>NZ_CM132926.1:0-4800000 GCF_054031145.1 Nocardia sp. FBN12
AGTCAGAGCGACACGGACACCGACTCAGCCGCCCAGCGGCCGAGACACGAGGTAGGACGATGAGCGCCTGGCTGATCATGTGTTCAGACCGACTCGGTACGGATTTGCTTCCGACCGGTTGCCTGAGCTAAAGTACGAACCCTTGCCTCACCGAAACCCCTCCGAGAAGTTGTGGGTAGAAGTGTGTGCGTGTGTTCTTTGAGAACTCAATAGTGTGTCGATGAATGTCAGTGCCAATAATTATTATTGGTGCCAACTTCTCATGTACCCCCCGGTCATGAGAGTTGGACATTGAAAACAACAGCGAATCTTTTTTGCTGGTGTTTGGCTTTGCTAGGTTTTCGGACTCTAGTTAGATAATTTTGATTGCGCCCTTCGGGGTGTTTTCGAGAGTCTTCAACGGAGAGTTTGATCCTGGCTCAGGACGAACGCTGGCGGCGTGCTTAACACATGCAAGTCGAGCGGTAAGGCCCTTCGGGGTACACGAGCGGCGAACGGGTGAGTAACACGTGGGTGATCTGCCCTGTACTTCGGGATAAGCCTGGGAAACTGGGTCTAATACCGGATATGACCACCGATCGCATGGTCGGTGGTGGAAAGATTTATCGGTACAGGATGGGCCCGCGGCCTATCAGCTTGTTGGTGGGGTAACGGCCTACCAAGGCGACGACGGGTAGCCGACCTGAGAGGGTGACCGGCCACACTGGGACTGAGACACGGCCCAGACTCCTACGGGAGGCAGCAGTGGGGAATATTGCACAATGGGCGAAAGCCTGATGCAGCGACGCCGCGTGGGGGATGACGGCCTTCGGGTTGTAAACCCCTTTCGACAGGGACGAAGCGCAAGTGACGGTACCTGTAGAAGAAGCACCGGCCAACTACGTGCCAGCAGCCGCGGTAATACGTAGGGTGCGAGCGTTGTCCGGAATTACTGGGCGTAAAGAGCTTGTAGGCGGTCTGTCGCGTCTTCTGTGAAAACTTGGGGCTCAACCTTAAGCTTGCAGGGGATACGGGCAGACTAGAGTACTTCAGGGGAGACTGGAATTCCTGGTGTAGCGGTGAAATGCGCAGATATCAGGAGGAACACCGGTGGCGAAGGCGGGTCTCTGGGAAGTAACTGACGCTGAGAAGCGAAAGCATGGGTAGCAAACAGGATTAGATACCCTGGTAGTCCATGCCGTAAACGGTGGGTACTAGGTGTGGGTTTCCTTCCACGGGATCCGTGCCGTAGCTAACGCATTAAGTACCCCGCCTGGGGAGTACGGCCGCAAGGCTAAAACTCAAAGGAATTGACGGGGGCCCGCACAAGCGGCGGAGCATGTGGATTAATTCGATGCAACGCGAAGAACCTTACCTGGGTTTGACATACACCGGAAACCTGCAGAGATGTAGGCCCCCTTGTGGTCGGTGTACAGGTGGTGCATGGCTGTCGTCAGCTCGTGTCGTGAGATGTTGGGTTAAGTCCCGCAACGAGCGCAACCCTTATCTTATGTTGCCAGCGCGTAATGGCGGGGACTCGTGAGAGACTGCCGGGGTCAACTCGGAGGAAGGTGGGGACGACGTCAAGTCATCATGCCCCTTATGTCCAGGGCTTCACACATGCTACAATGGCCGGTACAGAGGGCTGCGATACCGCGAGGTGGAGCGAATCCCTTAAAGCCGGTCTCAGTTCGGATCGGGGTCTGCAACTCGACCCCGTGAAGTTGGAGTCGCTAGTAATCGCAGATCAGCAACGCTGCGGTGAATACGTTCCCGGGCCTTGTACACACCGCCCGTCACGTCATGAAAGTCGGTAACACCCGAAGCCGGTGGCCTAACCCTTGTGGAGGGAGCCGTCGAAGGTGGGATCGGCGATTGGGACGAAGTCGTAACAAGGTAGCCGTACCGGAAGGTGCGGCTGGATCACCTCCTTTCTAAGGAGCATCTGCATTTCTCGCCTCGTGTAGTCGAGGTTCGAGGATGCCAGAGCCGTTTCGGACTCATATGTAGTCCGGCGGTGCTCATGGGTGGAACACTGACAACTTTCATCGCATACGGTCGAAGCAATGTCTTCGACCGCGATGGGTATACCGACACACTATTGGGTCCTGAAAGAACACGCGAAAGTGTTTTTTCAAGGCAAAACATACGATCCGAGAGAGTTTTCCTCGAAACCGCCGGCCGTAAGGTTGGGTAGGTCTGGGTACGGAATTTTCGCGGGTGTGTTGTTTGAGAACTGCACAGTGGACGCGAGCATCTTTGTTAGTAAGTGTTTAAGAGCGTACGGTGGATGCCTTGGCACCAGGAGCCGATGAAGGACGTAGGAGGCTGCGATAAGCCTCGGGGAGCTGTCAACCGAGCTGAGATCCGAGGATTTCCGAATGGGGAAACCCAGCACGAGTGATGTCGTGTTACCCGCATCTGAATATATAGGGTGTGTGGAGGGAACGTGGGGAAGTGAAACATCTCAGTACCCACAGGAAGAGAAAACAACAGTGATTCCGTGAGTAGTGGCGAGCGAAAGCGGATGAGGCTAAACCGTGTACATGTGATACCCGGCAGGGGTTGTGTATGCGGTGTTGTGGGGTCTTCTTTCTTGATTCTGCCGGATCAAGCGGAAGTAAGAAACCAAGTTGTTAGTCGAAGTGGTCTGGAACGGCCTGTCGTAGAGGGTGATAATCCCGTAGACGAAAACATCTTGGCTTCCGTAGGAGATACCCGAGTAGCAGCGGGCCCGTGAAATCTGCTGTGAATCTGCCGGGACCACCCGGTAAGCCTGAATACTCCCTGGTGACCGATAGCGGACTAGTACCGTGAGGGAAAGGTGAAAAGTACCCCGGGAGGGGAGTGAAATAGTACCTGAAACCGTGCGCTTACAATCCGTCAAAGCCCTCGTACTTGTACGTGGGGTGATGGCGTGCCTTTTGAAGAATGAGCCTGCGAGTCATCGGTGTGTGGCGAGGTTAACCCGTTGAGGGGTAGCCGTAGCGAAAGCGAGTCTGAATAGGGCGAAATTTAGTCGCACATTATGGACCCGAAGCGGAGTGATCTACCCATGGCCAGGGTGAAGCGACGGTAAGACGTCGTGGAGGCCCGAACCCACTTAGGTTGAAAACTGAGGGGATGAGCTGTGGGTAGGGGTGAAAGGCCAATCAAACTCCGTGATAGCTGGTTCTCCCCGAAATGCATTTAGGTGCAGCGTCACGTGTTTCACATCGGAGGTAGAGCTACTGGATGGCCTAGGGGGCCTACAAGCTTACCGAAGTCAGCCAAACTCCGAATGCCGGTGTGTGAGAGCGTGGCAGTGAGACTGCGGGGGATAAGCTTCGTAGTCGAGAGGGAAACAGCCCAGATCGCCGGCTAAGGCCCCTAAGCGTGTACTAAGTGGAAAAGGATGTGGGGTCGCTTAGACAACCAGGAGGTTGGCTTAGAAGCAGCCACCCTTGAAAGAGTGCGTAATAGCTCACTGGTCAAGTGATCCTGCGCCGACAATGTAGCGGGGCTCAAGTACACCGCCGAAGCCGCGGCATTCACACAATAACCCGTCCTGCATTCGTGCAGGGCCAGGTGTGTGGATGGGTAGGGGAGCGTCCTGTGGCCGTGGAAGCAGCAGTGTGAACTAGCTGTGGAGGCCACGGGAGTGAGAATGCAGGCATGAGTAGCGAAAGACGAGTGAGAAACTCGTCCGCCGAATGACCAAGGGTTCCTGGGCCAGGTTAATCCGCCCAGGGTGAGTCGGGACCTAAGGCGAGGCCGACAGGCGTAGTCGATGGACAACGGGTTGATATTCCCGTACCCGTGTATCCGCGCCCAATGCTGAATCAGTTGTGCTAACTGTCCAAATGTTGTCTTATCGAGCCTTCGGGTGAGAGGGATGATTGCTGCACAGGACCCCGATTGTAGTAGGTAAGCGATGGGGTGACGCAGGAAGGTAGCTGGGCCAGGTGATGGAATACCTGGTGTAAGCGTGTAGGGCGTTGTGTAGGCAAATCCGCACAACATGTAGCCTGAGACGTGATGCGTACCCGTTGAGGGGAATTCAGTGATCCTATGCTGCCGAGAAAAGCCTCTAGCGAGCTGGTACACGGCCCGTACCCCAAACCGACACAGGTGGTCAGGTAGAGAATACTAAGGCGATCGAGAGAACTGTGGTTAAGGAACTCGGCAAAATGCCCCCGTAACTTCGGGAGAAGGGGGACCTGCCCTGGTGACGAGTCTTGCACTCAGAGCTGGGGAAGGTCGCAGAGACCAGAGAGAAGCGACTGTTTACTAAAAACACAGGTCCGTGCGAAGTCGTAAGACGATGTATACGGACTGACGCCTGCCCGGTGCCGGAAGGTTAAGAGGACCGGTTAGCGGACTTTGTCCGCGAAGCTGAGAATTTAAGCCCCGGTAAACGGCGGTGGTAACTATAACCATCCTAAGGTAGCGAAATTCCTTGTCGGGTAAGTTCCGACCTGCACGAATGGCGTAACGACTTCTCTGCTGTCTCAACCACAGACTCGGCGAAATTGCATTACGAGTAAAGATGCTCGTTACGCGCGGCAGGACGAAAAGACCCCGGGACCTTCACTATAGCTTGGTATTGGTGTTCGGTACGGTTTGTGTAGGATAGGTGGGAGACTGTGAAAGCGGCACGCTAGTGTTGTGGGAGTCGTCGTTGAAATACCACTCTGATCGTATTGGACTTCTAACCTCGGACCATGATCTGGTTCAGGGACAGTGCCTGGTGGGTAGTTTAACTGGGGCGGTTGCCTCCCAAAATGTAACGGAGGCGCCCAAAGGTTCCCTCAGCCTGGTTGGCAATCAGGTGTTGAGTGCAAGTGCACAAGGGAGCTTGACTGTGAGACTGACAGGTCGAGCAGGGACGAAAGTCGGGACTAGTGATCCGGCACCGGCAAGTGGAAGCGGTGTCGCTCAACGGATAAAAGGTACCCCGGGGATAACAGGCTGATCTTCCCCAAGAGTCCATATCGACGGGATGGTTTGGCACCTCGATGTCGGCTCGTCGCATCCTGGGGCTGGAGTAGGTCCCAAGGGTTGGGCTGTTCGCCCATTAAAGCGGCACGCGAGCTGGGTTTAGAACGTCGTGAGACAGTTCGGTCTCTATCCGCCGCGCGCGTAAGAAACTTGAGGAAGGCTGTCCCTAGTACGAGAGGACCGGGACGGACGAACCTCTGGTGTGCCAGTTGTTCCGCCAGGAGCACTGCTGGTTGGCTACGTTCGGAAGGGATAACCGCTGAAAGCATCTAAGCGGGAAGCCTGTTCCAAGATGAGGTTTCTCTCCCACTTGATGGGTTAAGGCCCCCTACAGACCATGGGGTTGATAGGCCAGAATTGGAAGCCAGGTAACTGGTGTAGGTGACTGGTACTAATAGGCCGAGGGCTTACTACAAAGGTGTTACGCGTCCACTGTGCGGTTTCTGAAACAACAGACACTGCAGCAAACCTGGTCATCGGGTCCCGTTCGGGGGGTCGGTGTTTCGGGGAGCGCTGTCGATAGTTTCATAGAGTTACGGTAGTTATAGCGGTGGGGAAACGCCCGGTCCCATTCCGAACCCGGAAGCTAAGGCCACCTGCGCCGATGGTACTGCACTCGACAGGGTGTGG
Source organism: Nocardia sp. FBN12 (assembly GCF_054031145.1). Taxonomy (NCBI): domain Bacteria; kingdom Bacillati; phylum Actinomycetota; class Actinomycetes; order Mycobacteriales; family Nocardiaceae; genus Nocardia; species Nocardia sp. FBN12. Next base: position 5,590 of record NZ_CM132926.1, read on the forward strand.
GAGAGTAGGACACTGCCGGAACATCATTGCGAAAGGCCCTCAACCATTGGTTGGGGGCCTTTTTGCGTTCCCGAGCACCTGCCACACCGGGCCAGCAGTCCGAACCATCAACATTTCAGAAAACCTCCATGCCCGGGGTTCCGGTGCGCGACGATGATGCGACGTCGCTTCGGGAGGTCACCATGGACTGGCTCTGCACTCACCAGACACTGCGTCGTTACGCGACAGCGTTCGTGCTGCCTGCCGCACTGATCGCAGTAGTGGCGGCAACCGCCGCACCCGGCGCTGCGGCGCCCGCTCCCGACCCGCTGATCGGTGCGGTCGGCTCGGTCGCCGGCCTCGCCGGGATCGAGCTACCGGCCACCTACGGCCCCGAGACCGCGATCGTGGTGCTCGGGTACGGCCTGCTGCCGGACGGCACCATGCGGGCCGAACTCGGTAATCGCTTGCACGCGGCCCTGATTCAGGCCTACATGTCACCCGCTTCCCCGGTGATCGTGACCGGCGGCAACCCGCGCAACGGTGTCACCGAGGCGCAGGTGATGGCCGACTGGCTCAACATTCGCGGCGTCGCCAGGCACCGGCTGCATGCGGAGACCGAAGCGGGCTCCACCGTGCAGAACGCCGAGTTCTCGGCACGGATAATGGAAGCCCTCGGCGTTACCAAAGCAGTCCTCATCACCTCCGCCGACCACATGCGCCGAGCCCTGGACAATTTCCTCGCCGCGGGAATCCCGGTAGTCGCCACTATGACCCCGGACGTCGCCCCTCTCTGGGCCCAGCCCTACGGCGCGAACCGATAGTCGCGCCGATGTCGGTGATGCCGTTTACGATTCGGTGGCGTCACTGCGGGGTTGCGAGGGCGCTGTCGAAGTAATGGCGGATAGGGGAATGTGATGGACAGGCCGGTATGGGCGCCCGAGGGTGTCGATATTCAGTATCCGAGTCCGGCTCGGATGTATGACGCGCTGCTCGGTGGCTCGCATAATTTCGCGGTGGACCGTGAGGCCGCGGAGTACGCGATCAAACTGGTTCCCGATCTGCCGCGGCTCGCGCTGAGCAATCGGGCCTTCCTGCGCCGAGCGGTCCGCTTCATGCTCGATGCCGGGATCCGGCAGTTCCTCGACATCGGATCGGGCATTCCCACTGCGGGCAATGTGCACGAGATCGTCCACGAGCTGGACCCCGGGGCGCGGGTGCTCTACGTCGACATCGATCCGGTGGCGGTCGCGCATTCGCGGACCATCCTGCAGGGCATCGAGAAGGCAGGCGCGATCGAGGCCGATCTACGCAAGCCCGGCGACTTGTTCGCGGCGGTGCGCGAGACCGGGCTGATCGACTTCGACGAACCGGTGGGATTGCTGCTGATCGCGGTGCTGCATCTGGTGCACGACGACGAGGATCCGATCGGCAAGGTGGCCGCGCTGCGTGCGGCGGTCGCCCCCGGCAGTTTCATAGCCATTTCACATCTCACATCCGAGCTACGTCCCGAGGATGCCAGTAAACTGGGCGTGCAGTCGGTGAATCATGCCAAGGTCGGCATTCATTTCCGGTCCAAGGACGAGATCGTCGCACTGTTCGAGGGATGGGATTCGGTCGAGCCCGGCGTAGTCGAGCTGCCGCTGTGGCGGCCCGAGTCCGAGCGCGATCAGCACGAGAAGCCGGGCCGTTCGCTCGGTCTGGGCGGAGTCGCGATCAAGAAGTAGAGCCGCCTGCCATGGCGGTGGGATCGACGATGACAGGTGGATGAAGCAGTGGGGTCGTGGGAGTTGGGGCAGCGGTGGGCGGATGCCCTGGACGGTGTCGTAGCTCCTACGCTCAACCGCTCTCAGATCGACGAGATGCTGGCCGCCCTGTGTACCGGTCTGATCGACGCGGCGCGCGGTGGTGAAGACCCCGATATCGCCCGCCGCGCCGCTCGGATGCTGGTCGCGGCTAATTTTCGCGACCCGTCGGCGGTGAGCCGGTCGGTGCCGGTGCTGTGTTCGGATCTGGTCGAGGTCGCTGCCGACGGTCCCGCCGACCCAGCGCTGCCGCAGATCCGCGCGCGGGCCATCGGGCTGGCCGCCGATTTCGCCGCCGGCTTCACGGCGGCGTTACGTGCCGCCGCACTCGCCGAGCAGGAGGCCACGCTGGCCGCGGTGCTGGCCGCGGCCCAGGAGGCCGAAACCCGCCGAGCGCTGTCGGAAGTACGGTTCGAGGCGGTTTTCGACGGTGCGCTCGTCGGTATCGGCACTGTCGACATGACGGGTCAGGTGGTGAACTGCAATGCCACCATGGCCCAGATGCTCGGCCGGACCCCGGAGACGATGCCGGGCCGGACCGTCGCCGACATCCTCGGCCCACAGAACCTGAACTTCGCGTTCGAACAACTCCAGCGCATGGTCGCGGGTGAAACCGAGAGCTTCCGCACCGAGACCGAGCACCTGCACACCGACGGCAGGATCACCGCGATCGACCTGTCGATGTCGGCGGTGCGCGGCGCCGACGGCGGTATCGAATTCCTGATCGGCGTCGCGGTCGATGTCACCGAGCGTAAGCAGCTCGCCGACCGGCTGTGGCACGACGCCAACCATGACGCACTCACCGGTCTGCCGAACCGCCCGCACCTGTTCAACAAACTGGCCGACGCGCAACCCCCGATCGGGGTCTGCTACCTCGACCTCGACGGTTTCAAGGAGATCAACGACCTGTGGGGGCACACGATCGGAGACCGCGTGCTCCAGGTCGTGGCAGACCGGATGCGTGACGCGGTGCGTCCGGCCGACGCGGTCGCCGCCCGCATCGGCGGCGACGAGTTCCTCGTGCTTGTCGAAAACTGTTCCGGCGAAGCGCAATTGGCGACACTGGCCGATGAGCTGCTGTCCGCGCTCACCGAGCCGCTCGCGGCGAACGGGCACATGCTCGTTGTCGGAGCGAGCATCGGCACTGCCTTCTTCGAGCAATTGCCCGGTGCCGTAGACGAACTGGTGCACGCCGCCGACGCGGCGATGTATCGCAACAAGAACGACGCGCGCCGCGATCCGGCCCGGTAGCGGCCGGGCCGGAGTCGATCAGATCGATTGGGGCTCGCGCTTCGCCGCCCGCGCCAGTGAGCGATCGCGTTGCTCCTCGAAGCGCAGGACGTCCCCGCTCAGCCGGTCGAGGAACGCCGCGAGATCCTCGCGGGCACGCTCGCCACGGGGGCTGAAGTCGTTGCGCTCGAAGATGTCCCATTTGCGCAGCACCGGCATCAGAACCTCTTCGAGATGCTGGCGCAGATCGTAGATTCCGTGCTTGGCCATCAGCACACCGTTGCGTCGCCAGCCTGGCATGCCCGCGCCGGGCATCTGGAAGTTCTGCACGATGGTGTTGATCGCCTCGATGGTCTGGTCGGGGGCCAGGTCGAGCGAGGCGGCGCACAGGTTGCGGTAGAAGATCATGTGCAGGTTCTCGTCTGCGGCGATGCGGGCCAGCATCTTGTCGGCGACCGGGTCGTCGCAGACGCGACCGGTGTTGCGGTGGCTGACCCGGGTGGCCAGTTCCTGGAAGGTCACATAGGCGACGGAGAACAGGAATCCGGCACCGGTCGAGCTGTGGATGTCGAAGCCGGGCGCCTTGTCGTCGACGACGGCCATCGCCGAATATCCGTTGGTCATGTGGATCATTCGCGCCTGTTCGAGCGCGACCGGATCGACCCCACGGGTCACCACGAGGTAGTCGCGCAGCACGATGCCGTGCCGGTTCTCCTCGGCGGTCCAGCGGCCGACCCAGGTGCCCCACGCGCCGTCCTTGGAGAAGTTCTCCGCGATCTCGCGGTGGTAGGAGGGCAGGTTGTCCTCGGTGAGCAGGTTGGTGACCATCGCGGCCTTGGCCAGCTCGCTGAGTGCGGATTGTTCTGGGTCCCAATCGATTCCGCCCATCGCCGCGAAATTGCGGCCCTGGTCCCACGGCACATAATCATGCGGGTGCCAGTCCTTGGCCATCGCCAGATGGCGGTTCACATTGCTCGCGGCGATGGGTTCCAGCTCGATCAGTAGTTCCAGTTGGGTCAGGTTCCTGGCCACGCTCGTTGCCCTTTCCGGTTAGTGAAAAGCGAGAGTTGCGTCGGTCCGGTAGTGTTGCCCGTCGTCACAATAGACCCGGCGCACGGCGCCTGGAAACGACACGGTGCGCTCAGCACTGTTGAAGAATTTGGGCGCGTCGCGTCGAGTGCATATACGCTCCACCAGTTCAGCTCCATCAGCGGTTCCCGTTCAGTCGTGGCATAGCTAGAGAGAGTGAGCGAAAAATTATGACGGACATCGTGGTCACGAGCCTGGCGGCGACCACGTCGATCGCGGGCGACGTCGACTCGACCTGGAAGGGTCTGCTCAACGGCGAGAGCGGGATCGACGTCTTGGAGGATTCCTTCATCGACGACTTCGAACTGCCGGTGCGGATCGGCGGCCACCTCAAGGTGTCGCCCACCCTCTCGCTCACCCGCGAAGAGGCGCGCAAACTGTCCTACGTCGAGCAGATGGCCGTGGTCCTCGGCCGTGAGGTCTGGCGCAACGCGGGCAGCCCCGAAGTGGACCGCGACCGGCTCGGCGTCTCGATCGGTACCGGTCTCGGCGGCGCGGAATCGCTGATCTACGCCCGCGATCGCCTGCGCAACGGCGGCTACCGCAAGGTCTCGCCGCTGACCGTGCAGGCCATCATGCCCAACGGCCCCGCCGCCTGTGTCGGCATCGAATTGGGTGCGCGCGCCGGGGTTTCCACGCCGGTATCGGCCTGCTCGTCGGGCTCGGAGGCGATCGCCAACGCGTGGCGGATGATCATGATGGGCGATGCCGACATCGTGGTCACCGGCGGTGTCGAGGGCTCCATCCAGGCGGTGCCGATCGCGGCGTTCACGCAGATGCGGGCCATGAGCACCCGCAACCACGATCCCAAGGCCGCCTCGCGTCCCTTCGACGCCGACCGTGACGGGTTCGTCTTCGGCGAGGCAGGCGCGATGATGGTGATCGAGACCGAGGAGCACGCCAAGGCGCGTGGCGCGACGATTCACGCGCGACTGCTCGGGGCGGGCATCACCTCCGACGGATTCCACCTCGTCGCCCCGGATCCCGAGGGCACCGGCGCGGCACGGGCGATGACGCGGGCGATGGAGACCGGCGGGATCAGCCGCACCGACGTGACCCACATCAACGCCCACGCCACCGCGACGCCGATCGGCGACACCGCCGAGGCCAATGCGATCGGCAAGGCCATCGGCTCGCACGCTTCGGTGTACGCGCCGAAATCGGCACTCGGGCACTCGATCGGCGCGGTCGGTGCGCTCGAATCGGTGCTCACCGTGCTCAGCGTGCGCGACAGCGTCGTTCCGCCCACCCTGAATCTGGACAATCAGGACCCCGCGATCGATCTGGACGTGGTGTCGGGTCAGGCGCGGCGTGGTCGCATCGATTACGCGGTGAACAACTCCTTCGGTTTCGGCGGTCACAACGTGGCGATCTCGTTCGGGCGGTATTGACGATCCGCCCGGCAGTGGCGGGTTCTGGTCAATGTGCGTTGAAAAGGATTGGGAATGATCGGCGAGACTTTCGACGACTATGTAGACGAGCTGGGGACTATCCGGATTCCCGGCGATCAGACCTTGATCGACTTCGTCGACAAACACAGCGAGGCCAACGGGGACGACCTGGCCTACCGCTTCATCGACTATTCAACCGAGCGCGAGGGGGAATATCGGGAACTGACCTGGCGCGAATTCGGCGTGCGGTTGCGCGCGGTTGCCGCGCGGTTGCAGCAGGTGACCAAGCCCGGCGACCGGGTGGCGGTGTTGGCGCCGCAGGGTCTTGACTATGTCGTGGCGCTGTTCGCGGCGGTGTACGCGGGAAATGTGGCTGTGCCGCTGTTCGATCCGGAGGAGCAGGGCCACAGCGACCGGCTGCACGCCGTCCTCGGCGACTGCGAACCCGCCGCGGTGCTCACCGTCGGTAGCGCGGCGGCGGGGGTGCGCAACTTCTTCCGCGAACAACCGGCCGCGCAACGGCCCAGAATCATTGCGGTCGAGGCGATTCCCGATACCGTCGGCACGCGCTGGCGCAGGCCCGATATCAATATCGACAGCGTGGCGTACCTGCAATACACCTCGGGGTCCACCAGGGTGCCCGCCGGTGTCGAGATCACCCACCGCTCGGTGGGAACGAATCTGCTGCAGATGATCGACGCCATCGGGATCACCGAGAACGCACGCGGAGTCACCTGGCTGCCACTGTTCCACGACATGGGGCTGCTCACGGTGATCCTGCCGACCATCGGCGGCAAGTTCATCACCATCATGTCGCCGAGCGCGTTCGTGCGCAGGCCCGCGCGCTGGATCAAGGAGCTGGCCGCCCAGGCCGATGGTGCCGAAATCTACTCGGCGGCACCGAACTTCGCCTTCGAGCACGCGGCGATGCGCGGGTTGCCCAAGGGGAACGAGAGCCTCGACCTGTCGAACGTGATCGGTCTGATCAATGGCAGTGAGCCGGTGTCGGTGGCCTCGATGCGCAAGTTCAACGAGGCGTTCGCGCCGTACGGGCTGTCCAAGACCGCGATCAAGCCGTGCTACGGGATGGCCGAGGCGACGCTGTTCGTGTCGGCGACCAAGCGCGACGACGAGGCGCGGGTGGTCTATGTCGATCGCGGGCAGTTGAACGAGGGCCGGATGGTGGAGTGCGACGAGCACGCCGCGAACGCGGTGGCACAGGTGTCGTGCGGGCACGTCGCGCGGTCGCAGTGGGCGGTGATCGTCGATCCAGGCACCGGGGTGGAGCGCCGCGACGGCGAGGTCGGCGAGATCTGGTTGCACGGTGACAATATGGGCATCGGGTATTGGGGACGGCCGGAGGAGACCGCGGAGACCTTCCACAACCGGGTGGTCGCGCGCATGTCGGTCGGTAGTCGCGCCGAGGGGGCGCCCGACGACGCCAAGTGGATGCGCACCGGCGATTACGGTGCTTATCACGACGGCGAGTTGTTCATCACCGGTCGGGTGAAGGATCTGGTGATCGTCGACGGGCGCAATCATTACCCGCAGGATCTCGAATACTCGGCGCAGGAAGCCAGTACCGCCCTGCGGCCCGGGTTCATCGCGGCCTTCTCCGTGCAGGCGGGACAGTTGCCCGCGCCGGTGCTCGAGACCGGGAGTGGGTCCGACCCGGCGGCGGAGCAATTGGTGGTCGTCGCCGAAAGGGGCACGGGCGCCGCGAAACTGGAGCCGGGGCCGATCACGGATACGGTGCGGGCGGCCATCGCACGCAGGCACGGGGTGATGGTGCGGGATCTGTTGCTGGTGCACGCGGGATCGATTCCGCGGACGTCGAGCGGGAAGATCGCCCGGCGGGCCTGTAAGGCGGCGTATCTGGACGGGACGCTGCGCGGTGGGTACCGGCAGCAGGCGTATCCGGACGCACCGGAGGAGTGAGAAGCGGTCGGCCACCGGGTAATTCCGGTGGCCGGCCGGATACTGTCGCGCTCAGTGGGCGGCCGCCGGAGCACGGGGCGGCTCAGTTGACGCAGGGGATGGTGTCACCGATGTTGGTGGACAGGGGTTTTCCCGCATCGGGCAATGGCATCGAACCGGACGTCGTGGGTTTCGGTGGTGTGGTCGTCGATGTCGCCGGGCTCAGCTCGCTGGGCATGGTGAAGTCCGCGCCGAGCGCGATTCGCACCCGCCCGTCCTCGATCGACGGGGATGCGGAAACCGGCAGTCCACCGAGGAGTTCCGCCAGGGCGCCCGCGTCGTCGGCGGCGCCGAGGCCGTAGGTGATGGACGAGTACTGCCCGTCGCTCGAATCACCGTTGCCGATCAGGCCCGCAGCGTAACCGCGGCTCTCCAGTGCCGCCGAGAGCACCGCCGCCTGACCCTTCGCGGCGCCGACATTGTGCACATCGACCACGCTCGTCGGAACGGGGGCCGCCGCGCTGGTTTTCGGCACCTCCTGGCCGAAAGCCGCCCGCACCTCCCGTTTGATCGCCGCCGGATCGACGATGTTCACGTCCTGACCATCGATCACGTCGTAGCGCACCACCGGCAGCGTGCGGAATTCCACCGGCACCGAGCCCGCGGAGCCGAGGTCACGGGCGAAGTCGAACAGGTTCCAGCCGTCGGAGAGCACCACATCGCGATGGGCCACATCCATCAGCGCCGCGAGTTGGCTCAGGTTGGTCAGCGTCCCGGAATCCTTGAGCGACTTGGCAACCGAGGTGAGGAACGCCTGCTGGCGATGGGTGCGGTCGAGGTCGCCGTTCAGTAGGCCGTGACGTTGACGGACGAACGCGAGGGCTTGCGAACCGTCGAGATGCTGCCTGCCCGCGGGGAAGACCGCGCCGGAGAACTCACTGTCGTCGACGGCGTGGTTGAGGCACACGTCGACCCCGCCGACCGCGGTGGCCAGGTCGTAGAAGCCCGCGAGCGAGATCTCGGCGAAGCGGTCGATCGGCACCCCGACGAGATTGCGGACGGTGGTGACGATGGACGCGCGTCCGGCCTCGCGGCCGCGTCGCTCCAGGACAACCGGGTCCTTCTCGCCCTGCTCGATCAACTTCGCCTGCACCGCAGCCTTTTTCAGCCCGTACGCCTCTTTGATCTTGACCTGCTGGTAGCCGGGAATCCCCGTCACCGGCACGTAGTCGTCGCGCGGGATCGAGAAGGCGACGACCTTGCTCGCGTCGGCCGGAATATGCAGCAGGATCAGTGAATTCGCGTTGTAGCCGCCCTCGGAGCCGTCACCGGCGTGGAGCTGGTCGAGCACCTGTTTCGGCAGGTCGTTGCCGTTGAGGTCTTTGCGGGTGTCCAAGCCGATCAGCAGGATATTGACCGCGCCGCCACCGGAACGTGGGGCGTCCTCACCGAGCGCGGTGGAATGGGTGAAGCCGGAGTCGAAGTCCTGCTTGGCCGACCAGGCCAGACCGGTGCCCGCGAGGACGGCCAGCGCAGTGGTCGCGACCAGCGTGCGCGCCAGGATCATCCCGACTCGGCGAGCGCGGCCGCGCCGCGGAGCGCGGTGGTCGGTGACCTGCCTGCCCACGCGCTCCGGCCCCCGCCGTCTGTGCTCCCCGCGCGCCGTGCCCGCGGGAAAGTCGTTGTCCCCGTTCACCGCAGTGCGCTACCTGCCTGCCACTGTTCCCACGGCACACTCCAGTCGCCGTTCTGCCACACCTCGAGCGGGGCGCCGCCGGTATTCCTGATCTCGACCACGTCGCCGGGTTGGGAGAAATTGTAGAACCAGCGGGCGTTCTCGCCGCTGAGATTGAGGCAGCCGTGTGAGACGTTGGTGTTTCCCTGCGCCCAGATTGTGTCGTCGAGTTGGTGTAGGTAGATGCCGTCGGTGCTGATCTTCGTCGCCCAGCCGATGGTCTCCTTGTAGCCGAGCCGGGAGTTCACCGGCAAGCCGTAGGTGGACGAATCCATCACCACCGGATTGGCCTTCTCCATCACGGTGTAGATCCCGGGCTGGGTCCAGAAGGTGATGGTCTTGCCCGCGACGGTCTGACTGCCGCCCATACCGAGCGAGGTGGGCATGGTCCTGACCAGGGTGCCGTTCTCGTACACCCGCACCTGCTTGTCGTTGTCGTCGACGATCGAAACGTGCGAGTCGCCGATGGTGAAACCGGTCTCGGTGTCCTCTTGGCCGTAGAGGCCGCCGCCCAGATCCTTGCCGTAGATGTCGGCGGTGAGCGTCACCTTCGTGCCAGGTGTGTAGTAGTTCTGGGGGCGCCAGTGGGCATTGCGGTTGTCGACCCAATACCAGGAACCGGTGACGGGCGGATCGGTGCTGACCGACAGATACTTTTCGGCGGTCGCGCGATCGGGGACGTCCTCGTCGAAATGCGCGACTACGACCGTGCCGACGCCGAAGGTGTCCGAGGAGGAGAGCGGCATGCCGCCGGTGGTGCGGAAGGAGACCTCGGTCTGATTGTTGGGTGTCAGGGTGGAGAACGACGAGGTGATCGGACCGACCTTGCCGGTGACGGTGACCGCCTCGGCGGTGACGGTGTAGGTGCGCCCGTACCCCAGCGGCACTGACGGCTTCCACGCCGACTGGTCCGGGGTGAGGATGCCGTCGACGGTGCCGCCGTCCTCGTTGGTCATCGTGACCGCGGTGAGCTGCCCGTCACTGGTGCTGACGCGAACTGGTCCGAGCGGATCGATCTCGGTCGCGCCGTCCTCCGGGGCGACCGAGATCGTCGGTGCCGGGCGGTCCGCGGATTCGGTGTCCGACTCGGTGGGCGAGCCGCCACAGCCCGCGACCAGCACCAGGAGCGTGGCGGCGAGGCCTGCTCGGAAACGTCGTCCTGACATGCGCCCTCCTGTGCTCGGTGCCGTCAGCTCTGTAAGCCGACCTCGACGTCGAGCGAGAGGGTGATCTTGTCGCCGATCACGGCGCCGCCGTCGGCCATCGGCATCTCGGTGGTGAGGCCGAAATCGCGGCGGTTGATGGTGGCGGTCGCGGAGAAGCCGGCGACCGGGGCGTCGGCCATGCCGGGGCCGGTGCCGAGGAATTCGACCTCGAGGGTGACCGGGTGGGTGTTGCCGCGGATGGTGAAATCGCCGGTGACGGAGAATTCGGTGCTCAGCGCCTTGAAACCGGTGGCCTTGAAGGTGGCGGTCGGGTGATTGGCGACGTCGAAGAAGTCGGCGGTGGCCAGGTGCCCGTCGCGCTGCGCGTTGTCGGTGGTCACCGAGGCGACGTTCATCGCGACATCGGCGTCGGCGGTGCCGTCGGGGTGGACCACGAGCGTGCCCGAGAAGTCGGTGAAACGACCACGTACTTTGCTGACCATCAGGTGGCGCACCGAGAACTGCAGGGTGGAATGGGCGGGGTCGATGACCCAGGTTCCCGCGGGTAGTCCGGTAGGGGCCGACATGGTCTCTCCTCACTTGGCGATCCGGCCGTGTGGGCCGACGGGCGTGTGAAGCGATAGCGCCAACCAGCGTAACCCCGTGCAGCGGGTGCGGGTCAGTCCTCGCTGGTGGCGCGTTCGCCGAGAAAGCGCAGGAGGGCGGGATCGGTGGAGGTGAAGCGGTCTACTTCCTGACCGCCGGTGCATTCGAACAGGGCGATGGTCACGGAGTCGGGCCTGCGCCCGACAACCCGCCAGATCGCGCCGGAATCTTGCCAGCGAAGCAGTGTTTCGACGGGATCGGCGCTCACTCGATCCACGGTAGTGCGCCGTGATCGCGGATCGAACCGCGATGGCTCCGGCGGAGGGTGTGCGCTCAGATCCGTTCGCGGTAATTCGCGGCGACGAGCGCGAGGCAGCACGCGGCGATCACGGCCGTGACAACGTACATGGCGGGGTAGCCGAAACCGAGGCTGCTGTGCAGTGCCGACAGGACGGCGGGCACGCCGAAGCCCAGGTAGCTCACGGAGTAGAAGACCGCGTTCAGGCCGGCCAGATCGCTGGGGCCCGCGATGCGTTCGATCTGCTGCAAGCCCGCGACCAGGCCGATGCCGTAGCCGCTGCCGAGCACGACCGCGGTCAGCAGCGTCACCCAGATGCTCAGGGTGGCCGCCGTCCACGCGGCCAAAATCATGCCCGCGGTGAGCAACACCAGTGCCACCACCGCGGCGCGGGCGGTGCCGGGGCGGTCGATGCGCCTGGCGACCGATTGGATGGTGAATCCGCAGCCGAGCGTCACCATGGTGACCAGGGCGGAGAAGGCGATCGGGGCCTGCTGCACGCGCGGCAGCAGCAGCGTCGGGAGGACGGCGTAGGCGGTCGCGTTGGCGGTGAACAGCCACAGTGCGACCGGCACCGCGACGCGAAGGAAGCGCCGATGTCCGGCTGCGGGGATCTTCAAGTCGTCCCGCAGTTTGCCCGGATTCGCTTGGCGCGTCACGGTTTCCGGTGTCTTGGCGATCCAGAACGCAGTCGCGACGCAGAGCACCGCGTTGACGAGATAGGCGGTGGAATCGGGTAGCGGACCCCACTGCGCGAGGGTTCCCGCCACACCCGCGCCGAGGGCGAACCCGGCGGTCAGGCTCATCGCGGATCGTCGCGCGCCTTTGCCCGCGGCGGCCGCGGCGAACGGTGGTTGCGACAGCTCCTTGAGCCAGCTGCCGCCCACCGCCATCGCCAGGCCGAGCGCGACACCGCACAGCATCCGCCCGGCGGCCAGCATCGGCACCGAGGCCGCGCCCGCCGCGAGCAGCAGCGAACCGGCCGCGGCGATCAGCGGTGCGGGCAGCATCAGCGGGCGGCGACCGAACCGGTCCGAGAGTGGGCCCCCGACGAGCAGTGCGGGCACGATGCCGAGGACGTAGTAGAAGAGCAGCAGGTCGACCGCGGTGAGCGGGAGGCCGTGGGCTTTGTACATCACCAGCAGCGGCGTGAACTCGTTGCCACCCCACGCGATCGCCACCATGGCGGCGGACACGCCGAGCCAGGCGCGGGTTGCGGAGACAGCACTGGGCCGCTCGGTGGTGAGAATCGCCATCACAGGCCCTTTCCGTTGTGCGCGCACCGGGATCCAGGGACGTGGCGGGTCGCCGACCTGCTCGGCCGAAACCCGCCACCCGCGCACAGGGCGAAATGGTGGCAACCGGTCTCATTTTAAGGGCGGCCGTCCGCTGTATTACCGTCGGCCTGTGCGTGAGCTGCGGATGGGGTGTGCGATGTGGACTCATCCCGAGTGGCAGCAGCGGATGCCCGCGCCGGGGGAACGGTTGCGCGCCTATGCCGGGCACTGTGGTGCGGTCGAGGGCAACACCACTTTCTACGCGACACCGTCCGCATCGACCGTCGAGTCGTGGGCCCGGCAGACCGCGCCCGATTTCCGGTTCGTGCTCAAGCCGCCGAGAGCGGTGACGCACGAGCGCAGACTCGTCGACGCCGGTGCCGAACTCGGCGCGTTTCTCGACGTGATGGCGCCGCTCGGAACACGGGTGCACGCGCTGTGGATCCAGTTGCCCGCGTCGTTCGGGCCGACCGATCTGGGCGCGCTCGCCCGTTTTCAGCGGGAGCTGCCCGGTGGGTTGCGATGCGCTGTCGAGGTGCGGCATCCGGCGTTCTTCGAGGACGAGCGGGCCACGGTGCAGTTGGAGCGAGTGCTCGGGCGGATCGGGGCCGAATGGGTGCCGTTCGACACGACTGTCCTGTTCGACGGGCCACCGGGTGACCCCTCCGAATACGAGGCGAGGGCGAAGAAGCCGCGCGTCCCGCGCCGGCTGCGGGCGCTGACCGAGTACCCGATCGTGCGCTACCACGGGCGCGCCGACACCGACCGCACCGTCGCGGGCTGGCGGCCGTGGGTGGAGACCGTGGCGGGCTGGCTGCGCGAAGGTCGCTCGCCCACGGTCTTCGTGCACACGCCCGACAACGCCGCGGCCCGTGGCTTGGCCCGGCGTTTCCATGACGAGGTCCGCGTGATAGTCCCGGAGCTACCCGCACAGCCGATGCCCGAGTCCGACGAACCGATGACGCTGTTCTGAGGGCCGAACGGACATCTGCGGCGACCTGAGTTGATTTCGCGAACACTTGTCGGACCTGCGTGTCATGCTGTGCGCCACCACTGGGGAGTGGGTGGACTGACTCGAAGGGGACGAGCATGTCTACGGAGGGAATGTTGTTGTCGCCCGCGCCGCATTGCGAGCCGCAGTTGGAGGGCGGGGGCCTGGTGCATCGGTCCGCACAGGTGAATGCTGTTGCACCCCATCGGGTTACCTGTACCGGTCGTCGGCGGGCAGCGGGTGGAACGCCGGCCGGTATCCGCCGGGCAGTGCGCGCGTCCTGTCCAGATGCCGTGCCTGCCACCGATTCATCGGCCACGGCAAAGCGATTCACCGAGCACGTCCTTCGGCTGCTCTTGGAGGTAGTCGATCGGCGCAGATCGTCGACTCACCTGCGCGCGTTCACCGACGCGAAAGCGCTGGCCGCCATCAACACGATGCTCGCACAGGACTCGGTTCCCGACCGAAGCCTCGGGACCGCCACCTTGACCCGCGTCCATCTGACGCCCGCGGAGGGCGCCGCCGCCGAAGTCTTCGCTTCGTACCAACGCGGGCCTCGGACGTTGGCAATCGCGGGCCGCATCGAATCATCAAAGGGCAGTTGGCGATTGGTGGCGGTGCGGATGTTCTGACCTCAGTGTGGCGCGGTGACTCCGGAGAAGTCGTGCGACGCACGGTGATTGCGGTCGGGGAGACTGCCGAGGGCGTGGTCGGGGTGTAGGCCGAAGTACTGCCTGCGGGTCTTGCTGGTCCAGGCCAGTGCGGCCGCGGCGGCGATGCGGTGGAAGTGGACGGTGTAGCCGTGTTCGTAGACGCGCAGGAGGGCGTAGCCGCCGGGATACTCCTTCACGGCGGCTACCTCGAGGTACTCGACGTGGCCGGAGTCGGGGCGGGTGCGGCGATTTCGGTGGGTGTGGCCGCTGTGGTGCAGAAAGACGCCGGGGGTCGTTCGGTAGCAGGCCTGCAGCGCCGCGACGCTCGCGCGATCGAGGACGAAACCGGGGCCGCCGGGATTGCTCAGTGCAGCATAGCGAGTCGCGGGGTGGTGTCCGAAGACCAGCGTCGGGCGGTCGGGATCGGCGGCGAGGATCGCGCGTAGCTGGCCGAGTTGATCGGCGTCGATCGTGCCGCCCGCACCTCGCCCGCGCGTGGTGTCGAGGCCGATCAGGCGCAACCCGCCGAGTACATGGCAGGTGAGTTGCCCGAATGGCTGGAATACCCGGCCCCAGTGATCATCCGGGCCACGCGGCACGTCGTGATTGCCGCGGCACACGAAATGGTCGCGGCCCGCGATGCCCCAAGCATCGAGGCGCGCACCGATTCCCGCTGACTGTTCGGCGGTGCCGCAATCGGTGAGGTCACCGGCGACGACGAGGTGGTCGGCCGCGCGCTCGGGTCGGCGGATGTCGTGCAGCAGCGCCTCGGTCATCACCTGTGGGTAGTGGCCGTCGTCGTGGCGCAGACCCGGCGGCAACCCGGCGACGATCAAGCCGCTGCGGTCCTCACCCCAGTGCAGATCGTTGGCGAGGGCGATCGTGCGCAGCAGGCGTCCCGGTGGCGGCGGCGCGGTCAGGAAGACGCCGGTGACCTCCGGCGTCCCGGGCCGTCGCGTCACCCAGGTACGGCCTGGCACCGCGGTTTCGCCGTCGGAGCAGGCAGTGAAGCGATAGCGGCGGCCGGGCTCGAGCCCACGCACTTCCGCGTAGTGGTGTGCTGTGCGGCGGACATCGAAATAGTGGGTCGCGGGTGCGGTCGACCCGTCGGCGGGCGCGAGCCGTACCTCGGTGTCGGCCGCCGCCGGGCACAACTGCCCCGAGCGATCGCGTCGTTGCGTGGACCAGGTGAGGATCGCGGTGTCGTGCGTGACCGTCACGACCTCGAGATCGGTGACAACAAGCCGATCACGCAGGCCCGTCCAGGAATTCGGCCGCGCCATCGGCGCCCGAACCGTCGCCGCCGCGGCCCCCGAGGCCGCGTTGACCAACCATGCGGTGTGTAATCGCGGATCGAGCATGCCGGGCTCCGTTCGCCGTCTGACGCCGACGGTACGGCGCCCGGCTGAACACCCGTAGACGGCGATGTGGCCGTTGACCGCCCAGGTGGCGACGGTTATTCGGGACGGGGGTTGTTCTGGGTTGGCTGTGCCCCACCACTTTCCGGGGCCTCACCGTCCAACCCGTCCGGCAGGCGCCGCGCACCGCTCGCTACCTCGGCGATGAGATCGTCGTAGCCGCAGGACAATTCGTGCAGACGAAGTTGCGCGGCGTGGAGTTCGGCTTCGGCGCCGCAGGCAAGGGCGCGGTAGGTGAGGGCGGCGAAATGGGCCATGCGGTCGACGACGGCGCCGATGCTCTCGGTGTGCATCGGCGCGGAGGTCGCGGGGGTGGGGCAGCGGATGACGACCCAGCGATCGATCTCGCAGACCAGACGCGCACGCGCCCAATCGATGTCGCTGGTATCACCGGGAATCTGCTGTTCGCGGCGTTCGTGCAGGGTGGCCAGTTCGTGCGCGGCGGCTAGGACGGGATCACCGTCTCCGGCCACCCCACAGACCGCCTGCATCATCTGTGTTCGGTCCGGCAGTACCGGTTCCGGTCCGGGTCGTCCCGTCG
The DNA here is from genome assembly GCF_054031145.1 of Nocardia sp. FBN12. Lineage (NCBI taxonomy): Bacteria > Bacillati > Actinomycetota > Actinomycetes > Mycobacteriales > Nocardiaceae > Nocardia > Nocardia sp. FBN12. The sequence continues at coordinate 21,665 of NZ_CM132926.1, forward strand.
AACCGCTGCCGTCCGTGTCCACTGTCGCCGCACCGTCCTCGTCGTCGCATATGTAGGCGTTTGTCGAAGGACATTCGTCTCGGCGGGGACGACGGATAGGTCACGAAATGACCCCTCAACAGCGAAAACCGGCCGCGAACAGGTGGTTCGCGGCCGGTCGGGATCACCGATGGAGCTGGCGGATCACAGACTCCGGGCGATGATTTCCTTCATGATCTCGTTGGTGCCCGCGTAGATGAGCTGGACGCGGTTGTCGACCCACATGCGCGCGATCGGGTACTCGTTCATGTAGCCGTAGCCACCGAACAGCTGCAGACAGGTGTCAGCGATCTGCATTGCCTTGTCGGTGGTCCACCACTTCGCCATGGCGACGGTCGGGATGTCGAGCTCGCCGCGCAGGTGCTTCTCGACGCAGTCGTCGATGAACACGCGCGCGATCCGTGCCTCGGTGGCGACCTCGGCCAGCTTGAACTTGGTGTTCTGGAAGCCGAACACCGCACGGCCGAACGCCTCGCGCTCCTTGGTGTAGCGCAGCGTGTGGTCGAGGGCGACCTCCATGCCCGCGACCGCGCCCATCGACACGATCAGGCGTTCCTGGGGCAGCTGCTGCATCAGCTGGATGAAGCCCTGACCCTCCTGGGTGCCGAGCAGGTTGGTCACCGGGACGCGCACGTCCTCGAAGAACAGCTCGGAGGTGTCCTGGCCCTTCTGGCCGATCTTGTCGAGCACGCGGCCACGACGGAAACCTTCGCGATCGGCCTCGACCAGCACCAGCGAGACGCCGGAGGCGCCCTGGGTGGGGTCGGTCTTGGCGACCAGGATGATCAGGTCGGCCTGCGCGCCGTTGGTGATGAAGGTCTTGGAGCCGTTGATGACGTACTCGTCGCCGTCCCGGATCGCCTTGGCCTTGACGGCCTGCAGGTCGGAGCCGGTGCCGGGCTCGGTCATCGCGATGGCGCCGACGACCTCGCCGCTGGCCATCTTCGGCAGCCACTGCTTCTTCTGCTCCTCGGTGCCGTAGGCGAGGAGGTAGTGCGCCACGATGCCGTTGTGCAGGCTGATACCCCACGAGGTGTCGACCGCGCGGGCCTGCTCCTCCATGAGCACCGCCTCGTGCGCGAAGGTGCCGCCACCGCCGCCGTACTCCTCGGGGATCGAGATGCACAGCAGACCCACTTCGCCAGCCTTGTTCCACAGGTCGCGGTCGACGTGGTGCTGCTCGCGGTACTTGTCGATATTGGGGACCAGTTCCTTGGCCATGAACGCACGGGTCATGTCACGCAGGGCGTCCAGGTCCTCATTCATCCAGCTGGACCGATTGGCGGCCATCGAGTCTCCTTGTTCGGCTCGGCACAGCACCGGTCCAGGCGTGACCGGTGGTTACGGATACCAGTGTGCCGCAGTATTGGCGTAGTGACAATAGTACCGCCGAAATGGCCTCTCACCAGCGGATCATGGGCAGCGGTGAGAGAGGATGGATGAGCGCGCGCCGCACCGTGAGCTCCACGAGCTTGAAGTGGAACCCGCTGTCGGGGTACCGCCGCAGCAGTGCGGAGTAGGCCGCGTAGGGCAGGCCGTAGCGTCGCGCGCCGAACGTCACGTCGATCAGATCGGCCCGCCGGAACAGCTCCACCGGGTCGGTCGCGTTGCCCGCCGAGCGCACCCGATGGTGGTCGCGAATCATCTCGGCGACGAGTTCGGCGATGTCCTCGCGCTCGTGCGCGATCAGCCAGTCGCCCGCCAACGCGCACGACGGTTCGAGATAGTCGAAGGTGCACGCCGCCCAGATGCCGAGATCGTGGAAAGTCGCCGCGGTGCGGAATTCCTCGCGGGCACTCGGTGGCGGTCCCGGCTCGCCGCTCCGGGCGAACAGTAGATCGGCCGAGCGCAGTACCCGCAGCACATGATGGAAATAGGCCTTGCGGTCGGCGCCGAGCCGGGCGGTCCACGGTTCGAGTCTTTCGGCGATCGCCTGGTCGAGTTCGCTTGTGTGCTCGGTCAATTCGTCACTCCGGAGTAGATCTCACGGGCGTGCGCCAACCCGCCCGCACCCCCGGACAACCCTAGGTGCCCGCGGTTCGCGCCGTCGGATGAACGGAGTTTCGCCCGGGCAGGTCCGCCGGTGGCGTGGGGCAGGCGCCGAGCCGGTCGGGTCGGGTTGTCCGCGAACGGTGTTCGGCAACGGTCGGGCACCGAACCGCCGGAAACTCTGGTTCCGGGGGCGGTGGGGGATTATCTTCGCTGATCGAGTGTCCGACCGAAATTGTTGGGCGTGTCGCGCGCGGCGCGCCGTGTTCGGGGTGCCGTGTAGGAGCATCGGTTTCGCGCTCGAGGGTATATCGACTAAGAATGGCCTGTGCCGTTCACACGTGTGGTCACCTGCCTGCCTTCGCGCGCCCTGGGCGGTGGTCTGGCATGACGATCGAGTCCGGTCTCGAGGACGACGTCAGCCAGCTCGCCCAGCGAGTCGAACGTGCCCGTGGGCGCCTCGCTTACCAATTCGATCCGGCCCTCACCGACGCGCTCTCCGAAGACGAGCTGCGTGCCGAACGTGAACTCGCCGAACGCATCCGTGAACAGGATCGCGAGCAGCGCTGGAAGCACACCCAGGCGATGGCGTCCGCCTCGGACCGCAGCCGTCAGACCACCGAAGCGATCGAGAAGGCCGACATGCGAGATCTGCTGCTCGCCAGGAAGGCGATGGCGTCCCAGCGTCGCGAATCGAGCCCGCACGCGAAGCTCGCTTCGCTGTATCGGCACCGGTCGTGGTCGCTGAAGGCGCTGGCCGGCGTGGTCGGCGCCGGCATGCTGTGGTCGGCGGTGAACGTGCAGCAGAACATCGCGCCCGGTGGGCCGAGTGATCCGCTGTTCTGGTTCAGCTACCTGCTCGAGGCGATGATCAGCGTGTGTCTGATCATCATCATGGTCGGCACGAACAAGGTCGCCGAGTGGGGCGTGATCGACAACCGCCGCCAGGTCGCGCTCGCCGAGCTCGCACTGCTCGGGCTCACCGTCACCCTCAACACCTATCCGTATGTGCGCGACGGTCGGTGGTACGACGTCGCCGTGCACGCGGTCGCGCCGGTGATGATCGGTGTCGCGCTGCTGATCCACGACGCGGTCAGCGCCCGCTACGGTCTGGCCATCACCCGCGCGACCAGTCAGGTCAGGGATCTGCCCGACCCGGCCGACAACATCCTCGGCCGCCAGTCCACCGAGGGCGTCCGTCTGACCTACACCCCGCCGATGACGGGCATGGCCCGTGCCGAGGCGGTCGCCGCCGCGGAAACGGCCGCCACCACCCCCATCACCCGCGAACCCGCCTGGACGCCCACCGAGCCGACCGCCAACGGCCGGGTTCCCGAGAAGCGCAAGCGTTTCGGCATCGGCAAGCCGTCCGCGGGCGACAAGGCCACCGCGAAGAAGACCGTCCAGGCACCGATCGCACCACCGGAGCCCGCCAAGGAACCGGCCAAGCCCGAACCGGCCGCCGACTCGGCCCCCGCCGCCCGCAAGAGCGCCATCTCCGACATCGAGGCCCGCGTCGAAAAGGCGTTCGCCGAAGCTAATTTCGGCTACGAGGCGATCGAGCCCACCAGCATCTACGACACCGGCCAATTCCGCATCGCGGAGAGCCTGGAGCAGGAACTCAACGACATGCGTGAGGCCCGCCGACAGGCCCGCAAGGAGCGCGCGAACTAGCAGATACGTCAAAGGCCGATACCCGCGAATGCGTGGGTATCGGCCTTTGTTGTGTGTTCGGGGTCAGCCGAAGATGCCGCCGCCGGTGCCCGCTTGCTGGCCGCCGCCGGTGCCGCCGATGAGGCCGCCAGGGGGGAGTTCGGAGGGCTGGACGATGACGAAGCCGCGGCCGGAGAAGGACAGGGTGCTCGCTTCGCCGGTGCTGCGGCCCATCAGGCGGCCGAGGCCGAAGGAATCGTTGCGTTTGATGCCGGTTTGCAGGCTGGAGGACCAGGCTACGGCGGCATTGGGGTCGGCGTAGGTGGCCTGGTCGACGGTGAGGACCACGGGGGAGCCGTGGGTGGTGATGGCGATGCGGCCGCGGCCGGTGAAGACGCAGTTGAACAGGCCCGCGTTGGAGGCGTAGCCCGCGGCGCCCTGGACCCGGCCGATGTCGTAGCGCAGGGTGGAGTCGAAGGCGAGGACGTTGGCGCCGTTGATGGTGAGGCCGTCGGTGCCGTCGAGGTCGATGATGTGCACGTCGGCGGCGCTGTTGGCCAGGAACAGGTCGCCGCGGCCGGTCACCTTCATCAGCGGCACGCCTTCGCCGGTGAGGTGCTGGCGGATGGCGCGGCCGATGCCGCCGGAGCCGAGCGCTTCGAACTTCAGGTCACCCTGGTAGGCCACCATCGACCCGGCCCGCGCCATCACCTCCCCGTTCATGCCGACCTTCACCATCTTGCCGCCCTGCTTCTGGATGCCGAGGCCGTTGACCTCGGCATGCGAGGGGTCGAAAAGGTCGCTGTGCACGGGCTGGGCTCCTTGCTGAGATGCGTACGTCGGCTGTTGCGCGGGTCCGCCGGGCTGTCCGTAGGCGGGCGGTGGGTAGCCCGGTGCACCCGAAGGTGCGCCGGGCTGACCGGGAGGCGGGGCGAATTGTCCAGGTGGCGGGGCGAATTGGCCGGGAGGCGGGGCGAACTGGCCGGGAGGGATCGGGGCGTTGGACCCGGGATGGTGCGCCGGGGCAGATTGACCTGCGCCGCCCTGCGCGCCCGGCGGCGGATAGCCGCCGGTGGCACCCTGTCCCGAATTACCCGGCGTCACAGCAGGTTCGGGCTCGTCGTCGAGGTTCACCCCGTAGGCCGACGCGATGCCCGCCAGCCCGTCGTCGTAGCCCTGCCCGATCGCCCGAACCTTCCACGCGCTGTTGCGGCGGTAGATCTCGACACACACCACACCGCTCTCGGTGGTGAGTCCGGGGATCGGGAAAGTCAGTGCGGTGGAACCGGATTCGATCGTGGTGGTCAGGGTGCCGACGGAGGCGAAAGTGGCGGGCCCGCGGCCGTCGAGGCTCGCGGTGACCACCACCTTGTCGACATCGCCGGGCAACGCCGAGGTCTGGACGGCAACCACATCGGGCCCACCGTTGCCGTGCCGGTACACCACACCCGGTCCGGTGGGCTGATTGAAGAAGACGAAGTCGGCGTCGGAGCGAACTGTGCCCGCGGTGTTCACCAGCAGCGCCGACACATCGACCGACGCCGAACTCGCCACGGTGACGGTCAACTGATCACCGGGCGCGGGCCGGTTCTCACCGGGAGCCAGCACGGTCACGACACAGCACCCGACGGTCGGGCGATTCGCAAGTGTTCCACGCGTTCGATAGTGCCGTGTATGCCGTCACCGCGCCAGCGGCAACCGTCACCGCGCCGGCGGCAACCCGTCAGCGCTACCGTCCACCGCCCTCCAGCGCGATCTCCAGGTGCACCGTCTGGAAACCGTCATGCGGACCGCGCGCGTCGTACACGATGTGGCCGAAGGTCGACCAGAATTCCAGCGCACCGGGCGTTCGCGCGTCGGTGTGCAGGTACAGCCGCTCGAATCCGGGGGTGGCGCGCACGTGCTCGACCGCCGTGGTGACCAGGCGGGTAGCCAGGCCGCGTCGATGGTGCTCCGGCCGCACGTAGACCCGGAACAGCTGCGCGGTGGACTCGCTGGGGTAGCGGTCCGCGAGCTCGGCGGGATGCGGTGGATGCGCGGGTCCCTGTGCCCGGATCGCGGTGGTGCCGACGATGACACCCTCGTGCTCGGCGACCCACAGCCGGTGTCGTGGATGCCGCAGATAGGCGGTCTCCGGGTCGATCACGTCCTGGTGGTATTCGGGCAGATAGCCGATGCCGAATACCTGGTAGAAGGTGTCGAGCATGACGCTGCGCGCGCCCGCGAGATCCGCGGTGCCTGCCTCGCGGATCCGGTACTCGGTGGTCATCGCACCTGCGCCAATTCACGATCGAGCACTTCCAGACCCTCCACGGCGACCGGCCCCGGCCCGGTGTAACCGAAGGGCGCCACGATGATCCGGTTCTCGCGGATCGCGCGCAGCCCGGCCAGTTCGGGACGTTGGCGTACTGCGGTGCGCACGGAATCGGGCGTCTGGTCGCCCTGGGTGAGCAGAATGATCACCTCGGGGTCCGCGGCGATGAGGGTTTCGGTGTTGGCTTCGAAATTGCGCTTGTCGATCTGACCATAGACATTGCCGAGGCCGAGAATCTTCATCTGTTCGTGGACGGTGCTCTTGGCGCCGTAGGCCTTGAGCTGGGCGCCGTCGCGCGACAGGATCAGTGCGGCGGCGGGACGGGGAGACGTTGTGCCACTGTGCCGTTCGGTCACCGCTTGGACGCGTTGCTTCAGTGTGGCGACCTCGGTGTCGGCCGCGTTGGCGGTGCCGAAGAGCTTTCCGTAGAGGGTGATGTCGGCGAAGATGTCCTCGAAGGTGCCCGCGGCGTCGCGGCAGTAGCCGCGGGTGACGATCAGCGGGATGTTCACCTGCGCGAGGTCGTCGGGGGTCACCGAGAGTCCTTCGACACTCACCACCAGGTCGGGGGATCGGTTGATGATCTCCTCGCGCGCGAGTTCCGCGGTGGGAGCGGTGATCTCGGTGTTCTTCAGCGCGTCACCGTATTGGCCGGGGAAGGCAGCGGCTTCGAAGGTGCGGGTGACGATGCGGTCGGCGGCGCCCGCGGCGGCGATCAGCGGCGCGGCGATGGAACCGACCGTGACGACGCGCTGCGGGGGCGAGGTGAAGGTGACGTCGCGTCCGCAGCTCGAGATCGTCAGCGGAAAACCGGTTTCCGCGGCGGTGGTGGCGGGAGCTGGTGTACCGCAACCGGTCACGATCGCACTGGTGAGCAGGGCTAGGACGGGGATGGCGGAGCGGCGGGCGGAAATGACACGGGTGAACACGGTGTTGGTCCTCATCGTTCGGTGTTGCGGATTCGCCGGTCGTGGTGACCGGGACAGATAGGTGGAGTTCAGGACTCGCCGGACGCACGGAAGCGGCGGATCAAGATGAGCAGCAGTGGTGCGCCGACCGCGGCGGTGACGATGCCGATGGGCAGTTCGCGAGGGGCGAAGACGGTGCGCGCGGCCACATCGGCGATCACCAGGAACAGCGCTCCGATCAGCGCGCTGACGACCAGCAGGTGGCGGTGGGTTCCGCCGGTGCACAGCCGCGCCACATGCGGCACGATCAAGCCGACGAAACCGATCGCACCCGCCACCGCGACCACCGCGCCGACCGCGAGTGCCACGATCAGCAACGCCCACAGGCGAATTCGATTGGGCGCGATGCCCAGGGTGCGCGCGGTGTCATCGCCCGCGGCCAGTGCGTCCAGCCGCGGTGCCATCAGCAGCACCGCGAGCAGCGACACCGCGACGACGGCCACGGTGGTCGCCACCGAGGACCACGCGGCAGGCGCCAGTGACCCGAGGAGCCAGAACAGCACGGTGCGCGCGCCTTCGGGCCGGTCGGAGGCGAAGATCAGGAAGCTGGTCGCGGCCGAGAAGATGTAGCCGATGGTGACCCCGCCGAGCAGCAGCCGCAGCGAGGTGAGCTGGCCGTTGATCCGCGAGATCACGAACAACAGCGCGGTGGCGATGAGCGCGCCGATGAACGCGCTCGCCGCGAGCGCGGTGGCGGTGGTCGCCGCGGCGACCCCGAACAGCAAATACACCGCGGCACCGGTCGACGCGCCCGAGGTGACGCCGAGGATGTGCGGGTCGGCGAGCACGTTGCGCACGATGGTCTGCAATACGGCACCGGTGATCGCCAGGGCGGCACCGACGAGCGCGCCGAGCAGCACACGCGGCACCCGCACCAGCCAGACGATGGAGTCCTGTGCTGCGCTCCAGTCGACGGTCACCGGCTGACCGAACGTGTGGTGGCCGATGATGCGCGCCACCGTGCCCGGCGGAACGGCGACCGGACCCAGCCCGGCCGCGACCACGAGGGTGAGGGCCAGCGCGATGGTCAGCCCCGTGGTCAGCAGTAGTGTTCGTCCGCGATGACGGGCATGGTCGAGGTCATCGATCGCCGGATCGGCCACCAGTGTCGCGGTCATCGTGTGGCCGCCTCTCTCGTCTGGGCCGCGGGTGCGACGGCGCTCGGGGCGGGCAGGTCCGGTGCAGGCGCGGTGGTGTCCGGGCCGATTGACAAGGCGTCACGTTCGAGCGTTCGATGCGCGGTGGTGGATGCTTCGCCGGTAGCCGCACCCGAGTGGTCGGGCACTGCCTGGGCGGCGACAGGCTCGACGTTGTCGTCGGCGGCCGCGGTGGCGCTCGCCGGATGCTCGTCATTGCGGTGGCCGGTCGCCGCCGTGGGCGGTTCGGTGGCCGGGCCGAAGAGGAGTTGGACGGCGCCGAATGCGGAGGTTCGGCGGACCGGGATCTGGTAGACGGGTTCGAGGATCTGCGGGGTCAGGACCTCGGCGACTGTTCCGGCGGCGGCGACGCGGCCCTGGTCGAGGAGCACGAGGCGGTCGCAGTAGCGGGCGGCCAGGTTCAGCTCGTGCAGCACGACAACCGTTGTGGTCGCGGTCAGGCCTCGGACCAGAGTCAGAAGTTCGTGCTGGTAGCGGATGTCGAGGTGGTTGGTCGGTTCGTCGAGTAGCAGGTGGTCGGCCTGCTGGGCGAGTGCTCTGGCGATCAGGACGCGCTGGCGTTCGCCGCCGGAGAGCGTGGCGAAACGGCGCTCGGCCAGTGCCCGCGCCCCGACGTGCTCGAGTGCGGCAGCCGCGGCGATCCGGTCGGCGCGCGAATACCCTTGGAACGCACCGACCCACGGCGATCTGCCGAGCAGCACCGTCTCGGCCACGGTGACCGGGGTGTCCGGCGGTGCTTCCTGCGCGACGACGGCGAGGCGGCTCGCGAGCTCACGCCCGCGCAACTTTTCCACCGGCGTCGCATCGATGACGACCGATCCGCCCGCGGGCCGCAGGGCCCGGTACATCAGCCGCAACAGCGTGGACTTGCCAGAGCCGTTGGGTCCGATCAGCCCGAGGGTGCTGCCGGGATCGACCTGAAAGCTGATGTCATCGAGGGTGATTCGGCCGTCGTAGGTGAAGTGGATCTGGTCGACGGTGATCATCGCGGCGTGCTCTCTGTTCGGGGAATGGTCAGCAGGTGGGGATGGTCGACGGTGGATACGCGCTGTTCGGCGTGCACGCCGGGGCGCCAGGAGTGGTGGACTGTGACCGAGCGGGCGAAATCGGCGCAGATCTGTTGCGCGGCGAGGACTTGCTCGCGCAGGCGTGGATCGGTGTCGGCGAGCAGGATGCCGGTGGTCGTGCCGCTGTGGGCGACGACTACGCCGGCCGCACCGATCGCGCGCGCGGCCAGGATCGTCGCGTCCAGATGTGGGCGGTCGCGCGTCGCCGCGCTCAACACCGCGCTGCGCGTGGCCACCGCGCCGATCGTGGCGACATCACCGTGGGCGATCGCCGCGCCGAGTTCGCCGAGCAGCCGGTCGAATTCGCGCTTGTCGGCCGGGCTGAATCGCGGTTCGTTCCGGTTGAATTCGACCGTGTCGACCGAGCCGCCCTCGTCCCCGGTGACGATCGTCAGCGCGGGCAGGGTGCCGAGCGGAGCGAGCAGGCGCACCTCACGATGGAGATAGGCCACGGTGCCCGGGTACATGACGCCATCGGATGGTTCGATGGCGCGCAGGTCGGCTTCGAGCTCGCCGAGCGGCACGGCGCGACCCTCGGCGTCGGCGATCGCCCGGGCGGTGGCGACGAGATCGGCGGTGGAGCTCGCCAGCCCCTTGCCCTCGGGCAGCTCGCTGTGCAGGGTGAGTCGCCCGCCGCACAGCACGGTGGACCGAGCGAGCATCGCGCTCGCGAGCCGATGTGCTTTCGACTTGTCCGCCGGGACAACCGCGATGTCGTGTTCGCTCGGTTCGAAAACCGCGACTGTGCCACGCCGGATGGGCAGCGTGACCAGGAAGTGCCGGTTCTGTTCGGTGACGCCTTGCAGGAGCTCCCCGCAGCTGCCGAAGGCGCGGCCGACGCCGATGCCGGGCACGGTGAGATCGATCGTCATCGGAGTCATCGCCTTTCACCGGGGGAGTTGGTGTCGTACGCCGTGGCGGTTGCGTCGCGCTCGACGTTGGGCTCCTGATCTGGCTGGCTGATTGTGTTGTCAGGCAAGAGATTTCGCTGGTGTAGCCGAAGCAGCGCGACGGCCGACAACAGACCGGCCGCAGCGCACAACAGGGCCGGCGGCCAGCTCGACGGGCCGCCGGTGCGGTCGAGCACCGCTCCGGTGACCGAGGTGGCGACGACGGTGAACAGTCCGGACGCCAGATAGAACGCGCCGAAATAGGTTCCGGTCAGCCGAGTTCCGGCGAAGCGGCCGATCGCCTCGTTGACGAAGGGCTGCACCGCGGTCACACCGATCGCCAGCAGCACCGCGGCCGCGACCACGGGCGCCACCCGGATCACCGTGCCCGCCACGCTGTTTCCCTCGAACGTGATTATGCCCGCGGCCGCCGGGGGTAGCAGGAACGCGGCACCCATGATCGCCATGCCGAGCGCCATCGCGGGTCCACGCTGTGGCCTGCGCGCGAGCACCGTGGTGACCCGGACCTGCAGTGCCACCACGGCGATCGTCTCGACCACGAACAACGCGGCCACCGCCGCGGGACCGTGTCCTGGCCCGGCGCTGTCCTGCGCTTGGAGGGTGAACAGGAAGTAGATCTGGCTCTGCAAGGCGAACATCGGCATCAGCGCGAGAGTGAACGCCCAGAACCGGCGATCGGTGAACACCGTCGCGAAATCGGCGCCGACCCCATGCTCGTGCGCGGGCAGCGGTCGTGCGGGCAGCAGCAGCCACTGCACCACCGCCAGCACCGCGAAGATCGCCGCCGCGACCAGGGCGGATATCCGGAAGCCCGCGGCGATCAACACCGTGCCGAGTACCGGCCCGATGGCCGAGCCCGCATTGCCGAAGACGTTGAACAGCGCGAAGGCCTGCGCCGAATGTGCTCCGCTGTCCCTGGAGATGAACGCGCGAACCGCCGGATTGAACAGCGCCCCCGCGAAACCCGTCAGCACCGAGGCGGCCAGCACCACCGGCAACGAACCGCCGACGGCGAACAGCGCGAACCCCAGCGCCCTGATCGCCAGGCCGACCATGATCACGCCGCGCGCGCCGAGCCGGTCGGCGGCCGAGCCGCCGACGAGGAACAGGCCCTGCTGGCTGAGATTGCGCACGCCGAGCACGATCCCGACCACCGCGGCCGACAGCGCGAGGTCGTCGAGGAGGTAGTCGGCCAGGAACGGCACGAGCAGGTAGAAACCGATATGGCCCACAAGGTGATTCACCAGCAGTAGCCGCACTGCCCCCGGCAGCGCGCGGAAGGTGTCGACGCCGTTCATCGCGGGCCGGTCATGCGTTCACCTCGGCGGCCGGGTCGCGGACGATCGAACATCGGCCCCAGCCGACCACCTCGGCGCTGTCGGGAGTCGCGATCGCGGTGGGTTCGGTGGCGGGCGAGCGGAAGAGCCCGTTGGCGCGGCACCAGTCGTCGTCGTAGATGGTGCACAGGTAGCGGTGTGGGCCGTCGGGGAACACGGTCAGCACCCTGGCGTCGGGTTCGCGCTCGGCGACCCAGCCCGCGACCAGGGCGGCGGCGCCGGTACTCCAGCCGCCCGCGATGCCGGTGGCCGCCGCGACCCGGCGACACGACGCGACCGCCTCGGCCGCGCCGACCCAGTGCACCTCGTCGAAGTCGGCGTAGGCGACATTGCGGGGCAGGATGCTGCTGCCGAGACCGCGCATGAGTCGGCGCCGGTCGGGTTGACCGAAGATCCGGGAGCCTACGGCGTCGACCCCGATCACCCGCAGCCGAGGCCACCGCGTGCGCAGTACCCGGGCGAGCCCGGCGCAGTGCCCGCCGGATCCGATCGAGGCGACCAGCACATCGACGGTGTCGACCTGGGCGAGGATCTCCTCGCCCATCGCCTGGTAGCCGCCCGCGTTGTCGGGGTTGTCGTACTGGTCGGGCCAGTACGCGCCCGGGGTGGTGGTGAGCAATGCCGCCAGCCGATCCAATCTGGCCTGCTGCCAACCGCCTGTCGGGTGGGGTTCGGTGACCACGTCGAGTGGTATCCGAAACGCCGAGAACAAGGCGCGCAGATCGGGTTCCAGCTCGTCGTCGACCACCAGCAGGACCGGATGTCCCAGCGCTTTACACGCCAGTGACAGTCCCAGACCGAGTGTGCCGCTGGTTGATTCGATGACCGTGGCGCCCGGCGCGAGATCGCCTCTCGCCGCCGCGGCGCGCAACATCGACACCGCCGCACGGGCTTTCATACCCGCGATGCTCGCTGCTTCGAGTTTCGCTGTGTACCAGCTGTTTCCGGTCGGGACGGGCACGACGGGGGTACCGCCGATCAACTGCAGGAGGGCGGGTTGTGATGGCGTCATGACTGCTCTCGATAGGTGACGATGGTGCTCGGCCCGCCGTCGAGGGAGAAGAACGGGTAGGGCTCGGCCGAGACCGCGTGCACCCCCGCGTCGAGGAACCAGGGCAGCACCGCGCTGCCGGTCTGGGCGAACAGCACCAGCGGCAGACCGCGCCGGTTCGCGGTGCCACGGAGTTCGTCGAATGTCTCGTTACCCAGTGACATTCCGGTGACCAGCAGCGCGTCGTAGTCCGCCGGAGCGTCGGCGACCGACTCGTACACCGGCTCACCCCATTCGGTGACCCCGCCGGCGAGGTCGCACGGCAGATACGCGATGGCACGTGCCCGCAGTTCGGCGAGCAGCGAACCGACCACGCCGACGACAAGCACCCGCGACACCCCGGCGGGCAGCAGGTCGACGACGGCGCTCGCCCGGCGGCGCGACTTCGTCAGCGAGGTCGGCCCGTCGATCAGCACCGGCTCACCGGCTACGCCACCCGCGTTCGGATGCGGGCGGACATGCATCAGATAGGCGTCGAGCGCCGCGATCCGGACCGCGGGCACCGGATGCTCGAGCAACTCGCCGATCGTCGCCGCGACACAGCTGTCGACCAGATCGTCGGTGGCCGTGCCGGGTTCGAGTCCACACGAGCCCACAGCCGCGCCGACCCGCAGGCTCAGCGCCTCGTTGCGGTATCCGCGGCCGCGCCCCGCGTGCCGGGTGCCGTAGGCGGTGCGAAATGCCGTCGAAGCCTGCAGCGTCGACGGCTCCGGCCCGAGCCGGCCGCGGCGTGCCCAAGTGATGAGCTCGGCGACGGAGCCGGGGCGCGGGGCGGGCTCGATCATCGCGCACCGTCGAGTTCGAAGCGCAGGTCGGCGATCAGTCGCTGCGCGAGATCGCCTGCGGTGCGGTTTTTTTCATCGACGACCATGACGTGGCCGAGGTAGGTGTTGTTGTCGGTCGCGGGGCGCACCGACGCGCCGGGGTCCGCGAATTTCTGTTCCACGATCCGGGTGTCGCCGGACCAGTCCTGAGTACCGTCCACCCGGCTCAGCACACCCGCCTCGGTGGGCACGGCGAATGCGACGGCCGCGCTGGCGATGCCGGTATCGCGTGGTGTGACATCGGGTTTCCCGCCCGCCACCGCCTCGGCGTGCACCGCGGTGAGGTCGATTCCGGTGACCCGTCGGACCAGCTCGGTGATGCGATTCCCGGCGGGGCGTGGGTTCACCTCGATCAGGCGTGGCCCCTGGGCGCCGAGTTTGATCTCGGTGTGCGCGACGGTCGCGTCGAGACCGAGCGCAGTGACCGCCGCGACTGCCAGCTCGGCCACGGCGGTGGTGTCGGCGGAGTCCAGCGCGGCGGGGAACATGTGGCCGGCCTCGATGAAGGCGGGGGCGCCGGTGATCCGTTTGTCGGTCACCCCGATCACCGTCGTCTGCCCGGCGATGGTGACCGTCTCCACGCTGAATTCCGGTCCGTTCAAGCATTCCTCGAGCAGGATGCGTGGTGAGCGGTGTTGTCCTCGGGCGTTGATCGGGAAGCCGGCGATGGCGTCGACCGCGACCCGCAACTCGGCGTCGTCGCGGACCCGGCGGACGAACATCCCGCCGCACAGGTCGACCGGCTTCACCACCAGCGGATAGCCGAGTTCGGCTGCGGCGCCGACGATCTCACTCCACTCCTGCGCGACAGCGAAGGCGGGGCCGGCCACACCGGCGGCACGGCAGACCAGTCTGGTCCGGTATTTGTCGCAGGCGTCTGCCACCGCGGTCCGGCCGGGGCCGGGCAGGCCGAGATCGGCGGCGATCGCGGCGACGGTCGGCAGGTAGTAGTCACACGAGGTGAGTACACCGTCGAAACCGAAGGCCGCCTGCAGTTTTCGTACGTGCGCCAGCAGTGTCGGCTCGTCGTTGGTCTCGGCGGTGAACACGTTGGCGGCGCCCAGTAGGGGGTGCGGAACGGGTGTTCCAGCCCGCAGGTAATGCCCGAGATCTCGGGTCAGAAAACTGAATTCGTGGCCACTGTCCTTGATTCCCGCAGGGAGCAGGGTGCTCATCGAACCGACCCAGCTCTCCACCATCAGCAGGTGTCCCACATGTCCTCCAACCTCGAGCAAGATGCTAATGATAACCATTTCCAATAGAAATGCGATAGTCGAGAGTCGAGCGAGGTCGTTACTGCTGCGAAGGGCCACCGGCTCGGATTACGCTGCGGACATGAGCTCTGCCGTGCACGGATTTACCGACGATGCCCTCGGGATGCTGGACGCGGTCGGTGTCGCCGCGGCGTTGCGCGCGGGGGAGGTGAGCCGGTCGGAGGTGATCGAGGCCGCGATCGCCAGGACCCGGCGGGTCGATCCGAGTCTGGACGCGGTCCAGATGACGTGCTTCGACCGCGCGGCCTCGACGCCGGAGACCGCGGGTGTGTTCGCGGGTGTGCCGGCGTTCGTCAAGGACAACACCGATATCGCCGGGCTGCCCAGCTGCCACGGCTCTGCCGCGTTCACCCCACGCCCGGCCACGGTGACCAGCGGGCCCGGCGCGCAGTTCCTGCATTCAGGCGTGATCGTGCTCGGTAAGTCGACGCTGCCGGAGTTCGGGCTCACCGCCAGCACCGAGTTCACCCATCGCGCGCCGACCCGCAATCCGTGGAATCCGGAGTACTCGGCGGGTGCGTCATCGGGTGGGTCGGCCGCGCTCGTGGCGGCCGGAGTCGTGCCGATCGCGCATGCGAACGACGGCGGTGGTTCGATCCGCATTCCCGCCGCGGCCAACGGTCTGGTCGGCCTGAAAACCACCCGCAACCGGTTGCTCGACCAGCCCGGTGCCCGCAGCCTGCCGGTCCACCTGGTGGCCGAGGGTGTGCTCACCCGCTCGGTCCGCGACACCGCGCACTACCTGGCCGCCGTCGAACAATTCAGCGCGAATCCGAAGCTCGCGCCGGTCGGCTTGGTCGAGGGACCGAGCGCGCGACGGTTGCGGATCGGCTTGATCACCGCCGACATCCTCGGCAGGCCGGTGCACGCCGACAACGGCGTCGTGCTGGCTTCCGCGGTGAAGGTGCTCGAAGGGCTCGGGCACGAGATCGTCGAGATGCGCCTGGATGTCGACCCGCGCTTCGTCGAGGACTTCAAGCGGTACTGGGCGATGATGGCAGGCGCGATGGCGCTGTCGTTCCGGCTGGGGCATCGCGGGTACTTCGATTCGCGCAAACTCGACCCGTTCACCACCGGCCTGATCGGGCTCGCCAAGCGCAATCCGCTCGGCGTGGCCGCGTCGACGTGGCGGTTGCGCGGGGGAGTCGCGGCCTACGACAGGCATTTCGCCGACGTCGACGTGCTGCTCACGCCGGTGCTGTCGCATCCCGCGCCGCGCATCGGCGAACTCGCGCCGGGCCAGCCCTTCGAGGCGCTGTTCACCAAACTCGCCGACTACGTGGGCTTCACCCCGCTCAACAATGTCGGTGGGGGACCGGGCATTTCGCTGCCGCACGGTCTGTTGCCGAGTGGTCTGCCCGGATCGATCCAGTTCGCCGCCCGTCGTGGTGACGAGCGGACGCTGCTGGATCTGGCCTACCAGTGGGAAGCGGCGAGCCTGTTCCCGCGGATCATCGATCGGGCCGCCGCCGCTGGTGCCGCCTGATCAGGCGGTGCGCACCGCGCTGATCAGGCGTTCGGCACCGTGTCGATCAGTTGTTGCGCACCGCGACATTGATCGGGCGCAGTCGTCCGGGGCTGTCGGTGCCCGCGTCGAAGGCCCAGTGCTCGCCGTCCCAGGTGGGGTATTCGGCGCGCCAGCGATCGACAAGGCGCGTGTCCTCGAGCGAGGCGACGACGCCGGCCGAACCGGTGTACTGCAGCCGCTCGTACTTGTGCCGAGTGACGGTGTCGATAGTGGGAACGATGGCTGGGGCTGACATTGACTCTCCGAGATCGAGGCGAAACGGTGGCGTGACGAGTGCGTGAACCAGGCCTTTCGGCCCGGCTGCCGCGGTGGCGCGTCACCGCTCGATCCGAGAGTATGCCGCTCGCCGTGACACCGCGCAGGTTTTGAAAATCCATTTCTTCGGATTAACGGATACCCGGTATGAGATCGTCGGCTCGCGTCGAATAGTTACGGCTCCGGTGACTTCTCACCAGCTCGGGCGGACTCTGCCTGGTGTGACCACGCGGCCCAAAGCCCTGCTGACCTGGTTGAGCGCGGTCGCGCCCAGTGCATCCGACCAGTTCTTGGTGAATTCCGCCAACGCGGCGTCGGCGGCCCGTGTGCATGCCCAGCCGCGCTCGGTGAGGGTGATCAGGCGGGCGCGCGCGTCGCGCGGGTGTGGGTTGCGGTCGGCGTAGCCCTTGGTGACCAGCTCGTCGACGAGCTGACTGGCCGCCTGTTTGGTGACGCCGAGGTGCTCGGCGATCTCCCCGATTGTCGCGCCGTCGGGTGCCATGCGCACGAAGGCGAAGCCGTGTGCGGGCCGGATATCGGTGAACCCCGCCGCCGCGACCCTGGCGTTCACGGTCTGGGTGATCTCGGCCGCCGCCGCGAGTAGCAGGAGCGGGAGGTCTGCGTTCGCGGGCACGACAGTCATTCTGGCACTTGACACAATAGTCAACCTACTTGACCATATAGACAAGTTACTTGACCTTATGGAGGTTTCGAATGCCGGTGATCCGTTCCGCTGACGCGCAGGTGCACGAGGTGCACAACGCCCGCTTCACGTCTCTCGTCCGCCCCGGCACCGGCAGTGCCGAATTGTGTGTCTGGCAGACCGAGGTCCGGGCCGGCTCGGTCGGCGTTCCCCATCGCATCCTGGGCGAGGAAGCTTTCGTTCTGCTGTCGGGCGAGGTGACCATGACGATCGACGGCGATTCCGTGCCGATGAAACCCGGTGACGCGGCGGTCGCGCCCGCCGGTTCATTGATCGCCCTCGCGAACTCGACCGACGAGATCGCCGCGCTGTTGGTGACCGTGCGCGTCGGCTTCACGGCGGAACTTCCCGACGGCTCCACTTTCGCCCCGCCTTGGGCATCCTGAGCCGTCTTCGCGACTGTTTCAAGCCCAGAACTTGAAAGTTCGGCTACCCGAACAATATAATTCTGGAATGAGGGTTGGGTTCTACCGTTCGCCGGCGCGACGTCGGGTGCTCGCGGCATGTGTTCTGAGTGTCATGACGTTCGCGCTCACCGCCTGCGGTGGGATCACCGCCGATGACGACGGGAAGAAGGTCGTCCTCACCACCTTCACGGTGCTCGCCGATATGGCACGGAATGTGGCAGGCGAGCACCTGCGGGTCGAGTCGATCACCAAGGTCGGCGCCGAGATCCATGGTTACGAGCCGACCCCGGGCGATATCAAGAAGGCCGCCAAGGCCGACCTGATCCTGGACAACGGGCTGAACCTCGAGGCCTGGTTCAACCAGTTCGTCGCCGATCTCGATGTGCCGCACGCCGTGGTGAGCGAGGGGGTGGCGCCGATGGACATCAGCGAGGACGCCTACCGGGGCAAGCCCAATCCGCACGCCTGGATGTCGCCGGTGAACGCGCAGATCTACGTCGACAACATGGTCCGCGCGTTCACCGATCTCGACCCCGAGCACGCCGACGCCTACCGTGCCAACGGTGACGCCTACAAAGCGCAGCTCGGCGCCGTGCGCGACGATCTCGTCGCCGCGGTGAACACCCTGCCCGCCGACCAGCGCGCCCTGGTCACCTGCGAGGGCGCGTTCTCCTACCTCGCTCGCGATGCGGGTCTGACGGAGAAGTACATCTGGCCGGTCAACGCCGAACAGCAGGCCACCCCGCAGCAGATCGGCTCGACCATCGACTTCGTCCGCCAGCGCGGTGTGCCCGCCGTGTTCTGCGAATCGACGGTGTCCGACGCGCCGATGCAACGCGTGGTCGAGGCGTCCGGGTCGCGGTTCGGGGGCGTGCTCTACGTCGATTCGCTCTCCGAAGCCGACGGGCCGGTCCCGACCTACTTGGACCTGATCCGCCACGACGCGAAGACCATCGCGACCGCACTCGCCGGAGCCCCGAAATGACCGCGCCGGTCGTCGAAATCCAGGATGTGACAGTCCATTACGGTGACGTGCTCGCGCTCGACAATGTCGAACTGACCTTGAAGTCCGGCCGGGTGTGCGGGCTGATCGGGATGAACGGCTCGGGCAAATCGACACTGTTCAAGACCGTGATGGGCCTGGTCACGCCCGATCGTGGCCGGGTGCTGATCAACGGTCGCCCCCCGGCCGCCGCGCGCAAGGCGGGCAGCCTCGGTTATGTGCCGCAGTCCGAGGACGTGGACTGGAGTTTCCCGCTGTCGGTGCGCGATGTGGTGATGACCGGGCGCTACGGGAAGATGGGATTCACCCGCCGGGCGAGCAAGGCCGACCGCGCCGCCGTCGACGCGGCGCTGGCCCGCGTCGAGCTCACCGACCTGGCCGACCGGCAGATCGGGCAGCTGTCGGGTGGCCAGAAGAAGCGCACGTTCGTCGCCCGCGGCATCGCCCAGGAGGCCACGATCCTGCTGCTCGACGAGCCGTTCGCCGGGGTCGACAAGCGCTCCGAGGCGACCATCACCGCGCTGTTGCGTGAGCTCGCCGCCGACGGGGCCACCATCCTGGTGTCCACCCACGATCTGCACGCGTTGCCCCAATTGGCCGACGAGGCAGTGCTTTTGAATCGCCGGGTGCTCGAGCACGGCGACCCCGATGTGGTGTTGCGCCCGGAGAACCTGGCCAAGGCCTTCGGCCTCGATGTGGACGGAGACCGATGAGCCTCGAGGAATTCCTCATCGACCCGCTGCGCTACGAGTTCATGGTGCGCGCGCTGGCCACCACCGTCACGGCGGCCGTGGTGTGCGCGGTGCTGTCGTGCTGGTTGGTACTGATCGGCTGGTCGCTGATGGGTGACGCGGTGTCGCACGCGGTGTTGCCGGGGGTGGTGCTGGCCTACATCGTCGGCTGGCCGTTCGCGGTCGGCGCGGTGATCTTCGGGTTCCTCGCGGTCGCGTTGATCGGGGTCGTTCGCGATACGAGCCGGGTGAAGGAAGACGCCGCGATCGGCATCGTGTTCACCACCTTGTTCGCGTTCGGCCTGGTGCTGGTATCGGTGACGCCGAGCCAAACCGACTTGAACCACATCGTTTTCGGCAACCTGCTCGGCGTGAGCCGCGGCGAGATGGTCCAGATCATGATTCTGGCCGCCATCGTCCTGGTCGCCCTGATCCTCAAACGCCGCGACTTCACCCTCTACGCCTTCGACGCCACCCACGCCCACGCCATCGGCCTCAACCCCCGCATCCTCGGCACCGCCCTGCTGGCCCTACTGGCCCTGACCTCGGTCGTCGCCCTGCAAGCCGTCGGCGTGGTCCTGGTCGTGGCGATGCTGATCATTCCCGGCGCCACCGCCTACCTGCTCACCGACCGCTTCTCCCGCATGCTCGTCATCGCCCCCACGATCTCGGTGCTGTGCGCGGTCACCGGCCTCTACATCAGCTACCACCTCGACACCGCGGCAGGCGGCATGGTCGTGGTAACCCAGGGCATCGCCTTCACTCTCGTCTACCTCTTCGCCCCCCGCCACGGCGTGATCGGCCGCCGAATCACCGCCTCCCGTGCCCGTAAGACGGTGGCCACGCTCGGCGCCGTCGACTAGCGGTCCCGGGTCGGCTGCGGCGGGTCGGATCCTGTCGGTGTGTGCTGTCAGGATGGAGGACATGAATGTCACCGGGGATGACGTCCGCGCCTACGTGCTGTCGCTACCACAGACTGTGGAGCAATTCGCTTGGGGCATGCCGATTTTCAAGGTCGCGGGCAAGCTGTTCCTCACGTTGCCGGAGGAGGAGTCCTCGATGGCGGTGCGCTGCCCGATCGTCGAGCGCGACGAACTCGTACTGGCCGAGCCCGCCAAGTTCTGGATCGCTTCGCATGAGGCAGGCAACCCCTGGGTCCGGGTCCGGTTGGCTGCCCTCGACGACCGCGAGGAACTGCAGGCCATCGTCACCGACTCGTGGCGCCAAGCCGCCCCGCGTGATCTGCTCGACGATCAGTAGCCGACTTGCTCAGGCGGCGAGGAGTTCGCTCATGCGATACAAGCCGTTGACCGGCTCGTCGGAACCTTCGACAGAGAATGTGACGTGGACGTTGTCACCTGAGACGCTGGTCACCACGGCATCCATCACATAGAGGCTCCATCGGACTCGGACCGGATCTCCCGGCTTCACCTCGGTGTTCTTCGCCTTTGCCATCGAGCCCACCTCCTATCTGTGCCAGCTGGTGCTTGCTATTTCTGTCAAGTATGCCCCGGTCACTTTGTCGAATCCAGTGGCAGCGCCGTCCAGCGACCGGCGCCATCGCTTGAAGGTGGCCAGGTCGAGCGGTTGGGTTGCTTTCACCGCAGCCAGCTGGGCGTCATTGCGATGCGCGATGGCGTTGCGTGCACTGTTCAGGCTGGTCAGAGTCGCGTTCCAGCCCTTGCCCCGCGACGGGTAGGCGGCATGCACCGCTGACCACAGTGACAGGCCGAGGAGCTGGAAGTCCGCGCCGAGTGCGCTCGGCTGTGCATTGCCCTGATCGAGCTTCCGCCCACGCACGAGGGTTGCCCGCAGAGCCGTGATTCGAGGGTCGGTCGCCGGACCGAGACTGAGCGCGAAGACATTTGCTGCGTCGTCGTGGAGGTCACGGCAGTAGCCCTGGAATTCTGCCGCGAGACTGACGAACAGGGCCAGGTTCAAATGTTCGGTCGCATATTGGCGCCCACGGCGCCGCCCCGTGACAGCACCATGGACCGCTTCCAAGCTGTCGAGCGCGGCGCAGCGTCGATTGGACCATCTAGTGAGCGCGGCGGAGTGGGTGCGTGGCACGCGAGGACAGTAGAGCGCACCACATGTGAGAGTCAAATCAATTGGCTATCAATCGCTTACGGTGCGAATGTGCTGGTGGGGGTGGGCGGGTTCGGGGTGGCCGGTAGGCTCGGATGTCCTATGGCACTCAGCGCAACATTGCACAACTTCGCCGTTCAGCTCGCCGATGTGGATCGGGGGGTGTACGAGGATCTGGAATTGCGGGTGGCTCGGCATCCGTCGGAGACAGCGGAGTACATGATTACGCGGATCCTCGCGTACTGCTTGCAGTACGAGGAGGGGATTGTGTTCAGTGACGGTGGGATTTCGGCTACCGATGAGCCCGCGGTGCAGGTGCGGGATATGACGGGGCGGACCACCGCGTGGATCGAGGTGGGGGCGCCGGACGCGGATCGGATTCATCGCGGGAGCAAGCTCGCTGGTCGGGCCGTGGTTTATACCCATCGGGATCCGGCGAAGGTGCTCGCGCAGTATGCGGGCAAGAAGATTCACAACGCGGCGCGGATTCCACTGTTCAGTTTCGATCGGGCGTTCATCGACGAGGCGGCGGCGCTGGTCGATCGCCGTAATACCGCCACGCTGTCGGTCACCGAGGGTGTGCTGTATCTGGACCTCAACGGCACCAGCTTGCGCACCGATGTCACCGAGCAGCCCCTCGGCTGACGCGGGCACGGGGTAACTTGGCGTCCACCGGTGACGCTCGGACCGAGCGCTTCGACTACGCCGGTCTACCTGTCGAGTGGAGGTCGCGGTGCCCGGTGTGATGAGTCGGTACGTGATTCCGGGATTCCTGCGGGTCACCCGGCGCAACCGGAACTACATCGATGCCGAGCTGGCCAGGGCGCACGTGCGTGAGCGAAGTCTGCGGCCCCTCGCGTACGGCCCGCCGCGCAAGCTGCGTGGTGTCGAGGTCTCGGTGGTGCACGACCGTGGCTGGCCGATCTACACCGTGACCCCGTCGGACGGGATCTCCCGCGGCGGCCTCGTGTACGCGCACGGTGGCGGCTGGGTGGGCGAAATCGCTTCGCAACATTGGCAACTCGCGGCCAGGATCGCCGCGCAGACCCATCTCGTCGTGACGGTCCCGATCTATCCGCTGATCCCGTTCGGCACCGCGGCCCAGGTGATCCCCCGCATCGCCGAACTGGTCACCTCGGCCGGCGAGCGCCACGGTCCGACCTTCCTCGCCGGCGACTCCGCGGGCGGTCAGATCGCGCTGTCCACCGCCCTGCACCTGCGCGACGCGGGCCACACCGTCCCCCGCACGATCCTGATCTCGCCCGCCCTCGACCTCACCCTCGAGAATCCCGAGATCGACGCGGTTCTGCGACGTGACCCATGGCTGGGACGCGACGGCGGCTTGGTGTTCGGCAAGCTGTGGAGCGGCGAACTCTCGATGAAAGACCCCCTGGTCAGCCCCCTGTTCGGCGAATTCGACGGGCTGGGTCCGATCACGGTGTTCACCGGCACCGACGACATCCTCAACCCCGACGCCCGGCTGCTGGCGGCGAAGCTGCGCGAGGCGGGAGTCGACCTCGAATATCACGAGGAATCCGGTCTCGTCCACGTCTATCCGCTGACTCCCAGCGCGGAAGGCGCCAGGGCCCGCCGCCGGATCATCACCACCCTGCGCACCGAACTCGATGCGGCACACAGTATTTCGTGATGATCCCTACCGCGCGGACAGGTGCACGTTGAACAGGATCGTCAGCTGAGTGACCGCCTGATCGAACGGATGCGCGGACTTGAGCGCGCGGCTGTGCACGATCGTGCCCTCGATGGTGGTGAGCAGGAACCCGGCCAGCGACACCGCGGTCGCGCGTTCGATCCCCGTGGCGACGATCCCGTCGGCGAGCCGCGCGGTCCATTCGGCGAACGCCTGGCCCGCGATGGACTGGACGGCGGGGTCGAGCTCGTCGAGCGCGGCCGCCATCATGAACGAGCCCGCGGCGTAGTCGGACTTTTCCAGCGGGACCCGCCAGAACGCCAGCAGGTCGGTGAGCCACTGCTGCGCCGAGGGCGCGGTCTGTAGGGAGTCGGCCATCGCGCTTACATGCGAGTACACCAGACGGGTCACGATCCGGGCCGCTGTCTGCACCAATTCGCCTTTGCCGGAAGGGAAGTGCTGATAAAGCGAATTGCGTGAGGTGTTGCTGCGCTCGAGCAGCTCGCTGAGGGAGGACGCGTGGACGCCGTGTTCCTGAACGGTGCTGATCGTGTGTTCGATGAGTCGGGCTCGTGGTCCGGCAGCCATCCGATCTACTCCTACCCCTTGATTGAACCGATCGGTTCATGTTAGACCTGTTCCTACGTGAACCGATCGGTTCATATGGAGAGGATGCCATGCCCACCCCCATTGCCACCGCGGTTCCGGTCACCCACGCGGGGATCTGTGGTCTCGGTGTATATCGCCCGCGCCGCGTTGTGCCCAACTCCGAGATCGTCGAGGCGATCGAGTCCTCGGACGAATGGATCAAGACTCGGTCCGGGATCGCCGCCCGGCACTGGGCCGAGCCCGACGAGACGATCGTCTCGATGAGTGTGGCGGCTGCCGGTGACGCGCTGAAGGCAGCGGGGGTGAGTGCCGAGCAGGTGGATGCGGTGGTGCTGGCGACGTCGTCGCAGATGGTGCTCGGTCCGTCGGCGGGCGCGGTGGTGGCCACCGAGCTCGGCATGCACGACACCGCCGCCTACGACATCTCCGCGGGTTGCGCGGGCTTCTGCTACGCGCTGGCCGACGCGGCCAATCTGGTGCGCTCGGGCCAGGCGCGCTATGTGCTGGTGATCGGGGTGGAGCGGCTGTCGGATCTGCTCGACACCACCGACCGCGGTTGCGCGTTCATCTTCGCCGACGGCGCGGGCGCGGTGGTCGTCGGCGCGGCGGAGCAGGAGGGGATCGGGCCGGTCGCGTGGGGTTCGGACGGCAGCCGCACCTCGGCGATCAAGCAGGACAAGGATTTCACGGAGTACTTCGCCGAAGTCGCCGCGGCGGAGGCCAGTGGTGGCACCTCACAGCGTCCGTACATCCGGATGAACGGCACCGAGGTGTTCCGCTGGGCCGTCACCTTCCTGGAGAAGGCGTGCCGGGACGCGCTCGACCTCGCGGGCCTCGCGGCCGCGGATCTCGACGCGTTCGTCCCGCATCAGGCCAATATCCGCATCACCGACGCGCTGGTCCGCACCCTCGCCCTTCCGGAGAAGGTCGCCGTCGCCCGCGACATCATCGAAACCGGCAACACCAGCGCCGCTTCCATCCCGATGGCCATGGAACAACTCGTCCGCTCCGGTGCCGCCAACCCCGGCGACACCGCACTACTGCTGGGCTTCGGCGCCGGGCTGGCCTACGCGGGCCAGGTCGTCCACCTGCCGCCGATCGCCTAGTTCACCAGCGCGCGCAGATATCGGCGACGATAGAACCGTTGCGCGACAAGCAGTATCGGAAAGACGAAGCGCCATGATCCGGTCGGTGCCGGTCTCGTCAGCGAACGCAGGGTGAGCGAGACCGTGCCGGTCGAATCCCGGTGCACGACAAAGGCTTCCTCGCCGCTGACCGGATGTCCGGGCAGGGTGCCGTAGGCGAAGCCGCACCGGTCCTCGGTGTCGACCACCGCGACTACGCGAACCGGCTCGTGGACGGAGACGGGCCCCCAACCCGCGCTGATCCGGTACTTCGCGTCCGTCGACACCGCGACGTCGGGGGCGACGCGGAAACCGCTGCGGCGCTTGATGCCCCATCGCAGCACGGCTTCGGACGCGGCCGTCCACGTCGGCTCGCCGTGTCCGATCACCACTGTGGTGTCGAGCCGGCGGAAGCCGGGGTATTCGGCCGTCCAGAGGTGGTCGGCGGGGCTGGTCGCGCCGGCTGGGGCGTAGGTGAGTCCCTCGTGCACGAGGGTGACGATAGGCGACGTCAGGTCGTCATGCGTTGGCCTTCTCGCGCAGCGACCGCTGGGTCACCGGGATCGCGTAGGCGGCGCCGTCGCGGATGCCGAATTCGAAGCGGCAGGGAAACAGTGAGGGCAGGCCGGTCGCGCGTAGGTCGAAGTTCGCGGCGAGGGTTTGCATGGCCCAGTTCTGTAGCGAGTCCGGGAGCTGCAGGGTGGTGCCGTCTACGCAGCACACGTAGGCGTGGGTCTGCTCGCCGTCGATAGGCAGCGGGTTGCGCAGACCGACCGCGCCGATTTCCAGAATCCGTCCGGCGTTGCGCGAAGTAGCGACGCTCGGCAAATCCAACTCGATGTCGTCCATGCGAAAAACGTTATCGCAGCAACCATTCAGAGAACATCGAAATCGCGTGGACTTGACGAACTTCGCTGATGTCGCAAATGCGTGAAACGGGGAGGTCGGCCCACGCGCGCGGCGGAGCTCGACGCGCGCGCGCCGGGCCCTGCCGCCGTGGTGTCAGCCGATCGCGAAGCGCAGCAACGCCTGGCGATCGCCCTGCTTGATCTTGCCCTTGCGGTCGAGGACCTCGAGCTGCCACACCGGGCCGTTGCGGAAGGTCCGGGCGATCGCGTTCGCGTTGTCCGCGCCGAGCAGCGACGGCCAGATATCGGCGACGGGCTGGGTATCGCCGCCGGTGGCGTCGTAGATCTTGAAGGACACGTTGTTCGCCTTCTCGAAGGACGAGCCCTTCTTGAACGCGACGGCGACGAAGACGATGGAGTCGATGGCAGGGGGGACATTCGTGAAGGTGACGTGCACGGTCTCGTCGTCGCCAACGGCCGCACCGGTCTGCTCGTCGCCGGTGTGCAGCACCGAGCCGTTGCCGAGCGGGTCGAGCGAATCCAGACCGGCGAACCGCACCGGCTCACCACCTTGGAACAGCACGGCGATCAGGTCAAGGTCGACACCGCGCTTGCGCCGGGCCATGCCGAGAATTCCACCGCTGGAACCCGCCGACGGATCCCAGCTCACCCCCACGCTCATCTTGGTGATACCGGCGAGATCGGCTGCGCCGTCTTCCTTCTTGAGAGTAATCACGATTTCAGGCTACGGACTTCGCTCGCCACGCGCAGGACGAGAATTCGCGCGTCAGCCGGAATGGGTCGCGAGGTAGACCAGGGCGGTCACCGCCAGTGCGATCGCGCCGAGGATTCCGCCCGCGATCGTGTCGGCGCGGTTGGTGGCCACGCCGTTCTCGATCCGGTCCCAGCCGATGAACGCGGCGGCCACGGCCCCGATACCGGCAGGGGCGGCGACGAACTCGCTGACGACGGGAATGAACGAGACCGCGCAGGCGATGATGCCGAGCACCAACGACGCGAGGCCGACGCCGTTGCGCGGCGGCGGCATTGTCTCTGGACCTGGCATTCCACGAGCGTAGTCGCGATGCGGGACGGGTGCCGGGCGCGCCCGCGGGCACTGGCCGGGTCCGCGGTCACAGCTTCGTCATGGTTGACCGTGCGGACGCCGGGTATCCCATGGAAATGGCAGCCCTGCCGGGATTCTTTCCGGGTCCCGGAGCCCGGGCTGTGGAGTTCGAGAAGGGATTGGGTTTGTCGATCTCAGCTGACGAATCGAAAAGTCGAAATCCGAACAAAGGTTATGTAGCCCTACTCGGCTGGAGTTTGAACGCAGTCGAGGCGATTGATCGCTTTGATCGTCGCTATATCGTGGTCGCGCCCGAATGGGCGCAAGATTATTGCACCGAGCACAATATTCCTTTCGTACCCTGGGACTTCGAGCGGCTCAACGACCGTTCGATGGAGATCGCGGAGACCCTGAAGGCGAGGGGGGTCGACGTCGCCATTCCGATCTTCGAGGAAACGGTGGAATGGGCGGGTGCGATCAACTCCGTGCTGCTCGACAACCCCCGCCTGCTCGGCCAGTCCATGCTCCTGCGTGACAAATCGCTGATGAAGCGGCGCGCGCAGCTCGGCGGTATCCGGGTCGGCATTTTCGAAGAGGCGCACGAACGCGACGACGTGATCCGCTTCCTCAAGCGCGTCAATCAAACCCTGCTCAAACTCGACGGTGATCCCAACGATCCGATTCACCTCAAGGCGTTCGACAAGGCGGGCTGCCTCGGTCACCGGATCATCCGGACCCCCGACGAGGTCGACACGATCCCCGACGACGAGTTCCCGATGCTGATGGAATCGCACCTGGACGGCTGGGAGTTCGCGGTCGAGGCCTGGGTCCACGACGGCCGCATCTGCTTTCTGAACATCTCGGAGTACGTGACGCTGGGATATTCGGTGTTCGTGCCCGCGACCCCGGAGCTGGAGAAGTACCGGCCCGAGATCACGCGGCAGGTCGAAAAGCTGATCAAGACCTTCGACATCGAGTTCGGGTTCATTCATCCCGAGTACTTCGTCACCAGCGACGGGGAAATGTATTTCGGCGAGGTCGCCTACCGGCCGCCGGGTTTCAAGGTGTTCGAGTTACTGGAACGCACGTACGGTTTCAACGCCTACCACGCGCTGGTCTTGGCCTTCGATCCGAAAACCACCGCCGAGGAGATCGACTCGTTCTTCCCGAAGGAGGTGGTGGACGCCACCGGCCACGCGGGGTGCTTCGGTGTGTATCCGCGGCGGCGGGTGGTGAGTCGACTGTCGGTGCCGCCCGAGACCGAGGACCACGACTATTTCGACTCGCACGAGCTCACCGCGCCGCAGGCCGAAAAGGTGACCAAGAGGACCGCATTCGGCAATCACTGGGGCCTGCTCTATTTCTTCGGTGAGGACCCGTACACTCTGCGGGATCTGTTGAAGCGACAAGAAGAGCTCGACTTCTATATTTGATCCGTTGCGAAGGCAACGGTGCGCGAAGGGATCGGCGATTGAGTCCAGACGGCCACGACCCGGCGAGCTTGGACCGGCGTCTCGCCGCGGTGGACCACGCCACTCAGTCCCTCGCCGCCGCGGGCGAATTCGGCAAGCTCGTCAAACTGCCCAGGGTCATGGACACCCTGCGGCGGGTGCTGTTGCTGCCCGGTGGGTGCGCCGCGGTGCGAGCCCGCGCCGAAAAGCTGGAGACCGCGGGCCTGTTCCTCGGCACGGACTGGACGCAGCCGCAGATCCTCATTCCGGCGCTGAGCTCCGGCTCGTTGCGCAGCCCCAATGCCGACACCATGGTGCTGGAGGCGGTGAGTGATCTGCGGTTGCTCGCGGTCGCCAAGGGGGATTATCAGCATGCGCTGATTTCGGCCGAACAGGCCAATGATCATCTGTCGCAGGTACTCGCGGTGAATCTGTCGCTGCTGTTCTCCCCGCCCACCGAGGCCGAACGGGAACAGCAGGGCCGGATGGCGCAGGTCTCGCGGGAGCTGCTGCACTACCTCGTCGCCGAGGTGGGGTACGAGAAGGTACTCGAGAACCTGGTCGACGAGATCTGGCGCATCCTGCGGCAGCGGCCGATCCAGGTCGACGGGGTCAAGCGGATGATCACCCAGATCGCCGTCGCGCGTGCCAATCCCGATGTGGACCTCGGTGCCAGTGGTCTCGGTGCCGACCGGCTGATCAGCAGCCTCTACGGCACCACCGAGGGGTGCCGGGAGGACCCGGGCGTCGAGATCTACCGCACGCGGCTGGAATCGATGGACGACAGCGCATTGCAGTACGAGGCAACAGGATTCGCGCGATCCATGCACGACACCGGGTTGGTCTCGCCGTATCACGCTGTGCTGCTGCGCTTTCTGCTCACCAAGGGTGCGTACCTGCTCGGTGAGGCGATGGGATTGTCGAGCACCGGTCGCGACAGCCTGCTCTGCTATCACGAACTGGTGCACAGCCTCATCGAGCAGGCTGTCCACGTCGAAACGGCGCAGTGCATCTACGGTCTCACCCTCCTGCTGGAGCGCGGCATCCTCTATCAGCCGCCGGTCGCGCCCGCGTTGTGGCGCCAACTGGCACTGCGGCTTTCGACCCGTTCCTGTCAGCGGCTGACCCAGGTGTTCGGGCCCGCGCCGGAACCGCGGTCGTGGTTGTTGTCCGGGATGCTGTCGGTGCTTGGCCTGCCGCTGGGAATCGGACAGGGCGACAACCCCACCTGCCAATCAGCGCGGGCACTGTCGATGTGGGCCTACAACGACCCCGATTATCTGCTGCAGACCCTGGTCTGGGCCGCGCGCGACGACGAGATCGTCATGCACTTCGAAGGGCAGCCGATTTCCTCGCGTGAGACCGATGACGCGGAATCGGCCGCGCTGCAATTGGATCTGGACCCGGTGTCGCTGCTGGTGGTTCCGCACCTGGACCGGATCTACGCGGAGATGGGGCGGCGCTGTGTTGGCCGCGACGGCGATCCACACCGCTGGATCAACCCGGAGTTCCACGGCTGGTGGTCCGGACGTGGCTTCCGGATCAATGTCGACGTGGCCACCGGCCACCTGACCGACGTCGACGAATTCCTGCGCCACTTCTACGCCGGCTACCACCCCTTCTACAACGGCAACCAGCCCGTGATCCACCCGCAGCCCGCCGGTATCGCCGTCACCGACAGCGCGGCCCGCTTCGTCGGCTGGCACGCGATCACGGTCCTGCGGGTCAGTCTCGATCCGCAGGATGTGATGCGGGTGTATTTCTACAACCCGAACAACGACAGCGGCCAGGACTGGGGCGACGGGGTGGTGGTCGGAACCGCCGGGCACGGTGAGCGTTTCGGCGAAGCGTCGCTGCCCTTCGAACAATTCGCCTCGCGCCTCTACATCTTCCATTTCGACCCGCTCGAGCCGGGTGAACTGGCCGCCGTCGAGCGCGCGGAACTGGACCGGGTGATCGGTTACCTGCACCGGAGTTGGGGTGCCGACCGGATGCCCGTGGAATCGGGTGCGGCCGAACAGGATTGATCACAGCAAACGTTCAGAGTCGAGAGTTAGGGTGGGGGCGACGGTGCGCTGTGCGCCGCGATGAGGTACGGGAGTTCTCGATATGGGTGTCAGCTTGTCCAAGGGCGGCAATGTCTCACTGACCAAGGCGGCGCCGAATCTCACCGCCGTCGCGGTCGGCCTCGGCTGGGATCTGCGGACCACCACCGGCACGGACTTCGACCTCGATGCCAGCGCCATCGGCCTCGGTGCCGACAAGAAGGTGGTGTCGAGCGG
The DNA here is from genome assembly GCF_054031145.1 of Nocardia sp. FBN12. Lineage (NCBI taxonomy): Bacteria > Bacillati > Actinomycetota > Actinomycetes > Mycobacteriales > Nocardiaceae > Nocardia > Nocardia sp. FBN12. The sequence goes on from NZ_CM132926.1 coordinate 51,992, forward strand.
GCACTTCGTCTTCTTCAACAACCTGAAGTCGCCGGAAGGCGCGATCGAGCACGCGGGTGACAACACCACCGGGGCGGGCGACGGCGACGACGAGACGATCAACGTCGACCTGGCCAACACCCCGGCGACCATCGACTCCATCGTGTTCCCGGTCTCGATCTACGACGCGGCCGCCCGCAGCCAGTCCTTCGGCCAGGTGCGCAACGCCTACATCCGCGTGCTCGACCGCAGCAACGGTGAGGAACTGGCTCGCTACGACCTCTCCGAGGACGCGTCCACCGAAACCGCCATGGTCTTCGGCGAGCTCTACCGCAACGGTGCCGAGTGGAAGTTCCGTGCCACCGGCCAGGGCTACGCCTCCGGCCTGGAGGGCATCGCCCGCGATTTCGGCGTCAGCCTCTGATCCGATAGTGCGGGTCGGCTGCGAAATTTCTCGATGCCGGAGGCGATTTCGCAGCTGACCCCGCAGCTCCCGCCACACCGGGACTGTCGTTCCATTCGTCCAAGACCGGGCGGAATATCGGTCCTAGCGTTGGACCATGACAACAACACACACGGCTGATGACCAGCTGCTGGCCGTACTCGACGAGTGGCAGGTGGCGATCGTCGCCAACGACGCGGACCGGATCGGCTCCTACATGGCCGACGAGTGGATCATGGTGTCGGAGAACGGCATCACCACGGCCGAGCGGTTCCTTGCCTTCGTCCGATCGGGCGATCTCACACACTCGGCGATGCGGCGAGTCGGCGAGCCGAGGATCCGCTACCACGGCGAGCTCGCCCTGCTGACTACCCGGATCACCAATACTGCCCATTACCAAGGCACCCGGTTCGATGCCGACGAGTGGACAACCGACGTGTTCGTCGAGGAAGACGGTCGGTGGCGGTGCCTGCTGACCCAGATCACCGCCACCAAGACGTAGCGAACCCGGGTCGACTGCCGATCGCGAGAATCGCGGGGCCGGGTGCCGTTGCGGGCGGGGCCCCACAGCTCAGACGCGGGTGGGGTTCCAGGCCGAAATCGCCCAGATGACGATGAGGTCGATGACGATGAGGATCACCGACCACCACGGGTAATACGGCAGCGACAGGAAATTGGCGACGATCGACAGCGAGGCCAAGCAGTAGGCGAAGATTCGGGCCCAGGTCGCGGTCGCGATCATCCCGACGCCGACGGCGACCAGCAGGATGCCGAGCGCGATGTGGATCCAGCCCCAGGTGCTGACGTCGAACTGGTAGCTGTATTCGCTCGGTATCAGGAATATTTCGTCCTTGGTGACGCCTGCGATGCCGCGCAGGATGCTCAGTGCGCCTGCCACCAGGAGCATGGTCGCCGCGAGCATGGTGATGCCGGCCGCGAGACCTTGGCGGACGGGATGCGAGGTGGTGGTCATGATGTCGACGGTAGGGCCGTCGGTGCTGTGCCGTATCCCCCGTTACGGGTGAATTCGAGTGTCAGCTCGGCCGGATTCACCCGATTCGGATGATGTGTGCGGCCGGGGTTCTCCGCGACGATGGCGGGGCACAACCGTGGCCACCGGCCGGTGCTCACGCATCACAGAAGTGAGGTCGAATCATGTCGTCGGTGTGGGACGTTCTCTGGGTCATCATCGTGAGCTTCTGCTTTGTCGCCTACCTGATGTTGATGTTCTACATTCTCACCGATCTATTCCGTGACCGGTCCACCTCGGGCTGGGTGAAAGCGGTGTGGGTGGTGTGTTTGATCCTGTTCCCGCTGATCACCGGGCTGGTGTACCTGATCTTCCGCGGCGAGAGCATGACCGAACGGTCCGAGCAAGCGCAGAAGCAGGCACGCACCGAGACGGACAACTACATCAGACAGGCCGCAGGCACCAATTCCGCCGCCCAGATCGCCGACGGGAAGAAGCTGCTCGACGCCGGCGCCATCACCGAGGCGGAATTCCAGCAGCTCAAGGCCAAGGCGCTCGCCTGAAACCCGCGATTCACTGCGCAATTCGGCGTCGTTCACAGACAGTGAAAGGAATCTGATGACCAGTCAGCAGGGTGTCTCGGCCAGTATCGAAGCCAACAACGAAACGTTGTTGCGCACGCTACCGTTCGGCGACACACAGGATTTCACCGATGCCGAACGCGGCTTCGTCGCGGCGCTGACACCGGGGGTGGTGAAGAACGCCGCGGGCGAGGTGGTGTGGGACATCGACGCCTATACCTCTTTCCTCGACGGCGAGTGCCCGCCCACGGTGAATCCGAGTTTGTGGCGCCAATCGCAATTGTGTGCGAAGCAAGGCTTGTACGAGGTCGCCGACGGCATCTACCAGATCCGCGGATTCGACCTGTCCAATATGACGCTGGTCGAAGGCGACACCGGTGTGATCGTGATCGATCCGCTGATCTCGCAGGAGACCGCCGCGGCTGGGCTGGCGCTGTATCGTGAGCATCGTGGTGAGCGCCCGGTGACCGGGGTGATCTATTCGCACTCCCACATCGACCATTTCGGTGGGGTGAAGGGTGTGACCACCGAAGAGGATGTCGCGGCGGGGCGTTGCCAGATCATCGCGCCGGTCGGTTTCACCGAGCACGCGGTCGAGGAGAACGTGTACGCGGGCACCGCGATGGCGCGCCGGTCGGCGTACATGTACGGCGCCGTGCTTCCGCGTGGGCCGAAGGGCGCGGTCGGTGCAGGCCTGGGACCGACGAATTCGACCGGAACCCCGACTTTGATCTCACCGACGGTCTACATCGACCACACCGGGCAGACCGTGACAGTCGACGGGGTCGATATCGAGTTCCAGATGACCCCGGGTACCGAGGCGCCGTCGGAGATGAACTTCTACTTCCCGGCCCGGCGGGCGCTGTGCATGGCCGAGAACGCCACCCACACCTTGCACAACCTGCTGACATTGCGTGGTGCGCTGGTTCGCGACCCGCACGTGTGGTCGAAATACCTCACGCAGGCGATCAACCGATATGCCGCGCGCACCGATGTCGTGTTCGCTTCCCACCACTGGCCGACGTGGGGAACCGACCGGTTGACCGAGTTCCTGTCGATTCAGCGCGACCTCTACGGCTACCTGCACGACCAGACGTTGCGGGCATTGAACCAGGGCGCTACCGGTATCGAGATCGCCGAGGATTTCCCACTGCCACCGGCCATCGTGAACTCGTGGTCGACCCACGGCTATTACGGGTCGGTGAGCCACAACATCAAAGCGATCTACCAGCGGTACATGGGCTGGTTCGACGGTAACCCCGCCACGTTGTGGCAGCATCCGCCGGTCGCGAGCGCCCGACGCCATGTCGAATTCATGGGCGGGGCCGACGAAGTCATCGCCAAGGCGCGAAAGTCCTACGCCGACGGCGATTTCCGCTGGGTCGCCCAGGTGCTCAACTACGTCATCTTCGCCGACCCCGGCAATGCCGAGGCGAAGGCGTTGCAGGCGGACACGCTCGAGCAACTCGGCTACGGCTCGGAGAACGGCACCTGGCGCAACTTCTTCCTGATGGGCGCCTACGAACTGCGCAACGGCAATGTCGGTACCCCGCTGGCGACTTCCTCCGACGACATTTCCGCCGCGCTCTCCGTGGAGCAGGTGTTCGATGCGCTCGCGCTGCGGGTCGACGGCCCGAGCGCCTGGGACGCGAAGATCGTCATCGACTGGCGTCTCACCGATTCCGGCACTGTGCACCGCACCGAACTACGCAACGGGCTGCTCGTGCACTTCGATGTCGAGGGCGACCTCCCGCCCGCCGAGACGACGTTCGGTCTCACCGAAGTGGACCTGCGCGCGGCTCTTCTCGGCGGACAGGATCTGGGGAAGATGATCGGCGACGGCCGCGTCACGGTCGAGGGCGACCCCGCCAAGCTGGTCGAACTCGTCGGCTATCTGGTCGCCCCCGACCCGGATTTCGCCATGGTCACGCCGTGAACAACCTCCCGCCGACCGCGCCAGGGTACCGGCGCGATCGGCGGGAGTCGCCAGTCGCCCGGTCGGCAGCCGAAGGAGATGTGATGGGTGCGACGCCGACGGCCCACAACGCCACGGTGACCGAGGCCGTGCGCCGTGGCGGTGTGATGCCCACGGCGAGGCCGCGCTGTGGCTGAGGTCGTGCGCCGGGTTCGGCAGTGGCTGCGGACCGAGCGAATGTCGAAAGCCGATGTCGTCGCGGGGATTCCGGGTGCGATCGGTGGGGTGCCGGACGGGATGGCGGCGGGCGTGCTCGCGGGGGTGAGCCCGGTGCACGGGCTGTACGCGAGTATGGCCGGGCGATTCTTCGGCGGGTTCGGCACGAGCACGCAGCTGATGGTGGTCACCACGACGAGCGCGTCCGCGTTGGCGGTCGGTTCGACGCTGACCGAAGTCGACCCCGAACAGCGGTCGGCCGCCATTGTCATGCTGACGTTGATCGCGGGCGCGATGATGATCGTCGCCGCGATCTTGCGGTTGGGCAAGTACACCCGGTTCGTTTCGCATTCGGTGATGACCGGGTTCCTGCTCGGCATCTCGGCCAACATCCTGTTCGGCCAGCTGCCGAGTCTGCTCGGCGCGCCGGTGCGGGGGTCGATCGCACTGACGAAAGCCCTGCATGTGGTGCTGCATCCGCTCGACTTCGATTGGCGCGCAGCGGTTGTCGGCGTTCTGGCGATGCTGCTGATCATCTCGCTCGCGTACACGAAGTTGCGCACGGTCGCCTCGCTGTTCGCGTTGATCGTGCCGATGATCGTGGTGTTCGGCTTCGGCTGGACCCAGGTCGGTACGGTCGCCGACACCGGCGAGATTCCGACCGGGTTTCCGCTGCCGCACCTGCCGGAGTTGAGTGCGCTGTCGCCGTCGCTGGTCACCGGGGCGCTGGCGGTGACCGTCATCGTGCTGGTGCAGGGCACCGGGGTGGCCGAGTCGTCGCCGAACCCGGGTGGCACGCGGTCCTCGGTCGATCGCGATTTCACCGCGCAAGGCATCGGCAATATCTTCGCCGGGCTGTTCCGTGGGATGCCGGTGGGTGGATCGGTCGGGCAGACAGCGATCAACGTCTCCTCCGGGGCGCGCAGCCGCTGGGGCGGGATGTGGTCGGGTCTGTGGATTCTGGTGATCATGGTCGGGCTGGCCGGGGTGGTCGGCCGGGTGCCGCTGCCGACACTCGCCGCGATTCTGATGGTCGCCGCCGCCCGGTCGATCGATCCCGATCGCCTGATCGCCATCTGGAGCAGTGGTGCGATTTCGCGGACCGCGCTGGTGGTGACCTTTGTCGCCACGCTGCTGTTGCCGGTGACGGCGGCGGTCGGCGTCGGTGTCGCGCTATCGCTGCTGCTGCAACTGAACCAGGAGGCCATCGACTTGAAGGTGGTCCGGTTGCGGGTCGACGGCGACCACCTCGTCGAGGCGAAGGCGCCGCGCACGGTGTCCGACAACGAGATCGTCGTCCTCGATGTCTACGGCAGCCTGTTCTACGCGGGCGCGCGCACGCTGCAAACCAAGCTGCCCGACCCCGGCGGCGCACACGACTCGGTGGTCATTCTGCGATTGCGCGGGCGCACGAGCGTGAGCGCGACCTTCCTGCACGTGATCGGCGACTACGCGCGGCGGCTGGACGCACTCGGCGGGCGCCTCTACCTCAGCGGTATCGACCCACGAATCCGCGACGTCTGGACCGACGATCTGCTGTACGCGCAAGGCGTCCGCATCGAATTCTTCCCGGCGACAAGCACGCTCGGCGAGTCGACACTGGCCGCCTATGCCGATGCCGAGGTTCGGATCCACCGAGACCGGAGGTCATGACCCATGCCTGCCATGCTGAGTTTTCTGGTCCCGCAGGACCAGCGACGATCGTTGGACGAGCTGACCGACAAACTGGATCTGTCGGTGGGCGCGGTCGCGTCGAAGCGGTCGGCGTTCTGGATCATGCTGGTGATGTCGGCGGTGATCGCGATCTCCGGCGTCATCGGTGATTCCACCGCGACCGTGATCGGCGCGATGATCGTGGCGCCGCTGTCGATTCCGATTCTCGGAGTGGCGTTGGGGGTGGTGACCGGTCGTGCGCGGCTGCTCGGCCGGAGTCTGTTGCTGGTCTTGTCGGGGATCGTCGTGGTGGTCGCGCTCGGGTTCCTTTTCGCGCAGTTGCTGCCCAACCCCGTCAATGTCTTGTCCAATGCCCAAGTGGTCGGGCGGACTTCGCCGAAGCTGATGGATCTGACCGCGGCGATGGCGACCGGCCTGGTCGCGGCGATCGCGATCACCCGCCGTGATGTCGGCGATGTGCTGCCGGGGGTGGCGATCGCGATTTCGCTGGTGCCGCCGCTGGGGGTGGTCGGGGTGTGCTTGGGTTCGCGGGCGCCCGCGCTCGCCGGGGGCGCTTTCGTGCTCTTCGCGTCCAATGTGGTCGCGATGATCATCACGTCGACGATCGTGCTGCTCATCGCGGGGTACGCGGGCGATGCCGATCCGGCGACGGTTCGGCGGGGCCGGGCCTACCTCGCGCTCGGTGCGGCCCTGGTGCTGGTGGCGATCCCGATGGTGCTCAATTCGCTGTCCACGTTGTGGGCCGGGCAGATCGCCGATGCGGCCAGGGACTGGCTGGGGGACTCGGCGGACGCGCAGGTCATCGACGTCACTCTGCAAGGTGACATCGCGACGGTCTCGGTGCTCGCTCCCCAGCAGTTGCCACCGCGGGCGCAGTTGCAGCAGAAGGTGAACGATCTCGTTCCGTGGGACCCGAAGGTGGTCATCATCCACACGGTCGGTGGTCGCGTGCAGTAGACACACGAAGACGCCCAGGCAGTGTTGCCAGGGCGTCTTCGGTGGGCCGTTCAGCTGAGCAGTTTGGCCTTCGCGGCCGCGAATTCGGCGTCCGACAGCGCGCCGGAGGAGTGCAACTCGGCCAGCTGGCCGAGCTGGGCGACGGTGTCGTTGCCTGCGCTCGGGGCCGCGGGCGGCGGTGGCGGGGGAGCCTGCTGCGGTGGCGGGGGAGCCGGAGCCTGTTGCTGGGCGTAGGCCTGTTGTTCGGCGGCTCGCCGCGCTCCCCGCCGGTTCACCGCATTCGAGGTCGCAGTGGCGGTACCTGCGACAACGGCGGTCCTGGCCACGGCGCCGAGCAGTCCCGGCCGCCCGATGCGACCCCTTCGAAGTGGCATAGCCGATTCCTTCCTAGATGAGGGCGAGCGCGGCGTCGACGGCATCGCGCGGTACCTGCACGTGCAGCGCGACCTCGCCGTCGGCCGCGCGCACCGCGCCGGCCAGGCGAACCGCCCACGTTTCCTCGAAAACGATGACGACAGCGGTCGTTCCGGGTTCCATCGACGCGCGGACGACGTCGAGGTCGTCGTCGCTGACGAGGTCGATGTCGGCAGCCGTCAGGCCGGTGAGACCCACCACGGCGATGTCGTCGTCGATCTCGCGTTCGGTGATGGTGCCCGCCGCGTCCATGGACAGCACGAGCAGATCGAGCAGCGTGACCGTGCCCTTCGCGACGACCTCGGCCAGCGCCGCCGAGACGGATGTGTCGATGTCGGTGCCGGGAAAGGTGAGCACAAGGAATTCGACCGGTCCGAGCGTTGCTGGTGATCCCATACGCCGAATCATGCCGCTGATCAGGCCTCGGCTGCTTCACCCGATTCGGATGAAAACACCGGTGCAGTTCACCCGGAAAGTGTGAGGCGGGCCGTGCACGGCCCGTTTAGCGTCGTGGCATGGGCTCAGTACTCGGCGGTCTCCTGCCACTCGCGGTCGGTGTGGCGCTGTCGCCGATCCCGATCATCGCGGCGATTCTGATGATCTTGTCGAAGAACGCGGGCGGTGCCGCGAAGGGTTTCGCCGTGGGTTGGGTGGCCGGAATCCTCGTCGTGACCGGCGTGCTGACCTTGCTCGCCGGGACGTTGGGCGGCACGGACAGCGAACCGTCGACGGGCGCCTCGATCGTGAAGATCATTCTCGGTGTCGCGCTGGTGGTCTTGGCGGTGATCCAGTGGCAGGAACGGTCACAGACCGAGGTGCCCGGCTGGATGCAGGCGATCGACACACTCACGCCGGTGAAGGCGCTGGGTTTGGGCGCGCTGCTGTCGGGGGTGAATCCGAAGAATCTGCTGCTGTGTGTTTCGGCGGGTGTCGCGATCGGGTCCGGCGGATTGAGCGCGGGGGGCGAGCTGGTCGCGATCGTGGTGTTCACCCTGCTCGCTTCGGCCACGGTCCTTGCGGTGGTCATCGGCTACATGGTCGCCGCGGGCAAACTCGGTCCGATGCTCGACAGCCTGCGGGAGTGGTTGCAGCTCAACAATCACGCGGTGATGGCGATCGTGCTGCTGATCATGGGTGCGGTGGTGGTCGGCAAGGGCATCGGCGGGCTGTAACGAGGAGGGATCGTGGCGCTGTCATTTCCGGTGTTCGAGTCACTGCACGGCTATCGGCGGGCTTGGCTGCGTCCCGATGTGATCGCCGGTCTCACCGTGTGGGCGGTGCTGGTGCCCGAGGCGCTGGCCTACGCCTCGATCGCCGGGGTGCCGCCGGTCGTCGGTCTGTACGCGGCCGTGCCGTCGCTGGTGCTCTACGCGCTGGCGGGCAGTTCGCGGCACCTGGTGGTCGGCCCGATGTCGGCGACAGCGGCACTGTCGGCGGCGATCATCGCGCCGCTCGCGGGTGCCGACGGCGGCCGCTATCTCGCGCTGACGAGCGCACTCGCCATCGCGACCGGCATCGTCGGGCTGCTGGCGGGGCTCCTGCGGCTCGGCTTCATCGCCGCGTTCATCTCCGAACCTGTGCTCAAGGGCTTCATCGTCGGCCTCGCCCTGGTCATCATCATCGGGCAGGTGCCGAAGTTGCTCGGCATCGACAAACACGAAGGCAACTTCTTCGAGCAGGCGTGGGGGATCATCACCGATCTGGGACAGACGCAGTGGCGGACTGTGACGATCGGCCTGATCAGCCTCGCGCTGGTGCTCGTGCTGCGCCGCTGGCTGCCGTTCGTTCCCGGCGCGTTGGTGGCCGTGCTGTTCGGCATCGTCGCCGTGGCCATTTTCGGACTCGACGACAAGGGTGTCGCGATCGTCGGTCACATCGATGCCGGGTTGCCCGCGCTCGGGCTGCCGTCGGGCGTGACGTTCGACGACTATCTCGACCTGCTCGGTCCGGCTGTCGGCGTACTACTGATCGGCTTCGCCGAGGGTCTCGGCGCCGCGAAAACCTATGCGGCCAAGGCGGGATACCCGATCGACCCGAATCGGGAGCTGATCGGACTCGGAGTCGCCAATCTCGGCTCGGGAGCGAGTTCGGGGATGGTGGTGAACGGCAGCTTGTCCAAGACGGCCGTCAACGGTGGTGCCGGGGCGAAGACCCAGCTCAGCGGGCTCGTGGTGGCCGGGCTCACGCTCATCACCCTGCTGTTTCTGACCGGGCTGTTCGAGAAACTGCCGGATGCCACCTTGGCGGCGGTCGTGATCGCGGCCGTCGTCGAGCTGGTCGATATCGCCGCGATGCGCCGCTTCTACCGGGTCTGGACCACCATGCTCGGCAGCATCTACGGCAAGGCCGCGCGCGCCGACTTCCTCGGCGCGATGGCCGCGATGTTCGGTGTGCTGATCTTCGACACGCTGCCGGGTCTGCTCATCGGCATCGGGGTGGCGATGGTGCTGCTGGTGTACCGGGCCTCGCAACCGCATGTGGCCGTGCTCGGCAAGCACGAGACGCTGTGGGTCGACCTCCACCGGCACCCGGACGCGACGACGCGCCCCGATCTGCTGGTGGTCCGGGTCGAGGCCGGATTGTTCTTCGCCAACTCCGATTTCGTGAAGGACCGGATCGAAGCACTGTGCACCGACCGGACCCGAATGGTCGTCCTCGATGCCGAGACCTCGCCCTCGATCGACGTGACCGCCGCGGCGATGCTGCTCGCCTTGCGTGACACGCTGGCCGCCCGGCGGATCGGGTTCGCGATCGCGCGACCGATCGCCCAGTTCGGTGACGCGCTCGGCTCGGCCGAGCACGGCGACGTCCCGATCCCCATCTATCCCACCGTCGCCGCCGCGACCGCCGCACTGTCCGGGTCGTGATCACGCCCGCCTGCCGAAAGGAACACAGATGAACGGCATTCTGGTCGCCCTCGTCGGAGCGCTGTTGTGCTTCTACGGGATTCGCTCGGTCAACCTCGGTCTGCTCGCGATCGGGTTCGGCCTCGGCTGGCTGATCGCCGACCTGTTCAACGCGAGTTTCTGGTGGCTGCTGTTGGTCGGGCTGATCGGCGCGGTCTCGGTCTGGGTCGTCACCTCGCTCGTATTCCGCTTCGCCGCCTATTTCATCGGCGGTCTCACCGGCGTGATGATCGGCACCAAGCTGGCGACGGTGTTGCAGCCCGGCGACAAGAACGTGGCGTTGAGCATGATCGTCGCCGGCGCGCTGGGTGTGGCCGGGGCGTTCCTGGCGCAGAAGTTCCGGGCCCGCGCACTGCTGTGGTTGACCTCGATCGGCGGCGCCAGCATGATCTGCAGCGGTGTCGCGCGATTCAGTGACTCGCTGTCGTTTCTGCGCTACCCCGAATCGGGCTGGCAGCAGGTCACCTCGACCCTGGTCTGGGTCGGTCTTTCGGTGCTCGGCTGGATCACCCAGCGCCACCTGTTCGCCGAGAAGCTCGGCATCGAGCACCTGGCGGTCGGTGACGACGACGAGCCGGACATGCGCGAGCGCAACGGCGGCTGGCCAGCGAGCTGAGCCGACCGGCCGTGGTGACGCCATCGGCCGGTCGAACCCGATCAGTGCGCGGTGCCGCCGGTGGCCGGAGCGCGACCGTGTCGCCATTGCCGTGGGCTGACACCGTATTTGGCACTGAACCACCGCGAGAAATTGCTCACCGAGGAGAACCCGAGCAGATCACCCACTTCGGTGAGGGAGTGGCGGCGGTTGGCGACCATCCGCTCGGCCGCCGCACCGCGGATATCGTCGACCACCGAGGTGAACGTCGTGCCGTCCAGCGCGAGCTTGCGGTGCACCGTGCGCCGGTCGACCCCGAGGCTGCGCGCCACCTGTTCGACAGTGCACCGGCCCGTCGGCAACAGCAGTTCGACGAGTTCGCGGACCCGGTCGGCGACCGTGGTCTCCTGCGATGGCGCCAGCGCGCCGAGCAGTTGCTGCGCGTAGGCGTGCAGGAGCGGGTCGGCCATCGCGTTCTTCGCGTCGAGATCGCTGCTGTAGGTGAGGATTCCGTCGAAATCCTGACCGAACTCGACGTGCGGGCCGAACATCTTGAGGTAGGTGGTGCGGTCGTGCGGCGCGGGGTGGGAGAAGCACACCTGCATCGGCCGCCAGGTGGGTCCGACGAATCCGCGGAGCAAGCCGTGCAGCACCCCGGTGGTGAGTTCGACGGCCTGCCGGACGGGGACCACGCGGCCGACGGCCACGCTGACCCGAATGGTCGCCATGCCGTTGGCCTCGATGACCTCGGTGTGCAGCGCCTCGTTGTACATGTGCTCGTGGCGCGACAGCAGCCGCAGCGCGCTGCGCACGTCCGATTCCTCGCGGATGACCAGGCTCAACGGGCCGAGGTTGGAGAACCGCCGCAGCTGCGCCAATCGCACACCGAAGTCCTCCTTGCCGGATTCGGCCGCGGAGCGTTCCAGTAGTTCGGCGACGGCTTCGGCCGGAATCCAGCGGTCCTGGGTGCCGAAACCGGCCGGATCGAGTCCGCAGTCACGGATCAGCCGGGCCGGCTCGAGGCCCAGTGATCTGGCCAGTTCGACGTAGTCGTTCAGCGACGCGTACCTGGACAACGGTTTCATCCAGCCCCTCCTCCAATGTCCCGAGATGAATAGTTTCTTGTCCCGTGAGGACAAGAACAGTCGTGTGACCCAGCCTACAGTTAGCTGCATCACACAGGAGGAGATGGCAGTGGCACACGCAATTCGATTCGCTGAAACCGGTGGTCCCGACGTTATGCGGTGGGAGTCGACCGAGGTCGGCGAGCCGGGCCCGGGCGAGGTCCGGATCCGGCACGAGGCGGTAGGGCTCAACTTCGCCGACACCTATTTCCGCACCGGCCTGTATCCGTCAGCGTTGCCGGCGGGCCTCGGCGTGGAGGGGGCAGGCGTCATCGAAGCCGTCGGCCCCGGTGTCGACTTCGCGGCCGGTGACCGCGTCACCTACACCGGCAGCCCGCTCGGCGCGTACAGCACCGAACGGATCATGCCCGCCGAGCACCTGATCGCCCTGCCCGATGCTATCGCGTTCGATACCGCCGCGGCGACCACCATGCGCGGACTCACCACCGCCTACCTGCTGCGCCGCATCACTACGCTGCGCGCGGGCGATACCGTCCTGCTGCACGCCGCGGCGGGCGGGGTCGGCCAGCTGTTCACCCAGTGGGCGAAACTGCTCGGCGTCAGTGTGATCGGCACCGTCTCCAGCGAGGAGAAGGCAGCGGTCGCCCGCGCCAACGGCTGCGATCACGTGGTGATCTACACCCGCGAGGACGTCGCCACCCGGGTGCGCGAAATCACCGATGGCGCAGGCGTTCCCGTGGTCTACGACAGCATCGGCAAGACCACCTACCAGTCCTCGATCGACTCCCTCGCCCGGCGCGGCCTGCTCGTGTGCTTCGGCACCGCCTCGGGTCCGGTGCCGCCGATCGAGCCGATGCAACTGGCAATGAAGGGTTCGCTGTTCGTTACCCGGTCCGCGCTCGCGGACTACATCGCCGATCCGGCCGAACGCGCCGAACTGGCAGGCGAACTGCACGACCATCTCATCGCCGGTCGCCTGCGGGTCGAGATCAACCAGCGCTACGAACTCCCGAACGCCGTGCGGGCGCACCGCGACCTCGAAGCGGGCCGCAGCGTCGGTGCGTCGGTCTTCACGATCTGACGCGTGGAAAGGAACAAGACAATGACTGTTCGAACCGCGATCCAAGCGGTGCCGCTGACCGCGACCATCGGCGCGGAACTGCACGGCGTGAACCTCGCCGAGGCCGCCGTCGACGACGCACTCTTCGCCGAACTGCGCACCCTGCTGCTGCGCCACAAGGTGCTCTTCGTCCGCGATCAGGACATCACCCGTGCCGAACATGTCGCTCTCGCTGAACGTTTCGGCCCGCTCGAAGATCATCCGGCCCTCGGCAGCGATCCAGATCACCCCGGTCTGGTGCGCATCTACAAGGATCTCGACAGCGCGCCCGAGCACTACGAGAACGCCTACCACTGCGATGCCACCTGGCGAGTCAATCCGCCGATGGGCGCTGTGCTGCGCTGCGTGGAGACACCGCCCGTCGGCGGCGACACCATCTGGGTGAACATGGTCGAGGCATACAAGCGGCTGCCGCAGTCGGTGAAATCGCAGATCGCGCATCTGCGGGCCCGGCACAGTATCGAGGCGAGTTTCGGCGCCGCGCTCACCGAGGAGAAGCGACTCGACCTGCACGAACGTTTCCCCGACGCCGAACATCCAGTGGTGCGTATTCACCCGGATACCGGCGAGGACATTCTGTTCGTCAATTCCTTCACGACGCATCTGGTCAACTACCACACGCCGGAGAACATCCGATTCGGCGCCGATTACGCGCCGGGAGCGAGCGAACTGCTCAATTACCTGATGCGCCAGGCGAGTATCCCCGAATACCAGGTGCGCTGGCGCTGGACCGAGAACAGCTTCGCGATCTGGGACAACCGGTGCACCCAGCACTACGCGGTCCAGGACTACTGGCCTGCCGTCCGAAAGATGGAGCGCGCCGGGATCATCGGCGACCGTCCCTTCTGACATTCCCTTTTTCGATAACCCCGCAATTCCGATCGGAGTACCCCCATGCATTTTCACGACGACGCACTATTCCCCGAAAACCAGGAAAAGCTGGTCATCACCGTCGCACCGTACGGCCCGGAATGGGAACTCGACGACTTCCGCGACGACCTGCCGCTGACCATGGACGAGCACGTCCAAGCAGCTGTCGATTGCTACGAAGCCGGCGCCACCGTGCTGCATATCCACGTGCGTGAACTCGACGGCAAGGGCTCCAAGCGCCTGTCGAAGTTCAACGAGCTGCTCGGCCGCCTGCGCGAGGCCGTGCCGGACATGATCCTGCAGGTCGGCGGCTCCATCTCGTTCTCGCCCGAAGGTGAAGGCGCCGACGCGAAATGGCTCGCCGACGACGCCCGGCACATGCTGGCCGAGCTCGATCCCAAGCCGGATCAGGTCACCATCGCGATCAATACCAGTCAGATGAACATCGTCGAACTGATGACCGAGGACGACATCGCGGGCACCTCCTTCGAGCGGCCCGAGGTGTACGAGGCGTACCGCGAGATGTACGTTCCGGCGGGCCCGACCTGGGTTGCCGAACACCTGAAGCGTCTGCAGGCCAACGGTATTCAGCCGCACTTCCAGCTGTCGAGCATCCCGCAGCTCGAGACCGTCGAGCGACTGATCCGGCGCGGCGTCTACACCGGCCCGCTCATGCTCACCTGGGTCGGCATCGGCGGCGGCTTCGACGGTCCCAACCCCTACAACATGATGGAGTTCATCCGCCGCACCCCCGACGGCGCCGTGCTCACCCTGGAGACGCTGATGCGCAGCGTGCTGCCGGTGAACACGATGGCCATCGCGATGGGTCTGCACGCGCGCTGCGGCAACGAGGACACCCTCTGGGGCCGCAAGGGCGAGAAGATGACCTCGGTCCAGCAGGTTCAGCAACTGGTCCGGATCGCGGGCGAGCTCGGTCGTGAGGTCGCCACCGGCAAGGAAGCGCGCGAGATCTACAAGCTCGACGAGCACTACGCCGACGCCGACGAGACGCTCGCCAAGCTCGGGTTCGCCCCGAACCGTCAGCCGGGCCAGGTCGGGTTCACCCACCACGCCTGATCCTCCTGGGGATCACCGTCCCCTTCTCGACAACCCGGTGGACGTCAGCGACGACGTCCACCGGTTCGCAGGAGCACCCATGGACCTCACCATCGCCGCCGCGAACACCGCGCCGGCGCCGAGCCGTTCCTCGTTCATCCGCCACAACTATCCCTGGCTGGTGTTCGCACTCGCCTTCGGCCTACTACTGGCCGACTACATGTCCCGACAAGTGCTGAGCGCGGTCTTTCCGTTCCTGAAAACCGAATGGACGCTGTCGGATTCGCAGTTGGCGTCACTGAGCAGTGTGGTCGCGCTGATGGTCGGGTTGCTCACGCTACCGCTGTCGGTGCTGGCCGACCGGTGGGGTCGGGTCAAGAGCCTGGTGCTGATGGCGGTGGTGTGGAGTGTCGCGACACTGGTATGCGCACTGGCCGACAACTACCCGCAGATGCTGGCCGCGCGCTTCTTCGTCGGCGTCGGTGAGGCCGCGTACGGCAGTGTCGGCATCGCGCTGGTGCTCAGTGTCTTCGCCGCGCACAGGCACGCCGCATTGAGTGGCGCGTTCATGGCCGGTGGTTCGTTCGGATCGGTCCTCGGTGTCGCCGCCGGTGGTGTGATCGCCGTGCATCTGGGTTGGCGGTGGTCGTTCGCGACGATGGCGGTGTTCGGACTGGTGCTGGCCGTGGTGTTCTGGGCGGTGGTCAAGGAGCACCGCAACGCCGAACACGCGGCCGAGCCGGTTCCCGAAGTCGCCTTCCGCGCCCCGATTTCGACCCTGTTCACCAATCCGGCGGTGCTGTGCGCCTATGTGGGCAGCGGGTTGCAGATGTTCACCGCCGCGGTGCTGCTGTCGTGGATGCCCAGCTTCTTCAACCGCTATTACGGGCTGGCGCCGGACCGGGCCGCGGGGCTAGCGGCCGTGATCGTGACCCTCGTCGGCACCGGCATGGTGGTGTGCGGGGTGATCACCGACCGGGTCGGTCGCGTCGAGATGGCGCGGAAGTGGACCACCGCGATCGTGTTCTGTCTGATCTCGCTCGTCACCCTCGGTATCGGCTTCAGCATGAGTACCGGTGCGCCGCAACTGGTTCTGCTCGGCATCGGCGCGTTCTTCTCCGGCGGCTCGGCCGGCCCGACCGTCGCCATGGTCGCCAATCTCACCCACCCCTCGGTCCGTGCGTCGGCATTCGGCACCCTCACCCTCGCCAACAGCTTGCTCGGGCTGGCGCTCGGTCCGTTCGTCGTCGGCGTTCTCGCCGATCACCTCGGGCTGCAGAGCGCACTGCGCGTCACGCCGGTGGTGTCGGTGCTCGCCATCGCGGCCCTGCTTCTCGGTCGCCGCGTGTACCCGATCGGCCTGCGCAAGCTCGCCACCGTCCACGCGGCAGCTCCGCACTGATCACTTCGAAAAGGACTACCGCACAGATGAATTCTCTTCCCGAACCCACTGTCGTTATCGTTCCCGGTCTGCGCGACCACGTCGCCGATCACTGGCAGACGCTGCTCGCCGACACCCTCGACAAGGTGGCCATCGTGCCGCCCCTCGAGCGGGACGGGCTGCGCCTGGCCGCGCGGGTCGCCGCACTCGACGCGGTGCTCGCCGATATCGACGGCCCTGTCGTCCTGGTCGCGCACAGCGCGGGCGTGATGATCACCGTCCACTGGGCGCAGCAGTCCGACCGGCCGGTGCGCGGCGCCTTGCTCGCGACCCCACCGGACTTCGAAACCCCACTGCCACAGGGCTATCCGAACGCCGAGGAACTCACGGCCAACGGCTGGACGCCGATCCCACGGCGGCAGTTGCCGTTCCCCAGCATCGTGGCCGCGAGCAGTACCGATCCCTTGGCCACGACTCGTCGCGTCGCGGGCATGGCCGAGGTGTGGGGGAGCAGGCTGGTCGACCTCGGCGCTGTCGGCCACCTGAATCCGGCGGCGGGCTATGGTCCGTGGCCGCGCGCTCAGGAACTGCTGGACGAGCTCCTGGAGATGACCGGGGAGCTGGCTCGATGACGACAGTGTTCGCCTCGAGATCTTCTGCAACAACTGCGCGACCGACGGCGTCGGACTGGGAATTCTGCTGGCGCAGAAGCGGATCCGTGGGGTCACCGCGTCCTACGTCGGTGAGAACGCGGAGTTCGCGCGCCAGTATCTGTCCGGTGAACTGGAAGCCGAGCCGGCACCCTCGCCGAGAAGCTGCGTGCGGGCGGGACCGGGATTCCGGCCTTCTTCACCGCCGCCGGCGTCGGGACGCCGGTGTTCGACGGGGGATTGCCGCGGCACCACTCATGCCGGGCCGATGACCTTCTTGCGCATGTGCCCATAGACCACCGAGGTGCGGACATTCGCGAGTTCGGGGCGCGTTGTCAGCTTGTCCAGGACCACGCCGTGGAGGTGGTCGGTGTCGCGGACAGCCACGTGCACGAGGAAGTCGTCGTTGCCGGTGAGGACGAACAGCGAGATCACCTCGGGCATCTGTTCCAGAAAAGCCTGGAAGCCCTCGATCACCGCGCGGGTGGGCGGGTGGACGCGCACGGCGATCACGGCCTGCAGTCCGCGGCCGATCGCCGCGAGGTCCGCCTCCGCGTGAAACCCGGTCAGGATGCCGCGTTCGCGCAGCGATCGGATCCGCTCCAGGCAGGTGGACGGGGCGATGTCGAGCGCCATGGCCATGTCCCGATTGGTGCGCCGACCATCCTGCTGGAGCATCCGCACCAACGCCGAATCTAGTTCGTCCATGCTCGCCTCGCTCTGCTGACTTCCGAATCTAGTTCGGAGTCTACGCGTGACGATTGATTTTGTTGCTAGCGTCGCGCCAGTCAGCTGATTTTCGTTCGGCTGCGATGACTCGACGGAAAGGTGCCATCCGGTGCGTGAACGAGGGCCGAGCGGATGGGCGATGGGCGCGGTGGTGGCGGCCGCGCTGTTGTGGAGCAGTTCCTACGCGGTGACCAAAGTGCTGCTGGCCGGCATCGGTCCGCTCAGTATCGGTGCGGTCAGATTCACCCTCGCGGCCGTGCTGCTCGGTGTCATGGTGCGGCTGGACCGCACCCGCGGTGATCGGCCGGACGCTCGGCAGCGGCGACAGCTCTACCTGTGTGGATTGCTCGGTATCACTGTCTATTTCGTCCTCGAGAACGTCGGCGTCGATCTGTCGACGGCGTCCGACGCCTCCCTGATCGTGGCCACGTACCCGCTGATGACGATGCTGCTCGAGCTGGCGATCCTGCGCGTCCGATTGCCGCCGCTGCGGGTGACAGGCGTGCTGGCGGCCACCGTCGGCGCCTTTCTCGTCGTCCACGACGGTGCCAGGGTCGGCGGCGACGCGCGGTGGATCGGAGACATCATCCTGCTGCTCGGCGGGTTGGCCTGGGCCGGATACAACGTGCTCGGCAAGCGGGCGAGTGCGGGACACAGTGCCCTGACCGTCACGTATTACCAGACCATGGCGGGCGCGGGCGGATTCCTGCTGATCGCCCTCCTGGAAGCCGACAGCTGGCAGATGCCGGACATGACCACCTCGTCGTTGCTCGTCTACCTCGCGGTGGCGTGCTCGGTCGGCGGGTTCCTGCTCTACAACTACGGCTTGCGAAGGATGGCGCCGAGCGCCGCCGTGAACATCCTCAACCTGGTCCCGGTCTTCGGCGTACTCGCAGCCGTGATCATCAACGGCGAACCGTTCCGGCCTGCCCAGGCTGTCGGTGGCGTCGTGATCGTCGCCGGGGTCGCGCTGGGGTTGGTCGAGCGAGGATCACCGTCGCCGGCGGCGATACCGGACGAGCTCACCGTGAGTCGGTGACGCGGGCAGTTGCGGCCAGGCTCGCCCCGCCTCGCCGGTTTGTGCTTGGGACACACCGCTCGTCGTTTCGGACGCCTCAGCGACGAAGCCTTCGGGCTAGCGAAGGTGTTAGCGGCGCGTGCCGAAGCTGATCCTTCGGATGTCGACGGTCGGGCCCTGGACGGGTACGACGATGTCTGCAGCTCCTTGAATCTGTGGTGAGGAGTCATCTGTGAAATCCGAGGCGGCTGCCCCTGACTTCGATGACATCACACGCGACACCGGGGTGGACCTGCTCACCGGTCAAGTGCGACTGGGCACGTCATTCGTGGCGGCGATTGTGACGTGGAGGCCCTGGACAGCTTTGTCGTACTGATTGCGGTCGAACAGGAAGGGGCCGAATGCGGTGTAGTCACGTGTGGTGCGGTAGGGCTGTTCGAAGCAGTCCCACACGACAAGGTCGCCGGTCATGCTTATGCGTGTCAGCAGCGGCCAGCAGCCCAATTCCCTGCAACTGCAGGCAAGTACGGGAGTCTTCCGTCTCATGAGGGAAGAGGACCCGTAGAAATGGTCCATCGCCGACTCGAACCGGAAGAACAGGGGAACGAGACCACCGTACGCGTCACCTGCAGGCTCCATGCCAGCGCAGATTTCGACGGTGTCGATGAGATCGGTCAGAGGAATGGTATCGATGCGGGGCATGATCCGGTGGACGTCGGTACGTCCGGGCGGTCCCGGCCGATAGTCGAACCCGATCTCGCTGATGGCTGTCAAACGCTTGCGCTGCAAGCGCTTCCGATCTCGGGTGATCGACCCAACACCCGCACGACGGCGGGCGTCGGGGGTCTGGGCCCTGCGGGGGATCACCGACTGAGGCGCACGACGCCCTTCCCAGTTGAAAGAATCACGGCGTCAATGTATCCAGCGCTCGCTCATCCCGCAACGGTGGAGGCCCTCTGCGGCGCCGACCGGTTCGAAACGCGCGGGTCGCGGCATGGTCAGGCGGTGATTCCCGCTAGGCCGGACGCTTGGGCGGCGGTACGCGGTCAGTCGGACCGAGAGTGTCCAGTCGTACGTCGAAGACGAACGGCACATCGTCGGGGCCAGCGGATTTGGCATGAGAGCGTTCGCGTTGTCCAGGTGCCCGCATGTCCCCGAGCCGGCCGACCATGAAGAGACGCGTCTTACTCAGCCGGCAGCGGTTCGCCGAAGACCCACGGCATCAGCACTACAAGCCAGCCGTCGGGATCCGCGAACAACACTGCGCCGCTCCGCGCCCAATACGGGTTAGCGGGCGCGACCGGCCGGTGACCACGCCCGGTGAGCCGATCCGCCATGCCCCGAAGAGCCTGTTCCCCTCGCAAATACAGCACAAGCTGATTTTCCGGATGAGGTGGAGGTATCGCCGGTGGCGAACCGTGCTGCGTGATCTCCAGCTGCACTCCAGCCCCAGGCAGCCCGAAAACGGCCCCGTCGTATCCATCGTGATCACGCCACTGCGCCAGCACCGCCAATCCGAGATCATCTCGATAGAACGCGACCACCTCGTCAAACCGTGCCGTGGGTCGCGCGAACCGTACCGCCCCTACGCTCAAGTGCTCTGGCCACACATCCAGCGCAACACTGAAATTCGACCGATCCATCCTGGCAGGCAGTGGGATCGTTGACAGCCTGCCAGCGCACGGAACTCGGCAGACACGTCCGCCGTCACTTCTCCCACACGGGGACCGGCGCCAGGCCGAGTCTGGCGCGGGCTCGATCGGTCAGTTCTTGAATCAGTTCTGTTTTCGCGCGGGCGTAGTCCCTCGCTGGCGTGCCTGCATCCACGATCTGCCGCTTCAACTGGGCGTACCGCTCGGCCTCGTGAGGATGGGCACGCAGGTAATCGCGCAACAGACGCTGATTTCTATGAGGCCAGCTCGCCAGGTCGACAACATGCAGGATATGGGTCCTGATGTTGTCACGTATCCGGACATAGATGAGCCGGTCACTTATCCCGTTGAGGTGACGCCGATAGCCCAGTAACGATAGTTGCCCTTCCCGTCGTTCAACTTCGGCCAGCTCAACCGCGGCCGCCATCAGATCTATAACAGGCTTCGCTGCTAGGCCAGAGGCTGCCGTTGAACCGATGTGCTCGACCTCCGCCAACAGATTCGGCCACAGTGTGCGCAGCTCTGAAATCGCGTCCGCTGCCATCCGAGGCCAGGCGGGGTCGTAGTCGACGATGCGAAGATGATCTCCTGACACGTTCCAATCATGCTCGGCCAGGTCATCGTTCGACACCCGTTTCGTGGTTCCCTGGTTTCCGCGCATCTGCGCAACGCGACCCACGCCGGGTTCCGACCCGGGGTCCTGGAGACCTTCCTGCAACCCTGGCTCGGTCCGTCGGGGCAGGCCGCCTACTACCGCCAATACCGCCAGCTGGCCCAGGCCGACACCGAACCGTTCGAGGCGCTGCTCTCAAAAATCGACATCCCGGTCCGACTGCTGTGGGGCAGGCAAGACAGGATTCTGCCTCCGCAGTACGGCCACTGGCTGCACCAGCGCCCCGCAGGCACCGTTGTATTGGATCGAGGATGGTGGACACCTGCTACAAGAAGATGCTCCTGCCCGTCTGCTCGCCCACTTGCTCACCTGATCTGTGCCCTCGGTCTGCGTCCACGTGCTGACCATTGCCGTGCACGGTCGGCAGGGTCACCGACCACGTTGCGCAGTTGCTCGCCGAGTACACGAGGGAGCGCGCTAACACCCCGGCAGGCGATGCAGCAGAGGGCGTCCACCTTTCGCCGCTCACGTATCCGGGTTCGACCACTTTCTGTTCCGGCACCACCCTATCCACGGTGCACCGCACTCCTGTCGCCCAAGATCGGTCCGACCGATCGGCGTCCGATTGCCATTGGTCCGGACTGATCGCTCATCGGCAGATGCGGACGTTCGTGGCCGCGCGCTCAGCGGCATATCGACTACATGCGAGAGGTCAGGAATTCTCGGACCTGCGCGCGGTTGTCGTCCATTTCTCCACGGTGAACGTGTTCCGGCGGTCGATGGGGGTACTGCGCTTACCTGGAAGAGCTGTCACTGTCGCGACCGCCGAGAACGGCGTGTACTGAGAAATAGCCGCCAGTCGAGAACCGAATCAGACAGGAGATGCTCATGCGAGCGACCTATATGTACGGCCCCGGCGATGTCCGGATCATCGAGGTGGCCGACCCGGTCATCGTCGACCCGACCGACGCGGTGGTCCGCATCGTCAGCAGCTGCATCTGTGGTTCGGACCTGCATCCGTACCACTCGATGGCGCCGTCGGCGCAGGGCAGCCCGATGGGGCACGAATGTGTCGGCGTCGTCGAGGACGTCGGGCGTGAGGTGACCACGGTGAAGAAGGGCGATCTGGTGATCACGCCGTTCGCGTGGTCGGACGGGACCTGCGAGTTCTGTCGTGAGGGACTGCAGACGTCGTGCAGGCACGGTGGTTTCTGGGGTGGCGGGAAGGTGGGTGGGTTGCAGGCCGAAGCGGTGCGGGTGCCGCTCGCCGACGGCACGCTCGTGGCGGTGCCGGTGGCGGAGGACTCGCCGCTGATCCCGTCGTTGCTGACGCTGTCCGATGTGTACGGCACGGGGTATCACGCGGCTGTCAAGGCGCGCGTCACGCCGGAAACCACCGTCACGGTGGTCGGTGACGGTGCGGTCGGGCTCATGGCGGTGTTGTCGGCCCGTCAGCTCGGGGCCGAGCAGATCATCCTGATGGGCCGGCACAAGCAGCGCACCGATCTGGGGCGTGAGTTCGGTGCGAGCGAGGTCGTGGCCGCACGCGGCGACGAGGGCATCGCGGCGGTGCGCGAACTCACCGGTGGCGACGGCACGCACGTCGTCATCGAAGCCGTCGGCCACATGCCCGCCTATCAGCAGGCCATCGGTGTGGTCCGGCCGGGCGGCGTGATCAGCCGCGTCGGGGTGCCCCAATATGCCGACGCCCCAGTGGGTTTCGGCACCCTGTTCGGTCCGAACATCACTCTCACCGGCGGCCCCGCTCCGGCCCGTGCCTACATCGACACGCTGCTGCCGGGTGTCCTCGACGGCACCGTCGATCCGGGCAAGGTCTTCGACCGCGAGATCGGGCTCGACGACGTTCCCGAGGGCTACCGCGCGATGGACAACCGCGAAGCCCTCAAAGTCCTGGTCCGGCTCTGACACCGAAAGGAGCGCGACGATGTGCCTCGAGGACTACCGCCGCGCCCAGCCCGGAAGCTGACACTCAGCGGAGCATCTCGGTGCTGACCACCGAGAGCAACCGCAGTTTCTCGTAGCTCTCGGTGCCGGGCGTCGCGGTGTAGACCAGCAACAGGTGGGACTGCTCGGGGTCGAGAAGGGTTTGGCAGTGCAGGTCCATGGTGCCGACCTCGGGGTGCCGGAACCGCTTCACCTCCCGGGGGCGCACGCCGATCTCGTGGATGTGCCACAGGGTGGTGAACTCCGCGGATTCGGCGAGCAGGCGGGTCGCGTAGTGGGCGGCGCGGGAATCGGGGCCGCGCCGGGTGGCGACCTCGCGGAGTCCGGAGACGAACATCCGGGACAGGAACGGGCGGTCCTCTGGTGCGTAGCGGTCGCGTTCGGTGCGGTCGGTGAACCAGCGGTAGCCGATGCTGCGGGCGGGTCCGGTGTAGTGGGTGGTGTCGCCGGTCAGCGCCGTACCGAGCGGTGTCTGGCGCAGTGTCTCGCCGAGCTCGGTGACGATCTCGGCGGGCGTGTCCTGGAGGCGGTCGAGGATCCGCAGCAGACCGGGGCTGATGTGTTCGCTGATCGTGCCACGGGCGGGCGGCGTGTGGCCCGCGAGCCGGAACAGGTGGTCGCGTTCGTCGAGGGACAGGTGCAGGCCCTGGGCGATGGACGCCGTCATCTGTTCCGACGGGTGCGGACCGCGCTCCTGCTCCAGTCGCGCGTAGTAGTCGGTCGACATGTGGCACAGGACGGCGACCTCCTCCCGTCGCAGCCCGCTCGTCCGGCGTCTGTGCCCGCGTGGGAGTCCGACGTCCTCGGGTTGCAACGACTCCCGGCGTCGTCTGAGGAACTCCGCCAGCTCGGCTCGATCGATCACCAGCATCTCCTTCCAGCGTCGAGTTCGGTTCTACCGTCGCGGCCTGCGGGTATCCACTGATCGACAGTCCCTGGATGTCGCCGTGCGACCCGACGATCGTGGACAGCAGTCACCAGCCCAACACCCCGAGGAGCGATATGCCACGCCGACAAGCCGACATCACTGTTCCCGACCTCACCGGTCAGCGCGCCGTGGTCACCGGAGCCAGCGATGGCATGGGGGTCGGGATCGCGGCGCGCCTGGCGGCCGCCGGGGCGGAAGTCGTTCTCCCGGTTCGCAATCAGCGCAAAGGCGAGGCGGCGCTCACCACCGTCCGGGCGGTGACCCCCGACGCGGACGTGTCGCTTCGCGAACTCGATCTGTCCTCGCTGGCCTCGGTCGCCGCGCTCGGCAAGACCCTGCGAGCCGAGGATCGCCCGATCCATCTGCTGATCAACAACGCGGGTGTGATGACCCCACCGGATCGGCAGGTCACCGTCGACGGTGCCGAATTGCAGTTCGGCACCAACCATCTCGGGCACTTCGCGCTCGTCGGACACCTCATGCCCCTGCTCCGTGCCGGGGGCGCGCGAGTCACCTCGCAGGTCAGCGTCGCGGCCAACCAGAACAAGATCAATTGGGACGACCTGAACTGGGAGCGCTCCTATGACGGCAGAGCTGCCTATAGTCAGTCCAAGATCGCCCTCGGTCTTTTCGGGCTCGAACTCGGCAGGCGCAGCCGGGCGAACGGTTGGGGTATCACCAGCAATCTCGCCCACCCCGGCGTCGCACCGACGAATCTCCTCGCCGCCCGGCCCGAGGTCGGGCGCACCACCGACACCACCTCGGTGAAACTCATCCGGTGGCTTTCGGCCCGCGGCATCCTGCTCGGCACCGTCGAGTCCGCGAAACTCCCCGCCCTCTACGCCGCCACCTCGCCCGACGCCGAGACCGAACGCTTCTACGGACCCAGCGGACCGGGGCATCTCGGCGGACCACCGGCGGAGCAGAAACTCTACGGTCGGCTGCGCAGTCACGAAGATGCCCAGCGCATCTGGCAGATCTCCGAAGACCTCACCGGTATCCGAATCCCGGAATGACCCTGGCCCACAGGCAGGTGCTAGTCCTTCGCGAAGACGAAATTGCGCAGCGCCAGGAAACGTAGCCCGCCGACCACGGCCATGATCGCGATCACGGCGCCCGCCTGCGCGGCTTCGCCGAGCTCCGGTGCCAGCGCGTCGAGTCCGGCCAGCGCCGCCGTGCTGATCGCGAGCCCGAGTAGGGCCAGCCCACCGCCCTCCCACTGCGCGGTGAATCCGCCGACCCTGCTGCCCGCCCGGAAGGTGAGTTGCCGGTGCAATTCGTTCGCGATCACCGTGCTCACCAGCGACCCGGCGACATTGGCGACCAGGGGGCCGCTGCCGTGCATGGTCATGAACAGCAGCACGTACGCGACATTGCTGGCGCCGCCGACCAGGGCGAATCGGATCAGCTGGGCGAAGGTGTGGTCGCCGCGCAGGTAGCGCAGCACCAGGGCGAGGTCGATGCGCAGTGCGGGATCGGCGAAGACGCTGGTGGGGAGCATTCCCGGGTGGGTGACCTGCGGAGTCGTCATGTTCGTTCCGATCAAGCGTGCGGATTCGGCCGGGTGGATCCGGCGACGCTTGTGACTATACGTAGATGTATACGTATAAACAAGTTCTGGCGTGCGCGCCGCAGTCGGCGGACACTGGAGGGATGGTGGACAGGGAGCAACGCACGCCCTTTTACGGGGTGGTGCTGATTCTCGCAGCGTTGGGCGCATCCATGGCGGTCAGTTACTACGGGCCGACATGGGTTCGCGTCACCGTCTACATCCTCACGGCGATGGTCGTCTTGGTCGGCGGTGTCATGACGTTCCGGGACTACTCGCACTGACGCTGCGAACGCACTGCGCCCCGGCGGGTGGGGCGAGGTTGAGTGGCGCACCACCGAGGATGGGTGGGCCGCGCGAACCGGCCTTGCCGGTGGTGCGAAGCGCCCGCATCGCGACACGCGCGATGCGGGCTCACCGCTGATGGTCAGGGAACGAGCACGACCGTCTTGCCGGTCAGCCGTCCGGCGCCGGAGTCGGCATGTACCTCGGCCAGTTCGGCGACCGGACGGCGCGCGGCGACGTGCAGTCTGAGCGTGCCCGCATCCACCTTGGTGACGAGTTCGGCCAGCTGAGTCGCGTCGCTGCGGACCCACAGGCTCGCGCTGCGTACGCCTCGGGTGGGATCTTCGGGAATCGGACCGGCGGTGCTGGCCGCCACCCCGCCGTCGGCGATGTAGTTCGTCAGCTGCGCGAGCTCGGCGGGGGAGACTCGCACATGGTTCACCACGACGTCGAACGGGCCGCCGATGACGGCTGGTCCGGCCGCGAGATCGAGGGGGGCGAGGGCCTGGTGGGCGCCGTAGCCGCGAAGCCGGTCGGCGTTCGCGGGCGCGTCCACCGCGGTCACCCGCGCGCCCGCGTCGACGGCTAGCTGCACGACGAGGCTGCCCACCGCGCCTCCTGCCCCGTTGACCAGCACGGTCTGACCCGGTTTCAGTTCGGCGAGTTCGAACACCGTCTGCCACGCGGCCAGGCCGGTCAGTGGCAGCGCGGCGGCGTCGACCAGGTCGATCGTTCGCGGCGCCGGGGTCAGGGACTCGGCCGGGACCAGGACGTATTCGGCGGCGCCACCCGCGGATTCCAGCGGCAACATCGCGACGACCAGGTCACCGACCTCGACGCCGGTCACCTCCGCGCCGAGTTCGGCGACCGTGCCCGCGAGGTCGATGCCCGGTACGTACGGCAGCTCGATCGGGATCATCTCGGCCAGGAAGCCGGCGCGGATGTGGTCGTCGACCGGGTTGAACGACGTGGCCGCCACCCGCACCAGCACCTGCCCGGAGCCGGGGACCGGACGGTCCACGTCCTCGAGGCGCAGAACTTCGCTACTACCGAACTCGTGGAAACGCACTGCTTTCATGACACTGCCTCTTCTGTGGGTTGTTCAGGAAATCTGTACGGAGCGGATGGAGTTGCCCATGACCATGCGGTCGATGGCGCTCACCGCACTGGTCGGATCGTCGGCGGCGCCGACGGTGAGCAACAGCGGCACGAAGTGCTCGGCCGTCGGATGGGCGACCGCGGCGCCGGGTGCCTTGTTCCGGTAGTCGGCGAGTGCGTCGGCATCGCCGCGGGTGAGCGCATCGTCGGCCCATTCGTCGAATGCCGTTGTCTGCGCGGCGAGTTCGGGACGGCCGAAGACGGCGAAGCTGTGCGTCATGAAGCCGGAGCCGAGCACGAGGATGCCTTCGTCGCGCAGCGGCCGCAGGCGTGCGCCGAGCTCTAGGAGGGCGCCGGGATCGAGGCCGGGCATCGACAGCTGCACGACCGGGACGTCCGCCGCTGGGTACATGGCCATGAGTGGGATGAAGGCGCCGTGGTCGAGACCGCGGCCGGTGAACTCGTGCACCGGCGTCCGGCCGAACAGGCCGGTGAGTCGCCGGGCCAGGTCGGTGGCGTCCGGGGTCGCGTAGGGAAGGGTCTTGTAGCGGGGGTGGAAGCCGCTGAAGTCGTAGTACAGCGGGGTGCCTGCCACGGCTCCGGTGATGGTGACCGGCGCGGCTTCCCAATGCGCCGAGACGACGACGATGGCACGAGGTTTGGGCATCGACTGGCTCCAGTCGAAGAGATCGCCGACCCACTGCGGATCGTCGAGGGTGAACGGGGCGCCGTGACTGACGAAGAGGCTGGGTAGGGCGCCGTTGGACGGGCTCCACCGGCGTTGTTCGCGCGCCTGGGGCATGGCCCTTGCGAGCAGGTCGTCGTAGGCCGCGGCTGGTGTCGGGTTCATCGCCAATCCTCTCCATTGCTTGCCTGGGAAAGTAATTTAACTTTCCTGGGCAAGTGAAGACTAGCTTGAGGTGAGTTGCCTAGGCAAGTGAATTCAGTTGCTCAGGCAAGTTGGATGGGTTGTCTTGGCAAGTATGATCAGCTGATGGACACCCAGTCACCCTGGTTAGACGCCGATCAGCAGGACCTGTGGCAAGCGCTGCTCACGGTCGTCACCGCCCTGCCCGCGGCACTCGATCGTCAGCTGCAGCGCGACGCGGGCATCTCCAACTTCGAGTACGGAGTGCTGGCCCGGCTGTCCATGGCCGACGAGGTGACACTTCGGCTCAGTGATCTGGCCAGGGAATGCGACGCCACCCTGCCGCGGCTGTCGAAGGTGATGGACCGCTTCGAAACTCGCGATTGGGTCGCCCGCCGCGCCGACCCCACCGATGGTCGCTACACCCTCGCCACGCTGACCGATACCGGCAGGCGCCAGCTCACCGAGAGCGCACCCGCGCACGTCGCGCAGGTGAAGCGCCTCGTGTTCGACCCGCTCACCGCCGCTCAGCAACGCCATCTCGGCAATGCGCTCACCCGCGTCGCCGCCACCGTGCGCCGAGACCTCGAGGGGTAGCGCGCTCAGGCGGTCGGTTCGCTGTGGTGATCGGCTGCGGTGATGAGCTCGTCGAGCCGGCCCAAGGCTTTCCTCATGGCGGCGATGTGGGTGGCGAGGCGGTCGCGCTCGGCCAGCAGTTCGTCGCGTTGGGTCACGGTGGTGTGGCCGGCGTCCAGGCAGGGCAGCAGGCTGGTGATGGTGCGGCTGCCCAGCCCCGCCGCGTAGAACTGCTGGAAGAAGCGGACCCGCTCGATCGCTTCCTCGGTGTAGACGCGCTGGCCGGACGGGGTGCGCTCGGGGACGAGGGGCTCCTGCTCTTCGTAATACCGCAGGGCGCGCACGCTGGCCTTGCTCTATCCGCAGGTCGTGGCCCAGCGATAGGCTTCCAGACCAATGAATTCCGGCCGCGGAAGTCGTCTCGTCCTATGACGCAACCGCAGAGGAGTCGCCATGCCGTCACATCGATCGCCCGAGCGCTTGGTCACCGTCGGTGATGTCGACCTGTGCGTGACCACGTTCGGCGACCAGCGACGGTCGCCGGTGCTGTTGCCGTGCACGTCGCGGCTGTGCTGGGAAGACCGGTTCTGCGAACGGCTCGCCGGCGCGGGCCGGTTCGTCCTTCGCTACGACATCCGCGATACCGGCCGGTCGACCGCCTACCCGGTCGGCTCGCCCGGTTACACCCTGCGCGACCTGGTCTCGGACCTCGTCGGACTGCTGGACGTCTTCGAACTTCCGCGCGCCCACCTGGTCGGCTTCTCGGTGGCGGGCTGGATCTGCCAGCTCGCCGCCCTCGACCACCCCGACCGCGTGTCGGCTCTGACCCTGATCAACACACGCCCCACCGCACCCGGCCCGGCGGACCCGGACCTACCCGAGCATTCGGACAGGGTCATGAAGTTCTTCACCGAGACATCCCCGCCGGACTGGTCCGACCGGTCCGCGGTGATCGACTACGGCGTCGAACAGGCCCGGGTCCGCGCCGGCGCACACGGATTCGACGAACAGCGGGCGCGGCAGCAGGCGGTCCGGATGGTCGACCGCACCACCGATATGGCCTCCAGCGTGCGCAATCTGGCTTTCGTCGAGGCGGGCGAACGCTGGCGCGAGCGGCTACGCGATCTCACCATCCCGGCCCTCGTCGTCCACGGCACCGACGACCCGTTCTTTCCCTACGGCAACGGGCAGGCCATGGCCCGGGAGATCCCCGGCGCCCAGTTGCTCCCGCTGGACGGCATCGGCCACGAACTCCCGGCCACCACCTGGGATCGTCTGCTCGCCGCCATGCTGGTGCTGCGGCCGCATCGGTGATCGAGAACCGATCGCCGTTGTGACCACCGCGGACGCGACAGGTGTCGTGGTCCAGTATTACGAACTGTTTACGACGACTGTTACACCACTGCAAAGAGCCGGAAATGTTCCCGTAGTGCGACTTTCATCGGTGAGCTTTCGCGTGGTCCTCATCGCGCCACGGTTCGAGGACAAGCTCGGTCGAGCCCTCGGCGCGCCCTTGCGCGGCGTCGGGGGATGACTGCTCGAACCTGATGAGGGGAAGTATGAATATCAACCGAATCCGTGGTGGCGCGAGTGCACTCGGCACCGGCCTGGCTGTGCTCGCACTGGGTGCGCTGGTGGCCGGTACCGCCGGTGCCGACGCCTTCGTCCCACTGCCCGACGGTGAGCGGGTCGGCCACGGTGTCACGGTGAAGCGCACCGGTGAGCACGCCGTGGTTTCCCCGTCGATGGCCGCCAATGGCGCGGGCCGGGTCGCGTGGGTCTCGGCCAACGTGACCGCCGACGTGACGATCACCCCCGAGGGCGAGGCGGGCCCGAACAACGGTCCTTCCGGCGCCGACGGCACCAACAACTCCTCCACGCACGGTGCCTCCCAGCTCAACACCGGCTACATCATCGGCTGCCAGGTCTCGATCGGCGACGACGCGATCGCCGCGGGCCTCTCCGGCGGCATCGACCTGTCCGGCTTCAGCGTCGGCGGTTCGGCCGGCATCGAGCTGGGCCCGGGCGAGGTGAAGTTCGTCCAGCTCGAGAAGAAGGACATCGAGAAGGCGGGCGTCTACTCGATCGAGTACCAGGACGTCGAGATCGAGGTGCAGGGCTGTGCCGGTTACGCGCAGGCCCGCGCCTACACCGTGGTCGAGATCATCGGCGACCACTACTCCAAGACCACCCTCTACGGTGCGCCGTTCAGCATCGGCTGACCTGCCCGAACCAGACATAGATCAGAGGACGAAAAATATGTTCCACCGTAAGAACGCGGCGCGGCTGGCCGGTGTCGCCGGCGCGGCCGCCGTCACCGTCGGGATGCTGTCGACCGGTGCGGCCAACGCCGACACCTTCATTCCGCTGCCCGGCGGCGAGATCGTCAAGACGCTGTCCGACGGCACCACCGTCACGGTCCGGCTGGTCGGCGAGTCGGCCAACATCAACCCGTCCATGGGTTCGACCCCGGTCCACCGCAACGCGTGGGTGTCCGGTAGCGCGCAGGTCGAGGTGTCGGGTAATGCCAAGGGCGGCAAGATCCGTCCCGGCTACGTCGTCGGCTGCCAGGTCAACATCGACGGCGGCGGCGTGGAAGGTGGCGTCGAGGGCGAGAGCGACTGGGCGGGCAAGAAGCCCGGTGTCGGTGCCGATACCGGCGCCGAACTGAGCCTCGGGCCGGGCCAGGCCGAGTCGTTCTACATCCTGGATCTCGAGAAGGCCGACGACTACGGCGACGAGTCGCACAGCAAGGACAACAAGTTCAAGGGTAAGAGCGGCTCGGTGACCTGGGCCGACACCACGATCGGCCTGTCCGGCTGCGGTGGCTACGCCCAGGCGCGTGCCTTCGTGAAGGTGAAGGTCGAGACCGACAATGTGACCTCGGTCGTCACGCTGTGGGGTCAGCCGTTCAGCATCGGCTGATCTGGTCAGTACCCTGTGCGGCCCGGCGCGATGCGCCGGGCCGCACTGCGTTCGGCGGGTATCCGGTCACCGGAATCGGGCGTCGGCCGCTGACAACCGATCGTCGACCGTCAGGGCCGAATACCCCCGACGGCTGTCCTCCTCCGCACCGGCGTCACAGCCGTGACAGCGCCGATTCCGGTGACCTTTGTGCGCGACCTGGCCCGATGGATCGTCGTTCCTGGCACGTGAACGTGACCCTCATCGTTGTCCGCGTGGCAGACGCCTCCGGTAGGGCCGAGAGCGCCACGCGGCGCTCGGCTGCGGCACGCACAGAGAATCGCAGCCGATCATTGCAAGAGTTCCGGTCGCTTCTTTGCGATCTCGTGAAGGGCGGGGATGGTCAGCACGAATCGGGCGCCGCCGGCGGGACTTTCCGTGCAGCGCAGGGTGCCGTGATGGCCGAGCACCGTTTCGCTGACCAGTGCGAGCCCGATGCCGGTGCCCGCGGTCGCGCGGGAGGCGGTGACGAAGCGCTCGAAGATGCGCTCGCGGTTCTCGGGCGCGACGCCGGGGCCCGCGTCGTCGACCGTGACCACGATGTCGGGCCCGTCGCGGTCGACGCGGACACCGGTGACGCCGCCGCCGTGCCGTTCGGCGTTGATGAGCAGATTGACCAGTGCGCGTTCGAGTTCCGTGCGGCGCCCGCGGATCGTTCCCACATCGCCGATGTCGAGCACGTCCGGCGACACGCCACGGCCGACGAGCAGGTGGGTGAGCAGTTCCGCCAGGTCGAGCGGGGTCTGGTCGGAGCGGTGGATGCCCGCTTCCACGCGGGCGAGGGCCAGCATGTCGTCGAGCAGGCCCCGCAGGTACGCGGTTTCCTCGACGAGCAGTCCGAGCGCGGCGCGTGGGCGCTCGGACAGTTCGTCGCGGTGGCCGGTTAGGACCGTCGCGGTGGTGGTGAGAGTGGTCAGCGGGGTGCGCAGTTCGTGGCTGAGATCGGAGACGAGGCGCCGTTCGCGCTCGATCCGCTGCTGTAGTGAGTCGACCATCGCGTTGAACGCGTCGACCGTGGCGGACAGTTCGTCGTCATCGGTGCGCGGTAGTCGCAGTTCGTGCTCGCCGAACGCGATTCTGGATGCCGTGGCGGCCACCTGACGCAGTGGGCTCAGTGCGCGATGAGCCGCCCAGGCGCCGATCGCGGCCGCGATCGTCACGGCCAGTACCGAGCAGGCGAGCAGGATTGTCCGCAGCATCCGGAGGGTGGACTCGAGTTCGAGCAGCGGCGCGAATTCGTAGAGGACGGTGGCGTTGTCGACGACGGTGCCTGCCCGGAGGTAGGGCTGGTTTCCGATCCGGACCCGAGTGGGCTCCTCGCCTACCGCCTCGGCCGCGTCCGGAACGGGCGGCGGTGCGAGTGGGAACTCGAGGTCTGCCCCGACCGTCGACCAGCGATTGTCCCGGTGCAACATCGCGATGGTGCCACTCGGCAGATGCAGCGCCTCGAGGGCTTGATCGCCGCTGAGGTTCGTGCTGCCGAACCGCAGGCGCAACAGCTCGGCGTGCACGCCCACCGCCCGCTCGACGGTGCGCGAGCGCTGCGACTCCATGTAATTGGTGCTGATGGCGTACACCGATCCGGACAGCACAACGGCGACCAGGCTCGCGCCGAGCACGAACGCCGCCGTGACGCGTCCACGCAGTCCGCGCAACCGCGACGGAACCCGGTGCCCGCGTTCAGGATTGGACATCGAGCCGGTAGCCGAGCCCACGGACGGTGACGATCAACCTCGGGTCGGCGGGATCGCGTTCGATCTTGGTGCGCAGCCTGCGTACGTGCACGTCGACGATGCGCTCGTCGCCGAAGAACCCGCGATCCCAGATCTTGTCGAGCAGCACCTGCCTGCTCAGCACCAAGCTGTCGTTCTGGGCCAATTCGCACAGCAACCGGAATTCGGTGAGCGTGAGATGTACGTCCTCGCCTGCCAACCGCAGCGAGCCGCGCTCCGGACACAGGATCAACCTGCGGTGCGCGGCCGCGTCGAGGACGATCTCGGTGACATCGCGATCCGAGGTGTTCCTTGTCCGCCTGCGCAGCGCCCTGATCCGCGCGGAGAGTTCCTTGACCTCGAACGGTTTGGTGACGAAATCGTCGGCCCCCGCCTCGAGTGCGGCGACCACATCATGGGTGTCGTCGCGCGCGCTGACCACGATGATCGGCACGTCGTGCTCGCGACGCACCTCACGGATATAGGTGTAGCCGTCCATTCCGCCGAGCATGAGGTCGACGAGCATCACATCGGGCGCGCCGAGATCGTGGACCTGGTCGAGTGCCTTCTCGGCGGAATCGGCCTCGGCGACGGTGTAACCCTCGTCTTCCATGGCCAGCCGCAGCGACTCCCGTACCCGGGTGTCGTCCTCGACGATCATCAACTGTGCGTTCATGGGTCAATCTCCGTTTGGGCTCAGCTGAGGTAGCCGGCGAGTTGGGGCACGGCGTGGACGATGTGTTGCGCCCAGATCGGTTCGCCGATGGGGGCGAAGTCCCAATCCTGGTGGGGGCGGCGGAGTTTGCCGAGCACCAGACCGGTGTGGGAGCCGCCGCTGTCCAGCCGCAGGCGGATCAGTTCGGTCCCGGTGACATTGTCGGTGACGCGGCAGAAACCATTCTGGACCTGGTCGAATCGCTGCCCCGTGTAGCAGGTCACGATGAACACGATAGTGGTGACATCCGGGGCGAGCCGAGTCAGGTCGACCACGATGACCTCGTTGTCGCCGTCACCGTCGCCGGTGACGCTGTCGCCGAGGTGGCGGACCGCGCGATCGCGTGAGGTGAGTTGCTCGTGGTAGGCGACATCGATGAAGCGGGTGCCGGCGAACAACAGGGCGGCGGCGTTGAGATCGACATCTTTACCGCGCCGCCCGAACATGTTGGGGCGCACGGGATCCCAACCCAACCCCATCGTGACATGGGCAAGACCGCCGTGGCGGGGTACTGGTCCGGTCATAGGTGCTCCTCGTCGAGCGATCGATGGGTTGTGCGCGTGCCGCGCTACCTCAGTGCGGAGTCTGCGGGTGCTGATACACATCGGGGATGCCGTCGCCGTCGTCGTCGCGCGATTCGGCCTCGTCCAGTGCGCGGTAGACCCGGTTGCGCGCGCGCAGCACGATGGTGGCCAGGATCGCCGCGGTCACGGTGCCGAACAGCACGCCGATGCGGACGTGATCGGCCCGGGTGTGGTCGCCGGCGAAGGCGAGTTCGCCGACGAGCAACGACACGGTGAACCCGATGCCGCCGAGCAGTGCCACCCCGGCGACATCGATCCAGGCCAGTTCCGAATCGAGTTCGGCGCGAGTGAGTTTCGCGGTGAGGTAGGTCGTGGCGGTGATGCCGATCAGCTTGCCTGCCACCAGTCCCACGATGATGCCGAGAGTCACCCGGTCACCGAGGGAATCGGTCAGACCGCTGAGCCCGCCCACGGTGACGCCTGCGGCGAAGAACGCGAACACCGGCACCGCGAATCCGGTCGAGAGCGGCCGGATCCGGTGTTCGAAGCGTTCCGCGAGTCCGTGTTCGGCGGATTCGCCGCGCGCGAGGACGACCGGGACGGTGAATCCGAGCAGCACTCCCGCCACCGTGGCGTGCACGCCCGAAAGGTGGACCAACCACCATGCGACCAGTGCCAGTGGGACCAGCAGCCAGGGTGAACTGATCCGCCGTTGCACGGCGAGCGCGAACAGGGCGAGGGGAACGACCGCGGCGGCCAGGTAGGGCAGGTTCAGTTCGCTGGTGTAGAAGATCGCGATCACGGTGACCGCCAGCAGGTCGTCCACGACGGCGAGGGTGAGCAGGAAGGTGCGCAGCGCGGCGGGCAGGTGGGTGTTGATCACCGCCAGCACGGCGAGCGCGAACGCGATGTCGGTCGCGGTGGGAATGGCCCAGCCATCGAGGGTGCCGGGCGGCCCGCTGCGGTTGACCAGCACATAGATCAGCGCCGGGACGGCCATGCCGCCCACCGCCGCGACAACGGGCAGCGCCGCGCGGCGTGGATCGCGCAGATCGCCCGCCACGAATTCACGTTTGAGCTCGAGGCCGACGACGAAGAAGAAGATCGCCAGCAACCCGTCGGCCGCCCACTCGCTCAGCGAGAGGTTCAGGTGCAGCGCGGACGGCCCGATGTGGAAGTCGCGTATCGCTGTGTACGCGCCGGCCCATGGTGTGTTCGCCCAGATCAGCGCGATGATCGCCGCGACGATCAGCAGCACGCCGCCCACGGTTTCGCGCCGCAGCACCGAGGCGATTCGCCGTGCTTCCGGCCAGCTACCTCGGGTGAGAACTGTGCGTCGGGTCGGCGGCGTCATCCAACCACCGACTGGGGGAGGCGGACAGTGAAGCCTGAGTTGCGCGCAAGCAGCAAGAGTGGGTACCCGTCACCGATCGAACCCCACCCGACGGAGCTCGAGCCGGGTTGCCGACCAGACTTCCCGGCGCACCTACCCGTAAAGATGCCGTAAAGATCACTCCGACCGCAAACTGAACGCGCGCCTGCTCGGTCGCGGGCGGTTTGACCACTCCAGCCCCGATGGCTGACCGATGCCAGAGACCCCTGAAAGGACGGACGATGGAAATAGTCAAGCGCCCGCCGCCGCCCACCGGTATTCGCCGCCTGCTGTTCCGGGCCCCCATCTACCTCTACCGACTCCGGCTTGGCTGGCTGTTCGGGGGCAGGCTGCTCCTGCTCGACCACACGGGCCGGGTGTCGGGGAAGCCGCGCCAGGCGGTCATCGAGGTCGTCGAACACGACAGCACCGATGACAGCTACGTCGTCTGTTCCGGTTTCGGCCCCAAAGCCGCGTGGTATCAGAACATCCTCGCGACACCCGACACGAGTATTCGAGTCGGCCTGCGCACCATCCCGGTCACCGCACAGCCGCTCGATGTGGACGAAGGCGGCGAGTTCATGGCTCGGTACGCGCCCCGGCACCCGCGCGCAGCGCGAAAACTGGTGCGGTTCATGGGCTTCGCTGTCGATGGCACACCGCAGGACTACCGCGAGGTCGGACGTCGACTGCCCTTCGTGCGTTTGCGTCCTCGTCCGTGAACGTCGGCGCAAGATGAACATGAATCGCTCGCGGTGACCGGGTTCTATTCGTCTGGGCGCAGGATGTCGTCGAGTTGTTGCTCGAGCCGGTTGAGCGCCGCCCTGGCCGCTTCGAGTTCGGCTTCGAGTCGGGTGATCGCGGACTCATCGATCTGCGAAGCGGGTGGTGGTTCGCCCGGTGGTGCTGTCGGTCTGCCCGGCGGTGGTGGCGCGGCGGGGCTGCCGCCGGGCGCGGTCGCGAGATTGCCGGTCGCGGGACCGAAGACCTGGTCGAGTGCTTCGGCGAGGGTCGGTGCGTAGCCGACTCTGACTCCGCCGGTGCCGGGCTCCCGGTAGCTGACCAATACCCGTGCCAACTGCGGGAAAGTGGATCCGTTCGCGGCAGTCGAGATCCGTTCGGTGAACAGCGGTTCGACGTAGAGGACGCCACCGTCCGCGATCGGCAAGGTGAGCAGGTTGCCGTACTGGATGCGGTTGGAGCGCTCGAGCAGCGTGCGCTCGGACGCCACTCGGGTATCGGAGATCATCGAGTTCTGAATCTGTTGGGGCCCTTGCGTGAGCGTGTCGGTGGGCAACTGCAGAACGCTGAACTTGCCGTAGTTCTCGGGGTCGGAGCGCACAGAGATATAGGCGGACAGGAACTCCCGCTTGAACCCGACCATCGCACTGGCCAGCCGAAACGAGGGCGCCGCATCAGCGGGGTCGCCGAGCAGCACATAGAAGGGCGGCTGCTGCGGATTGGCCTCGACGGTCGGATCGCTCGGCACCGACCAGAAGGCGTTGTTGGTGAAGAACTCTCGTGGCTCGTCCACGTGGTACCGCGCGAGCATGTCGCGCTGGATGGCGAACAGATCCTCCGGGTAGCGGAAATGGGCGCGCAGGTCGTCACTGATCGACGCCGCTGGTTCGACGGTGCCGGGGAACGCCCGCATCCAGGCGGCCAGCACCGGGTCTCGGTCGTCGACCTGGTACAGCGTCACGGTGCCGTCGTAGGCGTCGACGGTCGCCTTGACCGAATTCCGCGCGTAGGAGATCTCGCGGTGAGCCACGTCGCCGTCGCGGGCGAGAGCATCCAGCGAACTCCGAGCGGCGTAGGGGTAGCCGTCGATGCTGGTGTAGGCGTCGATGATCCAGACGATCCGGCCGTCGACAACCGCCGGGTAGGGGTTGTTGTCGACGGTGAGCCACGGTGCCACCAACTCGACGCGCTCACTCGGATCGCGATGGAAGATGATCTTCGAGTCGGGGCCGATCGCCTTGGAGAACAGGATATTTCGTTCGGTATAGGTCGACGCGAAGGCCAGCCGGTTGAGCCAGTTCCCGATCGGAACCCCACCCGCACCCGCGTAGGTGTACTTGGTGGTGTCGGTGTCGTACTCGCGGGGCTCGGTGCCGCCACCGACGATGGCGTAGTCAGGATCGGCCCGCGCGATCACCTCACCGAAATAGATGCGTGGCTGTTCGACCGGGATCACCTGCTGCCCGGCGTGCTGGGAGGCGATATCGCTCACCGCGTAGATCGGGTACCCGCTGTTGCTGGCCGAACTGTCGCCCGATGCTTCCCGCACCGCCGCGTTGACCCGATTCGCCGGTGCCGCGACGAACCCGTCGCCGTGGGTGTAGACGGTATGCCGGTTGACCCAATGCGATTGATTGCCGCTGAGCGCGGTCGGGGTCAGCTCCCTGGCCGCGACGACGTAGTCACGCAGCCTGCCGTCGATGCGGTAGCGGTCGAGGTCCAGATTTTCCGGGAAGCTGTAGAAGTTCTTGAGCTGCTGCTGCTGGGTGAAGGTGCGGGAGAGGATATGCGGGTCGAGCAGCCGGAGATTGGCGATCGTGGTCGCGTCGGCGGCGACCTCGGGAGGCTGCTTCGTGCCGACCCCCGGATACGACTGGTAGTCGACCCGGTCGCTGCCGATCCCGTACGCCTGCCTCGTTGCCGCGATATTGCGTTCGATGTAGGGGCTCTCCAGGTCGGCCGCGTTGGGGCGCACCGAGAACTGTTCCACCGCGAGCGGCCAAACCCCGCCGACCACGATCGAGGACAGCAGCAGCAGGGTGGCGGCCATCGCGGGGAGCCGGAGATCGCGGATCACGACCGCGGAGAAGACCGCCGCGGCACCGATCAGCGCGATCGCCAAGAGCACGAACCGCGCCGGTAGCACGGCGTTGATGTCGGTGTACCCGGCGCCGGCGAACGTCGGTTCCCGCCGGTGACTCGACAACAGCGCATACCGGTCGAGCCAATACGCGCCGGCCTTCAAGACGAAGAACAGCCCGAGGAGCACCGCGAGCTGAACGCGGGCACCATGGCTGAGGCCGACCGACTTGCCGGCGGGCCGGAGCCCGCCGAACAGAAAATGCGTTGCCAGACCGGCAATGAACGCGAAGAACACCGCGACGAACAACCAGCTCAGCACGAGGCGATAGAACGGCAGATCGAAGACGAAGAAGCCGATATCGATTCCGAATTCGGGATCGCGCGCGCCGAACGCCCCGCCGTGCAGAAACAACTGCACCGTCTCCCACCTCGACTGGCCGATGAGACCACAGATCAACCCGAATCCGACCGCGATCCCCGTCCCGATGCGCCCTGGCCACCGGCCGACCACGCGACGGACCTCGGTGAGCGGATCGTCGGCACGTGCGGCGGGCATGAAGACGGGACGTGAGCGGTACGCCGACCACATGGCCAGATAGAGCGCCCCACCGAGGCACCCGCCGATCACCACGAACAGCGACAGCTTGGTGAGCAGCACGGTCAACCAGACACCGCGATAGCCGACCTCGCCGAACCACAACCAGTTGACATAGGTGCCGATCAGGCCCGGCACGACCAGCAGCAACAGGATGAATACCGCACCAGCTACCAGCAGCAGCCGTAGACGCCGGGGCACCTGTTCCGAAACGGAGTCCTCACGTGCGCTCATCCGCCGCTCCTGTGACAACGTCGGGCCGTGCGACCGTCGTCGGCGATCTGGTCCCGATTCTACTCGGCCACGGTGCGCGGTGTCAGCGCCGCGAGATCAGCTGCAGCAGTTGGGATCCAGGACCGTGCAGAGCGCGGACAGGGCGTCACGGCGGGCGCGGTGGATGGTGTTCATTCCGCGTCGTTCGGATTCGACCAGGCCTGCCTTGCGTAGCTGGCCGAGGTGGTGGGAGACGGTGGATTCGCTCAGGCCGACGGTGGCGGCGAGCTCGCCACCGTTCTCCTCGCCGAGTGGGCTGGTGAGCAGCAGTGACAGCAGTCTGACTCTGGCCGGGTCGGCGATCGCCTTGAGTCGCAACGCCACCTCCAGGGCTGCGGCGTCGTCTACGGGCCCCGCCGCGACGGGGGCGCAGCAGACGGGGGCGGACATATCGATCACGGGCAGCGCCTTGGGCATGAGATCGACTCTACCCGCGGTATTGACATATGTCGAAAAGGTGAGCAGACTCGGCGGCACAAGTTATTCGATATATGTCACACAAGTGGAGGTTCGATCATGTCTCGTATCCAGCTGGCCCTCAATGTCGACGACCTCGACACCGCCGTCCAGTTCTACTCGACCCTGTTCGACGCCGAACCGGCCAAGCGCAAGCCCGGCTACGCGAACTTCGCGATCGCCGAGCCGCCGCTCAAGCTCGTGCTGATCGAGAACGCCGGTCAAGGTGGCAGCTTGAATCACCTCGGCGTCGAGGTCGAATCCTCCGAACAGGTGCACGGCGAGATCGCCCGACTCTCCGAAGCGGGTCTGTTCACCGAGGAGCAGATCGCGACCACATGTTGCTTCGCCACTCAGGACAAGGTGTGGGTCACCGGGCCGGGCGCCGAGCGGTGGGAGGTCTACACGGTGCTGGCCGACAGTGAAACCTTCGGCACCGCACCGGAACTCGACCTTGCCGACGCCGAGGCGGTCGACGTCTGCTGTGGCACCGCCGCCGAAGCTGAGAGCGAGGGCGCCTGCTGTGGCAGTGCGGCCAAGACCGAGGCCGTGGCTTCCGGCGCGAGCTGCTGCCGCTGATCCGCCGGGCTCGTTCATCCGGTGTTCGTTTGCTTTCTTGATTAGACATCCGTCAATATCGATATATGTCGAATCAGGATCTGCCGCTGAGCGTGGTCTCGCAGTCGTGCGAGGCCGCGCCCAGTACCCGCCCACCGATGACCGGCCAGACGGCCGCCGAGTTGGCCGTGCTGTTCAAGGCCCTCGCCGACCCGGTCCGGTTGCGGTTGCTGTCGGCGATCGCGTCCCGCGCCGACGGTGAAGCCTGCGTGTGCGACCTGTCGACGGGGATCGACGTCACCCAGCCGACCATCTCCCACCACCTGAAGGTGCTGCGCGAAGCCGGACTGCTGGCCAGCGAGCGCCGGGCTTCCTGGGTGTATTACCGGGTCGTCCCGCAGGCGCTCGCGCGACTGTCGGATGTGCTCGCGACCGAAGCGGGAGCGGTGACCGCATGAGTACCACGACCACCGACCACCCCGCCGTCGTCGGCAAACTGTCGACGCTCGACCGGTTCCTGCCGGTCTGGATCGGCGTCGCGATGGCCGCCGGACTGCTGTTCGGACGCATGATTCCCGGCCTCGGCGACACGCTGAGCGCCGTGGAGATCGACGGCATCTCGCTGCCCATCGCGATCGGGCTGCTGATCATGATGTATCCGGTGCTGGCCAAGGTCCGCTACGACCGCCTCGACTCCGTCACCGGCGACCGCAAACTGCTGATCAGTTCGCTGGTGCTGAACTGGGTACTCGGCCCCGCGCTGATGTTCGCCCTGGCCTGGTTGTTCCTGCCCGACCTGCCTGAATACCGCACCGGTCTGATCATCGTCGGCCTGGCTCGCTGCATCGCCATGGTGATCATCTGGAACGACCTGGCGTGCGGCGACCGCGAAGCCGCCGCGGTGCTGGTTGCCCTGAACTCGGTGTTCCAGGTGGTCATGTTCGCCGTGCTCGGCTGGTTCTACCTCTCGGTCCTGCCCGGCTGGCTCGGCCTCGAACAGACCACCATCGACGTCTCGCCGTGGCAGATCGCGAAGTCGGTGCTGATCTTCCTCGGTATCCCGCTGCTGGCCGGGTTTCTGAGCCGCCGCTTGGGTGAACGCGCCAAGGGCCGCGACTGGTACGAGGCGAAGTTCCTGCCGAGGATCGGCCCGTGGGCGCTGTACGGGCTGCTGTTCACGATTGTGATCCTGTTCGCCCTGCAAGGCGACCAGATCGCCGCCCACCCGCTCGACGTGGTCCGCATCGCGATCCCGCTGCTGGCCTACTTCGCGATCATGTGGGGCGGCGGCTACGCGATGGGCGCGGCCCTCGGCCTCGGTTACGAACGCACCACCACCCTCGCGTTCACCGCGGCGGGCAACAACTTCGAACTGGCCATCGCCGTAGCGATCGCCACCT
Source organism: Nocardia sp. FBN12 (assembly GCF_054031145.1). Taxonomy (NCBI): domain Bacteria; kingdom Bacillati; phylum Actinomycetota; class Actinomycetes; order Mycobacteriales; family Nocardiaceae; genus Nocardia; species Nocardia sp. FBN12. The sequence continues at coordinate 93,476 of NZ_CM132926.1, forward strand.
ACGGCGTCACTTCCGGTCAAGCCCTCGCCGGCGTCGTCGGCCCGCTCATCGAGGTCCCCGTCCTCGTCGCACTGGTCTATGTCTCCCTTGCCCTGCGCAAACGGTTCAAGCCGACCGCCGCCACCGCTGTCGCTGCGGGGGTGACGCCGCGATGAGCGCATCCGAATCATCAACTGGGGCACCGACGAACCCTCCGAACGCGGCATCGACGGCATCGGACGCATGCGCCTGGTCCGCGACGACATCGAAACCCGTGTCCGGCATCTCCTCGCCGAACTAGACCTCCCGGCCAGCTGAAAGGCATTGCCCCACATGACCACCAAGCCCAGCGTGTTGTTCGTCTGCGTCCATAACGCAGGTCGCTCCCAGATGGCCGCCGGATTCCTCAACCACCTCGCGGGCGACGCGATCGAGGTCCGCTCGGCGGGCAGCGCGCCCGCCGAGACGATCAACCCGTCCGCCGTCGCGGCGATGGCCGAACTCGGCATCGACATCGCCGATCAGACCCCGAAGATCCTCACCTACGACGCCGTGGAAACCTCCGACGTCGTCATCACCATGGGCTGCGGCGACACCTGCCCGGTCTTCCCCGGCGTCAGCTACCGCAACTGGACACTGGACGATCCGGCGGGCAAAGGCGTGGAGTCGGTTCGCCCGATCCGCGACGAGATCAAAACCCGCATCGAAGCCCTCGTCGCCGAACTACTCCCGCCCCAGGGGTGACATCGCCGGTTCGCGCACGCGCCCGGTAGGGGCGTTCCCGGGTGGACGGTCGGCGTGACGAAGCGGGGGATTCCGGACGCGGTCATCGATGGGTTCGGATCCCCCGAAGTGAGGACTGCGACGCCGGGTCAGAGGCAGTTCGGGTCGGTGTCGAGCAGCGTGGTGTCCAAGGTCGCGAGGATGTCGAGTTGTGGTGTGACCTTGGGTAGTTCGAAGGTGTAGAAGAAGCGGGCCGCGGCGCGCTTGCCGTCGTAGAACGAACCTTCCTTGTCCCCGGTGGCGACGAGCTGTTCGAGCCAGATCCACGCGATCACGACGTGGCCGAAGGATTCGAGGTAGAGCGAGGAGTTGGCGAGCGCGACGGCGGGGTCGCCGGTGGACCACAACCGCATCGTGGTCTCGACGAGCTTGTGCCACGCGGCACCGAGCTGCGCGGCGTGCTCCGCGCCCAGTTCGCTCGCCCGCGCGATGGTCTTCTCGATTTCCGCGCCGAGCAGTGCCAGTCCGGCGCCGCCCCGCATCACTACCTTGCGACCGAGCAGGTCGAGTCCCTGCACGCCGTGGGTGCCCTCGTGGATGGGGTTGAGGCGGTTGTCGCGGTAGAGCTGCTCGACGTCGTAGTCGGTGGTGTAGCCGTAGCCGCCGTGCACCTGGATCGCGAGGCTGTTGGCCTCCAGGCACCACTGCGAGGGCCAGCTCTTGGCGACCGGGGTCAGCACGTCGAGCAGCAAGGCGGCGGCCTCGCGGGCGTCGGACTCCGGCGCGGTGGCCGCGTCGTCGACCAGGCGCGCGCAGTACAGGTTCAACGCCATCGCGCCCTCGACGTAGGACTTCTGGGCCAGCAGCATCCGGCGCACATCGGGGTGCTCGATGATCGGAACAGGCGGCGACAGTGGATCTTTGGCCCCGACAGCCCGGCCCTGCGTGCGAACCTTCGCGTAGGCGAGGGATTTGAGGTAACCGGTGTAGCCGAGGGCGGTGGCCAGCATCCCGACGCCGACCCTGGCCTCGTTCATCATGTGGAACATGTAGGACAGTCCGCGGCCCTCCTCGCCGACGAGGAACCCGACCGCGCCTGCCTTGCCGCGGGGGGAGTGGGTGCCGTCGCCGAAGGCGAGGTGGGTATTGGTCGTACCGCGGTTGCCCATCTTGTGGTTGAGGCCGATCAGGGTGACATCGTTGCGTTCCCCGCCATCGACCAGGTACTTCGGGACGATGAACAGGGAGATGCCTTTGATCCCGGGAGGACCGTCGGGGGTCTTGGCCAGCACGAGATGCACGATGTTGCCGGTGAGTTCGTGATCGCCACCCGAGATCCACATCTTGGTCCCGGTCACCCGATAGGTTCCGTCGTCCTGGCGGGTGGCGCGGGTGGTGATGTCGGCCAGCGAGGAGCCTGCCTGCGGTTCCGACAGGCACATCGTCCCGAAGTAGCGCCCCTCGAGCATCGGCCGCACGTACTCGTCGATCTGGCTCGCGGTGCCGTACTCGGCGAGGAGGTTGGCATTGGCGGTGGTGAGCAGCGCGTAGGACGAGGTGCCCGCGTTCGCGGCTTGCAGCCAGGCCATCGCGGCGCGCGCGATCGTCGCGGGCAGTTGCATGCCGCCGAGTTCTTCGTCGAACTGGCCGGACATGAGCCCGGCCTTGGCGAAGATCTCGAGCGCGTGCGCGACCTCGCCGATCATCTCCACGGTGCCGTCGGGCCGCATGATCGGCTGGTGCTGGTCGGCCTTCTTGTTGTGTGGCGCGAATTCCTTGATCGCGATGTCGGCGCTGAGGTCAAGCACCGCGTCGAAGGTCTCCCGCGAATGCTCTGCGAACCGAGCACGGTTGGTCAGCTGGGTGATATCGAGCCACTCGTAGAGCAGGAACTCGAGATCGCGCTGGCAGAGTACGTCGTCGGTCACGTTCGTCCGTTCTGAGATGCGGAAATAAGCGCTTGCTTAATTTCTATCTTGGCTCCTGGTGCCGCCGGTCGTCAAGCACCTCCACGCTCGGGCCGGTCGACGCGCTGACAGAATCGATCCATGACCGATGTGCCCCAGGCGGAAACCTCACGGGCGGAAGCTACGCGTACCCGCCTGCTCGAGTCCGCCGTCGAGGCCTTCGCGGCGAAGGGCTACTACGGCACGACGACACGCGATATCGCCGCCGCGGCCGGGATGAGCCCGGCCGCGGTCTACATGCATCACAAGTCCAAAGAAGAACTGCTGTACCTGATTTCGCGCGGTGGCCACGAACGGATACTCGACCTGGTCACCGAGGCCGTCGCCGCAGCGGGAACGCCAACTCAGCGGCTGCACGCACTCGTCCACGCCTTCGTCGCCGAGCACGCCGGCCGCCGCACCGTCGCGCGCATCCTGAACTACGAACTGGCCGCGCTCAGTGCCGAGCACCTGGCCGAGATCCGGGGCATCCGGCGAGAAACCGAGCACGCGGTGCGCTCGCTCGTCGCCGACGGGGTCCGCTCCGGCGATTTCGACATCCCCGACCTCAAAATGGCTGTCGTAGCGGTGCTTTCGCTCGGAATCGACATCGCGCGGTGGTATCGCGAAAGCGGGGATTGGTCGGTGAACGAGGTGGCTGACCGGTACGCGGAGATGGCCCTGCGGATCGTCGGAGCGCGGCTGCCGTAGTCCGGCTCGTCTGGTCTGCTCGCCGACATCCCGGGCCGACCCCGGCCTTCGGGCCCGGTTCGCCGAGACCCTTCCTTGCCGTGGAACGCGAGGTCACCGCGAACCTGCCGCACCGACCTGTTCGGAGCGCCAAGCCGCTGAACCGAGCAGACGCAGGCCGTTCAGGCCGACGATGACGGTGGAACCCTCGTGTCCGGCCACGCCCAACGGGAGCGGGAGGTGTCCGATGAGGTCCCAGAGCGACAGGACGACGATGAAGGTGGCCGCGATCGCCAGGTTCGCGATCACGACGCGGCGCGCCCGGCGCGACAGTTCGATGACGGCGGGAATGGTGGTCAGGTCGTCGCCGACGATCACCGCATCGGCGGTCTGCAGGGTCAGGTCCGATCCCGCGCCGCCCATCGCGATCCCGGTGTGCGCGGCGGCCAGTGCGGGAGCGTCGTTGATGCCGTCGCCGATCATGGTCACCCGCCATCCCCGCGACTCCAGATCTCGGAGGGCGGCGACCTTCTCGTGCGGCAGCAATCCGGCGCGCACATCGGTGATGCCGACCTGTTTCGCGATCTGGGCGGCGGTGGCGTGGTTGTCGCCGGTGAGCAAAGTCGGTGCGGCGCCGGTCGATTCGGTGATCGCGGCGACAGCGGCCGCGGCCTCGGGACGCACCTGATCGGTGATGCCGAGGACGGCGATGGGCTCGTGGTCACACAGCACGACCACCGCGGTTCGCCCGTTGCGCTGGAGTTCGGTGACCACCACGCTCGCATGTCGGCCGGCTGTGCTGTCGTGGTGCAGAAGCGCGGCCGGGGATCCGGCCTGGATGAGGCGTTGCTCGACCAAGGCCGAGACGCCGCGGCCGGGCTCGGCGGTGAAGTCGTCGGCGATCGGGAGATCGAGGCTACGGCGGTGGGCGGCCCGCACGATCGCGGCGGCCAGCGGATGCTCGCTGGGATGCTCGGCGGCCGCGGCCAGCCGCAGGACCTGTTCTTCGCTGAGCGGGCCGCCGGGCAATACCCGGATATCAGCGAGTTCGGGGGTGCCCAGGGTCAGGGTGCCGGTTTTGTCGAGCGCGACCCGGGTGGTGGTGCCGAGTTGTTCCATCACGACGGCCGATTTCACCAGCACCCCGTGACGACCCGCGTTCGCGATCGCGGCCAGCAGCGGCGGCATCGTGGCCAGCACCACCGCGCAGGGCGAGGCGACGATCATGAACGTCATGGCGCGCAACAACGTCGGTTGCAACGCCGCGCCGAACAGCAGCGGCACGACGAACACCGCGAGCGTCACCGCGACCATGCCCACCGAATACCGCTGCTCGATCTTCTCGATGAACAACTGCGTCGTGGCCTTGGTCCGGCCTGCCTCCTCGACCAGCGTCGCGATGCGGGCCACGACCGAGTCCTCGGCACGGCGATCCACCCGCACCCGCAGCGAACCGGTGCCGTTGAGGGTGCCCGCGAACACCTCGTCGCCGACCGTTTTGTCCACCGGTATCGACTCGCCCGTGACGGTGGCCTGGTCGACCTCACCGGCCCCGCCGACTACCGACCCGTCGGCGGCGATCCGGTCACCCGGCCGCACCAAGATCACCGCGCCGATTTCCAGATCGGCTGCCCTGACAGTCTGTTCGTGGCCGTCGGAAAGCAGTGTCGCGGTCTCCGGGGCGAGGCCGAGCAGTCCGCGCACCGAGTCCTCGGTCCTGGCCGTGGCGAAGGCTTCGACCGCGCCCGACGTCGCGAAGATCACGATCAGCAGCGCGCCGTCGAGCACCTGTCCGATCGAGGCCGCCCCGATTGCCGCGACCACCATCAGCAGGTCGACATCGAGGGTTTTCTCGCGCAGCGCACGCATCCCGGCCAGCGCGGGCTCCCAGCCGCCGGTGGCGTAGCAGGCCAGATACAGCGCCCACCACAGCCACGACGGCCCACCCGAGAACTGGGTGACCAGGCCGAGCACAAATAGTACGGATGCTGTTGCTGCCCAACGTATTTCGCTCAGTTCGAGCAGTCGGGTGCGGCGCACGGGAACGGCCGCGCGCGGGGTGGCTCGGCGGGTGGGCGTGGCGGTGGGCGTAGCCACAGGTCACCTCCGGAAGTCGGGACAGAACCACCCGAGAATAGCAGTACATATGAAGAGGTTTTCATGAGTGCTGGTGAGCTAAACTTCACGCCATGGGACACGGTGTCGAAGGCCGCGACCGGCCGAGTTCCCGACTCGACGCCGCGTCCGCCGCTCATGTGGCAACCACCTTGCAGGCCCTGGCCACCCCGAGTCGCCTGCTCATCCTCACCGAACTACGCCAAGGCCCGCGCCCGGTCACCGAGCTCGCCGAGGCGGTCGGCATGGAGCAGTCCGCGGTCTCGCATCAACTGCGCTTGCTGCGCAATCTCGGCTTGGTCCACGGCACAAGGGCCGGACGCAGCATCGTGTACAGCCTCTACGACAATCACGTCGCTCAATTGCTGGATGAGGCCGTGTACCACAGCGAACACCTACGTCTTGGCCTCGCGGACCGCCCTGACACAGCAGGCTGAATTTCTACCCCCACACAGAACAGTCCCCGGTAGTCTTCATCGAATTCCTGAGCTCAGTCGTCGCTGACAACTCCGGTTATTCGATTGGCTTGCCGGGGGCTTAGCCAGATCCTGAAAACGAAGTCACCACGGTCGGCAAACGTCTCCGTCGGCAGTGTGGCTCATTTCCGGTGTTCCGGTATCCATCCAGTCTTCTCCTGATTTGCTCGATGTCAATACCTTCGGGCCACTGAATACGGCCGAAATAATCGGCGTCATGAAGGCCGCCCATCGCATTGTGTCGATGGTCGTCGCGGAGGACAGTGGATGTGTCGGTGGTGCCCACCGGGGCACCGCCCTTCCTGCAAGTAGGAGGTGGCCCGTGTACGCACGTTCCAGCACATTTACGGCCCAGCGGTCGTCGATCGACCGCGGTATCGCATACCTCAACAATGCGGTGATGCCGAATATGACCGAGCTCGACGGGTGGGTCGGCATGTCGCTGATGGTGGACAGGGCGACAGGCCGATGTATCGCCACAACCGCGTGGGAATCGGAAACCGCGATGCACGACAGCAGAATGCGCGTCCGATCATTGCGTGATGGTCTGGCCGAAGCGCTGAACGGCCAGGTCGACACAATCGAGGAATGGGAAGTCGCGGTCATGCACCGCGATCACCTGGCCGGCGCGAGTGCCTGCACTCGGTGCACCTGGGTCCAGGTCGACCCGGCCGGAGTCGATTCCGCGATCGAGACATTCAAGTCCGGTCTGCTGCCCCAGCTCGAAAAGATCGAGGGATTCCGCAGCGCCAGCCTGTTCGTCGACCGAGCGACCGGCCGAGGGGTGGGATCGACGGTCTGGGCAAGCAGAGAGGAACTGGACAACAGCCGCGCCCAGGTGGATCGAATCCGGGCCGCGGCGACCAGCACCATGGGCGCCGAAGTTCTCGAGGTCGCGGAGTTCAGGCTCGGCTTCGCCCACCTACGCGTGCCAGAGCTGGTGTAACCGCGAGTTGTCCGTCGAGCGGGGTCCGCTCATTCCTCGGTTTCCCTGTGCGATTCCAGCCGGGTGAGGATCTCCTCGATCCGGTCGCGCACCCAGGGGCCCAACCGGTCGCTGCTCATCGCGGTGGCGACCGGGGCTGGGTCGTCCAGCGGTATCACGTAGCGCCCGTCGTCGGGCAGGTCACGCCACAACAGCCCGGCTTCGATCCGGCCGCGGGGTCCGTATTTCGAGCGGCCCTGCAGCACTTTGATGATCCCGGTGCTGACGGCGGGGGTGGCGAAGAACGCGGCGCTGCGGAAGGGGTCGTAGTCGTCGTCGTTGTCGGCGACGCTGGATACCGCGCGATCGTGCTCGGCCTCCGGTGCGGTGTGGGGGAGCGACAGGCGGATGTTGTCGAGCTTCCCGGCGCCGCAGCGCGGGAGAAGTCCGAGAACGGTGTCGGCCAGAACATACGGATCGCATTCGACGGCATCGAAACCGCCGCTGTGCGCGAGGGTTTCGCCCGGGCGCTGGGTGATCACATAGCCGCGGGCCCGATGCCGGATGGCGTGCACCCGGATGCGCGCCTCGGGATTCTCGAAATCCTGGTCGTTCCACGCGTGCGCGACGACGAAGACGTCCGGTTTGGCGATCGCGCCTGCCAGGGCATCGAGATCGTTGTCGAGCCGGTGTCGTAACTGCTGGCGAACCTGCGCTTTCTCGCGCTCGTAGTCATCTTCGAGACGGGTACGGCTGGTGAAGATGAACGGTGCGGGCAGTTCGCCCCGCCGGACGTCCTCGCAGAGCAGATTGAACTCCAGGTCGGTGAATTCCCAGGTCTGGCTCATGAGTCGGCCACCGGACGCACTCGGTCGGGCGTCGGGCCGATGGCCTCGTCCAGGTGTGCTCTCGAACGGAGAAATCTGGCGGGCTGGTGCCCACCGTTGGCGTTCTGTCCCGCGCCACCGGCGGCGGCGGGCGGCATCATGGGCATACCGCCGGGCGTGGAGTCGGTGCGGGCAGCGGCCGCCACGGCGGGATAGACCGGCGATTCGGCACCGGGCAGTCCCGCACGTGGGTACAGGGCAGTGCTGGATTGCTGGGCAAGAGTTTCCGGTGAACCGATTCCGCCGCCTGCCCCCGCACCGCCTGCGCCCGCACCACCCGCGCCCGAACCGCCCGCGCCCGCGGTTTCGACGGGGGTGAGTCCCGCCGCGGCTGTCAACGCGTCCGGATCGAACTGCCGCAGCATGTCTTGTATCTCCTGTGTGCCAGGGAGCGCGCTCCCGAGCTGGGTGAGCGAATCCAGCCCCTGGGTCAGTGCCGTCCCCAGTTGCCCGAGGAAGTCGCTGCCCGCGGAAGCCAGTGAACTCTGCGAGCTCCCGGCACCCGAGGCCGCGTCCGGCGAAGCGATCCCGGCCCCGGCGGACGACAGGCCGTTCGTGCCGCCGGTCGCCGTCGCGAGCGCCTCCTCGTCCAACGCGGCGGGCAGGTTCTCCAGCACTGAGCGCACTCCGGCCGGATCAACACCGCTGAGCTCCGCGAGCGCGTTCTCGTCGACCACGTCCGGAATGTTGTCCAGAATCGACCGCACCTGTTCCGGTGGCAATCCGGTGAGGTCCGACAAGGTGTCCTCGTCGAGCAGGCCGGGCAGGTTGTCGAGCACCGACTTCACCTGCGCGGGGTCCGCGCCCACCGCCGCGCCGAGAGCGTCGCCCAGTGAGCCCGCGCCCGCACCGGAACCGGCGCCGCCCGAACTCGACGGCTTCGTGCTCGAAGCCCCACCCGCACCGGAGGACCCGCGCGGTAGCGGGACCGAACCGAGGGAGGAGACCTCCGGCATACCGCCACTGGTGACGGATTCCGGCTGTCCGGCGGCTGGCAAGCTGCTGCGGGGGAAGGCCGAACTACCCGATCCGCTGGTCGAACGCGTCGGCGTCGTGGCGCCCTGGGACGCCGCGGTCCCGCCGAGCACCCCCGCGGGAGCGCCGCCCCCACCCGCGCTGCCGCCCGGCGCGTCCGCGCCCGCGGCTTCGTAGCCCGACGGCAGAGCACCGATATCGGGTGCGGCGCCTGCGGTCGGGGTACCGGCTCCGGGCAGCCCTGCCCCCGACCCGGCGCCACTGCTGGATTCCAGCTCCGGCCGGTCGCTGCGATAGCCATCGCCGGGTGTCCGGTTGCCGTCGCCCTGATCGCCGTAGTTACCGTCCTGGCCGCCGTAACCATTGCCCTGGTTGCCGTAGCCGTTTCCCTGGTTGCCGTAACCGTTGCCCGAGGTACCCGAGCCGGAACCGCCCTGTTGTCCGCCACCGTTCTCGTTGCCGCCCGGCGTATTCGGCCCCGCACCCGCGGCGGGCTGAGGGGTGGCGATCGGCCCGTTGACTACCGGCATCATCGACACCGTGTTCTTCATGCCCTCGCCGTAGTGCTTCTGCCACTCCTCGCGATAGCGCCTGGTTACCTGGCCAGGACAGCAATCACCGGCATCGGAGGTCGCGGGCATGCTCAGTTTCGTGAGATGCAACCACTGCGCGGTGTAGTCGAGGTTCTGGCTCATCGCGAGCATCGAGTTGATCAGCGGTTGCACGCCGTCGGTGTAGTTCGTGACCGCGGCCGCCGCGGCAGCAGCGCCCTCGCCCTCCCAGCCGTCGGTTCCCGCCGAGATCACGGTGACGAAGTTGTTCATCCTGCTCAGCAGATCGGTGGACAACGAGTGCCAGGTGCCCGCGGCGGCGAGCACCGGTCGCGGTTCGAGATCGCGCCCGAGCTCGTGCATATCGGTGAAAGTGAGACTGTCCTTGTTCTCGACGCTGGCCGTGACGCTGGTGTCCTTCGCGCCCTGATAGTCCTTCAACGACGAAGGGAAACTCTCGGCGTCCGCATTCACCGTGTGCGTCTCGTTGCCGTTCTGCCAGGTGAAACCGCCGCTCGGCTTGTCGAAAGTGGCCGAGGGGGCACCAGGAGCAGGACTGCCCGGTGCGTACGGGGTCGCCGCGGTCGGCATTCTCAGTTCACCGAGCGCCTTGATGTTGTCCCCGGAATTGTGATCGGTGCCCGTATACATCTTGCCCGCGGCGATGTAGGTGTCGCCCATGTCGGTGACGATCTTCGCGTGGTCGTCGAGAATGGTGTGCAGGCGAGAACCCTTGTTGCTCAATGCCATCGACAGCTGGGTCCCGGAGGTCAGATTGCCGATCGGCGAGAAATTGTTCAGGCGCAGGTCGGTCACCGCGGCGCTCATCCCGAGTAGATCGTCGACCAGGTCGGCGCAGGCTTTCGCCGCGGCCAAAGCTTTCGCCGGGTCGAACGCGAGATATCCCGCTTTCGCCTGATTCGCCAAGCCGGACCACGTGTTCGGTTCGAGGGCCATCGTCGCCTTTCTTCGCCGGGAATCGGATCCCGCTTCGTCTGGTGTCCGCGTGCGGGTGGGTCAGTCGTCGTTGTCAGCGACCGCGGACCGCGGACCACGGGTGCCGGAACCGTCGGTCGGCCACCATGCCGGTTCGGGTGGGACCGTCGGTGGGGCAGGCGCGGTGGGTAACATCGCGCCCAGATCGGGTGCGCCCTCGATGATCTCGGAGAGTTTCGGCAGCGCGTCGCGTCGCTCGAGCAGCGGTGTCATCAGGTCCTTGCCGCGAGCGGCCACGTCGGCGGCCGCGGACTGGACGGCCGCCGTCAGATTCGTGGCGATCTCCTCGAGGCTCAGCTCGAGAACGTCGTCAGCGAATTTCGTGGCGATCAGCAGGCCGTCGGCGTTCACCGTCACCTCGATGCGCTTGTCGCACGCGGTCGCGGTGGCGGTGAGGAGCGCGCGCTCCTTCTGGAGTTCGGCGATGCCGCGGAACTGCTCGCCGAGGCCGTCGAGCATCGTCGCCATGTCCGCGCGTAGTCGGTCGTTCAGCACGGTGCGCTCACACCGTCCCCGCGCCGAAATGCGAGGACTGGTCGGTGCCGGTGAGCATGTCCGCCGCCTCGCGCTGGCCCGTCGACATATCGAGCAGGGTCTTCGCGGCCCCGTCGGCCCCGGCGAGCAAGTTGTCGCGGGCGGCCTGGTACCCCTTGTCGCCGTCGGCGAACTTCTTGCCCCGCTTGTCGTCTCCCCACGGGGCGGTGGTGGCGTCGGATTCCGTTCCGGCGAGGGTATTGCGGAGTTTGTCGGCGGCAGCCGTGACTTTCGTCGACAACTCCGCGGTCAATTCCGCTGCCTTGCGCAGTTTCTGGGGGTCGACCTCGACATTTTCGGCCATCGCGCACTCCCTTCGATATCGGCGGTCTAGAGGGTGAAAGGAACATCGACGTCTGTGGTGCCCGCGGCAGGGTCCGTGCTCACCCAGTCACTCGGCCGCGAGGCGCCGTCGGGTGGCGGTGTGTAGGGCCCTGGCAGTGGCTCCACCGACGGCACCTGTTTCGGGCGGGGCTTGCCGCGGACATCTTTGCCCTCGCCGAGGAACGGTTGGTCGGTCCCGGCCTGGCGCGCACCCGCACCGTCCGGGCCAGGCGGTTCGCCGCCGGTCGGCGGGGGCAGTGCCCCACCTCCGACAAGTCCGTTGTTGCCGGGCGGCGGCTGTCCGCTCGGTCCCCAGCCGTCCACCGACGACTCGAACGAGGTGGGCGGCCTGCCGGTGAAGGTGCCCGACCCGCCGCCGTCGGAAGCCGTCACAAAGCTGGGGGTCGATCCGGACGACGACGATCCCGAAATTGTGCCGACCGCATCGTGATACACCGACTGGCCGCTTTCCGGTGTGCCGGGGCGATAGACATCGTGATACACCGACTGGCCGCTTTCGGGACTGCCGGGGCGATAGACGTCGTGGTACACGGACTGCCCGGAATGGGTTGAGCTACCGGAGGACGAACCACCGTCGCCGCGGCCGGAGTTCGTTCCCGCTACGGTGCCGCCGCTGAACTCTGAGTCGGTACGTGACCCGGCGATCCCGGCGCGGGACGACGAGCCGGCGGACGAGCCGGCCGACGAGCCGGCCGACGAGCCGGCCGACGAGCCGGCCGACGAGCCGGCCGACGAGCCGGAGGACGAGCCATCGGTAACCGGCGGACTGCCGGTAGCGGGTTTCGGCATCCACACGTAGGACCGAATGTCCCCGCGCCCCAGGGGAATCGGCGTTCCCAGGGCGAATCCGCCCCGCGCCCCGCCGACGATGCCGCCGCGCGCGGCACCGCCGACCCAGCCCGCGCCGGAGGAGAACGACGACCAGTCGCCGGTTGCCGCGCCCACCGCCAGGTTCCCGACAGCGGTGCCGACGACACCGGACGTAGCGCCGATCACGGCGCCTCGCCCCACTCGCCCGGCCGCACTGCCGAGGTTCTTGCCTGCGACACTGTCGATGCCTTTTCCGAGATACCGGCCGACCTCGCGGCCCGGGATCACCCCGGCGACACCGGCGAGGACCGACAGCCCGAATTCGCGGCCGTTGAAATGCCGACGCTTACCGGCCGCGAGCTGGCCGACCTGCACTGATCCGTTGATCGTCCCCGTGATGACCGCCGCCTCGATCGCCCGCACACCGTAAACGCCATACCCCTTGGCGGTGGGCATCACCGGCCGCAGCCGCGCCGCCTGGGACCAGAAGTGCCGCTTGACCGTCGGGGCGCCGAGCCTGGCGGCGATCGAGGTGATGATCTTCTGGACGAAATCCTCGAACACCTTGAGAAACGACCGGGTCGTGGTGATCGCGGCCGCCTCCACCGCGGGCGCGGTCGGCGGGAACACCCAAGCCCACAGGATTTCCAGCGCGAGCCAGACCAGGGTCACGATGACGGTGATCTTGGACGCCTGGATCTCGGTACCCATGTCGAACGCGCTGTCGGCGACCGTGTGCATCAGCTGAGCCAGCGCCTCCACTGATTGATCCCCCGCGCGCAGCACGTCGTAGCGGCTGCCCATCGCGGCGCCGCCTTCGCCCTGCGGATAGGCCGCCACGGTGGTCGCCTTGGCCTCGTCGATGCCGGCGAGTAGTGCCTCGATCTCCGCGCTCGCTGTTTTCCATGCCTCCGAGACAGCCCAGCACGCGTCCTCGTCGCCCGCGGGCCAGGTCGTGCCCGCGATCCACGCCAGCCAGTGCAAACCCTCGGGCAGCTGGAGGGTCATGACTGCTCCGCGGTGCTCCGGAGCACTCCTGGTTCGCGCGGCACGGCTGTCTCCTCAGCGGTCGATGTCGTCGGAGTACATCGCAGGAAGTTGAACCCGTAGCGACTGGAAGACGAATTCTGTTCTCGTACAGCATGTATCGGTCTATGGATAACGAAATCTCGCTTCCGGCAACACCGTTCGTTTGCCGATGGGTGGTAGCCTGCGCCCCGACCGAGGAGGTGCCCTATCGTGACCAGAACCGAGGACCCGACCGAGGCCGGATCGACACCGCCGGATGCGGCGAGCCGTCGCATCGCCGCACTGCTGACCGAACTCGGGCCGCAAGCCCGGGAGATCCGCGCGATATTCGTGCTGACGGCCACCGCTGAACTGGCCTCGGTCGTCGCCACCGACGAGCAGGGCCAGCCGGTCCAGATCGTGCCGCCCGCGGAGATCATGGGCCTGGTCCGTGTGCACCGGGAGGCCTCGGCCGTCCGGCCCGACGGCCCCTGGTGGCGCTACCTGCTGGTGGTGTCGGAATCGGGAGACGTGCGCACGGACTACGACTTCGGCGAACAACCATTTCCCGACGAACACCTTTTCCCCGCCGAGGTCTATCGAGCTGATCTCGAGGCCTTCCCGCGACCCCGGTTGCCGGTGTGGCTCGCCGCCCACATCGGGCACGCCGACAGGCAGTCACGACCCGCCGAGGTGGCGGCGCGGGCCGCGCCCGGTGCGGCGGTCGTCGCGGACGAGCTGCCCGCGTTGCCGTCGCTGCTGGCACGGTGGGCAGTGCTGTCGGCGGCCTTCGTTGCGGTCGGATCACCCTGGGGCCCAAGGGTACTGCCCGCGCTCGGCCTGTTCGAGGGCGCCGAGCGCAGTGGCTCTTCGCTCTGGATCCTGCCCGGCGACCGTGCCGTTCTGTCCGGCGGTGTGTGGAACGACCCCGTTCTCGACGCCGTCTACAACAGCGCGGCGCCGATGCCGGACCTCTACGCCGGCGCACCCGCATGGGTGGCGAACGCGACGCTGAACCCGCGCGCGGGCGTGGGCCTGCTGTCCTTCTGCTATTGGTGGGATGGTGGCCGGTGGTATCGCGCCGCCACCCCGTCCACGAGCGACATCTCCGCGGCTGTCCCCGGGGTGTGGAGCAGGGAGAGTGCCGCCGCCATCGTGGCAGCGCTGGTGGCTGACGAACCGAATGCCCAGACCCGCGAGTCAGCGCTCGGCTTGGTCGGCGCCGCCGATCGCCGGGAACTCGGGCGCAACGTCCTCGCGGAGTTCTTCGGCGAGGGCGACATCGACGACGCGTATCTCCAGTTGACCATGGCAGGCATCGCAACCGGCCGATGACCTAACTGTTGCGGGGCGCGGAGGTCTCACATCCCAGCGCAACCGTCACACCCCGACAACCAGCACGATCGCAACCAGGACATCGACGACGGCGCACCATTCGGCGAACGAACGCGCCACGGTCCGGTTGAGCCGAAGATGCACGAAGTCCCACACGCCATGCAGCAGCCAGCAGGCAGCCAGCACGTAGCGCCCGATCTCCGGACTGGCAGCGATCGCGACCACTGCCAGAGCGCCGAAACCGACCATGCCCAGCGCCTGAACGGTGAAATCCTCGCGGCGGCCCAGTTGGCCGTCGATGGCGGCCCAAACCAGCAGTATCAGCGCAATCGCCGCGAACACATACCCGGTCCGGACGATGTCGAATGTGCTCACCACGGTCGACAGGACAAGCAGGCTGATGACGACCGGCCAGGTCAGGGCGGGTCGGCGCCACTTCGCCACGATCAGGTAGATCAGCGGCAGGAGGATCAGAATGTCGCCGAGCTCATCGTCGGCATCCCCGGCCATTCCCGCACCCAGTGCCGCGACCGTCGCCACGCCAAGTACCGTCGGCCAGCGTTCGGTCAGCTTCCCCAGCCAGTGCCTGCGTTCCGGAGTCTCTGTGGTCATCTGAATTCCTCTAGCTCGGGTCCCGGTTCGCGATGAGAAGGGGGAGCACAGTGGCGGTGACGAGACCAGGAGCGTCCGTGGCGTGCACCCGGCCCGCGCTGACTTCCTCGGCGGCACCCTTCAAGACGTAATGGATGACGTTGCGCAGCCAGGGGACAGGTAGATCGGTGCGGAACTCGCCCTGTTCCCGGCCACGGTGAAGCAGTTTGTCCATGCGCTCGGCGTGGCTGTCGTGTAGCTGTTGGATGCGCCCCGCGGGCAAGGTCTCGATCGCGGCGGTCAGCAACGCGGCGGATTCGGCGATCAAATCCCAACTGGCGCCGAGTAAGTGGGTCATGGCGCGTTCGGCGTTCCCGCTGAGATCGACCGACGACAATGTCTCGTCGCCCGCTGCCAGCGCGGCGGTGAGGGCTGCTTCGACCAGCGCGGCGCGGTTGGGGAAATGCCCGTACAGCGTCATCCGCCCCACCCCCGCGTGCTCGGCGATGTCGTCGATGCTCGCCTGTGGATCTTTGCTCAGCTCAGCGCGGGCCGCGGCGACGATGCGGTCGATGCTGCGGCGGGCATCTGCGCGTTTGCGATGAGGCGTGGCAGGGCTCACATCAACAGCATAACTCGTACTGCACCGTACGGGTTAGCGCGAAGCGGATCCGCGGGCATTCATTGCCCGTTGACGCAGCACCCCGAAAAGCGACCGCTCGGTTGTAAATCGGTGGGGTGGAAGAGGATTCGGATCGCAATCCATCCGCGTGGCCACCGCGAATACCCTGCGACAGCGTCAACCCCGCCAGGAACGGAGTCGCGAATGCTGGGAATTCTGTTGCAGCTGGCGGTATTGGCTCTTTTCGCGGGCGTCGCGGTGGGGATCTTCGTGCTGGGGGATCGGGTGCGGCCCGAATCATGGCGGCACGACGACGATTCCGGCGCTGGTTCGATGATGCTGGACATGGTCAACATGTTCTTCGCCGCCATCGTGGCGTTCGTGGTGGTGATCCTCTGGCAGCAGTACGACACCTCGCACGCGCACACCGTGTCGGAGGGCAAGGCCCTGGTGAGCGTGTACGAGTCCGCGAACAGCATGCCCGAGCCGGATCGTGCGAAGATCCGCACCCTGGCGACCGCCTACACCCGGCAGGTGATCGGCGAGGAGTGGCAGGTCATGGACAAACAGCGCCGGCTGAGCCCGTCCACGCAGGCGACGCTCGATGACCTGCGGGAGGCGGTGGATTCCGTGCCTGCCGCCACCGCGGACGCGAAGGCGGACCAGGACGAGGCCGCCACTGCCGTCGCGGCGATCACCGAGGCCCGCTTCGACCGTGGCCTCGACGCCGGTTATCGGTTGCCCGGTTTTCTCTATATCGCCTTGTGGTTCGCCACTGCCATGCTGTTGTTCGGCACCGTCTTCTCCGGTGTCGTGGTCACCAATCGCAGCGTCCTCATGACCGGGTTGTTCGGCCTGGTGATCGGTGCGGTCATTCTGGCTGTCTATCAACTGGATCAGCCGTTCGCGGGCGGTAACCACGTCGCCAAGGACGCCTACGAACTCGCGCTCGAGCGCTTCCATCATCTCGCCGCGGAGACGTCGTCCAGCGGCGACATTCCTCGTTGACCGGGTCGAACAGCGATCAGCACTTGGCTTTCGGAGGCATCGTGGGCGGAAAACGAAGAGTGGTAAGAAGATTCACGACGGTTTCGGCGACCGCGGCGGTGCTCGCTGTCCACTCACCGTACGTCGCGGCTGACGCCGGAATGCCGACGATCGACCAGATCTTCAGCGGCAGTGCGGCTCCGGGCACCGTGGCCCCGAGCGACGCGCAATCCGGTGGGCAGGAGCTGGGGCTCGGCAGCGGCCTCGCGAGCGGACCGGGCCGGTCAGCGGCGCCGACCGGCAGCTCGGCCGGGGTGGTCCCGAATCCGGCAGGCGGGCAAGCTCTCGGCCTCGGCCCGAGTACTCCCAGCGGCATCGATACCGCGCGTGTGGATCCCGCGCCTGGAACGGCACCGGCGACCGAGATCGCCGCCCCGGACACGCTGGGTGGCCTGCTGCTTCCCGACCCCGACGCTGTGCTCCCCGCCTGTGTCGGCAGCGCGGCAGTCGGCAGCGCCGCGCTTGGGTCGGGCATTCTCAGCGGTAGCGGCCTTGGCTCGAGCCTGGTCGGCCTCGGTTCCAGCGCAAGCGTCGGCTCGGGCTCGGCCGGTGCGGGCAGTGTGGCGGTAGGCAGCGCCGCCACCGGCAGCGCCCTGCTGACCTGCATGCTGTTGCTACCGGTCTCAGATCCACCGGAGCCCGGTAGTCCCCTGATCATTCCATTGCCGGCGCCGGAACCGGCCGTCGCGCCTATCCCGGTGCGACTCCCCGAGGTGATCCCACCGACCCTCGCGGCGGTCCCACCGCCGCCGACCCAGCCGCCCCCGGTCGAGTACGCCGCACCTGTTCAGTCACCACCTGCACCTGCACTCACCGCGCTGCAGGTCATGACGGTCATGATCATCACGATCATCGCAGGCGCGCGTGCTCGCCTGCGTGGGCCGAAGTAGGATTCGCGCAGCTCGGCCGCAGCGGTATCCGGCAAGAGCAATGGAATGCCGGCTGAACTACGCCTCCTCGAACTGCGCCTCCTGCCAGATTGAATAACCTGTTGCCGCCAACCTGTCCCGGTCGCTCCGGTCTATCGGCAAGAGTCCTTCGGCGAAAGTGCTGTGGGCGTGACATTTCGAATGTCGGTCGCCCGGTCGAGCGGATATCACCCATAACGTGTGACGCGCGGTACTGATGCCCGACCTAGCGTGAGCCGTATGGGCTAGGTCCTCAGTGATCTGCCTCCGCTGGCGGTGGGTTCCAGAGATTGCGAACACCTGATATTCCGTGACAACAGGAGGCGAGCATGGCGCATTCTTCGCTGCAGGGTCGCTTGGCACGGGTAGGTATGGACGGTGAACTACCGCGACGTGCCGATCTTCCGCTGATCTTCGATGAACTGGACTATCAACTGGCCTGCCAGGTCTACCTGTGGGCCTTGCCGTTGGTGTCTTATGCGCAGTGGCAGACACAGCATCGAGATGTGTTCGGCGCCGGGGACTTCGACCTGGTGCATTACGTGTCCTATCGCGACCGCCTCGGGTTGATCACCGCGAACGGAACCACCCCGTACATCCTGAATTTCATCGATCTCGGAACCACCGGTCCGTTGGTGATCGACGTGCCGCCGGGTCATACCGCCGGAGGATTCTCGGACTTCTGGCAGCGTGAGTTCGGCATTCTCGGTGAGATGGGGCCCGATCAAGGCCGTGGCGGCAAACATTTGATTCTTCCTCCCGGTCACGAAGATCCCGACCTCGACGGCGACTACTTCGTTCATCACGCGACAGGGCTGAACATCATGTTCGGCTTCCGGACCTTGGATCCGGACCCGGACAAGGCGCGCGGTTTGGTCGAGCAAGTGCGTATCCAACCGCTCCATGGCGCCGCCACGCAGACCCGACTGATCTCGCCGCAGGGGCAACCGTGGACCGGGGACCAGCCGCGTGGCCTCGACTATTGGGTTCGCCTGCACGACATCTATCAACGCGAGATCGTCGACGAACGCGACCGCTTCTACCTGGCCATGCTGAAGCAATTGGGGATCGAGAAGGACAAGCCGTTCGAACCCGATGAGCGGATGGCCGCGATTCTGGCCGACGCCACCGCTGCCGGAGAGCTGATGGCGCAGGCGAATACGTTCGCCAAGCGTTTCCCCGGCGCGAAGTACTGGCCCGACCGGCAGTGGGATCTGGTTGTGCAGCTCGATCATTCCGACCAGCGTGGGCCGTACTACGACCAGTTGCTCGAACGCGCCGCGTGGTTCTACGAGGCGGTCAGTTTCTCCGAAGCGATGAAGAGCCAGACACCGGGGGTAGGTCAGGCCTATCTCGGCGCGTACACCGATGCCGAGGGGGACTGGCTCGATGGCGCCAAGTCCTACACGCTGCACATTCCCGCGGACCCGCCGGCGAAACTGTTCTGGTCGGTCACCGTGTACGACACCTGGACTCGCTGCCTCATCGACAACGAGCAGCAGCGCGGAGATCGAGGCTCGCGCGACCCCGACCTCGTGGTGAACGACGACGGATCCGTCGATGTGTTCTTCGGCCCGACACCGCCGACGAGCGGAACGACCAACTGGATCCAAACGATCCCCGGCAAGCACTGGTTCTCCTACTTCCGGTTCTACGGGCCGTTGGAGCCGTACTTCGATCGCAGCTGGAAACTCGGCGATATCGCGCGGTGACGACCTGACCTCCGATCGGGTTCGCTCGGAACTACTCGAAAGAGGCGCGGCATGACCTCGCTGGTGCTTTCGCTGATACCTGTCGCGCTCGGCATCATCATGAGCCCGCTCGCCGTGATCGCCGTAGTGGCCGTGCTGTTCTCACAGCGCGCCCGCGCCAACAGCCTGGCCTATCTGGCCGGGTGGGTCACCGGAATCGTGCTCGCCACCGGCACCGCCTACGCGGTTCTGGCCGCGCTGCACGTACAGGAACGGATAGACCCGCCGCTGTGGTTGTCGATCCTGCATCTGGCGCTCGCCGCGGAGCTGCTGATCGGTGCGTGGTACGTCTACACCAGGGAACGAAAGCGTCTGCGCGCGATGGCACTGGCCCGCGAACCGGGCGAAATAGTCGATGCCGCACCACAATTGCCGAAGATGCTGCAATCCGTCGAACACTTCACCGCGGCCCGCTCGTTTCTGCTCGGCTTCGCTGTATTCGTGCTCAACCCGATCGATGTCTCCTGTGCGATCGTCGCGGCGCTGACATTGCGGTTGAGCGGTACGCCCTTGTCTGTCCAGCTCGGTGTCGCCGTGGTGTTCGTCGTGATCTCCGCGAGCTCGGTCGCGGGCCCGGTCGGATTGTTGGTGATGATGCCGAATCGGGCAGCAGCGCCGTTGCGGGCATTGCGGCAGTGGATCGCTACCAACACGAAGCTCCTCAATGTCGGCTTGCTTGTCCTCATCGCCGTCATGCAGCTCAACAAAGGTATTCAGGGTCTCTGAAACGGACACATCGCGATCGGGGCCAATCCGTTCAACAGGCCGCCTATGCGCCGGTCAGCCCCAGACCGGATGTCTTCAGCGGCACAGACGAGATCCCGTCGATCAGGAAAGCTGAGCGCTGACAGCGACCGCATCCGGGCGTCGATCCACGTTCGGTGGGATCGCGCTTTCTGGCGGGCTCACTGGTGCGCGGACAGGACCGTTCTCATGATGCCGACAGTCGCCGTGATGTCGGGCTCGCGGCCTGCGGCGACATTCGCCCAGACCAGTGCGGTCGCGGTCATGGCCAGGACACCGAAGGTTTCCGGCGGAATCGCCCAACCAGGCACCGGCGAGACTGCCGGTGAGGAGATTGGCCGCGATCGTCCAGTGCTGGGTGACCTCGGCATATGGCAGGGCGATCAGCCGGGCTGGCAGGGCGGTGAGGACCACGATCAGACTCATCGCTTTGTTCACGATCACCGCGTGCAGGGCCGCGAACCCGAACAGCCCGATCAGCAGGGGCAGCCGGAACTCCGCGCCACCGAGGCCGATCAGGCCACCCAGCACACCGATCACCGCGCCGGTGGCGAAGACCAGTAGCAGCGCATCGCGTCGCGTCGCGGCAGCCGATGTCGCCGGGTCCTCGGCTGTCTTGCTCACATGCCGAGACGGTACGGCCCCGGATCGGCCTCACCGCTCCGGCCGGGGCGATGTCAGGATTCGCTGATATCGGGATCCGCGATCGGACCTGGCGTCAGAATTCACCGGTCCGACTTACGGCCTCCGGTGGTCTCCGGTGCGTGGCGGCCGCGGCCGGCATAGGCCATCAGTGGCGCGCGAGCCCATCGATCGATCTCGGCCGGCTTGCGGCGCACCGTAAGTGTTGGTGAACGGCGAGGACCAGCACTCGTTGGCCGACCTTTGCGGAGGTTCCCGCCGGCTGGAAGATCGTCTTCGGTGAAGACAGCGGCGCCGCGCGCGTCGAGAAGAACTGGACGGACATTCGTCTGAAGTCGCCGGGCAACAGTGCGTACTCGGCAGGCGCGGCGAGGTCGCACAGGGTGATGGCGGGCGCGAGCTGCTCGCAGTGCCTTCGGTGAGGTGTTGCTAGGAGTCGCGAGTCCGTGACAAGCGACAGGAAGCTGGCCCAGAATCTTGGCGTACTTTGGTCACAGCCCGTAGCAGCGAGAGTTCACGCCCCGTGACCGGTATTGCCCGGTATCTAGCGCCCGACCGCCCTGGTCGTTGGGCAAACATTGCCACATACCGATGGCCGCAGGTAGTCGTCCTTGGATATCGGTGTGGGACAGGTGCCCCGAACGTAGAGAGACTGCCGTTGTCGGCGTGAGCGGGCGCTGTCTGTGAACGGCACGGCGATCGCCCTGCCTACCGCGTCCGACCGTGTCCAGCAAGCGACAGCGCGGTTAACAGGATGATCAACCTGTTTGCCAAATGATAACAGGACGGTCAACCCGTTTTGTGATAGCGTCGTGAACGTTGAGGGGGTGAGCGGTCAACCGGGTTGTACCGATCCGAAAATGCCGTCATTCCGATGAGTGGGTTAGAAGGGGACCATGTCTCGGCTGGCATTGATATATCTGCTGATCGCAATCGGATGCGAGGTTGCCGCCACGTTGGCCCTCAAGGCCACTGATGGGTTCAAGAACATGGCTCCGATTGCTGTCGTTGTGATCGGGTACGGAGCGGCCTTCTTCGCGTTGAGCCTTACCTTGCGTGAGGTATCGGTCGGAGTTGCCTACGCACTTTGGTCCGCCATCGGCACCGTAATCCTGACTCTACTCGCAGCTGTCATTTACAAACAGCACCTCAGCGTTGTGACAATCGCCGGCATGGCTTTGACAATCGGCGGTGTTGTCCTGATAAATCTCGGAAGTGCGAATTCCCATTAGGGGGGACACTATGAAGGTAATGCGAAAAGCGCAGACGGCCGCGAAGCATATCGCGCTGTCGGTGCAGGGACGATATGCCGATGTGCGCAATGACTACGACAAGGTTGCGTCAACCTACGACGAATACTACTCGCACAACCTCGCCGCTGCCGCCGAGCGATTCACCACCCTCCTGCCCTGGGAGGAGTTGGAGCGGCCGTCACTTCGTGTTGTAGAGTTAGCTGCTGGAACTGGTGCCATAACTCGGCGTCTGGCTGATGCTGTCTCCGTGGATAGCGTACTAACCGCGGTAGATATCTCTGAGGGGATGCTGGCCGAAAACCAAGCCAAAGTACGCGCTGAAGGTCAACAAGTTGAATTTGTCGTCGGTGATGCACTGGAGTATCTTGCCGCGCAGCCGACTGACTCGATTGACGCTCTCATCTGCGCATGGGGTGTCTGCTATATGTCGCACGCGAAGCTGAGGCGAGAACTCGGACGCGTGCTCAAATCGGGGGCATTCATCGGCATTATGGAAAACCGCAAGGGCACCTTGAAGGAGCTCGAGGCGGTCCTTCTGGATGTGCTCATGGCCGATGCCAAATTGTTGCGCCGCGCCGTTAAGCTCGACCTTCCGACCGATCACCGGTACATCGCCCGCAGAATTGCACCGGATGGTAGCCGTGTTGAAACGGGATTCGATGGGGAATCCTCTCGTGTCGTCACAAATGTGGACAGCATTGTTGAGTATGTCACTAAATCGGGTGTGTCGGCGGGATATCTCGATGCCATAGAGCCTGATCTTTTCGACCAGGTGATCCAGGGGCTCCGTGAGCGTATAGAAACCGCCGGGCCACGGAATGTACCAATCGTGCACCGATATTCAGTGGTCACTGCACGCCGTTGAGTTTCGGGCTCGGCGTTTGCATTACAGAAAACAAGGTTCCACCATGACCACGACCGCAACGTCTTCGCATCAGCGCGATATGCCGAAATCTGTGTGGGTCAAGCTAACCGGGCTCCGCGGCATCTGCGCCTTCTACGTTCTTATCAGCCACATTTGGTTCCAAGTGTGGCCTGCTGCCGAACCTCCCCTCGGCTATGGCATACATCCCGATGGTGTCTTGTATTGGCTGACTGGATGGCTATATCACGGACACTACGCAGTGATCGCCTTCATCGTCGTCAGTGGTTACTCGCTGCAAATCGCGCGAATCGGTCGCGGGGATCGATATACAACTGCTGGATTTCTCAAACGCCGTTGTAGGAGAATTCTACCTCCCTACTACGCCGCCATGGCTCTCTCAGCGTTTGTTGGCTTAACGGTGGCGCGAACCGCTACAGGGAGTCAATGGGACATCAGTATTCCAGTAACCTGGAATTCGTTAGTGACCCATGCGCTTCTCCTGCAGGATCTATTCGATTATACAAAGATCAACTACGCACACTGGTCGATCGCCGCCGAATTCCATCTGTATTTGATGTTCCCGTTCTTCATTTGGCTTGTCGGCCGTGTCGGCGACCGGCGGGGTACCGGAATCGTCACATTGGTGGTGGTTGGATTGATCGCCTGCGTGATGTTGACTTCAGATGCTCCCGCCTATTTCTTCGGCTTGATCCTATATTTCTTCCTTGGAATGGTGGCGGCAAACGTCGCAGCGGGAGTCTCCTACAGGACCGAAGCATTCCGAAGGAGACAACTGCTCGTAGCTTCAGGCGGGATTCTAGCGTTTGTAATCGTTTTATCTGTTGCGCTCGGATTCGAGGTGGTAGAGCTGATACTGCCTGTCTTCGATCTCGCAGTCGCGATCGGCATCTGCTTGCTGATTCTTGGATTTCTTCCATCGGATGTTCGATCCGCATCGAATACGACACCTGACGCACTATCTGAATGGGTGTCCGGCCGCTTGGAGGACCTGGGCAAGTTCTCCTACAGCTTGTACCTGATCCATGCCCCTATTGTTGCGATAGCATGGCTGTGTCTGGGGGGGAACGAACTGTCAAAGCCCGTCATGTTCCCATTGTTGCTTGCGGTAGCCATTCCTGTGGCATTGATCGTTTCCTACGTGTTCTACAGAATTTTCGAACGCCCTTTCACACGCTGACACGCGGTATGCCCGGTGGGGCGCTGACCAACTAGGAGTAATACAGTGACTGTTCAATGGATGGAGAAGGAGTACCATGCCTTTCTCGAGTTCAAGAGTGGGCTGCGTGAAGCCGACGGCTCGTTGGCCTATCTGAAGAGCCTTCCGCACGGGAACGTGCACCGGTATTTGTCTCATGATGGCCATGTGGTCAATTTTTCGACCTATGACTACTTGGGGCTCGGTGAGAACGATCAGGTACGTGAATTCGCTAAATCCTGCATCAACAGATACGGAATTTCGACCAGCGCGAGCCGGATGGTTTCTGGTGAGCTAGACCTGCACCGTCAGCTCGAGGATCGGCTATCTGCCTTTCTCGGTACCGAAGACGCGGTGACCTTCGTCAGCGGGCACGCTACGAACGTGATGACGATCGGCTATCTGTTCGGACCGCATGATTTGCTGATCCACGACCAGTATGCGCATAACAGCATCGAAGTCGGTTGCAACCTCGCCGGCGGCGAGATTCGACGATTTCGGCACAACGATGTCGCGGATCTGGAGCAGATCTTGATAGAGGCGGGGCAGAGGCGAAGAGTCGTCGTGTGCATCGAAGGGCTCTACAGTATGGATGGAGATCTACCACCATTGCCCGAAATTATCGAACTGAAGCGCAGATTCGATTTTGTGCTGTACGTCGACGAAGCGCATTCGATCGGAACTATAGGACGCACCGGGCGGGGAGTGACCGAGCACTTCGGGATCGACGTCGGCGAGATCGATGTCTTGATGGGGACGCTGAGCAAGAGTATGGGTAGCTGCGGCGGGTTCATCACCGGCTCGCGGGAGCTGGTGGACTACCTGCGTGTCTCGGGCCCCGGATTCATGTTCAGTACCGGCCTTCCCGCCCCTGCCGCAGGCGCGGCGCTGAAGGCTCTGCAACTTTTGTCCGAGAACCCCAACTATGTCACTGATATTCAGCACAAATCACGTCTGTTCAGCACTAAGCTTCACGGTGGGGCCGGGCAGCAGACGCCGATTATTCCGTTTCTCGTCCGCCACGACTGGGTAAACGACTTCGCTCTGCGCTGTCAGCAGGCAGGGGTAAGAGTCTTCCCCATCTCTTATCCTGCTGTCCCGAAGTCTGCCACGCGAGTTCGGTTCTTCCTCTCGCGTCTGCATACGGATGCTCACCTGCTCGAATCTGCTGAACTGATCAATTTCATCTCAGACGAATTCTCGTCGGAACGGAGTGCTTCGTGAGCTTGAAGATCGGGAAGATCCTACTGCTGGTGACCGATGCCCTGCTCATGCTCTATTGGGTTGCCGTAGCGATAAACATGATTCCTAAGGAGTCGGCCTTCCGGGACTATACCAATCCAATTATGCAGGCTTGGAATTGGTCGTTCTTCCCACTCGATCTGGCTGCGTCGATTTTTGGGTTCGCTGGTGTCTACTTGGTTCGGATCCGTCATCGAATCGGCTGGCTGATCCTGACTATCGGATTGACGCTGACCTTCTGTGCTGGGTTCATGGCTATATCTTTCTGGGCATACTATGGAGACTTCAATGTCAGTTGGTGGATTTCCAACGCTCTATTGATGGTTGTGCCTGCAATTGTGTTTGCAATTCTAGTTTTCGACCGTGCTGCAAGTGAGGAGATCGCCTCCGAGCTGCGAGGCCGAAATGTCGACTCGGGGATCAAGGAAAACGCATGACTACCGAATCCAATCTGTCGGGGCATCGATTGTTCACCAGCGAATCGGTCACCGAGGGGCATCCCGACAAGATATGTGACGCGATAAGTGATGCTGTGCTGGATGCATTGCTGGCCGCCGATCCTAGCGCCCGTGTCGCGGTAGAAACTTTGGTGACCACCGGGCAGGTGCACGTCGTAGGCGAGGTGACAACGACGGCATATGTGGATGTCCCGTCGATCGTTCGCGAGACGATCGTGCAGATCGGGTACGACAGCTCCCAAAAGGGTTTCGATGGACGGACCTGTGGCGTCAATGTGGCCATCGGGGCGCAATCACCCGATATCGCTCAGGGCGTAGATCGTGCATATGAGGCGCGAGTGGACGGTGCCGAAGATGCAGTTGCGCAGCAGGGCGCGGGAGACCAGGGCCTGATGTTCGGCTACGCAACGTCCGAAACGCCGGAGTTCATGCCGCTGCCGGTTGCATTGGCGCACAGGCTTTCTCGCCGCCTATCCGCAGTGCGGAAGAACGGGTCAGTGCCCTATCTCCGGCCGGATGGCAAGACACAGGTCACCGTCGAGTACGACGGTGACGTTCCGATCCGTGTGGACACTGTGGTCATCTCGAGCCAACATGCGCCGGGGATCGACCTGGAGGTGATGTTGGCCGAGGACTTGGTCACTCATGTGATCGATCCTGTGTTCGCTGGGCTACCGAGCACAGTCGACGCAGAGAAGCCTCGGGTTTTCATCAACCCGACCGGAAATTTCGTCATCGGCGGCCCGATGGGTGATGCGGGGCTTACCGGTCGCAAGATCATTGTTGACACCTACGGTGGCATGGCGCGCCACGGTGGGGGCGCGTTTTCCGGGAAGGACCCGTCCAAGGTCGACCGTAGTGCCGCGTACGCAATGCGGTGGGTGGCCAAGAACGCGGTCGCCGCGGGCCTCGCCGAACGGATCGAAGTGCAGGTTGCGTACGCCATTGGCAAGGCCGCCCCTGTT
The DNA here is from genome assembly GCF_054031145.1 of Nocardia sp. FBN12. Classification (NCBI taxonomy): domain Bacteria; kingdom Bacillati; phylum Actinomycetota; class Actinomycetes; order Mycobacteriales; family Nocardiaceae; genus Nocardia; species Nocardia sp. FBN12. The sequence continues at coordinate 120,075 of NZ_CM132926.1, forward strand.
GGTTTGTTCGTCGAGACCTTCGGCTCGGAGCAGTGTGATCCAGCTGCGATCCAAGAGGCTATCTCGAAGGTTTTCGATCTGCGCCCGGGCGCGATCATTCGCGATCTAGATCTTCTGCGTCCTATATACGGACCGACCGCCGCGTACGGGCACTTCGGTCGCACCGACCTGGATCTTCCGTGGGAACGATGTGACCGCGTCGACGAGTTGAAGGCTGCGATCGGATGATCTTCGTGTCCGGGTCCATCGCGACCGACCATCTGATGACGTTCCCAGGAAGGTTCGCGGAGCAATTTCTGCCTGACCAACTCGAGCATGTGTCGCTGAGTTTCCTTGTCGACGACCTGGAGATCCGACGAGGTGGCGTAGGGGGAAACATCAGCTACGGCCTTGGTGCGCTGGGAGATGCGCCGGTGCTGATCGGTGCAGTCGGAGCGGATTTCGGCGACTACGAGACCTGGCTGACCGCACACGGAGTAGATGTCAGCAGTGTGCGCGTGTCCCGGCGCGCGCACACCGCCCGGTTCGTGTGCACAACGGATCGTGACATGGCGCAGTTGGCAAGCTTCTATCCGGGTGCCATGTCCGAGGCTGTGGAAGTCTCGCTCCCAACTGTTGTTGCCCGTCTCGGCCGGCCCAATCTGGTGCTGATCGGCGCCAACGACCCAGCGGCGATGCTCGCGCATACCGAGCAGTGTCGGGAGCTCGGCCTCCCGTTTGCCGCTGATCCATCGCAACAACTGGCTTTTCTGGGCGGCCGGGAGATTCGCGATCTCATCGGCGGCGCCGAATACCTGCTGACCAACGAGTACGAATGGGGCCTTCTGCGGCGAAAGGCAAAGCTCACCGAGTCAGAAGTGCTGGCGCGCATCGGCATTCGAGTTACGACGTTGGGTGCGGACGGCGTCGAGATTGCTCATTCGGGTGGTGACACATTCCGTGTTGCTGCAGTGCCGGAGACCACGAAGGTGGATCCGACCGGCGTCGGGGATGGGTTCCGGGCCGGGTTCCTTTTCGGCCGAGCAGGCGGTCTCACACTGGAGCGATCGGCCCAACTGGGCTCTATCGTGGCTGTGCTCGTGCTCGAATCCGTCGGTCCACAGGAGTGGACGTGGGACACCGAGGTTGCGTTGAAGCGCCTGACAAACGCATACGGGCAGTCAGCGGGAGACGAGATTGCGACACTATGGCCTCGGTGATCGGTCGCCTTTTCGATACCACGCTCCTCGACACGCTCCGGCGGCGTGTCGTCATCGGCGACGGCGCGATGGGCACGATGTTGCAGGCCGCGGATCTGTCGCTCGACGACTTCCGCGGCCTCGAGGGTTGCAACGAGATCCTCAACGACACCCGCCCTGATGTGCTGGCCGAGATCCACCGCGCCTACTTCGCCGCGGGCGCGGATGCGGTGGAGACCAACACCTTCGGCTGCAACCTGCCCAACCTCGCCGACTACGACATCCAGGACCGCATCCGCGATCTGTCCGAGCGCGGCACCCGCATCGCCCGCGATGTCGCCGACGAGATGGGCCCCTCGGCCGACGGCACCCCGCGCTATGTGCTGGGCTCGATGGGCCCCGGAACCAAGCTGCCGACCCTGGGCCACGCCCCGTTCGTCTCGCTGCGTGATGCCTACACCGAAGCCGCGCTCGGCATGCTCGACGGTGGTGCCGATGCCATTCTCATCGAGACCTGCCAGGACCTGCTGCAGGTCAAGGCCGCGATCACCGGTAGCCGCCGGGCGATGATCGCCGCCGGTCGCCGGATCCCGATCATCACCCACGTGACCGTGGAGACCACCGGCACGATGCTGGTCGGCAGTGAGATCGGTGCGGCGCTGACCGCGCTGGAACCGCTCGGCATCGACATGATCGGGCTGAACTGCGCGACCGGTCCGGCGGAGATGAGCGAGCACCTGCGGCACCTGTCGCGGCACGCGAACATCCCGGTGTCGGTGATGCCGAACGCGGGTCTGCCGGTGCTCGGTGCCAACGGCGCGGAGTACCCGCTCACCCCCGAAGAGCTCGCTGTCGCGATGAGCGGGTTCGTCTCCGAGTTCGGGCTCTCGCTGGTCGGTGGCTGCTGTGGCACCACCCCGGAGCACATTCGGCAGGTCGCCGAGGCGGTGCGCGAGGTCGAGAAGACCCTGCCCGCGATCGCCGATCGTCGTCATCCCGAGCACGAACCTGCTGTGTCGAGCATGTACACCGCTGTCCCGTTCGAGCAGGACGCGTCGATCATGATGATCGGTGAGCGCACGAATGCCAACGGCTCCAAGGCTTTCCGTGACGCGATGCTGGCCGCGGACTGGCAGCGCTGCCTCGAGATCGCCAAGGACCAGACCCGCGACGGCGCGCACATGCTCGACCTGTGTGTCGACTACGTGGGCCGCGACGGTGCCGAGGACATGAACGAGCTGGCCTCGCGGCTGGCGACCGCCTCGACGTTGCCGATCATGCTCGACTCCACCGAGGTGCCGGTGTTGCAGGCAGGTCTGCAGCATCTGGGTGGCCGGTGCGCGGTGAACTCGGTGAACTACGAGGACGGCGCGGGCCCGGATTCGCGGTTCCAGCAGATCATGCGGCTGGTCTCCGAGCACGGTGCCGCGGTCGTCGCGTTGACCATCGACGAGGAAGGCCAGGCGCGCACGGCCGATCACAAGGTCGCGATCGCCGAGCGCCTGATCGACGACATCACCGGCAACTGGGGCCTGGCGGAGTCCGACATCATCATCGACACCCTGACCTTCACCCTGGGCACCGGGCAGGAGGAGTCGCGCAAGGACGGCGAGGAGACGATCAAGGCCATCCGCGAGCTCAAGCGCCGCCGCCCGCAGGTGCAGACCACTCTTGGGTTGTCGAATATCTCTTTCGGTCTGAATCCGGCCGCCCGGCAGGTGCTGAACTCGGTGTTCATGCACGAATGTGTCCAGGCGGGGTTGGATTCGGCGATCGTGCACGCGTCGAAGATCCTGCCGATGAGCCGGATCCCCGACGAACACCAGCAGGTCGCCCTCGATCTGATCTATGACCGCCGCACCGAGGACTACGACCCGCTGCAGAAGCTGATGGCGTTGTTCGAGGGTGTCTCGACGGCGTCGTCGAAGGCCTCACGCGCGGAGGAAATGGCGCTGCTGCCGTTGTTCGAACGCCTGGAACGGCGCATCGTCGACGGTGAGCGCAACGGTCTCGGCGACGATCTCGACGAGGCGATGCAGACGGTGCCGCCGCTGCAGATCATCAACGAGACCCTGCTCTCGGGCATGAAGACCGTCGGTGAGCTGTTCGGTTCGGGGCAGATGCAGCTGCCGTTCGTGTTGCAGTCGGCCGAGGTGATGAAAACCGCTGTCGCGCACCTGGAACCGCACATGGAGGCCACCGACGACGCGGGCAAGGGGCGGATCGTGCTGGCCACGGTGAAGGGCGATGTACACGACATCGGCAAGAACCTGGTCGACATCATCTTGTCCAACAACGGCTACGAGGTGGTCAACCTCGGCATCAAGCAGCCGATCGCGACCATCCTCGACGCCGCGCAGGACAAGAAGGCCGACGTGATCGGCATGTCCGGGCTGTTGGTGAAGTCGACGGTGGTGATGAAGGAGAACCTCGGCGAACTCAACACCAAGGGTGTGGCCGAGCAGTTCCCGGTGCTGCTCGGTGGCGCCGCGCTGACTCGTTCCTACGTGGAGAACGACCTGACCGAGGTCTACGACGGCGAGGTCTATTACGCCCGCGACGCGTTCGAGGGCCTGCGGTTGATGGACGAGATCATGACCGTCAAGCGTGGCGGTGGCCTCGACCCGGACAGCCCGGAGGCGATCGCGGCGAAGGAGAAGGCCGCCGAGCGTAAGGCGCGCCATGAGCGGTCCAAGCGGATCGCGGCCGAGCGCAAGGCCACCGAGGCGCCGATCGTGGTGCCCGAGCGCTCCGATGTCGCCGCGGATCTGCCGGTGCCGACGCCGCCGTTCTGGGGCACGCGGGTGATCAAGGGTCTGCCTTTGGCGGAGTACTCGGGGCTGCTCGACGAGCGGGCGCTGTTCCTCGGCCAGTGGGGTCTGCGCGGGCAGCGCAAGGGTGAAGGCCCGACCTATGAGGATCTGGTGGAGACCGAGGGCAGGCCGCGGTTGCGGGCCTGGCTCGATCGCCTGGCCACCGAGGGTGTGCTCCAGCACGCGGCGCTGGTCTACGGGTACTTCCCCGCCGTGTCGGAAGGTGACGAGGTCATCGTGTTGACCGAGCCGAATCCTGATGCACCGCAGCGGTATCGGTTCACGTTCCCGCGTCAGCAGCGTGATCGGTTCCTGTGCATCTCGGACTTCATTCGTTCGCGTGAGCGGGCTCGCGAGACCGGGCAGGTCGATGTGTTGCCGTTCCAGTTGGTGACGATGGGACAGCCGATCGCCGACTTCGCGAACGCGTTGTTCGCCGCCGACAACTATCGCGATTACCTCGAGGTGCACGGTATCGGTGTGCAGCTCACCGAGGCGCTGGCCGAGTACTGGCATCGCCGGGTGCGTGAAGAACTGACCGTCGACGGCAAGTCCGTCGCCGCCGAGGATCCCGCTGATGTGCAGGATTACTTCAAGCTCGGTTACCGGGGTGCGCGGTACTCCTTCGGTTACGGGGCCTGCCCGGACCTGGAAGATCGCGCCAAGTTGGTCGACCTGCTCGACGCGGGCCGGGTCGGGGTGACGTTGTCGGAGGAACTGCAGCTGCACCCGGAGCAGTCCACGGACGCGTTCGTGCTGCTACATCCCGAAGCCAATTATTTCAACGCCTGACCACTGATCAGAGGAGACACCAAATGACGATCGCACTGGACACATCACTCACTCCTGACGTCCGCAACGGCATCGACTTCAAGGTGGCAGACCTCTCGCTGGCCGAATTCGGCCGTAAGGAGATCCGCCTCGCCGAGCACGAGATGCCGGGCCTGATGGCACTGCGTCGTGAATACCACGACGTTCAGCCGCTGAAGGGCGCGCGAATCTCCGGATCGCTGCACATGACGGTCCAGACCGCCGTCCTGATCGAAACCCTCGTAGCGCTGGGCGCCGACGTGCGCTGGGCCTCCTGCAACATCTTCTCCACCCAGGACCACGCCGCCGCCGCCATCGTGGTCGGCCCGAACGGCACCGTCGACGAGCCCAAAGGCATCCCGGTCTTCGCCTGGAAGGGCGAGACGCTCGAAGAGTACTGGTGGGCCGCCGAGCAGATGCTGACCTGGCCCGGCGCCCCGGCCAACATGATCCTCGACGACGGCGGCGACGCGACCATGCTCGTGCTGCGCGGTGCGCAGTTCGAGAAGGCCGGTGTGGTTCCGCCCGCCGACGCCGACCACTCCGCCGAGTACACGGTGTTCCTCGACCTGCTGCGCGAGAGCATCGAGGCCGACAAGACCAAGTGGAGCACCATCGCCGAGTCGGTCAAGGGTGTCACCGAGGAGACCACCACCGGCGTGCTGCGCCTGTACCAGTTCGCCGCCGCGGGTGAGCTGGTGTTCCCGGCGATCAACGTCAACGACTCGGTCACCAAGTCCAAGTTCGACAACAAGTACGGCACCCGCCACTCGCTCATCGACGGCATCAACCGTGGCACCGATGTGCTCATCGGTGGCAAGAAGGTGCTGATCTGCGGTTACGGTGACGTCGGTAAGGGTTGCGCGGAGTCGCTCGCGGGCCAGGGCGCGCGCGTGCAGGTCACCGAGATCGACCCGATCAACGCGCTGCAGGCGCTGATGGACGGCTACGACGTGGTCACCGTCGAGCAGGCGATCGGCGATGCCGACATCGTCATCACCTCGACCGGCAACAAGGACATCATCACCCTCGAGCACATGAAGGCGATGAAGGATCACTCGATCCTGGGCAATATCGGCCACTTCGACAACGAGATCGATATCGCGGCGCTGGAGCGTTCGGGCGCGACCCGGATCAACATCAAGCCGCAGGTCGACGAGTGGACCTTCGATTCGGGCAAGGCGATCATCCTGCTGTCGGAGGGTCGTCTGCTCAACCTCGGCAACGCGACCGGCCACCCGTCGTTCGTGATGTCGAACAGTTTCTCCAACCAGGTGATCGCGCAGGTCGAGCTGTGGACCAAGCCGCAGGAGTACGACAACGAGGTCTACCGCCTGCCCAAGCACCTCGACGAGAAGGTCGCCAAGATCCACGTCGAGGCCCTCGGTGGCACGCTGACCAAGCTCACCAAGGATCAGGCCGAGTACATCAACGTGGACGTGGAAGGCCCGTACAAGCCCGACCACTACCGCTACTGAGATCCCGCCGTTGTCAGCCGAGCCCGATTTCAGGGGCTCGGAAAGCAGCGTAGGCAAGCGATGGTCTCGGTCGAGACCATCGCTGACCTGTTCAGTTGAAGCATTTGGCTGTGTACCGCACCCGGCCACGATCGCTTCGGCAGCGACCAATTACGGACCCGACGCTCCATCAGGCACACCTGTTGAGCGACCCAGAATGTCAGCCCGCTGATCGAACCGGACACGGAGCCGCGAGATGACCGCATTCATTCCGCCCATAGACAATGCCGAAGCTACTGTGGCGCAGCGGCTTCGGCTGAGCAGTACTGGTAAGACGCCGTTTTCGGTCGAGTTTCTGCCGCCGCGGGACTCTGCGGCCGAGGCTCGCCTGTGGCGGACGGTGCGCACCTTCGAGCGCCTGGACCCTGCGTTTGTGTCCGTCACGTACGGAGCAGGCGGGTCAACACGGGAGCACACGGCGCGAATCGCAGGCGAGATTGCGCAGGGGACAACACTGTTGCCTGTCGCTCACCTGACTGCGGTTGGCCATAGTGTCGCAGACCTGAGGGCAGTTATCGGCGCACATGCCGAGGGTGGTGTTCGCAACATCCTTGCGCTGCGTGGTGACCCGCCTGGAGACCCTTTGGGGGACTGGCATAAACACCCGGATGGCCTCGAGTACGCGGAAGAATTAGTCCACCTGGTCGATGAGTGCGGCGACTTCCATGTTGGTGTCGCAGCGTTCCCTGAAGGTCATCACCGCGCAGGCGGGCTAGCCGAGGACACCGAAAACCTCGTACGGAAACTACGCGCAGGCGCCGACTACTCGATCACCCAGATGTTCTTCATCGCCGACGATTACCTACGGCTTCGGGACCGTGTCTCAGCAGCCGATCCTGAGCAGGGCGCCAAACCGATCATTCCGGGGATCATGCCAATCATCTCGGTTCGAAGTGTTGCACGGATGGCCGAGTTGTCTGGGGCTGTTATCCCGGCCGCGATGCTCGCTGACCTGCAACGAGCTGCGGGCACTGGACCGAGCGAGGACGTCGACGCCGTGCGTGCAGTTGGCGTCGAGATAGCCTCGCTGCTGTGCGAACGGCTCATTCGAGAGGGCGTGCCAGCGTTGCACTTCTGCACCCTCAACCAAGCCACGGCGACCTGTGAAATTCTTGACAATCTGAATCTCGCAAGCCGGAGGTAGCGGATCCCGAACGCGGCTCGCGCAGGGTAATGCGGGTGCGGAACCAGCGCGACGGTACAAATCAGGAGGGTCATCCTTCTTGTGCCCCGGGATATATTGCGATAAGATGAACAACTCAAATTTCCTGCTATCTCCCTAGCGAATGCGGTACTGTTTCCGATCTGTTATCGTTGAAGGCGGAACAAATGTTGCAAATGTCTTTGCAGGGGGCAACTTCAAATGACAACAGGTTTAGCTGCTCAGCGTAAAGTGCTGAAGTTCGACTCGACCGTATCGCGAGTATACGTGCATCGGCAGTCGGTAGCGGAGGTATTCCTGACAGACCATCTGCGATTGTCTGAGCATGAATTCGCTGTCGGTGCGCAATGGCCACGAGCGCACGAACTCTATAGGCCGACCGACGGTTCGTACAATATCCTTTTCTATGCGGAGACGCTCAGGCAGGCCGCGATCTATCTGGCACACCGATGCTACGATGTACCGCTCGATCACTGTTTCGTAATGAGCGAGATCGATGTCCAAGGGTTACCGTTCGGTGTCCGTGTCGACGACCACGCAGCCGAGGTCTCTGTAGACGTCAGAATGTCTGGACTGCATTACCGCGATGGGCAACTAGCACGATTCCGGATCGAACTAGAGTTCCGCATCGGCGGCTCGAGAATCGGGTTCGGCAATGGTGCGGCGCAGATTCTGCCGCCCGAAGTATACAAGCGCCTCCGGTGGCGACACCGGCGACCCGACGATGTGGGCGCTCCGATCTGCGGACAACCTTGTGCAGTACCGGCGACTGCTGAATTGCTCCCGAGTAACGTCGTACTCGGCCCCAGGATCGGGCCGTCGGAATGGGAACTGCGGGTCGACGATGCCCATCCGGTGTTGTTCGATCATCCATCAGATCATGTGCCTGGTGCGCTGCTGCTGGAGGCGATATGCCAGGCAGGCCGGGTTCTGACGCAGAATCGGGCTACCGTCGTCGGTCTCGGAGCCACATTCCGGAAGTACGCAGAGCTGGACCGGCCAGTGACCGTCGCAGCCTGCACTGACAGTAGTGGCAAGGTGTCAACTGCGCGTGTCGTCTTCCGGCAGGAGAGCGCTGAGGTCGCAGTCGGCTACGTCTCATTCGCTGAGTCTCGGACGTGACCACGACTCTGCGTGGTTCACGGATGGGGGTACCAACGGGCTGCGCGAATACGGTCGATCTTCGTGCACCGAGACGCGGGCATGATGCCTGGCAAAAGCAGCGACCACATGTCGTCAACACGCAGTTCGAGATCCTCGCGGCCGGTCAGCACCAGCGAAACCAGTTGAACGCCGGTGAATGCCGAGATCACGAAGCGCGAGAGAGATTGCGACGAGACGCTGTCGAGAATGTCGCCCTGGTTGCGGGCACGTTCGACGAGCATCTCGCATGCCTCGATCCAGCTCCGGTAGGGGTCAACCGGGCCTCTTGCGGATGTCAACTCGAGGGTGAGGCGAATGCCGGCCCGGACGATCGGGTCAGTGACGATCTGGCGTGCCATCTCGTGGCACAGCATCACGATCTGCTCGACCGCGGGAGAGTTGCATCGATCGATGTTTTCGACGGCTGCGATAGACCGACAATGCTGCTCTTCTATAACTGCTCTAGCAAGTTCCTCTTTTGTGCGGAAATGAAAGTGCAGTGCACCTCTGGTCGTTCCGGATTGCTCAACGATCATGCCCATACTGGCACCGGCGAAGCCTTCGGTGTCAAAGGTCGAGGCCGCGCCACGGACGATCTGCTGGCGCGTTGCGAGAGCGCGGTCTTGCTGAACCATGCGACCTCCCTTCGTGCTCGTGAGAAAACAGCGGTGAAATCGATATGACAGTATCAGTGCCGGTCGGTCCACGGGGCGGCGCAGTCGGTAGAGTGCCCGTAATAGCCGTTCTTGGTGCAACCGGAATGGTGGGTTCCGCGACAATGCGCGCATTGTCCTTGCGCGGTTTGCGGCACTATGGTGTCGCTCGCAATAGGCCGATATCGAAGAATATGACGTTTTATGAAACAGCAGACATATGTGATCAGGACAGTCTGCGCGGTGCGCTATCCGAAGCGGATGTGATCATTCACGCAGCCTCTTATACTGGACGGGCTCCAGCAGAGTCCGATGCTGTCAATCGAATTGGCGCCGAGAACGTTGCGGCTGTAGCTGCACAATATGGTATATCGAGAATCATCTATGTCAGCACAGTCGGCGTATACGGAATCGGACCGCATCGAGGAGTTGTAGAGAATGAAGTTGTTCCGAATCCCGTAACTCATGTTAGCAAGAGCCGCCTGGCCGCCGAACATATTATCCGCAGGGCCGGTGGGATTGTCGTACGTCCCGGCTTTGTGTACGGCAAGGGTGACCGATGGTTTCTGCCCGGTGTGGCATCGATATTGACCCGTCTGGGTGCATGGATCGACGACGGCGGGAGTCAGATATCTGTCATTTCTATGGATGATCTCGCCGGTATTCTCTGTGATCTCGCAACTATCATCGAGCCTGTCGATGATCTGTACCATGCGTGCGAGCTAGACCCAGTGACTATGCGGAATGTCGGAGAAGTCGCGAATCGAACGTATCCGTTTGAATTACCCAGATCCAGTATCGGGTTCGAAGAAGCTCGACGGAATTGTGTAAATGTAGGCTTGTCTGAACGTGAGATCGACCTGGTAGGACTGGATCACTACTACGATGCGAGCCGAATCTGGGCGGCAACTCGTTCGTCCCCATCGACGCATTTCGATCAGTTAGCTAAGCAAGACACCTGACATGCTGTCCCGACGCGGTGGCACATCCTGAACGGAGACTAAGTCATCAAGGGTTCCTGCGGATGTCGGTCTACATCGTGATTCTTGGCGTGGAGGCTAGGTGAACTAGCTCACGCTTGAACGGCACGGCGGGCCACCGACAACACCGCTCATGGCGCCGCGACACCAACAACACCGCTCGGCCGACTCGCTGGCGGAGCGGTGTTCAATTTCGCGACCAGAATCTGGCTGCAGGCCGCCCAAGTGATGCCGAGATTCGCGACCAACCGACACCAAACTCCACGACCAAAAGCCAATGGGCCGACCTCAAGGAATCGTCTGCGTAAGCACCTGGAGGACGCGGGGTGCATAGATGCGGCGCTTGTAGGTGTTCGGGTTCGCGACTCGGAGTATCCCCAGGTCGATGAGCTGGCCGACGAGCTTGTTCGCTCGGCCGTACGAGATTTTGAGCTCGGTCTCGACTTGGCGCACGGTGAATGACGGGTTCGCGATGGCGAGATCGATCAACGTGTGCGCGCTATCGGCGCGCAATGCCGATCTTCGCACGACTTCTTTCAACTCGCCCTGGACCTTGACGAGGGCGATCATCTGGCGCCGAGTCGATTCCGCGGCCTCTCGCAGACCTTGAGCGAAGAATCGGATGTAGCTGTCCCAGTCGCCTCGAGTGCTGACCGCGAGGAGTCGGTTGTAGTAATCGTCGCGCCTCGCCTCGAACCATGGTGAGACAGTGAGCGTCGGCTCGGTCAGTACCTGGGTGAGCTGGAGGTGCATGACGATCAATAGCCGACCGAGTCGGCCGTTGCCGTCGCGAAAGGGATGGAGTGCCTCGAACTGGTAGTGCGACATCGCTGCCGCGACGACCGGATCGATCGTGGCGGAGTGGTCTCTGCGGATCCAGTCGACGAGGTCCTGGACACCGATACTCAAGGTGTCATCGGGCGGTGGTGGAATGAACCGAGCGGCGTGCACTGGTGCCATCCCGGGGGTCGCGTCGGCTCTGCGACCGATCACGACCTGCCGGTCGCGGAGCCGGCCGGACTCCGACTCCAGCGAAGTTGCTCGCATCAGGATGCCTTGCAGGCTGCTGAGCAGGGATGTGGTCACTGGGCGGTCGTCGGAGATCCAGGAGAACGCGTAGTTGGCCATGCGTACGTAGTTGAGGATTTCCGTTAGTTCGGCAGTCGCCGGAGCCTCTTCGTCGGCGGTCAGCACCTCGGCCAGCGGCGCGTAGGTTCCCTCCAGCGCAGAGGTACTCTGCGCTTCGCGACGCAGTGTCGGAAGCCGGAGAAGTTGCGGGTTCGGTAGCTGGGCGGCTGTGCTGTCGAGTGCCGCCAGAGCCGCTCGCGCTGCGGTCGTTGCGAGAATGGTGGGAACGCTCAGCTCAGGCATGACATCGGGGAGTGGTGCCGCGACGAACGCTTTGTGCTTCCAATCGCCGAAGACCGGATCTGTGCCCCAGATGTCGACGAGTGATCCAGATTCGCTGCTTAGGAACATACTGAGGTCCACCATGTCACTCTATAGGCAATTCAGTGACATGGTTGCTTTCATCATGTCACTTTGAGACAAGTGATTCAGTGGGCATCGACGCTGGTCTCCGCCGTTGCAGTCCCATAGGAGCTCTCGCGGGGTGTCCTTGACCGGCGCCCCTCCAGCCAGGTCCGTTGAGGGATTCACTCTCGTTCTACGGAGTTGGTTCGCTGGCTCCGTGGCGGCCGCGACCACGACGCAGGCACGTGAGCAGGGAAGCAAACACGGCATACGCGCGCATGCGACTGAGGTCTGGGGCGGGACGAGTGGCTCGATCGCCGACGATCACCACGCCGGCGCCGGAGCCCCGATCTGGCCCGAAAGCCAGGAATCTGTGCGCGAGGGGGGACTTGAACCCCCACGTCCGTGGACACCAGAACCTAAATCTGGCGCGTCTGCCAATTTCGCCACTCGCGCTTGGATGTGTACGACCGTCCAAACTCTACCGGGCGAATCGGGCTGTGCGAAGCGTTGGGGCGGCGTGGCGTACTCGTGGGTAACACTACCTGGGATTATAACGATTCGATAAACCTCAATATGAGGGGCACTCATGTTTGAGACTTGGGGTAACGGGTTGGACCTGCGGGTTCAAACATGAGGGCGGGTCATGTTTCAGAAGGTTTTGGTACGTACGTACGGAAATACTCGGGAGTAGGGCTCGGCTGGGCTGGAAACGTGAGGCTTTCCTCATGATTTTGTGCGATTGTGGCTCTCAACAGGCCCGAGGGGCTGCCGGAAACGTGTGCGTGCCGTCGGTGGGCGACACGCCAGGAGAAGGAAGTCGAGCGTCTTGACGATCAACGAGAGCACCGCAATCGGCACGGAAGCGACCACGAAGACCAACGGTCGTGGCTCGGCGAGGGGTGCCCGGGCGGCGCTGCTGGAGCAGCTGCGAACCGGGGCGGGATACGCGTTGGCGTTCGGCGGACAGGGTGCGCAGTGGCTGCGTGAGCTCGAGGAGATCGGGCGCGACAGCGCGCTCGAGCCCGAGCTGACCGCGCTGGTCAATGAGGCGGCCGTGCTGATCGAGCCGGTCGCGACCCAGCTGCTGGTGGTGCGCCCCGGTGGCTTCGACCCGATGGGCTGGGTGCTCGAGAGCGAGCTCGACGAGCCGGAGGAGCCGTCGTCGGCGCCCGCGGACTCGGTGCTGCGCTCGGTGGCAGTCTCCATGCCCGGCGTGCTGTTGGCGCAGCTCGCCGCGACGAGGGCGCTGCGGCTGCAGGGTCTCGACCCGGCCGAGCACGCGCCCGTCGCGATCATCGGACATTCGCAGGGTCTGTTCGCCGCGGCGGCGGTCGAAGCGGGCGGCACGCGTGACGCGGAGCTGCTTGCCATCGCCCAGCTCGTCGGCGCCGCTGCGGGGCTCGTGGCGCGCAGGCGTGGACTGATGCCGGTGGGCGAGCGCTCGCCGATGGTCGCGGTGTCGAACGTGGATCCGGAGCAGTTGCGGGCGATCGTCACCGAGGTCGCCGAGGGAGTCGATCCCGCGATCGCCGCGGTGGTGTCGATTCGCAACGGACGCAGGCGCGTCGTCCTCTCGGGTGCGCCCGCGCAGATCGATCGAGTGCGCACGCGTTGCGCGCAGCTGCACGACGAGCAGACCCGTGAGCGTGAGAGCAAGGCCCGCGGTGGCGCGGTGTTCGCGCCCGTGTTCGAGGACATCACCGTCGACGTCGCCTTCCACCACCCGGCGCTGGCCGAGACCGTCGACCTGGTCGCGGGCTGGGCCCGCCAGTGCGAGCTCGACGCCGACCTCGCCGCCGCCCTGACTCAGCAGGTGCTCGTCGACCCGATCGACTGGGTCGCCACCGTCGACGCCGTGGTCGACGCGGGCGCGCAGTGGATCCTCGATCTCGGCCCCGGCGACCTGCTCTCGCGGGTGACCGGCGGCTCGCTCAAGGGCACCGGTGTCGGCGTGATCGCCGCCGCCACCCGCGCCGGTCAGCGCAGCCTGGTCACCCCCGGCGCCGCACCCGAGCCGTCGACGCCGTGGTCGGCGTTCGCGCCGAAGCCGGTGCGTCTGCCCAACGGCCGCATCGTCGTCGAGACCGCGTTCACCAAGCTCACCGGCCGCTCGCCGATCCTCCTCGCGGGCATGACCCCGACCACTGTCGACGCGAAGATCGTCGCGGCCGCGGCCAATGCGGGCCACTGGGCCGAGCTGGCCGGTGGCGGACAGGTCACCGAGCAGATCTTCGCCGACCGGATGACCGAGCTGCGTCAGCTGCTGCAGCCGGGTCGCGCGGTGCAGTTCAACTCGCTGTTCCTCGATCCCTACCTGTGGAAGCTGCAGCTCGGCGGCAAGCGCCTGGTGCAGAAGGCGCGGGCGGCGGGTGCGCCGATCGACGGCGTGATCGTCACCGCGGGCATCCCCGAACTCGATGACGCCGCGGCGCTGATCGATGAGCTGTCCGAGGCGGGCATCAGCCACGTCGCGTTCAAGCCGGGCACTGTCGCCCAGATCAAGGCCGTCCTGCGCATCGCCGACGCCGTCCCGGACTACCCGGTGATCATGCACATCGAAGGCGGCAAGGCAGGCGGGCACCACTCCTGGGAAGACCTCGACGACCTGCTGCTGGCCACCTACGCCCAGCTGCGCGGCCACGCCAACGTGGTGATCTGCGTCGGTGGCGGCATCGGCACCCCCGAGCGCGCCACCGACTACCTCACCGGCACCTGGTCCACGGTCCACGGCTACCCGCTGATGCCGCTGGACGGCGTGCTCGTCGGCACCGCGGCCATGGCGACCCTGGAGGCCACCACCGCCCCCGAAGTGAAGCAGCTGCTCGTCGACACACCCGGCACCCCCGACTGGGTCGGTGCGGGCACCGCGAGCGGTGGAATGGCCTCCGGGCGCAGCCAATTGGGCGCAGACATCCACGAGATCGACAATGCCGCCTCGCGCACCGGCCGCCTGCTCGACGAGGTCGCCGGCGATGCCGACGCCGTGGCGAGCCGTCGCGCCGAGATCATCGCGGCGCTCGACGCCACCGCCAAACCCTACTTCGGCGATGTCGCCACGATGACCTACCAGCAGTGGCTGGAACGCTATGTGTCCCTGGCCGTTTCGAGCGATGTCCCGATCTCGTTCGATTGCGGCAGCGACATCGGTGACGCGATCCGCGACGCCACCCGCTCGGACTGGCTCGACATCACCTGGCGTGACCGCTTCGCGGAGATGATGCGCCGCACCGAATCCCGGCTCAACCCGGCCGACAGCGGCGAGATCGAAACCCTCTTCGCCGACGACGACGCCTTCGAACACCCGGTGCAGGCACTCTGCGCGCTGAAGAAGCAGTACCCGAGTGTCGCCGACACCGTGCTGCACCCGGCCGACGTGCCGTTCTTCGTCTCCCTGTGCAAGACACCGGGCAAGCCGGTGAACTTCGTTCCCGTCGTCGACGCCGACGTGCGGCGCTGGTGGCGTTCGGATTCGCTGTGGCAGGCCCATGACCCGCGCTACTCGGCCGATCAGGTGTGCGTCATTCCCGGCACCGTCGCCGTCGCCGGCATCACCCGCGTGGACGAGCCGGTCGGCGAACTGCTCGACCGCTTCGAACAGGACACCGCGTACAGCCTGGTCCGGGCCGGTGTCGTCCCCGAGGCAGTCGACTCGCGTCGCGTGGCAGGCGTGGTGGCGGGACCGATCGACACCGTGCTCGCCGCCCCCGACGTGCAGTGGGCCGGTCGCACCACCGTCAACCCCGTGCACCGCCTCGGTGACATCTCGGAGTGGACCTTCGAGCAGGGGAGTGCGGTGCATCACGGCACCGGCGCCACCCTGACCGAAACCACTGGTCCCGAAAGCGAATTCAGCTACGTGGAGCTGACGGTGCCGCTGGCCCGCGACTCCGTGCGGATCCGCATCACCGTGCCCGCGAGTGTGTACTCCGGTGGCGCGCCGGTGATCACCGAGGCCGACGCCGAAACCGCCATGTCGGCGCTGCTCGGCGTGGCCGCCGGGAAGTCGCTGCCCGAGGTGAAAGCCGGTGTGGCACACCTCAATCTGGCGTGGATGCCGGATCTGATCGCCGACCATGCCGGCGTTACCGGCTCGGGCCTGCCCGACACCCTCAGCACCCTCGGTCGCACCGCACCCGACGTGCTCGTCGGCGCCTGCTGGCCCGCGGTGTTCGCGGTACTCGGCGCGGCCCGCACCCCGGTCGGCGGTTCCGTCATCGAGGGCATGCTCGACCTGGTCCACCTCGATCACCAGATCGACCTGCTGAGCGAACTGCCCTCCGAGACAAGCATTCTCGTTGTCCGTGCCGAGGGTGGTGCCGTAGTCGACACCGACATGGGCCGGGTGGTCGAGGTGGTCGTGCACGTCGGCCTGATCCTCGATCAGGGCCTCGACGCGACCCCGCTCGCCCGCCTCGTCGAACGCTTCGCCATCCGCGGCCGCAACGGCGCGGGCGAGCTCACCGATCCGCCGCGCGCGGCCGGTGCGGTGTCCGACACCGCCACCGACACCCCGCGCCGCCGTCGTCGTGACGTGCGGATGGCCGCCCCGCGCGCCATGCACGCCTTCGCCGCGGTCTCCGGCGACCACAACCCGATCCACACCTCCGACGCCGCCGCCAAGCTGGCCGGCCTCGGCAGCCCGATCGTGCACGGCATGTGGCTCTCCGCCGCCGCTCAGCACGCGGTGGTCGCGGTGGATCCCGAAAGTTCCGTTCCCGCACGCACTCTCACGGCATGGACCACCCGGTTCCTCGGCATGGTGCGCCCCGGCGCGACCGTGGACGTGCGGGTGGAGCGGATCGCGGTGGACGCGGGCGCCGAGATCGTCGAGGTCTCCTGCCGCGTCGACGGTGACCTGGTCATGACCGCGACCGGGCGCACCGCCGCCCCGAAGACCGTGTACGCCTTCCCGGGCCAGGGCATCCAGCGCAAGGGGATGGGTCTGGACGCGCTGACCCGCTCGAAGGCGGCCAAGCGGGTGTGGGAGCGTGCCGACGCGCACACCCGCGAAGCCCTCGGTTTCTCGATCCTGGCGGTGGTGCGCGACAACCCGACCTACCTCAAGGCGCGCGGTGTCGAACACCGGCACCCGGACGGTGTGCTGCACCTGACCCAGTTCACCCAGGTCGCCATGGCCACCCTCGGTGTCGCCCAGGTCGCCGAGCTGCGGGAAGCGGGCGCGTTCGTCGAAGGCGCGATGCTGGCCGGTCACTCGGTCGGTGAGTACAACGCGCTCGCCGCCGTCGCCGGTGTGCTGCCCCTGGAGGCCGTGCTCGAGGTGGTGTTCCAGCGTGGCTCGGCCATGCACGAGCTGGTGCCGCGTGATGCGCAGGGCCGCAGCGACTACCGGATGGCCGCCATCCGCCCGTCGCAGATCGGGCTGCCCGACGCCGAGGTGATCGACTTCGTCAACGGCATCGGTGCGGCCACCGGCGAATTCCTCGAGGTGGTGAACCTGAACCTGCGCGGCTCCCAGTACGCCATCGCGGGCACGGTCGCCGGGCTCGAGGCACTCGAGACCGAAATCGACCGCCGCCGTGCCGAATTCGGTGGCAAGCGTGCCTTCATCCTGGTGCCCGGCATCGACGTACCGTTCCACTCCTCGGTGCTGCGCGACGGTGTGCCGGAGTTCCGGCACAAGCTCGAGCAGCTGCTGCCCGCCGAGGTGCACCCGGAAGTCCTGGTCGGACGCTACATCCCGAATCTGGTGCCGCGTCCCTTCTCGCTGGATCGCGAATTCCTCACCGAGATCGCCGAACTCGTGCCGTCGGAGCCCCTGGTGGCCGTACTGGCCGACTTCGACAGCTGGGCGCAGCGCGATGCCGAACTGTGCCGCGTGGTGCTGATCGAGCTGCTGGCCTGGCAGTTCGCCAGCCCGGTGCGCTGGATCGAGACCCAGGACCTGCTGTTCACCGACACCGCGCACGGCGGCCTCGGCGTCGAGCGGTTCGTCGAGATCGGCCTCGGTGCCACCCCGACCGTGGCGAACCTGGCCTCGCAGACGCTGAAGCTGCCCGCGTTCGGCGGGGCGACCGTAGAGGTCGTCAACGTCGAACGTGACGCGGCGGTCGTCTACTCCACCGACACCGATCCGGCCCCCGTCGACGACGACATCGACGAGACCCCGGTCGAGACCCAGGCCGCCCCGACGGCAGCCCCCGTCGCCGCCGCCGCTCCGGTTGCGACCGGCGGCCCGCGCCCCGACGACATCGCCTTCAGCGCCGCCGACGCCACCCGCGTGCTCATCGCGCTGTGGACCAAGCTGCGCATGGACCAGATCGGCCCGGTCGACACCATCGAGGGCCTCTGCGACGGCGTCTCCTCGCGACGCAACCAACTGCTCGTCGACCTCGGCGCCGAACTCTCCCTCGGTGCCATCGACGGTGCGGCCGACGCCGACATGGGCGCACTCGCCGCCACCGTCGAACGTCTGGCTCGCACGTACAAGCCCTTCGGCACCGTGCTCACCGATGCCATCGGCGACCACCTGCGCAAGGTCTTCGGCCCCTCGGGCAAGCGCCCCGCCGCCATCGGCGACCGGGTCAAGAAGGTCTGGGAACTCGGCGACGGCTGGGCCAGCCACGTCACCGCGGAGGTCTCGCTCGGCACCCGCGAAGGTGCCAGTGTGCGCGGCGGCGACCTCGGTGGTCTCGTCGGCGGTGCGCTCAGCGACGCGGCCTCGGTCGACGCCGCCATCGACGCGGCCGTGCAGGCCGTGGCGGCGCGGCGCGGCGTCGCGGTCTCGATGCCCTCGGCGGGTGGCGCGGCAGGCGGCACCGTCGACGCGGCGGCCCTCGGCGAGTTCACCGAGCAGATCACCGGACGCGACGGTGTGCTCGCCACCGCGGCCCGGGTCGTGCTCGAACAGCTCGGCCTCAGCGACAAGATCAGCGCACCCGAGGCGACTCCGGACACTCTCGCGGACCTCGTCTCGGCCGAATTGGGTTCGGACTGGCCACGTTTGGTGGCACCCGCGTTCGATGCTCGCAAGGCCGTACTCATCGACGACCGGTGGGCCACCGCCCGTGAAGACCTCGCGAAGATGTGGCTCGGCGACGACGCCACCACCGCGCAGCAGTCGATCGACGGTTTCGCCGGTGCCGGTGAAGCTGTTGCCGCCCAGGCGAACTGGTGGCGGCAGCGGGCCATGCACGAGGCCCGTTCGGTGCTGGCCGGGGTGTACGCGCAGATCGCGAAGACCGCGCTCGACACCACCGAGCCGGGCCTGTGGTCCGATGACCTCGCCGTGATCACCGGTGCCAGTAAGGGCTCCATCGCGGCAGCGGTCACCGGCAAGCTCCTCTCCGGCGGCGCGACCGTGGTGGTCACCACCTCGGGCCTCAACGACGAGCGGCTGAGGTTCTACCGCTCGCTCTACCGCGACAACGCCCGCCACGGGGCGGCGCTGTGGGTGGTCCCGGCCAATATGGCCTCCTACCAGGACCTCGACGCGCTGATCGAGTGGGTCGGCACCGAACAGGTCGACAACGCGGGCGGCGCCAAGATCAAGGTCAAGGACGCGATGACCCCGACGATGCTGCTGCCCTTCGCGGCTCCGCGCGTCGCCGGTGACCTCGCCGACGCGGGCGCCCGCGCCGAAATGGAAATGCGCGTGCTGCTGTGGTCGGTGGAACGGCTGATCGGCGGCCTGTCCGCCCTCGGCGCCGACCACGACGTGGACGCGAAACTGCATGTGGTGCTGCCCGGTTCGCCCAACCGCGGCCTCTTCGGCGGCGACGGCGCCTACGGCGAATCCAAGGCCGCCCTCGACGCGGTGGTGTTGAAGTGGAAGGCCGAGAAGTCCTGGGCCGAACGCGTCACCCTGGTGCACGCGCTGATCGGCTGGGTGCGCGGCACCGGGCTGATGGGCCACAACGACCCCATGGTCGAGGCCGTCGAGAAGGCGGGCGTGCACACCTGGTCGACCGCCGAGATGGCCGACGAACTGCTCAAGTGGTGCACCTCGCGTGCCCGTCAGGTGACGATCACCGGCCCGCAGCAGATCGACCTCACCGGCGGTCTGGCGCGCGCCAAGCTCGACCTGCCCGCGCTCGCCAAGCAGGCGCAGGAGGCCGCTGCCGAGAAGATCGAAGAAGCCGCCACCGCCGCGACGATCGCCGCGCTGCCCGCCCCGCCCACACTGAGTTCGGCACTGCCCGTGCCGGATTGGGCTCCGGTGACCGCGGAACTGAGCGACATGGTCGTCATCGTCGGTGCGGGTGAGCTCGGCCCGTACGGCTCCTCGCGCACCCGCTTCGAGATGGAGGTCGAAGACAAACTGTCGGCCGCCGGCGTGCTCGAACTGGCCTGGACCACCGGCCTGATCCGCTGGGAGAACGAACCCAAGCCCGGCTGGTACGACACCGAATCCGGCGACTTCGTGCCGGAAGCCGATGTCGCGGAGCGCTACCACGACACCGTCGTCGAACGCTGCGGTGTGCGTCGCTACGAAGACGACGGCGCCATGCTCGACAACGCGGCTCCGCTGCTCACCTCGGTGTTCCTCGATCAGGATCTGTCGTTCACCGTCGCCAACGAGGCCGAGGCACGCGCCTTCGCCACCGCCGATCCCGAGCACACGGTGATCACCCCGGTCGAGGGCTCCGGCGACTGGACCGTGACTCGCAAGGCGGGCACCGAGATCCGGGTGCCGCGCAAGGCGAAGCTTTCCCGGGTGGTCGGCGGCCAGATCCCGACCGGCTGGGATCCCACCATCTGGGGCGTCTCGGCCGACATGGCCGCCTCGATCGACCGGGTCGCGCTGTGGAACATCGTCTGCACCGTCGACGCGTTCGTCGGCGCGGGCTTCAGCCCCGACGAGCTGATGAGCTGGGTGCACCCGAGTCTGGTGGCCAACACCCAGGGCACCGGCATGGGCGGCATGTCCTCGATGCGCTCGCTCTACGTCGACAACCTGCTCGGCGAACCGCGCCCGAACGACATCCTGCAGGAAGCACTGCCCAACGTCGCCCTGGCGCACGTGGTGCAGTCCTACGTCGGCAGCTACGGCGCCATGGTGCACCCGGTCGCGGCCTGCGCCACGGCGGCGGTATCCGTCGAGGAGGGCGTCGACAAGATCCGGCTCGGCAAGGCCGAGGTCGTGGTCGCCGGTGGCTTCGACGACCTGGGTATCGAGGGCATCGTCGGCTTCGGTGACATGTCGGCCACCGCTGACTCGGCGAGCATGCGCGCCAAGGGAATCAGCGACCGCTACTTCTCCCGCGCCAACGATCGTCGCCGCGGCGGGTTCGTCGAATCGCAGGGTGGCGGCACCGTGCTGCTGGCCCGCGGTGACGTGGCCGTGGAGATGGGGCTGCCGGTGCTCGGCGTCGTCGCCTTCGCCCAGTCCTTCGCCGACGGCGTGCACACCTCCATCCCGGCGCCGGGTCTCGGTGCGCTGGGTGCGGGGCGAGGCGGCAGTGAGTCACGACTGGCGGCCGAGCTGCGCAAGCTCGGCGTGACCCCCGACGACATCGCGGTGATCTCCAAGCACGACACCTCCACCGCGGCCAACGATCCCAACGAGTCGGAGCTGCACGAGCGGCTGGCGGGCGCGCTGGGTCGCACCGAGGGCGCACCGCTGTTCGTGGTATCGCAGAAGAGCCTCACCGGCCACGCCAAGGGTGGCGCGGCGGCGTTCCAGCTGATCGGCCTGTGCCAGGTGCTGGAAAACGGTGTGGTGCCGCCGAACCGGAGCCTGGATTGTGTCGACGAGAAGATGGCGGGCTACCCGCACTTGGTGTGGGCGCGTGAGCCGCTGCGCTTCGGCGAGAAGTTCGCCCTGAAGGCGGGTCTGGTGACCTCGCTCGGCTTCGGTCACGTATCCGGGCTGCTCGCGGTGGTTCACCCGCAGGCGTTCCTCGCCGCGATCGAACCGGCCGCGCGGGCGGAGTACCAGGAGCGGGCGCAGACGCGTCAGCTCGCGGGCAGGCAGCGGTTCGCCGAGGCCATGTGCGGCGGGTCGGCACTGTACGAGAAGCCGGCCGATCGTCGACTGGGCGCCGATGGCACGCCGGCCAAGCAGATCCGTCAGCTCGAGGCCGACATGCTGCTCTCGCCGCAGGCTCGTCTCGACAGCGACGGTGTCTACAGCGCGAGCGGATGGGGTTGCGGCACCGGGCAAATCGCCCCGCAGCCGACCGAAGCGTCGTAGGCTGCCGCTTTGTGACGATTCTCGGTATCGGCTTGGACTTGGTGACCATCTCCGAGTTCTCCGAACAGCTGCAACGGCCCGGGTCGACCATGCTCAGGGAGACATTCACCGCTGGTGAACGTCGCTACTGCCAGAGCAAGCAAACCGACCCGGCCCGCAGCTTCGCCGCACGCTGGGCCGCGAAGGAGGCGGTGCTCAAAGCCTGGGCATCGTCTCGCTTCGCCCGCAGTCCCCAGATCGGCGACAACCCGTATCCACTGATCGAAGTGGTCAATGACGCCTGGGGCAGGCCAAGCATCAAATTGCACGGCCTCGCCGCGGAATTCCTGCCCCGGGCGCGAGTACACCTGTCGCTGACCCACGACGGTGACACCGCCGCGGCGATGGTGGTGCTGGAAGACCCGGGTGAACTGGCCGATCTGATCGACGGCCGGAACTGAGGAATCGCGAACCGCTACTGCTCTTCGGCGGTTCGCGATTCTTTTTCCGCGACAAGCAAGTACGCCACCATCAGCCGCTTGAGTTCGGCGACGGCGTCGGTGTTCGATTGATCTTCCTGCACCGAGAAGTTCAGCATCGAGTACACGACGTGCACCAGCACCTCGGCCATCATCGTGCGCCGGGCACGCGGCGTGCGCGGTGTCAGCGGCCGCAGCATCTGCGAGACCACCGCGGCGAATTCCTTCTCGTGCAGCGCGCCCGTCGCCCGGGTGGAGGGGGTCGACTGCATCGCCAACCACACCTCGCGCCGCGACGGGTCGGTGGTCCACAGGTTCGCCATGTGGTCGACGAACTGGTTCATATGCCGCAACCAGTCCAGCGAGGGCACTTCACCGTGGAAGTCGGCCAGCTCACGGGAAACCGCAACAAGGTCTTGCCGATTGAGCTCGCAGACGATCACGTACTTGTTGGCGAAGAACTGGTACAGCGTGCCGATCGGCACCTCGGCGCGTTGCGCGACCTCTTCACAGGTGAACGATTCGAATCCCACCTCGGTCAGCAGTTCACGCGAGGAGGCCAGCAGCGCGTCGAATTTGCGCTTGCTGCGCTCCTGGGTCGGCCGCTTGCGCGGCATCAACTCCTGCGGGTCGTCCTGCAACTCCAGCGCAGGGTCCGGACGGCTCTGCGGTGACCGGGCCTGCGCGTGTACTTCCACCCATCCAGGCTAGCGGTATACACACATCCGCGATACGACTCTGTCGACAGCGTGTCAACAACTGGCTCATATCCCGACCCATCCACGCCCTGACCGGTGACGAATCATCAGATAAGTGTGCGTCTATCTGCATGCTTATTCGCGGCTGGACAGCTCACGCCGCACCAGACCTACCGCGAAGAGACGGACCCTGTGCGGTCCCGTCCCGCACCGTTTCGCACAGGGGAAGGGCAAGACTTGTGGCAGCAGGATCTGTGGTAACCCTCGGCGTCAGCACCGAGCGGGGAGCCGTGCACGCGGTGGCGTTCGCGGACTCGGGCGTCACCCTCACGGATCGGATGCTGCTGCGGCGCACCGTCCGTGCCGGTGGCGACGGAAAGGCCGAAATGGCGGCCGCGGTGCACTCCGCGCTGGACGCGATAGCCGCCGAACTCGACGACGAGCACGAGATCGCCGGGGTGGCAGTGAGTTACCGCGACGCGAATGAGCGACGCGCGATCGTCACCCGCCTGGCGGAGACCGAATGGGGTACCGCCTCGCTGGTTTCGGCGAAGTCGGCACACCTGTTCGTGGCCGGTGCGATGACCTGGCTCGACGAATTCGACAATCTGCTGGTCTACGAGGCAGTGCCCGGCCACCAGGCGATGACGCTGATCGACCCGGGTCGCCACCGCGTTCTCGCCGCCTACTCGCAAACCGGCGCGCCGACACCTGATGCCTTGCGCGCGGGGGTGTCGGCGGCGTGGGACCAGTTCGAGGCGGCGTCGGTGAAGCCCGGTGCGGTGGTGCTGATCGGTTCGTCGGCGGACGCGCCCGCCGTGCGCGACGCGGTCGCCGGATTCGGGGTGCCCGTGCTGCCCTGCCGGTTGGCGCCGTTCGCGCCCGCCGCCGGTGCCGCGCTGGTCGCGCTCGGCGACACGGTCGTGGTGCCGATCTCGGTCGGCACCCGGTCCAAGCGGGGGACCGCGATGGTCGCCGCGGCGGCGAGTGTCCTCGCCGGCGGGCTCGTCGCGGGTGGTTCGTATGCGGTGATGAACAGTGGCCCGCCCGCGGTCGACAACACCGCCGTGTCGTCGGAGCCCGGTGTCGCGTCGGCGCCGATGATTCCGCAAGCCCCCCAGACACATGAAGCCGCCTCGGTCGAGACCGGCTCGAGTGGCGGTGTCGGCTCGGGCAGCGGGTTGCAGGTGAGCCCGGCCGAGGAGTCGACCCTCGCGCCGTACGAGACGATGTCGCCGAATCCGCAACTGGTGAACCCGGGTGAGTTCCCCCTCGACTACCCGACCCAGCTGTACGGCGACGCACCACAGGAGGATCCGCTCCCGCTCGAACCCGCTGTGCCCGCGGTTCCGCAGATTCCGGCCGCCGCGCCGACCCTGCCCGGCACCGGTATTCCGCTCGGGATGCAGCCCGCGCAGGCGCCCGTGCCGGACGGCCCGCACACGGCGTCCGCCGACTGATCGGCTGAACAACGAAGGGGCAGCGTACGCGCTGCCCCTTCGTCGTTCTCAGACGCTGGACTGCCGCCGGAACAGCGTCCCCGCCGCGATGTAGCCGACGAGCCCGATGCCCGCACACCACAGCACCGCGAGTATCCAGCTGTTCCCGATCGGCGTGCCCATCAGCAACCCACGCAACGTTTCGATCACCGGGGTCACCGGCTGATTCTCGGCGTACCAGTGCAGCCACGTCGGCATCGACGAAGTCGGCACGAACGCCGAACTCACATACGGCAGGAACATGAACACGAACGTGAAACCGTTGGCCGCCTCCGGACTCCGTGCGACCAAGCCAAGCGCGGCGGCCAACCAGGACAGCGCGAACACGAACATCGCGAGCACGCCGAATACGCCGAGCCAGCGCAGCGGATCGGTGGTCGGCCGGAAACCGAGCACTACCGCCACCCCGATCACGATCGCCGAGGTGATCAGGTTGCGGAGCACGCTCTCGGCGACATGCCCGGTGAGCACCGCGGACCGGGCGATGGCCATGGTGCGGAACCGGTCGATGATGCCCTCGGCCACGTCGATGGACAGCGCGATCGCTGTCGTGGACGAGCCGAAACTCGCACACAGCAGGATGATTCCGGGTACCACGTAGTCGATGTAGGCGCCGGGACCCACGTCCATGGCGCCGCCGAAGACGAACACGAACATCAGCAGGATCATTACCGGCAGCACCACCGTCATGATCATGCTGTCGGGACTGCGCAGGGTGTGGCGGATATTGCGGTCCAGCATCGTGGCCGAATCCTGCAGGGTACGAGTGGCGTTCATGCCGCGACCTCGGTTCGGCCAGGCTGACCGGTCAACGCGAAGAACACGTCGTCGAGGTCAGGAGTATGGACGGTCAACTGCTCGATCGCGATATCGAGCTCGGCGAAACGGTCGAGTAGCCGCTTGATCTCGATGGCGCTGCCGTCGGACGGCACCTGCAAGGTCAGTTGGTCGGGGTCGGGATGGGCGCCCGCGGCCGTGTCGAGCGCACGTGTCGCGGCGGTCAGCAGTCCACGGTCGGTGAAGCGGAACTGGATGTGTCCGCCCGGCACCAGGCGTTTGAGTTCGGCCGGGGTGCCGTCGGCGACGATCCGGCCGCCGTCGAGCACGGCGATCCGGTCGGCGAGCTGATCGGCCTCCTCCAGGTACTGCGTGGTGAGCAGGATCGTGGTCCCCTCGGCCGCCAATTCCCTGATGGCGGACCACAGATCGCGCCTGCTCCGTGGGTCCAGGCCGGTGGTCGGCTCGTCGAGGAAGACCATGCGCGGCTTGCCCATCAGGCTCATCGCGAGGTCGAGCCTGCGCCGCATGCCGCCCGAGTAGGAGGCGACCGGCTTGTCAGCGGCGTCGACGAGGTCGAAACGGGCGAGGAGTTCGTCGCCGCGTCGCCGGGTCTCATCCTTGCCGAGGTGCAGCAGCCTGCCGGTGAGGCGCAGGTTCTCGGTGCCGGTGAGGACGCCGTCGACGGAGGAGTTCTGGCCGGTGACGCCGATCAGCCGCCGGATCGTATCGGGGGCTTTCGCCAGGTCGTGTTCGAAGAGTTCTACGTCGCCGCGATCGGGCTTGGAGAGGGTGGCCAGGATGCGGACCAGGGTGGTCTTGCCCGCGCCATTGGGCCCGAGCAGGGCGAAGACGGTCCCCGCGCGAACGTCCAAGTCGAGGTCGTCCAGGACGACGTGCGCACCGAAGGCTTTGTGCAATCGACGGATCGAGAGGGCGGGCGGTTGGTCGGGTGTCATGAGTTCGCTCCGATCGAGAAACTGTTTATGTAATAAACACAGTTTATAGGCTAAACAGTTCTTGAGCGCAAGAGCCCGCGGGTTACAGTCGACGTGAGCAGAGGAGGCAGATGACGTCCGGCGACAGGGCACTACCGAAAGCGGTCGAGCTGATGTGGGGCCGCGAACAGCCCGGCGGCCGGGGGCCGAAACGGGCGCTCACCCTGGATCAGATCCTCGACGCCGCGACCGAAGTGGCCGATGCGGAGGGTTTCGCGGCGCTGTCGATGAACCGGGTCGCCAAGCAGCTCGGCTTCACGGCCATGTCGCTGTACCGGTACGTCGACAGCAAGAACACGCTGGTCGACCTGCTGATGGATCGCGTGGTCGGCCCGCCCCCCGAGATCGTCGCCGGGACACCGTGGCGGACGGGCCTCGAGCAGTGGGCGCGCGCCGAGTTCGAGCGTCTGGGCCGTCATTCGTGGTGGTTGGACATCCCGCTGAGCAGGCCGCCGATGGGGCCGAACAATATGGCCTGGCTCGAAACCGCGCTGCAGGTGCTCGCGCAGGCGAGCGCGCCGGATCCGGTCAAGCTGCAGCTGGTGCTGAACGTGTCGATGTTCGTGGTCGGTAAGCGGCGCTTCCTCCGGGACCTCCAGGAGGAAGAGGGCGGCGACTTCGCCTCGGTGATGGCCAGGGTGCTCGACCCGCAGCGCTTTCCCTCGGTGTCGGCCGCCCTCTCCAGCGCCGCGTTCGACGATGACGATATCGACTGGGAGATAGCCGATTTCGAATTCGGCCTGGCTCGATTGCTGGACGGTTACGAGGTCTTCATCGCCACGTTCGGCGACTAGACCGACAGATCGCGGCGCAGCTTGGCGACGTGCCCGGTGGCCCGGACGTTGTACTGGGCGACCTCGATCTTGCCCTTTTCGTCGACCACGAACGTCGAGCGGATCACACCGGTCACGGTCTTGCCGTACATCATCTTCTCGCCGAAGGCGCCCCATTCTTTGAGCACCTCGCGCTCGGGGTCCGAGAGCAGCGGGAAGGTCAGGCCCTCGTTGTCGCGGAACTTGGCCAGCTTGGCGGGCTTGTCGGGCGAGATGCCGACGACGTCGAGGCCGGCGCCGCCCAGCTCGGCCAGATTGTCGCGGAAATCGCAGGCCTGCTTGGTGCAGCCGGGCGTGCTGGCGGCGGGGTAGAAATAGACGATCACCTTGCGGCCGCGGTAGTCCGAGAGCGACACGTCGTTGCCGTCGGCGTCGGGCAGCGTGAATTCGGGGGCGGTGTCTCCGGGGGAGAGGCGCTGGTTGTCGGTCACCACCGCACGGTAACCGACCGGTCCGACACGGCGCATGGATAGACTCGGTGACGAGCAGCAGACATTTACCTGGAGGTGACGGTGGCCAAGGACGACACCGACCGGATCGAACGCGAGATCGAGATCGCGCGTACCCGGTTGGCGACCACGCTCGACGAACTGGCGGTGCGCGCGGATCCGCAACGGATCGCGGACGACACCAAGACGATGGTGGTCGCCAAGTTCAACGAGCCGAAGGTCAAATACACGCTGATCGGAGCGGGCGCCCTCGTGGCCGGCCTGGTCCTGATCAAGATCTTCCGCCGCTGAATCAGCTGGCTGGACAATAAAAACACCCGATGTGCCAACGAGTCACATCGGGTGTTTTTTGTGTCGTTACTGCGTGGGGCAGGCCAGGCCGTCGCCGTCGGGGTCCAGGTGCGGCGAGTAGCCCGCCTCACCGCGGAACAGCGGCGCGCGGCCGGCGGCCATCGCGTCGTCGCAGCTGCGGAACGCGCCACCGGCGGAACCGGACTGGACCAGGTTGGCCGAGCCGGTCGCGCCGAGAATGGAGTCGAAGCTCGACGATCCGGTGCCCGCCGAGCCCGCGAACGGGTTGGCGCTGGCGACGGGAGCGGCGATCAGGGCGAGCCCTACGGCGGCAAGGCTGACGGTGAGCCGACGAACGTTCATGAATTCCTCTATGTCTGCTGCGGTTCGGGTGTGGTCACGGCCACGATGTGGCCGGTAGCCCCGTCCACCTTTGTGACGGGGCGACCGATTGTCAACCGCACGCGACCCGAGGATTCGACGCGAGTCGCGGTCGGTTATTCACCCAGCCTGCGTCCGGTCAGGTGTTCGGCCGGGATGGTGCCCATTCGGCCCGCGTTGAAATCCTCCATCGCCTCGATGATTTCCTCGCGAGTGTTCATCACGAACGGCCCGTATTGAATCACCGGTTCGCGCAACGGAGTTCCGCCGAGCAAGAGGACCTCGAGGTCGCCGGTGGAGCTGTGCTGGGTGCGATCGGCGGTCAGCGTGATGGCATCGCCTTTGCCGAAGACCACCAGCTGCCCGGCGCTGATCGGCCTGCGATCGACGCCGACCGTGCCGCTGCCCGACAGCACATAGGCCATCGCGGTGAAGTCCTTGGGCCACGGTGTCGCCAGCTGGGCGCCGGGTACGAGCGAGGCGTGGGCGTAGGCGATCGGGGTGTAGGTGGAACCGGGGCCGGCGAAGCCGGCGAACTCACCGGCGATGAGGCGCACGAGCGCACCACCATCGTGTGAGCTGACCAGCGTCAGTTCGCTCGCACGCAGATCCTGGTAGCGCGGGGTGGCGAACTTGTTCGAGCGCGGCAGGTTGACCCACAGCTGGATTCCGTGGAACGTGCCGCCGGAGATCACCAGCTTCTCCTCGGGCAGTTCGTCGTGCAGCATGCCCGAGCCCGCGGTCATCCACTGTGTATCGCCCTCGCCGATGGTGCCGCCACCACCTTGGGAATCGTGGTGGACCATGGTGCCGTCGAGCATGTACGTCACGGTCTCGAAACCGCGGTGAGGATGCCACGGTGCGCCCTTGGCCTCGTACGGCTCGTAGGCCACCGGGCCCATCTGGTCGAGCAGGATGAACGGGTCGGCCGAGCGCAGGTCGACGCTGGGGAACGGCCGGGTCACCTCGAATCCGGCGCCCTCCTGCTGGCGCGCGGCGATGACGATCTGGCGCACCGGGCGCTGGGTCTCGGTGACATCGGGGCGCGGCAGCCGGGGCAGCACCATGATGTCGTCGACGGTGATAGCTGGCATGGGGTGCCTCCTGGAAGCTGTTCGTTTGGTTTCCATGTCAACCAACTACGGCCTAGAATCATTCCCGTGCCCCGATGGTTGTCCGAAGAAGAGCAGCAGACCTGGCAGTCCTACATTCTCATGCGTCAGCGACTCGACGCCGTGCTGGCCGCCGGGCTGGGCGAACACGGACTGTCGATGCCCGACTACGAGCTGTTGGTCCCGCTGTCGGCGGCGCCCGGCGGATGTCTGCGGGCCAAGGAGCTGGCCGCCGAGGTCTGCTGGGACAAGTCCAGATTGTCCAAACAACTGGCCCGGATGGCGGCGCGTGGACTCGTCGATCGAGTGCCCGCCGAGGATGATGCCCGCGGAATCGTCGTCTCGCTGACCGACGCCGGCCGCCAGGTGCTGCGCGAGGCCGCGCCCGAGCATGTCGAATTGGTGCGGGAGCTGTTCGTCGACCGGATGACAGACGCGGAGAGCGCGGCGCTGCGTTCGCTCGCGGAGAAGGTGATCGTGGCGAGCGAGAGCCGTAGCGCTGCGCCGAGTTGACGATGGTCGCGGTCGGTGCGTGGTTGCCGTCGCGGTAAGTTGAGCTATGCCTCTCGCTGCTCTCAACGGCATCCAGCTCAACTACGACGTCACCGGTTCGGGACCACTTGTCCTGCTCGTGATGGGTAGCGGGAGTCCTGGTCGGGTCTGGCGCACCTATCAGGTGCCCGCCCTGGTCAAGGCGGGGTTCGCCGTTGCCACCGTCGACAATCGGGGGATCGCGCCGTCGTCGGAGTCGGCGGCCGGGATCACCATGGCGCAGCTGGTCGGGGACACCGCCGCGCTGATCGAGCACCTCGGGGCGCCGGCGCATGTGGTCGGTACCTCGATGGGGTCGCGGATCGTCGCCGAACTCGCGCTCGCTCGGCCGGAACTGCTGCGCAAGGCCGTGATGTTCGCCGCCACCGCGCGGCCGAATCCCGTGACGAGCACCCTCAGCAAGGGCGAGCAGGCGTTGTACGACAAGGGGATTCAGTTGCCGCCGGAGTACGCGGCCGCGGTGAAGGCGATGCAGAATCTGTCGCCGCACACCCTGGCCGATCCGGCCAAGGCGCAGGAGTGGCTCGATATCTTCGAATTCACCGCGGGGAAGGGAACTCCCGGGACGCGGGCGCAGGCGGGGATGGATCGGTCGCAGGATCGGCGCGCGGCCTACCGGGCGATCTCGGTGCCCAGTTTGGTGGTCGGGTTCGCCGATGATCAGATGGTGCCGCCGCGGTTCTGTCAGGAGGTCGCCGAGGCGATCCCGACGGCCACCTATGCCGAGATCGAACGGTGTGGGCACTACGGGTATCTAGAGCGACCCGATGAGGTCAATCGCGTACTGATCGAATTCCTTTCCGCTGCTCGCTAATTCACAAGGATCTGCTCATGGGTGACTGGCTGAACTGTCCCGCTTGCGATGACAAGCACATCTACAAGGAGATGAACGGGACGTGGGTGTGTACCAGCTGCGCCAACATGTGGGGTCTGTCCGTGGTCCCGGACCCCGAATAACCGTCAGCGGGTAATCAGAGTTGACGCCGCGGCCGCGGCGATCGCGGTGGCGACGGCGGTGAGGGCGGGGGAGTGCAGCTTCCACTGCTGCCAGTACAGCGGGACGTCGATGTGAGCGTCCCCGTCGATGTTCACCAAAGTGCCTGCGGTGCGGTCTTTCTCGATATGCAGGTCGGGCAGCATGCCCCAGCCGAGGCCGAGTCGTACCGCGTCGACGAACGCGCTCGACGACGGCACGTAGTGACCGGGTGGGTCGACCTGGCGACGAGCGCGGCGGCGTAGCTGACGGAATTGGAGATCGTCCTTGCGATCGAAGTGCACGATGGGGGCGTGGGTGTAGGCGGCCGGGGTCGGGCCGTCCGGAAACCAGGTGCGGACGAATTGTGGTGTCGCAGTGGGGCGGTAGCGCATCGCGCCGAGCGGGGTCACGGTGCAGCCCTGGACCGGTGTCGCGGTCGCGGTGATCGCGGCCGTCACCGTGCCGTCGCGCAGCAACCGGGTGGTGTGTTCCTCGTCCTCGCGATGCAGGTCGAAGGTGATGCCCACGGGCACGCTCGCGAGCGCGGGCATCACCCAGGATTCGAGCGAGTCGGCGTTGACGGCGATCGGGATGCGGATCGGCCGGTCGGCGGGCCGGTCGGCATCGCCGAGTTCGCGCGCGGTGTCGCCCGCGAGCAACTCCACCTGCCGGGCCAGGCGCAGCACGGCGAGCCCGGATTCGGTGGGGCGCACCGGTTTCGAGCGTTGCACCAACACGCGTCCGGCTGATTCCTCCAGCGCCTTGATTCGCTGGCTGACCGCCGACGGGGTGAGGTTGAGGCGGCGTGCGGCCGCGTCGAAGGTGCCCTCGGTGAGGACAGCATTGAGAGCACGCAGTTGGTCCAGTTGGAGGTCCACCTAAGCAACTCTAATGGTTGTGAAGAATCATTAGCTGGACTGAAAATTGACGATCTCTTAGCGTCGATACTGTGACGGCATCATCGGCGGCGCTGGCCGCCCTCTCCGGATTGGGCTTCGGCCTCTCGCTCATCGTGGCCATCGGCGCCCAGAACGCCTTCGTGCTGCGCCAGGGCGTGCGCGGGCAGCATGTGTTGCCGGTGATCGCGGTGTGCGCGGTGTCCGACATCGTGCTGATCGGCGCGGGAGTGGCCGGGTTCGGGAGGGTTGTCGAGTCGTTTCCGGCGGTGCTGACCATTGCCCGGTACGCGGGGGCGGCGTTTCTGATCGGCTACGCGCTGCTGGCGGCTCGCCGCGCACTCGGTTCGTCGGCTTTGATCGCCGAAGCGGCGGGTGCCTCGGTGGCCGTCGGCGCGTCCGTTCTCACCTGTCTCGCGCTGACCTGGCTCAATCCGCACGTGTATCTCGACACGCTGGTCCTGCTCGGGTCCTTCGCCAGCACCTACGCGTCGCCTGACCGCTGGTTCCTGGCCGCGGGTGCCATGCTCGCCAGCGTGCTCTGGTTCGTCGCCCTCGGCTACGGTGCGCGCCGGCTCGGTCCGCTTTTCGCGCGCCCGATCGCCTGGCGGGTCCTGGATTCGCTGATCGCGGTGATCATGCTCGTCCTGGCCGTCGGGCTGTTGCTCGCCTGAGCCGCTAGGACTCCGCTGCCCATGGCTTGACCGGCGGTTTCACCCACAGCAGCTTCTCGTCGGCGTGCGTGCGCACCGCGCCGGAGTGCTCGGGGTTGCGGGCCGCCCAGGCGTCCTTCTGGTCGAGGAGGTCGGCGACCACCTGCCAGGTCTCGCCAGTGCTCGGTGGGTTGGTGTCGGCGGCGCGGGCCAGCTTGCGCAGGGTCGCGGCGGGCAGGGCCAGGAGTTCGGCGCTGCGAATGTCACGTGACCACGCGTAGGCGGCCATGCGGCGGGCCTTGGCGACGCGGCTGGCGGTAGCCGCGTCGGAATGCGCGTGATCGGGTGCCTGATCGGCGCTGTCTGGCACGAGGGCGATTCTACGACGAACGCCCGCGCTTCCGGTCGACACGATAACCGGGGCGCGGGCGTTCGCCCGTCAGGTGGTCTTATGAGGCGCTTTCGCGCCTTGTCCGCTCAGTAGGCGGAGTTGACGTTGTCCATCGAGCCGTAGCGGTTGGCCGCGTAGTTGCAGGCCGCGACGATGTTGGACACCGGGTTCCAGACGTCGAAGGGGGTGCCCTCGACGTGGAAGGACGCGAAGGTGGGGTCGATCACCTGGAGCAGGCCCTTGGAGGGGATGCCCATCGCGGCGTTGGAGTCCCAGAGGTTGATCGCCTGGGGGTTGCCGGTCGACTCGCGCATGATGTTGCGGTGGATGCCCTCGTAGCTGCCGGGGATGCCCTTGGCGGCCATGATGTCGAGCGCCTCACGGATCCAGCCGTCGAGGTTGTTCTCGTAGACCTTCGGCGCGGGGGCGGGTTCCGGCATCGGGGCGGGAACGGCCTCGGGAGCAGGCGCGGGGACGGCTTCCGGCGCGGGGGCCGGTGCCGGGATGGCCTGGATGGCGGGTGCGGCGGCAGCGGGGATGTTCTCCGCCTGCTCGACGACCATGGCGGCACGCTCGGGGACGCTGTCGTCGGCGAACGAGACGGCGGAGGACGCGGCTACGGCGACCAGGCCGACCGCGGCGACCGCCACGGTGAACGCCTCACGGCGCGAGCGACGGCCGATAACGGTGCTGAGCTTGTCTTTGTTGAGCATGTCTTTTCTGTTCCTTCATCTCTGTCTGGCGACGCAGGCCCTGCAAAGGGCGCGATGGATCGCGCAGCGCGCACGGGAGTACACGCCGGTCAGGCGATGCGTTGTTTCTGTCTGTATGGGGAAGGTGCGACACTGTCGGGGGACGAACGCTCGATGGCTGTTCATCGCTGGCGTCGCACGGTGCTCCACAGCTGGCTGCGGGGAGACCACGCGCTGTTCGGTGCTATCGGAGGTTGGATACTTCCGGGCTAACCAAACCGCAGGTCCGTTTGTGACCTGATGACAGAATGGTCACGACTGGTTAACGCAAGGTAAACGGAACTTGAACGGCAAACGCTGCCGATCTTGTTTTCTTGCCGGGCGGTTGCAGAATCGTTATGTACGCAGGAGGTTTAGAACTCCGAACTGCGTGGTCGCCGTCACAAAAAAAGTTTGCCCGAATCGGGTTTTACGAGGGTTTGCGCAGCTCGGGGGAGTCTGAATCGGGTGCTGAGCGTTCGAGCGCTGGCTTGTCCGTGGCAATCCGATAACGAGATCGTGACTGTTGTCCGGCGGGCGGCCCGCAGCGCAACGACCGCATCCCGGCGGTTGTGGTAACTGCCGGGATGCGGTCTGTTCGGGATAGGGCGGAGGGGAGCTGCTCGGTTAGATGCCGAAGGGGGCTGCGTAGCGGACGGTGCCGCTGGGCAGCTGTTCGGAGCCGAGGCTCAGTGCCATCAATGCCTCGTCGGGGACATCGATACTGAGCCGGATGCCGTACTCCGAGGCGCGGGTGAACCCGAACCGCGGGTAGTAGGTCGGATGTCCGAGAACGATCACGAAGTGCTCGCCCGCCTGCTCAGCGGCCTCGAGCGCGGCACGGATGGCAGCGGAGCCCGCCCCGGTCCTGTGGTATTCGGGCAGCACGGCGCACGGTCCCAGGCAGAGCGCCGGGGTGTCGTCGACGTGACAGCGGGTCAGCAATGCGTAACCGACGGGCTCGCCGTCGAGTCCGGCACTGAGGATCGACAAGCTGCCTATCCACGCCGGATCGGCGCGCAGAGCGTCGACGAGGTCGGCCTCCTCGGCGGTGTCGAACGCGGCGAGGTTGATCTTGCGGATCGCGCGATGTCGCCGTCGGTCTCGGCGCGGGTGGTCCAGTTGTTCTGAGTGCTCAAAACAGTTTTCTCCGTTTCGGGTCGATGAGCACCCGCCGCCGGGCAGCGGCAGCAACTCGCGATGCACGGTGGTGTGCCGGCCTTTGCCGTCGCCGGCCCGAACTTCGTTGGTATCCATATGCTCTCGACCGAGCAGGGCGTTGGCGAGCGTGGACTTTCCCGCACCCGACGGGCCGAGCAAGACCGTGGTCCCGGTCACCACCGTCGACAGAAGGTCTAGACCTGTACCTGTCGTGGCGCTGGTGGTGACGATGTCCACGCCGGGTGCCAGCGAGGTGAGCGCGGCCACGGCCGCGTCGAGATCGTCGACGACGTCGGCCTTGGTGAGTACGACGACCGGTTTCGCACCGCTGTCCCAGGCCAGCGCGAGTAGCCGCTCGACCCGGCCCGCGTTCAGCGGTGCCGCGAGCGAGGCAGCGATGGCGACGGTGTCGACGTTGGCAGCCAAGACCTGCTGGTGGGAGGTTCGATCCGACGAGGCCCGGGTGATCGCGCTGCGCCGTGGCAGCAGCGCCACCAGTTCCGGCTCCGGCTCCAGCCGCAGCGCTGCCCAGTCGCCTGTGCACACAGTATGGGCGGGGTCGAGGGAGACCACGGCCGCGCTGGCCGCGCGGACGGGACCCGACGCGGTCAATGTGTCACAGCGGCCGCGGTCGACCCGCACCACGCGAGCCGGAACGAGACCAGCAATCGCGTGCGCTACGAACAGCGCGGCGAACGAGTCGTCCCAACCGAGAGCGGATAGATCGGATGAGGACGGAGAAGATGAATACATAGTGAGACCCTTGGGAAAGGGGCCCCGGCTTGAACGCCGAACCGGCTGCGAGCCGATTGGCTCGCGCCGCTATCGGCGAGGGAAGTCCGTCAGACCGGGGCCCGGGACGTGAGGATGGTCCGGGCGCTGCACAGGGCAGCGGTCTTCACCGCGAACATCAACTCACCTCCCAATCTCTCGCACCACGTCGAACTCGGACGCATGATCTTAACACCGCACCGTCAGCCGCCGAATCCGCCGTCGATGTTCAAGCTGGCGCCCGTGATGTAGGCCGCCTCGGGCCCGGCGAGGAAGGAAACGAAAGCGCCGACCTCCGCCGTGGTCCCGAATCGGTCGACCGCCATCACGCCGAGCATGGCCGACGCGGCAGGCCCATCGGCCGGGTTGGCGTCGGTGTCGACCGGGCCCGGCTGCACGTTGTTGATGGTGATTCCGCGCGGGGCGAGCTCGCGGGCGAGTCCGCGGGTCAGGCTCGACAGTGCGCCCTTGGTCATGGCGTAGATCGACCCGCCGGGGAACGGCATGCGGTCGGCGTTGATGCTGCCGATGTTGATGATCCGCCCGCCTTCGCCCAAGTGTGCCAGCGATTCCCGGATCGCGACGATCGCCGACCGCACGTTGACTGCCAGCATCGCGTCGATCTGAGTCATCGTCAGCTCGGTGATCTCGGTGAAGCTTCCGACGCCGGCGTTGTTGACCAGGATGTCGAGCCCGCCGAACCGGTCGACCGTGTGCGCGACCGCGGACACGACATCCTCTTCGGCCAGGCTGTCCGCGCGGATCGCGTGGGCGACGCCCCCTGTCGCGGCCACGGCGGTGACTACGTCGTGCGCGCTCTCCTTGGCGTTCGCGTAGGTGAATGCCACCCGTGCCCCGTCGGCGGCCAATCGGGCGACGATGCCCGCGCCGACGCCCCTGGATCCGCCTGTCACCAGCGCGGTCTTGCCTTCGAGTGGTCCTGTCGCCATGTGCGTCATCCTTGATTTTCGAGTTATGGAGTGTTCCCTCAAAAATTGCAGACGCGTCTGGACTTTGTCAATTATTGAATGCTCCCTCCATAACTGCTACGGTCGAGAGATGGCCAGGCCGAGGAAGTTCGACGAGCAGACTGTGCTCACTGCCGCGCGATCGAGGTTCTGGCGCGATGGCTACGCCGCCACGTCGGTCCAGGACCTGACGGACGCGACCGGGGTCGGGACGCAGAGCCTGTACGGGGCGTTCGGCAACAAGCACGACTTGTTCGTCCGGATTCTGGAGGACTACTGCGCCCGTCAGTCCGCTGGACTCGAGGGCGCTCTTGCTGCCGACCCGAGCCCATGGCACGCAGTCGCCTCGGCGGTCACCTTCGAGGACGGCGGCCGCCTGGAGCTACCACCGCAAGGCTGCCTGATGGCCAACAGCGCCGCGGCGCTGAGCTCACAAGACGAGCAGGTCAGGGCGATGGCCTGCCAGGCCTATAACGGCACGCTCGAACTGTTCGTTCGGCAGCTCGGTCTGGCTGAGGAGGCGGGTGAAATCGATGCCGACATCGATGCGGAGCAGACTGCCCGCGCACTGATCGCTGTCATGCAGGGAATCGAATTCCTGCACAAGTCAGGCATCGGTGACGACGAGCTACAGCGTGCGAAGAGCGCGGTGCTGCAGATGATCGACCGCGCCTTCGCGCGCTGACACCATTTCCGGGGAAGGCACCGTGACAACTATCGGCATCATCGGCGCAGGCGAGGTCGGGAGCCAGATCGCCCGTGCGGCCATCGCGAACGGCTACGACATCGTCATCGCCAACTCCCGCGGACCCGAGACCCTCCGTGACCTGATCGCCGAACTCGGTCCGTCGGCGCGCGCCGCGGGTGCGGCCGAGGCCGCGGCGGCCGGTGACTTCGTCGTGGTGGCTGTCCCGCTCGAGCTGGTCAACAACATGCCCGTCGACCAGCTCGCGGGAAAGATCGTCCTCGACACGAACAACTACATGGCGTGGCGCGACGGCCGGTTCCCGGCGGTCGAATCAGGCGCGAAGACGGTGCACGAGCTGCGCCAGGATCACCTGCCGACGTCCAAGGTGGTCAAGGCTTTCACGCATATCCAGGCGCCGCGCATCACCACAGCGGGTCGACCTGCGGGGACTCCGGGGCGGCTGGCGTTGTCGGCGTCGAGTGACTTTCCCGAGGCGGTGGATCTCGTGACACGGCTGTACGACCAATTCGGCTTCGACACCGTCGACAACAGCCCGCTCGGCGAATCCTGGCGTAGCGGTCCTGGCCAGCCCGCGTGGGTCGCGCACGAGTCCCAGACGCGTGCGGAACTGATTGCCAATCTCGCCGCCGCGCGACGAAATATCTTGGCCTGAAGGCTGATTCGGCAAGAAGCCGCCGACGGCAAGTGGTGCGGAGGGCCTGATCTACGAGGCATCAAGTCTTGTTACGGCGTCGAGCTCGGCGACGACAGCCGCGGTGGCCTCGGGTGCTATCTCGATCAGGTGCCTGATCGGAACGTGCCAGTCGGTGATCCGCAAGGCCCGTGCCACCGCATGCGTGCGGCGACGCGAATCCTGAGTCGCCGTTGCCGCGAGGAGAGCTTGGGCATGCTCGTCAGGGGTGGCGAGGATATCGATGGATTCGGCGATGGATTCTGCTCGGTCGACGTCGCCGATCTTGGCTGCGGCTTCCGCCACCGACACCAGAATCCGCGCCTGTGTGTAGCGGTTGCTGATGGAGTGGGCGAGGGCCTCGGCTCGCCCGATCAACGCGCTGACTCGATCGGCATCACCGGTCATGGCGAGGGACTCCGCCACCGACACCAGCGCGCTCGCTTGCTGGTGGGCGTCGGTAATGGCGTTGGCGACAACCTCGGCCCGTCCGATGAAGTCGCGTGCGCGGTCGACATCACCGATGCTGGCTACGGCATCAGCCACCAACCCCAGGACGCGCACAGCTCTCGCTTGCTCGAGGTTGTTGCGAATGGCGCTGCTGGTGTGAACGGCGTGGGCGATCGTTTCGGCACGTGCGATCAACGCGTCTGCTCGATCGACATCGCCGGCCGTAGCTACCGCGTCAGCCATCGACACCAGAACGCGCGCCTGCTGCTCGGTGTCGGACAGGGAGTCGGCGAGAGTTCCGGCGCCGTCGAGGTCGCCGGTCTCGGCGGCGGTTCGGGCGCGGTCGAAGTCGAGGGTCCTAGCTGCTACCCGGACAGATGACTCCAGACTCCTCGCCCGTTGGTAGCGGTTTTGCTGTGCGGACAGCGTAAGGGTGCGGGCGATGTCCGCAGCGCGCGCGATCAACGCTTCCGCTCGGTCGAATTCACCGGCCTTCCAACGATTTCACCCACCGACTTCAGTGCCGTCGCCTGCGTGTAGAGATCGGCGATGGACTCGGCGACGGCCGTAGCTCGGTCGAATTCGCCGGTCTTCGCGATGGCGATGGCCACCCAAGACAAGGCCTGTTTCTTTTCGTCATGGCTGGTGATCGTGCGGCTCATGGCATCGGCGCGGGCGATCAGCGCGCGTGCTCCATCGCGATCACCAGCATCGATCGCGGCGGCGGCCACCGAAGTCAAGGTATGTACGGTGCGTTCCTGCCGGGACGGGTCGGGGATCGAGCGGGCGATGGCTTCGGCGCGCGTGATCAGTGCGGCTGCGCGATCGAAATCGCCGGCCCTCGTGGCGGTTTCAGCCACCGACGCCAATGCCCATACCTTGTGTCTGACCACGCCGATGGAGTTGGCGATCGACTCGGCGCGGGCGAAGTCGCCGACCCTGGCAGCACCGTCAGCCACCGACACCAGCACCCGCGCCTGCTGGCCGAGCATCAGCCAGGAGTCGGCGGGGATCGAGTGGGCGATCATGTGGGCGCGCGTGATCAGGGCGGCCGCGCGATCGAAATCGCCGGCTTTCGCTGCGGTTTCCGCTACCGACACCAGCACCCACGCCCGCAGTTCGAGCTTGGTCAGGGAATCGGCGATGGTCTCGGCGCGTGTGATCAATGTCGCCGCCCGGCGGAGGTCACCTGCCCTGGCTACTGCTCCGGCCGCCGACGCCAGTCCCTTCGCTTGCCAATAGTCGTAGTCGATGGAGTCGGCGATGGTTTGGGCGCGGTCAGCGTCACCTGCCTCAACCGCGGCTTCGACCAGCAACACCAGCGCCCGTGCCCGGCGCTCGGGGTCGGTGATGGCGTTGGCGACGGCCTCAGCCTGCTCGGGATCACCGGCTTTCGCGGTGGCGACGGCCACCGACACCAGAGTCGACGCGTGTGCATAGCGGTCAGTGATGGAACGGGCGATGGTTTCGGCGCGCACAATCGAGGCGGCCGCTCGGTCGAGGTCACCGGCCTTGACCGCGGCCTCAGCTACCGACGTCAGCGCGTACGCCTGCTCCCTTGGCTGGGTAATGGAGTCGGCGATGGTCTCGGCGCGCGCGATCAGGGTGGACGCGCGATCGATGCCGCCGGCGGCTGCTATGACCCCGGCCACCACTGCCAGCGCCGACGCCCGATACTCGGGGTCGGTGATGGAGTCGGCGATGGTTTCGGCGCGGTCGAGGTCACCGTATTCGGCGGTCGCTTCGGCTACCGACGCCAGCGACCGGGGGTCTTGATTCTTCGTCTGCTGGTCGGTTTGGGAACGGGCGATGGCCTCGGCCCGGTCGACCTGCCCCAAAAGTGCCCATACGACGGGAAATCCGGGCGCAGTCGTGCTGTTCTGGTCGCGGAGATGAGTGCGGTGGATGGCCAGACGCACCATCGCGATCAGCTCGGGGTCCTGCTGAGCAGCGACGGAATCCTGGCTCGTGAGGATCTCGGTGAACGCTGCGGCGTCACCGCCGGACAGCTCGAGCAGGCGCTGTCGGCGTGCGAGATCGGTACCGCACATGACCATTCGGGCCACATCGTCGGTCGTTTGCAGCATGGTGAAATAGCGACGCAGCAGAAATTCCGGTGTGGATGGTGGCCAGTGTTCGTCGCGGTAGCTCTGCGCCCACTCGTGCAGTCGGTCGCGGCTCGCGGCCATCAGCTGGGTACCGAGGCGTCGTTGGGCGATCTCGACCAGGGTCTCGTGGGCGAGTGTGTACACCGGATCGGCAGGGTTGTCGCCGTCCGTGGCGGTGACGGCCCGGAAACCCCACCCGGTCATGTCGTCGAGCAGCGGGTGGATCTCGGACGGTGCCAGGTCGGTGAGTTCTTCGAGTTCGCCGATGGTGAGACCGTTGGCCGCGGTGATCAGTGCGAGCAGCGCGCGGTGGCGGGCGGGCCCGTTCAGCAGGCTTTCGAGTTCGGTGACGGCCAGTTCGCGGATGTCGGCGGCGAACGCGGAGTCGGGGAGCTGGTAGCGCGAAGCGGCGGCCAGTGGGTGGTCGTGGGTGATGGGCAGGCGTGCTCCGCGCCGACTCGAGATGATGACGCGGAGGTTGCCGCAGACCTGTGTGGGCAGCAGGCTGATGATCGGCGGGTGTCCGCGGTCCTCGTCGAGGCCATCGACCACCAGCACCAGCTGTCGTCCGGCGGCGGCTTCGCGGTCGGCGGCGACGGTGAGCAGTTCGGCGCGCAGGCCGTCGCGGTGGACCGCCGCGGTGAGAATCTGATCCCGGCGGTCGGGTAGCAAGATGGCGAGCTGGTCGAGGACCGCGGTGGTGAAGGCGGTGTGGTCACGCTGGGCTGAGAGCCGATTGGTGACGAAGAACCCGATCACGGTGAGATCCGGTGGCGGGTTCAGCACGAACGTCGACAGCAACGCAGTCTTGCCCGCCCACGGTGCGCCCTGAACCCACAGGTATGGCTGGTCGCCGCGGCAGAATTCGGCCAGCATCGCCAGCTCGCCGTCACGGCGTGGTTCGTCGTCCTCCGGCGTGGTCACCAGCGGCCGGCCGTGATTGTCGCTGTCAGTGCGGGATTCACGGCGAATGGCAGCGACTCGTGAATCGATCCGGCGTGCACAGAGGCAATATAGCTGGATGCGTGCTGGACCGCGCCACAACGATACGGCTGCAGTGGATCTCGATCCCGGTGGCTATTTCTTGGCGGCGGCCCGGTTCGACAGGGAAACGAAGGAAGCCCCTGACCGTTGGACCTGGTCAAGGGCTTCCTGTTGTGCGCCATCAGGGACTTGAACCCCGAACCCGCTGATTAAGAGTCATGCGGAATAGCGCTATCCAGGCATTTCAGAGAAATTCGCCGCAGCAAAACGCCAGGTCATGGGTGTAGTTGCAGGGTGTAGATCGCAGTTGCGTGCGAATAGATGTGGGTAGTATTTATGGGTAGTAGGAAATGGGTAGTTGCCAATAACTGCCCAGTAATTCATCCGGGTAATTAATCCGGAAAACCCATTCATCCCCAGAGAGAACCAGTGACCAAGCTGATCCGCCGCGTCCCCAACGGTGCACCGAGTTGCACCTTCGACAAGACCAAGAAGGTGTACCGGGCACGACAGAAGAACCCGACCGGCGGACCCCGGCTCGAAGCCACATCCACCGACTACAGCCAGGCCCTCGACAAGCTGCGCGTGATGTACAACCGCGCACTGTCGGGCCTCTCGCCGACCGGCGAACGCGGATCGGTCGAGGAGTGGATGCGCACCTGGCTCACCGACATCGTCGCCCGCAGGTCTGCACCCAAGACCGTCTCGTCCTACAAGTCCGTCATCAACCACCACATCATCGAGCTGATCGGCGACATCCAGCTGCGCCGCCTCACCGTCGACGACCTCGACAACATGTATGACGCGATCGTGATCCGCGTCCGTGAAGGCAGCTCGGGTCGCTACGACGGCATCTCCACCTCGCGGCTGGCACACCGCATCATGCACGCGAGCCTGCGCGATGCCCTCAAGCGTGAACGTGTCGACCGTTCCGTCGCCGAGATTGCGACACCGCCGAAGGCGCTGCCGTCCAACCGACGCGCCATGACAGCGACCCAGGCGATGAACCTGCTACGGACCGCCTACGACAGCCAGAGCGACTTCACCGTCGTCCTGGCAGTGCTGCTGTTTACGGGCGTACGCATGGGTGAAAGCCTCGGACTGACCTGGGACCGCGTCGACCTCCCCACCAACGCCGAAGGCACCAACGGCACAGTCGACGTCACCTGGCAGCTCCAGAGCTTCCACAAGCTGCACGGCTGCGGCGATGAACACCCCGACAACGGCTGGCCCTGCCGCAAGATCCGCGGCTTCCGGTGCCCGGACGGATACTTCGATTTCCGGCCCGACTACAAAGTCCATCACCTCGTCGACTCCCTGTTCCTCTCACGCCCCAAGTCCTCGGCTTCGATCCGCAAGCTGCCCCTGACTCCTCAGCTCGCCGCGTTCCTCACTGTTCAAGCCCGCAAGACTCGCGGCGTCCCAGGCAACCGCCACAACCTCGTGTTCTTCGATCCTCGATACGAAGAAGCCCGTCCGATTCCACCCCGCTATGGATGGCAGATGTTCAAGGACGCCGTCATCGCCGCCGGCCTGCCGCGCGACCTCGTCGTCCACGAAACCCGCCACACCACCGTCACCCTGCTCACCGAAGCAGGCGTCCACCCGCAAACCATCCAGAAAATCTGTGGCCACGCCACCCTCGGCACCACCGACATTTACACCCACGTCGACCACGAGATCGCCTCAGCCGCACTCAACAAGCTCGACGAAATGATGAACCTCGGGCTACCCGGCCCGACCGTGCTCAAGCTGAGCGCGTAACCGAAATAGAAACCCCCGCAGACACCGTCAAAGCTTCTGCGGGGGCTCTCACACCAGGGAAAGGTACTCCCCGGCATGTTCAATTCTATCCACAGCACCCTGTCCAAAACGCGATGGGTGCACGTCTCAACAGCCTCCACTGTCGTCGTCAACCTGGGCGCATTCGCGATGTCGGTGGTCGCATTGACAGACCTCGCCGGATCGCACGGCGTACCCGACTACCAGGCATGGCTCCTGCCCATCGTCCTCGAAGGCCTTGTCCTCGCAGCCACCGCAGGTACCGTTAGCCTCTCGGGCAAAAGCGCGGCCTACGCCTGGGTGCTGATGATCCTGTCGATGCTCACCTCGGCCACCGGCAACGTCGTACACGCCTACCTCGGCGCTGGCAGCGTGACCAACCTCGACTCCGTCGTAGCCATGGTCATCGCTGCGATCCCACCGCTGTGGCTGCTGCTGTCCACCCATCTGACCGTCCTGCTCGTCAACGACTCCAAGCGGACCGCCCACGCGGCGTTGCACACCGAGCTGCTCACGTTCGAGGCCGCCGCAGCGGCAACGACCGTCGTGCCCGAAGTTGAACAGAGCACGGTTCGCCCATCGCTCGTGAAGCGTGACCTACCAATCGTGGCGGCCGACAACGTTGCACCGGAGGTGATCGAGGCAGTCCTCGCGACCGCTTGACTGCGCCCGGCCGGTCAACCCAGCACCACCCCGCGAACGCAGGTCGCGCAACCGCAGACACCTCGAGTGCCTGTGCGTCGCGTACCGGCGGGCCTCGGCGTGCCCATGGGTGGACCGGCCGGTTACGTTCCCATTCGTTCCGACCGGCCACGCACCCATCTCCGGTCAGTGTCGCCCCCGCGCACTGACCCGATTGTCCGAACTCGAAACAATGAAGCCGGGGAGTCGTCGGGAGTGCCTCCGCCGGAGCCTTGACGCGCAATACTGTTCACGCCGTGCACCATTCGTGGTGTACCGCATCCGACTGCACAAGGCAGGTGTCGATGAACCACGCAGACGAGCACACGGCGATGTCGCCAGATCAGACGCAGCAACTCCGCGCCGCGGCGAAGCGCTCAAGCGCTCCACACGCTGAGCGAGTGGTGGACCTGGCGATCGCTGGCATCCGCCGCGACATGACCTATGGCGACCTTGAGCGAAAAGT
Source organism: Nocardia sp. FBN12 (assembly GCF_054031145.1). Taxonomy (NCBI): domain Bacteria; kingdom Bacillati; phylum Actinomycetota; class Actinomycetes; order Mycobacteriales; family Nocardiaceae; genus Nocardia; species Nocardia sp. FBN12. The sequence goes on from NZ_CM132926.1 coordinate 164,405, forward strand.
CGCCGAGGCCAGCCGACGAACTGTGCCTATCCCGCCCTCGCTTCTCGAGCATCTCGCCGATCAGGCGGCAAGCAAGTAGGGCCCGAAATGGCCCCGTGCCTGCGCAGACGTCGAACTAATCGCACAAGGAATCACATCGGAAGAATCCGACCGGAAAACCACTAGAGGATAATCAGCGGCTCTCGTCGGCTGGTGTAAGGGCGTGCGCTGGGCACCATTGCTGCATCTGGAGTTGCCCGTGACCGTTGCCTGTCACGAGCGTGAACACCACCAGGGCTATCCACCGGCCGTCGTTGAGCTGGACCCAGGCGTAGAGCCACCCCGGAACGTCGTTCGCCAGGCGTAGGCCTCCCAGACGAACCCTCATCGGCACCTTTTCGACTCCGATGTGCCTGGGCCGCGTCGGAATCGCAACGCTGGCGGCGACCCGTACCCGCTGCGGCGGGTCTACGACACGCCACGGTGCGGGTGAGGAGTCGACCGGCCATTTCTCGAACACATGTGCGAATCTACCCCCGCGACGCAACAGCGTCGACGGGCACCTCGACGTGCCATAAATCGGCAGTGAAGGATGTACAGCATGACCACTATGACCTGCGACGTGTGCGATGAACCTGGCGACGTTGCGCTCATCCAGCCCGGCGATACGACCGCGGACGGCCCGACGGCGTTGTGTGCAGAACACCTCACCCGGTTCTCGATCGCCCTGCTGCTGAGCCGATCGCCCGAGCTGGCTGATCGTTTCCCGCGAGAGTTCCTGCCGGAGTAGCTGACTCGATCCGGCCGGTACCGCCGATTCGGCCTACACTGCCGTTATGAGCGACCGGGATATCACCGCGCGGATTCGACTGGTCGCTACAGCTCTCCCCGCCGTAGCTGGACTGACGGTCGCAGCCGTTGTCCTCGTGGCCGCCCCGGTCGACCGGCCAGCTGACCGGCTCCTGCTGGTTGCGCTGATCGGGGTGATCATGACGGCCTTCGGAGGGCTGGCGCACATCGTCGCCAATCGCCGGTAGCGTTGCGCGGCCGACCCGGGCGCTGGTCCGGCCCGAAGGGGATGGGCCGAACCAGCATGCGCTTGGGTATACGGCCGGAGGCGCAGCACATCCTCGCCCAGTGCGAGTGCATAGCGAGACTACAGCGCTACCGCTGTTCCCACCATTCCCGCTCCGCTTCCTGGCCACTTCGCCATTCACTCACCCGATAATGGTTGATCGGCGGTGGTCCGGGTGCTGGCGGCAGCGGTTCATCCCACGTCACGTGGACGGGATACCAGCGTGTAGTACCGACATCCACATTCATTTCACGCCACTGCATCCACACGTACGCGGGGTCGGTCCCATTGTCGACCGACACTTGGTGTTGCTGTTCAGCTTTCAAAGTGCCGAGCAGCTGATTGGTCCGTTCTCCGCGGACCTTGACGTTATGCCTGATGCCCCGAGCGATGTTGACCAGGGTGTATGAGGTCTGGCCTTCTGCGGACCTTGTCCGGTAGATCTTCCAAACCGGATTGTCGATTCGCCTCGTGTTCAGCGCCTGCTCAGCAGCAAAGGCCTGACGGCGGGAATACAGAAGAGCGGCAACCGCGACGGTGACCCCAATTACCGCGACGAGTACTCCAACCACAGCGGCAATGTCTGAGGTGGACACACGGCGACCCTAGCCGTTCAGGGATTGTCTCGTCGCGACTTCACCGTAGAAGTGTTCCGACCTCGGAGTGTCGCGTCACGGCGCGTCATATGCTGCCGAAACCATCTGCGCCACCCATGTCTGCGGCACCGGTGTGAAGTGGTGGGCGTCGACCCCAACATGTAACTGTCGGCCTCGGACTCGGGCGTCCGAGTGGGTGTGGCCGTGTAGCAGCCATTGGCCGATGTCGGGCACTCGCCATTCTTCGAACCGGTTCTCCTCGGTGTGGTCGCCCTCCGGGTCGTGCCGGAATGGGAAGTGGGACAGCCAAACCCGGCTGCCTGCGATCTTGTGGACCGCGGTCTGCTGTACCGAGTCGAAGGCATGTAGAAGGTATTCGGCCTGCCACTTAGCTGCCCTGCTTCGCATCGGGTGGCAGCCGTCGTGGTTGCCGGTGATCAGGTGCTTGGTCCCGTTACGCGCCGAAAGCCAGTTCAGCGCGGCCAGTTCATTCTTCTTTCCGCCGATGCTGATATCACCGAGGACCCACACCTGATCTTTCGGTCCGACAGCGCGATCCCAGCGACGAGCCAGGTCAGCGTCCTGGCTTTCGGTGCTGGGGTAGCCGCGGGTCTCGGCGGCCCAGGCGTGCCCGATGTGAAGGTCGGAGGTGTAGAAGGTCTTCACGCGGCGACTCCGTCGAGGTTGGCGCGGCGAATCCGGTGTAGTAGATCCACGATCGGTGCTGGGTCGGCCTCGGTCGGCACGGCCGGGGTGGTGGTGTCGAACAGGTCAACGAACATGCCCAGTAGGTATTTGAGCGACATCGCCTCGGGGTCGTTGCGCACCGATGTGCCGAACTCCATCAGCCTGTCCGAGTCGCGGACCTGGACGGTGAGGCGACCGTCCCGGTACAGCTCGTAGCCCTGCTCGAGCAGTCTGGCGATGTGGCGGGCATGCTTCTCGCGGCGGCGGTCGGATGTGCTCTCGGGTGCCTGGCCGCGGCGAACGAGCTTGCCCCATTGGCTGGTCGCGTATCCGAGGTAGGCATTCCGGATCCGTTCGGCCCCAAGAAAATTCGTCCGTAGTCCGATCAACTCGTCACCGAACGGGGTCCGTACGAGGTGGTTGTCGAGCCACAACAGATCCATCGCGGACGGATTGCAGGACAACAGCAGGCCCATTGCTTTGCCGACCTCGTGGTAGGTCGCATCGTCCCCGTTGCGGCCTTTCACCGTCAGCTCGGCGCGAGTAGGTGGATACAGGCCGTGGAACAGGACGGTCGGCGCGACGTAGATTCCGGCATAGTCGGTATCTGAGTCAGGCCCGGCAAGCCCGAAGGCCTGCGACCCGACGACACCTTCCAGAAGAAGTTTCACCGCGGTCAGCCCTTCACGCACAGGACCTGGCGCAGCGTGTGCTGCACCTCGATCAGGTCGGTCTGGGCGGCAATGACCTGGTCGATGTCCTTGTAGGCAGCGGGGATCTCGTCGACGACGCCAGCGTCCTTGCGGGACTCGACACCTTCGGTCTGGGCGATCAGGTCTTCCACGGTGAACTGGCGCTTGGCGGCCGAGCGGGACATTCGGCGGCCGGCACCGTGGGAGGCGGACTGGAACGAGGCAGGATTGCCCTTGCCGCGCACGACGTAGGAGCGGGTGCCCATAGACCCGGGGATCAACGCCAGGTCTCCAGCACCTGCGCGCACGGCGCCCTTGCGGGTCACCAGCATCGGCACACCGTCGATCTCCTCTTCGGAGACGTAATTGTGATGACAGGACACCGGAGCATCGAAACCGACAGGGCGGTCACCGAATTCGGCGCGGATGGACTCGCAGACCAGGGCGAGCATGACCGCGCGGTTACGGGCGGCGTACTCCTGGGCCCATGTCAGATCGTGGCGGTAGGCCACCATCTCCGGTGTGCCAGCGAGGAATACAGCCAGGTCGCGGTCGGGCAGGTCCTGGTTGTGCGGCAGGTCCCGGGCAATCTTGGTGTGCCGTTCGGCCAGCTCCTTGCCGATGTTGCGTGACCCGGAGTGCAGCAGCACCCACACGGCATCGTCCTGGTCGAGGCAAACTTCGATGAAGTGATTCCCCGAGCCGAGGGAACCGATCTGCTTGCGTGCTCGGGATTCGAGCTGCTGCACACCGGGATGCAGGTCGGAGAACTTGGACCAGAAACGCTGCCAGAGGACCGGCGAGGCGAGACGCCGGGCACCGAGAGGCAGGCGCTTCACATCGACGGCATCTTCGTGGCTATGGAATCCGACCGGCACCGCGGCCTCGATCCGGCTGCGCAGCGAGCGCAGGTCGTCGGGCAGGTCGGCAGCGGTCAGGTCGGTGCGAACTGCTTCCATGCCGCAGCCGATGTCGACGCCAACAGCGGCAGGGGAGACTGCGTCGGGCATGGCGATGACCGAGCCGACGGTGGCACCTTTGCCCAGGTGGACATCGGGCATGACCCGCACACCGTGGACCCAGGGAAGCGCGGCGATGTTGCGCAGCTGGGCGGCGGCCTGGGGCTCGATCTCGTGCTCGTGGGCCCACATCAGGGTGGGGGCTTTGGCTCCGGCCAGTGCAACGGGAAACATTGTGGTGCAGTCCTTTTCAGTAGTCGGGTTCGGTTGGCTCGACGAGCAGTGCGTCGGGTGTGGCGCTGACTTCGACGTTGACGCCGAGGTCCGAGAGCATGGCCACGGCGTATTCGCCGTCGACGAGTTCGTTGGCGAACAGCTTCACCAGCTGCCAGGTGGTGTTGTTGGGTTCGTCGCCCCACATCTGTTGCAGCTCACCGAAGGTGAGGGGATCGTCGTAGCCGACAAGTCGGAAGTCGGGGTCCTCGATGTGATAGCGGTAGCTGCCGTCGGGCTCGGGGGTTTCCAGCGTGAAGGCGCGCCAATGCACGGATTCGATCTGCTCGCATTCCAGGACGGCGCGCAGGAAGATGAACAGTTCCTCGATCGGCAGCTGAACGAGCGGGCCGAGAGTCCAACGGGGGCAATCGTCCCCGCGGACCGTGAAGCCACCCACGGTCCGCGAGGGGATCTCAGTCGTCATGTTCAGTCGTGGTCGTAGTGCTCGACGTTGAAGCCCTCGACGGTGGCGGTCACCTGGGCCGGGTCGCCGAAGTGGGTGTGAAGGTCGGTGTCGTAGGCGCCCGACTGGAGGGCGTTGCTGAATTTCTCGAGCGCGTCGACGATTTCAGCGGTGGCCTCGGGGTAGCGGGGAGTCCAACCTTCCTCGTCGTGGCGGTTGGGGTCGTTGTAGTACTGCAGGGACCACAGGTCGATGAAGTCTCCCTCGTCCTCGTCCTCGTCAGAGTTGTCGGGCGCGGTGCTGGTCTTGGGGTCCGCGTCGTCAGATGTAGGCGGACTCACGCGAAGCGACGGTTCGGCGACAGAGAATGTGCAGGCATCACCGTCGTTGAAGTAGGGCGTGAACTGCTCCCATCTCACAGCCTCGGTGCCGGGCAGGGCAAGCAGCGAGTCGAGCAGTTCGATCAGTGCGGCGATCGGATGCTGCTCGACGGGAGCATCGGCGTAGTGGGTGACGTCGCCGGTGATCGGGCGGCCGGCCAGCTCGGTTGGTGTAGCGGTCATGATTCCGTTCCGTGTGCTCGATTGGGATGTGGCAGAGAGGAAGCGAGCAGCTCCTCACGGCCGATGAACTTGTTGCGTTTGCCGCCCATCCAGGTTTTGCAGGTCAGGCACGCTGACCAATCGGCCGGTGAGGGGAGCCAGCCGAGGTCTTCGAGGATGTGGTTCTCGGCGATGTCGCGGACGAGGATGGGCTTGTTCGCGGAGTTGGTGATCGTGCGGCCGAACACTTCTTGCGCCATCCAGGGCCCGTGGCTGTTGTGCCGGTACTGGCGGTGGGTGACGTCGCCAACGATGGATTTGAAGGCGTCGATCCATTCGTGGATGGCGATGTAGTCCTCCGGTGCGCCGCCGAAGTGGCGGGCGCTGGCTTGGGCGTGCACCCATGACTGCGCCACCGCTAGGACTCGGTGGGCGCAGGTGTTCCGACTTCGGTGACGCTGTCGGCCATGAAGGTCACGGTGATCAGTGCGATGCCGGATGCGTCGTCGATCTCGAAGTTGGGCCCCGAATCGGTGATGTGCCAGGGGAATTCCTCACCGTCGACGTGCAAGGTGCGCGCGGTGTGGTCGATGACGACGATGTCGGGCAGGGTTTGTTCAGCCATCACAGGTCCTTGACGGGGTAGAGGGCGTAGCCGTCCCAGTTGATTTCGGGCATGGTTTCGCGGGCGATCTGGGCTTCGAGTCCGATTTCGGTGCGCGTCAGGAAGGGGGCGGGGAGCTGCTCCATGAACTGGCGGCCGAGTGCGTCATGGAAGCCGAGCAGGTACCCGGCTGGTGGCTTGCTGTTGCGCCGCTGCGGTGTGCGTGTGACTGCAGGCTGCGGGTGCATGCGTGCGACACCGTATTTGGTGAGGTAGAAACCTCCGTAGCAGCCGCAGGTGCACCCGTCGATCCACCCCTTGGTGTGGAGTCGGCGCAGCTTGGCCAACGCGAGCTTGTGCGGCACCGGGTAGGGGCGCTGCTCATCCGGTCGGGCGACAGCGTCGAAGCCGTAATGGGTGAGATCGGAGACGACCTCGCCGAGCGTGGCCCAGCTGCCGTTGCGCCCGTTGATGAGCTGGATGATGGTCAGCAGCACGACATCAGGGATATCGGCGGCCTTGCTCAGCGGGATCGACGGGTGGTGCGGGTTCATCGCGCGGGGATGGTCACGGGCATGTTGGTTCCGGGCCAGCACTGGAAGCCGATGGGCAGCTGGTGACCGGAGGCGACTAGCTCCAGGCAGCGGGCGACGAGCACATTCGGGTCACGGCTCACCGAGTCGGCCATCACGCGGTTGGCCTGCGCCTGGGCGGCGGCGGTGCGCTGGGACTCCTCGGCGATGCGGGTGCTCGCCAGCTGGGCTTGAACTGCGTTGATGCGGTCCTGGGTCTGGTTGTCGAAATGAAGCAGGGCGATGATGACGTTCTGAACGTCGACCTGGGCCTTGATCTTGGCCTGGATCTTGCTGGTTACCGCGGCCGAGAGATCAGGCAGTTTGGGGGCGTTGGCGTCGAGGGGGTTGTATCCGGCGAAGACTTCGCTGAGTGCCGCGTTGAGTTCGCGGGTGACCAGCGATTCGCGGATCCGCTCGTCGCTCTGGTAGTCCCTGAACAGTTCGTCGGCGGCGGTCGGAACCAGTCGCCACCTGATGGTGTTGTCCACACAGGCGGTCGAGCCGTTTGCCAGGCGGACCGAGGTGCCGCCGTCGCAGCGTCCTTCGCGCCAGCCGCCAACCTGTGAATCGGTGTGGATAGTTCCCGACAGCTCGGGAACTCGCTGCCATGGGGCGATGAAGTGCAGGCCGTTGCTCAGCGTTGAGACCGGTTTGCCGAAGGAGGTGACCACGCCGATGTTGCGGGTGCCGACGATCGTGGTCGAGGCCGCGCCGAGACCGAGAACTGCCAGCAGGCCCGTGGCGACGAACACGACCGCTGCGGTGGGGCGGTCGCGGTGGCCGGCCAGCTTGTAGAAGACCAGGGCGGCGAACGCGATCAGCGCGAGGATCACGCTGGTGACGAAAAGGAAAGGCATGACTGCTTTCTCAAAACGGGGGATGGGGAGGTTGGGAATTGAGGTAGATCAAGGCCACGGAGAGCACGACAAGCCAGAGCAGAAGGCCCATCACGCACCGGGAGCCAGGGAGTGATCGCGCAGGAGGCGACGCTCCAGCGCGTCAACCGACATGCCCAGGCGTGAGGAGATCCGATCGGTGGGCATGCCGAATCCGGTCATGTGGGCCAGCTCCTCGACGAGCACTTCGTCGGGCACGGTCGCGCAGGCATCGCGGCCGATCGCAGATCCCTTGGTCCGGGCGGCCTCGAACTGGCCGATGCTGATGTCGACGTCGACGTCCCACCGTTGGGGATAACGCTGAGAGGGCAGCATCACGCGGCTCGCAGGTCGGCGACGATGAGATGCGCCAATTCATGCAGGTCTAAGACCTCAGCACCGCGTGGCGATTCGATCCATGCCCCGCCTGTGCCGGATTCGCTGGACATCGTGATCGAGGAGAAGGTGCTCAGATAGCCAGCTAGCGACTCACGGACCTTGGTGACCTGTTCGGAGGCCGAGAGCGCAGGCACCCAGTTGGCGCGCGCAGCGGGCCCGAAAACGTTGGGAGCCTTGGCTGCCAGCTGGTGACCGATCTCGGCGGCGAGACGTCGATGTTCAGCATCGGCGTGGGGGGAGTCTCGCTTGAGCAGGTATTCGATCCAGGAGCGATAGTTGCCGGAGATCGTGATTCTGGTTTCGGTGAATTCCGGCAAGAACGCTCGGGCGGCCTCTCGGGCCTGCTTGCGGTCGACGCCACGATCGAGGTAGCGCTGTACGTGGTTGCGGTACCGGCTGATCGCATCCTCTGCGTGCCGGTTCAGGTCCGCGAGCGCCTCCTGGTCAGCGTCATAGAGCGGTGGGACGACGAAGGCGAGGTTGCGGTCGTCGACGAAGCGCTGCGACACCTGGGAGGGCGAAAGGTGGCGGTGGCGTACCAGTTCGTGGGTGAGCGCGCGGGTCACGCCTTGGATGTAGAAGGTGGCCGTCGCGTGTTCGAGGACCGACAGGTGTCGGTGGTCGAGGATGTTGGCCAGATAGCCTGCGGCGGTGGCAGTTCGGGTGTTGGGGCGTCCGAAGCTCTGGTAGCACACGCGCCCGGCGAACACGGCCAGTTCCTCGCCGTTGTCTGCGGCATCGGCGTTGAGGGTGTAGTCGACGCTGGCGGGGACGACGAAGTCGGTTTCCGCGATCAGCTCGACGCTCAGTGGGGCGAACACAACCATGACCGAAGCCTATAAACCGCGTAAAACCTCGGAACGGAAGGTGTAAACGCACAGGTAGAGGCGCATTCAGCCGCCTCGGCTCGCGTCAGGGGATGTGCGCGCGCAGGTAGGCGTTCGCGTTGGCCGCGATGTTGGGCCCGCTGCTGAACTGGGAACCGCCGCGGGCATGGAGCATCAGCACGCTTCCGGCCGGCACACTCATCCCGGAGATGCTGACGGTGGCCGTGCCGCTGCCGAACGCCGGGGCGCTGGCCTGGACGCCGGTCTGGACCGAGACTCCGTTGAGGTAGAGCTGGAGCGTCAGATTGAACGCGTAGCTGGTGCCCGAGCTGAACGGTATCGACGCCGACAGCGTGACGTTCTCTCCGGCGTTCGGGATCACCAGACTGTTAGAGGAGACTGCCGAGCCGGGATAGGCGGCATCGGCAGTGAAGCCCAGCACCTGCGCCCACGACGTGGTGGTCTGATGGGCGGTGGTGAGCTTGGCGCTGGCTGGGGTGAACGGCTGTCCGTCCCAGAGCAGCGTGGTGCCGAGGCTGATCCGAAGAAGCGGCGTGGTGCCGATCGAGGCTTTGACGATTGGTGTGGTGCCAGCAGATCCGGCCATCTACGCCGACCTGAGATAGATCGTGTTGGTGTCCTTGGTAGCGATCGCCATGAACTGAGCCTCGGTGCCCACCCAGATGGTGAACGTGCGCGGTCCGGAGTTGTCGGCGCCAGAGACGTAGCCGGTGGCCAGCTTCGACAACGCGATCGCAGCGCCTGCCGCGATCTTGGCGTTGGTGACCGACCCGTCGAGCGGGGTGCGCGGATCGGACAGCCGTGCATCATCACCGGCGGCGGCGGTTCCCGCAGCGGTGCCAAGGGCCAGGCTCGATGTGCCCGCTCCCAGCGAGGAGCGCGCAGCCGAGGCAGAAGCTGCCGTCAGGACCGATCGCCCGATGGTGGTGGAGTCGGTGATGTCGACCGCTGCGGTGGTGACCGCACCCGTGCGCCCATTCACAGTCGATACCGGGGAGGCCGGGTAGGTACGCTCACGCCAATTCGCCAGCGCCGTCGACGGTTCGGCGATGACTTGCCAATCGGTGCCGGTGTCGGTGCGTGTGCACCAGTCACCGCGCTGGCCGGTCAGCGCGAGCATCGCGGACTGAGAACCGACTGCGCCGAGAAACTCGGCCAACGCGACCGCAGGGATGATCGCGGCGGGAAGCTTGCCGGATCCGTCGACCTGCACAGCACTGTCGGCCTTGCCGAGGGAGGTCTGTACCGCCGATTCCAGATCGGCCTTCGGGATCCCGACGCCAGGCCTGGTGTAGGACAGGTCGGCCTTGCCCAGGGATGCCTGCACCGCCGATTCCAGGTCGGTGCGCGGGATTCCGTCGGTAGGCCTGGTGTATTTGGCATTCACCGCTGAGACGTCGGCCTTACTCGACCATCCCGCGACTACGGGGTGCTCGAAGGTGCCGCCCAGCTCGCCGGGGGTGCCGCCGGGCAGCATGATGCCGCCCTTGATGCCGACATCGGCATTGGGGATGCCACTTCCGACGGTCTCGGCAGCGGATTCGGCCCAATGCTGAGCGTCGTCGGCCGAGGCCGCGGCGGCGATCTTGGCGGTGTTGGCGTCGCTGGCTGCCGAAACGGCGGTGTCGCGGGCGGTGGTGGTGGCATCACGCGCGGCGCTGGCGTCGGCAGCCGAGGCCGCTGCGGCTGATGCCGAGGCTGCCGCCTGCGTGCGGTGGGTGCCCGCGCTCGTCGCGTCGCTCGCCGCAGCGGTGGCCGAGTTCGTTGCCGAGGCCGCCTTGCTGGTCGCTGTCGACGCGGCGGCTTGTGCGATGTCGCGCGCGGCGGTGGCGTCCTCGGTGGCGTCGGTTGCCGACGCGGCAGACGTGGTTGCCGAACCTGCTGCCGCAGTGGCGATATCGGCGGCTGCGACCGCATCGTTGGCCGCGGTCGTGGCCTGCGACGCGGCGGCCGTCGCGGCAGCCAGCGCAGGAACGGAAACGTCAACCGGCGTCGGGGCCTCGGTCATTGTGAATCGCAGGCCGTCGGCGGTCGTCGAGATCGACACCACGCCGCGGCCAGGATCGCCCTTATCACCCTTGAGTGGTGCACCCGCGCCCTCGGCTGGCCATTGGTAGCCGTTCCACAGGTACGCGCGGTTGTCGGCGAGCACCAGGTAGCCGACGCCGGAGTCGGCGGGGTCCAGATTGGTGGGCAGCTCGGCGTAGGTCGACAAGACGCCAGCCAGCTGGAGCCCGGAGCCGTCACGGCCGGCGACCGGCACGAGTACCCCGATGGGGGTGGCGACGTTGCCGCCGATGTCCGGGTTCGCGGTGGGTGGTAGTCCGATGATGAAGTCGCTCATCAGCTTGCCTTCCAGCGGCGCACGCGGCCCATGCCGAGCGCGACCGGCTCCGCGGCGGCGGCCTGCTTCCACATCAGATAGAACGGTGCCCGGTCGGCGATGCTGGTCAGCTCGGCGACGGTGACGATCAAAGTGGCCCGCGCGCCGAGGATCTCGAAGTCCCAGCGGTCGGGCGCGTTCTCGGGACCGACGAGGAGGTAGAGCTGGCTGCCTGCGGGGAACGGAACGGTGCCGTCGCCCCAGCGGAACTGCCACTCCAGTCCGGAGTGGTTGCGGATGTGCATGATGCCCTTGGGTGGGGCCTGGCCGATGTCAAAGCTCACTTGGATCGCCAATCCGGGTCGTCCAGGTCCAGAGCTTCGGCCAGCTCGTCCATGTAGGCACCTTCCTGGCCGGATTTGCACATCATCAGGTAGAGGTCGCCGTAGGGGTCGATGCGTTGGAGTGCCTGCATATCGCGCTGCATCTCTCGCATGTAGGCGATCACGGCGGTCGCGGAGCGCGCCGAGGTTGCCGGGCCGACGGGGTCGTAATGCGGGTCATCAGCCTTGACCGCGATATACAGCTGAGGAACAGCCCATTCGTGAATGTATGTGCGTGCACTATCGAGGTGTGTATGCCCGATGTATTTGCGCGCGCCGAATCCGTCGTAGGCGCGCGCAACAAGGAATTCCTTGATGTGTTTCAGCTGGTCGGGCATGTCACCTCAGAACATAGAACGGCAGTTTGTCGGAGTTGGCGTAGGAGATGTGTTGGTCATGAATGGCAGCGTGCATGACATCGGTTGGCCCGCACCACCCATAATTTTTTCGGGGGAAGATGACTCCGGGTGGATTCAAATCCGTCAGGGTGGTCGCCATCAATGATGAGGTCGTCTGGAAAGCGCCTGTGACCTGCAAGGTTGCAACAGCGAAGATATCGCCCTGTTTTGCTGTGATGACCGTACCCAGATTGAATCGGTATTCTGTGTTCGTCGCACCCATGGAGCCCTTGAAATCCATCGCTGCCGAGATCGGGTTCAATAGATGGAGATCTCCATTGGCCACATCAACGGAGTAAACGCCCAGGTGGAACTTCTCGATTCCCAGGAACGTCACCGCGTCCCCGGTAATGAATCCGGCCTCGGTGTAAGTGCGGTCGCGAGTGCAGGTGATATACCCGATTTCGATGCTTCTTCCACCATTTCCGGCAGGCTTGTATTGTGGCGTCACTCCCATTCGGTGCGAATGTGAATTGTCGCCGTTGCCGCCGCTCGATGTCGTGCCCGCCGCCCCGTAGGTCAGCTGCGAGCGCGGAAACGTGCTCTCCTCCGAGGCGATGATCGACTGCCACATCGGCGAACCGATCGGGATCTGTGTCAGGCCGGGCTTGGAGTCCAGTGGCGACTCGACCTGGTCGACGAACTTCTGCCGCGCTGCGCCGTAGGCGAGCCGGATGCCGCCGGTCATGGCGGTGAGCGCGGAGTCCTCGTTGAGGTCGTAGCCGTATCTCGAGCCGAACCGGTACGCGCCATCAGGGGGGTTACCGACGGGATAGGTCACCGCGGGGCCTTGCGGTACTCGGCCAATTCGGCACGCAGAGCGGCGATTTCGACCATCGCGGCCGACAGCTGCGCGGTGGTGGCGGCCAACTCGTCAGAGGTGCTCGACAGTCGATCGCGGAGATCGTCGAGCTGGGCTTGGTGGCGCTCGGAGTCCTCGCGGCGCTGACGCAGCAGCTCGTCGAGCTGGTCTTGGTAGCGGTCGGCGTCTTCGCGCGACTGGCGAAGTACAGCATCCAGTTGCGCTGATACGCCGGAGAGTTGGATCGACAGCAGGCGGTTACGTTCGTCGTGCAGGGTGGCGGCGGCGGCTTCGATGCGTGCTTGCCGCTCGATCTTGCGGACCTCGCGGGTGCTGACGAACCCGAAGATCGGTGAGATCAGCTCACGGACGCGAGGCACGGTCGCCGCGGCGACGGTGATCACCGCAGCGATCACCGTCGCCCACACCACCCACGGGTGGTTGTCCGGCATGGCTACTCCTTGGTGGCCTTCGTGATGCCGCCGACGGTGGACAGCAGCTCGACCAGCGCGATCAGACCGGCCGCCGACAGGCTGGCGCGCCAGTCGACATCGAGCAGGCCGGTGAAGACCGCGAGCGAGCCCGCGAGGTGCAGGGCGAAGGTCTTGAGCGAGCGCTTACCGGCGTCGAGAAGACCGGCGGTGGTGAAGACATCAGGCAGCATGGGTTTCCTCCTGGGGGAGTGGGCAATCCGCGCACCGACGGCCGGTGCGCTGGGTGTCGACCTCGCCGAGCGCCTTGAGTAGCGTTTCGAGCTTGGCGTCGATTTCGAGGACGTAGCGGGCCAGCGACGCATGGAAGATCTGGTCTTCGGGCTTGCCGGAGCGCAGGTCATACACCGATGCCAGGCCTGGGTTTTCGCCCGCGTCGCGACCGCCGGTCAGCTCCTGGCGGATGTCTTTGACGTCGGAACCGATCGGGCCGCAGAACGCGGCGATGAACGAGGTGATCTGGTTGACTTCTGCGGCGCTCAATTCAGCGTCGTCCTCTCCGTTGTCGATGAAGTGCTGCACATCGGCTCGGAAGGCATCCATGTCGATCCCCGCGGGGTCGACCTTGCCTTCGGAGCTGTACTCGCGGTGGGCCACACAGCCCTGGTCCGCGCTGCGCCCGATGCGGGCCAAGATCGCGGCGACGCCGCGCTTGTAGGCGTCGAGCTGCACGTCGGTCCAGTCGTCGCCGTAGCCGCGCGAGACAGCCTCGATGCCGATGACGTGGTAGTTGGCGTTGTTGGTCGGCCAGCCCGGCCACGACCCGCGCCCGGCGTGCCAGCACACCCCGGCGGCGATGACCCGGTAGGTCCCGTCGCGTTCGAGGACTAGCTGCGCCAGTGGGCCGGGCAGATCGCTGCGGCCGTACTGGACGATGCGCCAATCGTTGGTGCCGCCGCCGGCGGTGTGATGGCAGAGCACGCCGCGGATGTCGGCGAAGTCGCCGTGGCCGCGCTCGCGCCAGCCCTCGTGTTCGATCACGTTCAGTCCGGCCTCACGCAGCACGTCGGCCAGCCAGATCGGGTCACCGCTCCACGCCATGGGTTTCTCCATCCCTGCCGGACATGGCCCACAGCACGGGGATGGTCACGGCGTCACAAACCGCCCACACCGGCCGCGATGACGCGTTGATCCCGGGGGCGAACGAAATTCCTCCCGGGGGCTGGGCTATGGCCGAACAATCCCGGGGCGTCCTCATTATCTGACGCCGCGGGGGCCGGTGGAAGATCATCTGAATTCAGACGACCTGCGCGTAATTCGGCGGCGGCTCAGGATCGGCGATATATCCCTTGGCGCGCCACATCGCGACCATCGCGTCCCGCTCTTGTGGGGTGAGATAGTCGGGGTCGGGAAGGCTGATCACTGCCGGTTCGGGAGTGTCCATCGGCACCCACTGGCACCCCGGGTTGAAATGGGACTGGTCGCCGCGCTGGGGCCGCATGAACTTCTTGGTCTGCTGCGGCAGATCGCTGACATGGATGTACCCGTCGGCGTTAGCTTTCGCTGCCAGATGCGGGGCCCACACGAATCCGATTTCGGTCAGGTGAGTCGAGATCGCGTCAGCCCACGCAGCGGGTAGGGAGGTGCCCGAGGGGCCGGTTCCGACGCCGGGAACATTGCGTAGCGCCCAGGAGAAATGCTCTGCCGGATTATCGAGATTCGACGTCTGGAGAGTTTTTAGTGCCATTATTCAGTTGTCCTTTAGAGAACGCCCAGGTCCTGAATGAGACCGAGCACATCCTGTAGAGCTTCCCACGCCTTTACGACGGGGTCCTTATGTTCTCGCTTGCCGATGGTGATCTTCCACCCTGGAGCGCGCTCACGGTCCCAGGAAAGCGAGACTTCCGAGACCTGGTCGATGAAGATCCGGCCCGGCTTCATCCCGCGAACCGTGCTGCCGATCCGGTCGCCGAGGTAGAAGTGACCGTGCCCCTGCGCGCCGATCCGGTACGGCGCGCCATCGGCCACGACGATCTCATGAGAGATTTGCTCACGGGTTGCCCACATGCCCGCGCGCATGGCCAGCAGCCAGCCCAGGGTGTAGGCCCGGTCGGCTCCCTCGCTGAACGACTCATGGTATCTGCTGGGGCCTAGCCGCTGCGCACGAGCGATGTTCTTCCACTTACCGAACGCCAGAATGGTGTCCGTGTACAGGGGTTTTAGCAAAGCGTCGAGCGCTCCGCCTATTGGCGGCACGACAATAGCGGCGGCAATCAGATCGCCGGCGGTCTGCACCGCGGCTGAGATCAGCTCGTTCACGTAGGGTGCGGACTTACCCCCGGCTACCACACCGACGTCGGTAGCTGGATGGACGCTGAACGCGCTGGTTTGGATGCCTGTGCCCGGACCGTCGCGGTAGATCACCCACGGCGCGGTAGGTACGGTGCCCAAGTAGTCCGGGTCGCCGTACTGGGGCGGCGGGTCGATGTTGGGATCATCGGCGATGTCGATGCCCTCTTCGAGACCGTTCTCATCCATCCCGATAACGGCCTTGACCAAACCGGTGAACAGATTGCCGAAATAGCTCGTCACCATTCCGGACGCGCCCTTATTCACCAGGTCGATAACCAGGCATCCGTGACGCACCACAGCGCCCGGCCACGGCGGCGGATCACCCTGGAGCCACCGCCGGAAAGTCCACGTCAGCTGAGCGTCGGCGACAATCTTCTTGCCGACCTCGTGCAGCGACTTCATCCGTGAATGCACCAACGCGGGCATCGAGGTATCCGACGCCAGAGAACCCGGTGCTACGACAATCCACCAACGGCTCTGATCAAGGTTGAACCAACTCGACGCATCGAGCGGATCGTCGGGCAGAGTCCAGGCCGAACTTTCCAGTCTGGCGATATTCAGAAAAGCGCAGAGTTTGAGCCCCCAAGACGCGCTGCCGAAAAGGAAAAAATGGCGCGGAAATTGTATCTCGGGAGGTAGCGCTGGATTTGGATAGCAAATGATATGTTTCAGTTCTTCGTAATCGTGCCTGAAACTCATCGCGAGAACGCCAGTACCGTCCTCCTGTTTGCGTACCTCGAACATCGACATGCGCCCTGACCAGCGCACACCGTCCTTGTCGACAGTGAGGTGGATATTGTCGAGACGGCTGTCGATATCGACGACCCATTCCGAGATCCAATAGTCCAGCGGCAATTCCAGGTGCGCCATGCCGGTTTCGTTGTTCAATTCCGTGATCTCGGCGGAAATGATCTGGGTGACCTTGCCGCGCAAGTTCCACGCGCCGTCCCACAACCGCACCAGCGGCGGTTGTAGGCGCCAGAACCTCTCCTCGGCGATGTCACGCTCGAACTCAGCAAGGGCCGCCGCGAAATCGAGTGTGGGAACGCTCATTCCAGCCCCCACGGCCGCGACCAAGTCCGCTTGCACAACACCTGCGCCCCGACACCGGCGGTCGCGTTGGTCACCGACACCGGCAGCTGCATCGCGGAGGTGTAGGCCGGGATCGGGTAGTTGTAGGTGACCCCGTTCATCAGCGACCAGACCTGCGATCCGTTCGCGTCGCGCAGCTGGTCTTCGTGAGGGTCGGTGTTGACCAGGAACGTCTGACCGGGGTTCTGCAACGGCATCTGGACCCGTCGCGCCGCATCGACCTCGGCGCGCCGAAACCGGTTGTCGCCGTGGCTGTAGTCGGGCAGGGTCCAGCGCGCGCCGCCCTGGAGGATCCAGCGCAGCCACATCTCCTGGTCGGTCGGATTGGAGACGGTGACGAAACCAGTTCCCGCCGTGCCGGATTCGAGAATCCAGGTGTCGGTCTGGTCGGCCTCCTCGTACCACCACGGGTCACCCGCGATCGCCGTCATCAGCACCCGGCCGGACTGGAGGATGTTGGGGTCCTTCTCCGGCTTGAATTGCGGCTGCTCGCCCAGGCGGACCTTGAGGTATCGGCGGCCCGATTCCTCGGTCTCGACCCATAACTTGCAGTCGCGGTCGTAGGCCCATGCCTTGCGCCAACGAGAGTCGTTGGCCTGCCAGGAATCTGCGGCTTCTTTTCCGATCCAGACGCCGAAGACGATGTCGCGGCGCAGATGCCGCATGCCGGCGTAGCTGGCGCCGATCTGGTGCGCGTGCTCGGTCCAGATCGTTTTCACCGGCGCGTCGAAGATGCCCTCGACGTCGGTGCCAAGGATCACTCCCTCAGCGCCCATTCCCGGGCCCGAGAGCGTGAACCAATCTCCGTTCACGCCCTCGAGCTGCACGAGTGTGCGATTGCTCGCCACAGGTCCTCTATTCAGTTGTTGTTCAGTTGTTTTCGCAGGTCAGCGCATGAAGCCGGAGGCATCCTGCCGCTGACGGATAGCGTTTTTGCGCAGCGCTTCGTCGATGTTTGTCACGTGGTAGTGCACGTGCTGTTCGACTGTTTTCTGCGCCCCGGTGAACGCCTCGGTCGCCTTTTTCTGGATGTACTCGACGCCGATGTTCTTGTCCTCGTTCTTGTGCAGCTTCACCAGCTGCGACAAGGTGCCCTCACCGGTGATCCCGAGGTCGGAGGTGAACTGATTCCACGTCGTCTCAGCGAAGTTTGACGGGATGTCTTTCCACTTGTTGGCGTAGTACTCCGGCTTGCGGATCTCCATCGCCGCAGTCAGATACGGGTCGGTCTCGGTGGTGTCCTTGGGCTGGGTGTCGCCGCCCTCGACCGCGCTAAGATCGCCGGTCTCGGTACTGCCGTCGGTCAACGACGAGGTATCGGTGCCGGTGCCACTGCCGTCGGTGGCGGCAGTGTCCCCGGAATCTGTCGTATCGGTTCCCGAAGTTGAGCTGTCGGCCCCGGCGGTAGTCGAATCGCTCTCACCGCTGCCGGATTCCTTGGCGGTCAGCGACTTGATCCGGCTCACCACCGCCTCGACAACCTTGGTGAACTGCTCGACGAACTGCGCAGGCCCGGACGGCGCGGTGAGCGCGGTCATCCCCGGCGCCAGCTTCGACAGCGACTTGAGCAGACCGCTCATCGTCACCCACTGGTCGTTGGTGAAGACAGGCTCCGGCTTCCCGCTGAGGTTGTAGCCAATCGACCCGTGCTCAAGCCAGCCACCCTGGTCGTAGCCGTGGGCCTGGCCCCACATCGCGCCGAGGTCTTCGCCCCACTTCGCCCGGTAATAGCGCAGCGCCGCACTGATGTTGGCGTCAGGGTCGGTGCGGTCGTTGGGCAGGGCGGGGTTGCGCCAGCGAGCGAAAGTACCAGGGATCACCTGCAACAGCCCGACACCCTCGTTGCCGCCGCTGTTCACATCCTGGACTTGCTGGACGATGTTCGGATCGCCGCCGGACTCGGACTGGATCTGGGCCAGGGTCAGGTTGATGTTGCGCTCGTTCGCCTCAAACCCCTCGCGCAGCAGCGCAGCGATGACGTTGTCGCGCCACTGGGCCGCGCCCGCACTGATGTCGAAGGCCACATTCCCGGCATCCACCGACGAACCGGCCGCCGCGGTGGCAGCACCGGTGACCGCGTCGAAGATCGCCCTCGGCAGCTTCTCCAGATTGCTCGCGCCAGTAGGGACCTGCTTGGCCAGCGCGGCCATCGGCCCGGTCAACAGCTCCTGCACCCGAGCGCCCGCCGCGCCGAACATGTTCCCGCCCAGGGCGGGCATGACCACATTCGACATGTCGCCCAAGGCCTTCGCCAAAGCCACATGAACGTGGTTGCGGTGCTCGGCCATGGTGGCGGGCCCGTAGAAGCCCATGCCGTCGCCGACGTCCCGCCCGTTCTTCAAATTGTGGTTGAACGGGGAGTGGATCAGCTCGAGGGTGCTCGACTGGAAGTTCGACGCAAACCAGGCGGCCAGCTGGCGCATGGTCGGTGTCGAGTCGCTGCCGTCGGAGAAGTCCGCGGCTTGGCCGGTGCTGTGGTAGCCGTTGTCGGTGAACCGCAGCCCGCTGGTGAGCTGCATGCTCGGCCAGCGTTCCTTGACCGCCGATTCCATCGAGTCGACGATGCCGCCGCCTGCGTACGCACCCTGAATCCGCTGCACCGCCGACACGCCGCCGCTGCGCGCGGCGGCGTTCATCTGGTGAACCCAGTCAGATCCGAAGGCGCGCACAAACTCTGGGCGCATGATGGCTTCGCCGCGCCCGACGGCGACGATCCGGTCGTCCACGCCCGGCTGGTAGCCCGGGATGATGCCACCACGGTGATACCCGGAGATGGTGGGGATCACCGCGGTCCACTCCGGCAACGACGGCAGCGTCTTGCGGACCTCGTTCCAGGCGTTCTTGAGCGCGGTGTTGAAGACGTTGGTGATCAGCCAGTTGATCGGCTCCGCGACGGCCTTCTTGATCCCGGCGAACGAGGCGGTCGAATCCGTCGCAACGGACTTGAACTTGGCGTTCAGCTCGTCGAGACCACGCACCAAGTTGGGAAGACCGTAGTCGACCAGCACCACAAGGTCCGCGTCCATGGCTGGGCGCAGCTTGGCCCACTCGACCAATGCGCCTTCGGTGATGTCGGCCTTGAACACCGCATGCAGGTTGGTGATCGCGGCGACGAACTCATCGAGTTTCGGCTTGGCTGCACCGATCCCGTCGACCAGCGCGGTGCTGAGCTTGGTCGCCTTGTCCAGCGCGCCGTCGAAGGACGGCACAATCCGATCCCTGTACCCGGCCTCGACAGCCTTGGCGTAGTCGTCGTAGGCCTTGATCGCACCGGTGTAGTCCGGCACCGTCACCGCGGCCGAGGAGGTTGCCGCAGCGGCGGGTGCTGGTGCGGCGGCTGCGGGTGCAGCGACACTCGGCGCTCCGGGAAGCATCATGCCGAGGACACCGGGGATCGCTTTGGTGGGTGCGCTGCTGTCGGCGGGGACGGTCGCTGGTGCCGCGGTGACCGGCGCGGTCGGTCCAGGTACCACCTGGCCCGGTGACTGGGTGCGGGGTGCCTGAGCGCGGGTGAAGCTGTCGGGCGCGATGCCGTACTCGCCGAGCACGTTGTCCAAGTCCGCGCCCGAGAAGTACTGGCCCGCCTTCGCCCGCGCGGCATCGGTGATATTCGCAGTGGCCTGCACCACCGCCGCGCGCGCGGCTTCGTCGCTCTTGGTCTGCTCGTATGTCGTGGCATAGACCGCGCCGGCGACGCTGTTGTAGGCCTGGGCCAGGCTGTAGAGCTGCTCGTGGAAAGCCGCGCCGGCCTGGCTGTTGACGTCGACCTTGCCGTCGACGTTGACCGACCCGGTGGACTCACCGGTGGTGAAGCCGTTGAAGCTGGTCAGGGTCTGGGTGGCCTGGGCCTTGGCTTCGGCGACGGTGAGCCGGTTCTGGGTCTGCCGGTTCATCGCCGAGGTCAGCTTGTCGGCAGCATCGGCCGCATCGAGATAACCCGCGCGCACATCAGCGAGGGCATCGACGAGCTTGGACGCCGAGTTCTGGGTCTGGGTGAAGTTGTCGCGCAGCTTCTGGTACTGCTCGGCAGCGATCCGCCCGCCCTCGGTGCCGTCGAGCAGCTTGGCCTTGAACTTGTCCCATTCCGCCGCGCCGCCGGTGAGCGCCGACGTCAGTTCCCCGGTGGAGATCTTGAGCGCCTTGAGCTTGTCCATCGCCGCGGTCGCGGCATCACCGGTCTGGTCGATCTGGAAGTTCTTCGGCGCGTCCAGCTTCTGGGTCCAGTCGAACCACGTGGCAGGGTTGTAGAAGCGGAACGTCTCGACGGCCTCACCGAACTGCGAAGAGTTCTTCTGGTCCTCGATCGCCTTTTTCCACTCGTCCATCACGTCCTGGGCACGCTGACGCATGAGGCCGCGGACGTTGTCGTCGACGAAACCGTTGCTGTTGTTCAGCGCCTTGGTCAGGTCGAAGGAGAACTCGAAGCCGGTGGTCTTCCAGTCGGTGATCGCCTTCTGGTGCGACTGCCACGCGGCCTTGAATTCGTCGGCCTTCTTGGTGATGGCGGTGATCGCCAGCACCGCTGCGATCATGGCGACGTTGAACCAGCCGCCCATGGCATTGGCCATGACGTTGGCTCCGCGGGAGATGGAGCTGTAGGTGGTGCTGGCCGCGCGCTGTATTCCGTTGAACGCGGTTTCAGCTGCCAGGCGCGTCCCAGGCAGACGGCCAGAGGCGGCGTCTCTGATCCGCGAGAACACCGTCGAGACCCGATCGCGGGTTGTGTTGGCGACCGACTGGACCCGGTCCATCGCCGAGGATGCGGCCGAGGCCACGCCCGGGAAACGGTCGACGGCGGCCTGGCGGATCTCGGTCAGGCGGGCGGTGGCAGTGTCACGGAGGTTGGTGAACTGCTCACGCGCGGCCACGACCGGGTTGGTCAGGACGAACGGCATGTTGCGCGACAGCGCGTTCATCGGACCGGCGAGCCTGGACTGTGCCCGGGTCGCTTCGGTGGCCATGCCGCGGTAGGCGGTGGATGCCGCGTTGCGGATGTTGTCGAACATGCCCGACAGCGACCGCAGCGCATACATGGCCACGAATGCGGTGGCCACGCCTTCGATCAGGGCAGCGGTCGGCCCGAACGACATCAGCGCGCCGACGATGCTGGCCAGGCTCTCGGCGAGAGTCTCGACCACGCTCAGGGTGATGCCGAAGTTCTCCGACACCGGGCCCAGCACGTCGACGACCGCCGAACCCAGCGAGGAGATGATGTTGCTCAGCTGGGTGGCAACGGAGTTGATCTTGGCGAAGACGGCCTGGATCTTGCTCGCACCCGCTGCGGACTTGGCCCACGCTTCGAACTTGGCGGTGGCCACCGTCATCCGCTCGATCATCGAATCGCCTTCGCCGCGCATGGCTTTGAAGACCCCGGAGATCCCGCCGAAAGTGTTGGAGATGATCTGGCCGAGCTGACCCATCTTCTCGATGCCGTTGTTGATCGACTGGTTCAGCTCGCCGGTCTCGCGCTTGAGCGAGATCTTTTCCGACCAACGGGCCGAGGCAGCGGCCAGCGCGTCACCGAGCTGGGGTAGCACGGAGGAACCCGCGGTCGCCAGGTCGACGAACGTGCGGGTCAGCGGTGCAGCGGCATCGGCCAGTCCACGAAAGCCGTTGCGCGTGTTGGTGAGGAACTTGTTGTAGTCGGCCTGGGACTTGCCGCTCGACAGCACCGACAACGAGTCACGGAATCCGCGCCCGATCTCGGCGTTGATCGCGGAGAACCCGGCCTTCATGTTCGGCAGTTGCGCGGTGGTGAAGTTGCGGACCGCCGCGCCGGCACCGTTGGTCAGCGCGTCCTGGGCGGCCCACTTCACTTCCTGCCACGCGGGCTTGATCGACAGGATGTCGTTGACCAGCTTCTGCGCGTTCGGCGAGAGCTTGGCCATCGCCTTGGCGAGCTTGTCGTCCTTGGTGCTGGACTGGAGGTCGGTCCAGGCGTCGGTCATCCGCTCCCAGGAGTCGGCGATCGAACGCTGTGCGTCGGAGTTGGCTTGGGCGACCGAGGCGATCGTGTCGGTGACGTTCGATCGAGCTTCCTCGACCCGCGACTGGGCCTCAGCCAACGCCTCCTTGGCCGCGACGACCTCGTCGGAACCTTCGACCCCCTTTGCCCGGGTCGCTGCAGCGTCGTCGTGATTGTCACGGTTCTGCTTGCGGGTGGTGTCAAGGTTGTAGTCCGCCTGGTCGATGGCCAGCTGGGCTTCTTCGATATCGAGCGCGGTGACGCCGTTACCGGTCTTGAGCAGGTCCGACATGTTCTGCCGTGCCCGCTTTTGTGCCAGTACCGCCGAGCGTTCATCCAGCGCGCTGCCACGTAGGGCGTCGCCGAGGCCGCGGATCTTCTCGATCGCCGACTGGCGTGCCTTGGTCAGGTTTTCCTGGGCGGTCTGGCTGGACTTGAGGGCCGACTGCACCGACTTCTCGGCCGAGGCGATCTGGCGCTGACCCGAGGCGTAGGTGCGGTCGGCGGATTCGCGGGCACGCTCGTAGGACTGCTCGGCGTCGCGGGCCCGGCGACGTGAGGCAGTCCGGTCCTCATCGGACTGGTCCCCAGCCTGACTGGCTGCCTTGATCGCCGCACCGATCCCGCCCATGCCGGTCACCAGCGACGCGATACCGGTTGCGGCACCAGCCAATACCGCTGGCAGGGCAGCGAAGACGGTCAGCGCCTGCGATGCCGAGGAGATCAACGGCACCAGGCGCACGGCGCCGAGTGCGGCCATGGCCATGGTGACCGTGGTGGCGATCTGGGTGATCGAGGCCAGCGCGCGCCCCAGCAGGATCACCCGCGACATCACCTCGCGGATGTTGTCGCCGACGTGCAGGTCCACCCGTTCGAACGCACGCACGACCCGGCTCACTCCGGTGCGGTTGCCGATGTTTCGCTCGGCACCCACGAAACGCTCTCGGGCCGAACTCATTCGGATCGCAGCGACCCGTTCCTGCCGCTCAAGGGACTGGTGAGTTTGGTACAGGCGGGTGTAGGAGTCATTGAGCGCGTCGATCTCGGAGGTGTCAGCCTCCCTCAGACGCGCATGCTCCAGCTCGATCGCGCTCTCGGTGAGCTTGGTGTAGATGCCGTCGCGGCGCGAAAGAACCTGCTGGTAGGCAGCTTCGGCGCGATCCTGTTCCACCGCGGCCTTGGTCAGCTTCGCCATGGCCTCTTGGTCGCCGGGCAGCACACGGCGCGCCACGCCGGACCGTTCGGCCAGCTTGGCGATCATGGCCTGCGAACGCTCGACGGCCGGGAACTCGGCGTACTGTGTCTGGCCGGCGCGTGAGCGGGCCATGTTGTTGGCACGCTCACGCAGCTCGGACATGTAGGTGGAGTCGAAGTTGGAGTTGGCGATCGCGAACAGTTCACGCGCACGCTTCATCTCGGCGTGGCGGCTGTCGATCACACCCTTGGCCCGCGCGATCGCGGTGTGCAACGCGTCGAGCTGATCAGACGAGCCCTGTGCACGGTTGCCGAGCCGGTTGCGGGTGCGGCCGTTGCCGTTGGGGTCGGCGATCGCGGCGGCAAGGGCGTCGAGGTTCTGGTCGTGGCGTCGGTTGGCGTCGCCGAGGTCCTGATACAGCCGCCGCAGCGACTGCCCGGCCTTGTCGACGTTGTTCGAGATCCGCGCCCAGTCATCGCCGAGCTTGCGGGCCACACCGTTGTTGACGTCGGTGCGGCGCAGCACATCCTGCGCGCGGTCGGTGTGCCGCCACGGCTGGGGCGTCTTCCTGGTGCGCCGGGACTCGGCCTCGTCGAGGCGCGCCCGCTCGGTAGCGGTGGCACGGTCGAGCCTGAGTTCGGCCGCAGTGCGCCGCGCGGCCTCGCGCAGGCGAGCGTCGTTGCGCTCGGTCTCACGCCGTGCGCGGTCCTGGGCGTCGACTTCGAGTCGATCGAGCCGAGCCAGCGCCCTCGCCACGCCCTCGGTCTCGATTTGGTCGATCCGCGCCCGACTCTTCTCGGTGATCCGGCGCAGAGTTTCCTGGTGGGTCTTCTCCCGTGCCTCGGTGGAGTCCTGGCGCGAACGCCGACGCGCCGCCATCGCCTGATCGGCCCGGTCGCGCTGAGCCTTGAGCTTGGCCGCGGCGACCTTCTCTACACGGGCGACCTCGTTGGCGGTGCCCTGCGCGTGGCGGACCGAGGTCGCCTTGCCCTCCGACAGAGCCTTCTTGCGGGCCGCCGCAGCTGCACGGGCACGGCCCTTTTCGACCGCGGACCCCATCTCCTGTCCGGCGCGCTCGGCACGAGCTTTGTCGACCTCGGGGTACAGCTCGACCAGGGTTCGTTTGTCGGCACCAAGACGCGAGGCCTCCTCCTGGACTTCCTTGCGGAAGCGGCGAAGGTCGGGCGACACCGTGATCTTGATGTGGCCAGCGACGTTGCTCATGGGGTCCTCGCGGCGGGGTTGGGGATCAGAATCCGAATGCGCTCAGCGCGTCTCCGACCTGGTCGAC
Organism: Nocardia sp. FBN12; assembly: GCF_054031145.1. Lineage (NCBI taxonomy): Bacteria > Bacillati > Actinomycetota > Actinomycetes > Mycobacteriales > Nocardiaceae > Nocardia > Nocardia sp. FBN12. The sequence continues at coordinate 189,147 of NZ_CM132926.1, forward strand.
CTCTTCGTCGACGGCATGACGGGCACGCACGACGTCGAGCGCGGTCACCGGTCGGGGCAGGAACCGCGGTTTGGGTGGGGCTTTGCCCTCGGGCAGATTGACCGCGACGAGGGTTGCTTGGAGCTGCTGGATCAGGTCGGCGATCGTCATCAGCGTCTGAACCGAAAGGTCATAGCCAGCAGAGGTACTGACCTGCGGCCCTGATTCGCCTTCATCGCGGCCGTCGCCGTCAGCGTCGAGTTGCTGGCGGGCGTAGGTGTATTCGGCGATGTCGAAGTCGGCGTCGATCGCGGCCTGATACCGCGAGCCCGGAGGGAGCTGCCGCAGAAATCGGGCCAACTTGGCCCAGGGCAACTCCCCCCGGAAGAAATCGAGCAAGTCCACCGCCCAATAGGCGTGCAGGTCCCACTCGACGGCCTCGTAGTGGCGCTCCAGTAGCGCTACGAGGCCTGCTCGCCCCCCGGGAATTCCTCCGCGCCTTCATCGGCCTTGCCGTTGAAGTGCTCGCCGATGTCGTCGATCAGCGCCAGGGCGACCTCGATCGGTTCGTTGCGCAGCGCGCTCCACACGAGAGCGAACGCACCCTCACCGACGAGGGCCTCGAGCATCGGAATCAGGTTCTCGATGGCCGAATCCTCGCTGGCCTCGAGCAGTCGGGCCAGCGCCAGCGAGCGCTCCAGACCGTCGGGAGCGTCGATCAGCAGCGGCGGGTCGACCGCGTCGAAGACGTAGGGCTCGTGGACGGGAAGGTCCTTCTTGGCCTCGCGAACCAGCTGGGACCAGCGCGATTCGGTGGCGGGGGACTTGCGTGCACGCTTGGTGGCGGCCATGGGTATGGGAACTCCCGATTCGATATTCAGTTGTGGGTGAAGCTGTTTCGCGCGCGACTACTTGACTGCGGGTACGCGCACGGGCTTGGCGGGCTTGCGGTCCTCTACGGACTCAGCGGCCGGTTGAACTGCCGCAGCGGCCTCGATGGAGGCGGCGGGCTTGGGTTCAATCTTCGTCCGGTATCCCGAGCATGCAAGATTATTGGCCTCAACAGCGGTGGCCACACGGACCTCGACGCCGGCGGGGGACACCATCGTGACAGGGGTGAAAGGCATGGGGACTCCTGGTAAGTCGGGCGCTCCGAGAATGAAAATGCGAAGGGCCGCCGCCGGTGGTGGAGCGTCACACCAGCGGCGGCCCGGTCAGATCCCGTCCAGCGACTACGGGGTCGAAGCGACGAAACCTGCCTTGAGGGCCAGGGCCTTCCAGCCCGGACCGGCGAAGATCGTCTTGAGGGCATAGCCCTCGGCTTCGTCGATCTTGGCGCGGGCGGTGATGCCGTACTCGACGGCGTTCTCCTGCGACCAGCCCTGCTCATCGACCTCGGTCACCACCAGCTTGGGCGCGAACTTGATGATGTAGATCGCGTTGGCACCCGCACCGTCCACAGACAGGAACACCGCGCGGTGGTAAGTGATCGACGGGTCGGTCGGGTCGGTGAACTCCGTCTCACCGCTGGCGGAATCGAACTTGACCGCCGACAGATCGCGGCCGTGGTACAACTCCAAATTCTTCTTGTGAGTTTCCTGGCCCTTCCACTTGATCGTGGTATTGCGGCTCACGATGTCAGTGCGGGCCGACTCCAGAAGACCCCACGCCTCGACCTCGCTGGTCTCGGTCTCCGGCGTAAAAGTCGGCGCGCCTTCCTTGGAGATGTGGCCCAGCGACTCGAACCCGGCGGTCTTGAGGTCGATCAGCGCACCGGCGGTGTCGGTGAACTTTTCCGGCACATCGGTCGACAGCGGTGCCAGCAGGACCGCACCGGCGAGCGGCTTGCGGATCAGCGACTGCTTGAGATCGCGCAGCGCGGAGAAATCAGCCATCTTCGGCTCCTCTATTCAGTTGTGGTGTTGTTCAGGCCGCGGCGTGGGAGTGCAGGTAGGCCGCTGCTCGGAGTAGGAGTTCGGGGTCATCTCGCAGCTGGCCGATGCCGACGTTGCAGCTGCGACACAGCAGGGCCCTTACCCGGCCGTCGCGGTGGGAGTGATCCACTGCCAGCACCTCGCCCGGTTCGGGCACGTGCTCGCAGATCGCGCACCGCCCACCCTGATCGGTGAGCATCCGCTGGTAGTCGCGGTGCCCGATGCCATAGCGGCGCAGCAGTTTTCGCTCTGCGGCGCAGTCGCGGCATTGGGTATCCAGGCCGCGGGCGCGAGTGGTGTTGCGGTGGAACTGGTCGGGGGTGCGGTCTCGGCCGCAGCGTTTGCAGATCACTGGGCGCGGAAGCTCATCCAGAAGGTCAGCTCGACGAATCGGTTGTCGCTGGCCAGGTTTGGGTCTTGCGCGGTGCCGGTCTCCTCGTCGGTGGTGTCGATGAGAACCCCGTTGACCTCGGTGCATCCGGCGTTGAGGATCCGTTTGCGTACCGCGCGGGCGGTCGTCCAGGCTCGTGGCCTGGTCGAATCGACAACCACGACCGCGACCAGTGCCCGGTCGGTGATCCCGGAGGCATCGACGCCGCCGCCGGTGCGATTGACCGCGATGATCGGCGCCAGGCTCGGCCACTGTTCGGGGTCGGGCAGTGCGGTGCAGCACCAACCGAGATCGTCGAGCAGGTCCATCGCGACCAGCTCGGCGTCGGGGAATTCGGCCTCGCTCATCGTGTCCGCCCGTGCCGGCGTTCGATGTCGGCGACCACTGACCGGATCCGGCGGTTGTCGCCGCCGAGGGTGTGATCACCAGCCCAACGGTCTGGCATCGAGCCGGGCAGAACTCTGCGCCGGCCGCGGTTGCGTTCGTTGTCGCGAGCGAGGTTGACCTGCCCGAACTCGACCGCCGCGGAGTAGGGCGCGCGGATGGTGAGCACCCCGGCCCAGCGACCAGGATCGGAATTGCTGGTACGCAACAGATCTCGGTGGACTTTGCCGGACCCGGCGTAGCGTCCGGTGCGCCGACGTGCACGCTGCTCGAACAGCGCCTTGGCTTCCTGGGCGATCGAGCGCAGGATCTTGCCGTACTTCGGCGAGTGCAAGACGCCGTCGATGGCGGGATTAACCGGCCATCCGGTCGGGGTCTTGCGCGTCTCGTACCATTCGATCTGCGGCGTCGGATCTTTCTTGGCCATCAGCCCTCGATCCGGCGAAGTCGCACGATCACACCGGGGGTGGTACCGGTGCGGGGATGGCGGGGGCGTTCCGGTCGACCGACAACGTGATATTGCAGCCCGTCGGGAAGCTCGGCGATGTCGGAGGCCAACACGTCAGATCCGGTGGGGCAGAACACGATTGAGTCGTATCGTGCCATCGGTCGGTCCAGTGTCGGTGCGCCGTTCGGGTTGGGTTCGCCGCTGCCGGTGTCGTCGATGGCGACCCCTTCGATGTCGTGATGGGCGACGTAGGAGGTGTCACCGAACCTGTCACGTGACGGTCGACGCAGGATGGTGATGGTTGCCCCGTAGGCGTAGCTCACGACACCCACCTCGGACCAGACAGGCCGATCACACCGACCCGGCGCGGACGAGTGCGCACTGCGGCCAGCTCGTCGTCGGTGAAATGCAGGTCACCGCGGGCCGCACCGTCGCCGTAGCGAGTGGTGTAGGACCCGATGACCTCATAGCTGACACCGGCAGGATTGCGGATTACCCGCAGCACCGCCGCGCACACAGCGCGAACAGCATTGGCGCGCACCAACTCCGACACGCCAGACGGTCCGGCGGCCAGGGATGGCACGAGACTCATCAGCAGCGCTTCGGCGTCGACGATCTTCGCCTCGCCGAAGGTGAGCTGACGATCGGTCAGCTCACCCTCGAATCGAGCGATCAGGTCATCACGACCAGCGAACACACCCACCGATCAGGCCCCCGCCGCCTTGCGGGTGCGCCGCACCGGCTTCTCGGCCGGTTCCGCAGGTTCCGCCTCGGTGATCGGCTCGACGGCCGGTTCCCGGGTCGGTTCCACATCCACCGGTCCGCCCACGGCGTAGGCCGCAGGGTTGGTGATCTTGGCGATCGCCCACTCCGGCAGATCCACGCCGGGACCGAACCAATGATCAATTCCGCTGTCCGGGTTACGGACAGCGACGAACGTATTCAGTTGTGCCACAGGAACTCCCGATCAGAATACGGTCGCGACCATCAGCGACTTGGGATCCTCGAGGACCGGCAGCACCAGGCCGTCGACCACCGTGGTCTCCTTGAACGGAGGACCCGACTTGACCACCACACCGGTCAAGCCCGGCGCATCCTGGAAAGTCATGTCGGACTGCGCGGCACCGACCAGCTCCAGGGCAGTAGCGGTCACGCCCCACTTCACCGCACCCAGGCGACCAGCCGGAGGGACAAAGATGATCTTGTTCTCCGGAATCACACGAGTGTCGACACCACCGACATTCACGCTGGTGTCGTAGACCGCGCTGATCGGCGGAAGATTGAAGTCGTCCAAGACGTTGTTGACCACCGACTTCGACACGATCGCCGGGCCACCCGCCAGTGCCGAGGTGTAGGCCCGGAACTCGGCGTTGCGCTGGAGGAACGATGCGGTCTTGCGACTGATGATCATGCCCGCCGGCGCGAAGCCGTTGTCGGCGATGTACTTTTCAGTCCAGGTCGACAGATCGCCGACCACGGTGGCCGTAGCGGTCTGGGACCACACGGTGCCCGCGGTGACGAAGTGATCGACGGGCACCTCGAAGTCCGCGGTCAGTGTCAGACCGTTTTCGCCGGTCAGCTGGATCTTGCCGGTGGACAAAAGCTCACCGCGTGCCAGCTCGATGCGATTTCGGATGCTCCTGACCGCGATCTCGATGTCGTTGTAGATCGCCTGGGTGATCGCCGACAGCGAGCCACCGTTCTGGCGCGCACGCTCGAGCTGGAGCCGCTCAAGCTCGCCCTTCATGCCCGCGATGGAGATCGGCAGCAGGTCGACCTCGCGCGTCTCCACGTAGTCTCGCTCAAGCTGCGGGATCGAACCATCGAAGCTTCGGAACTGCGCGGTGCGGTTGACTCGCGTCGAGTTCAGCAGTCGGATCGTCTGTTCCTGCACCAGCTGGTCAGGCAGATACGCATTCAGAATGTGGTCGGACGGGTTCGGGATCTCCCGCGCGAACGCCGTCGCGGCATCGGGGTGGACCGCCGCATCGAAAACAAGAGCCATGACAGGCCTCTCCGCTATTCAGTTATGTATGTTGTTGTGGCGCTGGAAAATTCAGTTCGTCAGACGAACTTGAACCACGCGCCGAGGTCTGTCTTCGCCTTGGTGCCCACACCGGAAGCCGGGGGCAGCTTGTTCTCCTTGACCAGACCCGGACCCACCCACAGCGGCGCGGCTTCCTTGCCTGCCCAGTCGGTCGGTGCGAAGGCGTCCCAGAGGAACCCAGCAGCGACCTCGCGGCCGTCGTTGGCGGTCGAATCGTGGATGCCGAACAGGCCGCTGGCGGTGACCTTGCCCAGGATCAGGCCGGACGGGAGATAGCCCTTCGGCGCATGGGTCGCGGCGACGAACTTGGTCATGTCGAGGGTGATCGAGAGACGGCCGGGCTGGCCGGAGATGTCGCCGAGCGCGAATGTGCGGCTGTCGCCGTAGAAAACGCCGGTCTTACGGATCGCGATATTGCTCATCAGGTGCTCTTTCCTGGGTTACTTCTCGGCCTTGGCGCCGAAGCGGCGCGCGGCCTCGGCCAGACCGGCCTGAAACGCGGGCGCCTTGGTGAAGCCCGCACCCGAGGAGGCCTGCCCGACATTGGGGTAGGTGGAGGTCGGCGCGGCCGGAGACTTCTCGGGCTCGCCGAATAGGGCGGTCAGATGTGCGACGACCTTCGCGCCGTCGACGCCGCCCTCGGCATCGAGGAACTTGTCGACTGAGACCGAATCGACCCAGCCGTCGAGTCGCTCGCCCGAAATCACCGTGCTCGCATAGCCCCTGACCTGTGCCTCGTGCAGAAGCGGCAGAAGCTCGTTGCGGGCTTCGACCCGCGCCTGCTCGGTCGCCGAGGTGATCGCTTCGGACTGGGCGCGCTCGGTGTCGCTCATCGCGGCGGTGCGCAACTGCTCGATCTCATCGCGCAGTGCCTGCGCCTCCTCAGCGCTGAGGCCGCCGGTGTTCTTGGCTTTCGCGCGGCCTTCGTGCTGGCGGGCCTTGTGCTTCCAGTAAGCGGCCTGCTCGGCAACGCTCATCTCGGCCAGTGGAGTGGCATCGGGGAAACCGTTGTCGTTGACGACGCGTTCGTTGTCGGTCGTCTCGGAGGTCTCGGCGATGACGGCCGGATCGCCGCCTTCCGGGTTGGTCTCGGTGGCGGCAGCAGTCGTCTCAGCAGGCATATTTAGTTGTGATCCCTTGTCGGGTAGTGGATTTTGGTGGAGCCCATGTCGGGCAAGAATCAGTTCACGGACAGCAGGCGCTCGTACCGCGCGACCTGCGCGGTCTGCCACACCACCTTCGGGTGGTCCTCGCCGAGTCCTTCGGAGCGGGACTTGGTGAGCATCTGCCGCATCAGCGGCAGCTGACGTGCAGCGAACGCCTCGGTGCTCTGGTCCAGGTCTACCAGCGGTGTCGACGATGGATCCCGGTAGCGCGGTACGGCTTCGCCGCGGCGATCGGGCACCAACACGGCCTGGAGTTCGCCGTGCTCGTCGACCCGGTAGCGGGTGCGCTTGAGCAGTCGACCGGCGGTGCCGCCGGCGTCGTCGTAGAGCTTGCCCAGGTCCTCGTCATTGAGACGACGGCCAGGGTCGGCGTCGGCCTTGATGGGCATGACCTCGCACTTGCAGCCCGCATGGATCGGTTTCAGATCACCGGTGTGATACTTCCGGTCCGACGCAGCCAGACACAGCCCGCACGTTCCGCCCACAGACAGCTCCGGGCGAACCACCCGCCGCCAGCCGATCACGTCCAGATCGACGATCCCAGCATGTGCCAGGACCTGCGATTCTGCTTCGCGCTCAGCCAGCGAAATATTGGTGGCCAGCTCCATTTTCACACGATTAGCGGCCACGTCCAGAGCATCACCAGGGTCACGGCCCTCAGCGAGAAGCCGCCGATACATCCGCGCCGGCCGGTTGAAGACTTCCTCGACTGGCAACCGGTCAGTGACTACCCCGGCGGCTTTGACCTTGCGGGCCGTGGCATACCGGTACTCGCGATCCCGGGCGAACATCCTGACCTCGTCAGGGACCTCGGTGACGAAATCCTTGATGTCGGTGCCCATCTCGTCGAGATAGCGGCGCTGGGCGGCCAACGTCAGCGACACCGCGCGCCGCTGCGCCGCCGCCGACACCTCAGCAGCCGCGCCCGCGAACTCGTTGACCGAGCGCCCGTCAGCGGGGTCGGTCATACGGAACATCGCGTGGACTCGATCCTGGGCGTTGAGCAGCAACAACTGACGCCGAGCTGCCCTTGCCAACAGGATCTTGGCCAGCATGTCGATCACCATCAGGCCGCCAGCAGCTCGTCACCGGCCGCCGCCGAACTCGACTCGGCCGCAGGAGCTACGGCCGCCGCGGCACCGGTGATTCCGCCTAGGCCGCCGCTGTTCTGTTCGGTGGCCATCGCCTCCTCGAGCAGCTCGGACTCCGAGAGCTTCGCAATCACCGGATCCATCTCGAGCAGCTCGACGATCTGGCGCTTGCGCGAGAGGATCCCGCGCGTCTTCTGCGCCGCATCCGCCCGGGAGTTCAGGCTGGTGCGCTCGGGCTTGCCCCACTGCAACCGGATCCCGGTGACGGAGTTCGCCTTCCCCGCGAGGGTGAAAGCCATCTGCCACAACAGGATCCATTGCGGTTCCTGGCGGGCCTGCCGGTCGCTGATCTTGTCGATCAGCCCCTCGCGCATCGTCGTCGCACCCTCCGCGGATTGATTGACGCCGTCGGGGGTGAGCATGTGCATCGGGATTCTCGTGCAGACCCCAAATTCCTTGACGTCGTCGCGGGTGGCGACGAGCAGGGGCGTGAGGTCCGTCGACTGGCTCTCCCAGAAATCGACCCCCTCCGGCACCGCCCAGAGAACGCCCGGGTCATTGGCGAAAACGTCGGCGATCGTGGCGTCATCCAGCGGCCGGATGAGCGACTCGGTGTCGCCATCAGAGAAGTCCGCGCCACCGTCGACATCGCCCTTGATAGCCCTCTGCCTAAACGACTGGTAGGCGGTGATGACCATCCGATGCAAGATGCCGTCGGTGATCCGGTCGAGCAGGTCGATATGCGGCTCGAACTCACCGAGTCCCATCTTGTTGGTGAACCGCACCACCGGGATCCCGCCCAACATCTCCAACCCCGGCATCGCCGTCGACGGGCCCGCCGTCCACTGCTTGAGGTTGAACTCCGGATCGAACTGCCCTTCCTCGCGGACCCATTCGATCCGTGTGCCGGGCAGAAATAGAATCGCCTTCTGGCAGTTCGCGATCCGATCAGCGAAGACCTTGATGAACGCGATCAACCGGCGAGGGTTCAGCGGGTCAGGCTCGCCGACACAGAACCGCGGATCCTCAGCGAGCAGCATCGGCACCGAACCCTCCGGCGCGCCCTGCACCGGCGGAACGACCATCGCGTAGGCCTCGCCGAGGGTGTACAGCCAGGTCTGCATGTCGCGCTGTAGCGCGGCGAACCCGGAGATCTCCTGCACCTGACGGGCCAGATCGTCGCCGTCGAGATCGGCATCGGCCGCGGTGTAGATCCCGCGCAGCACCGAACGATCACACATCGAGTCAATCGACATAATTGCGTAGTTCGGGCGGGCCTTGCGCAGCATCTCCCGGAACGTCTCCCGATACCGCTCATTGATGCTCGGCAGTGGCGGGTCGCCCAGGTAGTAGCTCCACAACAGGTCGAGCCGTTCACGTCGGGTAGCCGGGGAGTTCGCGGTTTGTGACCGAGGTTCCCGTTCGAGGTCCTCGTCGAAGCGCTTCATCAGGAACTCGAACCACCACTCCGGCGGCTGCTGAGTCGGTTGCTGTTCAGCCATATTCAGTTGTCCTCGTCATCTATCGCAGTCGGCGCACGATCCGCTTGCGCGGCTTGACCGCCAAGCCCTTCGACACCGCATCCAGGTAGGCCTGCCACGCCAGTACCGAGGCCACCGCGGCGTCGATCTTGTTCGGAGAGTCCGGATTTTCCTTGCGGATCTGCACGCCCTTGGTCGTCTCGAACCGCCTGGCATTGAGCACGTGGGCGCGCAGCGTCAGGTCACCGTCGTGGCGCAGCTTGCGGTCGAGAACGGCGTCGACGAACTCGCGCAGGGCCTGCACGGTCTTGTATCCGCGATCGCCGGTCATCCACCACTCAATCGGGTGCGCCGCAGTAGATTTCAGCTTCAATCGGGCCCCGTACCTGGCTTCCCAGGCCGCGACGTTCGCCTCCCACCTGGCGGGGTCGGCGAACATCCCGAGCACCCGATAGGTCTTGAACGCTCCGGCGATCGTGGCATTGACGTCGTGCTCGGGCACTTCCCAACCGTCGGCGTGCACGCCAGGTGGTTGTTCCCAGATCTTGATCGGAGAGATCAGTCCATCCGTGAGGCGGCAGGCGATCAGCGCGGTCGCGTCGGTGACACCGCGTCGTCGTCGTCGGCTGCCGTCGAAGCCGAGCACGATCGAATCGCCGGGCGACAGCGGCTCGGAGTCGTGGTACTCCGGACCGATGCCATCCCACTCATACGCTGCCAGCCAGGCATTTTCGGCGCTGGTCGGGGAATTGAACCAGTACCTGAACGAGCTGGTCACATCGTTGCGAGGGTCCGCGATGGCTTCGACGTAGCCGTCGATGTCATTCCAGGTGCAGTCGCCGTAGGCATCGACCAACGCGGCGCGGACCTTGTCCTCGTCGTCGAGTTCCTCCGGCGTGATGGCGCCGAATCTGTGGTCGAAAAGCTGCCTCGGGTGGGTCTTGAGCTTGCCCTGGAGCACGTCCTGGATCAGCTTGTAGGTCTGTTCGGCGATGCTGTCCTCGCCGGGCGCGTACATCGTGGTTGTCTCGACTGCGAAGGTCTGCGCGGTGCGGCGACGTTTACGCAGGTTGCGGGTGAGAGTCCGGTACGTCGCGCGCAGTTCGGCTTTGTTGTACAGATGTGTCTCGTCGAACAGGACCAAGGTGTCCTTGCCGCCGTCCTTGGATGCGGCGCTCGACGTCGACGGAATGATCTCGCCGCCACCAGGAATCAGGATCCGGGTCAGGCCGGCGTCGTCGCGGCGCGGCAGTGCATGCCGCAGCGGACCCTCGCTGACGTTGAGGTGAATCGTGTCGTAGATCAGCCCTGCCTGGCCCTCTTCGGTTGCCACGCAACGGATGTAGGGCGTCTTGAGTCTCTGGCCCATGGGTTCGCCGGGCCGGTAGACGTAGCGGAAGCCGATGCCCCACTCGTCGGTGAAGACCTCGCCACCGCGGGCATATCCAGCGAACCGGCACGGGCCGAGTGCCTCGAAAAGGCCGATGAACGCAGCGATCTCAGACTTCGCGCAGCCCTTCGGGCGGCTCAAGAAGACGTGATCATAGATGCGCCGACCGCTCTCCTCGAGGGCGTAGGTATCGACCAGGAACCCGACGTACTCGTCGATGATCTGCCCGATCGGCTCGCCACCGAGATCGCCGGGACCGTGCACGGCCATGTATTCGAGCCACGCGGTCGCCAGCCAGCCCAACGACCGTTCCCGATCGTGGTCGGGATGGGTGATGATGTCGTGTGGCACAGGCGGTTACGCGGGCTTGAGCAGGCGGGCGCGGCGTTCCTCGGCGAAGTCGACCACCGGCGAGCTGGTGGTTTCGACTTCGTCGTCCAGCTCGTCGATGACCGGCTTGATGCGCACGCGGGCACGCTGGAGGTCGTCTTCGGTCAGGCGCAGCGCCGCACCGAGCGTGGACGTAATCGCCTTGTAGTTCTCGCTGCCGGGGCGCGACAAATAGCGCTCGACCAGCGGCAACGTCATCCACAGCTGCACCCACGTGCCCATGCCGTAGAGGCGGGCCTGGGGGAGCGCGGCCAGCTCGGCGTAGACGGCGCGCCCGATCGCGCCCACGGTGATCCAGTCGGGGATCTCAGGGATTTCGCCGTCGTGCGGCGTCGGGTCGATTTCGGTCCAGCCATCCGCACCGGTCAACGGGTCGGCATTGCGCCGCGCCCTGTCTTCGGGATTTTTCGGAGGCGGGCCGCTTCTGCGTCCAGCCATATTCAGTTGTCTCCCATGTCGGGTGTATTTCTCGATCGGAAATTCGTGTGCCCATGTCGGGCAATTGAATTCATGATCGAAAGTGACTACGCGTTGATTTGACCCGTTTTCACACTCGGGCTGGCAGACGCGCCCCTGCCGGGCATAAATGGAGCTGGGGCGACAGGATTTGAACCTGCGACGCACGGCTTTGGAGACCGTTGCTCTACCGGATTGAGCTACACCCCATGGAAGCCCGCGCGCCCGAAAGCGGCGGGCCGATGCACATCCACGGTATCCAGGCCACGTGGATGTGCAAGATCATCCCAGGAGTGCCACCAGGATCGGGAGGATCTTGAGCACAGCGCCAGCGATGGTGGCGACTGCTTCGCCAATTGTCACGATGTCATCCGCATTCATTTTGACCTCACACATATCCAGGGTGTTTTCTCAGCGAGTCGGGATGGCGTGCATCGCGGCGCAATTTAGCGCGCGCCGCAGCTGATTCCGACGCGGTCTTGCGTTTGTGGCAGGAGCTGCACACAGCCTGGAGGTTGCCCAGGTCATCAGTGCCCCCACGCGAGAAGTTGCGCCGGTGATCGACCTCGACCGCGGTGGTGGTGCAGCCGCGCCACCGCAGCTGGCACCGGAATTCATCACGGGCCAAGGCGATCGGTCTATTGCGGCGGAATTCGGCGCTGACTTGCCGCGTGCCACCCGTTCCCCATGCCATTATCCGAATTATCCCAGCTCAATCGGTGTATTCCAGATCATCTATCTCCGTCGGGGGTAACTGGATGTCGCGCACCGGTAGCTGGTTGATTGGCTCGACCTATCAGTGAAAGGCGCTGATATGACATTCAATTCGCAGCGTTGAATACGGAATTGATTTGGCTCTCAATCCCTGATCCCGCTGGGAACGGCGGGGTGCGGCGGGCAGCGGCTGGGAGTACCCCGTACCGCGAAAGTACGAGATCGCCCCGAGCGCAAGCGCTTCCGCCGGTCAGACGGTCATGCGTATGGTTGCTCAGGTAAGAACGGGCTGCGGGTATTACTCGCTTGCCCAACGGCCGGGATACGAGGTCGCGCCGCTACAACAACCACGCTGTCCCCCGCCGGGCGTTCCTTCAATTAATCGGGGTGGACGCAGACCTCTCGGATCCGTACCAGTAGCCGCAGGGCGGCGTATGGGTACGGTTGCAGATGCGGCTCTGACCCGCGACGGCACCGCTCGGTGAGGCGGCCCACCCGTGGAACCTACGGGCGAAGAGGACGGTCATAGACCGCGATAGACCGGGTTTTACGCGGTGTATGAGTGAAGGTAGCACGCGACGGCGGCCTCGGCGCGACTTTGACCCCGCCTATGGGGCGATCGCTCGGCGTTCTGCTAACCTCGGCCTCATGCCCCGCGAAACGATCGACGACCGCCAGCAGCTGGCCGCGGCCATCGCCGATGCGATCGAGCGATCCGGCGAGGGCGTGCCGTTCATCGCCGAGCAGATCGGCGTCCCCCAGAACAGCCTGTGGGCGATCGCCAGCGGCAACGTCAAGTCCTGGACCGTGGACAACCTCATCGAGGTGTGCGCCAAGATCGGGATCAACGTGTCGATGGCAGTCGCTGGCGTGCCGGCCACGCGCACCAATCCCAAAGCCCAGGGCCGTAAGTCGACACCCGATGGCTCCATCGTCTTCCCGATGCGCGAGGAACTCATCGCCGCGATCGCGAGCAAGATTGCGGCGTTTGACGGCACCCAGAACGACCTCGTCGAAGCGACCGGCGTGATCATCCCGACGGTGTCGAGGCTGCGGAACCAGCACACCGATTACTTCCGCCTCGACAAGCTCATCGAGTTCGCTCGTAAGTTCGGCCTCGACGTCACCCTAACGACGGCACCGGCATGACCCCGGTCGAAGAGATCATCTGGGCAGAGTGGAACGCCATCGACGACAGCGACCCCTCACCGGTGAAGCGGATCGCGCGCAAGCTCGGACTGACCACCGGCGAAGTCGCCGCGGTTGTCTACCCCGCCACGAGCCAGTACGACTTCGGCGAATGGGACGACAGCCAAGAGCCGGATATTGATTAGGGGCGGGCCCTCTATGCGGTGATCTCCTGCATCAGCATCCGCAAAGTCAACGAATGCTTTTCCGGCGGGAGAGCGTCGAGCGCGGCCTGGGCATAGGCGATGCCGCCATCGCGGTCCCCGGCGCGGACAAGCATCAAGCCGCGGTGCATCTCGAGGTGAGTGGCAAACCGTGGCAACGTGGCGGGGAGTTCACGTCGCGAAGAGTCTTGGGCGTCAACAGCACTCGCCTCATCGCCTAGACGCGCTGCTAGCAGCGACCTGAATACCCCGAGTCGCCACCACGGCACTGCGTAGTCGGAGGTCTGCTCGTCAGAGCCTGCCTGGTCGAACATGCGCCGACCTTCCAGGTCAAGGGCGCGGGCTGTGCTGACGTCTCCACGCAGTGCTGCGGTGTGGGCCTTGCCGTAAATCGCGTTCAATCGGCCCAGGCTGGGGCGTTCGCTGATCGCCAGCGCCTCGTCGGCGAAGCGGTCCGCCACTGGCAGCGCCGCACCTTCATAGCCCAACGCGATAGCAGCCCGGCCCCGAACCCACACTCTGGTCGTGACGTCACCGGACGCGTCAGCGGCGTCGGTAGCCATCTGGTACCAGGTCACTGCCTTTGTGCCGTCGCTGCCAGGGAAAGTCTTGGCGTAGAGGGTCATCAGCTTGGCGGCGGCGGCCCACATTCTCGGCTGGTCGCACTGCTGTTGGATAACCGCCAGGTCAACGGCCAATCGGCGTTGGATTTCCGCAGCTCCCATTGACATGTAGTCGGCGCCATAGCCGACCAGCCGGTTCTCCCACGAGTCGACACTCGGGCCCCGGCCGGCAAGGCGCGCTGCGAAGCCTTCGGCGAGTAAATCGTTTGCAACAACGGGCGCGATGGTTGTCGCGGCCACACTGGCAAGCAACTGTCGACGGTTCACCTCTGACTCCCACACTGCTAGCGGCACATCCAGGACGGTGACCAGGTGGCGAAGCCAGAAAGCGGATGGCTTGCACTTGCCGGATTCCCATCGTCGCGAGATGTATTCGCGGGTGATGTTCGCCCCAGACACCTTGGTCAGCTCATCCGCCAAGCGGGCCTGTGACCAGCCACGGGCATTCCGCAGTTCGCGGATGAGCTCGCCTGTCTTCATACCCCCATCATGCCCCGGTTGTCGCAGCTGCGGAGGAGATGCCACTGGTCATGCCACTCGTGGTAATCGCCACCGCATCTAAGGGTTGACAGGTCGCCGACGTCGTATGGACGACGCCGGTTCGGCGCGCGGCGGAGGGCGATTCGACAATATCGCCGGCTGCGCGACCCGATCGCAGAGCTTGCTCCCGCAATCAGTCGAGCGCCTTCAGCGCAGCGGCCCACGGGACGGGATCACCCTCGGCGATCCGAATGAAGCGCACACCCCACTCGCTGAGGCTGGTGAGCGCGGCAGCGACTGCGGGAAACTTGAATTGGGTCTCCCGAGCGTGGGGCACCGCCACCACAGGCAGTCCGGCGCCGACTGTTTCGACTAGCAGCGAGAGCGGCAACGTATCGCCGATTCCCGCAGCCCATTTCGCCAAACTGTTGGTTGTCAGCGGCGCAACAATCACCGCATCAGGCTTCGGAAGCAGGTCGACGGCACCCGGTACCTTGAAGGTCGAGCGAACGGGGTACCCGGTCTGCGCCGCTAGTGCCTCGGCGTCGATGAACCGTGTGCCATTGGGAGACGCGAGCACGCACACGATCCAACCATCCGCCTGCGCCAACGCCACCAGCTTCCCGATGTCCTCCGCGCCACCGGCACCCGTCACCATCGCGTACAGAACCTTAGTGCGCTCTTCCATACGCCCATCATGGCAGGCAATCTCAGGCGCGTCTTTGCCTACGGAGCCACAACCCCGACCCGTGAGGCGAGGTCTCCCAGATCGCCAGTGGTCAGCTCGCGCCGTGCCTTCTCCATCATGTGCCCCACCAGCTCTTGCACGGTTGGCATTTTGCGCACCAGGTGGGGGGCAATCTCCTCGGCGCGCAACAGCGCATCGACCGAGGTGGTGTGGTCATCGCGGGCCGAGGCGGCGCGTCCTACCTCGACGAAATACTGTGCGGCGCGGCCGACGGTGGGCAATGACCTGGGATCGAGTTCGCGCGCAAGGTCGAGCACCCTCTCCGGGTCGGCCTCCTCCATTGCCACAGTCATATTCCACAACGCGACGTTCGCCGAACCGAACGAGACGTTCCCGACGAGCGTGCCCGGATCCTCAGCGCTCGTTCGATCGAGACGGGCCGCATACTCGGCAGCTTGACCCAGGTGGTCGTGCGGGCTGCCTCCCATAGTCGCAGTCACCAACGAGGCTTGCAGATGAAGCATCCCGACCGTTTGGATCTCGGGCGCAGTGCTGGCATCGGGCCCGACAAGCATGGCGGTGCGAACCGCGGAATCCAGGGCCGCCTTCAACGAACCGGGGCGCGCCAACAACACCTGGCTGCGCACATACGCTCCCGCAGCCAACCCTTGTCGGCTGTCGATTTTCTTCGCGGCCGACTCGGCGGCCTGAGCCGCCGACCATGCAACCGCGAGATGGCCACGACCACGCATCGCAACCGAGGTTTCAGATGCGACCTGCGTCAGGGCGTCCCACGCAACACCTCGATCAGCCGGCCTCCCATTGAGCGCCTGTCGATACAAATCGGTGATCAGCGGGGCCAACAACGGGCCGAGTGTTGTGTACTCACAGTCCATTTGGAGTTTGGTGATGCGTTTTGCGAGGACGACCAACTCCGCGACCTCGCGGACGGGACTGCCGTCGTCGACGTTGCCTGCCGTCCACAGCGCGGTTTCGATGTCAGGAACGCTGGCAGAGAATTCGTCGACGTTCGTCAGCGGTGCGTCCGGCCCCGGTGCCGCGCCTAACAGCGTGTCGCTCGCCGTAGTAGACGTGATAGCTGTCGCTGCCAGGCTGGCAAGCAGCTGTCGACGATTCACGTCCGGGTCTCCCACTGCTAGTGGCACACCGAAAACGGCACTCAGGTGGCGCAGCCAGAAAGGAGACGGCTCCACCTCGCCGGATTCCCAACGGCGCGAGATGTATTCACGGCGGATCTTGGTGCCAGATTCCTTGGTCAGCTCGAAAGCCAAACGGTTTTGCGACCATCCGCGGGCTAACCGCAGTTCGCGCACGAGCTCGCCTGTCTTCATACCCTCACCCTGCCCCGATGTCGCTCCTGCGGGAGAGATGCCACTAGTCATGCCACTCCTGCCTCATGGAAAATGCCACCCTCTGCCACCCCCCAGAACGCTACCCCGGCATGTACATCCAGCACAGACTGAAAATGCGCCCGGGACAAAGCCTCTGGTTCTCGGATAGCAGGTCCCGAGCGCAAACCACCGTAGCGGTGGTCCGCAACATCAAGGGATCAGCATCGAGAGGGGCGTTGCCAAATGACACAGCGAGCACTGCGCGCGATCTGCGCGCTCAATACCGATCGGGTGTCGAGCTGGCAGGTGTGGGAACGGCTCCTGATGACGACGCGGGCTGAACTGGATGGCTGGACGGTACCGGCCGTGGTCGATTGGACGAACTCAGTCGAAGACCCAGTCCACTTGATCCTGTCTGCCTGTGCGCTGCACAAGGCCAGCAGGGTCTACCTGCCTCGCATCGAGCACCTTCCCCAAGGCGCGCTGCCTCGGTTGCGGGCCAAGGTGTCTGTTTTCACCGTCGAACCGGACCACTGCTATGAGATCTCTACCGTGCAAGAAGGGTGCCTCAGTGAGTAATTCCCGAAGTTCGCTCGTCCTCCCACTGGAAGTCGCGCAGCCCCGGGGGCCATTGCGAATCATGACCCCAGAGGAACAAGCGCAGCTCGATCCGAAGTTGCAGCGAGTCATCGACTACCGAAAGAGCGGATTGTCGCTCAACTGGATCGTCGGATGCCCCCTCGACTGCACGTATTGCGTGCGCCATACCTTCGGAAATTATGAGATGAAGGTACCCAAGCGGCTGATGGACGAGGAAACTGCCGTGCGAATGCTGCTGAGGAACAAGCACTTTCGTCCGTTCGTCACCCCGATTCAGCTGCTCAACAGGGCAACCGACCCGATGTTGCCCATCGTCAAGCCGCATACGCTCAACATGCTCCGCTTGCTCGACGAGCAGGGAATCAACAATCACGTCTTGGTGATCACGCGGTGGAGGATCGACCCCGAAGACTGCGAGATATTCAACAGCTTCAACAACATTCGACTGACGATCCTGGTCACCCACTCTGGCATTGACGACAACCGGATCGAGCCGGTCAAATCCAGCATCGCTGCCGCTTCGCTGCGCACCGCCTACGAGCACGCCGAAAAATACCGGACCATTCTGTACTGGCGGCCCATCGTTCCAGGCCTCAACGACTCCGACGAACACCTTGAGCGAGCTCGCGAACTCAGCCACCATGCCCATGCCACGGTATTCACCGGTCTGTTCTTCAAAGACGAAATCCGTGAGTACTACCAGGCGAATGGCTTGCCCGAACTTTACGAGGACGGGCCAAGCCGCAAGATCTTCCCTGAACTGCTCGAGCAGCGCATCCTGGCCAATCGCGCCGGTTTCGGCTCCCCGCTATTTCGCAAGACCTCATGCGGCGTGACATACGCACACGGGGTCGCCGACTACAACGGCCACTACGGCGTGCGCGAACTCTGCGACATCTGCCCTGTCGCTCAGATCCAACGGTGTGCCGACGATTGGCAGCGCCCGGACGAGTCGACGATCGCAGCCTGGGTCGGTCGCCTCGGCGGCGAGATGGTGACGGTCACCGATCGCGCAGTCCTGGTGAAGGGCTTGCCCGAGGGCAGACGAAACTTCCTGCAACACAATCTCCACTACCAGGTCAACGACATCCGACGTCCACACCACATCGGCCGGCACGGTCGCGCCGACATCGGCTGGACGGACACCCAGGAGGCAATGCGATGATCATCCCGAACACCCTGCGTGGCAAAGACTTCGCCGCGGTCGATGTCGAAGGGAACGGCCAGACACCGCCAGAGATCATCGAAATCGCGATCCTTCCCGCGTCAGGGGAGACCGTCGTCGTCGATGAAATGCGCTCGTGGCTGATCCGACCAGCCCGCCCGATCACACCCATCGTCACCCGCAAGGTCCACGGCATCACCAACGCCGACGTCAAAGACTGCCCGACATGGCAGGACGTCTCCGACGTGATCAGCACGGCCTTGAACGATCGGATTCTGGTCGCCCACAACGCGAATGTAGAGCGTCGAGTGTTGGCTGAGCACTTGCCTGAATGGACACCGCCGATGGTGCTCGACACGCTGCGACTGGCGAAGGCAGTCTGGCCGGGTCTGGTCGGCGGCTACTCGCTGGAAAAGCTGGTTGCCCACGCAGAACTCGACGACACCGCGATCGCCGACCATGGGCACCATCGCGCCGGATGGGATACCTGGGCGGCCTGGCAGCTGCTCGTGCGCCTGGTCGAGGAAAGCAAGTTCAGTTGGGATGAGCTGGTCGAGGCCGCGGCGCCCGCCGAATACGTTCCGCCGAGAGAGCCCGAAGGGCGGCTGTGGTGACCGGAAACTTCGGGCGTCCCGTCACTGTCGCAGTGACGGGCACGCACTCCACCGGCAAGAGCACGACCTTGCAGCGGCTGGCTGAGCAGCTGCATCGTGACCGCATCGAAGTCGCGTTCGTCCAGGACCTCGGTGCCGAAGCGGTCGAGCTCGGGTTGCCGATTCTCGACAAGCACACCGCGGCATCCACGCTGTGGTTCATCTCCCGCGGCATGTCCCTGGAAGCCCAGGCCTGGGCCGAAGCCGACGTCGTTCTGATCGACCGGCCCGTGTCCGATGCCCTCGGCTACTACGAAGCGGCCCTCGAATTCCGCGGTGAGCAGCCCGATCCGACGAACATGCACCAACTCGAACAGATGGTCCTCCACCACTCGCGCCATTACGACCTGGTGCTGCGGACAATCCTCGACCCGACGATCCCGCTCGATCTCACCAAACCCCGCGGCACCGACTTGGCGTTCCGTGCGCTCGCTGACCGGCACGTCGCGAAGGTACACGAACGGCTCGGCATTGAGCACGACACCTTGCCGGCCGACGGGCACAGCCGAGCGATTGTCGAAACCCTGGCCTTCATAAAGGGCCGTCTCGACGGTGTCGAACACGACGCGGAAGGTTCCAGATGACTATCAGCACCCTACCCGCCGCGACGAGCGGCACGTTCTGCATCGGCGGAGACCTGCCGGTCCACCGGATCGGCTTCGGCACTATGCAACTCACCGGCCCCGGTCACTGGGGAGAGCCAGCCGACATCGACAACGCAATCCGGGTACTGCGGCGCGCAGTCGAACTCGGTGTCAACCACTTCGATACCGCCGACGCCTATGGGCCTGCAACCGTCGAGACCATCATCCGCAAAGCGATCCATCCGTACCGCGGAGAACTCGTCATCGCGACTAAGGGCGGGCTGACCCGGCAGGGACCGAACCGATGGTCACCTGTTGGTCGGCCACCGTATCTGAGGCAGTGCCTCGAGATGAGCTTGCGCCGACTCGGCGTCGACGCCGTGGACCTGTACTACCTGCACCGCGTCGACCCGGAAGTGCCATTCGACGACCAGATCGGGGCCCTTGAACTGATGCGTGAGCAGGGCAAGATCCGCCACATCGGCCTCTCGAAGGTGACCGTTCCCCAGATCCAAGCGGCTGAGAAGATCACCCCGATCGCCGCAGTGCAGAACCGATTCAACCTCGCTGTCGGCGGTGATCGCGACGTGCTGGCCTACTGCGAACAGAACCAGATCGCATTCGTGCCCTACGCCCCGCTCGGCGCCGGCCATCAGTCCCTCATCCCGCGGATCGCACTGCGGTGGCTGCTCGAACAATCGCCGAGCGTTCTACCGATTCCGGGAACCGTGAACCTCGATCACCTCGAAGCGAACGTGGCCGTCGGAAGCTAGCTCGACGTGAACCCACCTGAACCCCTGACGAACCAACCATCCGCGATGGAAGCGACCAGCGTGACCGACGAGACCGGCACCGACGAGGACCGTGCCCTCGCACTCTGCCACGAGGTGCAGACCTGCATCCAAGACCTCATCGACTGGGGACTCGTCACGGACACGCCGCATTTGATCGAAGGAGGATGACCATGGTCTTGGGACTCCTCACCGCTTTCGGATCTGTCGTTGCCATCGGCGTGTTGATCGTTTGCCTCACCCCTTCGGATTACGGCGACCTCGAGCCCAAGATCGTGACCCGTCGACGACACCAGCCGTTCTATTACTACGAACTGCTCGACCTGCTCGACCACACGGCACCGGAGGAACCGATGACGCTTGAGCGGGCACACCGAGAATCGCAATTACACGCCATGTGCCCACCATGGCTGTGCCCGAGGAAAAACGCCGCTATCGAATTGCTCGAGTCCAAAAACCGACGTTCACTGCGTCGCCGATCAATCCTCTGACATGGGCGAGTATTAGTCCGAACAGCAGGAGAAAACTGTGCTACCCAAACGTATTCCGAACGCGACGAAGGTTCCAAAACGAACGGGAACTGCGGGCCCTGAGTTCAGTATCGAGTTCATTCGTCGAATTGCGGAGGGTATGGCGGCATATGTTCCGCCAGATCAGCCAATCAACGAACCATCGGCCACGTTTTCATACTTCTCAACTGAGCATTGACAAACCACTCCGGCGAATAGGCTCCCGCCAATCAGCCACCCCTCGGGCTGAATGGCTAATGCCTAAGCAAGTGGGTGGCAGGTCAGCTCAGATCTGCCACCCACTTGCACCGTGAAATCAGCCCGAAATTGCGATAGAACCTGACAGGGGGACCATGAAGCCGCACACCTTCCAACTCCCGGCTAACCGCATAAACGCGTGTACGACGGTCGTGTTGGCGACCCCGGCACCAGTGACGCATCGGACCGCCGAAGAGAACCTCGGCCTGGGCTACCTGGCCGCAGCACTACGACAGGCCGGCTACCGAGTCGAGGTCATTGACGGCTGGCTAGCCGGGCTCGACACAGAGGAATTGGCTCAACAGATCATCGAGGCACGACCGACGATACTGGGATTCGCTTGCTACCGGTCGAATATGGAGTCGGCCTTGAAAACCGCCACCCAAGTCCGCAATCAGTTGGGCGAGGTGCCGATCATCGCGGGAGGGTTCGGGCCGTCATTCCACCCCGAAGATTTCCTGACCGCAGGATTCGACGTCGTCGTCCGCGGTGAAGGCGAACACACAATCATCGAACTCGCCGACCACTACGTCCACGGGCAGCAGCATCTGAAAGACATCGCCGGGATCAGCTTCACGACCAGCCAAGGCCCCCAACATAATCGAGCCCGCCCCACCATCGCCGACCTCGACAGCCTGCCGTTCCCCTCGCGCGACACCCTCGACCTGACCACTGCCCGGCGAAGCCTGGTTCACGTACAGTCCTCACGCGGATGCCAAGCGTCGTGCACTTTCTGTTCGATCGTCGCTTTCGAGCGACTCGCCGGACGGGGGCCAACCTGGCGGCAACGTTCCATCACCGGGTTCGCCAGCGAACTCGAACAACTCCACAGCCGCGGTGTCCGGCACGTGAAAGTCATCGACGACAGCCTCATCGAACCCCCACGAGACGCATCGTGGTGCGCGGAGCTCGCCGACGAACTCGAGCGCCGCGGAGTAGCGATGTGGCTGCGCGGGTCGATCCGCGCCGACCGCGCTACCCCGGCTGTGCTCGCCGGACTCGCGCGCGCGGGGTTCTGGTCGTTCTCCTGCGGGATCGAGAACTTCGCGCCAACCGCATTGGCGCGCATGGCAAAACGCGCAGACCTCGACGCCAACCTCGCCGCCCTCGCCGAATTCCGGCAGCTCGGTATATACGTCCAGGCCGGACACATTCTGTTCGACCACGCCACCACCCTCGACGAACTCGAGCAGAACTGGGCCGGGATGCGCGCCCACGACTGGACCATCTCCAAAGGCGTGTTCACCGAAATGTACGCCGCGACCGGCACCAACCTGACCCGCCGCCTCGACCGCCAAGGCTTGCTCGGCGCATCTGACACAGCGACACCGGGAACCGCAGGGCTGGGAAACCACGCCTACCAGGTCGCAGATCCGGCGGCCCGCATCGTGCGAGTCGCGCTCAAGCAATGGCAGAAGAGTCATTCGCGCGTCTACGACGAAACCATCGACCCCCTCTCGGCACCCAAGGCCATAGCCCCGATTCATCGGCAGATCTTCGGCGAGCTGTCGATCGCGCTGCGCCGCACAGATCTCGAATTCTTCCGCGCCGCGCTCGACCTCGCGGCCGGCGGCGCCAGCGAAGCCGACGCCGCCGAGTTCACCAC
The DNA here is from genome assembly GCF_054031145.1 of Nocardia sp. FBN12. Lineage (NCBI taxonomy): Bacteria > Bacillati > Actinomycetota > Actinomycetes > Mycobacteriales > Nocardiaceae > Nocardia > Nocardia sp. FBN12. Next base: position 211,679 of record NZ_CM132926.1, read on the forward strand.
CGCCCGGGTCGAGGAAACCCGCGGCTGGTACCAGCGCCTCGCCCAACGCACCGCCACTGCCTACCGCGCAGCTGGCCTGATCTACGACGGCCAGGACAACCCGTTCCTGTGCTGAGCTCCCCAGGAGGACACCATGACAGACCTCGGAATCCCTGTGCCGCAAACGTTCCCGTGGGAGCGGCCCACTCAAACGGCGTTGCCAGTGATCGACGCCACCGAACACTTCCGACGCACCGACGTCGGGCCGATTGAACACCCCGAACTCGACGAATGCCCGACCACGATCCGCAACATCGGCTGGACACTCGGAAACGACTGCCCCTACCGGTGCACTCACTGCTACTCGATGACCGCCCGTGACAAGGGCATGGACTTCACCCCGGAAATCATCGACCGGATCGTGGAGCAGCTGGCGATCAACGGGGTAGAGACCGTGAATTTGGGCGGGAACGAGCCGCTGTTCACCAACGGCCCCAACCCGAAGGACACGCTACTGCCCCGCATCATCCACGGTCTGACCGACGCGGGCATCCCCGTCGGGCTCACGACCTCGGGAATCACGTTAATCCATCTCGCCCGTGATCACCGATCAGCGTTCGAAAAGCTCAACGACGTCGACGTCAGCCTGGACTCGCCCTACCCCGACGAACACAACAAAAACCGCGGCGCCAAACTCTACAAGCAGGCCATCACGGCATTGGATCTCTGTGTGGAACAGGGGATTCCGCACAGCGTGATCATGTGCGCGATGGGCTGGAACTTCACCCCCGACCGCATCGACGCCCTCGTCGAGATCGCGCGAGCCCACCAAGCCCACATCCGAATCAACCCGATCAAACCGGTAGAGAAGGCGCACATGGAATCAGCGCTACCCGCCGACCAGTACTACGCAGGATTCTCCCGCCTGCTCGCCCGATGCTCACCCATCGACCTCGGCGAGCCGCCGATCGCAGCGGTGACCGGATTCGCCGGTGCGAAAGGGTGCCCGTGCGGACGGACCTCGTTCCGCATCCATTCAATTACCCCGGACGGACGGATACCGGTCTCACCGTGCGTGTACCTGCATGACTACAAGGTCGGTGACCTCGTTGTCGACGACCTCGCCGATATCATCGCCTCCGACCAGTTCAAAACCTTCCGCCGCCGCAACGCCCACCCCGAAGTCATTCCAGGCTGCGAAGGCTGCTCGCTACTGCACTCGTGCCGGGGAGGCTGCGCCGGCCGTTCCTACCTGCACAACGCACACACCACCGGACAACGGTCCCTGTTCGCTCGCGATCCATACTGCCCCCGCGACATCGCCCCCACCGAGGTATTCCCACAGAACCCGACCCTGCCCACCGACCAGAGGCTTGTCCACATGGACTACCTGTGCACGTGGATCGGCAAACCACTACCCATCGACGCAGCTAAGATCGGGCAATGAGCAGCACTGCACCACCGCCTACCAGCGACGACGACTCTGTGTCGTTGAAAATGGCGCGAGGCTACCTGGGGCGGTCGGTGGAACTGACGATCGACCGGCCACTCGGTAGCCGGCACCCGGTCCACGGCTTCCGCTACGAAGCAAACTACGGCTTCGTGCCTGGAACGACTGCGCCTGATGGTGATGAACTCGACGGCTACTTCCTCGGCGAACCTGAACCGCTTGCTGCCGCGTCGGGGGTCTGTGTGGCAGTGATCCACCGCAGCGGAGATGACGATGACAAGCTCATTGTCATTCCAGCTGAAAGTGAAATTCCCAGTGATGGCGATATCGCGGCTGCCGTCGAGTTCCAGGAGATCCCCGGCCGGTATGTGATTCTAAGAAGTTGAGTGGCTCGACCGGAAGCTGGCCAGCGGGGGCGTCGAGGCGGCCGTAAGAGGGGGCGCCGTCGGCACCCCCTACCAGCCGTACATCGAGATGGTTTCCCCGGAAGCGATACGGTCCAGCGCGTCTCGGCAGTAGGGGATCATCTCGATCGGCAACGAGTCCATCGCGAACCACTCCAACGCGTCACACTTGTCCGGCTCACGATTCTCCGGCACGCCCTGCCACTGAGTCGCCCGGAAGAAGAACGCCACCCTCCCGCCGGATGAGGCGTTGTGCATGACGTGGACGAATTCGACATCACCCGGCGCGATCTGGACACCGATCTCCTCGGCCGCTTCACGCACCAGCGCGTCGACCACAGATTCATCGGCTTCCAGGTGCCCGGACGGCGGATGGTAGGCGCCATCGGCGAAACCGGTGTTGGCACGCCGACCGAACAAGATCCGCCCCTGCTCGTCAGTGAGCAGCAAATGCACATCACCGATCAGTTTGTGTCGCTCAACGCTGGCCACAGCCATTGCCATCCCCATCTCTCGAATGCCCGAACTGAGCGCGGGCCTGGACCACCTTGTTTACCGAGGCACGCACCCGCGCGTGAGGCGGGCGACGACGAAGTTCCGACGTGCTTTGGTCGTCATCGTCTCGACGGATGCAGCGGCGCCGATCACGAAGAACATCGCCGAAAGTCCGATAATCGGGCCAAGAACGACCCCAACCAGGCACGCCACGAAAAGTATCAGCAACGGCAGACTTACCGAAAGGATATCGCGGTACACCCGGGCCCATGTCTGCGACCGATCCAATTCCTCGAGCGGGATGTCCTCCTTCAACCCATCTGCGGCCCAACTTTCGTTGCGCCGCTCCAGCAGCAGGACTAGCTTTCGGCGCTCGACATGGATGACCATCGACCACCACCACAGCCCAGCCATGAGCAGAAAAGCCACGCCCGCCTGGAACGAGCCCAGAAAGAGCAGGAGTGCGGCCATGGATGAGGTGACAGCCAGGTAGGCGATCTGGAACGCTGTAGACGAGGAGATGATTCTCGCCGCCAGTCGCAGGTAATGCACGCTGCCACTGTACATCTGGGGTGTGAGGCCGGCGGCGCAGCTGGATCGTCGCACGGCGATGGATCTGGGAACTATCCGGCCGCGACCATCGTGATGAGCAGTGGCCGTGCCGTTTACACTTGCCGTTCCCCGGCGCGAACAGTGACTTAGCCTCGCTTGGTGATCATCCCGCTCCGCATCCCCTACATCCAGCTCGATCCCGAGCTGCCCCGCCCGCGTCGCGCCCACACCGGCGACGCGGGCATCGACCTGCACGGCGTTGACGATGTCCTGCTGGCGCCAGGAGGCCGCGCGCTGATCGGCACCGGCATCGCGATCGCACTGCCACTCGGCACCGTTGGCCTGATCCATCCACGTTCAGGTCTGGCTGCACAGTCTGGCGTCACCGTGCTCAATACGCCGGGCACCGTCGACTCGGGCTACCGCGGCGAGATCAAGGTCTGCCTGATCAACCACGGCGAGGAAACGGTCATGATTAAGCGCGGCAACCGCATCGCGCAGCTGCTCGTCCAGACCGTGGAACTACCTGAACTCGTCGAGGTTGACCAGCTCGACGAGACCATCCGCGGCGCAGACGGATTCGGATCAACAGGCTCCGGCCGGGAGATTGCCGCGTGAACATCACCGAACTGATCGTCCACCTCGACAAGGTCCGCGAGACCTCCGGCGATCTCGAAGTGGAGATCCCCGACGGCGGCTGCGGCTGCTGCGGGTACAGCACCGACGACATCACAGACATTCATCTCGTCAGCTACGGCGACATCCCGCCCCGACTACACCTCACCGACCGGCAACTCGATGACCACCGCCACGGCAAACAGGCCAAGGTGACCTCGGTGCTAACAGGTGCCGACGCGGATCCGCGGGAGTGGGAGCTATGACCACGATCGCTCGCGCCATCAACTGGAACCGCGTCTTCGACGAGAAGGACGCCGAGGTATGGGATCGGCTGACCGGCAACTTCTGGCTGCCCGAGAAGGTCCCGGTGTCCAACGACATCCAATCCTGGACCGCCCTCACTGACGCTGAACGCCAGCTCACCATGCGGGTTTTCACCGGCCTGACGCTGCTTGACACCATCCAAGGCACTGTCGGCGCAGTCTCCCTGATCCAGGACGCGGCCACCCCACATGAGGAGGCGGTGTACACCAACATCGCGTTCATGGAGTCCGTACACGCCAAGAGCTACAGCTCCATCTTCTCGACCCTGTGCTCCACCAAGGAGATCGACGAAGCTTTCCGCTGGTCAGAGGAGAACCGATACCTCCAGCGCAAGGCAGAGATCGTGCTGTCCTACTACGGCGCCGGCACTGACTACGGCCGCGGTGACGAGTGGCTCCAGGACGACCGAACGTTCGTCGCGGCGAAGCGCAAGGCGGCCTCAACGATCCTTGAATCGTTCTTGTTCTACTCCGGCTTCTACCTGCCGATGCACTGGTCATCCCGCGGCCGACTCACCAACACCGCCGACATGATCAGGCTTATCATCCGCGACGAGGCTGTCCACGGCTACTACATCGGATACAAATTCCAACGCGGCCAAGAGAATTGGCCGCAGGCCGATCGAGACATCTTGCGCGACTGGGTAATTGAGCTGCTCCTGGAGCTTTACGACAACGAGCTGGAGTACGCCGGCGAGCTGTACGGTGAGGTCGGCCTGGTCGATGACGTCGCGAAGTTCCTGCGCTACAACGCCAACAAGGCGCTGATGAACCTCGGATACGACGCCCTGTTCCCCAAGGACGACTGCGACGTCAACCCTGCGATCCTGGCAGCCCTGTCGCCGAATGCCGACGAGAACCACGACTTCTTCTCGGGGTCGGGCTCCAGCTACGTCATCGGCAAGGCCGTCGAGACTGAGGACGAAGACTGGGTCTTCTAGGCGGCGGAAGCGCCCCCGGCAGGTGATCGGCCCGCCGGGGCACCCGCTGTCACTGTGACGGTTTGAACGGGCGAGAGATTCTATGCGCCGAAGGGCGCGTCGAACTCGCTCGATCTTCTGCTGGTCGCCCTCCCTCAGTGCTCGGATCATCGCGACGAGCGTGCGTTCGTAGATCTCGCCGGTCATCGCGTCCAGCTCCTCGCGCAGCCACTCCGGGATGTCGACGATGGGCTGGCTATCGAATTCATTGCTCATGCAGAACTTATAGGGAGGCTCGTCGCGAAAACCCCCGCGCCGGCCGAAATGGATGCGATAGACCCCTTGGAACCCGTATGCACCGCGAACAGCAGAGCACTGCGCTGCCCTAGTTGACCTGCGGGGGAGGCCCCCCGGCCCCCCTGCCGCGCCGGTCGCGCCTGCCGCGCCGGTCGGTCGGTCGCGCCGGTCGCGCCTGCCGCGCCGGTCGGTCGGTCGCGCCGGTCGCGCCTGCCGCGCCGGTCGGTCGGTCGCGCCTGCCGCGCCTGCCGCGCCGGTCGCGCCGGTCGGTCGGTCGCGCCTGCCGCGCCGCGTGGCCCGTGCCCCCGTGTGTGCGCATAATTGATACAGCCTCGGCGCAGGGCTCTGACCTGCGGGTTTTCCGCATCCTTGCTGGTCAGGGGGATTTCGGTCCGATTGTCGGGTATTTGTGCAGGTCAGGGCCCATTTTTTCCCCAATTCCCCAGGTCGACCGGCCTGCGACAGCGCCTCGAGTGTGGCGCTGATCACATATTCGGCATTTATGCAGGTCAGGATGTTTTGAGGGTGACCTTACTAAGGGTGGGTTTAGTCGGGTAGTTTCGGCCCAAAAACCCTATCCGACCAGGGCATTTGACAGGTTAGCAAAACGTCGCGTAGCTTTGTCGTTGTTCGGCCAGCGAGGCCGGACAGGCAGGGGGCGACATTCCCCCCGCCGCAACTCTCACCAGTCGGTCACGGGACCGGCGGAAGGTAGGCCGAAGTGTCCGAGACCATGACCGTTGCCGAGTCCGACGTCATCGAAACTGTCGAGGTGGAAACCGTCGACATTGCGGAAACCACCGAAGCGGTGGACACGCCGCCACTTGGCGAAACGATCGGCGGATGCTTTGTCGAGTACGCCGAGACGTTCCGCAAGGTCAACCGCGCCGGTGAGTTGCTGGGCCAGATTGTCGAGTTCAACGACCGGTGGCTAGCTGTTCCTGTCGAGGGCATGGCGACCGACTACGAAACTGATTTGCTCGCTGTCGACGCGTTGATTGCTGCGCAGATGGCAGCGGCGGCGGCCAGCATGATCGCAAAGGGCAAGGGCAAGAACGCGAAGGAACGCGCGTTGTCGCTGGTCACTGTTCACACTCGCCGCTTTTACAAGTTCTCTCGTGAGTTGACCGTCGCCGAGAACGGCTATAAGCGGGCGGTCACGGCGGCGGAAAGGGCGGCGGCGTCTGCAAAGGATAAGCGCGAAAAACTGGCCGTCGCAAAGTCGGGGTTCGTTGCGCAGGACAACACCGACATTGCCGATCGCAAGCACAACCTTGCATGGCAAATCGTGTCGATTCATGAGACCAACCGTGTGGAGGCGGGTAAGCAGCTCGACACCGTGATTGCCCAGCGTTCGCAGGCCGAACGAATCGCGGTCGTCGATCACGCGGCGACTCAAGCGGACGTGGATACGGCGCGGGCCGCTGGCAAGCCTAAGCGCAAGTGACCTAACGGGGTCGATTGCGGGCCGCACACTCGCATCGTGTGAGTGTGCGTCACCGGAGTTACCCGTTAATTCCGCCCGGCATTAGCCAGAGCTACGGCTCAATAGGTGAAGTCGGTTCCGAACGGTGCGACCGAATCGCGCCCACGGTACGGGCCCTGTGATGGGGTGACCTGCCATTCCGCCCAATCGGGCAAACCCAATCTCAACCCAGTAAGACAAACCTCCGCAATTCGTGGGGGCGGCAGGCCGAACGTGATCGGTTACCGACGGATGAGAGGTCGGAAAATCCCGAATCAAAACCCACACTCGCACTTTCGGTTCACGCCGTTCGGATTGTGAGGTGGCGATTCTGCCGGGCTTGTAGGCGCATGTTGTTTGAGAACTCAATAGTGTGTGGGCGAAATTATCCGCCCGGATTCTTTCCCTGTTTCGCGTGCCGTCGACTTGTCCGGCACGTAGGGAATCCGGGCGTGAGCGCGACGTACGGCCGTAGCGGGTAGCGGCGTCGCGAAGGTATCCGAGTAATCCGCTTGTCGGATGAGTGCGAGGGCGGCCGGTGGTGTGAGCGCCGGACCGCCAATCGGACTTATTCGGTCCATTCGACGTGAAATGGAGTAGTTGCAATGAAGGTTTTGGAAACTGTCGCGGGTACAGCATCGTTCGTCACGGTCGATGTGAACAACGTCCAGATGACGGCCGGAGGAATTCGACTGTGGGACCAGTTCGGCACAGCGTACGCATTCGACCGTTCGCGGCTTGCGATGGCGCTGCACGCCATGTACCTGGTGGGCAAACCCACTGTGCTGGCGCTGAATCAAGACGGGAAGATCGTCGGAATCGCCGATGATCCGAACTACGTCGGCACCGGCTGGCTGGTCGACACCGACCGAAAGCGCTTGTGGGTCTGCGGATCTGGCGAGACGACCCGAGACGGTCGCATCACTATGGCGACCGGCCCGAACATGGTGGCCTACGAGGCACCCGAAGGCTCGGCGGTCAATGCCGTGATGTCAGTGGCCCAGCCGGGCAGCCGTATCGACGTGTGGCTACGTCGCGGCACGAACGAAGTCGTCGGCGTCATCTTCTGACCTGCTCTGCGAGCACGAGCAATCGGCACGAGCACACGGCCCCGAGTCCCTGTGCTCCTTCGACTCCTTGCGCTTATTTCCGCGTCAATCGGCCGGGAGTATTTCCCATCCACAACCCAGGAGGTTGTTCTATGTCGACCAACAAGCTGATCAAGGTGGCGAGCGTGATCGCGTTCGGTTCGTTGTTCACTGTGACCGGCGTGAGCCACGCTGATGCACAGCCGCAGTTCACGCAGGATCACCACGTGGTGTGCTTCACGATGGCAATCGGTCCAGGCAAGAGCGGCCCGTCTGCCCGCGCGCCGATCTCGTTCGGGTACAAGGTGAACTGCAACACCGCGCCGACCTCGCGGCATATCGAGTATGTGCTGCACCGCAAGAACCTCGGCACCGGCCGCAACGAGATCCAGGCGTTCGGGCGTACCTACGAGACCACCGCGGTCATGGAGGAGACCTTCTTCTCCGAGTGCTCGGGCGAGACCCTGTATGAGTTCTGGACGGAGGTCAACCACATGGCCGAGCATGGAAACACCGACTCTGATCAGGTGTTCTCTGACCACGTACTGCTCGCCTGCTGACGAATGTCGGTCCCGTCTGCTACACCAATGGCAGGAGAAGGGAGTCACCCAGTGACCACAATCGAGCACCCTGCCGCCATCGCCGCCGAGGCAGCCCTGTCTGAACTGGCGATGCACGCCGAACGCCTCGTCGATCGCGGATCGGCCGTCGTGGTGCAGCTCGGCTCGGCCGAGCACGAGATCATCGTGCTCGTTCCGACGGACGCCGCAGGTTTCGGCGCACCGGTGGGAACAGTCGGCACCTTCCGCCGCCCGATCGTGCGACCCGACCGCACCGCCGAGCACAGTCCGATACAACTGCTGACCAGGAAGCGCGCCACGCTTCCCGGCCAACAGCATTGGTGGGTTATCTCAGCGGTAACCGCCGCCGATGCTATCGGAGTACAGGTCACCTCGAGCCAGGACACCCACGAGGCAGTTCCTGACGCTGAGGGCCGTGTCATCGCGGCCGTGCAGGTGCAGGAGGGTGAGGTGCCGTCGGTGACGGTCACCACCCGCGACGGCGGCACGGTCCGCGTGCCGCCGGACTACCTCGGACGGTAGTCAGACACACAACCCCGAAGGGGCACCGCCGAACAGTGGCGGTGCCCCTTCCTCATTTCACACAGACTCACCCGCCAGGTTGGCGGGTTCATATGGCGCCCAGGGATTCCTGGGCGCCCTTTTTGTGCAAGGAGATCGAGATGACGATGCTGGTTGACCACGCACCTGTCGTCGCGGCCACTGAGGCCGAGCCGACCGTGCGTGATGTGCTGGTCGAAGAATTCGGAATGGACTGGCAGCGTGCGTTGCCGCATGTCTGCGAGGTGGTGATGTGGGCACCGAACCGCAAGGTCGTCGACGACGACGGGGCGGTGCATTGGCTGATGCACGAACGCGAGTTCCTGGCTTTCAGCCATACCGGCGACCGCGACGCAGATGGATTCGTCGACCCGATCGACCGTGGCAACCACGCGCACCTGGTGGACCAGTGGGGCGAATTGGCGCGGTCCTACGGTTGGCTCGACCAGATTGCGGTCGAACTGGATCACGTCGCACCGGCGGATCTACTCGACGTGGTTCGGGCGCTACAGGATTCGGTCATCCTCGACAGCGATGCCTGGTGCCAGGCCGAAGACCAGACCTTGCGTGAGCACTGGGATGACTACGGGCTGGACGATGCCAAGCGGGCATTGCGTGATCGACTCGGCGTGTGGGAGGTCACCGACCACGCGGAGAACGTCCTCACCCAGCTTGTCTGGGGTGGGTGGGTGAACTACGGGCATCGCGACGGCTACCCCGAGTTTCCACGTGATCCGTCGGCGGCGAACTTCGGTGACGTCGAGGTGGCCGACTGGATCGCCGACCGCCTCGGCGTGGTGGTCACGTTGTCTCGGTATGGCCGCAGCGAGGTCGTCGATCTTCGTCGCCGGCTGATCGTGGAGCCATGACCTGACACCGACTCTGTCGCGTCTGCGACTGAATCTCATTCGTGGGACCTGTCTTTCGGCAGGTCCCTTTTTCATGCCCATGAGGAGGGTTTCGTGGAGTTCCGCAAATTGACATCACGCCAGGCCGCAACGCTTCGCCGTGCGTGTGACCAGCTCGGCGTCCGATTCAATCCGGCCGACTACCAGTTCAACGGTGACCCGATGTGCGTGACGTTCACCGCCGTCGGGCAGCTCGGCGGTGCAGTTTCTGGCTACTTCCGCAGCACGCCGATCGTTCAGGTCGACGCCGGGGGCGGGCTGGCCGTGCAGGGCGTGCCGCGCCCGAAGGGGCTGGTCTTCAAAGGATCTCGGCTCATGGCATATCAGGAGCCGGTGAATCTGACCCATGCGGCGAGTTGGCTGCTCCCGGCCGGGTTGGCACGGATCTAAGCGTTGGGCTCGGCTGCCAGGAGCGAGTACTCCTGGCGGCCGTACCGAACTGTCGAGTTCTGTTGTCTCTCTAAGTCTCTGGAGGAATATGCCATGTCCGATTGGATGGATCATGTGATCATCGCGGCGGCCCGACAAGGGTTCGCCGTGTTGCAACGCAAGGACGGCCGGTGGGTCTTGCACCGGCAGGGAATGTATCTGGTGCTGGGCGAAACACCGGAGGGTGTGAAGGCGTTGGCGGAATTCCTCGCGGCGCTGCGTGCGGCGGGAATCGACCTGCGGGGTGAGCGCTCGTGAGCAAGATGAGCCTGGACGAGTACATGGAGTTGCTCGCGGCACGTTCGGCTGAATGGCAGGCCGCGAATCCTCCTCGCGAGGGGGTGAAGCCGAAGCCCTGGGTCGAGCCACTGCTCACGTGGTTCATTCGTGACGGCGATGAGGAACTCGTGGAGTTGCCTGAGACCACACCGCGGCCCAAGCCCAAGCCGCGCTACTACCGCCCGGCGTCGTACTGGCGTGAACGGTGTGAGGCGCTGAGCAAGCAGATGGAAGCACTCGCCGAGCCGATCATCACCGACCGTGCCGCAGCGGGCGGGGTGGCGCTGGGCCCACGTCGTACAGCTCGAGTCCAAGCCCGCGAGGACAGCCGACTCCAGCGCTACACCGCGCTCAAACCCAAGCTCGACCATGCCAAGTCGATGCTGCGCGCCGCCGAGGCCCGCGAAGCCAAACAGGCATCGGCTTGACCATCAGATAGACATCGCCCGGTCACCTCCGATGGCCGGGCCTTTTCGTGAACGGAAGTGATCATGAACAACACGGTGAACGTGAAGTACACCGGCACGCACGGCCTGGCCGATCCCGATCCACTCGACATCGGCCAGGCGTTGCGGGATCTGGTCGAGGACCTCGAGAACACCTATCCGCAGGGCAATTCCGACGCCAGCAAAGCAAGGGCCTGGCTGACCGTAAACGGCTGGATCGTGGTGACGCCGATGGCAGACGGACTGGCCTTCTACGAGTTCCCGCCCGTCCCGCAATTGCAGTCAGCGTCGGTTCGGTTCGACGACATGCCGATGCTGATGTCGCCGGAAGGCCTGATCGACCTGCTCATCTTCACCGCCTTCACCCAGCCGTTCGTCTCGCTGGCAGTGACCCGCGACAGCTCCGGGATTCGCCTTGACCTCCGACCGCAGAAGGAATCGGGCAAGGTCCTGCGTTTCGAGTTCGAGGCCTGACACCATGAGACTCCTACATGGGCTTTCGTGCCATCATGGGCAGATGAGCGACAATGCGTGGCTGGTCGACGTGCAGCTGGTGGAGCTGACGCTGCCCGGCGGCGAGGACGCAATCGAATACGGGCTGATCGCGTTGGCGGATCTGCTCGGCCACACCGCCATCACCTACAACGCCAACACCAGCGTCGCTGTTGTGCCGGTCGTCGTCGACGCACCGACCGGGTCCGTCGCCTCAGCTGCAGCCGAACGCACAGTGGCCGAGGCCGTCTCGGTACTGCGCTGGTCGGTCGGCATCGCCGCAACCCGCACGGTGCTCGTCGAAGACGAACTGCGCGAAGCATTCCCACCCGACGGTGCACCGCCGCAACAAACAACAATATGACCGGCCGCAGGACGGCAAGGCCCCCAGGAACGCACCTGGGGGCCTTTTCTATGCCCATTTCCAGGAGGTACCCGTGCAGCACCGTGTCGTGTTGGCCAGACCGGGGCGCGAGATGCGCACCGGAATCCGCGGCAGCGCCCAACACTGCCTGACCTGGTTACAAGCCCTGGCAGCCCGCCCTGACGGGTTGGCCTCCACGGCAGGTACTCAGGTCCACATTCTTCGACCCGACAGCACCGTGCTGCACGGTGTCCGATTCGAGCTGCGCGCCGAGCAGCAGTAGGAGCACAGATCTATGACCGACCACGTTATCCGGGAGCAGAAACCATGCGAGAGCTGATCGAAACCAGGGAGAACGGCACCCGGATCTATATCGAGCACGACGACAGCTGCGATTCCCCGTACGACAACGGCGACTACATGTACATGTCGGCGGTCATCCACCACGGGCATGGTCGCTATGACCTCTACGAGTCCAAGGACGACGAGATCCCGGTGACCGCCACGAAGGTACGAGAGGCCCTGCACCGCACGGACTACCGAATTGTGGTGCGCTGGCTGGAAGTCGTGTACGGCCTGCGTGTCGACGGGGACGGCGGGTCGGTGCTGTTCTTCACCCGAGGCGACGCCGAGGACCTCTCGAACGATATGGCGATCTTCAACGCCTGGCGTGACGGGGAATGCGGCGGGTGGATCGTTGAAGACCCCGACGAGGTCGAGGTTGAGTCGGTCTGGGGCTTCTACATGACCGACGCGGAGCGGGACTACATGCTCTACGAGGCGCGAATCGCAGCTGACAGGTGGACGCCAGACCCTGCAGCTGCGTACCGGCGCATGAACGAGGCCGCGAAGCTACACCCCGCCGGGGATGGGTATCCGGCGGCGCTGGAGGTCGGCGGCGTGCTGGTTCTCGCCTATGTCGATCAACAAGGAACACTGCGGGTCTCGATCGACCTGGACACCGTCGACTCGGCGATCACCTCGACCCACGAGACGGTGCCGATGCAGATCGCTGTGCAGGGCGAGCAAGTGTTCGCGGCGGCCTAGGACAATGAAACGTCAACTAACAACGATGACCAGGCCCCAGCTCAACGCCCTCACCAGGGTTGACGGCGACGGTGTGCTCGACGAGACAGACCGGCGCGTCCTCAACGGCCTGGCCCGGCGCGGATGGGTGCAGAAGCATCAGCACGTCACGAAGCGGCGGAAGCGGACGTGGTGGACCACTACCGACGCCGGCCGCGCAGCTCTCGAGGTCGCTGTCGTCCCACCTGATCGCATCCCGGTCAAATGGCCTGGGCACTGGGATCGTCGACGCGAAGGCCACAACCGCCACATCCTCGCCGACGGACACATCATCTTCCGGCAGGCCCGCACGACGATGTGGCGAATCACCTGCCCCGCGGCGTATCTCGAAGACAAGCCCCTCGGCATCGTCGAGGAGTTGGGCGAGGCCGTCGCGATCTTGACAACGCATTTGTATGACCAGCAGCGCGCTTGCCGCGACGAGTCAACAAGTTCTGAATCCTGCTGCCCTGCTGGCTAATTCAAGTCAACCACCCCTGCCTACGCCCTGCCGTGATCGTCACGGTGGGGCATTTTTCATGCCCTGCGGGGCCCGTTCTGGAGGTGCTTTCCGATGTACATCGAGCGTGTTTCTCGTCCCGACCAGGTGCAGCGCGAGGTCGCGCTGCACGCAGAGACCGGCGTGCTCGTCGGTGACGGTGTTGCCCGTGCGCTGGCACAGGCGCTGTGGAGCGACGGCGATGCCGCGCTGTTGGCGATGGCTCTGGGCGAATCGTTCGACCCCACCCGCATCGACCTGACCGGGATGGATTTCGCCGCTGACCCGGCGACACTCGCAGCACTGCGGGCGTGGCTGCGGGTAGCGACCAAGCGCGATCAGGTGGTGGCTGTGTGAGGAACCAAGTGGTCGAGTTCGACGCCATCAACCACACCGACCCGTCTATTTCAGGCGGGCGGCTTCGCTGCCAAACCTGGTATCCGGGACCGCTGGAGGACACCGTCTGGGTTCTCGATCCCGACACTGTGGGCCTGCCGAACAAGGGCGCTCGTGTCGTCGACACCCGTCGTCGCCGCGAGATCGCCTGGCCACCGACCGCGGCCAACGAAACGGCGGCGATCGTGCCGCCGCAGCTGGTCACGCGTGAGCCTGCCGCACAGTTCGCACTGTTCTGATTCGCCGAACCAATTTCCCTTCGTTATATCTCGACAGTGTTCGATTTACACCCTGCGTCCCCCTGTTGGAGATGCCGGGTAACTTCACCGAACGATTCGAGACAGTCACCAGCTCTAGGGGATTCAGTGGATGAACTCTATGCCGACTACCTGCGATTTGTGCAGGTAACAGGCAATTTCTTCGTCGGCTGGAAAGGCTGGAGTGGGGATGAAGAATTCCCCTCCTTCGTCACCGACTACCAAAACATGTTCGGGATTTGCGAAGCGCTTTTCGTATAGCCGAAACCGCCCAACAAAAGGAGCAGAAAAAGTGAGCAACCCCGCAACCCTCGAGGCTGTCGACTCCAACTGCCAGACCGCCGTGATAGCTGCCATGAAGGCATACGCAGCCGAACACGGACGGCCCGGCGAGATCGAGATCGAGGGCGAGTTGGCCTGGGACGACAGCGAACTCGCAGACTTCCTGACCTGCACCCTCAAGTACCTCACTCAGCGCCGCGTTGACCTGGGGGAGGTACTCGACAACGTCGAGCGCCACTTCAACGAGGAGGTCGACGCCGACCTCGCGTGCCTGTACCTCATGGCCTGGGTCTACACGGACGTGCGTGAGTGACCTATCGCGACCACAGCTGGTACGTCAGACAGGTCAGCACCCTCGAACAGCAGCTGGCCAACACCCAACGCCAGCACAACGCCGAGATCGCCCGCAGCGCAACGCTGCTCGACTACATCACTGCCGCCGGTCTGATGCTCACCGATCCCGAGATCCGCACCAGGATCGAGTCGAACCTTGTCGGAGAGATCCTGACCGCCAACCAGGCCGACCGGTGCGAGGACTTCCGCACCGACATCGTCAGCCTCACCCACGAGGTCACGCAGGCCCGTAACCGAGGAGTCGACGACACCGCAGTTCTCGAGGCCACCCTCGAGGCGATCAGCAAGGCCGTCGCTTGCTGCAAACGACGCGAGATCCGCGCCGTGGACGCCCGCGCGAAGGCGGCTCAACGCCTGGCGCACCTCATCCCCGAGTAGGGGTCCGAACCCGACTCTGTCCCAACACCTTTCAGCAGGCCCTCCAGCATCGACTGGAGGGTCTCTCAACCATGCAAGGAGCACCCGAATGTCGATGGAAACCTCGCAGTGGCTCAACACCAACACCCTGATCGGCATGACCGCCGAGCGCGGCAAGGCCTGGCACTACCGAGCCGAGGAACAGGGCCAGGAGACCAATCACTACACCGGATTCGTCCCGGTCGCCGACGTCGTGCGACGCCTGTTCGACTGGGATGCCCAGAACACCAAGCTGCGCATCCAAGTCCCCGCCGACAACGACAACTTCACCACCATCGGTGACGACGGCACGCTGATGCGCGAGATCGTCGACCAGACCCGCAACGTGACCTATCACCCGGTCACCGGCCAGATCTTCGGCGTCTACAAGACCGACAGCATCCACCAGTACTCGGAATGGCTGTTGGACAACCTCGCCCACCTCGTCACCGCCGACGGCTTGGCCGTCACCACCGACTCATTGGGCATCGGTTCGGCAGGAGTGCTGCGAGGCGGGGCGCAGGCCTGGGTTCAGCTCGAACCGCACGAGACGTTCAAGACGCCCGAGGGAGTGGCCTATCGCTCCCACATCACCGCCTACTCCTCCCACGACAGCAGCATGGCGACCACCTACGGTCGCGGAAACACGGTCGTAGTCTGCGACAACACCCTGAGCCTGGCCCGCAAGGACATGTCGCGGACCGGCCAGCAGTACAAGGTTCGCCGTTCCGCGAAGTCGATGAGCACCAAGCTCAAGGACGCCCGCCAGGCCCTCAACCTCATCATCGAGTCCTCGGATTCGTTCGCCGAGGAGATCAAGCGACTGTGCGAGATGCCCGTCACTGAGCGCCAGTGGCAGGCATTCCTCGGCGAGATCGCACCCTTCCCCGAGGAAGACGGCCGAGCCAAGACCCTCGCGGAGAACCGTCGCGAGAAGCTGACCAGCCTCTACCGCAACGACAACCGCGTCGCGCCGTGGGCGGGCACCGCGTGGGGCGTTCTCCAGGCCACCAACACCTACGACCACCACGAGGCCAGCAACCGATCCGGCCTCACCCGCGGCGAGCGCAACACCACCCGGGCCATCGACGGCGATCAGGCCAAGTCCGACGAGAAGACCCTGCGCCTGCTCGATCTGGTCCTGTCCAACTCCTGACTCCTCCCACCCGAAAGGAGCCCGGTCATGCCCATCACGACGCGTGAACAGTTGGACCTCGCTCACGGCGTTTCCTGCTGGATCAAACAGAACCCCCATCTCCACGACCAGACCAGCTTCCGGACCGCGACCAAAGACGGTGTGGCGCACTGCATTGCGGGTGTTGTCGTGGCACTCACGCCAGGTACGCGGTTCGACGACTGCAACTGCTGCGCAACCACCGTTGACGGCGCGGTCGATATCAGCGACTTCGCACAGGAGCGGCTCGGTTTGAACTGGGGGGAAGCCTTCGACCTGTTCTTCGAGTACAGCAACGACACGGCTCGCGCATATCTCGATCAGTTGATCGCTGACGGTTCGGCCTATCTGGCAACCGTTTGACCTGTGGGTTTACACCCTCGGTTCCTCGTTTAGTGGCGCCGGGCAGGATTCGCCCGGCGCCACGGAGCCTCCTGAAAACCCCTCCGAGAAAGGACTTCCGATGAGTAGCGACAACCAGGTGCGCTTCCGTGTCCAGTACGACATCAACGGCAAATGGCACACCGCACACGGTGCCGACCTGCCCGCCCTCGACAAGGCGATCATGCGGATCAAAGCAGGTCCGGCCAACCTGCACCGGATCCTGCTGATCATCAGCGCTAAGAGCCCCACGGGTGTGGTGATCTGGCAGGGCAAGCGGCTCGCTCAGCACCTGGGCCAGGTGGTGGACCTGTGAGCGACGAGCTTCGCCACGACCAGGTCATAGACGAGGGCTGGGCAGTCGGCACGACACACCAGGGCGAGCACCTGACCGTGATCGGCAGCCGATACAGCGCATTCCTCGTGTTCCCCACCGCCCAGGCCGCCGAACCGCGCGCCGAGTTCTTCCGCGAACGCTGGAACAACCCCGCCGATGTCCTGGTCCGCCGAGTCCGGCGCGTCGGCTTCTGCGAGTACCTGCTGATCGACACCTCCACCACCGCGCCGGCGGCCGCACGCACCGAAGGAATCGCCCATGTCTGACAGCTTCAAAACCGACTACGAACTCCTCTACGACATCGACAGGTCGATCAAGCTGCACGAGGCCTTGGGCCTGGACGTGTTGCCGCTGCATGCGATTCGAGACGGCGTCGAAGCCGTCGCCGAGGTTGATCACGTGATCGGCGAGGCCCTGGACACGGTGCAGACATCGGGCAGATATGCGGTGGTCGGCGGCCGTGTCCGGATGGCGCTCAGTCGCGCCGGACTCGAGATCGTCGACGTCGACGACACGGTCGAAACGTTCGTCATCGGGAAGTCCGGCGGCATCAAGATCTCAGTCCCCAAGTCCGCGACTTGCGAACTGGCCGAAGACATCCGGGACATGGCCCATCGGCCCGGCATCGACGCCCAAATCCTCGTCGAGCGCGTCCGACCGCTGAGGGCCATCACCGCACGGGACGACAACGAGCCCCCGTTCTGACACCGCCATGAGGCAACCGTCAGCCCGTCCGACAGCCAAACATCGCACCAGACAGGGAAACCCGATGAACTACGCCTCCAAGAAGGCCACGATCGCCGAGATCCTGAGCCTGCTCGAACCGGCCAACACACACCAGGGCCCGTCAACACCCGAGCAGCACGCCGAAGCGCTGCGGCTCGACCCCAGCCAGCTCGACCCCAACGAGGTCATCGCCTGGCTCGACGGACTTCTCACCGATACCGACGGCGAAGCGACCGTGCAGGTCAGCCGCGCCCAGCTGATCCTCTTCGCCGCCCTCGCGCAAAAGGCCGCGCACCACGACAACGTGCTCGACGCCATCGAACGCGTCCTCGACGAGATCAGCAAAGCCCTGACCGGCAGCGAGACCCCCGAGATTCGCCCCGGCGACCTGCCCGAAATCGTCGGCCAGGTGGTCGCGGCCTTCGCCGCGCTCGTCTCGAAGTAGCTCAACGACAGGAGGTGATGACCATGATCGAGGTGACGTTGACCGAGACGGTCAACTACCACTCCAGATACACCCGCGAAGAGGTCGTGTACCTGCTCACCGCACACGGGCAACCCGCGCCTTACCAACGGTTCCCGGACGCAGTGCTGGCCAACACATTCCGCGATCTGCTCAACGACGGCGTATTCGCGCTGACCGACCTGGTCAACACCCGCGGCGAGTCCCAGTCCGAGGTGATCTCCACCGACTACGCGATCACCGGCGGCCTGATGTCGCTCGCGGCTGGAGGTCACGCCGATGGCTGAACGATGGATCGCCTCCGCAGCCGGCCTATCGGTGTCCTTCACGATCGCCGAGACCGACCAGACACCCCTGGCAGAGGCCGCTCGCCGTGCACTGGCTCGCCAGCAAGGCAAATCAGTCGCTGCTGCAACAACATTCACTGCGATCGAGCCAGCAAATGATGCAGCTCGATCGGTCATCTGCGGGAGGTCAGTCTGATGGGTGAGGAGTTCACGCCTCGCGGCTGGTGGAAGATCAGCCGCCCTTGCTACGACAAGTCGTGGCGCTGCCCCGGATGGAACGGCGGCGGCATGCGATACGCCAAGGTGGCGTACTGCCCCAGCGGCTACATCACCTGGGGGATGTCTCGCGCGGCACTCGAGCACCTTCCGAGCGCTGAGGTCAGTCGGTATCCGGCGTGGAATGCGTTGGGCCAGTGCAGCAAATGCGATGTCCGGGTTCTCCCGGCATGGGTCCGGCAGCTCGACCCGACCTACTGGCTGGGCGAGATCCAGCGGGTACCGATCCGGGCCCGCCGACGGGCGCGGTGGTGGCTGCGTGACCTCGACGACTGGATCGAGAACTGGTGGGCAGACCGGTGACCAGCTCCATTCCCGACCCCCACTCGGCGGTCGCGGGCGAGGCGCCGAACGGCACCGGCATGGTCCACCGATACGAGCCATCCCTGTACTGCGACAACGCCTGTCACCCCCAAGGCATCTACTCCGGCCCGCACTGCGCAACCTGCGGCCAGCCCAAAACAGCTACAGCGCACAGCAAATGAACGCACCGACATCGGCGAGCGCCGGGAACAGACGCAGCCGGTTGAGGCCGACCACATAGGGGATTGCCAGTGACTTTTGTGTACATCCAAGAGGGTGGCGCGTCCAACGAGTTCTACGTCCACGCCTTCGACACCGAGGACGAGGCAGACGACGGTCGCGCCAACTGCGCCCGAGATGGCGCTTACCGAACGACTCCCATCTTCGAGTTCCCCGACATCCCCGACGAATTCGTGGGTCCGTTGTTCGACGCCGTCGAGGAACTCCTCGGAGGCCTGGACGATCTCGACTATGCCGAGTACGACGAGGACGACAACGAGGACGACGACTCGGACGTCGCCGACTCGAGTAACGAGGACGGCAACTGATGGGTGACCACATCGACCTCACTCCCGATGTCAAGGGACTGGTTGCCTTCGCCCGCCAGGTCCTCAAGGAATCGGCCGAGGGCAGCAAATCCGCCGAAGCTGCCCGCGAGATCCTGCGCGACTGCGGCGTTACCACCCAGGCCTGACCACCTCCCAAACCGCAATGCCGCCGACCACTGCTCGACCGGCACCAATCAATCACTCCTGCAACGAAAGAGAGAAACCAATGACCGCCTCCGTTTCCGGATTCCCCGTGGCCTTCGACGCCGAGATCAAAGAGCTTGCCCTCGACGAGCTGAAAAACCGCGTCCAGGCAGGCGCGAAGGTGACCGTTGCGATCGAGGAGGTCGCCGACCTCCTCGCACCGAAAGGCCCGGCGAAGACCACGATCTACGCCTGGTACCTCGCGGAGAAGAAGGCGGCCGACGCCGCGCCCGCCAAGCCGAAGTTGACGGTCGTGGAGGCCCCCGAGCCCCCAAAGGTCGACTTGAGCGCGTTCGGGGAGTCCGTAGCCCGGCCGCTGCGCAGGGAGATCTCCACCCTTGAGGGGAAGGTCACCCGGCTCAAGGAGCAGGTCGGCGCGCTCAAGGGGCAGATCGCTGACCGTGATGCACAGATCGAAAAACTCGAGATCTCGGCGCGGGAGTCGCGAACGATGACGGTGTCGCAGGCCGACCTGGACCGCCTGGCCGAGTTCGAAGCTGAGAACACGGACCTGAAAGCCAAGCTGAGCCACCTCGAACCGCTACTCACCGCCTACATGAAGTAGCGCACCAGCTCACATCCACTCAACCCCGCGGGCCGGTCTCGGCCCGCGGGGTTATCCGTCATGCCCGAAAGAGAGAGCACATGGTCAACGTCGTCGTCGACACGATCAATCCCGTCACAGTGATGATTCGCCACCGTGACGGACGTACAAGCACCGTCGCGATCACCGAAGCCGACACCGGCGTCACGTTCGATATCGCACCGGCCGACGCACTAGCTATGACGATCCGGCTGAACGGGCGGGAGCTGCGGGTGCCGACGTCGCCAACCCTCGATGCCGCACTGATGCAGTTCCTCGCCGCCTGGGGCAATACCTCCCTCGCAGAGCAAATCGGCGGGCTATGCACTCAGTCCGAGATCTGGCCGCTACTCAACCTTTTCGAGAAGGCTGAGATGCCCGACGTCGCGCAGGCGTGGTCTGACGCCGAGGAATCCGGCCGAGCCGACGACGACGATGACGTCGACACGTCGGCCTACCTGTGAGCACCACGATGATCATCACGCATATCTGGGAAGCTGACCGACTGCCCGACGGTGCGGTGCTGATCCCGCTGCGCGACGACGCGACGGCACTGCAACGACTCTCTGGTCTGTGGCTCGAGATCGGCCAAGAGCACCCAGTCGAACTCGATCAATATGCATACCTGCCCGCCAAGGCCTTCAACGTTACCCAACCAGCCGAGGACGGTGAGGACGAGCTGATGGTCCGGCTCGTCTTCACCGAAACAATCCGGTACGTGGTGAAACTCCCGCGGCAAGCGCTCGTCGAGGCGCTCGGCGATGACCACGAACGCGACACCATCACCGTCGAGGAACTCAACAGCAACGACGAGATCGACGCGCTGCTCTACGACGAGACCGACCCCGACTACTCCGACGGCAGCGAACGGACGGTCCTGTCCATCGAGACCATCGCCGCCAACACCCGCTAGCTAGCCAACCGAGGGAAACACGTTGCCGCTCAACCAGATTCTGGACACCGTTGCCCAGGCCATGAACGGCCACGTCCGGCCTGCCGTCATCCGCCGCACCATCGCGACCTTGCAGAAATCGCTACCGAAGGCGGTCGACGAGGCGGCCGTCGACACCGCTGCGGACTACCTCGCCGCAGTCGGACACCCCGCGATCAGCGCACTCGAAGCCGTCATCGCGGTACGCAACGCCGCCGCGTCCGGCCACGTCACAGAAGCCGCCATCGACAGCGCTGTCGCGGCGAGTGCCGATGTCGCTCACGCGCTCGGCGTCGACGAACAGCGCGTGCTGGCCCTCACCACGACCTGACAGGAATCGACACCTGATGAACACCTCCACCTACCCCGACCTCGCTGAACTCGTTGCCGACGTGGAAACGATCCTCGTCACCCTCCAGAAGCTCAGCGAGCAACTCGACGAGAGCAGCCCCGACTACCGCAGCTACGACGAGAAACGATTCGACGAGTTCGAGAACATGCACGGACCAGTCGAAGCTCTCGTTGCCGCGCTCAAACAGCGGGCGACCTGCCAGGTATGCGGGGAGCCGATCCGCCCGCATGTCTGGATTCACCAGCACAACGACATCTACTGCGGCACAGGCGATGGCGCGAGCGCTACGCCCTCGGGGAAGTGACGCCCGTTGGCGCCGACCATGCTCACCGCAGCCCGCATGCGGATCCAGAACACCTACGGCGACGGCTACTGCACCGACGACACCCGCGTGATCCATCTGAACTCGCCCTGCCCGCGGGAGGACTTCCTCGAATGGATCGACGATGTCCTGTTCACCCTGACCGGAACCGGCCGCGTCGACGACTACGCCGTGTACGAGGTCGACGTCGTCTGTGCACCCGTCGAACTGCCCGGCCTCGCCGGATACCGATTCGAGGCCGGGTACTGACCGCCATCCGTCACACGTCACCTACCGATCTGACATTCATCATGAAAGGAACCTCATGGTCACCGAAAAGGAAGCCTCCTTCGACCGGCTCGTCCGCGACTTGGTCGACCAGATGCCCGGCTACAACCTCACCTGCAAGGCGAGCGGCTACGTGGCTCTCCACGAGGAGGGCCACGGCCTGCGCTTCTGCGACGGCGACGACCGCTGGAGGAACGCGGCAGACCGGGGACGGCTCATCGTCATCCCGTGCGAAAAGGTCGCCCATGACGGGTGGGACGTCAAACCAGGTGGTTCGGGGATCCGCGTGTCGAAGACGAAGTCCCACAAGGTGATCATTGCCGACATCCGTCGCCGAGCGATCGCCCCGCTGCTCGAGTACCTCGACGACCGCAGGAAGGTGGAAACGCGAATCCAGGGCCTTGCGGCCCAGGCGTACGAAGCGGCCAAAACGACGCAAGAGCAACTGCAGGGCTGGCGCGTCGAGGCTATGCATGCCCGGCCATCCGCCGAGCGGGTGTTGCCGAGCACCGTGACAGTCGTAGACCGCACGACCAAGCACGGCGTCGATCTTGCCACCGTGCCGCTAAATGTCGGTGCCTTCCACCTCAAGGTTGGCCTGGTCGTCGACGTCGACGAGGGGCCTGCGTTCGCCAAGGCACTCCGCGAGTTTCTCGACGCACAACCCTGGAAGACCGGCATCCCAGACCTGACCAGCATCGAGGAGCCCGACACACAGGTTGAGATCGCAATCGTCGACGAAGGCACCCACTTCGAAGCCGCTCTGTTCGTCAACGGCAAGCCTGTGCCAGCCGAGCTGTACGCCGTCGACGCTGGCTGCGACCTCGAATTCATCGACAAGGCAACCCCGCCGATCAGCGCGGCCTGCGTAGCCCAGCTGGAGAAGTACTACGCCGAAGCAGTGGTCCACGCCGCGTGAGGTGGACCGAAACGACCTACTTGCCCCGCCACAAGGAGAACGCCTTGGGACACAGAATCTTCGCAGAATACGTCCGTGCGGTCGCGGCTGAGCTGGGCTGGACCCCCGGTGAAGTGTCCGACTACAACTGCCGAATCAGCGGCCCCGACGCGCAGCGACTCTCGATCTACAACGGCGACATGAGCCACCTCAAGGCGATGAAGGGCCGCGTGACCATCAGCCTGCACAGTCCCATCGACGAGTACATCCCCAACGACCTTCGACCGCGACGGTTCACCCTCGCTGTCGACCGCGGGCCCAGCGTTGCTGTGCGAGAGGTCCGCAAACTGCTCCCCGCCTACGAGCAAGCGATGGCGGTCGGCAACCAGGCGCGGGCCGTGAGGGACGCTGCCCGCGCCAACCGTCTGAGCGTGACCAATGTGGTCGCGCAGACATTCGGCGGACGAGTGACCTCGAACGACCCGGACTACCCCGAGGTGCACTTCGACAGCGGCGACGTCAAGATCCGCGGCTCGGATGCCACCTTCACGGTGAAGGTCCCCGCGCGCCGGGCCGCCCACGTTGCCGATGTCTTGGCACTGGCGCTCGCCGCCAGCACGCAAGGGGCCTGAGCGATGCCGATCTTCAACGTCCGCGTCGCCGTTGTCGCGCTGATCGGCGCGGAAACCAACGAGCGCGCGATCCGGGAGCTGCGCACACAGCTCTCCGCAGCCGGATTCGAGCCCCTGGAAAACGATGCCGACGCCTTCCTCAGCGAGGACTAGGACAGACGAAGCAGCCGATCCATCTACACACCGACCATCGACGACCAGCCCTGTGCGGCTGGTCGTTTCGCATTGAGGAGAGACAACATCATGATCAGCAACGAGGAGCGTACGTTCGTCGAGCAGCTCGCCGAGCGGCTGTCCGGGGAATGGATGGCTAGGCCCACCGAGTACGCGATGAGCCCGCACATGTCCCTGGTCAACACCGACGGTGCGCGCGTCGTCGTCCTCGACGGCGACACCGAACGCGGATGGGCGGACCCCGGCCGGTGGTCGTTCGTCGGACTCCACGATGGGCTATACGACCAGGTCAAGTACACCCGTTGGCCCAGCCAGATCAACATCGCCAAGTCCAAGCGGCCCGCGGTGATCGCCCGCGAACTCCAGCGCCGCTTGCTGGTGGCCTTCCTCGAGGTGCACGCCGACGCGGTAGCGAACAAGGCGGCCCGTGACGAGAAGGCGGCAGCGTGGGTACGCCTGTTGAACGGTGTTGCCGTCGCCCTCGGTCCCGCCGTCGGCGCGCGGGTGTGGGCGGACGAATCGCGTCGGAGCGCGCCGGAGGTCTTCTCCCGGCAGGTTCGGATGGAACAGTACTGCCGTGGCGAGGTGCAGCTGACGCTGTTCGCGCCGTCGGAGCGCGCGATCGAACTGGCCGAGTTGCTGGGGCTGTTCTTCGCCGAACCCGCCGCGTCGCTCCAGGCCATTGCCTAGCCGAGAGCTGAGAACCTGCCCGTCGGCCGTCTTGTGCAACGAGTTCGGCCGGCGGGCACGTCGACAGGAAGGATCGCTATGTTCGGTGCTGGTCACCGAGGTTGTGGAAGGGTGATAGTGGTACGGGCAGAAGGTGTCGCCGCGCCGTGCAATAGTGCATGGGTGAGAGGAGTCGCTATGTCGCCGACCAGGGCAGATCAGGAACGCGCCGCTTTCGTCGCGCTCATTCGGATGCGGCCCAAGCTCGTCGAGTGGTCGGCGATCACCGAGCAGGTCTTCGAAGCCGGAGGCAGCGCGCTCGCGGTCTGGGAGGAACTGAACCAGCCGAACCTGCTCGGCCCCGGCGATTACCAGGATGTGTTCGATCAGGCAGTCGTCGACCTGCAGCACTGGGAGGCACGAGGCTACCGACTCCACACCTTCCGCGACCGGACCTATCCACGACTGCTGAGGTCAGTACGGAACCCGCCGCCGGTCGTGTTCACACAGGGACAAACAGTCTCCGACGAGCGCGGCGTCTGCATCGTAGGCTCTCGTGCGGTCTCCGATTTGGGTCTGAGGTTCGCTCGTGAGGTCGCACGCGGAGCAGTAGAAGCGAACCTGTCGGTAATCTCTGGTCTGGCGCTCGGAGTGGACACTGCCGCGCACGTCACAGCTCTGGAGGCTGGAGGCAGGACCGTAGCGGTCCTGGGCAATGGACTCGGACGTGTATATCCGAGGCCCAATGCCGCGTTGCAGTCCGAAATCGCCCGTCGCGGCATGCTGCTATCGCATTTCCTTCCCGACTTCACGGCGAACAAGTGGAGCTTCCCGGCGCGCAACATCACGATGAGTGCCTTCGGCCTGGCGACGGTGATCGTTGAGGCAGGAGAGAAGTCCGGGACACGACACCAGGCGCGGGAGGCCAATCAGCATGGTCGACCGCTGATTCTCACCACGTCGGTGGTCCGCACGACTAGTTGGGGCCGAGACTTGGCAGATAAGCCAGGTGTGGCGGTGGTGACGACGCCGGCGGAAGCGGTCGAACAGGCAGCTCAGATAGCTCACCGCCAGGCCGTCGCTTCAAGCTGGCTGGCCGATGCCATCCAGTAGTCCACACGATATCTGGGATCTGCTCGGCTTCATTCGGGATGCGATCAGTGCGACCTACCACAACACCTATCTGACGGGTGTGTGCGAGGTGTGCCGCGGGCAAGTGTATGGAACCGAGCGATGCGAGGTGTGCCAGGCACACGTTGATGAGTACGGTGACCGCCTGGCCGATCAGACGATCCTTCTGACCTACGTGGAGGCCTATCACAAGGACGGCTACCACCAGTCTGTGCATGACCTGACGTACTACAAAGGCAAGGACGGTGTTCCGCCGTCGGAAGATCTGCTGGGGAAACTCGGTGCGATGTTCAGCGCAGCGGGTGCACTTCACGCTGACTGCTTCCGCGCTTCGCGGGGCAGTGAAAAGCTCTGGGACGCAGTGACGTTCATTCCGTCGGTTCGGTATCCGAGCATTGATCACCCGGTGTCGAGGCTGGCGAACTCGATGAAGCTCGCAATCTCCGGCTGGGATCCCAAGTGGGTGTTCCTGGCGCCTCACAACATGGGCGACAAGCACAAGGTCACCGTGGATCGGTTTCTCGTCCCTCCTGTTTTCGAGCCAGTCGTCAAGGGCGCGAGTGTGCTTGTCGTCGACGATACGTGGACGACGGGCGCGAACGTTCAGTCGGCATCGTTGGCCTTGAAAGCTGCTGGAGCACAGTCGGTGACGGGCCTCTGCGTTGCTCGGTGGCAGGACTGGAGATACCAGAATCAGCTGTGTGCGTCACTGAGCGAGCCGTACTCGCCGCAACGTTGCCCGGTTGGCGTGTGTAGCTAGCCGCCGAGCATTGCTCCGGCGTGGTCGCGCCAATGAGCCTGGGCGCGGTGTCCCCGAACACCGCGGGCCCGGTCAGGCTGCTACCGCTGCGTCTTCCGGGTAGGGAATGAGGCGGTAGCGGTGCCAGATGTTGGCAGGGAACTCCGGCTTGTCGATGCGGACGATGTGTCGGCTCTGTTCGTCGCTGGACAGCGTGCGCAGCAGGATCACGTCACTGTCCCCGCCTGGGTCGGGCGGATAGGTGTTCCAGAACTGGTCCCATCGGGGGAGCCCGGCACAACGGTCGACGATCGTGGCGAACCGTTGGGCGACTTCGCCGTTCGGCTTCGGCGCGAAGCGCAGGCTGTGCACCATACCGTGGGCGAACGCGGCCCAGTCCGGTAGGACCAGCGGTGCTTGTGGGTTGAGCATGACCCATTCGACGACGTTTCCGCCAGCGGTCAGTCCAGGGAACGCGGCCTCGAAGGCGGCATTGCAGGCTATGACGTCGAACAGCGGCCACCGCATCAGCGCATGTGGATACGGGCTGGCCTGGAGGTCGATGAGGTCGTGGGTGTGTGCTGTCCCGTAGGCGCGTGGCTCTCGCTTCTGTGCCGAGTCCAGCAGCGTTGGGTGCGCGAGCTTGACCAGGAACTCTCGCGATCGTTCGTCGACGTCCAGCGCGTCGAACAGGTTGGACAGGGTGTCGAGGCCGATCTGCTGGGTTCCGCGTTCGACTCTGCCGAGGTAGTCGGAGGACATGCCAGCCTTGCTGGCAACCACTTTCAGGGAGAGGCCGAGGAGGTCGCGGCGACCTCGCAGATACCGCCCCATTTCATGCTTCAACTTAGGCTTGCCTTATTTCCGGGGTCCATTCCCTTTTTGATGGACAGGCAAACCTAACCTAGACCATAGTTTCAATGTGGAATTTCATGTTTCACTTCCAAAAAGTGCACCTGACGTGCTGTTTCGCACCTGTTGCGCACATTTTGCATTTCTATTGTGATTTGCATCGCACATATCAGGAATGGTCATTCCATAGTGGAGGGAGGGATAAGGCTGGCATAACTTAGGCGCGCCTTAGATGGTCTCCCATATGGCCCATATGGGAGATATGAATATCTCTTCGTAATGAAGAAATCGTAATTGATCAATACCTACTAAGGCGTGCCTAAGTAGGTATTGATGTACGAAAGGGTAGATCTCACAACGGGTTGTTTCCGGCGGGGTTGGTGTGCGTATCCTGTGCTCGACATCGCGCCATGGATTGAGGAGAACGAATGGCTACGATAATTCCCGACTATCGCCGGATGACCCGCGGCGACCGTCGGTCACTCATCGTCATGCTGCTCAAGGCTCGGCGCGAGGTCGACACCGACCTCGTCGTCGCCGCGCGCGAGTACAACGCTGCCAAGGCCCGCCTGGACGAACTTCAACAGCGCCGCTCGGACATCGAACACTCGCTGTCGTACATTGACTGAGAGAGGCAAAAGAGGTGCACATGCAGCAGAACTATCGGGTCATCAGTGACGGACGCCGATCGCTGGTGCTCGTCGACGGCAGACCCGTCGGCAGCTTCCAGCAGTTGGGTGCCACGGCCTGGATGTTCACCGCCTGTAACTACGCAGACGGCCGCGAAGACATCTTCCTCGGCACCGACTTCGATGAAGGTGTCGCCGAGCTGGTCCGTGTCTCCACCGGGAGCTGATTGGCACTCAGGAACGCCCCTCACCGCTGGTGGGGGGCGTTTCGTCTGTCACGGCGGGGGTCAGGATGCCAAGGCGCCAATGCAGGCGGGTGGCGGCTTCGGGGCGGTAATAGCGCTGGTGATAATCGGTCACGACACCGGTGCTGGGGTCGCGCATCGAGATGGTCTCGGCTGCTGAACGTGGTGGTGCGACCGGATTGGTCAGCATTGCCGACCACTGCGGATCGTGCTCGCAGGCCGCGGCGATCGCGGCGAATGTATCGGCGTTTTCCCACTCCGGGGCGTTGTCGAGCAAATAGGACACCGCCATATGGGTGTTACGGTGCCAGTTCACCATCACTCTGCGCGCGACCGGATCGTTGAACAGCCACACAACCCCGTTCATCCCCGCATCGAGGCCCGGAGCCAGGCGGCGTGCATGACCGTTGAGGGCGATCACGTCCCAGCTGCTGCCGTCGAACACCGCCGCCGGCATCTCCATCAACTCCAGTTGCGCCTGGTCAGCGGGCAAAATCTCAGCTGGCAGAGTGTCCTGACCGGCATCGGCGAACAGCTGTGGCCAGGCGCGGCGAGTCAGCTCGATCCGGTGCCGGGCGGGGATCCGCAGGGCATCGGCGATCGCGCCGAAGTTGGCGAACGACAGCGGCAACGCTCCCTGCTCGATCTTGCCGAGAGTGTCGGGCTTGATCCCGGATATGCGTGCGACTTCCTTGCGGCTCAAGCCCATTGAATCGCGCAATTCTTTCAGGTATGGCCCGAGGCCGGGATTTCTCATTTGCGTCATTGTTAGGCGAGCCTTTCTCGGTCCACCCCGCGTGACGGATTTGTTAGCCCCAACTATTTGACGTACCCAGTGAAGGGAGGTGATGCTGTGTTCAGTTCGAAGCTTGATCGAACTGTAATTCTGATGAGATCGAAGGGGGACACGTGAGCGCCGTGTCGCATGTCCATACGGAACGTGTATCGACTATGGGGCACCTATCGGTCATCACGATGTTGGTACCAGGTGGTAACACGCCTTACCAGACCGTGGTGCACGGAGGGCGGTGGGACGGACGCGAACAGCGATGCCGAACTCGCCGGTGTGCATTGGCCTGCCATGTCCGCATGTGTCGCGACGTCGGGATCACAGTGAGGAGCGATCGTGAACTACCGAGTGCCTCGAAGCAAGTGGCAGCAGCGAAAGAAGGACCTGCTGGACTGGGAGGCTGCGCAGCAGGCGCGCCAGAACTTGGCCGAGCAGGCCGAGGAGCTAGCGAACGAGGCTGAGACAGCCATGGCCGCCGGGGACGGTTTCGAGGCCAGCAGGCTGATGAACCTGCGCCACGGCGCACTGGGCGCGCGCGCCGAGATCGGCTACCTCGGTCTCGGCCTCTAGATACATCGAGGGGGCGAGCCAGATCGGCTCGCCCCCTCGGGTCCGGCCCACAATGTGTGCCTCTGCCGGAGCTTCAGATCGCCACCGGCCGCTATTCAGTTGTTCACTATTCAGTTGTGCCCGCCCGATAGGGCGAGGTTTGCTCCCACGTCTGGGAGCCAGAGCCTGTCAATTCCGGCTCGATCTCGAGCGTATCGGCCGGTCATAGGCCTGTCACGACGTTCTCACGCCCGTTGCAACGGCCACGCCGACTTCACTCCAGCGGCCTTGCTCTCCAGCTCGGCGGCCGAGACCAATATCTGTTCGGCGCGACGTCGTTTGTCGGCGGCCAGGTTCGCGAACCGCTGCCGCAACGCCTCGGCTTGGTCGCGATACCACCCGATCTGCATCTGTCCCAGCGTGGCACCGTTGAGCCGTCCGACCTCTGGGAACTTGCGACCCAGTACCCACGCCAACCGGATCGCGGCCAAGGTGTCGGCGTCGGCAGTGTGAGCGGTGCCCATGGTGAGTCCGTAGTGGCGGACCGCATCGGTAAGACGTCGCCGCCCGACCCGGTCGGGATCGCAGGCGCGGTCGATCACCAGCGGATCGACCAACAGCCCGCCGGCCAGTGGCTCCATCCCCAAACGCGCCAGCTCCGAGGAGATGATCGTGACGTCGTAGGCGGCGTTGTATGCCGCCATCGCCCGCCCCTCGCGCCACGCGGCGTTGAGCGCGTCACGGATTTCGCCGAGGCCTTGCCCATAGTCCATTCCCTCGGCGGCGGCGCGATCGGTGGTGATGCCGTGCACCCGGGCGGCTTCCTCGGGGATCTCGATGCCCGGGTTGAGCAGCCAGGTCCGCACCGACACCGTGCTGTCGTCGACGACCATCACACATGCGGTCACGATCCGTTCCCGTGTCGGGTCCAGCCCGGTGGTTTCGGTGTCGAATCCACCCAGCGGCAGCCTGATCCACGGGCGATCGGTCCAGGTCGGGTGCTGCATCACACGGCCTCGGCGGGACCGATCGGGCGGTCATCGAATCCGCGGTGCATACGCATGAACTCGGCCAGGACCAGACAGTGCCACGCCGCGGAGATCACGTGCGGGACACCGGTTTCGGGATCGTAGTCCTCGCCCCGCCAGAACGCCCATGCGTGGCGCATCATCGCATCGAAGCTCAGCGACCAGTCGAACCCGCGACGCCAATTGTCCGCCGAGTACTTTTCGGCGCCCTTGCCGCACAGCTCGGCCAGATCATGCAGCGGCACAGCAGGAATCAGCCCGTAGCGGTGGATCTTGCGGCCCTTCTGGCCGCCAGTCGCGCTGGTGATCCGCACCTCCTGCGCGCTCACCGGATGAACTCGGTGGCGTAGGCAGCGCCGATCAAGATCGAGGCGACGGTGTAGGCGCAGACCACACGCCACGCCAGCAGCGCCGACCGTTCACACGTGGTGTCGTCGGTGACGATGCTCCACAGGCAGATGATCGCGCCGATCAGCGCGCCGATGAAGGTCATCAACAGGTCGTACACGTGACCTCCTAGTACTCGATGGTGATGTCGGTGTCGGCAGGCAGCGCGACGATCTCGTTGCCGTGGGGGCCTTTGATCCGCAGCCGCACATAGCTTTGGAGGTGCTCGACCTCGAACAGCAGGCCGCGGCGGCGTTTGCGCCGGGCGGGGTCGTCGTAGGCGATGAGGCAGCCGAAGAACTCACGAGTGAGCCCGGACGCGGGCCGGATGGTGACGCTCATGCCGCGCCCCGCTGGAAAGCGCGGGTGGCCTGGGAATGCGAGATCCGCAGGATCCGCGCCAGCGAACTGACATTGAGGCCCCACGATGGATGGGTCATCGCCGCGGCGTAGGCCTGGCGCTGCCCGTGGGGCACCTTCACCCGTTGCCCGGCGATGAGCTTCCCGATCAGCTCGATGTCGATCACCGGTGCGGC
Source organism: Nocardia sp. FBN12 (assembly GCF_054031145.1). Lineage (NCBI taxonomy): Bacteria > Bacillati > Actinomycetota > Actinomycetes > Mycobacteriales > Nocardiaceae > Nocardia > Nocardia sp. FBN12. The sequence continues at coordinate 242,971 of NZ_CM132926.1, forward strand.
TGGTGGTTCCACCGGTAGGTCCATGATCCGCCCGGCAACGTCGGCGGCGAACCCTTGGGTGTCGCGGCGGTTGACGATCCGCGAGATCGTCGACACCCCCACGTGCGCGGCCTTGGCCAGTTCGGCTTGGGTGTGGCCTAGCCGCAGCAACTCCAGCACACGCTCGTGCAGGTGTTCTCCGCTGTAGCGCCGGACCGTCGAACGTAGGTGTTCGATCGCGAGGTAGATGTGCGGCAGCAGTGCCGCGGCATCGGAGCGGAATTCGCCGGAGTCGGTGTTGAACGGGGTGTGCGACAGTGCGCGGTCGGCAGCGGTGATCAGTGCGTCGAGTTCGACGACGGAATAGTCGGTCACAGGGGGTCTTCCTCGTCGTAGATGGCTTCGATTTCCGTGGTCAGCAGCGCGGCCAGCCCGGTGGCGTTGTGGTAGGGCAGGGCTGAGGACGCGGCGACTTCGTATCCGGTGCCCGGACGCTCGCTTGACACTCCGGCCGAGATCAGGACCCATTCGGTGGCCAGCACGCCGGGGTGAAGGGCGTCCATCCAGCGCTGGATGGCGGCGTCGACCTCGGCCAGCTCGGCGGCGCGGCTCACGGGGTGCTCTCCTTGCAGATGTGGTGGGCCATCAGCGTCTGTTCGTCGGTGGAAACCAGGCGTTCGCGCAGCCCTTGCAGCAACAGCTCGCCGCACGATGGGCACTGATAAGCCACGCCGTGTTCGCTCAGCTGGGGTGAGGGCACCATCGCGGCAGCAGGTGTGGTCGGCGCGTTGGCGTCGGTGCCGAACGATTCGCGGGTCATGGTGATCACGGGCACGCCGAGGAACCGCACGGTGGTGCGTTGGTAGTGGACGTTCATTCGCGGACCAGACTGCTCGAGTGCGAGCTGATGAAGATGACGGTTCGGGGGTTGGCTCGGTCGAGTTCGATCACGCCGAACGCTGCCGTGCATTGCGAGTCATCGACCCACGCGACCTTGTTGCCGGCGTCGAAAACGTGCTTGAGCAAGTTGTCGACGTCGACGCGGCGGCGGGTGGAGCGGTAGAACTCGCACCCGACGGCCAAGTTGCCGGTCAGCGGCTCGCACAGTGTCGCGCGCAGGATCGCGGCGGTCGATGCTTCGGCCTCGACGTCGGCGGGGTGGGTGTATCGGCGGCCGTTGCCCAGGCGGGGGCGGCGCTTGGCGACCGGCTCGCCAGGGATGGTGATGACGTAGGCCGGGGACATCATCGCTTCGGCAGCCTCGCGCAGCCGCGCTGGAGTCTTCACAGGCTCAACCCGTCGGCGATGCGTTCCAGGTGCGCGATGGCGCTGCGGTGGAATCGTGTGCTCGGCGTCTGAGGGACCGGGATACCAGCCCAGACCATGCCGCCGATGTTGTCGCGGTCGAGCAGCGCGTAGGCGGCACATTCGCGTGTGGTGGTGCACCCGCCGCAAGCTCGTGCGAGGTTTTCGGCCTGTCGGCCGCCGCGATTGTCGGAAACGTAGAGCGCGAACTCCGCGGCTGTGCTCGACGTGCGGCACTTCGCCCGGACCATCCAGTCCCGGCTGTCGCTGGGCACGAGTGATTCACTCCATCTCGGTGGTGTGGGTGATCCGTCAGCCGCAGCTGCGCCTCCCGGGAAGGTTGCAGACCGGGTCGTGGGCGCGCTTTCAATTCCGCGGGTCGGGGCGTAGGGGTTCCCGGTGGCGGTGATGTTGACGGCTGACGGATCAGGGGAAGGGCGGTCTAGAAGGGCGGGGCGTCGTCGCTCGCGCTGGCATCCGAACCCCATGGGTCACCGGATCCGCTGCGGGAACCACCGCCGCCCTTGGCCGCCTTGGTCACTTTCGCCGTGGCGTGCTTGAGTGAGGGCCCGACCTCGTCGACCTCGAGTTCGACCACGGTGCGCTTCTCACCCTCGCGGGTTTCGTAGGAGCGCTGCTTGAGCCGACCAGAGACGATCACACGCGCGCCTCGCTGGAGACTCTCAGCGACATTCTCGGCAGCCTCGCGCCAAATGTTGCAGCGCAGGAACAGTGCATCACCGTCTTTCCATTCGCTCGAGTTCTTGTCATAAACTCGGGGAGTGGAAGCAACGGTGAAATTGGCCACCGCCTGACCGGCTGGAGTGAATCGAAGTTCTGGGTCAGCGGTTAGATTTCCGATGACCGTAATTACTGTTTCGCCTGCCATTCGGCGGGGCTCCTCTCTTTCTGCTGATTTCGAGGCTAACAGCGTGGAGGTGCCCGGGAACGGGGGGTGTAATCGGTTGGATTAGGCTATCTAGCTGGGAAAACAGCCAGCGAATTGGATGAGGTTTATCTGCTTCCCGAAACGGTGACAGTCTTTATTGCTCGGTGTTGACATGCCGAAAAAGCCGGTCCGCAAAATTGCTGGACCGGCATTTTCGGACGTCGGCTACAGGCTGTTGACGGCATCCGCCAATTCAATGCACAAGCCCTCGTTGATATAGGCCGTGGTATGTCGGCCTTCGGTGAGATACGCGTTGGCCTGGGCGATCACATCGGCGGTGTCGCGCCAATTCTGAGGCTCCCACCAACGCTGGAATCGCCGCCGCACAGCCAGGTCGACGATCGAGGCACCCCACTGCGCGAACTCCTGCGGCGAGGAGATCGACATGTAGGCACTCATGTCGGCCAAGTACCGCAGCATCGACCCCTCCGGCAGGGCACAGATCGGATCGCGGAACGCGGCTGCGTGTAGCGCCGGCATCGTGGTGATCGCCAGCTCGCCGACCACGCCATAGCCGCCCGGGTCGGTGCCCACACACAGTCCGCGGGGCCGCGACGGACAAGCGATCAGCGCCGCGGCCCGCACGTCCAGGTCCGGATACAGCTCGATCTCAGCGGCGACCTCGGCCGCCACCGCAGCGCCCTGGGAGTACCCGGCAACGATCACCGGATTCGGCGAGTCCCGGATCGCCTGCACGAGGGCGCTTTTGCCGAAGCCGACACTGCTGCGGTACGACATCGGCGTGCCGTACGCGGCGGGGTAGGGCACGTACTGGTACCGGAACCGGCGACGGTCGAGCGCGTTGGCGAAGGTCTCGGTCACCGGGTCGCCGTTGGGGTTCCAGGTGCCGCCCATGATGAGGACGTCGATCATTCGGTGAAGGCCTTTCGGTCGTGATGGCTGGCGCGGGTAACGGTGAAGACCAGATGCCCACGCGTGTCGTCGGTGGGGTCGGTCTGGAAGACGATCCGGTCGAAGCTGTACACGGCGACGGTGTTCGGGTCGGTGACGATGAGCGCGTGTTCGTTGCCGATGATGTCGATCTCAGGCAGGCCGGGCATGGCCACCTCCGTTGATCCATTCGATGTCGGCCAGAGGGTCGGATTCGGTTGACGCATCAGGCATGGGGGGTGCGTCCTCGGGCCGGTACATGAAGGTGAAGTCCGGGTGTGGCAGGCCCCGCACGACCATCGACCCGCAGTGGGGGCAGTGCGCCATCCCGCCCGGGATGTCTTGACGGTGGGTGGGCCACCACGGCCAGGGGCACGGGTCGCCCATGTCGTCGAGGCAGTCGAGGATCCCCGGCTGAGGTAGCACGACCTCGGCCGCCTCCTGTGGCGACAGGTCACTCCAGTGACGCTTCTGGTCAGGCACGGTCAAGCTCCGATCTTGGCGAAATGAGGTCGCCACGGCAGGGTGACGATGGTGTCGCGGGTTCCGGTCCGGTTCTTGGCGACGATCAGTTCGATCTCCCCGGTCGGCAAGCCCTCCATGGTGGGGTGGTGCAGCAGGATCGCTACGTCGCAGTCCTGCTCGATATCGCCGGTTTCGCGTAGATCGCTCAGCACCGGCGGGCGACTGGACTGGTCAGGACCGCGGTTGAGCTGGCACGCCAGCACCACGGCCACGGACAGCTCTTTGGACAGCTTGACCAGCTCTTTCATGATGTGGCCCAGGCTTTCTCGCCGATCACGCTTGCCGCGTGAGGCGCTCACCAGGCCCAGATAGTCCACGCAGATCGCGTCCAGGCCGCCGCGCGCCGACATCTGCCGGGCTGTCTCGCTGATGTGTTCCACCGTCATCGACGGGTTGTCCATCAGCCATAGCTCCGTCTCGGCGACTCGGGAACTGCGGTACAGCTCAAGCTTGTAGCGGTCGCGTTCCACCACCTCGCGCCGGGTAATGCGCCCGTAGTCGGCTTCGGCACCGGAGGCCATGATCCGCGAGACCATCTCCAGCTCAGGCATTTCCAGACTGCACATCAGCACCGGTGAGCCCGCCTCGGCCAAGTGCTGGCCGATGTTGAGCAGCCCGACGGTCTTACCGCCACCGGGACGACCAGCGATCACATACGTCCGACCCGGGTGCAGCCCACCACCGATGACGTCATCGAGATGCGGCCACGGGCTGGGGAAGATCCGCACTTTCTCCGCGGGGGCGTGCAGCCAGAGCCACCAGTCTTCGACCGCGTCCGACAACCGCCGAACCCCTTCGGGCAACGGCGCCTGGGTCCACACGAACTCGTCGAGCCGTCGCCCTGCCGCGATGTGATCAGCAGCGTCCTTGCCCTCGGCGGGCGAGACGATGCAGGGCTCGGCACGCCCGGCCAGCAGGCCGGCGACCTGGTTGGCGTGCGCCAGGCCGACATCGTCCATATCGCGCACGATCACCACGCGCCGTCCGTAGAGCGGGCTCAGATCAGCCAGGTGGGCTTTCCCCGCACCCATCGCAGTACAGGTCGCGATCTCACCGAGCGCCTCGAGGGCCAAGACATCTTTCTCCCCTTCGACGAACCAGATCACCCGGTCCGGGTCAGCCTCAGCGACCCGAGATGCCCGAAACAGTGACGAGCCCTTCGTGTTCCCCGCCTGCTTGAACTCCTTGCTCGGGGACCGGCGCACAATTCGGCCGTCGTCGTATCGGTACTCCGCGCCGCGCGGCTGATCGAACAGGTCGACCAATCCCAGCCCGACCGATTCCAGCACCGTGTCGGTGTCATCGCTGTGACAGTGGATGAGGACCTGGCCCTCGATCGCGCGAATCGACACACTTCGGTCCGCCGCAGAATGTCCCGGGGCCTGGGCCTGCGCGACACCGCTGCTGCGCTCGAGCACGATCAGCCCAGCAGCACGGAAGGCGTCGACGACGCGTTGATAAGCGATCATTGCAGTTCTAGTTGCTCTCCGTTGGCGAGGGCCTTGGCGACGAGGCGGGCACGGTTGCGGTCGATCCAGCGCCGGAATTCCTTGCGGTGGAACGCCGTCAGCGCATCCGGGTCCTCGGCGGACACCGTCGTCGGCGGCGGCCACGGCGGGGACCAATCCAGCCCGGTCATTTGCTGGATGGCTTGGGAGTACGGGTGCTGGGACCAGCGATCGAGGAACGCTTCGATCCGCGCCGGCGAACTGGTTACCGGCAGGGCCGCCACTCCTGCGATCACATCGCCCGGCTTGATCGGAAACCGGCCCGGCTTGCGGTAGTAGTTCTTCACCGCGGCCACCGCGTCCTCGGGTCCGATGCCCTGGCCGTCGAACAACGTCGCCCAGGCCTGTATCCGCAGCTTCGTGGGCTCTGGCATCTGAGCGTCGATCGCTGCTGCCATCGCATAAGCGGCCGTAGCGGCCTCGATGTGGGTGGTCACAGCGTCTCGACCTGGTAGGCAATCGCGGGCATCGGCGCTGCCTCGGGACTCATCTCGGCCATGAGCTGGCGGCCGATATCGAGCGCATCAGCGAAGCCACGTTCTGCGGTGCGCCGGTTCGGGTTTCGATCCGGCAAAGGCGCGTCGTGCCACCGTTCACCGTTGAGCCACGTCGCTCCGTAAGGGGTGAATCGGTCCTCGCGATTGGGGTCCTCGGAGAACGCGACCGTGGCGCGCATCAGCTCGGCGAAACCGACCTTGGCCAACGCAGTGGTGAAAGCCCGCTCGGCGTCACGACGAGCCTGCTTGCGCGGCCACACCTGCCACCACGAATCGAACCGAGGGTCCGAGGTGACCGCGACGGCACGCGAACGAGCGACCCGGCCTGCACCGGGCAGCTGCAGCTGCTCGTCGCCCGGCACCCGATGCACCACCGAACGCTCAAGCAGCATCTGCCGGTCGTTCTCGCTGCCGAGACTTTCCCAGATCTGAACAGGCAGGGCCGCAACGTTGTGCCGCGACAGATACATCCATCCCTTGACCAGCATCACCAGCTGGGCGGGAGAAAGCGGCAGATAGGCCGGACCATGCGGAAAGTCGTCGGGAATCGAAACCTTCACGCCGCCAGCACCTTCCACACCATCGGCGTGGCACCCGGCTTGGCCTGCGACATCTTGATCTCGCGGCGGCGCGGCTTGCTCCACCGGCACGGCTTGTGCGCCGGGTCGTCGATGCTGTCCTCGTCCCACTCGAACGGCAATGCCCAGCGTTGCAACCGGCCCAACTCTCGCGACCGAGGGCTGCGACCGGGATACAGCTGCCAGACCCGAAACACCGCGTCCAGCCGGTCGGCCACCTCGGCCGGCACAGACGACACCGACCCGTTTGCCAGCTCGAGCACCGACCGCATCGACAGGCAGGCCCGCGCCGCCAGCCACGGCACCGTGTGCCCGCTGGCGATCAGCGCTTGAACGCGCCGGACCGAACCGAGCGCATCGACGTGGCCGTCCGGGATCGGTGCACGCACCGCCTCCACCGCCATCAGCCGTTCATGGGTCGTCACGGTGATAGTCCGCTGGCCCGCCAGAATCTGGATGATCGACTGCCGCGACACACCCGCCTCGCGGGCGATCCGTTTGCGGGATGAGCTTTGCAGGAGGTAGAGCAGGTGCTCATGGACGGTGTCGGCGGGGACCAAAGCCACGGCTGCCACGAGGGCTCCTTCGTTAGGGCATGGGAAATAGACCCTGCGCGGACAGGCGCCCGCGCAGGGCTGGAGAGGAAAGGGACTAGCGCTTGGGCTGGCCGTACGTGATCAGCCATTCCTTGAGCGCTTCGGGAAAGATCAGCTTGCGGCGGCCGATCTCCAGATAGGCCAACTGGCAATCACGCATCGCGTCGTAGATGGTGCGGGGGTGGACCCCGATGGCGTCGGCGGCCTGTTGCACGTTGTAGGAGATCTTCTCGCTCATGCGACGTCGGCGAAGTCGTCGTAGCTGTCGTCAACGGCGGCCGGGCTGGTCAGGTCGACGAGCATGCCTCCGGTGACCCGAAGGTTTAGTGCTGAGGTCGACACGAACTTTTCCAGTTCACGGACTGCGACCTTGCGGTGCATCGGCGCGGCCGGCGAATTCCACGGTGAGGCAGCGTTGTCCGAGCCGCGGGACTTGGCCTTGGACGCGGCGATCATCTCCTTGGTGGCCTCGGCCACCTTCGAGATGGCACCGCCCTGGAACTGAACCGCGTAGGCGTAGGCGGACACCGGCTTGCCGCGGTCGCCCTTGGCCTTGCTGTGGCGGGGCCGCTCGTCGACGTTCTGGTCGAACTCGTATTCGTCGTGCTCGTAGACGGCCTCGACGATGACCTTGGAGTACAGGGCACTGCGCTGAATCCGCTGAATGATGCCCTTGTAGTCCTCCCAGCCCTCGATGCTGGAGCCCTTGGGCACGAGGTGGAAGAGACCGCCACCGGGTTCGTGACCCAAGGTGGCGCACCGCATCAGCGCCCGCATCAGCGACGCTCCGCGGTCACGGCGGAAGATCTCGGCCAACTTGTCATCGGCGTTGACCGCCGAGATCGCCAGGCGCACCCAGCGGTCCACGGTCATCGTCGGCGGCAGAACGCTGGCGAAGTCGGCGCGGTGCCGTGTGATCAAGCTCGCCGGAGTGGATTTGGCGGCAGAAGCGGCGTCGATGATGGATTCGGTCACAGTGCGTTCCGTTCGGTTTCGGGGATATAGCGGGCCCAGACCGCGGTGTCGCGGGTGTCGGCCTCGTAGGTTCCGGCGGGTTGAAAAGCAACGAGGTTGCCCTTCCTGATCGCACTGGCTTGCGCTAGTGCGCGCTTGGGTGTCGCGCAGGTCATCACCCGACCCCACTGGCCCTTGTTCGCCTCCAGCTCGGCCGCTTCCTCCAGGTAGGAGGCGGGTCGGCCGGAGGCACGCGCCACGCGCGGGGGGAGGGTGTTGAGCAACTCCACGTCAGGGTCCTTTCACGGCATCAGTGATGGTTGAAAACTTCGGTCGGGCAGCAGATTTGACGAAGGGAGTGCCGTTTCCCTTGGGCGGGCGCTGCCGGTAGGCGACTTTCTGCTCGCCGCACATCGCGCGCCACGCCTCGCCCATGACCTTGGCCAGTTCGCTACGCACGCCCATCAGCTGGGATTCGGCGGTTTCGGCTTCCCCGAGGGCGGCCCACCAGCGATCGGCCAGGTCGGCGCTGATCTGGAGCGTGGTGCCGTCGATCTCGGGATGCAGCTCGCGCAGCACGGCGTAGGTCGCGGAGTGGTCGTCGATATCCGGCTCGACGTCGTTGGCCAGGTCTTGCATGAACTGCGCGCCGGTGGCGATGAGCAGTTCGATCTCCTCGGCGGTTGGCTCGACGCGGTAGGTGCGCCAGTCGCCGACACCGAAGACCACCCGCACCCACATACCGGGCAGGCCCATGACCGCGCAGTACCACGTGACCTGGGTGCGGTAGTAGATCGGGATCTCGTCGGTGCCCTCGGTGCCCCACTTGTCGTCGCGAGCGGCGCACTTGATCTCCAGGCCGTCGACCAAGTTGCCGTTGGCGTCCCAGATCAGCCCGTCGGGGTTGGCGATCATCCACGGGTGCTCGGCGTGGCGGTAGGTGATTCCGGAGGTCATCGTGTGACCGGGCGGAAGCAGGTTGTCGCGGTAGTGGTCGAAGATCACGGGCTCGAACAAGCTGCCCATGAGCATGTAGAGGTTCTCGCGGACCGGCGGGAGCTTGTCCTGTTTGCGCCACCACAATGTGAAGCGCGACTCCCACGGGCTCAGCCCGAGGACCGCGGAGATCTCGCTGCCGCCGAGACCGCTCGCGCGTGCGGCGTGCCACTGGGGGGAGCCGCTGGGGAACTCGCCGATAGCGACGGCGGGCCCGGGGTTTAGGTGTGTTGTGGAGATCACTGTCGATTCGCTTGGGGTCGCCAAGCCCCCACGCGCGGACGGTTTTACGAGGTTTATCCGGGCGTAGATGAGGCTCTATGTCGGCTGTTTATGCTGGTAGGGGAGAAGACCATTGGGTCTCGTACGTAGACACCGTAACGCATTAACGCGGTTTATGTCGAGCTGCGAGCCGATAGCTGACCAGGAAAAGACCCCGTAAATCTGCTATAGAAAGTGATTTACGCGGGTTATCGACGTACTATGGCCGCGAACCTTGACATAGAAAAGAGGAGGCGGTCATGGCCCGAGGTAAGCCGGTCGGCGAGCCGTGGGCGACGCCGATGATTGCCCGCGGGTACGTCGAGCCGCGCAGCAACAACCCCAGCATCCAGGCGCTCGCCGCTGCGGCCGGCCTGGGGCCGACCACGGTTCAGCGAATCATCCGGCGCGAGGCGATCCCCGAGCGCCGAACCCAGGGCAAGCTGGCCAAGGCCCTCGGCATCGACATCGACACGCTCGCCGAATGGGTCGATCTCAAGGAACGCGTCGCAGTCCAGCCCCACTGGACTCCTCCGCGAGCAGTCGCCACGCTGACCGAAGAGGACTTGCTCCAGGTCGAAGCGTTGATCAACGAACTCGCACTCAAGCGCATTCGAGGTCGCGTCGGCGCTGGCAAGGACTGACCCCCCAACGGCGCGAAGGCCCACCCGAACGAATCGGGTGGGCCTTCGCTGCGTCTACGGCCACTCAGGCTGCGGGGAGTTCGTCCTCGCCGTAGTGGTCATGGTCGGCGGCCTCCAACTCGGCGGCATCAACAACATCGTGGCCGCGATCGAGCAGTGCGCGAAACGTGGCGGCCCGGAACTCTGCGACCACCGGCACGCCCTCGCCGGTGTCGATCTCGATCGTTATGTACGCGTTGTCCTCGACCGCCCCGCCACGGATGGTGACCGTCTCCAGCCCCATGGCCACGAACTGCGCCGCGGCCGGTTCTGGTGGGTGATGCAGCACGGCGAAACCCTTCGGGTCAGGCGAGGCGAGATCCTCGATATGCAGGATCGTACGTCAGGTTTATTCGCCTGTTTCCCGGGGTGTCACCGCTTGGGCAGACGGCGGCGGGTCGGAGTCCGACTGTGCGGCAACCGGTTTGCCGCTCTGATTCGAGTCTCGATCTCAGGTGGGATTCTGTGACCGGGTTCACAGGATGTCTAACCCCTGAACGTTCCTATGCAGGTTGGAGAGAGGGGTTTGAGTGACCCAAATCACAGCAAAATTCTCCTCAGAGAAGTCGCTGGTCAGGGCTCTGGAGGCGGAAATCAGGCGCTCCGGCCGTCCCTCCGCAGAGGGGGTGGGTAGTTTTGTGGGTAGCTCAACCAGAGGTTGAGCGTTCCACATCGCTATAACACCAGGTAGACCTGGTGCTTCTGAGTGCGCCATCAGGGACTTGAACCCCGAACCCGCTGATTAAGAGTCAGCTGCTCTGCCAATTGAGCTAATGGCGCATGTTTTGTTCTTTGCCCCGTCTCCGGTGCGGAACAAACATTAGCAGGCCGTGGGCCGGAAAGTGAAATCGGGCGCTGACCAGCGCCAATGCCGTGTATCGGGCGTTGTTAACGCCGACGGCCCTCGTACGTATCTAACGATTGTGACTTGGTCGTGTCGCGGGGGCTTTCCCGTTGGAACCGGCCGGACTAGCTGGCAGAATGGGCGAGACGTCGAGTTCGTAACGCCCCCCGCCTACACGGATGGCAGTAGCGATTCGGTATGTGGGATCTGCGGCGCACTGTTATCGCGTCGGTACGGAAACGGGGTTGACATGGGTAAGAAGCGGGGGCGACCTCGGTCGCTGCGGACGATCGTTCCGGTGGTGCTGCTGGCGGTATTCGCCCTGGGGGCATCGGCGTGTTCGGCCGCGGAGGGTGCCGGCGTGGAGGTGGCGATCGATCGCAACCCTCTCGCCGAGCTGATCAAGCCGAAACTGGTCTCGACCATCAAGGACGGGCAGGTGGGTGTCTCGCCCGGGATGCCGATGGCCTTCCAGGTCGAGGACGGCAAGTTCACCGACGTCACGCTGACCAATCAGCAGGGCGGTGTGGTGGCGGGCCAGCTGGCCGCGGACGGCCGCTCCTGGGCGACCGCCGAGGTGCTCGGCTACGGCAAGACCTACAAGCTCACGGCTTCGGCCATCGGGCTCGGTGGCGCCAACTCCTCGACGCTGAGCTTCACCACCAGCTCGCCGAAGAGCCAGACCAAGCCGTACCTGCTGCCCGGTGAGGGTGACGTGGTCGGCATCGGTCAGCCGGTGGCGATCCAGTTCGACGAGAACATCCCCGATCGCCGGGCCGCGCAGGAGGCCATCAAGATCACCACCGAGCCCGCCGTCGAGGGGGCCTTCTACTGGGTGAACAATCGCGAAGTGCGGTGGCGCCCAGAGCATTACTGGGCACCGGGCACCAAGGTGACCGTCGATGTGAACGTCTACGGCAAGGACCTGGGCAAGGGTCTGTACGGCCAGGACAACATCCATTCGTTCTTCACCATCGGCGACGCGGTGATCTTCACCGCCGACGACAACACCCACCAGGTGACGGTGGAGAAGAACGGTCAGGTGATCATGACCATGCCCACCTCGATGGGTAAGGACAGCACGCCCACCGACAACGGCATCTACATCGTCAGCGACCGGCACGAGAAGATCGTGATGGATTCCTCGACCTACGGTGTGGCGGTGAACTCGGCCGACGGGTATCGCACGCCGGTCGACTACGCGACGCGAATCTCCTACAGCGGCATCTTCTTCCACTCGGCGCCGTGGTCGGTCGGGCAGCAGGGTTACTCCAACGCGAGTCACGGCTGCCTGAATCTGAGTCCGGCGAACGCGCGCTGGGTGTACGAGAACGCCAAGCGTGGCGACATCACCATCATCAAGAACACGGTCGGCGGCACCCTGTCCGGTGTCGACGGGCTCGGTGACTGGAACATCGCGTGGCCGGAATGGAAGGCGGGCAACGCCGACGCTCCGTAGGCGCACGAAAAGCGAAGGGGCACCGGATGTTTCCGGTGCCCCTTCGCTGTGTCTGTGGTCAGTGCGGCGTGGGAAGCTCGCTGCAGTCCATCATCGCCTCGCCCGCGACGGCGAGGGCGCTGCCGAACGCGCCGCACAGGATGCGTCCGCCGAACAGCAGGCGGTCGAGGTTGGGCAGGCCGGCCGAGCCGGTGCCGGAGGAGCCGGTGGTTTCGACGCCGGTGGTGGAGCCGCTCTGCGCCGAACCGGATTCGGGCTGATCGCTCGGCAGGCCGAAGTCGCCGGTGGGGGTCTCCGCCGTGAAATCGGTGAGGGGTAGGCCGGGCGAGGCGGCCGCGGTCCCCGCGACAGGGCCGAGCACGGTGGCGGCCGCGAGGATGGCGACGACGGTGGAACGCTTCATCAAGGGGTCTTTCCGGTCGAGCGCTGACGCTGTGGCGAGATCTGCCCCACATCTGGGCAGCGGTCCAAAGTGTAGCGGTCAAACGTGACGTTCGTCATGGTGGAGCGGGTTATCCGGCTTCGGCCAAGTCCGGTTCGTCGCGGTGGATCTCGGACGCGACGCTCAGGTGGTCGACGACCACTCGGCGTGCGCCGCAGTGGCAGCGCTGATAGGCGACGAGGCCCTCGCTGGTCCGGTGGCGTGACTCGAGTTGCCAGGTGTGCGCGGGGTGGTTTTCCATGCTTCGAGTCTGATGTAATGGCATTGTGCATTACAACCATTACGGGCGTGAGCCGGTGCTGCTCGGCGTCGATCTGCTCAATGATCCGTGTTCGAGTGCCGGGGAGTTGGCGCGGCGCTGTGCCGACGCGGGTTTGGTGCTGAGTGCGCCCGTGTCAGCCGCCGATCTCACGTCGGTGACGGCTTTTCTGGGGCGCTGGCGTGCCGTGGTGGAGTGCGCGGACCGGGCCGAGCGGGCGGCGCTGCTCAATGTGTTGCTGGCCGAGTACGCGTCCCCGCCCCGCCTGACCGACCACGTGGGCGACGGCTGGCATCTGCATTTCCGGCCCCCCGAGGTGCCGACGGACCGCCAGATCGCGGCGATGATCACCGTGGGGACGGCATTGCACCTGACCGGGCTCGGCATGGACCGCTTGGGCGCCTGCGAGGCGCAGGGGTGTTCCCAGGTGTACGCCGACATTTCGCGCAACGGCCGACAACGCTTCTGTAGTCCGGCCTGTGCGAACCGGTCGGCCGTCCGAAGGCACCGGGCCGGTCGCGCAGTTGGTGACAGCCTGCCGGTGCGGGGCACACCCTGATGTGACCACGCCTGCCTGTAGTGCGGCGAAGGATCGGCGCGATGACGGCGTGTGCGCGAAAGGCCGATGGTGTTCGCCGCGAGTAATACGACCGCGGACCCGCGCCGCCGACCCGTGGCGGCGCGAGCTCGTGATCAGGGCTGAACCGGGAAATTGGCGCTCAAGATGTTTCGCGGATCGCGGGCCTGCTTGATCGCGCGGAGGCGTTCCAAGGTGGCTGTGTCGAAGGCGGCCTCGGCCGATTCACCTGGCGCGAGGAAGGTGTACGGCTTCTTGCCGGTGACGTGGGCGCCGAGGTCGTCGACGATGCTGGTGAAGGCGGTCTGGACGTCGTCGATCAGGTGGGGGAGTCCGAGCCCGAGCAAGTAGAGGGCGTAGGGCTCGGCGACCGGGCCGCGGGCGCCGTGTTCGCGAGTGGTGTCGGCGAGGGCCCCACCGAGGGCACGGATCTGGATGTTGAGCAGGGGTGCGACCGGTGCGTCGATGAGCGTCTTGACGACCGCGTCGCCCAGGTCGGTGAGCAGTTCGCCGCGCGAGAGCGACGGGCTCGGGTCGGTGGGTTCGGCGGTGATGGTGCCGATCCGGTCGGGGGTCATGGTGGCGCGGGTGTCGGCGAGCGCGCCGGTGATGGTGTCGAGGCGGCTGGTCAGCTCGCGGCCCCGCGCCTCGTCACCGAGGTAGGCGAAGTCGATCGCGACGGTCGGTGCGGCGCCGGGAATCTGGTAGCGCTGCAACCACACCGACAGTTCCGGCGGTGCGTCGGTGGTGAGTGCGGTGAAGACGTCGAACACGTCGTGGGTGCGCTCGGCCGACCAGCTCACCCGCCCGCCGTAGAGCCGCGGTAGTTCGAACAGGTCGATCTCGAGCGCGGTGACGATCGCGAAGTCGCCACCGCCGCCGCGCAGTGCCCAGAACAGCTCCGGATCGGCGTCGGCGCTCACTCGTGCGCGGTTGCCGTCGGCGTCGACGATCTCGAACGCGCGGACCGCGTCGGCCGCCCACCCGTGCTTGCGGGCCAGCCAGCCGAAGCCGCCGCCCAGGGTGTACCCGGTCACACCGACCACGGGATTGCTGCCCGCGAGCCCGCTCAGGCCGTGTGCGGCGGCCGCGGTCTGGACGGCGCCCCACTGGGTGCCGGAGCCGATGCGGGCCACCCGCGCGACCGGGTCGATGTCGATGGTGTCGAGGTGGCCGGTGCGCACGAGGATCGTGTCGTCGATGTCGCCGGTCGCGCCGTGGCCGGTCGGCTGGGTGACCACCGTGCGGCCCGCGCGGTTCGCGTAGCGCACGAGGTTCGCGAGGTCGTCGGCGTCGGCGACCTCGACGACGGCGGCGACCGTCTGGGCGATCGCGGTGTTCCACGGGCGGGCCGCGAGGTCGAATGCGGTATCGCCCGGCAGGAGAACGTTTCCGCGGAGATCGGCGCGCAGTTCGTTGATGCTCATGATCAGTAGACGATGCCGGACCGGCGAGTGTGACATGCACGCGGCGAACAAAGAAGGCCCGGTCCTGGGGACCGGGCCTTCTCTTCGGGGTGACCGACGGGACTCGAACCCGCGACATCCAGGATCACAACCTGGTGCTCTACCAACTGAACTACGGTCACCATCACCGGTGAATCACCGGCGCCGTCGATACTAGCGTGAGTTTGGTGCCAGGCCCTAATCCGCTGGTAGAGGGCTCGAACCGGTGACATCCACGGCCTCGGTGGCCGCCTGCGCGGCGGCCGCGATCTCGGTGGTCGATGGCCCGGGCAGCGGCACGAAGGCGGTGCGGCGGTAGTACTCGAGTTCGCGGATGGATTCCTTGATGTCGGCCAGCGCGCGGTGCGCAAGGCCCTTCTCCGGCTGGCCGAAGTAGATGCGCGGGTACCAGCGCCTGCACAGTTCCTTGATCGAGCTCACGTCGACCATCCGGTAGTGCAGGTGCGCGTCGAGTTCGGGCATGTCGCGGGCGATGAAACCGCGATCGGTGCCGATGGAATTACCGCACAGCGGCACCGTGCGCGCGGTAGGCGCGTACTCGCGGATATAGTCGAGTACCTGCTGCTGGGCCTGCTCGAGGGTGACGGTCGAACGCCGAACCTCGTCGGTCAGACCGGATTTAGCGTGCATGGTGGCGACGACCGGTGGCATGCAGGCCAGGGCGGCGTCGTCGGCGTGGATGACGATGTCGACACCGTCACCGAGAATGTTGAGGTCGCTGTCGGTTACGAGCGCGGCGATCTCGATCAGCTTGTCGCTGTCGAGACGGAGCCCCGTCATTTCGCAATCCATCCAGACCAAAAGTTTGTCGGACACCGAGCCACCCTAACGGGGTAGGCGTGAACCTCGTCGGCAGGTGTGTCGTGCGGGCGAGGCGGGCCAGGTTTGCCGACGACATCGGCGGATGTTCGCCGCCCAGGTGACCGGCACGGATACAGTTTGCCTGGAATTGTCCGCAGACGTTCCGAGCATTTCTTGCGTACGTGCCAGTGAGCAGACGGAGGACGCGCGAATGACCACCCCACAGGAGAAGGCGGCAGCGGCACGTAAGGCGGCCGAGGACGCGGCCCGGGTCGCGGCCGAGGCGATGGCGGCCGCGGAGGCCGCCGAGCAAGAGGCCGCGGCAGCGGCCACCGACGACGAACATGCGGCACCTGGCAACGAATCCGCCTCCGCGAGTACGGAATCCGATTCGAAGTCACCGGCATCCGGCGTGGCCGGGGAGATCGCCGAGGGCTACGCCTTCGCGGGGCCTGCCTTGGAACTGGGCACGGTGATGGTCGACGGGGTGGCCGATCCTGGTGCGCGCGTGCGTATTCCGCTGCGGATGATGAACCGGCACGGCCTCGTCGCCGGCGCCACCGGCACCGGCAAGACCAAGACCCTGCAGGGTATCGCCGAACAGCTTTCCCGCGCAGGCGTTCCCGTGGTGATGGCCGACGTCAAGGGCGACCTGTCAGGTCTGAGCGAGCCGGGCGCCGACAACGAGAAGATCCGGGCGCGCGCGGCGGAAACCGGCGCGACCGACTGGGCACCGAGCACCTTCCCCACCGAGTTCGTCTCGCTCGGCACCGGCGGCATCGGGGTGCCGATCCGGGCGACGATCACCTCGTTCGGTCCGATCCTGCTCAGCAAGGTGCTCGGCCTCAACGACACCCAGGAATCGACGCTCGGCCTGATCTTCCACTGGGCTGATCAGCGTGGCCTCGCCCTGCTGGATCTGAAGGACTTGCGCGCGGTCATCACCCACCTGACCAGCCCCGAAGGCAAGGAAGACCTCAAGGGCATCGGTGGCGTGTCCTCGCAGACAGCGGGGGTGATCCTGCGGTCACTGGTGAACCTGGAAGCCGAAGGCGGCGACACCTTCTTCGGCGAACCCGAGCTCGACCCGGCCGATCTGCTGCGCACCGCGGGCAGGCTCGGCGTGATCACGCTGTTCGAGCTCGGCCAGCAGGCGGCGCGACCCGCGCTGTTCTCGACGTTCCTGATGTGGGTGCTGGCCGACCTGTTCCAGACGTTGCCCGAGGTGGGTGACGTAGACAAGCCGAAGCTCGTGTTCATCTTCGACGAGGCGCATCTGCTGTTCGCCGAGGCGTCCAAGGCGTTTCTGCAGCAGGTCGAGCAGACGGTGAAGCTGATCCGGTCCAAGGGCGTCGGTGTGTTCTTCTGCACCCAGTTGCCCACCGACATCCCCAACCCGGTGCTCTCCCAGCTCGGCGCCCGCGTCCAGCACGCCTTGCGCGCCTTCACCCCCGACGATCAGAAGGCGCTGTCCAAGACGGTGCGCACCTACCCGAAGTCGTCGGTGTACGACCTCGAAGAGGCGCTGACCTCGCTCGGCACCGGTGAGGCGATCGTCACTGTGCTCTCCGAGACCGGTGCGCCGACGCCCGTCGCCTGGACCAAGATCGCGCCGCCGCGCTCGCTGATGGACACCATCGGCGATGACGCGATCAAGTCCAAGGCGCTGGCGAGCGCGTTGCAGGGCAGATACGGGCAGAGCGTCGACCGGGAATCCGCCTACGAGATGCTGCTGGCCAGCGTGGCCGCCGCCGCACCCGCGCCCGAGGCCGCGCAGGCACCGGGCCGATCGCAGGCACAGCAGGACGAGGACACGGCGGCCGAACGGATCATGAAGAACCCCGCCGTGAAGAGCTTTCTGCGATCAGCGGCCAGCGCCGCCGGTCGCGAGATCAGTCGCAGTATCTTCGGCACCCGGCGGCGCTGACGGACGAGACGGTTGGCTCAGCTGCTGCCGAACCAGCCCCACGGGAACCAGTTGTGCCCGCCACGGCCGCGGTCGCAGCGATCCCAGTCGCGATCGTTCCAGTGGTTGCGGCCGTACCAGTCGTTGTCACATCGGTGCCCGCGGTCGCGGTCGCAGTAGTCGTAGTTCCGGTGGTTCCAGTCGTCGCATCGTGGGCGATTGGTCTGTACCTGGTCGGGGGCCGCTGCGGGCAATGCGGTCGCGGGCGCCGCCACTGTCATCGGAAATGTGACCGCCATACCGGCCACCGCCATGCTCATGAGCAGTCGGCGCAGGCCGACCTCGCGTGTTCTGTTGGTATTCATCGCTACCTCTTCCGGTGCGCTCGTCACCGGACCAACGCACCGTCGGTCGAGTTGTGTGATTATCCCCGACCTGTCTGATATTAGGCGCGCGATGGGTGCCGCCACCAGACCGATGACGGCAGTATTCCGGCCTATTCCAGAATTTCGCGCATCAGCAGATCGGCGGTTGTCTCGCGGCGCATCAACTGCCGGGTGCTGCCGTCGGCGACAGCGACGATCGGCGGCCTGCCCACCGTGCTGTAGGTCGACGCGAGCCCGTGGTGGTAGGCGCCGGTGCACGGGAGGGCGAGTACCTCACCGGGGTGCAGATCGGCGGGTAAGCGCACGTCGGTGGCGATGAGCGCGCCGGATTCGCTGTGCCTGCCCGCGATGGACGCGGTCATCTGCGAGCCGGTCGGGTGCCGGTTGACCACCAGCGCGCCGCCGTGTCCGCGTCCCTGGCCGCCACAGCCGCCGCCGTCGACGATCACCCGGGTGCCACCGTCGGCGGTCTCGTTGACGGCGAGCACTCGATACAGGGTGACGCCCGCCCTGGCTACGATCGCGCGCCCGGGTTCCATCGCCAGCACGGGGCGGGGAAAGCGATGGCGCGCGCAGCCGGCGTCCAGTGCGTCGTCGAGGATGTCGGCGAGCTCGCGCAGGTTCAGTTCCGCGTCGCCACTGCGCAGCGCTACCGCGTGCCCGCCGCCGATGTCGAGATGGGAGAGCAGCAGACCGTATTCGTGGTCGACCCAGGACATCTCGCCGATCATCCGGCGGATCGCCTCGCCGTAGTGGTCGGGGTTGTGGATGTGCGGGCCGAGGTGGCAGTGCAGGCCGACGAGCTGCAGGTTGCACCGGCCCGCGATCCGGGCCACGGCGGTCTCGAACGACCGGCTGCCGAGCGGGAAGCCGAACTGGTCGGCGCCGGGAACGTCGATACCGGTGGCGACGCGGAGCAGCACCTGCTGCGGTTGGGTCGCCAAGGCAGTGAGCAGAGTGATCTCGGTGAGCGAGCCGACCACGATGCGGCCGACCCCGCAGCGCACGGCGGTCTTCAGTTCGTCGAGGGTCTTGCCGTTGCCGTGCAACACGATTCGGCGCGGATCGATGCCCGCCGCGAGCGCGACCGACAGCTCACCGCTCGAACCCACCTGCACCGACAGACCCTCGTCGGCGACCCAGCGGGCCACCGCGCCGACCATCAGCGCGGTACCCGCGTAGACGATCTCGGCCTCGGGGAAGTGCTTGCGGTAGGCGCGGCAGCGCTCTCGTACCTCGGCTTCGTCGACCACCTGGACAGGAGTGCCGAACTGATCGGCGATATCGGCGAGCGCCACCGAGCCGAGGGTGATCCGGCCGTCGTGGTCGTAGTGGGTATCGGCAGGCCAAACCGCGGAATCGAGCCGCGGCACGGTGGTAGCACGCAACGACGGGAAGATGTCGAGCAACGTCACGGTGGTCTCCTGAGGACGCCCCCGCGTTCGGAACGGCGGGGCCTACTGTCAGAACTACGCCGTGCGCGCGCCGCTGAACTCGGTGTTTACGGGTCCTTGACCACCGGTGAGTCCTTCCTGACGGTTTGCTGACATGCCGACCCGTCAGGCCGTGCTCAGCTGCCGAGCTTCTTGTAGAACGCGCCCGCGACAGGGGCGGTCAGCGCGCGCGGTCCGTAGTTGCCCGCGACGCTCATGCCCTTGCTGATCAGGCCGGGGACGATGCGCATCTTGTTGCGAGCCAGCGCGTCGATGGAGACCTTGGCGGTGTACTCCGACGACACCCAGAGGAAGTCGGGAACCATCTTGTCGACGATCGACTGGTCCTCGGGGGCGGGGGTTTCGGTGCGAACGGGACCGGGGGCCAGCAGGGTGACGTGCACGCCGGTGCCCTTGAGCTCGCCGCGCAACGACTCCGAGAAGGTGTTCGCGAACGCCTTCGACGCCGCGTAGGTGGCGTTGTTCGGGATCGGCATGTTGCCCGCCGCCGAACCGCTGATCAGGATCCCACCCGCCTTGCGCTCGATCATGCCGGGCAGCACCGCCAGGGTCAGGTCGTGCACGGCGGTGGCGTTGAGTTCCATCTGCATGCGCTCGTAGGCGAAGTCGAGTTCGGCGACCGGGCCGAAGGTCGCGATGCCCGCGTTGTTGCAGAGGACGGCGATATCGCGGACCGCGAGCTCGTCGACGAGGCTGGCCCGCTGGGTGCGATCGGCCAGGTCGACCGCGCGGACCTCGGCGGTGATGCCGTGGACCAGGGTCAGCCGCTGGGCGAGCTCGGTGAGGATCTCACCGCGGCGCGCGACCAGGATCAGCGAATAGCCGCGCCCGGCCAGTTCGGCGGCCAACGCGGTGCCGATGCCGGAGGACGCGCCGGTGACGACGGCACGATTGTCTGCAGTGGGGGAGGGCAAGCTCACGAGGGGAGCTTAGGGGATCGGCTCCAGGTGTGCCGTGCCCGCGTCGACGGGTGGCAGCGCGCTCCGGTAGTTCGACGCGACACCATCGATACTGGACTGATGGCTGACGAGCAGGTGTTCGGGATGGGCGATGACCCACTGGCCGAGCCGACGTGGCCCGCGCTCACCGAGGACGAGATCGCGCGGGCGGTCGCCGCGACGTGGGGTGGCTCGCCCGCGGCGATCGAATGGCGTGGTGCGCGGCCGTTGTCGTCGACGGTGGGGGTGCGGTTGGACGACGGGGAGCGGCTTGTGGTGAAGCGGATGCCAGTGCGCTTGCGTGATGAGGTGGCGTTGGGTGAGGAGCATCGCTTCATGGCGCATCTGCGGGATCGGGGCATTCCGGTGCCCGAAGTGCGTGCGACGGTGGGTGAGTTCGTCTACGAAGTGCACAGGGTTGGGGTGGGGGAGGACAGGTATCGCGCGGACTTCTCCTGGTCGCCTTATCGCGACAGCGACGATGCGGTGCGCGCCGGGGTGATGCTCGGTCGATTACATTCGGCCGCAGCAGGTTTCGATGCGCCTGCTCGACCGCCCAGGCCATTGCTGGCGAGTATGCACGGTGACGTGGTGAGCGCGTTCGAACGGCACATCGCACGGCGGCCGTCGGTCGCCGGATTCCTGGGCGAAAGGGACTGGCGTGCTGAGGTTCCCGAGTTCCGGGTCGACTTCTCCGGTGTCGCGCCACTGTGGACACATGGAGACTGGCACGCGACCAACCTGCTCTGGACCGACCACGAGGTGACCTCGGTGATCGATTTCGGACTGGCAGACCGGACCACCGCCGTCTTCGACCTGGCCACCGCCATCGAACGCACCGCCGTCGACTGGGTTTCCCTGCGTGACGGCGGTCCCGCCCATGTGCGCGCGGACCAGATCACCGCGCTGATCCAGGGATACCGATCCGAGCGAACACTGTCGGCGGCCGAACAGAACCTGCTTCCGAGCCTGCTCCCGCTGGTCCACATCGGCTACGAGCTCTCGGAGATCGACTACTTCCTCACGATCGCCCACGACCCACGCAACGCCGAAGTCGCCTACCACGACTGGCTTCTCGGACATCTTCGCTGGTACGAATCAGCGGAGGGCCGCGAACTACGCGATGCTGTTCGCGACCTCTCCCTACACTGACCGCCCACCCGGCACCACCGAGTCCGCCCACCCGCACCGCTTTCCCAGCTACACCGTCAAACCCCAGTTCCGCCATGACCGCACTCCCACCCACCACGACCCGACCTCGAGGAGGGTCCGCCGCGAAGCGGCGTAGCGGCCCGGCCGCGAGTTAGCCGCCGTTGCGTCCGCGGCGCAGCCGCCAGCAACGGCGGCTAACTCGCGGCCCCCCAGGGGCCGCGCTCGAGCGCGCCAGCGCTCCTATAACACAGCGGCCAATCGGGTGCCCTGGTTGATCGCGCGCTTGGCGTCGAGTTCGGCGGCCAGGTCGGCGCCGCCGATGAGGTGCAGGTCGACGCCCGCGGCGCGCAGCGGTTCTTCGAGTTCGCGCACGGATTCCTGTCCGGCGCAGACGATCACGTTGTCGACCTCGATCACGCGCGGGTTCTCGTGCTTCTCGCCGAAGCTGATGTGCAGGCCCGCGTCGTCGATGCGGTCGTAGTTCACGCCGCCGACCTGCTCGACACCCTTGGCCTTGAGGGCCGCGCGGTGCACCCAGCCGGAGGTCTTGCCCAGATCCTTGCCGAACGGGGTCGACTTACGTTGCAGCAGTACGACATCGCGGGCAGCGGGGGAGGGATTGGGCTTCTTGAGCTGGCCGGGAGCCTGCTCGTTCTCGGAATCGACGCCCCACTCCTCTTTCCACTCGTCGAGCTTGAGCGTGGGATGCCCTTCGACGGTGAGGTATTCGCTCACGTCGTAGCCGATGCCGCCCGCGCCGATCACCGCGACCTTCTTACCGACCGGCTTCTCCTCCTTCACCAGTTCGGCGTAGGAGAGCACCATCGGGTGGTCGATACCGGGAATGTTGGGGATGCGCGGGCGCACACCGGTCGCCAGGATCACCGAGTCGTACTTGCCCGCGATCAATTCCTCGGCGGTGACCCGCTTTTCGAGATGCAGGGTGACACCGGTGACGTCGATCTTGCGGCGGAAGTAGCGGATCGACTCGTCGAACTCCTCCTTGCCGGGTATGCGGCGGGCGATGTCGAACTGGCCGCCGATCTTGTCATCGGACTCGAACAGGTCGACGTGATGGCCACGCTCGGCCAGACTCACCGCGGCCGACAGCCCAGCCGGGCCCGCACCGACGACCGCGACCCGCTTGGCGCGCCGAGTCGGCAGCAAGTTCAACGTGGTCTCGCTGCCCGCACGCGGGTTGACCAGGCACGACACCTTCTTGTTGCCGAAGGCGTGGTCGAGGCAGGCCTGGTTGCAGGCGATGCAGGTGTTGATCTCGTCGGCCCGATTCTGCTCGGCCTTGTTGGCCCATTCGGCGTCGGCCAGCAGCGGGCGGGCCATGGAGATCAGCGCCGCGTCGCCGCGGGTCAGGATCTCCTCGGCGACCTCGGGCATATTGATCCGGTTGGAGGCACAGACCGGGATGTTCACCTTGCGCGCGATCTTCGCGGTGAACTCCACGAACGCCGCACGCGGCACCGAGGTGACGATGGTGGGCACGCGCGCCTCGTGCCAGCCGATGTCGGTATTGAGGATGTCGACGCCGACGGCTTCCAATTCCTGTGCCAGAGCGACGATCTCGTCGAAGGTCTGCCCCTTCTCCACGAGTTCGGCCATCGACAACCGGAACACGATGATGAAATCGGGGCCCACTTCGGCACGGATGCGGCGGGCGATCTCGACGGGCAGCCGACGTCGGTTCTCCGGTGTGCCGCCCCACTTGTCGGTGCGCTTGTTCACCCGCGGCGCGAGGAACTGGTTGAGGAAATAGCCCTCACCGCCCATTATCTCGCAGCCGTCGTAGCCGGCGAACTTGGCCAGGCCCGCGCAGCGCGCGTAATCGTCGATGGTGCTCTCCACACCCTTCGACGACAGCGCCCGCGGCTTGAACGGGTTGATCGCGGACTTGATCGCCGATGCCGAAACACTGGTCGGCATATAGGAATAACGCCCCGCGTGCAGGATCTGGATGGCGATCTTGCCACCCTCGGCGTGCACCGCCTTGGTGATCGTGCGATGCCGGTAGGCCTCGGTCTTGTTGGTCAGCTTGCCGCCGAGCGGCAGCAACCAGCCGGTGCGGTTGGGCGCGTAGCCGCCGGTGATGATCAGGCCGACACCGCCGCGGGCGCGCTCGGCGAAGTAGGCGGCCAGTTTGTTGGTGTCCCAGGCGCGGTCCTCCAGACCGGTATGCATGGAGCCCATGACTACGCGATTGCGCAGCGTGGTGTGGCCGAGGTCGAGTGGCTCGAACAGATGGGGATAGGCAGTCATGGGCGGTCGTCACCTTTTCGCGGTCGCAGGGCCTGCAGTACTTCGTCGCACCATTCGAGGTAGCCGGACTCCGCGCGGATGCCCGCGCGCAGCACCAGATACTGGTGCAGAGCGGTGCCGGAGAGCTGGTCCGGCACCGGGAAGAATTTCTTTTCGCTGAGGCGGTACTCATCGAGGCGCTGGGCGTGCTGGCCGCGATGGCGCTCGACCTCGGCGCAGATGGCATTGATGTCGCCGTACGCGGCGGCGCGGATCTTCACGCCCAGTTCGTCGCGGGCCGGGGTGGCGTCGGTGGGCTCGGCGAGCCAGCGGGCGATCTCGGCCTGGCCGGCCGGGGCTACCGAGTACACCTTCTTGTCGGGCTTGCCCTGCTGGGTCACCGATTCGACGGTGACCCAGCCGGAGGACTCCATCCGCTTGAGCACCCGGTAGATCTGCTGGTGGGTGGCACTCCAGAAGTAGCCGATCGACTTGTCGAATCGGCGTGCGAGCTCATAGCCCGATCCGGCCCGCTCGGTGAGCGAGACCAGTAGCGCGTGCTCCAGTGCCATGGGACGAGAGTATCCGGAACGCTGGGTACTATGCAACCAGGTTCATATGAACTGCCGGTGCCGATCCAATAGACGGCGCGGTTGTCGGATCGTCGTTACGCTTCGGCGTATGACCGAGGTGGACGCGGCCGAGACCGTCGGGGAGGCGGCCGGACGCGGGCAGGTGCTGGCGTGGGGGCTGTGGGACTGGGGGTCGTCGGCGTTCCAGGCCGTCACGCTGACCTTCGTGTTCTCCGTGTATCTCACCGACAAGGTGGGCAAAGATCTGCCGGGGACGACACCGGCGAGTGCCTGGCTGGGGTGGGCGCTGGCGGGGGCAGGCTTGGTCGTCGCGCTGACGGCGCCGGTCTGCGGGCAGTACTTCGACGCGGTCGGCTCACGTAAACGAGCCTTGGCGACCTTGACGGCGCTGACGGTCGGCGCGATGTCACTGATGTTCTTCGTCCGCGACAACTATGACGACCTCTGGCTTGGCTTGGCGTTGCTCGCATTCGCCTCGGCCACCTTCGAGCTCGCGGGCGTGCCCTACAACGCGATGATGCGGCAGGTGTCGACCCCGGCCACGGTGGGCCGGGTGTCCGGATTCGGTTGGGCGATGGGCTATTTCGGCGGCATCGCGCTGCTGCTGATCTGCTACGTGGGATTCCTCGCCGGCGACGGTGACACCCGCGGGTTGCTCGCGATGCCCACCGATCAGGGCCTCAATGTCCGGCTCGTCATCGTGCTCGCGGCGGTGTGGTTCACGGTCTTCGCGCTGCCGGTGCTGTTCGCGGTGCCCGAGATGCCGCGCACCGGCGCCGACCCGGGTGCGGCGAAGGTCGGCTTCGCCGGTTCCTACCGCGTCCTGTGGCGTGACGTGCGGGAGCTGTGGGGGCAGGACCGGCACACGGTGTACTTCCTGCTCGCCAGCGCGGTGTTCCGGGACGGCCTGGCCGGTGTGTTCACTTTCGGCGGGGTGCTCGCGGTATCGGTGTACGGGTTCGCTGACGCCGATGTGCTGCTGTTCGGGATCGCCGCGAATGTCGTCGCGGGGGCGGCTGCGATCGTGGCGGGCCGGTTCGACGACCGGATCGGGCCCAAACGGGTGATCGTGGGGTCGCTGGCCGGGATGCTGGTGTGCGGAGTGGCGCTGCTGCTGGTGTCGGGCTCGGCGATGTTCTGGATCTTCGGCCTCGCGCTCACCGTGTTCGTCGGTCCGGCACAGGCTTCGGCGCGTTCGTTCCTGGCCCGGCTGGCTCCGCCGGGACGGGAAGGTCAGCTGTTCGGGCTGTACACGACCACCGGACGGGCCGTGTCGTTCCTGGCGCCTGCCCTGTTCGGCGTGTTCGTGGCGGTTTTCCACAGCGACCGCGCCGGCATCGCCGGACTGCTCGTCGTGCTGGCGCTGGGTCTGCTGGTGTTGCTCCCGGTGCGTGCGCCTGCGCGCGCCGAGTGAATCGTGTTGTGGGGTATCACTGAAATCGTCGCGCGCATTGAGTGTGAACACCTGTACTCCGAACAGCGGTGGCCAACTAACCTCGAAGGGGCAGGGGTAACTCACCGGGTACGCCCTGTGTAGGCCGATCGTTCCGCCCGATGCGTTCACCTGGCGTGCCCACGTCCGGTAGCCGCGGAGGCGTCGATGAGCCTAAGACTCGGGGAGCCCGCTCGGCGTCCAGCCCGCGATGCCGAGGGCGATGAGCCGCATCTGCATGACGGTGCGCTCCTGGATGGCCGATTCCTCGCGAGGGCTCGATGCGACGAACGCGGCGATACCGTCGGTCACGGTGGTGACCAGCAGGTCCGCGGCGATCTCCAGCTCGGTCGTGCTCCACGAATCCAGTGCGCGCAGGCGCGACAGATCGGCGACGATCTCGCGCACGATCAGCTGCATCTCCATCGCGATCGCCTGACGCAGTGGCGCGGGCCCACCGTGCCGTTCGCGAATGAGGAAACCGAACAGGGCGCGTTTGGCGCGTACCTGCTCGAAGACGAAGCGGACCGTATCGGCCAGGTGGGCGTCCGGCTTGCGCCTGACCTCGCGCAATGCCAGCCGCAGCGCGGTGACGCCCTCGTCGACGATGGTCGCGCCGAGGTCGTCGAGCGAGGCGAAGTGGCGGTAGAAGGCGGTCGGCACGATGCCGGCCGAACGGGCGATCTCACGCAGGCTCAATGCAGCGAATCCGCGCTCCGAGGCCAAGGCCAGGGTGCCCTCGAGCAGGGCTGCCCGGGTATGCGCTTTGCGCTCGTTGCGGGTTCCTGCCTGCTCAGTCACATCGGTGAGCATACATCCGTTCACCATAGCGGCCTTCGTCATGATGTTGTCCGCCTCACATTATTGCCGGTTGACAGTGGCCCGGGGTCATCGGGCACACTGGTGAGTGTACAGACGTGCACTGAAAATTTAACCGCACGTCGAGGAACTTCTCCGTACTTCGCAAAAGGGGCAACACGACATGGTGGGACTGATCGATCTGGTGCAGACGTTGACGACGCCGCACCCGCTGGACCGGTACCTGGAGCTCGTCCGCCCCGGGCTCACCGCTCGGGAGCTGCGCGCCGAGGTCACCCATGTCTCACACGCGGTGCCCGGCTCGGTGACGCTCACCCTGCGCGCCTCGCGGCAGTGGCGCGGCCACGCCGCCGGTCAGTACGTGCAGATCGGCGTCTCGATCAACGGCGTTCGCCACACCCGCTGCTACTCGCCGATCGACCCGGAGAGCACCGGCGAGCGCTACCTGCAGCTCACCGTCAAGGCGCACCCGGGCGGGCTGGTGTCGAACTACCTGCACGCCAACGCGAAGCCGGGCATGGTCGTCGACCTGGCGCCTGCCTCCGGTGTGTTCCACCTACCGCAGCAGCGACCCGACAAGATCCTGTTGGTCAGCGGCGGTAGTGGCATCACGCCGGTACTGTCGATGTTGCGGACCCTCGACGCGGAGGGTTACACCGGGCAGGTCACGTTCCTGCACTACGCTCGTCAGCCCGAGATGGTGCCGCACCGGGCCGAGTTGTCCTCGATCGCGCAGCGCCGCGCCAACTTTCGCATCGAATACCGCTACCCGGTCGAGCCGGGCACGGTGATCGACGGTGAAACCTCCACCGGCAGTGGGTTCTTCGACTACGACGAGCTCGAGCGGGTCGCACCCTGGTTCGCCGACGCGCAGACGTTCGTGTGCGGGCCGCCGCCGCTGATGCGCGCGGTGCACACGATCTTCGAGGCCGAGGGTCTCCAAGATCGAGTGCTCAGTGAGGAATTCACGCTCACCACGGTCCCGACCGACCCGTCCGAGGCCACCGGCACTGTCACCTTCTCCGACAGCGACGTCGCCGCCGACAACACCGGAGCAACGCTGCTCGAGCAGGCCGAGGCATCCGGCCTGACCCCGGAATACGGCTGCCGCATGGGGATCTGCTTCTCCTGCACGGCAACCAAGGTCTCCGGCTGCACCCGCAACATCCGTACCGGCGAACTCGACGCCGAGCCCGACAAGCAGATCCAGGTCTGCATCAACACCGCTGTCGGCGACGTCGACATCGCGCTGTAGATCGACACCGAGACAACAAGGGGAGATATAGCCATGACGATCCTCACCGAAGGCAAAGACGGTCCGGTCATCCTGAGCCCGGAGCAGGTCGAAGAACTCGGCGCCGCGCTCGACGCGATCCGCGCCCGCGTCGTCGACGACCTCGGCGAACGCGACCGCGACTACATCTACAACATCATCAAGACCCAGCGTGGCTTCGAGATCGCCGGCCGCGGTCTGATGTACCTGGGCTTCCTGCCGCCGTTCTGGCTGGCCGGTGTCGCCGCGCTCGGTGTGTCGAAGATCCTCGACAACATGGAGATCGGCCACAACGTCATGCACGGCCAGTACGACTGGATGCGTGAGCGCGGTATCAACTCCCGCGAATTCGACTGGGATACGGTCTGCCCGGCCGACCAGTGGAAGCACTCGCACAACTATATGCACCACACCTACACCAACATCGTCGACATGGACCGCGACATCGGTTACGGCATCCTGCGGATCGACGAGGCGCAGAAGTGGAACCCCTATTACCTGGGCAACCCGCTCTACGCCTTCCTGCTGATGACGTTCTTCGAGTGGGGCGTGATGCTGCACGACCTCGAGGCCGACAACATCATCAAGGGCAAGCGCAAGTGGTCCGACATCAAGCCCCTGCTCAAGGGACAGGGTAAGAAGGCAGGCAAGCAGGTCCTCAAGGACTACGTGATGTTCCCGGCGCTGACCGGCCCGCTGTTCCTGCACACCTTGGCGGGCAACGTGGCGGCCAACCTGGTGCGCAACGTGTGGACCTACTCGATCATCTTCTGTGGTCACTTCCCGTCGGGCGTGCAGACGTTCTCCAAGGAGGAGACCGAGGTCGAGACCCGCGGTGAGTGGTACGTGCGCCAGATGCTCGGCTCGGCCAACATCACCGGCTCGCGGCTGTTCCACATCATGTCGGGCAACCTGTCGCACCAGATCGAACACCACCTGTTCCCCGATATCCCGGCGAACCGGTACCCGGAGATCGCGCCCGAGGTGAAGGCGCTGGCCGAGAAGTACGGCCTGCCCTACAACACCGGTCGTTTCTCCAAGCAGATCGGTTCGGTCTGGGCCAAGATCTTCCTGCTCGCGGTGCCCGATCGTTTCGTGAAGAGGGCGCCCAAGCCCGGTGTTATCGTTATGCGTAATCGGAAGGCAACCGAAGTGGGCGTGTAAATGGTCGGCAAATTCGAAAGCAATAAGGACCTGGTCCAGGAACTGACGGCATCCGGTGCCCAGCGGGTCGGCAAGATCGCGACCCTCATCACCGGAACCGTCGCCGAGGTTGCCCGCGAGATCGGTGAATTCGTCACCGATGCGATCGAGATGAGAGAAGCCGCGGCTGCTGCTCGTCGCGACGCGGCGCAGGATCGCGCGGCGGCGGAGTTCGTCGAGACCGAGACTGTCGACCTCGACGCACCGGTCGAGAGCGATCTCGGGGCGGCGCCGGTGTTCGCCGAGCCGGGCGACAAGGCCTGACGTTCACCACACCGGCAACCGCCTGCGGTGTTCGGTGACATCGGTGATCAGATCGCGGTAGCCGTCGGTCAATTCGGCAAGACGACACCACTGCAGATGGGTGCGAGCCTCCCGCTGCCGTGGTGTCGTTGTCGTTTGCGCGGCCAGAGCCTGGTGCGCGGCAACCCATTTCGCGGCCATCCGGTCGATCACCGCGCCGAGCGTCTCGGTGTGCAACGAGGCGCCGTCGCGGTGTTCGACATGGGTGGCGACCCAGTTGTCGATGCGGGCGATCAGCGCGATGCGGTCGTTGTCGATGTCGTCGACCAGGCGCCCGCACGCCGCGACGCCGCTGCTCGACGCGGCGGGATCGCGGGCCTGCTCCAGGACTCTGCGCCGGCGATCGTGGCAGTGCGCGAGCCCGCTCGCGGCGTCGAGTACCCGGTGTCGCGCCGGGTCGGGGTGGTCGGTTTCGAGAAATGCGCGCAACAGTGCCGAGGGAGTCGGCAGCTGTGCGGCATCCAGACGGTGGCCGTAATCGATCGGCATGGCTGGCCCCTGATGACGCGTTCGTGCATGGATGCGCCGGCACCGAGGAGGATGTGGTGGGGGTGCACTCCCCGGCACCGGCGTAGCCCCGCCCGGACGTCGACGAATGGCCGCGACGCTGCGGGTAGAGAAGACGGCCCGGGGAAAATCGGGACCCCTTCAGGAAAGCGCGATTCGGTCGTGACGCGCAATAGTATGGTGTACAAACCCGGCGGTCGGCGGAAATTGTTATCCACCATTACGGCGGGGTCTCCCGGTGAGCACCGCTGGGTAACCGAGGTGGCACATT
The DNA here is from genome assembly GCF_054031145.1 of Nocardia sp. FBN12. Classification (NCBI taxonomy): domain Bacteria; kingdom Bacillati; phylum Actinomycetota; class Actinomycetes; order Mycobacteriales; family Nocardiaceae; genus Nocardia; species Nocardia sp. FBN12. Next base: position 273,028 of record NZ_CM132926.1, read on the forward strand.
TCCGGCAACCATTTTCCGCCCTATGTACTAACCTCGATAATTGTGCCGGCCTACGTGTCCTCGCCAGAGCTGACCTTCGGGTTCCTGTTCGCGCTGGAAGACCCAGAGCGAATCGCCGATGTCGTGCGTGGCCTCATGGAACGTCGTGCGGTATCGGTGTTCCGGCTCGCGCGGCTGTCCGGCGACGTCGGCCCACCCGAGCGCTATGTCGTGAACTGGGCTGCCATCCCGCAGATTTCGATCACCACCGGCGCTCCCGACGAGGAGGAGTTGCGCGCGCAGCGGATCATGCTGGTCAACGCCTTCCTCGGGGAGGGTGGCGAGGTGAGCATGTACGCGGGAAACCCGGACGGGCCGAGCTGAATTCAGCGGGTCGACTCGTAGATCCGGCGGACCACGTCCTCGATATCGGGTTCCTCGATCGACAGATCGCGCACCTGCGCCCGGTCCGACACCGCGGCCAGTAAAGCCGCCGCGGTGGTCTTCTCGGCGTCGAAGGCCAGCCGCTGGCGCATGCCGCCCGCCTCGCTGGACAGCAACTGCGCCCCGCACGGCAGATCGTCGAGATCCGGAGTGGGCGCGGCCAAGTCGACGACCAAGACGCGCCGCGCGCCGACGGTGGCGCCGAGCCCAGCCAGTGAACCGTCGTACACCAGCCTGCCGTAATCGACCACGAGCACCCGATCGCAGAGCCGTTCGATATCGCCCATGTCGTGGGTGGTGAGCAGCAGTGTGGTGCCGCGTTCGATCCGTTCGGCGCGCAAGAACTCGCGTAATCGCTGCTTGGACAACACATCGAGGCCGATCGTCGGCTCGTCGAGGATCACCAGCTCCGGCGAATGCAACAGCGCGGCAGCCACTTCCGCGCGCATCCGCTGACCGAGCGAGAGCTGGCGGACCGGGGTGTCGAGGGTGTCGCCCATTTCCAGCTGTTCCACCAGCTCGTGGGTCCGCTTGTCGGCGATATCGGGGTCGAGGCGGTGGATCGCCGCCAGGATCGAAAACGATTCGTGCAGCGGCAGATCCCACCACAGTTGCGAACGCTGCCCGAACACGACGCCGATGCGCGAGGCGAGTTCCTTGCGCTGGCGCACCGGTTCGAGGCCGCAGGTGCGCACGGTTCCGGTGGTCGGGACGAGGATGCCGGTGAGCATCTTGATCGTCGTCGACTTGCCCGCGCCATTGGCGCCGATATAGCCGACCGCCGAGCCACGCTCGATGCGAAAGCTCATCCGGTCGACGGCGGTGATGGTGTCGCGATGTCGGCGCCAACGGCTGCCGTTCTTGCGGTAGACGGTGAACTGCCGGGTGAGGTCATCGATGTCGATGATCGGTTCGGAGTTCTCGTGCTCGTCCATCGTTATCCCCCTCCTCCCTGATAGTGCCTCGTACCGATCCGCCATGCCGCTGATGCGAGCAACCACACCCACGCCGCGGCGAGTGGCGTCAGCCACGCCGACCACGCGGGCAGCAGCGGCGGACCCGGCAGCCCGAGCAGGGCGACGGTCGGCACGTACGCCGTGAACGCGACGGGAATCGCGAACCCGAACAACAGTTTCAGCGGTGTCGGGAACACCGAGGCCGGCTGCATCGCGGCGAACGAGCCGCCGTAGGTGAAGCTGTTGGTGAGCTCGGCACCGTCGATCAGGAAGAACTGTAGTCCGGCTGCGCATACGAAAAGGCCACAGAACAGCGCGATTCCACTGATCAGGGTGATCACGATCAAGGTAACCGGGGCGATGCCCCAATCGATATCGTTGCGCCACAGCCCGATCCCGAGCACGATCACCGCCACGGCGGCGCGGGCGAGCCTGCGTAACGAGATGTCACTGGTCACCAGCTGTAACAGCAACGGTTGTGGGCGAAGGTGATACGCGTCGAGGGTGCCCATCCGGATCATCGAGGGCAGGGAGTCCAGATGCCCGACCGCGACCTGTGCCAGCGCGAACGAGGTGTTGGACAGCCCGAACAGCAGCAGCGCCGCATCCACATCGAGGCCGCCGAGGGTTTTGACATTGTGGAAGATGACCCACACCTCGGCGAACTCCACCAGCCCGATCAGGAAGGCGCTGAACACCTCGGTGGCGAACGAAAGGCGGTACACCTGCTGTGCTTTCACACGCGAACGCAATACTGCGAGATAGGGAGTGAACCAGGTCCCGGCAACAACGCGCGCGGAATCCGGTTCAGCCACCCTGTACCTCCAGCCTGCGTTGTCCCGCTCGCAGCAACACCCTGCCGAGCAGTCCGATCACCAGCACCCAGAAGCCTTGTATCGCAACGATGACCAAGGCTTCCGGGCCGGCGGCCCGCCCTGACAGCGTATCGATCGGGGCCTGCAGGATGGACGGAAACGGGGTAGACATCGCGACGACACGCAACCAGTCGGGGAACATGTGCACCGGGACGAAAAGCCCGGCCAGGAACGTTCCGACGATCTGGTACAGCACCCGGAAGCCACGAATCTCGACCACCCAGAACCCGATCAGCGCCACCGCGAACAGACACAGAAACGACAACGCCACCGCGAGCAGCACACTGATCAGACCGAGCAGATAGGCCAGCGGTGTGTCGGGCATCGACAGACCGAAGGTGGCCGCGCCGATGAGGATGCTCGGCACCCCGCGCGGCAGGATCGTGCAGGCGGCGCGGCCCATATCGGTGGCCAGGTAGCCGAGTTGCACGTCGATCGGGCGCAGGAAGTCGATGGCGACATCACCGGTTTTGATCCGGTCGACCAGGTCGATCTGCGGTCCCATGAACTGGGTGGCGCCGAGCAGTGCCTGCGACAACCACACATACGCCCCGATGGTGCCCTCGTCGTAGCCGCCGAAATCACCGGCGGCCCGCACCGCCGCGACCATCACCGCCGCGCGAACGAACCCGAACACACAGTTGGTGAAAAGCCCGGCGAACATCGCCAGTTTGTATTGCGCCTGCCGCTTGAACCCCGCCCGCGCCAACGTCCAATACACCCGGAAAGCACCTGGCTTGCGACGACGCCGCACCGCGACGGCAAGCCCACCATCCCCCACCACATCGCCCCGCACAATCACTCAACTCTAGGCCGATCGCCACGAATCAGGACGAAAACGGCACCGATCGCTGGTGCTTGGTCGATCCGCGGACGCTCAGTCCTTGGGGAAGCCTGTCGCGAACAAGATCGCAATCGCGACCGAGCTGACCACGGAGATGGCAAGGATGATCCACATGAGGCGAAAGATTACCTGCCTGCGGACGCAGTTCTGGCATCGCATCGCTGTGAGCGTCGTCCCACGCGCTGACCAGGCGAAATGGCAGTTCCGTCGGCGGCCGCGTCGGTTCGGCGGGTGGCGTACCCGGATCAGGACCTTCGCCACTGCGGTGGCGCGGACGCCTTCGCTCAATTCATCCCCTGGGGGTGAGGTTTCTCGCGGTGCCGGCATCGACGATGGATGCGGCCGACCTCACCGGGATCATGATCTGCAGCGGAGGCGTAATGAGCGTGTTGTCCAGTGATCTGAAAACCTTGAGCTACGAGGCGTACGTCTACCTGTACTCGTTGGTGACGATGGATGTCACCCGGCGGCAGCAGACGAACTCCCCGGCTGGTTCGACCCCGGGTTTCGGACCGCCGAACCAGTTCCATCACATGCGCGAGTTGCCTGATGTCGATTTTCGCGCGGTCGTACGCCCGAACTTCGACACGCTGTACTCGTCGGCGTGGCTTGACCTCACCGGCGGTCCGGTCCAGATTCATATTCCCGACAGTCACGGCCGGTATTACATGATGCCGATGCTCGACGCCTGGACGGACGCGTTCGCCGCACCGGGTAAGCGAACAACCGGCACCGAGGCCAAGGACTATGTCGTCGTCGGGCCGAGCTATCGCGGCCAGTTGCCCGCCGGCATCCCGGTGATCGAGGCGCCGACCCCGATCGTGTGGGTGATCGGGCGAACTCAGGCGAACGGCCCCGATGACTACGCCTCGGTCAACGAGTTCCAGGCCGGACTACAGATCACCGAGCTCGGCGACCGGCCGCCGTTCGTCCCCGATCCGGCCCTGGTCAGCGAGATCGAACCGCTCCGCACGGTCAACGAGATGACCGCGACGGAGTTCTTCGGCCACGCTGCCTCCGTATTGCAGACGATCCCCGCTCACCCGACCGACTTTTCCATCCTCGCCCGCATCTCGTTGCTCGGTATCGTCGTCGGCCAGGACTTCGACCCGACGCGGTTCTCCGCCGCCGACCTCGCCGAGATCGACGCGGGCGTCAGCGCGGCGCGTGCCGATCTCCTCGCCGCGCGGACCACGATGATCCCGCCCATCGACGGCTGGATGAGCATCCTCTACACCATCGGTGTCTACGGCAACGACTACTTTCGCAGGTCCGCGGTCACGCTGATCGGGCTCGGTGCCAACCCTGCCGAGGATGCGATCTACCCGCTGCTGGTTCGTGACGCCGCGGGCAACCCGCTCGTCGGCGACAACGACTATGTGCTCCACTTCGACGCCGGGAAACTGCCGCCGGTCGCGGCGTTCTGGTCGGTCACGATGTATGACCTGGAGGGCTTCCAGATCGCCAACGAACTCGACCGCTACGCCCTCGGCGACCGCGATCCGCTGACCTACAACTCCGACGGATCGCTCGACATCTACATCTCGCACAAGAACCCGGGCCCCGACCGCGAACCGAACTGGCTGCCCGCGCCGACCGGTCCGATGGGCATCACCTTGCGCCTCTACGCGCCCGCCGCCGAAGCCCTCGACGGAACCTGGACCCCGCCGCCGGTCCACCAAGCGTCATGACAACATCGCCATCGCCGGGCTGACGAAACTCTAGCTGTTGGATCGTTGTGCTGAAGTCGAGAATGGCCCCCGACCGGCAATTCATGCAGGTCAGAGGCCATTTGCGCCCCCGGCAGGAATCGAACCTGCGACCTAGAGATTAGAAGGCTCTTGCTCTATCCAACTGAGCTACGGAGGCAGTCGCTTTTACCTTGGCCGAAGTCGGCCGTGCTGTCCAGCTCGAAAAGTATAGCGACCGACCGGATCGTCGGGTTGGGGCTCGGGTGTGGCGCCCCCTCGGGGCGGGCCGGGGCACGTCGAACTACCCTCGTTGTCATGTCGTTATCGCAGGACCCTTCCGCTGGACCCGCCGTCGACGGCGGACCGTCGGCGGACTCGGGTCCGGCGGCGACGTTCGGTGTGCTCAGCGTCGTGGCCGGGTGTATCGCCGCGGTGGTCGCGGCCATGGTCGTCGGATTGTCGGCGGCGCACGCGCTCAGTTTGCTCGGTATACCCGATCCGGGGCCGTTGACAACATATGGATTGCCCGCGTTGCGCGCGGTGGCCGATCTGGCCGCCGCGATGACCGTCGGCTCGCTGTTGTTCGCGGCATTCCTGCTGCCACCGCGTGACGGTGGCCTGCTCGAAGCGGGCGGGTATCGGGCGGTGCGGCGGGCCTCGGACGCCGCGCTGGTGTGGGCCGCGAGTGCCGCGCTCCTGGTGCCGTTGACGGTGTCGGATACGACCGGTCAGCCGGTGAGCGCGATCTGGCGACCCGAAGTGTTGTGGCCGGTGATCACGCAGGTCGAGGTGGCGGGCGCCTGGCGCACGACGGTGTTGCTCGCGCTGATCGTGGCGATCGGGTGCCGGTGCGCGCTGCGCTGGGGCTGGACGCCGGTCCTGCTGGCGGGCGCGGTGGTGACGATGATGCCGCTGGCGCTGACCGGGCATTCGTCCTCCGGTGGCTCCCATGATGTCGCGACGAATTCGCTGATCCTGCACATGGTGTCGGCCGCGGTGTGGGTGGGCGGACTGGTGGCGGTGTTGGCGCACGCGATGCGTGGCGGCGCGAATACCGATATCGCGGCCCGGCGGTTCTCGGTGGCCGCGACCATCTCGATCGTGGTGATCGGCGTCAGCGGCGTGATCAACGCCTGGGTGCGGCTGCCCGCGTCGGACCTGTTCACCACCACCTACGGCAGGCTGGTCCTCGCGAAAGCGGCCGCGCTGCTTGTCCTCGGCGCCGTCGGCTATCTGCAGCGAAGGGCCTCGCTGCCCGCGCTGGCCGCAGACCCGCGCGACCGCGGCACACTCATCCGTTTCGCCGGCGTGGAGATGCTGATCTTCGCGGCGACCATCGGCCTGGCAGTCGGCCTCGGGCGTACCCCGCCACCGCCGCCGACCACGGTGCCGACACCGGTCGAGGTGGAGCTCGGCTACACCCTCGCGGGACCGCCTACGGTGAGCAGGCTGCTGTTCGACTGGCGCTTCGATCTGATCTTCGGAACCCTGGCGATCGTGTTGGCCGCCGTCTACCTGCTCGGCGTCTACCGGCTGCGCAAGCGCGGCGATGCCTGGCCGATAGGGCGCGCCATCGCCTGGTGCAGCGGCTGCCTGGTGCTGTTGATCGCCACGTCGTCGGGGGTCGGGCGCTATTCACCGGCCATGTTCAGCGTGCACATGGGCGCGCACATGGCGTTGTCGATGCTGGCGCCGATCCTGCTCGCGCTCGGTGGTGCGGTGACCCTGGCCTTGCGCGCGCTCCCACCCGCTGGACGCGGGGGTGTGCCCGGCCCGCGCGAGTGGATCCTGGCGGCCGTGCACAACCCGGTCTCGCGGTTTCTCACCCAGCCCGTGGTGGCGTCACTGATCTTCGTCGCCGGGTTCTACGCGTTGTACCTGGGCGGCATATTCGACACCTATGTCGACTCGCACGCCGCCCACCTGATGATGAACGCGCATTTCCTGCTCAGCGGCTACCTGTTCTACTGGGTGGTGATCGGCATCGATCCCAAGCCCCGCGAGGTGGCGCCGCTGACCAAACTCGCCATGGTGTTCGGCACGCTGCCCTTCCACGCCTTCTTCGGCATCGCGTTGATGAGCATGACGACCGTGCTCGGCGACTGGTTCTATCGCACCCTCGACCTCGGCTGGAACATCGACCTGCTCGCCGATCAGCGCAACGGCGGCAGTTTCGCCTGGGCCAGCGGCGAGGTGCCGCTGGTCGTGGTGATGCTCGCCCTGCTGATCCAGTGGTCACGCAGCGACACCAAGCTGGCCAAGCGCACCGATCGGGCCGCTGACCGGGACAACGACGCCGACCTGACCGCCGTCAACGCGATGTACGCGGAGCTGGCGCGTCGTGACGGCGAGGTCCGCCGGTGAGCGGATTCGGTGTGCCGTCGAGCGAATCGACTGAGCGGGCCGAGCCGGAACGGGTGCTGCGCACCGATGTGCGGGCGGCGCGGCGGCGGCTGGCCGGGCGGGTGCGCAAGACACCGGTGTTCCACACGAGCGTGGACGGCCCGACCGGGTCGGTGCCGGTCTCACTGAAAATGGAATTCCTCCAGCACGGCGGCACCTTCACGGTGCGCGGCGCGCTCAACGCTCTGCTGACCACCGACAGCGAGACCGACCATGTGGTGGTCGCCTCGGCGGGTAATACGGGCATCGCCGTCGCGTTGGCTGCCGCGCAGCTCGGCATGGAATGCACGATCATCGTGCCGGAGTCCGCGCCGCACACCAAGGTGGCCGCGATGTGGGCGCACGGTGCCGAAGTGCTGTGGCACGGAACGACTTACGCCGAGGCGCAACGACGGGCCGTCACGCTGGCCGCCGAGCGCGGCGCCGACCATCTGCACGCCTACGACATGCCCGCCGTGGTGGCGGGCGCCGGTGTGATCGGGCTCGAGCTGGAAGAGCAGGTGCGTGGCAGGCCGCCGGTGCTGGCCGCCGTCGGCGGCGGTGGGCTGATCGCGGGCCTCGGCGCGGCGCTGGGCAGGCGCAGGGAGATCGTCGGCATCGAATCCGAGCACATCCCGGTGCTCTCGGCCGCGCTCGCGGCCGGCGCGCCGGTCGATATCGACGTGCCCTCGCGTGCCACCGAACTGCTGTGCGCGACCAGGGTCGGCGATATCGCCTTCGACATCGCCCAGCGGCACCAGATGCCCGCGCTCGCGGTTGCCGACGACGCGGTCACCGCCGCCCGCGAATACCTCTGGCGTGAGTTCCGGGTGGTGGTCGAACTCGAGGGTGCCGCCGCGCTGGCCGCCGTGCAGAGCGGTGTGTACACGCCGGCGCCCGGCGTGCGGCCGATTGTGGTCCTGTGCGGGGCGAACACCGAGCTTCCCGTGCTCTGACACGGTCGATATCCACAACTGCCCGATTCATCCACAGATTCACTCGGCGCGTCCCACCCGCCCGCTCGCCAGGTCATCCTTGGGTGGTCAGAGCGACAAGCGGTGGATTCGAGCGGGGGGCGACTTCGATGTACGAGGCACACACGACGGTGATCGGCACCGTCATCACTCATCCGATACGGCGCGATCTCAGCAACGGCGAGCAGATGCTGACCTTCCGGATGGCGAGCAATTCGCGGCGATTCGACGCCAAAACGGGGGAGTGGACCGACAACGGGACGTTGTATCTGACGATCAGTTGCTGGCGCAGGCTGGTCGCGGGGGTCGACCGTTCGTTGCACCGTGGCGATCCGGTGATCGCCTACGGGCAACTGCGCTCGCACGAGTACCGCGGTAAGGACGGCACCGAGCGGCGGGATCTGGAGATGCGCGCGGTCGCGGTCGGTCCCGATCTGGCGCGTTGCCATGCGAGTGTGGTTCGCCGGTCCGAGGGCATGCGATCGCTGCCACACGCGGCGGTGCGGAATATTTCCGACCCCCGCGGCGCTGCCATATCAAGGATCGACGACGCTGCCACCGAGTATGCGCCGACCGCGCCCGGTGCCGTAGCCTCTACGACCGTGGCGGATCCCCTCCCCGCGCGATCGCCGGACGTGGTGTCGAGCACCAACCGTGCCGAGCAAGTCGACGCATGAGGGCTGTTTCCGCGGCACCCGACCTTTCCGCATCCCGTCCCTGTTTCCCCCACCGATAGGCTTCCGCGTATGGCTGAGTTCATTTATCAGATGATCAAGGTTCGCAAAGCGCACGGCGACAAAGTCATCCTCGACGACGTGTACTTGAACTTCCTTCCCGGCGCCAAGATCGGTGTGGTGGGTCCCAACGGCGCGGGTAAATCCAGCGTGCTGAAGATCATGGCGGGCCTGGACCGGCCGAACAACGGTGAGGCGTTCCTCGGCGCGGGCGCCACGGTCGGCATCCTCATGCAGGAACCCGACCTGAACGAGGAGAAGACCGTCCGCGGCAACGTGGAGGAGGGCCTCGGCGAGGTCAAGGTCAAACTGGATCGGTTCAACGAGATCGCTGAACTGATGGCCACCGACTACTCCGATGAGCTCATGGACGAAATGGGCAAGCTGCAGGAGTTCCTCGACCACGCCGATGCCTGGGATGTCGACTCCCAGCTCGAGCAGGCCATGGACGCGCTGCGCTGCCCGCCGCCGGACGAGCCGGTCACCAACCTCTCCGGTGGTGAGCGTCGCCGCGTCGCACTGTGCAAGTTGCTGCTGAGCAAGCCCGATCTGCTGCTGCTCGACGAACCGACCAACCACCTCGACGCCGAGAGTGTGCTCTGGCTCGAGAAGCACCTCGCCGACTATCCGGGCGCCGTACTGGCCGTCACCCACGACCGGTACTTCCTCGACAACGTCGCCGAGTGGATCCTCGAGCTCGACCGTGGCCGCGCCATCGGCTACGAGGGCAACTACTCCACCTACCTGGAGAAGAAGGCGCAGCGGCTCGAGGTCCAGGGCAAGAAGGACCAGAAGCTGCAGAAGCGCCTCAAGGACGAACTGGCATGGGTGCGGTCCGGCGCCAAGGCCCGTCAGGCCAAGAACAAGGCTCGACTGGGTCGCTACGAGGAAATGGCGGCCGAGGCCGAGCAGCACCGCAAGTTGGACTTCGAGGAAATTCAGATCCCCGCGGGTCCGCGACTGGGTGACATCGTGGTCAACGTGTCGAACCTGGACAAAGGCTACGGCGATCGTCAGCTCATCAAGGATCTGTCGTTCACGCTGCCGCGCAACGGTATCGTCGGCGTCATCGGACCCAACGGTGTCGGTAAGACCACGCTGTTCAAGACCATCGTCGGTCTCGAATCGCCCGACAGCGGTGAGGTGAAGGTCGGCGAGACGGTCAAGCTGAGCTATGTCGACCAGAACCGCGGAGGCATCGACCCGAAGAAGAACGTCTGGCAGGTCGTCTCCGAAGGGCTGGATTTCATCCAGGTCGGCAACCAGGAGATGCCCTCGCGCGCCTACGTCAGCGCGTTCGGCTTCAAGGGGCCGGATCAGCAGAAGCCGGCCGGTGTGCTCTCCGGTGGTGAGCGCAACCGCCTGAACCTGGCGTTGACCCTCAAGGAGGGCGGCAACCTGATCCTGCTCGACGAACCGACCAACGACCTCGACGTCGAAACCCTCGGTTCGCTCGAGAACGCGCTCGACCAGTTCCCCGGCTGCGCCGTCGTGATCTCCCACGATCGGTGGTTCCTCGATCGCACCTGCACCCACATCCTGGCGTGGGAAGGCGACAACGACAACGAAGCAAAGTGGTACTGGTTCGAGGGCAACTTCGAGGCGTACGAGGCGAACAAGATCGAGCGTATGGGCGCCGAAGCCGCTCGCCCGCACCGTGTTACGCACCGCAAGCTGACGCGCGACTGATACGCGCGGCCCGCATGACGGCCCGGTGGAACGATCTGTGAACGGTCGCTCCGCCGGGCCGTCGGCGTTGTGCCGATCGGCGCACCCTGCGCGTTCATCCAGCATTCCCCAAGTTACCGGCGCGGCAAGCCCGAATTCCCTCAGCGTGTTCGAGTACCCGGAGCTAGTCTCGAAAATGCGTCACCTGCGTTGCGAAATCGAAGCGAACCACAATCCATGGGAGTGGGCTAAACGATGACGGTCTCGTCGGAAATCTCCAGTGCGGCGTGGGCCGCGGGAATGCCGCAGAGTTTGCGCGGCGATCTCGCGACTCTCGAGGAGGCGTATTTCCGACACGTCGATGCCGGCGACGTGGACTTCCCGATCCCCGGAATCACCCAGATCTTCCGGCACCACATGGAATTGGCCGCCGTTCGCCGGCCGGGCAACGCCAAGGTGCGGGTACACCACCCCGACGACGGGACCGGAATGGGCGCGGCGGTCCAGGTCGTCACCGACGACATGCCGCTGCTGGTGGAATCGGTCACCGCGGCGCTTGGCCGGATGCAGGTGAGCGTCTCCGAGGTGATCCACCCGATCTTCGAGGTCACCCGCGACGAGGACGGCCACCTCACCGGCGCCGCGGCGCACGAGGTGGACGGCCACGGCGCGACCGGACTCACCGAATCGTGGATGCACCTGCAGCTGCACCCGTCGACCGGCAGAGCCCAGCTCGATCACATCGAACGCACCATGCCCGAGGTGATCGACGACGTCCGCCAGGTGATCGACGACACCGAGGCCATGGCCGCGGTGCAGAGTTCGCTCGCCGACGAGCTCGACCGGGCCGCTGCGGCCGGTGCCACGCCGTTCCCCGCCGTCGAGGTGTCCGACTGCGCCCAGCTGCTGCGCTGGCTGGCCGACGGCAACTTCACCCTGCTCGGATACGCGCGCTACCGCCGTGGTGTCGAGAACGGACACACCGTGTCGAGCGCGGTGCCCGGCGCGAGCCTCGGCGTCCTTCGCCCCGACATCGGCACCGACTTCCAGGTGCCCATCAACGGTGAGGACCGCCCGCTGCTGCTGCTCACCCAGGGGCTGGTGCGCGCGACCGTGCACCGCTCGGTGTACCCGTACTTCGTCGGTGTCGCCGACGTCGACGAGGCGGGCGCGGTGCTGGGCGTGCACCTGTTCATCGGCGTGTTCACCGTCAGCGCGGTGCACGAGAACGTGCTCGACATCCCGGTGATCAACCGCCGGGTTCGCACCGCGATCGAAGGCGCCGGGTTCGACAAGGACTCGTTCTCCGGGCAGGCGATGCTCGAGGTGATCGAGTCGTTCCCGCGCACCGAACTGTTCTCCGCCGACACCGAGGCCATGCGGCGCACCGCCGTCGCGGTGCTCGGCGTCGGTTTGCGCAGGCAGGTCCGGCTTTTCCTGCGCTGTGACGGCTACGGCCGCTTCGTGGCCTGCATGGTGTATCTGCCGCGTGATCGCTACACCACCGCGGTCCGCCTGGAGATGCAGGAGATCCTGGTCGCCGAACTCGGCGGTGTCGACATCGACTATTCGGCGCGGGTGAGCGAAAGCGAGCTCGCCAGTGTGTATTTCACGGTGATGTTGCCCGCCGACGCCACCGGCGGGGCCGCCACCGACACCTCCGAGGACAACCGGCTGCGACTGCAGTCCTTGCTCAACGCGGCCAGCCACACCTGGGACGACCGGATCGGCGATGCGGTCGCCTCCTCCACCGTGCTCGATCCCGCTGTGGTCAAACGGTATTCGGACGCACTGCCCGAAAGCTACAAGGAGGACTTCACCCCTGCCCGCGCGCTGGCCGACATCGTGCGGCTCGAGCAGCTCACCGAGGGTGGCATCGGTCAGTACCTGTACCGCAGGCCCGAGGCGGCGCCCGGTTCGTGGCGGTTCAGCCTCTACATCGCCGGTTCCGGTGTCTCGCTGAGCCAGGTGCTCCCGGTGCTGCAGAGCCTCGGCGTCGAGGTGGTCGACGAACGTCCCTACCAGCTCGAACGTGACGGCGGCACCGAGCGCTGGATCTATGATTTCGGGCTGGCTGCCCGCCCCGAATTGCTGCGCAACGCGCTCGGCGGCGACCTCGACGCCGCCCTGTTGCTCGAGGCCCCCGACCAGATCGACGCACTGCGCACCCGATTCACCGACGCCTTCGAAGCGGTCTGGTACGACCGGGCCGAAGCCGACGGACTCAATGAACTCGTGTTGCGCGCCGGCTTGCCGTGGCGGTCGGTCGCGATCCTGCGTGCGTACGCGAAGTACCTGCAGCAGGCCGGTTTCCCGTACTCCCAGGTCAATATCGCCCGCGTACTGCTGGCTCACCCGGAGGTCGCGCGCGATTTCGTCGACCTGTTCGCCGCCCGATTCGATCCGGCCACTGTCTCCGCCGAGGCCGCTGCCGAGCTCGAGGCGCGGGTGCGGGCCGGGATCGAGGAGGTGGTCAGCATGGATGCCGACCGCATCCTGCGCGCCATGCTCGGTCTGATCAAGGCCACGCTGCGAACCAACAACTACGTTCTCGACGCCGACGGCCGTCCGCGCGACTACCTGGCGCTGAAGGTGGAGCCGCGCGAGATCGCCGAATTGCCGAAGCCGCGACCGCAATTCGAGATCTTCGTGTACTCGCCGCGGGTCGAGGGCGTGCATCTGCGGTTCGGTTCGGTGGCACGCGGCGGCCTGCGCTGGTCGGATCGGCTGGAAGATTTCCGCACCGAGATCCTGGGGCTGGTCAAGGCGCAGGCGGTGAAGAACGCGGTGATCGTGCCGGTCGGCGCCAAGGGCGGTTTCGTGGTGAAGCGCCCGCCCGCGCCGATCGGCGACGCGGCTGTCGACCGCCAGGCGAGCATCGCCGAGGGTGTCGCCTGCTACCGCACCTTCATCTCCGGGCTGCTCGATGTCACCGACAATGTCGATCTGGCCACCGGTGCGGTGCTGCCGCCCGATCGGGTGGTGCGCCGCGACGGTGACGACACCTACCTGGTGGTCGCCGCCGACAAGGGCACCGCCAGCTTCTCCGATATCGCCAACGATGTGGCCCTGCGCTACGGATTCTGGCTCGGTGATGCCTTTGCCTCCGGTGGCTCGGCGGGCTACGACCACAAGGCGATGGGCATTACCGCCAAGGGTGCGTGGGAAGCGGTCAAACGCCACTTCCGGGAGATGGACATCGACACCCAGAGCCAGGAATTCACCGTTGTCGGTGTCGGCGACATGAGCGGCGATGTGTTCGGCAACGGCATGCTGCTCTCGCCGCACATCCGGCTGGTCGCCGCGTTCGACCACCGGCACATCTTCCTCGACCCGAACCCCGAGGCCGCGAGTTCCTTCGCCGAACGTGAACGGTTGTTCGCGCTGCCGCGATCGTCGTGGGCCGACTACGACCGGAGCCTGATCAGTGCGGGCGGCGGCGTGTTCGAGCGGACCGTGAAGTCGGTGCCGATCTCGCCGCAGGCACGGACCGCCCTCGGCCTGCCCGACTCCGTGCAGACGCTTTCGCCGCCGGAGCTGGTGCGCGCGATCCTGCTCGCGCCGGTGCAGTTGCTGTGGAACGGTGGCATCGGCACCTATGTGAAGGCGAGCACCGAATCCAATGCCGAGGTGGGCGACAAGTCCAACGACGCGGTGCGGGTCGACGGAAATCAGTTGCGGGTCAAGGTGATCGGCGAGGGCGGCAACCTGGGCGCCACCGCGCTCGGCCGGATCGAGTTCTGCCGCAACGGCGGCAAGATGAACACCGATGCCCTGGACAACTCCGCCGGCGTCGACTGCTCCGACCACGAGGTCAACATCAAGGTGCTGCTGGACGGTGTGGTCAGCGCGGGCGGACTCGCCCCCGCCGACCGCAATCCGCTGCTGGCCTCGATGACCGATGAAGTGGCTCGAATGGTGTTGCAGGACAACGTCGATCAGAACGTGTTGATCGGTATCGCGCGCACCGACGCGCCCCAGATGCTCACGGTGCACGGCCGTGTCATCACCGACCTCGAACAGCGCCGAGGCTTGGATCGTGAGCTCGAAGCGCTGCCCTCGCCAGCCGAACTGGCCCGTCGCGCTGAGGCGGGCGCCGGTCTGGCCTCGCCCGAACTGGCCAACCTGCTCGCGCATGTGAAGCTGGGACTCAAGGCCGATCTGCTCGACACCGATCTGCCCGACAGCACCTATTTCGCGACCAAGCTGCCGCTGTATTTCCCGACGCCGCTGCGCGAACAGTTCGGTGCGGCGATCAAGAAGCATCGGCTGCGCCGCGAGATCGTCACCACGATGATCGTCAACGAGGCCGTCGACTACGGCGGCATCACCTACGCCCATCGGCTCAACGAAGAGGTCGGCGCTACCACCTCCGACACGGTGCGCGCGTTCGCCGCGGCCAGCGAGATCTTCCAGCTCCACGACGTGTGGTCGCGCATCCGAAGCTCCGATGCGCCCGCCGGGGTGTGTGACCTGCTGGAACTGGAATCCAAGCGGACACTGGACCGGGCCTCGCGCTGGCTGCTGACCAACCGGCCGCAGCCGATCGCGGTCGGCGCCGAGATCAACCGGTATCACCGCCGGGTGCAGGAGCTGGCGCCGCAGGTACCGGGCTGGTTGCGCGGGCACCACGTCACCTCGCTCACCCAGGGCGCGGGCGAGCTGATCGCGCGCGGTGCGCCGACCGACCTGGCCACCGAGGTGTTCGGGCTGCTCGGGCTGTTCCCGCTGCTCGACATCGTCGACATCGCCGATATCACCGATCGCGACGGTGCCGAAGTGGGCGGTCTGTACTACGCGCTCAACGACCATCTCAAGATCGACTGGCTGCTCGAGGCGGTGAGCCACCTCGAACGGGGCGACCGCTGGCACGCGCTTGCCCGGCTCGCGCTGCGCGATGACATGTACGGTTCGCTGCGTTCGCTGACCCTCGATGTGCTCTCCGGGGGCGACCCGGAGGAAACGGCCGACGAAAAAATTGCATACTGGGAGTCGAAGAACCAGTCCCGGCTGGGTCGTGCGCGCGCGGCTCTGTCGGAATTGTTCGAGTCCGGGACCCACGACCTCGCCACACTGTCGGTTGCCGCGCGACAGGTGCGGAGCATGGTGAGCGGGGTGGGCGCCCAATCGGAGGTACCACGGTGACGAGTTCGCCGAACGGCAACACCGCCACGTCCGCACCGGAGTTGGTGTTGCCGCAGCGTTTTCACGCGAAAGTCGAGATCCGCTGGTCGGATATGGACGTGTTCCAGCACGTCAACCACGCTCGGATGGTGACCCTGCTGGAAGAGGCGCGGATTCCGTGGCTGTTCGACGACGACAAGCCGACGGCGTCGATGGGACGGCAAGGGTGTGTGCTGGTCGACCTGCACGTGAAGTATCGCGGGCAGTTGCGGCACGAGGACACCCCGCTCGACATCGCCATGTGGGTCAAGCAGCTGCGCGCGGTCGACTTCACCATCGGTTACGAAGTGCGGGCCGATGGCGCGGCCCCCGATTCGCCGCCCGCGGTCATCGCGACTACGCAGCTCGCCGCGTTCGACATCGACACGCAGCGGCTGCGCAGGCTCGCCGAGTCCGAACGTGACTACCTGGCGTTGTGGCGGGCCTGATTTCGTGAGCTCCGAACAGCGGGTGCTGCACACGCCCGACCCGGCCGAACGCGAAAACCTGGCCACCTTTCTCAGCCGCGCCATCCGGCTGGATCCGGCCGCTGTCGTCCGGTTGCGGCGGCGGGGGTCCAGCCTTGTATCAGCTTGGGTCGCAACGGGGTTCGAGACGCTCGCGGTGCGCACGATCACCGCTGAACTCGGTGTCGATGATGTCACCGTCGGCGCGGACATGGTCCTCGCCGGGCTCGGCACGGGCCACCCGATCGACCTCGGCTACTCGTTGGACTCGGCCTGGCGTGGTGCGCTACCGCCGACAGATGGATTCACCCACGTCGACGACATCCCCGCGCGAGCGCTCGTCGAATTGGCCGAACGTGGCGCCGACGTGGCACGCGAACACGGGGGGCCCAAGGGCCCGCCCGCGTCGCTGCTCGATCAGTCGGTGCTCACCGTCACCGGTCCCGGCGACCTCGAGGTGCAGGTGCCGATGCGCGTGGTCTTCGCGCTCACCGCAATGGATTTCATACCGCATGCGGGGGAGAAGACGGAGTCGCGGCGGATTCAGCCCTCGGAGTTGGTACGGGTTCGGGCGACCCGGACCTGGTTGCGGTTGGATGCGCGCTATGGCTCGGTGGCTCGGCGGCTGGGCGGTGGGATTCCGTTGTCGCCCAGCTGAATCGCATCGCGCCCGCGGCGCCAGGGGCGGTCAGTGCACGCCGATGAGTCGTAGCAGTGCGGTGGTGGCCGCCGCGGCCAGCACTGTGACGAGCAAAGGAGCGCGGCGCCAGGCGAGCACCCCGCCGATGGCGACGCCTGCGGGAAGGGCGACGCCGAGATGACCGGAACCGGTCGGCAGAGTCGCCGTCGCGACAAGTGCGGCGAGCAGGATCAGAGCGCCGGTGTCGAGAAGGTGAATTGCCCTGGGGGACAACCGTAGTCGGTGTCGCATCGCCGGCCCGGTCCAGCGGAGGGCGTAGGTGCCGACGGCCAGTGCCAACATCGCGGGCAGCAGATATGGCGCGTTCATGCCGTCACCGGATCCGCAGCGGTCGCGGGCGGTCGGAGCGCGAAGACCAGTCCGGCCAGTGCGATCAATACCGGCAGTCCCGCCGGCACGAACGGCGTCACGGCTACCGCCAACCCGGCGCCGACCAGCACCGGACGCAACGTCGCACGATCGCGCAGTGCGGGCAGGATCAACGCGAGCAGGATCACCGGGAACACCGCGTCCAGTCCGAGCGCCGACGTATCGGGGACCAGCGAACCCAGTGCCGCGCCGAGGGTCGCGCCCAGCGGCCAGCACAGCGCGACGCCGATCCCGCATGCCCAATACGCGGCACGTTTGCGCTCCTGATCGCCGGGGGCCGTGGCGAAGGCCACCGACTCGTCGTTGAGGACGTGGATACCGAGCACCCGCTTCCAGCCGCTCCCGAAGACCTCCGGCGCCGACAGCCCGTACGGCAGATGCCGCGCATTGAGCAGCAGCCCGGCCACCACCGCCGCCAGCGGACTACCACCGGCCGCGACGATCCCGAAGAACAGCAGCTCCGAGCCGCCCGCGAGCACCGTCACCGCCATCACGATCGGCATCCACATCGGGAACCCGGCCGCGATCGTCGACGCGCCGTAGGACACACCGAACAGGCCGACGGCAAAGCACGCCGCGGCTACGGCAGCCACGGTTCCCCGGTCGAGTGTTCGCCAGATCGAACGCATGTTGTTTATATTGAACGCATGGGGTGGGTAAAGTCAACGCGGTATCGCCAGCCCTCAGGAGGCGTAGATGGACCGGCAGGACCCTGTCGTCGGACCGCCCCAGGCGGTGATCGCGGCGGCGCTGCGTCGTGAACGCGGCCGCGCCGGCTTATCGCTGACGGAGGTCGCCAGTCGCGCGGGCGTCGCGAAATCCACACTGTCGCAACTGGAATCGGGCACGGGCAATCCGAGTCTGGAGACCCTGTGGGCGCTGTGCGTGGCGCTCGAGATGCCGTTCTCCCGGCTGCTCGACCCACCGCGCGCCAATGTGCAGGTCATCCGCGCCGACGAGGGCGCGCCCGTCCCATCGGCCGATGCCGACTACCGGGTGACATTGCTCGCAGCGGGCCAGTCACACACCCGCTGTGATGTGTACCGCATCGCGGCCGAACCCGGCCACACCCGCCGCTCGGATCCGCACAGCCCCGGCGTCGTCGAACATGTCGTGTTGGCAGCGGGCCACGCCATGGCGGGCCCGGCTGACGAGCCCGTGGAGATGCGCCCCGGCGACTACATCCGCTACCTGGGCGATCTCCCGCACATCTTCGAAGCCCTCGAACCGGGAACCTGGGCGACGATGGTCATCGAGAGCGCCTGAGTCGATCGACCGCAGTGTGTCAGGCGGCTCCTTCGCCGAGGTACTGCAACCAGATCGGATCCAGATCGGCGGTGGTGGACAGCAGTCGCCAGTGCGGGCCCTTGGGGGAGACCAGGGGATGGCGCAGGTGCCAGCCGAGGTCGGCCAGCATCTTGTCGGCCTTGCGGTGATTGCAGGGGGCGCAGCTGGCGACGCAGTTCTCCCACGAGTGTTCGCCACCGCGACTGCGGGGGATCACGTGGTCGATGGTCTCGGCTTTGCCGCCGCAGTATCCACAGCGGTAGTGGTCGCGATGCATGAGCGCGGCGCGGGTCATCGGCACGCGGGCGCGATAGGGCACCCGCACATAGGTGCGCAGGCGGATGACGGAGGGAATCGCGACTTGCGAGCCCGCGGAGTGCAGGACCGGGCCTTCCGGATCGTCGTGGACGGCGTCGGCTTTGGCGCAGATCAGCAGGACGACGGCGCGACGCGCGGACAGCGCGGTGAGCGGCTCGTAAGTGGCGTTGAGGAGGAGAACCCGGCGTTTGCGCCATGCGGCGGCGTCGTGGTCTCCGGCGAGGTGCAGAGGCGCGGGGATATGCGGCAGGTCGTGATGACCGTGTGCGCCCGGATGAGAATCGGACAAGATACGCAGCGGAACAGCCCCCGAGCCACGGTTGTGGACGTCGGCGGGCTGGAGTTGTCGGTGCGTGCGCGCCTCGTGTGAACGGGCGCTCGGTCGCTGCTTCATCTTCTTGACCTCAATTTCATGATTGGCAGGATCATGTGGTATCTGGGGCCGATACTGACCCCAGTTGACCATGGTTCTGCCGGTATTGCACGGCTATTTTTCAAACTTCCGGATGAACTGTGGTTGAAGGGCAGCGCGTTCGTGACCGTGGTGAACGGGGCACAATGGAGCGCGTGAGTACCGGTGAGCAGACAACGACCTCCTTCTACGAAGCCGTGGGCGGCGCGGAGACGTTTCGCCGTCTGGTGTCGGTCTTCTATCGAGAGGTCGCCGCAGACGAGATCCTGCGTCCGTTGTACCCCGAGGAAGACCTCGGGCCGGCCGAGCGACGGTTCCGGATGTTCCTCGAACAGTACTGGGGTGGTCCGCGCACCTACTCCGACGAGCGGGGACACCCACGCCTGCGCATGCGCCACAACCCGTTCGTCATCGGACCGCTCGAGCGCGACGCCTGGATGCGATGCATGCGGATCGCGGTCGGCGAGATCGAACCGTCGATCCTGGACGACGAACACCGCAAGGCCCTGCTCGACTACTTCCAAATGGCCGCAGCATCCCTCCAGAATTCCCCAGCCTGACCCCAGCAGGCGTACACCGTATTCCCGCAGCGTCCCTTCAGAACGCTCCAGCCTGACCCCAGTAGGCGTACACCGTATTCCCGCAGCGTCCCTCCAAAACGCCCCGTAGGCGCCTCCCCCGATGGTACGGGTGCCTGCTGTTCGCTGATGACCAGCAGATAGCGCCCCGGTTTCGGGTCGACGCCGCCTTTTACCACGATGTTTCGCAGCACCGTGGCGAACGCTGGTTATTTGCGGGATTCGCAGAAAGTCTCACCTCACATGATTATCCCGGGCGAACTTTGGCAATATTGCACGTGTGACACAGACACCTGCCTCGCCGGTGCCGGGGGAAGCAAGCACCGCTCCGTGGTGGAAAACCGCCGTGTTCTATCAGGTCTACCCGCGTTCGTTCGCAGACTCCGATGGTGACGGTGTCGGCGATCTGGGCGGTGTGCGCGAGAAGATGGGGTACCTGGAGCTATTGGGCGTAGACGCGCTGTGGATCTGTCCGGTGATGCGGTCACCGCAGGCCGACGGCGGCTACGACGTGTCCGATCCGCGCGATATCGACCCGCTGTTCGGCGGGCTGGCGGCGCTGGACGAGTTGATCGCCGAGGCGCACGACCGCGAGATCAAAGTGACGATGGATCTGGTGCCCAACCACACCAGCACCGAACACGTGTGGTTCGCCGAGGCATTGGAGGCCGCGCCGGGCAGTCCCGAACGCGCCCGCTACATCTTCCGCGACGGTCGCGGAGAGAACGGCGAAGAGCCGCCCAACAACTGGCCGAGTATCTTCGGCGGCCCCGCCTGGACCAGGATCACCGAGCCCGACGGCAAGCCGGGGCAGTGGTATCTGCACATCTTCGCGCCCGAACAACCCGACCTGAACTGGGACAACCCCGAGATCGCCGACGACTTCGAGAAGACCCTGCGCTTCTGGCTCGACCGCGGCGTCGACGGTTTCCGCCTCGATGTCGCGCACGGCATGGCCAAGCCCGAAGGCCTGCCCGACATGGACAAGGTCGAGACCAAGATGCTCGTCCACGACGACGACGATCCCCGCTTCAACAACCCGGGCGTGCACGCCATACACCGCCGTATCCGCACGGTGCTGAACGACTATCCGGCAGCGGTCTCGATCGGCGAGGTATGGGTCGACGACAACGTCCGCTTCGGCGAGTACGTCCGCCCCGACGAACTGCACCTGGCGTTCAACTTCCGGCTCGCCGAGACTCCCTTCACCGCACAGGGCGTCCACGACGCGATCACGCACTCGCTCGACGCGGTCGCCGACGCGGGCGCCCCGCCCACCTGGACGCTGTCCAACCACGACATCGAACGCGAGGTGACCCGCTACGGCGGCGGCAAGGCCGGCGTCGCACGGGCGCGGGCGATGATGATGGTCGAACTCGCCCTGCCCGGCGCGGTGTTCATCTACAACGGCGCCGAACTCGGCCTGCCCAATGTCGACGACCTGCCCGACGAGGTCCTGCAAGACCCCGTGTGGGAGCGCACCGGCCACACCGAACGCGGCCGCGACGGTTGCCGGGTGCCGATTCCGTGGGAAGGCGCGACCACACCGTTCGGATTCACCCAGGGCACGCCGTGGTTGCCGATCCCGGCCGACTGGGCCGAACGCACCGTCGAAGCGCAACTGGAAACCCTGCACTCGACGCTGTCGCTGTACCGACTGGCGATCGACCTGCGTGCCACCCGCCCGGAGTTCGCGGGTCAGCGGATCGAGTGGTACGGCAGTCCCGACGGCTGCCTGGCCTTCCGTCGTCCAGGCGGGCTGACCTGTGTGCTCAACGCCTCCGACGGCTCGATCCAGCTGCCACCGGGGGACGTGCTGCTGTCCAGCGCGCCCGTCGCCGACGACCGGTTGCCGCCGAACGCGGCGGCCTGGTTGGTGTGACACGCGCGTTAGGGACAGCCGGGGGATGAACTACTACACAGCATCGTCTACCTTTGGAGCGTGAGCATTCTCGAGACAGTGCTGATCTTCGTCGGCATCCCGGCCGCGATCTACTTCGCGATCGCGGGCTTGTCCTATCTCGGTAAGCCATTCCCCGGTGAGAAGCCGGCCCACTTCGCACTCGGGCAGAAGTGGACCCACCGGCCGGTGCTGTGGAGTGCGACCGATGAGGTGACCGCTGCGGCGGGTCACCACACCGCCGAGCCGCATGGCAGTCATGCGGCTCTCGAAACCGCGCATGCGGAGCTGATCGGAGGCCGGGCAAGTGGCAAGTTCTAATTGGCCCGCGGTGGTCGAGGCCGACCTGCCGCACGGATTCGCGCTGACCAGCAGCGGCCGCGTGTCCGGCGTGCACGAGCCGGGCACCGTGTTCGACGAGGTGCCGTTTACCGACCATGAGCGCATCTCCCTCGACAACGCGCTCACCGAGGCGACCCGCGCCACCAAGGTCCGCTTCAACATCTACCTCGGCGACCTCGGCGCCGATCCGGCGGCCGGTGCCGACGCGATCCTGCCGAACACCCCGGAGTCGGCCGATTCGGTGCTCATCGCCGTGTCCCCGAACCAGGGCGCGATCGAGGTCCGCTCCGGTGCGAACGTGGCCGAGCGCGCCAACGACCGCATCTGCCAGCTCGGCGTCACCGCCGCCCTGGCCTCGTTCCGTCAGGGCAACCTGATCGACGGCCTGATCTCGGCCTCCCGCGTGATGGCCGCCGCGATCGGCCGCTAGCTCGTTCTCTTCCGGACGGCGCGTTCACCTCATGGTGAACGCGCCGTTGGTGTTTGCGGACTTTCGTGACGAAGGAATACGGACACCGCCTGTCAGGTTCTAACCGCTGAAATCAATTTAGCGAGTTAGGAAATGCCATGATGAACCAGATCAGCCACCACACCGTCGAGATCCAGGGGCAGTCCCTCTTCTATCGCGAGGCGGGCGACCCGGACAAGCCGACTCTGCTTCTACTGCACGGCTTCCCGTCCACCTCGGCGATGTTTCGCAACCTCATCCCTGCGCTCGCCGACGACTATCACGTGATCGCCCCCGATCACCTGGGCTTCGGCCAGTCGTCGATGCCATCGGTCGACGAATTCGACTACACCTTCGACAAGCTCACCGAGCTCACCCGCGAACTGCTCGACACCCTCGGCATCGAACGCTTCGCGCTCTACATCCAGGACTACGGCGCCCCCATCGGTCTGCGGATCGCCGCGCGCAACCCCGAGCGGGTCAGCGCCATCATCACCCAGAGCGGCAACGCTTATATGGCGGGCTTCACCCCGTTCTGGGAGGTGCTGTTCGCGCACGCGACCGACCGTGTCACCCATGAGCCCGAAGTGCGCAAGCTGCTCGAGCTCGACGCCACGAAATGGCAGTACACGCACGGTGTTCCGGCCGACCGGCTCGCGTTGGTGAGCCCGGATACGTGGACCCTCGACCAGTCCTACCTGGACCGTCCCGGCAACAAGGAGATCCAGCTGCAACTGTTCTTCGACTACAAGAACAACCTCGACGGTTACCCCGGCTTCCAGAAGTACTTCGCCGAGCACCGGCCGCCGACACTCATCGCCTGGGGCGAGCACGACGAGATCTTCGGCGCCGACGGTGCCCGCGCCTACCTGCGTGACTTGCCCGACGCCGAACTGCATCTGCTCGACGCGGGCCACTTCGCGCTGGAGACGCACGGACCCGAGATCGCCGCGCTGATCCACGACTTCCTCGGCCGGGTCGTGCGCTGAGCTCGGTGGACGGCTGGGCATCGGGGGTGCCCGGCCGTCCGGATGGCATCGAGTAACCTGGTCGGCGGTCTATCGGCCACATCGTCGGCCGTCGGCATATCGGGGGGAAACTTGCACGCACGTATCACTCGGGTGCTCGCGGCGGCGTGCCTGGCGCTGACGGCGTCGTCCTGCGCGCAGGACAGTCAGCCGGTCGAATTCGCCGCCGCCGCACCTCTTTCCGCGTTCTACAACCCCAGCGCGGAATCGATTCCGGGGCAGCGTGGTTCGGTGATCCGCTCGCAGCCACTCACCGGGGCGCAGGTCGTGCCCGGCGCCCGCAACTACCTGACGCTGTACCGGTCGCTGGATGCGCAGGAGAAGCCCGTCGCGGTGTCAGGAACGCTCGCGGTGCCCGAAGGTGTTGCGCCCGCGGGTGGTTGGCCGCTCATTTCCTGGGGGCCGGGTAGCACCGGGGTCGCCGATGTCTGCGCGGCCTCGCGCTCCGAAGGTTCCTCGCCGAGCCGAGACGAACAGGCTCGCTGGGTGGCCAAGGGGTACGCGGTCGCCAGAACCGACTACCAGGGCTTGGGGACGCCGGGCGGTCACGGGTACATGATCGGTGAGACCGAACAGCGGGCGATGGCCGATATCGCCACGGCGGCAAGGGAAATCGACAAGTCGGTCGGATCACGCTGGGTGGCGATGGGGCATTCCCAAGGTGGTCACGCGGCCCTGTTCGCCGCCGTCGACGCCAAGGGCTGGACGCCGAATTCGCCGTTGCTCGGGGCCATCGCGCTGGCACCCGCCTCGCACCTGGGCGAACAGGTGCGCATGGCGAAGTGGGCGGCGTCGAATCCGCTGGGCAAACTCGGTACCGGCGATGTGTCGGTGTACCTACCGCTGTTGGTTCGCGGCGCCCAGACAGTGACCGATGTGGACCCCGCCCGATTCCTCACCGGCCGTGCGCAGTCCCTGCTGCCGGTCGCCGACTCCGAATGCACCGGCGGACTGCGCGACAAGAGCAAGTGGGGCGGTCTGTCGGCGAAGGACGTCTTCACCTCCGACGGCGACGTCTCGGGGCTGCTGCGAGTCCTCGACGACAACGACCCGAGCGGCCTCCGATTCACCGTTCCGGTCCTTGTTCTCCAGGGCCGTTCCGACCTCACCGTCCCGCTGAACGCGACCGATGCGATGGTCGCCGAACAGCAGGCACGCGGCGAGTCGGTCGACTACCGCAAATACGACGACGTCGACCACAGCGAAATCGTCTCCGCCTCCTTCGCCGACGCCCTCGGCTGGGCCGACACCTGCTTCGGCATCAATCGGTGAGGTTTGTACCTCGGTTACGCCGAGAGCAGAAGAGCCGGGTGTTTCGGTGCCGGTATCCCTACGCTCGGAGTATGGGCGAGCACAACGGGTTGCGGGTGATTCCAGGCGGACGCGGCGAACAGCGGTCGCGGCCGGAACCACTCTGGCGTGAGGCACTGGGCGAACGCCTGCGGGCCCTGCGTTTGGAGCAGTGCTCCACACTCGTCGACACCGCTGGTCGCGCGGGTATCTCGCCGCAATACCTCTCGGAAGTCGAGCGCGGGCGCAAAGAGCCGTCCAGCGAGATGATCGCCGCGCTGGCCGGTGCCCTCGGTACGTCGCTGGGCGAACTGGTCGCCCAGGTGGCCGAATCGATGCGTAGGTACGCACTTGTGCCGGCGCGTGCGGTGGTTCTGGGCGGGCAACGCCAGATCGCCCCCTCCCACGCGGGCCCGATGTCGCTGGCTCCGAACGCCGTCCTGCTCGCCGCCTGATTTGCACCTGTTCGCAGCGGCATCGCCTGTCGCTGTCCATCGAGATCAACCGGTCATGTGCTTTTCCGCTCGGACGACGCTTGCGAGATGTCCTGGCGATCAACCGTCCACTGACGCGCTTGTTCGCGCGGCGGCGATCTGGCTGCGGAGTAGATCGACGATCGCGCTGACGGGGAGTTCGGGGTCGATCGCGCGTTGCACCCCGAGGCCGATGCCGAGCGAGAGTAGTTGCAGCGCGGCATCTTCGGCGGCAATCGGGAGTTCGAGGCCGAGCTGATCGGCCTGTGTCTGGATCACCGTGGCGAGCATCGTCGTCAGGGTGCGTCGGCGATCGGCGAGCTCGGTGCGGATCTTGGGCATGTGCCGGGTGCTCGTCGCGAACTCGACCTCCAGCGCGGTCCAGCCGACATCACCGATGTTCTCGTCGGCCCATCGCGCGAAACCTTCGATCCGCGCCGCCATCGTGTCGTGCGGCAGCATCGCGTCCACGAGCGACTGCGCGCGCTCCACGTGCACGACATCGAGCACGGCGAGGCCCAATTCGTGCTTGGTCGCGAAGTTGGAGTACACCGCGCCCTTGGAGAACCCGGCCTCGGTGGCCACCTTCTCCAGCGGGGTCACGTTGTAGCCGTCGGCCATGAACAGCCGCTTGGCAGTCTCGACCAGTCGTTCACGCGTGAGAGCGTGCGACTCCTTGCGCGTCATCCTGGCCATGTGCAGGAGTTTAGCAAGATGGGCTACCGCTGGAATTCAAATACCGTTAGTATTCGAAATATGACAACACGACGTGGCTTAGCGATCGGCTGCGGTGGCCTGCTCGGCTTCGCCTGGACCGCGGTAGCCCTCGACGCCGTCGAACGCGCGATGAACTGGGACACCCGCACCGCCGATGTCCTGATCGGCACCTCCGCGGGCGCGGAACTCGTCGCGGCCCTCGGCTCCGGCCGCACCCCCGCTGACCTGCTCGCCGCCCTCGGCAAAGCCCCCGGCGCCGACCCGATCCTGGCCGCCCACATTGCCGTCGACCCCGGCAAATTCCCCCCGCTTCCGAGGCTCGGATTCCCCGGCCTCGGCCTGGTCGGTGCCGGTCTGCGCGCTCGTTCGCCCTACTCCGCGCTGGCCGGACTCCTTCCGTGTGGCCGCGGTGACGCCGACTGGTTGCGATCGTTCGGCCAGGCGCTCGCCGACCCGAGCGGCTGGGTGAGCCATCCCGCGACCTGGGTGGTGGGCGCCGACACGGCAACAGGCACGCGAGTCGCCTTCGGCGCGAACCGAAGGGGCAGCGGCATCGCGACGGCCGGAGATCCGACTGGTTCGGCGCCGGTCGACCTGGGTGACGCGATCGCCGCGTCCTGGGCCATCCCCGGTTGGTTCCCGCCTGCGCGGATCGGCGGGAAGGACTATGTGGACGGCGGTACGGTGTCGTCGGTGTCGGCCGATCTGCTGCTGCCACTGGAACTCGACGAGGTGGTGGTCATCGCCCCGATGACGTCCGAGGGCGGCGCACCGGCCACCGGCCTGAACCGCGTCGAACGCCTGCTCCGCGCGCAGATGACCCGCGGCCTCGACCGCGAAGTGGCCCTGCTGCGCGCCGCGGGCACCCGCGTGATCCGGGTCGAACCCGGCCCCGAGGAGCACGCCGCCATGGGCGCGAACTTCATGGATTCGGCCCGCCGTCCCGCCACCCTCGCCGCGGCCCGTCGCGGTGTCCCGGCCCGGGTCGCCGATGCGCTGCGCGCTTCCACCCTCGCGGGCCGACCCGCATGATCCGCCCGACCGGCTGGGTCGCGGATTCCGTCAGCACCGGCGCCGGGATCGGCGCACCATTTGTTTCGTTCGAAGGAGAAGTCGCATGAGCCGCCAGCACGAGGTCGTTGTGATCGGAGCGGGTGTCTCCGGCATCTGCGCGGCGATCAAGTTGATCGAGGCCGGTGTCGAGGATGTGGTGATCGTCGAGAAGGCCGAAACCTTCGGTGGCACTTGGCGAGCCAACACCTATCCCGGCTGCGCGTGCGATGTGCCCTCCGGCCTGTACTCGTTCTCCTTCGCGCCCAACATTGAGTGGTCGCGGCTGTTCGCGACCCAGCCCGAGATCCTCGCCTACGTCGATCGGGTGGCGCGCGAGCACGGGCTGGTCGAGCACACCCGCTTCGGGGTGGAGGTGGTCGGTTCGCGGTTCGACGAGGCCGCGCAACTGTGGCGGCTGGAGACCAGCGAGGGCCCGCTGAGCGCCCGCTTCGTCGTGTCGGCCGCGGGTCCGTGGAACGAACCGAACCTGCCCGAGATCCCGGGGCTGGCCGAATTCCCCGGCGAGGTCTTCCATTCCGCGCGCTGGAAACACGACTACGACCTGCGTGGCAAGCGGGTCGCGGTGGTGGGGTCTGGTGCGTCCGCGGTGCAATTCGTGCCCGCGATCGTGCCCGAGGTCGCCGAACTGCACCTGTTCCAGCGCACCGCGCAATGGGTGCTGCCCAAGCTCGATCACCGCGTACCCGGCTTCGAGAAGAAGGTGATGCGGCGATTCCCGTTCGCGCACAAGGCCTTGCGATCGACCGAGTACGCGTTGATGGAGGCTCTCGGGGTCGCGTTCCGGCATCCACGGCCGCTGATGCAGACCGTGCAGGCCGTGGGGTCGGCGTATCTGCGTGCCGTGGTGCGTGATCCGGCACTGCGGGCGAAGCTGACGCCGGACTATCTGCTCGGCTGTAAGCGAATCCTGTTCTCCAACAGCTACCTCCAGTCGCTGACCCGCGACAACGTCGACGTGCACGCCACCGGCGTCGCCGAATTCCGAGGCAACACCGTGGTCGGTGCCGACGGCACCACCGTCGAGGTCGACGCCGTCATCCTCGGTACCGGCTTCCACATCCTCGACACCCCGCTGGCCGACATCGTCCGCGGCGCCGACGGCCGCACCCTGGCCGAGCACTGGAAGGGCTCGCCCGAGGCCTATCTCGGCACCGTCACCACCGGTTTCCCCAACGCGTTCACCGTGCTCGGCCCCAGCCTCGGCACCGGCCACTCCTCGGCGTTCGCCATCCTGGAAGCCCAGGTCGCCTTCCTCGTCTCGGCAATCGAGAGCGCCCGGCGCGAAGGCTGGGCGGGGCTGGACGTGCGGCCCGAGGTGCAGGCGCGCTACGTCGACCAGGTGCAGGCCGCGCTCGCGGGCACCGTTTACAACGCGGGCGGTTGCCAGAGCTACTACATGGACGCCAACGGCCGCAACAGTTTCAGCTGGCCCTGGTCCACCGGCGAACTCACCACCCGCGTCAGCGCGTTCGACCCCGCCGACTTCACCATCACCGACGTGACAGTGCCCGCGTGAGCGCTTCCACCGCGCGCACGTCGATCACCATCGGGTGCGCGACCCGCAGACCGACCACCAGACGAGAGGCCACACGATGAGCTACCCACGGATCGATCTCGCAGGCGCGACGATCGCGATCACCGGTGCCGCCCGCGGCATCGGGCTGGCCACCGCCAATGCGTTCGTCGAGGCGGGCGCCTATGTCGCGCTCGGTGACCTCGATGAAGCGCTGGCGGTACAGGCCGCCACCGAGATCGGTGACCACGCGATGGGCCACGCGCTCGACGTCACCGACAAGGCTTCCTACGCACAGTTTCTCGATGCGGTCGCCCAATGGCACGGCCCGCTCGACGTGCTGGTGAACAATGCCGGCGTGATGCCGAACGGCCCGTTCCTGGCGCAGTCCGACCGCATCGACCAGCTCACGATGGACGTCAACGTCTACGGCGTCATCCACGGCATGCGGCTGGCACTGCCCGGCATGGTCGCGCGCGGCTACGGCCATGTCGTGAACGTCGCCTCGCTGGCGGGCAAGTTCCCGCTCAAGGGCCTCGCCGTGTACAACGCCAGCAAGTACGCGGTGGTCGGCCTGACCGCCGCCACCCGGCTGGAAATGGATGGCACCGGTGTCAGCGTGAGTGCGGTGCTGCCGTCGGCGGTGCGCACCGAACTCAGCTCCGGCATCGACTACGGCATCCTGCCCGCCGTCGATCCCGAGGACATCGCCGCCGCGGTTGTCCGCTCGGTCAGGACTCGGGCAGCCGAGACGGCGGTGCCCGGGTATGTCGGGCTGATGGCGAACGCGTCGGGCCTGGTGCCGGAGCCGGTGTTGCGGGCCATCCGCAAAGCTGCCAACGACGATGCCGCGATCAACGGGGTCGACGACAAGGTCCGCCGCGTCTACCTGGACCGCATCGAAAAGCAGTAGGTATCAGGTCAACCCGGCTCGGGTACAGGGGCTCGAGCCGGGATCCCACGCTGGGCGTATACAATCCGGATCTCGGTCGAATGTCCACCGCTCGAGCGGTGTTGTGAACTCCCAGCGTAGTCTCGGCTCCCGATCAGTCCCGCTCGTGCAGTACCTGGTCGACCAGTCCGTACTCGAGTGCGGTGTCGGCGGTGAACACCCGGTCGCGGTCGGTATCGCGGCGCAGGGTTTCCGGGGTCTGACCAGTGTGCTTGGACAGGATCGCCTCGATCGCCGCACGCATGCGGACAATCTCGTCGGCCTGCAGGATCAGGTCGGGAATCGTGCCCTGGCCGCGAGTCGCGGGCTGGTGCAACACGATTCGGGTATGCGGGAGCATCGCCCGATGACCGGCCGCGCCACCCGCGAGGAGAACGGCACCGACCGCGATCGCCTGTCCGACACAGGTGGTGTGCACCGGCGCCTTGATGAATCGCATGGTGTCGTAGACGGCGAGCATGGCGGACAAGTCGCCGCCTTCGCAGTTGATGTAGAGGCTGATCGCCTGGCCGGGGCTGTCGGATTCCAGGTGCAGGAGCTGGGCGATGAGGGCGTTGGCGACGCCGGAGTCGATGGGAGTGCCCAGGTAGACGATGCGTTCGCTGAGCAGGTGCGAGTAGATGTCGGTGATTCGCTCACCACCGCCGCGATGCTGGGACACCACGTTCGGAATCGTGTACGTCATGAGATCCGGCCCTCTCCGAGTATTTCTGCCTGATTCGTCTGCCTCGTGGATCGTGTCGGCGGCAGGCGGTCGTGCTGTTGGTCGTGTGCGCTCGCACCCGGTGAGCTACCCATGTGCGTGCGCGATCAGTGGCCGCTGTCGGCGCGGGAAGCAGATCATGCGGTGATCCCGATGCGGTGACGGTTCGGGACGACCTGGTCGAACGATTCGACGATGTGGTCGATGAACCCGTACTCGAGTGCCTGGGGTGCGGTGAACCAGCGGTCGTGCAGCGAGTCCTCGTACACACGGTCGAACGGCTGGCCGGTGTCCTCCGCGATGAGGCCGAGCACGGTGTCGACGGTGTAGCGCAGGTCGTCGGCCTGCACTTCCACCTCCACTGCGCTGCCACCGATTCCCGCCGACCCCTGGTGCATGAGGACGCGGGCGTGCGGCAGGGCGTACCGCTTACCCGGTGCGCCGGAGGAGAGCAGGAATTGCCCTGCGCTGCAAGCTAATCCGAGCGCCAGGGTGGACACCTCGCACGGCACGAGCCGCATCACGTCGCGGATCGCCAGCATCGACGGGACGGAACCGCCGGGGGAGTGGATCCACAGTGAGATCCCGGCCTCGGGGCTCTGGGCGCCGAGGGTGAGTAGTTGGGTGATCAGCAGGGTGCCGTTGTCGTCGTCGAGGGGGCCGTCGAGGACGAGGATGCGGCGGCCGAACAGTTGCTCGCGGGCCCGCCAGCTGAACATCGGGGTTTTCTCGTCGTGTGCCATGGGTCCACGGTGCCTCGTTTGCATGGTGGTTCGCTGGTAATGCTGCTGTGGGCGGATCTGCTCTCAGCAGCGTGTTCTGCGGGGGCTGGGGTTCGGGTGGTCGCAGGGGGCTGTCTGGCTGGGCTCCGGCGGGTTGGATAGGCCCGGGACGTGTGTGTGTGTGGCAGGGGCGCGGGTTTGAGTAGACCCAGGACGTGTTGGTATGGCAGAGCTCCGGGGTTTGAGTAGTCCTAGAGGCGCTGGCTGTGTTTATTGGAGCGCTGGCGCGCTCGAGTCGCGGCCCCTAGGGGCCGCCGGTTAGGCACCGGTGCTTGCTCCTTCGTCGCCTACGCACCGGCGCCTAACCGGCGACCCGGCCGCGACCGGCCACTTCGTGGCCGTCCCTCCCTAGGGGTCGGGAGTGCGGTGGGTGGGTTTTGTGGGGTGTGGAAGACGGGGACAGGCCATGTGCACGGTGTGGTCTGGAATGCGGTAGGCCTGCGGGTTTGGGGTAACCGCTGCGGCTGAAAGTGCGGTAGGCCTGCGGGTTTGGGGTGGCCGGTGTGGTTGGAAGTGCGGTAGGGCTGCGGTCTTTGGGGTGGCCGGTGTGGTTGGAAGTGCGGTAGGGGTGCGGTCTTTGGGGTGGCCGGTGTGGTTGGAAGTGCGGTAGGGGTGCGGTCTTTGGGGCGGCCGGTGTAGCTGGGAGTCGGTGGGCTGCGGACCGGGGTGAGTTGGTGTTGGGGGTGGTGTGGCTGGTACGCGGGGAGGGCGGCGGCATTGTGTCCGCCGCCCTCCCTGGTGCGTTTCTACTTGGCGTCGAATTCCCTTGCGCGCAGGGAGCGTTCGATGCCGGCACGGCCTTCGGAGACCAGGCGGTACAGGGCGGGCGGGTGGTTGCCGGACAGGAATTCGTCGGCCTTGGCGACGGCTTCCTCGGTGATCGCCCAGTGGGGGTACAGGCCGATCACGACGGTTTGGGCGACTTCGCTCGAGCGGCGTTCCCATACGGCGGAGATGTCGGCGAAGTACTTGTCCACGTATGGGGCGAGCAACGCGCCCTGGCCGGCGGGGGCGAAGCCGCCGACGATGGCGCGGGCGGTGATGTTGGGGACGGAGTCGTCGGCCATCACGGTGTGCCAAGCCTGCGCCTTGACCTCGGCGATCGGGCGCGCGGTGGCTGCCGTGGCTGCCTGGCGCTTGCCTGCCGCGGTCGGGTCGTTCTGGAGTTCGGCGTCGATGGTCGGGGAATCGACACCGCCGGCGTCGATCCGGCCTGCCGCCGCCAGTGCGGTGACGACGCGCCAGCGCAGATCGGTGTCGATGGTGAGTCCGGCCAGACCTGCCGCGCTCGGATCGTCGTCGAGCAGCCGCGCCAGTGCGTCGAGGTGGCGTGATTCCAGCTTTGCCCCGGTCAGCGCGTTGACGAAGGCCAGCTGGTAGTCCGAACCCGCCTCGGCACCGCGAGCCAGTTCGAGTAGCCGGTCGGCGAATTCCGGCCAGCCGACCTGGTCGGCCCACTCCGGATCGGCGTAGCTCCCGATGGCGGTGCTGGCCTGCATGAGTAGCCGCTGCACCACTCCGATCTCGGATTCGGCGCCGATCCCGCGCTGCACGAGAGCGACGAAATCGCGCGCCTTCATCTCGGACTGGCGGGTCATCTCCCAGGCCGCCGACCAGGCCAGCGTGCGCGGCAGCGAGTCGGCGATGTCACCGACGCGCTGCACGACCACGTCGAGGGAATCGGGGTCCAGACGCAGCGAGCAGTAGGTGAGGTCGTCGTCGTTGACCAGCACCAGCGCACCGCGCGGCACGCCGACCAGCTCGGGCACCTCGGTGCGCCCGGCGGCGTCGAGGTCGAGTTCGACGCGGTTGGTGCGCACCAGCTTTCCGTCGACATCGTCGTAGACACCGACCGCGATCCGGTGCACCCGGTACTCGCCCGCGCCCGGCGCGGCGCCTTCCTGCACGACCGCGAAGCTCGAGAACGTGCCGTCGGCCGCGACGGCGAAATCGGGGCGCAGGATATTGAGGCCGGTGGTCTTGAGCCACTGCGCGCCCCAGTCCGACAGGTCACGCCCCGACGCCTGCTCCAGCGCGGCGAGCAGATCGTCGAAAGTGGCGTTGCCGTAGGCATGTTCGGCGAAGTAGGCACGCAGACCGGCCAGGAACGGCTGTAGCCCCACGTAGGCCACGAGCTGCTTGAGGACCGAAGCGCCCTTGGCGTAGGTGATGCCGTCGAAATTGACCTCCACCGCGTGCAGGTCGGGGATGTCGGCGGCGATCGGGTGGGTCGAGGGCAGCTGGTCCTGGCGGTAGGCCCAGGACTTCTCCACATTCGCGAAAGTGGTCCAGGCGCTGGTGTATTCGGTGGCCTCGGCCTGGCACAGCACCGAGGCGAAGGTCGCGAACGACTCGTTCAACCACAGGTCGTCCCACCACTTCATGGTGACCAGGTCGCCGAACCACATGTGCGCCATCTCGTGCAGCACGGTCTCGGCGCGACGCTCGTACGACGCGCGGGTCACCTTGGACCGGAACACGTAGTCCTCGAGGAAGGTGACAGCGCCGGCGTTCTCCATCGCGCCCGCGTTGAACTCCGGCACGAACAGCTGGTCGTACTTGCCGAAGGCATAGGGCACGCCGAAGTTGTTGTGGTAGAACTCGAAACCCTGCTTGGTCTCGGTGAACAGCCGTTCGGCGTCCATGTACTCGGCCAGCGAGGACCGGCAGTACAGACCAAGTGGAATTTCGCCGCTCGCGTCGGTGAAGGTGTCGGACCACTTCGCGTACGGGCCCGCGATCATGGCGACCAGGTAGGTGCTCATCCGCGGGGTGGTGGCGAAGGTGTGGCGCACGACCGCGCCGATTGTGTGCTGCTCGATATCGGCACCGTTGGAGATGACCACCCAGTCCGCGGGCGCGGTGGCGACGATGTCGAAGGTGGCCTTGAGGTCGGGCTGATCGAAGCAGGCGAACATCCGCTTGGCATCGGCGGTCTCGAACTGCGAGTACAGGTACACCTTGTCGTCGGTCGGATCGACGAACCGGTGCAGACCCTCACCGGTGTGCGAGTACTCGCACTCGGCCTCGACTACCAGCTCGTTGTTCTCGGCCAGCTCCGGCAAGGCGATCCCGGCGGACTCGTCATACGAGGTCACCTCGAGCGCGACCCCGTTGAGCACCGCCGAGCGCACCCGCGGCGCCACCAGGTCGATGAACGTGCTCGCGCCGGGAGTGGCGGTGAAGGTGACAGTGGTCTTCGACCCGAACGTGTCCGACACCTCGGACCCGGCACCGCGCGGCTGATCGGTGAGGTCGAGTTCGATCCGGTAGTTCTGCACGGCCACCACGGCCGCGCGTTCGACCGCCTGGTCGCGGGTGAGATTCGGGGCGGACATTGATCTCCTTCGTCGTCGACGAACACGGCACGGTAGTTCGGCGTCCACAATGCCACTTGCCGTCGGCCCCCGCTCACGAGTTTCTCGCCCAGGCCGCTACGACGGTGGTGCGACCACACTGCGGCCGTGGCGAGCATCACGAGGGAAGTGACCGGCTCCGCGTCGCGGTGACCAGGCGTGATTCGGTGCTCGGGGCCGTCTGTAGAGTTCGTACATACTCAGTATGTGGACCCAGGATTCGGAGGCTCGACGTTGAAGCATGTGCACGCCGGGAAAGTTCGTGACCTCTACGAGGACGGCGATACCCTGCTGCTCGTCGCGTCGGACCGGGTTTCGGTCTATGACGTGGTGCTGCCGACGCCGATTCCGGACAAGGGCGCGTTGTTGACGCAGCTGTCGAACTGGTGGTTCGAGTACTTCACCGGGATTCCGAATCACGTGGTCTCGGCGACCGACGTGCCCGCCGAGTTCGCCGGGCGTGGGATTCGGGTGAAGCCGTTGAAGATGCTGTCGGTCGAGTGCATCGCGCGGGGATATCTGACCGGGTCGGGGCTGAAGGAGTACCAGCGGTCGGGGACCGTGTCGGGGATCGCGTTGCCTGCCGGGCTGCGTGACGGCGACAAATTGCCCGAGCCGATCTTCACCCCGTCGACCAAGGCTTCCGAAGGCCATGACGAGGCGATCAGCTTCGCCGATGTGGTGAATCAAGAGGGTCGCGAGGTGGCCGAGAAGCTGCGTGATCTCACCCTCGAGATCTACTCGCGCGGAGCCGAGCACGCGGCGAAGGCGGGCGTGATCGTGGCCGACACCAAGGTCGAATTCGGTTGGGACGGTGATGTTCTCACCCTCGGTGACGAGGTGCTGACCTCGGATTCCTCCCGCTTCTGGCCGGCCGACGAGTGGGAGCCGGGCCGGGCCCAGCGCTCCTTCGACAAGCAGTTCGTGCGCGACTGGTCGACCTCGACCGGCTGGAACAAGGAATATCCGGGCCCCGAGATCCCCGCCGACGTCGTCGAGGGGACGCGTCGCAAGTACGAAGAGGCCTACGAACGCATCACCGGCCGGCGGTGGAATCAGGCTTGATCCGCGGCGGCGCCGGTCGATGGGCCGTTGGAGTATCGCGTCAGTGCACGGGTGCGTCCACACCCTTGACCGCGCAGATATGTTCCAAGTTCTCGTTGCCCCAGGCGCCGAGGGTGACCAGCGCCGCGTTGAGTGACACCCCCCGTTCGGTGAGCGAGTACTCGACCTTCGGGGGCACCTGCGCGTAGACCTCGCGGCCGATGATGCCGTCGTGTTCGAGCTCGCGTAGCTGCTGGATCAACATCTTCTCGGTCACGCCGGGGATCAGCCGTTTCAGGTCGCCGAAGCGTTGGGTGCCGGTGGAAAGGGCCCACAGGATCAGCGCCTTCCACTTCCCGCCGACAACGTCGAGCGCGGCATCGATACCGCAGGAATAGGGACGTTCTCGCAGCTTCATGGTCGCCTTACTTACCTTTTGGTGGGTATTGCACTTCATAGTCGGTACTTGTCGATTGTAGTGTAACCCTAGATTCTAGGAGTGCGTTGCCGAGCGGCAGCGAAGAACTTCGGAACAAGGAGAACAATGGCCAACCAGACTGCAGCACAGCATGTTTCGGTGATCGGACTCGGCGCGATGGGTGCCGCGCTGGCGAAGGCTCTGCTGGCGGGCGGCCATGAGGTGACGGTATGGAACCGCACCCCGGCGCGGGCCGAGGCATTGGTGGCTCACGGCGCGAAGGTCGCGGCGAATGCCGCCGAGGCGATGGCGGCGGGGGACCTGGTGATCCTGTGCGTGCTCGACGACGCCGCGGTGCGCGAACACCTCGAGCCCGCCGCGGCGCAGGTGCGCGGGAAGGTGGTGGTCAATCTGACCACCACCTCGCCGGAGCAGGCGCGCTCGCTGGGTCGCTGGGCCGAGGCCGAGGCGGTCGAGCTGATCGACGGCGGCATCATGGCGGTGCCCGAAATGATCGGTGGACCTGCGGCTTTCGTGCTCTACAGCGGTGCCGTCGCCGGATTCGAGCGATTCCGCGCGGTGCTGGAATTGTTCGGTCGCGCCGAATTCGTCGGCGAGGATCTCGGTGCCGCCGCCATGTACGACGTCTCGATCCTCGGCGGCATGTACGCCATGTTCGCCGCGTTCCGTCAGGGCGGCGCGATGGTCCGCTCCACGGGTGGCTCGGCCGCGCGCCTGGCCGAGTTGATGGGGCCGTTCCTGCAGACGATGGCGACCTTGCTGGAAGGGTTTGCGGCGGGCATCGACAATCCGGCGGACTACGTGCAGCCGCAGAGCGACGAGTTCACCGCCGCCGCCATCGACCTGATCGACAAGTCCGCCGCAGAATCCGGCAACCCCACCGAGCTCTACGGAGTCCTGCGCGACGGTCTCGCCGGTCTGTGACCGTATTCAACCGGGCTACGTCCCGGGTCATCCTGGAACCGAACGAGGCGATCAGGCCGCAGGCCCGACCCCGCAGTGACCAGGGAGGGTCACTGCGCAGTCGGGCCGATCGTCCGGTGCGCGCCGATCACGCCGGGTGGTCAGCGCGTGTACGCGTCGATGGCGTTGTCGGAGTAGGGATCTCGTATATCAAGCATTGACCAGGTCGAGGGCGAGCAAGTCGTCGACGAAGGCTTCGGCTTTTGCCTCGAAGGCGGCGTAGTGGGTGGTCCGCGCGTCGCCGCTGATCGCCTCGCCGATCACGAGATTGCCCTCGGCATCGATACTTTGGGGCTGCTCCTCGGCGTCGGGGAGCAGCCCGACCCGGGAAATCGCGATACCGGCGTATTCGGCCAGACCCACGTTGAGCTGGGCCTCCAGCAGCTGCTGCATGCCGGGGACAATCGCGTCACCGGCTGTGGCACCGGCCAATCCGAGCCACAGGATGCGCTTGCCCGCCAGGCGTGGCTTGCTGCGGCCGTAGGCGAAACCGTAGTTCCAGACAGCATCGATCCAGCCCTTGAGCATCGCGGGCACGCTCTGCCAATAGACCGGGAACACCACGACGATGACGTCGGCGGCCAGCACGCGCCGCATGTGCGCCTCGGCGGTGGGGGAGTAGACCTTGTCGCGGTTGCCCCACTCGGGCTGGTCGGCCACGGTCATCCTCGGGTCGAAATTCTCGGCGTGCAGATCGAGGAAATCGATGGCGTAGCCGGCGGCGGTGAGCCGGTCGACGGCCCGGCCCGCGATATGGGCCGACAGCGAGTCGGCGCGATGGTGGCCGAGCACGACGAGCGCGGTCGGTGCGGAGTCGGCGGTGCTCGATCCGGTGGTGGTCAGTTCGGCGGTGGCAGTCGTGGTGGCGGCGGACTGGGTCACGGTGAGCTCCTGTTCGATCGTGGTGCGGGCTGTTCGGCCCGGTGTATCGAGTCAACCGCGAAATGCGTGGACGATCTATGGCTGATCATCTCGGGTCGATAGGAATTCGTCTACGCTGGTGCTGTGGACCCGTTGAGTTCGTTGCTGAGCGGCATTCGTGCCGAAGGATCGGTCGTCGCCCATGCTGTGCTGCGCCCACCGTGGACGATTCGCTTCGCCGACCGTGCTCCGCTGATCATGGTGACGGTGCTGCGTGGTGGCGGCACGCTGGTGCTCGCGGATGGCTCACGCACGAGTCTGATCGCCGGTGACACCGCGCTCGTGCAGGCAGGTGAACCGTTCCATCTGGTCGATACTCCCGCCGCGCTGGACAGTCCGCACGCGCGCTACGAGCTGTCCTGTTTCGTGCCGGACGGCTTCGGTCCCGCCGATTTCGACTGTGCGGTACCCGAATTGATCGACGCGCCCGCGAAAGAGGGCGCACCGGAGGAGACTTCGCTGCTGGTAGGCGCCTATCGCGCCTCGGGGCGACGCCACGAGCGGCTGTTGCGGGCGCTGCCGCAGGTGATGGTGGTCCACGAAGACCCTGAGATGTGTTTGTGGCTGGAACGATCCGCCGCCGACGCGGTGCGCTTCAGCGCGGGCTCGCAGGCGCTGATGGACCGGCTGCTGGACTGGGCGCTGGTCTGCACGCTGCGCTCCTGGCTCGCCGAACAGCAACACTGCGCGCCCGCCTGGTACCGCGGGATGGCCGACCCGATCGTCGGCCCCGCGCTCACCGCCATCCACGACCGGCCGTTCCACCGCTGGACCGTGGCGAGCCTGGCCACCGAGGCGGCGGTCTCGCGCGCCCTGTTCGCCCGGCGCTTCAGTGAGGTGATGGGCGAACCGCCACTGGCCTACCTCACCGAGTGGCGAATGGCCGAAGCCGAGGAACTGCTCGCCGACCCCGCCCGCAGCGTCGCGCAGGTGGCGACAACCGTCGGCTACTCCGATGCCTTCGGCTTCAGCGCGGCGTTCAAGCGGCTCCGCGGGACGAGTCCCACGGAGTTCCGGGCAGCGCTGGTGTAGCGCACACCTTCGCTGCGACGGAGTCGCGCCAAGCGATGAGCGCGCGCAGTCAGCTTCTCGGCGTGAGGAGGACCAAGGGGATCTCGCGGGTGGTTTTCGTCTGGTAGTCCGCGTACCCCTTGTAGGCCGCGGTGACCCTTGGCCACAGTGTCGCGCGTTCCTCGGCGGTGGCGACGTGGGCCGTCATCGGGCGCTCGGGACCCTCGCGCAGCGACACCTCGACGTTCGGGTTGTCGCGCAGGTTCAAAAACCAAGCGGGATGGGTGGGGTCGCCACCGCGGGAGGCGACGACGACGATCGTGTCGCCGTCGATGACGGGTGTGGTGAGCATGACCTTGCGTGGGTCACCGGTTTTGCGGCCGATCGTGGTGAGTTGCAGCGACGGCATCCCGAAGATCGAGTTGCCGATGCGCCCGCCGGTCACCGTGAGCAGCGTGCGGTGGACGGTGTTCATGATCTTCAGCTGCAAGTCGCTGGGCATGGTTGAAATCTACTCCGATTTCATGGCAGCTGTTCGGTGAGCCGGGTGAGGAAGGGGCGCTGTCCTTTGCCGAGCTTGTCCGCCGCGGTGCCGGGATCGAACCAGGCAGCGCGGTCGATCTCGGGGAATTCCGCGAGTCGCCCCGACCGCGGCGGCCACTCCATCTCGAAGGTGCCCGGCACTATCTCGGCAAGGTCGAGATCGCCCTCGACCGCCCACACGGTGAGGAACTTGCGCTTGCTCCCGCTGCGATAACTCACCTCGCCGAGGTCGAGCCACTCGCCCGCGGGCACCGGCAGCCCGAGCTCCTCGGTGAACTCCCGCGCGGCCGCGTCGCGTGCGGTCTCCTCGGGCTCGTACTCGCCCTTGGGAATCGACCAGGCCGACGCGTCCTTCTTCGCCCACAGCGGCCCGCCCATGTGCCCGAGCAGCACCTCGATCCCGGCCTCGCTCCGGCGATACACCAGCACGCCCGCGCTGAATACGTCCGTCATCGCAGTGAGTCTGCCAGTGGAGACGGCGTCGGTCGAGGTCGGTAGCGCCGCGTCAGATCGCGTCGCCCGCCCGCAGTCCGGCGGCGCGCAGCAGGAGGTAATCGCGTTCCGGCACGCTCGCGGTCTGCCTCGCGGCGCGCTGGTACTCGCGCACGGCGGCGGCCCGCTCACCGGCCATTTCGTGCAGGTGCCCGCGGACCGCCGCGAGCCGGTGTGAGCGCGAGAGCGGTTCGGCGACGCTGTCCGCGACCGCCAGCCCGGCGGCCGGACCGTGCACCATCGCGGTGGCCACCGCACGGTTGAGGGTGACCATCGGGTTCGGGGCAAGGCGTTCGATCATGGTGTAGAGCACCAGGATTCGCGACCAGTCGGTGTACTCGGGGCGGCGGGCCTCGGCGTGCAGGCCCGCGATGGCGGCCTGCAACTGGTACAGCCCGGTCAGCCCGGCGGGCAGGGTCGCGGTGAGCAGGCGCAGCCCCTCGGTGATCTGCGGGCGGTCCCAGCGCGAGCGGTCCTGTTCGGTGAGGGGGATCAGTTCGCCGTGTGGTCCGCAGCGGGCGGCGCGGCGTGCGTCGGTGAGCAGCATCAGCGCGAGCAGGCCGGTGACCTCGGTGTTCTCGGGGACCAGCGCGCGCAGGGCGCGGGTGAGCCGGATCGCCTCGGCCGACAGATCCCCACGCCGCAATCCCGCACCCGAACTGCTGGTGTGCCCCTCGGTGAAGATCACGTACAGCACCTGCAGCACCGCACTCACCCGGGTGCTGTCGTGCGCGCCGTCGGCGAACGGCCGCTCCGATTCCGCCAGTCGCTTCTTTGCCCGCGAAATACGTTGCCCCATCGTCGATTCCGGGACAAGGAAAGCGGCCGCGATCTCTGCGGTACTCAGGCCGCCGACCGCCCGCAGCGTCAGGGCGACGGCCCCGGCAGGCGGCAAGTCGGGATGGCAGCACAGGAAGTACAGGTCGAGGGTGTCATCGCGGTCGACCACGTCGACGGGCACGTCCCGCACGAAAACCGTGGTCTCCCTGCGTCGCCGCGCCACCTCGGCGCGCACCGCGTCCGCCATCCGGCGCTGCGCCACCTGGATCAGCCAGCCGCGTGGATTGTCCGGCAGCCCTTCCTGATTCCACTGGGTCGAGGCCGCGAGCAGCGCGTCCTGCACCGAATCCTCGGCGAGGTCGAAATCGCCGAAGCGGCGGACCAATACGCCGAGGACCTGCGGCGAAAGTTCACGCAGCAGGTGCTCGACGCGGGGGCGTGCCTCGATCACGCGACGTCGGGTGCGCTCATGATCTGACGCACCTCGATGTATTCACCGATCGGCTTGCCGCCGGGGCCGGGCGCCGCGGAGGCTTGCGCGGCGATCTCGACCGCGCGCTCGACCGAATCGACATCGACCACCCAGAAGCCGGCCAGGAACTCCTTGGTCTCCGGGAAAGGCCCGTCTGTCACGACCGGTGCCGACC
Source organism: Nocardia sp. FBN12 (assembly GCF_054031145.1). NCBI lineage: Bacteria > Bacillati > Actinomycetota > Actinomycetes > Mycobacteriales > Nocardiaceae > Nocardia > Nocardia sp. FBN12. The sequence goes on from NZ_CM132926.1 coordinate 314,287, forward strand.
GGCCATCGGAGCAGACGATGATCGCCTGATCGGGTGCGGCCAGGCCCTGGGCGTCGACGAGTTCACCCGCGGCGGCGAGCTGTTCGCCCAGTGCCCGCTGGAAGTCGATGTGGGCGGCGATGTCCTCGGGTGCCCACTCCGGCAGCGCGATATCGCAGTACGCGGCCTCGGAATAGGTCTTGACCAGCATGAATTTCATGGTTCGGCATCCTGCTCGATGCGCCCTTGTGGCGCGTTCGACAGTTGGTCGGAGCCGGCGAGCGGTCTTCGACACAACCATCGCTGTGAACTGAGTCACAGTGGGATGCTCGTGTCGGTGAGCCGATCGGGATCTACGGGTTCCGCCGAGCCGATCAGCTCCTTGATCCGGTCGGTCACATCCCACACGTTGACGTTCATCCCCGCACGTACCTTGTTCTGCTCGTCGAGCCAGAACGCGACGAACTCGCGCTCGTCGAGCTCGCCACGCACCACCACCCGCACGTCGTCGCCGCGCCCGACATAGCCGGAGTACTCCATCCCCACGTCGTACTGATCGCTGAAGAAGTACGGAAGCCGGTCGTAGACAGCGGTTTTGCCCAGCATCGTCTGCGCGGCGACGGCGGGCTGGTTCAGCGCGGTCGCCCAGTGCTCGATGCGGATCGGCCGGTGCAGCAGCGGATGGTCCTGCTCGGCGATGTCGCCCACCGCGACGACATCGGGGTTGCTGGTGCACAGCGCCGCGTCCACCAGTACGCCGCCGTCGACCGCCAGCCCAGCCGCGGTCGCGGTCTCGATATTGGGCTGTGCGCCCACCGCAACCAGCACCGCCTGTGCGGGCACTACGGTGCCGTCGCCGAGCTGCACGCCGGTCGCCTCACCCTCGTCGGTGAGTATCGCGTCGACGGAGGTGTTGGTGCGCAGGTCGACGCCGTGCGTGCGATGCAGACCGGCGTAGAACTCGCCCATCTCGGGGCCGAGCGCGCCGAGCAGTGGCAGGTCGGCCGACTCGATCACCGTAACCTCGACGCCCTTGGCGCGGGCCTGCGCGGCGACTTCGAGGCCGATCCACCCGGCCCCGATGATGACCAGCTGCCGGTCCGTGCGCAGTATCTCGAGCAGCGCGTTCGAATCGCCGATGGTGCGCAGGGTGTAGACGTTCGGCGCATCGGCGCCGGGAATGTCGAGCGTGCGGGCTCGCGAACCGGTGGCAAGGGCGAGCTTGTCGTAGTCGAGCGTGGAACCGTCGGGCAGCGTCACGGTCTTGGCGATCGGATCGAACGCGGTCGCTGTGGTGCCGAGCCGCAGGTCGACGTGGTGATCGCGGTACCAGGAGGCCGTGTCCACGGTGAAATCGGGCAGTTGCTGGGTGCCCGCCAGATGCTGTTTCGACAGTGGCGGGCGCTCGTAGGGCAGCTCTTCTTCGGCGGCCAGCACAGTGACGTGGCCGTCGAAGTCGTTGGCGCGCAGGGCTTCGGCGATCTTCGCCCCGCCCAGACCCCCACCGATGACGACGAAATGCTGATTCGAGCTCATGAACGGACCCCTTCTCGCGGACGACCCGGACTCCTCGCACCCCGAGCTTAGTGCGCGTTCTCGGCGACGGGAACGATTACGGCGCCGCCGCGGTTGCACCAGTCGACACCGGCGGTCCCACCCGCCGCAGCTGACCCGAGAGGAACCCATCGTGAGCGAGCAGGCCACCAAGGATGTCGCCGATTTCTGGTTCGACCCGCTGTGCCCGTGGTGCTGGATCACCTCGCGGTGGATCCTGGAAGTCGAGAAGGTGCGCGATATCGAGGCGCGCTTCCACGTGATGAGCCTGGCGGTGCTCAACGAGGGCAAAGACGACCTGCCGCAGGTCTATGTCGACATGATGGCCGCCGCCTGGGGCCCGGTGCGGGTCGTCATCGCCGCTGGTCAGAAGTACGGCGACGAGATCCTGCTCCCGCTCTACACCGCGATGGGCACCCGGATCCACGACCGCAAGTCCGAGTACGAGCGCGAGACGCTACAGGAAACCTTCGACGCGGTGATCGCCGATTCGCTCGCGGAGCTGGACCTGCCCGCCGAACTCGCGAAGGCCGCCACCAGCACCGACTACGACGAGGCGCTGCGGGCCAGCCATCACGCGGGCATGGACAAGGTCGGCCCCGATGTGGGTACGCCGACCATCCACGTGAACGGCTCCGCGTTCTTCGGGCCGGTGCTCTCGCGCATTCCGCGCGGTGAGGACGCGGGCCGGGTGTGGGACGGCGTGGTCGCGCTGGCCTCGTACCCGCACTTCTTCGAGCTCAAGCGCACGCGCACCGAGGACCCGGTCTTCGACTGATCGTGCAGTGCGGGGGGTGCCGGCGTCGGCACCCCCCCGCACCGATCAGACGGGTTTCGGCGGCAACGCCGGCGGCGCCGAATTCAGCGGATAACCACCCGGCGGCCCGATCATGCCGGGTTGCGGGGCGCTCGGACGCCAGAACATCGGGCCCGGCTTGCTGCGATCGCGCAGTGCCCACATCCGCCAGGTGAGCACCGGGTGGCTGGCCATCGCGTTGACCAGCCAGATGAAACCGCCCCTGTCGGAGGCGGCCCGATCGGCCATCTCGTCGACACCGACATCGGTGTTGAGGTACTTGCCCGCGGCCAGCGTGGCCATCGCGGTGGGTGCGCCGTGCGGACGGAAACAGAAGCCGTGATTGTCGGCGGTGTACTCCTGGGCGCGGATCAGCGACGACCCGAGCAGCGGCAACCACGGCGCGACGAACATCCCGAGCTGTCGCCAATACGACACGTGGCCCGCGGCGATATGGCCTACCTCATGGCCGATGATGAACGCGAGGCCGTCGGGTTCGCGTGCGGCGCCGCCGATTTCGAACAGGTCGCTGTAGACCACCACGAACCGGCGGAACCCGTGCCCGGCGGCGAACGCGTTGATCTGGCCGTTGCCCAGGATCACGTACGCGTCCGGCGCCTTGTGCATCCCGAATCGCGCCGCCGCCTCTTGCACCAGCTGGTACCCCTCGGGGAACTGGGTGGGCGACATCTTCACCCCGTTCACGCGCTGGGTCGCGAGGTTCATGCCACGACCGGCCCACAGCAGCACCGGCGCGAACAACAGCAGCAGGACATACGGGCTGGTGGCAATCGAACCGGCTTGCTCCACACCGTTCTCGTCGACGACAGGATCGGCGAACAACTCGACCGTCATCAGCAGCAGCGCCAGCAGGTACGCGACGGCGGTGATCATGATGACCACGATCAGCAGCGGGATCTCCCAGGGATGCCGGGCGGGGCGGTCCCACGGCATCAGGCCGCGCGGGCGGTGCAGCGGGGGTGCGGGCGGACCGCCGGGCGGGTAGTGGCCGGGAGCGTACTGACCCGGTGCGACGGGCGGATACTGGCCGGTCGGGCCAGGGAAAGGCGGCTGCGGTGCACTGCCATGCGCGGGGAAACCGCCGGTCCGTGGATCGGGTTGTGCCCACGGTGACGGCGGCGCGGCGTCTTTGTTCAGCGACGGCGTGTGCTCGGGCTGGGGGTCGGTGTGCTCCGGCGGGGAACCTGCCGAATGCGGGGAATGCGGTTCGTGCGGGTGCATGAAACGACTCTAAGCGGGCCTGCGACAATCGCAGCCATGCGCGTTTACCTGGGTGCCGACCATGCCGGTTTCGAACTGAAGAATCACGTCAAGGCCCATCTGCAGGAGGCCGGACACGAGGTCGTCGATTGTGGCGCCCTCGAATACGACGCTCTCGACGACTACCCCGGCTTCTGCATCGAAGCCGCGCGTCGCACCGTCGCCGATCCGGGCTCGCTCGGCCTGGTCTTCGGCGGCAGCGGCAACGGCGAGCAGATCGCCGCCAACAAGGTCCCCGGCGCCCGCTGCGCCCTGGCCTGGAGCGTCGAAACCGCCAAGCTGGCTCGCGAACACAACAACGCCCAGCTGATCGGCATCGGCGGCCGCATGCACTCCACCTCCGAAGCCCTCGCGATCGTCGACGCGTTCCTCGCGCAGGCCTGGTCGGAAGAGCCGCGCCACCAGCGCCGCATCGACATCCTGGCCGACTACGAGAAGTCCGGCGAAGCCCCCGAGATCCCCGCGTACTGAGTGCCTGAAGGACACACCCTCCACCGGATAGCGCAGCTGCATCAGCAGCGGTTTTCCGGTGGGGTGGTACGGGTTTCGAGTCCGCAGGGGCGGTTCACCGAGGGTGCCGCGCTCGTGGACGGACAGGTGCTGGAGCGGGCTGAGGCCTATGGCAAGCATCTGCTGCATCACTATGTGTCCGGGCTGACGGTGCACGTGCATCTCGGGTTGTATGGCACCTTCAGCGAGGTCGAGTTGCCGATGACGGCGCCGGTCGGGCAGGTACGGATGCGAATGCTCGGTGCCGCAACGGATTTCGGCACCGATCTGCGCGGACCAACCGCGTGTGAAGTGCTGATGCCGCCCGAGGTGGACGTACTCACCGCGCGACTCGGCGCCGATCCGTTACGCGCCGACGCCGACCATGAACGAGCGGGCGCGCGAATCCGCCGCTCCCGCAGGGCGATCGGCGCACTGCTGATGGACCAGGCCTTGATCGCCGGTGTCGGCAACGTCTACCGCGCGGAAGTCCTGTTCCGCCACGGCATCTCACCCTTTCGTCCTGGCACGTCGATCACCCCGGCCGACTGGGACGCGCTCTGGGCCGACCTGGTCGACCTCATGCCGATCGGCGTCAGCACCGGCCGCATGCACGTGGTCCGCCCCGAACACGACACCGGCGCACCGTCCTACAACAAGGACCGCCCCCGCACCTATGTCTACCGGCGCCAGGGCGAACCCTGCCGGGTCTGCGCGACTCCCATCGCGCACAAGGTCATGGAAGGCCGAAACCTCTTCTGGTGCCCCACCTGTCAGCCCGGGTAGAAATCGGCTGAGCCGGACCGCGAAGTGCAGGCTTCGCGATCCGACTCAGCCGGCGACCGCCGTTCCCAGTTCGGGGTCGCCCGATTCAGCGAGCGCGAAACGCCGCCCGCCCGCCGATTTCGCCGAGTACATCGCGCGGTCGGCGCGACGCAACAGATCGGTGAAATCGCACGTCTTTCCCGGTGGGCAGAAAGCGGTGCCCACGCTGGCCGAAACCGGTACGGGTCCCGCGCTCGACCACACCGGGTCGCGCAGTGCCGCGACCACCCGGTGAGCCAGCTCGCCGAGGGTGTCGCGGCGCGGGTTGGCCGCCACCACGAACTCGTCGCCGCCGTAACGGCAGATCACCGTGTCGGGCGGGCACACCTCACGCAAACGATTGGCCAGTTCGACCAGTACCTCGTCGCCGATCGCGTGTCCGTAGCCGTCGTTGATCTGTTTGAAGCGGTCCAGGTCCACCACCAGCACACCGACACCGCGGCTCGGGTCGGCGGCGAACGCGCGTACCCGTTCCTGCAGCAGCGTGCGGTTCGCCAGATCGGTGAGTGCGTCGTGGGTCGCCTCGTGGCGCAAGCGGTGCTGCAGCGCGGCGATCTCCTGTACGCGCAGTGACACTTTCGCCGAGATGTTCTGTTCCTGTTGCGCCAGAGCGCGTTCCTGCAGTGCCTGTGCGTAGCTGTCGATGGCCTGGCTGGCCACCAGCGGCCAGCGGGTCGCCACCAGCGAACCCGGAACCCCCGAGGGGAAACCGAGCAGCCAGCGACTGGCATGGGCCAGCATTCTGGTGCGTTCGAACGGTGCCTCGGCCAACCGCGCGCCGAGCTTGCGCGCCTGTGGAACCGGGAACGGTTCGGTCCGGGCCAGGTGCAGCAGCCGCTCGACGATGTCGACGAGCACCGGCTCCAACTGGTGCGGCGCCGTGGAAGAGCCCGGTTCGGCGCAGACCGCGCGGGCCCAGGCGCGGGCCATCGCGGCTACCGGTGGCTCGATGTGGGTCATCGAGATCACCGGCGGTGGGTGGCGACGAACTTGCCACCTCGATCATTCGCACTGCTACGCGGTTGGGTCCACCGAGTTCGGCACACGCTCACCGCCCCCTTTCCAGATACCCCCGTCCGGCAAAAAGGATCCTAGCAAGCCACCCGAGACCGAAAAGTCACGTTCTAGAACGTGTTCTCGCATCTCTCGCGAATGGCGATCGGCTATGACATCGCTGCAGAGTCTCCGGCGTTACATATTTCCCGAAAAGAATTTCGAGAGTCCGAAACGTGCAGCGTGATGCCCTCTGCTGGGCGGTGGCCGTTGCGTCGCCATGGGTCCCTCCTGGCACGGGTGCGAGTCGTGACGATGTGGCAATAACCGTCACGCGCACTCTCATGGTGGCCTACTCGCCGCCCACGTGCCAGGTTTTTAAGGAAAATTCTCCTGTTTAATCCCCCGGTGGAGCAGGCGCCGGTCCCCGTGAGCGCACCAACCATCGTCGCCGGGAGGGTGTTTCGGGGATAGGGTCATTAGGCCCTAATCGGGCATGGCGACGGTTGGTCGCGTGGGGGAGTGGGTACACCGGCGCCCGATGCGCGCGCCTCGACGGGCAAGCCGGGGCCGGATTGGCGTTTTTCGCGCGGGGTTCGGTACAGTCGTGGCGCACACGACATCGTGGCGATCCCATCGATGTCGTATGCCTGCGGGTGTAGTTCAATGGTAGAACCTCAGCCTTCCAAGCTGATGGTGCGGGTTCGATTCCCGTCACCCGCTCAAACATGTATTGCCTCGTCGGTGTACTCCGCCGGTGAAGTATCGGGGTGTAGCGCAGCTTGGTAGCGCATCCGCTTTGGGAGCGGAGGGTCGCAGGTTCAAATCCTGTCACCCCGACCATCACTCGAATCCAGCCCCGGACCAGGGGCTTTTTTCGATTTCGGGGCGCGATAGAGTGGCGCTCATGCCTTCTGACTCCAGGGTCGCGATCGTCACCGGTGCCGCACGCGGAATCGGTGCTGCCGTCGCCGCCAAACTCGCTGCCGACGGCAATGCTGTCGCCGTGCTCGACCTCGACGAAGCCGCCTGTGCCGGCACCGTCGCCGCCATCGAGGCCGCGGGCGGAACCGCGCTGGCCGTCGGTGCCGATGTTTCCGACGAAGCGGCGGTCGCGGCCGCGGTGGAGCGGATCGCCACCGAACTCGGCGCGCCGACGATCCTGGTCAACAACGCGGGCGTGCTGCGCGACAACCTGCTGTTCAAGATGTCGGTCGACGATTGGGACACCGTCATGAACGTGCACCTGCGCGGCGCCTTCCTGATGACCCGCGCGGTGCAGAAGCACATGGTGGAGGCGAAGTTCGGCCGCATCGTGAACCTGTCGAGCACCTCGGCGCTCGGCAACCGCGGCCAGGCCAACTACTCCGCCGCCAAGGCGGGCATGCAGGGCTTCACCAAGACTCTCGCCTTCGAACTCGGCAAGTTCGGCGTCACCGCCAACGCGATCGCCCCCGGCTTCATCGAAACCGACATGACCGCGGCCACCGCCGCCCGCGTCGGCGCCGACTTCGAGGCGTTCAAAGCCGCTGCCGCCGCGGCGATCCCGGTCAACCGGGTCGGCACTCCCGCCGATATCGCCAACACGGCATCTTTCTTCGCGAGCGAGGGTGCCGGTTTCGTGTCCGGTCAGGTGCTCTACGTGGCGGGCGGACCGCAGGATTAGGCGCAGCCGAAGCGGAAACCCGCGCGGGCGTCGGTGCCCGCCGCCACGGTAACCCGGACCGGCTCGGTATCGGTGAGCCCGCAGCCGCCGGGCACCGTCGCCACCCGCGCCTCGTAACAGCCGACGGGCAGGTCCGCCGTGACGTGCCCGTCGGCCCCGCTCACCAGGGTGGCGACGACCTGCTTCGCATCGCACGGTGTCACCTCGATCGTGGCCCGGTTCACCGGGATCGGTTCGGACCCGGTGAACGCCCGCACCGTCAACGTCCCGGTCCCCGGCGGTGCCGGATCGGCGCTCGCGATACCAGCAACCGCGAGCGGGCAGAGTACGGACAGTGCGAGCAGTGTTCGGCGCATGAACCTCTCCTCAACAGTGAGTGGGTCGTCCAGCGCTGATCGTAGGCCTGCCCTCACGAGAAACCGACGTCACACCCGGGTTTCGCGTTGACGATTCGATGACGATCGATCCAGGATCGACCGATGACCTATGTCGCCGATCCACGCGTCGACGCCTACATCGACGCGCTCCCCGCCTGGCAGCAGGCGATCTGTCACCAGGTGCGCGTCCTCGTCCACGGGGTCGACCCCGATGTGACGGAAACAGTCAAGCGAAGAGTCCGGCCCTACTTCGTCCTCGACGGCAATATCTGCGCCCTGCTCGCCGCTAAGACGCACGTCAACATCTTCCTCTACGACGGCGCGATCGTTCCCGACCCCGACAACATCATCACCGGTGGCCACGACAACAAGACCGCCCGAACGGTCGCGGTCCACGAGGGCGAGACCCTCAACGAACGAGCACTGGCGAAGATGCTGAAACAGATCATCGCCGACAACCGGGCGGGCGGCTGGCGCAAGATAAAGAAGGACCGCGGCGAGGTCTAGTCCGGTACGGCCGCGCCCGGGGTGATGCCCGCGCGCTCGCTCCAGACCTGTTCGGCGGGAACCGAGATCGTGGTCAGCTCCGGATACCGCACCGCCGACAGCGTGCCGCCGAAGACCGCGCCGGTGTCGAGGCAGAGGGTGTTGTTGACCCAGGTCAGATTGTGCACCGGGGTGTGGCCGTAGAGGACGGTGGCGGTGCCCCGGTAGTCCTGGGCCCAGTCGTAGCGGACGGGGTAGCCGTGCTCGTCCAGTTCGCCGGTGGGGGCGCCGTAGAGGGCGAAGGAGCGGGCTCGGCCGGAGGTGCTGCCGTGCAGGCTCGCGGGCAGACCGGCGTGGGCTACGACGAGCTTGCCGCCGTCCAGGAGATAGTGGGCGGGCAGATCGCGCAGGAAAGCGTGTGCGGCGGTCCGGAATTCGAGGTCTTCGTCGGCCAGTTGGGCCAGCGACTGTTCGAGGCCGTGCGCGATGCGGACATTGCGGCCGTCGAGGGCGCGCATCAGTTTGTGGTCGTGATTGCCGGTGACCGACAGCGCGGTCTTCGCTGCCACCATCCCCATCACCAGGCGCAGCACGCCGGGAGTGTCAGGGCCGCGGTCGACGAGATCGCCGACGAAAACCGCGGTGCGGTCCTCGGGGTGGGTAGCGCCGATCGCGCGGCCGCGGTCGTCGCGGTCGATCGCGAAGCCGAGCTCGCCGAGCAGGGTCTCCAGTTCGCTGCGGCAGCCGTGGACGTCGCCGATCACGTCGAACGGTCCGGTCAGGTCGCGGCGGTCGCGGGGGAGCAGGTCGGTGCGGCGGGGTTCGGTCATATCCTCTTCATCGTCGTGCAGGGCGGGCCCGCGCCGCAACTGCGTTACTCCGCGGTGGGGATCGCCGAGTCCGGCCAGGCCCAATTCGCGACGACCGGGATGTCGGCGCCCTGTTCACGGGTCCACCGGCGGGCGATCAACCGGGCGTCGACGATCTCCTGGCGCAGCCCAGCCGCTTGTTCACGCAGTCCGGGAACCCGGTCGATCACGTCGAGAACCAGGTGGAAGCGGTCGAGATCGTTGAGCATCACCATGTCGAAGGGCGTGGTCGTGGTGCCCTTCTCCTTGTACCCGCGCACATGCAGGTTGGCGTGATTGGTGCGGCGGTAGGTGAGCCGGTGCACCAGCCACGGGTAGCCGTGGAAGGCGAAGATCACCGGGCGGTCGGTGGTGAACAGGGCGTCGAACTCGGCATCGGGCAGCCCGTGCGGGTGTTCGTCGGCAGGCAGCATGCGCATCAGGTCGACGACATTGACGAATCGAATCCGTAGGTCCGGCAGCCGATCTCGCAGAATCGCCACCGCGGCCAGAGTTTCCAGCGTCGGCACATCACCCGCGCAGCCGAGCACCACATCGGGCGTCGTGCCGAGATCGTCGTTGTGACACGCCCAATCCCAGATCCCGAGTCCGCGCGTGCAGTGCGGCCCCGCCTGCTCGGCCGAAAGCCAGTCGGGCCCTGGCTGTTTGCCCGCGACCACCACATTCGCGTAGTGCAGCGACCGCAGACAGTGGTCGTAGGTCGAGAGCAGGGTATTGGCGTCGGGCGGCAGATACACGCGCACGATGTCGGGGCTCTTGTTTGCCACCACATCGAGGAAACCGGGGTCCTGATGGGTGAAACCGTTGTGGTCCTGGCGCCACACATGCGAGGTGAGCAGGTAGTTCAGGCTGGGGATCTTGCGCCGCCACGGCACCTGCAGGCTGGCATCGAGCCACTTGGCGTGCTGGTTGAACATCGCGTCGACGATGTGGATGAACGCCTCGTAGCAGGTGAACACGCCGTGCCGGCCGGTCAGCAGATAGCCCTCGAGCAGCCCTTCGCACATGTGCTCGGACAGCACCTCGACCGCGCGTCCGACCGGCGACAGATCGACGTCCCAGCGCCCGACTTCGCCCTGCCAGTCGCGTCCGGTCACCTCGAGAATGTCCTGCAACCGGTTGCTGGCCAGTTCGTCGGGGGCGAAGGTGAGGAAGTTGTGCGGATTGCGCGCGGTGACATCGCGCAGCCAGCTGCCGAGCACCCTGGTCGCCTCGTGCTGCCCCGCGCCGGGCGCCACGACGTCTACGCAGTAGTCACGCCAGTCGGGCAGGTCGAGATCGCGAATCAGCAAGCCGCCGTTGGCAATCGGATTGAGGCTCATCGGCCGCGTTGGGATCTGCTCCACGAGGGCGGGCACCGGCGAGCCGTCGTCGTCGAACAATTCCTCCGGTCGATACGACCGCAACCACAGCTCGAGCACCCGGCGGTGTTCCGGGTCGGTGCGCGCGTTGGGCAGCGGCACCTGATGCGCGCGGAACGTGCCCTCGACCCGCTGGCCGTCGACCACCGGGGGACAGGTCCACCCCTTCGGGGTGTGCATCACGATCATCGGCCAGCGCGGTCGGGTCGTGTCGCCGTCCTCGCGGGCGGCTCGCTGGTACTGGGCGATCCGGTCCATGCAGGTGTTCATCGCGGCGGCCATCGCCTGGTGCACCGGTGCAGGGTCGTTGCCGGAGACGATCAGCGGTTCGTAGCCGTAGCCGCGCAGCAGTTCGACCAGTTCCGACTCGGGGATGCGGGCGAAGATCGTCGGGTTGGCGATCTTGTACTCGTTGAGCGCGAGAATCGGCACCACCGCGCCGTCGCGACCCGCGTTGAGGAATTTGTTCGCGTGCCAGCTGCCCGCCAGCGGACCCGTCTCGGCCTCGCCGTCACCGACCACGCAGAACACGACGAGATCGGGGTTGTCCAGGGCCGCGCCGTAGGCGTGCAGCAGGCAGTAGCCGAGCTCGCCGCCCTCGTGGAAGGAACCGGGTGTCTCGGGCGCGCAGTGACTCGGCACGCCGCCGGGGAAGGAGAACCGGTGGAAGAATTCGCGCATGCCGTCCACGTCGCGGGCGATGTCGGGCTCGAGTTCGGCGTAGGCGTTCTCGAGCCAGGCGCAGGCGTTGGGACCAGGGCCGCCGTGGCCGGGGCCTGCGACGTACACCGCGTTCAGCCCGCGCTCCCGGATCACCCGATTGGCATGGGCCCAGACCAGATTCAACCCGGGCACGGTGCCGAAGTGGCCGAGCAGACGCGGCTTGATGTCGTCGGGGACCAGCGGGGTGCGCAGCAGTGGATTGCTCATCAGATAGATCTGGCCGACCGCGAGATAGTTCGACGCCCGCCACCACGCGTCGACGGCGACGAGCTCGGCGCGGGCGAGCGGGCCGGGCGCGTCGGTGAGAACGTAGGGCTCGGGGGCGATCGTCTCGCCCTGGTCGTCGCCGACGTTGTCCGCCGCGGTATCGCCGAACGTGGTCATCGCGGGCTCTCCTCGTACTCGCCGGAGTTTGCGGCGCCGTCCGCGCCGCGGGGCCTGCACGGGCGCCGATCGAGGACCGGCGACACCGGTGGAGAAACGCACCGACGAGCCTACCGTCGTGCCGGTACCCGATGCCGAAACGACGGTCGATTACTGTGCGGGCCATGCATTCTCTCGGCAGGATCATCGGAATCGGACTCGTCGCGGCCGCCGCGATCACCACAGCGGCCTGCGGCTCGGACACGGATTCGACCAGCTCCCCGAGCACCAGCGCGGCGGGCAACTCCGCCAGCACGGGTCTCGAGTGCACCGCCGACGACGTGAAGGTCAGCGGTGGTTTCGGCGAGACGCCCAAGATCACCATCCCCGACACCTGCGATGCGCCCAAGACCCTGATCACCAAGGATCTGGTGGTCGGCACCGGGCCCGGCGCGGTGGCCGGACAGCCGCTGACCATGAACTACGAGCTGGTCACCTGGTCGGACAAGCAGGTGCTCGACAGCTCCTTCCAGCGCGGCAAGCCGTTCGGGCTCACCCTCGGTACCGGCCAGGTCATCCAGGGTTGGGACGAGGGCCTGATCGGCGTGCAGCAGGGCACGCGCAGGCTGCTGATCGTGCCGCCGAACCTCGGCTACGGCGAAGGTGGCAACGGCGTGGCGCCGAACGAGACGCTGGTCTTCGTGACCGATGCCGTGCAGGTCGGCCGCTAGCGCACCCACAACCAACCGCCGATTGCGCGAGCACGTAGGCGGTCAACTACCCTGGTCGGGATGCGCGTTACGCGCCGCACCTGGCTTAGCCGTGCCTGACTATGGCGCGTCGCCCCACGCGGGGACACCACCATGAACTACGAACCAAGGAGTATGTCCGTGAAGAGCACCGTCGAGCAGCTGAGCCCGACCCGGGTCCGGATCAACGTCGAGGTGCCCTTCGAGGAGCTGAAGCCCGACTTCGACAAGGCATACAAGGCGCTGGCACAGCAGATCAAGATCCCCGGCTTCCGTCCCGGCAAGGCTCCGGCCAAGCTGATCGAGACCCGTGTCGGCCGTGGCGCCGTGCTCGAGCAGGTCGTCAACGACGCACTGCCGAACAAGTACGCCGAGGCCGTCGAGACCGCTGCGGTCAAGGTCATCGGCCAGCCCGAGATCGAGATCACCAAGATCGAAGACGGCGACGAGCTGGCGTTCACCGCCGAGGTCGACGTGCGCCCCGAGATCACCCTGCCCGATTACTCGGGCATCGAGGTGAGTGTCGATTCCTTCACCATCGGCGACGACGACATCGAAGAGCAGCTCACCTCGCTGCGTCAGCGCTTCGGCACCCTCACCGGTGTCGAGCGCGCGGTCGCCGACGGCGACTTCGTGTCGATCGATCTGTCGGCCACCGTCGACGGTGCGGACGTCCCCGAGGCGGCCACCACCGGCCTGTCGCACGAGGTCGGTTCGGGTCAGCTGATCGAGGGCCTCGACGAGGCCGTCATCGGCCTCAAGGCCGGCGAGTCCGCCGAGTTCACCTCCACCCTGGTCGCGGGCGACCACGCGGGCAAGGAAGCACTGATCACCGTCGCCGTGCAGTCGGTGAAGGAGCGCGAGCTGCCCGAGGCCGACGACGAGTTCGCCCAGCTGGCCAGTGAGTTCGACACCATCGACGAGCTCAAGGAAGACCTGAAGGGCCGCGTCGAGCGCGTCAAGAAGGTCGAGCAGGCCGGTTCGATCCGCGACAAGGTGCTCGACACCCTGCTCGAGACCGTCGAGGTTCCGCTGCCCGAGGCCGTCGTCAAGGCCGAGGTCGACGCCGTGGTCCACGACGCCGTGCACGGTTTCGACCACGACGAGGCCAAGCTGGCCGAGGCGCTCGAGGCGCAGGGCTCCTCCCGCGAGGAGTTCGACAAGGACACCCAGGAAGCTGCCGAGAAGTCGGTGAAGACCCAGCTGCTGCTCGACGCCATCGCCGAGGCCGAGAACACCCAGGTCGGCCAGCAGGAGCTGACCGAGCGGATCCTGTTCCAGGCCCAGCGTTACGGCATGTCGCCGGAGCAGTTCATCCAGCAGGTGCAGCAGGCCGGCCAGCTCGGCGCGGTCTTCGCCGACGTGCGACGCGGCAAGGCCCTTGCCGGAGTTGTCGGTCAGGTGAAGGTCACCGACTCCGACGGCAACGTGGTCGACACCACCGAAATGTTCGGTGACCCTGCGGAATCCGCTGACGCCGAGCCGGTAGACGCCGCTGCCGAGTAGCTTTCGGACGCGTGATTTGATTGCGCACGTGAGGAAGCGCCGCGAGCGAACCAATGTCGCAGCGCGTCTCGCGAAGAGTGGAATCGAGCGCGGCGAGATTGCGCTCTGAGCGAAGAAGGGCGGTGCCGGGAGTTCGGTGCCGCCCTGCTTCGTTAGTGTTTGTGACGACGAACCGTATTCGTATGGCCGTAGCAATCGGTGAGAAGAGAAGGCAGGTATCCGTGACGATCAACCAGGCAGGGGTCATGACAGCCGCTACCGCTGGACTCAACCTCAGTGATTCCGTATACGAACGGCTGCTTCGCGAGCGCATCATCTTCCTGGGCACCCAGGTCGACGATGAGATCGCGAACAAGATCTGCGCGCAGATCCTGCTGCTCTCGGCCGAGGACGCGACGAAGGACATCGCGCTCTACATCAACTCGCCCGGTGGCTCGGTCACCGCGGGCATGGCCATCTACGACACGATGCAGTTCGCCGAGTGCGACATCAAGACCGTCGCGATGGGCTTGGCGGCGTCGATGGGACAGTTCCTGCTGACCGCGGGCACCAAGGGCAAGCGTTTCGCGCTGCCGCACACCCGGATCATGATGCACCAGCCGTCGGCGGGCATCGGTGGTTCGGCGGCCGATATCGCGATCATGGCCGAGCAGTTCGCCCACACCAAGCGTGAGCTCAACGAACTGCAGTCGCTGCACACCGGCAAGTCGGTGGAGCAGGTGACCGAGGACGCGGACCGCGACCGCTGGTTCACGGCGAAGGAAGCCCTGGAATACGGCTTCATCGACCACGTGGTCGCGCACGCGAACCAGGCGAAGTAACCGCCGCCGTCCCCCCTCACTCGAGACAAGCTTGGAGATAACGATGGCCAACCTCTTCGACCCGCGCGCCGGCCACGGCGGCTCCCGTGCGGGCCTCCCGCAGTCGCGCTACATCCTGCCGCAGTTCACCGAGCAGACTTCGTTCGGCGTCAAGACCTCCGACCCGTACAACAAGCTGTTCGAGGAGCGCATCATCTTCCTGGGCAACCAGGTCGACGACGTCTCGGCGAACGACATCATGGCGCAGCTGCTGGTGCTGGAGTCCCAGGACCCCGACCGCGACATCACCATGTACATCAACTCGCCCGGTGGCTCGTTCACCGCGCTGATGGCGATCTACGACACCATGCAGTACGTGCGCCCCGACGTGGTCACGGTCTGCCTGGGTCAGGCCGCCTCGGCCGCCGCGGTGCTGCTGGCCGCCGGTGCCCCCGGTAAGCGTGCCGCGCTGCCCAACGCGCGCATCCTGATCCACCAGCCGTCCTCGGGCGGTGTGCAGGGCCAGGTATCCGACCTCGAGATCGCCGCGGCCGAGATCGAGCGGATGCGTCGCCTGATGGAAGTCACCATCTCGCGCCACACCGGCAAGCCCGAGGAGCAGGTCCGCAAGGACACCGACCGCGACAAGATCCTGACCGCCGAAGAAGCCAAGGATTACGGCATCATCGATCAGGTCTTCGACTACCGCAAGCTCAGCGGACAGAAGTGACACGCCCGGGCCCGCTGTCCTCATCTGGGCGGCGGGCCCGGCTTTTTCACCCGCGGTGGCTCACAATGGTGAGGACCCGCACAGCACTGCAGACAAACATGCGCGAGTTGTCGACCTCATTCGCGCACAACAGGTACGGTCGACTCAGGGACCATTGCTCTGATTGACGGCACCGAGACGTATTTCCGGCCCAATCGGGGGACGACGGTCGCACTCGGACAAGGAAGTAGGGACCTACGAGATGGCGCGCATCGGAGACGGCGGCGATCTGCTGAAGTGCTCGTTCTGCGGAAAGAGCCAGAAGCAGGTCAAGAAGCTCATCGCGGGCCCCGGGGTATATATCTGCGACGAGTGCATCGACCTGTGCAACGAGATCATCGAAGAAGAGCTGGCCGAGTCGAGCGAAGTGAAGCTCGACGAGCTGCCCAAGCCTTCGGAGATCCGGGATTTCCTGGAGAACTACGTGATCGGCCAGGACACCGCCAAGCGGACCCTCGCCGTCGCGGTCTACAACCACTACAAGCGCATCCAGGCGGGCGACAAGGGCCGCGACAGCCGCGGTGAGGCCGTCGAGCTGATGAAGTCGAACATCCTGATGCTCGGCCCCACGGGTTGCGGTAAGACCTACCTCGCGCAGACGCTGGCCAAGATGCTGAACGTGCCGTTCGCCATCGCCGATGCCACCGCGCTCACCGAGGCGGGCTATGTCGGCGAGGATGTCGAGAACATCCTGCTGAAGCTGATCCAGGCCGCCGACTACGACGTCAAGCGCGCCGAGACCGGCATCATCTACATCGACGAGGTCGACAAGATCGCCCGCAAGAGCGAGAACCCGTCGATCACCCGCGATGTGTCGGGCGAGGGCGTGCAGCAGGCGCTGCTGAAGATCCTGGAGGGCACCCAGGCGAGTGTGCCGCCGCAGGGCGGTCGCAAGCACCCGCACCAGGAGTTCATCCAGATCGACACCACCAACGTGCTGTTCATCGTTGCGGGCGCCTTCGCGGGCCTGGAGAAGATCATCTCCGACCGCACCGGTCACCGCGGCATCGGCTTCGGCGCCGAGGTGCGCTCCAAGGCCGAGGTCGACACCGACGACCACTTCGCCGACGTGATGCCCGAGGATCTGATCAAGTTCGGTCTGATCCCCGAGTTCATCGGCCGTCTGCCCATCGTCGCCTCGGTGACGAACCTGGACAAGGAATCGCTGGTCACCATCCTCTCCGAGCCGAAGAACGCACTGGTCAAGCAGTACGTTCGCCTGTTCGAGATGGACGGCGTCGACCTCGAGTTCACCACCGACGCCCTCGAGGCGATCGCCGATCAGGCCATCCTGCGTGGTACCGGTGCTCGCGGTCTGCGCGCCATCATGGAGGAAGTCCTGCTGCCCGTGATGTACGACATCCCGGGTCGTGACGATGTCGCCAAGGTGGTCGTGAACGCCGACACCGTCGTCGACAACGTCCTCCCGACGATCGTGCCGCGCAAGGCGCAGCGTCCCGAGCGTCGCGAGAAGTCGGCGTAACAAGCCAACGACAAAGGGCCCCTTCGGATCTGATCCGGAGGGGCCCTTCGCTGTGCGCTGGCAGCGATTAGATGGTGGCCGGGTTTCCCAGGCTCGGCGCGGCCAGGAGATCGTCGCCGTCGTCTGCCGGGATCTCCGCACTGGCACGCACGATCGCGGTGCTGTAGCGGGCGCTGGCGGCATTGTGGATGAGCAGTGCGACACCGATCATCACCGGGGCCACCGCGTGCACAGCGGCGTCGTACCAGTGCCCTGCGCTCAGATGGGGATAGGTGTTGAGGGCGATGGTCAGCGTGAGCAGGAACAGCTCCGCGATCAGCACCTGGTTGCGGTTGCCCATCACGCCCCACTCGGCCACCCGCGTGGTGCCGATCATGATGATGATCAGGCACACGCTGATCATCGCCTCCAAGCCGAAGCTGGCCCAGTAGAGCGGATCGCTCGGTCCGCCGGGGGCGATGTTGTGCTGGACGTTCACCGCCGACCACAGCATGCCCGTGATCACCACGCCTGCCAGCGCGCGCAGCGACCAGGTGCGGTGCTGATACAGCGAGGCCAGCCGGGCGCGCGGGTTGGATTCGCGGCGTTGCGCGGCGATGGCCTTGCGGGCCAGCATCAGGTCCGACATCTCGGCCCGCTCGAGTTCGGCGGTGGTGTCACGCAGACGGTCGGCGTGCGAGGAGGCGGCCTTGATGTGCTTCCAGCGCTGGTCGCGCTCGTAGGTGCGGATCTTCTCGGCGAGTTCGCGCTCGGCGCGCAACTCGTCTTCGGACAGCGCGTCGGTCAGTGCGGGGTCGGACTGATAGGCGATGCGACGCCTGGCCCGTTCCACCCGCACGGGCAGAGCGGTGACCTCGTGATCGAGCGGGTGTTCCTCGCGCATCGCAACTCCAGGTAGCAAAAGGGTTCGCCGGGTCGCGTCATTGTTGCGCATCGAGCGGGGAGACGACACCCGCGGGCCCGAATTGCTCGGCCCGCAGGCGCTGAAAATGTCTGGCGCACAACTGTGTAGCTGTCGGTGCAGCGATGCGGGAGACGGTGACGACCGTTCGAGAACGGGTCGCGCCCGGGCCGAGGAGCTTCGTTGATCCTCCATGGTTCGCCGTTGAACCTTGATCCCGTAAAAGTGCTTCTGATGATGTTTCGCTGCTGGTCACCGCGGTGTTACGTCGGCGAGAACCGCCTGTCTTTTCGTCCGTTTGGTCCGTCTTGCAAGGCCTTCAATGAATACGACGGGTTCGGCACGCAAAACTCATCGGCGTATCCTCGCGGTGTGTCGGACTGGTGCTGCCGATTTCGTGCTGTTTACTCGGTCCGTCAATCAGATGTTCGAGTGACGAGTGGAAGCGGAGGAGACATGGCACTGCCTACGATGACCGCCGAACAGCGCACCGAGGCGTTGGCCAAAGCGGCTGCCGTGCGCAAGGCGCGCTCGGAACTGATCGGCAAGGTGAAGGAGGGCAAGGTCACCGTCGCCGATCTGCTCAAGAAAGCCGACAGCGATGACCTGGTGAAGAAGACCAAGGTCGCTGCCGTGATCAAGGCACTGCCGGGCGTTGGTCCGGTCAAGGCCGCCAAGCTGATGGATCAGGCCGAGATTCCCGAGGATCGTCGTATCGGTGGGCTCGGTGCTCGTCAGCGCGCGGCACTGCTCGACGCCCTCGAGGCCTGAGCCGATTCGCGATCCGACGCCCGTGGAGCTGGATGCACGGGCGTCGGGATGGTCTGCAGGTATTTACACGCAGTAGGTCAGCAGGAAGTCGTTGATCCGCAGGCGCCAGCCCGGTTGCAGTTCGATCGGGAGGGTGCCGACGCGTGACCAGCGTTCGCTGTCGGGGGCGGCGAAGAAGGTTCCGGAGGTCGCGGGGGCCTCGCGGACGAACACCTTGCCACGGTCGGGGGCGACGAAGGCATGGACCCGCGAGACGAGCCGATCCCGTTCGATCAGTATCGGCGTCGCCGCGGAAGCGCGCACCGACTCCTCGCCCGAGGGGTTGCGGCCGAGAACATACGACCGGTCCAGTGGGTAACTCAAGCCGTCTTCGGTGACGAGGGCGCCGCGCGAACCACTGTGGGGCGCAGTGCCTTTGCTCAACGCGACCGGTTCGGCGCGTTTGGCGGCATCGAGTGCTTGGGACCAGGCGCGTGGCGCGTTGGCGGCGGGGGTGTTGCGTGGGCCGGTGCTCACCGTGACGCCGTCGGAGTTGGCCGGACCTGTACTGACGCTTTCGCCGGTGTTCGGCCGGGCACTCACTGTTTCGCCGTCGGGCTGGAAACCCGAGGTCGCGGGTTGATCCGGAGCCGGGAATCCCGCGGTGGCGGGCAGCGCGCCGCTGGTGTCGGTCGGTCTCGTGGACGGTCGGCGAACTGCCTGGAAGCCGGTGGCCTCGGTGGGGGCCGGTTCGTCGATGGCCTCGACCCGGCGCGGCGGGGGATTGCGGCGGCGGCCCAGGTTGAGGACGAAGCCGTTGCCGGTGACGATGCCCGCGCGCAGATCGGTGCGCGGATTGGCGCTGGTCGGGTCGGCCATCTCGGCGCCGACCGCGATCCGGCGGACGGGTTCGCGGATGATCTCGTCGACCCAGGTGAAGGCGCGGTCGCCGGCGAGGCGGCGGTTGCCCTCCGCGCCGGAGATCTCGGCGATCACCGCGCCGCGCAACAGGATCAGCATGCCGTCGGCGGTCGGGGCGAGTACACCGAAAGGCGGTGGCGCAGAGGCGCCGCCGAAGACCACGCCCGCCAGCCGCTGCGCCAGAGCCGCGCCGGGCGCGCTCGCCGCGGTGCTGTTGGCGACGGTTTCCACCGCGCCGAGTAAGCGATCGGTCGACGGTGTCTCCCCGGCCAGATAGACCACGACGTCGCCGAATCTAGCGACGATCCCGGTCCCCGGCACGATGGCCACGGTGGACGAATGCGCGTGCATCAACGCCTCCTAATCGGACTGGCCTTCACCGCCGCCCCGGCCGGTCACGCCCTGCGGCAGACCGCGACCGAGGTCCCGCCGCCAGCATAGATGGCCGGACGCTCGGGGATAAGGTCCGCAGGTGAATTTCGAACGTCGTTCGTGTCAAACGGCGTTCGTCCGGAGCGTAGGATCGGCGCATGAACGCCGCACCCGTCAGTCGCCGGGCCAGACCGGCGAAAGTCCCGCTGAGCCGGGACCTTGTCATCGAGACCGGCCTGCGCATCCTCGACACCGATGGCTCGGGCGCGCTCACCATGCGCCGGGTGGCCAAGGAGCTCGACACCGGCGCCGCGTCGCTGTACGTCTACGTCGCTCATCGTGACGACCTGCTGACCGGGATGCTCGATCACGTGCTGTCCCAGGTCACCGTGCCCGCCGAGGGGGACTGGCGTGCGCGGGTGACCCGGTTGGTCGAGTCCGCCATCGAGGCGCTGGGCCGCCATGACGGGCTCGCGCTCGTCGCGTTCGGGCGGTTTCCGATCACCGAACACGCCGTCGGCCTACGCGAACAGCTGCTCGGTCTGCTGCGTGAGGGGGGCGCAGACGCCGTGACCGCCGGTTGGGCCGGCGATCTGATCTACCGCCATATCGCCGCCGAAGCTGTCGAGCGTGCCGAGAGCGACGCGCGTGGGCGCTGGGCGATTCGCGCGCTGCTCAATGGGATCATCGCCACCCCGGCGGTCGGTGGGCCGGTCCGGCTCGCGCGCCAGGACGAGATCGCGGCGCTGCAGGAGATCGAGCGGCGGGCGGGCGCGCCGTTCGCCGAGGTGGGCATGGGTGCGATCGCCGACGACGAGCCGCCCTCCCGGGAAGTGTTGCGGGGCTTCGTGACCGATGGACGCGCGTGGGTCTGGCCTGATGGGGACGATCAGCCGATCGCGTATCTGATTCTCGGGCTTGTCGACGATCAGCCGCATATCGAGCAGGTTTCTGTCGATCCGGCTCATGCGGGGGCGCGGATCGGTAAGCGGCTGATCGACCATGCGGTGGGGTGGTCGAAAAGCAAGGGGTTGCGCGAGATCACGTTGACTACGTTCACCCAGGTTCCGTGGAACGGGCCGTATTACGAGCGGCTCGGGTTCACTTATATTTCGCCTGCGGACGAGTCTGCGGGGTTGCGTGCGATTCGGGTTGATGAGGTTGCTCATGGGCTTGATGAGTGGCCTCGTGCTTGTATGCGTGCAGAGGTGGCTACCTGGAGGAATGGGTGAGTGGGTGAGTGGTAGCCCTGGGTGGTTGTATGGCAAGGCCACGGGGGTGTTCGGGGTGGCCGGTGTGGTTGGGAGTGCGGGAGGGTGTTTTTGATCGGATGGGTCAGGTGGTGAGGGTGGCGTTTCTGGTGAGGGCGGCTTCGGCGGCGGGGGTGGCGGCTTCGCGGTCGGTGGGGATCAGGCCGATGCGGGTGCGGCGGTCGAGGAGGTCGTCGACTGTCAGGGCGGCTTCGTGGGTGAGGGCGAAGTCGAATTCGGCTGCGGTGACGTCGATTCCGGGGGCGACCGGTTCGGCGAGGGTGGGGTCGGCGAGCCAGGCGGAGACGATCTGGCTCGCTTCGGTGCCGTAGCGCTCGATGAGGACCGGTGGGGCGTCGATGCGGTCGCGGGCGGCGCCGGCGACCGCGCCGATGAGGGGGAGGCGGGTGGTTCGGCAGGGGGTGACGGGGAGTGCTGCCTGGGCTACTGCCGCGTCGACGGCGTCTTCGGCCATCTGGCGGTAGGTGGTGAGCTTGCCGCCGACGACGGTGATCAGGCCGTCGGGGGCGGTGAGGACGGCGTGTTCGCGGGAGATGTCGGCGGTGCTGTCGTCGGCGGTTTTGAGCAGGGGGCGCAAGCCGGCGAATTTGCCACGGATGTCGGAGCGGGTCAGCGGTTCCCGCAACGCGGTGTTGATGGTGTCGAGCAGGAAGTCGATCTCGGACTCGGTGGGCTGGGGTTCGTCGGGGATCGGGCCGGGGGCGTCCTCGTCGGTGAGGCCGAGGTAGACGCGGCCGTGGGCGGCTGGCAGCGCGAAGACGAACCGGCTGATGCTGCCGGGCACCGGCACGGTCAGTGCGGCGCTGAGCCCGCCGAAGGCCGCGGCGTCGAAGACGAGGTGGGTACCGCGGCTCGGCCGCAGTTCGATGCTGTGGTCGACCTCGCCCGCCCACACGCCGGTCGCGTTGATGACAGCGCGGGCGCGCACGTCCAAGGTTTCGCCGGTGAGAGTGTCGCGCAGCTGAACCGAATCACCGCTCGCCGCAACGGCTTCCACGCGGGTCAGAACTGTCGCGCCTTCGGCGGCCGCCGTGCGGGCCAGTGCGACGACCAGGCGGGCATCATCAACGAGCTGCCCGTCCCACGCCTGCAACCCGCCACGCAGCCCGTCGCGGCGCACGGTCGGCGCCAGTCGCAGGGCCTCGGCGGCGGCCACCCGGCGCGAGCGCGGCAATGTGTCGACGGACGTATGGGCCGCGATCCGCAGTGCGTCGCCGGCGGCGAAACCCGCACGGATGAGCGAACTCTGGGCCGATTTCAGGCCGGGCAGCAGTGGTACCAGCTGGGGTAGCGGGCGCACCAGATGCGGTGCGGTGGTGCGCAACAGGATGCCGCGTTCGACCGCGCTCTCGTGCGCGATCCCGACCCGCCCGCTCGCGAGGTAGCGCAACCCACCGTGCACCAGTTTCGAACTCCAGCGACTGGTGCCGAACGCGAAGTCGTTGCGCTCCACCAGGAGTGTGCGCAGACCGCGCGCGGCGGCGTCGAGGGCGACGCCGGTTCCGGTCACGCCGCCGCCGATCACCACCACATCCACGTCGGGATGGTCACCGAGGGCGCGCAGGTCGAAGGTGCGGCGCGCGGCGTTCAGCGTGGCCTTGGAGTCAGGAGTCATCACAGTCCTTGTCGGGTAGCGGGAGCAGGTAACCCTCGACAGCCCTGGACAATTCGGCATCGAACTCCGCACCGGCCAGCAGCGACTCCACGGTGCCCGCGGACTGCACCGCCGACTGGGTGATGAGCAGCAGCATGGTGGCCATGTGCTCGGCATCGCCCGCCCGAATCGACCCGTCTTCGTGCCCGATCCTGATCACCGTCGCGAACAGCCCGATCAGCGTGCGCTGATTGCGGCCGAGCCGACCGAACACATAGGTGAGCATCAGGTCGGTGTCGGTGCGGAAGATCTTGGCGAAAACCGCATTCGACCTGATCGCCCCCGCACCCGCCACGATGCCGCGCACCAGCCGATCCCGGCCGAGGCCGGTGTCGGGCACGGTCTCGGCGACGATCGTGCGCAGTTCGCGGACCAGCAGCTCGGCGATCAGCGACCCGGTGTCGGGCCAGCGGCGATACACCGTCGGCCTGCTCACGCCCGCCCGCCGCGCCACCTCGGTGAGTGTGGTTCGGCGAACGCCGAAATCGACGACGCAAGCCCGTGTGGCATCGAGAATCGCCACGTCGGTGGGCGAAAGCTGGTCAGCGTGGGTCGCGAGGTCGATCATCGTGCTTCACCGCCGGTGTGTTCGGCGGCGCCCGGAGAGGGCGCCGTGGTCGGGCTGGAACCGCCCAAGGGTATCGAGCGGACCAGCAGGGTTGACGTCGCGAATGTTCGGTAGTGACATCCGACAGCGGTACGGATGCCGACTCTGGGACATGTCGTTGGTTACTGCTTGACACTATATGTCATTATGTAACGCATGGTCGAGACGCAACACGAACAATCCGGGTCTGCCACCGAGGCGCCGAGCATGGTGTGGGATGCCTGGGGTGTCGCCGCCGGTCATCAGCCGCTGTCGGCGCAGATCCGTGGCCTGCTCGGGCAGGTGTTCGGGATCTCGGGTGAACCGGTAGCGCGCCGCGACGAGAACGATGTGCCGCTGATACCCACCGCCCTCACGGCCGCCGACCGGACCGGTCTGGCCGAGATCGTCGGTGACGAACATCTCACAACCGCCGATCTCGACCGGCTCCGGCACGCGGGCGGCAAGAGCACCCCGGACCTGCTGCGCCGCCGCGCGAGCGAGCCGCAGAACGCCCCCGACGCCGTCGTCTTCCCCGCCGACCACCCGCAGGTCCTCGCGCTGCTGACGTACTGCGCCGATCGCGGGATCGCCGTGGTCCCGTTCGGTGGCGGAACCAGCGTCGTCGGTGGCGTCGATCCGGTGCGCGGGCGCTTCGCCACCGTGATCGCCCTCGATCTGCGCAGGCTGGACACACTCACCGCGGTCGATCCGGCCAGCGGCACCGCCACTCTCGGTGCCGGTCTCACCGGCCCGCAGGCCGAGGAATTGCTGGGTGCGCACGGGCTCTCGCTCGGACACTTCCCGCAGAGTTTCGAATTCGCCAGCATCGGCGGGTTCGCCGCGACCAGGTCGTCGGGTCAGGCGTCGGCGGGCTACGGCCGGTTCGACGACATGGTCGAACGCCTGGTGATCGCCACCCCACAGGGCACCCTCGACCTCGGCCGCGCTCCCGCGTCGGCCGCCGGGCCGGATCTACGCGAGTTGTTCGTCGGGTCGGAGGGCGCGCTCGGCATCATCACCTCGGTCACCCTCCGGGTGCATCCGGTGCCGGAAACCGTTGGCTACCAGGCCTGGTCGTTCCCCGACTTCGCCACCGGTGCCGCCGCGCTGCGCGGTGTGGTGCAGGCCGGTGCCGCGCCGACGGTGATGCGGTTGTCCGACGAGGCCGAAACGGGACTGAACCTGGCCCGCTCCGCCGATGTCGGCGGCAACCCGGTGTCGGGCTGTCTGGCCATCACCACCTTCGAGGGCAGCCGGGCCCATGTCGCGGCGCGATCGGCCGAGGCGAGTGAGCTGCTGGCCGCCGCGGGTGGCACCGCGCTCGGTGCGGCGCCCGCGCAGCAGTGGGAGCACGGCCGGTTCGCCGCGCCCTACATGCGCGACGCGCTGCTCGATGTCGGCGTGCTGTGCGAGACGCTCGAAACCGCCACCAGCTGGGCCAATCTGGCGAATCTGAAGGTGAAGGTCACCGGCGCGCTGATGGACGCGCTCGGTGCGCAGGGCACGCCCGCGCTGGTCATGTGCCACATCTCGCACACCTATCCGACCGGCGCGTCGCTGTATTTCACCGTTGTCGCCAAGCAGCTCGACGATCCGATCGCGCAGTGGCGCATCGCCAAATCCGCCGCGAGCGACGCGATGGTGGCCGCGGGTGGGACCATCACCCACCATCACGCGGTCGGCGCCGACCACCGTCCGTGGATGCGTGCCGAGATCGGTGACCTGGGTGTTCGGGTTTTGCGTGCGGTGAAGCGCGAACTCGACCCCACCGGGGTGCTCAACCCTGGAAAGCTGGTGCCGTGAAGCAGCTTTGGCCAGCGAATCAGATGCCGACGGAGCCGAGCGCCTGCGGGGTGCGGTCGTGAGCGAACATCCGGTGCGGCGCGTCGTCGTGGTCACCAACCCGCATTCGGGGTCGGGCCGTGGTGACGGTGTCGCCGAGACGGTGCTGACTCGGCTCGCGGCGCGCGGTGTCGAGGTGGTCGAGGTGCGGGCGCCGAGTGCGGACGAGTCGGTGACGCAGGTGCGGACGCTGGTCGCGGGCGAGGACCGGCCGGATGCGGTGATCTGTGTCGGCGGTGACGGACTGATGAATGTGCTGCTGGCCGCCGTCGCGCACAGCGGAGTTCCGCTCGGACTGGTGCCCGCGGGCACGGGCAACGACCTGGCCCGGGAATTCGGGATACCGACCGGCGATCCGAAGGCCGCCGTCGACATCGTGCTCGGCGGCCGGACCCGCACCATCGATCTGGGGCGGATCGAATCGCCCACCGCCGCACCCACCTGGTTCGCGACCGTGGTGGGTACCGGGTTCGACGCACGAGTTACCTTGCGCGCCAACAAGATGCGGTATCCGCGCGGGCCGCTGCGCTACACCGCGGCCGCGGTGGTCGAGCTGATGCGCGGCTACACGCTGCCGTTCCGGATCGAGTTGTCAGGTCTGGCGCCCGGTGTTCTCGACAACCCGCCGGACTCGCATGTGGTGATCCTCACCGATGCGGTGATGGCGCCGATCGGCAACACCCGCACCTACGGGGGCGGGATGCTGGTGTGTCCGGAGGCCCGCGCCGACGACGGGTATCTCGACATCACGGTGGTGGGCGCGGTGTCGCGGCTGGAGATGGCGCGGCTGTTGCCCGCGTTGTCGGCGGGCAAGCGGATCGACCACCCGGCGACGAAGCGGTACCGGGCCCGGCGGATCACGGTCAGTGCCGAAGGCGGGTACGCGACGGCCGACGGTGAGCCCGCGGGGATGTTGCCGGTGACGGTGCAGGCGATGCCGGGGGCGCTGACTGTTCTGGTGCCGTAAGCGGCTGGAACGTGACGGCGGGCGCCGTCGTCGACCCGGGCGTAGCCGAGTCGACGACGAGGACGGTCACGTCGATCAGGCGGCGTCGAAAGCTATGCGCGACACGGCATGCAGGGTCGGCCGGTCGATGATCACCACCGACGTGGAGGACAGCGGTCGCGGGTCCGCGGTGTGGGTGGTGTCGCGGGCGCCGAGTTCGTCCATCATCGTGTCCCAGCGGCGGCAGTGGGCGACGAAGGCCAGGCCGTTGACGCTGCGGCCACGGCTGATCTGGCCGCGCCGCGCCTCGTCGGCGGGCACATCGATCAGCACCATGTGCAGTTCGCGGTGACCCTGCTCGGCCCAGCGGGTGATCAGGCGCCGACTCCAGCGGAAGGTCGCGCAGTCGTGGATGGCGACCGGCCCGTCGGTCTCGCGCAGCGCGTCGCGGATCGCGCGGTAGTGCGCCAGGTGCACCAGCGGGCGCCACAGCGAGTACGGCGCCCAGCCCAGACGATGGCGAAGGCGGTTGCGGGTGTGGTTCGAATCGAGGACCAGAGCGCCGGAAGCGGTGCGCACCGGGTGTTCGGCGTCGGGTCCCGCACCGAAGAAACGGTGTAGCGCGGTGGACTTTCCCGCGCCGGGGACGCCGGCGAAGACCAGAACGGTGGTGCGCGGGTAGCGCAGTTCTTCGACCTCGCTCGCGCGTAGGTCCACCAGGGCGACCGGGGTGATGGTCCGCGGTGCCGACGGCGGAACGGGGGAGGAGGATTCGAGCGGGGGCGTCACCCTCTCCAGGGTCCGGTAAATCGGACAAAACGGCAATCCGGGGTTACCCGGATATTCCGCTCGAGTGTTGGGCGACAACGGTTTCCGCGTGTCGTCGTGGCGCGTCACAGGCCTTGCTGACCAGCACAAGGCCGAAGCTGAGAATTCCATATGGATTCTCGTCGGCGGAGTTAATCGCCGGTAGTATCAGTGCTGTAGACGGAGTCTTCGGTGTCCCTCATCCACCGAAGAGTCCGTCTTTTTTGTGCCGGGGTAGGCGGGGAAAGGGTGGTTGCCGCTTCCCCTTAGGATTGGGACGTGACCAGCACAGCCCCTGACAACTCGCGTAATCGTGCCGATGCCCTGCCCAAGAGCTGGAACCCCAGCGAGGTAGAGGCCGACCTGTACGAGGGCTGGGTAAACGCCGGGTACTTCGCCGCCGACGCCGCCTCGGGCAAGCCGCCGTACTCGATCGTGCTGCCGCCGCCGAACGTCACCGGCACCCTGCACATGGGCCACGCGCTCGACCACACGATCATGGACCTGCTCACCCGCCGCAAGCGGATGCAGGGCTACGAGGTGCTGTGGCTGCCGGGCATGGACCACGCCGGTATCGCCACCCAGACGGTGGTGGAGAAGCAGCTCGCCGCCGACGGCAAGACCAAAGAAGAGTTCGGCCGTGAGCTGTTCATCGACAAGGTGTGGGACTGGAAGCGCGAGTCCGGCGGGCAGATCCAGGGGCAGATGCGTCGCCTCGGTGACGGCGTCGACTGGGCCCGCGACCGCTTCACCATGGACGACGGTCTCTCGCGCGCGGTGCAGACGATCTTCAAGCGGCTCTACGACTCCGGGCTGATCTACCGCGCCGAGCGACTGGTGAACTGGTCGCCGGTGCTGCAGACCGGTATCTCCGACCTCGAGGTGGACCACAAGGAGGTCGACGGCGAACTCGTGAGCATGCGGTTCGGTTCGCTGAACGACGACGAGCCGCACGTGATCGTGGCCACCACCCGCGTGGAGACGATGCTCGGCGACACCGCCGTCGCGGTGCACCCGGACGACGAGCGATACAAGGCGCTGATCGGCAGCACGCTGTACCACCCGATCACCGGCCGCCAGATCCCGATCGTCGCCGACGACTATGTCGACCCCGAATTCGGTTCCGGCGCAGTGAAGATCACCCCGGCGCACGACCCCAACGACTTCGAACTCGGCCTGCGCCATGGGCTGCCGATGCCGACGATCATGGACAAGACGGGCCGGATCGCCGACAGCGGCACCGAATTCGACGGCATGGACCGCTTCGAGGCCCGCGTCAAGATCCGCGAGCGGCTCGAGGCCGAAGGTCGCATCGCCGGACGCAAGTTCCCCTACAAGCACCAGGTCGGTCACTCGGAGCGCTCCGGCGAGCCGATCGAGCCGCGCCTGTCGATGCAGTGGTGGGTCAAGGTCGACACCCTGGCCAAGGCCGCGGGCGACGCCGTGCGCGAAGGCGACGTGAAGATCCACCCCGCCAGCCAGGAACCGCGCTGGTTCGACTGGGTCGACAACATGCACGACTGGTGCATCTCGCGTCAGCTGTGGTGGGGTCACCGCATTCCGATCTGGTACGGGCCCGACGGCGAGATCGTGTGCCTCGGCCCGGGCGAGGAAGCGCCCGAGGGCTGGGTGCAGGACCCCGATGTGCTCGACACCTGGTTCTCCTCCGGGCTGTGGCCGTTCTCCACGATGGGCTGGCCCGACTCGACCCCCGAGCTGTCGAAGTTCTATCCGACCAGCGTGCTCGTCACCGGTTACGACATCCTGTTCTTCTGGGTGGCCCGGATGATGATGTTCGGCATGTACGTCAGCGACGACCCGGTGCTCACCGCCGGTAAGGGCGGACAGAAGCAGGTCCCGTTCGAAGACGTGTTCCTGCACGGCCTGATCCGCGACCAGCACGGCAAGAAGATGTCGAAGTCGCGCGGCAACGGTATCGACCCGCTCGACTGGATCAACTCCTACGGCGCCGACGCGCTGCGCTTCACCCTGGCCCGCGGCGCCCAGCCCGGCGGCGACCTCTCCGTCGGCGACGCGCACGCGCTGGCCTCGCGCAGCTTCGTCACCAAGCTGTTCAACGCCACCAAGTTCGCGCTGATGAACGGCGCGCGCACCGGCGAGCTGCCCCCGCGCGAGACCCTCACCGACGCCGACCGCTGGATCGTCGACCGGCTCGACGAGGTCCGCGCCGAGGTCGACACGGCCTTCGACGCCTACGAATTCGGCAAGGCCTGCGAGGCGCTCTACCACTTCGCGTGGGACGAACTGTGTGACTGGTATCTGGAGCTGTCCAAGGTGCAGTTCGCCGAATCCGACGCGCGTGCCGAGAGCACCGCGGTGGTGCTCGGCAGCGTGCTCGACGCGGTGCTTCGCCTGCTGCACCCGGTGATCCCGTTCGTCACCGAGACGCTGTGGAAGGCGCTCACCGGCGGCGAATCGGTGGTGATCGCCGCGTGGCCGCAGGCCAGTGGCGTCGCGACCGACGAGCTCGCCGCGCAGCGAGTGGCCGATACGCAGCGGTTGATCACCGAGATCCGCCGGTTCCGCGGCGATCAGGGCCTGGCCGACAAGCAGAAGGTGAAGGCCACCCTCGTCGGCATCGAGGACGCCGGGCTCGGTGGTTTCGCCGACTCGGTGGCCAACCTGGCCCGCCTCACCGAACCGGGCGAGGACTTCGCCACCACCGCGGAGGTGGAGGTGCGACTGTCCGGCGGCACCGTCACCGTGCAGCTCGACACCTCCGGCGCGATCGACCTCGACGCCGAACGGCGCAGGCTGGAGAAGGATCTCGCGGCCGCGCAGAAGGATCTCGACACCACCACGGCCAAGCTCGGCAACGAGGCCTTCCTGGCCAAGGCGCCACAGCCGGTCGTCGACAAGATTACCGCGCGTCGTGATGTGGCCACGGCCGAAGTGGTTCGGATCGGCGCTCGCCTGGCGGAGTTGAGCGCCAAATGAGCGACCTCGGCCCCGGCGATATCGACCCGGAGGACATCGAACCCGACGACAGCGGTGACTTCGGTGGTACCGGCTATCAGGAGGCTCGGCTCGACACCGGGCCCTCACCGGTCGACCTCGCCGAAATGGCACTGGTAGAAGCCGAACTCGACAAGCGCTGGCCCGAAACCAAGATCGAGCCCTCGCTCACCAGGATCTCCACCCTGATGGACCTGCTCGGCAATCCGCAGAACAACTATCCGGCGATCCACGTCGCGGGCACCAACGGCAAGACCTCGGTCACGCGGATGATCGACGCCCTGCTCACCGCGCTGCACCGGCGCACGGGCCGGATCACCAGCCCGCACCTGCAGCTGGCGACCGAGCGGATCAGCATCGACAACGCGCCGATCTCGCCGGCCGACTACGTGGCGACCTATCACGAACTCGCCCCCTATATCGAGATGATCGACCAGCGTTCCGCCGAAACCGACGGCCCCGCGATGAGTAAGTTCGAGGTGCTCACCGGCATGGCCTACGCCGCGTTCGCCGAGGCACCGGTCGACGTGGCCGTCGTCGAAACCGGCATGGGCGGCACCTGGGACGCCACCAACGTGATCGGGGCGCAGGTCACGGTGATCACCCCGATCGGCCTCGACCACACCGAGTACCTCGGCCCCGACCTCGAATCGATCGCCAAGGAGAAGGCCGGGATCATCAAGCGCGCCCCCGAGGCGCTGATCCCGACCGACACCGTCGCGGTGATCGCCGAGCAGGAGCCCGAGGTGATGGACGTGCTGTTGCGCCGGGCCGTCGCCGAGGATGCCGCAGTGGCCCGCGCGGGCGCGGAGTTCCGGCTGCTGGAACGGGCCGTCGCCGTCGGCGGACAGCTACTGACGCTGCAGGGACTCGGCGGCGTCTACGACGAGATCTTCCTGCCGTTGCACGGTGAGCACCAGGCCCGCAACGCGTCGTTGGCGCTGGCCGCGGTCGAGGCGTTCTTCGGTGCGGGCGCGGATCGTCAGCTCGATATCGAGGCGGTGCGCACCGGTTTCGCGACTGTGGCCAGCCCTGGCCGGATGGAACGGATGCGCAACGCGCCGACCATCTTCGTCGACGCCGCCCACAACCCGGCGGGTGCGCAGGCACTGGCCGCGACGCTCACCGGCGAGTTCGACTTCCGCAAGCTGGTCGGGGTGGTCGCGGTGCTCGCCGACAAGGACGCGGCCGGCATTCTCGACGCGCTCGAACCGGTCTTCGACGAAATCGTCGTCACCAGCAACGGCTCACCCCGGGCCATGGATGTGGACGCACTGGCCGACCTGGCCGTGCAGCGGTTCGGCGATGAACGCGTGATCACCGCTGAGACGCTGCCCGACGCACTGGAGTCGGCGATCGCGCTGGCCGAGCAGGCCGGTGACGACGGCGACGTGATCTCGGGTGCCGGCGTGATCGTCACCGGGTCGGTCGTCACCGCGGGCGCGGCGCGTGCCCTGTTCGGAAAGGGACCGGCATGAGTGAAGTGCCTCCTCCCGCCACTGATCCTTGGAAGGGTCTGCGCGGGGTCATGGCGGGGACATTGGTCCTCGAGGCGATCGTGGTGCTGCTTGCGCTGCCGGTGGTCGCCGACGTCGGCGGCGGTGTCACGTGGTTCTCCGGGACCTACCTCGTGGTGCTGTCGGTGCTGATGATCCTGGGCGCCGGTGTGCAGCGGAAGCCGTGGGCGATCCCGTTCAACCTGGGGCTGCAGGTGTTGCTGCTCGCCGGTGCGTTCATCCACCTGTCCATCGGCGTGATCGCGGTGGTGTTCATCGCGGTCTGGGCCTTCATCCTCGTCCTGCGCTCGGACGTCCAGCGCCGCATGGATGCGGGACTCCTCCCCAGTCAGCGAATGGGCACCGAGTCCTGACAGCTCGAGGGCCCGATCGGCGTGCTGACGCGGCCGACGCTAGGGTTACCCCGTGACTGAGCAGACGTTGGTACTCATCAAGCCGGACGGTGTCTCCCGAGGCCTCACCGGCGAGATCCTGGCGCGCATCGAGCGCAAGGGCCTCACTTTCCAGGCGCTGGAGCTGAAGAACGTGTCCGCGGAACTCGCGGCCGAGCACTACGCCGAACACGCCGAGCGGCCCTTCTTCGGCTCGCTCATCGAATTCATCACCTCCGGCCCGGTCGTCGCGGCCGTGCTCGAGGGTCCGCGCGCGATCGCGGCGTTCCGTCAGCTCGCCGGTGGCACCGACCCGGTCGAGAAGGCCGTTCCCGGCACCATCCGCGGCGACTTCGGCCTGGAGACCCAGTTCAACCTGGTCCACGGATCCGACTCGCCCGAGTCCGCCAAGCGCGAGATCGCCCTCTGGTTCCCCGAATTTCCCGCCTGACCGCTCTGGTCGGTAGCGCAGTAGAGACAGTTGGACACCCGGTCAGGCGGTATCGAACTCCGCTCGACCGGGTTGGCCTCGCACGTGGCTGTGCACCGAGGAATACGGCGGCCGCGAGCGGGGCGGAGTTCGCGTGAGTTGCGCCGATGGCGATCCCCGCGCGAGCGGTATGGGATACTGACTACGGATGTGTTCGACGCCGACCTGTCGCGCAGGTACGTGACGCGGCGGCGGACATGACCGGATGACACCGCGGTTGATGCCGATCATCGCTGCCACGGACGGCCCTGTTGCTGGGGTTGCCCGCGCAGGCACGCTGGATGAGCGCTCGAAAGCGCGGTGGCACGCCGTACAGCCAGGCGCCGTGTGACCGGTTGGCCCGCCAGATGATCGATCAAGGTGCGACCGGACACGCGGGGCGAGACCAGATGACCCTCGTACCATCGGGTACGAGGTGCACGGACGATGCCCCCGCGTCGGCCGCGTTCCTCCCGTACCGGGGAAGGACGCGCCCGGGGGCCCGAGGAGACTTCGTGGCCGAAAAAGAGCCGCTGGACACAACACAACAGGATGCCGATCAATTGCCGGAGCGAATTCGAGTTCATGCACTGGCCAAACGGTTGGGAGTGACCAGCAAACGCATCCTGGCCAAACTGGCCGAGCTGGGCGCCGAGGCGCGCAGCGTTCAATCCAATGTCGACCGCTCGGTCGCCGAAACGGTGCGCGACGCGATCGCCGCCGCTGACGCCGAACCCGGCGAACCCGAGGTGGCCGCACCCACTACGCGCGCGAAGAAGCGCGCCGCGTCCACCCCCGTCGCCGAGCAGCCGGCCGACACCACAGCGGCGCCCGCGTCGCTGTTCTCCGCACCGCACGTCGCGCGCACCGACGAGGTGTTCGCCGCGATGCGCGAAGACGCGCACACCGATCTGTTCACCCACCGGTCCTCGGATGCTCCCGCGCAGACCGAGCCGGTGACCTTCGACGCACCCGCCTCCGTCGGCATGCCGCTGTTCCTCCCGCCGGATGCCACCGCCGCCGAGGAGACCCGCAAGCGCCGTCGCGCCGAGCGGACCCCCAAGCGCGAAGAGCCCGTCGCGCCGCCGGTCGAGGAGATCGAGGCCGAGGTCGAGGCGACCGAGGAATCCGCCGACGCCGCCGATGACAACGACAACGACGCCGACGGTCAGCCCCGCCGCCGCCGCCGTGGCCGCCGTGGCCGTGGCCGCGGTCGTGGCGAGCAGTCCGCCGACGGCGAGGACAACGAGTCCGACGAGGACGACACCGACGAGGCCGAGCAGCCGGCCGAGCAGGTCACCGCCGAGGCCGAACCGGCCGAGGACAGCGACACCGACGACGAAGACGGCACCTCCGATGGCGCGAGCCGCCGTCGCCGTCGCCGTCGCCGCCGCAAGGTGGGCGGTGAGTCCGCCGATGCCGAGGCAGCGACCGAGGACGACCCGCCCAACACCGTCGTGCACGAGCGCGAGCCACGCAACAAGCGGCGCGAACGTTCCAGCGCGAACAACAACCCCGACGAAGTGCAGGGCATCTCCGGCTCCACGCGCCTGGAAGCCAAGCGTCAGCGCCGCCGTGACGGCAGGGAAGCCGGGCGTCGCCGTCCGCCGATCCTGACCGAGTCGGAGTTCCTGGCCCGCCGCGAGGCGGTCGACCGGGTGATGGTCGTGCGCGAGAAGGCGTTCGACCCGGCCGAACACGCGCCCGGCCACCAGACCACCACCCAGGTGGCGGTCCTCGAGGACAACATCCTCGTCGAGCACTTCGTGACCAGTTCCGGTCAGGCGTCGATGGTGGGCAATGTCTACCTCGGCAAGGTGCAGAACGTGCTGCCCAGTATGGAAGCGGCGTTCATCGACATCGGCCGCGGCCGCAACGGCGTGCTCTACGCCGGTGAGGTGAACTGGGAGGCCGCCGGTCTCGGTGGTCGCGAGCGCAAGATCGAGCAGGCACTCATGCCCGGCGATCAGGTGCTGGTGCAGGTGTCCAAGGACCCGGTGGGTCACAAGGGCGCCCGCCTGACCACCCAGATCTCCCTGGCCGGTCGCTTCCTGGTGTACGTGCCCGGTGGCACGTCGACCGGGATCAGCCGCAAGCTGCCCGACACCGAGCGCAAGCGGCTCAAGGAGATCCTGCGCGAGATCGTCCCGTCCGACGCGGGCGTGATCATCCGGACCGCGTCCGAGGGTGTCAGCGAGCCCGAACTGGCACGCGATGTCGAACGGCTGCAGGCCGCCTGGCGCACCATCGAAGAGGCCGCCGCCAAGGAGACCAACGCACCGAAGGCGCTCTACGAAGAGCCCGACATGCTGGTCAAGGTCATCCGCGACCTGTTCAACGAGGACTTCGCCAAGCTGGTCATCGAAGGTGACCGCGCGTGGAGCACCGTCGAGACCTACGTCCGCACCGTCGCGCCCGACCTGCTGGGTCGGGTCAACCGGCACGAGAACAACGGCGTCGACGTCTTCGACGCCTTCCGGATCGACGAGCAGCTGGCCAAGGCGCTCGATCGCAAGGTGTGGCTGCCCTCGGGCGGCACCCTGGTGATCGACCGCACCGAGGCGATGACCGTCGTCGACGTCAACACCGGCAAGTTCACCGGCTCGGGCTCGTCGAACCTCGAAGAGACCGTCACCAAGAACAACCTGGAAGCGGCCGAGGAGATCGTGCGCCAGATGCGGCTGCGCGATATCGGCGGCATGATCGTCGTCGACTTCATCGACATGGTCCTCGAATCCAACCGTGACCTGGTGCTGCGTCGTCTCACCGAGGCGCTCGGCCGTGACCGCACCCGCCACCAGGTCTCGGAAGTCACCTCGCTGGGCCTGGTCCAGATGACCCGCAAGAAGCTGGGCACCGGACTGGTCGAGGCGTTCTCCACCACCTGTGAGCACTGCCACGGTCGCGGCATCCTCGTGCACTCCTACCCGGTGGATTCCGGGTCGGGCGTCGAGGAGCCGCGGTCGAAGGAGGGCGGTTCGCGCCGTCGTCGCGGTAAGGATCGCGACAAGCCCGCCACCACTGCCGCACCGGCGGCCAACGGCACCGCACCGGCCGCCGAACACGCCGAGGAGGACATCGCGGTCAAGCGTGCCCACCCGGTCGTGCTCGCGATGGCAGGTCACCACGACGACGAGGCCACCGAGGTTGCCGAAGCCGTCGAGGAGACGCCCGCCGAGCCGACCAGGTCGCGTTCCCGGTCGCGTTCGCGCCGGTCGGGACGTGGTTCCGCCGCGGCGAATCCTGAGCCGAGCACCGAGGGTCCGCTCACCGGGGTTATTTCCGGAGACGCCGAACCCGAGGAAGCGGTGACCGAGGAAGCGGTGACTGAGGAAGCGGTGACCGAGGACGCGGGGATCGCTGCGCTGGCGGT
Source organism: Nocardia sp. FBN12 (assembly GCF_054031145.1). Taxonomy (NCBI): domain Bacteria; kingdom Bacillati; phylum Actinomycetota; class Actinomycetes; order Mycobacteriales; family Nocardiaceae; genus Nocardia; species Nocardia sp. FBN12. The sequence goes on from NZ_CM132926.1 coordinate 350,115, forward strand.
CGCTCCTGTTGTCCCGGAATCGGCATCCGAGCCCGCCGCGGTCACGCAGCCCGAACCGGCTCCGGCCGCCGAGTCCGAGTCCACCCCGGTCGCCGAACCGGCTCCGGCTGCCGCCGAACCCGCACCGCGGGCACCTCGTAGGCGTCGTGTGGCCCGGTCGACCGCGGCACCCGCCCCGGACAGCACGGGAGCCGTGTTCGTCCTGTCGGCGAACGAACAGCCGCCCGCGGCGGCCGTCGTGGATTTCGCGGCGGAGCCTGTCGTCGTCCCGGAACGCAAACCGCGCCGGCGCGCGGTGGGCCGTCCCGCGGGCGCACCGGCGGATTCGCAGTAGCTCGATGCTTGCGTGCGCGGATCCGTTCGCGCACGCAAGCCCTCGATTCGGCCCCTGACCGGCCGAATTGGGGGAGTGGATACCGCTCTGGTAACCTAGGTCGGTCGCTGCCCAGTGATTGAGCATCTGGCCGAACAGGCCGGGTGCGTACCGCAGGCAGCAAACGTTCTTCCCCCGCTCTGCGGGGATGAGCCCAGGAATACGCGTCGCAGCTGCGGCGTGGACATGTGCAGCACCAATGTGAGTGGAGGAAGCCGACCGATGGCAGCGTACGCAATCGTCAAGACCGGCGGAAAGCAGTACAAGGTCGCGGTCGGTGACCTGGTGAAGGTCGAGAAGATCGAGGGTCCCGTCGGCACCGCCGTGGCGCTGACCCCGGTTCTCGTCGTCGACGGCGCCGATCTGACCACCGACGCCGACAAGCTGGCCAAGATCTCCGTGGCCGCTGAGGTCATCGACCAGACCAAGGGCCCGAAGATCCGGATCCACAAGTTCAAGAACAAGACCGGCTACCACAAGCGCCAGGGTCACCGTCAGCCGCTGACGGTCATCAAGGTCACCGGCATCAAGTAAGAATTTTCCCGAGGAGACGAAGCAATGGCACATAAGAAGGGCGCATCCAGCTCCCGGAACGGCCGCGATTCGAACGCCCAGCGCCTCGGCGTGAAGCGTTTCGGCGGCCAGAAGGTCAGCGCGGGCGAGATCCTGGTCCGTCAGCGTGGAACCCACTTCCACCCGGGCGTGAACGTCGGCCGTGGTGGCGACGACACGCTGTTCGCCCTCGAGGCGGGCGCGGTCGAGTTCGGCACCAAGCGTGGCCGCAAGACCGTGAACATCGTTGTACCGGAGCCGGTCCAGGCCTGACCGCCTGGAGCTTTCGCTCCCCACGGACACCAGAGCGGGTCAGGGTTTCCCTGACCCGCTCTGTCGTGTTCGCCCACCCTTACCGAAAACGACAAGTCAGAAGGAGGAGGATCAACCCATGTCCAAATTCATCGACCGCGTCGTGCTGCATGTTCGTGCCGGTAGAGGTGGACACGGTTGCGCCTCGGTGCATCGTGAGAAGTTCAAGCCGCTCGGTGGCCCCGATGGTGGCAACGGCGGCAGCGGTGGCGACGTGATCCTCGAGGTCGACGCCAACGTCCACACCCTGCTCGATTTCCATTTCCACCCCAACGCCAAGGCGGGCAACGGCAAGCCGGGCGAGGGCAGTAACCGGGAGGGCAAGAACGGCGCCGATCTGGTGCTGCAGGTCCCCGACGGCACGGTCGTCGTCGATGACGACGGCAAGGTGGTCTGCGACCTCGTCGGCGCGGGCAACCGGTTCATCATCGCCCGTGGCGGCCGCGGTGGCCTCGGCAATGCCTCGCTGGCGTCCAAGGCCCGCAAGGCGCCTGGTTTCGCGCTGCTCGGTGAAGAGGGCGACGAGGTCGACGTCGTACTCGAGCTGAAGTCGGTCGCCGACGTCGGACTGGTCGGGTTCCCGTCCGCGGGCAAGTCGTCGCTGGTCTCGGTGCTGTCCGCGGCCAAGCCGAAGATCGCCGATTACCCGTTCACCACGCTGGTCCCCAACCTGGGCGTCGTGCTGTCCGGTGACACCACCTTCACCATCGCCGACGTGCCCGGCCTGATCCCCGGCGCCAGCGAAGGCCGCGGCCTCGGCCTGGATTTCCTGCGCCACATCGAACGCTGCGCGGTGCTCGCCCACGTCGTCGACTGCGCGACCCTCGAGCCCGGTCGCGACCCGGTCTCCGATGTCGACGCGCTCGAAGCAGAGCTCGCCGCCTACAAGCCGGCGCTGTCCGGTGACGCCAGCCTGGGCGACCTGGCCGACCGGCCGCGCGTGGTGATCCTCAACAAGACCGACGTGCCGGATGCGGCCGAACTGGCCGAGATGGTGTCGGCCGAGTTCGCTGAACGTGGCTGGCCGGTGTTCGAGATCTCCGCGGTGAGCCGGGCGGGCCTGCGTCCGTTGACCTTCGCGCTGGCCGATATGGTGCGCGAATACCGCGAAGCCCACCCCAAGGCCGTGGCCAAGCGCCCGATCATCCGCCCGATCGCGACCGACGAGACCGGTTTCAGTGTCATCGCCGATCCCGAGGAGCCGGGTGGCTTCATCGTGCGCGGTACGCGCCCCGAGCGCTGGATTCGCCAGACCGACTTCAACAACGACGAAGCCGTCGGCTACCTGGCCGACCGGCTGGCTCGCCTGGGTGTCGAAGCCGAGCTGGTCAAGCAGGGTGCGCAGCCGGGCTGTCCGGTCACCATCGCCGGTGTGACCTTCGAATGGGAGCCGATGATCTCGGCGGGTGTCGATATGCAGCCGACCGGCCGCGGTACCGACCTCCGGTTGGAGACCAACGACCGGATCGGTGCGGCCGAGCGCAAGCTCGCCTCGCAGGCGCGGCGTGGTCTGCTCGACGAAAACGGCGAACGCAAAGAGTGAGGCGGGTCGCGTCCGGCGAAAATCACTGTCGGGCGCGACTGTGGGATCGGCATACTGCGATGGGTCCGATGTAGCTCGGTGATCGTGGTGCAGGGAGTTGAACGATGCAGGTGGGTTCGGAGCTGAGTCAGGGACGCGCGGCGATCGTGTCGGCGCGCACCGTCGTGGTGAAGATCGGCTCGTCGGCATTGACCAGCCTCGAAGGTGGTCTCGACACCGCGCGCCTCGACCTGCTGGCCGACGCGGTCGAAGCGCGGATGCGGGCGGGGTCGGATGTGGTGGTCGTGTCCTCGGGCGCGATCGGTGCGGGGCTCGCACCGCTCGGGCTGTCGAAGCGGCCCAAGGACCTGGCCACCAAGCAGGCCGCGGCCAGTGTCGGCCAGCTGGCTCTCGCTCATGCTTGGGGAACCTCCTTCGCTCGCTATGAGCGCACGGTCGGCCAAATCCTGCTCTCCGCAGATGATTTCGCTCGGCGCGAGCATCATCGCAATGCGCAGCGCACGCTCGACCGGTTGCGATCGCTCGGTGCGATTGCGGTGGTGAACGAGAACGACACGGTTGCCACGGAGGAGATCCGCTTCGGCGACAACGATCGTCTCGCCGCTCTTGTTGCGCATCTGGTGGGTGCTGACGCGCTGATTCTGCTGTCGGATGTGGCGGGGCTTTACGACGGTGATCCGCGCAAGGGGGCCGCCAACTTCATTCCCGAGGTGCGTAGTAGTGCTGACCTCGATGGGGTCATCGCGGGTAGTGGTGGTGCGCTCGGGACCGGGGGTATGGCGTCCAAGCTCTCCGCTGCCCGGCTCGCCGCCGACGCCGGCATTCCGGTCCTGCTTGCCTCGGCCGCCGACGCGTCGTCCGCGCTCACCGATGGTGCGGTCGGTACCGCGTTCGCCGCTCGCCCGATTCGGCTGTCCGGTCGCAAGTTCTGGGTTCGGCATGCTGCTGACCCGCGTGGTGCGGTGCTGCTCGATGCGGGCGCTGTCGACGCGGTAGCTCAGCGGCATTCGCTGCTGGCTGCGGGCATCACCGGCATTCGCGGCCGCTTCTTCGGTGGTGACGTTGTCGACCTGGTCAGTCCCGATGATGAGATCGTTGCTCGGGGTGTTATCGAATACGACAGTGCCGAGCTCAGCCCTATGCTCGGGCGCTCTACGGCTGATCTTCCTGACACGATGCAACGTCCGGTGATCCACGCGGATGATCTGGTCAAGGTCTGACTTCTGTTCGGGCGTTCGTCGACCGGTCAGCCGAGGACGAGGCAGAACGGGTGACCGGCTGGATCCACCAGCACCCGCCACTGGTCGCCGCCGGGCTGGTGGTCCGGCCTGACCGCGCCGAACCCCAGCGCCGACTCCTCCGCCGCGTCGAGGTCCTCGACCCTGAGGTCCAGGTGCAACTGCTGCGGTACATCCTGACCGGGCCACCGCGGGGCCCGGTATCCGTCCGCCCGTTGGAAGCCCAGGTCGCAACCCGAACCATCGGTCAGGGCGACGAACTCGTCACTGTCATAGCAGAGCTGCATGCCTGTCAGCTCTCGGTAGAACCGGGCCAGAGCCCGGGGATCGGCGCAGTCCAGAGTCACGCCTCGCAGCTTGGCGATCGGCATCGTCCACTCCTCTGTCATCCATGTTCGCTGGCGCGCGGCGGCCCGCCGCAGGTAGTTATCCAACCGCACTGTCGTAGCCCGGCTCGACTCCTTTTCGGGCGGCCGACAGCGCCCGTCTCGGGCTCGGTCGTGTGCACCGTTGCGCCGCCAGGTTGGGTCGGGCTCGGGGGCTGGGCGCGCTGTGGCGGTCTACCGCTGCTGCGGAACGACGCCCGGTTGGTCGGTCTCGGGGGGTGGCGCCTTGGGGGTGGCGGGCTGCGATGGTGACACGTCGGCGCCGGGAACCGGGCCGGTGACGCCGGGTTGACCGCCTGGGTCGGACATGTCGGGCATGCCTGGTAGCGGAAGTGGTTGTGGTGCTTGGCGACCGGGTGGGGCTGGTGAGGCTGGTAGCTCCGAGGTCGGCGCGGGAACGTTCGGCTGGGCGGGCGGTTCCGGCGCCGGGGCTTGCGGCGGTGGCGCCGGCTCGGTGGCGGGCGGTTGTGGTGTTGTCGAGATCGGTGGTGGCGCAGGCTGTTCCGAAGTCGGCGCGGGGGGTTCTGTCGGCTGGGGAGCCTCTGCTGCCGGTGGTTTCGGGGCCGGCGGGTTCGAATCCTGCTGTGTCGGTAGCTGGTTCGGCTGCGAGGGGGAGGGGGCTTCGCTGGGTGCGCTCGTCGGCGGAGTGATGGGCGCTTGGCTGCTCGGGGCGGGCGGTTCGGTAGACGGCGCAGGCACTTCAGCAGGGGGCGCAGGCGCTTCGGCAGTTGGTGCGGGCGCTTCGGCAGTTGGTGCGGGCGCGGTCGACGGCGCGGGTGGCTCGGTGGGGGGCGCGGGCGCTTCGGTGGGGGGCGCGGGCGCTTCGGTGGTGGGAGTGGGTGTCTCCGATGTCGGAGACTGCGGAGTTGAGCCCTGGCCTTGGGGTGCGGGAGTTTCTGCCGGTGCGGGGGTTCGGGGTGCGGGGTCTTCGCCGGGCGCCGGAGTGTCACCGGGTGTCGTGCCGGATTCCGGGTTCTGTGATGATTCCGGCGAATTGCCTTGTGGTGCAGAGGGGTTCGTGCCAGGGCTGGGCGTCGAACCGTTGTTCTGTGCGGGTGAACCTCCGTGGCTCGACGGCGATTCCGTTTCCCCGGGCGCCGTGGGCAACGCTGGGACGCCGGTTCCGGCAAGCGAATACGACGGCTTGTAGATCATGTTCATCGCCAGCACCGCCTCCTGGCGCAACGCCTCGGCCGCCATCTGCGCGTCGATCACCTGCGCGCTCTCCAGCAGCCGGGCGATCGCCCCGATCGGGCCCGACCCGCCGGGCGCGACAACGGCCAGCTTCACGGCTTCGGCGGCCGCGGCGACACCACCGAGGCGGGCGCCGACTTCGGCCATCACCACGGCGAGTTCGTCGATCGAGGCGGCGAAGCTGCGGGTGCTCGCGGCGGCGGCATCGGCGGCGGTTCCGGACCAGCCGGTTTCGTTGATCACCCGGTCGGCACTGGATTTGGTCAGCGGCATCGAGGTGGTGAGGGTGGCGGCGGTTTCCAGCCAGGTCATCGACGCGCCGAGAATGGCCCCGGCGTCGATCTGCTGGGTGCGCGCGTAGATCTGTTCGTGCGGCATGGATTCGAAATGTTCCATCGCGCTGATATAGGTGGGGTCGGTGCTCATCCGCGCACCCTCGTGTCGACGGCGCGCAAGGCGGCGGCCGCGGCGGCGTCGGCTTCCTCGTAGAGGCCCGCGCTGAGCAGGAACGCCTCCTTCATCCGGTAGGCCGCCTCGATGTAGCGGTCGAGCAGCTCGGCGGCGTCGCGGGCCTTGTGCGCGAAGCCCGCCTGCAACTGCTGGGCGGAGACGAATCCGCCGAATCCCTCGGCCTCGGCAGCGTTCTCGAGCCCCTGACGCAGCTGGGCGAGGTGCTCGGCCTGCTGCTCGTAGAGGTCGGCGCACTTGCGCGCGGCATCGGGGTCGAATGTGAGTGTCCCCGCCGTGGCGGCGCTGCGGAACCGGGAGATCTCGGCTCTGCTGCTCTCGATCGTCATCGCGTCTCCCCTCCAGATGATGCGGTGGAGTCCAGGTTAGCCGGACCTTCTGCTGTGCGAACTGTGCGCCGGCACCAATCTTCGCTGTAACTGTGCGGCTAGTTGACCGCTCGACGCCGGCACCACGTGCACGGTTTCGCCCGCCCGCAGCAGGTAGCGACCGTCATTGGCCACGTCGATCCAGCTGTAGTGCACCGGCGGATTCGGCACCGCGCGGTCGAGCCCGGTTTCGATCCGGATGTGGCCCTCGGCGGTGTGCGGCCTGCGCAGTAATCGCTGAATGCGCGGCACCGCGGGATGGGTGGCGAGCACGGTTTCCTCATCGCGCACCGCGTCGGTCGCGGCCTCACGCGCGGGTTCGCGTCCGGGCGGGGTATCGGGCAGACAGGCCGTCACGCGAGCGCCGATCCCCGCGGTGTGCCCGATCGAAACACGGACGTTGCCGCCGTAGTCGGGCCGGGTACTCGGTTCCTGCACCACCAGCACCGCACGGTCGTAGACCGCGCAGGCGAGCAACCGGATTTCGCTGCCGGGAGTATGGGCGCCGCCGACGAGCACCACCCTGGCGTGCGGTTCGGCGATGATCCGCAGACAGGCGGCGACGTCGGGGTCGCCCCCGGGTAGTCGGTCGTCCAGGCCCGCGCGTAGCCGGGCCGCGTCGTGCTCGGTGCGCGGTGACTCGAGCACGCGCAGCGGAAAGGGCATGCGATCGCGACCCGATTCCCGCCAGACGTGCGCGAATTCGTCAGCGGTGAAGGTCCATCCCATTGCCGATCCCATCCTTACCGAACCAGGACGGGGACAGCCTAACCCGCTGTGTCCGATTCCGGCCTACTGATCAGACCCCGTCACTGTCGAATGGAATCTTTTGCCCGCTATGAGTACCTCAGATGAGTATTTCGGCGGACGCTCAGGTCCTGCGTGGCTTCTACCGTCAGGGCAGACCCGTCGAAGGGAGCGGTCATGTCCGATATCAAGCGGCGCGCGCGAACACTCACCACGGCGCTGGCGGCCGCGCTCGTCCTGGCCGCCGCGGCCGCGTGTACTGACGATTCCGGCCCGAAAACCTATTACGGCGACGAACGATCCATGGGCAACGGCCAGATCCGCACCTACGTGACCACCGACAAGGACGGCCATCCCACCGAGCTCGGCTTGCGCATCCAGGAGTCGGCGCTCGACGGCCTGCCGATGCCCGCCACGTTGCCCGAGGGGCCGCCACCGGCCAGCCCCGGCATGGCGTTCCCGAAGGAAGCCGAGGGCACGGTGGTCAACCACCTCACCTTCGACTGGGTCCCGCACGGCCACCCACCGGTCGGCGTCTTCGACGAACCGCATTTCGACACGCACTTCTACTTCATCGACGATGCCGCGGTGCAGGCGATCAGCCCGCAGGATCCGCAGTTCCTCGCCAAGGCGGCCGTGAAGCCCGACGCGAAGTACATGCCGACCGGCTACACCACCCTGCCCGAACCGATCGAGATACAGGCGGTGCCCGCGATGGGCGTGCACTGGGTCGACGGCACGAAACCGGTGGTTCCCGGCGAGTTCGACTTCACCCAGACGTTGATCAGTGGCGCGTGGGACGGCCAGTACATCTTCACCGAGCCGATGTTCACCAGGGCCTGGCTGCTCACCAAGCCATCGTTCACCGGCGACATCACCCAACCAGCGGCCTACCAGCACTCGACCCGCTACCCGACCACCTATTCGATCGAGTTCGACGATCAAGCGAAGGAGTACGTAGTTTCGGTTGGCGGCCTGACCGAGCGCACCGCCTCATAGCCCTGTTATAGCCCCTCACCTGCGAGTATGCTCTGATACTCGGAGGTGAGGTGTGACGACCGAGTTGATCGGACGTGACGGCGAACTGGCCGATCTGCTGGGTCGGCTCGACGACGCGGTGCGCGGTGCGCCGCAACTGGTGATCTGTTCCGGCGAGGCGGGCGTCGGCAAGACCAGCCTCGTCGCGGAACTGGCCGGGCGCGCGCGACGCGACGGCGTGCGCACCCTGTGGGCCCGTGCCCTGGAACTGCCCGATACCCCGCCGTTCTGGCTGTGGCATCAGGCTCTCGGCACCAGCACGCCTGCTCCCGGCGCCGACCGAGTTGCCCTGTTCGACGGGTTCGCCGCGGGTCTCGACGGTGCGACATCCGGAGTTCTGCTGGTCGTCGACGACATCCACTGGGCCGACGAGCCATCGCTGCAAGCCCTGCTCTACGTGGTGCGTGCCTCACGCGAGCGTCGGATCATGGTGTGCGCCACCGAATGCTCCGGTACCGCGGGCCCCGGCTGGACCACCATCAAACCCGACCTGCTGCGTGAACCGGTAGCGGGGTCGCTGCCCCTGCGCGGACTCTCGCCCGCCGACTCCGCGCACTGCCTGCGGATCGAAGCGGGCCGCGATCTTCCCGACCAGCTGGCGGGCGAGGCCTTCGATATGACCGCCGGAAACCCCTTCTACCTGCGTGAACTCGGTCGTTCCCTGCGCGGCTCCACCGATGACGCGCTCCGTCTGCCCACCAGCCTGCGCGAGGTGGTGCGCGGCCGCATGACACCCCGCTCGACGTCGGCGCGAGAGTTGCTACGGGCCGCGTCGATCCTGGGTGAAAGGTTCACGATCGCGGTGGTCGCACGGCTCGTCGAGCGGTCGATCCCGGAGTGCCTGGCCGCGGTCGACGAGGCGATCGAGGCCGGTTTGCTGGTGCCGGGCGAAGAACCGGGCGCGGTGCGTTTCACCCACGCGCTGGTGCGCGCCGCCCTGCTCGACGGACTGTCGCTCCAGCAGCGCGTGGTGCTGCATCAGCGGGCGGCGCTGGCCATCGAAGAGCTGTATCCCGATGCGGTGGAGTCGAATTCGGCCGCCCTGGCCTGGCACTGGGCCAACGCCGCCGTGGGTGGGGCGTACGAACCAGCCGTACGCTGGGCGCGCCGGGCGGCCGATGTCGCACTGCGGGAGTTGGCGTTCGAGGAAGCCGTGCGGCTCTACGGATTGGCCCTGGCGCACGCCGCCGACGTCGATCCGATCGACCGGGGCGGCCTGCTGCTCCAACGGGCGGCCGCATCCACCCGCGCCGGCGACCTGACTTCCGCGAAATCGGATTGCGCTGCCGCGCAGGCAGTAGCGCGCGCGGCCCGGGGTCGACAAAACACTTGTGGGGCTGGCGATTCCGCACAGGACCGGCACAAGGCCGCTGTGCTACTGGCCGAAGCCGCGCTGGTCCTCGAGCCGATCGGCGACCGGAGTTGGGATCGCGATATCGCCGACGCTTGTGCCGAAGCGCTGGCCGCCGACACCTGGCCCGACAGCATGACTGCCGATGCTCCGATCGGCACGCCGACCGTCGATGGCATGCCCGCCGTAGCGGACGCTGATTCGATGCCCGGCACACCGGCCACCGAGGCGCCGACCGTCGGCGTGCTGCCCGAATCGCTGCGGGCACGGTTGCTGGCCCGCGCCACCGAGGCGGCGGTCTACCTCGGCAATCTCGGCGGTGTCGATGAATCAAGCAGGGCCGCGCTGGAATCAGCGGATCGCAGTGACGATCCCGGTGTGCTCGCCGCCGCGCTGCGGGCCCGTCAACTCGCCCGCAGTGGACCCGAACACCGCGACGAACACCGTGTCCTCGCCGCCCGGATGATCGAAGCGGGCGAACGCGCGCGGGATCCCGCCGTGGAGATGTGGGGCCGATTGTGGCGCATCGATGCGTTGTGGGAGCAGGGGGATCTGAGCGAGATCACCGGCGAATTGTCCTGTCTGGGTTGGTGTTCGGACCGCACCGGTGGGCCGATGTCGCGGTGGCACCTGCTCATCGCGCAGGCCGCGCTGGCTCAGGCGCACGCCGAATTCGAGGATGCGCTCGAGCTCGGCGGGCAGGCGCACGCGCTCGCCGCGAAGCTGGGGCATCCGGCGGGGGAGGGTGCGCACCGGGCGCTGCTGGCCGTCGTCGGCCATCACCGCGGCCATCGACATGAAGCGCTGACGGGTCCCGGCGCGCCGGCGCGCGGGGAAGTGCGCAATCTGCTGTTCGCCGCCCTCGGCACCGCGTTTCCGATGGTGGACAGCGGGCTCATCACGGAAGCCGAGCCGTTCTATCGCAGCCTCGGTCCACCCCGGAAGTGGTCGATACCACCGTATTTCCGGCTCAATGTGCTCGCGGTCGGCGGGTCGATCGCCGCCGCGCTCGGGCTCGCCGATGACGTCGACTACTTCCGTGAGCGACTCGACCCCTTCCGGGGCATGCACGTCACCGGTGGTGGCGGAAACGCGCACTACCTCGGCCCGGTCACGCTGTGGCTGGGAAAATTCGCTGGGGCACTGGACGATCCGGACACGGCTCGCACCGAACTGGGCCACGCCGCGCAGACCGCTCGCGCGATCGGGGCTCCGGGTTTCGCCGTCGAAGCCGATTGCGAACTCGCCGAGCTGCTACTTCGTGACGGCGACCCGGTCGAGGCCGTCACTATCGCGAAAAGGGCTGTGCCGCAGGCAGTCTCGTTCGGCATGTGTCCGTGGGTGGAGCGCCTGCACGTTGTCGCCGCACGCGAAATCAGCTGCATCGCGCTGACACCACGCGAACGCGAGGTCGCCGATCTGGTGACCCGCGGCCTCACCAATCACGAGATCGCCAGTGCCCTGGTACTTTCCGACCGTACTGCCCAGAACCACGTTCAGCACATCCTCACCAAGCTCGGCTTCGCCAAACGCAGCCAGATCGCCGCCTGGGTGAGCGGCCGGACCTCTCAGTAGCCGCGCGAGGTGTCGATGATCGCGTCCAGCGGCTCGCCCGCGACGAACCGCGCCACATTCGCGCCGACATGATCGGCGAACGCCGCCAGCCGCAGCTGGGGTGGGTTCGAATCGTGCGGGGTGATGATCGCGTTCGGCAACGTCCACAGGGGGTGGCCGTCGGGCAGTGGTTCCGGGTCGGTGACGTCGAGCCCGGCGCCCCCGATCAACCCGCCGGTCAGCGCGTCGACCAGCGCGTCGGTGTCGATCAGGCTGCCACGGGCCACATTGATCACCCACGACGACGGCTTGAGCCGGGCCAGCTCGTCCGCGCCGATGAGGTGGCGGGTCTGCGCCGTCGCCGGAGCCGCGACCACCACGTGGTCGGTGTGCGACCAGACCCGCGCGAGCTGATCGCTCGGCACCGTCTCCACGTCGGCGGGGATGCCGTCACCACGCACCGGGCGGCCGGACCGGTTCACCGCGATCACGTGCGCGCCCAGCGGCGCCAGCATCGGGATCAGCGCGCGCCCGATCCCGCCCGCGCCGACGATCGTCACGGTCTTCCCGCGCAACGACCCGACGTGCGGGAAGAACTCGCGCTGCTGCCACGACGTCGCCCGCAACTGCTCGGGCAGATACCGCACACCGGCCAGCAACAGCATCAGCGCGTGCTCGGCGACGCTGTGCGAGAACGCGCCGGCCGCGGAGGTGAACCGCACGTCCGGGTGCGCGGTGAACACACCGGCGTCGAAGAAGTCCTCGATCCCCGCGGCGGGCAACTGCACCCAGCGCACCGACGACGGCAGGCTCACCGGAAAGTCGCCGGGTGTGCCGGTCCAGATCAGTGCGTCGGCCTCCGCCAGCTCACCGACCAGAGCGCCCGCTCCGACGACCGCCTTCTCGAGCAAACGCGGCGCCGGCTGATCCGGGGCGAGCGCGATCGTGGTCGCGGATTCCTGCACAGAGACCTCCTGGGTCGATCGGTGAGTCTGCGCCGCACTGCGGCTCGAGCGCTGTCATCGGCACCGCGTGCGGTCCCGGACTCTGATTCTTCCTCGTCGCTGTCGACGGCGCCGCCGCACCCTCCCCGTCCCGTCCCGTGCGCGGCGGTGTCCGGGCCGGGCGGCTCACGATTCGTCGAGGTCGACGGGCTCTTCGGTGCCGTGCCGGTCGGCCAGTTCCAGCAGGGGTGCGATGTCGAAAACGGCCTTGTCCATGTCGGCCTGCAGGTCACCGAGTTCGGCGTAGCGGGCGGGCACGGTCTGGACGGTGAAATCACGCGGTGTGATGTCGTCGATCTCGGTCCAGCGCACCGGGGTCGACACGGTCGCTTCCGGGACGCCGCGCACCGAGTAGGCGGCCGCGATGGTGTGGTCGCGCGCGTTCTGGTTGTAGTCGACGAACAACTGTGCCGGATCGCGATCCTTGCGCCACCAGGCCGTCGTGACATCCTCGGGCGCGCGTCGCTCCACTTCCTGCGCGAACGCGAGCGCGGCCCGCCGGACCTGCTGGAAGCCGTACTCCGGTGCGATCCGCACATACACATGCAGCCCCGAACCACCGGAGGTCTTCGGCCAGCCGACCGCCCCGAGTTCGTCGAGCACCTCGTGCACCACCCCGGCTACCCGCTGCACCCGCGACCACGGGCAGTCCGGCATCGGATCGAGATCGATGCGCCATTCGTCGGGCGACTCGGTATCGGCGGCCCGGGAATTCCAGGGATGGAACTCGACCGTGGACATCTGCACCGCCCAGATCACGTCCGCGAGCTCCTGCACGCACAGCTCGTCGGCGTGCCTGCCGTAGCGCGGAAAGTACACGCGCACCGTCGGAATCCAGTCCGGCGCACCCGCGGGCACCCGCTTCTGATGGACCTTCCCGCCGGGCAGCCCTTTGGGGAATCGGTGCAGCATGCAGGGCCGATCCCGCAGCGCGTTGACGATCCCGTCCCCGACGCTCAGGTAGTACCGCACGAGGTCGAGCTTGGTCACCCCGAGCTCGGGAAAATACACCCGGTCGGGATTGCTGACCCGCACCGTGTGCTCACCCACCGGTAGTTCGACCGCAGGCGCCGCAGACTTGGCCACCCGCCCAACGATAGACGAGCAGGCCCGCCCCCGGCGGGGAGCGGACCTGCGTCGCGTGGTGCTGCTGTGTCTACCAGCGGCTGTTCTCCGTCGGCGGTGTGTAGTAGCTCTCGGCGTAGGAGTGCTCAGCCCAACGGGACTTCGCGTCCTCGTCGCTGTCACCGCCGTGGCCGGGCCACCACGCGCGTCGCCCGAGCAGCGCGGTCACCGCTGGGGTGAAGAACAGCGCCATCACGAACGCGGCGATCGCGATGCCCACCGAGATCGCGAAGCCCATCTGCGACAGCGTGCTGTTGCCCGCCAACATCATCGAGGCGAACGTGCCTGCCAGGATCAACCCGGCCGCGGCCACCGTCGGCCCGGTGTGCCGCACGGCCAGCGCCGCCGCCTCGCGTGGGGTGTGCCCCTCGCGGGCTTCCTCCCGCAGGCGGGCGACCATCAGGATGTTGTAGTCGGTGCCAAGCGCGACGACGAACAGGTACATGATCACCGGCAGCGTGAAGATCAGCCCGTTCTCACCCTGGATCTGCTGGAACACCAGCACCGTCGCACCAAGGGTCGCGGCGAAGCCGAGGAACACCGAGGCCATCAGGTACCACGGCGCGACGAGACTGCGCAGCAGCAGCGCCAGCACGAGCATGATCAGGATCGCGGCCACCGGGAACACGATCGCGTAGTCGTGATTCATCGCGTCCTTGAAGTCGACGTACACCGCGGTCATGCCGCCGACCGCCGCGGTGGCACCCGCGGGCGCTGCCTGATGCGCGACCTCACGGAGTGGACCGGCCACCGTGTCTAGCGCGGCATCGGATTCCGGTGCGTTGGCGAGCGTCACCTGGAAGTTCGCGATCGTCCGGTCCGGCGACAGCTGCGCTTGCCCGACCTGGCCGACGCCGTCGACCTGGGTCAGTGCCGTCCGATATGTCGCGAGCTGGTCGTCGCCCAGCGGCCCGCCGGGTGAGTGCAGCAGCACGTCCGAGGGCTGGGTGGCACCGGCGGGCATGCCCTCGAGCAGCTCGGTGGTGAAGACGACCGACTCGGAGGCGTCGGAGGTGGAGCCCGAGCTCAGGTCGAAGGTCGGATTGAAGCCGACCGCGAACACCCCGAGCGCCACCAGCACACCGCCGGAGGCGACGGCGAACACGCCGGGTCGCCTGCCCATCGCCGCACCGATCGCGCCGAACCGGGCGCCCCTCGGCTCGACCTGCCACGCTTTCGATGGCCAGAACACCTTGGTGCCGAGCAGCGAGACGATCGCGGGTACCAGTGTGAGGCCGGCCAGTAGCGCCACCGCGACAGCGATCGCCAGCGCCGGACCCATCGCCCGGAACATGCCGAGGCTCGACAGCGTCAGCGCCATGAACGCGATGATCACGGCGGCCGCCGCCGAGGTGATGGCCTCACCGACGCGGGTCACGGCATTGACCATCGCGGTCTTCGGATCGTCGCCCGCCCGCAGCCGTTCGCGGTAGCGGAACATCAGGAACAAGATGTAATCGGTGCCGACGCCGAACAGCACCACCAGCAGAATCGCGCTGATCGACGTGTCGATATCGAGGTCGAAAGCCTTGGCCGCCATGGCGATCAGACCGCTGACCATGCTCGAGATCGCGCCGATGGTGAGCACCGGCAGCAACGCGATGACCGGACTGCGGAAGATGATCAGCAGCAGCACCAGGATCAGCACGATCGTGGCGATGCCGATGATCGCCATGCCCTTCTCACCCTCTTCGGTCTGATCGAGGGTCTGCGCCGCGGTGCCGGTGATGCCTGCCTTCAACCCGGTGTCACGCACCTGTTCTTTCAGCTGCTCGCGCAGACTCTTCACCGCCTCGCCCTGGGTCTTGTCGGCGGCGTCGGTGAGCTTGGTCATCTGCACCGCGATGACCTGGACCAGCCGGTTCTCCGATGGCGGTGTCACCTGAATGCCGGTGACGCCCTCGATATTCCGTGCGGTGAGTGCGGCGGCGGCGGAGGTGACCGCGGTCGAGTCGTCCTCGGTCAGCGCCGCGCCGTCCGCGCGGACCACCACGATGAGGGCGGCGGGTGCGGCATGCTGCGGAAATGCCCGCTCCTGCAGCTTCATCGCCTGGATCGACTCGTAATGTGAAGGCAGGAACTCGGATTGGTCGGTCGTCGCGGTGAGCGTCGGCGCCGTGGACAACACGGCGACGATCGCGAGCACCCAGAGCCCGATCACTTTCCAGGGATGATGGACGACGACGCGTCCCAGTCTGGCGAACATGGTGGTAGGTCCTTTCCGGCCTGGATTCTCAGACGTCGAGGTCGTGGTTCAGCGGGTGCTCGACGCGGTCGACGATCATCAGATGGACCTTCGGTGGGACCAGCGGGCGCAGTGCGTCGAGCGAGTCGACCACCTGGGTGGTGTAGTCGCCCCAGCTCTGTTCGCCCTTGCCGAGGATCGAGCGCCAGTTCTTCCAGTCCTCGGTCCAGTCGCCGAGCTCGTTGTAGTCCGACCACGCGGCGGTCTGCTTGTGCACCAGGAAGTTGCCCTTGCGGGTCACGTACACGCGGACGGTTTCGATGGCTTTGCGGGTGACCTGGCGTGATTCGCCGACCTTGCGGCCGGTGAAGCGCTGGGTGCGGCCGCCGCCGGGGCCTACCTTCACGGTGACGGGGGCGAAGTCGTCGTTGTCGGTGATAGTCGGCTTGGTGGTGTCCACCGCGGCGGTGTCCGTGTCGTGCGTGGCGTCGGTCATCGTTCGCTCCGATTCGATAAGGCAGTGCGCATATGGGCATGGGTGTACGAGCGGCGTACCCCTCGTTCCGGGCCGTCGTCGTGGGTCTGTGTGCAGTTGTGGTGGTCGTACGTTCCGTTCGACTCACTATAAGTAGATGTATACGTATAGAGCAAGAGGCAAAAAAAGTCCGCACGGAACTACTTCCGTGCGGACCGCTCCGTCGCGGGCGAAACTACAGCTCGTAGACGCCGAACGCCCGGTTCTGGATGCACATCGGCATCACATGGACCTGCTCGGTCCATTCGAACTTCGCTGCCGCCTCGACGGTTTCACGTTCCGCGACGCACACACTCGCGGTGCCGGGCATGGTCAGGGGGTTGAACACCGCCAGCGGGATGCCGGCGTGGATACCGCTGTAGAGGCCGCCGCTGAAGCACAGCGGCGTGATGGCGATGCCGCGGATGGCGCTCTCGCGGTCGGCGGCGGCCTGGGCGCCTGGCACGCCCGCGCAGTCGAGTGGGTTCTCGTTCGACGCCTGGGCGGGAACGGTCAAGAGGGTGAATCCGGCCGCACAGCCCGCGGCAACGGCCATCAGGGTTCGAGCAAATGTGGTCCTGGTCATAGGCGCATTCAAGCACTGGTGACGGTGGGTGCACACAATCTGGGCGGCGTGTTGGGGGTTTTGGCGTGTGGGCGGGTCAGGTGGGAGTGGCCAGGGCGAAAGGCAGGACCGCGTCGGCGCCGCTGGTGCGCAGGGCATGGGCGGCGACGGTCATGGTCCAGCCGGTATCGGTGAGGGTGTCCACGAGGAGGATGGGGCCATTGACGTCGGCGAGGTCGGGGAGCTCCCAGGAGTCGAACAGGCCGGCCACGCGGTGGGCGGAGTTCGCCGCGGAGACCGGGGGGCGGTCCGGTCTCGTGTGGAGAGTGCCGAGGTTGTCGAGTCTGCCGATGTGCGCCAGGCGCTCGGCGAGACTCGTGGTGAGCTGGGGATAACGAGGGGATTCGAGGGCAAGGACCGAGGTGGGGCGGGTGGCCCAGGTCCAGTCGCGCAGGACCGCGATGCAGGCGTCGAAGACCGCGTCGGGCACCGGTGCGTCGGGGGCGTCGAGCAGGGCGCGCAGGCGCATGCCCCAGCCGAGGTCGGTGAGCCTGCCGAGGACGCGGCCGGTTTCGGCGCCGCCGGAGATCTTGCCCGACAACGGGATTCCCAGTTTGGCCATACCGCTCGGCCACTGTTTGCGGGGAGCGAGGTCGAGGCCGGGGCGGTCGAGGCGGGCTCGGGTGGCGGCGATCGCGGCGTCGTCGACGGTGGTGTCGGGGCGGGTGCCGGTGCAGTTGTCGCAGCGGCCGCAATCGAGGTCCGAGGTGGCGAGCCCGTCCAGGCCTGGATCGTCGAGTTGGCGGCGCAGGAAGGTCATCCGGCAGGTGGCAGTCGCCTGATAGTCGATCATCGCCTGCTGTTCGGCGTCGCGTGCCGCGGCCAAGCCCTCGTAGCGTTCGGTGTCGTAGGTCCAGTCCTGGCCGGTCGAGAGCCAGCCGCCGCGGACCCGGCGCACGGCACCGTCGACATCGAGCACCTTCAGCACCATCTCGAGGCGTGATCGATTCAGCTCGACCAGCGGCTCGATCGCCACCGTCGACATCGCCCGGTCGCTGTCCAGCGCGGCGAGCACCGAGCGCACGATGTGCTCCCGAGGGAAGGCGACGGAGGCGAAGTAGCTCCAGATCCGCGCGTCCTCGGGCCCCGGCAGCAGTACGACCTCGGCGCGCTCGGTGCCTCGGCCCGCACGGCCGACCTGCTGGTAGTAGGCGATCGGCGAGGACGGCGCCCCGACGTGCACGACGAATCCGAGATCCGGTTTGTCGAAGCCCATCCCGAGCGCCGACGTCGCGATCAGTGCTTTGACCTCGTTGTTCAGCAGGGCTGCTTCGAGCACCTCACGTTCGGCCGGGTCGGTTTGGCCGGTGTAGGCGGCGACGGTGTGGCCGTGCGAGTTGAGCAGGTCGGCCAGATCGTTGGCCGCCGCGACGGTGAGGCAGTAGATGATCCCCGAACCCGGCATCCGATGCAGCTGCTCACCCAGCCACGCCGTGCGCTGGACCGCGTCGTCGAACCGGACCACCGACAGATGCAGCGACTCGCGATCCAGCGTGCCACGCAACACCAGCGTGTCGGTGCCGATCTGCCCGGCCACATCGGTGACCACCCGGTCGTTGGCGGTCGCGGTGGTCGCCAGCACCGGCACCTCGGATCCCAGGTCGGCGATCAGCGTGCGAATACGACGGTAATCGGGCCGGAAGTCGTGTCCCCAGTCCGATACACAGTGCGCCTCGTCGATCACGACGAGCCCGGCATCGGCGGCCAGCCGGGGCAGTACCTGATCGCGAAAGTCGGGGTTGTTCAATCGTTCCGGACTCACCAGCAGCACGTCGACCTCGCCGTCGGCCACCCGCTGATGGATCTCGTCCCACTCGGTGACATTGCCCGAGTTGATCGTGGCCGCCACCACCCCGGCGCGCTCGGCGGCCGCCACCTGGTTGCGCATCAACGCCAGCAGCGGCGACACGATCACCGTCGGCCCCCGCCCCGCACCGCGCAGCAACTTGGCCGCGATGAAGTACACCGCCGACTTACCCCAGCCGGTCCGCTGCACCACCAGCGCCCGCCTGCGCTGCACCACCAGCGCTTCGATCGCGATCCACTGGTCCTCCCGCAACCGCGCGTCGGGCCCGGCGAGCTCACGGAGCAGCTCCTCGGCTCGTTCGCGCAGGTCAGGAGCCGTCAGGTCGAGCACATCGTTGCCTGCGGGTGAGGTCATGCGGCCCATGCTGCCTTGTCCCACCGACAAGTTTGATCGGCGGTACAGAACCACCTCCGCGCGATGGTGGCCGGTCGTGCTCGATCACCCGGTGAATCGGCCCGTGGGGGAGGAGAATAGGGCTGATCACCGGGCTGTGGGAGGGGACTCATGTCGAACAGATTCGACTCGCCTGCGGGGTGGTCGCCGCCCGGTTCGCAATTCCAGACGAACTCGAACACCTCCCGGACACTGATCGGCGCGTTTCTCGCGCTGATCGTGACACCGGTCGGAATGGGGCTGGCCGCGCACGGCGCGCTGGACACCAGCCGGTGGGTCATCCTCGGTGATGCGGCCGACCGGCTCGGCTCGACCCTGCAGATCATCGTGGGCGCGCTGTTGCTCCTGCTGGTCAGCGCCCTGGCCGGGTTCACCCCGATCGCGACGGTCCTGGCCGGGCTGGTGTGGGGCGTGCTGCCGAGTCTGGTCTACTTCGTGTCGCCGGAGAGCACCTGGCGGATGGTCGGTGATCTGCCGCTGATGAACGACGAGATGCACCTCGCGATCAACGCGTGGATCACCAACGGCTACACCTTCGTCGTCGGGTTGCTGCTCGTCGGCGCAGGTGTGGCGGGCACCCTGCGCCGACGATGAATCAGCCCTTCACACACAGCACCTGACGCAGCGTCGCCACCACGTCGACCAGGTCGGCCTGTGCCGCGATCACCTGGTCGATGTCCTTGTACGCGGCCGGGATCTCATCGACCACGCCCGCGTCCTTGCGCGATTCCACACCTTCGGTCTGCGCCACCAGATCCGCGACCGTGAACTGCTTCTTGGCCGCCGACCGGCTCAACCGCCGCCCCGCACCGTGCGAAGCCGACTGGAACGAAGCAGGATTCCCCTTGCCCCGCACCACATACGAGCGCGTCCCCATCGATCCCGGAATCAAGGCGAGTTCACCGGCACCCGCCCGCACGGCACCCTTCCGGGTCACCAGCATCGGCTCACCGTCGATGATCTCCTCGGCCACATAGTTGTGGTGGCACGAAACGGGGTCGTCGAAACGCACCTCGCGCCCGGCGAATTCGTCGCGCACCGCACGGCACACCAGCGACAGCATCACCGCCCGATTGCGCGCGGCGTACTCCTGCGCCCAGGTGAGATCGCGCCGGTAAGCGTCCATTTCCGCGGTCCCGGAGACGAACACGGCCAGATCCCGATCCGGCAGCGACTGGTTGTGCGGCAACGCGCGCGCCACCGCCATGTGCCGCTCGGCCAGTTCCTTGCCGATATTGCGCGAACCGGAGTGCAACAGAATCCAGACGGCGTCCTCGGAGTCGAGGCAGACTTCGATGAAGTGATTGCCGGACCCGAGTGAGCCGATCTGCTTGTGCGCCTTGGATTCCAGCTGGGATACCCCGGGATGCAGCTCGCCGAACGAACGCCAGAACCGCGCCCAGCCGTTGGCGCGCAGCGCCGCCTGCCCGTGCGAACCCGCGAGCTCGGCACCGAGCTTCGTCACGTTCACCGCGTCCTTGTGCGCCTGGAAGCCGACGGGCACCGCCTGCTCGATCCGGCTCCGCAGCGACCGCAGATCGTCCGGCAGATCGGCCGCGGTGAGATCGGTCTTCACACTCTCCATCCCGCAGCCGATATCGACCCCGACCGCAGCGGGCGCGACCGCATGACGCATGGCGATCACCGAGCCCACTGTCGCCCCTTTTCCCAGGTGCACATCGGGCATCACGCGCAGTCCGTGCACCCATTCCAAATTCGCGATATTGCGAAGCTGGCGCAGCGCTGACTGCTCGATCTCGTGCTCGTCGGCCCACATGAGCGTCTGCGCTCGCGTACCGCGCAGCTCGACGGGAAACATGGTCGGTCCTTTCCTGGATGAAGGACCAACGGTATGGGTGGGGCGGATGTGTCGCACCTGATTTTCACGGCGCCTGAAGGTCAACTGGGGGTGAGTGCAGCCGCGATCTGCGCGCTCCCAGGGATCGACGAGCTTGCGCCGAGACTGGTGGTCGCCAATGCTCCGGCGGTATTCGCCCAGTTCAGCGCGGTAGACGCGCCCTGATCCCAGGTCGCGACCAGTGCGCCGGTGAACGCGTCGCCCGCGCCGGTCGTGTCGAGAACCGCTACGTCGAGGCCCGCGGCGGACAGCTCGGTTCCATCGCCGCGATAGACCGCCCCGTCCCCACCGAGCGTGCGCACCAGATGCGCTACCTGCGTCAGCTCGGCCGAATACTGCTCGGACTCCAGTGAATTCACGATCGCGAGGTCGACGGCGGCCCACAACTCCTCGGGCAGCGGCTGCACCGGCGAAGGATTCAGCGCGACGACCGTGCCCGACGCGCGGGCGTGCTGTGCTGCGGCGCGCACTGTCTCGATCGGAATCTCCAACTGGCACAACAGCATGTCGGCATCCGCGATCGCCGCGAGTTCGGCGGCGGTCAGCTCGGTCATTCGCCCGTTCGCTCCCGCCACCACGATGATGCTGTTCTCGCCGGTGCCGTCGACGATGATCGAGGCGACCCCGCTGGCACCGTCGACCCTGCGTAGCAAGGTGATATCGACGCCGGCCGCCGAGAGCGTGGCCGCCAGCTCCGTGCCGAACGCGTCGTCGCCGATCGCCCCGAGAAACCGCACCTGCGCACCGGATCGCGCCGCCGCGATCGCCTGGTTCGCGCCCTTACCCCCCGGCACGGTCGCGAACTCGGTCCCGAGCACGGTCTCGCCCGGTGCGGGCCTGCGTGCGGTTGTCGTGACCAGATCCATGTTGACGCTGCCGAGTACGACGACGGTCGGGGAATCGGGGCGATCCATGGCGGTAAATCTAACGGTGACGCCGCCGCTCCTATCGGGTTCGGGCGGTTCGTCGCATTCGGCCGGTCGGCGTGCACGCACGGAAACCCAGTGGTCACGCCTTGTGGATAACTCCGTTGACGGCGGCGCCGAACCTGTGGACAACTCGGTCCCGGTGCCGGTCGGAGGGGTATTCCGGGTCCTGGGTGGGGTCGAGCGCGCAAGGCGCACTGCGTACGCTGATACCCATGACGGTAGAAGTGACCCCCGAGCTCGACATCCGCGCAGCGGTGCACGACGCCGCCCGCAGGGCTCGCGTCGCGTCCCGTGTGCTGGCACAGCTGACCACGGCGCAGAAGAACGACGCACTGCACGCGGCGGCCGACGCCCTGCTCGCCGCCGCCGATCGCGTGCTCGCGGCCAATGCCGCCGACATCGCGACCGCGCAGGCGGCCGGAACCGAGGAGAATCTGCTCGACCGGCTGCGCCTCACCAAGGCTCGGATCGACGGCATCGCCTCGGGTCTGCGCCAGGTGGCCACCCTGCCCGACCCGGTCGGCGTCATCGTGCGCGGTTCCACGTTGCCCAACGGTCTCGAGATCCGCCAGACCCGTGTCCCGCTCGGCGTGGTCGGCATGGTCTACGAGGCGCGGCCCAATGTCACCGTCGACGCCTTCGGCCTCGCCCTCAAGTCGGGTAACGCGGCGCTGCTCCGTGGGTCGTCGTCGGCCGCGAACTCCAATGCCGCCCTGGTCGAAGTACTGCGCGAAGCCCTTGTCGTCCAAGGTGTTCCGGCCGACGCTGTACAGCTGCTGCCCAGTCATGACCGCTCGAGCGTCACCCACCTGATCCAGGCCCGCGGCCTCGTCGACGTGGTGATCCCGCGCGGTGGCGCGGGCCTGATCAACGCCGTCGTCCGCGACGCACAGGTGCCCACCATCGAGACCGGCACCGGCAATTGCCACGTCTACGTGCACTCGGCAGCCGACCTGGACATGGCCGAGGCCATCGTGCTCAACGCCAAGACCCGCCGCCCCAGCGTCTGCAACGCCGCCGAGACGGTGCTCATCGATGCCGCCGTCGCCGCGACCGCGCTGCCCCGCCTCAGCAAGGCGCTCGAAGACGCGGGCGTCACCATCCACGGCGATCTGCCCGGTCAGGTCCCGGCCACCGACGCCGACTGGGGTGAGGAGTACCTCACCATGGATATCGCGCTGAAGGTCGTCGACGACCTCGACGCCGCGGTCGACCACATCAACACCTGGGGGACCGGCCACACCGAGGCCATCGTCACCGCCGACCTTGCCGCTGCCCGCGAGTTCACCGCCCGCGTCGACGCCGCCGCGGTGATGGTGAACGCGTCCACCGCGTTCACCGACGGTGAGCAGTTCGGCTTCGGCGCCGAGATCGGCATCTCCACCCAGAAGCTGCATGCCCGCGGCCCGATGGCACTGCCCGAACTCACCTCCACGAAGTGGATCGTGTGGGGCGACGGCCAGACTCGGCCGGTGTGATCATGGCTCTCGTACAGGAACCGATCTTCTCCTCGGTCGACGATGTCATCGACCGGCTCGCCACCACCGGCTACCTGGCCGACAAGGCAACGGCCACGTCGGTCTTCCTCGCCGATCGGCTTGGCAAACCGCTGCTCATCGAAGGCCCGGCCGGTGTCGGCAAGACCGAGCTGTCGCGCGCGGTGGCCCAGGTCGCCGACGCCGAACTGGTGCGCCTGCAGTGCTACGAGGGCGTCGACGAGGCACGCGCGCTCTACGAGTGGAACCACGCCAAGCAGATCCTGCGCATCCAGGCGTCGAGTGAAAACGATTGGGCCGAAACCAAAGCCGACGTCTTCACCGAGGAATTCCTGCTCTCGCGCCCGTTGCTCACCGCCATCCGCCGCACCGAGCCGACGGTGCTGCTGATCGATGAGACCGACAAGGCCGACGTCGAGATCGAGGGCTTGCTGCTCGAGGTACTCAGCGATTTCGCGGTGACCGTGCCCGAACTGGGCACCATCACCGCCACCCGCAAGCCGTTCGTGGTGCTCACCTCGAACGCCACCAGGGAACTGTCGGAGGCGCTCAAACGCCGCTGCCTGTACCTGCACCTCGATTTCCCCGACGAAGACCTCGAGCGCCGCATCCTGGCCAGCCGTGTACCGGAACTCCCCAGCACTGTGGGCGAGCAACTGGTGCGGGTCGTGCACGTGCTGCGCGGTATGCAGCTCAAGAAGCTGCCCTCGGTCGCCGAGACCATCGACTGGGGCAACACCTTGCTCGCGCTCGGCGCCGCGGACCTGGACGACGCGACCGTGCGCGCCACGCTCGGCGTGGTGCTCAAGCACCGCAGCGATCACCAGCGCGCGCTGGCCGAGCTGAAGCTGGCCTGACCGTGACTGCGCCGGCACCACATGGAATCGGTGGCCACGTCGCCGGTTTCGTCGGTGCGCTCCGGGCCCGTGGGGTGCCGGTCGGGCCCTCGGAAACCGTCGACGCGGGCCGGGTCTTGACTGTGCTGGATCTGCTCGATCGCGAGGCGGTGCGTGAGGGGCTGGCTTGTGCGCTGCTGCGCAGGCCCACCCATCGCGCCACCTTCGACGGTCTGTTCGACCTATGGTTCCCCGTCGCCGTGGGCGATCGCACCGCCGCGGCGCCGGACCTGCCACGCACCCCCGACGGTCAGATCGACCTGGCCGCCCTCCGTGCGCAACTCGCCGAGATGCTCGCCGCCGAGGATGGTGGCGAGCAGTTGCAGATGTTGGCCGGACAGGTCGTCGAGCAGCTCGGGCAGTACCAGTCCGCGCGCGGACCATCCTTCTCCGCGTACCAGGCACTCAAAGATCTTGCGCCACAGACCTTGCTGGCCAAGGTGCTGGCGGGCCTTGCCCTGCCGGCGGACGCGAGCGAGCGCGACACCGAGGTGGCGCGCCGCGTCGCCAGGGAACGCATCGCGGGGTTCCGGGCGAGCGTGGAAGCCGAGACCAACCGGCGCGTGGCCGAACAGATCGGACGCGAACGCGTCGCGACCTACGGCGTCGCCCGCCAGGCCGAGGACGCCGACTTCTTACGCGCTTCCGAACGCGAGCTCACCGAATTGCGGCGCGGCACCCAGCGTTTGGCTCGAATCCTGGCCTCCCGGCTGGCGGTGCGGCGCAAACGAGCCCGGCGCGGCGAGATCGATCTGCGCAAGACCTTGCGTGCCTCGATGTCCACCGGTGGCGTGCCGATCGACCTGGTGAACCGCAAACCTCGCCCCGGTCGCCCGGAACTGGTGCTGCTGTGCGATATCTCGGGCTCGGTGGCCGGGTTCAGCAATTTCACCCTGCTGCTGATGAGCGCGCTGCGCGAGCAGTTCTCGCGGGTGCGGATCTTCGCGTTCGTCGACCGCACCGACGAAGTCACCAGCTTCTTCGAGCCGTACGCGGGCCTCGACGACGTGATGACCCGGATCTTCACCGAGTCGCGCATCATCGACGCCGACGGCCACTCCGACTACGGCTACGCGCTGACCAGCTTCGCCGAGAACTTCGGCGAAGCCGTCACCAGCCGTAGCTCGCTGCTCGTCCTCGGCGACGGCCGCACCAACTACCGCAATCCGCGACTCGACACTCTGCGTGAACTGGTCGGCACCGCCCGGCACGCGCACTGGCTCAACCCCGAGCCCAAAAATCTATGGGGGACAGGCGATTCGGCGGCTCACGAGTACGGTTCGGTGATCGAGATGCACGAATGCCGATCTGCTCGGCAGCTGACCGAGGTGGTCTCCCGACTGTTGCCCGTCTGAAGGAGCTTCGAGGATGAGTGTGGACGTGCTGGCCTACTGCCTGGCCAAACCCGGTGCCTGGGAAGACGAGCCGTGGGAGGGCGACACCGTCGCCAAGGTCGGTGACAAGATCTTCGCCTTCCTCGGCGCGGGCACATCGATCGGCCTCAAATGCGGCCGCGACCGCACCGAAGCCGACGAACTGGTCACTGTGTACCCCGACGATGTCACCGTGTCGGCCTACATCGGCCGCTACGGCTGGAACAGCATCCGCGTCGGCGGCGCGGTGCCCGACGACGAGCTCCGCGAACTGATCGACGCCTCCTACGACGCGGTCGTCGCCAAACTCCCGAAGTCGAAACGCCCCACCGCCTGACCACTTCAGCCGACGTTAAGCGCCTCACATGGCGCGGCTACCAAGATCACGCCCATGCTGGCAGGGGCGTCGCGCGACGACGAGCGATCCGATCGACGGATATCGGATGTCGAGATGGTGCGGTCGGGCCGTGCGCTCGCCGGCTGGGCGCGGTCCACCCGGTGACCGATCCGCTCGAGAACGATCGCTCCTACGGCGAGCCCATCGCCGTAGGCGGCACCCCGGCCGACTCGGTGGAAGGTCGACCTGTCGACTGGTGGGAGGCGGCCTCCCCGGAAGGCGCCTCGCGACGCGCTTCGCCCGGTTCCGGGAATGACTCCGCTGCCCGGTCATCCATGGCGGTCGTCGACAGCTCACCAGGTGCCGAATCTCCGCAGCTCGCGCCCGGTTCGGGGGCGCGCACGGCGCGGCGTCTGGCCGGGGTCGCCGCGGCGCGACTGGTGGACGCGCCCGCCGCGGCGGAGGAACAGCTGCGCAGGGCGCTCGTCGTCGGTGCCGGTGAGCTGGGTGGACGAGAGCTCGCCGCGATGCGCACCCAGTTGGTCACCGCCGTCGCCGCCCAGCCGGGTCGAGACCGTGATGTCGCCCGAGCCGCCGCCTCGGCCGCCGCGTGCTGGCAGCCGATCTCCCCGGCCGACGCGGTCCACCTGTGGCTGGTCGCGGGTCGCGCGTGGCATCGGGCAGGCAAGCACGCGCGGGCGGTCGCGGCATTCGACCGCCCACTGCTGACCGGACCCGTCGGCTACCCACCCGCCGAACTCGCGCTGGTTCGCGCCCAGTTCGCCGAATCGCTGAACCACCTCGGCCGCTACCGCCAGGCCGCCTGGCAGTTCGCCGAGGCGGCGCGGCTGATCGCCGGCTCGCCCGCACAGCGCCGCCACCACGCCGACCTGGTGTGGTCGGCCGCGGTCGCCCGCGAGTGCTGCGGACAGGAATCCGAGGCGCTCGGCGGCTACCTGCGCGCCGCGGGGCTGTGGGGCGAACAGGACAAGATCGTGCCGCGGGCCCGCTGCCTGCGCGCCGCTGCCTGGCTACAGCTGCGCGGACCGCGGGGACGGGTGCGCGGGCCATGGTGGGTGACGATCAAGGTGTTGCTGACCGAACTCGATCGCCGGGTCGCCGCTGACCCGGCAGCACACCTGGTCGAAGAGCTGAAGACCACCCGCGCGCAATTCGCGCAGATGTGTGCGCAGACGTCGGCGCCGCACGAGCACCGTGATGTCGCGCAGTAGTCCGGTCCGCCCCGATCCAGGCGCCCGGATTAAGCTCAGACCTCATGCACGAAACAGCTCGGCCGCGCCGCAAGCTCGGTGTCATGGGCGGCACCTTCGACCCGATCCACCACGGCCACCTGGTCGCGGCGAGCGAGGTCGCGAACCGGTTCGAGCTCGACGAAGTGATCTTCGTGCCGACCGGGCAGCCGTGGCAGAAGGTCAACAAGCAGGTCAGCCCCGCCGAGGACCGCTATCTGATGACGGTCATCGCCACCGCGTCCAACCCGAGGTTCTCGGTCAGCCGGGCCGACATCGAACGCAACAAGGTCACCTACACCGTCGACACCCTGCGGGAGATGCAGAACACCCACCCCGACGCGGAGCTGTACTTCATCACCGGTGCGGACGCGCTGGCCAACATCCTGACATGGCAGGATTGGACCGAACTGTTCGAACTGGCGAAGTTCGTCGGGGTGAGCCGACCGGGTTACGAACTCAACACCGATCATCTCGAGGAGCATCTGCGGGACCTTCCCGCCGACGCCGTGACGATGGTCGAGATCCCCGCGCTGGCCATCTCGTCGAGCGAATGCCGCCGCCGCGCCGCCGACGGCCGACCGGTCTGGTACCTCGTCCCTGATGGCGTGGTGCAGTACATATCGAAGCGGCACCTCTACGTGCCCGCAGGAACGGAAGGTAGCTGACGTTGAGCCACATGGTTCTGACCAAGCAGGAGGAGACCGCATGAGTGCCTCTACCGAAGCCATCGAGATGGCCACGGTCGCGGCACTCGCGGCCGACGACAAGCTCGCTACCGATGTCGTCGTTCTCGACGTCTCGGAACAGCTGGTGATCACCGACTGCTTCGTGATCGCGTCGGCGCCCAACGAGCGCCAGGTCAACGCGATCGTCGACAACATCGAGGACAAGCTGCGCGAGGCAGGCCACAAGCCGGTCCGCCGCGAAGGCACCCGCGAGGGACGCTGGGCGCTGCTCGACTACGTCGACATCGTCGTGCACGTTCAGCACAACGACGAGCGCAACTTCTACGCGCTCGAGCGCCTGTGGCGTGACTGCCCGGCGGTTCCCGTCGAGGGCATCGCGGCACTGCCGACTCCGGCCGCCGACGACGACGCGCAGGTAGAGGCAGACAGCGAGTGAG
Source organism: Nocardia sp. FBN12 (assembly GCF_054031145.1). Taxonomy (NCBI): domain Bacteria; kingdom Bacillati; phylum Actinomycetota; class Actinomycetes; order Mycobacteriales; family Nocardiaceae; genus Nocardia; species Nocardia sp. FBN12. The sequence goes on from NZ_CM132926.1 coordinate 378,157, forward strand.
CAAGTACGCCCATGTGCGCAACCTGATCCTGTTGCGGCACGGGCAGACCGAATGGAACGCCGCCGACCGGATGCAGGGCCAGATCGACACCGATCTCACCGAACTCGGTCGCCAGCAGGCCAAAGAGGCTGCGCGCGAACTGGGTTCACGCAATTCCATCGCGATCCACGCCTCCGATCTGCGGCGCGCCAAGGAAACCGCGCAGGCGCTCGGTGACATCACCGATCTGCCTGTCATCACCGATCCGCGGCTGCGCGAGACCAACCTCGGTGACTGGGAAGGCCTGACCCACCTCGAGGTCGACGCCGACTACCCCGGCGCGCGTGTGCAGTGGCGTCTCGACGCCACCTACACACCGCCCGGCGGCGAGAGCAAGCTCGAGGTCGGTGCGCGGTCGCTGCCTGTGGTGCGCGAACTCTACAACGAGCGACAGGATTGGCCCGGTCGGACTATCATCCTGGTTGCGCACGGCGGGTTGATCGCTGCTCTGACGGCCGCGTTGCTGGAACTGCCACCGGAGAACTGGCCTGCCCTCGGCGGGCTGGCCAATACGAGCTGGGTGCAGCTTTCCAGTCACGGCCCGGATATCGACCGACCCGGATGGCGCCTCGATGTTTGGAACGCAGCGGCGAAGGTAGCTCCCGATGTCCAATGAAGAGCCTGTCCGATCGGTACCTGATGAGATGTTCCAGCAGGTGACGGCCAAAGCCGGACGGCAATTGCCGGACGCGCTTTTCGGTCCGCCACCCGCTCGGCCCGCTCGCGCGGAGCGCGAGGAGCCGATCCGATCGGTACCGGACGAACTCTTCCAGCAGGTCACCGCGCGCAGCACCCGATCGCTGCCCGATGCCCTGTTCGGCCCGGTTCCACCGCCGGCCGCCCCGGAACCCGAGCTGGTCAGCTCGACGGCGGATGCCGTCGAGTCCGGCTCGGCGACAGCGGATTCCGCGTCGTCGGCCGACGGCGATTCCGTGGCCGACGGCGACGCCACCGACAGCGCGGTGACTTCGGTCGGTGACGATGTCGCGAGCGAGGCCGACGAGAAGCAGGTGGATACCGTAGAGCCTGCGGCGGATACCGCCGAAGTCGTCTCCGAAAGCGGCAGCTCCGTCGACGATCCGGCGGTGGTCGCCGAGTCGTTCGCGGTTGCCACAGAATCGATCGATCCGGCTGCGCCACAAGTTCTCCGACAGGGAACGACTGATCCGGTTGTCGCGGATGCCGAGGTCGCTCCTTCTGTCGACGATTCCGAAACTCTGTCGGCCGGCGAGGCGGCTGCCGCCGACTCCGCAAACGACGCAGGAGCTCAGGTCGAGCCCTCCGCGGTAGGTCTGGACGCGGGCTCCGCTGACGCCTTGCTCGCGCCTTCGTCTGCGGCGCACACCGATCTTGTAGCCGACGTGTCCGCGAACCCCGAGGCACCGCAAGGTGAATCGGTCGCTGAGGCCGCTGCCGGTTCGGTGCTCGTCGAGGAAGCCGTTTCGCCGAGGCCGGTGGAGTCCGCAGCACCGCGACCCGTGCTGCTGGTGATCGCCGATTCCCTCGCCTACTACGGGCCAAAGGGTGGGTTGCCCGCCGACGATCCGCGGATCTGGCCGAACATGGTTGCCGCGGAACTGGATTGGGATGTCGAGCTGATCGCGCGGATCGGCTGGACCTGTCGCGATGCCTACTGGGCGCTGATCGGAGATCCGCGGGTCTGGGCCGCGGTGCCCCGCGCCGGGGCGGTCGTGTTCGCCGTCGGCGGTATGGACACCCTGCCGTCCCCGCTGCCCACCGCGCTGCGGGAAATGATCCGCTACATCCGTCCGCCGCGGTTGCGTCGTGGCGTGCGGGCTTCTTACAACTGGTTGCAGCCCAAGCTGTCGAAACTCGGCCGCCCGGTTGCCCTTCCGCCGCGGGTGAGCGTGGACTACCTGGAACAGTCGCGTACCGCGTTGAACCATCTGCGTCCGGAGCTGCCGGTTGTCGCGGTACTGCCGTCGGTGCACAAGTGCGACGCCTACGGGCGAGTGCACCGGGGCAGGGCGCGGGCGGTCAAGGCCTTGCAGGCGTGGTCCGGTCGCACCTCGGTACCGCTCGTCGACCTCGGTGAGGCCGTGCGCGACGACATCGAGTCGGGGTCCGCGAACCCGGACGGCATCCACTGGGGCTGGGCCGGGCACGCGGCGGTCGCGACGGCGATGACCAAGGCGCTGCAGGAGGTCCGGTAGTCCGTGGCCGTTGTGGTGGTCACCGATTCGGCGGCGGGGTTGTCCGCTGACCTCGTCGCCGAGCTCGGTATCGACGTGGTGCCGTTGCACGTGCTCGTCGGTGAGCGGGAGATCCGCGAGGGCGTCGACCCGATCGAGATCGACTACACCGCCGACTCGGTCACCACCTCGGCCGCCTCGCCCGGTGAACTGCGCGAAGCCTACGAATACGCGTTGACCCGCAGCGACGGCGACGGTGTCGTGGCCGTCCACCTGTCGCGCCTGCTGTCGGCAACCTGGGAATCGGGCCGCCAGGCGGTGCGCGACATGGGCGCCGAAGACCGTGTGCGCGTGGTGGATTCGCTCGGCGCGGGCCTGGCCACCGGCTTGCCGGTGCTGGCGGCCGCCCGCAGGGCGATGGCCGGTGCTGCGCTGGACGACGTCTACGAGTGCGCGGTGTCGGCCGCGACCCGGTCGCGCACGTTCATCCTGGTCAACCGCACCGAGCAACTCCGCAAGGGCGGCAGGCTGAGCAGTGCCGCCGCGTTCTTCGGCAGCGAACTGGTGACGAAGCCACTGCTGCAATTGGTGGAGGGCAAGCTCGAAATGCGCGAAAAGGTGCGAACCCGATCGCGCGCCTACACCAAGCTGGTGGCCGCCGCGGTGGACGCGGCCGCGTCCGACGGTGCGGCGCTGGGCATCCAGCATCTCGGTGCCCCCGAGGCCGCCGCAAACATCGCCGCACAACTGCGTGAGCAGCTGCCGGAAGTTCGAGAACTGTACATCGCCGAGTTCGGCCCCGCACTCGGTGTGCACCTGGGCGTCGGCGCCCTCGGCGTCGCGGTACTGCCGGGCGGCTGTGTCTGATCGCGGCGGCTCAGAATCTCGCTGAGGGCAAACCGCACGCTGGTGATGCGGGTGCGCGCGAGGAACCTGCACTGAAGTCGTGATCGCTGGGGGATCTACGATTTCCCGATGACCGGATACGACGACTTCGACTATCTCGACGCCGCGAACCTGCCTCCCCGCAGGCAACACATTCTCGCCGTGATCAGGGATTCGGTGCAGGCCAACGGCTACGCGCCGAGCACGCGGGAGATCGCCGACGCGGTGGGCCTGCGCTCCACATCCACGGTCTCTCAACACCTGAAGGCCTTGGAGGAGGACGGTTTCCTGCGTCGCTCCGCCTCCATGGGCCGTCCCATCGACGTGCGCCTGTTCCTGCGTGGCGCGCCCGCCGCCGATTCCGACGCCTCGGTATCGGTGCCCGTTGTCGGTGACATCGCCGCGGGTGCCCCGATCCTGGCCGAGCACAACCCCGACGACGTCATGACCCTCCCGCGTGAACTGGTCGGCCGCGGCGAGGTTTTCGGCCTCCGGGTGCGCGGTGACTCGATGATCGACGCGGCGATCTGCGACGGCGATCTCGTCGTGATCCGCAGTCAGCGCGAAGCCGACTCCGGCGATATCGTCGCCGCGATGATCGGCGAGGAAGCCACGGTCAAGGTGTATCGCCGCCGCAACGGCCACGTCCACCTCGAACCGCGAAACCCCGCCTACTCCGTGATCGACGGCGACGAGGCAGTCATCCTGGGTCGCGTGGTGTCGGTGATGCGCCGAATCTGAGGTCGCTACGCCGGGCCGAACCAGTCCAGCGACTGGCCGTGCGGCCCGGCGAACGCCAACGGCTCGTCGTCGAGAGCGAGCACCAACCGGGCCGCCACGCTCTCGCGTCGCGGCAGCCGGTCGGCCAGCGAGCTGAGTACCCCGGTGCCCTCCTGCGAAATCCAGTGGCAGGGCAGGCCCCGCACTGTCGCGCGGAAGTCCGCCCGCGCCTCGGGCGAGAGGTAGCTGAGCACAGCACTGTGGAACACCACCACGGTGCTGTCGCGCGGTGCCGCGTGTACCAGTTCGGTGATCTTCTCGTTCAGATCGCCGGTGACGATGGTCGGTGGATCCGCCGCGGCGATCTCGCAGGCCGCGTTCAGCCGCGACAGCCGCTCGCCCTGACCCGGCCAGACGAGCGCGGACAGCCATTGCCGGTCGTCGCTGTCGCCGGGATCGAGCGGGTTCAGATCGACGCCCGCGCGATGGACGATTCGGGGGAGCCGGTCCGGGATCGGTACCGCCCCGGTTGTCTTGCAGGTCAGCACGACCGGTGACCGGCCGTCGGAAGGATCGAGCGCGGCACTGCCGTAGCGATAGCTGAAACGATCCGGATACAGGCACAGTCCGGCCGAGGCTCCGACCTCGATGAGTGACAGTGGTCCAGGTAGAAGTGCCAGTGCCGGCAGCAAGGTGGCTGCCCGGCCCGCCTCGTTCGTCTGCGTCCGCCGACGCAGCGCGGTCGCCGAGATCGCCGACCAGTTCTCGCGCAGCTGATCGCGGAACTCGCTGTAGGGAACCGCGATCGCGCCGTTCACTCGCGCGGCAGCCAGGACCAGGTTGGGTTGCTGCTTGTCCGTGGGCAACTGGGCGATCAGCGCCAGTACGTCCTGGTCCGTGCTGATGTCCAGTGCGCGCTGGTGATACAGCGGGGAATTGTCGCGTGCTTCGCGAAGTGCGAAGTCGCGGAATCGTTGTGCGAGTCCCATACGTCCATGAGTACTTCGATCCGGTCATGAGCGCACGGTATCTATTCGGGCAGGCCGATTCCGGGCTCGATGGCGCCTGAAGGGTGAGTTATCCACAGGGTCGGAGTTATCCACAGGTTTCTTCGGAGGCCAGGTCGGCGCGTGTTCGCTCGGTCGGCGCAGGCATAGCGTCGCTGCCATGTCACGACACGAAGAGCACGAGCGAGTACGGCAGCGGCTGGGTGGTCTGGCGGTCCGCGAGCGAGCACGACCGAGCAGCCGACCGCTGCGCGAGTCCGGGATGGCGGACGGGAACAGCGCTTCGGACTCTGATGATGGCGAAGGGCATTGGGACGACGACGAACTCGCACCGTCGTCGGGACCACCTGGTGCGGTGGGGACACCAGGGTGGCTCGAAGGTGGTGGAACGGGACGGCGAAACCGGCTGGTGCCCGAGCGCTTTCGGGAAGCGCGGCTGGATCCGGGCCGACGCGGTGCGCTGGTGCTCGGCCTGGTCGGGGTTATCGCTGTGGTGCTGACCGGTGTGATGGTGCTGCGCGATCAGCCGGTGGCGCGTGCGGTGCCGCCGGTGCCGGTGCCGGTGCTGCGGGCGGAGAGTGCTGCGGTACAGCCAGGACCGACTGCCGTGGTCGCGGCGATATCCGGGCAGGGCCCGTCCCCGAGCGCCGATGTCGTTGTCAGTGTGGTCGGCTTGGTCGAAAGCGCCGGGCTGCACAGATTGCCGGACGGCTCGCGGATTGCCGACGCCTTGGAGAAGGCAGGCGGTATCCGGGAAGGTGCCGACCTGGCAGGCCTGAATCTGGCTCAACGACTCGCGGACGGCGACCAAGTCGTCGTCGGAGCGACCGACCCACAGTCCGGCCAACCACGCGTCGGCAGCATCATGATCGGCGCGGGCCGTCCACCGGCGACTCCGTCGAGTACCGCAGGCTCGAACACCTCGCCTTCGAAGCCCGCGGGTTCGAGCACGGTGGGTTCGAGCACCAGCGCCGGTGCCGCGCCCGGCAATTCCCGCGTCGATCTGAACACCGCGACCGAAGCCGAATTGGACGCCCTGCCCGGCGTAGGCCCGGTCACCGCGACAGCGATCCTCGCGTGGCGCACCACCAACGGCCGCTTCACCGATGTCGCCCAACTCGGCGAGGTAGACGGCATCGGCCCGGCTCGCTTGGCCAAACTGCGCGACCTGGTGACGACATGATCCCTCCGCCGTGGCGTAACACCCAGTACGAAGTCCGGTGCACCGCAATCAATGGCAACCGGACGGTCGCGTTCGCGGAGGTGACCGCATGAACTGCCCGGTGTGGCCATGCGCGAGGAAGGAAAGTCGGCGCACCACAGACCGATCCGAGGGAGCGGTGGACGACTGCGCGTCGGCATCGGGGGACACCCGCCCGGCATGTGCGAACGGACTCGGCGAAATGCAGTGCCCTGCGGACGTGGCCACGGGGAATACGGACAGCGGCACGCACAGACGTGACGACCTGGCCGGCGGATGAGAGCAGCGCCGGGCGAGGGAGCAGTACGGGAGGAGCCGGAAGCGGAGGAGTCGAAGCCGCAGGTACTGGACATGCGGCTGGTACCTGCAGCGCTCGGGTGTTGGGCGGCGACGATCGTCGCGGTGACCGTGGGGTGGGTCGCGGGACTGGTGGTGGCGGTTGGTGCCGTGGTGGTGGCGATCGGGCTGTGGGTGGTGTTGCTGTGGGCGATGGCGCATCGGCGGGAGCGGTGGCGGGTTGTCGCGGTGGCCGGGTTGGCGACGATGCTGCTCGGGGCAGGCTTCGCGGCAGCGGGTGCTTGGCAGGAGCATCATGTGCGGTCGCACCCACTGCGAGAGTCGTTCGGGCGGTCGGTACACGTGCGCGCGGTGGTCACCGACGATGCGAAACCCATGCGCGCCGGTGGATTCGGTGGCGAACGTCGGTGGATTGTCCGTGCGGATCTGCGCGAATTCGGACAGGGCCAGGCGTGGACGCGGGCCGGCGGATCGATTGTGGTGCTCGCGCAGGGCAGTGAATGGGCCGAGCTGTCGCCTGGACAGATGGTGCGGTTCCGGGCGCAGGTGCGTGAACCGAACCGTGCCGACCTGACGGTGGCTACCTTGAACACCACTGATGCACCGAAGCGGATCGGTGCGCCGCCGTGGTGGCAGCGGATGGCCGCAAGTGTGCGATCGGATCTGGCCGACGCCTCAGCTCGGGCACTCCCGCCGGACGCCGCGGGGCTGCTGCCCGCACTCGTCGTCGGCGATACCGCCGCATTGCCCGACGATGTGCGCGATGCGTTCGAAATCGCTGGCCTGCAACATCTGTGCGTAGTCAGCGGCGCGAATTTCACCATAATCCTGACTGCGCTGCTCGCGCTCGCCCGACTGCTCACCGCCGGTCCACGGACCAGTGCCGCGGCGGCCGCGGTGGTGGTCGGGTTGTTCGTGGTGATCGCGCGTCCCGACCCGAGTGTGCTGCGCGCGGCGGCGATGGGTTCGGTGACGGTGCTTGCCCTGCTCACCGGCAGGCGAAAACAGGCGCTACCCGCACTGTGCGCGGCGGTGATCGGATTGCTCGCTGTCGCACCGCAATTGGCCGTGAGCGCCGGATTCGCACTGTCGGTGCTTGCCACGGCCGGCCTCATCCTGCTCGCGCCGAGCTGGGCGGACTGGTTGCGGGCGCGCGGTTGGTGGCGCGCACCAGCGGAGATCGTCGCGGTGTCGGCGGCCGCCTTCGTCGTCACCGTGCCGCTGATGGTCGCGTTGTCGGGACGGGTGAGCCTGGTCGCGATCGTGGCGAATGCGCTTGTCGCACCGGTCGTCGGGCTGATCACGGTGATCGGGGCGGTGGGCGCGGTCGTGGCCTGTGCGTGGGGCGATGCCGCGGTGTGGGTGCTGTGGTGCGCTCGGCCACCGATGTGGTGGTTGCTCGGCGTCGCGGATCGTGCGGCCGCCGTGCCAGGCGCCACGATGACGGTGCCGGGCGGCGCGGTCGGCGGTGGGGCCGCGACGGTGGTAGTCGTCGGGGTCGTGGCGGCACTGCGCTGGTCGCACACCCGCAGGCTCCTGGCGGTGGCAGCACTGGGCGTGTCCATCGTGCTGGTTCCGGTCCGCTTCTTGCAGCCGGGTTGGCCGCCGTCGGGCTGGGTGCTCGCGATGTGCGACGTCGGCCAGGGGGATGGATTGGTCTTGTCAGTCGCCCCGGCTGCCGCGGTCGTCATCGACGTCGGCCCCGACCCACGCCCGATTCGGACCTGTCTGGACCGCCTGGAAATCACCCACATCCCGCTCCTCGTGCTCACCCATCCCCATGCCGATCACATCAACGGGCTCGCCGGCGCCCTCCGCGGCCGTACCGTCGACGCGATAGCCACCGCGCCAGGCGAACTCCGCTCAGCGATCGCCAGCACATGCGCGGCGGCGAACCGAACGTCCGCGAACTCCGCCACGAGTCCGACGCGCCTCACCCAGGAGATCGGCTCGTCGCCGGACCACGAGAACGGAGTGGAGTCGTCGCACCGCGCCGGGGTCGCTGGATCATCCTCTAGGGCGTGGCAATCGAGCGTGGGTGCAGAGCCTCGGCCGACGGGAGATAACTCGGTGTGTCCGAGTGGAACACCGGGGGAGCGGGCTCCGATGCCTGAGGTGACGCCACCGGAACATGGCGTTGCACAGCGGGAGTCGCACGGTCACAGCGATGACACCGGTGGGGTCGAACGGGTGGCGGAGCTCGCCGGTGCGGCCGGGATCCCGCTGATGGAGCTCTTCGCCGGGCACGAAATGACGTTCGGCACAGTCGGTTTGCGGGTGCTGGCGCCGAGCCGCGCGGTGCCTGGTTCGCTGGCCGCGGACGAGGCCAACGATCGGTCACTGGTGATGCGGGCCCGGACGCCGGCCGGAACGATCCTGTTCACCGGTGACATCGAGGCCGAGGCGCAGGGGCGAATGGTGCGCGGTGGCGATGTCCGGGCCGACATCCTCAAGGTGCCGCATCACGGATCACGCACCACCACACCGGAATTCCTGCGTGCCGTCGGTCCACGTCTGGCCTTGGTCAGCGCCGGGGCAGGTAACACCTTCGGTCATCCGCACCCCACAGTGACCACCACCCTTGCCACGCTCGGCACCACGGTGGCTCGGACCGACCTCGACGGTGATGTCGTGATCGTGGGGACCGCCGCCGACCTGCGAACTGTGACGACCCGTCGACGGGTCCGTCGACGGGTCCGGCGCGGGAAGGCCGCGCGTGTCCGGTTGTCGGTGGGCGTACGTAGGATCGCGGAGGTGAGCGAACGCCCTGCCTCGGTGCATCTGGTCCTCGGAGACGAGGAACTGCTGGTCGAACGTGCGGTTGCGAAGGTGACCGCGCAGGTGCGGGCCTGTGCGCCCGACCCGGATTCGGTGCCGGTCGACAGATTGCGTGCCGGCGATGCCAGCACCGCGGAGCTGGCGGAGTTGCTCAGCCCGTCGCTGTTCGCCGAAGACCGGGTAATCGTGCTGGAGTCGGCGGCGGAGGCAGGCAAGGACGCGGTCGCGGTGATCACCGAGGCGGCGGCCGATCCGCCCGACGGTGTGGTGCTGATGGTCCTGCATTCGGGCGGCGGGCGGGCCAAGGCACTGGCGCCCGCGTTGCAGAAGAAGGGCGCGACCGTCCACGAGTGCGCCAAGCTCAACAAGGGTGCCGAGCGGGTGGAGTTCGTGCGTGGCGAGTTCCGGTCCCTCGGCGTCAAGGTGCCGACCGAGGTGGTTCAGGTGCTGCTCGAATCCGTCGGTTCGGAACTGCGCGAATTGGCCGCCGCCTGTTCGCAATTGGTGTCCGACACCGGTGGCAAGGTCGATGCGAACGCGGTTCGCCGCTACTACTCCGGCCGAGCGGAGGTCACCGGCTTCGACGTTGCCGACCTCGCCGTGGCAGGCGATCGACCCGGCGCGATGGAGGCTTTGCGCTGGGCCACCGACCGCGGTGTCCCGCACGTTCTCCTGGCCGATGCCCTCGCCGACTCCGTGCACACCATCGCCAAGGTCGGTTCAGCAGGCCGCGGCGACCCGTTCGCCCTCGCCCAAAAACTCGGCATGCCCCCTTGGAAGATCAAAAAGGCCCAAGCCCAAGCCCGCGGCTGGAATCCCACCACCATCGGCACCGCCCTCCAGGTAGTAGCCACCCTCAACGCCGACGTCAAAGGTGGCGCCGCCGACGCCACCTACGCCGTGGAGCACGCCCTCGCCCGCATCCTCGATCTCCGCGCCACCGGCTGAACCAGGCGCGGGTCTGTACCGTTGCGGTCGGCGTGCGCCAGTTCGCGGTGCAGGACCGGACAGCTCCGCTGCGGATTTCGCAGGACCTCGGCACCCGTCCCCACTGATGAGGCGCGCCGCACCTCCATCCAATCGGGATCGAATCGCGATGTCTGTTCGCTGTCACGGCTGGCACAGTTGATCATGCGATGGTTGAGCCGACGGGTCACCGGAACGGACAAGGCGGGCGCGGTCGACGCGGTCGGGGTTCGGCGGGGCGCGTCGCGAGGCAAGTAGTGAAGGTGGTCGCGGCCCTCTTGTCGGCCGCGGTAGTGGTGGTGACGGCGTATGGGTGGTCGACGGCGGGGAGCTTCGATGCGGGGTTCCTGCGGTCGGGGGCGATCGGGGACGACGCTCCGCATTCGCTCGGGGGTGATCTCAATATCCTGTTGATCGGGTTGGATACCCGGCGCGATCAGAACGGCAACGAACTGCCGGCCGAGGTCCTCGATCAACTGCACGCGGGTGACGGCGACGAGGGCGGGTACAACGCCAATACCCTGATCCTGGTGCATATTCCGGCCGCGATGAACAAGATCGTCGCGGTATCCATCCCTCGCGACGACTATGTGCCGGTGCGCGGCATCCCCGGCTACACCCACGCCAAGATCAAGGAGGCGTACGGGCTGAGGAAGGCGGCCGTGCAGGACCAGCTGATCGCGCGGGGAGTCACCGATCAGCGGAAGCTGGAACAGGCGGGCAGGGAGGCGGGGCGGGCCTCGACCGTGGCGGCGGTCCGCGATCTGACCGGAGTGCCGATCGACAGGTTCGCCGAGGTCACCCTCGCAGGGTTCTACGACCTGGCCGCCGCGCTGGGCGGGGTGGAAGTCTGCTTGAACTCCCCGGTCCGCGACGAGGCGTACTCCGGCGCCGATTTCCCCGCGGGCCGCCAGCACCTGAATCCCGCCCAGGCACTGGCCTTCGTCCGGCAACGGCACGGACTGGAGAACGGTGACCTGGACCGAACCCACCGTCAGCAGGCGTTCTTGACCTCGGTGGCCCGGCAGCTCCGCAGTGCGGGCACCCTCACCGACGCGGGCAAACTCTCGGCACTGATGGACGTGGCACATCGCAATATCGTGCTGTCGGATGGCTGGAACATGACCGAGTTCGTCCGCACCCTCGGCAACGCCGACGATCCACAGGTCGAATTCCGCACCCTGCCGGTGCTGCGCTACGACGTGATCAATGGCCAGGATGTGAACATCGTGGACCGGGCGGCGATCCGCCGCGAGATCGCCGCGGCCTTCGGCATGCCGGTTCCGGCCTCCACCACCAAGCGCACCGGACAACGCACCGAGCCCCCGGCCGCCTGGTCGGCGGAGTCGACAGCGGGCGCCTGGCAGACCAGCACGACCGCATCGGAGCCGGAGACTCCCGACGCGGGCAAGCCGGTCCGCAGCGACATCACCTCGGGGCAGGTGCCCTGCGTGAACTAGCTACTCGCCCGCGATGACGAGCGAGACATCCGCGTCCTCGTCGTCGTCCAGATCGTCGTAGCGGCCTTCCCACTCGTCGTACAGGGGAACCTCGTCCTCACGGGTGACGATCCAGGCGGCGCCGTAGCCACCGTCCTCGTCGGGCACCATCACATTTTCGACCTTGAGACCGATACCCAGGATCTCCGCCGCGCGGATCACCTCGGCCAGGTCATCGCCTCGTACCACCGTCTGATTCGCGTACACCGTCAACATGGCGCGAATGGTAGCCCCTCGAAGGGAACGACAAAAGCCGCCGTGGTCATCGAGGCCACGGCGGCTGCGTCTTGCGAAGTATTGCCAGCGAGCACCAGGCTCGCCGGGAATCAGATCTTGTTCAGAGCCAGCGCGAGCGCGGACTTCTTGTTGGCCGCCTGGTTGGCGTGGATGACGCCCTTGGACGCGGCCTTGTCGAGCTTGCGGCTCGCGAACTGCAGCTGCTGAGCAGCCTTTTCCTTGTCACCGCTGGAGGCAGCTTCACGGAAGTTGCGGATCGCGGTGCGCAGCGCGGACTTGACCGACTGGTTACGCTGACGCGCTTCCTCGTTGGTACGGATCCGCTTCATCTGAGACTTGATGTTGGCCACGCCTGTATCCTCTGGTTTCCTGTCGCTGGGTGGTATTCCTTGAAAGCTCGTCGGGCGCGCGCCCACGATGCAGCAGTTGGTGCTGAACTACAGGTAACACCGCGCCGAAGATCGAGGTTACCAGCTCGGCACCGCCCCGGCGAAATCGGCCCTCATCCGGCCGACCGGGGAGGCGACGCCGATTTCACCCGTTTCAGGTGATGCGAAGAATTTACCTGTGTCACACACGACCCTGCTGCCGGGTGATGCACAGTTTTTGTCATGACCTCCACCACTGCGCCGGGTTCGGCTCGATCTGCATCACCGGCCTTGGTGAGAACGAACGGGTTACCGGCTTCCACGCACACCGGTTTGTTCGAGGGATACGGGCCGGGCCGCTTCGCCGACGCGTTCGACGAGATGTTCGACGGGTCGGGAAAGGTGCGCGCGCCGTACAAGGGCATCCACGCCGCGATGGCGGCCAACGACGTCGACGACCTGGCCAAACGCTCCGATGCCCTGGACCGCGCGTTCATCGACCAGGGCATCACCTTCTCCCTGTCGGGTCAGGAGCGGCCGTTCCCGCTGGACCTGGTGCCCCGGGTGATCGCCGCCGCGGAGTGGGCCAAGCTCGAGCGCGGCATCAAACAGCGGGTCACCGCGATGGAGCTGTTCCTGGCCGACGTCTACGGCGAACAGAACATCCTGCGCGATCAGGTCATCCCCAAGCGCCTCGTGACCTCGTGTGAACACTTCCATCGCGAGGCCGCCGGGCTGGTGCCACCCAACGGCGTGCGCATCCACGTCTCCGGCATCGACCTGGTCCGCGACGAGAAGGGCGACTTCCGGGTACTCGAGGACAACCTGCGCTCGCCGTCGGGCGTCTCCTATGTGATGGAGAACCGGCGCACGATGGCCAGGGTCTTCCCCGACCTGTTCTCCTCGCACCGGGTCCGCGCGGTGGGCGACTATCCCGGCCACCTGCTACGCGCGCTGCGAGCCTCGGCCGCGCCCAACGAGGTCGACCCCACAGTGGTGGTGCTCACGCCGGGTGTGCACAACTCCGCCTACTTCGAGCATTCGCTGCTGGCCAGGCAGATGGGTGTGGAGCTGGTCGAGGGTCGCGACCTGTTCTGCCGCGACAACGTCGTCTACATGCGCACGACCGCGGGCGAGCGTCAGGTCGACGTGATCTACCGGCGCATCGACGACACCTTCCTCGACCCGATGCACTTCCGCCCCGACTCCGTGCTCGGCGTCGCCGGCGTGCTCAACGCCGCCCGGGCGGGCAACGTGGTGATCTCGAGCGCGGTCGGCAACGGCGTCGGCGACGACAAACTCATCTACACCTACGTGCCCAAGATCATCGAGTACTACCTCGGTGAGAAGCCGATCCTGCCCAATGTCGACACCTTCCGCTGCTGGCTCGACGACGAACGCGAGGAAGTGCTCGACCGGGTCGGCGAACTGGTGGTCAAACCGGTCGAAGGGTCCGGCGGCTACGGCATCGTGATCGGGCCCGACGCGTCGCCGCGCGAGCTGGACGCGATCAAGCGCAAGATCAAGGCCGACCCGCGCGGCTGGATCGCCCAGCCGGTGGTGCAGCTCTCGACGGTGCCGACCAAGATCGGTGACGATCTCGCCCCCCGCCACGTGGACCTGCGCCCGTTCGCGGTCAATGATGGTGACGACATCTGGGTGCTACCAGGCGGTCTCACCCGGGTCGCGCTGCCGGAGGGCTCGCTGGTGGTGAACTCCAGTCAGGGTGGCGGCAGCAAGGACACCTGGGTGCTGGCCGGGCGCGCGGGTTCGGTCGATCGGGAACTGGCCGGACCCGAACTGGTCAGCGAACCGCCGCAAGCGGATTCGTTCGAACTCGGCCGCGAACTCAGCACACCGCAGGCCAATCAGCAACAGCAGCAACAGCAGCAGACACAGCGGTTGATCGGGGACTAGAGACATGCTTGCTCGAAACGCCGAATCCCTACTACTGGATCGGCCGATACGTCGAGCGCGCCGACGACACAGCGCGCATTCTGGATGTGGCGGTGCATCAACTGCTCGAAGATGCCACCGTCGACGCGGACCGCACGTCGCGCGTGCTGCTCAAGGTGCTCGGGATCGAACCACCGGAGGGCCTGAGCTTGGACGTGTGGTCGGTCACCGATCTCGTCGCCTACAGCCACGACCACGGCGTCTCGATCAGTGACTCCATCACCAAAGCCCGCGAGAATGCCCGCGGCGCACGCGAAGTCACCTCGAGTGAGATGTGGGAGTGCCTCAATGCCACCTACAACGGCATGGCCGCGGCCGAGCGTGCCGCGCGTGGGCTGGGCCCGCACGAGTTCTTCTCCTACATCAAGGGCCGGGCGGCGATGTTCACCGGACTGACCGACTCGACCCTGAGCCGCGACGACGGCTACCGCTTCCTGCTACTCGGCCGGTCCATCGAACGCGTGGACATGATGGTGCGCCTGCTGCTCTCGCGTGCCGGCGACAAGACCTCCTCACCCGCCTGGGTGACGGTGTTGCGTTCGGCGGGCGCGCACGACACCTACCTGCGCACCCATCGCGGTGCCCTCGACGCTGCCAGGGTCGCCGAGTTCATCCTGATCGACCGCCTGTTCCCGCGTTCGGTATTCCACACGCTGCGCGTAGCCGAGGCCTGCCTGACCGAGCTCGATCAGCGACCCGGCAGCCGCGTCGGCGCCAGGCACGAGGCGCAGCGGGTGCTCGGACGCGCCCGCAGTGAACTCGAATTCCTGCCGCCGGGAGTGTTGTTGGAAGATCTGCAAGCCCGGCTGCTCGCACTGCAGAAATCGTGCCGTGAGCTCAGTGAAGCCGTGTCACGCCAGTACTTCCACGCCGCCCCGTGGGTGGCGTGGACCGATGTGCGCAGCAAGCAGGACAGCCGCGTGCAGGTAGAGGGAGAGCTATGAGTTGGCGGATCAGGGTGGTGCACACCACCGGTTATGTCTACGACGCGCCCGTGACGCGGTCGTTCAACGAGGCCAGGCTCACCCCGCGCGCCGACAGCAGACAGAACGTGATCCTCAATCGCGTCGAAACCGTGCCCGCCACAAGGGCTTACCGCTACACCGATTACTGGGGCACCGCGGTCACCGCCTTCGACCTGCACGCACCGCACACCGAACTCGAGGTGACCGGCTCGTCGGTGGTCGAGACCGAGCCGTTCGCCGAACCCACCGAGGAACTGAGCTGGGACGAGCTCTCGGGCGGGCGGGTGATCGACCGGTTCGACGAAATGCTCAGTCCCACCGCGTATGTCCCGCGCGATCGCAAACTGTCGACCGTGGCGCGTCAGCTCTCGCGTGGGGAGGAGCCCGCCAAGGCGGTGGTGCGCGCGGCCGAGTGGGTGCACAAGGAGATGGACTACATCGCGGGCACGACCTCGGTGCACACCTCGGCCCTGCAGGCCTTCGCCGAGCGGCGCGGCGTGTGCCAGGACTACGCGCACCTGACGCTGGTGTTGTTGCGCAGCATGGGAATTCCCAGTCGCTACGTGTCGGGATATCTGCACCCCAAGCCGGGTGCGCAGATCGGCGAGACGGTGGCGGGCCAGTCGCACGCGTGGATCGAGGCGTGGACCGGGCAGTGGTGGGGATACGACCCGACCAACAACCTCGCCGTCAACGAACAGCACGTGTCGGTGGGCGTCGGTCGTGACTACGCCGACGTGCCGCCGCTGAAAGGCGTGTTCTCCGGCGGCGGCTCGACGGACCTCGAGGTCGTTGTGGAGGTCACCCGCCTCGCGTAATGTCCGAGAGGCTCGTGCGGACCCCGCTCCCCGCGGGGATGATTCCTCCCGGAGAGGTGGCAGCCGATGTCTCCCACTGCACAGGAAATCGCCGAAATCGACGTCGTCCCCGAGCCGAAGAAGTGGGCGGCCGAGGGGCTCGGCACGTTCATCCTCGTGATCTGTGGCGTCGGCACCATGGTGTTGGCGGGTGATCGGGTAGGTCCGCTCGGTGTCGCCTTCGCCTTCGGACTGTCGCTGATGTTTCTGGTCTACGCGATCGGGCCGATCTCGGGCTGCCATGTCAACCCGGCTGTCACGCTCGGGCACATGCTGCTCGGGCGGATCAGCGCGATCGGGGCGGTCGGTTACGTCATCGCGCAGCTCGTCGGCGCGTTCCTCGCCGGGCTCGTGCTGTTCGCGTTGGCCAACAATCTGCCCGCCTACGACCGTCCCGTCGACGGCCTCGGCGCCAACGGCTGGGGCGCGCACAGTCCGTCGGCGGTGAGGGGGCCGCTCGGTGAGGTCGTCCTGCAGAACGGCTACGGCTTGGCCGCCACCATCATCATCGAGGTGATGCTCACCGCGCTGCTGGTGTTCGTGGTGCTGGCTTCGACCGATCAGATCTCCGATGTGCCGCTGGCCGGACTCTCGATCGGGGTCACGCTCACGGTGATCTACCTGGTCTCGCTGCCGATCGACAACACCTCGGTGAATCCGGCGCGCAGCCTCGGCGTCGCGCCCTATCAGGACGGGGCGATGGGGCAGGTGTGGGCGTTCATCGTGTTCCCGCTGATCGGCGGCGCGCTGGGGGCACTGCTCTACGGGCTGATCTTCGGCCGGTCCAAGGACGTGCACACCTAGGACCGAACAATCGAACCCCGATCCGAGGTGTTCGGATCGGGGTTCGATGTTGTTCAGCTCCAGCTGTATTCGGCGACCAACCGGTGCGCGACCAGGTCGAAGGTCTTGCGTTCGACGATCGCGCCCTCGCGCCGGATGCCGTCCTCCGGCACGTCGAGCACCCGGTCGAGGCGCACCCAGCTCGGCCTGCCGTCGTGATCCCACGGTCCGCTGCCGATCCCCACCCAGTTGCGGTCGTGGGCGCGGTCGGCCTTGGACGACAGCATCAGCCCGAGCAGGGTCTTGCGGTCGCGCCCGACCACCAGCACCGGCCGGTCCTTGCCATTGGTCGGATCCTCCTCGAACGGCACCCAGGTCCATACGATCTCGCCGGGGTCCGCGCGCCCGTCGAGCTGCGGGCAGTAGACGATCTGGCGGGCGCGGTGGGCGGTCGGCACGGGGGTCGAGGCCGTCGGGCGCACCGCCACGGCGGGTCCGGGCTTGGTCGACAGTGCGTCCACCAGCTTCTCGAGCAGTCGCGGCCCCTGCTTGCGCACGATTTTGGGCCCCTGCTCCTTGGCGATGACGCCTAGCTGCTTGCCGAGACTGTTCCAACTGCTGGCCATGAAGTGAAATATAACGCCGACTCACCCCGGGAGTGCACCCGTGACAGGGCACCGGTTCGGCGAAATGTGACGTCGACGCGCGCTCGGGCGCACCGGTGGCAAGGGCGTGGGTCCGTGCATGGGACGATGGGCCCAGTTCGCCTATACCCCGCGAGGAGTGGAGTGGCTTCCAGTTTTGCCGATACGACGTTCACCGATCCTGCCCGGATCCGGAACTTCTGCATCATCGCCCACATCGACCATGGCAAGTCGACCCTGGCCGATCGGATGTTGCAGCTGACCGGAGTGGTCGAGGATCGGGCTATGCGCGCCCAGTACCTGGACAGGATGGACATCGAGCGCGAGCGCGGCATCACGATCAAGGCGCAGAACGTGCGTCTGCCGTGGCAGGTCGACGGCACCGACCACGTGTTGCACCTGATCGATACCCCGGGCCACGTCGACTTCACCTACGAGGTCTCGCGCGCGCTCGAGGCCTGTGAGGGCGCGATCCTGCTGGTCGACGCCGCACAGGGCATCGAGGCGCAGACCCTGGCCAACCTGTATCTGGCACTGGAGAAGGATCTCACGATCATTCCCGTGCTGAACAAGATCGACCTGCCCGCCGCGGATCCCGATCGCTACGCGGCCGAGCTGGCCCACATCGTCGGGTGCGAGCCCGAAGACGTGCTGCGCGTCTCGGGCAAGACCGGCGTCGGTGTGACCGAACTGCTGGACAAGGTGATCGAGGCAGTCCCCGCGCCCGTCGGCGACGCCGACGCACCGGCCCGCGCGATGATCTTCGACTCGGTCTACGACACCTACCGCGGCGTGGTCACCTACATCCGCGTGGTCGACGGCAAGATCTCGCCGCGCGAGAAGATCAAGATGATGTCGACCGGCGCGACCCACGAGCTGCTCGAGGTCGGCATCGTCTCGCCCGAACCCAAGCCCACCCAGGGACTCGGCGTCGGCGAGGTCGGCTACCTGATCACCGGCGTGAAGGATGTGCGTCAGTCGAAGGTCGGCGATACCGTCACCAGCGCCCGCAACGGCGCCACCGAAGCCCTCACCGGCTACCGCGAGCCGCGCCCGATGGTGTACTCCGGCCTGTACCCGGTCGACGGCTCCGACTATCCGGATCTGCGCGACGCGCTCGACAAGCTGCAGCTCAACGATGCCGCGCTCACCTACGAGCCGGAAACCTCGGTGGCGCTCGGCTTCGGTTTCCGCTGTGGGTTCCTCGGTCTGCTGCACATGGAGATCACCCGCGAGCGGTTGCAGCGCGAGTTCGGTCTCGAGCTCATCTCCACCGCGCCCAACGTGGTGTACCGGGTGGAGATGGAGGACGGCACCGAACACGTCGTCACCAACCCGTCGTACTGGCCGGAGGGTAAGTCGCGGCACGTGTACGAACCCATCGTGAAGTGCACCGTCATCTCGCCGAGCGAGTTCATCGGCTCGATCATGGAGCTGTGTCAGCAGCGTCGTGGCGAGCTGGGCGGCATGGACTACCTGTCCGAGACCCGCGTCGAGCTGCGCTACACGATGCCGATGGCCGAGATCATCTTCGACTTCTTCGATCTGCTGAAGTCGCGTACCCGTGGCTACGCCAGCCTCGATTACGAAGAGGCGGGCGAGCAGGAAGCCGATCTGGTGAAGGTCGACATCCTGCTGCAGGGCGAGGCGGTTGACGCGTTCAGCGCGATCGTGCACCGCGACGCCGCGCAGGCCTACGGTCACAAGATGACCACCAAGCTGCGCGAACTGATCCCGCGTCAGCAGTTCGAGGTGCCGATCCAGGCCGCGATCGGCGCGAAGATCATTGCCCGCGAGAACATTCGGGCGATCCGTAAAGACGTGCTCGCCAAGTGCTACGGCGGCGATATCAGCCGTAAGCGCAAGCTCCTCGAGAAGCAGAAGGAGGGCAAGAAGCGCATGAAGACCATCGGTCGCGTCGAGGTCCCTCAGGAAGCTTTCGTGGCGGCGCTGTCGTCGGACTCGGACAAGCCGAAGAAGTAGGCACCACCACGAACTCAGGCGCCGGTGCTCATCGGCGCCTGAGCTATTTCCACCCGCAGCCGGACCCCGCCGAGCGGGCTGTGGTCGAGTTCGGCTGTGCCGGAATGCAATGCGGCCTGCTGGCGGACCAGCGCGAGGCCGAGGCCGGAGCCGGGGGAGCCCGGTCGTTTGGCGAAACGGTCGAAAGCGGTGGGCGACAGGTGTTCCGGAATGCCCGCGCCGTTGTCGTCGATGGTGATCTCGGCGCCTTCGGCGGTGGCTCGCGCCGCGACGGCGACCTCGGTGGCGTGCCCGTGCAGCACCGCGTTGGCCACGGCATTGGTGACGATCAGCATGATCCCGCCGGGCAAGCCGTGCACCGGAACCGGGTCGCAGGCGGTGAGGGTGACGTCGACGCCGGGATTCGCGCGGCGCGCGTTCTGCACCGCGCGGTCGAGGGTTTCGCACAGCTCGAACGGTTCGAACGCGCCCTGATCGGTGAGCTCGCCGACGGCAAGGCGTTCGAGATCGGTGAGGGTGCGCGCGATGTGGCCCTCGGCGGCCAGCACGTCGGCCAGGACGGCGCCGCGCTGGTCGGCGGGCAATTCGGTGCCTGCCAGCACCTGGAGGTCGGTGCGCATGGCGGTGAGCGGGGTGCGCAGTTCGTGGGCGCACACGGCCGCGAAGTCGCGGGCGCCGGCCAGCGCCTGGCGGGTCTCACCGTGCGCGGTCTCGAGGCGCGCCAGCATCCGGTTGATCGCGTCGGAGAGTTCCTCGGCTTCCTTGGCGCCGCGTCCGGACAGCGGCGGCAACTCGTCGAGGGTGTCGATCTCATGGGTGGCGGTGGCGAGCCTGCGCAGCGGGCGCGCGGCGAATCCGGCCAGCACCCAACCCAATACGGCCGCGACGAGCACTCCGGCCACGCCGATGCCGAGGCCGACCAGCTGGCTGCGGGTGATGGCGGCGTCGACGAGTTCGCGATCGGGATCGAGCCGCACCACCAGCCCGGGCGCGCCCTGCACCTGCGCCAGCGACTCGTCCGGCGGGGTGCCGGGTACCACGATCGTGTGCTCGCGCTGCAGGGGTGCGAGGACCGGCGGCCCCGGCACGGCCGGCGCCCCCGGATCGGACGGTGGATTCGCGAGATCACCGTCGAAGCGCTGCGCGACCTGCACCCGCATGCTGGATACGGTCTGATCGAGCTGGCTGGTACCCGCCACCTTCAGCAGCGCGCCATAGGTGAGACCGAGGGTGACCGCCACGATCGCGGCGACCACGGCAGATACCAGCGCGACCCGAACCCGCAACGACCACGAGGCCTTCACGGCTGATCTCGCAGCACGAACCCGACCCCGCGCACGGTGTGCAGCACCCGCGCGACACCGTCGGCCTCCAGCTTGCGCCGCAGATACGACACGAACACATCCACCACATTGGTGTCGGTCGTGAAGTCGTAGCCCCACACCGTCGACAGGATCTGCTCGCGCCCGAGCACGATCCCCGCATTGCGCGCCAGCATCGCCAGCAGCTCGAATTCCCGCTTGGTGAGGTCTACCGGTGACGAACCCGCGTGCACCCGGTGCCCGGTCAGATCGATCACCACCGCGCCGACTCGGATCGTGTCGGCCGAGGACGCCACGGTGACCGGCCTGCGCCGCAACAGCGCGTGCAGCCGCGCGACCAGCTCGCCCAGATCGAACGGTTTGGTCAGATAGTCGTCGGCGCCACGCTCGAGCGCGGCGATCCGGTCGGTGACGGCACTGCGCGCGCTGAGCACGCAGATGGGGATGTCGTTACCCATCGCGCGCAGGGCGGTGACCACGCCGACACCGTCCAGCTCGGGCATGTTCACATCGAGCACCATCGCGGCGGGAACGGCGGAACCCACCAGGGTGAGTGCGCGGGCGCCGTCGGGCGCGGTGATCACCTCGAAGCCCGAGAGTTCGAGGCCGCGCCGCAGCGACGCGAGCACGCGGACCTCGTCGTCGACGACCAAGATCTGCTGTCCCGTCATGCACTCACCCTAGTGATGTCCGTTGTTATCGCTGGTCAGAAGGGCTGTGCGGGCCGGCTGTCGGCCGAGCCGCTGCCCGGGACGACATCGCCGAAACCGCCGGGCGCAGGGACGACGACGCGGTCACCGTCGGGGTCGATCTGCCGGCATTCCACCGTTCCGTCCATGTGGGGTGCGGGGTTGCCCGGCACCGCGCGTTCGATGCGCAGCTGACGGGGCTGCTCGCCCGGCCGGCCGGGAACGACGTGCTCGAAGTGGGTATCCGGCTCGATGGTCAGCGGGGGCGGTCCTGGCACGTCGGTGCCCCCGGGCGCGGTGCAGATGATCGTGGTCGCTCGGCCGTCGCCGGGTCGGCTGCCCGGGTCGGCGGCGGCGACGCCGGTCACCGTGGCGGTGATCACGGCGGCGCCGCCGAGTAGTGCGGCGGCCTTGACGAGGTTGCGGGTGGCGATCATGGGCGGGCTCCTGACTGTGCGATTTCCGGCCTGCTCGGCCGGTGAGCCCGACGTTATGGCGCCGATCTTCACGCTCTGTTGAGCAATCGTTAGAGTTCTCTTGGAGTGCGGCGCCCCTGGTTCCCCGGGCTCGCCGAAAGATGTTGTTCGCCATAAGGTGAGTACCAACCGGCCTGCACGAAATGACAGGCCGACGGTCGAAAATTAGTGTTGGATGAGCCTGGACTTCGCCGCTGCATGTGGTGGGGGACCACAGCGATGCGAGTGTTGGAGCTTTGATGACGCGTGATCTGCCTTTCGATGACGGTGCCGCGCGCGCAGACGAGCCGGAGGGGTCCGACACGGCCTACCGGATCGCCAACGGCGTAGCCCGGGTGGCCAGGGCAGGCGCCTACGTCACCGGTGGCGCGCTGGTCGCGGCGAACGGGACCGCGCGCGAGCCGGGCACCAGCAATGCCGACAGCCGATACGCCGGCTGGTCGCAGCAGACCGCCTCCGCCGATCCGAGCCCGGACGCCCCGAGCCCGATCGTGACCTTCCCCGACCTGGCTGTCGAACCCGAGCCCGCGCCGGTGGTGCCGCATACCCCGGTCGTCGTCCCCCGGCCCGATGCCACCATGGTCGCCAAGCCCGACGAGTCCGACCGGCGCCCAGAGATTCCCGGCTCCGACGGCGATCGTGAATTCCGGATTCCCGGCAGTGACGAGCAGTCCAGCGGCATCGGCATTCCGGGCTACGGGAACACCCCGGCCGGACCAGGCCCCCACCCGCTGCCGGGCAACACTCCGGACCCCGGCTTCGACCTCCCCGGTTTCGAGGGTCTGCCCGGCCACGGCGATCTCCCCGGCTTCGATATCCCGGGGACGGGCGGCAACCTGCCCGGTTTCGACCTGCCGGGTACCGGCGGCACCCTGCCCGGTTTCGACGGTCTGCCGGGCGGTGGCATCGGCATTCCGGGCTACGACGGCTTGCCCGGACAGGGTTTCGGCACCCCGGGTTACGAGAGCGTCGGTATGCCGAGCGGCGATCCGGCCGACTCGCATGCCCCCGGCGGCATGTTCAACGGAATCGGCGACGTCTTCGACGGTATCGGCCGCACGGTCGACGGTGTCGGTGGGATGTTCGACGGGGTCGGCGCGATGGTGACCACCGACTGGCAGGTCGACGTCCACGTCGGGCTCGACGGGGTGTGGGCCACCTCGCAGATGAAGGTCGACGTGCAGGTCGGCCAGGTCGGCGATCAGCTCGACGATTACGGCCAATGGCTCGGTGACGGGCTGAAGGTCCCCGGCGACACCGCGGGCACCGCGCCGACCGGATCCGGCCTCGGCAACTCGTCGTCGGGTACCGGACTCGGAAATTCGTCGTCGGGTGCTCCCGGCCTGCCCGGATCGTCGCCGTCGGGCGTCGGCCTGCCGGGCGCGACAGCGCCTGCCCCGGCCGTCGTAGCGCCCGCCCCCGCCATCGCCCCGCCTGCCCCCGCGCCCGTCGCGGCGACGCCGTTCGCGCCGGCTCCCGCACCCGCCCCGGCGCCGATCGCCCCCGCGCCCGCGCCGCTCGCACCCGTCGCCCCCGCGCCGGTCGCGGTCAACCCCGTGGTCAGCACGCCGTTGCAGACCACCATCCAGCCCGACGTCGCCTCCACCCCGATCGCGAATGTGTTCGGCCAGCACGCTGTTTCGCCGCTGACCGCGCCCGCCGCCTCGGTACCCGCCCTGTTCACCCCGGCCACACCGACGAAACCCGTTGTGCTGCCCGAGGTCACCGGCGGTGGCCAAACGCCGACGACGGCGCCGGTGACCGTCCCGTCCAAGGTGCCGACGGTCGACATCGAGACCCCGACGACGGTCAAGGTGCCCTCGGTCACGGTCCCGACCGTGCCCGACATCACGAAGACACCGATCACCGTGTCGCCGACCGGTCCGGCCAAGCCGACCACCCCCGACGACGACTTCACCACCAAGCCCGGCACCGGCGGCGTGACGACACCCTCGACGGGCGACGTGACGACACCGTCGACGGGCGGCACCACGCCGTCGACGGGCGGTGGCACGACTCCGTCGACCGGCGGTGGCACGACTCCGTCGACCGGCGGTGGCACCACGCCGACCGTCGATGTCCCGAGCCAGACCACCCCGCACACGACCGTGCCGGTGCCCACCCAGCAGCCGACGGCGCCGACCAAGCAGCCGACCGTCGACATCGATCCGCCGAAGGTGGTCACTCCGCAGACGACCGTCGCACCGGTAAAACCCCCGGTCATCGAGACCAAGCCGATCGCCGCGGAGTTCGACCGGCACGACGGCGGCTACCATGGCGTTTCGGCCGGTTTGTTCGATACGGGTCTCGGCGGCGGCGATCCGCTCGCCGGCGCGTTTCCCGTCGAGCACCACGGGTATGACTTCGTGGTCTGAACACGACGATCTCGGCCGTGTTGATGCAACGAGAGTGAGGAACAGTTGTCTGCCGCAGCCGGACTGCAGACCGCGACGGTGAAGCATCCGGATGTGATGGCTCCCGTGATCGCGCTCGTCGACGAACTGCGGGAGCTGGTCCGTTCGGGCGGCCGCAACGATCTCGATGCCCGGCTCGGCATGGTGCGGGCCAGACTCAGCGATCCGCGGGTCCGGATCGTCGTCGTCGGTGAGCCGCAGGCGGGGATGAGCACGCTGGTCAACAGCATGGTCGGGTCCCCGGTCAGCGCCACCGAAGGCAGCCCGAGCGTGCCGGTGATCGTCGAATACGGCCAGGCGCCGAAGGCGACCCTGGTGAAGTCGGCGCCGGGTGGCCGGGTCGAACGAGTGCCCGTCGACCCGCTGAACCCGCTGCCCGCGCTGACCACACTCGGCGTACTGCGCGCCGAGTTCGCCGAGCCGAGTCGGCTGCTGGCCGACGGACTCGTCGTGATGGACGCGCCGGGTTCAGCCGCCCACGAGGCTGCCGCGTGGTCGATGATCGCCGCCGCCGACGTCGTCCTGTACGCCGCCGACGCCGCCGCCGAACTCACCGAGGCCCAGCTGGACTACCTGCGCCGGGTCGAGCGAGTGTGCCCGTCGGTGGTCTGCGTGCTCACCAAGATCGACCGCAATCCGCACTGGTCGCTCACCCAGCGGCGCAATCGCGCGCTGCTCGACGATGCCGGGCTGAACTTCGCGGTGGCGCCCGTGTCGGGTCTGCTGCACCGCGAGGCCACCGAGCGCGGAGACCAGCAGCGCGATGCCGAGTCGGGCGTGCCCCAGCTCATCGATCATCTGCGCGAATATGTTGTGGCCCAGGCTGATTCGGTGGCGGTGGCGGCCGCGGTGCGCGATATCGCGCTGATCACCGACCAGCTCACCGTCACCCTGCGGGCCGAGTCCGACACGCTGCGCGATCCGCGCAGGCGTGCCGAGATCACCCAGCGCCTTGCCGCCGCGCGCACCACCGCCGATCAGCTGCGTCAGCGCACTGCCACCTGGCAGGTCACCCTCGTCGACGGTAGTTCCGAGCTCAGCGCCGATATCGAGCACGATCTGCGGCATCGGCTGCGCAGTCTGGTCCGGGAGGCCGAGTCCGAGATCACCCGCACCGATCCCGCCCGCAAGTGGTCGGATTTCGCGTCCGAACTCGACGCGCGGATCTGCGAGGCGGTGGAGGAGAACTTCGTGATGGCGCACTACCGCGCCGTCGAGCTCACCGAGCAGGTGGCCTCGAAGTTCCCGCCCGACAACCGGACTCCGCCGCTGCCCGAACTGCGACTCACCAACCCCGGCGAGGTCCTCGAGCCGGTGCAACCGCTGGAACCCCTCGAAAGCGCCAAAGCCGGAGTGGGACAACAGCTGCTCACGGCGCTGCGTGGTTCCTACGGCGGCATCCTGATGGTCGGTCTTGCCACCAGCCTGCTCGGCATGTCACTGGTCAACTGGTACTCCGCGGGCGCGGGCGTGCTGCTGGGCGTGAACGCGCTGTGGGACGACCGCAAGAACCGCAAACAGCGCAGGCAGGCCGAGGCGAAGGTGGCGGTGGCCCGGCTGGCCGACGACGTGATCTTCCAGGTGGGCAAGGAATCACGCAACCGACTGCGCTCCCTGCAACGGGTGCTGCGCGACCACTACACCGAGATCGCCGCCGAAGTGGGCCGTACCGCCGACGAGGCACTGCGCGCCGCCGAGGAAACCGGTCTGCGCTACGGCGATCATCGTGAACTGCGCATCACCGAGATCGACGCGGGTCTGCGCACGGTGGCCGGGCTGCGCGCCCGCGCCGAACGACTCTCCTATTGAGGCGTTCGGCCCGGGTGGTCGAACATGTTGTCCCGCACGGAGTTCGGTGGCGAACGGCTCCGTTCACGGCCGGTGTGACGGTGTGTGCGCGGGCTGGAACTGACCCGCGTTGCGCTGGTCCTCCGCCCTGATCACGTGGGTCACCGCGTTGATCAGGGCCAGGTGGGTGAATGCCTGAGGGAAGTTGCCCAGGTGGCGCCCGGTGCGCGAGTCGATCTCCTCGGCGTAGAGGCGTAGCGGACTGGCCAGTCCGAGCAGCCGCTCGCACAGATTGGTTGCCCGTTCGAGTTCGCCGATTTCCACCAGCGCGGAGACCAGCCAGAACGAACAGATCGTGAACGTCCCCTCCTCGCCCTCGAGGCCGTCGTCGGTGGTCTCGGTGCGGTAGCGCAGCACCAGCCCGTTGACGGTGAGGTGGTCGGCGATGGCCAGCACCGTCGCGCGGATGCGCGGGTCGTCGGGCGGCAGGAAACGGGTCAGCACCACCAGCAGCAGTGAGGCGTCGAGAGTGTCGCCACCGTAGGTCTGGGTGAAGACGCCGTCGGCGCTGACACCGAATTCGAGGACGTCGTCGCGGATCTCCTCCGCGATCTCGAACCACTCGGCCGCGCGCTCGTGCTGGCCGTGCAGTTGCGCCAACCGCGCACCGCGATCCAGCGCCACCCAGCACATCACCTTCGACGAGGTGAAGTTCTGCGGTTCGCCGCGCACCTCCCAGATCCCGCGATCGGGCTTGCGCCAGTTCGCGATCGCGGCGTGCACGGTGCGTTCGAGCAAGGGCCACAACGACTCCGGCACCTGCCCGCGCGACTTCACGTGCAGGTACACCGCGTCGAGCATGGTGCCCCAGATGTCGTGCTGATCCTGGTCGTAGGCGGCGTTGCCGATGCGGACCGGGCGCGCGCCGTCGTAGCCGGACAGATTCGGCAGCTCGTATTCGGTGATGTGGCGTTCGCCGCCGATCCCGTAGAGCACCTGCAGGGGGAGCGCGTCGCCGTTCTCACCGGTGGTGACGTCGTCGAGGAAGGCGAAGAAGTCGTTGGCCTCACGGTCCAAGCCGAGGGTGTACAGGCCCCACAGCGCGAAACTCGCGTCGCGCACCCAGGTGTAGCGGTAGTCCCAGTTACGTTCTCCGCCAGGGGTTTCCGGCAGCGAGGTGGTGGAGGCGGCGAGCAGTGCGCCCGTCGGCGCGTAAGTGAGACCCTTGAGGGTGAGCGCACTGCGTTGCAGGTAGCTGCGCCATGGATGATCCGGGAAGTCGCCCTGGGTGATCCAGCGTCGCCAGCATTCGGCGGTCGCCCACATCTTCTGGGCCGCCTCGTCGAAGGTAGCTGGCGCGGGCAGTTCCGACCAGGTGAGCGCGACGAACACCTGGTCGCCCTCGGCCATTCTGGTGCGGGCTCGCGCCTCTCTGCCTTCCAAGCCGAGTCGCAGGTCGGTGGTGAGAACCAGCGACGGCGCGACATCCGGATCGCTCGACGCCCGTGCGGTCGCCTGCTCGTAGACCTTGCCGGTGTACTCCCATGTCGCGCCGCCCTGGTGGTAGTCGAACGAGGGCTGGCAGCTCATCTCCAGTTCGACCGTGCCGCTCACGCACTTGACCGTGCGCAGCAGCACGTGTTCGGCATCCCAGTCCATCGGGGTGCGGCGGTGGGTCTTGGACCGGGCGATGTTGTTGTGCCACGGGCCGAGTACGAGCGCGTCGCGCACGATCAGCCAGCCGGTTTCGGTCTGCCAGGTGGTTTCCAGGATCATCCCGCCCGGCAGATACCGCCGCGCCGCCGGCACATTCTTGCCGTAGGGGCCGATCCGGAAATGGCCTGCGCTGCGGTCGAGGACCGCGCCGAAGATACTGGGGGAGTCGGGGCGTGGCACACACATCCACTCGACCGAACCGCTACTGGCGATCAGGCAGCTGGATTCACAGTCGGACAGGAAGGCGTAGTCGTCGATCGGCGGAAAGGCGCCGCGACGGCCGCTGGAGGAGACCGGACTCAGAATCGGCAGGCTGTCGCTGGAAGACTCCATACCCAATGATCACGGCGCTGCGGGCGCGCGTCCACCGCTGCGGGCGCGATCCCGGCGGATCCGCTGGTCGTGGGCGGGGAATTCGCCTGTGCCGGTGCGGGCGAAGAGGGGCCGCGAGGGCAGCGACTAGGCTGGGCGGCGTGCAACGGATCGCAGGTTGGTGGGACGGGTTCGAACTCTGGGTAGCTGGGCTGCCCTTTATTCCGCAGTTCCTCGTGGTGCTGGTCGGGATGGTTCCGATCAGCTTCGCGATCGCCTTCCTGCTCGATCGAGGCTTGCGGGTGGTCTTCCGGGTGCTGCGCCGGGACGAGCGTGCTGAACCGATGCCGGTCGTCGCCGAACGTCCGAGCGTGGGAAGCGGTGTCCGCTGATGCCACGGTCTCGCGTTCAGCTGGCGCTGGTGGGCTTGCTCGTTCTGGTTGTGATCGCCTGGTTTTTCACGCGGTGACCGGCGCGAGCACTGACCCGCGCCGGCACAGCAGCTAGTTCTTGCGCCAGTCGTCGAAGCGTTTGCCCAGGTCGGATACTGTGCGGCCGACTTCTTGCCCGACGGTGCTCACCGCGGAGCCGACGTCGCGGCCGAGGTCACGGACGGTGCGGACCAGCAGGTCTTCGGATTGGTCGAACGACTCGCGGTAGTGGCGTGCGGCGTCTTTGACCTCGTCGCTGATTCGCGCGTTCTTGTCGTGTTCGCGGCGGGGGTAGCTACCGCCGAGGACGCGTTCGTAGTCTCCCGATTGGATCCAGCGGCGGAGTTCGGCCGCGCGCAGCACCGAGAACGGGTGCGATTGCAGTTCCAGGTTGAGGAGCTTGAGGACGCCGTCGCGCAGGTCGCCCGAGCGCATGTAGTCGTCGGCCTGATCGAGGAAGGCGCCGTGGTTCATCTCGTGCAGCCAAGCACCGCCGGCGGTTTTCATGTGCACGCGCACCGAGGCCTCGACGTCCTGGCAGCAGAGCAGGCCCGCGCGGTCGCCGGACAGTTCCGACTTGCGGCTCCACTCCATCAGGGCCGCGACGATCGCGCGCAGGGCCCAGCCGCCGACCGGCATCCAGCCGACCGACGCCGACAGGCGCATCAGGTGCATGAGCATCGTGCGATAGACCGCGTGCCCGGACAGGGCGTGACCGAGTTCGTGGCCGACGACGAACCGCAACTCCTCGGTGTCCATCAGTTCGAGCAGGCCGGTGGTGACCACGATGAACGGCTTGTCCATCCCGATCGTGAACGCGTTCACCGACGGGTCCTGCAGCACGAACATCTCCGGCGTCGACTGGGCGTCGAGCACGCCGACGCAGTCCGCGCGCAACTCGTGCAGCGTGCGGAACTGGCGGTCGTCGACCCGTACGGCGGTCGCCAGGTACATCAACCGGTGCTGACGCTCCCGGAGCAAGCCCGACAGCGCGCGCAGCACCGTGTCGAAGCCGCTCAGCGAGCGCAGTGCCACGAGTGCGGTGCGGTCGGCCGGGTGTTCCCAAGCGCGCGTGCTGATCTCCGGAAAACGCGTGCGAACCCGGTCTGGAGCCATGGTCATAGGATGAAATCCCCCCTGGTTAGAGAACTCTCGTCGATTGCGATCATCATGTCCCAATCTGCTACAGTCTGCCTGTGTCGTCGAGTGTCGCTCCGCAGATCCGCCATGAGTTGGCGTTGATCGCTGTCGGCAACCTCGCGGTCGCAGACATTCTCTGTCGGTGATCGGCCACCGGACTCGTCTGCGCTCCTCTGCCCAGTAGACTGGCGCGCGCTTTCCTTTCGCAGTCGTAGTCCGTCACCCCGGGGGCCATCGGGCCCGAGTCGCGCCAACTGTCGTGCATCCGCCACGGCAGGTCTACCGATCGACACGAGCGTTCCCTGCCCGCACGAAAGCCGTTGCGCCGCAGGTCCTTTCCCGAAAGGTTCACCCCGATGTCTCGCAATACCTGGATCGGCTCGCGCCGCCGCGCCGCCGCCATCGCCCTCACCGCCGTCGCCGCGCTCGCGCTGACCGCTTGCGGCGGTGGCGCCAGCGACTCGACCGACGGAGAAGCGACCGCCGACGGCAGCGGGGGCACCCTCAACCTCTACGCCTACGCCGTGCCGAAGCCGGGCTTCGACAAGATCGTGCCCGAGTTCAACAAGACCGAAGCGGGCACCGGCGTGCAGGTCCAAGCCTCCTACGGCGCCTCGGGCGACCAATCGCGCAAGGTCAAGGACGGCGCAGAGGCCGACGTCGTGAACTTCTCGGTCGAACCCGACATCACCCGCCTCGTCGACGCGGGCCTGGTCGAGGACAGCTGGAACGCCGACGCCACCAAGGGCATCCCCTTCGGCTCGGTCGTCACCCTCGTGGTCCGCAAGGGCAACCCCAAGGGCATCAAGGACTGGGACGACCTGCTGAAGCCGGGTGTCGAGGTCGTCACCCCGAACCCGTTCAGCTCGGGCTCGGCCAAGTGGAACCTGCTCGCCCCCTACGCCGCCAAGAGCGACGGCGGCAAGAACCAGCAGGCCGGTCTGGACTACCTGGCGCAGCTGATCTCGCCCGAGCACGTGAAGGTGCAGCCGAAGTCGGGCCGCGAAGCCACCGAGACCTTCCTGCAGGGCACCGGTGACGTGCTGCTGAGCTACGAGAACGAGGCCATCTTCTCCGAGCGCAACGGCGACCCGATCGAGCACATCAACCCGCCGACCACCTTCAAGATCGAGAACCCGGTCGCGGTGCTGAAGAACTCCAAGAACCTGGCCAAGGCCACCGCGTTCCGCGACTTCCTCTTCACCGCAGAGGGCCAGAAGGCGTGGGCGCAGGCCGGTTTCCGTCCGGTCGACCCCGAGGTCGCCGCCGAGTTCGCCGCCGACTTCCCGACCCCGGCCAAGCTGTGGACCATCGACGACCTCGGTGGCTGGAAGGCCGTCGACAAGGATCTGTTCGCGCAGGGCACCGGCAAGGTCGCCGTCATCTACGACCAGGCAACCAAGTAGTCGGTGACCCGGCTCACACGCGATACTGGACAACTGTGACTGACAGCAGTGGGCCCGCCGGGGCCGGGGACACCCCCGATCCCGGCGGCCCTGGCAAACCTGAAAAACGCAAGCCCGCGGGCCGACGCTGGTCGTGGCTGCGTGTCACCGGCTCGGTCGGTCCCTTCGGCATCGGCGTCGCCGTGATGTGGCTCAGCATCATCGTGCTGCTGCCGCTGGCCGCACTCACCGTCAGCTCCTTCGAGGACGGCTGGTCCGGTTTCTGGGACGCGGTCACCGCGCCCTCGGCGCTCGACTCGCTGAAGGTGACGATCGGCGTCTCGGTGATCGTCGCCGTGATCAATGTCGGGATGGGCACCCTGATCGCCTGGGTGCTGGTGCGCGACGAGTTCCCCGGCAAGGGCATCGTCAACGCGTTGATCGACCTCCCGTTCGCGCTGCCGACGATCGTCGCCTCGATCGTGCTGCTCTCGCTCTACGGCCCGAACAGCCCGTTCGACATCCACCTCAACGCCACGCAGCCCGGTCTGGTGGTGGCGCTCGCGTTCGTCACGCTGCCGTTCGTGGTGCGCTCGGTGCAGCCGGTGCTGATCGAGGTCGACAAGGAAGTCGAGCAGGCCTCGCTCTCGCTCGGTGCGAGCAACTGGATCACCTTCCGCCGCATCGTGCTCCCCACCCTGGCGCCCGCGATCATCTCCGGCGGCGGCCTCGCCTTCGCCAGGGCGATCGGCGAATACGGCTCGGTGGTGCTGATCGGTGGCAACATCCCGCGCGAGACGCAGATGACCTCGCAGTACATCCAGCAGCAGATCGAGGTCGACCGGCCGATCAACGCCGCCGCGGTGTCGGTGGCGCTGCTGGTGATCTCGTTCGTCAGCCTGCTCGTGCTGCGGATCCTCGCCGAACGTTCATCGCGTAAGGAAGAGGCGGCCCGATGAAACTGTCCGCGTTCACCAGGATCTCGCTGCGCACGGTCGCACTCGGCTACCTGCTGATCCTGCTGGTGCTGCCGCTGGTGATCATCCTGCTGCGCACGTTCGAGCGGGGGATCGGCGCGTTCATCGACTCGATCAGCACGCCCGCGGCCATCTCGGCGTTCCAGCTGTCGATGCTCATCGTGGTCATCGTGGTGCCGTTGAACGTAGTGTTCGGCGTGGTCACGGCGCTGGCCCTGGTCCGGAGCAAGTTCCCCGGCCGCAGTCTGATGCAGGGCATCGTCGACCTGCCGTTCGCGGTGTCGCCGGTCGTCGTCGGTGTGTCGCTGATCCTGCTGTGGGGCGCGGGCGGCTGGTTCGGCGGGCTGGAATCACTCGGATTCAAGGTGATCTTCAGCCTGCCCGGCATGGTGATCGCGACCATCTTCGTCACGCTGCCGTTCGTGGTGCGCGAGGTGGAGCCGGTGCTGCACGAGATCGGCGACGATCAGGAGCAGGCCGCGGCCACCCTCGGCGCCTCGCGTTGGCAGACCTTCTGGCGAATCACCCTGCCCGCCATCCGCTGGGGCCTGACCTACGGCGTCGTGCTCACCGTGGCCCGCGCGCTGGGCGAATTCGGCGCGGTGATCATGGTCTCCACCGCCCTACCCGGAAAATCCCAGACGCTGACCCTGCTGGTGCACGGCCGTTATATCAACGACCACAACACCTTCGGCGCCTACAGCGCGGCCACCCTGCTGATGGGTATGGCGCTGATCGTCCTCCTCCTGATGACTCTCCTCGAACGCAAGCGGGGCACCGAATGATCACCGTGACCAACGCGCGCAAGAACTACGGTTCCTTCGCCGCCCTCGACGATGTCAGCATCGACATCCCCTCCGGCGAGCTCACCGCGCTGCTCGGCCCGTCCGGTTCGGGCAAGTCGACGCTGCTGCGCTCGATCGCCGGGCTGGAATCGCTCGACTCGGGCGTGGTGATGATCGCGGGCAACGACGTGACCCACGTGGCGCCCCAGAAGCGCGACATCGGCTTCGTGTTCCAGCACTACGCCGCGTTCAAGCACATGACCGTGCGCGACAACGTCGCCTTCGGCCTGACCATCCGCAAGCGGCCGAAGAAGGAAATCGAGAAGCGCGTCGACGAACTGCTCGGCATCGTCGGCCTCGACGGTTTCCAGCACCGCTACCCGGCGCAGCTCTCGGGCGGTCAGCGTCAGCGCATGGCACTGGCCCGCGCGCTCGCCGTCGACCCGCAGGTACTGCTGCTGGACGAGCCGTTCGGCGCGCTCGACGCCAAGGTGCGCACCGATCTGCGCCAGTGGCTGCGCCGGCTGCACGACGAGGTCCACGTGACCACCGTGCTGGTCACCCACGACCAGGAGGAGGCCCTGGACGTGGCCGACCGGATCGCGGTGATGAACAAGGGCCGCATCGAGCAGGTCGGTTCGCCCGAGGAGGTCTACGACCGGCCCGCCAACGAGTTCGTGATGTCGTTCCTCGGCGCGGTCGCCCGGCTCAACGGTCACCTGGTCCGCCCGCATGACATCCGCGTCGGGCGCGATCCGAGCATGGCGATGGCCGAACACGAGGGCACCGCCGAATCGGCGGGGGTCACCAGGGCCACGGTCGAGCGAATCGTGCGCCTCGGTTTCGAGGTGCGCCTGGAATTGCGCAATGCCGCGACCGGCGACCAGTTCGCCGCCCAGGTCACCCGCGGCGACGCGGCGGCCCTGCGCCTGGCCGAGGGCGAGACGGTCTACGCCCGCGCGACCCGGATCCCGGACCTGCCACTGACCTGATCGACGCAGGTGAAGGCCCCGTGACTCATCGTCGCGGGGCTTTTGCTGTTTCTGTGGCGAGAAGATTCGCCGGCCTCACCGCACCTCGACCTCGACTGTGTATGACGCAGCGTCACAGGTAGAGGCGTTTTTACTGGTGAGTAGCTTTTCGGCGAGGTATTTCGACGCGCCGAACACGCGAAAGCGCGTGGTCCGCAGAGTTGACGTGACTCTCTGTAGGTGTAACTATTGGAAACAGTAAACGTCCCTAGAGGAGAGGCAGTGACGACGATGTCTGCGCCCACCACCCCTGACGTCGATCCTGTAGTCGCAGAGGCTCAGGCGTACGCCGAGAAGTTGCTGATGCTGTCCGAGGCATCGGTCGATCGCCACTTCGACCCGTTCGAGGACATCGACTGGGACGCCCCCGACTTCGATCCGAACTGCAAGCCCGAGCGCTGGGTCCTGGTGACCTCGGCCGACCCCATCGGCCGCCACCCCTGGTACCAGGCGCTGCCGTTGGAGAAGAAGATCGAGATCGGCAAGGTCCGTCAGGCCAATGTCGCCAAGGTCGGTCTGCAGTTCGAGGCCATCCTGATCGTCGGCATGATGCAGCACATCTTCAACCTGAAGAACAACGACCCGGAATTCCGGTACTGCTCGCACGAGATGATCGAAGAGCACAACCACACCCTGATGTTCCAGGAGATGGTGAACCGCGTCGCCGACGTGCCGGGCATGAACCCGCTGGTGCGTCAGTTGCGCCACCTGGTCTCCCCGGTCGGCGCCCTGATGCCGAACCTGTTCTTCATGGCCGTGCTCGCCGGCGAGGAGCCGATCGACCACATCCAGAAGGACATCCTGCGCTCGGGCGACGACATCCACCCGATCATGCGCGGCGTGATGGCGATCCACGTGGCAGAGGAAGCTCGCCACATCTCCTTCGCTCACGAGTTCCTCAAGAAGAACGTGCCCGCGCAGCGCTCGTTCAACAAGTTCGTGCTGTCGATCGCCATGCCGACCATCATGTTCATTCTCGGCCGGGCCATCGCGACCCCGCCGAAGACGTTCTTCAAGCAGTTCGACATGCCCGCCGACGTGCGCAAGGAGCTGTTCTACGGCTCCAAGGAGGCCAAGCAGGTCTTCGCCGACTACTTCATCGACGTGCGCGCGCTCGCCGAGGAGATCGGTGTGATGAACCCGGTCTCGCGGCTGGTGTGGAAGATGTTCGGCATCGACGGACCGTCGAGCCGCTACCGCTCGGAGCCCAAGCGCTCCGCCAAGCACGCCGCCTGAGACGATAGCAATATGCCATATGTTGTCACCCAGTCATGCTGTAGTGACGCCTCGTGCGTCTACGCATGCCCGGTCAACTGCATTCATCCCACCCCGGATGAGCCGGATTTCCGTACCGCGGAGATGCTCTACGTCGATCCGGCGGCGTGCGTGGACTGTGGCGCCTGTGCCACCGCGTGCCCCGTCGATGCCATCACCTCGTCGAAGAAGCTGACCGACGAGCAGAAGCCGTTCATCGAGATCAACGCCGACTTCTACCGCGTGCAGCGCGACCGGCCGACGTTGGCCGCACCGGTGATGCCGCCCGCGATCGACACCCAGCGCTCCCCGCTGCGGGTCGC
The DNA here is from genome assembly GCF_054031145.1 of Nocardia sp. FBN12. Classification (NCBI taxonomy): domain Bacteria; kingdom Bacillati; phylum Actinomycetota; class Actinomycetes; order Mycobacteriales; family Nocardiaceae; genus Nocardia; species Nocardia sp. FBN12. The sequence goes on from NZ_CM132926.1 coordinate 413,538, forward strand.
GATCGTGGGGTCGGGCCCGTCGGCGATGTACGCCGCCGACGAGCTGCTCACCCAGCCCGGCGTCGCGGTCACGATGTTCGACCGGCTGCCGCAGGCCTACGGTCTGGCGCGCCTCGGCGTGGCACCCGATCACAAGCACACGCGTAAGGTCGCCGACCTGTTCGACATCATGTCGAAGCAGGACGACTTCGGTACCTACCTCGATGTCGAGATCGGCAAGCACATCAGCCACGCCGAGCTGCTCGAGCACTTCCACGGTGTGATCTACGCCGTGGGCGCGTCCTCGGATCGCAAGCTGAACATTCCGGGCGAAGGTCTGGCGGGCAATGTGTCGGCCACCGACTTCGTCGCCTGGTACAACGGCCATCCCGACCACGCCGACGACACCTTCGACCTGAACCAGAAGCGCGTCGTCATCGTCGGCAACGGCAACGTCGCCCTCGACGTCGCCCGCATCCTGACCGTCGATCCGGCCCTGCTCGCCGACACCGACATCGCGCCGTACGCGCTGAAGGCATTGCGCGAGAGCAAGATCGAGGAGGTCGTGATCCTCGGCCGTCGTGGCCCGGCGGAGTCGGCGTTCACGGTGCCCGAGTTCGTCGGCCTGCTCGCCGCCGATATCGACATCGCGATCGAGGGCGAACTGCCCGCGGTCACGCCCGATCTGCCGTACAAGGTCGAGCAGAAGCTGCGCCTGCTGCACAGCGTCGCGAACCGCCCGTTCGGTGCGCGCAAGCGCATCGTGTTCCGATACCTGTCCTCGCCGGTGGAAATCGTCGGTACCGACACGGTGACCGGGGTGCGGGTCGAGCGCAACGAGCTCGTCACCGACGCCGAAGGCCGGGTGGCCGCGACGCCGACCGGCGACACCGCGCTGCTCGAGGCCGGTGTCGTGCTCACCTCGGTCGGTTACCGCGGCGTGCCTACCGCGGATCTGCCGTTCGACGACGCTCGTGCGGTGATCCCGAACGACGCGGGCCGGGTGCTCACCGCGCCCGGCGGCGAGGTCTTCCCCGGTACGTATGTCACCGGCTGGATCAAGCGCGGTCCGACCGGCTTCATCGGGACCAACAAGTCGTGTGCGCAGGAGACCGTGCAGCAGCTCGCCGACGATTTCAACGGTGGCAAGCTGCGTGCGCCCGCGCGCGACGCGTCCGAGTTCGACCGACTCGTGCGAGCCCGTCGCCCGCAAGCTGTGGCCGGCGGTGCCGCGGTGCCACGGGAACGCTCCGTGAAGCGGCTGTTCGCTCGCGGCTGATCGAAAATCGAAGGCCCGCAACGTCACTGGGAGACGTTGCGGGCATTCGCTATTTCTACTGTGCGGTGAAGCCGCCGTCTGTGGTGATGGAAGCACCGGTGACGAAGGACGCCTCACGGCTGAGCAGGAACGCGCACACCGCGGCGACCTCGTCGGGCTGTGCGATCCGCCCCATCGGGTGCAGCGCGGCGATGGCCGCCTCGCCCTCGGGCGTCGCGCCCATCGACGCGCGGAAGGCCGGTGTGTCGACCGCGCCGGAGATCAGCGCGTTGACTCGCACACCCGTGGTCGCCGTCTCCAGCGCCACCGACTTGGTCAGTCCGACGACGGCGTGCTTGGCCGCCGCGTAGGGGGCAACCTGTGCCATGCCGACCACGCCGAGGTTGGAGGCGTTGTTCAGGATCGCGCCGCCCCCCGAGGCCATGATCGCGGGCACCTGGTGGCGCAGACCGTAGAAGACGCCGTTGAGGTTGAGTTCCATGTCGGCGCGCCAGGCGTCGTCGTCGATCTCGGCGATCGGTCCGAAAGCGTTGATCGCGCCCGCGTTGTTGAAAGCCGCGTCCAGGCGACCGTATTCGGTGAGCGCGGCCTGGGTCAGTCGTTCGACATCGGCGTCGATCGTGACATCGGTCGCGACGAACAGCGCTCGCCCGCCTGCCGCTCTGATCTGCTCGGCGACCTGCTCACCCTGATCCTTGCCGCGGGACCCGAGGACGACCGCGGCACCCTCGGACGCGACCCGGAGCGCGACCGCCCTGCCGATACCGGACCCTGCGCCGGTGATGAGAACGACCTGGTCGGCGAATCGAGTGGACATGTGTAGTGCCTTCTTTCCCTTGGGGTTTCGGAGCTCGGAGTCGGTGTCTCTCCGCTCTTTCAGTCAACCGGCGGGGGTAGGCCCGTGCTGGCGGGAATCGGCCGCCGCGTTGATGCGTCATCAAAAGTGGGCCAACTTCGATATGGAGGAATGTAATTCGGCGTCAGTGAAATCGTGTTGGTAGTAAATGAATTGGTTACCGGTCGGTAAGTGCGTCGAATGGCCGAGATAACAAACTCCAAGAATGTATTCAATGGGGGCTGTGTCCGATTACTCGCAGGTAGCTGCTTCTCGGAGTCTGTGAATCGCCGTGGTGACGTTCAGGGGGGTGGATATTCCGTCTTCAACCACCTCACCTGCGCGAATAGCGTTGTGGTGACCCATGGTTGCGGGTTTCGTATCAATCGGGCAGCAATTCGCCGACGTGCCAGTTAATCTAGGCGAGCTGTTTGGAAGACGACCGCGGCCACATGGTGCGCTCGCGTGCTGGACGTGGTCACGGTGCGTTGACGGGATAGCAAAAAACATGACCAGAGGTCTGGGCTTGAGTATCGGTGTGGCCAATGCGATTTCGGCGGTAGTCGCCGACGATCCGGCCAAACCGGCGGTGCGCACACGACGCACCGCACTGACATTCGACGAGGCGGGTAGGCCCCGCATCGGCGCCATCAACGAGTTCGCCTCGGCGATCACGGATTTCGCGGATCTCACCCGCGAACCGGAGCCGATGGTGATGGGTGGCCGATTCTATTCGGCGACCAACCTGATCGCCGCGGTGGTCACCGGTCTGATCGAGCTGGCCGAAACACCGGCCGGGATCGTGTTGACCTATCCCGCGGTCTATACCGATAAACAGGTCTCATTACTTGGCCAGGCCCTGCACCTCGCAGGCGCCGGTGAGGTGCTGCTCGTACCCGAACCGGTCGCCGCCGCGGAATGGCTGGAGATCGATCGCGGCCCGCTGGAGCCGGGTTTCGTGCTCGTCTACGACCTCGGCGCCACCAGCCTCGACCTCACCGTGCTGCGCGTCGGCCCCGACTGGCCGCACCACCCGATGGTCGGAACCCCCACGCGGTCCAGCGATTTCGGTGGCAAGCCGCTCGGTGAGATGGTCGCCAGGTACGCCGGCGAACCGGGGCAGGGGCGCGCGACGCAGACGCTCACCTCCATGGTGAACATCGACGCGCTGCGCGCCGAACACATCCGCGACACCTTCCCGCTGGTCAGCAAGAGCGTGGCGGCGGCGGGCCTGCGGCTGGCCGACCTGTCGCGCATCCTCGTGGTCGGCGGTGCCTCGCGCCCACCCGAAGTCGCTCGCACCCTCGCCGAACTCGGCGTTCCGCTCGTCACCGTCGCCGACCCCGGACAGGTGATCGCCGCGGGCGCAGCGGGTTTGGCGGCGCGTACCTTCGCGCCCGAGGAGCAGAGCAGCGGGCCGGTGCCGCACGTCGCGGTGTTCTCCAGCGCGGCAGTCGTTTCCGCGCTCGCCATGTCGGCGATGACGGTGTTCGGCAGCCCCTTCGATCCCGGCTTGATGCCGGTCCTCGACCGTTTCCCCGTCCTCGCCGTGCCTGCCGACGCACTGCTCTACGACATGAGCGCCGACCTTCTCGCCGCCCGAACGGCCGGTCTGATCAGCGAGGTCGACCCGGTCAGCGGGAGCATCCGGGTCGCCGGTGTGGCCGCGGCTCGCAGCGCGTACGAGAATTTCATCGCCCCCGCGACGGCGCCCGGCGGCAAGTCCCGCCCCGGTGGGTACGCCGGTGCGGGTGCCGACCGTGGCGGTCCCGGCCACCAGGACGTCCGCAACGACTGCAAGTCGCCTGTCCTCGCCCGCACCACGTACGGCGACCCGGCCCGCTTCATCAACCCCCTACCCTTCGGCCAGCCGGCCGCCCAGCCCCAGAACACGCCGACCAATCCTGGCGCCCCCGAACTCCCCCATGGCGGCCCGATCTCGGCCCCCGGCCCTGATGCGCCGGGCACCCCCGGCGCCACTGACCCCGCCACGCTTCCCGCCGCAGGCACCGCGCCCGCGCCGGGCACGGCACCCACGGATGGCACATCCGCACCGGCCGGTGGCACCACCACTCCCACCGGCGGGACCTCGGCCCCGAGCACGGGCGGCGTCTCCATCGATATCGGGGGATCTGCCCCCACCGGTGGAACCGGCACTGGTACAACACCTTCCGATACGGGTACTTCCGGCGGCTCAGGCGGAACCACGACCGGTGGAACCACCGGCGGCGGATCGACCGGTGGTGGAACCTCCGGCGGCACAGACACTTCCGGTGGTGCGACGGGCGGCACATCGGGTGGTGGTGCTTCGACCGGCGGCAGCGGCGGTGGCGCGTCCAGCGGTGGTACCTCGGGTGGTGCGTCCGGCGGCGGCGACGGCGGTGCGTCCGGTGGCGGTTCCGACAGCGGCGCCTCCGGTGGTGCTTCGGGTGGCTCGACAGGCGGCGGCGCTTCGGGTGGCGGCGCAACCGGTGGTGGAACATCGGGCGGCGGAGCTTCCTCCGGTGGTGCGTCGGGCGGCACATCCTCCGGCGGCAGCACTTCCGGTGGTGCTTCCTCAGGCGGTGGCACGTCATCCGGTGGATCGGACAGTGGCGCATCCTCCGGCGGCGCATCCTCCGGCGGCGCCTCGTCCGGTGGTGCTTCGTCAGGCGGCTCGGGTGGAGCATCCTCGGGTGGGTCGGGTGGCGGCGGAGGTGGTGGCGGCGGCGGAGGAGGTTCTCGCCGCTGACCGATGGTGTCGGCGCCCCGACATCGTGGAATTCCGGCGCTCACCGCGGAATTTCGGCACGGCGGACCCACCCGGGGGCCGCGGAGGCCTACGCCGAGGAACAGGCCCAGCTCGAGCGCGAAGCGAGCTCCCGTGGCATGGTCGCGCCGTGGTACAGCCCGTGGAAGCTGGAACCGCGGGTCGGTGGCGATCTAGATTTCGGATGACATCGCCGAACGTTCGCAACCAGCGTGCTGGTGGCGAGCAGTGCGTCGATGTCATCACCGGGCGCGATCGCCGGGCCGATGTGCCACGTCGAGCCCGGGTGTCCGCGGATGGCGCCGGTGGTGAATCGGGCGTGAGTGTCGGTGGGGGCGGGCACAATAGGGCGGTGGCTGAAGTTGGGGGAGCGCCGAAGCTGATCGCGCTCGATGTGGATGGGACCCTGCTGGCGACGGGGTTCGAGATCAGCGCGCGGGTGGGCGCGGCGGTACGGGCGGCGGTGTCGGCGGGAGCGCACGTGGTGGTGACCACCGGGCGAACCCTGCTCGCCACGCGCCCGGTTCTGGGCGAGCTCGGGCTGTCGGAGGGACATGCGTTGTGTTCCAACGGCGCTGTGCACATCGACGTGGCGCGCGGCGAGCCGGTCGCGGTCCAATCGTTCGACCCGGGCCCGGCCGTGCTCGCGTTGCGCGCGCTGTTCCCGGCGATGGTCTTCGCCGCGGAACGAGTGGGCGTCGGCACCTGGGCAACCGGACACGGACCGGGGGAGTTCTCGATCGGCGACTTCCAGCTCGTCGACCATCGCAAGCTGAGCAGTGTGCCGACGCCGCGCCTCAACGGCTGGTGGCCCGACGGCACTCCCGATGAAATGCTGCGCCTGCTCCAAACGTTCGACGTTCCGGATGCGTCCTGGGTACACGGCGAGTACGGGCCCTGGCTCACCGTCTCCCGCCGTGGTGTGTCCAAAGGCTGGGCGCTGGAACAACTTCGGCACCTCCTCGGCGTCGAGGCCCATGAGACCCTGGCCATCGGCGACGGCTTCAACGACCGCGAAATGTTGCGCTGGGCAGCGCATTCGGTCGCGATGGCCGGGTCGCCCGCCGAGGTGCTCGCGCTGGCCGACGAAGTGACCGGCCACGTCGACGAGGACGGTGTCGCCACCGTCCTCGAACGCTGGTTCGCCTGAGCCTCAGACAGCGATCGTGGCGGCTACCGGTGCAGACCTCGGCGGAGGCTGAGCGTCGCCCCCATCCGTCGTCGCCCGAATCTGCGCCGGCTGGCTCGATCAGCTGGACGCCGCTGCGGTCATCGCGACGTAGTGCGGGTTCGCCATGATCCCGAGGACATTGCCGAACGGATCCAGCACCGCCGCGGTCGCGAAACCCGCACCGTCGCCGCGTTCGGTGATCGGCTCGTACTCGGTGGCGCCCAACTCGAGCAATCGGGCGAAGGTGGCCGCGAGATCGTCGACCTGCCAGAACACCACGCCACCCCCGCCCGGCGCGTTGCGCGCGCCAGCCGGGGCGTACGCGCGATTGATGATGCCGAGCTCGGCCTGCAACGGCCCGAGCCGAAACTCGTAGTACCCGCCCGGAACCTCGTAATACGGTGCGATGCCGAGGAATTCGGTGTACCAGTCCTTGGCGGCGGTGAGGTCGTCGGCGTAGTAGGTGGTGGTGGCCATTCCGCGCAGCATGTCTGCTCCATTCGGTTGTCGCTTCGGTGTGAACACGACTTTGCCAGCGAAAGTGCTCATCAAATGAGCACTTTATTTGGCAGAATTACCGAGTATGCGAGCAGACAGATTGGTAGCCACCCTGTTGTTGATGCAGGCGCGGGGACGAGTGACCGCCGCTCAGGTTGCCGCCGAGCTCGAGGTCTCGGTGGCGACCGCCCGGCGTGACCTGGAGGCATTGTCGGCCGCGGGCATCCCGGTCTACCCACAATCGGGTCGCGGCGGCGGTTGGTCGCTGATCGGTGGCGCGCGCACCGACCTCTCCGGACTCACGGCGGGGGAGACCAGGGCGCTGTTCCTCCTGGCCGGCCCCGCCGCCCAGGCCGTGCCCGAACTGAAATCCGCACTGCGCAAGCTGGTTCGGGCGCTGCCGCACACCTTCCGAGCCGATGCGGCCGCGGCCGCCGATGCCGTTGTCGTCGATCCCGCGCGCTGGGGGCGCCCGGATCCGCAGACACCGGCGGTACTCGACACGGTGCAGCGCGCGGTGGTGGATCGCAGGCGCGTACGCATCGACTATCTGCGCAAGGGTGAACGCACGGTCCGCACGATCGACCCGTGGGGCCTGGTCGAGAAGGAAACGGTCTGGTACCTCATCGCGGGCACCGACCGCGGGCAGCGAACCTTTCGTCTCGACCGCATCGTCGACGTCGTCACCCTCGATGAGACAGCCGATCGGCCCGCGGATTTCGATCTGTACGCGCAGTGGTCTCAGATCGTCGAGCAGATGGAGGGCCGTCGCGCCGCCGTCGCCGCGACGGTCCTCGTCTCCGCGCAACTCGCGCCCATCCTGGCCGACCAGCAGGGCCGCAACTGCACCCTGCTCGGCCCTGATCCGGACGGCCGGGTGCGAGCACAGATCACCGCCGACACCGCGAAAATGGTTGCCCGGCAACTGGCGGGCTGGGGCGCCGACGTGGAGGTCGTCGGGCCCGCCGAGGTCAGATCCGAACTAGTAGCGCTCGGCACTGAATTGGTGCGCGACAACAGCGTCGACGGCCCCGCAGCCACTACGCCCGGTCGATGAGCCCGGCCAGCGATCTGACCACCTCGCTGGCGACGACCGCTTGCCCACTCGTGGTGAAGTGGATGAGATCCGCGCTCATCAGCTCGGGTCGCGACTGCAAAGGATGGTTCCAGAATTCGGTGAGCACCACATCGAACTCGGTGGCCGCGGCCCGCAACATCTCGTTGAGCACGATCATCTGCGGCCGCATGGCCCGCATCGGCGCCATCCGCTCGACGGACCACACGTCGGCCATCGTGAATATCGACAGCCGCGCCCCGGTGTCGGCCAGCGCGGTGAGGATCGTCGACAGATTCTCGCGCAGCCGATCGACATCGCCGCCCGCGGTGAACAGATCATTGCCGCCGCAGCTGAGATGGACGAGATCCGGTGCGAATTCGATTATTTCGGACAACTGGAGGTCGATCACCTGACCGCTGGTCGCGCCGATCCGGCCGGTATTGCGGTAGGCCAGGGTGGGATTCGCCGAAGCCAGACCGGCCGCGACCCGATCGGACCAGCCGGTAGGGGCGTATCCGGGACTCGGATCGCCGGTCCCCGCGGCGATGGAATCACCGAGCACCGCGAACCGTTGCCACGGTGCGCCGGCCAGCAGCGCGGTGACCTGCTCCGGTGCGAGGACCAGTGGGTCCTCGGCCTCGGCGAGGAATTGCACGGACAGTGGTGTGCTGGAAGACATGTCGATCTCCTCGGTTCAGGTGGTCGAACGGGTAGGTGAAGGGAAGGCGAGCAGCAGGGCGACGGCGAGGTTGATCGCCGCGCCCACGGCGAACAGGATGTGAAAGCCGCGAAGTGGGTCCGATGTCGCCGAGAAGATCGCCGCCAGCACCGCGATGCCGAGCGCGCCACCGACCTGGCGAGCGGTCAGGTTCATGCCGATGCCCGCCGCGAACTGTTGCGGCGGAACCGAACTCGCCGCTGCCGTGCCGAGAACCGTGACGACGATGCCGATCCCACCGCCGCCGAGCAGCCCGGCGGGGACCCACGCCGTCCACAGCGCGGGTTCGGGCCCGAAGGCGTCGGTGCTCATCCAGGCCAGCGCGGCCGTCGACATCAGCCCGCCGAGCACGCCGACCCACCGCTGGCCCGCGGGTGCCGTAATTCGCCCGGTGACCACGGCGGTCACCATCGAGGCCACCGCGCCGACGGTCAGCGCCGCCGCGGACTCGAGTACGGAATAGCCCCAGATGGCGTCGAGGAACAGCGGACCGGCCAGCAGCCACGCGAACATCGAGGCGCCGAACAGCAACGAGCCCGCGTTCGCCAACGCGAACTGCCGTTCCCGCCACAGTGATACGGCGACAGCGGGGTTGGCCTGCCGACCCGAGCGAACCAGCGCGAACACCGTGAGCGCGAGGCCGCCGAGCAACGCGAGGAGCGTGCCGGGTGCGGTCCAACCCCACGACTGACCTTCGGTGACAGCCGCGACGATCGCACCGAGCCCGATCGCGACGGCGAGAGTGCCGAGCGGATCGGGCAATGTCGAATCGCGCGCGATCTTGCCGCCGCCCGGCAGCCGAAGTCCCGGCACGATCAATATCAAGGCGATCGGCACATTGATCAGGAACACCGCACGCCAGCCGAACACCTCGACCAACGCACCACCGAGTGCCGGACCGACCACCGCCGCGAACCCACCGGCCGCCGACCAGGCGCCGATCGCGGCGCCGATCCTTTCCCTCGGTGTGGCTTCCAGGACCAGCCCGAGGGCCGCGGGGACCATGAACGCCGCCGCGATGCCCTGCAGAACCCGTCCCGCGATGAGCCAGTCCGCGCCGGGCGCGAGCCCGCACAGCAGGGAGGTGACGGCGAATCCGGCCAGCGCCAGTGCGAACAGGCGGCGCCGGCCCAGCGCGTCGGCGAGGCGCCCGGCCGGGGTGAGCAGTGCCGCGAACGCGATCGCGTAGCCGCTGACGATCCAGGTCAGCGTGCCGGTGGAGGTGCCGGGATAGCTCAGGGCGATCGTCGGGAACGCGATATTGACGACGGAGAGGTCGAGGAAGGCGATGAATGCCGCACCCGCGGCGATGGCGAGGGTGCGGCCCGCGGCGCCGGTGCCGGGAGTGGCTGTGCTGAGCGGATCTTCGGGCCGAGCGGACACGTCGGTCATGCGAGGTTCCTTCGATGAGAGAAATAAGAACGTACGATCGTTCGTAAATAAAAGTACGACCGATCGTTCGCCTTCGCAACCCCGTGGTGGAACAATGACTCACATGACCCAGCTGACCGAACCGAGTGACCAGCGATTGGCCAAGGGCGCCCGGGCGCGTGCCTCCATCGCCCGTCGCGCGGCCGAACTCGCCTCCGTCGAGGGTCTCGACGGTCTCAGCATCGGTAGGCTCGCCACCGACCTCGGCATCAGCAAAAGTGGCATCGCCACCCTCTTCGGCACCAAAGAAGCCCTGCAACTCGCCGCCGTCCAGGCAGGCCGCGACATCTTCATCGAAGCAGTCATCGCCCCTGGCCTGCGCGCTCCACGCGGCGGAGCCCGGATCCGCGCGCTGATCGACCGCTGGTTCGCCCACATCGAAGACCCTCCGTTCCCCGGCGGCTGCTTCCGGGTGGCCACCCTCACCGAATTCAGTAGCAAGCCCGGCCCCGTGCGCGACGCCGTCGTCGCCGACCACGACGATTGGCTGTCGTTCCTGGCCGCCGAGGTCCGTAAGGCTCGAGCCATGGGCGAACTCGCCGACGTCGACCCCGACCTCCTGGTCTTCGAACTGGATGCGATCGTGAGCGCCGCCAATATCGCCTGTCAGACGGGGGATTCGGCCCGCGTCGAGGCCGCACGCACCATCGCGAACCGCTTGTTGTCCGACGTGCCGAGTGGGGCCTAGTCGGGAAGTCGCGCCCGGTCGAGGATCATCCTGACTCCGCGCGCCTGGTCCTGGTCGACGTGGCGCGTCGGAACGACGGGAGCCGGACGCAAGAACGGCGCCGCTACCGGATCTGGGTAGCGGCGCCGAGAGCGGGACGCGTCGGGCTGGTTTCTCCTGGCGGATCAGTGGTGATGTTCGGGTGCGTGCTGGGTGGTGAGAGTGAACGCGGCGGTCCGGACGACGTCGTGGTGTTTGAAGTCGAGGAACAGGCGATACGTACCCGGGCCGGGAACCGCTGTGTGGAAAGTGATTTCGGGTCCCGCTGGGGTGATGCCGTCACCCGGCTCGCCGTTGGGATGGACGTGGACGTAGGCGAGGTCGCCCGCGCGCAGGATCACGAGGTGGCCGAAGGCTGCCAGGTAGGGCTGTAGATCCGTCACCGGCTCGCCGTCCCTGCGCACGGTGAGCGTCAGTAGATCGCCCTCGGCGCGCAACTCGCCGTCCACGGCCACCTCGTAGCCGTCGACCTCGGTGGCGCGGTTCACTGCTGGAACCGGTTGCGGTGCATAGTGTCCCGCGATCGCCAGATCGGCGCCGAGGGTGATGGTGCGGCCGAGCGCGCGAGGCGCGATATCGGTGAACACCCGGTAGGCCCCGGCCTCGGGCAGATCCAGCTGAATCACCCAGGTGCCGTCCGCTTCCCGTCGCGGGTGTACATGCCAGAACCCGGTCAACTCGCGCCGCGCCACGATCAGGTGCAGTTCCCGATCGTGAATCGCGTCGAACTCGGTCACCGCAGTCCCGTCCGGTCCGAGGATCCGGAACCGGAAGTCGATCCGGCCCGGGTCGGCAATCGTGGTGTCGAGGTCGAGGGTGTACCCGTCCTGCGTGATCTGCAGGCCTCCGGGCAAACCCGCACCGTGTCCGGCGTGCGCGCCACCGTGTGCAGCGTGACCTTCATGTCCTGCGTGCGCGCCACCGTGTTCGGCGTGATCTGCGTGTGTGCCGCCATGTTGGATGTGGCCGACGTGGCCCGCGTGCGTGTCGGTGCCTGCGTGCTCGACCGGGCCGGCGGTGTGGTGGGCGTGGGCGTTGGTGGTCATCGTTTCGCCTCTCTCGGTTCGCTGTGCGTTGATACGAACATATACCCCTGGGGGGTATCTAGTAAAGAGGGTGAGGCCTGTGACCTATGCCACTGGAAAGGCCTTGTGTACAGCGTGGTGAGAACCTACGGACGCCGCGCAGCTAGTCCTGAGTAGGCACTGCCTCAGGGTGGGTCGGCGCGGCAGCTCTCGGCGTCCGAGGAAAGCCTCGTCGCGATAGAGTCCGAATCAGGCGGAAAGTTCGAGATCAGTGGCGACGGAGCTGTCGTACCGAGCCCAGATCACCTCGACCAGCGCCGAGTGCGCTCCGATGACGTCGGCGTGCACGAGGGCGGGTGCGGCGGTGACCAGTCGATCGGTCAGTAGTCCCGGCGCCAGGAACCACGGCGCGACCACGATGTGCTCGGCCCCGCGGGCTCGCAGGTGATCCACAGCCCGCTCGATACCGGGTTCGACTGTGGCGAAGCAGATTTCGGTCAGGCAACCGGTCATGGCCGCCAGCCGCCGCGCCACCACCGAGGTCCGGCGATTGGCCGCGGCATCGCGCGAACCGACAGCGGCGACAGCGATTCCCAGCGCGGGGTCGCCCAGTGGTCCCGTCGCGGGTGTCACCACGCTCACCGACGCGAGACCGGAACTCGCCGCCGTCGGCGCCGGGAGAACGGTCGCCGCCGCGCGTCGATCCGCGGGCATCCGGAATCGAGACCCGGTGAGGATGCCGCGCGACGGATGGGGTTGATCGGACGACGCCACGCAGTCAGTGGCCGACTCCGGGAACACGGATGTGCCGTGCGGCGTCGGTGCCGCTGGATCGGGAGGGGTCGGCACGGCGGGCGACGAGCCGGGCGGTACGGGGAGTCGGTACGCCGTCGCGACCCGGTCGGCGAGTGCCGCGATGAGCAGCGGATCGGGGCCGAGGACGGCTGCCTGGGTGAGGCGGAGGTGGGGATGGCGGCGGGTGGCGTCGGCCAGCAGGGCGGGGAGGTCGACGCGGGCGTGGAAGGCGTTGCCCAGCAACAGCGGAACGACGATCACGTCGGCGTGGCCCCGGGTAGCGAGGTCGTCGACCACCTCGTCGACCGAGGGCGCGCTCAGATCCAGGAAGGCGAGCCGGACCGGGATGTCGGGTCGAGCGGCGGCTACTTCGGCGACCGCTGCCGCCATGGTCGCCGCCGAACGCGGATCACGGCTGCCGTGGGCGACCGCGATCAATGCGGGTCCACCGCCACCGAGCGGGGTAACCGACAGCCTGTCGCCACTGCCACGAGGCACCACGATCGCACTCGTAGCCGGGCCGATCGATGTGGGCCCGCCATCGCCGCGCGGCACTGCGACGGCACCCGTAACCGGGGCGATCGGCACCGGCCCGCCACTGCCGCGCGGCACTGCGACGGCGGCCGTCGGCGGGGCGACCGATACCGGCCCGCCTCTGCCGCGCGGCACCGGGACGGCACCACGCGGCGGGGCGGGCAGGCGATACATCAGACCGCGGTACCGACCTCGACCGAGGTCAGCACGTCGCCGACCAGGCCGGCCGCGAGGGTGTTGCCACCGGCGGGGTCGATCAGCAGGAACGACCCGGTGTGCCGGTTGGTGCGGTAGTCGTCGGCCGGGATCGGCTCGGCCAGCCGCAGCGAGACGCGACCGATGTCGTTGAGCTCCAACGACTCCGGGCTCGGCTGCGCGGTCAGCGTCTGCTCGTCGAACCGCTCCACGAGCGCGCCGACGATGGCCTGCGTGGTCTTGGCGCCGTGCTTGAGCAGCAGCCGGGCACCGGGGCGAAGGCCCTTGTCGCCGAGCCAGCACACCGTCGCGTCGAAGGTGTCGATCGACTCCGGCGCGTCGTGCGCCGAGGCGATGATGTCGCCGCGCGAGATGTCGACCTCATCGGCCAGGATGAGCGTCACGCTGCGCCCGGCCTGTGCGACGGCCAGTTCACCGTCCGGCGTGTCGATGCGCTCGACGGTGGTCTTCTTACCCGAGGGCAGTACCACGATCTCGTCGCCGGGCGACACGGAACCGGCCGCGATCTGACCCGCGTAACCGCGGTAGTCGGGGTATTCGGCGGTGCGCGGGCGGATCACGTACTGCACGGGGAAACGCAGACCCAGCGCGTGCGTGCCGGTCGAATCAGCGTCCACCGGAACGGATTCCAGGTGCTCGATCAGCGAGGGGCCGGTGTAGTACGGGGTGTTCTCGGAGCGGCTGGCGATATTGTCGCCGTGCAGCGCCGAGACCGGGATCTCGATGACGTCCTCGGTGGCCCAGCCCAGCTTCGAGGTGAGGTCGTTGAACTCGGCGGAGATCTCGGCGAACACCTCGGCCGGGTTGTCGACGAGGTCGATCTTGTTCACCGCGAGTACCAGCCGCGGCACACCGAGCAGCGCGAGCACGGCCGCATGGCGACGGGTCTGCTCGATGACGCCCTTACGCGCGTCGGTCAGCAGGATCACCAGCTGCGCGGTGGACGCGCCGGACACCGTGTTGCGGGTGTACTGCACGTGCCCCGGCGTATCGGCGAGCACGAAAGACCGCTTGGGCGTAGCGAAGTAGCGGTACGCCACGTCGATGGTGATGCCCTGCTCACGCTCGGCGCGCAGGCCGTCGACGAGCAGCGACAGGTCCGGGGTGGACAGTCCACGGTCGACCGAGGCGCGGGTGACGGCGTCGATCTGATCGGCCAGCACGGACTTCGTGTCGTAGAGCAGCCGCCCGACCAGGGTTGACTTGCCGTCGTCGACAGAACCGGCGGTGGCCAGCCTCAATAGGTCGGACATCAGAAATAACCCTCTCGCTTGCGGTCTTCCATGGCGGCTTCCGAGACACGATCGTCGCCGCGAGTGGCGCCACGCTCAGTAAGTCGTGATGCCGCGACCTCGGCCAGGATGGCCTGGTTGTCGGCGGCGTCGGAGATGATGGCGCCGGTGGTGGAACCGTCGCCGACGGTGCGGTAGCGCACCGAACGGGTCTCCAGGACCTCGTTCTCGTTCGGGCCGCCCCACACACCGGGCGTCATCCACATGCCGTCGCGGGAGTACACCGGACGCTCGTGCGCGTAGTAGATCGACGCCAGGTCGATGTCCTCGCGGGCGATGTAGCGCCAGATATCGAGCTCGGTCCAGTTGCTCAGCGGGAACACCCGCACGTGCTCACCGGGAGCGTGCTTGCCGTTGTAGAGGTTCCACAGCTCCGGGCGCTGACGCTTCGGGTCCCACTGGCCGAAGGCGTTGCGCAGCGAGAAGATGCGCTCCTTCGCACGCGAACGCTCCTCGTCGCGACGGCCGCCGCCGAAGACCGCGTCGAAGCGGTGCTCGGTGATGGCGTCGAGCAGCGGCACGGTCTGCAGCGGGTTGCGGATGCCGTCGGGGCGCTCGGTCAGACGGCCGTCGGCCAGGTACTCCTCGACCGAGGCGACGTGCAGGCGAAGGCCGTAGCGCTCGACCACCTTGTCGCGGAACTCAAGCACCTCGTCGAGGTTGTGCCCGGTGTCCACGTGCAGCAGCGTGAACGGCAGCGGCGCGGGCCAGAAGGCCTTGAGTGCCAGGTGCAGCAGGACGGTGGAGTCCTTGCCGCCGGAGAACAGGATCACGGGGCGCTCGAATTCGCCCGCGACCTCACGGAAGATGTGGATCGCCTCGGATTCCAGCGCCGCGAGGGTGTCGAACTCGGTCAGGCCGAGATCGCGTTCGGTGGTGTTGGTACTCACAGGCTCACTCCCGGTGATAGTCATGATTGGTGCAATCCGCACTCGGTCTTGGCGATACCGGCCCAGCGGCCGCTGCGCGGATCGGACCCCGGCTCGGGCTTGCGCGTGCACGGTGCGCAGCCGATGGACGGGTAGCCCTCCTCCACCAGGGGATTGACGAGGATGCCGTTAGCCTCGATGTAGGCCTGCATCTCGTCGTCGGACCACGGTGCGATCGGATTGATCTTCACCAGGCCGAAGGCTTCGTCGAACGAGATCAGCGGCGCGTTGGCGCGGGTGGGCGCCTCGACGCGGCGGATGCCGGTGATCCACGCGTTGTAGCCGCTCAATGAGCGCTTCAGCGGGACGACCTTGCGCAGTCGGCAGCATTCGGCGGCGTCACGGGCGAACAGATCCTTGCCCAGCAGTGCGTCCTGCTCGGCGACACTGGCCTCGGGCGCCACGTTCACCACGTTCACCCCGTACACGGCCTCGACCGCGTCGCGGGTGCCGATGGTCTCGGCGAAGTGGTAGCCGGTGTCGAGGAACAGCACGTCCACACCGGGACGGGTCTGCGCGGCCAGGTGGACCAGCACGCCGTCCTGCATGTTCGAGGCGACGATGTAGCCGTTGCCGAAATTGCGGTCGGTCCACGCGATCAGGTCGGCGGGCGAGGCATCGGGGCCCAGCTCGGCCGCGCCCTGCTCGGCGAGCGCGCGCAGTTCGTCTTCGGACAGCTTGGCCGCGAGATTCGTTGTCACAGTGGGGATCTCCTCATCGACTATCGGAGGTCGGCTTCGTCGGCGCGAACCGCCCACACCGCGAAGCGTTCCCCGGATTCCCGGTTCTTGACGAAGTTGCGGACGACGCGATCGATGTAGTCACCGAGCTCGACACTGGTCACCTTGTGCTGGCGCAACTTCCGGCCGAACGCGCTGTCCAGGCCGAGGCTGCCTCCGAGATGAACCTGGAAACCCTCCACCTGATTCCCGGTGCCGTCGTCGACGAGCTGGCCCTTGAAGCCGATGTCGGCGATCTGGGACCGGCCGCACGAGTTCGGGCAGCCGTTGATGTTGATGGTGATCGGCACGTCGAGTTCGGCGTTGATGTCGGCCAGGCGCTGCTCGAGCTCGGGCGCCAGCACCTGCGAGCGCTTACGGGTCTCGACGAAGGAGAGCTTGCAGAACTCGATGCCACTGCACGCCAGCAGGTTTCGGCGCCAGACCGAGGGGCGGGCCTGCAGACCGAGCGGTTCGAGCTCGTCGATCAGCGCGTCGACCTGGTCGTCGGGGATGTCGAGGACGATCAGCTTCTGGTACGGCGTGAAGCGGATACGATCCGAGCCGTACTTCTCGGCGGCGTCGGCGACCTTGCTCAGGATGGTGCCCGAGACGCGACCGGCGATGGGGGAGAAGCCGACGGAGTTCAGGCCGTTGCGCAGCTTCTGCACACCGACATGGTCGATGGGCTTGGCGGGCTGCTCGGGCGCGGGCCCGTCGATGAGCTTGCGCTTCAGGTATTCGTCCTCGAGCACCTGACGGAACTTCTCGATGCCCCAGTCCTTGATCAGGAACTTCAGGCGGGCCTTGGTGCGCAGGCGGCGGTAGCCGTAGTCGCGGTAGAGCGAGACGACCGCTTCCCACACATCGGGGACCTCTTCGAGCGGCACGAAAGCGCCGACGCGCTGAGCCAGCATCGGGTTGGTGGACAGTCCGCCGCCGACCCACAGATCGAGGCCGGGACCGTGCTCGGGGTGGTTCACGCCGACGAAGGCGACGTCGTTGATCTCGTGCACCACGTCCTGCTGGCCCGAGATCGCGGTCTTGAACTTGCGGGGAAGGTTCGAGTACTCCTTCTTCCCGATGTAGCGCTTGACGATCTCGTCGATCGCCCAGGTGGGGTCGATGATCTCGTCGAGCGACTCGCCCGCGAGCGGCGAACCGAGCACCACGCGGGGGCAGTCGCCGCACGCCTCGGTGGTGTGCAGACCGACCGACTCGAGCCGGCGCCAGATCTCCGGGACGTTCTCGACCTCGATCCAGTGGTACTGGACATTCTCGCGGTCGGACAGGTCTGCGGTGTCGCGGCCGAACTCGGTGGAGATCTGCCCGACCGTGCGCAGCTGGGCGGCGGAGAGCGCACCGCCGTCGCAACGCACCCGCATCATGAAGTACTTCGCTTCGAGCAGGTCGATGTTGTCGTCGTCGGTGAAGGTGCCGTCGTAGCCCTCTTCACGCTGGGTGTAGAGACCCCACCAGCGGAAACGGCCACGCAGGTCGGCTTTGTCGATCGAGTCGAAGCCGCCCTTGGCGTAGATGTTCTCGATGCGCGAACGCACGTTGAGCGGGTTGTCGTCCTTCTTGGACTGCTCGTTCGGGTTCAGCGGCTCGCGGTAGCCGAGGGCCCACTGGCCTTCGGACCGGCGGCGGACCGGCTTGCCGGTGCGGGCGCGCGGTGCGACCGGGGCATCGGTGCTCGGGCGGGCCGGGCGCTGGGCAGCTGAACGCTCAGTGCGGGCCTGCGCCGTCGACTGTTCGGTCGAACCGGCGTCGGTGCTCGACGTCATGGTGGGTCGCTCCTGCGGGGTGATTGGACATCCGTGCTGAAGGCGCGAGGGGCTGGCTCGCGTCAGGCGGTCAGCGGGCCGATGAAAGTCGAAGGCACCGGGGGATACCCGGGCGTGGACGCCGCTGCGCTACCGGTGGAAACCGGGCCGACAACAGGCGCTGCAGACACGCTGGAAGTCGACGTGGCGACGGGCCACGAGTCGTACTCCAGTTGCGTGCATGTGCCTATTGTGCCACGTCAGCCTGGTCGTTCCGACCGCAAGGAGATATTTCCCGCACTTTTGGGGGAAATTCCCTGGACGGCCGTCCTGTTCTGTGACGGGGGTCATAGTTCGCTGCCGGAAAGCGACCTGTGATGCACCCGCGGCGGCGCGTGTGCCCTGCCGCACAGCTCGGTTGACCTGGAGCGCGCTCGAGGTTGCACAGTAGTGACATGAGCAACGACGCCACTGTTACCGGTCAGACGCCCGCCGATCTCGACACCGAACTCGCCGCCATCCGCGCGATCGTCGACACCATCGCGCACGCACAGGCCAACGAACTGGCCGAGGAATTCGTCGGTGTCTTCCGGGAAGACGCGATCTGGACCACCGGACACGGCAAGCGACTGTTCGGCCGCCCGGCCATCGCCGAGTTCACGGCGCAGGTGCTGCCCGGCGCCACCACGCACGGCACCGCGACCTACGAGGTCGAGCACGTGCTGTTCCTGCGACCCGATGTCGCCGCCGTGAAGATTCGCCAGAGCTACTTCACCCTCGACGGCGAGCTGTCGGGTCAGGGCACACCGATGTACGTGATGACCAAGGAAGCGGGCACCTGGGTGCTCACCGCCAACCAGAACACACCAGTCGTGACGGACTGACGCGCCAGGGCGCTGATCGGCGCGCACCGAAGCCCACCGTTCGCCGATCCGGCGACCTGGGCTGCGGCGCGGCGGCGAATCGGCCACGCATGAGTCGGCGAAGGGGCCGGGCGCGATGGTTTCCCTCGACCCGGGGAGACTGGAGGCGTGACTACCAGCGCTGCTTCCGGGGCTCCCGGCGTGACAACGGTCGATGCCGATCGGCCGGTGCTGCGCGATTTCGGGGGCGGCGCGTTCGGGGTGTACGTGCACGTGCCGTTCTGCGCCACGCGCTGTGGGTACTGCGACTTCAACACCTACACGGCGGGGGAGTTGGGTACCTCGGCGTCGCCACAGTCGTGGCTCGAGGCATTGCGCGGGGAACTCGCGACCGCCGCGACCGAGTTCGGCGCACTGCCGAGCGCGACCCCCGAGGTGTCGACGATCTTCGTCGGCGGCGGGACTCCCTCGCTGCTCGGCGGGGACGGCCTCGCGTCGGTGCTCGATGCCGTTCGCGCGAATTTCACCCTGGCCGCCGATGCTGAGGTGACCACCGAATCGAACCCGGAATCGACCTCGCCCGAGTTCTTCGAGCGGTTGCGCGCGGCCGGCTACACCCGGATCTCGCTCGGCATGCAGTCCGCCGCACAGCATGTGCTGAAGGTGCTCGACCGCACGCATACTCCGGGTCGCGCGGTCGCCGCGGCGAAGGAAGCGCGCGCGGCCGGGTTCGATCACGTGAACCTCGATCTGATCTACGGCACCCCCGGCGAGACCGATGCCGATCTCGATCTGAGTCTGGACGCGGTGCTGGCCGCCGGTGTCGATCATGTCTCCGCCTACTCTCTGATCGTCGAAGATGGAACTGCCTTGGCGCGCAAGGTCCGTCGTGGTGAACTGCCCGCTCCCGACGACGACGTCCTCGCCGCCCGCTACGAGCGCATCGACGCCCGTCTCGCCGCTGCCGGTCTGTCCTGGTACGAGGTATCCAATTGGGCCGCAAACGATTCCGCCCGCTGCCGGCACAACCTCGGCTACTGGGACGGTGGTGACTGGCTCGGCGCGGGCCCCGGCGCCCACAGCCACGTCGGCGGTGTCCGCTGGTGGAACGTCAAACATCCCGCCCGCTACGCCGATCGCGTCGCCCACGGCGGTCTCCCGGCCGCGGGCTGGGAGGCCCTCACCGACGAAGAGCGCTACACCGAACACCTCATGCTCACCGTCCGCCTCCGCACCGGCCTGCCCCTCGCTGATCTAGCCCCCTCGGCAACCGTGGCCCTCGACCGCGTCCTGGCCGACGGCCTCGCCCGGATCGCTGACGACCGTCTGGTCCTCACGGACCGCGGGCGCCTGCTCGCCGACGGCATCGTGCGCTACCTCCTCGACTGAATTGACGCCGCTGCCTCACTCGGACCGAGTGGGAAACACGCGGGCGGTGATGTCATCGTGATCTGAATTTCGAGATTTCTTCGGCTTGGGATCCGAACCAGAGATTGCCCGGTCATCCTGGTGTATTCCGCCAATGCACACCTGGTGAGAGGCCCAGAGCATTGGGGTGCTCTAAGGGTATGTTCGGTGGGTTCGGGGTGGAAGATAACGATTAGGGGCGTAGGCTTTGGCTCGATCCTAGGGAGTTATATGTCCACCGAACGGCACATCACCCTCGTCCACGAGCAGAGCGAATTCGCCGAAGCGCGCTCCGCTGAGAAGGCGGAGAACGCTCGTCAGTGCGCGGTCGCCGCGCGGACGGTCGCCTCGCACTCGAACGACGCCGAGGACTGCACGTCGCTGCTGGCGATGCTCGGTCTCGACGCCCTCGCGGGCAAGGAAGTCGGCGCCCCCGACTCCGCCGCCCGCTGCGGCGCGGCTGCCCGCGTCTGATCCGGCACCGGCCACCCCGATGTGGGTGGCCACTGCCGGCGCTCTCGCGATTCGCTGACATCGCCGTCAGCACCGCGTCGCCGATCGTGAGCGCTGCTCGTCGCGCACGAGTTCATCCGCACCGATGACCCCACCGGCAATCGCCGGTCGTGGCTCACCGAGCAGTTCCGCGGTATTCGCCGAGGTGATCAAGTACGCCGGTAGCCCGCGCGCCGCATCCTCCGCCGGCGCAGGCAAGGTCTGCGGCGCCCCGGCACAGTGGAAGTAGCGATCGACCGACCGGGTTGCCGTGTGCCCCGCTGGTGAATTCGCGCCGATAGCTGAACCCGCCGAGCCGGGAACACTGTGCCCGACTATCCCTGGCCGCTGCGCGTCATGCTGACCGGTCGGCTGATATCGCGGCCCACTCGATGATCGATCACCTGTATCCCCGGCAGTCCATGAGAGTCCGGCGTACGGACTTGTCGGCGAACTGCGCCCCGCCGAGGCGGTCGCTGGATCGCCGCTGAACACAGGGGAATTCCGCCAAGGTGCTGTGAGTGAACCTGCACCACCCGGCACCGAAATACCCGCGCCACCGGGCACCGAAATACCTGCGCCGGCCGGCGACGAAACACCTGCACGACCCGGCGATGCCACACCTCCGGTTGTGCCCGAAGCCGCGGGCGCCGACACGGCGCTGACAGGTTGCCCCATACCGTCGGCCATGACATGGTCCGGCGCCGCCGACGCAGGCGAAGTGCCGCCACCACGCAGACCTGCCCCGTCGGCCTCGCCGCCTTCGAGGCCCGTCGACTCCGCCGTCGCGTCGACGGCGAGGCGGGTAGCGCGGCCGCCGGATTCCGCTGTCGCGCCGACAGGTTCAACCGCCCCGCAGCCCTCGACCAGCAGCCGCCGATCGCCCGGCTCGCCCACTGCGCCAATACGCCGAGTTGGCATGGGCAGCAACGGAATACGCTCTATCAGCTCGCCGAACGGCACGACGTACCGCTGCCGCATCTCCGCCCGCGCGTTCTCCTCCGCCGCGGACGCCGCACCGTGCGCAGCAGCCGAATCCGCGTCGTCCACGCTGTCGCTCACCGACCACGCCGAATCCGCGCCGACCGCCCTGTTTGCCTGCGCCGACGCACCCGCCTCGGCGGCAATCAGTGGCGGAATCGCGTATTTGGTCGCCACGATCGCCTCGGCCGCCGTCCGAACGAGTTCCGGCACCTTCTCGAGTGCCACGCTGAGATCGCGTGCTTGCGTCACGTAAGTGTCGACCATGGAACCAGCCGCCGCGCCGCCCGTACTCGACCAAGCCTGTGCGAGTAGCTCGCCCATCGCGTGCCGGAAGACGCACAGGCTGTCGTCCCACCACCGCGCGATCTGTTCGAACATCTCGGCCTGTGCCATGGCCTCGGTCACCTGGAGCGATTCGAAAGCCGCGACGATCTCGCGGTGTCGCCACGAATGCGTGTTCTCCCCGCCGCCGGGAACACGCCATTGCGTGGCACTCACGGCAAGACCTGGTTTCTCGCGGCCGACCACACCGACCCCTGAGATGATGGAATAGATTGTCCTGCAGTCGATTCCATGGAATTGAATTGACCGGTCCACTCCTGGTCGGCATGAACGATCCGATCGCGCGCGCCGCGGAACAACTGCCGAATATCCTCGATAATCCGCGAATGCGCATCCAAGGTGGCCGCGATGCTGTTTTCTTTCGCCCCCGCCAGCGAACGCAATCTCGCCACCAAGGTGGATGCGGATATCAGCCGGGCATTGTCTTCGCCCAGTCCCCACTGCCCGCGCTCGCCGACCTCGACGGCAAGCGCGCGAATCCGCGTGATGGCCCGCAGAAGTTCGTCACACGCGGCATCGATCCCCGCGAACTCCGCCGGTCGCATCGTGAGTGCGCCTGACCCGAGATTCCATGTTTCGCCGCCCGCGCTCGGTTGCGCCACAGTTCCCCCTCGATGGCTGAAAAATGCTGGTAAACCCCCTGATTCGGTTCCGAACCTACTTCGGCGGACCCACCCGGACAACCCCCGAAATCCCACCTGTGGATAACTCGGGCCTGTGGATAACTTTTCGCCTGGCCGCCCGGTGCCGACAGCCCGAACACCGCCCCCGATGCCGGATATCCCGCGCATGACAGTTCGATGCCGGACGACCGTGCGATCCGGCGAGCGGGAACAAGACAATTAGACTGGACACCAGACGCTCCGAGCGTCTGCGTGCGACCCTGTGCGAACGGGCCCGCACGACGTACCGGGCACGAGCGAGGAAGGTGGGGTCGATGGCGTCGAGCACCGAAGATCGACGTTTCGAGGTCCTGCGAGCGATCGTCGCGGATTACGTCGCCACCAAGGAACCGATCGGCTCGAAGTCGCTCGTGGAGCGGCACAATCTCGGCGTCTCCAGCGCCACCATCCGCAATGACATGGCGGTGCTGGAGGCCGAGGGCTACATCACCCAGCCGCACACGAGTTCGGGACGCATCCCCACCGACAAGGGCTATCGCGAGTTCGTGGACCGGATCGCCGAGGTGAAACCCCTCTCGGGCGCCGAGCGCCGGGCCATCATGGAATTCCTCGAATCCGGTGTCGACCTCGACGACGTCCTGCGCCGCGGCGTGCGCCTGCTGGCCCAGCTCACCCGCCAGGTCGCCGTGGTGCAGTACCCCACCGTCTCGGCCTCGATCGTGCGTCACATCGAGGTGGTCGCGCTCAACCCGGCCCGCCTGCTGCTCGTGGTGATCACCGACACCGGTCGCGTCGATCAGCGCATCGTCGACCTCGGCGCGGTGATCTCCGATGACGACCTCGCCGCCGTGCGCGGCCTGCTCGGCGGCGCGATGGACGGCAAGCTGCTCTCGGTGGCCAGCGCCTCGGTGGCCGGCGTGCCCGAACGCGCACCGGCCAAGATCCGCGACGTGCTGGTTCGCGTCTCCACCGTCCTGGTGGAGACGCTGGTCGAACATCCCGAAGAACGCCTGGTCCTCGGCGGCACCGCCAACCTCACCCGCAACGTCGCCGATTTCGGATTCCCCGGTTCCCTGCGCAGCGTGCTGGAAGCCCTGGAAGAACAGGTCATCGTGCTCAAACTGCTCGCCGCCGCGCAGCAGCCGGGTCAGGTGATGGTGCAGATCGGCGAGGAGACCCAGGTCGAGCAGATACGCGGCGCCTCGGTGGTCTCCACCGGCTACGGTGCGGCGGGTGCCGTCCTCGGCGGCATGGGCGTGCTCGGCCCCACCCGGATGGACTACCCCGGCACCATGGCGTCGGTCGCGACTGTCGCCCGCTATATCGGCGAGGTGCTCGCCGAAAGGTGAAGCCAGCTCGGGAACCGAGACAGCCGGACTGTTAAGGTCGATACTTCGGCCGGTAAAGTTGAGTGGATTCGACTAAAGGATGCGCCCGGCGCTCGGCCGGCCCACACCGACCAAGGACTAGAGAACTCACGTGGCACGGGATTACTACGGACTGCTCGGCGTCGGCAAGAACGCCACCGACCAGGAGCTCAAGCGCGCTTACCGCAAACTGGCCCGCGAACTGCACCCCGATGTGAACCCGGACGAGGGCGCACAGGCCCGCTTCAAGGAAGTCTCCACCGCCTACGAGGTGCTGACCGACCCCGAGAAGCGCCGGATCGTCGACCTCGGCGGTGACCCGCTCGAAAACGGCGGCGGCGGAGCAGGATTCAACGGCGCGGGCTTCGGCGGCCTCGGCGACGTCTTCGAGGCCTTCTTCGGCGGGATGAGCGGCCAGGGCGGTGGCCAGCGCAAACCGCGCGGTCGCGTGCAGCCCGGCGCCGACTCGCTGATCCGCACCCGGCTGAGCCTGGCCGAATGCGCGGTCGGTGTCACCAAGCACCTGACGGTCGACACCGCGATCCTGTGCGATGTCTGCGTGGGCTCGGGCACCAACGGCAACTCCAAGCCGGTCCGCTGTGAGACCTGCGACGGCGCGGGCGAGGTGCAGTCGGTGCAGCGCTCGTTCCTCGGCCAGGTGCTCACCTCGCGTCCCTGCCCCACCTGCCGTGGCGCGGGCGAGACCATCCCCGACCCCTGCAACAAGTGCGGCGGCGACGGCCGGGTCCGCGCTCGTCGCGAGATCGCCGCGCCCATCCCGGCTGGTGTCGCCAGCGGCATGCGGGTTCGGCTGGCCGCTCAAGGCGAGGTCGGCCCCGGTGGCGGCCACGCCGGTGACCTCTACGTCGAGGTCGTCGAGCAGCCCCACGACACCTTCGTGCGCGACGGTGACGACCTGCACTGCACCGTGCGGGTGCCGATGGTCGACGCGATCCTCGGGACCACCGTGGTGGTCGACACCATCCTCGACGGCCCCACCGAACTCACCATCGCGGCGGGCACCCAGCCCGGCGAGGTCATCCAGCTGCGTGCGCACGGCATGCCGCGGCTGCGTTCGGGTGCGCGCGGTGATCTGCTCGCCCACCTCGACATCGTCGTCCCGAGCAAGCTCGACGGCAGGCAGACCGATCTGCTGCGCAAGTTCAAGGGCATGCGTGACAAGGATCGCGCCGAGGTGATGTCGACGCAGTCCGAGCACAACAGCGGCCTGTTCGCCCGGCTGCGCGCGTCGTTCAGCGGACGCTGACAAACGTGGCCGCGACGGTCTTCTACCTCGACGAGGTGCCCGAGCCGGGTGCCGTCGCGGTGCTCGACGGTCCGGAGGGTCGCCATGCCGCGACCGTGCGCCGGATCAAGGTCGGCGAGCCGATCACCCTGTCCGACGGACACGGTGTGCTCGCCGACTCAGAAGTCGTCTCGGCCCAGAAGGATCGCCTGGAGCTGGCGGTCCGCGACCGGCGCACGGCCACACCGCCCACCCCGCAGGTGACCGTGGTGCAGGCCTTGCCGAAGTCGGATCGCTCCGAGCTGGCCGTCGAACTGATGACCGAGGCGGGCGCCGACCTGATCGTCCCGTGGCAGGCATCGCGCTGCGTCGCGAACTGGGAAGCCAAGGCCGCCAAGGGGATCGAGAAGTGGCGTGCGGCGGCCAAATCCGCGGCCCGCCAATCCCGGCGCGCCTACATCCCCGAAATCGCCGGCCTGCACCGCACCCGCGACCTGGTGGAGCTGGTGCGAAAAGCCAAGGCGGACGGCGCGATCGTCGCTGCCCTGCATGAATCCGGCGCGGGCAGATTCACCGAACTGCCGCTGGCCGAGGCGAGCGAAGTGGTTCTGATCGTCGGCCCCGAAGGTGGCCTCGACGACGCCGAGCTGGCCGCGCTGGCGGCGGCCGGAGCCGACGTCGTGCTCCTCGGCCCGACCGTCCTGCGGACCTCCACCGCGGCCGCCGTCGCGCTCGGCGCGCTGGGGGCGTTGACCGCACGCTGGTGAGCAGGAGTGGACCGGCCGGGAACGGGTATCCCGATGAGGTCGCGCAGCGCATACCACGGGCGCATTTTTAACCACTGTGCGGTGTCAGTGCTCGGCGGTAAACTGATCTCATCGAACACCAGGTCGAAACCGGAAGCAGGCTGTAGCCACTTTTGAAGAACTCAGGCGAGATCGGCAACCCCACCAACCCCGTATCCAACATCGGCGCAGGCGGTAACAGTGCTGGTCCCGCGGCGCGAACCGTGCGTTCCAGCATCGAGCTCGCCCCCGAGTCGGTGTTCGGCTTCCTCGGCTCGGCCGACCAGAACCTGCGTCAGCTGGAGAAACTGCTCCCGGCCGACATCCACGTTCGCGGCAACACCGTCACCATCACCGGTAAAGCGGGCGATGTGGCGCTGGCCGAGCGGGTGATCGAGCAACTCGTCGCGATGACCGGCCGCAACCGGGTGCTCACCCCGGAGACGGTGCGCCACACCATCTCCATGCTCACCGACGAGGGCGTGTCCGAATCGCCCGCCGAGGTGCTGAGCCTGGACATCCTGTCGCGCCGTGGCAAGACCATCCGCCCCAAGACGCTGAACCAGAAGCGCTATGTCGACGCGATCGACGCCAACACCATCGTGTTCGGTATCGGACCCGCAGGCACCGGAAAGACCTACCTGGCCATGGCCAAGGCGGTGCAGGCGCTGCAGTCCAAGCAGGTCACCCGCATCATCCTGACCAGGCCCGCGGTCGAGGCAGGCGAGCGCCTCGGTTTCCTGCCCGGCACGCTCAACGACAAGATCGACCCGTACCTGCGCCCGCTCTACGACGCCCTGCACGACATGATGGACCCCGAGGCCATCCCCAAGCTGATGGCCTCGGGTGTGATCGAGGTCGCGCCGCTGGCGTACATGCGTGGTCGCAGCCTCAACGATTCGTTCATCATTCTCGACGAGGCGCAGAACACCACGGCCGAGCAGATGAAGATGTTCCTCACCCGCCTCGGCTTCGGCTCGCGGATGGTGGTCACCGGTGACATCTCGCAGGTCGACCTGCCCAACGGGCAGCGCTCGGGTCTGCGGGCAGCCGCGGAGATCCTCACCGATATCGACGATATCCACTTCTCGGAGCTCACCAGCGCCGACGTGGTCCGCCACCGGCTGGTCTCCGACATCGTCGACGCCTACGACCGCTTCGAATCCGAGACCCGTGCGCTCCCCGGCCCGCACTACCCGGGCAATCGCGCCCAGCGCCGAGCAGCCGGTCGTACCGACCGTCGGTAACCGTCACTGTGCCCTTGGCGGGCGGGGCCGGTGATCGGGGCGGGACACGATCAAGCTGGCCCGATGCCGCTCCCGGCGGCGTCGGGCCAGCACCGTACCCTGAACAGGTGAGCATCGAGATCGCCAACGAATCGGGTATGGACATTCCCGAAGAAGACCTGGTCAGCGTCGCACGTTTCGTGATCGCCCGGATGGACGTCCATCCGGCGGCCGAACTGTCGATGGTGCTCGTCGATCTCGACACCATGGCCGACCTGCACGTGCGCTGGATGGATCTGCCCGGTCCCACCGACGTGATGTCGTTCCCGATGGACGAGCTCGAGCCCGGCGGTCGTCCCGACAGCCCGGAGCCAGGCCCGTCCATGCTCGGTGACATCGTCCTGTGCCCGGAGTTCGCGATGGGTCAGGCGCAGAAGGCCGAACACTCGCTCGACCACGAGCTAGCCCTGCTCACCGTCCACGGCGTGCTCCACCTGCTCGGCTACGACCATGCCGAGCCGGAGGAGGAGAAGGAGATGTTCGCGCTGCAGGGCCAGCTGCTCGAGGAGTGGTACGTGAGCCTGAGCGAGGAACAGCGCCGTGCCGAGCTGGCCGAGCGCGACGACCGACTACTCGGCAAGGCAGGTTTCACCGCACCCGGTGAAGGCCCCGCGTGACAGCTCTGACCCTGATCCCGCTGGCGATCGTGTTGATCGGTATCGGCGGGGTGTTCGCGGGCGTGGACTCCGCACTGAACACGGTGTCGCGGGCCAGGCTCGACGACATGGTCCGCGAGGAGCGCTCGGGCGCCGCCCGACTGCGCAAGATCGTCGACGACCGCCCGCGCTATGTGAATCTCGTTGTCCTGCTGCGCATTCTGTGCGAGATCACCGCGACGGTGCTGCTGGCGGCCGCCACCCTCGACCTGTGGAACGAGAGCACGGCGCTGCTGGTCACCGCGGCGCTGATGGTCGTTGTCTCCTACGTCGTGATCGGCGTCGGCCCGCGCACACTCGGCCGCCAGCACGCCTACTCGATCGCGCTCGCCGCCGCCGTACCGCTGCAGATCATCGGCGCGGTGCTCAGCCCGGTCAGCCGCCTGCTGATTCTGCTCGGCAACGCGATCACCCCCGGTAAGGGATTTCGCAACGGACCCTTCGCTTCCGAGATCGAGCTGCGCGAGGTGGTCGACATGGCCCGCGAGCGCGGCGTGGTGGCCGACGACGAACGCCGGATGATCCAGTCGGTGTTCGAACTCGGCGATACCGCGGCGCGCGCGGTGATGGTGCCGCGCACCGAGATGGTGTGGATCGAAGACGACAAGACCGCCGCCCAGGCGATGTCACTTGCGGTGCGCTCCGGTCATTCGAGGATCCCGGTGATCGGCGAGAACGTCGACGACGTGCTCGGCGTGGTCTATCTGAAAGACCTTGTGCCCTATGCCGATCGCGCCCGCAAGGTGTCGGTGCGCGAGGTGATGCGGCCCGCGATCTTCATTCCCGATTCCAAGCCGCTCGACGCACTCCTCGACGAAATGCAGCGCCGCCGCAATCACATGGCGCTGCTGGTCGACGAATACGGCGGCATCGCGGGACTGGTGACCATCGAGGACGTGCTCGAGGAGATCGTCGGCGAGATCAACGACGAGTACGACACCGACGAAACCCCGCCCGTGGAAGACCTCGGTGACGGCCGCTATCGCGTCTCGTCGCGGCTGTCGGTGGAAGACCTGGGGGAGCTCTACGGCCTCGACATCGAGGACGACGACGTCGACACGGTGGGCGGGCTGCTCGCGCACGAGCTGGGCCGCGTCCCGCTGCCCGGCTCCAAGGTGACCGTCTTCGGGCTGGTGCTGCGTGGCGAGGGTGGCGCCGACGCGCGTGGGCGCATGCGGGTCAACACCGTGCTGGTACGCCGGGCCGCCGACAAGGACAAAGACAAAGCGGAGAAGAAGACCGACAAGCCCCGTAAGGGCACGACTGACGAGGCAACCGCCGACACCGACCAGGTGCGCGTGCCCGACGACAACGGAGAACACCATGAGTGAACTGAACGCCGAGGACAACAAACTGCTGGTACTGGCGCGTGGCGCGCTGGGCCGCACCGGTGGCGCGAGCGGCGCCGCGGTGCGCGACACCGACGGCCGCACCTACGCCGCGGGCGAGGTCGCGCTGACCGCGTTGCGCCTGACCGCGTTGCAGGCCGCTGTGGCCGCCGCGATCTCGAGCGGCGCCGAGGGTTTCGAAGCCGCGGTCGTCGTCGGCGGTGCTGCCGAGGACGCGGGCGTCGACGCGCTGCGCGAGGTATCGCCCGCGGCCTCGGTCATCCGTACCGACCGCGGCGGCGCCGTGCTGAGCGAGGTGCACGGTGGCTGACTCCGGCAAGGAATTCCGTTCCGGCTTCGTCTGTTTCGTCGGCCGCCCCAACACCGGCAAGTCGACGCTCACCAACGCGCTGGTCGGCACCAAGATCGCGATCACCTCCTCGCGCCCGCAGACCACCCGCCACACCATCCGCGGCATCGTGCACCGCGAGGACGCCCAGCTGATCCTGGTCGACACCCCCGGTCTGCACCGCCCGCGCACCCTGCTCGGCCAGCGCCTCAACGACCTGGTCCGCGACACCTACTCCGAGGTCGACCTCATCGCGCTGTGCATCCCGGCCGACGAGAAGATCGGCCCCGGTGACCGCTGGATCGTCGAGCAGATCAGGATGATGGCGCCCAAGACCAAGATCCTCGGCGTGGTCACCAAGATCGACAAGGTGGGCCGCGACGAGATCGCCCACCAGTTGATGGCACTGTCGAAGCTGCTCGGGCCCGAGTCCGAGGTCATTCCGGTGTCGGCCGTGAAGGGCGAACAGGTCGAGGTGCTCGTCGACCTGATCGCGTCGCAGTTGCCCGAGGGCCCGGCGTTCTATCCCGACGGCGAGATCACCGACGAGCCGGAGGAAACCCTCATGGCCGAGCTGATCCGCGAGGCGGCCCTCGAAGGCGTGCGCGACGAACTTCCGCACTCGCTGGCCGTGGTCATCGAAGACATCGAGCCCTACGAGGCGAACGAGGACATGCTCGAAGTGCATGCCCTGCTCTACGTGGAGCGGCCCAGCCAGAAGGCGATCATCATCGGCAAGAACGGCGCCCGCCTCAAGGACGTGGGCACGAATGCCCGCAAACAGATCGAGCACATTCTCGGCACCCGCATCTACCTGAACCTGCACGTGAAGGTAGCCAAGGATTGGCAGCGCGACCCGAAACAGCTGGGGAAGCTGGGCTTTTGACCGTTTGAGTGTCGGCGGTTCGGGGTATCGTTCGGCGAACACGCCGGTTCGTTCGGTGTGCTTCGCTGATCGTCCGGGGAGGCCGAAGAAGTGCCCGATGCCAATGATGTCGGCAAGCTGCTTGAGTTGCTGCGGGCGCTCGAGATCCCCGACGCCCGCCCGCGCGTGCTGCGCACACTGGTGCACGGGCGGCGCGCGTTGCCTCGCCCGATCGTCGAGGTGGTCGGCGTGGCCGGACACACCGCGCTGGTCGGCGAAATCTACAGCTGGCTCAGTGAATCCGGCGGCAGGCGGGCGACGCCGCGCGTCAAGCTCGACCTGCACACGCCCGACCTGCCGCCCATGCTGCTCACCCCTGACCTCAACGCCATCGATGCGGGCCCGCACGCCAGAGATCAGGAGATCCCCGGCCACTGCCTCCCGATCGTGCAGCACCTCGTGGCGGGTTTCGCCGTCGACGATACCGCGATGGGCGCGATCAAGTTCCCGCGCTACCGCACCGCCGATTGGCTCACCCGGCAGCGGGTGACGTCCGACGAATCCGAGGCGCCCGACGAACTGCGCCGCAGGCTGCCCAAACTGCTACGCAGCGGTTCGTCGACCGACCGCTCCGATGCCACCGAAGGTGTTGCGGGCGGCATGATTTCGAGCCTGGTCTTCGCTGTGCTGGCACTGTGGCCGGTGCTGCGGTTGTGGCTGTGGGTGTCCGGGCGCATTCCCGGCATGTCGAAGGTGACGCGGTGGTTCCTGCACCAGCGCTATCTGGCGCCCGAATTGTCCGGCAGTTTCCTGGGTTTCGCGTCCCGTCTCGCCTTGCCGCACCGAATCGACGAGAACGAGGAGCAGGTCGCCAAGCTCCTTGTGCACGCGTTTCTCGAGGACCTGCGTGATGCTTACAAGCGCCGGATCTGGCGCCCGTCGAGCTGGCGGCGCACCGCGTACCCGGTGGCTTTGTTCGGTGGTCTCACCGAGGGCAGCGACGGCGCGCGCATTCTCACCTGGATCAACGAAATCCGCAACGAGACCGGCCTTTTCGATCCACTGGTGGTCGTCGCACTGCGCGATGAAGGACCGAGCCGCGAGGTCGGCGAGCTCTCGCACATCAGTGATCTGCGCCCACTGCGCACCCTGGAGAGTCTCGCCGACGCGCCGACCCCGCAACCGCCGGATCCGCTGCAGGAGTGGGTGCGTGAGATCGACAACCGGCGCACCCATCGTCAGGCCGACGCCTGGTTCCTGCCGTTGCGCGCGATCCTGCCGCCCGACACCATGCCCCGAGTCAGCGATGCCCGATTCCGCGGACTGGCCTTGCCGCCCGCGCCGCCGATGGCGGCGCGCAGCTGGTTCGTCGGGCTGTGCGTGCTGATCCCGATCGTGCTCGCCGTGGCCGCGACGCTGGTGTACTTTCCGCCGCTGCGTGGTGCCGAGTGTTCGCACTGGCCGTGGACCGGTGGGGTCTCGGTGAGCCTGCGCGACGGTGAATGCGTCGGCTACAGCGACAACCCCCGCCAGACCTTCGCCGACGACCCCGAGTTGTCGGCGATGCAGCGAGAAGTGTTCCGGCTCAACGCCGATGCGGCCGACGCGCGCGAGAACAACCAGAACCGGCCGTTGGTCTCCCTGGTGTACTTCGCGGGCCTGAGCTACGTCGACACCAATGTGCGCTACCCGCACGCCCAGGTCGAGGAACTGGCCGGGCTGGCGGTGCAGCAGCGTCGCGCCTTGCTGGCCTCCGACGAATCGGAACCGCTGTTGCGCATCATCATCGCCAATGGTGGTTCCGATATGCGCCATGCCGGCTGGGTGGTCGACAATCCGCTGCGTGAACTCGTGGCACGTGACCCCAGCGTGCTCGGCGTCGTCGGAATCGATCGCAGCAACGACGAAACCCGCAGGGCCATCACTCGTCTCGGCGAGCTCGGCGTGCCAGCGGTGGCGACGACGCTGTCCGCCGATGGCCTCGAACAGGCATCGCCGCTGTATTTCCAAGCGGCACCGAGCAATACCGTGCAGGCTCGCCTCGTCGCCGAGTACGCGCAGGGCGCCCGCGATCTCGATGGTGCTCCCCGCTACGACAAGGTGGCGATCTATCACCCCGAGGGTGACAGTGATCTGTACGTGACCACGCTCGTCGAGGATGTGCGGAAGGAACTCACCACACGCGGTGTGGCGCAGGAGAGTATGAGCTGGCGCGAACAGCAGCAGCTCTACCGTTTTCCCGCGCCGTGCGAGACCGCCGGGTTCGACCGCCGCACGCTGCTGTTCTTCGCGGGTCGCAACGATGACTTCCCGACCTTCGCCAAGGCGGTGAGCCGCGGCTGCGTGAGTGGCGCCGGTCCGGCGATCCTCGGCAACGACGCGGTGACCCGGCTGATCACCGATCCGAAGGCCACCGCCGCGCTCCCGGCCAACCTCACCGTGCGCTACGTGTCCAAGGCCTCGCCGGTGATGCTCGGCGGCGCCGATTGCGTCAGTGGCATCGGCAAACTCGGCGACCAGCCGGTCCCGTTCGAACACGAACAGCTGTGCTCGGAGCTGGCAGACCTGATCGAGGACCTGCGCGGCTACCCCGACCTCACCGACTACCGGCCCACCTGGGCAGGCGACCGTACCGGTCTGGCCTTCGACGTGAGCGGGCTGTTCCTCCAAGCGGTGCGCAACAGTCGCGGCGTCCTGGCCGACCCGAACCGCACCGCCATCGCAGTCCAGCTGCGCGAGTCCGACTATCGCGGCGTCACCGGGACTCTCGGCTTCTCGACCAGTCGCGTCGCCGATAGTTCGTCCATCGCGGTCCTGGTCACCACCGCGGTCGGCGCCGCGGGCCCCCAACGTTGCCTGCTGATGTTCCCCCGGCAAACCGGCCGGGACGGCTGTCCGCCCGGCACGAAGAGCGACCTCGAAGGATGGGTTGAACCAGGTCGGTAGCGCTCGGGCATCGCAATTCAGCTACCGCGCGGCCTGATTCATCCTGTTATAGTCCGCTCGGGCGTCGATCGGACCCGGTGGTTTCCGGTCGGCTTTCCGGGCGGGGACCGCAGTTCGGGTCGCCGGCCCGGTTACCTGCCGGAAGGGTCCCGGCAGACTTGTGAAACGTGGGAGTCCGGGCGGGTGAGTATTTCCGACGGTGCGGAGTTCGCCGGTTATCTGATCGAGCGACGCCTCGGCGCCGGTGGCATGGGCACGGTGTACCTGGCCCGCCATCCACGGCTGCCCCGGCACGACGCGCTCAAGGTCCTCGCCGACGACCACGCCGCCGACGCCGAGTTCCGCGCCAGGTTCCTGCGCGAAGCCGAACTCGCCGCCGCGCTGGCACATCCGAACCTCGTCGCCGTGCGTGACCGCGGAGAAACCGACGGCCGACTCTGGATCGCCACGCAGTACGTCGCCGGTTCCGATGCCGCCGAACTCATCCGTCGCCAACCCGCGGGGCTCGACCTGGCACGTGCTGTGCACATCGTCGTCGAAGCCGCTCGCGGGCTCGATGAGGTGCACCGCGCGGGGCTGCTGCATCGTGATGTGAAACCGGCGAACATTCTTGTCGCCGAGCAGCCGGGGCATCAGGATCGTGTGTTGGTCACCGACTTCGGCATTGCCCGTCAGGCCGAGGACACCGCGACGCTGGCCTCGGGTGGTGGGCTCACCGCCACCCTGTCCTATGTGGCTCCCGAACAACTCGGCGGTGACCGGGTGGATCGCCGCGCCGATGTGTACTCCCTGGGCTGCACGTTGTTCCAATTGCTCACCGGCACAGTCCCGTTCCCGCGTCAGACGGCGGCGGCGGTGATGTATGCCCACCTGCACGAGGTGCCACCCCAGCCGTCGACGCTGCGACCGGGCCTGCCGGTGGCCTTCGATGCCGTCATCGCCAAGGCCTTGGCGAAGGACCCCGCGCAGCGTTTCGCCTCGTGCGGTGAACTGGCAGCGGCGTCGCGCGATGCGCTGGCCGGGCAAGACGGCACGCCGGTCGACCCAAACCAGCCCGGCGCGGCCGGTTCGTTGTCCTCGGCGGGCGCCCCGGAGCCCCGGCCCGCGGGCGACGCCGGCCGTCCGAACTATCCTGTCCAGCAACTGCTGGACGCCGATCCGTTCGCCGCTGTGTTGTTGCCGCGCCGCACCCCGTTCGCGAAGTTGATCCGCCGCCGAGGCGTGCGGCTGGCAGCCGCGGCGGTGCTGGTCGTCGCCATCGTGACGGCGGCCGCGCTCGGCGCCACCAGATCCGGCGACACCGCTTCGGGCGCGCAGGTGACCACCTCACCGCCACCACTGCCGCCCGCCACCGCGTGGGGCGCGTACAACTTCATCGCCGACGCGTTCGCCGACCTGTTGCCCCGCAACCCGTACGGCATCGGCTATCAGGAGATGACCGCCTGCTACATGGTCGACGAGCGAATCGAACACATTCCCACCGACAAGATCGCCGGCCCGCGGGCGCGCATGCACTGCGTCGGAAATCGTGACCCCGTCCTGTCGCTGAACATCATCTGCAATACCGATCGCTCGCTGATGCTGATCCCGCCGAGCTCCGACCAGGTCGAGGGCAGCGAGCAGTGGCAGCGCGCCTCGGGGACCGGAAACCTGCACTGGGGCAACAATATCGGGCAGGACAAGGTGGTCACCGGATTCCTGTACGTCTATTTCGACGGTCCCGCCCGATCGTTCTGCCGGATCGATGTCACCGGTGGCACCGACGGTGCGGACCTGCGTGAGAAGTGGTGGACCCATGCGCCGCTGTGATGCCCGCAAGGTGGGTGGCGTGATCATCGCGACCCTGGCTGTTGTCGTCGCCGGTTGTACGGTGCCCGGCACCGCCGAACCGGTTCAGGTCGACCTCGCACAACTGGATTACGGCGAATACCAGCATATTCCGTTGTCCGTGCCACCCGGCACCGAGTACACGGGTCGCATCATCGAGTCGATGCGGCTCGCCGAGATCATGGTCAATCCGGCTCGCGCCGATCCCGCGCTCGCGCTGCCGACCAAGGAGAAGCCGATCGCGCCGTTGCCGACCCCCGCCAAGGTCTCGGGCGTGTTGTCGGAGCAGGCCCGCGCGGTGCTCACCGAGCACGGCATGCTGTCGGGAGTTGTTGTCTCCGGCGCTGATTCGGCCGCGGCGAGGAAGCTGATGCTGGTGGCCTTGCGCATGCCGGACCAGGCGGCCGCCACCGCCGCCGCCGCGGCGATCGATGCCACCGACGCCGCGGTGAGCACCGAGAATGTCGCCATCGGTATTCCGAATTATCCTGCCGCCCACGCGCATTGGCGGCCCACCGTGGCGAGCATGGCGGCCACCATCGCCCGCGGTACCTTCGTGCTGAGCGTGCTGGCCGAACACACCACCCCCGACCCAGTGGCGCTGACCACGCTGATCAGCAAGGCATTCGAGGCGCAGCTCCCCGGACTCGACCACGCTGTGCTCACCCCGCCGGAGCAGTTCGCGAGCCTGCCGATCGATCCCGAGAACATGCTGAGCCGGATGGTGCCGGAGAAGCCGGGGCGATGGTCGATGCCCGCCGTCGTCCTGATCGACCCCGACATGATCGCGGGCGCCAAGGCGATGGTGCACGTCAGCGGGGTGGTGTACGGGCCACACGCGGGATTTCTCTTCGGTTCGCGTCAGCGGGGTTCGACCGACGTGTTGGCGATGATCGGCTTCGACGGGTTGCAGCGATTCCCCGACGCGACCGAGGCGCGCCGAGCGCTCCAGCGCACCGACCCGATGTACGACGCGATGCGAGCCGTGTCCGGTCCGGCGGGTCTCACCGACGTCCGCTGTGGCGAGCAGGGTGACAACCCAGCGGTGCGGTATGTCTGCCGCGTGCCGTACGGGCGCTACGTCGCCACGGTCTTCTCCGCAGAGGAACAGCAGATCAGGCAGAAGGCCGCCGCCCAATACAGCCTGCTGGTGCGTGCCGAATGACCGCCGGGCTGCGGCCGGGCTCCGTGTTCGCCGGATACGTGATCGACCGGGTGCTCGGCAGTGGCGGCATGGGCACCGTCTACGCTGCGCGCCATCCGCGCCTGCCACGTCTGGACGCGCTCAAGGTCTTGGGCGAGATCCACAGTGGCTCACCGGAATTCCGTGCCAGGTTCATTCGCGAAGCCGAACTCGCGGCCCGCATCGACCACCCGAACGTGGTGGCGGTCCACGATCGTGGCATGGCCGACGGTGCGTTGTGGATCGCGATGCAGTACATCGCGGGCACCGACGCGGCCGCGGTGTTGCGCGCGGGCGTGCCGGATCCGCGCCACACGCTCCACATCGTCACCGGTGCCGCCGCGGGCCTCGACGCGGCCCACCGCGCCGGACTGCTGCACCGCGACGTGAAGCCCGCCAACCTGATGCTGGAAACGCGGCCGGGGGAACCGGATCGGGTCCTGGTCGCCGATTTCGGCATCGCCAAATCCGGCACCGACGGCACCGCGCTCACCGAAGCCGGCGCCTTCCTGGCCACGCTCGCCTACGCGGCGCCCGAGCTCATCCGGCTCGACGCCGTCGATCATCGCGCCGATCTGTACTCGCTGGGATGCACGCTGTTCGAGCTGCTCACCGGCCGCAAACCCTTTCCCCGCGAGACCGCGGCCGCGGTGCTCAACGCCCATCTCACCGAACCGCCACCACGGCCGACGGACCTGAACCCACGCCTGCCACCGGCGATCGACGCGGTGATCGCCAGGGCGCTGGCCAAGAACCCCGACGATCGATACTCGAGCTGCGGTGCGCTCGCCGCCGCCGCGGCGGCAGCGTTCGGGATGCCTGCCCCGCCCACGATGCGGGTCGGTCAGGCCGGGCTCACCGGCGTGCGGGCGGCTCCGTCGATTCCGGATGCGCGGCCCGGGCTCGCCGGTGTGCGGGCGACGCCGCCGCCACCGGATGCGCGGCCCGGCAGGCTGATCGGTGCTGTCGCGGCGCCGATCGAACCTGTCAACGGCCGGGGCGCGTCACCTCGTCCGCGCCGTCGGCGGTATCTGGTTGTCGGGTCGGTGGTCGCGCTCTTGGTCGCAGCGGTCGCGGGCGTCGCCGTGCTGACCCGCGGTGGGTCCACCCCCGAGGCGCCCATCGCGTCCTCGACGCCGACCACGACCACTGCCGAATCAGCCTGGAAATCCTACGAATACATCGTCCGAGCGTTTCCCGACCTGCTCCCGCGTACCCCGTTCGCCAGCGGATTCCAAGGCGCGCGCTGTGCGGCTGTCGATACCGAATATCAACCAGTTCCGCTCGACCGACACGACAACGTCGGCAGGCTCAGCTGCAATGGTGACAGCAATCCGGTGCGGCGAGTCACGGTGTCGTGCAACGGTAGTCGCTCGCCGAGCACTGTCGAGCCGTTCGTGGACGCGATCTCGACCAGGGAAGAGAACTGGGAACGGCCCTCGGGGCGCGGCCGGATCATCGTCCACGATCTGGTCGGCCGCACGCCCGGCACCGTGATGGGCGGGCTCAACATCCAATTCGACGATCCGGCCAGGAACTTCTGCCTGATCTTCGTCCTCGGCGGCACCAGCGGCGCGGAACTCTACGACGGCTGGTGGCTGAAAACGCCGCTGTGACTCACCACCAGCGCGCGGGCCGGTGGCTGTCCCAGCGCAGCACTGATTCCAGCTGGGCCGCAACGGAAATCAGCAGGGGTTCGCTGTCGGCGGGGCCCATCAGTTGCGCGCCGATCGGCAGCCCGGAATCGGTGAACCCCGCCGGCACGTTCACGCTCGGCCACCCGAGAACGTTCCACGGCCAGGTGTAGGGGCACGCGCCGGTGATCAGGTTGTTGGTCGCGCCGACACCGATGCCATCGATTTCCTCCACCCGAGGGGGAGGGGTTGCCGTGGTCGGCGCCAGCACGAGGTCGTAGTCGTCGAAGAACGAACCGATTCGTTTGTGCAGCAACGGTTCCGCGAGCCGCGCCGCGGTGAGAGCGGGTCCGCTGAGAACGCGGCCGATGCGCGAATTGGCCGTGGTCCGTGGGTCGACGACGGCACCCGGCATATCCCGGTGCACCCGGCTGACTCCCGCGAGCGACCTCGGCAGGAACGAGGCGCCGATCATCAACCCGTAGTGCAGGCCTGTCACCGTGACGGTATGGCCGAGCGTGCGCAGCGTGGCGGCCAGCGCGTGCGCACTCGCCGCGATCTGCGGATCGAGCGTGGTCTTGGTCGCGGTGTACGGAATGTTCAGGGAGAGCGCGATTCTGAGCTTGCCGGGATCGCGCCCGACCGCCGCGCTCGCCTCGATCGGCGCGGGTTTGTGCCGGTCGCCGTCGTGCGGCCCGGCGGCGATGTCGAGCAGTAGTGCCGCGTCGCGCACGGTGCGCGCGAGCGGCCCGTTGACGGTGAGCCCGTTGAACGCCTCCGCCAGCGGCCAGGTGGAGATGCGCCCACGCTGTGGCTTGATCCCGACCAGGTTCGTCCACGACGCCGGAATACGCACAGATCCCGCGCCGTCGGAACCCAGTGCGGCAGGGACCAATCCGGCCGCGACCGCCGCCGCGGACCCACCCGACGACCCACCCGGCGTGCGTGCGCGATCCCAAGGGTTGCGGGTGTGCCCGAACGCGTCACCGCTGGTGAACGGCAACTGTCCCAGCTCGCAGGTATTGGCCTTGCCGACGATCACCGCACCCGCCGCGCGCAACCGGCGCACCGATTCGGCGTCGGCGGTCTTCGGCGTGAACTCCCCACCGCAGCCGAATGCGGTGATCTCACCACTGATGTCGGTGTCGTCCTTCACCGCGATCGGCACGCCCAACAGCGGCAGCCGCACCCCCGCGGCCACCCGCGCATCGGCCTCGGCCGCTTCCCGCAGCGCGGCCGCGCGACGCACGACCCGAAACGCGTTGAGCGTCGGCTGGGACGCCTCGATCCGATCGAGCGCGTCGGTGACGGCCGCGACCGAGGACACGGCGCCCTCGGCGATGGCCGTTGACAGTTCGGTGAGGCCGAGATCGGCCGGGGAATTCGGCGCGACGTGGTCGGGCGCGGACATGTGAGCTCCGTCTCTCCAGGTAGTTGGCTCGACCGTAACGCGAACCTGGTCACTCGTCCACATCCCCTAGGGTGGGTATAGACATACATACCGAATGTATGTAACAGTGGACTGGCCCAGCATTCGACCAGGGGAGGACCCCATGGGAATCAGCTCAGCACTCGGCCCGGCGCACGAGATCGCCCTGTCATCCGGCCGCATCCGCTATCACGACACCGGCACCGGATCGCCGGTGGTGTTCGTCCACGGACTGCTCGTCAACGCCGATCTGTGGCGCGGCGTGGTGCCCGGCCTCGCCGCCGCCGGACACCGCTGTCTCACGCCCGACTGGCCGCTCGGTTCGCATTCGATCCCGGTGCCCGCCGCCGACCTCTCGCCCACCGGCCTCGCGGATCTCATCGCCGAGTTCCTCGACGCGCTCGACCTCACCGACGTCACGATCGTCGCCAACGACACCGGCGGCGCGCTCACCCAGATCCTGATGACGCGCAGACCCGAACGGATCGGCCGCGTCGTCCTGGCCGCCGTCGACTGCTACGAAACGTTCCCGCCGCGGCCCTTCGCGGATCTGCTGAAGGTGGCGAAGGTTCCCGGCGTGATCCGCCCGCTGCTGGCGCCGATGCGGTTCAGGTTCATCCAGCGCCTGCCACTCGGATTCGGGTTGGTCACCAAACACGATCTGCCGCAAGACATCGCGCAGTCCTATCTGCGACCCGCCCGGCGCAGCGCCGCCATCCGCGACGATCTGCGCAGGTTCGCGGCCGGCGTCGACAAGCGATTCACCTCGGCCGCCGCCGCACGCTTCGCCGAGGTCGACCTGCCGGTGCTCGTCGTCTGGTCGACCGAGGACAAACTGTTCCCGATGACGCTGGCCGAACGCCTGGTCACCGACCTACCCCGGGCGACCCTGCGCACCATCGACAATTCCTACACCTTCATCCCCGAGGACCGGCCGGAGTTGCTCACCGAACTGATCGTGGAGTTCACTCGGCTCCATGCAGCGCCGTAGCCAGGAGGATCGCTCCCGCACCACCCGAGCCGCGCTCGAGCGGGCAGGCCGTAGCCTGTTCGCCGAGCGCGGCTTCGCCGGTACCTCGGCCGAACAGCTGGTGGCCGCCGCCGGTGTCACCCGCGGCGCCCTGCACCATCACTACGGCGACAAGCGCGGACTGTTCCTCGCTGTGCTCGAACAGATCGAGACCGAGGCCACCGCGGAGATCGAGACCGCCGTCGCCGCTGTCGACCGCGCCGACGTCATCGGTGGCATGACCGCTGGTCTGGCGCGGTTCCTCGATATCTGCGCCCGCCCGGAAATGCTGCGCATCGTGCTGATGGACGCCCCCACCGTCCTTGGCTGGCCCGCCTTCCGCGAATTCGAGGCGCGCCACGGACTCGGCCTCATCACCGCCGAACTACAACGCGCCACCGACGCGGGCCTGATCCCGGTCACTCCGGTCCCGGTACTCGCGCAACTACTGCTCAGCGCCATCACCGAAGCCTCGCTCATCGTCGCCCACGCCGACGACCCCGACCGCGCCCGCGTCGAAACCCAGCAGTCGCTGCTGCTGCTCATCGCCGGTCTGCTCCAGTCCTGATCCGTGTCCGTGACCGTGGTGTCGGGCCCGCATGGAAGACTGGGCGCGTGCGGTTGTATCGGGATGAGGCAGTGGTGGTTCGCCAGCACAAGCTGGGCGAGGCCGATCGCATTGTCACGCTCCTGACCAGGCAGCATGGACTCGTCCGGGCGGTGGCGAAGGGGGTGCGGCGCACCAAGTCGAAGTTCGGGGCGCGGCTCGAGCCGTTCTCCTACATCGACGTGCAATTGCACCCGGGCCGCACACTCGACATCGTCACCCAGGTGATCACCGTGGAGGCCTTCGCCGCCGACATCATCGACGACTACGGCCGCTACACCACCGCGTGCGCGATCCTCGAAACCGCCGAACGCCTCGCGGGCGAAGAACGCGCGCCCGCCCCGAAACTGCACGTCCTCACCGCGGGTGCCCTGCGCGCGATCGCCGCCAAGCAGCGCCCCCACGAACTGATCCTTGACGCATACCTGTTGCGCGCCATGGGTTTCGCCGGTTGGGCACCCGCGCTCGACGAATGCGCCCGCTGCGCCACCCCGGGCCCGCACCGCGCCTTCCACGTGGCAGCGGGCGGCGCGGTCTGTGTGCACTGTCGCCCGCCGGGTGCGAGCACGCCGGTCACCGGGGTGCTCGATCTGCTCGTCGCCCTGTTGAAGGGGGAGTGGGCCTACATCGACAGCGTCCCCGACAATGTCCGCCGCCAGGCCAGCGGTCTCGTCGCCGCCCATCTGCAGTGGCATCTGGAACGTCAGCTGCGCACGCTGCCGTTGATCGAGCGGTCCCGCATCGCAGCGGATCGGTCCGACGACGCTGTCGTCGGCCGGGTCGGCTGACCAGGCCGAAGGCCCCACCCAGCGCTCACCTCCGCGAGCCGGTCGCAGCGCGCGCGGCCCACTCGATGCCCACGAGTAGCTCGACCGGCGACCGGTCCGCCGGTCAACCCGGAGCCCGTGCAACCCGCACCCGGCGATCAGGCAGGATGGATGCCGTGATCCTGCGTCGTGACTCTTCTCCCGCGAGCAAGGACGGCACCCGCACCGTGCGCCCGCCGTCCCAGCATCCCTCCGGCGCGCGCCCGCCCGCGATCCCGCCGGAGCTCGTGCCCAACCATGTCGCGCTGGTGATGGACGGCAACGGTCGCTGGGCCCAGGAGCGTGGCCTGCCGCGCACCGCCGGGCACGAACGCGGCGAGGCCGTGCTCATGGACTCCGTGGAAGGCTGCATCGAGATCGGCGTCAAGTGGCTGTCGGCCTACGCCTTCTCCACCGAGAACTGGCGCCGCAGCCCCGACGAGGTGCGCTTCCTGATGGGCTTCAACCGCGACGTGATCCGCCGCCGCCGCGACGAGATGCACGAGATGGGTGTGCGCGTGCGCTGGGCAGGCCGCCGGCCTCGCCTGTGGCGCAGCGTGATCAAGGAACTCGAGGTGGCCGAAGAGCTCACCAAGGACAACGACGTGATGACGCTGACCATGTGCGTCAACTACGGCGGCCGGGCCGAAATCGCTGACGCCGCAAGGGAAATCGCGCGCCGGGTGGCCGCGGGCGAGATCGACCCGGAGAAGGTCGACGAAGCCACCGTCGCGAAATACCTCGACGAACCCGATATGCCCGATGTCGACCTGTTCCTTCGCCCCTCCGGCGAGTTCCGCAGCTCGAACTTCCTGATCTGGCAGGCCGCCTACGCCGAATTCGTCTACCAGGACACGCTTTTCCCCGACTTCGACCGGCGTAACCTGTGGGACGCGTGCCTGGAATACGCCAAGCGCGACCGTCGCTTCGGTGGCGCCAAATGAGCGACAGTCACGACGGAGCCGACATGGATGCGCTACTCACCCCCGAACTCGACCTGCAGGCCCGCGCCGGCGCCTGCCTGCAGATGCAGGACATCGAAGTCCGCGTCGACGCCGACCGGTCGCTGGGTTTCGAATACGACGGCGCCCTGTGCTCGATCCGCGCCGTCACCCTCGCCCCCGGCCTCACCGTGCTGTCGCTGACCAGCGTGCTGGCCTGGGATCGTCCGCTCAAGGCTGCCCTGCACAAGCGCGTCGCCGAGCGCAACAACGAGATCCAGTTCGGTTCGGTCACCCTGATCGCCCGTGGCCAGCTGGGCGACGTGATCCTGCGCTACACCTTCCCCGCCGAAGGCCTGGACGACGGCGCCCTCACCACCATGCTGCTGCTGGCCCTGTCCGGCGCGAGCCGAGCCCGTCAGGGCTTGCTCGCGCCGTAGCGCGTCAGTTGCTGGGCTTCCAGGTGATCTTGCCGCCCTGGAAATCCTGGGCCTTGCCGCCCTGGTAGTCGTATTCGTCGCTGGTCGGGTAGCCGTAGCGGCCGCCCTCGGCGCCCGCGCGGATCCAGTCGGCCTGGATGCTGCCCCACACCGCGTGCGCGCCGGTCTTCGACGTCCAGTAGATGGCGCCGGTCGGGAACATCGTGAACTGGCCGTCGCCCTTGCCCGCCGCGGAGACATCGGTGAGCGGGAACCCGAGTGGGCTCGACTCCCAGCCAAGCGCTGCCCACTTGTCGCGAATCGGGCCGCTGATCTGGTGCGCGCCGGTGCCGATGGACCAGTAGATCGAGCCCTTCTGGAAGTGGTTGAAGCGACCGCCCACCGCGGACTCTTCGCGGGTGACCGGGTAGCCGAGCTGGCCTGACTCGTTGCCGACCTGGGCGAATTTGTCGCGGATCTGGCCGGCGACGGTGTTGGCGTTGGTGTCGGGGTGCCAGTAGATGGCCGCGTTGTTGGCGAAGGTCTGGTACTTGCCGCCCGCCGCCGCATCGGCTTCCGGGGACGTGGGGTCGCCCAGCGCCGGGCCGCCCGCCTGGTCGTACTCGATCTCGATCGCGCCGCCCACCTCGAATCCACCGATCATCCTGGCCTGCGCGGAGCCTGCCATGGCGGCGGGCAGCGCGGCCGCCACGGTGACGGTCGCCAAGGCGGCCAGACCGCGCGATCGAAGGTTTCGACGGTGAATTGTCACAGGTAACTCCCTGGTCGGATCGATATTCAACGATGTCCGGCGCTCGGGACCCCCTCCGGTGCCGCACCCGAACCTACCCGTTGGACGCCGGTGGCAACAGTGTCATTGCTCACCCTGGGTGGTGGTGTGGCGGTCCCGGCAGCATGATCGCGAGACCGCGGGCGAAATCGTCCGGCTCGACGTCCCCGAGCAGCAGATGCTGCAGGATGAACCCGGGCAGCAAGCCGATGAGCGTCTTGGCGATCGCATCGGAATCAGTACCCGGCGGCAGCCAGCCGGATTCGCACAACCGGTCCGCGTACTCGAACCACAGCTCACGCATCGACGCTATGGCGTGGCGGACCGGGACCGCGGTCTCGTCCGAGACCAATGCCAGTGCCCATGCCTGCGGGGCGAGCCGCAGCGGTCCGTCGGGCCCACTGCGCCTGACGATCTCGGTGGTCAGCAGCCGGATGACTTCCGCTGGGGGAGGGGGTGTTTCGCTGCGGACGATCTCGGCGAGCCGCACGCGCAACGGTCCCATCGTGCGGTGCACGAGCGCGCCGATGATCTCGTTCTTGCTGGTGAAGTATCGGTAGACCGCGCCCGCCGACATCTGCGATTCGGCGAACACGTCCTGCATCGAGGTCTCGTGAAAGCCCTTCCGGGCGAAGCACAGCTGCGCGGCGTCGAGGATCTGCTGCCTGCGGCGTTCCAGGTGTTCTTCGCTGACTCGGGGCATGGGTCAAAAGTAAAACGAATGTCCGTTCTTGACAAGCGGCGGTGGGTGGTGTCACGGTAGAAACGTCAAAAAGAACGAACATTCGCTTTAAGGGGAGAAACCGCCATGACGATCACCCGCCGAGCAGTAGCTCTGGGGCTCGCGGCCACCGCGATCCAGGCGCTGATGCTGATCGCCTTCGCCTGGCCTACCGTCAATATCGCCCCGCGCGACCTGCCGATCGCCGTCGCGGGACCCGCCTCTGCCCAGGTCGCCCAGCAACTGCAGCAGCGCGATCCCGGCGCCTTCGAGATCACCACCGTCGCCGATGCGACCGCGGCGCGAAATGCGCTGGCCGACAG
The DNA here is from genome assembly GCF_054031145.1 of Nocardia sp. FBN12. Classification (NCBI taxonomy): domain Bacteria; kingdom Bacillati; phylum Actinomycetota; class Actinomycetes; order Mycobacteriales; family Nocardiaceae; genus Nocardia; species Nocardia sp. FBN12. The sequence continues at coordinate 458,486 of NZ_CM132926.1, forward strand.
GGAAATCTACGGCGCCATCGTCACCGGCAACGGCGCACCACAGGTCATGGTCGCCTCTGCCGCGGCACCCGCCGTCGCCCAGCAACTCACCGCCGTCGCCCAACAGCTCAGCGGCCTCCCCGCCGCCGCGGTCCAAGACGTGATCGCCACCGACCCCGACGACCCCCGCGGCGCAGGCTTCGGTTCGATGGTCCTCCCGCTGGTCATGTCCGGCATCGCCGCAGGCGTCCTGCTCACCCTCCTGATCCCAGTCTTCGGCGCCCGCCTCGCGGGCCTGACCACCTTCGCCATCGCAGGCGGCCTCCTGAGCACCCTGGTCTTCCACACCTGGCTCTCGATCCTCCCCGGCTCCTACCTTGAACTAGCCGCCATCGCCGGCCTCGCCTCCTTCGCCGTCTCCGCCACCGTCGTCGGCCTCGCCGCCGCCATCGGCCGCCCCGGCATCGGCCTCGGCGCCCTCACCATGCTCCTGATCGGCAACCCCTTCTCCGCCGCCACCTCAGCCCCCGAACTCCTGCCCCAGCCCTGGGGAACCCTCGGCCAACTCCTCCCACCCGGCGCCGCCGCATCCCTACTCCGCTCGGTCGCCTACTTCGACGGTGCAGGTGCCATCGCCCCGCTGACGGTCCTGATCGCTTGGGGTGCAGGTGGTCTCGCCCTCCTCGGCCTCGGTGCGGTGCGCTCCCGCCAGGTGGCCACACCTATCGCAGCTAATGAACCAGTGGGCGTTCCCGCCTGACTCTCGACGCAAAGATGCTCCGCACGACCGCCTGTCGTGCGGAGCATCTTTGTCGGCCCGGTCGGACCCTACGGGGTGATCGCGGTGACGCCAGGCAGGTCGGCGAACTTGGCTTTCGTATCCAGGGATACGACCGTGCGACCCGATTCCGCCGCGTGCGCCGCGATGATCAGATCGTGGGCGCCGCGCGGCTTCCCGGATCGGCGGACATGCGCGAGTAGCTGTGCGTGGCGAGTGGCAGTCTGGTCGGTGTACTCGAGAATGTCGATGTCGTCGAGGAGAACGGCAAGGCGCCGCGAACGCTGTGCCGCACGCTCCGCCGTATCGGCGAGTTCGATGCCGACGCGGAACTCAGCGACTGTCACTGCCGCTATCGCCAATTCGTCGTTGTCATAAGCTGCGCGATCGATGGTCCCACGTTCATAAGCGATCAACACTCCGGTGTCGAGGATCAGTCGTCGCCCCATGGGTCCTCCAGCTCATCGGTAACCATGGCGAGCGCCTCGTTGATGTCGGTAGCGAAATCGTCGTCGAAGGGCGGTGTGTCGGACTCCTCCAGCGCGCGCCGAAGGGTCAGACCGGTCTTCTTGATCGGCGGAGAGACGGTCGCAACCGTCCGCCCATGGCGGACGATACGGATCGTCTCACCGTGTTCGGCGCGGCTCAGAACGGCCGAGAAGTTTCTGGATGCCTCGGCGGCAGACATCGTGGTCATTAATTCAGATTATCTGAATTTGTCTGATCCGGCTAGGTCAACTATCGCGGGCAGGGTCGTGAGAGTTATGTGAAATCTCATTCTCAACCTTGGAACGTCATCGCTGGTTCGTTACGGTGGCTACGGAATGGTGTCCGAGGGGAGGGTGTCAGCGGACATGTCTGTTGTCGTTGTCGATTCTGCGCGGTTGAAGTCGGAGATCGCGGCGTTCTACGCGGGGTTCGGAGTGCCCAGCGAGTTGACGGCGGCGTTCGAGTCGTCGGCGTTGTTGGTGCCGTTGGTCGGCCCGGAGGACCGGGTGTTCACGGTGGAGTCCGCCGGTATGGCGTGGTTGTGCGTGTTCACCGGGGTCGAGGAGTACGCGCGATTCATGACCGCCCGCGGTGTCCTCGCCGACCAGTCCTACCGCTTTCATACCTTCCTGGGACGTCGTCTGCGTGAGTTCGCCGCAGCACAACCTGACCCGACCGGTGTTGCCGTCGACATGCTGAGTGCGGCGCCGATGTCGTTCCCGCCGGAATTGTCCGAGGAGCCGTCGGCTGACGGTGGGCGTGGCTGATGGCGGATTTGAATATCGATCCTGCCCTGTTGACTCAGGCGGCGACCGGTATCAACGGCATCATCAGCGAGCTGTCTGAGCTCGGTGTCGGTGAGACCGGTGCGGTCGGGCGCGGATTCGCCCAGCTGACGATGTCGGCGATGGAGGCGGGGAAGGTCAACGTTCAAACCTGCTTCGAGACCTTCACCGAACGCTGGTCGTGGGGTGTGCGGGCGCTGGTTCAGTCGGGCAACGAGATCGCCCAGGTCCTGGACCTGTCGGCGGGCCGCTACCACGAGATGGACGAGCAGTTCTCGAACACGTTCAAGCAGATGTTCACCCATCTGGCGGGCAACCCGCACCTGAGCAAGGCCGATATCGAGGCGATGGACTGGGGCCAGGTCTGGGACAACAGCAACTTCAACACGGTCACGAACCCGCAGTACAGCGCGGAATCATTCGGTGACGCTTTCTCTCATATGCGCGACAACGTGTCGATGTTGGGCCAGGTCGGACAGTACTTGGCCTCCGATGACGTCCCGGAACAAGACAGCCTCGGTGACATGTTCCTGGCCGATACGGGCGCGGCAGCGAAGGCTGCCGAGATCCAACAAGCACAACAAGCAGCTCGTGGGGGGGAAATAGTTCGTGGGTATCGGGGACTTCGTCAACAGCCTCGGCGACAAGATCGAAGACGGGCTCGAGACGGCCACCGAGAAGGTCGGCCAGGCCTACAACACTGTTCTCGACGCCGAGTCCAAGGTCGCGAAAGCTGTTGGCGCTGACGGGCTATCGAACTGGCTCGACGATCTCGGCGACAAGGTCGTCGACGCGACCGGTGGCGCGGTGCCGGAGAAGGAACTCGGCGAAACCACCGATCCGAAAGAGCTGATCCGAGGCGACCCCGCCAAGATCACCGAGGTCGCCGGGCATCTGGGCAAGATCGGAACCGGAATCGACCAAACCGGTGACGCGTTGCGCAAGATCGACGTCGCGGATTGGTCCGGTGACGCGTCGTCGGCATTCCATGAGGAGTTCGCGAAACAGCCGAAGCTGTGGTGGGACGGCGCCGACGCGATGGGCAAAGCCAAAACCGCGTTGGACGCCTGGTTCCACGAGGTCACCGCAGCCCAAGCCAAAGCCTCGGACGCGATCGCGAAATGGGAGGCCGCTGACCGCGAGGAGCGCGACCGCAAGAACGGCTGGAACGCTCAAACCGACGACCAGCGCAAAGGTAAGAACCTCACGGATACGTGGACCGATATCCGCAACGAGGCACGCGCGATCCTCAATGGTGCTCGCACCCAACGCGATAACGCCGCCAACACCGCAGTGTCGGCAATCACCGCGGCGACCGAAACCGCGCCGACGGAACCACCGTTCCTGTCGCGGTGGGGCAGTAACTTCGACGACTTGAACGCCGCGCTGGAGCATGCGCAAACCAACTTCGTGTCCGGGTTGCTGACCTCGCTGACGGGCATGGTGCAGTTCGTGCGGTCGATCAGCCCGGTCGATGCTTACAACATCACCCATCCGGCCGAGTACCTGTCGAAGATGTCGGACCTGAGCACCGGGATGGTGCTCGCCGCGGCGGACCCGAAAGCGACCGCATCGGCGATGCTCGCGGGGTTCAAAACCAACCCATCCGAAGCGTTGGGCGCGCTGACCGGTGATGCGCTGACCACGCTGGCCACCGGCGGGGCTGGTGGCGCGGCGAAAGCTGCCGCTACTGTGGCGAATCGGGCCGACGATGTCATCGGAGCAGGCAATACCGGGCGCACCGTTCTCGACAATGCCGCGGGTGCCGCGGGCAGAAATGCGCCTGAGTCGCCCAGCGCCCCGACCTCGCCTACCCAGCCTGCGAGCGTGCCGGACAGTCCGTCGTCGCCGGGCACGAATCCCGCAGGGAACACTGGTGATTCGCCCGCGCCGAATCCGCCGGCCGCCACACCCGATGTGCCGGCGAACCCGGGCGGGAACGGGGGAGAGGCATCGCCGACCAACCCGGCCGCTACCCCGTCGGACACGCCTAACCCGAATCCCGAATCGGCGCCCGAGACCCCGCGAAATCCGGACACCGATTCCGCGGCCCCGAGCAACGGTTCACCAGAGTCGCCGGAGAACACGCCGTCGCCGAACGGCACCGATGATTCATCGGGCAAGCCTGCCCCCGATACCGATGGTGGCAGCCCGAGTCCGAGCCCGGACTCTCCGTCACCGGACGGCGACAACTCCACCCCTGACCAGCATGACGGCACGCCGACCCACCACGACGGTGACAACGGACCAGCCGACCCAGAATCCGGGAAACCGACACCCGACCCGGACAACAGCGGCAACCCTGAAGGGGACGGAACCAGCCCAGGCGCCCACGATAGCGACCCCGCTACACCCGATCAGAACGCTGCTCCCGAACCCCGCGCTCAAACCGACAGCGGGGCAAACGGCCAGGACAGTGTCGGCGACACCGCCCAGCAGGATCCACCGAAGACCGATTCCACCCGGGACCAAACCGAGGAGGGCGGCGATCCGGTCAACCTCGCCACCGGCGAATTCCTACTACCGCTAACCGATCTCGACCTGCCAGGCATCCTCCGCCTGGCTCTGAAGCGGGCCCACCACTCCAACTATCGGTTCGGCCGTTGGTTCGGGCCCTCTTGGTCAGCCACCCTCGACATGCGCGTTGTCGTCGAAGCTGACTGCGTGACAGTCGTTTTCGAAGACGGCATGCTGTTGGCCTACCCGCACGCCGAAGTCGGCGTAGGGGTCGAGCCAATCGCCGGAGGTCAACGGTGGAAGCTGACGCGGACTGAAGTCGGTGGCTACCGGCTCTGGGATCCCGACCGAGAACTGGTGTGGCACTTCGCCCCCGAACCAGTCCTCGACGGCCTGGACGCGCTGCTGGGCAATTTCGCGATCTCTGCGATTGCCGACCGCCACCACAACCGGATCAGGTTCCACTACAACACCAACGGCGACCCGACCGAGGTCACCCACTCCGGTGGCTACCGTGTTGTGCTCGACTCGGCCAACGGCCGCGTGACCGCGATCTCGGTCGCGGGCGAAGCAAATGGCTTCGAAACCCTCACCCGCGTCCGTGAATTCGGCTACGAGCACGGCGAGCTGACCACCGTGGTCAACGGCGTCGGCGGCACCACTCGGTTCGCCTACGACGAACACCACCGCATGCTGTCGTGGACCGATTCCAACGGCACCTGGGTCGCCAACACCTACGACGAATCCGGGCGCGTCATCGCCCAACGCGGCCTCGACGGGGTAATGAACGCCGACTTCGAATACCTCGAACTAGGCAACGGCACCGGCCGCCTCACCCGACTCACCAATTCCCGCGGCGGCGTCACCGGCTACGGCTTCGACAACGACCTTCGCCTGCGCGACTTCCGCAACGCCGACGGCGGCCACCGCCACATTGACTACAACGCAGCACGCAAACCACTCGCCGTGACCGAACCTGATGGCGCGGTCACCCGGTACACGTACACCGAAGACGGTGATGTCGCGACGATCACCCGTCCCGACGGCAGCGACATCCGCATTGAATACGCGTACAGCAACCGGCCCACCACGATCACCAATCCTGATGGCACAACCGCGATTCGGGAATGGGACAAGGCGGGCGACCTCGTCGCTGTCACCGACCCCGGAGGCGCGCGAACCGAATACACCCACGACGCGTGCGGCGCAGTCATCGAAGTCCGTGATCCTGACGGTGCCGTCACCCACGTCGGCGTCGATCCCGCCGGTCTCCCCGTCACGGTGACCGACCCCTACGGTGCGACTACGACCATCCGCCGAGACCAGTTCGGCCGTCCTGCTGAGGTCACCGACGCGCTCGGGCACACCACCCGCTACGAGTGGAACCCCGAAGGACGACCAGCTCGTCGAGTCGACCCCGACGGCTTCGCTGAATCCTGGACCTACGACGGCGAAAACAACCTCCTCACCCACACCAACCGCATCGGTGGCGTCACCACCTACACCTACGGCATTTTCGACAAGGTCGCTACTCGGACCGAACCCGACGGCTCGACTACCCGCTACCTGTACAACACCGAACGCCAACTGACAGCGGTCATCAACCCGCTCGGCCAGCGCTGGACCTACGACTATGACCTCGCCGGTCGTTTGGTCTCGGAAACTGATTACACCGGCGCCACAACCACATATACCCACGCTGTCACGGGACGCATCGCCACCGTCACCCCCGCAACCGGGATCACCCGCCACCACCGCCACGACATCCTCGGCAACCTCACCTCCATCACCGCCGACTCCGGCGAATACCTCGCCTATACCCACGACCCGCCGGACGCATCCTCACCGCGATCAACGGCACTGATGAAACCCTCACCCACACTCTCAAATTCACCTACACCCCCACCGGGCAAGTCGCCACCCAAACGCTCGACGACCAACCTCCGATGGTCAACGACTACGATCACCGCGGTCGACGAGTGCGCCGAACCACCCCTTCAGGTGCGGTCACTACCTGGCGCCACAACGTACTCGGCCAAGTTACGGCGTTGGACGCCGATGGCGCCGACATCTCGTTCAACCACGACCGCGCAGGTCGCCTCATTGGTTGGCGCATCGGCGAAGTCCAAATCGACCGAGCCTTCACCAGCAACGGCAACATCGCCACGCAGGAAGTCACTGGATTCCCTACCGCGACCTTCTCTCTCGACTTCGGCGACACTCCGATCGCGCGGCCTGATCCGTTCACGATCCGCCGCGACGACTACACATACCGCCCCGACGGCTATCTAACCGACCACATCACAACCCGCCCCGACACTGGCCAATCCCGCGCCACGTACGCCCTCGACCCCATCGGTCGTGCCAACACCATCACCCGTGATGCTGAGGTCGCCGAAGCCTATGAATACGACCCCCTCTCCAACATCACCGCCAGCCTCCCCTCTCCGACCAGGAACCCACCGCCCGCGCAATCCCAGCGGGTGTCCATGGAAGGCCGCGAGTACCACAACAATCTCCTCGTTCGAGATGGCCGCAACCACTACTACTACGACCCTGCTGGCTGGCTCATCCGAAAAGTCACGACACGAATCTCCCGTAAACCAGCAGTCTGGCACTATCGGTACAACGCGTTCGATCAGCTGACCGATGTGTACACGCCCGAAGGTGAATGGTGGTGCTACAACTACGATGCTCATGCGCGCAGGGTGGGCAAAGCGCGACTGGACACCACCACGCAGGAAGTAATTCAGCAGACGTCCTATGTGTATGAGGCGACTTGTCTAATTGAGGAGTCTCAAAAGGACTCGGTGACCTGCTGGCACTATATTCCTGGGACGCTGACCCCTGCGGCCCAGTCTGTGAAGCAGATGTCGGTGGCTGTATCTTCCATTGTCGTTACCGACCTCACCGGATGCCCAGATGAACTAATTAACCCGCACACTGCTGAACGTCAAGGAATGTCCAAGCGAACCCTCTGGGGGCGCAACCTCTGGACTGGTGCAACAAGTACACCTCTTCGGTATCATGGACAATACGAGGATGCCGAATCGAGTTTACATCATAACAGTTTTCGAACGTACGACCCGGAAACAGGCAGATTTCTCACTGCCGACCCACTTGGACTCGCTCCAGCTCCAAATCCTCACTCCTACCCACACAACCCAACAAAGTGGTCGGACCCGCTGGGGCTTACTCCAGAATATCGTGAATTTGCACACGGAACGTCCCTGGACAACGCGAACAATATCGTAAACAACGGGCTCGATGCCAATGCCGGGCAAGCAGCTACACATGGAGGATTAATGAGCCGACCAGGATCATTCTTTACACATGAAGTCGCAGGTGGAGACTCTCCCGGATTTCAGTCAGCATACGAATGGGGCCTTCGCGTGGACCCCAATTCCCCCTCTACCGTAATCGTGGGAAGGATTCCTGAAAACGTCTACCAGCAACTGCTCGAAAGAGGGCACGTCGAGGTGCGAGCAGTAGGTGAAGGGGTTCCTGATGAGACGATATTCCATCCGCGATCGTTTGAAACACTGAACGCGACGTTGGAATGGATTGCAAAGGTGACGCCATAATGTCTTCCAAGAGCTACGAGTACTCCGCCTCCAACATCAAAAAGACAACCTGGGGAAGCGTCAGGGACATGGGCGATGGTTGCTGGGAGACTGTTTGGCAGCTCACCTTTAAGGCGGCACACCCGCTTGGCGACGTGGACGTTTTTCGCAGTAGTGACGGCAGTTTTTCTGCCGAGCTTCGTATGGTTGGCAGTGCAAACGGGGAACTTCGGGTGACTACCAACAACGACGCAATGGACGCAGAGAACTACCCGCATACATACACATGCTTTAGAATTATCAATGACGAATACGGCGAAATTGAAACAATAGAGACTCACCCAAAAGAATGGTATCCACCTTTCAGGAACCGAGGTAATACGGGTTAGGTCCTGTCTCTCGATCGGATTTCCAGGTCAAGACGGTTATAAACTGTCGGGACGGTCATCGTATTCGCAGTGGAGGAGACTGCCGGTGATCGGCATCAGGTTCTGGCGGATAGCCAGTGAGAACTTCTGAAGCTGCTGTTACCAATATTCTATGTTCAAATTCTGTGATAGACCGGCGTGCCAGCCGAAAAGGCGCTCCGCTGTTACTGGTTGGTCGTGATGGCGTGTGGCATCCAGGATCATGTCGACGACACCGTCGACTCTGCGATCAGAGGGGGTTGTTGCGCCGATGTCGACGCCGAGTCGGCGGGCGATGGACGATCTGACCGATGCCACATCGAGCAACTCGCCCTCGACGGCGCTCGATTGCACGACGTCGGTGGTGAGCGCGTCCAACTCGACCTTGTCTTGCGTGGCATCGTCGGCGTCCATGAGGCGGCCGTGCAGGCGGCCCTGTGCGAGCGCGACGGCCTCGGTGGGCTTGGCGAGCAGGGCGGCATCGTAGGTGTAGTGCGGCCAGTCGGCGGACTCCCAGATATACCTACGGCTCGTCATGCAGTGAAAGTAGCGTCTATTCGCTGCAGAATCTGAAGCGAATAATCCGAATGTCGGTCAGAATCCGGTTCAGTCAGGGCTTCGGGAGATGATTCGAGCTGATGGAACGGCTGCGGCGAGTTGGCGGATGTCGTCGGGATCCGAGGTGATCACCAGTCCGCCGCCGTAACGAGCGCACAGTGCGACGACGTGGGCGTCGGCGAGGTACCGGCTGCCGACCTGTGCGCCGTGCAATATCGCGCCGACGAGTCGGGCCATGTCGAAGTCGGTGGGCACGATGGCCACGGGTCGTTGCCATGGGTGGTCATGGGGTTTGCGGGAAACCAGCGTCTCGACCCGGCGAGTTCGGGCAACACCCCGGCATACTTCCGCGCAGATGACGGCGGGCACAAGCACCTCACAGTGCTGACAGCCCATCCGAATCGAGAACGACTGGTCACGAGGTCTCGCGCCGTTCGCTCGCTGCGTCGAGCTCATCGAATGCCGCTGCGGCGTCTCGCATATCCGCGTCGGAAACAGGACCGGACTCGTCATCCCACCCGTCGAGGAGATCGCCCAGGGCGGCGTTGTGTGTAATCCGTTCGACGTGCTCGGTCAATGCGGCGTTGACCACCGCGGACACATGCGCGTCGCCGAGTTTGCGCGCCTGCTCGACCACCTCTTGATCAACGGTCACTGTGATCTTACTTTTGGCCATATAAGTATCGTGCCCGTCTGGTCGGCTGGATGGCATCGAACTTCAGGCGGGGAATTCCTGGTGGTAGCGCTGGGCTCGGGTGAGCATTCGGTGGATGCCGGCGATCATGCGGTCGGTGGGGAGGGGTTCGGCGATGATGGGGTCGCCGGTTTTCACGTAGTAGCGGCCGTCGGGGTAGTCCATCCACCAGAAGGTGCGGGTGGGGGTGGGGCGGGCGTCGAGGGCTGGGCCGGAGAGGGCGGAGATTTCGCCGAAGGCTTGGCGGGGGCGGTGGAAGATGCGGTTGAGTTGTTCGGCGGAGCTGAGGCGGCTCGCGCGGTATTCGAAGTGGTCTTCTTCGGCGGCCAGCTGTTCGCGGCTTACCTCGACCGGGGGCTTCTTGCCGGGTTTGGTGCGGGGGAGGGCGGCGACCGTCAGGGCTGCTACCTGGATGGGGGTGCAGTAGGTCAGGGTGACATTGGCGCCCGTGTCCTCGGCGGTGCCCGGCGCTTGTTGCAGGGTGGCGCCGACTTCGCCGCGGATCGCACCGTGGAAACGGATGATGGCCGAATCATCCTGTCCGACATAGCCTTTGGACTCGACTCTGGCTTCGGGGTCGAGCAGGACGGTGATGGCGCGTTCGATCGCGGGATCGTACTTGCCGAGCAGGCTCTCCACGGCTGCCTCGCGATGCCGCTTCAGTTCGTCGAATTCGACGATGTCGGTGCGGTATTGGAGGGGGTAGGGGAGACGGTCGCGGCCGTAGCCGGACCAGAGGATGTCGAATTCGGTGCCGGTGAATTCAGCTCGGTGCACTGTCGTTGTCTCCGCCGATCACTGGGGGTACGGTCCGGATCTCGTTCGTGCCGAGCAGGAGCTCGCCGTTCTCCTGGGTGATCAGGTAGTCGGGGATGCCTTTGGTGCGTTCGTCGTCCGAGCTGCCGCGCGCGCCGGGCGCGCCCATGCCGCCCATTCCCGCGGCACCGCGACCACCGGCCGCGGGCGTGCCCGCGCGAGTGCCCGCCGCGGCGGCCGCGGCTGCGGCGGGACTGCCCGGCGTGGTCTTTCCCGGGGTGACAGGGCCGCCCGCGGAGCCGCCGCGCCCGCCGGTGGCGCCGGCCCCACCGCCGGTGGAGCCGCCTCGGCCGGCCGCGGACCCGCCGCCGGGTCGACCCGTGCTCGGGGTGCCAACGCCGGGCGTGGATGTCGCCGGAGTACCTGTGGTGGGAGTCGAGGTGGTCGGTGTGCTGGATTGTGGTGCGGCAGTGGAGCTTTGCGGGGTGGTCGAGGCAGCCTCGGTGGATTGCGGGGTGGTGGAGCCCGGTTCGGAGTTCGGTTCCTCAGTGGTTGTGTCGTCTCCTGGGGTGCCGGTCGACGGGTTCCCGGTCGTCGTGCCGCCGTTCGAACCAACTTGGGAGCCACCGGTATTCGTATCGCCGTTGGTACCAGGGCCGCCGCTGTCGCCACTGGCGATCGTCGGTGCGGTGGGCAGGAAGGGGACGCCGACGTCGGTTTGGCCCGCGACCTGGCTGTAGACCGACCGCAGGATCCGGCGCGCCTCCTGGGTGGCCTCTTCGCGGTTGTGGTCGTCGACCTTCATCACGCCGTCGGCGGGCAAGGACTTGCCGGTGACGTTGGCGCGTTCGGTGAGACCAGGCATCAAGGCTTGGGTCTGTTCGAGTCCGGTGCGCATCTCGTTCAGCTTCAGGCTGATCGCGGTTGCGGCCTGGGAGAGTGGAATCGATTGCTGCGCATAGTTGTTCACGGCGGCAACCGCTGCGGAAGCGGCCGCGCCTGTCCACCCACTGTGGCCGCCGGCCCCGGTGACTGTGCGTGCGAACTGCTGGTTGAATCCGGTGAACGTGCCCATCAGCGCGCCGCCGATATTCGCCCATGCCGTGACCGCATCATCGACCATCTGCGGTTTCATCGCCGCCACCGCCGCCTGCATCTGCTCGAGCGACATGCTGTCGTAGTTGTCGGGGGTGGTGATGTGCGGAGGTTGGGTATCGCCGTCGAAAATCGTGGAGTAGTTGCCCGATCGCTGCCGGTCGTAGATCTTGGCCCGCTCGGTATTCCACTGCTCCTGCGCGGCGATCACCTTGCTCTTGTAATCCTCGTAGGTCACACATGTTCTCCTGTCGCGGAGATCTTGGCGCCGGTCGCTTGATCCTGGGCGACGAAGTTCGCAATCGCCTTGGCAACAACCTCTTTCGCCGTCTGGACGGACTCGATGTGCTTCTTGAGGACCTCGTCCAGTGGGCGATCGCCGCCTGATGCTGTCAGCGAGAATTTCCGTTCCAGCGTCTGGCTCGAGTTGAACGAGCCGAAGCCGGCGATATTGCGGACCTGAAGAACCTGGGCAAAGACCTCTTCCAGTCGCTCCAAGTGGTCATCGCAAACTCTGTCGAGATCCTTGCCGATTTCGGGATCGAGCGAAAGTTGACCGGCTTCAGCTTGGACCAACAGCTGACTCCACTCGCCAGGGTCGATGCTCAACAGCATTACTCGCCCCTCAGATCGCGGGAAGGTGTTGGGCGAAGCTGTCGGTGAGTTTGCGCGCCTCCTGGCATGGCGCTGGTGGCGAGGACGCGCTGACGCGGTTCAGCAGGCTGAACATAACCGACCCGTTCGGGACCTCTACGACGAGAGTGCAACTCAGGTCGTAGGTGGCTCCGGTCGGACGTAGCTGGAGCGCTGTGTGCGAGCCCACAGTGGTCTCGGTGAAGTCGGTGAAATCTGTCCGTGTCCGGGATTCGGCCAGCGTGTGTTCCGACGACATGATCGAAAACGTGTACTGCTTGGCCGAGTCCTGCCAGCTGCACGTCTTCCACCCAGTGAAGTCGACCCCAGCAACCTCGTTCTTCCGGGTGCCCGCGTTCAGTCCAACCCCGCTGACTGCCGAGTCCGGTATTGAACACGGATCCCACACCTTCGCCTCGGGATCTACCGAAGTGGGACTCGCCGCCACACTCACAGCACTCGACTGAGGACCAGCCGTCCCCTGCTCATCGCTCCCGCACCCCGCGACAGCCAACCCCACCGCCACGAGCACACCGATCACCCGAATCGCGCTACCTCGAACTGCCATGCCTTCGTCCCTCCCACAGAACCGGTGCTCGTTCATGGTCTCCCCGCTTCCGAGATCGTAGTCACGCCGATGCGCATCGCGAAAGGTCACGCCCTACTCCGCCGCGCAAGGTGAGGTCGCGGTCATCGAGAACCGCACTTCCTTCTTCGGCCCAACGTCGGTGTCGAGGGACGATGAGACGGTGTAGCCGCGTGGATCACGGTAGTACCGATCCGCGGGGACGGCGTCCGGTCGCTTGCTCGGTTCGAGAATGAATCCCCGTGCGGTCATCGATTCGAGGTTGGCCAGCGCACGGTCGATGAACTCCTGGGACGGGTTCACCTCCTCCTTTGTGATGCGCAGGTACCACGGCGGCCCTTCCGACATCATCGAGTCGTTGGTCCGGCAGCCGACGCCGGAATATGGCAGCGGGCCGCGTTTGATCGTCACCTGTTCCGGCCAGACGAGTTCGAGATTGCGCTCGACAATCGGACTCGCCTCGTCGACGGTCAGCCCCGTTGTGTCTTTGATCTCCTGGTTGGTCGGACCTCTGTCGATGAAGCCGCCGCACCCGGTCAGAGTCGTGGTGGCAAGTACCGCGAATGCGGTCATCATCCTCATTTGATGTCGATCTTTTCGCCGAGTTGCGGGTGGTCGGTGACGTGCGGGTTCGCGTATGGGTCGAGGTTCGGGTTGCCGAACGCATCCGCGAGTGCCGCGGCAGCGGCGGCCTTCGCGGCGTCGAAGCCTTCCTTGCCGCCATCACCGTTGTCGCCCAAACCGATGTCGACATACCGTGTTTCGATCCCACGTTCGACATAGGCTGTCGCGTTCGAGCCGTTGATGACGCCGACGATGTTCTCGAACGCTGTCGAGTTCCGATCGTCCCAGTAATCGCCGTGCCCGTCGCTTCCGAAGACGAGGTCGTTGCGGTGGTCCTTGGACTCGTCGCTGTAATAGCCGGTATCCAGGCGGGTCACGCCGGGTACTTCATCAGGATCGCCACCGAGAACGTCCGAAGCGTGCGGATTGCCGGGAAGATGAATCCCGCCGGGAGTGGTCAGCCCACCATCCGGATAGGACTGCACGACACCGATCAGATCGCCGGGCGCGGTCATCGAGTAGCGCTGAACATTCGGGTTCGGATTGTTCCAACCACCTTCGAACACACCGGTTCCCGCCGATGACGCATGGAGCACGCGGTCGGCGCGTAGGCCCAACTGTTCGGCCGATCCGACGATCGAGCCGCCATAGGAGTGGCCCACATAGGAAACCGGTGTTCCCGGTGCGGACGTTGCGACCTCTCTGTCGATTTCGCGACCGAAGTCGACCAGTCGGGGTGCCATATCCGCCGCGAATCGCGGACTCGGCGCACCGTCGGACAGACTTGTCAGACTCTGTGGGAAGTCACCTTCCATATAGAGGAATACCGGGCTCCCGGATTTGTCTGCGAGGTTCCAGGCGGCTACATGATTGGAACCGGAACCGTTCAGGTTCGTGCTGGTGCCGGGCACGTAGACACCGACACCAGGCGCACCCGACTTCATATCGCCGATCATCTCGATCATCCGACCGTTGCCCTCGGTGCTGAACATCACGAATTTGCGGTCGACCATGCCCAGCTGCGGTGTCGCGTCTTTGCCGGTCGCGGTGGCCGTATCCGTGTGAGCGTCCGCGACTTCCGGATTCGGGATGGGCGCCAGCATCGCTTCCAGTTGCTTGACCCGGGATTCGTCCCGATTCGGCTTGGCCTTCTCCTGGGTCAGCGCATTCCGGACGTTGATCTCGTTGGCCTCGATCCGCATCACGAACGGCACCCCGTTCAGGTTGCCCAGTTTCTCCGGAGCCGCGATCACCAGCTGACGTTGCGCTTCGGGACTCAACCCGGCCAGGAACGTCGCCCGATCATCCGGCGACATCGAGGCCAACTGAATGGCCACGGCGTCCGGATCCTGGACCGAACCGTCCGCGAGGGTGACGTCGGGTTGACCGTCGCGTATCGCGCCGAGGTCGCCCACCGACTCGCGCAGCCGCGCACCGAACAGATTGTCGAGGCGTTCGATCTCATCCAGCCCGCTCAACAGATTGAGCTGGAAAACCCCTGCGTCGCCTTCCTTTTCGGGATCGGGATGAGTCACCCGTCCGTCGGAAGCCACCGCGAAACCCTGCGCCGTCGCGAGGTTCTTCTGTTCCAGCACATAGGTTGTGGAGTGCTTCAAGCCCTGGTAGGCGTCATCGGCATCGTCAGCCACCCGCAGCAGTACGGTGCGCACCTCGTACCCGTGATCGACTTCCTCATCGATCCGCCGCGAGGCCGCGTCCTTGGTCTGTCCGTGCCAGCTGCCCGCCGCGGAGATCGCACGCGAGCAGTCGTCGACCGAGGTCGAGAGCACGTCGGCGTTGGCGCGGGCGGCTTCGGCGGCGCGGTGCAGGCCCTCGAGATTCCAGGTGTCGAGTTGGGGGATCGTGGGGCGCATCAGCGGGTACCGAGTTTCCCGATCTCGCCCGCGGTCTCGGCGTCGCGAGCCTGGATGTCGGCCGAGAACTTGTCGACGAGGTCGGCCAGCGTCGTGTAGCGGGTCGCGATCGAGTCCATCGCCTGCGATGCCGGGTCGGGCAGTCCGCGCACGGCGGCGAGCACATCGCTGCCGTCACCGGTCGCCTCGCCCGAAGTCGCCCAGTTCAGCGCGTCGACCTCGGCTGCCTCCCGGCGCCAGGCCGTCGCCATGGTCTTCAACTGATCGGGCTCGACGCCCAGGGTTCCACTCACGATGTCCCCTCCTTCGTCACCGAAGGACTACGCGTCCGGGTGGACCGGTCCCTTCGTGAAGGTTGGACGGAGCACGCGTAGTGAAGGTTCCATTATGTGATGTGAGTCACACCGAAGCGGTCTCGGCGGCGGCCCGGATGTGCACGCATTCGCGGCAGGTACCGAAGATCTCGAGAGTGTGGCTCACCTCGGTGAAGCCGTGATCGCTCGCGATCGCTTCCGCCCATGCTTCGACCGTCGGGCCCTCGACCTCGACGGTGCGCCCGCATCGGCGGCAGACCAGGTGGTGATGGTGGCCGCTCGAGCACTGGCGATAGACGGATTCGCCGGTGTCGGTGCGCAGCACGTCGACCATGCTCGCGTCGGCGAGCGACTGCAGGGTGCGGTAGACGGTGGTCAGGCCGATGTTCTCGCCGCGTTTGCGGAGCTCGTCGTGCAGTTCCTGGGCCGAACGGAACTCGTCGATATCGCTGAGCAGGGCCGAGATGGCGCTGCGCTGACGGGTGCTGCGAACACCGACCTGCTTCGCGGAGATGTTGTCTGCCAACGGTTTACCCTTCTTCGGCATGGGCGACGGCATCGACCACGATATGGGCCAGATGGTCGTCGACGAGTTCGTAGAGCACCTCGCGGCCCGAGCGTTCGCCGTGCACGACGCCCGCCGATTTGAGAATGCGCAGATGCTGGCTGACCAGCGGCTGGGTGACACCGAGGGCGTCGACCAGCTCGTGCACGCAGCGCGGCGACTCACGCAGTTGCAGCACGATGGCGATGCGGACCGGCGCGGCCAGTGCCCGCAGCAGCTCGCCCGCGTCCTCGAGTACCGTGCGCGACGGCACGGCGGCGGGGGCGGGGGAGTGGTACGGGTTGTGCGGGTGCGCGGGCGCGGCCTCGGTGGTCATGAACCAACTCCTTAATGGAAACAGATTCCATTTTGATATGCATAATTGCGCATGTCAAATGACGCGCCGCGCGGACACCTCGGCTGCTGCAAACCCACTGGACGCGTCCCGATACGCTGGACCCACTTACGTACGGTAGGCCGGATCGAACACCGGTACGGCATGCCGAACAATTCCGACTCGCAGTGGATGGAGAAATCTCGCGTGGCACCCAAGTCGAAGGTGGACACCGTTGCCAACCTCGCCAAGCGCCGGGGTCTGGTCTACCCGTGCGGTGAGATCTACGGAGGCACCAAGTCGGCGTGGGACTACGGTCCACTCGGCGTGGAACTGAAGGACAACATCAAGCGGCAGTGGTGGCGGACCATGGTCACCAGCCGCGACGACGTCGTCGGCCTCGATTCCTCGGTGATTCTGCCGCGTCAGGTCTGGGAGGCCTCGGGCCACGTGGCCACCTTCTCCGATCCGCTGGTCGAGTCGCTGCACACGCACAAGCGTTACCGCGCCGACCATCTCATCGAGGCCTACGAGGCCAAGCACGGCCACCCGCCCGCCAACGGCCTGGCCGACATCAACGATCCCGACACCGGCCAGCCCGGCAAGTGGACCGAGCCGCGCAACTTCTCCGGCCTGCTCAAGACCTACCTCGGCCCGGTGGACGACGAAGAGGGCATGCACTACCTGCGACCCGAGACCGCGCAGGGCATCTTCGTCAACTTCAAGAACGTGCAGGAGACCGCGCGCAAGAAGCCGCCGTTCGGCATCGCCCAGATCGGCAAGAGCTTCCGCAACGAGATCACGCCGGGCAACTTCATCTTCCGCACGCGCGAGTTCGAGCAGATGGAGATGGAGTTCTTCGTCAAGCCCGGCGAAGACGTCGAGTGGCACAAGTACTGGATCGACACCCGGCTGGCGTGGTACACCGATCTCGGTATCGACCCGGATAACCTGCGCCTGTTCGAGCACCCGAAGGAAAAGCTGTCGCACTACTCGGCGGGCACCACCGACATCGAGTACCGCTTCCGCTTCCAGGGCGGCGAATGGGGCGAGCTCGAGGGCATCGCCAACCGGACCGACTACGACCTCAAGACGCACTCGGAACACTCGAATGTCGACCTGAGCTACCGCGACCAGGCCACCGGTGACCGCTACACGCCGTACGTCATCGAGCCGGCCGCCGGTCTGACCCGTTCGCTGATGGCGTTCCTGGTCGACGCCTACACCGTCGACCAGGTGCCGACCGCGAAGGGCACCACCGAGGAGCGCATCAGCCTGCGTCTCGATCCGCGCCTCGCGCCGGTCAAGGCCGCGGTGCTGCCGCTCTCGCGCAACGCCGACCTGACCCCCAAGGCCAAGGACCTCGCCGCCCAGCTGCGCCGCAACTGGAACGTCGACTTCGACGACGCGGGTGCCATCGGCCGCCGCTACCGTCGTCAGGACGAGATCGGCACGCCGTTCTGCATCACGGTCGACTTCGACACCATCGACGACCAGGCAGTGACGATCCGCGAGCGCGACTCGATGGCCCAGGAGCGCATCGCCCTGGACAAGGTCGAGGCCTACCTCGCAGCCCGCCTCATCGGCGCCTGATTCGCCAGCCGTAAGGACCCGCACCGGATGTTCGGTGCGGGTCCTTACGCGTCCGCGCCCTGGACGGTTGATCGTGATGATCTCGAGCGAGCTGCGTTGATCACACTGTGTAGCTGACGGTTTGCGTTGGGGAGTCGTGTGCCTCACGATTTCCGGTGTGCTGTGGGAACCGGAAGACGTGGTGCGGGTGCTCGATCCGTCGGAGCAGCGATTCGTGCGGCATGCGACCTACACGGGGCGGTCGGTCACCGTGCTCGGCGAACTCGAGGCGGCCGCGCTCGGGGCGGCGTTCGCTGCCTTGCAGCAGGCGTATCCGATCCTGGTGTGCCGGATCGTCGAGGACGCCGACGAGAACGGAATCCTGTTGCGGCCCGGGCACATCGAGGCTGTCGGTGCGTGGGTGAGTTTCGGCGAGCCCGACGAGGTCAGGATCCCGACCGAGCCGATGGATCCCGGTGCTCAGCTGGCGTATCTGGATGTGGTTCTGGCAGAAGAGGATCGGGCCCGGGTCACGTTGTTCGTCCATCACGGTGTCGCCGATGCGGCGCATTGCGTCGAACTGTTCGCGCGGTTGTGGAGCTACTACACCGGCTATGTCGAGACCGGCGCGATCACCGTCGACGCCCACGAATACCCGGTGTCGCTGGAATCGCTGCTGGCGCACCGGGGCATCGAGCGCGGCCCACGATCGGGACTCGAGCTGGTGACGCGTCCGCTGGTGGTGGCCGATGCGGTGGGTGTCGTCGAACCGTCCCCGCCGTCGAGTCCGGCGCTGGCCAGACCCGCCCGCGTGCACCTCGATCCGGCCGAGACCGCGCGGGTGCTCGAGCTGGCGCGGGCTCAGGCGGTGAGTGTCAACGGGCTGGTCACGGCGGCGGCGGTGCGTGCGTTCGCCGCGGTGTACGGGGTGGCGTGGGTGGGATGTGTGTACCCGGTCGATCTGCGCAGGCGGCTCGACCCGCCGGTCGCCGCGGCCGGGGGAACCAACCTGTCGGGGCTGGCTGGCTTTGCCACCGGGTCGGCGGATACCGACGACCTCGTCGGACTGGCTCGGCGCATCGGCACGAGTCTGCACGACGATCTCGGCGCTGGTGTGATCGAACAGTCGGTGCTGCACTTTCCGGACTTCTTCGGCCCCGGCCGAATCCGTTCCACCGCAGGCCATATCGCCCTCACCAATACCGGAACGGTGCCCACCTTCCACGCCCCCGCCGGGCTGATCCTCGACGACTACGAGATCGTCTACCTCTCCGCACACCCCCGCCCGTCGACGGGGGCGTCCGCGGCCGTCACATTCCTCGTCTACACCTACCTCGGTCGACTGACCATCGGGCGGTTGGGCGGCGGCGCGCTCGCCGCCGAACTTCTGGATGCCATGGCATCGGAGCTGTCCTGGCCACCCGCCAGTCAGGAAGCCGCGACCGCCTGAGTTCGGCGGACCTGATTCGATCTGCGTCCGCAGCCGCCGGTGACGCGGCTCTCGCTCGCCGAGGGCCGGCGCGGCATCATCGCGGAGCGAGCGGCTCCTGCAGCTCGGTGACCCAGCTATCGGGGTCAGGTGTCCATTCCAGGGTGACCTCGCGACAGGGTGCGGAGGTGCGGTACCCGTTGTCCTCGACCCAGCGGCCGAAGGCCTGCCACGCCGCGCCGATTCCGCTCACATTCCCGCGATGGATCGTGCTCGCCACCTGTTCGAGCGCGGGCAGGTCGACGATCGTGAAGTCCGGCGCCGCATCGGGTTCCACAGTCACCGGCATGCACGCGTGCACGCCGACCGTGCCGTCGTCTCGCGGATCGTAATAGGCGATCGCGGGCCCCGCGATCGCGATCCCGGCTTCCGCCAGCCTGCCCGCCAGTTCGTCGAAGAGCGGCCCGATCACCGGGCCGATCGCCTCGGGTCCGAATCCCGATGCGCAGCTGGATGATTCGGCCACTCGCACCGCGGGCACCGACTTGATCACTACATCCTGATCGGGCATGACGCCCTCCTTCTCGATGATTCGGAGTCTCGATTCGATTTCGGTCAATCGCGAGCGGTCCGCCGCGATCCGCTGTTCCAACTCGGCTCGGCGCAAGGTGAGCATGCCGCGCAGTTCTGCCGCGTCGGGCCCCGGCTCGAGCATCCGGCCTACCTGTTCGAGAGTGAACCCGAGCTCTTTGAGCGCGACGAGCCGGTTGAGCCGAGCCAGTTGCGCCGCGGTATAGAACCGGTAGCCGGTGGCCGCGTCGACCCTGGCGGGCGGTAACAAACCCACTGCGTCGTAGTGGCGCAGCATGCGTACCGACACCTGACCGTGTCTGGCGAAATCTCCGATGCTGAACATGACGCCTTTCGGTGTACGTCCTCACACAGTGAGAGAGTCAAGTGCTCAGAATCTGCCGCCTCGGCTCACTCGTCGCGATCCCGACGAGCCGCCGTAGGATCCTGGCCGATACCCACCGCCGCCATAGCCTCCGCGCCGGGAACCGCCGCTCATCGCACCGCGGAGAAGCTCGTTCAGGAGGATTCCGCCTAGAACCGCGCCGGTCTGCGAGCCGCCGCCCGACATCGGCTGACGCGTCTCCCATGCCTGCACGCTGGCCTGTGCCTGCTGCATGGCCCGGCCGCCGAGGTCGGCCGCGGTCTGCGCGCTCACGAGTGCGCGTTCGGGGTCGCTACCCGCGAGCGCGCGGGCTTCGGCGAGGTGGCGTTGGGCTTCGGAGAGCCGGGTGCGCGCCTCCGCGTCGACGCCGCCACGCCGGGTGGTGATGAACGACGATGCCGCATCGATGCGCGCGGCCGCGTCGGTGAGGGTGCGATCGAGTCGGCGTCGTAGATCCTCCACGGCCAGTTTGCGGTCCGAGGCCGCGGCGATCGCCCGGTCCAGTTCGGCGTCGGCGGTGACCGCGTTGTGGAAAGCGCCGAGGGGGTCGGTGTCGGCGTTCGGAGCGTGGAGGGCCGCGGTTGCGGAGGTGACCGCGGCAGCCAGGTCGGCGCCGCCGAACTCGGTGAGACTCTCGGCGGAGCTCAGGTCCGCGCGTAGCTCGTCGAGAGCGGCGGGCAGACCATCTCGTGCCTGCTGAATATTCGTCGCGGCCTGGTCGACGGCGTCGAGCAGGGTCCTGGCCTGCCCGATCGCACCTTCGGCCGCGCGGATCGCCGCGACCGCACCGCCCTGCTGCCCGACGGGCCGCGTGAGTGCGGCGCGGGCGTTGTCGATGTTGGTCTGGGCGAAGGTGATTCGTTCGAGCGCCATACGCACGTTGTCGTGGATCGGCGCGATGACCGAGGGCGGGTAGGTCGAATCGAGCCGGACGAGTTCGGTTTCGGAGCCCGGCACGCGTGCGGTGAGGTCCACGATGTCGCGGGTGAGGCCGTCCAGCCGGGCGGGCGCGTCGATGAGCAGGTCGCGCATGGCGTCGAAATCGGTTACCTGCGCGTCGAGTTCGCGATCGGCCTTGCCCGCGGTGGCGAGGAGTTCGATGAGCATGGCGCGCTGCTGATCGGGGGTCTCCGGGATGGCGTCGTCGAGTTGCTGGCGCAGGGTGAAGGCCTTCACGGTGGCCGCATGGGCGGCGTCGAGCGCTGAGCGGAACGGGGTCACCGCGGTATCGCCGAATTCGCTGGTGGCCAAGGTCAATTCCTCGGCGCTCGTTCGCACGGCATCGTCGATCTCGACCAGTCGCTCGCGGGAGAGGGTATGCAAGGTCGGCAGCGACAGTTTCGCCAGCGCGGCCGAGTCGGTCGGGTCCACCTCGCGCGCGGTGGCTAGCTCGGCCCGGTCGCGGTCGCGACGACGCTTGCGCGAGAACAACATCAGACCACCGGCCACCACGACCACGGCCAGCACAAGGAGGATCAGCACACCCCACGGCACCCCACCACCACGCATCGCCGATCCGATCCTCTCGGCGGTGTCGACCGCTGCCTGCGCCCACTTCTGGTCGCGCAGAGCGGGTTCCACCGAACCCGCCAGAAGTGCGTCCAGCTCGGAGTCGCTCACGCCCTCGGGGAGGGTGCCGTGGAGCCAGTAGCCGCGGTCGTCGACGGCCACCGCGAACAGCAGGTCCCGATCGCTGAAGCCGGAGAGGGTGGCGGTGCGGTCGGCCCAGTCCTGCGGGGCCATCGACGCGAAGTCGCGCACGTAGATGACCCACAGCTTCACCTGGTGATCGCGGTACAACGTGTCGACCGCGTCGAGCACCTGGCTCTCGTCGGCCGCGCTCAGCACGCCGGCGGAGTCGACCAGCTGCGGACCCATCCGCGACGGCGGCTCCGCGACGGCTCCCGGCGCGCACAGGACGACGAGCGCGGCGATCATCGCCCCGATCATGGCCGAACTCTTCCTCGACAGCGGCATGTGTCGAATCTAACGCTCGAGACCGACACGGACACGACAGCGCGACGCGTGGCTTCTACGATCGGTGCATGGTCTCAGTCGATCGTCAGTACACCGGCCACGTCTCCGCGGGCGCGCACGCCCAGCAGCGCGATGTCCCCGGCGCCCGGATCGTGAAGATGTCCGTCGGCCCGATGGACAACAACACCTACCTGATCCAGAGCACCACCACCGGCGCCGCCGTGCTGATCGACGCCGCCAACGATGCCGAGCGCATCATCGAACTCACCACGCTCGAGACCCCCGGCCAGGTCGAACAGATCGTTACGACCCACCGCCACCCCGATCACTGGCAGGCACTGACCGAGGTAGCCAAATCCCTCGACGCCCCCACCGCCGCCCACGCCCTCGACGCCGACCACATCCCGGTCCGCCCCGACCGCCTCCTGGAAGACGGCGGCACCCTCGAAATCGGCGACCTCGCCCTGCGCATCATCCACCTGCGCGGTCACACCCCCGGCTCGATTGCCCTGGCCCTCACCGACGACGCAGGCCACACCCACCTCTTCACCGGCGATTCCCTGTTTCCGGGGGGTCTTGGGCGGACCACAAATCCCACCGACTTCGCTACCCTGTTCAGCGACGTGACCAGCAAGATCTTCGATCGTTGGCCTGATGACACCGTCGTCTACCCCGGCCACGGTGATGACACGACTCTAGGTGCTGAACGTCCCCACCTCACGGTCTGGCGTGACCGAGGCTGGTGACGTGGTCGAGTTTCGAATCGCCGCGGTGGTGAGCTGAACTGGGGCCTGTAGGACCCGTCAGCGCCCGGAACGCGGCGGCGACGTGGTCGATGCGCGCGTCCTCGAGTTCCGGGCGCGGATAGGTGGTGCGCAGAATCGCCTCGCCGTCCAACATGTGGATCAGCGAGGTGGCCAGCAGCCGGGCCGCCTCGGGCGCGACGTCGGGGGTCAGCACGCTGACCGCGAGCTCCTCCAATTCATCGTAGAGCTCCCGCAGCACCGGCGCGATCCGGAGCCGGAGCTCGGGCTCGGTGCGGGCGGCGACCAGCAGTTCCAGCCAGACGGTGTTGATGTCGCTGCGAATCTGCTTGCGCATCAAGTGCATCAGCGCAGCGAGGTCGACCGGGTGCGTGATGCTCTCCGGGATGCGCAGCTCGGCGACGACGGCCAGGTGCCGACGGCTGACCTCGCCCGCCGCCGCCACCACCAGGTCCATGCGCGAGTCGAAGTGCCGGAAGACGGCCGCCTTGGAAACCCCCGCACGACTGCTGATCTCACCGAGCGAGGTGCTGTGATAGCCCACCTGCTCGATCGCCTCGATGGTGGCCTCGACCAGTTTGGCGATGGTGGCGGCGCTGCGCTCGGCCTGTGTTCGTCGCGCGTTGGTCACTTACCCTCCGGCTCGCAGGAAACGACCGGTGCGCCGGACGCCGAGCGCCTCGGCGGGTTGCCCCTCGCCGAACACATACTGACCACCGACGAACACGGCCGAAACGGCTCTGTCGTTCCTGTTGACCATACGAGCCAGGTTGCCGTACATCGCGACGGGGGACTCGGCGTACGCGTCGAGCGAGTCGTCCAGGCCCGCCGGATCGACCACGACCAGGTCGGCGCGGTCGCCCGGGCGCAGATGCCCGGCTGCCACGCCGTACCAATCCGCGAGTTCGCCGGTGAGCCGATGCACCGCCTGTTCCAGGGTCATGAACGGACTCCCGGCCTGCTCGGCGCGGTGGACGCGGCGCAGGAAACGCAGCCCGAAGTTGTAGAAGGCCATGTTCCGCAGGTGCGCGCCTGCGTCCGAGAAGCCCAGCTGCACACCGGGATCGACGCTGAGCCGGTTCAGGATCTCGGGCCGGTGATTGGAGATCGTGGTGCGCCAGCGCATCTTGGTGCCGTGCTCGACCACCAGGTCAAGGAAGCCGTCGACCGGATGCACGCCGCCCCGGTCCACGCCGACCTCGCCGAAGGTCTTGCCGACGACACTTTCGTCCGGGCAGGCCACGATCTCGGCGTCGAAGAAATCCCGGTGCCAGACCCGGATGCCGAACTTGGCGTCGTAGTCCTTGCGGAAGCGGCGGCGATAGGCCTCGTCGCGCATCAGCGCGTTGCGCTCGACCTGGTCGGCCAGGTGCAGTGCGGCCGCCCCGGACCCGAACTCCTCGAAGATGACCAGGTCTATGCCGTCGGCGTAGACCTCGAAGGGCACCGGCAGATGCTGCCAGCGGAAATCACCGTTGAGCGCGTTCACCGCGCGGGCGAGGCCGCTCATCAGGTAGACGATGAGCGGGCTGGCCTTGAGGTCGGCGGCCGAGATCAGCGTGGTCTTGAGCCGTTTGCGGAACAGGCCAGCGCTGGCGAAGATCATCGCGGCCAGCCGCGGCGGATTCTTGATGTCGGGCCCGCCCTGCAGCAGTCGGCCGCGCCGGCGCAGAATCGCGTTGAGCCGCCGCCGTTCCCGCCAACCGGCATAGGTCGAGGGCAGCGTCCGAGAGCGCGCGACCTCGCCGTCGAGCTTGTCGAACAGCAGCTGCTGCGCCGACATGCCGACGAACCCGGCGTCCAGCGCCTCGGTCAGCCAGGCCTCCATCCGCGCCTGTTCGGCGCGCGTCGGCCGCACGTCCTTGCGGGTCGCGCGGTCCAGGCCCATGGCGGCGGCCCGGATATCCGAATGTCCGATCATGGCAGCCAGATTCGGCCCCAGCGGCAGGCCCTCGAGGGCTTCGGCGTATTCGCGCGCCGAGCTCCAGGACTTGACCTCCTCGACGGTGCCGATGACGTGCGGTCGCGGAATCGCCTCGACGCGGCCGAACAGATCACCAGCGTCGGTGGGCTCGACGTGCACCGTCGACAGTGAGCAGGACCCGAGCACGATGGTGGTCATGCCGTGCCGCACGGATTCGGCCAGCGCCGGCTCTTTCAGCACCTCGACGTCGTAGTGCGTGTGGATGTCCAGCATGCCGGGCAGCACCCATTTACCTTCGGCGGCAACGACATTCGGGCAACCCGTTTCGTCCAGCGGGTCCGCCGAGACCGTGACGACACGATCTTCCCGCAGGCCGAGGTGGCGAATGGCGGACGGGGAACCGGCGCCGTCGAACCAGCGGCCGCCTCTGATGATCGTGTCATAGCTCACAGATAACATTGCAACCGATCGGTCACAAAGTGTCAAGAGGTGGCAAACTCCTCGACCGCTACACCGTCGTCTACCCGGGCCACGGCGACGACACCATCCTCGGCGCCGACCGCGCGAACCTGCCCGAATGGTGTGCGCGGGGCTGGTGAATCAGCGCAGGGTTCCAGCTGACCATCGCGCGAGCGGCAGCGTCCAAGACCGATCCGGATACCGGCCCGGTGGTGCGCACCGTCCACGAATGTCAGCAGGCGGTCCTGTGGAATGGCACCGTCGGGCTGACGCCGGTCGGCCATCCGGTACCGGACGGGCTCGTGGTGGTTCCGCTCGTCGACAAACCGCCGAGCAGTCTCGTGCTGGCCTGGAACAACGACAGCCCGCTGATCCGCTCGTTCATCGATATCGCCGCGACGATCTCGTTGGCACCGGCCGGTAGTTCACCGGAACGGAATCCGGTGGTGACCGCTGACCCCGCGGCGCGTCGGACCGACCTGGCAGACTGACGAAGGTGAAATCGGGTTTCTCGCGAACGGCCGCGCCCGCCCCGGATGTCAGGCATCCGCGCGGGCTGGTGTCGACGGTCTCGGTGTGGTTCGTCCGGTTGATCGTCGGGGCGGTCCTGATGGGGGTGGTGCTGGTCGCCGGGACCGCGTTCCGGGTGTGGCAAGTCGCGCGGATCGACGACTACACCCCGGCGAACGCGATCGTGGTGCTCGGCGCGGCGCAGTATTCGGGGACGCCGTCGTCGGTTTTCGAGGCGCGGTTGTATCAGGCGTGGCGGCTCTACGAAGCCGGGGTGGCACCCACGGTGATCACCGTCGGCGGCAAGCAGGAGGGCGACCTCTACACCGAAGCCGCCTCGGGCAAACAGTATTTGGAGGACAAGGGCGTCCCGAGCGAGAACATCCTCGCGGTGGAGACCGGGTCCGACACGCTGCGCAGCATCGAGGCGGTGGCGGCGGCGATGGGGGAGCGCGACATGTCATCGGCCGTACTCGTGAGCGATCCGTGGCATTCACTGCGAACCAGGACGATGGCTCGCGACGCCGGTCTGGAAGCGTGGACCGCACCCACCCGCACCGGTCCGGCCGTCTACACGAGGGAGTCGCAGTTCCACGGCATCGCCCGCGAAACCGGCGCGCTGCTCTGGTACCAGCTCACTCATTTCTCGGCAGACTTCTCTTATGAGGCGGGACAGTGAGATGACAGAGACCTATACCCCGCACGACCAGGAACGCATGGTCCACGAGCCGGGTAAGACCGCATGGCCCGGCGCCGCGGACAAGGGTCATCGCAGTGAGTTCTCCCGCGATCGCGCCCGCGTGCTGCATTCCGCCGCGTTGCGTCGTCTCGCCGACAAGACCCAGGTCATGGGCCCGCGCGAAGGCGATACCCCGCGCACCCGCCTCACTCACTCCCTCGAAGTGGCCCAGATCGGGCGCAGCATCGCCGACGGCGTCGGCGCCGACCCCGACCTCGTCGACCTGGCAGGCCTCGCCCACGACATCGGCCACCCGCCCTACGGTCACAACGGCGAGCGCGCGCTCGACGAATTCGCCGACGCCTACGGCGGTTTCGAAGGTAATGCCCAGAACCTGCGCATCCTCACCCGCCTCGAGCCCAAGGTCCTCGACGCAGACGGCGAAAGCTTCGGGCTCAACCTGACTCGCGCGGCGCTGGACGCGACCCTCAAGTACCCGTGGGGCAGAAGCGGTTCCGGCACCAAGTTCGGCGCCTACGACGACGATCTAGAGCGCCTGGCCTGGGTGCGCAAAGACGCGCCCGACCGCAAACAGAGCCTGGAATGCCAGATCATGGACTGGTCCGACGACGTCGCCTACTCGGTGCACGACGTGGAGGACGGCGTGATCGTCGGCCGCATCGACCTGCGCGCCCTCGCCGACCCGGCCGAACAGGCCGCGCTCGCCGAACAGGGCCACGGCCAGCACCCCGACCAGTCGATCGAGGCACTCGCCGCCGCCGCGCAACGGCTCTCCGAACTCGACATCGTGGCCGACGCCGCCACCTATGACGGCAGCTTCACCAGCTCGGTGGCCCTGAAACGACTCACCAGCGAGCTGGTCGGCCGCTTCGCCACCGCCGCGATCTCGGCCACCCACGCGCGCTACGGCGAAGGCCCGCTCAGCCGCTACGAGGCCGACCTGATCGTGCCGCCGATCGTGGCCGCCGAGGTCGCCGTCCTCAAGACCGTGGCGCTGCGCTACGTGCGCTCCGACCCCGGCCACCTCGCCCGCCAGCAGACCCAGCGCGACCGCGTGCAGGCCGTCGCCGACCGCCTGCTCACCACCGCGCCCGCCCACCTCGACGATCAGCTGCTGCCCTGGTTCAACGCCGCCACCACCGAGGTCGCCCGGGTGCGGGTGGTGATCGACCAGATCGCCTCCTACACCGAGAGCCGCTTCGAACGCGTCGCCGCCTCGCTGGACTGCCGCTGAGCGGACCCGACTAGACTCGTTCACCGTGGCCGGACGAATCCCAGATCGCGATATCGCGGCGATCCGTGAACGTGTCCGGATCGAAGATGTAGTCGGTGAGTACGTGGCGCTCAAGCGCGCGGGCGCCGACTCGATCAAAGGTCTGTGCCCGTTCCACGACGAGAAATCACCCTCGTTCCATGTGCGGCCCAACCACGGGTTGTTCCACTGCTTCGGTTGCGGCGAGGGCGGCGACGTCTACAAGTTCCTGCAGCAGATGGAACACATCGGTTTCGTCGAGGCCGTCGAGCAGATGGCCGACCGCATCGGCTACCAGATCAACTACGAGGGTGGCGGCACCTCGGTGCAGCGCGATCGCGGCACCCGTTCGCGGCTGGTCGCGGCCAATGCCGCCGCGCACGAGTACTACGTGGGATTGCTGCACGAACCCGAGGCCGAGGCCGCGCGCAAGTATCTGACCGACCGCAACTTCGACAAGGCAGCGTGGCAGCAGTTCGGCTGCGGTTACGCGCCCGCGGGCTGGGACGGCCTGACAAAACACTTGCAGCGCTTGGGTTTCGAATTCAAGGAGCTGGAAGCGGCCGGGCTGTCCAAGCAGGGCAAGCGCGGTCCGATCGACCGGTTCCATCGGCGCCTGCTGTGGCCGATCCGCAACCTCGGTGGCGAGGTGATCGGGTTCGGCGCGCGCAAGCTGTTCGACGACGACACCATGCCCGGCAAGTACGTGAACACCCCGGAGACGTTGCTGTACAAGAAGTCTCAGGTGCTGTTCGGTCTCGACCACGCCAAGCGCGACATCTCCAAGGGGCATCAGGCCGTGGTCGTCGAGGGCTACACCGACGTCATGGCCATGCACCTGGCCGGCGTGAAAACGGCAGTCGCGTCCTGCGGCACCGCATTCGGCGAAGAGCACCTGCAGGTACTGCGCAGGCTGCTGATGGACGACAACTTCTGGCGCGGCGAGATCATCTACACCTTCGACGGTGACGCGGCCGGGCAGGCCGCGGCGTTGAAGGCGTTCAGCGGCGACCAGCGGCTGGCCGGGCAGACCTATATCGCTGTCGCGCCCGACGGCCAGGATCCGTGTGAGCTGCGTCAGCACTCCGGTGACAGTGCCGTCCGTGATCTGGTGGCGCGGCGAACTCCCCTGTACGAGTTCGTGATTCGCGGATTGCTCGCCGAACACAATCTCGACGATGTCGAGGGCCGGGTCGAGGCGTTGCGCCGTACGGTGCCCGTGGTGGCGCAGATCAAGGACAACGCCACCCGCAAGGGGTACGCCACCAAGCTGGCCGGTTGGGTCGGCTGGGACGACATCCAGCTGGTCGTGCGCCGGGTCGGTGAAGAGGCGAAGAAGAACCGGATGGGCGGCAACGCCACCCCGGCGTTGAAGCAGGGCGCTGCGGCGATTCCCGCGCCACGCGTCGAGGAGAGCTCCTCGGTGCGACCTGCCCCCAACGATCCGGTCCTCTACGCCCAACGCCAATCCCTCAGCGCCGCACTGCAATATCCCGGCATCGCGGGCGTGTCCTTCGACGCCATCGACGCCGCCGCCTTCACCCACCCCGCCTACGTGGCCGTACGCATCATGATCGCCCAGGCGGGCGGCACGGCAGCGGGTCTCAGCGGCGCCGAATGGGTCGCCGCCGTCGCCGACCACACCGACGACCTGATGATCCGCGCCCTGGTCTCCGAACTGGCCAACGAGCAGCTCCCGGTCCGCTCACAGAACGACACCCCCCGCTTCGTCACCGCCATCCTCGCCCGCACCCAGGAGGCCTGGGTCGGCCGCCAGATCGCCGAGCTCAAATCGAAGCTGCAGCGACTGTCCGCCAGCGAGGAACCCGACACCTACATGACGCTGTTCGGCGACCTGGTGGCGCTGGAGCAGTACCGCAAGAGCCTCGCGGCCCAGGCGATGGGCAGCGAGGGTTACGCAGCCGGGGCCTGACAACGGGTCACACTTTGGTGGCTTCGGTGAGAGTGCGGCTGGAGTACGCGACGAACGGCCCCTCCTGCTCGATTCGATCGTGCAGCCGTCGCAATTGATCGCGGTAGGCATCGACGGTGAACCCGGGCACCATCCAGATCACCTTGCGCAGGAAATACACCACCGCGCCGATGTCGTCGAACTCGATCCGCAGGCGCTCGGTCCGCTGGTCGGTGATCTCCAGCCCCGCAGCTCGCGCGGCAGCGGCTTCATCGTCGGGATGGCGCGCGCGCCGCGCTTCCGGTTGCGGACCGTGGAAATACTCGACCAGCTCGAACACACTGGCCGGCCCGACGTGCTGCGCGAAATACGTTCCACCCGACTGGAGTACGCGGGCGATCTCGGCCCACCAGATCGTGGCCGGATGCCGACTGGTGACCAGATCGAACGCCTCATCGGCAAACGGCAACGGCGGCTCGTCGGGCGCGGCGACGACGACCACGCCGCGCGGGTGCAGCAATCTGGTCGCCTTGGCAACGTTGGGAGCCCATGACTCGGTGGCAACCATGGTCCGCGGAAACAACTCTGCCCCGGCCAGAACTTCGCCCCCACCGGTCTGAATATCCAGCGCGGCGGAAGCGTTCTTCAGCCGACCACTCATCAGCCGCTGATACCCCCACGAAGGCCGCGCTTCACCGGCTCGCCCATCGAGCCAAGAGAAATCCCACCCCTCCAC
Organism: Nocardia sp. FBN12; assembly: GCF_054031145.1. NCBI lineage: Bacteria > Bacillati > Actinomycetota > Actinomycetes > Mycobacteriales > Nocardiaceae > Nocardia > Nocardia sp. FBN12. The sequence goes on from NZ_CM132926.1 coordinate 489,086, forward strand.
AGAAGCCGTGGTCGCCTCGTCAATCAGATCCTCGAATGTCCGTCCCATGTGAAATCACTATGCCAGCGACGGGTGGTCGACAATTTCGTCGAGATGCGGGTGAATGCCTGTCCCGACGGGTCGTCGCAGGTTCGCGCCCTCCTTGGGAACGCGGGTGATCTGACCGGATCCGCTTGTGACGGCTGAGCCTGTCGATCGCCGCGGCTCCTGTACGGCCTAGGTATGTGACGGACTGTAGAGGGGCCAGACAACCAGAGACGGTGAGCAGGGCTGCGGACCTGTAGCGCGCCGAAACATGTTGGTGCGCTGCCACTTCCGGCAGTGGAGTTAGCCGGAAGCTCCGCTCGGGACATGGTGGATCCTCGGCCGATCCGGTACTGTCCGATCGTAATCTCGGCGATCGGACGAGCGATCCACATCCTCTACGACCGCGAGCCGCACGGCGACAGCTCATCACGCTCGCTGCCGGGCTGACGTACCATCCAGCGGGCAGTTGCCCTACCAGGGGGATCGACTTCGAATGGGAATATTGCGACTTCGGGGGCAGCGTACAACCTTCCAAACAATCACTTCGCGGGACCGATCGTGACCGAACTCTCGGTCGAGGCGGCTCGGCTCTACGGGTTCAGGTTGGATCTACTGGACGTCGGAGCGAACCTTTCCTCCAATGCCTCGCGTCTGATGCCCGAGATCAGATTGCCAGAAGGATCATCGGGACTTCTCGCTGAGCTAACGCCGCCACTGGCAAGATTTCATTCCTCGGTCGAGGCTGGGCAGCGTGCAGACCTCACTGCGATTCAAGGTCTCGCTGATGGGCTGTCGACGGCGGCATCTGGATTCCAAACGACAGACCAGGAATACGCAAACGATCTAGCTGACATCGGCGGGCAAACCCGCCCCGCTGGTCAGTCGGCCGACATCGAACCCGTTCGATATACCTCCCTGCAGCTGCCGGTACTCACCAACACCGAACCAGTTCAGTACTCGGTCCGTCAAACAGTAACTGCGGCTATTGATTCGATCTCGTGTTATGACGACGCGATCATGGCTGCGGTCGGTGTCAAGCCGGCAGCGGACTACCTGTCTCCGCTCGAAGCCGACTGGGAGTCTTTGAAGGCTGTCGGCAAGCAAGTACGGCTCCTCGGGATCAACGACTTTGTCGCATCCGAGAACCTATCCGGCGGTACGAGGTGGCTCCGGACTGACTGGTCCGGCGATGCTGCGCTGGCGTTCGAGTCGGGTGCGGGCACCTCCTCGAAGTCGTTGACCGAGCGCAGCGACGATATGGAGGCCGTCGGTCAGATTCTCGAGGCAGCTGCAGCCCTGCTGGAGCGTCTCGTATTCAACCAGGCCGCGGGACTCAGCGGCGGTCTGGCTGCATCGATCACGCTGCTCGATTTTACGTTTCCCTTGGGGACTTGGGCTCGAGCGCTGGCTGAACCGATCGAGGAGTCGCTGCGTTCGAAGATCTCATCCGAACTCGATGCCCTCCTCGCGGCCGCTAAGTCTCGCCAGGACCAAATCCGGACAGCGATCGGGCAGGTATCCCAGGCGTTGGAATATACGCCAGGTCGCGCAGCTCCTGTATTTTCATCCAGCGATTTCATCGCCCCGGCCCGCGCCGTCGCGGATATGAGAGTTCGTCGATACGGTTACAGCAACAACGTATGGTGGGAGAACAGCCTTGCATCCGCCGCCTGATCCGCCGAAGAAGAACCAGGCCGCCTATGGCTCACGTACGGGCATTACGGACAAGATTGAGGCCAGAACCTACAAGGTTGTTGACGCCTTTATCGCTATGCAGTATTTCGAGAAGGCTGGATACTCCTTTTCGGCGGACCTCCTGAAGTTCTACCTGTCCAACCCTGGTCCGAATTCGGACTTCACGATCAAATCGGAGCACTTTCAGAAGGCGGTAAATACCGAGAATGTCAAGTACTTCGTTTCGCGGTGTCTCGACAATATAATTGACCAGGCAAGGCTGGACCCGCAGGTGGGGATCGTTCGTGAGCTCACCTCTGGCTGGGAAGGTGCCGGTCCGACAGAGGATTCGGATGTCAAGTTCGGGATCGGGCATTTCGATGTTTCAGTCGGAAGCGACACAGTTGTACGTTCCGCGGACGATGGCCTGCGCGCCGAAGTGAGCTATAAGGTATACATTTGGGACTACTACAACTTCGAAGCGGAGACCTGGATGCCGTTCGGCAACGTCAAGGAGAATATTGCGAACGATATCGGATCACATATGCGTGAGCTCGAGGAATTCGGATGGGCGCGAAGTTATGTGGCACGCGGACAGTCCGAGACCGTCCAGACATGGGTCCAGATGCTGTGAAGCGAAAGACTGATGGGGTAGTTGTTGCTACTGTGGTCGTACTGTATGCATGCGTGACGGGGGGCTGCGCGAGCCAAGATTCAGATCTCCGTGCTCTTGAATCGTGTGGCTCCTTGCGGTTTCCGGCGGGCACCGAACTCGCGGAGTATGAAAACCAGACGGCCTTTGGGGACGAGGTCATGGTTGCGGTCGTTGAAGTTCCTGCGAGTGAATTTAATGAGTTCAAAATAGGCTCAAATATCGACCGATTCAATCCCGGTGTGCCGGAATCTTGGAAATATTACTGGCGTAACACAGAGAATTTTCCTGCGCTCGGATCGCAGCGTGCTGAACACGTCGATGAAGGGGGTGTTTCTCAGACTCGATGGGTTGCACATTCGAGCGAGGGCGCATCCGATCTGGTCTTTATCCGGGCCGCCTGTTGACCTCGATCTATTTCGCGACCGGTGTTCTGGTCTGATCGGGTTCGGGCGTCGTCTGGATAAGCACCCAGACTCGACGCCGACGCGACCGCTATCCTGCTTACTTCTCGACTCGATCGCCGTCACGTCCACAGGCGACAATCTTGCTGCAATCGCCGAACTCTATGCACCTGCCGAACTTATGGTGCCTTCCGAACTCGTCTGATAGCGCATCGGACTGTGCTCGGTCAGTCAGTAGAGAGCGCATTCTCATGGCTTGAGGGCTGCTTGCCCTTTGAGAGCCTCCTCGCCGTCGAGTTCGAGGTCGTTGACGCGGGACGAAAGTACGGGTTAGCACGAAGAAGGCCTCTGACCATTTTACCTGGTCAGAGGCCTCCCTTAGGCTCCCGATCTGGACTCGAACCAGAAACCTGACGTTTGAATTCCGTTGTGCCCCAATATTTCTCATCGATCCCCAATAGACCCGATCATTTGCGGATTCGTCGTTGAAGGTGTTCCCGCTGTATCCCAACCGTTCCCGCTACTACCCGTTGAATCCGTGTTGTTTCCGTGTTGTGGGTCGAGTCAGCCTGTGTCGAACAGCCATGTCGAGTGGCGCACCTGCGAGCCTCGAGCCAGGGCAGCCAACCTGACACCTACTCGTGAAGCAGCCCGTCCTCGAGTCACCGACCTGTGGTCCAGGACTAGATCAAGACAAGACAAGACAAGGGAACTGACACTTGGATTCCTGGCCGAGTCGCGCGACGCTGTCTTTCGCGGCGCGCATCCGACGCGAAACAGCGAGCTTCGGCCGCTGGCACGGGCCGATGGCCGGTCTAAATACATTCTTTCCGTCTGCGCGGCGGCCATCGAAGGGCCTGTCGCTCCAGCTGCGGACCCCTGTGTCAGGCAGTTAGGCCGCGCTTTGAAGTCCATTACCTGAATGCGGTGGCGCTGGCGGAGCCCAATCTAGATGTGCGGCTGTTCGTCTAGAGACGTAGGCCCCAGATACGCCGCTGGCCTTGCGCTGCCCTGATCCGGCTTGTGTCCAGTGCGATACTGCCGTCTGGGGACAATGTGTAGGGAACGAGCAGGTCGATGGCGATTCCGTCGCGGTGTTCGATGTGAACCTCGACGGCATCCTCGCCGTTAGCGGGGATGCCTACATCCATGGTGACCGCGAACGCGCGCAGATGCATATCGTCGCGATCGAAGGTGAGAGCATCGTGGACGGCGTCCTTCGACGGGGTTGCGCTATCGGTCATCCGCGCGGTGCGCTGGCCGTCGTGATCGATGACGAATGCGAACGGGGCGAACGATCTGTGCTGTCGCAGCTCGGTCTGCGCGAAGTCCAGGCTGTCTGCGAACAGGTCGTCGACGTCGTCCTGTGCCAGTTGTGAGGCATTGTCCCGCCACTGCATCAGCGCCCTTCCCGGTCATTCCTACCTCGACTACTGTGTGCGTCAACGATACGCACGGTATCGGCTAAACGCTGATATCGGGGACGGGGAAGGTCGAGATGGGGGACGAGTTAGCGATCTCGCCTGACCAGGTTCGTGCCACGGCGGCACGTCTGGCGAGTCTGCACGGAACGCTGGCGGCAGCGGCCCGCGACATCGACACCAAGAACTCGAGTCTGTATGGCAGCTGGACCGGAAGCGCCGCGGAGTCGATGAAGCAGATCTGGCAGCGCGACTTCGGCGAGCTCAGGATGTTCATCGATGAGCTGACCGACTTGGCGGAGAAGCTGACAACTGTGGCTGATCAGATCGAGCAGACCGACAGCGCCAACAGCAACGCGATTACCCAGGTCCAGATCCCAGGCAATGAGCAGGGTGCGTGATGACCCCGTTCGGCTACAATCTCGATGATCTGGCCACGTTTTCCAAAGCGTTGGATGCCTTCCTGCGTGCGGTAACTGACGAGATGTCCGGGGCGACGGCAATTGTCGCCGAGCTTCGCGCCGCAGGATTCAGCGGTGACGCCGCCGCCGCATTCGAGCAAGCTCACGCAACCTGGCAGTCCAAAGGCGCGCGACTGGTCGGGCAGCTGGCCGACCACCGGCTCGAGATCGACAATGCCCACCACAATTACGCGCAAGTGCGGCAAGTCAATGCGCAGATCCTCGGTCGGTCTGCAGGATAGTCGTGGCCGATATCGATCCCGCCGCGTACTACGCGGCGGCAGCTAGAATTGCCCAGTCCAGCCGCGACATCGAGGCGACCTTACGGACCCTGGACGGCAATCTTGACGTCGCACGATCGGCGGGGGTCCACGAGGCTGGGGTTCGCTGGTCGACCAGCTATGACCAGTCCGCTTCGGACGTCTTCGAGCTCGCTTCGCTCAGCGCCATCGCCGCTGGCGAACTCGCACGTCAGGTCCATCAACTCGGCGTAAACCACGAAACCAATGAATCGGCGACCGACCCCAATCAGTCGGGTGCCAACCCGCCGGCGGCCCCGAGCGCTGCCCAGATCGCAGACTCCCTGCATCCGAAGCAGATCTCGGCAGGAGGGACCGGCGACAGCCCCGCGCATTGGGACAAGATCGCCGACAAGGTCACCAAGAAATGGCCGGACTGCGACTTCACGCGAATCAAGAACGCTGGCGAGAAGTTCCAGGAATTCGGCCAGCACGCCGAAGACGATGCGACCAAGATGTTCAATGAGGTGAAAACCCATCTCTACGACCAGACCGAAACCGACGTCGACGGAATTCTCGAAGAAATGGTTTTGCTCGCGACGGCATACCGAGACGCTGGCACCTTTGCCAAGGCTCTCCGACCCGCCTGTACGGAAGTCAGCGAGAAGTCCGATACCGAACGCCAGCAGGTGCAGGCGATTCTGAACAGCCTGGTCACCGCGCTGGTCTCCTTGGATGTGGCCGGGGCGGCCCCGGCAGGTAAGGCGGGTGACGCCGGATACGACGCGGCGAAAGACGCCCTCATCCGTCAGGCGGCGGCCGATTTCGACACACTCATGGTCGAACTGGATGGCTTCGTCGCGACTGCTATCAACTCGAACACCGCGATCTACACCAACGCCACCGCTTCTGCGCGGCTGTTGACAGGGATCATGGAACGAACACCCCGCAACACCGACCCGATCCACAACGGCGACACCCGTGAGAGCGGCGAAACCGGACAGCAAGGCGAAGATCGTGCCGGCGTCCCGCGCGGCCCGAAAGAGGAGGTCGTCGTCAATGGCCGGGTCAGGATCCCCGACCACATCGATGATCAGTTGGGCCAGGTCACCGAGGTCAAGAACAAGAACAAACTCGACAAGGGCGACACCGAGCAGATCACGGACATGGTCGACTACGCCAACAGTCAGGGCTACTCACCGATCCTGGTCACCGACCACCGCACCACACTCACACCGGACGTGCAGAAGCTGGTCGACGAGGGCAAGATCACGCTGATCCGAAAGGAGCTCGATGACAATGCCGACCTCTGATTCACCGAGCGAGCAGGACCTTGCCCGTCTCATCGACGAACTCGATCGGTTCATCGATACCCTGCAGACCAGCATCGCCGAAGCGAGAGCGGAGCCCTTGGACTCGATTGGGCCGCCCGCTCACAGCGCTGCCGCCGACCTCGAAGCCTGGAGCCGCCGCGGAGATCAAGTACTCGCCAGCCTCCGGCAGTACCGAAAGCGCCTCGCGGCAATACACATTCATCACCTCGCCATCACGAAGACCAGCACGGGAACCGCCGCGGCGCGCAACGAACCCAGCGATCTACCGGAAGCAGCCGACTCCCTTCCCGTCACGCGAGCGGCCTTCAACTATCCAGGAATGCCACACGGCGACGACTGGCTCGACAACCCGCCTGCCTGGTTCCACGATGGCCGCAATGGCTACGACATTCGGCTGGTACGCGATCTCGCCGCTGTCGGCGTGCGTAGCTACGGGCTCAGTGAGCTCGCGAAACTCCGTACGATCCCGCCCGCCATCCCGGTCTTTCTCGATTGGCTCGAACACCTCGACGACAAGATCCCCGGACCTGAGGAATGGGGCCGCTTCAACAGCGCCGAGCATCACAAGGCATGCATCCGCAGTGATCTTATTCGCAACCTCAACGACCCCGCCGCCAAAGGCAATCGCAAAGCCATCGACCTACTCGTCGGACAGTTGCGTCGGCAACCCGCACTGACCGACGAAGTACGTTTCCGGGCAGGTTCGGCCCTGGCCACAATCGCAGAACGAGGCGACTTCGACTTGGTCGTCACCCTGATCTCCGAACAACCGCTCGGCCACCCCGTCATCGCCGCCCTTCTTCGCTTCATCGGCCGCCAAAAAACATTACGAGCCAAGGACATCGCGCTCGCACACCTCGAGCACCCACACACCCGCAACTTCGCGATCGACGCCCTCGGACAGATGAAGGCAACCGGCGTCCGAGCCGTTATCGAGTCCTATCTCGACGACCCCGACCCCTACACACGTAACCAAGCAAGGAAGGCGCTCGCGAGACTGTCCGAGTAGGGCCAGTCGGGTCTATCGACTCGCGCACCGACCGGCTCGGTCCCTGCGTGCCCGCACCTGCAGACAGGAGAGTACGTGCGAACAAGATCGGCCCCGATACTCATTGCAGCGCTGGCCCTTTCCGCCGGCGCGTGCGCATCCACACCCGACCAGCCGGAGGAGCGACCGGAAGTCACCGCACCCGCCACCGCGGCGCTGTGGGACCCCTGTACAGAGGTCGCGCCCGATCTCGTTCGACAGATGGGCGTCGATCCAGACACCAAGACCTCCACGGCGACTGCGCAACCCAACTCGAAGTACTGCACCTGGCACGACTCGAAGGCTGTCTGGGCATACCACTTAGGCATTCTCTCCACGAGTTTCCCACTCGAGGCCATCAGACGAACCAAACCCGCAGCCATCGAGACCGCAGTCGGCGGGCGCGCCGGAATCCAGGACCGCCCAGCCGACCGACAGTGCGAGATCGTCCTCGCTGTCGGAACAGGCACGGTATATATCCAAGCCTCCGACAACCCCGCAGCTCGGAACCCACCCGATCCGTGCACCCGTGCGCTGGACGTCGCAAACGCTCTGGCGCCCAGCCTTCCCTGATGAACTCGATCAGTTGACTGCCTCGAGAATCCGGATTCAGCGAGGCTGAGGTGGCGATCGATTTGTGGGTTTCGCGGGCGGTGGCCAGCGCGTAAAAGGCTCTGACCAGGGGCAGAACCTTTCTTTCGCATTGAGCCCCCTGTCAGGATTGAGCTGACGACCTTCGCTACAGGACGAGTGCTCTACCACTGAGCTAAGTGGATGCCAGACTCGCCCCCTACCGATCCCAACTTTCAGCACGAAACCACAGACCGCGGACCAGTCGGGGTCCAGACCGGGCCGCGGCCCCTATCAGCGATGATTGCTGGCAGAGATCTCATCGCCAAGGCTACGATGGTCCCTATGTCCCGCCTCGATCGCATCACCTCTGATCCGCAGATCTGCCATGGTCAGCCGGTAGTGCGCGGCCTTCGGATCCCTGTGCAGAACATCCTGGAGATGATGGCTTCGGGCATGAGCACCGAGGAAATCCTCGATGACTACCCAGACCTGGAATCCGACGACCTGCTCGCTGCGCTGGAGTTCGGTGCTCTCGCGGCAGGCGGACACACCGTCGTCTCTGTCAGCGCAGCGTGAAGTTCCTGGTCGACGCGCAACTCCCGGCACGGCTCGCACGGTTCCTGCTCGATGCTGGGCACGATGCGAGGCACACAGCGCAGTTGCCCGCAGGAAACCGCACCGCCGACGACCAGGTAGCCAAGGTCGCCGACACGGAGGGCCGTGTAGTGGTCTCCAAGGACGCCGACTTCCGGATCTCACACCAACTACACGGCCAGCCCCGTCGACTTCTGGTCGTAGCTATGGGCAACATCAGCAACAACGATCTGCTTGCCGTGTTCGAGACACACCTAGCCGCCATCGTGGCAGCGTTCGACCATGCCGACCGAGTCGAGGTCCGACCCACGCAGATTGTGGCCTGGCAGCGAAAGACGCCGGAACAGGACTAGGGACAAGCGGGACGCCCGGCGAATCCGTGCTCGACGATCCGGATCAATACACGGCAACCGGGTTACGGTCGAGTGCGTTCATGGTCAGCCAAAATGCCCAAGAACAGGTGCAGGAACGTCACGGGCGCTTCTTGTCGATGCCGAGAGCGGCAACGCGCAATCCAAAACGTGTTGATTCCGTGCTGCCCTTCGGGTCGAGTCGCGCAAAAGGCCAGGTGAGAGCGTTGCGTCCTCAGTGGAACACAAAAGAGATCCCAACACATGCGAATATTCGCCGGTCAGAATCTCTTTTTGACGTGCTCCCCCACCTGGACTCGAACCAGAAACCCCCCGATCGAAATACGCTGTGTCCCAACACTTTTTAATGTTCCCGACACCGCCCACACCTGCAGATGCGCCGCGCGTGGTGACCATTCGCCCGACACCTCGGTGACGGGGTACGCGAGCTACGCCCCACGCTGGACGGCGCCGCGATCCGCATCACCTACTGGCTCGCACCCGGACGCCGCGCAGTCTTGCTGACGGTGTTCCGCAAGACCAAGATGCGCGAAGACAGCGAAGTCAAACGCGCGAAATTGGCGCAACGAACCTGCCGAGCCGAACACGAACCCGCCCATCAAGAATTCTTGCGGGCGATCGAGAGAGGAGAACTGGACCGATGAGCCACACCCGCTGGAAGGCCCTCCGAGAACGCCAACTCACCGAACCCGCCGAGGTCACCGAGGCTCGCCGCGAGATCCGACTTTCCATGGCACTTGCCCAAGCCGTCTACGACCGCCGCACCGAACTCGGCCTCACCCAAGCCGAACTCGGCGAACGGGCAGGTCTGACCCAAGCCAAAATCTCACGGATCGAGGGCTCCGACACCGACCCCACCCTGCCCTTGCTAGCGAAACTCGCTGCAGCTCTCGACGCCACCCTCAACATCGCCCTCGATGCCGATGACACCCAGGTGAGCTTCACCAGTCGCCACACCAGCGCCACCCGAGCTCGGCCCTTCAGCAGCGATCTCGCATTGCCACAGATGCCAGAGGAATTCCCCAAATGCCAGGGCAGTCTCTCGGGCCATTGAGTCCTTGCTCCGCGATCCACCCAAATCCGTCAACTCGAACGACGGCCGATACGAAGCCAGGCTGAGCTGCCGCGACAAGTGACCGCCGGCTGCTGGATCGTCGAGCAAACCCTGGCCTTGCTGCATCAATTCCGGCGCTTGGCCGTCCGCTGCGAACGTCGATCGTTGCCTGCGCAGATATGGCCCGGTCAGGCTGTGCCCAGCAATATTGCACGCCGCTAATTGCCGGGTGTGATCACTGCAGGGCAGAGAGTCAGGCTGACGCCCAGTCCGCCATGACATCTGCGAGCGCCTGCACCCCGGCGTGACAGTCGTCGATTTCGGCGTGTTCGATGGGGGAGTGCGAGACCCCGGTGGGGTTGCGGACGAAGAGCATCGCGGTGGGGACCTTGGCCGAGAGGATGCCGGCATCGTGTCCCGCTGCGGTGGGTAGCACCGGGATTTCGCCCAGGTGGCCCAGTGCCGACTGCAGACGGTTGCGGGTATCCGCGGGGAATTCGACGATCGGCGTGATCGATTCGGCCTCGGTATGCAAGCCGATGCCGTCGGCGGCCGCGTGCCCGTGGATTTCGCGAGTGATGTGGTCGACGAGTTCGGTCAGTGTTGCTTCGTCGGCGGCGCGTGCGTCGAGCCACGCTTTGATTTCGGACGGAATGGCGTTGGCGCCGTTGGGGAGGACGCGCACCTTGCCGAAGGTGGCGACCGCGTCGTGCAGTGCGGCCGCGGCGCGGGCGGTGTGGACCGATGAGGCGAAGGTGAGCATGGGATCACGGCGGTCGACGAGTCGGGTGGCGCCCGCGTGATTGGCCTCGCCGGTGAAGGTGAACAGCCAGCGGCCGTGCGGCCAGATCGACGACGCGACCGCGATGGGTTGATCGACGAGGTCGAGTGCGCGTCCCTGCTCGACGTGGAGTTCGACGTAGACGCCGACGCGTTCGGTCAGGGTCGGATCGGCGCCGAGGTGCGCGGGGTTGCGGCCTGCGCCGGTGAGCGCTTCGGCCAGGGTGATGCCGTCGGCGTCGCGAAGCCGCAGCGCGCGTTCGGGTTTCAGTGCGCCGGAGGTCAATTGTGAACCGATGCAGGCGACTCCGAAGCGGGCGCCTTCCTCGTCGGTGAACGCGGTGACCGCCACCGGTCTGGTCGGCACGATGCCGCGTTCGCGCAGGACATCGACGGCGGCGAACGCCGAGACCACGCCCAGCGGTCCGTCGAAGGCGCCGCCGTCGGGCACGGAGTCCAGGTGTGACCCGGTGACGAAGGCATCGCGGGGTTCGCCGGTCCAGCCGATCGGCATCCACCAGGCCCAGAGGTTGCCGTTGCGGTCTTCTTCGACGGTCATGCCGCGTCGATCCGCTTCGCCGGTGAACCATTCGCGCAGGGTCATATCCGCGTCGTTCCACGCGAAGCGTCGATAGCCGCCGGTCGACGGTGCCCGACCGACCTCGAGGATCGACGCCCACATGGTGTCGAAGGAGTGCGGCACAGTGTCTTTCATGATGGCGCCTTTCATGGCCGGCCGGGGATCCAGGTGGTTCCGGCGAGCGGCACGCGGGCCATCGCCGACGATTCGACGGTCAGCGCCACCAGATCCTCCGGTTCGAGGTTGCGCAGGTGCGACTTGCCGCAGGCGCGGGCGAGGGTCTGCGCCTCCATGGTGAGCACGCGCAGATAGTTCGCGAGTCGGCGGCCGCCTTCGACCGGGTCGAGGTTCGCGGCGAGTTCGGGGTCCTGGGTGGTGATCCCGGCGGGATCGCGACCGGCCTGGAAGTCGTCGTAGAACCCGGCTTCGGAGCCGAGCTCGCGGTACTGGTCGGCGAAGCGAGGGCTGTTGTCGCCCAACGCGATCAGTGCCGCGGTGCCGATCGCGACCGCGTCGGCGCCCAGTGCCATCGCTTTGGCGACATCGGCGCCGCTGCGGATGCCACCGGAGACGATCAGCTGCACTGTGCGGTGCTGTCCCATTTCCTGCAAGGCTTGGACAGCCTGGGGGATAGCGGCGAGGGTGGGGATACCCACATGTTCGATGAACACGTCCTGGGTCGCGGCTGTGCCGCCTTGCATGCCGTCGACGACCACCACGTCGGCACCGGCCTTCACCGCCAGCTTGACGTCGTAATAGGTGCGGGTCGCGCCGACCTTGACATAGATCGGCTTTTCCCAATTGGTGATCTCGCGCAGTTCGATGATCTTGATAGCGAGGTCGTCGGGACCGGTCCAGTCGGGATGACGGCAGGCACTGCGCTGGTCGACGCCCTGGGGCAGGGTGCGCATGCCTGCGACTCGTTCGGTGATCTTCTGGCCGAGCAGCATGCCACCGCCGCCGGGTTTGGCGCCTTGGCCGAGCACGATCTCGATGGCATCGGCCTTGCGCAGATCGTCGGGATTCATTCCGTATCGCGACGGAAGATACTGGTACACCAGATTCTTCGACTGGCCACGTTCTTCGGGGGTCATGCCGCCGTCGCCCGTGGTTGTCGAGGTGCCGACTTCGCTGGCGCCACGGCCGAGCGCTTCCTTGGCCTGCCCGGACAACGCTCCGAAGCTCATTCCGGCGATGGTGATCGGAATGTCGAGGTGCAGGGGAAATTTGGCGTTGCGATCACCGAGCACCACGTCGGTATCGCAGCGTTCGCGATAGCCCTCCAGGGGATATCGCGACATCGACGCACCGAGGAACAGCAGGTCGTCGAAGTGCGGGAGCCGGCGTTTGGCGCCCCAGCCGCGGATGTCGTAGATGCCGGTCTCGGCGGCCCGCTGGATCTCGGCGATCACGGCGCGGTCGAAGGTCGCCGATTCGCGCAGCGTCGGGTTGAAGGTCATGGAAGTCGTCTCCTCGTTCGCGGCGACGTCAGTACGCCGAGGCGTTGTCGACGTGGAAGTTGTAGAGCTGCCTGGCCGAGCCGTAGCGGGTGAAATCTGCTGGGTCGGCGTCGATTCCGGCAGCGGTGAGCAGTTGGGCGAGCTCGGCGAGGTGCTCGGCGGCCATCTCCTTCTTGATGCAGTCCGCACCGAGCGACGCCACGGTGCCCCGCACGTAGATCCGGGCTTCGTAGATCGAGTCACCCAGTGCCTCGCCAGCATCGCCGCAGACGACGAGGCGACCGGCCTGCCCCATGAAGGCACTCATATGGCCGATATCGCCGCCGACGACAATATCGACGCCCTTCATCGAAATGCCGCAGCGCGCAGCGGCATTGCCCTCGATCACGAGCAGGCCCGCGTGCGCGGTGGCACCGGCGGATTGCGAGGCGTCGCCCTGCACGCGCACCGTGCCCGACATCATGTTCTCGGCCACCCCGACACCCGCGTTGCCCGCGATGGTGACCGATGCCTGCTGGTTCATGCCTGCGCAGTAGTAGCCGACATGACCGTCGATGGTGACGTCGATGTCGTTGTCGAGTCCGCACGCCAAGGCATGCGCGCCGCGCGGTGCGGTGATCACCGAGCGGGCGGGCGCGTCGGCGGACTGCAACGCCTGATTGGTACTGCGCACGGTGGTCGTGCGCAGATCGAAGGTCGTGGCGGTGTCGGTCACTGACGGTGCCATACGTACACCTTTTCTGGTTCGGGCTCGAAGATTCGGGCGGAGTCGACGCCCGGCAGATCTGCCAGGGCGCGGTATTCGGACGCCATCGCCACCCAGCGGTCCGTCTCGGCGATGACGGCAGGCTTGCACGAGATGGCGTCGCGGACCACGGCGAAGGAGTCCTTGTTGGAGACCAGCAGTGTGTAGAAGCCGTCGAATGTCTCGTTCAGCATCAGCAACGCCTTCTCGAGATCGACGCCGTCGGCCAGTTGCTTTGCGACGAAACGCGCACCGACCTCGGTGTCGTTCTCGCTGTCGAACACGATGCCTTCGCGTTCGAGGTTGTGCTTGATGCTCATGTGGTTCGAGAAGGACCCGTTATGTACGAGGCACTGGTCGGGGCCGACCGAGAAAGGGTGTGAGCCCTCGGCGGTGACGGCAGACTCGGTGGCCATTCTGGTGTGCGCGACGCCTTGCCACCCGGACGCGTTCGAAAGCCCGAAGCGGTGAGCCAGCTCGGTGGGGTTGCCCATTCCTTTGAGGACGGCCACCTCGGTGCCGAAGCCGATGATCCGGGCGGTCGGTGCGAGGGCACGGACCGCGTCGAGCAGCTGTTCTGAGGTGACCGGCCCGTACACCACCGTGGTGGGGTCGAGGTCGAACGCGGTCACATCGACGCCGAGGCGACCGGCGAGTTCCGCCGCGAAATCTTCTGCTGTGACTGGGTTTTCGAGCAATGAGACGGTGGCGTGGCCGGCCGGTGACCAAGTCGGGTCGCCGTAGATGGACATGCCCGCCGAATCGGGTCCGCGGTCACACATCTGGTCGAGCATGCCGGTGAGCAAGGTCCCCAATTGGGGATACAGCGCCCGGTCACGTAGGTGCAAACCCACGATTCCACACATGTTGTGCTCCTCTTTCGTGACGGTCAGAAGGCGGTGAGGTACTGGTCGATCTCCCAGCGCGACACCGTGTTGTGCCAGGCGAAGAATTCCTCGCGCTTGAGACGCGCGAAATATTCGGCCACCCCGGGGCCGGCGATATCGAGGGCGCCGGTGAGTACGGAATCCTGTTCGAGCGCGTCCATGGCGTGCAGCAGGGTCATCGGCAACATGTCGCTCTTGCGGTCGCCGCTGCCCGGCGCGCCGGGATCGAGGGCCCGTTCGACGCCATCGAGTCCTGCGGCGACGGCCGCGGCAGCCGCGAGATACGGGTTGGCCGAGCCGTCGCCGCCACGCAGTTCGACCCGGTGCGAGTCGGGGACGCGCAGATAGTGCGTGCGGTCGTTGCCGCCGTAGGTCGCGAAACGCGGCGACCATGTGGCACCGCTGCTGGTGGTTGTGGCCCCCATGCGCTTGTAGGAGTTGACGGTCGGGGCGATCACGGCTTGCAGGGCACAGGCGTGCTCGAGTAGACCGGCGATGAAACCGTATGCGGTCGGCGACAATCCGAGACCCTTGTCATCGGTGGGATCGGGAAAGACCGCGCCGTTCTCGCTCCAGAGTGACAGGTGCATGTGCATGCCCGACCCGGTCCGGTCGGTGAACGGCTTGGGCATGAATGTGGCTTGCATGCCGCGCTTCTCGGCGATCACCGACAGCAGATACCGCGCGGTGATGACGCGGTCGGCGGTGATCATGGCGTCGGCGTAGTCGAAGTTCTGCTCGAACTGCCCGTTCGCGTCCTCGTGATCGTTGGCGTAGTTGCCCCAGCCCAGCGTGTTCATCGCGGTGGAGATCTCGGTGAGGTGGTCATACATTCGGGTCACGTCACGGGCGTCGTAGCAGGGCCTGCTGCTCAGATCGGACGCGTCGGCTGTGACGAGTTCACCCGCGGAACCGCGATTGACCAGGAAGTACTCGATCTCGGCACCGACGTTGACCGTGAACCCGAGAGCGGCGGCCCGTCGCAGTGTCTCCCGGAGGATGACCCGCGGCGAGTACGCCCAGGGCTTACCCGCCACGTGTGGGTCGCAGTGGACCAACGCCAGGCCGGGGCGAACGAACGGTATCGGGATGAACGACGACGCGTCGGGCATCGCGACGAGATCGGGATCCCCTGGCTGTTGGCCCATACCGCCCGCGGCATAGCCGGCGAAGCCGACACCGTCGTTCTCGAGTTGCCCGATAGCCTGCGCGGGAACGAGTTTGGCGCACGGTTTGCCACTCAGAGTGACGAACAGCGCGAGGATGAAAGTGGTTCCGGTGTTGTGAACCAACTCGGTCAGGGTCGGTCGCGGATCCAGGTTCGGGGGTGTGGCGGCGAGTGCCTCGGCGGTGTCGATGGCCATGTCAGGCTCCTACTCGGAATGGTCGAAAGGTGATGGGCCGATTCAGCGCATTTCGCCTGCGCCCTCGTAGGGGTGCGGGCTGAGCAGCAGATCGTTCTCGGCGAATCGGCTGTACCGGAAATCGAGGGGATCGACATTGGGCAGCGTCGTGGTTCCGGTGGTGAGCAGGTCGGCGACCAGTTCGCCGACCGCTGGGGAGATCTTGAATCCGTGGCCGGAGAATCCGGTCGCGAGGAACAGCCCGGCGACCGGCGCAGCGCCGATGACCGGGTTGTAGTCGGGCGTGACGTCGTAGGCGCCCACGTAGGAACTGGTGATACGTGGGTCGGGCATGTCGGGCAGACGCTTGTCGAGTTTCAGGATGGTCTTCTCGATGGTGTCTTCGTCCGCGCGGTTGACGAAGTTGTCGGGGTCGATGTATTGCGGTGCCTGGTGGTCCGAATTGCCCACCAGGAGTTCGCCGTTGGGTTCGCGGCAGATGTATTGCAAACCAGCCAGGTCCGACAGCACCGGTACCTCGGGTGTCGGTTCGCCTTGGTCGACCAGAACGAGTTGGGCGCGTTGAGCTTTGACGTCGAGATCGATCCCGGCACCGGCGGCCAGTGCGGGTGCCCACGGGCCCGCGGCCAGAATCACCGTCTCGGCGTGGACCTGGGTGCCGTCAGCGAGCTGAACGCCGTAGACCTCGCCGGCGTTGTGGGTGAGAAGGCCGGTGACCGTGATGGATTGACGGATCCTGACGCCGAGTGAGCGCGCCGATGCGGCGAAGGCCATGCCTGTCATGTAGGCCTCGCCGCGGCCACCGAGCGGTTCGTAGGCGAAGGCGGCGAAGTCGTCCAGGCGCATGCCCGGCCACAACTCCGCCATCGTGTCATGGCCGATGAAGTCGACGTCGATGCCGAGGCCGCGCATCATCGCGACGTTGGCCCGCAGTGGCGCGAGATTGTTCTCGGCGACCCCGACGACGTAGCCGCACTGCCGAAAAGCCATGTCGTCGCCGAAGAGCTCCGTGGCACGGGTGAAGATGTCGACGCCGTACCACGCCATCGCCGCCAGCGACGGGTTTCCGTAGTGACAGCGGACGACGCCGCTGGACTTGCCGGTCATGCCGGAGCAGAGGGTGTCGCGCTCGAGCACGAGAACATCGGTCTCGCCGCGGTGGGCGAGCGACCAGGCGATAGCGAGGCCTTCCAGGCCGCCGCCAACGATGACGTACTTGGCTGTTTGCTTCACGTTGCCCCGCTGGGTTTCATAATAGGAATCAGTGTTGTCTACTAGGAAACAGTTGTTGCATTACCGTTGTGTTACGCGCCGGTCAATCACGTGTGTCTAGGGCGGAGGGCTTGGGATTCGCCCTTGAGTCGGTACGGCTGTCGGTTTCCTGTAGATGGTCTATGTTTCATCGTGGCGCTTAACGAGAACGTCACCGCAAGGCGAACTGCTGAAATCTCGCCGTGGTCCACTGCTGGTGGACGATGATTCTCTATGGCAGACCACTGCCGAATGACCCTCTGAGGTAGACACAATGCAAGAAGCAATAGCCGCGGCGAATACCGCTTGGCTGCTCGCCGCCTTCGCCGCGGTGAGTTTGATGGTGCCCGGTCTCGCCATGTTCTACGGCGGCATGGTGAGCGTGAAGAACACCCTGAACATGGCGATGATGACGTTCGGCGCGTTCGCCGTCGTCGGCATCCTGTGGGTGCTGTTCGGCTATTCGGCCGTGCTGGGCAATTCGCTCGGCGGGTTTGGCCTGCTCGGCGATCCACTGGAAGCACTCGGCCTCGCGTCGATGCTGACGGCACCCGCCGTACCCGCGCTCCCGCCCGCGCTGGTTGCCGGGTTCCAGCTCCTGTTCGCTGCCATCACCGTCGCGCTGATCTCCGGTGCCGTCGCCGACCGGATGAAGTTCGGCGCCTGGATGGTCTTCGCGGGCATCTGGGCCACGCTGGTCTATTTCCCTGTCGCACACTGGGTTTTCGCGTTCGACTCCGCGGACGGCACGATCATCGGCGGCTGGATCGCCAACACGCTCGGTGCGATCGACTTCGCCGGCGGCACCGCGGTCCATATCAACGCCGGTGTCGCGGCGTTGGCACTGGTGCTTGTCCTCGGCAAGCGTAGGACGTTCCCGGCTCCGCCTCGCCCGCACAGCCTTCCGCTGACCATGCTCGGCGCGGGCATCCTGCTGTTCGGCTGGTTCGGCTTCAACGGCGGGTCCGCGCTTTCAGCGGGCAACAGTGCCTCGGTCGTCGTGCTGAACACGCTGGCCGCTGCCTGCGCGGGCATTTGCGCGTGGCTACTGGTCGAGAAGGTGCGTGAGGGGCACGCCACCTCATTGGGCGCCAGTTCCGGCCTGATCGCGGCATTGGTCGGCATCACCCCCGCCTGCGGCGCCGTGTCACCGATGGGCGCATTGGTCATCGGCGCGGCAGCGGGGGCGCTGTGCTGCCTCGCTGTCTCGATCAAGTTCCGCCTCGGCTACGACGACTCCCTCGACGTGGTCGGAATCCACATGGTCGGTGGCATTCTCGGCACACTGCTCATCGGTTTCATCGCCGATCCGAAGGCGCCCAACGGGGTCACCGGCCTGCTCTACGGCGGCGGACTGGATCTGCTCTGGCGTCAGACCGTCGCGGTTGCCGCGGTTGTCGCGTACAGCTTCATCGTCACCTGGTTGATCGCCAAGGCGCTCGACAAGACGATGGGCCTGCGCGTGCCGCACGAGAAGGAGGCCGAAGGGCTCGACGTCTCGGTCCACGGCGAATCGGCCTACACGATGGAGACGATCACCCTCGCATCCGTCCCGGCCGAGGAATCCGACGCAGTCGGAGCCGCCGAGGAGATCATCACCGACGCGGCGGCAGAAGCTCCGGTCGCAGGCCGCTGACACGCCCACGTGCCCCCTGTCGGCCGACCGCGGCAGGGGGTATTCGCTGTACGTATGGTTTCCTCAGAGGAAACTTCGGCCCGTTATGATCGACCTATGGCAGACCGACCGACCGTGCGCGACACCGGTGACCCCGCTCCCGTTCAGCGTGAGGTCATCGGGACCGCACCGACCGGAAACGACCTCGAGGAGGCGATTGCTCGACAGGTGCGATCGCTGCGTAAGGCCGCCGGACTGTCAGTGGGCGACATGGCCGACAAGGTCGGCATCTCCAAGGCGATGCTGTCGAAGATCGAGAACGCCCAAACCTCGTGCAGCCTATCGACGCTCGCGCGCTTGGCCGCCGGCCTCGACGTTCCGGTCACCTCGCTGTTCCGCGGCGCGGATACCGAACGGGAAGCTGTGTATGTCGAATCCGGTCACGGGGCGGTGATCGTCGG
Organism: Nocardia sp. FBN12; assembly: GCF_054031145.1. Classification (NCBI taxonomy): domain Bacteria; kingdom Bacillati; phylum Actinomycetota; class Actinomycetes; order Mycobacteriales; family Nocardiaceae; genus Nocardia; species Nocardia sp. FBN12. The sequence continues at coordinate 508,060 of NZ_CM132926.1, forward strand.
CCGCGGCACCAGGGTCGGTCACCACTACGAACTGCTCGGTGCGCTGCGCGGTCAGCACAAGCGACTCGAGCCGGTTCTCGTCACGCTCACCAATGCCAGCGAGGTCTTCCCCCGCTTCCAGCACGCGGGCACCGAACTGCTGTACATGCTCGAAGGCGTGATGGTCTACGGCCACGGGGACGCCGAATACACGTTGCGGCCCGGTGATTCGCTCCTGCTCGACGGCGAGGGCATCCATGGCCCGAACGATCTCGTTCGGTTGCCGATCAAGTTTCTCGCGGTCACGGCCTATCCCGACAACCACGAGTCGTGACACTGTCCCGCCGTGGCGTACGACAGGGCGGTTCGACCTTCGCTACAGGGCGAGTGCTCTACCACTGAGCTAAGGAGGGGTGTGAGCCCGACGTGTTACCGAGGACCGTGCGGGAACTAGATCAAGGCCGGGTGCAGGCGTAGTCGCGATTGAACGAGCCGGCGCTTCCGGTGCCGGTGGGGAGGTTGCGGGTGGCGTCTGCGTATGCCTGATCGGGGTTCGCCCCTTTACCGAAGGCCAGGATCGGGAACCCTGCGACGATCGCGAGCGGACTCGTCACGACTGCGCCGCAGCCGTTCGCGAACGTCACCGTCATCCGGCAGTCGATGATGCCTTGACCCTTGCACGCTCGGTCGGCGGCTTGAATGGCGTCGGCTTCCGTCGGGTGGTTGACCGAAAACGCGTAGACATTGCCCCACACGCTGAGGGAAGCGGCGCCCCAGTTGACCGGGTCGGCGGCGGCGGGCGGTGCCGCGAGGACGGCAGCGGCGCTCACCGAGAGCGCGGCAGCCGCAAAGGACTTGCTGAACATGTGGTGTGTGCTTCCTCTGCGCGCCGACCAGTGCGGCGATCGCATGGAAGATACCGCAGTACATGGACGCGGGGTCGCCCCAAAAGTCTTGGGGTCACGGCAAAGACCGTCACGAACTGCGGCGTTCGTGACGGATCTGCAGTTGTTGTCGCGAGCGGCTTCGCATTGGATAGACCATGAGTTGTTCAGCGGCAGGCAGGCGGTCGGATGAGTCAGTACTACGAGCTGGACGGGACCACGCTGTGGAATCCCTCGAACGGCGCTTCACGGCTGTTCTTGAACCAGTTGGGATTCTTCGAGGAGGAACTCGGTGTTCCCTCAGGGATCGGTCCGATGGAATCGGACGCGTGTGAGGTCACTCCTGTTGTGCTGGAAGGGTTTTTGGCGACGGTTCTAGCCTGGCGTGGCCGTACTGGTCACGCTGTTGTACAGGCGCTGTCCGACGGGTTTCTCGCCACATTGTTGGTCATCGCTGAGCGGGCGGGCATCACGATGTCTTGGGCTGCTCTGGTCGGCTGTGGAACGGGTGGGACAGATGGCGTTCAGGTTCGTTCAAGTCCATCATCCGGCCGCGGCGGCGAGTACGAATGGAGCGCCACTGTTCGTGAGCACGCGCGTCAGCTCGACAGCTTCATGGCACGATAACGCGACCGGCCGCACAATAGTCGGCATGACGTGGGGTGCTGTCCAATTCGCGATCACCAATCGAGCGGTGCCGAGATTCGGGAGCAGAACCAGGCGGCGGTGGCGCGTGGCCGATGACGGCGGTGGCGGCCTGGTGGCCCGACACAAAAAGCCCCTGACCGACGGAGAGTACCCGCTGTTCAGAGGCTATTTATTGCTCCCCCATCTGGACTCGAACCAAAACCTGCAGCTCGAAATACGTTGTGTCCCAACATTTTTCATTGATTCTCAACACGGCCTATCACCTGGGTATTTGTTGTTCAAGGCGTTCCCATTGCTGCCCAGCACATCCCGATACACCCCGTTGATTCCGTGTTGTGGTTCGAGTCTCGCGTTGTGGCGGCGAGGCTGTTACGGCTCTGGGAGCTCAGTCCCGGGTCGCCTCAGGTCGGGATGTCAGCCCTACATTGCCACGGGCCGATGGTGTATACCGTGGCGGCTTCGACCGGCGAGATATCGCGAGTAGTTACGGCAAACCGCGCCGCGGCCGCGGTAGCGGTGATCATGCTGTCGGCGGTGCCGATTGTCGGCCCGGCGGCGTGAGCGGCCGACATCAGGTGGCGTAGTGCGCGGTGGCTTCGATGTCGTAGGCCAGAACGCGACGGGCGGATGCCGGCAGGATGTGATTCTCCAACCAGTCCGTGTACTCGTCGTGGCGTCGCCTTATCAGCATCGCCGCGATACCGTCACGGAGTTCGCCGACGGTGACCGCCGACAGATTGTTCATCTCCGCCATGCCCTTCGGATGTTGGAGCCACGCTGGTGTCGGAGGGCCCGGCTACTCTCGCGCGCCATGGATCCTTCTTCCGCACACAACGCCGGACTGATCACCGCGATGGAATCGTTCGATGACCTGGAGCAGCGACACATCGAGCAGGCCCTGCACTGGCTCGCTGGAACGGCGGACATCTACCGGCGTATTCCGCCTGCGACGCCGTCACCACATTTGGTGTCCTACGTGGTGCTGGTCGACCCCGATGAGCGTGGAATCTATCTCGGGCTGCACCGCAAGTCCGGTCTTCACCTTCCGATGGGCGGGCATGTGGAGCCGTTCGAGCAGCCGCTCGCCGCGGCGCAACGGGAAGGCCGCGAGGAACTCGGCGTCGACCTCGGATTCGATGTCGTCGGTGACGGGCCGCTGTTTCTGGCTGTCACGCCCACGGTCGGCAAAACTGCTGGGCACGTTGATGTTTCGCTGTGGTTCGTCGCACGTGGCGATCGTGCCGACCAGTATGACCTTGATCCGGACGAGTTCGTCGGTGGCCGTTGGTGGGATCTCGACCCGCATGGTCTACCGGAGTCGGACCCCCACCTTGGTCGGTTCATTCGCAAACTCGATACGGTCCTGCAGTCGAGGATCATGCGATGAGTCCTCTGGTGGTGATCCGCGGCAATTCCGCTTCGGGAAAGTCCACGACCGCCGCAGCCGTTCAGGGCCGATTCGAACGCGGACGGTGCGCGGTGGTGTCGCAGGATGTGGTGCGGCGGAACATGATCCGGGAGCCAGACGAGCCGGACGGATTCAACATCGAGTTGATCGAGCAGATCGCTCGGTGGTGTTTGGATCGGGGGATGGTGGTGATCGTCGAGGGGATCCTCGACGCCCAGCGGTATGGGGCGATGCTCGGCAGGCTCGCGGATTCGGTGGATAGATCCCTGTTCTACGGTTTCGATCTCACCTTCGACCAGACCCTGGCTCGTCATTCGGGGCGCCCGCTGTCGGCGATCGTTGCGCCCGAACAGATGGCTGCGTGGTACCACGGTTGGCAGCCGCTGCCGTTCGTCGAAGAGGTTCGTATCGACGCGAACTGGACTCTCGATGCCGTGACGGATCGGATCTATCGTGATATCGGACTTTGCCGGAACGGGATCAGCTGATCGGTGACTGTGGGGGCGGCCGACAATGCAACGGTCGGCATCGGTGCCTGGCGTGCGGTCACGGAAATCGGGTCAGCGTGTCCGCTGTCGTTCATTCGTACTCGACTCCGTGACGGCAATACGAATTAAGTGGCACGTGCTGCGGACGGCGGCGATATCGACGAGGTCGCGAGGGAGACCGCCGAGGGTGCTGATGACTCCGGCGCAGGCGAGTTCGAGCAGAGGCTCCGTGGGGAAAGAGTCTTCGCTGGGCCTGGACAGCATCGTCTCTCCGCAGGCGCGGCACTAATCGAACGTGCCTGCCCGCGAAGATCTGGCCGCGCAGGTCTTGGTCGATGCCACCGCGGTGCTCGGGGCGCCGTAGTGGATGTGGTCGCGCATGACGATGATTGTGGCATCGGTACGCGGGTTGAGTCATCCGATTCCTTCCGATGAGGGGTTGTCTGTCTAGAGGTCGGGGAGCTCGTCGTCGCCGGTCTACTGATGCGGTGACGCTGGACACATCGATGACGTGGTATTCGCCGTGAGTGGGTTGCAGATCGCCCGCTCGCCGCCGGGCCGGCACCATATACAGTCCTTACCTGCATAGATAGGTGCTGGTAGGGAAAATTGTGTGGATTGCTGCCAATGTGCTGGAGTGTCCACGGGGCGAAGGGAGTCGACTCATTGACAGGCCTGCTCGCCGAGCGCGCGGGTGGCCGCTGGAAGGAATTCTTGTGATCATTTCGACCTGGGGCCGGCGGGCAATGGTGCTCGCGCTTCCGATTGCCGTCGGGACGGCCGCTGTGGGGATCGCCTCGGCAGCACCCTTGGAATCGGCGCCGGTGCAGGCCTCGGCCGCTGCGGTCGGCCAGCCCGCCCTAGTTCTGCCGCCTGTTCCTGGGATCCCTGACCCGTTCGTAGACGGCCGTCCGACCAGCGATGCCGTGACTTTCGGAGCGGTCGAGGGTGCCTTGCTCGGTGGTGGGCTCGGTGGGGGCGCGGGTGCCGTGATCGGTGGCGTTCCATTCATGGCGACCTCGATCGCCGGCGGTCTCATCGGCGGCGCGATCGGCTGCACCGTCGCCCCCGGCCCGGGCTGCTTGGTCGGCGGTGCGATCGGTCTTGGCGTCGGCATGGCGGCTGGCGGGGCATTGTTCCTGCTCCCCGCGGCAGCGGCGGGCGTCGCATTGGGCGCGGCGGCCGGCGGCGCCGCGGGTGCGTACGCGGGTGCGTACGTTGATTCGGTCCTGCCGAAGTGATCGCGGTTCCGCGCTGGAGTAGGGCCTGATCCGCTGGTGGCGTGCGCCCAATAAGACCGTGGCGAATTCGGCAGCTCGATAGCAAGCGTGGTTGTCGGTGACGATCCGCTTCAGGTAGACGGTCCCGTGTACATGGAAGAACGCTCGTACGCGATCTATGAACCCTGCTGCCGTCGAGGCTTTTTCATCACTGAGGGCTGCGGTGTAGGCGAGTCGGGAGTAGCCGTCGACCGCAGAGCAAGTAGACGTATCCGGCCTTTACGCTGCGTCTATTGGCGGCTTTGGTCGCCGTCCCTGGCAGCGTGGTGGAGCGGTGTCCTACCCATTCGTCAAGCTCGCTCATCTGGGTTCGGCTCCCGTCGTAGGTCGGCTCTTGATTATCCCCTCGACGTGCGCGTATGGGTCCGTTGGTGCCTCGCTGGCTAGCCTCCGCGGGGATGTGACGTTGGATTCTCGGTCTTGGACCACCTTCGGCACGTTCGTTATTGTGGCTTACGGAATGGTGTCCGAGGGGAGGGTGTCAGCGGACATGTCGGTTGTCGATGTCGATTCTGCGCGGTTGAAGTCGGAGATCGCCGCGTTCTATGCCGGGTTCGGGGTGCCGAGTGAGCTGTCGGCGGCGTTCGAGTCGTCAGCGCTGTTGGTGCCGTTGATCGGGCCCGAGGACCGGGTGTTCACGATCGAGTCCGGGGGGCTGGCGTGGTTGTGCGCGTTCACCGGAGTGCAGGAATACGCACGGTTCATGACCGCGCGGGGTGTCGGTGCCGATCAGACCTACCGGTTTCATACCTTTCTGGGGCGGCGGTTGCGGGAGTTCGCCGCGGATCTACCGGAGCCGACCGGTGTCGCTGTCGACATGCTCGGTGCGGCGCCGATGGCGTTCCCACCGGAGATCGCGGACGAACCATCGACGGATGGCGAACACGGCTGATGGCCGATCTCAATGTCGACCCGGCCCTGCTGACGCAAGCCGCGACCGGCATCAACGCCATCATCAGCGAGCTTTCGGAGCTGGGTGTCGGCGAGACCGGCGCGGTCGGGCGCGGGTTCGCGCAGTTGACGATGTCGGCGATGGAGGCAGGGACCGGCAACGTCCAAACGTGCTTCGAAACCTTCACTGAACGCTGGTCGTGGGGCGTGCGCGCTCTGGTGCAGTCGGGTAACGAGATCGCCAAAGTGCTTGATTTGTCGGCGGGCCGCTACAACGAGATGGATGAGCAGATCTCAAACACCTTCAAGCAGATGTTCACCCACCTGGCGGGCAACCCTCACCTGGGAAAGGCCGACATCGAGGCGATGGACTGGGGCCAGGTTTGGGACAACAGCAACTTCAATACCGCCAGACAACCCGAGTACAGCGCGGAATCATTCGGTAAGGCGTTCTCGCATATGGGTGACAACGTGTCGATGTTGGGCCAGGTCGGGCAGTATCTGGCCTCTGATGACGTGCCCGAACAATCTGGCCTCGGGGACATGTTCCTGGCCGATACCGGGGCAGCGGCGAAGGCAGCCGAGATTCAACAAGCACAACTCGCGGCTCGTGGGGGGAAATAGTTCGTGGGTCTCGGGGACTTCATCAACAGTGTCGGCGACAAGATCGAAGACGGGCTGGAAACCGCGACCGAGAAGGTCGGTCAGGCTTACAACACCGTCCTCGATGCCGAGTCCAAGGTCGCGAAAGCTGTTGGCGCTGACGGGTTGTCGAGCTGGCTCGATGATCTCGGCGACAAGGTCGTCGACGCGACCGGTGGCGCGGTGCCGGAGAAGCAACTCGGCGAAACCACTGATCCCAAGGAACTGATCCGGGGCGAGCCGGCCAAGATCTCTGAGGTCAGCGAGCACCTGGGCAAGATCGGGACCGCGATCGACCAAACCGGTGACGCGCTCCGCAAGATCGATGTCGCCGATTGGTCCGGTGATGCGTCCTCGGCGTTTCACGAGGAGTTCGCCAAACAGCCGAAGCTGTGGTGGGACGGCGCCGACGCGATGGGCAACGCCAAGCGCGCGCTGGATGCCTGGTTCCACGAGGTCACCGCAGCCCAAGCCAAGGCCGCAGACGCGATCGCGAAATGGGAAGCCGCCGATCGCGAGGAGCGGGACCGTAAGAACGCGTGGAATGCTCAAACCGACGAGCAGCGTAAGGGTAAGAACCTCACCGACACCTGGACTGACATCCGCAACGAGGCTCGTGCGATTCTCAATGGTGCTCGTACCCAACGCGATAACGCGGCCAACACCGCGGTCGCCGCGATCACCGCCGCGACCGAGACCGCACCGACCGAGCCACCGTTCCTGTCGCGGTGGGGAAGCAATTTCGAAGACTTGAGTGCCGCGTTGGATCACGCGAGGTTGAATTTCTCGTCCGGGTTGTTGACTTCGTTGACCGGGATGGTGCAGTTCGTGCGGGCGATCAACCCGTTCGATATCTACAACATGACCCATCCGGCCGACTATTTGTCGAAGATGTCGGATATGAGCACTGGGATGGTGCTCGCGGCGGCGGATCCGAAAGCGACTGCGTCGGCGATGCTCGCGGGGTTCAAAACCAATCCGTCTGAGGCGTTGGGTGCGCTGACCGGTGACGCGTTGACCACGCTGGCGACCGGTGGTGCTGGTGGCGCGGCGAAAGCTGCTGCTACGGTGGCGAATCGGGCTGACGATGTCATCGGAGCAGCCAATACTGGGCGCAACGTTCTCGACAACGCTGCCGGTTCCGCAGGCAGAAATGCGCCTGAGCCGCCCAGCGCCCCGACCCAGCCGGCGAGCGTGCCGGACAGTCCCTCGTCGCCGGCCACGAATCCCGCAGGGAACGCCGGTGATTCGCCCGCGCCGAATCCACCTTCCACCACACCCGATGCGCCGACGGCGAACCCGAGCGGGCAAGGGGGAGAGGCCGCGCCGACCAATACAGCCGGTACTCCGTCGGAATCTCCTAATCCGAACCCTGAATCGGCCCCTGAGACCCCGCGAAATCCGGACAACGATTCTGTGGTCCCGAACAACAACGCGCCCGAGTCTCCCGAGAACACACCGCCACCGAACGGCACCGATGAACCATCATCGGACAAGCCGACTGCCGATACCGATAAGACCGAGCCGAGCCCGGAAACCCCTGCCACACGCTCGCCCGACGGAAACGATTCCTCCCCGAACCCGAATCAGAACGACGACTCCCCGACCCACCAAGACGGTGACAACGGACCCTCCGACACCGAGTCCGGCAAACCCGCGCCCGACAACAGCGGAAATCTCGACGGCGACGGCGACGACGGGACCAACCCGGGCAGCCACAACGGGGATGCCAGCACTCCCGATCAGAACGGCAACGGACCCGAACCCGCGCCCAGACCGATGCTGGCGGAAACGGGCAAGAAGGCGTCGGCGATACGGCCCAGAAGAATCCACCCGAGACCGACTCCACCCGAGATCAGACCACCGAATGCCGTGACCCAGTCAACGCCGCCACCGGTGAATTCCTGCTCCCGTTCACAGATCTCGACCTGCCGGGCATCCTCCACCTGGCACTGAAGCGGGCCCACCATTCCAACTACCGGTTCGGGCGCTGGTTCGGACCATCCTGGTCGGCCACGCTCGACATGCGCGTGGTCGTCGAACAGAACTGTGTCACTGTTGTTTTCGAAGATGGAATGTTGCTGCCATACCCGCACGCGGAAGTCGGCGTGGGAGTCGAACCGATTACCGGCGGCCAGCGCTGGAAACTGACCCGCACCGACGTCGGCGGCTACCGACTCTGGGATCCCGACCGAGAGCTGGTCTGGCACTTCGCTCCCGAACCAGCCCTCGACGGACTGGATACTCTCCTCGGCAATTTCGCGATCTCCGCGATCACCGACCGACACCACAACCGAATCAGGTTCCACTACAACACCAACGGTGACCCGACCGAAGTCACCCACTCCGGTGGCTACCGCGTCGTGCTCGGCACCGCGGACGGACGCGTGACAGCAATCTCGGTCGCTGGTGAGGTGAACGGTTGCGAGACTCTCACCCGTGTCCGCGAATTCGGCTACGAACACGGCGAGCTGACCACCGTGGTCAATGGCGTCGGGGGTACCACCCGCTTCGCCTACGACGCTGAGAATCGAATGCTGTCGTGGACCGATTCCAACGGCAGCTGGGTCGCTAACACCTACGACGAATCCTCCCGCGTCATCGCGCAACGCGGCCTCGACGGTGTTATGAACGCGGACTTCGAATACCTCGAACTAGGTAACGAAACCGGCCGCCTCACCCGTCTCACCGATTCCCGCGGTGGGGTCACGGGATTCGGGTTCGACAATGACCTCCGCCTGCGCGACTTGCGCGATGCCGACGGCGGCCGCCGCCACATCGACTACAACGCTGCCCGCAAACCACTGGCTGTGACCGAACCCGACGGCGCGGTCACCCGCTACGCCTACACCGACAACGGCAACGTGGCGACGATCACCCGCCCTGACGGCACTGAAATCCGCATCGACTACGCCTACACAAACCGCCCCGCCACCGTCACCAACCCAGATGGCACAACCGCAATTCGGGAATGGAACAAAGCAGGCAATCTCGTTGCTGTCACTGACCCCGCGGGCGCCCGAACCGAGTACATCCATAGCGCGTGTGGCGCGATCACCGAGATCCGTGACCCGGATGGGGCGATCACCCGTATCGAGGTCGATGGCGCAGGTCTCCCCATCGCGGTGACAGACCCATACGGTGCAACTACGGCAATCCGTCGAGACCCTTTCGGCCGCACTGCGGAGGTGACCGATCCCCTCGGACATGCCACCCGTTACGAGTGGACGCCTGAAGGACGAACCGCTCGTCGTGTCGATCCCGACGGATTCGCAGAGTCCTGGACTTACGACGGCGAAAACAACCTCCTCACTCACACCAATCGCAACGGCGGCGTCACCACCTACACATACGGTGGCTTCGACACGGTCACCGCCCGAACCGACCCTGACGGTTCGACCACTCGATACCTGTACAACACGGAACGCCAGCTGACTTCCGTCATCAACCCACTGGGCCAACGCTGGACCTACGATTACAACCTCGCCGGGCGCTTGGTGTCAGAGACTGATTACACCGGCGCCACAACCACATATACCCACACGGTCACCGGTCGCGTCGCGACCGTCACACCAGCGACCGGAATCACCCGCCATCACCGCCACGACATCCTCGGCAATCTCACGTCCATCACGGCAGACTCCGGTGAGTACCTCGCCTACACTCACGACCTCGCGGGCCGAGTCCTCACAGCCACCAATGGCACCGACGAGACCCCCACCCACACCCTCGAATTCACCTACACACCAACCGGTCACGTCGCGACACAGAAACTCGACGAACAACCGCCAATGGTCAACGACTACGACCACCGCGGGCGGCGAATCCGGCGCACTAGCCCGACCAGTTCGGTCACTACCTGGCGCCACAATGCACTCGGTCAAGTCACGGCGATGGACGTCGACGACATCGGGATCTCGTTCAGCCACAACCGCGCTGGTCGGCTCACTGGCTGGCGGGTCGGCGAAGTGCAAATTGACCGAGCCTTCGCCCCCAACGGCTATCTCGCGACCCAAGACGTCACCGGCTTCCCCGCCGCTACCTTCTCCCTTGACTTCGGCGATACCCCAACTGCCCGCCCCGACCCGTTCGCTATCCGCCGCGACGAGTATGCCTACCGACCCGACGGCTTTCTCACCCACCACACCACGATTCGCCCCGAGACCGATGTCTCTCATTCCATATACACCCTCGACCCCATCGGCCGCGTCAACACCATCACGCGGAACGACATGCTCACTGAAGCATATGAATACGACTCTCTCTCCAACATCACTACCAGCCTCCCTACGTCGGATGGGTCCACGAAACCTCCGACCACAGCCGTCCGACGGGAAGGCCGCGAATATCTTAGCAACCTCCTAGTCAAAGACGGCCGGAACCACTACTACTACGACCCTGCGGGTCGTCTCATCCGTAAAGTCACCACGAGAATTTCCCGCAAACCGGCTGTTTGGCATTACCGTTACAACGCCTTCGATCAACTCTGTGACGTTTATACGCCGAACTGCGAATGGTGGAAATACACGTATGACGCATTTGGGCGCCGCACTAGCAAGCAGCTGATTGTTGACGAATCTGCAATCAAGCGAATCGATCACATCTGGGATGATGCCTCGCTTATTGAGGAATCGAATGAGAAGGCAACGCTTCGATGGCAGTACTTGCCGAGTTCGACTACGCCAATTGTCCAGACTGCAGACTCTGCAGTCTTGGCGATCCTCAGCGATCGTGTCGGCTTACCGACCGAGCTCGTCGACGTTCACACTGGCCGTATACAAGCGAGTGCCCACACTGAACTGTGGGGCGAAACGGAGTGGCGCGGGCAGGGGGCGACTCCACTGCGCTATCCAGGTCAGATATTCGATGACGAAACGGGACTGCACTACAACGTATTCCGAATGTACGATCCGACCACCGGAAGATATCTGACTTCTGATCCGCTCGGGTTGTCGGCAGCCGACAACCCGAGCAATTACGTCTCCAACCCAACCCGGTGGGCTGACCCGCTCGGGCTAATGCCGGATGAGTGCGAAAAGGTCACGGTATATCGGACGCAAGATACGAATGTGCCTCAAACTCTTCGGCTCGACGTGGATGCCGCTGGCGGGGTAACGCATTCGGGCTCCGGTCAACTCTATTTGAACATGACTGGAGATCCTTCGCATAGTCTCGGTTTTAAAGGCAATCAAATCGTAGCTTTTGATGTTCCGCGATCCTACGTAGATGGAATCGCCGCCGACTCACTGCCGCAGCGAATGCCATCCGATTGGCCAGGCACGCGACGGGAATGGAATCTAGCGAGGAAGTCGGCGCCGGATCGTTCCGATGCCCCCGGTCTGTACGGGTTGCCTGGCGGCTACATTTCAGGTCTAATGGACGCGATAATACCTGGTAGTGGCAGAATTCTGTGACAGGAGTCGACAATGGGTGAACGTGGCAATTCGGATGAGCTTGCTAGGATTTCTTCGCATCCGTTGACCAAGCCTACTGCGATCTTGGCGGTGTTCTTGGTACATCCAGCTGTGAGTCCTGAGTTGTATATTGAACGATTGCGAACACTGATTTCTGCCGCCGTCGGCATCGCTCAGAGTGTGAATTTTGACGAGGATTCGGACATTGCTCTCGACTCGTTGCCTGAATGGTTTCGAACGACAGCGGACGTAGCGAGCAGCGAGGGCGCTCGGAACTACGTCGATACAGGCCTGGGTGATATCTGGGATCCGGAAGAGTGGATCTACACTTTCGACCCGGACCTGCGTGCGTGGACTTGGTGGGACGTTACAGTGCGAGCCGATGGCGTGGCTGTATGGGTTGACACTCTTGGTGAGGCACACATTCCGCATGAGGAACTGCTGTGGGCGTTATATGTCTCCGGCGCCGAACGGGTAGATCCCCTGTGCATGGAAGATGCCGCCGTTTGGGTAGAGGAAACCTGACAGTCTCAAGGTCTCAAGGGGCCGTCCCAATGGATAAGAAGGCCTTGGAAGGTCTAGTCGCGGAGGCGATTTCCCGAGGTACCGTAGCGCCGAGCCTGTTCAGCAAAGTGCGCAACGCAAACGAAATAAGTATGCTGCCTGTGTCGAGGTCAATTCTTTTTCGTATCTATAAGAGAAGGTTGAAGCATGCACGCGGAAACCCTGTTCTCTTGGAGTCAACAGAAGAGTTGGTAGATTTCCTTGCCGACTATCCGAACGATGAGCTGCTGATGATAGACGTAGCTGATCATGATGACTGTCATGCCTTCCTGCTCGCTAGTCGTGAAACCTCCAAAGTCCTGCACTGGATGCGAATGTTCGGTGAGCGGAGCCCGGCAACCGGCGCCGAATAGTTACAGGTGGCGAAGCTCAGCTCCGTTTAGAATCGGCACACCACCATACCGAGCATAGAGGTAGCGCCGAGCGGTCGCTTCGGACATCCGCGGATTCAAGTCGGTAAACACGTACAGGCGCGTAGATCCGACTGGAAGTCGTACGTGTACCTTTCCCGAAATGAAATGGCGGTCTCATAGTTGTCAGGCGGTTTCATGTGGTCAACTCCCCCTCGACCTCGCGGCTGGATGCCCATATCAAGCGCATCGCGCTCAACGGCCACCGCGAGAAGGCGCGCCGTCAGCGAGTCATCCTGTCAGAGATGATGGGGATGGCCGTCCGGCATGACGCGATCGACCGCAACCCCGTCCGTGAGGTCGCCGACCTCCCGCGCAAACACACCAAGCCCCGTTCCGCCGACATGGCGACCCTTGCCCAATTGCGGGCTCAGCTCACCGATTGGGTCAATGGCGCTCCACTCGACGGATCGGCGGGCTATACGTACGGTCCCAAGCGCAACAAGCGAGTCCTCGATGTCGTCGACGTCGAACTCGGTACCGGTCCACGCCCGGTCGAAACCCTGGCACTCCGCTGGTCCGAAGTCGACCTCGAATCACAGCCCCCGCGAATCACCTTCGCGGGCACAATCGTTCGTCTCAAAGGCAAGGGTCTGATTCGCCAACCACGAACCAAGACCGATTCGGGCTATCGGACAGTACTGATCCCGCCATTCGTCGTCGAGACCCTGCGCCGTGTTCGATCCGAAGCGGTTCCCAACGATCTCGACTTGGTGTTCCCCAACCGCGACGGAGGCATCTGGGACCCGCACAACTTCAACCGCTTGTGGAAGCAGGCCCGGGGCGAGAAGTTCGCCTGGATCACGGCCAAGACCTTCCGCAAGACCGTTGCCACAATGATCGCGACCGCGCACAGCCCCGAGGACGCAGCCCGCCAACTCGGCCACTCAGGCGACGCGGTGACCCGCCGCCACTACATCGATCAACCGACTCAGGCTCCCGATTTCACGGAGACTTTGGAGCGGCTGAAACGATGAAAGTGTGACGTTTCCGTGTCATGATGACCCCGAAAAGCAGAAAACCAGGGTCAAACGATGACGTTTGCCCTGGTAGATGCTCCCCCATCTGGACTCGAACCAGAAACCTGCCGTTGTTCGTTCGGGTTGTTCCTGTGGTCACAGCTGGTCACTGGCAGTCACCACGCGCGACCTACCTGCGGATATAGCGAAACATAATACATTGGCGTCCACTGTCGATCACGCGCAGTCATTCCGAAATCTTGGGATATTTTTGGGATGGGTCAAATCTGCCGCACAGCGCCACTCGTTCGATCCCCGGCTGAGCTCATATTCCGTTTCCCTCCGTTGGCTGAATTGTCAGGTCCCGAACCACGACGGTCTCGACAAATAACGTGAGCGCAGGGGGTACTGCGGCGCCGGAGGACGAGCTGGGGACGAACCGTTCGTCACGCAGAAATCCGCGGCGAGACGCATCGAGTTGTCCTGTATGGGCTTGTCGAAGACAGCTGGCGGGCAGGGGTTCCCACTTGGTTGCGCTGGCCGGATCGCGCAAGTACCAGCGCCCGTCGTAGAAGTTGCGCGAGGAGAACTCCGCATTGTAGTGAATCAACTCGCGATGAGCGTGTCGTACCGTTCGCGGAACTCTATGCTCGCGTCGTCTTTCGCGATGTCGCAGAGAGCTCGCAGGGGTTGCATTTCGCGCACGATGCGGCGTGACTGCACTTGCTGTTCCAGGACGTCTACTGTCGTCAGGCCTTCTTCGAGGGCGGCGGATCTGTCACCCAGGCCAGCCAGGGAGGCGGCCAGGCAGGCGCGGTAGGTAACCCGGTCGCGCGGTGAGGAGTCGCTGCCGTCGGCGATCGCTCGGTACAGGTCCGCGGCAGATGCATGGTGGCCCAGGTAGCGTCGGCCCTTCGCCTCGTGTGCGCGGACTTCCGATACGGTGACGAACTGCAGCCACACGTCGTCACTATTATCCAGGCCGTGGTCGACTTCTCGCCATGCTTGCCCGATCGCACGGTCGAACCCGTGCGCGTCCTGGGCTGCGGCGTGCGAGATCGCAACGCGAGCCGCGACGAGTGCGTGTAGCCGGGGTGATTCCGCGCGGCGCGTGAGATCGGCGGCGCGGCCACTGAACCGCACCGCTTCCTGGGCACGCCCCAAGTGACACGATTGACGCGTCATTGATTGCAGTACCCGGATCATCAGGGTGTCGTCACCCGATTCCGCGGCGAGGGTGAGCGCTTCGGTGTAGCAACGGCGTGCGAACTCATGATCACCGTTGTCATACGCCAGCCAGCCCGCGCATTCTGCCAGCTCCCCGGTCACCCTGGCCAGCTGCAGCCCCGTGGAATTGGTGAAGCTGCCATTGTCGAGAAGTGCGCGGGCGCTGCGGTACTGCGCAATCGCTGAGTCACCGACATGACCTGAGCCGTGCTGCTGGTCGGCGGTGTTCAACGCGTCGACCGCGTTGCGGAAGAACGCGACACCGTCGATGCCGACTACGGCCCCGGATACGGGTACCGACATTATTGACGCCGCCACCCCGAAAACAGCGAGTTTCCCGAAATCTCTGCGGTCCACGCTTTCACCTCCTGAGACGTGGCCCTCCGACCTCTTGCCCGACGTTGCCTCGTTGTGTGTAGATAGGTTCAGTAGCAGCGGAAACAGCGCCGCTGGGGGCACGCCGAGAGTGTCTGTCACCGCGATCAACTTGCGGATGTCGAAGAACGCCCCGGAATCGCCGTTCTCGCCTTTCGCAATCCACGACTGCGCCCGGCTCATTCTCGCAGCGAGCTGGTGCTGAGAAACTTTCGCGGCATCGCGAAGCGCCGCGACCGCCCGGCCCGGGCTGTGCCGTATCGCCCACTGGTAGTGGTCGGTGTCCCACCATTCTCGACCCGCCATATCGAGACGATACCCGCGATCGAACCGAACAGCGATGCCGAAACGGGATCGAACTCGCTATAGCGCGGACGCGTTGCCAGGGGCCCAGTTGCTCAGCTGTCCTGAAGTGGCGCCGCTTCGACCGAGGCTGCTGAAGCTACACCGGAGGCACCCATGACCGTCCTAGTCGCTGAATGGACAATGACCAGTGATCTCGCCCGAGTCTGCGTACCGAGAGGTCCCCACCGGCGGTGTGTCAGGTGAGCTGGCTGCCCCCCGGTCGCTCGCGAACATCCGAGCCACACACGGCTGGCGGTACGAAAGCGCCGCACGGAGGTGACGGCGGCCTGCAGCGACAACAGCCTCTCGGTCATAGCGGCACCGACGTATCGGAATCATTTGCGTAGCAAATGATCCACGACGTAGATCCACATGCGGGAGCTTTCGATGTCGACATCGAGTCAAACGTATGGTCCACTCACTCGATTCTCACTGCCCTAGAACCGATCCAAGAAGTCAATCAAACTCTTACGGAGAAGCGATGACAATTCGCACTGGATTCGATATTCATCCATTGCCAGCAGAGAAACCCGCGCCGAAGCGTGGCATCACATTTCTCTGGCTGGAGCTGACGGGGCGCTGCCAGCTCAATTGCACGCACTGCTACGCCGACAGCGGACCCACCAAATCGCACGGTACGATGACGACGAGTGACTGGCTGTCGGTCATCGATGACGCAGCCGACATGGGTGTCCGCGACATTCAGTTCATCGGCGGCGAACCGACCCTTTATCCAGCGCTCCCGGAACTCATCCGTCACGCGTCCTCTCGTGGGATCGCTACAGAAGTCTACTCGAATCTGGTTCGCATACGCGCCGACATCTGGGACACCCTAGTCGAGTACAGGGTCCGTCTGGCGACCAGTTACTACACCGATCAACCGGAGCAGCATACGCTGATCACCGGAAATGCCTTGGCGCACAAACGAACCACCGACAACATCAGCAAGGCAATTGCGCTCGGCATTCCCGTTCGGGTCGGCATGGTGTCGGTACTCGAGGACCAGCGGATCGACGAAGCCCGTCAACTCCTGACCGATCTGGGAGTCCAGTACATCGATGTCGATCACGTCCGACGGGCTGGTCGGGCAAATACGGAGGCGG
Source organism: Nocardia sp. FBN12 (assembly GCF_054031145.1). Lineage (NCBI taxonomy): Bacteria > Bacillati > Actinomycetota > Actinomycetes > Mycobacteriales > Nocardiaceae > Nocardia > Nocardia sp. FBN12. The sequence goes on from NZ_CM132926.1 coordinate 524,677, forward strand.
ACACGCCTCTCGAAGAACTCTGCGGCCAATGCGCCGGCGATGTCCTTGCTGTGTATCCGGATGGCGCGGTGCGCCCGTGCGTCTTTACCAGGTCCCTCCAGGTGGGTGATGTGCTGAAGTCCAGCTTGCGACAGGTCATCGACAGCCCACAACTGGCTACCGCCAGGACCGCCATCGGGAACGCGACCATGGAGAACCACAGCCACCGGGACGGGAGTTGCGGGCCGAATTGTAGTCCGGTCTGTCACCCCGGCTGCGATCCGCGCTGTGTTCCTGGCCAGTTCGTCTGTAGGCCGCGCGGTGGTCAGTACTGAGAAATTGCGACGGAACAGCATGAACACTCCGAATCCGGGTCTTAAGACTCCCGGTTCGTTGCGAAATCTGGAAATGGCACGAACGAAGGAGAACTCAGTGTCAACAATGATCGGTCGTATCGGTCGAACCCCCACCAGGATGGGTTTGGGCCTGCTGTTTGCGTGCGCGGCGCTGCTCGGAACTGCGGGAGCCGCACACGCGGAAGGTCCTCCCTCAAACTCTGACTGTGAGGCGCGCAACTACAGCTGGCGCTCTATAGAGGACATCAACAATCCATTCGCAATGCCGAGCATCTTTGCCACCTACAGTCATAGCGACTACCACCCGAACACTGACACGACGACTCGTTGGTACACAACTAACGCAACAAACAACTACTGGTTGTCATGCAACAAGCCGGGGCGCCCCTAACCCACAGCGGAACGGATAGAGGTACGTGATGGTGTGAGGTGCCCGCGGACTCACACCACTCACTTCGGTCGGGTCGTTGAAGAAGGTGTCCCCAGATCGGTTCTTTTGCCCGACCTTGGACCGGTGTTAGTCCGGATAGCAGCAGCGCCGTGCGGGCCCACGCCCACCCGCGGCGGATACCTCCCCAGAGGAGCCCGATGTACAGCGATCTGATCGCGATCATGTTGCCCGCCATGGTGATTCGATCGTGCTGCGGCCACGCCCCACCCCCAGGGGCGTCATAGGGTCAGCGGAACCCTCTGTCGTTCGCCGCGAGTACTGGTCGTGCGGGTCCATTAGCGCAGCTTCGCCCCGCCCTGGGAAATCTCCGGGTATGGGAGGCAGACGCAGGCCGACTCGACGAACACATCCAGGCCGTCGCAGCAGCAGGGCTGATACCGAAGGCCCGCCGCCACAAGACGATCCTCACCGGAATCATGGGGCTTGCAGTTCGGTACGGCGCTCTGCCCGAGAACCCCGTCCGTGTGCTACGCGATCCACACAACTTCAACCGCACCTGGTTCAACCGCACCTGGCGCGACGCTCGCGGCACTCCGTACAAGGACGTCACTCAGTACACGTTCCGGAGAACGGTCGCCACCCTGATCGCCGAGGGGGCGGATGCGAAGACTGCGGCCAAGCAACTGGGCAGTCCCGGGAGGCGATTGCGGAGCGGCATTACATCGCGTCGGCGGAACTGGCTCCTGACTCGTCGGCGGTTTTGCAGAAGGGACTCGGCAGGGACAGCTGATCGTGCCGCTGGTGGCCCCGGCAGGCTCCACGGGGTCACGCCGCGCCGCCTCCTGACCTGTGGTGGCCGCAACGCCTCATTGGCTACTCGGCGGCGAGCTATGTCTTCTCAGTCCTGCTTGGAGCGTGAAGATCCCGGTCTACGTCGTCGTAGTGTGCGGGGTTTCGGCACGGCTCTTGCTTGTCGGCGGCGCTCGGATACTCGGCGTCCGTGTCATCGGTGGCCGACTCTGGCAGTGTCGCGTCGTTGATCAGTTCGTAGACATTGCGAACTTTCACTCGGGCCTTGGCGCGAGCGTTGTTCGGGTTATCCGGCACGAGTTGCTTGGCTACCTGCAGTCGTCTGCGGTCGCAGAGTTCCTTTGCGTCGCAGGCGCGTAGTAGTAGGCGCTTGATGGAAGCGTGTAAGGCCGCTGCCGCTCTCGTCGAGGATCTGAACCTCCGACGGCCGTCGCCCTTAGACGGTCTCGGGTGGAGGCAAGCTGAGGACCTCGCTGTTTCCAGGCGAAGTCATGTCGTGCCCACTGCGAAGACGTAGCCCTCCGGAGAGTTGCCTGCGGTCGGGAACTTCGAGCTAGATTGGTCGTCGGCGCCATACGAGCGCTCGAGTCGCATGAAACAGGCAGGGGGGCACACGATGTCGTCAGCAGGCGGACCGCTCGGGGGCGGAAATCCAAGCGGATCTGGAACCGGTGCTGGTAGCAGTGGAGGGTCTGGAGGCTGGAGCGGCGCAACGTTCGTAGAGCGGGCAACAATTATCGGTAGTGTTGGCACTCTCGTCGGTGTTCTTGTCGCGGTAGTTGCGCTCTTCGGGCCATTCGGATCTGACAACAAGGAAGCCAGCGGCAACGCAGCGTCTTCTTCGGAGCCCACCAGTACCGCTCCATTGCCGACGTCAACGGGTCAGAGCGACACCTCGGTATCGCCGTCAACCACAGTGGAGAGTGTGCAGTCTGAGCCGGACTCACCTCTTCCCTTCTCCACGGGAACCTTCAGTGATTCTCAAACGATTAGCAGGATGTTGAATCTCGATAAGAACCCCTGGGTCGGTGAGTCGTGGCCGTTTGACATCAATTACCTGTCGGTGAACAACGATCACCTCGGCGGTATCCAGATGGTGTTGCTCGCAGACGGTGTGAGCGCGACCTATCAGACCTGTAGGAGCCAGTCGTATTCCCGAACTCAGATCAAGTGGACGGAGCTGAAGGCGGGCAGCGAGTTGTGCTTGCGCGTGAAGGATCCGAAGAATTCCAACAAGACTCGAGTTGGCCAGATCACGATCGGCTCGTTGACTGTCTCCTCGGACAGGTTCAGCGCCGGGAGCTTCACCGGGCAGGTGTGGGAGCCTACTCGCTGACCACGTAGGGCTACGTTCGTGGCGTTCGGGAAACGACTGTCTACCGAACTTCGCTCGCACCGGGCAGACCGACCTCGTCGGGTGTCTTGTCGGTCCGGATCCCCCGAAAACTGGGGATGCCGAAGCAGACTGCCTCAGTCGGCTGCGAGAGTAGGCTCGTTCCCTTCGCTCTCGGGCGGAGTCCCGGAAGCGGTGAGCCATGAGCGACCACATCCAGATGGAACCCCCTGATTACCACCGGTGTTTCGACACCGTGTCCGCCTCGCCCGTCGCCTGCCGCGATCTACTGCAACGACTTTCGGAGATGACCGAGTACGACATCCACTCGCGGTGGTCACCGTGGAAAGGGCAGGAGCCCCCGCCTTACGGTTCGCAGGTCGGTGAACAGATTCCGGTCGAGGTGCAGCTGGTGATGCTGCAGGCCCAGTACGACTCCTACGGCGAGGTCGCCGACCTTCAACTTCGCGACCTCGCCGCGGTAGTAGGAGTGCACCCGATGCAGATACCTGCGGCGATTCCAAGGTGTGATGCACGTTCGGTCTCGGACGATCATCGACAATCGCTGTGAATTTTTGGTGTAACTTTGGAATGGGTCAAATCGGTTGCTGCCGTAGCGGTCTGGCTTCTTCGCGTGAAGACACCGCGTGCGTTGGTAGGGCCGGTCGGGGCCAACGGATGTGCATCCGGCGATCCTGCCGAACTGACTGTCGCAGGTTCGTTTCCTCGGCGGGGCACATCGAACATGGGAACGCAGACGACCTGCGGTTATCGGACGGGCAATTGGTGATTGAAGCCGATTTTCGGCTGTAGGCGGACGGTGACGTCGGTGAGATTCGTCATTTGGACGACCGGGTTCGTGGCTACTTCCATGCGCCGCGCACGCTGTATGCCCCAACCGTTTAGTTTCTTGTTGTCAATATGCGTGCCGCTCGACACGCTCGGATGCAGCCCGTGGACAGACCGCGTCGATTGCTTGCCTCAACAGGTCGGCCGCTCGTTGGGTGGGGCGAATCCGGTAGTTGAGCCTGGCCAACTGGAGGACACGTTCTGGGTCGGAATTGTCCGACAACCACAGGGCGGCGGCATGGTCGGCGAAGGCTTCTGGATGGCTACGCAGTAGCTGTTCGTAGCGGGCGTCGGCCCCCTCGCGCAGCATTCTTGCTTCCTCGCTGTCGGAGTGGATCAGCAACTGGGCGAGTTGGCCGGCGTATTCCGGGTCGTCGCTGACGGTGACGGCGTGGCGAAGGCGCGTGATCGCGGAATCGGTGTTGCCGAGGCAGACTTCAGCGGCTGCCAGATGGCCTTGTGCGGGTAGGTATTCGGGCAGTCGGCGCACCGATCGGGTGAACCATTCTGCTGCTCGTTCGTGTTCACCGGCGGAGAGCCAAAGGTGGCCACGATGGAAATCCAAGGTGGCCAACGGAAAAGGGGACAGGCCTCGGAAGAGTTCTCGGGCACGGTCGTAGTGCGATTCCGCAGTCTCGAGATCGCCTCGAGCGGCATGGTGGGCGGCAAGTCCGGCGGTGGCGGCGAAGCCGTTGTTCTTGGTGAACGCGGCGCGGCGCAGCGGCTCCGCGCGGTCGTAGTCGCCGATCGCCTCGAGCAACGCTGCTTGCTCGGAATGGACGCTGTCGGTGTCGGCGCCGAGGCTCAGCGCCCGCTCGAAATGCTCGTTTGCGTCGCTGAATCGGTGAAACGTCGCCAGCGTGTGTGCCCGAGCCACATGGGCGTGGGCGGAATTCGGCTGGTCGATGACGAATGAGTCAGCCTCGGCGGCTGCGGATTGGGTGTCGGCGATCAGTCCCAGCGTGTGCCCCCGCAGCACGAGGAACTCGATCAATGCGGCTCGGTCGACATCGGTGGCGGGTCGGGCTCGTCGTCGCCCCTGGATCTGGGCGGAAAGGTTGCGCACCGCAAGGTGTCCGGCGGTAGTGACGAGGGGTGCGGCCGGTGACATCAAATCGCCAACTCGGTGATCCAGCGCAGCGCGGTGAGGCTGGGCATGAAGAAGTAGTCGCCACCTCGGGTGACGACGAAAGTCGGGATATCGGAGAGTCGGCGTCGAATAGGTCGTTCGGGGATGGTGAACGTGCCGTGCCCGGCGTTGGCGCCCAACAGCGGATCCCGTTCACCGTTGTGGCCGATGAAGATTCCGCTGTTGATCCATTCTTCTTGCACGAACTCGAACTGGCGCCGCAACGAGGACCCGATACAGCCGAACATCATGCCGCGGTCGGCACCGTCGTCGACGAGCCCCTCGGGCAGGGGCGGTCCGTAGCTGGCTTCGCGGCGAATGATCCGGTGGCTGCGCGGATCTCCGAAAATCTGTCCGTCACGCGGGTTCATCCGCCGGATGTGCGAGCCGAGGGGACAGTCGAAACCCCGAGCGTCTTCGGCGCGATAGCCGAAGGCGTTGTTGCGGGTCGGGTCGGCTCCGAGGACGGGATCATCGAGGTCTGGCGCCAGCTCGAGGGGAGCGCCGCTGCGCCAGCGGCCCATGATCTTGGCGGCGAGAAGTTCTTCGTCAGCGGCATCGGTGGTATTGTCGTGCAGGTATCGACGGAACTGAGGTACGCGTTGCTGGAGCTTCCGCAGGACCAGATAGGTGCCGTTGCGGCCGAGTTCCTCCGGCTGGGGCACCGGCTCGAGCCGACCGGACTCGGTGGGGTAGCCGAGGATGAATTCACCTGCTGCGAGCGGCTTCTCGGCCGGATTGGTGTTCGGGAGTCCACTGCCCTCGACGGGCGGCTGACTGATGTTGTCGGCGTACCCGAATGCTTCACGGCCGTTGGAGGAACGTGAGTCCTGCCGGTAGACCAGCGTGACGCCCGGGGTGTCTGCGGTGATCCGCTCCTCGCGGGCAACCAATTCGTCGCGTCGACGAGTATCGGGTGCCATCGCGCTGAGCGCCACGTGAATATCGCTGCTGCCCAGCGGCTCCTCCCAGTTCTCCGGAGCGCTTTCGCCGGTATCGTGCAAGATCGCCGACCGCGCGCGCATCCCTTCCCGGAACTCGGGTGCGAAGCTGTCGATCGACGTGCTCGGCACTCCGAGCGCGCGTAACCCTCCCACGGTGAACGACACACTGAGCCAGACGTCGGCGTCGGCGTCGGTGGGGTCGAGCGCGTTACGTAACAACGGGATCAATCGTCGCAGCCACGCCCGGCCTGCCTGCGGGTCGTCGATTCTGAACAGGTCGACAGTTCCGGCGTAGGGGATGGGCAGCGGGTGGAGAACGCCGCCCTGGATGTCGTGCAGTTCCAGACCGCTCATGCGAGATCCTTCGGTGCCGTGGTGTGCTCGGTGTGTGTCCTACGCGGTTCGCCGGCTGTTCGGTGGGGCGAGGTAAGGGAATTCGGTGCCGGCAGGGACGGTCGCCTGGTCGACCCCGTCGCTGATACGAGGTCCGTTGCCGCCGTTGATGAACCATGTGTAGTAGGTGTCGAGGAAGTCGTCGTTGAGTGCCCGCCCACCGCAACTGGTGTAGGGCCGCCCCGCCAGCATGGATTGTTCGATCTCCGACCAACTGTCCTCGGCGAACGGTTTGCTGACATCGACGACGAGATAGTCGTCCAACAGCAGATCGGTCAGCGGGTGGACGCCGTGTTCGTCTGCGGGCCAGGCGATGTCGTGGTCGAGCCGATCGTAGAATCGGAGATTCGCGCTGAGCCGTTCGCGAAATGCGTTGCGGTAGGTCTCGCGGAGTGCGAAGGCGTCTTCGTCGTTGTAGACGTCGCGCACATCGATGTCGCGGTTGACCGGGTCGTTGCCGTTCCACTGCAAGCCGATGTTCTTGATCTCGGGTCGGCCGACACGTTCGAGGCGAACCGGCCGCGGCCCGGCGGCGAGCGTTTCACCCACCAGCGCCCACAGTTGGTGTCCCGGTAGCCACCGTTGGCAGTCGATCTCGACGACCACCGCGAGCACGTCGGCGTCCTGCATCGTGTTGGTGGTGTATTTGCCGAAAGCCATCTGGCCAGTGGTGATGGTTTCCATGATGGATTCGATCTGGAAGATGAACGGGTCCGAGGCCGGTCCAGCGAAGTAGCTGACTCCGGCGTCGGTGACGCCGGCTCGGTCGTCGACAGTCACGTGCAGGCCGATTCCGTCCGGTGTTGTGCACGTGCTGTGTTGGGTGCCGGTGTCGTCAGTGCTGTCGAACGTGCAGTCGAAGACGACCTCGGTATCGGCGGGGCCGACATCGAATCGAGCATCGATCCCCGTCGCGGCGATCTGCACTGGGCGCAACCGGAATCGGCAGATCATCGCGTCGGAAAACGCCGCCGTCGCACTGGCTCGAGGAAAGACCGTCATCACCAGGACCAGGCGACCGGCCTGGCGAGGGCTCGGGAACGCGTAGAGGTCGCAGATGTCGGAGGCCGGGTCGGCTACTGCACGCGGAGAAGACAGATGATCAGACATGGAATCTCCGGTTTCGAGCTCAGTCGGCCGCGTGGTCGAGCAGGGCTTGGAACTCGGAGGTCGTGATCATGTCCGCGTACTTCGGATCGCGTATCGCGGCCTGGAAGGCCGGCGAATCGATCAACCGGTCGAAGGCGTGGTGCACGGACAGTGCCTTGCGGATTTCCTGGACCGTGCCGTCGTAGAAACGCATGTACTCGATCGCGGTGGCCTGATGGGCGAGGATGAACTCGAACACGCCCGGGTCTTGGAGACCGAGCTCTGGCCACCCCTCGATATGGTTGAAGATCATCTCGAACGCTGCGGCGTTGTGCTCGGCGAACGCCTCGATATAGGGCACCCACTCGCCGTCGTAGTTGGTGGAGAACATCATTCGGGTGTCGTCGTCGAAGAGCACCCAACGGCGGTCGTGCAGTGTGCCGATCAGTTCACCAGCAAAGGTCTTCTCCTCGATCGGCCATGTGTCGAGGGTTTCCAGGGCTGAGCGGATCTGCTTCTCGTGGCCGGGCTTGACGTGCCAGAAGGTTGTCAGTTCGCCGGTGGCACCTTGGCGCCGACCCGGCCGGGGTGCTTCGGTTGCCTGCTCGGACGTCGATTGGTCAGCCATGATGTGTCCTCTCGATCGATCGAAGAGCTAGAAGGTTGTGGACATCGAATCGGTGAAGTCAGGCGGGCCCCTCACCGAACACCGCGGGTGATTGTTGTCGCGTCCATGCCCGTTCCTGACGTGAGCGCACCAGCTCCGCCGATTGCGCGGGGTCGATCGTGCGGTAAGGGCCGGAGTCGGCTTCGACCAACCCGACCATCTCTTCGATCAACGAGTCGGGAGGAAACTGGTTCGCGAATCGTTCCTTCAGCGAGGCCAGGTCTTCGGGGCGGGTGAAGTTCTGCTCAGTGGAGAACCACTCGTCGATACTCGCAATCATCGCGTCGTTGAACCCGGTCGCGAACGGGCCGGGATTGAGGGTAGCGACCTGAATTCCGTGCGGGGCGAGCTCATCGGCCATCGACTCCGCGATCGCTTCGAGCGCGTGTTTGGACGAGGCGTACGCGCCGAGGTACGCGCCCGCGGTGAGGCCGGCGATCGAGGACACGAACACAATTCGACCGCGGCCGCGCTCCACCATTTGAGCGGCGATCGGCTGGGTCAGCGCCAGCGTGGCAAACACATTGACCTCGAACACCTCCCGGACCCGCTGTAATGGAATCTCGGAGATCGGGCCGCCCGCGCCTATCGCGGCATTGTTGACCAAAACGTCGATATTCCAGCCGAGCGCGGCATCGCGATCAGACTCCGAAGTCAATTCCAGGACCGGAACGCGTAGCGACAGACCTTCGGCTTGTGCTTGGGTCTCGAGGTCTTGCCGCTGAGCGTCGTTGCGCACTGACGCGATCACATCGTGGCCGCGCGCTGCCAGGATCAACGCCGCACCACGCCCGAATCCAGAACCGGCTCCCGTGATCAAAACTGTTCGCGGCTTCACGCACCATCAACCCTTCAGTCGACCTTCACAGCGATCCGATGGCAATCAGTATCAACGTGCGATTCGAGCGACTCTCGATCGAGATTCTAGCGGAGCCGGTGGTCGCTCCGGGTCGGATCAGGTACACGCGGCGTGCCCTGCTCAGTGATGGTAACCGACACGACTGCCTGCACAGAGGCGTGTTAGGCGGGCGTTGTCGTGTGAATGAGCCAGAGGGTTCACCATGTGAGTGATACCGTCTGGATTCAAGGTGGTTGAGCCCGTCTGAATGGCTATCGTTCGACTGGTTCAGCGTTCGGCAACTATATGGCATCCATGATTGCCGTCGATGTTCAGCGGTTGACCGGTGGTCGAATCGAGCCGAAGAGCCGACCGACGTTGTCGGGGGTCGACGAATCCTGTTGCAAGGTCCTGGGTCCCGTAGAGCCCGTTGACCGGTGCGGCGAACCCGTTGCCGACTTCGCCGCCGGTGGCGGTCAGTTCGATGTCATATTGGGCCAGCTCATCAGCAACACAGCGACAGCCCTGATCGTCGTCCCGATCGCGGTCGCCATCGCCGAGGAAATCTCGGTGTCACCCGTGCCACTGCTGATTACGGTGGCTGTGCGGTGTGATTCATGAATAACATCTTGCGCATGCTGAATCGATTATCTTTTCAGATTGTAGGCCTCCTGCGTAGTGAATGCCCTTCCGCTGGGTAGCCGCAATGATCTGCAAAATGTAGAGGCTTGAAATGTTGGGTTATGGTGCTTGCGGTTTCGGCAACGCGCAACCGTGAAACCCTGGCGGGGACCGCAGTCGAGTGTTGCGTTGGGGTACACCCACATGTGATCAGATGAGCCGCACGTTTCCGAGGAAGACCTTGCCGCCGACCGACACAGCCAAGTAGTTGCTCTTGATCTCCCAGACTTCGCCGTCGCTGCTCCACACTTCGAGTTGCTTGTTCGAAGTGGACACGTCGTTGGCGACGGCGATCCGACTGCCATCGGTGCCGAGCTCGGTGCCTTTCGCGACGACGCCGGGGATCACGTACTCGCCTGTGTAGGCATCTACCACACGGCCCGAGTCGGAGGTCATGATCAGGGTTCCGATACCGCGTAACAGGAGTAGCTCGGGTTGGTCATCGGCACCGAATGACTGCCGCTCCCACAGGACGGTCCCGTTGCGCGGGCTGATCCCCGCGTATGTTGTTTTGTTGCCGTCGGTCTGGATGGCGGTCGGCACCGAAGTCTCCACCGGCCCCGGCTTGGATACGTTTGTCGAGTGCAGGCTCGGCCGCCAGCCTTTCGGTAGGTCCGCGGTCCTAGCACCGTCACGGTTGTAGATCCCGGTCGGTGATTCGCCGTCGGAGACGACGAATCCGTCGATGAAGACGTTCCAGTCGGTGCTACGGATCATCTCGACGGTGTCGCGGCGGAACACCTCCTTACCGTCTTCGAGCCGGATCACCCGGAATACCCCCTTCGACAACGGTTGCGATGGATCCGGAGCGGAGGTGACCATGGCCAGGCGGACCAAGCCGAAGACCTCGATCGAATACGGCGGATCCTGCGACGATGGATCCGGATCGGCATCTGGCCAGCTGATCGCTGGAAGTTCCCGGCCGTCCTCGCCGATCGATCGAAGCGACGGTGCCAGGCGATGACCCGGCCTGTCCACGAAGACGAAACGCCCACCCGCGGCGGTCAGGCTGTCGATCTCGTCTACAGCGGCAAAGGTTTCGATGACCCGGCTTGCCGCGAGGTCGATGACCACCACCGCGTCGGAGGCCCCGTCGAGATGGCAGGCAGCTGCCCCATGATTCGCGCTGACGACACAGCGTCCGAGGGTTCGTGGTTTCGTGTCCATCGCGATGGGCTCGGTGTCTGCTCGCAGCTGACCGGTGTTCGCATCGATGATGTCGAGGAACTCGATGGTGTTGGCGTCGGCCAGGCGGACTTTGCGGCTGAAGAGAACGATGTCGGAATCGCCGCCGAGTGCTGATACACCATCCGGCTTGGAGCCGGGAGGGCCAGGAATTTCCGGCAGTGTCCAGACCGGGGTGTCGGGCCGCTTGTCGAGCGAGGGCAGCATCGGCGTCACGGGCTGACGGGGCAGTCGCGCGGCTTCCTCGGCACCGGCGTCGGGCATCAACGCGCGGACACCGATCACGGCGACGATCGCCAATATTGCGGCTGCCGGTGCTCCGATGAGCAGCGGTATCCGACGGCGCCTAGTCGTTGGTGACCCCGCACGCCCCGGCCGCATCGGCGGGGCCGGACGATGTGGTCCGTGGCCGCCAGGCACCGGGTTGGCGACGGTGGCTGCGTAGCGGTCGGCCGTCGCACCTGATGATCGCCGTCGCTGCGCGGGCAGGGCGAGCGCTTGACCGAGCGCGGTCGCGAAGTCTCTGCTGGTGGGAAAACGATCCGTCGGGCTCTTCGCCATCGCTCGTGCGAGCACCGCATCGACTTGTGGCGCGAGATCGGGCCGACGCACTCGCACACTCGGGACCGGCTGCTGGGCGTGCGCCATGATCACCGCTACGGGGTTGGTGCCGGTGAACGGCTGCATACCGGTCAGGAGATCGAAGGCGGTGGCGGCCAGTGCATACTGGTCCGATCGCGGCTCGACCGCCAGTCCCTGCATCTGCTCGGGCGAGGCATAGGCGATGGTGCCGATGGTCAGGCCGGTCCCGGTGAGGTCGGAGTTCTCCGGGACCGACCGTGCGATTCCGAAGTCGGTCAGCAGGTAGTGGCCGGTCCTGGCAAGCAGGATGTTGGCAGGTTTCACGTCGCGATGGACCAACCCGCGAGCCCCGGCGTAGTCGAGCGCATCGGCGATTTCCGCGATCGCGCGTGCCACCTCGGTACCGGGTAACCCGCCCGGCGAGCTGGTGCGAAACGCTGATAGATCGACGCCGTCGATCAGCTCCAACGCGATCCACAACCGCCCGTCAGCTTCCCCACGGTCGTGGACGCTGACGATGCCGGGATGTGAGAGGGACGCGGCGAGGTCGGCCTCGCGTTCGAAGCGGCGCCGGTACGAGTCGTCGCGGGTGAACTGCGCGGCAAGCACCTTCACCGCGTCGAAGCGGGGTAGTCGTGGATGTCGGGCGGTGTAGACCTCGCCCATGCCACCGACCCCGAGTAAGCGTTCGATGGTGTAGCCGGCGAACACCGACCCCGGACCCAATGCCCCCAACGTTCGATCCTCTCCGATACACGATAGTGAGAAGATCACACCGTACTCATGGCTCGTAGGCAACTGCGTCGCCCGAGGAGCTGGGGAGTTGCGTTCTTGTGCTGGATCGCCGCTGTCAGGAGTGTTGTGCTGCAACCCACTTCGCAATGTCAGCAGTACACGGCAAAGACTTTCACCGATCTGGGTAAGAAGTATCGCATCGGTGGTATCGCGTCAGAGTGTCAGAACTCGACTGGATCGCGCAGGATCGGACAGGTCATGCAGTGTCCGCCGCCGCGCCCGCGGCCGAGCTCGGAGCCGACGATCGTGATGACCTCGACGCCTTGTTTGCGGAGTTCGGTGTTGGTGTGGATGTTGCGGTCGTAGGCGAACACGACACCGGGTTCTACTGCCACGAGGTTGTTTCCACTGTCCCATTGCTGGCGTTCGTTGGCGTAGTAGCCGCCGCCGGTCTCCACGACACGCAGGGCGTCGAGGCCGAGTGCTTTGGCGACGACGGTCAGGAATGGATCGGATTCGTCGACCACCTCGACCGGTTCCTTGTCGCCGGGTCGGAGCGAGAACGCGTGGATGCCGTAGACGATGTCGGGAAATACGGTCACCAGGTCTCGGTCAGCGAAGGTGAACACGGTGTCGAGGTGCATCGCGGCGCGGAGTTTCGGCATACCGGCGACGATGACGTGTTCGGCCACGCCGCGATCGAACAAGGCCTCAGCGACCTGGCTGATGGCCTGTCGGGATGTGCGTTCGCTCATTCCGATGAGGACGACGCCGTTTCCGACCGGCATCACGTCGCCGCCCTCGAATGTGGCCAGGCCCCAGTCCAGTTCGGGGTCACCCCACCAGATCTGCGATCCGGTGAAAGAAGGGTGGAAGGTGTAGATCGCTTTCATCAGCAGGGTTTCATCGTGACGCGCCGGCCAGAACAGTGGGTTGAGGGTCACTCCGCCGTAGATCCAGCAGGTGGTGTCGCGGGTATAGAGGGTGTTGGGTAGTGGCGGCAGGAGGTACTCGCGCACTCCACCCTGTTCACGTGTCAGTGCGCGATAGTCACGGCCGCAGTCGGGTACGTCGGCCACGGCGAGCCCTCCGATGAGATAGGTAGCCAGCGTTCGTTCGTCGAGCGATTCGAGGTAGCCGCGGGTGTGATCGATGAGCCCGAGGCCGACCTGGTTGGAAATCACGGTGCGGTCCAGGATCCAGGCCGTGGCCCCGGGGATGGCGAGGGTTTCGGCGAGCAGGTTGTGCAGCTCGACGACCTCGACCTCGCGGTCGCGAAGCTTGGTGATGAAGTCGAAGTGATCGCGTTTGGCGTTTTGCACCCACAGCACGTCGTCGAAGAGTAGATCGTCGCAGTTGGTGGGGGTGAGGCGTTCATGGGCCAGCCCGGGCGCGCACACGAGGACCTTGCGCAGGGTTCCGACCTCGGAATGCACACCGTAGACGGGCGGGGGCTGGGTTCCGGTCATCGTTGGTCCCTCCTGAGGGTGGTGATCGAGCTGACTAGATCGAGATCGAACCGGTGGCCAGCCCGATGATCCCGGCGATGGCGGCGACGATCGACACCACCAGCAGGACCACCTCCCAGCCCTGGAAGTACTTCTTGCCGCGCTCGCGGCGTGCCAGCACGAACAAAATCGTCCCGGGGGCGTAGATGATGAACGACAGCAGCAGGAATTCCAGACCGGCGGCCAAGATCATGAACGTTGTGTAGAACGTGGCAACCGCCGCGATGACGAGTTCTCTGCGCCGGTCCTGCGGGCGTAGATCGGTGTAGGTCTCGCGGGTGATGGCCAGCTTCAAGGCATACGCAGCGGCCAGTAGGTAGGGCACCAGCGCCAAGGAGCTGCACAGCTTGAGCGTGAACGTAAACGCGTCGTCGGAGAACAGAGTGGTGAGCAAGACCAGCTGGATCAGGACCGAGGTGAAGATCATCGCGACGACGGGAACCTTATGGTTGTTCACCCGACCCAGGAACGAGGGCATGTCGTCATCGGCAGCGGCGACGTAGAGGACCTCAGCGGCCATCAGCGTCCATGCCAGGTATGCGCCAAGGACCGAGATGATCAGGCCGATGCTGATGAACCAGGCACCCCAACTGCCGACGGCGGACTCGAACACCGGTGACATGGAGGGCTGCTGGATGGTGGCCAGTTGTTCGCGCGGCATGATGCCGAACGACACCATGGTCACCGTCGCGAAGATCGCCAGGACACTGAGGAACCCGAGTACGGTGGCGCGACCGACGTCGGCGCGTCGTCGCGCGTACCGGGAGTAGACACTCGCGCCCTCGATACCGAGGAAGACGAAGACGGTCACCAGCATCGTCGAGCGGACTTGATCGAACAGTGACTCCGAATAGGCGTCCCCGCCCCAGAAGTTGTCGACGAAAATACCTGCGTCGAAATAGAACAGCAACACGATGATGAAGACCAGGATCGGCACGACTTTGGCGATCGTGACGGCCTTGTTGATCGCCGCCGCCTCCTGAACCCCACGCAGCACCATGAAGTGGAATGCCCAGATGAATACCGTGGACAGCAGGACCGCGGGAACGGTGTTCCCCTCGCCGAAGATCGGAAGAACTTGTCCGAGAGTCGATTTGATGAGCACCCAGTAGGAGACGTTGCCGACACACGCGCTGGCCCAATAGCCGAACGCTGAGAAGAAGCCTAGGTATTCGCCGAATCCGGCCTTGGCGTAGGCGTAGACGCCAGCGTCCAGTTCAGGTTTGCGAACGGCCAGTGTCTGAAATACGAAGGCCAGCATCAGCATGCCGGTTCCCGCGATCGTCCACGCGATCAGAGCACCGAAACCGCCGGTTGCCTGCCCGAAATTCCGGGGGAGCGAGAAGACTCCCGCTCCTACCATCGAGCCGACAACCATTGCCGACAGGGTCAGCAGCGGCATCGTTTTGGTCGAATCTACTTCGGTTTTCGTCATCCGCAACTCCCGGGCCAACCTGGTGGACGTGACGGGATGGAGCAAGCCGAATGTTAACGCGGAGATCGGGGAGCCGCGAGAAGTAGGTAGGAATAGTAAGTATCCGTCACCGGATCGTGACAGCCCCGGTGATTTCAGTGGCACGGCGAAGGGTGTTCTCGGGCCAATGCAGCGGTATCGGGTCGTTTAGTTACCATGCTTGGCCGGGCGATTTAGTTTCCATGCTCGATGGGCGATCCGATCCTCATCCGGCGTGTAGCGGTCCCAATTCGGGTCTGGCGTGCGCGATTTCGTCTACAGTGCGAAACACATCGGAGTCGGCGGGGCTCTGAAATTGTCCGAGGTAGGGATGATGCTTACCGGCAACCGCGAGATCCGTGATCCTTCACTGCAGGACGCTATCGTTCCGCTGCTCGCGCTGACCGTCCTGATCGGCGGTTCGCTGCTGCTGTTCGGCCTCGATGCACTCGACGGACCCCTGCAAGCTGCGATGGTGTTGTGCGCGATGGTCGCGGCGCTGATCGCGCTGAAGAACGGGCACACCTGGGTAGCCGTGCAGGAGGCAGGTCAGGCCGCCATGTCGTCGATCACCTCGGCGATGTTCATCCTGCTCGCAGTCGGCGCGTTGATCGGCACCTGGAACATGTCCGGCACGATCCCGACCTTGGTCTACTACGGCCTGCAGGTCCTTTCGCCGGGGTGGTACTACCTCGCAGCAGCGCTGATCTGCGGCATCGTCGCCATGAGCATCGGTAGTTCCTGGACCACCGTGGGCACCATCGGCGTCGGCCTCGTCGGCATCGCCACCATGCTCGGGGTTTCGGCGTCGATCACCGCCGGGGCGGTGATCTCCGGTGCCTACCTGGGCGACAAACTGTCCCCGCTCTCGGAAACGACCATTTTGACAGCCCAGATGGTCGAGGTCGATGTCTACGAACACATCAAACGGCAAGCGTGGACGTCGGTCCCGGCGTTCCTGATCGCCAGTGTCGGGTTTCTCCTCCTCGGCCTGATCGGACCCGACGCCGACGATATGGTGGCTACGGCCAGCGAACTTACCGCGTTAAGCGACATCTATTGGATCACCCCGCTCAACCTTCTGCCGCTACTGTTACTGGTCATCCTGTCGATCCGCAAGATACCGGCGTCGCTGGCGCTGATCACCTCCGCGCTCTTTGCCGGCCTGCTGTCGGTGTTCACCCAGCCACAAGTGGTCAAGGACTTCACCGGCGACGACAACCCGATCATGGCGACCATACGCGGGACCTGGCTGGCCGTGGCCAACGGATTCACGATGAACTCCGGAATCGGCGAAATCGATAGCCTGCTCAGCCGCGGCGGCATGGACAGCATGCTCGCCACGCTCTGGCTGATCATCGCGGCGGTTACCTTCGGCACCCTCCTCGAACGATTCGGGCTCATCACACGTCTGATCACGCCACTGCTGTTCCGCGCCAAGTCCACTGGGCGGCTCTATGCCACGGTCTTCGGTTGTGGACTCGGGCTCAACATCGTCGCTGGGGACCAATACATCGCACTCGTCCTGCCCTCCCGCATCTTCCGGGCCGAGTTCGCCAAACGAGGGCTGGCCCCGACCAACCTGTCGCGCCTGGCTGCCGACAGCGGCACCGTGACCTCGCCACTGGTGCCCTGGAACTCCTGTGGTGCCTTCATGGGTGCCGCGCTCGGGGTCTCGACGCTGCTCTACCTGCCGTTCGCCTTCTTCAACATCGCCAGCCCTCTGTTGAGCGTCGCGTACGGATTCACCGGATTCAAAATCGAGAAGGTGTCACCGGCATCGCCCGAAGACACCACCGGATCATGAATTCCTGATTGCCTCAGCGCGAGCGCTTACCGGGGTGTGGCGAATCGCGTGGTCGTCGGAGTCGGTGAGGTTTCGAAATCGCACACCCCAGGATCTGGGCTGGCAGTGCCCTGGGCCAACTTCCAGCCGCCGTTACGGTACGTCATTCCGCGCGAACACCTTTCGGCCCACTGTGGTGTTGGTGTTGACTGTCGAACATGTCGCAGATTGGTGTCCGACCTTCGCAGCCGTCTCAGCCGCAGAAGACCACACAGCGCCGGGCCGGCAACAGCTTGTTGGCGGCCGCGATTCTGGTAGCCGGGATCGGCGGCGGCCTGCTGGCGTGGCATCCCTGGGACAAGGGAACAACAGTGACAGTGCCGACGAAGGACCCGCAGCAAGTCACAACTCAACGCATAGGCACGGTGTGGCAACCAGGTCTGTCCGGTCCGGGTTTGCCGGTCGAATGTGTCACCAACGAGACCGGCGGAATCTCGTGCCTGATCCTGCCTGACCCCTACGCGCACATCAGAAAGCAAGACAGCTGAATCATGTGGTGGCCGCTGCTGCGGATGTATCGGCGAAATCGGCGCTGGGTTCGGTGTGGTCAGCCACGCAGGATTCGGGCTTTCTGAACCTCGAACTCGGCGCCGGTGAGTACTCCGTCGGTGCGTAGTTGACCGAGACGCTCCAATTGCGCGAGTGTGGCGTCGAAGTCGGTCGGCGCGGCAGGTTGCGACGGTGTCGACGCAGGGACGGGAGCTGGTGCGGGTTCGACGGGTTGTGGCGCCGGATGGGATGTCGCCCAACGGGCTTGCTGGCGGCGTTGGACGCGACCGTGAACCGAGGAAGCGACCGCTGCGCGAGCGGCAGTTTTGAGCAGGCTCATCAGAGTCCTTCGGTCTCGGTCAGCGCGGTATCGAGTTCGTCGAGAGTCAACTGGCCTTCGGTGAGGAGTTTCGCGCCGCTGTTCTCCCACGCCGTGAGCACAGGCAGCATGGTGAGTTCCTCATAGACAAGGACAGCGGCGACACTGGCTGGGCTGAGTTCGGCAGCGATCTCGGCGAAGTCGCTGCGATCGAGTAGCCCCGAGGTCGCTCCGACGAACGGGACGAGGTCAGGGCCGAGATTCTCGATCGGGAGCAGGGCGCCGGTGGCGTCGACGAATTCCAGGTCCAGTATTCGGAAGGCGCCACGGTCGACGAGGTCGAGCAGAACGGCGAATCCGTTGGGATCGATACGCCCGTCGGGAAACTCCACGACGATGTAGTCGATAGGTCCGAAATGATCGGTGTCGCTCATGCTTGGTTGGCTCCTAAGACCCGGACCGGAGATCTGTGACGACAGCGGGGGAGAAATCGAAGAGGTTCGGGTCGAATTCGAACCCGATTGGGCTGATGTTGCACAGCGTGACCACCACGTAGACGCCACGGGCCATGTCGGTGAACTCGCCGGTGATCCGCCCGTCATACGAAGCAAGTTGAATACGGGGGCCCGCGGCGACCGCGCCAGCCGCGATCAGGCGTTGCAACAGATCAGGCGCATCCGGTCGGCGCCCGCTCAGGGAATCCAAACCGGCGGCACCCAAAATTGGGGCGGCTGCGATGGTATCGACCGCAGCCGTCGTGCATTCACCACGGATGACAGGAAAGACGTCGCGCCGGTTGGGGACGTTGAGCACGGCGTAGTCGATCTCGGCCCCCGAGACCGTCGTGTTGAGCTCGACCGGGACCACCTGGGGAGCTGTTTGCGCGAATGCCGCCGCGGGAAATGCGAGGATGCTGAGGACAGCCAGTCCCGCTGCCACACACGCGATACGGACACCGACGAACGTCGATCCACGCATAGATCTCTCCTTGCTATGGCTTACAAGAAAGGATAACCGCATATTTGCTCGTGGATCAGCGGACACGCAGAAGAGAACAACAGGCCGGGGACACCTATGAGCATTATTCGCCGGGCAGTCGGAGTCGCGATCGCCAGTTCAGTTCATGGTCGAATCCAACGGCGCCAGCATGCGCGCTGGGCAAATCAGAACCGAACTGTCGACTCGCCCGAGGCGGCCGGCGTCAAGCCCGACGAGGAGTCAAGCATCTCCTGATGACGAACCGTCAAGCATCTCCTGAGACCACACATCGACACTCGGTGCGTGGATGGCCGACAATCGTCGGTATGGCTGGCGAGGAACAGGTCGATACCGCCGACTCGACGGTATCGGGGCTGGAGGTATCGCCGAGTCAGGAGTTGCCAGATACTGCACGTGCGGGAGGCCAGGATGTCAGTCGTGGTCATCTGGGCGAGTTACCTGGTGCGCGTGGTGGCATCTCGGCGTCGTTCGAGATTCGCCATGTCGACGGTGCGGAAGGAGAGCGCCTCGCCGCGGTGCAGGCCAAGGCAATTGCCGCGCTGTTGGTCTGGCTCCGCGATCATGGGGACGGTGTGAGCTGAATCCGGGCGGTGTTGGCCAAGACAGGCGATCCGGTTGATCGGCGTGTCATCGCAGTTTGATCGGTGTGTCGTGCGCACCTAGGGCACGAACCTGCGACGCGTGACCTGGGGTTTCTTGTGATGTCTAGTTGGTTTTGCTCTGCAGAAATCGCCCTGAACTGCGGAAATGCAGTCGCAGGTTGGTGCCCCCGGCGGGGCACATCCAAGATGGGAACGCGGGTGACCTGGGTATTTCGCGCTGGCCAGCTGGTGGTCGAAGCGGATTTCGCGCTGGTCTGACGGCGTAGCCGACCGGACTCGGCGCCAAATGTATCGGGAACCGCAGCGCTCGGGCGGCGACGGATGGATCGTCAATAGGGCGAGGGCTTGGTTCCCAACTCGTGATGGCCGGTGATCAGGCTGCCGCGAGATGGATCTGCAGCAGCTCGCGGAGTTGGGCGTAGGTGCGGTTGAGCGGCGCGATGTTGCGATCTGCGATCGACATCATCACCGCGCCCTCGATTGCCGCGATTGTCGTGGTCGCGAGGCTCTCGGCCGTCCGTGCAGGCACGCCCTGTGCGATGACCTTCTCCGCAAGGCGTTGTTCCCAGCCGCGAAATGCCTTCCTGGCCAGTTCTCGCGCGCCGGGTGCTTCGCTGCCACCGTATGCCGCGGCAGCTATCGGGCATCCGGACTGGTAGTCGCTGCTCACCAGCACCTGTTTCCAATACTCGACGAAGGCGTGCAGCATCTCCGGCGCGGAGAGTGTCTCGGCCATCTGCTCGATCATCTGCTCGATCCAGGCCCCCGCGGTCCGGACGGACTCCTCGATCAACTCCGTCTTTCCGCCGGGAAAGTGCTTGTAGATCGACTGTCGGGCGGTGCCGCTGTGCTCGAGTAGATCGGCCACTCCTGTGCCGGCCACGCCTCTGCGCCGGACCAGCTCGATCGTGCTCTCGACCAAGCGTCGCCGTGCGTCGGTAGCCATGAGTCTCTCCCGCCTCGGTGCAGGCCACCAGCCTAGCGGCGAGCCAGAGAGTGGACCAATCGGTCCTCTAACCGGAGCCGCCGTCCTGGAAAGCTCTGGATTCTCGGGAGCGCCGCTCTTGCAATAGACCAGCTGTTCTACTAGCCTCGCAATAGCGTTACGCACGGTTACAGAAACTTTCGAGGAGAGATCAATGGCGATCGAACTGAACCAAATCCGGGCAGGTGACGATGTCGTCGACAAAGCCCAGCCGTATGCGGACACGTTGATGTTGCTGTCGGAAGCCTCGGTGCACAGGCACTTCGGCCCGTTCCTCGATATCGACTGGGAACATCCGGATTTCGACGTCGACGCCGCGCCTGAGCGCCGGATCCTCACCGAGCCCGGCGAGATGCTGGGATCGCACCCCTGTATCGGGCATTGCCGCGAGACCCTCAGATCGCGATCGGCAAGTATCGACAGGCCAACATCGCGAAGGTCGGCTTGCAGTTCGAGCTGCTGTTAATCAGCGGCATGATACAGCACACATACCGGCTGAACAAAGGCTCGCCGGAGTTCCGGTACTGCACTCACGAAATCATCGAGGAGTGCAACCACAACCTGATGTTCCAGGAGATGGTCAACCGCATCGGTATCGATGTGGCCGGGATGAACCGTGTTGAAAACGCTGCTCGGATACGTGGTCTCGCCCGCCGGAGCGTTGTTTCCGAACCTGTTCTTCATGGGGCATGC
The DNA here is from genome assembly GCF_054031145.1 of Nocardia sp. FBN12. Taxonomy (NCBI): domain Bacteria; kingdom Bacillati; phylum Actinomycetota; class Actinomycetes; order Mycobacteriales; family Nocardiaceae; genus Nocardia; species Nocardia sp. FBN12. Next base: position 545,532 of record NZ_CM132926.1, read on the forward strand.
GCGCTGGCGAGAAACCCATCGATCACATGAAACTACTCGGCATCGACGCCGCCCACTACGCGCTACCGATCCGAGCCTCATCGTCGCCCAGCTGCATGAACCGGCGTTCGGCGCAAAAGCCGGTGCTGTCGCGGAATTGAGCCGCCGCCGCCAGCACCTCTGTGGTTGTCGGCCCGGCTGAACCCTGTTCTCGGCCGGGTCGACAACCATTCCCACCCGAGCTTGCCCCAGCCCACCGATTAGGAGCCGATCCACCATGCCCCAAACATCTATCGCGGAATCAGCCGCGCGAGCACCAGAGAACCCCGTCTTGAGTAGGCAGGGGAGATGGCTGGCCCTGGTCGTCATCTGCGCCGCGGAATTGCTCGTGGTCCTCGACAACACCGTCGTCAACGTCGCATTGCCATCTCTGGGTCTGCAGTTGCAAGCCAGCTTCGGCGGGTTGCAGTGGGTAGTCGATGCCTACACGCTCACCTTCGCGGGCCTGCTGCTGGCATTCGGTCACCTCGGCGACCGCTACGGCCGACGTAAGGTGATGATGATCGGACTGGCAGGCGTCGCCGTCATGTCCGTGGGCGGCGCACTGGCGACCGACCTCGGCCAGGTGATCGCCGCCCGCGCCGCGATGGGAGTGTTCGCCGCCGCTGTCTTCCCCGCGACCCTGGCGATAATCATCAACATCTTCACTGACGTCAAGGAACGGGCCATCGCCATCGCCGCCTGGACCGCGATGGCCGGCTTCGCCATCGCGATCGGACCCACCGCCGGCGGCTGGCTGCTCGAGCATTTCTCCTGGCACTCGGTTTTCTGGATGAATATCCCGATCGCCGTGGCCATCTTGGTTCTTGCCCGGATATTTGTTCCGGAGTCGAAGGCCGCACACACGGGCAGGCTCGACTTCTTCGGCATCGCCCTGTCGCTGCTGAGTATCACCGCCCTGGTGTGGACCATTATCGAAGCGCCGAACCACGGCTGGCTTTCCCCGGTCAGCCTGGTCGGCTTCGCCTTCGCGGTGGTCTGCTTCGTGGTATTCATCCGGTGGGAGATGCGCACCACCTCGCCGGTGCTGAACATGAGCCTGTTTCGAATCCGCCGGTTCTCCTTGCCCGCGGTGGCGATCATGGTCGCCTACTTCTCCATGTTCGGGTTCCTGTTCATGATCACCCAATACTTCCAGGGTGTGATGGAGCTGTCGCCGCTGCAGTTCGGTCTACATTCATTGCCATTCGCCGTGGCAATCGCGGTCGGCGCCCCACTGGCGACACTGATCGCCCAGAAGATCGGGACCACCGCGGTCATCGTCTTCGGTCTGGTCGTGATGAGTATCGGGATGTATATCGCCGGTCAGGTGAAAGTGGAAACACCGTATGTGGGTCCGGTGCTGGTCTCGATGGTGCTGATGGGGCTGGGACTGGCGATCGTGCAGGGCCCAGCGACGGAATCGATCATGTCGTCGGTGGCGCTCGATGAGGCGGGAGCCGGTTCGGCGGTCAACGACACGACCCGTGAGGCGGGCGGCACCCTCGGCGTCGCGGTGCTGGGATCGGTTGTGGCGTCGGTGTACACGACCAAGGTCGGCCCGCGCATCGATGCCATCCCGGACTTCCTGATGACAGCGAACGAGAAGAGCTTCGCTCGCGAGAGCGTCATTGCCGTACTCGAAATGGTCAAACGGCCGACCAATCCCGCCTTCGCGCAACAGAAGGCCGATCTGATCTACGCGATGAAGTCGGCGTCCTTGGAAGGGTTCCAGCTCGCGTCCTATGTGACGGTTTCGGCGTCATTGTTCGTCGCGGTTGCGGTCGCCATCTTCCTGCCGTGGAAACCCGCGGATGAAACCGTGCTCCTCGCCTGGAAAGACAAGCCATGAATTGGATGCTGCCCGACCGTTCCCGGGGAGCGCACCGCATGCGGCTCGCCGCGACTCGGCACCTGGAGATCGACATCAACGATAGGAATCGACAATGACCACGTCCGAACTGCCCAGCGGCGCAGAGTTGCTGAGTTCCCTCGCCGCATCCGGCAACGACCTGCCAGGGATCTGGTCGTTGCTCGGGATGGACGGCGTCGAGATCGAGAACGGAAAGGTGTCGTTCACTCTCGTCTCGCGGCCGGATTTCGCGAACCCGTTGGGGACCGTGCACGGAGGGATCTGCGCGACCTTGCTCGATTCGGTGATGGGCTGTGCGGTGCACTCCATTCTGGGCCCAGGGTTCGGATACAGCACACTCGAACTCAAGGTGAACTACATCCGCTCGGTCGGAACCGATGGTGTCCGACTTACCGGCACTGGAACGGTCATCCACACCGGACGCAGCACCGCCACTGCCGAAGGCCGCGTGCTCGACGAACAGGGACGGCTCATCGCGCACGGCACCACCACCTGCCTGATCCACGCACCGAACTGACATCGCGCTCGGTGCGCGGTTCGAGGTCGTCAACACCTACCGGGCCGCGTCACCCCTGGCGCCGTTCGGCGGCTCCGGCCGCAGCGGACACGGCCGCGAGAACGGCATCGACGCGGTCCGGGAATTCACCAAGACCAAGACAGTGTGGATCGAGACCGGCTCGTCGATACCCGATCCTTTCGTCCCGCGCCTCTAGAGGGTGGGCATGGGTCGGAGCAGGTCTGACGGCCGGACTGTGACCGGCTCGGTTAGCCGGTATTTGACTACAACAGTCTGTTCAGCTGGGAATGGACGCGGTCCAGTGGCGCGGTGGAGCGGGCGGCGATGCACAGCACCACCGCACCTTCGATGGCGGCGATCGTCGTGGTCGCGATGCCGGCGGCCTCGGTCTCGTCGACGCCGTGCGCGACGAGACTGAAGATCAGCAGTTCCTGCCACCGCCCGAAAACCTGCTCCGCGCGTTGGCGTGCGGTGGGGGCTTCCAGACCCCCGTAGGCCGCGGCGGCGATGGGGCAGCCGGCCTCGAAATCCGAGCTCGCGAGCAGGTGCTTCCAGAAGCCGACGAAGGCGCTCAAGGCCTCTGGTGGCGTCTGGGTCGCGACCAGCTCCTCGATGAACGTGCTGATCCGGTCACCGGCCTGCGCGACGGACACGGTGATCAATTCGTTCTTCCCGTCAGGGAAATGGATGTAGATCGATCGGCGTGCCACTCCGCTGCGCTCGAGCAGGTCGGCGATAGATGTACCCGCCACGCCGCGACGCTGCAGCAACTCGACGGCGCTGCCGATCAAACGTTCCCGCACCGACTCCGCCATGTGCCCTTCCTCCCTGGGTTATCCGATCGGCACAAACCCTTGCATTAGACCAATTGTTCTACTATTTTTATGGTACGGCAAGTAACAGTAACTTTGGATTGGAGTGATTGCGGTGAGTGGACGTGACTATGACGCGGTGGTCGTCGGATCGGGGCTGGGAGGTGTCAGCGCTGCGGCCTACCTGGCAGCCGCGGGCAAGCGGGTGTTGGTGTTGGAGCGCTATAACGTGATCGGCGGCAGCTCGCACGTGTTCCGCAGGCAGGGTCGATGGGAGTTCGACTGCGGGGTGCACTACATCGGGGATTGCGGCCCCGGCGGCGCCGTGCCCAGCTTTCTGCGCGGTCTCGGACTCGACGACCATATCGAGTGGCTGCCGTTGGATTCGGCAGGTTTCGACACGATCGTGGCCCCGGACTTCGAACTTCGCACACCGCATGGCTGGGATGCCTATCTGGAGAATCTGTGCGCGGCCTTCCCCGACGACCAGCGAGGGCTGAGGCGCTATGTCGGTGTCATGCGGGCACTCGGCAAAGCGTTCGACGATCGCGCTGTGAGCCTGTCCTCGACCAGTGAAATGAGCCGCGCGTTCCTGCGTTCCGGCTTCGCCGGGGTCTGGGCCATGGCGCCGTTCGCGTCGTTGTTGGCTGCGTGTGGCCTGAAGCCGCGCACCATCCTGGCGTTGTCTGTGCAGTGTGGTGCCCTCGCCTCGACGCCGACGAGCACCACGGTCGGAACCATGGTCGGGTTCCTTCAGTCGTTTGTGGGCCACGGCGCGTGGTACCCGCGCGGTGGTGGGCAGATGCTGTCGGCGGCGTTCGCCGAGGTCGTCGTCAGCCACGGTGGACAGATCCGTGTCAACGCCGAGGTCGATCGGATTCTGGTCGAAGGGTCACGGGTGTGCGGAGTCCGGCTCACCGACGGCGAAGAAGTGCGAGCCGACACCGTGGTTTCCGATGCCGACATCATCCGCACCTATCGTGACCTCGTCGGTTACGAACACCTGCCCCGCGCAACGCGGCTGCGGGTGGACAACTGGCGCATGTCGCGGCCGCTGATCAATGGTTGCTTCGGAGTTGAGATCGACATTCACGCCACGCCGAACTCGAACTTCTACGCAATACCGACCTGGGACGATGCAAACTCGCTGTTGAGCCTGACCCGCATGACGCACAACCTGTTCTCCGGTTCGCGTGATGCCGGCGACCGGCAGAAGTGGGCGAAGAACTTCGCCACCCGCCAGCCCATGTTCGTGCAGTGCTCCACACGCCGTGACCCCAGCAACACCCGCAGCGCCCCCGCAGGCCACGCCGCGATCGAAGTGCAGACGATCGTCCCCAGTTCCCCGAAGTTGTGGGGATACGACGGCCTCGACGCCCGGACCACCGAGTACCGGAAAGACCCCGAATACCTGGCGATGAAGGAACTCGTCATCGAGGGCATGCTCGATCGTCTCGACCAGGTGTACCCCGGCGCGTCGAGCCGGGTCAAGCTCACTGAGCTGGGCACGCCCGCGACCCAGACACGGTTCACCGCGACCACCGGCGGTGCATCCTTCGGTCTGGAACCCAACCCGCTGCAGTTCGGGCCGCTACGCCCTGGCGTGCGGACACCGGTCAACGGTTTGTTCACCGTCGGCACCAGCACCCGATGGGGGCCCGGCACCGAAGGCTCGATGATGAGCGGAGTACAGGCTGCCTCAGCCATCACCGGCCGCGATCTGATCGCCGAGATCCGCTCCGGAGTCGTGCTGGCCGACCGGGCGAAGATCCGCAACTGGAAACCCGGCGTCGATCCGCTGGCAGTACAGCGCGAACTCAGCTCCAACAACACCGAAGAGGTGACGACATGACTTCCACGATCAACCCCACCACCGGCGAACTGGCGACACGGGTAGCGATCGTCCGCGCCAAAGCCGCAACCCCCGGCTTCGAGGAGCCGATCGCGCCCGCGGATGTCGACATCGAGGCGTGGAACCACGTCGGTGACCCCCTCGCCGAAGCGCTCGTCGAATTCATGCGCGACCACAAGCTGATGAGCGGGGACTTCTACGCGACCGCACGCCGCCTGCAGGCCGAGGGCGAGCCGACCGCCGAGGCATTCTTCGCCGACGTCGAACATATTCCGGCCTGGGTCGACTTCGACGCGATGCGCCCCGGTGCCGACATGGGACGCCGCAACCCCATCGGCATGATGATGGGCATGCACGGGGCGCTGCCTGCCACCTACACCGACCCGGCGACCGCACGGGTGATGGCCAGCACCGGCAGGCTGGAGAAGGGCGGTGTCGACTTCCACCGCCGATTCTGGGAAACCGCCAGCGGCTTCGCCGGCGCCCTCGATGTGGACGGAATGAGACCAGGCGGCCCACGCTGGGAACAGTGGGTACGCATCCGGCTGCTGCACACGATGATCCGCCTGGGCATCCTGCGCAGCGGTCGCTGGGACCTGTCGGAGAGCACGCCGATCAGCCAGCTCGCCACCGCCGCCGCGACACACCTGTTCGGCCCGTACCGGGTGGAGATCATTCGCTCTTTCGGTGGGATCGCGACACGCGAGGAGGAAGACAGCTTCGCCCTCATGTGGCGGTGGATCAGCCGAATCGAGGGAGCCAACACCGAACTTCTCGGTACCACGCCCGACGAGCAATTCGCCGTTTCCCGACGCATCCACCAATTCCTCTACCGGCCCGACGCCGACTCCGTGGCATTGACACATTCGCTGCTCGACGGATTGAACACCATGCGAGCCTTCCCGCTGCCCCGGCGAGGCCACCAAGCAGTGCTGCGCCGCATCGGAACCGCGGAGATGGCGAGAACCATGGGTGATGTGGACTTCGCTGATGGCCTAGGCGTGAACCCCGCCCCGTTGGCCGAGTTCCTCCTATCTCTCGCCGCCTTGGGACTCCGGGGATTCAATCAGATCACCCGCGTCCCGCTCGTACGGCGCGCTGCTTCCAAGCACGGTCAGGGACTTCTCGACTACGTCGTCACCCGCGGACTAGAACGGCGTACCGCCCAATACCGCCCCACCCCGGTGCGCCACGATCCGGACAGTGCGAAGGGCACTACCTCCGAGAAGAAATCCGCATGACCACGACAAAATCACCGGCGGACTCGCCGTTCCTGCGCCTCACGCTCCGTTCCGGGGGTGTCTTGGTCGCGCTCTTCTTCCTCACCACGCCGCTGGTCACCACCGGCGTGGTCACCCACGACAGCTGGCTGGGACGCCGCGTCATGTGGGGGCACGGCGGCGAGGAGTACCTCGTCATGTTGGCGGTGATCAACATCGCCCTCGGTCTCTACCTCGCGTGGGCAGCCGGTGATCCCGGCCGCCGATGGCTGGCCATCGACATCTTCATCGTCGTCGAGGCTGTGCACGTGGCGTCGATGTGCGTGATGGCGCTGAAGCCCGAACATCACATGCACTGGCTCGGTGACGTCACCGCGCCGGTGATCGGCCTTATCTTCCTCGCATGCGTCTGGTTCTCCCGTCGCAGCGCAGTCATCGCAGGGAGGCAACAATGACCGCCGTAGCCGTGGCCGAACTGGAACTCGACACACTCACCCTGGAGCGGGATGGTGCGGTTCTCATCGCCCGCCACTCCAGCCCACCTCACCACTTCGTGACGATGGCGTTCGTCAAGGACTTGGACGAACTCACGCAGGCCGTCGACGCGGATGATTCGGTCCGCGCGGTCGTGCTGACAGGATCCGAACAAGGCTTCTTCCTCACTCATGCCGACCCGGGCGAACTCGGCGGCGCAATGACCGCCCCACTGCCACCCGTACCGCCGCAACTCTTGCGGTCGGGCTGGCGCGCGACCCGGACGATCATGCGATTACCGGGGGTGTTACGGCTGACCGAATCTGCCAGCAGTCCGGTATTTCAAGCCTTGGCCTGGGGGTATCGCTGGCGGCAGACGATCCTTCGGATGAACAACTCCAGCACCGTGTACCTCGCCGCGATCAACGGGACGACCACCGGCGGTGGCCACGAAATCGCATTGGCCTGCGACCTGCGATTCGTCTCTGATTCCCCCGACCTGCGGCTCGGCCAGATCGAAATTCTCGCTGGTCTCATCCCCGGTGGGGGCGGCACCCAGCGTCTGCCGCGCATGCTCGGCACCGCCCGCGCGCTCGAACACATGCTCGAGGGGACGCCGATCACCGCGCAGCAAGCACTCGACCTGGGACTGGTCAATGCCATCGTGCCCGAGAAGGACCTGCTGAATCACACGCGCCACATCGCGGCCAGGCTCGGCCGCCGCTCGCCCACCGCGGTGCGCGCGATCAAACAGCTCACCTATTTTGCCGCCGACCAGTCATTGCAGTCCGGACTCGATACCGAAATGGCCGGTTTCGTCAGGGCCGGAACCCTACCGGGTATGAAGGATGTGTTGACCGCCTTCACCCACGACCTCACCGAAAGCGGTCATTCTCCGCTGGCCGGGGCAGACCCACGCTGGGTCGACGGCAAACGAGTGTGACATGGCAGGCAAGGCGGCGGCGAGTCCCTCGCGGGTCTGCGACGCGAGCCCGGAGAACATGCCGAACATGGCGCGCCCGTCGGTGGTGCCGATGTCGATGCTGCTCCGACGGTTCCGGGCTCATGCCGCTTCCGTCGATGAGCAGAGTGCCGGCGTTGGCTCGGTAGCCGGTCTGGATCGGCTTCGGGTTGGGAAGCGTTGGTCGAAGTAGCGGCGCAGCTGGCAGTTCTTGTCGGAGACCGCGGCAGCCAGGCTCGAGTATTGGTAGCTCATACGCATGAATGTCGCACGGCCCACCGACAAGTTCTGTCGCTCAAACCCATGCTGCCGAGGTGATTTCGATAGTGCAGGACACTGTCTTGCATTGGCAAGTGCCGTTCGCGGTCCGCGAGGCGCGACCTGCACAGTCTCGGCAAGGTGCGGCCGTTGTCAATGCCGAGCCAAAGCTGATCGGGTGATGCCGCCACGGCAGAATCCGATCAGTATTCAGTCGGCACCGACACGAGCGCGAGACGGCTTTGTGTATCGCGCCGACGGTGCGTTTCGTAGTAGTGCGCGAAGGACAGCACGAACGAGACGTGTCCGCTCCGTACGGCTTCGGAGGCGACGGTGTCCACATCTCGAAACCAGGCGCCGTCGAGGCGGCCCGCTCGATACTTGGACAAATCGACCCACTTGGCCTGGTCGAGATAGACGCGCAGCATCTTCCGATTATCCGCCCTGCTGTCCAGGGGGTTTTGCCCAGCGCAAGGCCGAGATCGTCCTGTCGTTCTACAACGGCGACGCCGTGACATATGCGAGCACTACCGCCGTCGCCATCGCCATTGGCACCGACAAACATCGTCGCCAGTCTGTCGGCGGGCGCATTTGTGCTCAATCTGGCGAAGATGCCGCGCCGGTAGGCGACCGAGACGCCCGTGAACATGTTTGCGGGCGGCACTCCCTGCCGTGATAGGCGGCCTTCTGCTCGGCTGTAGACCGGTCGGCACAGCGGAAAATCGTTGGCGCACAATGTAATTGTGAGAGTATCTCCGTCGTGAGCATATTGGCGTGCATGGTCTGTGGAGCGGGCGAGGGAGCGCAGGAACGATCTGTTCCTCTCCGGACCGTTGCCTGCGATAAGTGTTGGGACGAGGCGGTCAATTTCCCCGACCGCGAACCAGAGCAGATCGACATCGAGCTAACAGCCGACCAGCTCCGTGTCGCACCAGCAGCCGACATGCGAGAAGGCACGCCAAGCACCTGCAAATACTGCGAGACCGAATGCTCATGGCATCGAACGCTTCGCGGGCGCTGGCTTCTTCTCGAGCCCGGCGGCTATCCGACTTCGAAGATCCCACCGGGCAAACGCTGGCGCGTCGCTGGGGACGGCACAGCGGTCAACTTGGGCGGTGCCAACCCCACGGATGAATGCAGGATCACCCACTTCGACGTTTGCCCTGCCAAACGAGCTCCCGAGGACGGCGCACTGTTGCTCGCTATATGGCGAGGCAATCGCAGGGACTGGATGGCCAGACAGAACCTCTGACAACCCACACGTGAGGGGCGCGGGTGCGTGTATCTGCCGGGCGGCAGCGTCGAGCGCCCAACCGGCTGGGAACGGCTGCCAACTCCCCGTCGTCAGTAACCCGAGCCCGAGACTTGGCTAGCGGTGCCCTCGGACCTCGTGATGGTGACGAGCAGTCAGTCGAACATGGTTGGCAGATCTGGTTTGTTCCAATGCTCGTGGAGAAGTCGGATTTGGGTGTCGAGTACACGGGTGGTCGACAGCTCGGGGAGGTTGTCGATGTCGAACCAGCCGATTTCCATGGTCTCGACGGGGCTGGGTTGGCCGTGGGAGATGGTCTCGCACAGGAAGAACAGCTTGTACACGTGGTAAGGGAAGGCGGGCTGGTGGCCCTGCACGTCACGATCGTGCAGCGCCACCAGCTTGCTGGCGCGCACCGTGATTCCGGATTCTTCCTCGACTTCGCGTTCGACTGCGAGCGAGGGTGGTTCCAGGACGTCACACCAGCCGCCGGGCAAAGTCCACCTCTCGTCGCTGCGGTCGCGGATCAGCAGAATGCGGCCCTCGTCATCGAAGACGCCGCCTCGAACGTCGACTTTGGGTGTCATGTATCCCTTTTCGAGGAACACGTTCTTCTGCAGGTCCTCGACGGTGCTGCTGCTGATGAGGGCGAGCAGGTCCGCGGCGATCTGTTCGGCCTGTTCGTAGCGTTGCCGGTCGAAGACGTCGGTGGCGAAGACGAGGCCGTTGTGTGCGAGGGCGGCCAGGGCGATGGCGTGGTGCCGGATCTGGGCCTCAGCTGTCGGTTGAGCGTTGTCCATTCGGGGTCCTTCGGTCTGGTCGGCGTTGTCGCGGTGGCTGTTCGACTTTGGTCAGGGGGTCCTGCGGTAGGTCGTGGACTGGCGTGGGGCGAATCCGAGCCGCTGGTAGAGCTGGTTGGCTGCGGTTTTCGTCGGGGTCGACGTGAGGTCGACTGTGCGCGCTCCGTGTTCTTTCGCGATGGCGAGCGCAGCGGTGGTCAGGGCTCGTCCGGCACCGAGCCCGCGCGCGGCTCGGTCGACGACGACATCTTCGATACGTGCTCGCAGCCCGGTGGGGATCGTGTACATGACCAGTGTCAGCGCACCGACGATCACTCCGTCGACCCGTGCGGTGAGCAGCCGCGTCGACGGGGAATCGATGACCGCCTCAAGGAGGTCACGGGTCAAAGGCGCGGCGGTGGTGGATAGTTGAGGTAGAAGTCCTGTCAGCGAGGCCAGGGTCTCGTCGTCTACCTGGTCCACGATGTCGATCACAACCGCCTCGGGTGTCTGCGACACCATGGGCTCCTCCTGTGTTGCGTCACGGATTCGACGTGTTGAGCAGCCGAAAAGTTAAGGGCTGGAACAGTTTTCGACCTATCCACCGGGATCGGCCGCACGTGGCGGCGGTGGCAGCGGCACCAGCGTATCCCGTGTGGTGTGCGGTGGACCTGTAGCGGACACGAGCTCATTCGCCCGGCTTGTTTGCACAACTGTCTCCTGATTCGGTCAGTGCTCCCGCACGGTGGCGGCGGTCTGGACTGGGTGAGCGAGTCGGTGAACCGCTGTGGGCAGGTCGGTGTCGGCGGAGTTGAAGATCGCGCTGCCCGCGACGAGTGTGTCGGCTCCGGCGTCGATGATCTGTGGTGCGGTGATGGTGGTGATGCCACCGTCGGCGACGAGTTCGACGGTGTCGAGTTTCAGGTTGTGCAATGTGGTGCGCAGGGTGCGGATCTTGTTCGGAACGGTGGGATCGAAGGTGCTGGTGCCGGGACGGCTGGTCATGAGGACGACGAAGTCCAGGTGTGCCAGGTAGGGGTCGAGGAGTTCGAGGCCGAGGTCGGGATTGAGGACCAGCCCTTTGCGGATGCCGGCCTCGTGGAGTGTGTCGAGGGTGGTGCCGATGTCGGTGGCGGCGTCGATGTGGAAGCTGATCCGGTCCGCTCCGATGGTGATGAGGTCGTCGATGTAGCGCTCGGGTTCGAGAGTCTGCACGTGGACATCGAGGAGAAAGGTTGTGTGCTGGCGGATGGCGGCGACAGTGCGCAGGCCGAAGCTGATCGCGGGGGTGTAGTGACCGTCCATGATGTCGAGGTGCAGGTACTTGGCGGTGCTGGCCGTGACACCGTCGATGGCCTCGCGCAGCGCGAGTGTGTCGGCGCCGATCAGTGCCGGGGCGATGGACACGTTCATGCGAGGGCCTCCTCGGAGTCGGTGATTGCGGTGGTCAGGCGGTCACAGACGAAGTCGACCTCTGCTGGTGACAAGTCCGGTCGGATCGGCAAGCACAAGGTTCTGGTTGCCTGGTTCTCGGCGTGTGGGTACTTCCCGTCGAACCCGTGGCGCGCGAAGGCGGGTTGGTGGTGGATGGGGACGGGGTAGCGGACGACGGCGTCGATGCCGTCCGAGCGCAGCTGTGCGAGAACGGCATCGCGATGAGGCACCGCGACCTGATACAGGTGGTAAACGTGGTCGCCGGGATCTTCCGATGGAGGTGGCGTTGTTATGTCGGGATGTGTGAGGGCGTGGGTGTAGCGGGCCGCGATGGTGCGGCGGTCGGCGTTCCAGGTGTCGAGCTGGTCGAGTTTGGCGTCGAGGACGATGGCCTGGATGGCGTCGAGTTTGGAGTTCGCCCCGAGCGTGACGTGGTTGTCCTGGCCGTCCTGTCCGAGGCCGCGCAACGTCCTGACTGTGTGCGCGATTACGGGGCTGTTGGTCACGAGGGCTCCGGCGTCGCCCGCCGCGGCGAGATTCTTGCTCGGATGGAAGCTGAAGGCGGCGGCAGCACCGAAGGTGCCGACCCGCTGGTTGTTCCAGGTGGCTCCGACGGCTTGGGCGCAGTCCTCGACAAGGGGGATCTGGTGGCGGGCGGCGATGGCGGTGACTCGGCCCATGTCCAGGCTGCGACCGAACAGGTGGACTACGAGGATGGCCTTGGTGCGCGGCCCACACGCTGCGTCGAGCGCGTCGAGATCCATCAGATAGGTATCGGGTTCGCAGTCGACGAGCACCACCCTCGCCCCGACAGTGGTGATCGCCAGGGCTGTGGCGTGGAAGGTGTTGGCGACGGTGACGACCTCGTCGCCCGCTCCGATACCGAGCGCGGTCAAGGCGAAAGTCAGTGCGTCGGTGCCGGTGTTGACACCGATCGCGTGGGTAGCGCCGAGGTAGTCGGCGAATCGGCGTTCGAAGTGGGCGACGGTATCTCCGAGGATGTAGTCGCCGGTGGCCAGCGTGTGCCTGATCTTCTCGGTGGTGGCGGTCAGGTCTGTGAACTGGGAGCGGTGGTTGTAGCGGGGGATTTTCATCGCGACTCCGAGGGAAGGAAGGGGCGGATCTGCACGATCGTTTTGCCGAGGTCGCCGCGGGCCGCGTTGGCGGTGAGATAGTCGGCAGCGGCGTCGAATCCGAGGATGCGTGTGGTGAGTCGCTTGACGCACAACGAGGGTGACCACCCGGCATCGGCGCTGCGCCGCAACAGGTTCAGGGCGGTCTGGAAGTCGGCGGAGGTGGCCTCGTGGGTGCCCGCGAGGTAGCGCCGCCCGCTCGACCACGCGAATCCGCCGACATCTTCGGTCCGGCGCAGTCGGTCGACGTCGATGCCAGCGAGCTGGTCACCAGGTTGTGTGCCTGCGAAGACGAGCAGCAGTCCGTCGTCGGCGAGCATGTCCGAGCAGGTCTCCAGCACGTGCGGTGTGGCGGCGGCGGTGGCCACGACGATGCGCTGAAACGGTGGGCGGTGTCGGTTGGAGTCGAAGACCCGCGAGGGCAGAGCACGGCGGCGGCGTAGGAACCCGAGACGCGGTGAGCTGGGGTTGAGCAGGACACACTGGTAGCCGGTGGCGGTGAGCACGGCACTGATCAAGGTCCCGGCCATCCCCGCACCGAACACCGCGACCACAGTCTCTGGTGCCAGGCCGAGGTCGGCGGTGACGGCGTGCAGCCGGGTAGCGCAGTGCACCGCGCACGCCAGCGGTTCGGCGAACACGGCCACCTTGTCGGGAATCCCTTCCGGGACCGGGACCAGCGCGGTACGCAACTGGTGGGAGTCACCGCTGAGTTCGACCAGTTCGCCGAATCCCGATGTCCGGTGAGCCAGCGTGGGGTGCGGATCGAATACCACTGTGCGCCCTTGCAGGTCTGCCAGGGCCGGGGTGCTGTCGAGGACGCTGCCGACGATCTCGTGGCCGAAGTCGCAGCGCCCGAACCGGACCCCACTGATCTCGCGCAGGTCCGAGCGGCAGACACCGACCGCTCGGGGGGCCAGCACCACATGGTCGGTCGCAAGTCCGCTGGGCGCACCGGCCACCGTGGCGGTGGTGAGGAAGGCGGCTTGGTCGCGGTGCTCGATACGCCGGTATGTCGTCGTGAGGGGTGTGGTCATCGGATCACCTCGAGGTGATCGGCCACGGTGGTCGACAGGTCGGCCTCGCGCGCGGGCCCCGACATCGTCAGGTCGACGACGACCTTGACGTGTTCGCCGAGAGGGCGTTCACCCCGGGCCATCGACGGGATATACAGGGCGGCTTCCTCGAGCGAGATCACGTGGCTGATGACTTTGCAGAATCGGCTGGGAGACGCGAGGAGATGCTGTTGGACTCGGTCGAGGTGGGCTGGCGATGTCCCGCGATGCCCGGTTACTCGCACCCGCTTGCCAGCTGGGGTGAACACTTGAACGTAGGGGGTGTTGGGGGATTGCCCGCAGATGTTGGAGCGTCGAACTGCCGACAAGTCGATGCCAGGCAGTGCTGGGTGGCGAAGTCCGGCGGGGATGCCGCCGAACAGGTCGAGCGCGCCCTTGTCGCAGAGGCTGGCGGTAGCCGCGCCGATGGCCGTGTATGTCGCCTCACGCGGCAGACAGATGACTGCGCCTTGGATGCTGGCCCGTTGTGTCCGATCGGTAAGGGTGCTCGCGGGGAGCACGCCGAGCTGGTCGATGTAGCGCAGTCGCTCTCGGCGCGGGTGAACGAGCTGCATCCGGTACCCGAGGTCCTCGCCCAGCATCGCCACCAGCAGGGCCGCTGAACCGCTGCCGAACACCGCGACCGTGGCGGCCGGGCGCAGATGTGGGGCCATCAGCTCCCACCCGTAAAGAGCGGTGGCGGTGGGTTCGACCAGCGCACCGAGATCGACTGGGAGGCCCTCGTGCGCGGGCACAACCCCGCAGGGGAGCGCGGTGGGCACGTAGTCGCGCAGGATGCCGTCGTAGCTGTGGCCCAGGATCACGTCCTGGTCGCCCGGGTCGACGGGATTGAAGATCTCGCAACCTCGTTTGTCCGGGGTGACGGCGAGACCTTCATGGCCCAGGATCGTGGCGCGGTCGGACCGCGCGCCGCGTTGGATCTGCAGGTCTGTGCCACACACGCCTACTCGCAGGACGCGGCGGACCGTGGGCGGTTCGGACGCGTCCGGCACCGGCGTGCGCTGAAGATGCAGCCCATCGCCGCTGCGGACGAGGGTTCGATTGACGGCGGCGGTGTCTATGGTGCTCATGCGGTGCACAGTTCGGTATGGAACGGGCGCACCGTCTCGGCTGCTGTGGTCAGCTCGGTCGAGGTGATGTCTTGGGCGAAGATCGCGGTGCCGATTTTGGTGAGCAGCGGGATGTTCTGGTTGCCGTCGCGGTGGCGTATCGAGTCCGACAAGCCCGCTCGCAGCATTTCGTCGGTGATGCAGGTGTGGCTCAGCGGCAGTCCGACGCGGGCCATCAGTGTCAGGATTCGGCCCAGGCATTCGTCGTCGATCAGTTCACGCTGTTGGGCGAGCACACACGACAGAGCGATGTCGATGGCGACCGCTTCACCGTGGTATAGCTTCGGTTTCGCTGCCAGCTCGAACGAGGGGCTGAAGGTGTGGCCGAAGTCGGGCAGTCGGGCGAGGTTGTCCTCCCACAGGTTCGGTTCCAGCTCCTCGACGATCGCTGTGATCGCGGCGTCGATGATGGGGCCGCTGACACTGGTGTTGGCCGCGAAACCGGGAGCGGTGGTCCATTCTCGCTCGATGCGGTCGAACAGCCCGCTGTCTTTGACCAGTGCGATCTTGAGGATCTCGGCCATCCCGTTGGATATCTGACGGTCGGGCAATGTTGACAGGAAGCTCGGGTCGACGAGGGTCTCGCTCGAGGCGTAGTAGGTGCCGAGCCGGTTCTTGCGGCCGTTGAAGTTGATCCCGGTTTTGACGCCCACGGCAGCGTCGACCATCCCTAACAAGGTGGTCGGCACTCGGACATAAGGCACGCCGCGGCGGTAGATGCTCGCGGCGAAGCCGACCACGTCGGTCAGTACTCCACCGCCGACGGCGACGACGGCATCGCGACGCCGGCTGAGTCCGAACTTGTCGTACTCGCGGACGATCCGGCTCACCGTCTCGGAGTTCTTGGTGCGCTCGGTCGTTTCGATCGGCACGACGGTGCACAGTGAGCTGTAGGTGTCGAAGTAGGCGAGGATCTTGTCGCCGAAAAAGCTCATGACCGTCGAGTCGACGAAGACCAGCGTGCGACGGTTGCCGATGCCCACGGCGTCGGCCAGGTCGCTGTTGTCGGGGTCTAGGCAGTCTCGTGTCCGTCGGATTCGGTAGCACATCGTTTGTGTCGCAGCGATACCCCAGATGCGGTCCATGTCAGTAGTTCCTTCCCCCAGGCCGGGCGGTTGCCGGTAGCGATTGCGCGCGAGCGAAAAGCCCCGCTCCGCGCAGTGGATCGAGCCCATCGGATTCCAGCCGCGAGATCCGGTCGCGAAAGACGGTGGGCTGGTGAGTGGAGACGAGGTAGAGACCGTCGGCTTCCAGACAGCGGTACATGCTGTTCATGTAGTGATCGGCGAGTGTGTCGACCACCCCGCCGGACAAGAACACGTGCTCGATGCGGGCGTCGATGGTCAGCAGGTACAGCAGTGCTCGCGCCAGCGGGGCGGTCACCGAGTCGAGAAACGTTGTGGCGTGCGGATTGTTGTTCTCCAGCGCGGCAAACAGGCGAGCCAGTGGTGATGGTTCGGTGGTCGCGTCCGCACCCAAGATGCTCGCCAGCTGCGCGAGCTGTCGGTCGATCGCCTTGCCCGCCGCGATGGCAGAGACGTGGCCGACAGCTCCGCAATCGCACACCGGCGGATCGGTCGACAGTGTTGCTGTGACAACTGCTGGCAGATGACCGATTTCGCCCTGAATCCCGTGCACCGGGTCCAAGACCACCTCGCCGGAATCCACGTCGATGGTGCGCGCGGCGATCCCGCTGCTGACCGTCACCGCCGCAACAGTTTTCACGCCCAACTCCCGGACCTCGCGCCTGTTGGCGATCGCTATCGCGAGACTTGTCACGTCGTTGACCACCCACCACCGGGCTCGTGATTCGTTCTCCCGCAGCACTACTCGCAGATCGAAGGGGTCGGCGCTGTCACCCCACAGCGGCGCACTGGCCAGGATCTGTCCGGTGTGACCGTTGGTGGCGGCACCGATCGAGATCCCCACATCCGCGACACCGGGATGGATTTCGAGAAGTCGACGGGTCTGGGCGAGAAGAAATTGCACCATCAGCTCGCGCAGTGTGGCGGTATTGCTCCCGGTACCGGCCTTGGTCACTGCCGGGTGCCGGTCGTGATCGGTGAGCACACCGGATGGGGACAAAATTGCGCAACGCCACCACGTCCCGCCCAGATCGAACACGATCACCGGACGGCCATCGCCAGCTACGTTCCTCATTCTCACGCCTGGCCTGGGTGGGCGGCGGCGTCGGCCAAGACATAACCGTCCTCACCGAGCACGACAGCGGCTGGCACCGGAGCAGCGCCTATGGCGGGCGTGAGGACTTTCGCCAGTGCCGCACTCTTACCGGATCCAGTGGCCAGCAGGATTCGAGTCGGCACCGCCCGCAGATAGTTCAACCCGAGGCTGACTCGCGTCTCGCGTTGATAGGTCGTGGCAACCACCCGCTGAAGGGGTGCTTCGTAGAGATTGTGGTCGAAGATCGAGGCCGTGTGGCCGTCGGTTCCCAACCCGAGGACCGCGATGTCGGGTACGCCCTCGGCGCGCATTCGCGAAAGTTGTTCGTCATATGCCGCAGCGGTCTCCCGGCTGTCCCCGCTCACCAGAATCGGGCACCAGGTTGCGCGATGACCCGGTTCGCTCAGACCCAGGGCAGTCTCGATCGACCCAGCGGATCGATCGGTTGGCTGCGGTGTCACCCGCTCGTCGGTCTGAACAAAAACGACTTTGGCCCAATCGATATCGAGTCTGCGCAGCTCTCGATAGGTCAAGACCGGTGTCGTTCCACCGGCCACCGCAATGAGACATTCTCCCGATGCGTCGATTGCCGAATAGATATGTGTGGCAATCAGATCGGCTGCTGCCGAGGCCAGATCCGCTGCTGTTTCGTGGACCGCGCATGTCAGCGGCATTGGGTACCTCCTGGGTGTCGAGACGTAGCCGGGACGAAGATCGAAGTCGAATGCCCCCTATCCGGATGGATGGTCGTCGGCGGTGCGGGCGGCAATCAGTGCCCGCAAGGTCGCGATGCGGGTCGCGTCGTGGGGAGCCAAGGTGTGGGCGCTGAGCTGGCTGGCGGTGATCAACCCCGCACCGAGCAGCCGGTCCACGAGCTGGGCGAGTTCTTCAGGCGTGGGCAGGTGGTGCTAATGCCAAACCAGCCACCCGATCGGGCCGTCGCGGCCATGGGCGGAGGTGGCCCACCAGCGACAAGCTTGTCGACGTACGCGGTCATCCCGGCGCGGCGCATGAACCCGAGCTGTCCGTAGTACGCCTCTGCTCTGTGCCGCCCTCGTACTCGTCGTCGCTGTCGTGGTCCCAACCCATCGTTTCGTGTCCTTTCGCGCTACGGCAGTTGGCCGATGGCGGCGTAGGCGGCCAGGTCCCAGGTGCCGGGGTGCAGGGGCCGCAGAGTGTCATGCTCGGTATCGGTGGGCCGCCACCGGTGCGGCGCGATCAACCCGGGTTCGACGAGCCGGTAGGGGGCCAGCATTGTGGTGATCGTGTCGCGGTCGCGCGAGTGAAAAGCGATGCCCGCGTCGCCCAGAGCTGCGACAGCGCTGCTGATGTCGTCTCCGGCGTTGTCGTCGGTGATGTGGCTGAACACGATCCAGGTTCCGGGCCGGAGCTGGCGAGTCAGGGCGTCGAGGACGGCGGGGGCGTCGGCGAGGAGTTCAGCGGTCCCGGACAGACAGACCGCCAAAGGCGCGGTGGAGTCCATGACCGCGGTGATCTCGGCGAGGACGGCGGCGGTGTCGGTGAGGTCGATATTGGCGACGGCGTTGTTCGGTTCGGTCAGCAGGGCACGGGAGTGGGTGGCGGCGAGGAGGTCGTTGTCGATGTAGAGGACGCGGGCGGTGTCACTTGCGTGGTTGGCGATCTCACCGATGTCGGGGTGTAGCGGGAGTCCGCAGCCGAGTTCGACCATCTGGGTCACCTGATGCGTGTGGCTGAGGTATTCGACCGCGCGCCGCGCGAAGAGGCGCGCTTCGGTCATGGCGGTCGCGAGCTGGCTGTCCACAAGGGGCTTGGCGATCACATGATCGAGCTCGTAGTGGTCTTTGCCGCCCAGCAACGCATTGCACACACGGGCGGTGTTGGGGCGGCTGGTGTCCAGCACTGTCTCGTTGGGGGTTGTCATGTCCTGTCCTCGCCGGAGGGTGCCGCGAATCACCGAACAAACCTCCTGGTCGCCGTGACAAGGGATGACGGCGTCGGGTTGTTGCGGGGGCTCGCGGGCGGTCGGATGGATCAGATGCCGGACTCGGTGTGGCTGGCCAGCGCCCGGGCCAGGATGGCGTGGGCTTCCTCGCCGTAGACGGCCGTGGTGGCGAGCAGGTCGAAGGTTCGCTCGACCAGCTCGACGGTGTCGGTGTTCTCGAACGGATCGATGATTCGCTCGTTGTCGGAGTCGGTGGCGGTGCTGAAGTCGAAACTGTCTGCTGGGGCGAGGAATTCGGCGTTGAGGGCGATGATGCCGATGCGGACGTGTGCGCGAGCGGTCAAGATGTTCATCAGGTGGCGGATCTGGGTGGTCATCACCTCGCAGCTGCCGACGGTGACTCGCAGCGCGGCCTCGTCGATGAGCATGTGGAACTCGTACCCGGGCGTGTCGAGAACGGTCTGGCGTTGCAGGCGCGCGAGCGCAAGCTCCTCGCTGTCGTCGGCCATACCCATCACGGCCGAGCATCTGTCGAAGAACGCACGGGCGTAGTCGTGGGTCTGCAACAGTCCCGGGAGGAGTTTGGTGCTGTAGGAGCGCTGATGGATGGTGTCGGACTCGCTGGCGATCAGGAAGCGCTGCAACGTTTCCGGCCCGCCATCGGTGGTGTCGTACCGGCTCGTGTTGACCATGGTTCTAACCTCTCCAAGTCGTTTCGTTGGTTGGGATTCGGTGGAGGGTTCCACCGGGTGTGGTTCGTGTGGGTCGGGTAGGCGTCCCGGAGGCCGGGAGGTTGGTCGGCGTCCGGGGACGTTCCCCACCCTCGGACCCGACCGGCTCGGAGGGGCGCCGGATTCGGTCCGAGGTATTCAGGTGGTCTGTGTGAACGGCCCCGTGTCAGGCCAGGGTGATCTCGCTGATCAGGGTCACCCCGTCGACAGTGCGGGTGGTCACCGTCTGTCGGGCGATCCAGGGCTCGGTGCTGGGCCGGAACTCGGCCACGGTCACCGCCCACTGCGCCGACTCGCCGCCGGTGGTCAACGGTGAGATGCTCACGCAGTGGCGGGTATCGGTAGGCGCAGCGTCGATCCCGGTCTGCAAACCGGTCACCAGTGGCGATCGCGGAGTCGGCTGTCAGGAATCGGCGCGCCCCTGCTCGGCGGATCGGTCCACGTAGTAGGCGTGATTGAACCCCAGGATCGCGGCCGGGCCGTTGGTGGTGTCACCGGGCCCGGAACCGGTGACCACGTCGGGTCCGGAGGTTTCCTCGCAAGCGAAACCGGTCGGCTGCGCACTCCCGTCCGGGGCCGTCACCACCGCGACGACTGCCAGTGCGGCGAGCCCTACCAGCACTCCCGCCGCTATCCATCGGTGGCGGTGTGACCGTGGGGTGGAGGCAGTGGTGGTGTCGAACTTCGCGTACATGGTTTTATCGGTCCTTCGGTGTGGGTGGCGGGGTTGGGGGTGGCCCCGGCAGTCGCTGGGAACGACTCCCGGGGCCGCCTTGGCGCGGGGCAAGCCCGGGTGAGGTGTCGTGTGGTCTCACCGGGCCGTCGTGCCAAGGTCATTCGGGCGGTCGGAAGGTGCGCTGGGCGCGGGTCAGGGCTGTAGGAACAATTTCTCGTTCGGAAGCCGGGGCAATCCGGCGCAGTGGCCGGGATAGACAGCGACTGCGCCGGGACGGCGGGCGGCCACATCACAGACGAACACCAGTGCGGCCGTCAGGCACGCGGCGAAATACACGCGCACACCGGCCAATTCGACCGAAAGGCGAACGTCGGGTTCGTCAGGGCGAGGTGACCGGCCGCCGTTGTTCATTGCCCGGTCTGCCTCAAGATCGATAGCGCGCATTCGATCACCACAGTCCCCGAGGGACGGAAAGCGCTGGTGGCCGGGGACACCCACGTGCGAATCATCAGCGGGTCCGGCACCGGGGACGGCAACGCTATGTCACCATCGCGGATTACCACGACTCGCGCCTTCCACAAGCGAGCTACCTCGGCGGGGTCACCGATCGGCTGAATGTCGGCCCGGACAAGGTATGTCCACATTTCTGCGCGGGGGTGACCGATGATTGACAACGGCGCGACACCGCGAAGGTCGAGACTGGTTTTGACCCGCTGAGCCAGCTCGGTCGGCATCATCACCGCCCCGACAAAACCGGCCCGCATCATGATCCGCCCCGAGGCCGGGTCGATCACGGTAGGCAGCGAGCACACGCTCCGATAGAACTGGCAGCGTGAGCGGGGCGATTCGGTCCATGCCCTGGGTGCGCTGGTCTGGGTCACCGCCACTCCCCAGCTGACGCGGTCACGTCCGCCGTGTCGGCGGCTTCGGTCGTGGTTACAGCGGGCGCAGTCGTGAGAAACCCGGCTAACGCCATCGCCTCGAGCGCTCTGACAAGCTCGGCACGCGACTGGTTGTGAGTAGCCTCAGCGACGGGCAGCGAGTCGACGGAAGAGCTGACGCTACCGCCCGATGACCGGGCACGCCTCGCCGCAAGCTGCGGGTTCAGCTCGTCGGAGTGTCTCATGCGCGGGCCTCCCTGGTGACGCTTCCAAATAACGAGGGGCACCCGTTAGACGTTTTCGCTACGGATTCCCTGAAACGGGTTCTGGTTCCAATCGTGGCCCGCCCACAGCATCGGCGGGAACCGCACAGTGGTGGCCTACCGGTGGCGTACTGGTCGCATTTCCCGGCCAGCTCCTGGAAACTACGGGGAGCCATAACGTGAGGGACACGTGTCGTCGCCTGAAATGAACTGAGACTGGCCAGCATTGGACCACCCGCCTACGGTTGAATCGCTGGAAATTTGATTCCGCCCAGTGCCGGAGTGAAACCGGTACCGGGCGCACAAACAACCTTGCTGGTTGACAATTAATCCCGGAAGTCCACGTAGGTACACGCGGTACACGCGCCGGTACATGCCCGGTACACGCTGGTACACAATCCCTTTCGCGAGGGGCCAGGAGTCGACTATGAAGAAGTGGACAGGAGCGGACGCGGCGGATTTGCGCGAAGCACTGGACCTGTCGCACGAACGCTTCGCTGTTCGCGCGAGCATCCACATCAACACGATCAAGAAGTGGTGCAAGCGCCAGGAAACGATCACGCTCCGCCCCGAGCACGCCGACCGACTAGAGGCCGTCCTCACCGCGGCCACCCCAGGCCAGCGAGCAAAGCTCAACCAACTGCAAACCCGGCGGGCACTCGCGCCCGGCACCCTCGAGATCGACGCTGATCCGGCGATCTGGAAGGCGTCGTGCGAGGACGTCGCCGACGACCTCGCACGGAAGGACCTTCTCGTGGATCGCCGCGAAGCCGGGACAACGCTCATCGGGGTCGTCGTCGGCGCGTATCTCCTCGAACCTCTCGAACGCTGGCTGCGTCAACAGCGCGGCACCACCCGCCCGGTCCCGGTCGTCACCGGCACCGGCGCCCAGGAACTCGACGAACTCGAGCATGCCGCCCGGCTGTTTCGTGAGTGGGACGACAAGTTCGGCGGTGGATTGCGACGCAAAGCCGTCGTCGGTCCAGTTGTCCGAGGTGAACGACATGGTGGCTGCTGAAACCAACCCCGGTCGACGTCAGCGCCTGGGCCACATCCGTGCTCTGCTCGCCGAAACGGCGGCCACCATGTCCTGGGACTCCGCCGAGCAGCACACCGCGCAGGGCTACTACATGCTCTCGGCCCGTTCCGCGCGTGAGGCCGACGACCCGAGCTTGTTCGCCAACGCACTCGCCGGCCTCGCGCGCCAGATGCTGACCCTGCAATCCGAGGGCAACGGCGTCGATCGAATCGTCTACTCCCGCGACCGCGCGAACGATGCCCTCGAACTCGTGCGCCTCGCCCAAGACGTCGTCGGACGGTCGATCACCCCGACCACCCGCGCACTGCTCCACACCCGCGAAGCGTGGGCATACGCCAAACTCGGGCGCCCAGCTGCATTCCAACGCGCCGCCGACAAGGCCCACTCCGCCTTCGCCGATACCTGCCCGGCTGACGACCCCTACTGGATGCACTACTTCGACGCAGCAGAACTGTCCGGCACACTCGGTGGCCGCCTGCTCGAACTCGCCCGAACCGAGCCCGAGTTCGCCGACGAAGCCGCCCAAGCGATCACCTTGGCCATCGCGTTGCGGCGCCCCGAACGATGGCGTTCCAGCGCACTGGATCGGCTCGGAATAGCCGAGGCCCGACTCATCCAGGGCGAATACGCCGAAGCTCTCCGCCTCGGCGAAGCCGCCATCGAGGACGTCAGCAGGACCAGTTCCCATCGTGTCCAGGCGAAAGCCCTGGAGCTGTACCAGCGCGCAGGCGAATGCGGAACCAGCCGACCAGTGGCCGAGCTGCGGGACATGCTGCGCCTACTGGTGCACTCCCCGGCATGATGGGCAGCATGAGGATCAGCGTCACCGGACACATGAACATCACCGCCGCGACAGCCGACCTGGTGCGGAAAGCGATCACTGATCTGCTCGCCGGAATTCCCGATCTCGTGGGCATCTCCTGCATCGCCAGGGGTGCCGACAGCGTGTTCGCCGAAGCCGTCCTCGACATCGGAGGTCGGCTGGAGGTGGTGTTGCCATCGATCGACTACCGCGAGGCAAAGGTGAAGCCGGACCACCTTGCGCAGTTTGATGCGTTGGTCGCCCGCGCCGCTACGGTGCGGGTCATGGACTTCGACAGTGCGGGCCGCGAAGCTTACGAGGCCGCGAACGAGGCGCTCGTCCAGGGGGTCGATCGGATGGTCGCGGTCTGGGACGGCCATGACGGTCAGCGCGCAGGCACCGGCACCGTGGTCGCGCTGGCGCGACAGCGCGGCGTTCCGGTCGACATCGTATGGCCAGAAGGCGCAGCGAGGGACTAGCGATGCCAACCGCTGATGCACCTTCGGTATCCGAGCACCGCCAACTGAAAGATCGGTGAATATGGTTGAGACACAGGCGGGACTCATCGTCTGGGACGTTGACGGCACGCTGATCCCGGCAGACTTGCGTTGGCTCCGACGGGCCGTGGCTCGCACGTACGACGTCGAGGAGTCCGCCGTCGTTTTTCCCCCGTCACGGGTGCACGGCTACACAGACCAGTCCATTGTTGTCGACACGGCAATCGCGTCCGGTGTCACCAGTGAAGCGGCTGAAGATGGCTTCAACCGGTACGCCGATGTACTGATGGAGGTCATGTCCGACGGTGCGGCGGAACTAGCCCGCGACCAGGCCGCGTATCCCGGTGCTGCCCATACGATCACCGCGTTGGCCGAACATGGATATGTTCAGACCGCCCTCACGGGCAACCTGCGGATTTCGGCTGAGTTCAAGCTTTCGGTTGCGGGCCTTGACTCACATCTGGACCTGGACATCGGCGCGTTCGGCTCCGATGCGCGGGACCGGTTCGATCTGCCCGCGTTCGTCGCCGACCGGTTCCGAGCAAAGTACGGGCACCCGATAGATCCCGGGCGAACCGTCATCATCGGCGACGCGCCGAACGATGTCGCCACCGCTCGACACGCTGGATTCGGAGTTGTTGCCGTAGCGCACCGACTGACGCGAGAAGAGTTGTCGGAGCACTCGCCGGATGCGATCGTCAGCGAGTTGGACCCGGAGGCGGTGTTGCAAGCGATCCGCTCGGCGCAAGCGATCCAGTCGACCGTTGGGATCGATCGATAGCCGGAATGCTGTCTAACTGCTCGCGCAACGCGAGGACCGGCCTCTCATGTTGCCAGGGAGCCATCCTTTCGATGGCTCGTTGTGCACGCTCGATGCCGCGATGATTGCCCATCGTCGCCAGCTCGTCGTAGGTTTCGCCGAGGACTCTGCAACCTTCTTCGAGCTCGCCGGACAGGGCGTACGCGCTGGCTAGGTCAACGTGGGCGGCGAGAGCGACGTTGGGGCTGTCCATCTCGGGCGTCGCCAAGGCTTCGTTGAGCGCGGCGATCGCTCGTTTCGGTTGGCCGAGGAGAAGTCGGCACGTCCCGACATAGACCTGGATGCGGGTGGTGTTCCAATCGCTGAACAGTCCGGCGCGGTCATGGTCATCGATGTCGTCGGCCGCACGTTGTGCTCGGGTCAGCGCTTGCTCGCATTCGTCCCGGAGTTCCAGCACTGCGTAGGCTTGCGCTTGTTCGGCTCCGATCCGTGCTCGCGCGGCGGGCGGCAGATAGTCGGAGAAGTTCGCGGCCTCCCTGAGTACTCGGAGCCCGATGACGACATCGCCGTCCGAGCTGATCAACGTTGCAGCGTCGGATCGAAGGTTGCTCTCGAATATGCGCGCAATCCCGCTCATCGTCTTGTCTTGGAGTTCGTCCGCGAGCTTCCGGGCGAATGCACAGTGGGTGAGCGCCATGTCGCGGTCACCGATGGCGCTCCACACCCGGCTCGCCACAACGGATGCCTCGCCCAGCAGCGCCCCAGCTTGCTGCTTGACGCGGTCATCGGTCGCAGCGCGAAACAGGGCGGCGACGGCGTCTCGATGAGCTTCTATCGGGCCGATCAGCGCGTCGGGTGCAATGCTTTGACGCTGGCCCGCCAATAGACGAGTGACGGCGGCGAAGCTGCTCAGGGACCTCTCCGAAGCCGCTCGCGATCGTCTCAGTGGCGAAGTCGTGTTGAAATCGAATGCCGCGACGACCCCTGGATTGTTCTTCACCGGCAAAGAGTCGTTGAGAGGAGAGGCGGAGAGCTCGGCCTTCGTTGGTGCTGTGGCCTCGTGCGAGAACGCGGGGTGTCGGTATCTCCACGCGGCTTCACCTTCGGCCACGATCTGATCGAACCGAGCCCTGTCTGCTGTCGTTGCATGTTGTGCGTAGGTTGTGTCCAAGATTTCTTGCGTTCTGGGTCGGAGTGTGACCACGCTCAGTCCCGAACGCCAATTACTGATCGTTGTCTTCTCGACACCCAGCAGGGCCGCGAACTCCCGGTTCGACTTTCGCATCGCTTCCTGCAGCGCAACCGCTTCGAAGCCGGTCCATCCCCGCCCTCGTATCATCGCCGCCCCTACTTTCCTGCCTCTGACCTGGGAAATGCAAACGATAGATCCAACGGTACCCCACTACTGCCGGTCCAGATCGCTGCTGCTTGAAGACC
Source organism: Nocardia sp. FBN12 (assembly GCF_054031145.1). NCBI lineage: Bacteria > Bacillati > Actinomycetota > Actinomycetes > Mycobacteriales > Nocardiaceae > Nocardia > Nocardia sp. FBN12. Next base: position 571,491 of record NZ_CM132926.1, read on the forward strand.
CGATCTGTACCAGCATCCGGTCGACGAACCCGATCTCGACTGCGGCCGGACCGACGTTGCAGGTGACTACCATGCGGCAGAGGTGTTCTCAGCAAGCGATTGCGGCTGTGCTGTAGAGGCCGTGGACGATGAGGACGGTGGAGCATGCCCCGTATTCGTTGATCTCGAGATTGAGTGCGAGCGGTTGTCTGATGCCGGGTACGCGCAGACGCATCGGTGTTGTGCGGGGCCAGTTGTAGGCGACTTGCATCGGGGTGCCGTCCCAAGCGCTGCGGAAGGCGATGTCTTTCCGCAGTGTGTGGAACAGTTCTTGGGCCTGGGGATCGTCGCGATAGCGGGCGAGCACAGTGCGCAGGTTACGGACCAGGTAAAGCAATTCGCCGTGCCAGCCGTAGACGCGGTCGCGGGCGGCGGGGGTGAGCATCCAACGAATGACGTTGTGGTCGACCTTGCCAAGGCCGGGCATCATCCGGTGGAGTACCTCGTTGCCGTGCACGACGGTCTGGAGCGGGTCCACGTAGCCGCCGAGGACCTCGTGCTGGTCGAGGTAGTCGAGGTGGGCTTGGACTCCCTGATCGGTGAGGCGGCGGCGCAGTTCGTCAGTGGACAGCAGACGCCCGGAGGGCTGCATCAGCTCTTCCAGGTGCCACCGCTGTGCGGGTGTCAAGCCGAAGAACCAGACGAGTTTATCGAACACGGTGGAGCCGGGAATCTTGCGTTGCCAGATGATCTCGTTGAGGTGAGTGCTGCTGATTCCAGCCTTTTGGGCTGTGGATTCGCGGGATAGCTTGCGGTTGTGGCGCAGGTATTCCACCGAGTCGTGGAAGTCGGGCATCCCGGGTAGCAGAGGCGGGTTGAACATGTCATTGGCCTCGCATGTGCGGTGGGATGAGTACGATGTCCACCTCGCGCTGGGCACGAGGTCCCGGTTTGGCGTCGTGATGGCTGGTGCGGGTGAAGACAGCGGTCATTGTCTGCTCCTGTGTCGGTGTTCGGTTGTCTCGCTGCGTGTTCGCTAAGACGAGTCGTTGTTGAGCGGGGCGGGTCAGAGGTGGGTCGGTGGGTCGCAGGGGTCGCGGTAGCCCATGCAGAATCGGAGATCCGGGGTGTCTCTGGTGCCGAGGTGTGTACGACCCTTGGCACCGAGGTGGATCCGGACGCAGTACAACTCTCCGGTGCCGGGTTCGCAGAGTCGGAGGGGTTCCTCGGTCTGGTAGCCGTAGGCGACCCCGAGCCTGGTGTTCCACAACTCGGTGAAAATGACTGAACCACACAACTTCTCGAACAGGGCCTGTGCCTGTGGGCTCTGACGGTAGATGCCGAACGCGGCGCGCAGGGACGCGACCAGGTAGGCGGCGGCGATATCCCAGTCCACGACAAGGGATTCGGCGGTGTGTGCGGTCGTGTCGGGATGGAAGAACCACAAGCTGACGTTGTCGTCGTAGTAGTCGATACCGGGCAGCTCGGAGCGAAATCGTTTGTTGGCGTGGACCAACGACCACAAGGGGTCGATGTAGGCGCCGACGAGGCCGCGCTCGTCGAGGCTGCTCAGTGTCGAGAGGTGGTCGCTAGCGCTGGGTCGGGTTCGCAGTTCCTCGACCGGGTCCAGCGACACAGGGGTCCGGGCGAGGTCGCGGGTGTGGCGGGCTTGGGCCATATCCAGGCCGTAGGTGGTGATCATCTGCTCGAGCACCGGCAGGGTGCACGGGGCGGTGCCGTACTCGATCTTCTTGAGCAGCTCGTAGCTGATTTTGAGCAGGCCGGCGGCCTCGGGCCGGGAGAGGTCGCGATGCTCGCGGACCCTGCGCACCCATCGGCCCAGGTCAGGTAGCTCGGATGCGGCGCGCCCCTGGCCTCGCCGCGGATCGTTGGTCGGGTTGGTCCTCCGGTTCATATCAAGCCCCTCCTACTACGGTCTTCCGTTGCCCTCCACCAGGAGTTAGGTTGAAGGGTTGACTCCCCCGAGTTGATTAATTCGTACCAGAAAGGGAGCGGTCCGGCCACCAATAATTCGCTGTGACCTGGCTGACAATTAGCTACCACCGCCGCGTCGGGCGTGTCGGGTATTCGGAGTGTCCTTTTGGCGGGGGGACAGGCCCCGGAAATTTTCTTATCTGACACTTTTCTTACCAGTTTCGCCGATCGGCGCAGGCCACCCGCTGTCGGCGGGGTGGTAACCGGAGTGGTACCACAATTTTTACCAGTCGAAAGGGTAGCGCTGCACTGGTTTTCGGGGCTGTGATGGTGAGGTACCCCAACCTCCTCCGAAAGGGAAATCATGGACCTCTACACAGTTTTGTCGGTACTCAGCGCTGGTGCGTCGCTAGTCTCGAATGCGCTGGCGATCGCGGTACAGGTGCTGCCGTTCTTCTGATCGGCCAACAGGTTCTCGCAGGCTAGAAGAATCGAGAGCCCGACTCTCCCGGCTGCGATCCACAGCCGGGAGACACGGGAATTTGTCGCAAATTCGCGCAATTCCTAGTCTTCTCCCTGGTCTTTTCCCTGTTCTTTTTCCACCTTCATTGAAGGGTTATTTGTCATGCCCAAAAATGGGAATACATCGTCGGTCGCTGTCGCGCTCCCGGTGCAAGGCTGCCACCCGGCCCGCAGCCCTCGTCTGCCCTACGGAGGGCGGATGCTGTGGAGTGGCCGCCTAGTGGCCGCTGGTGCCGTGCCGGTGCTGATGATGCTAGCCACCCAGCCCGCGAGCGCGATGGCACCGCTGGCCCCGATCGCGGACCAGCCCGGCGTCACAGCTCCTGCACAACCCGGAACCCAGGCTCCCGCACCGCCTCCGGCCCCGGAGCCTGAGCCACCGGTGTATGTCGAGCAGCCACCCGAGGTCCGCAACGGCCCGTCCCCGCGCCCGGCTCCCTCACCCGAGCCCGCGCCGCCGGTGTACGTGCTCGAGCTACACACTCCGGTGCCGGTGGAACCGGTCGCGCCGATCGAGCCACCGCCGGACACGATCCGGATCGGGACGGCACAATTCCCCGACCCGGAATGGCTGCCGCCCGAGGTCGGCGACACGATCAACACCGTCGCCGCCGACCTGGAAGCCCAGGCCGCGACGTTCCTGGACTCGGTCGGGCTCCCGGCCGGGCGTTCGGATCGGGTGGCCGGGGCCACGGTCGCCGGTGCCGGGGCCGGTGGCGCGATCGGCGGCACGATAACCGGTGCCCCGGCCGCAGTGGCCGGTGCGGCGGTGGGTGCGCTGGCGGGCGGCACGGTCGGTGGAATCGCCGGGGCCGCAATCGGAACGGTGGTGGCGATCCCGGTGATCGGGACGATTACCTCCGGCGTGGCCGGTACGGCAATCGGTGCGGCGGCCGGGGCGGTCGCGGGCGCGCTGGTGGCCGGTGTGCCAGCTGCGGCCGTGGGCGCGTTGGTCGGCGGCACGGTCGGTGCTGGCTTCGGTGCGGGCGCAGGGGTGGGCCAGCCATGACCGCCAGCCGTGTCCTCACCGCAGCCGTTCTGGCCACCTTCGCCGGTAGCCTCTGCGCGCCGGGCACCGTTGTCGCGCAACCGTCTCCGGCGGGGCCGAGCTGCCCGGCGCTGTGGGTGCTCGGGGTGCAGGGCACCAGCGAGTCCTCGCCGGGCGCCTCTGAGACGGTTGACAGCGGGATGCTCGGGCAGCTGCTCGGCCCGGTGGTGGCTGCCGCACCACATCTGGTGGCGCGCAGCTACATCGGCTATCCAGCCTCGTTCGGCGGTGCGGTCGGCACCGGTGGCGGGACCGACCCCTACGCGGTGTCGGCGGGCGCGGGCCTGGCCGGGCTCACCGATACTGCTGGGCGGATCGATGCCGACTGCCCCGGCACTGCCCTGGCTGCTGTCGGGTACTCCCAAGGCGCGCAGGTGGTTTCGTCTTTCGCTCAGGCGGTCGGGGCCGGGGAAGGCCCCGTCGATCCTGGACGGGTCGCGGGGATCGCGCTGTTCTCCGATCCGCAACGCGCGCCGGGCTCACCGGTGATCCCCGGCCGCCCCGGACAAACGACACCGGACCCGGCCCCCGGCACAAGCGGGGCAGCGGTATCGCAAGTAGCGATCACCACCGCGCCCGCCTCTGGTGGCGGAATCGCCACCACTTCGGGCATCGACTACGGCGCGCTGACCGGCCGAGTCGCCGACATCTGCGTCGAAGGTGACCTCAGTTGCTCGGCACCCGATCGCGCCGCACTATTGCGGATGTCGGCCCAGCTCGCTGCCCAGGCCGACTTGCGAGACCCGATCGCTGCGCTCGGCTCGATCCAGTCGCTGCTGTCCTCCACCCTCGGTGACGCCTGGACGACCGTGGTGCTCAACGACTTCCCGATCAGTCCAGGGTTCGTCGACTACGTGCCCGCAGCGAGTCTGGCCCAGCGCCTCACCGACGCCGCCGACTCCCGCACGCCCGCTCCGGGCCCTGCGGACAATGCCGCAGCGTCAGCGAAGTGGGCGCAGATCACCGCCGTGGTAGCCGCAAACCCGCTCACCCAGTTGCCAAACCTCGCCGCACGTTTGTCGGCCGCGTGGGGCCAGCTGGTCGCCGACAACGCCGATCTGCTCGATCCGACGGTGTTGCTTCGCTACGCCGATACCACCGCACGCCACACCAGCTATCACGCGACCGGGCAACTCGCCAGCTCGGTCGCGTGGATGACCGCCCTCGCCTACGACCTCGCCGGGAGATACCAGTGAAATTCAGCGACTTCTACCAAACACCGATCCTGCGCGACGGTGCCCGGCCCGGCGACCTCGTCCGCACCAGGCCCGTCTTCGCCTCCCAACTCGCCGGGGCAGCCGGGGCCTGGCAGGTCATCTACGTCACCACCGGCTCACGCGGGCAACTGCTGCCCGCCTCGGCGATCGTGCTGATCCCCGAAGCCACCGCCGAGCCCGGCAAGACCGCGATCCTGATGTACTGCCCACCTTTTCGCGGGCTCGCGGGAGTGTGCGCGCCCTCGCAACTCCTCTCCACCGGCACCGAACCCGACACCTACGCGATCGAAGCGGCCCTCGAGCGAGGGTGGGTGGTCGCCATCCCAGACGGGCAAGGACTCGGCGTAGCAACCGGGCCACACACTTTCCTCGCGGCACGTGACGGGGCCAGGGCCGTGCTCGACCTAGCTCGAGCTGTGTATCGGGGTGCGAACCTCGATCTGCCCGTCGCCCCCGTCGTGGCCTGGGGATACGCCGACGGAGGACGGGTCGCCGCCGCTGCCGGGGAACTGCAACCGTGGTACGCACCCGAAGTGGACCTGCGCGGCATCGCCGCCGGAGCTGTCGTCTCCGATCTGGTGGCCGTGGCCTCGGCGATCAGTGAGGGTGCGGTCGCGGGACTGGGACTGGCTGGGTTCATCGGGCTCGCCCGTGCCTATGACCAGCTCCCGCTGCGTCACGTGCTCAGCGAGGCCGGGCTGAAAGCGGTCGCCGAGGCACAACAGCTCACCGGTGTCGAACTGCGAGAGAGGTTCCCGCAACCATTGGCGCATTGGACCAAAGGTGCGGACCCTTGGAACGATCACTGGTGGCGGCGAGTGCTGGCGCTCGAAACGCTCGCCCACACCAAACCGCCCATGCCGCTGCACCTCTATCACGGTGAGCTCGACCTCGTCGTGCCCGTGCGCGCTGGTCGGCGCACGCTCATCGCCTACCGGCAGCGCGGCGCGATCGTGTCTTGGCGTGAGTACGAGGCCGATCACCGCTCCACCGCCCACCTCGCGGTCAGCGATGTCCTGGCCCGGCTCGGCGAGGACCTCACGAGTCGGCCGGCGACCTCGCTCACCCCGGCAGAGACCGGAAGCGAGCACACGAGCCGCCCATGACCCCTCCGGGGAACCTGCCCGCGCCCCACCCCTCCGGGGTGCGGGCAGGCCCCCGGAGCCTTTCCCGATCCGAGGCGAGCTGAATGGCGAGGTACCCCCAAAATCCACCCGATGACGGCGACGCCGAAGCATGGGTCGAGCTACCCCACTCCCAACCCGACCTCCACAACATTGCTGGCCAGGACACCGGCCCCGACGTCGACGAACCCGACCAGTCACCCTCGCCCGAGGACGACTGGCTCGTCGCACTCGGTGACCCTCCCGGCACGGCCGCCATCGACACGATGTCTGGATGGTGGACCGGCATTCGATACCGGATGCCGGTCGTAGCCTGGGCCGCCCTAGCGGCCACCGTCGCCCTGCTGGCCGGTGTCCTGACGGTCGGGACCGGCGACACCGGAGATACCGGCCAGCAGGTGCAGGCCACCGCCGCACCGCCGAGCCCAACCACGACGGCACAGGGTCCCTGCGCCGGGCTCTCGGGCACGGTGGTCACCGACCGCGCCGGTGACCCGAGCACTGTGGAAGGGCTGATTGCCTCGTTCGAAGCGGCTTACTACATCGATCGCGATGCCGGGAAGGCGACGGGACTGCTCGGGCCCGAGACTGGCATCACCGCTGAGGCTCTCGCCGCGGGGATCGCGAGCATCCCGCCAGGTACCCGGCACTGTGTGGCGATCACCCCGATCACCCCGAGTACCGCGAACGTTCACATCGCCGAGCTGCACCCGGATCGCAAACGCATCGACTACCTCCAGCTGATCAACACCCGACCCGCCGAGACCGGCACCGCGCTGTTGATCTCCAACTTCCAGAAACGGGGATAGGGCATGAGAACAGGCTCACAGGCGCCACTACTGATCGCCGTCGCTGGACTGAGCCCCCGCGCCGGAACCACCACGACCACCGTCGCACTCGCCCACTCCTGGCCCGGCCCGGAGACCGCCCTGATCGTGGAAGCCGACCCGTTGGGTGGGCAGCTCGCCGAGATGGTCGGCGCTGACCCGTATCTCGGGCTGGGGAGCATGGCCCGCAGGACCAACCCCGGCGAACCCATCACCCCGGACATCCTGGCGCGGCATGTGCAGCGACTGCCCGGCGGCGAAGCGCTGCTTGCCGCGCCACCACACCACGACCCCACGCGAGCCCTTCCAGCCGCCGAATTGCTCACTGATCCGCATGGCAGCTGGCGGGCACTCGTGGCGACCGTGTTCGCCGATTGTGGTGTGCCCGAGCCGGATTCGCCCGCGCATCCGGTCATCGCCGCTGCCGATGCCTGCCTGTTCGTGGTGCGCGCCGAGCACATCGACCCCGAGCCTGCCGCGCAACGCATCCTCGATCTCACCCGCCGCAGACGGCCCCGAGGGATCGTGCTCATCGGTGCCAACCGCGCCTACGCCGCCGCGATCGGGTTTCCGGTCCTGGGTACCTTGCCCGCCTCGCGCGCCGCTTCCCAGGCGCTCCTGAAGGGCCGCCGCACACGGCGGCACCTGATCTCACCCGCTCGCCTCATCATCAGCGACGTGGAAATCCAGCTTCGCGCCAATGGCCGCGACCGCCTCGCCCAGCCGCACACGCCCCGCCAGAACCGCCCGAGCCGTCGTGACGACGGTGGGCCGAGGATTTACAGCATCGACGGCGGACCTATGCCCGCCTCGCGACCTCGGCCGCCGGAGCCAGTGCTGGTGGAACCGGCCGAGCCCAGCACTCCGCCACCGGCTTCTGAGCCTGTGCTCGTCGAGGCGGCCGAGGATGCCGGCCACACCGGTGAGGACGACCTCGCCGCGGCGAAGTCCAGCCTTAACCTCGAGACCGAGATCGCGGACTCCGCACCGCTGCCGATGCCGACACCGGCCGAGCCTGCGCTGCGGTTGCGGGTGTTCGGGCCCACCCGGATCTTCTGGCGCAAGCCCGAAACTGGTGAGAGCGTGGAGATCACTTCGCAGTTACAGCCGCGTATCCGCGAGCTGCTGACCGTGCTCGCCCTGCATCCCGAGGGACTCCCGCGCGAACAGTTGATCGAACGGTTGTGGAGCCAGCGCCCTAGCCAGCGGGGCGGTAGTGCGCTTGCCAACACGTTGAGCCGCCTGCGCGCCGCGATCACTGCCGCCACCGGTGGCCAGATCACCAGCGTCCTCGCCGACGACAGGCTCCAGCTGTCGGACCTGCTACTGGGAGTCGACTACTGGGACTTCACCAGCGCGGTCGCCGCGCGCCGCCGCGCGAGCAACGACGCCGAGCAGGCCGACGCCGCCCGCCGCATCGCGGACCTGGCCACCAGCGAACTAGCCAGCGACCTCACCGACACCTGGGTCGAAGCACTGCGCGAATCAGCGCGGCGCACCTCCCTGAACGCCTTGAGCTGGTTGGCCACCCGCAACACCGAAAACGACCCCCACGCCACCTTGGGAATACTCGAGACAACCGTCGAGAACGACCCCTACAACGAATCGGTCTGGCAAGACATTCTCCGGCTCCATGCCCGCCTCGGCGAAAAGGCCGCACTTACCCGCACCTACACACTCCTGACCCACACACTCGCCGAGATCGGCCAGACTCCGAGTCTCGAAACCCGCCAGCTCCTCGAACGTCTCCGCCACGCCCCGAAATAGATAGACATAGGCCGGGTGTTCCCGTTTCGCCGTCGATCGATTAACGTGGTGATCGCATTTACCGCCATTCCGGAAATGGCGAAAATGGCGGGTTGTGGCAATCATGAAACTCTGTCGAAGTTGTTGAAATGGCCAGGTTTCCGCTGCGGAGAATTCTGCCAATTTTCAGGGGTTGGATATTCTGCGGCCTGGGTGGCTCGATGAAAATCAATCCGTGCATCGTTCGATGGTGAGGTTCCGTGCCCTACTCGGTGGGCGGATCAAAACGACCCACCCGTGCCCGGCAGACCGGCAGGTGGGAAGCGGTTTATCCGGGCGGATAGCAGCCGGGATTGTCTATACACAAAGCTGTATAGACATGCGTTGCCGGTCCGTCCATGCCTGTCTTCGGCATCCGGTTCGTGTCCTGCTCCTGCTGATCCATTCCGATTCCTTCCCCGTTTTATCATTCGTCTTTTATCTTTTGATTCCTTTCCATTCATTTGGTCGGCAGCTGGTTGTCGCGCCTAAGCATTACTGTGCGCATTTCATGTCCGTATTGCACTGCCGGGCTCGCCGTTGTCCGGAATAATTCCGGGAAATTCGCGCACTTTTGGGGTTGCGAGCCCGTTCGAGGTCGAGCTAGCGTCGAACCGTCCCCGGAATTCGCCGGGAAATTCGCAGAAATCCGAATGGCCGCCGTGCCGCACCTATGCCGAAACGGCGCACGAATTCGGAACTGATTTTCCAGGAGTTGCAATGCCCACCACACCCGCCACCGCCACCACTGCACCGGCCGCCGGTCGTCTGCCCAACGGGGAATTGCGGCGCATGGTTGCCGCTGCACTGGCCGCCGACCCGGGCCGCGAACAGTCCCCCCGCGAAATCGCCAAGGGTCTCAACCGATCCTCCGGGGCGGTTGGCAACGCCCTCGAGTCACTGGCCGCAGCCGGGCACGCCGACCGTACTTCGGCCACCCCGCGCCGCTACCGCGCCAATACCGCCACCGCCACCGCTGCCACCGCACCGGCCCCGGCAACCCCGGCGGCGGGTACGGCGGCGAAACCGGCCACCCGCCGCCCCCGGGCACCGAAAACCGCCAAACCGGCCCCGGTCACTGCCGCCGCCCCGGCTGCACCGGCGCGCACGGGTAACACGGTGGCCCGGCCGAACGGGCAGGACTACCACGTGCGCCAGCTGGCCGGGCGCGCCGATGTCGATGTGTTGGTGACGATGCGGGCGGCCGAGGTTCCGGTGCTGCTGTACGGGCCGCCCGGAACGGGCAAGACCTCGCTCATCGAGGCCGCCTACGGGGACCTGCTGACAGTGCAGGGCGACGGGGACACCACGGTCGCCGATCTCGTGGGCGAGTACACCCAAAAGTCAGATGGCACTTTCGTTTTCGTGCACGGGCCCATGGTCCGGGCCATGCGTGAGGGTCGGGTGCTGTTCATCGACGACGCGACCCTCATCCCGCCGACCGTGCTCTCAGCGGTGTACCCCGCGATGGACGGGCGCAAAGAGATCGTGATCAAAGCCAACGGCGGCGAGGTCATCAAAGCCGAGCCCGGCTTCTTCGTGGTGGCAGGCCATAACCCCGGCGTGCACGGGGCCATCCTGTCGGACGCGCTCGCCTCGCGGTTCGCGTTCCAGGTGCAGGTGGGCAGCGACTACGACCTCGCCGCCCAGCTCGGTGTGGAACGGCGCGCGGTGAAAGTAGCCCGCGAGCTGGCTGCCCGGCAGGCCAAAGGCGAGGTCGGGTGGGCACCGCAGCTGCGCGAGCTGCTCGCGTTCCGCAAGATCGCCGCCGCCACCGATCAGGCCACCGCCCTGGCCAACCTCGTAGGGGCCGCGCCGGAAGAGGACCGCGATGTCGTGGCCGCCGTGGTGAAAACCGTGTGCGGCCGTAGCCACGAGCCCCTGTCTCTGGGCCCCCGTTTCTGACCTGCCAACGCGCCTCAATCCACCACCACCACCACTGATCCCGGGAAAGGACCCCCGACATGACCGAACGCACCCTCACCGAGGCCCTCGCGATTCACGACTACATCGTCGCCGTGCGCGACCTGCGCGACGAGCTGGCCGTGCTGGCCCGACAGACAGAACACGCGCGACTCAACCTCGCCGCCGGACTACAGCTGCAGGACCCACCTCGCGGTGAACGGGTCTCGATGGCGATCAGCAAGGTCACCGCCCTCGCGCCGATCGCCCGGCGCGCGATCGGTGACGAGGCGCGATTCCTTGCCCTACACGCGGACCCGGACACGTTCGAACCAATGCCCCTGCGCCCTCGCCGCTGACTACCCGCCCGCCCACGAAAGGCACTGCCCGCCATGACCGGCCACGTGATCACAGCACCCGCCCCCGCCCCGACAACCGCCCCGGCCCCTGCCACCACGGCACCCTCCGCCCCGGCAACCGCACCCGCCACCTCGACACCCGCCGCCGTTGCCGCTGCCCCGGCACCCACACCCGCCTCGGCGTCGGTGCCTGTCACCGGCGGGTGGGCCACGCTCTCGGCGGCTATGACCGCCGAGGCCCCGCCGATCGCTGACCGCGACGACCTAACCGTCACCATCGCCCCGGGTGCCGCTTTCGGGCACCCGGCGGCGTTCGTGCCGAGCTGGGGTGCCATCGAGATCGATGGCACCCGCCTCAAAATCGACCCGGCTACTGCCCGCCCGGAACGTACCAGCGACCGCAACCGGTACCCGGCGGTGTGGGGCGCGTTGGTCCACGAGTGCGCCCACGCCCAACACTCGGTGTGGACCGCGCCGCCGGTAGCGCACCCCGGGGTCCTCGAGGCCGCGACGCTGCTCGAGGAATCCCGGATCGAGGCCGCCCAGATACGCCGCCGCCCCGACGACCGGCATTGGTTGCGTGCCTGCACCACCGAGATCGTGATCGGCGACAACGGCGGCGCGATCGCCGCCGCCCAGATTCCCCCGGTGCCCTACCACGCGGCTCGCAACGCCGCCCTCATCCTGGCCCGCCTGGACGGCGGGATCCTCGACGATGGCGAGTGCGCGCCCGCCGCCACCGCGATCGAGGCCATCCTGGGCACCGACACCCTCGAGAAATTGCGGGCGATCTGGCGCGAGGCCCACACCGTGGCCGACACCGACGCCGCCGCCATGCTCGAACTCGGGGCGCGCTGGCTCGACCTGGTCGGCCCCGACCCCCACGCCGACCCCGAACCGTCCTCGCCATTGGGGGTCGCGATCGGTGACACGGTGACCAACGTCGGCAAAGCGGTCGCCGCCGCCCCGGTAGAGCCAGACCCTGCCGAGGTCGCCGAGGCCGCGCGCCAGGCCGCCGAACAACAGGCGAAAGACGCTGCCGCGCAAGCAGGCAAGGTGTTCGGTTCCGGGGCGCGCCGGGCCTGGACCGCGAGCAGACGACGGACCCGTGACGCCCGCCCCGAGGAGCACACCGCCGCCCGGGTACTGGCTCGCGCCCTCAACACCGCCGCCACCCGCGAACGGGCCACGGTGAAAACGACCTCCGCGCTGCCGCCGGGCCGGTTGCGGATGCGAGGCGCGCTCGCCCGGGAGGCCCAACGCGCGGCCGGGGCGATGCCGACCGCCGAACCGTTCACCCGCACCACCCGCAAAACCGTTCCCCTACCGCCGTTGCGAGTCGGCATCGCCTGCGACGTGTCCTCGTCGATGGGCGACTACGCCACCCCCGTGGCCTCGGCCGCGTGGATCATCGCCCGCGCGGCGGAGCTGGCCACCATGCCCGCTACGACCGCGACCGTGACGTTCGGGGCCTCGGTCAAACCGATCACCTACCCGGGCACCGCACCCGCGCGAGTGACCGAATTCAGTTGCCCGGATGGCTACCACGCCCTCGACATCGCGGTAGAAGCCCTCAACGGTGGCCTCGATCTGGCCTACCCGGGCGCGACCCGGCTGTTGGTGGTCATCTCCGATGGCCACTACACCGGCAGCGAACGACGCCGCGCCCAGCAACACCTCGACAAGCTGCGCGCCGCCGGGTGCGCGGTGCTGTGGCTGGCACCGGCCGACAGCGGCCCCAACCCGCTCAACGGGGTGAACGTGCACCTGATCACCGACCCGGCCACCACGGCCGCCGCTATCGGCCGCGCCGCTACTGCCGCTGTGCGCGGCACCTAGCCCCGTGTTGCCCCGGGCGCGAAACCGCGCCCGGGGCACCAGGACCGGGGACCGCGACCACCACCCGCCCCCACTGTTCGCCCCAACACCACCCCGCCCGCACGGGCACCGACGACAGGACACGACATGACGAGCAAGGCCCACCCGATCCCCACCACGGCCGCACTCGACACCCTCTACGCCGCCGCCAACCCCGTCACCGGCGACCAGTTCGTCATCTACGCCCCCGGCTCACACGACGAACGCGGCATGTACACCGTCGCGCACGTGACCGGCAGCACGGACCGGCTCGCCATCCCGCGCGTTCACCTCGTGCACCCTGACGACATCGCCGCCTACGCCACCGGTGCGGTGAACCGGCTGCGCGCCAGCCACGCCGGGCACACGGTGAGCGTGTGGCTCGACCGCACCACCGGCCCCCTGCACGAGCACCTGACTCGATGAACACGCCAGCGACACAACCGAACCCGATACCGAACCGCGAACAGGAGACATCCATGCGCGAGATGAAGAACACCCAGAGCCACGACGAGTACGGCGTGATCAAACCCGGAGCCAAACTCAGCGGCAACGCCTACGTGTTGGTGAGGCTGCGCGATAGCGAGGACCCCTACGGCCGGATCCTGCTGGTGGGCAACCCCTCCCGCTGCAACCACGGCTACACCCTCTGTATCGAGTGCGCTGAGAGCTGGGAACTCGACCACCTCGTGCACTACGACCTGACCGGCGGCGGGCGACGGTTACGCGAGGCCCTCGACGTACAGCCCACCGAAGCCACCCGGTCCGCCGAGGCCGACTCATAGTGGGCACGACCCTCGACCGGCCTCGTGCTCGGTCCGCCTACTCGCCCGCGGCGAGGTCGGCGCGAGTGGCTCTCGCGCTGCCACAACAATTGCGCGCAAGTCGAATTCCTCTCGTGCCGTTGGCATTCCAGAAATGGAAGAGAGGAATTCGGGACCGGAATTTGTTTTCACGTTCCGCTTGACATCGGACACCGTATCGAGCGTCCATGGAACCCGGAACGCCACCGCCTCCGGGGAATTCGCCCCGACCGGAATGGCATTCCGTCCCGGCCGGGACACCACGAATTCACCGAAACCCACTGTTGGAAGGAATCCCCCCATGTCCAAAAGGAAGAACACCGCGAACGCTCCCACGGCACCGGCCGCACCCGTCCCCGAAACCGCCGCACCGGCCCCGGAATACGGTTCGACGGTGGTGCCCGTGCTGCGCAAACCGGCCACCCGGGCATTGTGGGCGGCGCTGGGCACCAACCCCGGCAGCACCACCGCCGCGCTGGCCGACACGGCGGGGATCGCGGTGTCGACGGTCCGCCGTCTGCTGACGGGGTGGGAATCGGCCCGTGCGGTGCGGTCCTACACCGACCCGGAAACGCCCCGGGCCGCAAAAACCTGGTTCATCGCCGGATCGGCCGCGCCCGAACCCGTCGCCGAACCGGCCGGACCCGTAGCCGCCGAACCGGAACCGGCCACCCCGGAACCGGCCGCGCCCGAACCCGCCGCCGCCGAACCGGTCGACCCGCAACCCGGCCCGGCAGTACCCGCCGCGCCGGAACCGGTGGCCCCGGAACCTGACTCGGCGGAGCCTGCCCCGCCGGAACCCGCTGCGCCGGAACCCGCCGCGCCGGAACCTGTTTCGCTCGACCCGGCCGACCCCGACGAGGAGGTGGCACCGGCCGACCCCGTGCCGGACAGCGCACCGGAACCGGCGGCAGCTGCCCCCACGGGCGACGATCCCGCCGAACCGGCCCCGGTGGCACCAACACCGCCCGCCGAACCGGCAGCGGCCGACGCGGAGTCGACGCTGGAGCGGTTGCCCGCCGGTGCGCTGCGGGGACAGGTCGAGGACTACCTGCGCGACAACCCAGGAGAGGAGTTCACTCCACACCAGATCGGCAAGGCCCTCGAACGGTCCAGCGGCGCGGTCCACAACGCCCTGGTCAAGCTGACCAAAGACGAGACCGCTCGCCAGACCAGCACGGTCCCCAAGAAATTCACCCTCGCGTCCTGACAAATGGGGCGATGCCGGAATCCCCGGAGCTCGAACCTCCGGGGAGTCCGACACCGCGCCTCTCAATGTATCTGCTGAGAAAGGTGCTCAACCATGTACGTCACTCCCACCCCCGCCATCCTGGCCCCATCCCTGTACCGGGTGTTCGCCAACTCCAGACAGGCCCCCGACAGCCTCGCACTGTGGCGCGACATCGCGGCCGAGGCCGTGCATGAGCTCAGCATGCCGGTGCAACCCGCTCTGGTGCCGTGGGTGCCGGTGGTGCTGCGCTACCGGCTCTACCGGACCGAGGGCGACTTCTTCCCGTACACCGGTTCCGTGCGGATCCTGTCGGGGCCGCTGGTCAGCAACACCTACGCCAATGCCGACAGCGCCGCACGGGCGGTTGTCGAGGCGACCCCGGCCCCGGTGTCGGACGTGATGCGGAATGTGTTGCCGTTGTGGCGGTTCCGCACTACGGGCTCCCCGGGCGCGTTCACACCGCGCGCCGTGCCGCCCCTGATCTCCTGACCCCGGCTACCGACTGAGACGGCCGATGGTGCCGAGCAATTCGCTCGGCACCATCGGCCGTCTCGCTGTGCATTGTGGGTCACTGTGTGGCGGTGGCTATTTCGTGCGGTCGATGGACCCGGCGATCCAGTCGATCAGCACGGGCGCGGCGGTGTCGTAGCCGGTGGCGTCGAACACGGCCGTGTCGCCGTCCTGGGGGGCGGTGCCGGTACCGGTAGTGATGTCGGCCCCGGTGGTGGCGGTGTTGTAGGTCTGGGTGAGCGCGGGGAACGTGGTGCCGGTGAACGCGCTGGCGGTGGCCGAGAGGAGATCGGCCGCAATCGGTGCCAGCCCGGTCAGTGCCAGGAAGGCGGTGACGGGGTCGCCTTTGGCGAGGGTTTCGGCGGCGGTCCAGGCGATCTCTTGTGCTTGGCCGATGCCGGTGGCGATGCGGGAGATGTCGAGTCCGGCCAGGACACCGACGATCTCGGCGGCGATCGTTGCCGCGCCGGTGGTGTCCAAGGGGGCGGCCAGCTTCAGTGCGCGGGCGACCAGGCGCAGGTCGAGTCCGGCGGCCATCTGCACGAGCGGGCTGAACTGGTTGTTGAGGTCGCCGGAGACTCGGTGCAGGCCAGGCACATCCGCTGCGGTGAGCAGGCCCGGCAGTTGGGCGAGGTCGTTGACGATGGCGGGCACGTTCGCGGTGAAGCTCGCGAGCCCGTTGAGGACGGTGACCACTTGGGCGAGAATCTGTGACGCGCTGAGCTGCCCGGTCGAGGTCGTCATAGTCGGCGCACTCGTCGTGATGGTGGGGACCTTCGCTGAGGTTGTGGTCGTGGGGGAGGCGGTGGTGGTCGGGGCCGGAGTGGATGTGGCCGAGGTGGCGGCGAGTGCACGGTTCATCGCGGCGAGGACCGGCGAGGACTCGGCGGTGGTCGAGCAGTAGCTGTCGCCTTCGATGCAGAGCGTGCGGACACGCTCGGCCAGCTCGCCGAAGCTCTGCGATCGCGAGCCGGTGACACCTTGCCCGGCGACCGAGTTGCCGAGCTGGGTGGTGGTGGGGTCGCGGCGCGGGTCGGAGACGAGCGCGACTGCCACGACTCGGGAGGCCGGGATCGGGCCCTTACTGTTGCCGATGCTGGTGGCGAGGTCGCCGGTGACCTCGGCGCCTTGGCCATAGCCGGCCAAAACGACTCGCGTGTCCGAGCACAGCCCCGAGACCGCCGCGGTGAGTTCTGCTCCGCTCACCGAACCGGCACCGGTCGTCGTCGTGGCGAGCGTGCGGACCTCGATGTCGCTGCCGTAGCGGGTGGTCAGTGATTGCCCGAGCTGGGTGAGGATCCCGGGCATGGCCTGCCCGGTGGCGGTGGGGGTTGTCTCGTAGGTGCCCGGCACCAGCAGTGTGGTCCAGCGCGGGCACTGCGCCCCGTTGCGGCCCGGTGTGGGTTCTGCGGCAGCGACACCGGCGGTCACGGTGGTCGCGGCGACGGCCGCGCACAGTGCCATACATGCGGCGCGGCGGGTGGTTTGAGTGTGGTTGTGGTGCATGAGGGTTCTCCGTCCGTGCAAGGGGTGATCAGGAGGTGGCGCGGGAGTCGTCGTGGGCGGGTGTTGGTCGGGTGGCGGCGTAGTAGTCGTCGCCGGGCCAGCGGTAGGGCGAGACCTGGACCGGCTCGTTGAAGGTGGGGGCGTGCACCATCTGGCCGCCGCCGAGGTAGATGCCGACGTGATGGACGTCGCCTGCGGTGCTGTAGAAGAGCAGGTCGCCGGGGGCGAGTTGGTCCTCGGAAACCGTTGTGCCGGTGTGGATCTGGTCGTAGGTGGTGCGTGGGATCGAGATTCCGGCGGCGCGGTAGGCGGCTTGGGTGAGTCCGGAGCAGTCCCAGCCGCCGTTCACGTCGGGTCCGTTGCCGCCCCACACATAGGGGAGGCCGAGTTGGGCGCAGGCGAAGGAGATCACCTGCGCGGCGTTCGGGTTCGATGGTGAGGTGGTGTGGCAGTCGCCGCCGGAGGTGGTGTCGGTGGCGCGGTGGCGGGCGGCCTGGGCGAGGACGTCACGGACGTACCAGTCGGCGTGGTTGTAGGCGAAGATCGCGTTGTACATGTCGTCGGGTGCGCCGGAGTCGCAGAGGTAGAACGCGGCGGCGTGGATGGCGTCGGAGGGGTTGTAGCGCGAGGGCGGGCTCGAACCACCAGCGGGCAGGGGATGCCGTGCGACGACTGAGTCGAAGGTGGCGGCGAGGAACTGCATCGGCCCGCCCGCCCCCGAAGCGTTCTCGCCCGAGGACACTCCCGGCAGCGTGGAGCGACCGTGGTCGGTTTCGATCTTGCCGATCGCGGCGAGCACCGACCAGTCCAGCCCAGGACAGTCCCCGGCAGCGGCCTGATACAGCACGAGCATCTCGGCCGGGATGTCTTGTTGGGCTTCGGTACTCGGGGACGACCCGGTGCCGGTCGAAGCTCCCGGGGCGGGCGCGGTGAGCGCGTGGTCGAACACGACGACCGTGGTGACCACTGTCGCGATGACGATCGTGAGGAACACGAACCCCGCGAATCCCGCTGCGAGTGCCTTGACCAGCATCGCTACCTCACCAGTGCTCGGAGGCCGGTGGCTGCGGGGGCGGTGGTGCGAGGACGACGAGCCCGTTCAGCGAGGGCGCGGGTTCCTCGGAGTCGACGCTGGTGGCAGGTGGGATTCGCCGTGGCCAGAGAGCGGGGAGCTCGTGCAGGCGCTTGCGGTCGGTGTCGGTGTCGGTGTCCAGTGGCAGCCACACGTGTTCGGCGGGGCTGGCTTCGGGTCTCGGGGTGAGGAGTTCGGCAGCGGCGGTGGCGACAGGTACGGCGTCGGGGTCGGGGAGCCGTTTCCAGGTCCGGCGCAGTGCCGCGCGAGTGTTCGCTTCGCGCATCGTGGTCGGTACCCACAGCAGCACGGGGGTGATGACGCCGGTGGTGCGGGCCAGCTCGGCGAATCCGTGCAACTTGGCCGCGACCCGGGCAGGGGCGGTGGTGGTGGCGAGGTCGTATTCGAGGAAGAAGTCCAGCGTGGTTTCGGCGTAGGTGTAGCGGCCGAAGGCGTCGGGGCGGGCGAGGTCTCCCCACAGACGCTGGCAGCGGGTCTGCGACCACCACGCCTGCACCTGAGCTTGGTTGCCGCGCTGGTCTCGGGGGGCGTGGGCGATCAGGGTGGTGAACCATTCGGCGACGCCGAGGGTGTGGGTCAGGTGCAGGCTGTGGGCGATGGCGAGGGCGCGCTGGTGGTTGTAGCCGAGCTCGCGCACGCTGATCCCGGCCTCGGCGGCGAGGACGGCGGCTCCACCGGGCGCGAGGACCCAGTGCACGGGCGCGCTGCCCCGGGTGCGTAAGGGCCGGAACCGTTCCAGGACGCCATAGCGGTGCAGCAAGGTGAGACGGCGCAACGCGATGGCAGGGGTAGGGAAGGCGAGTGCGGCGAGCTGGTTGGTGGTCAGGACGCGGTGTTCGTGCAACATCCGCAGGACCCAGCGGTCGCGCTCGGTCAGCCGCGCGACGAGTGCGGTGATGTCGAGCGGCCGGGTCCGGGCGGGCCGGGCCTCGGGGCGGGGTCGGCGGGTGTCGGTTTGTTGGTCGGGACGCGAGATCATCGGTGACGCAACCTTTCTCAGTACGGGCGCGGTGCGGTCAGGAGTGGCGAGGGTCGCGCTGTGGGCGATCGGGCCGCTCGTCGTGATCGCGGTGCGGTGTGCCGCTGTGCGGGGGTGCGGGTGCGGTGAGGCGGGCTCGGGCGGCGGCGGCGATCTCACGGGCACGGCCCGGGATCGGCGGGTCCAGGGGCCGGGTGGTGAGGGTGAACGGGCGGGCGTTGCGGCCGTCGACCAGCAGGCGGGCGGCGGCGTGGAAGGCGTCCAGGTGAGACAGGTCGTGCTCGGACAGCCAGGGCTCGGTGTGGCGGGCCAGGTCGCGTGCGTCATCGGGACTGACGGCGAAGACGATCTTGTTGCGGGCATTCGCCGAGATCCCGTCACGCAACTCCCGGGAGAGCTGGCCCAAGTTCTGATGGGCCAGCAACAGCGACAGGCGCAGTCCGCGGGCTTCGGCGAGCATGTCCTCGATCGGCGTCGATAGGTTGAGGAAGTTCTGCGCCTCATCCAGCACTAGCGCGGCGTCGGGCCGGTCAGCGGCGGGCACCCGGGCCCGCGCGGTCACTGCCTGCCATGTGCGTGCCACGAGCAGCGACCCGACCAGCCGTGAGGTCTCTTCGCCGAGTGAGCCTTTGGGTAGTCGGGCGAGGCAGATGCCGCCGTTGTCGAGGATGTCGGCGAACTCGACGGTCGAGGGTCCTCCGGCGATGGCCGAGCGCACGAATGGTCTCAGCAGGAACGCTCGCAGTTTGTTCAGCAAGGGGCCGGTGAGCTGAGCGCGGCCGGTGTCGGAGAGGGTCTCGTAGCTGTCCCAAAACCCGCGCAGGACGGGGTCTTTGGTGGTGCGGGTGACCCGGGCGCGGAAGGCGGGTTCGGTGAGCAGTCGGGGTAGGTCGGCCAGGGTGGCGGTGCCGGGTTGTGCGCAGAGTGTGAGCAGGCTGGCGCGCATGATGTCGTCGGTGCGTGGTCCCCACCATTGGTGGAAGATCCGGTGGAAGACGGTGACGAGGTTGTCGACGGCGAGATCCATTCCCGCGCGTCCGATCCGGTCGATGTCGAGGGGGTTGACGCACGGCGGCGGGGTGGAGGAGTCGGCGTCGAAGAGCACCACGCGATCGGCCATGCGGGAAGGCAGGCGGGATAAGACGTCGGTGACGAGGTCGCCTTTGGGGTCGATGACGATCACCCCGCGCTCGGCGTCGGCGTCGTCGAGGATGGTGCGTGCCAACAACGTTGACTTGCCGACACCGGTCGGGCCGAGGATGTGCAGGTGGTGTCGGGCGTCGGAGATTTTGACCGCGACCGGGCGGCGAGTTCCGGTGTCGGCCATCCCGAGGGGCTTGGTGAACTCGCCACCGACCGGTATCTCCGGGGCGGGAGACAGGGCGCGGGCTCCGGCCCGTTGCAGGCCGGGTAGCCCGGTGTCGGTGGGCAGGTGCGCGATCATGGCGAGTTCGGGCACCGACAGCACGTCCCCCCGGCCGAGACGCCGCTGCCGGATCAACCACGCAAGGCGCAGGCGACGACGCCGCCGGTAGAAGTTGTGGTCGGTGCACGCCCCGAACACGGTGGCGAGGGCGTCGGCCCGCCCGCGTGCCACCGCTCGCGCCTGCGACCTAAGGTTGGCGTCGTCGGGATCATCGGAGACCGGGATCGAGGCGGCGTAGCGGACTACGGTCTCCCAGTGCGCGCCACGCGCTTTCGCTGCCGCCGCGCGGGCGGCGGCGCTGTACTCCAGCACGGCTTGCCGGTCGCTGCCCCGGCCGTCGCTGCCACCCCCGGCGCGAGTGGTTCGGGCGGTGGTCGTGGCGGGGGTGAGCAGATTCAGCGCCTCGCGCAGCAACCCCACCACGACACCGGCCGAGGCGCCGGTGCTCGCCGCGGCGCGGGTAGCTCGGGCGACTCGGCGGCCGGTGACCGGCCGGGCGAGGACCTGCACGCACGCGGCTTGGCCGGGGCCCAGGTCGTCGGCGGCGGTGATCAGGTCGCGCACGAGATCACCCGAGTGATCAGTACTCAAGGGGAGTCCTTCACGCCGTCCGAGCCGCAGCTCGCCCCCGGCGACGATCCGCCGCTGGCCCTTCGCCGCGACCGGTAGCGGCGGCCGGGCGGGGGCGAGGGTGTCGGTGTGCGCGCCGGGCCACGCCGAAGCGATGGCGCGTTCGATGAGACCGGGTGGGATCGCGCCGGGGACCCAGAGCCGGATCGCGGCCCCCTCCTCGGGGGTGACGGTGTACTCGAACCCCAGATGCGGCTGCCCCAACAGCACCCGCGCCCAGGCCGGGCGCAACTGCCCGATCAAGTGCGCCCAGAAGGCGAGTGCGCCTTTGGCATCGACCTCGGGCGGGGTGAGCACGGTGATCTGGCGAGCACGTGCACTCAGCCGGCGCCGACGCCACTCGGCCACAATCCGTACCGCAGCGAGCACCGCGAGCACAACCGCCACCACGCCCAGCCCGGAGACGAACCCGAGGGCCTGTTCGATCGACTCGGTGAGATCGCGCAGGGCGGGGCCGGGCGCGAGAAGCGCCCGGCCCAGCCACCCCTGTTCGGGATTCACGCGGCAACCGGTCCCGGGCCGGTCGCATCGAGAGTCGGCAGCGTCGCAGCGGTGCCGAAAGGGAAACGTCCGTCCGTGCGGCGACGCTCGGTCGCGCTGGTGGTCTCGACCTTGGCCAAAACAACCACATCCTCGTGCGCTATGAGGTGCATCGGCAGCCCGGCAGCACGCTGTTTGACGACGAAGTCGCGTTGGAAAAAGCTCGACCTGGCGACGAGTTCGCCCTCGGTCAGGCGGCCCAGCAGTGCCACGCATCGCTCCACCGGCACGAGCCCGGCCAGCTCGCCGCAGGTGTAGAGGTGGCCGGGCAGGGGCACCAGTTCGGCGTGCTGACGCCATGGCCGTGCGGTGATCACGACATGTCCGCCGGGGGCGAGGTATTCGGCGGCCCCGGCGAGGATCTTGGTGAACCCGGTGAGTAGTCGGCCGAGGCCGACGTTGGCGAGGTTGCCTCGGTCGAGGATCTGGCCGTAGCGGTGGTTGGTCTTGCGTATTGGGTCAGCACCGTTGGCGCGCACGTGCCCATGCAGGGAGTCGCCGTAGGGCGGGGAGGTGATGACCAGGCTCGCCTGGCCGCGCAACTCGGCCGGGATCAGATCCGCAAGCTTGCGGGCGTCGCCGTGGTAGACGTTGGCGTCGAGATCGATCCCGGCTTCGCGAGCGAGCTCGATGTTGGTGCGCGCCAGCTCGGCCCACCGGCTCTCGTACTCGACGCCGACCGCGCGGCGGCCCAGGTGCAGGGACTCGACGAGGGTGGTGCCGATCCCGCACATCGGGTCCAGCACGAGGTCCCCGGGGCGGGTGTAGGTCTCGACCGCGTGTTGGACGATCGCGGGGAACATCTTCGCCGGGTGCGCGGTGCTGTCGGGGTGATACCGGCCCCGCCGTTGCGCGGCAGGGGCGTTCTGAGCGGTCGCCCACACTGACACCGGCAGTGCGGCCGGGCCGGTCTGTGCGGGGGTCGCGGAGTCGATGTTGGTATTGGCGTCGAGAGTCATGGGTATCCTTCGTGTGAGGGGTTCGGGCGGGGCGAGGGGTGCGGGTCAGCCATGGGAGGGCTGGAGGAACACGACGGCATCGGTGTGCGCGACGGCGTGGCGAGCGATGGCAGACGAGCCCGGTTCGGTGGGCGCGACGGTGATGGTGGTGCCGCTGACGGGTGCGGCGATGATGTGCTGGAGGTAGAGCAGATCGGCTGCCTGGGCGGCGGCCACGACCGACCCGGCCGGATCCAGCAGGATCCCGGAGTCGCTGTGTCGGCATCGGGAGAGAACGACCAGCAAACCGCCCATCGGCAGCACCTCGGTCGCGAGCGAGGTGACATGGTCGGCGGCGGCGTTCGGGTCGACGTGCTCGGCCAGCAGGCTCGCGATAACCAGATCTACCTGCTCCCCGGACCAGCTCCGGTCGGTGGGGGCATCGAGGCCATGGCGGTCCAGCTCACCGATCGAGGCCAGAGCAGTGGCGGTGTCGGGCTCGATGATCCGCAGTGCGCCCCGGGCGGCGGGGGCGGGCCAGCCCAGCAGCATCACCCGCGAGGCCGGTTCGGAGAACTCAGCGATCGCCTGCGCCAGGACCGGGGCGGGCCAGCGGTCCTCGGGATCGAGTGGTTCGGGGCCCAGCGCCCACAGGGTCGAGGGGACGCGCACCGGGGCAGACGTGGAGCGGTGGCGGGAATTGGCGGGCATAACGACTCCTGACGAGAGAGAGCGGTGTGTACTCGCTTACTTCCGCCGAAAAGCCGTTTTCGGGACACAATTATTAGAACTTTTTTCTGAGAATTTTCTGAGACAGAAATGGCGACAGGATGCCGTTCTGTGGGTGGCGGGTCGAACTTTTTTGAGAATTTTTCGGGTGGTTGCGAACCGGCTCGGATGGGATATCGGCAATCTATTTGAAACATATCCGGTTCATATCCTGAACCTATCCGCGCCTTCACGGTTGCAGGTAGATGGGCATATCAGTCCGGGTATGAGTGGGATATCGAGGCCCGAGCTAAGCGATAGCGAAATATTCGCCAGGTCGCCAAAGATATGACTTGGATATGTTTCAGATAGGTTTTGGATATGGTTTGGATATGTTTCAGATAGAGGCCGCAGGTGTCCTTGTGAGGTCGGAAGTTCTCGATCAAACAAGGAGTCTTTGTGGTGACGAATTCACACGTCGGGACATATGCGGGATCGGGCGGTAAACCGGGTTCTCCGCTGGCAGTAGTGCGGGCGGGTTTCGACCGCATCGCCACCGAGTTGTTGCCCGCCTACCCGCGTGCGGTGCCGACGCCGGACGCCGCCACGGCCAGCTCGGTACGGACGTGGGAGCAGTTGCGCGAGCGGCTGTGGGACCCGGCGGTGCCGATCGCCGAGATCGACGCGATCTGGGTATGGCTGATCGAACGCACACACAACCACGACCAGGACGCGATGCTGGTGTGCGCGGGCCTGGCCGTGCCGATGCTAAGCAGAGTTGCCGGGGAATACGCCACCCCGGGCAGCAGCAGCCGCCACGACGTCGAGTCCGAGGTACTGACCGGATTCCTCACCCACCTCGCTCGCGTCCCGTTGGACCGGCCCGGGGTGTGGCATCGCCTGCGGTGGGCGGCCTACCGCGCGATGATCACCGGGGCGAATCAGCAGCAATCACCAGCGATGTCAGCGGGTGACATCGACTGCGACCTCGGTCCGCTCGCAACGCGGGCGCGGTCGGCGATCGCCGAACCCGGCCATCCCGAGACGGTTCTGGCCCGAGCTGTGACGGCCGGAGTGATCTCCGCCGACGCGGCCGAACTCATCGCCGCTTCGCGGTGGGAGGCCCGCTCGCTGACTTCGCTGGCGGCTGAGCGTGGCGTGTCGTTGGGCAAGCTGCGCAAGCAACGCCGCCGCGCCGAACGCGCCCTGCTGGCGTGGCTGACCGAACGCGCCCGAGACCTGGACTCCGATCGCACCAGCTCCGTCGAGGCCGCGACGGTCACCGCACTCGCGCCGCCCTCACGGTTACCGCGGCGAGGTCGCCGGCCCAAGCGCGACTCCTCGGCACCGGCGCAGCGGATCACCGAGCACGGGCAGGTGGCGGCATGAACGGGAACCGAGAACACCTCAGCGTGGTGGCACTGTCCTCGACTCGGCAGGCGGTGCTGCGGCGGCGGCGGGCGACGATCCTCGCGGCCCTAGCCACGATCATGGCGTTGCTGGTGCTGATGGCCGGGTCAGCGTCGGCCGCCCCGCAGACAGCGGTGCTGGCGGTCGCGTCGTCGCTGGATGAGGTGATCGACAACGCCCGCAACTGGGTGATGGGGATCCTGGCAGGGTTGGCGACGCTGTGCCTGACCGTTGCCGGTGCGCGGTATCTGCTCGGCGCGGGAGACCCCGCCGAGACCGAGAAAGCCAAGACCGCCTTCCGTGCCGCGTGCATCGGCTACGGGTTGGCGGTGCTGGCACCGGTCATCGTGGCCGTTCTCAAGTCCATCGTCGGCGGCTGACGGTGAACGCCTCACACCAGCCCAGTCCCACCCGGGTCTGCGCACTCGTACGCACCGCCATAACGGCGGCAGTGGTGGCGGTGTTGGTGGCGGTCCTACTCGGGCTCACCGGCGCGGGTAATGCCGCCGCCCAGCCCGCCACGCCGACGCCCCCTGTGCCGGTGACCCCGACACCTGCCTCACCGACGACCGCTCCGCCGACTACGACCCCGCCGTCGCGGTGGGTGACGCCGCCCTCGACCACCACCCCGACCCCGGCCACGCCCACACCCTCTCCGGCTTCGCCGGGTTCATCGACCTCGGCCGAGTGCGGGGTCACCAACATCAACGGGTGCGTGGAGAACGCGATCGACGGATTCTTCCGGCGCATCGTCGAGTCCGCGCTCAACCCGCTGCTCGAGTTGCTATCGGAAACCCTGCTCACCACACCCGAACCCAGTGAGATCCCACAGATCGGTGTGCTGTGGAACCAGTCCTGGCAGATCGTCACCGCCCTCTACGTGCTCGTCGTGATGGCGGCCGGGGTGCTGCTGATGATGCGCGAGAACCTGCAGACCCAATGGTCGCTCCGAGAACTCGCCCCCCGCCTGGTGGTCGGGTTCGCCGCCGGGGGACTGAGCATGGCGATCGCCACGGCAGCGATCAGCTTCGCCAACGCACTCGCCGCCGCCGTGGCCGGAGATGGCGTCGACTCCGGCTCAGCCGCCGATGCGCTGACCGAGCTCGCAACGACCGGTCCACAGAGCCAAGGCTTCGCGCTGCTGCTCTATCTCGCGCTGGTGGTGATGCTGCTCGTGCTGCTCATCAGCTACGTCGTGCGAGTCACCATCACGATCCTGCTGATCGTGGGTGCACCGCTAGCGTTGATGTGTCATGCCCTGCCGGGTATCGACGGGGTAGCGCGGTGGTGGTGGCGCTCGTTCGCCGCGTGCCTGGGGATCCAGGTCGTGCAGTCGCTGATCTTGGTGACGGTTCTGCGGGTGCTGCTGGCCCCGGGCGGGTGGTATCTGTTCGGCCCGGACGCGAACGAGATCGTGAACATGATCGTCGCTTTGGCGCTGATGTTCGTGTTGATCAAGACCCCGTTCTGGCTGCTATCGGTACTCAAGATCGGGCAAGGCCGCAGCTTCGTCGGCTCGATTGTGCGTGGCTTCATCGCCTACAAGACGCTCGGCCTGCTCAAAGGTTCTACCGCGAGTAGCGCACGCAGCGCCGCCTCAGCGACATCCGGCCAGCGTGCGGCCCGGCCCCCACGAGCACCTCGTACCGCTACCAGCTCCGGACCTGTGGATCCGTTTGCGCGGGTCCGCTCGACGCGAGACGGGCAGCTGATGCTGCCTCTGGCAGGGGTGCGCCGCGTCGCCCGCCAGCCGAGCCCGACACCCGCCCACTCGACCAGCCCCACCCCACCGCCGAGACCGACGCGGGCTCAACGTGGACGCCAGCTCGCGTTCGACTTCGCCCCACCGGACCCATACCGGGGCATCCGCGCCGGGGCTGGCGGTCAGTACCCGCTCCCGATCCCGGTCCGCCGGGTCCGCACGACACCACCGGCCACACCACCACCCGAGCGACCCGGCCGCCGGGCAACACCTCAACAGCTCGCCTTCGATTTCACCGAGCCCGCCCCGGCCGACCCCTACGCCCGTCTCCGGCCGAACCGCAGCGGCCAGTACCCGCTGCCGTTCCCGGTGACCCGGGTCAAACCTGTTCCGCCGCCACCGAACCCGCCACATCCACCCGCATCCGCGCCTGCGCGTCCTGCGGGGCGGCAGCTGCATCTACCCATGCCCGACCTGCCCGTGCGCCGCCGCGCACCACGCGCTCCGAGAGGAGACACCCCGCAATGAGCACCATCGTGCGCATCCCCGCCGACGTCGACCGCTCCGACCGACTGCTGGGTCCGTTCACCGCCCGCCAACTCGCCGTCCTCGCCACCACCGCCGCACTGATTTACGTCGCCTGGATCACCGTCAAAACGGTGATCGAGCCGCCGATCTTTCTCGCCACAATGACTCCAATCGGAGTCATTGTCACCGTCGCCGTCGTGACCCGACGCGACGGTCTGTCGACCGACCTGCTCGCCGTCGCTGCGATCCGCCACCGCCTGCGCCCACGTCACCTGGTGAGAACACGCGGGCAGGCACCGCCCCCGCCGCAATGGATCACCAACCGCACCACCCGAACCCGGCCCCGCCCACCCACACCGGTCGCGTTCACCGCGCAGATGTCACCGCTGCCGGAGTCGGTGACGCAAACCGGTAGCGGTATCGGGGTGATCGACCTCGGTGCCGACGGGCTCGCCGTCATCGCGGTCGCCGGAACCCTGAACCTGAGCCTGCGTACCCCGGCCGAACAGGACAGTCTCGTCGGCCAACTCGCGGGATGGCTACACACGCTGCGCCAACCCGTGCAGATCCTGGTGCGCTCGGCACGGTTGGACCTCACAGAACAGATCACCGGCCTGCACTCCGCCGCCGAGCAGATGTCAACCGACCTCGCTGTGTCCGCGCTCGATCATGCCGATCATCTCGCCGAGCTGGCCGCGCGAGAGAACCCGACCCACCGCCAAGTGCTGCTGGTGTGGCGCGAACCCACGCAGAGCCTCGCCGCCACCGGGCTGCGTGCCCGGTGGCCCGGACGAAACCGGGCCCGGCGCGCGCTGTCCACCGGCGCGCGCCGGGCTGCGCAATCGCGGCTCCTACGCCGGATGGCCGAGGCAGCCGATGTCCTTGCACCGCTGGGAATCTCGGTCACCTCTCTCGAAGAGACGCAGGCGCGGTCGGTGCTGACCAGCTGCACCAACCCCGAGGGCCTCGTCTCGGTCGCAGCCGACATCGCCGAACCCTCCGCGATCATCACGTCTGACCCCGCCTCCGCAGTGGTCGACCCATTCGCCACCGAGACCGGGTTCGCGCCGGAATCACTCACCATCGGCACCCGGCATCTCGAGATCGGCTCGGACTGGACTCAGACCCTCGCGGTCACCGGATACCCGAGAGAGGTAACGGCCGGCTGGCTCGCACCACTGCTCTCACACCCCGGACGTGTCGAGGTCGCCATACACATCGACCCCGTCGACCCGGTCACTGCCGCCACCCGTCTACGCCGCCAGCAAGCCCGACTCGAGTCCTCCCGGATGCACGACACGGGCCGAGGCCGCCTCACCGACCCACAGGTCGATGTTGCGGTGGAGGACGCCGCCGACCTGTCCGCCCGGGTCGCGCGCGCGGAGGCGAGGTTGTTCCGCGTCGGGATATATCTGAGCGTGCACGCCGAATCCGAGGCCGAACTGGCTGACGAGGTTGCCGCCGTGCGGGCCTTGGCGGCCAGCCTGCTCGTGGATACCTGCACCCTGTCCTACCGAGCCGCTCAAGCCTGGGCCACCACTCTGCCGCTGGGCCAGGACTTGATCGGAGTCCAGCGCACCTTCGACACCACCGCCCTCGCCGCGGCGTTCCCTTTCGACTCCCCACAACTTCCCGCCGTCGATCCGGCGCAGGCCGCCCGCCCGCACGGGGTGCTCTACGGCCGCGACGCCGCCTCCGGGCTGCTGTTCGTGGACCGGTTCGCCCCCGAAGCACACAACCACAACCTGGTCGTCCTCGGGCGTAGTGGTGCGGGTAAGTCCTACCTGGTCAAAACCGAGATCCTGCGGTCGCTCTATCGCGGGATCGAACAGATCGTGATCGACCCCGAAGACGAATACCGCCGCCTCGCCGAAACTGTCGGCGGAACCACCATCCGCCTCGGAGCCCCCGGCGTGCGACTCAACCCCTTCGACCTGGAAATCCACACCCGAGACGACGGCCGCCGCAGTGCCCCGCCCGATGCGCTCACGCGGCGCAAGCTGTTTCTGCACACGTTGATGCAGGTGTTGCTCGGTGACCAGACCGCCGCGCAGAGAACAGCATTGGACTCGGCGTTGACGGCGACCTACGCCGCTGTCGGGATCACCGAAGACCCGGCCACCTGGACCCAACCGGCACCCACCCTGGGCGGATTGCGCGAGCAACTCGCCCGGATGGCAGCCCCCGCCGCCGCAGAGTTGGAGGCTGGGCTGCATCCGTTCGTCGGCGGCGGAGCCTACGGCGCTCTGCTGGATGGCCCGACCACCACCGACCCGGACGGTGGGCTCATCGTGTTCTCGCTGCGAGAACTGCCCGAGGAGCTGAAAACGATCGGCACCTTGCTGGTGCTGGATTTGACCTGGCGCCGGGTGTCGCACCCGGGCTTGCGACGACCTCGCATGATCACCGTGGACGAAGGGTGGCTGCTGCTGAGCCAGCCCGCCGGAGCACGGTTCTTGTTCAAGGCGGCCAAGAGTTTCCGCAAGCACTGGGCCGGGCTGACCGTGGCAACCCAGGACTGCGCCGACGTGTGCTCAACCGAGCTCGGACGCGCGATCGTGTCCAACGCTGCGACCCAGATCCTGCTACGCCAAGCACCCCAAGCCATCGACGAAGTCGCCACCGCGTTCCACCTCTCCGACGGAGAACAACAATTCCTGCTCTCGGCCGCACGGGGGAGCGGTCTCCTCACGGTCGGCGGAGATCGGGCTGTGTTCGGATCGCTGGCGTCGGCCACCGAGAACTCCATCATCACGACCGCTCCGGTCGAACTAGCCGCTAGGGATGACGAACCCAACACCGACGTCGAGATCGGCGATACGTTGGCGGACTCGTTGACCGGCACTCCTAACAAGCAGGAGACCGGCCACCCGAACATGGTCGCGTCTGCCAGCGACCGAGCCGAGGTGGTGGTCGGAAGTTATGGGGCATGAGCTCGTCCTGCTCCGGTCGTAGGACGCCCAAATCTTCTTCACCATCACGGACCCCGCATGCCCGGCGAGAGCGATCTAGCGCGGCCCGTCCGCGCATCCACGCGCTACCCAATCCGCCCGGAATCCGCCGCTGTGCCCGAACGGGGCGGTCGGCGAACGGGAAACCCCAAATCGGGCGACGCGACAGCAGAAACGTTGGACGAGAAGCTATTTGACTGCTCACCAACTACGGAGCGTTCATGGACCCGGTGTCGGAATGATCCGGTCCCTTCACGCAACCCATCACCCCGTCGCCGCCGACCCTTACTTGGCACCGGACACGCGGCGTGGTGCACGAAGAAAGCGAGGAATTGATGAATCCGAGAACTCCTGGCGGCGAGGTGGTCACGCCGCTGCACAGGCCCGGCGGTCCACACCGGACGGGACACAGGCGCTGGCTTAACCGCAGTGAGGCTGCCGACTACTTGGGCGTGCACCCTCGAACGCTGGCGAACTGGGCCGCGATGGGACGCGGCCCCCGCTACTCGAAGCCCTCCGGCAACTCGTGCATGTATCGCCTCGGTGACCTGGACGCCTACCTCAAAGCGTGCATGGTGCACACCGATGACCAACCCGAAGCCGCCTGACAGCCATCGAAAGAATCGAAAGAATCGAGAGGATCAATGCCACGACCAGCCACCGAGCTCGGCAGCTACGGCGATATCGGCACCAAGGAGCAGAAGGACGGGAAGTGGAGAGCCTGGGTCACGTTTCGTGACTACGACGGCACGGGCCGCGTCGTGGATGCACTCGGAAAAACCAAGAGCAAGGCCACGGCGGAGTTGCGGAAGAAGCTCACAGCTCGGCAGAAGCAGTACAAGGGCCGCACGCGCGGCAAAGTCACCCGCGATACACGCCTCACCGTCCTGATGGACATCTGGCTCGACGAGGTGTCACGAGATGAAGGCGTAGGCCAGCAGTCGTATGACCTGTACAAGGGCGAGATCGACGCGAGCGATGACAAGCGCGCCGACAAGGCGACGGTCAAGCTGCGTCCCGCGATCGGCAATCTTCGTGTCTGGGAGGCAGATACAGGTCGACTCGACGAACACATCCAGTCGATTGTCGCTGCCGGAATGAGGTCGAAGGCGCGGCTGCACAAGGTGATTCTGACCGGCATCATGGGGGTCGCCGTGCGATACGGAGCCCTGCCGGAGAACCCGGTGCGAGACACATCGCGTCTGCGCAGCCGCAAGATCAAACCTCAGACGATCGAGCGGGACCGCCTGGCAGGTCTGCGTGCTCAACTTCGGGAGTGGTTGGCGGGTAACGAGATTCCGGGAGCGCCCGCTTACACGCACGGCCCGAAAAGGGACCGGACGATACTCGATGTGGCCGATTTGATCCTGGGCTCAGGGGTGCGGCCAGGCGAAGCGCTGGCAGCGTCGTGGGATCAGTTCGATCTCGAGGCGAAACCGGCGACGTTCACCGTGTCGGCGACCATTGTCAGGCTCAACGGGAAGGGGTTGTTCCGGCAGGAGTGGGCGAAGTCCGATGCCGGGCATCGGACGGTGGCGCTGCCCGGGTTCACGATCGAGATGCTGAAGCGGCTACGCGACAGCCCGACCTGTGGACGGATGTGCGCGGTGAAGGCGCTGCGCGAGGTGGGTACCAACGTGGTGCAGATCGAAGACAAGGTCCCGCTCGTCTTTCCCGGTCGGGGCGCAGTGCTGCGCGATCCGAACAACTTCAATCGGACATGGCGGAATGCCCGGGGCACGTTGTATCAGGATGTCACGCAGTACACGTTCCGGAAGGCGGTAGCGACGCTGATCGCCGAGACGTCGGATTCGAAGACCGCCGCCAAGCAGTTGGGGCACTCCCGCGAGGCGATCACCGAACGGCACTACATCGCGTCACCGGAGCAGGCGCCGGACTCATCGGCCGCGCTGGAGCTGGGGTTCGGTACGTCGGGCTGACAACGACGTTCTTGGTGGCGAATTCTTGGTGTTTTCTTGGTGATGGCCCGAAAATGCAGGATAAACGAAGAAATCCCCTGACCATTTTGCCTGGTCAGGGGATTTCTTATGCTCCCCCATCTGGACTCGAACCAGAAACCTGCCGATTAACAGTCGGCTGCTCTGCCAATTGAGCTATAGGGGATTGCCCTGGGTGGCTAGACTCAGGCGGTCTGCCTTGGCGGGCTGACCGAGATGAAACTTTAGCGCATCGTGTCGCGGGAACCCAAATCGGGGCGCTACCTGCGGACATGCGGCGTATAACGATGTGTCGTCGGATGGTGGCCGGATCGACATGGATGGGGCGGCTGGGGCAGGATGGAGCGCGCACACAGACGTGGGAGGAGCTCCAGGAGATGCTGCGGTTGATCATCGGCGTAGCGGCCGGGTATGTGCTCGGTACGAAGGCCGGGCGCGCGCGCTACGAGCAGATCAGTGCGGCGACGCGGGCTGTCACGGGGTCCCCGGTGACGAAGAAGCTGGTGTCGGTGGGTCGGCAGAGGCTGTCGGACAAGTTGAGCACGCAGCAGAAGCTGGAGCCGATGGAGCCGATCGACGAGCGGACCACGGTGCTGATTCCCCACAATCAGCTGCGCCGCTGAGCTGAATCCAGGCGGCCGGGTACGTCGGTTCGCTTGTATGGAAGTCCCTGGCTGACGAGGAATCCGACTCGATGCAAGAGGGCTGTACCTGCTGAGTGGCGCCCTCGGCTAGATCTGGCTGAATTCGTTTACAGCACAGACACTTTCACTGTTCGCCTCGCGCTAGCCATCGAGCCGTTATCGAACTCTCGGACGACGGTTGTCAGAGCGACTCCGAGGTGCGCGCCGGTGGCCTCGCGGACGTCGGATTCGCTGACGCCCGGCGCGGTTTCGGCGAGGGTCAGGCCGTCGGGCCATCACGATGACCCGTTTCGCGCCGTGGACCAGGCCCATCGCGCCGCGCATGCCCTTGACCATCTATTGGGGTGTGGCCTTAACTTGGTTCGCTATGCGGACTATTGTTCGTATGGTGAACATGAGGCCCTCGTGCATGCCGAACTTCGGTGAGGGCTGCCGCGACGTAGCCGCGGGCCCGGTGCATCGACGTTCGCCGCGGGGCGAGCGCCACCGGTTCCCACGGGAGAAGGAGTCACGGCAGTCATGACCGAACCGTCGCCGGATTACGTGCAGTCCCTCGGGCGCGGCCTCGCCGTCATCCGGTCGTTCGACGCCGAACATCCCCGGCGCACCCTCAGTGAGGTCGCCCAGTCCACCGAGCTGACCCGGGCCACCGCGCGACGTTTCCTGCTCACCCTGGTCGAACTGGGCTACATGCGCTCCGATGGCACCCAGTTCTGGCTCACGCCAAGGGTTCTCGAACTCGGCTACAGCTTCCTGTCCAGCCTGAGCCTGCCCGACCTGGCAGGCCCGCATCTCGAAGCACTGGCCGAGAAGGTCCGCGAGTCGACCTCGGTATCGATCCTGGACGGCACCGACATCGTCTATGTCGCCCGTGTTCCGGTGAGCCGGATCATGACCGTCTCGATCAATATCGGCACCCGTTTCCCCGCGTTCGCCACCTCGATGGGCCGAGTACTGCTCGCAGATCTCGACGACGACGCGCTCGGCGAATACCTCGCACAGGCCGACCTGACGCCGCTCACCGACGCGACGGTCACCACGAAGCGCCAACTGCGCGCTGAGCTGGCACAGGTCCGCTCCGACGGCTTCTGCATCGTCGACCAGGAGCTCGAGCACGGACTGCGCTCCATGGCGGCGCCCCTGCGCGATCGGCACGGCACTGTGGTCGCCGCGGTGAACATCTCCACCCACGCCGCCCGCTACACGCTGCGCGAGGTCCGCGATTCCCTGATCCCCGCCCTGCTCGCGACCAGCACCGCGATCGAGCACGACCTGACCCAGATCCGTTCCAACACCTGACGTCAACGAGGAAGATCCATGCCCGAAGCTGTTATCTGCGAACCGCTGCGCACGCCCGTCGGCCGATTCGGCGGTGTCTTCAAAGACCTTGCCCCGCAAGAACTCGCCGCGACCGTGATCACGGAACTGATCGCCCGCACCGGGCTCGATCCTGCGACCGTCGACGACGTCGTCCTCGGTCAGGCATCGCCCAACGGCGACGCCCCCGCGATCGGCCGGATCGCCGCGCTGGACGCCGGCCTCGGTGTCGGC
Organism: Nocardia sp. FBN12; assembly: GCF_054031145.1. Taxonomy (NCBI): domain Bacteria; kingdom Bacillati; phylum Actinomycetota; class Actinomycetes; order Mycobacteriales; family Nocardiaceae; genus Nocardia; species Nocardia sp. FBN12. The sequence goes on from NZ_CM132926.1 coordinate 605,154, forward strand.
GTGCCGGGCGTTCAGGTCGACCGGCGCTGTGGGTCGGGCCTGCAAGCAGTGCTGCAGGCGTGCATGCAGGTGCAGTCGGGCGGCAGTGATCTCGTGCTGGCGGGTGGGGTGGAATCCATGAGCCGCACCGAGTTCTACGCCGCCGACATCCGCTGGGGCATCCGCGGCGACGGGCCGGTGCTGCACGACCGTCTCGCTCGCGCGCGAGTCACCGCCGGTGGCAAGAACTTTCGCGTCGACGGCGGCATGATCGAGACCGCGGAGAATCTGCGCGCGCAGTTCGGCATCAGCCGCGCGGATCAGGACGCGCTCGCGGTGCAGTCGCATCAGCGGGCCGTCGACGCGCAGCGGAATGGACGTTTCGACGCGGAGATGGTGACTGTCGCTGTGCCGCAACGGAAACAGGACCCGTTGCTGGTGCGGACCGATGAGCACCCGCGTGCCGATACCGACCTCGACACGTTGGGGCGGCTGCGTCCGATCCGGCTCGGTGCCGATCCCGAATCCACCGTGACCGCAGGCAATTCCAGTGGCCAGAACGACGGCGCGGCTGTCTGCATCGTCACCACTGCGGAGCGCGCGCAGGCGCTCGGCCTGCGTCCGATGGCGCGGCTCGCGTCGTGGGCGGTCGCGGGGGTACCGCCGGCCACCATGGGCATCGGGCCGGTCCCCGCGACCGAAAAGGCGCTCGCTCGACTGGATCTCACCCTTGCCGACATGGACTTGATCGAACTCAACGAGGCCTTCGCCGCGCAGACCCTGGCCGTGCTGCGAACCTGGAAGGTCGAACCCGACGATCCGCGCGTCAATCCCAACGGCTCGGGGATCTCCCTCGGCCACCCGGTCGGCGCCACCGGCGCCAGAATCCTGGCCACCCTGCTGCACGAGCTGTCTCGCCGTGAGGGTCGCTACGGGCTCGAGACGATGTGCATCGGCGGCGGACAGGGTTTGGCAGCCGTCTTCGAACGCGTCTGCTGATCCGGCACAGGTATCCTCTGGTCAGGCAGATCGCAGGATCCTCTGCGACCCACGCCGATGACCGCATGCGGATGCCGCTAGGCTCGGCGCCACTACCGCTCAGGTAAACCGATACACGGGGGAACACCCATGACTGATCCGAACACCGTCGGCGCCGCACCGGTGCCGTTGTTCAGCGCCCAGGATCACAGCGACGCGAGCACGGCGCCCGCCGAGCCGGTCGCAGGCAACCAGTTTCCGACCTTCCTGGCCGCCGTAGGAGATCCAGACGCCACCACCTGAGTCGAATCGACCACCAGCGTGGGTGTGCCGGGGCGGATAGCCTGGGGCGCAGTCACGTGGGTGGTCGTGCTGCGAAGGAGTGGTGATGGAGTTCGGGCCAGGGGCGATCCTCGCGGGATACCGCATCGAACGCAGGCTCGGTGGCGGGGGAATGGGCGCGGTCTATCTGGCCCAGCATCCACGACTGCCGCGCCGGGATGCGCTGAAGGTCCTCGATGCGCGGTTGGCGGTGGAGCCGACGTTTCGGGCGCGGTTCGAGCGCGAGGCTGACCTGGCCGCCCGGCTGCGGCATCCGAATGTGGTGCAGATCTTCGACCGTGGGGTCGACGGCGATCGGCTGTGGATCGCGATGCAGTTCGTGGACGGCCTCGATGCGGCGCAGTTGCTGCGCCAGGGGCTGTCGGTGCTCACGCCGGAGCGGGCGGTGCGCATTGTCGCCGAGGCGGCCGAAGGACTGGACTACGCGCACCGGCAGGGTCTGTTGCACCGGGATATCAAACCGGCGAACCTGTTGATCGCGCGGGCCGATGACGGCACCGACGAGGTGCTGGTCACCGATTTCGGGATCGCTCGAAGTATGGGGGAGACAACAAGTCTCACGTCCGCGGGTTCGGTGCTCGGCACCCTCGCCTACGCGGCCCCCGAGCAGCTGGAGGGTCAGCCGCTCGACGTGCGCACCGATGTGTACGCCCTCGGCGGCACGCTCTACGAGCTGCTCACCGGGTTCGTTCCGTTCCAGCGGGAGAGTCCCGCCGCGTTGATCAGCGCGCATCTGATCGAACCGCCGCCGCGCCCGTCGGCCGGAAATCCGGCGTTGCCGTTCGCCTTGGACGCGGTGATCGCGCGGGCGATGGCGAAGAACCCGGACGACCGGTACGCCAGCTGCGGTGAGCTCGCCGACGCCGCGGTCGCCGCGCTCACCGGCATCCCCGCTCTGACGGATACCGCTGTGCTGCGGCGAGATACGCCGCCCACACCACCGAGCGGACGCTCACGGACACGCCGGGTCCTGGTCGGAGTCGGCGCCGCGGCGGCGGTGGCGGGGGTGACCGCGTTCGCCGTACTGACCGCCAAGGATCGGGGTGGGTCGGACGCGCCGGTGACCAAGCCTGCCGCGCAGATCGGTGCGGTCCCGGGCAGTCCGAACGCGGCGACTGTCCTGCGCCCGTGGCTCGACGATGTCCTCGCCGGTGACATGAGCGCACTGGTCCGCAAATGCTGGACCCAGTCGCCCGCCGAAATACCTGGGATGTACGGCGACGTCGCCCAGATCACCGACGCGGTGCGCCGGCCCGGCGTGCTCGGCCAATTCGGACCCTACTGGCAGAACGACACGCTCCAGGTGAGCTTGCGGCCCAGCGAGTTGCGGTCTGTCTACGGCTGCCCGATCGTCAGTGATCGGTCCGCGACCCAGCTCACCGACGAGCAGGCGCGCTACACCGTCGAACGGTATCTGAGCCGGGTGGTCGGTGATCCGGTGAACCCGGCCGACGTGGAACCCGACTACCCGCTCCTGTGCACCGGCGCCCAGCCCGGCACCGCGCTGTCCGGGGTGCGGCGCTTCGAGGACAAAGCGCTCACGGTGCGCGGTTCGACCGGGTCGGCCGTAACCGTCAGCGCGCCGGTGACCGGCGCGGACGGTGCGAAAACATCAATCGAGTTCACCCTCGACCAGGCCGCGAACGGGTTCTGCGTCGCCGGGATCGAGGCATAGCTCGGCGACCTTTCCGTCGAGTCGGGCCAATCGTCTGTCGAGCCCGGCGGCGCGCTCGGGGGTGGCGCGGTCGCGGATCCGGAGCAGGGCGCCTCGAAGACCTGCGACGACCATCGGCGAGCGGGCGGCGAAGGCGATGTCATCGACACCTGTCCGGAGGAATTCCTCCCATCCCGGCAGATGTACGACGAGCCTTTCGACACCGTCGCCATCGGCGTGGTGCAGTGATTCCAGCCGTGCCGCGGCCGCCCAGCCGAGCAGATCCTCCAACTGGTCGAGGGCCTGGACGGTGGTCGCCGGATCGTTCACCGCCGCGGACAACGCACGCAGCCCGATATCGGCCAGCAGCCGAACCGCCAGCAGCGGATCCTGATCGAAGGTCCGTTCATCGCCGACGGCGAGCCCGCGCAGCACCGTCTCCGCGGACAACTCCCCGCCGTGCACCGTTGCCACGCGATCGCCGTGATGCAGTGTGGCGCCCGGACTCTCGTGCACGACGATGGTCACATTCGCAGCCGTGGCGGCGTCGATCAGCGCGGCCGTCTCGACCCGTTGCAGCACCGCCGGTGGATGCCGCCAGACCACCGTTGTCAGTGCCGGTGGCAGCTCTGGCGCGGCGGAGCTGTGTTCGGCGTACATGGTGTCGAGCACCGTGCGTCCGCGGTCGGCGATCGAGCCGAGCGCGGGCGCCAGCTGAATAGCGGCGAACGCCCGCAACTGCAGGGTCCGCAATTGCGCGATCAGCACGAGCAGCAGCACCATCGCGAGCACCGGCACGAAAGCCGTTACCTCGATCTTCCTGCCGATGGCGAGTGCGGCGGTAATGCAGAACACGACCAAGCCGAGAGCGAAACCGAAGGTTCGCCAGACGAGGGGATCGTCGCGGAACAGCATCAAACGGGGGGTGAACGTGGTGGTCACCCACTGCACCACCAGGAACAGCAGCGAGAATATGAGGGCCACCGCGCCGAGCAAACCGATCCCGATCGAGAGCAGCGCGTCGGTCACCGGGCCGCTCGATACGCGTGGTCCCCAGCCGATCCTCGGGACGACCAGCCCCGCGCCGAGTCCCGCGAGCATGAAGGCGAGCTGGGCCAGACCGGCTCGCAGGCGGCGCGGGCGGCGGGTTATCCGGGCGTGCACTCGGCGCGGTCCGCATCGATGAGGTCGAGCCCCCTGGCGTCGCCGGGCGGGTGGTCGGTGACCACGGCGCGTCGACCAGCGCGGATCATCGTGAACCAGCCATCGACTCAGCTCCTGTCGGCACGACCAACGCGGACCTTGCGATGGTCACACATCGACCCGCGTGCCCGGCTCACCCGAAAAGGGTGACTCCCTCGGATTCGCGCCTCGGCGCGGCTCGTCCGGGGTTCGCCGCGGGTGTGTCTACAGTGGCCGGGTGCGACGGTGGCGGGGGGAGAGCGGGTCGGTTCGACCCACCTCAGGGGTAACCCCTGGGAACGTCTTGTCAGTTGGGCTCAGCGTCCGGAGCAAAGGCGCACGCTTCGCGTGCCGCGCAGCACCGCAGACGAAGGATTCTGGTCGCCCCGTCACTGTCGCACGCCGATGAGCCCGGCGATCGAGCCCGATCTGGCTGCGCGGCTGGCACGTTCGTTCGAGCTCCTCGACGACGGGTGGGGGTCCTCGACACTGGCCGAGGCGTTCGCCGAAGTGCTCGAACCGGGGCCGGCGCAGGAGCTCGCGGGGCGGGTGATCGACCTCATGCCGGTCGAGCCGGTGGATCCGGTGAACACGTTGCGCCGGGTGCTGGTCGACCTGCCGAAGCTGCCGACGACTGTTGTCACCCTCGATCCCGTTGTGGCGCCGATGCGATTCGGCGCGGTCGAGATCCCGGATCTCGCCGCGCTGGCCCTGTTGCTGAACGTGACGCCGACCGAGCTCGAGTGGTTCGCCGATCGGGGTGGCTGGCTGCGGCGCGCGTCACAACCGTTGTCGCACTATCGATATCGGCGACTACCGAAGGCGAAAGGGATGCGGCTCGTCGAGGCGCCGAAGGTGCGGTTGCGTGAGATCCAGCGCCGGATCCTGCACCGGGTGCTCGCCGGCATCCCCGCCGACCCCGCGTGTCACGGCTTCGAGAAGGGTTGCAGTGCGGCATCTTTCGCCGCGCCGCATGCCGGAACCGCGGTGGTGGTCCGGCAGGACCTGCGTGACTTCTTTCCCACGATCGGCGTGGCGCGGGTGCGTGCGGTGTTCGTGGCCTGTGGTTACTCCCCGCCGGTGGCCCGCGTTCTGGCCGAACTGTGCACCACCGCGTCCCCGGTGGCCGAACTGCGCGGACTCGACTACTTCCAGCGCACCATGCTCGCCGCCCGGCACCTGCCCCAGGGTGCCCCGACCTCGCCGCGCCTGGCCAACCTCGTCGCACGCGGCCTCGATCGCCGCCTGACCGGCTATGCGCGCCGCCACGGCCTGACCTACACCCGCTACGCCGACGACCTCGCCTTCTCCGGCAACGACCTCGATACCGCCCGGCTGATCTGGACGGTGACCCGAATCGCCCGCGACGAGGGCTTCACCGTGCACACCGGCAAGACCCTGATCCGCCGCGCCCACCAGCGACAGGTGCTGGCCGGGCTCGTCGTCAACGACGCCCCGGCCGCACCCCGCGACCGCTACGACGCCGTCCGCGCCCTGCTCCACAACTGTCTGCGCACGGGTGCCGCGGCTCAGAACCGCCACGGACACAACGACTTCCGCGCCCACGTCTACGGGCTGATCTCCTGGATCGGCGAAACCGGTCCGCATCGCCGCGCCAGACTTCTCGCGATGGCCGACCGAGTCGACTGGACCAGCTGACCTGCGCCGTCGCAGCGGCCGCGGTTAGTGGTCGACGAGGTCGTCGGCCGACATCCGCGCGAGTTCTTCGGCGAGAGCGGTGACGGTGTCGCGGATCTGGTCTTCGGAGTGGCAGGCCGTGACGAAGAAGCGGAGCCGGGCCAGATCCTCCGGGACGGCCGGGTAGATGATCGGGTTGACGTTGATCGCGCGGTGCAGCAGCGCGGTGGACAGTTTCAGCGTCTTCATCGAATCGCCGACAATGCACGGGATGATCGGGGTGTCGTGGCTGTCGCCGGTGTTGATACCCGCCTCGCCGGCGAGGCGCAGGAACAGTTCCGAGTTGCGCCGGAGACGGTCGAGCGGCTCGCGGTCGGCCCGCAACAGTCGCATCGCGGCCAAGGACGCGGCGGCGTTCATCGGCGTCATGCCGACGCTGTAGACGAAACCCGGGGTGGTGTACTTCAGGAACTGGACCAGGTCCGCGCTGCCTGCCACATAGCCACCGCAGCCCGCGAGCGCCTTCGACATCGTGCCGGACCACAGTTCGACATCACGGCGGTCGACATCGAAGTATTCGCCGATGCCACCGCCGTTCTCGCCGAGCACGCCGACGCTGTGCGCCTCGTCGATCATCAGCAGGGCCTGGTGCTTCTTCTTGATCTCGATGATCGCGGGCAGATCCGGGATATCGCCGTCCTGGCTGTAGACGCCTTCGATGAGAATGAGCACCCTGCGGTACTGGTGACGGATTTCGGTCAGCAACGCGTCGAGGGCGGCGTGGTCGTTGTGCGGGAACGGTCTGCGGGTCGCGCCGGACAGCTGGCAGCCCTGCAGGATGCTGTCGTGCGCCAGGCTGTCGTGGATCACCAGGTCTTCGGGGCCGACCAGATGGCCGATGACGGTGACGTTCGTCGAGTGGCCGCCGACCAGCGCGATCGCGTCCTCGGTGCCGAGCAGGGCGGCGAGTTCGGCCTCGAGTTCGCGATGGATCGGCTTTTCGCCGGAAAGCAGGCGGCTGGCCGAGACCGAGCTGCCGTAGCGGGCCACGGCGTCCTGAACGGCGGCGACGACGGCGGGGTGGCCGGACATCCCCAGGTAGTTGTAGCTGGAGAAGTTGACCACCTGCGTGCCGTCGATGAACGAGGTGTCCCGGGTGACGCCGTCGTTGATCAGGAAGTAGGGATTGGCCAGGCCGAGCGCATGCCCGCCGGCGAGCCGATCGGCGATGGCCCGCACTTCGGCGAAGTCGGAGATCCGATACTCGGGTTCGACGGCGGACGGCCTGACTTCGGCTGCAGGAGAGGTGATTTCGGTGGTGCCCGGCATCTCGGCCGACACGTTTCGCCCGGACGGTGAATCGGTGAAGTGGGCGATGACGTCGCCGAGCGTCGTTGTCCCCGTGATGAGCGTCGGGTCGATGGTCGTGCCGGGGAGTTTGCGTGCCAGGCCGGCGAACAGGTCGGTCAGCATGAGCGAATCGAATCCGAGGCCGTCACCGAGTGTTCGCGCGTCGTGCAGCCGGTCGGCGGGGAACCCGCTCACCCTGGCGAGTTCCGCGCGGACGATGTCGGCGACCGCGTCCGGGGCCCGATCGCGGCGCGCGGTGTCGAGGTGCGGGCCGGGCGCATCGGCGGGTGCCGTGAGCAAGCCTGCCAGCACCGCGTTCTGTTCACGGAAGAGCGCGATCAGTGGTTCGATCATCGTTGCCTCGGTATGTGCTTGCGGTGGTGGGGATTTCGGATCGAGTGCCGAGGCGCCGATTTCGCTGACAGCGGGTGGCTCCACCCAGAATCGGTGCGCGACGGAGAATTCGTACACGGGCAGGCGTCGGCGGACGCGCTGCGCGGGTTCGTAGAGCTCGTTCCACGCGGGGTCGAGACCGTCGCGGTACAGCGCGGCGACGGTGGTGGCGAGTTCGTCGCCGGTCGCGCTCGGGCCGGGGCTCGGGGACAGGCAGCGGGTGCCGAGGCCGGGGTCGATTCCGCGTACCGCCGCGGCGAGTACGCGGCGGGGTCCGACTTCGATGAGGTGTGTCGGGTCCGTGGCGAGCGCGGCTTGTACGGCGTCGCCGAAACGGACTGTGGCGCGGACGTGTTCGGTCCAGTATTCGGCATCCATCACCTCCTCGGGCTCGAGCGGTCGGCCGTGCACCGTCGAGTAGATGGGCAGGGTGGCGGCGCGGTAGGCACAGGTACTGGCGACCGCCTCGAACTCGGCCAGCATCGGTGCCATCAGCGGACTGTGGAACGCGTGCGACACGGTGAGTGGCTTCGCGCTCACCGCCAGTGGGCGCAGCGCCGAGGCGATGCGGTGCAGCGCTCGGGCGTCGCCGGAGAGGACGAGATCTCGCGGGCCGTTGACGGCGGCGATCACGATAGCGGGTTCGTCGGCGAGCAGGTCGGCGAGCTGCTCGGTGGTGGAGCGGACGGCCAGCATCGAGCCACCCGTCGGCAGCCGTTGCATCAGCCGCCCCCGTGTGGTCACCAGCTTGCAGGCGTCATCGAGATCGAAGACTCCCGCCACCGCCGCGGCGGCGAATTCGCCGATGCTGTGCCCGATCAGCCAGGCCGGCCGGATGCCGAGGTCGGCCAGCGTCTTGGCGATGGCGTATTCCATGGCGAAGATCGCCGGTTGCGCGAGGGCGGTGGGGTCGACGTCGGCGTGCTCGTCGAGCAGCAGGTCGCGGACCGAGCGGCCGAGGTGGGCGCCCATGGTGGTATCCACCAGGTCGAGCGCCTGCCGGAACCCGTGGCTCGCCTCGTGCAGCGTGCGCCCCATTCCGGGGAATTGCGATCCCTGGCCGGTGAACATCCAGCCGACGCGTACCGGCCGCGCGACACCCTGCTGTTCTGCCCGCAGGCTCTCGTCCTCGCGCGTGCGGTCGCCGGTGCGCGACGGCGCGGTCGGCTCGTTGCGGGTGCGACCATCGGATGACGCGCCGGTGCGCAGTTGCGCTATCGCCTCGTCCCGGTTGTGGGCGACGACAGCGAGCCGGTGCCGACCCGACGACTTGACCTGATTGCTCGTCCAGCAGAACTGGGCGAAATGGTCATCCGGCACCGATCTCAATGCCTCGGCCATGCGAATCGCGTTGCGCCGCAATCCTTCCACGCTGTCCGACGACAGGGTGATCACCCTCGCCCCGGACGCCCCTGAGGTCCCGGTCGTTGCGGAGGCCCCGGACGCTGCGGGCGCCGTGGTGGCGCTGGCGCTGGCCAGCACCATGTGTACGTTCGTACCGCCGAGCCCGAAGCTGCTCACCCCACAGTGCGCGGGCCGGTCGAGTGGCATCGGGTCATCGAGCAGGCGCAGGCCGTGCCGTGCCATCTGCAGGCGGGGGTTCTCCTGGTCGGCGAATCGCGACGGCGGGACGAGACCGTGGTGCAGGCTGAGGACGGCTTTGATGAGTCCGGCCACGCCCGCCGCCCCCTCGGTGTGGCCGAGGTTGCCCTTGATCGATCCGATCCCGCAGGGTCGCGCCCGATTGCCCCCGTGCAGCTTGCCGAGCGCCTTGACCTCGATCATGTCGCCGAGAACCGTTCCGGTGCCGTGCGCCTCGATGAAGTCGATGTCGGTGGCCGGTACGCCCGCCCGTCGATAGGCCTCGCCGATCACCTTCTCCTGCGCCCACCGGTTCGGCGCGGTGATGCCGTTGCTGCGCCCGTCGGAATTGACCGCACTGCCTTTGATCACCGCATAGATCGGCAGCCCCTCGGCCTGCGCGTCGGCCAGGCGGCGCAGCACGAGCACCGCGACGCCTTCACCGCGCACGATTCCATCGGCGTTGCCGCTGAACGGTTTACACCGTGCGTCCGGCGCCGACAGTCCTGCCTGGGTGTAGAACACACCGACGGCCGGGGTCAGCACGAGGTTGACCCCGCCCGCGACGGCTTGGTCGCAATCGCCCGCCGACAGGGCATTGCACGCGAGATGGACCGCGACCAGCGACGACGAGCATGCCGTGTCGACCGCGATACTCGGCCCCGCGAGGTCGAACTGATAGGACAGCCGGTTCGCGGTCATGAAGTATCCGTTGCCGGATCCGTGCTGTGGGGTGATCGCGGCGTAGTCGCTCATCTGCAGGTTGGCCCATTCGTTGGCCATCACGCCGACGTAAACTCCGGTCCGCGAACCGGATTGCGCACGCGGATCGAGCGTGGCGTCCTCGAACGCGCGCCAGGTGGCCTGCAGCAGCAGCCGTTGTTGCGGGTCCATCGACTCGGCCTCGTGCGCGGTGATGCCGAAGAACTCCGCGTCGAACGCGTCGGCATCGTCGATGAAGCCGCCGCTGCGGGTATTGATGGTGCCGGGCGCGCCGGCCGGGTCGTGGAAGTCGTCGGCATTCCAGCGGCTCGACGGGACTTCCGAGATCGCGTCGCGGCCGTCGATCAGCAACTGCCACAACCGCGCCGGGTCGGCGGCGTGGGGGAAGCGGCAGTCGAGGCCGACGACAGCGATATCGGTCATGCCGCGACGGAGATTTCGGCGGTGAGGTAGGTGGCGATGGCCGCGATGGTGGGGTATTCGAAGACCAGGGTCGGGTCGATGTCGAGCATCCACCGGTCTTCGATCTCGCCGCACAGGGCCACCGCCGACACCGAGTCCATGCCGAGTTCGGCGAGCGGGATCGTCGGATCCACCTGGTGCGGTGCGCGTTCGGTGTAGTCGGCGACCCGCTCGATGAGCCAGTCCTCGGTCGTCGCGGCGTGGGTGGTGATGGTGGCGAACATGTTTCGGCTCCTCAGCGGGTCGCGGTCGATGATCGGCTCAGGGCCGGTTCGAGATCTTCGTGCAGGACGGTCGACAGGCTGTTGTCGAGGAAGGCTTCGCGCATCGAGGCCCGTTGGACCTTGCCGCTGGTGGTGCGGTGTACGGAGCGGCTTTCGACGAGAACGACACTCGGTGCGGGGACATCGAAACCGCGGGCGACCGCGATCTTGATCGTCGAGGTCAGCTCGGCGAGGGTGGTACCGCGCAGCAGCGCGGTCTTGATGCCCTGCATGACGACGAGTCGTTCCCGGCCACCGGCTTCGACGGAGACGGCCACGCCGGTCGTGAGCGCGGGGTGCGACTGCTCAACCAGTTCCTCGACATCCTGCGGGTAGAGGTTTCGGCCATTGATGATCAGTAGGTCCTTGAGCCGCCCGGTGACGAACAGTTCGCCGTCGCGCAACATCCCGAGGTCGCCGGTGCGCAGGAACGGCCCTTCGTCGCCGAGATACGCGTCGAAGGTGTGGCGGGTCTCCTGCGGCCGGTTCCAATAGCCGGCCGCGACGCTGTCGCCGCGAACCCAGATCTCGCCGACGGTGTCGTCGATGGCCTGCTGCCCGGTGTGCGGGTCGACGATGCGGACGGTGAGACCGCGCGCCGGTTGTCCGCAACCGACCAGCAGGCTGTCGGTTCCGGCGGTGACGACAGGCTGTGCGTCGATCGGCCCCGCGGTGACGAGCAGCGTCGCCTCGGCCAGGCCGTAGGCGGGTAGCAGTGCGGTCGGACGCCACCCCGCGGGCGCGAACCGTTCGCGCATCGCGGCGATGGTTCGTTCGCGGACCGGCTCGGCGCCGCACAACGCCACCTCGAGGGTGGACAGGTCGAGGGTGGCCAACTGTTCGTCGGTGACGCGCTTGGCGATCAGCTCATAGGCGAAGTTCGGTGCTGCGGTGCAGGTCGCGCGGTACTTGTCGATCGCCTGCAGCCAGCGAACGGGGCGCTTGAGAAAGGTGGTGGGCGACATGAACACCAGGTTCGCGCCGGCGTAGATCGAGGCGAGCAGCGATCCAATCAGGCCCATGTCGTGAAATTGCGGGATCCAGGTGACCCCGGTCGAGGCGTCGTCGATGCCGATCGAGGTGGAGATCGCGGCTTCGTTGTGCAGGAGGTTGCCGTGGGTCACGACGACACCCTTCGGGGTGCCGGTCGAGCCGGAGGTGTACTGCAGGAACGCGATGGTTCCGGTGTCGATGGCGGGCAGGCGCCACGCGTCGGGGTCACCGAGCTGTTCGTCGGTGGCCACCACGGCCGCGGTCGTGGCCGCGGCGACCATCGGCTGGAAGTTGGCGGTGGTGAGCACCAAGCGGGCGCCGGAGTCGGCGATGATGCCCGCTACGCGCCGGGTGCTGCGCTCGTCGTGCGGCAGCGGCGCGGGCACCGCGATGACGCCGGCGTAGAGGCAGCCGAGGAAGGCCCGCAGGAAAGCCATCCCGTCGTGGTAGAGCAGGACGACGGGTTCCGTCGATTCCGGGCGCTCGGCCAGCCACGCGGCCAGGGCTCTGACATCGCTATCGAGTTCGCGGTAGGTGAGGACCTCCTCGGTCAGCTCGCGCCCTGCCTCACGCAGGTAGGTGTAGGAGCGCGTCTCGCCGTAGACGCGAACCTGCTGCCTGACGTGGTGCACGTAACTGAGCTGCATGTGGCGTTCCTTCACAGGGGAGAAAGTCATAGGGGTCGACTATGACTATCCGCTCTCTGTGTCGGTCCGGATAGTGCCCGCAGGTATCACCCAGCTAACCCGGGGGTGGTCTCGCCGCACCCTTGGGTGTGGCGGCCGAACCGCCCGAATCCGCGTCCGCTGTTGGTGCGAGAACGGCTCAGACGACGATGACCCGACGCCCTCGCGAGTGACCGGTCCGGCTATCGATGTGGGCCGCGGCGGCCTCGGACAGCGTGTACGACTGCTCGACCGGGATACGGAGCTTTCCCCGCGCGATCAGCGCGGCGGCCGTGGCGAGTGCGTCCGGCACGCTCCCGGCCACGCCGGAGAACCGCACCCCGAGCTTCGGCGCGTCGAGATCCGCGATGGAGACGACCGACTGTGGATCCCCGGTCAACTCGACGAGTTCGCGGATCACCCCCGAGCCCGCCAGATCGAGGGCCGCGTCAACAGCGCCGAGCCGCCGCACCCGCTCGACCCAGCCCTCGCCGTATGTCGTGGTGCGAGCGCCAAGGCTCCGCAGATAGTCCTGGTTCGCGGCCCCCGCGGTGCCGATCACCGTGATGCCACCCTCGCGCGCGATCTGCAGCACCGCCGATCCGACACCCCCGGACGCACCGCTGACCAGCAGCGTCTGTCCGGCCTGGACCCCGACCTCACCGATGACGCGCAACGCGGTCTCTACCACGGAGGGGTATCCGGCGGCTTCTTCGAAGGTCAGGCCCTCGGGCATGGCGGCCCAGGCCGACAGCACGGCGAACTCGGCATAGGTGCTCGAGCCTTCGCCGAACACGTGGTCGCCGACCTCGACGTCGTCGACGCCCTCGCCGACTTCGTCCACCACCCCGGCCGCATCCAGCCCGACTCCGGCGGGCAACTCGATCGGATGGGCCCCGAGGATCTGGCCTTCGCGCAGCCGCCAGTCGACCGGGTTGACGCCCGCCGCGCGCACCGCGACGCGTATCTGGCCGGGGCCCGCGTGGGGTTCCTCGGCATCGATGAGTTGCAGGACGTCCGGACCGCCGAACTCGGCGAAGATCACTTTCTTCATGTCCCGAAGGTAACACTAACAGTTAGTATTTTGAAACGGGTAGGACTTCATAACTGATTCAGGTTCGTAACTGGTAGCCTCCTGGCATGACCGTGCCGACCGGACGTCGTGAGCGCAAAAAGGCCGCGACCCGCCAGAAGATCGCCGATACCGCCCTGCGGCTCTTCCTGGAACGCGGGTACGACGAGGTGGGCATCCGCGAAGTGGCCGCTGCGGCCGACGTGGCTGTCACCACGCTCTTCGCCCACTTCGCCGCCAAAGAGGCCCTGGTGTTCGAGCGCGATGAAGTCTTCGAGCAAGGACTGGTGCGCGCGGTCACCGACCGGGCGGCCGACGAACCGCTCATCCCCGCGCTGCGTCGCGAAATCCATTCCATGGTGCGACATTGCTCGGCGGACGGCGCCGCCCCGATCTGGCGCATGATCGACGGATCGCCCGCGCTGCGCAGGTACGGGGAGTCGATGCGGCTACGTCATGCGCAGGCGCTGGCAGCGGCCATCGCCGCCGATCCCGCACTGGCGCGGACCGCGACGGAGAGCGCGGCCATCGCCAGGTTCGTGATCGACGCCTATTCGCTGGGCCGGGAGGCCGCCGATCCAGCGGCTGCGGTCGACGAGATCTTCCAGATGATCGAGGCGGCCTGGGAGGTCACCCGCCCCGGGGTTCGCGCGTAGCGCCTGTCCCGGGTCTCGCCGGGCAGGTCACATGGCTCGGTGATCGCCGAGCAACTATCGGTCCGGCCGACCGCGGGTGTGCGTAGTGGTCGGCCGGACCCGGTGTGCGCGTTACCCGACGGCTGCCGGGGCGAATGTCGAGCGTTCGAAGCGCCCGGCCGGGGCGAACTTCGCCAGCAACTCGCCCGCGTCGGCCCCGGTGACCTCGGCGACGTAGGCGGCGGCGTCGGCGGGGGAGTCGATGGGCAGGAACGGCTGTGGGCGGTGCAGCAAGCCGACCAATGCCGAGGCGAACTTCGGGTTCACCGCGGCGGTGGCGAAGAACTGGCCGCTGATGTCGGCGAATTCCGGGTCGCTGAGGAACAGGCGGGTCACCTTGGCGGCGGCGTCGCTGCGGGCAGCGAGGAAGGCGGCGTACTGGTCGCTGATCCACTGCTCGTCGAACGGTCCGTCGTGCACGGCGGCAGCCGCGACCAGGCGCTGCGCTTGGATCAGCCCGCTCTGCGCGCCCTGACCCGCGACCGGGTCGTAGGCGACCGCGGTGTCACCGAGGGCGGCGACCGGATGACCGCCCGCGGTGCGCCCCACCCCGGCCCGCACGACCGGTCGGACCGCGCCCTTGAGCCAGGAGTGCGGGTCTTCGGCGATCACCTGGGTGGCCTGCACTTCCGGTAGATCCCAGTCGATGTAGTCGCGGTAGAGATCCTGCACGATCCGCAACGCCGATTCGGCGGAATCGGCTGCGGCGAAACGGGTTTCCCAGTCGCTGCCGGGGCGGGCCCAGCCGAGGAACGCCCAGCTCGGGCCCGCGTCCTTGTGCAGGTACGGACCCCACCACGCCTCGCCCTGTTCGGCGAGAATGGAGAACAAGCTGTGCGCGCCACCGGCGGGGCTGCGGTGCGCGAACACTCCGGGGTCGAAGTCGAGGCCGGTCACGGTGACCGTGAGCAGCGAGCGCTGCGGCTTGTCGTAGACGGTGCGCTCCTCGTCGATCGGGAACAGGTCGGCCAGCCCGCCGCGGCCGGTGGCGACCAGGGTGAGGTCGTTGCCGGCGGCGATGGCGTCGAGGGATTCAGGGGTGACCGGTTCGACGACGAAATCGCCGCCGCGTTCGATGAAGGTCGTGAGACGTTCGTCGGCCTTGAGCCGGGTGTCGACGGCGACGCCGACGTAACCCTCGAAAGTGCCGTCGAAGGCGATCAATTCGGCGTTCTCCGGCCCGGCGATGCGCACACTGAGCCCCGTGTGGCGGGGCGCGCGGCCGGTATAGCTGTCGAGTCCGAGCGCGGCCTCGGCCTGCTGGGTCTCGCCGAACTCCAGGGCGGTGCCGGTGGCGGGAACGTCGTCGCGGAGTGCGCGCTGATCTCGGTCGCTGTAGAGGGTCACGGTGAAACCGGCGTCGAGAAGACCTAGCGCCGCAGTGACGCCGGTTTGGCCGGCGCCGATTACCGCGGCCGAACGAGAGGAACGGGAAACGGGAGTCTGCGATGTCATACCGGAATGGTGCGCTTGCCTCGGTCCGATGATGAGTGTTGCGATCAGCGGGAATCGATCTAAATACCTTGTACCACAACGTATGTCAATGCACGCACGCCGATCTCGCCGGGCCGGGGTCGGCCTGGCGCGAACATCGACGGAGACGGCTGGAGCGCGGCTGGGGCCGGTGGCCGTCAGGCCGGAACTGTGGGTACCTCCACCGGTTCGGGACGCGACTGCTCGGGTGGCAGAGCGGTGGAACGCGGACCGCCGACGCGATACCCGGCGCCGCGGTGCTCCGGTGGAAGCCGGTCACCGGCGCCGAACAGAACATTGCGCAATGTGCCCGGCTCGTATCCAGTGCGGTAGACCCCGCGCTCGGTCAATACCGGAACAACGTGGCGCACAATATCTTCGAACGTGCCCGGCGTGATCGCGTAGGCGAGGTTGAACCCGTCGAGGTCGGTGTCGGTGACCCACTCCTGCAACAGGTCGGCGACGGTTTCGCCGGAGCCCGTGAATACCGGGCCCATGCCGCCGATGCCCGCCCAGCGTCCGATATCGCGCACCGTCCATTCGCGACCGTCGTCGTCGAATTCCTGAAACGCCGCGACCGCCGACTGGATGGCGTTGCTCTGCACGTCGCCGATCGGATCGTCGAGGTCGTAGCGCGACAGGTCGATTCCCATCCAGCCGGACATGAACACCAGCCCGCCTTCGATGCTCGCGTAGGACAGGTACTCCGCGCGTTTGGCCCGCGCAGCCTCGTCCGTCTCGTCGGTGATGATGGTCGCCAGCGCGTAGATCCGGGCGGCGTACCGGTCACGGCCCGCGGCCTCCAGTGCGTCACGAACACGCGAAACGGTCTGCGCCAGCACTCGTTTCGACGGGCCGGCGATGAAGATCGCCTCGGCGTTCTCGGCCGCGAACCGCACACCGCGCGGTGAGGCGCCCGCCTGGTAGATCACCGGCGTGCGCTGTGGCGACGGTTCGCAGACGTGGATGCCCGGCACGGTGTAGTGCTTGCCGTAATGGCCGATGTGGTGCACCTTCGACGGATCGGTGTAGACGCCGCGTTCGGCATCGCGCACGACCGCGTCGTCCTCCCACGAACCCTCCCAGAGCTTGTAGAGCACCTCGAGGTATTCGTCGGCCTGGTTGTACCGCTCGTCGTGGTCGAGTTGGTCGTCGGCGCCGAAATTTCGTGCGGCGGAGGGCAGATACCCGGTCACCACGTTCCAGCCGAGCCTCCCGTTCGTGAGGTGGTCGAGGGTGGACAGGCGGCGAGCGAACGGAAACGGGTGTTCGAAGCCGGTGCCGGTGGTGATCCCGAAACCGAGGTGCTCGGTCACCGCCGCCATCGCCGACACCAGCAGCAGCGGGTCGGCGACCGGTGTCTGCGCGCCCTGGCGCAGTGCGGCGATGTCGTTGCCGCCGTACACGTCGTAGGTGCCGAGCACGTCGGCGATGAAGATCCCGTCGAACCGGCCGCGTTCCAGCAGTTTCGCCAGCTCGGTCCAATAGCCGATGTCGGTGTAGCGGTGCGATTGATCTTCCGGGTGCCGCCACAGCCCCGGCGACTGGTGGGCGACACAGTTCATGTCGAAGGCGTTGAACCGGATCGGCCTGCTCATCGCGTCGCCTCCGCGGAAAGCGCGGCGCTCGCCTCCGAGCGAAGGTCCTTCGCCGAGGCGTCGAGCTCGGATTCCGCCGACCTGCCATCGTGTTGCGCCGCCGCGCCCGCGGTACGTTCGCCCGCACTCCACCCGAAGGGCAGGTCGGTACCGTTGAGTAGGTAGTCGCCGACCGCACGCGCTTTGAAGAGGGTGGGATTGTGCACGGAGACGGTGCGTGCGTTGCGCCAGTGTCGGTCCAGGCGTAGTCGTTCGGACACGATCGAGGCTCCGCCGAGTTCGAACAATCGCGTGGTGGCGTCGAGCACGATGTCGATCACCCCGAGTTGTGCTTGCGCGGCGGCCAATTCGGCGGCCACGAGATCCTGCTCGTCCTTCGCCCCTGCGTCGAGGACCCGGTCGAGCACATCCGCCACCGCGAGCACCGCCGCTCGCGCGGTGAACGCCGCCGCCGACAGCTTGCCGATCACCTGCTGGACAAGCGGATCTTCGCGCGGCAGATCAGCGGCGGCGTGGGTGTAGGTGCGGGTGCGCGCACTCACCCACTCTCTGGCATCGCGTTCGGCGCGTGCGGCGATCCCCGCGAGCACCGCGAGCTGCACCAGCTGCAGATAGGCGGTGCCGTAGGTGGGGCCCGCGACACCGTAACCGGGGCCGAGGACGCGGTCCTCGGCGACGATGACGTCGGTGAACTCGGTGGTGCCGCTCGCGGTGAGACGCTGCCCGAAACCGTCCCAGTCATCGTGCTGCACAACCCCATCGGCATTCGCGTCGACCAGCACGCCGAGCCGCTCACCGTCGCGGTCGGCCGCGACGAGGATGTGATCGGCGAACAGCGATCCGGTGCTGTAGTACTTCACGCCGTTGAGCAACAGTCGGTCAACGTCGCGCGTCAGCCGGGTGCGGTACCGATCGACCGCACCCACCCCCGGTTCGGTGATCGCATTGCCGACCAGGGTGCCCGCCGCGACCGCCCGCAACCACCGCTCCCGCTCCGGACCGTCCTCGGCCAGGAGCTGATCCTCGACGAACGACCAGTGCACCCGCAGTGCCTGCGGCAGGTTCGACTCGGCCGCCGCCAAGTCGATGAGCAGCCGGAACAACTGCCGCACACGCACGCCGTACCCACCGAACTCGACCGGCACCCGCAGGGCGCCGAACCTGGCCTCTTTCAGCCAGCCCACCTCGTCGAACGGCAGCCGCCGGTCGGCTTCCCGCTCGACCGCGCCTGCGGCGATCCGGTCGAAGATCGGGGCGAAGACGGCGTCCAGCTCGGAATCGGTGGTCGATGGCGCGGCGGTGGAAGTCATGGGTCCACGATCGCGCAGGGGGATGCGGGATTCACGGGTTGCGCGCAGCGCGATCACAACGGGTGCGGCACCGCTGACACCTTTCCTCGGCCGGTGAGTCGCGGAAGTCTTCGGCTCAACTCCCGCCGGCGCCGACCAGTCGTACAACGCTGTCGCGCAGCACCACCTCCGCCTCCGCCTGCGTCATCCGGCCTGACCTGACCTCGTCGCCCGCGGCATGGCTGACCGCGACGATCGCGGTGACGAGCCACTGTGCCGCCATGGCGTCATCGAACTCGCCCGCCTGCTGGCCCCGGGTGACGAGTCGAAGCAGGCGGTCGTTGACCGGGAGCTGGCGGTCCTCGTCGCGCTGCCGGGCGAAGGAACCGACATGGTGGGCCAGCGGTGACACCCGGAAGAATCGCCAGCCGACATCCAGCATGCGCAGCAGCGCGTCGGTCGCGGGCCCGCTGTCGAGGTCGGCGGCGCGCATCGCCGCCACGGCCTGTCCGGTCGTGCGTTCGACGACGGCGTTGATCAGGTCGCCGCGAGAAGCGAAGTGCGGAGATCTCCGTGCTCGTCCGAAGTATCCGCTCGCTCGCCCTGCTCACCATCGACCTCCTGGTCGGCGCATTCGGTTACGGCGCAGCCAATCTCGTCCCGACCTTCCATCGCGTCCCGCTGCAGGTGCGCCTGGAATTCCACACCGAACTG
Organism: Nocardia sp. FBN12; assembly: GCF_054031145.1. Taxonomy (NCBI): domain Bacteria; kingdom Bacillati; phylum Actinomycetota; class Actinomycetes; order Mycobacteriales; family Nocardiaceae; genus Nocardia; species Nocardia sp. FBN12. The sequence goes on from NZ_CM132926.1 coordinate 624,198, forward strand.
ATGCAGAACAACAGCAACAGCATGCAGGCCACGATGGCCGCCGCCGCGCTGAGTTGTCTGGGTGCGGCCGTACTCGCGACCGGTCGGGACCGGATCGTCGCCGCGCTCGCCACGACACTGGTGCTCGCCTCGTTCGCCATCACCAGACTGGGCAATGTGCCGATCAACCACCGGATCAACCGGTGGGCACTCGACGGCGCACCGGCGGACTACGCCGCGATCCTCACCCGCTGGGACATATTCCATTTCCTGCGCACCGGAACAGCATTCGTCGCCTTCGCGCTCATCATCGCGCTCGTGATGTCGGCCAGACGCGACAATTAGTCCACCTCGGTGGGAACATCTCGCGATGTGGAAGGCTGTTCCGATGTCTGTAGCCCTCCGTCGCATGGCCGCGCGACAATTCCCTGCCTGGCTCGAGCGCAGTCGAGACGAATACGCCAAAGATCTTGTCGCCGTGGGTCAGACGCCCGAGGCCGCCCTGCGGCAGGCGGACGACAGCGTGGCCGGCTCATTTCCCTCCGGTGCACCGGCTCCGGGTCACGCGGTCTTCGATGTGGTCGATGATGCCGGCGACATTCTCGGCTACCTCTGGATCGGCCCGGACACGAGCCCCGACCCCGGCGCCTGGTGGATCTGGGACATCCTGATCGACGCCGACAAGCGCGGTCGGGGCTTTGGCCGCGCGGTCATGCTCCTCGGCGAGGAATATGCCCGTGAGCAGGGCGCGCACACCCTCGGCCTGCAAGTCTTCGGGTTCAACACGAGGGCACGAGGCCTCTACGAGACGCTCGGTTATGAGGCGACCTCGGTCAAAATGCACAAGCGACTGAACTGAGCTACTTCGCGGCTGAGGGTCACGGGGTTCCAGGGGTGACCAGGCCGGATTCGTAGGCGAGGACGACGAGTTGGGCTCGGTCGCGGGCGTGGAGTTTGGTCATGGCCCGGTTGATGTGGGTTTTGGCGGTGTGGGGGCTGATCACCATGTGGCGGGCGATGTCGTCGTTGGACAGGCCTTGCGCCACGAGAGTGACGGCTTCGCGTTCACGGGTGGTCAGTTCGTTCATGGCGGCGCCGGGGGTGGGGGTGCGCGGCTGGGTGAGGTAGCGGTGGATCAGGCGGCGGGTGATCGAGGGGGCGAGGAGGGCATCGCCGCGGGCGGCCACCCGGATGGCGTGGAGGAAGTCCTCTGGCTCGATGTCCTTGACGAGGAAGCCCGCGGCACCCGCGCGCAGGGCGTCGAAAACGTATTCGTCGAGGCCGTAATTGGTCAGGATGACGACGTGGACGCCGGACAGGGCCGGGTCCGCGGCGATACGGCGGGTGGCTTCGATGCCGTCGACCACCGGCATCTGGATGTCGATGAGCGCGATGTCGGGCAGGTGTTCGCGGGCAAGTTCGACGCCTTCGCGTCCGTCGGCGGCTTCGGCGACCACCTCGATGTCGTCCTCGATGTCGAGGAGTGCGCGAAAGCCGCTGCGGATGAGCGGCTGGTCGTCGACGAGCAGGACCCGAATCATGTTCTTTCCACGGGTAATTCGACGTGCACGGCGAAGCCGCCGCGGGCTCGTGGCGCGGCGTGCAGGTGGCCGCCGAGTGCGGTGACGCGTTCGCGCATCCCGAGCAATCCGACTCCGGGGACCGGAACAGCGGCGGGATTCGCGGTTCCGTCGTCCTCGACATCGACGACGAGACTGTCTGCGCCGTAATCGATTCGGACCGTGGCCGTCGCGGCGGCGGCATGGCGGGTGACGTTGGTGAGGGACTCCTGCACGATCCGGTAGACGGTCCGGTCGACCGCGACGGGCACGTTCGGGTGCGCACCTTCGATCGTGAGGGTCGTGTCGAGGCCCGCGGACCGGACACGCTCCACCAACTCGGGGACGTGGGCGAGGCCGGGGCGCGGGGAGGTGTCGTCGTCACGCAGCGCTTCCAGGGTCGCGCGCAGCTCGCGAGCCGCCTCGCGACCGGCTTCGCGGATGGCGAGCAGCGCTGCCGGGACCTCGTCGCCACGCTTGCGTGCCACATGAACAGCGGCCTCGGACTGCACCTTGATCACCGAGATCTGATGGGTGAGCGAATCGTGCAGCTCGCGTGCGATGTGCAAGCGCTCCTCGTCGGCCCGGCGGCGCGCGGTTTCCTCTGTGGTCCGTTCTGCTTCGTCGGCCCGGCGTTCGGCCTGGCGCAATGCCTCACCCGCCGCGCCCGCCGCGATCAGCCAGGCGATCTCCAGCGCGTCGCGGCCCCGAGCGAGCGATGCGGCGATGTCGTGCAGCGACAGCATGGCCGCGAGGGGTAGCGCCGCGATCAGCGCCACCGAGGCCAGTACCGCCACAACGTGGTGACCGGCCCGGACGGTGGAATACACCGCGAACAGGAACGCGACAGCGGGCAGGTCGATATCGAGCGCCTGATAGCCGAACGCGCACAACCCGGTCACGATCAGCACGGCCACCGGCGCGCGCCTGCGTTCGACGAGGGCGAGCCCGCTGATGACGAGCAACCCGTAGCCGAGGACGTCGAGGCGGGATCCGGCGGGCTCCGTGGTCAGCCCGGTGACCAGCGGGACCGCGGCCACTGCGACCGCGATCGCGCAATCGATGACTCGTGCCCTGCTCATCTGTGCACCCTAGCCCGGCTCGATCGGGACCGCGTCCAGCATCGGGATGATCCTGCGGCTACCGCGATCGTGGTAGTCCCGGCGCTACCGCCTGCCGTCGCGGTATCCCACTGCCGCCCTCGTCGCAGCGCGAATTGTCCACGGCCGCACGATGACCGAGCCCTTGTACACGTCGACGATGGAAGCAGTCACCGACGGAGCGGCCACCGCCAGCTGCCGGTACCGAGAACCCAGCGAGTGACCAGAGACGAAGGAGCACCCATGTCCATCCGCCCGCTCACCACAGCCACTGTCACCGTGGCCATCGTTCTCATCGCCGCCGCCCCTGCCTCGGCGGATACCAGCACTCTCGCCGACTCCTCTGGGATGACGACCGACCGCTTCTTCGCGACTTCGGCCGCCTTCCTCGGCCTGGCCGCCGCGATCGTGGGCGGTTGGGCCCTGGTCCGCGACGGAAATCCGATCCGATCGATCATCGCGATCGGTGGGGGCGCGGTCGCGGCGATCGTCGGCGCGATCGGCGTCGCGACCGCGGACGGCGGTCCCGGCACCGGAAACGGCATCGTCGGCGCGGCGATCGCGATCGTCCTCGGCGTATCGGCCATCGCACTCGGCGCCCGTGCGCGCGCCCGCGCCCATCGTTAGCGGGCACGCGTCACGGGGGCGAGTTCAGTGTCCTCGGGCGATCCAGTCGGCGAGTGCGGGCCGTTCGGTGCCGATGGCCGTGTTGTCGCCGTGGCCGGTGTGGACCGTCGTGGCGTCGGGGAGGGCGAAGAGCCGGTCCCGGATGGAGTCGATGATCGTGTCGAAGTCCGAGAACGAGCGGCCCGTGGCGCCGGGGCCGCCGGCGAACAGGGTGTCGCCGGTGAACAGGGCCGCGAGATCGGGGACGTGCAGGGAGACCGAGCCGGGGGAGTGGCCGGGAGTATGCAGGATGTCGATGTCGGTGCCCGCCACGGTGATTCGTGGAGTATCGGCCAGGGAGCGGTAGTCGGCGTCGGGGTGGGTCATGCGCCAGAGTGGCTCGTCGCCGGGGTGGAGCAGGACGGGTGCGTCGAGGCGCTTCGCGAGTTCCGGGGCGACGGTCACGTGGTCGTTGTGGCCGTGGGTGCACAGGATCGCGGTGACCTGGCGGTCGCCGACCGCGGCGGCGATGGCATCGGCGTCGTGGGCGGCGTCGATGACGAGCACCTCGTTGTCGTCACCGATCAGCCACACATTGTTGTCGACATCCCAGGTGCCACCGTCGAGCGCGAAAGTGCCCGAGGTGACGACTCTTTCGATGCGGGTCACCAGACCACCACCGAACGCAGCACCTTGCCCTCGGCCATCGCGGCGAACGCCTGCTCCACCTCGTCGATGCCGATCTTCTCGGTGACGAACCGGTCCAGCGGCAACCTGCCCTGCCGGTAGAGGTCGATGAGCATCGGGAAGTCGCGTTCGGGCAGGCAGTCGCCGTACCAGGACGACTTCAGTGACCCACCGTGCGAGAACAGATCGATGAGCGGCATCTCCAGCTTCATCTCCGGAGTGGGAACACCGACGAGCACCACCGTGCCTGCCAGATCGCGGCCGTAGAACGCCTGCTGCCAGGTCTCCGGGCGGCCGACCGCGTCGATCACCACGTCGGCACCGAAGCTGTCGGTGAGTTCCTTGATCCGTTCCACGACGTCTTCGCTGGTCGCGTCGATGGTGTGGGTGGCACCGAAGTCCTTGGCCCAGTCCAGCTTTCGCTGATCGCGGTCGATCGCGATGATCGTGCCCGCCCCGGCGAGGCGCGCACCGGCGATGGCGGCGTCACCCACACCGCCGCAGCCGATCACCGCGACACTGTCACCGCGCGAGACGTTTCCGGTGTTCATGGCGGCGCCGATGCCGGCCATCACGCCACAGCCGAGCAGGCCCGCGACAGCTGGGTCGGTCTCGGAATCGACCTTGGTGCACTGCTTTTCGTGCACAAGGGTCTTGTCGGCGAACGCGCCGACTCCGAGGGCCGGGGTGAGTGGGGTGCCGTCGGTGAGCGTCATCGGGACGCTGGCGTTGTGGGTGTCGAAGCAGTACCAGGGGCGCCCGCGACGACACGCTCGGCACTCACCGCAGACCGCGCGCCAGTTGAGGACGACGAAGTCGCCCTCGGCCACATGGGTCACGGCGGCGCCGACGGACTCGACCACACCGGCAGCCTCGTGACCGAGCAGGAACGGGAACTCGTCGTTGATCCCACCCTGGCGATAGTGCAGATCGGTGTGGCACACCCCGCAGGACTGGACGCGGACGACCACATCGTGCGGCCCCGGATCGGGAATCACGACATCGACGGTTTCGACCGGCGCATCCTGCGCGCGAGCGATGACCCCGCGGACGGTGTCGGGCATGCGAACCTCCTCATTGTTGACGTGAGCTACGCCAACGCTAGCGGGGTCGCGCGCCCGATCAGTCCGGGATGGGTGGGATCTGTCCGGTCGGAGTGCCGAGTTCTTCCTTCACGTGATGCTCGACGAGCAGCGGGACATAGTCGCGGATGTGCACTTTTCCGAACGCGTCGTACACGTTGTGCACGATGTCGGCGAGCTCAGCGGGTTCGATGGTGGGGTACCTGATGATCAACCGCTCGATGACCTCATCGAGCTGTCGGTTCTCGTTAGTGGTCATATGCCTGGGTTACCCGCAGACCGCGACGATCAACGGGGGCGGTGCCTACTTTTCGTCGAAAACCAGATCGGTAGGCGGGTGGGTGAGGCGGACGGTCGCACCGTCGATCACCGTGATCGCGTCGAGTCCGGTGGTGGAGTGGCCGGTCGACAGGATGAAGAAGCGGTCGGCCGCCTGGGCGAGGAAGGCGGGGAAGCCGTCGAGCGACAGGTCGCCGTCACCGAGTTCGAGGTAATCCGCGAGGCGGCGGAACAGCTTGGGGAGCAAGACGATGTCGTCGGTGAGGGAGGTCGGGGAGGTGATGGTGGCACCGGTCGTCGTCGCGTCGGCGGGCCAGACGCCGAGGCCGGCGGCCGCGGTCGAGACCGCGATGAACTCGTCGCGCAAGGCGGGGAACAGGCTGCGGTAAAACGTGGGGTAGGCCAGGCCGGTCGCCAGCTGATGGTGGTTGAGGGTGAGCCGCAGCAGCGCGACATCGACGAAGGTCTCGCTGCCCGAGTCGCCGGGTGCGGGTCCACGCCCGGCGAACGCGACGCATCGTCCGTGCAGGTCGGCGCCGCGGGTCAGGATGAAACCGGGTACGTCGGCCTGATCGGTGCTGGTCACCGTCTCGCTCGCGTTACGCACGACGCCGGTGAACCCCAGCCACGCCAGCAGCTCCCCGGCGGCGGCGTGGGCCAGTTCGAGCGGCTGGTGCATGCGGGTGCCGTGCCTGGGCGTGTAGTGCGTTTCGAGTGAGTCGATGCCGTCGAGGCGCAACTGCGCGGCACCCGAGGCGTTGCGTTTGACGCGATGCGGACCGCCGACGCGATCCCACAGGGCGGGGTCGTCAGGTCGGAAGCGGACCGAATCGCCATCGGGCTGTGCGCCTTTGGCGACGAAGACTCCGGAGATCAACAGAAACGGCATCGCGCATCCTTCGGCTCGTCGATGGTCGCCGACCCGGAACGCACGGGGAACCGCGTGGGGCGGCAGGGATCTCGACCACGCTGTCGAACAGGCATTCAGTCTGGGCACATGGTGTCGCACAGGGCAATACACACCGGTGATGGTTCCGCGCTGTTCACCCTGCGGTCACCGCGGTTGACCCGGATGCGGCGGGCGGCCGGCGGGCGCATCCCTGCTGGGCCGCGACGCATAGACGGTGTCGATGGTCGCGATCGGCGCCGCGTCCTGGACGCGGGGCGATCGGGTGGGCACGGTGGAAGGGACCTGACCAGAGGAGAGATATGAATCCGGCTCGCCCGACAGTTCGTGGCCCCCGCGCGGCCGTGCTCGCGCTCGCGATTCTCGCGGTGGGCGTCGGTGCCTGCTCCGCCGACCCCGGGACGGCGGGAACCGGCGCGTCGACCTCGGCGGCGCCGGCCGCGACCTCAGCAGGGTCCGCCGCCGCTCCGCAGGCTCGGCAGCTCGATCACACGCTGGACGACGATCTCTACGCCGCGGCAGCGGGCAACGACACCGCGCAGGTCCGTGACCTGATCGCCCGCGGCGCCGACATGGAGACGCGCGGCGACCACGGCCGCACCCCACTGGTCGCCGCCACCAAGAACAAGGCCGCCGAGGCAGCGGTGGCGCTGATCGAGGCGGGCGCCGACGTGAACGCCAAGGACGACCTCCAGGACTCCGCCTACCTGTACGCCGGCGCCGAGGGCCTCGACCAGATCCTCGAAGCGACCCTGCGCCACGGCGCCGACCTGCGCAGCGTGAACCGTTACGGCGGCACGGCACTCATCCCGGCGAGTGAGCACGCGCATGTGACTACCGTGCGAATGCTGATCGCCGCGGGCGTCGACGTCAACCATGTGAACAAGCCGCAGTGGACGGCACTGCAGGAGGCGGTCGTCTATGGCGACGGCTCTCCGCGCTACCAGGAAACCGTCACCGCACTGCTCGCCGCGGGCGCCGACCCGCAGATCCGCGACGCCGAAGGCCGCACCGCGCTGCAGAACGCCGAGCGTCTCGACCAAGACGCGATCGTCGCGCTGCTGCGCTGAGTGGACACGACAGCGGTCGAAGCTCACCGCACGTGTTCGCGCACCAATTCTGCGAACGCCGTTGCGGCGGCACTACGATGACCCTCGGCCGCGCGCAGCAGAGTGACTGTTCTGCGAGGTAAGCTGGGCCACAACGGAATTCGTGTCAGCTGTGGGTGGGTGCCGGTGACCGCCTCGGGCAGGATCGTCACCAGACTCGAAGCGGACACCGCCTCCAGCAGCGCCTGAATCGAGTCGACCTCCAAGGCGATTCGGGGCGAAATATCCTGCGCGCGCAGGTAGCTGTCGATGTGATGGCGCGTCGCGAACGACGGATTGAGCAGGGCGAGATCGTGGCCGACCAGATCGCCGGGTGCCATGGTTTCCGGTAGCGAGGGGTGGGCGGCGACGCCGAGTACCGCGGCCAGGTTCTCCTCGAACAACGCTTCGGCCGCGATGCCGGGCAGACGCGGCGGCGCGAAGGCGATGCCGAGGTCGATGCGGTCGTCGAGCAGTTCGGACTCGATGGTGTCCTGGGAGGACTCGCCGAACTCGACGGTGATCCCCGGATAGCGCGCCCGAAACCCCGCGATGAGCGGCCCCACCAGGTAGGGCGTGAAAGTGGGCGTCGCGGCGAAGCGGAGCAGCCCGCGACTCAGATCGGTGACATCGTGCACGGCCCGCTGCGCCGCCGCGACCTCCTCGACGGCCCGGCGGGCATGCGCGAGATAGGCCGCCCCGGCGTCGGTGAGCCGCACACTGCGCCCCGCCCGATCGAGCAATACCGCCCCCACGGCCCGCTCGAGCTGCTTGATCTGATGCGACAGCGTCGGCTGCGACACGTGCAGCTCCTCGGCTGCCCGGGTGAAATTCCCGTGCTCGGCGACGGCGGCCAGATAACGCAGGTGCCGGAGTTCTGGCGTCACCGCCCGAGAATACGCGCGAGCACCGCCCGCGTCGTCAACCGAGAATCGACCTGCCGTCCGGGCCGATCTTCGTCAGCACCGCGTTGACCACCAGGCACGCGCTGTCCACCACATCGGTCATCGGTTGGCGGTAGTCGTCGAGCACCCACTTCTGGGCGATGATCACGATGGCGCCGACCAGGCCGAACAGCACTGTGCGCACGCTGACGGTGGGGTGGGTTTCGAGGTCGACGTGCGGGGTGATCAGGGCCAGGCAGATGTCGACCAGGGCGTCGAGAACGCCGTAGTAGGCCCGGTCCACCGCAGCGCTCACGCCGAGGATCTCGAAGAACGCGATCCGGGGAACCCGTGGGTCGTCGAGGATGAGCTGGAAGTACGCGGTGAGCGCGACGCGCACCTGGGTCTCGACGTCGGCGTCGGGATCGCGCAGGCCGGTATGGATCGCCTCGATCATCCTGGCGGCTGTCTCGCGATACACCTCGAGCAGCAAATCCTCACTGTCGGCGAAGGATTCGTAGAAGTAGCGCTTGCCGACACCTGCCGCCGCGCAGATCGTGGTGACCGTGGTGTTGCGGTAGCCGTCGACACCGAAGGCTTCGGTGGCCGCTTCGATCAGCCGGGTGCGGCGTTCCTGCTGACGTTGCCCGGGTGCGGCGCCACGGTATCGGCGGCCGTCGTCGAGTTCGGGCGCTGTCACAGTGTCGATTCTGTCAGGTGACCGGTGCGGGATTCGCGCGGGCGCTGATCATGGCTTGCCCAGAACATGTTCTTGCGATCGAACGTGACGCGCGCTACGTTACTTCCCGGTACGGGAACGTTGTGGTTCCCGATGGTGGAGGGCTGAACCGAAGCATGATCAAACATCGTGGGCGGCTGGCTGCGCTGGTCGCATCCGTCGTCGTGTTGGCAGGCGCCGTGGCATCCGCACCGGTCGGACAAGCATCGCCGAACGCTGAGGGTCTCGACGCGCAGTTCGTCGCCACCCACAACGGGCCCCAGCAATTCCCCAATGTCTTCATCGAGTGGGATGTGCCGATCACGATGAGTGACGGCACCGTATTGAAAGCCAACGTCTATCACCCGGCCGGCGCCGACGGTCAGCCGATCGCGGAGCCGACACCCACCATCGTCAACATGACGCCCTACACCAAGCTGGTCACCAACATCGCCGACTCGGCGCTCGCGGTGCCCGGCCTGTCGGACGTGCTGATGCCGGTGCTGCAGAACCTGGACTTCTCGCCGTTCGGTTTCAGCAGCCTCAGCGACATGATGAAGGCGCTGCCCGGCGGCGCCGCCCGCACCTTCGGCGTCGACCGGAACCTGATCCGCGGCGGCTACACCCAGGTGGTCGTCGACGTGCGCGGCACCGGTTTCTCGCAGGGCACCTGGCAGGTGTTCGGCGAACGCGAACAGCTCGACGGCGTGGAAGTCGTCGACTGGGCGGCGAAACAGGGCTGGTCCGACGGCAAGATCGGGATGAGCGGCATCTCCTATTCGGGGATCAACCAGCTGCAGACCGCGCAGCGCCATCCCGAGGCGCTGAAGGCGATCTTCCCGATCGTCCCCGGTAACGACCTGATCCGCGATGTCGCCGCCCCCGGTGGCGCGCTCGGCATCGGCTTCATCCCGCTCTGGCTGCTCGCCGTCGACGGCGCGAAACTGCTGCCGGATGTGGTCGCGATCCTCACCGGCAAGTTCGACTGGACCTGGATGGCCGACCGGATCCGTGACCCGTTCACCTTCTTCAACGTGCTCATCGCCGCACTGGCCACGCCGACCGTCGAACAGATCCCACCGGAGATGGCCGCGATTCTCGACGACGAGAGCCCGCTGCGGACCGCCTGGGTCGGCGAGCCCGACAAGGTGCAGGTGCCGACCTTCCTCTACGGCGGCTGGCACGACATCTTCACCTACTCGACTCCGCGCATCTACAACGCCGTCGACGTGCCAGCCGAGCAGAAGAAGCTCATCATGGGCGACGTCTACCACGTGACGGTGAGCTCGGGCCTCGGTCAGCCGAATGCGCCCGCGCCGCTGGAATCGCTGCAGCGCGCGTGGTTCGACAAGTGGCTCAAGGGAATCGACAACGGCATCGATCGCTACGACCCGGTCACCCTGTGGCAGCAGGGAAGTGGGCAGTGGACCACCGATGTGGAGTTTCCGCGCCCTGGCATGCAGTACCGGCGGATGTATCTCGACGGCGCCTCGTCGGGGACCGCGCCGGGCGCGCGGTACGACGGCAGTTTGGTAGCCGCGCCCGGTGCGGCCCAGCGTGTTTCGGTCGATCCGAGCCTGACGACGATCTGTTCGCGGGACGCGGCGCAGGGCACGGCGGGCATGATTCCGCTGCCCGATATCTGCGCGAAGGACGCCAGGATCAGTGAGGGCGCCGCGCTCACCTTCACCACTGCCCCGGTGACCCAGCCGACCAGGATCTCCGGTGAGATCGCCGCGCACCTCAACACCGTGCTCGACACCACCGACGGCTACTGGACCGTCACGGTGAACGACGTCGCGCCCGACGGCACTTCGACAGTGTGGACCCAGGGCCAGCTGATGGCCTCGCTCCGCGCGGTCGACGAAGCCAAGTCGACCCGCTCACCCAACGGCGACTACACCGACCCCTACCCGATCCTCACCCTCGACACCCGCCAACCGATCGTGCCCGGCGAGCCGACCACCATCGACATCGGCATCCGCGCCACCGACGGTGTGCTGTTGCCGGGCCATCGGCTTCGGGTGGATGTGTTCGCGGGCAACTTCCCCAGCGGAATCCCGTTGCGGCCGTTGCTGAACGAGAGCGGGCTGCGCACCCAGCATCTCGAGCTGGATCCGTCCCGGCCGAGCTGGATCAACGTTCCCTTGGACGTCGATCCCGGCTGGTGAGCCCGGTTCACCCCGGTTCGAACAGCCTCGTCAGATCGTCGACGAATTCGGCATATGCCTCGGTGCGATCGGTCGCGGTGGTCACGACCGCGACCGTTCGTGGGTCGCCAAGTCGGGCACCCGGGTCACGTCGGCGCCCGCACCCGCCGCGAGGTGGGCGAAGGTGACCGCGTCGCGCACCGCCGCGCCACCGTGGTCGTTGTTGAAGTAGACGTAGCTGTCGTCGTCGGGCGACCAGGTGTCGAGCAGCCGATGTGCCCAGCCGCTCAGCGCCTGCTTGCCGTAGGACGGTAGGGGAGTGGCGCGGCCCGCGTGCAGGCGCAGGTAGGCCCAGTCGGTGGTTCGCCACAGCGGCGTGACCGGGCGGGAGTCGCGATCTGCCCAGGACAGTGCCGCGCCACGGGATTTCAGGACCGTGCGGATCTCGTCGGTCCACCAGGAATCGTGGCGCGGTTCCACCGCTACCCGCACCGAATCCGGGAAGCAGCGCAGGCAGGTGTCGAGGAGATCGGAGTCCGCGCGCAGGGTCGGCGGCAGCTGGAGCAGGATCGGGCCGAGTCGCTCGCCGAGGCCCGCGGCGTGGTCGAGTAGCCGCTGCACCGGTTCGGCCGGGTCGCGCAGCCGCTTGATATGGGTGAGATAGCGGCTCGCCTTCACCGCCACGACGAAGCCGGCGGGCGTGCGTTCCCGCCAGGTCGCGAAGTTCTCCCGGCTCGGCAATCGATAGAACGCGTTGTTCGACTCGACGGTCGAAAACGCCTCCGCGTACTGCTCGAGCCACAGCCTCGCCGGCACCTTCGGTGGATACAGCACGCCGCGCCAATCGCGGTACTGCCAACCGGAAGTGCCGACGTACATGGTCATGTCGGTGCCTCAGATCTCCGAGCGCAGCAGCGGCTGGAGTTCGCTGCTGTAGAAGTCGAGGAACGCGTCCATGTCCGGTCCCGCGTTCATCAGCACCACGTGATCGAAACCCGCGTCGACTGCCTTGCGCACCGCCTCGACGTAGCGTTTCGGATCGTTGCCGCAGACAAAGGACTCGAGCATGTCGTCGACTCGCACGGTGCTCGACGCGGCTTCGAAGTTCGCCGGATTGGGCAGCTCGCTCATCACCTTCCAGCCGCCGGTCGACCACCGGTTCGTCGACAGCGCGGCCTCGGCGCCTTCGCGATCGCTCTCGGCGAAGGCGACGCCCACTTCGACATAGCGCGGACCTGTGCCGCCATCCTGCTGAAAGGCCTGCACCAGTGCGGGATCCGGCGCGGTCGCGAACAGCCCGTCGCCGAGTTCGGCGGCGATCTTGGCCGCGCTGGGGCCGCCCGCCGCCACCGCGATCACCGGCAGCGTCTCCGGTAGATCGAACACCCGCGCGTCCGACAGCTCCAGAAACTCGCCGTAGTAGTTGCGGTAGCCGCCGCGCCACAACAACCGAATGATCTCGAGCGCCTCGCGCAACATCCGCTGACGGATCAGCACCGGCGGGAACTCGTGCCCGACGATGTGCTCGTTGAGCCGCTCGCCCGAACCGATTCCCAGGGTGAACCGCCCGTCCGATACCAGGGCGGTGGTGGCGGCCGCCTGGGCGATGATCGCGGGGTGATAGCGGATGATCGGGCAGGTCACGCCGGTGGCGAGCCCGATTTCCTCGGTGCGTGCCGCGATCGTGCCGAGGACCGTCCAGGCGAAGGGGGAGTGGCCCTGATTGTCGAGCCACGGATGGAAGTGATCGCTCATCTCGACGAAATCGAAGCCGACCGATTCGGCCCGAACCGCCTGTCGGACAAGTTCCTTCGGGCCGAATGCCTCGGCCGCCAATTTAAATCCGAGCTGCATGGCGAACCTTTCGCAGTGGGTCAGCCGCGGCCGAGGGCGTTGGCCAATTCCTGCTTGTTCATCTTGGAGCGGCCGTCGATATTGCGGCGCCGGGCCTCGTCGTAGAGCTGATCGCGGGTCTTGCCGCTGCCCTGGGTTCGTTGACCGCCACGTCGTTGCGAGGAACTGCCGGATTTCTTGCTGGATCCCTTTGTTTCGCCGTGCTGGGCGCGAGTCTTGTTGACCGTCCGCGCGGCGATCTCCTCGGCCCGTTCTTCGCTACGGCCACGGTCGCGCTCGGACTTCTTGATGTCTTTGTACTGGCGTTCGCGCTTGTCGCTCCACGCTTGCTGCGGCATGGCGTAGACCTCCTCCTCGATCGGTGGGCATCTTGGGTGTCGCCTACCCGGTAGCCGAGGACGGAAACAGCGGCCGGTCACGCGATGATGGCGTCCACGGTCGGTGGGCGCCATCACGGTCCGAGCCTGGCGGATCAGATGAAGAAGTTGAAGATCACGGTAGCTAGCCACTGAAAGAAGTCGATGACCATAACGGCTCACCTCCTTCCCCGAATGTCCATCCAGCTATTGCCGCTCACCGCGGGACGAAGTGTTCGAGCCGTGGTGTCATAGCTGGTTGTGGTTCCGATACCCGACATATCGTGAGTACCCGAAACTGTGTTAGCAATAACATAGCTACCTGCATGTGGTCGCATCGACCTGCCACACTTACCTGGTGGGCGCACCAGGCGGAATCGCGATTCGTGCATGGCGGTGGATCCGCAGCGCGCCCGGCACCTACCTCTGGCTCACCGCCCTCGCCGTCACGACGGTGATCATCGATCGTCTCCCGCCCGATGAAGCCGAACAGTGGCTCGGTCACCGCTCGACCAACCTGCATCACCTCGGTGAAGATCCGCTGCGGGTGCTGATCGCCAGTGCTTTCTGGACCGACGGCGGCGGATGGTTCGCCTATGTGGTGCTGTTCACCGTCTTTCACGCCAATGTCGAACGCTGGCTCGGCACCCTGCGCTGGCTGGTGGTCGTCGTGCTCGCGCATGTGGGCGCCACCTACCTCAGTCAGGGCGTGCTGCTGTGGGCGATTCGCAGCGACGACGCGCCCGAACGCGCGATGTATTTCCTCGATGTGGGCGTCAGTTACGCGCTGGCCGGTGTGGCCGCGGTGCTCGCGTACCGGGTGGTGACGCCGTGGCGCTGGTTATACGTGGTCGCGGTCCTCGCGGTCGTGCTCCCGCCGATCTTCCTGAACCGCGCGTTCACCGACATCGGACATGCGAGCGCGGCCGCCATCGGTTTCGCTTGCTACCCGCTGACTCGAGGCCGCGGGCGCGCGTGGGATCCCGCGGTAGTCCTGCGGAAATCCTCGACCGAGCGCTGATTGCTAATAGTTAGCCGACCGGCCGTGGGTGCGGGACGGGCGACCGCCGAGCGTCCTGTGCTCACTAGGGTGGGACCGGTGATCTTGCTGGCGATAGGTGTGGTTCTGCTCGGTGTGTTCGCGCTGCGCTTCCGTCAGGAGCGGCGCCGATTCAGTAATGGCGTGTTGCTGCTGCTCGGAATTCTGTGTGCCGGTGGCGCATTGATCGGTTCGGGTGCCGAAGGGGCGGGCCCCGAGATGCTGGTCTTCTTCGCGCTGGCGTTGTCGCCATTGCTCGTGCTCGCGCTGTCGGGGCTGCTGATGCTCAACGGGGTGGTGATGCTGCGCCGCGAGGGCGTGCGCGTGGCGAACCTGCTCTCCCTCGGACTCGGCGTCGCACTGTTGGTTCCGTACGTGTTGCTGGTGCTGGCGGTGATCGCCGAGTGGGAGGTGCTCGGGGTATTGCTGCTCGCGGTCGTGCTCGTCGCCGCCTACCTCGGCTTCGTGCTCGTCGCGTTCCTGTTCTATTCGCTCGTCTACGGCTGGGTGACACGTACCGACGACGTGGTCGCGATCGTCGTGCACGGCTCCGGCTTGCTCGGTGACCGGGTTCCGCCGCTGCTGGCGAGCAGGCTCGACCGTGCGCTCGGTATCTGGCGCACCGCCCGCGCGCACGGCCGGACGCCACTGCTGGTCACCAGCGGTGGCAAGGGGTCCGACGAGAAGGTCGCCGAGAGCACCGCGATGGCCGCCTACCTCGTCGAACACGGCGTGCGCGACGACGAGATCCTGCGGGAGGACCGTTCGACTACCACCCGCGAGAACCTGCTGTTCAGCCGCGAATTGCTGGCCAGACAGGGGATCGAGAGCCGCATTCTGCTGGTCACCAGCAATTTCCATGTGCTGCGGACCGCGTTGCTCGCGCGCTCGGTCGGGATCGACGCCAAGGCCGTCGGCGCGCCGACGGCCCGCTACTACCTGCCCAGCGCCATCCTGCGCGAATACGCCGGGATTCTGGCCGAGCACAAGGTGCTCAATGCCGTGCTGTGCGGGTTGCTGGTGGCGGCTCCGGTCGCGCTGGCGATCTTCGGCGAAGCCGGCTGACACATTTAGGTGTTACGTACAGTTATGGATAGTTGTATCATCGGAACTACCGAGCAGGGCGCAACGTCGCGACCTGGTGCATGGCAGGCCGTGCGCGGTTGATCGAGGAGTACCGATGAAGATATTTCCTTGGGGACGAGAGCATCCGGACATCGATCCGGGCGTGGTGGCATTGCACGCGCGCAATGTCAGCTTCGACTGGTCTGGCATCGACCTCCAGTGGATGTCGGCGGAACCGATCGCCGGCCACCTGATCAGCGCGCTCAACATGTTGCTGCCCGAGGGCGAGCGCATGTTCATCGAGACCTATCGCGAAGCATTGCCCTACGTCAAGGACGAGAAGCTGCGCGAGGACATGCTCGGTTTCATCGGGCAGGAAGCCATGCACGCGCAAACCCACGCGAAGGTGCTCGACGACGTCTTCACCGCCCATGGCATCGACGCGAGTCCCTATCTGCGGCAGATGGAATTCCTGTTTCGTGTCTCGCTCGGCCCGCGCGGTGGCGACGATCGCGCAGGCCGCCAGATGCTGGTGGAACGCCTCGCTTTCATCGCCTGCCTCGAACACTTCTTCGCCTGGCTCGGCGACTGGATTCTCAACGCCGATCTGGAGCAGTTCGGCGCCGACCCGCGGATGGCCGACCTGTTCCGCTGGCACGGTGCCGAAGAGGTCGAACACCGCAGCGTCGCCCATGATGTCGCGGAGTATTTCGGCGTCGGCTACGTCCGTCGCTGCGCGTCCATGACGCTGGTGTTCCCGATCTTCCTCATCGTGCTGGTGCGCGGTGCGCGGTTCCTCGTCCAGCAGGACCCGCGGTTGCCCGATCGGGGCTACCCGCGGCTGCTCACCGGGGTGTTCGGGGCGATGTGGCGCGGTGCGCTGCCCGGCGTCCCGTCGTTGCTGGTAAGTGCGCTGTCGACCTTCCAGCCCGGCTACAACCCGCAATCCGTCGGCTCGACGGCGCAGGCGATCGCGTATCTGGCCGCCTCGCCCGGTGCCCGCTCGGCAGCGTCGTGACCACGCGCGACATTCCCGCCGATCTCTACGGCAAGTACCGCCACGATCCGGCGATGAAGGTCATCGACGCCATCGCGGCTACCCGGCTGCGCTGGAGCGCGCTGGTCAACCGAGCTGATCTGCGACCGCGCGTCGACGACCGCCGCCTGCCGGTGGTGGTGACCGAACGCCGGATCGAAGCGCACGACCAGGACGTGGTGAGTCTTCGCCTCGAAGCCCCCGACGGTCGCGTGCTGCCGCGCTGGCGGCCCGGTGCGCACCTGGATCTGGAACTGCCGTCGGGTCGGCTGCGCCAGTACTCGCTGTGTGGCGATCCCGCCGACGAGCGCGCGTACCGCATCGCCGTGCGCCGTATTCCCGGTGGCGGCGGTGGCTCGATCGAGGTGCACGACGAACTGCCCGCCGGCTCCCGGCTGGTGGTGCGCGGCCCGCGCAACGCCTTCCCGTTCGCGGTGCCCGGTCACGGATCACCTTCGCAGCGGCTGCATTTCGTCGCAGGGGGCATCGGCATCACCCCGATCCTGCCGATGGCACGGCTCGCCCACCGGCTCGGTGTGCCGTGGACGCTGGTCTACAGCGGTCGCAGTCGCGACACCATCCCGTTCCTGGCCGAGATCGAGAGCTTCGGCGCGAATGTCGTCGTGCGCACCGATGACGAGCACGGCCTGCCCACCGCGCCGGATCTGCTGCCGGGCGTAGGTCCCGGCACCGCGGTCTACGCGTGCGGCCCGACACCGATGACCTCGGCGATCGTCGCCGCCGTGCGCGAGATGCCCGATGTGGAACTGCATTTCGAGCGATTCTCGCCGCCACCGATCATCGACGGCACGGCATTCGAGATCGAATTCGCCTCCAGCGGTGCGGTTGTCACGGTCGACGCCGACCGGTCGGTGCTCGACACGATCCTCGATTCCCGCCCCGACCAGCCCTACTCGTGCAGGCAGGGCTTCTGTGGCACCTGCGTGGTGCGGGTTCGCTCGGGCGAGCCGGACCATCGCGACACCACGCTGTCCGATGCCGACCGTGCCGAGGGTGCCATGCTGGCCTGCGTATCCCGTTCCCGCGGTGAGCGATTGGTGCTCGACCTGTGATTTCTCTGCTGGACAAGGAGTCCGAACGATCATGACGAACGACAGCCCGCAGCCCGTCAACCAGCGCACCGTCCGCAGCGGTGATTTCGACATCGCCGTGTTCGAATACGGCGACCCGGCCGCCGACACCATCGTGCTCGTGCACGGCTGGCCCGACACCCACCACCTGTGGGACCGGGTGATTCCGCTGCTCACCGACCGCTTCCATGTGGTCGCCTACGACACCCGCGGGCACGGCGAATCCACCCGCACCCAGCGCACCGACGACTTCCGCCTCGACGAACTGTCACGCGATTTCTACGCTGTGCTCGACGCGGTGAGCCCCGACCGCCCCGTGCACGTGCTCGCCCACGACTGGGGCTCGGTGCAGGTGTGGGAGGCGGTATGCGAACCGCAGGCCGGCGAGCGCGTCGCCTCGTTCACCTCGGTCTCGGGCCCCAATCTCGACCACCTGTCCAGCTGGGTGCGCGACCGGCTCTCCCGCCCGACCCTGCGCAATGTCTGGCAGCCGATGACCCAGCTCGCCTCCTCGGCCTACACCTTCTTCTTCATGACGCCCGGGCTGCCGCGCGCGACATTCAACGCCATCGGCACCGAAAAGCTGTGGCAGCGTGCGGTTTCCCTGATGAACGACACGCCCGTCGCGAATGTGAAGCTCGGCCCCACCTTCCGCCGTGACATGGTCGACGGACTGCTCATCTATCGCGCGAACATCGTGCAGCGCATGCTCTCCCCGCGTGAGCGCCGCACCGAGGTGCCGGTGCAGCTGATCGTGGCCGGACGCGATGTCGCCGTGCGACCCGCGGGCTACGACGATTCGGGCAAGTGGACCGACCGGCTGTGGCGTCGTGATGTGCCCGCCGGGCACTGGATGCCGTTCTCGCATCCGGAACTGCTCGCCACCGCGACCACCGAGCTGATCGACGCACTCGACGGTGCCGCGGTCTCACGCGGGCTGGCCAGGGCTGAAGTAGGCCCTGCGCGAAGGGAATTCGAGCACAAGCTGGTGGTGGTCACCGGTGCGGGTAGCGGCATCGGCCGCGAGACCGCGCTGGCCTTCGCCCGGCTCGGCGCCGAAGTGGTGGTCTCCGATGTCAACGAGCTCGCCGCCAAGGCCACCGCGGAACTCGTCGCCGCGGAAGGTGGTGTGGCGCATTCCTATCCGCTCGATGTGTCGAACGAGGACGCGGTGCGCGCGCATGCGGACACGGTGATCGCCGCGCACGGCGTGCCCGATGTGCTGGTCAACAATGCCGGCGTCGGCCAGGCGGGCGGGTTCCTCGACACGCCGTCGGAGGAGTTCGACCGCGTCCTGCGGATCAACCTCGGCGGCGTGGTCAACGGCTGCCGGGCGTTCGGTGCGGCGATGGCCGATCGCGGGCTCGGCGGGCACATCGTGAACCTGTCGAGCATGGCCGCCTACAGCCCGCAGCGCGACATGGCGGCCTATGCCACCAGCAAGTCGGCGGTGTTCATGTTCTCCGACTGCCTGCGTGCCGAACTGGCCGACCGCGGCGTCTCGGTGTCGACGGTGTGCCCCGGCATCGTGCACACCAATATCGTCGCCACCACCCGCATCTCGGGTGTCTCCGCCGAGGAGGAGACGGCCAAGCAGCAGAAGTTCGACAAGCTGTACGAGCGACGCGGCTACACTCCCGACCGTGTGGCGGCCCAGATCGTGAAGGCCGTGCGGACCGGACGTGACATCGTGCCGGTGACGCCGGAATCGTGGGTGCAGTACCGGCTCAACCGGATCGCCCCCGGTGCGGTGCGCTTCGCCGCGCGCCGGATGAAGCTGGTCTGACTCGGCTACGCCCGGCGCAGTTGCTCCTGCACGGCGGCGACGTGCCGGGCGTCCACGCCCCAGGGGTTGTCGACGCCCACCTTTCGGTCCAGGTCCCAGAGCACGCACTCCTCGTCCGGCCGCGCGACCAGCGACCAGGCCACCACGGTGCGGCCCAGTTGTTCGACCATGGTGCCGTGATTCTGGGTGCTCTCGCCGACGCCCTCGGGGAAATGATGCAGGAAACGGCCATAAGCCTGCGCACAGAAGTCCGCGTAGAGCTGGGTGCAGAGGATGAAGCCGTGCCAGGCCTCGTCGACCGCGTGCGAGGGCATGCCGATCACCTGGTCGTCGCGAATGGCGGCGCCGCAGCACCGCAACCATTGGCGCAGACCGGTTTCCACGAGCTCGCGGGGCTGCCACGGTGAGGTCTTGAAGATCGCGTCGGGCAAGCGCAGCGCATCGACGGTGCGGTCGACGGTGGGGAGGTCGACTTGCCGTCTGCCCGCTCGCGGGAAAGAGAACGCCACAATTCACTGTAAGGCCACTGGCCGCGGAGCAGCCGTGGGATCCGGGCAGTCCGGCCGGTGGACATTCTGTGATCCAGGCCTCAGCGCCCTTGACCTGAACTTCACTTCAGGTTTCATGCTTGACTCGTTCGGTCAACACCACGAAGGAGTCGCGATGCGTGCAGTGCAGGTCAAGGAATTCGGTGGTCCCGAAGTCTTGGAGGTATTGGAATTCCCTGCGCCACAACCGGATTCGGCCGAAGTGGTGGTCGACGTCGAGGTGGCCGACGTGATGTTCCTCGACACCCGGTTGCGCAGCGGGTGGGGGCAGGATTACTTCGCGTTGAGCCTGCCCTATGTCCCCGGCGGCGCTGTCGGTGGTGTGGTCAGCGCGGTCGGCGCGCAGGTAGATCCCCGCTGGCTGGGCAAGCGCGTGGTCACCCAGACCGCCGCCAGCGGCATCGGTGGCGGCCTGCCCACCGGCGGCTACGCCGAGAAATCCCTCGCCAAGGCGGCCACCCTGACCGAGATCCCCGACGGACTCACCACTGAGCAGGCCGTCGGTCTCGCCCACGACGGACGCACGGCTCTGTCCGTCTTCGACACCGCCGCGGTGCAACCGGGTTCGTGGGTGCTGATCACCGCCGCCGCGGGTGGCCTCGGCACACTGCTCACCCAGCTGTCGGTCGCCGCCGGCGCGCACGTGGTAGCGGCTGCCCGTGGCCAGGAAAAGCTCGCGCTCGCAACACGATTGGGCGCCACGGCAGTGGTCGACTACTCCGCCGACGGGTGGGAAGAGCGAGTCCGTGAGATCACCGGAGGGGGTGTGGCCGTAGTCTTCGACGGTGCCGGCGGTGAGATCGGCGGCGCGGCGTTGACGGCCGCTGCCGATGGCGGCCTGTTCCTCGGATACGGCTCTGCCGCGGGTGATTTCGCGCAGGGCGACACCGAAGCGGCGGTCGCACGCGGTGTGCGAGTGCTCGGGCTGTTCGATGTCGTCGAGGACGATGTCGACTGGGTCGGTATCACGGCCCGCGCGCAGCAGGCGGTAGCCGAGGGTGCGCTGGAAGTGGTGATCGGGCAAACCTTCCCGATCGACCAGGTGCGACAGGCGCACGCCGCCATCGAGAGTCGATCCGCCCTCGGTCGTACCTTGTTGACGCTCGGCGCGTCATTGTAACTTATCAAGCACCGCAACGGAATACACGTTAAGTTATGTTCTGTGCAGGGACTGATAATCATCGCAGTGATAGCTGCGGTTCTGTTGTTGGTAATAGGAGTCATCAAGTTGGCCAGCAACCCAGGGGGCAACATCGAACGTCGCGACCGCGACGCGCGAGTGCGGGGTGGCCAGCGAGCTGAACGCTCGTAACCCATCCCCCGGGTGCCGCACGACAACGGCGATCGGTCGCCGCGCCTTCCTAGGAAGCCGCGGCCCCCGATCGCCGTTCCTGTCCCACCTCCGACACGACCGCCGCGTCAAGTGGTCAACCCCGCACTCCGCCGGGTACCATGCGACTCGCCCGCGGAGACCCCCGCGGCGAGGGGCGGTAGCTCAGTCGGTTAGAGCCGCGGACTCATAATCCGCTGGTCGTGGGTTCGAGCCCCACCCGCCCCACTTCCCCCTCTGACCTGCTGATATTCGCAATCAACTCTGCGCGTCGACGGTCCGGGCGCGGTGCAGCAGGGTCTCGGTGAGGGCGGATAGGCGGTCGGCCGCTTCGGGGTCGAAGGTGTCCACCGACTGATACGTCGCTCGAATTCGTTCGATCACCCGCCGGTTCTCGGCTACCAGACTCGAGTCCGCCTCGCCCTCGCGGGCACGCTCCGGCTCGATGACCCGGAATTGGCGGCCACCCACTTCACCGCCCTGCTCACCGGCAGCATCGACACCCGATCCAAACTCGGCACCTGCCCCCTCGCGATCCCCGAACTACGCGTTGTCTCCGACGCGGCGGTGACAACCTTTCTGAGAGCTTTCGGTACCCCTACTTCGCCCTGAGCCCCGCGATGAGGAGGCCGACCATGCGGCGCGGGTTGTAGCGAGGAGTACTTCCGCCGACGCAGAGGTTGCCGACAGCACGGAGGATTTCGTAGGGGTCGGTACCGGGGCGGATTTCGCCTGCGGCGGTGGCGGCGGTGAGGAGGGCCTCGCAGGTGGGGACCAGGCGGTCGAGGAAGTAGGTGTGGAGGGTTTCGAAGGTGGTGGCGTCGGATTGAAGTGCTTCCGCGAGACCGTGTTTGGTGGTCAGGAAATCGGCGAAGAGGTTGATCCATTCGCCGAGTGCGGCGTGGGGTGAGGTGTTGGTGGCGAGGAGGGTGGGGCCAGCTTCGGCGCAGGCTTCGACCTGGTGGCGGTAGACGGCGACGATGAGGTCGGCCCGGGTGGGGAAGTGGCGATAGATGGTGCCGACCCCGACGCCGGCGCGGGTGGCGATCTCGCGGACGGGGACGTCGACGCCGGAGGCGATGAAGGCGGCTGCGGCAGCGTCGAGTAGCGCCTGCTGGTTGCGCCGGGCGTCGGCTCGTCGGCGCGGCGGCTCGGTCGGGTTGTCGACCACGAGACCTCCCTCTTGCTAAGCGGAACACTGTTCCGTATGTTGATTAGCGGAACATTGTTCCGCTTGGTTGAGGATGCCAGAACCGGCGAGCCGAACCAAGCTCATCTGGGAGGAACCGCCATGCAGTACCGCACTCTGGGTCGTACCGGCGTTCAGGTCAGCGCGCTCGTGCTCGGCGCGATGAACTTCGGCAAGCTGGGAAAGTCCACGCAGGACGAGGTCACCGCCATGATCGATGTCGCGATCGAGGGCGGCATCAACCTCATCGACACCGCCGACATGTACGGCCACGGTGAATCGGAAGAACTGGTGGGCAAGGCTATCGCTGGCCGTCGCGACGACATCGTGCTGGCTACGAAGGCGAGCATGCCGATGGGCGAGGAGCGCAACCATCGCGGCGGTTCGCGCCGCTGGCTGACCACCGCGCTCGACAACAGCCTGCGCCGCCTCGACGTCGACCACGTCGACCTCTATCAAATCCACCGTTGGGACCCCGAAACCAGCGACGAGGAAACCCTCTCGGCGCTGACCGACCTGCAGCGCGCGGGCAAGATCCGCTACTTCGGCTCCTCGACATTCCCCGCCTACCGCATCGTCCAGGCGCAATGGGCAGCCGCGGAGCGCCACCTGAGCCGATATGTGACCGAACAACCCAGCTATTCGATCCTGCAGCGCGGCATCGAAACCCACGTCCTGCCGGTCACCGAGGAATACGGCCTCGGCGTCCTCGCGTGGAGTCCGCTGGCGTCGGGCTGGCTCTCGGGCGCGATCCGCGCCGACCGCGAAATATCCACCAGCCGTTCAACCTTCATGCCCGACCGCTACGACACCACGATCCCCGCCAACCACGCCAAAATGGCCGCCGTCGAGCAACTCGCGAAGCTGGCCGACCAGGCGGGCCTGACCCTGATCCAACTCGCCCTGGCGTTCGTCACCACGCACCCCGCCATCACGAGCGCCATCATCGGACCACGCACCATGGACCACCTGCGCTCCCAGCTAGCCGCCGCCGACACCGTCCTGCCGCCCGACGTCCTCGACGCCATCGATGCGATAGTCGCCCCCGGCACCGACCTCGCTCCCCACGAAAAGCATGACACGCCACCATCTCTGCTCAACCCAGCCCTACGTCGTCGATGATGAGGGCGTTCGCACCGGCGGCATAACCAGAGCACCGATCGACGGTGGGATCAGTCGCGTGGCTCGAGGATGACGATTGGGATCGTGCGGTTGCCTGCGTTGCGTTGGTAGAAGTCGTAGCTGGGGAAGGACTCGACGAACCTCGGCCACAGGCGGTTTCGTTCGGTGTCGGCGGCTATCCGGGCTCGGACGGGGAGTAGGTCGGCGCCGATTTGGATCGTGGTGTCCGGGTTGGCTTTCAGGTTGTGGAACCAGGCTGGGTGGGTTGGTTGGCCGGCTTTGGATCCAGCTATGGCGATGGCGTCGCCGTCGTGGTGGTACATGACGGGTGAGGTTCGGTGGGTGCCGGTTCTGGCGCCGACGTGGTTCAGGAGCAGGACTCGGGCATCGGGGAAAGCGGGGAAACGGCCGCCGAGTCGGCCGTTGGTGCGGCGGTACAGGGCTACATGGACCTTCGTTGATCGGCGGCCGAGGTAGATTCCGCGCTTGCTCGCGAATCGGGATAGCGATTCCACCAACCGTGCTGTCAACGGCGTTGTGGTACTGCGGTTTTGGTTCTGATCGTGCACTGCCCCTCCAGAGTCTCGATCTACTACGCACCATAGTAGACGTGTTGTCCGCCGGTGGGGTGGTGATTCGTCAACAGTGGCCGATGACTTTTGTCATGGCGCAACCGTGCGAATCCCATCGGCGATCGGTGACTGCGCTTACTACTGGTGACGCCCCGCGTCGACCACCGTAGAAGGCATGAGAAACACAGACGTGATCACCGCACGCGGGCTGCGGCGAACATACGGTCGCGGCGAGGACGCGTTCGAAGCCGTCAAAGGCGTGGACCTCGAGGTGCACGAGGGCGAGGTGTTCGCCCTGCTCGGAACCAACGGTGCGGGCAAGACCTCGACGCTCGACATGCTGGAAGGGCTGGTCGCCCCGTCGGCAGGCGAGATCGAAGTCTTCGGTCTCGACCCGCTGCGGGACCGCGACCAGGTCCGCCCGCGGGTCGGCATCATGTTGCAGTCCGGCGGGCTGCCCGCCGAGCTGACCGTCGCCGAGACGCTGGAGATGTGGCGCGGAACCTGCACCGATCCGACCACCGCGGCCGCCGTCTTGGCGCAGGTCGGCCTGACCGATCGCGCGGGCGTCCGGGTCGGTTCGCTCTCGGGTGGCGAAAAGCGCCGCGTCGACATGGCGTGTGCCCTGCTCGGACAGCCCCGATTGCTGTTCCTGGACGAGCCGACCACCGGCCTCGACCCGGAAAGCCGGCGCGGGACATGGCAATTGCTCGCCGACCTCAAAGCATCCGGGGTGACGATGGTCCTCACCACGCACTACCTGGACGAGGCCGAAGCGCTCGCCGACCAGATCGCGATCATGCACAAGGGCGCGATCGCCCGCAGAGGCACCCTGCGCGACATCGTCGACGATCATCCGGCCCGCATCGCCTTCGACCATCCCGGCCTGCCCGTGCCGCAGTTGCGTGGTGCCAGGGTCGAGGCACACGCGCGAGTCACCGTCAGCACCAACGACTTACCGGGCCACCTGTTCGAACTGCTCGGCTGGGCCCGCGAAGCTGGGGTGCAGCTGACCGGGCTCGAGGCGCGCGCCGCCTCGCTGGAATCGGTCTTCCTCGACATCGCCGAAGCGACCACTCCCACCTTGATCGGAGCACGATGACCACCACCCTGCCCGCCGGCGGATCTCGCCGTCGACCGCTCACCGCGCTCGCCAAGGCGGAATGGTTGCAGTTCCGGCGCAACAAGACTCTCGTCTACATGGCAACGGTGTTCCCGATCGGGCTTCCGTTGGCCACCTTCTTCATTGCCGGCAAGGACACCGAGCCGACAACCGCGATGGCGGCGGTGACCTTCGAATTGCTCGCGGTCCTCGCCCTGCTGTTCGTGCAGTACTACTCGGTGCTGTCGATGGTGACGACGCGCCGCAGCGAGGGCGTGCTGAAACGGCTGCGCATCGGTGAGGCCGCCGACTGGCAGATCCAGCTCGCTCCGGCCATACCCGGCGCCGTCATGACCGTCGCGTGCACCGCCGTCGTGGCCGTGGTGGTCTACGGCAGCGGCGCACCCGCGCCGGTCAACCCACTGGCGATCGTGCTCGCCCTGGTCGGCGGGACAGTCCTGTTCACCCTGCTCGCCCTGGCGACCAGCGCCTACACCAAGAACGCCGAGGCCGCGCAGATCACCTCGCTGCCGGTGATGGTCATCGCGATGCTCGGCATGGCCTCCATCCGCGGCTTCCTGCCCGATCGACTGGCGCAGGTCGCGGAGTGGACCCCCTTCGCCGCGGTCTCCGACCTCATCTCGCTCGGCACGATGGGCAAGCTGTCGGCGACCGCCGAATCCGACGCCGCGCTCAGCTTCGCCGACACCGTCACCCAAGCAGGCCGACCGTTTGCGACACTGGCGCTATGGACCGTGCTGGCGCTCGTGCTGACCCGCAAGAGCTTCCGCTGGGACGACCGCGGGTGATGCGCGCGACCGCCTGGTGGCACGAGTTGTCGGGGGCCGCCAAGTTCCGGCTCTACACCCGGCTCTCGTTCCAGGCGGTGATCGCCGTGCTGGTCGTCGTGCTGGCGATCAGCGCCGAGTCGGTGGTCTCGGTGCTCGGGATCGTTGCCGGTGGTATCGCGGCCGCGGTCGCACTGGAGGCGCAACCCGATTTCGCCACCGTCCCCGGTGTGGTGACGCGGCCACGGATGTTGCCGGCCGCCCTCGCGGTGCTGGTCGCGCTGTGGGCGATCAGTGGGGTCGTCGCCCGGTTGGCGAGCGGCGAACCGACTGTCCTCAGCGCGCGCACGGTGGGTGTGTCCACGGTGGTCATGGCGATCTTCTCCGTCATCCCGTTCACTCGCCACAAGTGGTGGATTCTGATCGGCCTGAGCGTGGCCACCCCGCTGGTGGTCTTCGGCAGGCCGCTCGGCATGGGTCTGCAGGGGGCGGCGGTACTTCTTCTCATCGGGATATTCGCGATCGTGTTGACGCGGCTCACGGTGTGGGGGCTGGGAATCATCGATGAGCTGGAGCGAACCAAAGGTGTCGAGGCGCAACTGCAGGTCGCCGAGGAACGACTGCGTTTCTCGCGCGACCTCCACGACGTCGTCGGACGCGGGTTCTCGGCTATCGCGGTGAAAAGTGAACTGGCGGTGGCACTGTCGCGCGCGGGCGATGCCGATCGCGCGGTGGCGGAGATGGAGGCGGTCAGAACGCTCGCGGTCGAATCGATGGGACAGATGCGGACCCTGGTGCGCGGTTACCGCAATATCGACCTGCGCGGGGAAGTGGCCGGGGCGCGGTCGCTGCTGTCGGCGGCGGGATGCGTACTGGTGGTCGAGGGAGACGCGGCCAAGGTGCCAGCGCCATTCCATGAAGTCGCGGCCTGGGTGGTCCGGGAAGGTACGACCAATATCGTCGAACACTCGGCAGCGACGACGGCGACCCTCGCACTCGGCGGGTCGGGTATGTCGCTGCGCAACGACCGTCCGCAGGGCGCGATCGGTGAACGATCGGGGCTGCGCGGCCTCGGTGAACGACTCGCCGCCGTCGGCGCGACCCTCGACATCGTCACCTCCGGCGACGAGTTCACCCTCGAAATCCATTGGGAGAATCAGTGATTCCGGTATTCCTCGCCGATGACGAAACCCTCATCCGCGCCGCCATGGCGACGATGCTCGGCCTGGAGCCCGATCTCGAGGTCGTCGCCCACGTCGGCTCCGGTGCGGAACTCGTCGCCGCGTGGCGCCGTCGGGCCGCGGACGGTGAGCCGGCCGCGGTCGCCGTCATCGATCTGCAGATGCCGGGCATCGACGGCATCGACACCGCTGTCGAGCTGCTCCGAATCACGCCCGGCGCAGGCACTTTGATCGTCACCAGCCATGGCAGACCCGGCTATCTCAAGCGCGCTCTCGCCGCGGGTGTGCGCGGTTTCCTGCCCAAGACGACCTCGGCGGCGACGCTGGCCGAGGTGATCCGGTCGGTGCACAACGGTGGTCGCTACGTCGATCCCGAACTCGCGGCCGAAGCCATCAGCGCGGGGGACACCGTGCTCACCGCCCGGGAGGCCGACGTCCTCGAATTCGCCGCCGACGGCGCCTCCGTGGAGGACATCGCCAAACGCGCCCACCTCTCCCCGGGCACCACCCGCAACTACCTGTCCTCGGCGATGACCAAGCTCGGCGTGTCCAACCGCTACGAAGCCGCACTCAAAGCCCGTGAGAAGGGGTGGATCTAGCCCGATTTCGCCTAGGGTGTGGGGCATTACGGTGCGATGAGAGGGATATCGATGGCTGCTGCGCTGGTCAAAGGGCAGAACGCGGGCTTGGTTTCGGACGAGGTGGTGCTGTCGGTACGGGGCGGGGTCGCGGCCGATCTCTCGGCGCTGTTGGTGACCGAAACGGGCAAGGTTCGCTCGGACGCGGACTTCGTCTTCTTCAATCAGCCGCAGGCGCCGGGTGTTCGGTTGACCGGTGCGGGCCTCGAGGTTTCGCTGGGCGCCGTGCCGGGCGAGATCGCGCAGATTCGCGCGGTGATCACCGTTGCGGCGCAGGGGCAGACGTTCGGCACCGCCGCGGCTCCGCTGGCTTCGGTCGCCGACCGCGCGGGAAATGTGTTGCACGAGTACGCGATCGACGGGCTCGACAGCGAGTCGGTCGTGATCGCGCTCGAGCTCTATCGCCGGGGCGAAGCGTGGAAGGTCCGTGCGGTCGGGCAGGGATACGCGGGCGGGTTCGCCGACTTGGTCACCGACCACGGGGTGAGCGTCGACGACGAGCCGGAAGTGGTCGCCGAAGTTCGGACGGTTCCGGGCGAGGCGGCGCTGTCGTTCGAGAAGCGGCAGCAACTGGACATGCGCAAACGCGAAGTCGCGAAGGTGCTGATCGACAAGAATGCCTTCGGTGCCAGAGCGCGGGTGGTGCTGGTGATCGACAAGACCGGCAGCATGGAGAAGATGTATCGCGCAGGCACCGTGCACCGGGTGGTCGAACGGATGATCCCGGTCGCCACCCAGCTCGATGACGACGGGACGCTCGAGGCCTACCTCTACGCACTCACCTACGCGAAACTGCCCGACATCACGGTCGCGGGCGGAGAACAGTGGGCGCGGACCTACCTCCACCTCAAGGGCACCCACCAGGGCATCGATTACAACGCCATCGGCGGCCGCAACGACGAACTGCCGATCATGCGCGCGATCATCGACACCCTGACCGAACCCACCCTGGTGCTGTTCTTCACCGACGGCGGCTTCGCGAAAAAGCGCGAGATCGCCACCCTGATGCGCGAGGCCGCCCACCTCCCCGCCTTCTGGCAGTTCATCGGCCTCGGCACAGCGAACTTCGGCGTCCTGCGCACCCTCGACGAGCTCGACGACCGCGTCATCGACAACGCGGGCTTCTTCGCCCTCGACGACATCGACCAGGTCGACGACGCCGAACTCTATCGCCGCCTGCTCGGCGAATTCCCGGACTGGTTGCGCGCCGCCCGCGCCGCGGGGATCGTCAACTCCTGAGCCATGGACCGGGCGGTCCGAAATCGGGTTGTCACTGACCAGGGGGATCGTTAGCGTGTCTACCGTTTGCTGTTCGGCAAACTGAAAGGACGAGCTCATGGAACCCATTACCGAACGCGACATCAGGTCGTCGTTCGTCAACTGTTCGAAAGGTGACGCGAAGCGGTTGAATGTGCCGCGTGACCTGGGGGAGCGGCCCTGGGAGGATCTCGACTTCCTCGGCTGGACCGACCCGTCGTACGCGGGGCGCTGCTACATCTCGGTGCCGCGGGCGGACGGGCTGGTCAGTGTCGCGTTGCGGCACGAGACCGGCGGGTCGGGTAAGACGCAGATGTGCACGATCTGTCTCACCACGCATTCCGGTGGCGGCGTTTCGCTGATGACCGCGAGCAAGACGGGCGAGTCGGGGCGCAAGGGCAACACGGTCGGCAGTTACATGTGCACCGATCTGGCCTGTTCGCTGTATGCGCGCAACAAGAAGCGGCCGTCGATGGGCAGCCGGTATCGCGAGGATCTGACACCGGAGGAGAAGGCGCAGCGGGTGGTGGAAAACCTGAACGCCTTCGTGGACCGGCTCTACACCTAGCCGGCCCGCCCCGCTGATCGATGAGGAGGTAGATGCTGTGCGCCGACACTCACCAACCCATTAGGCCCGAGTTCTGTTGAACCTCAACAGAACTCGGGTCGATGCTTTCCTGGCTGGTCGAGTCTGCCCGGGTTGATGATCCCGGACCGTCCCGAGTGGAGCAGGAAACCTCAGAGCATCGCGTTCATGATCGTGCCCGCGCTGGTGGCGACGACGCCGCCGATCATCGCGCCGGCGACCATCTTCGGCGATTGCATGGCGCCGCCGGTCCATTTCTCCCAGGCGAACTTTCCGCCCGCGACAGTGATGGCGACGATGCCGGACAACAGGATGAACCAGGTCAGGTAGCTGACCATCTGCATGATCTTGTCCGCGAGCGGTGGTGCTTCGGGGGTCGGATTGCCGATCTGCGCCAAGGTATCGGTGACGGCGGCCAGAAACATGGGGTCTCACTCGGTAGCTCGGAGGAACGGAACGACGATCAACTCTGCACTGATGGTATCCGGTCATCTGCCACCATGTCGGTGGCCATCTGGACCGAACCGATCGGTTTTGTTGGTGTGCAGGGGGTTCGCGCCCGTATCCTGGACCACGATCGAATACGGCAGGGCTGGAACGCAGTTCGCGTCACGCGATAGGGGAGCAGGCTATGAGCATCATTCTGACGTCGATGGCCGACACCATCACCACGTATGCGCAGATCGGCAACCCTACGCCGGAAGCGCCTCCGCTGTCGGACAAGATCATGAAAATGGTCCAGTACTTGACCTGGTTCATGATCCTGTCGGGTGTGCTCGCGATCACGGTCGCCGGTGGAAAGTTCGCCTGGGAGAAGTGGAACGGCAGCGCGATGGAGTCGCCGAAGATGATCGCGGGTGCGATGATCGGCGGGGTGGTCGCCACCAGTGGCGGCACCATCATGAACGCGATTCTCGGTTAGATCCGCGCGCCCTTGGCGCGATTGCAGGCCCGGCACAGGATCTGCAGGTTCGTCGCGCTCGTCGCACCACCGCGGCTGAGCGGGATGATGTGGTCGAATTCCAGGTAGTGGCCGTCGCCGCATTCGACGCACGCGCCACCGTCGCGTTGCCACACCTGGGCTTTCACGTCCTGGGGGATGCTTCGGCTGTCGAGCTGTCCCGGTGTCAGGACCAGGCGTTTCGACACGCGCAGCGCACCTTCCAGCGCCGCCGCCACATAGTCGGGGTCGGCGACGCCGAAGGTCGCGCCGCCGCGTGCGGAGGTCGCGGCGAGCACGACGGTGCCGTGCTCGGGATGAACCGACACCACCCGGTTCCACGGCAGTTCGATGCCGGTGCCGTCGCCGACGAAGCGCAGTTTCTTGGAGCTGCCGATCAGGCGGCCCTCGGTGTTGCGTGGGCCGCGGGCGAGCATCCGGATGTGGACGGCGGGCAGGTCGAGGTGGACGCGCTCGTCGGGGTCGAGGTGCAGGCCCGGGGTGTTGATGGTGGGCAGCTCGCCGGCGCGCAAGCGGGACAGGGTGCGGCCGCGGTGCATTCGGCGGCGCAGATCGTCGACGACGCCACCGGACAGCGCCAGTTCGCTGACGACATGTTCGAAGGCTTCCAGCTCCTCGGCGAACACCTCACCGTCGGCGAAGGCGAAGGCGACCATTCGCTCGACCTGGGTCAGGCCGGCCTCGCGCAGCAGTGTCCGGCCGCGTTCCTCCTCGATGCGCTGGAAGCGCAGCGCGGCCCACACCTCGATCCATTCCCGCGACATCGTGCCAGGGCCCGCGAGGGCGCGCCTGGCTCTGTTGCGCCAGTGGGTGAGGAATTCCTCGACTTCGTCGGCACAGTTCTTGCACGGGCCGTGTCCACCGAACAGCTTGCGCCGCAAGGGGTTACCGCAGCGAGTGCAGCGGGTTCGGTGATCGTGGAGGTGGGGGTGGACGCTGGCGGTCCACTCGTCGCCGTCCCACCAGCGCAGCTGATCGGGGTTCTCCGGGTCGGGGTGCCAGTCGGCGAGCTCCGGGTCCTGCGGTGGTGGCGGTGGGACGTCGATGACGCGGCGGGACAGGGCCGGTGGGCGCGTCGAGGTCGGTCCGGTGTGGTGTCGCGCCGGCGGCTCAGGGGTCGCGGTCCAGCTCCGTCGGTCGCGGTGGGCATCGGCTGGATCGCTGCCCGTCGGGTCGGTGGTGGTCGCCGCGTCGTGTCGGGAGGGCACGCTCGCGTATCGATCGCCGGGATGTGCGTCGTCGGCCTGGAACGCTCGCGCGGGCACTGTCGACCTGTGGCCGGCGCCGGGGTGCCCGGCGGGCTCGTCCACCGTGACTCCGAATTCACCGGCCAGACCGGCCAACCCGCCGGACCAGCCCTGGCCGATCGCGCGGAAACGCCACTGGCCGTCGCGGCGGTAGAACTCGCCGAACATCATCGCCTTGACGTCCTCGATGCCGTCGATGGTGAACTGGGCGATCGGGCCGTCGGCGGCGTGGACGGTCAGGGTGAGGTCGGGGAGTTGGTCGAAGGTGGCGTCGTCGAGGGACGCGCTGACGACGATGCGGGCCACGTCGGGTTCGGTGCGGGGCAGCGAAATGCTCAGTCGCGCGGTGCCGGGGGCGGGTTCCTGGTCGAGGGTGACCGCCTGGGAGGCGTGGCGCGGGGCGTTGAAGAAAACGAAATCGCGGTCGCCGCGGACTAGGCCTGATTCGGTGACCAGCAGGGCATGCGCGTCTACCGTATGCGCGGATCGCCATGAAACGACCACGGCGAGAAGCGATGTCGGGACCGGCGCGTGTGCACCCTTGCGTAGTTCCATGGTGTTCGCATGATGTCATGGGGGTCTGACAGGGTTTGAGTGCTGGGTGGGGGTGTGTGGGGTTGGTGGGCGTTGGTGGCCAGGGATGACCGGGGTTTGAGTAGTCCCAGATGGTTTGACGCTGTGTTTATTGGAGCGCTGGCGCGCTCGAGTCGCGGCCCTGAGGGGCCGCCGGTTAGGCACCGGGGCTTGCTCCTTCGTCGCCTACGCCCCGGCGCCTAACCGGCGACCCGGCCGCGACCGGCCACTGTGTGGCCGTCCCTCCCTAAGGGTCGGGAGTGCGGTGGCTGGGTTGGGTGGGTTGTGGAAGGCGGGGACGGGCTGGGGTGCACGGCGTGGTTTGGGTTGGGTGGGTTGTGGAAGGCGGGGACGGGCTGGGGTGCACGGTGTGTTTGGGTTGGGTGGGGCGTGGAAGGCGGGGACTGGCTGTGTGCGCGGTGTGCGGGAGTGTGGTGGTTGGTTGGGTGGGTTGTGGAGGACGGGGACGGGACGTGTGGGTGGTGCTGTTTTTGGGCGGGTGGTGGGGCTTCAGTGGGACACGGAGCTGGGCTGGGGGTGTGGTCCCTGCGGCGGCGGCGTCCTTGCGGCACAGTGGGGTTATGACGAACCCGAGGAAGCGGGGGCGCGCGGAGGAGTCTGCTCCGGCGGCGCAGGCGCGGAAGGTGCCGGGGGCTGACTTGTTGTCGGCCGCTCAGGCGGCGGTGGGGGCTGCGCAGGCTGCGGCGGGGCAGGCTATCGATGCTGCTCAGCAGACTGCGGGGTACGCCTTCGATACGGCAGTGCGGTTGCCGCCTGCTTCGGCGCAGTTGGCCGCGCAGTTGCCGGATCTGGTGGAGAACTTGTCGATCGCGGTCGATCGGCTCAACAGCACTATCGATCGGCTGGATCGGACGTTGGCGCTGGCTGATCCGGTGTTCGCAACCTACGATCGGTTGCTGCCGCGGCTCGAGGCCCTGATTTCCCTGGGTGAGGACGTGTTGGGCGCGGTGGCGAAACTACCCGGCGTCGGGTTGCTCGGGCGGATCGCCGGGCGTGGGGGCGAAGAACCCGCGCCGGAGCCGGAACCGGACAAGCGCGGCCGCCGCCGACGCTGAGTGCGCGAACGCCGTGCCGAACCGGTGTGTGGCCGTACCGGTATTGATGCGTGTCGAACTCACGGATCGGGAGTCAACGCCCGGAACGTCGCCGCGGCCTTGAGCACCATCTCCGCGTACTCGTCCTCGGGATCGGAATCGAGGACGATCGCGCCGCCCGCGCCGATCCGCCACTCGTCGTCGTAGCGGACCGCCGTGCGGATCACGATATTGAGGTCGGCGGTGCCACTCAGGCCGAGAAAGCCGATGGTGCCCGAGTAGATGCCGCGCGCTTGGGTTTCCAGTTCGTCGAGGATCTCCATGGTCCGCAGCTTCGGCGCCCCGGTCATCGAACCGCCGGGGAAGCAGGCGCGCAGACAGTCGATCACGCCGGCGTCGCGCAGTAGGGTCCCGCGCACGGTGGACACCAACTGGTGCAGGGTGGAATAGGTTTCGGTGTCCATCAGCTTCGGCACGTGGACCGAGCCGACCTCGCAGACGCGGCCGAGGTCGTTGCGCAGCAGGTCGACGATCATCAAGTTCTCGGCGCGGGTCTTCGGGTCGTCGGCAAGTGCGCGACGCAGGATCTCGTCCTCGTCTGCGGTCGCTCCGCGCGGGGCGGTGCCTTTGATCGGCTTGCTCTCGACCACCCGGTCCCGATCGACCTTGAGAAACCGCTCCGGCGAGGAACAAGCCACATCGAGGCCGTCGAAGCGCAGGTAGGCGGCATACGGTGCCGGGTTGCAGCGGCGCAGCCGACGGTAGAAGGCGAGCCCGTCGTCGGGCGCGGCAGCGACGGCGACCGCATCGGTCAGACAGATCTCGTAGGACTCGCCCGCGTGCAGCCGGTCCTGACATACCGCGATATCGGCCAGATAGCGGTCGCGCCCACGCACCAGGTGTGCCTGCACGGCGTCGGGATCGGCGGGCACGGGCAGGTCGGCGGGATTGACCCAGGTCGGCAGATCGTCGAGGGCGTCCGCGGTCTCGCGCAGCCACTGCTCGGCGTCGAGTTCGCCCTCGGTGAGGGCGAGCAGGTAGGTGCGCCCTGCTTCATGGTCGACCACGATCAGCCGGTCGGCGAAAATCCACTGGGCATCGGGTGTGGGGGAGCGGTGGGCATCGCGCGCACCACAGTCGGCCTTCACCTCGTAGCCGAGATAGCCGACATAACCTCCCGCGAAATCGAAAGGCAGCGGCGGGATTTCGCAGTGCCTGGCCCGGAGTTCGCGGTCGAGGTAGTCCAGGACGGTACCCGCGACCGCGCGGGTGCCCTCGGCGTCCGTCACGGTGACAGAGCCGTCGCCCACCCGGTAGCCGACGATTTCGGCATGTGGCCCGCTCGCGTCGCCGAGGAAGGAGAAGCGATCGAGACCGGGTTCGACGTGTTCGCTGTCGAGCCAGAACGCGGTCGGCGCCGAGGCGTAGAGGCGCAAGAAGATGGCTTCGGTGTCGATCGCCCGTTCGATCACCTTGTCTCGCAAGCGAAATGAGCGTTCATGCGACGCAGGCGCGACGACCGCTGGTCCGCGGACGAGCACCGGTGCGGAAACCCGCACGCGCGCCTTGGTGAGATCGGCGAAGTTACGCAGCAGCGCCGCACCGAATTCACTCGACACCGACTCGGGATGGAACTGCACACCCCATTGCGGCCGTTCGCGATGCCGCACCCCCATCACCACCCCGTCGCTCGTCGACGCGGTCACCTCGAGCGACGCGGGCAGCGGCTCGCGCGCCGCGAGCGAGTGATACCGCACGACGGTGAAACCCTGCGGCAGACCCGTGAACAGATCCCGATCGTCATGGGTCACCTGATCGAGAAAACCGTGCCTGGCCTGCGGTGCGCGCTCCACGGTCCCGCCCGCGCCGAGCACGATCCCCTGATGGCCGAGGCACACGCCGAGCAGCGGCAGGTCGGCCTGCGCGATCAGGGCCGTCGAGATTCCCATGTCGCGGGCGCGGTCCGGGCGGCCGGGGCCGGGCGAGATCACCACATTGTCGAAGTGCGCGAGATCCACCGGCCCCTCGTCGTTGCGCACGACGGTCGGCTCGCTCCCGTTGACCTCGCTGATCAGCTGATAGAGGTTGTAGGTGAACGAGTCGTAGTTGTCGATCAAGAGCGTGCGCATCGTGGCAGAGACATTACGCCGGGCGCCCGCGCGCGCATTCCCGCGCAGTCCCCGTCGATCTCCGGGCACAATGTGCGGCATGGCTGTTTCTCAACCTGTCGATGTTGACCCGGCGATCGCCGATTTCGCGGCAATCGGGCGGTGGATGGACGAACAGGGCTTGCCCGGGGCGGAATTCGACGCGGTCACCGCGCTCGGTGGTGGCACGCAGAACGTGATGCTGCGCTTCACCCGGGGCGGGCGCGAGTATGTGCTGCGGCGCGGCCCCAAGCATCTGCGCGCCAAGAGCAACGAGGTGATCGGCCGGGAATCGCGACTGCTCGGCGCGATCGCCGACACCGAGGTGCGCTCGCCCCGGGTGATCGCCGCCTGCGACGACGAGTCGGTGATCGGCGCGGTGTTCTATCTGATGGAGCCCATCCGCGGCTTCAACCCGCAGACCGAACTGCCCGAACTGCACGCCGGTGATCCCGAGATCCGGCGCCAGATGGGTCTGTCCGCGGTCGAGGCCATCGCCCGGCTCGGTTCCCTCGACTACCAGGCGCTCGGCCTCGACGACTACGGCCGTCCGGCGGGTTTCCTCGAACGGCAGGTGCCGCGCTGGCTGCGCGAGCTCGACTCCTACAACGGCAACGAGGGCTACCCCGGCCCGCAGATCCCCGGCGTCGAGCGGATCGGTGACTGGCTCGAACGGCACCGGCCTGCGGACTGGATGCCCGGCATCATGCACGGCGACTGTCACCTGGCGAACATGATGTTCGACTACGACGGTCCCGAGGTGGCGGCGATGGTCGACTGGGAGATGTCGACGATCGGCGATCCGCTGCTCGACCTGGGCTGGCAGCTGGCGACCCGACCCGAACCCGGCACCGTCGGCGCGGGCCTGATGGGCACGCTCGGCACCGTCGGCGGTCTGCCGACCGAGGCGGAGATGATCGAGCACTACGGCAAGTTCTCCGACCGCGACCTCAGCGCGGTCACCTGGTACACCGTGCTCGCCTGCTTCAAGCTGGGCATCGTGCTCGAGGGCACCTACGCGCGGGCGTTCGCGGGCAAGGCACCGAAACCGGTTGGCGACTTCCTGCACGCGGTGACGCTGGAACTGTTCGAGCAAGCGAACCAGCTCGCCGAATGATGCCCGGATCTCGCCGAAATTTGGCGTGATATTGATGGAGCGCAATAAGCGGACAACCTAGGCTGATTCCCATGATCGTCCCCGACACCAAGAACTGGACCTGGGTCCTCGAACGTCCCTGTTCCGAGTGTGGATTCGACGCTGAGACCACCGCGTACTCGGCCGTCCCCGAGCGCGTCCTCGACAGCGCCACCCGGATCGGCTCGGCGCTCGAACGCGACGACGCGCGAGTGCGTCCGGACGAGCTGACCTGGTCGGTGCTCGAGTACGGCGCGCACGTGCGCGATGTGTGCCGGATCTTCGACACCAGGCTCGCCCTGATGCTGGCCGGTGACGGCGTCGAGGCGCCGAGGTTCGAGAACTGGGACCAGGACGCGACCGCGGTTGCCGACCGCTACGGCGAACAGGATCTCGCTGTCGTCGCTTCGGAACTGACCGTCGCCGCTGATCGGGTGGCCGCCGCGTTCGCCTCGGTGCCCTCGGATCGGCTCGACCTGCGGGGTGCGCGCAGCGACGGCTCGCTGTTCACCGTCACCTCGCTGGGTCGGTACTTCCTGCACGACCTCGTGCACCACGTCCACGACGTGCGCGGATAGAAATTTCTCGAGAAATTTCTAGAACGTGTTTCAGAAATCGGTGATTTGTCGTTAGGGTGAGTGCAGTCACAACGAGGCACGAGCTTGGCGAGAGGTCTACCGGCATGAAGACGAAGGGCGCGATCCTGTGGGGCACCGATCAGGAATGGTCGGTCGAGGAGATCGAGGTCGGCGACCCCGTCGCCGGTGAAGTACAGATCCGGATGGAAACGGCGGGCATGTGCCACTCCGACCATCACATCGTCACCGGCGCGACGCCGATGCCGGGCTATCCCGTGATGGGCGGACACGAGGGGGCGGGTGTCATCACCAAGCTCGGCCCGAACTGTCCGGCCGACCTGGCGGTGGGCGACCACGTCATCCTGTCGTTCATCCCCGCGTGTGGCCGCTGCCCCTCGTGCGTCGCCGGCAATATGGCGCTGTGCGATCTGGGTGCCGGACTGCTGATGGGACAGGCGATTTCGGATGGCACCTACCGCATCCAGGCGCGCGGCGAGAACGTCATCCCGATGTGTCTGCTCGGCACGTTCTCCCCGTACATGACGGTGCACCACACCTCGGTGGTGAAGATCGACCCCACCATCCCGTTCGAGGTGGCGTGCCTCGTGGGCTGTGGTGTGCCGACCGGGTTCGGTTCCTCGACTCACGTGGCGCAGGTGCAGCCGGGCGAGACCGTGGTGATCGCGGGCATCGGTGGCGTCGGCATGAGCGCGCTGCAGGGCGCGGTGCTCTCCGGTGCGTCGAAGGTCATCGCCATCGACCCGAATCCGTGGAAGCTCGAGCAGGCGCAGAAGTTCGGCGCCACCCACACTTACGAGAGCATGGCCGCCGCGATCATGCCGATGATCGAGGCCACCGAGGGGCGGATGGCCGAGAAGGTCATCCTCACCATGGGTGAGATGCACGGCGAGTACGTCGAAGAGGGTCTGATCCTCACGGCCAAGGCGGGCACCCTGGTCGTCACCTCCATGGGCCGCATGGACGAGAGCGACGTGAAGATGAACAGCTTCCTGCTGTCCATGCTGCAGAAGACGGTGAAGGGCTGCATCTTCGGCGGCGGCAATGCCCGTCAGGACGCACCGCGCCTGCTCCAGCTCTACAAGTCGGGTCAGCTCAACCTCGACGACATGGTCACCCGCAGCTACTCGCTGGAGGAGATCAACCAGGGCTACCAGGACATGCTGGACGGCAAGAACATCCGCGGCATCATCCGCTTCACCGAAGCCGACTGGTAGTCAGCTCTTTTTCGGCCCGCTCGGCGAGGCGGACCGCGACCTGGGCGATCAGGTCGTGGGCGAATCGCTTCGCCGAGCGGACTGTCGATCTAGGTCCTGACCAGGACTTCATCGGGGTGACCCGCGGCTTTCAGTCGACCGTCTCGCAGGAGTAGGCAGTGGTCGGCGCCGGCCGCCTCGGCCAGGTCGTGGGTTGCCTGTACCACCGTCACGCCGGTCGCGCTCACCTGCCGCAGCGCGCGGGAGATCTCGGCCTGCGACGCCTCGTCCAAGCCCGCCGCCGGTTCGTCGAGCAGCAGAAGATCGGACTCCTGCGCCAAGGCCTGCGCGAGCAGCGTGCGTTGTCGTTGACCGCCCGACAGGGTGTCGAGCCGCCGAGTTGCCAGATCGGTGAGCTCCATTCTCTCCATGCAGGTCCGCGTGATCTCGCGATCCTCAGCCCGCAGGCGGCGCCAGGGTCCGCGGTGTGCCCAGCGTCCCATCGCGACCGCGTCTCGCACGGTGATCGGCAGAGTCGGCGGAATCGCCGTGTGCTGCACCACGAAAGCGGGCCGCCGGGTGGTGCTCCGGTCCACCCTCCCTGTTTGCGCCGCCACGGTTCCGGCGAGGACGCCGAGCAGGGTCGATTTTCCTG
Organism: Nocardia sp. FBN12; assembly: GCF_054031145.1. Lineage (NCBI taxonomy): Bacteria > Bacillati > Actinomycetota > Actinomycetes > Mycobacteriales > Nocardiaceae > Nocardia > Nocardia sp. FBN12. The sequence goes on from NZ_CM132926.1 coordinate 663,342, forward strand.
AGCCGTTCGGGCCGACGATCGCGGTGATCCGGCCGCGGGGGATCGTGGCCGTCACTTCGCGGAGCACCGGCCGTCGGGCATAACCCGCGGTCAGGCGCTCGATCCGGATTGCATCTGTGTGCTGCATCTCACCTCAATTGAAACGATAATCATTTTCAGTATATCGTCTCGCGCTATGGAATGGCTGTTCGCCCCGTTCGAGGTGGCTTTCGTACAACGCGCGCTGTGGGGTGGGCTGCTCGTTTCGTGCGTCTGCGCGCTCGCCGGGACCTGGGTGGTGGTGCGCGGCATGGCATTTCTCGGCGACGCGATGGCGCACGGGATGCTGCCCGGTGTCGCGGTGGCGGCGTTGCTCGGCGGGAACCTGATGGTCGGTGCCGCGGTCAGTTGCACCGCCATGGCTGCCGGGGTGTCGCTGCTCTCGCGCAGTAAGCGGTTCGCGGCCGATACCGCGATCGGGTTGCTGTTCGTCGGGATGCTCGCGGCCGGGGTGATCCTGGTGTCGCGGTCGCAATCGTTCGCGGTGGATCTGACCGGGTTCCTGTTCGGTGATGTGCTCGCCGTGCGCACCGTCGACCTGTGGTATCTCGTTGCGGCGCTGGCGCTTTCGCTGATGATCGCCGTGTTCGGCCATCGTGCGTTCCTCGCGCTGACCTTTGATCCGCGCAAAGCGCACACGCTCGGGCTACACCCGAAAGCGGCACAGGTGGCGTTGGTCGGGCTGCTGACCCTGGCGATCGTGGCCTCGTTCCACGTCGTCGGGACGCTGTTGGTGTTCGGGTTGCTCATCGCTCCGCCCGCGGCCGCGGTGTACTGGTCGGATCGGATTCCGGTGGTGATGCTGATCGCCGCGCTGGTCGGCGGGTTCTCTACCGTTGCGGGACTGGTCATTTCGTGGCACGCGGGGACGGCTGCGGGGGCGACCATCGCGGCCGTGGCGGTGGGGTCGTTCTTCGTATCGGCGATTCTCTCGGCGGTGCGGGAGCGCGTCGGGAAGGTCGGGGCCGCGTCGGTGGCCGCGCTGGCCGCACTGCCGTTGGTCGGGTGCGCGACGGCGGAGGAACCCGCGGTGGCCGAAGAGACGCCGCACGGATTCGTGGCCGGTGCGCAGGAGATGAGCGAGGCGCAGACGCGCCTGGTTCTCGCCGATGCGGGCGGGGCGGTGCGGGTGATCGATCTGCTGACCGAGAAGGTCACGTCGATAGACGCTGTGCCATCGGCAACGCCTGGCAGTGCCGGTCAGTCGCCGAGCGGTGGGGACCAGCGGGTGCCGACCGTCGCGGCGGTGGGTGACGGGCGCTTCGCGTATCTGAGCGCGGGCGCGTCGGTGCGGGTCGTGGACAGCGGGGCATGGACGGTCGACCACGGCGACCACCGGCACTACTACCAGGCTCCGATCCGGGAAGTCGGCGCGGTCGTGGCGGGCGACAGTGGCGCGGCCGCCGAGCCGGGCGCCGGCAGCGGCGCGGGAGGTTCCGGGGTTGTCGGCGCGTACAGCGACGCCGCCGTTGCGTCGGTTGTCCTCGACTCGGGCGCGACGATCTTGTTCGACCGTCCGGCGCTGGACGGCGGTGTCGCCCGGACCCAACGCCGGGTCGAGGGCATCGCGGTGCCGTATGCCGAGCGGATCGTGGTCGCCGACAGCTCGGGACGCGTCGAGGTGCGCGGGCGAGACGGCGCGGCGGGTCAAGCGCAGGCCGTCACCTGCCCACAGCCGCGAGGGCAGGCCGTCACCCGACGCGGAGTCGTCTTCGGTTGTGCTGACGGCGCACTCGTGGTAGCACAGCGGGACGGCGAGTTCGTCGCCGAGAAGATTCCCTACCCGGCGCCGACCACGGACCGGGCGAGCACGTTCACCCACCGCCCCGGCAGCACCACGCTGACCGCGCTCGCCGGTCGCGATGGCGTGTGGACGCTCGACATCAGGAAGAAGACCTGGACGCGGACCGTGATCTCCGAGGCGGTCGCGGTGAACACCGCAGGTGAAGGATCGCCGCTGCTGGTGCTCACCCGGGACGGCGTCCTGCGCAGTATCGACCCCGTAACCGGCGCGGAGACAGCACATCTCGCTGTTTCGGATGGGCCCGTCGAAGGGCAGCCGGTGATCCGTGTCGACCCGGATCGCGCCTATGTCAACGACATTCGTGGGCGCAGGATCCACGAGATCGCTTACAACGACAACCTCCGCGTCGCGCGCACGTTCTCGCTGGATATCGCGCCGTCGCTGATGGTGGAGACAGGCCTGTGAACCACGCGTTTCCAGAGAATCAGTGCCCAACGTTCGATGCGGGTCACTCGGGACGGCGGCGCCTGGCGTCGACGCGCCTGGTGGTCGGGTTGATCGCCGCAGCCGCATTGCTCGTGCCCTTGGTGACCGCGTGCACCAGTGGCGCCGAACGGTCCGGGATCGTGGTGACCACGAATATTCTCGGCGATCTGACCCGGGCCGTGGTCGGTGACACGGTGCCGGTGACGGTGTTGATGCAGGCGGGTGCCGATCCGCATTCGTTCGCGATCTCCGCCCGTCAGGCCGCCGATATCGAACGGTCGGCGCTGGTGGTGCACAACGGACTCGGGCTCGAGGAGGGCGTAGCCCGGCATGTGCAGGCGGCGGTCGCGGCGGGCGTGCCGACGCTGGCCGTCGCTGAGCGGGCCGATCCGATCCAGTACACCTCCGACGAGTCCGCGGGACAGCCCGATCCACACTTCTGGACCGATCCGCGACGGGTGCGCATGGCTGTCGAGGCGATCAGCGCCGAAGTGCTCGACCAGGTCGACGGCGTCGATGCCGGTGCGGTGCGGGCGAATACGCAGCGCTATCTCGGCGAACTCGACGAATTGGACCGCTGGATGACCGATCGATTCGCCACCATCCCGGTCGAGCGCAGGCAGCTGGTCACCGATCATCACGTGTTCGGTTATCTCGCACAGCGATTCGGGTTCCAGGTGATCGGCGCGGTGATACCGAGCGGCACCACCCTCGCCTCGCCGAGCGCGTCCGACCTCGACGACCTCGCCACCGCGATCAGGACCGCCGGTGCGCGCGCGATCTTCGCCGATTCCGCGCAACCCGACCGGCTTTCGCGCGTGCTCGCCGAACACACCGGCTTGCAGGTGCAGGTGATCGCCCTGCATACCGAATCACTGACCGAACCGGGTGGGGGCGCGGCGACCTATCTGGAGATGGCGCGCGCCAACACCGAGGCCATCGCCCGTGGCTTATCCGGGCCCACCACGTAATTCACGCACAAGAGATGGAGCACTACATGAACACCACACGGACCACCACGATGGTGGCCATGTCCGGGGCCGTCGCCTCGGTTCTGGCGCTGAGCGGTTGTGGCACAGACGATTCCGCCCACGATCATGAGCACACCCCTGGCGCCGAACCGATCGCCCTCACCTACGACGGCGGCATCTACGTCCTCGACGGTGCCTCGCTCGCCCAGGAAGGTGAGGTGAAGCTCGAAGGGTACAACCGGCTCAACCCGGCCGGCGACGACGACCATCTGATGGTGTCGACCAAGGACGGATTCCGTGTCTTCGATGCCTACGCCGCCGAGTTCACTGGAACCGATTACGCCGCAGCCAAACCCGGCCACGTGGTGCGGCACGCGGGCAAGACCGTGCTCTTCGCCGACGGCACCGGCGAGGTCACCGTCATCGACACCGACAAGATCGACAGCGGAAAGTCCTCGGAGGTCTACAAGGCCGCCGCCGCGCACCACGGCGTCGCGCTCGAACTGAGCAACGGGAACCTGCTGGTCACCCTCGGTACCGAGGACTCGCGGGTCGGCCTCATGGCCCTCGACAAGGACCGCAAGGAGATCACCCGCAACGAGGACTGCCCCGGGGTGCACGGCGAAGCCGCCGCGCAGGGCGAAGCTGTGGTGGTCGGCTGCCAGACCGGTGCCGTCATCTACCGCGACGGCAAGATCACCAAGGTGACCAGCCCGACCGCCTACGGCCGGATCGGCAACATGTCCGGCAGCGAGGTCTCCCCGATCGTGCTCGGCGACTACAAGCAGGACAAGGACGCCGAACTCGAACGCCCACAGCAGATCTCGCTGGTGAATACCGCCGACGGCACACTGCGCCTCGTCGACATCGGCACCAGCTACACCTTCCGCTCGCTGGGCCGCGGCCCGCAGGGTGAGGCCCTGGTGCTCGGCACCGACGGCAAGATCCACGTGATCGACCCCGTCGCGGGCAAGGAAGTTCGCACCATCCCGGTGATCGGCACCTGGTCCGAGCCCCTGGACTGGCAGCAAGCCCGCCCTGCGCTGTTCGTGCGCGACGGTATCGCCTACGTGAGCGACCCGGCGACCAAGCAGGTGCACCGCGTCGACCTCGCCGACGGAAAGGTCACCGCCACGGCCACGCTCGCCGCATCGCCGAACGAGATCACCGGCGTCACCGCGCACTGAGGCTGTGCGTGTCCGGCTCGGTGAGCTGGATGCCATCGCGGTGTCGACCGGGACCGGCCCGATCGGGAGATCGGGCCGGTCGATGTGCTATCGGTCGGCGCACCGCACGACGACCTCGCGCAGATTGCGACTGCGGACATCATCGAGAATCGCCATGCCGAGGCGGTTCATGCTGTAGCCGAAACCCAATCCCGTTGTCGGATCGGCGAATCCGAACGAGCCGCCCAAACCGGTTGTGCCATAGGCGCGCTTGTCGGAGCCGAAGCGGAAAGAGCCGCGCGACTTGCGGAAACCGAGGTGATAGCGGCTCTTGGTGTGCAGCACCAGGTCGTCGGCGGGCACATCGTCGGCGGTGTCGGCCGCCGCGAGCAGGTCGAGAACATCGTCGCTGATCGACAGCGCACCGGTGCGGCCCGCCGCGGCCCCGTAGACCTTCGCCAGCGCGCGGGCATTGCCGACACCGTTCATGCCGGGCCATTCGATTTCGAGGAACTCCCGCCGGGCGGCACGAGCGGGGGCGCCGGGACGCGGATTCGTCAGTGCCGCATAGGAATACCCGCGCTTGGCATAGAGTTCGCCGCCGAGTCGCAGCGGCAGATCGCGGCGCTCGTAGCGCATGATGTCGAGTCCCTTGGTCGCCGAGAGCTGGGCAATCCGCTCCATCGGCTCGTCGGCGGGCAGCCCGATGAACAGGTCGGCGCCGACCGGGCCCGCGACCTCTTCGGCGAAGAAGCGCCCGAGACTACGGCCGGCCGGATCGACTCGTCGCAGTAGTTCGCTCTGATACAGGCCAAGCGTCAGCGCGTGGTAGCCGTGCCGGGTACCCGGCACCCACGCCGGTTTCTGCGCGGCGAGCAGCTCGCCGAGGGCATCGCGGTCGGTGAGCTCACGCAGTTTCACGATCCGGTCCAGCCCCGACAGCCCGGCCTGATGGTCGATCAGCTGACGCACGGTGATCCGTTCCTTGCCGTGCGCGCCGAACTCCGGCCAGTACTTCGCCACCGGCGCCTCGTAGTCGAGCAGCCCGCGCGAGACCGCCGTCGCGAGGGTGAACGCCGACATCCCCTTCGACGAGGAGAACACTGGCACGATCGTGTCGCGCTCCCACGCCACCTCGCGCTTGCGATCGCGATGGCCTGCCCACAGGTCGACCAGTGGCTGGTCACCGGCGTACACGGCGACGGCGGCGCCGATCTCGCCGTGGTCGATGAAGTTGCGGCGGAAAGCGTCGGCGACGGGGCCGAAACCGGCCGCCACGTCGCCGTGGATCGATGGTGCGGGACTCATGGTGTCCTCGATCGTAGCCGCGTCTCGTACGCTGCCGATATGCGATCGTTGCAGCAGGTTCAGCACTGGCCGGTCAAGAACGCCGCCGCCGCCGTGGTCACCACCGGCGGTGCGTCGAGCATCGGCGATACCGAACGGGTGTTCCGGCTCGCCTCGGTGACCAAACCGCTCGTCGCCTATGCCGCGCTCGTCGCGGTCGAGGAAGGCGCGGTCGAACTCGATCAACCCGCGGGTCCGCCCGGTTCGACCGTGCGGCATCTGCTCGCCCACACCTCGGGCGTCGCGTTCGATACGCCCGAGGTGCTCGCCGAACCCGGCGCCCGCCGCATCTACTCGAGCGCGGGCTTCGAACTGCTCGCCGGCTTCCTGACCGAGCAGACCGGCATCGAATTTCCGCAGTATCTGCGCGAGGCCGTTTTCGAGCCGCTCGGCATGACCACCGCGGTCCTCGACGGATCAGCCGGCCACGCGGCCAGCGCTTCCCTCGCCGACCTCACGCTATTCGCGGGCGAGTTGCTGGTACCCCAATTGATATCTCGGCAAACACTGGATGACGCGACGTCGGTGCAATTCCCGGACCGCAACGGAGTACTGCCCGGATACGGCTCCCAGCGCCCCAACGACTGGGGATTGGGATTCGAAATCCGCGACGGGAAAACCCCGCACTGGACGGGATCTGGCAATTCCGCCCGCACCTACGGGCACTTCGGCCAGTCCGGCACGTTCCTCTGGGTCGACCCGGAAATAGGGGTGGCGACAATCGCGTTGAGCGACGAGAATTTCGGTGACTGGGCCAGAACGGCGTGGCCGAAATTCAGCGATTCCGTTATCGCAGAGACACATAACACGCAGTAAAGTAACACGCGCAACACCGCACACTTCAGTACACTCGTGCCACGCCAGACCGCGACGGGCCGTTGGGGAAGACGTTCCTTGTCGAGGCTGGAGGTGTTGTTAGTGCGCGCATCGAGTCAGTTCGCTGACGCGACGGCGGGTGTGGTGTACATCCACTCATCGCCCGCCGCGTTGTGCCCGCACGTGGAATGGGCGTTGTCCACCGCGCTCTCGTCGCCCGCGAAATTGCGCTGGAACACTCAGCCTGCCGACGGACAACTCCGCGCGAGCAGCGATTGGGTCGGCCCCGTCGGTACCGCGGCCCGGATAGCCCAATCATTGCGCACCTGGCCCGTGCTCCGTTTCGAAGTCACCGAGGACCCCAGCGAAGGCGTCGACGGCGAACGCTACAGCTTCGTCCCCACCCTCGGCCTCTGGCACGGATCCACCGGCGCCAACGGCGACGTGATGCTCGGCGAAATGCGATTACGCGCCCTACTCCAAGCCGCCACCGAACTCGACTCCCACGGAACCTTCGACCTCTCCACCGAACTCGACCGCGCACTTGGCTCACCCTGGGACGAGGACCTCGAGGCATTCCGGCAGGGCACCGACAGCGTCGGTGCCGAAGTCACCTGGTTACGACGGGATGTGGGCTGACGGCATCCGGTCGGCCGAGCGGGGTCTGATCCCGACGGCCACACCGATCGCCGGCGAGCGTCAGTCGGCGAGGTCCATGCGGAGGAACTCCGTGATGCGCAGGAGTTTCGGTGGGCGGGCGATCTCTGGGGGTAGGGCCTGGAAGGCTTCGTCTCTGTCGACGACGCGTGGTGCGGTGAGCGCGAACTCCTGGCCGTCCTTGCGGAGTCGCGCGGTGCCGGCGGCGAGGATGTTCTGCACCCAGTCCGCTGCCGATCCGTAGACCAGGACGAAGAGGTAGCCGCCTTCGACGGGGTGGGCGTCGAGCGGGGTGTGGTACGTCGTTCCCGAGGTGCGGCCGGTGTGGGTGAGGACCGGCCATTTTCCGCCCGCGACGGCGCGAGGGTTGAAGACGCGCTTGTTGATGTGGCCCCACCAAATCGGCATAGGCATGGGGTGCTCCCTTGTTCGGGCCGGTGTGGCTTACACTTGTAAGGCTGACTTACGACTGTAAGCTTGTCAACACTTCAGCTCCTAGGAGGTCCGATGCCCGTACGGCAACCGCTCAGCCGCGAGCGGGTGCTGGCTGCCGCGATTCGGGTCGCCGACCGAGGGGGAGCGGAGGCCATCACGATGCGGCGGGTGGCGCAGGAGTTGGGGGTGGAGGCGATGTCGCTCTACAACCATGTGCCGAACAAGGACGCGATACTCGACGGGGTCGTCGACGCGGTGTTCGCGGCGATCGCGCTACCCGAAGCGGGGAGTGCCGATTGGCGAGACGCGATTCGCGGGAGGGCGTGCTCGGCGCGCGCGGTGCTGGCGCAACACAGCTGGGCGCTCGGGCTGATGGATTCCCGCCGGAACCCGGGGCCTGCGACACTCCGGCATCACGACGCTGTCCTCGGAGTTCTTCGGGAAGGCGGGTTTTCGCTGCCGATGGCCGCGCACGCTGTCTCGCTGATCGACAGTTATGTCGGTGGGTTCGTCCTCCAGGAGGCGAACCTGCCGGTGTCCGAGCCGGCGGATGTCGAGGAAGTCGCGGGTGGCATTCTGGCGAACCTTCCGGCGGACGAATTGCCGTATCTCACCGAGATGATCGTCGACCACGCGCTGCGACCGGGATACGACTACGCGAGCGAATTCGGGTTCGGTCTGGATCTGATCCTGGATGCGCTCGAAACGCGCCGAGGTGAGCACTGAAGCCCCGATTGCCCGGGCACCGCCAGCACTGCGCGCGGTCCACGCCGTGGCCGTACGGCTGGCTGTCTTCAGGCCGTGCGTCGGGCGGGTAGGGCGATGCGGTCGAGATCGTGGGCGAGGACTGCGTCGGGGAAGGCCGCCTGTTCGATGAACAGGTGGTCCTCGCTTGCCGTGTATCGCTCGGAAAAATGCGTCAGGACAAGGGTTTTCACGCCGCAAGCGCGCGCTACCTCGCCCGCCTGACGCGCGGTGAGATGGCCGCGTTCGTGTGCCTGATCCGTCTCGGAGTCGAGGAAGGTCGACTCGATGATCAGCATGTCGACACCGTCCGCGAGTTCGAAGACGTTGTCGCACAGGCGCGTATCCATGACGAACGCGACCTTCTGGCCCGGCCTCGGCGCCGAGCATTCCGCGAGCAGCGGCCCCGACAGCTCACGGATCGCGGCGCCGGAGATGCCGTGCTCGCGTAGCTTCTCGGGCAGAAACGTTCGGCTGTCCGGTTCGGCGAGGCGGTATCCGTAGGTGGGGATGCTGTGGGCAAGCGGGAGTGCGGTGAGAGTGAAACCGTTGCCCTGCAACGTTTCGCCTGCGCCACGCACCGGGTGCTCGACGAGGGTGGGTGAACCGTAGTAGCTCGTCGCGTACCTCAGTCGTTCCCAGTACTCGGCACCCTCGGCGGGGTAGACGGCGTGCACGTCGTGGGGTACTCCGTCGCGACCGAGCCGTTGCACGATGCCTGGGACACCCAGCGAGTGGTCGCCGTGGAAATGGGTGACACACAGCCAATGCAGTTCGGTCGCGGAAGCGCCCGCGTGCGCCATCTGGCGCTGCGTACCCTCGCCCGGATCGAACAGCACGCCCTGCCCGTCCCAGCGCAGCAGGTAGCCGTTGTGGTTGCGGCGGCGGGTCGGCACAGCGCCTGCTGTGCCGAGGACGACGAGTTCTCGTGTCGACATCGCCCCATCCTGGCGGGTCGCCGCGTCGGTGTCACGTCGATGGGCGCGGCGATTGCCGTGCAGGGTGGTGTGATGGGTCGAGTGCGCGCTGTCGGCCGACGCGCGCACCGTGGCACGGTCACCGGAGGACGACGATGGATCTGTTCGACTACGACGCCGAACTGCGTCTGCACACTGCGCATTTCTTCGCTGCCGCACGGGTCGGTGCCGGTGATCGCGTGCTCGACATCGGCTGTGGCACAGGGCAGACCACGCGCGAGGCGGCTCGCGCGGCGGTCGACGGGAGCGCGGTGGGGGTCGATATCTCACCGGTGATGCTCGAAAAGGCCCGTCGGATCAGCGAGGACGAGGGGCCGTCGAACGTCGGTTTCGAGCTGGCGGATGCGCAGGTGAAACCGTTTCCGCCCACAGCTTTCGACCTCTGCATCAGCAGGTTCGGTGTGATGTTCTTCGCCGATCCGGCCGCCGCGTTCACCAATATCGCCCGCGCACTGCGTTCGGGGGGCCGTCTCGCGTGGCTTGTCTGGCAAGGCCACGACCGCAACGAATGGGCGACCGTGTTCAGCGACGTCCTCGCCGCGTCGATCGCCACGCCCGGCCGCGGCCCGTTCTCGCTCGCCGATCCGGACGCCACCGAACCCCTTTTGACAGCAGCAGGTTTCACCGATATCAATTTCGCGGAGATCGACGAGCCCGTCTACTACGGTCCCGACAGCGCCGCCGCCTACGACAACCTGCTCCGTCTGACAGGATTCACGGCCTACCTCGCTGCGCTCGAGCCCGCGAAAGCCGACCGAGCCCGTGCGCGGTTGCGCGAGGTTCTGGCCGACCATGAGACCGAAACCGGTGTGTATTTCGACTCACGGTCTTGGCTCATCAGCGCACGTCGTCCTTGACGGGCTCCACGCGACACCTCCGGACACTTCACCCGGGGTCGCGCAGATGTCGAGTGTCGTCGAGGAGGAACACCTGATGGTTGTGGAAGAAGTCGTCTTCCCTGAGCTCGGTGATCCCGCCGGGGGTGGCATGGAAGGCCGTGTATCCCGCCGCCTCGATCGGCATTCCGATCCATGCGGCCACCACAAAGGTGAGGCTGCCACCGTGCGTGACGATGACCTGGTGTCGGCAGGTGCTGGCCAGGATCGAGTCCATCGCTGCGTAGACACGGTGCGCGAAGTCCGCTGGGTGAGCTCGGAGTCGTACCATCCGCCGACGAGTCGCTCGACGTGGTGCGTCGCCTCGGGATGTGTGACCACGTAGATCTTGCGCAACTCTCGTCCTCCCGAAGGTGCTGCCGCCGGATCCAGGTCATTGTCGCCGTGGGTGGCGGCTTCACGCCAGGGGCAGGTGTGGCCAGTGGGACAGGTCGGTGAGCATCTGGCGGTCGTGGGTGGCGATGACGATGGCGGCGGGGGTGGTCGAGAGGGCGGTGGTGAGGTCGTCGACCAGGGAGATCGACAGGTGGTTGGTTGGTTCGTCGCAGAGCAGGAGGTGGGGGCGGGCGGCTAGTTGGATAGCCAGGTGGAGTCGGCGTTGTTGGCCCTGGGACAGGCGGGCGACGGGGGTGTGGCGGGATCGCTGTTCGAGTAGGCCGGTGGCGGTGAGCGGGATCGGGTCGATGTTGTTGTGCAGGTGGATATTTCGGGTGTGCTGGTCGTAGAGATCCTGGGCGGTTAGGTCGGGGTCCCAGTCGGGGACCTCTTGGCCGATGAGTGCGATGCGGGCAGGGCCGTGGTGGCGGACAGTGCCGGTGGACGGCTCTAGTGTGCCCGCGAGTGTGGCTAGGAGGGTGGACTTGCCCGCACCGTTGTGGCCGGTGATCAGGAGGCGTTCGCCTGCTTCCAGCGACAGCGTGACGGGGGAATCGAGGCGACCGGTCACCGTGATGTCGTCCGCGCTGATCACGGGTGTGCCGGGACGAGCGCGCAGCTCGGGAAAGCGCAGCCGCAGCGGCGGTTCGGGCACGGTGACGACGTGGTCTTCGAGGTCGGACTGGCGTCGCTTGAGCGCCTGCACCAGACCGGGCGACCGCGACTGGCGTTGATGCTTGCCGGTTCCTTTGTCGGGTCGCCAGCCGGTGCTGAGGCGGTCCCTGGCACCGGCCACCGCTTCGCGCAGGCGCGCACGTTCGGCCTGTTGTTCGTCGTATTCGTTTTCCCAGCGGTCGCGTGCGCGTGTGCGGCCCTGCTGCCACCCCGGGTAACCGCCGGCGAACACCTGAGGGCGACCGTCCTGGCTGGGATCGAGGTCGAGGAACTCCCCGGCGACATCACGCAGCAGCGCACGGTCGTGGCTGACGACCACCAGCCCGCCGGAATGGGCGCGCAGGCGGCCGGTCAGGAAGTCGAGGCCGTCGCGATCGAGGTGATTGGTCGGTTCGTCCAGCAGCAGGATGTCCTGCGTCGAGCCGAGCAGGCACGCCAGCCGGACTCGATAGCGTTGCCCGACGGACAGCGTCGCCAACGGGCGCTCCCGATCGGTGCAGGCGTGCAGGGCCGACAGCGCGATGTCGACGCGGCGTTCGGCATCCCAGGCATCGAGCCTGGTGGCGGCGTCCAGGGCCGCCGCGTAGGCGTCGTCGGCCCCCGGTTGTTCGTCAGTGAGCGCGAGGGTGGCGGCATCGAGGTCACGCAGTGCTCCCAACGCCGGTTCGATCGTCTCGGCCACCAGATCGCCGACGGTCTCGTTCGCGCGAAAAGCGATGGCCTGCTGGGCGACACCCACGGTGCCGACCCGGCTGACCGACCCGCCGTCCGGGACGAGCAAGCCGGCCAGCACATGCAACAACGTGGTCTTGCCACGCCCGTTCTCGCCGACGATGGCGAGCCGGGAACGGGCCGACACCGTGAGTGAGACGTCGGTGAGCACCGCGCGCGATCCGAGGGTGACGTGGATCGACGTCGCCCTGATGTGGGCGTTCGCGCCCGCCGGAAGGTCGGTGGACAGGCCGGATCGGCCGGTATGCGAGATAGACACAGATTCTCCGCAGCTCGAGGAAGGAGCCGGGACAGCACGAATTGACCGCCCGGCGTGAATACCCGGGACAGCGGCGTCAGAAAGGGGATGGAATGCGGGTCGCCGCCGTCAGCGGAGCGACCAGGGCTTCATCATCGCGGTGTGCATGATGGGAACGATACCGAGGAGCGCGTCGGTTGCCAACGAGATTTCGGGCACGTCGCGGTTGTGCCACGCTGGGGTCGGGCGATCGGGTGCGGGCGGATTTTTCGGACGCGGGTGAATCCTTTCGCGTCGTCGGTGCCTCTTATGTGTGTCGCGACAGCACGTCGGGACAGGACACGGAGGTGTGTTGTGGTCATCGGTATCGGAGTTGTCGTCGGTCTGACGCTGCTGTGCACGTGCATGTATGTCGTGCGGCGCAAACGAGCTGGGCGTGGGTGAATCGCGCTGGCCCGACCAGCAGTTGATCGTCGCCGCGCAGGGCGGTGACGTGGATTCGATCGCCGCGTTGGTATCGGGCTCGCATCCGCATATTCAGCGGTTCGCCCATTCCCTGTGTGCCACACCGGAAGACGCCGAGGATGCGGCGCAGGAGGCGTTGATCATCCTGTATCGCAAGATCGGGATGCTGCGCGCCTCCGGTGCGTTGGCGTCGTGGATGTTCCGGATCGTCCGCAACGAGTGTCTGCGTCGCGCGCGGACGAGCCTGTCGGCCCGAATCACCGTGCAGGACACCATCTCAGCGGCCTCGGCTGAGGACGAGGTGCTGCAACGGCTGGAAGCGGGCAGGGTGGCGGCCGCGGTGGCCGCGTTGCCCGCGGATCAGCGCAGCGTGCTGATCATGCGCGACATCCAGGGCTACAGCGGGCGGATGGTCGCCGACGCGCTCGGGATCGGTACGGCGGCGATGAAGTCGCGCCTGCACCGGGCTAGGACGGCGGTTCAGCAATCGCTGCAGGCCACGCCCGGCGAGGCTGCTGGAGGACATGATGAGTGCTGACTTCGCGAGTAGATCCCTGTTCGAGCACCTGGTACGCGGCGGGGTGGGGTTCGGCGCGCTGATCGGGTCGATCGCGCTGATCCCGGTTGTCGGGCCGGTCGCTCTGTTGCTGCTACCTGTCGGGTTGGTCGCGCTGCGCGGGTGCCCGACCTGCTGGGCGATCGGACTGATGCAGACCTTGTCGCGAGGCAAGCTGCAGCGGACGTGTGAAGACGGGCAGTGCACGCTCACCGTCAGCGGACACGACCGCCATCAGGCTACGTCCTGACGCTCTGACGCCGTCGAGCGACCGGTTGATCTACCGGTCGCTCGGGGGCGAGATCAGTTGGCGTGCACCAGGTTTCGACTCGGCGATGTGCGGTGGGCGCTGCGAACTCGGATCGCGAACGTGATCTTCCACAGTCCGATGAACAAGGTCGGAAGTCGCTCGTAGAGTCCGGCGAGCGAGTCCGCGCCCGCCGGGGTTGTTTCGACCGCGGTGAAGAATGCGCCGACTGCCGCCAGCGAGAAGGCGGACCAGCCGGGGGCCGTGCCGACGGCCCGAATACGGATTCGGCGTGATGTCCGCCGAATTATCCTGCGGCACAAGCTATATCGGACATGCCGGCGGAATCACCGGCTACGCCACTTTCTCCGGCGCCACCACAGTGTGCGGGCCGCCACGATCGTCTGGACCGAACCGCCCAACCGGCAGCCGGACATGATGGCCATCCTGAACCGCTCACTGTGCCTGACACAGCTAACCCCCGAACAGCAGATACAGCCCGGTGAACGTGAAGCCGACCATGGTCAGCATCAACGCCAGCTGGCCGGTCAGCCGGTGACGCGGCGGGAGAAGGAGCAGGCAGCGGTCGTGGGCGGCGGCGACGCCGAGGACATGGCCGATCAGGACCGCGAGCACCTTGCAGGTGGCGAGCACACTCGGATGACTCGACAGCACGTAGGCCACGTCTCGATCGGCCAGGCCCGCGATGTTCCATCCGCGGTCGAGCGGGTCCGCGAACAGCAGTACCGTCGCCTGCCCTTTCTCGAGGAGAAACGTGAGGTAGTGGGCGATCAGATAGCCCGCCACGATCGGGGTGAGGCTCAGTGCCAGCCGCCGCGGCAGCAGCGCTCGATCGGCGCGGGAGACACCGCCGGTGGCCCGCGCGGCGACGGAAAACAGCCCACCGACCACGCCGATGAAGACCAGCAATCCCGCCGTACGCACCAGCGTCGCGTCGATGACCGGAGCCAGGCCATCGACTAGTTCGCGCCATCGCGGGAAAGTCGAGAAGCTGTCGAAGGCGGTGGATCCCAGCAGCGTCGCCGCGACTGCGACAGATCCCGCGCGTCCGGGAGTCCCCGCGAGATTGTTGAGCGGCATCCGCAACACCGGCAGCCCCGCGCGGTCGCGGCCGTAGGCGCTCAGGTGCGACAGCAACGTGCTGTACACCTCGAGCGGATCGGCCCGCTCGGCCCAGACGGTGCCGAACAGCACGAGTCCGATCGTGGTCACGACCAGGTAGCCGAGTAGCCAGATCAGCACCGCGCTCACCGATCCGGGGGTGCGCCAAGCCAATTCCAGCCAGACGAAGGAGAACAGGCCGAGCGCGGCTGGGCGGTAACCCCATTCCTCGCGATAGCGGAGAAGTCCGTGTTCCGGCGCGCGTCGCAGCAGGAGGCAGCCGAATCGATGGATCGCCCTGACCGGGGAGACGACCTTCCACACCGGTCCGATCAGCAGGGACGCGACCATCACCCCGACCCAGACGCCGATATACAGCACTCCTGGAACGGGATTCGAGGCCGGATCCGAGGAACCGAACACCGCGGTGACGATCACGCAGGCGGTGACCGTCACGCTCGCGAGGGCGATGACCGTCCGCGTCGCGCGTGCGTCGATCATCCGGCGTACCGGCGTCGGCAGCGGGAATCCCGGCGAGTCGGGGTCGAGTCGTGGCCGACGCCAGGTGAACAACAGCAGCGCGAACGAGAAGGTCAGCGCCCACGCCGCGCCGATCAACGCGTAGGTGAGCGGAATCGGCAGGTCAGCGGCACCGTTGAGGCCGTGGGCGAGGGGACTCACCGCCGGACCAGCAGCGTCGTCACCGTCCGTCCGAGGTGGTGCAGTTCGATCTCCACCTGGCCCGGCACCGTCACGGTGAAGTCGAACTGCTGGCCGGAAGCCGCGGCGACGGGAAAGGTGTGCGCGGGGGCGGAGTGGACATGTAGTTCGTCGGTGGTGTCACTGTCGACCCGCAACACGATGCGTTGTCCGACCTCGGCTTCGGTGCGCGTATTGGCCGGGGACACCGCGCCGTTCGCGATCCGGATGTCGATGACGCGGGCCGCGTTCGCGGGGTCGTCGGTCGAATCGGACCCGGCCCCCGACGAGCAACCCAGCAGCAGCGCGGCGACCGTGACAAGCCCGTACCGGACCCGGCGATGTGTCACGGATGCTCCTCGGTGTGATCGGATTGTGCTCGCGCGTCGACGTTTTCGCGTTTCTCCGCGCGCCGGTCGCGCAGCGCGATGAACAGCACAAGCCCGACCAGTGCGACGGCGGGCAGGAAGGCGGGGATCGCCAGCAGGAGGGAGTGGTCGGCGAGAATGTCGACGTTCTCCTGGCGAATCATGGTTCGACCGTGGGCTTGTGGTTCGGTGTGCAACCCGCCGCCAGGTAACGGTCGTTGACGCGAGCCGCGCCCCACCCCATCGCCGCGATCAAGGCCAGGCTGCACGCCAGCACCACCAGGCTCGCGAGGCCGATGAGCCAGGACGGATGGTCGAAGGATCGCTCGCGCTGCAGTACCGAGATCTCCTCGACGAACGGCCGCGTGAAGCTCTCCGGCGCGGGCACCTCCGCGGCGTCGATACCGCGATCGAGCGGCATGAAGATCGGGAGCGCGGATTGCATGCGTCCGTCCTGCAGGCGCAGCACCGTCTTCCAGGTGCCGTGCACGGGCACCGGCCGGGTGGAAACGAAGTGGTCGTCGGCGACGCGACGCAGCTTGTCCACGACGAGGCCGTGGCCGGGGCTGTCATCGCCGGTACCGCCCTGCCAGGCAAGGATCTCCACCCATTCCGGATCGGAACCGATCAGATCCGCCGGGGCGAGCCGGATGTCGGCGGTGACCATCCGCCCGCCCTGTTCGGGAGCGGCGTCGGTGAGCGCGACGGTCGCCGACGCGTTCTCCGGCACCCGGATGATCACCCCGTTCGCGGTCGCCGCGCCCGCGATCACCACGGCGGCGACCACGAGTCCACGCCGCACCGCGGGCCTGGGTAGTGCCTCGCCGCGCAAGACGGTGCCGAGCATCGCACCGATCACACCACCCGCCACACCGACCGGCACCGCCATCGCGAGCAGCTCCGGCCACATCCCGCCGACCCAGGGATTGACGAACACCCGCTCGACCCACAGCGATTCCAGCCAGATGCCCACTGTCGCCACACCGAGCCCGGTGAGCGCGCCCCACCAGAGCGGTCGGCGGCGGATCAGCGGCACGACGGCGAGCAGTTCCACCACGATCGCGGCACCGAGGTAGAGCGGAAACACATTGCGTGGCGCTTCGAATCCGGTGCCGACCAGGACCGCGACGATGTACCGCACCGCGAAGGCGAAGGCCACGAGGACCAGCGTGCTGAGGGCGCCGAGCGTCAATCGCGCCGAGATCAGGGCGATGGTGGCGGCGAAGACGATCAACATCGGTTGCAGCACCAGCCGGAACTGCTCGACGCCGAAGTCGAACTCGACTCCGAACACCGACAGCCCGATCACCAGGCCGCCGAAAGCGAAGGCCTGGATCGCCCAGAGGAACCGTCCGTCTGCCCGCTCGGGATCAGGCCGGTTGTATCGGCCTTCGAGCTCGAGTAGCAGCACGCCGATCAGCGACAGACCCGCACCGCCGATGAGCATGAGGTGCGTGGGTCCCCAGAGCGTGACGTCCTGTCCGAACAGCCGATGCCAGATGTCGTCGAGCGGGAAACCGATCAGCGCGTACAGACCGGCACCGGCGATCAGGATGCCGCCGACGGGGGCGTACCAGTCGCGGGTGATCTTCACCGCGGCCCTGCCCGGCTTCTCGTCGAGCGGCAGGATGACAGCCAGCATGCCCGCCATGAAGAGGAAGAAAAGGCCGACCAGGATGAAGTAGTGCGCCGGGTTGGCCAGTGGTCCGGCGTCGCGGCCCTTGCCCACATGCAGGCTCACATCCCAGATGAAGCCGAGAAACGCGGTCAGGATGGTCGCGAGGAACATCGCGATCGGCAACGCCACCCAGCCCGGACGGTTCATGAGGCGACCGCTGAAGTCGGCCAGCCGGCGCAGCCAGGTAATGCGTCGCGTCCGATGCAGGTACGCCACCCACAGCAGCACCGCGCCCACCACCGCGGCCGCGCCGGTCATCAGCGCGACCTGATCGAGGGCGGCACCACCGCCTTCGGCGCCCTGCGCGACCAGAATCGTCGCCGGATCGGTCATCGCTGTGGCCATGGCAGTCCTCCGATGTGTCGAAGCGCCCGGTCTGTGGGGTAACGAACAGTATCCCGAATTCCGCGCCGCGCCGATACCCCGCGCGCGGGTCGCGGTCGAGCGCTCAGCCGCGCGAGGTGGTGTCTACCCGGCCGGACGCAGCTGCTCGCGGTACTGCTCGCCCCAGGTCTCCATCAGCAGGATGATCGGGACGAGGCCGCGGCCGAAGTCTGTCAGCTCGTAGTCGACCCGGGGCGGAACCTCCGGATACACGGTGCGGGTGAGGACGCCGTCGCGCTCGAGTTCGCGCAGCTGCGCGGTGAGCATTCGCTGGGTCACGTGCGGCATGGCGCGGCGCATCTCGTTGAACCGAGCCGTTCCCTCACTCAGATGGAAGACGATCATCCCCTTCCATTTGCCGCCGATCACATCGAGGGTGACCTCGACCGGGCAGTCGAAATCGAGATCCTGCTTACGTTTGGCCATGCACATCCTCGTCTCACCGGCAAAGGTATGAAAAAGGGTACTGGGTAACAGAAATGTGCGCTCTTACGCGGATATTCCCCGTCGGGCAGGCTCGAACCCGCAAGCAGACCCAGCCCCGACAGGAGTTTCCGAGATGGCCCAGCTACTTCAGCTCGATGCCAGCCCGCGCCGGTCGCGCTCCCACACCCGCACGCTGGTCGGGGAGTTCGTCGCGCGCTGGAGCGAGGGCAGGCCCGATGACACGGTGATCCGCCGCGACCTCGGCCACGAACCGCCGCCGCACCTCACCGAGGACTGGATCGCGGCCGCCTTCACTACGCCCGCGCAGCGAACGCCGTCGATGCGCGAGGCACTGGCCCTCAGCGACCAGCTGGTGGACGAGGTGTTCGCCGCCGACGTGCTGGTGCTGGGGGTTCCCATGTACAACTTCGGCGTACCGGCGATGCTGAAGGCCTACATCGACCAGATCGTCAGGGTCGGCCGCACCTTCTCCTTCGATCCCGATGCCGCGTCGCCGTACACCCCACTCACCTCGGGCAAGCGGGCCTTCGTCATCGTCGGTACCGGCGACGCCGGCTACGAGGCGGGCGGTCCGCTGGCGAGCATGAATCACGTAGAGCCGTATTTGCGCACGGCCCTGGGTTTCATCGGCATCGACGAGATCGAGTTCGTCTACACGGGCAACGACGAATTCGGTGGTGAGCGACTGCTGCGGTCGCTCGAACGTGCCCGAAACCGGGTGGCCGACCTGACTTCCGAGCGCGAAGCTGTCGGCGTCGCCGGCTGAAGGCGACCGCGGTGACTCCGAAACCCCGGACAGAGCCCGGGGTTTCGGTAACCGACCTGGATGACTCAGAGTCAGCGAGTGGCGATGATCGCCGAACCATGGCCGAAGAGGCCTTGATTCACGGCGATGCCCGCGCGGGCGTTGTCCACCTGGCGGCCTTGGGCCTGGCCGCGCAACTGCCAGGTCAGTTCGCAGATCTGGGAGATGGCCTGTGCGGGGATGGCTTCGCCGAAGCAGGCAAGGCCGCCGCTGGGGTTCACCGGTACCCGTCCGCCCAATGTCGTTGCGCCGCTGCGCAACAGAGCCTCCGCTTCGCCCGTCTCGCAGAGGCCGATGTCCTCGTACCAGTCCAATTCCAGGGCGGTGGAGAGGTCATAGACTTCCGCGAAGGACAGGTCGGCGGGACCGATGCCTGCCTCTTCGTAGGCGGCGTGCGCGATGGCCGATCGGAAGGTGCGGGACGGGGGCTCGACGGCCACGGCCGAATCCGTCGAGAAGTCCGGCAGGTCGAGCACGGTTTTCGGGAACGTCGGTGTGACCGTCGACAGCGCGGAGATGCGCACCGGATCCGCGATGCCGTGGCGACGTGCGTAGTCCATCGACGTCAGCACCAAGGCTGCCCCGCCGTCGCTGGTCGCGCAGATGTCGAGCAGTCGCAACGGGTCCGACACGACCGCCGACGCGCTGACCTCCTCGGCCGAGACTTCCTTGCGGTAGCGGGCATTCGGGTTGTTCAGGCCGTGCCGGGAGTTCTTCACCTTGACCGCGGCGAAGTCGTCGAGGGTGGCGCCGTGCAGCGCCATCCGGCGGCGGGCGTAGAGCGCGAAATAGATGGGGTTGGTGGCGCCGAGCAGATGGAAGCGCAACCAGTCCGGGTCGTCGCGGCGTTCGCCGCCGACCGGTTGGAAGAAGCCCTTCGGGGTGGTGTCGGCGCCGACCACCAGCGCCACCTCGCACAGCCCGGCCAGGATCTGGGCGCGCGCGTTGGCGATGGCCTGCGCACCGGAGGCGCAGGCGGCGTAGCTACTCGAGATCTGCGCGCCCGACCAACCCAGTGCCTGTGCGAACGTCGCGCCGGAGACGAATCCGGGATAGCCGTTGCGGATGGTGTCCGCGCCGGCGATGTAGCCGACGTCGCGGTGGTTCAACCCGGCGTCGGCCAGTGCCGCACGCGCCGCCACCAGACCGTATTCGACGAAATTGCGCCCCCACTTGCCCCACGGGTGCATGCCCGCGCCGAGGACGGCGATATCGCGATCATTCGTATCAGTCATTGACCGGCCTCCACATCCACACCGTGTGCTCTGCGTCCTCGTCCTCGTACAGCGTGCCGACGGTCAATTCGACCGGCATGCCGACGGCGAGGTCGTCCACCGTGAGACCGCGGACGACCTGCCCGAGGATCACCATCTGCTCGACCTCGAGCTCCACCGCCGCCACGACATAGGGCACGAAGGGATCGGCCGAGACGTAGGGCGCGGGCGGCTTGTATCGGGCGTCGGCGTACGACCAGATCCGGCCACGCGTGGAGAACAGGTACTCGACGAGCTCGGAGCCGTCGTGGGTACCTGTGCACTGGGGGTTGCGGCAGGCGAGTGTGTTCTTCGGGAAGTACGGCGTGCCGCAGTCGTTGCAGCGAGTTCCTTTGAGGCGTACCTGGCCGTCATCCGCAGTGAACCAGTCAGCCACGGCGGGGCGTTGTTCTTTCTGCACGTGGCCGACGGTATAGGAACACGTTCTATTTTGGGGCGGAATTCCGTTCCGGCGCTGCTCGGGCGCGGGTACGGTGAGCGGATCGAGGACGCGATGACATCGATCTGGAGTACCGCGCGATGGACACCAAAGCTATTGACCCGCAGTCGATTCGCAACGTCACGATCATCGGCGATCCCGACGAGGCGACGCGAGCGGTGCACCGGCTGCGCCGATGTTTCGGCGTCACGGAGAATACGGTCCACTGGTCGACGGACGGTGCCGAATACACGATTCGGGTCGCCGCGCTGTCGAGCGACGCACGCATCGCCGACCTGGAACGCTCCATCCGCGTAGCCGACGGCGTCATCGCGGTCGTGAACGCCGCCGTACGAGGTACCCCGCGGCTCGAAACCATGTTGCGCGTCGCCGACGACCATCAGGTCGCCCGCTTGTGCCTGGTCGACGGGCTCGATCAACCCACCGCCGACTTCGATCGCTGTGTCCGTACGATCGCCGACACGCGCGGAGCGGCGCCGTTGGTACTGCAGATACCCCTCGGCATCGGCGCCGGCTTCGGCGATGTCGTCGACCTGGTCCCGATGACGGCACTCGACCCCACGGTGCGCGAATCCTCCCGAAACCATGGGAAAGCCGCCCAGCGGTGGTGCCGCGAACTCCTCGAGATCCTGACCGATCAAGACCCCGCGGACTCGAACTCCCTGACCCTCCGAGACCTGCACCGCCGCATCCGCCGCCGCACCCGCAATGGTGACGTCGTCCCCATCCTGTGCGCCACACCCCGCGCGAGCGACGACATCGCCCCCTTCCTGGACGCCATCGTCCGCTATCTGCCGTCGCCCATGTACGTCTGCCAGCCAGAACACGCCCTCGACTACTGACTCTCCGCAGGCCCGTGCGCCGGGCTGCCACAGTCACTTCTCGGCCTCCGGCCTGGTGTCGGGAGAGAAGAGGTACGAGATGCGCTCGCGGCGTGTGTGGAGAGAGCGCGCGGTGCAGGTATGGATGGGTCACCTCTGGGCAGCTGGGATGGTGCCGGGGGCGGTTTTGAAGGAGATGGCTTCCATCAGTGGCTTTCGCTGGGTGTTGTGGAACGCGGCCACCCGCCACCGCCCGTCCGACTCGCGCACGAACGTGCATGTCTGAACCTTCGACAGCTTCGAGGACCTGGGCGTGGTCGCTCCCTTGTAGGTGTCGCCGCGGGCGGTGACGATCGCGGCGTCCGGGCCGTAGAAGCGGATGTCGGTGATCTCCGCGGCGAGTTTGGTGTTCTTCAAGAACTTCGCGAACAAAGTGCGGTGGCACTCCACGATGTCGGCTCTGCCGCTGTAGTACGTCCCGACGAACGTGACGTACGTCGCGTCCTGGGTGAACAGCGCCCCGTACGCGTCGGCATCGTTGCGGGCCCATGCGGTGTTCAGCTCGGCCATCACCGCGGTGATGGCCGCCTTGTCGTCCATGGTGGTCATGCCGTTCTCCTTGTCGTTAAGATGAAGCAGAACCTGTGTTCTAACAATATCTGCATCATTGCAACTATCAGCTTAAGGGGCATCCCTACCAATGGCAAACACGGCACCTCGGGACCAGCACGTGATCTTTCGCGAGTATCTCGACGCGGTGGGCCTGCACGGCATGGCCGGGGCGGAAGCCGCCGGACTTCAGCCCACCGAGTGGTACGCGGTGAGCCTGGTCACCTTGGCCGGCCAGATGAGCTCCGGCGACCTGGCCGCCCGAGTAGGTCTGACCACCGGCGCGACGACCCGGCTCATCGACCGCCTCGAGAAGGCGGGCTACCTACGACGCACCTCGGATCCGGCCGACCGCCGACGGGTCATCGTCGAAGCCTCGGCCGAGACCTTCCCCGACATCGAGGACGTGGTCGGTCCCGCCCGCCGACTGATCGCCGAGGTCTTGGACCGCTACACGGCCGAGCAGCGCGAGGTTCTCTTCGACTACTTCGCTCATGCGGCCCCGGCCTACCGGGCAGCCGCCGAAGAAATCCGCACCCGCGCCGCACGCGGCCGCCGCCCCGGCCCTAAACCCAAGCAGAGTGATTGAAATGACCTTTTCGCTGAGTCAGGAAATGCCGCGGAAGAAGGTGCGGATGTCGTTCGCGAGCAGCTCCGGCTCCTCCATCGCGGGGAAGTGACCGCCCTCGGTGAATTCGCTCCAGTGGCTGATCGCCTTCCACGGGTCCATCGTGCGGCGGATCAGCGGGTGGGTGTCGAACACAGCCCATCCGGACGGCACGCCGGCGGCCATGACCAAGTCGATCCCCGAGTGCTCGGCCTCGTAGTAGAACTGCGCGCTCGACTCGCCGCTGCGGGTGAACCAGTACAGGCTGATGTTCGTGAGGAGCTGGTCGCGGTCGACCGACTCGTCCGGCGTCCGGTAGTCGCCGACGGCCCTGGTCTTGAACTTCTCGGCGATCCACGCGAGCTGACCGACCGGCGAGTCGGTAAGCGCCGCACCGATCGTGTCGGGACGGTGGTTCTGCATCAGGAGATACCCGTGATCGGCCGCATCCGCGGTGCGCACTGCCTCGAACTGGGCGATCTCGTCCTCGGACAGACCTTCGGGGAAGGGGAACTTGTCGCCGACCAACCCGAGCAGCCGGGGATCGCAGCCGATGTGCGTGCCGATGACGCGCTGCGGGTGGAGCGCCGCGAGCCGCAGGCTTGTGCCCGAACCGATGTCGGTGCCGTGGGCCGCGAACCTCTCGTAGCCCAGACGCGTCATGATCTCGGCATAGGCGCCGGTCGTCCGCGCCAGCTCCCAGCCGGTCTCTGACAGCGGGGTGGCGAAGCCGAAGCCGGGCGGCGACGGGATGACCACGTGGAACTCGTCGGTCAGTAGTGGGATGAGCCGCTGGTACTCGACGAACGAACCCGGCCAGCCGTGGTTCAGGATCAGCGGGGTCGCTTCCGGGTTCGCCGATCGCGTGTGGACGACGTGGAACCTCTGGCCGTCGACGACCGTCGTGAACTGTTCGAACTCGTTGAGCTTCGCCTCCTGCGCACGCCAGTCGAACCCGTCGCGCCAGTACTCGGCGAGCTCCTTCAGGTACACCAGCGGGATGCCCCGGCTGAAGTCGGTGCGATCGTCTCGGCCCGGCACGGGGATCGGCCAGCGCGTGTGTGCCAGCCGGGCGCGCAGGTCGTCGACGTCGGCTTGCGGGATGTCGATGCGAAACGGGGTGAGTGCGTTGTTCTCGTTCATGACATCCACGGTCGCGGGTATTGCGGCAGGCTAGCTTCCGCAATTGCTGAAATGATCGAAAACATGTTGGAGACCTCGGCCCGCCTGCTCGAACTGCTGTCGTTGCTCCAGCTCAAGCGCGACTGGACGAGCTCCGAGCTCTCGAGTCGGCTCGATGTGAGCACGAGGACTGTGCGCGCCGACATCGGCAAGCTGCGCTCGCTCGGGTATCCGGTGGACGCGCGCCCCGGCGTGGCGGGCGGGTACCGGCTGGCCGCCGGCACGGCGATGCCCCCACTCCTGCTCGACGACGACGAGGCCGTCGCCGTCGCGGTCGGATTGGGTGCGGTCGCGACCCAGCGGATCGGCGTCGAAGAGACCTCGCTCACCGCGCTCGCGAAGCTCGAGCAAGTGCTGCCCGCGCGCCTGCGTCGGCGGGTCGAGGCGGTACGCGAGGCGACAAGCGTCGTTCCAGCGCCTCAGCCGACGCTCGATCTCTCGGTACTCGGCGCGGTCGCCGCCGCGATCCGCGGCCACGAACGGCTCCGGTTCGGATACACGAAGCCCGGCGACAGCGAGGAGGCCCGCCACACCGAACCGCAACGACTGGTGAGCTGGGGGCCGCTCTGGTACCTGCTCGCATGGGATCTCGACCGTGCCGACTGGCGGATCTTTCGGGTCGACCGCATGGTCTCGCGCACACCGACGGGTGCGCGGTTCCAGCCTCGCGAGATCCCGGCAGACGATGCCGTCGACTACGTCGTCAGACGCGTCAGCAAGGCAACCTGGCAGTACCGCGCCCGGATCCTCGTGCACGCTCCCGCCGCCGAGGTCGCCGCGAAGATCCCCATCCCGGTCGATATCGAGGTGGTCGACGAGTCCACGTGCCGTGTCGAGCTGGGTTCCGACGACCCGGACCGGCTCGCGCTGCGGATGACGCAGCTCGACGTCGACATCGAGGTGATCGACGGAGACGAGCTCGCGGTGGCGTTCGATCGCCTCGCGACGAGGTTGCGCCGAGCGGCGGGCCGTGAGGGCTAGCTCGAAGGCCGCCTTGCGAGCCTTCTATTGCGAAGTATGTGGGCGCAGAGGGGATCGAACCCCCGACCGCTGGTGTGTAAAACCAGTGCTCTACCGCTGAGCTATACGCCCTGGCACCGCCGGGGAGTACCGGCGGTGTCGGGTTATGAATCTAGCGCGGCGAGGGCTTTCTCCCAAGCCGCCTGGTCACGGGCTTGTCCGGGGCTGTTCATCTCCGCGAAGGTGATGTAGCCGGACTTGTCGACGACGAAGGTTCCGCGGTTGGGGTAGCCGGATTTCTCGTTGAAGACGTCGTAGGACTGGGTGACGGCGCCGTGCGGCCAGAAATCTGACAGCAGGGGGAACAGGTAGCCCTGTTCCGCGGCCCAGATCTTGTGGGTGGGTGGGGGGCCGACGGAGATCGCGATGATCTCGGCGTCGTCGTTCTGGAACTTGGGCAGCTCGTCGCGGACCTTGCACAGCTCGCCCTGGCAGATGCCGGTGAAGGCGAGTGGATAGAACACCAGCAGCACGTTCTTCTTGCCGCGATAGTCCGACAGGGTGACGGGCTGGTTGTTCTGGTCCTTGAGCGTGAAATCCGGCGCGAGAGTGCCAACCTCTAGCGGCATAGGTACGAATCCTCCGTCGTGTCGGGTCTCAGCCGGGCGTCGAGCCCAACTGAGACCCTAGCGAACGGCGGATTCAGCGCTGTTTGGACGGTGCCTTCGGCTGAACGAGGCGTGAGCCCGTCCAACTGCCGAGGCTGATGGTGGATGTCTGGGTCAGGCCGGCCGTGGGTGCGGCTTCGGCGATCTCGCTCGGATCGACATGGCCTGATTGCCCGGTTTTGGGGGTGAGGACCCAGATGAAGCCTTCATCGGCCAGCGGGCTGATGGCATCCATCAGCTCGTCGGCCAGATCGCCGTCACCTTCTCGCCACCAGAGCAGGACGGCGTCGACGACCTCATCGGAGTCTTCGTCGACCATTTCGCCGCCGCTGACCTCCTCGATCTCGGCGCGCAATGCGTCGTCGGTGTCCTCGTCCCAGCCCAATTCCTGAACAACCAAGCCGTGAGAAATGCCAAGCTTCTGAGCGTAGTTCTGCGCGTCCGCCGCGGCGACCACGGTGGTGTCCTCCCTAAACTTCCGACAGTAAGATAGGTGCAAGCGAACATGGTTATCCGTCGCAGCGCAAGCTGATCGGATGAATCGGTACCGTATGCCGCGTGTCGGGAAGGCGAAATCGACGGTCTCAGCAGGCGTCGTGGACCGCGGTCCGTGCCTGGTTGATGGCCCGGCTGGCCTCGTTGAGCTTGCCGACTGGTGAGTTGTAGGTCATCTTTCTGGTTTGCGCGGACAGTTCGCGCGCGGCGAGCACATAGGCGCCGAACTTTTCGGCCAGCTCGGGCGGCAAGGCGCCCGCCGCGGCGATGACACCCCCCTCGACTTTGGCCGCCGCGTTGTCCAGGGTGGTGGCCGCGGACTCACGCTTGGCCGCGTAGTCGGGCGCGTTGCTGTCGTGTGCGGACACGAAATCGTTGTAGGCGGTGACTCCGGCGCCGGTGGTGGTGGGGAACTGGCCGCAGTTGTCGGCGATCGCCCGTTCCTGCGCGGCCGCGGCGCGCGAAGACGCGGCGGCCGAGGACGACGCGGCGGCCTCGGTCTTGTAGGCGGCCACCTCGGCCGCGTCGGTCGTCGGCGTGCCGGGGATCTGCTCGGCGCACCCCGCCACCACCGAACCCGCGGTTACGGCGGCCACGGCACAGATCAGCCCCAGCCGACGCGCGTGCAGCACCCTCATCGTTCGACGTTCCCTCTCACTCACGTGTGCGACTCGTCTTTCTCCTGCAGAACCTACCCAATGGTTTTCCCGTCGAGATGATGACCTGGGCAGCCGTTTCGGTAAGGATGGGGGGTGCACCCGAACCTTTCGTCACGGGTGGTCCGCACACCAAGCGGGCAGGCCCGGGGACAGCGACGCCGACCAGCAGTTCAGCCCCCAGTACGAGGAGCAGATTTGACCGACCTGATCCACTCTGCAGCTTCCGACGATCCAGCAGCGTCCCCCACCACGGCCGGTGAATCCACCACCAAACCCACCGGTGAACGGGTACGGGTCATCCGCGAAGGAGTGGCGTCGTACCTACCGGATATCGACCCCGAAGAGACCAGCGAATGGCTGGAATCCTTCGACGACATGCTCGACCGGGAAGGCCCGGGTCGCGCCCGCTACCTGATGTTGCGACTGCTCGAGCGAGCGGGCGAACGCCGTGTGTCGATTCCGGCGCTCACCTCCACCGATTACGTCAACACCATTCCCACCGAGAACGAACCGTGGTTCCCCGGTGACGAGGAAGTCGAGCGCCGCTTCCGCGCCTGGATCCGGTGGAACGCCGCGATCATGGTGCATCGCGCGCAGCGCCCCGAAATCGGTGTCGGCGGCCATATTTCGACCTACGCGTCCTCGGCGGCGCTCTACGAGGTGGGCTTCAACCACTTCTTCCGCGGCAAGGACCATCCCGGCGGCGGCGACCACGTCTACATCCAGGGCCACGCCTCGCCCGGCATCTACGCGCGCGGTTTCCTCGAGGGCCGCCTCAGCACCGACCGCCTTGACGGCTTCCGTCAGGAATACAGCCACGGCGGCCTCGGCAAGGGCCTGCCGTCCTACCCGCATCCGCGGCTGATGCCGGACTTCTGGGAATTCCCGACGGTGTCGATGGGCTTGGGCCCGATGAACGCGATCTACCAGGCCAGGTTCAACCACTACCTCACCGATCGCGGCATCAAGGACACCTCCGACCAGCACGTCTGGGCGTTCCTCGGCGACGGCGAGATGGACGAACCCGAATCGCGCGGCCTGATCCAGGTGGCCGCCAACGAAGCCCTGGACAACCTCACCTTCGTGATCAACTGCAACCTGCAGCGGCTCGACGGCCCGGTGCGCGGCAACGGCAAGATCATCCAGGAACTGGAGTCGTTCTTCCGCGGCGCCGGCTGGAACGTGATCAAGGTGGTCTGGGGTCGCGAATGGGACGCGCTGCTCGGCGCCGACCGCGACGGCGCGCTGGTGAACCTGATGAACTCCACCCCCGACGGCGACTACCAGACCTACAAGGCCAACGACGGCGCCTATGTGCGCGACCACTTCTTCGGCCGCGACCCGCGCACCAAAGCGCTGGTGCAGAACATGTCCGACAGCGAGATCTGGAATCTCAAGCGCGGCGGCCACGACTACCGCAAGGTCTACGCGGCCTATTCGGCGGCGATGGCGCACAAGGGTCAGCCGACGGTGATCCTGGCCAAGACGATCAAGGGCTACACCCTCGGCAAGCACTTCGAGGGCCGCAACGCCACCCATCAGATGAAGAAGCTGGCGCTGCAGGACCTCAAGGACTTCCGCGATCTGCAGCGCATCCCGGTCAGCGATGCCGAGCTGGAGAAGGACCCGTACCTGCCGCCGTACTACCACCCCGGCATGGACGATCCGGCGATCGAGTACATGCTGGCCCGGCGCAAGTCGCTCGGCGGTTTCGTGCCGGAACGTCGTTCGGCCGCCAAGCCACTGACGCTGCCCGGCGACGAGGCCTACCGCTCGGTGCGCAAGGGTTCGGGCAAGCAGAAGGTCGCCACCACGATGGCGCTGGTTCGCCTGGTCAAGGAACTGTTGCGCGACAAGGAGATCGGCGAGCGGATCGTGCCGATCATTCCCGACGAGGCCCGCACCTTCGGCATGGACTCGTGGTTCCCGACGCTGAAGATCTACAACCGCAACGGCCAGCTCTACACCTCGGTCGACGCGGAACTGATGCTCGCCTACAAGGAGAGCACCGTCGGTCAGATCCTGCACGAGGGCATCAACGAGGCCGGTTCCACCGCGTCGTTCACCGCGGTCGCCACCTCCTATGCCACCCACGGCGAGCCGATGATCCCGCTCTACATCTTCTATTCGATGTTCGGGTTCCAGCGCACGGGCGACAGCTTCTGGGCCGCGGCCGACCAGCTCGCGCGCGGATTCGTGCTCGGCGCCACCGCGGGCCGCACCACCCTCACCGGTGAAGGTCTGCAGCACAACGACGGTCAGTCGCTGCTGCTGGCGTCCACCAATCCCGCGGTGGTGACCTACGATCCGGCGTTCTCGTTCGAGATCGCGCACATCATGCGCGACGGTCTGCGCCGGATGTACGGCGGCGGCGAGGCCCCGGCCGGTCTGCTGCCCGGCACCGACGTGTCCGCGGTCGGCACGTTCGGCGGGGAGAATATTTTCTACTACATCACCCTGTACAACGAGCCCTACCAGCAGCCTGCCGAGCCCGACGACCTCGACGTGGCGGGTCTGCTCAAGGGCCTGTACCTGTACCAGCCCGGTGGTGAGGGCGAGGTTCGTGCCCAGATCCTCGTGTCGGGCGTGACCGTGCCCGACGGTCTGCGCGCGCAGGAGCTGCTGGCGCAGGAGTGGGGTGTGGCCGCGGATGTCTGGTCGGTGACCTCGTTCGGCGAACTCCGCCGCGAGGCGCTCGACAAGGAGATCACGGCGTTCAAACACCCCGATTCGGATCCGGGTTCGGCCTACGTCACCCAGGCGCTCTCGGCCGCGCGCGGCCCGGTGGTCGCCGCGACGGACTGGATGCGCGCGGTGCCGGATCAGATCCGGCAGTGGGTGCCCGGCGACTACATCACCCTCGGCACCGACGGGTTCGGCTTCTCCGACACCCGCACGGCCGCGCGCCGGGTGTTCAACGTCGACGCGCAATCGATCGTGGTCGCGGTGCTCGAAGGGCTGGTGCGCGACGGCACCTTCGACAAGGCGAAGGCGGTGGAAGCGGCCGCGAAATACGGCATCGACAGCGTGGCCGCCGCGCCGAAGCCGAGTGCGGACGCGGCAGAGGAACTCGCGTAGCGGACTATTGGACTGTGGAGCGCAAACCGCCGCGGCCCCGTCGGATCACCGAGGGCACCAGCGAACACGAGGTCTATCTGCCGACGGGGGCGCTGTCCCCGAACCGGCAGAACCGTGATCCGCTGCCCGACACGCTGCTCAAGCGGGTCAAACAGTTCTCGGGCCGGCTGTCCACCGAGGCGGTGGGGTCGATGCAGGATCGGCTGCCGTTCTTCGCCGACCTGGACGCCGCGCAGCGAGCGGGCGTGCAGATGCTGGTGCAGACGGCGGTCGTGAACTTCCTGGAGTGGTTGCAGGATCCCGACTCCGATATCCGCTTCAGCCTGGACGCGTTCCAGGTGATTCCGCAGGATCTGGCGCGGCGGCTCACGCTGCGCCAGACCGTGGACATGGTGCGAGTGGCCATGGACTTCTTCGAACAGTGGCTGCCCGCGCTGGCC
The DNA here is from genome assembly GCF_054031145.1 of Nocardia sp. FBN12. Lineage (NCBI taxonomy): Bacteria > Bacillati > Actinomycetota > Actinomycetes > Mycobacteriales > Nocardiaceae > Nocardia > Nocardia sp. FBN12. Next base: position 693,643 of record NZ_CM132926.1, read on the forward strand.
CGCAACGATCGTCAGCTGGTCGCGCTCACCGAGGCGGTGCTGCGATACGGGCGTGAGCTCGGCTTCGCGGCCGCCTCGGTGTACGCCAGCGCCGCCGAGTCCCGTGGCGCGTGGGATACCCGCCTGGAGGCCCTTGTGGTCGACGCGGTGGTCCGGGGCGACACGGGTCCCGACATGCTTTCCCGGGCCGCCACGTTGAACTGGGACGCCACGGCGCCCGCCACCGTGCTGGTCGGCACACCGCCGCTGGACCAGGGTGTGTCGACCGTCGGCGCGGTGCACACCATCGCGACCAAACACGGCAGGGCCGCGCTGGCGGTGGTGCAGGGCGCGCGACTGGTGATGGTGGTCAGCGGGCACCTGGGGGAGTCGGGCATGGGTTCGCCGTTCCTCACGGATCTGCTGGCCGAGGTCTTCTCCGACGGTCCGGTGGTGATCGGCCCGACGATGCGCACACTCGGCGCCGCGCACGCGTCGGCGATCGAGGCGTTGGCGGGGATGGAGGCCGTGGTCGGCTGGCGCGGGGCGCCAAGGCCCGTTCACGCCACGGAATTGCTACCGGAACGCGCGTTGCTGGGCGATAGAGCTGCGATAGAGGCGCTGAACGAGTATCTTGTGGTGCCGTTGGCCGCTGCCGGATCTTCGTTATCCGACACACTCGACGCGTACCTGGATTGTGGCGGAGCAGTAGAAACTTGTGCTCGGCAGCTGTACGTACATCCAAATACCGTTCGGTACCGACTCAAACGAATCGGTGAAGTCACCGGCCGCGATCCCATGAATCCCCGAGACGCTTATGTGCTCCGGATCGCAGCAACAGTGGGCCGTTTGACACGAACGCATAACGAATCATCACCTCCCGTCACAGAAACCCCGCCCATCCCAGTGGCTCACGACCCCCTGTAACGGGATTGGTGAATCGGTCGATCCCGACACCCCACCTCGGATTTTGTGGGACCCCTACAAAAGCGATCGGAAAGCTTCATTCGCGCCGACATCTCTTGCGGCGGGGGTCACAGTGTTGTCTTAGGGAGTGATCGCGTTGCTCACCCCTGGACAGGGGTCCCAGACACCCGGCATGCTCACGCCGTGGCTCGCACTTCCCGGTGCGACTGATCGCCTCGAGCTCTGGTCGAAGGCCGCGGGCCTCGACCTGGTCCGTCTCGGTACCACCGCGACGGCCGAGGAGATCGTCGACACCGCGGTGACGCAGCCGCTCGTGGTCGCCGCCGCCCTGCTCGCGTTTGCCGAAATCGCCCCCGGGTCGATTCCGGCCGATACGATCGTCGCCGGACACTCGGTCGGCGAATTCGCCGCAGCCGCTGTCGCCGGTGTCATCACCGCCGACGAGGCCGTCGCCCTCGCCGCCATCCGCGGCCGGGAGATGGCAAAGGCCTGCGCGTTGGAGCCGACCGGCATGTCCGCGGTGCTCGGTGGCGACGAAGCCACCGTGCTCGCACGGCTCGCCGAGCTCGATCTCGTCCCGGCCAACCGCAACGCGGTCGGCCAGATCGTCGCGGCGGGCAGCCTGGAAGCTCTGGCGGAGCTCGCCGCGAACCCGCCGGAGAAGGCACGGGTCCGCGCGTTGCCCGTCGCCGGTGCGTTCCACACCGCCTTCATGGCACCGGCACAGGAAGCTGTCGCCGATGCCATCGCCCAGATCTCGCCGAGCGACCCGATCCGGACGCTGCTGTCGAACTTCGACGGGCAGCCCGTCACCTCGGGCGCCGACGCGATCGACAAGCTTGCCGCTCAGGTCACTCGCCCCGTGCGCTGGGACCTGTGCAACGAGACCATTCGCACCGCGGCCGTCTCGGCCGTGGTCGAGCTGCCGCCGGCAGGCACCCTGGTCGGCATCGCCAAGCGGGAGCTGAAGGGCACGCCCAATCTGGCCCTCAAGACCCCCGAAGACCTCCCCGCGTTGGCCGAACTGACCACCTCGGGCTAGCTTTCCCCCCGGCGGTCATGCACAGCGAAGTGCAGGCCGTTCACGACCCTACAAATAGAAACAAGAAGGGAGCCACCAAAGTGGCCGCTCTGACCCAGGAACAGATCGTCGAAGAACTCGGCAAGATCATCGAAGAGGTTACGGGTATCGAACCCTCCGAGGTGACCCTCGAGAAGTCCTTCGTCGACGACCTGGACATCGACTCGCTGTCCATGGTCGAGATCGCTGTGCAGATGGAAGACAAGTACGGCGTCAAGATCCCCGATGAGGATCTGGCCAGCCTGAAGACTGTCGGTGACTCCGTCGCTTACGTCCAGAAGCTCGAGGCCGAGAACGCCGACGTCGCCGCAGAGCTCAAGGCCAAGTTCGACAGCGCCGGCGAGTAGGGCTGACACTGTGACCACTCCTTCCACTTTGAACGGGAACTTCCCCAACGTTGTCGTCACCTCCATGGCGGCGACCACGTCGATCGCTGGTGATGTCGATGCGACGTGGAAGGGACTCCTCAACGGTGAGAGCGGAATCGACGTTCTCGAGGATCCTTTCATCGAGGAATACGACCTGCCGGTGCGAATCGGCGGTCACCTGAAGGTCAGCCCCGACACTCTGTTGAGCCGGGTCGAGATCCGCCGCATGGCGTATGTCGAGCGCCTGGCGACCGTCCTCGGTCGTGAGGTGTGGAAGAACGCGGGCAGCCCGGAGGTCGACAACGACCGTCTCGGCGTCGCGATCGGCACCGGACTCGGCGGCGGCGACGCCCTGATCGACTCGGTCGACAAGCTGAAGAACGGTGGCTATCGCAAGATCTCGCCGCTGGCTGTTCAGATGGTCATGCCGAACGGTCCGTCGGCGGTCGTCGGTCTCGAGCTGAAGGCCAGGGCGGGAGTGGTCACTCCGGTCTCGGCGTGCTCGTCGGGTTCGGAGGCCATCGCCAACGCGTGGCGGATGATCGTGATGGGTGACGCCGACATCGTCGTCACCGGTGGTGTCGAGGGCTTCATCTCCGATGTGCCGATCGCGGCGTTCTCGATGATGCGCGCCACGAGCACCCGCAACGATGATCCGAAGGGCGCGTCTCGGCCGTTCGACAAGGACCGAGATGGTTTTGTCTTCGGCGAAGCAGGCGCACTGATGGTCATCGAGACCGAGGAGCATGCCAAGGCGCGCGGGGCCACCATCCACGCACGCCTGCTGGGTGCGGGCATCACCTCCGACGGGTACCACCTGGTGGCACCTGATCCGACGGGGACCGGTGCAGGACGCGCGATGCAGCGCGCGATGCAGACCGCCGGATTGTCCCCGCGTGACATCGCGCACGTGAACGCTCACGCGACTGCGACTCCGATCGGCGACCTCGCCGAGAAGAACGCGATCCATTACGCCGGGGTGCAGCATGCCTCGGTGTACGCGCCGAAGTCGGCACTTGGTCACTCGATCGGTGCCGTCGGCGCCCTCGAGTCGATTCTCACGGTGCTCGCGATCCGGGACGGCATTGTTCCGCCGACACTGAACCTGGACAACCAGGATCCGGAGATCGATCTCGATGTGGTGCACGGGGAAGCCCGTCGCCAGGAAATCGAGTACGCGATCAACAATTCCTTCGGTTTCGGTGGGCACAACGTCGCGCTCGCCTTCGGTCGGGCGTAAAGCCGCAGACTGCACATCCGATCCCCGGTGGGGGTCGTGCCAACTGAATGGTTCGACTCCCACCGGCGGTTCGCCACAGCAGCCGCCGTCGCGGCAATTTTCTCGAAGGAGTGAGCGCGATGACCATCATTGCTCCCGCGTTTCAAGACACCACCACCGATCCGCGCGACCCACTGGGTCGGCTCCAACGTTTCTTCGACCCCGGCACCGTCCTGCCGCTGCATCCGCGTGACCGCTCCGGCGTGCTCGCCGCGATCGGCGAGGTCGACGGGGTCCGCACCGTGGCCTACTGCTCCGACGCCACCGTCATGGGTGGCGCGATGGGCGTGGAGGGCTGCAAGCACATCGTCGACGCGATCGACACCGCGATCGAATCCTCCATCCCCGTTGTCGGGCTGTGGCACTCCGGTGGCGCGCGCCTGGCCGAGGGTGTCGAGGCGCTGCACGCGGTCGGCCTGGTCTTCGAGGCCATGGTTCGCGCGTCCGGCCTGGTGCCCCAGATCTCGGTGGTGCTCGGCTTCGCCGCCGGTGGCGCCGCCTATGGTCCCGCGCTGACCGACGTGGTCATCATGGCGCCCGAGGGCCGCGTGTTCGTCACCGGACCCGACGTCGTGCGCTCGGTGACCGGCGAGAACGTCGACATGGCGACCCTCGGTGGTCCCACCACACACTTCAAGAAGTCCGGCGTCTGTCACATCGCCGCCGATGACGAGGCCGACGCCATGCACCGCGCGCGCCGCCTGGTCTCGATGTTCGCCGAACAGGGCGAATTCGACCTGGTCGCGGCCGAGCACGGCGATGTCGACCTCAAGGCGATGCTGCCGGAGTCGGCCAAGCGCGCCTACGACGTGAAGCCGATCGTGCACGAGCTGCTCGATAATGTCGACGGTGAGTCCTCGTTCGAGGAACTCCAGGGTGGTTACGCCCGCAGCATGGTCACCGGCCTCGGCCGTCTGGGCGGTCGCACCGTCGGCGTCCTCGCCAACAACCCGCTGCGCCTGGGCGGCTGCCTCAACTCCGAAAGTGCCGAGAAGGCTTCCCGTTTCGTGCGCCTGTGCGACGCGTTCGGCATCCCGCTGATCGTGGTCACCGACGTCCCCGGCTACCTGCCCGGCGTCGGCCAGGAACTCGAGGGTGTGGTTCGCCGCGGCGCGAAACTGCTGCACGCCTTCGCCGAAGCCCGCGTTCCCCGCGTCACCCTGGTGACCCGCAAGATCTACGGCGGCGCCTACATCGCGATGAACGCCCGCGCCCTCGGCGCCACCGCCGTCTACGCCTGGCCCGGCTCCGAAGTAGCCGTCATGGGCGCCAAGGCCGCCGTCGGCATCCTCCACAAGAAGGCCCTCGCCGCCGCGCCCGAGTCCGAACGCGAAGCCCTCCACGAACGCCTCACCGCCGAACACGAGCAGCTCGCGGGCGGCGTCGACCGCGCCGTCGCCATCGGCGTCGTCGACGAGGTCATCGACCCCGCCAAGACCCGCAGCATCATCGCCGCGGCCCTCGCCGCGGCCCCGGCCCGCAAGAGCCACCACAAGAACATCCCGCTGTGATCTGAACTGACACAACGACTTCGGGCCCCGGGAGATCGATCCCGGGGCCCGAAGTCGTTCCGGGTCAGGCAGTCGGTCGGGGGCGAACCTTGTCCACCGCGCCACTGTCGTGCTTGTTCGGGGGATAATGCCAGGGTGCGCTATGAGGAACTCGCAGACGCCCCGTGCTCGATCACGCGGCCGCTGGTGATCTTCGGTGATCGCTGGACCTTGCTGATTCTGAAGTACAGCTTTGCCGGGGTGCGTCGTTTCAACGCCTTCCAGGGTGCGCTCGGCATTTCGCGAAGCCGTCTGCGTGACCGTCTCGATCGGCTGGTCGAACACGAGATCCTGGTGAAGCGCCCCGTCGATGACGGCGCGTACGAGGAGTATCGGCTCACCGAGAAAGGCCACGCGATCTACCCGATCCTGATGGCGATCCGCGAGTGGGGCGACACCTACATGGCGCCGGACGGACCGCCGGTGGAGTACCGGCATCGTGGCTGCACTGGCGAGGCGCGCGCGCACCTGACCTGCGACGAGTGCGCCGCGGAGATCACTGCCCGCGACATCGAACCCGAAGCGGGTCCCGGCCTCACCTCGCGCGCTCCGGACAATTGATCACCAGGCCGAGGTCGCGCCGCCCGAGGGGGTTCGCCACCAGGGCCTGATGATCTTGATCCGTCAGGAGGTGTGCCAGGTGATCTGGTCCTCGAGGGGTGCTCGGGCGGTGCGGAAGGCGTTGATCGGGTGGGCGAGGTCGGGGTGGCCGAAGGAGATGCCGAAGACGACCTTGCGGGTGTCGGAGATGTCGAAGTAGTCGCGGATGAAGGGGGCGTAGGAGGCGAGGGCGGCTTGGGGGGCGGCGCCGAGGCCGAGCGCCTGGGCGCCGAGGAGGAAGTTCTCGAGCCAGAGGCCGCAGTCGATGGCGCCGTAGATGCCGAGGTCGGCCTCGGAGGTGACGATGGCGACGTGCGGGGCGTCGAAGAATTCGAAGTTGCGCACCATCTGGCGCATGGTCTTCTCGTGATCGCCCTTGACGATGCCGACGCTGTCGTAGAGCTGGAATCCGCAAGCGCGGCGACGGTCGCGATAGATTCCCTCGTACGCGGCGGGGAACTCGAAATCGGGTGTGGTGCCTACCGTTTGGATGTGATCGAGCAGCTCCTTGCGGAACCGGTCGGTGCCTTCACCCTCGGTGACCACGACCTGCCACGGTTGGGTGTTGCACCACGATGGGGTGCGCTGCGCGAGGGTGAGCAGCTGTTCGATGGTCGTGCGGTCGACCTGTTCCGGCGTGAACTGGCGGCAGGTCCAGCGTGCGTCGGCCAGCCGCTGGAGGGTGGCGAAATCGCTGCTGTGGTGGTCGGTCTGCGCCATCGCGCGGCTCCCTCTGTTGCGGAGAACTGGTCTCATTTCGAGACTGAATCTAGCAGTTCCGCCGCTACCGCGGAACCCGCCGGCACCACGAGTCCGGGTGCCGGCGGGCGATGATCAGCCGCGTCGACGGCCGACGACCAGGATCGCGACACCGATGCCGACGACCAGCGCCACACCTGCCCCGATCAGGACGTACCAGGCCCACGGCCGCGCGACCGTCGCCGGACTGCTCACGGCGACAGGCTGTTCCGCGGCCGGCTGCGCACTGGCGCCGAGATAGGTCGGGCCGGGCTCGGCCGCCCCCGCCACAGTGATGTCGAGCTGCACCGGCGTCGGCGGCATCGCATCGGCGCCGGTCGGGACGCCGATCTTCACCGCGAGGTAGTACCAACCGGCCACCGACTGCTCGCGAACGTCGTATTCGCCACGGTTGGCGTACCGGATCGGCACCGATGCCAGGCGAAGCTCGGCACTCGATCGGCCGGTATAGGCGCTGGTGTCGGAGTCGATTTCGGTGCCGAGCGGGGAGTACAGCGTGGTCGTCACGTTCGAGGCCGCGATGCGGTTGGCGCCGCCGGTCTCGGCGAAACCCACCCGGTAGGCCAACCCCTGCCCCCAGTCGAGCCGAACGCGATAGAAGACGTACTCGCCCGACTGCACGGTGTCGGTGTAGCTGCCGCCGCCCGGCAGCGTCGCGGCGGTGGTGAACGAGCCACTGCCGCTGACCGTCTGGGTGGGCGACGTCGGTTCGGTGAACGCGGTCTTGGTGGTCGAAGCGCCCGGGCCGGGATCGGTGACGCCGGGTTCGATACCGACCAGAATTTCCACCGGCAACCGATCGGACGAGCCCTCCGACACCAGATCCCAGGTCAGCTCGAAGGTGTAGCGACCGGCGCCGGTGCACTTGTCGGACTCGAACAGCGGTTCGGCCGCGCCGTCGAAGGCCTTGGCGATGGTGAGGGTGGTGCCGTCGCTGGACCTGGTCTCGAGTTCCCGTTCGCGGTTGCCGCACTCCATGCTCTCGCGCCCGAAGAGGCGAAGGTCGAGCGCGTTCATGTCGTTGGTCGTCGAGGTGCTACGCCCGCGGGGGAACGAGACGATCCCGGTGAAGTAGACCGTGGCGCCCTCGGGCACATCGACCGCGTAGTACCGCTTCTGCCGCTGGCCGAGGGTATCGAGGTACTGGCCGGGGCCTGCGACCGGAGCGGTGCCGATGGTGTCGGTGCCGGTGATGGGCGTGCCGGTGGCCTGGTAGTCGCGCAGCGCGGCCGAACTCACCCGCGGCAGAATACGTTCCAGGGCGGCGCCGTCGGCGGCATCGCTGTAGGTACCGCCGGTGGCCTGCGCCATGCAGGTGAGCTGAGCGCGCGCCTTGTCGTCGACCGCGAACCCGATCGAGTGCACGATCAGATCGACACCCTGCTGCTTCAACTCCTTGGCGACCTCGCACGGGTCGGGCGGGGAACAGGTGTCGTCACCGTCGGACACGAGCACGATCGAACGCGGACCGGCATCGGGCAGTGCGTCGGCGGCCTGGCGCAGCGCGGTGCCCATCGGGGTCCAGCCGCGCGCGTGGATGCCGTCGACCGCGGCCGTGAGGGCGGGCTTGTCGATGGTCGTCGGCTGCGCCAGCACCTGGACGTCGCGGCAACCTGCGGCCTTGTCGGCCTCGGAATTACTGGTGCCGGTGCCGTAAGTGGTGAGCCCGACCGATGATTCGGCGGGGGCCGAGGCGACGAAGCTACGCACCGCCCGCTTGGCGGAGTCCATCATGGTGCCGCCCTGATCGGGGCGCTCCATCGAGCCCGAGGCATCGAGGATCAGCATGGTCGGCGCGTATTGTCCGGGGTCGGCCTGCGCCAGGACGGGGAGTGACGCGGGCAGCACGGTGAGGACTACGGCGGTGAGGGCGGCGGTCAGCGTACTGATTCTCGGCATCGTCCTGGGCTTCGGTATCGCGGAGTGAAACCGGACAGACGTTACCCACCGCGCGGTGGCCGCTCTACCCCTGATGCAGTGGTGCAGCCCACCGTTTGAAAGCCGCGACCATGTGTGCGCAGGTGGGGGCGTTATGTTCCGGGTCGGCTCGCGCCTGCGGCGAATCGGTGCAGTTGCGGGGCACAATCGAACGCATGGCTTTGCAGGCCCGCGACGCGCAGGAGCGCAAACGGCACGGCAGGCACTACACGCCACCGGAGCTCGCGCGGTTCCTGGCGCGCCGGGCGCTGCGCTACGCCCCTCGCACCGGGGCGCTGCGCGTGCTCGACCCGGCGTGCGGCGACGGTGAACTGTTGCTGGCGGTCCATCGGGAAATCACGGCCGGCGCACCGGATGTCGCGGTGCGCCTCACGGGCTTCGACCTCGACCGAAAGGCTGTCGACGAAACCGCCGGGCGGTTCGCCGACCTCGACATCGAAATAGACTGTCGTGCGGGCGATTTCCTGGCTGCCTCCGCCGATCTGGCCGACGGATCGTTCGACGTGATCATCAGCAATCCGCCCTACGTACGGACCCAGCAGCTGGGCGGCGCGACTGCCCAACTGCTGAGCAAGCAGTTCGGTCTCCGCGGGCGGATCGACCTCACCCACCCGTTCGTAGCCATCGCACCACGGCTGTTGGCCGACGGAGGCGTGCTCGGATTGCTGTGTGCCAACCGGTTTCTCACCACTCGGGCGGGGGCCAACCTGCGTCGCATCCTCACCAGCGAACTGTCGCCGGTGGAGCTGTACGACCTCGGTGACACCAAACTCTTCGCAGCCGCGGTGTTGCCCGCGATCACCGTCGCCCTGCGCGCCACCGGTCCACCCGGCTGTCGCTACGTCTCGGTGTACGAGGAACTGGGAGTCGAACCCGACTGCACTACTGCGCTTTTCGACGCGCTGGCGGGCGACGATGCTTGCCTGGTCGGTGCCGGTGGCCGAGTGTTCGCAGTGGAGGTCGGCGTGTTGGCGACGGGTGCGGCGATGACGGGCGAACCCGCGACGCTCCCGAAAGGCGGACGGCTACCGGACCCTCCAGTGATGAACCCGCCGACGCCGGTCAGCGCGGAACCGGCAGCGCGACAAGCCGACTCGCGAACAGTCAATGGTAGTCGTCACGGTGACACCGCCTGGCGCATGTCCCGCCCCTCGGTCGATCACTGGCTGGGCCGGATCGCCGATCGCACTTGGCGCTCGTTCGGCGAGGCCGCGCGCATTCGGGTGGGGATCAAGACCACCGCGGATCGAGTGTTCATCTCGGATCGGTGGGATCAGATGGATCCGATGCCCGAGCGGGAACTGTTGCGGGAGTTGATCACACATCACGATCTGCAGCCGTGGCGAGTCGCGATGGCGCGCGGCACGCGGGTGCTCTATCCCTACGATCTGCTCCAACCCCGGCGAACCCCGATCGACCTGGCCGAATACCCGTGCGCGGCAGCATATCTCCAGTCCCATGAGCAGATACTGGCTGGTCGGCGATACGTACTCGATGGTGGCCGCAAATGGTTCGAGATCTGGGTTCCGCAGCGCCCACACCTCTGGGGCGCACCGAAGTTGGTGTTCCCCGACATCAGTGAACGCCCGCGTTTCGCGCTCGACCGGTCGGGGGCGGTCGTCAACGGCGACTGCTACTGGATCTCGCTCACGGATCTGGGGGCGGGCAGATCCGCCACCGATCTGGCATATCTCCTGATGGGGGTGGCGAACTCGGCGCTGGGGCTGCGGTTCTACGACGCGGTGTGCGGCAATCGGCTGTACTCGGGTCGGCGCCGGTGGATCACCCAGTATGTCGCGCGATTGCCGCTGCCCGATCCGGCCGGTCCGGCAGCGGGCGAGATCGTGCGCCGGGTTCGCGCCCTGCTCGAAGAGGGTGTGTCAGTGGCGGATTCGGGCATCGACGAGGTGGTCGAGGCGGCGTTCGGCGTCTCAGTGGACGTCGCGGATGCCGACCATCGGTAGCAGCGTGCGCCGCGCGAACTCCCGCCCGGCTTCGGCGTCGTCGAGCGGGATGAGCCCGTCCGGGGTCAAAGCCAGCGACAGGGCGAGCCGCGCCATGATCTCGGCGACCAGATCGGGATCGAATTCCGGCACCGGCGCGCTGGCCTGCAGCTCGCGCAGCTTCTCGGCCAGATACGCGCGCCCGACCGCGAGGATCGGCCCGGCGTCGGTGGTGAGCCGGGGCAGGATGATCTCCGGCTCGGTGCTCAGCAACCGGCGTAGCAGTTCGTTGCCCGCGATGGTGGTGACGAAGGCGACGAAGATCTCGACCAGCTGCTCGCCGGGTTCGGTGACCGCGCGCACGCGCTCGTCGATATCGGTCACATAGCGCTGCGCTTCGCGCACGCCGACGGCTTCGACCAGGTCGTTCTTGGATTCGTAGCGCCGGTAGAGGGTGGCCGGGCTGATGCCGGCCCGCCGCGCGATCTCGCCCATACTCGTGCGTTTGATCCCGAAGTCCAGAAACGCCGACAGCGCGCTGTCGAGCAGTTTCTCCCCGTCGGTGACGGGCTTTTCGAGTATTCGCGCGAGGATCGACGAGACGGTAGGCATTACCCCATTATCCCTGTGGGGGCAGATCCAACGCGGCCATCTCCTGCTCGATCGCATTGGCCGCGAAATGTACTCCGCGAGAACGGAGTTCGTGAACGCGGGATTGGAGTGCCTCGATCCCGCCGGGCTGCGCCGCGATATCGGCCACGCTGAGCCGTCCTGCCGCTCGGCGCACACCGGAATGCACGTATGCCACCGTGATACCTCCTGCCTCGCGTATCCGGTGCCGATCGTCACTCTCGTGATCGTCACGCAGTACGCAGGACAAATGCTATCAGGGTTCCCTACTGGTCACTTGCTCAGTGTGATGGGTCACAATACTTCGGCATCGCGGTGGTTGGTCAGATTGTGCAGGTACACCGCGGCGTTGAGCTTGATCCCGTCCTGCTGGGCGGGGGTGAGTTCGCGGCGCACCTTGCCTGGCACGCCGGCCACGAGCGAGCCGGGCGGAATCTGCGCACCCTCGGGAATCAGGGCATTTGCCGCGATCAGGCTGCCCGCGCCGATCACGGCGCCGTTGAGCACCGTGGCGCCCATGCCGACCAGTACGTCGTCACCGATGGTGCAGCCGTGCAGAATCGCGTTGTGGCCCACCGAGACTCCGGTGCCGACGGTCAGCGCGAAACCGGGGTCGGCGTGCAGCACGCAGCCGTCCTGGATATTGGTGCGCGCGCCAATGCTGATCTGTTCGAGGTCACCCCGCAGCACCGCCGAGTACCAGATGCCGACCTCGGCGCCCAGGCTCACCCGGCCGATCACAGTCGCGTTCGGCGCGATCCAGGCCGTGTCGTCGATCTCGGGCGTGAAGCCGCTCACCTTGATGATCATGAACCGATTATCGCGCTGCCCCGCGAACCTGTGCGCGGTGGGCCGCCGGGAAGGTCCCCAGCGTGCGGTGGAAGTGATGGACGAACCGTGGGCAATGCAGTGATCGTCGCCGTGCGCGCGCAGGGGGCGGGGTCGTTTCCGGAGTAGGTGTGCGTGTCGCCTGACTCGGTCGCGACACGCGATCGAGGCCGCGGCCGTGCTCCGGTGCAGGTCCTAGGCTTGGCGGATGACGCGAACGGGCGTAATCGTCGGGGTGCCGACGGAGGTCAAGCCGCAGGAATTCCGGGTGGCGCTCATTCCGGCGGGCGCCGCCGAACTCGTCGCCCACGGGCACGAGGTGCTCGTGCAGGCGGGTGCCGGTGCCGGGTCGGGTTTCGCCGACGACCAGTACCGGGCCGCGGGCGCGCGGATCGCGGCGGACGCCGATCAGGTCTGGGCCGAGGCCCACCTGGTGGTGAAGGTGAAGGAGCCGATCGCGCAGGAATATTCGCTGATGCGCCGCGATCAGGTGCTGTTCACCTTCTTGCATCTGGCGGCGTCGAAAGAGTGCACCGACGCGATCCTGTCGTCGGGGATCGTCGCCATCGCCTATGAGACGGTCCGCGGGCCTGACGGGTCGCTGCCGCTGCTCGCGCCGATGAGCGAGGTGGCAGGGAAGCTGAGCGCCCAGGTCGGGGCCTATCACCTCATGGCACCGATGGGTGGCGGCGGCGTACTGCTCGGGGGAGTGCCCGGAGTCCGGCCGGCCGACGTGGTGGTGCTGGGCGGCGGCGTCGCGGGCACGAACGCGGCGAGTGTCGCGGTCGGGATGGGCGCCAGGGTGAGCGTGCTCGATACGAATCCGGCGCGGTTGCGTGAGCTCGACGCACGCTTCGGCGGCCGGGTCGGCACGCTCGCCTCGCACGCACTCGAGATCGACAAGGCCGTGGTCGCCGCCGATCTGGTGATCGGGTCGGTACTGGTACCAGGTGCGCGAGCGCCGAAGCTGGTGTCCGACGAGCTGGTCTCACGCATGCGGCCCGGGTCGGTGCTGGTCGATATCGCCGTCGACCAGGGCGGTTGTTTCGCTTCCACCCGGCCGACCACGCACGCGAATCCGACCTTCCCCGTGACGGATTCGCTGTTCTATTGCGTGGCGAACATGCCCGGCGCGGTGCCGCACACCTCGACGGTGGCACTCACCAACGCGACGCTGCCGTTCGCGCTGGCGATCGCCGACAAGGGTTGGCGCGGCGCGTGCGCCGCCGACCCCGGCCTGGCCGCGGGGCTCACGGCGGTCGACGGCAACCTGCTGTCCGCCGAAGTCGCCGCCGCGCACGGGTATTCGCTCGGCGCCTGACTACTTGCCGCCACCCAGGTACCAGTCCGGGTCGCCCTCGATGGGCAGATCGCGGAGCTTGTCGGGGTTGCGCACGACATTGATCGCCACCACGCGACCGGCGTCGATGACGAACGAGAAGACGCCGGCGTTCTTGCCGTCGAAGACGATCAAGCCGGGCATGCCGTTGACCAGCACCGCGCGGCCCCAGCCGTCCGCGGCGGTGTACCAGCCGAGCAGCATCTTGGCGATGAGCTCCGCGCCGCGCACCGGCTGGCGGATGGCGGGCACCTTGCCGCCGCCGTCGGCCGTGAGGACCACGTTCTCGTCGAGCACGCCGAGCAGCGAACTCAGATCACCGGAGCGCCAGGCCAGCGCGAACGCCGAGACGACCTTCTCCTGTTCGACGGGCGAAGCGGGAAAACGTGGGGTGCCGTTCTCGACGTGCTTGCGGGCGCGCGAGGCGAGCTGGCGGACCGCGGCGGGCGTGCGCCCGACCACCTCGGCGACCTCGGGGCCGGTCATCCCGAACACGTCCTGCAGCACGAACGCGGTGCGTTCGGCGGGCGAGAGGGACTCGAGCACCACCAGTAGCGCCGTGGTGACGCGTTCGTCCTGGGAGATGCGGTCGGCCGGATCGTCCCAGGAAGTGACCTCCGGTTCCGGCAGCCACTCGCCGACGTACTGTTCGCGGCGGGCGCGGGCGGAGCCGAGCTGATCAAGGGCGAGGCGGCCGATGACGGTGGTGAGCCAGGCGCGCAGGTTGTCGATCTCGTCCGCCTTGCCCGCGTCGAACTGGCGTTGCAGGCGCAGCCACGCGTCCTGCACCACGTCCTCGGCGTCGCTGATGCTGCCGAGCGTGCTGTAGGCGAGTCGCCGCAGGTAGGGGCGGTGTTCCTCGAAGCGCCGGGCCAGCTCGGCCTGGTCGAGAGGCTGCGGTGAGGTCATGGTGTGCGCCCGTTCGGTTGATCTTGCTCGGTCCCGGCGAGTCTAGAAGTGCCGTCACAGTGATGACGAACCAGCGGTCGTGGGTGTGACATTCGCGCCGCCCGCTACCCTCGGCCGGTGCGGAAAGCGACATCGACGGCGGTCGGGCTGGTGCTGGGGTTCGTGCTCGATCGGGTTTTCGCCGATCCACGGCGTTGGCATCCCGTGGCCGGATTCGGCACGGCGGCAGCGGCATTGGAGAAGACGACCTATGCCGACAATCGCCGGGCCGGGGTGGTGCACGAGGTTGTCGCGGTCGGGTCGGTGGTCGGTATCGGCGCGCTCGTCACTCGCGGTCGGGGGTCCGGCGGTGTACTGGTGACCGCGTTGGCGACGTGGACCGCGCTGGGTGGTCGTAGCCTCGTGCGCGCCGGGCACGCCATGGCGGACCGGCTCGAAGCCGGGGATCTCGCCGGCGCTCGTGAACTGCTGCCGTCGCTGTGTGGGCGGGATCCGTCGGTCCTCGACGCCGAGGGGCTGGCGCGGGCCGCTCTCGAATCCATCGCCGAGAACACCTCGGATGCGACTGTCGCTCCGCTGCTGTGGGGTGCGGTCGCGGGCGTACCGGGGGTGCTGGGTTATCGGGCGGTCAACACACTCGACGCGATGATCGGGTACCGGAACGAGCGGTACGAGCGGTTCGGGTGGGCCGCGGCCCGGGTCGACGATGTCGCCAATCTGGTTCCGGCTCGGCTCACCGGCCTGCTCACCGCTGGGCTCGCGCCGCTGGTCGGTGGGAATGCGTCGGGTGCGCTGGGGGCGTGGCGACGTGATGCCGCCAAGCACCCGAGTCCCAATGCGGGAGTGGTCGAGGCGTCCATGGCCGGTGCGCTCGGGATCCGGTTGGGTGGGCGCACTCAGTATCGACACGGCACTGAACTTCGCCCCACTCTCGGTGACGGTCCGACGCCGACGCCAGTGGACTTGCGACGCGCGGTGCGCATGTCGGCGGGTGTGCAGGTCGGTGCGCTTGCGGTCGCCGTCGTGGTCACGACGCTGCGGCGCAGGGGCCAGGCAGCGCCTGCCTAGCGGCCGTAGCGGTCGGCCAGGCGAGCTTCGGTGGTGGTCTTCGGGGGGAGTTCCGGGCCGGTGGTCGAGGTGGGGCCGGACTCCGCAGAGCTCGACGATCCGGCGCGGTCGCGGCGGCGGGCTCGCAGTTCGGCGACCACGAAATAGCCGAGGCCGAGCGGGGCCATGAGGCCGAAGGCCAGCCATTGCAGGCCGTAGGAGAGGTAGGGGCCCGCGTCCAGTTGGGGGAGGGGGGTCGGGGTGAAGGCGCCGGGTTGGCCTTCGGCCAGTTGGAGGTAGCCGCCCTTGTCGGTGCCGGTGGGGATGGGGGTGAGGGGGGTGTCGAGGACGGTCGATTCCTGGGTGGTGTCGACCGTGTACACCTGGCGGTAGCCGTCCTGGGTGCTGGGGAGTTTGTCGGGGACGACGCCCTCGGAGGCCCGGACGCGGGCTTCGATGCGGTGTGGGCCCGCGGGTGGGTCGGCTATCGCGGGTGGGCGGGTGCCGTCCACGGCGGCGACCAGTCCTCGGTCGACCAGCAGGGTGCGGCCGTCGTCGAGACGGAAAGCGGCCAGGACCGCGTAGCCGGGGGCGCCGTCCAGGTGGCGTAGACGAACCAGGACCGTCGACTCGGGGACGAAGGCGCCGGTCGCGGTGACCTTGCGCCATTCGGTGTGGGAGCCGGCGTTGTCGAGCACGTCGGTGACTGCCACGGGGTCGGCGCGGACCGAGTCGGCGATCAACTGGTTGCGGTGTTCGGTGCTGTCGTTCTTGCCCAGCTGCCAGGGTGCCAGGACGGTGAAGCACAGGTAGGCGAAGGCGGCGACGATCACGGCGAGGATCAGCCAGCTCGGGCGCAGCAGGAAGGTGAGTTTGCGCATCAGAGTTGCACGTCGGCGCGGTCGCGGGCGTCGAGTTCGGCGTGGACCCAGTCGAGCAGGCCGGGGATGGCGGCCTCGATCTGGTCGCGGACCAGGTCGAAGTCGGACTGGTCGCCGTAGTAGGGGTCGGGTACGTCGCGGCCGTCGGCGGCGGGGTCGAAGCTGCGCAGCAGTCTGCGCTGGTCGGTGGGGACGCCGCGGTGCGCGAGCTCGCGGTCGTGCCCGGAGTCCAAGACGATGATCAGGTCGGCGTCACTGTGCTCGGGACCGAAGGTCGCCGCGGTGTGCTCGGTGGGGTAGCCGGCGCGGCGCAGGGTGGCCTCGGTGCGCGGGTCGGCCGCGTCGCCGACATGCCACGAACCGGTGCCCGCGCTGCTCACCCGCACGCGATTCGCCAGACCTGCTCGATAGAGGTGCGCCTCGAACATCTTCGCGGCCATCGGTGACCGGCAGATATTGCCTGTGCAAATGAACGAGACATGTAGTGGACCCACGGGAGCCATTGTCGCCCGTGGCGCCGATTCGCCGCCACGTAGGGTGTGCAGTTGTGCTCGAGGACTCTGTCGACCCCGCGATGTTGCGCCACCACGGCGACGTGGAGGCGCGCCCGGGCATGCTCGATTTCGCGGTGAACGTCCAGGGCCTCGCCCCGCCCACCTGGCTGCGCGAACGCCTCGCCGCCCGCCTGGCCGACCTCGGTCGCTACCCGAGCGCCGACGACGAACACGCGGCCCGCACGGCCGTCGCCGCCCGCCACGGCCGCTCGCCCGACGAGGTCCTGCTGCTGGCGGGCGCCGCCGAAGGCTTCGCGATGCTGCCCCGCCTGGCTTCCCGCCTCGCGGCCGTCATCCACCCGTCCTTCACCGAGCCGGAACTGGCATTGCGCGAGGCGGGCGTCCCGGTCACCCGGGTGATCCTCGAACGCCCGTACACCCTCGACCCCACGCTGGTCCCCGACGAAGCAGACCTCGTAGTCCTCGGTAACCCCACCAACCCCACCTCGATCCTGCACCCCGCCGAAACCATCCAGGCACTGCGCCGCCCCGGCCGGATCATCGTCGTCGACGAGGCGTTCGCGGACGCTGTCGTCGGCATCGCCACCGGATCCGCCGCCTCCGAAACGCCATCGACGATCAACGGGCTCGCCGGTTCCGGCGAGGACCTGGTCGATGCGCGTTCCGCGGGCCCGGTCGCCGGTGAACCGGAGTCGCTGGCAGGTCTTCCGGCTCCCGATGTCATCGTCTTGCGCAGCCTCACCAAGACCTGGGCACTGGCGGGCCTGCGCTGCGGCTACGCCCTCGGCGCCCCGGAGATCCTGGCTCGTCTGACGCACGGCCGACCGCACTGGCCGCTCGGCACCCTCCAACTCGAGGCGATCATCGCGACCGCTGAACCCTCGGCCGTCGCGGAGTCCCGGCGCTACGCCGACCGTATTGCCACCGACCGCACCGCCATGATCGACCGACTCACCGGACTCGGCCTCGACGTCCACACCCCGGCCACCGGCCCGTTCCTCCTGCTGCACGTCCCCGACGGCGCACTCCTGCGCAAGCGGCTCGCCGACCGTGCGATCGCGGTTCGCCGTGCCGACACTTTCCCCGGCCTTGGGCCGGACCACCTTCGCGTGGCGGTCCGTGGCATCGCCGAAGTCGACCGATTGATCGAGGCCATGCGTGCGGCACTGTGGTGATTCACCCGGAATTCATGCGTTGCGAGGTGATCGAATGACGAAGGTTCCCATGGAACGAAGGAGGCGGCGGTGACCGATTTGGCCGAACTGATCGGGGTACTCGACGCGGCGTACCCGCCGAGGCTGGCCGAATCGTGGGATTCGGTGGGGCTCGTCTGCGGTGACCCCGCGCAGGAAGTCACCAAAGTGATGTTCGCCGTCGATGCGACCACCGCTGTTGTCGACGAGGCAATCGGCTGGGGCGCACAGGCTTTGGTCGTGCACCATCCGCTGCTGCTGCGCGGGGTTGACACCGTTGCCGCACACACGCCGAAAGGCGCTCTGCTGCACCGGTTGATCCGATCCGGCTGCGCCCTTTTCTCCGCGCACACCAACGCGGACTCCGCCGACCCCGGCGTATCCGACGCGCTCGCGGCCGCGGTCGGCCTCACCGTCACCGGTCCGCTCGATCCCAAACCCCTTTCCTCCGTGGACAAGTGGGTCATCCAGGTACCGCAGACCCACACCGCTTCGTTGATGTCGGCGTTGTTCACCGCGGGCGCGGGCTCGATCGGCGACTACCGCGAAGCCGCCTGGTACACCGCGGGCACCGGCCAATTCCTGCCCGTGTCGGGCGCCAACCCGGCCATCGGTGCGATCGGCACCATCGAAACCGTCACCGAAGATGCCGTCGAGGTGGTCGCGCCCCCGACCTCCCGCCTCGCCGTCCTCGCCGCTCTGCGCGCCGCACACCCCTATGAGGAACCCGCCTACCACGTCACCGAACGCGCACCCCTGCCGTCTTCGCTGGGCATCGGCCGCATCGGCGAACTCGCACAGCCCGAAACCCTGCGCGAATTCACCGCCCGGGTCGGTGTCGGTCTCCCGCGCACGGTGTGGGGCGTGCGCGCCGCCGGCGACCCCGACCGGATGATCGAACGAGTCGCGGTCTGCGGTGGCGCGGGCGACTCCTACCTCGACAAGGCCATCCGCGCCGGCGTCGACGCCTACCTCACCTCCGACCTGCGCCACCACCCCGTCGACGAGCACCTGCGCCGTGGCGGCCCCGCGCTCATCGACGCCGCCCACTGGGCCACCGAGTTCCCCTGGTGCGGTCAGGCCGAACAGTTCGTCAACACCGCCCTGCCCGCCGTGGAAACCCGCGTCAGCGCCCTGCGCACCGACCCGTGGACGGTCAGCGGCTGACCCGGCCGTGCCCGTCTTCGGGTCTTGGCTAGATCACACCGCGCGGCGCGGTACGGTTGATCGATCCATCCATCCACTGTGTTCAGGAGTTCGTGCGCGTTGAATGTCGAACCGTCGGTCCAGACCAAGCTGTTGCAGCTCGCAGGAGTCGATGCCGAGTTGACGCGCATCGCCCACCGCCGTTCCGCGCTGCCCGAGCAGCTGGAAGTGACGCGGCTGGCGACCGAGCGCAACGGCTACAAGGACGCGGCCGTGGCGGTGGAGATCGGCATCGATGATCTGGACCGCGACATCCGCAAGCTCGAGGGCGAGGTCGAGGCCGTCCGCAAGCGTGAGGACCGCGACCGCGGCATGCTCACCGCGGGCACCGTCGCCGCCAAGCAGCTCTCCGAGATCCAGCACGAACTGGGCAGCCTGGAGCGCCGCCGCTCGGTACTCGAGGACGAACTGCTGACCGTGATGGAGCAGCGCGAGGCGATGCTCGCCGACCACGACCACGCGGGTGCGCGGCTGAGCAAGGCCGACCAGGATCTCGAAGACGCCGAACGTCTGCGCGACGAGGCGATGGCCGATCTCGAAGTGGCACAGCAGCGTTGCGAGAAGGACCGCTCCGAGCTGATCGGTCTGTTCCCGGCCGAGCTGATCGCCGTCTACGACAAGCAGCGCTCGGCACACGGTGTCGGCGCGGCGCTGCTGCAGGCCCGTCGGTGTGGCGCCTGCCGGATCGAGATCGACCGTGGCGAGATGCAGCGCATCGCCCAGGCCGCGCCCGACGCGGTCCTGCGCTGCCCGGAATGCAGCGCGATCATGGTGCGCACCAAGGAATCCGGTCTGTGATCGGAGCGGTACGCCGATGAACGAAGTGATCGTCGAAGCCGACGGTGGCTCGCGTGGCAATCCCGGCCCGGCCGGTTACGGTGCGGTGGTCTTCGCCGCCGATCACGTGCGGGTGCTCGCCGAACGCAAGGAGTTCATCGGCGTCACCACCAACAATGTGGCCGAATACCGCGGTCTCATCGCGGGTTTGGCG
Source organism: Nocardia sp. FBN12 (assembly GCF_054031145.1). Classification (NCBI taxonomy): domain Bacteria; kingdom Bacillati; phylum Actinomycetota; class Actinomycetes; order Mycobacteriales; family Nocardiaceae; genus Nocardia; species Nocardia sp. FBN12. The sequence goes on from NZ_CM132926.1 coordinate 713,606, forward strand.
GCGTCGGCCGAGTTGGGCGCGCGGGTCGTCACGGTGCGGATGGATTCCAAACTGGTCGTCGAGCAGATGTCGGGACGCTGGAAGATCAAGCACGCCTCGATGATTCCGCTCGCCGAGCAGGCGCGGGCACTGGTCGCCGGATTCGACCGGGTGAGCTTCACCTGGATTCCGCGCGCCGAGAACTCGCACGCCGACCGGCTCGCGAACGAGGCGATGGACGACGGCGACCTCACCGCGACCGTGCGCGAGGCCGTCGCGGCCGGACATGTCGCCGGTGACGCGGTCGCGGTGCCGAAATCGGCTGACGCGACCAAGGTTTCGCCCGGCTGGACCGGCGCCGTCGGCAAGCCGACCCGCCTGTTGCTGCTGCGCCACGGCCAAACCGCGCTGTCGGTGGAGCGCCGCTACTCCGGCCGCGGCAACCCGCCGCTGACCGAGCTCGGTCGCGAGCAAGCCGACCGCGCCGCGAAAATGCTTGCCGCCAAAGGTGATATCTCCGCGGTCGTGAGTTCTCCGCTGCAGCGGGCCAGGTCCACCGCCGAAGCCGCCGCGACCGCCCTCGACGTGCCACTGCGCATCCTCGACGGCCTCACCGAGACCGACTTCGGTGACTGGGAGGGTCTCACCTTCGCCGAGGCCGCCGAGCGCGATCCGCTGCTGCACAGCGACTGGCTGGGCGACACGTCGATCCTGCCGCCCGGTGGCGAGAGTTTCGATCAGGTGCGCGAGCGCGTCGAAGGCGTGCGCCGCGATCTGGTCGCGCTGTACCCGGGTCAGAACGTGGTGGTGGTCAGCCACGTCACCCCCATCAAAACCCTGCTGCAGCTGGCGCTCGGTGTCGGCCCGTCGCTGCTGTACCGCCTGCACCTCGACCTCGCGTCGCTGTGCATCGCCGAGTTCTATCCCGACGGTGGCGCTTCGGTGCGCCTGGTCAACGACACCTCATACCTGTGAGCTAGCCGCTCGTCACCCGGGCACGGTACGGTCGCCCAGGCTGACGGTCGGCGTAACGACGACCGCGTACCGCCCGAAAGGTTTCTCGGGCGTGCGGACTGCCGCGGCCACACAGGAAAGGTACTTGATGAGGTTTCTACGGATGGCGGCGTTTGCGGCGGCCATCGCGGGGGTGCTCACCGCGTCCGCGGGTGCGGGTAGCGTGACGGCCGACCCGAGCGTGGTGCTCGGCGCCGCTTCGGGCATCGTCTTCGACAACAACTCCGGTTGTTCACTCACGGCCATCGGCCACGACAGCGCGGGCCGCCTCGTCGGTCTCACCGCGGGACACTGCGCGCCGACCGGTTCGCGCGTGGGCGCCGAACAGGCGCTCAACGCGGGCGTGATCGGCACCGTCGCGTACTCCGACGATGGCGACTACCTGGATTTCGCCGTGCTGCAACTGGATGCGTCGAAGGTGCTGCCGGTGCGCACCATCGGTCAGACCACCGTCGCGGGGATCGGCGCCTCGCCCGGCCCCGGCGCCACGGTGTGCTCGGACGGGCGCACCAGCGGTCGCAGCTGCGGCGTGGTGTGGGGTGAACTCGAGGGCACCTCGATCAACCAGTACTGCTCGCAGCCAGGCGATTCCGGCGGCCCCGTCGTCGTCGGCGACCGCCTGATCGGCATGAACCAGGGCCGCCTCACCGGCCTTGGCCCCGTCGACTTCGACGTCCCCTGCACCGGCGGCGCCAATCCGATTCACTCGCCCGCCTACTTCCAGCCGATCCAGGTCATCCTGGACGTGCTCAACCGCGCAGGCGGCGTAGGCGCGGGCTTCCAGCCCATCTGATCCACCCGCGAAACCACAAGGGGCGCAGCACCATACAGGTGCCGCGCCCCTTGTCGTATCGGTCAGGCGTGTAGCTTCCGCAGGGCCGCGGCGGTGGTGTCGTCGAGAGGATAGAAGAACTCGATGGCCAGTTCGGACAGTGTCACGTCGGCTGGTGCGCCGAAAGTGGCCATCGTCGAGAACATGGACAGTGTGCCGGTGGGTGTGGTGATGCGGATCGGCACCTGGAACGGTCCGGTGGATTCGGACGACGTCCGCGAATCCGGTGGCGCGGGATAGGAGTTCACCTCGTCGTAGAGGGCGCGCAGGCGATCGTCGCCGGTGGCTCCCACCTGGCGGCGCAACCGTTCGAGGAAGAGTTCCCTGACCTGGTGCAGGTTCTCCAGCCGCTGTGCGAGACCGTCCGGGTGCAGGACCAGCCGGTAGACATTCGGACGGGGGAGCAGCAGCTGCTCGGGAACGCCGGTCATCAGCACCGGCATGGCGGCATTGCCCGCGACCACGTCCCACCACCGGTCCACCACGACCGCCGGATACGGTTCGTGCGCGCGCAACATCGTCTCGATTGCCGCCCGAGCCGCCGAGAGTTCGGCGGCGTCGAGCCGCGACTCCTGATAGGCGGGCGCGAATCCGGCCGCGAGCAGCAAGGTATTGCGTTCTCGCAGTGGCACTTCGAGTGCCTCACACAGGCGAAGCACCATGGCCCGGCTCGGCTTGGATCGCCCGGTCTCCACATAGGAGAGATGCCGCGCCGAAGTATCCGCGGTCAGCGCCAGATCGAGCTGACTGAGCTTGCGTCGCTGCCGCCACTCGCGCATCAACGGGCCGACCCGGTCGCTCGTCGTCGTCACCGGGCCAGCGTATCGGCCCGCGCGCAGACACAGCCATGACCTCCGAGGTCATTGCCACGCTGACCCGCCCGCCGCACAGTGGGGTCATCCCAGAGTCAGGAGAAGACGATGACCTCGATCGCCGGCCCGCGACCCGGCCTGCTGCCCATGGTGTTACGCGTGGACGGCTGGAGCACAGGCCTTTTCGGCATTGCGATGGCCGCCACCGCCGGCATCGTCTTCCTCCTCACCGGCGCCGCCTTGGTCGCGACCTTCGCGGCCCTCGAGTACGTCGCTCTACGGCGGGCGGACCAGTGAGCGGTGCCCGCCCCACCGACGAGCAGCGTCCAGATCCGCACGGCCGCGGCGAATCCGGGCAGTTCAGGGGCGCAGGACCGACACCAGGAAATCGGTCTGGTCGCGCACTACCTGTTCGAAGACATCGTCGAAGTACACGTCGAAGTGGCCGACCGGATATTGCTTGACCACAGCGTGTTTGGTGCGTTCGGCGGCCTTGCGGGTGGGGCCCGCGGGGGCGATCGAATCGTTTTCGGCGATCGCGTAGAAGACGGGGACCTTCAAGGACTTCGCGCGGCGGCCGGGAGAGTCGAACAGGGTCGAGAAGGCGACGCGGGCACCGACTTTGGGGTCGTAGGTATCGCTCTCCTCGGCTAGTCGGCCGTAGCCCTCGGGCACATCGGTAGCGCTCATCAAGGCCGCGGAGCGTTTGCGCCCGGCCAGGCGGATGCGGATGGGTTTGCGCCGGATCGGGCCGAAGAGCAGGTCGGTGGCGGCGATGGTGGCGACCTTGGTCAGGCTGATCGGGCCCTTCGCCATCCCCGACGCCCACCCGCTGGTGAACGGCACCTGGGCCACCACGGCGGCGAGGTAGTCGTCGTCGGGCGCCACCGCGAGCACATGCCCACCGCCGAACGAGGTGCCCCACAAGGCGATCCGCGTGGCGTCGAAGCCCCGGATGCTGCGCGCGTAGGCGATTGCGGCCTTCCAGTCCTGCCGCTGACGAGCGATGTTCAGTACCTGGCGAGGGGAACCCTCACTGGCACCGAAATTTCGGTAGTCGAAGGCCAGCACCCCCATTCCCGCGGCGACGAACCGCCGCGCATACCGATCCAACCCCATCTCGCGGGTCGCCCCGAGCCCGTGTCCCATGATCACCAACGGACGCGGACGAGGCGCGCCGTCGGGCAGGTAGAGCCACGCGGCGCACTGCTGGTCACCCGAAGGGAAACTGACGTCGACACGTTCCATGAGTCAATACCGTAGCGAGTACTCTGTACCGGCGGGCGAGTCGGCCGGGCGACCGCGGTAACGGGAACGGGCACATTCAGTGTCGCTGCTCGGTGCCGAGGAAAGTCCGGACTCCACAGAGCAGGGCGGTTGTTAACGGCAACCCGGGGTGACCCGCGGGACAGTGCCACAGAAAACAAACCGCCGCACGCACGTGCGGTAAGGGTGAAACGGTGCGGTAAGAGCGCACCAGCGCCCCGGGTGACCGGGGCGGCTAGGTAAACCCCGCCCGGAGCAAGGTCGAAGGTCGCATCGGCAACGGTGCGGCTGCGCAGGTGTTCGAGGGCTGCTCGCCCGAGCCTGCGGGTGGACCGCTCGAGGCACCCGGCAACGGTGTGTCCAGATGGATGGTCGCCCCCCGATGCGAATCGGGGACAGGATCCGGCTTACAGGCCGGCTCGCCCGCCCACGAAACGCGAAGGCGGCGGCTCCCCGCGGGGAGCCGCCGCCTCGCTTCGCTGACAATCAGCACATCAGCTTGGACATCTGGTAGACGGCCGTGGCCTCTTCGGTGGTCGGGGTGGTGTCGCCGTTCTTGGCCGCCTTGATGATCGTGGCGACAGTGTCGGCCTCGGACTTGCCCGCCTTGATGTCGGAGCAGGAATGGTTCAGCACCGCGGCGATGGTGGCGTCGTCACGACCCTCCGACAACTTCGGGAAGGCGCTGCGGTAGCTCACCACGAACATGCCCGCCTTGCTGGCTTCGATCTGGAAGGCGGGTGCGGCGGTCGTGCTGGCGGCGGGGGAGCCCGCGGCGGAAGAGTCGTCGCTGCAGCCGGCCAGAAGCAGGGCGAAGACGGTGGCGCTGGCCGCGATGGCGGCGGTAGTTCTACTCACGGAGCGGGATGCTAGCCGCCCAGGAAACACGCCGCTTCCCGTGTGGTTAACGGGAAGCGACATGTTCAGGGTCGAAGCGGTGAGCTACAGCGGGTTGATCGCCAGCATATGCGCCCAGTAGCTGGCCGCGTCCGGTCCGAGGATCGGCGACAGGTAATCGAAAATAATCCACGACATGCGTTCGCAAACTCCCATTTGTCGACGTGAGTGCTGCGCGAGGCGGCAGTTGCCGAGTGCGCCGCCGCCACAGTAACAATTGCCCGGTATGTCGCCGTGCTCGTGTGTCGAGACGGTGAAAATGCGCTGGAACTCGCCGGGAACGTGAGCGAGGTCATAGAGTGATCGCCGTCGGCAGGGCTCGCCACTTCCTCGGGCCCAACACATTCGATCGCGGAAGCAGGTCACATTTACATGCGGGTAGTTCGTTCCATTGTCGCCGGTGCATTGATCGCCGGAGCCGCTGCGGTTTTCGCCTCGCTGGGTGCCGGTTCGGCGAGCGCGGTCGCGGTGACCCCGCTCTCCGGCGGGATTCAGGTCGACCTCAGCCACGCTGACACCACCTGGGTGCACCAGAACCGGTTCGGCCTGACCCTGGCAGGTCTGCCGCACCCGTCGGCGGCCTCGTTCGGTCAGGCGCTCGACGCGGCCGCGACCGTGTCCTCCGCCGTCCCCAACGGCCGGGTCACTTTCACCGTGTACGGCCCGATCGATCAGCTCAACGGCACCATGCTCGCTCTGCAGTAATACTCGCTAGTCTGCGAGTGTGGACTCAGAACACACGACGAGCACTTCACCGGATCGGGGTCGGACGGCCGGCCTTCAACTCCATCAGAGGATCGTCTCGGCGCCGGTAGACTTCGGCGCCATCCGTTCCGAATTCGGACTGGCCTCGGATTATCCGGCCGAGGCCGTCTCCGACGCCCGCGACGCGGTAGACGCGTTCGCGGGCACCCGGGTCGACCGGACCGACATCGAGTTCGTGACCATCGACCCGCCCAGCGCGCTGGATCTGGACCAGGCGCTGCATATCGAACGCACGCCCACCGGCTTCACCCTGCACTACGCGATCGCGGATCTGGGTGCGGTGATCGTGCCCGGCAGCGCGCTCGCGGCCGAGGCCGAAATACGCGGGCAGACCTTCTATCTGCCCGACGGCAATGTTCCGCTGCATCCGACGGTGCTGTCCGAAGGCACCGCGAGTCTGCTGCCCGGTGTCGACCGGCCTGCCGCGTTGTGGACCATCGAGCTCTCCGATGATGCTGTGCCGCTGACTTTCTCGGTGACGCGGGCGTTGGTTCGTTCCCGGGAGCGATTCGATTACGCGCAGGTGCAAGCCGCCGCCGATGCCGGAACCTTGCATCCGTCGCTGGTGGCATTGCCCGAATTCGGGCGGCTGCGCATCGAAGCGGGCTTGGCTCAGGGAGCGATCTCGCTGCGGTTGCCCGCGCAGGAAGTAGTTCCCGACGGCGAGGGCTGGCGGCTCGAGCTCGAGCCTCGGACCGACGCCGATGACTGGAACGAACAGGTTTCGCTGCTCACCGGCATGTGTGCGGCGCGAATCATGGTGGAGCACAACGGTATCGGCCTGCTGCGCACGATGCCGCCACCACCGCCGAGTGCGATCGAATCGATGCGGCGCACGGCCGCGGCGCTCGGGGTGCGCTGGCCTGCCGAGATGCCGGTGGGGCGGATGCTCGCCGGGCTCGACGCGAATTCGCCCGCGGCGCTGGTATTGATGTCGGAGGCCACCGGGTTGTTGCGTGGGGCCAGCTACACCTCGTTGGCCGAGCTCGATGAACCGTCGCCGGAGCAGTTGACGCACAGTGCGATCGGGGCGCCGTACGCGCATGTGACGGCGCCGCTGCGGCGGTTGGCCGATAGGTTCACGACCGAGATCTGCCTGGCTCACTGCGCCGGTGTCGAAGTGCCGCAGTGGGTAACGGACGGGGTGAAGGCAGCCGCGGAGACGATGCGGCGGACCGACGCTGTCGCCGGCAAAGTCGATCGCGCGTGCGTCGATCTGACCGAGGCCACGGTGCTCGCGCCGCGCGTCGGCACGGATTTCCCCGCCGTGGTTCTGCGTGCCGCCAACGGGTCCCGGCCTGCGGAGGTCTTCGTCAGCGCGCCGCCGATTCTGGCCCGGTGCGAAGGCGAGCCGCCGGAAGGCGAGACCGTCGCTGTGCGACTGGCGATCGCTGATCCGGCGACTCGCACGATCGGGTTCGAATACGACGGGGCGCGTTGACAGTCGGGCTCCGTCAGCCCGCTGCGGAGATGAAGGCGGCGGCAGCGGGGTAGTGGGCGATGGCCCGGCCCGCGGCTGCTTCCTCGGTGTCGGCCAGGAGTTCGTAGATGGTCGATGCGGGGGCGTGCGTGCCCGCGGCCACCACCAGGATCGCTTCGCGGGATTCGACGGCGTCCCGGTGGTCGCCGAGCACCGATTGCAGGCGTTTGGCCCGGGCGCCGAGATCGGCGGCGTCGGGGCCGAGGACCGTGCCCGCGGCTTCGCAGGAATAACGTAACCGCTTGGCGCCCTTGCGGATGTCGTGCAGGAGTTCCACCCGGTCGGCCGGGGTGGCGGTGGGTTCGGCGAACACCAACTTGCGCAGGCGCTTTCGATCGCGACGCAAGACTTTGTCGAAGACAACGGTGGCGTCGTCGCGGGCGAGTTCGGGAGCCAGCGGGGGATCGGTGCGCCAGGTTTTCAGGACTTTGCGCAGACTGCGGTAGCGCTTGCCGTCCAGCGCCGTCAGCACCACTGCGTGGGCATCGGTGTAGGCCTGGCGGGAGGCGCCGACCAGCGCTTCGGTGACCTCGGCCGGGACTGCGTCGTAGGTGGCGAGCAGGTCGGTGAAGCGCTCGCCGCGGACCTCGGCGTCTCTGGCCACGCCGAGCAGATCGGCCAGCCACTTCAGCTCCGCTCCGGTGGCGGCGGCCTCGTCGGCGTCGAAGAGCTTGCGATAGGAACGCAGGACACTGCGGAGCCTGCGCGTGGCCACACGCATCTGATGGACCGAATCGTAGGCGTCGGCGCGGACGTCCGGTTCGGCGGCGAAAAGCCGGTCGATGTCCTCGCGTAGTGCCGCGACGACAGCTTTTCCCGCCTTGTGCGCCATGATGTCAGCCTCGCTTCCCGAACGTATCGGTCGCCTCCACCAGGTGATGGGTGATGCCGGGCTCGTGCGCGGTATGCCCGGCGTCCTCGACGATGTGCAGGGTCGAGGACGGCCACGCAGTGTGCAGATCCCATGCGCTCGCCGCGGGGCACACGATGTCGTGGCGGCCCTGCACGATCACACCGGGGATGTCGGCGATCCGATCTATGTCTCGCAGCAACTGTCCCTCGTCGAGGAACCCGCCGTGGCGAAAATAGTGGTTTTCGATCCGGGCGAACGCGAGGGCGAAGCGTGCCTCGGCGGTTTCGGCGACCCGATCCGGTTGCGGGATCAGCGAACTCGTCGCACCTTCCCACGTCGACCAGGCGACGGCGGCATCGAGCGCGACCTGCGGATCGGGGGAGTGCAGCAGCCGGTGGTACACCTCGACGAGGTCGTCCGCGCGTTCCTCGACCGGCACCGGCGCCAGGAACTTCGCCCACTCGGCGGGGTACACATTGCCTGCGGCGCCGTTGTAGTACCAGTCGATTTCCTTGCGCCGCAACAAGAAGATGCCGCGCAGCACCAGCTCCGTCACCCGCTCCGGGTGGGCCTGGGCGTAAGCCAAGCCGAGGGTCGACCCCCACGAACCGCCGAACACCTGCCAGCGGTCGATCCCGAGTCGCTCGCGCAGCAGTTCCATGTCGGCGATCAGGTTCGGCGTGGTGTTGCCGTCGAGGCTCGCGCCATCGGCGATGTGCGGCATGGACTTTCCGCAGCCGCGCTGATCGAACAGCACGATCTTGTACACGGCCGGATCGAAGAAACGCCGCTGCAGCGGGCCGGTGCCACCGCCGGGGCCGCCGTGGACGAACACCACCGGCTTGCCGTCGGCGTTGCCGCTGACCTCCCAGTACACCGACTGGCCGTCACCCACGTCGAGAAGCCCCTGCTCGAGCGGTTCGATCTCGGGGTAGAGGGTACGCATCAGAACGCCAATCCCGCGGCGAGGGAGGGCAATTCGAGGGCGGTGAGCGCCTCGGTCCGCACCTCGGGGCAGCTCTCGGTGGTCACCCGGTCGATCATCGCCTTGTCGGCGAGCACGTGGCCGTTGATGCCGCCGTTGCGCAAGCCCCAGTCGTGCACCATGGCGTTGAGCGAGATTCTGCCGAGGGTCGGGCCCTGTACGCGGAAGTTGGACAGCTCGGGCTTGATCATGTCGCACAGCTGTGTGGCGGATGAGGGGCTGATGGTCAGAGTCCCGGCGGGCGTCGTTGTCGCCGCGGACGAGGTGGTGGTGCCCGCGCTGCCGGAGGGCGCCGGTTGTACACCCCCACACGCGGTCAGGGAAGCGACAGCGAGCGAGCCCGCCATCAACAGCACAGAACGGGAAATCCAACGGCGTCGCGGCATCGGTACCTCTGGTAGTCGAACAGTGTCGTTATCGAGTCTGCCATTGGTGCGTTGGGTGTGAGAGCGGGGAATTGGGGTTTGGGTAGTCCTGAAGGCGCTGGCTGTGTTTATTGGAGCGCTGGCGCGCTCGAGTCGCGGCCCCTAGGGGCCGCCGGTTAGGCGCCGTTGCTTGCTCCTTCGTCGCCTACGCAACGGCGCCTAACCGGCGACCCGGCCGCGACCGGCCACTTCGTGGCCGTCCCTCCCTAAGGGTCGGGAGGGCGGTGGTTGGGTTTTGTGGGGTGTGGAAGACGGGGACGGTTTGTTGTTCTGCGGTCAGAAGCTGTGTTCGGGGCCTGGGAAGGTGCCTTGGCGGACTTCGGCGGCGTATGTGGCCGCGGCGGTGCGGAGTTCGTCGCCGACGTTGCCGAAGCGCTTGACGAACTTGGCGGTCTTGCCGCTGGTGTAGCCGGCCATGTCCTGCCAGACCAGTACCTGGGCGTCGCAGTCGGCGCCGGCGCCGATGCCGACGGTGGGGATGGTGAGCTTGCGGGTGACCTGGCCCGCGATCTCGGCGGGGACCATTTCCATCACCACCGAGAACGCACCGGCTTCCTGCACGGCGATCGCGTCGGCGACCAGTTGCTCGGCGCCGTCGCCGCGGCCCTGCACGCGGAAGCCGCCCAGGGTGTTCACGCTCTGTGGGGTGAACCCGATGTGGGCCATCACCGGAATGCCGGCGGAGGTGATCAGCGCGATCTGCTCGGCGACCCGTTCGCCGCCCTCGAGCTTCACCGCGTGCGCGCCGCCCTCCTTCATGAAACGGATGGCGGTCGCCAGCGCCTGCTGCGGCGAGGACTCGTAGGTTCCGAACGGCAGGTCGGCGACGACCAGCGCGTGCGGTGCGCCGCGGACGACACCGCGCACGAGCGGGATGAGCTCGTCGATGGTGATCGGCACGGTGGTGTCGTAGCCGTACACGACATTGGCGGCGGAATCGCCGACCAGGAGAACGGGGATACCGGCTTCCTCGAACAGCCGGGCGGACGAGTAGTCGTAGGCCGTCAACATCGACCAGCGCTCACCGTCGACCTTCATCTGCTGTAGATGCTGGACGCGGGTCTTGCGGCGTGGTTTGGTCTCGGCGGGAGTGGCACCGTAGGCAGGACTCTGCTCATCGGATACGGACATCATCGTCCCTTTCGTCTGGTTCCTCGAGGCCCATACCGGGTCCCCGGGCTTTTCTGACAATCCCAGTGTGCCACCTGCGTACGCGCGGATTTAAGGCCCGGTGGCGGTGTGATCGGTCACATCGTCGATTCGGCTACCGTGATACGAGCCCATCCGGGCGCATTGTGTGCGCCGCAGGGCGCGGAAAGGTGGGCCCACTGTGCAGCGAGGCCGGCTCGTCGTGCTCCTCGGCGCTGTCTCTGCGTTGATCGTCACCGGATGCAGCACCGGCGAGGGCAGCGCACCCCGCGCTGAACTGCCCCCGTCCCCACCCGGCCTGAACGCCTTCTACGACCAGCAGATCAGCTGGGGCTCGTGTGCGGAGTACGGCAGCCCGGAGGACCGGTTGCCGCCCAATACCGAGTGCGCGCGCATCACCGTGCCGATCGATTACGCGCGCCCGGACGGCCCGACTGCCCAGATCGCGCTCTCGCGGATCCCGGCCACCGGCAAGAAGGTCGGCTCGCTGCTGATGAACCCGGGCGGGCCCGGCGTCTCCGGCCTGTCGATGGTCGGCGTCGGCAACCGCACCGAACTGGCCGAGAAGTTCGATCGGGTCGGCTTCGATCCGCGCGGTGTCGGCTCGTCGGTGCCCACAATCGTCTGCCTGACCCCACAGCAGGCCGACGCCGAACGCGCCGAGCCGCCCACCGACAACACCCCGGCCGGCATCGCCGACGCCGAGGCCGACAACCGCGAGTACGCCGACCGCTGCGCCCAGCGCTCGGGAGTCGACCTGCTCGGACACGTCGGCACGCGCGAGGTGATCCAGGACATGGATGTCATGCGGGCGGTCCTCGGTGACGCGAAACTGAGCTACCTCGGCTACTCCTACGGCACCCGCCTCGGCTCTGCCTACGCCGAGAAGTACCCCCAGAACGTCCGCGCGCTCGTGCTCGACGGTGCCGTCGACTCCTCCCAGGACCCAGTCCAGGAATCGCTGCGCCAAGCGGCGGGCTTCCAGGGCGTGTTCAACGCCTACGCCGACGACTGTTCCAAGAACGCCGATTGCCCCCTCGGCACCGATCCGGCCAAGGCGGTCGCCCGCTTCCGCGAGCTGGTCGGCCCGCTCGAGCAAACCCCGGCGCCGACCACCGACCCGCGCGGCCTCAGCTACAACGACGCCATCACCGGCGTCCAGCAGGCCCTCTACAGCGACGATCTGTGGCAGATCCTCACCCAGGGCCTCACCGAATTGCGCGCGGGCAACGGCGACACCCTGCTGCAACTGGCCGACATGTACGACGGCCGCCGCGCGGACGGCACCTATTCCAATACGCAGGACGCCTTCAACGCGATCCGCTGCATCGACGATCCCCGCGTCACCGATCCCGCGGTGACCGGTCGCCAGGACACCGAATACCGCAAGGCCGCCCCGTTCCTCGACGACGGCAAGGGCACCGGCGCGGCCCCGCTGGAACTGTGCGCCGCCTGGCCGGTGGCCAACACCAGCTCTCCGCACCGCATCTCGGCGCCCGGGCTGCCCAAGACGGTGGTGGTCTCGACGACCGACGACCCGGCCACGCCCTATCAGGCCGGTGTCGACCTGGCCGCCCAGCTCGGCGCCGACCTGATCACCTTCCGCGGCAACCGGCATACCGCCGCGCTCGTGGCGGGGGATCAGTGCCTCGACCGCGCGGTGATCGACTACCTCGTCGATCTCGCCACGCCCGCATCCGGTCTCACATGCTGAGAGTGACTTTTTCTCACCGCGCCCCGTCGTGGCCGGTGAGATGTGCGAACGATGTGACGAGATCGCAAACCCGTCCGCGTATGTAACACGGATTTAACGCCGGGTGCTTACGCTCGCCGGTATGGATCGCCAGAAGGAATTCGTGCTGCGGACGCTCGAAGAACGGGATATCCGCTTCGTCCGTCTCTGGTTCACCGATGTGCTGGGCTACCTCAAGTCCGTCGCGATCGCCCCCGCCGAGCTCGAAGGCGCCTTCGAGGAGGGCATCGGCTTCGACGGCTCGGCCATCGAAGGCTTCGCGCGCGTGTCCGAGGCGGACATGGTGGCGCGGCCCGATCCGTCGACTTTCCAGGTGCTGCCCTGGGCCAGTTCCAAGGGTCACCAGCACTCGGCGCGGATGTTCTGCGACATCGCCATGCCCGACGGTTCGCCGTCCTGGGCCGATCCGCGCCACGTGCTGCGCCGCCAGCTGAACAAGGCCGCCGACGCGGGCTTCAGCTGCTACGTGCACCCCGAGATCGAGTTCTTCCTGCTGAAGAGCCAGCTCAAGGACGGCTACGAGCCGACCCCGGCCGACAACGGCGGCTTCTTCGACCAGGCCGTGCACGACGCCGCGCCGAACTTTCGCCGCCACGCCATCGACTCGCTCGAGTCGATGGGCATCTCGGTCGAGTTCAGCCACCACGAGGGCGCTCCCGGCCAGCAGGAGATCGACCTGCGCTACGCCGACGCGCTGTCGATGGCCGACAACGTGATGACCTTCCGCTACCTGATCAAAGAGGTCGCGATCGACGAAGGCGTGCGCGCGACGTTCATGCCGAAGCCGTTCTCGCAGTACCCCGGCTCGGCCATGCACACGCATATGAGCCTGTTCGAGGGCGAGAACAACGCCTTCGCCGATCCCGACGACCCGAACAACCTCTCGGGCACCGCGCGTTCGTTCATCGCGGGCATCCTCGAGCACGCCCCCGAGATCAGCGCGATCACCAACCAGTGGGTCAACTCCTACAAGCGCCTGATCCACGGCGGCGAAGCCCCGACCGCGGCCTCCTGGGGCCGGTCCAACCGGTCGGCGCTGGTGCGGGTGCCGATGTACACGCCGAACAAGTCGTCCTCGCGTCGCGTCGAGATCCGCAGCCCAGACTCGGCCTGCAACCCGTACCTGACCTTCGCGGTGCTGTTGGCCGCCGGTCTGCGCGGCATCGAGAAGGGCTACGACCTGCCCCCCGAGGCCGAGGACGACGTCTGGTCGCTGACCGATGCCGAGCGTCGCGCCATGGGCTTCCGCACCCTGCCCGGCACCCTCGACGAGGCCCTGCAGGCGATGGAGCGCTCGGAGCTGGTCGCCGAAACCCTCGGCGAACACGTCTTCGACTTCTTCCTGCGTAACAAGCGCCGCGAGTGGGCCGACTACCGCAGCCAGGTCACCCCCTGGGAGCTCAAGGAGTACCTGAGCTTGTGACGTGACGCAGTCGGTGGCGTAGTAGTTTTAACCCCATGGTCCGGCCACCGACTGCCCGCTCCGCTGTACCCGGCGTCGGCCGGCTCGGTTTGCTCGAACCGGCAGCGGCGGACTCACTGCACCAGCTCGGCTGGGACAACGTCGACGGTGTACCCGTGCTCTGGGCACTGTCGCGTTCGCCCGATGCCGATCTCGCCCTGTCGACGCTCGTGCGGATACGCGAATCGCTCGAAGACGCCTGGCCTGAACTGGATTCGGCGATCCGGTCCGATACCACCCTGCGCGGCAGGCTGTTCGGGTTGCTCGGGTCGTCGACGGCGTTCGGCGACCACCTCGTCGCCGTCCCGGACGCGTGGAAAGTGCTGCGTCAGAACGAACTTCCCTCCCGCGACGAGCTGATCGCCGATCTGCTCGACGCCGTGGACGCGACACCGGAGACCGGACCCAACGCGGGACCGATGCTGTTCCGCGCCGGTATCGCGGGTCCGGAAGCAGTGGCGTTGCTGCGCAGCAGATATCGCGATCAGCTGATGCTGCTGGCAGCGGTCGACCTCGCCTCCACGGTCGAGAACGAACCGGTTCCGCCGTACCTGGTGGTCGGCAAGCACCTGTCGGATCTGGCCGATGCCGCGCTCACCGCCGCCCTGTCGGTCGCGGTGGCCCGGGTGTGCAAGGACGGCCCGGTGCCGGTGCGCCTCGCGGTGATCGCGATGGGTAAATGCGGTGCGCGCGAACTGAATTACGTCAGCGATGTCGACGTGGTGTTCGTCGCCGAACCGGCCGACGCGACCGCGACCCGGTTGGCCGCGGAGATGATGAGCGTCGCGAGTTCGGCCTTCTTCGAGGTCGACGCCGCGCTGCGCCCCGAGGGCAAAGCGGGCGCCCTGGTGCGCACCCTCGACTCCCACCTCGCCTACTACAAGCGGTGGGCGCGCACCTGGGAGTTCCAGGCGCTGTTGAAGAACCGGCCGATGACCGGCGATCTGGAACTCGGCAAGCAGTACCGCGACGCGCTGATGCCGATGGTCTGGACCGCGTCGGAACGCCCCGACTTCGTCGCCGACGTCCAGGCCATGCGCCGCCGAGTGGAGGACCTGGTCCCCGCCGACATGCGCGAGCGCGAACTCAAGCTCGGCGCGGGCAGCCTGCGCGATGTCGAATTCGCTGTACAGCTCCTGCAATTGGTGCACGGCCGGGTCGACGACGCGCTGCACGTGACCAACACCGTCGAGGCGCTGACGGCCTTGGCCGCGGGCGGCTACGTCGGCCGCGACGACGCCGCCAACCTCGCCGCGTCCTACGAATTCCTGCGCCTGCTCGAACACCGCCTGCAGCTGCAGCGGCTCAAGCGCACCCACACGCTGCCCGCCGCCGACGACGCCGACGGCATGCGCTGGCTCGCCCGCGCCGCCCACATCCGCCCCGACGGCCGCCAGGACGCGGTCGGCGTGCTCGACACCGACATCCGTCGCAACGCCGTGCGGGTGCGGCGCCTGCACGCGAAACTCTTCTACCGTCCGCTGCTCGACGCGGTCGCCCGGATGGACTCCGACGCCCTGCGCCTGAGCCCCGACGCCGCCGTCCGCCAGCTCGCCGCCCTGGGCTACGGCGCACCGGCCAACGCGCTCGGTCATCTCAAAGCACTCACCGGTGGCGTCTCGCGCAAGGGCCGCATTCAGGCGCTGCTGCTGCCGACGCTGCTCGAATGGCTCGGTGACACACCGAATCCCGACGCGGGCCTGCTCGCGTACCGGCGCGTGTCCGAGGGGCTGGACGACCAGATCTGGTTCCTGCGCGAACTCCGCGACGAAGGCGCCGTCGCCCAACGTCTGATGATCGTGCTCGGCTCCTCGGAATATCTGCCCGACCTGCTGATCAACGCCCCGGACACGATCCGGATGTACGCCGACGGCCCCGGCGGTCCGCAGCTGCTCACCACCAAACCCGAAGATGTCGCCCGCGGCATGCAGACCGCGGCGGCCCGCTACGACGACCCGAAACGCGCTGTCGCGGCGGCACGTTCACTGCGCCGCCACGAGCTGGCCCGCGTGGCCTCGGCCGACGTGCTCGGCATGCTCGACGTCCCGCAGGTGTGCGCCGCACTGTCGTCGGTCTGGGTCGCGGTACTCGAGGCGGCACTGAGCGCCGTCATTCGCGCTTCCGAGGCCGAACGCGGCGCGCCGGCACCCGCCGACTTCGCGGTGATCGGCATGGGCAGGCTCGGCGGTATGGAACTGGGCTACGGCTCCGACGCCGACGTGCTGTTCGTCTGCGATCCGCGCCCCGGCGAGGACGAGGCCACCGCGGTGAAATGGGCCAACGGGATCGCGGAACAGGTCCAGCGGCTGCTCGGCGCACCGAGCGTCGATCCGCCCTTGCAGGTGGACGCGGGCCTGCGCCCCGAGGGCCGCAACGGGCCGCTGGTTCGCACGCTGGCCGCCTATCAGGCCTACTACGCCCAATGGGCCCAGCCGTGGGAGGTGCAGGCGCTGTTGCGCGCCCACCAGGTGGCAGGCGATCAGGATCTGGGCGTGCGTTTCCTGCACGTCATCGACCCGATCCGTTATCCGGCCGGCGGTGTTTCGGAGGAATCGGCCCGCGAGATCCGCCGCATCAAGGCCCGCGTCGACTCCGAACGCCTCCCCCGCGGCGCCAACCCGTCCACCCACACCAAGCTGGGCCGCGGCGGTCTCGCCGACATCGAATGGACCGTCCAGCTCCTGCAGCTGCGCCACGCGCACGAGGTTCCCGCCCTGCACAACACCTCGACCCTGCAGGCCCTCGACGTCATCGGGGCCGAAGGCATCCTCGAACCCGAAGACGTCGCGCTCCTGCGCGAATCGTGGATCACTGCCACCGCCGCCCGCAACGCCCTGGTCCTGGTCAAGGGCAAACCCACCGACCAGCTCCCCGGCCCCGGCCAGCTGCTGTCGGCGGTCGCCCGGGTAGCAGGCTGGCCCAACGACGACGGCAGCGAGTTCCTCGACACCTACATGCGCATCACCCGCCGCGCGAAAGCGGTCGTCGAGCGCGTATTCGGGGGCGAATGAGGACATGAAAAAGCCCCGCACCACTGGTGCGGGGCTTTTTCAGTTCACGCCGAAATCAGATGGCGCGGACGTCCTGGGCCTGGGGGCCCTTCTGGCCCTGGCCGACCTCGAACTCCACCCGCTGTCCCTCTTCGAGGGACTTGAAGCCCGAGCCGCCGATAGCCGAGTAGTGAACGAAGACGTCGGGGCCGCCTCCGTCTTGGGCGATGAAGCCGAAGCCCTTTTCGCCGTTGAACCACTTGACGGTGCCTTGAGTCATGTTTTAAAAGTCTTTTCCGTAGGTGAGCCATGGCGATCACTTGCGATCAGCCCAGTCTCAGCAACCCAGTATGCCATACTCGCCAGCAAACCGCGCCTTTCGGGTCGCCACACCGGAATGTGGGCGGAGTTTGCCGTGGCAGACCGGTGTGTCGCGGCCGCAGGCAACCGATGTGTGCGCGCTTTTCCCATCAGGTCGCGGACTGTGTCAATCTGGGCACCATGGGTGAGATGAACAGTGGTCACGTCGACCTGGCAATGCGAGTGCTCGACGCGCACGTGGCGTTCACCAAGCAGCAATTGCGCGAACCAGAGGGCTTCCTCGAGTTCGTCACCGAGGAGGTCGACGGCGCGCTCGACCAAGCCGCGGTGCTGACCCTCGCCGAGGCGGTCACGCGCGAGCAGATCAAAGCGGTCGCGCACAAGTTCGCCGTGCAGGTTCCGGTGGAGGGCGCGATTCCCGAACTCGTCGGTGAGATCGCGACGCGGCTGTACAACCATCGCGCCAATGACGAGATCGAGGTCGGCGAACTAGTCGACAACCGCCGGTTCGACGAGCTGATCGACGCTGTCGCCGATCTGGATCTCACCCACCGGCTGGTCCGGTTGGTGCTCGACAGCCCGGTCACCGTCGACGCGTGCGTCGAGGCGGTCCAGCGTGCGGTGGTCACCGCGGTCGACGACGGCTTACACCCCGACGGTGGCGGCCTGACCCGTTCGCTGCGCAGCGCCCTGTCGAGACTGGCCGAACCCGCGATGCCCGCGATCGAGAACGGCGTCGGCAGGCTCACCCGCACCGGCGCGCGATTCGTGCTGCGCGGCAACAGCGGTGATGCCGACGACGTGCTGCTGGACAGTGCCCGCGAGACCTGGCGCAAGCACACCGGCGACGCGGTCGGCTCGTTCCGCGAACTGGTCTCGGCCGACGATGTCGAAGACATCGTCGTGCTCATCTTCGAATTCTGGCGCTCCTTCCGCGATACCGACTACTTCCACGCCCTGCTCGACGAGGGCATCGACCACGTTTTCGACAAATACGGCGACACCCCCCTTGCCGAATTGCTGGCTGAGCTGGGGGTGGGGCGCGCGGAGATGATCGAGGAGGCGCTGCGTTTCGGTCCGCCGGTCCTCGAAACACTCGACGAGCGCGGGTATCTCGACACCGTGTTGCGGCGCAGGCTGGCTCCGTTCTATGCCTCGCAGGCTTTCCGGACCGCCGTGTCCGGGATGGAGTAGAAGCGCCAGTTCCGTTCGGCCGCTGGCATGTCGGGATGTGTCGGTACGATCCGTGCAACGATGGGGCGCTTGTCCGCCACCGGATCTCGATCGAAAGGCTGCCGTGACACGTCTGTCCACCCTGCTCGACCAGATCGACTCCGGTGCTGTGCTGTTGCCCGAATTCCAGCGTGGGTACGTGTGGAACCGCGACCAGGTCCGTGGACTCATGCGGTCGCTGTATCTCGGGTATCCGGTCGGTGGATTGCTGGTGTGGGAGACCGGGTCCGAGGAGATCGCGGTGCGCGGGTCGACGACCGGCTCTGGGCTGCGGCAGTTGCTGCTCGACGGGCAGCAGCGCATCACCACGCTCTACGGGATCGTGCGCGGGACGGCGCCGTCGTTCTTCGAAGGCGACGAGATCGCCTTCACCGGATTGCATTTCGATGTCGAGCGTGAGTTGTTCGAATTTCAGGTGCCCGGTCGCGATACCGCGCCGGCCTGGATCGATATCACCGAATTGTTCGCTCAGGGCCCGATGCACTACCTGGCCAGGTTCCCTGACGAGTCACCGGAAACCCTTGCCCGCTATCTCGATCGGCTGAACAAGGTTCGCGAGGTCACCAACCGCGAGTTCAATGTCGAGACCATCACCGGCTCGGACCGCACGGTCGACGAGGTGGTCGACATCTTCAACCGGGTCAACTCCGGCGGCACCAAACTGTCCAAGGGCGACCTCGCCCTGGCCACCCTGTGCGCGCAGTGGCCCCAGGCTCGCGGCAACCTGCGCGACCACCTGATCCGCTGGGACAAGGACGGCTACACCTTCACCCTGGACTGGTTGCTGCGCAACGTGATCGCGGTCGGCAACGGGCGCGCGCACTTCGACGCGCTGGGCGATCTGGCGCCCGCGGAATTCGAGCAGGCACTGGTGGACACCACCAAGCAGGTCGATACCTTCCTCGATACCGTGGGCGGCAGGCTCGGTCTCGATCACGACCGAGTCCTCATGGGGCGCTACGCGATTCCCGTGATCACCCGGCTGCTGTTCCTCAACGGCGGCGGCTTCGACGACGATCTGCACCGCGATCGAGTGCTGTACTGGTACGTGCACTCCGCGCTGTGGGGCCGATTCAGTGGCTCCACCGAGACGTTCCTGCAACAGGATTACGACACCCTCGAACGCGGCGGGATCAACGCGCTGATCGGCTCGCTGGAACGGCTGCGCGGCGGCTCGCTCGACCTGTGCGCCGACGATTTCGCCGGTGCCACCCGCGGTTCCCGGTTCTATCCGCTGCTGTACATGCTGACCCGCGTCGACGGTTCGCGCGATCTGGGCACCGGCTCGGAGCTCGGCATCGAGCAGTTCGGTGAGCGCACACCGGTGCAGGTCCACTACCTGTTCCCGAAAACCCTGCTGCGCGACGCCGGTTACGAACGCAACGAGATCAACGCGATCGCCAACTTCTGCTTCCTCAGCCCCGGTTCGGAGGCCGAGCTCGGTGAGCGCGAGCCCGCCGACTACTTCGCCGAGATGGAGCGACGCAACCCGGGTGTGCTCGCCTCGCAGTGGATTCCGACGGACCCGGCGCTGTGGCGGGTGGAGAACTACCGAGAGTTCCTGCGGGCGCGCCGCAAACTGCTCTCCACCTCGGCCGACGCCTTCCTGGAGAAGCTGCGCACCGGCAAGCTGCACCGCCCGACCCTGCTGACGGTGGGTGTGGCCGGGGTGACCATCGGCGATCCGGCGGTGGACCAGGTCAACGCGCTGGTCGACGACCTCATCGCCGACGGCTTCGGCTTCCCGCTGCTCGACAGCGAGGTCTCCGACCCGGTCACCGGCCGCGAACTCGCTGTCGCCGAAGCCTTTTGGCCCGAGGGCCTACAGCCCGGCGTCGGCATGCCGGTGGTGCTCGTGCTCGAACCGTCCAACGCCGACCTCACCCGCTTCGCCCAACTGGGCTACGCGGTGTTCACCTCCGTCGACGCCCTGCGCGGTTACGTCGACAACCTGCGCGTGGAGGCCTCCGGCGACACCGGCTTCGACGGCCCGGCCGCCGACCTGGCCGTGCTGGCCGACCGCCTGCCCGCCACCTGGGTCGGCAACTCCGAACAGGTCTGGTTCCGCTTCGCCTGGAATCAGCTCGAGAAGGACCGGGTCGAGGGCCCCGACGCTCACCTCGGTCCCGAACAGCTCGCCCTGCGCTACATCGCGCTGTGGGCGCTCACCCGCACCTTCTACATCCACGCCTTCGACCAGGGCAACCCCGGCGAATGGCGCTACTTCCTCGGCGACGCGATCGGCCCGAGCCCGCTGGTCCCACGCGCCTGGCTGGCCCAGCGCGCCGTGGAGTCCGGTGCGCTGGCACCCGGCATGCCCCCCGGAGACGAGGACATCGCGATCGCGCTGGTCCACGGGGTCATCGAGACCGTCGACGAGGTAGCCACCGCCCTGTCGCACATCCTCGGCGGCCCCGGTCTCTTCGCGTCCCTGTGGGCGTCGGCGGGCGCCGCCGAGCACTACGGCTACCCCCTGTCCACCGACCAGATCAACGACCTCATCAACCAGGTCGTCAACGACCCCCAGTCCCGAAAGATCCAGGCCTACAACTGGATCGAGGCAGGCCTGCCGCTCTAGCGCTGACCGGTCGCGCGCTGAAAGGTCGTGACGAAATCGGTCAGCGCGGTGCGGTCCTCGATATCGGCCGGTCGATAGCCGCGGTCGGCCTCCACCGTGATCGTGGTGCCCGCGCTGACGGACAGTTCGTCCCAGCAGACCGGGAGAACCGGGAGTTGGACGGTGCGCTCGCCGATGGTGATGGTGATCGCCGAGGTGTACTTGTTCGCGACGGTCATCAGCTCCTCGACCGCGTGCTCGGTCAGCGGCCCCGCCGCGGTGAATTCCTCGATGTACACCTCACGCCTCCTGGTCGGCGGCCATTGTAGGCCCTCAGGAAGTCCTCATGACGGTCATAAGGGACTCGAAAGTCGCGCCGCTTAGGGTGGCCGCATGATGCGTAAATGGGTGCAGCGAACGTTGCTGGTGCTGGGGTGGGGCGCGGTGGTCGCGGCGGTGGCCGGGATCGTGTTGCATGTGGTGGACTGGCCGCAGAAGTCGATGGTGCTGCTCGCGTCGGGGGCGATGTGGTTGATGCTCGGCGCGGTCGTCGGGCTGGCGTTGTTGCTGCTCGCGCGGGGGTGGCGCAGCTCGGGAGCGGCGGCGCTGGTGCTTGCCGGTGCCGCGTGGTTGGTGGTGCCGTCCTACATTCCGGAGGCCAGGGCCGCCACGGGGCCGGAACTCGTGGTGCTGCAGTCCAACATTCTGTTCGGGCTCGCCGATCCTGTCGCGGTCGTCTCGACGGTGCGTGACAACAACGTCGACGTGCTCACCGTCGAGGAGTTGACCAACGACTCGATCGTGCGCTTGCGCGACGCGGGTCTGGAACAAAGGCTGCCCTACTTCTACTTGGAGCCCGCTCAGTCCGGCGGGGGTGGCACCGGCATCTACAGCCGATACCCGTTGCGCGACATCAAGAAATACGACGGGTTCACCATGAGCAATATCTCCGCGACCATGGAACATCCACAGCGCGGCCCGATGTCGGTGTTCGCCTTTCACCCGATCCCGCCTAATCTCGACTTCGCGGCCTGGTCGGCGGAGATGCGCAAGATCGACGAAATCCTCGCGGCGACAAGTGTGCCCGCGGTCGTCGGCGCGGATTTCAATGCGACACATGACCATTCGGCCTATCGAGCCCTGCTCGACGGCGCCTTCGCCTCGGCCGCCGACCAGACCGGCGACGGTGTCCTGCTCACCTACCCGGCGGATCGCCGATGGGGACCGGTGATCGGGATCGATCACATCCTCGTCGCAGGCGGCGTGGCCGAACAGATCCGCACGCTCACCATCCCCGGCTCCGACCACCGCGCGGTGCTGGCCACGATCCGAATGGACCTGTGACAGCAGTCGTTTACGATGTGATCGCTCGATAGCGGACCGCACGACGGTCCGCGTCATTTCCCGGGGAGGACAGCGCATGAGAAGACATCGGTTCGGCGCGGCCATGGCAGCTTTGGTGAGTATCGGCATGCTCGTATCCGGTTGCAGCGCGACAACAGTCGCCAGCGACCAGGCGCAGCCGGTGATGGACAACCCGTGGGAGGTGGCGGGCGCGGCGTCGTCCACCGGACCCAGCGGATCGCGCCCCGGTGTGCCCGACACCGACAAGAAGGCCGAGAACGGCGACAACGGCAAGATCGACAAGCTCGCTCTCAACGCCATCGCCGACATCGAAGAGTACTGGCAGACCGAGTATTCCAAGACCTTCCGCGGCAATTTCAAGCCCGCCTCGAAGTACATCTCGTGGTCGGCGAAGGCGCCGGAAGCGGAGTCGGTGCAGTTCTGTAAGAGCAGCACCTACAAGCTGGTCAACGCGGCGTACTGCCCGCTCGACCACACCATCGGCTGGGACCGCACCGTCCTGCTGCCGCTGCTGGTCGACAAGTACAAGGAGATGTCGGTGGTGATGGTGCTCGCCCACGAGTACGGGCACGCCATCCAGTCCCAGGCCGACCTGCTGCGCGGGCTCCTCACCGACGCCCTGGTGAAGGAGCAGCAGGCCGACTGCCTGGCCGGTGTGTTCCTTCGCCATGTGGCAGAAGGCAATTCGAAGCACTTCACGCTCAACACCACCGACGGCCTCAACGGCGTGCTCGGTGCGACCGTCGCCGTGCGCGACCGCGACCCCAATGATCCCGACGCCGTGCACGGTTCGGCGTTCGAGCGGGTCACGGCGGTGCAGATGGGATACACCCAGGGCGCCAAGTCGTGCAAGGACATCAACGAGGACGAGATCGAGAAGCGTCGCGCAGGCCTGCCTGTCACCTTCGAAGAAGGGGAGCGCGACGAGCAGCTCCCGGTGAACAAGGACACGCTGACCACCCTGGCCGCCCAGCTGGGCAAGTCGATGCCGGTGAAGAACGCGCCGAAGTTCGACTACGCGGGTGTCACCCGCAACTGCTCCTCGACGACCACCACCGAGCCGGTCTCCTACTGCCCTGGCTCGAACACCATCGGCACCGACATTCCCGCGATGGCCAAGCGCGCGGGCGAGGGGGCCAGTACCAAGGAGGAGCCGCTGTCGGCGGTCGTCACCGGCGACTACAACGCGGCGGCGGTGTTCGTGTCGCGTTATGCCCTCGCGGTGCAGCAGGATCGCAAGCTGTCACTGTCGGGTGCAGAGTCCGCCGGTCTGCGCACCGCGTGCCTGACGGGTGTGCTCACCACGAAACTCAGTGAGCCGGGCAGTGATCCGCGCCTGTCGGCCGGTGACCTCGACGAGGCGGTCTCGGGCCTGCTCGCCGACGGCCTCGCGGCCGCCGACGTCAACGGCAAGGTGGTGCCGAGCGGATATCAGCGCCTGGAGGCTTTCCGCACCGGTGTCCTCAGCGGTGAACAGGCCTGTCTGACCCAGTTCAAGTAGTCAGCGAGACGTAGGCAGCGACCGCAGGGAGCTGAGGGTGTTCGCCACCGCGCGGGCAGCCTCGGCTCCCTTCGTCACGAAGTGGTTGGTGTAGTAGTCCACGTGCTCGCTGTGCTCGTGGAAGTGGTGCGGAGTGAGCACCACCGAGAACACCGGCACATCGGTGTCGAGCTGCACGCGCATCAGGCCGTCGATCACCGCGGTGGCGACGAAGTCGTGGCGGTAGATGCCGCCGTCGACGACCAGGGCCGCGGCGACGATCGCCTCGTAGCGGCCGGTGCGAGCCAGGCGCTGGGCGTGCAGCGGGATCTCGAACGCGCCGGGGACGTCGAACACCTCGACGACCGCGGGGTCGAACCCGAATCCGGTGTATTCGGCGAGGAAGCCCTCGTGTGCCTTGTTGACGATGGAGCTGTGCCAGCTCGCGCGGATGAAGGCAACGGCGCCGGTAGACGTGGTCATGAGTGGTGAGTCTACTAGGTCACCCGAGCGCGAACTTACTGATCGGTAACATGGGCTGTCAGCCAGTCGGTGACATCGCTGAGTACCTGTGGACCCTCGGGTTCGTTGAACACCTCGTGGTAGAGCCCCGGGTAGCGCAGGACTGTCACGTCGACCGAGCCCGCGTCGCTTTCGAGCAGATCGGCGCTCGACGGTGCCGCGATGACATCAGCGGTGCCGTGTAGCACCAGCAGCGGCGCGGTAAGCGCACCGAGCCGTCGCTTCACCAGCGCGGTGTGTTCCAGGATCTCCACGGCGGTGCGCGCGGGCAGTTTGCCGCGGAAGACCAGCGGGTCGTCGTCATAGGCGCGCACCACCTCGGGGTCGCGGCTGATCGTGGACGAATCCAGTGTCAGCACACCGAGATTAGGCGCGAACCGGGTGAGCAGGGGAGCGGCGAGGCGCTGGATCGGGTTGCCGAGCGGGATGTCGAGGGGTGGTGCGGACACCACGACGCCCGCCACGTCGACCGGTCCGCGGGTCGCCAGGTGCAGTACCGCCAGGCTGCCCATCGAATGGCCGAGCAGGAACCGCGGGACACCCGGATGGGCGGCACCCGCGAACTCGAGCAGCGTCGCGACATTGTCGGCGGCGCCCTGCATCGAACCGATATTGGCCGCGGGCCCCTCGGACAGTCCGTGCCCGATGTGGTCGAGCGCGTACACCGCGAACCCCGCGTCGGCCAGGGTGGCGCCGACGTGCTCGTAGCGGCCCGAGTGTTCGGCGACGCCGTGCACCAGCACCACCACCGCGCGCGGGGCCGTCTCGGGTTGCCATGCGCGCCAGGCGATCTTGCCGCCGTGGCCCGCGAACTCGCCCGTGTCCGTCGTCATCGTGGCGCTCCTGTGGCTTCGGGCGCCGCGGCGAGCCGCTCGATCAGACGCCGGTTGAACTCGATCAGCCGAGCGTAGTTGAGTCGTGAGATCCGCTCGTCGGTTCCGTGGATCCGCGCCAGGTCGGCGGGGGTCAACACGATCGGCGCGAAGTTGCAGCGGGTCGTGGCCAAGCCGTCGTAGTGGCGTGCATCGGTGGCGCCGGGAACGATCCCGGTGGTGGTCACGATTCCGGGCACCACGCTCGCGGCCAGCTCGGCGACCAGGTCGAACGCCGGGCCGGGCGGGGTGAACCGCGAGGGCTCCGACGCGGGTCCGACGAGGTCGATCGCCACGCCGATATCGCGGATCACCCGAGCGCAGTGCGCGAGCACCGCCGCCACCGAATCACCGGGCAGGATACGGAAATTCACCAGTGCCTCGGCGCTCTGAGGGAGCACGTTGGCCTTCACGCCGCCGCTGATGACCGTGGGTGCGGTGGTGGTGCGGACGAGGGCCTCGGTGGTCGGGCCCGCCGCCATGATTCTGGTGAGGAGCGGTGCGGCCAGTGTCGCCATCGCGCGCGAGTCGGTGAGTGCGAGCAGCCGGCGTCGCGGCTCGGGAAGTGCTTCGCGCATGCGGGCGAGCATGTCGCTGATCACCGGCGTCAGCCGCAGCGGCATCGGATGATCCTGCACCCGCGCGACCGCGCGAGCCAGCCGTCCCACCGCGGTCTGCTTGCCCGGCATCGACGAGTGGCCGCCGGTCTCGGTGACCGAAAGCCGCACCGTCGCATAACCTTTCTCGCCGAGCATGATGCTGGCCACCGGGCGGTCCACGCCGTCGGCGACGCCCTCGGTGATCACCCCGCCCTCGTCGAGCAACAGTTCCGCGCGCACGTCCTGGTCGCGTAGGTACTCGGCCATCCGCACCGCGCCGCCGTCGCCGAAGACCTCTTCGTCGTGCCCGAACGCGAGGAACATGGTGTGGCGCGGGCGAATTCCGGCTTCCAGTGCCGATTCGACCGCTTCCAGCACGGCCAGCACACGACTCTTGTCGTCGATCGCGCCACGGCCCCAGATGAATTCGTCGTCGACGACACCGGCGAACGGGGGATGGGTCCAGCCGTCTGCGTCGTCGGCCGGCACCACGTCCTGGTGGGCGAGCAGGATCGCCGACACCGTGCCCGGCTCGACACCGTCCCAGCGGTAGAGCCTGCTGTGGCCGAAGGTCGTCGATGTCAGCTCGGCGTGCACGCGCGGGAACGAGGTCTCGAGGTGGGTGGCCAGGCGCGCGAACTCCGTGTCGGCGGTGTGCGCGGGATCCTCCGTCGACACCGTCACGCACTGCAACGCGACCGCCAGCCGCCGGGCGACCTCGTCGTCGACACCCTCGGTGACGGGGGAGAGGGCAGCGTTCTCGGTGATCGGGCGCACCTGCGCCATTGTGGTCTCTGTCGGCGCGGTTTGCCCGCCAAAGGTGCCCGAAACGCCGGGATCGCGGTCCGGTGTGATGCGGTCCGACGCTCCGGCGACGCGCCATCTAAGCTGGCACCATGGCAGGAGGCAAGGGCGGCAAGCCGTCGAAGGAAGCCAGGGCCGCGGCTAAAGCGGCCCGTAAGCAGGCATCACGCGAGCGTCGTCAGCAGTTGTGGCAGGCGTTCAACATGCAGCGCAAGGAAGACAAGGCGCTGCTGCCGCTGATGATCGGCGCACTGGTCGGCACCACGGTGGTCTTCTTCCTCATCGGGCTGATCTTCGACATGCAGTGGTTCCTGCTGCCGCTGGGTCTGCTGCTGGGTGTGCTGCTGGCATTCATCCTGTTCGGGCGCCGCGTGCAGAAGAACGTGTACCGCAAGGCCGAGGGTCAGGCGGGCGCCGCGGCGTGGGTGCTGGAGAACCTGCAGGGCAAGTGGCGGGTCGCCAACGGCGTCGCCGCGACCACCCAGCTCGACGCCGTGCACCGCGTCATCGGCCTGCCCGGGGTGATCTTCGTCGCCGAGGGTTCGCCGCAGCGGGTCAAGTCGCTCATTCAGCAGGAGAAGAAGCGCACCGCCCGCCTGGTCGGTGACACCCCCATCTACGAAGTGATCGTCGGCAACGAGGAAGGCCAGACTCCCCTCAAGGAGCTGCAGAAATACCTCACCAAGCTGCCGCGCAACATCGATGTCAAGCGGATCGACCAGATCGAGGGCAGGCTCTCGGCCCTGAGCTCACGCAGTGGTCCCGCGATGCCGAAGGGCCCGATGCCCCCCGGCGCGAAGATGAAGGGCATGCAGCGCGCGATCCGTCGCCGCTGAACCGCACTACCGTCTCGAGCCCGTCACCTGATCGCAGGTGACGGGCTCGTGGCGTTTCAGGCGTTGGGTTCGCGCCCGGTCAGCAGCCACAGGATCCGGTCGTAGGCCAGCAGGTGGTAGCCGACGAGCACGGCCGCCGAGATCAGCGCGAGTCGCGGCAGCGAGGCGGCCCAGAGCGCCGCGGCCCCGCCGAACAGCACCGCGAACTCGACGCCGAGTCGCACCGGGCCCGGGACCGGCACCGTCGCGTCGCCGCCGCGGCTCGGATCATCGGGCACCGCGAACGTTCCCCACAGCAGCGCCGCCGCGACCGGCAGCACGACGACGAGCAGATATCGCCAGGGGGAATCGAAGGCACGCCAGCCGAACACTCCGAACGAGATCACGGCGATCAATTCGAGCAGGAAACGCACGGCCAGCATGGCCGGATTCAGTGACACGGCCTGATCGTAGGGCCGCGCGCGACCATGAGCAGGCCCAACGGACGCAGGCGCTCAGCCGGGCTGACCGCTCAGCGGGCGTTGACCAGCGCCGTCCCGGTGGCCCGGTCGTGCATGCCGCGGCCGTCGGCGTCGGTGAACAGCGCAGGCACCACGAACACCAGCAGCACCTGCCTGGCCAGCGCGCGCACGAACCCCACCGCCACCGGTGCGTCGATCCGCAGCACCCGCAGCCGCATGAAGTACTGGCCGGGGGTGAACCCGAACAGCGTCACCGCGGCCACGCCGACCACGAACCACACCAGCAGCGGCACCGACGACGACGCGAAGCTGCGGGTGATCACCGCCGCGATCCCGACCGCGATGAACCAGTCGATGAACAGCGCGACGACGCGGCGCCACGTCGGAGCGAGCGATCCCGCGCCCTCGCGCGGCAGCCCGTACAGCTCACCCGGGTAGCCGGAGATATCCGAGTCGCCGGGTTCGCCCGGGGATCCGGAGAGCCATGTGCCGGTAATACGCGCCATGACACCCAGGATAGAGGCGCGCGATCCGTCGCCCACGACCGCATTAATGGAGGTCACGTCAGCGCGCGATCGCGCGGATGGCAGGATTAGCGTGAAGGTCGCGCCCGGATGGCGGACATCACCAGGCATCCGGTTCGCGTAACACTGGCGAAACACAGCCTTGACTGTTGGGAAACACCGCGTCCTTAGCGTCAGGTCGCGACGAACCCCTTCGTAGCGACTGCTCGCAGGTCGTTCGAAAGGGCCAGCATCGCGACTGGCTGGGAACCGATTCGTAAGGAGAGCAAGTGACGTTCAGCACGGCCGAAGAGGTCATCCAGTACATCAAGGAAGAGGACATCGAATACGTCGATATCCGCTTCTCCGACCTGCCCGGCGTCCAGCAGCACTTCTCGATCCCGGCCAAGGCGTTCACCGCCGACCTGGCGGAAGAGGGTCTGGCGTTCGACGGCTCCTCGGTGCGTGGCTTCCAGTCGATCGACGAGTCGGACATGCTCCTGCTCCCCGACTTCAGCACCGCCCGGATCGACCCGTTCCGCAATGCGAAGACGCTCAACCTGAACTTCTTCGTGCACGACCCGTTCACCCGTGAGGCGTACTCCCGCGACCCGCGCAACATCGCGCGCAAGGCGGAGGAGTACCTGCGTTCGACCGGTATCGCCGACACCGCGTTCTTCGGTGCCGAGGCCGAGTTCTACATCTTCGACGGCATTCGCTACGGCTCGGAGATGAACGGCTCGTTCTACGAGATCGAGTCCGTGTCGGGTTCGTGGAACACCGGCAAGGAGTTCAACCCGGACGGCAGCCGCAACCTCGGCTACAAGGTCCGCAACAAGGGTGGCTACTTCCCCGTCGCCCCGTACGACCACTACGTCGACCTGCGTGACGAGATCTCGACCAACCTGCAGAACGCGGGCTTCGAGCTCGAGCGCGGCCACCACGAGGTCGGCACCGCCGGTCAGGCCGAGATCAACTACAAGTTCGGCACGCTGCTCTCGGCGGCGGACGACCTGCAGCTGTTCAAGTACATCGTGAAGAACACCGCGTGGAAGGCCGGCAAGTCGGTCACCTTCATGCCGAAGCCCCTCTTCGGTGACAACGGCTCGGGTATGCACGTGCACCAGTCGCTGTGGAAGGACGGCAAGCCGCTGTTCCACGACGAGGCCGGCTACGGCGGCCTGTCGGATCTGGCGCGTCACTACATCGGCGGCATCCTGCACCACGCCCCGTCGCTGCTGGCGTTCACCAACCCGACCGTCAACTCGTACCACCGTCTGGTGCCGGGCTACGAGGCCCCCATCAACCTGGTGTACTCGCAGCGCAACCGCTCGGCCGCCGTGCGTATCCCGGTGACCGGCAACAACCCGAAGGCCAAGCGCATCGAGTTCCGCGCGCCTGACTCCTCGGGTAACCCGTACCTGGCCTTCGCCGCCATGATGATGGCAGGCCTGGACGGCATCAAGAACAAGATCGAGCCGATGGCGCCCGTCGACAAGGACCTCTACGAGCTCCCGCCGGAGGAGGCCAAGAACATCCCGCAGGCCCCCACCAGCCTGTCCGCGGTCATCGATCGCCTCGAGCAGGACCACGACTACCTCACCGAGGGCAACGTCTTCACGCCTGACCTCATCGAGACCTGGATCCAGCTCAAGCGCGACAACGAAATCGCGCCGGTCAACCTGCGCCCGCACCCGTACGAGTTCGAGCTCTACTACGACGTGTGATCCTGACCTGCGGGAATGGGCCTGATTAGCCCATCCGGTACGCAGTGATCAGTGCAAAGAATCCCCCCTGGCCTAGCCAGGGGGGATTCTTGCTTTCTGACTACTCGGCGCCGCGACTGGTGAAGTCGAAGGATCCGCCGTCGATACCCCAGGAGATGATCCGTTCGGGGTGGATGCGGATGACCGCGCGTTCCTGGGGCGGGAACGGCGGCTCCTCGTCGTCGAGCGTTTCGGCCGTGCCGCGTACCTCGATGCCGCGAATCACATAGGGCTCCAAGGAAACCTGCTGGTCGATCACGAACGACACCCGGCTACCCGCTTCGACATTGCGGTACTTGCGACTGGCACGCATCCGCATGCCCCCGATGTCGATCGTGCCGTCGGCGTTCACCCGATAGCTGGTCGGATTGTTCTGCACAATGCCGTCGGGCGAGACCGTGGCGAGTCGGCCGATCCCGGCCTCCGCGAGGAACTGCTGTTCATTGCTGGTGAAGGGCACGTCGATACTCCTGGTGAATTCGATATCAGAACAGGATCAGCGCGGCGCACAGGCCGGCGATGGCGATGAACTGCAGGGTGACCCGGTACTTCAGCATGCTGTCCCACTTGTCCTGCAGCGCACGGGCATCGGCCGGAATGATGCCGCTCAGCGCGGCGGCGGTCTGCTGGGAATTGATCGGCTTGGCGATGCGGACGTAGAGGGCGAGCCAGGTGAGCAGCGCCGCCACCGTGATCCCGGCCGCGACAGCGGCGCCGGTCTGCCCGGCCACCAGCGCGATCAGCAGCGTGAGCACCGCGGTGACAATGCCACCCGAACCGACAATCGGCATGCGCTTGTCGCCGTAGTAGTGACCCCACCCCGCGCTGAGGGTGACGGTCGCGTCATCGAGCTTGCGGTACACCGACCGCGTGATCACGGCCGCGCAGACATCTGTGCCATAGACGACGGCATTCGCGAGAACGGCGATGGTGGCGATGATCTGGCCGGTGACAATGAGCATTTGCGGCTTCTCTTTCCTGAAAACTAGCGACGCTAGAAACTGGATCAACGGTAGCATCAGCTCGCTAGCATGTCTAGCGCTGCTAGATTTTGGATCGCGACCGTGGACCGAGTTCGGGCGATCGGCTGCCGCGTGGATCGGCCCTGATCAGTTTTCCGGCGGGTTCGGCTCGCCTTTCGGATTGGGCAGGCGCGCGATGCCGAGCGAAAGGTCAACTCCCAGTGGGCTGGCGCCGCTCTCGAGCTGCTCGCCCCGCACCTCGCGGCTTCGAATCTCCTGCTGGGTGTGCTGGCTCGACGGAGCGAACAGCGCCTGCAACTCCCCGAAAAGCCCCGCGGCACCACCGGAACCGAACTTGCCCCGAGGAGCGATCCAGCCACGCACCTCAGCCAGCACGAACAGCCGGTCGAGGGCGACAGCGAACACCACGATGCCAACAACCATCCATACCAACGGCATATCCACCCCTTACGTCCGCATCCCGACGGTACTCCGGCTGCCGGCATCGGGCCGGTTCCGGCAGCACGGGATGTTGCTCGGCACGCGGTGGCCCGACACGCCCCGGATAATCGGGGCTGGACGTGGGGGCGGGGAGCGGCAATAGTCCGGGGGTGCGATTGGGTGTGGTGGCGGCGCGGGTAGTGGCCGGTGTGGCGTTGGTGCTCGGGATGGTGGCGCCGGCGACGGCCGAGCCGGTGAATGTGGCATTCACCTGGACCCAGGAGTATCTGACCGCGCCTGACGGGACGCGGCTGCACGCGGATATTCTCCGGCCGCCGGGTCTGCCGGCTGACGCGCGGACTCCGGTGCTGATGACCGCCAGTCCGTACCGCGCGCATCTGGCGTACCTGTCCCAGCCCCGGCCCGGTGGCGGACCGTCGATCGAGAACCTGCCGGTCGAGTGGGCGCTGGGCGCCGGATACACGTACGTGATCGTCGATCTGCGCGGCTTCGGTGGGTCCAACGGGTGTCCCGATTTCGGTGGTCCGGGGGAGCAGTCGGATGTGGCGGCGGCGGTCGAATGGGCGGCGAGCAGGCCGTGGTCGACTGGCCGGGTCGGGATGGTCGGGACGTCCTATGAGGGGTGGACCGGGATGATGGCTCTGGCCGCGAAGCCCAAGGGGCTGGCAGCGGTCGCGGCGTTCGAACCGGTCGTCGATGCCTTCTCGTACCTCTACATGCAGGGCACGGCGTGGAAGTTCGGCGGAAAACCGTTGACCGAGGACGGGATTCGCCCCGCCGACACCGCGGGCGCCGAACACCTGGCCATCGCCTCGACCCCCGGTCACCCGGATGACGGCGACGAGTACAAGGCAAATGCGGTCCAGATGACCCAGGATTGCGCCGCTCGCTACCTCGCCCTCACCACCGACCACAACGGCGCCAACCCGGACTGGCGCGAGCGCGACATGGTCGAGGCCGTCCGCGGCAACACCACCCCGATGTTCCTTGGCCAGAGCTTTCTCGACTCCAACACCCGAGCCGACCGCATCATCGATGCGTGGGAAGCCAGAGGCCCCGGCGAGCACCGCGCCTGGTTCGGCCAATGGGGCCACTCGGACTGTCGCGAAAAGTGCGGCACACCCCATTTCGGCGCCGAGCTGTACGCCTTCCTCGACCGCCATGTGGCCGGGGTCGACGTAGCGGTTCCCGGCCCGCCGGTGACCGTCGGCCAGTTCGACGGTGGCTGGCGCGGCGAAACCGTCTGGCCGCCCGCGGATTCCCGTCGCGCATCGATTGCCCTGCGCACCGGTACCTTCCACGATCGCACCCTGCTGCCCGGCGCCGACCGTGAGATCTGGTCGATCTCCGCGCCGGTGACCGAGCCGGTCCACCTCGCGGGCCGCGCTACTGCCGCCCTGACCCTGTCCGGCCCGCCCGAATCGACTGTCGCACTGGAGCTTTACGACATCGCCCCGGACGGCCGCGCCACCGTCATCACCCGCGGCATCGCGCCGGTCCGCCCCGAATCCGGGATCCGGATGATCTGGCAGGACGCCCGCCTGGCCACGGGTCACCGGCTCGGCGTCCGAATCACCAACGCGGTCGACGACGTCTGGTCGCACACCCCGACGAACGCGACCGTCACCGTCACGTCAGCCCGCCTCGACCTGCCCCTGCTCACCACCCCGCGAGAGCTGAATCTCCCTGGCGGCGTACCGATCTGGCATGCACGGTGGCGAACAGAGGAAACCATCGCACTACAGCCGGACATGGTGAACGACCCCGCGCTGCGCATCGAAATACCCGCCTGAGCGGACCGCCGGCTCGGGCGGCATCGGACTGCCTGACAGCGCTGATCAGCTGTCGGCAGTCGCGACGGCGAACTTCTCGCCCCGGACGATGCGCGCGACCAGGTCGGGATGGGTGAGCTGGGGATAGTGACCGGTATCGGGGATGGTGACGACAGGCCGATCGGTCGTCTCGATCAGCGGATCATCCGAACCGACGATGATGTCGACCGGAACTGATACCCGGGCCAGCTTGGCGGCGAGCTCGTCTCGCGAGGCCCCGGCGGCCCGCAAGGCCGCCCACGTGCGCTGGGCGACGCCGGGCCGTCGCAGATCAGCGACCGCGGAGGCGATGGCAGGTCCTTCCGGAATGCCCAGTCGCGCGGCTAGTGTCGCCGTGGGCATCCGCTTGACGACCTCAGCGGCGAGGTGCGAGCCCGTCATTCGGGACGCCCGCTGCTGGAGGAAAGCGGGTGCGATGAGCACGAGCCGTGACACTCGATCAGGATGACGCAGCGCGAATTCGATCGCGGCCGAGGCGCCCAGCGAATGGCCGACGACGACCGGTCGCGTCCGCACCGGTGCCATCAGTTCCGCCATCCAGTCACCGCTCGACTGCGAAGACGCCGCCGAGCGTCCGAGTCCGGGGAGGTCCGCTGCCAGCACCGGGGCATCCAGCTCCCGGGCCACGTGGATCCATGAGTCACTGTTGAGCGGAATCCCGTGCAACAGCACATATTCCGGGTCAGCGTGCTCGCCGCTCAACCAAGTTCCGTTGCGGAAGCCGGATTTCGGTGTGGGCACGACGGTGCCGCTGCGGCCGGCGACGATACCGTCGGCGTAGGTGCGCAGCAGGTCCCCGACCGGCGGATGGCTGATGCCGAGACGTCGCGCAACGACGTCGCTTTCGCTGGTGTCGTACCGATCGGTGCTGAGGAACGACAGCGCTTCGGGATCGGTGTGGGTCACTGCCCGTGGCAGTCGCCGGACCAGCGCGGTCGGCAGCGCGAAGCGCGGCGCCGCAACATGCAGATGGTCGGCGACGAGCCGAATCAGTTCGGGCAGTGCGGGAGTCGCGGCATCGAGCAGTGGATACGACTTGCCGACCGTGTCGGGTTGGGTGGGCAGTCCGGCCATGAACCGGGCCACATAGTCGAGATCGACGACCGGAACGAAGGTGTCGGCGGAGCCGGGCAGTGCGGGCAATCGCCCTCGCCAGAGATTGTCGATCAGGTCTGACAGTCCGAAATACTGACCGGGTCCGAGCACCCCGGCCGGGTTCGCCATGGTCAGCGGGATATTCCGCTCGGCTGCGAGACGCCGCAGCAGAATATCGGCCTCGACTTTCGACGCCTCGTACGCGCCGTTGCCGTAGTCCTGATCACCCCCGGCCTCGACCGCGCGGTAGCCGCAGATATGGACGACACGTCGCAGGTCTGGTTGTCGCGCAGCCCATTCCAGCACATGCACGGCCCCGTCGAGATTCACCCGCCGCGCCACATCCGCGTCCAGTCCGAACTTCATCAACGCGGCCGTGTTGTACACATCGCGCACTCCGTCGATGGTCTCGCCCAGCGCGAGATCTGGTTCGCCGATATCGGTGGTGGTGATCGTCAAGCCCGCAGTGTCGACATCCTGTGCGTCGAGCCACGTCCGAAGCCGATCCTGACTACCCGCACGCAGTGCGGCGGTGACGGTGTGTCCGGTCCGCAGCAGTTCGGCGACCAGCGAGCGGCCGATGAACCCGGCGGCGCCGAAAACGACTGAATCGGTGTGTGCCATTGTGCCCTACTTTCAGTAGACCGATTTACATATTTTCAAGCGATGCATCCAGGACTTGGGGTAGGCGCTCAGATCAGAACGTCGATGGTGTCCGCGAGATGCCGAAGCGGTTGCCGGGATCGATGGGTGCGGGCCAGTACCAGCCCGCCTTCGATCAGGGCGAGCGCGACTGTGGTGATCCGTTCGGGTTCGGGATGGCCGAATCCGGTCAATCGTTCCCGGATGGCCTCCTCCCAGAGCCGGTATGTCGCTGAACAAGCCTGCTGCACAGCCTCATTGGTGGAAGCGGTGTCCAAGGCGACGGTCGCCACCGGGCAGCCGATGGTCCAGTCCGACGCTTCCAGCTGATCGCCCAGCAGGTTCACCATCTTTCGCGCGAAATCCCTGGCGTCGGTCGCCTCGATCGTGCGGATGATCGTCGCGATATCGGTACCGCTCTCGGCCAGCGCCGCGGCCACCAATTCGTCCTTGCCGCCGGGGAAGTGGAAGTACAGCGAACCGCGCGGTGCCCCGCTCTCCTGCACGATCTGGTTGAGCCCGGCGCCGAAATATCCGTGCGATTCGATCAGCGACCGCGTCGCCTTGATCAACTTGCACCGTGTTTCGGCTCCCTTTTTGCCCACCGCCTAAAACTAGACCGATCTGCATATTTTTGCAACCGCTCATCGGTCGCACCGCCGGTTGGTCGCCGTTTCCCCGCTGGCCGACGTCCACGGCCGCTCCGTCAAGAGCGTTGCGGCGGGGAACTTCCCGATGAGGGCCGTGGATTCGACTACGCGCGGCGTGATGTCAGAAGCTCGGCCGCATCCCCGCACAGTCGGTCGATCACAGCGGCCGCAGGCTCGATGTGGGTCACCAGACCGACGCCCTGTCCCGCATCCACGGGCGCGAGTTTGGGATCGTCGACCGCGATCGCCGCGCGAAGACGCTCGGTGTCGGGTACGTCGTCGCCTTCGAGCCGTGACCACGGGTCGGTGAACTCGTTGCGCAATACGCGCGCCGGATAGATCGGTGGCCAGGGCAGATCGAGTGCTTCGTCGAAAGCGGTGGTGACCG
Source organism: Nocardia sp. FBN12 (assembly GCF_054031145.1). NCBI lineage: Bacteria > Bacillati > Actinomycetota > Actinomycetes > Mycobacteriales > Nocardiaceae > Nocardia > Nocardia sp. FBN12. Next base: position 749,618 of record NZ_CM132926.1, read on the forward strand.
TGGTGCTGCTGGAGTCGGCGGCGAGCATCGCCAGACGGGCGGATTCGGGCAGCAGTGATTCCTCGGCGGCGGCCAGACAGGTCCCGAGCCACGCCCCGGCTGCTCCCGCCGCGAGCACAGCCGCGAGTGTGCGACCGGAGCCGATACCCCCGGCGGCCAGGACCGGCACGGTCGCGATCTCGAGGACGGCATCGAGCAACGGCATCAAGGCCAGCCGGTCGGCGCCGTGACCACCGCCTTCGCTGCCGCGCGCCACGAGAACGTCGATCCCCGCATCCTGGGCACGGTGGGCGCCGGGCGCGTCGTACACCTGGGTGACGGCGAGGATGCCTGCGGCCCGTACCTGCGGCACCCAGGAGAAGTCAGTGCTGAAACTGACCGAGATGATCCGTGGACCGGCGGCGATCGCGGCCTCCAGCAGCCCGGTTTCCCGGGTACGAACCCAGTCGACGAGCCCGATCCCGTCCGGCGCACCCGCGACGGCCAGCTCACGCCGCAACGCCGCCACCGACCCCGCGCTACCCATCCCGATCATCCCGAGCCCGCCTGCCGCGCTCACCGCCGCCGCGAGCCGCCCGCCCGCCGCGCCACCCATCGGCGCGTTCACCACCGGCACCCGCAGTCCCATCGATCGCGACCACGGTGTCGACAAGGACTGCTCCGGCATCAGTGCACCTTTCGCCATGACTGGGACACTCCCATCATGACAGCCGACGGCGGGCGCTCGGTGCGCGTATCTTCGACCACATCGCCGAGCGACGAGATGGGGTTGCGATGACGATCAGAGATCGCCTCGAACAGCTGGTGGCCGAGCCGCCGACGGTGTTCGGCACGCCGATCGACACGGCCGACGGCGCGATCGTCATCACCGTCTCGCGCGGCGGTGGTCTGCTGCGGCACCCACGTCCGATCGGGTTGTTCGTCGTTCACGCGGGGCAGGCCCACTGGACACCCACGGTCGATGCCAATCGCATCGCTCAGCTGGGCGAGTGGATCGGCCTGCTCACCGGAGTCATTGCGGCACTGGCGATTCTGCGTCGCCCACCATGGCCGGACCTGCGCCGCTCCCGCTGATCCCGTACAGCGCGAGCGTCTCGAACCGCTGCCACGCCCGCGCGGGCGGTGTCGGCGCGGTCGGTTCGATCACCGGACCCAGCACACCGAGCAGGCCCCACGACAGGAATTCGATCGTGCCAGCGGGCTGGTCGCCCAGGAGTTCGCCGACCAATTCGGCGACACACTGGCGGTAGGCGCGCACCACGGTTGCGGTCGCCTTCGGCCCGATCAAGGGGCGATACACCTCGGGATACTGCGCGGCCAGATGGAACATCACGCGCAGCGGCGCGAGTGGGGAGCCGGGCGTGGTGGTGCGGATGACCTCGCGGCGCAGGAATTCGGTGCAGCTCACCAGCAGCAGGTCGTCCTTGTCGCGGTAGTGCGCGTAGAAGGTGGACCGCCCCACGTCGGCGCGGCCGATGATGTCGCTGACGGTCACCTTGTCGTAGCCGCGCTCGATCATCAGCTCGATCAGCGCCTTGTGCAACGCGTCCCTGGTGCGTCGAACCCGGCGATCAGGGTGCTCGGCCATCGCTTCCTCCTGCACGGTTTCCCCGGATCTGTTCGATAACGGACACCATCGGCGATTCTGCTCCTGGCGACGTACGTGGCCACGCCCGACCATGAACTCATGTCCCGAAACCAGCTTCTCACCCCCATGTTCGTCGCCGACGCCGACACCGGCCTTGTCATCGCAGGCCTGCGTCGCTACAACCTGTTCACCACGGCGTTCTTCCTTGGCAGGCATGGTCGTCTGCTCGCCGAATTCGTCACTCGGTCCGGTGCGCGATCGGGCGATCACGCACTCGATATCGGTTGTGGTCCAGGCAAACTCGTTCGCGCGCTCGGTGCGGCGACCGGACCGACCGGTACCGCGGTCGGTGTCGATCCATCGGCCACAGCGGTCGCGGACAACAGCGGGCGGGATCGCAGCGCCCATCATCGCTACGTGGTCGGCCCGGCGCAGTCGTTGCCATTGCCCGATGCCGAATTCGACATTGTCACCTGCACTTTCGTCATGCACCACATCCCTGAATCACAGCGCGACGCCGCGATCGCCGAAATGTGGCGCGTGCTGCGGCCGGGTGGACGCCTGCTGCTCGCCGACGCGTCACCGTCGCGCCGGATGCGGGCGGTGCTCTCGGTGTTCCTCGGTCGCGGTGGTGACCCGTTCGCCGACGCCGATATCCGGCACTACACCGATCGGGTCGAGGCGGTCGGCTTCACCGGGGTCACCTACACCCAGAGTCGCGACCAGACCGGCATCCTGACCGCGGTGAAACCGGTCGCCCGCCACTGATCCCCGGAACCTGTCGGTGCCCTCGGCTAGGGTCGATCTCACACGATCACCAATCGAGCACGGGGGTGCGGCATGGAGTTCGATCAGCAGGCGTTCGAGCGGCGTGAGATCGAGGCGCGCGAGTTCGCCCTCGCGGCGCACGGCGACCAACGCTATGGCGACCATCCTTATGCCACCCATCTCGCGGCGGTTCGTTGTGTGCTCGACGATTTCGGCTACAGCGGTGAGCTCGCCCTCGCCGCGTGGTTGCACGATGTCGTCGAAGACACCCCGGTCACCGCGGCGGAGGTCGAATCCCGTTTCGGCCGTGCGGTTCTCGATCTGGTGTGGGCGGTCACCGGCATCGGCCCCGATCGCAAGGCGCGAAACCACAACGCCTACACCAAGATCACCGCTCACCCCAGAGCCGTGATCCTCAAGCTCGCCGATCGCACCGCCAATGCCGAGGCCAGCCCGCTCGACAGCAGCTGGATGGGCATGTACCGCACCGAGCACCCCACCTTCAAAGCCCACCTCGGCGGACTACTCGCCGACGACCCCACCGTGGCCAGAATGTGGGAACGCCTCGATCGCCGCCTCGACCTCTCGGTAGCGCCGCCCACCGATCAGTGGGCCGATATCGACCGGCTGGTCGCGGCAGGCGAACACGAAAAGGCCATTGCCGCAGTACAAGCGGCCTTCGCGTGCAACCCCGGCGAAGCAGAGTCGATCCTGGCCGAGCGCGCCTGAACACACCATTGCCGGGCAGCCGTCCGGTGTCACCGTAGCCGTGCTGATCCGTGCCGAGCGTGCCCGTGAATCTCCCCGCACTGGGTGTTCGGCCAGTTCGATTCAGGCCGAGGGGCGTTCGGGGGTCGTCTGCCGGTCTGCGGCGAGCAGCTGAGCTGCGGCCGCGGCCGCGAGTTCGTCGTCCAGCTGCTCATGGCCGGACTTGCCACCACCGCCGGGCCCGCCGTCGTCAGCGATGACGCGTCGGGCTGACAGGTGGATTGCGTTCACGCCCGTCCGACATAGGGCGGGAATGTCGTCGACGGCGATCCCGCCGCCCGCCATGATCTGGATCCGCCCTGCCGCGTGCTCGACCATCGCGGCGAGCTCATCGAGTCCCTCGGCGCAGGTGGCTGCCCCACCAGAGGTGAGCACTCGCGTCACTCCACCGGCGATCAGCGTGTCCAGAGCGGACTCGCGGTCGCGGACCTGATCTATCCCACGATGAAAGGTCAGCTCTATGTCGGCACCATCAACACCGTCGAGAACACGGCGTAGTCCCTCGACGTCGACCCGGTGGTCCGGGGTGAGCGCACCTACCACCAGACCGGACGCGCCCGCCGAAACCGCCGCGCGCGCATCAGCATTCATCACCGCGAGCTCGTCCGCATCGGCATACACGAAACCGCCGGCCCGGCACCGGATCAGCACGTGGACGGGAATCCCCGCCCCGACCACAGCCTCGATCGTCCCGATACTCGGCGTCAGCCCACCCGTGCTGCCCAGTGCCGCACACAATTCCACCCGATCCGCCCCGATACGGCGAGCTCCGAGCGCACCCGCCACGTCCTGTACCGCGAACTCGAGCGCGGTCACGTCAGAACGACTGCCAGGCGGGCTTGTTCGCCAGCGCGTACTTGTAGTAGTCCGCCAACTTCAACTTGCCCGCCGCGGCCTCATCGATCACCACCGTGACATGGCGATGCCACTGCATGACCGAAGCCGGGCAGAACGCCGACAACGGCCCTTCGGCGGCGGCGGCGATCGCATCGGCCTTACCCGCGCCGAGCGCGATCATCACCAGGTGCCCGGCCTCGTTGATCGTGCCGAGACCCTGGGTGAGCACGTGATGCGGCACATCCTCCGGCCCGTCGAAAAAGCGCGCGTTGTCCTTGCGCGTCTGCTCGGTGAGCGTCTTCACCCGCGTGCGCGAGGTCAGCGCCGACCCCGGCTCGTTGAACCCGATATGCCCGTCGGTGCCGATCCCCAGCAATTGCACGTCCACCCCACCCGCCGCGGCGATGGCCGCGTCATATCGCCGACCCTCACCGGCGACGTCACCGGCTTCGCCGTTGGGGCTCAGCACCCGTGCCGGATCCAGGTTCACATGGTCGACGAACTCGGACCGGATCACCGAAAAGTACGACTGTGGATGGTCTTTCGGCAAACCGACGTACTCGTCGAGCAGAAAGGCGCTCGCGGTGGAGAAGTCCAGCTCACCCTCGCGGTACCGGCGCGCCAGCTCCTGATAACTGCCCAGCGGCGAGGATCCCGTGGCCAAGCCGAGAATCGCTTTGCCACCCTTCACATAGCCGCCGACGATATCGGCGACCGTGCTCGCCACCTCGTTTTCGTCAGCCCGGATCACGATTTCCATCAGATTCCTTCCGTTCCGGCGACGAGCACCCGCCGCGGCCGCAATGACTGGTCAGTGACAAGAATGTCGGCACGCGCACCGACGGTGAGACTGCCTCGTTCGCCCTGGAGGCCGAGTACGCGAGCAGGAGTACGTGTTGCGGCGGCAACCGCGTCGGACAGGGGTACACCCGCTTCCAGCACGGTCCAGCGCAGCACATCGACGAGTCGAGCTGTGCCGCCCGCGATCGCGCCGGGCGACCCGTCGTGGGTCGCGAGCCGGGCGACGCCGTCGTGGACCTGAACGTCGAGCGCACCCAGCCGGTAGTCACCGTCGCTCATGCCCGCCGCCGCCATCGCATCGGACACCAACGCGATCTGATCCGGCCCAACGGTGTCGAACACCATCGCCACCGTCGCCGGCGCCAAATGCACACCGTCGGCGATCAATTCGACCACCATCTCGCCCCGCCCGGCAGCGGCCAGACAGGCGCCGACCGGCCCGGGGGAGCGGTGATGCAGTGCGGGCATCCCGTTGAACAGGTGCGTAGCGGTGATCGGGCCAGGACCGGCGGCGGCGATGCGCGCCGCGGTGGTGGCGGCGTCGGCATCGGTGTGCCCGAGGCTCGGCAGCACAGCGTGACGACGCATCGCGGCCAGCAGTTCATCGAAACGCGCGGTCTCGGGCGCCAATGTCATCGACCGCACCGTGCCGCGAGCGGCCGCGCAGATCCGCTCGAACAACGCGGGGTCACCGGGAATGATCGCCGCGGGATCCTGCGCGCCACACCGGCTCGCATTGATGAACGGACCCTCGAGATGCACCCCGAGCAAGGCACCGTCCTCGACCAGATCTGCCAGCATCGCCGCCTGGGCGACCAGCACCTCCGGCTGATCCGACACCAAACTGCCCATCAACCCGGTGGTGCCGTGGCTCCGATGATGCGCCGCCGCCGCCCGAGCACCCTGCGCATCAGCATTGGGGAAACCGAACCCTGCCCCTCCGTGACAGTGCAGATCGATCAATCCTGGCAGCACCAGGTCGTCGTTGGCTGCCGGAAGACGTTCGGGAGCAGGATGATCCGCGATGTCACCGACCCAGGTGATCAGTCCGGCATCGAATTCGACGACGCCATCGGCGATTTCACCTTCGGCAGTGCCGACGAGACGACCGCGCACGACTCCCGTCACGACAAACCTTCCGCATCACCTGGGCCGTTGCCGGCCGCGACACCCGATGTGGCGCCCAACGCGACGATCGACGACCGCCGCCGGACACCGCACCGCGATCCGGCCGTCGGCCGGATCGCGGGCACAACAACTTTTTTCACGCCCGCCCGATGATCGCCGCGACCGCCGCACGCCCCGCCTGCGGATTCCGGGCCGCGCACGCCGCGTCGGCCGCGTCCTGGCACCGCTGCATATCCACCGCGGCCAACGCCGCCCGCACCGCGGGCAACGCGGGCACCGACATCGACAAACTCGTCACACCGAGCCCCACCAGCACCGGCGCCAATGCCGGATCCGACGCCGCCTCACCGCATACGCCGACCGACTTACCCGCCGCCGCGCCAGCAGCACCGACCATCGCGATCAGATCCAGCACCGCCGGCTGCCACGGATCGAGCAACTGCGCGAGCCCACCCGCCATCCGATCCACCGCACACGTGTACTGGCTCAGATCGTTGGTCCCGATGCTGACGAAGTCGAGATGTGCGAGCAGATCGGCGGCGCGCAGCGCGGCCGCCGGGATCTCGATCATCGCCCCGACCTTCGTCAACCCGGATTCCCGTGCCAGCGCGGCGAATCCGGCGGCCTCGTCCGCGGTGGCCACCATCGGCGCCATCACCCACAGCTCGGCTCCGGTCGCCTCGCCCGCACGGCCGAGCGCGGTGAGCTGCGTGGCGAGAGTGTCCGGAAACACCGTGCCGATCCGTAACCCACGCACTCCCAGTGCCGGATTCTCCTCGGTGCCGAGATCGAGAAACGGCAGCGGCTTGTCCGACCCGGCATCGAGGGTTCGCACCACGACACGTCGCCCGGCGAATTGTTCGAGAACCGCTGTGTACGAGGCAGTTTGCTCATCCAGCGACGGTTCCGAAGCCTTCCCGAGATACATGAACTCGGTGCGGAACAGCCCCACACCCTCGCTGTCGACCGGACCCGCCTTCACCGCGTCATCGACGGTGCCGATATTCACCAGCAGCTGCACCGGCGTCCCATCGGCGGTATGCCCCGGCCCGCTGGCCGCCGCGATACGCGCCTTGTCCGCCGCTGCCTGCTCGAGCGCGGCCTGCTGATGCTGCGGACTCGGATCGATCACGACCTCGCCGGTCGCGCCGTCGAGCAGCACCGGCGCGCCATCGACGAGCTGATCGGTATCGGGACAGTTCACCACCGCGGGCAAGGCAAGGGACTTCGCGAGAATCGCGGTGTGGCTGGTCGGCCCGCCCTCGGTGGTGAGCAGCCCGACCACCTCGCTGTCACCCAGCATCGCCGTATCGGCGGGCGCGAGATCCTGCGCGACCAGGACGAACGGATACCCCGGCTCCGGGATGCCCGGCATCGGCAAGCCGAGCAGCACCGCGACGGTCCGCCCGCCGATATCGCGCAGATCGGTCGCCCGCTCGGCCATGTACCCGCCGAGCGCTTCCAGCTTCGCGCAGAATCCCTCGAACGCCAGGTGCACCGCGTGCGCCGTCGGCATCCCGGCAGCGAGTTCCTTCTCGGTGGCGGCGACGATGCCCGGATCGCGGGCCATCGTCGCCGACATCGAAAGAATCTCCGCCGCAACACCGGTCACGCGCTGTGCCCTGGCTTGCATCTCGTCGGACACGCCACCGAGCGCATCCTTGACCCGCGCCAGCTCCTCGGCCACCGACCCGCCGACGGGGTCCTGCGCCGAGGTCTCGAGCTGCGATCCGAACCGCAACCACGGCGCGCACACCACTCCCGGACTCACCCCGAGACCCTTGATCACCTGTTCCGGCATCAGGCGGCATCCAGATCCGTGGCGATCAGCGTCGCCAGCTGGTCGAGTACCGCATCGGCGCCCTCGGCGTGCAGGGTCACCTCGGCGCCGTGCCCCGCGCCCAGCGTCATCACTGCCAGCACGCTGGCCGCGTCGACCGGTTCGCCACCTCCCAGCGAAATCCGCACCGGCACCCCCGCCGCCTGCACGGCCTTGGTGAGTTTCGCGGCGGGCCGCGCGTGCAGCCCCACCTCGGATCCGACGATGACGGTGCGGGTGCTCATTGCCTCACTCACCTTCCAGCTTCTTGTCCAGCTTCGTTTCGACTTCCGCGACCGAAGGCGCGTCGGTTCGAGTATCGCCCGTGGCGGTCACGGCAGCTTCCGCTTCGACCGCGGCCGCGTCGGGCACCCCGGCCTCCACATCGGTCTCCACCTCGCGACCCGGCGTCCGCAGGTTCCACTTCTTGATCACGAAGCTGAAGAGCACGTAGTAGATCACCGCGTAGCCGAGCCCGATCGGAATCAGCAGCCACGCGTCGGTCGCCTTGCCGAAGTTCAGCAGATAGTCGATGGCGCCCGCGGAGAACGTGAAGCCGTCATGGATGCCGAGCGCGTTCACCAGCGCCAACGACGTGCCCGTCAAGAGCGCGTGCACCACATACAGCGGCCACGCCACGAACATGAACGAGAACTCCAGCGGCTCGGTGATGCCGGTGACGAACGCGGTGAGACCGGTGGACAGCATGATGCCGCCGACCAGCTTCTTCTGCGACGGCCGGGCGTTGCGCCAGATCGCGAGCGCGGCGGCGGGCAGGGCGAACATCATGATCGGGAAGAAGCCCGTCATGAACGTGCCCGCGCTCGAGTCACCGGCGAAGAAGCGGTTGAGGTCACCGCGAACGAGCTGGCCGGAAGCATCGGTGTAATCGCCGACCAGGAACCAGACCGTCGAGTTCAGGATGTGGTGCAGACCGGTCGGGATCAGCAGCCGGTTGGCCGCGCCGTAGATGCCGCCACCGAGAACCGAGTTGTCCGCGACGGTCTCACCCACCCAGGTGAGCGCGGAGTTGAAGGCCGGGTACAGGAACGACATGCCGACGCCGATGACCAGGCCGGTGAACGCGGTCAGGATCGGCACCAGCCGCCTGCCGTTGAAGAAGCCGAGGTAATCGGGCAGCTTCGTGCGATAGAACCGCTGCCACAGAATCGCCGACAGCAGACCCATCACGATGCCGGCGAGCACGCCGTAGTTGATCAGCGCCTGTGCGCCCTTTGGATCGGTTTTGCCTTCCAGCACGATCGGCGACATCGCCTCGAACACGCCGTTGATCACCATGTACCCGACTACTGCGGCCAGCGCCGTCGACCCGTCGGCCTTCTTGGCCCAGCCGATCGCGATGCCGACCGCGAAGATCAGCGGCAGCCAGGTGAAGACGGCCTGCCCGGCCGCCGAGATCACCGAGGCGGTGCTTTCCAGCGCGGAGAAGCGGCCGAGGAGATCGTCCTGGCCGATCCGCAGCAGAATGCCCGCCGCGGGGAGCACCGCGATCGGCAGCATCAAGCTGCGACCGAGGCGCTGCAAACCCGCGAACACCTTCGATTCTTGTTTGGGGGTGTCGGTTACGGCAGTCATGTCGACCTTCTTCGTGCCGGGTTCCCGGCGGTCTCGGCGAGGGAGGACCGGCTTGCCCGCCGATCCGGGTTAACTGTTGTGAACCGGTGTTCCCAACGGGTACTGTCCGGTCATAACCAGTTGCCAGTTTGACCAGGTGAAGGTCGGATGTCAACCGCTGAATATGATGTGGCGCACATTCGAGACTCCCATACTGGTACTGGCAACCACCGCCGAAAGGGAGAAGATATGTCCAAAGCGGAAGCGATCGTCCAGGGCTTGGGCGGCGCGGACAATATCGTCGAGATCGAGGCCTGCATCACCCGGTTGCGCACCGAGGTGAAGGACAGTGGCAAGGTCGACGAGGCCGCACTCAAGGCCGCGGGCGCCCACGGTGTCCTCAAGTCGGGCTCGGTCGTACAGGTCGTCGTCGGGCCCGAAGCCGACACCCTGGCCGACGACATCGAGGACATTCTGTGAGCATCCCGGTCATCGCCCCCTTCCCCGGCAAGGTCGTGGCCCTGTCCGAGGTCCCCGATCAAGTTTTCGCCGAACAGATCGTCGGCTCCGGCGTAGCCCTCGACCCCGACCGCACCCGCGGCACCCTGACGGTGACGGCCCCCATCGCCGGCAAGATCCTCAAACTCCACCCCCATGCCTTCGTCATCCTCGGCAACGGCGTCGGCGTCCTGGTCCATCTGGGCATCGACACGGTGAAACTCAAAGGGGAAGGCTTCGAACTCCTGGCCACCGAAGGCGACACAGTCGAAGCCGGCGCCCCCATCGTCGCCTTCGACCCCACCGAAACAGCCGCCACCGGCTACTCGGTCATCTGCCCCATAGTCGTCATGGACTCACCAAAGGACTCCGTCCACCCCGCCACCATCGGCACCACCGTGGAACCCGGCGCCCTGCTGTTCGACTCGCCGTAGGCGCGAAACATCGGGCGAATCAGCTGGTTTCGCACCCGAATCCGTCATTGTTGCTGTCGAGCCCGTACTCATCGGGTCCGATCACGCGAACGGGCCCGGTGTACGTCGGCCCGTTCCCGTCGCCACCCCTGCAGTCCACATCGCTGGTGATCGGGACGCACGGGTCGTAAGACGAGTGGCAGTCACCACCCGGTGGCGGTGGCGGCGGGGGACAGAACTGGCTCGATCCGCTGTTGCACAGTAGGTCGGTGATCGGATCAGCGGTGGCTTCCGTTGGTAGCACAATGGCTATGACGGCGCACGCAGCTGATCCGAGCAATGAGACTGGCCTCATGGCTGTTCCGATCATTGAGACGCATCGCTCATTGTCTCGCTACCTCGCCGCAACCACCAGGTCGGAGACCGAATCGTTGGGCGGTGGACGGTCACCGTTATCCGCCGCGAACGGCCGTTAACGTCCTGTGGATCGAGGCATTCGGCTTCTATTGGCTCACGGTTTGATCGACCAGTTGCTCGGTCTCGACTGTCCAGCGCTGGGCGAGGTCGGCGAAATACCGTTGGCTGCTCCACAGCCGGTAGTTGCCGATCACGTAGACCCGTCGCCGGGCGCGTGACACCGCGGTGTTGAGCACGTTCGGGTTTGTCGCTGCCCACCGGCGCGATCCGCCCGCGGCGGGCGAGGTGCCCAAGATCAATACGACTACCTCGGCCGAGTTGCCGTGCATCGCATGGACAGTTCCCACCTGCCGCTCCGCGAAGTCCGCGCCCAGCACTTCGCGCGCGATTTCCTGAGCACCGTCGGCGACATCGCGGAACGGGCTGACCACCCGGATGTCGGCCGCGGCCACCCCGTCCTCGGTCAATTGCGCGAGCAGGGCGGCGAGCGCTTCACCTTCGCCGGGAATCCAATTGCCTTCGGCCCGTGCCGATCTGACATCGATCCACCGATCATGTCCGGGGAACTCCGGCCGGTCCGGCGTGCCGAACACCAGCAGATCATCGTCGTAGGCGATGTGATGTGTGAGTTCGAAAATCGGCCTGTCGCTGCGCCGATGGACCCGCAACGGCGTGCCGACCCACACCGGCGCGACCGAATCCGACGGCATCAGCCACGTTCCGTAGCGCACCCCGCGATCAGCCGCCTGGCGCGCCGACGCCTGATCCGGCATCCATTCCGCATCGAGCCCGTACTGCTGTACCAGCGCTTCCTGCGCCGAAGTCGGCAGCGCCCCAACCGGTCCCAGCTGACGGTGATCGCCCACGATCACCGCTCGCCGAGTTCGCCACAATCCGCCTGCCACCGACTGCGGCGCCGCCTGCCCGGCATCGTCGACGAACAACCACCCGAGCGCCTCGGACCCCAGCCCGGCGAACAACCGGGGCAGCGCGGTGAAGGTAGTCGCGATCATCGGGACCGCGAGGAACAGCGTCTGCCACGCCGCCGCGACGGTTTCCGGCTTCGGTGCGACAGCGAGCTCGCCACGGATCAACGCGATGGCGACGATCAGGTTGTCGCGTACCCGCGGCGCCGCATTCAGCAAGAACGCGCGATGCAATTTCAACGCCGACAGGAACAGCTCACGCCGCGCGCTGGCGTACTGCTCGTCAGCCCATGGATTGCACAGCTGGAACTGCTCGTCGTCACCCGCGACATCACCGAAAGGTATTGTCCGCGACCAATTCTCGCGTCCACGCTCGATAACGTCCAGCGCCGCCAGCCGTCGCTCCGTCAGCTCGACGTGCTCGCGAATCAGCGTGCGCCCGTGCTCGGCCGCCGCCGCCCACTGGTCGCGCGTGTACTCGACCTCGGTCTGGCGTCGCCGCATCTCCGCCTCGGCGATGTGCCGTTCGCGCAGCAACTCATTGCTGCGCGCACTCCACCGTCGACCGGCCCGAAAGCCCGTCGACAGCGATGCCATGAATCCCGGCTTGAGCCCACCGTGCTCGGTCAGGAACTTGCCTGCCCGGTGGTGCGCGGACTGCGCCGCTCGCAGGTGCTCGGTTGCCAGCTGATGACGTTCGCGCCAATGTGCGTGTGCGTCATCAGCATTGGCGATCTCCGCCGACATCGACTGCAACCCCGCGTTCATGGCGGGCAGCTCAGCGACCGCGTCGGCGACGTTCTGCCGCTCTTGGGCGAGCCTGCGCACCTCGGCGCGACGAGTGCTGAAGTCGCGAACCGCGGTCGGCCAATCCGGAATCGAATCCTGGTCGGCCTCAGCCTGTTTGAGGATGTCGAGCATTCCACCGTTCGGTGTCCCGGTCTTCCGCTCGGCGGCGAACCGATCCCCGAACCAGAACTGCTCGGCGAACGCGCGCCGCGTCCCGCCCAGTGCCGCGGCGACCAACCCCCACGCCGGTTCACCGCCGACGAGTTCGGCCAGGTCGGTGAAATGATTGAGTTCGCCGTTGATCGCGCCACGATGCTGGATCTCGGCTACCACCTCGGCGGCGGCGGCGTCGCTGCCCGTCGCCAGCGCCACTTCGAACCCGGTCACGCTGTTCGCCAACCGGTGCGCGCCCACCGTGTAGTTCTTCGCTACCTGGACCTGCTCGGTGACCCCCGCGAACACCGCCATCGGATCATCGAAGGCCGCCAGCTGCGCGGCACGGTCGACCAGGATTCCCGCCAACAGGTCCCTGAGCATCGTCGTCGTTCCGGTCCCCGGCGCACCGTGTACCGCGAAAATCCCCGCACCATCGCGTAATTCGGACAGCGCGCGGTCGACCGCGAACTGCTGTCCTGACACCAGCGCGTCGCCGGGCCACCGGCCGTCCGGAATAAGGTGGGGGAGCAGCCCTTCGACCACCGCATCCTGTCGTCGGCGCACATCGATCCGGTCATCGACAGGCAGCGCTTCCGGCGCCGCGAGGTAATCACGCAGCGCCGGACCGATATCGCCGCGCTCCACCGCCTTCGCCAGCTCGGCCAGGTCCGCGCCGAGCCCGCTGTTCAGCCGATCCTCGGCCGCGTCGCTGTCCGCGTCACGCGCCGCGACCTGGACGCACGCCACCCGCACACCGCCCGCCCGCAACTCCGATCGAATGCCGAGCGCGGCACACAGTTCGCCGGTGAGAGTCTGCATGTCTCGACCGGTCAACCGGGGCGCATCGACAACGTCCTCATCGAACTCGACGGCAAACCGTTCGGCGAAAGCCGAGGCCGACATCCCGGCGAGCCCAGGCGAGATGACCCCGTCCGCACCCGCGGCGAGTACCGAGGCCGCCACCCCGCGTCCCGCCACATCCAGTGCACGCCACCGCGGTGCCGGACCCATCTGTTCGATGTCCGGCTGCGTATCGCGGGTGAGTGTGTCGAGCGCGGCGGTGAATGCCGCCGAATCATGCTCGAACCCGTCGGCCCAGCCCGCATCGTTCGGACCCGGCGCGCGCAACCGATTCACGGCCCACGCCAACCCCGACAACGTCGCCGAGCCCCCGACGACCACTCCGCCGTCGGTCAGCGTCACCGCGAAAGCCGCTGTGGTCCCGGCCCGTCGAGCGTCGGCCTCGAGCTGGTCCTCACCGAATGTCCGCACCAGCGCTTCCCGCGCACGCCCCACTTCGAACAAGCCGCCGTACACGACGAACTGCCACACCCGCCCGGTCTTCAACACCGGTAGCGCGGCAAGATTTTCCCACGGCGCGAGCTCATCCGCCGCGAGGTCGACCACCAGCCCGTTGTTCTCGACGTCGGGCACGAACTGCGGACCGAACAACTCCACGGTCTGCCAGAAACGCACGAGCCGCGCGGCGTGCTCGGAACCGCTCACGATGCACCCCAATCCGGTCGGCGATCATTGCAGACAACCCCGATCACGGTACGCGATCCGGATTACGCCGGCACGTTACCCCGATGCTTCCGCCCGCCGTGGCGAGAACCATCGGCGCTGGTCCTACCGCCGCGGCAAGTCCCCACCGCCCTTAGCCGCACCGGAAAACCCTTTGACCCGTTCACCTCCCGCCGCGCACGCTGGGATCATGGACGACTTGGCCCACGCGGCAGAACTGTTCGTGCTCCGTGAGCTCGACGACGAGGACCTGTCGATGGCCGCTGCCGAGGCGCTGGCCCGCGGACTCGACAGTCCCGCGCTGCTCGAACTCGCCTGTCTGCACCGAACGGACTGCGGCGGCGCCCCCGAGCTGTTCCGCACCGCGCTGGCCGAACTGGATGTGGTGAACGACTGGACGGCCTGGGAGGTCGCTGTCCGAGTCGGCCGGGCGCGACACCACGCGACAGCTCTGCTGTCAGATGAGGGCGCCTCGACCCATCACCTGGGCGCGATCACGGCGCAACTCCTGGAACTGGCCGGATACCCGGATTCGCCCGCACCGGATCTGGAAGACCTGGCCCGCGAGTTCGAGTCGCTGTCGGCGTATTTGGAGTTCGCCGACCCGCCGAAGATCCGCGAAGAGATTCGGCAAGGATGCCGAATCCTGCTGGCGGGCCCGCCTTACGCGCCGGTGATACCGCAGATGGTCACAACGCCACCCGCGCGACCGCCGGCGCGCCCCGCGCGGTGGCGTCGGTTCGTCGCCGCACTGCGGTCCAGGCGCGCCCTCAGCGCAGAATCATCTCCGCGACGGCCTTCGGTGCTGCCAGCCATTCACGAACGTTGTTGCGTACCTCGGTGACGCGCCTGCACTCGCAATAGGCGACCACGCCGTCGGCCTCGATATCCGCGGCCCGGCACAATGCCACCGCCCGAGGCAGATGCTGATACTGGCTGACGATGATCGCGCGGTTGACCCCGAACAGCGACCTCGCCCGCTCGCAGGTCTCCCGTGTGGACAGCCCCGCACCGTCGGATCGAACAATGGCCGGGTCGATGCCATGGTCGAGTAGATAGCGCGTCATCGAGGCGATCTCATCGCCCGACGACCCGCCGGCATCGCCCGACAGCAGAATCTCCCTGGCCTTGCCTGCCTCGACCAACTCGATCGCCACATCGAGGCGTCCCCGTAGATAGGCCATTGGAGTTCCGTCCGGCGCGACTCTGGCGCCCGGGATGATGACGACAGCTGCGCTGGGCGCGGAAGCCACATCACTTCTATGGCCGGACGACAAAGTCCACATGGCAATGTTCGCCCCGGCCGTCACCAACGCGAGGCCGCCCGCCAACACAACTCCAGCCCGCGCGATGCGGCGCAACCGCCGACGCTTCCCGCTATGTTCGTCCGCCATGCGCACTTTCATACATGAACGCTGCGAAAATATCCCCTGACTAGGCGATTTGACATTGCAAATGTCGACACGTAACTTTATTCGAGTCAGAGCGACACGGACACCGACTCAGCCGCCCAGCGGCCGAGACACGAGGTAGGACGATGAGCGCCTGGCTGATCATGTGTTCAGAACGACTCGGTACGGATTTGCTTCCGACCGGTTGCCTGAGCTAAAGTACGAACCCTTGCCTCGCCGAAACCCCTCCGAGAAGTTGTGGGTAGAAGTGTGTGCGTGTGTTCTTTGAGAACTCAATAGTGTGTCGATGAATGTCAGTGCCAATATTTATTATTGGTTCCAACCTTCGCGTACCCCCCGGTCGTGGGAGGTTGGACATAAACAACAGCGAAATTTTTTGCTGGTGTTTGGCTTTGCTAGGTTTTCGGACTCTAGTTAGATAATTTTGATTGCGCCCTTCGGGGTGTTTTCGAGAGTCTTCAACGGAGAGTTTGATCCTGGCTCAGGACGAACGCTGGCGGCGTGCTTAACACATGCAAGTCGAGCGGTAAGGCCCTTCGGGGTACACGAGCGGCGAACGGGTGAGTAACACGTGGGTGATCTGCCCTGTACTTCGGGATAAGCCTGGGAAACTGGGTCTAATACCGGATATGACCACCGATCGCATGGTCGGTGGTGGAAAGATTTATCGGTACAGGATGGGCCCGCGGCCTATCAGCTTGTTGGTGGGGTAACGGCCTACCAAGGCGACGACGGGTAGCCGACCTGAGAGGGTGACCGGCCACACTGGGACTGAGACACGGCCCAGACTCCTACGGGAGGCAGCAGTGGGGAATATTGCACAATGGGCGAAAGCCTGATGCAGCGACGCCGCGTGGGGGATGACGGCCTTCGGGTTGTAAACCCCTTTCGACAGGGACGAAGCGCAAGTGACGGTACCTGTAGAAGAAGCACCGGCCAACTACGTGCCAGCAGCCGCGGTAATACGTAGGGTGCGAGCGTTGTCCGGAATTACTGGGCGTAAAGAGCTTGTAGGCGGTCTGTCGCGTCTTCTGTGAAAACTTGGGGCTCAACCTTAAGCTTGCAGGGGATACGGGCAGACTAGAGTACTTCAGGGGAGACTGGAATTCCTGGTGTAGCGGTGAAATGCGCAGATATCAGGAGGAACACCGGTGGCGAAGGCGGGTCTCTGGGAAGTAACTGACGCTGAGAAGCGAAAGCATGGGTAGCAAACAGGATTAGATACCCTGGTAGTCCATGCCGTAAACGGTGGGTACTAGGTGTGGGTTTCCTTCCACGGGATCCGTGCCGTAGCTAACGCATTAAGTACCCCGCCTGGGGAGTACGGCCGCAAGGCTAAAACTCAAAGGAATTGACGGGGGCCCGCACAAGCGGCGGAGCATGTGGATTAATTCGATGCAACGCGAAGAACCTTACCTGGGTTTGACATACACCGGAAACCTGCAGAGATGTAGGCCCCCTTGTGGTCGGTGTACAGGTGGTGCATGGCTGTCGTCAGCTCGTGTCGTGAGATGTTGGGTTAAGTCCCGCAACGAGCGCAACCCTTATCTTATGTTGCCAGCGCGTAATGGCGGGGACTCGTGAGAGACTGCCGGGGTCAACTCGGAGGAAGGTGGGGACGACGTCAAGTCATCATGCCCCTTATGTCCAGGGCTTCACACATGCTACAATGG
Source organism: Nocardia sp. FBN12 (assembly GCF_054031145.1). Lineage (NCBI taxonomy): Bacteria > Bacillati > Actinomycetota > Actinomycetes > Mycobacteriales > Nocardiaceae > Nocardia > Nocardia sp. FBN12. The sequence goes on from NZ_CM132926.1 coordinate 766,710, forward strand.
CCGGTACAGAGGGCTGCGATACCGCGAGGTGGAGCGAATCCCTTAAAGCCGGTCTCAGTTCGGATCGGGGTCTGCAACTCGACCCCGTGAAGTTGGAGTCGCTAGTAATCGCAGATCAGCAACGCTGCGGTGAATACGTTCCCGGGCCTTGTACACACCGCCCGTCACGTCATGAAAGTCGGTAACACCCGAAGCCGGTGGCCTAACCCTTGTGGAGGGAGCCGTCGAAGGTGGGATCGGCGATTGGGACGAAGTCGTAACAAGGTAGCCGTACCGGAAGGTGCGGCTGGATCACCTCCTTTCTAAGGAGCACATCTACATGATCTCTCCACACAGGTGGATGAGGTTGTGTCAGAGACCGTTTAGTTCCCTTTCGTGGAACTGCGGACGCTCATGGGTGGAACACTGACAAATTTCATCGCATACGACACCGGCTCAGTCCGGGGTCGCGATGGGTATACCGACACACTATTGGGTCCTGAAAGAACACGCGACAGTGTTTTTTCAAGGCAAAACAAACGATCCGCTCGGATCTCCTTCGAAACCGCCGGCAACCTTCGGGTTGGTGAGTAGGTCAGGAAATCAATCCGGTGCGGGTGTGTTGTTTGAGAACTGCACAGTGGACGCGAGCATCTTTGTTAGTAAGTGTTTAAGAGCGTACGGTGGATGCCTTGGCACCAGGAGCCGATGAAGGACGTAGGAGGCTGCGATAAGCCTCGGGGAGCTGTCAACCGAGCTGAGATCCGAGGATTTCCGAATGGGGAAACCCAGCACGAGTGATGTCGTGTTACCCGCATCTGAATATATAGGGTGTGTGGAGGGAACGTGGGGAAGTGAAACATCTCAGTACCCACAGGAAGAGAAAACAACAGTGATTCCGTGAGTAGTGGCGAGCGAAAGCGGATGAGGCTAAACCAATCAGATGTGATAGACGGCAGTCGTTGTCTGGTTGGGGTAGTGGGAACATTCTTCTCGACTCTGCCGAGTCGAGCAACAGTAAGAAACCAAGTGGTTAGTTGAAGTGGTCTGGAACGGCCTGCCATAGACGGTGATAGTCCGGTAAACGAAAACTTCTTGGCTGTTGTGGATGTCTCCCGAGTAGCAGCGGGCCCGTGAAATCTGCTGTGAATCTGCCGGGACCACCCGGTAAGCCTGAATACTCCCTGGTGACCGATAGCGGACTAGTACCGTGAGGGAAAGGTGAAAAGTACCCCGGGAGGGGAGTGAAATAGTACCTGAAACCGTGCGCTTACAATCCGTCAAAGCCCTCGTACTTGTACGTGGGGTGATGGCGTGCCTTTTGAAGAATGAGCCTGCGAGTCATCGGTGTGTGGCGAGGTTAACCCGTTGAGGGGTAGCCGTAGCGAAAGCGAGTCTGAATAGGGCGAAATTCAGTCGCACATTATGGACCCGAAGCGGAGTGATCTACCCATGGCCAGGGTGAAGCGACGGTAAGACGTCGTGGAGGCCCGAACCCACTTAGGTTGAAAACTGAGGGGATGAGCTGTGGGTAGGGGTGAAAGGCCAATCAAACTCCGTGATAGCTGGTTCTCCCCGAAATGCATTTAGGTGCAGCGTCACGTGTTTCACATCGGAGGTAGAGCTACTGGATGGCCTAGGGGGCCTACAAGCTTACCGAAGTCAGCCAAACTCCGAATGCCGGTGTGTGAGAGCGTGGCAGTGAGACTGCGGGGGATAAGCTTCGTAGTCGAGAGGGAAACAGCCCAGATCGCCGGCTAAGGCCCCTAAGCGTGTACTAAGTGGAAAAGGATGTGGGGTCGCTTAGACAACCAGGAGGTTGGCTTAGAAGCAGCCACCCTTGAAAGAGTGCGTAATAGCTCACTGGTCAAGTGATCCTGCGCCGACAATGTAGCGGGGCTCAAGTACACCGCCGAAGCCGCGGCATTCACACAATAACCCGTCCTGCATTCGTGCAGGGCCAGGTGTGTGGATGGGTAGGGGAGCGTCCTGTGGCCGTGGAAGCAGCAGTGTGAACTAGCTGTGGAGGCCACGGGAGTGAGAATGCAGGCATGAGTAGCGAAAGACGAGTGAGAAACTCGTCCGCCGAATGACCAAGGGTTCCTGGGCCAGGTTAATCCGCCCAGGGTGAGTCGGGACCTAAGGCGAGGCCGACAGGCGTAGTCGATGGACAACGGGTTGATATTCCCGTACCCGTGTATCCGCGCCCAATGCTGAATCAGTTGTGCTAACTGTCCAAATGTTGTCTTATCGAGCCTTCGGGTGAGAGGGATGATTGCTGCACAGGACCCCGGTTGTAGTAGGTAAGCGATGGGGTGACGCAGGAAGGTAGCTGGGCCAGGTGATGGAATACCTGGTGTAAGCGTGTAGGGCGTTGTGTAGGCAAATCCGCACAACATGTAGCCTGAGACGTGATGCGTACCCGTTGAGGGGAATTCAGTGATCCTATGCTGCCGAGAAAAGCCTCTAGCGAGCTGGTACACGGCCCGTACCCCAAACCGACACAGGTGGTCAGGTAGAGAATACTAAGGCGATCGAGAGAACTGTGGTTAAGGAACTCGGCAAAATGCCCCCGTAACTTCGGGAGAAGGGGGACCACGCCCGGTGAAGAGATTTACTCTTGGAGCTGGGTGGGGTCGCAGAGACCAGAGAGAAGCGACTGTTTACTAAAAACACAGGTCCGTGCGAAGTCGTAAGACGATGTATACGGACTGACGCCTGCCCGGTGCCGGAAGGTTAAGAGGACCGGTTAGCGGACTTTGTCCGCGAAGCTGAGAATTTAAGCCCCGGTAAACGGCGGTGGTAACTATAACCATCCTAAGGTAGCGAAATTCCTTGTCGGGTAAGTTCCGACCTGCACGAATGGCGTAACGACTTCTCTGCTGTCTCAACCACAGACTCGGCGAAATTGCATTACGAGTAAAGATGCTCGTTACGCGCGGCAGGACGAAAAGACCCCGGGACCTTCACTATAGCTTGGTATTGGTGTTCGGTACGGTTTGTGTAGGATAGGTGGGAGACTGTGAAAGCGGCACGCTAGTGTTGTGGGAGTCGTCGTTGAAATACCACTCTGATCGTATTGGACTTCTAACCTCGGACCATGATCTGGTTCAGGGACAGTGCCTGGTGGGTAGTTTAACTGGGGCGGTTGCCTCCCAAAATGTAACGGAGGCGCCCAAAGGTTCCCTCAGCCTGGTTGGCAATCAGGTGTTGAGTGCAAGTGCACAAGGGAGCTTGACTGTGAGACTGACAGGTCGAGCAGGGACGAAAGTCGGGACTAGTGATCCGGCACCGGCAAGTGGAAGCGGTGTCGCTCAACGGATAAAAGGTACCCCGGGGATAACAGGCTGATCTTCCCCAAGAGTCCATATCGACGGGATGGTTTGGCACCTCGATGTCGGCTCGTCGCATCCTGGGGCTGGAGTAGGTCCCAAGGGTTGGGCTGTTCGCCCATTAAAGCGGCACGCGAGCTGGGTTTAGAACGTCGTGAGACAGTTCGGTCTCTATCCGCCGCGCGCGTAAGAAACTTGAGGAAGGCTGTCCCTAGTACGAGAGGACCGGGACGGACGAACCTCTGGTGTGCCAGTTGTTCCGCCAGGAGCACTGCTGGTTGGCTACGTTCGGAAGGGATAACCGCTGAAAGCATCTAAGCGGGAAGCCTGTTCCAAGATGAGGTTTCTCTCCCACTTGATGGGTTAAGGCCCCCTACAGACCATGGGGTTGATAGGCCAGAATTGGAAGCCAGGTAACTGGTGTAGGTGACTGGTACTAATAGGCCGAGGGCTTACTACGAAGGTGTTACGCGTCCACTGTGCGGTTTCTGAAACAACAGACACTGCAGCACACCCGCCAAAGGGGTGATTCTTCACGGGATCGCTTTTTGGGTGGGGAGCGCTGTCGATAGTTTCATAGAGTTACGGTAGTTATAGCGGTGGGGAAACGCCCGGTCCCATTCCGAACCCGGAAGCTAAGGCCACCTGCGCCGATGGTACTGCACTCGACAGGGTGTGGGAGAGTAGGACACTGCCGGAACATCATTGCGAAAGGCCCTCAACCATTGGTTGGGGGCCTTTTTGCGTGCCCTTGAGGCCGAGCTGCGTCACGGGTTGGGTTCCGCAGTCCGCAGCACCTGGAGCAGCCCGTGCACAGCTGCTTCTTGCCCGGCAGACAGCGGGTCTGTGGCAAAGTGCATCAATTCATTTCGTACCAGCCGCACCTGCTCGACCAGCTCGATCACCTGATTCTGATCAAGCCGCCACCCGAGCTTGCGCCAACTGGTCGGACTCTGCAGGAGATGCACGTACCCGCCGAACGTCAGATGCTCGGGCTCGGTCACATACGCCCGCCGATTCTTCGGCGCCGCCGCTTTGTAGTCCTCGGTGTCGAGGTGATCCCGCGCCGCCCTGCGCAGCCGGTTCTCGGCCTCCTCGATGAGGACGAACGGCCGTGCCAGTGTGCCGAATTGGCGTGTCAGGTCGGCAGCGGTGAGAATCCCGGTCACGCGTACCCGATCCGGATCCCGCACGAAGATGAACCCGTTGTCGTAGATCGCCTCGATCTGATCCAGTAGCGGCGCATCATGATCCACCACGACCGCGGGCACCGTGGCATCGGCCAGCGTCGGATGATCCGTCGCGATATGCGCCCGCCCGATCGATTCCCAGGTCACCGCCCCGTGATACGTCCCGTCATGCTCATCGATCACGGCCAGCTGTGAATACTGATGCCGCACCATCGTCGTCTTGGCGGTCGTGAGTTCCACACTCGACGACACCCACACCAGCACCGCAGGCAGGCTTCCCAACCGTCGTGTCATCGGCTCGGGCTCGACGACATTCTCGACCGATGCCCGTTCCGCACTTCGCGTGCCGACCGCCGGCTCACTCTCGAGCGGCACGATCGCGATCACCTCACTGAGCGGCCCCTCGGTGAACGGCGGCCGCGTGGTGAGCCCGTTCTCCGCGAGATCAGCCTTGATCATCGCGACCGCGGCAGCAGTCCGCCGCTCGAACCCCCAGTGCTCGAGCAGACTCCGCACAGTCAACTCCCGCGGATTCCCCGCATCCCGCGCACCGGCCTCGGCGAGCAGCTCATCGGACCCGGTCGCCGCAACATCGCCCACATATCCGGGATCGCTCCCGTGCTCAGCGAGATGCGCGATCCGCACCGCTGCATTGTGCCGTCGCAGCCCACACACCGTGAGCAGCGATCCGAGACTGGCCCGCAGATCAGACCGAACAGCCTCCCACGGCACATCGGCACGCACCCACTCCACCCTGCGCACCTGCCGAAATGACTCAGGCTCTGGCCGATACTCGTACTCCCCGACCACTCGCCCGATCGCCACCACCCCTGCTTTCCCCTTCAACGGCATCACCACCAGATCGCCCTCCACGATCTCAGTACCGAACTTCCACAGCTGCCCCGCCCAATTCCCCACCACGGTCGCCGACGCGTCGGGATAAGACCCCCGGACCCCCGCCTTCAGCTCCTCCCAGGTCCGATACAACCCGAGATCCCCCACCTCATCCCACCCGACAATCGCCAACCCCTCCGCTAGAGCCTGCGCCTCCCGCTGCCCATGACTCCCCGCCCGAACAAGCCAAGCATGTTGCGTCCGCTCACCATCGACCACGTTCTGATCCTCCCCATCAGCCGACATTGTGGAACCCGCTGCCTACCAAAGTAGTTCAGCACCCGTGCTGCCGCATCGACTGCGCGTAGTGACAGTTCAGCGTCGTCTGGCCGCAATGAACTCGGAGCATGCGATGGTTGAACAGATCAACCGTCGCGCTGATCGCCGCGACCGATTGCTGGATGTCGGACCACTGTGGCCACCAGCAGCGGTTTCGTTGCCGAGGGTCGTGTGGCCCCCGCAGTGCGCCGCAGCGGACGTGATTCGCAGCACGTGAGTATGTCCTACCAGGCCCTCGAGCGGGGAAAAGGAAATCGACGCCATGTCGATCGATTCGCATACTGGCCGGTCGGCTGACAGGATCAGCGCGCAGTGCGAGCGAGGTGGCTGAATTCGCCGATTCGATCGGTGCGCACTCGTTCGGTGTTGAGATGTGGCTGGAAAGGATCGCCGGGGTTGACGACGGATGCGCGGGTTGAGGTGGAGCGGTTCCTTCTCGGAGATCGGTTCGCCTGTCTGGCGGGTCGCTCCGCCTGGCGCCAGGGCGGGATCAGCCATCGTCACTATGACGTGATGGGTGGCGAAGAGTCGGCTCGGTTGATGGCGGCGGATCTCGCGGAGTTCGTGGGTGGGGCCGACTGGGGCTCTCGGAGGTTCACCAGTTTCATCGCGACGTTCGAGCAGCCGCGTGGGGTGGATGAGCTGCGGTTCGAGGAGTTGTTGTGGGAGCACCTGCAGTTGCTGCACGAGGCGGACGCGGATCGGTTCGCGTGGGCGGACGGGTGTTCGTCGGATCCGCGGTCCAGTGAGTTCAAGTACAGCGTGGCGGGGCATCCGTTCTTCGTGATCGGACTGCACGAGACGCATCGGCGGTTCGGGCGGCGGCCACCGTTTCCGATGCTGGCGTTCAACTCGCATGAGCAGTTCGCGCGGATCAAGGCCGACGGGATGTGGGATCGATTGGCGGACAAGATCCGTAAGCAGGACATCTCGCTGCAGGGGGATATCAATCCGAATCTGCTGGAGTACGAGACGTTGTCGGAAGCGCGGCGGTACTCCGGGCGACCCAAGCCGGTGGAATGGCAGTGTCCGTTCAGTGCTCGCCCCGCGGCGGAACGGGAATTGGCGGGGACGCAGCACGCTTGATCGGGGCATGAGCGCTGGGTGAACGTCTGTGAGGCCGTTGTCGCCTGCTCAAAGCAATAGAATTCGGCGGTGCCCGCAACATTGCTGTTCTGTTCTGACCCCCTGAATCCGCGGGGGGTCGACGACCACTTCGCCGCGCAGGCCGAGGCCGTGCGGACCGCTGATGGGACGGTCGCCTTGCTGGACCACGATGCGCTCATCGCCGGGGATGCGGCAGCGGCCGTGCGGCGGGTGCCGCGGTCCGCAGGGACGATGTGGTATCGCGGGTGGATGATTCCGGTGGATCGCTATCGTGAACTGGCCCAGGCGCTTTCGGGGCGCGGCTGTGCGCTGGCGGTCTCGCCCGAGTGCTACGCCAAGGCCCACGAACTGCCGGGGTGGTATGAGTTCTTCGCCGAGTTGACACCGCGGTCCCGGTGGACGGAGGCGAAACCGGGGGAAGTGCCTGGTGAGTCGGTGCTGGCGGGACTGGCCGGGTCGCTCGGTCCGGGCGCGGGAATCGTCAAGGACTACGTGAAATCTCGTAAGGATGAGTGGGACACAGCCTGTTTCGTGCCCGATCTGGCTGATGTCGCCGCGCTGCGGCGCGTCGTCGAGCGGTTCCTCGAGTTGCAAGGGGAGTACCTGGCAGGTGGGGTCGTGCTGCGCGAGTTCGAGGACTTCACCGACGAAGGGGGCGGTCGGGCGGCGGAGGCCAGGGTGTGGTGGCTCGACGGTGAACCCGTCCTGGTCGGACCACATCCCGATGATCCGGCGGTGTGCCCCGAACCCGACCTGTCGGTAGTGGCGCCTGCGGTGTCGGCCCTCGGCTGCCGGTTCGTGACCACCGACATCGCGCGCCGTGCGGATGGCAGCTGGCGGGTGATCGAAGTCGGCGATGGGCAGGTCAGCGACCTGCCGCCGGGTGTGGATGCCATGGCTCTGATCGGGCCGCTGGTCGCGGCGAGTAGTCCCGCTGTTCCCGGCGGTCAATGAGACGGCTCGATCGCAGGGTTCCCGGACGCTGAGGCCGAATGGTTCTCAGTGGGCCGCTGTCCGTGTTCGGGTGCGTCAATCGGTGAGCAGGCCGACCCAGAGGTAGTCGCGGGCTCGGCTGGCGGCTACCAGGTGCTGGCGGGCTTGTAGTTCGGCCTGGTCGCGGGCGCCGGGGGTGAGGTCGGTGAGGTTGGGCGGGGGTTGTTTGGTGAGGAGGAAGACAGCGGTGAAGTCCATGCCTTTGGCGCGGTGGATGGTGCCGACTTTGATGTCGGCGGTTTGGGTGCCGTCGTAGTGTTCCAGGGGAATGGCGGGGAAGCCTGCTCGGCGGAGGATGGTCAGGTAGCGGCTGATGTAGCTGCGGTAAGGGACGATCACTGCGATGTCGGCGCCGGTCAGGTTCGCTGCCTGGATCGCCGCGGGCACTGCTGACTCCGCTTGGCGGCGGGTGCTGAACTCCTCGACGACTTTGCCGTCGGGGAGCGTGGCGTCGCTGTCGCGCAGCACGACGCCGGTGCCGCCGTCCAGGTCGTCGACGGTGTCGGAGGCTTCGATGCGCCGGGCGTAGTCGAGGATCGCGGCTCTGTTGCGATAGTTGGTGCGCAGCACGCGGCCGCGGCCACCGACCAGTGGAATGCCCGCCTCGGAGAGTGTGCAGCCGCCTGCGTATACCTGCTGCTGGCCGTCACCGACCAGTAGGAGCAGAGAATCCGGTCGGGCGCCGGCAATTTCGTAGACGAGTTGTAGTTGGCAGAGCGTGAAGTCCTGGACTTCGTCGACGACCACCAGGTCGAAACTCTCGCGCTCGGTGAGGGGGCGCGCACGGAGTTCTTCGATGGCGAGCGAGATCAGGTCGTTGAAGTCGTGGGCGCCGCGGGCTTCGAGGCCCCGCTGGTAAGGCTGATACCAGTGTTTCCAGACGAATTCGCGGCGTTTGCCGTGCAGGCTGATTCCCTCCCTGCCTCGGCGCCGCACCTGCTTGTACGCTTCGACGCTCGGCAGGCCCCGGCCTTTGATGACGCGGTCGATCTCGTCGTGCCAATAGCCGAAATCGGTGTCCTTGACCTTGTCCAAGGTTCCGCGAACGTCGCGCCAGGCATCGGCGAGCGCGGCGTCGACAGCTTTGTCGTCGAGGTTGAACGGCACGCCCCGCTCGCCGAGAAATTTGACGGTCCAGGCATGCAAACCCGTGAAGACCGCGCGATCCACCGCCCTCGGTGCCAAATGGGCGAAGCCGCGTTCATGGAACGTGGGAAGAGTCTTGACGAAGGTGGTGAACAGCAGGCGGCCCTGGTGGCGTTTGGCCCAGTGGGCCATGCGGTGCAAGGCAACTACGGACTTGCCGGTGCCTGCCGGCCCGCTGATGCGAGCGGGACCGGTGAAGTTGGTCTGCACCAGGGTGAGCTGGGCAGGGTCGAGGAAGGTCATCCAGTCGCTGAACGGGCGGGCGAGGGCGGCGGCGCGTTCGGCCTCATTGAGGTCGGTTTCGGTGAAAAGGCCCGCGAGTTCGGTGGGCTCGTCGGTGGTGGGCAGGTCGAGGTGCAGGCGGGTGAATCTTTCGACGCTGGAGGCCGCGAGCTGGGCGGCGCGGGCCTGCTTGAACCGTCGTTCGCGGCGGATCAGAGTGTCGAGCAGGCCTGGTTCGTCGACGACGTGGACGCGACCATCGGATTCGGTACGAATTCGGCCGGGGAGTACGACGACGATCTCGACCATATGCGGGACGAATCGGAAGTCGGCGGCGGTCAGGCGCACGAGGGGTTCTTCGGCGTGCTTGCGCAGATCGCCGAGTTCGGAGGCGTCGGGCGTGGTGGCGGCGAACACGATCGCGAATACACCGGTGGGGCCGATCGCAAAGGCGGTGGGGTGGCCGGGCCGTCGAGGTCCCCGGCGGGTCAGCAGATGCCAGCCCTCGGTGGCGAGAATGCCGGTGAGAACGCGACGTTCCGGCGAGCTCAGGTTGCCCTGTTCGGCGAGTGCCTGTTCGGCCGCTCGTAGGCGGCGTTCACGTCGGATGTTGGCCATGGTTTCCCCCTCGAACCCTGGTTGGCGCATTCGTTGCCGAAGCTAACCCGTTGTCTCCCAACATAGTTGACTCCGACTCCGGTCGCGGGCAGATCGGGCGGCCGACCCCGGAGAAGGTGTGGCCCGAATGCTCGGGGCAACGGTTTTGCCGGATTTCCCGGTTGTCCGCGCTCCCATAGCGTTTCACCCGGACGGCTTTCGACCGTAGGAGTGTGGATGGTTACAGGGGAGTTGGCTCAGCGGGAGCCCGAGGTCATGGACATCGAGCGGGAGGCAGTGGAGCGGTGGCATCCCGCGGTTCGGGTGCTGTTCCGGTTCGGGTTCGTTGTCGTCGGTGTCGGGATGGCGGGGGTGTGGCTGCTGCACGCGTTGCTGCGTACCTTCGGACTGCCGCAGGCGACGGTGACCGAGGTCGCCAAGTGGACGGCGCTGCATCCGCTCACCGACTGGGTCGGCGCCCAGGTCTTCGACGTGCCCATCGATTACGCGGTCACCGGCAGTGGAGATACGGCGGCGAAATGGGCGGCTGTTCTCACCCTGGTCCTGGTCGGCATACCGGTCACTGTCGCGTGGTCGGTGCTCGATCGCCGTCGCCCGAACTACGCGCGCCTGTATGAGTGGTTCCGATTGCTGCTGCGTATGTCCCTGGCCAGCGCGCTGTTTCTGTACGGGCTGATCAAGGTGTTGCCGACGCAGATGTCGTTCAACCTCGAGCGGTTGGTCGAACCGTTCGGGAACATGAGTCCGATGGCAGTGCTGTGGGCGCAGTCGTCGCTGTCTGAGCCGTACGAGATGGCTCTCGGTGCAGCGGAAGTTGTTGCGGCGCTGCTGCTTGTGCTGCCGCTGACCGCGGGGATAGGGTCTGTGCTCGCCGTTGTTGTCGCGCTGCAGGTGCTCCTGATGAATCTCAGCTTCGATGTGCCGGTGAAGCTGTTCGCTCTGCAATTGTTCTTGTACGCAACAGTTTTGGCCGCACCTGACATCGTCCGGCTCGTTCGGGCGCTACTCGGCCGCGCCGTCGAGTCGCGGAAGTCGACACCACTGCTGACTACACCGCGTGGCAACCGAATCCTGTTGGCGGCCCAGGTGTTGATGGGTATCTGGCTGCTCTGCGCCATGACCGTCGAGGCATACGACGGTTGGCACACCTACGGCAACGCACGGCCCAAGTCACCGCTCTACGGCATCTGGAACGTCACCGAGTACTCGGTCGCGGGCGAGCAGAAACCCGCACTGGTCGACTTTCGCGAATCGCCGACGACCAGCGCAATACCAAACCTCACCGAACGATTCCGTCGCATCATCTTCGATATCCCCCAGGGGATGACCGTGCAGCGGCTGGACGATTCACTTCTCTCCTTCCCCGCTCGAATCGACACCGACCAACACACCATCACGCTGTCGAAAGACACAGCACACCAATGGAAGCTCGCGACGTTCAGTTACGTTCAGCCGCAATCGGATCGGCTGATCCTGGAGGGCACGCTCGGCGGTCGGCCGGTGCGAATGCAGCTGGACCAGGTCGACCTCTCGCAGTACCCGGCTGTCTCGCGCGGGTTCCACTGGGTGCAGGCCACTCCCTATTACCGGTAGGTGCTGGACCCCAACGGAATACGTTGTCATCCGCCGGCGACCGATGGAATGATCATCACCTCGGTGCGCGCGTCGACAGCGGTGTCCTGACCGTCGAGCAGACGGCATTCGTCCCCGTCGATATAGAAATTCACGTACCGGCGCAATGCCCCGCGTTCGTCGCGGAGCCGACGCTCCAAACCTGGCGATCGTTCGCGCAGCGCATCGAGGACCTGCTGCAAGGTCGCACCGTCGACATCGAGTTCCTTGGCGCCGTCGACGTAAGTGCGGAGCATGGAGGGCAAGCACACGCGAGCCATCGCGTCACCCGATAACCGCGGCGCGCACGCACAGCACGTCCGGCAGCTTGTCGGCCACGAGCTGCCAATGATCGCCTTCGTCCGCGCTGCAATACACTTCGCCGTTGCGAGTGCCGAAATAGATGCCGGTCGGGTCGGCATTGTCGGCGCACATGGCATCGCGCATGACCGCCGCCCAGAACGGCACCTTCGGCAGTCCGTCGGCCAGCTGCGACCACGTCTCGCCGCCATCCTCGCTGCGATACACCGCGCAGGTGGCATCGGGCGGGAAGCGGAATCGATCCATATCCGCCACCAGCGGGAAGGTATAGATCACCCCTGGCCTACGCGGATGCGCCACGATCGGGAAGCCGAAATTGGACGGCGGCAACCCACCGTCGATCGATTGCCAGCTCACCCCCGCATCGGTACTGCGGAACACACCACCATGGTTCTGCAGATACATCGTGCTGGGCGACTCGGCATCAAGGGCAACCTTGTGCACACACTGCCCCCATTCCGGCAACTCACCAGGCATGAAATCCGCGGTGACCCCCTTGTTCGTCGGCGCCCACGACTCCCCGCCATCGGTAGTCTGATAAACCCCGCCGGTGGACATGGCCACCGCCATCCGCTGCGTATCGACCGGATGCGGCAGCACAGTGTGCAAAGCCAATCCGCCACCGCCCGGCTCCCACTGCGGCCGATGCGGATGCTCCCAAAGCCCCCTCACCAGCTCGAACGTCCGACCACGATCAGCCGACCGGAACAACGCCGACGGCTCGACCCCCGCGTACACCACATCCGGCTCAGCATCGGTAGCCGGCGCGATCTGCCAAACACCCTGCAACGCCGCCCCGGTGTCCTCCGGGAAGGCCAGCGGCGCGTCATCGGGCTCACTCCACGTCTCCCCGAGATCATCACTGACCACCAACGTGGGCCCGAAATGGCTGTTCAACACCCCCGCGAGCACCCGCGGCGTCGCTCCCCGGGTATCAATCGCCAACGCCTTCACATCAGCCACCGGAAACTGCGGCGCCGACACAGTCCAACTTGCCCGCCCGTCCTGGCTACGAGCGAGAAACAGCCCTTTACGTGTTCCGATCCCGAGCAGCACGTCCATCGCGAACCTCCGATTGGTCACAACGCCGACACGCGTGACACTACGCCGCACCACCGACAGCACCTGCGGACTTCACGGGGCATTCGCTATCGAGATGTGACCTCCTCCCGAACACGCGTCAGTGGAGGGCGCGCCGAGCGTCCGAGCTGCAGCCCGGGCATCGTTGACCGCGCTGTCGCCGGATCGTGCATCCTCGGAGTGCCACGGGGTCGAGACGGGGGATGGGGTCGTGAGGCAGAATGTCAAGGTGAGCGTTAGAAGTAGGACGAAGTTCGAGGTGGTGGGTGCTGTGTTGTTGACGGGTGTTGCGGTGCCTGCCTGCGGTTAGTTCGATGTCGGACCAGGAAACAGGACCAGGGTCCATGGGGGGACCCGGTGAGCATCGATTCGACGTGGTGGAGCGGCTGCGTCGGAAGTTGGCTGAGTCCAGGGCTGCGGAAGCGGGCGGTCCGCCAGCCGAGGACGGGCCCTCGAATGTGGTGCGGCTGCCGAGGCGGCCGCGCCGACGTCAGGCGGAGACCAGTACGGATCGGCGCGCGCCCTGGGTTCCGGATGGTGGCTACGATCCGGCGGCTACCCGTCCGGTGACGCGCGCGGAATTGCAGCGCGAATCAGGATCGTTTCCCGTCAACCCGGCGGTGCGGTCCGGGGTCGATGCTGCCGGCGGTGCCGAGCATGATGCGAGCCTTCTCGACTTCGACGCCTCGCGGCGCAAACGTGTCGGTGGGGATGGCCGGTCTCGGCGGATGGCGAGGCCGCGCAGGATCGGGTCTGCCGAGGGTGCGCCGGGCGATGACTCTGGTTCGTCGCGACCGGACGAACCCGGTCGCTGAGCCGTTTCGGAACGCGTGATCTGCGACACGGACGCTTGTCGCTTTCGGCCTTCGTGCGGGCAAACCTTTGTTAGCGACGGTTCGCTCGATTCGCGCATCCTCCTGGTCGGCTGAGAGGATCACCCGCGCAGCACAGTGGAGATGGCTGCTTTCGCCGAGCGGATCGAAGCTCACCCGTTCGGCCGGGGACGCGTGCTTGGAAGGAACACCGGCGTTGACGACAGAGGCGCGAGCTGAACTGGAGACTTTCCTGCTCGGCGACCGGTTCGCCTGTCTGGCGGGTCGCTCCGCCTGGCGTCAGGGCGGTATCACCCATTGCCACTACGACGTGATGGGCGGCGAGGAGTCAGCTCGGCTGATGGCCGCGGATCTCGCCGAGTTCGTCGGTAACGCGGACTGGAGTTCGCGCAAGTTCACTAGCTTTATCGCCACCTTCGAACGGCCCCGCGGTGTCGACGAGCTTCAGTTCGAAGAACTGCTGTGGCAGCATCTGCAACTATTGCACGAAGCGGACGCCGATCGCTTCGGCTGGGCGGCCGGTTGTTCATCCGATCCGCAATCCGGTGAGTTCAAGTACAGCGTGGCGGGCCATCCTTCTTCGTGATCGGCCTGCACGAGACTCACCGCCGGTTCGGCCGACGTCCTCCGTTCCCGATGTTGGCGTTCAACTCCCACGAACAATTCGCGCGGGTCAAAGCGGACGGCATGTGGGACCGCCTGGCGGACAAGATCCGCAAGCAGGACATCATCTTGCAGGGCGATATCAACCCGAACCTGATGGAGTACGAGACGTTGTCCGAAGCACGCCGTTACTCCGGGCGCCCCAAACCTGCCGATTGGCAGTGCCCGTTCTCTGCCCGCGCCGCGGCGGCCGAACACGAGCTCGCCGCTGCGCAGCGTCCGTGAACTGGTGTTCTGCGTGAGCGACAGGCCCTCGACCCAGGACTGATTCGGTCGAGCCGAGGGTGTCAGGTTGGTGTCAGGTCGCTGTCAGCGGGGTTGGCGAAAGTAGTGACATCACAAACACCAACCACTTCAAGGAGTTTCCGATGTCGAACACCATCACCCTCGCCGACCAGGACAAAGCAATCATCCGCACCGCGGCTTACGGCGCTGTCTCGCTGCTCGCCACCGTGTCGGCGAAGCCGCACAGGGTCGCCACGGCCGGTTCGCTCGCCCTCAACTCGGCCACCGGTCTGGTCGGGCACGTGCTGTCGGCCAAGTCGAAAGACATTGTGCTGAACGGCAAGACCACCGCCGCGCTGGCCGATCAGGTCCTGCCTGCTCTGACCGAAGCCATGGCGATGCTGAACGCGCAGAGCTCGGCCGAGGCCGACAATTTCCGTCAGACGGTCCAGGTGGCGCTGGAGGCGGGCTGGGTCCCGGTTCAGCCGGCGCCGGCGATGGCGGCGATGATGCACAAGATCAACGCGGCGCTCGGCGCGGCGTGATCGACTGAATTCTGTCCGGATGCCCACCCGTATTTCGATGCGCGGTGGGCATCCGCATGTCGGTCGCCCGGGCTCGACTGTCGCCCCTGTTGACGGCGAAAGAGCTTGGGCACCATGATGACCCGATGAGAACTGCACGCTTGGCTGTCACCGTCTCGGCATGGTGCGTGGTCGGGATCGTGGCCGGGGGCTGCTCTTCGGGCGAGGGCGACTCCACCGCCGCACCCGCGCCGACAACCACCGCCCAACCCACCACGACCCGTGCCCCCGCACCCATCGGCGATCCGCTGAAGGTGACGTGCGGTCAATACACGGAGTTGGACAAGGCTTCCCAGCTCGCCGTCGTCAAAGCCATCTACAGCGACGAACCGTCGAAAAATGACGACCGTGTTTCGATGGTCGACCTGATGTGCTCGTCGAGCTTCGTGCGCGACAAGCCCGTCAAGGATGCGATGCCACATCAATAGACACTGTCCGCGGTCGACGTAGGTGGGTGCCCGCGAATGAGCGGGCGTGGGTCCAGGCTTTGGCGGTGTCCTGGGGATTGGGGATACGTCAGCCAGCCAACCCATCCGGCGTGCTGGCCGTCGGCGTGAACAACGTTGGCGTGTAGCCAGTCTGGTTGCAGGCAAGGTATCCCGCGTTGTGTTTCCCCTGCGACCTCGCGAGTATGCGTGATGTCCGGGCGAAGCGTGGGTAGTGATTGCGCTGATAACGGAGACTGCCAGCAGCATCAGGTCGCGATCCCGCGGCTGCAGTGGAGGGGGATTGACGATCTGGGATGCTGGAACGGGGCGACGCACCCCATCATGAGAGAGAGGGAGGATCAACGACATGGCATGACGTCTACCGGCGACCAGAACTGTCGTACGCTCCCGATAGTCTTATTGCGCCCCCAGAAAGCCGGAGACCAGGAAAGGGAGGCCTTGCGCCACGTGACTGACGAAACGCAATCGCGCTTCGCATTGTCGTTCACCAGTGGCGGTCTCCTGGCGCGTGAAGGGGAGGCTGTCGCGGCGATGTACCTCGACTCTCGCGACTGGCAGGCCACCCGTGCCCGGGTTGTCGACCGCAACTTACTGCAGGCTCGCACAATCTCATCCCTCATCCGGCTCGCCCGCGAGACCGTTCAGCGACTTTCGGCGCTCGATGACGATGAGATCGAATTACTCGTCGACGGTAGCCCGACGGAGCAGCGCCACCTGATGTGGGCCGCAGCCTGTCGCCGCTACGCATTGATCGGTGATTTCGCTGAGGATGTGCTGCGTGAGCGCTTCCTGCTGATGAGGCCGAGCCTAGGCGCCGACGACTTCGACCGGTTCATCACCGGCAAGAGCTTGTGGCATCCCGAACTCGACGGTTTGAAGTCATCCACGCGACAGAAGCTTCGGCAGACCTTGTTCCGGATGCTCGGGGAGGCAGGTCTGCTTACTGATACAGGCGACATCGTTCCCGCCGTAATCTCCGATCGCGTCGCCGAGATGTTGGCCCGTCGCACGCCCAGCGACCTTCGGTTCTTCCCGACAACCACACCATTCACCTCCTCAGGCAATCAGGTGCAGCGATGAGAACAGCCCAGCGAAACCTCGCTCAGGAGGAGAAGCACGTCTACGACGTGCTGCGTAGCGACCGGTTCTTGAAGATGGAGGGCCTCTCCAAGGACGTCCCCTTTTTTATCTACCCCTTTCCGCCGACCTGGACCGAAGATGTCGATGATGTGCGTGACCGGGTGACCACGAAGCTGCACAGTGACGACGGTATCGGCGTGGTCGACATCAACCTCTACGACCTCGCCGTCGAACTCCTCACCGAACGTGGTGTCTGGGACCGCGTGCTCCAGGCGGAGCCGACGATGGACAAGACCGAGTTCCGCGAGATGCTCCAAGGCATGCTCGATCCGTACGATCACCTCGCCCCGGCGATCCGCGCTCGGCTCGATGCTGTACCAGGAAGTAACACCAACACCACCGCGCCCAACCGAACCGTGGTCTTCCTCACCGGTATCGGTGAGGTGTTTCCGTTCATCCGTACGCACACGGTGCTCGAGAACCTACAGAGCGTGGTGGTGGCCCACCCGTTGCTGGCTTGGTTTCCGGGGACCTATGAGTTCACCCCATCGGCCGGACACCAGCTCCGTGCGCTGAATCTCGGCGCGAGCGACAGCTACTACCGGGCCAAGGACATTCTGGAGCAAGAGCCATGAGCATGACCACGATCAATGAGATCTTCGCCAAGCCGATCGACCGTTCGATCGAGGGTGTCATCAAGGCCGACGAAACGTCACACCTAGTGACCGAGGTAGAGGAATACGTCCTCACCAACGAGGCCGCCAAAGGCGTCGAGCAGGCACTGGAGGCGTACACGAACTACACCAACGCCAACGGTGTGTGGCTGTCGGGCTTCTTCGGCTCCGGTAAGTCGCACTTGTTGAAGATGCTCGCCCATCTGCTCGGGGACATCGACGGCCACGACCTCCCCCGTGCCACCGTCTGCGCACAGTTTCGGGCGAAAGCCGACGGCGAGTTCCTCCCGGCGTTGATCGACAAGGCCGAGCGGATCGAAGCCAAGAGCCTGCTGTTCAACATCGACCAGAAGGCCACCCTGATCTCGAAGGACCAGAAGGACGCCCTGCTCAAGGTGTTCGTGAAGATCTTCGATGAGTCCCGCGGCTACTACGGCAACCAAGGCCATATCGCCCGGTTCGAGCGCGACCTCGACTCCCGGGACCAGTACGCCGCCTTCAAGGAATCCTTCGGGCGGATCGCGGGAATCCCGTGGACCCAGGGCCGAGAACAGTCCGCTCTCGAAGCGGGCAACATCGACAAGGCTTTCGCGGAGGTCAACGGCTCCGAGAGCCCCGGCATCATCCGCCAGTACAGCAACAACCATTCGGTCTCGATCGAAGACTTCGCCGACGAGGTCGCGACGTGGCTCAACCGGCAGCCCGCTGGCTACCGGTTGAATTTCTTCGTCGATGAGGTCGGCCAGTTCATCGGCACCAATACCCAGCTCATGCTGAACCTACAAACCATCGCGGAATCGCTGGCCACCAAATGCCAAGGGCGGGCGTGGGTCTTCGTGACTTCCCAGGAGGATATGGAGAAGGTCGGCGGCGACCGCACCAAACAGCAGGCGAGCGACTTCTCAAAGATCCAGGCGCGCTTTAAGAATCGTCTCAAACTCACCAGCCAGGACGTCGAAGAAGTCATTCGCAAGCGCCTCCTGGCCAAAACTGACGATGCGAGCACCGACATCAAGGCGATCTACGACGCGGAGCATGCGAATTTCAAGACCCTGTTCGACTTCGTCGAGGGCCGCCACTATTCGAACTACCGCGACGAGCAGCACTTCGTCGGAACGTACCCGTTCGTCGGTTACCAATTCCCGCTGTTCCAGGCCGCGATAGAGTCGATCAGTGACCACAACATCTTCGAGGGCCGCAACAGCTCGGTCGGTGAGCGTTCCATGCTCGGCGTTGTCCAAGAAGTCGCTACCCGCCTCGCTGACCGCCCGCTCGGCACTCTCGCGTCCTTCGACCAAATGTTCGAGGGCATCCGGAGATCGCTGAAGTCGGCCAACCAGCGTGCGGTCATCAACGCTGAGAACGCCTGCGCCAGCGGCAAGCTCAGCTCACTCGCCGTGCGGCTGCTCAAAGCACTGTTCCTGGTGAAGTACGTCGAAAGCTTCAGGGCCACACCCCGCAATCTCACGGTGTTGGTCTACGACCGCTTCGGCGTCGATCTGACCCAGCTCGGCAAAGATGTGGTCGAGGCGTTGAACACGCTGGAGGCGCAGACCTACATTCAGCGCAACGGCGACCTCTACGACTACCTGACCAACGAGGAGCAGAAGATCGAGCAGGAGATCAAGGACGTCGACATCGACAGTTCCGAGGTCTCCGCGAAACTCAACAAGCTGCTCGCCGAGTCGGTGGTGAAGGCCACGAAAGTCAGTACCAAGAACGGCCAGAACTTCGCGTTCGGTTACAAGCTCGACGGTGTGCCGTACGGCAAGCAGTACGAGTTGTCGCTGCACTTCATCAGCCCGGAGACCGATTTCAGTCTGGAGCAGATCCAGTCGCAAAGCTCGGGGCTCGACGAACTTCGCGTCGCGCTCCCCGTGGAGGCGAACCGGATCCTCGCCGACCTGCGTCTGCTGCTGAAGACGGAGAAGTACGTCAAGCGTGCGCAGGGGTCGAGCCGCACCCCGGTCGAAACCCGGATTCTCGGTGAGAAGGGTTCCCAGAACGCCGAGCGGGAGAAGGAGATCGTCGAACGTCTCCGGACAGCGGCCGGGGCGTCGACACTGATCCACAACGCCGGAATCCTCGAGGTGACCGCCACGGATGCGCAGAATCGCATCAACGACGGCTTCGGCAAGGTGATCGCCGCCACCTATACCAACCTCGGCATGCTCGGCGGTAAGACCTTCAGCGAGCAGAGCCTGGGCGGACTGGTGAGCCCGGCCGACGGCCTGGTCGCCGAGACCGGTGGCGTCCTCGATGTCCCGGCCGGCGATCTGCTCGGACATCTGGTGATGCGCGGCAAGCGGCACGAGATGGTCACGATGAAGCAACTCCTCGCGCGGTACACGGCCAAGCCCTACGGCTGGGACCAGTGGTCCGTCGCCGCCGTGGTCGCCTATCTCGCTGGCCAGACCAAGATCGAGATGCAGATCGACGGTAAGACGCTGGCGCGGACGGAGATCGTCGGCGTGCTGCGTAATACCCAGCGCTATCCGAATCTGATTGTCGCGCCGCAGCGGGTCTACGACCAGAAGGTCGTGAACCTGTTCCGCAAGTTCGTCATAGAGTTCACCGACGACGGCGCGATCACCAAGGATGCCGCCGAACTCGGCCGGGTCGGCAAGGACCATCTCGAAGCGCGACTCGCAGAGTTGAAAGCACTGCGTTCCGGCGCCGCTGCTACCTACCCTTTCATCGACCAGCTCGACGAGCCGATCAGACTCCTGACCGAGCTGTGCGCCAATCCGCCGGCGTGGTTCGTCGAGCATTTCGCCGGTGCCGACGATCTGCTCGACGCCAAGGACAACGCGATCGATCCGATCAAGGCGTTCCTCAACGGCAACCAGCGCGACATCTACGACCGCGCCCGTGAATTCATGCAGGCCAACAGCACCAACATCAGCTACCTGCCTGCCGGAGTCGCCGATGGGATCGAGACAGCGCTCGAGGACGCCCAGATCTTCCGTGGCAGTAAGACCACACAACTCGGCAGCGCGGTCACGGCATTGCGCGAACAGCTCGACGGTGTACTCACCAAGGAACGCGGCGCGGCCACAACGGAAATCGACGAGTACTGGAATCTGGTGCCGGGCAGCGCGGCGTTCGCTGCGGCGACGGAGGCAGCTCGTAGCTCGGTGACCCGCCAGACCGAGCAGCTGCGGACCCGGATACGACAAGAGATCCAGATCCCGACGATCCGGCACCTCACCGAACAGTTCACGGACACGATCTACCCGGCGATTCTCGACGAGCTCGAAGCCGCGAAGGCTCCGACACCGAAAAAACCCGTCGATGGCGAATCGACGGTTGTGCCGGTGCCGCCGCCAGCGAAGCAGAGCATCTCGATCAAGAAGATTCAAATGCCAGGAGCCGGTGGGGTTTTGGAGACAGCGGAGCAGGTCGACGCCTACCTCGCTGAGCTGCGCGCGACGCTGCTCGCGACGATCAAGGACAACAAGCGCATCACGCTCTAGTGCCCACGCCCTCGCGGGCACGAGTTCAAGGACGCAGCATGGACACCAAACCGTTGGAGAGCTTCGCGAAGTCCGCCCGGCGCGAACTGATCGTCGCCGTCGAGGCGCGCCTGTCGGCGGTGCTCGGCTCAGGATCCCTCGCGCGTAGCGAGAGCACCGAGACGGTGCGCCTGCTCGAGTCGGCGATCGCCGACCACGGTCGCAAGCACGTGATCGACAAGGTCGCCTACACCTGGTTCAACCGGCTCATCGCGCTGCGCTTCATGGACGCCCACGGCTACACCAACGCCGGGGTCGTCTCGCCGGCCCACGGCCAGGCACACGGCCAGTCGGAGATCCTGGCCGACGCGAAGCGCGGCGACCTCGACACCGAGGTTGTCGCCAATCCTCGCGTCCACGACGCGATCACCGGTCTGCTCGACGGCAGCCGCCGTAGCACCGATGCCGAGGGTGAGGCTTATGCGCTGCTGCTGACCGCGTACTGCCGCTATTGGCACAAGACGATGCCGTTCATGTTCGAGGCCGAGGGCGCCTACACCGAACTGCTGGTGCCCGCAGGACTGCTCGCGGATGGGGCTTTGTTGTCGCGGGCCCGAGAGGTGCTTACCGAAAAGGTCTGTGACGACGTCGAAGTGATCGGCTGGCTTTACCAGTTCTACATCTCGGAACGCAAAGACGAGGTCTTCGCCGGGTTCAGCAAGAACAAGAAGGCCGGTGCCGACGAGATCCCCGCCGCTACCCAACTTTTCACTCCGCACTGGATCGTGAGCTACCTTCTCGAGAACTCGCTGGGGCGTTTGTGGATGCTCAACCGCCCGAAATCCCGTCTGATCGAGCGGATGGACTACTACATCGCGCCGGTGGACGAAGAGAGCGACTTCCTGAAGATTTCGGGGCCGGAGGAGTTGACGGTGATCGACCCTGCGTGCGGGTCGGGCCACATGCTCACCTATGCCTTCGATCTGCTGTATGAGATCTATGACGAGGAGGGCTACGCGCCGTCCGAGATCCCGAGCCTGATCCTCACCCATAACCTCCACGGCACCGAGATCGACCCTCGCGCCGGAGCGCTCGCCGCGTTCGCGCTCACGATGAAGGCGCGGGCGAAAGACCGCCGATTCCTCACTCGTTCGGGAGTTCCGCCACAGGTCTGCGTGATCGAGCCGATTTCCTTCACGCCCGATGAGCTGGATCTGCTCATCACGAAGGATGGGGACCGGGATGCCGAAGCGGCGTTCTGGAATCAGTTCCGCGACGCGGACATATTGGGTTCGCTGATCCGACCGGACGCAGATGTGACCGCGCAGGCGGCTGCGGCCTTGGCACGCCTGAAAGACCAGGAAGCGACGTTCTATTACGACACCTTGGTCCGCGCGCGCAAGGCCGTTTCTCAGGCGCAGATGTTGAGCCGCGAGTACTCGGTGGTCACTGCCAACCCGCCGTACATGGGCAGCAAGAACATGGATGCGCGGCTTGCCGAATTCGCCAAGTCCGAGTTCAAGGATGCGAAGTCGGACCTCTTCGCGATGTTCATCCAGCGATGCCTGGCGCTGACAGTTTCCCACGGTGCCACTGCCATGATCACGATGCAGTCGTGGATGTTCATCTCCTCCTACGAAGTGCTACGTAAGAAGATCGTTCGTCTCAGCCCGCCGGTATCGATGGCCCATCTCGGTGAACGAGCCTTCGATTCGATCGGCGGCTCTGTCGTGTCAACGACCGCCTTTGTGCTCGAACCGGGGCGAGATACCTCTCGCCCCGCAGGATTTGTCCGTGTCGTTGATGGAGAGAACGAAGCTGCGAAACGCACCGCTTTGCTAGACGCCGCACAGCGAACCGAGTGCGAGTGGCGGTTTATGGCCTCATCTGAGGACTTCGCAAAGGTGCCTGGGGCGCCGATCGCATACTGGCTCTCGGACGCCGTGCGTGCCGCCTTTACGCGTGGTCTTCCGCTGAAAAGTCAGGTCGAGCTTAGAGAAGGCCTGACGACCGGCGATAATGCACGGCATCTTAGGTCCTGGTGGGAAGTTTCTATGTCTCGTTCTGAATTTACATGCGCTAGCCGTAGTGAGGCACGCGAACGGGGCGGGCGCTGGTTTCCGCACAAGAAAGGCGGAGAGTTCAGGCGGTGGTACGGAAACCAGCAGTTCGTAATCAACTGGGCTCAAGATGGTGCTGAGATAAAGTCCGAGGTAATTGAGCAGTATGGCGGTTCATACACGAAGTCAATCCGCAGTGAAGACCGGTACTTTAAGTCTTCACTTTCATGGGGGCGAGTAACCTCCGGTGAGTTTTCAATTCGTTGGTATCCGGAGGGGCAATTATTTGACTCAACCGCACCATCGCTGTTCGCTCCGGAATCTGACATGATTCAGTTGCTGTCACTTATGAATAGCTCTGCCCTCCGAGTGGTCCTAGCGGCAACCAGTCCCACTTTGGACTTTCGGCTTGCGGCTGTAGGAAATATGCCAACCCCAAAATTGCGGTCCTCCTTGAATGTGCAAGCCGTGAGCGATGCTTTGGTCGCATCAAAAGGTGATTGGGATAGTTTCGAGACATCGTGGGATTTCACCAGCAATCCGCTTGTGCCCCTAAGATCGGCGAACCTTGTGGATGCAGTTGACGCCTACTCGGCCGAGTCGATGGTTCTTGCCAAACGCCAGCAGGAGTGCGAGGTTGAGAATAATCGCGTCGTCGCGGAAGCATACGGCTTGATCGGTGAGGTGCCGACCGATGTGCCGCTGCATCGGGTCTCGTTAACGCGTAACGTCGAGTTCAGATACGGACCTGGCAAAACAGCTGCCGAGTATGAGGCTCTGGAGCGAGCGGATCTCGCCGCAGAGTTGATTTCCTACGCGCTAGGCTGCATGTTCGGCCGCTACAGTCTTGATGAGCCGGGCCTGATCCTCGCCGATCAGGGCGCAACGCGCCAAGACTATCTCGCGAAGGTTGCGGCAGGCTCAGCCAGTGAAGTCAGGTATATGCCGGATGCCGACAACGTCATTCCCTTCGTAGATGACGGTTGGTTCGAAGATGACGTTGTCGAACAATTCCGGCAGTTCCTGAAGGTTGCGTTCGGTGCGGAGCACTTCGAGGAGAGCCTGCGGTTCGTGGAGGAATCGTTGGGCGTGAAGACGTTGCGCGATTACTTCATCACCAAGGCAGGCAAGTCGAAGTTCTACGACGATCATGTGAAGCGCTACAAGAAGCGCCCCATCTACTGGATGTTCTCCAGCCCCAATGGCTCGTTCAACGCGCTGATCTACCTGCACAGGTACACCCCGTCAACGGTTTCGACCGTCCTCAATGAGTATCTGCGCGAGTACGAGAACAAGCTGCGCAAGGCACTCGAGCGTGCCGAAGCGGCGGCTGCCGGTGGGGCATCGGCGAAGGATCAGAAGGAAGCCGATCGGCTGCGCAAGGTGCTCGCCGAGCTGCGCGACTACGAACACGACGTGCTCTATCCCCTTGCCACACAGCGGGTCGAGATCGATCTCGACGACGGCGTCAAGGTGAACTACCCGAAGTTCTACCCGGCAGTGCGCAAGATCGTCGGCTTGGAGGCGAGCGATGAGTGATGGCGAGATCATCCTCTATCAGTCCGGTGATGGCGCGCGGGTGCAGCTGCGCGCATCCGGTGGCACCGTGTGGCTCACCCAGGCGCAGATCGCCGAGCTGTACGACTCCTCACTCCAGAACGTGCAGCAGATCATCGCGCGCGTATTGGCTGATGGCGAGGTGAGCGAGGCAACAATCAACTCTGAGTTGATTGTTCGCACCGAGGGGACCCGGCCGGTACGCCGCGAGGTGAAGGTGTACAACCTCGACATGGTGCTCGCCGTCGGTTACCGCTCCACGTCACCGCGCGCCGTGCAGTTCCGTCAGTGGGCAACCAGCGTGCTGCGCGAGTATCTCGTCAAGGGCTTCGCTATGGACGACGCCAAGCTGAAGGCCGCTGACGGGTGGGACTACTTCGACGAGTGGTTGGAGCGCATCCGCTCCATCCGGGCCACGACGCCCGACATGGGCCTCACCACCTGGGCAGGCACCGTAGTACGCAAGGGCGACGTCGTCACCGCGAAGAACTATCTCGCCAGCGCGGAGATCAGCGAACTCGACCGCATCGTGACCATGTATCTCGACTATGCCGAAGACCAGGCCGAGCGGCGCACCGCCATGACGATGGCTGATTGGGCGAACAAGCTCGACGCCTTCCTCGCCTTCAACGATCGCGAACTACTCACCCACGCAGGCACTGTGCGAGCGGAGGTGGCTCGCGCACTCGCTGAAAACCGCTACGCAGATTTCGATGCGGCTCGACAACACCAGGCGGCATTGGAGGCCGACATGGCCGACCTCGCGGCACTGCGCGAGCTGGAAGCGAAAACTGAAGGGTCGCAGCATGAGTAGGAGTCCCGCGATCGCCGACCATCTAGTGGCCCGTTTCGAATCACGGCGCATCGTGGTGTGGCACGACGTCGATGGCGATTACGCGGCAGACCTCGACGCACACGCACCGAACGGGGTGACGGTGCTGCGTGTCGCCGACGACGAGTTCGCTATCAAGCATCGTGTGCTGCGCGCGGAACCGACAGCCAAATTCTTGATCTATCGCTGCGGGCGTGTGCCCGAAGGCGTCGGGAACTGGCTGCTCGACGTCGAGCTGGCCTACGGTCCGGTGTTCACCGCCGACCGGGTCGCGTTGATGCGCGTTGACCTCGGGCTGACAGCACCCGGTTCCGACGAGTTGATCGCCCAGCATCCGCTGTTCTTCAACGACGCGAAGCTGGTGGCGAAGCTCACCGCGCTGCCATTGCTCGGCGATGACTTGACGGTGGTGCGGGCGCAGATGTGTGCGGTACTGCTGACCCAGAAAGAGCACAGCTTCTCCGAACTGACCCGCACACTGCTCATGCGCCACGCCGACGACGATTCCGCTGGGTTCGACGCGCTCGCCACCCACGGGCTCGCGGACTTCTACTGGGCAGGAGCCGCTGGCATCTACGGGTACGTGTCACCGGCGCCGACGGTGGCGGGTTTCGTGCTGTGGATGTTCCAGCGCGCCGTTGACAAATTCGGGGTCACCGAGTCGAACAAGGCGCGCAACCTCGCCCTCGACTTCCGCGGCTTCCGCGACTCCAAGCGCAGCAGTGCAGCGATGAAGTCGCTGGCCCGTACCGTTGAGGGCAACCTCGACTACGCCGACCACGTCAGTGAGATCGCGTGGGAGACGCTGAAGGTCACTGACGTGTTCGATGCCAGCGAGCGTGAAGTGATCCGGCGGCTGGTCGAGGGGATCAGCACGCAGACTATGCCGTACCGCGAAATCGACGATGCGATCAGCGCCCGGCGGCGCGACAGCTTCTGGTTCGACGACTACGCAACCCTGTATGAGGGGCTCAGCGCCGCAGCCGAATTGCTTCCGGCGATCCGAAACGCCAGTTACCAGATCTCCAGCTTCGGCGAGGGACTGACACGGTATCGCGACGAGTGGTTCCGCATCGACCAGCGCTATCGACAGTTCACTCAGGCGTATCTGACCGCCGAGTTCAAGCAGCCGATCGAGGTTTTGGCAGATTTGGTTGAGAAGGCGTATGTCACCGATTTCCTCGCCCCGCTAGGGGTGGCGTGGCAGCAGCAGGTCGATGCTGTCACCCAGTGGCGCACCCTCGGCATGACCTCCCAATCTTCGTTCTACGACCACTACGTCGCGCCGATTCTCAAGGGTCGTAAGAAGGCCGTTGTGATCGTCTCCGATGCGCTCCGGTACGAGGTCGCCGACGAACTGAGCAGCAAGATTCGCGGCGAGAATAAATTCTCCGCCGCCATTGACGCCATGCTCGGGGTGCTGCCGTCCTACACCCAACTCGGGATGGCAGCATTGCTTCCGCACACAACGCTGGCGCATTCCGAGGGTGGTGATCCGGTACTGGTCGACGGACAGCGGTCCGACGGCACCACGAACCGCGACAAGATTCTCAATTCTGTCGGCGGTGCGGCGATCCAGGCCAAGGACTTCGTCGAGATGAAGCCGGCCGATCGTCGTGACTTGTATTCGTCGAATCAGGTGGTGTACGTCTACCACGACACGATCGATGCGACAGGTGACAAGGCGGTCTCCGAGCACCGAGCATTCACGGCGGCAGCGGACGCGGTTCGCGAGTTGATCGACATCGTCAAGAAGCTCGCGAGTGCGAACGCTACGAACATCATCGTCACCGCCGATCACGGGTTCCTCTATCAGCGTTCCAAGCTGGCTGCGCAGTTCAACCTGACGGTGAAACCGCAGGGTGAGCAGATCGTGAAGTCGACAAGGCGCTACGTGCTCGGGCGAGGGTTCAAGAAGGACTCCGCGTTCACGACCTTCCAGCCGGACCAGGTTGGACTGTCGAGTGAGCTGGAAATGCAGATTCCGAACTCGATCCAGCGAATCGTGCAGCCTGGAGCCGGATTCCAGTTCGTCCACGGGGGTGCTTCGTTGCAGGAGATCGTGGTGCCGGTGATCCAGATCAACAAACGTCGCAGCGATACCGTGACACCGGTGAACGTCGACGTCCATCCCGAGTCGGATCGGATCACGACCGGGCAGGTCGTCGTCAAGCTGTATCAATCGACCAAGGTGGAGCCGCACAAGCCTGCGCGGCGATTGCGCGTCGGCCTCTACTTCGGCGACACGCTCATCTCGGACGAGAAGGAGATGACCTTCGACTCGAGTAGCGATGCTGGACGCGACCGGTTCCAGAGCGTGACACTGCTGCTCAGTAAAGATGCGGACGAGGCCAATAACCACAGCGTCGAATTCCGGCTCTCCGAGCCGATCGAAGGCACGGACCAGTGGAAGAAATACAAGAGCGCGCCGTACACGATCAAACGGGCCTTCGCCGGTGACGACGGATGGGATTTCTGATGAGCGACCACATCGACCTGACCGAAGCGGCCCTCGACGAGCAGGCGCTCGACGACGATCCCGCGGACGCTGTCACCGAGCCGACGGCGCTGGATCGCAAGATCAACGCGCACTTCCCCGGAGCGGTCGTACGCAAGGACCTCGTCAAGGCCGTCAAAGGCAATGCGATCGTCCCGTCCTACGTGCTGGAGTATTTGCTCGGGCAGTTCGCCGCGACCGACGACGAGGCGACGATCCAGGAGGGCATCGAGAAGGTGCGCCGGATCCTCGCTGAGCACTACGTGCACCGCAACGAGTCGGAGCTGGTGAAGTCGAAGATCCGTGAGAAGGGCCGCTTCCGGATCATCGACCGGGTCAGTGTGACGCTCAACGAGAAGGACGACGTCTATCAGGCGTCGTTCGCGAACCTCGGCATCAGCGGGGTGGTCGTGGACCCGAGCACGGTGAACGCGAACCAGAAACTGCTGGTGGGAGGAGTGTGGTGCCTGTGCGACATCGAATACTTCCACAGCGACGACGCCCGCCTGGTGCCCTGGATTCTGGGTCGATTGCAGCCGATCCAGATGTCGAGTTTCGACTATGCCGGTTACCTCGCCGCTCGCGCCGAGTTCACCACGGATGAGTGGATCGAGCTGCTGATCCAGTCGATCGGCTTCAACCCCGAGATGTTCGGGCGACGTGCGAAGATGCTGCAGTTGATCCGGCTGATCCCGTTTGTTGAACGTAACTACAACCTCGTCGAACTGGGCCCGAAGGGTACTGGTAAATCGCACATCTACTCCGAGTTCTCGCCCCACGGCATGCTGATCTCCGGCGGCGAGATCACCGTGCCGAAACTGTTCGTGAACAATGCCAACGGCAAGATCGGCCTGCTCGGCTATTGGGACGTCGTCGCGTTCGACGAGTTCGCGGGCAAGAAGAAGCGCGCCGACAAAGCGCTGGTTGACATCATGAAGAACTACATGGCGAACAAGTCGTTCTCCCGTGGTGTCGAGACTCTGGGCGCGGAGGCGTCGATGGTATTCGTCGGCAACACCTCGCACACAGTGCCATACATGCTCAAGCACTCAGACCTCTTCGACGAGCTCCCCGAGAGCTATCACGACTCGGCCTACCTCGACCGGCTGCACTTCTACATTCCCGGCTGGGAGATCGACACGATCCGCAGCGAGATGTTCTGCGGCGGTTACGGCTTTGTCGTCGACTACATCGCCGAAGTTCTCAAGTCGATGCGCGACCTCGACTACTCCGACCGCTACCAGCGGTACTTCACCCTCGGCTCGGACATCTCCACCCGTGACCGTGACGGCATCCACAAGACCTTCTCCGGTCTGATGAAGCTGCTCTACCCGCATGAGCAGGCCACCGCCGAGGAGATCGAGGAGATTCTGCACTTCGCGGTCGAGGGCCGCAAGCGCGTCAAGGATCAGATCCTGCGGATAGACGACACCATGGCTGCGGTGAAGTTCGGGTACAAGCCGCTCGCGGGAGAATGGACGGCGGTCACCACCCTGGAGGAGGACGAGTACCCCCGGCACTATCACCGAGGCGGCCCCGACGCGGTGGACGATGGTGGGGATCTCACCGATCCGATTGGCCGCGCACCAGGCGCGGTTGGCGCGGAGGCAGTGGCCCTGCCCGGCGCGATCACAGCGGAGTTATTCCAGGGTCAGCGCGACTTCGTCGAGAATCAACGCGGCCTCTCCTATGAGTCTCTGCTCATGCCGTACCTGCGTGGCGCGTCCGAGATCGAGCTGCACGACCCGTACATCCGAATGAGCCACCAGGGCCGCAACCTCGTCGAGTTGCTTGCCTTGATAGCCTCGGCCAAAGACCCGGCCGATGAGGTGAAATTCAAACTGTTCACTGTGCTCGAAGCCGCCCCGGAGTACCAGAAGAAGCAGTTGCAGATGCTCAATCAGATCATGGAGGGATCTGCCAAACAGGGCATCGAGATGGAGGTGGCCAAAGATCCCGGCGGGCACGATCGCTGGATCCGTACAGACAACGGATGGCGTATCAACCTCGGCCGTGGCCTCGACATCTTTCAGAAGCAAGACGGCGGCTGGCTCGAATTCGGAAGTACCCGCCAGGAGTTCCGCCAAGTCAGGGCATTCGGAGTGACGTACATTCGAGAAGTGAAGTGACAGTTGACATTGCGCACTTTCGAGTAGCAGTAGCATCTCGATATGCCGAAGGTTCCCATCGCAGCGTTGTCAGCGGACTTGATGCCGTTGTGGCACGCGTTGCACCACCGGCTCGGCAGTGGGCGGGCGGTGGCTTCGGTGAAGGTCGCGATGTCGGGTACCGAGCAGCGGACGGCGTTGGCCGATCTGTTCGGGATGGCCGCGTTGCCCGGTGCCGAATATACCGTCAACTGCGCGCGGCTCGACGCTGTGTTGGTCGAGCTGACGGGGCTGACCGGTCGGGACGTGGTGGAGCGGATGGTCGGTCCGATCGAGGACAGGGCTGCTTGATGGCAGCACGGTCGTTGGACCGGCGGGAGTTGTGGGAGTGGCTCGGCGCCCATTCGGTGGTTGCCGCGCAGCCGGTGCGCGCGGGGTGGGTGGCGGCGATGGAGCGGGCGGGGCTGGTCGAGCAGTCCATTCCACGAACGCGGACATTGTTGGAGTCGGCGCTGCGGGTTCTGGGGGCGATTCCGGCGCAGGGGCAGCCGTTGCCGGTTTTCGCGGATGAAACGGTAGATGATCCGCATGCGCTGGATGATGGAACTCGCTTGCAGGCGATGGTGATTCGAGCATTGGCGGTGATTCACGACCGTCCGGTACCGACCGATGCGGGTGAGTTGCGGCGGTTGTGGGCGCTGGCGGGTGTCGTCCTTGAATGCGCATGCCGATTCGGCCACGCGCGAGACCCTCCGATACCGGCATGCAGTGCGGATCGGTTCGGATTATTGGCCGAATGAGCGGCGGAGGTTGGCGTTGATCAGGGTGTTGATGCGGTGGCGAAGGTGGCCGAGGGTGGAGGTGTCGAGGTCGGGGGAGGCGACGTAAAGGGTCCAGCGGAGGTTGGTGCCGCCGTGGTTGTCGGGCGGGAGGTCGAAATGTAGGCGGGCGGAGGGGTGTTTGGGCCAGAGGGTGGACCAGATGACGAGGGTGGGGTGTTCGCTGTCGAGGACGGTGGGGCGTTGTTCGTCTTTGAGTAATTTCAGCCAGGGGCGGGTGGGGTCGCGATCGGGGTTGGTGAGGGCGGCGAAGATCGCGTGGGGTGGGGCGGGTTGGTTTCGCCGGCGGGTGCCGATTGCGTGCATGGGCGGAGAGTAATTGGGGCGGTCGGCGGTTAGGTCGAGGCTGGGTTCGGTTGACCGCATCGAGTCGCCTGCGTAGCCAGGAGGGTGCGGAGGGGTTCGGGGGTTTCGTCGCGGGCTTCGTAGATGGCTTGCCAGGTTGTGGGGTCCTGGGTGGTGATGGTGGCGACGAGGGAATCCAGGTCGGGGGACTCGTTGAGGAGGGTGAGGGTGCGGGCTCGAGCGGGGGCGGCTTGATGGAGTGCGATGTGGAGCAGGGTGGGCCAGTGGTTTTCGGTGTGGACTTGTTCTATGAGAGTGGTCAGGGAGGCGTCGGGTTCGGTGGCTACCCGGTCGGCGACGGTGTGGAGTTGAGTCGGGGAGAGGTGGGTGGTCAGGGGGAGTAAGGAGAGCCAGAGGTTTTGGGTGATGGCCAGGTCGGTGATTTCGGTCAGGAGGGTGGGGTTTTGCATGGTGGGGCGTTGGGCTAGGCGTTGGAGGGGGTTCGGGCTCATGCCTGCGGCTACGGGGAGGAAGGTGTCCCAGGCGTCGAGGTCTGCTACCGCGGTGAGGAGGCCGTCGATGACTTCGTCTTCTTGGGCGGCGGCGACGTCGGCGAGTTTGGAGCGTTCGGTGGGGCCGAGGAGGTCGAACAGGGTGATGGCCTTGGGCCATTCGCCTGCGTTGTGGGCTGCGCGGATGGTGCCGGGGACGCGGTCGGCGACCAGGGTGAGGAGGCGGTCGGCGGCTGAGGTTTCCTCGAGGTAGTAGCCGACGTGGAGGATGTCGAGGTCGGAGGCGTGTGGGAGGGCTGCGCGCAGGACCGAGTCGGGGACCGAGCCTGCGAGGCGGCCCATCGTCAGATAGTCGCCGCGGCGGATCAATTCGCTGGCGACGGCCGCGGCCATCGGGGCGGGGACCTCGGCGATCACTTCCGCGGCTCGGCGTGGGTCGAGGGTGCGGGTGGCGTCGGCGAGGAACTGGGGAGAGAGGGCACCGGCGATCGATACCGCGCGAGAAGGGTCGACTGAGCCGGCGACCGCGGCCGCGAGGACGGGGCCAAAGGCGGCTTCGGTGATCTTGGCGGCGATGGGGGCGGGGACGAGTTTGGCGGCGGCGCCGATGCGCTGCATGCGGCGGGCTTCGCGGCCGGCGATGAGATCGGTGATCTGGTCGCGGAATTCGCGCAGGGCCTCGGGTGGGAGGGTGGCGAGGAAGTCCAGGT
Organism: Nocardia sp. FBN12; assembly: GCF_054031145.1. Lineage (NCBI taxonomy): Bacteria > Bacillati > Actinomycetota > Actinomycetes > Mycobacteriales > Nocardiaceae > Nocardia > Nocardia sp. FBN12. The sequence goes on from NZ_CM132926.1 coordinate 798,845, forward strand.
CGGCGGGGTCGCGGTCGAGGACGCGGGCCAGTTTGGCGAGCTCGGCGGCGGTGTGGTGGGTGGCGGTCATAGTCCGAGTACCTTCTTGACGGCGGGGCGGGCCAGGCGGGGGATCAGGCGCATGCCGGAGTCGAGGGCGCCGTCGAGGGCGGCCTTGCGGTGATCGAGGGCGGTGCGGACGTAGTCGTCGAGGCGGGTCAGCTCGTCGGGGGTGAGGGTGGCGAAGTCGGGTGGTGGTGAGACGCCGAGTGTTGCGGTGAGTTGATCCAGGGCATCCGGCACAACCGTCTCCTTTGACGTGGTGTCCAGCAGTCTGTACCGCTGGTGGTTGTTAACGATACTGCCGGTACCGGGTTCTTGATGTGATCGTCGGGGTGTGGATCGTGGGGGTGGATCGGTGGATGGTGCCGACGAATCGGTGGATGATGCCGAGCGGTTCATGCTCGAATTCAATTGCCATAAGCCAGAATTGGAGTCATGGAGGTCGGTCGGCGCTACGCGGGTGCCGACGGATGGGGCGCGCGGTGGTGCCGATAATCGCCATCCCGGCGACGATGACGCCAGGTGCGGGAGGAATTCGAATTCACGTGCGGTCGACAGGGCCGTGCCGCCCACGCCCGCGACACGCGGGGGAAGGATTGCGCGATCGTTGTCGGTGATAGATGCTGGTCCAACTGTTGGTATGTGTCTGGGCGTGACTTTTCCGCGACCATTTCGTAATCTGACAGTGACCTGTTCTCGACAATGACTGGTGATAGACAACGTGACTGCTTCGCATCGCAAACCGTCGGCTCCCAAGAGTCGCCTGCCGCTGGCCGTATGCAGTCTCGCGGCGACCGTTCCCGGCATGTTGATGATGGTGATGCGGCCGGGTGCGGACGTCGAGGCAGTGGCTTCGGTCGAACCGCTGTCGACTTCGGCGATCGAACCCGATCCGATCGCCGCCGCGCCGACGAACGATCAGCCGCAGCCGGGCCCGATCGTCCGGGCCGATGACGAGATGGCGGCGCTGTCGGCGCTGAAGGTGAAGGTGTTGTGCGGGACGGAGTTCAACGGGACTCTGCCGCATGTGGCGCAGGTCGGTAACCTGCTGCAGAAGATGTTCGGAGTCGCCGACATCGGTGGTGCGCACGGTCGCTACGACGGCGACCACGGCGCGGGGCAGGCACTCGACGTGATGACATCGAATGCCGCGCTGGGCAATACGATCGCCGATTTCGTGCTGGCCAACAAGGCGCGCTTCGGCGTCACCTATGTGATCTGGCAGCAGCGCTACAACGACGGCAACGGCTGGTCCTACATGGAGGATCGCGGCAGCCCGACGCAGAATCACTATGACCACGTGCACATTTCGTTCGAGTCGTCGGGCGCGACGAATATCGCCTGCTGAAGCCGTTCGGGGAGGCCGAAGGGGGCGAAACGCTCGGGTCCGTGGAAGGCCACGACTCGGGTGACGCCCGTCGGGGTCGCGGTGAGGATCTGGAGGGAGTGGGCCTCGCCGTTGATGTACAGGGCGAAGGCGGGTTGGCCGTTGGCCGCAACGGGGATCATGCGCGCCGTGCCTGATCGGGCGGGGCACTGCGTGGTGATCAGGCGAATGATCTGGTCGCGGCCGGCGAACCAGTCGGGCACAGGCGGCATTTCCCAGGTGGCGTCGGTTATGAGCAGGGTGGCGAGTGCTGTCATATCGGCGGATTCGAACGCGGCCGCCCAGCGATCGACGACCGATCTGACCGCGGGATCGTCGGGTTCGGTGATGTGGTCGGCGTCGGCGGTGTGATCGGCGAGGGTGGCGTGGGCGCGTTGCAGGGCGCTGTTGATCGCGGTGGGGGTGGTTTCGAGTAGGTCCGCGACCTCGGTTGCCTTCCAGCGCAACACATCTCGCAGGATCAGGACGGCTCGCTGGCGGGGCGGGAGGGTCTGCCAGACGGCGATCAGGGCAAGGCGGGTGCCGTGGCGGGTGGCGAAGATCGCGGCGGGGTCGGTGGTTTCGGGGTCGATCACGATGTTCGGAATGGGCTGCAGCCAGGGGATCGAGTCGGCGGCGCTGCGCAGGTTTTCGGGGTGTTCGGCCGGTCCGTCGAGGCCGGAGGGGAGGACGCGGCGACTGCTGTGCTCCAGGGCGTTGAGGCAGGCGTTGGTGGCGATGCGGTACAGCCAGGTGCGCATCGAGGCGCGACCTTCGAAGTCGGCGTATCCGCGCCAGGCACGCAGCATGGTCTCCTGGACGAGGTCCTCGGCGTCGTCGAGGGAACCGAGCATGCGGTAGCAGTGGGCGAGCAGTTCGCGTCGATACGGCTGCGTGCGTAACGCGAATTCGTCGGTGTCGATCATCCGAAATCCCTTTCTGCCTGGGCGTATGGCGGCCCGCTAATACAGACCGGGCAGGTGGTGTGAAGTCATCGGTGCGCGCGCGATGAGTTTTCCCGGGTGGTCGGTCTGTATGTGTGCAGGCTCGATCTATCGGAAGGAAGCCTCGTGGATACACCGACAGTTTCGAAAGGTACGCGGCGCTGGGTGCTCGCCCTGGCCGCGGTCGCCTCGATGATGGCGGCGCTGGACACCCTGGTTGTCTCGACCGCCCTCGGCACGATTCGCGACGATCTCGGGGCGTCGCTGGAAATGCTGGAATGGACGGTGAACGGCTACAACTTGAGCTTCGCGGTGCTGCTGATCCCGGCGGCGGTGCTCGGTGACCGGTTCGGTCGGCAGCGGATGTTCGCGCTCGGGCTCGCGATCTTCGTCGCGGGCTCGGCCGCATGCGCGATGGCGGGCTCGGTCGAGGCGCTGATCGCGGCCAGGGTCGTGCAGGGTGTGGGCGCGGCGTTGATCATGAGTTTGGCGTTGGCGCTGGTTTCGGCCGCCTATCCGGCGGCGCGGCGCGGGGTGGCGATCGGGGTGCTCGAGGGTGTGACCGGGTTGGCGGTCGCGTGTGGGCCGCTGGTGGGCGGGGCGATCGCGGAGGGGCTGTCGTGGCACTGGATCTTCTGGGTGAACGTGCCGATCGGGCTGGTGGCGATTCCGCTGGTGCTGGCTCGGATTCCGGAGAGCTTCGGCTCGGACACGGCGTTCGACGGGATCGGGCTGGCGTTGGTGACCGGTGGTGCGCTGGGTGTGGTGTGGGGGCTGGTGCGCGGCAATATCGCGGGGTGGCCGGATCCGGAGATCGTGGTGACGCTCGGCGGCGGGATCCTGGCGCTGATTCTGTTCGCGGTGTGGGAATCCCGCACGCGCACACCGATGTTCCCGGTTCGCATGTTCACCTCGCGGGGGTTCGCGGCGGGGAATGTCGCGATCTTCCTGACCTTCGCGGCGTTGTTCGGCGCGGTGTTCTTCTTCGCGCAGTTCATGCAGCTGGTATTCCACTACGGGCCGCTGGGCGCGGGGCTGCGGCTGCTGCCGTGGACGCTGACGCTGTTCTTCTGCGCGCCGCTGGCCGGAGCGCTGGCGGATCGGGTGGGGGAGCGGCCGTTGATGACCGTGGGGCTGACGCTGCAGGCGGTGGGTTTGGGCTGGATCGCGCTCATCGTGGAACCTGGAATGTCCTATCCCGCGATGATTGTGCCGCTGGTGGTGGCGGGAGTGGGTGTGTCGATGGCGATTCCGACCGCGCAGAGTGCGGTAGTGGGTGCGGTCGAGCACGGGGCGATCGGTAAGGCGGCGGGAGCCAACAGCATGATGCGCGAACTCGGCGGGGTGTTCGGGATCGCCGTCGTGGTCGCGATCTTCGCTGGGTTCGGTGGGTACGGGTCGATCTCGGAGTTCGTGGACGGGTTCGTGCCCGCGGTCGCGGCGGGGGCGGTGCTGTCGTTCCTCGGGGCGGTGGTGGCGCTCGCATTGCCCGGTCGGGACGTGAAACCCAGCGAGGGCGTCGCGGACGAACCGGGTGTCCGGGTCTTGTCCTGAGTGATCGGATTCGACGGCTATCGCATCTCGAAGGGCGCCCAAGCGTCCACGCCCGTTCTCACCACAAGTGGAACCTGTTCTAGAAAGTGGCCCGCCGGGATGGCTCGTGCTCGTACGGTGTGAGGGGGTTCGGTTTCTACGAAGGAGTATGCGGACATGGGACGGTTGGCCGGCAAGGTCGCGGTGATCAGTGGTGGTGCGCGCGGGATGGGAGCGGCGCATGCTCGGCGGTTTGTCGCCGAGGGTGCGTCGGTGGTGATCGGGGATGTGCTCGATGACGAAGGTGCCACGGTGGCAACCGAACTCGGGGATGCGGTGGTGTATCGGCATCTCGATGTCCGGGAGCCGGCGCAGTGGGCGGAGATCGTGGAGGCGGCGGTCGAGGAGTTCGGTGGGCTGCATGTGCTGGTGAACAATGCGGGGATCGTCAACGGGAATCTGTTGGTGGACTTCGCGTTGGACGAGTGGCAGCGGATCATCGATATCAATTTGACCGGGACGTTTCTCGGGATGCAGGCCGCCGTGCCCGCGATGAAGAGCGGCGGGTCGATCGTGAACATCTCCTCGGTCGAGGGGATGCGGGGGAGTCCCGGTTTGCACGGGTACACGGCGACGAAATTCGCGGTGCGTGGGCTCACCAAGTCGGCGGCGTTGGAGCTCGCGCCGCAGGGGATTCGGGTGAATTCGGTACACCCGGGGCTGATTTCCACGCCGATGACCGAGGGGATTCCGGCGGACTTCTTGCAGATTCCGCTCGCGCGGGCGGCCGAGCCGGATGAGGTGTCGGCGTTGGTGGCGTATCTGGCGTCCGACGAGTCCTCGTATTCGACCGGCGCGGAGTTCGTGGTGGACGGTGGTCTGACCGTCGGTGTACCGCACAAAAGCTTTTGACCTGGCGTGCAGCGCGCGGTGGGCGATCGGCTCACCCGAACGGGTGATCTCGGCGCGCGAAAGCGAGGAAGATGGAGTTATGGCCCCCAACAGTGCGAAATATCTGATCAGCAACGGCACCGACGACCGGGTGTCGCTTTTCGATGACGGGCGCGTGAAGGTTTGGTCGACCACCCACCTGTGGACCGAAGAAGGTTGCGAGCGGCACAATGCCCTCGGCGAGACTGTGTTGCTCGGGATCGGGCGCACGCTCGGGACGGCCGGGCCCGTGGATCGGCGTCAGCAGTGCGATGCGGAATTCGAACTCGACCCGGAGAAGGGTCACACGATCGCCGCGACCGTTGGTGCGGATAACGGGACGTTCGTGCAGTTCTTCCATGACGGCCAGATCGCGGTCGGCAACGACGGGCGCGATGTGGCGACGGTGTTCAACGCGGGCCGGGAGACGGTCTCGGCGCGGGGCACCAACAGTGTCGGCGGTTCGGTGATGGTCACCTTCGGTGGCAGCTACCGGCCGAGGAACAAGCGCGAGAGCGACTTTCAGGTGGAATTGAGCGAGGCCACGGCCCCGCGGCCCAACCGGCTGTACAAGGACGAGTTCCTGGTGAAGTAGATCCGGCGAACCGGGGCGACCGCGCTGGTCGCCCCGGCTCCGGTTCGTCAGCCGTAGTAGCAGACGTAGTGCATGGTGTCGACGACCTCGATGTCGAAGGCGCTGTCGCCGGGGACCTTGAACGACTCGCCCGCACGGTAGGTGATGGCCTCGGTCATCCCGGCCAACGTCACGTTGGCCTCACCCGCGACCAGCTCCATGATCTCCGGCGCGCTGGTGGTGAAGCGCAGCGACGACGGCTGGATCACGCCGACCGACACCGCGGCGCCATCGGGCATCTCGAGGCTGTAGCTGACGCACTTGCCGTCGAAGTAGACGTTGGCCTTCTTGCTGACGGAGACGTTCTCGAACTTCGACATGGGTCCTTCCGAGGGGATGAGGGGACCCTTAGTCTAGGTCAGCTGCCGAAGCGGGCCAGGACCGAGCTGGCTTCCTGGGAGGCGGTGCCTTCCTTGGCCAGGTGGGCCATGGCTTCGGGGATCTCACGGCCGTGGTGGGCCATCGCCTGGGCGTAGAGGCGGCCTGCCCGGTACGAGGAGCGAACCAGTGGGCCTGCCATGACGCCGGCGAAGCCGAGCTCTTCGGCGACCCGGGAATGCTCGACGAATTCCTCCGGCTTCACCCAGCGGTCGACCGGGTGGTGGCGCGGGCTGGGGCGCAGGTACTGGGTGATGGTGAGGATGTCGCAGCCTGCCTCGTGGAGGTCGCGCATCGCCTCGGTGACCTCTTCGGGGGTTTCGCCCATGCCGAGGATGAGGTTGGACTTGGTGACCAGACCCGCCTCGCGGGCGGCGGTGATCACGGCGAGGGAACGCTCGTAGCGGAAGGCGGGGCGGATGCGCTTGAAGATGCGCGGCACCGTTTCCAGGTTGTGTGCGAGGACCTCGGGGCGCGACGAGAAGACCTCGGCGAGCTGGGCGGGGTCGGCGTTGAAGTCGGGGATGAGCAGTTCGACGCCGGTGGCGGGGTTGATCGCCTTGATGGCGCGCACGGTTTCGGCGTAGAGCCAGGCGCCGCCGTCGTCGAGGTCGTCGCGGGCGACGCCGGTGATCGTCGAGTAGCGCAGGCCCATCGACTGGACGCTCTCGGCGACGCGGCGCGGCTCGTCGCGGTCGAGGGCGGCGGGCTTGCCGGTGTCGATCTGGCAGAAATCGCAGCGGCGGGTGCACTGCTCGCCGCCGATGAGAAATGTGGCTTCGCGGTCTTCCCAGCACTCGAAGATGTTGGGGCAACCCGCTTCTTCACAGACGGTGTGCAGGCCTTCGGATTTCACCAGGCTCTTGAGCTCGGTGTATTCGGGGCCCATCGTGGCGCGCGTGCGAATCCACTTGGGTTTGCGCTCGATCGGTGTCTCCGCGTTGCGCGCTTCGATGCGCAGCAGTTTGCGTCCGGCGGGGGCAGAGGCGTCGACGGAAGTCACCGGACCGACTCTACGCTCGGGGCCTGCGCGTTCGCAGCCGCGGTGGTGCGATCAATGTCATGGGGCGAAACGGGAATTTCGCCGTCGAGCGCGGCAACAATCGCGGCGGCGACGAGGGGCTCGAGTTCGGCGACGGTGACTTCGCGGCCGAGTTCGCGGGTCAGGGTGGTGACACCGGCGTCCTTGATGCCGCAGGGCACTATCGCCTGGAAGCCGTCGAGGGCGGAATTGCAGTTCAGGGAGATGCCGTGCAAGGCGACGCCGCGCTGCACACGCACGCCGATCGCGGCGACCTTGCGCTCGGCGAGCAGTTCGGTGGCGGGCAGCCACACACCGGAGCGGCCTTCGATGCGACCGCACTCGATCCCCAGGCCGGACACGACGTGGATGAGAGCTTCCTCCAGGCGCCGGACGTAGTGGACGACGTCGACGGGCTCGGCGAGGCGGATGATCGGATAGCCGACCAGCTGGCCGGGACCGTGCCAGGTGATCTTGCCGCCACGGTCGACCTGCACCACCGGGCTGCCATCGATCGGCAGGTCCTCGGACTCGGTGCGGCGACCCGCGGTGTAGACCGACGGGTGCTCGAGCAGGAGCAGCCGATCGGTGCCTTCGCCCGCGGCGCGCTCATCGGCGATCTGCCGTTGTAGCTCCCAGGCGGCGTTGTATTCGATGAGTCCGAGATTCTCGACCACGATCGGGGTCGTATCGAATCGAGCGGACGCGGTGGGGCGCGTGTCGTTCACAGCTCTGACGTTACGCCCCGGGGTGCCGGTCGGTCAGCCCGGCCACAGCGTCTGGTTCGGTGCGAGCACAGGCCGATCGGCGCGCACCGCGAATTCCCAGCGACCGGGCCGATTCACGGTTCGATGGGGAAGTTTCGCTGCATGAGGGTCAGGTCCATCCAGCGGCCGAATTTGTGGCCGACCTCGGGGAGCTCGCCGACGGTGTGGAAGCCGAAGCGCTCGTGCAGGACGATCGAGGCGCTGTTGCCGGCTTCGATGGCGGCGATCATCGCGTGAACGCGGCCGGAATCTGTTGCGCGAGTGATCAATGCGGTGAGCAGGGTGGTGGCCACGCCGCGGCGCTGGAAACGGCTGTCGACGTAGACGGAGTTCTCGACGGTGAAGCGGTAGCCGGATTTGGGCCGCCACTGGCCGTAGGAGGCGTAGCCGGCGACCTCGCCGTCGATCTCGGCGATCAGGATCGGCATCCCGGCGTCGGTGCGGGTGGCGAACCAGGTGAGGCGGTCGTCGAGGTCGACTTCGTCGGTGTCCCAGATCGCGGTCGACTCGGCGATGTTGGTGTTGTGGATGGCCAGGACGGCGGGGAGGTCGGCCTTGTCGGCGTCGCGGATCAGCATCGGCTCAGCCTCGGCCGACGGCGGCGGCCAGCGCGGCGCCGATCGTCGGGTGCTGGTAGGTGTACCCGGATTCCTCGAGTACGGCGGGAATGGCGCGTGGTCCGTGCAGGATCGAGTCGGCCAGCTCGCCGACCAGGGCTTGCAGGGCGAAACCGGGGACGATAAAGGGGGTCGGCCGGTGCAGGGCTCGGCCGAGGGCGCGGTTGAACTCCGCGTTGGTGACGGGGGCGGGGCCGACCGCGTTGAGCGGGCCGGAGATCTCGGGGTGGGTGAGCGCGAAGACGATGGCGCCGACCTCGTCGTCGAGGGAGATCCACGGGAAGTACTGGCGGCCGCTACCGAGGCGCCCGCCGAGGCCGAGCCAGTACAGCGGGTGCAGCTTGCTGAGCATGCCGCCGTTGCGAGCCAGCACCACGGCGCTGCGGATCAGCACGGTGCGCACGCCCGCTTCGGTGGCCGGTTCGGTGGCGGCTTCCCAGTCGCGGCACAGCGTGGCGAGGAAACCTGTTCCGGCAGGTGCTGTTTCGTCGACGACGGCGTCACCGGTGCCGACGCCGTAATAGTGCGCGCCGCTGGCGTTGACCAGCGTCGGCACACCCGCGGCGGCGACCGCGGTGGCCAGGACGTCGGTGGGGGTGATGCGGCTGTCGCGCAGCAACTGCTTGTAGCTGCCGTTCCAGCGATGATCGCCGATGCCGGCACCACAGAGGTTCACGACCGCGTCGGTCCCGCGCAACGCCCGCTCGTCGAGCTGGGCGCGCGCGGGTTCCCACGTGAACTCGTCCGGTGCCGCGGCCGGGCGCCGCACGAGACGGGAGACCTGGTGCCCGTCGCGGCGCAGTGCCGCGACGAGCGCCGTCCCGATCAAGCCGGACGAACCGGCGATGACCACCTTCATCGAATTCCTCGGCTACAGGCCGAGATCGGCCTCGAACGCCGAATCCTCGAGCCGGTGCTTGATGGTGGAGACGAACCGGCCCGCGTCGGCACCGTCGATGAGACGGTGATCGTAGGTGAGCGGCAGGTACACCATCGAGCGCACGCCGATGGACTCGCCACCGTTCTCGTCGGTCACCACCACCGGGCGCTTGATGATCGCGCCGGTGCCGAGCATGCCCGCTTGCGGCGGGAGCAGGATCGGGGTGTCGAAGAGCGCGCCCTCGCTACCGATATTGGTGATGGTGAAGGTGCCACCGGACAGCTCGTCGGGCTTGAGTCCACCGTTGCGCGCGCGGTTGGCGATGTCGGCGATCGCGCGGGCCAGGCCGGCCAGCGACAGGTCGCTGGCGTTGTGGATGACCGGCGAGAGCAGACCCTGTTCGGTGTCGACCGCGATACCGAGGTGCACCGACGCGTGGTAGGTGATCTCCTTGGTGTCCTCGTTGTAGGACGCGTTCACGTTCGGGTGCACACCGAGTGCCTCGACGACGGCCTTCGCGAAGAACGGCAGGTACGTCAGGTTGACGCCCTCGCGCGACTTGAACGAGGCCTTCGCGAGCTGACGCAGATGCGCGATCTTGGTGACGTCGGCCTCGTGGACCTGGGTCAGCTGCGCGGTGCTCTGCAGCGATTCGCGCGTCTTGGTCGCGGTGATCTGGCGAATCCGGCTGGCCTTCTGCGTGGTGCCGACGAGCGCGGCCAGCTTCGGGGCGGCGGACTGCTTGGCCGCGGGCGCAGGTGCGGCAGCGGCCGGAGCCGGTGCGGCGGCGGGCGCCTTCTTGGCTTCGGCGGCGGCGAGCACGTCCTGCTTGCGGATGCGGCCGCCGACACCGGAACCGGTGAGGGACGACAGGTCGACGTTGTTCTCGTCGGCCAGCTTGCGGACCAGCGGAGTCACGTACGGGGTGCTGCCGTTGGCCGAAGTCGAAGCCGGGGCAGGAGCGGACGCGGCAGGCGCGGGAGCGGGCTTGGGTGCCGGCGCCGGCGCGGGCTTCGGCGCGGGTGCCGGTGCGGGAGCAGCGGCGGCCGGTGCGGGAGCCGGTGCCGGGGCGGGCTCGGGCTCGGGCTCAGGCGCGGCAGCCGCGGGCTGACCGCTACCGATCACACCCAGCTGGCCACCCACATCGATGACGTCGTCTTCCTGCGCCGTGATCTCGAGCAGCGTGCCCGCGACCGGCGAGGGGATCTCGGTGTCGACCTTGTCGGTGGACACCTCGAGCAGCGGCTCGTCGACGGCGACGGTGTCACCCACGGCCTTGAGCCAGCGGGTAACGGTGCCCTCGGTGACCGACTCGCCCAGTTCGGGCATCTTCACGGGCGTGCCGGAAGCGGCGGACGCGGCAGGCGCGGCGGCCGGGGCAGGTGCCTCGGCGGCGGGGGCCTGGGCGGCGGGTTCGGGCTCGGGCGCGGGGGCCGGCTCGGCGGCGGCCGGTGCGGCAGCCGGTTCAGGTGCGGTGGCGGGGGCCTCGCCGGCGTCGCTGATCACGCCGAGTTCACCGCCGACCTCGACGATGTCGTCTTGCTGGGCGACGATCTTGGAAAGCACGCCCGCGGTCGGCGACGGGATCTCGGTATCGACTTTGTCGGTGGAGACTTCGAGCAGCGGTTCGTCGACCTCGACCGTGTCCCCTTCCTGCTTCAGCCACCTGGTCACCGTGCCCTCGGTGACGCTCTCACCAAGGGCTGGCATCTGGACGGAGAAGGCCATGTCCTCTGACTCCTCTGCAGTGTGTACCCGGCGGACATTCGTCGCGGGTCGCGGCTTTCGTCCACTCCGCCGGTCTCGGCGAAGCACCCGGGAAACGTTGGTTCTTGTTCCGGCAACCATCCTTGCACTCGTCCGTCGCGGGTGTGGCGCAGGGCGGCGATCCGGGCGAAGCTGGCACCATGGAATGTACGGCGGTGAGCAGAATTCCGCCGGAATGTAGGAGGTCGAGCCTGATGGGTTTGCTGGATCGTTTCCGTGGTGGGCGCGGTGCGAGCAGGTCAGTCGCTCGCGAGAGCGCGTCGGAGGTGAGCGCCCTGGCGGACTGGGCGCGGACGCGGCGCGGCGTCGAAGCGTTCATCGAACCCAAAACAACTGTGACCGATGTCACAGCAGTGCTGGTGGCCGTGGACGGCGAATGGACCCGCCGCATCGTCGGTGAGAAGGGTGCGCGCCGGTTGGCGGGTGCGCTGAAGATTCCGGTCTACGACGTCAACCGCACCGGCTATCCGCAACGCATGCGCGACTTCGATGCCCGCCGCCGCATCGAGCAGCGGCGGGCCCGCGAAGCCGAACTGGAGGAGTGACTACTCCGCGCCGATCTCCTCGATCACGGTGATCAGCGTGCGCACCGGAACGCCCGTGCCACCCTTGCCGATGTAGCCGAACGGTCCACCGGTGTTGTAGGCCGGACCTGCGACGTCGAGGTGTGCCCACTGCACACCCTCCGGCACGAAGTCTTTGAGGAAGAGCGCGGCCGAGAGCATGCCGCCCCAGCGGTGCGGCGCCACATTGGCCAGGTCGGCGACCTTGGAATTGAGATCGGCGCGCAGCTCGGCGGGTAGTGGCATGGCCCAGCCGTTCTCGCCGACCGACCGCGAGATCGCGGCGACACGGTCGCGGAATTCGTCGGTGCCCATCACGCCAGGGGTGCGGGTGCCGAGCGCGACCATCTGCGCGCCGGTGAGGGTCGCGACGTCGATCAGGTAGTCGGGCTCGTCCTCGACCGCGCGCACGATGGCGTCGGCCAGGATGAGGCGACCCTCGGCGTCGGTGTTGATGACCTCGACGGTGGTGCCGCCGTACTGGGTGAGCACGTCGCCGGGCCGCTGGGCGGTAGCCGACGGCATGTTCTCGGCCATCGGGACGGTCGCGGTGACGGTGACCGGCAGGCCGAGGCGCCCGGCCAGCAGCACGGTCGCGATGACCGCCGCGGCGCCCGCCATGTCCGAGGTCATGTTCTCCATGTTGGCCGCGGGCTTGATCGAGATACCGCCGGTGTCGAAGGTGATGCCCTTGCCGACGAGCGCGATCTTCTTCGGGCCGCCCGCGTAGCTGATCCGGATCAGCCGCGGCGGCCGCGAGGAACCCTGGCCGACGCCGATGATGCCGCCGTACCCGGCCGCGGCGAGGGCGTTCTCGTCGAGCACCTCGACCTCGAGGCCCGCGCCCTCGGCGAGTACCCGGGCCCGGTCGGCGAACTCGGCGGGGTAGAGCGCGCTGGGCGGGGTGTTGACGAAATCGCGGGCGGTGGCGATGGCTTCGGCCACCAGCTGTGCGCGCAGTAGTTCCAGGGTGCCGAACTCCGGTTCGGGCACCAGCAATTCGAGGCGGACCACGGGACGCTCGTCCGGCTTGGGCGCGCTCTTGGACTTGAAGGTGGAGAAGGTGTACGCGCCGAGGTAGAAGCCTTCGGCCGCGGCACCGAGGTCGATGCCGGACAGGGTGGTGGCGACGAGTTCGGTGCCACTGAGCGCGCGCCCGGCGACGCCGGCGCTGCGGCGCACCTGTTCGGCGTCGACCTTCTCGGCCGCGCCGAGTCCGACGGCGAGCACGCTGGTGACGTCGGCCAGGGCGGACGGCGCGGGCACCCTGGTGAGTTCCTCGGCCTTGCCCTTGGCGCCGACCGAGCCGAGAGCGTCCAGCAGTTCCGCGCGAACCTCGGCGGTGAGCACGTCGCCGAACAGGTCGGCGGGGACGATGGCGGGGCCGTTCTCCGACGACGTCAACCCGATCACCAGCACGTCGGTGTCGGGGGCGATGGTTTCGGTACGCGCCAATTCTGGTCCGAGGGAACGATCTGCGACTGCGGTCATTGCCCCAGGTTATTCGGTCGCTATCGGTGCTCGCATCATGAGTCCGGGTGTACGGGTGTGCGGGGTTACCGTTCGGCGCTGCCGGAAATACTGGGATTTACTGGACAATACTGGTAGCTGTGGATACGCTCCGACTCGTGACGGACTCGGCCGAGGAGCTGGAGGTGCGCATCTCCGGTTTGCGGGCCGAGGTGCGACGGGCGGCCGCCGGTGGGGATCGGGCGGGGGCCCGGCAATTGCGGGCGCAGTTGCGTCAGGCCGAATCGGCGTGGGACGCGGCGGTTCTCGGGTCGATTCCGGATGAGGCCGCGGAGGCGCCAGGGGTGCCGGTGCGTGAGCATGTGCATCGCGCGTTGACGTTGTTGTCGGTGCCGTCGTCGCCGAAATTGGTGCTCGCGACACATGACGCGTTCTTCTCCGGGGAGCTGCTGCCCGCCCGGCTGACCAGTCTGCGGCGCGACGAGGAACGCTCCTTCCGGGCGGCGCCGTACGCGCGCCCGTACTACCTGTGCGCGGCGCTCACCACGGATCTGCTCGCACCCGCGCGCGGGTTGATGGCCGTGAGTTCGTGGCCACTGGAAAGGCGGATGGTCGGCCCGTTGAGCCCGCGGGTGGGGCTGCTGGTGTCGGCTATTCGCTTGGCGGAACATCTTTCGGCGCAGCCTGCCCGGGAAACGTCCGGTGTGCGCGTACTGTGGCGGCTCGCCGTGTCGATTCCCGGGATCTCCACCGCCCCGGATTCGCTCGACCCGGCGCAGGTGATCGAGGCCGCCCGGCGGGAGCTGGCGGTGCACGAAGACGAGGACGCGTCCCAGCGTGCGTCGGCCGCGCGCCGGGCCGCGGATCAGCTGGCGGATCCGGCCGCACAACTATTCGGTGTTCGGCTCGGCGTAGCCGATCGGCGACGAATCGAGGTGAAATGAGCACTCTCGCAACACAGTTGGACGAATTGCGGGGCGAAGTCCCCGCCACCAGACACAATGCCCGCACCATCGCCGCGCTGACGGCCAATCCCGGATGTGCCCGCCGCGCCCTGCTCGACGCGGCCGCGGTGGACAAAACCGTGATCGCCCAATCGCTCGGATTTCCACCGCAATTCGGTCAGTCCCAATTCGCCATCACCCGCGGCAACGCTTTCGAGGCGATGGTCAAGGCGAATGGTTGCGCGGAATTGCTCGCCCTGTTGCGCGAAAAGCTGGGCCTCACCATTCCCGAAGTCGCCTACCACGACCTCAATTCGGTGGGGGAGAACACCGGCAACGCGGTGCGCTATCAACGCACCAGGCAATTGCTGAAGAGCACGATCACGGCGGGCGACGGCACGCTGTTCGATCACCCCATGCTGCGGCTCGATATCGCCGGTGCCACCGCCTATCTCGAACCCGATGTGGTGGCCGTGCAAGTGGACGGCAAGTTCCATGTGGTGGAGGTCAAGGCGTTCCCGGTGATCGACGGGCAGGCCGATCCGGCGCAGGTGGCGGCCGCCGCGCGCCAGTCCGCGGTGTATGTGATCGCGTTGCGCGAGTTGATGGCCGAGATCGGCGAGTCGCCGGAGATCGTGTCGCACAACGCGATTCTGGTCTGCGCGAAGGACTTCTCGAACCGGCCGACCGCCGAACTGGTGGATCTGCGCAAACAACTCGCCACGGTCTCGCGTCAATTGACCAGGCTCACCGCGATTCCCGATCTGCTCGATCTGCTGCCACCCGAGGCGACCTTCGCGCCGGGGGAGAACCTCGAGAAGACGATCGCCGCCATCCCGGCTCGCTACGCGCCCGAGTGCATGTCGAGTTGTGAGCTCGCGTTCGCCTGCCGCGACGAGGCCCGCACCTGTGGTTCGGTGGACGCGCTCGGGCGCGGGGTGTGCGATGTGGTCGGCGGCATCGACAACATCCACACCGTCCTCGGCCTGGCCGACGGGACACTGGAACCCGGCCCCGAACACGCCGACATCACCGCCATGCTGCGGACCGCCCACCGGCTGCGATGGGAGATCGCCGGATGAGCGTGCTGGCGGCCCTGGCCAAGGCCGAGGCCGTGCGGGCCGGGCGTGCGCAGGCGACCGCGGCGGTGCGCCACCTCCACCTCGCCGAGCGGCCGCTGGTCGCCGTGCCGTTGCGGCTGGCGGGGGAGGCGGCGGCGCCGGTGGCGATCATGATCGGCACCTCGGTCGGCGACCAGAACGTGTTGACGGTGCCCCAGCCGCGCGACCGAGTGCTGCGGTTGCGGTTCATCGAACAGCTGGCTGATGTTGTGCTGCCCTATCTTTCGATGTTTCTCGTCGAGACCGAGGAGCTCACCAGCAAAGCGGGCGAGACCTACACCCGGTGCCTCGACGCGCCGCAGATGTGGACACCCAATCCCGGCGGCGTGAATTTCCTGAAACTGCTGGGACGTTCGGTGCGATTTCATCGTGTGGACGGCGACAACCCGGTGCCCGAGTCGATTCCGCTGCTCGGGCGGTGGCTCACCTGGTTCGGTGATCGGGCCGAACACCCCGGGTCGGCGGTGCTGCCCGCGATGACGTCGGTGCTGTCGTCGCATTGGGCATCGGGTCAGTCCACCCTCGAAGACGGCAATCTCACCGCGCTGCTCGGTTGGATCGATCCGCCACCCGGGCTGACCGGCGCGGAAGCCGCTGCCCTGGCGGAAGATCCGCTGCTGTCACCGCCCGCAGGCCCGGCCACCGATCCCGGATTCGACAACGAAGAACTGGCGCCGCTGATCGCCGCCTACAACGCCGCACCCGACGACTCGGCCAGATCTGTCGCGGCCGAACGGCTGGAGCGTTCGCTGCGCGGTCAGCTCGAACCCACCTGGCAGCTGATGTGGCGCTCGATCGAGCTGCTGCGCGCACTGCCGGAAGGTGCCAGCGTCGAGAATCGATGGACCGACGATCGCGGTGCGTTCTCCCGCTTCGCCGCCGATGTCGCGGAGGGGATTCCGCAGGCCCGCCGCGATTCCGCCGTTCCGGCGGTGCGCAGGCTGCTCGAGCGCGAACGCGCTCTGGAGGCATTGCAGGCGCAGTGTGCTTTCGATGATCCGCTGCGCATGCTCGAACACCGCGTCAGCGGTGCGGCCTTCCGTGGCACCGTCGTACACGCCGAGCCGGAGCGTCTCGACCGGTCGGGTTCGCGGCCGAAACTGCGCCCGCACATCCACATTCGAACAACCGATCCGTTTGTCGCGGTGGTCGGTGAAGAACTGACCTGCGTCGAACGGCCGAAGCAGACCGGGCTGGTAGTCGACATCGACGGTGACAGCGTGGTTCTCGAACTGTCCGGCGGTATGGGGCGCAAACTCGTCGCCGAGCCGGGCAGTGTTCCCGAGGAAGGCGAGGACCTCGGTTTCGCCCGCTTCAAACCGACACCGTTCAACGGAATGCTGAATCTGCCCGCGCGCGAGGAAACTCCGTGGACCCACGGTGGTCCGCCGCCGGAATGGACGCCGCCCACCGACGACGAGGGGGAAGAACTCCAGTGACCACCCCGGACGCGGCAGTCGCCGGAATCCTCACCGACCTACGTGACGAAAGCCATCGCGCGATCGTCGTCGACTCACCACCAGGCGCGGGCAAGTCCACCCTCGTCGTCCGTGCGGCCCGCCAGCTCGCCGAGGACGGCGACCAGCGGATGATCGTCGCCCAGACCAACGAGCAGGTCGACGACCTCATCGACCGCCTTGCCGTCGCCGACCCCGCGCTGCGGATCGGACGGCTCTCCAGCGCGGCCTACGTGGTGAGCGACCGGGTGGACCGGCACAGCACTGTGCGCGTCGCCAAGCAGCCGGGTGACCTCGAGGATCGCGCCATCGTGATCGGCACCGCCGCCAAATGGGCCACCATCACCGAGGGCACCTGGACGCACGCGATTATCGACGAGGCGTACCAGATGCGCTCGGACATGTTGTTGCGCATCGCGAATCGGTTCGATCGGGGGCTGTTCGTGGGCGACCCGGGGCAACTCGACCCGTTCGCGACCGTCGAAACCGCGCGCTGGGCCGGACTCACCTGGGACCCGACGATGAGCGCCGTCAGCGTGATGCTGGCCAACAACGACAACATCCCCACCCACCGCCTGCCCGTGTCCTGGCGACTGCCCGCCACCGCGGCACCGGTGGTCTCGGCAGCGTTCTACCCCTTCACCGAATTCCAGTCCGGCACCGGATTCGGTGACCGGCGAATGGATTTCACGACCCGTGGCATGGGCGGCCCGATCGACGAGGTGCTGGAGGAGGCGGCCGAATCCGGTTGGGGCTGGTACGAATTGCCCGCCCGGCACACCCTGCGCACCGACCGTGAAGCCGTGGCCGCGATCGCCGCGATCGCCGCGCGGCTGATCGAACGCGGCGCCACCGCGCATTCCGAATCCGGCAGTCACCCCGTGACCACCGACCGGGTCGCGATCGGCACCGCGCACCGCGACCAGGCCGACGCCATCCGCACCGCGCTGCGCGGCACCTGCGCCGAACCGGTCACCGTCGACACCGCCAACCGGCTCCAGGGCCGCGAATACGACGTCACCCTGGTGCTGCACCCGCTCTCGGGCCGTCGCGACGCCAGCGCCTTCCATCTGGAGGCAGGCCGGCTGTGCGTGCTGGCCTCCCGGCACCGCCACGCCTGCATCCTGGTCGGCCGCGCGGGCATCCCCGAACTCCTCGACGCCCACCCCTCCGCCGACCCGGTCCATCTCGGGGTTCCGGTGAAGTTCCCCGACGGGTGGGAGGCGAATCAGGCGGTGCTGAGTCATCTGTCGAACCATCGCGTGCGGGCAGCGGCACCGCACTCCTAGCGCGGCTCACCGAACGCTGCGAGTTTGCCTGATACACCGTCTGTTTCGACATTCGGCTACAGCACGCGCCCGGTCAAGCAGTCGGTTAGTCTCACGGCGAGACACGCGTGGTGGGTGGCCCATTACCGGCACCTGCGCGCAGCGGGGCGCCGGGGCGTTCCGGGGAGTGGAAAGATTCAGAATTGAAGATCAGGCGTACCGGTGTTCGTGGCCGGGTCAGTGTCCGTATCCGATTGCTGTCGATGGTGCTCATCTCCAGCGTCATGCTTGTGGTGGTCGGTGGTGGCGGCGCTGTTTACCTGGTGAATTCGGCCAGGGATTCCACCGAATGGGCCGACTTGGCGAGCAGCACCACCGCGCCCGCGATTCTCATGGTTTCGGCATTCCAGGAAGAGCGCAGGTTGTCGCTGCTGCGATTGGCCGGTGACGTGTCGTCAGCACCCGCGTTGGTCACTGCCAAGCAGCGCTCCGATGAGGCGCTCGCCGCGGTGATCGCGAAAGGCGACGCGGCTCGCGCGCTGAATCCCGACGGTTCCCGGGAGGATATCGAGGGGTACAACAAACTCTTCGCCATGGTGCCGGTCGTCCGCAATGGCGTCGAAGCCACCCAGATTCCCGCCGGTGAGGTTTTCGAGTTCTACACCGGGGTGATCGGCACGATCATCGCCGCGTCGATGCTGGCGGCCCGGGTCGCGCCGGAGGCGAAGGTCGGTATCGAATTGGGTTATGCCGTCGACCAATTGCGGGCGGCCGAGGCGCTGTCGCAGGCCGATACCCTCGGTTCGGTCGCGTTGACCACGGGTCGGATGACCAGTGCCGAGGTGGTCGATTTCGGCCGTCGGGTCGGCGAGTTCCGGGGTGAGGCCGCCTATTCCGCGACGGTGCTGAAAGGTCACCGCCTGGCACAGCTTTCGGAGATCACCGCGAGTCCGCAGTGGCAGCAGGTGATCGCGATGCAGGACGCGATGCTCCTGCGCGGACCGGTATCGGAAAAGGACGGGGAGACAGAACTTCCGATCAGTCTGGCGGCCTGGCAGGACGCGTCGAGATCTGTCGGCCTTGCGTTGCAGAAACTGTGGGAAGACCAGAGCGGTGACGCTCATCTGATCGCCAGGCAACAGGGCGAACGCGACACCGAAAGCGCGCTGCTCGGCGGCGCGCTGATCGCGTTCGCCGCGGTGGCCGCGTTCCTCGTCGCGTTGGTGATGGCGAATCGGTTCATCGC
Organism: Nocardia sp. FBN12; assembly: GCF_054031145.1. Lineage (NCBI taxonomy): Bacteria > Bacillati > Actinomycetota > Actinomycetes > Mycobacteriales > Nocardiaceae > Nocardia > Nocardia sp. FBN12. Next base: position 817,793 of record NZ_CM132926.1, read on the forward strand.
GCGGATGCACCGCCTGCGCCACGACACCCTCGAACTGGCCGACGAGCGTCTGCCCGACGTGATGCGCCGGGTCGCGGCCGGTGCGGTCGTCGATACCACGACCGAGGCCTCGCGCCTCGACTTCGGCACCGACGAGCTCGGCCAGGTGGCCGCGGCGTTCAACCGCGCCCACGTCGCCGCGATGTCGGCCGCCGTCGCAGAGGCCGAGACCAAGGCCGGGATCAACACCGTCTTCGTCGATATCGCGCACCGCAGCCAGGTGGTGGTACACCGCCAGCTCGCGCTGCTCGACCGCGCCGAGCGCGACGAGAGCAATGCCGATCAGCTCGAGCTGCTCTTCCAGCTCGACCATCTGGCCACCCGGGCCCGGCGCAATGCCGAGAACCTCATCATCCTCGGCGGCGAACAGCCGGGTCGACGGTGGCGCAAGCCGGTCCCGCTGCTCGAACTGGTGCGCGGCGCGATCGCGGAAAGCCTGGACTACACCAGGATCGTGGCCAAGCAGATGCCGCAGGTGCGGATCGCTGGGCACGCGGTCGCCGACGTGATCCACCTGCTCGCCGAGCTGATGGACAACGCCACCGCCTTCTCCCCACCCGAAACCCAGGTCGTGGTGTCCGGGATCGTGGTCGGGCGTGGGGTCGCGGTGGAGATCACCGACCAGGGTCTGGGTATGTCGGAGACCGATACGGCCGAGCGCAACGCGATGCTGGCCGACCCGCCTGCGTTCAGCGTCGGCGCGCTGTCGGGTACCTCACGGCTCGGCCTGTTCGTCGTCGCCACGCTGGCGGGCAGGCACGGCATCGTGGTGCGGCTCTCGGAATCGGTCTACGGCGGTGTCCGGGTCGTGGTGCTGATCCCGACCGCGCTGGCCGAGGCGGCCGACCCCGAGTCGGCGATCTCCGGCCAGTTCCCGGCCGTCGCGCCGCGGCCATGAGCGACGAACGCGAACACTGGTACGAGGACGAGGCGGGCCCGCTGGTCCGCCTCTACGCCGTCACCGGCGGGCGCGCCACACCGCAGCGCCACGACCTCGAGCTCACCACCTTGCTCGTCGCCGCGCGCTCCGGTGTCCGATCCCGCCTGCTCGGGCCCGAATACGACGCGATCGTCGACCTGTGCCGTTCCCCGCTGTCGGTCGCGGAGGTCTCCGCCCATCTCCACCTACCACTGACCTCGACGAAGGTTCTCGTCGGCGACCTCATCGACGAGGGCGCACTCCTCGCCAGGGCACCCCGAAACCAGCTGAGCACCGCCCCGGACGTGAATGTCCTGCGGGCGGTGCTCGCCGGGATCAAACGGTCCTAGGCCTTCGCCACCGACTGCGTCGGCAGGGTCGCGAGTTCGGCATCGAGATCGATGGGCTCGGCCGATCGGCGCGGAATGGCCAACGCGATCCCGGCCGCCACGAGCGCCACCGCGGCACCGATCAGCAGCCCGACATGGAAACCGGTCTCCGAGGGCACGGCATGCCCGGCGAAGTCGGTCGTCATATTGGCCAGCACCACTCCGACGACGGCGGCCGACACCGAGGTACCGAGCGAGCGCATCAGCGTGTTGATGCTGTTGGCGGAGGCGGTTTCCGACAGCGGCACCGCTCCCATGATCAGGGCGGGCATGGCGCCGTAGGCCAGGCCGACGCCGACATTGGTGATGCAGACCATCGTCATCAGGCCCCAGGTCGAACCCATCAGCACGGCCGAAGAGCCGTAGCCGATGGCGATGACGAGCGCCCCGACCGCGAGGGTGACCTTGGGTCCGCGCGCGGCTGAGAGTTTCGCGCCCGCAGGCGACAACGCCATCATCATCAGGCCGCCCGGCGCCATCCACAGGCCCATGCTCAACATGGTTTGTCCCATGCCGTGGCCGGTGGCGGTCGGCAGCTGCATCAGCTGCGGCACGATCAGCGCCTGGCCGTACATGGCGAAGCCGACCAGGACGGATGCGGCATTGGTCAGCAGTACCTGCGGTCGCGCCGTGGTGCGCAGATCGACGAGCGGGTCGGCGGTGCGCAGTTCCCACCATCCCCATGCGACCAGCGTTATCGCCGACGCGGCGAACAGGCCGAGCGTGGTGGCGCTGGTCCAGCCCCACCCGGCGCCCTTCGACACCGGCAGAAGCAGGAATACCAGCCCCGCGCCGAGTCCCACCGCGCCGACGAAATCGAATCGTCCGCCCGCGTCACCGCGCTTCGCCTCGGCCGGGACCAGAGTCACGATGAGCACCATCACCAGCGCGCTGAGCGCCGCCGCGGCCCAGAACAGCACCCGCCAGCTCGCGTATTGCGCGACCGCGGCCGACACCGGTAGACCCAACGCGCCACCGACGCCGAGCGAGGCGCTCATGAGCGCGATCGAGGAACCCAGCCGCTCCGCGGGCAGCACATCGCGCATCAGGCTGATTCCCAGCGGAATCAAGCCGACACCCATGCCCTGGATTCCGCGGCCGATCAGCATGGGTACCAGCGAGCTGGACATGGCGGCCACCGCGGCGCCCACGATCAGGAATCCGCCGGAGACCAGCAGCATGCGGTGTTTGCCGTACAGGTCACCGAGCTTGCCCGCGACCGGGGTGAACACCGCTCCCACGAGCAGCGTCACCGTGATCACCCAGGAGGCATTGGCGGCGCTGGTGTCGAGCAGTCCCGGAAGTTCCCCGATGATCGGCACGACCGCCGTCTGCGTGATCGCGGCGACAGTGCCGCCGAAGGCGAGGACGCCCACGACCACTCCGGGTCGGCCCCTCTCAGCTGAGATCCCCACGTACCGCTCCTCTCGACAATCAGAAAGTTATGTACAGAGCACAAGATATGCATGCTGCATTTCATGTGTACAGTACACATCGCTGCGCGCGCAGAGTTCAGCGCGCAATCGTGATGTAGGTCGCAGTGCCGCTAGTGATCCGCGGGCATCGTCGCCAGCGGCCGTGGCCAGTACTCGCCGGACCGGCGTTCGATATCGGTGTTGAATCGTCGCAGGTAGCCGACGAATGCGGCGACATCCTCGGCAGGCCAGTCCGCGAGGATCGAATCCAGTGCGTTGACGATCAGCGCCCGTTCGGCATTCAACCGGCGCTCACCTTTGACGGTGACCCGAAACTTCCGCGCCATCCCGCCCTCGGGATCCGGAATGCGCTCGACCACGCCGGCCCGCATCATGGCCGCGGTCTGCCGATTGAGGGTCGAGGCATCCAAACCCAGTGCGGCACTGAGCTCCCCGATCGACATCAGGCCACCCATCCGCAGCCGGCTGAGCAAGATGTAGGCACTGCGGTCCATGGCGTCGGCGCCACGGCGCGATCGCAGGCTGTGGCGGCCGAGGAGCATGGTCTCGAATTCGACCAACTGCGTCGCCTTGTCCATCTCAGCCCTTTCCGCGAATTCGCGCTGGTCCGGCCGTTGGCGGACCTACCGCATGTGTAGCAACCATATTACGTGTCCGCTACATATCGGGGACCGCATCACCCAGTCGCCCAGCGTAGCGGCGCACCCGTTGCGGCCATCCGGGTGCGCCGACGACATCGGTCTCAACTCAGCCGGGCCGCGAGTCGTTTCGCGTTCATATAGCCGATGGCCTCGATGGTGACCATCGGGTTGACACCCGGCGCGGTGGGGAACGTGGAGCCGTCGGCGACCACGATGTTGGGGACGTCCCAGGTGGCGCCGTCGGGATCGGTGGCCGAGACGTCCGCCGAGCCGCCCATGCGGGCCGAGCCCATGATGTGCAGGGCGCCCAGCGAGCAGTGGCCGGGGCCGTAGCCCGCCTTCTTGGCTGCCGCGTCGAATTCGGCGAGCGAGCCGCGGGTGCCGGGTTCGAAGGAGATGCCCGCCTGGTGCCCGGAGTAGATCCGTTGCGCGCCCGCGGCTTCCAGGATGGAGGCGGCGCCGACGATGCCGGTGTGCAGGTGCGCGGCGTCGTAGGCCGACAGCTGGTATTTCACCACCGGTTCGCCGGACTTGTCGATCGAGACGCTGCCGGGGTCGCGGTCGCGGGTGATGATGCCGATCGAGTTCGTGCGGGCGAAATCGAGCATGGTGGCGCGATGTTGCGCCGCGCCGCGCCAGCTCATGAAGCCGGTGGCCAGGCCGGGGTGGATCGGGCCGGTCTCGTAGATCACGCCGTAGCCGTTACCGTCGAGATCGGCGTGGTGCCTGCTGATGCGCCCCTGCAACGCGCCTTCCCATGGCCGGATCTCGTCTTCGAACACACCGAAGACCGCCGCGGCGGGATGCAGGCGCAGATGCTGTCCGATGTTCTTGTTCCGCAGGCCGGATCGGCGCAACAGCGCCGGCGTCTGGATCGCGCCCGCGGCGACCACGACCGCTTTGGCGCGCACCGTGATCTCCACTCCGTCGGCCGTGACGGCCGAAACCGATTCGGCGCGACCGGATTTCACGGTGATCGCGCGAACGTCGGCGTCGACCACCAGGCGGGCGCCGTGCTCGGCCGCGTCGGCGAGCCAGGTCTTGGTCGCCGACTGCTTGGCGCCGAGACGGCAGCCGTAACCGCATCGCCCGCACTCCACCCCGGCATCGCAGGCGTCGCTGACATTGCGCGGCAGGGTGTCCACATCCCAGCCCAGCGCCCGCGCGCCGCGTTCGAGAATGCCGTCGCGCGCCGACAGCGGCGATTTTCCGTCGGTGACGCCGATCCGTTTCCCGACCGCGGCCAGCGCGTCGCTGAACTCGTCCTCGGCGAACTGCGGCACGCCGGTCTCGGCCCATTCGGCGCGAACCGGGTCGGGGGTCGGCAGCGAGGTGCTCCAGTTCACCACCGTGCCGCCGCCGAGGCAGGTACCGGCGACGAGGGTGATCTGGCCCTCCGCCGATGCCGCGGGGCCGGGTGCGTACAGGCTGGTCAGCGCGTCGAGTTCGCCGCCGCCGAAATCCTGGTCGTCGTAATAGTTCCCGCGTTCGAGCACGATCACGTCGAGGCCTGCTTCGGCCAGCACCGCCGCCGCCGCGCCACCACCGGCGCCGGAGCCGACCACCACGACATCGCAGTCGAGCGCCGTGGATTCGGTGAACCGCAGCGGCGACAGCGGCGGCTTCGGGGCGGTCTCGAGACGGCCGGCCGGCGCCGGGTAGCCGATCGTCGTCCACAGCGGATTCGTTCCGGTGGGACCGGGGCTCACGTTGTAGGCGAGTAGTGACGCCTGCTTGAGTGCCTGGAAGATCGCCCGCACGGGGGTGAGGCCCGAATCGCCGAGGCGGAGCAGGGCGGCTTCGCGCTGCTCCTGCGAGAGCGTGGAGAACCGGCGCAGGCCGCTGCCGGTGAGCAGGCCGAACGCGCGAGAATCCCACAGCCCCAACAGCATCGCCAGCTGTTTCTGTTCGGCCTCGCGTGGATTGCGGCCCAGGATCCGGAAGATCGTATCGACCGCGCCGATCTCGGTCGCGGCGGGCAGGTCGAGCCCGTCGCCAGGGAGAAACGTATCGCAGATCATGCCCAGCGCGGCTCGCTGTTCGGCTGTCGGTTCCATACGGAAACCACCCCTCTTCACTCTGGGGTGAGTTCTATCACGCGACACGCGGCCGCGCTGGGGGTCAACAGGTTTCGGGCCGGGCGGTGACGCCCGGCCCGAGGCGGATCAGTCGGCCGAATCCACGGTGAACTGGATCGTTTTGAGCGACGGTGTCGACAGATCGACATCGGCCTTGGTCACCGACTTCGTCGCCGAGTCGTTGCGGTAGGCGGTGAGCTGGTAGCGGCCGGGTTGCAGTCCGCGAAAACTCACCTGGCCGTTCGCGCCGGTGGACATGTGCCGGTGGATGTTGTCGCCGCACGCGTCGATGCCGGTGAGGACGACTTTCCCGCCCGCGATCGGGGTGCGGTTCGTCGCGGTGATCAGCACCGCGTCGATCTGACCCGCAGCCGCCGGGGTGGCCGCGCGGATGCCCCGGTCGTTCTGTCGTGCCTGTCGTACTTCTTCGCAGGGCGCCGCGTCCTGCGCGATCGTGTCGTCGGCGCCGGGGTGCGCCCACGCGCCGCCCACCGCCGACCCGACCAGAGCTGTTGCCGCCAATCCGATCGCCAAACACTGGGTAATGACAAACCGTGGCATCGCGCCGTGTTCCTCCTGCTGCTAGCCGGACATGAAAGTGCATGTGGACATTGCTGAGGTAACGCTCGGGCGGCAACAATACTGACGGGAATTCCGGCGCTGAATCCGGTGTTCCATAGAGGCGGTTGTGGCCGATTTGTGCGACCGTTGAGCCCTCATGAAGGAGGACGTGTGAGCGACACTCGTAAGGCGATTCTGGCCGGTGGATGCTTCTGGGGTATGCAGGATCTGATCCGTCGTCAGCCGGGCGTGCTGGCCACCAGGGTCGGGTACACCGGCGGGACCAACGACAACCCGACCTACCGGAATCATCCGGGCCACGCCGAGGCCGTCGAGATCGAATACGACCCGGCGCAGACCGACTACCGCGCGCTGCTCGAGTTCCTGTTCCAGATCCACGATCCGACCACCAAGGATCGCCAGGGCAACGATCTCGGTGACAGTTATCGTTCGGCGATCTTCTATCTCGACGACGATCAGCGCCGCATCGCGCTCGACACCATCGCCGATGTGGACGCCTCCGGGCTGTGGCCGGGCAAGGTCGTCACCGAGGTGACCCCGGCGAGCACGTTCTGGGATGCCGAGCCCGAGCACCAGGATTATCTGATTCGCTACCCCGATGGCTACACCTGCCATTTTCCACGCCCGGGGTGGAAACTCCCGAAGCGCGACACCATCGGCGGGTAACTGTTTCGTACTCCGTCCGCCGCACTGTCGATATGCCATGATCGGCAGTGTCGGCGTGTGCGCAGTGACGTCGGATCGAAATAACTCACGACGGCGGCCCCGGTCGCCGCAGACGATGAGGGGACGCGATTCGAATGACGTATGGACAGCAGCAACCCGGATATCCCGCTCCGGGACCGCAACTCGGCGTCGGTGACGCCCTCGGCTACGGCTGGGAAAAATTCAAGAACAACGCGGTGGTGTGGGTCGGCATCATCCTGATCGCCGCGATCATCCAGGTGGCGATCAGTTTCGTATTCGGATCGTCGGGCTCCGTCGACACCGACGCCGACGGTGCGCTGAGCTTCGGGTTCAGCCTCTGGGGATTCATCGGCAGTGTGGTGAGCACCGTGATCGGGTATCTGATCTCGGCGGCACTCGTGCGCGGCTCCCTTCACGAAGCCGACGGTCGCAAACCAGGATTCGGTGACTTCTTCAAGTTCACCAATGTGGGAGCGGTCATTCTGGCGTGCTTCCTGGTGGGTATCGCCACCGGCATCGGCTTCGTGTTGTGCATTCTGCCGGGCATCATCATCGCCTTCTTCACCTGGTTCACGATGAACTTCGTGCTCGACCGCGATCAGGACGCGATCACCGCGATCAAGTCGAGTTTCTCGGCGATTTCGAGTAATGCCGGGCCGTTGCTGTTGCTGGCACTGGCGCTGTTCGGCATCAATATCGTCGGTGCGCTGCTGTGCGGGCTCGGACTGCTGGTGACGATCCCGGTGTCGGTCATCGCCTCCACCTACGCCTACCGGGTGATCGTCGGTGGACCGGTGGTCGGGGCCGCACCCGTCGCTGATCCGGGGTACCCGCAGCAATACGGCGGGCCCGCAGAGGGATTCGGTGGTCAGCCGGGCTACGGCGGTCAGCCGGGATACGGTCAGCCGGGATACGGCCAGCCGGGTTACGGCGGCCCGGAAGGCGGACAGGGCTACGGCGGACCCGGTTACGGTGGGCCCGGTTACGGTGGGCCCGGCTATGGCGGTCCCGAAGGTGGACAGGGCTACGGCGGGCCGGGTTCCCCCGGTCAGGGCGGCCCGGGCAACCCCGACGGTCCCGATCTGGGCAAGCCCGGCGATCAGGGCTGGGGGCCCGAAGGTAATCGCTGAGCGTTGACCACGAAGGGCGTGCGATGTCGTTCATCGCACGCCCTTCGCGCTGTTCACTCGCAGCCGATGCCGTCCCCGTCGCGGTCGAGGCCGTAGTCGTCGGGTCCGATCACCCGTACCCGGCCGGTGTAGACCGGCCCGTTGCCGCTGCCGCCCTCGCAGTCGACGTCACTGACGATGGGTAGGCAGGGGGAGTAGGAGTCGTGGCAGTCCGATGACTGCGCTCCTGCTACGGCGGGGGTCGCGATCGCCATCGCGAAGACCGCGACGGCAGCGGAACCGAGGGTGAGGACGTATTTCATTGTTCTCCGATCAATCATCTAGCGGCGCACAGTGTTTCATGGGTGGGCGATTTGCCGGAAATCAGCTTGTCGGTACCTGCCGGTAGGATCGGGATTCTTCGAACAAGGGGGATTCATGCGGGGGAAATGGCGGGCGTGGTCGTGGTGGAGGCGGGGTGCGGTGATCGCGCTCGCGCTGGTTGTCGTGGTGTCGCTGCCGGTGGCCGGAGTGGTCACGGCGTTGCTGGTGTACAACGTCGGCGAGCAGTCTGAACAGGCGCGGACCAGGGGTAAGGACGCGGTGTGGCTCGGGCATGCCTGGGTGGACGGGCGTAAGACCGATGCCGATATCGACGGGTTGGCGCGGTTGCTGGCGGGTACCGGGGTGCGGGATCTGTATGTGCACACGGGGCCGCTGGAGCACGACGGGAGTCTGCGCGACGAGCTGGCGCCGCGCGCGCAATGGTTCGTCGACGCGGTGCACGCGCGATTGCCGGGGATCCGGGTGCAGTCGTGGCTGGGTGACATCGTGCAGCCCGAATTCGACGGGCTGGATGTGGAATCGGCGGCCTCGCGCGAGCGAGTGGTGGCGTCGGCGCGGCGGGTGCTGGCCTATGGGTTCGACGGGGTGCACTACGACCTCGAACCGATTCGATCGGGGTCGCCGGGATTTCTCGCGCTGCTCGACGCCACCCGTGCGGTGACCTCGGCGGCGCGCGTCCCGTTGTCGGTGTCGGCACCGGTGATCGATCCGCTGCCGGGTTTGCATTCGGTGGGGTTGGCGATCGCCGATCACGGAAAGTGGTGGAGTCAGGCCTATTTCGCCGAGGTGGCTCGTCGAGTCGATCAGGTGGCGGTGATGTCCTATGACACCGCGATGCCGACACGGGCGCTGTACAGCGGGTATGTGGCGCAGCAGACCGAACTGGCCGCCGAGGTGACGCCGGACGACGTCGACCTGCTGATGGGGGCGCCCGCGTTCTGGGCCGACGATCCGGGTCATCACGGTGCCGCCGAGACGGTGGCCGCCGCGGTGCGGGGGATTCGGCTCGGGCTGACCGAAACCGCGGTGGGCCGGGCGAACTTCGGCGTGGCGTTGTATGTGGATTTCGCTGCGACACCGCAGGATTGGGCCGACTATCGCGGGGATTGGTGTCGGATGGCTGGGTGAGTTCGGCTCATCGGTGGAGGCGAGCTATTCCGTCGGTGGTGAGCCGATCGCGGGCACGCAGATCTCGGTCGACCACGGGTGGCCCGGATGGAGCTGGGTCAGCCACGAGTTCAGGCGGGCAAGTCGGTGCGCCGGAAGCAGCGCGACGATGCGGCGGAAGTCGGCCTCGTCCTTGGGACGGTTGGCTTTTGCCTTGAACAGCAGGACGACCTCGGGAATCAGATAGGGGATGCCGTTGGCCGTGGTGCGGATGAGTTCGGTGTAGGGGAGGGTGATCGTGGGGTCGCGGCGACAGATCCAGGTATCGCCGTCGTGCGGCTCGCGGAAGACGTCGAGATGGAAGGCGCCGGTGAAGGGATCACGCAGCCAGGTCTGGTGGAGTTCTGGGTGATTCGCAGCTCGGGAGTACGGCCAGAGCTTGCCGTCGCCGACGACGTCCCATTCGTATTCGGGGAAGGCATCGGCGATCTGGGGGAAATCTGTTCGGGGGACGGTGATTTCGATGTCATCGTGCGCCCGCGAGATCGCGCCAGCGAACAGATCGAGGGCCCAACCGCCCGCGACAGCCCACGGTGCGCGACAGGTCGCGAGACGGGCGGCCACCACACTCGGGGTCCACGGGTCCCAGCGGCGGGCAGCTTCGGTTGCGGTGATCGGACGTCCCCCGTCCGGCGAGCTCATCTGTCCATCCTCGGTACCCATCGCTCGCGGCGCAAGGCTGTTGTGGGCGATGGTGATCGAGGTGAGACGCGTTTGTGAAGAAGCAGCCGCCGGGTGTTGCTCAGGTCACGCGTCGGGTAGCGCGGCGGCCGGGGTCTGCGTGTCCGCGGGGGAGGACCCGAGCCCGATCGCCTCGCCGGCAGCTAGACCGCGGCGTGCGGCCGCGGGTAGATCGGCGCCGGTGAAGACCGCGCCGGTCACGTCGGCGCCCGCGAGCCGTGCGCCGGACAGCTGGGCGTCGTTGAGGCGGGCGCCGCGCAGTGACGCCCCGGTGAGGTCGCAGTCGCGCAGGTCCGCGCCGGTGAGATTGGCCGCGGACAGGTCGGCCTCGCGTAGGTCGCCGCCGCGGAGTCGCGCTCCGGTCAGGTCGGCCCGGGACAGCAGTGCTCCGGGGAGCCGAGCGTCACCGAAGTCGGCGGCGGGGAGTCGAACGGCCGTCAGGTCGAGGCCGAGCGTGCGGTGACGGCTGGTGAGCTGACTGCGCAGCACAGCCACGGCATCGACCAGATCGCCTGGAGCGCTGGTGAATTCACCGTTCGCGGTCCGCTGCTGGAGATAGCGGGCCAGTAGTCGACGGCCGCGTTCTCGTTCGCGTGGGGCGTCCTCCATGAGCCGCTGGAGCGCGAAGATGCCGCCGGATCGGGTGACCGGGTCGTCGGCCGCGAGATGGGCGACGGCGGTACTGAATCGATCGATGTCCTGTTTGTCTCTGTCCAGCAGGAACTTTCGGGCCGTATAGAGCAGCGCTACCAGGGCGATCGGGGTCCCGATCAACGCGGCGAACTGGGTGCGCAGCGCGGCGGTGGCGTCGAGGCGGTCCTTGGGTCCCAGTTCGCGGAACCTGTCCTCGGCAAGCAGGTTCGGTAACCGGTAGATCAGGTACAGGAGTACGGCCGCACCGGCGATGACACCGATGGCCAGGAGGACGGCGCGTATTCTCATCGATTCGCACTGTACTATCCAGACACGTCGCTGGGGGTGGGAGAGAATGTCGAATTTCGTACTGCCGGAACGTGTTCGCCCCTTCGTCAACCATGAACGACTGATGGCGACGGTGACCGAGTCGGTGCTCGCGGGCGGTCCGGGGAATCGGACGGTGGTACTGGCGGGCGAACCCGGCATCGGGAAGACCGCGTTCGGTATCGAACTGGCCCACCGGATGCGCCAGTACTACGCGGACGGCGAGCTCTACCTGGCTTTCGGCGGGACCGAACAGCCCGACCACCCCGACGACGTACTCGGCCTCGCGTTGCGCGGACTCGGTGAGTCGGCAGACGACATTCCCACCCGGCGTGGTGCGCGCGAGGCGCGCTACCGTGCGCTGACCCGGAATCGGTCGATGGTGGTGTTCCTGGACGGGGTGGTCACCGAGCAGCAGGTCAGGGCCTTGCTGCCGGGCGAGGGATCGTCGCTGGTGGTGGTGACCGAAGCACGTCCCGCTGCGCCGGTCGACGCGACGGGAATGGAACTGTTCGTGGTCGAGCGAATGGACGAGATCGCCGCGCGGCAATTGCTCGAATCGATCGCTGATTCGGCACGGTGCGCCGCCGAACCCGACGCGGTGACCGCACTGATCGCGCTGTGTGACCGGCTGCCGCAGGCACTTCGGATCGTCGCCACGATGGTGTGCCGCGCCGCGAGTCATCGGATCGATCGACCGCTGGCAGACACCGTCGACCGGCTGCGTGACGAGACGCGCAGACGCACCGCCCTGTCGTTGGAGCGGGTGTACGGCGCTGCCTATCGATCACTGCCGGAGCCGACCCGCCGGTGCTACCGCGCGCTCGGTCTGCGCGCGCACGGTGGCAGTGTCAGTGCCGTCTCCTTGGCAGCGGTGCTCGACCTGCCGGAACCCGTGGTGGCCGAACTGTTGATCGAGCTCACCGACATGTACTTGGTCGAGCCGCAATCCGATCGGCGATACCGGGTTCGCGAACTGGTGCGCCGGCACGCGGCCGAGGTCGACGATCGCGCGGCGCCCGACCGCCTTGCCGACGAATATCGGCTCGTCGAGTTCTACGACCGCCAGATCCTCGCCGCCGACACCCTCATCGCGCCCGCCCGGCCGTGGCGCGGCCTGCTACTGGGGGAAAGTGGCGCGGCCAGTGCGCAATTCGACAGTGCCGACCGAGCGCGGGCGTGGTTGTGGCGCGAACGCAACGCGATTCTCGCCGCGGCGGAATTTCTCGAGGACCACGGCGATCAGCACTTTCCGCAGCGGTGGGCGGTGCTGCTGTGGGCGTTCTACGAGAAGGAGAAAATCCTCGACGACCTGCGCGTTCTGCACCGGTGGGGCTTGGCCGCGGCGGCGCGGGCAGGGAGACCGGATGTGGTGAGTCTGCTGCACACCCAGCTCGGTTTCGGCCACGTGTGGGCGGGCGATCTCGAGCTCGCCGCCGCCGAATTCGCCGCGGGGGCCCAGGAAGTGCCGAGGCCGGATCTGGAAGCCAGTGCGGTGGAAGGACTCGGACTGGTCCGGCTCGAGCAGGGACGAGTTACCGAGGCTCGAGATCTGTTGCGTCGCAATGCCGAGCTCGCGGAGCAGATCGCGGATCGGCGCCGGATCCTGCTGGCCACCTTCCATCTGGCGAAAGCCGAGTCACCGCAGGCCGCGCTGGCGCTGCTCGACATCGCCGGGCCTGGCTTCGCCGCGGAGCCCGCGGACGAGGCCGACAACGAGGCCAAGGTGAAGTACTGGCGCGGGCGAAAGCTGGCCGAGCTCGGCGAACTCGACGCCGCGGCAACAGAATTGGAACTGGCGCTGTCGATGATGGTGGCCCGCGGGCGGGGGTTCGATCAGGCCGAGATCGCGGTCGCGCTGGCCGGAATCGCCCTGCGTCGCGGGGAATCGGTCCCGGCTCGTGCGCACCTCGAGCGGGCAGTGGCCGCCTACGACCGGCTCGGGCTCACCTCGTCGGCGCAGCGGGCCCGGGTACTGCTCGATGAGGCGTCCGGTCAGTAGTCGCCGCAGTGCTGGCCCCGCGGATCATGCACCCGACGAGCTATCCGGCCGCGGAACCTCTGATACGTGCACCGTGTGCTCGACGCCGCCGCAGTTGATCTTCCACTCGCCGCTCAGATCCGCCAGTGCGTCGCCGCCGCTGATCCGGCGCTGAGCGACGGACGCGAACACCCGGCAGACTTCGTCGGAGCCGGTGACCGAGAGGAGCGTGCTTCCGTCGCCGAGCAGCCACCCACCGGATTCGTCCGGCGCCGTCGCGAGACGGCAGCCGGGAAGCCCGAGCAGTGTGTCGGCGATCCAGCCCGCGGTGTTCGCTCCGGGCAGCCCGATCATGATGTCGGCCAGGCGAAGCCAGCGGTGGCTGGGCTCGACGACACTCACCGCGAGATGCGCGCCGCGGGGGAGATCCGTCCCGGTGCGCAGGCGCTCGGCGGGGTAGCGCACGACGTCGGCGGCACCACGCCGGGGCGAATTCACCTGTACCAGATGTGATTCGGTGTCGGATAAGGGCGCCGTCGGCAGCGAGACCGCGCACAATTCGGCGGGGATCGTCGGCTCGGATAGCCCCATCGCCTCGTACATCACGGTGCGCAGGATCGACGCGCTCGCATCGGGTCGGGAGGTGGTCAGGTCGGTGATCGCGGTGTAGCGGTCCGCCGTGTGCGCGGCTATCGCTGTGCGAATTTGCTGTGCGAGGTCGCCGTCATGCTCCAATGCCGGTGCGGCGGCGAGGAATCCGGCGATCGGCGAGCCGGGGTCGACGGTGTGGTCGGCTACCGTCGCGAGGAGGGGCGCGATGCCGATCGCGGTGGCGTAGAACGGCACCGAGCCGTGATCACCGACGACAAGATCGGCGGCGAGCACGGCGGCCTTCCATTCGTCGACGTCGTCGAGCACGTGGACACCGGCCCGTGTCGCCGCGGCCTGGTATCTACCGAATTGCCAGGAGGAATGCTCGGCGACGATATTCGGGTGCGGGGCGAGCACGATGCGAAATTCGTCGACCGGGAGGGACTCGGCGATTCTTCGCGGCAAGTCGGGGTGCTTTTCCAGGAGTGAACTCTCGCCCCAAGTGGACGAGATCACTACCAGTTTGCGATGGCTGGGCAGACCGTACGCGCGTCGATAACTCGCGCGCAACGGCAGGCTCGCCGAGAGTTGGTCGAAGCAGATGTCGCCGGCGACGATGATGTTCGACGCCGCGGCGGGGAGGGCGCTGATCAGGCGGTTGCGCTGCTCGATGTGCGACAGGACGATCGCGGTGGGGACGAGTGCGCCGTCACGCGTGAGCCACTCCGCCGACAAACCGAATACCGAATTGTTTCTTTGTTTCTTTGTTTCTTTGTTTCTTTGTTTCTTTGTTCAGATATTTATTGTATCCCATTCCATGGGGGACGACAAAGAGCGGAGCTTCTATTTCGTGGAGCTTTCCGCCATAACTCGCGGAAAGTGCCAAATCGAAAGAGAACCGCCGAGCGTCCCGCCAGCTGATGCAGAACACGCCACGCTGTTCGAGGAATTCCACCGTGCCGCGATCGAAGGCCGATGATCCGGTGCAGGTGAAGGCGATACGCAGCCGGGGGTCCTCGGCGAGGATCGGCAGCGTGTCGAACAGTCGCGTCGCGGCGGTGACGTTGTGCACGACTGCCAGCACCGCCCGTTCGTGGCGAAAAGTGGACCACCGAGCATTGCGTTGCGCGGCGAACTTGGGTCTGACGCTGGGTGACACGCGAGGTGATGCTACTGCCGGTCGCGGTCAGCGACGGCGGTCGGTGAGCCAGGCCAGCGGGCGGCGGTGGTGCGGGCGGGGGCGGTTTTCCCAGCGGGGGTTGTCTTCGTCGCGGCGATAGACCGGGACCCGGCCCGCTACGCCGAAGCGGAAAGTGGTGGCGATGCCTACTACCTCGCCGTCGGCGGCCACGGCGACGGGGGTTTTCGACGTGACGGTGAGTTCGTGCATCTGGCGTTCCCCGTAGACGCGGCTGTGGCCGATAGCGGCGAGCATCAGCGCGATGACGGCGCGAGTGCGGGAGAAACGGACGTCGGCACGCAGCCAGCGCACGTCGAGCAGGCCCTCGTCGAGGCGGGAGCGGAAGGCGGGCACAGCGCCGTGCGGGTGGTAGGGGCCGTTGCCGATGAACAGGAACCACATGTCGTGCCAGCGGTCGTCGATGCGGATGTGGATCGGTTCGGCGCGGCGCAGCGTCACGACGAGGGCCGCGGCGAACGCGGGCCACTTACCCCAGCGGTCCTCCCACTGCTCGCGCAGGCGCACCAGCTCGGGATAGGCGCCGATGCTGGCGGTGTTGATCAGGTGGTGGGTGTGCGGGCCGTCGGAGGTCTCGAATTCGACTGCGGCGATGTCGACTTCGACAGCCTCGCCCGCGCCGGTGGCATCGGCCACTTCGCGCAGGTCGTAGACACCGAGGTCGCGAGCGAAGTGGTTCAGGGTGCCGGCCGGGATGACGACCAGGGGCAACTTGCTGCGGATCGCGACGGCCGCGGCCGCGGCGATCGTGCCGTCGCCGCCTGCCGCGCCGACGGCGAGGACCGAGGTGCGGGCATTCGCCGAACGGGCCGCGCCGGCGCTGCCTGTCGCGCGGTCCGCGACACCGAGCTCCTCGGTCGGGTTGGCCCCGGCGTCAACGGCTTCTTGCAGCAGCTCGGCGGCGTCACGGCCGGGTTCGGTGCGTACCAGGGTGGCCGCGGGCAGAGCTTCGGCGATGTCGGCAGTGGGGTCGTAGGAAGAATCGCCCGAGCGCGGATTCACCAGCAGCACAAGGCCTTTGCCGTCGGCGAGGATCGGGGCGCCGTGCACCACGTGCGCGTCGGCCTCGTCGGATTCGCGGATCGGCCACCAGCGTCGGGTAGTGAGGGCGACAGCGGTGCCGACGCCGGCGCCGACCAGGACATCGGACGGCCAGTGCGCGCCGGTGTGGATGCGCGAATAGGCGACGGCGGCGGCCACCGGCGCCACCGCGAGTGCGGTGCGCGGGCTCTCCAGGGCGATGGCCGTGGCGAAGGCGGCGGCATTGGCGCTGTGGCCGGACGGGAAGGACGACGACACCGGTGCGGCGACCAGCCTGCGGCCGAGCGGCATCAGTTCGGCCGGTGGCCTGCGGCGCGGGATCAGCGTCTTGAGCACGAGGTTCACCAGGAAACTGCTGCCGCCGAGCGCGATCACACCGCGCAGCGCGGCCCGCCGTGGCGGGCCCGGCTGCAGCGCGAGCGCCGCCGCGACGGCCAGCCACAGACCGCCGGTATTGGCCGACCGGGTCAGATGCAGCATCCCGCGATCGACCGCCGATTCCGGGATCCGGGACACCGCTCGGCTCATCGTGTCGTCCATCGTGGCGACGTGACCGAATCGGGCGCGGGGTAGCTCACTCACACAGAGAACCCTACCGTCGTTGTCCGTCAGTCTCTTTCGATGCGGACCGCGCCACCCGTACACCCCTCGTCGGCAGGGGTGGCGCTGTGCCCGATCGGCCGCCCGCTGGAACGCAGGCCGCACGATGCCGGGTCGCGGACTATGGCGTCGGGATCTGGACCGGATTGCAGTCGGCGGTGGCCGGTCCGCCCGAGAGCGACTCGAGAATGCAGCCGAGGTTGATTCCGCCGCCCGAACCGGAGGGGCCGAGGAATGCCAAGGGGTCGGCGCTGCCGGTATCGGCGAGGGCCGTGGGACTGCCGAGCAGCATTGCCGCGGTGGCGAGCACAATGGCGGCGCCGAGCTTTCGTGTGTTCATACCGGCAGATCCTTGCACTCGCCGGGCATCGAGCGCGGCCCCCAATTGCTGGGGCTCCGGGCGGTGATCGGGGGCTTCGCGCGGCGCGGCGACGGCCCGATAAGCTCTGCCCATGACCGACGACGCGCTGCTCGAGGGCCCCATCCACGCTGTTCATGTCGAGCTCGGAGCCACCTTCGCTCCGTTCGGCGGGTGGGAGATGCCCGTGCAGTACGGCGGCACGGTCGGCGAGCACACCGCGGTGCGCACCACCGTCGGGCTGTTCGACGTGAGCCACCTCGGCAAAGCGACGGTCGCCGGGCCGGGCGCCGCGGCGTTCGTGAACTCGGCGCTCACCAACGACCTCGGCCGGATCCGGCCGGGTAAGGCCCAGTACACGCTGTGCTGCGCCGAAGACGGCGGCGTGATCGACGACCTGATCGCCTACTACGTCAGCGACGACGAGCTGTTCCTGGTGCCGAACGCGGCGAACACCGCGGCGGTGGTCGCGGAGCTGCGGAAGGTGGCGCCCACGGGCATCACCGTGACCGACCAGCATCGTGACTACGCGGTGTTCGCGGTGCAGGGTCCCAAGGCCACCGAGGTGCTGACGGCGCTCGGCCTGCCCACCGAGATGGAGTACATGGCCTACGCCGACGCCGAGTGGGAGGGTCGCCCGGTGCGCGTGTGCCGGACCGGCTACACCGGCGAGCACGGCTACGAGCTGCTGCCGAAATGGGCGGACGCGAAGCCGGTGTTCCGTGCGCTGATCGCGCAGGTCGAGGCGGCGGGCGGCCAGGCGGCCGGACTCGGCGCGCGCGACACCCTGCGCACCGAGATGGGCTATCCCCTGCACGGGCACGAACTGTCCCTCGACATCACCCCGAACCAGGCCCGCACCGGCTGGGCGGTGGGCTGGCAGAAGCCGGAATTCTGGGGTAAGGCCGCGCTCGCGCAGGAGAAGGCCGACGGCCCGCGCCGTACGCTGATGGGGCTGGAGGCGCTGGATCGTGGCGTGCTGCGGCAGGGCCAGACCGTGCTGCGGGACGGCGCGCCGGTCGGCGAGACCACCTCGGGGACGTTCTCACCGTCGCTCAAGGTCGGCATCGCGCTGGCGCTGCTCGACACCGACGCGAAGCTGGAACCCGGCGACGAGGTGGAGGTCGACGTGCGCGGGCGCAAGCTGCGCGCGAAGGTCGTCAAGCCGCCGTTCGTCGACACCAAAACCAAGTAGTTTCAGTACCAGAAACCGGCCCGGATAGGATCGCATCATGACAGTCGCCGCACAGTTCACCCGTATTCCGCACCCCGCGCCCACTCCGGCGCAGCAGCGGGACCAGGTACTGGCGGCCCCGGGTTTCGGGCGGTTCTTCACCGATCACATGGTGTCGATCGACTACGCCGACGGCCAGTGGGGTAACGCACGCGTCGAACCATACGGCCCGCTCTCGATGGACCCGGCGACCATGGTGTTCCACTACGGTCAGGCGATCTTCGAAGGGCTCAAGGCCTACCGTCAGCCGAACGGCGAGATCGCGACCTTCCGCATCGATGCCAACGCCGCGCGGTTCCGTCGCTCGGCCGCGCGCATGGCGATGGCGGAGCTGCCCGAGGAGCTGTTCGTCGAATCCGTGCGCCAGCTGCTCGATGTCGACGCGGACTGGGTGCCCGCGGCCGGTGGCGAGGATTCGCTGTACCTGCGGCCGTTCATGTTCTCCACCGAGGCTGGGCTCGGCGTGAAGCCTGCTTCGGCGTACAAGTACCTGCTGCTCGGGTCGCCCGCCGGGGCATACTTCCCGCGTGGGGTGAAGCCGGTGCGGGTGTGGTTGTCGAACGAATACGTCCGCGCGGCGCCCGGTGGCACCGGCGAGGCGAAGGTGGCGGGCAACTACGCGTCGTCGCTGCTCGCGCAGGCGCAGGCTACCGACGAAGGCTGTGACCAGGTTGTCTGGCTGGATGCCTGTGAGCGTCGCTATGTCGAGGAGATGGGCACCAACAACCTGTTCTTCGTGTTCGGTACCGGCTCGGCGGCGCGACTGGTGACGCCGGAACTGTCGGGTTCGCTGCTGCCCGGTATCACTCGCGACTCGTTGCTCACGCTGGCTGCCGACTCCGGCTACCCGGTGGAGGAACGCAAGATCTCGGTGGAGGAATGGCGCAAGGGTGCCGAAACCGGGGAGATCAGTGAGGTTTTCGCGTGTGGGACGGCTGCGGTGATCACGCCGGTCGGCTGGGTGAAGTCCGCTGAGGGTGAATTCGCTATCGGCGGTGGGGAACCCGGTGAGGTGACGATGGCGCTGCGGGATACGTTGACCGGGATTCAGCGGGGTACTTTTGCTGATACGCACGGGTGGATGCGGGCTCTGTAGGCGGGGACGGGTTTGGCAGTGCTCTGGGGTTTGAGTAGTCCTAGAGGCGCTGGCTGTGTTTGTTGGAGCGCTGGCGCGCTCGAGTCGCGGCCCCGAGGGGCCGCCGGTTAGGCACCGGGGCTTGCTCCTTCGTCGCCTACGCCCCGGCGCCTAACCGGCGACCCGGCCGCGACCGGCCACTTCGTGGCCGCCGCTCCCTATGGGTCGCGGGTGGGGGGCTGGGAGTGCGGTCATGGCGGATCTGGGGTTTTTCGGGGGTGTTATCCCGGCATCAGGGCTTGCCATTCGGCGAGGGACTTCGGGCGTAGGACGTAGTTGGTGTTGCGGAGGGAAGCCAGTGCGCTGCTTGGGGCTTCGGAGTACCAGTGGCCGGGGTAGACGACGGGGTTGCCGTCGAGGGCGGCTAGTTGGCGGAGGCTGCGGAACATTTCGTCGGAGTCGCCGCCGGGGAAGTCGGTGCGGCCGCAGCCGTCGATGAAGAGGGTGTCGCCGGAGATCAGGCGGCCGTCGAACAGGAAGCACTGGCTGCCCGGGGTGTGGCCGGGGGTGTGGAGTAACTCGATGTCGAAGGCGCCGACGGTGACCTTGTCGCCGTGGTCGTGGCCGGTCAGTTCGCTGGGGGCGATGCCGGTGGTCTGGGCTACCCAGTCGAGTTCGAGCTTGTTGACGTGTACGGGGACGCTGGTCTTCTCGAGCAGTTCGGCCACGCCGCCGAGGGTGAAACCGAGCATGGTGCCGCCGACGTGGTCGGGATGGTGATGGGTGGCCAGCACGCCGGATACGCGCATGCCGTCGGCTGCCGCGACGTCGACCAGGTCGGCCGCCTGATAGGCGGGGTCGACCAGCAGGGTCTCGCCGGTCTCCCGATCGCCGATCAGGTACGCGAAATTGCGCATCTGTGTCGCGATCGGATCGCCGACGGCGTAATCCCGGCCGGACAGCAGCTGGCGGAAGTAGAGGCGCTCGGATGACATGTGCTCCACCTTATTGCCACCGGTGTGCTGGGGGCGCACCCGAGTACCGATGACCGGACGGTCTGTGGGAGCGCACAATTCCCGATATCTTGGACTTGTGACCAGTCCGAGTTTGCTGTGACCGGTCGTTCGGCTATAACGCCAGCGAGAACCCCACTGCGCCAAACGAAACCGTGATTTCGACGACTGTTCCGAGAATATCGCCGGAAAGACCCTCGAAACGGCGGACGCAATGGCGGGTGATCGCGACGGTCAGCGCGAGGGCGGCGAGCACGACAACCGGGCCGAGCCAGAGGTTGTCTGGGATGGCCGCGGCGGCGGTGACGACCGCGAGCGCCGGCCAGATCAGCGCGACAGCACGCGGCTGGGTGCCTGCGACCAACGCGCCGAAACCGGCGTCGGGGGCGGCGCGGATGCCGGTGCGGCAAGCCAGGACGACGGCGACTCGGCCCATGGCGACGGCGAGGACGATCGCGAGCCAGCGGTGCTGTTCGGCCAGCGCCGCGAAGGCCACCGATTGGATGGCGATGGCGAAAATGAGGGCAGCGACCCCGAATGGGCCCGCCCCGCCGGACTTCATGATCTCGCGGGCGCGCTGCGGCGGGCCGTAGCTACCGAGCCCGTCGACGGTGTCGGCCAGGCCGTCGAGGTGCATCCCGCGGGTGAGTAGCGCGAGGAGCCCGACGGTGAGCAGGCCGGCGAGGAGGGGGGTCGATCCGGCGCTGATCAGCAGCCAGGAAGCGCCCGCGACTACCGCCCCGAGAGCGAGGCCGATGAGGGGGGCGAGAGTGATCGCGTGGCCTGCGATGCCACGGTCTACCTTCGCTGGTCCCGGCACGGGGATGACCGTGAGCCAGGAGACGGCCAGTCTCATGGCGTTCATGACGAGGTCGCCGCGGCGTCCGGGTGGTGAATCCGAGCGGGCGACTCGGCGACGGAACGCGACGTGTTCACTTGGCCAGGTCGACGGTGTCCGATTCCGCGGCGGCGGTGCTCACGCCCGCGTCGGCGAAGGTCGACATCTCGGCGAGGGTGGCGACGGCGGCGCGCAGGATCGGCAGGGCGATCAGCGCGCCGGAGCCTTCGCCGAGGCGCATCTCGAGGTCGATCAGCGGGGTCAGGCGCAGGTGCTTCAAGGCCAGGTCGTGGGCCGGTTCGGTGGAGCGGTGGGCGGGGAGCCACCAGGCTTTCGCGCCCGCGGCGAGGTCTTCGGCGACCAGGGCGGCGGCGGTGACCACGACGCCGTCGAGCAGGACGGGGGTGCGGCGGACGGCGGCCTGGGCGAGGAAACCGGTCATGGCGGCGAAGTCGGCGCCCGCGGCGACCCGCAGCAGGTCGACGGGGTCGGTGGCGACGGGCCGGGCGCGGCGCATGCCGTCGCGGATGGCGGCGACCTTGCGGATCCAGCCCTGGTCGTCGACGCCGGTGCCGCGGCCAACGGCGGAAACAGGTTCGGTGCCGGTGAGGATGGCGATGAGAACGGTGGCGGGGGTGGTGTTGCCGATGCCCATGTCACCCGCGATCAGCAGGTCGGCGCCGGAGTCGATCTCCTCGTCGGCGATCGCCCGGCCCGCGGCGAGTGCGGCGGTGACCTCGGCGTCGGAGAGGGCGTCCTCGCGGTCGATCGAACCGCTCGAGCGGCGCACCTTGTGCTGGGAAACCGACGGATCGGTATCTCCGTCGACGGAGATATCGACGACTCGCACGGTCGCGCCCGCCACCGCGGCGAGTGCGTTCACGGCAGCGCCGCCGGCCAGGAAATTGGCGACCATCTGGGCGGTGACCTCACTCGGGTACGCCGAGACGCCGTGCTTGGCCACACCGTGATCGCCCGCGAACACCACCACGCGGGCCCGTTCGAACTGTTCGGGTGGGCACGTGCCCTGGCAGGCCGCGACCCAGTTGCCGAGTTCCTCGAGCCGCCCCAGCGATCCGGCCGGCTTCGTGAGCTGCGTCTGACGCTGCTCGGCCGCCACGCGCACCTGTGCGTCCGGGGCCACGACCGGGTCGAATCCGTGAGTCACTGGCGAGCCTTTCGAAAGTCGGGTGTTCGGCACTCATCTTGCCCGGATCACCGCGCGCGGCGCCGACCGACCCGCCTCATTTCAATCGAAGTGGCAGCCCGGCCACGATGAGATACGCCTCGTCGCACACCCGCGCGAGTTGCTGATTCAGCGTGCCGATCTCGTCACGGAACAGCCGTCCCGACCGGGTTGCCGGGATGATCCCCATCCCCACCTCGGGCGACACGATCACCAACCGCTCCCGGTAGGCGTCGACGGCCTCGACGAGCGCGGCGCAATCGGGGGCGACGGTGCCGCGCGGTGCGTCCCACGCGTTGCGCGTGTCGAGGCGCGCGGTGAGCCAGGTACCGATGTCGTCGAGCAGCGTCGCAGCCGACGCGGTGGCGAGAACCGTTGCGGGCTCGGTGTTCTCGACGGTCGTCCAGTGCGCGGGGCGTCGGTCGCGGTGGAGGGCGATCCGGTCGGCGAAGTCGTGATCGGCGGGATCGTGGACGGCGGTCGCCAGGTAGCGAACGGTCGGCGCGTCGGTCAGCAGGTTCTCGGCGAAGGCCGACTTGCCCGAGCGCGCGCCGCCGAGAACTAGGGTGCGGGTCGGCGCTGGCATGCCCGCACGGTAGCAATCACCGCGCGGAGATCACCACGCTGGGCACATGGTTTCGTGGTCGAATCGGCCATGGAGGAGTGTCCGCTCAGCGCACGCCGAGCGCGTCCAGCACCATCGGGCGCGCGTTCGTCAGGGCCTGCTGCCAGTACGGCCAGGTGTGGGTGCCGTTGACGACGTCGACGCGCGCAGAGACGCCGAGGGCGGTGGCGCGGTCGCGGAAAATACCGGCCGCGACCACGGTCATCGCCTCGAGGCTCATCGCGTTGAGGGTGTTGCCGATGCCGAAGGGGACGTCGGCGGCGCCGGGGATGCCGTTGCCGGTGGTGACGTAGAGGGGCAGGCCGCGCAGCCGTTCGAGCTGGTTGGTGGCGTCGTTGCGGGCCCACGCGGGGTCGCTCGCCGGGCCCCACATGTCGTCGACGTTGAAATTGCCCTCGTCGCGCATGGCGACGCGCATGGCTTCGTTCCACATCGGGTAGGTCGGGTTGACGAAACCGGAGAACGAGCCGGCGAAGCGGAACTGGTCGCGGTGGTGGGCCGCGAGGGTCAGTGCGGCGTTACCGCCCATGGACGCGCCGATGATGGCGTTGTTCGTGCGCGAAACCCCGTACCCTGCAAGGAAATCGGGGAGTTCGCGAGTGAGGAACGTTTCCCATTTGTAGGTCGACTTCTGACCGTTGGTGCTGCTCGGCCGGTACCAGTCGGTGTAGAAACTGGAGTGCCCGCCGACCGGGAACACCAAAGTGACGTTGTCACCGGCGAATTGACGCAGCGCGTCGGTGTCGGTGGTCCACTGGCTGTGGTCCGCGGGGGCGCGCAGGCCGTCGAGCAGGTACAGCGCGGCGCTGCCGCCTCGCGCTGCCCACTGCACCTGGACCTTGATCGGGCCCATGCTGGACGGCACGATCAGTTCCTCGAAACCGCCTGCGGGCGTGCGTGATACCGGTGCCGCGTCGGCCGGACTCACCCCGATCGACAGGACGGTCGCCGTAGCGACCACCGTGAGAGCTTTTTTCAACCAGCCAGAACGTCCCCGCGTGTAGAACACGCAGTCAGCTGACCAGCAGCGGATGGCCCAGTCAAGCTGACGCGGACACTCTACAACCCGGCACGTGGGGAACTGTGCTGTTCACCAATGGTTTTCGCGATGTGAAAAGAAGAGTGCAATCTCGAGAGGTAGCCATGCGCAACCGCATCCACCTCATCGCTGGCGCGATCGGCCTCGGCTTGCGCGCGAGCAGCTGACTCAGGCGCCGCCGAAGCGGCGGCGGTATTCGGTGGGGGCGATGCCGACCTGGCGCTGGAAGTGGTGACGTAGTAGCGCACCGGAGCCGAAGCCGGACTCGTCGGCGATCCGTTCCAAGGCGATGTCGGTGGTTTCGAGCAGGTGCTTGGCGAACAGGACGCGCTGGGTGGTGAGCCATTTGACGGGCGTGGTGCCGGTTTCGGCGGCGAAGCGGCGGGCGAATGTGCGGGTGGACATGCTCGAGCGGGCCGCGAGTTCGTCGACGGTGTGCGGGTGGGCGAGGTTCTCGGTGAGCCAGGCCAGGGTGGTGGACAGGCCGGCGGAGCTGCACTCCGGGACCGGCTGCTCGATGAACTGGCGCTGGCCGCCGTCGCGTTGCGGGGGGACGACCATCCGGCGGGCGATGCCGTTGGCGGCGGCGGTGCCGATCTCGCGGCGGACCAGGTGCAGGCAGGCGTCGATGCCCGCGGCGGTGCCCGCGCTCGTGATCAGGTTGCCCTCGTCGACGAACAGGACGTCGGGGTCGACGGTGGCCTCGGGGAACATCGCGGCGAGTTGGTCGACATAGCGCCAGTGGGTGGTGCACTTGCGGTTGTCGAGCAGGCCCGCCGCGCCGGCCAGGAAGGCACCCGAGCAGACGGTGAGCACCGTCGCGCCCGCGTCGGCGGCGTCGCGCACCGCCTCGAGCACTCGATCGTCGTATCGGCCGATCGGGGAGGCCGGGATGGCGACCAGGTCGGCGTCGGCGAGCTGGTCGAGGCCGAAGTCGGGGGTGACGGAGATGCCGGGGGTGGTGGAGCGCAATGGCTTGCCTGGCTCGGCGCCGCAGACCCGGAAGTCGAAGCCGGGCAGGCCGTCGGCGGTGCGGTCGAGGCCGAAAACCTCACAGACCACACCGAATTCGAACATGGCGAGCCGGTCGTTGAGTACTACGGCAACCGTCGAGAGCATGACTCATCGTAGCTGGCTGAATCTTTACGCACAATGACAGGGCTGCCACTTTTGGCTGAAAATCATCGAGCGCAAAATTACTGCCATGCTTACTTTTCTGATCGTCATCACCGTCATCATCGGACTCGCCGTACTGATCGGCCGCGGCACCGCCGGCTCCACCGGAATCATCGACCGCGACGCCCAGCGCATGGACACCGAACTCAAAGCCATCGCCGGCTACGCCGGTTACATCCGCCCTAGTCACCACTGAACGTGAATGGTGAGAGCGACCACCCTCACGAGCGAATCGCCGAGCCTTCCGCAACCACCTACGGACTCCCGATCCGACCACCACGTTTTCGGCCGCCCCGGATCCGAGGGGCGAGACGTAACGGCGAAGCCGGAGTATCGCCCCTCGGATCCGGGGTTACGAGGCCGAAAACTCGCGGCGCCAGCCGCAAAATTACACCGCGTCGCCGGGGCCGACTCGCGGCTTCGGGGCGCGCATCTTGCGGATCTGGGAGGCGCGGACGAAGGCGTACCAGCCGAGCTTGAAGCCGGTATCGGTGGTGTCGGGGAACCGCTCGATCACCCGGTTGTTCACGATCTTGCCGAGGACGAAGCCCTCGATGATCATGAAGACCATCATCACCAGCATGGCCAGCGTGACGATCGTCTGCAGGCCGGGGGCCACGAACATCGACAGGATCAGCACCAGTGCCATCGGCATGAACAGGCCGACCAGGTTGCGGCGCGCGTCCACCAGGTCGCGCACGTAGGCGCGGAGCGGGCCCTGATCGCGGGGCAGCAGGTACTTGTCCTCGCCGGCCAGCATGCGGGCGCGGCGGTCCTGCACGGCGGCGCGGCGGTCGGCAGCGGCGGCCTTGCGATCCTGTTTGGTGCCCTTGACGGCCTTGCGGCGGGCGCGGGCTTCCTTGGCGGTCAGCGGGGCGGGCGCGACCGGGCCGCGCCGTTTGCCTTCTGCCTCACGCCTTTTCGGCGTCGGCTTGCCTTTGCCGGGGGTGGTCGAAGCGGTGGCGGCGGCCTGTTCGGAGCCGGACACCGACGGGTCGACGGACTCGTCGATGGTGCTGGACTCGTCGCGACGGAACAATTTCACGTTCACCAGGCTATTCGATGATGCCGACCATCGGGAAATGCGGTCCGCTCAGCGGTGGGGCCGGTCTCATACCGGCTGGTCTGCGACGCAGATCACGCCGTAACAGGGCGTAGTGTGGGCGCAAGCACCCAGGTGGCGTCTACTGGCTGCGCCGAGGGTGGCAAAATAGGAATAGCAGTTGCTGCGACAGCGTTGGAATCAGTCGTGCGCTGTGCACCTGAGGTCCGTTGACGGGCTGAGTCGAACTAGGAGTGTCCATGACTGTGCAGAACGAGACCGCCACCGAGACCCACGGTGCGACGCTGACCGACGCTGCCGCCATCAAGGCGAAGGCGCTGCTCGACCAGGAGGGTCGTGACGATCTGGCCCTGCGGATCGCCGTGCAGCCCGGTGGCTGTGCTGGTCTGCGCTACCAGCTGTTCTTCGACGATCGCATCCTCGACGGCGACATCGTCGTCGACTTCTCCGGTGTGAAGCTGGCCGTCGACCGCATGAGCGCCCCGTACATCGACGGCGCCTCGATCGACTTCGTCGACACCATCGAGAAGCAGGGCTTCACCATCGACAACCCGAACGCCACCGGTTCTTGCGCCTGCGGCGATTCGTTCAACTGATGTTCGGCGCCGCGGGTTAGCGGCGCCGTAACCTCGCCTTCCTGGGCACGCCCGGGAACATTGTGGTTGCGTGGCGAGGTAGCGAACAGGTGAACCACAGGCGGTAGCGCTTGCTAACGTTGAAGTCCGGGATCGGGTGATCCCGGACTTTCTGTTTTCCTACCTCTAGCGTCGAAGGGGCCCTGCCTCGTGTCTGTTGCCGTGTCCGCATCCATCGCCACCGACCACCTCATGCGCTTCCCCGGCCGGTTCGCCGATGCGCTGCTCGCCGATCAACTCGATCATGTGTCCTTGAGCTTCCTCGTCGACGATCTGCAGATCCGCCGTGGCGGAGTGGCGGGCAATATCGCCTATGCGATGGGTCTGCTGAAGCAGCGTCCGGTGCTCGTCGGTGCCGTCGGGGCCGATTTCGCCGAGTACCGCCAGTGGCTGGAGGCCAGCGGCGTCGATTGCTCCGCGGTGCATGTCTCCGCGACGTCGCATACCGCCCGGTTCGTGTGCACCACCGATGAGACGATGGCGCAGATCGCGTCGTTCTATCCCGGTGCGATGAGCGAGGCGCGCGATATCGACATCGCCGCGATCGCCGCCGCGCACGATATCGACCTGGTGCTGGTCGGCGCGAACGATCCCGAGGCAATGGTCGCGCACACCCGTCAGGCCAAGGCACAGGGCATCGCCTACGCCGCCGACCCGTCCCAGCAGCTGGCCCGCCTCGACGGTGAGCAGGCGGCCGAGCTGGTCGACGGGGCCGCCTACCTGTTCACCAACAAGTACGAGTGGGCGCTGCTGCAGCAGAAGACCGGCCTGAGCGAAGCCGACATCACCGCCAAGGTCGGCATCCGGGTCACCACACTTGGCTCCGAAGGTGTGCTCGTCGTCGATGCCGACGGCACCGAGGTCCGCGTCGGCGTGGTGCCAGAGGTATCGAAGGTCGACCCGACCGGCGTCGGCGACGGTTTCCGCGCCGGCTTCCTCACCGCCCACCGCGCGGGCCTGAGCCTGGAACGCGCCGCCCAGCTCGGCTCCCTGATCGCCGTACTCATCCTGGAAACCACCGGCACCCAGGAATGGACCCTCAACACCGAAGACGCCCTCGAGCGCCTGACCAAGGCCTACGGCACCGACGCCGCCGACGAACTGGCCGTCCTGCTCTGACGTACGGAACACGGACGCCCCCTGGATCTTCTTTCGATCCAGGGGGCGTTTCTGTGGGTTTTACAGCGAGACCGGGTAAGTCGGTTCCTGGATCTCCGGCTTGATGCGGTCTTCGACGAAAATGCCGTGCCAGACCATGAAGACCAGGACGGTCCAGAGGCGGCGGCTGTGGTCCGAGACGCCTGCTTTGTGGTCGCGGAGCATCTGGAGGATGGCCGGCTTGTGCAGCAGGTGGTCGGTCTGGGACTCGGCGATCTGGGTTTCGGCCCAGTCGTAGAGTTCGGTGCCGCGCAGCCAGTGGCGCAACGGGACCGGGAAGCCGAGCTTGGCGCGGTTGAGGACGTGGTCGGGGACGATGCCGTCCAGGGCCTGGCGCAGCGCGTACTTCGAGGTCTCCTTGGTGATCTTCTGGTCGAAGGGGATGCCCTCGGCGACGCGCATGACCTCGTTGTCCAGGAACGGCACGCGCAGTTCGAGGGAGTTGGCCATGGTCATCTTGTCGGCCTTGACCAGGATGTCGCCGCGCAGCCAGGTGAACAGGTCCAGGTGCTGCATGCGCGCGACCGGGTCCCAGCCCGCGGACTGGGCGTAGATCGGCGCGGTGACGTCCTGGTGGGTCCACTCGGGGCGGAAGTCGCGCAGGACCGCGCGCAGCTGGGCGTCGTTGAAGCTGCGGGCATTGCCGTAGTAGCGGTCTTCGAGGCGCAGCGAGCCGCGCTGCAGCAGCGACTTGCCGCGCTTGCCGTCGGGGATCTTGTCACCGAGCTTGCCGAGCAGCTTGCGCGCACCGGCGGGCAGGTACTCGAAAGGCTTGAGCGACAACGGTTCCCGGTAGATCGTGTAGCCGCCGAACAGCTCGTCGGCGCCCTCGCCGGAAAGCACGACCTTGACGTGCTTGCGGGCTTCCTTGGCCACGAAGTACAGCGGGACCAGCGCCGGGTCGGCGACCGGATCGTCGAGGTACCAGACGATCTCGGGGATCGCGGCGGCGAACTCGGCGGGGGAGACCACCTTGACGATGTGGCGGGCGCCGATCAGCTCGGCGCTCTCGGCGGCCACGTCGACCTCGGAGTAGCCCTCGCGCTCGAAGCCGGTGGTGAAGGTGATCAGCTTCGGGTTGTGGCGCATGGCCAGCGCGGCGATCGCGGTGGAGTCGATGCCGCCCGACAGGAACGAACCGACGGTGACATCGGCGCGCATGTGCTTGGCGACCGAGTCCTCGAGCGCCGCGGCGATCTCGGCGTAGCGGGCCTTCTCCGAACCCGCGACGAACGGGCGAACCCGGAAGTCGGGACGGAAGTAGCGGGTCACGACCGGCTCCTGGCCGACCTTCACCGTGGCGTAGTTGCCGGATTCGAGGCGACGGATGTTCTTGTGCAGCGACTCGGGCTCCGGCACGTACTGCAGCACGGTGTAGTGCTCGAGTGCGCGCGGGTCGAGCTCGTCGGACAGTTCCAGCGGGCTCAGCAGCTCCAGGAGGCTCTTCTTCTCGCTGGCGAAGGCCGTGCCGCCGGGGCCGGTCGCGATGAACAGCGGCTTGATGCCGAACGGATCGCGCGCGAGGAACAGTTCCGAGGTCTCGGTGTCCCAGATCGCGAAGGCGAACATGCCGCGCAGCTTGCGCACGGCCTCGGGGCCCCAGAAATGGAAGGCGGCCACGATGGCCTCGCCGTCACCGTCGGTGGCGAAGATCTTGGCATCGGGGAATTCGGCGCCGTGCTCGGCGGCCAGCTGCTCGCGCAGTTCGAGGTAGTTGTAGATCTCGCCGTTGAAGGTCATCGCGTAGCGCTGCGGGTTGTCCGCGGGGCCCCAGCGCAGCGGCTGGTGCGAGTGCTCGATATCGATGATGGACAGGCGGTTGAAGCCGAAGATCATGTGATCGTCGTGCCAGGTGCCCTTCTCGTCCGGGCCACGATGTCGCTGGCAGTGCAGCGCGTCGTACACCTGATCGACCACCTCGGTCGTCGCCGTATCAGCTGTCAGGAATCCGAGCAGTCCGCACACGGTGTCGGCAACCTTCTCTCGTTCGGATTGCACGCGTGGCCCAGGGAGCCTGGGAGGCAGCTGGGTTGGCCCCGCGTGCAGTGCCATTCATGGGCGATTGGTTTCATGCACTGTACCGAGATGGGTTCCATCGATGGTACTGAGGAGGCGCATGCGCTCCGCCCAGACGCCCGCTCGCGCGACGTCGACGGTTTCGGACGGAAAACCACAGGTCGTTGCTTCCGGTGCGGTCGCTGCGGAGTGTCGAAAGTGACCCCGCGACAAGACAGTGCCCGCTTTGGTCTACGCTGCGTAGTACTCAGGTCCTTCTCAGGTGTGCGTGCGTCACAGCGGCAATACTTCGAGAGGCCTGAAACTGCTTTGAAGAGGTGTCGGAACGGGCGAATCGCCGCCCGGACGACGCAATGTGTCGGAATGTGTGGCGACCAGGAAGGCGTGAGCGTGGCGCACAAGGCGAGCGAAGAGATCGGGGCACGACCCGAGAAGGGCCGGCAGGGCCGGGTCCTTCGGCGGGCCGGGCTGGCGGTGTCCCTGGGGATGACCGCGTTGCTCGTCTCGGGCTGCTCGATCGACAATGTTTGGCTCCGGTTCGGCTGGCCCTCGGGTATCACCCCGCAGGCCACCCGGATGCGTGAGCTGTGGACCTGGTCGGTGCTGGCCGCGCTCGCCATGGGCGTGCTGGTCTGGGGCCTGACCTTCTGGACGGTCATCTTCCACCGCAAGCGCAAGAACTCCCCGGAGTTCCCGCGCCAGACCGGTTACAACGTGTCGCTGGAACTGACCTACACGGCGATCCCGTTCGTGATCATCGCGGTGCTGTTCTACTTCACCGTGGTCGTGCAGAACTACGTGCACGAGAAGACCGACAATCCGGATGTCACCGTCGACGTGACCGCCTTCCAGTGGAACTGGAAGTTCGGCTACCGCAACGTGAACAACGTCGCCGGTCTCACCTACAACGGCATCGACACGGAGAAGGAGCTGCTGAACGAAGAGCAGCTCGCCGAATACCGTGAGCTCAAGAACGACAAGGGTCACCCGCAGCCGGGTCCGCTGCACGGCAAGCCGGCCAACGACATCCTCTCGTACCTGCACTACGACAAGATCGAGACCTTCGGCTCCAGCGAAGAGATCCCGGTGCTGGTGCTGCCGACCGGTAAGCGCATCGAGTTCCAGCTCGCCGCCGCCGACGTGATCCACGCCTTCTGGGTGCCGGAGTTCATGTTCAAGCGCGACGTGATGCCGAACCCGAAGGAAAACCAGTCCGACAACGTCTTCCAGATCTCGGAGATCGAGAAGGAAGGTGCCTTCGTCGGCCGTTGCGCCGAGATGTGCGGCACCTACCACTCGATGATGAACTTCGAGGTCCGTGCGGTCTCGCCGGAGAAGTTCGCTCAGTACATCAAGGCGCGTGAGTCCGGGCTGACCAACGGTGAGGCGCTCGCGTCGATCGGCGAGTCGCCGGTGGCCACCTCCACGTACCCCTTCAACACCAAGCGCGATGCCAAGAGCGCTTCGGTGAACGAGAGCAAGTGAGGATTCTGATATGAGGATCGAAGCGCGGATCTTCGAACTGCTCACGGCGTTCTTCATCCTGGTGGGCATCGTCTACGGGTTCTTCACCGCCCAGTCGCGCACCGGTATCGAGTGGGCAGGCACCACCGCGATCGTGCTGACCGCGGGCCTGTCGCTGATCATCGGCACCTACTTCCGGTTCGTCGCGCGTCGCATCGACCTGCGTCCCGAGGACTACGAAGAGGCCGAGATCGTCGACGGTGCCGGTGACCTGGGCTTCTTCTCGCCCGGTAGCTTCTGGCCCATCCTGCTGGCGGCCGCTGGTTCGGTCACCGCACTCGGCCTGGCGTTCTTCCAGTTCTGGCTGATCGGTCTCGGCGTGGTGCTCGTGCTCGCCGCCGCCGCGGGCCTGGTCTTCGAGTACTACCTGGGTGCCGAGAAGCACTGAGACAACACGACACGGTCGCCGCGACACCCTCGAACCGAGGGAGTCGCGGCGACCGTTTTCGTTTGGGTGGCCCGAGAACGACCGAGCCGGCCGTGCGACCGCACGACCGGCTCAGTGCATCGAATGCCTCAGTGCGCGAACACGAGCCCTTCTTCCTCGGGTCCCGCCACCTTGCGCGGAGCGGACAGCTGCACGATCCGGCGGGGCAATGCCGCGGCGACAACCGCGCCGATGAGCGCGGTCACGGCGCCGATCAGGAAGGCGATCGTGAAGCCGCGGTCCAGATAGAACACCGCGCCCTGCGTCATCTCCGGCGGGATGGGTGCGATGTAGGAGTTGTTCATGATCGTGAACGCGATCACCGGCAGGACGGCCGGGAACACACTCTGCGAGACCCCGACGATGCTGGCGGTACCTGCCTGCAACTGCGGCGGCACGGCCTCGATCAGCAGATTCGGGATAGCGGCGTAGGCCATGCCCATGCCGGTGCCGAAGATGCCCGCGAAGACGATCAGCAGCGGCTTGCTGTCGTGCACGGCCGCGGTCAACGCGAATCCGAGGGCCATCAACAGCATGCCGATGGTCATCAGAACGCGGGGGCGGACGTCGCGGCGGCCGACAAGCAACCCGACGACGACACCGCCGACTACCACCATCAGCCCTACCGGGGCCTGGAAGATCGCGAAACCCTCGGCGGTGACACCGAATCCGTAGTCGAGCCCGAGCACGGCAGGTGTCATGGCCAGCATCGGCAACAGGATGGTGAACAGACCGCTGGCGCCGTAACAGAGTCCGGCGCCGATGGTGGTGAGCAGCACCGAACGCCGGCCGAGCACATCCAGGTCGATCAGCGGTTCCCGGAGCACTCGCGCACTCACCAGCCACGCCGCCAGCAACACCACGCCACCGGCGAGGTAAGCGATGGTCGAGCTGTCACGCCAGCCCCAGGTGGGCCCGAAGCTGACCGCGATGAGAATGCCCGCGATACCGCCGCCGAGCAGAACCGCTCCGAGCGGATCGATTCGTGAGGGCAGCCGCACCGCCGATTCGGCCGTGGTGAAGAAGATCAGGGCGCCGAGCACGGCGAGACCGATGACGAAGAACCAGAAGATGCTGCGGAATCCGAAGTTGTCGATCAGCCATCCGGTGAGGAACGGCGCGGGAATCGCGATCAGTCCCATGCCGCTGGTCGCGATGCTCACCGCCAGCGCGATCGTCTTCGCCGGGAACACGTCCCGGATCAGCGAATAGCTCAAGAACAGGCAGGGGATGAGCAGGCCGGTGAGCGCGCGACCGGCGATCAGGACCGCGTAGCTGCCCGCGACCGCGGACAGCAACGATCCCGCCGCCGCCACGGCCACGCAACCGAGTAGGGCTTTGCGCTTGCCGTACATGTCCGCCAGCTTGCCGATCAGCGGCGCGGTGACGGCGCCGACCAGCAGGAACGATGTCAGCAGCCAGGCGCCCTGGGTGGTCTGGTAATGCGCGGCGATCGACGGTAGGGCCGTCGAGATCATCATGTAGCTCACCGCGAGCATCTCCAGGAGGAGCACGATCGAGGCGAGCGAGAAGATCAGGCGTGGAGTCCAGCGGTCCGCGGTGGGTGTCGGAGTGGAAGCGACCATCGGAGGTCCTTTCGAGGATGGGGCCCGCATCCGACGAACGATCGGAATGCGTAACCGACATCACACTTTCTCCGGGTGATCCGTAGAGCCCGCTATCCCATCCACTGGGAGATGGATATGCCTGATAGTCAGATTGTCGATGGTGAATCCGGCATGACCAGCGGATTCGCGGTGTATCACATCCTGCGAACACGCGCAGCCGGGTGAATCGCCGAACCGCTTGTGCCCGAACGTGTGCACTGTCGGTGACCGGGATGGGTACGGCCCGCGGCCGACACCATGGCGGCAGCGGGAAACGCACGACGGGTGATCATCGCCCGTCGTGCGTCCTCTGCCGAGGCGTTGTGCCTCAGACGCTGTAGCGCAGCGCCTGCTCGGAGCGGCAGATGTCGTCGATGCCGGAGACGATCTCGCGCAGCTGCTCCGAGGGCAGGGCCGAGGGGCGCAGGCGGCAGGTGAAGGTGATCAGGCCGTAGTCGGCGGGGGTGAGGCCGCGTGCGGCGGCTTCGGCGCGCAGGTACTCCGAGCGCACGCCGTAGGTCATCGCGGAGATGACGGTGAAGCAGCCCGAGCGTTCGCGGTGGGCCGAGAACAGGTCGTGCAGGCCGTAGAAGACCGAACCGTAATTGGCCAGTGGGGCGAACACGCCGACACGGTAGGCGGGGCCGCGCTCGGAGGAGTTGATCACGGTATCGGCCAGGTACTCGGCGTCGCGCATGGTGAGTACCTTCGGCGCGAACATCAGCGCGCCCGCCGCCGCGTTGCGGACCGGCATGCCCGCGCGGCCGCCCGCGGCGGAAGCGATGGCGCCCAACGACTTCCGGGTGCGCGTGCCCACCTCGCGCCGGGCCCGCAGGCCGCGGGTGGGGGCGGTGGGGTACAGGCTCGACCACTGCCCGAAGCGGACGGCGCCGAGGGTCACCTGGCCGGTGCCGACGGGGCGCGCCACCTTCAGCGGGGCGGTGTCGACCCAGCGGCCGACCTGCAGTGCCGCGCTGCCGGGGTTGGTGATCTCGTTGGTCGCGTGCTCGACGAACGAGTCGAAGTCGAGGAACCGGTCGGCGTCGGTGGTGAGCATGGTGTGGTCTTTGTCGACCTCCACCACGTCGAGGGTGAGGGCGGTGATGATGCCCGCGCGACCGCCCGCGCCGAGGATGCGGTGGAAACGCTCGGTGTGGTGGCCGCGCCCGCAGGTGCCGATCCGGCCGTCGGGATCGACGTACTCGAGGTCGACGATCTGGTCGATGAACATGCCGTAGCGGTGCGAGGCGGTGCTCACCCCGCCGACGGAGGCGAAGCCGCCCGCGGTGATGTCGCGATGATCGCCGACCACCGGCAGGCCGAGACCGTGCGCGCCGAGGCGGCGGTCGATCTCGGACAGCTTCGCGCCCGCCTGCACGCGCACGGTGCGCCTGCCCAGGTTGATGTCGAGCACCGAGTTCATCTTGCGCAGCGACAGCGCGCCGCGCTGATCGGTCAGGCCATAGGACTCTTCGGTCTGTTCGCCGCCGCGCACCGTCAACCGTTCCGACCGCCCGCGCGAATCACGCACAGTGCGAACGACATCCGCCGTATCGGTGGGGAGATATTCTTCGGAGATGACGGTCTGCGGCGTGCCCATGACCGCATAGCTAACCACAGGTGCGCGGTTCTTGCGCAGGGTACTTCGCACCTATTTCCGCGTAGGCGCGAGTTGCTTGGTGAACAGGACTTTTCCGGTCGCGTCGCACAAGTTGACGGTCATTTCTCCGGTGCGGCCGTCGATCTTCACCTCGCCGAAGTGCTGGTACTCCGGGTCCATCGGGGAGGTGTTGGGGGTGGGCGGCGCGTGGACGTAGACCGCGTCGGGCCCGAAGGTGGGATCGAGCGGGTTCGGGCCGAACGCGCCTGCGTTGAGCGGGCCCGAGACGAACTCCCAGAACTCGTCGAAATCGGTGAAGGCGGCGCGGGCCGGGGAGTAGTGGTGCGCCGCCGTGTAGTGGACGTCGGCGGTGAGCCACACGACGTCGCTGACCTTGTTCGCCTTGATCGACGAGAGCACCTGGGCGATCTCGGTTTCGCGGCCCGAGGGTGCGCCGGGGGCGGCGTTGGCGGGGCCTTCGAAGGCGGTCTTGCCGTCGGGGACGACCACGCCGAGGGGAAGGTCGGCGGCGACGATCTTCCAGGTGGCCTTGGAGTCCTTCAGGCTGTCGGTGAGCCACTTGACCTGGGCGGCGCCGAGCGTCTGGCCCGTGGGCGCGGTATTGGCGGTGTTGGCGTCCTTGTAGGCGCGCATGTCCAGGACGAAGACATCCAGGAGTGGGCCGTAGGAGATCTTGCGGTAGAGGCGACCGTCGACGGCTTCCTTGGGCTCCAACGGCATCCACTCGTGGAAGGCCTGCCAGGAACGCGTCGCGAGGGTGTCCATGCTGCGCTCGGTGTAGCCCTTGTCGGCGGCGACCGTACCGCCGGGGGACCAGTTGTTGGTGGTCTCGTGGTCGTCCCACTGGACGATCTGGGCGACGGCGGCGTTGAACCGGCGGTAGTTGTCGTCGGTCAGGTTGTAGGCGTAGTTGCCGCGGAACTGGTCGAGGGTTTCCGCGGGGGCGTTCTTGGCTTCGGCGGTGACGTTGCGCCAGATCCGGCCGTCGGGCAGCGTCACCGATTCTTTGAGCGCGTTGTCGGCGTAGATGCAGTCGCCGGAATGCAGGAACAGGTGCGGGTCGCGAGCGGCCATGGCGGAGAACACCTTCATGCCGCCGAGGTCGGGGTTGATGCCGAATCCCTGGCCCGCGACGTCACCGGACCACAGCAGCGAGATATCCGCTGGCGCGGTCGGCGCCGTGCGAAAGACGCCGGACAGAGATTCCGAGCTCGCACCGTCTTCTCCCTCGAGACGCACCCGGTAGTGCACGAGCTGTCCGGCGGGCAGACCGTTCACCCGTACCCGCCCGGTGCCGTCGGTCGCCGGGGTGAGCAGCGGCCCGGTGAACCGCTTGACGTCACTGAACGTCTCGCTCGCCGAGGTTTCCACCACCAGCGTGGCGGGCGTGTCCGACCGTGCCCAGATCAGCGCACCATCGCTGCGCGGATCACCGACGGCGATCCCGTGCGTGAGCGTCGGCCGGGCCCGCACCAGCCCCGGCCCGTCATCACCACAGGCCACCAGGGCAGGAGCAGTCACCACACCGAGTGCGGTTGCGCGCAACAGCGTGCGCCGAGACATCGCGAAATCCGAGACAGCCATAAGCCTTACGGTGCGGCACCGGTCGTAACGCGCGGTCGTTAGCAAGGCAACGGAACATGAACGATGCCGTACGGCAGGCCGAACACGGTTGGCGCGTCAGAGCTTGACCGCCATCTCCAAACCTCCTTCGAACGGCAGCGTTTGGGTGGTGAACCCATTGACTGGATCATCGATGAAGTCGAACAGGTCGCGGTAGCTCGGTGGGCGGTTCTCGGTGTTGTCGACGATGACGACGGCGCCGCGGCGAAGGTGGGGTGCGATCAATTCGATCGCGGGACGGGCCATGACCGGCCAGATATCGATCAGGGCGAAATCGATGGGTTGATCGATGTGCTGAAGGGTTTCGCGGAGGTCGCCCTCGCGGAGATCGACGTATCGGTCGAGGTCGGCGGAGGCGAGGTGCTCGCGCGCACCGGCGGCCTTGGCGGGTTCGTGTTCGGTGCCGATGACCACGCCGGGTCGTCCGTCTTCGGTGGCGACCAGGTGGATCGCCTGGGCGAGATAGAGGGTGGAGACGCCGTACGAAGTGCCCACTTCTACCGCGCATTTCGCGCGGAGGGCGAGGCAGAGGCGGTGGCAGAACAGTGCCTTGTCGTGGTCGAGAGCGACGAATTTGTCGGCGAGGAAGCGGGTGGCGTCGTTGTCGATCGTGCCTGGATCGAGCGCTTCGCCACGTTCGGCGCGGGCGGTGAAATGGTCACCGATATCGACGATCTGGTCGGTGCTTCGCTGCTGCAGCTCGGCGATCAGCCGATCGAGGTGCGGGTTTCGCAGTTCGCTGTGTGTCACGGGGACAACCTTTCTTGCTGGAGATCTTTGCGCGGCACGGCGGCGGCGGTATTCCGGCGCGCGGCAGTTCCGCTGTCGTTCGGGGCGACCGGCCCCAGTCTGCGACGGCATCGCATTAATGTCAATGAGGTGTGAACATCAAGCGCCTGGGTTATCGTGCAGGAGTGCCGGACCAGCTATCACCAGGGCGTCAGCGCCGAAGTCCGGTCGCCCGCGGCGGGCGGCCGACGCTCAACGCCGACCTGATCGCCGCGGCCATGCTCGAGTTGGCCGGGCGCGACGGGTTCCGTGCGGTGACGATGCAGGTCCTCGCCGAACATCTCGGGGTGACCGTGCGTGCGCTGTATCGCCATGTCCGGGACCGGCAGGATGCCGTCGACCGGGCGGTCGAACTCTGGCTGGCGAAATGGCCTGAGCCCGAACTCGATCCGGGCGATTGGCGGGCGAGCTTTGCCGAGTACTGCCGCCTGCGACGCGAAACGAACCGTGCGCATCCGCGTGCGCTGCTCTTCTCGCTCGATGAGCAAGTCGGCGATGTGCGCCTGCACCCGAGGCGCCTCACCGCGCCCGACGCCTTCCTCGGCTTCCTGACCGGCCTCGGCCTGAGCATGCCCGACGCGCTGTTCGTGCACCGCGACCTGACCCTGCGGCTGTACGCCTTCGCCCTACTCGTCGACTACCGCCATGACCTCGGTCAGCCGGGTGTCGACGACTCTCCGATGCCGAGGCGCTGGCTCGATCGCTTTCCCGACCTCGACGTGCCGCACCTGCGCGAAGCCATGGACGTTCCCCGCACCGACCCCGATGAAATGTTCGACCGCATGGTGGACGACATCGCCCACACCATCACCCGGCTCCGCGAGCGCTGAGCTGGGTGATGGGCTCCGCCTACAGCCCCGCCGCCGCGGCGGTTTCGGGGTACCAGCGGGTGCATTCGGCGCGCAGGGGGACGGCAGTGTGGAGTTGGCACAGGACTGCCAGACCGCCGAGGAAGGAGCGCAGGATGGGGGTGTGGCCGGGGGGCATCGTCAGTTGGCGCAGGACGTTCGAGAGGCGGAGGTCGGTGGCGAGGCGGACCTGTTCGCGGAGCCAGGCGGCCGAGAGCGGGTAACTGGGGGCCAGCAGGGCCTCGCGGACCGGTTGAAGGCGGGCGGCGACGGTGGCGATGTCGAGGTCGCGGTCGGGGGCTACGAAGCCGTGGCGGCGCATGGCCGCCTCGAGGTCGGTGGGGGAGTCGGCGATGACCGCGGCGCCCACGTCGCTCGCGACGTCGAGGAAGGCGGCGGGCCAGGGGGTGCAGGCGCCGAAGTCGACGACGCCGAGGCGGCCGTCGGGCATGCGAAGGAAGTTGCCGGGGTGCGGGTCGCCGTAGACGAGGGCGGCGCGGGCGGGGGCGGAGAACAGGAAGCGCATGATCAACACGCCGAGGCGGTCGAGTTCGTCGGCATGGCCGCGAATGATCAAGCGGGACAGGGGAACACCGTCGAGCCACTCGGTGACCAGGACGTCGCCGCGCTGGGCGATCACCCGGCTCACCAGCACGTCGGCGTCGTCGGCGAAGGCCGCGGCGAAGGCGCGCTGGTTGACGGCCTCGCGGGCGTAATCGAGTTCGTCCCGGATCTCGTCGCACAGCGCCTCGACCACCGGGCGGGTGTCGGCGCCGGGCAGCAGCGCGGTGAACAGCGGGGTCGCGCGGCGCAGGGCTTGCAGGTCGGCCAGTACCGCGCGGCGGGAACCGGGGTACATGACCTTGACCGCGACCTGGGTGCCGTCGTGCCAGCGCGCGCGATGGACCTGGCCCACCGAGGCCGCGGCGGAGGCGCGGTCGTCGAATTCGAGGAACAGTGAACGCCACTGCGGGCCGAGGTGTTCGGCGAGTTCGGCGTGGACCGCGCTGGGCAGCATGGCCGGCGCCGAATCGTGCAGGCGCGCAAGGGCTTGGCGGTAGGGTTCGGCCAGGTCGGGGGCGAGGCCGAGTTCGAGCAGGCCGAGGAGTTGGCCCAGTTTCGCGACGCAACCCTTGAGTTCGCCGAGTACCTGGAAGAGGTGCTCGGCGGTGCGCACGCGGATGTCCCGGTCCACGTCGGCGGGATCGCGGCCCGCCGCGCGTTTGCCGAAGCCCGCGATGCGCCTGCCCGCGTAGGCGACCGGGACCGCGGCCAAGCGCGCGCTGCGTACTACCCGGCCGGTGGGCGGATTGCCGTCGCGTGGGAGTCTGCGCCGGGTGAACGGCACGACGCGACCCTCGTCGGATTCGCCTCCGGCCATGTTTACCTCGCTGTCCGCCGACGTCGCCACGTCTGGTGACCCACCTGCCCGTCGGCCAGTGCCTGGCAAAGGCTACCAATCGGGCGCGCGGGTGTCCGGGCAACGACAGACGATTGCGCATTGGCGACGGAGGCTCGGCGCATGAACGGTTCGGTGTTGCCCGGCACGTGACAATCGCGCGTGGGAGCGGAGCGGTCGGCGAGTCAGCTCATCATGCGGCGCAACAGGTTCGGCTCAGCTCGCCTTGGTTTCGGGGATCCGGGTGGCGTCGATCTGGTTGTCGGTGGGCGCGACGCCCTTCTTGAGGCTGTGGGCGTACACGTCGACGTATTCCTGGCCGGTGAGGCGCATCAGTTCGTACATCACCTCGTCGGTGACGGCGCGCTCGACGAAGCGGTTACCGCTCATCCCCTCGTACCGCGAGAAATCAAGGGGCGCACCGAACTTCAGGGTGACCTTCTGGCGACGCCACTTGAACGGCCCGGGCGGCGAGACCTTGTCGGTGCCGATCACCGCGACCGGGATCACCGGGACGCCGGTCTCCAGCGCGAGGCGCGCCATGCCGGTCTTGCCCTTGTAGAGACGGCCGTCGGGGGAACGGGTGCCCTCGGGGTACAGGCCGACGAGGCGACCTTCGTCGAGGAGCTTGGTGGCGGCGGTCAGGGCGTCCTCGGCGGCCGAGGCGCCGCTGCGGTCGATCGGGTACTGGCCGGTGCCGCTGAAGAAGAACTTCTGCAGCCGACCCTTGAAGCCGGGGGTGGTGAAGTACTCCGCCTTGGCCAGGTAGTTGATCCGGCGCGGGCTCAGCAGGGGAGCGAAGAGCCAGTCGGAGAAGGAGAGGTGATTGCCCGCCATGATGGCCGGTCCGTCGGTCGGAATGTTCTCGACCCCTTCGACCTCGGGCCGGTTGTACACGTGCATGAACGGCCCCACGAGAACGAACTTGAGCAGCCAGTAGAACATGGCGTCCTTTCCCCGGGACCGTGATGGTCGTGTAGAGCCTCGTCGGACAACGACTTTACCGCTGGTCGCAGGTCACAACCAACCCAGGATGGTAGCTGGACCACATGCCTGTGACCCTTATCTCGCCACGCGACCGGCCACCGGCACATCGACCGCCGCCCTGGCCAATTCCGCGGCCCCGATCATGCCGGCGGCCTCGCCGAGCTGGGTGGTGCGCAGCCGCGCCAGCGGCCGATGCCCGGCGCCGGTGACCGCATCGGCGTAGTGCTCGCGGGCCTCGTCGAGGAACAGCGGCGCCGAACTACTCACCCCGCCGGCGATCACCACGAGGTCGGGATCGAACAGGTCGCTGACGAAGGCGAGGCCGAGGCCGAGCCAGCGGGCGAAGTCGGCCATCACCCGGACGGCCAGGGGATCGCCGTCCTGGGCCGCGCCCGCGACCCGGCGGCCGGTGAGCGAACCCGGATCGCGGAGCACGTCACGGGCGAGCACCGAACGCACGGGGTCGGTGGCGAGCATCTCGATGGCGGTGTCGGCCAGTGCCGTGCCACTGCAGTAGCGCTCCCAGCAGCCGTGTTTGCCGCAGGGGCAGGCGCGACCCTCGGGGACGACCTGCAGGTGGCCGAGTTCAGGGGCGATGCCGTGACTGCCGCGATAGAGCCGACCGTCGATGAGCAGGGCCGCGCCGATGCCGGTGCCGATCGCGACGAGCACCACCGTCTGCCCGCCCGCCGCCGCGCCGAAGCGATATTCGGCCCAGCCCGCGGCGTTCGCGTCGTGTTCGAGGATCACCGGTAGGCGCAGGCGCGCGGTGAGCCGTTGGGCGACCGGGGCGTTCTGCCATGGCAGGTGCGGGGCGAACAGGACCGTCGACTGATCCGTCGAGATGAAACCGGCGACGGCCAGCCCGACCGCCGCGATCGGATGTCGCCGGGCCAGCTCGCGCACCGAGCGGTCGATCGCGTCCTCGAGCGCCCGCGCCGAATGCGGGGTCGGCGCCTGCACGGTGTCGAGCACCTCGCCCCCGGCATCGACCACCGAGGCGCGAATGTTCGTGCCACCCACGTCGATCCCGACGGTGAGCAGGTGTTGAGGGTCGATCCGGCTGGTCATCCCCGGATCGTCACCGGAATGTCGACGTATTGCGAGCGCGGCGCGCGGGCGGTGGCCGACCGATCCTCGGTGGGGCGACGGCGCTGGGACGTGTTGTCGGCTGCTGATGGCGCGGTGGTGGCGAAAGCGCCTGTGCCCGAGTCGGCCGCGGCTGCGTCGGCCGGCTCGGCAGCGATGTGGGGGGCCTGCGGCGTGCGAGCGGTGCGGGGAGCGGAGTACTCGTCCACTCTGCGGGGCCGCCGGGCGGCGGAGGCGTTCTGGCGGGATGTGCCCCGACGCGGGCCTGCGCCGACGTCGGCTTGTGCGGCAACTGTGCGCTGCTGCGGCCGGTCGGAGGTGGTGGAGCCGGGGTCATGGCCGCCGGTGGGAGCGGCCTGTGGCGATTGACCGGACGTGGCGTCGGGCTCGGCGGGGTACCTCGAACGCCCGCTGGCGTCGGTGCCGGGACGGGTGCCCGAATCCGGGTGTCCCGCAGCGTGATCGGCCCATTCCGGGGGCATCACCGGTTCGACCGGGATGCCGGCGAGGGCTTCGCGCAGGACGGTCACCATGGAGGTGCCGTGGTCGGCGAGGGCGGCGACGACGTCGTGGTGGTCGCCGCGGACCAGCGCGGCGGCCGCGCACACGGGGCACCAGGCGCAACCACCCAGGTCGGCCTGGCCGTCGGCCGCGGTGCGGCGCAGGACCGGTTCGACGCGGGCGAGTAGGACTTCGGCGAGTAGGCGCAGCTCCTCGGTGAACTCGGCGAAGCCGTCGTGGCCGTGGCGCTCGGACTGGGAGTCAGTGCTCATCTGCGGTGGCCTTCGTGTAGTTCGGATCGGCGGGCCACACCCGCGGATCGGGCCGGAAGCGGACCACGAGGTGACCGGTGTCGAGTTCGGCGCCCGCCACCGTGCAGCGTCGCAGCACCGGCGCGAGCCGTACGCGTGTGCGTACCCCGTCGGCTCCCACGATCAGATCGTCCTCCACTCGGCCCAGCCGCAAGGTGCTGGGATCGACCACCGGTAGCCGCATCCGCATCGCGTACACGGAGTCGACACCGGAGCCGGACTCCCATCGAACCATCGGTTCGCCCGAATCCGCTCCCTGAGCGTGCGGGGCGGGCAGCGTGTCGACCGAATAGGAGAACGCCGACAGCGAATGCACCCCCACCGGTTCGGCACCGGCGTGCTGGGCGATCAGGATCGGGACGTCGGTGAGTTGTTCGTGCAGCCGCGCCACCACTTCGAGTTGCTCGGCGCGGCGGTTGAGGTACCAGTGCACGGCCGGGTGGGCGTTGTCGCCGGGCGGGGGCACCGCGGCCAGGACCTTGTTGACCACGACGGCATCCATCCGCAGGCCGAGCAGCGCGGCCGCCGAACGCACTCGACGAGCCTCGGCGACGGCGACCTGTTCGGGGCCGGTGATCAGGCGGGCGCTCGTGCGGGTGCGGTCGGCGAGCAGATCGCGAACCTGCGTCACCGCGACCACGATCCGTTCGACCGCGGCGGCGAGCACCGCCTTGCGCAGATCGAGGCCGATCGCGCTCATCGTGCGTTCGTGCTTGGGCCACAGCCGCTCGAGATAATTGAGCATCGTGTCGGGGGCGGTGACGATGCGCAGCATGTCGGCCGAGGGCGGGCAATCGACGACGATGACGTCCCAGTCGTTCTCCTCGGCGTACTGGCCGATCTCGACCAGCATCAGCAGTTCCTGCACCCCGGGCAGCCCGGTGAGCTCGGCCGGATCCAGTGCGGTCAGGTCGAAGCCGTGATCGTGGCCACCGCCCTTGGCCAGCATCGCCACCACATCGCGGAAGCGGTCCTCGAGCAGGGCGAGGGAATCGATCTCGATCACCTCGATGCCGGGTGCCACCCTGGCCACCCCGGCGACGGTGCCCGGGTCGTGCGGGAAACGAAAACCGAGCGCGTCACCGAGTGAATGGGCCTGATCCAGCGAGGCGATCAGCACACGCTGACCGGAGCGGGCATAGGTCATGCTCGTCGCGCAGGCCAGCGTCGTCTTCCCGACACCACCCTTGCCGACGAACAGTTCGACGCGGGTACCGCCCGGGGCGCTCAGCCTTCGACCCGCTTCTTCAGCTCGTTGAGCGCGGTATCGGTGATGACCTTCTCGGCTTTGCGTTTGAACATGCCGATCATCGGGATGTTCAGGTCGACGGTGAGTTCGTAGACCACCTCGGTGCCGCCGCCCGGCCGGTCGAGGAGTTCGTAGCTGCCGTCCTGTGCCTTCTGCAGGTCACCCTCGAGCAGCCGCCAGCTCACCGCTTTGCCGTCGGCGCGCCAGGTGTAGGACAGCACGTAAGTGTCCTTGACGACGCCCGCGTCGAGCACGAACCGGGCGGTGGCCGCGCGCCCTTGGGCATCACGATCGATGACTTCGACCGACTTCGCGGCGGCCACCCACTCCGGGTAGGACTCCAGATCCGCGATAACGGCCATCACCTGCTGCGACGGTGCGTCGATGAGAATCGATCTCTGAGTCCGGTCGGCCATGGCAGCCAAGCCCTCTTTCTGTATCTTTGGCGGCTGGTGCCGCGGGTTCTCGGCGCTGAACTCCACCTCTTCCCTCCCTCCGGGCACTCCTTCGTCGCACCCTCCGGTCAGTCCAGAGGCGGAGGCGCGCCGAGAACGTGCCTCAGGTCGAGATGAAGACCGTGGGTGCGACGCCTGCGGGGCGACCGGCTTCCAGGCGTGCCTTGAGTTCGAAGGCCATGTTCCGGCCCGCGACCCGGCGGGCCCGGTTGGCCGCGGCCAGCGCGCGCGCCGACTTCGGCTCAGCCGCGGGTTCGGCGTGCAGGAAGTAGTGCAGGATCGCCCCGTCGGGGACGGCCTCGAGCCACACCTCCATGGTGCCGGTCAGCGCGCCCGCCACCGTCCAGCGGATGCCCTTGTCGCCGCGATCCTCGCGCACGTCGAGGCGCAAATCGGGCCACCAGCGGCGCCAGTTGTTCGCGGCGCTCAGCACCTCGGCGATCGCGGCGCCCGGTGCGGCGAGAAAGGTCTGATCTGCGACCTGGATACTGCTCACCTGGCTGAGCGTAGTTCACGCGACACCGGGCGCGGCCAAGGTGTCACCGCAGCAGTTCCCGCAAGCGGGCACCCTGACGGTCCCAATGCCAGTTCCGCTCCACCCACGCCCGGCCCGCGGCGCCCATCTCGGCCGCCTTGTCCCGGTC
Source organism: Nocardia sp. FBN12 (assembly GCF_054031145.1). Lineage (NCBI taxonomy): Bacteria > Bacillati > Actinomycetota > Actinomycetes > Mycobacteriales > Nocardiaceae > Nocardia > Nocardia sp. FBN12. The sequence goes on from NZ_CM132926.1 coordinate 862,727, forward strand.
GGTGAGCAGCTCGACGATGGCGTCGCTGATCTGCGAGACCGACCGGCCGTGCACCACGATCCCGGTCTCGCCCTCGCGCACGGTCTCGGGGGCACCGCCGGAATCACCGGCCACGACCGGGACCCCGGTCGCCGATGCCTCGAGGAAGACGATTCCGAGGCCCTCGACATCGAGGCCCGCCCCGCGCGTGCGGCACGGCATCGCGAACACGTCGGCGATCGTGTGATGGGCGGCCAGCTCGCCCGAGGGCACCCGTCCGGTGAACACGACACTGTCCTGCACGCCGAGCGCCTCGGCCAGCCCGCGTAGCCGCGGCTCGTAGGGGCCACCGCCCGCGATCACCAGCACCGCGCCGTCGACGCGCTCGCGGATCTCGTTCATCGCCACGATCAGCATGTCCTGGCCCTTGCGCGGGACCAATCGCGACAGGCACAGCACGGTCGGGCGCTCGCCGAGCCCATAACGGGCGCGCAGCTCTTCCCGCGCGGCCGGGTCGGGCCGGAACTCGCCCGGGTCGACCCCCGGCGGCAGGTGCTCCAGTGCCGCGTGCGGACCGAAGGCCGAGGCGAAACGGCTACGGGTGTACTTGCTGACATAGGTCACCACGTCGGTGTGCTCGCCGATCGACCGCAGGATCTGGCGCGATCCGGGCAGCATCGACCAGCCGACCTCGTGGCCGTGGGTGCTGGCCAGGATGCGCTCGGCGCCCGCGCGCCGCAGCATCGGCGCCATCGCCGCCAGGGGCGCGGCCGCGCCGAACCACACGGTGTCGCAGTCGTGTTCGCGCAGCAGCGCGCCCGCCCGCTTGATCACCGCGGGGGTCGGCAGCATCAGCGTCGTCGGATGCCGCACCACCTGGAACTTCTGCGCGGCGTCGAACTTCTCGTGGCTGTCACCACGCCAGCGCGGCGCGTAGACCACCAGGTTCTCGGGCGGCAGCTGATTCGACAGTGCTTGCAGATACGACTGGATTCCGCCCGGCCGAGGCGGGAAATCGTTGGTAACCAGCAGAGTTCGGGCCATAAGAGAACAACCTAATCGGTCGGCTGACAGGTGGGCGGACGTGGTCAGACAGCGCGACCGCGCAGCCAGGCCCGCCAGCCGTCGAGCAGCTCGGCGCGCGAGGCTCCGAGCGCGGCGCTGAACGCGGCATCCTGCGCCGCGGGGGACTGCGGGCCGGTCGCCAGCCGCTTGTACAGCGTGATGAGGGCGGTGGTGCCGTAGCGATCGGCGATGAACGCGCAGGTGCTCCACGCGCTCTCGTAGGCGTAGGCCGCGTCGACCCCGGTGAAATCGGCGTCGGCGACCAGCTCGGTGGGCAGGGTGCCCGCGCGTAACCGCGTGGTCAGCGTGGGCGCGATCTGGGAGAAGGTGGTGGCCTGATCGCGCTGGGCGACGTACTCGGCGAAGCCCTCCAGCAGCCACAGCGGTGCGCCGTCGGTCGTGTCGGCCCTGGTGGCGACATGGGTCAGTTCGTGGCGCAGCAGCGTGGCCAAGCCTTCGTCGCCGACTCGGCGGCGCGCGTCGGGGTTGAACACGATGCGCTGGTCGGTGGGCTGGGTGCCGGGCGCGTAGGACCCGGTGAGCGACACGGCGGCCACGTCGGCGCCGGTGGCACCGGCGGACCTGGTCAGTGCGGTGAATTCGGCAGGCGTACTCGCCACGATCACGACGGGCGCGCGATTCCAGTCGGTGCCCCACACCGCGCTGACATCCGAAATGGCCTGTCCCAGTTGCTGTTCGAGAACCTCGAGGTCGCCGCGATGACTGGGATGGGCCACCAGCAGCGCCTCGGACGCGGCGACTTCACGCACCACGATCGGGCCGTAGGGCTGCAGGTCGCGGCGCACCGGGCTCAGCCGCGGGTTGTCGATGCCTTCGGAGGTGTCGAGCACCTCGGCCTCATCGGTGGCCAGCTGCAACCCACCTACGTTGCGCGGCACCAGGATCAGTGCGACGCACGCCCCGGTCAGCAGCGTGATCGAGGCGAGCGTGATACAGAATTCCAGGCGGCCGTTCGACGAGAACCACGAACGCAGGCCCGAGCGGGAAGACGACGGATCGGTCACCGGTCTGGCTCAGTATCGCCGGGCCGAGTGGTACGGGGTGGTGTTGATCGGCGCGACAGCGACCGGCACACCGAAGGTGGAGGCGTGCACCATCATTCCGTTGCCCGCGTAGATGCCGACGTGGGTGATGTCGGGATAGAACAGGATCACATCGCCGGGCAGCAGTTCGTCCTTGGACACCGGCGTGCCGTAGCCCGCCTGCTGGGAACTGGTGCGCGGCACGTTCTTACCGACCTGCTTGAACGCCCACTGCACCAGCCCGGAGCAGTCGAATTGATCGGGTCCGGTGGCGCCCCACACATACGGATCGCCGACGCGGGTGAGGGCGGCGGCCAGCGCGCTGGTGCCACTGCCGGGGACCAGCCCGGCCAGCAGCGAATCACGGTCGAAGCCGGGCGGGAAGGGTGAACCGGCCAGCGTCGACTTGTCGCGGGCCGAGAGCTGGCTCCATGCCTCGACCACGGAGGTTGTCGACGTGGCGAGATCCTGGCGCTTGCGTTCGACGTCGGCGCGCACGGTATCGGCGGCGGCCGTCGCGGTATGCGCGGCTTCGGCGGCGGTGCGGGCGACGGTGTCGGCCGCGGTGGCGGCGTCGGCGGCCTGTTTGAACTGGCGGACCGTGTCGGTGGTCTGCTGGGCGAGCACGTCCAGGGTCGACACCTTGTCCAGCAACTGCTGCGGCGAACCGCTCGACAGCACGGCGAACATGCTGTTGGTGCGCACGCCGGTATAGGCGGCCACGGCGGTGCGGTCGATCATCGGCTGGAACTTGCGCACTTCGGCGCGGGCGGCCTCGACGACGGCGGAGGTGGCGGCGACCTTGTCGTCGGCCTCGCGTTGCAGCGCGAGTTTGGCGTCGAGGTCGATCTGGGCGGTCAGGGCTTGCTGGTTGAGCTGTTCGGCCTGGCGCGAGAGGTCGACCATCCGGGAGATCGCGTCGGACGCGGTGGTCGGCAGGGCTACCGGATCGGCGCCGGAGGGACCGGCGGTGTAGATCGCGCACACCAGGATCGCGGCGGACAGGGTTCCGGCGAAACCACGCGTCGCGCGCGAATTCCGGTGGTGTCCAGTCACAGTGGCCCGTGCCCCGTTCTCTCGTTGTCCGCCGATACAGCGCAATACCTGAGCGCGATCTCCTCGTCAGCCGAGAAGGTCTCGATCAGGTTACGGAACCGCACGCGTGCGTGTCCAGTAAAGATACGTGCGCCGTCCAACCCAGTGGACGGCGCACGTACCCCCGACGATCAGTGCCGTGACGGTGCGCACTTCCCCGTGAATCGCGCATCGACCGGCCTGGAATCAGAAGCGGCGAGCGCCCGCGAAGGGCATCGAGGAGACCGGCGCGAGCTGCACCGGCGTGCCCGAGGTGGCGGCGTGCACGACATTGCCGTCGCCGGCGTACAGGCCGGAGTGGCCGCCGCCGTAAAACGACACCATGTCGCCGGGCTGCAGGTCGTCGATCGAGACCGGGGTGCCCGCGCCCAGCTGGGCGCCACTGGTGCGCGGCAGGTCCATGCCGGCCTGGGCGTAGGACCACTGGACCAGACCCGAGCAGTCGAAGGCGTTCGGGCCCGCGGCGCCGTAGACGTAGGGCGAGCCGATCTTGCTCATCGCGGCATCGAGGGCGATGTCGGCGGTGGTGGCGCGCGGCGCGGTGAAAACCGGCGGCGCGGACGGGATCTCGATACCGGGGACACCCTGGGGCAGCGGAATCTCGTTCGGCACCTCGAAGGTGCCGATGCCGGGCACGGTCACCGGCGTCGCCGATGCCGGGGCGGCCGGCAGGAGGAACGCGCCGATGGTGGCAGCGCCGACGGCTCCGACGGCAACGGCACGCAGCGCCTGACGCTTGACGGTGTTGTTCGCCATGATGCGGTACTTCCAATCTGCCCCACGACGACGTGTCCGTATGACGCGGCGGGCTTCGTCTCGTCGGCCGTTTCCGGTCGGCGGGACTCCGTGAGGTCTCGAAAAGGTTACGAAGACATCACGGGGGTTTGTAAAGTCGGACATCGGTCCAAAGGGGTTTTTGGGTGATATCACCGAGGAATGCGTGCGAGCTGGGTCACACCCGATCACGAAACGATAACGCCAGGTCACGTCGACCGAGATTTCCGAGTGCTACCGGCGCGTCGCCAATAGGCCGCGGGCGGCGGCTTTCGCTCCGCGAATCGGCGAACCCGCAGGTGGTGGGCGCCTGGGGGAATCGTCGCACGTTCGCCGGGTGGTCCACCTCGCGGGCGGCGCGCCGTCGATCGCGGTGCGCGCAGACCGGTAAGGCCGATTACCCGTTGAATTCTGATGAACTGATGTGAATTCGATAAGAATGTGAGCCCGGTCACAAATCAGTTTGATCTTGGGCATTTTGTTCGCACCGGAACGAAAGTCTCGCACCGAATTATCGGCTCCGAAGGCCTGCCGAGCTTGTCGGACCCCCGTCCTACGCTGCTCGCCGTGCCCGATCCCGCTCCGCTCCCCGCTGCCGCACGGCAGTTGGCCTTCGATGAGCTCGATACTCCGCTGTATGCCACGACTTTCGTTGTCGTCGACCTCGAAACGACCGGGACCAGCGCTGATCGGGATGCGATCACCGAGATCGGGGCGGTGAAGGTGCGTGGGGGTGAGGTGCTGGGGGAGTTCGCGACGCTGGTGAATCCGGGGTACGCGATTCCGCCCGCGATCGTGCAGATCACGGGGATCACGACGGCGATGGTGTACGAGGCGCCGCGGATCGAGGGGGTGCTGCCGGGGTTTCTCGAGTTCGCGGCGGGGGCGGTGCTGGTGGCGCACAACGCCCGATTCGACACGGCGTTTCTCAAGGCGGCCGCGGCACGTCAGGACATCGTGTGGCCGAACCCGCAGGTGCTGTGCACGGTGAAGCTGGCGCGGCGGGTGCTCACGCGCGACGAGGCGCCGTCGGCGCGGCTGGGGGTACTGGCGCAGATCCTCGGTGCGTCGACGACGCCGACGCACCGCGCGCTCGATGACGCCCGCGCCACCGTCGACGTGCTGCACGCGTTGATCGGGCGGGTCGGCAATCAGGGGGTGCACAGCCTGACCGAGCTGCTCGACTATCTGCCCGGTGTCACCGGAACCCAGCGCGCCAAGCGCACTTTCGCGACCGATCTGCCCGCCGCGCCCGGCGTCTATCTCTTCCGTGGACCGTCGGACGAAGTCCTCTATATAGGGACGGCGGTGAATCTGCGTCGCCGCGTGCGCAATTACTTCACCGGTTCGGAAACCCGTGGCCGGATGAAAGAGATGGTGGCACTTGCCGTTCGGGTCGACCACGTGGTGTGTGCGCACGGTCTCGAGGCCGGGGTGCGCGAGTTGCGGTTGCTCGCCGCGCACGCACCGCCCTACAACCGCCGCTCGAAGTTCCCCCGGCGTGGGTGGTGGCTCACGCTGAGTGACGAGGCCTTCCCCCGGCTGGTGACCGTGCGCACCCCGACCCGAACAGCGTTGGGGCCGTTCAATTCTCGGACCGACGCCGTCGATGTGGCGTTGACGATCGCCGAATTCGCCGGCCTGCGAACCTGCGCCACCCGCCTGCCCCGCACGGCGAAACACGTCTGTCCGCCCGCTGTCGTCGGCGGCTGCCCCGCCGCACGGCACGACGGTGACCTCGACGTGCCCGGCTACGCCCCGGCCGTCGCCGCGGTCCGCGACCTGCTCACCGGCCGCGCCGACACCGTGCTCCGCGCGATGATCGAACGTATCGAAACCCATTCGGCCGCAGAACATTTCGAAGCCGCCGCCCGGCTGCGCGACCGCGCCGCCACCGTTGTCAGCACACTCCACCGCACCCAGCGCCTGGCTGCGCTGGCCCGCCTCGCGGAGCTGATCATCGCGCTGCCCGACGACGCGGGCGGCTGGGAATTCTCCGTCATCCGCTACGGCCGCCTCGCCGCCGCGGGCACCGCCGCACGCGGTACCCCGCCGATGGCTGTGGTCGACCAGATAGTCGCCGCCGCCGAAACAGTGATCCCCGAGCTGGGCGACGCGGCCTCGAGTGGCGCCGCGCGCCGCCCTGCCGCAGTTGACTCCGCCGACCTGGCTACCGTGCCCGGAGACCTCGCCACCGCACCCGCGAGCGATGCCCGTGCCGACGGAATTCCACCCGTCGCGAGCGTTGTCGTCGGCGTCACTATCGAGCCCGACGACAACATCCCGCCCTTACGCGGCGCGCCCCCCGAGGAAGTCGGCGTCATCGCCCGCTGGCTCGCCAAACCCGGCGCCAGGATCGTGCGGACCAGCGATGGCTATCGCGAGCCGCTGCACGGTGCCGCGCGCTGGGCCGGTTGGGCGCAGCTCGCGCGCACGGCCGCGACCACCAGATCCGAGCGGGAGCAGTACCTCGCCGAGCGCTGACGGCCTGCCACAGCGGCCTGGTCGATCCGGGACGCGTGGGTCCTGGATCATGGACGTCGACTGCGCGCAGCGTGGCGGGGCCTGAGGACAAGGAGTGGCGGCGGATGTTCGTGAAGGTGTGCGGGTTGACCACCGAGGAGCAGATCGATTGGGCGGTCGAGCTCGGGTACTCCGCGATCGGCGTCATGGTGACGACGAAGAGCAAGCGGTATCGCACCCCCGAACAGGCACGCGCGCTCGCCGAGTACGCGCGCGGCCGCATCACCACCTTCGCTGTCGCCCTGGAGGCGAGCGAGGTCGCCGAGGTGGCCGACGCGTTCGACATCGTGCAGCTCTACCAGTGGGCCGACCTGCCGAATCTGGCCTTCTGCTCGTCGAACCCGCCCGCACCCGAGCAGGCCAGCCGATACTTCTTCTACGACGCCAGCGCGGGCTCCGGTGTCTTCGAGGAATTCCCCGACTGGGTGCGCGCGCAACCGGGCAAGGTGGTCCTGGCCGGTGGCCTCGACCCGGACAACGTCGCCGAGGTCATCGCCAAACACCACCCCTACGGTGTCGACGTGTCGAGTTCGGTGGAATCGGCACCCGGCGTGAAGAGTCGTGACCTGATGCGACGGTTCAAAGCGGCCACCGAGCGGCCCGAAGTTCTAGAGTGATCCCATGATTACCGCGATCGTGATGATCCAGGCGCAGAACTCTCGCATCCCCGAGACCGCGCAGGCCCTCGCCGACACCGACGGAGTCGCCGAGGTGTACTCCTGCGCCGGCGACGTGGACCTGATCGCGATCGTGCGCGTCCGCGACCACGCGCGCATCGCCGAAGTGGTCACCGCGGGTATCGACAAGGTGGACGGCGTGGTCCGCACCACCACCCACATCGCCTTCAAGTCCTATTCCAGCGCGGATGTGGAAGCCGGATTCTCGCTGGGGGAGTGAGCCTTCGGGTTCAGCTCTCGTCGAGCGTCTGGGTGAGGTCGGCCCAGCTCTGCAGCAGTTTCGCCGCCGCGCCGCTGTCCACAGCGGCGGCGGCGCGCTCGAGCCCACCGGCCAGCGCGGCGTCCAGGTCGAGATCGACATCGCCGACCCCTCGGGACAGGTCGTAGGCCACGATCGCCGCGGCCGAGTTCAACAGCACCGCGTCACGCACCGGCCCGGCCGTTCCCGCGAACACATCGCGCGCGACCTGGGCGTTGACCACGGCATCCCCACCGCGCAGGTCGTCCAGGTCAACGCGGACGATGCCGAGCCGCGTCGGATCGATCACCGTCTGCCGGATGCGTCCACCACTGACCAGCCACACATCGGTCACATCCGAGGTGGTGATCTCGTCGAGCCCGTCACGCCCGCGCACCACCAGCGCGCTCGAGTCACGCGCCGCGAACACCCCCGCGATCACGGGCGCGAGATCGGCGAACGCGCACCCGATCAGCCCGGCGCGCGGCTGCGCCGGATTGGTGAGCGGCCCCAACACGTTGAACACGGTCGGAATGCCGATCTCCTTGCGCGCCGCCCCGGCGAAACGCAGCCCGGAGTGGAACAGCGGCGCGAAACAGAAACCGATCCCCGCCTCGCGCACCGACCGCGCCACCGACTCGGGGCCGAGCGCGAGCTTCACGCCGAGCGCTTCGAGCACGTCGGCTCCACCGGACTTCGACGATGCCGCCCGGTTCCCGTGCTTGACCACGGGCACCCCGGCCGCGGCCACGACCACCGAGGACATGGTCGAGATGTTCACCGACCCCGAACGGTCGCCGCCGGTGCCGACGACATCGACCGCGTCGCCGTCGACGTGGACCAGCCGCGCGTGCCCGAGCATCCCGGCCACCATGCCCGCCAGTTCGGTCGGCGTCGGGCCCTTGATCTTCATCGCGACGCCGAAGGCGGCGATCTGGGCCGCGGTGGCGTTGTCGGTGAAGATCTCGTCTATCACCCAGGTGGTGTCGTCCGCGGCCAGGTCGCCACCGTCGGCGAGGGTTCCGAGCACCTGGGGCCAGCTGCGCACGCTCATCTGCTCTGCTTCTCCTTCGACGACACCGTTGCGCCACTGTAGTTCGGGCGCGCGGAAGTGGCGCAAGGTCTTTTGCGCCGCTCGGGCAGTTTAAGGGGCGCCACGCGGCGGCTGTAGGGCGTCCCAGCCGTCGGCGACGCCGTCGTGGCGCTGGGCGAGTCCGGCCATCCGCGAACGTTCCTGCGAACAGGTCAGCGGATCGAGCCGTTGCACCCGCTGCAAGATGACCGGAACCAGGTCGTCGGACCCGACCGTGGACGCACCACGTTCGTAACCGTCGTATCCGGCGATCTCGCACGCGGCCTCGATCCGCTCGGCGGGCAGCCGGAGATGATGACGCAACACCGCGTCGGCCTCCCGATCCAGCGCACTCGCTCGATCCAGCGCCGTCGAACACGCTTCGACGTCGTCGAAACTCGACGCGACCACGACAAGATCGTCACGTGAGGCATCCAACTCCCGCGCCGACCCGCCGAACAGCCGCCGCCACATCCGCACCACGACCATCGCCGCCTCCTCGAGTCTCAGCCTATCCACATCCAACGCTGTCACAATGAGTTGTCGCGCGATCGTCGCCAACACGCCGACGGAAGTCGTAGACCCCCTCTGTGCGTGGGTTTTCCGACTCGCGCCACAAACTTTCGTACCCGGGTACATGTGTCGTACTACGAAGAGTCATACTTACCCCGTGACGACCGCAGTAGGCACCCCAGGATCGGCCATTACTCAGCGTGTGCATTCGCTGAACCGGCCCAACATGGTCAGCGTCGGAACCATCATCTGGCTGTCTAGCGAGCTGATGTTCTTCGCCGGGCTGTTCGCCATGTACTTCGTTGCTCGCGCGCAGGCGCACGGGCACTGGCCCCCGGAGCCGACCGAGCTGAACATGAAGCTCGCGATTCCGGTGACGGCCGTGCTGATCGCGTCCTCGTTCACCTGCCAGATGGGTGTGTTCGCCGCGGAGAAGGGCGACGTGTTCGGCCTTCGCCGCTGGTACACGATCACCCTGCTGATGGGCACGTTCTTCGTCGCCGGGCAGGGCTACGAGTACTACCACCTGGTGGAGGAGGGAACTTCGATCGCCGGCAGCTCGTACGGCTCGGTTTTCTACATCACCACCGGTTTCCACGGTCTGCACGTGATCGGCGGTCTGATCGCGTTCGTGTTCCTGCTCGTCCGCACCACACTGAGCAAGTTCACGCCGGCCCAGGCCACCGCCGCGATCGTGGTGTCCTACTACTGGCACTTCGTCGACATCGTCTGGATCGGGCTGTTCGCCACGATCTACTTCGTCCGTTAGCGCGCGGCGCACACTCAGCATTTGCACAAGTCGGTTCCGTCTACTCCAAAGGGACACAGATGAGTTCATCTCCCCCGTCGGCCCCAGAGCCCGCCGGCCCCGGCAACGGGCAGGCCGCCAAGGCCGCTAAGCAGGCGCGTAAACAGCGCCGCGCCCGCCGTCGTATCGCGGGTGCTCTCGCGCTGATGATCGGCCTGGTCGGAGCCGGCTTCCTGGCTACCGCGCTCACCCCAGAGCCGCAGGTCGCAACCGCGAACGAAGACCAGTCCGCGCTCATTCGCGAGGGCAAGCAGCTCTACGACACCTCCTGCGTCACGTGCCACGGCGCGAACCTGCAGGGTGTCGCCGATCGCGGCCCGAGCCTGATCGGCGTCGGCGAGGCCGCGGTCTACTTCCAGGTCTCCTCCGGCCGTATGCCGATGGCATTGAACAGCGCTCAGGCCGAGCGTAAGCCGGTGAAGTTCGACGCGCACCAGACCGACGCGCTCGGCGCCTACGTCGCCGCCAACGGCGGTGGCCCCTCGGTGATCCGCGACGCCAACGGCGAGATCGCCCAGGAATCGCTGCGCGGTGACGACATCGCCCGTGGTTCGGAGCTGTTCCGCATGAACTGCGCCTCCTGCCATAACTTCACCGGCCGTGGTGGCGCGCTGTCCAGTGGCAAGTTCGCGCCGCCGCTGGCCGAGGCCAGCGAGCAGCAGATCTACCAGGCGATGGTCACCGGCCCGCAGAACATGCCCAAGTTCTCCGACCGGCAGCTGACGTCGGAGGAGAAGCGCGACATCGTCGCCTATGTCAAGAACTCCGCCGAGGAGAGGTCGCCCGGCGGCTGGGATCTCGGCGGTTTCGGTCCGGCCACCGAAGGCCTCGCCATCTGGGTCATCGGCATCACCGCCGTTGTCGGCGCCGCGATGTGGATCGGTTCGCGGTCATGATCGGTCAGCGCGCGAAGGCGGCAGCGCAGCGTAACCACGCGGCGCGCCCGAGCATGACGAATTGGATGCAGCCATGAGTGGACAGGAGCACAGCGACATGGGTCGCGAACCCACCGAAGACGAACTCGACGCGATGTCGACCGCCGAGCTGGCTGAGCTCGGCGCCAAACGCGACGACGTCGATGTTGTCTACCGCAACGAGCGGTGGCCGGTGCCGGGCACCAAGGCCGAGAAGCGCGCCGAACGTGCGGTCACGTTCTGGTTCGCCATCTCCGGCCTTGCCGCTGCCGCGCTCATCGGTGTCTTCCTGTTCTGGCCGTGGGAGTGGAAGGGCTACGGCGACGAGGGCCACGCCGCCTATTCGCTGTACACCCCGCTCGTCGGCCTGACCTTCGGCATCTCGGTGCTGGTCATCGGTATCGCGGTGGTGCTGATCCGCAAGCGGTTCATCCCCGCGGAGATCTCCATCCAGCAGCGCCACGACGGCCCGTCCGACGAGGTCGAGCGCCGCACCCTGGCAGCCGAGCTGCAGGACGCGCTCGACACCTCCACCCTGGGGCGCCGCAAGATGATGCTCGGTACCGCGGGCGCCGGTGTCGGCGTGCTCGGTATCGGCGCGCTGCTGGTGTTCGTCGGCGGCATGGTGAAGAACCCGTGGGCGAAGCGGGAGAAGTCGCCGCTGTGGGTGTCGGGCTGGACCCCGGACTACCCGGGCGAGACCATCTACATCCGTCGCGACACCGGCCGCCCCAACGACATCGTGCTGGTCCGTCCCGAGGATCTCGACGCGGGCTCGATGGAAACCGTCTTCCCGTGGAAAGAGAAGTGGCGCGGGGATGCGCACGAGACCCTGCAGTCGCTGCGCGGTATCCGCAACGCGGTCATGATGATCCGTCTGCGCACCGAAGATGCGGAGAAGGCGATCAAGCGTAAGGGCCAGGAGAGCTTCAACTTCGGCGACTACTTCGCCTACTCGAAGATCTGCACCCACCTCGGCTGCCCCACCTCGTTGTTCGAGCAGCAGACCAACCGGATCCTGTGCCCCTGCCACCAGTCGCAGTTCTCCGCGACCGAGTGGGGTAAGCCGGTCTTCGGTCCTGCCGCCCGCGCACTGCCTCAGCTGCCGATCACCGTCAACTCCGAGGGCTTCCTGGTCGCCGCGGGCGACTTCATCGAGCCGCTCGGCCCGGCCTTCTGGGAGCGTCGTTCATGAGCTTGGGAGATATGGCCGCCAACCAGGCCAACGAGATGGACGAGCGGTATCGCGCCGCCGCGTTCGTGAAACGGTCGATCAACAAGGTCTTCCCGACCCACTGGTCGTTCCTGCTGGGTGAGATCGCGCTCTACGCGTTCATCATCCTGCTGCTGTCGGGTGTGTATCTGACGCTGTTCTTCGACCCGTCGATGACCCACGTGGTCTACGACGGTGCCTACCAGCCGCTGCGCGGTGTCGGCATGTCGCGGGCGTACGAGACCGCGCTGAACATCTCCTTCGAGGTGCGCGGCGGTCTGTTCGTCCGGCAGATCCACCACTGGGCGGCCCTGCTGTTCGCGGCGTCGATCATCATCCACCTGTTCCGCATCTTCTTCACCGGCGCGTTCCGCAAGCCGCGTGAGGCGAACTGGGTGATCGGCTCGCTGCTGCTGATCCTGGCGATGTTCGAGGGCTTCTTCGGCTACTCGCTGCCCGACGACCTGCTCTCCGGTACCGGTCTGCGCGCCGCGTTCTCCGGTATCACCATCGGTATGCCGGTCATCGGTACCTGGATGCACTGGCTGATGTTCGGCGGCGATTTCCCCGGCGACATCATCATCCCGCGTCTCTACATCGCGCACGTGTTGCTGCTGCCCGGCATCATCCTGGCGCTGATCGGCGCGCACGTCGCGCTGGTCTGGTACCAGAAGCACACCCAGTTCCCCGGACCGGCCCGCACCGAGCACAACGTGGTCGGCGCGCGCATCATCCCGGTGTTCGCCGCCGATCAGGGCGCGTTCTTCGCGTTCACCCTCGGCATCGTCGGCATCATGGGCGGTGTGCTGCAGATCAACCCGATCTGGAACCTCGGTCCGTACAACCCCTCTCAGGTGTCGGCGGGTTCACAGCCCGACTTCTACATGATGTGGACCGACGGTATGGCGCGTCTGATGCCTGCCTGGGAGATCTACATCGGCAACTACACGATCCCGGCGGCGTTCTGGGTCGCGCTGGTGATGGGCCTGGTGTTCACCCTGCTGATCGCCTACCCGTGGATCGAGAAGCGCCTCACCAACGACACCTCGGCGCATCACAACCTGCTCCAGCGTCCGCGTGACGTGCCGGTGCGTACCGCGATCGGCGCGATGGCCATCGCGTTCTACGTGGTGCTCACGCTGTCGTGTGTCAACGACATCATCGCGCTGAAGTTCGACATCTCGCTGAACGCGACCACCTGGATCGGTCGTATCGGCGTGCTGCTGCTGCCGCCGATCGCGTACTTCGTGACCTACCGGTTCTGCATCGGTCTGCAGCGCAGTGACCGGGCGGTGCTCGAGCACGGCATCGAAACCGGTGTGATCAAGCGTCTGCCGCACGGTGAGTACATCGAGGTGCACCAGCCGCTGGGTGGGGTCGACGCACACGGCCACGCCATCCCGCTGGAATACCAGGGCGCCCCGGTGCCCAAGAAGATGAACAAGCTGGGTTCGGCGGGCAAGCCGGGTACCGGTAGCTTCCTGAAGGCCGATCCCAAGGCCGAGGGCGAGGCTTGGGTCGAGATCGAGGAGGCCGAGGAGCACCGGATGCTCACCGTCCTCGCCGAACAGCAGGCGATCGCCAACAACAGCGAGCCGTCCGGTCACTGACCGACAGCACAAAGGCCCCGAGTCGAATTCGACTCGGGGCCTTCGCTTTCTACAGACGCGGTGTGCGGCGGAAGGCCTCGATGGCCTCGAACTTGGCCAGGTTGTGCCGGGCGTCGGCGAGCGCGTCGTGGGCGTCGTCGGGGATCGGCGGCAGGGGAGGGCTGCCGTTGACGGCCCAGTGCTGGCGCAGTTCGTTGGTGTAGCGCGGCATGTTCTTGGGCAGCGCGGTCATATCGCCCCACAGCTGGCACAGCGCCACGTGGTCGTACGCGCCGACCCACGCCCACAGCTCCGGCAGCACGCTCGGCCGTGGCAGGAAGAACTTGAACAGGTCGTCGCGGATCTGTTCCCTGGTGCGATACAGCGGCGACCCGGCGGGCGGCAGTTTCGGGAGGACGTGCTTGCGCACCCACGGCCCGGCCCGCCGCTCATCGAATTCGGTGGATACCGCGTAATACTCGCGGCCGTCCTCACAGACGACGCCGATCGAGATCAGGTCGATCGTCGAGCCGTCCTCGATGAATTCCGAATCGTAGAAATATCGCAGGGAGATCGCCTCTTCGTGCCGGTGGGTTGCTCGTGGGGCTCCGGCGCGACGGGCGATGGACCCACGAGGTGTCGTCGAAACCCTATGTCGGTACTTCGCGCGCACTGCGCACGGGTCGGTGGGTACGCCGGATATTCGCCCGGGTGCGCGGGCCGTATTCTTATCTGGTGACCTGGACCGTCGACGTACCCATTGATCGCCTGCCGGAACTGCCGCCGCTGCCCGCCGAACTGCGTGGCCGCCTCGATGCCGCGCTGGCCCGGCCCGCCCTGCAGCAACCGTCGTGGGACGCCGACGAGGCCGCCACCATGCGCACCGTGCTGGAGAGCGTGCCGCCGATCTGCCTGCCTGCCGAGGTCGAGGACCTCAAGGGGCAGCTGGCCGCCGTGGCCCGCGGTGAAGCCTTCCTCATGCAGGGTGGTGACTGCGCGGAGACCTTCGCCGACAACACCGAACCCCACATCCGCGGCAATATCCGCACGCTGCTGCAGATGGCGGTCGTGCTCACCTACGGCGCGAGCATGCCGGTGGTGAAGGTGGCGCGGATCGCGGGCCAGTACGCCAAGCCGCGCTCGTCCGACACCGACGCACTCGGCCTGACCTCCTACCGTGGCGACATGGTGAACTCCCTCGTCGCCGACGAGGCGCTGCGCCGTCACGACCCCTCGCGCCTGGTGCGCGCCTACGCCAACGCCAGCGCCGCGATGAACCTGGTACGCGCGCTGACCAGCGCGGGCACCGCCGACCTGCACCGCCTGCACGACTGGAACCGCGATTTCGTCGCCCAGTCGCCCGCGGGCGCGCGCTACGAGACGCTGGCCGAGGAGATCGACCGCGGCCTGCGCTTCATGGCCGCCTGTCAGGTCAACGACCCGAGCTTGAAGACCGCGCGTATCTACGCCTCGCACGAGGCGCTGGTGCTGGACTACGAGCGCGCGATGCTGCGGCTGAGCGAGTCCGAGACCGGCGAACCGCTGCTCTACGACCTGTCCGCGCACTTCCTGTGGATCGGTGAGCGCACCCGTCAGCTCGACGGTGCCCACATCGCGCTGGCCGAACTCCTCGCGAACCCGATCGGCCTCAAGATCGGGCCGACCACCACGCCGGAACTGGCCGTGGAGTACGTCGAGCGGCTCGACCCGAACAACGAGCCGGGCCGGCTCACCCTGGTCGCCCGCATGGGCAACGGCAAGGTGCGCGACGTGCTGCCGCCGATCATCGAGAAGGTGCAGGCCACCGGCCACCAGGTCATCTGGCAGTGCGACCCCATGCACGGCAACACCCACGAGTCGTCCACCGGTTTCAAGACCCGTCACTTCGACCGCATCGTCGACGAAGTCCAGGGCTTCTTCGAGGTGCACCATGCCCTCGGTACCCACCCCGGCGGCCTGCACATCGAGCTGACCGGCGAGAACGTCACCGAGTGCCTCGGCGGCGCCCAGGACATCTCCGACCTCGACCTCGGCGGCCGCTACGAAACCGCCTGCGACCCCAGACTGAACACCCAGCAGTCCCTGGAACTGTCGTTCCTGGTCGCAGAGATGCTGCGGTAACTCTGGAGCGCTGGCGCGCTCGAGTTCGCGCCCCCTTGTGTCCCGTCGATCAGGCACCGTTGCTTGCTCCTTCGTCGCCTACGCAACGGCACCTGATCGACGGGACGGGCGCGAACCGCCGACTGCGTCGGCGGACCCTCCTCGAGGTCGGGTCGTGTGGGGCTGGGTGCGGTCAGCGAGGACCGCGCCCGGGCTTTTCCTTGTCCTTCTCGGGATCCTTGCCCCTTCAAGGCAGGGCGGTGAGCGTCACGACGCTGCCCGCCTCCACATTCGAGCTGAAGCCCGGCACCTGGCCGATGACCAGGGAACTGTCGGAATCGGTGAGGGACTTGACCTCCACCCGCAGGCCGAGCTGTTGCAGCTTCGAGCGGGCATTGCCGACGCTCTGACCCATCACATTGGGGACCTTCACCGCGTTCGACACGATCAGGGTGATGGTGTCGCCCGATTGCAGCGTGGTGCCGACAGCGGGCTCGGTCGCGATCGCCTTGTCGCCCTCGACGTTCTTGTCGTACTGCACGCGCGTCTCGCGAACGATCAGGCCCGCGGTGGTCAGCGCGGCGGCCGCCTCTTCGGCCGTCTTGCCCCGCACATCGGGCACGTTCACCGGCTGAGAGCCCTTGCTGCGGTACACCTTCACCTGCCCGCCCATCGGCAGGATCGTGCCCGGTGCGGGCTCCACCTTCGCCAGTGAACCCTTCGGCGCCGTGCTGGCGGCCTCGCCCGCGTCGATCGGCTGCAGTCCGCCGTCGCGGATCGCCTGGTTGACGGCACTGATCTGATCGCCGGCCTTGATATCGGGCACCCGCGGTTTGCCGTTGGAGATCAGCACCGCGATCGTAGTGCTCTTGGTCACCCGTGACCCGGCCGACGGGTCGGTGCCCACCACCCCGCCCACGGGAATGGTGTCGGAAGCCTTCTGGCGCATCTGTGTCTCGAAACCGGCCTCCTGCAGGACCGCGACGGCCCGCTCGGAGTCCATGCCCGCGATCGGCGGCACCGCGCTGTAGCGGCCGACACCGAGCCACCAGCCGCCGATGCCGACCAGCAGGGTCAGCGCGGTGACGATGCCCACCCACACCAAACCTGTTCGGCGGGCATGGCTGTCGCCGAACGCGGTGGCCGCGGGTATCGGGGAGTATTCCTCCTGCCGCGGGCGCGGCGCGGTCACCACCCTGGTGTGATGCGGTTCCGGTGCGGGGGAATGATGTGCGGCAACGGGATTCGGCGTGTGCGGGCGCTCGCCGGGATGATGCGCGGCGCCGGTCTGGTAGCTCTCGCTGAGATGTTCGGCCGAATCACGTGGCGCGGGCACCCGATACGGCGGCAGGTTCAGTTCCATCGCGATCGACTGCAGTGTCGCGGCCATCTCGTTGGCGTCGGCGAAACGCTGCGCGGGGTCGCGGGAGGTGGCTCTGGCGACCAGCTCGTCGAACTCGGGCGGTACGCCACCGATGAAATTGCTCGGCGCGGGCACATCGTTCTCGACCCGCTGATAGGCCACCGACAGCGAGTTGTCGCCGGTGAACGGCACCCGCCCGGTGAGCAGTTCGAAGATCAGGACGCCGAAGGAGTACACGTCACTGCGGGCGTCGGCGGTGCCGGTGGTGACCTGCTCGGGGGAGAGGTAGGCGGCTGTGCCGAGAATCACGCTCGCGGAGGTGGTGTTGGCCGCGGCCACGGCACGGACCAGGCCGAAGTCGGCGATCTTCACCTCGCCCACGTCGGAGATCAGCACGTTCTCGGGCTTCACATCGCGGTGCACCAGGCCGGCGTCGTGGGCGGTGCCGATCGCGCGCAGCACCGGCTCGGCCACGGCGCGCACGGCGTGTGGCGGCATCGGCCCGCGTTCGCGCAGCAGCTCACGCAGCGTGCCGCCCTCGACCAATTCCATGATCAGGAACGGGTATTCGCCGTCGATGCCCTGGTCGTACACCGCGACCAGCGACGGATGCTTGAGCTTGGCCACCGCCCGCGCCTCGAACTCGAAACGGCTGAGGAACTGCGGGTCGCCGGCGAACTTCGGGTCCATCACCTTGATCGCCACGGGGCGATCGAGCCGGGTGTCGGTCCCGCGGAACACCATCGACATCCCGCCGCGAGCGATCGGCGCATCGATGCGATAGCGCCCTTCCAGCATCTGGCCGATCAAGTGATGTCCTCCGGCATTCAACCGGCCGCCGGGTGCGGCCACCACGATCGTAACCGGGTGTCCTCGGCATGCCAGACGATGCGTGCCGCCCGACACGTACTACCGTTGTGGGGTGAGTTCCTTCCCCTGCGGCGACGACGTGCTGCCCGACACCGAAACCATCGTCTCGCTCCCCGAGGCGGCCGACATACTCGGCATCCCGGTCACCTCGGTGCACCAACTGCTGCGTGACTACCAGATCCTCGCGGTCCGCCGCAACGGGGTCCCCGGCATTCCGTCCCGCTTCTTCGACTCCGAAGACGAGATCGTCCGCATGCTCCCCGGCGTGATCACCGTCATGCGTGACGGCAAGTACAGCAACGAGGACATCCTCGAGTGGCTCTACACCGATGACCCCTCGCTTCCCGGTCGCCCCGTCGACGCCCTGCACGGCCACCTGGCCCGCGAGGTAGTCCGCCGCGCCCACGCCGAACCCTTCTGAGCGTCACACCGGTTCGAACGGGTTCACCAGGGCGGCACCGGAGTCCGTAGCGCGAGTTCGCCTCGGCCGAGGACTAGCGGTGGCCGGTCGGGGTGGTTAAACCCTTGGCGGCGACCACGATTCGGCGACGGCGGGGAACCGTGGCCCGGGTGGTGAAGACCTGGTAGTCGGCGGCTTCGATGCGGTCGAGGATTTCGGCGTAGAGGGTGGCGGCGGTGGCGATCGCGGGACGCACCCGAGGGGCGAGCAGTGCGATGCCGGGGACAGCCTGCCGGTAGATGTCGCGGTTGACGGCGATCAGGTGGGCCAGGGCGCGGCGCACGGGAGCGTCGGTGTGGCCGTGAACGTGGCAGGTGCGTAGGTGGGCTTCGTCGACACCGAAAGCTTTCAGCTCGTCGGCGGGGAGGTAGATGCGGTCGCGGTCGAGGTCTTCGGCGACATCGCGCAGGAAGTTGGTGAGCTGGAAGGCTTCGCCGAGGGCAGCCGCGGCCGGCTCGGCATCGGCGACGGGGACGACGGTGCCGAGGACCGGTAGGAGCTGCAGGCCGATCGCGGCGGCGGACCCACGCATGTACTCGCGGAGCTCGCTCATCGTGGCGTAGCGGGTGCGGTGGGTGGCCGTACCGGGGACGTCCATGCGCATCGCGTCGAGGAACGTCCAGATGTGGGTGTGCGCGATGTCGTAGCGGGTGACGGTGTCGGCGGCCGCGGTGACGATCTGGCGGCGGCGGAGGTCGCCGGTATCGATGTCGCCGTGTTCGAGGGCTAGGCGCAGCTGTTTCTCGACGAGGTCGAGGTGTTGAGCGGGGGAGACGGCCTGCGCGGAGTCACTAGGGCCGTGCCGCCTGCCGGAGGATGATTCGGTGAGCTGCGCGGGGCCGGTGTCGAGCTGGGTGCCGGGGACCGCGACGAGGTGGGCCGGGTCCGAGGTGCGCCGGGCGGCGACGAGGTGGGGCTGGTCCGGGGTGCGCCGGGCGGCGACGAGGTGGGGCTGGTCCGGGGTGCGCCGGGCGGCGTCACGCGGGTCGAGAACGCGGGCGGGATCGTCGGCGTGGTCGACGATGTCATCGACCATCCGCGCGAAGGCGTACAGCGCGTGTACGGCCCGTCGACGCTCCGGTGAGAGCAGCGTGGTCGCGAGGTAGTAGGTGCGCCCGTGCTCGGCGGCGATCCGCCGGCAGGTCGCGTAGGCCGCATCCAGCTCAGAGGTCGGCGGACGGATATCCGTACGCATGCTCACGGTGTCTCGCCGAAGCCCGCGCGAGGGCTCATGCCCGAACAGGCGGCGCCGATTCCGTCGCAACAGGCTTCGAGCTGGCCGAACGCAGATGCAGCGGATCAACGGTGCGCAGCGACACCGCCGCGACCACGGCCGCGAACGTCGCCAGCGCGACATGCCAGAAGTTGTAGAGCCCGATCGACCCGTCCGGCTGGAACACCAGCATCAGCCACGTGCAGATCCCGACCAGCCACATCAACGTCCTGGTCGACAGCGCGAACCCGGCGGCCAGCGCCAGCGGCCACGAGTAGTACCAGGGCAGCGCGGCGGGGGAGAGCAGCACGATCGCGACGAAGGCGATGATGATGCCCATCACAGCCTCACGTTCGCTGTGCCGGAACCGCCACCACGTCGCGACCAGCAACGCGACCATGGCGATCTGGCACAGCAGGCGGGTCACATCCAGCACCGAATCGAAATTCAGCGGGGTCACCCAGGTGACCATGTGCGCGAGAATCGTCGGCAGCGACAGCCAGTTGATGATCTTGTTCGACCCCTGCAACGCGGTGACCCAGCCGAAGCCGACTCCCGCGATCACCGATGCCGCGCCGAATACCAGCGCGAACACGCCGACGCCGATTCCGGCGATCTTGGCGAAGACGAACAGTGGGTGCGGCATATCCGCGGACGGTCTTGCGGCGTCGGGGTGTTTGTTTTCCTCGGCGAGCGCGGCATCGGAATCCACCGCGGCTCGACGCTCGGCTGCTCGTCGTTCCTTCTCGTGCAGAATCCAGATCCACACCAGGAACGGCAGCGCGATACCCGCGGTCGCCTTGATCGCGACACCGATGGCGACGACCACGATGCCCGCCACATGATGGCGTTCGAGCACGAGCGCGATGCCCGCGCACATCAGGCCGACCATCAACATCTCGTTGTGCACGCCACCGATCAGGTGCACCAGCACCAGCGGGTTGAGCACCGCCAGCCACAGCGCCACCGTCGGCTTGCCGCCGAGATGCTTGGTCAGATACGGCACGGCCCACATCATCAGCGCCAGCCCCGGCAGCATGGCGAAGCGAAGGGCGATGGTTCCGGCGATCACATTGTCGCCGGTGATCGAGGTGATCGCGCGGCCCATCAACAAGAACACGGGGCCGTACGGCGCGGTGGTGGTGGTCCAGACCGGGCTCACGTTGTCCAGCAGCACGCCGGGATTGGCGACGGGACCCACCTGATAGGGGTCGAAACCGTCGCGCAACAGGGCGCCCTGGGCGAGGTAGGAGTAGGAGTCGCGGCTGAACATCGGCGCCGCGAACAGCAGTGGCGTGATCCAGATCCCGACGATCGCGCGCAACTCGTTGAGCGTGACCGTCGATTCACCCTTACCGATCGTGGTGCGGCCCAACCGAACCCACGCGGTGATCATCATCAGCACGCCGATCCAGATCACGATCGTCGACAGCGCGTACCCGTGGCCGAACCGAAGCCAGGACAGGTGCAGCGCTTCGAGCAGTGGGTCGCGTTTGCGAACAGCGCCTGCGCCGAACCCACCGAAGGTGATCATGGCCGCGCCGAGGAATCCCATGAGCGCCGCGTGGCCTTCGGGGCTGCGAGCGAACTCACCTGCGGTACGCAGCCAGGTCCGGACGCCGGGATCGCTCCCGCTGGGTAGGTGACGCTGGCGCTCGAGTGTGCGCGTGTTGTCCATGGTGCCTACGGTTGTCTCGGGGGGCGGCATGTTCGGTCGGTCCCCCCGGATGGTCGGCGGTCGCAACCGCGAGCTGATAAGTCGGCCGTCAGTTTACGGCTTCAAGTTGGAACACTAACCCGGTGGTCGCTACCGGTGCGCGCCCGGCTGCCGGTGATTCGTGCCGCGGCCAGCTTGCCCGACAGCAGTGTGGTGGGTACACCCACCCCCGGAGTGGTGCCGCAACCTGCGAGAACGACGTTGTCCACACCCCTTGGCAGATTGCGTGGCCGGAAGGGCCCGGTCTGCCGGAATACGTGTGCGATGGAGAACGGGGTGCCCGCGATCATGCCCTGGGCGGCCCAGGTTGCGGGAGTGTCGAGGTGGTCGACGCGCAAGTGCTCGGTGATGCCGGTGTAGCCGCGCTGTTCCAGCACCGCGAGCAGCTCGCGCAAGTAGGCCGGGCCGAGCCGTTCCCAGTCGATCGGGGCCGCGGTCAGGTTGGGGCAGGGTGCGAGCACCGACAGCGGTTCGAAGCGCCCGCTCGCCCGGTCGACGAACTGCCCGGGATCGGTCAGCGCGGGCCTCGTGAGCAGCAGCGACGGATCGCTCATGAGTTGCCCGCGACCCTTGCGGGCGGCGATCTCGTCGAACGTCCGCGCCCAGGCCGCGCCGAAATCGATGGTGTGATGCGCCTGCACCGGCCACTGCGCGGCGATCTCGGCGGGGATGGTGCCGTGCGCGACTACTGCCGACGGTGAAGCGCGCAGGCCGCGACGGTGGCGCAGGCCGAAGCGGGGCAGCGAGCCGATGTCCGCCGTCAGGACGACCGCATCGCAGGGGCGGGTGCGGCCGTCGGTGGTGCGGACCGCTTCGGCGCGCCGTCCACGGGTCGACGCACCGATGCCGCGGGCCCAGGCGCCACCAGTCGTTGCCGCGCTCGCTCGGGTGTTCCGCAGCCCGTCGGGACGGGCGCTTGTCGCGTAGTCGATACCGGCCACATCGGCGTTCAGCACGAGGTGGCCACCGGCATCGGTGAAGGCGGCGGCGAGTGCGGTGGTGATCGCGCGCATCCCCCCTTCGGGGAAGTAGACGCCGAGGCAGGTGTCCATGTTCGGGATCGCGCCGTAGATCGCCAGCGCGTCGTCCGGTGACATGCCCGCGTACAACGCCTGGAACGTGAAAAGCCTGGTCAGCCGTTCATCGCGCAGATAGGACCGCACGCGCGGCCCCAACTTGCCGAACGCGCCGAGCTTGGCGAGTGCGGCCAGCGCGGCCCTGGCACGCGGCGTGCGCACCATATCGAGCGGCGAATCGAAGTCCGCGTTCATGAACTCGTCGAATTCGGCGTCGTAGACGCGACCGAGCCACTCGCGCAGGCGCCGGTAGGCGCGCGCTTCGGCAGGCCCGCACGCGTTTTCGACCTCGGCGGCCATCTGGTCGGCGTCGTCGAAGACGCGGATGTCGCTGCCGTCGGCGAAGCGCGCGTGATAGGCGGGGGTGAGGCGGTGGATGCGCAGGTCGACGCTCTCCCGCGTGTGCCCGACCGCGGCCAGCGCGTCGTCGATCACCTCCGGCAAGGTGAGTACCGTTGCGCCGCTGTCGATCTCGTAGTCGTCGAACCGGTAGCGCCCGACCCGCCCGCCCGGATGATCGGCCCGTTCCAGCACCGTCACCTCGAGTCCGGCGCCCCGCAGATGCAGCGCGGCCGCGAGCCCCGCCAGCCCGGCACCGACTACGACGACGTGATTCACTTGTCCCACAACACTTTTCCTATCAGGCTGCGCGACGAGTGGCGGCCAGGGCCATGGCGTGCAACAACTGCTTGGCCGTCGGCGTCGCCGAACTGGTCGCGATGGCGGCGAGCCCGGTATCGGTGAGCTCGGTGATCCGCCGTTCGACGTCGTCGACCGCGCCGAGGTCGGTGAGCACCGTGCGCAACCGGTCGACAGCCGCATCGTCGAGATCGGTGCCAAGACCCGTCCGGATCAGCGCGGCGGTGGCCGCATCGGCCCGGCGCAGCGCCTCCGCGATCAACACGGTCCGCTTGCCTTCGCGCAGGTCATCGCCCGAAGGCTTCCCCGTCACCGCCGGGTCGCCGAACACCCCGAGCAGGTCGTCGCGCAACTGGAACGCGATCCCCACATCGGTCCCGTAGATCCGCAACGCGTCCACCAGCGCCTCGTCGGCATCGGCCAGCGCCGCACCGAGATGCAACGGCCGTTCGATCGTGTACGCGGCCGTTTTGTACCGGTTGATCCGCAGGGCGGCCTCGACCGATTCGTCCCCACCGGCCTCGCCGTTGATGTCGAGGAGCTGTCCGCCGAGTACCTCGGTCCGCATCCGCGCCCACACCGGCGCGAACCTGGCCAGCGCCCGCGGGCTCAACCCGGCTTCGTGGACCAGATCATCGGCCCAGGCCAGCGCGAGATCGCCGATCAGGATCGCGACGGCCGAGCCGTAGGCGGCGCCGTCGCCGGGCCAGCCCGCCGTCCCGTGGCGGTCCTCGAAGTCGATGTGCACGGTCGGGTACCCGCGCCGAGTCCGCGAGGAGTCGATGATGTCGTCGTGCACGAGCGCGCACGCCTGCACCAATTCCAGCGCCGAACAGGCGGTGAGTACCGCGGCCGCGTCGTGCCCGGCCGGGTCGCCGCCCGCACCGAGCCACCCGGTCCACGCGAAGCCGGGCCGGGTCCGCTTGCCACCACGAACGACGAACTGCTCGAGCGCCTCGACGGCATCGACGAACACGGGCCCCAGCGGCTCGACGATCTCACGCCGGGTGGCGAAGAAACTGGTCAGAACCTGTTCGACAGCGGCGACGAAGGCCGGTGTGCCCGGTGTCAGCGCGACGAGATCGACCGAGCTCAGCGCGTCGGCGGCGGACCGGGAGAGTGGGGTACCGATTCCGGCGGACAGGGCGGCCTCCAGTGGCGAGGTGGGTGAACAGCGGGACTGGTTGGGCACTCGGTGGTGCGCCTCACCTGCGTCGTCTCGAACGATACGCGGGTGAGCTGGGCGCACTCGCGGCGCACACGGCCGCTGCGACGCAGCCCACACCCGGCGTTTCGGCGGGCTTCAGCCGCCGTGGTCACGTCCATACGGCTTGACACGTTGTCCGGTGTTCGATGGCCGGATTCCCAGTCGGTGCCGGGCAGCCATCGCCTCCCACTAGACTGAGCCGGTGGATTTCGACAATGGACGGGGAAGTTCGACCCCAGATCGACCCGCCCAGCGGCCGTCGATCGTCTCGAACACCCCCTCGGTGGTGCAGAGTCTGCGCACCCATTCGGGCAACGGCGTGCCGTTCTCCGTGGAGTTCAACCCTCCACGTGACGAGGCGGGCGAGGCCCGATTGTGGCGCGCGGTCCGCGAGTTCGAACGCATGCACCCCGCCTTCGTGTCGATGACCTACGGCGCGGGTGGGTCCACCCGCGACCGCACCGTGCGCATCACCGGTGCCCTCGCGCAGGAAACCACCCTGCTCCCGGTCGCTCACCTCACCGCCGTCGGCCACAGCATCGCCGAACTGCGCTCCCTGATCGGCTCCTACGCCGACTCCGGCATCTGCAATGTCCTGGTCCTGCGCGGCGACCCGCCCGGCGACCCGCTCGGCGAATGGGCCAAGCACCCCGGCGGCGTCGAATACGCCGAGGAACTGGTCCGCATCGTCCGCGATCTCGGCGACTTCCACGTCGGCGTCGCCTCGTTCCCCCAGGGTCACCACCGCTCACCCGACCTCGACCACGACACCCACCACCTGGCCGCGAAACTCCGTGCGGGAGCCGAGTATTCGATCACCCAGATGTTCTTCGACGTCGAGCACTACCTGCGCCTGCGCGACCGCGTGATCGCCATGGACCCCATCGAGGGCGCCAAACCGATCATCCCCGAACTGATGCCCATCACCTCCCTGCGCACCGTCGCCCGCGCCGAGGAACTCAGCGGCCGCCCCGTTCCCCCCGAGGTCGTCGCCCGCCTCACCCGCGCCGCAGGCACCGGCCCGGAAGAAGACCGCGCCGCCGTGCGCGCCGAGGGCATCCAGATAGCCACCGAAATGGCCGAGCGCCTCACCGAAGAAGGCGCCCCCTGCCTCCACTTCATCACCTTGAACTTCGCCAAAGCCACCAGCGAAGTCCTCACCAACCTCGGCTACGGAGTAACCGCCGCCCCGCTCAGCGCCTAGAACCGACCGGCCGGGCGCTGGTGCGTCGCGACGCGGTCAGCCGTCGGTCCGGGCTGCGCGCAGTAGCCGCAACTGGCCGATCTCGGTGACGTTTTTCATCAGCTCGCTGTTCACCCACGCGAAGGTGTGGGCGACGGACTTGTCGGGGTCGTCCTGCCACGGAAAGGACGCTGGGGCAGCAAGATCGGCCTCGGTGGCCTGATCCAGAATGGGCAGCCATTCCTCGCGTAGGCCGCGCAGCCAGTCCACGGTCGCTGGCCCTGGCCCCGGCCACCCGATCTCGGTACGGTCTCGTGGAGTGCGTTCTCGCAGGTGATCGATGGCGACGCTCCACCACCACCCGATATGCCAGCTGACCCAACCGAGGGTCGGGACCGGGATCGGATCGGGCTCGGAGTCGGCCCAGTCCGGCTCCCAGGCGCCGCGTTCGTCGAGGTGCAAAGTCCAGCACAAATCCGCGGGCTCCCAGAGGAAGTCTTCGTCCTCCAGCCGGTCGAGATGGAACTCGAACAAAGACCAGATCAGATCGAACTGCCAACGCAGCACAGCAGAACACGATGCATCCACGCGCCACATCTTGCTCGGAACTTTCGACCCCGACCATTGGTTTTGCCGACCAGAAGCCACTGAGCCCAGCATGTTCTGGAACCCGGCTGGTATCGCGCTGACTACTGCGCGACGGCGAGGTCGTTCCAGGTTCGTTCCCAGCTGCGGGTCATCGCGGGGTAGACGATGCCGTAGCGGAAGGGCTTGATCAGGGCCATGTAGAAGCGGCCGAACCAGCCGTTGGGTTTCACCAGGACCGCCATCTGCAGGTGGTAGCCGGTGTCGTCGGGGACCCAGCCCAGGTGCATGATGCCGTGCATCGTGCCGTTGGCGATTTCGGCGGCGTATTCGTCGTCGAGGACGTAGAGGCTGGTGAGCGGACTGTCCTCGACGGGGGTGTCGGTGTCGCGGAGGTCGGCGGGGAGGCGGTCGCGCAGGGAGGTGACTCGGGTGCCGGTGCCAGCGTCCTCGCGGTCCCAGCCGAACCATTCGCCCAGCTTCCAGCGGGCTTTGAACAGCAGGCCGCTGAGGCCGGTGGATTCGGAGGCGCGTTCGGCTTGGAGGGCGGTGAGCAGGGCGCGGAAGTCGTCGGGGCCCCCACCTGGGGTTCGGAACTGCCAGATGTCCTCGACAGCGAAGTCGGGGGCGATGTCATGGATGCGCCATGGCTGATCGGTGTGGGCCGATTCGGGTAGTCGCATGACTGGAACCTCCATCTGTACGGCGGCGTATAAACCGACGATACCGCTGATATACGCCTACGTATAGATAGGGGGCATGTGACGAAGACGGCGTGGCGGCCACGGGGTGATTCCATGGCCGCCACGTGCTGCGAGAACTACTGTGTTGCTGCTTGTTTCGCAGGTTTGACGAAGGTGGTCGTCACCAGCGCGAGGGCGAGTAGGCCGGCGCACAGGTAGCTCGCTACTTCGATACCGGCCGCCATGGCCGCGCGAGCCGCTTCCGCGACGGGGAACGTGTGCGGATTCGCGGCGAGGGTCGGGATCGCCGAGCCCGCGCTGTCGGTAACCGTCGACGACAGCTGGTCC
Organism: Nocardia sp. FBN12; assembly: GCF_054031145.1. NCBI lineage: Bacteria > Bacillati > Actinomycetota > Actinomycetes > Mycobacteriales > Nocardiaceae > Nocardia > Nocardia sp. FBN12. The sequence goes on from NZ_CM132926.1 coordinate 889,674, forward strand.
ACCTCGGACTCGGGCAGGCCCGCACGGGTCAGACGGTCGCTCAGGTCGGCGCCGAGGGTGCTGAAATACAGGGTGGTGAGAACGGCGATGCCGAGTGCTGAGCCGAGTTCGCGTGCGGCGCTTTGGATTCCCGAGCCCTGTCCCGCGCTCTCGCCGGGCACGTCGGCGAGCACCACATTGGTGACCTGCGCGGTGGCGAAGCCGACGCCGATGCCGTAGACGAACAGGGCGAGCGCGATCGACCACCAGCTGCTGTCCGCCGCGGCGAACAAGCCGAGCATCGCCAATCCCAGCGCTTCGAGGAGCAGGCCGATCCTGACCTGCCCCAGAGCCGAAACCGACGCTGTCAGTGAGAAACTCGCGCCACTGGCGACGAAACTGCCGATCGCCAGCGGCACCAGGGCGAGCCCGGCCTGCAGTGCGGTGTAGTCGAGCGCGAACTGCATCCACAGCGGCAGCACCGCGATGATGCCGAACTCGCCGAGGCCGACGATCAGCGTCACCACATTGCCCTTGCGGAACGAATCGATCGAGAACAGTCCCACATCGATCAGCGGTTCGCCGCCGGTGCTGCCGAGCATCGCTTGCCTGCGCCAGCACAGTCCGAGCGCGAGGGCAGCGCCGATGAACGCGATGAGAACCGGTGAAGGTCCACTGCGCCAAGAGAATTCACCGATACTCAGCGGCTCGGTCACCATCAGCCACCCGTAACGGCGCCCTTCGATCATGGCGAACGCGAGCAGGCCGAGGCCGAGTGCGGACTGGGCGGCGCCGAGCAGGTCGACGCGCCCGGTGTTCTTCGGTGCGGCGGGCAGGTAGATCAGCACGGCCACCATGATCAGCGCGACCGCGGGGATGTTGATGCCGAAGGCCCAGCGCCACGAGAAGTCGGCGAGCCACCCACCGAGCAGGGGGCCCACTGCCGCCGCCGCGCCGATCGTCGATCCCCAGATCGCGAAGGCTTGTCCGCGCGCCTTGCCGGTGAAGGACGCGTTCACCAGCGCCAGTGAGGTCGGCAGGATCATCGCACCGCCGACGCCCTGCAGGAAGCGGGCCGCGATGAGCAAGCCGCCGGTCGGCGCGAGGGCGGCCAGCAGGCTGGTGAGGCCGAAGACGACCAATCCGATCAGGAACAGTTTGCGCGCGCCGTAGAGGTCACTGAGCCGACCGGCGACCAGCAGCAGTGCCGCGAAAACGATCGCGTACGACTCCTGGATCCACTGCGCCTGAATCGACGTGATCCCCAGATCGTCGACGATCGGCGCGAGGATCACGTTCACGATCGTCAGGTCGACCACGATCAACGCGACGCCAAGTGACACGGCGATCAGGCCCAGCCACCGGCGCAGCGGTGGAGTCTCGATTTCTGTCCGCACTATACCTCCATCATAAAGTGACTTTACGATGAAGGTAAATGGTGGGGCGGTAGGTTGTCAATCGAGCGGTCGACGAGAGGACGAGATGGTGGAGCAGACATCCGGCGATGTCGCGATGCGGCGGCAGCGGCTCGCCGCGGGGCTCATCGACTACGGCGCGAGCTTCACTGAACTGGGTCGGCGATTCGCGGATACGCTCGGCGTGCATTCCACCGACGCGTTCGCGCTGATGGAGATCGCCGCCGCCGAACAGGCCGCCGACCCGCTGTCGCCCGCGCTGCTGAGCAAGCGGATCACCCTGACATCGGGGGCGATGACGACCCTGCTCAACCGGCTGGAGCGGGCGGGATACATCACTCGCAGCCGCGAGCACACCGATCGGCGGGTCGTGACGTTGCGGTGCAGCGAGGACGCCCGGCAGCTGGCCGACGAGTTCTTCCGCCCGATCAATGCCGAGCAGGATGCGATCCTGGCCGAGTACGAGCCCGCCCAGCTCGCGCAGTTCGAGAGTTTGCTCGGGCGATTGCGGACGGCGATGGACCGCGGACAGCCGCAGGGCGCCCCGTAGCCGAACTGCGGGGCGCCCCAGGGTTTTCGGTAGTGGGCGGTCAGGCGGCGCGGGCGGCTCGCAATCCCCACGCGTCGGCCAGGAGGCGGTGGGATTCGAGGCGGTCGGCGTGGTGGTGGGTGATGGTGGTGATGAGGAGTTCGTCTGCGCCGGTGACCTTTTGAAGCGCGTCGAGGCGCTCGACCACGGTGGCGGGGGAGCCGACGATCTGGGAGGACAGGCGGTCGTCGACGAGACGTAGCTGGTCCGGGGTGAGGGGGGAAGCTGTTGCGGGGTCGAGGTATTCGGCCGCGCCGCCACTGCGGATGCTGTGCACCCAGTGTCCGTAGGTGCTCGCGTGACGGTGGGCGGTGTCGTCGTCGGCCGCGGCTACTACGTCCGCCGAGACGATGACGTGCGGTTCGGCCAGCAGCTCCGACGGCCGGAACGCCGCCCGATATGCCTCGACCGCGTCCAGCGCGGATCCCGGCGCGACATGGTAGGCCGCCGCGAACGGCAGCCCCGACCTGCCTGCCAGCTCCGCGCTTTCGCCCGCCGAACTGCCGAACAGCCACAACTCGGTGTCGATTCCCTCGCCGGGAACGGCGTGCAGCTCGACACCACCGGCAGTGAAGTAGCGGCCGTCGAGCAGCGCCTGGACCTCGGCCACCTGGTCCGCGAAGTCCAGTGACTCCGCGCCGGGCTGTTGCAGCGCCTCGGCCGAGGCGAGGAACTTCGTGCGGTCGGTGACCCGGCGTGGATCGAAGGGCGGCGGCACCACCACACCGTCGCGCACTTCGGTCCGTCCGGTGACCGTGTCCAGTACGGGGTGCCCGCCTTTGGTGGTCGTCGCGGCGGCACCGAACTGGCTGCGTCGATGCCCTGACCGGCCCAGACCCAGATCGAGACGGCCCGGATGCAACGCGTCGACGGTGCCGAACGCCTCCACGATCGAGGCCGATGTGTGGTGCCCCACCTGCACGGCGCCGGTCCCGACCCGGATGCGTGAGGTCGCCGCGGCGACCAATCCGAGCAGCGTCAGCGACGACGAACTCGCCACCGACACGAAATGGTGTTCGGCCAGCCAGTATCGGTGATATCCCCACTGTTCGGCGTGCCGGGCGAGGTCGACGGTATTGCGCAATGCCTTTGCGGCACTGGAACCTTCGCTGATCGGAGACAGATCGAGAATCGACAGCGGAACGCTCATCGCTTCGGATCCTGTTCTCCCGCTTCGACAGCCACGCGCAGCCGGTTCTCCCGCGGCGCGACGGGGCAGGTCGCGAAGTCGGTGAACGCGCACGGCAGGTTCACGGCGCGGTTGAAGTCGAGGGTGACGGTGCCGTCGGCCTCGACCGCGCCGATGGCGAGCGAGCGGGCGGCCGGGTAGGTGGTGACGCCGCTGGTGGCGTCGGTGAACAGCACCTTCAGGTCGTCGGTGGTGCCGAACGCGAGCAGCGCCTCGTGGCTGTCGCCGATCCGGAACTCGATGATTCCGGCGGCGCTGTGGTGGTGCTCCAGCCCGTCGACGACGGCGCCCGTGGTGACGGTGCGTGCTTGCCCGAACGCGGTGAAACGCCCGGTCACGACCCAGCGCGGATCGGCCGGATAGGCGGCGACGCCGGTGAACGCGGTCAGTGTAGGTGCGGCCGGATCGTGCACGCGCACCGCGAATTGTCCGGAGCGCCGGATCACTTCGAGGACCTTCTCCTCGTTGAGCACACTGATCCCCGGCGCGCCCTCCACGGGCGTCACGATCTGCACGCCGCCGATCCGCTCGCCGTCGACATCGAGCCGGTCGGCGGGCTGCGCGGTGATGAACACCTTCTCGTCGGTGACCCACCAGGTCCCGGGGACGCCGTCCAGGCGCTGCGGGCTGTCGGTGAGCCAGTGCAGCCCCGCCAGGCTGAGCCAGCCGAGCGGATCGCGCAGGCCGTCCTCGCGGGCATGATGCCAGCGCGACCAGTCGTCGGCGAATGTCGTGGTGGCGCTGGGGTTCTCGACAGTGATGGTCATGACGCGCGTGCTCCTTCGGCGACGGTGTGGTGGGGGTGACGCAGACCGAGGTGGTCGCGCAGGGTGGTGCCGGTGTACTCGGTGCGGAAACTGCCGCGTTCCTGCAGTTCGGGGACCACCCGGTCGACGAACTCGTCGAGTCCGGCGGGTGTCAGATGGGGCACGAGGATGAAACCGTCGGCGGCATCGGACTGCACGTAGTGGTCGATCTGCTCGGCGACCTCGGCGGGAGTGCCGATGAACTGCTGGCGGGCGGTGACCTCGATGATGAGTTCGCGAATGCTGAGGTTGTCCGCCTCGGCCTGCGCGCGCCATGCTTTCGCCACGGCCAGTGGATCTTTCGTGTGCCTGACCCGGCCACGGGTGATCTCGGCGGCGGCGTCGGGCTCGATGTCGGGCAGTGGGCCGTCTGGGTCGTAGCCGGAAAGGTCACGGCCCCACACCTGTTCGAGGAACGCGAGCGCCGTCTGCGGGCTCACCTGCTGGTAGCGGATGTCGCGGGCGCGCTCGTGTGCCTCGTCGGTGGTGTCGCCGAGTACGAAGGTGGCCGCGGGCAGCACCAGCAGATCGCCCTGCGCACGACCATATTTCGCCAACCGGCCCTTGACGTCGGCGTAGAACCGCTGGCCCGCTTCGAGGGTGCCGTGCCCGGTGAAGATCGCATCCGCGGTCTTCGCACCGAACTCGCGGCCTTCGTCGGAGTCGCCCGCCTGCAACAACACCGGATGTCCCTGCGGGCTCGGCGGGACGACGAACGGTGCGGCGAAGTCGAACTGAGAACTGCGGAACGCGGTTTCGGGAATCTCGCGAGCGAAAACGCCCCGCTCCCGATCGATCACCAGCGAGTCGGTAGGCCAGCTGTCCCACAGCGCCCTTGTCGCCGCGACGACCTCTTCCGCCCGCCGATACCGCTCGCTGTGCTCGAGGTAGCCGCCGCGCCGAAAGTTCTCGCCCGTGAACGCATCCGAGGAGGTGACCACGTTCCACGCGGCCCGGCCGCCGGAGAGGTGATCGAGCGCGGCGAACTGCTTGGCCACCTCGAACGGTTCGTTGTAGGTGCTGTTGATGGTGCCTGCCAGCCCGAGTCGCTCGGTCACCGCGGCTACCGCGTTGAGCACGGTGAACGTATCCGGCCTGCCGACCACGTCCAGGTCGTGGATCCGTCCGCGATGCTCGCGTAGCCGCAGGCCCTCGGCGAGGAAGAAGAAGTCGAACAGGCCGCGTTCGGCGGTGCGCGCCAGATGCTCGAACGACCCGAAGTCGACCTGCGATTTCGACGCGGGATCGGCCCAGACGGTGGTGTTGTTGACGCCGGGGAAATGCGCGGCGAGATGGACTTGCTTGCGTGGTTTCGAGGTCACAGCACTGTTCCTGTCGTGGCGTATCGGCTGGCGGGGCGAGGCAGGTCGAGGCGATCGCGCAGGGTCGCGGGGCCGTTCGGCTGCGGGTGATCGCTCGCGGAGTCGGTCGTCGGTGCGACGGCCGTTCGCCGGTGCGTGATCAGTGCGCGCAGGGTTGCCTGGAGGGCCAGTGGCCGCACAACCACTCCGTCGGCGATCCCGGACCGCGCGATCTCGGCGAGCAGTTCGTCGAGTTCGCCGACAGTCCCCACATGGCGGAGCTGGGTGGTTTCGGCCGCGCTGGTGGATGCCGTGCTGGGTCGATGCGCGGCGGAGATCTCGGTGTGTTCGGCCCATCGGTCGAGTTCGCGCACCGCCGCCCGCGCATCGTCGGCCGAATCTGCCAGGTGGACAGGGAGATCGAGCAGTATCCGCACGGTGCTGGGGTCGCGGCCCTCGGCGGCGATCGCGGCGCGCAAGGCGGTGCGACGTGCGGCCGCGGTGGGGAGATCGGGGGCGGTGACGCGGATGAGATCGGCGCGGCGGACTGCCACTTCCGTCGACTCAGGAGTGTCGGCGCGAACCGTCACAATCGGTTGGCCCTGGGGCGAGCGTGGGGTGATCGACGGGCCTTTGACCGAGAAGTTGTCGCCGGTGAAGTCGATGTAGTGCAGGCGGTCGCGATCGATGAAACGGCCGGTGGCGACGTCGCGGATCTCGGCGTCGTCCTCCCAGCTGTCCCACAGCCGGGTCACCACCTCGACTGCTTCGTCGGCCTCGTGCCACAGTGACACCGGATCTTGAATGTCCTTGCGGCCGAACGCCTTGGCCTCGGCGGTGGACACGGTCACCTCCCAGCCGGCTCGGCCCAGGCTCGCGAAGTCGAGTGCGGTCACCGCCTTGGACACGTGGAACGGCTCGGTGTGGGTCACCGGCACCTGGGGGATCAGGCCGATCCGCGTGCTCAGCGGGGCGGTGCGGGCGGCGATCGCGACGGCGTCGAGCCTGCCGCGGGTCGCGGCGGCGCCACCGGATTGGATGCCGAACGAGTCGGGCAGGAAGACAGCGTCGAACCCGAGATCCTCGGCCGAGCTGACGACACTGGTCCAGTAGCCGGCGGTGAACAGGTCTTCGGCAGCGGAATCGGCGCGCCGCCAGGACGCGGGATGCGTTCCGGTGCCCGCTATTTCGATGCCGAGAAACAGTCCGGTCTTGCTCATCGGGTGAGGTCCTTTCCGTGGAGGGGATCGATCCGGGTCCCCGGCGCGGGGATCGCCGCGAGCAGCTCCCTGGTGTACGGGTGTTGTGGATCGGTGAACAGGGTTGCGGTGGGGCCGGTTTCGACGATGCGACCGTGGCGCATCACGGCGACGCGGTCGCTGATCCGGCGCACCACGGCCAGGTCGTGGGAGATGAACAGGTAGCCGAGGGCGAGTTCGTTCTGCAGGGTGTCGAGCAGGTCGAGGATCTGCGCCTGCACCGAGGCGTCGAGTGCGGAGACCGGTTCGTCGAGCACGAGCAGGTCCGGGCGCAAGGCCAGCGCACGCGCGATCGCCACCCGTTGACGTTGCCCGCCGGACAGTTCCGCGGGCTTTCGGGTGGTGAAATCCGCTGGGAGCGCGACTTGTTCGAGTAGTTCGGCGACCCGTTTCGCGCGGTCGCCGAGACCATAGGCGCGCAAGGGTTCGGCGATGATGTCGGCGACTGTCCAGCGCGGGTCCAGCGAGGAGTACGGGTTCTGGTACACCACCTGGAACCGTTGACGCAGTTCGCGCAACCGCTTGCGGCGGACGCTGGTGAGGTTGTGACCGTCGAAGGTGACCGTGCCGCTGTCCACCTCGGTGAGTCGCACGGCGATCCGTGCCGTCGTCGACTTACCCGAACCGGATTCGCCCACCAGCGCGAGTGTTTCGCCGCGATCGAGGCTGAACGCCACATCGTCGACGGCGGTGATCGAGCCGGCTCCCGCGTGGAATCGCTTGTGCAGAGCATGAACCGACAGCAACGGAGCTGCCGCCCTGGGACGCGGTGGCCGGAAATCGGTGGGTGAGAGCGCCGGGGACGCGGCCAGCAAACGCTGGGTATAGGGCTGTGCGGGCCGGGCCAGCACCTGTGCGGTCGACCCTGATTCGACAACCCTGCCGTGCTCGAGCACGACCAGCCGATCGGCTCGCTCGGCGGCCACGGCCAGGTCATGGGTGATCAGCAGCACCGCGGTTCCGCGGGCCGCGATCCGCTCGGCCAGTCGATCGAGCACCTGCCGCGCCACTGTCGCGTCGAGCGCGCTCGTCGGCTCGTCGGCGATGATCAACTCCGGCCCGCACGCCAGCGCGATCGCGATCAGCACCCGCTGCCGCTGCCCACCGGACAACTCGTGCGGATATTGCCGGGCCCGCACCCGCGGCCGATCCAAACCGGCTTCCTCGAGCAGATCGAGGGCTTGCAGTGCTGCCCCACGCCGGTCGGCGAGCCGGTGCACCAGCAGCGCCTCCGCCACCTGATCGCCCACTCGCAGTACCGGATTGAGCGAAAGTCCCGGATCCTGCGGTACGAACCCCACTCGTGCGCCGCGCAATCGCCGCAACGCCTTCTCGTCGCGCGGATCGATCCGCTCACCGCCGAATTCGACGGTGCCGGACACCGTCCGCGCCGAAGCGCCGAGAAGCCCGATCACGGCATGCGCGAGGGTCGACTTGCCCGACCCCGACTCGCCCACCAGCGCGACGACTTCCCCGCGCGCCACCTCCACGGTGACGCCACGGAGTGCGTCGACCGACCGATCGCCGGTCCGATAGGCGATGCGCAAATCGTCCACTCGCAGTAGGGGGGCGGGGACGGATCGGTCTGCGCTCATCGGTTGGCCTTTCCCGCGAAGCGGCCCAGATGCTGGGCCGACAACACGACGGCGACGATGACGAGGCCGGGCAATGTGGTCAGCCACCAGGCCGAGGCGAGGAAGTTGCGGCCCTCCGAGATCAGCGAACCCCATTCGGGGGTGGGCGGTTTGGTGCCGTACCCGAGGAAACTGAGCGACGACACCGCGAGCACGGCCATGCCGAATTCCACTGCGGCCAAGGCCAGGACGGGCTGGAACGAATTGGGAAGTACGTGCCGAACGAGGACCGCGTACCAGCGCACGCCCGACGCGTGCGCGGCTTCGACATAGGGTGCGTGCCGCACCCGCAGCACCTCCGAGCGCATCACCCGCGCGAAGTTCGCGATCAGTGAGATCCCCACGGCGAGTGCCACATTGCGGGTGCCGAAGCCGAGGGCGGTCACGAGTGCGAGCGAGAGAAGGAGCGAGGGAATCGACAGCAGCACATCGACCACGCGCATGATCGCGGTGTCGACGATGCCACCCGCCGCCCCCGACAGCAGCCCGAGCAAAGACCCCACCACCAGCGCGATCCCGACCGCGGTGAGTGTGGCGGTGAGCGAGAGCCCGGCGCCGTGCACCATGCGGGTGTAGAGGTCGCGCCCGAGATTGTCGGTGCCGAACCAGTGTGCGGCACTCGGCCCCTGGAACTTCTGCGCGGGCACGCCGATCAGCGGGTCGCCGGAGGCGAACACCGACGGCGCCACCGCCCACCCGACGGCGATCACGAGTACGACACCGGAGAGCACGAGTCCGAGATGTCCGCGCGTCCAGCGGAGCACCGTGGCACCGCGAGAGCGGCGCGCGACGATGCTGGGCGCCGCGGGCCGATCAGCGACCTTGTCGCGTCGTACAAGAACGTCAACCATGTTCGCTCCCTTCGGTATCGGTGGTGCGAGTCCGGTCTGTGCCCGCTCCGCTATTGCCGGGGCGGGGTGGATCGCCGCGCCGATTCGCGCTGACATCAGGCATCGCGCACCGCCTTCGCGACATCTGCCGACGGAGCGCTTTCGGCAGGCGCCACGACCGGACGACTGCGACGCGTACCGGTGATGCGCGGATCGAGCAGCGGATAGAGCAGGTCGACCGCCAGGTTCACACCGACGAAAATCAGCGCCGAGAGCAGCACCACGCCCTGGACAACGGGGATGTCCTGGTTGAGTACCGAGGTCTGGGTGAGCCTGCCGACTCCCGCACGGGCGAACACCGACTCCACCACCACCGACCCGGCCAGCATCGAGCCGACCAGCACACCGGCGATGGTGAAAGCGGGCACGCTCGCCAGCCGGGCGATGTGGCGACGCTGCACCCACCAGCGTGACGCGCCTTTGGCCAGCGCCACATCGGTGAACGGCTGCCGCCACGTCTGTTCCAGACCGGCGGCGAAAACCTGGGCGAGCACCGCCCCGATCGGCAAGGCCAGGGTCAGCGCGGGCAGTAGCGTCCCGCGCAGCCCCGTCCCACCGAATGCCGGGAACCAGTGCAGCCGAAAGGAGAACAGCTGCAACAGGAGTAGCCCGGTCCAGAACGTCGGTACCGAAACACCCAGTGGCGGTAGGGCGCTCAAGGTGTTGCGAAGCCACGGCCGCCGCGTGTAGGTAGCGGCGAACGCGAGGGCCGTCCCGCCGATGATCGCGAAGAACAGGGCGAGAGCGGCCAGTCCGAGGGTGGCCGGTATGACGTCACCGAGGGCTTGGGTCACCGGCTGACCGGTGTTGATGGATCGCCCCAGATCGCCGGTGACGGCATTGCCGAGTGCGGTCACATACTGTTCCCACAGCGGCTTGTCCAAGCCGTAGCGAGCCTGCAACTCGGCGATCGCCGCCTGGTCGACCGGCGCGCCGGTGCCCGCGGTGTCGGCCGCCATCGACACCGGATCCGCGGGCAGCAGATACAGCACCACGAACGAGATCGTGAACGCCGCCCACAGCACCCAGATCGCCTGCAGTACCCGCGAACCCAGGTAGCGAGCCGCCCCGCCGCCCGCCGGGTTCGCGCGGCCCGGAGTGCGGCGAGGGCCGACGCGCCGGCTCAGAAAACCGCCACTCGCCGCGCGCACGTCCCGCGCCCCGTCCGAGCCGCTCATCAGTGCCCGCTCAACCAGGTATCGAAGAACTGCAAGCGCGCCGAGGCCTCGAACTTCAGATCCTGTGTGTGCGCGGCCGCACCGATCGCCTGCGACAGCTCGATCGTGGGGACGTAGAGCCCGTTGTCGAGCACCTGCCGCTGCGCGGTCGCGAGCAGTTCCGCGCGGGCGGCCGGATCGTTGGTGGCCAGCTGCCGGTCGAGGGCCGCGTCGAGCTCGGGGATCGGGCCGCGTGCGGTGATGTTGCGACCGGCGAGGCCGAACGACGTGCGCAGAATGTCGCCGTCGGCACGGGTGGAATTGCCGTAACCCGCGTCGACTTCCCTGGCGTTCTGCCTGGCGATCGCCTCCGGGGTGGAGACGAGATCGAGCTTCAGGTCCACCCCGACCTGGCGCAGTTGCTGCTGCACCAGCTCGAGAATCGCCTGGTTGCCCGCGAACACCTGGCTGAACGTCACCGCGAAACTCAGTCGCTCACCGTTCTTGGCCCGCACACCGTCGGCGCCGGGCACCCAGCCCGCCTGATCGAGGATCGCCTTCGCCTTCGCCGGATCGTAGGCGAGTCGCGTGGACTGATCCAGGTAGGCCGGGGTGGCCGAGGCCAGGCTGGATGTCGCCGGCTTGAACTGTGGACCGAGAACGGTCTCGACGAGTTGCTTGCGATCGATCGCGGGCAGCAGCGCCTGCCGGACCGCCGGATCACGCAATGGGCCCCGAGTCACGTTGAGCTGCAGGCCGAATGGGGTGCCGGGGTTGGAGGTCGACAGAATCCGCCCGCCGACGGCCTCGATCTGCGGAGCGTCCTGGGGTAGGGCGTCGCTCACGGCGTCCAGCTGGCCGGAGGCCAGGCTGCCGGTGCGCACACCCGATTCGGGAACGACCGTGAACTCGATCCGATCCAGGTACGCCTCGCCCTGGTGGCCGAAAACGGGCGAGCCCCAGTGGTATCCGGCGCGCTTGGCCAGGGTCACCGAGGTGTCCTGCTGGTAGGCGGCGTAGGTGAACGGCCCGCTGCCGATGTTGTCGCCGGCGCATCTGGCCTCGGCCGGTTTGGCATTGGTGGAGGTGGCCTGGATGCCGAGCTGCGGGGTCGAGGACGCCTGCAGGAACTGGGCGTTCGGCTGGCTGAACTCGACGCGCGCGGTGAGCTTGTCCACCGCCGTCGTACCGACGTAGCTGGTGAGGTAGCTCGCGCCCAGCTGCGCCTTCGCGGCACCGAGCCGGACGATCGCGTCGAAGGTATCGCGCACCGAGTCGGCGGTGAGCGCGGTGCCGTCACTGAAGGTGACGCCGTCGGCCAGCGTGAAGGTGAACACCTTGGCGTCGGGACTGACCTCCCAGCTCTTGGCCAGCCACGGGGTGATCGCGCCGGTCTTCGGGTCCTGATCGGTCAGCGAGTCGACGATCTGACGGGCCACGTAGATGGTCTGGTTGGTGCCCGACTGCGCCGGGTCCGAGCAGGTCGGCGCTCCGGACAGCCCGTAGCGCAACGTGCCGCCGGGCTGCGGTGGACCGGCCTGACCACCGGAGCCTCCGGTGTCGCCGCCGCACGCGACCACCGTGGTAGCGGCGGCGAGGACGCCCGCGAGAGCGGCGAGTCGATGTCGAATCACGAGGTAACTCCAGAGAATTCACGGCCAGCGGCCAGGGGACGGCTCGGAATGCGGCGGCGCAACTCGGGCGCCACCTCGGCCTGGAACAGCTCGAGACTGCCCAGGTAGTCGGGTTCGGTGCGGCCGTCACGTTCGGCGGACAGGTGGATCACCTCGTGCCCGAACTGCTCGTGATAGCGGCCCACCTTGTCGATCACCTGTTCCGGGCTGCCGACCAGCGCCGACGAACGGGCGAGGAAGTCCTCGACGGTCTCGAACACCACCGGATTGCCGACCTTGCGCTGCAGTGCGGTCCGCGCCTCGAAGAGCGGCCGGAACACCTCGACGGCCTCCTGCGAGGTCCGTGCGACGTGGAAGCCCGCCGTGCCCGCGCCGACCAGGGCGTCGGCCGGATCGTGACCGTAGTGCGCCCACCGCTCGCGGTAGTGGCGGATCAGCTTGGCGTACGGCTCGATGGGGTTGGTGACGTTCGCCGAGAACACCGGATCACCGTGGCGCGCGGCCAGTTCCACCGACTCCCGGCTCGTCGCGCTTCCGTGCCAGATCCGCACTCGCGGCTGCAACGGTCGCGGCAACGCCTTGGCCGCGGTGAGCGCGGGCCGGAACTGTCCCGACCACGTCACCTCGTCGCTGTCCCACAGCGCCCGGAACACCTCGTAGCCTTCACGATTGCGGTCCCACTGATCCTCGGTGGTGACGTGATACAGCTGTGCCTGCGCCGCGCCGTTGCCCTTGCCGATGATCAGTTCGAGCCTGCCGTCGGACAGATTGTCGAGCGTGGAATAGTCCTCGAACGCCCGCACCGGGTCGAGCAGGCTCAACGTGGTGACCGCGGTGAACAAGCTGATCCGCGAGGTGAGGGCCGCGATGTGGCTCAGCACCACCGGGGGAGCGGCGGACAGGAACGGATCCTCGTGGCGCTCACCGACCGCGAACCCGTCGTAGCCGAATTCCTCAGCGCGCTCGGCCTGTTCGATCACGTCGTGCAGGCGATCACGCGTTGTCGGCACCACCCCGGTCACCGGATCGGGCACCCGGGTGATCAGCGTCATCAGCAGGAATTTCATGCGCGGGCTCCTAGCTTCTCGAACGACCTCATGCGGCAGGCTTTTTCGGCAGGCCGGGCGGGTTGATCCGCGACTCGGTGACCTTCTCCGAATCCAGGCCCCAGCGATCGAGGACCTTCTGATAGCTGCCGTCGGCGATGGCGTGGACGAGCGCCTTGTGCACGGCGGCATTGAGGCCGCTGTTCTTCTTGGACAGCACCGCGATCTCGCCCTGCAACGCTTCACCGGCGCCCGAGAAGGTGGCGATGATCTTGGTTTCGCCGGTGGTGGTCGAGTGGTAGATGCCGGTCGGATTGGGGCCGATGTAGCCGTCGAGCCGTTGGGAGGCGAGCGCCAGGTAATAGTCGGTGATCTGCTGGTAGTAGGCGATATCGATCGGCGCCAGCCCCTCGGCGACGTTCTTCTCGCTCCACTTCACCAGCAGCTGTTCCTGATTCGTCCCCGCGCCCACTCCGATGCGCTTGCCCACCAGGCTCTTGCGGTCGGTGAAGACCAGCGAGCTGTCCTTGGGCACCTCGAGTGCGACGTTGTCCTTGCGGTAGGTCGCGAAGTCGTACTTCTCCTTGCGCTCCTCGGTGACGGTGACGTTGGAGATGAACGCATCGGCCTCGCCGGAGTCGATCCGCACGAAGCTCTGCGACCAATCCGCCACCTGTGGAACCAATTTCAGTCCAAGGATGTCGGCGACCAGCGAGGCGAAATCGACTTCGGAACCCACCACGGTCTTGTCATCGGTGGCATAGAACCGCAGCGGCGGGGCGGCACCGCCCGACCCGGTCACCAGCAGCGTGCCGCGATCGCGAATCGCCTGCGGCACTTCGGCGGCAATCGCGTCGACCTTCGCGACCCGCACCCTGCCGTCCTGCGCGGGCGAGAGGTCGAAGGTGACCGAACCCGCCTGGACGGTCTCGGCGGATTCCGGATCGGCGGTGCAGCCGGTGGTCAGCAGCGTGGCCGCCGAGATGATGCCGATCAGTGTGGAGAGCTTCATCGGTGTCGAAACCTGTTCTTCGGAAGGGATACTCAGCGCACGCGGGACAGGAATGCCTGCGTGCGTGGATGTTCGGGGCGGTCGAGGACGGTGGCGGCGTCGCCCTGTTCGACGATCTGTCCTTCGTCGAGGAAGACCACCGTGTCGGCGACCTCACGGGCGAACCCGATCTCGTGGGTGACGATCACCAGAGCCGTGCCGGTGCGGGCGAGATCGCGGATCACCGAGAGGACCTCGCCGACCAATTCCGGGTCGAGCGCGGAGGTGGGCTCGTCGAACAGGATCAGCCGCGGCTTCATGGCAAGGGCCCGGGCGATCGCGACGCGCTGTTGCTGGCCGCCGGAGAGCCTGCGGGGGTAGGCGTCGGCGAAATCGGCGAGGCCGACCCGGTCGAGCAGCTGTTCGGCCTCCGCGACCACCTCGCCGCGCGGGCGGCGCTGCGAGGAGACCGGGGCGAGCACGACGTTCTCCAGCCCCGTGAGGTGCGGGAACAGATTGAACTGCTGGAATACGAAACCGATCCGGCCGCGCTGGGCGCGCACCGCGTGATCGGGCAGCGGGCGCAGCGTATTGCCGCGCTGCCGGTAGCCGATCAGCTCACCGTCGACGTGCACGGTGCCCGCGTCCTGCGCCTCGAGGTGGTTGAGCACCCGCAGCAGCGTGGACTTGCCCGACCCGGACGGGCCGATCAGCGCGACGACCTCGCCGGTGCGCACCGCCAAGTCGATCCCACGCAACACCTCGGTGCCGTTGTAGGACTTGCGAATTCCTCGTGCCTGCACCGCGGCGGTCATCGGGTGGCTCCTCGGGGTGCGGCGGCGATCTCGGTGACCTTGGCGCGTACCCGCTGCCACGGCGTCGGCGGTAGCTCACGCTGGGCGCCCTTGGCGTAGTGCCGTTCGATGTAGAACTGGACGATCGTCAACGCGGTGGTGAGCACGATGTACCAGGCCGTGGCCACCATCAGCAGCGGCACCACCCGGCCGTTGCGGCCGAAGATCACCTGCACCTGGTAGAACAGCTCGGCGATCGCCATCACCGACACGATCGAGGTGCCCTTGAACAGGCTGATCACCTCGTTGGCCGCGTTGGGCGCGATCGTGCGCATCGCCTGCGGCAACACGATCGTGCGGAACTGCCGCCAGCGCGGAATCCCCAGCGCGGCAGCCGCTTCCAGCTGGCCCGCGTCGACGGCGAGCAGACCGGCCCGGATCAGTTCGGCCGAGTACGCCGCCTGATGCAGGGCCAGGCCGATCACCGCCGCGGTGAAGCCGCTGATGACGCCGTTCACCTCGAAATCGAAGAACCCGGGCCCGAACGGAATGCCCACGGACAGCCGGGGATACAGGTACGCGATGTTGAACCAGAACAGCAGCTGCACGATCAGCGGGATCGAACGGAACGCCCAGACGTAGGTCCAGGCGATCACCCGCAGCACCGGATTGTTCGACACCCGCCCGATCGCCAGCAGGGTGCCGATGGCGAAACCGAGGACGGTGCCCCACAGGGTCAGCTCGATGGTCACCCGGAGGGCGGCCAGCACGGACTTCGCGGTGAAGTACTGGGCGAATGTGCCCCAGTCCCAGCCCGGATTGGTGATCAGACCGTGCGCGAACTGGGCCACCAGCAGCAGCGCGATCGCGGCGACGACCCACCGCCACGGGTGCCACGAGCCGGCGATCCGCGGAAGATCGTCGGCGGATTCCGGTGCGGCGGGCGGCGCGTCGCCCGGCGGTGCGGTCTCGGCGCCGGAGACGGCGGACGCGGTCATAGGAGTCCTTCGGGAACAGTGGAACGAGGCACAGTGACCTCCACCCGGCCAGTTACGGGTTCGCGAGCTGGCGGCACTCAGGCCGGACAGGCAATCGCGGTCACTCGGCACTGGTCGATATGGCGGCGGCGGTATCCCACGGTCAGCACGGCAATCTCCTCCATCGAACCCGGCAGAAGCACCCACACCCTCGAACAGGGCGGGTTGCTGCGACGTCGTAGAGCCAGGTCTCTCGGTCGCTCTGGATGGTTGTGCTCCGGCGTTGCGTCCCGAGCTGAATCAGCATGTGGCACAGATGCCGTGGCGGCAACGGTAGAAATCAGCGTGAGCGCAGAGCTTGGAACCGGGTATGGATGTGGGCACAATTGCCCCGGTTCGGCGAGGTCACTGAGCTGCGGTGGGGTTAGCCGCAGAATTGCGACGCGCCGAACGGCCGGTTACTTCACCTGCCCGGATTCACCCGCTGCGCGCGGTAGCGTCGGCCTTCTCTGCGTCGATGAGGAGTACGTCGTGATCATGCCGCGCCGTTCCACCACACTGACCTCGCTGACGGCCTGCGCCGCCGCGCTGGTGCTGGCCGTGTCCCCGGCCGTCGCGGAACCGGCCGCCCCGGTGACGCCCGCCGTCACCCGGGACGCACCGAACTCCACGCCCGCCGCGGGTGCCGGTGATCTACTCGGCGCCTATCAAACTGTCGTCGAGACGCTGAAAGCGATGGGTATCCAGCCGTTCCTCTACCCCACGGTGGCCGCGAACTGCACCGGCGACGGTGCGGGCCTGGTCCCAGCGGTCGCGGGCGCGGTGCCGGGCCCGTGGCCGGCGAACACGCTCCCGATCCCCGGTCTTGACCTGTCCGCCGTGAAATCGGGCCAGACCCTGTTCACCTTCCTGCCCTACGGTCTGGCTCCCGACACCGCCGCGACGAAAACCTCGGGTATGCAGGTGGCCTGGCTCAATATCAGTACCGGGCGGGGCGGTATGGCGTCGATGGGGCCGATCGCGGACATCGTGCGCGCGATGGTTCCGCCCGGGGTTCCTGTCGAACTGCGTCCACTCGCCGAAACCGCGATCCGCGACTTCCTCTTCGCCGCGATTCCCGTCGGTGGCGTCCGCGCGGTCCCCGTGGACACCGGCCGCGGCACCGTGCTGGCCGCCGTCTTCGGCACCACCGACAACGCGGCCGCTCCTGCTTCTTCTTTCCGACGATCGGCATCACCGAAGTGGACTGAGTGGGCGGCGAGGCGTTCAGGCGTGGCGGGCGATCGATTCTTCGGGGGTTACCAGGGGGCGTTGTTTCCAGCGGAGGCGGCCGGTGCGGTGGCGGTGGTGGGAGCGGGTCCACAGGGTCAGGTAGTGGGCTACTGCCAGGGGGTGGGCCAGAGCTGAGGTGAGGTCGGACGGTGCCGGGGGGCGGCGGGTTTCGATGGTGCGGGCGGTGAGGCGGCTGGTGACGGCCGCGAGGTAGCCGAGCAGGCCCGCGCGGCGGGTGCGGCCGCGGCCGAAGAGGGCGGCCAGTGGGGGGATCCAATAGGCGAGGGTGGCGAGGATCGCGATGGCGGCGCCGGTGTCTCGGCGGCCGCCGTAGGCGGACCAGAGCCAGCGGGTGTAGCCGTCGGTGAGTTCGGTTGTGCCGGTGTACATTCTGGTGCTCGCGGCCGGGCCCGCGGTGATCAGGGCAGTACGGTGGCCTGCTCGGCGGACGGCGCGCGCCAGGTCGAGATCCTCGGTGGCACTGGCGGCTACGGCCGCGTGGCCGCCGGCGGCACGGTAGGCCTCGGCGTCGACGGCCAGGAACTGGCCGCACGCGACGGCGGTGGACGGGCGCAGGCTGTGGTTGGCGGGGCCGACCGGCAGGGTCGAGGCCCATGACCAGGCGAGCAGTGGCTGGACCAGGTGTTCGGCGGCCGAACCGGCTTCCTGCACCGGCCAGGCGGAAACCAAACCCGCTTCGCGCCTGCGCAATTCGGTCACGGCCGCGGCGATCGCCTGGGGAGCCAGGCGCACATCCGCGTCGACGAAGACCAGGGCGGCCGCGTCGGTGCGGGCGGCCAGGCGGGCGCACGCGGCGGCCTTACCGGTCCAGCCGGGTGCGGGGTGGGCGGCGGAGCGGAGCACGGTGAAGCGCTCGTCGCCTGCGATCGCGGCCAGTGCGGCGTCGTAGGTGCCGTCGGTGGAGGCGTCGTCGAGGATCAACACGTGCAGGCGGGGGACGCCGGTCTGGGCACGAAGGTCGGCGATCAGCGCGGGGAGGCGCTCGGCTTCGTCGCGAGCGGGCACACAGACCGTGACCGGCTCGATCACGCCCGCGACGCCACGTGGCAGGGTGCGCAAGGTGAGCAGGTTATAGGCGGCGGTGGTCGCGCCGAGCGCGGCCAGGCCGGTGCCCGCCCAGGTCAGGTAGCGGGCCGCCGCGCCCATGTCAGCGGCCCAGTCTGCGACTGGAGATCTCGCGCCACATCTCCGAGGGGGAGAAACCGCCGCGGGGGGCGTGCGGCGGGGCGGGGTTGCGATCGCGGAACGCCAGCCCGGCGATCAGCGCGGCCACCGCGAGGGTGATGCCGCCGACGATGCCGGCCCAGCCCGCGAACGAGCGGGTGTTGGGGTCGGCGTATTTCACCTCGGCGCGCAGGGTCGACACCTCGCCGGCGGGCAGCTTCCACGACACGGTGTTCTCGCTGTTGGAGGTTTCGCGGGTGCCATTGGTCTTGGCCACGCGAGCCGGGAACGCGATGGAGAACTGCACGTCCGAGCCCTGCGGCGGCACCGATTCCAGATCGACCCGGCCGGTGAGACTCACCAGATCACCACTGCGCTGGAAGTCGAGGGTGAACATGCCCTGCGTCTGATCCGACAGCCCACCGAGCTGGCCGACCTCGCCGAACGACAGATCGTCGAAGAACACCTGCGTGCCGACGTACCCGTCCTGGTTGTAGTTCTCCACCCGCACCTTCGCCGCCAGCGGCTCCGGCGCCTTCAGCTGCGGACCTCGGTCTTCGGGCCCGGTCGGCACCACCGCGGCGACGATCCGGCCGGACACCCGGTCGTTCGACGACACCCCCATCGACACCTGTACCCGCAGGCACCCCGCCAGCGCGGGCACGAGCAGTGCCAACAGGACGGCGACGGCCGCTACGCGCCGCGCGGGCACGGAACGACGCGGCGAGGAAGCGGGCATGTCGGCGACGGTACTCGGCTGCACGGTTGACATCGTGCCAGGCTCGAGCCCGAGAGCCCACACGACGGGCCCACCGGACGTCGCCCAGCCGCGCCGATCAGGCCTTTTCCCGCTGATTCGAGGTGTGTCGCGGCGGGCTCGGCCCCTCACAACGCGCGTTGCCGCGCCCGCGCACGGACAAACAAGGGGATTCCGAGCAAGCCCACACCGCAGAAACCCCAGACGGCCGACGCCGGGAGGCCGAGAAACACCGCGTGCGCGAGAGCCGACCCGAGCCAGGTCCACCCGAACACCGCGACCGGGACCGCCACCGACGGATCACGCGCAGGCGGGAGGAGCCGATCGAGCAGGGTGAGCATCACCGCCATGATCACGGCGACGAGTGCCCAACCCAGATAGTTCGTATACGGGATCTCGGGCAGGCCGGGCAGCCCGGCGTCGCGGACCGCCCAGGTCCACTGACCATCGGCGACCATCTGCGGATCGAGGAACAGATCCCAGCCCACCGCACCGACGACGAACAGTCCCACGCGCCGCGTGTTCGAACCGCTGAGCGAGCGCTTCGGCGAGTGGCGCACCGCCGTGGAGCCTGTGTTCGGGGCTTCGGCCCGGCTCGGACCAGGCGCCGCCGAGACCCCGGTCGAGGGGGCCAGGTGTCTGCCGGACGCGAGCATCCCCGCGACGATCCAGATCGGGTACAGCCCACCGGTCCAGGCGAGGGGCACCGCCAGTGGAACATCGGCGAACGCGGGCCCGAGCCGATCGACGGCGTAGACGTAGCTGCCGAACGGGAATCCGGTCGTGGTGCCGACGATTTCGGCGAGGAGCCCAAGACCGGACACGATGACGAAGAATCCGGTGGCCCACCGCAATCCGCGAGTGGTCGCAGCGTGCAGCACAGCAGTCGCGGCCGACAGGGCCACCACGGCGACGGTGATCCGGTCGCGCGCCACACCTGTACTCAACGGATAGGTGATCTGTACGAGCACCAGCGCCATCGCGGTGACGGCGGGAATCGCACGGCGTGGATCGACGCCGAACCAGCCGCGGGTCGCGGCGACACTGCGGCGCACCGCGCCGGCCAGGTCCGGGCCGGTCACGGACGCCGCCGAGCGATCGACCGGGCGCTGCGCGGCGAGTGAACGGCCTTCATCGCTGTCGTGGCAGCGTGAACCGGCGCTTGCGGCCGTCGCCGAGGACCAACCTGGCCGCGCTGCGGCCGCTGGCTCCGGACACACCGCCGCCGGGGTGGGTGGATGCGCCGGTCAGGTAGAGGCCGGGAGCGCCGGGGACTCGCTGGCCCGACAACTCGGGCAGTGGACGCCACAGCATCATCTGATCGAGCGACATCTCCACGTGCATGACATTGCCGCCGCGCAGACCCATCTCCCGCTCGAGATCGACCGGTGTCTGTACGAACCGCTGACGCACCGTCGAGGCGAAACCTGGTGCGTACCGGTCGACTTCGGCGACGATCCGATCCGCCTCGCGCTCGGCGTGTGCCGCCCAGTCGCTGCCGTCGGCCAGTTCGTACGGATGCCACTGCGCCCACAGCGATAGCTGATGTTCGCCAGCGGGTGCGATGGACGGGTCGAGCGCGCTGAAACTCATCGCCAGCACCACCGGACGTGGCGGCAGTGAACCGGCCATGGCGGCGCCGTGGGCCAGCCGAAGCTGGCGGCGGTCCGAGACGAGAAACTGCAGACCGCGGGCGGATTCGGCGGGTGAGGAACCGGGGTATTCGGGTAGCCGGTCGGTGGCCAGGCGCACCACCATGCCGATGCCGGGGCCGACCCGGATGCGCCGCTGCCAGTCGTCGAGGACCGCGGGGTCGAAATCGCCCGCGCGCAGCAGATCGAGCGTCGACAGGATGTGGGAGCCCGCGATCACGGTGTCGGCGTGCAGGGTCCGGCCCGATTCGGTCGACACCTGCCACCCGCTGCCGACTCGGCGCAGCGAGGTGACGGCGTCGCCGGTGTGCAACTCGCCACCGTCGGCGCGCAGACGCGCGATCAACGCGGCACTGAGCGCCCCACTTCCACCCACCGCACGTCCGGGCGGCAGCGCGTGCATGAGCGCGGCGAACCCCGCCATCGGCGCGGTCCCCGGTTCCGACATCGGCGGACCCGACTGCGCGCCGAACCACGCCAGCGACGCCTTGAGCCGCTCATCGTCGAACCAGAAGTCCAGCAGCGCGTCACCGGACTGCAAGAACTCCCGCGACAACGCCGAGCCACCGGCCCGCGCGTCCAGCCCCCAGAACGAACGGACGAGCCTGCCCGGCGTCGCCGGCCCGCCGAACGACCGCATCACCCGCGCGCTGCGCTCGCCCCACACCCCGACGAACCGGCGATAGGCGTCAGCGTCCTTGACACCACACGCCGCCGCGATCGATGCGCACGTCTCGTCGAGATCACGACGGAAAACGATCGGCGGGCGCTCACCGTCGGCGGGCGTGAACCCCCACGGATCACAGTCGAGATAGCGCAACCCGAACCGCTCGAGCTCGAGCTCCTCGATGATCCCGGTGTGCCGGATCATGATGTGCGCCGAAGATCCACGATCGACGAGATGGCCGGGGAACCGCTCCACCGTCGACACCGCGCCGCCAGGGACCTCGTCGCGCTCGAGCACCTGTACCCGCTGCCCGGCCCGTGCCAGATAGCAGGCCGCGACCAGCGCGTTGTGGCCGGAACCGACCACCACCGTCGTCATAGATTCGAGGGGGGCATCGGCAACCTGCGCCCGAGGATGGCGAACGGCCGGGTATCGCCCGCGAACACGAAATTGCGGATCACATCGGTGAATCCGGCCCGCCGGTACAACTTCCAGGCCCGGTTCGCCTCTTCGGGCACCTCCGGCGTCGAGAGCAGCACGGCCGCCTCGACGCGGTCGGCCAGCAGCCGCTCGAGCAACCGCGCCCCGATCCCACGCCCCTGCGCGGCCGGGTGGACGTGCAGCTCGGTGAGTTCGAAATAGTCGGCGAGCAGGTCACGGGCGGCGGCATCGGGCCACCCGCACCGGCGCATCCCGGTCTGCACCTGCTGATGCCACCACTGCCGAGGCGCGCCGCTGTAGCCATAGGCGATCGCCAGGATCGGCGCGGTGCGCAGGTCGACGCCACCCGTGTCATCGGGCAGCACCGCGGCGACGGCCCGCCAGCCGGTCCTGGTGGTGTGCTCGGTCCACATCGGGGCGCGATGGTGCTCGGTGCCGCGGGGGTAGTCCATCGCGGCGACGTACACCGACAGGGCGTCGTGCAGACGTGCGCGCAGGGCGGCGACGCTGAGGTCGACGATGACGGGTGCGGGGGTGTGTTTCGGCTTGACGGCTGTCATGGCTCTCGTCGATGGTGCGCGGACGCGGAAAGTTGTCGGTGGGTGTCCCTATATTCAATCTCAATTCAAACGTTCGAATGTTAGTTCGATCAGTGCGAGGGGCGAAAGGGGCAGCAGATGGCTGGTCACAACGATGGTCGCGCGCACGCGGGCCACGACGGGCGCGCCGGCGGACTACTACGTCAAGCCGATGCCCTACTCACTGATTCCGCCTGGGAGCACGAACCGGGGGAGCGGTTCCGTACCGCGTACCTGGCCGCGCTGCGTGGCGCGGGTTCGATGATCGCACTCACCGGTGCCGACCAGGCGCCGCGTGCGCGATCGCGCAGCGCCTGGGTGTTACTGAGACGCGCCAGCCCGGAGTTCGTGATGTGGGCCGATTACTTCGAGGCGCACTCGCAATTACGGGCCGCGCTGGAGGCCGGATTGGACCGTGCGATCACCGACACACAAGCCGACGAGTTCTGCTCACGGGTGGGCGCATTCCTCTACGACGTCGACGATGCGCTGGTAGCCGCGGCTAAGAGCCGCCCGCAGCCGAGTCGTGGCCGCGACATGACCGCTTAGTTATGACCGAGTAGGTGGTACGCCACCGATCGAACTCGTATCATGGGGAGCAGATAGCCGCCAAGGTCGGCTACCCGTCGCCTACCCGGAGGCGACCAGCCACGCCTAGTGCCGGGGGAGGTACCGTGCCACTCTCCGAGCACGAGCAGCGCATGCTCGAACAGATCGAGAGCGCTCTCTATGCTGAGGATCCGAAGTTCGCCTCGTCCGTCCGCGGCGGACGTCTTCGCTCCACGTCGAGTCGACGCAGACTCCAAGCTGCGGCGTTGTTCGCCGTCGGCCTTTTTCTGCTCGTCGCCGGCATCGCCGCCCCGTTCAAGCCGGGCGGTTTCCCGATCATCAGTCTCGTCGGATTCATCGCCATGTTCGGCGCTGGTGTCCTGCTGATGATCGGCAACTCGCGTCACGCCGCCCGACCGGACGCGACCGAGCCTCCCGCTGCGGGCAGCGGCCCGTCGAGCGGACCCACGGCCCGCGGCGGTCGCCAGCGCAAGTCCGGCGGCTTCTCCGAGCGAATGGAAGACCGATTCCGGCGAAGGTTCGAGCAGGAATAGCTCAGACCTAGCTGGTACGAAGGCGGCGCCACACCCACCACCGGGTGTGGCGCCGCCTTCGTGCGTCTGTGCGCCCGCCGCCCTGATGGCCAACGGGCAGGGCGGTTCCCCCACCTTCCCCACCGCGCCCCACGCTTCCCCCACCAGCTCGCGCGGGCTGGGTCGCACCTGCGATGTTTGCTGAACGTTGTCGGAACGAGGGGTTGCCGACCCGCGCGGGTCGCCCGAACACGGGATAACCGCGAATCTCAGTGATAGCTGGAATGACCTGCGGAATTGTGTTGGCGGGGAGCAGGATCACTCAGGGTTTCGATTGAAAGTGGGGGAAAGTGGGGTAATGTGGGTCGCGCACTACAGGAGAGGCCGTACGGCGAGGTGAATCCAGTAGGGAGGTGGCCGGGATGTTCCTCGGTACCTACACCCCCCGATTGGACGACAAAGGGCGGCTGACGTTGCCTGCGAAGTTTCGAGACGATCTGGCGGGAGGGTTGATGGTCACGAAGGGCCAAGACCACAGCCTTGCCGTGTATCCCAAAGACGAGTTCACCGCGCTCGCGCGGCGAGCGGCGTCGGCGTCCCGAAGTAATCCGCAGGCAAGGGCTTTCGTTCGAGCGCTGGCGGCGGGCACCGACGAGCAACGTCCGGACGCACAGGGCCGGATCACGCTGTCGCCGGACCATCGGCGCTATGCGAACCTCTCGCGGGATTGCGTGGTGATCGGTTCGGTCGACTTCCTCGAAATATGGGATAAGCAGGCGTGGGAGACCTACCTCGAAGAACACGAGGAGGACTACGCGCAAGCCGGAGACGAGTCGCTGGGCGGAATCTTCTGACCCGGAGCACGCGAGTGCTGCGAGGCCTCTGCCCGGGCGTGGACCCTGACGTACTTCCCCGACGCCAGGTGCCTTGCCCCGGTCAGAGACCTCGAAGCATTCGCAGCACCAACTCGTTCGACAAGCACTCATTCGAAAAGCACTGTGTGGCAAGGCGACCCGTCTGCGACGCGAGGCAGTATCCCGGGAGGTCGAGGTGAACCATGACGCCGAGAACCCCCGTCATGTGCCGGTCCTGCTCGAGCGCGCCGACGATCTGCTCGGCCCGGCGCTGAGCGAACCGGGCGCCGTCTACCTCGACGCGACCCTCGGATTGGGCGGTCACGCAGAGCATTTCCTGCGCACCTACCCGCAAGCGCGCCTGGTCGGTCTCGACCGCGACACCACCGCGTTGCGCATGGCAGGCGAGCGTCTGGCGCCCTACGCGGACCGGATCACGCTGGTCCACACCCGTTATGACGGCATCCCCGCGGCACTGGCCGAAGCGGGACTCGACGAAACCGGTTCCGTCTCGGCCGTCCTGATGGACCTCGGGGTGTCGTCGATGCAGCTCGACGAGGCCGAACGCGGCTTCGCCTACTCCGTCGACGCACCGCTGGACATGCGGATGGACCCGACCACCGGCATCACCGCCGCCGACGTGCTCAACACCTACAGCCACGGCGACCTGGCCCGGGTGCTGAAAACCTATGGCGACGAACGGTTCGCGGGCAAGATCGCCTCGGAGGTGCTGCGCAGGCGGGCGGTCAAGCCGTTCAGCACCAGCGCCGAACTCGTCGAGGTGCTCTACGCGAGCATTCCGGCCGCGGCGCGCCGCACCGGCGGACATCCGGCCAAGCGCTCGTTCCAGGCGCTGCGGGTGGAGGTCAACGGTGAGCTCGACTCGCTGCGGGCGGCACTGCCCGCGGCACTGGATGCACTGCGGGTGGGCGGACGGATCTGCGTCATGTCGTATCAGTCGCTCGAAGATCGGCTGGTCAAACACGAACTCGCGCCACGGATCGTGTCCCGGTCCCCGATGGACCTGCCGGTCGAACTGCCCGGCATGGGACCGGAATTCACGATGCTCACCCGTGGCGCGGAAAAAGCGACCGAAGCCGAGATCGAGGTCAATCCGCGATCCGCGCCGGTGCGGATGCGCGCGGCCGAACGAATCGCGGAGAGGTCAGGGAGGACACAGGAGGGGAAACGATGAGCGTGCGGACGAGCACAATCGCGGTGCCGAGCAAGACCGCTCGGCGCGTGGAGGCGGCCGAACGAGTGAAGTCCGGTGCGGCACAGCGGGCCTACGCCCGCAAGCGCACCAGGGAGCAGTTGCTCGACGGCATCGAGCTGCCCGAACAGGCATCGACGATGGCGGGGCGGATCCCGTTCGTCACCGCGATCATCGGTTTGCTCGGCTGCGGCCTCGCCCTCACCCTGTTGCTCACCACCCGCGCCGCCGAGGACAGCTACCAGCTCGGTGACGCCAGGGCGGTCAACCGCAAGCTCGACGACGAGCGGGCCGCGCTGCAGCGCGAGGTCGCCGCCGCTGACTCGGCCCCCGAATTGGCCGCCCGCGCACGCGAACTCGGCATGATCCCCGCGAAGGATCCGGCCCGGCTGGTGATCGGCGCCGACGGCGAGGTGAGCGTGATCGGTAACCCGACGCCCGCCCAGGGTGCGCCGGTGCCGCCGCTGAACGGCCCGCCGACCACCACGCCGAACAGCCCTGCGCCCGGGCACGCCCAGGCGCAGGGGGAGCGGGTGGTGCCGGTCCAGCCGGGCGCGGCCACGGCCAGTCCTGCCGCGCCCACCAGTGTTCCGGCGAACGTGCTCGCGTCACCGGCCGCCCCGGCCGCGAATACACCGCAGGCTCCGGCGGTGTCGCCGCAGCCCGCGGCCGCGCCGGCGCCGGCTCCGCTCGCCCCGGTCGAAGCCACTGTCCCCGACCCCGCGAACGGCCAGGCTCCGGTCCAGGCGCCCGCGGCGGGCAACGGCGAGGTCCTCGCGCCGACGGACGGCGGTGCTCCGCTCGCCCCGGCGACGGTGCCCGATCGAGTCGACGTCGCAGGTCAGGGTGAACCTCTCGCCTCGGCCGACACGCCGCCGCCCGCACCGGGTGTCGTGGCCGACCCGGCCGGTGCGCCGTTACCCGCGGGCGCGGCCCCGACCACCGGCCTACGAGCCCCCGCGGCCGGACCGCCGAGCGAACAGCCACAGGTCGTCGAATCGCCGGACGCTCCCCGATGAAGCGGAGTGGGCCCGCGTCGCAACAGCGACGCGGGCCGGTCTCGTCGAGGGCCCGCGCCGGCTCGCTCTCGCCGGACCGGCCGATCCGCCTTCGCCTCGGTGTCGGCCGGGTCACCCTGCTGGCGACGTTGGCCGTTGTCGCGTTGCAGCTGCTCTACATTCAGAGTTTCGCCGCACCCGCGCTGTCGGCGCAGGCGGCCTCGCAGCGCACCATCAAGGCGACCGAGGCGGCCGTGCGCGGCCCCATCACCGACCGGCACGGCAATCAGCTCGCTTTCACGCTCACCGTGAAAGCCCTGACCTTCCAGCCGGTGACGGAGCGCGAGAAACTGGTCGAAGCCAAGAAGCTCAAGCCGAGCGCACCGGATCCGGAGCAGCGGCTCACCGACATCGCGAAGTTCATCCACGACAAGCTCGGCGCGCCCACCGAGCAGGAACTCCTCGACAAGCTGAAGAGCGACAAGAAGTTCCACTATCTGGCCAAGAACGTCGATCCGCGGGTGGCCGCCGAGATCAAGGAGAAGTTCCCGGAGGTCGGTGTCGAACGGCAGGACCTGCGCGAGTACCCCGGTGGCTCGCTCGCGGCGAATGTCATCGGCGCGATCGGTGGCGACCGGCACGGCCAGATGGGTCTGGAATCGGCACTGGATTCGGTGCTGTCGGGTACCGACGGTTCGCGCACCTACGACCAGGGTTCCGACGGCGCGGTGATCCCCGGCAGCTACCGCGACCTGCAGCCCGCGGTGAACGGCTACGGCGTCGAGCTGACGCTCGACGCGGACCTGCAGTACTACGTGCAGCAGCAGGTGCAACAGGCCAAGCAGGTGTCCGGCGCCTCCTCGGCCTCGGCGGTGGTGCTCGACGCCAAGACCGGCCAGGTGCTGGCGATGGCCAACGACGGCACGTTCAATCCCGCGCTCGGCCCGAATCATTGGGCCTCGGGCAAGATGAACAACCCCTCGGTGGCCGACCCCTTCGAGCCCGGTTCGGTCAACAAGATCGTCACCGCGGCGGCCGCCATCGAATACGGCGTGACCACCCCCGACGAGGTGCTGCAGGTGCCCGGCTCGATCCGGATGTCGGGCGTCACCGTCAACGACGCCTGGCAGCACGACGTCGCGCCCTACACCACCACCGGCATCTTCGGAAAGTCCTCCAACGTCGGCACTCTCATGCTCGCCCAGCGGGTGGGCGAGGACCGGTTCGCCGACATGCTCGATCGGTTCGGGCTCGGTCAGCGCACCGGCGTCGGCCTGCCCGGCGAGAGTGGCGGCCAGGTACCCGCCCGCGATCAGTGGTCGGGTGGTTCCTTCGCGAATCTGCCTATCGGCCAGGGCCTTTCGATGACCACGCTGCAGATGACCGCCATGTACCAGGCCATCGCCAACGACGGCCTGCGGATCCCGCCGCGCATCGTCAAGGCCAAGATCGCCCCCGACGGCAACCGCACCGAGGAACTGCAGCCCGACGGCGTGCGCGTGGTCAGCCCGCAGACCGCGCACACCCTGCGCGAGCTGTTCCAGGCGACCGTCCAGAAGGACCCGATGGGTGTCCAGATGGGCACCGGCGCGCCCGCCTCGATCGAGGGATACCAGGTGGCGGGCAAGACCGGCACCGCGCAGAAGGTTGACCCCGCGTGCCGGTGCTATTCGACCTCGTCGTTCTACAGCACCTTCGCCGGGATGGCACCCGCCGACAACCCCCGCTACGTGATCGGCATGATGCTCGACGCCCCCGTCCGCAGCTCCGACGGCACCGGCGGCGGGTCCGCCGCCCCGCTGTTCCACAGCATCGCCTCCTGGGCGCTGCAGCGTGACCGAGTGCCACCGTCACCGGAGGCCAAGCGGTTGGTGCTCGAGGCAACATCATAAGCGGCTGGCGCCGCTGGTTCTCGGCCCTGTTCCCTCCCTCCGGCTACTCCTTCGTCGCACCCTCCACTCAGTCCAGCGGCGGGCGGGCCGCGAACCACCGAATAACTCAACCCACGTTGTCCGTCCGACACCGCGCGTCGGTAACCTGACTGCTCGTCTCGCCTACGCGCTCGATCACTCTCAGAGAGGAGCCTTGTGCCCGCGCAGTCCAGC
Source organism: Nocardia sp. FBN12 (assembly GCF_054031145.1). Classification (NCBI taxonomy): domain Bacteria; kingdom Bacillati; phylum Actinomycetota; class Actinomycetes; order Mycobacteriales; family Nocardiaceae; genus Nocardia; species Nocardia sp. FBN12. The sequence continues at coordinate 918,139 of NZ_CM132926.1, forward strand.
CCGCACGCGCTCCGGCCAACCACTCCGTTGTCGACGTCGCTGCAGGCCGTAGCGGACCTCGTCGGCGCCACGACGGCATCCATCGGGGTGACGGTCACCGGCATCGAGCAGCGCTCCAACGCGGTGCGCCCCGGTGACCTGTTCGCCGGGCTGCCCGGCGCGAACTCGCACGGCGCCCGATTCGCCGCCGACGCGATCGCGAACGGCGCGGTCGCCGTGTTCACCGATGCCGCGGGCGCCGAGCTGATCGGTGACGTGGCGGTGCCCGTGCTGGTGCGCGAGCAGCCACGCGCGGTCCTCGGCGAACTCTCGGCCGCGATCTACGGACACCCCAGCGATCGACTGCGCATCATCGGCATCACCGGCACCTCAGGCAAGACCACCACCTCGTACCTGGTGGAAGCCGGGCTGGTCGCGGCCGGACTGTCCACCGGGCTGATCGGCACCATCGAGACGCGGATCGGCGGGCAGCGGGTGCCGAGCGCGCTCACCACCCCCGAGGCGCCGCAACTGCACGCGATGTTCGCCGCGATGGTCGAGCAGGGCGTCGACGCGGTCGTGATGGAGGTGTCGAGCCACGCGCTCGCGCTGGGCCGGGTCGACGGTGTGCGGTTCGCGGTCGGCGCGTTCACGAACCTGTCCCAGGACCATCTCGACTTCCACAAGGATTTCGAGGACTACTTCGCCGCGAAACGTCGGCTGTTCGACGCGGATTCGCCGATCGCCGCGCGCACCGCGGTGATCTGCGTCGACGACGAATGGGGCACCCGCCTGGCCGGTGACCTGGCCGAGCCGGTCACCGTGTCGACCACCGGCGCGGGGACCTGGCAGGTCAGCGGCGACATCAAGACCGCCGGTGGCGAACAGGAATTCACCGCCGCCGGACCCGATGGCGAACTGACGGTGCGCTTGCGTCTGCCCGGCCGCTACAACGTCGCCAACGCCCTCTTGGCCGTCGCCACCTGCGCAGCGGCCGGCGTCGATCCGGCAGTCGCCGCGCCCGCGCTTGCCGTCGTCGACGTGCCGGGCCGGATGCAGCGCGTCGAGCGCGGCCAGGACTTCCTCGCCGTCGTCGACTACGCGCACAAGCCCGCCGCCATCGAATCCGTCGTGACCACCCTGCGCGGCCACCTCACCGAAGCGGGTGTGGGCAGGCTGGCGGTCGTGCTCGGCGCCGGTGGCGACCGTGACGCGGCCAAACGCCCGCTCATGGGCGCCGCGGCGGCCCGCGCCGACCTGCTGATCGTCACCGACGACAACCCACGCACCGAGGACCCGGCGGCCATCAGGTCCGCCGTGATCGCCGGTGCCGGCGAACTCCCGGCCACCGACCGCGGCGAGATCCGCGAGATCGGTGACCGCGCGGCGGCCATCGCCACCGCACTCGCCTGGGCCAGGTCCGGTGACGTGGTACTCGTCGCGGGCAAGGGCCACGAGGCGGGGCAGGAAATCAAGGGCGTCAAGCATCCCTTCGACGACCGCGAGGTAGTCGCGGTGGCGCTGGATGCCCTGCGGACACCACATCGTCCGCACACGGACTCGGAGGACTTGACGGTTTCATGATCGAGATGACACTGCGGGAGATCGCGGACGTTGTCGGCGGCGAGCTCCACGACGTACCCGACCCCCAGGCACTGGTGACCGGTTCGGTCGAATTCGATTCGCGCCGAATCGGTTCCGGCGATCTGTTCCTCGCCCTACCCGGCGTCAACTCCGATGGACACGACTACGCCGCCAAGGCGGTGGCCGCCGGAGCGGTCGCGGTGCTCGCGGCTCGCCCGGTCGGCGTGCCCGCGATCGTCGTCGCACCCGACCTCGGTTCGGTGCCCGCGACCTCGGTCGCGCTGAGCTCCGACGCGGACGGTTCCGGTGCCGCGGTACTCGCCGCGCTGGCCGAGCTGGCGCGCGTGAGCACCGAGCGGCTCGCCGAGCGCACCGGACTCACCGTCGTCGGCGTCACCGGTTCCTCCGGCAAGACCTCGACCAAGGATCTCCTCGCCGCGGTACTCGCGCCGCTCGGTGCGGTGGTCGCGCCGCCCGGCTCGTTCAACAACGAACTCGGCCACCCGTGGACCGCACTGCGCGCGGGCACCGACACCAAGTTCCTCGCCCTTGAACTCTCCGCGCGCGGTCGCGGACACATCGCGGAGCTGGCCCGCATCGCCCCGCCCCGGATCGGCGTCGTACTCAATGTCGGCACCGCCCACCTCGGTGAATTCGGCAGCCGCGAAGCGATCGCGCAAGCCAAGGGCGAGCTGGTCGAAGCACTGCCCGCCGAGGGACTGGCCGTCCTCAACGCCGACGACCCGAATGTCTCGGCCATGGCTTCGCGAACGAAGGCACGCGTGGTGAAGGTGGGCCTGTCCGGCGACGCCGACATCCGCGCCACCGACGTGACCACCGACGACCAGGCCCGCGCCCACTTCATCCTGCACGTCGGCGCCGAATCGATCCCGGTGCGGCTCGCGGTCCACGGCGAACACCAGGTCGGCAACGCGCTGTCCGCCGCCGCCGTCGCCCTCGAATGCGGTGCTGACCTGGCAACCGTCGCCCAAGCCCTGTCCGGTGCCACCGCGGCCTCGGTCCGCCGGATGGACGTGACGACCACCCCTGCGGGCGTCACCGTCATCAACGACTCCTACAACGCCAACCCCGACTCCGTGCGGGCCGCGCTCAAAGCGCTGGTCACCCTCGCGAAGTCGAGCCCGGAACCCCGGCGCAGCTGGGCCGTGCTCGGTGAGATGGGCGAACTCGGCGACACCTCGGTGATCGAACACGACGCGATCGGACGACTGGCCGTGCGCCTCGACGTCGATCGGCTGATCGTGGTCGGCACCGGACGACCCTCCCACGGCATGCACCAGGGAGCGGTGATGGAAGGCTCATGGGGCGAGGAATCGATCCTCGTTCCCGATATCGACGCGGCGATCGCGCTGCTCGACGACGAGATCGCCGCAGGCGATGTGGTACTGGTCAAGGCGTCGAAGGCGGTGGGCCTGTGGGCCGTCGCCGAGCACCTGACCGGGGCAGCGGAAGGTAATACAGCTCGATGAGGCAAATTCTGTTCGCGGCGGGAATCGCACTGGCGGTGTCGATCCTGTTGACGCCGTTGTTGGTTCGGGTATTCGCCAGACAGGGCTTCGGTCAGGAGATCCGGGTCGACGGCCCGGCCAGTCACCAGGCCAAGCGCGGCACCCCCACCATGGGTGGCGTCGCGATTCTGATCGGCATGTGGGCGGGCTACCTCGGCTCGCACCTGATCGGTATCGGCTACGACGCGGAAGGGCCGACGGCGTCGGGTCTGCTCGTGCTCGGTCTCACCACCGCGCTCGGCATCGTCGGCTTCCTCGACGACTTCATCAAGCTGCGCAAACAGCGCAATCTCGGCCTGACCGCCGCGGGCAAGTACATCGGCCAGACCGCCGCCGCGGTCATCTTCGCGGTGCTGGCCCTGCAGTTCCGTAGCCCCGACGGGCTCACCCCCGCCAGCAAGCACCTGTCCTACGTGCGCGACTGGAACACCCTGTCGATGGGCGCGCTGATCTTCGTGATCTGGGTGCTGTTCCTGGTGATCGCCTGGTCCAACGCGGTCAACCTGACCGACGGCCTCGACGGCCTCGCGGCCGGTTCGATGAGCCTGCTGCTCGGCGCGTATGTGATCATCACCTTCTGGCAGTACCGCAATTCGTGCTCCACCAGCCCCGAAGCCGGGTGCTACAACGTGCGCGATCCGCTGGATCTGGCCCTCGTCTGTGCCGCGGCCGCCGCCGCCTGTATCGGATTCCTGTGGTGGAACGCCGCGCCCGCGCGAATCTTCATGGGCGACACCGGTTCGCTGGCACTGGGCGGCCTGATCGCCGGTCTGTCGATCACCACCCGCACCGAGCTACTGATGGCCGTGATCGGCGCGCTGTTCGTCGCCGAGGCGGCCTCGGTGATGCTGCAGGTGGCGGTGTACCGCACCACGCGCAATCGGTTGTTCAAGATGGCGCCGTTCCACCATCACTTCGAGTTGAGTAAGTGGGCCGAAACCACGGTGATCATCCGGTTCTGGATTTTGGCGGGCATCTCCGCCGCAGTGGGCCTCGGCCTGTTCTACAGCGAATATCTGTCACAGGTCGGGTGAGTAGAGACATGGTCGAACACTCGCCCCGCGCCCTGCGTTCCCCGGGCCCGATGCTCGAATTCCTGCGTGGCCGTGACGTTCTCGTCGCCGGTTGGGGCGTCTCCGGACGCTCGCTGATCGAACCGCTGCGCGATATCGGCGCCCACCCGGTGGTCACCGACAACGGCGCCAAGGCACTCGCCGAAGCCGCCGAACTCGGTCTCGAGATCGCCACCAGCGTCGAACTCGAAAGCGCCGACCTGAGCCGGTTCGCGCTCGTGATCACCAGCCCGGGCTGGCGACCGGACTCACCGGTGCTGGTCTCGGCGGTCACCGAGGGCGTGCCCGTCTGGGGTGACGTCGAATTCGCCTGGTGGGTCGATCAGGCCCGCATCTACGGCCCGGTCCGCAAATGGCTGGTGATCACCGGCACCAACGGCAAGACCACCACCACCAACATGACGCACTCGATCCTGCGCGCCGCCGGCATCTCCAGCGTGGCCTGCGGCAATATCGGCCTGCCGATCCTGGACGCGCTGCGCCGCAACCCCGGCCCGCAGGTTCTCGCCGTCGAGCTGTCCTCGTTCCAGCTGCACTGGGCGCCGTCGGTGCGACCCGAAGCCGGTGTCGTGCTCAACGTCGCCGAGGATCACCTGGACTGGCACGGCGGCCTCGATGCCTACGCCGCCGCGAAGGCGCGCGCGCTCACCGGTCGCGTCGGCGTCGTCGGCCTCGACGACCCGGTCGCGGGCGCACTGGCCCGTAAGGCCAAAGCTCGCCGCACGGTCGGCTTCCGGATCGGTGTCCCCGCCGACGGCGAGCTGGGCGTGGTCGACGGCAAACTGCTCGACCGCGCCTTCACCAAGGCCGCGATCCTCGCCGAGACCAGCGACATCAGCCCGCCGGGACCCGCGGGCATCGCCGACGCGCTGGCCGCGTCCGCGCTGACCAGGGCCATCGACGTGGCACCGCAGTTCGTCAAGGAAGGCCTCGCCGAGCACAAGGTGGGCCCGCACCGCACCGCGTTCGTCCGCGAACTCGGCGGTGTCGAGTTCATCGACGACTCCAAGGCCACCAACCCGCACGCCGCGCGCGCCGCGATCATGGCGCACCCGCAGGTGGTGTGGGTGGCGGGCGGTCTGCTCAAGGGCGCCAGTGTCGACGATCTGATCGAGGAGATCGGTGATCGGCTGGTCGGCGCGGTGCTGTTCGGGGCCGACGCGCCGGTGATCGCCGCCGCGATGACGCGACACGCACCCGAAGTCCCGGTCATCGAGCTGGATGCGGGAGACGATGCAGACATGGAGTCGTCGAGATCCCAGCGAGCCGAGGCGGTCATGGGCCGCGCGGTGCGTGCCGCGGCGGGTCTGGCTCGCGCCGGAGATACCGTACTGCTCGCGCCCGCGGCGGCTTCCCTGGACATGTACGACGACTACACCCACCGCGGACGCTGTTTCGTGGATGCGGTGACGGCACTGGAAGATGGTGACATCGGGCGGGCGCTATGACGCACGCGCGCCCGGTGGACCCGCCATCGCCCAAGAGGGGACAACGTGGGTAAAAGCCGGGGCAGCGTGGACGACAAGGGCCGCGGCAGTACTCGCCGCAAGAGTTCGGGGCAGCCGAACTGGGCGGGGGAGCGGTTCGGGGCGTGGTTGGCGCGGCCGCTCGCGTCGTTCCACCTGATCGTCACCATCGCGACCCTGCTCACCGTGCTCGGTCTGGTGATGGTGCTGTCGGCGTCGAGCGTCGAGGCCTATGCCGGTGGCGGTTCGGCCTACGCGCTGTTCGTCCAGCAGGCGATGTTCGCCGCGCTCGGCGCTGTCGCGTTCTATGTGGCGCTGCGCCTGCCGCTGCGGTTCCTGCGCCAGTGGTCGTTCCCGATCTTCAGCTTGTCGGTGCTCGCGCTGGTGCTGGTGCTCATTCCCGGCATCGGCTCGATCCACGGCGGCGCGCGGCGCTGGTTCGACATCGGCCCGCTGTCGATCCAGCCCTCCGAAGTCGTCAAGCTGACCCTGATCGTGTGGGGCGCGCACCTGCTCGCCTCGCGCCGGGGCGCCCAGCTCAAGGACATCCTGGTACCGCTGGTGCCCGCCGGTCTGCTGGTGTGTCTGCTGGTGGTGCTCGAGCCGAACCTGTCGACCACGATCGCGCTCGGCATCGTGTTGATGGCGTTGCTGTGGTTCGGCGGGCTGCCGGTGCGGTTGTTCGTCGGGATCATGGTGACCGGCGTGGTCGCCGCGTCCGTGCTGGCGCTGTCGGCCGGTTATCGCTCCGACCGGGTGCGCGCGTTCTTCAATCCCGGTGACGATCCGCAGGGCGTCAACTACCAGGCGCGCCAGGCCAAGTACTCCCTCGCCGACGGCGGTATCTGGGGCCGCGGCCTCGGTCAGAGCCGCGCGAAGTGGAGCTACCTGCCCAACTCGCACAACGACTTCATCTTCGCCATCATCGGCGAGGAACTCGGCTTCCTCGGCTGCATGCTGGTGCTGGCGCTGCTGGCCCTGTTCGTCTACACCGGTATCCGCATCGCGTTGCGCTCGGTCGACCCGTTCCTGCGTCTGCTCACCGCCACCGCGACCACCTGGATCACCGCGCAAGCGCTGATCAATATCGGCTACGTCGTCGGGCTGCTGCCGGTGACCGGTCTGCAGCTGCCGCTGGTCTCGGCCGGTGGTTCGTCGCTGGCGATCACGCTGTTCATGTTCGGCATCATCGCCAGCGCCGCCCGGCACGAACCGGAGGCCGTGTCGGCGTTGCAGGCCGGTCAGGACGGCAGATTCAGCAGGCTGCTCCGGCTGCCGGTGCCCGAGGTGTACACCCCGCCGAGCGCGCCGCGAAAGGCCGCCCCGCGCGCCAGAACCGAACGCCCACGTCAGCCACCCCGCCGCCAGCCGCCCGCCGACCGCAGGCGACGCGCGCCGGAGAGCCGCGGCACGAGTTCGCTACGGTCGACAAGAGCGTGGGAGCCGACCTACCCGATGCCACACCGCCCGGTGAAACGGCGGACCGGCGGAGGTAGCGGAACGTGACCAGTGCTTCGCGAGTTTCGATACGACAGAGAGAACGAGGTAGATCCAGGTGAGTAACCCGCGATCCGGGTTGTCGGTGATCGTCGCAGGCGGGGGAACCGCAGGCCACATCGAACCCGCGTTGGCAGTCGCCGACGCGCTGCGCAGACTCGACGATTCGATCCGGGTGACGGCCTTGGGAACCGAACGTGGACTCGAGACGAAACTGGTGCCCGAACGCGGGTACCCGCTGGAACTCATCCCGCCGGTGCCGTTGCCGCGCAAACCCTCTGCCGACCTGCTGCGGCTGCCCGGCCGGGTGCGCGCCTCGGTCAAGGCCACCAGGGCGGTGATCGACGACGTGCAGGCCGACGTGATCATCGGGTTCGGCGGCTATGTCGCACTGCCCGCGTATCTCGCCGCGCGCGGCGGGCTGTTCGGCCGCAAGCGCAAGGTGCCGGTGATCGTGCACGAGGCCAACGCGAAAGCCGGGATCGCCAACAAGGTCGGCGCTCGTCTTGCCGCGAAAGTGCTCGCCGCCGTCCCCGATTCGGGGCTGGCGGGTGCCGAGGTCGTCGGAATTCCGGTGCGCGCCTCCATCACCGAGCTCGATCGTCCGGCACTGCGGGCGCAGGCTCGCGCGCACTTCGGACTGCCCGCCGAGGGCCCGGTACTGCTGGTGTTCGGCGGTTCGCAGGGCGCGCGCAGCCTCAACGAGGCCGTGTCCGGTGCCGCACCGCAACTCGCGGCCGCCGGTGTCTCGGTGCTGCACGCGCACGGCCCCAAGAACACCTTGGAATTACCCGCGGCGCCAGCCGCCGAATACATTGCGGTGCCCTACCTGTCGCGAATGGACCTGGCCTACGCCGCCGCCGACGCGGTGGTCTGCCGATCCGGCGCGATGACGGTGGCCGAGGTGTCGGCGGTCGGCCTGCCGGCCTTCTATGTGCCGCTGCCACACGGCAACGGCGAACAGGAATTCAACGCCCGACCGGTGGTGGCCCAAGGTGGTGGCACAATAGTGGCCGACGCCGAGCTGACCCCGAAATACGTGATCGATGAGGTGATTCCGCTGCTGCTCGACCCCGCTCGACTCGCGCAGATGAGCCGCGCCGCCGCAGGCGCAGGCCATCGCGACGCTGCCGACACGGTGGCCAGGATCGTCACCGAGGTCGCCCGATGAGCGAGCCCGAAGCCGAGCGCGGTGGTTCGATCGCAGGCGAGGCCGCCCTGCCACCCGAACTCGCGCGCGTGCACATGGTCGGCATCGGTGGTGCAGGCATGTCCGGCATCGCGCGCATCCTGCTCTCGCGTGGTGGCCAGGTCTCCGGCTCCGATGCCCGCGAAAGCCGCGGCGTGCTGTCGCTGCGGGCCCGCGGTGCCGAGGTGCGTATCGGCCACGCCGCCGACGCGCTCGACCTGCTGCCCGGCGGCCCGACGGCCGTCGTCACCACATACGCCGCCATCCCGAAGACCAATCCCGAACTGGTCGAAGCGAATCGGCGCAATATCCCCGTCCTGATGCGTCCCACGGTGCTGGCCTCGTTGATGCGCGGGCACAACACCTTGCTGGTGTCGGGCACCCACGGCAAGACCTCGACCACCTCGATGCTGATCGTCACGCTGCAGCACTGCGGCGCCGATCCGTCGTTCGCGGTCGGCGGCGAGCTCAACGAGGCGGGCACCAACGCCCACCACGGCAGCGGTGACATATTCGTCGCCGAGGCCGACGAGTCCGACGGTTCCCTGCTGCAATACGACCCGGACGTCGCCGTGGTCACCAATATCGAATCCGACCACCTCGACTACTTCGGCACCGATGAGGCCTACATCCAGGTCTTCGACGATTTCGCCGACCGGCTCGCTTCCGGCGGCCTGCTGGTGGTGTGCCTCGACGATCCCGGTTCGCGCGCGTTCGCCCAGCGGGTCGCGCCGCGCATGGCCGAACGCGGGATCACGGTTCTCGGTTACGGATCGGGCGATCTCACCGACGCGCCCGTGACCGTCGGAGCGCGGCTGCTCGACTGGCAACCGCGTGACGTCGGCGGCATCGTCGAATTCCAGCTCGACGGCGAACCCACCCCGCGCGCGCTGCGACTGTCGGTACCCGGCAGGCACATGGCGCTCAACGCGCTGGCCGCGCTGCTGGCCGCCCGCGCCACCGGCGCCGATGTCGACGAGATCGTGCAGGGCCTGGAGGGATTCGGTGGCGTGCATCGCCGGTTCCAGTTCACCGGCCGGGAAAACGGGGTGCGCGTCTTCGACGATTACGCCCACCATCCCACCGAGGTCAGGGCGGTGCTCGAGGCCGCCGCGCAGCTCGTCGCCCAGGAAGCGCGTGACGGTGCGCGCCTGCAGCGGGGTCGGGTGATCGTGGTGTTCCAGCCGCATCTGTACAGCCGCACCGCCACTTTCGCCACGGAGTTCGGCACCGCGTTGAGCCTGGCCGACGAGGTGGTCGTGCTCGACGTCTACGGCGCCCGCGAAGACCCGCTGCCCGGCGTCAACGGCGCGCTGGTCGCCCAGTCGGTGACCAAACCCGTGCACTACCAGCCGGATATGTCCAAGGTCGGCAAGCAGGTCGCCGGCCTCGCGGGCGACGGCGACGTGGTGATCACCATGGGCGCCGGCGATGTCACCATGCTCGGCACCCAGATCCTCGACGGCCTGCGGGCCAGGCCGCAGCAGGGCGGCCGGTGAGATTGCCGATGCCCGCCGCGCGCGGGTGGCACGGCTACCGTCTCTGGACGGTGGTCGGGGTGGTCGTGGTGACCCTGGTGGTGGCACTGGCCTGGTTCACTCCGGCGCTGTCGGTGCGTACTGTGCGCGTCGACGGCCTGTCGGTGGTGCCGGAGGCCGATGTGCGCGGGCGCCTCGAAATTCCGGACGGCCGTTCGATGTTGCGCATCGATACCACCGCGATCGCGCAGCGCGTCGCCGCGATCCCGAAGGTGCGTTCGGTCCGGGTACAACGTAAATTCCCCTCGACAGTGCTGGTGACCGTCGTGGAGCGAACACCGGTGGTGTATTTCGACGCACCGGACGGCGCCCACCTGATCGACGCCGAGAGCGTCGAATTCGCGATCGAACCCGAACCGCCGATCGGGGTACCGAAATTGCTCACCGAGGGCTCGTTCACCGGCCCCGCGGCCGCCCGAGCAGCGGTAGCTGTGCTGGTGACCCTGCCGCCCGCGCTGTCGGTTCAGGTGGGCGAGGTTGTCGCACGGTCTATTTCGGACGTCTCGCTGAGCCTGCGCGACGGTCGAAAGGTAGTGTGGGGCGGTACGGGCGACGGCGAGCGCAAAGCTGCCGTCGTGTTGCCGCTCCTGACCCGTGAGGGGACCGTGTTCGACGTTTCGAGTCCGAATCTGGTCACGGTAAAGTGAGCGACATTCTTTGTGGCACAAGATTCTGGCTCTCGTCTCGGCGCGCCTGCGCCGGGATCGCAGTGGCTGCGAATAGCGTTCCGCAGCAGTCGGATACTTGACATAACGCCAACCCTATGGTTGAGGTTGAGGGTTTAAGATCGAAGGAAGGCGAGAGCCCATGACGCCCCCGCACAACTACCTTGCAGTGATCAAGGTCGTCGGTATCGGCGGCGGCGGCGTGAACGCCGTCAACCGAATGATCGAACAGGGACTCAAGGGAGTCGAGTTCATCGCGGTCAATACCGACGCGCAAGCCCTGCTGATGAGTGATGCCGACGTCAAACTCGATGTCGGTCGCGAACTCACCCGCGGTCTCGGAGCCGGCGCCGATCCGGAAGTCGGCCGTAAGGCCGCCGAGGACCACAAGGACGAGATCGAAGAGGTGCTCAAGGGCGCCGACATGGTCTTCGTCACCGCAGGCGAGGGTGGTGGCACCGGTACCGGTGGCGCCCCCGTCGTCGCCAGCATCGCCCGCAAGTTGGGCGCCCTGACTATAGGGGTCGTCACCCGGCCGTTCTCCTTCGAAGGAAAACGGCGCGGGAACCAGGCCGAAGTAGGGATCAACCTGCTTCGCGAGTCGTGCGACACCCTCATCGTCATTCCGAACGACCGGCTGCTGCAGCTGGGCGACGCGGCCGTGAGTCTGATGGACGCCTTCCGCTCCGCGGATGAGGTGCTGCTCAACGGTGTTCAGGGTATTACCGACCTGATCACCACCCCCGGCCTGATCAACGTCGACTTCGCCGACGTCAAGAGCGTGATGTCGGGTGCCGGATCGGCACTCATGGGCATCGGCTCGGCGCGCGGTGAGGGTCGTTCGGTGAAGGCGGCCGAGACGGCGATCAACTCGCCGCTGCTGGAAGCCTCCATGGACGGCGCGCACGGCGTGCTGCTGTCGATCGCGGGCGGGTCCGATCTCGGCCTGTTCGAGATCAACGAGGCGGCCTCGCTGGTGCAGGAGGCGGCCCACATCGAGGCCAACATCATCTTCGGTACGGTCATCGACGATTCGCTCGGCGACGAGGTGCGTGTCACCGTCATCGCCGCGGGATTCGACGGTGGCGGCCCGTCGCGGCGCAGTCTCGAGAGCACGACGGCCCCGACGAGCCGGACCGGGGCCAACCCGATCGGTTCCGGTCGCGCGGGCGAGATCGGCCAGGGGCGCGCCCCCGAGGCGCCGACACGGCCCACCGAGCCCGCCACGGCCGGGGTGTCCGGTGGTCGGGCCGCTGCGCCGAACTACCGCGATACCGAGCGGTACCGGGAGTCGGAGCGTCAGCGGGTCACCGAGCGGGCGATGAACGAGGTCAACAATTCGGTGCCGCGTGACGACGGCGACGATGACGACGACATCGAAGTCCCCATCTTCATGCGTCGATAAGGCTGTACGTGAAAGCGCCCGAACTCCTGTCGAGTTCGGGCGCTTTCACGTTGGTGCGAGGGATCAGCCCTTGGCGCTGCCGAGGCAGTACGTGATCTTCGGATCATTGACCACGAGCACCTGGTCGGCGTCCTTGCCGCACAGCTGCTCGTCGACCTGGCCGTCGACGCGGCTGACGACCTTGAAGCTGGCATCGGACGCGGTGCACGGCACGAACTTGTACCCGGTCATCATGCCCTCGTTGTAGCAGCTGCCCTCCTTGAAATTGGGGGCGAGACAGAGGAAGGCGACGGTGCCGCCGCTGCCGAACGTCTCCTCGTAGGAGGTGTAGTCCTCGTGGCACTCGACCTCCTTGTCATGCACCTGGACGACCTGGTAACGGCATTCTCGGCCGAGCAGGCGACGGGCTCGGTCTTGGAGTCGACCACCGCCACCCCGTCGTCGAATCAGGTTCGGTGCGGGTCGAACGAACCCCGCTCGGGTCAGCTTGACCGAAGTCACTGTGCGCGGTGACCGTCCCACCCCGTGATCGCACTACCCTCGAACCATGACTTCCGCACCTCCTACCGTGACCGTTCGCCGGGTGACCACCACCCGCGCCGGTGGCTTCTCCGCCGCGCCCTACGACTCGTTCAACCTGGGTGACCACGTCGGTGACGATCCGGAAGCGGTGCGCCGCAACAGAATTCGGCTGGCCGAGGGCATCGGCCTCACCCCTGACCGGCTGGTGTGGATGGAGCAGGTGCACGGGCGCACCGTCGAGATCGTCGACGGGCCGCGCGCCGAACCGGTCCCGGTGACCGACGCGCTGGTCACGAACGTGCCCGGCCTGGCGCTGGTGGTGCTCACCGCCGACTGCGTGCCGATCCTGCTCTCCGACGACGAGGTCGGCGTCATCGCCGCCGTCCACGCGGGCCGCATCGGTGCCAGAATCGGCATCGTCCCCCGGGTTCTCGACGCGATGGTCTCCGCCGGCGCCCGCATCGACCGCATCGGCGCCTTCCTCGGCCCCGCCGCCTCGGGTCGCCAGTACGAAGTCCCCGCCGCCATGCGCGCCGACGTCGAAGCGCACCTGCCGGGCAGTGCCACCACCACCGTCCGCAAGACCCCCGGCCTCGACCTGCGCGCGGGCATCCGCCGACAGCTCACCGAGGCGGGTGTCGCCGGGATCGCCGTCGACCCCCGCTGCACCATCGAGGACAAAACCCTGTTCAGCCACCGCCGCGGTGCCCCGACGGGCCGCATCGCCGGCGTGATCTGGATGGACGCCGCCGCGTGAACATCGCCCGGATGAGCCGGGTCGCCGGCTCGGAAACCACCGCGGGCCGCACCCGCACGACCACCGGAGCACGCGTATGACCTCGGACACCGCAGCGACGACAGCACGCACCGCGGAACTGTCCGCGCGCCTGGACGGTCTGCTCGCCCGCATCGACGCCGCCGTCGAATCCGCGGGTCGTCCGGCGGGTTCGGTCAAGCTGCTCCCGGTGACCAAGTTCTTCCCGGCCGCCGATGTCGCCATCCTGCACGCTCTCGGCCGACGCGAATTCGGTGAGTCCCGTGAGCAGGAAGCCGCCGCGAAGGTCGACGAACTCGCCTACGACGATGTCGAATGGCACATGATCGGCCGTTTACAACGCAACAAGGCTCGCTCGGCCGCCCGCTGGGCGCACACGGTGGCGTCGGTAGACAGCGAACGTCTGGCAAACGCCCTGGACAGAGCCGCGCAGGACGCACTCGCAGCCGGCGAGCGTATCGCGCCGCTGCGGGTGCTGCTGCAGGTGAGCCTCGACGCCGACCCCGGACGCGGGGGTGTCGCACCCGCCGATCTGCTCACCCTGGCCGACCTGGTAGCGAAGGCTCCCGGCCTGCATCTGGCCGGTCTGATGGCGATTCCGCCCCTTGACGCCCCGACTGATGTGTCGTTTGCGAATCTTGCGACATTGCACACTTCGCTGCTCGCGCAACACGCCGAAGCCACCGAACTTTCTGCAGGTATGTCGGGTGATTTGGAGATTGCGGTCGAACACGGTTCGACGTGTGTGCGTGTCGGAACTGCCTTGATGGGCGCCCGACCGATAACCTCGGCGTAGCAAAGAAACCTCATCAGTCACATTCGACACATACGATTGGGCCGAAGAGGCGCTGAGCAAGAACTTCAACACCCGGCCGCCACCGGGGCCGAAGGAAGGTCGACCAGATGAGTACCCTGCATAAGTTCAAGGCGTACTTCGGCATGGTTCCGCTCGATGAGTACGAAGACGACTACGTCGACGATCATGCCCCTCGTGGCGCCGAGGAGCGCGCGGGCCGCGCCCGCCCGCGCAGCTACGACCGCTATGCCGAAGACCGTTACGGCGCCGACCGTTTCGAGGACGAGGCCGACGACTTCCCGCAGCCGGCGTACAAGTCGGCCTACCAGGCGCGTCGCGACGATTACGTCGCCGACACCTACGCCGACGATCGCTACGAGACGCCGCGACGCCCCACCAGGATCGAAACGGCGCCGTCGTCGGGCCGGTCCTTCCGGGCAGGCGGTGTCGCACCCGGTATGCGTGGCTCCACTCGTGGTGCGCTCGCGGTCGATCCCGACGCCGAGGAGCGCAGGCTGGAGGAGCGCATGCGCCCCGAGCCCGCGCCCGCGCGGCGTCCTGGGATCTTCGAGGACGGAGGTCCCTTGTCCAAGATCACCACGCTGCGTCCGCGCGACTACAGCGAGGCCAGGATCATCGGTGAACGGTTCCGCGAAGGGAATCCGGTCATCATGGATCTGGTCGACCTGAGCAATGCCGATGCGAAAAGGCTGGTCGATTTCGCGGCCGGGCTGGCGTTCGCGCTGCGTGGTTCGTTCGACAAGGTGGCGACAAAGGTGTTCCTGCTCTCACCGGCCGATGTCGACGTATCAGCGGAAGAACGCCGCCGGATCGCCGAAAACGGCTTCTACAACCAGAAATAGAGTCCGCACACCCGTTACCGAGATGGCCGCCCGCGCACTGCGCGGCGCGGCCATTTTGCACGCCGCGTTTTTTGCGGCAGAGTGAAGCCGTGGCCCTGTTCGCGGTTCTGTACCTCGTGCTTTTCATCTTCTGGCTGTTGCTCATCAGTCGGGTGATCGTGGAGTTCATTCGCAGTTTCGCGCGCGACTGGCGCCCGACCGGTGTAGTGGTGATCGTCCTCGAGGCGATCTTCACTGTTACCGACCCTCCGGTGAAACTGCTGAGGCGTTTGATACCTCCTGTGAATCTTGGGGGGATTCGTCTCGATCTTTCGATAATGGTCCTGCTCTTCCTCGTCTTCATCCTGATGTCGATCGTGGGTAGGCTCGGGCAGCCCGTGACCTCCGTGTGACACAATGAATCGAGAAGACCGCTTGCTAGTTCTCCAAAAGACGCGTGAAGGGATCCTTCGATGCCGCTGACTCCTGCCGATGTGCACAACGTCGCGTTCAGCAAACCGCCGATCGGTAAGCGCGGCTACAACGAGGACGAGGTCGATGCCTTCCTGGATCTCGTCGAACAGGAGCTTTCGCGCCTGATCGAGGAGAACGCCGACCTGCGTCAGCGGGTCGCCGAACTCGACACCGAGCTGGCCGACGCCAAGAAGAACCGCGGGCCCGCCCCGGTCAACGCCGCGAAAGCCCCCGTACAGCAGGCGCCTCCCCCAGCGCCAGAACCTGTCCCGCAGCCGGTTCCGGTCGCGCCGCCCGCGCCGATGCCCGTCGCGGCGCCGGTGCAGAACAACGGCCCGGACGCGAACATGCAGGCCGCGAAGGTGCTCACCCTGGCGCAGGAGATGGCTGATCGCCTGACCACCGACGCCAAGACCGAGGCCGAGGGACTGCTCTCGAACGCGCGGGCAAACTCCGAGCGACTGGTCGGCGACGCCCGCACCCGTTCGGAAGCGATGATCGCCGACGCGCGGCAGAAGTCCGACGCGATGCTGTCCGACGCGCAGAACCGCTCCGACACCCAGATCCGGCAGGCCAAGGACAAGGCCGAGGCGCTCACCGCCGACGCCGAGCGTCAGCACGCCGAGATCATGGCCACGATCACGCAACAGCGCACGGTGCTGGAAAGCCGCATCGAGCAGCTGAAGACCTTCGAGCGCGAGTACCGCGTGCGCCTGAAGTCCTACCTGGAATCGCAGCTGGAAGAGCTCGAGAACCGTGGGTCGGCCGTGCCGGTCGACGGTGGCGAGTTCGCGGGCGAAACCAACGGTTCGGCCAACAGTCTCGCTCCGGCTTCCTTCGCCAAGGGCGGCAAGTAAACTGGTTCCCGAGTCGCGCGACGCAGCGCGTCGCGTGATTCGGGAACGCCCAGTTACCCTCGGGCTGCTCGGTTTGCTTGGGAGTCAGCATGCTCGTCTTGACGCTTGTTCTTGCTGCGATCGGCTTCGGACTGCTCGTCGCGGCGCTCGCCACCGGCTCGGTGGTATGGGCCTGGGGATGCATTGTGATCTGTGTTGTCGGTGCCGCGAGTTTGCTCGTGAGCGCACTGGCCACCCGGAAACCGGAGAGCGAACCGACCCCGGCCGGGCGGCACTCCCGGCGGAACTGAACCGGCGCGAAATATCGGCTGGACGCGTCCGGTTAGAATCCAAGTACACATGGCACTGATCCGGCTATCACCGGGGAGCCTTCGGAAGAACAGCGTTCGCGCTCAGTAGAACCGAACGGGTGAGCCCGTCACAGCTCACACAACGAGAGGCCTGGCCCGTTCCGTAGGGAGTGGACCAGGCAAACGGGGTGGTACCGCGGTACGGCGCACCGGCGCCGACATCGTCCCCGTGCCCACATCTCGCGCTCACGGCGCGGCGGCACGAGGAGCAATCCGCGATGGCGGACGAGACAACTACCGGTAGCGCATACCCCCGGGTCGACTTCGGCGCGGCTGCGGGCGCGACGTTCCCGGAGCTCGAAACCCAGGTGCTCGACTACTGGGCCCGCGACGACACCTTCCGCGCCAGCATCGACAACCGGGATGAAGAAGGCGAGTTCGTCTTCTACGACGGGCCTCCGTTCGCCAACGGCCTGCCGCACTACGGCCACCTGCTGACCGGCTACGTGAAGGACCTGATCCCGCGCTTCCAGACCATGCGCGGTAAGAAGGTCGACCGCCGCTTCGGCTGGGACACCCACGGCCTGCCCGCCGAGATCGAGGCGGAGAAGCAGCTCGGCATCACCGACAAGGCTCAGATCGACGAAATGGGGCTGGCCGAGTTCAACGCCGCCTGTAAGTCGTCGGTGCTGCGCTACACCGGCGAGTGGCGCGACTACGTCACCCGGCAGGCCCGCTGGGTCGACTTCGACAACGACTACAAGACCCTCGACCTCGACTTCATGGAGTCGGTCATGTGGGCGTTCAAGTCGCTGCACGAGAAGGGTCTGATCTACCAGGGCTTCCGCGTGCTGCCCTACAGCTGGTACGAGCAGACTCCGCTGTCGAACCAGGAGACCCGCCTCGACGACGCGTACAAGATGCGGCAGGACCCCGCGGTCACCGTCGATATGCAGCTGGTCGTCCCGGCCGAGCATCCCTTCGCGGCCCTCGACGGCGCGAATGCGCTGATCTGGACCACCACGCCGTGGACCCTGCCGTCCAACCTCGCGATCGCGGTGCACCCCGACGTGCGCTACGTGCATGTGCGCGGCGCCGATGACAAGCGCTATGTGCTTGCCGCCGAACGGGTCTCGCACTACGCCCGCGAGCTCGGTGACGAGCCGGAGGTGCTCGGCGAGTACGACGGCGCGGCGCTGGCAGGCCTGTCGTACCGGCCGCCGTTCGACTTCTTCCTCGGCCACCCGAACGCGCACCGCGTGCTCGAGGCCGATTACGTCACCACCGATTCCGGTACCGGCGTCGTCCACCTCGCGCCGGCTTTCGGTGAGGAGGACATGGACGTCGCCTCGGCGAACGGGATCGAGATCGTGCAGCCGCTCGACCCGGCGGGCAAGTTCACCTCGATGGTGCCGCCGTACGAGGGCCTGATGGTGTTCGACGCCAACCCGGTGATCATCAAGGACCTCAAGGCCGCCGGAAAGCTGTTGCGGCACGAGACGATCGAACACTCCTACCCGCACAGCTGGCGCTCCGGCCAGCCGCTGATCTACATGGCCGTGCCGTCGTGGTTCGTCGCGGTCACCAAGTTCCGCGACCGGATGGTCGAGCTCAACCAGCAGATCAGCTGGGTGCCCGAGCACATCCGCGACGGCCAGTTCGGCAAGTGGCTCGAAGGCGCGCGCGACTGGAACATCAGCCGAAACCGCTACTGGGGCAGCCCGATCCCGGTGTGGGTCTCCGACGACCCGGCCTACCCGCGCGTGGACGTCTACGGATCGCTGGACCAGCTCGAAGCCGACTTCGGCGTGCGCCCCACCGACCTGCACCGCCCCTACATCGACGACCTCACCCGGCCCAATCCCGACGACCCGACCGGGAACTCGACCATGCGCCGGGTACCCGAGGTGCTCGACTGCTGGTTCGAGTCGGGCTCGATGCCGTATGCCCAGGTGCACTACCCGTTCGAGAACAAGGAATGGTTCGACAGCCACTTCCCCGGCGACTTCATCGTCGAGTACAACGGGCAGACCCGCGGCTGGTTCTACACGCTGCACGTGCTCTCGACCGCGCTGTTCGACTCCCCGTCGTTCAAAACCGTTGCCGCGCACGGCATCGTGCTCGGTGACGACGGCCTGAAGATGTCGAAGTCGAAGGGCAACTACCCCGACGTCAACGAGGTCTTCGACCGCGACGGCTCCGACGCCATGCGCTGGTTCCTGATGAGTTCGCCCATCCTGCGCGGTGGCAATCTCATCGTCACCGAGCGTGGCATCCGCGAGGGCGTGAGCCATGCGATGCGGCCGCTGTGGAACGCGTGGACCTTCCTGCAGCTCTACGCCTCGAAGCCCGGTGTGTGGCGTACGGATTCGCCGAACGTGCTCGATCGCTACATCCTCGCCAAACTCGCGGTCACCCGCGACGTGGTCACCGAGGCGCTCGAGACCTACGACATCGCCGGTGCCGCCGACGAACTGCGTGGGTTCGCCGACGCGCTCACCAATTGGTATGTGCGCCGGTCGCGTTCGCGTTTCTGGTCCGAGGACCGCGACGCGGTCGACACCCTGCACACGGTCCTCGAGGTGGTCACCCGGCTCGCCGCACCGCTGCTGCCGCTGATCACCGAGGTGATCTGGCGTGGGCTCACCGGCGAGCGTTCGGTGCACCTGACCGACTGGCCGACCGAGACCGAGCTGCCGCACGATCCCGAACTCGTCGCCGCCATGGACGAGGTGCGGGTCGTGTGCTCGACAGTGCTGAGCCTGCGCAAGGCGCAGAACCTGCGGGTGCGGCTGCCCTTGGCCGAGGTCACCATCGCGGCGGCGGATGCCGAGCGGCTCGCACCGTTCACCGAGCTGATCGCCGACGAGGTCAACGTCAAGAAGGTCGACCTGACCACCGACGTCTCCGCGCACGGCCGGTTCGAGCTGGTCGTCAACGCGCGCGCCGCCGGTCCGCGCATCGGCAAGCAGGTCCAGACGGTGATCAAGGCCGTCAAGGCAGGGGAGTGGAGCGAATCCGCCGACGGTGTCGTGACCGCTGCCGGAATCACGCTGCTGCCCGAGGAGTACACCCAGCGCCTGGTGGCCGCCGAACCCGAGTCCACCGCCGCCCTGCCCGGTAATGCCGGCCTGGTGGTGCTGAACTCGGTGGTCACCGAGGAATTGGAGGCCGAGGGCTGGGCCCGCGACCTCATCCGCGACCTGCAGGAAACCCGCAAGTCGCAGGGGCTCGACGTGTCCGACCGGATCAGCGTGGTCCTCGACGTTCCCGCCGAGCGGGCGGAGTGGGCCGCGACCCACCGCGACCTGATCGCCGGGGAAATCCTCGCCACCGCACTGACTTTCGGTGATGCCGGTGCCGATGCCGCCGAGATCACGGGCGGCGTGAAGGTCTCGGTCGCCAAGGTCTGAGTTCTGTACAGCTGAGAAAGGTCCGGGCATTCAGCGCCCGGACCTTTCTTGTTCGGTGGACGGTTACTCGACAACCAGTTCCACCGGGATGTTGCCCCGGGTGGCGTTGGAGTACGGGCACACCTGGTGGGTGGTCTCGATCAGTTGTTCGCCCTGCTCGTTGTGCAGGTGCTCCGGCAGCTCCACGCGCAGCACGACCGAGAGGCCGAACCGGCCGCCCTCGAGGGGATTCAAACCGACCTCGGCCGTCACCGACGCGTCGTCGGCGTCGAGCTTCATCCGCTTGGCGACCAGCTGCAGCGCGCTCGCGAAACAGGCCGAATAGCCCGCCGCGAAGAGCTGCTCGGGGTTGGTCCCCGCGCCGTCGCCACCCATCGCCTCGGGACGGGCGAGCTTCAGATCGAGCACGCCGTCATCGGTGTACGAACGGCCGTCGCGGCCGACCGAGGTGGCGATCGCGGTGTAGATGGGAGCCATGATGTGTCCTCCTAGACAGACTTGTCTGTTCACTTGCGACCGAGAGTAGACAGGTCTGTCTGCTATTGTCAAGGGGTGAGCGAAGCCCGTGATCGTCTACTAGAAACTGCTACTCGGCTGTTCTATGCCGAGGGCGTGCACACGGTCGGCATCGACCGGATCATCGCCGAGGCCGGCGTCGCCAAGGCCACCTTCTACCGGCACTTCAAAAGCAAAGATGACCTGGTCGTGGCCTATTTGCAGCGCGAATACGCGCGCCAGCGCGAGGCGCTGGAATCGGTCGAAGGCGAAGGCTTCGCCACCATTACCACCATCTTCGACACCCTCCGCGACATCAGCTGCGGCCCCGGCTTCCGTGGCTGCCCGTTCCTCAACGCCGCCGTCGAGTTTCCCGATCCGGAACATCCGGTCCGCCGCGTCGTCGACGACTACCGTGCTTGGTTTCGCGAACTCATGGCCGAACGCCTCCGTGTGGGTGGCCATTCCGCCCCCGACGACGCGGCCCGCGCCCTACTTCTCACCCGCGATGGCGTCACGATCAGCGGCGGCGTGGGCGACAGCGACACGGTGCGCGCGGGCATCAAGGCGGCGCTGACCCTCATCGCCTGAGCGTGCGAAAAAAGATGCTGGAAAGTTGCTGAATTTTGTGACATCGGCGAATCAGTCGGGCAGAATCGTGATGTTACTGCTGATGCGCATGGAACCGCTGAGGCGACAGTGACTGCTCGTGACGATTGTCCTGTGGAAACGGTGCCGCGTCGACGATGGCAACATCGCGGCGCGACACCGGATCAGCGGGTGGCGCAGGCGATGCCGCCCGATAGCCGACCAGCCGGAGGCTCAGCACCCGGCCGTGAGGAAGGGCGCGCACATGAAGCGAAAACTCGTGAGACGGTTGGCCTTCGGCTTCGTCACCACCATCACCACCACCCTCGTGCTGGCAGGTCCGGCATGGTCGCAGCCCGGCAGCTCGTCGGGCTCGGGCGAATCCGGCTCGTCGTCGGGTAGCTCCAGCGGCTCCGGCATGATTCCGTTTCCCAGCGCGACCGGCGTCGGCGCACTCACCGCCGCCCTGACCCAGATCGGCAAACCCTACGAGTGGGGCGCCGTCGGCCCGCACTCCTGGGACTGCTCGGCGCTGGTCCAGTGGGCATTCCGCCAGGTCGGCGTCACCCTGCCGCGCACCACCTGGGAGCAGGCGAAAGTCGGCCTCCCGGTGACCTTCGGCGGCCTGGCACCCGGCGATGTCGTCATCCTCAACGGCGACGGCTCGCACGTCGGCATCTACGCAGGCGGCGGCCAACTCCTCGACGCCCACGACTGGGGCATCCCGGTCGGACTACACCCGCTGCGCGAGTTCGACATCTTCGCGATCCGAAGGTTCTGAATTGTTGGCGGCTGGCGCCGCGGGTCGCGGCCCTTCGGGCCCCGATTCTTCTCTCCCTCCGGGCACTCCTTCGTCGCACCCTCCACTCAGTCCAGAATCGGGCGGGCCACGACAACGACCTCAGTCCACCAGTTGCCGTAGCAGCGGGCCGTATTCGGGATGGGCAAGGGCCGAGGCGAACTGGGCTACCAGGTAATCGGCCGGGTTGCCGGTGTCGTACCAGCGACCCTGGATGACCTGGCCGTACACCGCGTGCTCGGCGGCGTAGTTGTTGATCGCGTCGGTCAGGTACACCTCGCCGGTCTGGTGGGTGTACCAGTTCTCGGTCTGGATGCGCAGCTCGTCGATGATGCCCGGCGTCACCACGTATCCGCCGATCGCCGCGAAGGCCGACGGTGCGTCTTCGGGCTTTGGCTTCTCCATCAGGCCGGAGATGCGCAGGAGTCCGTCGTCGAGGTCCTCGCGCACCACCGGCACGCCGTAGCGCTGCGATTCGCCCGGCGACATCGGCAGCAGCGCGAGCACCGGGCATCCGGTGGATTCGTAGGCGGTGATCAGCTGCTGGGCGCGTGGTACCTCGGCGACGAACACGTCGTCGGGCCACAGCACCAGCATCGGTTCGTCGCCCAGATGCCGTGCGGCGTTGAGCACCGGCGTGCCGTTGCCGTACGGGCCGTGCTGGTCGAGGTAGGTGATGTGGCCCTCGCGGGAGAGCTCACCGACTTCCTCGACCGCGTCGGCGTAGGCGGACTTGCCGTCGGCGCGTAGTTGCGCGACCAGCGCCGGATTCGGCCGGAAGTGATCCTGGATCAGCGACTTGCCGCTGCTCACGACGATGGTGATGTCGGTGATCCCGGAGGACACCAGCTCACGCACCGTGTGTTCGATGACCGGTTTGTCACCGACCGGCAGCATCTCCTTCGGCGTCGCCTTGGTCAGCGGAAGCAGCCGGGAGCCGATTCCCGCCGCCGGAATGACAGCCTTGCGGATCTTCATCCCTCGATCATCACATATCCGCCTGGGTGATCGGTGTGCCACGGTTGTGAACGGCTCGAGGGAATTGTCGGTGGCCGGGCGTAGATTGCGACTCGTGCGCACCCACACCCCTGTCGCCGGGGCTCCGGCCAGGCCCGATGCGGCCGTCACTGCCCGGCGCTGGGTGCTGCACATCGATATGGACGCCTTCTTCGCCTCGATAGAGCAATTGACGAGACCCACGCTGCGGGGGCGCCCGGTCCTCGTCGGTGGGGCGACCCAGCGCGGAGTGGTCGCGGGGGCCAGTTACGAGGCTCGGGTCTACGGCGCGCGTTCGGCCATGCCGATGCATCAGGCCCGGCGCCTGATCGGCGTGTCGGCCGTGGTCGTGCCGCCGCGCGGTGCGCTGTACTCGGTGCTGAGCGGGCAGGTGTTCGACGCGTTGCGCAGCTGTGTTCCGGTACTGGAGACGCTGTCGTTCGACGAGGCCTTCGCCGAGCCCGCCGAGTTGGCGGGCGCGAGTGTGGCGCAGGTGCAGGACTACTGCGCGATGCTGCGCGCGCTCGTCCTGGCGCAGACCGGCCTCACCGCCTCGATCGGCGCGGCGACCGGGAAACAACTCGCCAAGATCGGCTCCGGCCTCGCGAAACCCGATGGGATGCGGGTGATTTCCCCCTCCGAGCAGGGTGAACTGCTCGCCTCGCTCCCGGTGCGCAAACTGTGGGGGATCGGGCCGGTCGCCGAGAGCAGGCTGCGCAGCCTCGGTATCGAGACGGTCGGCGCGTTCGCCGCACTGCCGGAATCGGAGGCCGCCTCGATCCTCGGCGGCAGCATGGGCGCCGCCCTGCACCGGCTCGCGCGCGGGATCGACGACCGCCCGGTCGCCGAACGCGCCGAGGCCAAACAGATCAGCGCCGAGAACACCTACGAGCGCGACATC
Source organism: Nocardia sp. FBN12 (assembly GCF_054031145.1). Taxonomy (NCBI): domain Bacteria; kingdom Bacillati; phylum Actinomycetota; class Actinomycetes; order Mycobacteriales; family Nocardiaceae; genus Nocardia; species Nocardia sp. FBN12. The sequence continues at coordinate 941,812 of NZ_CM132926.1, forward strand.
GTCACCATGGCGCAGCTGCGCGCCGCCGTCACCGCGATGGCCGCCTCGGCGCATCGCAGGCTCGAACGCGACGGCCGCGCAGCCCGCACCGTGGTGCTCAAACTCAAGAAGTCCGATATGGGCATCGTGACCAGGTCGTTCACCCTGCCCTACGCCACCGCCGACCTGACCACTCTGGCCGCCGCCGCGCAACGCTCCGCGATCGACCCCGCCGAGCTCGGCCCGATCCGTCTGGTCGGGGTCGGCTACGGCGGATTGTCGCTGGTACGACAGGAATCGCTGTTCCCCGAACTCGATCAGGCCGTGCCCGAGGACCTCGGCACCGTCACCGACACGGCGCCGCCACCGGAAGAGCAGCCGAATCTGCCTGCGGGACTGTGGTTTCCGGGAATGGATGTGAATCACCCGGAATTCGGGCACGGGTGGGTACAGGGCGCGGGCTACGGCGTGGTGACCGTGCGTTTCGAGACCAGCTCGACAGGTCCCGGTGCGGCGCGTACCTTTCCAGCCGACGACACGGGGCTGACACGGGCCGATCCGCTCGCCAGTCTCGCGTGAAGAGTAGCCTCGGCTACCGCGATGGAATCCCGCCCCCCTCGAACGCAAAGGACGAGCAGTTGAAGCTTCGTACGACCGGACGTGTAGCGATCGCCGGACTGGCCGTGGTCGCCGCCCTCGGCCTGAGCGCGTGCAGCGACGACAAGGGTGACAAGCCCGCCGCCAAAACCACCACCAGCGCGAAGGCTTCGGCCTCGGCCGCCGCGGACCTGCCCCCCGTGCCGACCGTGGAGGAGCTCAACCAGCAGCTCACCACCGCGCTCGACCCGTCGGTCCCCAACGACCAGAAGCTGGACTTCGTGCAGGGCGGCGAGGCCGACCCCGAGCTGCCGAACCGGTTGGCCCAGGCCGCCTCGGACGCCAATGTCCAGGTGCAGGTCACCGAGGTGACCTCCTTCGGTGACAGCGTCAACGCGAAGGCCAACTTCACGGTCAACGGTCAGACCAATGTCGTCGACGTGCCGTTCGTGGCCGAAGAGGGCAAGTGGAAGGTCCAGAAGTCGTGGGCCTGCGGCATGATGACCAACCTGGGTCAGACCTCGGTCGCCTGCCCCTGATCTGCCCCGCTCGAGCCCCGTTCGGAGGTTTCCGGACGGGGCTTTTGCGTGCGAGTCGAGACGGTGTTTCGCCTGCTGCCGGTGGCGCGGCTACTATCGGGCCCCGTGGTAGAGACGATCGTGCGGCAGGGGCATCCGCCCAAGGATGTGTCGGAGCCGGCGCGACGTGATCGCCCGGGGTGGGCGCGCATCGTCGCGATCGTCGCGGGACTGATCGGCATTCTCAGTGCCGCGGTGATCCCGTTCCTGCCCGTCCGGGTCGACGCCGCGACGGTGTCGTGGCCCCAGCAGGGTTCGCCCGCCGCGGTGGAATCGCCGCTCATCGCCTACGCGCCCGCCGCCTTGTCGGCCACGGTGCCGTGCGCCTCGTTGAGTTCGCTGGCGGCCACCGGCGGTGTCGCGGTCTCGACCGTGCCACGCCAGTCGGCCGACATGGAGAAGTACGGCTTCGTCGTCAAAGTGGTCGCCGATACCGCGGAACGCCCCGGCCGCGTGGACGTCGTCTCGCGCTCGACACTGGTGTGGACGGCGCCACTGGCGGAGGTGCTCGACCGCTCCTGCGCGCTGACGATCGCGATCACCCCGCAGGAATCCACTGTCACCACAACCGGTCTCGGTGAAGGCGCCACCGTGGCCGCCGATCTGCGTCCCCAGGTCGTCGGCGTATTCAGCGAGTTGACCGGCGCCGCCCCCGCGGACCTCGCGGTGCGCGTCGACGTCGACGCCCGCTACACGTCCTCGCCGACCTGGCTCAAACTGGCCGCGATCGTGCTGTGCCTGCTCGCCACCGCCGTGGCGCTGTTCGCCCTGCACCGCCTCGACGCCCTCGACGGCCGCTCCGCGCGTCGATTCCTGCCGCAACGCTGGTGGCGGCTGCGCCCGGTCGACTGGCTGGTGTTCTCGGTGCTGCTCGTCTGGCATTTCATCGGCGCCAACACCTCCGACGACGGCTACATCCTCGGGATGGCGAGGGGGGCGCGCAGTTCGGGCAACATGTCGAACTACTACCGGTGGTTCAGCGTGGACGAGGGGCCGTTCTACACCCCGTACGTCGACATCATCGGCTGGCTCACCCACATCTCCGCGGTGAGCCCGCTGGTCCGGCTGCCTGCCCTCGGCGCGGGCGTGCTGACCTGGTGGCTGATCAGCCGCGAAGTGCTGCCGCGCCTCGGTGTGGCGGTGCGCCGCGAACGTGTCGCCACCTGGACCGCGGCCTTCGTCTTCCTGGCTTTCTGGCTGCCCTACAACAACGGTCTGCGCGCGGAATTCGTGGTCGCGCTGGGTGTTCTGGTCACCTGGGTCTCGGTCGAACGAGCAATCGCGACCCGACGACTCGTGCCGTTCGCCGTCGCCGTGATCGTGGCCGCGTTCACCCTCACCGGCGCACCGTCGGGCCTGATCTGCCTCGGCGCGCTGGTGGCCGGTGCGCGTGTCGTCACCGCGATGATCGTGGCGCGGTCGAAGTCGGTGGGCTACCTCGCGCAACTGCTGCCGATCCTGGCAGCGGGCACAGTGGTGCTCACCGTCGTCTTCGCCGACCGGACCTTCGCCGGTGTGCGGGAGATGTTCGCCGTGCACAACGTGATCGGGCCGGGGGAGTCCTGGTTCTTCGAATTCCTGCGTTACCAATACCTGCTGCAGCTCAACGCTGATGGCTGGCTGACCAGGCGATTCGGTGTCTTCGCGATGCTGATCGGCCTCATCGTCTGCACCGCCGTCATGCTGCGCCGCGGCGGCCACATCCCCGGAACCGCGGTCGGCCCGGTCCGGCGCATGCTCGGCATCACCCTCGCCGCCATGGTGCTGATGATGTTCTCGCCCACCAAGTGGACCCACCAGTTCGGTGTCTTCGCGGGCTTGGCGACCTGTGTCGCCGCGGTGACCGCGGTCGCGGTGAGCGCAGGAGTCCTGCGGCCGATGCGCAACCGTGCGCTGTTCGCCGCTGGTGTCTTCTTCGCACTGTCGATGACCTGGGTCGGTGCCAACGGGTACTGGTACGTCTCCTCGTGGGGAATCCCCTGGTGGGACAAGCCGCCGACGGTCGCCGGTTACGGCGTCTCGACCTTGTTCGTCGGCCTTACCCTGGTGGCGCTCGCCGTGGCGGCATGGTTCCACGTCCACCCGAACCTGAATCCGAAGGCCGAGGTGGGGCGGTTCGCCGGGATGCCGGTCCTCGCCATCGCCGCCGCGATGATGGTGCTGTTCGAAGTGGCCTCCTTCGCCAAGGCCACCGTCGCCCAGTACCCCGCGTACTCCCTCGCCGAATCCAACTTCTCGGCGGCCTTCGCCGGAGGGTGCGGCATGGCTGATGAGGTGCTCGTCGAAACCGACCCGAACGCCTCGATGCTCGCGCCGCTGTCCGGTGACATGCCCGCGACGATGAACGGCACCGAATCCACCGGCTTCCGGGCCGACGGCGTCGCACCGGTCCTCACCTCGGACGAGGTGGAATCGACCACCGGGCAAGCGAATTCGGTGTCCGACGACCCCGACAAACTGCGCGACGCCTCCACCTCGGCCGGCTCGGAATCGCGACAGGGCTCGTTGCAGCTCCCGTTCGGTCTCGACCCCGCGACCACGCCGGTGCTCGGCAGCTACCGCCCCGGCACGCAGGAGCCCGCGGCGCTGACCACCGGTTGGTTCCGCCTCCCGGACGGCCCACGCGGCCCGTTGCTGGCGATGTCGGTGGCCGGGCGAATCCGCACCGTGGACGCCGACGGCATCGTCCACCCCGGCCAGGAACTGGCTGTCGAGTACGGCACCGCCGCGGCTGACGGCAGCGTCACCGTGACCGGCCGGATCGCGCCGACCGACATCGGCCCGGCGCCGATGTGGCGCAATCTGCGGATCCCGATGGACCAGTTGCCGTCGGAGACGAGCGTTGTCCGCCTGGTCGCCGCAGACAAGGATCTCGGCCCCGATCAGTGGCTCGCGGTCACTCCGCCGCGCATGCCGCAGACCACCACGCTCAGCGCGCTGGTCGGCCGCGACGCACCGGTGCTCCTGGATTGGGCGGTGGGACTGCACTTCCCGTGCCAGAACCAGATGCCCACCTACAACGGTGTCGCCGAGCTCCCCGAATACCGCATCCTGCCCGACCGCAACGGCGCCACCATCACCAACCTCTGGCAGGGCCACGACGGCGGCGGCCCCCTCGGCTGGACTCAGCTCCTGTTCACCGCCCGCACCCTCCCGACGTACCTGAACAACGACTGGGACCGGGACTGGGGCTCCCTCGAGCAGTACCTGCCCCTCGACACCACCGCCACTCCCGCGCAGGTGGATATCAACTCCGGCAACCGCTGGGGCACATGGACTCCGGGCCCCGTCATCACCGCCTGGTAGTCACCGGTCGAGCGTCGAGCCGAATCGCCGCCTGAGCGTCGGCCGGTCGCGTATAGCCCCCGGCGTTTCGCTCCACTGCGGTGATCGACCGTGGCGGCCGTGAGGTGGCGGCACAGCGCGCCGGTCCGGCTGCCGGCCTGGCTAACGGGAGTTGGTGGCTATGCGCAGGGCGAGGTCCGGGAGGTCGGCGCCGGTGAGGCCGGGGTAGCCGTGCAGGATGGCGCGCCAGCGGGCGGGGACCGCGGAGGCTCCCCAGCGGGCGCCGAGCAGACCGCCCGCGATGGCCGCGGTGGTGTCGGTGTCGTTGCCCGCACGGACACACGCCTCGAGCGCGAGCGGAAGGTGCTCGGGCGTCGATTGATCGGTGGTCGTGATCGCCCACCACGCGGTCTGCAGCGCGTGCACCACCCAGCCGTTGTTCGGGAAGTCGGCGGGTGTGCCCTTCTCCGCTTCGTCGAGCCGGTCGGTCCAGTACGCGGATTGCGGTGAGCCGCTGACGTATTCGCGAACCCCGTCGAAATCGGCGTTCAGGACGGCATGCCGGATCGCGTAGGTCCACATCTTGCACGCCTCGACAGCGTTCTCGTCGTGGTGCGTGAGCAACCCGACCCGGCCCGCGGCCGCGACGCATTCGGCGGCGTCGTCGAGATAGGCCAACGCGACCGGCGCGGTCCGCATCAGTGAGCCGTTACCGCCGGTGCGCCCGGTCAGCGACATCGCCACGGCCTGCATGTCCAGCGCGGAGGACGGCCTGGCGGACAAGACGTTTCGAGTCTGGTTCCCGATGTCGGGTGGCTTCGAGTCGTACCAGGAGACGAACCCCGCCGCGACCGCGTCGAGATCGATTCCCGGCCCACTGGCAGCGGCCACGGCCACGGCGACGGCCATCGACGTGTCGTCGGTCCACTCACCCGGCGCCCAGTCGAATACCCCGCCGCCGACCATGTCGACCACCGTGTCCGGCCCCGGCTGCGTGAACTCGTAGCCCGCCCCCAGCGCATCACCGGCGGCGGTGCCGACCAGCACTCCGGCGACCCGATCCGAGTACCCCGCATCGTGCACAGAACCCACCCCTCTCGGGTGCCCACTATCCGATTGTCCGATTAGCGAGCCTACCGGTCGGCTTGTGATCCACCGGCGATTCACACCGGTGTGACACCGAATCGAGCTGCCGATGTGACACCGAAGGGGGCTATCGCGCGGTTACGTCCGTGGCCTCGGCGACCGAGGGCTGCCGGTTGCGGCGCGCTCGCAGCAGAGCGTCGGTGGTGAACACCGCCAGCGCCGTCCAGATCAGGGCGAAACCGGCCCACCGGGAGGGCGGCATGGGTTCGTGCATGACCGCCACGCCCCAGGCCATCTGGAGGGCCGGGGTGAGGTATTGGAGGATGCCCATGGTCGAGAGCGGGACTCGCTTGGCCGCGACGGCGAAGAGCAGCAGCGGGAGCAGCGTGACGGGCCCGGTGGCGAGCATGAGGCCGAAATGGGCGGGGCTGGAGGCCATTTCGCTGCGGCCGGTGGCCATCAGGACGATCAGGAACGCCAGCGCGAACGGCACGGCCACGATGCCCTCGGCCGCGATGCCGGGCAGCGCGTCGAGCCGGATCACCTTCTTTACCAGGCCGTAGGTGGCGAACGAGCAGGCCAGGATCAACGCGATCACCGGCGGCCTGCCGTAATCGACGGTCAGCACCACCACCGCCAGCGCACCGAGCCCCAACGCCACCCACTGCGCCCTGGTGAGCTTCTCCCGGAACAGCAGCACCCCGAAGGCGACGGTGACCAGCGGATTGATGAAGTAGCCGAGCGCGCATTCCACGATGTGGCCCGTGGTGACGCCGAAGACGTACACACCCCAGTTCAGCGACAACGCCGCCGAGGCCGCGGCGGCCATCCGCCAGGTCCTGGCATCGATCCCGCGCAGGCTACCCAGCCGCCCGGTCAGCGTGAGCGCGGCCAGCACCACGACCAGCGTCCAGACGATCCGCTGCGCCACCACTTCGGCAGGTGCGGCGAATGCCAGCAGCCCGAAGAAGGCGGCGAACGAACCCCAGATGAGGTAGGCCCCCGCGCCGAAAACGACACCGGGCGGGGATGAGCTGCGCTGCATTCATCCCATGATACGACCGGCTAATCTGACGAGCATGTCCATTTCCGTGCAGGAACCGGCAGCTGCCGGGCTCACCGCCGCACAGGTCGACGAGCGCCGCCGCGACGGGCGCACCAACGACGTCCCGGCCAGGGCGAGCCGGTCGGTCGGCGAGATCGTCCGCGCGAACGTGTTCACCCGCATCAATGCCATCCTCGGTGTGCTGTTCCTGCTGGTCCTGTCGACCGGCTCGATCATCGACGGCATGTTCGGGCTGCTCATCGTCGCCAACAGCGCGGTCGGCATCATCCAGGAAGTCAGGGCGAAACGGACCCTGGACGAGCTGGCGATCGTCAGCCAGGCCAAGCCGACGGTGCGCCGCGACGGCGTCGCCGAGCAGGTCGCGCCCGGCGAGGTGGTGCTCGACGATCTGATCGAGCTCGGCCCCGGCGACCAGATCGTGGTCGACGGTGAGGTCGAGGAGGCCGCCGCGCTCGAGATCGACGAGTCGCTGCTGACCGGTGAGGCCGACCCGATCGACAAGGGCGTCGGCGCGCCGGTGATGTCGGGCAGCTTCGTGGTGTCGGGTTCGGGCGCCTACCGCGCCACCAAGGTCGGTAAAGACGCCTACGCCGCGAAACTGGCAGAGGAAGCCAGCAAGTTCACGCTGGTGCACTCCGAATTGCGGTCGGGCATCGACAAGATCCTGAAATTCATCACCTACCTGCTCATCCCCGCCGGCCTGCTCAGCATCTACAACCAGCTGGTCTCCAGCGGGGAATCGTGGCGCCCGGCCGTCACCGGCATGGTCGCCGCGCTGGTGCCGATGGTGCCCGAAGGTCTGGTGCTGATGACGTCGATCGCGTTCGCGGTCGGTGTGGTGCGCCTGGGGCAACGTCAGTGCCTGGTGCAGGAACTGCCCGCGATCGAGGGTCTGGCCCGCGTCGACGTGGTGTGCGCCGACAAGACCGGCACCCTCACCGAGAACGGCATGCGCCTGGCGCAGGTCGAACCACTCGGCGCGTTCGACGAGGCGCAGGTGAAGGCCGTGCTGGCCGCACTCGCCGGCGACGACCCGCGCCCCAACGCCAGCGTCCAGGCCATCGCCGAAGCGCTGCCCGACTCGCCCGGCTGGTCACAGACCGCCATCGCGCCGTTCTCCTCGGCCAAGAAGTGGAGCGGCATTTCCTATGGCGCCCACGGTGATTGGTTGCTCGGTGCCGCCGACGTGCTGCTCGACCCCGCCTCCGGCGATGCCGCCCACGCCGAGCAGCTCGGCTCGTCGGGTCTGCGCGTGCTGCTGCTGGCGCGCAGCGACCGCCCGGTCGACGCCGACGACGCGCCCGGCACGGTCGAACCCGCCGCGCTGGTCGTGCTCGAACAGAAGGTGCGCCCCGACGCCAAAGAGACCCTCGAGTACTTTGCGAGCCAGCAGGTTTCGATCAAGGTGATCTCCGGCGACAACGCCGTGTCCGTCGGCGCTGTCGCCTCCTCGCTCGACCTGCCCGGCGGTGACCACGCCGTCGACGCGCGCACCCTGCCCGACGATCAGACCGCGCTCGCCGACGTCCTCGATCACGAGACCACCTTCGGCCGTGTGCGTCCCGATCAGAAGCGCGCGATGGTCGGTGCCCTGCAGTCGCGCGGGCACACCGTCGCCATGACCGGTGACGGCGTGAACGACGTGCTAGCCCTCAAGGACGCCGATATCGGTGTCGCGATGGGAGCGGGCAGCCCGGCCACCCGCGCGGTGGCGCAGATCGTGTTGCTGGACAACAAGTTCGCGACCCTGCCGTATGTGGTGGGGGAGGGTCGCCGGGTGATCGGCAATATCGAACGCGTCTCGAACCTGTTCCTCACCAAGACCGTGTACTCGGTACTGCTGGCGTTCCTGGTCGGTATCGCGGGCGTCGGTTCGCAGATCTTCGGCTACGACCCCATCGGGTATCCGTTCCTGCCGCGCCACGTCACCATCGCGGCGTGGTTCACCATCGGCATCCCCGCCTTCGTGCTCTCGCTCGCGCCCAACAACGAGCGCGCGCGCACCGGCTTCGTCGGCCGGGTGATGCGGCTGGCCGTGCCCTCGGGTGTGGTGATCGGCATCGCGACTTTCGTGGCCTACCTCATCGCCTACGCCGGACCGGAGGCCTCGGAAACGCAGAAGGTGCAGGCGGGTACCACCGCGCTGATCACGCTGATCATGATCGCGGTGTGGGTGCTCGTGCTGGTGGCGCGCCCGTATGTGTGGTGGAAGGTGGTGCTGATCGCGGTCTCGGTGCTGGCCTATGTCGCGCTGTTCACGATCCCGTTCACCCGCGAGTTCTTCAAGCTCGACCCCTCCAACCCGCGGCTGACGCTGGCGGCGGTGGTGTGCGGTGCGATCGGCATCGTGCTGGTCGAGCTGGCCTGGTGGGTACAGGCGCGGCGCTCCGGCGGCGCGGGCAAGCTGTTTCCCCCGGTGGGGGCGCAAGGGGCGTGACCGAGCGCTGACCGGGGCCGGTGGTTCCTCGAGAACCCTTGTGCCGTACGTACATTGGGTGTTGGAGTACCTTTGCCGGTTATGGAGGTAAAGCTGTCGCATCGTCCAGGGACCACCCGGTGACCCCCGACGACCTGGACGATCTGTTCGCCGATCTCATCGGGCAGATCGATCGACTCGACATCGATGCGCTGGATTTGATGGCAGCTGCTTATGACCAGGCCGGAGACGTCGATCGGGCCCGCGCGCTGTGGGATATCGCCGACATCCGCCGCGCCACCTGACGGCGCCGGGTGAGATCTACTCGGTCGGGACCGGGCCGTCATCGGGAACGGGTGTGACGGTGTCGCTGCTGCCGGGCAGGAGCGGACTCACCGCGAACCGGCCCGCGACAGCGTCGGGCGGTAGTGCCTGTACGGCCCTGATACCGGGTTGTGTTGCGAGATCACGCAATTGGGGCAGGGTGCCGCGCACCACGATCCCGGCCGTGCACGCGCAGCCTGCCCGCAAGCGGCTCGCGGTGACGCGGGCGATGTCGGCGCTGCGCTGATCGCGGAACCGCTGGGTCGCGACCAGACCCGCCGCGGCCTCGCCGGACTTCACCGCGGGCTCGTCACCGCCCGGAGTCGCGACGGTGATCACCGGCGTCTGGACCCGATCGATCGGCACGTGCTGGATCACCCCGGAGATCCGCAACCCGTCGGCCACTGCCGGAAGCTGTTGGGGCGCCACGTATTCGGTGAACGACACGAGTGCCCAATGCTGGTCGGCATCGCCACCGCCGAGGGATTTCCTCGCGTCGACCAGGTACTGCTCGACCTGCTCGCCGGGTGCGGGCCCCAGCCGATCGGTGGTCACCGCCGACGCGGGCGGCGGTTCGCGGAACGCGATCACCAGCAGGATCACCGCACCGATCGCCGTGATCCCGAATATCACCGAGTTGCGGAGCGAAACCCGTCGTTCTCGCGAGTCTTCCTCCGCGGCAGGTGTTTCCGCCGGCATGTTGCCGAGGGCCGCAGCGGAGGCATCCTCGGGCGAACCGCTGCCGACCGCGGCGGCCGGATCCCCGTGGCCGTCGGCCGGGGTGCCCGCGTGTGCTGCCGGTGAATCCCCGCGCTCGTCCGACGCCGTGTCCGGCGCTGGTTCGGACGACCGCGGGTCGTCAGGCATTGCGTAATACGTCCAAGGCGCCCGCCAGATCGTCGGGGTACTCACTGGTGATCTCGAGCCAGCGACCGTCGGCGGGGTGGTGGAAGCCGAGCTGACGCGCGTGCAGCCACTGCCGTTCCAGGCCGAGGCGTTTGGCCAGCGTCGGGTCGGCGCCGTAGGTGAGGTCACCCGCGCAGGGGTGGCGCACCGCCGAGAAGTGCACCCGGATCTGGTGCGTGCGGCCGGTCTCGAGGTGCACGTCGAGCAGGCTGGCCGCCTGGAACGCCTCGATGGTGTCGTAGTGGGTGACGCTGGGCCTGCCGTCGCCGGTCACCGCGAACTTCCAGGCATTGCCCCGCGCGCGCCCGATCGGCGCATCGATGGTGCCGCTGCTCGGATCCGGGTGTCCCTGCACGAGTGCATGGTATTGCTTGTCGACCGTGCGTTCCTTGAAGGCGCGCTTGAGCATCGTGTAAGCGTGTTCGGATTGTGCCACCACCATCACCCCGGAGGTGCCCACGTCGAGCCGGTGCACGATGCCCTGCCGTTCGTGCGCGCCCGAGGTGGAGATGCGATAGCCCATCGCCGCCAGGCCGCCGACCACGGTCGGGCCGGTCCAGCCGACACCGGAGTGCGCGGCGACGCCGATCGGCTTGTCCACCGCGACGATGTCGTCGTCGGCGTAGAGAATGTTCATCCCCTCGACCGGGGCGGCCTCGACCGTCAGCTCGCGCTTGGGTTCGGGGAAGATCACTTCCAGCCACGCGCCCGCGGTGAGCCGGTCGGACTTGCCCGCGGCGACCCCGTCGATCTGCACCGAGCCGTCCTCGGTCAGCGCCACCACCGCGGTCCGCGAGAGGCCGAGCAGCCGGGCGAGTCCCGCGTCCACCCGCATCCCGTCCAGGCCATCGGGAACGGGCATCGTTCTGGTTTCTCTCATGCAGCGTCCTCCTGCGTATGCCCGAGGGGCCCTCCGTGGTTACGCAAGCTGCCGCCTCCGGGCCCTGACTCGGTCATACGGTCTCCTCGGTGTGTTTGCGACCGCTGCGGGTGCCGTCCGGTTCGAAACCGAACACGGTGAGCGCGACCAGCAGGATCGCCCCGCACACGATGGCCGAGTCGGCGACATTGAAGACCGGCCACCAGCCGACGGCGACGAAGTCGACCACATGGCCCTGCAGCGGGCCTGGGTATCGGAAGAGCCGGTCGACCAGGTTGCCCAGCGCCCCGCCGAGCACCATGCCGAGACCGATGGCCCACCACAGCGAACGCAGGGTGCGCCCGATCCGGATCACCCCGATCACCACCGCGGCGGCGATCAGGGTGAGCAGCCAGGTCATGCCGGTCGCCATCGAGAACGCCGCGCCCGGATTGCGCACCAGGGTGAACCGCGCGAAATCGCCGATGATCGGCACCGATTCGCCCGGGTCGATGAAGGCGACCGCGAGGCATTTGGTCAGCAGGTCGAGCCCGAACAGCACGACGGCGATGATCAGCAACATCGGTAAACGACGGCGACCAGCGGGTTTCGCCTTCTCGATGGCCTCGGGCACGGCAGCGGCCGACGGGGGGACGGAGTCGTCGCCGGTCTCGGGAACGGCAGCGTTGTCGGTTGGCCGGTCTTCACTCACGCGTCCATCATTCCCTAGTGGTGATCTGGCCTGCGCCGCGGTGCCGAGGAGTCCCAGGTGTTACTCAGGAAGCGGTCGTACGCTGATGGCTGTGACGGTGTTGTCTAGATCTCGCTTACCCCGCGTCGCGCGCCCCGGGGTGTTACTGGTGGCGCTCGTGCTGGGGTTCGCGACCTTCGGCGCCGGGTGCGCCGACCGCTCGGCCCCGGCCGCGGAGGTCGACGGCACCGAACCGCTCGGCATCGGCAAGGAAGTCACCGTGCCGATCTCGGCGGCGGTCACCACGATGATCTCGCCCGGCGAGGAGCCGCGCGATCTGCTGCGGCCGCGCTATGTCGCGGGCACCACCCAGGAGGTGACGCTGCGCACCGACTACCGAATCCAGCAGCAGGTCAACGATCAGCCGGCCCGCGACTTCTCGCCCGCCGCGCTGACCATCCCGATGATCGCGCGCGCGGGCGCCGATGGCGTCGACCTCACCGTCGGCGCGGTCACCACCCCCGACCCGGCGCTCAACAAGGCCTTCACCTCGGCCGACGGGTCACACGCCGGTTTGGGGATGAGCGATCTCGGCGCGATCACCGAGCTGCGCATGGCTCCGTCGCCGGACACCCCGAACAACGCGCGGGCCGCGCTCGAACAGGCCTTCTACCAGGCGGTGTACCAGTCGATCGCGTTCCCGGACCAGCCCGTCGGCATCGGTGCGGTGTGGACGGTGCATCAGAAGATCACCGGCGCGGTCACCCTGGACCAGATCACCACGGCCACGCTCACCAGCCGCGAGGGTGACCGGCTCACCATCGACCTGCAGGTGAATCAGACGCCCACCGACATGGTGTGGGAGTTGCCCAACGACGCGGGCGAGCTCGACATCGACAATTACGTGATGGAAGGTGTCGGCTCGATCACTATCGATCTCGGGATGCCGCTGCCGGTTTCGGGTTCGATCGAGATCGGTGGTCAGCAGACCTATCGTGACGAGCGAAGCGTGAGCACGCTGGTCCAGACGCAGTCGACGCGCGTTTCCTGGACGGAATGATGCGGGTGAGTGTGCTGCGCGTCGGCGCAGTCGCTTCGGCGTGCGTGGGGCTGGTCGGGATCGCGGGCTGTGGGTCCGATGAGGACGAGTGCGGCTCGGCGGGATCGTGCGTGCCGTGGACAGGGCCGGTAACCGCCGCGCCCGGCAGCGGCACCGTCGTGCGGGATCCGGCACAGCTGTCGGCGGGCCTGCTCGCCGCCACGGATCTCCCCGGTGATTTCGCCGCGGTGCCGCCGCGCGCCGAGTCCGAGGCGCCCGCGGTCCCCGCGAAGGCGCTGACCGATCCGCCCGACTGCGCCCGCCTGCTCTCGCCTATCTCGCAGCAGTGGCCGGGGTCGGCTGCCGCCGCGTCGGTGCAGTTCGCGGGGCCGAGTTTCGCCACGATCGATATCGACGCGGCGAGCTATCCGGATACCGCCTTGGCTCCCGCGTTCGAAGCCCTGCAGGCGCAACCCCGGCGCTGTACCAGCTATTCGGGTGAAGACGAGGGCGTGCGGATCGAGTATCGAACCAGCGCGCTCGCACAGCCACCCGCGGGTGATGCGGGCGCGGCGTTCACCCTGACCGCCTCGAGCGAGGGACTCACCCTCACGTCGGCGACATCGCTTGTGCAAGTGGGGAACACGCTGGTTCAGGTTGTCGTCACGGCGCCGGAAGTCGTCGATCCCGGCGTGCTCGCCGATCTCACCGCGGCGCAAGTGCGCAAGCTCCGCGGCTGAGACCGGCTCGGGTTCACGCCGATACGGCGAGCTTCCCGCCGAGATGGCCGAGGTAGCCGCGGACCTCGTCGGCACTCTTGTCGGGAAGCCCGAAGACCACCTCGGTGACGCCTTGGTCGGCCCAGCTCGCGAGCTGCTCGGCATTGTGACGTCCGGCCAGCGCGATCACCCGCGGGGTGCCGTCGCGGCCTGCTTCCTTCCAGACCCGGTGCAGGAGCTCCACTTTGGCGCCGAGGTCACCTTCGGTCGGGGTGGTGATCCACCCGTCGGCGTTGGCGGCCAGCCACCCGAACGATTTCTCGGTGCCGCCCGCTCCGAGCAACACCGGAACCCCGGCGCGCACCGGCTTCGGCCAGGACCAGCTCGGGCCGAATTTCACGAAGTCGCCGGCGAATTCGGCTTCCTCCTGGGACCACAGCGCCCGCATCGCGTCGAGGTTCTCGCGCAACACCGTGCGCCGCTTGTTCGCGGGGACGCCGTGATGGGCGAGTTCATCGGTGTTCCAGCCGAATCCGACGCCGAGCTCCACCCGTCCACCGGACAGGTGATCGAGCGAGGCGATGGTCTTGGCGAGGGTGATCGGGTGGTGCTCGGCGGGCAGCGCCACCGCTGTCGACAGGGTGATCCGCTCGGTGACCGCGGCGGCGGTGGCCAGCGCGACCCACGGGTCGAGCGTGCGCAGATACCGGTCGTCGGGCAGCGATGAGTCGCCGGTCTGCGGATGGGCCGCGGCCCGCACCACCGGAATATGGGTGTGCTCCGGGACGTAGAACGCGTCGAATCCCGCGTCTTCGGCGGCCTTCGCCGCATCGGCGGGCGCGATGCCCCGGTCACTGGTGAACAAGACAACCCCGTAGCGCACGTCCCGGCCCTCCGACTTCGACAGCAAAACTGAAACAGGTTCTAAACCTGAAACAAGTTCTACAGGAGTAAAACGAGTTCTACTAGTCCTGATCTCAACGGATGGCCGAAGAAGCGACGACCTTTCCCCGAGCACGCGAGGGGAATACGCTGGGGTCGTCCGAACATCACTCTCGACACGGAGGTATCCGATGTCTGATGTTTCACCGTTCCCCGAAGGCTATCCGCGGATCTGTCCCGGCCTGGCGTGCGCGGGAGCGGCCGCAGCGATCGACTTCTATACCGCCATTTTCGGCGCTACCGTGCGCATGAAGATGGACGGCCCGGGCGGCACCATCGTGCACAGTGAACTGCTCGTCGGCGACTCGGTGCTGATGGTCGGCGACCCCGTCCCCGAGATCGGCTTCATCGACCCGAAAACCGTCGGCGGCTCCCCGGTGAACCTGATGGTGTACGTCGCCGACGCGGACGCCGCCTTCGCCGCGGCGCTCGACGCGGGCGCTACCGCGACCACTCCGATGACCGACCAGTTCTACGGCGACCGCAGCGGCGCCTTCGAGGATCCGTGGGGTCACCGCTGGACCGTGGCCACCCACATCGAAGATGTGTCTGCGGAAGAAATGGAACGGCGCATGTCGGAAATGATGGACGCAGGCTGATCGAATCGTCACGCCCGCACTGCCGGCAATGTCGCGGTGCGGGTGTGGCGCGCGTTCGGATTACGCGGGAACGATCGATTCCCCCTCGACGCGAACAGGTTTGGCGGCCAGCGGCTCGTTGGCAGGACCGCCGCGCACGGCACCGTCGAGCCCGAACCGGCTGCCGTGGCAAGGGCAATTGATGGTCCCTTTGGCCACGGTCGCGACCTTGCATCCGGCGTGCGTGCAGGTCGACGACAGCCCGACGAAATTGCCCGCGGTCGGCTGCGTGACCACCGTGTCGCCGACGATCACCCCACCACCCACCGGAACATCCGCCACCTTGGCCAGCGCGCCTGCCGGTGCCCCGGGTTCGGCCGGCGCGGCGGGCGCCGATTCGCTCGTCGCCGAGCTACCGCAAGCGGTCAGCGTCGCCGCAACGGCCAGTGCGCCCGCACCCACGACGGCGGTACGACGGTTCAGCGAGCAATCAATGATGGTCATCGGTCGTTCTCCGATCAAAGTATGGCCGTCACGCCGACCGGCTCCTTCCCTGTCAACGACCTACAGCCGCTCCCGGTTCGACCGAATTCGATATTGTCCGATCCCGAGGTGCTGTCACGACTACTGCTGCGTGCCGAGGCCGTCGCCTCCTCTCGCACCGAAGGCCTCGAAATCCCCGAAGTTTTCGAAGCGTTCGGTGCCGCCTGAATGAGCCTCATGGTCCCCACATTCTGCCGTGATCTCGGCCGTCGCTCGCGCCGCGGTGAGGAAGTCGTCGGCCAGCGGCGAGGTGCGCGATGCCGCCATCGCGAGGCACACCTGGCCGGGTGCGAGTTCCGGGATGGGTACGTAGCTGATGTCGGGACGTGAGTAGAACAGTGTCTCCGATCGCCCGACGAACGAGATGCCCCGGCCGGCCGCGACGTGCTCGAGCTTCTCCTCCACGTCGCGCACCCGCAGCCCGGAGTCGGGGTGCGGGCGCGTGGTGGGATGCGTGCTCGGGTCGGCATGCCAGACCAGCGGCTCACCGGCCAGGTCGGCTTCGGTGACCTCCTCCTTGCCTGCCAGCCGGTGGCCTGCGGGCAGCACCACCATGAGCGGCTCGGTGTACAGCGGGGTCACGCGCAGGCCGGTCTCGTCGATGGGCAGCCGCACATAGCCGACGTCGATGCGGCCGTCGAGCAGCATCGGGGCCTGGTCATCCCATTCGATCCGCTGCACATCCACGACCACGTCCGGATGTCGAGCCCCGAACGCCTTCGCCGCCGGGATGACCGGGATGCCGGTCCGGAAGCCGACCGTCAGCCGCCGGCTGCCGTGGGCGGCCACGGTCACCCGGCGGCGGACCGCGTCCGCGGCGGCGAGCAGCGGACCGGCGTCGGCCAGCAGTTGTCGGCCGGCGTCGGTCAGCGCCACGCCGTGGCGATCCCTGGTGAACAGCGAGGCGCCGAGATCGTGTTCCAGCGCGCGGATCTGCCGGCTGAGTACGGGCTGCGCGATATGCAGCTCTTCCGCGGCGCGGCCGAAGTGCAGCGTGTCGGCGACGGCGAGGAAGTAGCGCAGTTTGCGCGGGTCCAGATCCATGGAAACCTCCCGGTCCGGTGATGCCTTCAAGGTATCACCACGGCCGAAAGAGGTCTTGGACGGCCACGCAGGTCGAATGGCATCCTCAATAGGTGCCTACCTGATCGATACCCATTGGGGCCAAAGCGAATTCGGCATCGGAATTCGACATCGGGACTTGATTTCAGGGCCCCGAATCTGAATGCGTCCTATCCAGATCCAGAAAGCAGGCATACCCATGAGCAGCGTCAGCATCATCGGCTTGGGAAACATGGCAGGCACGCTGGCCGCCCGGGCGCTCGCCGGCGGCAACGCCGTCGAGATCATCGGCCGCGACCCGGCCAGAGCCGCGGAAGTGGCCGCCGCGCTCGGCGGCGGCGCCACGGCCGGGACATTCGGCACCACCCCGGCGGGCGACCTCGTCATCCTCGCCGTGCCGTACGCCAGCGCCGTGCCGGTCGTCGACCGGTACGGGGACGCGCTGGCCGGCAAGGTCGTCATCGACATCTCCAACACCTCCACCGCCGACGCCACGGGGCTGGTCACCCCTGACGGCACTTCCGGCGCGCAGGAGATCGCCGATGCGGTCCCGGCGAGCGCGAATGTCGTGAAGGCGTTCAACACCGTCTTCGGCCACATCCTGGCCCAGGGCGGCCCGCTGGACGTGCTCTTCGCCGGCGACGACGCGCGGGCGAAGGCGAGCGTGTCGGCGTTCATCGAGAGCCTCGGCTTGCGCCCGCTGGATGTCGGCGGCCTGGAGATGGCGCGCTGGCTGGAAGGGGTGGGTGTGCTGATGATCAGCCTGGCCCGTAATGGCGTGGGGGACTTCAACTTCTCTCTCGGCGTCAACCTTCGCGGCTGAGCGCACCCGCACCACCACTTCTCGCGTGCCATCACGTCAGTCGATCTACGGCACGAGAAATGCCGCCCGCCACCATCCTCAGAAGGACAGCAGCATGCGCGTTTTCGTCACCGGCGGGACCGGCCACTCCGGTTCGTACATCATCCCCGAGCTCATCACCGCCGGGCACGAGGTCACCGGCCTGGCCCGGTCGGACATGGCCGCGGCGGCCTTGTCCGCGCTCGGCGCGAAGGTGCGTCGCGGCGACCTCGAGGATCTCGACGGGCTCGCGAAGGCAGCCGCAGACTCCGACGGCGTCATCCACGTCGCGCACAGGCAAGACCTGCTTCCGGTCGGCGGGATCGACGCCGTGGCCGCCGCGGAACTCCCGATCGTCCTCGCGTACGGCGAGGCACTCGCGGGGACCGGAAAGCCGCTGGTCGCAGCGGGGAGCATCGGCTCAGCCGGGAGCCTGGGCCGGCCGGCCACCGAGGAGGACCCGGCCCTTCCCGGCGGCGATGAGTACAAGGGCACCCTGCGGGTTCGCAATGTCGTGGAAACCGCCGTAGTCGGCCTCGCCGAGCGGGGAGTGCGGTCTTCGGTCGTGCGGTTCGCCAACATCGCACACAGCACGACCGATCCTGCAGGCTTCCTCGTGCAGCTGATCGCGCTCGCGAAGGAGAAGGGCTTCGTCGGCTACCCCGGAGACGGCGCGAACCTGTGGAACGCCGTGCACGTCCGCGATGTCGCCTCCGTGTTCCGCTTGGCCCTGGAGAAGGGGCAGGCCGGCAAATATTGGCACGCGGTGGGGGACGGGGCCATCCCACTCCGCGAGATCGCCGAGGCCATCGGCAGCCGTCTCGGCCTGCCCGCAGTGAGCATTCCCGCGGACGAACTGATGGTGCCGGGATACTTCGGTTTCCTCGCGAACATCGTCACGCAGAGCTACCCGGCGTCCAACCTCATCACTCGCCGAACCCTCGGCTGGGAACCCACTCAGCCCGGCCTGCTCGCCGATCTGGACAACGGCCATTACTTCTCCGCCGGCTGATCGAAACGAACCGCGACGGGCTGAATCTCCGCCGAGCATCGGGGGATTCCCTGATGTGGGCGGGTGGTCGGGGCGCCTAGCGTTGTCGGTGTGAGGGCGATTGTGCAGCAGGTTTACGGGTCATCGGCGATGTTGTCGGTGGCGGAGGTCGAGCGGCCGCGGGCGGGAGCGGGGGAGGTGCTGGTTCGGGTGCACGCCGCGTCGGTGAATGCGCGGGATTGGCATGTGATGCGGGGCGATCCGAAGATCGCGCGGTGGATGGATCGGTCGGTCTTCGGCCGGCGGGGACCGGCGAACCCGGTGCCGGGCGGTGATTTCGCGGGGACGGTCGAGGAGGTGGGGGACGGCGTCAACGATCTGGCTGCCGGTGACGAGGTTTTCGGGGAGGCGGTCAGCGGCGCGTTCGCGGAGTACCTCGCGGTGCCGCGGGCATTGCTCGACCGGAAGCCGGCGAATCTGAGTTTCGAGGAAGCGGCGGCGGTGCCGTTGGCCGCCAATACCGCCCTCACCTGTCTGCGTGATGTCGGTGAGCGGGTGCTGATCATCGGTGCCTCCGGCGGGGTCGGCACCTTCGCGGTCCAGATCGCTTGGGCCGAGGGCGCGCAAGTCAGCGCGGTGTGCAGTACCCGCAACGTCGAGGCGGCCAGGTCGCTCGGCGCGGAGCACGTCTTCGACTACACCCGCGATACCGTGACCGGCCGCTACGACACCGTCCTCGACCTCGCCGGAACCCGGACCCTGCGCGCACTGCTTCGCCTCGTCGAACCCACCGGGACGCTGGTCATGTCCGGCGGCGGCAACTTCGACGGTGGCAGCTGGTTCGGCCCGGTCGGCTTGCTCGCGCGCGGGCAGCTGGCCCGTCCGTTCGTGAAACCGGCCATCCGTGCTCCCCTCGCGGAGCAGACTCCGGAGTCCCTGACCGAGCTCCGCGGACTGATCGAATCGGGCAAGCTCCGCCCGGCCGTCGACCGGACCTATCCGCTCGCCGAAACGCCTGCCGCTATCGAGTACATGGAGACCGAACATGCTCGGGCCAAGATCGTGATCACCATCGCCGCACCGGACTGACCGGAGAGTCGCCGATCTGCGATCATCGCCGAATCTGCTGCGGCCCTTCGCTTATCAGTCCTCGGCCCTGGACTCGCGTGGTGCATTTCCGGTGCGGCTTCGCGTCGGACTACATCACAGCAGGCGGAACTCCATCATCGCGATCGCGTCGTCGACCGCGGTGGACAGCGCCACGAGCCGACTGTGGGGGTCCGGGGCGGACAGCGCCGCCTGGCGGTCGGTCGGGCCGATCGGCAGGCGAGCGGCGAGCTCGTAGGAGCGAGTGGTCGGATCGTCGGACAGCTCGTCGAGCGAGGCCGACGGCGGCGGGCGACGGATGCCGTTGCGGCGGGCGAACTGTGCGGTCAGCGCGTGCAGGCGGGCCGCGCGCTCGCGGAGACCAGACAGCAACTCGCCGTCGCCGTCGGTGGGCCCGTCGGGCCAGACCTGCGCCAGAGCCTGGGGATAGGGCGCGTCATCGAGCCACTGCTCGATACGGAGACGCTCGGTTCCCTTGCAGCGCAGCCGGTACCGAGACCCGGGCAGCTCGATCACCTCAGTGATCCGGGCGACGGTGCCCACCTCCGTGCGCACCTCACCACCACCCACCTCGTGCCCACGCGCGATCAGCACGACACCGAATTCCGGCTCTCGCCGACCGTCCATGCAGTCCTCGACCAGCGCCACGTACCGCGGCTCGAAGATCTGTAATGACAGCGATTCGCCGGGTAGCAGCACCGCACCCAGCGGGAACATTGGTATCTCCACCGTCCCAGCATGCCCGGTACCGCGCGGGCTACGTCCATCCGGCGCGCTCACGCTGTGTCCTTTCGGCGGATTCGGGTCCGCGCGCCCGCGCCGCGGGACGGCCGGTCCCGCGCCATCGGACGTCCGTCGTGACGCGGGCCGCTACGTCGCGGCACCGATCCGTCACGCAGTGGCGATCGACTCGAACACCGTCGGGTCGACCAGTGTCGAGGTGTCGCCGAGTTCGCGGCCCTCGGCGACATCGCGCAGCAGTCGGCGCATGATCTTGCCGCTGCGTGTCTTGGGCAGCTCGGGCACGATGTGGATCTCGCGCGGCCGCGCGATCGGGCTGATCTCCAGCGAGACCGCCGCCTTCAGCTCGGCGACGAGCTCCTCGGCCGCGGCGGCCGAGCCCGTGAGGATGACGAACGCGACGATCCCCTGACCGGTGGTCTCGTCCGACGCGCCGACCACGGCGGCCTCCGCGACAGCGGGATGCCCGACGAGCGCGGATTCCACCTCGGCGGTGGAGATGCGGTGCCCGGACACATTCATCACGTCGTCGACGCGCCCCAGGATCCACAGATCGCCGTCGGCATCGAGCTTGGCCCCGTCGCCGGCGAAGTACCAGCCTTCGGAAGCGAAACGCTGCCAATAGGTTTCGCGGTAGCGGTCCATGTCGTTCCAGATGCCGCGCAGCATCGACGGCCACGGTTGATCGAGGACGAGCAGCCCGGATTCGTCGGAAGCCAGCGGCGTGCCCTCGTCATCGACGACCTTGGCGGAGATCCCCGGCAGGGGGCCCATCGCGGCGCCGGGCTTGGTGGCGGTGACGCCCGGCAGCGGCGCGATCATGATGGCGCCGGTCTCGGTCTGCCACCAGGTGTCGACGATCGGAGTCGCGTTTGCGCCGAACACTTCTCGGTACCAGCGCCAGGCTTCGGGGTTGATCGGTTCGCCGACGGAGCCGAGCAGCCGCAGGGTGCTCAGGTCGTGGGCGTCGGGGATCTCGCGGCCCCATTTCATGAAGGTCCGAATCAGCGTGGGCGCGGTGTAATAGATAGTGACGCCGTACTTCTCGATGATCTCGAAATGACGATTCTCGTCGGGGAAGTTCGGAGTGCCCTCGTACACCACCTGAGTCGCGCGGTTGGCGAGCGGCCCGTAGACGATGTAGCTGTGCCCGGTCACCCAGCCGATATCGGCGGTGCACCAGTACACGTCCTGTCCCGCTTTGTGATCGAAGACGTTGTGATGGGTGTAGGCGGTCTGGGTGAGGTATCCACCGGTCGTGTGCAGAATCCCCTTGGGCTTTCCGGTGGTGCCGGAGGTGTAGAGGATGAACAGCGGGTGCTCGGCGGGGAAGGCCTGTGCCTCGTGCGAAGGCGAAGCGACAGCGACGGTTTCGTCCCACCACAGATCGCGCACCTCGGTCCACGGGACGTCGAGGCCGACCCGGCGCACCACCAGCACGTGCTCGACGCTGGACGGATCCGAACCCAGCGCCTCGTCGACGGCGTACTTCAGCGCGGCGGGCTTCCCGCGCCGCCACTGCCCGTCGGTGGTCACGATCAGCCGGGCTTCGGCGTCGTCGACCCGCTGACGCAAGGCGGTGGGGGAGAACCCGGCGAACACCACCGAGTGGGTGAGCCCGAGCCGCGCGCACGCCAGCATCGTCACAATGGCTTCGGGCACCATCGGCATGTAGATCGCGACCCGATCACCGGCGACGAGGCCGAGCGTAGTGAAAGTATTTGCCGCCCTGCACACTTCATCGAGCAGTTCCGAGTAGGTGATGGCCCGGGAATCGCCAGGCTCGCCCTCCCAGTGGATGGCCACCTGGTCGCCGTGCCCGTCGAGCACGTGGCGGTCGAGGCAGTTGTAGGCGACGTTGAGTTCGCCGTCGCCGAACCAGCGCGCGACCGGCGCGTCGGACCAGTCGAGCACCTCGGTGAAGGGCTTGTGCCAGTGCAACCGGTTGGCCTGCTCGGCCCAGAAACCGTCGCGATCGGTGCGCGCCTGCTCGTACAGCGCGGCATCGGCATTGGCCTGCTCGACGAAACCCTGGGCGGGCGGGTAACTGGTCACAAGAAACTCTCCTTCGAAAACGTGGGGGAACAACCCGTGCCGGTGGGGCGAACCACCGGCACGGGCAGGGGTGGCGCTAGTGCGAGATCGCCTTCTCCGCACCGACGCCGGTCAGGGACCGGACTTCCATCTCCGCGGCCTTGGCCTGATCGACCTGCTCGCCACGGCCACCCAGGTAGGTGCCGAGCACGCCGAGTGCGAACGCCAGCGGAATGGACACAATGCCCGGGTTGGCCAGGGGGAAGTAGTCGAAATCGGCACCCTTGATCATCGCGGTCTTGTTGCCCGACACCGCGGGCGAGAACACGATGAGCACGATGGTCGAGATCAGGCCGCCGTACATCGACCACAGCGCGCCGGTGGTGTTGAAGCGCTTCCAGAACAGCGAGTACAGGATCGTCGGCAGGTTCGCCGCCGCCGCCACCGCGAAGGCGAGCGCCACCAGGAACGCGATGTTCTGGCCGTTGGCGAGGATGCCGAGACCGATCGCGAGCACGCCGATCACCACCGCGGTGATCCGCGAGACCCGCACCTGCTTGACCTCGTCGACGTTGCCCTTCTTGAGCACGCTGGCGTAGATGTCGTGCGCGAACGAGGCCGAGGCGGTGATGGTGAGTCCGGCTACGACCGCGAGGATCGTCGCGAACGCGACCGCCGAGATCACCCCGAGCAGGATCACGCCACCCAGTTCGAACGCCAGCAGCGGCGCCGCCGAGTTCTGGCCACCCGCCGCGGCGAGGATCTTGTCCGGGCCGACGATGGCCGCCGCGCCGTAACCGAGCACCAGGGTGAACAGGTAGAAGGCACCGATCAGGCCGATCGCCCACACCACCGAGCGCCGAGCCTCTTTCGCGGTCGGCACCGTGTAGAAGCGCATCAGCACGTGCGGCAGACCCGCGGTGCCGAGTACCAGTGCCAGGCCGAGCGACAGGAAGTTCAGCTTGGACATCTCACTGCCGCCGTACTGCGCGCCGGGCGCGAGCACATCGCGGGCGGCGACCGCCTTGCTGGTGGACTCGCTCACCGATTCCTGTGCGGCACCGAGGATGTCGGAGAAGTTGAAGCCGAACTTGGCCAGCACCATCACCGTCATCAGCGCGGCGCCCGCGATCAGCAGCACCGCCTTGATGATCTGCACCCATGTGGTGCCCTTCATGCCGCCGACCAGCACGTACACGATCATCAGCACGCCAACGGCGGCGATCACGACGGATTGTCCCGCGCGACTGGAGATATCGAGCAGCAGCGCGACCAGGCCGCCGGCGCCCGCCATCTGCGCGAGCAGATAGAACAGCGACACGGTGAGGGTGGTCAGCGCGGCCGCGGTGCGCACCGGGCCTTCCTTGAGCCGGAAGCTGAGCACATCGGCCATGGTGAATTTGCCGGTGTTGCGCAGCATCTCGGCCACCAGCAGCAGCGCGACGAGCCAGGCGACGAGGAACCCGATCGAATACAGGAACCCGTCGTAGCCGTAGACGGCGATCGCGCCCGCGATGCCGAGGAAGCTCGCGGCCGACAGGTAGTCACCGGCGATGGCGACGCCGTTCTGCGGACCGGAGAAGCCGCGCCCGCCGGTGAAATAGTCCGCGGCACTGGCGTTGTTGCGGCTGGCCCGGATCACCACGACCATGGTGACCGCGACGAACAGCAGGAAGATGGCGATATTGGCGATGGGATTGCCCACCGTCGAAGACGCGGCAAGGGTGACGCTCATGCCTGGCCCCCTTCGAGTTCTTCGCGGATGGCCGCGGCACGCGGGTCCAGTTCACGGTTGGCGAAACGGACGTAGAGCCCGGTGATGAGGAATGTGGAGACGAACTGCCCGAGTCCGAGCAGCAGGCCCACATTGATGTTGCCGAAGACCTTCTGTGCCATGAAGTCGTGCGCGTAGGCGCCGAGCAACACGTAGCTCAGGTACCACACCAGAAACAGCGCGGTCATCGGGAAGATGAAGCGGCGCAGACGGTTTCGCAGCTCTTGGAACTGCGGACTCGCCTGTACCGCGAGCCATTCGTCGGCACTCGGCGTGCGCGGATCTGGCGCCTCGGTGTCGGTTTGGGTCATGCCGGTCGTCCTAGCGTGAAGGGGGGTCGTGCGTGGAGATGACGGTAGGTCCCCGGAGGCGGGTGCATGATGGTGTGGCGTGGGTCACTCGGTGAAGGTGGCCGCCCGTGCGGTGAGCGGTCGATGTGGTGCGACGAACGGTCGGCCCGAGATCACCGGTGAGTGGCGTTTTCGGGGTCGCGATCGGCGCTCATCCCGAGTCGTTCGGGCGCGTGCATGCGCAGGAAGACCCCGGCGACCGTCCGCGGATCCTGGCCGGTGGTGGCGAGGCTGACCAGGATGGTGACGGCGAAGGCCAGTGGCACGCTGACCGCGCCCGGATAGTCGACGATCGCGGCGGGCCAGCCGTTCGCCAGGTCGGGGGAGACGCCACCGAGCACTGCCAGCACGGTCGCGCCGCCCGCGGTGATGCCGCCGGTGAGCATGCCAGCGGCCGCGCCGGTCGCGGTGAGTCCGCGCCACCAGATGCCGAGCACGAGCAGCGGACACAGCGTCGACGCGGCCACCGAGAAGGCGAGGGCGACGGTGCGCGACAGATCGAGGGACGCGACGGTCACCGCGAGCGTCAGCGGGACCAGGCCCGCGACCAGGGCGGCGAGCCGGAAGTCCCGGATCCGCCCGCGCAGCACGTCGGTACTGAGCACGCCCGCCAGACTGACCAGCAGCCCCGACGAGGTGGACAGGAACGCCGCGATCGCCCCGGCCGCCGCCAACGCGGCCAGCAGTTGTCCGCCGAGGCCGCCGAGAACCGCGCCGGGCAGCAGTACGACCGCCGCGTCGGAGGCGCCGGTGATCAGCAGTTGCGGCACGTAGAGCCGGGCGAAGACGCCGAGCAGGATCGGGAACAGGTAGAAGACGCCGACCAGCCCGATCACGGTCAGCGCGGTCCGGCGCGCCGACGGTCCGTCGCGGTTGGTGTAGAAGCGCACGAGCACGTGTGGCAGTCCCATGGTGCCGAGGAAGGTCGCCACGATCAGCGAGAACACCTGGTACTGGGGATGTTCCCCGCCGAAGCCGCCGCCGGGAGCCACCCAGCTCGCGCCGTCGGCCGGTGCGCCGGCCACCACCGGGACGGCCGAACCCGGCGCGAGGATCAATTCGGTGCCCGAGGCGAGGGTGTGATCGCCCGGTGTCAGCACGACCGGCCCCTCGACCGCGTGCCCGTCGAGCGTCCCGGTGATCGTGACCCGCTGTGAAACATCCAGGTGCACCACCACATCGGTGGAGATATCGACGGCGGTTCGTTCGTCGACGGTCGGTGGCACGGGCGTGGCGACCGGTCGTTCATCGGCCAGGAAATGCATCCCGAGCACCAGCGCGGGCACCGCCACCGCGGTCAATTTCAGCCAGTATTGGAATGCCTGCACCAGCGTCACCGACCGCATACCGCCGCCGATCACATTCACCAAGACGATCGCGCCGACGGCGACCGCACCCACCCACGCAGGCACCCCGAGCAGAATGTGCAGGGTCAGTCCGGCGCCCTGGAACTGGGGGATCAGATAGACCGCGCACACCAGTACAACGAGACCAGCCGCCATGCGCCGCAACCGAATAGATCCCAATCGGAATTCGGCGAAGTCCGGCACGGTGTACGCGCCGGATCGGCGCAGCGGCGCCGCCACGAACATCAGCAGACCCAGATAGCCCGCGGTGAAACCCACCGGATACCACAGGGCGTCCGCGCCGTACTTGGCGATCAATCCGGCGACGCCGAGAAA
Organism: Nocardia sp. FBN12; assembly: GCF_054031145.1. Lineage (NCBI taxonomy): Bacteria > Bacillati > Actinomycetota > Actinomycetes > Mycobacteriales > Nocardiaceae > Nocardia > Nocardia sp. FBN12. The sequence continues at coordinate 968,002 of NZ_CM132926.1, forward strand.
AGAAGCGGCGGAGAGGTATTCACCGGAGATCGCGGCCGCGTTCCACCGCGAACCCACTGTGCGTGAGGCGACCAGGAAGTCGGAAGTCGTGCGGGACAGGCGCACTCCATAGAATCCGATGCCGACAGTGGCAAGCGCCGCCAGCAGCAGGGCGGCGACCGTGAGCGCGGGATTGTCGGGGCTCATGGGGTCGGCGTCTGGTCGCAGGGCATGTGTCAGTCCCCGGCCAGTTCCAGGAAGTCGTCCTCGTTGCGTTGGGCGAGGCGAACATAGGACCACCCCACCGCGTAGAGCACCGGGAACGCGACCACGCCGAGGATCAGCCACGGCAGGCGGATCCCGAGCACCGCGGCCTCGGCGATCGTGTCGATGCCGAACAGCACCGGCAGCGCGCCGAACCCGACCGCCACCACCAGCCCCAGGCGCAATGCCAGACCCAGCTGCGCCCGGATCAGCCCACCGATCAACGCCGCGCCCAGATCGGTCTGCTCGACCACCTCTGTGCGAGTGCGCACCTGACGCGCACCCCGCCGCTGCGCCAGCACCACGCGTTCGCGCGGCGGTCGCTGCGGACCCGTCACCGCTGCGACCAATTCTGCCGGGGCCCGTGCACCAGCCGCTGCTTGAGTTCACGCACCTGCCGCCTGCTCACCGGTAACTCCACCGCCCCGGCCGCCCCCTCTGCCCGCAGACACACCACCGTCCCGTTACCGGAACTGCGCAACCCGGTGACCAATCGCAATGCCACCAGATACGACCGATGCACCCGCAGAAAACCCGCGTCCTCCCATCGTGATTCCAACGCCGACAACGGAATCCGCACCAAATGCGATCCACTCCCGGTATGCAACCGCGCGTAGTCACCATCCGCCTCGACCCACGCCACATCGGCCCGATTCACCAAGGTGGTCACCCCGCCGAGCTCCACCGGAATCACCTCACTGGGATGCGCGGACTCGGCCACCACCGCCGCGGGCACCGAAACCCGCCCCGCCAGAATCCGCCGCACCGCCTCACCCAACCGAGCGCCCCGCAACGGTTTCAGCAGATAGTCGACTGCCCCCAAATCGAATGCGGCCACCGCGTGGTCATCGTGCGCGGTGACGAAAACCACCGCGGGTGGCTCCGCGAATTCCGACAGAATCCCGGCCAATTCCATTCCCGTGAGCCCTGGCATATCGATATCGAGGAACACCGCGTCGATCGGATGCGCCCGCAGCAACCGCAGCGCACCCGTTGCCTCACCCGCCCGATGAATCTCCCCGACCCCGGCCTGCGTGCTCAGCAGATACACGAGCTCATCCAGCGCCGGTTTCTCATCGTCGACGGCGAGCACCCGCAGGGCGGTCGAGGGTTCTTCGGTGTTCCAAGTCACAACCCATCCATGGTAACCGGCACCCGTGACGGTGGTGTCGAACGCTGCCGTTCGAGGCGCATCAGGCGCGGATACCGGCGCGGAACTTCGGCACGCGCATGCTGACCTTCGTGCCGGCGCCGGGTGCGGTTTCCACGACAAGGCCGTAGTCGTTGCCGAAGGCGGCGCGCAGGCGGTCGTCGACGTTGGCGAGGCCGACGTGGGCCGCCTCGCCGGTGCGGGCCGGGCCGGAGCCGGTGTCGACGGCGTCGAGCGCGCCTGAGCGCAGGAGGTCGGGGTCCATGCCGATGCCGTCGTCTTCGACGCTGATCAGGCAGTCGGTGCCCGCGTCGCTGGCGACGATGCTGAGCTGGCCGCCCCGCCCGCCCCCGGCGAGGCCGTGCCGGACCGCGTTCTCGACGAGCGGTTGCAAGGCGAGGAAGGGCAGGACGACGCCGAGGACTTCCGGTGCGATGCGCAGGCGCACGTCGAGCGCATCGCCGAAGCGGGCCTGTTCCAGCGCCAGGTATCGCTCGATATTGCGGAGTTCGTCGGCGAGCACGGTGAATTCGCCCGCGGCGCGGAAGGAGTAGCGGGTGAAGTCGGCGAATTCGAGAATCAGTTCGCGGGCCCGATCCGGGTCGGTGCGGACGAACGAGGCGATCGTGTTGAGCGCGTTGTAGATGAAGTGCGGGCTGATCTGAGCCCGCAGCGCACGCAATTCGGCCCGGTCGACGCGAGCGCGCGAGGCATCCAGCTCGGCGAGCTCCAACTGCCCACAGGCGTACCGCGCCACCTCCGCCGCCGCCCCGAGCATCCCCGGCCCCGGTGTGCCGGTCGTCACCATTCCGAGCGCGCCGACCGCCGCGCCCCCGTCGATCGACAACGGCTGCGCGATCAACGTGTGCTCGTCACCGGCCACCAGCACCGGCCGCTCGTCCGCGACAGCCCGGCGGCCCGCGTCAGCGAACAGCGCGAGCATCCCCGCATGCGGACCATCCCAGGCCAGCAGTGTCCCCTCCGCATCAGCTATCCCGAGCGCTTCGGCGCCCGCGAGCGCGCGCAGGTGCGGCGCCGCCTCGTTCGCGGACTCCTCGGTCAGCCCGCGCCGCAACGGCACGGCGGCCAGCGACGCGGTGTGCAGCGCTTGGTGGACGGCGCGCTGTGCGGGGGTGGTGACAACCCGCTGCGTACGTCGCCACACCAGCAAGGCCACGACCAGCAGGGCGACGACCGCGGCGGCGACGATGAAAGGGGTCATCGAGTCGGCCGATTGGAGTGCACGGATCGATTATGTCGGTGTGGGCACCGGAATCGGACCAGGTCGACTTCTTCGCGAGCTCGAGCGCCCGTCGTGACGTTCACCACGATACGCCGCCCCACACGAGGTGCGGTTCGTGGCGCGCGCGCCGAGTGCGAAATGTGTCGGACCCCCGTGCATAGAATGCCAAGGCCAACCCCCGCCGACTCTATGGGAGGAAGGACCGTCTTGGCTCCGTCCGGATCGTTCGTTCACCTGCACAACCACACCGAGTACTCGATGCTCGATGGCGCGGCGAAGATCTCGCCGCTGTTCGCGGAGGCGGATCGGTTGGGCATGACCGCGGTCGGCATGACCGACCACGGCAACATGTACGGCGCCTCGGAGTTCTACAACTCGGCCAAGAAGGCGGGCATCAAGCCGATCATCGGCATCGAGGCCTACATCGCGCCCGGCTCGCGCTTCGACACCAAGCGCGTGAAGTGGGGCGACCCCGGCCAGAAGGGCGACGACGTCTCCGGCTCGGGTGCCTACACCCACATGACGATGGTGGCCGAGAACGCGACCGGTCTGCGCAACCTGTTCAAGCTGTCGAGCCTGGCCTCGATCGAGGGTCAGCTGGGCAAGTGGGCGCGGATGGACGAGGAGATCATCGCCCAGCACGCCGAGGGCATCATCGCGACCACTGGCTGCCCGTCGGGTGAGGTGCAGACGCGCCTGCGCCTCGGCCACGATCGCGAAGCGCTCGAAGCCGCCGCGAAGTGGCAGGAGATCTTCGGCGCCGACAACTTCTTCCTCGAGGTGATGGACCACGGTCTGTCCATCGAGCGCCGGGTCCGCGAGGGCCTGATCGACATCAGCAAGCAGCTCGGCATCCCGCCGATCGCCACCAACGACTGCCATTACGTCACCAAGGACCAGTCGGTCAACCACGAAGCGCTGCTGTGCATTCAGACCGGCAAGACGCTCTCGGACCCGACCCGTTTCAAGTTCGACGGTGACGGCTACTACCTCAAGTCCGCCGCGGAGATGCGCGCGATCTGGGATGCCGAGGTCCCCGGCGCGTGTGACAACACCGAGCTCATCGGTGAGCGGGTCCAGTCCTACGACGACGTGTGGGCCCATCGCGACCGGATGCCGGTCTTCCCGGTGCCCGAGGGCCACGACCAGGCCAGCTGGTTGCGCAAGGAAGTCCTCGATGGTCTCGATCGTCGCTTCCCGGACGGTCCCTCGCGCGAATACCTCGACCGCGCCGACTTCGAACTCAAAGTCATCTGCGAGATGGGTTTCCCGGCCTACTTCCTCGTCGTCGGCGACCTGATCAAGCACGCGCTGGAAGTCGGCATCCGCGTCGGTCCCGGCCGTGGTTCGGCGGCCGGTTCGCTGGTCGCCTACGCGATGGGCATCACCAATATCGACCCCATCCCGCACGGTCTGCTGTTCGAGCGATTCCTCAACCCCGAGCGCGTGTCGATGCCCGATATCGATATCGACTTCGATGATCGCCGCCGCGGTGAGATGGTCCGCTACGCCACCGAGAAGTGGGGCAGCGACCGGGTCGCCCAGGTGATCACCTTCGGCACCATCAAGACCAAGGCCGCGATCAAGGACTCCGCGCGAGTCCTGTTCGGCCAGCCCGGTTTCGCCATCGCCGACCAGATCTCCAAGGCGCTGCCGCCGCCGATCATGGCCAAGGACATCTCGGTCTCGGGCATCACCGATCCCGATCACGAGCGGTACAAGGAAGCCGCCGAGGTGCGTGAGCTCATCGGCTCCAACCCCGATATCGCCAAGATCTACGAGACCGCGAAAGGCCTGGAAGGCCTGATCCGCAACGCGGGTGTGCACGCCTGCGCGGTCATCATGTCCTCAGAGCCGCTCACCGACGCGATCCCGGTGTGGAAGCGCGCGCAGGACGGCGCGATCATCACCGGTTGGGACTACCCGTCGTGCGAGGCCATCGGCCTGCTGAAGATGGACTTCCTCGGTCTGCGCAACCTCACCGTCATCGGTGACGCCCTGGAGAACATCAAGGCCAACCGCGGCATCGATCTCGACATGGACAACCTGCCGCTCGACGACCCGGCCACCTACGAATTGCTCGCCCGCGGCGACACTCTCGGTGTTTTCCAGCTCGACGGCAGTGCCATGCGCGACCTGCTGCGCCGCATGCAGCCCACCGGCTTCGGCGATATCGTCGCCGTCCTCGCGCTGTACCGACCCGGCCCGATGGGCATGAACGCCCACAACGACTACGCCGACCGCAAGAACAACCGGCAAGAAGTCAAACCGATCCACCCCGAACTCGAAGAGCCACTGAAGGACATCCTGGCCGACACCTTCGGCCTGATCGTCTATCAGGAACAGATCATGCAGATCGCGCAGAAGGTGGCCGGGTACTCGCTCGGCCAAGCCGACATCCTGCGCCGCGCCATGGGTAAGAAGAAGCTCTCCGTCCTGGAAGAGGCCTACGCCGGCTTCCGCGACGGCATGCTCGCCAATGATTTCTCCGAGCCCGCCATCAAGGCACTGTGGGACACGATTCTCCCGTTCGCCGGGTACGCGTTCAACAAATCGCACGCCGCCGGCTACGGCCTCGTCTCCTTCTGGACCGCCTACCTCAAGGCCAACTATCCGGCCGAGTACATGGCGGGTCTGCTCACCTCCGTCGGTGACGACAAGGACAAAGCCGCGATCTACCTGTCGGATTGCCGCAAGATGGGCATCACGGTGCTGCCGCCCGATGTCAACGAATCGGAGCTGAACTTCGCCTCCGTCGGCACCGACATCCGGTTCGGCCTCGGCGCGGTCCGCAACGTCGGCACCAACGTGGTCGGCTCGATCATCAACGCTCGCAGGGAGAAGTCGAAGTTCACCGACTTCTCCGACTATCTGAACAAGATCGACGCGATCGCCTGTTCCAAGAAGGTCACCGAATCCCTCATCAAGGCAGGCGGATTCGACTCGCTCGGGCACCCACGCAAGGGCCTGCTGCTGATTCACTCCGATGCGATCGACGCGGTGATGTCGACCAAGAAGGCCGAGGCGATCGGCCAGTTCGACCTGTTCGGTGGCCTCGGCGACGGCGACGACTCGATGGCGTCGGTATTCAACGTCAAAGTGCCGGAAGACGAATGGGAGACCAAGCACAAGCTCGCTCTCGAACGTGAGATGCTGGGCCTCTACGTATCCGGGCACCCGCTCAACGGTGTCGAACACGTACTGGCCGCCCAGGTCGACACCCCCATCCCGGCGATCCTGGAAGGCGACGTCAAGGACGGCGCGCAGGTGACCATCGGCGGCATCCTCGCCTCGGTGAACCGCCGCATCAACAAGAACGGATTGGCCTGGGCCTCGGCGCAATTGGAAGATCTCACCGGTGGTGTGGAGGTGCTGTTCTTCCCGCAGTCGTACTCGGTCTACGGCATGGACGTGGTCGAAGACGCCGTGGTGCTGGTGAAGGCCAGGGTCTCCGTGCGCGACGACCGCATCTCGCTGATCGCCAACGACCTTGTCGTCCCCGATCTTTCGGCCATCGGTGTCGCCAAGCCGGTGGCGGTGGTGATGACGACCCGGATGTGTACGCCCGACAAGCTCGGTGAACTCAAGAAGGTCCTCACCCGTCACCAGGGCACCTCGGATGTCTTCATCCGCCACGTCGGCGCTCGCGAGAAGACCACCATGCTCAAACTCGACGACGCCTGGCGGGTCTCCCCGTCCTCGGCGCTGATGGGTGACCTGAAAGCGCTGCTCGGCCCCGGCTGCCTGGGCTGAGGAAGCCGGAAACGAACTACGGGTGGATCAACGCGGGTACACGCGGCTCGGAGGTAGCAGCGGCCGTTCGGGGCCGACGTTCCAGCCGGTGGGACAGGGCGACGGTGACGAGCATGGCCAGCCCGAGTCCGGCGCCGATCCAGCCGACCGAGGTGAAGCCGAGCCCGGCGCCGATGGCCAGTCCACCCAGCCACGGACCGACGGTGATCCCGACGTTGAACGCCGAGTAGTTGGTCGCCGCGGCCAGCGTCGGGGCCCCGTCCGCCAGCGTGAAGACGCGAGTGTTCAACGCCGGATTGGTCGCGAAACCGAAAGCGCCGAGCAGTAGGACGAGAACGATCATCGGGGCGGGGGAGTACGCGGTCACGGCGATCGCGGCCGCGACCACCGTCATTCCCACGGCCCCCACGTACAGTGTGCGGAACGGGTGCGCGTCGGCGAATCGACCGCCGATCGTGATGCCGATCAACCCGCCGACGCCGTACAGGCCGAGCACCGCGGGAACCCACGCCACCGAGATGCCGGTGGTGTCGGCCAGCATCGCGCCGAGGTAGGCGAAGGTGACGAACGCCGAACCCGTCGACAGCGCGGTGGCGCCATAGGACACCCACAGTCGCGGGTTCGCCATCACCCGCAGTTCGCTGCGCAGCACCGGGACCGTGGCGGGTCGACCGCCGGGAATCTTCGCGAACACACCGATCATCGTCAGCGCGGACAGCACGGCGACCGCCCAGAAGGCCGCGCGCCAGCCCAGATTCTGGCCGATGACCGTGCCCGCGGGCACCCCGAAGATCGTGGCGATGGTGAGCCCACCCGCGACGATGCTCATCGCCCGCCCGCGCAACTGGGGCGCCACCAGGCTCACCGCGGTCGCCGCCGCCAGCGCCCAGAACCCCGCGTAGACGAAGGCGCTCACCACTCGGGTCCCGAAGATCACCCAGTAGTCGCCGCTCAGCGCGCCGACGACGTGGGCGGCGACGAAGATCGCGAGGAAGGCCAGCAGGGCGTCACGGCGCGGCCAGCGCAGGGTCACCACGGCCAGCAGCGGCGCGCCGACCAGCATGCCCAGCGCGAAGGCCGAGATGAGCAGTCCCGCACTGGGAATGGAGACACCAAGGTCGGCGGCCATTTCCGGGAGGAGGCCGGCCAGCATCAGCTCGGAGGTGCCCTGGGCGAAGATGGACAGGCCCAGGATGTACACAGCGGTCGGCATGACAACCTTTCGTTCTATTTTGGATCAATTGGTTCAAAACTGGGGCATGGTGAAAGTCGGGTCGGGCCGCTGGATCTCAGAGGCAGTGCATCGCGGTTTCGGCGATCGCGGTGAGGGTGGCATGATCCGCCCCGCCGCGCGCCGCGACGCGCATGCCGCTGATGGTGGCGGTCAGGAACTGGGCGATGGCGCGCGCGTCGCGGTCGGTCGCGAATTCGCCTGCGCGCTGGCCACTTTCGATCGTCGCGGTGAGTGCGTCGAGGCGGCGCTCCTCGTCGGCGCGCAGGGTGGCCCGTGCGGCGGCATCGTGGGGGGCGAGTTCGACGATCGAGTTGACCACGAGACAGCCCGCGGGTTCGCTGTCGGGCGCCTGCGCGGTCCGGCGCAGAATGGTGCCGATCCGCTCCCTGGCCGGTGCGTCGCTGTCGAGGATGTCGAACAGGGGTGCGTTCTTCGTGGTGATGTAGTGGCGCAGTGCGCGATCGAACAGGTCGCGTTTGCTGGTGAAGGTGTTGTAGATGCTGCTGCGGCCCAAACCTGTCGCGGCGCAGAGGTCCTGGGTGGAGGTCGCCTCGTAACCGGCGGACCAGAACGCCCGCATGGCGGCGTCCACCGCGCGATGCTCGTCGAATTCCTTGGGTCGGGCCATTCGACGACCGTAGCACGTTTTGAACAGATCAGTACAAAATGAACATGTGGGCGAACACAGACCATCGGTGCCACCCCTGTGGTGGGTCGTGATGGCCGCCCCGCGAACCAGGAGCTAGCGTCGAGAGGCGTGACGTCAGTGCCGCTGCTCGACTCGCCGCCCCACTCCCGGGACCGATCGCGGCCGGTGCCGTGGCGGATGTCCGGCCGCGCGGTGTTGCTCGTCGCGGCGATGATGATCCTGGCGCAGCTGGTCCTGCGCGGCTGGGTGGCCGCCTCGGGATTCTTCTACTGGGACGATTTCCTGCTGATCGGCCGGGTGAGCAGTCAGCCGGTGTTGTCGACGGAATTGCTGTTCACCAGTCACGACGGGCACGTGATGCCGTTGGCGTTCGTGCTGACCTGGCTGGTCACCGAGGTGGCGCCGTTGAATTGGGCAGTCGCCGTCGTGGTGCTGACCGGATTGCAACTGCTCGTTTCGCTGGCGGTGCTGCGACTGTTGATCGTGCTGCTCGGGCTTCGCGCCCGCATGCTCGGACCCCTGGCGTTCTACCTGTTCGTCCCGTTGACGGTGCCCGCGTTCGCCTGGTGGTCGGCGGCGGTGAACGCGCTGCCGTTGCAGATCGCGCTGGCGTGGGTGAGCGCGGACGCGGTGCGGTTGGTGCGCACCGGGCAGCGCAGGTACGCGGTGTCGGGCGCGGCGGTGTTCGCGGTGGCGTTGCTGTTCTTCGAGAAATCGGTGGTCGTGCTGCCGGTGGCTTTCGCGGTGGCGGTGCTGGCCGCCCACGTGACGGGGGGATCTGTGCGGTCGGCCGCTCGGCGTGGGGGCGCGCTGTGGACGGCGGCCGGTGCGGTGCTGCTGGCGTGGTCGGCGTGTTTTCTGCTTGTCATCCAACGTCCGAGGGGACTCTCGGCACCCGAACATCCCGGCGCCCTGTGGAGCCGCGCGCTGTCCGACGGATTGGTGCCCGCGCTGTTCGGCGGCCCATGGCACTGGGAACGCTGGCAACCCGCCACCCCGTGGGCGGATTCGCCGAGCTTGCTGGTCGCGCTGAGCTGGCTGTCACTGATTCTGTTCGCGGCGTGGACGATTCGCACCCGCTGCCGAGTCGCCGCGATCTGGGTGTGCGCCGCCGGATACGCGGTCCTGACAATCGCCCCCGTCGTCCTCCTCCGTGACGGGCCGAGTACCGCGGGTCTGCTCCTGCAGTCGGTGCGCTATTTCGCCGATTTCGCCGTCATCGCCACCGCCGCGCTCGCGTTGATCGCGCTGGCGCCCCGCCGCCACCGGTCGAGTTCGAGCACCGTCAGTGGATCGGCCGCGGTCGAGGTGAGACGCGACGGTCGGGCTCGGCGGACAGTGGGTATCGCGGCGATCATCGTGTTCCTCGCGAGCAGTGTGTACTCGACGATCACCTTCACCAGGTCATGGGAGCCGAGCCCGGCCCGTACCTACGTCACCGGCGTGCGTGCCGCTCTTCCCGGCGCCGCCGACGCGCCGCTGCTGCCGCAAGAAGTTCCGTGGAATGTCTTGAACCCGTTGGCTTTCCCCGAGAACATGACCGACCGCGTCTTCGCCCCGATCGCGACCCCCACCACCTTCGCCCTCTCGACCCCACGCTTGCGGATGATCACCGACGAAGGCGCCATCGTCGACGCGCAGGTCTGGTGGAACCGCGCCATCGTCGAGGGCCCCGAACCCCGCTGCGGGTACCGCGTGCCCGGCACCACCGGCACCAAGCTCCCACTCGACGGCCCGATGCAGATTCGCGACTGGACCGCCCAGGTGAACTACAACGCCGAACGGGACGGCCGGATCGCCCTGTCCTTCGAGGGCGAGACCGAGACGATCGCCGACGTGCGCGCGGGCTTGAACACCGTGTACGTCCGGCTCCTCGGTGGTGGCGACACCTTGCGGATCAGGTCCCTCGACGAGCGGCAGTCGCTGTGCATCGGCGCCGGACCGGTCGGGGTCGCCGCACACGCGCGGTGAATCGTTGATCGAGCATGCCGGCGCGGGGCATGCGATGCTGGGCCGATGAGGCAGTTTCGGGTGTGGGCTCCGGCGGCGGGAGCGGTGCGGCTGCGACTGGACGGGGTCGAGTACCCGATGCGAAGAAACGGCGGCGGCAACTGGTCGGTGCGTGTCGACGCAGGTCAGGGGGCGCGATACGGGTTTCTCATCGACGACGACCCGACGGTCCTGCCCGACCCGCGCTCGGCCCGCCAACCCGACGGCGTGCACGCGAGCTCCGCCGTTCACGACCTCGACCAAACAGCCTGGACCGACCAGAACTGGACAGGCAGACCACTTGCCGGCTCGGTCTTCTACGAGCTTCACATCGGCACTTTCACCCCCGACGGCACCTTCGACGCGGCGATCGAGCACCTCGACCACCTCGTCACCCTCGGCGTCACCACCGTCGAACTCATGCCGGTCAACGCCTTCGACGGCGCCCACAACTGGGGCTACGACGGCGTCGGATGGTACGCGGTGCAGGAAAGCTACGGCGGCCCCGACGGCCTGCAACGCTTCGTCGACGCCTGCCACGCCCGCGGCCTCGCGGTCTGCCTCGACGTGGTCTACAACCATCTCGGCCCCTGCGGCAACTATCTGCCACGCTTCGGCCCCTATCTCACCACCGGCCGCAACACCTGGGGACAGACTCTCAACCTCGACGGTCCCGGCTCGGACGCGGTCCGCGCCTACATCATCGACAACGCCCTGCGCTGGCTCCGCGAATTCCACGTCGACGCACTGCGCATCGACGCCGTGCACGCGCTGGTCGACCGCACCGCCACCCACCTGCTCGACGAGCTCACCGTCGAAACCACCGCACTGGCAGCACATCTGGGCCGACCGCTCAGCTTGATCGCCGAGAGCGACCTCAACGACCCTCGCCTGATCACCCCACGCGCGGCAGGCGGCTACGGGCTCACCGGCCAGTGGAACGACGACCTGCACCACGCCGTCCACACGGCTGTCTCCGGCGAAAGGCAGGGCTACTACGCCGATTTCGGTTCACTGGCCTGCCTCACGCAGACACTCACCCACGGGTTCTTCCACGCCGCGACCTATTCCAGCTTCCGTGGCCGCAGCCACGGTGCTCCGCTGCGGCGCGACCTCGTCCCCGGCAGCGCGCTGCTCGGTTACACCTGTAACCACGATCAGATCGGCAATCGCGCGATCGGTGATCGCCCCAGCGCCTACCTCACACCCGGCCAGCTCGCGGTGAAGGCGGCGCTGGTGCTGCTCTCGGCGAGCACCCCGATGCTGTTCATGGGCGAGGAGTGGGGTGCGCGGACCCCGTTCCAATTCTTCACCTCCCACACCGACCCGGTCGTCGCCGCGGCTACCGCCAGCGGGCGCCGCGCCGAATTCGCCGAGCACGGCTGGTCCACCGAGGAGGTGCCCGACCCGCAGGACCCGGCCACCTTCGCCCGGTCCAAGCTCGACTGGACCGAGGTCGGTCGCGAACCGCACGCCCGGTTGCTCGCCTGCTATCGCGGCCTGCTGGCCTTGCGTAAATCCCGGCCCGAGTTCACCGATCCATGGCTGGAACGCGTGTGGGCCGACTATGACGAAGCACAACGTTGGTTCATCCTGCGTCGTGGCCGAATATCAGTGGTGTGCAACCTCGCCGAGGACGAAGTGGTGATCCCGGTGCACGGTCGCGTGCTGCTCGCCTGGTCGCCCGCCACCGAAAGTGGTGCGGGAACACTTGTTTCGGGTCACAGTTTCGCCGTGCTAGAGGAAGGTGACGGCGCGGGCACGGTGGTCACCGAGTGATTTCGCCCGGCTACGGGTCGGCCACAGGTCCGAAACGCGCCATTGCCGAATAGACATAACACCGTATAGTCGGATGATGAGCAACGACGCTTACGGGCAGGAAAGCACTGCCCTCCCGGCCGGTGTCGGGGGTTACGCCCCGGCTGGATTCGGCCCGCTGGTGCGCGCTTTCGCCACCTTGATCGGCCATCGCCGCGACGCGGGCGGGGCACTCGCGGTTTATCGCCACGGTGAACCTCTCGCCCATTTCTGGGCCGGTAGCGCGGGTGATCGGCCGTGGACCGCGGACACCGGGGCGATCGTGTTCTCCGCGACCAAGGGCGTCACCGCCACCGTCATCCACCGGCTCGCCGATCGCGGGCTGATCGACTACCAGGCGCCGATCGCCGAGTACTGGCCGCGCTTCGCCGCGCACGGGAAGGGTTCGATCACCGTCGCCGACGTGCTCACCCACCGCGCCGGACTCTCGTCGCTGTCCATGGTCGCCGGCACCGCCGCGGAAGCCCTCGATCACGAACTGATGGAGGATCGCCTCGCGCTGGCCACTCCCGACCGGATGCTCGGCACCCCCACCTACCACGCACTGACCTACGGCTGGCTACTCGCGGGCCTGGCCAGGGGCGTGACCGGCCGGAGTATGAGCGAGCTGATCCGCAGCGAGGTCACCGATCCGCTCGGTATCGATGGCATCCACCTCGGGCGTCCCGCCGCGGACTCGTCGACCGAGTACGCCCGGCTGGTCGGCGCGCACATGAGCTTCGCCGCGCACCCGCTCGCCGCGGGCTTCCTCGCCAAGGTCGGGTTCCGGCTGCCCGGACCGCTCGGTGCGGCGGCTCGGTGCCTGTTCGTGCCCGGCCTCGACGGCATTCTCGACGGTGACGACCCCACGATCCTGAACACCGAGATGCCCGCGGGCAACGGTGTCGCGACCGCCGCCGGGCTGGCGAGGATGTATGCCGCGCTGGCCGACGGCGTCAGCGTCGACGGTACGCCGTATCTGCGGCCGAGCACGCACACCGCGATCCGCCGGGTCCAGACGTATCGGCTCGACCACGCGCTGTTCTATCTTCCGATGATGTGGCACCTGGGCTACCACTCGTTGCCCGTCCCCGGCGCACGGCACGGTTTCGGCCACATCGGACTCGGCGGTTCGTTCGGCTGGGTCGACCCGCAGTCGGGACTCTCGGTGGCCTACGTCCACAACCGTCTCGACCAGATACTGCTGCCCTACGACCAGCTCGCCATGGGCTGGCTGCTGCCGCTGGTCGTGTCGAGCGTGCGCGCGAGTCGCGCGTCCGGACATCGCGAGGACCGCGCGGCGGCGTGACCGCCGCGCGGCGCTCCTACGTCAGATAACGGTAGGCGGGGGAACCCGGTTCCAGGCGTTCGGCCTGGATCGGGGACTCCTCGATGCGGTGCATGAGCGAGGCCAGGTCGTCGGTGGCGCCGAGTTCGATGCCGACCAGCGCGGCCCCGGTATCCCGGTTGTTGCGCTTGACGTACTCGAACATGGTGATGTCGTCGTCCGGGCCGAGGACGTCGTCGAGGAAGCGGCGCAGCGCACCGGGTTCCTGGGGGAAATCGACCAGGAAGTAGTGCTTGAGACCGCGGTGCACGAGCGAGCGTTCGATGATCTCGCCGTAGCGCGAGACGTCGTTGTTACCGCCCGAGACCAGCACCACGACCGTGCTGCCCGGTTCGATGTCGATCTCGGCCAACGCCGCGGTGGCCAGTGCGCCCGCGGGCTCGGCGATGATGCCTTCGCTCTGATAGAGGTCGAGCATCGCGGTGCAGATGGCGCCCTCGTCGACCAGCATCACCCGGAAAGGCGCTGTGCCGGAGGAGGATTCGGGCGTGGTGAGCAGTGGCAGCGAAGCGTGCGAGACCATCCGGCCGCCGAACGATGCCGCCGCCCGGTAGGGCAGTTCGCCGATGCGGCGCACGGCCGCACCGTCGACGAACGGGTCGATCTCGGGCAGCGTCACCGGCGCACCGGCGACCAGCGCGGCGGTGAGCGAGGCAGCGCCCGCGGGCTCGACCGCCAGCAGGCCGCTCTGCGGTGCTCGTTCGCGCAGGTAGGTGCCGATGCCGGCGAGGCAGCCGCCGCCACCGACCGGGACGATCACCAGGTCGGGTGCGGTGCCGAGCTGCTCGAGGAATTCCGCGGCGATGGTGCCCTGACCCGCGGCGGTGCGGGCGTCATCGAACGGCGGCACCATGGTGGCGCCGGTGCGGGCGACATCGTCGGCGGCGGCCGCGGCGGCCGCGTCATAGGTCTCGCCGACCGCGATCAGCTCGACGAACTCACCGCCGTGCACGCGGATGCGGTCACGCTTCTGCTTGGGGGTGGTGGTCGGCACGTAGATGCGCCCGCGCACACCCATCGCCTGACAGGCGAAGGCCACGCCCTGCGCGTGGTTGCCCGCGCTGGCAGTCACCACACCGGCCGCGCGCTCGGCGGCGGTGAGCTGCACCATCAGGTTGTAGGCGCCGCGCAGCTTGTAGGAGCGGACCGCGGTGAGGTCCTCGCGCTTGAGGTAGACCTGCGCCCCAGTGCTCGCCGACAGCCGCGCACTGTACTGCAGCGGTGTCGGCTCGATGATGTCGGAAATTCGCTTGGCGGCGGCGTCGATCTCGTCCGCGGACAGCGGCGGACGGGTTACGGACACTTCGGCGACGTCAGCGATGGGGGACACCCGCACAATGCTACCGAGGCGCCCCGCGCGCGTGACGATGGGAACCACCCGCCGTGGTGATCACGGCGGGTGGGCTCGGACCTGCGGATTCAGCGTGGGGTGAGGACGAAGACCGGGATCACGCGATCGGTCTTCTTCGTGTACTCGTCGTAGTCGGGCCACGCGGCGACCGCGCGCTCCCACCACCGCGCCCGCTCCTCGCCGACTACCTCGCGCGCGGTGTAGTCCTTGGTGGTGGTGCCATCACGCAGTTCGACATGCGGATCGGCCTTGATGTTGTAGTACCAGACGGGGTTCTTCGGCGCCCCGCCCAGCGACGCCACGACGGCGTACTCACCCTCGTGCTCGACGCGCATCAGCGGCGTCTTGCGCAGCTTGCCGGTCTTGGCGCCCTTGGTGGTGAGCAGGATGACGGGCTTGCCTTGCAGCGAGGTGCCCTCGGCGCCGCCGGAGTTCTCGTAGGTCTCGGCCTGTTCGCGTGCCCAGTCCGAAGTGCTCGGTGCGTACTCTCCTGTGAGTGGCATGACCTGCACAACGATTCATCGGTATGTGATGTTCCCGATGGGGTGATTCGAATAAGTTCGGTGGCCCGAACTTCGATGTGCGTCTATCCTGGTCTGCATGGCAGTGCTCACCTCACCGGCAGCATCCGCGACCGTCGACATCGCGGGTAGCGCTTGGCCGGTCTACAAGCTCGAGGCGCTCGTCGGCGCGCTCGTGGTCGGTGCGCTGTTGCTCCTGATCGTCGGGTCGCCGCAGGTCGCGGTGCTGGCCGCGGCCGCGGTCGCCGCCGTCCGCTGGACCATCGGCGCCACCCGCACCGCGTCGCGCAGCTGATTCGGCGCTTCCGAGCTCATCGTCTGCCCGCCGCGGATCACTCGTCCAGATCGAGCGCGCTCAGCTCACCGCGCGACAGCACGCCCAGCTTCGGATAGGCCTTGTACAGGTGATGGCCGACTGTGCGGTGGCTCAGGAACAGCCGGGCCGCGATCTCCCTGTTCGACAGGCCCTGTGCCGCCAGCCGGACGATTTGTGACTCCTGCGGAGTGAGCACGTTCAGCGGGCCGCCGCTCGCGCGCGCACCGGTTCCGACACCGAGCGCGCCCAGCTCGGTGCGGGCGCGTTCGCTCCACAGCGCCGCGTCGAGCCGATCGAACAGCGCCATCGCTTGCTCGAGCTGAGTGCGCGCGTCGACCTTGCGTTTGTCGCGGCGCAGCCATTCGCCGTAGAGCAGCCGGGTGCGGGCTTCGTCGAACGGCCGGTTCGCGGTGAGTGCGGACTGGAAGTGCTGCTCGGCGTCCGATCCATCGGCCAGCAGCGCACGTCCGCGGGCCGCCAGCGCCGCGATCCACTCCTGCCCGGCCCGCTGCGACCAGGTGGTCAGCCGGTCCAGTGCCTCGGTCGCGTGTTCGGTCGCGCCGAGCCGGACCGCCACCTCGATCTGATCCGGCAGCGTGCGCAGCCCTATGACGTGATGGCGAGCTGGTTCGACCGTCATATGCGCGAGCTCGGTCCGCGCCTGCTCCAGCCTGCCTTCCCCGAGCGCCAGCAGCGCCATGGCCGCATGCGCCCACGACGCACCGACCGCGCCCGCCCCACCGAATTCCTCGGCTACGGCACGGTCGGCGTGGTCGCGGCACCGTGTCGAATCACCTTGTAGCGCGGCGAGATACGCCAGATACGCGTGGATCTGACTGACCCATTGCACCTGTCCGATGTCCTGTGCGATCCGCAACCCCTCCTCGGCCGCGATCCGGCTCTCCCTCGGTCGCCCACCGAACAACAACCCCTCGGATCGGAAGAACAACAGCGGCGCCAGCAAGGCGATCCGCCCCTGCTCCCTGCATTCCCTGATCAAGTCGCCGGCCAGCTCCTCGACCTGCTCGTCCTGCCCGACGACCAAGCCGCTGCCACACAACTGCACGAGGTCGGCGGGACTGTCCGCTCCGCCCGCCCGGGCCGCGGCCGCCGCGTCCCGCAGGTCGGCGACCCGCTGACCCGTCACCGACCCGGTCAGATACCGCGCGATCGGCGTCGCGGGATCTTCGTCCACCAGCCGCAGTGTCGCCAGGACATCGGCGACCTCGTCGAGCTCGTCGGGTCCGAGGTACCACGCGGTGTGTACGGCCTTGGTCAGAATCCGGGCCGCACCACGGGGATCCGACTCGCGCACCGCGACGGCCGCCGACATCAACCGCCGATGCGCGGAACCCGGTTTGCCGCCCGCGAATTCGGCCTGCGCCCGTACCAGGTCCAGCCGCAGTTCGAACTCGGCATCACTTACCTCGGCCGCGATGACCTGCTCGCCACGCCCGCCGACTGCCCCCGCGGAACTCAAAGGCTCTCGTTCGCCAGGCCGCGCTGCCTGCCCGGTCGCGCCGCCGGTTGCTCGGCCGTCGGGGGTCTCGCGTGCCGGCTCCCGGACCTCGCTCGACAGCGACGCGGCTCGCTCGGCGAGTCGCTCCGCGCGGTCGGTGAGGCCTGCCTCCGTCGCGGACTCGGCGGCGAGGACGAGTCTGCGTACGCGGGCGCTCGTGTCGATGCTCAGCGCGGCCGCGCGATCGTAGGCGGTCACGGCGGCATGGAGGCCGTGGCGGCGCCGGGCACGGTCGGCTGTGTGCTCGAGTGCGGTCGCGGTGTCCTCGTCGGGACCTGTTGCGGCACTGGCGAGATGCCATGCGCGCAAGTCCGCGGCGTCGTCGCCGCTCAGTGCGTCGGCGAGGGCGCGATGGGCGGCGAGGCGGTCGGTGAGCGCGGCACCTTGGTACACCGCCGACCGCATCAGTGGGTGGTGCCAGGTCAGCACCTGACCGTCGGTGCCGATCATGCCCGCGTCCTGGGCGGGTTGCAGATCCCGCAGTGACGCACCGAGACCGGCCGAGGCACGCAGGATCGGTGCCAGGTCCGCGGCACCGGCCACCGCCGCGACCAGCAGTACGGTCCGGGTGGCCGCGGGCAAGCGGGCGACGCGGCCGTGGAAGGCCAGCTGCAACCGCTGCGTCAACGGCAGGGGATTCGCGTCATCGACACTGCCGTCGCCGACCACGGACGGAAGTTCCAGCAGGGCAAGCGGATTGCCGCCCGCCTCGGCGAGCAGTCGATACCGCACGGCCGGACTCAGCGGGATGGGACCGGCATCGAGTAGTGCCGCCGACGCCTCGGGCCGCAAGCCCGGCAGTGCGAGTTCGGGCAGCCCGGGAGCGGGAAAATCCTGCGGCCCCGAGCGCGTCGCGAACAGCATCACCACCCCCTCGGCCTCGAGCCTGCGCGCCGCGAACAGCAGTGCCTCCGCGCTGGCCTGGTCGAGCCACTGCGCGTCGTCGATCACACACAGCAGCGGTCCCTGCGCTGCCTCCTCGGCAAGCAGGGTCAGCACCGCCAGCCCGATCAGCATCCGATCGGCGGGTGCGCCCTCGCCGAGCCCGAACGCCGCCTCGAGCGCGTCACGCTGCCGCGACGGCAGTTGGCGCACCAGCTCCATACCCGGCCTGACCAGCAGATGCAGTGCCGCGAAGGGCAATTCGGCCTCGGACTCGATCCCCGCGCTACGCGCTGTCGGAACACCTTGCGCTGCTGCGTAATCCAGTAGCGCGGTCTTCCCGATCCCGGCCTCACCGCGCACCACCAGGGCCCCGCTACGTCCTGCGCGCGCCGCGCTGATCAGGTCGTCGATCCTGGCCTGTTCGGCATCGCGTCCGTGCAGCATGGGCTCCACCGTATCGCCGTACCGGTACCGCCCGTAGTCGCGACGGGAAAAGTACCTATAGGCGACTGATTCGACCGACCCCCCGCGCGCCATAACGTTGTACCCATCGCAGGAACAACCAGCGAAACACCAGCTCAAAGCCTATTTCGGAGGTCGAGATGAACACCGTCGTCGCACAGTACCTGGAAGCGTGGAACACCCGCGAGCCCGCCGCCCGCCGCTCCGCCGTCGCCCGCCTGTTCACCCCGGACGCCCGCTACGTCGACCCGCTGGTCGCGGTCACCGGCCACGCCGAACTCGAGGCCGCCATCGCCGGCGTCCAGGCCCAGTTCCCCGACTGGACTTTCACCCTGGCCGGTCCCGTCGACGCCCACCACGACCAGGTCCGCTTCACCTGGGGCCTCGGCCCGGCCGACGCTCCCGCCGTCGTGATCGGCTTCGATGTCGCCGTCCTCACCGACGGCCGAATCGACAGCGTCTACGGGTTCCTCGACCAGGTCCCCGCCACCAACTGACCCCTTCGCAGCCAAGGAAATCCGCCATGACCGCCACCGCCCCGTCCCGCCTGTCCGCGTTGTTCACCTCCGGCGAGAGCCTGCTGCTGGCGCTTCGTCTCGACGCCGTTGTCACCACCGCCAACGGCCTGGCCTATCTGGCACTGGCGCATCCGCTGGAACGGCTACTGGGACTCGATGCCGGCGTCAGCATCGTGATCGGCGCTTTCCTCACCGCCTACGGCCTCGCCGTCGCGGTCGTCGGCCGCTCGGCGCCGGTCAACCGGGCCGCGGCATCGGCGGTGGCGATCGGCAACGCCGCCTGGGTCGTGGCCAGTCTCGTCGCGCTGTCGACCGGCGCGCTCGGTCTCACCACAGTGGGCGCGGTGTGGGCAGTCATGCAGTCGGTGACTGTCGGCGGTTTCGCGGCCCTGCAGTATCTGGGCCTACGTCGCAGCCACTGAGCTGGACACGAGGGACCGACGCACCCTGCGTCGGTCCCTCGCTTGTGCTCGCTCAGCCCGGCGCGTGCTTCGAGCAGTCAGCGCACCAGCAGCGCGACAGGCAGCCGGGCGAAGAGTTTGTCCAGCTTGGCGCTGCCCGAGAAGGTGTTGCCGGTCAATCGATCAGTCCAATTGCCCTGGGGCAGTGGCAACGTGGTGTCGAGCCAGCCCGTCGCCGCGAGCCCGACCGAATGCCGGGTCACCGCCACGATCACCTCCGGCGCCTCACCGGCGGGCCCTCGCCCGTAGGCGACGAACCGATGCGCGTGCTCGCCGACGGCGTACAGCGGTCGGTACATCCCGCCGACGAAGCACTCCGGCCGCTCCCGCCGCAACCACAACGCGTACGCGACCACCCACATCTTCGCCGCGCCGGTGGTATCCAGGGTCGGTGTGTCGGTGAGCGATTGGAGCATCCCGACCCGGGTGGCGAAGTTGACCGGCCGCCGATTGTCGGGGTCGACGAGGGAGTCCTCCCACAACTCGGTGCCCTGATAGATATCGGGAATCCCGGGCGCGCACAGCTGTAAGAGCTTCTGCGCCACCGCGTCCGACCATGCGTGCGGCGCGAGCTCATGTGCCAGATCGCCGATGCCGGTGCCGACCGGACCGTCGATCACCGCGTCGAGCCAACCGTGCACGGCCGATTCGAACTCCGCGTCGGGCTCTTCCCACGATGTCTTGGTGCCGGCCTCGCGAATCGACTTCTCCGCGAACATGTGCAGGCGATCCCGCAGGCCCGGCACCGACGAGGCAGGTCGCCCGTCGGCGGGCCACACCCCGAACATGTTCTGCAACAAGAACAATGCCGTCGCCCCGTCGGGCGCGGGGGTGGTTTCCAGCCAGCCACGAACCCGCTGCGACCAGACGTCGGCCATCTGCGACAGCACCCCGATCCGGGCGCGCACATCCTCACCGCGCTTGGTGTCGTGGGTCGAGATCGTGGTCATGGTCGCGGGCCAGCGCTGCGCGCGTTCGCTGTTGGACAGGTGGAAGTCGTTGACGGTGTGCCCGAATCGCGCCGGATTGCCGCCCACCTCCTGGAGCGACACCAACCGCGCACCCTGATAGAACATCGTGTCCTCGACCGACTTGGCGGTGATCGCCCCGCACACCTGCGAGAACCTCGTCGCCGCTTCACCTCCCACCGACAGCGCGGTCACCAGCACCGACAGCGGCGCCGTCAGTTCGGCGTTGCGTTTCTCCACCTCCGCCACGACGGCGGCCGTCATCCCGGCCAGCGGCGCGTAATCCACCCGGTACACCGGCATGAAAGCCAGCACCTCGATGGTCGCGTTGCTCACCGCGAGGGTGTCGAAACTGCCCGCGTTGCCGTCGCGTTTGATCGCGGCGACCAATCGCCGGATCTCCGGCGCCAGAATGGTTTCCGCGACGGCCCGTTTGATCCGATGCTCGGTCTCGCCGAACCACGACCGGTCGCTCCCGTGTCCGGCGACGTGCTGGGACAGTTCGGTCAGCGTCGTCTCGCCCGCGGGATCGATCAGCACCCCACCGAGATCGGCGAGCGCGTCATAGCCGGTGGTTCCGTCGACCGGCAGCGTCGCGTCCAACGGCTCGCGATTGGCGAGGATCTTCTCGATCAGCAACAGCCGCTGCGGACCGATCAGCCTGCGTAGCCGGGTGAGATAGGCACTCGGATAAGACAATCCGTCCGGATGGTCCACCCGGACACCATCGATCAGATCGTGTTCGCACCAGGCCGCCAGCTCCCGGTGCGTCGCCTCGAACACCTCAGGGTCTTCCTGCCGGAGGGCGGCCAGACTGCTCACCGCGAAGAACCGCCGATACGTGCACACCCCCGCCTTCCAGCTGACGAGCCGGTAGTGCTGGCGGTCGTGGATGCGCAGCGCGTTGTCGCCGTCGGTGCCCGCCGCGATCGGGAAGCGCAGATCGTGCAGTGCCAGCATCGGTTCCGGCCCGGACCGGTCGACGGTCAGCGCCGCCGGGTCGTTCTCGTTCTGCAGGACCGGTAGCGCCAGCCGCCCGCCCGCGCCGTTGCCCGAGCTCCAGTCGATGTCGAAGTACTTGGCGTACTGCGACTTCTGGCCGTTGCGCAGCACATCCCACCACCACGAATTCTGCCGCGGATCGGCGACCCCCACATGGTTGGGCACCATGTCGACGATCAATCCCATTCCGCGACTGCGCACTTCGTCCGACAGTGCCTTGAGCCCCGTCGGCCCGCCGAGGGCGGCGGAGACCGAGGTCGGATCGGTGATGTCGTACCCGTGCGTCGACCCGTGCGCCGCGGTCAGGATCGGCGACAGATACAGGTGCGAGATGCCGAGCTGCTGCAGGTATTCGGCGATGGCGCGGGCATCGGCGAAGGTGAGCGCGTCGGGGCGCAACTGCAACCGGTAGGTGCTACGCACCGTGCCTGCCCGCACGGGCGCACGATGGAGCATGGTCTGGGGATCGGTCACATAGGTCTCGGTCATGGTCTCGCTCGGCGGCTAGGCGGTTCGGCGCAATACGAGCAGGCAGCGGCTGGCCACCGGCAGCGTCGCCGCGGCCGTGTGTACCGCGTCGGCCGCGCCGGTGGGGGTCGAACAATCCAGGGCGAGCGACCATCGCGCACCGAACTCCGGGCCCGGCAGCACGAAATCGATCGCTTCGTCGTGCGCATTGAAGCACAGCAGGAACGAGTCGTCGCTGATGCGCTCACCTCGCGGACCAGGTTCGGCGATCCCGTCGCCGTCGAGCAGCACGGCCAGTGACTTGCCGAAGCCGCTGTCCCAGTCGTCGTTGGTCATCTCGGTGCCCGCGGGCGCGAACCAGGCGATCTCGCGCCGATGGCCGTTGTCGTCGCTCGGACCGGCGGCCAGGAAACGGCGGCGCCGGAAGATCGGATGTTCGGTGCGCAAGGCGATCACCGTCCGGGTGAATTCGAGCAGGTCGGCGTTCGACTCGGCCAGCGACCAGTCCATCCACGCCAGCGGCGAATCCTGGCAGTACACATTGTTGTTGCCGAGCTGAGTGCGCCCGATCTCGTCACCGTGGGCGAGCATCGGCGTGCCCTGACTCAGGATCAGCGTGGCCAGCAGATTGCGCTGCTGACGCGCACGCAGCGCGAGAACCCGCGGATCGTCGGTCTCGCCTTCGACACCACAGTTCCACGACCGGTTGTGGCTCTCGCCGTCCCGATTGCCCTCACCGTTGGCATCGTTGTGTTTCTCGTTGTAGGACACCAGATCTCGCAGCGTGAACCCGTCGTGCGCGGTGACGAAGTTGATGCTGGCGCCCGGCCGCCGGCCCGTCGACTCGTACAGATCCGACGATCCGGTGAGCCGGGAGGCGAACTCGCCCAGCGTCGCAGGCTCCCCACGCCAGTAGTCACGCACGGTGTCGCGGTATTTGCCGTTCCACTCGGTCCACAGGCTGGGGAAGTTGCCGACCTGGTAGCCGCCCTCGCCGACGTCCCACGGTTCGGCGATGAGCTTGACCTGACTCACCACCGGATCCTGGTGGACGAGGTCGAAGAACGCGGAAAGCCGGTCCACATCATGCAATTCGCGTGCCAGCGTGGCGGCGAGGTCGAAGCGGAACCCGTCGACGTGCATGTCCAGAATCCAGTACCGCAGCGAGTCCATGATCAGCTGCAGGGTGTGCGGATGGCGGACATTGAGGCTGTTGCCGGTGCCGGTGTAGTCCTTGTAGTGCTCGGGGTCGTCCTCTTCGAGCCGGTAGTAGGCGGCGTTGTCGATGCCGCGCAAGCTCAGTGTCGGTCCGTTGTGGTTGCCCTCGCCGGTGTGGTTGTAGACGACATCGAGAATCACCTCGATGCCCTCGGCGTGCATCGCGCGCACCATCGCCTTGAACTCCGCGACCGCGCCGTCACCCCGTGGCCGCGCCGAATACTGGTTGTGCGGCGCGAGATAGCCGATGCTGTTGTAGCCCCAGTAGTTTCGCAGTCCCTGATCGGTGAGCACGTGGTCGTGGAAGAACTGGTGCACCGGCATGAGCTCGATCGCGGTGACGCCCAGCGACTTCAGATGCCCGATGACGGCCGGATGCGCCAGGCCCGCATAGGTGCCACGCAGATCTTCCGGGATGTCCGGGTGCGTCATCGTCAGGCCCTTGACGTGCGCCTCGTAGATCACCGTCTCGTGATAGGGCCGGTTCGGCGGCCGGTCGGGACCCCAGTCGAAGAACGGGTTGATCACCACCCCGGTCATCGTGTGGCCCAGCGAGTCCAGCCCGTAGGTGTAGAGCGAGGGATCGTTGACGAACTCCCCGTCGAACGCCTTCCCGTACGGGTCGAGCAGCAGTTTGCTGGGGTCGCACCGCAATCCGAGCTCCGGATCGTACGGGCCGTGGATACGAAAGCCGTAGCGCTGACCCGGCGTGACGGACGGGAGATAGGCGTGCCGGACATAACCGTCGACTTCATCGAGGTCGACGCGGGTCTCAGAGCCGTCCTTGGCGATCAGGCAGAGCTCCACCTTCGTGGCGACTTCGGAGAACACCGAGAAATTCGTGCCGCCGCCGTCGTAGGTCGCGCCCAGTGGATACGCGGTGCCCGGCCACACCTCGGGTCGGTCGTTCGGGCTCGACATGCTACGACAGTAATGGACCTGCGGGCCCCACCGCGCACGATGTGACCGTCCGCTCGCTGACCGCCACTCAGGCCGATGTGGTCGCGAGCAACCGCCGGGCGTAGCCCGTGCGCCGCGCGAGCCCGGCCAATCCGCCGAAGATCAGCCGCTGCAGGAAAGCGGGCGGACCGGCGAGATAGCCGTCCTGGTACTCCCACAGCAGACCGAGGGCGAGCGGATTGCGGGGGAGCTTGCTCGTGGTCGTCTTGTTCGCGTTGTCGAGGCCGCTCCAGAACGCGAACATCTCCCAGTGTTGCAGCGGCGGACGGATCACATGGTCCAGCACGGTGTCCTCGGCTTCGTTCCAGAACTCGTGCACGACGCGCGCAGGAGCGGTCACCGTATCGCCCGGCTGTGCGACGATCTCCGCTCCGCCGATCCGAAACCGCACCTGACCGGTGCGGATGGTCCAGGTCTCGCTGATCTCGGGATGCCAGTGCGGGCCCGCCTCCCGGCCGATGTGCGGCAGCACGTGTTCGAGGCGCAGGTAGGCGCCCTGTGCGTCGGCGCCGCGTTCGACGAGCGTGACCCTGTGCCCGTTGCGGAAGGTGAGGACGGAACCGATGTCAGCCATCACCCAGATATAAAGGTAACCTTCCTATTATGTCAATGGCTGAACGCTCCTCATTGCTGAAACTGCTGGTCCAGGCGGCCGACGCCTACGAGCGTGCGCTGAACCCCGAGCTGCGCGCGGGGCTCGGAGCCGACCTGCGCCCCGCGCACTACGCGGTATTCCGGTACCTGGCGCCGGGCGGATCCCGGGTGACCGCGCTGGCCGAGGCCGCCGGGATGACCCAGCAGTCGATGGGGGAGTTGGTCACGCACCTGGAAAAGAACGGATACGTGGAGCGCGCACCCGACCCCGCCGACCGGCGCGCGCGGCTGATCGTCCTCACGGCGGCGGGGCACGGGGCGGTGGCGCTGGCCGGGCAGCACATCCAGCGGATCGAGCAGGCGATCGCCGCCGAACTCGGCGCGCACTCGCTCGCCGTGGTCAGGGACGCACTCGCTCGGATGCCCGCCGCGATCGCGAATCACGCGGACACCTGATCTCCCGACGACGGCAAGTGATAACTTGAACAGCGTTCAAGGCTGTCGTCTCGGCAGCACCGGGCGACGACGAGGAAACCTGTGAACCTGAGCCCCGAGCAGATCACCGCCCTCGATGCCGAACACGTGTGGCATCCCTACGGCGGATTCCCCGCGACCACCGAGCCGCTGGTCGTGGCGAGTGCGGCCGGAACGCGCCTCACCCTCGCCGACGGTCGCGAACTCGTCGACGGGATGAGCTCGTGGTGGGCCGCGGTCCACGGCTACTGCCACCCCGTTCTCGACGCTGCCCTGTTCGCGCAATCGCAGCGCATGAGTCACGTGATGTTCGGCGGCCTCACCCACGAGCCGGCCACCCGCCTGACCCAATTGCTGGTCGAGCTCACGCCCGCCGGCCTCGACAAGGTCTTCCTCTGTGACTCCGGCTCGGTCTCGGTCGAGGTCGCGACGAAGATGTGCCTGCAGTACTGGCGCAGCCTCGGTCGCCCGGCGAAGAACCGGCTGCTCACCTGGCGTGGGGGATACCACGGCGACACCTTCACACCCATGAGCGTTTGCGACCCGGACGGCGGCATGCACTCGCTGTGGACCGACGTTCTCACCGAGCAGGTCTTCGTCCCCGCGCCGCCGCGCGACTTCGAGCCCGGCTACGTCGCCGAACTCGAACGCGCGGTCGCCACCCATCGCGACGAACTGGCCGCGGTGATCGTCGAACCGGTCGTGCAGGGCGCGGGCGGCATGCGCTGGCACGACCCGCGCTACCTCACCGAACTGCGCCGGATCTGCGACGACAACGACGTCCTGCTCGTCTTCGACGAGATCGCCACCGGATTCGGCCGCACCGGCGAGCTGTTCGCCGCCGATCACGCTGGCGTCGCGCCGGACGTGATGTGCGTCGGCAAGGCGCTGACCGGCGGCTATCTCACCCTGGCCGCGGCGCTGTGCACCACACGGATCGCCGAGGCGATCAGCGCGGCGCACGGCGGGCTGATGCACGGACCGACCTTCATGGGCAACCCCCTGGCCTGTGCCGTGGCGGTCGCCTCGATCGAGTTGCTGCGCTCACGGGACTGGCGCGGCGAAGTAGCCCGGATCGAGTCCGAACTACGGGCAGGCCTCGCGCCGCTCGCCGAGCTCCCCGGCGTCGCCGAGGTCCGCGTCCTCGGCGCGATCGGTGTCGTGGAACTCGATGAACCTGTCGATATGCGCGCGGCAACCGATGCGGCGGTCGACGCGGGCGCCTGGCTCCGCCCGTTCCGCAATCTCGTCTACACGATGCCCCCGTTCATCAGCACCACCGCCGACATCGCCACTGTCACCGAGGCCGTGCGCGCGGCGGTGAAGGCCTCGGTCGCATGAGCCCGACCGTCCTGAACGGTGTTCAAGTATGCTGTTCAACTGTGAGTACGGATCCGTTGAGCTGGTTGGACGAGCGTGCGGCCGAACGGGTCGACGCCGGGCTACGTCGGCATTTGCGCGAGCGCGTCGCCGAGTCGTCCGCTATCGACCTCGCCTCCAATGACTACTTGGGCCTACACCGGCACCCCGAGGTCGTCGAAGGCGCGATCGCGGCGGTGCGTCGCTGGGGAGCAGGCTCCACGGGCTCGCGCTTGGTCACCGGAACGACCACCGAGCACGCGCTACTCGAACTCGAACTGGCCGAATTCGTCGGCGCCGAAACAGGATTGGTCTTCGCCACCGGGTACGCCGCCAACCTGGGCGTGGTCACCGCGCTGGCCGGACGCGGCACCCTGGTCGTCTCCGATGCGGGCTCGCACGCCTCGCTGGTCGACGCGTGCAGGCTCTCCCGCGCGAGAGTCGCGATCGCACCGCACCGCGATGTCGCCGCGATCGAACGACTGCTCGCCGAGCGCGCCGAGGAACGCGCGCTGGTCCTCACCGATTCGGTCTTCAGCGCCGACGGCGACCTCGCACCGCTGGCCGACCTGCATCGCGTCACCAGGGCGAACGGCGCCATCCTGATCGTCGACGAAGCCCATGGTCTCGGTGTGCGTGGCGAGGGCGGGCGCGGACTCGTCCACGAGTCGGGCTTGGCCGGCGAGCCGGACCTGGTGATCACCGCGACCCTGTCGAAGGCATTCGCGGCCCAGGGCGGAGCGGTCCTGGCGGACGCCAGAATCCGCGCCCACCTCATCGATGCCGCGCGCACCTTCATCTTCGACACCGGCCTTGCGCCCGCCGCGGTCGGTGCGGCCCGCGCCGCCCTCGCGCTTTTGCGCCGCGACCCGTCGATGGCCACCCGCGTTCTCGACCGCGCCGCCGACATCGCCCGGATCGCCGGCGTCGCCGATCCTGATTCCGCGGTTGTCTCCGTCGTCCTCGGCGAAGCCCAAGTCGCGTTCGATGCCGCGCAGGCATGCCGCGCCCGCGGCCTCGATGTCGGCTGCTTCCGCCCGCCCTCGGTCCCCGAAGGCACCTCACGGCTGCGCCTCACCGCCCGCGCCGACCTCACCTCCGCTGAACTCGAGACGATCGCTGAGGTCCTCGGTGACGTCCTCGCGTCCGCCCGCGGCAAGGAAGCGGTGACGGCATGACTGTCCTGCTGATCAGCGGCACCTCGACCGACGTCGGCAAAACCGTCGTCACCGCGGCACTCGCCGCCGCCGCGCAGGCCGCGGGCCGCACCGTCGCGGTCTGCAAACCAGCCCAGACCGGCATCGCCCCCGGCGAACCGGGCGACCTCGCCGAAATCACCCGCCTGACCGGGGTGACCCGCACCCTCGAGCTCGCCCGCTACCCGGAACCGCTCGCTCCCGACACCGCCGCCCGCCGCGCGGCCATGCCGCTACTGACTCTGAGCGACACCGTCGCCGCCGTCGATTCGCTCGCCGGCGCAGACCTGGTGCTGGTCGAGGGTGCGGGCGGGCTGCTGGTGCGGATGGGGGAGTTCACCCTGCTCGACCTCGCCCAGAAGCTCGGAGCCCCGGTGGTTGTTGTCGCCGCCGCCGGCCTCGGCACCCTCAACCACAGTGAACTCACCACCCGCACGCTCGCCGCGGCCGGCGTTGCGTGCGCGGGTTTGGTGATCGGCTCTTGGCCGGCCGACCCCGACCTCGCCTCGCGATGCAATCGCGATGACCTTCCGCGAGTCACCGAGACTCCGCTGGTCGGCATGATCCCCGAAGGTGCGGGACAGTGGGACCGCCATCGCTTCACAGCGGCCGCGGCGAGCTGGTTCACCACCGGCCTGCTGTCTGGAAACCGCCCTTGACCACCCGATTTGACTTCGTGTTGGTCGGTGCGTAACTTTATTCGAGTCAGAGCGACACGGACGCCGACTGAGCCACTGGCTCGGACACGAGGTAGGACGTTGAGCGCCTGACTGATCATGTGTTCAGGGTTACCTCTTCGGGACTTGCTTCCGATGAGCCTTCTGAGCTAAAGTACGAACCCTTGCCTCACCGAAACCCCTCCGAGAAGTCGTGGGTAGAAGTGTGTGCGTGTGTTCTTTGAGAACTCAATAGTGTGTCGATGAATGTCAGTGCCAATAATTATTATTGGTGCCAACTTCTCATGTACCCCCCGGTCATGAGAGTTGGACATTGAAAACAACAGCGAATCTTTTTTGCTGGTGTTTGGCTTTGCTAGGTTTTCGGACTCTAGTTAGATATTTCTGATTTGTGTCTTCGGACATGAGTTAAGAGTCTTCAACGGAGAGTTTGATCCTGGCTCAGGACGAACGCTGGCGGCGTGCTTAACACATGCAAGTCGAGCGGTAAGGCCCTTCGGGGTACACGAGCGGCGAACGGGTGAGTAACACGTGGGTGATCTGCCCTGTACTTCGGGATAAGCCTGGGAAACTGGGTCTAATACCGGATATGACCACCGATCGCATGGTCGGTGGTGGAAAGATTTATCGGTACAGGATGGGCCCGCGGCCTATCAGCTTGTTGGTGGGGTAACGGCCTACCAAGGCGACGACGGGTAGCCGACCTGAGAGGGTGACCGGCCACACTGGGACTGAGACACGGCCCAGACTCCTACGGGAGGCAGCAGTGGGGAATATTGCACAATGGGCGAAAGCCTGATGCAGCGACGCCGCGTGGGGGATGACGGCCTTCGGGTTGTAAACCCCTTTCGACAGGGACGAAGCGTAAGTGACGGTACCTGTAGAAGAAGCACCGGCCAACTACGTGCCAGCAGCCGCGGTAATACGTAGGGTGCGAGCGTTGTCCGGAATTACTGGGCGTAAAGAGCTTGTAGGCGGTCTGTCGCGTCTTCTGTGAAAACTTGGGGCTCAACCTTAAGCTTGCAGGGGATACGGGCAGACTAGAGTACTTCAGGGGAGACTGGAATTCCTGGTGTAGCGGTGAAATGCGCAGATATCAGGAGGAACACCGGTGGCGAAGGCGGGTCTCTGGGAAGTAACTGACGCTGAGAAGCGAAAGCATGGGTAGCAAACAGGATTAGATACCCTGGTAGTCCATGCCGTAAACGGTGGGTACTAGGTGTGGGTTTCCTTCCACGGGATCCGTGCCGTAGCTAACGCATTAAGTACCCCGCCTGGGGAGTACGGCCGCAAGGCTAAAACTCAAAGGAATTGACGGGGGCCCGCACAAGCGGCGGAGCATGTGGATTAATTCGATGCAACGCGAAGAACCTTACCTGGGTTTGACATACACCGGAAACCTGCAGAGATGTAGGCCCCCTTGTGGTCGGTGTACAGGTGGTGCATGGCTGTCGTCAGCTCGTGTCGTGAGATGTTGGGTTAAGTCCCGCAACGAGCGCAACCCTTATCTTATGTTGCCAGCGCGTAATGGCGGGGACTCGTGAGAGACTGCCGGGGTCAACTCGGAGGAAGGTGGGGACGACGTCAAGTCATCATGCCCCTTATGTCCAGGGCTTCACACATGCTACAATGGCCGGTACAGAGGGCTGCGATACCGCGAGGTGGAGCGAATCCCTTAAAGCCGGTCTCAGTTCGGATCGGGGTCTGCAACTCGACCCCGTGAAGTTGGAGTCGCTAGTAATCGCAGATCAGCAACGCTGCGGTGAATACGTTCCCGGGCCTTGTACACACCGCCCGTCACGTCATGAAAGTCGGTAACACCCGAAGCCGGTGGCCTAACCCTTGTGGAGGGAGCCGTCGAAGGTGGGATCGGCGATTGGGACGAAGTCGTAACAAGGTAGCCGTACCGGAAGGTGCGGCTGGATCACCTCCTTTCTAAGGAGCACATCTACACAAACTCTCCACACAGGTGGATGAGGTTGTGTCAGAGACCGTTTAGATCTCATTCGTAGGTCTGCGGACGCTCATGGGTGGAACACTGACAAACTCATCGCACTAGGTGGAAGCAATGTCTTCGGCCGTGGTGATATACCGACACACTATTGGGTCCTGAAAGAACACGCGAGTGTCTTTCAAGGCAAAACAAACGATCCGCTCGGATCTTCGAGATACTGCCGGCCTTCGGGTCGAGTCAGTCCCGGAACATGGTTGCGAGTGGGTGTGTTGTTTGAGAACTGCACAGTGGACGCGAGCATCTTTGTTAGTAAGTGTTTAAGAGCGTACGGTGGATGCCTTGGCACCAGGAGCCGATGAAGGACGTAGGAGGCTGCGATAAGCCTCGGGGAGCTGTCAACCGAGCTGAGATCCGAGGATTTCCGAATGGGGAAACCCAGCACGAGTGATGTCGTGTTACCCGCATCTGAATATATAGGGTGTGTGGAGGGAACGTGGGGAAGTGAAACATCTCAGTACCCACAGGAAGAGAAAACAACAGTGATTCCGTGAGTAGTGGCGAGCGAAAGCGGATGAGGCTAAACCAATCAGATGTGATAGACGGCAGTCGTTGTCTGGTTGGGGTAGTGGGAACATTCTTCTCGACTCTGCCGAGTCGAGCAACAGTAAGAAACCAAGTTGTTAGTTGAAGTGGTCTGGAACGGCCTGCCATAGACGGTGATAGTCCGGTAAACGAAAACTTCTTGGCTGTTGTGGATGTCTCCCGAGTAGCAGCGGGCCCGTGAAATCTGCTGTGAATCTGCCGGGACCACCCGGTAAGCCTGAATACTCCCTGGTGACCGATAGCGGACTAGTACCGTGAGGGAAAGGTGAAAAGTACCCCGGGAGGGGAGTGAAATAGTACCTGAAACCGTGCGCTTACAATCCGTCAAAGCCCTCCACTTTCGAGTGTGTGGGGTGATGGCGTGCCTTTTGAAGAATGAGCCTGCGAGTCATCGGTGTGTGGCGAGGTTAACCCGTTGAGGGGTAGCCGTAGCGAAAGCGAGTCTGAATAGGGCGAAATTCAGTCGCACATTATGGACCCGAAGCGGAGTGATCTACCCATGGCCAGGGTGAAGCGACGGTAAGACGTCGTGGAGGCCCGAACCCACTTAGGTTGAAAACTGAGGGGATGAGCTGTGGGTAGGGGTGAAAGGCCAATCAAACTCCGTGATAGCTGGTTCTCCCCGAAATGCATTTAGGTGCAGCGTCACGTGTTTCACATCGGAGGTAGAGCTACTGGATGGCCTAGGGGGCCTACAAGCTTACCGAAGTCAGCCAAACTCCGAATGCCGGTGTGTGAGAGCGTGGCAGTGAGACTGCGGGGGATAAGCTTCGTAGTCGAGAGGGAAACAGCCCAGATCGCCGGCTAAGGCCCCTAAGCGTGTACTAAGTGGAAAAGGATGTGGGGTCGCTTAGACAACCAGGAGGTTGGCTTAGAAGCAGCCACCCTTGAAAGAGTGCGTAATAGCTCACTGGTCAAGTGATCCTGCGCCGACAATGTAGCGGGGCTCAAGTACACCGCCGAAGCCGCGGCATTCACACAATAACCCGTCCTGCATTCGTGCAGGGCCAGGTGTGTGGATGGGTAGGGGAGCGTCCTGTGGCCGTGGAAGCAGCAGTGTGAACTAGCTGTGGAGGCCACGGGAGTGAGAATGCAGGCATGAGTAGCGAAAGACGAGTGAGAAACTCGTCCGCCGAATGACCAAGGGTTCCTGGGCCAGGTTAATCCGCCCAGGGTGAGTCGGGACCTAAGGCGAGGCCGACAGGCGTAGTCGATGGACAACGGGTTGATATTCCCGTACCCGTGTATCCGCGCCCAATGCTGAATCAGTTGTGCTAACTGTCCAAATGTTGTCTTATCGAGCCTTCGGGTGAGAGGGATGATTGCTGCACAGGACCCCGGTTGTAGTAGGTAAGCGATGGGGTGACGCAGGAAGGTAGCTGGGCCAGGTGATGGAATACCTGGTGTAAGCGTGTAGGGAGTGTGATAGGCAAATCCGTCACACACATATCCTGAGACGTGATGCGTACCCGTTGAGGGGAATTCAGTGATCCTATGCTGCCGAGAAAAGCCTCTAGCGAGCTGGTACACGGCCCGTACCCCAAACCGACACAGGTGGTCAGGTAGAGAATACTAAGGCGATCGAGAGAACTGTGGTTAAGGAACTCGGCAAAATGCCCCCGTAACTTCGGGAGAAGGGGGACCTGCCCTGGTGACGAGTCTTGCACTCAGAGCTGGGGAAGGTCGCAGAGACCAGAGAGAAGCGACTGTTTACTAAAAACACAGGTCCGTGCGAAGTCGTAAGACGATGTATACGGACTGACGCCTGCCCGGTGCCGGAAGGTTAAGAGGACCGGTTAGCGGACTTTGTCCGCGAAGCTGAGAATTTAAGCCCCGGTAAACGGCGGTGGTAACTATAACCATCCTAAGGTAGCGAAATTCCTTGTCGGGTAAGTTCCGACCTGCACGAATGGCGTAACGACTTCTCTGCTGTCTCAACCACAGACTCGGCGAAATTGCATTACGAGTAAAGATGCTCGTTACGCGCGGCAGGACGAAAAGACCCCGGGACCTTCACTATAGCTTGGTATTGGTGTTCGGTACGGTTTGTGTAGGATAGGTGGGAGACTGTGAAAGCGGCACGCTAGTGTTGTGGGAGTCGTCGTTGAAATACCACTCTGATCGTATTGGACTTCTAACCTCGGACCATGATCTGGTTCAGGGACAGTGCCTGGTGGGTAGTTTAACTGGGGCGGTTGCCTCCCAAAATGTAACGGAGGCGCCCAAAGGTTCCCTCAGCCTGGTTGGCAATCAGGTGTTGAGTGCAAGTGCACAAGGGAGCTTGACTGTGAGACTGACAGGTCGAGCAGGGACGAAAGTCGGGACTAGTGATCCGGCACCGGCAAGTGGAAGCGGTGTCGCTCAACGGATAAAAGGTACCCCGGGGATAACAGGCTGATCTTCCCCAAGAGTCCATATCGACGGGATGGTTTGGCACCTCGATGTCGGCTCGTCGCATCCTGGGGCTGGAGTAGGTCCCAAGGGTTGGGCTGTTCGCCCATTAAAGCGGCACGCGAGCTGGGTTTAGAACGTCGTGAGACAGTTCGGTCTCTATCCGCCGCGCGCGTAAGAAACTTGAGGAAGGCTGTCCCTAGTACGAGAGGACCGGGACGGACGAACCTCTGGTGTGCCAGTTGTTCCGCCAGGAGCACTGCTGGTTGGCTACGTTCGGAAGGGATAACCGCTGAAAGCATCTAAGCGGGAAGCCTGTTCCAAGATGAGGTTTCTCTCCCACTTGATGGGTTAAGGCCCCCTACAGACCATGGGGTTGATAGGCCAGAATTGGAAGCCAGGTAACTGGTGTAGGTGACTGGTACTAATAGGCCGAGGGCTTACTACAAAGGTGTTACGCGTCCACTGTGCGGTTTCTGAAACAACAGACACTGCAGCACACTCACACAGACCTTTTTTGGGGTTGTTGTGTGGGGAGCGCTGTCTAGTTTCATAGAGTTACGGTAGTTATAGCGGTGGGGAAACGCCCGGTCCCATTCCGAACCCGGAAGCTAAGGCCACCTGCGCCGATGGTACTGCACTCGACAGGGTGTGGGAGAGTAGGACACTGCCGGAACATCATTGCGAAAGGCCCTCCAACTTCGGTTGGAGGGCCTTTTTGCGTTTCCGTAGTGGGCCGCGTCACTCTGGAGTATGTTGTCGAGAACAACATTCGCTCCAGCTCGACCGCCCACCAGGCGGTGGTTCCACGAAAGGCCCACGCTCATGCGTCAGGGGATCTTCGGCATCGCGGCCGTCTCGATCGCACTTCTCACCTCGGTCACCGCCTGCGGCGACGACACTACGACCTCTTCGGGAGCCGGCGCCAAGATCGGCGTCATCCTGCCCGACAGCAAGACCTCGGCGAGGTGGGAGACGGCCGATCGCAAGTATCTCCAGCAGGCGTTCGACGCCGCGGGGATCAAGGCCGACATCCAGAATGCCCAGGGCGACAAGAACGCCTTCCAGACGATCGCCGATCAGATGATCACCAATGGCGCCTCGGTGCTGATGATCACCAACCTCGACAGCGGCACCGGCAAGGCGGTCATCCAGAAGGCCAAGGCCCAGGGTGTGACGGTGATCGACTACGACCGGCTGACCCTCGGCGGCGGCGCGCCGTACTACGTGTCGTTCGACAATGTGAAGGTCGGACAGCTGATGGGCGACGGCCTCGCGAAGTGCCTGGCCGACAAGCGGGCGGCGAAACCGGTCGTCGCCTACCTCAACGGCGGCCCGACCGACAACAACGCGGCGCTGTTCAAGAGCGGCTACGACGGCGCGCTGAAGCCGAAGTTCGACGCGGGTGAGTACGTGAAGGGCCCGGATCAGGCCGTCCCGGAATGGGATAACACCAAGGCGGGCACCATCTTCGAGCAGATGCTCACCGGGACGCCGAACCTCGGCGGTACCGTCGCGGCCAACGACGGTCTGGCCAACGCCGCCATCGCGGTGCTGAAGAAGCAGAAGCTGAACGGGCAGATCCCGGTGACGGGTCAGGACGCGACGGTGCAGGGCCTGCAGAACGTGCTCGCCGGCGATCAGTGCATGACCGTGTACAAGGCGATCAAGCTCGAGGCCGCCGCCGGTGCGAAGCTCGCGATCGCGCTGGCCAACGGTGAGCAGGGCGAGGCGCCGAGCACCGTCGACGACCCCGAGGCGAAGACCAAGGTGCCCGCGGTGCTGCTCGAGCCGAAGGCGATCTTCAAGAACACTGTGAACGACGTCGTCGCGGACGGATTCGTCGACAAGGCCGAGCTGTGCACCGGTGAATTCGCCAAGCTCTGCGCGGATAACGGCGTCCGCTGATGGCCGACACCCCGCTCATCGAACTACGCGGAGTGGAGAAGAGCTTCGGCCCGGTTCACGTCCTGCACGATATCGACTTCTCCGCCTTCAGCGGTGAGGTGACGGCGCTGGTCGGCGACAACGGCGCGGGCAAGTCCACCCTGGTCAAATGCATCGGCGGCACGCATGCGATCGATGCGGGCGAGGTGCTGTTCGACGGAAAGCCGGTGCAGATCGGCAACCCGAGGGACGCGGCGGAGCTGGGGGTCGAGATCGTGTATCAGGATCTCGCGCTCTGCGACAACCTCGACATCGTGCAGAACATGTTCCTCGGCCGCGAGAAGAAGCACGGCATCGTGCTCGACGAATACGGCATGGAGGAACTGGCGGGCGCGACCCTGGCCGGGCTGTCGGTGCGGACGGTGAAGTCCGTGCGGCAGAAGGTGGCGAGCCTGTCGGGTGGACAACGCCAGACCGTCGCCATCGCCAAGGCCGTGCTGTGGAACAGCAAGGTGGTGATTCTGGACGAGCCGACCGCGGCGCTCGGTGTCGCCCAGACTCAGCAGGTGCTCGAACTGGTGCGCCGCCTGGCCGACAAAGGTCTTGCGGTGGTGCTGATCTCGCACAACATGAACGATGTCTTCGCGGTCTCGGATCGCATCGCGGCGCTGTACCTGGGCCGGATGGCGGCCCAGGTACGGACCGCGGATGTGACCCATTCGCAAGTCGTCGAACTGATCACCTCCGGCCGTAGCGGGAGCCTCGGAATCGGAGTGCAGGCATGAGCACGGTTGTCACGGACAAGGCCGCCGAGCCCGCCGCGCCGGTGACTGAATTGGTCACCGGTTACGTCGCGCGGGTTCGCAGCGGCAATATGGGTGCATTGCCCTCGGTCATCGCGCTGGTCGTGCTGTCGGTCGTGTTCTGGATCGCACGACCGGTGTTCATGACGCAGGGCAATATCGCGAACCTGCTCACCCAGGGCGCCGCCATCGCGGTGATCGCGATGGGTTTGATCTTCGTGCTGCTGCTCGGTGAGATCGACCTGTCGGCCGGCTTCACCAGTGGTGTGTGTGCCGCGGTACTCGCGGTGTTGCTCACCGACAAGGGATGGCCCTGGTACGCAGCGGTTCTCGTGTCACTGCTCGCCGGCGTGGTGATCGGGCTGACTATCGGGGCGATCGTGGTGAAGGTCGGGGTCCCGTCGTTCGTGGTGACATTGGCCGCGTTCCTGGCGCTGCAGGGTGTGGCGCTGAAGATCATGGACAACGGCCGCAATATCTCCATCCACGACGAGACGATCCTGGCGATCGCGAACAAGAACGTGCCGCCACTGCTCGGCTGGGTGATGTATCTGGTGCTGCTCGCCGGGTTCTCGTTCGTGCAGTACCGAAAGTTGCGGGCGCGCACCACCCTCGGGCTGACCGGCGAGACGGCACCGGTGGTCGCGTTGCGGATAGCGACTGTCGCGCTCGTCGCGGGGATCGCGGTGCTGGTGCTCAATGACGAGCGCAGTCGCAACCCGGAGGTCAACTCGCTGCAGGGCATGCCGATCGTGGTGCCGATCATCATCGCGCTGTTGTTGCTGTGGACGTTCGTGCTCGATCGCACCTCGTTCGGTAGGCATGTCTACGCGGTCGGTGGGAGCGTGGAAGCGGCTCGGCGCGCGGGCATTCCGGTCGATCGGATCAAGATCAGTGCCTTCGTGCTGTGCTCGACCATGGCCGCCGTCGGCGGGTTGATCGCGGCCTCGCGGGCCAACTCGGTCGATCCGAACACCGGTGGTTCCGACGTGCTGCTCACCGCGGTCGGTGCGGCGGTGATCGGTGGCACCAGCCTGTTCGGTGGTCGCGGCCGGATGCTGGACGCGGTGCTCGGTGCGGCGGTGGTCGCGGTGATCAACAACGGGATGGGGCTGATGGGCTACAGCGCGGGCACGAAATTCGTTGTGACAGGATTCGTTCTGCTGCTCGCGGCGGGGGTGGACGCGCTGTCCCGCAAGCGTTCGCTGCCAGGAAGTTGACCATCGACCGGGAAGGCTGGGCCGAATGAGGGCTGCACCCGCCCCGGACGAGATCCGAACACGCAATCTCGCCGTGCTGCTGCGCCACGTCCATCTGAGTGGCCCGGTCTCGCGGGCGGAGCTGGCCGAGCGAATGGGCCTGAACCGCAGCACCATTCTGGCGCTGACCGCCGACCTCGCCGCTGCCGGGCTGGTGAGTGAGGAACTGCCACGCCAGACCGGCAAGGCCGGACGGCCGTCGCTGGTGGTGCGGCCGGAGTCGGAGCGGGTGTATGTGCTCGCGTTGGATGTCGGTGCGGACCGGCTCGCGGTGGCGCGGGTCGGTCTGGGCGGTGTGATTCTCGACCAGCGCGAAACTCCGCGCGACAGTACGGCATTCGATCCCGATGAAGTGATCGAATCGCTCGCCGTGATGGCGGAGACGATGATCGGCACGGCGGCGCACGACAGTGTCTGCGTGGGTGTCGGTCTCGCGTTCTGCGGGATGGTGCGCGAGGGCGACGGTGTCGTGCGGTACGGGCCGAACATCGGCTGGGTGGATGTGCCGGTCGGCGCGAAACTGTCGCAGCGGCTGGGGGTTCGGGTCGTCGTCGGCAACAACGCCAACCTGGGTGCGGTCGCCGAGCGCGAGCGCGGTGTCGGGGTGGGGGTGTCGGATCTGATCTACCTGCACGGTGAAGTCGGCATCGGTGGTGGCGTCATCATGGGTGGCGAGTTGCTCGGCGGTGAGGGCGGCTACGGCGGTGAGGTCGGGCACATGATCGTCAACCCGGGTGGGCGGGCGTGCCGATGCGGTTCGCGCGGTTGCCTCGAAGCCGAGGCGGGCGAGCTGGCGTTGATCGCCGCGGCGGGACGTGCTGACCTCACCGGTCGGGCCGCGGTCGAGGCGATCGTGGACGCGGCGAGCCGCGGTGACGCGACCGCCCGCGACGCGCTGCACCAGGTCGGTGACTGGCTCGGCTACGGGGTGGCCAACCTGGTCAACATCTTCAACCCGACAATGGTCGTGTTCGGTGGCGTGCTGCGCGAGATCTATCTGGGCTCCGCCGCCCAGGTCCGGAGCAGGCTGGCCGTGAACGGACTGCTCGCGGTGCGCGAACGGGTCCGGCTACGGACCTCGGCGCTGGCTGACGACGCGCCGCTGATCGGGGCCGCTGAGCTGGCGTTCGCCGATGTGCTGACCGACCCTCTGCAGACATTGGCGCGTAGCTCCGGTGGTTGACCGGTCGGCATCGGCCGGGCGGCTATCGTGAAAGTCATGGCGACGACCAGGATCGGTACGCAGATCAACGCTCCTCGTTCGGCCGTCTACCAGCTACTGGTGGACGGCGACGCGGTGGCTGCCTGGATGATGCCCGACGGGATAGCTGTCGAGGTACATCGCTTCGAGCCGGTGGAGGGCGGATCGTTCTCGATCACCCTCACCTACGACGATCCCACCGACACGGGGCAGCACGACGCGGGGACTGTCCGGCAGCAGCACGATGCCTATTTCGGGACATTTCGCTCGTTGATCGCGGATGAGCAGGTGGTCGAGGTGCTGGAATTCGTCACGGAGAAGCCGGACATGACCGGGGCCCAGACCGTCACCTTCACTCTGACCGACGCTGACGGCGGCACGCACCTCGAGGTACTGCATGAAGGGGTACCGGCCGGGCTCGGTCCCGTCGAGAACGAGATCGGCTGGCAGCTGGCGCTCACGAAACTGGTGGCGCTCGCCGAGCGGGGGACCATCGGCTGAGTGCCGCCGGTGCGCTGATCGCGCTGGTCAGCGCACTGCCCGCACCGAGGGTTTCAACGTACGGCGTCGTCGGCGCGGGGCGTGATCTGCGAGCCGGGGACCAGATTCCACGTTTCGAGCTGCTTGCGGATCTGTTCTGCCGCATCGATATTGAGCGGTCCGCTGGTCCACAGCGCGTAGGGCAGGTTGAAGAACCGGCTGTCGCGGACCGCGCGTAGACCGTTGATGCCCGGCTTGGCACGCAGCAGGTCGACCTTCTGCGCGTAACTCTGGCCGGGGTAGTCGACGAACATGATCGCGTCCGGGTCCGCGGCCGCGAGACGCTCCCAGGAGACCTTGGTCCAGGTGTCGTCGACATCATCGAGGATGTTGCGGGCACCCGCGGCTTCGAGGATCGCCTGCGGCGCACCGAATCTTCCGCTGGAGAAGATGGTGTCGGTGCCGCTGTCGAACAGGAACACGGTCGGGGGTTTCGCCGGCTTCGGTGCGGCGGTCAGGGCGGCGAGCCTGCGGTCGAGGTCGGCGGTGACCTCGGCGGCGCGGTCGGGGTGTCCGGTGATCGTGCCGAGGTCGGTGAGGTCGGTGCGCAACGCGGTCCACGGCTCGACGGTGCCGCGTGCGGCCGCGCCGTCGAGTTGACGACAGCTCTCGGTGAGGACATAGGCGGCGATGCCGTCTTTCTGCAGCGCCGCTGGGGTCAGGTTGCTCGCCTCGTCGTAGCCGTAGCTCCAGCCGGCGACCATGACGTCCGGGCGTTGGGCGAGCACGGTCTCGCGTGAGGGGTATTCGGGTGCAACAGATTTCAGGCCGTCGACGATGTCGGCGCCGTAGTGCGCGCGCAGCGTATCGGCGTCGCGCTGAATGCTCGAGACCGCGGCGACCTGGTCCTGCGCACCGAGGGCGAGCACCATCGAGACGAGATTCCCGTCATTGACGAACAGGCGCTGCGCGGGGGCGGGAAACTGGGATTGCTTGCCGCAGTTGCTGATCGGGACCGTCGTGGCGGACTGCGTGGCGGTGCCGGTGCAGGCCGTCAGAATGGCGGCCATGGCAGTGGTGGCCAGGATTCGGCCGTGGTTGTTCATCATCGCGCCTCTCGCGGGGTGATCAGCAGGTGGTGTTCGCCGGTCGTCGGATGCTGGACGCGCGCGGCATCGACACCGAAGACCTGGGCGACGACATCGGGGGTCAGCGCCTCGCCCGGTGGTGCGGGTGGTCGGGTGGAACCGTTGTGCAGCACGATGATCCGATCGCAGTAGCGATCGGCCAGTGACAGATCGTGCAGGGCCGCGACGACGGTGCGGTTCAGGTTTCGCATCAGGGCGAGCAGCTCCAGCTGATGGGTGACGTCGAGGTGGTTCGTCGGTTCGTCGAGGAGCAGGACGGGGGTGTCTTGGAGCAGGGCCCGGGCGAGTAGTACCCGTTGCCGCTCGCCGCCCGACAGGTGCTGCACCTGTCGGCCCGCGAAACCGGGCATATCGACCGATCCCAGAGCCTGTGCC
Source organism: Nocardia sp. FBN12 (assembly GCF_054031145.1). Lineage (NCBI taxonomy): Bacteria > Bacillati > Actinomycetota > Actinomycetes > Mycobacteriales > Nocardiaceae > Nocardia > Nocardia sp. FBN12. The sequence continues at coordinate 1,008,458 of NZ_CM132926.1, forward strand.
ACCCGTCGCTGTTCGCGCGGGGCGCCCAGACCCCACGGCGGCAGGTAGGGCGTCAACCCGAGGGCGACCACTTCGCCGACGAGCATGTCGGCGGGCGGACTCTCGTCCTGCGACACCAACGCCACCGTCGCGGCACGGTGCCGGGGCCGGAGAGCGTGCAGGTCCTGGCCGTCCACGAGCACCTGGCCGTGTGCCGGTCTGTTGACACCGGCCAGCACCCGCAACAACGTCGACTTGCCGCTGCCGTTGGGCCCGACGATGCCGACGGTCTCGCCGGACTTGATCGAAAAATCAGCGCCGACAACGATATTCCGCCGCCCGATCGCGCAGGTGAGCGCGGCGGCTCGCATTTCGCCTGCTCCCTCCGCCGTGCGCGACCCTTCGGCCCGGCCGCGCGAATCGAGCGAGCCCGCCTCCTCGGCTCGCGAATCGCTGCCGGCCGCAACGCCGCCAGGCGAAGGCCTGCCGAGGTCGTAGGTGGTTTCGTGCTGTGCGAGAGCGTGTGGTGCGTTGTCGGGGCTCGTTGCTCGTCGGCTGAAGACCCGCTGATAGCGGCTCATGACGTGCCGAATTGGTAGCGGCGTCGGCCCATCAGCAAGAGGAAGATGGGTGCGCCGATGAGGCCGGTGAGGACGCCGACGGGTATCTCGGTGGGGCGCACCAGTACTCGGGTGGCGGCATCGGCGACGACCAGGAACAACGCACCGCCGAGCGCGCAGGTGGGCAGCAGGTCGCGGTGGCGTGGGCCGACGATCATCCGCGCGGCGTGCGGGACGACCAGCCCGACGAAACCGATGCCGCCCGACACCGCGACGAGCACCCCGACGAGCACCGCGAGCAGCACGAACAGGCCGATGCGTAGGTGCCGCACCGGAACTCCGACCGACGACGCGGTATCCGCGCCGAGGGTGAGCGCGTCCAGCCAGCCCGCCATCGCCATCAGGATCGCGCCGCACGCCACCACGACCGTGAACGGCAGGGCCAGAGTCGTCCAATCAGCACCGGCGAGACTGCCGAGCAGCCAGAACAGCACCGACTCGGCCGCCGCGGGATCGGTGCTGCGAAACACCAGGAAGCTGCTGAACCCGGCGAACGCCGAACCGAGCACAGTGCCGGTGAGAATTAGCCGCAACGGTGTGAGACCGCCCTGGGCGAACGCGATCAGGAATACCAGGGTCGCGGCGCCGAGCGCGCCGAGCAGCGCACCGCCCGACAGTGCCCAGATGCCCGCACCGGCGAACAGGCCGGAGGTGATGACGGCGGCCGCGCCGACTCCCGCACCGGAGGAGACACCGAGCAGGAACGGATCCGCCAGCGGGTTGCGCACCAATGTCTGCATCGCCGCGCCGGCCAGCGCCAGCCCGGCACCGACGACCGCTGCCAGCAGGGTGCGTGGCACTCGGAGCTGCCAGACGATGGTGTCGATGCCGAGGTCGGTGGGTGTCGTGCCGCTGAGCCGGGCGGTGAGGGTGTCGAGGACCGCGGCGACGGGCACGATCTCCGCACCGAAGCCGGTCGCGCCGATCATGGCCACCAGTAACAGGGCCCCGAGCAGGGGTAACGCGAGCGAGATCCGAGCACGGATCATCGCGAATTCTCCACAGGCAAGGCGCGGCCCTTTCAGAGGGTGTCCCGGCGAGGGAGGTCTGACTTTCGCCGTGAGGCGATCACAGTGGCGCGACCGTCCCGGAATTACACCGGATTCCCGCACCCGCCGGGGAGGACAACGCGACTGTACGCGGCACGCGGTGCCACGTGGCTGGGTGGGTACGGGTGAACGAATCCGGCCCTTCGAATCACCGGAAAGCTAAAGGTGTTCGGCGGCGGGCGCGGTTGCTTGAATTCGGTGTATGTACCGACCGAATACCTCTCGAACCGGCCTGCGTGGCCGCGCCACCGCCGCACTCCTCGCGGTGGCAACCGTTGCGACGCTCGGCCTCACCGGCTGCGCGCAGGGCAATGACGCGCCGGTCGGTACCCCCGACGAACCGCTACCGACCGAGGTGCCGCCGGGGACCACGCTCGTCGTCGCCGATCAGCAGGAACGCCTGCAATCGGCGCTGCGGCTGTCCGGTGAGCTGGACAAGCTGCCGTTCAAGATCGAGTTCGCGAACTTCGTCGGTGGCCCGGCCATCCTCGAGGCGTTCCGGGCGGGCGCGGCCGATGTGGGTCAGGTGGGTGATGTTCCGCCGATCCACGCGCTGGCCGCGGGCCAGGACGTACCGATCATCGGCTCCTATCAAACCAACCCGCAGGCGATGAAACTCGCTGTCGCACCCGGACGTTCGATCGCGAAGCTCGCGGATCTGAAGGGCAGGAAGATCGCGTACGCCGAGGGCACCGCCCAGCAGGCGTCGGTGCTGAAGGCGCTCACCAAGGCGGGTCTGAAGCCCACCGAGGTGGAACTGGTCCGGCTGCAGCTGGCCGAGTTCCCCGACGCGGTGCGCACCGGTCAGGTCGATGTGGCGCCGCTGATCGAACCCAACGTGACCCGGTTCCTGCGCACCCAGGGCGCCTCGCTGATCCCGGATTCGGAGACCACGGGCATCTACAGCGGCCTCGCGTACGTGTACGCGCGCCGGGCGGTGGTCCAGGATCCGGCGAAGGCCGCCGCGACTCGCGCCCTGGTCGGTGCGTTCGTGCGGGCCTGGCAGTGGACCAACACTCATCGCGAGGAATGGGCGAGCCGGTACTACATCGAGAGCCAGAAGGTCAGTGCCGACGACGCCGAGCGGATCGTCGAATCGCTGGGCACCTACACCTTCCCGCACCTGGACCAGCAGCTGATCGCCCGGCAGCAGGCCACCATCGACGCGATCGACGCCGTGGGTGAGCTGCCGAAGAAGATCAAGGCCGCCGACGGGTTCGACCTGCGCTTCGACGCCGCGGTCACCGAGGCCGTCACGGCCAGCGGGGCGGCGTTCGCGCCGGCGGCGAGCTGATGGCCACCCTCGACGTCGGCGTCCTGCGCCGGATCAGGACGAGCGCCGTGCCGGTCGAGGCGCTCGCGCCGCGTGGGCGGGGCAGACGCAGGCTGGGACCAGGCAAACCGATCCCGTTCGGTTTCGCCCTCGGTCCGGCGCTGCTCATCGGCACCTGGGTGATCGGCTCCGCGATCGGCGCCATCGACCCGGAGACGCTGCCCGCACCGTGGACGGTCGCGCAGACCGCCGCAGACCTGATCGCCGACGGCCGGTTGCAGTCCAACCTGCTGACCTCGTTGCAGCGAGCCGTGATCGGCCTGGTCCTCGGTGTGGCGATCGGCGTGGTGCTCGCGCTGATCGCTGGGCTGAGCCGGATCGGCGAAGCGGTAGTCGACGGTCCGGTGCAGATCAAGCGGGCGATCCCGACGCTGGCGCTGATCCCGCTGTTCATCGTCTGGTTCGGGATCGGCGAGCAGATGAAGCTGATCGTGATCACCACCAGCGTGCTCATCCCGATCTACATCAACACCCACGCCTACCTGCGCAGCGTGGACGCGCGCTATGTGGAACTCGCTGAGACGGTGGGCCTTTCGCGGTGGGGGTTTCTGCGGCGGATCGCGCTGCCGGGGTCGCTGCCCGGCTTCTTCCTGGGGTTACGGCTGGCGGTGACCATCTCCTGGTTGGCGCTGGTGGTGGTCGAACAGGTCAACGCGACCAGCGGCATCGGCTACCTGATGACGCAGGCGCGCACCTACGGGCAGATCGATGTGATCGTCGTCGGCCTGGTGATCTACGGGCTACTCGGACTGTTCGGCGACCTCGCCGTGCGGGCAACGGAACGAAAGGTGCTGGCATGGCGACAGACACTGGGCGACTGAGCTCCGACGAGCGGGTCGTCGTAGGTACCCGCGCGCTGACGCGCGGCTTCGGCAGGCGAATCGTGTTGAACGGCATCGATATCGAGATCCGGCGCGGTGAGTTCGTAGCGTTGCTCGGGCGCAGCGGCTCCGGGAAGAGCACGCTGCTGCGAGCGCTCGCCGAACTCGATTCCGAGGTACCCGGTTCGGGCGAGCTGACGGTGCCTGCGCAGCGCGCGGTGGTGTTCCAGGACTCGCGGCTGCTGCCGTGGGCGCGGGTGCTCGACAATGTGGTGCTCGGGTTGACCGGGCGTGATGCCGGGCAACGGGGGCGGTCGGCGCTGGCCGAAGTGGGACTGGCGGGGCGCGAGAAGGCTTGGCCGCGTGAGCTTTCCGGAGGTGAACAGCAGCGGGTGGCGTTGGCCAGGTCGCTGGTGCGCGCACCGGAACTACTGCTGGCCGACGAGCCGTTCGGCGCGCTCGACGCGCTGACCAGGATCCGGATGCATGCCCTGTTGCAGGCGCTGTGCGAGCGGTATCGACCCGCCGTGCTGCTGGTGACCCACGATGTGGACGAGGCTGTGTTGCTTGCCGATCGGGTGCTGGTTCTCGACGAGGGCCGGATCACGATCGATCAGCGGATCGAAACCCCACGCCCGCGCAGGCACGCGCACCCGGAGTTCGTGCGGTTGCGCGAGACGCTGCTGGCCGGACTCGGTGTCGACACCACAGAATTCGAGAAGGTGAAGCAGGCGTCATGAGTGCACCGCGTCAACTGAGTCTCAACGCGTTCATCTACCCGTCCGGGCACCACGAGGCCGCCTGGCGGCATCCCGACAGCAGGCCCGACCGCATCTACGACGTCGCCTACTACCAGGAGATCGGGCGGACCGCGGAGGCGGCGAAGCTCGACGCGGTGTTCTTCGCCGACGGACCCGCCCTGCGCACCGACGTGCGGCACAATGCCGCGCCCGGCCTCGAGCCGATCACTCTGCTCACCGCGATCGCCGCGGCGACAACACATCTGGGCCTGATCGCGACCGCCTCGACCACCTATTACGAGCCTTACAATCTGGCGCGGCTGTTCTCCTCGCTCGACCACATCTCCGGTGGACGTGCGGGCTGGAACATCGTCACCACCGGAACCGATCTGGCCGCGGCGAATTTCGGACTCGAACGCCACCCTGATCACGCCGAACGCTATGCCCGCGCACGGGAATTCGTCGACGCTGTGGTCGGGCTGTGGGACAGCTGGGAGGACGACGCGATCGTGCTCGATCGTGCCGCCGGTATCTACGCCGACCCGGACAAGATCCACCCGATCGACTTCGTCGGCGAACATCTCAGTGTGCGTGGACCGTTCAACTCGGCCCGAACACCACAGGGCCGTCCCGTGCTGGTGCAGGCGGGCGCATCGAACGAGGGGCGCGCCTTCGCCGGCAAGTACGCGGAGGCCATATTCACCGCCCACCAACGACTTTCGGACGCGCAGTCGTTCTATGCCGATATCAAGTCCAAGGCAGCCGAGTTCGGACGCAGCGCCGACGAGGTGAAGATCCTGCCGGGGATCAGCCCGTTCATCGCCGGCACCGAGGCCGCCGCACTGCGTCTGGAACGCGAGTTCAACGAACTGACAGTGCCGGCATACGGAATCAAGCAGCTCGAATCGATCACCGGAACCTCGCTGCGTGGTCTCGTGCTCGACGAGCCGGTACCCGTGGAAGTGTTCGCGGGGGCGGGCGATGTCACCGACAACGCGCAGAGCAGATTGCAGGTCGTCGCGGGGATCGTCGAGCGGGAACGGCCAACGCTGCGAGGGCTACTGCACCGGCTGGCGGGTGCGCGCGGGCACCGGGTGTTCGCGGGAACGCCCGAGCAGGTGGCTGACACCATCGAGGAGTGGTTCACACAGGGTGCGGCGGATGGCTTCAACGTGATGCCGCCGTACTACCCCGGTGGACTCGAGGTCTTCGCCGAAACGGTGGTGCCGATCCTGCAGGAGCGCGGGCTGTTCCGCACCGAATACACCGGGACCACGCTGCGCGACCACTTCGGACTCGCTCGACCGCGCAGTCAGTTCGCGCAGACGCCCGCCGCTGTCGGATGAGCCCTGATTCCGACGGAAGTTGTTGCCCTGGTCGAGGTAGCCGCGGCAGGGCGCGATGAGCGCGGCCGCGCTGGACGCCGAGCCGCTGCGCCTGCGTTCGCTCGTCTGGCCGGTGTTCGCGCCGATGGCGTTGTACGGCACCGGAACCGGTGCCGCCGCACCCATGTACGCCTTGCGCGCACTGGATCTCGGGGCGTCGGCGGGCACGGCCGGGCTGATCGTGGCGCTCGGTGGGCTCGGGATGGTGCTCGCCGATCTTCCCGCGGGCCGGATCGTCGCCCGGATCGGCGAGCGGGCGGCGATCGGGGTCGGCAGTGTGCTCGGCACGGTCGGGGTGCTCGCGGCGATCTTCGCGCCGAATCTCGGAGTACTCGCGCTTGGCCTGCTGCTCAACGGGGCGGCGGGCGCGGTGTGGGGGTTGGCACGGCAGACGTATCTGGTGTCGGTGGTGGCGCCGGAACAGCGTGGGCGGGCGATGTCGACGCTGGCCGGTGCGCACCGGCTCGGCTTCTTCTGCGGGCCGTTTTTCGGTGCGGCACTGGTGCACGGGCTCGGGCCGGTCGGTGCGCTGTGGTTGCAGTTGGTCACCACGGTGGCGGCGTCGGCGGCGATGGTGGCGATCCGTTCCGGTGACCTCGACGATCCGTCGACGCTGCGGCCACTGCACACGGTGCTGTCCGAAAACCGCAGGGCGCTGAGCACGCTCGGGCTCGCCGCGGTAGCGGTCGGCGCGGCGCGGGCATCGCGCACGGCACTGTTGCCGCTGTGGGCGGCCCATCTCGGTATCGACGCCGCGACCACCAGTCTGCTGTTCGGCCTGGCCGGCGCGGTCGACGTCCTCATGTCGTACCCGGCCGGGGTGTGGTTGGACCGCGCGGGCAGCCGGGTGACCGGCATCGCCTGCGGCATCTGCTTCGCCGCCGGTTACGCGGCCCTGCCCTTCACCCACTCCGCGCTCACCATGGGCGCGGCGACCATGCTGCTCGGCCTGGCCAACGGGCTGAGCAACGGCCTCATCATGACCGTCGGCGCTTTCGCCGCACCGGAGGACCGCCGCGCGGAATTCCTCGGCGCCTGGCGCCTGACCCACGACGTGGGAATGTTCGCAGGTCCGGTCGCTGTCGGCCTGGTGGGCGCCGTCGCGGGCTTGGCCGCCGCCGGGGCCCTGCTCGCTGTCGGCGTCGGCCTCGGCACCGTCGCGATCTACCGCTGGTTCCCCGGGCGAGTGCAGCCACGAATGGTCAGCGATGAATGAGACTCTGGCCCAGAGCGTTTCGGCGCACGACCTGGGCCTGCGGTGATGTAGTGGCCTATCGCCACGCGGGATCGCGGCCGGTGAGACTCAGGATTCGGTCGAGGAGGGGCGCACCGGGCGCGACCGGGATCTCGGGTCCGTAGATACCCATCGCACGGCCTTGGTCGGCGGTGGCCATCACTTCGTTGTGGACGTAGCGCAGCAGGTCATCGTCCCAGTACAGGGTGGTGTCGAGGGCGCGGGCGAGATCCCAGCCGTGCACGGTCAGCTCTCCGACAACCATGCCGCCGACCAAGGACGCGGGCAGCTCCATCGGGCCGCCCATTCGGGTGACGCCCCGGGCCGAAGTGGGTGGTGCGGCGCTACCGGCTGCACGAGGTCACCGAGCGTCTCGCCGACGGAGTGGAGATCGACTGGGCCGCGCTTGCCGCCGCGTTGGGCTATGCCGACCAGGCCCATCTGAGTCGCGACTTCCGCACGATTTTCGGGGAACCGCCGACCCGGTACGCGCAGCGCTACGAGCAGGGGTAACGGCTCGCGCGGGCGGAGGCTGCCGTTTCAGATGGCCGGATGGTGACCGGCACGGGCTGACAGCCGCCCCTACAGTGGAGTTATGTCGTCATTCGATCGGCATCCGTCCACCGTCGCGGACTTCGACGATGCGCGTCGGCGGGAACGGTTGCGCGAAACCCGGCTGGGTCACGCGTGGTGCCGCTGGCGCCGGACGAGGTTGGCGGCGCTGCGCATCGGCGGGGTGCTGCTGGTCGCGATGATCGTGTTCGGGCAGTACTGGGTGCATGATGTGGTTCCCGAGCGCGAGCGGCTGGCGCAGACCACGCCGGAGTTGCTGCCTGCGAATCTGCCTGCGGATTCCCGGGATTGGGATACGGCGGTCGTCGATATGGTCGGGCTCGGGGGAGTCAACGCGGTGCCGACCGCCAAGGCATTGCCCGCGCTGAGTCGGCTGGGGGTGGTGTGGGCCGTGCGCTACGACAACGCGGGTATCGACACCAAGGTCATCGCCGAGATGATCGTGCGGGCCGCCAAGTACGGCAATGTGCGCAATATCGTGCTGGTCGGGCACAGCATGGGCGGGATCATCGCGCTCGAAGTGGCGCGGCACATCCACCTCGGTAGCGATCGGCGCTTGGTGGCCGTTGTGCTGGATTGCACACCGATGGACCTGGATGCGGTGCGACCCGAAAGTCGTAGTCGTGGTGCCGATCTGGTGCGATGGCTGGGCTGGTTGCCGGGTGCCAGAGAGAGCAGGCTGCTGCGCTTCGCGGTCGAGATGTCGGTGCGGCGTGAACGTTTCGCGCAGCGCGACGGGCTGTTCTACGACATCGACTATCGCGCGATGGGCGCGGCGGCGTCGGAGGTGTTGCGCGACAAGATCTTCTCGCGAGATGCGGCCAGTAACGGGTTGATCGAGTCGCAGTTCCTGGCGATCGTCGCGGGCGGCGGCACCGCGGATCTCCGGGCGCTCGGCCGGCCGAATCCGGACAAGCGAAACCCGGCCATCGTGTTCATCCGCCCCCGCGACGCCGCCCGCGACGGCGTGGTGGACGTGGCCTATTCCCACGACGTGCTGATCGAACACGCCGGTGGCGTCGACGGCACACTGTCGGTAGTGCGGCCGGGTCAGATCGAACACGCGAATCCGATTCAGCGACCCGGCGAATACAACGAGGTCATCGAATCGCAGGTGCTGCCGTTCGTGCGCCGCTTCCAGGAAGCCAATCGCCACGATCCGCCCTGATCAACGCACGCGGGTACCGAGAATGGTGCGCACGCCCGCGATGAACAGCTGCAAGCCGAAGTCGAATCGGGCGGTGGGATCGGGGGTTTCGAGCAAGGGCGTGTTGTCCTCGCCGAGCGCGCCGACGGAGTCCATCTGCATGCGCGACTGCTCGTCGACGGTCTGGCCGAGCACGTAGTAGAGCAGGGTGTAGGCCGTGAGATCGGCTTCCTCCCTGGTCATTCCGGCGCGAATGACGATGCCGGCCAGGCGTTCCCGCGCCTTGCTCGTGGTCAGCCGCGAGGCATAGGTAGCCGACACCAGTTCGGCGCCGTCGCGGAAGGCGAGCAGGCAGTCGCGCAGCCGATGCGCCAACTCGGTGAGCTGGGAGGGCCACTCGGTGGCGGTGATCGGCTCGTCCATCGGGGCGAGAATCCGGTCGGCCACCGCGCCCAGCAGGGTCTGCTTGTCCTTGACGTGCCAGTACAGCGCCCCCGGCTGTACCTGCAGCGAGCCCGCGAGGCGGCGCATCGTCAGGTCGGCGAGCCCGTACTGGTCGAGAATCGCGACGGCGGCATCGACCACATCCGTCTTCCGCAGTTGCACGCGCGTCCTTTCGTGGTGAATTTCCGACCCGAGTGTCGTGACTCACTCGTAGCCGCTACCCTATCCTGAACACCGTTCAAGTTGCACGGCCACGCCGGGTGGATCACGCCCACGGCTCGTGCGCATACCCCCGTCGAAGGGACATCACGTCGTGACACAGGCACCCGTCCAGACCGATATTCTGGCCATCGCCCGTGAGCAGGTGCTCGAGCGCGGCGAGGGCCTCACCGAGCAGCAGGCCGTCGAGGTGCTGCGCCTCGGCGACGACCGCCTGGAAGCGCTGCTCGAGCTCGCCCACGACGTGCGGATGAAGTGGTGCGGCCCGGAGGTCGAGGTCGAGGGCATCATCAGCCTCAAGACCGGCGGTTGCCCCGAGGACTGCCACTTCTGCTCGCAGTCGGGCCTGTTCCAGTCGCCGGTGCGCGCGGCCTGGCTCGACATCCCCAGCCTGGTCGAGGCGGCCAAGCAGACCGCCAAGACCGGCGCCACGGAGTTCTGCATCGTCGCCGCCGTGCGCGGGCCCGACGAGCGCCTGATGGCGCAGGTCGCCGCGGGTGTCGAGGCCATTCGCAACGAGGTCGACATCCAGGTCGCCTGCTCGCTCGGCATGCTCAACCAGGAGCAGGTCGACCAGCTCGCCGCCATGGGCGTGCACCGCTACAACCACAATCTCGAGACCGCCAAGTCGCACTTCCCCAAGGTCGTCACCACCCACTCCTACGAGGAGCGCTTCGAGACGCTGCGGATGGTGCGTGAAGCCGGCATGGAGGTGTGCTGCGGCGGCATCCTCGGCATGGGCGAGAGCATCGAGCAGCGCGCGGAGTTCGCCACGCAGCTGGCCGCGCTGAGCCCCGACGAGGTTCCGCTGAACTTCCTCAACCCGCGTCCGGGCACCCCGTTCGGTGACCTCGAGGTACTGCCCGCCGCCGACGCGCTGCGCGCGATCGCCACCTTCCGGCTCGCGATGCCGCGCACCATCCTGCGCTTCGCCGGTGGTCGCGAGATCACCCTCGGCGACCTGGGCGCCAAGCAGGGCATGCTCGGCGGGATCAACGCCGTCATCGTCGGCAACTACCTCACCACCCTCGGCCGTCCCGCCGAGTCCGATCTGGATCTGCTCGGCGAGCTGAGCATGCCGATCAAGGCGTTCAACGAAACACTGTAAATCGCTGTGTACGATCGAGTATCGACCCAGGTCGGCAGGGATGACACGACCGCCGAGTCGCACTTCACGGAGGCGGTAACCGCATTGGATGAGCGCTACAACCCGTTCACGGGTAAGCGGATCGTGCCCGGAATCGACGACGCGATGCCCGCGTCGGCCACGCTCGGTCTCGAACCGCCGCGATTCTGCGAACACTGCGGGCGCCGGATGATCGTGCAGATCAGCCCCGACGGCTGGTGGGCCAAGTGCTCGCGGCACGGTGTCATCGAATCGGCGCGGTTGGAACGCCGGTAGTGCTCGGCCGCGGGGAGCGTCCGGAGGTATTGCGGCGCGAGGTCGTCGGCGTCGGCGTCGTCATGGCCGTGGTGCTGGTGGCGAGTGCGGCGGCCGGCGTGGTCTGGGGTCTGCTGGCGCCGACCGAGCGGTTGCGGGTGACCCAGCCCGGTCGCGCCGCGGTACTCACCGGCGAGAGCATGCACCTGTTCGACGCGGTCGGGATGTTCCTGTGCATCGGCGCGGTGGTCGCGGTGTTGAGCGCGGTCGGTGCCTGGCGGGTGCGGGTCGCGCGGGGACCCGCGCTGGTGCTCGGCGTGCTGCTCGCCTCCGGGCTCGGCGCGGTGCTGATGATGTGGATCGGCGAAGGGGTTGCGGGCGTGCGTCATCCGCGCCCCGACGACCCGGCGATCGGTCAGATCGTCGCGCTGCCCGCGGAAGTCGGCACCGATCTCGCCCTGCTGGTGCAACCGTTTCTCGCTGCCCTGGTGCTGTTGTTCCTCGCCGCGTTGCACCCGGCCGCCGATCTCAATACCGGCGCCGCCGGGCTGCTCGGTGACTTGCGCCCAGCCGACTTCGCCGACGACGCCGACGAATACCGGCTGCCGTACGGCGCCGAACAGTATCGGCCGAGCGGCGATTTCGATCCGAGTTCGCAACCCCGCGGCTGAGTGCCCATAGCGCGATACCATTTTCGCATAACAGCAGGTAGGTACTTGCTTGCGATGCGAGAGGAACGGTCGTGGGATTCATCGGTGGTGGTCCGGTCGTCGAGGAACTCGACGCGAGATTCTGGCGGCTCACCGAACCGCTGACCTATCAGGGCGCGGTCGAAACCTTCACCGTCCCCAGCGGATTCCGCACCGACTTCGCGTCGGTGCCGCGCGCGCTGGTGTGGCTGATTCCCCGCTACGGCGCCTACACCCGGGCCGCGATCCTGCACGACTATCTGTGCCGCACAGGCGAAGTCGGGCCCGCCGACGCGGACGGGATATTCCGGCGCAGCCTGCACGAGGCCGGGGTATCGGTGCCGCGGCGCTGGATGATGTGGGCGGCGGTGCGCCTCGGCAGCAGGTTGCGTGGGGCTCGCGCGGTCGATGTGCTCGGCTGGTTGCTGATCGCGGTGCCCTCGGTGGTCTTCCTCGCGGTGCCTGTTGTGGTGGTGACTGCCGCGCTGCTGGTCTTCTGGGTGGTCGAACTGGGTTTCTGGGCGACCGGACGGATCGCCCGCCGCACCGCGGCGCCACCACCGAAGCCGCAGATGAAGACCGCCTGAGCGCGGATCTCACCCGGAACGGGGGAGGTGGCGGCGTTTTCGCGTGGCTAGCGTTCGGCGCATGTCCGAGCCGAGCACCGACGCCGCAGCACCGCCCGCCGAGTGGTCGATTCCCCGCGGCCTGATCGTGTTGCTGTCGCTGGCCGCCGCCGTCGTCACCATCGCCGGGTTGAAAGCGTTCTCCGGGATCGTCGGGCCGGTCTTCCTCGCGCTCATGCTCACCGTCGCGGTGGAGCCGTTGCAGAGCTGGGCACAGCGGCGCGGATGGCCCGCGTGGGCGGGGATGGCGGTGGCGCTCGCCGCGGTGGTGGCGATCATCGTCGGCATCGGTGGTGCGCTCGCGCTGTCGGCGGTGCAGTTGGCCTCACTGCTGCCGGAATACGCGGACAAGCTGAACTCGCTGCTCGACAACGCGCGGGGGTGGCTGTCGGACCTGGGCGTCAGCACCGAGCAGATCCACAGTGTCCTCGATGGCGTGGACGTCGGTAAGGCGGTGGGCGCCATCGAGATGCTGCTCGGTGGGGTTCTCGGGGTGTTCTCGAATCTGTTCTTCGTGCTGGCGCTGCTGCTGTTCATGGCCGTCGACGGCATGACGATGGCCAAGCGGATGGAGTTCGTGGCGCGGGAGCGGCCCGCCATCGCGAACGCGCTGACCTCCTTCGCCACCGGGACCCGCAAGTACCTGATCGTGTCGACGGTCTTCGGCGCGATCGTCGCGGTGATCGACGGCGGCGCGCTGTGGTTGATGGGTGTGCCGTTGCCGATTCTGTGGGGGCTGCTGTCGTTCATCACCAACTACATCCCCAACATCGGGTTCGTCATCGGCGTCATCCCGCCCGCGCTGCTCGCGCTACTCGACAGCGGTCCGGTGCTGATGATCTGGGTGATCGTGATCTATTCGGTGATCAACTTCGTGATCCAGTCGATCATCCAGCCCAAATTCGTCGGTGATGCCGTGGGACTCGGGGTGACCATCACGTTCTTGTCGCTGGTGTTCTGGGCGTGGGTGATCGGTGCGCTGGGGGCGCTGCTGGCGATTCCGCTGACCTTGCTGGTGAAGGCGCTGCTGCTCGACATCGATCCGACGACGCGATGGGCGGATGTCTTGATCGGCGCGCCGATCGACAAAAAGACTGCGCCGCAGCAGAAGTCGGGCAAGGCTGCCGCGACCGCGGTGGACAAGGAATAGACCTCGGCGTGGATCGGTTCACCGGAAAACCAGTGGAATGTGGTCGTACCAGCTCCTTATCCTGGCGACATCGAAGTTTCGGGGGAGGACCTGACCATGAAGACCGCAGCCGAGCAGGCCGCTGAACAGCCCGCCGAGCGACCCGATCTGGTCGCCTGGCGCCGCCGCCACGCCCTGCGCAGCTCGTCCGCCGCCACCGCGGTGCCGAGTGGGCGCGCCTACCGGCGCTCGCCCAAGCACCGCGACCGCCGCCACGAATCCTGAACGGGCCGGACTATTCCGGTTCCGTCCGGGTCAGCACCACCAGCGGCAACGGCTTGTCGACCTTGGCCTGATATTCGGCCAGCAACGAATTCTCCGCCAGTGCCCACGCCGCGAACTCGTCGTATCGCTCGCCCGTCAGTACGTCGGCTTTCGCCGCGAACTCTTCCCCACCCAACTCGATCGTCACCCGGGGATCAGCCTTGGCGTTGTGATACCAGGCCGGGTACTTGTCCTCCATGAACGAGCTCACGTACATCACGTCGCCGCGATACAACGCACCCAGCGGAACTACGTGCGGCTTACCGCTTTTGGCGCCGGTCGTCGTCAGCAGCAGCAACGTGGCGCCCGCATAGTCGCCCCCGACTCTTCCCTCGTTCTCGCGGAACTCCGTGATGACCCCGTCGTTCCAGCCTGCCATCTCCTCCTCGGAGAACTCCTTGTTCCATGGCGCGTCAGGGTCGTCGTAGGAGGTGGTTTCTTTCGCGTCCGCTCGGTTGTTGTCCATGCCTGCAGTGTGACACCGCCCACCGACAACTTTCGGTCCTCCGCCGCGGTCCGCACGGTGATGCGGTAGCCGAGAGGCATCCCGCTGGGTCCGGTCAGGTCGGGGGGCGTAGGGCCGCGAACTCGTCGGTGACGCGGAGGCCGGAGTCGGTGAAGCGATAGAGGGCCGCGGGCCGGCCGCCTGCTCGGCCGGAGGGCGCGGTGGCACCGGTGGGGGTTATGACCTTGCGGCGGGTGAGGACTCGTTGGAGGTTGGTGGTATCCACGTCGTAGCCGAGTGCGGCGCAATAGATTTCGCGCAGGGTCGACATGGTGAAGGTGTCGGGAGCGAGCGCGTAGGCGATGTTGGTGTAGGAGAGTTTGGCGGCAAGGCGGGTGCGGGCGTGGTCGACGACGGTGCGGTGGTCGAAGGACATGTCGGGCAGGTTCGAGACCGGGTGCCAGGTGGTGTCGGAGGGGAGTTTGGGTTCGGTGGTGAGGGGGACCAGGCCGAGGTAGGCCGAGGCGATGCGGCGCGGGGCCGGGACGCGCTCGGGATTGCTGAACACCGACAACTGCTCGAGGTGGTGCAGGTCGCGCACGTCGACCTTCTCGGCGAGCTGGCGCCGCGCGGAGGTGTCGAGGTCCTCGTCGTCGCGCAGGCGGCCGCCGGGTAGCGACCACGTGCCCTTCTGCGGATCGAGCGCGCGTTCCCACAGCAGGACCGCCAACTCCGGGTACTTGGCGCCTCTACCTGCGGAAATGCTCGAGGGGAAGCGGCGAACCTGGAACACCGCGGTGAGCGATTCGTGGATGGTGTTACTATGGGGCACGTTTTCGATTGTAAGTCGAAAACCTGGTTTGGTGCGAATCGCGGCGATGGAGCCGCTCGCACGATGAAGGGAGCCACCATGGCGACGACGACTGCACAGCGGACGCTGATGGATTCGGTCTTCGACGGACCCACGGGCTACGCGGGTGTCGAGGCGACGCCGGAATGGGCGCAGGAGGTGCGCCGGCTGGCGCGCGAACGCAATGCGACCATCCTCGCGCACAACTACCAGCTGCCCGAGATCCAGGACGTGGCCGACCACGTCGGCGACTCGCTGGCCCTGTCGCGCATCGCGGCCGAGGCCGAAGAGGGCACCATCGTGTTCTGCGGCGTGCACTTCATGGCCGAGACCGCCAAGATCCTCAGCCCGGCCAAGACCGTACTCATCCCGGACCAGCGCGCGGGCTGCTCGCTGGCCGACTCGATCTCCGCCGAGGAACTGCGCGCCTGGAAGGCCGAGCACCCCGGCGCGATGGTGGTGTCGTATGTGAACACCACCGCCGAGGTGAAGGCACTCACCGACATCTGCTGCACCTCCTCCAACGCCGTCGACGTGGTCGACTCGATCGACCCCGACCGCGAAGTGCTGTTCCTGCCCGATCAGTTCCTCGGCGCGCACGTCAAGCGGGAGACCGGGCGCGAGAACATGCACATCTGGGCGGGCGAGTGCCACGTGCACGCCGGCATCAACGGCGACGAGCTCACCGAGCAGGCCCGCACGCACCCCGATGCCGAGCTGTTCGTGCACCCGGAGTGCGGTTGCGCCACCTCGGCGCTGTACCTGGCCGGCGAGGGCGCGTTCCCGGCCGAGCGGGTGCACATCCTGTCGACCGGCGGGATGATCGACGCGGCGAAGGCATCGCACTCCAACCAGGTGCTGGTGGCGACCGAGATCGGCATGCTGCACCAGCTGCGCAAGGCGGCGCCCGGGATCGACTTCCAGGCCGTCAACGATCGCGCGTCCTGCAAGTACATGAAGATGATCACCCCGGCCGCGCTGCTGCGCTGCTTGGTCGAGGGCGCCGACGAGGTGCACGTCGACCTGGCGATGGCCGAGGCTGGGCGCGCTTCCGTGCAGCGGATGATCGCGATCGGCAACTCCGGTGGTGGAGAGTGACCGGCACCGTTCGGCCGAGACGGTAGGCGACCATGGTGGTTTCCTGGGAGGCCGAGGTCGACCTGGTGGTCATCGGCGGTGGCGTCGCGGGTCTCACCGCGGCGCGCACGGCCTCGTTGCGTGGCCTGCGGGTGCTCATCCTCAGCAAAGGTGGCCCGACCGATACGTCGACGCAGTACGCGCAGGGTGGCATCGCTGTCGTTGCGCCACTGGGCGATTCGGTCGATTCGCATGTGCATGACACGGTCGAGGCCGGGGCGGGCTTGTGCGAGGTCGACGCGGTGCGCTCGATCGTCGAGGGCGGGCAGGCCGCGGTCGCCGCGCTGACCGACCTCGGTGCGGTGTTCGACCTCGGACGCGACGGGCAGATCTCGCGCACCCGCGAGGGTGGGCACAGCACGCGACGCATCATTCACGCCGGTGGGGACGCTACCGGCGCCGAGGTGCAACGTGCGCTGAACGCGGCGGGGCTGCCGGTGCTGTTCGGTGCCGCCGCGCTGCGTGTGGTGACCGGGCCCGACGGGGTGCAGGGCGTTATCGCGGTGTCGGACAACGGTTTCGGCGTCGTCCATTCGCCCTCGGTGCTGCTGGCCACCGGTGGGCTCGGGCAGCTCTACGCGCTGAGCACCAATCCGCCCGGGGCGACCGCGGACGGTGTGGCGCTGGCCTTGTGGGCCGGGGCGGCGGTGGCCGATCTCGAATTCGTGCAGTTCCATCCGACGGTGCTCTACACGCCGGGCGGGGTGGGCAGGCGGCCGTTGATCAGCGAGGCGGTCCGCGGCGAAGGAGCGATACTCGTTGACTCCCAAGGGAACTCGGTGACTGCTGGGCACCCACGAGGTGACTTGGCACCTCGGGATGTGGTGTCGCGGGCGATCGCTGAGCGGATGCGGGCACTCGGGACCGACCACGTCTTCCTCGACGCACGCGCTGTCGAGGGGTTCGCGCAGCGGTTCCCGACCATCACCGCCTCGTGTCTGGCGGCGGGGATCGACCCTGCGGCGCAATTGATTCCGGTCGCACCCGCCGCGCACTATCAGTGCGGTGGAGTTCTCACCGATACCCACGGACGGACCGGTGTGCCGGGGCTGTTCGCGGCGGGTGAGGTCGCCAGAACGGGGCTGCACGGCGCCAATCGGTTGGCCTCCAACAGCTTGCTCGAAGGGCTGGTGGTCGGTGAGCGGGCAGGCGCGGCGGCGGTGGAGCGGGTCGGTGTTCGCGCGCGGGTCGACGAGATCGCGTCGTGGACACTGGAATTCGCCGATCGTTCGGTGGTCCAACAGGCGATGACCGAGCATGCCTCGGTCGTGCGCGACGGTGCCGGACTCGCCGAGGCGCTGGGACGCATCGAGGCCGCGATGTCGGCGGTGCCGCTGCTCGACCTCGGTGCGGAATCGGCGCAGTATCTGCGGCGCATCGAAGACGCGGCGCTCACCTTGACCGCGCGGGCGCTGCTGCACGCGGCGGCCCGCCGGACCGAGAGTCGCGGGTGCCATACGCGTTCAGAGTATCCGGAGTCGGTCGATCGGCAACGGCACAGTACCGCGATTCGTGAGACGCACAGTGGTCTCGAGCTGTCCACCATGGCAGTGGATTCCGAGCCGGTGGGGACGCGGTGAGAGTCGTCGCGTCACCATGCTGTTTGTTCAGGTAATACCGGCGGAGCGAGAGTCTCCCGCCCGATCGACGCGGCAACCAGTCGCCCGAGAACAGGAGTGCAGTGATGGCACTGGATGCCACCCTCGACCGTGATGAGCTGCTGACGCTGATCCGTACCGCCCTCGACGAGGACCTGCGCTACGGCCCCGACGTCACCACGGTCGCCACCGTGCCCGCGGACGCGGTGAGCAAGGCCTCGGTGGTCTCGCGCCAGCACGGCACTGTCGCGGGCCTGGACGTCGGACTGCTCGTGCTCGACGAGGTCCTCGGCGCGGGTACTTACGAGATCACCGCCCGGGTGGCCGACGGCACCCGCGTGGAGCCGGGCACTTCGGTGCTGAGCATCGTCGCCCCCACCCGCGGCCTGCTCACCGCCGAACGGACCATGCTCAACCTGGTCTGCCACCTGTCCGGCATCGCCACCGCCACCGCCGCCTGGGTCGACGAGGTCGACGGCACCGGATGCGAGATCCGTGACAGCCGCAAAACACTGCCCGGCCTGCGTGCCCTGCAGAAGTACGCGGTCCGCGTCGGCGGCGGCGTCAACCACCGCATGGGTCTGGGCGATGCCGCGCTGATCAAGGACAATCACGTGGTGGCGGCGGGCTCGGTCGTCAACGCCTTGCGCGCGGTCCGCGAACTGGCACCGGAGATCGCCTGCGAGGTCGAGGTCGACAGCCTCGAACAACTCGACGCCGTCCTGGCCGAAAACGTCGAACTGGTCCTGCTCGACAACTTCCCCCTCTGGCAGACCCAGGCCGCCGTCCAGCGCCGCGACGCGACGGCGCCGGACACCAAACTTGAGTCCTCCGGCGGACTTTCGCTCGAACAAGCCGCCGAATACGCGGGCACCGGCGTCGACTACCTCGCCATCGGCGCTCTCACCCACTCGGTCCGCGTGCTCGACCTCGGGCTCGATATGTGAGCGAGCCGCTCAGGCGTGGTCCGTCACGGTTCGACGGTGACCTTGATGGCCTCGCCCTTTTCGACGACGGTGAACGCCTCGAGTGCGTCGGCGAGGGGGATGCGGTGCGTGATCAGGTCGTGGACCGGGACTCGGCCGGTGGCGATGTAGTCCAAGGCCCGCCGATTGTGTTCGGGGGCAGAGCCGTTGGCGCCGTGTATGTGGAGTTGGCGGTAGTGGATGACGTTGGAGTCGCAGGTGATGGTGGGGTCGGTTTTCGGTAGACCGCCGAAGAAGGAGATGCGGCCGTTGCGTGCGGCCATCGCGATGGCCTGCTCCTGGGTGATGTTCGCGGCGGTCGCGGTGATCACCACATCCGCGCCGCGGCCGCCGGTCAGCTCCATGACGCGATCGACGACGTCGGTCTGCGACGCGTCGATGACCTCGTCGGGCGCAACCGCCTTCGCCGACAACGCCAGCCGCACGGCATTGACATCGACGAGATAGACCGGCCCGCACTGGTGCACGCCGCGCGCGATCCGGATGTGCAGGCAGCCGATCGGGCCCGCGCCGAAAACGACTACTGTGTCGCCGGATTCGATGCCGAGCAGTTCCTGGGCGTTGATCGCGCAGGCCAGCGGCTCGGCCGCCGATGCCTCCGCGAAGCCGACATTCTCGGGAATCCGGTTCAGGCCGTCGACGCGCAATACCTCTCGCGGCACGATCACGTACTCGGCGAAACCGCCGTCGTACTGGTAGCCGACCGAAGTCTGGTTGCGGCACACCGCCATCCAGCCCTTGCGGCACTCGTGGCAGTCACCGCAGGGCACCGCCGCGATGACCTGCGCGCGGTCACCGACCTGCCATGACGCGCCGTACAGCTCGGCCACCCGCGCACCCACTTCCACGACCTCCCCCGCGATCTCGTGGCCGAGAGTGCGTGGGGGCGTGAGGTTTTGGTGGCCGTTGTACCGGATCTTGACATCGGTGCCGCAGGTGGAGCAGTTGCGCACCCTGAGCTTGACCTCGTCCGGGCCGCACTGGGGTTCGTCGATGTCCTCGAGGCGGATGTCCTCGGGTGCGTAATAGCGCAGGGCCTTCATGTGAGCCGTCTTCCTTTCGCCGTCTCCGGCCGGGTGTGGGCTGTGTCTCCGCGCCTACGGTAGCGACCATTCGGGCATAAATCCACTGCAATGGCTGCCCAGTTATGCCCGAATGCTTGTCAAGATGACCGAATGTGCGCTCTACTGAGTGGGTCAATGTGGCCAGGGTCACATCTGTTCGAGCCGTTCGAGGAAAATACGATGTCTGTCTCACCACCGGAATCACGCACCGCACTGCGCGTCCACGTGCAGCGGGTCGGGACGTTCCTGTCCAGCATGGTCATGCCGAATATCGGCGCCTTCATAGCCTGGGGCCTGCTCACGGCCCTGTTCATCGAAAAGGGCTGGATCACTTCGCTCACCGGCGCCTGGGGCGAGGACAGCTGGGTGGCCCGCATCGGCGGATGGGGTGATTACGACGGTGGGGGCATCGTCAGCGCCATGATCACCTACCTGCTGCCGGTCCTGATCGGTGCGCAGGGCGGGCGGCTCATCTACGGCGCGCGCGGCGCGGTGGTCGGCGCGATCGCCACCATGGGCGTGATCGCCGGTGCGCAAGTGCCGATGTTCCTCGGCGCGATGATCGTCGGCCCACTCGGTGGCTGGGTGATCAAGCGGCTGGACGCGGTGTGGGAGAACAAGATCCGTCCCGGCTTCGAGATGCTGGTGAACAACTTCTCGGCCGGGATCGCCGGTGCGGTGCTGGCGGTGTCGGGCTTCTTCGGGATCGGGCCGCTGGTCACCGGATTCAGCAGGGCGGCAAGCAATATCGTCGACCTGCTCGTCGAGAACAACCTGTTGCCGTTCACCTCGGTGTTCATCGAGCCGGCCAAGGTGCTGTTCCTGAACAACGCGATCAACCACGGCATCCTGACCCCGCTCGGCACCAATCAGGCGAGCGAGACCGGCAAGTCGGTGCTGTTCCTGCTCGAGGCGAATCCCGGCCCTGGCCTCGGATTGCTGATGGCCTTCGCGGTGTTCGGGCGGGGCGCGGCGAAAGCGTCGGCGTCGGGCGCCGCGGTGATCCACTTCCTCGGCGGCATCCACGAGATCTACTTTCCGTATGTGCTCACCAAGCCGCGGCTGATCGTGGCGGTCATCACGGGCGGCATGGCGGGGGTGCTGATCAATGTCGTGTTCGGTTCCGGTCTGCGCGCGCCTGCCGCACCGGGTTCGATCCTGGCGGTGTACGCCCAGACCGCAGGCGACAGCTATCTGGGTGTCACGCTGTCGGTGCTCGGCGCGACGATCGTGACGTTTCTGATCGCGGCCGTGCTGCTGCGGACCGACCGGACCGGCGCCGAGCCCGACCTGGCGGACGCGACCGCCACCATGGAAGCGATGAAGGGCAAGCGCTCGATCGCCTCGACGCTGCTGGGGGCGAATGATCCCGCCCCGGCACGGATCTCGACCATCGTCTTCGCCTGCGATGCCGGCATGGGCTCCTCGGCGATGGGTGCCTCGGTGCTGCGCAAGCGGATTCGGGAGGCGGGATTCGCCGACGTGAGCGTGGTCAATCGCGCGATCGCGAGCCTCGGTGACGATTACGACCTGGTGGTCACGCACGCTGACCTGGCCGAACGGGCGCGGACTCGCACGCCCTCGGCGCTGCACGTGTCCGTGACCGACTTCATGAACAGTCCCACCTATGGCGAGATCGTCGGAATGCTGTCCCGTGCAGAAGGTTCCGAGACAGCTCCCGACCTGCTCGCGTCCGATTCGATCGTGCTCGCGGGCCTGGCTCGAGGCCGTGCCGAGGCCATCGATGAGGTAGGTGCGCTGCTGGTGGCCGCCGGCGCGGTCGAGCAGGACTATGTGGCGGCGATGCACGAGCGAGAGCGCACGGTGTCCACCTTCATGGGCAACGGGCTGGCCATACCGCACGGGACCAACGCGGCCAAGAACGCCATCCGGCATAGCGCGATCGCGGTGGTGCGGTACCAGGAAGCGATCGACTGGAACGGGAATCGGGTGGATTTCGTCGTCGGCATCGCGGGTGCCGGGGACGACCATCTGGCGGTGCTGTCGCGGATCGCCACGGTCTTCGCCGACGCCGAGCAGGTGCGGCGGCTGCGGTCGGCGGCGACACGCGAGGAGATCGCGGCCGCACTCGGTGACGTGCAAGCGCACGCCGATATCGCAGAATAGCGTGGTGGATTCGGAATCGAGGCAGTCGCAGATCGTGGAGTACGCCCGCGCACGAGGGCGGGTGGATGTCCTCGGCCTGGCCGACGAACTCGGGGTCGCGGCGGAGACCATCCGCCGCGACCTGCGCACCCTCGCCGAACGTCGGCTGCTGCGCCGGGTGCACGGTGGCGCCATCCCGATGGAGAGCGCGGTCTTCGAATCGAGTCTGGAATACCGCAGCCGGGTCGATCTGGCGCAGAAGCATCGGATCGCCGGGGCCGCCGCCGAGCAGTTGCACGGTGCCGAAACCGTATATCTCGACGAGGGATTCACGCCGCGGTTGATCGCGGAGAAGCTGGCGGACCGGGAACTGACCGTGGTCACCGCCTCGCTGCTGGCCGCTGAAGTGCTGGCCGACAGTCCCGGGATCACGGTGCTGCTGCTCGGTGGGCGGATGCGCGGGCGCACCCTGGCGACCGTCGACCACTGGGCGCTGCGCATGCTGGGCGAGCTCAGCATCGACCTCGCCTATCTCGGCACCAACGGGATCTCGGTGGAGAACGGCCTGACCACCCCCGATCCCGCGGTGGCCGCCGTGAAAGGGGAGGCGGTTCGGCGTTCGGCCCGGCGGATCCTGGTGGCGGCTGACAGCAAGTTCGGGGTGACGAGCT
The DNA here is from genome assembly GCF_054031145.1 of Nocardia sp. FBN12. Classification (NCBI taxonomy): domain Bacteria; kingdom Bacillati; phylum Actinomycetota; class Actinomycetes; order Mycobacteriales; family Nocardiaceae; genus Nocardia; species Nocardia sp. FBN12. The sequence continues at coordinate 1,031,008 of NZ_CM132926.1, forward strand.
TCTGCCGGTTCGCCGAGGTCTGCGACTTCGAATCGTTGATCACCGGCGCCGAGTTGGGGATCGCGCAAGCGCGGCGATACGAGGCGCTCGGGCCGACGGTGATCCGCGTCTGAGGATCAGCCGGTGAGTTCGCGTTGCAACGGGGTGCGGAAGCGGGGGATGGCCCGGACGTCACCGAACCAGGTTGTGGTGCGGTCGATTTCGGCGTCGATGAGCTTTTCGGTATCGGTGCCGACGTCTTCGAGGAGGCGGATCACTACTTCACCGTCGGGGCGTTGGGCCCAGCCGCCGACGATGCGGCCGTCGGCCCAGATGGAGGGGCCGATGTTGCCGTTGGTGTCGAAGAGGGCGGGGGCGTGGGGGCCGAGGAACCACTCCCGGGATTGCCAGCCCATGGGGGTGGGGTCGAGGGCGGGGAGCAGGGCTGCCCAGGGTTCGGGGGTGGCGACCGGGTCGAGGTCGTCGGCGAGGAGTATCCCGGGGGTTCCGTCGAGGTCCACGTCGACGGTGTCGAGTTCCGCCAAGGCCTTTCGGACGTCGCCCAGCGTCCAGCCGGTCCACCATTTCAGGTCGGTGATCGGAGCCGGGCCGAAGGTGTGCAGCCACTGACGCACCAGCTCGACGCGGGCTTCCGTGGCGGGCATCGGTGAAAACCCTTGGGGCAGCCAGGTTTCCACCGGCGCCCAGGTGTATTGGCTGCTGGTCCAGCTGCCGTTCGGGCGGCCGCGCACGATCCGTCCCTCGGCGCCGAGCACCACGAGCACCCACGTGGTGATGCTCGTCGGTTTCGAATAGGACTTCCCAGGAGCGGTGTCGATCTGCGTGCGCAGGCGCGGCACGTCTTTGCTCAGCTGGACGCCGGTGGCCGCTCCCCGGGTGAGCAACGCCGCGTGGGTCTCGGCTTCGACCTCGGCCAGCCACGCCGAAATGTCACCGTCGACCGCACCCGCCAGTTCGATATAGCGACCGTAGGTACGACGCTGCTTGTGGGCCAGCGCATCACAGGTGGACGCCTGCAGAATAGGCAGCAGTTCGGTCGGCGCGACGAACATCGTGCGACGCATAGCGAGCATCCGAATCAGCGCACGGTCGTCGTAGAGCGCCTTCTCCACCTCGGCCGGGGTGAGGTCGATGCCACGAGCCCCGACGGACAGGAACACCGTCGCGGGATCGGTAGCGTGCAGAACCACCATCGAACGCGCGATGTCCACAGGGTCGGTCGAACGGGCCGACGGCGCGAGCCGATGCCGAGTCGCCAGCCGGGCGCGACGCTGCGCGGTATCGATCGAAAGCATGACCGGATGGTATGCGGGGGCACCGACAACCGCGCGCACCGACGGCCCGGGCGAAGCCTTTGTGCTGGACGGCGGGTATCAGGGTGCCAGGGGCGGATGAGGTCGAGAAGGCTGCCGAATGCCACCGTGCGTAGTGTCCATTTTGTGCAGACTGCGTGGTTCTCGGTTTCGCTCCCCGGCGTGAATCTCGTTGCTATCGTCCGCTCATGAACGCAGCGCCACCGGTTGTTACTGCGGCTGAGCTGGGGGTGGACGATGAGGAGCGGCCCGCGCGGGTGCTCTCCGGATTCCCCCATCGGCTGGTCGGTGTCGTCGCGCTCGGGCTCGCGCTGTTGTCGGTGTGGCAGGTGTTTCGGCCGTTGGCGCAGGGGAGTCAGTACTACCTGGTCATCTTTCTGGCCGTCGCGCTACCGCTGGTCTATTTGAGTTATCGGTCGTGGTGGGGGCGGCTCGATCGAGCTGATGGGCCGTCGGTGCTGGACTGGGTGTTGGCCGGAATCACTGTGGTGGTGTGTCTGTATCCGGTGCTGCCGATCCGGATCGGGGACGCGGGTGGGGGATACGACGCGTTCCTCGATCGCCAGGGGATGCTGGCGCCACTCGATGTGGTGATGGGCGGGCTGCTGCTCGTGCTCGTGCTCGAGGCGTGCAGGCGCACCACCGGGGTGATCTTGCCGGTGGTGTGTCTGGTGTTCCTCGGGTACGGGTATTACGGCGGGCTGCTGCCCCAGGATTGGTCGATCGCGCACGCGGGGCTCGACATCGATCAGATCGTCGACGCGCTCTACAACTCCGGCAGCGGCTTCTACGGCACACCGTTGGACGTGGCCGCCAGCTACATCGTGCTGTTCACGCTGTACGGGGCGGTGCTCGAATTCTCCGGTGCCGCACGGTTCTTCGTCGATCTGTCGGTGTCGTTGTTCCGTCGCTCGCACAGCGCGGCGGGACGTACAGCGGTGGCTTCGGGTTTCTTGCTCGGGACCGTCTCGGGGTCGGGGACCGCGACCGCGGTGAGCACCGGCGCGGTGACCTGGCCGATTCTGCGCAAAGCCGGTTACCGGCCCGAACAGGCCGGTGGGATGCTCGCGGCGGCGGGCGTCGGTGCGATTCTGTCGCCGCCGACGCTGGGTGTGGCGGCGTTCATCGTCGCGGAGTATCTCGATGTGTCGTATGTGACGGTGCTCGGGTGGGCGCTGATCCCGACGCTGCTGTACTACCTCGGCATCCTGCTCTCGGTCGAGATCGACGCGCGCCGCATCCACGCGGACGGGCGCGCGCCGGCGGATCTGGCGGACGGGCCGCTGCCGACGCCGTGGTGGAAGCTGCTGGGACGCTTCGGATATCACTTCTCGTCGTTGATCGTGATCGTCGTGCTGCTGCTGGTCGGCGTGAGTGCGACGCGCGCCGTCGTCTACGCCACCGTCCTGGCGCTGCTCCTGGCCATCCCGGATCGGATGCTGCGCAGGTCCGCCGCGGCAGACACCGCGCCGACGACTGCCGCGCCCGTGGGCACAGCGACCCCCGCCGCCGAGGCGGACGCGCCGGGCAGGTATCGCTGGACGCGAAAGACCGTGACGCAGTTCGCCTTCGAGGCATTGCGTGCCCTCTCGGTCGGTATGCGCTCGGCTCTGCCCGTGGTGGCGGTGTGTGCGGCGGCAGGCGTGATCACCGCGATGACCACCAAGACGGGGCTCGGTGCCCAACTGGCCGCGCTGCTGGTCAAGGCCGGCTCGGCGCTGTCGGATGATCCCGCCGTCGTCCTGGCGACCACCGCTGTGCTGGCGGCGATCGCGTTGTCGCTGCTCGGCCTCGCGGTGCCGGTCACGGCGTCGTTCGTCATCGGCTGGGTGATCATCGGGCCCGCACTGCTCGACCTGCACGTCGCCGCGCCCGCCGCCGCGATGTTCGTCTTCTACTTCTCGGTGCTCTCGGAAGTGACACCGCCGACCGCCCTCGCCGCCGTCGGGGCGGCGGCGGTGACCGGCGCGAAAGCGATGCCGACCATGTGGCACGCCCTGCGATACGCGCTGCCTGCCTTCCTGGTGCCACTGATGTTCGTGCTCACCGACTCCGGGCAGCACCTGCTCGGACGCGGTGCGGCGCTCGACGTGCTGTGGGTCACCGCGGCCGCCTGCGTCGGAGTCGCGGCGCTGGCGGCGGCGACCGGCGGTTGGCTGTTCGGGATCGGTGCCATCGGTCCGATTCCGCGCGGACTGGCCGCCGCGGCAGGCCTGACATTGCTGTACCCGAATCCGCTCGCCACCGGAATCGGGCTCGGGTTGCTGGTCGTCGCCGTGGTGGCGGGGCTCGTCGACCGGGTACGGAAAACGTCCACGGGCACACCGTGATCGACAGAAATCGGCAGGCGGCGTCGCCGTCGACGAGAGGGGACCTGATGGTCAAAAGTATTGTCGCCGTGGTCGCGGTCACCGCCGCTGTCACACTGCTCACCGGTTGTGGTGGCCGCCAGGACACCCCGACGGCCGACGGGGGCGGCGAGGTCACCTGTGAAGTGAAGCAGGACACCAGGATCGGCATCGCCACCGGCAACGCGACCGGCGTGTACTTCGCGCTGGGCAACGCCTACGCCGAGCAGATCTCGACCGCCACCGGTGGCACCGTGAAAGCCACGGCGGCCGAAACCGGCGCCTCGGTGCAGAACATCCAGCAGGTGGTCGGCGGCACCTATCAGGTCGGCTTCTCGCTCGCCGACTCCGCGGCCGACGCGGTCGCGGGCAAGGGCAGCTTCACCACCGCGCAGCCGATCCGCGCGCTGGCCCGGCTCTACGACAACTACACCCAGGTCATCGTGCGCACCGACGCGGGCATCAACTCACTGGCCGACCTGCGCGGCAAAAGGGTCTCCACCGGCTCGCCCAAATCGGGCACCGAGGTGATCGCCCAGCGCGTGCTGCAGGCCGCGGGCCTCAACCCCGACACCGATGTCGCCGCCCAGCGCCTCGACCTGACCAAGACCGTCGACGGGCTCAAGGATGGCTCCATCGACGCCATGTTCTGGTCCGGTGGCCTGCCGACGCCCGGCATCACGGACCTGTTCACCACCGCCAAGGACAAGGTCCGCTTTCTCGACATCACCGGGGTGCTGCCGAAGCTGAAGGAGATCAACCCAGTCTACGAGACGGGCACGATCCCGGCCGCCACCTACGGTCTGCCCGCTGACGCGCCGACCATCGTGGTGCCCAACCTGCTCGTCGTGCGCGAGGACCTCGACGCGAACCTGGCCTGCGTGCTCACCAAGACGCTGCTGGATCGCAAACCTCAACTGGAACAGGCGAATCCGGCCGCCAAGGGGATCAACGCCGATACCGCGAGCAAGACGGCGCCGGTGCAGTTGCATCGCGGGTCGGAGGCCGCACTGCGCTGACGACCGGGACAGCTCGGCCGTGGGCAGTCGCGGTGCGCGATGGGGACGCGCGCCGAGATGCTGGACCCCGGCCGCGGGGTGGCGGACAATCGCGCCATGAAGCGGGTCGGGGTCCTCGTCGCGGTGTCCGCGTTGCTCACGATGTTGTCCGTGGTCGGACCGGTCGTGCGGGCACAACCGACGTGCACGCCGGGCGTCGACCTGCGGCCGGTGGCGATCACGGTCGACGGCGAGCGGGCGACCGGCCGCGTGTACGAGCCGTATCGCTGTGTGCCAGGCGATATCCCGGCGACGAAACTGGTGGTGGCGGTGCACGGGCACGGTGGTTCGTCGGCCGATTTCGCCCCGTACATGACCGCGCTCGCGCGCACGGGTGGGTCGCCGATCCTGCTGATGGATCTGCGCAGCGCCGACGGGCCGTGGCGCACCGGCGACTGGAATCTGTGGGCGGGCTGGCACGACCTGGTGGCGGCGACCCAGTGGTATCGCGGCGAGCATCCCGATATCGCGTCCACCGTGCTGTGGGGCTGGAGTCAGGGCGGCATCACCAGCGGGCTCGCGGTGGCACACGGGCCGCCCGGCCTGTTCGACTACTGGGTCGACAACTATGGTCCCGCCGATGATTTCACCATGTGGGCGGCCAGTGGATCGGTGAATCCCGCACTCCCGCGCCAGATCGAACGTGACGCGGGCGGCTGCACGCCGGTGATCTGCCCGCTCGCCTATGTCGACCGTTCGCCCGCGCTGCTCGCCGACCGGCTGAGCATGCGCAGGGCCTTCCTGATCCACGGCACCGCCGACGCCATCGTGCCCTTCGCGACCAGCGTGGAACTGCGGGCGGCGCTCACCGCGGCGGGCAAACCGTTCTCCTTCTACACCGTGGTCAGCGGGCGCGACCTCACCGGCGCGATCGTTCCCGGTGACCACTCCGTCGGGCCCGCGCTGTTCGAGGGTGGGTGTGTGGTGCTGCGGCTGCTCGCGGGGACCGAGCCGCTCGCGCCGCAGGTCAGCGACTATATTGTCGATGTCGAGAACGGGCTGGTCACCGCCCCCGCGGCGCCCGTAGGCGCGAAGTGCGCGGCCTGAGCCGCCCGGGAACAACGTTCGTCGAAGTGCGGTTGTGCGAGAAGACACCGACCGAAACGAGGACGCGATGACCGACGATCACGGCTGGCAGGGTGACGAGCTCGACCTGGACGCCTATCTGGCCAGGATCGGCTACGACGGACCGCGCACCGCCTCGGTCGACACCCTGCGCGCACTGGTCAGGGCGCACACCACCACGATCCCCTTCGAGAATCTCGAGATCATCCTCGGACGTGGCATCCCGCTCGACCTGAATTCCCTGCAGGACAAGCTGGTCAGGCACCGTCGCGGTGGCTACTGCTACGAGAACGCCGCGATCTTCGCCGCCGCGCTCGAACGGCTCGGGTTCGGCGTCTCCGGACTCAGTGGCCGGGTCACCTACGGAGTGGCCGATACCGGTGTCCTGCGGCCCGCCACCCACGCCTTGCTGCGCGTGCACACCCCCGACGACGACCGCGTCTGGATCTGCGATGTCGGTTTCGGCTTCGGTCCGCTCGAGCCGTTCGAATTGGTCGACAGCGCAGGCGAATTCACGCTCGGTGACTGGCGCTACCGGCTCGAACACCGGGCTGACCAGTGGGTGCTGTTCCAGTTCGGCCGCGACGGCTGGCTCGACCGCTACACCTTCACCGAGAACCCGCAGTTCCGCATCGACTACACGGTCGGCAACCACTTCGTGTCGACCTCACCACGGTCGCCGTTCACCACCCGGCCCTTCCTCCAGCGGTTCCTGCCCGATGTCCACCACGTGCTCGACGACCTGACGTTGATCGCGGAATACCCGGACGGCACCTCGACTTCACGTGATCTGGACCCCACCGAGCTGACCAAGGTATTGGCCGAAATATTCGATATCGACCTCACCGAAACCGACGCCACCAGCATCGCGGCCACTCCCTGGCGAACCGGATAGCGCTGTCCCCACACGGCACGGCGGTTTGCTTCCTGGATGGCGCTACGGCAAATTGATGGTTACTTGCCGGGAAACAATTCCGTTGTGGGGGCCGATTCTGTGGGGTCGATGGTGCCGAACGTTCGTCTCGCGTTGCCGGTCGAAGCCGGTGCGGCGGTTCGTGGCACCGTCGAACGACGGCAGGATCTGGACGGGCTGCGCGGGATAGCCATCGCGCTCGTGGTGGCCTTCCACGTGTGGGCGGGCCGCGTATCCGGCGGTGTCGACATCTTTCTGGTGCTGTCGGGGTTCTTCTTCACCGGTGCCGTGGTGCGCGGGGTGGAGCGGCGCGGTGGCGTTTCCGTGGGGGAGACCGCGCGCCGGACCGCGCGCAGGTTGATGCCGTCGCTGGTGGTGGTGTTGGGGACGGTTCTGCTCGCGACGGTCGTGCTGCGGCCCTATACCCAGCTGGGGGAAGCCTCCGCGCAGACATTGGCCTCGATGTTCTACGGCCAGAACTGGTATCTGGCGACCGCCGAACTCGACTATCTCTCGCCCGATCCGTCGGTGAGCCCGTTGCAGCACCTGTGGTCGATGTCGGTGCAGGGGCAGTTCTACCTGGCGATCCTCGCGCTCCTGGCCGGGTGGGCGTGGTTGCGGCGACGCGGGTCGGCCGGGCGCCTCGCCCTGGTGCTCGTGCTGGCCGGGCTCGGGCTGCTGTCGTTCTGGTACGCGGCATCGGGCACCGCACAGCACCAGGCGTGGACCTACTACGACAGTGTCGCGCGCGGCTGGGAGTTGCTGGCCGGTGCGTTGCTGGCCGTGGCGGCACCCTGGTTGCGGATGCCGAACCGGCTGCGTGCACTCGCGGCCGCGCTCGGGCTGGCGATGGTGCTGTCGTGCGGGCCGCTGTTCGACGGGGCGAATCAGTTCCCCGGCGTCGCGGCGCTGTGGCCGGTGGCGGCCGCCTGCCTGGTGATCGCGTCGGGATTCGGTGGCACCGCGCGGGCGTGGCCGAATCGGCTGCTGGCAGGCCGGGTCTGTACCGAACTCGGCGCGTTCGCTTATCCGCTGTATCTGTGGCACTGGCCGATTCTCATCTTCTATCTCGGCGAGACCGGTCGGGCCGATGCCGGGGTCGTCGACGGGCTGGTGGTGATCGGCGCCTCGCTGATCCTGGCCTACGCGACAACCCGCCTGATCGAGACGCCGTTGCGGATGCCGCCTCGCGGCGAGCCGACCGAACGCCGCCGGGGGACCGGCGCCCTTGTCACCGCGCTGTCGGTCGCGGTGTTGATCGCCTCGGTGGGCTGGCAGGTCGTGCTCGTGGCGAACCCGGCCGTGCCACCGCGGGCACTGGACGCCCAGCGCTACCCGGGTGCCCAGGCACTGCTCTCCGGCGCCGAATACTCGCCGGAACCCATGCGTCCCACCGTCTTCGAAGGACAAGCCGACACCCCGTCGCCGACCACCGACGGCTGCATCACCCCCGACCGCGAGGTCCGCGTCTGTACCTACGGCGACCCCACCGCCGACCGTTCGATCGCGCTGGTCGGTGGCTCACACTCCGAGCACTGGTTGCCCGCGCTGGAGGTGCTCGGCGTCGAACACGGGTTCCGGGTGATCTCCTACCTCAAGGAGGGGTGCCCGGTCGTCCTCGCCGATGAGCCGTCCTACGCCGAGTGGCCGTTCCCCGAATGCCACGAGTGGTCCGTCGAGGTACTCGACCGGCTGTCCGCCGAACCGCCGAACTGGGTGCTGACGCTGTCCACGCGCTACCGCATGAACGGCCTCGGCGACGAGGTGCCCGCCGAATACCTCGAGGTGTGGACGGCCATGCAGGATCGCGGGTTCAATGTGCTCGCGCTGCGCGACACGCCACGGTTACGCCGCGACGGTGTCCTCTACCGGGCCACCGATTGCCTGGCCCACCGTGGCGACCCCGACAGCTGCGGGCTCGACCGCGCCGAGGTCCTCGACCCGCACGACCCCGCCGCGGAACCGGCGGCAGGCTACCCGAACATCCACCCGCTCGACCTGTCCGACGCGGTCTGCCGGCCGCAGCGCTGCCGCGTGGTCGAGGGCAATGTGCTCATCTATCGCGACGAACACCACCTGACCGCCAGCTACGCCCGCTCGCTCGCCCCCGAACTCGGCCGTCAGATCGGGGCGATCACCGGCTGGTGGTAGCGCGGGAGACTGCTCACCGCAGCCACAACAACCACACCGGCACCACAGATCCGGCTACTCTCGGACCGTGCGCACCCCACGGAAGGTCTCGGTCCTGTTCGTCGCGCTCGCTGCGTTTCCTGTTGCCTGCTCGTCCGGACCCGACCAGCCGCAGACCGTCGCAGAGTCCTTCGCCGCCGCGCTGACCAGCGGCGACGCCTCCGCCGCCGCGGCATTGACCGATGCGCCCGAGCAGGCCCGACCGGCCCTGACCGCGCTGTTCGACAACCTCGGCAAGAACGACACGGTCCGGGTGACATCGACCGACGGCAAGTCCTTCACGCTGGAATCCACCTGGAAATTCGGCCCCGAGGGCCGCAACGCGTGGACCTACTCGAGCGCCGGAACCACCACCGGCGAGGACGAGTGGAAGATCGCCTGGCAGCCGACCACGGTCGCGCCCGGCCTCGACCTCGGCCCGCTCAGCTACAGCCCGGTCGAGGCGAAGCCTGCCCGTGTACTCGACGCCACCGGCGGTGACCTGATGACCCAGCAGGTGGTGACGCTGGTGAACGTCGCGCCCGATGCCGACCTGGCCGCCACCGCGGCGCTGCTCGCGCCGCAGGGCGTCACCGAGGCCGGCTTGCAGGCGGATCTCGCTGCGGCGCAGGGCAAGCCGATCACCGCCGTCGCCCTGCGCGACGCCGACATCGCGCCGGTGCAGCAGTCGCTGACCGGGGTGCGCGGGGTGACGCTCGCGCCACAGACCCGGCTGCTCACCGTCGACAAGGCACTCGCCGGACCCACCATCGGCGGCCTGGCCGAGATCTGGCAGGAACAGGCCGACGCCGCGGCAGGCTGGGCGATCCGCGCGCAGACCGCCGAAGGCACCCGGCGCATCGCCGGGCCCGACGCTGAGCCCACCACAGACATCGCCAGCACGCTCGACATCGACCTGCAGCACGCCGCCGAGGACGCACTCACCCCGATCGCCACCCCGGCTGCCATCGTCGCGCTGCGCCCCTCGACGGGGGAGGTGCTGGCCGTGGCACAGAACGAGCCCGGCGACGCGCAGGGCCCGATCGCGCTGACCGGGCTCTACCCGCCGGGCTCCACCTTCAAGACCGTGACGGTCTCGGCGGCACTGCAAGCGGGCGGCCTGACCCCCGACACCGTGCTGCCCTGCCCGGGCCGCGCCACCATCGAGGGCCGCACGATTCCCAACGACAACGGCTTCGACCTGGGTATGGTGCCTCTGCACACCGCGTTCGCACGCTCGTGCAACACCACGATGGCCGAGTTGGGAGTGAAGTTGCCCGCCGACGGACTGACCGCGGCCGCCCAACAACTGGGTCTGGGTGTGGACTATGTGACACCCGGCTTGACGACTGTCACCGGGAAAGTTCCCTCCGCCGAAAACCCGGCGCAACGGGTCGAATCGAGCATCGGACAGGGCACGGTGACCGCGTCGCCGTTCGGCATGGCGCTCGTGGCGGCCTCCCTCGCGCACGGTTCCGCGCCGCCGCCGAGCATCATCCGTGGACGTCCCGGCGCCCCGGATCGGACGTCGCCCGCGGTGCCCGAAGCGGTGACGTCGCAGATAGAGACCATGATGGCGGAGACCGTGAGCGCCGGTACCGCCACCGCGCTGCGCGACATCCCCGGTCTGCTCGGCAAGACCGGTACCGCGGAGTATCTCGACGACACCCATGCCCACGGCTGGTTCGTCGGCATCGACGGTGATGTGGCGTTCGCGGTGTTCGTCGCGGACGCGGGCAGCTCCGGTCCGGCGGTCGAGGCAGCGGGACGGATGCTACGTGTGACACCATGAGTCGTCTTTCCCCCCGCAGGCGAGCAATCCCCCCGCTGCCGCACGCGGTCATCACCCAGCCAGCTACACTCGTCGGCGGACCATATCCATGGTCAATACGCGGGATGTCACAATTTCGAGAAGGTTCGGAGTAGGCGCCATCGATACCGGTCAGAAGATCGCGGAGCATTACCGCCTGGTCGAGCGTATTGGTAGCGGCGGCACAGGCGTTGTATGGCGTGCTGTCGACGAACGCCTCCAACGCTCCGTGGCAGTGAAGCAGATCCACATCAAACCCAGCTTGCCCGAGGGCGAGCGGGATGTGTTGCGCCAGCGCGCGATTCGGGAAGCCCGCAACGCGGCACGCTTCCAGCATCCCAATGCCATCGTGGTCTTCGACATCACCGAGCACAACGGTGATCCGTGCCTGGTGATGGAGTACCTCAAGTCGGTCAGCCTCGCCGGTGAGCTGGGCCAGAAGGGCCCGCTGCCGCTGCTCGAGGTCGCCCGGATCGGTGAGAAGGTCGCCTCCTCGCTGATCGCCGCCCATCAGGCCGGCTTGGTACACCGCGACGTGAAACCGGGCAATATCCTGCTCGGTGACCACGGTGAGGTGAAAATCACCGACTTCGGCATCTCCCGCGCGGCAGGTGACGTGACGCTCACCGAGACCGGGCTGATCTGCGGTACCGCCGCCTATCTGGCACCCGAGGTCGCCCGCGGCTCCGATCCGACCCCCGCGGCCGACGTATTCGCCCTCGGCGCAACGCTTTTCCACGCGCTGGAAGGCGAACCGCCCTACGGCGCCAACGCCAACCCCCTCGCGGTGCTCTACGCCGCCGCCAACGGACAGGTGCGCGAGCCCCACAACGCGGGCCCTGCCACCGATTTCCTGCTCGACCTGCTCAGCCCGGACCCCCTCGACCGCCCGACGATGACCGAGGCGCGCGACGCGCTGGCCTCGTTCGCCGAGGACGAGAACGCGGTGCCGGCCGGATTCGTGCCTGCCAGTGAGGCTTTCAATCGACGCAACTCCGCGGCGACCACCCAGGTGATCCGGCAGTCCGGGCGCCGGGCCTCGCATGCAGGCGCGTCCACCTCGACGACGCGACAGATCCGCTCGAACCCGCGTCCGCAGCCCCGTCAGGACACCGCCGCGCATCCGCGTACCCAGGCTCAGCCGATGCCCGCGCCGCGCAAGCAGGCGGGCAAGGGGCGTGCGGTGCTGATCGGTTCCGCGGTGGGTGCCGTGGTGGCGGCGGTCGCCGTCGCGTTCAGCGCGTTGAACAGCTCGGACTCGGAGTCGCCGCAGACGCAGGCCGGTCCGCAGACCTCCGCGCAGGCCTCGGCCGCGCCCAAGCCCAGCGCGACCGTTCCGCCGCTCGGGCAGGCGAGCAATGTCGGCACGGTCGACATCGGCTCGGCCGGTCAGCTGGTTGAGGCGTTCTTCAGCGACCCGGCCGGTTCGTGGTCACTGCTCACACCCGCCGCCCAGCAGGTCTACGGCGGCGAGTCCGCCTTCCGTGAGTACTGGAACGACCGCTCCATCCAGAACTTCGCCAGCATCACCGCCGTGAGCGGCAACAATGCCGACGGATCCACGAACATGCGCCTGGCCAGCATCACCATCAACGGCTCGACCAAGGCGATGGTCATGCGTGTGGTGAACTCGGGCGGCAATCTGCGCATCGACGGGGATACGCGCTAGTCGGAAGTCGGGCGAACTCGAGTGGTTCGCCCGACCACCGCGGCTCGGCACATGTGATGTGAGTCACTTCGTTATCGCGACCCTATCTGAATCCGGTATCAACTTCAATATTGATCGCCGCGCGGCTCCGGCCGAGGAATGAGATGGTCACCATGACGAAAACCCAGCAGGTGCGGCTCGCGCAGCGTCCGTCCGGACTTCCCGACGCCGACACCTGGACGGTGACGACCGAGGAGCTTCCCGCGCTGTCCGCCGGACAGATTCTGGTGAGAGTCGACTTCATTTCGCTGGACCCGGCGATGCGTGGCTGGCTCAATGACGTGCGCTCCTACGTGCCGCCGGTCGGGCTCGGCGACGTGATGCGCGCGCTGGATATCGCGACGGTGGTCGAATCGGCGCACCCGGACTTCGCGGTCGGCGACACGGTGAGCGGGACCTTCGGCGTCACCGAGTACGCGATCAGCGACGGCAAGGGCGTCGGGCGGGTCGACCTGAGCGTCGCGCCCGGACCCACCTGGCTCGGCGCGCTCGGAATGCCCGGCATGACAGCGTATTTCGGTCTGCTCGAGGTCGGGAAGCTGGCGCCCGGTGAGACCGTGGTGGTGTCGGCCGCGGCCGGCGCCGTCGGCGGCGTGGTCGGCCAGATCGCCAAGGCCAAGGGCGCGAACGTCATCGGGATCGCGGGCGGGCCGGAAAAGTGCCGATTGCTCACCGAGGAGCTCGGCTTCGACGCCGCCATCGACTACCGCGGTGACGACGTTCTGCGCCGGATCCGTGAGCTGGCGCCGAAGGGCATCGACATCTACTTCGACAATGTGGGTGGCGAGATTCTCGATGCCGCGCTCGCCAACCTCCGCCGCGGGGCCCGGGTGGTGCTGTGCGGGGCGATCTCGGCGTACAACGACGAGAAGCTGCAGCTGGGGCCGTCGCGCTATATGTCGCTGCTCGTATTCCGCGCCACCATGACCGGATTCGTGGTCTTCGACTACGCCGATCGCTACGGCGAGGCGGTCGCGCAGATCGGTCAGTGGCTGGCCGAGGGGACGCTGAAGAGCCGCGAACACGTCGTCGACGGCGGCGTGGCACAGTTCGGCGAAACCTTGAACCTGCTGTTCACCGGCGGCAACACCGGAAAACTGGTGCTCGCACTCTGACCGTCGCGACAGCGGGCGGAATCGGCGGGGCGCCGAATTCAGCTGGTGGATACGCTGTTTCGCCGACCGGACCCCTGATCCGGCGAATTGCCGGTGACCAGGGCCACCGCCAGCCCGGCGTTGAACGCGCCCAGTTCCTCCGGGGTGTCGGGGCCGCTGAGCCGATACCAGCGCACCGGGTCGATCGCGAGGGCGATGATGCCGCGCACCACCCTGGTGACATCGATGGGGGTGAAGGCGCCGCTGTCGATGCCGTGCGATACCAGGTTTCGGTACAGGGTGGTGGTGCGGCGGCGAATCACGCGAATCTCGGCGAGATGGTCGGCGGTGAGGTTCGCCATCTCGTATTGGGCTACTCGTGCGGCCACGTGGCAGCGGGCGTTGCTGATGACGTGTTCGGTCACCACGCTGCGTAGGTGCTCGACGGGGTCGCCGGGATCGGGAACCAGCAGGGCCTCATGGGCTTTGACATGGGCGACGCGGGTGATCTCGAACAGCATGTGCTCCTTGGCCGGGAAGTGCACATACATCGCGGCGGGGCTCAAGCCCGCCCCCGCGCTGATGTCGCGAGTGGTAGTGCCCTGGAAGCCTTTCGCGGCGAAGCATCGGGTCGCGGAGGTGAGCAGATTCCGGGCGACCTCGCTGTAGGTGTCCGGCCACAGTTCGGGTGAAAAGTCTTGTAGCCGTGGATCGTCAAACTGCCAGCCGTGGGATTCGTCCGGTTGCCGCGTGGCCATAGCCGCTCCGATCTGCGCTCGCCCGCCGGGTGGCCGCGACGCGGACCGCGCGCGGGAATCCGCACCGCTGTCCGAGTGCAGCCCTTGACTTTCCCACCTTAGCTAGCAACTATGCATTAAGTCACATCTGACTGAGCGCTTAGTAGCCTGGTCGAGGGACCGAAACGGTTGATACCGAGGCGGTCTGGTGCACAGTGGTAAGAGAGAATTGCTATGAGTCTTGCGGAACCGGGGATTCCTGACCCGCCGTCAGCAGTACTGGCCATGAACGGGATCTCGATATCGTTCGGCGGGCTGGTGGCGCTGTCGGATGTTTCGCTGGACATCGCGCCGCGGCAGGTGCTCGGCGTGATCGGCCCCAACGGCGCGGGGAAGACGACCCTGTTCAATGTCGCGTGCGGATTCGTCCGCCCTGACCACGGGTCGCTGTGGTGGCAGGGCGCCGAACTGACCGGGCTGCGGCCACATCAGCTGGCGGGGCTCGGCATCGCCCGAACCTTGCAGGGGCTCGGGCTGTTCGACCACATGAGCGTGCTCGACAATGTGATGATCGGCGCCGACCGGCACGCCGGTGCCGGATTCCTCGCGGGACTGTTCGCGCTCGGTTCGCGAGACGAACGGGCGCTGCGCGCGCGTGCCATGGATGTGCTGGCCGAGCTCGGTATCGCCGAGGTGGCGGGGCGAGTTCCGAGCAGCCTGCCCTATCCGGTCCGCAAACGCGTCGCGCTGGCGCGGGCGCTGGTCGCGCAGCCACGGCTGCTGCTGCTCGACGAACCGGCGAGCGGGCTGTCCAACGCGGAGATGGACGAACTCGGCGAACTCATCGGTCAACTCGCGCAACGGATGTCGATCATGCTCGTCGAACATCACATGGACCTGGTGATGAGCGTCTGCGACCGCATCGCGGTCCTGGATTTCGGCAAGCTCATCGCCTGTGGCACACCCGCCCAGGTGCGTGAGGACCCGGCGGTGATCACCGCCTATCTCGGTGAGGAAGTTCACCACTCGGCCGTTACCGGGGAACGGTGAATCCGATGCTCGAAATCCAGCATCTCAGTGTCGCTTACGGTCCGGTGCGCGCACTGCGCGACGTGACGGTCACGGTGCCGCGCGGCCAGGTCACGGCGGTGCTCGGCGCCAACGGGGCGGGCAAGTCCACACTCCTGCGGACGATCTCGGGCCTGGTCCGCGCCGAGCACGGGACCGTGCTGCTCGACGGCCACGACCTGACCCGCACCCCGGCCGAGAACATGTCCGCGCTCGGCCTGTCCCACGTGCCGGAAGGGCGCGGGGTGATCACGGAATTGACTGTGGCGGAGAACCTTCGGCTCGGTGCGCTCGGCCGGCGTGACAAGTCCCGGCCGGTCGACATCGACCGGGTGTTCACCTTGTTCCCGATGCTCGCGCAGCGCCGCGACCAGCTCGCAGGCGCCATCTCGGGTGGGCAGCGGCAGATGCTGGTGATCGGCCGTGCGCTGATGGCCGACCCCACCATGCTGCTGCTCGACGAACCGTCGCTGGGCCTGGCACCGCGCGTCGTCGCCGAGATCTTCGATCTCCTGCGCGGTCTGGTGGAAACCGAAGGGCTCACGATCCTGCTGGTGGAGCAGAACGCCCGCAGTGCCTTGTCCATCGCCGACCAGGGCGTCGTGCTCAATCTGGGGAAGGTCGTCGTCTGCGACGCCGCCGCGACCCTCGCCGGTGACGACCAACTCCGCCACGCGTATCTCGGCTTCTGAGAAGCACTTCCGGTTAGGACCTCTCGTGCAGCAATTGGTGAACACACTGCTCACCGGCATCAGTTCGGGCGCGATCTACGCGGCGTTCGCACTGGCTCTGGTACTCATCTGGCGATCCACCCGGATCGTGAATTTCGCGCAGGCGCCGATGGCGATGGTGACCGTCTATGTCGCGCTCGTGATCGTCGACGCCGGATACTCCTACTGGCTGGGGTTTTTCGCGGCGCTGGCGTGTGGCTTCCTGCTCGGTGCGGTGACCGAACGCGTGGTCATCCGGCCGGTGGAGGGGAAACCGGATATCAACGCGGTCATCGTCACGCTCGGCCTGTTCATCGTGATCCAGGCGATCGCGGCCATCGTCTTCGGCACCCGGTACCGATCCTTTCCCGCGCCGTTCGGCTTGCGCGGTTTCCAGATCGGCGAATTCAATCTGGCGCTCACCGGTTTCGGTGTGTTCACGATCGTGTCGGTGCTGATCGTGATGGTGCTGCTGGCGGCGTTGTTCCGGTTCACCGATGTCGGACTGAAGATGCGCGCCTCGGCGTTCAGCCCGGAGGTCGCCCGGCTGCTCGGAGTGAAGGTCAACCGGATGCTCACCTTGGGCTGGGCGCTGGCGGCACTGACTGGGACTCTGTCCGGACTTCTCATCGCGGGCGGGAATCTGGTGCATCCGGCGTTCATGGACTCGGTAGTGGTGTTCGGTTTCGTCGCCGCGGTGATCGGCGGGCTGGAGAGCCCGGTCGGCGCGGTGGTCGGCGGCTTGCTGCTGGGGTTGGGACTGAGCTTCGTCAGCGGCTACGTGGGTTCGGAACTGGTCCCGCTGGCCTCGCTGGTCATCTTGCTGGCGGTGCTGCTGGCGCGCCCCGGCGGTCTGTTCTCCCGGACCGCGACTCGGAAGGTCTGAATCATGTTGCGCACCTTGAAGACATCGGTGCTGCTGCGGCACCTGACGCTGGCGCTGCTCGGCCTTGTCGCGATCGTCGTCGTGGTGGAGTCGGTGAGCGACTACCGATCCGTGCAGCTGGCGTCCATGGCCTACCTGGCCATCGCCGCGGGCGGGCTGACGATGCTCACCGGCCTCAACGGGCAGTTGTCGCTGGGGCACGGCGCGTTCCTGGCGATCGGCGCCTACACCACCGCGGTCGTTCTCCAGAAGTTCTCGGACGCACCGATTCTCGTCGTCCTGCTGGTCGCGACCGTGGTGACGACGATGATCGGCGCGGTGGTCGGGGTGGCGGCGGCGCGCCTGCACGGCCCCTACGTCGCGGGGGCCACCTTGGCTTTGGCCATCGGTGTACCGGGGCTGGCCATCTACTTCGACGAATTCCTCGGCGGCGAACAGGGACTCAACGTGCGCGCCCCCGCTGTGCCGGACTGGCTCGGCGACCTGGCGTTCTTTCTGACCGGGAACGAGATGTCGGTGAGCAAGTACGTGGCCTACCTCGGCTGGTGCTGTCTCATCGTGGTGTTCGTGCTGTTGGCGAACCTGTCGGCGGGCCGGGTCGGACGGCGTTGGCGGGCGGTGCGCGACGATGAGATCGCCGCCTCGCTGGCCGGAATCAATCTGGGCCGAACCAGGATTCAGAGTTTCGTCGTCAGCACCGCGTGCGCGGGGCTGGCCGGCGCGATCATGGCGCTCTCGGTGCGGATCACCGCGCCGAGCGGGTTTCCGCTCACGCTCTCGCTGGTGCTGCTCAGCGCGATCGTGCTGGGCGGGCTCGGCAGCCTCGTCGGTGCGCTGGTCGGTGCGGCACTGCTCACCTATCTGCCGCCCGCCGTCACCGATCTGGGCTCGGGCATCGGGCTGAGCGACATCCAAGCAGCTGAGCTCACCCCGCTCATCTACGGGCTCACCACCATCGCGGTCATCCTGGCGGCTCCGTCGGGTCTCGTCGGCATTGCCGGCGCACTGCTGCGGCGGCGCTCGCGGCCTCGCGATGACCAAGCCCAGATCCGTAACGATCAACCCGGTTCGAAGGAGATTCGGCAGTGATGAAGACATGGATGAAACGGGTGGCCTCGGCCACCTGCGCCTGCGTGGCGGCAGCGTCGCTGGTGGCGTGCGGTGCGGGCGCGGAGCGAACCGGGGGCGGTGGTGGTGAGTCCAGCGTCGGCGTCACCGACACCAGCGTCAAGATCGGCGGTCATTTCCCGCTCACCGGCGTCGCGGCGCCCGGCTACAGCGAGATCCCCGTCGGCCATCAGGCCTACTACGACTACCTCAACAAGAAGGGCGGCGTGAACGGGCGAACGATCGAGTTCCTCGCGCGTGACGACGCCTACAACCCCACCAACACCAGCCGTGTCGTCAACGAACTGGTGCTCAAGGACCAGGTCTTCGCGATTGTCGGCGGGCTCGGCACCCCGACGCACAGCGCGGTGGTCGACTTCCTCAACAGCGAGAAGGTGCCCGATCTCTTCGTCTCCTCCGGGTCGCTGGCCTGGGGTGACGCGGTGCAGAAGAAGCCGTTCACCTTCGGTTGGCAGCCCGATTACGAGGTCGAAGGCAAGATCATCGGCGACTGGATCAAGAAGAACAAGCCGAACGCGAAGGTCGGCTTGTTCCTGCAGGCCGATGATCTCGGCGCCGATGGCGAGAAGGGCATCAACCAGTACATCAAGAACCAAGTCGTCCAGGCCGTTCGCTACACCCCCGGCAACACCGACATCGGCCCCCAGATCGCCGCGTTGCAGGCCGCCGGAGCGGACCTGGTGGTGGGCTTCAACGTCCCCTCGTACACGGCGTTGAGCCAGCTCGGCTCGCTCAAGCTCAACTACAAACCGTCCTGGTTCTACAGCAATGTGGGCTCCGACCCGGCGCTGGTCGGTTCGCTGCTCGCCCGGTTCTCCGAAGGCGCGGTCGGCAACGGTGGCGGCATGCTCGACGGTGTGATGACCACCTCCTACGTGGCCGATCCCGAGAGCGTGGGCGATCCGTGGACGGATCTGTGGCGCACGGTGTGGCAGGAGAGTGGCCAGCAGGGCGAGCTCACCGGCTACCACGTCTACGGCATGGCACAGGCCTACACCTTCGTGCAGGCCTTGCAGGCGGCCGGACCCGAACCGACCCGCGAGGGCATTGTGGCGGCGATCGAGAAGGTCGGTGCCGAATTCGACGGGCCGGGGCTGGCACCGTTGCGGTTCTCGAAGGACAACCACCTGGGGATGTCGGGTGTGCGCGTCGCCGAGATCAAGAACGGCGCGCTTACCTCGGTCACGCCGGTCCTGGTGACCGGTGGCGGTGACACCCCGATCACCCAGGACAACTCCGGCGCGGACCAGGACAAACCGACCGCGAACGGGATCCCGGACGTGCCCGCGGCGAAGTAGCAGGCACGCGCGGCGGGCTCGGTGATCGTGACCGGGCCCGCTGCCTGTTCGCCGCGGCCGGTCGAGGCGGCGCGGCTGGGGAGGATGTGCTGGAAAAGCGATGGCGGGCGACCATTAGGCTGGTAGCTGACCTGAGCCCCAGCACAGAACAGGACCGTACCCCGATATGACTACCCGCATCGAGCTCGCCCGCGTCGATCTGCGCGGTCGTACTCCTTCCACTGCCGAGCTGCGCACCGCGCTGCCGCGTGGCGGGGTCGACGTCGACTCGGTGCTGCATCATGTGCGGCCGGTCGTCGAGGACATTCGTGATCGAGGTGCCGCGGCCGCGCTGGACTACAGCGAGAAGTTCGACGGTGTGCGGCCCGCGGTGGTGCGGGTGCCGGTCGGCGAGCTGAGCAAAGCCCTCGCCGAGCTGGACCCGGCTGTTCGGGCGGCGCTCGAGGTCGCGATCGAGCGGACCAGGAAGGTGCACGCCGATCAGCGGCGTACCGACACGGTGACCGAGGTCGTGCCCGGTGGCACCGTCACCGAGAAGTGGCTGCCGGTGGAGCGTGTCGGGCTGTATGTGCCCGGCGGCAACGCCGTGTATCCGTCGTCTGTGGTGATGAATGTGGTCCCGGCGCAGGCCGCGGGTGTCGAGTCGCTGGTGGTGGCCTCGCCGCCGCAGTCCCAGTTCGGTGGGCTGCCGCACCCCACGATCATGGCGGCGGCCGCGCTGCTCGGCGTCGACGAGGTGTGGGCGGTCGGCGGTGCGCAGGCGGTGGCATTGCTGTCGTACGGCGGTGTCGATACCGATGGTGGGGCGCTCGAGCCCGTCGATCTCATCACCGGGCCGGGCAATATCTACGTCACCGCGGCCAAGCGGTTGTGCCGCGGGCTGGTGGGCATCGATGCCGAAGCGGGCCCGACCGAGATCGCGGTGCTGGCCGATGCCACCGCCGATCCGGTGCACGTGGCCGCTGATCTGATCAGTCAGGCCGAGCACGACGTGCTGGCCGCCAGTGTGCTGGTCACCGATTCTCCCGCGCTGGCCGACGCGGTCGATGCCGCGCTGAATGCTCAGCTCACGGTGGTCAAGCACAATGATCGGGTACGGGAAGCGTTGTCGGGCAAGCAGTCCGGGATCGTGCTCGTCGACGACATCGCGCAGGGTTTGCGGGTCGTCGATGCCTATGCCGCCGAGCACCTCGAGATCCAGACCGTCGACGCTGCCGCGGTCGCCGCACGGGTGCGCAGTGCGGGCGCGATCTTCGTCGGCCCGTGGGCGCCGGTCAGCCTGGGTGACTACTGCGCCGGCTCGAATCACGTGCTGCCGACCGCAGGCTGCGCGCGGCACTCCTCGGGGCTGAGCGTGCAGACGTTCCTGCGTGGCATCCACATCGTGGAGTACACCGAGGCGGCGTTGAAGGATGTCGCCGGACACGTTGTCGCCCTTGCCGATGCGGAGGATCTGCCCGCGCACGGTCAGGCCGTGCAGGCGCGTTTCGAGGCGCTGTCGTGAGCACTCCCACCGTGCCCGGCGCCTCGGCGACCCTGGACCAGCTACCACTGCGCGACAACCTGCGGGGCAAGTCTCCTTATGGCGCACCGCAATTGACGGTGCCGGTGCAGCTCAATACCAACGAGAACCCGCACCCGCCGAGCAAGGCGCTGATCGACGACGTCGCCGAGTCGGTGCGTGCCGCCGCGGCCGATCTGCACCGGTACCCGGATCGAGATGCCGTCGCCTTGCGCCACGACCTGGCCGAGTATCTGACCCGGCAGACCGGCGTCGCGGTCGACACCGCGAATGTGTGGGCGGCCAACGGCTCCAACGAGATTCTGCAACAGCTGTTGCAGGCATTCGGCGGACCGGGCCGCAGCGCACTGGGTTTCGTGCCCTCGTACTCGATGCATCCGATCATCTCGGAGGGGATCGACACCGAGTGGGTCGAGGCCAAGCGCAGCGGTGACTTCTCGCTCGATATCGACTACGCGGTGGCGCAGATCGTCGAACGCAGGCCTGACGTGGTGTTCGTGACGAGCCCCAACAACCCGACCGGGCACAGCATTCCGATCGACGAGCTCGAGCGGATTCTCGATGCCGCGCCCGGCATCGTCGTCGTGGACGAGGCCTACGGCGAGTTCTCGGCGGCGCCCAGCGCGATCACCCTGATCGACCGGTTCCCGACCAAGCTCGTGATCACCCGCACCATGAGCAAGGCGTTCGCCTTCGCGGGCGGGCGCCTGGGCTACCTGGCCGCCTCGCCCGCGGTGATCGACGCGATTCTGCTGGTGCGCTTGCCGTATCACCTGTCGGTGGTCACCCAGGCCGCCGCCCGCGCGGCCTTGCGGCACGCTGACGAAACCCTCGGCAGTGTCGCGGAACTGGCGGCCCAGCGTGATCGGGTCGCCGCCGCGCTGGTGCCGCTCGGCTTCGACGTGATCCCCAGTGACGCCAACTTCGTGCTGTTCGGCCGGTTCACCGACGCGGGCGCCGCATGGCAGCACTACCTCGACGCGGGCGTGCTGATCCGCGACGTCGGCATCCCCGGCTACCTGCGCGCCACCATCGGCCTCGCCGCCGAGAACGACGAATTCCTGCGCGTGAGCCGCGATATCGCGGGCACCGACCTTACTCACTGAATCCACCTGTGGAGGAGCACATCATGAGCAGAACAGCGCGGGTGGAACGCGTCACCAAAGAGTCCTCGATTCTGGTGGAGCTGAACCTCGACGGTACCGGGCAGACCGAGATCTCCACCGGCGTGCCGTTCTACGACCACATGCTGACCGCGCTCGGCGCGCACGCCGGGTTCGACCTGGTCGTGCGAGCCGAGGGCGACATCGAGATCGAAGCGCACCACACGGTCGAGGACACCGCGATCGTGCTCGGCCAGGCACTCGGCCAGGCGCTGGGCGACAAGAAGGGGATCCGCCGCTTCGGCGACGCGTTCATCCCGATGGACGAAACCCTCGCGCACGCCGCCGTCGACGTGTCCGGGCGACCGTACTGCGTGTTCACCGGTGAGCCGGAACACCTGGTGCACACCATCATTCCCAGCGCGGGTCCCGGTGCCTCGTATTCGACGGTGCTCAACAAGCACGTCTTCGAGTCGATCGCGCAGAACGCCCGTATCGCCCTGCACGTGCGGGTGCTCTACGGCCGCGACCAGCACCACATCACCGAGGCCGAATTCAAGGCTGTCGCACGGGCTTTGCGCACCGCCGTCGAAATCGACCCCCGGGTCAGTGGTGTGCCGTCCACGAAGGGTGTGCTGTGAAATCCGTTGTGCTGCTGGACTACGGCTCCGGCAACCTGCACTCCGCCGAACGCGCGCTGGTGCGTGCGGGTGCGCAGGTGGAGGTCACGGCCGATCCGGAAGCCGCGCTGGCCGCCGACGGCCTCGTCGTCCCCGGTGTCGGCGCGTTCGCGGCCTGCATGGCCGGGCTGCTGTCGGTGCGCGGTGACCGGATCATCGGTCAGCGCCTCGCGGGCGGACGTCCCGTACTCGGCATCTGCGTCGGCATGCAGGTCATGTTCGACCGCGGCGTCGAGTTCGGTGTCGAGACCGAGGGCTGCGGTGAGTGGCCGGGCACGGTCGCCGGTCTGGACGCCCCCGTCCTCCCGCACATGGGCTGGAACACGGTCAAAGCACCCGCCGACAGCACCCTGTTTGCCGGCATGGACGCCGACACCCGCTTCTACTTCGTCCACTCCTACGCGGCCCAGCAGTGGGAACTCCCCGACAACGAGCACATCGCCCCCGCGAAGCTCACCTGGGCCGAACACGGGGTTCCGTTCCTGGCAGCCGTCGAGAACGGGCCACTGTCGGCTACCCAGTTCCACCCGGAGAAGTCCGGCGATGCGGGTGCGCAGTTGCTGCGCAACTGGATCGGGTCGCTGTAGTTCCGGCGGTTCGTGGGCCGTCGACGCCACGGTCTCGCCAGGGGTGAACAATATTTCCACTCGTGGCTACGCATGGCGATCGCCGGCCAGGAACGCACGGACCAGCGTGACGCAACGGTGGGCGTCGTCGAACCATGGGGCGTGGCCGCCGGGAACGACGGCGAGGTGTGCGCCGGGGATCTTCGCCACGGATGACCGTGCCTGTTCGGGTGAGCAGAAGACGTCGTCTTCGCCCCAGACGAACAGGGTCGGAGTGTCGATTCGGGCGAGTTCGGCGTCGGTGAGGACGTTCTCGGGGCGTGCGGTCCGATCTTGGATCAGGCGGCGCAGGAGGGCGCGGTAGGACGCGGCTTGTCCTGGTAGGCGCAGTGGCAGGCGGTGTAGGTCGAGCATGTCGTCCGACATCGCGCGTGCCGCGTTCGCGCCGATCGCCTCGGTGAGAGCGATCCGTGCGATGAACCGAGGGGACGGTAGTCGCATCAGGCTCTGGTCGAAACGTCCCCGGATCGGGGAGGTCAGGGCTGCGAACTCGGCGATGACGCGGGATCCGGGCAAGGCGGTGGCGGGGGTGGCGACCAGCGCTGCTCGCGATACTCGCTCGGGTGCGTCGAGCATCGTCCAGAGGGTGAACAGGCCGCCCAGGGAGCTGCCGACGAATGCGGCTCGTTCTATGTCGAGCGCGTCGAGAGTTCCGGTGACTACGCCGATCGCTAGTTCGCGGACTGTTCGACCCTGCCAGGTGCAGGGCGGGGCGAGGCTGTGGCCGGGGAGGTCGATCAGGATGTGCCGGAAGCCGGGCAGGCCGGCGACCAGGGGTGCCATGCCCATCGCGGGCGCGGAGATGCCGTTGATGTGGACGAGCGGCTCACCCTCGCCGACTGTCAGGACGCGAACCGTGGGGTCGCCCAGCATGACTACGTGTTCGGTGGTCGTCAGTCCGTAGGTGGCGGCAACACGTTGTTCCGCCGCGCGGATCCGCCGCTCGAGGCCCTGGGAATTGCTCATGTGACCACTGTCGGCCTCGAGCGTGGTCGCGTCTTGGACGAATGTTCGGCATCAGGTCGCCGCGAGTGCGCCGGGGGTGATTCCGGCGAAGGCCGCCATGTCGCGGTGGAGGTGGGATTGGTCCGAATAGCCGCATGCCACAGCGACTTCGGCGGCGGAGCGGCCCACCGTCAGCAGGTCGAACGCGCGGCGGAATCGGACCACCATCGCCGCTCGTTTGGGTGTCACGCCGACCTGTGCGGTGAATCTCGACCACACGCGCTGGCGACTCCACCCGGTCAGTTCGGCCAGCTCCCGCACCTGGACCGCGCCCCTGTCCGCGATGATTCGCTCCCAGCAGGCGGCGACCTCGGGATCGGCCATCCTGGTTGTTTCCCGGGCGGCCAGAAATTTCGTTGTCACCGCGAATCTCTGCGCCCACGTTGTCATTTCGGACAGCTGCTCGCACAGCAGCGGTGCCGCCGATCCCCAGATTTCGCCCGGTCCCGCCAAGGCGCCGGCCAAGTCGGCCGGAGCGACACCGAGCAGGCGGTAGGCGACGATCGGCGACATCCGCAACTCCACGCATTCGAGGCGCTCCGCGCGGACATGACGAATACCGGGAACGAGACCGGCGACCAGCCCATCGAAGGTGGGCTGCTGATCAGGACCGTCCACGGTCAAACGACTGTCCCCGAACTGGATCACCACGGTGACCTCCGGCCGAGCGAAAATCCGCATATCGCACCCCACGGACCCACGGTCGCGAAACCCGTCCATCGAAACGCCCGCCATCGCTGTCGCTGTCGACCTCGCCAGGTCCCAACCGACATCCAGCTCCCGTTCGGACATGATCGGCCGCACATTTCGAGCGTACGAGCTCGGTTGCGAGCCAGGCAACCTCGTTCGGACCCTGGATAAAGGTCGGCGTAAGGAGTCTGCAAGTGGCCACTGCGATCGTTCACGCGTCCTCTTCTCGGAGGTGCGTTGACGGTAGGAGACATTGTGGGCGAGACGGTCGATGGCCAGCACTCGGGCAGCGGTAACGATCCTTTCTGGACGGGCCCGCGGTTCCTCGACGCGGTGACGGCGATGACCTTTGTCGTCCTGGTGATCCTGCAGTACGGGTGGTGGCGCGACCATGGTCGCCCGTTTTCGTGGGTCTTGGTGCTCGCGACACCGCTGTTGGCGTTCGTGCCCTCGGGGATCATCGTGAAGGCTGTTCGCAAGCGGTGGACCGCGCGATGGGCCGATGAGCACGGTTTCGTCTATCACCGCGCGGCAGGATGGCCGGTGCCCGAGTGGGACTTCCCGCCGTTCACTATCGGCCGGGCACGGCGCTTTCGGGTCCGCGACGCGATGCAGGGCAGGATCGGCAGTTACCCGGCCAGCTTCTTCCATCTGACCTGGCTCCACAACAACAAGATCAACATCAGCACTCACTACCGAAATGTCTTCATCATCGACCTTCCCGCGGCGCTTCCCCGGTTGACGATGGGGCCGACGTTGGACCTGTCCACCGGTGATCGGGTGGAGTTCGAATCCGCGGACTTCAACAAGCACTACTCGGTGCATTCGTCGAATCCGGCGTTCGCACACGCGGTTTTCACACCGCGCACGATCGAGCTGCTGGTGAACCTCGGGCCGCGAAGGCAGGCGGCGAGCGTGACCAAGTTCGAGATCGTGGGCAACCAACTGGTGGGGGTCACCATCCTCGGCAATCGACCCCGCGAGATCGGCACGGTGTTCGAGGTGATGCGAATCGTCGCCGAGGGCATCCCCAGGTTCGTCTGGACCGACTACGCGACTCAGTCCGATCGGTCGGAGCAGTACGGCCCCGACGCTCTCAGAGAACGGAATTTCGCATGAGTACCGCTGTCCTGGTCACCGCTGTCGTCGTGGGGCTGATCGTGGTTCTGTGGTACTTCGCTGCCTACAACGACTTCGTCCGGCTCCGGAACCTGGTCGCCGAATCATGGAAACAGATCGACGTCGAGCTGCAGCGCCGCCACGACCTGGTACCGAATGTGGTCGCCACCGTTGAGCGGGCCGCGGCCTTCGAGCGCGGCACCTTGGAAGCGGTGATCGAGGCGCGTAACCGTGCGCGGGCACTCACCGGCGCCGCGAAGCCTACTGGCACCGCCGTGTTCGCGGTCGCCTCCGCCGAGAACGCTCTGACCACGGAGCTCAGGCGCGTGCAGGCCCTCTCCGAGGAGTATCCCGAGCTGGGAGCTGTGCGCAACTACGCGGCACTGCAGCGCGAGCTGGCCGACATCGAGGACCGGATCGCGGCTTCCAGGCGCCTGTACAACGCGAATGTCCGTGCCCTGAACACCAAGGTCGAATCCGCGCCCGCCATGCTGGTCGCTTCGCTGCATCACGTGTCCGCGGCCGAGTACTTCGAACTGAGCGGTCCGCAAGTGCGGGCCGTCATAGATCTGGACCAGCTGTTCAGCGATCGGACGGGCCGATAGCGGGCCACTGATCGTTCAGTCGATCCAGTCGTAGCCACCATCGGCAGCGGTCAGCTGGGCGCGAATGGTCAGCGATTGTCGAAGTGCGCTTGGTCGGCGGCTTCGGTGCCCGCGGTCCAGCCTTCGGCGCTGCGGATGGTGATGCCTCGGGTGCGGGCGGTGGGGAAGTAGGTGTCGAAGGCTTTGTCCACTCGTTGTCGGTGGGAGGCCAGGGCTGGGAGCAGGTGGGTGGGCGCGTCGGCGATGGTTACCTCGGCGGCCTTGGCGAGGCGTTCGCCGATTCTCGTGGCATAGGCGGTGAGGTACGCCTTGCGGTAGTGGCGGGAGCGGGATTCCTCGGTGGTGGCGTTGTCGATCATGGTGCGGGTGGCTTGGACGAGCAGGGAGGTGGACAGGATCTCCACGGCGTCGAGGTCGAGGTCGTCGCCGACTATCGTGACGAAACCCCAGTCGGCGACGAAGATCGCGCGGGCGCGATTGGCTCGGGTGACCATGTCGATGAGCAGGGCTTTGGCGTCGGTGTAGGGGGTTTCGAGCCAGATTCTGCGGGCGGCCGGGAGGTCGGGGTCGGCTCGCTCGGCGTCGAGTAGGGCGCGGTCGATGGCGTATTTGGTCATGAGTTCCTGCGCTTTGGCGGAGAGGGTTTCCGCTTCTTCGGCGAAGGAGGTCGACTCGGCTTTGGCGAGGAGGCCGCGCACTCGGCCGAGGGTCTTTTCGTCGACGTGGTGGTGGGTGGTGGTTTGTCCGCGGGTGCCGGGGAGCGGGAGGATCTGCTCGAGTTTCGGGAGCTGGATGAGCAGGCTCAGGGCGCTCAGGGCTGCGGTGAGGGCCTCCGCTCCGGTGAGCAATCGGCGATCGGCCCACTGGTCGAGGTGCGGGCGGTCGGCCGTCCACCACACCGTGGCCGCCAGCTCGCCCAGTTGCGACTGCCAGATCTCGTCGACGGATTCGGCGGGGAACTCGGCGAGATGCTCGGCCATCAGGTCCGCCAGATAGCCGGTCGCGAACTCGTCCACCCGCCTGCGCGCGGCCTCGTGGATGTCGGCGGGTAACCAGCCGAACTCGAAGGCGCGGGCGATGATTCGCTGCCCGGCGAGCTGCATTCCGGCGGTCAACTCCGCGCCGGCCACCTGTTCGACGAACCGCGCGATCGCGTTCTTGTCGCCCTGGGCGGCGAGGAAGGCCACCGTCGCGATCGCGTCGGCGACCTGCGCCACGTCACCCGAGAGCGCGGCGTCGACCGGAAGTCCGGGAGCGGCTGCCGGTTTACGGCCCGTGCGACGTCGACGATTCTGCTTGGCCAAGAGGCAGGGTCCTGTTCGTGACGGGGATGGGCAGCGGCGCGAAAGTTCGCGGCCGTCCATTGTCGCGCATCGTCCTAGCGGGGGAGGCGGGGTGATGCTCTCGGCGTCGTAGTCGTGTCCGGCCCGACAAAATCCGACTGTGGGTGGATTCGGTGCGCAGCGGGCGGACATAAGGTGGCGATATGAGCTACCGGGGGATGTTGACCGAGGAACGGGCCGAACTGATCGCACTGCTGCGGAGTTTGAGCGAGCAGGAGTGGGAGACGCCGTCGCTGTGTGCGGGGTGGAGAGTGCGCGATGTCGTCGGGCATATGCTGCAGGACACGCTGAGTCCGCTGAATTACGCGGGAGTGGTGGTGAAGAGTCTCGGGTCGGTGAATCGCACCAATAACACGATCGCGCAGTCGTTCTCGGCGCTGCCGACCGCGCAGATGGTGGACAAGCTCGACAACGAGGCGGGTCGACTGTCGAAGCTCTCACCCCGGCTGATGCTGTCCGACCTGGTGGTCCACCACCAGGATATCCGCCGCCCGCTCGGCCGCCCCCGCACCATTCCCGCCGATCGTCTCACCGCTGTCCTTTCCTACCCGGACCCCTTCGCCTTCCCCGGCAGATACACCAAGGGCCTGCGCTTCGTCGCCACCGATGTCACCTGGTCCTCGGGCAACGGCCCGGAAGTCCGGGGCCCGGGCGAGGCCATCGCGCTCGCCGTGGTCGGCCGCACCGTCGCCCTCGACGACCTCACCGGCGACGGCCTGCCCGAACTCCGCCGCCGCCTCGGCTGAACGATTCGACCCTTCTCGGAATCCGCGAAAAGTTCACCGGGGCAATAACTCTCGCTCAGCGCCGAAGAGCGGTCGCCGTCTGCGTCCGCGAGAGCTTGTCGGGATTACGCACGGAGTAGAGCCCGGTGATGAGGCCGTCGTCGACGCGGACCGCGAAGACCGTGTCGATCGCGCCGTCGCGGCGCAGGATCAGGGCGGGGTGGCCGTTGAGCTGGGCCGGTTCGACGGTCATCTCGGCGCCGATCCTCGGCACACTGGCGGTGAGCAAGGCGGCGACCAGGTCGGCGCCCACGATCGGCGACAGCGCCGCCTGCTTGATTCCGCCGCCGTCACCGAGGAAGACGACATCCGGCGCGAGTAGGTCGAGCAGATTCCGCAGATCGCCGGTTTCGATCGCCCGCTGGAACGCCGCGAGCGCATCGCGGGATTCGCTCGCGGACACGATCCCGCGCGGTCGGCGGGCCGCGACGTGGGCGCGCGCCCGGTAGGCCAGCTGGCGGACGGCGGCAGGGCTCTTGTCGACGGCGTCGGCGATCTCGTCGTAGCGCAGATCGAACACTTCGCGCAGCACGAACACCGCTCGTTCGATCGGCGCCAGCGTCTCGAGGACGAGCAGCATGGCCATCGAGACGCTCTCCGCCAGCTCGACGTCCTCGGCCACGTCAGGCGTGGTCAGCAGCGGTTCGGGTAGCCAGGGACCGACATAGGACTCCCGGCGCCGGCCGAGCGTTCGCAGCCGATCGAGTGACTGGCGGGTCGTGATCCTGACCAGATACGCGCGCTGGTCCCGCACCGTATCGAGGTCGACGCCCACCCACCGCAGCCACGTCTCCTGCAACACGTCCTCGGCGTCGGCGGCCGAGCCGAGCATCTCGTAGGCGACCGTGAACAGCAGATTGCGATGGGCGACGAACACCGCGGTCGCGGTGTCGTCGGGCGTGGTCCGCGGCGCCATGGGTAGCTCCTGTCTCCGCTCGGATGTGTCGCACACCAGACGCCGGCCGCCGCCGTGGCGTAACACCGATCCGCAGTGGCGTGCGTCACGCCGACCGGGTGTTACGGAGCTCCGGTCGCGTTCGTCTCATGGTCGTCCGATCCAGCACTACCAGTGAGGAACCCGTCATGGAAGCCCGATTCAACCTTTTCGACACCGAGGTCGGCGCCAAGTTCAGCAAGCGATTCGGCAACGCCAGCCTGGCGCTGATGCAGTCGACGCTGCCGAAAGCCACCCAGGACCTGGTGATGTTGCGCGTCAGTCAGATCAACGGCTGCGGCTACTGCACCGACGCGCACAGCAAGGACCTCGCTCACGCCGGCCAGTCCGCGACGCGGATCAATCTTGTTGCCGCATGGCGCGAATCGACCGTGTTCACCGACGCGGAACGGGCGGCGCTGGCGCTGGCCGAGGAAGGTACCCGTGTCGCCGACGCCGCGCGGGGTGTGTCCGACGAGACCTGGGCCCAGGCGCGTCAGCACTACGACGACGAGCAGCTCGCCGCCTTGGTTGCCGTGGTGGCCCAGATCAACGCGGCCAATCGGCTCGGGGTGATCCTGCGTCAGCAGGGCGGTTCCTATGAGCCCGGCATGTTCGAAGCCGTGGCCGGCTGATCGAGTCGGGGAGTCGTCACAGGCCGGGCTCATCGGATCCGGCCTGTCCCGAACAGGTGACTACCCCGCGGCGGTGCGGCCGCAGTCGTCGAGGGTCGGCCTCCATCGCTTCGCTGACCGGTGCGCGCCCGGAGGAATCGGGTCTGGTCTCCGGCATCAACAACGCCGCGTTCCAGATCGGTGCCGCGCTCGGCATCGCCGTCGCCTCGTCGGTGGCCTTCGCCTGCACCCCCGACCCGGGCTTCCAGGCGCGCACCGACGGCTTCCAGGCGGGCTTCGCGGCCACCGCGATCTTCGCCGCGGTCGGTCTGCTCACCGCACTGCTGTTGCTGCTGACCCGTCGCGCGAACACCGCTGCCGCCGCCGACGACCAGCATCTGGTGTCGACCGGACACTGAGGCGGGACCCGCCCGTCCGGCCGCGTCACGGCCGGGCGGGCGCACGCGCGCATCGACACGGCGCCGCGGTGGACCGTTGCGTGGTCCGGTGGGCAGACCTACTAGTCTGGTCGCGTGAGTCTTGTGCTGTTGCCCGCTGTCGATGTCGCCAATGGTGAGGCCGTGCGCCTTGTGCAAGGGGAGGCCGGTAGCGAAACGAGCTACGGGTCGCCTCGTGACGCGGCGTTCGCGTGGCAGCAGGCGGGGGCCGAGTGGGTGCATCTGGTCGATCTGGACGCGGCGTTTGGCAAGGGGAGCAATCGGGAGCTGATCGCGCAGGTCGTCGGTGAACTCGATGTCAAGGTCGAGCTGTCCGGTGGCATCCGTGACGACGATTCACTGAAGGCGGCGCTGGCCACCGGGTGCGCGCGAGTGAACATCGGTACCGCGGCGATCGAGGATCCGCAGTGGTGTGCGCGGGTGCTCGGTGAGTACGGCGACCGGATCGCGGTCGGGCTCGACGTCAAGCAGATCGACGGGCAGTGGCGGCTGCGTGGCCGCGGCTGGGTGACCGACGGCGGCGACCTGTGGGAGGTGCTCGAACGACTCGAGCGCGACGGGTGCGCGCGCTATGTCCTCACCGATGTCTCCAAGGACGGCACGCTGACCGGCCCCAACCTCGAGCTGCTGAGCGAGGTCGCCAACGCGGCCGAGGCGCCGGTGGTCGCCTCCGGCGGGATCTCGGTGCTCGACGATCTCGTCGCGATCGCGGGCCTGGCCGACGAAGGGGTCGAGGGCGCGATCATCGGCAAGGCGTTGTACGCGGGCCGGTTCACGCTGCCCGAAGCTCTGGCCGCGGTGCGCTGACACCGCCGATGACCGCCGCGCTGAGCACCGCCGAACTGACCGACCTGCTGACCGTCGCCACCCAGGTTCTGGACGGGGTGGTGCCGCGTTTCGTCGAAGGGCTCGGCGCGCCGAGCGCGGTGACCAAGGGCCGCAACGACTTCGCCACCGAACTCGATCTCGAGCTGGAGCGCACCATCTCCGCCGAACTCCAGCAGCGCACCGGGATCGCGGTGCACGGCGAGGAATTCGGTGGGCCCGCGCTCACCTCCGGCACGGCCTGGGTGCTCGATCCGATCGACGGCACCTTCAACTACTCCTCCGGTCACCCCATGTCGGGCACGCTGCTGGCGCTGGTGCACGAAGGCGAGCCGGTGATCGGCCTGACCTGGCTGCCCATGCTCGGCCGCCGCTATGCCGCGGTATCCGGCGGGCCGGTGTATCTCGACGGCGTGGCGCTGCCGCCGCTGGAACCGGCCAAACTGTCGGACTCGATGATCGGGTTCGGCGCCTTCAACCTCGACTCGGCCGGTCGCATCCCCGGCCAGTTCCGCTTCGATCTGCTCGGTGCGTTGAGCCGGCTGTCCTCGCGTGTGCGCATGCACGGCGCGACCGGCATCGACCTGGCGTTCACCGCCTCCGGAGCGCTCGGCGGCGCGGTGGTTTTCGGGCACCACCCGTGGGACAACGCGGCGGGGGTCGCGCTGGTGCGCGCGGCGGGCGGCGTGGTCACCGACCTGGCGGGCGCGCCGTGGACGATCACCTCCGGTTCGGTGCTGGCCGCCGCACCGGGCGTGCACCAGGAACTGCTGGAAATGATCTGTACCGTCAGCGAAGAAGAACGAGGGTGAACCCCATGACACCGCGCACCGAAACCACCGCGGCGAGCACGCTGGCGGTCCGGGTGATCCCGTGCCTCGACGTCGACGCGGGCCGCGTGGTCAAGGGCGTGAACTTCCAGAACCTGCGCGACGCGGGCGACCCGGTGGAACTGGCCGCGACCTACGACGCCCAGGGCGCCGACGAGCTGACCTTCCTCGACGTCACCGCCTCGACCGGCGACCGCGCCACCATGCTCGACGTGGTGACCCGCACCGCCGAGCAGATCTTCATCCCGCTCACCGTCGGCGGCGGCGTGCGCACGGTCGAAGACGTCGACCGGCTGCTACGCGCGGGCGCGGACAAGGTGTCGGTGAACACCGCCGCCATCGCGCGCCCCGAAGTGCTGTTCGAGATGTCGCAGCGTTTCGGCGCCCAGTGCATCGTGCTCTCGGTCGACGCGCGCACCGTCCCCGACGGCCAGCCCGACACCCCCTCCGGCTGGGAGGTCACCACTCACGGCGGCAAGCGCGGCACCGGCATCGACGCCGTCGAATGGGCCATCCGCGGCGCCGAACTGGGCGTGGGCGAGATCCTGCTGAACTCGATGGACGCCGACGGCACCAAGGCAGGCTTCGACCTGCCGATGATCACCGCGGTCCGCGCCGCGGTCCGCGTACCGGTGATCGCCAGCGGTGGCGCGGGCTCGATCGAACACTTCCCTCCTGCCGTCCACGCCGGAGCCGACGCGGTGCTCGCCGCGAGCGTCTTCCACTTCGGCGATCTGACGATCGGTCAGGTCAAGGATGCGATGCGAGCGGACGGCATCACCGTCCGCTGACCCGTGAGCCCGCGCGCAGACGCGACAGCGCGGCGTCGGAGACGATCTCGCGCGGCAGCACGAATCCCATTGTGCCGTAGGCAGCCCCCATCCTGGCTGTCGAATCCGCGATGCTGTCATCGGAGCCCGCCGTCATTTGGAATCATCGTGCGGCGACTGCGATGGATTCTGGTGGCGCCGATGTTGGTTCGGGGATGAGTTTCGGAATCGCGTTGTCCCCTTTTGCCTTCGATCAGTCCGCCAATGCTGTGGACACGGCCGTGGACCTCGGCCGCGCGGCCGCCGAGGTCGGGTTGAGTTCTGTGTGGTTGGGGCAGACGTTCAGCACTGACTCGATTGTGTTGTCGGCGTTGATCGGTCGGGCGGTGCCGGGGATCGAGGTGGGGACTTCGGTGGTGCCGGTGCCGGGCAGGCATCCGTTGCTGGTGGCGAGTCAGGCGCAGACCGCGCAGGCGGCGGCCGGTGGGCGGTTCGTGCTCGGGTTGGGGCTGGGCGCTCGGTCGTTGTCCGAGCAGGCGTTCGGCGGGCCGTTCGATCGGCCTGCCCTCCGATTGCGCGAGTTCCTCACGGCGCTGCGGTCGATTCTCGATACCGGGGAGGTCGACTTCCGTGGTGAGACAGTGACCGCCGCCAGTCCGATGCCCACGGCGGTCGCGGGGGCGGACCCGACGGTGCCGGTGCTGGTCGCGGCGATGGGGCCGCAAGCGTTGCAGGCCACCGGGGAACTGGCCGACGGCACGTTGCCCTTCCTGGTCGGTCCCGAGGCACTGGCCGAGCACATTGTCGCGCCGTTGACCACCGCCGCGGCGACGGCGGGTAGGCCGCGTCCCGGCGTCGTCGCGATGGTCCCCGGCGTCGTGACCGCCGACGTCGCCGAGGCACAGCGTGTCGCCGAGGCGAAAACTGCCTTCTACGACACGGTTCCGTCCTATCAGCGGGTAGTCGCGCTGTCGGGCGCGCAGCGGGCCGCCGAGCTGGTGGTGATCGGTGACGAGGAGACAGTCGCCGCGCGGGTGGCCGACTACTTCGCCGCGGGCGCCACCGATGTGGTGTTCTCGCAGACCGACCTGACCACGCCCGAGGACCAGCAGCGCACCTGGCGGCTGCTCGGTGAGCTGAACCGCGCTCGCTGAACCACCCTCACAGTCCCATGTCCGCGGCGATGGTGGTGCGCAGGACTTCGCTGGTGCCGCCCAGGATGCGGTCGATGCGGTGGTCGGCGTAGAGGCGGGCGATGGGGGAGTCCGCGAGATAGCCGACGCCGCCGTGCAATTGGAGGCAGCGGTCGATCACCCGGCCCGCCGACTCGGTGCAGAACATCTTGGCCGAGGCCGCATCGGCGGGGGTCAGGTCGCCGCGGTCGTGGGCGGCCAGGGCGCGGTCGACGACCGCCTCCAGCGCGTCGACCTCGGCACGGCAGGCGGCCAGTTCGAACTTGGTGTTCTGGAAGCCCGCCACCGAGTGGGTGAACGCGGTGCGCTCGGCGGTGAAGCGGTGCGCGAACCGGACCGCCGCGCCCGCCTGTGCGTGGGCGCCGACCGCGATGGTCAGCCGTTCCCGTGGCAGCTGCGCGGCGAGGTGGGCATCGCCGCGGTGCGCGTCGCCGAGGCGATCGGTGACCGGTACCCGGACATCGGTGAAGGTGAGTTCGGCTGTGCCCGAGACCTTTCGGCCGAGGGTGTCCAGCGCGCGGCCGACCCGATAGCCGGGCGCGGCGGCGTCGACGACCAGCAGCGACAGGCCGTAGGTGGGGTCTTCGCTGTTCGGGGCCGCGGTGCGCGCGACCACGATGACGCGGTCGGCGTGCACACCACCGACGACGAAGGTCTTCGAACCATTGAGCAGATATTCGGTGCCGTCCAGCGACAACGGCGCGGTGGTCCGCATATCCGACGGTTCGGTCCCGGTGCCCGGTTCGGCGACCGCGAGCGCGAACATCGTTTCGCCGGTGACGAATCCGGGCAACCACCGTTGCCGCTGTTCGGCGGTCGCCAAGTCGGTGATCAGCGGCAGACAGCGCGACACATGGGCGCGTGCGCCACCGAAGGATACCGCGGCGCGGGCGATCTCCTCGGTGAGCACCGCCCGGTACCGCAACGAGTCCAGGCCGGAGCCGCCGTATTCGACGGGCACCTCCATGCCGAGAATCCCGAGTTCGCCCAGCCGGTAATAGAATTCGCGCGGCACCAGTCCGTTGTCGTACCACTTGCCGAAACTCGGCACGACTTCGGCCTCGATGAACGCGCGCATCGCCGCCCGGAAGGCGCGGTGCTCGGCATCGAAAACTGTTCTGCGCATGAAGGATTCCTTACCGGCCGGAAAGGCCACGAGCCGACCCGCCCGACGAGTTGATCGGGCGGGCCGGCGAGACGGCGGTGCGTTGGGACTACTTCGGCGGGGTGGGGACCGCGGGATCCTTGCAGTAGGCGCCGAGGTCGGCCGGGCACGGCGCGAGAATCGTCGAGAAGTACTGGTATGCCGAGAACAGCGCCAGCGGACCACCGACGGTGACCAGCCCGATCATCGTGCCGACCGCGCCGAGCGTGGCCGCGCCGAGCACGCAACCGGCCACCGTGGCGCCGACCCACGGCACCAGCAGCATGATCACCGGGCTGGCGATGGTCGCGCCCGCGGCACCGCCGACCAGGCAACCGATGCCGCCGCCGACCACCGCGCCGACGATGGCCGCCACGGCGCCACCGACGCCGAGGCGCTGGCTGAGCACGCCGAGGGCGGCCTGATCACGCGGGGTGAACGACTCGGCGATCTGCTGCGCGGCCACGTCCTGGGTGATCAGGTTCGTCGCCGGGGCCACCGGGGTGCCGCCCTCGCGAGACGGGGTCAGGGTCGCCTTGCCGCCGTCGATGGTGGCCGCGATCGGGTACACCTTGTCGTCCATGCGGTAGGTCAGTGGCAGTGCGGCGACCGGGGTGTCGGCGCCGGTGGTGAGTACCAACTGGCCGTCGACAACCTGCAGTTTGCCGTCGGTGGACAGCACCGCGGTGTCACCCTGCCTGCTGACCTCGTAGCGAACCTCGGTCTGGGGAGCCGGATCGGCGTGGCTGGTTCCGGTACTGGCACACAGGGCCAGCGCGGTCATGGCCGCCGTGGCCAAGGTGGTGGACATTCTCATCTTCGAACCTCATCGATCGGTGTTTTCGGACAGGCCGCGCACGCTGGGATGCGCTGCGCAACGGTTGGGGCAGCGACTATTTGCCGCTGGTGTCGATCAGGCCGCCCTCTTTGAGCGACCAGTGCTCGCCGACGAAGGTCTGGATGCCGACGGCTTCGAGCGGATAGCCGTCCTGGGGACCGGTTTTCATCGAGATGCCGGGCAGCATCAGGTCGGCGGAGACGTTGTCGAGCGAGCGCATCGCGTCACGCAGGCCCTCGCGGGTGGGGCACTTCGCCGCTTCCATGGTCTTGCGGAAGCTCTCGGCCATCGTCCATCCGGCCATGGCGTGCTGGTTCTCCGGATCGGCGCCGGGGGCGTACTGCGTCAGCTTGGCTCGGTAGGTCTGCATGCCGGTGTCGGTGGACCAGCGCGGGTCGGCGGCGTCCTTGAGGAACGCCGCGGTCACCGTGCCCTGGACGTTGGGCAGCCCGACCGGACGCAGGGTGGCCATGGTGTTGGACACCACGGCCAGCACGTGCAACGGATTCCAGTCGGCGTTGCGCACATCGGCGGCCAGTGCCTGCGCGGCGAACTTCGGTGTCGAGAAATTCAGCAGCACATCGGCTTTCGAGTTCGCCAGGTTGCGGACCTGAGCGTCGACGGTGGGGTCGGTGACCTCGAAGCTCTGCTCGGCGATCACCTTCACCCCGCTGCCCGCGACGCCCTCGGTGAACGCCGCCAGGAGGTCCTTGCCGAAGTCGTCGTTCTGGTAGAGCACCGCTACGGTCGCGTTCGGTCGCTGCTGCTTCACGTACTGCGCGTAAGCCAGACCCTCGGTGCGATAGCTGGGCTGCCAGCCCATGGTCCACGGGTTCTCGGTGGCGGAACCGAACTTGTTGGCCCCGGTGGCGACGAACACCTGCGGCACCTTGCGCTGGTTGAGGTAGTCGGTGACCGCCGAAGAAGTTGCCGTGCCCAGTGTTTGGAAGACCGCGAACACCTGGTCCTGTTCGACCAGGCGACGGGTCTCCTCGACCGTCTTGGGCGGTTGGTAACCGTCGTCGCGCACGATGTACTCGACTTTGCGGCCGTCGATGCCGCCCTGCTCGGCGTTGATGTAGTCGAAGTAGGCCTTGGCGCCCTTGGGCACCTCGCTGTAAGCCGAGGCCGGGCCCGACAGCGGGTACGCCCCGCCCAGCTTGATGGTGCTGTCGGTGATACCGGTGGTCTGCTGACCCTTGCAGTCGCCTTGACCGACAGAGCCGGTCTCCTCGCCGCGACCGCCACACGCGGTGAGGGTCGCGAGGAGCGCGGCCGTCACGCCGATGGAGCGGATTGCCCTAGTGCGCATGAGTTTTCCCTTTCCGGACACGATGTCCGAGCCATTGCGACCACTGGGTGGCCAGGCCGGCCAAACCCTTCGGTGCGAGGTACATGACCGCGATGATCAGCAGTCCGAAGATGACGCCGGGGGCGGCTTGATTGACGTCCTGGGCGAAGCTGGGCACGAACATCACGAACAGTCCGCCCAGCAGCGGGCCCCAGGTGGTGCCGAGTCCGCCGACGACCAGTCCGGCCAGCAGCGTGATCGACAGTGTGAGCGCGAAGGAGTCGGGCGAGACGAACGCGATCACCCAGGTGTAGACACAGCCCGCGATGCCCGCCAGCAGCGCGCTCCAGGCGAAGGCGAGCGTTTTGTAGTGCGCCAGATTCACTCCGAGTACCTCGGCGGCGATCTCGTTGTCGCGCACCGCGTGCAGCGCGCGCCCGACCCTGGAGCGCAGCATCCCGGCGACCAGCACGAAGCTCACCACGGTGGTGGCCAGTGCCAGGAAGTACAGCCATTGGTCCTCGGCCAGCCCGGTCCACGCGGGCGGGACGGGCTTGGTGACGGTGAGTCCCATGGAACCGCCGGTGAGTCCGTCGAACCGCTTGAGCAGCGGCACCAGGAAGATCGCGATGGCCAGGGTGACCAGTGCCAGGTACAGCCCGCGCAGCCGCAGCGCCGGGACCCCGAGGGCGAAGCCGAGGGCGAAGGTGACGGCCGCGGCGATCGGAATGGTCGCCAAATACGGTGTGTCCCAGTGTTCCATCGCGATCGCGGCCGTATAGGCACCGATGGCGAAGAAGGCGCCGTGACCGAGCGAGATCTGGCCGGTGTGGCCGACCAGCAGGTTCAGCCCGAGCAGGGTGACCGCGTAGATCATCGCCATGGCCAGCTGGAAGGTATGGAAGGGCACCAACTGGAAGGGGGCGAGGCAGGCGAGAAGGAGCAGCACGCCGATCGCGACGAGTGGCCAGCGCACCGTATTCAGCCGGTGCAGTATCGGTTTCGCGACCGGGGTAGCCGAAGGCCTTGCCGCAATGTTCACTTCGCTCATACTCGTTCCACCGCCGCGTGTCCGAACAGGCCTTGAGGGCGCAGCAACAGCACGCCCAGGATGATCACCAGCGGCACACCGATCTTGAGTTCGGTGCCGATCGCGTCGACGTAAGCGCCGGTGAGGGTTTCGGCGACGCCGACGATCAGACCGCCTGCCACCGCGCCGCCGGGGGAGTCGAACCCGCCCAGCGTCGCCGCCGCGAAGGCGTAGATCAGGACCCCGCCCATCATGTTGGGTTCGAGGAACAGCAGCGGTGCCGACAGCACGCCCGACACCGCTCCGACCAGCGCGGCCAGACCCCAGCCGAGCGCGAGCACGGTGCCGACCCGGATGCCGACGAGCTTGGCCGACTGCGGGTTACACGCCACCGCCCGCATCGCGAGCCCGATCCTGGTGTAGCGGAACAGCAGATACAGCAGTGCCATGACCACGGCGACGACGAGCAGAATGCCGAGGCTGCCGTAGCCCACACTCAGGCCGCCACCACGTAAAGCGCCCTCCGGGAAGGGGTTCGGGAACGACTTGGTCTGATACGACCAGATCCAGCCCGCGGCGGCGTGGATCGTGAAGAACAGTCCGACGGTGACGATCACCAGGGTGATCTCGGGTGCGCCCTCGACCGGACGGATCACCACTCGTTCGATCAGCATGCCGCCGGCGAACGAGATGGCCAAGGTGAGCGGCAGCGCCGTCCAGAACGGCATGATCTGGCTCAGCTGCCAGGCCAGGAACGCCGAGAACATGGCCAGCTCGCCCTGGGCGAAATTGACGATTCCGGTGAATCGGTAGATGAGTACCAGGGCCAGCGCGAGGCCCGCGTAGATGGCGCCCGCCGAGAGTCCCTCGACGAGTTGCTGCAGGAATTCGATCACGGCTTCACCTGGATTCCCAGGTAGGAGCGGGTGACCTGCTCATCGGCCCGGATCTGCTCGGCGGTGCCCGACAAGACGATGCGCCCGGTTTCCAGGACGTGCGCCTGCTGGGCGACATTGAGCGCGAGGTGGGCGTTTTGTTCGACGACGATCACCGTGGTGCGTTCCTCTTCGTTGATGGTGGCGACGATCCCGAACAACTCCTGGGTGACCAGCGGCGAGAGGCCGAGTGAGGGCTCGTCGAGCAGCAGCAGGCGGGGCCGCAGCATCAGGGCCCGGCCGATGGCGAGCATCTGCTGCTGGCCGCCGGACAGGCCGCCCGCGGCGTCGCGCTGTTTGTCGCGCAGGATCGGGAAGTAGTCGTAGACGCGGCGCAGGTCGGTGTCGACGGCGGCGCGGTCACGGCGGGGGTAGGCGCCGAGGCGCAGGTTCTCTTCGACGGTGAGCGGGGCGAAGGTGCCGCGCCCCTCCGGCACATGGGCGACACCGAGGCGCGCCATCGTCTCCGGTGCGCGACCGGACACTTCGTCACCGTCCAGGAGCAGGCTGCCGCGCACCTTGATCATCCCGCACAGGGCGCGCAGCAGGGTGGTCTTGCCCGCGCCGTTCGGGCCGAGGATCGCGCATACCGCGCCTTGTGCGACCGAAAAGCTCACGCCGTGCAGGACTTTCGCGGCACCGTACCCGGCGTGCAGGTCGGTGACCACCAGGTACGCGTCGTCTGCGGTCGGCCAGTGCTCGCTCATGCCGAAGCTCCCAGGTAGGCGCGGATGACGGCCGGATCCTGCTGTACCGCTTCCGGTGTGCCCTCGGCGATCACCTGGCCGAACTCGAGACAGATCACCCGATCACAGGTGCCCATCACGAAACCCATGTGGTGTTCGACGACGATCACGGTCAGCGCGAGGTCGGCCTGCAGGGCGCGCAGCCGCTGGGCGAATTCGTCCACTTCGCCGTGGCTCAGGCCGTTCACCGGCTCGTCGAGCAGCAGCAGTTGTGGTCGCACCGCCAGCGCTCTGGCGAGTTCGATGCGTTTGAGGGTGCCGAAGGGCAGGCCCGCGGCTGGATGCTCGGCGACCGCGGTCAGGTCGAGGCGTTCGAGCAGTTCGTCGGCCTCGACGCGCAGCGCCTTCTCCTCCTTGCGGACCTTCGGCAACCGCAGCCCCGCCGACACGAAGCCCGCGCAGGCCCGGTGATGCGCGCCGACGAGGATGTTCTCGCGCACCGAGAGGCGGGGGAACAAGCCGAGGTTCTGGAAGGTGCGGGCGATGCCGAGTCCGGCGAGCGCGTCCGGGCGCGCCGTCGACAGATCGGTATCGCGGTAGCGCATGGTGCCCGACGTCAGCCGGTTGCGCCGGGTCAGGCAGTTGAACAGGGTGGTCTTGCCGGCGCCGTTGGGTCCGATCAGGCCGACCATTTCGCCGGGAGCGACCGTGAACCCGACGTCCTGCAGGGCGGTGATGCCGCCGAAGCGCACCGTCAGGTTGGTTATCTCGAGCATGCGGCAAACACTAAGACCGCAGGTCGGAGCCCACATTGGACGTTGCGGACCAAGAACGCAGCCGCCGCTCGTCCGCTGCGGACAGTGTGACGTGGTTGACACTGTGGGCGCGCGCATGCACACTCCCGAAACATGTCAGCTGTGTCACGTTTATCCGTTTCGGCCGAGTCTGAGCAGGTGCAGGCCGAGCGTCGGCGGATTGCGGGCTGCGCCTACGCACACGCCGACGAGATCGCCGACGATGTGATGGCCAAGATCCTCGTCCAGCTGCCCGGGTACGCCTCCGCTGGTCCCGGTGTGCTCGACGATGTGCACGATCAGCTGGCGCGGCTCAGCCGCACCGGGCTCGGCGCGCTGCTCGAGCGTCGACGCGTCTGCCCGG
The DNA here is from genome assembly GCF_054031145.1 of Nocardia sp. FBN12. NCBI lineage: Bacteria > Bacillati > Actinomycetota > Actinomycetes > Mycobacteriales > Nocardiaceae > Nocardia > Nocardia sp. FBN12. The sequence continues at coordinate 1,072,497 of NZ_CM132926.1, forward strand.
CCGATGTCGCCTACGCCAGGCAGGCCGCGGCGCGACGGGCCCGCACCGGGCTGCCGCTGGTCGACTACATCGCCGCCTTCCGCCTCGGCCAGCGGGCTATGTGGAAGACGTTGCTCGCGCACGCGGGCGATTCCGAGACCGGGCAGGCGGCGGTGTTGTCGCTGGCGGGGCCGCTGGCGCGCTATACCGATCTGATCAGCACCCAGGCGACCGACGCGTATCTGGAATTCCAGCAGTACGTGGCCGCCGAATCCGGTCGCGACTCCCAGGCGTTGATGGACGCGCTGCTCGACGGCGCGCTGCCCGCGAGCGGTCCGCATCTGTCGGTGGCCACCGCGCACGGCATCGGGGCCGAGCGCACCACGCCCGTGGTCGTGGTGACCGCGGTGGTACTCGACCGAGCGGAGCGCACCGAGGATTCGACCGAAAAGCTCAGTGAAGCAAGGCAATTGGTGTCCGCGGCGCTGGCGCGGTGCACGGTCAACGGGTTGCGGACGCTGTCGGTGGTGCGCGGCTCGGAGATCGTCGCCGTGCCGGCGCTGCGTCCGGGCGCGGCGGCCGACGGCTTGTGTGAGCGGCTGCGCGCGATACAGGACGAACTGGGCGCGGAGGGCATCACCTTGGCCGTCGGTGTGAGCACCGCGGTCACCGAGGTCGCTCAGATCCCGCGCGCCTACCGGCAGGCCCAAGCCGCGCTCGAACTCCTGCCCGAAGGGGGAGGGGTACTCGCGTTACCGCAGCTCACCCCCTTCAAATACTTGCTCCTGCGCGCCGATGACACCACCCGACAGCTGGTCGACCCGCGCATCGGCAGCGCGCTGGCCGAGGACCGGGTTCGCGGCGGCACGCTGGCGGAGACGATCCGCGCGTTCGCCGCCGCCGACATGAATCTGCGCGAGGCCGCCGACACTCTGCACATTCACCTCAATACCGCCAAGTACCGGCTCGGCCGGATCGCCGAGCTCACCGGTCGCAACGTGCGCAGCGTGAACGACCTCGTCGAACTGCTGGTGGCGATCGAACTGGCTGCTGTTATAAACGAGGCATGAGCCTCGACCCTGCCATCGCCGCCCGCCTCAAGCGCACCGAGGACGGACTGATCGCCGCGGTCGCGCAGGAGAAGGCGACCGGCGACGTGCTGATGATGGCGTGGATGGACGACGAGGCGCTGGCCCGCACGCTGGAAACCCGCAAGGCGACCTACTATTCACGATCGCGTCAGCAGTACTGGGTCAAGGGCGAGACCTCGGGCCACACCCAGTACGTGCACGAAGTGCGCCTGGACTGCGACGGCGACACGCTGCTGCTGATCGTCGATCAGGAAGGCGCGGCGTGCCACACCGGCACCCACACCTGCTTCGACACCGACGTGCTGCTGGCCGCCGATTAGTCGGCGTCGTCGACCAGGGCCCGATTCAGCCGGTCCGACAGCGCTTCGCCGAGCACCGCGAGTTGCGCGGTCTGCTTATCGGTGAGACCGTCGAGAACGAGGCTGCGTACGGCGTCCACATAGCCGGGGGCGGCCTCGATCACCTTCTCGAAACCCGCGTCGGTGAGGACCGCGTACACACCCCGCCTGCCCGCGGTGGTGTCGCGTCGCGCCCAGCCGAGGCGTTCCAGCTTCGACACCACGTGCGACAACCGCGATAGCGACGCATTTGCTTTGTGGGCGAGATCACTCAGTTGCAGGCGATGGCCCGCCTCTTCCGACAGCAGGCTGAGTACCCGGAATTCGAAATGGGTGAGCCCCGACTCGCGTTGCAGCCGGGTGTCCAACGCGCCGGGAATCCGGGTCATGAGCGCGACGATCGCCTGCCATGCGCGCTGTTCGACGGGGTCGAGCCACTGAGTCATCGCCGGAGCTGCCTCGCGGCCGGACGGCGGACATGGTGGAGTGAGGCGCGCACAGCACAGAGTTTGCCACGACGTCGCTGTGACGTCCGCGAGTTGGCGGTGGTCGTGAGGTCACTCACATCACCGCGGGAGTGCCGGTGCGGGTTACCGGTCGCCGGTCATCGGCGGCACGGTGGGCTCCGGCGGCGGTGTCGCGGCCTTGGCGGCCTTGTGACGGCTGAGTCCCCGCTTGCCCATCAGCGCGACCACCACGACGAACAGCACCGCGGCGATGATGGCGCCGACCAGGCAGGCGCCGCGGAAGGCGGGCGCGTCGACATCCAGAATTCGCTGACCGGCGTGTGCGGCGTTGTTGCCACCGAGCACGATCGTCAGAGTCATCAGGTTCGGCAGTGCGCAGGCCAAGGCGATGATCACCGCCGCGCCCGCCATGAACTTGCCGCCCTTGCGTTTCCAGACCCGCACCGCGAATATCACCAGCAGCAGCGGTAGCAGGGTGAACACGATCCCGTACACCAGACCCCACCAGATGCCCGCGCTGAAACTGCCCTGCACGGTGTTGGCCAGCCGCTGGGCCCACCATCGGGGGATGAACGAGGACAGGATGAAATAGGCGATCACCAGGACCGCCACCGTGGCGAGGGCCAAGATGGCCCGGTTACGCCACACGACAGCGGTGGACTTCTGACCGCTCGACTGCACCTCGCCGGTTGTCATCTGCCCAGCGTAAGTGCGCCGGAACGCCGGGCGTCGGTCCGTCGCCCGGCGATTCGCCGACCGGTGTGGTCACTAGTCGAAGTCGCAGCCGTGTGGCCGAGGAGCGATAAATCGCCGCGCCCAGTTCAGGAAGCCGGGGAGTGCCAGTCCTGCTGTGCTGCCCACTGTTCGAGGGACGTCGTGGTCAGGCCGTAGCGGGCGGCGTGGTGGGGGCGTGCGGGGTAGCCGACGCGGTCGGTCCACGTATCACTCCACGCCGTGGGCGTACCGGCGCGTTTTTCCTGCTCCTGCGAGGAGATGAACACGGCAGTGATCTCGCGGCCGGTGGCCTTGGCGAGAATGTCGGCGATTTCGTTCTGCGTCAGCGCGTCGCCGCCGAGTTCGATCTCAGCTTCGTGGAACGTGTCGGGATCGGCCACGGCAGCAGCGACCGCCGCGCCGAAGTCGTCGGTGTTGGTCATCACCAACACCGCCTCTGGGCTCGCCGAGGTGACCAGCTCGCCCTGCGGCAGCTCGGGGAATATGAAAGCGATTTTGGAGGGAAGGAGGTAGTTGTCCATGAAGAAGGCGGGCTTGAGGATGGTCCAGCGCTCCAGGCCTGCCTGCCGGATCGCCTCTTCGGCGGCTTCCTTCTCGTCCCAGTACGCCTCCATCCCGGAGTCGGTGATGTCGATGTCGGGGTATTGAGTGCGCCACCCGGTCGCCGAGACGGAGGTGTGGATGATCTGAGTCACGCCGGCCCGCTTGGCGGCGGTGGCGATATTGCGAGCCTGGCGCTGCTCGGCGCCGGGGTCGGCCGGGTCGACGCCCGGCAGTTGCACGGAGAAGACCGCATCGTGTCCGGCTGCGGCGGCCTCGAGCGACGCGGGGTCTTCCAGGTCTCCGGTCGCGAGGGCAACGCCCTGCGCGGCGAGCGCCTGGGCGGGGGCCGAAGAGGGGTCGCGCACGAACGCGGTCACGGGATGACCGGCGCGCAGCAGCGCCTGGGCAGCGGCGCCGCCCTGCATTCCGGTTGCCCCGGTGATCAGCACTTTCGCCTTGTCGTTGGTCGGCATACCAGGTCCTGCTTTCTGTTGGTCACGATTCATCGGCACGCGGGCGCGAACGGCCATCAACTAGAGACTCTACAGTATCGAGTCTTCGGTGTACCTAGTTGATGGGCATGCCTGAGCGCAGGCCGAGCGACAATCGGCCGAACAGATATGACGTGGAATCGATGAACCGGCGGGTAGGGCCTCAGCCGGTGGAGGTGGTGCCGACGAGGGGCAGCATGACCTGGTCCACCAGGCGCGCTATCCCCTCGACGTCGAGAACGGCACCGAGCAAGTCCTCCTGCAGGACCAGCACGCCGACGGCCGCGGCGATCTCCAGCCTGTGCGGCGCCAGCAGACGCTCAACCCGGTCCGCGGTGATTTCGCCGCGCTCTCGAGCTCGGTGCAGACAGGAGACGATCCCCTCGCGCTGCACGGCGATGTACCGCTCGCGCAAGGTGTCGGCGATCTGTGGGTGAGACGCGGTCGCCGCGGCCAGCACCGCCGAGAAGCGACGCTCCCGGGGCCGCAGGCACGCGGAACTGTTGGTCAGCGTGGCGATGAGGTCCTCGCGCAGTGTCCCGGCGGTCGGCACCCCGGCCGGGACAGCCGGGATCATGATGCTCTCCAGGGCGTCGGCGACGAGGTCCTCGCGCGAGGCCCATCGACGATAGACGGTGGCCTTGGCCACCCCTGCGCGCGCGGCGACCGCACCCATGGTGAGGTCGGCGTACCCGCTCTCGACGATCAGGTCCAAGACCGCTTCGATGATGCGAGCATTCCGGGTCTCGTCACGGACCGGCCCGAAAGCGCCACTGGGACGTTGGCGTCCGGTGGGGCGGGTCGACCTGGTCATACGCACGACGGTACTGCATCCGCTTCGCCCGTTCGGCCGCCATCCTGCCCTGTCCGGGGAGGCCGCGGGGCGGACCATGGACAGGTGTTACTCGGGCGTGGTGCTGCGTTCGCGCAGGAAGGCCAGTGCCTCGTCGGCATGGACGTTGGCACGCAGTTCGCCGGTGACGATCTTCAGGATCGTGCGGTCGGTGTCGATGATGAAGGTGTGTCGCTTGACCGGGGCGAGTTTGCCGAGCAGGCCACGTTTGACGCCGAATTCGGCGGCCACCGCGCCGTCGTGATCGGACAGCACCGGGTAGTCGAGGCGCTGCTTGCTGGCGAAGCCGGCCTGCACCTCGGTGCTGTCGGTGCTGATGCCGACACAGGTGGCGCCCAGCGCGGCGAATTCACCACTCAGGTCGCGGAAGTGGCAGGCCTCGGCGGTGCACACGGGGGTATTGGCGGCGGGGTAGAAGAACAGCACCAGCGGGCCGTCGGCGAGCAAGCCGTCGAGCGAGCGGAGCTGGGCGGACTGATCGGGGAGCTCGAACTGCGGAGCGCGCTGGCCTGGCTGCATGCCCAGACAGTAACGACCGGCGGCCGAGTAGGGAAGATCCCCGCTCGCGGGCGCGAACGGGGACCTGCGGGCCTACTGCCCGAGCAGTGCCGCGACGTCGGGATTGCGGATCTGCATCACGTCGAGGATGCCGTGCGCGCGCAGCAGCGGTTCTAGCTCGCGGATGCGGTCGCTGTGCCCGGCGTACTCGTCGGGGAAGTTCTTCTTGTCGAGATCCTGGATGGCTTTGGCGTAGGTGACGAACGAATTGAGCGCGCTCGTGGCCGACTGCTGGCCGGGGCCGTAGTGCTGCTGCGACGGGATGGCCAGCCGGCCCTCCTGTGCGCCCTGGTGCGAGGGGTACAACATTGCTCCTCTCGGAAAGGGGATAACCGCATGCGACATGGAACGCGCGCGAGTGTAGTGATGCCGGTCACCGCCCGATTCGGCGCGGGGGTCGGGTCCGCGCGCGTCGGCGGCGGCACGCCTGGGATGATGGGGCCATGCAGGGCGCGTCGACACCAACCACCACGACCCGCGAACAGTTCCGGCTGCTCGCCGCCGAGCACCGGGTCGTCCCGGTGACCCGAAAGGTGCTGGCGGACTCCGAAACTCCGCTCTCGGCCTATTCCAAACTGGCGGGCGACCGGCCGGGGACCTTCCTGTTCGAATCCGCCGAGAACGGGCGCTCGTGGTCGCGCTGGTCGTTCATCGGCGCGGGCAGTCCGTCGGCGCTCACCGTGGTCGACGGCGAAGCCGCCTGGCTCGGCACGGTGCCCGTCGACGCGCCCACCGGCGGTGACCCGCTGCGCGTGCTGCACGAGACCCTCGAATTGCTGCGCACCGAGCGGCTGCCCGGCCTGCCGCCGCTCACCGGCGGCATGGTCGGCTATCTCGGCTACGACGCGGTACGCCGGATCGAACGGCTGCCCGAACTCGCCGCCGACGATCTGCAACTTCCCGAACTGGTGCTGATGCTGGCCACCGACCTCGCCGCGTTCGACCACCACGAAGGCGCGATCACCCTCATCGCCAACGCGGTGAACTGGGACGGCACCGACTCCAGGGTCGACGCCGCCTACGACGACGCCGTCGCCCGGCTCGACCGGATGACCGCCGCGCTGGCCACCCCCGCGCCCTCCACGGTGTCGGTCTTCGACCAGCCCGAACCGCGATTCCTGCGCAGGCGCACCACCGAGGAATTCGGTGCGGGCGTGCACCGCCTGATCAAGGAGATCGAGGCGGGCGAGGCCTTCCAGGTGGTGCTCTCGCAGCGCTTCGAAATGGATTACACCGGGTCGCCGCTCGCGGTCTACCGGATGCTGCGAGCCTCGAACCCGAGCCCGTACATGTATCTGATGCACATTCCCGACGGCGAGGGTGGCACCGCGTTCTCCATCGTCGGCTCGAGTCCCGAATCGCTGGTCACCGTGAAAGACGGGGTGGCGACGACACATCCGATCGCGGGCACCCGCTGGCGCGGCGAGAGCGCCGAGGACGACATCCTGCTCGAGAAGGACCTGCTCGCCGACGAGAAGGAGAACGCCGAGCACCTGATGCTCGTCGACCTCGGTCGCAACGATCTGGGCCGGGTCTGCCGTCCCGGCACGGTGAAGGTCACCCAGTACCGTCACGTCGAGCGCTACAGCCACGTGATGCACCTGGTCTCGACGGTGTCCGGGCTGCTCGCCGAGGGCAAGATCGCGCTCGACGCGGTGCGTGCCTGTTTCCCAGCCGGCACGCTGTCGGGTGCGCCGAAGGTGCGCGCGATGGAACTGATCGAGGAGCTGGAACCGACCCGGCGCGGCGTCTACGGCGGTGTGGTCGGCTACCTCGACTTCGCGGGCGACGCCGACACCGCCATCGCCATCCGCACCGCCCTGCTCAAGAACGGCACCGCCTACGTCCAGGCGGGCGCGGGCGTGGTCGCCGACTCCGATCCGGTCTACGAGGACACCGAGGCCCGCAACAAGGCCATGGCGGTACTCAAGGCGATCGCGGCGGCGCAGACCCTGCGCACCTACGAAGGCGGGCACCTGTGACGGCCGAATCAGGAGAAGAACGCACCGGTCGGCCCGTCGGCGCCGAGGAGTCGGCTGCGCCGGAAGTCCACCCTGATGGTCCGAACACGTCCGGCGATACGTCACAGCCTGCCGACCGCACCGACTCCACCGCGGCCACGGGTGTGGCGCCCGCTCCGGCCGCGAAGCCCGTCGTCGCGGTCGTATTGCTCGCGCTGGCGGCAGCCGGGCTGTGGGCCTCCTCGCGGATGACGTGGGTGACGGTGCACTCGGCCGACGGGCTCACCGAACCGCGCACCGACGACCTCAACGGTGGCGTGTGGTTCGGCGCGCTCACCCCACTTGCCCTGGTGCTGGTCGCCTCGATCGCGGCGGTGTTCGCGGTCAAGGGAGTGCTGCGGCAGCTGCTCGGGGTGGTGATCTCGGTGGTCGCCGCCGCGGCCGCGGTACCGGGCTTCGCGCTGGCGGTCGGCGCGGGCAAGACCGCCGAGCGGGCGGGCACGCTGGCCGAACTGCCGGTGCGCGCGGTGGTCAGCGGCGCCGACACCCACCTCGGTCCCGCGATCCTGTCGATCTTCGCGGCGTGCCTGGCACTGGCCGCGGGCATCCTGCTCACCCGCCGCACCGGCGAACGCGCCGAGGCCTCCGACAAATACGACAACCCGGTGTTCCGCCGGGCCGACGCCAGCGCGGCGGTGAGCAAGCAGCACACGGAGACCGGATCGGCGGCGCCACTGTCGGACCGAGTGCTGTGGGACGCGCTCGACGCGGGGACCGACCCGACCGACACCTCCGATACCCCCGGCGCCTACCACGGTCCGGCCGGAGAGAACAAGTGACCAGCAGCACCCCCGCCGCAGTGACACGCGCGGCGGGCATTTATTCTTTACCAGCATCGGTGAGACAGCGCCCGAGGGGACTCTCGGGCGAGAAGTGCGTCTCCCCAGAAAGGATTCGAGCCAGATGACGGTACTCGACTCGATTCTCGACGGGGTCCGAGCGGATGTTGCCGCTCGCGAAGCCCTCCTCGATTTTCAAGCGATCAAAGCTGCTGCCGCCGCGGTCAAGGGGCCGCTGGACGCACACGCCGCGCTGCACGAGGACGGAATCGGTGTCATCGCGGAAGTGAAGCGAGCCAGCCCCTCCAAGGGCGCGCTCGCCGACATTCCCGATCCCGCCGTACTGGCCAAGGCCTACGAAGACGGTGGCGCGCGGATCATCAGCGTGCTCACCGAGGGTCGCCGCTTCGGTGGCTCGCTCGACGATCTCGACGCCGTGCGCGCCGCCGTGAACATCCCGGTCCTGCGCAAGGACTTCGTCGTCGGCCCGTACCAGATCCACGAGGCCCGTGCCCACGGCGCCGACGTGATCCTGCTGATCGTGGCCGCCCTCGAACAGGACGTGCTCGCCTCGCTGATCGACCGCACCGAATCCCTCGGCATGACCGCCCTGGTGGAGGTGCACACCGAGGAAGAGGCCGATCGCGCCCTCGAAGCCGGTGCGACGGTGATCGGCATCAACGCGCGCAACCTCAAGACCCTCGAGGTCGACCGCGATGTGTTCGCGCGGATCGCGCCCGGTCTGCCCTCGGAGGTCATCCGGGTCGCCGAGTCCGGCATCCGCGGTACCGCCGACCTGCTGGCCTACGCCGGTGCGGGCGCCGACGCCGTGCTCGTCGGCGAAGGCCTGGTGACCAGCGGTAACCCGCGTTCGGCGGTGTCGGAACTGGTGACCGCGGGCACGCACCCGTCCTGCCCGAAGCCGGCTCGCCGGAGCATTCGGTGACAGTGCTTCCCCCGGCGAGCGCCGGCGTCGCGCAGCACTCCGACTACGAACCCGACGCGGGCGGCCACTTCGGCGTCTACGGCGGACGGCACGTCCCCGAGGCGCTGATGGCCGTGATCGAAGAGGTCACCGCCGAATACGACAAGATCCGCACCGACCGCGGCTTCCTCGACGAGCTCGACCGGTTGCAGCGCGACTACACCGGTCGTCCGTCGCCGGTGTTCGAATGCACCCGGCTGGCCGCGCACGCGGGTGGCGCGCGGATCTTCCTCAAGCGTGAGGACCTCAACCACACCGGCTCGCACAAGATCAACAATGTGCTCGGCCAGGCACTGCTCGCCAAGCGGATGGGCAAGACCCGCGTCATCGCCGAGACCGGTGCGGGCCAGCACGGCGTCGCCACGGCCACCGCGTGCGCGCTGCTCGGCCTCGATTGCGTGATCTACATGGGCGCGGTCGACACCGCCCGCCAGGCGCTCAACGTGGCCCGCATGCGGCTGCTCGGCGCCGAGGTGATCCCGGTGACCTCGGGTTCGCAGACGCTCAAGGACGCCATCAACGAGGCACTGCGCGACTGGGTCACCCACGCCGACGACACGTTCTACTGCTTCGGCACCGCCGCGGGCCCGCACCCGTTCCCGCTGCTGGTCCGTGATTTCCAGCGCGTGATCGGCCTGGAGGCGCGCGAGCAGATCCAGCTTCCGGCGCAAGCGGGCAGACTGCCCGACGCGGTCGTGGCCTGCGTCGGCGGTGGCTCCAACGCCATCGGCATCTTCCATGCCTTCATCCCCGACGCGGGTGTGCGCCTGGTCGGCTTCGAGGCGGCCGGTGACGGCGTCGAAACCGGCAGGCACGCAGCCACTTTCACCGGTGGCACGCCCGGTGCGTTCCAGGGCGCCTACTCGTACCTGTTGCAGGACGACGACGGCCAGACCATCGAATCGCATTCGATCTCGGCCGGTCTCGACTACCCGGGCGTCGGCCCCGAGCACGCCCACCTCAAGGACATCGGCCGCGCCGAGTACCGGCCGATCACCGACACCGAGGCGATGGACGCGCTGCTGCTGCTCTCGCGCTCCGAGGGCATCATCCCGGCGATCGAGTCCGCGCACGCGGTGGCGGGTGCGCTGAAACTGGGTGTGGAGCTCGGTGAGGGCGCGGTCATCCTGGTCAACCTGTCCGGTCGTGGTGACAAGGACATGGACACCGCGGGCCGCTGGTTCGGTTTGTTCGACGAGGATGCTGAGGAGCACAAGCAGTGAGCCAGCAGTCCCGCCTCGCGAATACCTTCGCCGCCGCGCGTAGCGAAGGACGGGCCGCGCTGATCGGCTACTTGCCCGCCGGTTATCCCGACCTCGCCGGTTCCATCGCCGCGGTCCGCGCCCTCGTCGAATCCGGTTGCGACATCGTCGAAGTCGGCGTCGCCTACTCCGATCCCGTGATGGACGGCCCGGTCATCCAGGCCGCCGCCGAGCAGGCCCTGCGCAGCGGTGTGCGGGTGCGCGACGTGTTCTCCGTCGTCGAGGCGATCACCGATGCCGGTGGTCAGGCCGTGGTGATGAGCTACTGGAACCCGGTGCTCAAGTACGGTGTCGACAACTTCGCCCGCGACCTGGCCTCGGCCGGTGGCGCCGGCATCATCACGCCCAACCTGATCCCCGACGAGGCCGACGACTGGTTCGTCGCCTCCTCCACCCACAACCTGGACCGCATCTTCCTGGTCGCACCCTCCTCGACCGAAGAGCGACTGGTCAAGACCCTGGAAGCCTCGCGCGGCTTCATCTACGCGGCCTCGACCATGGGCGTCACCGGCGCCCGCGACGCGGTCTCCTCGGCCGCCCCCGCGCTGTGCTCGCGCATCCGCGCCCATTCCGACATCCCGATCGGCGTCGGCCTCGGCGTGCGCTCGGGTGCCCAAGCCGCCGAGATCGCCGCGTACGCCGACGGCGTGATCGTCGGCTCGGCACTGGTCTCGGCCGTACCGGAAGGCCTCGACGCGGTCCGCGCGTTGACTGCCGAACTGGCCGAAGGCGTGCGCTCGGCAACCGTTCGGTCCTAGCGGTTCCCGCGATGGGCCCGGCCGCTGATCAGTGGCCGGGCCCATCGCTCGTCACCGGCCCGTCGTCCGCCGTCCGGGTCGCGGCAACACGGCCGTAAGCCTCTCCACTAACGTGGGGCGCGTGAACTCAGTCCTGGCCTATATTCCGAGTCCGCCCCAGGGGGTCTGGCAACTCGGACCCTTCCCGCTGCGGGCATACGCGCTGTTCATCATCCTCGGCATCGTCGTCGCCATCTGGTGGGGTGAACGGCGGTGGCGCGAGCGCGGTGGTCAGCCGGGCGCCGTGCTCGATGTCGCGATGTTCGCGGTGCCGTTCGGCCTGGTCGGCGGCCGGATCTATCACGTCGCCACCGACTGGCAGAAGTACTTCGGCGCGGGTAAGCATCCCGTCGAGGCGCTGTATATCTGGCAGGGCGGCCTCGGCATCTGGGGTGCGGTGTTCTTCGGCGCCATCGGCGCCTGGATCGGCTGCCGGATGTACAAGATCCCGCTGCCCGCGCTCGGTGACGCGGTCGCGCCCGCCGTGCTGCTTGCCCAGGCCATCGGCCGGCTCGGCAACTACTTCAACCAGGAGCTCTACGGGCGCGCCACCGACCTGCCGTGGGGTCTGGAGATCTACGAGCGGTTCGACGCCGAGACCGGCGCGCGCGACATGATGAACGGGGTGTCGACCGGGCGGGTGCTCGAGGTCGTGCAGCCGACGTTCCTCTACGAGCTCGTCTGGAACGTGCTGGTCGTCATCGCGCTGGTGCTGCTCGACAAGCGCTACAAGATCGGTCACGGGCGCCTGTTCGCGCTCTACGTCGCGGGCTACAGCTTCGGCCGGTTCTTCGTCGAGTTGCTGCGCAGCGACGAAGCCACCCACATTCTCGGCATCCGGATCAACTCGTTCACCTCCGCTCTGGTCTTCCTCGGCGCCATGGCCTACTTCGCCTTGGCGACCAAGGGCCGCGAGACGCCCGCGCAGCTGCAGCCCGACGGTGAACCGCGCCCATGGCCGTGGCAGTTCGCCGCGCTGCGCGCCGCCGGTGCGGCCGACAACGCCGCCGCGGCCCCGGCTGCCGAGGCCACGGCCGTCGACGTGACGAAGAAGCCGGATTCGGCTGCGGCCGAAGGTGATTCGACGGACTCCGGCGAAGCGGCCGCGGTGGCGGACGATACCGCCGAGAAGCAAGCCGATGCCGCCGCGCAGCCGACGAAATCAGCGGCGAAGAAGTCCTGATCCACGACGGTTTTCAGGGAATCGACGGGCGCCCGGCAACATCGCGGGCGCCCGTCGCGATATTTCGAATGTGTGGCGAGGCCGGATCGGGTGGTACCCGACAAGACAACGGCGGGCAGTACCGGCAACAATGGCCCGTGATCGTCGCGCGCGCACCGCCGTTCGGCCGATCACCACTGGCCGGGGGCCACGACGGGTACCCGCACGAATGATGGAGGACATGAGTGACCGACCCCTATAACCCCAATCCACAGTACGGCCCTGACCTGAACAAGCCGCAGAACTCCGGTTCGCAGCCGCAGTACGGTCAGCCGGCCTACGGTCAGCCGTCCGATCCGTACGCCCAGCAGCCCGGCTACGGTCAGCCGCAGTACGGTGCGCCGCAGCCGCAGTACGGTCAGCCCGCAGACCCGTACGCCCAGCAGCCGGGTTACGGTGCCGCGCCGTACGGGGCGATGCCGCAGGGCTTCAACCCGAACGACCCGGAGGCGCCCTACGGCCGGGACATGTACGGCGTGCCGTTCTCGGACAAGCAGAAGCTGATGGCCGGTCTGCTGCAGATCTTCCTCGGCAGCTTCGGCGTCGGCCGCTTCTACCTCGGCTACACCGGTCTCGGCATCGCCCAGATCGCGGTCACCTGGCTGACCTGTGGTCTCGGCGCCATCTGGCCGCTGATCGACGGCATCATGATGCTCACCGGCAAGGTGCCCGACGCGCAGGGTCGCCCGCTGCGCGACTGACACGTCATCACACGGGGATGAACGGGTGCTCTGCTCACGCAGGGCGCCCGTTTCGCGTTTCCCCCCGGTATTTGCGATCACGGTGAGCGATACTCTGTGTCGGTCTGTGGTGGCGCCGTAGCGTCGCTTGGCCTGCGCGTGCCCCCTACGCGCAGCGGAGAAAGGGATGTCCGTGCGCAAATTCATTGCCGCCGCCGTACTCGCTGTCGTCGCCGCGACGGGCCTGTCGGCCTGCTCGTCCGCGTCCGACCCGAACGTGCTGAAGGTCGGTACCGAGGGCACCTACGCGCCGTTCAGCTACCAGGAGGGCGGCACGCTCACCGGTTACGACGTCGAGGTCGCCAAGGCGGTCGGCGAAAAGCTCGGCAAGCGGGTGGAATTCGTGCAGACCCCGTGGGACTCGATCTTCGCCGGGCTCGAGTCCAAGCGTTTCGATCTGGTCGCCAACCAGGTCACCGTGAATCCCGAGCGCACGGCCAAGTACGCGCTGTCGCAGCCGTACACGACGTCGGAGGGCGTGATCGTCACCAAGGCCGACAACACCACCATCACCTCGCTGGCGAGCCTGTCGGGCAAGACCACCGCGCAGTCGGCCACCAGCAACTGGAGCAAGGTCGCCGCGGGCGCCGGCGCGAAAGTCGAAGCGGTGGAAGGGTTCGTGCAGGCGGTGCAGCTGCTGAAGGCCGGTCGGGTCGACGCCACCGTCAACGACACCCTGGCCGTGGGCGAGTACACCAAGAAGACCGGTGACACCGGTATCAAGATCGCGGCCGAGACCGGCGAGACCAGCAAGCAGGCCTTCGCCGCGCGCAAGGATGACACCGGGCTCATCACCGACGTCGACAAGGCCCTCGAAGAGCTGCGCGCCGACGGCACGCTGGCCCGTCTGTCGGAGAAGTACTTCGGCACCGACGTCAGCAAATAGCGGATGGATCCGGCTACCTGGGAGCTGATCCGGCACAACCTGGTGCCGATGCTGAAGGCCACGGTGACGATGACGTTGCCGCTCACCGCCATCAGCTTCGTCATCGGCCTGGCCATCGCGGTCGGTGTCGCGCTGGCCAGGATGTCGACGCGGCGGGTGCTGTCGGCGCCCGCCCGCTTCTACATCTCGATCATCCGCGGCACCCCGCTGCTGGTGCAGCTGTTCATCGTGTTCTACGCGCTGCCGCAGTTCGGGATCGTCATCGATCCGTTCCCGGCGGCGGTGATCGCGTTCAGCCTCAATGTCGGCGGCTACGCCGCGGAGGTGGTGCGCTCGTCGATCATGAGCGTGGCGCACGGGCAGTGGGAGGCCGCGCAATCGCTGGGCATGACCTACGTGCAGACGCTCTGGGACATCGTCTTCCCGCAGGCCGCCCGGATCGCGGTGCCGCCGCTGTCGAACACGTTGATCTCCCTGGTCAAGGACACTTCGCTGGCCTCGACCATCCTGGTCACCGAACTGCTGCGCACCGCCCAGCTGGCCGCCGCCCCCACCTTCGACTTCTTCGCCCTCTACGGCGTCGCGGCGCTCTACTACTGGGTGATCTGCCTGATCCTCGGGTTCGGTCAGAGCCGTCTCGAAACAAGACTTTCCCGGCATGTGGCTGTTCGCTAGCAACAGTTTTCGTGAACACAAGTCGAACTAAACGTGCAACCCGACAGGCGAAAAGACTCGGCGCTGCCCGAGTACTAGGCTGGGGGCCGTGATGCGACGGACGAAGATTGTGTGCACCTTGGGCCCGGCCACTGCTACCCAGGATCGTATTCGTGAGCTCGTCGAAAGCGGCATGGATGTGGCCCGGCTGAACTTCAGCCACGGCGACCACGCCGACCACGCCGACAACTACAAGATGGTCCGCGCGGCCTCCGACGAGACCGGCCGCGCGGTCGGCATCCTCGCCGACCTCCAGGGACCCAAGATCCGCCTCGGCCGCTTCGCCGACGGCAAGACCGTGTGGGCCAACGGCGAGCAGGTGCGGATCACGGTCGACGAGGTCGACGGCACCCACGACCGTGTCTCGACCACCTACAAAGAGCTCGCCCAGGACGCCAAGGCCGGGGACCGGCTGCTCGTCGACGACGGCAAGGTCGGCCTCACGGTGGAATCCGTCGAGGACAACGACGTCGTCTGCCGGGTGACCGAGGGCGGCCCGGTGAGCAACAACAAGGGGCTGTCGCTGCCCGGCATGAACGTGTCGGTGCCCGCTCTGTCCGAAAAAGACATCGCCGATCTCGAATTCGCCCTGGAGCTCGGCGTCGACTTCATCGCACTGTCCTTCGTGCGCTCGCCGTCCGACATCGAACTCGTGCACGACATCATGGATCGCGTCGGCCGCCGTGTGCCGGTGATCGCCAAGCTGGAGAAGCCAGAGGCGATCGACAACCTCGAGGCGATCGTGCTCGCCTTCGACGCGGTGATGGTCGCCCGCGGTGACCTCGGCGTCGAGCTGCCCCTCGAGCAGGTGCCGCTGGTGCAGAAGCGCGCGATCCAGATGGCGCGCGAGAACGCCAAGCCGGTCATCGTCGCCACCCAGATGCTCGAATCGATGATCGAGAACTCCCGGCCGACCCGCGCCGAAGCCTCCGACGTCGCCAACGCGGTGCTCGACGGCGCCGACGCGGTGATGCTGTCGGGGGAGACCTCGGTGGGCGCCTGGCCGATCGACGCGGTGCGCACCATGGCCCGCATCGTGACCGCCGTCGAGTCCGAGACGTCGCGGGTGCCACCCCTGACCCACGTGCCGCGCACCAAGCGTGGCGTGATCTCCTACGCCGCCCGCGACATCGGCGAGCGGCTCAACGCCAAGGCGCTCGTCGCGTTCACCCAGTCGGGTGACACCGTGCGCCGCCTGGCCCGCCTGCACACCCCGCTGCCGCTGCTGGCGTTCACCCCGCTGCCGGAGGTGCGCAGCCAGCTCACGCTGACCTGGGGTACCGAGACGTTCATCGTGCCCATGGTGGACACCACCGACGCGATGATCCACCAGGTGGATCAGGCGCTATTGTCGCTGGAGCGTTATCGCAAGGGTGACCTGGTGGTCATCGTCGCCGGCTCCCCTCCGGGTACCGTCGGTTCCACCAACCTGATCCACGTGCACCGCATCGGCGAAGAGGACCACTAGTAGTGAGCAGTTCGATCGACATCGAGACCACCCAGGGCGAGCCGACACCTGATCTGCGGGTGTTGCTCGACCTGCTCGACCTCGAGTCGATCGGCGAGGACACCTTTCTCGGGAACCACCCCGAGAAGGTGTGGAGCCGCACCTTCGGCGGCCAGCTGGTGTCGCAGGCGATCATGGCGGCAGGCCGCACGGCGGGCGACCGGCCGCTGCACGCGCTCAACGCGCATTTCGTGCGTGGCGGCGATGTGAAGAAGCCGATCGAGTACCACGTGCAGCGCCATCGCGACGGCCGCGCGCTCGCCAACCGGACGGTGACCGCCAGTCAGGACGGCCAGGAGCTGTTCGTGATGCTGGCCGCGTTCCAGGACTGGGGCAAGGGCCTCGAGCACGCGCACGAGGGTCCGGACGTGCCCGACCCCGAAACCCTGCCCCGGGTGGAGGAGAGCTTCGCCGGCTTCGAGGACAAGCTGGAGATGTTCATCAAGGCGCCGCACCCGATCGATATGCGCTACACCAACGATCCGTCGTGGATCCTCAAGGGCACCGGGGAGAAGCTCAACCACAACCGGGTCTGGATGCGTACCGACGGCCGGTTGCCCGATGATCAACTGCTGCACGTGGCCGCGCTCGGCTATTCCTCCGACACCACCGTGCTCGATTCGATCATCACCACGCACGGCTTGTCGTGGGGGCTGGACCGGATTCTCGCGGCGACGGTGAACCACTCGATGTGGTTCCACCGTCCGTTCCGGTTCGACGACTGGGTGCTCTACTCCACCGAGTCACCGGTCGCGGCCGGTTCGCGTGGTCTGGCGACCGGCCGGTTCTATTCGCGCACAGGCGAATTGATCGCCACCACCGTGCAGGAAGGTGTCATCCGGCACTTCCCGGCCCGCTGAGGTTCCTCAGCGCAGTTCGCGGTCGAGTTCGGGTGCGACGACATCGGTGCGCTGATGCGCGCGCAACGTGAACGGCACACCGCACGTGGGCTGCGCCTGCGTCGCGCCGTACACGGCCAGCGCGAGACCGTGTTCGAGATCGGCGATGTCGGCGTCGGTGAGTTCGGCCGACTCGCCGACCAGGCTCAGCGCGATCTCGTAGGTGCTCTCCGCGCTCGGGTCGACGCCGGGACAGCTACTGCGCCACTGGGATTCGAGGTGGTGATGGACCGGATCGCTCGTGTCGACCGGCAGGGTGAACCGCCAGGCATAGACGTTGCGGTCGTGTACGTGGTCGTCGAGGACCGTCCGGACACTGGCGACGATGCGGTCGAGGGTCTCCGGTGTCACGTACACATGGAGCGAAACATCCGAAATGCGTTTCGGCAAGTCTGTGGTCCCGTCGTGTGTCGAACCTGCAAGGGGTAACACCCACGTCCGCGCCGAAGTGTAATCCCTGCGCGCCGTGGCGAACAGTCCTACGGGTGGACTCGGCCCGGCTCAGCGTCCGCGCTGGGCGGCGAGGAACGCCGAAAGGGGGCGGGGCCCGCCGGGAGCGATCACCAGGCCGGGACGATCGCCGTCGCCGGAGAGTTTCGTCTGCTCGTGCGGTGCCAGCGCTCCCAGCACGGGGAACAGCAATTCGGCGATGCGGTCGCCGACCTGGAGGAACGCCTCGGCCGAAAGGCCGATCGGGTCGGCGATGTTCTCCCGCCCGACATAGGCCAGGTTGTTGCGTGCGTGATGCAGTGCGGCAATGGATTTCGCGCCGGTGACCTTGGCGATCCGATGCGCCTCGGCGAGGGTGAAGGTGCGCGGGGCGATACCGAAGGCCAGTTCACCGACCTGGTCGCGTAAGGAATCGGTCATCGTCAGCACCAGGTCGGCGCGATCGACCATCTCGGGCTTGAGTTTTCGGGCCTTGAAACCACTGGTGTCGCCGCCCAGGCCCTGGATCGTCTCCACGGCCAGCGGCTCGGGCGGAAAGCCGACCAGTGCCCTGGTGCCCGCGCTCTCCGCGGTGAGGCCGGGTAGACCGTGCTCCGCCGCGAATGCCAGGGTGAGCCGTTCGGCGATCACCGAACGGCAGACATTGGAGTTGCAGACGAAGAGCACGTGCATACCGACACCGTAATCGGGTCGATTGTCACGGAGTAGGCCGGAATTGTAACCATCACAAGCGCGGTACTACTTATTCACCTTTCGGTTGAACGCCGTACATCATTCACGATGCGCAAATCCGTTGTGTGTGACCGTGATACCCACGAGATATGGCGTGGAAACCTCGCGATGATATGTGTCGATCGTCACTCGTTCGGATCATAATAATTCGATTCGGTAATAACCGGTGGCACGCCCGGTGGGGTGCCGTGCACCCGGCCCCTGGTGGAGAACATCGGGCCACGCGCGGGCACGACCGGCGCGAACGCCGCCAGCCCCGTCGCCGCGGACATGTCGTCATAGACCGCGTCGATGCCACCGCGGCGGAAATAGGCCTCGTGCCAGAAACCGGTGCCGCCGGAATCGCGCAGGAATTCGCGCCACCACTGCCGGTGTGGTTCCGAGCGTGTCCAGCGTTCGAGCGAATCCAGATCGCGCCAGTATTGCCGGGCGCCCCAATGCGGCGGCAGCATCGACCACACGACGTCATCGTGGTGCAGCAACCCGTCGGGCCGGTCGGCATGTGAGCGATACAACTTCGGGCCGACGCCGAGCAGTCGCAGCAGCCCTCGCGGCGTGCGCACCCGCATGCCGAGCAGGATCATCACCAGGTCGGGGTAGGCGTCGAGGTCGACCGTGGTCCTCTTTACGCGCATGATCGCAGCCCCTTCCGTGGTGCCCTCTGGGGGTACTACGGGGCAGCTGGGCCTCCGGTTCGACCGGCAGTTCGCTTCCCGGCGCGCCGAGACGCTATAGTGACCGCGGTGCGCCGGGTTGGCGGAACTGGCAGACGCGACGGTCTCAAAAACCGTTGTCCGAAAGGACGTGTGGGTTCGAGTCCCACACTCGGCACCACGGCGGCAGCGCGGCACATGCCGCGCTCCGCGGGGGAGTATCCGGCGCAGGGTGTGCGCGATCTCATCGCAGGCGCATTCTCCGCGCGGAGGTGAAAGGTACTCTTTACAACGCCGGTCGTGGTGTGATCGACGGGCACCGGAATCCAGAGGGGTCGAACCTATGAGCACGAATGCAGCCGGCGCCACGCGTGAGGCCGCGGCCAAGCGGGTCGTCGTCGCCGAGGATGAGGCCTTGATCCGGATGGACCTGGTCGAGATGCTCAAGGAAGAGGGCTACGACGTCGTCGGCGAAGCGGGCGACGGGCAGCAGGCCGTCGAGCTCGCTGAGGAACTTCGCCCGGATCTGGTGATCATGGACGTGAAGATGCCGCGCCGTGACGGCATCGACGCCGCCGCCGAGATCGCGTCGAAACGCGTTGCGCCCGTGGTGATTCTGACCGCGTTCAGTCAGCGCGACCTGGTCGAGCGCGCACGCGACGCGGGCGCGATGGCCTATCTCGTGAAGCCGTTCACCAAGTCCGATCTGGTCCCCGCGATCGAACTCGCGGCCAGTCGTTTTCACGAAATCACCGCGCTGGAAACCGAAGTCGCGAATCTGTCGGATCGTTTGGAGACGCGCAAACTGGTCGAGCGGGCCAAGGGTGTGCTCATGCAGACCCAAGGCCTCTCGGAACCGCAGGCGTTCAAATGGATTCAGCGCACCGCGATGGATCGGCGCACGACGATGAAGGCGGTCGCCGAAGTCGTGCTGGAGAACCTCACTCCGCAGTAACTCGGTTTCGCTCTTACTGTCGCGCGGGCCCAAAGCCGGAAATGTTTACGGAAGCGAAACAATAATGTGAACTATTGCTTGGACAAGAGGCATCCGACATGATGCGAATGTGATGCGGATCTAACAAAGCGGCGATATGTTCTCTGCGGGCTGAACGTGGTCGGCCCCCTCGGTGAACCCGGGGAGCACAGGACATAGAGGTGAGACGTGCTCAGTTCGACATGGCGCAGTCGGTCGACGCGAGGAGTTCTGGTTATCGGAGCTGCCGCGTCGTTGGTGTTGTCCGGATGCAGTGACAAGTCGTCAGATGGCGGCGGTGGCGGCAACACCGATCTCTCCATCCAGCCGGTGGTTCAGCTCGATACCCAGGGCAAGGCCGTCGCGACAACCGATGCCGGTGCGGCCGCGGACCCCGCAGGCGACGGTAAGGCCAAGTGCGCGCCGCTGACGCTCGGCATGGCGGGCCCGCTGACCGGTGGCAACGCCGCCCTCGGCATCAACATCATCATGGGCGTGAAGCTCGCGCTCGACAAGCACAACAAGGCCAACCCGGACTGCCAGGTCTCGGTGAAGCAGTTCGACACCGAGGGCAAGCCGCAGATCGCCAGCCAGGTGGTTCCGACGATCGTCGCCGACCCGAACATCGTGGCACTGGTCGGCCCGACCTTCTCGGGTGAGACCAAGGCGACCGGCCAGATCCTCAGCGAGGCAGGCATGCCCACGCTGACCGCATCGGCCACGAACCCCACGTTGACGGCCAACGGCTGGAAGACCTTCTTCCGCGGGCTCGGCAACGACGATTCGCAGGGTCCGGCCATCGCCAACTACCTCACCGGCGAGAAGGGCTTCAAGAAGCTCTGCGTCGTGCAGGACAACACCGACTACGGCGCCGGTCTGGCGAAGGCGTTCATCACCGCGGCCGGCCCCGCGGCTGACCCGTCCTGCGCGGTGAATGTCAAGGAAGGTGATAAGGACTTCTCGGCCGCCGTGTCGTCGCTGAACGCGGCCAAGCCCGACGCCATCTTCTACGCCGGCTACTACGCCGAGGCCGCGCCGTTCGTGCAGCAGCTGCGTTCCGGTGGCGTGACCGCCACCTTCGTCTCCGCCGACGGCAGCAACGATCCCGAGTTCGTCCGCCAGGCAGGCTCCTCGTCCAAGGACGCATTGCTGTCCTGCCCGTGCAGCCCGGCGCCGGAGAAGTTCTCCGCCGACTACAAGGCGCTCAACGGTCAGGCGCCCGGCGTCTACTCCGTCGAGGGATACGACCTCACGACGATCCTGCTCAAGGGCATCGACTCCGGAAAGGTCACCCGCGCCGAGCTCGTCGACTACGTCCGTAACTACAGCGGAACTGGTGTCGCCCGCCAGTACAAGTGGGGCGAGACCGGCGAACTGGCCAACATCCAGATCTGGATGTACCAGGTCAAGTAGTTCCGATGACGTGTGCGCGGTGCGCGTGGTGATCCCACGCGCACCGCGCGCCTGACGCGAGAGTAACCATGACATCAGCGGCTTCGCTCGGTGTGACCCTGTTGGCCGAGGGGTCCATCGATTTCAACGTTTCCGGGGTGATCGACCAGTTCTGGCGATTGACCGTGGACGGTCTCACCTACGGCTCGATCTACGCCCTGGTCGCGGTCGGCTACACGCTCGTCTACGGCGTGCTGCGACTGATCAACTTCGCGCACTCCGAAATCTTCATGCTCGGCATGTTCGGCACCTATGTGGGTCTGGAACTGCTCGGCTTCGCGCCCAGCGGCAATGTGTACTCCCAGGGTGTCCTGCTGACGGTGCTCTATCTGGGTGTCGCGATGCTGTTCGGCATGCTGGTCTCCGGCATCGCCGCGGTGGGGCTCGAACGGGTCGCCTATCGCCCGCTGCGCAGGCGTGGCGCGAAGCCGCTGGCCTTCCTGATCACCGCGATCGGTATGTCGTTCGTGATCCAGGAGTTCGTCCACTACATCCTGCCCAAGATCAAGCCGGGCCTCGGCGGCTCCAACGCCCAGACCGGCATCCGGCTCGTGGAGCCGAAGGTACAGTTCACCTTCCTCGGCGCGTCGGTCACCAATGTGGCGCTGGTGATCTTCGCCGCGGCCGTCGTGCTCGCGGTGACCACCGAAATCGTCATCAACAGAACCAAATTCGGCCGCGCCATCCGCGCGGTGGCACAGGATCCCGACACCGCCACGCTGATGGGTGTCTCGCGCGAGCGGGTCATCGTGCTGACCTTCCTCATCGGTGGTCTGCTGGCAGGCGCCGCGGCGATGCTGTACACCCTCTACATTCCCACCGGCATCATCTTCTCCGGCGGATTCATCCTCGGTATCAAGGCGTTCAGCGCCGCGGTGCTCGGTGGTATCGGTAACCTGCGCGGCGCGCTGCTCGGCGGGTTGATCCTCGGCATCGCCGAGCAGTACGGGTCGATCCTGTTCGGCAACGAATGGCGTGACGTGGTCGCCTTCGTGCTGCTGGTGACCGTGCTGATGTTCCGGCCGACCGGCATCCTCGGCGAGAGCCTGGGGAGGGCACGCGCATGACAGACCTGACGAAGACTCCGAAAACGCCTGTCGCGCAGCAGGATCGGCGCGGCCTCGGCGATGCTATCCGGACCTGGTGGGACGGGCTGTCGCGGCCGGGCCAGTGGGCCGTCGGCGTGCCGATCATCGCCGCGCTCGCGATCCTGCCGCTGTTCCCGCCCCCGCTGCTCAACACTCCCGGCGTGAGTTTCGGTGGCGTGATGGCGCAGTTCGCCATGTACGCCCTGATCGCCATCGGCCTGAACGTGGTGGTCGGCCAGGCGGGTCTGCTCGACCTCGGTTACGTCGGTTTCTACGCCGTCGGCGCCTATACGGTCGGCCTGCTCACCAGCCCGAACAGTCCGTGGAACCAGACCGACGGCGGGTGGCTCAGTTCGGGTTGGGCGTGGGTGGCCTGCCTGCCGCTCGCGGTCGCGCTCACCGCGCTGGCCGGCCTGATCCTCGGCGCGCCCACCCTGCGGTTGCGCGGTGACTACCTCGCGATCGTGACGCTCGGCTTCGGTGAGATCGTTCGGCTGATGGCCGACAACCTGGGCGAGGTGACCAACGGCAGCCTCGGGCTGTCGAAGATCGCCTACCCCGAGGTTGGGGAATCCGAAGCGCACCCCGGTGGCTTCTTCTCCCCGGGCAACCTCGGCGACACCAGCAGCTGGAACCCCTTCACCCGAGCGAACAACGGCACCTGGTGGTTCTGGCTCGGCATGGTCTTCGTGATCGTGGTGCTGCTGATCATCGGCAACCTCGAGCGCAGCCGGGTCGGCCGCTCCTGGGTCGCCATCCGCGAAGACGAGGACGCCGCCGAGATCATGGGCGTGCCGACCTTCAAGTTCAAGCTGTGGGCGTTCGTGATCGGCGCCTCGGTCGGCGGCCTTTCGGGCGCGATGTACGCCGGTCAGGTCACCTACGTGAACCCCAAACAGTTCGACATCATCCTGTCGATGCTGTTCCTGTGCGCGGTCGTGCTCGGTGGTTCGGGCAACAAGCTCGGCGTGATCGTCGGCGCGTTCCTCATCGCCTACCTGCCGATGCGGTTGCAGTCGGTGCAGCTGGTGTCGAGCGAGTCGACCGGCTACCTGCTGCTGGGCCTCGATATCGCACTGCTGATCGGCCTCTGGCTGCTGTGGCGGTGGAAGAAGGACGCGCTGGGCACGTGGGTCCGGCGGGCGGTGATCGGAACGGCGATCGTCGCCGTGATCCTCGGATTGCTGCTGTTCGGCAGTGTGTTGCTGTTCCGTCCCGGCGGCGCGCAGAACCTCGGTGACCTGAAGTACCTCTACTTCGGCATCGCGCTCGTGGTGATGATGATTCTGCGGCCACAGGGTCTGTTCCCGGTGCGGCAGAAGCTGCTCGCCTACGGCAGACAGGTGTACCAGGCGGTCGTGCGCAAGCCGGCGGCCGAATCGATCGGAGCAGGGCGATGACGGGGCCAGGCGCGGGAGACGCGCTGTTCGACAACGAAGACATGAAGGCCGGCTACCAGCCGCCGCCCGAAGTCGAGCCGACGGGCGACGTCGACGTCACCGCGGTGATGCCCGAACTCGCCGATGCCGAGACCGTCGCCGAGGTGGTCGCGCCGCATCGCGCGATCGAGACCGCGGTCGGTGAGCCACTGCTGCGCACCGATGGTCTGACCGTCAAGTTCGGTGGTCTGACCGCGCTCGACGGCGTCAGTTTCGAGATCCGCCGCGGCGAGATCCTCGGCCTGATCGGCCCCAACGGCGCGGGCAAGACCACCTGCTTCAACGCGATCACCGGCGTCTACAAGCCCGCGTCGGGCAGTGTGCACTTCGATGGTCAGCCGCTGGCCAAGACCAAGCGCAACGAGATCACCCGGATGGGTATCGCGCGCACGTTCCAGAACGTGCGGCTGTTCGGCGAGATGACCGCGCTGGAGAACGTGGTCGTCGGCACCGACGCCCGCCACACCACCTCGGTCCCCGGCGCGGTCTTCCGCACGCCGAAGTTCAAGCGCGAGGAGCGTGATGCCATCGAACGTGGCATGGCGCTGCTCGAGTTCGTCGGTATCGCACCGCGCGCGGTCGAGAAGGCGCGCAACCTGTCTTATGGCGATCAGCGCAGGCTCGAGATCGCGCGTGCGCTGGCCACCGAGCCCAAGTTGCTGTGTCTGGACGAACCGGCTGCCGGGTTCAACCCCAGCGAGAAGTCGGCGCTGATGGACCTGATCCGCAAGATCCGCGACGACGGCTACACCGTGCTGCTCATCGAGCACGACATGCGCCTGGTGATGGGCGTGACCGACCGGATCGTCGTGCTCGAATTCGGGCGCAAGATCGCCGACGGCCTGCCCGCCGCGGTCCGCGAGGATCCGGCGGTGATCGCCGCCTACCTCGGCGTGCCCGACGCGGACACGATCGAGGAGGTTCGCGAGGAATCGGTGGCCGCCGCGGAAGAAGGGGCGACCCCGACGCCGGTGGCCGACGCCGTGGTGGTGCAGTCGCGCGATGAGCCGGAGGCCGTGGTCGAGACCGCGACCCCACTGCTCGAGGTGCAGGACATGGTCGTGAACTACGGCCGGATCGAAGCGCTGCACGGCATCTCGCTCTCGGTCGCCGAGGGCGAACTGGTGACCCTGCTCGGTGCCAACGGCGCGGGCAAGACCACCACCATGCGGGCGATGTCGGGGCTGCTGCCGCTCACCTCGGGACGAATTCTGTTCCAGGGCAAAGACATCACCACGATGAAGGCGCACGACCGGGTGGTCGAGGGTCTCATCCAGGCGCCCGAGGGTCGCGGCGTGTTCCCCGGCATGACGGTCGCGGAGAATCTCGACATGGGTTGCTACGGCAGGCCTTTCGAGAACAAGTCCGAGTACCAGCAGACCTTGGACTGGGTCTTCGAACTGTTCCCCCGCCTGGCCGAACGCCGCAAACAGATCGGCGGCACGATGTCGGGCGGCGAACAGCAGATGCTCGCCATCGGCCGCGCCCTCATGGCCCGCCCGAAGCTGCTGCTGCTCGACGAACCGTCGATGGGCCTGGCGCCCATGGTGATCCAGCAGATCTTCCGGATCATCAGTGAGATCAACCGTCAGGGCACCACGGTGCTGCTGGTGGAGCAGAACGCCCAGCAGGCGCTGACGCGTAGCGATCGTGCCTACATCCTGGAAACCGGCGAGGTCACCAAGTCCGGTCCCGGGGCGGCTTTGCTGACTGATCCTGCGGTGATGTCGGCCTACCTGGGTGTCGACTGAATTGCCGACGGCGCGGGCCCCTCGACGATGCGGCTGGCAGTCGCGGGTGCGAGGGTGACCTGCGTTCGGTAGTCCCAGGCAGGTTTGACGCTGTGTTTATTGGAGCGCTGGCGCGCTCGAGTCGCGGCCCCGAGGGGCCGCCGGTTAGGCACCGGGGCTTGCTCCTTCGTCGCCTACGCCCCGGCGCCTAACCGGCGACCCGGCCGCGACCGGCCACTTCGTGGCCGCCGCTCCCTAAGGGTCGCGGGTGGGGGCTGGGAGTGCGGTCATGGCGGATCGGGGGTAGGGCTTCGTCGCCTACGGCCCGGGGGCTGAGCGGTGACCCGGCCGCGACGGGCCACTTCGTGGCCGCCGTTCCCTTGGGGTCGCGGGGGGGTGACTGGGTTTTTGGAGGGTTGTTGAAGACGGGGCAGTCTGGTTTGGGATGTGGTGATGGCGGTGTTCGTGTCTGTCAGAGGGTGTCCCTAGACTCTGTCGGGTGAGTTCACCGACGACTGCGCAGGCATCGACAACGACCACTGCCCCCGAGGGTGAGCGGCCTACGCTGCTGCTCCTGGACGGGCATTCGATCGCCTATCGCGCGTTCTTCGCGCTACCGGCGGAGAACTTCAAGACCGTCACCGGTCAGACCACCAACGCGGTGTACGGGTTCACCTCGATGCTGATCAATCTGCTGCGCGACGAGAAGCCCAGCCATGTGGCCGCGGCGTTCGACGTGTCGCGCAAGACTTTCCGCACCGAGGCGTACCCGGAGTACAAGGCCAATCGCAGCGCCACCCCCGACGAATTCCGTGGGCAGGTCGAACTCACCAAGGACGTGCTCGGCGCGATGGGCATCCCGGTGATGGCCATCGACGGCTACGAAGCCGACGATGTGATCGCCACCCTCACCACCCAGGCGATGGCCCAGGGCTACCGGGTCCTCATCGTCACTGGCGACCGCGACGCGATCCAGCTGGTCAACGACGACGTCACGGTCCTCTACCCGAAGAAGGGCGTCTCGGATCTGACCCGGTTCACCCCGGCCGAGGTGGAGACCAAATACGGCCTCACTCCCGCGCAGTACCCCGACTACGCGGCGCTGCGCGGCGACCCGAGCGACAATCTGCCCGGCATTCCCGGCGTGGGGGAGAAGACCGCCGCCAAGTGGATCCGCGAATACGGCGATCTCGCCACTCTGGTCGACCGCGTCGACCAGGTGAAGGGCAAGGTCGGCGACTCGCTGCGCGCGAATCTGTCCAGCGTCGTGCTCAACCGGCAGCTCACCGAGATGGTGCGCGAGGTGCCGCTGCCCTACAGCCCCGATCAGCTGATCAAGGCGCCGTGGGACCGCGACAAGATCCACCAGCTCTTCGACGACCTCGAGTTCCGGGTGCTGCGCGACCGGCTGTTCGACACGCTCGGTTCCCCCGAGCCGGAAGCTGAGTCGGGTTTCGAGATCAGCGGTGGTGCGCTCGATCAGGGAGCGGTCGCCGACTGGCTGGCAGAGCACGCGAAAGCAGGTGTGCGCCACGGTCTCTCGATTGTCGGGACCGGAACGCCGATCCACGGCGACGCGCGGGCCCTGGCAATCGCCGCCGCCGACGGTGAGGGCGGCTACATCGACCTGACCGTCCTCACCCCCGAAGACGAGACGGCCCTGGCCACCTGGCTGGCCGATCCCGAGGTGCCCAAGGCGCTGCACGAGGCCAAGTCCGCCGGGCACGCACTGCGTGGGCGCGGCTTCGCGCTGGGCGGTCTCACCACCGATACCGCCCTGTCCGCCTATCTGGTCCGCCCCGGCCAGCGCAGCTTCAACCTCGACGATCTGTCCCTGCGCTACCTCAAGCGCGAACTGCGGGTCGAGACCGGCGACACCGGCCAGCTCTCCCTGCTCGACGACGAGGACACCGTCGCCGCCGACATCGCCCGCGAGGAAATGCTGCGCGCCCGCGCGGTCGCCGACCTGGCAGTCGCCCTCGATACCGAACTCGAGGCGATCGAATCGACCCCGCTGCTCACGGAGATGGAGTTGCCGCTGCTCGGCGTGCTCGGCCAGCTCGAGGAAGCGGGCATCGCGGTCGACGTCACCCAGCTCGAGAACCTGCAGCAGCAGTTCGCCGACCGCGTCAGCGAGGCCGCGAACTCCGCCTACGAGGTGATCGGCAAGCAGATCAACCTCGGCTCGCCCAAGCAGCTGCAGGTGGTGCTGTTCGACGAGCTCGACATGCCCAAGACCAAGCGCACCAAGACCGGCTACACCACCGACGCCGACGCGCTGGAATCACTGTTCGAGAAGACCGGCCACGCGTTCCTGGAACACCTGCTGGCCCACCGCGACGCGACCCGGCTCAAGGTGACCGTCGACGGCCTGCTCAAGTCGGTCTCCGACGACGGCCGCGTCCACACCACCTTCAACCAGACCATCGCCGCCACCGGTCGCCTGTCCTCGACCGAGCCGAACCTGCAGAACATCCCGATCCGCACCGACACCGGCCGCCAGATCCGCGACACCTTCGTCGTCGGCCCCGGCTTCGCCGAACTCATGACCGCCGATTACAGCCAGATCGAGATGCGCATCATGGCGCACCTGTCCGGTGACGCCGGCTTGATCGAGGCCTTCAACTCCGGCGAGGACCTGCACACCTTCGTCGCGTCGAAGGCCTTCGACATCCCGATCGCGGAGGTGAGCCCCGAGTTGCGCCGCCGGATCAAGGCCATGTCCTACGGTCTCGCCTACGGTCTCAGCTCCTACGGTCTGAGCGCCCAGCTGAAGATCAGCACCGCCGAGGCCAAAGAGCAGATGGACGTCTACTTCGACCGCTTCGGCGGCATTCGCGACTACCTGTCCGATGTCGTCGACCAGGCCCGCAAGGTCGGCTACACCCAGACCCTGTTCGGCCGCCGCCGCTACCTGCCCGACCTGGATTCCAGTAACCGTCAGCGCCGCGAATCCGCTGAGCGGATGGCCTTGAACGCCCCCATCCAGGGCACTGCCGCCGACATCATCAAGGTCGCGATGATCAACGTGCAGAACGCGATTCGCGAAGCGGGCCTGGAATCGCGGATGCTGCTGCAGATTCACGACGAACTGGTCTTCGAGGTCGCCGACGGCGAACGTGCGGCGCTCGAAGCCCTTGCGCGCGAACAGATGTCGGCCGCGATCGAACTCTCGGTCCCGCTCACCGTCTCCGTGGGCACCGGCCGCAGCTGGGACGCGGCCGCGCACT
Source organism: Nocardia sp. FBN12 (assembly GCF_054031145.1). Lineage (NCBI taxonomy): Bacteria > Bacillati > Actinomycetota > Actinomycetes > Mycobacteriales > Nocardiaceae > Nocardia > Nocardia sp. FBN12. The sequence continues at coordinate 1,101,111 of NZ_CM132926.1, forward strand.
GACCTGCTCCACACAGCACGATGGGCACCGACCCGGGGTCGGTGCCCATCGTGGCGTGCGGGGACGCGAGTTACGCGTTGACCGTCACGGCGTCGTCAGCGATGTTGTAGCTGATCGAACCGTTCTCGAAGTGGCTGATCTTGCCGCCTTCGATGTCCTGCTCGTCGGAGGTGGGGTAGCCGAACCGGCCGCCCGCGCCGCCTTCGGCTTCCCATGCCTGACGGATGGCGCCGTAGACGGTCTTGGCTCCGGTCGGGAGCTTGAAGTAGATGACGCCGCCGGTGAATTCCTGGAACTTGCCACCGTTGGGGGCGTCCTGCTCTGCCGAGGTCGGTTCACCCAGCGGGCTGGACGCACCACCGGCTTCGTTGTAGTGATCGCCGATAGCCCCAGTGACTTCGAATGCCATGTAGAACATGTCCTTTCACGCAGTAACAATTGGCCTAGCGGCCGCGACGCTACCGTGCGATCGGTCGTTCTCGGCGGCGACTCGCGGGAGATTCACGATCTGGTCACAATATGTTAGCCAACGATTTGCTCGTGCCCGATCATGGCGACCAGCGCACCGTCAGCTAGCGGAAACGCAGGCGGATGGCTTCGGCGATCGTGGCCGGCTCGTGTTCGGGGATGAAGTGCTTGGCCTCGGGAAGTTCGAGGACCTGGTGATCGGTGAACGTCTCGCGCATTCGCGGCAGGAACGCCGGAGCGCGAAACGCCATGTCCTTCATGCCCCAGACCAGCAGGGTCGGTGTGGCGCCGAGCCGAGCCGGAACGTTCGTGGCCAGCTGCTCGAGCAAGGGCCGGGCCGCCAGGATCTGTCCGGGCATGGCGGCGATGCCGCGCCTGGCCGCCGGCGATGGCTGCACCTTCCGGTAGTGATCGGCCTCGGCGTCGCTGATCGTGTTCCGCAGCTCACCGAGCAGAAATCGCTCGACCAGCAGGTTGTCGCGCAAGATCCGCCGCTGCATCGGCGCACTGGCCATGACCCGGCTGAATGCCTTCTGCGGCCAGGTGTCCGTCGGCCACAACAGGGTGTTGCCGAGAACCAGTCCCCGAACCCGGTCGGCCCGCTCGGTGCCGACCGCGGTGCCGATCGGCCCGCCCCAGTCCTGCCCCATGATCACGAACTGATCCAGCCCGAGGTGGTCGACGAGTTCCCCGACCACGGCGGCGTGTTCGGCGATGGTGTAGCCGTAGCCCGCCGGCCGTTCCGACAGTCCGAACCCCAGGTAATCGACTGCTACGCAGCGGAACCGATCGCGCAGCTCGTCGATGATCTTGCGATAGAGAAAGCTCCACGTGGGGCTGCCGTGACAGAACAGGATGGGGATCCCGGAGCCCTCGTCGATGTAGTGCACTCGGCCTGCGGAGGAGTCGAACCACTGGGATTCGAAGGGGTAGAGCGCTTTGTCCGGTAGGAAATCGATCAGCATCGCGTCCATCCTGTCTGAGGCGTCGAGCTGACCATACGGACGAAAAGAGCTGCGGTTCAACGTCTTCGGTTGACGTTTCGGTGAGATACTCGACACGCCGGAGGGATGCCGCACGACTTCCTCGGTTGCGTGTGTTCGCTCGGCGGCGCGCCGGCCGGGTGGTGCTGTCGGCGCCCGACCGGTCCACGGCCGGTCGGATCGGCCCTGGCGCGGCGAACTGTGGCAGCATCGGCCGTATGACTGCTGACGTCATCGCGACCCCGCTGCCCGACTGCCCCGACATCGAGCAGGCCTTCGCGATGTCGTGGCCGGTGCGGCTGGGCGATACCGACGGCGACGATCGGCTGCGGCTCGACGCGGTCGCGCGGTATCTGCAGGACATCGGGTTCGATCACCTCGACGCGGTCGAGGACGGGGATCTCCATCAGGCGTGGATCGTGCGGCGCACGGTGATCGACGTGTACGAGCCGATCATGTTCGGCGATCGCGTCCAGTTACGCCGCTGGGCCGACGCGCTCTCGAACCGATGGTGCGACATGCGAATTCAGCTTCGTGGAGAGCAGGGCGGGCACATCGAGGCCGCGGCGTTCCTGATCCACATCGACCCGGTCGCGGGCCGCCCCGCGCGGATGAGCGACGCGTTCATGGCGCCGATGCTCGCCAGCACCACCGAACACCGCCTGCGCTGGAAAGCGGCCCTCGCCGAACTCGACGATCCGCACGTGGAGGCAGTGCCGTTCCCGCTGCGTGTCACCGACGTCGACCGGCTGGGCCACGTCAACAACGCCGTCTACTGGGAGGCCGTGGAGGAAGCGCTCGCCGCGCACCCGGACCGTCATCAACTTCCGTACCGGGCGATCGTCGAACACGTCGGACCGGTGATGATGCGCGACAAAGTGGTGTTGCGGACGAGCTCGCGACTCGACAGCCTGCGCGTGCAGCTCGACGTCGACGGTTCGGCCCGCGCCCTCGCCTCGGTAGTTCCGCTGCCGAAGAACTGATCCGAACAGCACTGGCGATGTAGTCGAAAGCTCAGGCGCACTGGGACTTTCGACGAATCCGAGCTGCGAACGGCGTCAGCGCTCGCGGGCGACGAGTCGCGCCGACCCACCTGTCAGATCCACCTGGTCCCGCGGCGGCGCGCCCTCGGACGGGTCCTCGCGATGCATCAGCGTGCTCTGCCGCTGCTCGAACTCGTGATGCTTGGACCCCTGGAACATCGCGGTGAGATGTTCGAAGCCGGTCGCCGCGGCCACCGTGCCCCCACGCTTGCGCGTCCACGGCAGAAATCGTGTCCCGGTCGCGCGATTGATCGCCACCTCGATGAACGCCAACAGGATCAGCAGACACGCGAGACCCGGAATCGTCATCGCCATGAGCAGCCCCATGCCCGCCACGATACCCATCGCCGCGCCCGCGCCGACTGTTACCGATCCTGAGCTGCGGTGATGGTACTCACCGGTAGACACTCCGTGCGGTAAACCAGGTTGCGATCTCGCGACGATCGCCCTATCCTCGACTGCGTGCCGAATCCCGCCCGCTGTGCCGCGCTGCTAGTCGCTGACCGCGACCTCGCGGTCGCTGCTGCGCAGACCGCGCAGGAAGCTTCACGGCGAATTCTTCTCGTAGTAATCCGCCGTAGCGGGGTCTGATTCGGACCAGCCCCTACGCTGCGGGCTGTATCTCATCGTTCTGCTGGTCCCACCTGCCAACGAAGACATCTTCGGGAAGACCTCACCTGCAATGACGCTGACACTGGACCATGCCCTGTTCGCCGCTGCCCCCAAGGGCCTGCGCGCCGAGCTCACCGACCTCGACCCCGCCGCATTCCTCGACCGGTACACCCGCGCCGACGGGTCCATCGCGCTTCGCGAATGGTCCTGTTCCGGAACGGATTTCACCGCCACCCTGGAATTCGCCGACCACCTTCGCACCGTCATCGCCACCGGCAGCCCGGTCGCGGCGATGACGTCGGCGCTCTACGACGAGGGCTACCCCCTCGAGATCCTGCACTTCCATCAGCGCCCGACCACCGACGGCACCGCCACTTTCATGCAGTGCGAGTTCAACGGCAGGCGCGGCTGGGCGGTGGCCACCGCCGCGGGCAGCGCGGAATCGACCGTGCGCGCCATGATCGCCGGCGTCAACCTGCTCGCGGGCTGACACCACCCGAACACGCAAGGGCCCGTTCACCTTTCGAGGTGAACGGGCCCTTGTATGTTCGGCGTTGGGTCGCAGCAGCCTACTCGGCGGGAGAGGACTCCTGCTGCTCGGCGATCTGCTTGCGCACCTCGTCCATGTCCAGATCCTTGATCTGGGTCACCAGGTCCTCGAGCGCGGCGGGCGGCAGCGCGCCCGGCTGGGCGAACACGAGCACGCCCTCACGGAAGGCCATGATGGTCGGAATCGACTGGATATTGGCGGCAGCGGCGAGCCCCTGCTCGGCCTCGGTGTCGACCTTGCCGTAGACGACGTCGGTGTGCTTCTCCGACGAGGTCTCGTAGGTCGGCGCGAAACTGCGGCACGGACCGCACCAGGAAGCCCAGAAATCGACGAGGACCACGTCGTTTCCGGTGATGACTTCGTCGAAGTTCTGCTGGGTCAGCGTCTGGGTGGCCATGACGTCCTCTCCTTGTCGGTGTCCCCGGCTGTAACGCCGCGGCGTTCCTATATCTTCCCCCGGTCGTTCGACGCTCCCGGGCCCACCGTCCGCGCGGGCCGTGAATCCCCACTACAACGGCCAGAAATTCGGTACCGGCCGCGTGTCAGGGCGCACCACGTGCCCGGCGCCCGACGGGCGCGCGCGAAGATAGCGGGGTGAATGCGACGAAGGCGAACCTGCGACTCGGAGTGATCGACGGCGACGGAATCGGCCCCGAGGTGGTGTCCGCGACCAGAGCGGTCGTCGACGAAGCGATCGGCGCGGCCGGGCTCGCCCCGGTGGAGTGGGTGCCGCTGCAGATCGGGCACGACGCAATCGCCGCCTGCGGCGACCCGCTGCCGGAACAGACGCTGTCGGCGCTGGAGGATCTCGACGCCTGGATCCTCGGCCCCCACGACAACGCCTCCTATCCGTCGGACATGCGAGTGGCGCCGGGCGGCGTGATCCGCAAACGCCTCGAGCTCTACGCCAACATCCGCCCCGCCGCCGCGTTCGCCGGGGTGCGCGCGATGGCGCCCGACATCGATCTGGTGATCGTCCGGGAGAACAGCGAAGGCTTCTACGCCGACCGCAATATGTTCGCCGGGTCGGGGGAGTTCCGCCCCACCGAGGACGTGGCGATGGCGGTGGCGGTGATCACCCGCAAGGCGTGCGAGCGGATCGCGCATCAGGCGTTGCGCCTGGCCATGGGTAGGCGCAAGCGGGTCACCGTGGTGCACAAGGCCAATGTGCTGCCGATGACGACCGGCCTGTTCCGTGATGTCTGCTACGAAGTGGCCGAGCAGTATCCGGAGGTGACCGTCGACGACGCACACGTCGACGCGATGGCCGCGCACCTGGTCCGCGCACCCGCCGAGTTCGACGTGATCGTCACCGAGAACCTGTTCGGCGACATCCTCTCCGATCTGGCCGGTGAGCTCAGCGGCTCACTCGGCATGGCCGCCTCACTCAACTGCTCCGACACGCGCGCGATGGCGCAGGCCGTGCACGGCGCGGCGCCCGGTCTGGCCGGGCACAATCGGGCCAATCCCGCCGCGCTGCAATTGTCGGCGGCAATGTTGTTGCGCTGGTTGGCGGTTCGCGCCGAGAACCGTTTGCTACACGATGCCGCCGACCGCATCAGCCACGCTGTGGCGGCCACGCTGGCCGCCGGAATCGCGACCGCGGATCTCGGCGGTCTGGCTTCCACCAGCGAATTCACCGAGCAGGTACGGGCCCGCGTGCACCGGAGGTGAAGGTACCCCTTTCACATTCGCTGATTAATCTTCGGTTACTGTCGCACCACGCTGTGTCCGGTTCGCATACATTGCCAAACAGGCGCTGACACGTGGCCGGCGTCGACGTGAAATGTGGAGGCTCCTTTGTCTGTTCGAACTGTCCTCGGCCGTGGCGCCGTGCGACTGCTGTGTACCGTCGCCGGCGGTGCGCTGGTCCTCACCGGCTGCGCCGACAACACCGAGGGCGACGGCGCCTCGGTGAACAAGGTGTCTGTGGAGAAGGTCGACGCGATCGCGGCGACCCTTCCGGACAAGGTCAAGCAGGCAGGCAAGATCGTCGTCGGCGTGAACGTGCCGTATCAGCCGAACGAGTACAAGGACGCCAGCGGCAAGATCGTCGGCTTCGATGTCGACCTGCTCGACGCTGTCGCGAGCACCCTCGGACTGAAGGTCGACTACGTCGAGTCCTCGTTCGAGAAGATCATTCCGGCCATTCAGGCGGGCACTTACGACGTGGGTATGTCGTCGATCACCGATTCGCGCGAACGCGAACAGCAGGTCGATTTCACGACCTATTTCTCCGCGGGTATCCAGTGGGCCCAGCAAACCGGTAAAGCGATCGATCCGAACAATGCGTGCGGCCTGAAAGTCGCCGTACAGGCCACTACGGTCGAGCACACCGACGAAATTCCCGCCAAGAGCGCCAAGTGCGTCGCCGAGGGCAAGCCCGCCATCGATATGAAGGCTTTCGATGAGCAGAGCGCCGCGACCAATGCGCTGGTGCTCGGTCAGGTCGACGCGATGTCGGCGGACTCCCCGGTGACCGCGTACGCGATCAAGCAGAGCGAAGGCAAGATCGAGTCGGCGGGCCCGCTGTTCGACTCCGCGCCCTACGGCTGGGCCGTGCAGAAGACCTCGCCGCTGGCGGTGTCGTTGCAGAAGGCGCTGCAACATCTGATCGACAACGGCAAGTACGGCGAGATCACCACCAACTGGGGTGTGCAGGACGGTCAGATCAAGACCTCGGTGATCAACGGTGCAGTGAGCTGACGTGACCGACAAGAAAGACACGGTGGAGGTGCCCGGACCGGGCACCGAACCCGAACCGATCAAAGCGGTCCCGCTGCGCAGGCCGGGCCGCTGGATCGCGGCGGCAATCATCCTGATCCTGGTCGGATTGTTCGTCTACGGTGCTGCTACCAATCCCGCCTACCGGTGGGACACCTACGGCAAGTATCTGTTCGACAGTCGCATCACCCAGGGCGCGATCGTCACCCTGGAGCTCACCGTGCTCGCGATGGCGATCGCGGTGGGTCTCGGCACGGTGCTGGCGGTGATGCGCCTGTCACCGAACCCGGTGCTGCGTACCGCCGCGTGGATCTACCTGTGGATCTTCCGCGGCACCCCGGTGTTCGTGCAGTTGGTGTTCTGGGGCCTGGTCCCGTCGCTCTACAAGCAGATCGACCTCGGCGTGCCGTTCGGTCCGCAGTTCTTCCACTTCGACGTGCAGAACCTGCAGGCAGCGTTCATGTTCGCGGTGATCGGCCTCGGTCTCAACGAGGCCGCCTACATGGCCGAGATCGTGCGCGCGGGTATCAACTCCGTCGGCGAGGGTCAGCGCGAAGCGTCGGTGGCGCTCGGCATGTCGTGGACGCAGACCATGCGCCGCACGGTGCTGCCCCAGGCCATGCGGGTGATCATCCCGCCCACCGGCAACGAGCTGATCGGCATGCTCAAGACGACCTCGCTGGTCACCGCGATCCCGTTGAGCACCGACCTGTTCGGCCGCGCCCGTGACATCTACGGCGTGAACTTCCAGCCGATCCCGCTGCTGCTCGTCTGTGCCACCTGGTACCTCGCGATCACCAGCATCCTCATGGTCGGCCAGTACTACTTGGAACGCTATTACTCGCGCGGTGCCACCCGGCAGCTGACAGCCAAGCAGCTGCAGGAACTGGCCACGGCGCAGGCGGCGGTGAAGGCGAAATGACCGAACCAGAAGTGGCAGTTCCGCCGATGGTCCTGGCCGACCGGGTGTGTAAGAGCTTCGGCGCGCTGCAGGTGCTCAAGGGCATCTCGCTCGAGGTGCAGCGCGGCAAGGTGCTCACCCTGGTCGGGCCGTCGGGCTCGGGCAAGTCGACGTTCCTGCGGTGCATCAATCACCTCGAGCAGGTGAACGCGGGCAGGCTCTACGTCGACGGCGATCTCGTCGGCTACCGGGAGAAGAACGGCAAGCTCTACGAGATGCACGAGCGCGATGCCGCGGTCCAGCGTCGCGACATCGGCATGGTGTTCCAGCATTTCAACCTGTTCCCGCACCGCACGGCGCTGGAGAACGTGATCGAGGCACCGATCCAGGTGCGCGGGATCCGCAAGTCCGAGGCGATCGCCAGGGCCGAGGAGCTGCTCGAGCGGGTCGGGCTCTCGGCCAAGCGCAACGCCTACCCCGCGCAACTGTCCGGCGGTCAGCAGCAGCGGGTCGCCATCGCGCGAGCGCTGGCGATGGACCCCAAGCTGATGCTGTTCGACGAGCCGACCTCGGCACTGGACCCCGAGCTGGTCGGTGAGGTGCTCGCGGTGATGCGGGAGCTGGCCGATTCGGGCATGACCATGCTGGTGGTGACCCACGAGATGGGCTTTGCCCGTGAGGTCGCCGACGAACTGGTGTTCATGGACGCCGGTGTGGTGGTGGAGTCGGGACCGCCGCGTGAACTGCTGGCCAACCCACAGCACGAGCGGACCCAGGCGTTCTTGTCACGTCTGCTCTGAGATACGCCGAAACGGCCCCGCGGATTCTTGGGTTCACGCGGGGCCGTTTCGCGTTCAGGGGGTGTCCGGGTTCTTCAGCCGTTCCAGCGAGACCTGCGCCTGGGCGATGCGGCGGATGGCGGCCAGTGCGGTGTCGCCGAGGACGGTCAGTACGACGACCGCGTCGATGATGTCGTCGCGCCCGCCCGCGGACAGGGCGGAGGCCACGTCGGTTTCCGCGACTGCGCGGGTGCTGTCGAAATAGGTGGGCAGGGTGGTGGTTGCCCAGTCGCGGTAGCCGAGTTGCGTGAGGCGAACGATCACTCCGGTGAGCGTGTCGATGGCCTGCGGGCTCGGCTTCATGTCCCAGCCGCGCCGGTCCATCTCCGTGCGCACGGCCTCGTACGCACGGTCCCAGTCGGCGTCATGGGCGGCGGGCACCGGGGTGGACAGGCTGTCCTGTGCCACTCCGAGCACATGGAACAGCGGCATCTCGGGGGAGTCGATCGCGGCGAGAACGTCGGAGACGGTGGCAACCGGGATGCCGCCCACCTCGATCAACGCGCGGATCAAGCGCAGCCGGCGCAGGTGGGTTTCGCCGTAGCTGGCCTGGTTGGGGCTGGTGCGTTCGCCCGGGGGCAGCAATCCTTCGCGCAGGTAGTACTTGATGGTCGCCAGCGCGATGCCGCTGCGTTCACTCAACTCCGAGATTCGCACTCTTACCTCCGATTTCGTTCCTACCCCTTGCCTACGTCACCCATAGCGGATAGTCTAGCTATCCATAACGGATAGTATAGCTATCTATCTCTGGGAGATTCGCATGTCTGTCCTGACCGTCCCTTCGCTGCCCCGCCCCAACGCCCCGCTGCATCGACCGCTGATGTATTTCGCCGCCGTCAACGCTGCGCTCGTAGTGGTCGGACTGATCGGGATGCTGGTCGACGACCGCGTGATCGCCGGGTCGACCGCCTGGTTCAAGCCGACCAAGTTCGCGATCTCGTTCGTGTTCTACAGCGTGGCGCTGGCCTGGTTGATGTCGTTGCGGCCCAAGCCTTCTCGGCTCACCTCGTGGATGGCCACGGTGATCGTGGTGACCGGCGTGATCGAACAGGTGATCATCTTCGGGCAGGTGATCCGCGGCACGCGCAGCCACTACAACATGACCACCGCCTTCGACGGCGCCCTCTGGGTGATCATGGGATCCAGCATCGTCATCCTGTTCCTGGCAACCCTGGTGATCGGCATCGGGCTGATGCGCGCACGTCTCGGCGACGCCTCGGTCACCTGGTCGATTCGTCTCGGCATCGCGATCACGTTGGTCGGGTTGGCACTGGGAAATCTGATGCCGCAACAGGAATCCGGCGTCGAGGGTATCGCGGGCGCGCACACGGTCGGAGCCCCCGACGGCACACCCGGCATGCCGCTGACCGGGTGGAGCACCACCGACGGTGACCTGCGCATCCCGCACTTCTTCGGCATGCACGCCCTGCAGGCATTGCCCCTGCTCGCCGCACTACTGGTGTTCTCGGCGCCGCGGATCCCCTTGTTGCGGTCGGTGCGCGTGCGACTCGGCTTGATCATCACCGCGTCGGCGGGTTACGCGGCGGTCCTCGCCCTGGTCACCTGGCAGGCACTGCGTGGTCAGCCCCTGATCCACCCTGATCAGGCCACCCTCACCGCCGCGGCCGCGATTCTCACCGGAGTCGTTGTCGGAGTATTGATCTCGGTCGCGAGCGCGACCGACCTTCGAAAGGTAGCCACCGCATGAGCACCCTGTTCGATCTGTCGTTCTTCGTCACGGTGCCGTTCTGGGCCTTGATGATCTTCGCCCCGACCTGGCGCTTGACCCGCGCGATCATCTCGTCACCGTGGATTGTGCTGGTGCCCTTGGTGGTGTGGGCGATTGTCGCAGTCCCGGTGCTGGGTGCGCTGTGGTCGCTGGTGACCTCGCCGTCCTTGGCCGCCATCACCGACGCCGTCGCCGACCCCGCTGTGCTGACCGCGCTGTGGGCGCAGATCATCGCCTGGGACCTGTTCCTCGGGCGCTGGATCTACCTCGACAGCCGCGAGCGCAACGTCCACCCACTGCTGATGGGCCCGCTGCTGGTCGGCACGATCCTGTTGTCGCCCATCGCCTTCCCGATCTACCTGCTGGTGCGTGAGGTCACCCAGCGTGGTACTTCACCGGTGCCGCAGACGAGTTCGGTCAGCGCGTAGCATGCCGAAGTGTCGAGCACCGAGGAAGACCTACGAGGCACTGGTCAACCTCGACGGCATCGTCCTGCTCGCCACCGGCAACGCCGCGCTGGTCGCCCACGACGGCGTGGTGACCAGGCCGGTCACCGGCCTGAGCCCGTGCGAACTCGCCCTGGCCTGGCGTCGCGACGACAACCGCCCACTCGTGCGGGGCTATGTGGCAGCGTGCGTACTGGCCACCTCGCGGTGACCAGCCGCTACAACGGCATCAGGCGATGTTTGCGCGGGGCCTGCTCGATGTGTTTGTCGCCGAGCAGGCGCAGTGCCTTGCGGATTTCCAGGCGGGTGGTCGAGGGCTCGATGACCGCGTCGATATAGCCGCGTTCGGCGGCGATCCACGGGGTGGCGACGGCGGCGTTGTAGAAGTCGACCATCTGCTGACGCACGGCGGGCCGCTCGGCCTCGGGGACGGCGGCGAGCTGTTTGCGCTGCGTCAGGCCGACCGCGGCTTCGGCGCCCATCACCGCGATGCGCGCGGTCGGCCAGGCGAGGTTGATATCGCCGCCGAGCTGCTTGCAGCCCATCACCGCGTAGCCGCCGCCGTAGGCCTTGCGAACCACGACGGTGATGATCGGGACGGTGGCCTCGACGACCGCGTAGAAGAACCGGCCGCCGCGTTTGATGACGCCGATCTTCTCCTCCTCGACACCCGGCAGTACGCCCGGTGTGTCGACCACGAACACCAGCGGAATCTCGAACGCGTCGCAGAGCCGGATGAAGTGCGCGGCCTTGTCCGACCCGCGCGCGTCGATCGCGCCGCTCGCCACCAGTGGCTGATTGGCGACGACACCGACACTGCGTCCGTCGACCCGTGCGAATCCGGTGATCAGATTGCGCGCGGCGCCGTCGCCGACCTCGTGGAACTCGCCGTCGTCGAAGATCCGCAGCAGCACCTCGTACATGTCGTAACCCATGCGGTCGGAATCCGGTATGAGCGAATCCAGTTCGCGATCGGAGTCGGTGATCTCGGGCTCGAGACCGGGATTGACCAGCGGTGCCCGCTCGTAGCAGTTCGACGGCATGAAGCTCAAATAGGTTCGCGCCCACTCGAATGCGGCCTTCTCGTCCACCGCCACATGGTGGATGTTGCCGTTGTGCGCCTGGTTGAACGCGCCGCCGAGCTCGTCGAGAGTCACTTCCTCGCCGGTGGTCTCGCGGATGATCTCGGGACCCGTCACGAACATGTACGCGGACTCGGTCGCGATCAGCACATCGGTGTTGATCGGCGAATACACCGCGCCCGCAGCGCATTTGCCCAACATCACCGACACCTGCGGCACCACCCCCGACAGCCGGGTCTGGCGCCTGCTCATCTCCGCGTACCAGGCCAGCGAGGTGACCGCGTCCTGCACCCTGGCGCCACCGGAGTCGTTGATCGCCACGAACGGGCACGCGATATCGGCCGCCAGATCCATCGCCATCGCGACTTTGCGCCCGAACATCTCACCCACCGAACCACCGAACACGGTCTGGTCGTGCGCGATTACCACGACCGGGCGCCCGTCGATCCGGCCGTGCCCGGTGACCACACCGTCACCATAGAGACCGTCGGCCGCACCCGGCTGCTTCACCAATGCGCCGATCTCGGTGAAACTGCCCTGGTCGAGCAGTATTTCGATGCGTTCGCGTGGGCTGGGAATTCCCTTCGCCGCCCGCTTGGCGATCCCCGCGTCCCCCGCGGGTTCCCGCGCGGCCGTCAGATTGTTCCGAAGCTCTTGCAGTTTCGCAGCAGTAGTCGACTCCACCACGCACGCCCTTCCTCGTCCTGGTCGAGCTCTCCTTCATCGGTTCGCTAGAGCGTAGCGCCGAGGGGCGCGCCGCCGTCAGCGGCACGTCGGCGGCGGTACCTGACGAATCATGCCGGATCGTCGCCGGTGTCCGCGGTGTGGCCGCCGAACGCGATGCGCAACTGGCCGAGCAGCACCTTCGCGGCCGGGTTGAGTGGGCGGTCGGTGCGCCACACGAGTGCCAGCCTGCCGTGGATTCGCGGGGCGACGATGTCGAGTGTCCGCACCGCGAAGTTTGCTGCCTCGGCGAGGGTGAGCGCGGGGACGATCGCGGTGCCGAGACCGCGCGCGGCGAGTTCGAGCAGGAACGGTGGAGCGGCCGCCTCGAAGGCGATGTCGGGGGTGAAACCCGCTGCCGTGCACGACCGTTCGAAGACACCACGCAGGCCGGTGCCGCGGGTGAGACAGATGAGGCGCCGGTCGGCGAGGTCGGCCACGGCGATGGTGCCAGCCGACTCGGCGGGATCGACGGGTGCGTCGCGAGCGACCGCGGCGGCGAGGGTGGTCTCCAGGATGACCTCCACGCCGACCCCGGAACCGATTGGGGCGCCGGTCAATCCGGTCAACGCGATATCGAGCTCGTCGTTTTCGATGGCGGCGAGCATCCTTTCGGTGGTGTCCTCGGTGAGGCTGATCCCGACCTGTGGATGATCGTGATGGAAATCGGCGAGTACTCCTGCGACATCGAACATCTCGAACGCCGCACCGGAGATCATTCCCAACCGGACCTGACCCCGCAGCAGCCCCGTGAACTCCTGCACGGTCTCGCCGATCCGGTCGGCCGCGGCCAATGCGGCCCGCGCGTGTTCGAGGACGGCGGCGCCGATTTCCGTGAGCGTCACGGTGCGGGCGCCTCGGTCGAGTAGCGGCTGCCCGAGCTCGCGTTCGAGCTGACGGATCTGGGTGCTGAGACCCGGTTGGGCCAGGTGCAGGCGTTCGGCGGCCCGGGTGAAGCCGCCTTCGTCGACGACCGTTACGAAGTAGCGCAGCTGCCGCAATTCCATAACTATCGATTATACGTATCAGAAGAACTATCTCTTTTACTTACTTATCGATCCCGCGCACAGTCGAAGACATGACCGATATCGCGACGCAATCGACCTTCGCAGGCCCTGTCTTCACTCCCGGCGACACCGGGTACGCCGAGGAGATCGCCGGCTTCCAAACCGCCTATACCCACCGTCCCGCCTTCGTGGTCGGCGCCCTGCACGCCGAGGATGTGCGGGCGGCGGTGGAATTCGCCGCGCGGCACGACCTTCCGGTCGCGGTGCAGGCCACCGGGCACGGACTGTCCGTGGCTGCCGATGGCGGCGTGCTCATCACGACCGGCCGGATGGACGCCGTCACCGTCGATCCCAGGGCCCGCACCGCGCGCATCGGTGCGGGAGTGCGGGCGGGGGCACTGGTCGAGGCGGCCGCTCGGTACGGGCTGGCGCCGTTGAACGGGTCCTCGCCGTCGGTGGGGATGGTCGGGTATGTGCTCGGGGGTGGGCTCGGGCTGTTGGCTCGGGAATTCGGTTATGCGGCAGATCATGTGCGCTCGTTGGACCTGGTGACTGCCGATGGCAGGATGCGCACACTCACGCCCGAAGACGAATTGTTCGGGGCGGTACTGGGTTCGGGCGGGAACTTCGGTGTGGTGACCGGGCTCGAACTCGATCTCGTGCCCGTCACCGAAATCTACGGCGGGCAGCTGGTTTTCGATACGCCGCTGGTCGATGCGGCGCTGGAGGCCTGGCGCATTTGGACCGCGACCGTGCCGAGCGAACTGACTTCCACGATCGCCGTGGTGACCTATCCCGATATCCCGCCCGTGCCGGAATCGTTGCGCGGCCGCCACGTTGCCTCGATCCGGATCGCCTTCGACGGGCCGGACGAGGAGGGGCAGCGGTGGGTCGCGCCGTTGCGGCAGCTCGGACCTCGGCTGAGTGATGACCTGCGCACCATGCCCTACGCCGAATCGCACACTATCCACAGTGATCCGCCTTTCCCGCATGCTTACGCCGCGACCAACGCCTTGCTCTCGGAGCTGACTCCAGAGGGGCTGTCCGCGCTGCGCACGTTGACCGCGCCGGGCGGGTCGGTCGACGCGGTCATCGACATCCGTCATCTCGGTGCGGCTCTCCGGCACGGTGGCGCGGCGTCGATCGATCATCGCAACGCCGACTACATCGTGCGGGTGATCACCGCGCCCGGCGAGGGCGACTCCGCGCCCGAAGGCCTCGCGGCGGTCCGAGAGGTGTTGGCGCCGTGGATGATCGGGCACAGTCTCGCGTTCCTCTACGGCGCGGGCGGTGCGGCCGACGATGCGCAGACCGCGGCCGGATACTCCCCGGACACCTACCGCTGGCTGGCTGCGGCCAAGGCGAAGTACGACCCGCGGAACATGTTCCGCGCCAACCGGAATATCGCTCCCGGCTCCTAGCGCGGCTTGCTCAGCCTCCCGATATCTACTATCTTAGTGATATCACTCAGATATCGGGAGGATGTCATGAAGCTTCGGTCCGCATTCCGCGTCAACGGGTTCGCTGTCTTGCTGGGGTGGCTGGTGTTCACCTTGTTGCTCGGCGCCGCCACCGTTCTCGCGTTCATTTCCGCCACCAAGAACGACGGTGGCGCACTGGCTTGGACCGGCGCGGTAGCCGCCATCGTCGCGATGCTGGTCGTCTCGTTGCTCGCCACCGGGCTGATCATCGTGAATCCCAACGAGGCCAAGGTCGTCACCTTCTTCGGCCGCTACATCGGCTCGGTCAGTGACCCCGGGTTCTTCTCGGTGGTCCCGCTCACCGACCGCAAAACCATCTCGCTGCGGGTACGTAACTTCGAGACCCAGAAGCTCAAGGTCAACGACGCCGACGGCAATCCGGTCGAGATCGCGGCGGTCGTGGTCTACAAGGTGGTCGACAGCTTCAAGGCGGCCTTCGCCGTCGACGACTACGAGGAGTACGTCGAAACCCAGTCCGAGGCGGCGGTGCGCCACCTCGCCACCACCCACCCCTACGATGCCCACGACGACGCCCGCACCAGCCTGCGCGACGGTGCCGAGGTCGCCGAGGAACTCACCGTCGAGCTGCGTGAACGCACCCTCACCGCGGGCATCGAGGTGATCGAGGCCCGCATCACCCACCTCGCCTACGCCCCCGAGATCGCCCAGGCGATGCTCGTGCGCCAGCAGGCCGCCCAGGTCGTCGCCGCCCGGGTCCAGATCGTCGAAGGCGCCGTCGGCATGGTCGCCCTCGCGCTCGACCGCCTCGCCGAACAGGGCACCGTCGAACTCGACGAGGAACGCAAGGCCAACATGGTCTCCAACCTGCTCGTCGTACTCTGCGGCGACCGCGCCATCCAGCCGGTAGTCAACACCGGATCCCTCTACGCCTGAGCCGCCCCGTGACCCAGCCGAAGAAGGACCCCAAAAAGATCCTGCTGCGGCTCGACCCGGCCGTCCATGAGGCAATAGCCAAGTGGGCGGCCGACGACCTGCGCAGCATCAACTCCCAGATCGAATACGCCCTGCGCCTCGCCCTCGACCAAGCGGGCCGAAAACCCAAGCGCGACTAGCGGATCGATCCCGCCGTGTCAGCCGACCCCGAGAACGCGGGAGAGGAGGCGCTGGCGGGTTCGGGTTCCGGATTTGGCCAGGATGGCCTTCACGTGATCGTTGATCGTGTGTTCGGAGAGGAACAGTTCCGCTGCCAGTTCGCGGGAATCCAGGCCGGTGGCCAGGAGGGTGAGGACCTGGGATTCCCGGGCGGAGAGGGCGTGGGCTCGGGCGAACAGGTCGAGGCGTTCGGTGGCGGTGCTCGGTTCGAGGGACACGGCGATGTCGGTGCCGATACGGTCGGCTTTCACGGTGAGCCAGCGGTTGCCGCCCAGGTGGACGCGGGAGGTCGCGGGGCCGACGGGGGTGCCCGCCTCGGTGGCGAGGAGGGCGGCGGCCGCGTTGTAGACCGAGGCGGGGACGGGGGGAATCGGTTCGTCCGGGGGGAGTAGGCGGAGCAGCGAATCCGCGGCGGCTGCCGTTTGGGAGCGCACGCGCAGGGTGTCGTCGAGGAGTACGACGGCGGGACCGAGTGGCGCGAGCCGGGCGTCGGTTTCGACGAAGGTGGCGCCGACAGTGTGGCGCAGGCCGGCGGTGACTGTGGTTGTCAGCGCACTCAGTGCGGCGAGTTCTGCTGCGGTGAAAGGGGATTCGGTGCAGCGGAGAAGTTCGAGGAAGCCCCAGCAGCCGTAACGGTCGGCGAAGGTGATGGTGGCGGAGTCGGTGATGCCGAGATCGCGCTGCGCGGCGCGCCACAGCAGGGAGCGGTCGGGGTCGCCGTCGGTGGCGCCGAGCAACGAGTGGGCACCGGTGCCGCGCAGTGTGTCCCAGCGATTCAGTGGGGTGAGGTAGCGGGCGCGGATCAAGTCCGGCAGGAGCCCGAGATCGAGACCGGGGACATCGGCCAGTGGTGCCGTCGCCACCGCGGTGACGGGATCGGTGAGGGCGAAGACATGACCGGCGAACGGGATCGTCGCGCGGATCTCGATCAGCACGAGTTCACGGAGTCGTTTGGCGGAGTGATCGGTGCGGCACAGACGGCCGATCCGGTCGGCCAAGGTGCTCGGCACTTTCCCAGTCTACGGCGGAAGACCCCCAGGATCAGGGATGTCGGCGATGCATCGGACCGGTCGACCATGGAGATACCCATTCGGCACGACAACGGAGGCCATCATGACCGTCACCCTGCACATCGACAACACCGTGCGCGACTACGACGACTGGAAGGCCGCGTTCGACCAGTACGAGCGCTTCCGTGCCGACAACGGCGTACGCGCCTACCGCGTCGGCCGGCTCGACGGCGCGCAGGCACGCGTGCTCATCGACCTGGATTTCGACGACCGCGCCGCCGCCGAAGCCTTTCGCACCGCCTTGGCGACCGTGCTCGCCACCCCGCGCAGCCGCGCGATGGTGATCAGTCACGAAGCCTTGCTGGTCGACTTGGTCGACGAGCGCGTTTCTCCCCTGATCGGCGCGCCGGGCGCCCCAGGGGGACAACCGAACTCGTAACCGCCGGTAAATTGATCCGGTGCCCATCTCGTTCGACATTCCTGGAATGCAACAGTTGGACGACACGACCTGGGGGAATCCGGCCACTCGTGACGTCGTCGCGCTCAACTATGTCAACGGCACGCCCGATCTGCCCGCCCGCCTGCACGACCTGAAACGGTTGCGCAGGCGGCTGGCCGAGCATCACGCGCGCACCGGCTGCCTGATCGAGGCCTTCGTGGTGTGGGTCGACCAGTTGCCCGCCTTGCTCCGGGTGGAGAAGACACAACTGCCGGGTCCGCGCGGTGAACTCGTTTTCGCCGCGTCGATCGTGGTGCCCAAGGACCGGTGCTCGGCGGTGTTCCAGATCATCTGCCCCGAGACCGGGGTGCCCGGCGCGCGCGAGACCGCGATCGGGCGGCAGGTCCGTCGCACCGAGATGTGCCCGCCGCACCCGTACGCGCCCGGGCTGCGCGGACGGTTGCCGTATCTGTTGTCCGACGACGTTCGTTTCGATGCCGAGTTCCCCGATCACGCGCTGACCAGGGCGCGCCGCTGGATCGCCGACACGGTGCCCAGCGTGCGGGTCGACCCGTCCTTCGCGGTGCTGCCGGAGTTCTAGGGCTTCTCGGCGATGAAGATGGCGGTCCCGGGGAAGATCTGCCCACGCAGGGGCGACCACTGACCCCATTCGCGGTCGAGCCACTCCGGCCAATCCGGTTCGACGATGTCGACCAGGTGCAGGCCGGCGCCGACGATCTCGCGGACCCGGTCGCCGATCGTGCGATGGTGCTCGACATAGGTCGGTACGCCGTCACCGTCGACCTCTACATAAGGAGTGCGGTCGAAATAGGGGATCGTGGCCGTGAGACCCGCCTCGCCGGGGTCGTCGGGGAAGATCCAGCGCATCGGATGGTTCACCGAGAACACCCAGCGCCCACCCGGCCGCAATACCCGCGCCACCTCGCGCATCACCAGCGCCGAATCGGCGACGAACGGCACTCCGCCGAACGCCGAGCAGGCCAGGTCGAACGTCGCGTCGGCGAAGGGCAGCGCCTCGGCGCCCGCCTGGACAAGGGGTACCCGCGGTCCGCCCTGATCCATCGCGGCCACGCCACGCTCCAGCATCCCCATCGATATATCGAGCCCGACCGGGAACGCGCCGTGCCCGGCCAGCCACCGCGAGCACGGCGCCGACCCGCAGCCGATCTCCAAGATGGTCTTGCCGGTCACGTCACCGAGGAACCCCATGTCACCCTCGTGCAGACCCTCCGGGCACCACACGAACTCGCCGCCGGGGGAGTCGACGCCGAGGAAGTCGGCGTGGGTCTGGTGGTACTGCTCGGCGTCGGCGTCCCACCAGCGGCGATTCGCGCGCTCGCTGTCGCGCGAGTCGATCTTGGTTCGGGTGGTCGCTGAGGTACCCAGCAGCGCGTTGGCCTGCGCGTGGCGTTCGTCGTCGGACACGCCGCACAGGGTATCGGCGCGGCGCGGGGGGTGGTTTGCCCGGCTCCGCGCCGGTCGCGTAGGCTGATGCACGCTGTAGAGGGACGCTGAATTTGATCAGCGGCAAGTGCGACGGTCCGTGCGATACTTTACCGGTATCCCTTCGTCGCGTCGTCGCGGTGATCTCGCAGCGTACCGAAAGATCCAATGTCCGCAACCGACCACAATCCGTCCGGAGCAAACCCACATATGC
The DNA here is from genome assembly GCF_054031145.1 of Nocardia sp. FBN12. Lineage (NCBI taxonomy): Bacteria > Bacillati > Actinomycetota > Actinomycetes > Mycobacteriales > Nocardiaceae > Nocardia > Nocardia sp. FBN12. The sequence goes on from NZ_CM132926.1 coordinate 1,119,939, forward strand.
CCACCACCGTCACCTCGCCGCAGGTAGCCATTAACGACATTGGCTCCGCCGAGGATTTCCTGGCCGCCATCGACGCAACGATCAAGTACTTCAACGATGGTGACATCGTCGAAGGCACCATCGTCAAGGTCGATCGTGACGAGGTCCTGCTGGACATCGGTTACAAGACCGAAGGCGTCATCCCCTCCCGCGAGCTCTCCATCAAGCACGACGTCGACCCGAACGAGGTCGTTTCCGTGGGCGACGCGGTCGAGGCCCTGGTCCTCACCAAGGAGGACAAGGAAGGCCGCCTGATCCTGTCCAAGAAGCGGGCGCAGTACGAGCGCGCGTGGGGCACGATCGAGGAGCTCAAGGAGAAGGACGAGGCCGTCAAGGGCACCGTCATCGAGGTCGTCAAGGGCGGCCTGATCCTCGACATCGGTCTCCGTGGCTTCCTGCCCGCCTCACTCGTCGAGATGCGTCGTGTCCGCGACCTCCAGCCGTACGTCGGCAAGGAGATCGAGGCCAAGATCATCGAGCTCGACAAGAACCGCAACAACGTGGTTCTGTCGCGTCGCGCCTGGCTCGAGCAGACCCAGTCCGAGGTCCGCAGCGAGTTCCTGCACCAGCTCCAGAAGGGCCAGGTCCGCAAGGGCGTCGTGTCCTCCATCGTCAACTTCGGTGCCTTCGTGGACCTGGGTGGCGTCGACGGCCTGGTGCACGTCTCCGAGCTGTCCTGGAAGCACATCGACCACCCGTCCGAGGTTGTCGAGGTCGGCAACGAGGTCACCGTCGAGGTTCTCGACGTCGACCTGGACCGCGAGCGCGTCTCCCTGTCGCTCAAGGCGACCCAGGAAGACCCGTGGCGTCAGTTCGCCCGGACCCACGCCATCGGCCAGATCGTGCCCGGCAAGGTCACCAAGCTGGTTCCCTTCGGTGCCTTCGTGCGCGTCGAAGAGGGCATCGAGGGCCTGGTCCACATCTCCGAGCTGGCCGAGCGCCACGTCGAGGTCCCGGACCAGGTTGTGGCCGTCGGCGACGACGCCATGGTCAAGGTCATCGACATCGACCTCGAGCGTCGTCGTATCTCGCTGTCGCTGAAGCAGGCGAACGAGGACTACAACGCCGAGTTCGACCCGTCGAAGTACGGCATGGCCGACAGCTACGACGATGCGGGCAACTACATCTTCCCCGAAGGCTTCGATCCCGACACCAACGAATGGCTCGACGGGTTCGACAAGCAGCGTGAAGAGTGGGAAGGCCGTTACGCCGAGGCCGAGCGTCGCCACAAGATGCACACTGCCCAGATGGAGAAGATGGCAGCCGACGCTGCCGCCGAGGCCGCCGCTGGTGGTCCCGTCGCGGGCAACTACTCCTCCGAGACCGGTGGCAGCGCGCCTGCGTCCACCTCCGGTGCGGCCGAGTCCACGGGCGGCTCGCTGGCCAGCGATGCCCAGCTCGCGGCTCTGCGGGAGAAGCTCAGCGGCAACGCCTGATTCAGCGGCAAACGCCTGAATCGACAGCTACACAACCGAAGGCCCTGGTCCACATGGACCGGGGCCTTCGGCCTTTTCCGGGGTGATCGTGTTCAGCGGCCGACGGTGAAGCGTCGCTGGAGGTGACGCGGGTTGTCGACCTCGTCGAGGAGCGCGACGGCGAGGTCCTCGGCCGAGATATCGGTGTCGGAGTCGAGAAGCTGATCGCCGCCGAGTCGATAGCGACCGGTGCGCGGCCCCGGTTCGATCCGCCCCGAGGACGGGCTCAGATAGGTCCAGTGCCGATTGGACTGACGATAGACATTCAGCGCATCGCGGCCGGCGAGTACGGCTTCGCGATACTCGGCCGGTACTCGCAGTTCCTCGGTGAGCACCCGGGTGAAGTCCGGTGTGTCGACCAGCTGCAGGCCGGGGGCGACCTCCAAGCTGCCGCCACCACCGACGACGACCAACCGGATGTCCGGATGTTGTTGCAGCGCACCGACCATCGCCCGCGCGCCGACGACGAAGTTGCCTGCCTTGGCGATGGTGTCGGCGATGCCGTGCCCCGCGTTGACCGCGCTGATCACCACGTCGAGCCCCTCGATCGCGGCGGCGATGCTGTCGGTGTCGAGCCAATCGGCGGCTCGCCACGTGGTGTCGCCCTGCTCGGCGGGAAAACGGGCGCCATCGCGGGTGAACGCCGTCACCCGGTGACCTCGATGCTGTGCTTCGGCAACCACTCGGGAGCCGATGACGCCGGTCGCGCCGAATACTCCGATGTTCACAATGACCTCGGTTTCTCTTCAGGGTTCGTTTACTACACGCCGTTCAGTAACAGCACGGCTGATAGTAGACGAACGCTGTAAGGTGTCAACCGTGGTCGAGGTGAGGAATCGGCGTGAGCGATTGCGCGAAGAAGCGACAGCGGAGATCAAGGCGATCGCGTTGCGGCTGTTGGCCGACGGTGGTCCCGACGCGATTTCGTTGCGCGCCATCGCCAGAGAGATGGGGATGACCGCCGGGGCGCTGTACGGATACTTCCCGGCTCGGGACGACCTGATCACCACCTTGATCGCCGATGTCTACACCTCGCTCGTCGACCGGGCCGAGGCCGCGCGCGATGCGGTGCCCGAGGCCGATCCGGCGGGGCGGATCGTGGCCTGGGGCGAGACTGTCCGGGAGTGGGCGGTCGCCAATCCCGCTGGGTTCAAGTTGATCTACGGCGATCCGGTCCTGGGTTACCAGCCGCCGTCGGAGGGGCCCGCTCGCGAGGCGGAGCTGCGTGCGTGCAGCGGATTGGTCGGCCTGGCCGCGGCGGCCTGGCCGCACGCGGCGGCCTCGCAGACCATCGGCGCACCGGCGTGGCCGGATTTCGATCCCGCGCTCGTCGATCACGTGCGCGGTGAATTCCCCGATCTGCCACCCGCGGGATTGGCTCTCGCGCTGCGGATGTGGGGGCGCATGCACGGGTTGCTCGCATTGGAGATCTACGGTCATCTCGGGCCTCGGGCGCAACAACCGGACAAGCTCTATCGAGCGGAGATGCTCGATCTGGTCCGTTCACTCGGGTTGCGGGAGTAGGGCACTGGACCCGGCTGCCGGCGGATCACCGGCGGTGCGTTCGCCTCGCGGGCGGTCCTCAGCTCGCGGCGGCGGGTGACCAGTAGCCGGCGGGCATGCTGGGTCGTTTGCGTATCGCGGCGAAGCTGTGTCTGGCGGGGGAGAGCAGGGCGGTGAACCAGGAGCGCCGGTATTCGGCGAGAGTTGCTGCCACAGCGGGGAATTCGATGCAGTGCACGCCGCCCGGCATACCGAGGCGGTGGCGAGCCGCCCGGTGGTTCCTGGTACTCATGATCATCCTGTCGGTAGTCGTGCGGCCTTCTCGCCCGCGCGGAAGATTAATCCACGCGACGCGCCCGGCCCGGGATCTTCCGCCGCTCCGGGCATGGGCGTGTCGCAGGTGCTGCCCCGGCGCGGCGGTTGGGATGCGAGACTGGGCCCATGTTGCGGATCGGCCTCACCGGAGGCATGGGAGCGGGTAAATCCACAGTGGCGCGGACACTGGTCGAGCTCGGGGCGGTACTCGTCGACTCCGACGCGATCGCCCGTGAAGTCGTCGCCCCCGGCACGCCGGGTCTGACGGCGCTGGTCGAGGAATTCGGTGCGGGGATCCTGAGCCCTGACGGCAGTCTGGACCGGCCCGCGCTGGCCGCGGTCGCCTTCGCTGACGATGTGTCGCGCGGCAAGCTCAACGCCATCACCCACCCGCTAGTCGGTGCTCGCCAAGCCGAACTGATCGGTGACGCCCCCGTGGACGCCATTGTGGTGCAGGATATTCCGTTGCTCGTGGAGAACGGGCTCGCACCGCTGATGCAGCTCGTCGTTGTCGTCGGAGCAGAAGAACAGACGCGGCTGCGCAGGCTGGTCGAACACCGCGGTGTGGCCGAAGCGGACGCACGGGCCAGGATCGCCGCGCAGGCCACCGACGATCAGCGTCGCGCGGTCGCCGACGTGTGGCTCGACAACAACGGCGCGCCGGAGATGGTGCAAGCGCAGGTTCGTGAGCTGTGGGAGCGGCGCTTGGTGCCGTTCGAACGCAACCAGCGCGAGGGCGTCCGCGCGCGTGCCGAGTATCGCCTCGTCACCGACCCGGAATGGGATGTGCAGGCGCGCCGGATCATCGCCAGGTTGCACCTGGCCTGTGGTGCGTCGGCGGTGCGCATCGATCACGTCGGATCGACCGCGGTCCACGGACTGCCTGCCAAGGACATCATCGACATCCAGGTCACGGTGGCCGACATGGCCACGGCCGAATCGCTGGCGGACGCGTTGACGGCGGGCGGATTTCCCCTGGCCGCGCACGTGACGCACGACAATCCGAAGCCGAGCGCGAGCGATCCGGCGGGCACCGACCTCGCCCGGTGGGGAAAACGCCTGCACGGCAACGCCGATCCCGGTCGGCCCGCCAATGTCCATCTGCGCGTGCAGGATTCGCTCGGTCAGCGGTTCGCGCTCGATCTGCGCGACTGGTTGCGGGCGAACGAGAGCGCGCGAGCGGAGTACCTGGCGATCAAGCGTGGGGCCGAACTCGCGGCGGCGGATCTGGCCGCCGACGCGGCAGGCGACGCCTACTACGGCGTGAAGGAACCGTGGTTCGACGCGGTCTATCCGGTGGTCACCGAGTGGGCTCGCGCCCGCGGGTGAACCACGCGGAAAACTGTTAAACATCAATGTTTCGGAAAACGGCCGAACGGTGTCGTGCGCTGGGTACATTGTGCGAAGTCACTACCGGGTGACTCGAATCACAGGGGAAAGTTGTAGCGCGTATGACAACACATCACCGTCAGTTCGGCCGTGCGAGCTTCGGCATCACCGCACTCGGTGCCGTCGCCGCCAGTATCGTGCTGGCCGCTCCGCAGGCCTCGGCCTGGGTCGGCAACCTCGGCGTGGCCGGAACCGACCACAAGGTCGGTTGCAGCTACAAGTTGACCGCGAGCGTCGAGGTCGATCGACTGACCTCGGTGAAGTTCACCGACAACGGCGTTGACATCCCGGGCAGTCCGGTCTCGCCGTCGCTGCTGTCGGGCACGGTGAGCATCACCTGGAAGCCGACCACGGCGGGCCAGCACAAGCTCGAAGCGCGTCAGCTGCTGATCAGCGACTCGATCACCGTCACCGTCGGCCAGGCCGGGAGCACCGGCAGCGCGTCGTGTGGCGGCGGCCTCGCGGATCTGTTCCCGAGCCTGTCGGCCGGCTGACTCCGCCAATTCGCACCGCCCGGACCGCTACCGAGGTCCGGGCGGTGCGTCGTTTCGGCGCCAGGTCAGCGTCATGGCGTGGGTGTTCAGCCAGCGCTCGAGTGAATACCCGTGCGCGGCGATCCCGTCGACCGCGGCGGTCGCGTGCTCGATCGCGGCCTGGCATTGCGCGGAGTCGAGCAGGGCGGCACTGTGGGCGGCCATCAGCTCGTCGACATCGACGAGCCGGACATCGCGTCCAGTGCGGACGAGCAGATCGAGGTAGTGGTCGACCCCGCGGATCAGAGTCGGAGACTCCCAGGTGAACGAGCCGACATCGACATAGATGTCCTGCCACTGCTCGACGCCGGGGTTGTAGTGCAGCTTCGACGCTCGCAACGACAGCTCGGGCAGCACCCACGATTCGAGGTAGTGGAAGTGCGCGTGATCGGAGTGACGGCCCATGTACAGGCCCCACGGCTCCACCCGGTAGACCTCCACCGCCCGGACGAACCCCTTGGGATCGGTGTTCGTCTTGGCCGCGACGTCGAAGTACTCGACCTTGGGCGGATGCACGTGCACGGTGGATGCCTGCGTCATGAGCGCAGAATCTACCGGCTGACCGCCAGGGACGCGTCCGATGGCCGCTGGGCTGACGGTTCGTGGAAGCGAATGTGTCAGTGGTCGCGCTTAAGCTTGATCCATGGCATTCGCAACCGAGATCCCGACGGAAGGGTACGAAGAGCGGGGTCACCCGATCGCCCATTCCGAGCACCGCCCCGTCGGCACGATCGAGCGCACGGGCGCGCGCTTCGAGGTGGTCAGCGAGTACTCGCCCGCAGGCGACCAGCCCGCGGCCATCGCCGAGCTGGAGCGCCGGGTGAACGCGGGGGAGAAAGATGTCGTGCTGCTCGGCGCCACCGGTACGGGTAAATCGGCGACCACCGCCTGGCTGATCGAGAAGCTGCAGCGCCCCACCCTGGTGATGGCGCCGAACAAGACCCTCGCCGCCCAGCTCGCCAACGAATTGCGCGAGATGCTGCCGAACAACGCGGTGGAGTACTTCGTCTCGTACTACGACTATTACCAACCCGAGGCGTACATCGCCCAGACCGACACCTACATCGAGAAGGACAGCTCGATCAACGACGATGTCGAGCGGTTGCGGCACTCGGCGACCTCGAGTCTGCTCTCGCGTCGCGATGTCGTCGTGGTCGCGTCGGTGTCGTGCATCTACGGTCTCGGCACCCCGCAGTCGTATCTGGATCGGTCGGTGCAGCTCGAGGTCGGCGGCGAGATCGACCGCGACGCGTTGCTGCGTTTGCTCGTCGACGTGCAGTACACCCGCAACGACATGGCATTCACCCGCGGCTCGTTCCGGGTGCGCGGCGACACTGTCGAGATCATCCCGTCCTATGAGGAGCTGGCGATCCGCATCGAGTTCTTCGGTGACGAGATCGAGGCGCTCTACTATTTGCACCCGCTCACCGGTGATGTTGTGCGCCAAGTAGATTCGGCGCGCATCTTCCCGGCCACCCACTACGTGGCCGGACCGGAGCGGATGGAGCGGGCGGTCGCCGACATCGAGACCGAATTGGCCGCGCGGCTGGCGGAGTTCGAGCGGCAGGGCAAGTTGCTCGAGGCGCAGCGGTTGCGCATGCGCACCGAATACGACCTGGAGATGATCCGTCAGGTCGGCTTCTGCTCGGGCATCGAGAACTATTCGCGCCACATCGACGGGCGTCCGGCGGGTTCGGCGCCTGCCACGCTGCTCGACTACTTCCCCGACGATTTCCTGCTGGTGATCGACGAATCGCACGTCACGGTGCCGCAGATCGGTGGCATGTTCGAAGGCGACATGTCGCGCAAGCGCAACCTGGTCGATTTCGGATTCCGGCTGCCCTCCGCGGTCGACAACCGCCCGCTGACCTGGGAGGAATTCGCCGGACGGATCGGTCAGGCGGTGTATCTGTCGGCGACCCCCGGCAACTACGAGCTGGGTCAGGTCGGCGGCGAGGTGGTCGAGCAGGTCATTCGCCCGACCGGCCTGGTCGACCCGAAGGTCGTGGTCAAGCCCACCAAGGGCCAGATCGACGACCTGGTGCACGAGATCCGAGAGCGCGCCGAGCGCAACGAGCGCGTCCTGGTCACCACGCTCACCAAGAAGATGTCCGAAGACCTCACCGACTACCTGCTCGGCCTAGGGGTGAAGGTTCGCTACCTGCACTCCGAGATCGACACGTTGCGCCGTGTCGAGCTGCTCCGGCAGTTGCGCCTTGGCGAATACGACGTACTCGTCGGCATCAACCTGCTGCGCGAGGGCCTCGACCTGCCCGAGGTGTCGCTGGTCGCGATCCTCGACGCCGACAAGGAAGGCTTCCTGCGGTCGAGCACCAGCCTCATCCAGACCATCGGCCGCGCGGCGCGCAACGTGTCCGGCGAGGTGCACATGTACGCCGACAAGATCACCGACTCGATGCGGCACGCCATCGAGGAGACCGACCGCCGCCGGGCCAAGCAGATCGCCTACAACACCGAGAACGGTCTCGACCCGCAGCCGCTGCGCAAGAAGATCGCCGACATCCTGGACCAGGTGTACACCGAGGCCGAGGACGAGGTGGCCGTCGGCGGATCGGGCCGCAACGCCAGCCGCGGCAGGCGCGCGCAAGGCGAGCCGGGCCGGGCCAGTGCGGGTATCTACACCGACCGCGATGTGAAGTCGATGCCACGTGCCGAACTGGCCGCCCTGGTCACCGAACTCACCGCGCAGATGATGAACGCGGCCCGCGAACTGCAGTTCGAGCTGGCGGGCCGCTTGCGCGACGAGATCGCCGACCTGAAGAAGGAGCTGCGCGGCATGGACGCCGCGGGGCTCAGCTGATTCGGATGTCGAACCGAGCCCCGCGGCACGCGCCGTCAGCCTTGCTCGGCCATCCAGGCCGCGACGCGGCGGTCGGCCTCCTCCTTGGAGACGTCCTCGACGCGGGTGATCACCGCCCAGCGGTGGCCGAAGGGGTCGATCACCACGCCGAAGCGGTCGCCGGTGACGAAGGTCTGCGGCTCCTCGGCGCTGCGGGCACCGTGTTCGAGCGCGCGGGCGATCACCGCGTCCACGTCGGGGCAGTAGTGCACCACCGAGGTGTGCACCCAGTCCGCGGGGGCGCGAACATTGTTGTCGGGGATGGGCATTCCGAGCTGCAGGGTGGAATCACCGATGAGCAGTTCGGCGTGCGCGGGCTGTCCGTCGGGCAGGTCGGCTCGGCTGATCAGCTTCGCCTCGAAGACCGCGGTGTAGAAGTCGATGGCCGCGTTACCGTCCGGCACGGCCAGGAAGCAGGTGATGGAGTGGTAGCCCTCCGGAATGGGCGCAACGGGATTGGTCATGACTACGATCCTCGTCCGCCGATGACGGACCGTCTTGTAAGAACGCGACAGTTCGGCCGGTGATGACAGCGGCACCGGATCCCGGTGATATGAAAGGCATCCTGCACCCGGAGGAGCAGGCCAGGCACCGGTCGCTGAACCGGCTCGGCGTTGGGCCCGCGCTGGCCGAGTTCGCGGACCGGTACTGGGTGGTGCGATGGGATCTGCGTGGTCTGCCCAGCTATTCGGCCGAGGTGCTGTCGTTTCCGTGTGTGAATGTCACCTTCGAACGCAGCACCACCCGCACCGGCGGTTTCGTCACCGGAGTGTGCACGACGAAGTATGTGCGCGAACTCGAAGGGGAAGGCGAGACCTTCGGCATCCGGTTCGCCCCCGGCGGCTTCGGTGCCTTCACCGGCATGGATGTCGGAGCGCTACGCGATGATTCGGCGCCGTTGACGTCGGTGCTGCCTGCGGCTCTCGGGCTGGCTGAACGGGTGTTGGCCGAACCCGACGACGAACGCAGACGGACCATCGTCGAGGAATTCTTCGCGGGCCGCGGGCGCACCGACGATCCGCACTACGCGCTGGTGACCCGCATCGTCACGGCCATGGCGAACGATCAGGAACTGACCAGGGTCGACCAGGTCACCGATCGTTTCGCGATCCCGATCCGCACCCTGCAACGCCTGTTCCGCCGCTACGTCGGCGCAGGCCCGAAATGGGTGCTGTGCCGGTTCAGGCTGCAGGACGCCGCCGACCTGCTCGCACACGGCCGCCCCGACCTCGCGGTCCTGGCCGCCGACCTCGGCTATTTCGACCAGGCGCATTTCAGCCGCGAATTCACCGCCGAGATCGGGATGTCGCCGACGGAATACGCCCGCAGCGCACAGGCGGCTCCCGTCACTGCCAACGGTTGACCCTGACGCAAGGGCAACCCCGCAGCATGGTCGGCATGAATACGACAGCCGATCAATTCACCGTCCGCCACAACGGCGTCACGATCCCGGTGTCTCGCGGCGGCACCGGGCGACCGTTGGTGCTGTGCCCCGGTCTGACTTCGACGCAGGCCGAGCTGCACGAACTCATCGACGCGTTGCGGCGCGACTTCGATGTCGTGACCTTCGACCTACGGGGCCATGGCCTTTCGTCCGCCGCCGACCGATACTCCTTCGAGGCGTTCCTCGGCGATTTCGTCGCGGTGATGGCGGAGCTGAGACGCCGCGGCCTGCCCTCGGCGCCCATCCTCGCGGGCCACTCGTACGGCGCGGACCTGGTCGTGCATTACGCCTGCGAGTATCCCGACTCCGTCGGCGAACTCGTCGTGATCGACGGCGCGAATCCGATACCCGCACCGTTCATCACCGCGGCCGACCTGCCGGATTTCCGGGCGCTCTGGGAGAACCTGGAGACCGTCGATGACATTGCGCGCCAGGTGCGGCTCACCGGCCGGCAAATCCTCGACCTCAATCTCGAGCTCGATGTGCTCCGATCCGGGATCGATCTCGAGCTCGATGTTGTCGGGGCCGGAATCCTCGACCGGTACCGCGGGATCGACCATCCGATCCACATGATCATGTCGACCTCGATGGCCGGCGACAGCGGTGAAGGGCGGGCGCCGCGGCACAATCGGCTCTGGCGTGCCGGCATCGATCGGCTGATCCACGAGCGGCCCGGCCTCTCGATCTCCTGGCTCGACGCCACTCACGCACTGGTCGTCACCCACGCCCCGGAAATCGCCCAGATCATCCGCCGTGCGCAGACTCCCGCCGACCGTGCGACTTCCTGAACCACTCCATGCTGAGGAGACTGGTCCGATGCTGACAATCGGCGAGCTCGCGCGGTATGCCGGCGTCACGGTGCGGGCAGTGCGGCATTATCACGCCAAAGGGCTGCTGCCCGAGCCGGAGCGCGACCACTCCGGCTATCGCAGGTACGACCCGGGCGCCGTGGTCGAGCTGATAAAGATCCGGACCCTCGCCGCAGCCGGGGTCCCGTTGGCGCGCGTGCGGGAGTTGCTCCAGGCAGACGCACAGGAGTTCGCTACGGCGGTCGCGGACATCAACGAGCGGCTACGGGCGGAGATCTGGCAGCGGCAGCGGCACCGCGAGCAGATCGCCCGCCTCACTGCGGGCGACAGTTTGGCCCTGCCACCGCAGGTGGTCGAGTTTCTCGACCACCTGCGGGCGTTGGGTGTCGACGAGCGAATCGTCCGGGTCGAACGCGACGGCTGGATCCCGCTGGCCGCGCACTCACCCGAGCGAGTCTCGGAGCTGATGGCACGCAAATGGGAGGAAATCGCCCATCCGCAGCTCGTGGACTTCTATCTCACCCTCGGCCGCGCCCTCGACCGGACCGACAAGGACCCGATGCTGATCGAGCTGGTCGACAAGATGGCCGTCTATCTCTCGAAGCTGGCTGACGAGCGGGGAGCCGATTACGTCGGCGGCGATATCGAGCCGTCTTTGGCCGAACTGCTCGACGCGCTGGCCTTCGATACCGCGCCGCCTGCCCGTCGGCTGATCGAGTTACTGAAGCAGCGGGGTTGGGCAGGCTGGACCAAGCTCGAGCGCGTGGATCCGAGATAAGTGTCGATGTGAGCAAAGTCCCAGTCGCCCAGCACCGTTGATGATGTTGTGATAGGCCACAAATTCCTCGACCTGCGATCTTATCGACGCAGGTGGATGTTATCGACTGTCGCGAAGGCCACCGTGAAAGCGGATACCCGCGCCAACACTCCCGGTGTGATCTATTGCGAATTGTCGATAAATCGGCCTGATTTGGCGTTAGGGTCGAGCCAATTGCCGCGCTGACGCTCGATTCCCGAGTGATTCGGTGCTGGCACCGACCAAGTTGGAGGAGAGATGACCGCCTACCGGACCATTGTCGTCGGTACTGATGGCTCGGATTCGTCGTACGTGGCGGTGGAGAAGGCCGCGGCGCTCGCCGGGGACGCGGAGGCAACTCTCGTGCTGGCCTGCGCCTACTTCCCGACCGACGACCGCGACGTCGCCGCCGCCGCCGATGTGCTCAAGGACGAGGCCTACCAGGTCCGTGGCTCGGCCCCGACCAACGAGATCCTGCACATCGCGCGGGAGAAGGCCACCGCGGCCGGCGCGAAGAACATCGTCGACCGCGCCATCGTCGGCGAGCCCGTCGATTCGCTGCTCGACCTCGTCAACGAGGTGGACGCCGACCTGCTCGTCGTCGGCAACCGAGGCCTCAACACCCTCACCGGCCGCCTGCTCGGCTCCGTTCCCTCGGACGTTGCCCGCAAGTCCCGCTCGGACGTCCTGATCGTGCACACGGTGCGCTAGTTCGACACAACGAAGGCCCCTGACCGACCGTGGTCAGGGGCCTTCGTCGCGTTTCAGGCCGGTTCGAGCGAGGACAGCACCTCGGGAAGCTCCTCGGTGTGCACCACGGCCAGCCGCTGGGTGGCACGGGTCAGCGCGACGTAGAGGTCGTTGAGGCCGCGCGGGGACTCGTCCAGGATCGCCTGTGGCTCGACGAGATACACGCGGTCGAACTCGAGGCCCTTCGCGTCGTGGACGGTGAGTACCTGAACGGATTCACCTGCCAGCGAAGACAATTCGGGCACAAGGGCCGCGGGCGCGAGTACCGCGGAGGTGCCAGGGCCGTTCTCGGCGTCGAGCAATCGTGCCACCTCGCCCGCGACGTCGGCGGGCGCCACCCGGTGGGCGGGTGGCGGATTGCCGGTCTCACGGACCGAACGCGGCACCTTGGTTCCCGGATCGATCGCCGCGAGAACCTCGGCCGCGACCGCCATGATCTCGGCGGGGGTGCGGTAGTTCACCGTGAGCTCGGTGAGCTTCCAGCGTTGTGCCACATACGGTTCCAGCACGCGCTGCCAGGACGACGCGCCCGCCGGGTCGCCGGTCTGGGCCACATCGCCGACGACGGTGATCCAGCGATTCGGGATGCGCCGCATCACCATTCGCCAGGCCATTTCCGAAAGCTCTTGTGCCTCATCGACGATCACGTGACCGTAGGTCCAGGTACGGTCGCCCGCGGCGCGTTCGGCGGTGGTCTGGCGGTTGCCGAATTCCTGTCGCTGGGCCAGCTGGGAGGCGTCGATCAGGTCGTAGGCCATCAGGATCTCGGGGTCGAGTTCGTCTTCGATGTCCTGCGGTGCGGAGCCGGTGAGAATGTCGAGGGCGTCCTGCGCCTCCTCGATCTGGGCCCGCCAGCGACGTCGCGATCGTTCGCGTTCCTCGGTGTCGTCGACGCCGAGCAGTTCGGCCAGCTCGTCGAGCAGCGGGGCGTCGGCGGCACTGAAGTTGCCGTCGTCGGAGCGAACCAGTTCGGCGCGATCGCCGGCGCTCAGGTGCTTGGCGGCACGGTCGAGGCGGGCCGGGTCGGCGAGGAGGTCGGCGAGCACGTCCTGGGGCGAGAGCACCGGCCACAGCGCGCTGATCGCCGCCTGTACCTGCGGGTCGGCGCGCATCTCGTCGCCGATCTCGCTGAGGTCGGCGGAGCTGAGCAGACTCGTGCCGCCGGACAGGTCGGCGCCCATCGTCGCGGCGAGCTGATCGGTGAGCGCGTCGATCACCGACGACGCGAAGATCGGCCGGGCCAGGTTGTGCGGGCGCCGCGAGGACCGGGCCCGGCCGCGCGCCCGGGTCGCGATCTTACGATCCAGGGTCACCGGATAGCCGTCGAAAGCGAGGCGGACCGGCTCGGACGGCACCTCCTGGCGATCGCGCACCGCCTGCTTGAGCACCTCGAGCATCTCCAGCGAGCCTTTGATCTCGCCCGCGCGCAGCGAATCCTCGCGCACCGCCTTCACACCCGGATACAGGTCGCCGATGGTCGAGAGCAGCACACCGGTCTCGCCGAGCGAGGGGAGCACCTGGCCGATGTAGTCGAGGAAGGTGGCGTTCGGGCCGATGATCAGCACGCCGCTCTTGGCCAGCTGCTGACGGTAGGTGTAGAGCAGGAACGCCGCGCGGTGCAGCGCGACCGCGGTCTTGCCGGTGCCCGGCCCACCCTGCACCACGAGCACGCTCTTGTGCTCGGAGCGGATGATCGCGTCCTGCTCGCTCTGGATCGTCTCGACGATGTCGTTCATGTGCCCGGTACGGGCGGCGTTGAGCGCCGCCAGCAGCGCGCTCTCGCCACCGACACCGTCGTCGGTGCCGACCACACCGTCGCGTCGGGCGGCGTCGAGGTCGAGGTATTCGTCGTTGATCGCGGTCACCGCGCGGTTGCGCGAGCGGATGTGCCTGCGGCGGGTGACGTCCTCGGGATTGGCGGTGGTGGCCAGGTAGAACGGGCGAGCCAGCGGGGCGCGCCAGTCGAGCAGCAGCGGCTCGTAATCGTTGTCCTCGTCGAGGATGCCGAGCCGGCCGATGTAGCGCGCCTGTTCCTCGGTGCCGTCGAGGTCGATCCGGCCGAAGCACAGACCGTGCTCGGCGGCGTCGTACTTGGACAGGTCCTCGCTGTAGAGCTGGGTGAACGACTCGCGCTCACTGCGCGCCTGCGGTGTGCCATCGGCCTCGAGCAGCACGGTCTTGAGCCGGTTCTGCGCGTACTCGCGCATGCCGTCGAGCCGGTCGTAGAGCACCGAGAGGTACTTCTGCTCCTGTTCGATCTCGCGGTTGTGCGCGGCCGGGGAGGCGTCGGCGAGGCGGTCGGGCAAAACAGGACTCCTTTGTCACCGCGTTGAGAACAAGGTTGTCGAGTCTACGTGTCCGCGGGCAGGGCCGCCGCGACCGGGAAGACTTCGTCGCCGTGAACCGGGGTGAAGTGTTCGACCACCGGGAACGGCTCATAGAAGTGGTGCAACAGCGCACGCCAGCGCTGATATTCCGGTGACTCACGAAATCCCACGGTGTGGTCGGCCAGCCGCTCCCAGCGCACCAGCAGCAGATAGGCGTCGGGCCGCTCGACGCAGCGTGACAGCGACAACCCGCCGAACCCCGGCATCGCGGCGATGATCGGATACGCCTGCGCGAAGGCGGCTTCGAAAGCGGCGGCGGCACCGGGGCGAACGGGCAGCAGCACGTGCTCGACAATCACGTCGACCAGTCTGTCAGGAGGCGTGGGTGTTGTTCGAGCGTCGATTCTGACCGAGACCGAGGTCACGATGGGCCGACGGCTTGTCGCGGTACATCGCCAGGTCGGCGTCGTGCAGCACGGCCTCGGGGGTGCGGTGTTCGTGCGGGCCGAGTTCGGTGATGCCGACCGAGGCGCTCACCTCGAGACGATGACCGCTGGCGATGATCGGTTCCGACATCGTGACGCGCAGCCGCTCCACCAGCGCGGGCAGGTCGGCGCGCTGCGGATGACCGGCCAGCAGCACCAGGAACTCGTCGCCACCGAGTCGTCCGACCAGGTCTTCGCTGCGCAAGGCCTGCTGCAGTCGCTGGGCGACGATCTGCAACACGGTGTCGCCGATGGCGTGCCCGAGTGTGTCGTTGATCGCCTTGAATCCGTCGAGGTCGATGAACAGCACGGTGGTCACCAGGGTGCCGCCCTTGTCGGCGAGCGCCGCCGACAGTTGCGACAGGATCAGCGAACGATTCGCCAGCCCGGTCAGCGCGTCGTGGGTGGCCTGGTACTCGAGCTCACGTCTGCTCGCCCGGTACTCGGTGATGTCGGCGAAGGACGACACCCCCGCCGAATCCGGGTTGTCCGGATTGAGCAACCGGCAATTGCACGACAACCACACCTGCCGACCGTCGGCGCGCTCGACACCGAAGACGAACTGGGTCACCGACTCGCCCGTCGCGAGGGTGTGTGCCATCGGATGCCTGGTCGGCGCGAGCGGCTGACCGTCGCGGTCGATCATCCTCGCGGGCAGATCGTTGATGTGGACGCCGAGCACCGGCTCCGCCTCGTCGATGCCGAGTATGCGTTTGCCCGCGGGGTTGATCGATTCCAGGCGACCGCGCCGATCGACGACGAGCACCCCTTCTTCCAATTGCGACACCACGGTCGTGAAATACGCTTCCGCCCGACGGGCCGACGCCTCGGCGGCGCGCTGTGCGGTGAGGTCGTGCACGACCACCTGGAACGCCAGTTTCTCCTGCCACGCCGTGAGGACCGAGACGGTCTGCACCGGCACCGTGCGCCCGTCCACCCGGACGAGATCCATCGCGGTGGGCGGCGAGGCCGAACCCTCGGCGGTCAGCTGGTTGATCCGCTCCAGCATCGGCCCGACGGAATCGGGATGGACGAACACGGTGATCGACAAGCCGAGCAGGTCGTCGGCCGAGCGGGCGCCGAGCAGTCGCACCATCGCCGGATTGACGTAGACGATGGTCCCGGCCTCGTGCACACAGATGGCGTCGGGGGTGTGTTCGACCAGCGATCGGTAGCGCTGCGCGAGCTGCTCGGCGCTCGCCGCGTCGGTCCTTCCTTCTCCCACTGCGAAACCCCCGATCTCGGCCTGGTCTGCGAACGGCATCCCGGACTAGTCTGGTGATCCTTCATGAAGATCCGCGAGGAGCGATGTGACACCGGACGTGCTCACGGGCGGCATGGCCCACCCCCTCGATTCTATGTCGATCGCCGGCATCGGTGTCGTCTCCGGTTACGGGTGGGGGCGCGAATTCTTGTGGCAGGGCCTGATGGGGGGCAAACCGGCCGCCCGTTTGTACCCCGGTTACGGGCCTGGACGCGATGAGCACGCCTGGGTCGGACGGATTGCCGACGGTGGTGACCCGGCGGACGGAACCGGCCTGTTCGGGCGTGCCGTGCACGTCGCGGCCACCGAGGCGATCGCCGACGCGCAGGCGCGCGGGTGGCGCCGGGAGGGTCGCACCGTCGGCCTCGTCCACGCGTTCACCCTGGGCGATGTCGCCGACTGGCGAGATTTCTACCTGCGCGACGGCGGCCACCGCCGGTCCCGCGACTACCTGCGGCTGTTGCCGTCGACGCCCATCTCGGTGGTGATGCAGGAATTCGGTTTCCACGGACCCGCGATGAACGTTTCGGCGGCCTGCAGTTCGGGCAATGTCGGCCTGTTGACCGCGGCGATGTGGCGTGCCGCGGGCTTGGTCGACGATGTGCTGTGCATCACGACCGACGTCTCGGCGACGCCCGACATGCTCGAACATTTCGTCAACATGGGCGCCGCGGTCGGCGACGAGGACCCGTTCACCGCGTGCAGGCCCTTCCAGGAGAACACGCTCGGTTTCACCATGGCCGAGGCGTCGGTGGCGCTGCTGCTGACCGACGCCGTCGCGTCGCCGTACGCGCGCGTCCTCGGCGGCGCGATGACCAACGACGCGTTCCACGTGGTCTCGGTGGACCCCACCCACGCCCAGATCATCGCCTGCGCCGAGCGCGCGCTGACGAACGCAGGCATCGATGCCGCCGAGGTGGCGTATTTCAACGCACACGGCACCGGCACCCGGCAGTGTGACGCCGCCGAACGTGATGTGCTGACCACCGTCTTCGACGACCGCCCCGCCGTCACCGCACTCAAACCGCTCGTCGGGCACTGCCAAGGCGCTTCCGCCGCAATCGAAGTCGCCGCGGTCGCCCTGTCCTATGAGCGCGGGATCGCCGCCTCGGCGCCGATCGTCGCGCCCGCGCATCCGCGACTGCTCAACGGCCCGACTCCGATGATCGACGGGCCGACCCTGAAATTGTCAATGGGTATGGGGGGCAACAACGCCGCGGTGATCCTGGCCCAGGTCTGAGGTCAGTCCTCGCCGGTTTCTGGCCCGCCCGCCAGGGCGAAACCGCCGGTCGTCGGCGCGTCCTGGGGCAGCGGCACCGCCCAGCGCAGCTGCGTGCCCGGCATCTCGGGGTGGTTGCCGTCGGCGTCGGGGCGCTTGGCCGGGCCGATCTCGAAGTGCCCGCCCGCCTCCTGCGCGCGTTGTTCGAGATTGCGCAGCCCGCTGCGGATCACGTGGTTCGGAATGCCCCAGCCGTTGTCGGACACCGTGATCACCAGATCGTCGGCCACCTCGATCACGATGGCGACCGTGTCGGCGCCGGAATGGCGGACCGCGTTGCTCACCGCCTCGCGCACCACCGCCTCGGCATGGTCGGCCAGCTGCGGATCGAGCACCGACAGCGGGCCCGACACCTGGATCGTCGCACGCAGGGCGATGTCGGCGGTCTGGCGCCGGATCGCCAGCTCGAGGCGCTGCTGCAGGCCCTCGCTGTGGCCCGAGCCGCTGGCGTGCAGGTCGAAGATGGAGGTGCGAATCTCCTGCACCACCTCCTGCAGATCCATGATCACTGTCGAAAGGCGTTGCCGCACTTCGGGAACCACGGCTTTGGGTAAGGTCGCCTGCACCGTGAGGCCGATCGCGAACAGCCGCTGGATCACATGATCGTGCAGATCACGGGCGATCCGATCGCGGTCGGCGACGAGGTCGAGTTCGCGCATCCGCTGCTGCGCGTCGGCCAGTCGCACCGCCAGCGCGGCCTGATCACAGAAGGCCGCCGTGAGTTCGAGCATCTCGTCGGAATACGGTGCGAAACCCGGCGGCCGGAAGGTCACCAGGACGCCGAGGGTGGCATCGGGTGTGCACAGCGGCAGCACGAGAGCCGGTCCGGCACCGGGCAGTTCGGCCACGGGGAACTCCACGCCGAGGGTCACCTTCGACACATCGTCGAAGCGCAGTGGTGTCCGTCTGCTGAACGCGTCACCCACCACCGTGCCCGCGATCGGAATGGTCTGCCAGTCCTGGCCCGCGTCGGGGCCGGTCCACTGCGTGACCACCAATTCGCTGATTTCGCCCGGCAATTCGTCGGGCACCGGCACCGAGGCGAGGAACGCCTGATGCGATCCGGTCAGCCCGCGCGCGTGATCGACCACATGGCCGAGCACCCTGTCGGATTCGGTACCGGCCAGGAATTCCGTCGCGATATCGCGGGTGGCCTCGATCCAGGCCTGCCTGGTGCGTGCCTGCTCGTAGAGTCGCGCGTTGTCGACCGCGATCCCCGCCGCGGCCGCCAGCGCGAGGACCAGGACTTCGTCTTCCTCGGTGAACGGCTGACCGTCGGACTTCTCGGTCAGGTAGAGGCTGCCGAACACCTCGTCCCGGATGCGGACGGGCACACCGAGAAACGTGTGCATCGGCGGATGTCCCGCCGGAAAACCGATCGAGGATTCGTGCTGGGTGAGATCGGCCAGCCGCAGCGGCGCCTTGTGCGCGAACACCGCGCCGAGGACGCCGTGGCCCGCGGGTAATCGCGCGATCCGGTCGCGGATCTGATCCGGCATACCCTCGTCGATGAACTGCGCGACCTGCTGATCGTGGCCGCGCACCGCCAGCGCTCCGTAGCGGGCGTCGACGAGATTCATCGCGGTGCGCACGATGGTGCGCAGGGTTTCGTCAAGGTCGAGACCTGCGGTGACCGTGAGCATGGCCTCGACGAGACCGTCCATCCGATCACGCGAGCCGATCATCACCTCGACCCGATCGGCGACCTCGCCGAGCAGGCTGCGCAACATCTGCCGCGATGCCGTCTGGTCAGCCGAATAGCGGCCGCCCCGACCGTCATTCGCCATCGCAGTATCCCGTCTTCGCAGCTCCTCGAGTGAGTCGCAACAAAGTCTAGTCCGCAATGAGGGGACTTTCGGCCCTTCACTCGCACCGGCGGTAGTGGTGGCATTGGGCACCGGGAATTGGGATCGAGAAGTGGGGCACATGATGAATTCGTTGTCGAGCACCCAGCACTGGACGACCGCCGCGGACCCGGAGCTTGCCGTGACCACGCGTGGCGAAGTGCCGGCCCAGGACGTCACCCGCGCTGTCCGGGCCATCACGCGCGTGATGCGCAGGCATCACCTCGACAGTCCGGCCAGGGTGCGTGTCACCGCGCCGCAGGGTTTCGACGAGCCGACGCTGGTGCAGGCCAACATCCGGACCAACGACACCTTCACCCGAGTCCAGGTCACCGGCCCCGGCGGTTTCGCCGTCACCTTCGCCGCCGAGCGGCTCGACCGTCAGCTCGCCCGCCGTGCGGGTAAGGAAGCGCGCGGCGCGTGGCCCGATCCGGCCCGTCGTCCGCTGGCCCAGATCACCGAGACGCGGCCGATCATCCGCCGCAAGGACTGCGCCCTGATGACCGGCACCCCGCTGGAAGCCAGCACGGTGCTGGACGCGATGGACTACGACGCCTACCTGTTCACCGACGCCGACACCGGCGAGGACGCCATCGTCACCTGGGCCGATCCGCACGGTGTCGCGCTGGCCAGGCAGCGGCGCACCGCCGCGGCGGGTGCGTCGGCCGAGCTGCCGCTCACCGCGAGCGCGATGCCGGTGCGGGTGGTGCAGGACGCGGCTCCGGTCTTCGCCGAGGACGAAGCCTCCGACGCGCTGTGCGCCGCCGGGCTGCCCTACCTGTTCTTCACCGACAGCCACACCGGCCGCGGGAACCTGCTCTACCGTCGCTATGACGGGGATCTCACCATCGTCGTCCCGTCCTGAACGGTCACGGCTCGCGAAGTTTGGTCGCCAGGACGGCGGCCTGGGTGCGACGTTCGACACCGAGTTTCGCGAGTAGCCGCGACACGTAGTTCTTGACCGTCTTCTCCGCGAGGAACATGCGCGCGGCGATCTGCCGGTTGGTCAGGCCCTCACCGAGCAGTTCGAGTAGCCGGCGTTCCTGGTCGGTGAGCCCGGCCAGTGGTCCCGACGGTTCGGCGCTGCGGCGCAGCCGGGCGCGCAAGGCGTCGGCGGCGCGGGTGTCGAGCAGCGAGTGGCCCGCGCCGACCTGTTTGATCGCGTCCGCCAGCTTCATCCCGTCGATGTTCTTGACGACATACCCGCTGGCTCCGGCCAGGATGGCGTCGAGCATGGCGTGCTCGTCGGAGAACGAGGTCAGGATCAGGCAGTGCAGGTCGTCGAACTCGGCGAGCAGGTTTCGGCACAGTTCGATGCCGTTGCCGTCGGGTAACCGCACATCGAGCACCGCGACATCGGGGCGGGCCTCGCGGATGCGCACCATCGCCTCGGCGACGCCGCCTGCCTGACCGATCACAGTGAGTTCTGGATCACCTTCCAGGAGGTCGATCAACCCGCGCCGGACGATCTCGTGGTCGTCGACCAGGAACACCTCGAGCACGTCGGCTCCTTCATCATGTCGAACGATCCACCCTTGTGGTCCAACATAATCCGCGCATCTCGGTTGTGGGGCGGGTCGGTGAACCAGAAGTGTCACGCCCCCTGTGCAGCGCGCACGGTCGAGGGGGCATCGCGGCCGCGCACCGAAACTTGTCGGACCCCCCGCCTAGCATTGACGACGGGGGAATATGTCCGGTCGGCGGATGACGATGGAGAAGGGATTCACCAGGTGGCGGAACGCCTCACTGTGCGCGGAGCTCGGGAACACAACCTGAAAGGTGTAGACCTGGATTTGCCGCGCGACAGCCTGATCGTGTTCACCGGTCTGTCCGGTTCCGGGAAGTCGAGCCTGGCGTTCGACACGATCTTCGCCGAGGGGCAGCGCCGCTACGTCGAATCGCTGTCGGCCTACGCGCGACAGTTCCTCGGGCAGATGGACAAGCCGGATGTCGACTTCATCGAGGGTCTCTCGCCCGCGGTGTCGATCGACCAGAAGTCGACCAACCGCAACCCGCGGTCCACGGTCGGCACCATCACCGAGGTCTACGACTACCTGCGCCTGCTCTACGCCCGCGCGGGCACGCCGCACTGCCCGGTCTGCCATGAGCTGATCGAAAAGCAGAGTCCGCAGCAGATCGTCGATCAGGTGCTGGCCATGGACGACGGTCTCAAGTTCCAGGTGCTCGCGCCGGTGGTGCGCACCCGCAAGGGCGAGTTCGTCGACCTGTTCGACCAGCTCAAGACCCAGGGTTACTCGCGTGTGCGGGTCGACGGCGTGGTGTATCCGCTCACCGATCCGCCGAAGCTGAAGAAACAGGAGAAGCACGACGTCGAGGTGGTCGTCGACCGCCTGTCGGTCAAGGCCGCCTCCAAACAGCGCCTCACCGACTCGATCGAGACCGCGCTGCGCCTGGCCGACGGCATCGTCGTGCTCGATTTCGTCGACCGCGACGAGCACGCCCACGATCGTGAGCGCCGCTTCTCCGAGCGGCTGGCTTGCCCCAACGGCCACCCCCTCGACATCGAAGACCTCGAGCCCCGCTCGTTCTCCTTCAACTCGCCCTACGGCGCCTGCCCTGACTGCACCGGCCTCGGCATCCGCAAGGAGGTCGACCCGGAACTGGTGGTGCCCGATCCGGACCTGAGCCTGGCCGAGGGTGCGATCGCACCGTGGTCGCGCGGGCAGACCGCCGAATACTTCAACCGGCTGCTCTCGGGCCTGGCCGAGGCGGTCGGCTTCTCGATGGACACCGCGTGGCGCGACTTGCCCGCGAAGGCGCGCAAGGCGGTGCTGGAAGGCAGCTCCGACCAGGTCCATGTGTCCTATACCAACCGCTACGGCCGCAAGCGCTCCTACTACGCCGATTTCGAAGGCGTGATGCCGTTCCTGCAGCGGCGCATGGACAACACCGAGTCCGAGCAGATGAAGGAGCACTACGACGGCTACATGCGCGATGTGGCCTGCCCGGTCTGCAACGGCTCGCGGCTGCGCCCGGAGATCCTGGCCGTCACCCTTGCCTCCGACGGCACCGACAAGTCGATCGCCGAGGTCAGCGAGCTGTCCATCGGCGACTGCGCGCACTTCCTGAACTCGCTCACGCTGGGGGAGCGCGAGACCGCGATCGCCGGCCAGGTGCTCAAGGAGATTCAGGCCAGGCTCGGGTTCCTGCTCGACGTGGGCCTGGAGTACCTGACGCTCTCGCGCGCCGCCGCGACCCTGTCCGGTGGTGAGGCCCAGCGCATCCGATTGGCCACGCAGATCGGTTCGGGTCTGGTCGGTGTCCTCTATGTTCTCGACGAGCCGTCGATCGGTCTGCACCAGCGCGACAACCGCAGGCTCATCGAGACGCTGCTGCGGTTGAAGAAACTGGGCAACACGTTGATCGTCGTCGAGCACGACGAGGACACCATCCGCGCCTCGGACTGGGTGGTCGACATCGGCCCCCTCGCCGGCGAGCACGGCGGCCGCGTGGTACACAGCGGCCCCTACGAGGAGCTGCTCACCGAGCCCGAATCCCTCACCGGCGCTTACCTTTCCGGCCGGGAGCAGATCGAGCTGCCGCTGGTGCGGCGGGCGATCGACAAGAAGCGCAAGCTCACCGTCGTCGGGGCCACCGAACACAATCTGCAGAACGTCGACGTGGCGTTCCCGCTGGGTGTGCTCACCGCGATCACCGGTGTCTCGGGTTCGGGCAAGTCCACCCTGGTCAACGACATCCTGGCCACCGTTCTCGCGAACAAGCTCAACGGCGCCCGCCAGGTGCCGGGCAGGCACACCAGGATCAACGGTCTCGACAACCTCGACAAACTGGTGCAGGTCGACCAGTCGCCGATCGGCCGCACCCCCCGCTCGAATCCGGCCACCTACACCGGCGTCTTCGACAAGATCCGCACCCTGTTCGCCTCCACCACCGAGGCCAAAGTGCGCGGCTACCAACCCGGGCGGTTCTCCTTCAACGTCAAGGGCGGCCGCTGCGAAGCCTGCTCGGGCGACGGCACGCTCAAGATCGAGATGAACTTCCTGCCCGATGTGTACGTCCCCTGCGAGGTCTGCCACGGCGCTCGCTACAACCGGGAAACCCTCGAGGTGCACTACAAGGGCAAGACCATCGCCGAAGTCCTCGACATGCCGATCGACGAGGCCGCGGATTTCTTCGAGGCGATCACCTCGATCCACCGCTACCTCAAGACGCTCGTCGAGGTCGGCCTGGGTTACGTGCGTCTCGGCCAGAGCGCCCCGACATTGTCCGGTGGTGAGGCCCAGCGCGTGAAACTGGCCGCCGAACTGCAGAAGCGATCCATGGGCCGGACGGTCTACATCCTCGACGAGCCGACCACCGGTCTGCACTTCGAGGACATCCGCAAGCTGCTCAAGGTGATCAACGGCCTGGTCGACAAGGGCAACACGGTGATCGTGATCGAGCACAACCTCGATGTCATCAAGACCGCCGACTGGGTCATCGACATGGGCCCCGAGGGCGGTTCCGGCGGCGGCACCGTGGTCGCCACCGGCACCCCGGAAGACATCGCCGGGGTGTCGGACAGCTACACCGGACAGTTCCTCAAGGAGGTGCTGGCGGCACCCGCGCCGAAGAAGCCCGCCGCGAAGAGGGCAGCCAAGAAAGCCGCCCCCGCGGCGAAGAAGGCACCGGCGGAAACACCGGCGGCCAAGCGGTTGGCGCGAAAGGCGGCCGCGCTGCGCTGAGTCCGGATACCTTTCCTTCGAGATCGCGGCAGGGACTTTCCGAAACCTCCACGAAGTGAAACAGCCGTAGGTAACATTCGCCTCACCGTCCCCGGACCACCGGGTAGTAGCGGTTTGTCGGCGGCTCGATCGTCGTGTAGTTCGAAAGGAACGTCCTCATGGATGAAGCCACCACGGCGCTCATCGCCCAGATTCTCGGTTTCCTCGCAGGCGGGTCGTCGTTGGCTTACGAGCCCACCAAGCCGACCGCCTGACCTGGAAGTATCGAAAGGAACACCTGTCATGGATACCGGAAGCGCGGCGCTGTTCACCGCCCTCGCCAACATGCTCGCCACTGGCTCGGCCGTGTCGGTCACCCCGGGCGGCCCCACTCCGACCCCCACTGTCTGAGTCGCGGCTCCAGTTCGCAGCAGACGAAAAAAGATCCGCCGGCGCACTAGCGCCGGCGGATCTTTTCATCGGTGGAACTGTCAGTGCACCGGACCTGTGTACTTCTCGCCCGGGCCCATCCCCGGCGCGTCCGGCACCGAGGACGCCTCGCGGAACGCGCGCTGCAGCGCCTGCAAGCCCTCGCGGATCGGGCCCGCGTGCGGGCCGAGGTACTCCACCGACGACGTGACCAGCCCGGCCAGCGCGGTGATCACCCGGCGCGCCTCGTCGAGATCGACCCCCGCGCCCGAATTCGGGTTCTCCCCGGCCAGGCCCAGCTTCTCCGCCGCCGAACTCATCAGCATCACGGCGGCCCGGCTGATCACCTCGACAGCGGGGATGTCGGCCAGGTCGCGCACAGGAGGATCGAGCTCGTCAGTCATGCTGATCAGGCTATAGCGAGCCCGATCGTCGATGATCGGGCCCGGCCGATTCGGTGATAGCCCAACGCCATGCTAGACTTTCCGCTGACGACCGCCCCTGGATGTGTCATGCATCTGTGGGGCAGATAAGTGGAGCCCGACTCCCACCGTTACCGGCGAGCAATCGTTCGGATCAACGGTCCCGGTCACCCGTTCATTGTGATGGGTTTCCCGTGTGCCTCGGCATGCGGGGGTCGACAACCGAGCTCGTGAGGGCATCGGCTGTGGGCGATCGGTCGACATCGGGCCCCGTCGCGGAGAAATACCGCAGCGGGGCTTTCGTGTTGAAACAGGGGTTGCAGTTATTGCGTGCGGTCGTTAAGACGACACCGCTTGACCTAGGAGGCCCCATCAGCACTGAGACCCGCATCAACGATCGCATCCGTGTTCCCGAGGTTCGACTCATCGGACCCGGCGGCGAACAGGTTGGGATCGTGCGTGTTGAAGATGCACTACGCGTCGCGCTCGAAGCCGACCTCGACCTCGTCGAGGTAGCACCCGATGCCCGTCCGCCGGTCTGCAAGATCATGGACTACGGCAAGTTCAAGTACGAGACCGCGCAGAAGGCGCGCGAGTCCCGTAAGAACCAGGTCCAGACCGTGATCAAGGAGCAGAAGCTCCGTCCGAAGATCGACGACCACGACTACGAGACCAAGAAGCGCAACGTCGTTCGCTTCCTCGAAGCCGGGTCGAAGGTCAAGGTCACGATCATGTTCCGCGGTCGTGAGCAGTCGCGTCCCGAACTCGGCTTCCGGTTGCTCCAGCGTCTGGGCTCCGACGTGGCCGATCTCGGTTTCGTCGAGACCTCGGCCAAGCAGGACGGCCGCAACATGACCATGGTCCTCGCGCCCCACAAGGGTGCGAAGACGCGGGTGAAGGCCCAGCAGGACTCTTCGGCCCCGGCAGCAGTTCGCCAGCCGACCGGTCCCGCGAGTGCCGAACCGGCCGCGCCCGTCGAGTCGGCCGCACCGGTCGAGCAGGCCGCGCCTGCCGAGCAGGCTGCGCCGGCCGACCCGCAGTAAACGATTTCAACGACTAGATAGAGGAATCCATGCCGAAGAACAAGACCCACAGCGGCGCCAAGAAGCGATTCAAGGTGACCGGCCGGGGCAAGCTGCTTCGCGAGCAGGCGAACCGTCGCCACCTCCTGGAGCACAAGTCCTCTCGCCGGACTCGTCGTCTGGAAGGCACGGAGTCCGTCGCTTCCGTCGACGTCCCCCGCGTGAAGCGGCTGCTCGGTCTCGCCTGACCTTTCCGGTCAGCTCGACCGTCGCAACCCGACGATTCCGCGGCCGGGATAACCGGACGCCGACAACTACCGAATTCGGGCGCCGCCGCGCCCCCCGATGATCAAGGACTACCAAAGTGGCACGCGTCAAAAGGGCCGTCAACGCTCAGAAGAAGCGCCGTTCCATCCTCGAGGCCTCCAAGGGCTACCGGGGCCAGCGTTCGCGCCTGTACCGCAAGGCCAAGGAACAGCAGCTCCACTCGCTGACCTACGCCTACCGCGACCGCAAGGCGCGCAAGGGTGACTTCCGCAAGCTGTGGATTGCTCGTATCAACGCCGCCGCGCGTCTGAACGACATCACCTACAACCGCTTCATCCAGGGCCTCAAGGCCGCTGGTGTCGAGGTGGACCGCAAGATCCTCGCCGAGCTCGCCGTCTCGGACGCCGAGGCCTTCGCCGGCCTGGTGGCCGTCGCCAAGGCCGCGCTGCCTGCCGACGTCAACGCCCCGGCCACCGCTGCCTGAGCTTGACGACACACAGCGATCTGTCGGAACGACCCGTGGACGCGCTCTCCGAGCGCAATCCGCGGGTCGTTTCCGCTGTCAAGTTCCAGCGCGCGGCCCAGCGCCGCAAGTCCGGCCTGTTCCTCGCCGAGGGCGCCAACGCCGTCTCCGCTGCTCTGGAGACCGGCCGCGTCCGCGAGATCTTCTACTCCCTTGCCGCCGCTGGTCGTGACAACGCGCTGATCGCCGGTGCCACCGCCGACGGCGTCCGCACCACCTTGGTCAGCGATCGCGCCGCCGAACATCTCGGCGAAACCGTCACCGCGCCCGGCCTCGTCGCCGTGTGCGAACTGATCGACGTGCCGCTGGGCGAGATCCTCGACGGCGGCCCACGCATGCTCGCCGTCCCCGTCGAAATCGCCGAACCCGGCAACGCGGGCACCCTGATCCGGGTCGCCGACGCGGTCGGCGCCGACGGCGTGGTCCTCGCGGGCGACACCGTCGACCCGCACAACGGCAAATGCGTTCGTGCCAGCGCGGGCTCGCTGTTCCACGTCCCGATCGCCCGCAGCCGCGACATCACCGCCACGCTCGACGCGATCTCCGCCGCGGGCGTGACGATCCTCGCGACCGCCGCCACCGGCGAAGTGGATCTCGATTCCGCCGACGAGATCCTCAGCGGCCCGGTTGCCTGGCTCTTCGGCAACGAGGCGCACGGGTTGGATCCCGCCGTCGCGGCGCGCGCCGACCACCGCATCCGCATCCCCATCCACGGCCGCGCCGAGAGCCTGAATCTGGCTGCGGCAGCGGCTATCTGCCTCTACGCGAGCGCCCGCGTGCAGCACGCGACGTAGTCCTCACGACGGTGCGCTCCGGCCACGGAGATGGTCGATCTGGGTATGGCTGAGCTGTTCGGCCCTGCGCATGTGCTCGGTGATCACCGCGAGCTCGTCCTCGGTGTGGGTGTCGAGTAGCGCCTCCCAGCCTGCGCCGAGGTCGTCCCATACGGCGGTGACGCGCGCGACGCGCTCGGGCACGGGGGAGACCAGGACCCGACGGCGGTCGTCGGCGTCGGGTTCGCGCACCACATAGCCGTCGCGCTCGAGCCGGTCGACCAAGCGGGTGGCGGAGCCGGTGGTGAGTCCGGTCATGTCGGCGATCTGTTTGACGGTGAGTGGCCTCGGCTCGGCGGTGAGCAGGCTCAGGCACTGCAGATCGGTGGGGTGCAAGCCCAGATGGTCGGCGACAGCCTGGTTGAACAGGACATACGAGGCCATGTACTGCCGCGAGACGCGCGACAACTCCGCGTAGCGGGCCGATCTACTCTGCTCTGTAATTCGGATCACACTCCTAATTAGCTGCGCGACGCAGTTAAGACGGTTAGATTACTGCATGGCGCAGTTAATGCGCCGCACAGCAAATCATACCGGAGGTACATCGTGCTCACCATCGCCGTTACCGGCGCCACCGGCGCACAGGGCGGCGCCACCGCTCGCGCCCTGCTCGCCATGGGTCACCGCATCCGCGCGCTCACCCGATTTCCCGACAGTCCCGCCGCCGTGGCGTTGTGCGAGCTCGGCGCCGAGGTCCATTACGCCGACTTCGACGACCGTGAATCCCTCGACGTCGCCCTGGTCGCTGTCGATTCGCTCTTCCTCGTGACCACGCCGTTCGGCACCGACACCGTGGTCGAAACCCGCCAGGGGGTCACCGTGGTCGACGCCGCCGTCGCCGCGCGCGTCGGCCACATCGTCTTCACCTCCGCCGCGCACGCCGACCGCGCCACCGGAATCCCGCACTACGACAGCAAATTCGCGATCGAAGAGCACTTGCGGGCGAGCGGCGTCGCGTGGACCGTCATCGCGCCCGCCGCGTTCATGGACAATTACGCCACCGGCTGGACCCTCGACGCTCTGCGCGACGGCACCTTCGCCTGGCCGATGCCCGCCGACCGGTCGCTCACCCTCATCTGCGCCGAGGACATCGGGGCCTTCGCCGCGCTCACCCTCGATCGCCGGGCCGAATTCGCGGACCGCCGCATCGATCTCGCCGCCGACGAACTCACCCCGGCCCGACTGGCTGCCGCACTGGCCGTCGCCATCGATCGCCCGATCGCCCACCACGAAGTCCCGCTCTTCGTTGTCCGCCGCCACTCCGAAGATCTGGCCGCCATGTTCGAATACTTCGCCACCGTCGGACTCGATGTCGACGTCAGTGGCCTGCGCCGCGACTATCCGGACGTCGCCTGGCACTCGTTCGCCGACTGGGCCCGCGCGCAGAACTGGCCCGCGCTGCTCGCCCGCTGAGCGGTCTCAGCACTCGGGCGTGGTGGCGCTGCGCAGGTCGGTGAGGATTTCAGTGGCCCAGGGGAGTTCGATGGCATCGCTGCCCGCGACTTGCATCGCGGTCATGATTGTCAGCAGCATGCCGGTCGCGACAAAGCGGCGTGATTCGAGGGTGTCGGCGCCGGTGAGTTCGCCGATCAGGCGATACATCCGTCCGAACCGCTCCCGCATGTGGTCGCCGATCACCGGATCCGCGCTGGCGGCGGCGCCGTGCAGCAGGACGAGGGGCAGTTCACGCTCGGCCAGGAAGACGTCGTAGCCCTGGCCGAGGGCGCGCAATGCTGCCGCGGCATCGGCGCCGGGGGCGATCTCCGCGTCGCGGAACACCTGCTCGATGCGGGTGCACACCTCGAGCAGGCAGGCGATGAACAACTGCTGCTTGGTCCCGAACAGCCGGATCACATAGGGCTGCGAAACTCCCGCCAGCCGCGCGATCTCATCGGTTTTCGTTGCGGCGTAACCAGATTCGGCAAACGCGCGGATCGCCGCTTCGAGCACCTGGGCGCTGCGCTCCGACGCGGTCATCCGGGTTCTGGTCATGGCGGCGCTGCCTCCTCGTCGATTGCCTCTTGACATGTTATCAGTCGATGCATAAACATGAACGGAGAAGTTATCAGTCAATAACAACTAAGGGCTCGGCATGACGCAAACACTCGAATCCGGCGACGCGCGAGCCGCCGTGACGCCACTGAATTCCGGGGTGAAGCCCAAGCCGCTCGGTGCGGTCATCGCCGCCGTCGGCATTCCGATGTTCATGGTGACGTTGGACAACCTGGTCGTGACGAACGCCCTTCCGGTGATCAAAGCCGAACTGGGAGCTTCGCTTTCGGATCTGCAGTGGTTCATCAACGCCTACACGCTGTCCTTCGCCGCGCTCTTGCTGTCGGCCTCGGCCCTGGGTGACCGGATCGGCCGTCGCCGGGTGTTCCTGGCGGGCATCGGCATCTTCGTCGTCGCCTCGGCGGCGTGCGCGCTGGCCACTGAACCGTGGCAGCTGATCGCTGCCCGTGCGGTGCAAGGCGTCGGCGGTGCGGCGGTGATGCCGTTGTCGCTCACGCTGCTCGCCGCCGCGGTGCCCGCCAAGATGCGCAGCGCCGCGATCGGCATCTGGGGTGGCATCGCCGGCCTGGGTGTCGCGGTCGGCCCGGTGGTCGGCGGCGCGGTGGTCGACGGACTGAATTGGCAGTGGATCTTCTGGCTCAATGTCCCCATCGGCCTGCTGGCACTGCCCTTCGCCGCGCGCATGCTCGTTGAATCACGGGGCACCGCGAGGAAACTCGACTACCTGGGCGTGCTGCTCTCGGCCGGTGGCGTGCTCGCGCTGGTGTGGGGTGTCATCCACGGTGCCGACGACGGCTGGACCGCACCGCAGGTTCTCACCGCGCTGATCGGTGGCGCCGCGCTGCTTGTCGCGTTCGTCGCCTGGGAAAGCTACGTCGCCGACCCGATGCTCCCGCTACGCATGTTCACCTCCCGCGGCCTGAGCCTCAGCTTCATCGTGTCCTTCGGCTTCTCGTCCGGTGTCTTCGGCTCGATCTTCCTGCTCGCTCAGTTCTTCCAGGTGGTCCAGGGCTATTCGCCGCTGGAATCCGGCATCCGCACGATGCCGTGGACGATGGTCCCGATGGTCGTCGCCCCGCTGGCCGGCCTGATCGTCGACCGCGTCGGCGCTCGTACTCTCATCGCGATCGGTCAACTGTGCCTGGCGGTCTCCCTGGCGTGGATGGCGATGATCACCACCGCAGACGTCCCCTACCTCGCCTTCGTCGCCCCCTTCGTGCTCGGCGGTATCGGCATGGGCCTCACCTTCGCCCCGTCCTCCACCATCGTCATGGCCAGCGCTTCCCCCGCTGACCAGGGCATGGCGTCGGGAATCAGCAGCACCGTCCGCGAAGTCGGCGTCGCCATGGGCATCGCCGTCCTGGCCTCGGTCTTCGCCTCCTACGGCTCCTACACCGACCCGCAGGCCTACGTGGACGGCCTGGTGCCCGCGGTCTGGGTGGGCGCCGCGCTGGTCGCCTGTGCCGCGGTAGTGGCCGCGTTCCTGCCCCGGCACAACCACCCCGCGGAATAGCTGCCTGCCGCAGGTTCCCGGAGCAGGTGGTTGTCGCCGAAGGGCACGACAACCACCTGCTCGTTGTCGTCGTAGATGATGTCTCCCGGCGCCTCGGAATCCAACCGCGCCCACGCGACCCCGTGCGCATCGAGAATCGCGAGATACCCCTCGACCCGCTCGATCATCGACACCGCACCCGCCTTGAACCACGAGGCCGCACCCGGATTCAGTGCCCGGTCGTACACCCGTGGATCCACATCGCTCGGATTCGTCAGATTCTCGCTGAACCAATCATTGCCGGTCCGGCGGAACCGCACCTCCCGAGCACTCAACTGCCCGGCCGCCCACAACCCGTTCACCAGGCCGAACACGCCCGGATACCGTCCGTGTCGATGGGGCTGGGCAGCCTGGAATCGAACAAACGAGAGTGCACCGGCCGACACGACCCGACGGTCACCGAGCCCCGTCATCCGACACCGTCCGGATGCTGCCCCTGCGCCTGCTGTTCGGGCCGGTTCGCGCACAACCCCGCTGCACGCGGAAACGGCCGCCGCCCCACCGGTCGAATCCCGAAGCCACACAACGCAAGCCCGCTCCCCGCCGCGGTAACCCGACCACGTCGCCCCTGCGGCGAGGTCGGATCGCAAGTCTGTTCAGCCATCGAGTCATCCTGTTCTCGAGTCGAACACGCCGGTGTATTTGCTCAGTTGGACGCACCCCGAACCCATTCGGTTCCCTCGAATTCAGAAAGTTTCCGATTCCCCTGAGAAACAGCCGATTTCGGGCACAACACCGATGCCGCGCACAGATCCGGTATCGCGCGGTACGGCGCCTCGACACCGCACCCGACTCGATCTTGCTGCCATGGAGCTCCGTGCAGGGGTTCCGGCTACACCGCCGACTCGGTCGAGAGCTGCTCGTCGTGGATCTGATCCCGGGAGTCGGCCCGAAACCGCCGGTGCTTGCCAGGTCACCGCGATGAGCCGGTTGATCACTGGCTCGACCAGGTCAGCCTCCCGAACCCCTGGGGTTGTCCCTCGACACTGCGTGCCTGCCGCGATACGACGAGTAGCCGCGCCGCGACCCCCGACCTGATCGGGCAGTCCGCGATCGCGGGATCCCGTACGAGGGTTATGCGGGTGACGGTCGTGACCGGCGCGCCGGCGTGGATGCCGCCGACACAGACCTCATAGGCGCCGGGTGTGAGGTCGGCGCATGTGCGCTGATCGGTCCACCACCCGACCCCTGTCGACCTGCGCTGATCGTGTCGCTAGTAATCCGGATGAATCGCGTCAGCACCATCCCATAGGATTTACGCAGCACCGATGCGGGATGGCAATGACGCGCCCGCGAACCGATCCCCAGGGGAGAGTCGAACAATCGTGGCCGACGACAATAGTGGAGTCGAGCAGAGCGCCTCGCTGACCGAGGAGGCACTCGCGGCAGCGGCGGCCGAGGCCGAGAAGGCGTTCGCGGCGGCGGGCGACCTGGATGCGCTGGCGGTTGCCAAGACCGACTACATCGGCGGTAAGTCGCCGATCGCGCTCGCGCAGCGTGGGCTGGGCAGTGTGCCCAAGGAAGAGAAGGCCGAGGCCGGTAAGCGGGTCAACGTCGCGCGCAAGCGGGTCTCCGACGCGTTCGAGGCACGCCGTGCCGCGCTCCTGGCGGAGCGTGACCAGGCGGTGCTCATCTCCGAGAAGATCGACGTCACGCTGCCCGCGCGCCGTCAGCCGGTCGGCGCCCGGCACCCGATCACCGTCATCTCCGAGCAGATCGCCGACTTCTTCATCGGCATGGGCTGGGAGGTCGCCGAGGGCCCCGAGGTGGAGACCGAGCACTACAACTTCGACGCGCTGAACTTCCTGCCCGATCACCCCGCGCGCACCATGCAGGACACCTTCCACATCGCCCCGGAGGGTTCGCGCCAGGTGCTGCGCACGCACACCTCCCCGGTCCAGGTGCGGACCATGCTCACCCGCGACGTGCCGATCTACATCGCGTGCCCCGGCCGCACCTTCCGCACCGACGAGCTCGACGCCACCCACACCCCGGTGTTCTCGCAAGTGGAGGGCCTGGCGGTCGACAAGGGTCTCACCATGGCGCACCTGCGCGGCACCCTTGACGCGTTCGCGCGCGCCATGTTCGGCCCCGAGACCCGAACTCGTATGCGCCCCAACTACTTCCCCTTCACCGAACCCTCGGCCGAGGTCGACGTGTGGTTCCCGAACAAGAAGGGCGGCGCGGGCTGGATCGAGTGGGGCGGCTGCGGCATGGTCAACCCGAAGGTCCTGATCGCCAGCGGCATCGATCCCGAGGTGTATTCCGGGTTCGCGTTCGGCATGGGCATGGAGCGCACCCTGCAGTTCCAGACCACCATCCCCGACATGCGCGACATCGTCGAGGGTGACGTGCGGTTCACCCTGCCCTTCGGTATCCGGTCTTAAGAGAGAGCGAAACGTCAAGTGCGAGTAGCGCAGTCCTGGCTGACCGAGATCCTGCAGCGCACCACCCCCGAGTGGTCGGTGTCGGCGGAAGAACTCGACGCGGGCTTCGTCCGGGTGGGTCTGGAAGTCGAAGAGGTCGACAAGCTCGAGCCGATCGGCGGCAGTATCGACAAGCCGCTGGTCGTCGGCCGCGTCGCCGAGATCACCGAGCTGACCGAGTTCAAGAAGCCGATCCGCTTCTGCAAGGTCGACGTCGGCAACCCCGAATTGCAGGAAATCGTCTGCGGCGCACGTAATTTCGCCGTGGACGACCTCGTGGTGGTCGTGCTGCCCGGTGGTGAGCTGCCCGGCGGGTTCAAGATCTCCTCGCGCAAGACCTACGGCCACACCTCCAACGGCATGATCTGCTCGGTCGCCGAACTCGGCATCGGCAAGGATCATGACGGCATCCTGGTGCTCGAGCCCGGTTCGGCGCAGCCCGGCGACGACGCGAATGTGCTGTTGGGCACCGATGACACGATCATCGAACTCAACATCACCCCCGATCGTGGCTACTGCTTCTCGGTGCGCGGTCTGGCTCGCGAGCTGGCCTGCGGCTTCGACCTCGAATACGCCGACCCCGCCGTGCGCACGCTGCCCGAGGCCGACGCGCAGGCCTGGCCGGTGCGGTTGGAAGACGATTCCGAGTGCACCCGCTTCGGCGTGCGCCGTGTCACCGGGATGAACCCGAACGCGGTGAGCCCGCTGTGGTTGCAGCGCAGGCTGATGCTGTCGGGGATGCGCCCGATCTCCCCGGCGGTCGACGTCACCAACTACGTGATGCTCGAACTCGGTCAGCCACTACACGCCTTCGATGCCGCGAAGTTGCACGGCGGCTTGGTGGTTCGCTCGGCGCACAAGGGTGAGACCCTGCGCACCCTCGACGACACCGAGCGCACCCTCGACGCCGAGGACGTGGTGATCGCCGATGATTCCGGCGTCATCTCCCTCGCCGGTGTCATGGGTGGCGCGAGCACCGAGGTCGGCGCCGAGACCACCGATGTGGTCCTGGAAGCCGCCGTCTGGAACCCGCTGCGGGTGTACCGGACCGCGCGCCGGCACAAGCTCTCCTCGGAAGCGGGCAAGCGCTACGAACGCGTCGTCGATCCCGAGATCAATATCGCCGCGCTCGACCGCGCCGCGACCCTGCTCGCCGACATCACCGGCGGCACCATCGAATCCGCGCTCACCGATATCCGGGTGCCATCGGAACCGGTCGCGCCGATCGCGATGGACATCGACCTGCCCGATCGCGTCGCCGGTGTCACCTACCCCGCCGGTACCTCGGTGCGCAGGCTCGCCCAGATCGGCGCTGGCGTCGAGATCGAGGTCAACGACGCGGGCAAGACCCAGCTGCTCGTCACCCCGCCGAGCTGGCGGCCCGACCTTTCGCAGCCCGCTGACCTGGTCGAAGAGGTCCTGCGGCTGGAAGGTCTCGAGCAGATCCCGTCCATCCTGCCGACCGCGCCCGGTGGCCGTGGCCTGACCGCGCTGCAGCAGCGTCGCCGTGCGGTGAGCCGGGCGCTGGCCTTCGCCGGTGCCGTCGAGGTGCCGCCGCCCGCGTTCCTGCCCGGCGGTGTGTTCGAGGTGTGGGGTCTGGATGCCGACGACCCGCGCCGCAACACCACCCGGGTGCTGAATCCCCTCGACAGCGACCGACCGGAACTGCCGACCACGTTGCTGCCGGGTCTGCTGGAAGTGGCCGCCCGCAACATCTCTCGCGGTGCGCGCGACCTCACCATCTATGGCATCGCCCAGGTGGTCCAGCCCGGTTCCGAGACCCACGCGGTCGAGGCACTGCCGGTGGACCGGCGTCCCACCGACGAGCAGATCGCCGAACTGAACGCGTCGCTGCCCGCGCAGCCGGTGCACGTGGCCGCGGTACTCAGCGGCAAGCACGATCCACGCGGGCCGTGGGGGCCGGGCCGTCCGGCCGAGGCCGCCGACGCCTTCGCGCTGGTCGACGACCTCGCCGACGCGGCGGGCGTCACCATCGAACGCCGGTCCGCCGCCTACCTCCCGTGGCACCCCGGTCGCTGCGCGGAACTGCTCGTCGACGGTGTGGTCGTCGGCCACGCGGGCGAACTGCACCCCGCCGTTCTGGAGCGCGCGGGCCTGCCCCCGCGCACCTGCGCGCTGGAAGTCGACCTCGACGCCCTGCCGCTGAACGTATCCCTGCCCGCGCCGACGATTTCGGCGTTCCCGGCCGTCCTGCAGGACGTGTCGATCAGCGTCGAGAAGGCCGTGCCCGCCGCCCAGGTGGAAACGGCACTGCGCACCGGCGGCGGCGACCTCCTCGAGAGCATCACCCTGTTCGACGTCTACGAAGGCGCCCAGGCAGGCGAGGGCCGCAAATCCCTCACCTACGCCCTGCGCTTCCGTGCCCCCGACCGCACCCTCACCGAAGACGAGGCCAGCGCCGCCCGCGACGCCGCCGTCGCCTCGGCCACCACCGCGGTCGGCGCCGAACTGCGCGGCTGATCCTCGCTCGACCCCCGAAGGCCGTCCGGTTTCCACCGGGCGGCCTTCGGTGTTCAGCGGGGAGTGGGGGCGCTGGGTGTGGCGGCGGGATAGGTTGGACGATGTGTCGATGATGAAAGGCGCCAACGTTGCGGTGCCCGCTGCCGTTGTCCGGGTCGAATTGGGTTGGCAGGCGGGGTCGGGGGTGCCTGATGCTGATGCTTCCGCCCTGTTGCTCGCGGGGGCGAAGGTGCGCTCCGACGACGACTTCGTGTTCTACAACCAGGCTGTGCATCCCTCGGGGGCGGTTCGGTACGAGGGCAAGCAGCAGGGGCAGACCGTTGTCGATGCGCTGTCGGTGAATCTCGGGCAGGTCGAGGCGCAGATCGAGACGATCGTGCTGGCCGCTTCAGCGGATGGAGGGACGTTCGGGCAGTTCCGGGGGCTCTACATTCGGGTGATCGATGTGGCGAACGGTGTCGAGGTCGCGCGGTTCGACAGCACGGGGGCGACCACCGAAACCGCGTTCGTGCTCGGTGAGCTGTACCGCCGCCAGGGCGCGTGGAAGTTCCGCGCCGTGGGCCAGGGGTACGACAGCGGATTGGCCGGGCTCGCTACCGATTTCGGCATCTCGGTCGACGACGCCCCCGCTGCTCCCATAGCCCCGCCGCCGCCTCCGCCGCCGGGGCAGCCGAGTCAGACACAGTCCCACATTCCGCCGGCTCAGCCGTTCATTCCTGCGCCCCAGCGCAACCCCCCATTTGCCCCGCCCGCATCACCTCCGGTCAACCTCGCCAAGGTGTCGCTCACCAAGGAGGCCCCGTCCGTCTCCCTGACGAAACACGGCGCCACCGGCGGCGTCATGCGGGTGAACCTCAACTGGACCTCGATGGCCGCCACCGGCCGTCTCTTCGGCAAGCTCCGCGGCAAGAACATCGACCTCGACCTGTGCTGCTTCTTCGAATTGGTCAACGGCGCAATCGGTTCCGTGCGAGCCTTGGACCGCCGCTTCGGCGCCCTGTACGAACCGCCGTTCATCCATCTCGACCAGGACGACCGCACGGGCGCGAGCATCACCGGCGAGAACTTGTCGGTCAACCTCGACTGCACGCAGTTCATCCGCCGGATCCTGGTGTTCGCCTCGATCTATGACGGTGCCAGCGATTTCCGCAATGTCCACGCCACCGTCACCCTGCAAACGGCGAACTCCGCGCCCATCGAGATGACCCTCGACGGCTGCTCCGACAACTCCCGCGACGCGGTGCTGTTCGCGTTGGAGAACGTCAACGGCGAGTTCGTGGTGCGCCGCGAGGGCGCCTTCGTCCGTCCGCCCGCCGGTCAGCCAGGTGGTGGCGTGGTGGAGATCGCCCGCCTCTACAACTGGGACTTCGGCTTCCAGTCGGGCCGCGGCAAGTGATCCGGCACCCCGCGACGCGCGTGCTGAACGCGCTGGTCTATCACCCCGACAAGCACCTCGCCCGAACCCCGGCGGCGCTGGGTCTGGACTACCGCGAGCTGACCATGCGCACCGCCGACGGCGTGGACGTGCACGGCTGGTTCGTGCGCGCCGAGCGCCCCCGCGGCCACATCCTGTACGCGCACGGTAACGCGGGCACCATCGGCGACCGTGTCGCGATCATCGCCCTGCTGGTCGAAGCCGGTTTCGACGTGCTCGCCTTCGACTACCGCGGCTTCGGCCACAGCGCGGGCACGCCGAGCGAACAGGGCACCTACCTCGACGCCAGAGCCGCCCGCCTGGCCCTGCTCGAGCAGCCCGAAGTCGACCCCGATCGGGTCTACTACCTGGGCAAATCCCTCGGCGGTGGGGTACTGCTGGAGCTGGCCGCGCAGCATCCGCCACAGGGCATGATCCTGATGTCGACGTTCAGCGGCATGCGCGCCGCCGCCCGCTCGGTCTACCCGTTCCTGCCCGCCCCGCTGATCCCGAACGCGTATCCGAGCCTGCGCCACATCAAGAACCTGCGCGTCCCCGTCCTGATGATGCACGGCGACCGCGACGAACTCCTCCCGCTGCGCCATGCCGAACGCCTGTACGCGGCAGCACACGATCCGAAACAGCTCATCGTGGTCCCCGGCGCGGGCCACAACGACGTGATCGACACCCTCGGCGCCGAGTGGGCGAAGATCATCGCTGACTGGGCCGACCGATAACGGCCACCTCGACCCTCGCCGATTCTGCGTAGCCTGGCGGTATGAGCGAAACGAGCGAACTCCTCGGCCGCCTGGCTGCGCTGCCCGACGACGAGCTGGTTGGGGTGCTGCGCGCCGCGGTCGCCGGACGCCCCGGGCTCGGCGCGGTCGCCGCCGCACTGGCCCAGGTCGACTTCGGTAATGCCGAAACCGGCACACCTGTGACTCTGGACACGAACGTCATCGACGCGGATGTGGTGCCCGTCGCATCGGGGCAGGTCGGAGGCTCGATCCCGGTACCGCCGGTACCGTCAGGGCTGCCGGGAACCGGCGCACCCACCGCCACCGGCGGCTATTCCACTTCCGGAGTGCCGACATTCGACTCGGTTCGGGATAAGGTCGAGCAGCGTTTCGGCACCGCGCAGGGAATGGACGAGCTCGACCGGCAGACTCCCGCGGGTCGCAGCGTCGACGAACAATGGGAGGCGCGGGAGAAAGCCGCGCGGGAGCGGCTGGACCAGATCCGGAAATCGGTGCAGGGCAACGATCCCGGCGACACCTAGCCCCGCGTCCTCCCTTCGGGCAACGACCGTGATGGGTGGACACAGAAGATGACGCAGGCGCGCCAGATCGCCGACCGACTGCTCGACGCGCAGGTGGAATTCCTGCTCGCCGAGGTGACCGGTGAACGGTTCGCCGAGGTGATCGCGCGCGACGTGGCCGCTGTACTCGCCGTCGGTGAGACGATCCGGTTCGGTGACGTGGTCTCCCTGGAACAGGGCGAACAGACGGTGGCCACGGTGTTCGATCGTATCGGCGGTGCGCCGGTGATCGCCGATACCGTCGGCATCTTCTCCGACGCCATCTACGACCACATCGCGGCCAACACCGAGTACACCCTCGGCGACGTCGTCGACCGGGAACCGGTGGAAGCGTTGCTGGAGAAGATCTTCGGCATGCACCAGGCCCAGGAGCGGATCCTGGATCGACTCACCGAGAGCCCGCTCGTCGCGACGGTCGCCTCGCGTTTCGTCGACAAGCTGATCGGCGACTTCATGCAGGCCAATCGTGAACGCGCCGAGAAGATTCCGGGCGTGTCCTCGCTGATGTCGCTGGGGCAGTCCGCGGCCAACCGGGCCAAGAAGGTCGCGGCCGACAGTACCTTCGTCGGTGATCTCGCGGGCAAGGGCGCGTTGTTCGCGCTCAAGCGCACCAACAACGCCATCCGCGACATGCTGCGCGACGCGCCGGTGCACTCGGCGGCGATGGAATTCTGGGACCTGCACGCCGACGAACCCGTCGCGGGCCTGCGCGAATACCTCACCCAGAAAGACCTCAACGAGCTGGTCCAGATCTGCTACGAGATCGCGGTGACGACCAGGGAGAAGGAGTACTTCGGCCTGCTCGTGCGCGAGTGCGTCGAGGTGTTCTACGCGAAGTACAGCGACCACACGCTCTCGGCGATGCTGCCCGAGCTCGGCCTCGACGCCGACGACGTCAGCACCGAGATCCTGCGCTACGGCCCCGCGGTCATCGAGTCGGCCAAGCGCAACGGTGTGCTGGCCGGGCTGATCCGGGAACGCCTCGAACCCTTCTTCTACTCGGATCAGGTGCTGGGAATTCTCGGCGGCGAGTAATTGCGCGAATTCGTTCGGTAATGCGAATTGATCGACACGAATTCCTTTCTCGATGTGCGCGACATGGACTCGACCGGTAGTGATGTCGAGCATTCGAATAGCGGCTGCTGATCGCCCGCATCAAATGTGTTGCAGGTCACGCTCTCTGAGCGGCGGTATGTATCCGGCAGTGAACCGGCTGGCCAACTCGCGGCCGGTTCGGGTGTGAGCATTCGGCTACACAAAGCCTGTTGCATTTCCGGCATGTTTAGATCAGCGCACGAATAGCTGCTTTACACCGTTCCGAATTGACCGCGTCGCGCGCGGCGTGCAAGTTTGCACCTGACTTTCCGTGGGTCACCGCGAATGACGTTGCGGTGGCATTGCAAAGGAGCAGGTGTGCGTGCACGTTCCCGGCCGAACCCGACCGGAACCCGAACCGACCACGGGGTGGCCGGCGCCGGGTTGATCCGGCCGCGCACCATTTCCGGGCAGCTCGCCAGGATCTTGGTGGTGTCGCTGGTTCTGGTGCTCGCGCTGCTGGGGCTGACCATGTCGACACAGGTCGGCGCCTACCACCGCAGCGGTGAGACCGTGGACGCCGTGGCGGTCGCACTGGCCGCGCAAGACCTCGTGCAGCAGGTGCAGCGCGAGCGCGGCCTGAGCAACGGACTGCTCGGCGGTGATCAACGTCTGCGTCAGCCCGTCACCGACCAGCGCGCGGACGCCGACGCCGCCCTGCGCGCGCTGGTGAACGCGGTCGCAGGTGGTCCGCCCGGTGCCGACGAGGTGCGGTCGGCGCTGGGTCATCTGGCGGGGATGCCCGCGATCCGCTCGCAGATCGACAATCGCAATGTCACCCGGCAGGCGGCGTTCCAGTTCTACACCGACGGCATCGACGCGCTGAACCGTCTCTCACTCGGTCTCGACCAGGCCCGCGACCCGGCCGTCCGGCACGGCCTGCAAGCGCTCTACGCCCTCGGCGACGCGAAGGAATTCGCCGCCCGCGAGCGCGGCTTCCTCAACGGTGTCTTCGCCGCCGGGGAGTTCGCGCCGGGGGAGTACGTGCAGTTCCTCGACATCCGCGCCGCCCGCAATGCCGCGCTCACCGCGTTCGGCCACGACGCGACCCCCGCCCAGCAGGCTCGACTCGACGCGGTGCTGGCGAGCGAGAATGCCACGCGGGCGACCGCATCGGAGAACGTCGCGATCGCCTCGACGCTGGGACCGCTGGTCGCGCCGGTCGACCCGGCCGTGTGGTGGGCGCAGATGACCGCCGTCATCGACGAGCAGCGCGTCGTGCAGCAGGTGATCGGCGACGATGTCGGCGCGCGCGCCGAGAAACTCCGCCGCGACGCCGCGCTGCTACTTGCCGGATTCGCGCTGGCCGCGCTGCTCGCGATCGCCGCCGAATTCGCGCTGGTCATCGCCAGCATCAGGGCCATCGTCCGCCCGCTGGCGCGCCTGGCCACCGAGGCCGACGACGTCGCCTCCACCCGCCTGCCCGAGGTGATCGCGGCCTGGCACAGTGGCGCCGACGCCCAACCCGATCCGCCCGCCCCGGTTCGTACCCCGTCCGGCGCCAGTGTCGAGATCGCCGCTGTCGCAGGTGCTTTGGATCGCGTGCAGACCACCGCGTTCGACCTCGCCTCCGAACAGGCGCTGGTGCGGCGCAACACCACCGAATCGATGGCGAACCTGGCGCGGCGCAATCAGAACCTGGTGCGCCGTCAGCTGGGATTGATCAGCGAGTTCGAGCGGGAGGAACTCGACCCGAAGGCGCTGTCGAATCTGTTCGAACTCGACCATCTCGCCACCCGCATGCGGCGAAACGCCGAAAGTCTGCTGGTGCTCGTCGGCGAGGCGAGCCCGCGCCGGTGGGCCGAGCCGATCGCGCTCACCGACGTGATCCGGGCCGGGCTGTCCGAGGTCGACGACTATCGGCGGGTGGTGCTACGCCGGATCGACGACATCGCGGTGACCGGCGCCGTCGTCAGCGAAATCGCGCACATCCTGGCCGAACTCATCGAGAACGGGCTGGCTTTCTCCCCGCCCGATCTCGAGGTCGAGGTGTACGGCCGCAAGGTCGCGGGTGGCTACCTGCTCGCTGTCGTCGACCACGGCGTCGGTATGCCCGCCGAGCAACTCGCCGAAGCCAACGCCCGGCTGCGCGGCGAACAGGACTTCATCGTGGCCTCCACCCGCTACCTGGGCCACTATGTGGTCGGTCGGTTGGCGGGCCGTCTGGGCATCGACGTGGAACTGAACACGTCACCGGTCAGTGGCATCGTGGCCCGCCTGCTCCTTCCGCCGGCGCTCCTCGCTGACGAAAAGTCCAGGCAGGCAACGGATTCGAGAAACGTTGGGGTCCGCGGCTCCGGGGACGACGTGAGTCCGGCCTCGGCTTCCCTCGCGCACGACGGCGCCGCCGTCGTGGACTACTCGCTCGTGCCTGCGCGCAACGGCGCCACGGTCGGGCCGGAGATGCCGCGACATGACGGGGTCGAGCCAGGTTCGGAGTGGGCAGGCAGTCGGCCGGTCGGCTCGTCCATCCGCGGCGGCGGCACACCGCGGCCGGCCGATGCCGATGGTCGATCCCGGCACACCCGAAGTGCGGAATCCGGCTCGAGCAGGGGCACTGACGGCGATTCCCACCCTGACGGCAGTGGTCAGGTGTCGGTGAACGGCTCGGCCTACGCGCAGTTCCTCAGCAGCACAACCGATTCCGTGTACCCGCCGCGCAACGGTGCGGTCCGCGACGGTACATCGGCCGAGGAACACCACGGCGCGGCAAACCCGGAACGCTCCGGTGGAGCGGCGCGAGGCCACAACGGCTCGCGGGTACCGCGATCACGTGAACTACCCGCCGTGGAATCCCTCGGCACCCCCGCCGTCGAACGCACCCGCAACGGCCTCGTCAAACGCAGCAAGCGCACCAAGATCACCGGTGCGCCGGAGCGGCCACGTCGCGATCCGGCCCTGCGGCAGGACCGGCCCGCGATCGTCGAACGGACCCCCGACCAGACCCGAAGCATGCTCGCCTCGTTCCGCACCGGCCACCAGCGCGGCGAGACCGAATCCACTTCCACACCTATTGATCCCACCCGCTGACCGATCGGACAAGACACCAGGAGACCCGGTGACCACCCACCTTCCGACCGCCGATCCGCACACCTTCAACTGGCTGCTCGGCAATTTCGTCCGCAATACCGACGGCGTGCGCGACACCGTCGCCGTCTCCTCCGATGGGCTCCTGATCGCGATGTCGGACGGGCTCGACCGCGCCGGCGCCGACCGGCTCGCCGCGATGGTGTCGGGGCTGTCCAGTCTCGCCCGGAGTGCTTCGCGCAGTTACGATTTCGACGGTCTCGAGCTGATCATGATCGAGATGAAGCGCGGGTTCCTGCTTGTCTCGGCGCTGGGCGACGGCAGCTGCCTCGGTGTGATCGCCGACGGTGGCTGCGATGTCGGTCTGGTCGGCTACGAGATGGCCATCCTCGCCGAACGTGCCGGGTCGCTGCTCGACCCGTTGCTGATCAGCGAACTGCGAGAGTCGTTGCGCAGATGAGAGATCCCGATCTCCCACGGTTGCCCGACCCGCGCATGATCCCGATGAACCAGCCGACGGGATGGCGTGGTCCCGTCCCGCCGATTCCGGTGACCCTTTCCGGCCACGACGATGCCGCCGACCGTTTCGTTCGTCCGTTCGTGGTCACCGCGGGCCGCACCGTTCCGGTTCTGGACGGCCTGCGCATGGAAACCCTCGTCCAGGCACCGCCTTCCGCGCTGTCGGCACCGCTGCGGTTCGAGGAGCGCACCGTTGTCCAGCTGTGCCTGACACCGCACTCCATCGCCGAAATCGGTGCCGCCCTGCGGGTTCCGATCGGTATCGCCAAGGTGATCGTCAGCGATCTGGCAGCGGCGGGGCATGTCACCGTCCGTGACGCGCCGGAACTGTCGACCGCCGCCATCGAGAGGATCCGCGACCTTGTCCGCGCACTGTGAGGCACCAGCTATGCCGTCCTCGGTGAAGATCGTGGTCAGCGGCGGCTTCGGCGTCGGTAAGACCACCTTCATCGGCGCCATCTCCGAAATCGAACCGCTGGTCACCGAGGCCTCGATGACCGAAGTCTCCATCGGCATCGACGACCCCGGCCGCCGCGCCGAAAAGACCGCCACCACAGTGGCTTTGGACTTCGGCCGGATCACCCTCGAC
Source organism: Nocardia sp. FBN12 (assembly GCF_054031145.1). NCBI lineage: Bacteria > Bacillati > Actinomycetota > Actinomycetes > Mycobacteriales > Nocardiaceae > Nocardia > Nocardia sp. FBN12. Next base: position 1,163,666 of record NZ_CM132926.1, read on the forward strand.
CAATCCCTGATCCTCTACCTCTTCGGCACCCCCGGCCAGGACCGCTTCGTGTTCCTCTGGGACGACCTGGTCGACGGCGCCCTCGGCGCGGTCATCGTCGTCGACACCGGCCGCGTCGAGGACTGCTACCCCGTCCTGGACTACTTCGAAGAACACCACACCCCCTTCGTCGTAGTGGTCAACCGCTTCGCCGACGCTACCCACTTCGACCTCGGTGAAGTTCGTGAAGCCCTCGGCCTCGACGACTGGATCCCGGTCCTGGACTGCGACGCCCGCAACCGCGACTCCGTCCGCGACGTCCTGGTCGCCCTCCTCGAACAGGTCCTGCTGCACCGCGTCCAACCCCGTCACCGGGAGGTGAGCTGACCGTCCCCGGTGCCCGCGCGCAGCGTTCGCGCGGGCCGCGGTCTCGTTCTACCGCTGGGCAATCGTCAGCGGCTGCCGAGCGGCATTCCGAAGAGGGACGCGAACTTCGCGGAGAGTGCGTCGCCGAGGAAGCCGAGGGCGCCCGGGGTGGCGGCCATGGTGCCCGCGTCGGAGATGGTGCAGCCGGCGGGGGCCGGGACGCCGTCGAGGCGGTCGCGCAGCCAGAGCAGGGCGGCCGGGCCGCCGACCACTTCCGCGACGATGTGCTCGCTGGCGTGGTCGCGGGTGTAGGTGAGTGAGGTGTTCGGATCGCGGCAGTAGGTGTCGACCAGGGTGTCGGTGGCGGCGAGGGGCAGGATCTCGTCCCACGCGGAATGCCAGACGAACAACGGCATGCCGGGTACCGACTTGCCCATGCGGGTGTCGGCGATCATGGTGGCGACCGGCGGATCATCCAGGGGATTGCCGTCGGAGCCGATCATGCCGGTCAGGTTGAGGAAGGGCAGCAGCGCCGACTGATACTGCACGCACAGCGGCGATTTGATCGCGAACAGCGCCTTGCCGAGCGGGTCGAGCCGCTGATCGAGGTAGGCGGCGAAATCGGGGTACTCGCGGGTGAGTCCGAGGACGGCGGCGAACACGAGACCGGAGGTGAGCTGATTGTTCGACATCTGCAGTGCCGCACCGAGATCCGCACCGACGCCACCTTCGGCGGCACCCACGATGTTCAGTTCGGGTGCGTAGGAGGCGTGCAGTTCGGCGGCGTGGCCGGTCGCGATGGAACCGCCGGAGTAGCCGTAGAGCCCGACCGGCCCGTTCGCGCCCACCTCGAGCGGTGCGAACCCGGTGGCCGCGCGAATGCCGTCCAGGGTGATCCGGCCCGCCAACGGCCCGGCCGCGTAGGCCGAATACGGACCCTGATGATCCGGGACCACCACGGCCCAACCCTGCGACAACGCGGCCTGTGCGAACAGGAATTCGGCGGGCACCACGATCTGGCCCGCCAACGGGGCGACCGAAAGGTGCTGTAGCGCATAAGAAGGCGCGCAGTACCCGGCGGTCGAGTCCTCGGCCAGCTGCACCGACAGCAGTTTGCGCGGCGACGGCGCCTGCCCGCGCGGCTTGATCACGGTGGCGACCGCGGGGATCGCCTCGTCGCGGCTGTTGTTGGAGCGATACGACACCTGCCACGCGTCCACATCGATCGGCAGCAGCCCGAAATCGGCGACCCGAACCTGCCGGACCGCGATGATCGCACCCGGCTCCGTCGCCGCCACCACGTCGGCGGGTGGCAGGTAGAAGCCCGGATCCAGTTCCGGTGGCAACGGAATCACCGGTGCGGGTGCGGGCGCCGCCGGCTCGGCCGGAGCGGGCCCGGCTGTCACAACCGTCGCGGCCGCGAGCAAACCGGTGGCAAGGGCGAGCCATCGTCGAACGAAGGGAGATCTCATCGCGCACAGTCCTCACATGAATTGAGACTCCTTCGTCTCAATAGCGGCAACTATGACACGGGTGTGGTGTGGATCGCAATCACCCGGCGGGAGTTCCCGCCGAAATCAGGGCGTTCAGGATGGTGGAGAAGACCTCTACCAGCTCGTCGACGGGCGGACGCGGGTCGTCGAGGCTCCACTGGTGCACCGCACCGTTCACGGCGCCGATGAACGCCGCCATCGGTACCCGCCAGCCGCCGGGCGGCATCCGCACGCCGTCGCGCCCGGCGGCGATCGCGGTGACCACCTCGCCCCACCGGTCCCTGACCTGCGCCCGGTACGCCTCGATCTCGGGACTCACGCCGACGATGTCGACGAACGCGACTTTGGCACACCGGATGTCGTCGGTGATCGCCTTCGCATAGGCCCGCACTGCCGCATCGATGAGCGTGCGCAGCTCGTCGGACTCCGCCGCCGCCAGCGCCGCGGCCACCGCAGCCCCGGCTTTGTCCTGCACGAAGTCGTACACCGCGACGAGCAATTCCTCGCGCCCGGCGAACTGCTCGTAGAACTGCCTGCGCGACAACCCCGCCGCCGCGCACACGTCGGTCAGCGAACTGTTGGCATAGGATTTCTCCGCGAAAACGGTCAGCCCCGCGTCGATGAACAGTGCCCGGCGCTCGACCTGTCGCTCGGCGACCGAGGTGCCGGTGTAGTTGTGTCGGGTCCGTGCAGATGTCACCCCATGACCCTACGAGGTCGTGGCGTCCACGGGTCCGATCGGGACCACCAGCGGGGTGCCGGTGACCGGGTCCTCGATCACCTTCGCGCGTAGCCCGAACACCTCCGCCACCACGTCTTCGGTGAGGACTTCGGCGGGCGTTCCGGCGGCAACCACGCGGCCCGCTCGCATCGCGACCAGTCGATGGGCGTAGCGCGCGGCGAGGTTCAGATCGTGCAGCACCATCACCACCGTCCGGTCCGCTTCGGCGTGGAGGCGCCGGACCAGGTCGAGCACCTCGATCTGGTGCGCGAGATCGAGGAAGGTGGTGGGTTCGTCGAGCAGGAGCAAGTCGGTGTTCTGGGCCAGCGCCATCGAGATCCAGGCGCGCTGGCGTTGCCCGCCGGACAGTTCGTCGAGCGAGCGGTCGGCGAACTCGACCATGTCGGTCCAGGTCAGTGCCTCGGTGATGGCGGACTCGTCGTCCTGTGACCACTGGCGGTACCAGCGCTGGTGCGGGTGCCTCCCGCGGGCGACCAGATCGCTGACGGTGAGACCTTCGGGGGCGAGCGGTGATTGGGGCAGGATGCCGAGCACGCGCGCCACTTCCTTGGTCGACATCCGGTCGATGCGTTTGCCGTCGAGGTGGACATGACCGCCCGCGGGGCGCATCAGCCGGGCCATCGCGCGCAGCAGCGTGGATTTTCCGCACCCGTTGGGTCCGATCACCGCGGTGATGGTGCCGCCGGTGACGTCCAGGTCGAGCCCGTCCACGACAGTGGTCGGTCCGTAGCCGAGGGTCAAGTCGCTGGCTTGCAGCCGAACGGTCATCACACGCCCGCTTTCCCGGCACGATTGCGCCGCATCAACAGATAGATCAGATAGGGCGCGCCGAGCACGGCGGTGATCACCCCGACGGGGAGTTCGCCCGCGGGGAGCAGCGTGCGGGCGACGAGATCGGCGGTGACGGTGAAGGCCGCGCCGAGCATCGCCGAGGTGAGCAGCGGTGGTTGCGCCGAACCGGTGAGCCGCAGCGCCACCTGCGGTACCGCGAGCGCGATGAAGATGATGGCGCCCGCCGAGGCCGTGGCGACGCCGGCGAGCAGCACGGCCAGTACCAGCAGTGTCAGGCGGGCGGCGTTGAGGCGCACGCCGAGCGAGCGGGCGGTGTCGTCACCGAAGTGCAGGGCGCCGAGTAGATGGGTGCCCGCGAGGACCACCGGAACCAGGACGGCGAGGGCGATCGCCACCGGTGTCACCTGGATCCAGCCGCTGCCGTTGAGGCTGCCGGTCAGCCAGGTCACCGCCCGCGTCGCGATATCGACCTCGCCGACGCTGAGTAGCCAGAAGGTCACGCTGGAGAGCAGTGAACCGGCGCCGAGGCCGACGAGTACGAGTCGATAGCCTTCGATCCCGCCGCGCCAGGCCAGCACGAAAACGCCGAGCGCCGCGAGCAATCCGCCGAGCATGGACGCGACGGGCACCCCGATCTCGGCCACGGCGCCACTGATCTGGCCGCGGCTGCCGGACAGGGCGATCACCGCGACAGCGGCGACGCTCGACCCGGCGGTGACGCCGAGAATATCGGGACTGGACAGCGGGTTTCGCGCGATGCCCTGGGTGATCGCGCCGGACAGCGCGAGGGCCGCGCCGACCAGCGCGCCGGTGAGAATCCGGGGCAGCCGCAGATCCCACACCACGTAGGCGAGACCGTCGTCACCACCACCGGTGAGCACCGCGAGCACGTCGAACGGCGTGACCGCGCCGCCGTCGGGCATCGTGTAGGTGCCCAGCGCCAGCGCGACACAACTCGTGGCGCCGAGGATCGCGACGCCGAGCAACAGGACCGCCGTCGTGCGCATGCGCAGCTGCCAGGACACCGGCCCCAGCCGGACCGCCCGGACGGTACTCATATGCTCACCAGCTTCCGGCGGCGGACCAACACGATGAAGAACGGGACGCCGACGAAGGCGAGCATGATGCCCGCGGGCAGTTCGCCCTTGTCCAGCACCAGCCGGCCCGCGATGTCGGCGACCAGCACCATGACCACACCGAGCAGTCCGGCGACGGGGACGAGCCAGCGGTAATCGGGTCCGGTGATGCCGCGCGCCAGGTGCGGAACGACGAGGCCGACGAAGCCAAGCGGTCCGGCGATCGCCACGACCGCACCGGTGAGCAGCACGATCGAGCCGATGCCGACGGTGCGAGCCAGGGTCACGCGATGACCGAGTGCGCGGGCAGTGTCCTCGCCGAGGCTGAGCGCGTTGAGCGCGGAGGTATTGGCCAGGGCGAGCGCGATCCCGACCGCGACGAACGGTGCCGCCTTGCCGAGCAGATCGAGATTGGACCCGACCAGCGAACCGGCCTTCCAGAAGCGGTAGATGTCGGTGACATCGGTGTCGAACAGCACCACCGCCGAGATCAGGCCCTGCAGCAGGTAGCTGACGGCGGCGCCGGCCAGGGCCAGGGTCACCGGGGTGGGACCGCCGCGCCCTGTCGTGCCGATGACGAACACGGTGATGGTGGCGATCAGCGCACCGGCGAAGCCGAACCACACATAGCCGAACAGGCTGGAGATGCCGCCGACCATCACCGCCAGGACGATGCCGAGTGCCGCGCCCTGGGTGATGCCGAGCAGTGCCGGGTCCGCGAGCGGGTTTCTGGTGTGACCCTGGATCACGGCCCCCGCGACGCCGAGCGCGAGCCCGGCGAGGATCCCCAGCAGGGTGCGCGGCAGACGGAGACCGTTGACGATCGCGCCGGTCTCGGTGTCGGTCGTGCCGCCGAGCGCCTGCAAAACATCTAGGGGGGCAATGAATTTGGAGCCGATGGCCAAGCTGAGCAGGACGGCTGCGAGCATCGCGGCCGATAATCCGGCGATGAGTAGCAACCGGCGAGACCGCGTGTTGGCGAACACGGCTCCGGGCGGCGGTGCGGTCACTATCCCTCTTCGTAGTTGGTAATTAGGTAAGGCTTCGCTAGGTTAGCAACCCTACGAACATCTGAATCACTCGGGAGACGTCGATGAATACCCCTCTGAGCCGCCGGCTCGCCGCCGCCGCGGTAGTCGCCGCAGCCGTACTGAGTCTGTCCGCGTGTGGCCAGGACCGGGCAACCACCGGCGCCGCGGGCAGCGATTGCGATACCGCGAGCAACCTCGACGGCGGTGCCTACCCGCGCACCATCGAGAAGGGCGCGGTCAAGGACGCGGCGGGTACCGATGTCGGCACCGTGGTCGACCCGGCAACCATCACCACCCGCCCGGTCCGGGTCGCGGCCCTGGACCAGACGTTCGTCGACGCCGCCCTGGTGCTGAACACCGAACTGGTCGCGTACACGACGTACCAGTCCATGGGCGAGAAGCTGCCCGCGTTCCTCGGTGCCTCGGCCCAGACCTGCGGGGGCCGCGCGGTGAACATCGGCAACCTGCAGACCCCCGATATCGAGAAGCTGGCCGGCGCTCGCCCGGACCTGATCGTGTCGGCGAAGGTGCGCCACGAGAAGCAGTACGAGCAGTTCAAGGGCATCAAGCTCGGTTCAGGCACGGTCCCGGTCGTGTTCAGTCAGACCACCGGCGCCACCTGGAAGGAAAACCTCCTGCTGCTCGCCAAGGCGGTCGACAAGGAGAATCTCGCCAAGGCCAAGCTCGCCGCGTACCAGGACCGCGCCGCCAAGATCGGCGCGGCGATCAAGGAGAAGAACGGCGGCACCGCGCCCACCGTGTCGCTGCTGCGCTTCCTGCCCAAGGAAGACCGGCTGATGCAGCGGGTGAGCTTCGTCGGCGACATCTTCGCCGACACCGGCCTGAACCAGCCGGACAAGTCCACCGACCCGAAGAACGACTTCTCGATCACGCTGAGCCCCGAGCGTCTCCTCGACGCCGACGCCGACTACGTCTTCCTCACCAGCAACGGTGAAGACGCCGCCACCCAGCGCAAGGCGGCCGCCGAGGCCAACCCGCTGTGGAACCAGCTGCGCGGCAAGGTAACTCCGGTCGACGACCTGGTCTGGCTGACCTCCGTCGGCCTCACCGGCGCCCACTCGGTCCTCGACGACATCGCCAAGACCTTCCAGGTCGACCCGGCGAAGTAGGCCGACCGCTGCCTGTTCGCCCGCCCCCATCCTCGGCGAGGCGGGCGGACAGCAGCGAACGCGCGACTCCGGTCGGCGGCCCTACACTCGGCGAGATGGGCGAACAGAAGCAGCGGATGCTGGCGGGGGAGCTGTACAAGGACAACGATCCAGAGCTCGTGGCCGAACGGCAACGGGCGCAACGGTTGTGCGATGAGTTCAATCGCACCGGGCCCGACGAGACCGGTCGGCGGACCGAGGTGCTCGGTGATCTCCTCGGCAAACTGGGGGAGGGGTCGTGGATCATGCCGCGCTTCCAGTGCGATTACGGGTATCTGATCGAGATCGGTGCCAACAGTTTTCTCAACTACGACGCGATCCTGCTCGACTGCGCGTCGATCACCATCGGGGACGATTGTTCGATCGGGCCCCGGTGTCAGCTGCTCACCGCGCTGCATCCGATGGACGATCACGAAAAGCGCAGGCAGCGTTGGGAATCCGCCGCACCGATCCGGATCGGGAACAACGCCTGGTTCGGCGGCGGCGTGATCGTGTGCCCCGGCGTGACCATCGGGGACGACGTGGTGGTCGGCGCGGGCAGTGTGGTGACCCGTGATCTGCCGGATCGGGTCTTCGCGGCGGGCAATCCGGCGCGGGTGATCAGGCAACTCTAGGTCGCGTGCGACATGCGGGGCGCGGTGTCGGGTCGCGCCCGCGGGTCCGCGGCCATACTGTCTGACCATGGGCGAATCGCGAATCGAGATGGAACCCGAAGCAACCAGGCCGCTGCGCGAGGACATCCGCTTCCTCGGCGGCATCCTGGGCGACACCATCCGCGACCACGAGGGTCCCGAGGTGTTCGATCTGATCGAGCGCGTCCGCATCGAGGCGTTCCGGGTGCGCCGCGAGGAGGTTGAGCGCAGCGCCGTCGCCGACATGCTCGACGGCACCCCCACCGAGGTCGCGATTCCGCTGATCCGGGCGTTCAGCTACTTCGTGCTGCTGGCCAATCTGGCCGAGGACATCCAGCGCGATCGACGCCGTGCGGTGCACGTGGCGGCGGGCGAGCCACCACAGGACTCCTCCTTGGAGGCCACCTACGACAAGCTCGACGCGGCCGGTCTCGACGGCTCGACGGTGGCCGATCTGCTCACCGACGCACTCGTGTCCCCGGTGATCACCGCGCACCCGACCGAGACCCGCAGACGCACCGTCTTCGACGTGCAGTCCAAGATCACCGAGCTGATGCGGGTGCGCCGCCGCCTCGAACCCGGCGAGCCCGGCCTCGACGAATCCGAACTGCGGATCCGCCGCGAAGTGCTCACGCTGTGGCGCACGGCGCTGATCCGGTTGGCGCGCTTGCGGATCCAGGACGAGATCTCCGTCGGCCTGCGCTACTACGACCTCACTCTCTACGACGTGATCCCCGCGATCAACGCGCAGGTGCGTGCGGCGCTGCGGGCCCGCTGGCCCGCCGAAGATCTCCTGCCGCGCCCGATTCTGCGCCCCGGCTCGTGGATCGGCGGCGATCGCGACGGAAACCCGTTCGTCACCGCGGAAGTCGTGCACACCGCCGCCGAACAGGCCGCCGCGTACGCCTTCGGCCGGTACCTCGAAGAGCTGGTCGAACTCGAGAAGACCCTGTCGCAATCGGCTCGACTGGTGCAGGTGACGCCCCGGGTCGCGGAGCTCGCGGCAGCCGGTTATCCCGACCCCGGCCTGTTCGCCGATGAGCCGTACCGCCGTGCGCTGCACGCGATTCGGGCCCGCCTCAGCGCCACCGCCGAGCTCGCACTCGGCGAACTGCCCGAGCACGGCCTCGATGACGAAGCCGCCCCGTATCCGACACCCCAATCCGTCCTGGACGACCTCGACGCGCTCGACGAATCCATGCGCGCCAGCGGCGACGGACTGCTCGCCGACGACCGCCTGGCCGCCCTGCGCCACGCCATCGAAACCTTCGGCTTCCACCTCCAGGGCCTGGATATGCGCCAGAACTCCGAGGTACACGAACAGGTGGTCACCGAACTGCTGGCGTGGTCGGGTGTGCACGCCGACTACCCGAGCTTGTCCGAAGCCGGACGTGTCGAGTTGCTCGCCGCTGAATTGCGCACGCGCCGACCACTTCTCGGCCCCAACGCCCAGCTGAGCGAGCTCGCGACCAAGGAACTCGGCGTCCTCGGTGCCGCCAAGGAGGTCATCGATACCTTCGGCGCGGCCGCCATCCCGAACTACATCATCAGCATGTGCACGTCGGTCAGTGACATGCTCGAAGCGGCCTTGCTGCTGAAGGAAGCAGGCATCCTCGACCCCGGCACCGCCGACACCGCGCCGAGCTGTCCCGTCGGCATCGTCCCGCTGTTCGAAACCATCGAGGATCTGAGCGCCGGTGCGTCGACTCTGGCCGCGGTACTGGAGGTTCCGGTGTATCGCGAGCTGGTCGAGGCGGCGGGCATGCGCCAGGAAGTCATGCTCGGCTACTCCGATTCCAACAAGGACGGCGGGTATCTCGCCGCGAACTGGGCGCTCTACCGCGCGGAACTCGATCTGGTGGAGGTGGCCGGGAAAGCGGGCATCCGGTTGCGGCTGTTCCACGGTCGCGGCGGCACCGTCGGTCGCGGCGGCGGCCGCAGCTACGACGCCATCCTGGCCCAGCCCGCGGGCGCGGTGCGAGGTTCGCTGCGGCTGACCGAGCAGGGCGAGGTGATCGCCGCGAAGTACTCCGAATCCGGTGCGGCACATCGCAATCTGGAATCGCTGATCGCGGGCACGCTGGAATCGACGCTACTCGACGTGGAGGGCCTCGGCGACGACGCCGAACCGGCGTATGAACTTCTCGACGACCTCGCCGCCCGCGCTCGCGCCGCCTACGCGAACCTGGTGCACGACACCCCCGGCTTCGTCGAGTACTTCCGCGAATCCACCCCGGTCGCCGAGGTCGGCGACCTCAATATCGGCAGCCGCCCCGCCTCCCGCAAACCCACCAATTCGGTCTCTGACCTGCGCGCCATCCCCTGGGTGATGGCCTGGAGCCAGGCCAGAGTCATGCTGCCCGGTTGGTACGGCACCGGCACCGCACTCGAAGACTGGGTCGGCGACGACCCGGCCCGCCTCGCCCGTCTCACCGACCTCTACCAGCGCTGGCCGTTCTTCAACACCGTGCTGTCGAACCTGGCTCAGGTGATGGCCAAGAGCGACCTCGACATCGCCGCCCGCTACGCCGAACTCGTCACCGACGAAACCCTGCGCGCGAACATCTTCGCCATGATCGCCGACGAACACGCCCGCACCATCCGCATGTACCTGGCAGTCACCGGCCACACCGAACTCCTCAGCGACAACCCGTCACTGGCCGAGTCGATCCACAACCGCTTCCCCTACCTGGAGCCGCTGAACCAGCTCCAGGTCGACCTGCTGGCCCGGCTGCGCGGCGGTGACGATGCCGAACTGGTGAAACGGGGCATCCTGCTCACCATGAACGGCCTGGCCACCGCCTTGCGTAACTCGGGCTAGCTCGCCCGCACGGTCACCGCGCCGACCGCAGTCGCGCCCGGCGTCACCCGGCATTCGCGAACGAAAGCCTGATGCAGGCCGACGGTACTGCTGTAGCCGACAGCCTCCGATATCTGCTCGAGCGGCAGCGTCGTCTCCGCCAGGAGGCGCTTGGTTCCAGCAGTCTGCGGGCGCGCAGATAGGCCGCGGGGCTAGTGCCTACCGTGGCGGTGAACTCGCGGGTGAAACGTCGATTCGGACATGCCGCTCAGGCCGGCGAGTGTCGGCACGGTCCATGACTGCTCGAAGTGAGTGTTGATCGCCACCAGGGCCGGGGCCAGTCTGGGATTGCGGATCGCCCGCCCGAGCCCGGTGTCGGTGGTGGCGAGCGCAAGTCGCAGCCCGAGCACGGAGGCCAGCTCGAAAGCGCGCAGTCGCACTGTCTCTGCGCCGGCTCCCGGGCTGTCGGATTCGTCGAGAATTCCCGCGAGGAGGTGCTGGAGCAACTGCTGGCCTGCCAGCTGATGCGCTCGCACGATCAGGACATCGGGCAGTAGCCGGTACAGGAGTTGTTCTGCGGTGGGGTCGTAATCCAGACCCGCGCACAGCATTCGACCCACCGGGTTCGCCGTGGCGTCACCGAGCGTGAGTACCCCGGACGCACCGGGCGACCGGTCGGGCAGCAAGGCGCCGATGTCGTCGTGTACACCGCTCCGTTGGACTACACCTCCGCGGTCGCTGAGTTCGCGGCGAACGTGGCCGCGGCCGCAGCCGCGGCCGGGTCCGCCGGATCGTGTACAACGCCAACACCCGCATCCCCGATGTGCCGACCGGTGCGGCCGGGTTCGAGTCGCGCCGCGACACGTGGCGGATCCTCACCGCCGGCCGGGCGAACTCGAGTCGCCGGCTACAGGCAGACGCTGACGGTGAACGGCCCGATCGGGATGCCGGTGCAGATCGACACCGAGCCGACGACCGGCTGCGCGGGGGCGGCCGATGCGGTTCCGGCGCCGATCGCGGTCACGGAAAGGGCGAGGGCGGCGACGGCGAGCGGGCGGGCGAACGTGGCGAACATAGGCTGATCCTCGGGTAGGACGGGGCGAACACCCCCGTGCGGGGGTGTCCCCATCTCAACACGCACGGGCCGACGACGTCTACGACATGGCGGGAATCGTGCGGGTTCAGGCGGTGACGACGGCGATCGCGTCGATCTCCACCAGCATCTCCGCGCGCGGCAGGCCGGTGAATACGGTGGTGCGTGCGGGCAGCACGCCGTTGCTGGTGTGCTTGGTGACGAACTCGCCGTACGCCTCGTTCATGATCGCGAAGTCCTCGCGCTTGGTGAGGTAGACGCGCAGCATCATCACATCGTCGAAGGTGGCGCCGGAGGCGTCGATGATCGCCTTGACGTTCATCAGGGTGCGGGTGGTCTGGGCGGCGACATCGCCCTGGTGCAGGTACTCGCTGGTCTCGGGATCCACCGGGCCCTGGCCGGAAACCTGGACGAACGGGCCCTTGCGCACGCCCTGGGAGAAGGTGTGGGCGGGCGCCGGGGCGTCGGAGGTGCGCACGGCGGTCTTGTCGGACATGTGGTTCAGCCTTTCCTCGCGGTGACGTCTCGGCGGGGGTCCCAGCCGAGTTCGGTGGAGATAGCGTCGGCCGTCGCCCTGACCTGCGGCAACAGTGCCAGCACCTGATCATGGTCGAGCAGTACATCGGGAACCGAGACCGACACGGCGGCGACCACGGAACCGATTCCGTCGCGCACGCCGACGCCGATGCAGTTGACGAAGCTCTCGTGTTCCTCGTGGTCTTCGGCGAAACCCTGCGCGGCAACGAGTTTCAACTCGGCCAGGTACTGCTCGGGGGTGCGCAGGGTGCGGGTGGTGAAGGGGTGGTAGTCCAATCGTGCTGCCACCGCGGCCCATTCGCCGCGTGGCAGGGCGGCGACGAGCACCTTGCCGACCGCGGTGCAGTGCAGCGGTGCCGGCCTGCCGATGCGCGAGTACATCCGCACGGCCTGCTCGGCGTCGACCTTGTCGATGTAGACGGCGTCGCCGGATTCGTAGGCGGCCAGGTGTACGGTCTGCCCGGTGGCCGCGCCCAGCGCGCTCAGGTGCGGGCGGGCGACGGTGCGTACATCACGGTTCTCCAGTGCGCGACTTGCCAATTCGAACATCCGGGTGCCCAGCGAATAGCGGTGCGCGTTGTCGCGCACGACAAACCGATCGGCCTGCATGGTCTGCAGCAGGCGCAGCACCGTCGACTTGTGGACGCCGAGCCGGACGGCGAGCTCGTCGAGCGACTGCGAGTTCTCGCCGAGGGCGATGAGAATGGACAGGGCCCGCGACACGCTTTGACTCATGCGCTGATCGTTTCATCCAGCGCCGCCGGGTAGCGCAGAGTGGCCCAGGTTGCGTCCGCGAGCATCGCGAGGCGTTGAATATCCTGGGGCGGCGGCAGTTTCGCCGAATCGCCGGTGGCGGTCAGCGCCGCCGCGGCGCACAAGTGGCCGTATCTGAGCCTGGTGCGCAGGTCGGCGCCGTGCAGGAGGGCGGCGAGGTAACCGCCGGCGAAGGCGTCACCGGCGCCGATGCGTTCGGTGATCTCGAGGGTCAGCGCGGGCACGTCGATCGAGGACGCGCCCTCGAAGCCGGTGACCGTGTGCTTGTCGTTCTTGACGATCAGCTGAGCGGGCTCGGGGAACAAGGCGCGCAAGGCGGCCGGGTCGCCGGTGCCGAAGATCTCCTCGGCCTCGTCGGCGCCGAGGAACACCACATCCGCGCTCCGGATATGTGCGTCGAGCTGGTCGGCGGCCTCGTCGATGCGCGAACCCCACACTGCCGGACGGTAATTCAGGTCGAAGCTGACCATCCCGTGCCGTGGCCGCGCGAGCAGCGCGCGGGTGAGTTCGCTCGCCGATCCCGAGAGTGCCGGGGTGATACCGGTGAAGTGCACGAGATCGGCGCCGTCGAGCAAGGCGGCTTGTGCCCCGAGGTCGGCCGGGGACAGCGCGCTGGCCGCCGAACCCGTGCGGTAGTAGTGCATGCGGCTGGTCTCGGCACCCAGGTCGTTGGCCGCGCCGGAGCCCGCGCCACGCTCCTTGACGTAGAGGCCGGTGGGCCGCGCCGGATCGACCGCGACTGCTGTGACATCGACCCCCTGCGCGCTGAGTTCGGCGACCAGGTACCGCCCGAATCCGTCGTCGCCGACCCGTGACAGCCAGGCCGCCGAGACGCCGAGTTGGGCGAGCACCACGGCCACATTGGCCTCCGCGCCGCCCGCCCCGCGATCGAACTGCGCGGACTGTTCCAGCGGCCCCGCGCCCGCGATCAGCACGGCCAATCCCTCGCCCACGGTGACCGCCCTGGGCTGAGTGGTTGTTGCCTGGGTCACCTTATTCGCCCTTTCGTGCTTGCGGTCACTGCCTTCTGGATGCACAATAACGAGCAGAAACATTCAGCGCAACCGCCGTTGCATATCGTGCAATGTTTAGTCGATATAACTGATCGGCCCGCCAATCCGGGTTCGGTCGAGAAGAAAGGGATGCTGTGATCATCGACAACGACGTCGTGGACGCCCTCGCCGACGAGTTGCTCGGACCCCGTGACAAGAGCGCGCCGCCCGCGGCGTGGGGGAGCACCGTGCGCGAATATCTCGCCGGCGCACCGCGACTCGATCAGTGGCAGACGCCGTTGCTCACCCTCGATCGCGGCAGGCTCGACGCGAACCGTGACCTCATGGCCGAGTGGACCGCCGCGGCGGGTGTCGCGCTCGCCCCGCACGGCAAGACGACAATGGCACCGCAGCTGTGGCGCGAGCAGCTCGTAGCCGGGTCGTGGGGGATCACCCTGGCCACCGCGTGGCAGGCGCAGCTCGCGCGCTCGTTCGGGGTCGGCCGGATCATGCTCGCCAACACCCTGGTCGATCCGGTCGGATTGGCGTGGGCCGCGGCGGAATCGGCGCGCGGCGCCGACTTCGAGTTCTACTGCTGGGCCGACGGCGTCGCCACCGTGGAACTGATGGACAAGATCCTGCGCGAGACCGCCGCGGGTCCGCGGGTGCGAGTGCTGGTCGAGCTGGGTGGACCGCACGGCCGGACCGGCGCCCGCACCCGTACCGAAGCGCATGCGGTCGCCGCGGCGATCGGCGCGAGTGAGCGTCTGAGCCTGGCCGGTGTCGCGGGGTACGAGGGCGCACTGGCTCACGATCGCAGCACCGAGGGTGTCGCGGCGGTGCGCGGCTACCTCGGTGAATTGGCCGCGTTGCACACCGAACTCGGTGCGGCGGGCGCCTATTCGGGTCCGGCGGTCCTCACCGCGGGTGGCAGCGCCTATCCCGAACTCGTCGTCGAGGAACTCGCCGGACTTGCTGGTTCCAGCAGTGTGGCGACCACCGTGGTGCTGCGCAGCGGCGCCTACGTCGTCCACGACGACGGCTTCTACGCGGGCATTTCCCCGCTCGCCGCGCCCGCGAAGGATCCCGGCCTTCGTTCGGCCATGCACGGCTGGGCCCGGGTGGTCTCCCGGCCCGAGCCGGAACTCGCCCTGCTCGACGGCGGCAAACGCGACTTCCCCTTCGACGAAGGTCTGCCGGTACCCCAACTCGCCCTCGGTGGCGCGCTCCCGCCGAACGCCGTGGTCACCGCGCTGAACGACCAGCACACCTTCCTGCGGATGCCCGGTGCCGATGCAGGCGATCTCCCGGTCGGCTCGGTCGTGCGCCTCGGTCTCTCCCATCCCTGCACCGCGTTCGACAAGTGGCGCCGCATCCCCGTGATCGACAGCGCCGACGCGACCGACCCGCGCGTGGTCGACCTGATCCGCACCTACTTCTGACGGATGACCATGACGCACTTGCTCTTTCGTGACATCGATATCATCGACGGCACCGGCGCCCCACGAACCCGCGGCGACGTCGTGGTCCGCGACGGCCGCATCACCGAGATCGCACCTCCAGGCACCGTCGAGTCCGACGCGAGAGTCGTTGCGGTGCAACCGGGGTCGGTCCTCACGCCCGGGTTCATCGACATGCACGCGCACTCCGACCTCTACCTGCTCACCCACCCCGACCATTTCCCGAAGATCACCCAGGGTGTCACCACCGAGGTGATCGGCCAGGACGGCCTGTCCTACGCACCCATCGACGACGCCGCCCTCGCGGTGGTGCGCAAGCAGATCGCGGGCTGGAACGGCAACCCGGCCGACTTCGACTTCAGCTGGCGCACCGTCGCGCAATACCTTGACCGCCTCGACCAGGGCATCACGCCCAATGCCGCCTACCTGGTACCGCAGGGCACCCTGCGCATGCTCGTCGTCGGCAGCGAGCAGCGGGTGGCCACCGCCGCCGAGATCGACCGGATGTGCGCGCTGCTGTCGGAGGGGTTCGAACAGGGCGCCGTCGGCATGTCGAGCGGTCTCACCTACACGCCCGGAATGTACGCCGACACCGGCGAACTCGCCGCGCTGTGCGCCGTGGTCGCGTCCTATGGCGGCTTCTACGCACCGCACACCCGCTCCTATGGTGCAGGCGCGCTCGAGGCCTACGCGGAGATGATCGGTCTGGCGAAGGCCACCGGGTGCGCACTGCACCTGACCCACGCCACCATGAACTTCGGCGTGAACCGCGGCCGCGCACCCGAATTCCTCGCGATGATCGCCCAGGCCCGGACCGACGGTTGCGACATCACCCTCGACACCTACCCGTACCTACCCGGCTCGACCACCCTGTCCGCGCTGCTGCCCAGTTGGGCGATGTCGGGCGGTCCCGACGCCGCACTGGCCCGCCTCGACGATCCGGCCGAGCGCGCCAGGATCACCGAAGATGTCGACGTCAACGGGTCCGACGGCTGCCACGGCGTCACCGTCGAATGGGAGACCATCCAGATCAGCGGGGTCGGCGACGACGCGCTGTCGGACACGGTGGGCCGCACGGTGGCCGAGCTCGCCGCCGAACGCGGCATCGCCCCGGCGGAAGTGTTCTTCGACCTGCTGCGCCGCGATCAGCTCGCCACCACGATCCTGCAGCACGTCGGCCACGAGGAGAACGTGCGCGCCATCATGGTCGACCCCGGCCACATGGGCGGCAGCGACGGTCTGCTCGTGGGCGCCCGACCGCACCCGCGTGCCTGGGGCACCTTCCCGCGCTACCTCGCGCGCTATGTCCGGGAGCTGGGCGTTCTCGAACTGGAGGACTGCGTGCACCACCTCACCGGCCGTCCGGCCGCCCGGCTGCGACTGGCCGAACGTGGCCTGATCCGGCCCGGCTACGCCGCCGACCTCGTCGTCTTCGATCCGACGACGATCCACGACACGGCAACATTCGACCACCCCCAACAGCAGGCCCGTGGCATCCAGCACGTGCTGGTCAACGGCGAATTCGCGCTGGAGGACGGCACCGCGACCGGAGCGCGCGCCGGTCGCGCCCTGCGCTTGGACACCACGAAGGAGCAAACCCGATGAACCCGATGCTCAGCTCGTCGTCGGAGGCCATGGACGTGATTCGCGCGGACCGCGCCCTCACGGTGGTCCGCGCCCCCGCGATCCCCGACCCGGCCGCGCTGGCCTCGGCGCTCGCGGGCGCCGGTCTGCGGGCGGTCGAACTGACCTTCACCACCCTCGGTGTGCTCGACGCGATCAGCAAGGCGACCGCTGCCACCGATGCTGTGATCGGCGTCGGCACCGTCACCACCCGCGAGCAGGCCGAAGCCGCCATCGAGGTCGGCGCCCGGTTCCTGGTGACACCCGCGCTGCGCCCAGAGGTCGCCGAAGTCGCTGCGGCACACAGTGTTCCGGTGATCATGGGCGCCTTCACCCCGTCGGAAGTCCTCGCCGCGGCGGAGATGGGGGCCGCGGCGGTCAAGATCTTCCCGGCGCGCGCGCTCGGCCCGCAGTACTTCAAGGATCTGCTCGGGCCGTTCCCGCACATGTTCCTGATCCCCTCCGGCGGCGTGAATTCGCACAACGCCCGCGATTTTCTCCGAGCGGGCGCGATCGCCGTCACCGCGGGCACCGAAGTGGTCGCCCCGACCGACGTCGAGGCCGCGCGCTGGTCCCACATCGGCTCCAAAGCCGCGCACTTCGTCCATTCGCTTGATTGAGAGGTTTTCCATGGGCGCCACCATCGACTGGTTGCGCACCACCACCCCCGGGTTGCTGGTGCTGTGCGGTCTCGCGATCGCTGTACTACTCATCGCCATTATCAAGGTCAAACTGGAGCCGTTCGTCGCGCTGCTGCTGACCGGGCTTCTCTTGGCGCTGGCCGCCGGGCTGCCGATCGCCCAGATCGTGGGCACACCGCTGAAAGCCGGTGAGTCACTACTGGAAACAGGATTCGGTGGCATCCTCGGCCATATCGCGGTGATCATCGGCTTGGGCACCGTACTCGGCGCCATCCTCGAAAGATCCGGTGGCGCCGACGTTCTCACCGACAAGTTGCTGAAGATGTTCGGCGAGAAGGGCGCTCCCGTCGCGATGGGCCTGCTCGGTCTCATCTTCGGCATCCCGGTGTTCTTCGACATCGGCATCTTCGTGCTCGCGCCGCTGATCTATGTCGCCGCCAAGCGCGGTGGGCGTTCGCTGGTGCTCTATGCGATGCCGATGCTGGCCGGTCTGTCGATGACGCACGCGTTCCTGCCGCCGCACCCCGGTCCCGTCGCGCTCGGTGGCCTGCTCGGGGTGAGCCTCGGTTGGTTGATCGTGATGGGATTCGTCTGCGGCATACCGGGTTTCATCGCCGCGGGCATCGTCTGGGGCAGCTATATCGGTAAGCGCGTGATGGTTTCGGTGCCCGAGGAGTTCGTGCCGCTGGAACCGGAACCCTCCGACGATTCCGGCGATCCCGACGGCTCCGGTGCGACCGCCGTGCTCACCAAGTCGCCGCCCTCGGTGGCCTTGATCGGGGCGATCATCGCGATTCCGCTGGTGCTGATCCTCGGCGCCACCTTCGGTTACCAACTCCTCGACAAGGATTCGGCGCTGCTGCAGGTGCTCACCTTCTTCGGCACCCCCGCGGTCGCGTTGCTCATCACCGTGCTCGTCGCGTTCTATCTGCTCGGGATCCGGCGCGGTTCGACCGTGCAGGAACTGAGCACCATCACCGCCGAATCGCTCAAGCCGGTCGGCATGGTGCTGCTGGTGGTCGGCGCGGGCGCCTTCTTCGGCAAGGTCATCTCGGCCACCGGCATCGGCTCGGCACTGGCCGACACGATGTCGGCGGCGGGTCTGCCGATCATCGTGCTGGCGTACCTGATCAGCTGCGGACTGCGCATCGCGCAGGGTTCGGCGACGGTCGCCATCGTCACCACCGGCGGCATCGTCGCCCCGTTGGTCGCCGAGCAGGGCTACTCGCAGATGTCGATCGCGTTGATCGCCATGGCGATCGCGGCGGGCTCGATCATTCTCAGCCACGTCAACGACGGCGGTTTCTGGATCATCGCGAAGTACTTCAACATGACGGTGAAGCAGACGCTGCAAACCTGGACGGTGCTCGAAACCATCCTGTCGGTGGTGAGTTTCGCGGTCGCGGCCTTGCTGTTCTCGATCGTCTGACGACGGTCTTACCGCGCCGGGCTGTCCCCACGGGACAGTCCGGCTTCGTATGCCAGGATCGCGGCCTGCACCCGGTTGTCCACCTGGAGCCGCCGCAGGATCGCGCTCACGTGGAATTTCACCGTCGCCTCGGCGAGGAACAGCGCGCGGCCGATGTCGGCGTTCGACAGCCCACGCCCGAGCAGAGCGAGCACGTCTCGTTCACGGTCGGTCAGCGTCTCGACGCGACGACGCGCCGCGGCGACGGTGGGCGCGGCGTGACCGGAGCGGGCGATGACCTTCTGCGCGATGCGCGGGGACAGGTAGGCCGCGCCGCCCGCCACGGCCCGGATGCCGAGGAGAAGTTCGCGAGGGTCGGCGGCCTTGAGCAGGAAACCGTCGACGCCGTGCGTCATGGCGGCGTCGACGTAGTCGTCCTCGTCGAAGGTGGTCAGCAGGACCACCTTCGTCGCGGGCAGGGTGGTACGTAGTTCTGCGGCGGCGCCCAGTCCGTCCGATCGTGGCATCCGGATGTCGAGCAGCGCGATATCGGGACGGTGGTGGCGGGCCAGCTCGACGGCCTCGCGCCCGTCGCCTGCCTCGGCGATCACGTCGATCTCCGGGTCGGTCGCCAGGATGGCCTTGACTCCGGCGCGGATCAACGGTTCGTCATCGGCGAGCAGCACCCGGATCGTCATCGGCTTCTCTCGTTTCGGTCGAGTGGGATCTGGGCGCGGACGACGAAACGGCCGTTCTCGGCGTTCGCGTGCAGGGTGCCGTCCAACAGGCGAACTCGGTCACGAAGGCCCGTGAGGCCGTTGCCGGTTCC
Organism: Nocardia sp. FBN12; assembly: GCF_054031145.1. Classification (NCBI taxonomy): domain Bacteria; kingdom Bacillati; phylum Actinomycetota; class Actinomycetes; order Mycobacteriales; family Nocardiaceae; genus Nocardia; species Nocardia sp. FBN12. The sequence goes on from NZ_CM132926.1 coordinate 1,183,103, forward strand.
CAGCGCAGAGTCTGTTGCCGCGCTCGGCGTGTCGATCCGTGGGTTGTCGATCGTCACGACGACCAGCGTCGGTGTGCGCTCCACGCGGATCGCGACTGCGGCGCCGGGGGCATGGCGCGCGGCATTCGTCAACGACTCGCGCACGATGTAGGACATGGTCCGCTCGATGTGCGCAGGCATCGGCGGTCCATCGAAACCGTGTGTGGTGACGACCATTCCGGCGCTGCGGGCACTGTCGACAACAGTGGTCACGTGCTCGATGTGCGGGTCGATCGGGCCTGCCTGCCGCAGCACCCCGATCGTGCTCCGGAGCCGATCGGTGGCCGTCGCCGCGGCGGCACGGAGCTCGGCGGCCGCTTGCCGGTTCTGCTCGGACAGATCGCCCGCCAGTTCGAGCGCACCGGCCCGCAGTGCGATCAGTGCCAGATCATGGCCGAGGCTGTCATGGATGTCCGCGGCGATCCGGGTGCGTTCGCGCAGTTCGGCCCGCTCGGCGATCAGCCGCTGCTCGTGTTCGAGATGGGTCACGCGCTCGGCGCTCGCCGCCAGCAGTTCGGCCTGCTGGCGCCGGAACCGGCCCGCCGACCACGGCAGCTCACACGCGAGAACGAACGACCCGAGCACACCACTGCCGATCGAGAAATCGACCAGCGTCGACACGACTGCCGGCACCGCCAGCGCGGCGAGCACCGTCCATTCGCGCGGGAACGGCAGCCGTCGTCCGTGCAGATACGCGAGCACGCCGAGCGCCGGATACAGCGCCTGTCGCCACATCGGAAGATCATCGAGGAACAGTCCGTTGATCTGCGCTGCTGCCGCGAGCAGCACCAACGCGACCCCGTTCCTCATTCGCCCGACCTTACCGATCGCAGCTGATACAGCCGAGCCACCGCGGTGACCAGCCCGGCCACCGCGGCGACGCCTGCCGCGATCGGAAGCGGCGCGTAGTAGCTCAGTTGCGCCCAGGTGACCGTTCGCCCGCTCATGATGATCGAGATGACCACGGGGAAACCGGCGAACAGCAGGACCGGAGCCAGTGCGGGCAATAGCCGTGCACCGGTCGACCAGATCGATGTCGCCAGCCTGGCGCGCGCCCACCGTCGCGCCCGGACCGCGCCGAGTACACCGAGCCCGAGCGCGGCCACCGCGGTCGCCGCGAGCGCGAACTCGGTCCACAGTCGGGTGTGCCCGGGCACTGCGGGCGTCTCGCCACGGCTCATCGCGGCCAGGCCGAGCATGATCGGGTAGGTGTCCTCGGCGAGTCCGGCGCTGTTGGTCATCACCGCGAAGCCGTATCCGGTGTCCGGGTCGATCGCCTGCGCGGCGTTGTAGGTGAAGAGGTTTCCGGAATGGACGAGAAGATCGCCTTCTTCCTCTGTGCCCCAACCCATTCCGTACCGGTGCAGAACCGGCGTGTGCATCGTGGTCAGGCTCTGCGCGGTGACGAGTCGCGGGCCGTTGCCGGTGTTGCTGATCAGCCAGCGGCCCATATCCGCTGCCGTCGTGATGACCGAGCCCGCTCCGCCACCTTCGAATCCGACGAGATCCGGCCGTGAAATCCACTGCCCGAACAGTGAATTGAATCCGTCAGGCGGTGCGGGGAGGTCGGCGTCGGTGCCGCTGGCGGTCATGCCGAGCGGGCCGAAGACGCGCTCGCGCAGAAAGCCGCCGAAGCTGCGACCGCTCGCCACTTCCACCAGTCGTGCCGCGATGTCGTAGTTGACATTGCAGTAGGCCCACCGGCTGCCCGGCTCGGCCCCCAGTTCGCCGGTGCGCAAGGTCGCGACGTAATCGGTCAGTGACCCCGCCGCGTCGGCGGCGCCGATGTCCACCGTCCGATCCGACAGTCCCGAGGTCTGATTCAGCAGGTGCCGCACGGTGATCCGCTCCGCCCGCGCGTCGGCCATCCGGAACTCGGGCAACTGCTCGACCACCGGCGCGTCCAGCGCGAGCCGCCCGTCGTCGACCAGCATCATCACCGCGGTCGCGGTGATCGACTTGCTCAGCGAAGCGATCCGCATCGGCGAGTCCGCGGTGATCGGCTCCCCGCGCGAATCCCGACCGGCGCCGGTGGCGTGCACGACGGTGTCGCCATGGGTGACCACCACGGAGACTCCCGGCAGCCCGGTCGAATCCATCGCCTCCGCCAGATAGGCGTCGATCGCAGCAGGAGAGAACTCGGGCGGTGCGGGCGCGGCCGCGGCGCTCGATGCAACGACCAGTCCGAGCAGCAGGACGGCCGTGATCAGTACACGATGCATAGCCGAAACGTTAGAAACGATGCGCCGGGATCGAATCCGACGAACGGCGACCATCCGCCTAGACGAAAGTCGGGAAATGCCGGGCGAGATCGACCGGTCGGCGTCGATCACTCGAGGAGCGCGCGCGTCAGCCGGGCGAGCGCTTCGCGGGGGTCCTTGCCGTCTTCCGCGCCGGTCAGCCGGTGTACGACCGCGCCGTCGAGATAGTCGACCAGGATGCCGGTATCGGTCGCGGCCATACCGACAGCAGCGGCCATCTCGGCTGCCCACGCCCGCAGCCGCTGGTGCCCGCGACGCAGTGACTCGGAGAGCGCGGGCATCGTCTGCGACTCGCCGAACAGGGCCAGGCGTGCCTGCGTGCGGATGCGGTCGGTCGTTGTCGCATGGGTGAGGAACAGGGCGAGGCCATCGATGAGGTGCTCGACGGTAGCGGGGCCGAGTGCGCGGTTCAGTGTCTCCCAATCGGCGCGATCGCGGTGTTCGAGCCGTTCGGCGACACCGCAGAGCAGCGCCTCGCGAGTACGGAAATAGTTCGACGTCGAACCCGGCGGCAGATCGGCGGACCGGTCGACCGCGCGGTGAGTCAGCGCACGCGACCCGCCGGTGCCCAGCACCTCGATAGCGGCGTCGAGGACCTGTTCGCGTTTGGTAGGCACGTTCCGATACTACGCCCGTAGTGCTAGACACTACAGTCGTAGTAGGCTCAGGTGGTACCGGAAACGAGGGAGTGTGCGATGTCTACAGCAATCGTCGTCGGTGGCGGAATCGGCGGAATGGCCGCGGCGCTCGCGCTGGTCGGACGGGGCTGGTCGGTTCAGGTGCTCGAGCGCGTTCCGGAGGTCACCGAGGTCGGTTCGGGGATCTCCCTGTGGTCCAATGCCTTACGCGCACTGGATGCCCTCGGCGTCGGCGACGCGGTCCGTGGGCAGGGCATGGCCGAGATATCGGCCGGAATTCGGGACGACCGCGGGCGCTGGATCTCCCGCACGGACGTGACGACGCTCCGTGAGCGGTTCGGCGCTCCGGTCGTGATCCACCGTGCGCGGCTGTTGGACATCCTGCGCGCGGCGCTTCCCGAGGGTGTTATCCGCACCGGTGTGGCGGTGCGCGAGGTGACCGTCGACGGGGCGGTGGTGCACGACGCGGGTACTTCCACCGCCGATCTCATTGTCGGAGCCGACGGAATTCGCAGTGTCGTCCGACGTGCGGTCTGCGGCGAAGTCGCACCGCGCTACGCCGGCTATACCGCCTGGCGCATGGTGGTCGACAGCGAAAAGCAGCTCACCGACTTCGGCGAAACCTGGGGTCGCGGTGCCCGTTTCGGCATCGCCCCGCTCGTCGATGGTCGCGTCTACTGCTTCGCCGTCTACGACGCCCCGGAGAACACCGACGGCGAATTCGCCGAAGTCCGCGATCTCTTCGGGAACTGGCATCAGCCGATCCCCGACCTTCTCGCCGCCACGGACCCGAACGCGGTGCTGCACAACGATATCTACGACCTACCCGCCCTGCCCACCTTCACCGCGGGCCGCATCGCCCTGCTCGGCGACGCCGCCCACGCGATGACACCGAACCTCGGCCAGGGTGGCTGCCAAGCACTAGAAGACGCCGTAGTCCTCGGCCGGCTGGCAGCCGAACCCGGCGGACTCGCCCGATACGACCGAGAGCGCCGCCCTCGCACCCAGATGATCACCGAACGTTCCGCCCGGATCGGCACCGTCGCCCAATTGTCCGCCCGGCCGCTGGTTGCTCTCCGCAACACGGCATTGCGCCTTACCCCCACCTCGATCCAGCTCCGTTCCATGGCGGAGATCCTCGACGGGACCTGTTGAGACGAGGTCCGGCGTTCCTGCACGGCCGCGAAGCCCGGCGATCAGCTGTCGCGGTGCTGCGAGCGGGGTCTGACCTCCCTCGACCGGGGCGCGTGCGGGTCCTCCTTCCACGCGCACGCCGCCCGATGGTCGTGACTGGGAATGACGCGGACAGCGCCGCGGACCGCGTGCAGGCGGTGGACGGTTCGCCAGGTCTCGGTGCGGTCGTTGTCGGCCAGCATGCCCGGGTAGCCCGACTTCTGCCGCAATTCCTCGACCTGGAGGTTGTGCCAGATCGCGTCGCCCGCGAGCAGGACCGGGCCCCGGTCGGTCCGTAAGAGCAAGCCGACGCTGCCCGGGGTGTGACCGGACAGGTCGACGAGGACCACCGCGCCGTCGCCGAACAGGTCATGGCTGCGGTCGAAGGCGAGAACGGGCGGACCGTCGAGGTCGTAGAAATCGAGCGGTCGTTCACGAACAGCGCGTCGCACGCCGTCGACCGGTGCCCCCGTCCTTCCATCGCCCAGCTGTGCTCGGGCGGGTGCAGCCGCAGAGGCAAGCCGGGGAGATCGAGGAGGCCGGCGATGTGGTCCCAGTGCAGGTGCGTGGGTAGCGCGAAGTCGATCGTGCTCGCGTCGATCCCACTGCGCTGCAACGACTCACGGATGTCGATGACGTCCTCGGGTGGCGTCACGGCGAGCCTCAGGATCCGGGGAGCTCGAGCACCGCCTGGTCGTAGACGTCGACGCAGATGTGCCGAATACCGTGGCACCCTTCGCGGACAAACAAGCCGAGCTACAAGCTCGCGTCGACGATCTCACCCGAACCATCGACTTCCTCGCCCACGTGCTGCGCTGCACCCACCCGATCGTCGACGAGTGCCCGGACTGCGTCGAGTTCAGTCGGCCGGCTCATCCATGAGGCACAGCACGGGGGTTTCGCGTCGATGTGACAGCGGTGACGGCTAGTCGTCCGTCGATCGGTGGTAGCGCGCGAGCATGGCTGCGGCTGTGGCGGTCATGGTCGCGCGGAGTTCGGGTGGGGTGAGGACTTCGACGTGTTCGCCCAGGGGGAGGAGGGCGTGCGCCAGGACTTCGTAGGACTCGGCGGGGATGGTGATGTCGGTCCAGCCGTCGGCGTCGGGTGTTCCCGTGGATGAGAGGGCCTCGCGCACCGCGGCCGGGTCGTTCATCAGGCGCAGCAGACTCAGGTGGGCGGTGGAGATCCGGCAGTGGGCGCTGACTCGCAGCATGGATCGTGCGAATCCCTCGGCTGCGGATTTCCAGTGGTCGGCGAGGTCGAAATCAGTAGGGCGGGTGAAGGATTCGCCGGTGGGTTCGGCTGTGGTGATGCGGCCGGCTCGGTAGGAGCGGATGTCGGAGTGGTCGCGGGCGATCAGATACCAGGTGCCTGCTTTCATCACCAGGCCCAGTGGGTCGAGGGTGCGTTCTACCGCGCGATCGCGGCGGCGGTAGGTGATCGCGAGGCAGCGGTCGTGCCAGAGGGCGTCGGCAACCGTTGCGAGGGTGGGGGTTTCGTCGGGGCGCTGGAACCAGCCGGGCATGTCGATGTGCACGCGTTCGGCGATTCGGGTTGCGCGGCCGCGTAATTCGGGCGGCAGGGCGGCGAGCATCTTCAGCTGGGCGGTGGCCAGGACCGTGCCGAGCCCCAGGTCGGCGGCGGCACCGGGGAGGCCCGCGAGCAGCACGGCGTCGGCTTCGTCGGAGGTGAGGCCGGTGAGGCGGGTTCGATAGCCGTCGATCAACCGCACGCCCCCGCCGCGCCCCGGTTCGCTGTACACCGGAACGCCCGCCTCCGACAGCGCTTCGACGTCGCGGTACACCGTGCGCACCGACACCTCCAGCTCCCGCGCCAGCTGGCTCGCGGTCGCGCCGCCGCCCGCTTGCAACAGGAGCAGCAGCTGCACCAGCCTGCTCGCTCGCATATCCTCGAGACTAGCCGCAAAACCTGACACAAGATGGCAAGGTTGCGTCGTACCGTACGAGATATGACCACGTGGAGCCAGTTCACCGAAGAAGCACCGAGCATCGCGGCCTTGTTCCAGCGCAGGCACCAGGCCACCGGCAACCTGTGCATGCTCGGCACCCTGCGCGCTGATGGATCACCACGCATCAGCCCGATCGAACCGATGATCTTCGACGGCATGCTCGTCCTGGCCGGCATGCCGAACACCCGAAAATTCGACGACCTCGCCCGCGACCCGCGCTTCTGCCTGCACACCGCCACCGTCGACACCATGGTCTCCGAGGGCGACGCCAAACTCTTCGGCACCGTCACCGACCTGCAGGACGAAGCCGTCCATGCCCGCTTCGCCCAAAAGCTGTTCGACGACAGCGGTTTCGATATCCGCGGCCAGAAATTCGACCACTTCTACGTCGCCGATCTCACCGGCGCCTCCACCGTCGAAACGAACGACGACCGCCTCGACATCACTGTTTGGAAACCCGGCGCCGGCGAAACTGTCGTCCGCAAGGAGTGAGTCACCTGGTCGACCAGGCCATCAGGTACGGATTTCTCTCTCGGTCGCCAACCCTCGGCCTCGCTCCGGAAGGCCTCCGATAGAGCTGTTCGACAGCCGCATCCGCGGCGCCGTGTCCTTGATAATGACTGTCCGGTCAGTCATAATCGGACCGTGCCGAAAAGAATAGATGTCAGTGCCCGGCGGACCGAAATCCTGGATGCCGCCGTTCGGGTCTTCGCGCGGAAAGGTTTCGCCGCATCCCGTATCGAGGATGTCGCGGCCGAGGCCGGTGTCGCGAAAGGCAGTGTTTACCTTGCGGTCAGCAGCAGGGAGGAGCTGCTGACCGCGGCGTTCGACCAGTACCGTGCTCGCGCGCGGGAACAGCTCGCGCTTCCCGCGACCGGTTCGGCGCTGGATCGACTGGCCGAGCTGATCCGGGCGACGGTCGCGATGCTGGCGGCGCAGCCCGACCACGCGCGCGTGCTGCTCGATGTGTGGGCCGCCCGCACTCCGATAGATATGGGCGCCGTGTACGCGGAGTACCGCGCGGCGATCGCCGACCTGCTGCGTGAGGCGGGCACCGACGGGCAGCTACGGGCGGGAATCGGACCGGGGCACGCGGCGGTGATCGTGGGGGCGATCGAAGGCTGCCTGGTGCAGTGGCTCGCCGACGATCAGGTCCGGCTCGCCGACCTGGCCGAACCCATCGTGGCCGTGTGCGTGGAAGGCATCCGGCGATGACGATCACCGACCGTCTGATCGCCCCGAACGCGACGAGAAGCGAAGCCGCCCTGTGCTATTCGGCGGCGGTCATCGGCGCGGTGACCGCCGGTCTGCTCGCCAGGGGCTCGTCCGTATTGATGATCGTCGTGGTCGCACTGGTCGGCTTCGACCTGTTCGGTGGCGCGGTCGTGAACGCGACCGCATCGGCGAAACGCTGGTTCCATCGGCCCGGCCGCCATGCCCGCCATCACCTCACGTTCGTGGCGGTCCACGTCCAGCCGTTCCTGCTGGCACTGGTGGTGCCCGGGTTCGGTGGGTGGACGGCGGCCGCGATCTATGGGCTCGTCGTCGCGGCTGCCGTGGTGGTGACCTCGGCGCCGAATCACCTCCGCACTCCGATCGCCTTCGCTGCCACCGTCTTCGGGACCGCGATCACCACCGCCGTGCTCGCGGTTCCGACGTTCTTGCTCTGGTTCGGACCCGTCCTGCTGATCAAACTTCTCCTTGCCCATCTCCTGCCGGAACCGGGCACCGTCGACGACCGCGTGCCGCTGCCGCCGACGTGACAGCTCGCCCGCGCGTTTCGGGGATCAGGTGTGCCGCTGTGCCACGATGACCTGCATGGATCTGCTCGCTTCCGAGGGTGCCGGCGATGCGTCGCCGATCGTCTCGCTGTTCTGGATCGCCCTCATCGCGGTGGTCGCGCCGCTGCTGTCGCGGCTGGTGCGCGGGTATCTGCCGGATGTGGTGATCCTGCTGGTGGCCGGGGCGGTGGTCGGGCCGCATGTGCTCGGGTGGGCGAGCAGCGCGGGAGGGGTCGACCTGGTCAGCGAGCTGGGACTGGGGATGCTGTTCCTGCTGGCGGGCTACGAGCTCGATCCGCGATTGCTGCGCGGCCGATCGGGGCGGACGGCGTGGGTGGTGTGGATCGTGTGCCTGCTGTTCGCTTTCGTGATCGTCATGGTGGCGACGGAGACGTCCAACGGCACACGCGTCGCGGTCGCCATCGCGTTGACCTCCACCGCGCTCGGCACCCTGCTGCCGATCCTGAAGCAGGCGGGGATCGTCGACTCACCACTGGGCCGGGCGGTGATGACGCACGGCGCGGTGGGCGAGCTGGGGCCGATTGTGGCGATGTCGGTGCTGCTCACCAGTCGTGACGCGGGCAGCGCGGTGGTGATCGTCTTGATGTTCGTGGTGGCGGCCGTGGTCGTGGGGTTCGTGCCGGTGCGGATGTTCGATCGCATGCCTGATCTGGGCGCCGGGCTGGCGAGGCTGGGTGGCGGTACCTCGCAATTGCCGGTGCGCGGAGCGGTGCTGCTGCTTCTGGTGCTGATGGTGCTCGCCGAGGTCTTCGATCTGGATGTGGTGCTCGGCGCGTTCGCCGCGGGCATGATCCTGCGGCGGCTCATCGCGGCGGGACACCCGGATGTGGACTCGTCGCTCGAGGCCATCGGGTACGGGTTGCTGATCCCGGTGTTCTTCGTGGTGTCGGGGATGGGAATCGACGTGGCGGCGGTCGGGCGCAATCCGGCGCTGTGGTTGTGGTTCGTGGTCACCATCGCCGTCGCGCGCGGATTGCCGGTCTGGTTGAGCGAGCGTTTCGTGCCGCGCGGGGACAATCTGCCGACCGAACGCGAGCGCGTCGAATTGGCGCTCTATGCCGCGACGGGCCTGCCGATCATCGTCGCGGTGACGCAGGTGGCCACCCAGACCGGCCTGCTGACCGCCGATGTCGCCTCGATCCTGGTGGCGGCGGGCGCGACGACCGTCCTGGTGTTTCCGCTGGTCGCGCGTCTGATCGGGGCGTCGGAGGCGAAGTCGGTCACACCCGCTCATGAATGAGCTTGCATAGTCGTGCATAATCATCACATGGTCGATACGTCGGGAGGACCCGTGTTGCGGGTGGCGGTTGCCGGTGCGAGTGGATACGCCGGTGGCGAAGTGTTGCGTCTACTGCTCGGGCATCCCGAATACCGAGCGGGGCGCCTCGAGATCGGGGCGCTGACCGCCGGTTCCAACGCGGGTACCGCCCTCGGCGCGTTGCAGCCGCATCTGCTGCCCCTGGCAGACCGGATCCTCGAGGAGACCACCCCCGACATCCTGGCTGGTCACGACATCGTGTTCCTCGGCCTCCCGCACGGTCAGTCCGGCGCGATCGCGGCCGCCCTGCCCGACGAGACGATCATCATCGATTGCGGCGCCGACTACCGGCTCACCGACGCCGCCGCCTGGGAGAAGTACTACGGCAGTTCCCACGCGGGCAGCTGGCCCTACGGCCTGCCCGAATTGCCCGGTGCGCGGGCGAAGCTGACCGGTGCCCGGCGGATCGCCGTGCCCGGCTGCTACCCGACCGTGTCGAGCGTGGCGCTGGCCCCGGCGATCGCCGCCGGGATCATCGAGCCGACGGTGAATGTCGTTGCGGTGACCGGTACTTCGGGCGCGGGCCGCAAGCTCGATGTCGGTCTGCTCGGTTCCGAGGTGATGGGCAGTGTCCGGGCCTACAGCATCGCGGGCGCGCACCGGCACACCCCCGAGATCGCGCAGAACCTGAAAGCCGCGGGCGGCGTCGATGTCTCGGTGTCGTTCACGCCGGTGCTCGCCCCGATGCCGCGTGGCATCCTCGCCACCTGCACCGCCCCGGTGAAGGTCGACGCCGCGCAGGCACGCGCGGTCTACGAAAAGGCGTATGCCGATGAACCGTTCGTGCACCTATTGCCCGAAGGTGTACTGCCGCAGACTGGTTCGGTGCTCGGCTCCAACGCCATCACGCTGCAGGTCGCTGTCGATGCCGACGCGGGTCTGCTGGTGGTGATCGGCGCGATCGACAACTTGACCAAGGGCACCGCGGGCGCCGCGGTGCAATCGATGAATCTGGCCGTCGGATTCGACGAGACCGCAGGACTTTCCACCGTAGGAGTGGCACCGTGACGACCCCTGATCCGCAGACCCCGGACCACGGCAAACTGATCCACACCCAGGGCGTCACCGCGCCGCTGGGTTTCCGCGCGGCGGGCATCGCGGCCGGCATCAAGGCCAGCGGCAAGCCCGACCTCGCCCTGGTGCTCAACGAGGGCCCCGAATACTCGGCGGCCGGTGTCTTCACCAGCAACCAGGTCAAGGCCGCGCCGGTGCTGTGGTCGCAGCAGGTGCTGAAGACCGGTCATCTGCGCGCGGTGATCCTGAACTCCGGCGGCGCCAACGCCTGCACCGGCCACGGTGGCTTCCAGGACACCCACAAGACCGCCGAGGAACTCGCCGCGGCACTGAGCAATTGGGGCACCGAGACCGGCGCCGGCGAGATCGCGGTCTGCTCCACCGGTCTCATCGGTGACCGCCTGCCGATGGACAAGCTGATCCCGGGGATCACCGAGATCGTGCACGAGATGGGCGGCGGCATGTCGGGTGGCTCCGACGCCGCCCACGCCATCATGACCACCGACACCGTCCCGAAGGAGTCGGCGTTCCACAGCGAGGACAAGTGGAACGTCGGCGGCATGGCCAAGGGCGCGGGCATGCTCGCGCCGTCGCTGGCCACCATGCTCGTCGTGCTCACCACCGACGTCGTCGCCACGCCCGATCAGCTCGACTCCGCGCTGCGCAAGGCCACGAAATACACCTTCGACCGGCTCGATGTCGACGGTTCGTGCTCGACCAACGACACCGTGCTGCTCCTGGCCAACGGTGCCAGCGGCGTCGCACCCTCGCAGGAGGATCTCGACGCCGCGGTGTTCACCGTGTGCGACGACCTGGCCGCGCAGTTGATGGCTGATGCCGAGGGCGTCACCAAACGGGTCCAGGTCACCGTCGCGGGCGCGGTCTCCGAGGATGAGGCGCTGACCGCCGCCCGCGCGGTCGCCCGCGACAGTCTGGTCAAGACCGCGCTGTTCGGTTCCGATCCGAACTGGGGTCGCGTGCTCGCCGCCGTCGGCATCGCGCCGGTGACCCTCGACCCGAACCGGATCGCGGTGTCGTTCAACGGAAATCCGGTCTGCGTCGACAGTGTCGGCGCGCCCGGCGCCCGCGATGTCGACCTGTCCGGCGCGGACATCGAGGTGCTGATCGAGCTCAACGTCGGTGACGGTACCGCGATGGTGCGCACCACCGACCTCTCGCACGCCTACGTCGAAGAGAACTCGGCGTACAGCTCATGAGCGTCGTGCACAGCCTGTCGGCGCTGGACAAAGCGCACGTGCTCGCCGACGCGCTGCCGTGGCTGCAGAAGTTCCGCGACAAGATCGTCGTCGTGAAGTACGGCGGCAACGCCATGATCGACGACGAACTCAAGTCGGCCTTCGCCGCCGACATGGCGTTCCTGCGCACCGTGGGTGTGCACCCCGTGGTCGTGCACGGCGGTGGCCCGCAGATCAACGCCATGCTGAAAAGGCTCGGTATGGCAGGCGAATTCCGCGGCGGCTTCCGCGTCACCACCCCCGAGGTGATGGATGTGGTGCGGATGGTGCTGTTCGGTCAGGTGGGCCGTGAGCTCGTCGGGCTGATCAACGCGCACGGCCCGTACGCGGTCGGCATCTCCGGCGAGGACGCGCATCTCTTCACCGCCACCCGGCGCACCGTGGCGGTCGAGGGTGTCGCCACCGATATCGGCCTGGTCGGCGACGTCACCGAGGTCAACCCCGGCGCCGTGCTCGACCTGATCGACGCGGGCCGCATCCCGGTGGTCTCCACCATCGCCCCCGACGCCGACGGCGTGGTGCACAACATCAACGCCGACACCGCCGCCGCCGCACTCGCCGAGGGCATCGGCGCGGAGAAACTCGTCGTGCTCACCGACGTCGAGGGCCTCTACACCGACTGGCCCGACCGCTCCTCGCTGACCAGCCGGATCGACGCCGACGCGTTGGCGAAGTTGCTGCCGCGCCTGGATGCGGGCATGGTGCCGAAGATGGAAGCGTGTCTGCGCGCCGTGCTCGGCGGGGTCCCCAGTGCCCACGTGATCGACGGGCGCGTCCCGCATTCGGTACTACTGGAGCTGTTCACCGGAGAAGGAATCGGAACCATGGTGACCCCCGCCGGGTCGTCGGATGGAACGCAATCATGAGCGAAGTAGAGAAGCTGCAGCAGCGGTGGTCGGCCGCGATGATGGACAACTACGGCACCCCGAAGGTCGCGCTGGTGCGCGGCGCCGGTGCGGTGCTCTACGACGCCGACGGCAAGCGCTATATCGACTTCCTCGGCGGTATCGCGGTCAACAGCCTCGGCCACGCCCACCCCGCCATCCTGGAAGCGGTCACCCAGCAGCTTGGCACGCTCGGCCACGTGTCGAACCTGTACGCCAGCGAGCCCGTGATCGAGCTGGCCGAGAAGCTGCTCGCTCATTTTGGCGACGGTGAGGGCAAGGCGTTCTTCTGCAACTCCGGCACCGAGGCCAACGAAGCGGCGTTCAAGATCGCACGGCTGACCGGCCGGTCGAAAATCGTTGCCGCCGAGGAGGCTTTCCACGGCCGGACGATGGGCGCGCTCGCGCTGACCGGCCAGGCTGCCAAGCGCACGCCGTTCGAGCCGATGCCGCCCGGTGTCGTGCACGTGCCCTACGGTGACGCCGCCGCGCTCGAAGCGGTGGTCGACTCCGACACCGCCGCGGTGTTCCTCGAACCGATGATGGGAGAGAGCGGTGTGGTCGTCCCGCCGTTCGACTACCTCGCCAAGGCGCGGGAGATCACATCGAGGGCTGGGGCGCTGCTGATCCTCGATGAGGTCCAGACCGGAATCGGGCGCACCGGAACATTTTTCGCGCACCAGGCGGCGGGCATCGTGCCCGACGCGATCACCCTGGCCAAGGGGCTCGGTGGTGGCCTGCCGATCGGCGCGGTGCTGGCCCAGGGCCGCGCCGCCGAACTGCTCACGCCGGGTCTGCACGGCACCACCTTCGGCGGCAATCCCGTCTGCGCGGCAGCGGCTTTGGCCGTGCTGCGCACGATCGACTCCGATAACCTGCTGACCCACGTGGAGTGGGTGGGCAAGAAGCTCAGCGACGGCATCGCGTTGCTCGAGCATCCGGAGATCGACCACGTGCGTGGTGCGGGTCTGCTCATCGGCATCGTGCTGAAGAACGACATCTCCGCCTATGTCGACGAACGCGCGCGCGAGGCCGGCTACCTGCTCAACCCCGCCAAGCCCAACGTGATCCGGTTGGCGCCACCCCTGGTACTCACCGAGACCCAGGCCGACAATTTCGTCGCCGACCTGCCCGAGATCCTCGACAAGGCCGCCGCCGATGCTAAGGGAGCGACCAAGTGACCCTGCGTCATTTCTTGCGTGACGACGATGTGACCCAGGCCGAACAGGCCGAAATCCTGGCCATCGCCGCCGAAGTGAAGAAGAACCCCTTCCTGCACCGGCCGCTCGACGGCCCGCGCGGGGTCGGGGTGATCTTCGAGAAGAACTCCACCCGCACCCGTTTCTCCTTCGAGCTGGGTATCGCGCAGCTCGGCGGGCACGCGGTGGTCGTCGACGGTCGCGACACCCAACTGGGTCGTGAGGAGACCCTCGGCGACACCGGCAGCGTGCTCTCGCGCTATGTCGACGCCATCGTCTGGCGGACCTTCGAGCAGTCCCGTCTCGACGAAATGGCTGTCACCGCAACGGTTCCCGTGGTGAACGCGCTGTCCAACGAGTTCCATCCGTGCCAGGTGCTCGCCGATCTGCAGACGATCAGCGAGCGCAAGGGTTCCCTCGCGGGACTGAACCTCACGTACTTCGGTGACGGTGCCAACAACATGGCGCACTCGCTGCTGCTCGGTGGCGTGACTGCCGGCATGAACGTGACCGTGGCCGCACCCGCGGGCTTCGAACCGCTGCCGTGGATCTTGGACGCCGCCGCCAAGCGTGCCGCGGAAACCGGTGCGACAGTGTCGGTTACCGGTGACCCGGTGGTCGGCGCGACCGGCGCGGACGTGCTCGTCACCGACACCTGGACCTCCATGGGCCAGGAGAACGACGGTCTCGACCGGGTCGGCCCCTTCCGCCCGTTCCAGCTCAACTCCGAGCTGCTCGCCTACGCCGATCCGGCCGCGATTGTGCTGCATTGCCTTCCGGCCCACCGCGGCGAGGAGATCACCGACGAGATCCTCGACGGTGGGCACAGCGTGGTGTGGGACGAAGCCGAGAACCGGCTGCACGCGCAGAAGGCGCTGCTGGTGTGGCTGCTCGCGAAAGCCGCCGCGTGAGACCGCGAACCGAGGCCGGCGCCGGGGTCGGGCGATGAGCGCACCGGAGAAGGGTTCGCCCGCGATCGCCCGCACCCGCGCCGGCCGCCAGTCGCGCATCATCGACCTGTTGACCTCGCATTCGGTCCGCAGCCAGACCGAACTCGCCGCGCTGCTCTCGGCCGAGGGCATCGAGACCACCCAGGCCACCCTGTCACGTGACCTCGACGAACTCGGCGCGGTGAAACTGCGCGCGGCCGACGGCGGCGCGGGCGTCTACATCGTCCCCGAGGACGGCAACCCCGTCCGCGGCGTCACCGGCGGCACCGCCCGCCTGTCCAAACTCCTCGGCGACCTGCTCGTCTCCACCGACGCCAGCGGCAACCTCGCCGTCCTGCGCACCCCACCCGGCGCCGCCCACTTCCTGGCCAGCGCCCTCGACCGCGCCGCCCTGCCCTTCATCGTCGGCACCATCGCCGGCGACGACACCATCGCCGTCATCGCCCGAGAACCCCTCACCGGCGCCGAACTGGCCGCGAAAATCGAAGACCTGGCCTGACCACCTGTTACTTAACTACCGCGAACAGACCACCGCTCGCGCCGATTCCGTTGTCTGGAAGATGATCGACAGTCTCATCGCGCAGCCGGTCGTGAACAGCGCTTACGTTGCCGGAACTTTCGGCACCAGTGGGGTCGCGGCGCAGCGGGCGATCGATCGGCTCGTCCAGTCCGGCGTGCTGCGTGAGGTGTCGCAGCGCGCCAGGAACCGAGTCTGGCAGGCCGACGGAATTCTCACGGCCCTCGATGATTTCGCAGCGGGGATCGGACGCGTCCGTGGATGACGTGAGCGCTACCGTGCTTCCTCGTCGCTCTTACCTCTCGCAGCGTTCGCTGCCCGAGCTGAACGTGTTCGACCGGCGCCGACATGCCAGAGCACGGCGTAGGTCGTCCAGGCGGCGACCGTCGCCTGGGCCGCACCGACGATCGTGTGCCGGATCAGGTCGTAGGTGCTGACCCGGGTGATCGGGTCGTCGACGGCGAGTGCCGCACCGATGACGGGCGCGGCGAGCAGGACGGCGACGACGGCCCGGTGCGACCAGGTGGGAGCGCAGACGGGGCGGCGGGTGCGGCGCACCAGCAGGTAGGCGAGGGTCGCTGTGCCGGCGAGAGAGGAGACATAGCCGAGGACGTTGTAGGTCTTGTGCGGCTCGATGGCCGAAGTCCGCAACAGATCCCAGTGCTGGACCGCGAAACCTGATGTCTGAGTGAAGGAATCCCAGATCACGTGTGTTGTCGCACCGAGCACGATGGCGGCGACCGTCGCAACCACCTGGAACCGGGCCGATCCGGAATCGGCGGTGGCGGCAGGCGCGAGGCGGAGAAGAGTCGAGGCCGGGCCGACCGAAAGCCGGAAGGCGAGAAGCAGCCCGAGGCCGATCAGCAGGTCCCAGCACAGGACGCCGACGACCGAGTGGGTTGTCGTGCCGGAGAGGGGGCCAGGCAGGTAGTAGACGACATCGGGGGCGATGGATCCCGCGACGAGGGCGGCAAGGGGGAGGTATCGAGCGAAGGGCAGAACCGCAATCGGATGGGCGAACGTGATCGGCACCGTTTCACCGTAATCGGCTGCGGTGCGGGGCTACTCAGGCTTCGACTGTGTTCGGTCCTGGGACAACCGCTGCCACGTCCAGTCGACGCGGACGTCGAGTGGCGAGTCCGGGGTGACCATTCGGGGTTCGGTGTTCAGTCCGTTGGGTGGGCCGGATTGCGCTTCCACCGACAGTGATTCCTCGGGCAGCGTCCAGACGACGACATCGTGGACGGCGCTGGTGATCGTGAATTCGAGGAAACCAGGCCAGGTCAGGCGGGCGAGGACGCCGTTGGGCATGCCGAAGCAGTCATCCCACGGGGGTGGGGTCGGCGCGATCCGGCGGCCGGTCGGCAGATAGTCGTCGCCGCGTTCGCACTGCCACGCCGGGTCGAAGTCGAGTCGAACCGGTCCCGTCGCGGGCGGGATCTCGCGCAGGAACCACGGGTGCCAACCACCTTGGGCGGGGAAGGCGTAGTGATCGGTGGCGATGCGCATCGCGAGGACGAGGCCGGTGTCGGTGAGGGTGAACGTCTGGGTGACGGTGCCCGCGAACGGCCACGGGTCACCGAGGCGATGCCGGATCGTCGCCTCGGACGGCGACGCCGCGACCACGTCCCACGCGCCGTCACGGGCGGTGCCGTGGATGCTGTGCGGGGGATTGTTGATCGGCAGCTGATAGGTCCGGTCACCGACGGTCAGTTCACCTTTGCCGAGCCGACCGGCCCACGGCGCCATCACGAAACAGCCGGTGCCGGGGTCCTGCCGGAGCAGTTCGGTGCCGTCGACGGTGAGACTGTGGATCGCGCCGCCGTCGTCAGGGGCGATCGTGAGCGCCGCGGAGCCTGCCTCGAGCCGCACATCGTCGGTCATGTTCCGCACACTAGTGGCGGCCCTCGGTCATCGGCGGCAACCCGCGCCGAAGTCGGGCTCAGTTGAACGGGTACTGCCCGCCACCTGCGCCGCCGCCGTTGTTCGGCGTGGCGATGTCGATGATGTCCTGGACCAGTTCGACGACGGCCCTGCCGACATCGAGAACACCGTTGCCCAGCGTCGAGAATTCCTGGGCGATGTAGTGGAGCATCTTGTTCGTCCTCCCGTGCGGCGAGCCGAATAGTGCTCTCCCAGCGTGCCACACGCGAGGGATCAGGAGTTGAGGAAGTTCAGGATCAGCAAGGTCAGTGGGGCGGTGATCTCGAATCCCGTTTGCAAGACATAGAGCCCGAGACCGGCGATGGCCTCGTAATTGTCGGAGAGTAGCTGCAAGGCTTCATCCATGGTGTGCTCCTTCGATCGAGATGAGTCAGGCGAAGAATCCCTGGAGCAGGGGAGTGCCGAGATCGATGACTGCCTTGGCCACCGTCAGGCCCAGGTTCCCGAGTCCGATGACGACCGTGCCGATCAGGTCGTAGTTGGCCTCGGCGAAATCACGTAGCGACTGCATGATGGCTCCTTCGGTCCCGACCCAATGGCTATCTACTGTGACCAGCGTCTCACAGCTGAGGGTACTCGCCAAGGCGCAAACCGGTATCGTCCCAGGTAATCAACCATTTCGGTCGTTGCCGGTCCGAGCCCGCACCCCCGGTTATGAATGAGATTGCATCATCATGCATAATCATTTGTAGCAACGGCGTGAGCCGAAGGAAGACCCCACTTCGAGGAGCACAACAAACATGTCCGATCGCGTCGTACTCGCCTACTCCGGTGGGCTTGACACCTCCGTCGCCATCAGCTGGATCGCGAAGGAGACCGGTTCCGAGGTGGTGGCCGTGGCCATCGACCTGGGCCAGGGCGGCGAGGACATGAGTGCGATCCGACAGCGCGCCCTCGACTGCGGCGCCGTGGAGGCCATCGTGGTCGACGCGCGCGACGAGTTCGCCGACGAGTACTGCCTGCCCACCATCCAGGCCAACGCCATGTACCAGGGCCAGTACCCGCTCGTCTCGGCCATCAGCCGCCCGCTGATCGTCAAGCACCTCGTCGAGGCCGCGAAGTTCCACAACGCCACCACCGTCTCGCACGGCTGCACCGGCAAGGGTAACGACCAGGTCCGCTTCGAGGTCGGCATCGGCGCGCTCGCGCCCGACCTCGAGGTCATCGCCCCGGTCCGCGACTACGCCTGGACCCGCGAGAAGGCCATCGCGTTCGCCGAGGAGAACAAGCTCCCGATCAACGTCACCAAGAAGTCGCCGTTCTCCATCGACCAGAACGTGTGGGGCCGCGCGGTCGAGACCGGGTTCCTCGAGGACCTGTGGAACGCGCCGACCAAGGACGTCTACGACTACACCGCCGACCCGACGGTGAACTTCGAGGCGCCCGACGAAGTCATCATCACCTTCGAGAAGGGTGTGCCGGTCGCCATCGACGGCAGGCCCGTCTCCGTGCTGCAGGCCATCGAGGAGATGAACACCCGCGCCGGTCGGCAGGGTGTCGGCCGCCTCGACATGGTCGAGGACCGTCTGGTCGGCATCAAGAGCCGCGAGATCTACGAGGCACCGGGCGCCATCGCGCTGATCACCGCGCACCAGGCCCTCGAAGCCGTCACCGTCGAGCGTGAACTGGCCCGCTACAAGCGGCAGGTCGAGCAGCGCTGGGGCGAGCTGGCCTACGACGGCCTGTGGTACTCCCCGCTCAAGCGCGCGCTCGACGCGTTCATCTCCGACACCCAGCAGACCGTGACCGGCGAGATCCGGATGGTGCTGCACGGCGGTTCCGCGGTGGTCAACGGCCGGCGCTCGGACCAGTCGCTCTACGACTTCAACCTCGCCACCTACGACGAGGGCGACACCTTCGACCAGTCCCTGGCCAAGGGCTTCGTCCAGATCCACGGCCTGTCCTCCAAGGTCGCCGCCCGCCGCGACCTGAGCTAACTGTTCCGCCTCTCCGCGACTTTTGCCGGTCGTGGGGTGGTGGTTGCGTGACTTGCCGGGCACTCCTTTGGATGTACGGATGTCCTGGGCGTGCCCGGTGAGTTGCTCGCCCGCCTCCCCGCGAACTTTGGCCGGACTCAGGTGCGGGGAAAGTCGGGAAAGGCGGCCAGCTCTAGAGGCGGGGCGTTTCAGCCCGTACCCGGTGAGTTACCCATGTACTTGCGAGATCAGTCAGCACCAAACGTACGCTCGATAAGCCAACCCGAGAGAGGGCACTGATGACCCACGTTGGAACCAACGAAGGTGCGCTCTGGGGTGGGCGATTCGCGTCCGGGCCCGCCGAGGCGATGGCGGCGTTGAGTAAGTCGACGCATTTCGACTGGGTGCTGGCGCCCTATGACATTCGCGCGTCCAAGGCGCATGCTCGGGTGCTGCACAAGGCCGGGCTGCTCGCCGACGACGATCTGCCCGCCATGCTGGCCGGGCTGGACGCGCTGGCCGCCGATGTCGCGTCGGGTGCCTACGGTCCCGCCGAGTCCGACGAGG
This sequence comes from Nocardia sp. FBN12, assembly GCF_054031145.1. NCBI lineage: Bacteria > Bacillati > Actinomycetota > Actinomycetes > Mycobacteriales > Nocardiaceae > Nocardia > Nocardia sp. FBN12. The sequence goes on from NZ_CM132926.1 coordinate 1,202,550, forward strand.
ATGTGCACGGTGCGCTCGAGCGGGGGCTGATCGAGCGGGTCGGGACCGAGCTCGGCGGGCGGCTGCGGGCCGGTCGTTCGCGTAACGACCAGGTGGCGACACTGTTCCGGATGTGGCTGCGTGACGGTGTGCGCCGGGTCGCCGCCGGTGTGCTCGATGTGGTCGACGCGCTTGTCGCGCAGGCTGCCGCGCACCCGGACGCGGTGATGCCGGGCAAGACCCACCTGCAAGCCGCCCAGCCGGTGCTGCTCTCGCACCACCTGCTCGCCCACGCGCACCCGCTGCTGCGCGACCTCGAACGCCTGCGCGACTTCGACAAGCGCGCCGCCGTCTCACCGTACGGTTCGGGCGCGCTGGCCGGTTCCTCGCTGGGCCTTGACCCCGAGCAGATCGCCGCCGAGCTGAATTTCGATGCGTCCGCGGCCAATTCGATCGACGCCACCTCCTCGCGTGACTTCGCCGCCGAGGCCGCGTTCGTACTGGCCATGATCGGCGTCGACCTCAGCCGGATGGCCGAAGAGGTCATCGTCTGGAGCACACCGGAATTCGGCTACGTCACCCTGGCCGACGCCTGGTCGACCGGCTCGTCGATCATGCCGCAGAAGAAAAACCCCGACGTCTCGGAGCTGACCCGCGGCAAGGCAGGCCGTCTGATCGGCAACCTGACCGGCCTGCTCGCCACACTGAAAGCCCAACCGCTGGCGTACAACCGGGACCTCCAGGAAGACAAGGAGCCCCTGTTCGACTCGGTCGCCCAGCTCGAACTGTTGCTCCCCGCCATCGCGGGCCTGGTCGGCACCCTCACCTTCCACACCGACCGGATGGCCGAATTGGCCCCCGCCGGTTTCACTCTCGCCACCGACATCGCGGAATGGATGGTGCGCCAAGGTGTTCCGTTCCGCGTTGCCCACGAGGCGGCCGGTGCGTGTGTGCGGGCAGCGGAAGCGCGTGGCGTCGGCCTCGGCGAACTGACCGACGCCGAATTCGCCGCCGTCGACCCGGCACTCACCGCCGGTGTGCGCGAAGTCCTCACCGTCGAGGGATCGATCGCCTCGCGCAACGCTCGCGGCGGCACCGCCGGTGTGCGCGTGGCCGAGCAACTCGGCGAAGTCCGCAAGACCGCCGACGCTGCCCGCGCCTGGTTGAGCTGATCGGCCACGTGGTGACTTCACCCACCACCTGCTTGCCAACCAGTTGCCACTGTGACAATTTGGAAGTGAGCCCGAACGGGGCTCCCGGACGAGGGTAGCCGTACCCGGAACGCGACAAGACGGCCACAGGAGGCTCGTCATGTCATGGATTCTGCTCGTCATCTCCGGTGTGCTGGAAGCAGTGTGGGCCACCGCGCTCGGTCGGACCGAAGGCTTCAGCCGACTCGTCCCGACCGTGGTGTTCGGCGTAGCCCTGGCGGCCAGCATGACCGGACTGGCGCTCGCGATGCGCGATCTCCCGGTCGGCACCGCGTACGCGGTCTGGGTGGGCATCGGCGCCGTCCTGACCGTCGTCTACGCCATGGTCACCGGCGCGGAAGCCTTCTCGGTCGTGAAGGCCGTGTTCCTGGTGATGATCGTGGCCGGTGTGGTCGGGCTCAAAATGGCGCACTGACGTGGTGAACCTCGGGTGCGCGGGTTTCTAGAGTTCGGCGTGGACGCGGAAACCCGCCTCACGCAGTGCGTCCAGGACGTCGTCGCGGTGCGCGGAGCCGCGGGTTTCCACGGTGAGCGACACCTCGACCTCGTCGACCGCCAGCCACGGGCCCGTCCGTGAGTGCACGACGTCGACCACGCTCGCGCCCGCGCGCCCGACCACGGCCAGCAGCGCCGACAGGGCGCCCGGACGGTCGTCGATCGTGACGTGCATGGCCAGGTAGCGGCCCGCGGCGCTGAGCCCGTGGCCGATCACGCGGGTGAGTAGCAGCGGGTCGATATTTCCGCCCGACAAGATGGTCACCACCGGGCCGGGCAGCTCCGGCAGAGCGGAGGTGAGCAGGGCCGCGACGCCCGCCGCACCCGCGGGCTCGACGACGAGTTTGGCCCGTTCGAGGCAGAGCAACAGGGCCTTCGACAGGGCGTCCTCGTCGACGGTGACGATCTCGGACACCAGCTCGGCGACGTGGGCGAATGGCACCGCGCCGGGCAACCCGACCGCGATCCCGTCGGCCATCGTCGACATCCGCGGCACCCTCACCGGTCTGCCCGCCGCCAGCGAATCCGGCCACGCCGCGGCCTCAGCCGCCTGCACGCCGATCACCCGGACATGCGGTGCCAACGCGTGCAATGCCACCGCGACACCCGCGAGCAGCCCACCGCCACCGGTCGGCACGACGACCGTGCCCACCCCGGGAACCTGTTCGAGGATCTCCAGCGCGACCGTCGCCTGACCGGCGACGATATCGGGATGGTCGAACGGATGGATCAGCGTCGCGCCGGTCCGTTCGGCGAATTCCTGTGCGGCGACCAAGGATTCGTCGATCGTGTCACCCACCAGATGCACGTCGGCACCGTAGGCGCGCGTAGCGACCAGTTTCGGCAGCGACTCGCCGACCGGCATGAACACCGTCGAAGCGATCCCGAGCTCACTTGCCGCCCACGCCACCCCCTGCGCGTGATTACCGGCGCTGGCCGCCACCACACCCCGCGCCCGATCCGCCGCGGGTAGATTCGCGATCCGGTTATAGGCCCCGCGCGGCTTGAACGACCCGGTTCGCTGCAAGTTCTCGCATTTGAGCTGCACCTGTGTGCCCGCCCGCTCCGACAACACCCGCGACCCCACGATCGGCGTCCGCCGAATCACCGGCGCCAGCAGTCGCGCAGCCGCCTCGATCCGCTCCAGTCCCACGGTCTCCATCGGCCACATAGTGCCAGGTTCGGCATCGCGAGTCGGGTATCCAGGTGTTGCGTCCATATTGTGCAGTGATCAACCGCCCAGCGAGTAGCTCATGACAGTGGCGACGCCTTCGCGATGTTGTGGGCGATGGTGCCGAGACGGGTGAGGCGAGCGTCGCCGAGCGGGGTGAGTTTGCCGCCGAGCCGATTGGTGACGAAGGCGAGGGAGAGGCCGGTCTCGGGATCGGCGAAGGCGCCCGAGCCGCCGAGACCGAAGTGGCCGAAGGCGGAGATCGGGTCGGCCTTGGACGGCTTCATCGGGACGCCATGGAAGCCCATGGCCCAGGGGATGCGAAATGCCAGGACATAGTCGGGGGTGAAGACCTGGCGGGTGGCGAAGCGGGGGATCGAGTCAGGGGAGAGGATGCGGGTGCCGCCGAGTTCGCCGCCATTGGCCAGGGCGGCATAGACACGGGCGAGAGCGCGGGCGGAGAAGACGCCGTTCACGCCGGGCATCACCGAATCGTGCACGCGCTCATCGACGATCAGCTCGGCGAAACCGCGCGGAGTGGTCTCCGCGGCGGCGGCGAAGCGGGTGCGGGTCAGCAGATCGGAGCCGGTGTCCCAGTTCATGCCCGCGGCCCGCAGACGCGGGAAGGTGGCGGCGATGCGATGGCGCTGGTCGTGCGGTACCCGGAACCAGAGTTCCTCGGCAGCAAGGGGTTCGGCGAGTTCGGTGCGCACGACATCGACGAACTCGCGGCCGGTGACCCGCTGCACGATCTCGGCGGCCAAGTGCCCGTAGCTGATTCCGTGATAGCCGCTGGTGATCAGGTGCCGGGGGTCGGGTGTGGCCGCGGCCAGCGCGGCGGTGACGGCCTTGTCGTCGAGGAAACTCTCGATCGGGCCGGGCAGCAGACCGCGCAGCCGGTGCAGGCCGGCGCGGTGGGTGAGCACATCGCGCACGGTGATGCCGGCCTTGCCCGCCGCGGCGAACTCCGGCCAGTACTCGGCGACCGGGCTGTCGTAGTCGAGTTGCCCACGATCGGCCAACTGGTGAATCACCGTGGAGGCCACGCCTTTTCCGGTGGAGAAGCCCAATGCCACCGAATCGGCTGTCCACGGCACACCCGGACTCGCGTATCCGGCCCACACATCGACCACCGGTTCGCCGTGCAGGTACACGCACAGGGCGCCACCGCCGTGCGAGGGCTTGCGGAACAGGTGGTCGAACACGGTGACCAAGCGGACGAAACGGCGATCCACCGACTGCGCTGTCGAAACTCCCATCGTTCGAGCATGCCATCACGCACTGGGGACCGGTCGGTACGGTGATCGTTTCCTAACTGTCACATCGAACAGTCCGCGCGCAATAAACCGTCCATAGCATGTGTGTATGCCCCCGAGACGACGATCGGCGCTGCTCGCAGGGCTTGTGGTCGATGAGCCAGGCCGACCGCAGGTGATTCTGGGCGAACTGCGCCGGGTGATCCTCGACGGTGCCGTACCGCCGTGCACCGTGATCCCGCTGCGGGAAGTCGCCGAGCTGTTCGGCGTGAGTCACATCCCCGTCCGCGAGGCGCTCAAAACGCTGATCGGGGAGGGCCTGGTCACCCACCGCCAGCAGCGCGGCTACCAGGTGGCCCAGCTCACGGCCCGTGAACTGCGCGAAATGTACATCGTGCGTGACACTTTGGAGACGGCCTCGCTCGCCGCGGCCGCGACACACGCCGACGAGGCCGAACGCGCGCACCTGCTCGCGGTGAACGACTTACTCGAACGCGCCATCCTCGACGACGACCCCGAGGCCTACCAGCGCCAGTCCCGCAGCTTCCATGTGGCGCTGACCAGGCCGTCGAGGATGTTCCGGCTGCTACACATGCTCGAATCCGCGTGGAATGTCACCGAACCGGTGCAGTCGATGGTTCATATCGACCGGCTCGACCGCGAGCGCCTGCACATCGACCACATCGCCATGCTCGACGCGTTTCTCGCCCGCGATGTCGACCGCCTGCTCGTGACCGCCGAAGAGCACCACCGCAGGTTGGAAACGGTGGTCGCCACCCTGCCGACCGATACCGGACTGCTCGCGCCGGAAGATATATCTTCGGTGCAATAGGGGTGAAATTCCCGGGAAACCGCTGGGCAACCGCTGATACTTACCGTCAGTTCAGCAGATGTACCCCTTCGGACGGGAACGATCATGACCGACACCCTTACGTCCTCGGCGGTTCCCGCCGGTGAACCACCCACCTATGATCCGCGGCTCACGAATGAGGACTTGGCACCGCTGCGCAAGCAGAGTTGGGGCACTTACAATATCTTCGCCTTCTGGATGTCGGACGTGCACAGCGTCGGCGGATATGTCACGGCGGGAAGCCTTTTCGCGCTCGGACTGGCCAGCTGGCAGGTGCTCGTCGCACTACTCATCGGCATCACTATCGTGTATTTTTTCTGCAATCTGGTGGCGAAACCGAGTCAGATCACCGGGGTGCCCTATCCGGTGATCTGCCGCAGCGCGTTCGGCGTGCTCGGCGCGAACATTCCGGCGATCATCCGCGGTTTGATCGCGGTGGCCTGGTACGGCATTCAGACGTTTCTCGCCTCGGCGGCACTGGATGTCGTTCTGGTGAAACTGTTTCCGGGACTGGCGCCCTATGCCGTCACCGCCGATTACGGGTTCTTGGGACTCTCGGCGCTCGGCTGGGGCAGCTTCTTGCTGTTGTGGGTGCTGCAGGCGTGTGTGTTCTGGCGCGGCATGGAATCGATCCGCAAGTTCATCGACTTCTGCGGTCCCGCTGTTTATGTGGTCATGTTCGTGCTGTGCGGCTATCTCATCGCGAAGGCCGGGTGGAGTGCCATCGACCTGAAACTGGGCGATGTGCGATACACCGGCTGGGCTTCGGTGCCGGTCATGCTCGGCGCGATCGCGCTCGTGGTGTCGTATTTCTCGGGCCCGATGCTCAATTTCGGTGACTTCTCCCGCTACGGCAAGAGTTTCGCCGCGGTGAAGAAAGGGAACTTCCTCGGACTTCCGGTGAACTTCCTGGTCTTCTCGGTGCTGGTCGTGGTCACGGCCTCGCTGACCTTGCCGGTGTATGGCGAACTCATCACCGATCCGGTCGCCACCGTCGCCAAGATCGATTCCACGTTCGCGATCGTGCTCGGCGCACTCACCTTCACCATCGCCACCATCGGCATCAATATCGTCGCCAACTTCATCTCGCCGGCTTTCGATTTCTCGAACGTGAGTCCGCAGCGGATCAGCTGGCGGGCGGGCGGCATGATCGCGGCGGTCGGTTCGGTGCTGATCACGCCATGGAATCTGTACAACAATCCCGACGTGATCCACTACACCCTCGAGGTGCTCGGCGCCTTTATCGGACCGTTGTTCGGGGTGCTGATCTGCGATTACTACCTGGTGCGTAAGCAGAAGGTGGTCGTCGACGATCTGTTCACGATGTCGGAGCAGGGAACCTATTACTACACGAAGGGCTATCACCCGGCCGCGGTCATCGCGACCGCCGTCGCCGCCGCGATCGCGGTGTTCCCGGTGCTGGCCAACAGCCTGCCCGGCATGCACACCGCCGCCAAGTACAGCTGGTTCATCGGGTGCGGCGTGGGTTTTGTTCTCTACTACCTGCTGACCGGTGCCCGGCGCACGGCAGCGGCCGAGGAGGTCGGTGCTTGATGCGCATCCGGGTCGTCAACCCGAATACCACGCGGGCGATGACCGACACGATCGAGCAGTGTGCGCTGGCCGTCGCAGGCCCGGGCACACTGCTCGACGCGGTCACCTCCGAGATCGGGCCCGCCTCGATCGAGAGTCATTACGACGAGGCGATGAGCGTGCCGGGGCTGCTCGCCGCGATCCGGCAGGGAGAAGCCGACGGTGTGGACGGGTATGTCGTCGCCTGCTTCGGTGATCCGGGATTGGACGCGGCGCGCGAACTCGCGGTCGGCCCGGTGATCGGGATCGCGGAGGCGGCAATGCGCACCGCGAGCCATCTCGGTCGCGGATTCAGTGTTGTCACTACGCTCGGGCGCACCATCGGGCGGGCTGCGGATCTGGCGGAACACTATGGGATGCAACGGTTCTGCCGGGGGATTCACGCGTGTGAGATACCGGTGCTCGCGCTCGATACCGATCCGGACGCGCGCAAGATCGTCACCGAGGCGTGCCGGGCGGCTGTCGCGCAGGACGGGTCCGACGCGGTGGTACTGGGTTGTGCGGGCATGGCCGAGCTGTGCGCGCACATTCGTGACGAGATCGGGGTGCCGGTGATCGACGGTGTCGCGGCGGCGACGCTGACCGTGCAGTCGCTGCTGACGATGGGTCTGCGCAAGTCGGGGAGGGGAGAGTTCGCGACGCCGCCGCCGAAGACCTATCTCGGTCTGCTGGAATCCTTCGGTTCGTGAGTGCCGGTCAGACGCCGGCGGCCTGGGTGCTCAGTGCGTTCAGCACGGCATGGAGATCGTCGACGTCGACGACCAGCCGGGTGAAGTCGGGCCCGTCCAGATCGATCCGGACGGCGCTGCCACCGAACGTGGTGTCCCAGAACTCTTTCCGTCCCTTGCCACGGTAGACACCGGCGGCGATCACACCGGGGATGAAGGTGCCGGGGGCACGGACCCACGGCGGGCGCAGGTCCACCTCCGCGGTGGCGATCTCGGTGATCGCGGCACGGTCGATCACGACCTGCTGGCGCAGAGCGAGTAGGCGATGCCCACCGAGCACATTGACCGTCACCGTGTCGTCGTTGATCTCGACCTCGACCATCGCTATCACCCTCACTCGCCGTCGTGCGAACCGTTCGATATCCAGCTTGGCCGGGTGGCCTGGTCGCGGACTGTGGTGAGCCTGTGAGTTCCCCAAGGAACTCAGAAACATCGGCAAATATAGATATGCGCATCTATCGCGAGCCCTTTCAATGGGGACCGAACGGAGAAAGATCACAAGGACGCGGAGGTCAGGGGCGGTACGCGTGGGTGGCGATCTCGAGTACCTCGGCCAGCCATGGCGTGTACTTGCCGGGGTTCGCCGTCATATCGGCACGCAGGGCCTGGGGGGAGGTCCACGCCCAGGAGCCGATTTCGGCGGGGTCCGGCCTGGGCGGCAGGTCACCTACCGCACCGATCAAGACGTGGTCGTATTCGTGTTCGACCCGGCCGGTCGCGTCGTCGCCCGCACGGTAGGTGAACGTGTCCACCTCGGTGAGGTCGGCCGCCATTCCGAATTCCTCGCGCAACCGGATCGCGGCGGCCTCGGTGACCGCCTGACCGGGTGCCGGATGTCCACAGCAGGTATTGGCCCACTGCAGGGGGAAGCGAGTTTTCACCGCGGCGCGCTGCTGGAGCAGGACGTCACCGCGCCGGTCGAACAGCAGCACGGAGAAGGCGCGGTGGAGCGTGCCCGGGGGCCGATGGGCATCGGCCACCGAGCACGCTCCGATCGCTGCGCCTGCGTCGTCGACCAGCTCGACAAGCATGGTTTCGCGGTCGGTCGACGGGTCGGCGAGCTTCTCGGTCACCTGGCCACCTTATCGGCGACGATCAGCAGGTATTGGAAGCTCCCCTCGCGGTAGGCGGTGAGGAATGGCTGCTCGACGCCGGTGGCGAGCTCGGAATGGGTGCGCAGTTCCCAGTACGGGATGGTGTCGGGGGTGAGGTCGACGACCGTGGTGGGGACAAGGCCGCTGTCGGACATGGCGCGGAAGTACTCGCTGCGCGGATGGATCATGCAGCCGTAGTGCGCGTCGATCCAGCTGACCGAGGCGGATCGGCCGCCGGTGACATCGTTGGAGCAGCCGGTGATGCACACATAGCGGCCGCCCGGCTCGAGCACGCGGGCGAATTCGTCGTACAGATCGAAAAGGTCTACGTACATGGTGGTTTCGTTGGTCCAGATGGCGCGCGCCGACTCGTCGGCGAAGCCGGTGTCGAGCATATTGCGGAAGTGGAACCCGACCCGTTCGGTCACGCCGCGGGTCTTGGCCTGCTCGTTGGCGAAGCCGACCTGATACTCGGAGATGCTGACGCCGTCGACGTGGCAGCCGAAGCGGTCCGCGGCCATGAAGCTGGTGCCGCCGCGGCCCGAGCCACCGTCGATGAGCCGGTCGTCGGGAGTGATGCCGCCGAGATTGTCGAGCAGATAGTCGGCCTGGGCGGTCTCGAGGCGGTGCAGTTCGCGCACGATCCGATCCTGGCGGGTCTGTTCGGGGCCTTCGAGCACCGACCAGTCGGGTTCGCCGATGCCGTAGTGGTGGTGGTAGAGGCCGTCGACCTTGCCGAGCTCGGTGTTGACCCGGTCGTCGTTGGGATTGTTGTTCCAGTACGCCGCGACCGAACGCTGGTAGGTGGTGCGCAGGACCGAGCGGTCGGGGGTGTTGACGATGGTCATCTGTCGTCCTCTCCTGGGGTGATGTCGTGGTAGCGACGGCTGCCCGCGTGCCAGGCGCGGTTGCCGCCCATCCAGGCCCACAGCCCGGCCAGGAAGCGGCGCAGTTGGGGTGAGCCCGCGGCGGCGAGTGGGGCCGCCTCCCGTTCGAAGCGGTGCATCAGTTCGTCGTGGATCTGGGCGGTTCGCTGCACAGCCTCGGTCCGGCTACAGCCCTCCTCGGCGGCAAGGACCGTCGGCAGGTTGAACTCCCTGCCGCCCGAAAGATCCTCGCGCGCCATCGAATACAGGTCGTTCACCATCTGGGCGGCCAGCGCGGCGGTGGTGGTCACCCGTCGGACTGCCGGGTCGGCGTAGTCGGCGGCGGTGAGTTCGTAGCCGCCGACCACGTCGATCGGTGCCATGCACGGCAGGAAACTGTGTGGCTGTCGATTGGTCAGGTACTCCCAGACCGGCGGCATCCGGTCCGCGGCGCGCCAGCCGGCCTCGGCGCCGAGTGCGATGAACCATCCCGCGATCTCGGTGCGTAACCGGGCCAGTTGCGCTGGGCTCGCGTACCCCGCCAGGTGCGCGAACGAGGTGCGGAACGCGCGCAGAATCGGGTCGGCCTGCATGGCCTGTTCGAGCCTGGGCGCGTACTGCGCGGGCAGATGAGCCGGATCCATCGCCGCGGCGGCTAATTCGAGCCGTGGCCCGAGTTCGGCGGCCGCGCTGGACGGAGTTCCGTCGGGTGCGGTGTCACCAGGGGCGTCCTCCTCGCAGTAGTAGTCGTCGACCGACCATTCCGCTACCGCGCAGCGCGCGGCGGCCAGTAGCAGGTCCGGGTCGTCGCAATCGGGATGGGCGAGCATGATCAGCCGGCCGAAGTCGGCCTTGCCGAGTTCGTCGAGACGGCCCTCGTAGAGCCCGATTTCGGCGGCCCAGGCGAGCAGACCCGCATTGACCGCTTCGGCCAGAGCCGGGTCGTCACGCTCGGGAGGTGGACAGTAGAGGGTGGGAATTACCTGTGGTCCACCGGAATTCGCCGATCCGGCGGGCTGTGCGGTGGCGGGCTGCCGCGTCGGGAACGGTCGCAGGCCCGAAGTGCCCATCCCCGTCGGACCGAGTAAGTGGCGTGGCGAGACGCTGCCGACCCGGTGTGGAATGCGAGTGCCCGAATCGGGTGCGGTGGGTGAAGTCCGTTGCGTGAGCGATGATTTCGGTACGGCGGGTCGAGGTGGCGACAAGAGCGCCGAGGTCCGGCGGGGGAGCGTCACGGTGCCGGCGAACAAGTCAGCCGGGGCGGTGGCGCCGTGCAACAGGGCCGCCACCGCCACGGCCAGATCGCCGGCCGCGATCGGGGCGCCCGCCCTGGTGAGGATGGACACGATCCGCGCCGATCAGTCGGCCCGGCGCGCGACGAGCACGTCGTCGAGCACGCCGAGTGCGTCGGGAACGAGGACAGCCGCGGAGTAGTAGCAGCTCACCAGGTACGACATGATCGACTGGTCGTCGATCTGCTTGAACCGGACATTGAGGCTCGGCTCGTATTCGTCGGGAATGCCCGTCTGGTGCAGGCCGACGACGCCCTGATCCTTCTCGCCGATGCGCATCGCCATGATCGAGGTGGTCTGGGTGTCGCTGACCGGAATCTTGCCGCACGGCAGCAGCGGCACTCCCCGCCAGGCGGGCACGCGATGGCCCTGGTACTCCACGGGATCGGGATACAGTCCGCGGCGCGAACATTCGCGGCCGAACGCGGCGATCGCTTTCGGGTGTGCGAGGAGGAACTTGGTGCCGCGCCGCATGCTGAGCAGTTCGTCCATGTCGTCGGGGGTCGGCGCTCCGGCCTCGGTGGTGATGCGCTGCTTGAGATCGCAGTTGTGCAGCAGACCGAATTCGGGGTTGTTCACCAGGTCGTATTCGCGCCGCTCGTAGAGGGCTTCGACGGTGAGCCGCAACTGCTGTTCGACCTGGTTCATCGGATCGTTGAACAGGTCCGCGACGCGAGTGTGGATCCGCAGCACGCTCTGGGCCAGGCTGAGTTCGTACTCGCGCGGGCTGGCGTCGTAGTCGACGAAGGTGCCCTCGAGCAGGGGTTCGCCGGAGTGCCCGGAGGAGATCTCGATATCGGCTTCGCCCTTGGAGTTCTTGATCCGGCTCGACAGCTGGGCCGCTTCGGCGCGGATCTGTTCCAGCTCCGGATTCTGCTCGAGGAATTGTTCGAATTGTTGTCTCGGCAGGCAGAGAATGGTGGTTCTGGTGACAGTCTTCACCGTGTCCGGCCAGATCGCCGAGGGGTCGGTGAGCATTTCCTCGCCGTAGTAGTCACCGCCGGACAACATGCCGAGTTTGGTGGACTCGCCGTACTCACCGGAGCCGAGCCGGGCGAGTTTCCCGTGGACGACCAGGATCACCTGATCCATCGGATTGCCGAATTCGGCGACGACCGTGCCCGGATCGAGGTCGTATTGCACGAAATTGTCCGCGAGTGGTCGCAGGAGCTGGTCGTCGTCGATATCGCGCAGCGGCGGGAGTTCGCGCAATTCCTGGGGAATCACCCTGGCCCTCGATCCGTCGACGACGAATTCGACTTCGCCGTTGCCGACGGTATGGGTGAGCCTGCGGTTGACCCGGTAGATACCGCCCGCGACCTGGACCCATGGCAGGGCGCGGGACAGCCAGCGCGAGCTGATGCCCTGCATCTGCGGTTCGGACTTGGTGGTGTGTGTCAGCTTTTGCGCGGCCGTGGTGCTCAGGCTCTTGCGCACGGAATTGTCTGTGGGCAATGGCATTTCGATGGTCATGGCATATGTCCTCACCTCGGGACGGAAATCGGCACGGCCGATCGACCTGTGTGGCGCGACAGTGCGCGACAGGCTTGGGGGTGGGTAACAGTGCGAAGCGAATGGTCCTGCGCCGAATAACCGGGCGTGTGAAACGGTGTTACACGAAACTTGATGTGCGTCAGTACGTTCCGGACTCCCATGATGGTAGGGGGTCACGGTGGCCGCGCGCCACACATTCGGGAAAACATGGCGATGACCGGGAGAACCGTTGTGCGGGAGGCGATTGCGGACACAGCGGTGTCCGGAGATGGTCCGTGGATCGACACCGCGAACAGGCGGAGGCCGTTATCGTCGACGGACTGCTGCTCGGCCTCATCGCGGCGGTGCACGCCGCCACCATCGACCAATCGCCCGATGTGAGGTGAATCGCCGCAACATGCGGCCTGTCACAGCCGACACATAATGGAGGTCCGGTGTGGCAAGCTCATATGAGCACATCGGGGTGTGTGAGGTGTGTCACTTTGAGCAGGTAGGGCCAGGTGGGAACGGTGGATATCAGTCCAAAAGGTGTGGTCGGTTCGGTGCAGCGGTTGCTGGCTACCGCGCAGAACGGGCTGGAGGTGATCCGCTTCGGCGGGTTGTCACACGATGTCGAGTCCTCGCCCTTCGAGGTCGTCGAGCGTCGGCGCATGTATCGGCTACGGCACTACTTCCCCGACGACACGACGCCAGGTCGTCCGGTGGCGCTGCTGGTACCGCCGCTGATGGTGAACGCCGACATCTGGGACGTGAACGCGGCGGGCGGCGCGGTCGGCATCCTGCACGCCAGCGGAATCGACTGCTGGGTCATCGATTTCGGCTCCCCCGCGACGGAAGAAGGCGGCTGGGAGCGCGATCTGGCCGACCACGTGTTGGCGGTGAACTCGGCCATCGACACCGTCTGTGAGACCACCGGCGCCCAGCTGCACCTGATGGGGTACTCGCAGGGCGGCATGTTCGCCTACCAGACCACCGCTTACCGCTACGGCAAAGGCGTGGCCTCCATCGTCACCTTCGGCAGTCCCGTCGACATCGTCAACGGTATGCCGTTCGGGCTGCCCTACGGCGTGGTCTCCGAGGTCGCCGACTTCCTGGCCGACCATGTGATGCACCGGCTGCCGATCACCGAGTCGATGGTGCGCATCGGCTTCCAGATGCTCGACCCGGTGAAGACCGCCAAGTCGCGCATCGACTTCCTGCTGCAATTGCACGACCGGGAAGCGTTGCTGCCCAAGGAACGTCAGCGCCGCTTCCTCAACAGCGAAGGCTGGGTGGGGTATTCGGGTCCCGCGGTGGCCGATCTGCTCAAGCAGTTCGTCGCCCACAACCGGATGATGCTCGGCGGCTTCGTGATTCGCGACCACCCGGTGTCGCTGGCCGAGCTGAAGTGCCCAATCCTGGCGTTCGTCGGCGAGGTCGACGATATCGGTCAGCCCGCCGCGGTGCGTGGCATCGTGCGAGCCGCGCCCAATGCCGAGGTGTACGAAGCGAGTTTGGTGGCAGGCCATTTCGGGCTCGTCGCCGGTTCGACGGCTACCAACCACACCTGGCCGATGGTGTGCGACTGGATCGCCTGGATGGACGGCAACGGCACGCTGCCCGAGCAGATCGTGCCCATGCAGGAACACGTCGCGAGCAACGCGCCGCGCACCGCCGCCACCCGGATGGTGCACACCGCGGCCGGGCTGGCCGAGGCGGGCGCGGGCGTGGGCAAGGCACTGGAAGGCATCGCGGGCAACACGATTCGCGGTTCGCTCGAAATGGCAGGCGAGGCCGCGCGGGCGCTGCCCCGGCTGACCCGGCTCGGGATGATCCAGCCGCACACCCGCATCTCGCTCGGCAAACTGCTCAGTGAGCACGCGAGCCGCGCGCCGCAGAAGGATCTGGTCCTGTTCGACGACCGGGTACACACCAATGCCGCCGTCGAGGAACGCGTCGACAATGTGGTGCGCGGCCTGATCTCCGTCGGTATCCGGCCCGCCATGCGCGTCGGGATCATGATGGAGACGCGTCCGAGTGCCCTGGCTTCGGTCGCCGCCCTCTCGCGGATCGGTGCCGTCGCGGTGCTGCTCGCACCGGGCGCCGAACTCGACCGGGCCATCGACCTGACCGGCGTGCAGACGCTGATCACCGACCCGGAGAACCTGCGCGCGGCCGCCGCGACCGCCGCCAGAGTGCTCGTACTCGGTGGCGGCGTTGCGCGCCGGCTCGCCGTGCCTGCCAGTGATCGGGTGATCGACCTCGAGCAGATCGACCCGGCGACAGTTCGGGTGCCCGCGTGGTACCGGCCGAACCCGGGTCTGGCGCGTGAACTCGCGTTCGTGCTCGTCCTCGGCTCCGGTGAGCGCCTGGAGGCGAAGTACATCACCAACCATCGCTGGGCGCTGTCGGCGTTCGGCACCGCGAGCGCGGCCGACCTCGATCGTCGCGACACCGTGTACTGCCTTGCGCCACTGCATCACTCGTCCGGGCTACTGGTGAGCCTCGGCGGGGCGATCGCGGGCGGCAGCCGGATCGCACTGGCCAGGCCGAGGGACATGGACCCGGGCCGCTTCGCCGAAGAGGTGCACCGTTACGGCGTCACCGTCGTCACCTACACCTGGACCATGCTGCGCGACCTGCTCGACTCACAGGTCTTCCCCGCGGGCCACAACCATCCGATCCGGCTGTTCATCGGTTCCGGGATGCCCGCCGGTCTGTGGCGGCGCACCGTCGAACAGTTCGACCCGGCCAGGGTGCTCGAGTTCTACGCCTCGATCGACGGTGACGTGGTGCTGGCCAATGTCACCGGCGCCAAGATCGGGTCGAAGGGCAGGCCGGTGCCCGGCACCGCGCGCGTCGAACTGGTCGCCTACGACCCGGTCAGCGAGCAGATCCTCGTCGGCGACGACGGGTTCGCCCGCCGCTGCGCCGACAACGAACCCGGGCTGCTGCTCGGCAAGGCCGTCGACGGTGGCGACATCTCCGACGGCGGGTTGCGCGGTGTGTTCCGGGCCGGCGACGCCTGGTGGCCGACGGAGAACCTGTTCCGGCGTGACAGCGACGGTGACTACTGGTTGGTCGACCGCCGTGACACGGTGATCCGCACGGCACGCGGGCCGGTGTTCACCCAGCCGATCGTGGACGTCCTCAACGACATCACGCCGGTCGACATGGAGGTCGCGTTCGGGCTGAAGACGCCCGCGGGCATCATCGCCGCGGCCGCGCTGAGCGTGCGCCGCGGGTTCCGGATCGAACCAGGCGATGTCACCGAGGCGATGCGCGGGCTGGAGCGCGGCCAGCGCCCGGACCTGGTGTACGTCGTCGACGAGATCCCGCGCAGTTCCAGCTTCCGCCCCTCGGCGTCGGCGGTGCAGGCCGCGGGTCTGCCCAAGGCGGGGCCGGGCACCTGGATCTACAACCGGGAAACCGAGACCTACGAGGTGCTCTCGGACGCGGCAGCGGCGACGTTGTTCGGCGGGAGCTGACCCGCGGCCGACTCAGCCGCGGCTCATCGCGCGAAAAAGGCCGCCCGGCGAAACCGGGCGGCCTTTTTCGCACGAGACCGCCGGTTCCGCCGCGCCTGCACCGCAGCGACTTTCGTTCGAAGGGCTGAGGCTCCGCGAAGCGATGGTCGGCGGCCGAGGTAGTGGCAGCGCTGTTACACCTGGTATTCGGTGACCGCGTCGACGACACGGCCGAGCTGAGCCTCGCTGAGCAACGGCCACAGTGGCAGGCGCACGATCGTCGCCGAGAAGTTCGCCGAGCGCGTGCACGGCACCGGGGTGCGGCCGTACTTGAGGCCCGCTGGGCTCGAATCCAGCGGAATGTAGTGGAACGGCGCGACGATGCCGCGTTCGGCGAGGTGGGCGATGATGCCGTCGCGGCTGTCCTCGGTGGGCATGCGCAGGTAGAACAGGTGCGCGGTGTGGCCCGAGTCGGCGGGCACCGTCATCGGACGCACGTCGTTGCGCGCGGCCCAAGCGGGTAGCGCGGCCGCGTAGGTGTCCCACACACGGTGGCGGTTGGCCTGGATGGTGTCGAATTCGGCCAGCTGCGCGTCGAGCACGGCGGCGTTGAGTTCGCTGGGCAGGTAGCTGGAACCGATGTCCTGCCAGGAGTACTTGTCCACCTGGCCGCGCAGGAAGCGAGCGCGGTCGGTGCCTTTCTCCCGCATGATCTCGGCGCGACCCATCAGGATCTCGTCCGAGAGCAGCAGCGCGCCACCTTCACCGCAGTGCACGTTCTTGGTGTCGTGGAAACTCTGCGTGCCGAGGGTGCCGATCGTGCCGAGCTGCCTGCCGCGCCAGGTGCCACCGAGGCCGTGCGCGTTGTCCTCGATGATCGCCACACCGTGCTGAGCCGCGAGTTCCAGCAGCGGCTCCATGTCGGCAGCCACACCGCCGTAGTGCATCACCACGATCGCCTTGGTGCGGTCGGTGATCGCGGCGGCCGCGGCGGCGGGGTCGATATTGCCGGTGGACTCGTCGATGTCGACGAACACACAGGTCGAGCCACGCAAGGCCATCGAGGTGGCCGCGGAGGTGAACGCGAAGCTGGGGACGATCACCTCGTCGTCAGGCCCCAATTCCAGTAGCAGCGCGCCCAATTCGAGTGCGTGTGTGCAGGAGGTGGTGAGCAGCGCGTGATCGGCGCCGGTGATGGCCTTGATCTTCGCTGTCGCCGACTTGGTGAACTGACCGTCGCCGTGACTGTGATCGGAATCGAGCACGGTCATCAGATTGGGGCGTTCAGCGGCAGCGCGGAACGGCCTGCTGAAGATGATGCGGTCGCTCACGCGCGATGGCCCTTCTCCGTCGCGGCTGCCGGTACCGCGGCGTCGACTCGATGGTTCACGGCCGGCGCATGCATCGTATCCGGGCGCGGTGTGGGGGTCTGCACGGTGAGGTAGAGCGGCTTGCCGACCAGGATATGCAGTGCGACACCGAGATACTCGGCGATCAGACCGAGCGAGAACAGCATCGCGCCCGAGCACAGCAGCATGACGACGATGATCGACGCCCAGCCCTCGGGATCATGATTGTCCTGCGTCAAAGCCTGCACGATGACGACCGCGGCCATGATCACCCCGGCCAGCGCGAGGGTGACCCCGAGCATGCTCACCAGCCGCAGACCGCGAGTGCCGCTGCACAGCACCATCTTCCAGAACAGCGAGAACAGGCGGCGATAGTTGTAGCCGGACTCCTCGCGCCCCTCCGCGCGCAGCACCACCGGCACCGACACCGCGTTGCCGACCACCCAGGTGAGCGCCACGTCCAGGTACACGCCGTTGGCCGCGACCTCGGCGAGCTGACGGCCGATGTCACCGCGGATCAGCCGGAAGCTCTCGAAGCGGGTCGAATCCGGGAACGCGAACACCGTCGCGAGCACGATCTTGGCGCCGCGTGAGGTGAGATTGCGCAGGAAGCCGTGCGGTCGGGTGTTGGACGGTTTCGAATAGACCAGGTCCGCGCGCGAGGCCAGCGCCGCGTCGAGGAAATCGGCGATGAACGCGGGGTCGTGCTGACCGTCCTCGTCCATCGTGACGATCCAGTCGCCCTGTGCCGCAGCCATCCCGGCGATAGTGGCCGCGTCCTGACCGAAGTTGCGGCTCAACCAGACTGCGCGCACCTGCGGGAAGGAGCCTTCCAACTCCTGCAGGACAACGTCGGAGCGGTCGGGACCGTTGTCGTGCACGAGGATGATCTCCTCGACCGCGAATCGGGCGCCCGCCACCGTCGTGCTCGGGCCCGTCAACCGGTCCAGCTCGGCGACCAGCGCCGTGATCGTTTCCTCGCCCCGATACACCGGGACGACCACCGACACCGAATGCACCGGGCTCGACCCGTTGCGCTCGGGCGCGCCCGCACGCACGACAGTGCCGGGCCTGGACAGAGGTGCGGACGGTATCGGCATCGGCGGACACTTTCGGTATATCGAAGGTATTGATCCAACAGTGTGCGCACTTTAACACCGGGCCGTGACACGTCGGTGGTAGCGATCCCGCTGTGCGACGGTGCCAGTCGGGGCTTGTGCCTGTAGGGTCTGTTCCTCGTGGTGGAAAGTAGAACCCCGTCCCGTCGTTCCGTCTATATCTGGGGCTTGATCACCTCCCTCGGAGTGATCGCGGGCTATGGTGCGGTTCTCCTCGCCAACGTGCGGCATTTCTATACCGACGACACCGAATCCCAGTACGTCCCACTGTGGGTGATGCTCGGTAACCGGCTGCGCAACGGTGATCTGCCGGTGATGGTGCCCGAGCACTGGATGGCCGGAAACTACGCGATCGAGGAAGCGGGCCTGCTGAATCCGCCGCAGCTGCTGATCGATCTGATCGCACCCTCGGTGGACAACCTGGTGTTGTACGCGACCGTGGTGAAGCTGATCTTCGCGATCATCCTCGGCCTCGGCGTGTATCGGATCTGCCTGGCCTACGGCTCGCGCGTGCAGTGGGCTGCGCTGGCCGGTGTCTCGATCCCGTTCACCGGTTGGCTGCTGTTCTTCGACGAGGCCAGCTGGATGACTGCCTTCACCGGCACCGCGTGGATGGTGCACGCGTGGGCTTCGGGCGTTCGTTACTCGCGTGGTCGCGGCGGGCCGATCCCGGTGTTCGTGTATCTCTACCTGGCGATTTCGGTGCAGTACATTTTCCCGGCGGTGGAGGCCGGTCTGATGATCGGTGCGGTCGCGGTCGGTGAGCTGATCTACCAGCGGACCTGGCGCCCGTCACTGAAACTGCTGATGGTCGCCGGCTTGGCGGCGCTGGCAGGCGCGGCGACCTACCTGCCGAGCATGCTGTCGGCGAAGGTCACCTGGCGTGGCACCGCCCAGATCAACAACGACATGTTCCTCACCGTGCCGTGGTCGGAATCGCTGAACGCGAGCCTGCCCTCGACCCTGCCCGCCTTCACCTCGTGGTGGGGTTACGTGCAGCCGCTGCCGGTGGTCTACATCGCCTGGTTCCTGATTCCGGCCCTGGCGTTCATCGACTGGGGCAAAGCGCGCGCGGCCTGGCGCGAGCTCAGCGGGATCGGCCTGTTCGCGATCGCGGCGCTGATGTGGACGGCCGGTCCCGGCACGATCGGCCCGCTGCGCTGGCCCGCCCGGGTGCTGCCGATGGTGGCGCTCGGCCTGCTGCTGCTGGTGTGTGTGCTGCTCGGGCGGTTCGCGACCTTCAAGGACTGGCGTGCGCGGGGGATCGCGGCGGCGGTGCTGATCGGACTGCTGTGGGTGCGGTCGTTCTCGGCCGACCCGCACAACTGGATCGCGCATGTGATCGCCGCGCTGGCCATCGCGGCGCTCGGGGCCGCGCTGGTGTGGCTGGCGGTGAACAAGGGGATCTCGGCGGCGGTCGCGCTGGCGATCATCGCGGTGTCCCCGATCGCCTATGTGCAGGTGGAGCGGGCGCAGCCGACGCCGATGAGCTGGAATCTGCCCAGCGACCGGGCCGCGGCGCGCGCGGCGTTCCCGGAGTTCGCGGGGACCACGCTGCAGCTCGGCGATCGCGCACTCATCCAGCCGGGGGAGCGCACCCTCGACGGCGCCTACGGCTCGCTGGTGTTCGGCAACTACGCCAAGGACATCGAGCGCACCTATGTCAGCGGCTACACCCCGAACGGCCATTTCTGGTTCGGCGACATGCTCTGCATGCGCTGGGACACCAGCGTGTGCCCGGACGCCTACCGCCGCGCGTTCGCGGTCGAGCCGTCGACGGGCAAAACCGTCGTCGACCTGATGAACATCGACCGGGTGGTCCTGCAACGCGCGCTCTACCCCGCCGCCCGTACCGAGCCCGCGCCCGCGGGGTGGAAATGGGTCGACTACCCCGGCCACGAGAACTACATCTCGGTCCTCGAACGCGAGGACGGGCTGATCTCCACCCGCAACGGCCGGATCTCGGCGGTCAAGGACGCGACCGCGGTCTCGACCGCCGAGAGCGATACGACGAGCCGGGTCACCGTGAGCTCCGAGGCCGGTGGCAGCGTGGTGTTCGCGCGGCTGGGCTGGCCGGGTTACCGGGTAAGTCTGGACGGCAAGGACATCCCGTTCAAGGTCGTCGCGAAGAGTTTCGTCGCCGTCGACATTCCGGCGGGGACGAAGAACGGCGATCTCGAGCTGACCTGGCGGCCGCCGGGCTGGAAGATCGGTGGCGCCGCGATCGGCCTCGGACTGCTCGGACTCGCAGTGTTCCAGTGGCTGTACGTGCGCGGACGCAAGCCCGATGACGAGGAGCGCGACGCGCCGGCGGCGGAGTCGATCGCCGATGACGACGCCGCGCTCGCGGACGCGGTGCGATGACGACCGAGGCGGTCGGCGGTGTGCTCGAGACCCCAGGTCCGCTGCTGCGGATCGTGAAACGTCAGGAGCTGGCGTTCGCGATCGTCGGCGGTTTCAACACGCTGCTCGGCATGGCGCTGGTCGTGTTCTGGCTGCATGTGCTCGGCGACGGCAGGCCCGGCTTGGCTGTTGTCGCCGCCTACGCGGTGAGCACGGTGGTCGCGTTCGTGCTGCATCGCACGCTGGTGTTCCGGGTCCACGGCCACCTCCTACGCGACTTCCTCGCGTTCTGCGGGGTCAACGCGGGCGGCATGGTGCTCAACGTGATCCTGGTGGAACTCGCGGTCACCGTCCTCGGATTCCCCGCCACGCCCACCTCGGTGATCGTCATGGGTCTGGTCGCGGTGCTCAGCTTCTTCGGACACCGCTACATCTCGTTCCGGCGGGCGCGGGTAGGTTAGGCACATGGCGCACGAATCCACCATCGACGCAACCCTGCTCAGCCTGCTGGCCTGCCCCCAGGACAAGGGCCCGCTGCAGCTGGTGCGCACCGAAGCCGATGTGAGCGTGCTCTACAACCCGCGTCTGCGGCGCGCCTACCCGATCGACAACGGCATCCCGGTGCTGTTGATCGACGAGGCCCGCGACGTCAGCGACGCCGAACACGAATTCTTCGTCGCCGAATCCTGATCGGCCCACGTGGTCCACTGGCGTTCCTGCGCGATGTGCCACCGGCCATCGCGCGGGTGACGTCGCGCTGAATCACCAACTGCCGGTATCGATGTCACCGGTCAGATAGCGCTGGACGGCCGGACCCACGGCATCGACCACGGCATCGATCGGCATCGAGGCCAGCGGTTCCAGCGCGATGATCTTGCGGGCTGTCAGTACCCCGACCATCTGGGACGCGGCCAGCGCGACCCTGGCCCGACCGTCGTCCTCCGCGGTGGCGATGCGCACGCGGACCCGCTCCAGTACGACCTGAAGCAGGAACGAGCGCGCGAGATTCTGATCGCCGCCCGCGAAGATGCTGCGAACCATGGCCACGATGCCGGGTCCGGCGGGGGAGTCCCATACCGTGACGACCGCGCGCACGATGGTCTGCCCGAGCTGGTCGAGCGGGGCGGCGTCGACGGCGCCCAGGGTGGCGTCCGGGTCGACCGGGAAGTCCACCGCGGCCGCGAACAGCTGCTGTTTGTTGCCGAAATAGTGGTGCACCAGCGCCGGGTCGACATCGGCATCGGCCGCGATCGCGCGGATCGAGGTCTTGTCGAACCCGGCGCCGGCGAAGCGGACCCGCGCGGCGTCGAGGATCGCCAGCTTGGTGTCGGCATTGCCCGGCCTGCGCCCGGTGCGCCCGGATTTCGCTGCGCCGGAACCGGATTCGCCGTCACTCATCTTCGATCCTCTCCTTGGTACTACGGTGTGCGTCGACGCAGAGTAGCCGCCGCCAGGCCGAGCGCCACTACCGCGAATCCGGCGACGACGGCGATATCGCGCCACATCGTGCCCGTCGGCTCCGCGTGGATCGACACCTGCTGCAGCGCGTCCACCGCGTAACTCAACGGCATCACATTGCTGATCGCCTCGAGCCAGCCGGGCAGCCGGTCGCGGGGAACCAGCAGCCCGCACAGGAAGATCTGCGGTGCCACGATCACCGGCATGAACTGCACGGCCTGGAACTCGGTGCGCGCGAACGCGCTGGCCAGCAGGCCGAGCCCGACGCCGCACACCGCGTCGACCATCGCGATCAGCATGACCCAGCCCGGACTGCCCGCGGCGCTCAACCCGAGCAGCCAAAACGCGACCACGCACGCGACCGCGGCTTGCGCGGCGGCGGCGAGGGAGAACGCACTGCCGTACCCGGCGAGCAGATCGAGCTTGCTCAGCGGCGTGGTGAGCAGCCGTTCGAGGGTTCCCGAGGTGCGTTCGCGCTGCATCGCGATCGCGGTGATCAGGAACATCACGATGAACGGCAGGATCCCGAGCATCGTGATGCCGACCCGGTCGAACATTGTCAGCGGGGCGTGCGGCGGGCGCGGTGCGTCCTGATAGATGAAGTACAGCAACGTCATCAGCAGGGCGGGCACCACCAGGATCATCGCGACGGTGCGGTGATCGTTGCGCAGTTGGCGAAGGATCCGGCCGGTAGTGGCGGTATAGGGACGCAGAGTGGTCATGCGTGCTCTCCCATCGTGATCAAGGTCAGGAAAGCGGCCTCGAGGTTCTGTTCGTCGGTGCGCTCGCGCAGTTCGTCGGGGCTGAGCTGGGCGAGCAGGTTGCCCTCGCGCATCAGCAGCAGCTTGTCGCAGTGTTCGGCCTCGTCCATCACGTGACTCGACACCAGCAAAGTCGTTCCCGCCGCGGCCAATTCGCGGAACTGCTTCCACAACTCCACCCGCAACACCGGGTCCAGGCCGACCGTCGGTTCGTCGAGCACCAGGAGTTCCGGCTTGCCGACGAGCGCGCAGGCAAGCGATGCCCTGGTCTTCTGCCCACCCGAGAGCTGATCGCCGAGCTGATCCGCGTGATCGGCCAAACCGACTGCGACGAGCGCGGATTCGGTGTCGTCACGGTCGCGTCCGTAGAGCGCGGCGTAGTAGGCCACATTGTCGCGGACGCTGATATCGGCGTAGATGCTCGGCGCCTGGGTGACGTAGCCGACCCGCCGGCGCAGCCCGGCGCTCCCCGCCGGCTGCCCTAGGACGGTGACGGTGCCCGATTCCACCAGCTGGGTGCCCACGATGCTGCGCAGCAGGGTGGTCTTCCCGCAGCCCGACGGGCCGAGCAGGCCGGTGATCGAGCCGCGCGGGATGTCCAGGGTGAGGCCGTGCAGGACGGTGCGTTTGCCGCGCTTGACGGTCAGGTCCGCGACCTGGACGGCGATCGGCGGCGGTGCGGTGTGCGACATGGTCGCCTCAATTCATCGAGTGTTGAATTCACTACGTGATGAATTTAGCGCGATAGCGTCGATGTGGCAAGGCCAGTGGGCGTGTCCCGGGGGTGTCGCGGCCTGCTGACCTGGTTCGACGACGGTGAACTGGCCCATCATCCCGACATCCTCGTGCCACAGCAGGTGGCAGTGATACATGTACGGCGTCGTCGGATCGGCGGGCCCGTCGAAGCGCAGGGCCAGCGTCGCCGCCGTATTCGGTGGGAGGAAGATGGTGTCCTTGGCGCTGGTGAGCTCGGGCGGGGGCGGGGCACCGTCGTAGTCGAGCACCCGGAACTGCACATCGTGGACATGAAAGTTGTGCGGCATGCCGTCGACGTTGCGCACAACCCAGGTCTCGGTGGTGCCTCGGGTGACGGTGGTGTCGATGCGGCTCATGTCCATACGCTTGCCGTTGATACCGGCCAGGGTCAGGTCGAACCGGCGCTCGGCGACCGAGTCGGTGCCGTCGGGAATCGACGGCGGCACAAGGGTTTGCGGCAGTGCGGCGGACGGGCGCAGCGTCGGCGCGGCGCGCAGTTCGAGCACATCGAACGTGTCGTCAGCGCCCGAGAACCGGCCGGACCAGAAGTCGAGCCCCGCCTCGAGCTTCTCGCTGCGCAGCACGGTGCGCTCACCGGGCTTCATCCGCACCACGATCTCCGCGCGCTCGCCGGGTGAGAGCCGGACGCGATCGAGGGTGGTGGGGCGTTCGAGCAGGCCGCCGTCGGAACCGATCATCGCGAACGGACGGGCGTCGTCGAAGGCGAAGGTGTAGATCCGTGCGGTCGAGGCGTTGAGCAGGCGCAACCGCATCAGTTCGTCACCGACCTCCTGGTAGGGGGACCGGGTGCCGTTGACCATGGTGCGGTCGCCGAGGAAGCCGATATCGCGGAAGATCGCGTGCGTGCCGTCGAGGCGGCTGTCGCGCAAGCGCATGTCCTGCACGATCACCGGAATGTCGTCCACGCCGTAGGTGTGCGGCAGCGGCAGTCGCGCGCTCGGCGCGTCGTCGATCAGGAACATGCCCGCCAGGCCGCGCCGCACGTGGTCCTCGGTCGCACCGTGTGGATGGGGGTGATACCAGAGGGTCGAAGCCGGTTGGGCCACAGTCCATTCCGGCGTCCACGACGCGCCGGGGTCGACCATCTGGTGTGGTCCGCCGTCCATGGCGGCGGGCAGGTGCATGCCGTGCCAGTGCACCGTCGACGCCTCGGGGAGTTGGTTGCGCACCTGGACCCGCACGCGTTCGCCACGGGCCGCGCGCACGGTGGGCCCGAGATAGCTGCCGTTGAAACCCCAGGTCTCGGTGGCCCGCCCGGGCTCGAACTCCGTTGTCCCGGTCCGCATATCAAGCGAGAACACCCGGGTGCCGGTGGCATCGACCGTCGAATCGGCGACGGGCGGAATGCGCAGTGGCTGAGTGAATTCCGTGGTGCCGACCGTGGAGACATCGGCGCTGGTCCATGTCCACGCCACACTGCCCGCGATCGCGATGACAAGGGTGACGACGAGGACGCACGCGCCGAGCAGAATGCGACGCAGCCGACGCAGGGGAGAAGCCATGCCTCGACGGTAGGGACGCGAATGACGCGTCACATCGGGGAGCGTTCCCGGTTCGCCCCTGATTCCTGGTCGTGGATTTCAGGGTTTCCCCCAGGTCGGCAAGGCGTGATGTGGATCACCATTCGAGTTGTCACGTTTCGGCGGGCTGCTTTGTCCCATGAACATCCCACCGACAAGGAGTGCCGCAATGACCACCACCACGCACCGCATCGTCGTCCTCGGCGCCGGCTACACCGGCATGCTGGCCGCGATCCGCCTCGCCCGGCGCACCAGGAAGCTGGATGTGGCGATCACCCTGGTCAACCCGTCGGCCCGCTTCACCGAGCGGCTGCGGATGCACCAGATCGCCGCCGGTCAGGAACTCGCCCACCACGACATCCCGCAAATCCTCGACGGCACCGGCGTCGAATTCGTGCAGGGCTGGGTCACCGCGATCGACACCGCCGCTCAGCGCGTCCACGTAGCCGGTGCCGGCGAACTCGCCTACGACGAACTGATCTACGCCCTCGGCAGTACCGCCGAGACCACCCTGGTTCCCGGCGTAGCCGAACATGCCCACACGCTCGACGACCCGCGCCTCGCCCACGAATTCGCCAGTGAATTGGCCACTTTCGCCGCCCAGGGTGCTTGCGTTGCGATCTGCGGTGGTGGCCTCACCGGCATCGAAGCCGCGACCGAGATCGCGGAAAGCCACCCCGGTCTGCGCGTCACCTTGATCAGCTCGGGGGAGCCCGGCGCGATGATGGGTGACAAGGCCCGCGCGCACCTGAACAAGGCACTGGACCGGCTCGGCATCGTTCGCGAGCTCGGTGTGCGCGTCGCCACCGTGCGGCCCGGCGCGGTCGAACTTGCCGACGGCAAGGTGATCGGCGCCGACCTGACCCTGTGGACGACCGGCGTGCGGGTCTCGCCGCTGGCCGCCGAGGCGGGTATCGAGACCGACGCACGTGGCCTCATCGTCGTCGATCCGACGCTGAAGTCGGTGTCGCACCCCATGATTCACGCCATCGGTGACGCGGCCGCCGTCCGCCAGGCGTGGGGTCAGGTGCACGGCACCTGCCAGAGTGGCCTACCCACCGCCGCCTACACCGCCGACGCGATCGCCGCCGAACTACGCGGCAAGAAGGTGCGGCCGTTCCGCTTCGGGTACTTCCACCAGCCCGTCAGCCTCGGCCGCCGCGACGGCGTCATCCAGTTCACCGACGCCGACGACACCCCGCGCCGCCTCTACCTCACCGGCTGGGCCGCGCGCATCTACAAGGAGCTGGTCAGCAGCAGCCCGGTTCCGACCTTCAAGGCCAGCAAGAAGATGACAATGAACGTGCAATTGTCCAAGGGTGGCAAGGTCACTCGCGCTGTCGCGTGAGTGATTCGCCGCCGAGCGGGCGCCGGTCCACCTCGGCTCCCACCGATTCGCCACAGTGACGGAGCGTGCGACATGGTAGGTCCTCGGCCCGATCAGGATCCGTTCCTCGAACATCGTCGCCTGCTGTTCGCGACCGCCTACCGCATGCTCGGTACGGTCACCGACGCCGAGGACGTCCTGCAGGACACCTGGCTGAGGTGGAACGACACCGACCATGCCACGGTGACCCATCCCAAGGCCTACCTGGTCCGCACCGTCACCAATCTCTCGCTCAACCGTCTCACCTCCGCCCGCGCGACCCGCGAAAGCTATGTCGGCCCTTGGCTGCCCGAGCCGGTGCTGACCTCGCCCGACATCGCCGAGGACACCGAATTGGCCGACACCGTCTCCACCGCCATGCTCGTCGTGCTGGAAACCCTCACGCCCGTCGAACGCGCGGTGTTCCTGCTGCGTGAAGTGTTCGGCTACTCGCATGCCGAGATCGCCGAAGCCCTCGACCGCCCCGAGGCGAGTGTGCGTCAGATCGCGCGTCGCGCGAAGAACCACGTCCAGTCCCGCCGTCCACGATTCGACACCGACAAATCCGCTCGTGCCCAGGTCACCGCCCAGTTCATGGCCGCATGCGCGGGCGGAGACCTCAACGCCCTGATGGACCTGCTCGCCCCTGACGTCACGTGCTGGTCCGACGGCGGCGGCGTGGTCACCGCCGCGCGCCGTCCCCTGCACGGCCCCGACCATGTCGCCCGCTGGATCCTCGGCGTCCTGGCCAAACCGTCGTCGGCGGGTTTCGAACTCAGCGCCGCCGACATCAACGGCGAGCTCGGCGCACTGGCGTCCTTCGCCGGAAACCCCGGCGCCGCCTTCACTTTCGATCTGGTCGACGGCTACATCCAGAACCTGCGATTCCAGGTGAACCCGGCCAAACTGGCGGGGCTCCACCAGGGCACTGGCCTGCTCGGCTGAGCGGCCATCGGCTACCGGACCGCGCTCGAACTCGGTGGCGGCGAGCGCGCCGAGGCCGGTCCCGCAATCGCCCGCGCCAGTAGGAGACAATGGCGACTGTGTCCGCCCAGGAATTGGCCGTCGATCCGCCGAGCGCCGCGCGCAGACTGCTCGGCGCGATCCTGTGGTCGGGCCCGGTGGCGCTGCGCATCGTGGAAGTCGAGGCATACGGCAGCGACCCCGGCGGCCCATGGCCTGATCCGGCCGCGCACTCGTGGCCAGGCCCGACGGCCCGCAACGCGGTGATGTTCGGCCCGGCCGGACGCCTCTACGTCTATCGCTCCTACGGAATCCACCTGTGTGTCAACGTGACCGGTGGTTACGACGGTGAGGCCGGTGCGGTGCTCGTTCGCGCGGCGGAAGTAGTCGATGGCATCGACATCGCGCGCGAACGCAGGCCCGCCGCCCGCAAGGACGTCGACCTCGCGCGAGGACCGGGCAATGTCGGCAGCGCACTCGGTATCAGCCTGTCCGACTACGGAACCGAACTCTTCGACCCCTTCTCCGCGCTGCGCCTGGAACTGAATCCGCCCGTTGCACCGTCCGAGATCGCCGCGGGCCCGCGAGTCGGCGTCAGCCTCGCCGCCGAGATCCCCTGGCGTTTCTGGCTACCGGCCTCGCCCGCCGTCTCGGTCTACCGTCGCAGCCCCCGAGCGGCCGAGCCGACGGCGTAGCACCGCTTTTGCGAAATGACCTCGCCGACAGCGATGAGTTCGCGGGCGAGGCGCCGTCCTATCTGTTGAACGCGCTACCGACCCAGTGCGACCGACCGAAGGACGAAACCATGACCACCGCGACCCACACCGCACACTTCTCCGGCACCGCCACCTACCGCCCCGGCAAGATCCGCAACCGCGTCCTGTGGACCCTGCAGGTCGTGCTCGGCCTGTTCTTCGTCATCGCTTCGGGCGGACCGAAACTCGTCATCCCGAACACCCTGATGGACAACGCCCCCGCGAACCTGACCATCCCCCTCGCGCTGCTCATCTTCATCGGAGTCGTGGAGGTGGCGGGCGGTATCGGCCTGATGGTGCCGCGCCTGTCCGGCCTGGCCGCCGTCGGCCTTTCCGTGCTCACCGTGCTCGCCGCCGCGACGCAGGCCTTCATCGCCGACAAGCCCGCGATGGCGATCTTCCCGCTGGTGCTGGCCGCGATCTTCGCCTGGATCGCCTACGAACGCCGCGCCACCATCGCCGCGCTGGTGCGATGAGCCACGACTCGACACGCTGACGATCGCCGGAGCCCCGAGGGTTCCGGCGATCATCGGCGTGCCGAGATGGTCGATCGGTGCGCGGTGTTCGGCTGCGGAGCCAAGATCATCCAGCCGATCTCGTCTGCGAATCCAATAGGGCGAATCCCTCCGAGGTGCGACGATCGAAGACCACGTCTAGCCCGTATGAGCAGGAGCGCCCGTGTTCACTTTCCCCAGCAGCGACGGCAGCACGATCCACGTGCGGAGCTGGCTCCCCACCGAGACCGAGCCGCGCGGCGTCGTGCAGATCGCGCACGGCATGGGCGAACATTCCAACCGCTACGGTCACCTCGCCGAACGGCTCGCGGGCCTCGGGTTCGCGGTCTATGCCGACGACCACCGTGGTCACGGACTCAGCATGGGTCCCGTGCCGGGTGACCTCGGCCCCGACGGCTGGAACCTGCTCGTCGCCGACGAAGTCGCCCTGACCGAGATCCTGCGCGAACGTCATCCCGGCTTGCCCGTCACCCTGATCGGCCACAGCCTCGGCTCGTTCGCCGTGCAGCAGTACCTGCTCGACCACTCCGGCCTCGTCGACCAGGTCGTCCTGAGTGGCACCACCGCTGTCGACGGCCTGTTCGGCGAGATCGCGGCCGCGGGCGGTGACCTGATCGGCTTCTTCAACGCCGAATTCCAGCCCACCCGCACCGACGCCGACTGGATCAGCCGCGACGAAGCCCAGGTCGACGCCTACAACGCTGACCCCTGGTGCGGTTTCGCCATCGACGACGCCAACATGGGCCTGCTCGCCGCCAACGCCCAGACGCGGCTGTCCGATCCGAGCACCGTGCGCGCCGACCTGCCGATCTACGTGATGGTCGGCGACAAAGACCCGCTCAACGACAAGCTCCGCCTGTCCGACCTGCTCGTGCGGCGCTATCGCGACGCGGGCCTGAACGACCTGACCTACCAGGTCTACGCGGACGCCCGCCACGAAGTGCTGAACGAAACCAATCGGGACGAGGTCGAAGCCGATCTGCTCGCCTGGATAACCCGCGCACACGACTGACCGACCGCATGCGGAAAGATGGGTCAGCGTGACCGGCGACATCTTCGACGAACTGACCTGGCGCGGCCTGATCGCGCAGTCCACCGACCTGGACGAGCTGCGCGCCGCCGCGGCCGCCGCGCCCCTGACGCTCTATGCCGGCTTCGACCCGACCGCCGCCAGCCTGCACGCCGGCCACCTCGTCCCGCTGCTCGCGCTCAAGCGCTTCCAGCTGGCCGGGCATCGGCCGATCGTGCTCGCCGGCGGCGCGACCGGCATGATCGGCGACCCACGTGACGTGGGTGAACGCACCATGAACTCGACCGACACCGTCGCCGAGTGGGCACAGCGCATCCGGGGCCAGCTCGAGCGGTTCGTCGATCTCGACGAGTCGCCGACCGGTGCGGTCATCGTCAACAACATGGACTGGACCGGCCCGCTGTCGACTGTCGACTTCCTGCGCGATGTCGGCAAGCACTTCTCGGTGAACGTCATGCTCGCTCGCGACACCGTCAAACGGCGGCTCGAAGGCGACGGCATCTCCTACACCGAATTCAGCTATATGCTGCTGCAGGCCAACGACTACGTGCAGCTGCGGCGCGCGCACGGCTGCACGCTGCAGGTCGGTGGCTCCGATCAGTGGGGCAACATCATCGCAGGCGTCGAACTGAACCGGCGCGTCGACGGCGCGCACGTGCACGCGCTCACCGTGCCGCTGGTGACCTCGGCCGACGGCAAGAAGTTCGGCAAGTCCACCGGCGGCGGCAGCCTGTGGCTCGACCCCGAACTGACCAGCCCCTACGCCTGGTACCAGTACTTCGTGAACACCGCCGACGCCGATGTCGTGCGCTACCTGCGCTGGTTCACCTTCCTGAGCCGCGAAGAACTCGACGAGCTCGAGCAGGCGACGGTGGAGCGTCCGTTCGCGCGCGAGGCACAGAAGCGCCTGGCCGCGGAGATGACCACGCTGGTGCACGGTGAGGCCGAGACCCGCGCGGCGGAACTGGCCAGCCATGCCCTGTTCGGTCGCGGTGAGCTCGGCGAACTTCCGTTGTCCACGCTCGGCGCCGCGCTGCGCGAAGCCGCGGTCGACGGCAAGGTCGCCGAGGTGGTGCCGGGTGAACCGAACACGATCGTCGACTTGCTCGTCGCGTCGGGCCTGTGCGAGAGCAAGGGCGCGGCCCGTCGAGTAGTCAACGAAGGCGGTGCGTCGGTGAACAACGAGCGGGTCAGCGACGTCGAATGGACTCCGTCCGATGCCGACTACCTGCACGGTGAGTGGCTGGTGCTGCGACGCGGAAAGAAGAACATGGCGGGCGTACATCGGATAGCCTGACAACGTTGCGGAGGCCTGAGTCACATGCGTGTGATTCAGGCCGGCGCAGCGGCTGAGCGCACCGCCGTGACCTGCGGGAATGCGGTGTTGTTCAGGCGATTTGACGCGGCGTTATCCGGCGCGTAACTTATTGGAAGTCAGAGCGACACGGACACAAACCGGGGAGCGCCTGACAGGCCAAGATCAAGTGACCAGGGTAACGATTGACATCGCCTGGGAGTGAGGTTAGGCTGGAACAGTTGCCCAGCGGAAGATCTGAAGAGATTCAGTGATCTGCTGGTGCGTGTGTTCTTTGAGAACTCAATAGTGTGTCGATGAATGTCAGTGCCAATATTTATTATTGGTTCCAACCTTCGCGTACCCCCCGGTCGTGGGAGGTTGGACATAAACAACAGCGAATCTTTTTTGCTGGTGTTTGGCTTTGCTAGGTTTTCGGACTCTAGTTAGATATTTCTGATTTGTGTCTTCGGACATGAGTTAAGAGTCTTCAACGGAGAGTTTGATCCTGGCTCAGGACGAACGCTGGCGGCGTGCTTAACACATGCAAGTCGAGCGGTAAGGCCCTTCGGGGTACACGAGCGGCGAACGGGTGAGTAACACGTGGGTGATCTGCCCTGTACTTCGGGATAAGCCTGGGAAACTGGGTCTAATACCGGATATGACCACCGATCGCATGGTCGGTGGTGGAAAGATTTATCGGTACAGGATGGGCCCGCGGCCTATCAGCTTGTTGGTGGGGTAACGGCCTACCAAGGCGACGACGGGTAGCCGACCTGAGAGGGTGACCGGCCACACTGGGACTGAGACACGGCCCAGACTCCTACGGGAGGCAGCAGTGGGGAATATTGCACAATGGGCGAAAGCCTGATGCAGCGACGCCGCGTGGGGGATGACGGCCTTCGGGTTGTAAACCCCTTTCGACAGGGACGAAGCGCAAGTGACGGTACCTGTAGAAGAAGCACCGGCCAACTACGTGCCAGCAGCCGCGGTAATACGTAGGGTGCGAGCGTTGTCCGGAATTACTGGGCGTAAAGAGCTTGTAGGCGGTCTGTCGCGTCTTCTGTGAAAACTTGGGGCTCAACCTTAAGCTTGCAGGGGATACGGGCAGACTAGAGTACTTCAGGGGAGACTGGAATTCCTGGTGTAGCGGTGAAATGCGCAGATATCAGGAGGAACACCGGTGGCGAAGGCGGGTCTCTGGGAAGTAACTGACGCTGAGAAGCGAAAGCATGGGTAGCAAACAGGATTAGATACCCTGGTAGTCCATGCCGTAAACGGTGGGTACTAGGTGTGGGTTTCCTTCCACGGGATCCGTGCCGTAGCTAACGCATTAAGTACCCCGCCTGGGGAGTACGGCCGCAAGGCTAAAACTCAAAGGAATTGACGGGGGCCCGCACAAGCGGCGGAGCATGTGGATTAATTCGATGCAACGCGAAGAACCTTACCTGGGTTTGACATACACCGGAAACCTGCAGAGATGTAGGCCCCCTTGTGGTCGGTGTACAGGTGGTGCATGGCTGTCGTCAGCTCGTGTCGTGAGATGTTGGGTTAAGTCCCGCAACGAGCGCAACCCTTATCTTATGTTGCCAGCGCGTAATGGCGGGGACTCGTGAGAGACTGCCGGGGTCAACTCGGAGGAAGGTGGGGACGACGTCAAGTCATCATGCCCCTTATGTCCAGGGCTTCACACATGCTACAATGGCCGGTACAGAGGGCTGCGATACCGCGAGGTGGAGCGAATCCCTTAAAGCCGGTCTCAGTTCGGATCGGGGTCTGCAACTCGACCCCGTGAAGTTGGAGTCGCTAGTAATCGCAGATCAGCAACGCTGCGGTGAATACGTTCCCGGGCCTTGTACACACCGCCCGTCACGTCATGAAAGTCGGTAACACCCGAAGCCGGTGGCCTAACCCTTGTGGAGGGAGCCGTCGAAGGTGGGATCGGCGATTGGGACGAAGTCGTAACAAGGTAGCCGTACCGGAAGGTGCGGCTGGATCACCTCCTTTCTAAGGAGCACTTCTCCAGTGAGCGTCTCGAAGAGTCGAGATCGCTGCTGGCAGAGACAGTTTCGGACCCATTCGTGGTCCGGCTGGAGCTCATGGGTGGAACACTGACAAATTTCATCGCATACGACACCGGCTCAGTCCGGGGTCGCGATGGGTATACCGACACACTATTGGGTCCTGAAAGAACACGCGAAAGTGTTTTTTCAAGGCAAAACAAACGATCCGCTCGGATCTCCTTCGAAACCGCCGGCAACCTTCGGGTTGGTGAGTAGGTCAGGAAATCAATCCGGTGCGGGTGTGTTGTTTGAGAACTGCACAGTGGACGCGAGCATCTTTGTTAGTAAGTGTTTAAGAGCGTACGGTGGATGCCTTGGCACCAGGAGCCGATGAAGGACGTAGGAGGCTGCGATAAGCCTCGGGGAGCTGTCAACCGAGCTGAGATCCGAGGATTTCCGAATGGGGAAACCCAGCACGAGTGATGTCGTGTTACCCGCATCTGAATATATAGGGTGTGTGGAGGGAACGTGGGGAAGTGAAACATCTCAGTACCCACAGGAAGAGAAAACAACAGTGATTCCGTGAGTAGTGGCGAGCGAAAGCGGATGAGGCTAAACCAATCAGATGTGATAGACGGCAGTCGTTGTCTGGTTGGGGTAGTGGGAACATTCTTCTCGACTCTGCCGAGTCGAGCAACAGTAAGAAACCAAGTGGTTAGTTGAAGTGGTCTGGAACGGCCTGCCATAGACGGTGATAGTCCGGTAAACGAAAACTTCTTGGCTGTTGTGGATGTCTCCCGAGTAGCAGCGGGCCCGTGAAATCTGCTGTGAATCTGCCGGGACCACCCGGTAAGCCTGAATACTCCCTGGTGACCGATAGCGGACTAGTACCGTGAGGGAAAGGTGAAAAGTACCCCGGGAGGGGAGTGAAATAGTACCTGAAACCGTGCGCTTACAATCCGTCAAAGCCCTCCACTTTCGAGTGTGTGGGGTGATGGCGTGCCTTTTGAAGAATGAGCCTGCGAGTCATCGGTGTGTGGCGAGGTTAACCCGTTGAGGGGTAGCCGTAGCGAAAGCGAGTCTGAATAGGGCGAACGAGTCGCACATTATGGACCCGAAGCGGAGTGATCTACCCATGGCCAGGGTGAAGCGACGGTAAGACGTCGTGGAGGCCCGAACCCACTTAGGTTGAAAACTGAGGGGATGAGCTGTGGGTAGGGGTGAAAGGCCAATCAAACTCCGTGATAGCTGGTTCTCCCCGAAATGCATTTAGGTGCAGCGTCACGTGTTTCACATCGGAGGTAGAGCTACTGGATGGCCTAGGGGGCCTACAAGCTTACCGAAGTCAGCCAAACTCCGAATGCCGGTGTGTGAGAGCGTGGCAGTGAGACTGCGGGGGATAAGCTTCGTAGTCGAGAGGGAAACAGCCCAGATCGCCGGCTAAGGCCCCTAAGCGTGTACTAAGTGGAAAAGGATGTGGGGTCGCTTAGACAACCAGGAGGTTGGCTTAGAAGCAGCCACCCTTGAAAGAGTGCGTAATAGCTCACTGGTCAAGTGATCCTGCGCCGACAATGTAGCGGGGCTCAAGTACACCGCCGAAGCCGCGGCATTCACACAATAACCCGTCCTGCATTCGTGCAGGGCCAGGTGTGTGGATGGGTAGGGGAGCGTCCTGTGGCCGTGGAAGCAGCAGTGTGAACTAGCTGTGGAGGCCACGGGAGTGAGAATGCAGGCATGAGTAGCGAAAGACGAGTGAGAAACTCGTCCGCCGAATGACCAAGGGTTCCTGGGCCAGGTTAATCCGCCCAGGGTGAGTCGGGACCTAAGGCGAGGCCGACAGGCGTAGTCGATGGACAACGGGTTGATATTCCCGTACCCGTGTATCCGCGCCCAATGCTGAATCAGTTGTGCTAACTGTCCAAATGTTGTCTTATCGAGCCTTCGGGTGAGAGGGATGATTGCTGCACAGGACCCCGGTTGTAGTAGGTAAGCGATGGGGTGACGCAGGAAGGTAGCTGGGCCAGGTGATGGAATACCTGGTGTAAGCGTGTAGGGCGTTGTGTAGGCAAATCCGCACAACATGTAGCCTGAGACGTGATGCGTACCCGTTGAGGGGAATTCAGTGATCCTATGCTGCCGAGAAAAGCCTCTAGCGAGCTGGTACACGGCCCGTACCCCAAACCGACACAGGTGGTCAGGTAGAGAATACTAAGGCGATCGAGAGAACTGTGGTTAAGGAACTCGGCAAAATGCCCCCGTAACTTCGGGAGAAGGGGGACCACGCCCGGTGAAGAGATTTACTCTTGGAGCTGGGTGGGGTCGCAGAGACCAGAGAGAAGCGACTGTTTACTAAAAACACAGGTCCGTGCGAAGTCGTAAGACGATGTATACGGACTGACGCCTGCCCGGTGCCGGAAGGTTAAGAGGACCGGTTAGCGGACTTTGTCCGCGAAGCTGAGAATTTAAGCCCCGGTAAACGGCGGTGGTAACTATAACCATCCTAAGGTAGCGAAATTCCTTGTCGGGTAAGTTCCGACCTGCACGAATGGCGTAACGACTTCTCTGCTGTCTCAACCACAGACTCGGCGAAATTGCATTACGAGTAAAGATGCTCGTTACGCGCGGCAGGACGAAAAGACCCCGGGACCTTCACTATAGCTTGGTATTGGTGTTCGGTACGGTTTGTGTAGGATAGGTGGGAGACTGTGAAAGCGGCACGCTAGTGTTGTGGGAGTCGTCGTTGAAATACCACTCTGATCGTATTGGACTTCTAACCTCGGACCATGATCTGGTTCAGGGACAGTGCCTGGTGGGTAGTTTAACTGGGGCGGTTGCCTCCCAAAATGTAACGGAGGCGCCCAAAGGTTCCCTCAGCCTGGTTGGCAATCAGGTGTTGAGTGCAAGTGCACAAGGGAGCTTGACTGTGAGACTGACAGGTCGAGCAGGGACGAAAGTCGGGACTAGTGATCCGGCACCGGCAAGTGGAAGCGGTGTCGCTCAACGGATAAAAGGTACCCCGGGGATAACAGGCTGATCTTCCCCAAGAGTCCATATCGACGGGATGGTTTGGCACCTCGATGTCGGCTCGTCGCATCCTGGGGCTGGAGTAGGTCCCAAGGGTTGGGCTGTTCGCCCATTAAAGCGGCACGCGAGCTGGGTTTAGAACGTCGTGAGACAGTTCGGTCTCTATCCGCCGCGCGCGTAAGAAACTTGAGGAAGGCTGTCCCTAGTACGAGAGGACCGGGACGGACGAACCTCTGGTGTGCCAGTTGTTCCGCCAGGAGCACTGCTGGTTGGCTACGTTCGGAAGGGATAACCGCTGAAAGCATCTAAGCGGGAAGCCTGTTCCAAGATGAGGTTTCTCTCCCACTTGATGGGTTAAGGCCCCCTACAGACCATGGGGTTGATAGGCCAGAATTGGAAGCCAGGTAACTGGTGTAGGTGACTGGTACTAATAGGCCGAGGGCTTACTACGAAGGTGTTACGCGTCCACTGTGCGGTTTCTGAAACAACAGACACTGCAGCACACTCACACAGACCTTTTTTGGGTTGTTGTGTGGGGAGCGCTGTCTAGTTTCATAGAGTTACGGTAGTTATAGCGGTGGGGAAACGCCCGGTCCCATTCCGAACCCGGAAGCTAAGGCCACCTGCGCCGATGGTACTGCACTCGACAGGGTGTGGGAGAGTAGGACACTGCCGGAACATCCTTCGCGATAGGGGACCCTTATTTGGGTCCCCTATCGGCGTTTGTGGGCTCGATACGAGTCCGGTACGCCAGGCGGACGATGCCCCGTCCTTCGTCCGTGGTTGAATTCTTAGTGGCGGGGCCATTGACAACACTCCCCGGAGGCCGGGGAACCTAGAGAGGGATCGCCGTGTCGGAACACAACGACGGACGGAAGCCTTTCCGCCGGGACGGAGACGCCCCCGGTTTCGGCCGGCGCGGCGAACCGACCGATCGCCCCCGCGGCGGACACGGTGACAATCGCGGTTCGGGCCGTGGCGAAGGCGGCGGATTCCGCCGAGACGACGCCGGCCGAGGCAGCAGCGCCGGTCGCGGCGGCTCCGATCGTGGCAGCTCCGATCGTGGCAGCTCCGATCGGGGTGGATTCAAGCGCAACGAGGACAGTCGCGGCTCCGGCCGTCCCGAGGGCCAGCGTGGCGGATACAACCGCGACGACCGCGGCGCCAGCTCTGACCGTGGCGGCTTCAAGCGCGGCGACAGTGGCGACCGCGGCGGCTACCAGCGCCGTGACGACGCCGGTCGAGGTGGCTCCAGCGACCGCGGTGGTTTCGATCGCGGCGGTGACCGTGGTGGATACCGCGGCAACAACGACGACCGCCCCCGTGGTGGTTCGGACCGTGGCGGCTACCAGCGCCGCGACGACACAGCTAAGGGCGGCTACCCCAAGCGCGACGACGCGGGCCGCGGTGGCTACCAAGGAAGGCGCGACGACAACGATCGCGGTGGCTACCAGAAGCGCGACGACAACGATCGCGGTGGCTACCAGAAGCGTGGCGACAGTGGCGACCGCGGTGGCTACCAGCGCCGTGACGACGCCGGTCGTGGCGGCTCCGGTGACCGTGGTGGGTTCAAGCGTAATGAGGGCGGAAGTGACCGTCCCACAGGCGGTTTCGATCGCGGTGGCGACCGTGGCGGATACCGTGGTGGTTCGGATCGCGGCGGCTCGTCGGATCGCGGTGGCTATCAGCGTCGCGACGACAACAAGAGTGGCTACCCCAAGCGTGACGATGCGGGCCGCGGTGGTTACCAGAAACGCGATGACAACGATCGCGGCGGTTACCAAGGAAAGCGCGATGACAACGATCGCGGTGGGTTCAAGCGCGGCGACAGTGGCGACCGCGGCGGCTACCAGCGCCGTGACGACGCCGGTCGTGGTGGGTTCAAGCGTAATGAGGGCGGAAGTGACCGTCCCACAGGCGGTTTCGATCGCGGCGGCGACCGTGGCGGATACCGCGGCAACAATGACGACCGTCCCCGCGGTGGTTCGGGTGGCGGGTTCCGTCGCAACGAAGGCGACGACCGTTCGCGCGGCAGCTCCGATCGCGGCAGTGACCGTGGTGGCAGCTCTGATCGCGGTGGGTTCCGTCGCAACGAGGGCGGTGGCGACCGTCCGGGTGGCGGGTTCCGTCGCAACGACAGTGACGATCAGTCGCGCGGTGGTTCCGATCGTGGCGGCTACCAGAAGCGTGACGACAAGGGCGGATACCCGCGTCGCGACGACAGCGGCAAGGGTGGATACCCGCGTCGCGACGACAATGATCGCGGTCCCAAGCGCGATGACGATCGCGGTCGCGGCGGCTTCAAGCGTGACGCGCGCTCCGGTGGCAGCCAGGGCAAGTTCGTCGGCGAAGACGGTAAGCCGCTCGACGGCACCTACCGCGAGAAGCGCCGTGAGCGT
Source organism: Nocardia sp. FBN12 (assembly GCF_054031145.1). Classification (NCBI taxonomy): domain Bacteria; kingdom Bacillati; phylum Actinomycetota; class Actinomycetes; order Mycobacteriales; family Nocardiaceae; genus Nocardia; species Nocardia sp. FBN12. The sequence continues at coordinate 1,240,700 of NZ_CM132926.1, forward strand.
GACAGCGATGTGCTCGGCGTTGTCTCGCCGGCTGTCTCCGATGTCGACGAGTCGATCACCGACGACGACAGCACGGCTTCGGCCGGTGCGTCGGACAGCGTCTCCGCGGCAGCGAGCGACAAGCCCGCGACCGACGAGTCGGCGGCGTCCACTGGGCAGTCTGAGGACACAGCACCCGAGCGGCCTGAGCCGGGCGCGGCACGAGTAGCCGACGCCGCGACCGACGATGACCGCCCCCGCGGCACGGATCGCCGTGCTCGCGCAGGTGACGAGTCCGTCGATCCGGATGCCGACGACCGCGCTGGTGCCGCAGATCTCGACGACCGTTCGCGTGGTGGGTCGGATCGTGACGAACAGGCGCGTGCCGTAGGTGACGAGCCCGCCCCGGCCCGTGGCGACCTGCGCGACAACGCCGGCTTCGACGAGAGCCCACGCGGCGCCGATCGCGACACCTCTCCCCGAGGTGAGTCGGATCGTGACGACCGCTCGCGCTCGGCCGACCGTTCCAGCGGTTCGAATCGTGACGACCGCTCGCGTGCGGCCGACCGTTCCGGCGGCTCGGATCGTGACGACCGCTCGCGTGCGGCCGACCGTTCCGGCGGCTCGGATCGTGACGATCGGGCTCGTAGCGGCGACGATCGTGGCGAGCGGCGCGGATTCGCCGATCGTGGTGTTCGTTCGGACCGTGACGACCGTTCGCGCAGTGGCTCGGCTTCCGGTGGTCCGGCCCGGTCGGGTGACTACGGTGACGATCGCCGCCGTGGCGGCGAAGGTGCTCGGACGACCGGTGGGCGGCCGGACGATCGGCGGGCGGCTCGTCCCGAGGAGCCCGATCTGCCCGAGGACGTGCAGGCCTCCGATCTGGATCCGGCCGTGCGCCGCGATCTGCTGAGCCTGGACAAGAACAACGCCGATTCGGTGGCCCGGCACATGGTGATGGCCGTCGAGCTGCTCGACGACGACCCGCGCCTGGCACTGGCACACGCCAGGGCCGCCCGGCAGCGTGCGGGGCGCATCGCGGTGGTGCGTGAGACCGCCGGTGTGGTGGCGTACCACGCCGAGGAGTGGGCCGAGGCGCTGTCGGAGCTGCGGACCGCGCGACGCATGTCGGGTGGTGCCGGGCTGCTGGCGGTGATGGCGGACTGCGAGCGCGGTCTCGGCAGGCCGGAACGGGCCATCGAGCTCGGTCGCAGCGAGGAAGCGCAGACGCTCACCGGTGACGAAGCCGCCGAGCTGCGGATGGTCGTCGCGGGCGCCCGGATGGATCTGGGTCAATTCGACCAGGCCGTCGTGACGCTGCAGGCCTCCGATCTGGACCCGTCTCGCACGGGTTCGGCCGCCGCGCGCCTGTTCTACGCCTACGCCGACGCGCTGGTGGCGGCAGGCCGCACCGATGACGGACTGCAGTGGTTCCTCAACGCCGCGGCCGCCGACCTCGACGACGAAACCGACGCCGAGGAACGGGCAACCGAACTCACCGGCGACGCACAGTAGAACCAGAAAGGCCGCAGGCCGGGACCACACAGGTCCCCGGCCTGCGGCCTTTTTCGCGTGTCAGTGAGAAATACGCAACAGGCGACATCGCGCACAAACCCGTGGCACATGCTCGATCATGAAGGGTGCGAGTGCTGTTCGGCAGCCGAGAGGACCGAAGCTGTCGGTGGCCTGGCTTAGGGTCGCAGATGTGTTCGACCCGGTGGAGACGACGGAGTGAGGGTGGATGGACCGGCTACGTGATCGATACGAGGCATTGCTGCTCGACCTGGACGGAACGCTGTACCGCGGACCCGAAGTAATCGAGGGTGCGCCCAAAGCGCTTGTCCCGAACGGTGATTCGGTACAGCGTCTTGTCTACGTCACCAACAATGCCGCGCGTGGGCCCGGTGCCGTGGCACACCACCTCGACGAGCTCGGCTACCCGGCCACCGCCGACGATGTGGTGACCAGTGCGCAAGCCGCGGCCCGCATGCTGTCCGAACGGCTGAGCCCCGGCGACAAGGTGCTCGTCGTCGGCACCGACGATCTGGCCGCCGAGGTGAAGGCCGTCGGCCTCGATCCCGTCCGCCGGTTCGACGACACCCCACCCGCGGCGGTCGTGCAAGGACACTCGCCGACGACCGCGTGGCCCGACCTCGCCGAAGCCGCCTACGCCTTGCGCGCGGGCGCGCTGTGGATCGCCGCCAATACCGACCGCACCTTGCCCAACGAGCGCGGCCTCGCCCCTGGCAACGGCTCGATGGTCGCAGCCCTGGCCACCGCATCCGATCGTGCGCCCCTCGTCGCGGGCAAGCCGTACGCGCCGCTGATGGAAGACGCGATCGAGCGAGCGGGCACCCGCCGCGCCTTGGTCGTCGGTGACCGCCTCGACACCGATATCGAGGGTGCCAACGGTCTCGGTCTCGACTCGCTGCTGGTGCTGACCGGAGTCAGCACCATCGACGAGGTGATCGGCGCATCGGCTGCCCGGATTCCCACCTATATCGCCGCCACCCTCGATGCCCTCAACGACGCCGCGCTGGCAGAAGCCGCCGCACCAGCGGACATCGCGGAGCTGTTGCGACAGCACCCCGGCCGGGCGGTACGGGTGCGCGCAACCGATTCGGAAATCCGATAGCGTTGACGCCACGATGAGTACTGCGAGTTCACCGCCGAACGGCGCGTCACAGCCACCCCGCCCCGGGATTCCGGTGCCGGGCGCTCACCTGCCCGGTGCTCCGGCACATCAGGAGCCAGCCGATCCGAACCGGATCAAGGCCGATGTCGACGCCCTGCTCACCGAACTCGGCCCACGTGCCGCCGTGAGTCCGGCGGAGAACACCGAGACCGGCGCCGACATCACCCGCCGTGCGCGCATCCTCGAGCAAGCGCACGACGTACTGGTCGACGCGCTGGCGACAGTGGACAAGATCTGAGGTGGCCAGGCGAGCGCGGGTGGACGCCGAACTGGTTCGCCGCGGATTGGCGCGATCGCGAGAACACGCGGTCGAACTGATCAGCGCGGGCCGCGTCCTGATTGCCGGCACCGTCGCCGTGAAACCGGCGACGGCTGTGGAGACGGGGACCCCGCTGATCGTGCGGGAAGAACCCGACGAGGTGTCGTGGGCCTCACGTGGCGCGCATAAACTGCTCGGCGCGCTCGAGGCGTTCGAGCCCGAGGGGCTCAGCCTCACGGGTAAGCGGTGCCTGGACGCGGGTGCGTCGACCGGCGGGTTCACCGATGTGCTGCTGAACAAGGGCGCGACCGAGGTGGTCGCGGTCGACGTCGGCTACGGCCAGTTGATCTGGCGGCTGCAGAACGACGATCGGGTCCGGGTGTTCGACCGCACCAACGTGCGCAACATCACCCCCGAATCCATCAGCGGCACAGTCGAAGTCGTTGTCGGGGACTTGTCGTTCATTTCGCTCGGACTCGTTCTCCCGGCACTGGCGGCCTGCGCCGCCGACGGCGCCGATCTACTGCCGATGGTGAAGCCGCAGTTCGAGGTCGGCAAGGATCGGGTCGGTTCGGGCGGCGTGGTGCGTGATCCCGCGCTGCGCACCGAAGTGGTGTGTGATGTCGCGACCGCCGCCGCCGCGCTCGGACTGCGCACCCTGGGTGTGGTCGCCAGCCCACTGCCCGGTCCGTCGGGCAACGTCGAGTACTTCCTGTGGCTGCGCAAGGTCGGCCCGTTCGAGTACGACGCCGACAAGGTGCGCGCGCTGGTCGCACAGGCTGTCGAGGAGGGGCCGCAGTGAGTACGCAAGCGGGCGGCAGGGAGATCCTGCTCGTCGCCCATCCCGGCCGCGCCGAGATCATCGAGACCGCGCACCGGGTGGCGAAGATCTTCGCCGAGGCGGGCATCTGCCTTCGAGTGCTGGCCGACGAGGCCGACAGCACCCGGTTCGAAGACGAGGCCGGATACCCGGTGCGGGTGGTGCCGCACAGTCCCTCCGCGGCGCAGGGCTGTGAGATGGTGCTCGCCCTCGGTGGCGACGGCACGTTCCTGCGCGCGGCCGAACTCGGCAGGCCCGCCGGTGTGCCCGTGCTCGGAATCAACTTGGGCCGCATCGGTTTTCTGACCGAAGCCGAGGCCGAGAACCTCGATGAGGCGCTCTCGCAGGTGGTCGATCGCGATTACCAGGTGGAAAACCGGATGACCATCGACGTCACCGTGCGCGTCGACGATACGGTCGTCGAACGCGGCTGGGCGCTCAACGAGGCCAGCCTCGAGAACGCCCAGCGCATGGGTGTGCTGGAGGTGGTACTCGAAGTGGACGGGCGGCCGGTCTCGGCGTTCGGCTGCGACGGCATCCTCATCTCGACCCCCACCGGGTCGACCGCCTACGCGTTCTCCGCGGGCGGGCCGGTGGTGTGGCCCGAACTGGAGGCGATGCTGGTGATCCCGAGCAACGCGCACGCGTTGTTCGCGCGGCCACTGGTGACCAGCCCGGAGTCGCTCATCGCGGTGGAGACCGTGGCGACCGGACACGATGCGATCGTTTTCCTGGACGGCAGACGCACCCTCGCGTTGCCGCGTGGTGGCCGCGCCGAAGTGGTGCGTGGCGAACGCCCGGTGCGCTGGGTGCGGCTCGATTCGGCGCCCTTCGCCGACCGGATGGTGCGCAAGTTCCAGCTGCCGGTCACCGGCTGGCGGGGCAGACAGCGAACGGAAGAGCACTGATGCTGACAGAGATCAGGATTGACGGACTCGGTGTCATCTCGACGGCCACCGCGCAGTTCCATGCCGGCCTGACCGTGCTCACCGGCGAGACCGGTGCGGGCAAGACCATGGTGGTCACCAGCCTGCACCTGCTCAGCGGTGCGCGCGCCGACGCGGGGCGGGTACGTCTCGGTGCGGCGAAAGCCGTGGTGGAGGGCCGTTTCGTCGTCGACGACGTCAACGACGCGGCGCGCGCGGCGGTCGGGGAAGTGCTGGAATCGGCGGGTGCCGAGGCAGATGAGGACGGCAGCGTGATCGCGGTCCGCACCGTCAACAGCGACGGACGCTCGCGCGCGCATCTCGGCGGACGTGGGGTGCCCGCCGCGGTGTTGGGCGAGTTCACCTCTCGGCTGCTCACCGTGCACGGGCAAAACGACCAATTGCGGTTGCAGCGGCCCGAACAGCAACTGTCGGCGCTGGACCAGTTCGCCGGCGACAGCGTCGCCGGACTGCTGCGCAAGTACCAGGTGCATCGTCGGTCCTGGCTGGACGCGCGCACCGAGCTGCTCGAACGCACCGCGCGCAGTAGGGAATTGGCGCTCGAAGCCGACCGGCTCAAGCATTCGCTCACCGAAATCGACGGCATCGCCCCCGAGCCCGGTGAGGACACCCGCCTGGTCGCCGAGATCCGCAGGCTCAGCGACCTCGATTCGCTGCGCGAGGCGGGCGTCGCCGCGCACGAGTCACTGTCGGGCCCGACCGACGCACCGGCCGACGGCGGTGGCGTGCTCGATCTGCTCGGTGGGGCCCGCGCCCGCCTCGATTCTGCCGACGACCCGGCGCTGGCCGCCCTGGCCCCGCGACTCGGCGAGGCGATCGCGGTGGTGGTCGACGTGACCACCGAACTCAGCAGCTACCTCTCGGAATTGCCGTCCGATCCCAGCGCGCTGGACTCGATGCTCAACCGTCAAGCCGAACTCAAATCGCTGACCCGCAAATACGCACCCGATATCGACGGTGTGATCGCGTGGGCCGACGAGTCGCGTTCGCGCCTCGACTCGCTCGATGTGTCCGAGGACGCGCTGGCCAAGCTGGCCGGTGAGGTCGAGACGGCCGCGGGCAAGGTGCGCGAGGCGGCCCGCAAACTCAGCGCCGCCCGCGCCAAGTCGGCGGGCAAGCTGGCGAGCGCGGTGAGCACCGAGCTCGGTGGGCTCGCGATGGGCAAGGCGCGACTCGAAGTCCAGGTCCGCCCGCTGCAGGCGAGCCAGCAGGATTCGGCGCCGCTCGACGTCGACGGCGCGCTCCTGCACGCCGGGTCCAACGGCTGCGACGAAGTCGAATTCCGGCTCTCCGCCCATTCCGGCGCGCAATCGCTGCCGTTGAGCAAAAGTGCTTCCGGCGGCGAACTCTCGCGAGTGATGCTGGCACTGGAAGTGGTGCTGGCCGGATCCGATCACGGCGCGACCATGGTGTTCGACGAAGTCGACGCCGGCGTCGGCGGCCGGGCCGCGGTCGAGATCGGCAAGCGCCTTGCCCGCCTGGCCCGCACCCATCAGGTCATCGTCGTCACCCACTTACCCCAGGTAGCGGCCTTCGCCGACACCCACCTGGTGGTGAACAAGTCCGACGACGGAAAAGGCAAGGTGGACAGCGGCGTTCGCACCCTGACCGACGACGAACGGGTAGTCGAACTGGCCCGCATGCTCGCCGGCCTCGACGACACCGAGACAGGCCGCGCCCACGCCGAAGAACTACTCGAAACCGCCCGAGCCGAGCGCTTGCCCGCCTGAAAAACAACGACGTCGCCTGCCACAACGGCCAGGCGACGTCGGCTTCGATCAGCGCAGAGCTTTACGCACGCCACCGAGAAGCTGGTTGGTCAGCTGACGCAACCCGAACTCCAGCACCGGCGCGGGCACGGGCAGCGACGACTCGGACTCCATCGTGTACACCACCCGGGTGCCGCCCTCGGCGGTATCGGCGAAGTCGATCGTGCCGACGTGCCGCTTGACCGGCGCACCCTTCACGATCTTGTACTCCATCCGCTCGCCGGGAACCAGCGCGGTGATCTCCTCGGTGACGCCCACCTTGCCGAAACCGAGGATGTGCTGGGCGCCGACGCCGGTGGCCGGGTCGCCCGCCTTGACGAGCTTGACCTGGATCGGCAGGTACGGGCTGACCGCTTCACGCTCGGTGAAGAGGCGGTAGACGATGTCGCGAGGTGCGTCGAAAACCGTCTCGACGGTGCTACGTGGCATGGATGTGTCTCCTGTCCGAAATGTCTGTGACCCGGAGCATACGGGTAGTCGCGACCCGGGCTCCGACCGGCGCGCCTCCACCAAAGGTTGAGGGTTTGGCTTCATCATCGGCCTCATGAAGATGCCGGCGCTGTTGTCACGGAACACGGAAACGCTGCCCGGTGTCGCCGGGATCGCCCGGGTGGATCGCGATACCGGCCGATTGCTGCGGCGGGTCGGTCCCGGGGACGTGGTCGTCCTCGACGAGACCGACCTGGACCGCCACACGGCCGACCGGCTGGTCGAGGCGGGTGTGCTCGCGGTGATCAACACCTCGCCCTCGATTTCCGGTCGCTATCCTAATCTGGGCCCGGAAGTGTTGGTGGCCAACGGGATCGTGCTGATGGACACGGTGTCCTCCGACGCGTTCGGCAAGATCAAGGACGGTTCCAAGGTTCGCATCGACGGCGGCATCGTCTACGCCGACCGGTTGACCAAGAAGGAACCCGAGGTCCTGGTCGAGGGCATCGAGTTCGACGAGTCGACCATCGCCGACCGGATGATCGAGGCGCGCAACGGCCTCGCCGATCACCTCGACGCGTTCGCGGGCAACACCACCGAATTCGTGCGCACCGAGAGCGCGCTGCTGATCGACGGCGTCGGCGTGCCCGATATCGAGCTGGACATGCGCGACCGGCACGTGGTCGTGATCGCCGACGGCTCGGGCCATCTCGCGGAATTGCAGCGGCTCAAGCCGTTCATCAAGGAGTACGCGCCGATTCTGATCGGTGTCGGCAGCGGCGCCGATACTTTGCGCAAGCTCAAGTACACGCCTGACCTGATCGTCGGCGATCCCGACGAGATCAGCACGGAGACACTGAAATCCGGCGCCGAGATGATCCTGCCCGCCGACACCGACGGCCACGCCAAAGGCCTCGAACGCATCCAGGACCTCGGTATCGGCGCCACCACGTTCCCGTCCTCGGGCTCGCCGACCGATCTCGCGTTGATGCTGGCCGACCATCACGGTGCGTCCCTGATCGTGCTGGCAGGCGCCCACGCCTCGCTCGAAGACTTCTTCGACCGCGGCCGGCGCGACAGCAATCCGGCCACCTTCCTGACCCGATTGAAGGTCGGTGCGAAGCTGGTCGACGCCAACGCGGTGTCGACCCTGTACCGGCACCGTTCCACCGGTGCCGCGGTCGCGCTCGTGGTGCTGGCCGCGCTGGTAGCGATCGTGGTGGTGATCCTGGCTTCGCACAATGGTTCCGAGATGCTGGACCGGTCGATCGAATACTGGAACAGCTTCGTCCTGTGGGTGCGTGGTCTGCTGTGATCTCGCTGCGTCAACACGCCATCTCGATCGCGGCGATCTTCCTGGCGCTGGCGGTCGGTGTGGTGCTCGGTTCGCACACCCTCGCCGGCGACATGATCTCGGGCCTGCGCTCGGACAAGACCGACCTGAACACTCAGGTGGACGAGCTGACCGCCCAGAACGCGCAGCTCACCGCCCGCCTCGACGCCGCCGACCAGTTCATCGCGGGCTCGGCGCCCCGCATCCTGAACGGCACCCTGGCCGACCGCACCGTCGTCGTCCTCACCACCCCCGACGCCGACCCCGCCGACATCGACGGCGTGAGCAACTCCCTGCGCACCGCAGGCGCCACGGTGACCGGCCGCGTCGCCCTGACCGAGTCCTTCGTCGACGCGGGGGAGGGCGATCGCATGCGCTCCACCCTGACCAACATCGTCCCCGCCGGCGCCCAGCTCAACACCGGCGCCGTAGACCAGGGCAGCCTCGCAGGCGACCTCCTCGGCCTCGCTCTACTCCAGGACCCCGCGACCAACCACCCCCGCAGCACCCCCGAGGAACTGTCCCTGATCCTCGAAACCCTCCGAGGCGGCAACTTCCTCACCTACACCGACCCCCCGACGAGACCAGCGCAACTCGCGGTAGTCATCACCGGCAACGGTGTCGAATCCGACACCGGCCAGGGCGCGACTATCGCCCGCTTCACCGCCGCCCTCAGAGCAAGAGCCGCAGGCACAGTCCTCGCAGGCCGCCAAGGCGCCGCCGAGGGCAACGCCGCGATAGCCAACGTCCGAGCCCAAGCCCCCCTCGCGACAACAGTCACCACAGTCGACAACATCGACCGCGAAATAGGCCGAGTAACAACAACACTCGCCCTGACAGAACAACTGACCGGCGGCGCCGGCCGCTACGGAACAGGAACATCAGCAACGTCACTGACCCTGGTAGCAATGCCCCGCTGATTGAGAACCCCACCACTAACCCAAGGCAAGATCCCGCGACTCGCGCACCGACGTAACTCCCGATCTCGCGAGTACATGGGTAACTCACCGGGCACGCCCAGAGGCCGCTCAGCGCCTCTCCGCCGGTCCGCGAACCCAACACGCCGCCCGCAAACGACCGGCAAAATACGCGGAGAGGCGGACTAGCGGTACAGTGGTGGTCCGTGGGTCATCAACGGAATCAGGCTAAAAGTGCCACCAAGCACATCTTCGTGAGCGGTGGCGTCGCCTCCTCATTGGGTAAGGGTCTCACCGCTTCCAGCCTCGGTCAGCTCCTGACCGCGCGCGGTATGCGGGTGACGATGCAGAAGCTCGACCCGTATCTCAATGTCGATCCGGGCACCATGAACCCGTTCCAGCACGGCGAGGTGTTCGTCACCGAAGACGGCGCCGAGACCGACCTGGACGTGGGCCATTACGAGCGTTTCCTCGATCGCGATCTCACGATGGACGCGAACGTGACCACCGGTCAGATCTATTCGACCGTGATCGCCAAGGAACGCCGCGGCGAGTATCTGGGCGATACGGTGCAGGTCATCCCGCATATCACCGACGAGATCAAGAGTCGCATCCTCGCGATGCAGGGTCCCGATCTCGAGGGGCATGTGCCGGATGTGGTGATCACCGAGATCGGTGGCACCGTCGGTGACATCGAGTCGCAGCCGTTCCTCGAGGCGGCCCGCCAGATCCGTCACGATGTGGGTCGCGACAACGTGTTCTTCCTGCATGTGTCGCTGGTGCCGTATCTGGCGCCCTCGGGTGAGCTCAAGACCAAGCCGACGCAGCATTCGGTGGCCGCGCTGCGCAATATCGGTATCCAGCCCGACGCGCTGATCCTGCGTTGCGACCGTGAGGTGCCGCAGGGGCTCAAGAACAAGATCGCGCTGATGTGCGACGTCGACGTGGAGGCGTGCATCTCCACGCCGGACGCGCCGTCGATCTACGACATCCCGAAGGTGCTGCACAGCGAGGGTCTCGATGCCTACGTGGTGCGCAAGCTCGGGCTGCCGTTCCGCGATGTGGACTGGAAGGTGTGGGGCGATCTGCTCGATCGCGTGCATTCCCCGCGCGAGACCGTCGAGGTGGCGCTGGTCGGCAAGTACGTCGATCTCCCGGATGCCTACCTGTCGGTGACCGAGGCGCTGCGGGCGGGCGGTTTCGCGCATCGCGCCAAGGTGAACATCCGCTGGGTGCCGTCGGACGAATGCGAGACCGAGGTCGGCGCGCAGGCGGCGCTGCGTGATGTCGACGCCGTGCTGATTCCCGGTGGGTTCGGTATTCGCGGTATCGAGGGCAAGCTCGGCGCGATCGGCTACGCCCGCCACCGCGGTATCCCGCTGCTCGGGCTGTGCCTGGGTCTGCAGTGTGTGGTCATCGAGGCTGCGCGTTCGGTCGGTATCGCCGACGCGAACTCGGCCGAGTTCGAGCCCGACACCAAGAACCCGGTCATCTCGACCATGGCCGACCAGGAAGACGTTGTCGCCGGTGAAGCCGATCTGGGCGGCACAATGCGACTGGGCGCCTACCCCGCCACGTTGAAGAAGGGCTCGGTCGTCGCGCAGGCGTACGGCACCGAGAACGTGTCCGAGCGGCACCGGCACCGGTTCGAGGTGAACAACTCCTACCGTGACGCCATCGCCAAGAGTGGGCTGGTGTTCTCCGGCACCTCGCCCGACGGGCACCTGGTGGAGTTCGTCGAGTATCCGGCTTCGGTGCATCCGTTCTTCGTCGCCACCCAGGCGCATCCGGAGCTCAAGAGCCGTCCGACCCGGCCGCATCCGCTGTTCGCGGCGCTGATCTACGCCGCGTTGAAATACAAACTGGCCGAACGGCTTCCCGTAGACTTCCCGGAGGAAGAGCTCGCGGAGCAGCCCGCGCAAGCGTAGGAAATTCGGCGATAGGAACGCATGAGCGAGCCCGGTAGTCACGACTTCGAGACGGTGTCGAGCCGGGTGCTCTACAGCGGCGCGATCCTGGCCCTGCGCCAGGATCAGGTCAGGATGCCGGACGGGCGGGTCGCCGAGCGCGAGGTGATCGAGCACCACGGTGCTGTCGCGGTGCTCGCGCTCGACGACGACGGCAATGTCGTGTTGATCCGTCAGTACCGGCATCCGATCGGTACCCGGCTGCTGGAACTGCCCGCCGGGCTGCTCGACATCGACGGTGAGGACCCGCTCACCGCGGCCAAGCGTGAGCTGGCCGAGGAGACGGGGCTCGCCGCCGCGCAATGGTCGGTGCTGGTGGATGTGGCGTTGTCGCCGGGTTTCACCGACGAGGCGCTTCGGGTGTTCTTCGCGACCGGTCTCAGCGTCACCGACCGGCCCGACCCCGAGCATGAGGAAGCCGATCTCGAGCTGGTGCGGATGCCACTTGACGAGGCGGTGCGGGCCGCGCTGGCCGGGGAGATCGTGAACGCGACCGCGGTCGCCGGGGTGCTCGCCTACGCCGCGGCCGAGGCGAGTGGGGTGGCGTTGCGCGCGCCCGACGCGCCGTGGCCCGGTCAGCCGACGACGTTCCTGCGGCGTAAGGCCGCCGAGGCGCCGTCTCGCGGTAACCACGCGTGACCACGGCCCACGTTTCGACCCCCGATTCCGCCGTCTCGGTCGGCGGGGACTAGGCGGGCGAGCGTGCTCGAGCGGGAGATCGACGCCTACCTCGACCACTTGACGGTCGAACGCGGAGCCGCGCGCAACACCCTCGGCGCCTACCGCCGCGACCTGGCCCGCTACCGGAATTTCCTCACCGGTCGCGGGGTCGACAGCTTGAGCGCGGTGGTCCAAGGTGATGTCGCCGAATTCACGATGGCGTTGCGTTCTGGCGGCGCCGATCATCCTGCGCTGGCCGCGGGTTCGGTGGCGAGGGCATTGATCGCGGTACGCGGGCTGCACCGGTTCGCCGCCGCCGAGGGCATCACCGACACCGATGTGGCGCACGCGGTGAAACCGCCCGCGCCGGGTCGCCGGTTGCCCAAAGCGCTGCCCTACGACCAGGTTCTGCGACTGCTCGAATCGGCGGGCGGCGAACCGGAGGATTCCGGCGGTGGACCGCGTGGACTGCGCGACCGGGCACTGCTGGAGCTGCTCTATTCCACGGGCGCGCGCATTTCGGAGATGGTCGGGCTCGACGTCGACGACATCGACGCCGAGCAACGCTGTGTGGTGCTGCACGGCAAGGGCGGAAAACAGCGCCTCGTCCCGATCGGCCGCCCGGCTCTCGCGGCCGTCGACGCGTATCTGGTGCGCGGTCGACCCACCCTGGCCGCGAGCGGAAAAGGTTCCGGCGGAGCGCTTTTCCTCAACGCCCGTGGCGGCAGACTGTCCCGGCAGAGCGCGTGGCAGGTATTGCAGACCGCCGCCGAACGTGCCGGAATCGGGGCGACGGTGTCGCCGCACACCCTGCGCCATTCCTTCGCCACCCACCTGCTCGACGGTGGCGCCGATGTGCGGGTGGTGCAGGAACTGCTCGGCCATGCCTCGGTGACCACGACCCAGATCTACACCCTTGTAACGGTGAGTACCTTGCGCGAAGTGTGGGCCACGGCCCATCCGCGCGCCACGTGAACCGGCACCCCCGATATGCGCTGAACAGGTATCGTGCGAACACGCCCGGCGTTGCCATGCTGTACCTCACCGGTCCGAGCGGTAGCGTCTACCCAGAGTTGGACCGTACGAAAGCGAACCGGTCGGCGGATCGGCCTCGCTACCCTCGACAGGGGTTACCGGCAAGGAAAACGTATAAGGAGCAGCGGATCGTGACGACAGCGGAAACACCGTGGGACGGTGGACCGGAACAGGTCACCGAGCCCGTCGAGATGGGCCCGACCGGCCGGCCGCTGCGACTGGTCCCAGATCCACCGCAGGTCCAGCGGCACGGCGACGCGCTCGTTGTCGCCATGTGCAATCAGAAGGGCGGGGTCGGAAAAACCACCTCGACCATCAATCTCGGTGCGGCACTGGCCGAATACGGTCGTCGCGTGCTGCTGGTCGACCTCGACCCGCAGGGTGCGCTCTCGGCCGGACTCGGTGTGGCACACCACGATCTCGATCTCACCGTGCACGACCTGCTGATCGGCGGTAAGGCGAAGGTCGACGACGTGCTGCAGACCACCAAGGTCGACGGCATGGACCTGTTACCCAGCAACATCGACCTATCGGCGGCCGAGATCCAGCTGGTCAACGAGGTCGGCCGCGAACAGTCGCTGGGTCGCGCCCTGCACGGCGTGCGCGATCGCTATGACTACATCCTCATCGACTGCCAGCCCTCGCTCGGCCTGCTCACGGTGAACGCGCTGGCCTGTTCCGACGGCGTGATCATTCCGATGGAATGCGAGTATTTCTCGCTGCGCGGGCTCGCCCTGCTCAACGACACCGTCGAGAAGGTGCGCGACCGCCTCAACCCGCGGCTGAGCCTCTACGGCATCGTGGTCACCATGTTCGATGCACGGCTGCTGCATTCGCGTCAGGTGATGTCGCGCGTGGTCGAGGTGTTCGGCGATCTGGTCTACGACACCGCCATCTCGCGCACCGTGCGCTTCCCCGACGCCAGCGTCGCCGGTGAGCCGATCACCACCTGGTCGCCGAAATCGGGCGGCGCCGAGTCCTATCGAGCGATGGCACGTGAAGTCATCCACCGGTCTGGCCGGTGATCGGAGCTACACCTGCGGTGCAAGCAGTACCCGAAGACTCTGACTCCGCCCCTGAATCCCCAGTTCTCGGCCGCCTTGATTCTGGACTGACCAGAGGGTGCGACGAAGGAGTGCCCGGCGGGAGGGAAGAATCGAGGCCTCAGGGCCGAGAACCCGCGGCGCCAGCCGCCAAAGACTCTGTATTTCACTTGCGGCTCACCAATTTCGAGGGGCCGTTCGATCTGTTGCTGACGTTGATCAGCTCGCGCAAACTCGATGTCACCGAAGTCGCGCTGCACCAGGTCACCGACGAATTCATCGCCTACACCAAGGCATTGACCGCCGAGCTGGCCGAGAACACCAAGCTGCGCGCGGACAAGATTCTCGATCAGACCACCGAATTCCTCGTCGTCGCCGCCACTTTGCTGGATCTCAAAGCGGCTCGGCTGCTGCCCTCGGGTGAGATGACCGACGCCGACGATCTCGAACTCCTCGACGCGCGCGACCTGCTGTTCGCGCGCCTGCTGCAATACCGCGCGTTCAAGCAGGTGGCCGAACTGCTCGCCGAGCTGGAAGCCGCGGCCCTGCGCCGGTATCCGCGCTCGGTGGCGCTCGAGGAGCAGTTCGAAGGGCTGCTGCCCGAGGTCACCCTCGGGGTGGACATCGCCGCGTTCGCCGAGATCGCGGCGGCGGCTTTCCGGCCACGCCCGATCCCCGAGGTAGGGCTCGGGCATCTGCACATGCACACCATCTCGGTCGCCGAGCAGGCCGAGTTGGTGCTCGCTCTGTTGAAGGAACGCGGTCCGGGCGGCTGGACGACCTTCGCCGAATTGGTGGTCGACTGCACAGTCCCGGTGGAAATCGTGGCGCGGTTCCTGGCGTTGTTGGAGCTGTACCGCGGTAAGACCATCGCCTTCGACCAACCCGATCCACTCGGGCCGTTGGCTGTCAGCTGGCTGGGCGAGCTCGACCCTGACGCGGAAGCAGCGGCATTGACCTTCGAGGAGGACTACGGTTGACTTCCTCCCCGCCCGCGAGGACGGGGAGTTCCTGCTTCACCGTCAGATGCCGGAAAGGAGAACTCCTTTGCGGACTTACACCGACTCCACAGGCGTTTCATCTCTCTGCCAGCCCGGCAGCGAGGATGTTGCGGGCAGCGTTAACGTCGCGATCATGGGCCGTGCCACAGGGGCGGCACTTCCACTTTCGAACGTTCAACGGCAGCTTGTCGCCCAAGGCGCCACAGTGCGAACACACCCGGGTAGACGGATACCAACGATCCACCACCAGCACTTCGCGGCCGTACCAGTCCGCCTTGTACTCGAGCATGAAGCGCAGTTGCCGCCAGCTTGCATCCGAGATTGCTCGGGCAAACGCGTGGTTGGCGACCATGTTACGCACCGTCAAGTCTTCGATAGCGACCGTTTGGTTCTCGCGGATCAGCCTCGTAGACAGTTTGTGAAGGAAATCGGTGCGGCGGTCGGTGATCCGCGCGTGAATACGACCGACCTTCTGCCGAGCCTTCTTCCGGTTGTTCGAACCCTTGACTTTGCGGGACAGGTTGCGCTGTGCCTTCGCCAGCTTGGCTCGGTCGGCCCGCTCGTGACGCGGATTGGCGATCTTCTCCCCAGTGGACAGCGTAGCCAGCGATGTGAGGCCGACGTCCACGCCTACGTTGTTGTCCGTGGACGTCAGCTCGGCGATCCGTTCCTCAACGAGCAGGGAGGCAAACCACCGTCCAGCACTGTCGCGAGAGACTGTCACCGTCGACGGTGTGGCACCGGCGGGCAAGGGGCGCGACCATCGAATATCGAGGGGTTCGGCCATCTTCGCCAGGGTGAGCTGCCCGTCTCGCCACCGAAATCCGGACCGGGTGTACTCCGCCGATGCCCGGGACTTCTTACGGGACTTGAACCTGGGGTATCGAGCGCGCTTGGCGAAGAACGCGGCGAACGCCGTCTGCTGATGCCGCAACGTTTGTTGCAACGGCACGGACGACACCTCGTTCAGGAAGGTGAGCTCTGCGGTCTTCTTCCACTCTGTCAGCTCTGCGGAAGCCTGCACATAAGTCGTGGACCTGGACTCGATGGCATAGCGCCGCTGCCTGGCATCCAGTGCCATGTTCCAGACTGTACGAACGCACCCGAAGGTGCGCAACAGCTCCGACGCTTGAATGGTGGACGGGTAGATGCGGAACTTGTATGCCCGCTTCACCACCTTCGCCATGCTCACACAATACTGCATCAGAATGTAAGAAGGTGGGGCCGATGTACCCGCTGGCCCTGGCGGAACTGGTTTTCCTTGCCATTCGACCGGACGAGCCCCGTCAGAAAGGGACAACATGACCGAAGCAGTGGCGGAATTCACCTCCGAGCCACTCGACGACCTCGAACTGCGGTCGGCACTGGAGGCGATGCTGCTCGTCGTCGACGCCCCGGCGCCTACAGAACAGCTGGCAGCGGCCCTGGACGACACCACCGAGCGCGTCGAACCCGTGCTGCGCGCGATGGCGGCGGAACTGACCGAACGGGGCAGCGGCATCGACCTGCGTTTCGTCGGTGACGGATGGCGCTTCTATACTCGACAGGAGTACGCGCCCTATGTCGAGCGGGTACTGCTCGACGGGGCCCGGACGAAACTCACTCGGGCCGCCTTGGAAACCTTGGCGGTGGTCGCCTACCGCCAGCCGGTGACCCGCATGCGGGTCAGCGCGGTCCGAGGGGTGAACGTCGACGGAGTGATGCGCACGCTGCTGGCCAGAGGCTTGATCGCGGAAGCGGGTCAGGACCCCGAAACCAACGGCACGCTGTACCGCACCACCGAGTTGTTCCTCGAACGGATCGGGCTCGCCTCTCTCGGCGACCTGCCACTGCTGGCGCCGCTGCTTCCCGGCGTCGATCTGATCGACGAGATCAGCGAGAGCCTGGAAACCGATCCCCGGTTCACCAGGCTGAAGAAACCCGCCGAGTCCGACATGGATCTCGGCACCGACGATTGACAGGACAGATGAATAATTCCGCTCGCCGAGATGGCACACCGGATCGAAGAAATCGCAGCGACCAGCCCCGAAGTGGCGCGAATCGAACCGCGGGTAACCGTGGCGACAGTGCGCGCACCGGGCAGGGTGGCTCCCGCGGGGCGGCTCCCGCCCGCCGCGGCACCGGCGCGGGTGGCTTCCAGCGCGGCAATCAGACAGCAGCCCGGTCCGCCGGCAGCTTCCAGCGTGACGCCGAATCCGGCGGTCGTCGTGGGTCCACCGGTGGTGGGTACCAGCGTGATGACCGTCGTGGTGCGTCCACCGGTGGTGACCGTCGTGGCAGTGCGCCCGGTGGGTACCAGCGTGACGATCGACGCAGTGCCCCTGCCGGTCGCGGCACCCCCGCCGGTGGCGACCGTCGTGGCCCTGCCGCCGGTGGTTACCAGCGTGGCGGCTCCGCGGGCGCAGGTCAGCGTGACGACCGTCGCGGCACCGGTGCTTCCAGCGGTGGCGGCTACCCGCGTGGTGACGTGCAGCGTGGTGGCACGGCTGGTCAGCGCAGCGGCGCGTCGGCCGGAACGCAGGCCTTCGCGGCTCGCAAGAAGAGCACGAAGCCGCAGAAGAAGGTTGTCGCTCCGACGATCCTGAACAACGCCAAGCCCGCGCGTCACCAGCACTCCGACGTCACCGAGGGTCCCAAGAAGCTCCCGTGGGGCGAAGGCGAACGTCTGCAGAAGGTCCTCGCCAAGGCGGGTGTGGCTTCGCGCCGCGCCGCCGAGGAGATGATCGCCGCCGGTCGCGTCGAGGTCGACGGCAAGATCGTGCGTGAGCAGGGTCTGCGCATCGACGCCGAGAACGCGGTCGTGCGCGTCGACGGCACCCGTGTCGTGGTGCGCGACGAACTGGTGCACCTGGTGATGAACAAGCCCAAGGGCTGGCAGTGCACCATGTCCGACGATCTGGGGCGCCCCTGCGTCGGCGATATCATCGCCGAGCGGATCGCCGCCGGTCAGCGCCTGTTCCACGTCGGCCGTCTGGATGCCGACACCGAGGGCCTGCTGCTGGTCACCAATGACGGCGAGATGGCGCATCGCCTGATGCACCCCTCGTTCGAAGTTCCCAAGACCTACTTGGCCACCGTCGACGGCGAGGTGAACTACCGCCTGGTCGGTAAGCGCTTGCGCGAAGGCGTCGAGCTCGAGGACGGGCCCGCCAAGGTCGACAAGTTCATGGTGCTCGAGGCCTACCAGGGCCGGTCGCTGGTGAAGCTCGTGTTGCACGAGGGCCGCAAGCACATCGTGCGTAGGCTGCTCGACGAGGTCGGCCACCCGGTGATCCGGCTGGTGCGCACCCACCTCGGCCCGGTGGCACTGGGTGACCAGCGTCCCGGCACGCTGCGGGTGCTCGGCCGCGACGAGATCGGCAAACTCTACGAGGCGGTGCAGCTGTGAACGGTGTGGACTTTCCCCTGGAATTCGCCGGCGGCCGGATGACCGATGATTCGACGCTCGTCGTCGCGATGGACGGGCCCTCCGGCACCGGCAAGTCCAGTGTGTCGCGTCGCCTCGCGGCGCGCCTCGGCGCCCGCTACCTCGACACCGGCGCCATGTACCGGGTCGCGACCCTGTGCGTGCTGCGTGCGGGCGTCGAGCTGACCGATGCGGTCGCGATCACCGAAACCGTTGCGGGAATGCCGCTTTCGATCGGCACCGACCCCAGCCACGAGGTCATCGAACTCGACGGCGAGGACGTCTCGGCCGAGATCCGCGGCGACGCCGTCACCAAGGCGGTCTCCGCCGTCTCCGCGGTGGCGCAGGTGCGCGAGCAGCTCGTGGCCCTGCAGCAGGAGATCGCGGCGACGGCCGGGCGCATCGTGGTCGAAGGCCGCGATATCGGCACCGTCGTGCTCACCGGCGCCGACGCCAAGATCTATCTCACCGCCTCCGCGCAGGCACGCGCCGAGCGGCGTAACGCACAGAACATCCGCGAGGGCCGCGGCGACGATTACGCGGCCGTGCTGGCCGACGTGCAGCGTCGCGACACCCTCGACTCCACCCGCACAGTGTCGCCGTTGCGCCCCGCCGCCGACGCGGTGCTCGTCGACACCAGCGACCTGTCGATGGCACAGACCATCGAGGAGCTGTATCGCGTGGTGGCTCAGCAGCTTTCGGCCACGACAGGAGGTCCGCGATGATCGAAGAGATTCTCGTAGGCGACGGAACCTGGACCGACGAGTCCGAATGGGATGTCCTCGACATCGACTCCGACGGCGAAGGTGAACAGCACGTCGCGATGCCGACGCTGGCCGTGGTCGGGCGCCCGAATGTGGGCAAATCGACCCTGGTCAACCGCATTCTCGGCCGCCGCGAAGCGGTGGTCGAAGACGTTCCGGGTGTGACCCGTGACCGTATTTCGTACGAGGCCAACTGGGCCGGGCGCCGTTTCATGGTGCAGGACACCGGCGGTTGGGAACCCGACGCCAAGGGTCTGCAGCAGCACGTCGCACGCCAGGCCGAGGTGGCGATGGAGACCGCCGACGCGATCCTGCTCGTCGTCGACGCCACCGTCGGCGCGACCACGACCGACGAGGCCGCGGTGCGCAAGCTGCGCCGCTCCAAGATCCCGGTGATCCTGGTGGCCAACAAGGTCGACGACCAGAAGGTCGAACTCGAGGCTGCGTCGCTGTGGTCGCTGGGTCTGGGCGAGCCGCGTATGGTCTCGGCCGCGCACGGTCGTGGCACCGGTGACCTCCTCGACGACGTGCTCAGCGCGTTGCCCGAGACCCCGCGCGAAGGCACCGCTGTCGCGGGACCGCGTCGCGTGGCCCTGGTCGGCAAGCCGAACGTCGGCAAGTCCAGCCTGCTCAACAAGCTGGCAGGCGA
This sequence comes from Nocardia sp. FBN12, assembly GCF_054031145.1. Taxonomy (NCBI): domain Bacteria; kingdom Bacillati; phylum Actinomycetota; class Actinomycetes; order Mycobacteriales; family Nocardiaceae; genus Nocardia; species Nocardia sp. FBN12. Next base: position 1,260,373 of record NZ_CM132926.1, read on the forward strand.
TGAGCGTTCGGTGGTCCACGATGTCGCGGGCACCACCGTCGACCCGGTCGACTCGCTGGTCGAGCTGGGCGGCAAGACCTGGAAGTTCGTCGACACCGGCGGTCTGCGCCGCAAGGTCTCCAATGCCACCGGCACCGAGTTCTACGCCTCGCTGCGGACGAAGTCGGCGCTGGAGGCCTCCGAGGTCGCGATCATGCTGATCGACGCCTCGGTGCCGATCACCGAACAGGACCTGCGCGTGATCAGCCTGGTCGCCGACTCCGGTCGCGCGCTGGTGCTGGCGTTCAACAAGTGGGACCTGGTCGACGAGGACCGCCGCTACATGCTCGAGCGTGAGATCGATCGCGATCTGGTGCGGGTGCCGTGGGCCCAGCGGGTCAACATCTCCGCCCATACCGGTCGTGCCGTGGCGAAACTGGTGCCGCAGATGGAGACCGCGCTCGAGTCCTGGGACAAGCGCATCTCCACCGGCCGCCTCAACACCTGGCTCAAGGAAGTCATCGCGGCCACTCCGCCGCCGATGCGTGGCGGCCGTCAGCCCCGCGTCATGTTCGCCACCCAGGCGAGCACCCGCCCGCCGACGTTCGTGCTGTTCACCACCGGCTTCCTCGAGGCAGGCTACCGCCGCTTCCTGGAGCGCCGCCTGCGTGAGGAGTTCGGCTTCGACGGTTCGCCGGTGCGCATCTCGGTGCGTGTGCGCGAGAAGAAGGAACGCAAGAAGTAATTCGCGCGTGCACGAGTAGAGCCCCGGCGAATATCGCCGGGGCTCTACGTGTTTCAGGCGTCGAGCACGCGGTCCAGCAGGTGGTCGACCAATTCTGTTGCGCGCGAGGCGTAGTCGTCGTTGGTGAGCATGCCCTGTGCCAGCCCGCCGAGCGCGAGCAGGATCACCTCGGCATCAGCGATGAGCGCTTGCTCGTCGGCCTCGGGCCCGCGCAACTGGCGCAGTTGGCCCGCGACCGCATCGACGATGTAGTTGGGCGCCCCTGCGGTGTCCGCGGAGTCGATGTCGGTGCCGGTGAGTGCCGCCGCGTGGAAAATGCCGAGAATGACCGCGTTCTGCCTGCTCGGTTCGTCGAGAGGGAGTAGCGCGAGCAGGATCGTGCGAACGATATCGCGAGGGCCGGCACCGGGGCCCAGGGTCGTGAACCCCTGCGCCAACCGCGCGCCGGAATCCTCGACGACCGCACGGTGGGTGGCGAGCAGGAACTCCCGCTTGGTGCCGAAGTAGTACTGCACCGACCGCACCGAGACCCCGGCTTCCGCGGCGACGGACTGGAATGTCGCTGCGTCGAGCCCGCCTCGGGCGATGACCTGCCGCGCAGCACCGGTGATCGATCTGCGCCGTTCTTCGTGATCGGCCAAACGCGGCATTCCGCCTCCTTCTGTCCCGGCAGGTTTTCATGGTACGCCCATACCATCTTTGTGGTACGGTGATATCACCAACGAGAAACAGGGGTGGTTATGGCCAAGATCGGGCGATTCAAGAACGACAAGGCGCGCGAGGAGTACCTGCGGACCTATCGGGAACTGGAAAAGCAGTGGCCGATTCCGTCGACCGTGGTCGACATTCCCACCTCCTTCGGATCCACTCGCGTCCGCGAAGCCGGTGCGGGCGACGGTGTGCCGATCGTGCTGATGCACTCACTCGGCGCCAACAGCCTGGCCTGGAACCATGTGATCGAGGACTTCGCCCGCGATCACGTCGTCTACATGCCCGAAATGATCGGCGCTCCCGGTCTCAGCGAGCAGACCGCGCCGATCGACGAAGCCGGTTTCGGCACCTGGTTCGGCGAACTCCTCGACGGTCTCGGCGTGAACCGAGTCCATCTGGTCGGCTACTCGCAGGGTGGTTGGCAGGCGCTGGTCATCGCCACCACGCAGCAGCGACGGTTGGCGAGCCTGACCGTGATCGAGCCCGGCGGCACGCTGACCAAGATCAAATGGAGCCTGCTGTGGACGATGATCCGTATCGGCGCGCACCCGACCGACAAGAACCTGCGCAAGATGAACGCGAAACTCAATCCTGGTGTCACGCTGACCGACGCGGAATTCGATGGTGTGAAGGCATCACTGGGCTATGCCCCCGCGATCGGTTACCCGAAGATGTTCACCGACGAGCGGTTGGCGATGATCACGACGCCGACCGCGGCGCTGTTCGGGTCGGAGTCACAGGTTGTCGACAACCAACTGGCGCGGCAGCGGCTGCTCGACAACGTGCGTACCTGCGAAGTCGAGATCTTCCCCGGCGCCGGGCACGGCATCTTCCATGAGATTCCGAAGCTGGTGACGGCCCGAATTCTCGACTTCACCCGCCGGTACGAGCCGACTGACGCCCGGCACAGCGAGTAGTCGACGCCTGCCGCGACTCGACATTGCCGTCCAGGTGCCACCACGCCGCGCGCGCGATCACGACGACGATCACGACCGCAGGCCTGATAATCGACTGAGAACAACCGGGTGGTGGACACCTTGGCAATGTCGGGCACGTTGAAAGCGGTAAGAGGTCCGCTGTGGCCTCCGCGAGGGAGTGCGTCATGAGTCTTATCGGAACCCTGGTCGGCTACGCGTTGACCATCTTCTTGCTGCTGCTGATCGCCCGGATGGTGGTGGACTGGATCGAGGCGCTGGGCAACGGTCCGCAATGGGCGCGCAAGGCGCGGGAAGTGACCCATGCCGCGACCGAACCGGTGATCGCCCCGGTCCGCACAGTGCTGAAGCCGATCCGGATCGGCGACTTCTCCCTTGACCTGGCCTTCACGGCCGTGTTCATCGCCGTCCTGATCTTGCGGGCGGTCGCCTTCAGTCTGTAGTCGAGGTGGTGCTGCCGACGGGCCGGTCCGCTGCCGGTGAGCGCGCGGGCGCGGCGTCGACGGTGAGGCCCGCCAGCAGGGCCAGTGACTGTTCGGCGTCGGAGCCCGGCTCGGCGTGGTAGACGACAAGTGTCTGGCCCGGCGCGCCGTTGACCGTGAATGTCTCGTAGGACAAGCCGATCTCGCCGACCAGGGGATGGACGAAACGTTTCTCCCCGGCGGTTTTCGCGCGGACGTCGTGCTTGGCCCAGAGGCGGCGGAAATCTTCGCTCTTCAACGACAGTTCGCCCACCAGCTCGGTCAGACGTGGGTCATCGAGATCGGTGCCCGCGCCGGCCCGCAGACCGGCCACGGTCTCCGCTGCGATTCTCGGCCAATCCGGAAAAACGTTGCGTGCTTCGGGATCCAGGAACACCATTCTGACCTGATTGACTCCCGGCGCCGAACAGGAATTGAGCGCGACGGCCAGCGGTGTCGCGGCCAGGACATCCATGTGCCGGCCGTACACCAGCGCCGGCGTGTCCGACCAGGTGCGCATCAGGCGCAGCAGGCTCGGTGTGACTCGTTCCGGCCGTCGCGGTGCGCGGGTGCGTCGGGGTGCCGGGCGCGCCAGTTCCCGCAGGTGTGCGATGCCGTCGTCGTCGAGCGAGAACACCCGGGCCAGCGCCGCTACGATCTGATCGGACGGATGCTTGTCACGGCCCTGTTCGAGCCGGATGTAGTAATCGGCGCTCATCCCGGCCAGCATGGCCACTTCCTCGCGCCGCAGTCCGGCCACCCGGCGTTGACCGCCACCGGCCATCCCGAACTCCTCGGGACGCACCTGCTGGCGTCGAGCGCGCAGGAACGCACCGAGACTGCTGTCGGAATCCATGCCTTCGAGGGTATGCCGACCTCGCGGCGGCTGGGTGGCCCTGCCACTACCAGGAAGTTTCCGACCTGGCAGGCGTCGAGAACCGCGACGAACGTTGTGGCCATGACAAACACCAACATCGAAGGCCGGATCGCCGTCGTCACCGGAGCATCCAGCGGGATCGGCGCTGCCACCGCGCGTCGGCTGGCGGCGGACGGCATGCGGGTAGCGCTGCTCGGGCGGCGCAAGGATCGGCTCGAAGAACTCGCGCAGAGTATCGGCGCGAACGCCCTCGCGGTGACCGTCGACGTGAGCGTGCGGCAGTCGGTCCTGGATGCCGCATCCCAGGTGCGTGCCGAGTTCGGCTCCGTGGATCTGGTCGTCGCGAACGCGGGTGCCATGCTCGGCGCACCGTTCGAACAGGCCGAGATCGACGAATGGGATCAGATGGTCGGGACCAATCTCAACGGATTGCTCTACACCGGAAGAGCATTCATCGACGACCTGCTCGCCACCGCGGCCGCGGGCCGCACTGCTGACCTGGTGCTCGTCGGTTCCATCGGCGGCCACGTCGCGTTCCCGAACTACGGCGTCTATTGCGCTACCAAGGCGGCGGTAGCGCACCTGACCCGCAACCTGCGCGCCGAGTTCGGCCCGCGCGGCGTTCGGGTCAAGAACGTCGAACCCGGATTCGTCGGCACTGAACTCGGCGCCGGAATGCGCGACGACACCCGCCGCGCCGAACTCGGCGAATGGCGGGACGGACTGGAAATCCTGGTCCCCGAAGACATCGCCGACGCGATCGCCTATGCCGTCTCGGCACCACGCCGAGTCAACATCGCCGAACTCGTCGTCGTCCCCACCGAACAGGGGTAACCGAGCAACTGCCCCGGTCGGCGGGGCGCTGACCGGGGCAGCCCGAAACGGTTCGGCCGCAGTCGTTTTCGTGGCCGAATTGGTACGGCCGTGCCCGGATTGCCTGGATACTCGAAGGGGTCACCCGCGGATCGCGTGCGGGGGAGCGGGTGAGAGGACTCGGGATGGCCCTTGTTGTGCAGAAATTCGGCGGCTCGTCGGTCGCCACCGCGGAGCGGATCCGGCGGGTCGCCGAGCGGATCGTGGAGACGAAGAAGCAGGGGCACGATGTGGTGGTGGTCTGCTCGGCAATGGGCGACACCACCGATGAGCTCCTCGAATTGGCGGGGCAGATCGCCTCGGCGCCGGAACCGCGTGAGCTGGACATGCTGCTCACTTCCGGTGAGAGGATTTCGAATGCCTTGGTAGCCATGGCAATTCATTCGCTCGGTGCGGAAGCGCGATCGTTGACGGGATCGCAGGCGGGCGTGATCACCACCGGCGCCCACGGCCGCGCCAAGATCATCGAAGTGGATCCGGGCCGGGTGCGCCGCGCTCTCGACGACGGCGAAGTGGTGCTGGTCGCCGGGTTCCAGGGCGTCAGCCAGGACAACAACGACGTCACCACCCTCGGTCGCGGCGGCTCCGACACCACCGCCGTCGCACTCGCCGCGGCACTGCATGCCGATGTCTGCGAGATCTACACCGACGTCGACGGCATCTTCACCGCCGACCCGCGCATCGTGACCGACGCCCAGAAGCTCGACCAGATCTCCTACGAGGAAATGCTGGAAATGGCGGCCTGCGGTTCGAAGGTGCTCATGCTGCGCTGTGTCGAATACGCGCGGCGCTACCAGGTGCCCGTGCACGTGCGCTCGTCCTATACCGACGCGATCGGGACCACCGTCTTCGGCTCGATGACCGACATCCCGGCCGGCCAGGCCGTACTCACCGGCGTGGCACACGATTGCGACGAGGCCAAGGTGACCGTCGTCGGCCTGCCCGACGAACCCGGCTACGCGGCCAAGGTGTTCCGCGCGGTCGCCGACGCCGAGATCGGCATCGACATGGTCGTGCAGAACACCGGCACCGGCCGCACCGACATCACCTTCACCCTGCCGGCCGCGGACGGCGCGCGTGCGGTCGCCCTGCTGCGTGATCGCCGCGCCGAGATCGGCTTCGCCGACGTCCGCTACGACGACCGTGTCGGCAAGGTCTCGCTGATCGGTGCGGGTATGCGCGACAATCCGGGCGTCACCGCTACTTTCTGCGAGGCGCTGGCCGCGGCGAACATCAACCTCGACCTGATCGCCACCTCCGAGATCCGGATCTCGGTGCTGGTCCGCGATACCGACCTCGACGAAGCCGTACGCATCCTGCATCGGGCCTTCGACCTCGGCGGTGCGACGGTAGCCATCGTGCACGGTGGGACCGGCCGATGATTGACCCGCGCCGGGTGCGGGAGTAACTTACTGATAAGTAAGTTGGGCGAAACGGAGGGTTCATGAACACCCGGTTGACCTCGTTCACCAGGGCGGGACTCGAGTTCGACGTCGTCGACTCCGGTCCGCCCGACGGTCCCGTCATCGTTGCGCTGCACGGCTTTCCGCAAACCGCCACCTCGCTGCAACCACTGACGGCATTGCTCAATGCCCGCGGCTACCGCACCATCGCCCCGAACCAGCGCGGCTATTCACCGGGTGCCAGGCCGCCGGGCCGCTTTGCCTATCGGGTGCCCGAACTCGTCGACGACGTGGTCGCGCTGATCGACGACATCGACCGTGGGCCGGTGCACCTGGTCGGGCACGACTGGGGTGCGATGGTCGCCTGGTCGCTGGCCGCGGCGCGTCCCGAACTCGTCCGCACGCTGGTGACCGTGTCGGTGCCGCATCCCGGCGCCTTCGCCCGCTCGATGATCAGCAGCGATCAGGTGCTTCGCTCGTTCTATATGGCGCTGTTCCAGCTGCCGGTGCTGCCGGAGCGCGTCATGCGCACGCGGGCCGGCGTGCTCGACCGGATGCTGGCCAAGACCGGCATGACCGCGGACGCGATCGCCCGCGTCCACACCGAGATCATCGACACCGGCGCGCTCACCACCGCGCTGAACTGGTATCGCGCCTTGGCGTTGATCACACCCCGTGCGGTGACAGAGCGCGTCACCGTGCCGGTGACGCACGTGTGGAGCACCGGCGACACGGCGCTGACCCGCCGTGGCGCCGAACTGGCCGGCGAATTCGTCACCGGAGATTACCGCCTTGCTGTGCTCGACGGCTCGCACTGGCTCCCGGAGGAGCGCCCGGATGAACTCGCCGTGCTGGTCGCTGAACGCATCGAGTCGTTGCGGGGCTGACGACTCACCCGATCGGCGAAGAAGCCAACGGTCGCCACGCTTCCACGGTGGCCGGGATCAACGGTGCGCGCCGAAACGCGGCCCTGGCCGCCAGCTGCTCGTGGATCCGCCCGCACACCCCCGGCCACTCGTCGTGCAGGATCGAATAGAACGCGGTGTCGCGCACCGCGCCGTCGAGCCCTCGCGAATGTGCCCGCCGCACACCGTCACTCACCGCGCCGAGACGTTCGATCGCCGCCCTCGAGCGCAGGTTGCGGGCGTCGGCGCGCAAGGTGACCCGCCGCACACCCCAGCTGTCGAAGGCGTGAGACAGCAGCATCAGCTTGGAGTCGAGATTCACCTGGCCGCCCCGCACCGCGGGGGTGAGCCAGGTATTGCCGATCTCCACCGCGTCGGGGATCGCACCGCCCGGCAGCGCGGTGACCGGTTCGGCCGACAACGGCCAGGTCAGCGGCCCCTGCCAGTAGTCGAGCCGGGTGAATCGGGTGGCCCCGACCACGCACTCGTCGGCGACGGTGACGATCGCGAAGGCCAGCGCCGTGCCTGCCAGTTGTGCCGCTTCGGCCTGGAAGACGTAGGTGCGGGCCTCCTGTTCGCCGTGCGGGACGACGGTGAACCCGGAGCCGTCGAGCGCGGCGGCCGCGGCGATCAAACCGGGAACGTGATGGGGTGCAAGAGGTTCCAGCCGTGCGATGCGGCCGTGGAGGATAACGGGTGCGGGCATGGTGACCGGCGTCCTTCGTTTCAGAGGGTCGCCGAAGCACGAGGCGTGGATCTCACGGCACGTGCTTGCGGCGAAGCGACACGAACGATCCAGCAGCATCGAAAACTAGAAGGACAGTAGCCGAACGTGACGCGATCCCCCACATCGATCGCACAGGATGTCGCGGCCGGAAAAGTTTCCGTCGTCGTCCGTGCCGTCGAGGAGTAGTCGCAGACCCGGGCGATGCTCGGCTTGGATCGGTCGATCCCATTCGCGGTGGAGGTTTCGTGCGAGGGGGAGGGCTCACTGAGCTGCTTCCGTCACGGTGTCGTGTCGAACAGCCGCGGAGATACCAACTGGATCGCAGTGTGCTTCCGGGCACGTTTTCCCACGTCAGAGCAGTAACGGTTCGATAAATGACACAGATGTCGGTTTCTCGAGCAAACGTCCAGTCGGGTGGGAATTCTGCCAGTTCCAGTGGGTGTTCCGGGAAAACGTCACGTGCGTTATCGAGTTGTGTCGCACACCCGTTCTATGTGATGCAGATCACACCATCTGTTCTCTGGTTGACCGAGCTGGCAAGCTCGTAATTGCTGAACGTTAACCGTTCGTGATCATCGACCGGGTCGACGCGGATCCGCGGTCATGAACGCCCCGCATGTCCGCCGCGGCGCGACGGTACCAGAGAGATCCAGCTTGGATCGCTGATCGGCCGCGGTGGGGCGGCTGTCCGGAAGGGACCGCATTGTGATGAGCAGCATCTACTTCGAATCGAACAGCAACCCATCAGTTACCGAGCTGGGTCGCCGCGTCACCGCGACCTCGGCCCCCGAATCGCCCATCGCTCCGCTGGCGATGCCGGGGCTGATCCTCGGCATGCTCCTGCTCGGCCTCGGCATGGTCGGGTTGTTGCGCCTCGGCGACTGGTCCGGCGATTACGGGCCCGTCCTGGTCGTGCTGGCCTACTTCCTCTATATGGCCGCGGCGACGAGCCTGGCACTGTGGGGTGCCGTGACCGTCTGGTCGCTGCATCGGCGATAGGCCGAACGGCGGCGGCCTATCGCGCGGCTTCCGGGTTCGATCGAGGTGCAGGAATCGACCTACTGCAACGGCGGAGGTGTGGACATGCCCGATTCCTCTCGTGGATCCACCGATAGGAAATCAGAGCGCCGTGACCTCGGGAAGTTGATGGTGTCCCCCGTCACCGAACGGCCGATCCAGGCGCACTCCGACTCGCCAGAGCGGGTCGCGATGCGGGCGAGGATCAAGAAGTTCGTGCTCACCGTCGTGGTCATCGCCGCGCTCGGCGGCGCGCTGTTCGGCTACGACACCGGCGTCATCTCCGGTGTGCTGGTCTACCTCACGCCCGACTTCGCGCTGAGCCAGACCCAGGTCGGTGTCATCACGAGTTCGCTGCTCATCGGCGCCGCGATCGGCTCGATCACCGGCGGCTGGATGGCCGACCGGTGGGGCAGGCGAATGACGCTGCTGTTCGCGGGCGTGCTGTTCTTCGTCGGTGCGATCGCCCAGGCGCTGGCGCCCGATGCCACGGTCATGATCATCACCCGGCTGGTCCTCGGCGTCGCCGTCGGCACCGCCTCGCTGGTGGTTCCCATGTACGTCTCCGAGATCTCGCCGCCGACCTATCGTGGGCGCCTCGTCTCGATGAACTCGCTGATGATCGCCAGCGGGCAGTTGCTCGCCTACATCGTCAACGCGCTGCTCGCACCGACCGGGAACTGGCGGCTCATGCTCGCGATGGCGGCCATTCCCGCCGCGGCACTCGTGATCGGTATGTATTTCATGCCGGATTCGCCGCGGTGGTATCTGAAACAGGGCCGCGAAGCCGATGCGAAGAAGGTGCTGCAGCAGTCCTATTACCCCGAGAATGTCGAGCCGACGATTGCCGAGATCACCCAGTCCGAAGCGGCCGACGAAGCGGTCAAGGACAGTTTGAGTGACCAGTTGCGCAAACCGAAGGTACGCGCGCTGTTCTACACCGGTGTCGGATTGGCATTGATTCAGCAATTCGTCGGCGTCAATACCGTCATCTACTACGCACCGTCCACCCTCACCCAGGCGGGCATGGGTAATAACGCGGCGGTCACCTCGTCGATCGGCATCGGCATCGGCGCGGTGATCGGTGTGATGCTCGGCATGAGCCTGGTCGACAAGATCGGCAGGCGGCCACCGATGTTCCTCGGTTTGGCGATCATGATCGTCGCACTGGTCGGTATGGGTCTGATCGAACGGCTCACGCAGAGCACTGCCACCGGCTACGTATTGCTGGCGCTGATGATCGTGTACGTCTGCGCCTTCCAGCTCGGCGTCGGTGTGCCCACCTGGCTGCTGATCTCGGAGATCTTCCCCGCGCCGATCCGCGCCACCGCCATGAGCATCTGCACCTTCCTCATCTGGATGGGCAATTTCGTGGTCTCGCTGGTGTTCCCGCCCCTGGGCGAGCTGTGGGGCGCGTCGACGATGTTCTTCCTCTTCGCGGTGATCTCCGCGGTCGCGCTGGCGTTCTGCTATCGCCGGGTGCCCGAGACCATGGGCGAGTCCCTCGACGACATCACCAACGAAGCGGAGAGCTGACCAGCCTGCGGGTAGGCTGACCAGGTGAAGCAACTGTGAAAAACCTGACCGTCGGCGTCGTCGCGACCTCTCGCAAGGAAAACGAACACCGGCTGGCCATCCACCCGGCTCACCTCGACCGCATCGATCCCGGACTGCGCGGTCAGATCTATCTCGAACACGGATACGGGAACCGCTTCGGTTATCCCGACGACGTTCTCGCCCCGCTGGTCGCGGGTCATCGCACTCGCGAAGAACTCTTCGCCGAGTGCGATGTGCTCTTGCTGGCCAAGCCGCTGGCCGAAGACCTCGCGCAGATGCGTCCCGGCACGATCGTCTGGGGCTGGCCGCACTGCGTGCAGGACGCGCGGATAACCCAGCTGGCGGTGGATCGCGATCTGACGCTGATCGCCTGGGAAGCGATGAACCACTGGACGAAGTCGGGTGCGTTCAGCGTCCACGTGTTCCACAAGAACAACGAACTGGCCGGGTACTGCTCGGTCATGCACGCCCTCCAATTGCGTGGTGTCAGTGGTGATTACGGTCGCCGGATGCGTGCGGCGGTGATCAGCTTCGGTGCCACCGCGCGTGGCGCGGTCCGGGCGTTGTCGGCGCTGGGGATCAGCGATGTGACGGTGCTGACCCAGCGCAGTGTGTCGGCGGTGGCCTCGCCGTTCGCGTCGGTGCGGATGCAGCATTTCCAGCGTGATCCGGGATTGCCCGGCCGCACCCTCGCACTGAAGGCACCGGAGCCGGGGCCGCTGGCGGAGATGCTGGCCAACTACGACGTGGTCGTGAACTGCATGTTCCAGGACACCGAGGACCCGCTGAGCTTCGTCATGAACGACGACCTCGAACTGTTCACGCGCGGAACGCTTTTCGTCGATGTGTCCTGCGACGAAGGCATGGGTTTCGAGTTCGCGCGCCCGACCTCGTTCACCGATCCGATGTTCACCGTCGGTGACGACCTGCACTACTACGGCGTCGATCACAGCCCCTCGTTCCTCTGGGACTCGGCCACGTGGGAGAACTCCGAAGCCCTGCTCGAGTACCTGCCGGTCGTGCTCGGCGGGCCCGAAGCGTGGGATGGGAGCGAAACGATTCGCCGGGCCATCGAAATTCGCGGCGGTCGGGTGCAGAACCCGCGGATCCTGTCGTTCCAGGGCCGCGCCGACGCGTATCCGTACGCGGTGAACTGAGGTTCGGCGCCGCGGCGGACGCGCGGGCTGTCTCCCGCGCGCCGGAGGTCTCGCACGCCGATCGGCCGGGCGAGATCCGGAATACACGCAGTAAGATGGCAGGAAGTCGGCAGTTATTCGCGGTGGCGAGGAGCGGCGATGGACGGTAAAGACGCCGCATGGAACGAACGGGTGCGTGGTGAGAACACCACGCAGCGCCTCGACCGGAATTGGTCGTCACTACTGCAGGAATTGCGCGTGCTCCAAACCGGTGTGCAGGTCCTGACCGGCTTCCTGCTGACATTGCCCTTCCACTCCAGATTCGACACCCTGAGTACCCAACTCCGCGTCGTCTATCTCGTCGTCGTTTCCGCCGCTGTCGCCGCGACTGCGCTGCTGGTCGCCCCCGTGGCCATCCATCGCCTGCTGTTCCGTCGCCACCGAGTCGATGTCCTCGTGACCGGCTCACACCGGCTGGCCCTCGCCGGGATCGCGCTGCTCGGTGTCGCGCTGACCGGCATGACGGTGCTGATTTTCGATATGGTCGCGGGCACTGTCGCAGGTGTCGTCGCGGGAGTTGTCGCGGCCCTGCTGTTTCTCGGGCTGTGGGTGGTCCAGCCGCTGTTCTATCGGCGCTAGCGCCCCGGTTGTCACGCGTCTGGGTGTTCGACCGCCAGTCCGAGCAGACCGAGGGCGAAATCCGCGTAGGCGACGGCGATCTGTTCGGGAGAGGACGGGCCGTCGAGCCGGAACCACTGGGGGAGTGCGGTACACATCGTCGCGATGGCGCGGCCCGCATCGCGCGCGTGCGTTGTCGGCCGGTGTGCCTCGGTGAGCGCGGCATCGATGTCGGCGTCGAGGAGGTACTGGATCTCGTTGCGGGATGCGGTGATTCGATCGCGATCGGCCGGATCGAGGCTGCGCATCTCGCTGGCGCCGATGAAGGCGAGCCCGCGGCGATGGGTGTGGAAGAGGGCAAGTGCTTCGACGACGCGGATCACCCGTTCTCGTCCGCTCGCGCCGTCGAGGCGTGCGGCGCGCACCCGCTGGTGCAATTCGTCCATGGTCAGATCGAGTGCGCGGACCAGCAGGTCTTGTTTGTCGCGGTAGTGGTGGTAGACGCCGGGCACGCTCATGCCCGCACGCGCGGCGATCGAGCGCATCGTGGCTCCGTGGTAGCCGGTTTCGACGAAGGAATCGATCGCGGCGGCGAGCACGGGATCGATGCCGAGGGGTAGGAACTCCCGCCAGGAATCCGGCGCGGTGTGTGAGCCGGTTTCGTCGCTCGTGCTGTGCTCGGTGGGGTGAGATGCGCGCGCTGTGGACTCCACGGGGTCGACCGCGCGCGGCTCGGGAGCAGGCCTGTGGTCGGCGCCGGTGGTGGGCTCGTCGCCGATCAACCAGGGCACCGTGGCGCCCAACTCGGCGGCGAGGCATCGCAGGCGCGGAACCGAGGCGCCGGTTTTGCCGGTCTCGATGGCGCTCAGTGTGGCCGCGCTGACGCCGATCCGCTGCGCGGTCGCCCGCAGTGACAACCCTGCCGCAGTCCTCGCCTGGCGCACTCGCGCCCCCACCGCATGCTGTTGGGCTGCCGTCGACTCCATATTGTTCAGAATAACTGAACATGCCTATTGCCTCGACCAGGCCTGTTGACAGCGTGAATCCGCGCATGCCACTGTCGTGGCAGTCAATGTGCCGAGCGACCGTTCGGCAAACCGAGCCGAGGAGTGGGCCTGTGCCGATCGACCTGTCCTATCCGTCCGAGGTGCAGAGCCTGGCCGACCGCACCCGCGCGTTCGTCCGCGAACACGTGCTCCCGATCGAGGACGCGCACGACGGCGACATCGCCGCGGCGGGCGGTGAGAAACTGCGCGTCGAACTCCAGCAGGCTGCCCGCGACGCCGGTGTCTTCGCCCCGCACGCGCCGGTCGAATACGGCGGCCACGGCCTCGATATGTCCAACCGCGCCCCGGTGTTCGAGGAGGCGGGCTACTCATTGTTCGGCCCGACGGCCCTCAATATCGCCGCCCCCGACGAGGGCAACGTGCACATGCTCGCCCACATCGCCGATCCGGAACAGAAACAGCAGTTCCTCGCTCCGCTCGCGCGCGGTGAGGTGCGTTCGGCCTTCGCGATGACCGAACCGGCCCCCGGTGCGGGTTCGGATCCGTCCGCGTTGACCACCCGCGCGGTCCGTGCTGACGGTGGTTGGCGCATCAACGGGCACAAGTGGTTCATCACGGGTGCCGATGGCGCGGGTTTCTTCATCATCATGGCCCGTACCTCGGGTGAGCCGGGCCAGCGCGGCGGCGCCACGATGTTCCTGGCCCCGGCCGACAGCCCCGGCATTCGCGTCGGCCGTCACATCGACACGCTCGACAAGTCGATGATCGGTGGCCACTGCGAGGTCTTCTTCGACGACCTGCTCGTTCCGGAGTCGGCGGTGCTCGGCGAGGTCGACCGCGGCTTCGAATACGCCCAGGTGCGGTTGGGCCCGGCCCGCATGACCCATGTGATGCGCTGGCTCGGTGCGGCGCGCCGCGGCCACGATGTCGCGGTCGCGCAGGTGGCGCAACGCGAGGGCTTCGGGTCGCGCCTCGGCGACCTCGGCATGATCCAGAAGATGATCGCCGACAACGAGATCGACATCGCCGCCACCCGCGCTCTGTTGACCCACGCCTGCTGGGAACTCGACCGTGGCGAACCCGCCGCGAACGCCACCTCCATCGCGAAAACCTATGCCGCCGAGGCGATTTTCCGCATCGTCGACCGGAGTATGCAGATGTGCGGTGGCCTCGGCGTCTCCGCCGACCTGCCGCTGGCCCGTCTCGCCCGCGAGGTGCGCCCGTTCCGGATCTACGACGGCCCCTCCGAAGTTCATCGCTGGGCCATCGCCAAACGCGCGGTGAGCGCCGCCAAGCGTGCGAAGCGAGACTCCGAATGACACTGCCGGGCATGGACATCGCCGCACTCGAACAGTTCCTGCGCGCCAACGGCGTCGAGGTGCGGGGCGAGCTGCGCGTCGAACTGATCAGTGGGGGCCGGTCGAACCTGACCTTCGCCGCGGCCGATGACGTCTCGCGCTGGGTGGTGCGCCGCCCACCGGTCGCCGGGCTCACCCCGTCCGCGCACGATATGGCCCGCGAATACACCGTCACCAGCGCGTTGCAGTCATCCGCTGTGCCGGTGGCGAAAACGATCGCGTTCGATGCGACCGGATCCGCGCTGGGCGCGCCGATGACCGTCGTCGAGTTCGTGGACGGGACGGTGTTTCGGGACCAGGACGATCTGGCCGCGCTCACCGATGCGCAGGTACATGCGAGTGTGCGCGAACTGGTCCGCGTCCTCGCGGATCTGCATGCGGTGGACCCGGTCGCGGTAGGCCTCGAAACCTTCGGGCGGCCAACGGGTTTCGTCACCCGGCAGGTCAACCTCTGGGCTTCGCAATGGGAGCGAGTCAAGACGCGCGAGCTCCCGGACGTGGCGACCCTGCACGCCGCGCTGTCCGCCGCGATCCCGCCGGAGACAGCGGCCTCGATCGTGCACGGCGACTTCCGGATCGACAACACGATCCTCGACAGCGCTGACCCGAAAACCGTCCGTGCCGTGGTTGATTGGGAACTGTCCACCCTGGGTGACCCGCTCACCGACGTCGCCCTGATGTGCGTCTACCGGTCGCCGATCTTCGATGTGATCCTCGGGACCCGCGCCGCGTGGACCAGCCCCCGCTTGCCGAGCCCGGACACCCTCGCGCAGGCCTACGCCACCGCGTCCGGGCGCGAGCTCGACAACTGGGGCTTCTACCTGGCCCTGGCCAATTTCAAGCTCGGCATCATCGGCGAGGGCATCACGCACCGCGCCCACCAGGGCTCCGACACCGGCTCCGCCGCCGACCGGGCTGCCGAGGCCACCCCGGAATTCATGGCGGCCGGCCTGCGCGCGCTGCGAGGATCCGCGTAGTACCTCTCGCCACGCTGTCGGCGTTATCCGATGATCTCCGCGGGCAGGAACATCGCGCCGAGCTGCGCCGCGATCGCGCTGGTGTGGTCGACGATGCGCTCGGCCTCCACGTCGAGCACGCCCGAACGCCACGCGGACAGCAGTTCGATGAAGCCGCCGATGCCGGCCAAGGTGCTCATCCGCATGGCGGTCTCATCGACGTCGGGTCGCAGATAGGGCCACGCGGCGGCGATGAGCAGGTCGGTCGCGTCGGTGAGCATTGTCTTGCGGCGCTGTTCGAGCACGGCACTGCCCGCGTGATCGGCCAGCAGGATCCGGGCGCGCCCGCGGAGATCGGTCTGTAATCCGACGGCACGGGCGATCGCCGCGCGGGTGATCTCGAGGGGCGTCCGGTCGGCGTTTTCGGCGACAACGCTCGCCAGTTCGGCGAACACCCCGGTGCACACCTCGTCCCAGACCGCGGCGAGCAGCTCGTCGCGGTCGGCGAAATGCTCGTAGAAGTAGCGATCGTTGAGCGCGGCCCGCTGGCAGACACCGCGCATGGTCACCGCGGCCCATCCGCTGTCGAGCCAGATATCGAGGGCGGCCTCGACCAGGCCGACCCGCCGTCGCGCCCTGCGCTCCTCGGCGGTCCGCCCGCCCCAGGTCCGTGCCGGTGCGCGCACATCCATGGTTGACAAAGTACTCCTCCGCGCGCCTAATTGGTGTCAGGTGCGGCCAATGGTGGCAGATGCCACCAGTTAGAGCAGCACCGGGTCGACCCCGGGAGTTGCCATGCGATTGTTCCCCTTCGGCGGACACCGCCGGACCACCGCGGCCGATGCCGTGGTGACCGGCGCGGGTAGCGGAATCGGGCGTGCGTTCGCCGTCGAGCTCGGTCGTCGAGGCGGGCGCGTCGTATGCTCCGATATCGACCCCGGCCGTGCGGCCGATACCGCCGAACTGGTCGAGGCGGCGGGCGGGAAGGCGATAGCCACCCGCTGCGACGTCACCGTGATCGACGAGGTCGAACAGTTGGCCGCCACCGCCCAGGACTGGTTCGGCGGCCCGCCGACCGTCGTCGTGAACAACGCGGGGATCGGCGCGGGCGGGCCGGTGGTCGGTGAGTTCGCCCTCGACGACTGGCAGCGCACGCTCGGGGTGAATCTCTGGGGCGTCATCCACGGCTGCCACGTCTTCGCGCCGATGCTGCGCGCGGCCGGTCGCGGGTCGCTGGTGAACGTCGCCTCGGCGGCCGCGTTCGGCGCGGCGCCACGGATGGCCGCGTACAACGTGAGCAAGGCGGGCGTGCTGGCGCTGTCGGAGACGATGTCGGCCGAGTTGGCGGGCACCGGTGTCCGGGTGACGGTGCTGTGCCCGACCGGCGTGAAAACCAATATCATGGCCGCGGATTCGCCGATGGACGATACCGCCGAGCGCCTCGGCGGGCTGCTGCTGCGCTGGACCGGCCGCGCGCCGGCCGCGATCGCAGGCACCACGCTGGACGCAGTGGACCGCGGCGACCTGTATGTGGTGCCGCAGCTCGAGGCCAAAGTTCTCTGGCAAGCCAAGCGCTGGCTACCCGCGACCTACACCCGTTCGGCAGGCCTGTTGGAGCGGGTCGTGCGCTGATTCACACCGAAGGAGATCGAACAATGACGTTCGCCTACCCCGACATGCTCGCCACGATTCGCGCCAAGCAGTGGGCGCTGGCCGATATCGACTGGGACGCACCGGGTTCCGATACGATCACCGAGGAGCAGCGCCCGCGCCTCGCCACCTTCATGGCCGATCTGGTGTGGATCGAACACGTAGGCGCGCGGGGCTTCGCCGCCCTGACCCACCAGGCGCCACCCGGCCCGCTGCGGGAGATCTATCGGTACTTCCACGCCGAGGAACAGAAGCACGCGAATGCCGAACTCGCGCTGATGCGCCGGTGGGGCATGCTCGCCGAGGGCGACGCGATGCCGGTGCCCAACAAGAACATTCGTCTCGTGATCAGCTGGCTCGACCGCTACGCCGACCAGCTGACCCTGCCCGTGCTCGGGACCGTCATCCCGTCGCTGGAGACCGCGCTCGACGGCGCACTGGTGAAGTTCCTGCTCGACGAGGTCGACGACCCGGTGTGCCACGAGGTGTTCCGCCACATCAACAGCGACGAATCCCGCCATCTGGCAGTCGGTTTCCAGGTGCTCGAGCAGCTCGGTGCGGGTCCGCTGCGCCGGATCGTCATCGAGACAGCGGGTTTCGCGGTGCGCCCGTCGTTCGTGCTTGGCGCACTGCTGTACGCGCCACTGCTGTCGCGGATGTCGACCGACATCATCGCGCTCGGTCTCGACGAGGAGAAGCTGTGGCAGGCGGTGCGCCGCTACGAGAACGTGGGGGAGCGCAGCGCGGCCATTCGCCGGGTTCCGCTGTATCACGTGGTGAAGATGCACGGGAAGGCCACCATTCATCGCCGTCAGCCGTTCCAGTTGCTGGCCGACGTGTCCAACGCCTGTATCGATCGGTTCCCGATCCGGGTCCTCGGCCGCAGGCCGTCCTGGTCGGACGAGCTCACCTATGAACCGGTGGCGAAATGACGACGCCCCGTTTCGCCGATACCTTCGCGGGCCACCAACTGCACGCCACGGCGTTCTCACCACGGCATGAATTCACCGGTCAGCGTGTCGCGATCATCGGCAGCGGGGCGGCAGCCGCGCGGCTGCTGCCCGGCATCGCCGCGGAGGCCGCCCGGGTGACGGTGTTCCAGACCGAGGCGGTCTGGGTCCTCCCGCGCGCGGCGATGACCCTGCGCGCAGCGCCGGAGCGACTGGTCCGATTCGTCGCTCGCGCGAATCTGCGTGTCCAGGTGCGTGATTCCTGGCTGCGCCACCGGCTGACCCCGGACGACACCGCGGGCGTTGCGGTACACGACAGCTACTACCGCACCCTGCGGCAACCGCACTGCACCCTGGTGACCTGGCCGATCGCCCGGCTGGTGCCGTTGGGCGTGCGCACCGTCGACGGCATCGAGCACCGGGTGGACAGCATCGTCTACGCCGACGACGCGGGCCACGTCGTCCGTTCCATCGCCCGGCCGGGCCGCCTGCATCCGTCGGCGGCACTCGTGAAGGAGATCGCATGAGCAGTACCAACGGAATCGACCACGAGATCCTGATCGTGGGTGCCGGATTCTCCGGGATCGGCGTGGCGATCGAGTTGCGCAAGGCCGGGTTCGACGACTTCCTGATCATCGACGAGGCCGACGGCGTGGGCGGGACCTGGCACTGGAACACCTATCCCGGTGTCGCCGTGGATATCCCGTCGTTCAGCTACCAGTTCTCCTTCGAACAGCGCACCGACTGGTCGCGGGTGTACGCGCCCGGCCGCGAACTCAAGGCCTACGCCGAATCGTGCGTGGACAAATACGAGCTGCGATCGCGAATTCGCTTCGGCACCACCGTGGTCGGCGCGGACTTCGACGAAAACGCCGATCGCTGGGTACTGCACACCACCGACGGTGAACTCACCGCGCGGTTCGTGATCAGCGCGACCGGCGTACTCACCCGACCCAAACTGCCCGACATCCCCGGCATCGAGAGTTTCGCGGGCGCGACCATGCACACCTCGCGCTGGGATCACCGCCAGGATCTGCGCGGTAAGCGGGTGGCGATCATCGGTACCGGCGCCTCCGCGGTCCAGGTGATCCCGGAGATCGCCGCGCAGGTGGAACAGCTGACAGTGTTCCAGCGCACGCCGATCTGGTGCCTGCCCCGCCCTGATCTGCCGCTGCCCCTGCCTGCTCGCCTTGCCCTGAAGATCCCCGGCGGACGCACCGTGACCCGGCTGGTGAGCCAGACCTACGTCGAGTTCACCTTCCCACTCGCCGCCCATTACCACCGCTCGCTGCCCACCGCCGCGATCGGCGAACGCGCTGGCTTGGCTCACCTGCGGCGCCAGGTGAAGGACCCCGTCACCCGGGCCGCGCTGACCCCGAAGTACGCCCTCGGGTGCAAACGACCGAGCTTCTCCAACGACTATCTGTCGACCTTCAACCGCGCGAACGTGACCCTCGAAACGGCCGCGATCAGCGAGATCACCCCCACCGGCGTGCACAGCACCACCGAGCATGCCGCCGACGTCCTGATCCTCGCCACCGGCTTCAAAGTCATGGAGTCCGGCAACATGCCGACCTACGACCTGCACGGGGTCGGTGGCCGCGACCTGGAGACCTGGTGGGACGAGAACCGGCTGCAGGCCTACGAGGGCGTCAGCGTCCCCGGCTTCCCGAACTTCTTCTCCATCATCGGCCCCTACGGCTACAACGGCGCCTCCTACTTCACCCTGATCGAGAACCAGACCCGCCACATCCTGCGCTGCCTGCACCACGCCCGCACCAACGCCGCGGACCGGATCGAGGTCACCGAAGAGGCCAACGACCGCTACTTCCGCGAAATGCTCGCCCGCCGGGGCGGCCAGGTGTTCTGGGACCAGAGTTGCGCCGTCGCCAACAGCTATTACTTCGACAAGCACGGCGACGTACCCCTTCGCCCCACCTCCACCCTCGAATCCGCTTGGCGCAGTGGACACTTCCCGCTGACCGACTACGTCTTCTCTTAGCAGGCGCGAAGTGTCACCGGGGCTCCCTACGACCCGGGTGTTCCCCTGCGTCGCATCGCCGATTCGATGTCGTCGAGGTAGGTGCGAACCGGACCTACACTGAGAAGCCCACTCTGCGCGGTGGTTTCGGCTGCCGCGGGGGAGAGCTGAGTCCGGGCACGGTGCATGGTCTCGACGTCTCCGACGGCGATGGCCGCGTGTGCCACGATGGCCCAGAGTGCCTCGAACAGCAGGTCGCGCGGCGGGGAGGCGATGTTGCGCAAGGCGGTTCGCGCGGCGTCGAGGTCACCTCGCGCGACGAGCAGGGTGGGTTCGATCCAGGGCTTGTACGGCCCCCAGTCCGTGTCGGGAGCGATCGCGGCGATCCGGCCGGTATCGTGATGCCGCAGATACAGGCTCAGCTCGGCCAGCGGTAAGAGACCGCGCTCGAGTCCGGGCATCCCGGCGCCGACCAGAGATACGGCAGCTGCCTGGTACGCCGCTTCGGCGGTGTCGAGATCTGTTGTCGCACTGGTACGGAGGGCGCGATACCAGGTGGTGAACACCTCGACCAGCGGCAGTTGGTAACGCCGAGCGAGGGCGTCCACCGCGTCGGCGTGCTGGTCGGCGCCGGGGTAATCGGCCAGGGCGCACCGTGTTTGGATGAGGATCAGATGACCGAGCACCTCGTAGGTGGCCGAGCTGCTCGTGGCCGCTACCGCGACGATCTCGCTGCCGACGGCGTCGCGCCGCAGTGCCATGCCTGCGCGCTGGAAACTCTGCATGAACACCCCGTTGAGTGCGAATGCGAGCAGTGCTGGGTCGTGTAGCCGCCGCGCGATCTCTTCGGCCTGGCGGGCGGCGCGCAGTGGCCGCAATCCGGCCTCGGTCGGCTGGTCCGGCGGGAGACCACCGCGCGATTCGACGGCGATGGTCGCGAGCAGTCTGGCTCGATCGGCATCGTCGTGGACGGGGAGCCGCAGCAGTGTCTTCTCGGCGATGTCCACGAGCCGGCCGGCCTGCGCCGGATCGTCCGAGCGGGTCCAGATCGCGGGAACGTCGTAGATGCCGATCACCCGTGCGGTCAGTTCGGCGTCACCGAGTTGGTCGGCGGCGACGACAGCTGAAATCCGATGTGCGCGTGCTGCTGCCAACCCGCCACCGCCCGTCACCGCGAGGTCACGCATCAGGCCCGCGGTCGATTCGAGTCGCGTGCCGGTGCCCGGTGGGACCGTGCTGTCGTAGGCGGCGCGTGCCTGTTCCCAGACCCGCACGCTGGGATCGGTCGCGATCGGGTCGAGGTGTTCGGCTTGGCGCAGCAGGTCGTGTTCGAGGCGGCGCAGTGCCGGTCCGGGGTCGATGCCGAGATCGTCGGCCAGCATCCGCCGGGCACGGGCGAGGACGGCGAGCGCGTCGGCTTGGCGACCCGAGCGGTACAGCGCGGTGGCCAGCAGTCCCCACGCGTCCTCGCGCCACGGGTGCTCGGTGACGTGCGCGTCGAGGTCGGGCACCGCCGCGGCGGCGGCACCCAGCGTCAATTGGGCTTCGGCGCGACGCTCGACCGCCAGCAGACGCTGCTCGGCGAGCCGTGCGCGCTCGGCCTGTGCCCACCCCGCGTCGGCGAAGTCGGCGTACGCCGGTCCCTGCCACCAGCGCAAAGCCTCGGTGAGCAAGGAGAAGGCCTGCCCCGCGGGCAGCGTCGAGGCCGCACGGACAGCGTCGTCGAATCGCCACGCGTCGACGGCATCGGGTTCGGCCCGCAGCGCGTAGCCGAGTCCCTCGGTGACCAGCAGGCGCGGCGGGGTGCGCGGTGGGCGGTCGGGCTCGAGCGCGCGCCGCAGCCCGGCGACGAAGGTACGGATCGCGCCCACCGCGTTCGCGGGCGGCTCGTCCCACAGATCCTCGACCAGCCGGCCGACCGGAACGACCCGCCGGCGGGCGAGGATCAGCCGTGCGAGCACCTCGCGGTAGCGCGGACCGCGCAGTACGACCGGTCCGCCCAGGTTGTCGTTGGCGGCGATCGATCCGAGCACCTGAAACCGCATCAGGCCAATGTAGTGCGCGTTCATCGCCTGCTAATCGCGACACCGCACGCTCGAACCGATCCGCACAGTCCCCGCGGAACAGCCTTCGAACGAGAGAGCCAACGCGATGACCCGCACCATTCCCGGTTTCGACTACCACCGTGTTCCTGTCGCCGACGAGGTGGCGCTCACCGCCGCCGTCGCCGGTTCGGGAACCCCGATCGTGCTGCTGCACGGGTTCCCGCAGACCCACCTGATGTGGCGGCACGTCGCTGCCGACCTGGCCGCCGAACACACCGTGATCGTCCCCGATCTCCGTGGTTACGGCGACAGTGACAAACCGGCGGCAGTGCATCCCGACGTCTATTCCAAACGCACGATGGCCGCCGACATCGTCACCCTGGCACAGACTTTCGGCCACGACCGCTTCGCGTTGGCCGGCCACGACCGCGGCGCCCTGGTGGCCTTGCGCGCCGGTCTCGACCACCCCGACGCGGTCACCCACCTCGCGTGCTTGGACGTACTACCCACCCTCGACATGTGGGAGGTGCTGCACGGCGCCACCGCCGCTGTCGGATTCCACCTGTACTTGATGGCGCAGCCGCCCGGGCTGCCCGAACAGATGATCGCCGCCAGCGCCGACGCCTTCTTCGCCTACTTCCTCGACCAGTGGGTCAAAGATCCCGCCGCGATTCCCGCGGCTGTGCGCGCCGCGTATCTGGATGCCTGCCGCGACGCAGTCCCCTCGATCGTGGCCGACTATCGCGCCTCGGCGACCATCGACATCGACCACGATCGCGCCGACCGCGCGGCAGGCACCCGGCTGTCGATGCCCGTCACCGTCATGCAGCAGGACTGGGGTGCCGCACTCGGCTACGAAGCGGCGGCACTGTGGTCGAGTTGGGCACCGAACCTCGACCACCGCACCGTCGACGCGGGCCACTTCATGGCCGAAGAGGACCCCCTGGCCGTCGCCGCGGCCCTTCGCGACCTGGTTCAGCGCTGACGACGGCGATCTTCATCGGCTAGGCATGGAGGCGATCGACGAAATCACTGATGAGCGGGGCGATTTCGGGAAGATTCTGCTCCAGCGCGAAATGACCGGTGTCGAAGAGCGCCATCCGCCGGAGCTTCCCGCCGACTTCGACGAATACGCATCCGACACCTCAGCACAGCGCCGGGCCTGCGGGAGGTCAGCTGTCGGGGTTGGCGGCGCGTTGTTCGGCGCGGTATCGCAGGGCACCGACGATGCGCTGCCAGGCGGGAGATGACTCGGCGATTCGGGAAGCGACCAGTTTCGCCGACTGGCCGGTGTCGCGCTCATGGGCGATTTCCCAGGCATCCAGGTCGTCGATGAGGCGGTCGAGGCGTGGATCGTGGGGGTGCCAATGAAACGACGCGTCTACCGCCAGATAGTGGCGGGTGGTTTCGGGGTCGTCGAATTCGGCGTTCTTTTCGCGGATTCGTTGCGGTATGGCGTCGGCGTTCATGGCTTGCAGCAGGATCCACGCGTCGCGCTCGAGCTGGATCCGCTGTTCGCTGACGCCGAGGTTGCGCATGCGGTCAAGAAGGGTGACCACTTCGGCTGGGAGGAAAAGGCTTTCGCCGGTTGCCAGTTGCGCTATCCGGTGGCGATACTCGGCGAGTCGGTCCATCTTGCGCTGGAGCTCGGCGTCGATATCGCTGATGGCCGCGGCGAATTCGGGTGGTTGCGCGTGTAGGAGCGCGTCGATCCGAGACAGTGGGACGCCGGCGTCGGCGAGGGTTCTGATGCGGATGAGAGCCACCGCCGCCTGTGCGGTGTAGCGGCGGTAGCCGGAGTCGTCGCGCTCGGGTTCGGGCAGCAGGCCGACCTGGTGGTAGTGGCGTACCGTGCGCACGGTTACGCCCGCGGTTGCCGCGAGCTGGCCGATGGTGAGCACCGCGCCGATTCTAGTGGCGACGAACCCGAGCGACGACATCGCGGATCGCCTGGACAACGGCATCGGGACGGTCGAAGCAGAGTCGGTGGTGTGCGGTGTCGGTGAGGATGCGCTGTTCGGCCTGCGCAACGCCGCTCACCAGGGCTTTGTCCATTCGCCGTCGGCCGTCGTGAATCTCCGCCATGACCTCGACCGGCTGGTTGGGGTCGGCGCCGAGAACGCTGAGCGCCACCAGCGGAACTTCGGGAAGATCCGGTCCGGCGCGTAGTTCGATGGCCAGTTCGGGCAAGCCGTTGCGCTCGGCGAAGCCCGCACGGATCCATTCCGCACTCGCCTTGGCCTCAGTCAGCGCGTGTCGCACGCGCTCCGGGTAGTGCGCCAGCAACTCGGCGTGCACAGCGCGCAGAGCCGTGCGGATCGTTTCGAGTTGCTCGACATCAGGGGCAGGCGCCGCGGCCGCGGCAAGGCTCATCGCCGGTGGCATGAAGACGTCCCAGTCGCGGTGCAGGCCGTCCAGCCAGACCAGCCCGGCCACCTCCCGCGGATACAGCTGGGTGTACCGGTGGGCGTAGAGGCAGCCGAGCGAATGTGCGGCGAGAATGTAAGGGCCGGTGATGTTTTCGGCGCGGAGTAGCTGGTGCATTTCGGTGGCGACCGCGGTGGCGGTGCGCGGCAGCGGATGTGGGTCGCTGTAGCCGGTGCCGGCGCGGTCGTACACCACGGCGGTGGTGAATCGCGAAACCTGCTGCTGCACACCGAAATAGTCGAGACCGACCGCGCTGGCGCCGGGCAGGAACACGACGGCAGGTCCGCCGCTGCCCGATCGGTGGACGAAAAGCTGGTTGCCGTCGATCTCGGTGAATCCGCCGACCGGCGGTGCGTGTCGTGTCGGGGCAGGGGTGTCGTTCGTCATGCGACAAGGTTGCAACCCTGACGCAGCGTCAAGGTCAACCCTAGAGGGCGAGTGGGGGTGCCGCGGTGGTCGGTGTGGCCGGCGGGCGATACGCGCGCCAGGCCTGCGCGAGGCGGGCGACCGCCGCGGTGAGCGTCTCCGTGGGATGCAGGAAATGGAGCCGCAGATAACGTTCGCTGCCGCCGGTCGGATCCAGCCCGCTGCCCGCCAGGATCGAAACGCGCTGGCGCAGTGCGGCTTGCGCGAAGCAGGCGCCGTCGCCGTAGGGCAACCGGATCCAGAGCGTCTGCCCGCCCTCGACCGGGGGCACGTCCCATTCGGGGATCTGGCGAGCGAGTTCGGCGCGCAGGTGGGCGTGGCGTCGCGCGCGTTCGGTGGCTTGTGCGCGGAGCAGGCCGTCGAGGCGGGGGAGTAGCTCGGCCGCGGCCAGTTGGGCAGGCAGGTTGCCGCCGAGGTCGTGCACCGCGCGCAGTCTGGCCAATTTGCTGATGACGGGTGGTGCGGCGCGTATCCAGCCGACGCGCAGGCCGCCCCAGACGCTCTTGCTCAGCGAGCCGATGGTGATCACCGTGTCGGCGAAAACGGCCAGGGGCTGCGGAGTTTCGCAACCGGTGAAGCCGAGCTGGGCAAGCACCTCGTCGTCGATGAGCGCAATCCCCGCCGCTGCTGAAGCTTCCGCGAGTGTGCGCCGCACGAGCGTGGGCAGTACCGAACCGGTCGGGTTCTGGTAGGTGGGAATCACGTAGGCGAGCGCCGGGCGGTGATCGCGGAGCGCACGCGCGAAACCATCCAGCCCCGGCGGCAATCCGGTCACGACCGCCGCTTGCGCGCGAAACGCTTCCAGCGCACCGGGGTAGGTCGGAGCTTCGACGAGAACTCGATCGCCGGGCCGGAGGTAGGCCTGCGCAAGTAACGAAAGTGCTTGTTGCCCACCGGTTGTGGCGAGTATCTGGGCCGGCTCGGTCGGTAGCCCGCGCCCTCGGTAATGCTCGGCGACCGCCGCCCGCAGCACCGGATGACCCGAGGGGTAATAGCCGATGTCGTCGGTCGTCGCGGCCAAGGCCGGCAGCATCGCCGCGTAGGACTCGGCCACTTCGACAGGTGGTCGGTCCGGTGCCGCGCACGCCAGCGAGATCACGTCGGACCGTGGCTCGAGCAGGTCGAGAAACATCGGCTCACCGGTGGTATCCGGCGGATCGTCGCGCGGCGTCCCCGCGACCCGGGTGCCGCTGCCCTGACGCCGCACGATCCGTCCTTCGTCGTGGAGCAGGTCGTAGGCCGCGACGACGGTGCTCCGCCCGACCGACAGCGCGACGGCGAGCGTCCGATCCGGTGGCAGCAGCGCACCGGGCGGCAGTTCACCGTCGTCGATCAGCCCGCGCAACCCCGCCGCGAGCAGGGCGTACAGCGGCCCACGCCCCGCCGACCAGCGCCCGAGTCGATCTGTCACATTGATTGGTTCCATAGCCAAACCAATTATGCTCGATTGGCGCTGGATCGGCGCGCCGAGCCGATCGACGATGGTCACCATGACAGCCTCGAGCGCCACCGGTTCCGTGTCGATCACCGCAGCTATCGCCGCCCTGCCCGGTCCGTTCCAGCAACGCGAGTTGGCGAGGGTCGACGACACCGTTGTCCGCGTCGCCCAGCTGGCGGGCGCGTTCCCCTGGCACCACCACGACGAAGACGAACTCTTCCTCTGCTGGGACGGCACCATTCGCCTCGAACTGGCAGACCGGGAGCCGGTGATCCTGCGTCCGGGTGAATTGTTCGTAGTGCCCAAGGGAGTTCGGCACCGACCGGTCGTGGACGAGGTCGCCCATGTTCTCCTGATCGAGCGCCCCGAAACCGTTCAGTTCGGCAATTAGTTTCCCCGGAAAAGACAGCTGGTCGGTGTGGGCGAGCAGGCGCTCGCCGGATCGCTACCGATCGGTTCCGGATTCGACGGGTACGGCACGAAGGAGTTCAGCGACTTCCGATGGCGTCGCGGCCGGAAACAGTTGTCGCACACCGATCATGGCCAGCAGTCGATCCTGATCGGCACCAACTCCCATCCGTGACACCACATCATGGGCCGCGCGGTTGGCCTCAGCGATCTCGTACGCTTTGCCAAGGCGGGTGAGGTTCTCACTCACCATCTTGTCGAGATCGGTGGACCGCTTGTAGAACAACGCGGTGATCCCGACCGGCACCGCTCCCATGATCGACGTCGCGGCCGCCGCGTCCCGATTCCCGAACGCCACCATCGACGCCGCGGCTAGCACCACGACAACCCCGCAACAGCCACTGATCATGTACGCCCAGAAGAACGCCGTGCTCTGCGCCATCGCAGTGCGCACCTGGCGCAGGTATTCCTCCGTTCGATGACGGATCGCCGGGGCATTGTCGATCGCCGCATCCGCCCGATGCCCCGCCGCCGCTGTCGGGTTCGGGTCGCCGGCGATGGTCACTTCGATTGCCCGCTTGTTGACGCGGCGGCTGAACGTCGTCGACCACCAGGCCGACACGGCCGCGACAATCGTCGGAAACAGGCCACCCAGGCCGATCAGGGCCAGTATCTGATCCATCGTATTCCCCCGAAGATTGTGCTCGCACCCCAGCAAAGATCCAGGCGCACTCTACCGCGACGCGATCGTACCCAGCTTGTTCGCCCACTGGCACAACGCAATTCACGGACCGCGTGCGGGCATCTCGCTGGCCGGTCTGGTGGGGCAATCCGCGAACCGGGCCGATGGCGTGAGGTTCAACGGGTTGGCCGTGACGGCATTGTGAACAAGCACTCTTGTTAGAAACAAGACAAAGTGCTGTAATCGGCGTCACCCATTGAAGGAGATGCCATGCAGTGCAGCACGGCCGCTACCGTCCGCCCGCGTCGCCTGGCCGCGCGCAGCCTGCTTGTGGGGCGGGTGGCAGCGCCTTTGGCCGCGATCTGTCTCGCGATATCGAGCGCGGGCTACGCCACCGGCGATCCGTATCCGAGTTTTCCACCGGACCAGAACCAGCTCCCGCAGCTGCCCGCCGAACCCCAGCTCTACGACATGCTGCCGATCCCGGTGCCCGCCGAAGATCGGTGGTACGACGACCCCGCGGACCTGAGTTCCTATGCGCCGGGCCAGATCATCCGCTCCCGCACGGTGCAGACACGCCTGCTCGGCCTGCCGTTTCCGGTGCACACCGAACAGTTGCTGTATCGCAGCAACGACGTGCACGACAACCCGATCGCCACGGCCACCTCGGTGATCGTCCCCGGCATTCCGTGGTCGGGCAGTCCGCGGCCGGTCGTGTCGTTCCAGGAGGCCATCGATTCGACCGACTCCTCGTGTAACCCGTCCTACACCCTGCAGACGGGCACGATGAAGGAGGCCGCGCTGGCGGTGTATTGGCTCGCGCAGGGGTTCGCGATCAACGTCGCCGACTTCGACGGCAAGTTCAATACCTTCAACACCTATGACGAAGGCAAGATGGTGCTCGACAGTCTGCGCGCCATGAAGAACTCGGCGCTGGGTCTGACGGACTCCGGTATCGCGCTCTACGGTTACTCCGGTGGCGGCTCAGGTTCGATCCGCGCGGCCGAACTGCGCGCGAGTTACGCCCCCGATGTGCGGTTGCTCGGTACCGCGGTGGGTGGATTCCCGGCCGACCTGCGCGCGCAGGCGCGTTACGCGATCGCCCAGCAGCCGGGCCTTACCGGCGCCAGTAATTTCACCATGTGGCTCGGCTTCGCCGCGTTGTCACGGGAATTCCCCGACCAGTTCGACGCGAAGGAATTGCTGACCCCCGAAGGACAGGCGATCGTGGCGGATATGCGCGGTCGCTGCGTTTACACGATCGCGGCCGCAGGCGCGTACCGGCCGATCAGTGCCTATTTCCAGCCGGGGAAGTCACTCGAAACGGCGCTGGGTGTGATGGATGTTCTCGCGGATCAGAGTCTGGGGCACCATATTCCGGACAGCCCGATCTTCTGGTGGCACGGAATCTGGGACGAACTGATCCCGACGTCGGCGGTACTGCCAACGGTGAACGATTACTGGGACCGCGGCGCGGATCTGCGGTTCTACACGATGCCGCTCCCTGAACACCTCGTCAACGCCGTCGCGGGCTGGCCGCCCGCGGTCGCCTGGACCAGCGCGGTGCTGCGCGGTCTGCCGCCGGGAGACCGATTCAAAGCCGATATCCCACTGCCCAACTGAGACGAGAACAGCACGGCGCGCGGAGGGAATGCGCGCCGTGCTGTTGACGAACCGAAGCTTTACGCCGAGGCCTGCTCATAGGCCGAGATGACTTCCGCCGAGATCCGGCCACGGCTGGAGACCGTGTGCCCGTTCTGCGAAGCCCACGCGCGGATCTCGGTCAGATCGTTGCGGCGGGTGGATTCGGCTGCCGGTGCCGCGCCGAGGCGCCGTGCGGAGCCCGCCTTCGCCCGACCGGTGCGGCGCGCGTACGGAACCCACTGTTCGAATACCTCACGCAACTCTGCCGCGTTGGCATCGGACAGATCGATTTCGTAGGCGGCCCCGTCGATTCCGAAGGTGACAGTCGCATCGGCAGCAGACGTGCCATCGAAATCATCGACAAGTGTGACAACGACTTTACGCGCCATGGGAGTCCTGTTCGTTCGGGTGCCGAGAATTACCGTGGCCGATCTTAGTCCGTGGCGTTCAGCTCGCGCGGCGTTGGGGTTCACCGCGATAGCGTGTGTAGCCGCCGTCGACTTTCAGTACCTTCCACAGCTGCCGGGTCACCGGGTTCATCATGCCGAGTTCGTCGACGAGGGTGCGGATGTCGCCGAAGAATCCGCGCAGGATCTGGCGGGAGGCGGGGCTGCGCCAGAACGCGTCCGCGAAAACCTCGTCGGGGATGTCGAACTTGGTGGCGAAGGATTTCGACGGCTTCACCAGTTCGTCGGCGAGCCAGCGCATCGCGATCGGGAACGCCACCGCGCAGACCGTGGTGCGCACCGGACCCATCCGGGCGATGTGGGTGCGCAGGAACTCGTGGGCGAACGAGATGTGGCGCGCCTCTTCGGCGATGTGGATCTGCATGATCCGCAGCAACGCGGGCTGGGTCTGCTGGTCGGAGCGGATCAATGCCTTCTGATAGTGGTCGATCGGTTCCTCGCCGCCGAGGATGCCGATGAACAGAATGGCCCAGAAGTAACCGCCCGCGACGCCGATGAACGGTGACATCGCCCGGAACATCGGTCGCATGCCGGGCACATCGTCACCGATGCGGTTGACCAGTTCCTGGAACATCTGGATGTGGTTGCACTCCTCGGTCATCTCGTGGAGGCAGTACCGGAATTCCGGCGAGCCGTTGGGCAGGGTCATCGCGTACTGCATCATCCCGCGGATCAGGATGGATTCGAAGGCCAGCCCGACCTTGGCCGCGTTGGCCTGACGCCACCGCCCGATCTCGATCCGGCGTTCCAGCGGCAGGTTCTGGTACCAGCTCGTCGCGCCGAGTGGGTCGAGTTCGGGGGAGAGCACCCAGCGTGGGTCGTTGCGGTCGATCGCGAGTTCCGGTGCGTCCCAATCGATGTCGAGGTAGGGGTCGAACCGGCGATGGACCGACCCGGCCGAGAGGGTGTGCAGGGTCTCGGCGTACTCGGCAGCCGCGGTCTTCGAGAACGTCATTGTTTCTCTCCGTTGTCACCTGGACAGCCATCGAGCGGCTGATCCTCAATGTAAATGTAACGCACTGTTCCAGGTATTTCTAGGGGTGCTCAGTCGGCGCGCGGGATGCGTCCGTCGACGTCGGTGAACCCGTAATCCTCGGCGAGATCGGCGACTTTCCAGGCCTGTCCGGAGCGCGTCGACCGGCCGGGGTCGGCCGCCAGGGCGACCACCGCGCGCCCGGCGAAACGCGGAGTCTCGGCGGCGTCGAGGTCGAAGGTGCCCTCGCCGGGCAGCGTGACCTGACGGCGGCCGTGCTCGTCGGCCGGAACCAGTTGCAGCAGTTCGGTATTCACGATGCCGGGCCAGATCGAGACCGCCGCCGCGCCGGTGCCGTTCAGGTCGTGGGCGAGGTCGGCGGTGAGGCGGTCAAGTGCGGTCTTGCCGACGCCGTAGACGGCATTGTGCATGTAGCGCCGGGCGCCGGGGGAGGACACGTTGACGATGAGCCCGGCCGATTCGATCAGGAGCGGAGCCGCGAAGACGCTGGCCACGTAATGGGATCGAACGCCGATGTCGAAGGTCTCGTCCCAGGCTTTGGCGGGCACGTCCCAGAACTTGCGGCCGAGCCAGCGGGCGGCGGCGGGGGAGTTGTAGACGTTGTTGACGAGCACGTCGAGGCGGCCCTGCTCCTCCCGGATCCGGGTGAAGAGGGTCTCGACCGCGTCGTCGTCGCGGTGATCGCAGACTGCCGCGACGCCGTGTCCGCCGAGTTCGGTGATCATCGCGGCGGTGTCGTGCACGGTGCCGGGCAGCTTCCCTGGCTCGGCGGTGCGTCCGGTGACGTACACGGTCGCACCGGCCGCGCCCAATTCGAGGGCGATGCCTTTGCCGATGCCGCGACTTGCCCCGGTCACCACCGCGACGCGCCCGGCCAGAATATTGGGTGTTCCGCTCATGACCTCCGGACACTACCGTCAAATCAGAACACGTTCTAGAAAATGGAGGCGGCAGTGGAGCAGAGATTCCTCGATACCGGCGGCGTCAGGATGCATGTCACCGAGCAGGGGCAGGGCTACCCGGTCGTGTTCTGTCACGGCTTCCCGCATACGGGCTTCATCTGGCACCGGCAGGTGAAGGCCGTGGCCGAGGCGGGATTCCGGGCCATCGCACCCGACCTGCGCGGCTACGGCCGCACCGACGCGCCCGCCGACGTCGACGCCTACACCAACGTG
This sequence comes from Nocardia sp. FBN12, assembly GCF_054031145.1. Lineage (NCBI taxonomy): Bacteria > Bacillati > Actinomycetota > Actinomycetes > Mycobacteriales > Nocardiaceae > Nocardia > Nocardia sp. FBN12. The sequence goes on from NZ_CM132926.1 coordinate 1,291,925, forward strand.
GCGGTGATCGGTGATCTGCTGGCGCTGCTCGACGACATCGGCGCCGAGAAGGCGGTGTTCGTCGGTCTCGATTTCGGTGCCCAACTGGTGTGGGAACTATCGCTGCGCGCTCCTGAGCGCGTGGAAGCCATTGTGGTGCTGAACAATCCGTACTCGCCACGCCCGCCCCGCGCGCCCTCGGCCTTCTGGACCAAGGCCGCCCAGCGCCACTTCCTGCACCTGTCCTACTTTCAGGAGCCGGGCGTTGCCGACGCCGAATTGGCCGCGCGGCCGCGGGATTTCCTGTCCCGCGTCTACTTCTCCCTCTCCGGCGACTACCACTACCTCGACACCTGGAAGAACCCGCCGGGCCTCGGCTACCTGGATGTGCTGCCCGCGGCGCCCGCGCTGCCGTGGCCGTGGCTCACCGACGACGAATTCGACACCATTGCCACAGAATTCGAACGAACGGGCTTCACCGGCGGGTTGAACTGGTACCGCAACCTGGATCGCAACTGGGAACTCGCCGAGCCCTTCGCCGACGCCCGGATCCAGGTCCCCACCTATTTCCTCTACGGCGAGAACGACCCCGACATGGAGGGCTTCAGTGGTCGCGACCCGCTGGCCACGCTGCGGGCCAATGTCACCGATCTCCGTGCGGTAGTGGAAGTTCCGGGTGCGGGGCATCTCGTGCACCTCGAACGAACCGAAGCGGTGGACGACTTCCTGATCGCCGCGCTGCGCGAGGTCGGTGCCGATCAGCGCACGCGGTCGTCGGGCCCGGCTGTCTCGCCCCACTCGCCGGCCTCGTGACGCACGCAGTGGCGCGGGCTCGACCGCGGTGGTTGCGCCGAGTTGTCGGAGGCGTGGCCTACGGTGACGAAAAGGACCTGCCATGGACGGAGCAAAGATGAGTCGCCATATCCAGATCACCTTCGACGCGCACGACCCGGCCGCGCTGTCGACCTTCTGGCGCGATGCGCTGGGCTATGTGCACCCGGGGCCGCCCGGTGTCGAGGTGCCCGCCGGTGTCGATCCGCTGGCGGTGTGGGATCAGTTTCTCGCGCGCCTCGGTGTGCCCGCCGAAGAACGGAACTCGAAGTCGGCCATCGAGGATCCGGAGGGGCACGGTCCACGGGTCTTCTTTCAGCGAGTGCCGGAGGACAAGGTCGCGAAGAACCGGGTGCACCTCGATGTTCGCGCGGCGCCCGGGCTCCAGGGCGACGAGCGGATGGCCGCCCTCGAGGCAGAGTGTGAGCGGCTGGTCGCGCTCGGGGCAACGCGGGTCGAGCGCTTCGAGCCCGAACCTCCGATGAGTGCCGGATGGATCGTGCTGGCGGACCCGGAGGGAAACGAGTTCTGTCTGGACTGAGCGTCATTTCTCCGGCCGGAGCCGGAGGAACCCGGTAGTCGTTCGGTGTCGATCGGCGAACGGTGCGTTCTTCCGTGGGGTGCCGGTATCGGCGGTTACCGTGGATCGACCACGACGACGTGGTCACGTGGCTGCCACTGGAAGGAAGCCCGGGGATGCGGCATTTCGACTTTCGCGGAACCTCGATCGCCTACGACGAAGCGGGTGCGGGTCCACCGATCGTCTTCCTGCACAACCTCGGCGGCGATCGGCACATCTGGCGGGCGCAATTCGACGCGTTGCGGCACAACCACCGGGTTTTCGCGATCGACCTCATCGGCTACGGCGAATCGGACGCTCCCGACGCCGGGTACACGGTCGAGAACTATCTGGCCATGGTCAGCGCGTTCTTCGAGGAGCACGATCTGCGCGATGTGACGTTGGTCGGCCACTGTTTCGGCAGCGCGTTGTCACTGCTCTACGCGCAGCGTCATCCCGAGCGGCTGCGGTCGCTGGTACTCAGCAGCCCGCTGACCCCGGCTACCTTGCGACCGACCAGAACGGGATGGGCGGCATGGCTCGGTCGGCGGCTGCGCATCGACGCGCTGCTCGCACGTGTCCGCGTTCCCGGCCCCGTGGCCGGGCTGATCGTGGCGGAGCAGCTCGGTTGCGAACGGGCGCCGCATGCGGCGCAGATCGTCGCGCATCTGCGCGAGAGCTGGACCGAACCCCGGCGCCTGATGGTCACGGCCGCGATCTCCCGGGAGATCCCGCTGCTCGGCGAGCTGGACAGCTTCGCACCGCCCGCCGGCTTTCCGCCCGTCACCACGGTGTGGGGGAGTCGTAATCGAGTGCTGTGCGCCCATGCCGGAGCCGCGCTGAACCGCACGCTGAAGCCGTCGCGGTCGATAGTTGTCGACGGTGCGGGTCATCTGGTGATGGTCGAGGCGCCCGATCAGTTCACCGCCGCGGTGCTCGCCGCGACGACGGGCACGCGGGTGGCCGATTCCTAGCCGGCGACATGCGGCCACAGCGGGCGCTGTTCGTCGGTGCACCGAACTTGTCGGTGCGCACCTCTAGTCTGCTCACATGGACGGACCGGACTCTGCGCTACGCCGCTTGACACGCGAGGCGGGAAAGTTGTTGCGGCCATACGGCTTTCACGGGACAGATGCCGCCTGGACGCAGGTCACCGCAGGCGGTGTCGCCTCGATTCGCCGCACCCGCACCCAGCGAACCTGGACAGACGGTCAGCAAGTGCTCTCCTTCGGTCTGGAACTCAGCGCGACGCCGACGGCGTGGTGGGAATTCTGCAACTGGCGCAACGGGGTGCGAGGTCTGGAACCGGCCGCGCCGGAACAGGCCACCGGGCCGGGGCTCATCGACGAGCACGGCATGGGCGAGGAGTTGACCCAGTGGTGGTCACTGCGGGTCGACCCGGCCCACCGCGCACGCCCCGCGCTACAAGCCGACGTCGACACCGTTCGCGCCGACTTGCCGGCGCGCGTCCACGCCTACGCACGCCGGGCACTGCGCCTGCTCGAACCGGACGCCTATCTCGACGAACTACTGGCGGACCCGAATCCACAGCCCGCCACCCTGGAAGCGATCGTGGTGCTGCTCGCCGAGCACGGCCCCGGACCGCGCCTGGACGACGCGGTGACCCAGTTCCGATTATCCGTCGCGGACCTGGACCAGCCGGGAGCCGACAACGCCATCGCCTACTTGCGCGACCGAACCGTTCCGGTCTGACTGTCCCGCTCGAGCGGCCCGACGGGCGATTCGCCATTATCATTCCGCCCGTGGGAGATGCGGTTACAGGCGACGATGCTCGGCGGATTCGCCCTGGCAACAGGAAGGACTTCGGTGTAGCAGCCGGACTGCTGGCAGCGTCCATGGCCGACGACCCCGCGACACGGTGGCTGCACCCGAAAGAATCCACCCGCAGAACCCGGCTCACCCGCGCGTTTCGAACCTCGCTCGATGATTCCCGCGATTGCAGCGACGGCGTAGATCTCGCGCTCGATGGCACCGGATCGATCGTCGGCGTCGCGGTGTGGCTGGCCACCTTTCATGTCCTGCCGCGCGCGACGATGGGTCGTCAGCTGAAAGCGCTTCACACCTACGGTTCGCAGGCCGCACGTGCGCGCACGGGTGCGCGCGCGACCTACGCGGCGGGCGTGCAGGAACAGCACTGGCACCTGTTGGCAGTGGGGGTCGCCGCGGCGGCCCGCGGACGTGGACACGGGCGGGACCTGGTCGCGGCGGGCATGTATCGAGCGGCCGCCGACGGCGTCCCCGTGCACTTGGAAACCACGAACCCGAGCAACCTCTCCTTCTACGAACGCCTCGGATTCGAGACCACCGGGGTGATCGACCTTCCCGGTGGTGGCCCGCGGAGATGGCTCATGCGCCAAGTGCCGCAACCGATCCCGAATCACCCCCGCGGCAGACGGCCACGCGATACCTGACGGCGCGGCGAAAGGCGAGAAGTTCGCGACGGAAATTGTTGTGGAAATCCATGACAATTCCAGGGAATGGGAATTGGAAGGTCAAAAACTGCGCGCGATGATAGCGATCGGCGTGGCGACCGTGATCTGATCGAGATGTCCCGAATCTGGGATGCTTCACAGAGTACGAATAAGGATGACCGTATGAACTCCAGAATTACCCGTCCGCTCGCCGTTGCCGCCATCGCGCTGTCCGCCGGTGCGATCGTCGCCGGTCCCGCTTCCGCCGCGGCCCCGGCGCCCGTCTCGGGTTCGGTGGAAGTGTGTGTGCCGCTTCCCCTTCCGCTGCTCGAGGTCAGCTTCTGTCTGTAACCGGCTAACACGGCTATTTTGCGGCGGTGGCGATCATCGTTCCCGGAGTGAAGATGTGCGCGGCTCCGGTTCGCCGAGCGCCACCGCCGCACTGCCCTCGACCCGCAGGCCCGCGGGCTTCTTTGTCGGAAAGCATCATTGATCCAGCGTTCTCTTGCTCCTTGTCACAAGCGAAGGTTGGACGGGGGATTGTCGTTCACGGTAGTTTGGGGGCTTGCCCAGTGACCTGGGTGGGAAGGATTCATCATGGCTGGCGCTACTTCCATCGAGCCGTTCCTGACCGTTTCGGGGCGGCCGGTATCGAACCCCTTGAAAGATGTGCGGACGATATCCCGCCAGATGGTGGTGCATTTCATCGAGAATGTCGTGCCGTGTGGCACGCTGCCCGGCGAAGCGCTCGACGGAGACGTCACCACGGTGACGCGCGTCTGTCTGGAACTGACCAGGAGCATGCTCGACGGCCGCGATATCCCGGGGCGGGTGGAGCGGGTACAGGCCGCCGCCGCCGACTGGGCACGCGAGGGAATCCCGATCGACACCATTCACGACGCCGTACACGAGGGCTTCAAACTCGGCTTCGATCTCGTCATCACCAATGTGACCAACCACGACTACGACACCGTCGTCGGGGTGGCGCGCCGGCTGATGGACGCCCAGAACATGATCACCTCGGCGGTCTCGGTGGCCTACGTTCGCGAATTGCGCTCGGTGGACAGCGAGCACCACACCGCGGTGCACACGCTGACCTCGGCCCTACTCGGCGGCCAGAACACCTCGACGATGGCACGCGAATGCGGAATCGAGGTCGCCGAGCGTTATCACGTGATGGCACTGGAACTTCCGCCGCACCCGGAGGAATTCGACCCGTCCCTCGATGCGAAAGTCGTCGCTCGACGCAAACTGCGCCGGGTTCAGGCCGAACTGGCGGACCGGTGCGACGGAAAAGTGCTCTCGCTGTTGAGCGTGGACGGCGGCACATTGCTGCTCCCGGTCCCGGAATTCTCCGAAGCCGAGCTGGACGAGTTGATCGTGCACCTGTCCGCGGCCGCGCAGGTCCCGGTGCGTGCGGTGGCGACAACGGCGATACCGAGCGAAATCCCACGTGCCGCCGAACAAGTCCATGAGCTGGTCGAAATCGCACATCGGTTCGGCGGTCCGAGCAAGGTGTATCGCCCGCACGAATTGGCCTTCGAATATCAGCTGACGCGTCCGGGTCCCGCGCGCGATTATCTGAGTTCCATTGTCGATTCCCTCGAAGCGCATCCGGAACTGTTGCGCACGCTCGAGGTGTATCTGTCCACGAATATGCAGCGTGCCAGGACTGCCCGCACCATGTTCATCCACACGAACACCGTCGATTACCGATTGAAACGGATCGGCCAGATGACCGGGTTCGACCTCAATGATGTGTCCGGTCTATGCCATCTGCGCGCCGCGCTGTTGATCCGGGCCCACCGTGGGTCCGGATCAACAGAGCTCTATCGAAGCCAGAGCGAAACCAGTTCGCGCGCAGGCTGATCACATGGGATAGACCGAGTGCTTGCGCGGGTTGAATTCCGGGGTGACCGGCGGCTTGTCGCGCAGCAGGCGCAGCGCGTGCCGGATCTCCAGGCGGGTACGCGCGGGTTCGATGACGGCGTCGATGTAGCCACGTTCGGCGGCGATCCACGGTGTCGCGACGGTCTCGTTGTACTGGTTGATCATCCAGTCGCGCGCCGCGGCGCGGTGTTCCTCGGCGATAGCGGCCAATTGGCGTTTGCCGGCGAGATCGACCGCGCTCTCGGCGCCGATCACCGCGATCCGGGCGGTCGGCCAGGCGAAGCTCACGTCGGCGCCGACCTGACGGCAACCCATCATGCCGTAGGCGCCGCCGTAGGACTTGCGCACCACGAGGTTGATGATCGGCACCGTCGCCTCGATGATCGCGCGCGGAACCCGGCCACCACGGATGATCACGCCCGCGTCCTCCTGGTCGAGTCCGGGCAGCACGCCGGGGGTGTCGACGACGAAGATCAGCGGGATGTTGAAGGCGTCGCAGAGCCGGATGAAATAGGTCGACTTATCGGAGCAGGCGGCGTCGATGGAACCGCCGAGCACCAGCGGCTGGTTGGCGATCACGCCGACCGGATAACCGTCGACTCTGGCGAACCCGGTGATCAGGTTCGGGGCGAACGTCGCTCGGATCTCATGGAATTCACCGTCGTCGAACAGCCGGAGCAAGATGTCGTGCATGTCGTAGCCCGTGCGGTCGGAATCCGGGATGATCGTGTCGAGTTCCAGGTCGTAGGCGGTGATGTCGGGTTCCATCCCGGGGTTGACGACCGGCGGCTGTTCCAGGCAACTCGACGGCATGTAGCTGAGGTAGTTGCGGGCCCAGTCGAAGGCGTCCTGCTCGGTCTCGGCGACATGATGCAGCGTGCCGCGCTTGGCCTGCACCTCGGCGCCGCCGAGCGCCTCCGCACTGACATCCTCACCGTTGACGGCCTTGATCACGTCCGGCCCGGTGACGAACATGTAGGAGTCCTTGGTGCCGATGAGCACGTCGGTATTGATCGGCCCGTACACCGAACCCGCGGCGCACTTGCCGAGAATGATCGACACCTGCGGTACGTACCCCGACAGCTTCTCCAGCACCCGGGTCATATCGCCGAACGAGGCGATCGAGCCGACCGCGTCCTGCACGCGCGCGCCGCCGGAATCGTTGATCGTCACCACCGGACAGGCGTTGTCGAACGCGAGTTTCAAGGCCCGCATGAACTTTCGCGCCGCCGCGACACCGACCGAGCCGCCGTACACGGTCTGATCGTGCGCGATCACCACCACCGTCCGGCCACCGATCAACCCGCGACCGGTGACCAATCCGTCACCGTAGAGGGCGTCGGGCTGGTCCGGCTGACGCACCAAGGCGCCGATCTCGATGAATGTTCCGGGATCGAGCAGCATGTTCATCCGCTCGCGAACGCTCGGAATGCCCTTCTTCGCCCGCTTGGCCACGGCGGCCTCACCTGCTGGTTCCGCGGCGATCGCCAGAATATCGGCCAGCCCGTCGAGCTTCGCCTTGGTAGTTACCACGCTTACTGCCACCTTCCAACCAACTCAAATGCTGTGCGCGACGGTAGTCGAATCACCGTGTGGCAGCGCGATAAGCGGGGGAGGCGGGAGAGGTCACAAAGTCTCGGTCGGCTATCTCATCGCATTCTCTACACCGAGCTCAACGGTCCTCGTCGGTGGACGCGGTGACCGGCCAGATCGGCAAGCGAAGGGCGGCGGTCGCGGTGGCGGGGACGACGGGATCGTTCGGCGCCACCGCGGCGATCCGCTCGTACGCAGCGCCCATCGCCGGGCGCGGATCCGGTTCGCCCTTGTTCGGCCACAGCGCGGCGGCGCGTTCGGCCTGGGCGGCGATCGTCAGTGACGGATTGACACCGAGGTTGGCCGAGATCGCCGAACCGTCGACGACGCTGAGACCGGGGTAGCTGTGGACCCGGTGGTAAGGGTCGATGACGCCCGTACTCGCGTCAGGACCGATGACGCAGCCGCCGATGAAGTGCGCGGTCATCGGCACGTTGAAAACGTCCGGCCACGTACTGCCCGGTGTCGCACCGAGTTTCGCGGCGACGTGACGGGTCGCCTCGTGGCCGGGCGGAATCCAGGACGGGTTGGGTTCGCCGAATCCCTGCTTGCTGGTGAACCGGCGGCCGAACAGTCCGCGCCGGGTGTAGGTGGTGATCGAATTGTCGAGGCTCTGCATCACCAGCAGGACCAGCGTGCGCTCGCTCCAGCGGCTGGTGCGCAACAGTCGCACGGTCTGTACCGGGTGGCGCCCGGCGATCAGCAGGACCCGCGACCATCGCGGCAGTCGCTGATCACCGTCGACGAGGTAGGTGTTGAGCAATCCCATGGCATTGGAACCCTTGCCGTAGCGCACTGGTTCGACATGGGTGTTCGGTGTGGGATGGAACGAGGACGTGATCGCGACGCCCTTGGTGATGTCGACGGCAGGGTCGACCTCGGTGCGCCCGGCGCCGAGGATGGCTTCGGAGTTGGTGCGCGTGAGCACCCCCAGCCGCGGCGAGATGTCGGGAAGTACCGCGGTGTCACGCATCCGGAACAGCAGGTGCTGGGTTCCCCAGGTGCCTGCGGCCAGGACGACATGCCGTGCCGACACAGTGGCGCGGTGTTTACGGACCCAGCTTCCGGTGCGTTCGGTGTCGACCAGCCAGCTGCCGTCGGACCGCGGCCGGATCGCGGTGACAGTGGTCATCGGTGTGACCACCGCCCCCGCCTGCTCCGCCAATCCGAGATAGTTCTTGACGAGGGTGTTCTTGGCGCCGTGACGGCAGCCGGTCATGCACTCGCCGCACTCGATGCACCCGGTGCGCTCCGGTCCGGCGCCGCCGAAATACGGGTCGGCGACAGTCCGGCCCGGCTCGCCGAAGTAGACACCGACCGGGGTCGGCACGAACGTGTCACCGACTCCCATCTCCCGTGCCACCGACTCGATGATGGTGTCGGCCGGGGTCATGTGCGGATTGCGGACGACGCCGAGCATCCGCCGCGCCTGGTCGTAGTGCGGGCTGAGCTCGGCGTCCCAGTCGGTGATGCCCGCCCACTGGCGATCGCCGAAGAACGCCGCGCCCGGTTTGTAGAGGGTGTTGGCGTAGTTCAGCGAACCGCCTCCGACCCCGGCGCCTGCCAGGATGAAGCAGTCGCGCAGACGATGGATGCGCTGGATCCCGTAGCACCCCAGCCGCGGCGCCCACAGGTACCGGCGCAGATCCCAGTTGGTCGCGGCGAAATCCGCGTCCGCGAACCGGCGACCGGCCTCCAGGACACCGACGGTGTACCCCTTTTCGACCAGGCGCAGGGCAGTGACACTGCCACCGAACCCGGACCCGACGATGAGGACGTCGTAGTCGCAGGCGGCGGGGGAATCTTCTGACACGGCCCCGACGGTAGAAGCCCGCATGCCGAAGCGACCCGTTCGGCGCGCCCACTGGCGGAACTCACGATTTCGGGCGCGAAGTTATGGCACCGATGACAGTGGACGCCAACCCGCCGCAAGTCCTGCCCGGTGATCCGGACGTACCCCCGGCGGCCCCCTTCGATCCGATCGCGCCGAGCAACGCTGCGGACGGCTGCTGATCGGTCGGTGGGAAGAGCGTGAGATGACCTCGAATATGTTGTAGGTCAACATGATTGGTAGGATCTCGAAGTGAGTGGATGGTCCGGGACCGCAGACCTTGGCCGTCCACTCGCTTGGGGGAATGTGATCGTTCAACCGCGAGGCATCGCGACGCCGGCCGCTGGACATCTCGGCGTCTTCCACCGCTCGTGTTCGTCGGGTTGTATGGTGCTCGGCGGCCGCTCGTGACTTGGCTACGTGCCGGTAACCCGCGCACGGTGCTTGTATATGGGGCACGGGGGTGCAGACTGCGCACGGACCGGGAGTTGCAAACCTCACCCGCAGGACGATGTCCTGGGTAAATGGAAGGAGTCGGCGAGTGTTCAGCCGTATCGCCATCGTGAATCGGGGCGAGGCCGCCATGCGCCTCATCCACGCCGTCCGTGATCTGGCGGCGGCGACCGGGCTACCGATCGAAACGGTCGCCTTGCACACCGACGTCGACCGGAATGCCACCTTCGTCCGGGAAGCCGATATCGCCTACGACCTCGGTCCGGCGTCGGCACGCCCGTACCTGGATCTCAAGGCGCTCGAGAAGGCCCTCGTCACCACCAAGGCCGACGCGGCCTGGGTCGGCTGGGGCTTCGTCGCCGAGGATCCCGCGTTCGCGGAGCTGTGCGACCACATCGGCGTCACGTTCGTCGGGCCGAGCGCCGAGGCCATGCGCAAGCTCGGTGACAAGATCGGCGCCAAGCTGATCGCCGAGGAAGTCGGCGTGCCGGTCGCACCGTGGAGCCGGGGCGCGGTCGACACCGTCGAAGACGCCATCGAAGCGGCCACCCGGATCGGCTACCCGCTGATGCTCAAGGCCACCGCCGGTGGTGGCGGTCGCGGCATCCGCGTGATCACCGACGAAGCCGAACTCGTCGACGCCTACGAGCGCACCAAGCAGGAAGCCGCCCGCGCCTTCGGCAGCGGCGTCGTGTTCCTGGAGCGTCTGGTCACGGGCGCCCGGCACGTCGAGGTCCAGGTCATCGCCGACGGTCAGGGCACCGCGTGGGCGCTGGGCGTACGCGACTGCTCGGTGCAGCGACGCAATCAGAAGGTGATCGAGGAATCCTCCTCTCCCGTGCTGAGTGCCGAGCAGACCGCCGAACTCAAGGGTTCCGCCGAGCGCCTGGCGATCGCCGTCGGGTACTGCGGCGCGGCGACCGTGGAGTTCCTCTACCACCCCGGTGACCAGCTGTTCGCGTTCCTCGAGGTCAACACCCGGCTGCAGGTCGAGCACCCGATCACCGAGCTCACCACCGGTTTCGACCTGGTGCACGCGCAGCTGCGGGTGGCGTCGGGTCACAAGCTCGAAGGTGAGCCGCCCGCCGAGCGCGGACACGCCATCGAAGCCCGCCTCAACGCCGAAGACCCCGATCGCGACTTCGCGCCCGCCCCCGGCCGCATCGTGCGCCTCGACCTGCCCGCGGGCCCCGGCATCCGCGTCGACACCGGCGTCAGCGAGGGCGACACGATCCCCGCCGACTTCGACTCGATGATCGCCAAGATCATCGCCTACGGCCACGACCGCGACGAAGCGCTCGGGCGACTGCGCCGGGCCATGGCCCAGACCCGGGTCGTCATCGCGGGCGGTGCGACGAACAAGAGCTTCGTGCTCGACCTCCTCGACCAGCCCGAGGTCATCGACGCCAGCGCCGATACCGGCTGGATCGACCGGGTGCGCGGCGAAGGCCGCCTGGTGACCCATCGTCACTCCACCATCGCGCTCGCCGTGGCCGCGATCGACGCCTACGAGGAAGACGAGCGGGTCGAACGGCATCGACTGCTGTCGACCGCGTCCGGCGGACGCCCGCAGGTGCAGCACGAATCGGGGCGGCCCCTCGACCTGAAACTGCGCGGCGCGGGGTATCGCGTGCGCGTCGCCAGGATCGGTGCGCACCGGTTCCGCGTGGGTATCGAGGCCGGTGGCGACCTGCGTACCGCCGATGTCGACCTCGAGCGTTTCGACGACCACACCGGCCAGATCATCGTCAACGGCACCCGCTACCGCCTGATCACCGGCACGCACGGACCCACCCACGTGGTCGACGTGGACGGGGTGACCCACCGGATCAGCCGCGACGAAGGCGGCGTCGTCCGCTCGCCCGCACCCGCGCTGGTCGTCGGCACGCCCCTCGAGGTCGGCGCCGAGGTCGAGGCCGGTGCGCCGGTACTCGTGCTCGAGAGCATGAAGATGGAAACGGTGCTGCGCGCACCCTTCCGGGCCAGGCTGAAGGAATGCGCGGTCTCCGTCGGCACCCAGGTCGAGGCGGGCGCGCCGCTGCTGCGGCTCGAGCCGCTCGCCGACGACGACGAAGCCGCCGAAACCGTGACCAGCGGCACCGTCGAACTCGATCTGCCCAACGCGGCAACACCTTTGGGCGCACACGAGCGGGTGACCCGCGGCCTGCAGGACCTGAGTAGCCTGCTGCTCGGCTTCGACGTCGACCCGCACGACGAACGTCGCGTCCTCGACGACTACCTCGCGGCCCGCCGGGAAGCCGTAGCTGACAGCCTGCGCCCGCTCGCCGAAGAGCTCGAACTGGTGCAGATGTTCGCCGACCTCGCCGAACTGAGCCACAACCGGTCGGCCGACGACGATCACGGCCAAGGACACGTCCACAGCGCCCGCGAGTACTTCCACACCTACCTGCAGAGTCTCGACGTCGAACGGGCCGGGCTGCCTGAGTCGTACCAGGCCAAACTCGGTACCGCGCTGCGCCACTACGGGATCACCGAGCTGGACCGGACGCCCGACCTCGAAGCGGCGGTCTTCCGGATCTTCCTCGCGCAGCAGCGTCCCACCGACACCGTCACCGTCGTCGCCGCGCTGCTGCGCGAATGGCTGACCGAGCCGATGCCCGACCAGGTGCTGCGCGAACCCGTCGGTCTGGCGCTCGAGCGCCTCGTCGCGGCGACGCAGGTGCGTTTCCCGGTGATCGCCGACCTCGCCCGCGGCCTGGTCTACGCCTGGTACGGCCAGCCGCTGCTGCGTCGCAACCGCGCTCGCGTGTACACCAACGTCCGCAAGCACCTGAGCTACCTGGACGCGAACCCGCAGGCCGACGATCGCGGCGCGCGGATCGCCGAGATGGTGCGCAGCACCGAACCGCTGGTGCGGCTGCTCGGCCAGCGGCTCGAGCGTGACAAGCCCGACCACACCCCGATGCTCGAGGTGCTGACGCGGCGCTACTACGGCAACAAGGGCCTCACCGGTGTCCGCACCGAACAGGTCGGTGACACCACCTTCGTCGTCGCCGAACGCTACGGTTCGACGCTGGTGTCGACCGCCGTGAGTTTCGACAAGCTCGATTCCGCACTCGACGGTCTGGCCGAATTGGCCACCGGCGCGGTCTCCATCGACGCCGACATCTACCTCAGCTGGGAAGCGCAGCCCGAGGACTTCGACGCGATGGCCGCGGCGCTGCAGGATGTGCTCGGCGCGCATCCGGTGCCGAAGCAGGTGCACCGGATCACCGCCACCGTCGCCGGCAGCGGCGGCTCGGTCATGCACCACCACTTCACCTTCCGTCCGTCGGTGACCGGGATGGCCGAGGAGCGCTTGATCCGCGGTCTGCACCCCTACATCGCGCAGCGGATGCAGCTGGAACGGTTGCGCAAGTTCGACCTCACCCGCTTGCCGTCCTCGGACGAAGAGGTCTACCTGTTCCGCGGCGTGGCCAAGGAGAACCCGTCCGACGAGCGTCTCATCGCCTTCGCCCAGGTCCGTGACCTCGCGGCGCTGCGCGACCACGACGGCCGCCTGGTGGCGCTGCCCACCGCCGAGAGCGCCATCGCCACCTGCGTCGACTCGATCCGTCGAGCCCAGTCGCGGTTCCCCTCGGCCAAGCGGCTCAACACCAACCGCATCGTGATGTACATCTGGCCGCACATGGACGTCACTCGCGCGGAGCTCGAGACCATCGGGGGCCACGTGCTGCCGACGGCCGCGGGTGCGGGGCTCGAGGAGATTCTGCTCATCGCACGTCAGCGTGATCCCGAGACCGGCGAGCTGACCAAGGTCGGCGTGCGCATCACGTTCCGCCCCGACGGTGGATCCGATGTGACGGTCGGCGAACGGACCGACGAACCCGTCGAGCCGTTGGACGAATACCGGCAGAAAGTGCTGCGCGCCGCGGCTCGCAACACCGTGTACCCGTACGAATTGACCGCTCTCCTCGGTGATTTCGCCGAGTACGACCTCGATGCCGAGCATGCGCTGGTGCCGGTCGAGCGGCCGAAGGGGCACAACAAGGCGGCGATCGTCGCCGGTGTGGTGACCACGCCGACCGTGCAGCATCCGCAGGGTGTCACCCGTGTGCTGCTGCTCGGTGATCCCACCAAGTCCCTCGGCGCGCTCTCGGAGCCGGAATGCCGTCGCGTGATCGCCGCGCTGGATCTGGCCGAGAGCCTGCGGGTGCCGCTCGAGTGGTACGCGCTGTCCTCGGGCGCGCGGATCTCGATGGCGTCGGGTACCGAGAACATGGACTGGGTCGCGGCCGCGCTCAAGCGGATCGTCGAATTCACCCAGGGTGGTGGCGAGATCAACATCGTCGTCGCGGGCATCAATGTCGGCGCGCAGCCGTACTGGAATGCCGAGGCCACGATGCTCATGCACACCAAGGGCGTGCTGGTGATGACCCCGGATTCGGCCATGGTGCTGACCGGAAAGCAGTCGCTGGACTTCTCCGGTGGTGTCTCGGCCGAGGACAACTTCGGCATCGGCGGCTACGACCGGGTGATGGGCCCGAACGGTCAGGCGCAGTACTGGGCGCCGAACCTGACCGCCGCGCGCGACGTCCTCATGGCGCATTACGAGCACACCTACATCGCCCCCGGTGAGCTGGCGCCGCGTCGCGCGGAGACCACCGACCCCGTCGACCGCGATATCTCCAGCTTCCCGCATGTGTTGGCGGACAGCACCTTTGCCACCGTCGGTGAGATCTTCTCCGCGGCCGCCAACCCGGATCGCAAGAAGCCCTTCGATATTCGCACCGTGATGCACTCGCTCGCCGACCAGGACCACGCCGTCCTGGAACGGTGGGCGGGCATGGCCGATGCCGAGACCGCGGTCGTGCACGACGCGCACCTCGGCGGAATCCCGGTGTGCCTGTTGGGCATCGAGTCACGCAATGTGGCCCGGCGCGGTTTCCCGTCCACCGACGGACCCGACACCTACACCGCGGGCACGCTGTTCCCGCGTTCGTCGAAGAAGGCCGCGCGGGCCATCAACGCGGCCAGCGGCAACCGGCCGCTGGTGGTGTTGGCCAACCTGTCCGGCTTCGACGGCTCGCCCGAGTCGATGCGCAAGCTGCAGCTCGAGTACGGCGCCGAAATCGGCCGCGCCATCGTGAATTTCGACGGCCCCATTGTGTTCTGCGTGATCTCGCGCTACCACGGTGGTGCGTTCGTGGTGTTCTCGAAGGCGTTGAACCCGAACATGACGGTGCTCGCGCTGGAAGGTTCGTTCGCCTCGGTGCTCGGTGGCGCGCCTGCCGCCGCGGTGGTGTTCGCCGGTGAGGTGAAGTCGAGGACCGCCGCCGATCCGCGCGTGCGCGAACTGGAGAGCCGGGTGGCGAACGCGGTCGGCACCGACCGCGCCACGTTGAGCGCCGAACTCGACGAGACGCGCTCGTCGGTGCGTGCGGAGAAGCTGGGCGACGTGGCCGCGGAGTTCGACCGTGTCCACAACATCCAGCGCGCCGTCGAGGTCGGTTCGGTGGACGCCATCGTCAGCGTCGCGGATCTGCGTCCGCGGATCATCGCCGCGATCGAGGCTCGACTGCCCGCGTAATCACGACCCCCACGGACCGGGCCCGGCGACTTCGCCGGGCCCGTTCTGCTGTCTGTCGGGATCAAAGCCCCAGGTCAGGGTGTTCCCGCTCACAGCGGCCGCGCATATACCCTGGAAGCGTCGCATCACATCCGCAGAGTTGGCGACCTGCACGGGAAGGGAGACCGGTCGGACATGCCGAGCATCGCAATATGCCGAGACGCGCTGGAATTGGCAGTGCGCGCCCCCTCGGTCCACAACACCCAACCGTGGCGATGGCGGATCCAGCCGGGCCGGGTCGACCTGTTCGCCGACTTCGGCCGTCAGGTCACCGAGACCGACCCCAAGGCGCGCGCCCTGCTGGTGAGTTGCGGCGCCGCGCTGCATCACCTCGAAGTGGCGTTCGCCATGCTGGGCTGGCAGGCCCACATCGATCGGCTGCCCGATCCGCAACGCCCCGACCATCTCGCGACGGTGCGGTTCACGCCGCGTCCGCCGTCGGATCTCGACATCCGGCTGGCGGCCGCCATCCACCTGCGGCAATCCGATCGGCGCCGCTATCCCGGCGTGCCGGTACCCGCGCGGGATCTGCGCGCGGTGTCACGGTGCGCCTCCCGGTTCGGGGCCGCTGCGCGCCACGTCCCCGACCGCATGCTCTCGCACCTGGCTGCCCCCATGCGCCGCGCCGCCGCCAGGCATGCGACCGATACCCGCTATCTGGCGGAACTGGAGCAGTGGAGCGGCTGCCACGGCGCACCGAACGGGGTGCCCGCCCGCAACGCGCCTGCCGCTCGGTCCTCGGACGAACTGCCGGTGCGGGTCTTCGCCGACGCGGAACTGGCCGAATACACCGACGAACCCGACTCGGCGCACTGGCTCGTCGTGTGTACCCCGAACGACAATGAGCTCTCCCAGCTCGGCGCGGGCCAGGCGACGAGCGCGATGCTGCTGCAGGCCACCTACCTCGGCCTGGCGACCAGCCTGCAATCCGAACCGCTGGGAATGCTCGACCTGCGCGAGCAGATCCGCACCACGGTCCTGCAGGAGTGTGCTTTTCCCCACGTCATGATCAGGCTCGGGGTCATGCCCCATGCCGCGGCGCCGCTGGAATCCACCCCGCGCCGGCCGGTGGGCGAGGTCATCGACTGATTGCCTCGCCGGTTTGCGGGCATGTCCACGACAGGGCGATGACGTCCGTCGAAAGGAGCGTGCGCGATGAATCAGTCAGAGAAGCAGTTTCCCGATGACGCTCGGACCACTCGATCCCATGCGGGGGAGTCGATCAGAGACACCCGGAACTGGCCCGGATTGATCCTTGTCGGGGTCGGGTTGGTGCTGGTCGGCCTCACCCTCACCGCAGCCGGTTACGGCTTCGCGGGCTGGGCCGTGATCGCGGGTGTGGCCTGCGGCGTGTGCCTGGTGGTCGGCATCGGGCTCGTGATCGCGGAGCACCGGCGGGTGAAGGCGCAGGAGGATCTGGCCCTCGGCGACCCGCGGGGGCACTGACGTGGTGGTCATCCGGGCACCGCGCGTCTACCGGCCGCAGTCCGATACCTGGCTGCTGGCCCGTGCGCTGCACGAGGTGCCGGCGCTGCGTGGCGGCCGGGTACTCGACGTCTGCGCGGGTTCCGGCGCGCTCACCGTGGCCGCGGCCACGGCGGGCGCGGGCAGCCTGACCGCGGTCGATCTGTCCTGGTCGGCGTTGATGTCGACCTGGATGAACTGTCGGCTGCGGGGGATCGCGGTGGAATTGCTGCACGGCGATTTCGCGTCGGCGCTACGGTTGCCGCGTTTCGATGTGGTGGTCGCGAATCCGCCGTACGTTCCCGCCGAGCAAGTGGCCGGGCGCGGTGCCGCGCTGGCGTGGGACGCGGGCCCGGATGGTCGCAGCGTGCTCGATCGGCTGTGCGCGATGCTGCCGGACCTCCTCACCGAACGTGGCGTCGGGTTGATCGTGCATTCGGCGGTCAGCGATCCACAGCGCAGCTTGAGCCAGTTGCGCGGGCTCGGAGCGAATGCGCAGGTGGTGGCAACCGGAACGGTGCCGTTCGGGCCGGTGATGCGGGCCCGTGCCGGATGGCTCGCCGCGAACGGCTTCATCAGGGCCGGTCAGTGCGATGAGGAACTGGTGGTGATCCGTGTCGACCGAACATCGTCTCCCGTCGTCGCCGACCCTGCCTGAGCCGGCCCGACCCGGGCCGACGCGGCCTGAGCCGCGTCGCGTCGTCCTGACCGAGGATGGACCCGCGCTCATCGACGGTCCTGTCGAATTGGTCACCGCCGACGGTGCGGTTCTGCACTGCGACCGCTTCGTGGTGGCGCTGTGTCTGTGCCGCCGTTCGAGCACCTATCCACTGTGCGACACCAGCCACCGGCGCCGACATCGTGTGCGGAGTGCCGACTGATGCCGCTTCGACCATTGCCGCAACCGCGTGGCGAACTGTCCGCCGCGGTCATCGAATCGCTCACGCGCTCACCAGGTTCGGTGGTGCCCGCTGCTCCCGAACTCGACCCTTATGGCGAGGATCTCCAGCTCGCTCTGCACACCTGCTACGAACTCCACTACCAGGGTTTCGCGGGTATCGACGAGAACTGGGAATGGGATCCGGACTTGCTGCGCCTACGCCGCGATCTGGAAAACCAGTTCCGCGCGGCCCTGCACGCCGACGTCGCGGGCGGCGACGACGTCGACGAAGAACTCGACCGCTTGCTCGAACCCACCAGCGACGCCGACGGCGTCGCCGGCTTCCTGGCCGAGCGGGGGACCCCCGACCAGCTGCGCGAGTACTTCGTCCACCGTTCGATCTACCACCACATCGAGGCCGACCCCTATGCCTGGGTGATCCCGCGCCTGCGCGGACAGGCGAAGGCGTCGCTGGTCGCCGTGGAATTCGACGAGTTCGGCGGTGGCCGCGGCGAACGCGTGCACGCACAGCTGTTCGCCGATCTGCTTTCCGGCGCCGACCTCGATCCGCGATATCTGCACTACCTCGACGTAGTGCCCGTACCGATGCTCGCGCTGGTGGACATGATGTCGCTGTTCGGCCTGCACCGCGGCCTGCGCGGCGCGCTGGTCGGGCATTTCGCCACCGCCGAGATCACCTCGTCCCCGGCGTCGCGCCGCCTGGCCGAACTCGCGCGCACACTGCTCCCGCACCCCGCGTGCGCGCACTTCTACACCGAGCACGTCGAAGCCGACGCCGTCCACGAACAGGTGATGCGCCGCGATGTCATCGCAGGTCTGCTGGCTGGCGAATCTGACCGAGCCCGGTCGATCGTGTTCGGCATCCAGGCGACGAACCTGCTGGAAGATCGTTTCGCCGAGCACGTCCTGCGGTGCTGGAACGAGAACCGCGGTTCACTGCGCGAGCCGATCAGTGCACTCGCCGCACCTGCGTGAAGGTGATGGCAACCGGGTAGCCGCCCTGTCCGCGGTCGTAGGGATCGTGGTCGGTGACAAGGTGATCGGTGATCGAACCCATCACATTCCAGCCGAACCCCGTCGTATCGATCGGTTCGGTGTCGCCGCAGACGCCGCGCACGCTGATCCGGATCCGGAATCCGTCGGCGTTCACGTCGCAATGGAGCTGGGAATCGGGCACCGCGCCGAGGACCAGGCAGGTTGCCGCTTCGTCGAGCGCGACTCGGGTGTCGGCCACTTCGTCGACCGTGAAACCCGCGATCAGGGCGACGGTTTCGGCGACAGCGCGGAGCATGACGATCTGTCCCAGGTCGGCGTCGATCTGGATGTGGATCGCTGTCGCGTGTTCGGAGTCGGTGATGATCCGGTCGCTCGAATCCACGATGTCCTCCTCCCTGGCGTGCGCTGGAGTGGGCTTCATCGAGCGCTTACCCACGATCGGGGGGAGCGAAACAGGTCAGTGGCAGGGTTGCGATCCGGAGGCCTCGTCGATGGACAGGTAGTACCGGAACAGCGGCCGCACGCCGACCAGATCCAAGGCCCGCTCCACTTCGCGGGGGCCGGTGAGCAGGCGGATATCGACCCTGCGTGCCCACGCGTCAGCCTTGGCGGTGCCGAGCATCGCCGCGACCCGGATGCTCAGGAACTCGGTATCGCGCAGATCGAGGATGACCACCCGCGCCCCGGAATGCACCGAGCGGTCGAGCAGCGCGCGGAATCGGGGCATCCGTGCCGCGTCGAGTTCGATTCCGGCGTGCAGTACCCAGCAGCCGGGTCGTCCGGGGTCGCGCAGCGCCAACTCGGCTGCGGCGTGTGCGGAGGACCCGCGATACCAGCGCAGCCGGCTCGAGTGCCGACGATCCATGACGACAGACATTCAGACCTCCTGTGCGACAGGGCTTTTCCGGTTCGCACTACCGAAGGCCAGTGGCCGACAGGCAATGTGCGGTGCACGAGAACCGGGGTCGGCTGGAGGTCTCAACCTAGGACAATTCTGGCACGTGGCGGCGCTGCTGTCACTGCGTCGGCGTCGGCTCGGCGAGTGCCTGCTCACGCAGCAACGCCAGGGTCCGCGACAGGATCCGCGAGACCTGCATCTGCGAGACGCCGAGCTCGCCGGCGATCTCGCCCTGGGTCTTGGACTCGTAGAAGCGCATGATCAAAACCCGCCGTTCCTCGGCGGGCAGCGCGGCGATCAGCGGGCGCACCGCCATCGCGTCCTCGGTGAGCTGGTAGCACGGTTCGTCCGAGCCGAGCGTGTCGGTGATCGCCTGGGTGGAGTTGTCGCGGCCGTCATGGGTGACACCGTCGATGGAGTTGGTCTGGTAGCCGTTGCCCGCCACCAGCGTGCGAGTGACCTCGACCAGGTCCACCTCGAGCTCGTCGGCGAGTTCGCGTGCGTTGGGCAGCCTGCCGAGCCGCTGCGACAGCTCCTCGGTGGCGGGGCCGATCCTGAGCTGGATCTCCTTGAGCCGTCGCGGTACCCGCACCGCCCACGTGCGATCACGGAAGTGCCTGCGCACCTCGCCCATGATGGTCGGGATCGCGAAGGACAGGAAGGAGGAGCCGCGGGTGACGTCGTAGCGATCGACGGCCAGCACCAGCCCGACCCTGGCGGTCTGCTCGAGGTCGTCGAATTGCTCGCCCCGGCCGTTGAACTTGCGCGCGATGTGATCGGCGAGCGGCAGGCACAGTTCGATGACCTGCCCGCGCAGCGCGTCGTGGTGCTCGTCGCCCGGTTGCAGTGCGCGCAGCTTCTCGAACCACGGTTCGATGTTGTCGTAGCTGTCGCCGCGCGAGTGGGATCGCCGGGCGGTCGGATGTTCGGCTGCTGTCGTTGATTCCCATGTCATCGCTACTTGCCTCACTTCCAGGCGGTTGCAGATGTGTTCATGGGGTACCCACCGGGACCCGGGGCTATGCCCTACCTATGAGGCTAGCGCTCTATGGTCACGACTCGGACGGTCCGTGCAATCGCCGAATCCAGCCGAACTCGACGGTGGTCGGATAGCCGTCCCTGACCGGGTCGAAGCCGGCGTAGTCGGTGCGAAGCGCGTCGGTCAGGGTCGCGACGACGTGCCAGCCGAAGGACTGCTCATCGACGGCGGCGGGCTCACGGGCGAGCGCGCTCACCCGGGCGCCGAGCGCGCCGTCGCCACCGGTGAACGAGCAATCGAGCTGGGTATCCGGCGTCGCGACCAGCATCAACGCGGTGGCGACTTCGTCGAGCGCCAGGAGCAGGTCGGTGACCTCGTCGAGCGCGAACCCACCGACGAGCAGCACGGTTTCCGCGAGCGCGTGCACCATGCTGAGCTGGTCGAGCTCGGCGGGCACCTGGAAGCCGACGGTCCGTGAGCGGGGAGCGATATCGCGATCTCGAGCTCGCACGCCACCTCCCCTCGTCCACCACCGTTGACCGGAGGTTACCCCGTAACCATCCGGTCACGCCTCAGACTCATTTCGGATCGTTACCCGTCGATTCCGGTTCCCCCGGCCGCCTGCCCCGGTTCTTGCGCATCACGAGAACCACGGCGACGAGGGCGACCAATGCCACGATCGCAAGTATCTCCATGGATGCCGCGTACCCCACGAATCGACCCTGAACCATTGTTTACCGCCCGAAGAACGCGGTAGTCCCCCGAGGACGCTGCTTGCGAACCGAGTGCGACGAAGGGACGACGAAATACCATGACCGCCCACGATATTCCGTCCGAGTTCACCCGTCCGCCGACTCCGCCCGACGAAGACCCGGCGACGCCGTGCGAACAGGCAGGCCCCGCACCCGACCAGGAAGGGCCCGCGCTGCGCAGTCCCACCGGCGCACCGATTCCCGGCGACGCGACCCAGCGCGCGCAGCAGGGCCCTCGGCTCACCACTCCGCAGGGCGCGGGCGTTGCCGACACCGATCACGCGCTCAAGGCGGGTCCGCGTGGCCCGACGCTGCTGCAGGACTTCCACCTGCGCGAGAAGATCACCCACTTCGATCACGAGCGCATCCCCGAGCGGGTCGTGCACGCGCGCGGCACCGCCGCGCACGGCGTATTCGTCGCCAATGGCGCCGCTGCGTCGCTGACCAGGGCGAAGTTCCTGGCCGCCGATGCCCGTACGCCGGTTTTCGTCCGGTTCTCCACCGTGCTCGGGTCACGGGGATCGGCCGACACGGTCCGCGACACCCGTGGTTTCGCGGTGAAGTTCTACACCGACGAAGGCGTCTATGACCTGGTCGGCAACAACATCCCGGTGTTCTTCATCCAGGAAGCGATCAAATTCCCCGATGTGATCCACGCCGGTAAACCGGAGCCGGACCGCGAGATCCCGCAGGCACAGTCCGCGCACGATACCTTCTGGGATTTCGTCACGCTGCATACCGAGGCGACGGCGCACACCTTCTGGAATATGTCGGATCGAGCGCTACCGCGTTCCTTGCGAATGATGGAGGGATTCGGTATCCACACCTTCCGGCTGGTCGCCGAAGACGGCACGACGAGCCTGGTGAAATTCCACTGGAAGCCGCGGCTGGGCGTGCATTCGATGCTGTGGGAGGAAACGCAGCTGACGGCCGGGTTCGATCCCGATTTCCATCGCCGGGATCTGGCCGACACGATCGCGGCGGGCATGCAACCGGAATGGGATTTCGGTGTGCAGGTATTCCCCGATACACCCGAACACCTCTTCGAGGGCATCGACCTGCTCGACCCGACCAAGATCGTTCCCGAGGAACTCGCGCCGGTGCAGACGATCGGCACGCTGCGGCTCACCGCGAATCCGGAGAACTTCTTCGCCGAAACCGAGCAGGTCGCGTTCTGTCCGACGCACCTGGTCCCCGGTATCGAGGTCACCGACGATCCGCTGCTGCAGGGCAGGCTGTTCTCTTACCTCGACACCCAGATCAGCCGCCTCGGCGGCCCGAACTTCACGCAGTTGCCGATCAATACACCGCACGCCGATGTCAACGACCTCTTCCGGGACGGCATGCACCAGGGCGCGGTGCACCCCGGCGTCGCTGCCTACAAACCGAATTCGCTGGGCGGTGGTTGTCCCTACGCGGCGAGTTTCGCCGCGGACGCCTATGTCGAATCGCCGACACCCATTCCGCCGCCGGCCGCGAAACTGCGGACGTCCGCCGACAGTGCGGGCTCGGTGTCGTTCGCCGACCACTACTCGCAGCCGCGCATGTTCTATCGCAGCCTGACCAGCGGCGAGCAGCAGCACCTGGCCGACGCGTTCGCGTTCGAACTGGGCAAGTGCCAGTCCGAGACCGTCCAGCAACGCGGTCTGCAGATGCTGGTCAATGTCGACGACGGGCTGGCCGACTACGTCGCGGGCCAACTCGGACTCGACAAGCCCGCTCCGACCGGCGAACCCGTTGATCTCGCGCCGAGTCCCGCGTTGTCACAGCGACACGGCAGTTTCCCGGTGGACGGGCGCACGGTGGCCGTGCTGGTGGACGACACCACCTCGGCCGACGCGGTGCGGGAGGTTTCGTCGGCCCTGGAAGCGGCGAAGGTCAGGCCGATGATGGTCGCGGCGCGCGGCGGTTCCGTCGGCGGTGTGCCGGTGGCACGGACTTTCGCCACGATGCGGTCGGTGGAGTTCGACGGTGCGCTGCTGCTGGCTGGCCCGACCGATCCGCGGGTCGACCTGCTCGTCGAGGAGATGTGGCGACACGGCAAGGCGATCGCCGCCATCGGCACCGCCGCAGCGGCGTTGCAGCGCAACAGCATCGACTCCGATGCCCCGGGCGTCACCGTCGCCGACGCCGTGGCGGCGACAAGCGGACTGCTCACCGGCTTGGGCGAGCATCGTGCGTGGGCCCGCATCGAAGCCGAGCACTGACCCGGTTTCGAGTCGACCGGCCCGGGCATTCCACCAGTGTGGCGATCGGCCGAGGAGCAGAAACGGCGCCGAAAACCCGGCCGGGCCACGCTTTTCGCTAGACGGTGTCGACACCGGAGTAGCTGGTCGAGCGCACCATCGCGACGCCAACGACGTCGTCGCGATGGGCGCCCGGCCCGCATCGCGGTTGCTGCGGACGCGCAGCGCCGGCAACCCCGCCGACGAGGAGGCGATGATGTTCGCGATCGAACTCACCGAGCCGAGCCCGGTGCCCGTACCGCCGGAGCCCGCGCCGCCGGGCCCCGCACCGGACCCGTTTCCGCCGGGTCCCGGCGATCCGGTGCCCACACCACCCTCGCCGCCCGGTCCGGATCCGGTGCCACCGCCGCCGATCCCGCCCGGCCCCGATCCGGTGCCCACACCGCCGTCGCCGCCGGGTCCCGGCGAGCCGCCCGCCCCTCCCGGTCCGGATCCGGTGCCGCCGCCGCCCATCCTTCGCGGTCACCGAGTGCTGACGGCTCCCGGACTCGCGCCCTAGCTGCCACCGCGACGCGGCGATCGAGGAGGCCGACCCATGGACCACAGCACCGCCCCGCTCGTCGCCGCGGTCGCCGAATACCACGCACTCGGCCGCTACGGCTTCACTCCACCGGGACATCGCCAGGGCCGCGGTACCGACACCCGGGTCCTCACCGCGCTCGGCACCGACGCGTTCGCCGCCGACATCCTCGCCTCGCCCGGCCTCGACGACCGGCTAGCGCGCGGCGGCCAGCTGGGCGAGGCCGAAGAGCTCATGGCCGACGCGGTCGGTGCCGAGTCGGCGTTCTTCTCGACCTGCGGCAGTTCGCTGTCGGTCAAGGCGGCGATGATGGCGGTCGCGGGCGGTGACGACGGCGGTCTGCTGGTGGCGAGGGATTCACACAAATCGATCGTGGCCGGGTTGATCTTCTCCGGTGTCCGCCCGCACTGGATCACGCCGCGCTGGGACGCCGAGCGGCACTTCTCCCACCCGCCCTCGCCCGCCCAGGTCGAGCAGGCGTGGCGCGAAAACCCGCATGCCGCAGGCGCTTTGATCGTCAGCCCCAGTCCCTATGGCACCTGCGCCGACATCAGGGGAATCGCCGAGGTATGCCATGCGCGGGGCAAGCCGCTGATCGTCGACGAGGCGTGGGGCGCACATCTGCCCTTCCATCCCGACCTGCCCACCTGGGCAATGGATGTCGGCGCCGACGTGTGCGTGGTGAGCGTGCACAAGATGGGCATGGGTTTCGAGCAGGGCTCGGTGTTCCACGTGCAGGGCGATCTGGTCGACCCGAAGCGACTGAGCCGCTGCGCCGATCTGCTGATGACCACCAGCCCCAATGTCTTGATCTACGCGGCATTGGACGGCTGGCGACGTCAAATGGTCGAATTCGGCCACGACTTGCTCGGCGGCGCCTTGTCCCTGGCCCGGCGAGCCCGCGCCGATATCGACCAGATCAGCGGACTCGAGGTGATGCACGACGACCTGCTCGGCATCGAAGCCTCCCACGACCTGGACTTGCTGCAAGTCCTCGTCGATGTCTCGGCCACCGGTGCGAGCGGGTACCAGGCAGCGGATTGGTTGCGCACCCACCGTCGCCTCGACCTGGGGCTCAGTGACCATCGCCGCGTGCTGGCGACCCTGTCGCCCGCGGACGACTCCACGAGCGTGGACGCCCTCGTCGACGGGCTGGCCCTGTGGAGCGCCGGGCTGGGCGACCCGGCGCCGCACGACATCGACCTACCGAAACCCGAAGACCTGCAACTGGATACGGTGCTGCTGCCCCGCGACGCGTTCTTCGCCCGTACCGAAGCCGTGCCCGCCGCGCAATCGGTCGGCCGGATCGCGGCCGAACAACTCACCCCGTATCCGCCGGGTATCCCGGTGATCGTGCCGGGCGAACGGATCGACGCGGCGGTCGTGGACTATCTGCGCACGGGCATCGCCGCGGGCATGAACATCCCCGACGCCGACGATCCGCGGCTCGACACCATCCGGGTCGTCGCCACCCGCTGAACGGCTAGCCGACGGGGTCGGCCCGCACGCCCTCGTGCGCGGTCAGCAACACGTGGTCGAGTCGGGTGCGCAAGCGCACTTCGTCACCGGCGACGGTCGGCAACGCGGCTACGACCCGCTCCGCGATCGCGCGCAATTTGACGTTGGTCTCCTGTGACCGCCACCGCAGCACCCGGAACGCCTGATCGGCGCTGACACCATAGGCGAGCATCAACGCGCCCTTGGCCTGCTCGATCGTTACCCGCGCCTCCAGCAGTCCGGGCAGGGTGCTGTCGAGCGCCTCGCGCCGGTACTCGGCGGCGGTGTCGGACAGATCGATGTAGTAGCCCTCGGTGCCGATCACCGTCCCGTCCGCGTCGGTGAGCGGTTCCGACACCACCAGCACGTCGCGCACTCGTCCACGGGTGTCGATGATGCGGTGATGGCTGGAGAACGCGCCGCTGTCCTCGACCGAGGTGATCATCGCCGCGACCCGGTCGCGATCCTCAGGATGCTTGTGCGACAACAACATTTCGGTGGTCGGTACCGTGCCGGGCGGGTATCCGTGCATCCGCGCGACCTCGTCGGACCATTCCCATCGCCGGGTGGCGGACTGGAACCGGAAACGGCCGACCGTCAACGGGTCACCCACTCCGATCACGCGCTCGACCAGAGCGCGCTCTGTCATGGATACGTCGTCCCGTTCGGTCATGAACTGATTATTCACCCCCGTGCGAATCCTGTTTGTCCCTCGCGAGCCCGGGTAGGCCGTTGATGGGTCCCCAGGACGGCCCACGGCCGCTGATCCGGCCGACGAACGTCTGAAAGGAAGACCATGAGCATCGCTGACAAGGCGAAGAACAAGGCCGAAGAACTGGCGGGCAAGGCCAAGGAAGCCACCGGTCGCGCCACCGACGACCGTGACCTCGAGAACGAGGGTCGCGGCGAGCAGGCCAAGTCGAACCTGAAGGACGCAGGCGAGAAGGTCAAGGACGCGTTCCGCGACTGACCTGCCACACTTCGCCCGGGTCATCGGTCCGTCACGGGCCGATGACCCGCGCGCTCCGTTTCAGGAGGTGCTGGAGGTGGGAGAAGTGTCCGCGGATGTTCCGACGGTCGGCGTCGAAGAGGAATTTCTGCTGACCGATCCCGAGTCCGGCGCGCCCGCGCCGAAGAACACGCTGGTCGCCGACACGGCGAAAGAGGCGGGGCTCGATCTGCAGCTGGAATTGACGAGTTGCCAGGTCGAGACGAGCAGCGCGGTACATTCCGAGATCGGCGCCTTGCTGGCGGAATTGCGGACCTCGCGGCGCCGGGTGGCCGAATGCGCGGCCGAGCACCACACCCGCTTGCTCGCGGTGGCGGTTCCGCCGACCGTGCCGCAGGGATATCCGGTCACCGATACCCCGCGCTATCAGCGCATCGCGCATACCTTCGGCATGATCGCCCACGAGCAGGGGCTGTGCGGGTGCCACGTGCACGTGGCGGTGCCCGACCGCGAAACCGCGATCCTCGTCAGCAATCATGTGCGTCCGCGGCTGCCGCTCTTGCTGGCCTTGACCGCGAATTCGGCGATCTATCGCGGCAGCGAAACCGGTTACGCGAGTTGGCGCAGCATTCTGTGGCGTCGGTGGCCCAGTGCGGGCCCACCGCCGTATTTCGCCTCGCTGCGCGACTACGAATCGATCGTGGCGATGATGCGGTCCAGCGGCAGCATTCTCGACAAAAAGATGGTGTATTGGGATATTCGCCCGTCGGAAACTTTTCCGACCGTGGAGATCCGGGTCAGCGATGTTCCGGCGACCGCGACCGAATCCGCCCTGCTGGCCGCGCTCATCCGGGGAATCGTCAGCACCGCACTCGACGCGATCGCACAGGACATCCCCGCCCCCGCGGTGTCCGGCGAAGTCCTGCGCGCCGCCTATTGGAACGCCGCGCGCGCCGGTCTGGACGGCGATGGCCTCGACCTCGTCGCGGGTCGCGTCGTCCCCCATCAGGACCTGCTCGCCGAGCTCGTCGACGACATCGCACCGGCACTGCACCGCTGCGGTGACCACTCGTTCGTCAACGATGCCGTCAAAGCCGTCGGCGAGCGCGGAAACGGCGCGCGCAGGCAGGTGGCGGCGATGCACCGGCGACGCGAGATAGCCGATGTGATCAACGAACTCGCCGACGCCACTCTCGACGGATGCCGCTGACCACGGCACCTGTGCGCATCAGATCCATCACAATCGGTGACAGCGCCGATTCGGCGTGCTGAAATGGGATCACCAGCCGATCTCGAGCCACCTGGATCGGCCTGGGCAGTGCGTATTCCTGCCGGTCTCGAGGGATCGAGTACTCGTGAACACCCATTCCAGCCACGGTGACGAAACGGCTAGGGTCGACCAGCCCGCCCCGGCGCTCCACGCCGAGGTCACCCTCCATCACACGGCGACTGTCCTGCATGTGCGCGGCGAAATCGACGCCGCCAACCTGCCGCGGTGGCGCACCGTTCTCGACGATGCCATCGCGGCGGAGGGGGAGTCGGGCAATCTGGTGATCGACATCAGAGCCGTCACCTTCATGTCCTGCCGGGCGATCCTCGACATGGCCACCCGCGCCCAGCAGGGCACCGTTCGTATGCGGGTCGTGAATCCCGAACAGTCGGTCACCAACCGCATCATCACCGCCGCCGGCCTCACCGAATGGCTGCCCGTCTACGCCAGCCGCACCGAAGCGATGGCCGCCGGTCCCACGCTCAACCGTTCGCGGCATCGGTCAGTATCGGCAGCAACACCTTGGCGCTGACCATGTGGTCCTGCCCGGCGAGCATCCGAAGGGTCGAATGCGGCACGGCGGCGGCCAGCGCCCGCGCCACCTGATGTAGCTCGGACGGACTCTTGTCGCCGACCACCACCCGCACCGGTACCTCGATGCCCGCGAACCGTTCCACCGGCGGGAGGGTTCCGGTGATTGCGATGTCGTACATCAGTGTCGGCGCAAGGGCTTTCATGGTTTTCCAGCCGGGAAAAAGCGGAAGCAGCGCGATGAAAGCTCGTGGCATGCCGATTCCCCGCAGAAAGGTCTTCAATGCCCGGGCGTTCTCGTCCTTCGCGAGGAGGCCGCGTACTTCCTCCGCCAACCGCGCGTAGGAGACCTGCTCGGCTTCGTCGTGCACATACGACGCGTCGTAGATGACGACCCTGTCGATCTTCTCCGGCATCCGGGCCGCCGCTTCGAGCGCCAGCGCGGCACCCGACGAGTGTCCGTAGAGAATCGCCCGCCCACCCGCGGCGTCGACGATCGCCTCGATGTCGTCGACCTCCCGCTCGATCGCATAGGGCAGCGTGTTCCCACTGTCCCCACGCCCGCGCCGGTCATAGTTGTAGACGGTGAATTCCGTGGCGAACACCTTGACGTCGGCGACGATCGGCCGGAATCGCCGGAAACACGTCGCACCGGTGATATAGACCAGCGCCTGCCCACTTCCGGAAACGTCATAGGCGAGCTCCGTACCGTCTTTCGACGTAGCCGTACTCATATTCCCGCTCTCCTTCGCTACCCACATCAGTCCTACCGATAGGACGTCGGTGGCCCCGAAAACTCATCGGTCGCGGATCGGTGCGGTGTCGGCCTGTCTGTTCGAATCACCGAGAGTTCGAACCGCCATCGAGCACGACAGGCGGGCGGTGGGATTGGTAGCGTGGCGGACGTGCGCGTGCGCACAGCGGTTGCGTAGGTGCTGGTAGCGGGCCCGGCCGGGTCGGCTGCGCTAGTCGGTGTGGAGTCCGGATCCCGCGACGAGAGGCCGTTCGATGCGTGCGCAGATCAGTGTGACTGTTGACGGGCAGGCCCGGGTGGTCGACGTCGACACCCGGACGACCCTGTTGGACGTCCTGCGGGAGCGGTTGGGCATCACCAGCCCCAAGAAGGGGTGCGATCGCGGGCAGTGCGGGTCGTGCACGGTCCTGCTGGACGGACGGCGGGCGACACTGTGCCTCGCGTTGGCCGTCGCCCACGACGGGGCGACGATCGTCACCGCCGACGGCCTCGCCGACGGCGACGATCTGCATCCGGTCCAGCAGGCCTTCCTCGAACACGACGGCTTCCAGTGCGGGTACTGCACGCCCGGTCAGATCTGTTCGGCGGTCGGCATGCTCGACGAGGTGAAGGCCGGTGCGCCGAGCCATGTCACCGCGGACCTGATGGCCGAAGTCGAACTGAGCGTCGAGGAGATCCGCGAACGCATGAGCGGCAATCTGTGTCGCTGCGGGGCATATCCCAATATCGTCGCGGCGATTCAGGAGGTCGCTCGATGAGAGAGTTCGCCTACGAACGCGCCACCGACGCGGGGGCGGCGGTTGCCGCCGTGCTCGCCGAGCCCGGCGCTGTATTCCTCGGTGCCGGAACCAATCTCGTCGATCACCTCAAACTCGGGATCATCGCGCCCGGCAAGCTGGTGGATGTCAGCGACCTGCCGTTGGACCAGGTGACCCAGCTTCCCGGCGGTGGCGTGCGCATCGGCGCGGCCGTGCGCAATGCCGATCTCGCCGCGCATCCGGCGATCCGGGCGCGCTATCCGATGCTGTCGGCCGCGCTGTTGGCCGGCGCGTCCGCCCAACTCCGCAACCTCGCCACCACCGGCGGAAACCTGTTGCAGCGCACCAGATGTCCCTACTTCCAGGATTCGACCGTGCCGTGCAACAAGCGCGCGGCGGGGAGCGGCTGCTCAGCGATCGGCGGGTTCGACCGCGACCAGGCCATCCTCGGCGCGTCCGATCAGTGCATCGCCACCCACCCTTCCGACATGGCGGTGGCCATGGTGGCCTTGGGCGCGGTAGTGCGGGTTCTCGGCGCGGTCGGTGAGCGCGAGATCCCGCTGCTCGACCTGTATCGGCTACCCGGCGACGACCCCGAACGCGACACCGTCCTCGATCACGGCGACCTGATCGTCGCCGTCGACCTGCCCGCCCTCGACTGGGCCACCACCTCTACCTATCGCAAGGTCCGCGATCGCGCGTCCTTCGCGTTCGCGCTGGTCTCGGTGGCGGCCGCCGTCGACATCGCCGACGGCGTCGTGCGGGATGCGCGGATCGCCTTCGGCGGTGTCGCGCCGAAACCGTGGCGAGCGCAGTCCGCCGAGATCGCCCTGCGCGGGCGAGCCGCTACCGAGGCGAACTTCGCCGCCGCGGCGGATGCCGAACTCGCCGCGGCACGCCCACAGCGCCAGAACGGTTTCAAGATCCCGCTGGCACGCAATGTCCTGGTCGCGACCCTGCGCGAGCTGAGCGAGGCCCGATGAAGGCACCGGCGATCGGCAGCTCACCCACCCGCGTCGACGGACCGGCCAAGCTCCGCGGTGCCGCGCCCTACGCGATGGAGCATCCGCAGCGGGATCCCCTGTACGCCTTCGCGATTCAGTCGACGATCAGCCGAGGCCGGATCCGCGAGATCGACACCGCGGTGGCCGAGCGGATCGACGGCGTCGTCGCGGTGCTCACCCACCACAACGCGCCCCGCCTCGCCGTCGACGACGACAACGAACTGTTCATCCTGCAGAACGACGAGATCGCCTTCCGCGGGCAGGTGATCGGCGCCGTCGTCGCGACGAGCCTCGAGGTGGCCTGCGAAGCCGTCGACCGGGTGCGGGTGACCTATGACGAACGGCCCGCCGACGCCGAGTTCAGCGCAGACCATCCCGACCTCTACACCCCGGACGAGGTGAGCGGCGGGTTCCCGGCCGGTACCTCGATCGGTGATGTGGAGGCGGCCATGGCCATCGCCCCGGTCACGATCGACCACACCTACACGACCGCGATGGTCCACAACAATCCGATGGAACCGCACGCCACCATCGCGCACTGGACCGACGACTCCCTGGTGCTGTTCGACTCCACCCAGGGCCCCCACGTGGTGCGGGCGAAGATCGCGCCGCTGTTCGGTCTCGACCCCGAGCAGGTGCGGGTGATCGCCCCGTTCGTCGGCGGTGGCTTCGGGTCCAAGGGTGAACCGCATGCCAATATCGTGCTCGCGGCGATGGCGGCGACACTGTCCGGCGGGCGACCGGTGAAGCTGCCGCTGACCAGGCAGCAATTGTTCGCCCTCGCGGGTTACCGCACACCGACCAGCCAGCGGGTGCGGCTCGGCGCGCACCCCGACGGCACCCTGACCGCGATCGCCCACGACGCGATCGCGCAGGCCTCCACGGTGAAGGAATTCGCCGAACCGACCGCGATCGTCACCCGCATGATGTACTCGGCCGCCCACCGATCGACCTCCCACCGGTTCGTCGCGTTGGATGTCGGGGTTTCGTCGTGGATGCGGGCGCCAGGACACTGCCCGGGGATGTTCGCGGCGGAGACGGCGATGGACGAACTCGCCGTGACCCTCGGCATGGATCCGATCGCTCTGCGTGTTCACAACGAACCCGAAGTCGACCCGGAATCGGGACACCCGTTCTCCACGCGCGGGCTGGTCGAGTGCCTGCGTTCCGGGGCGCAGCGCTTCGGGTGGGCCGAGCGCGACCCGGCACCGAGATCGCGGCGCGAAGGCCGATGGCTGATCGGATCGGGGGTCGCGGCGGCCACCTACCCGGCCGACACCTCGGCGGGCAACAGTGCCCGCGTGCGCCGCACCGGCGACCGCTACGAGGTCGCCATCGACGCCGTGGATATCGGCACCGGTACCTGGACCACCCTCGGTCAGATCGCCGCCGACGCACTCGAGGTCGACCACGATCGCATCGACCTGCGGATCGGCGATTCCGACCTACCCAAGGGGACGGTCGCGGGCGGTTCGGCCGGGATGGCGTCCTGGGGCTCGGCCGTGGTGGCGGCCGCAGGCGCGTTCCGTGACCGATTCGGGCCGGATCCCGCCGACGGCGCCGAGATCACGGTGCAAGCGCCCGAATTCCCCGGCCGCGAGAACTTCTCGACCCATGCCTTCGGTGCGCATTTCGTCGAGGTCCGGGTGAACGTCGACACCGCCGAGATCCGGGTTCCCCGCGTGGTCAGTGTTTTCGGCGCGGGCCGGATCATCAATCCACGCACGGCCCGTTCCCAATTCATCGGCGCCGTCACCATGGGGCTGTCGATGGCGCTGTTCGAACAGAGCGAATTCGATCCACGCCTCGGGATGGTGGTCAACCACGACCTCGCCGGGTACCACCTCGCGGTCAACGCCGATATCGGCGAGATCGACGTCAGCTGGATCGACGAACACGACCCGCGGCTGAACCCGATGGGCAGCAAGGGAATCGGCGAGATCGGCATCGTCGGCTCGGCAGCCGCCGTTGGCAACGCGATCTACCATGCCACCGGCGTCCGCGTTCGCCATGTGCCCATCCACGGCGAAGACCTACTGGGCGAGCTGTGACGGCTTCGCGTCAGGTGGCACGTTCATGAACGCGGAAAGCACGTGATCACTGAGGTATAAGCGCAATTCGGTGCGCCACTCGACGGGGATGTCCGCCGGCACCAGATCGAGTGCGTCCTCGACCTCGTCCCATATCCGGGGAAAGGGAATACCGTTGCGCGAGCAGGATTCGACGGCGACCTTCAACTGTTGTGTCAGGCAATCCATCTGTGCGGCCGATGTCACAGTGAATCCCGTATCGAGAAGCAACTCGAGATCGTCCATTGTTTTCCCCTTACCAGTTTCGCGCCCCTGCGGTTGCGCTCAACGTAGGTGAGGCGATCGCGGTGGGGGAAATCGTGCGGATGTTACTGGGCGTTCGGATACGTTCGGGCCGCCGTCTTGTGATTCGCACCGATTGACCGGGGTAAGTTCGACGCATGACCTCCACGGCCCTCTACTGCGGCACTCGCTGGGACGAGCAGGGTCGATGGAGCTACGAGTTGCTCGGCGACGACGGGACCACCGAGCTGATGCCCGGTGTCGGCACGCGGCTGGCGTTCCGGATTGCCGATTCCGGGCGATTCTGCCTGGGCTACCACGGGTTCGGAAACGGCCGTCGCGGGCGGCTGGCCTGCCCGCGCCGCGCCCGGGTCGACGCCGGTCGCCAGTGCGAGCAGTGCCGGATCACCGAGGGATGGTCGGTGGTGCACAGCCATCGCGGTCCGCTCACGGCATTGCCCGAACAGGTTCGCGACTATCTGTCGCAGCCGCATCATCTCTACATCGCCTACTTCGGTGACGGGATGACCAAGGTCGGTACGGCGTCGGCGGCGCGGCGCCACCGCCGTCTGTTCGAGCAGGGTGCGCTGGTCGCTCGCTTCATCACCGATTCCCCTGACGGGCTGCATGTTCGAGATCTCGAACGGACCGTGACCGAGCGGGCCGGGATCGGGCAGTCGGTCGCCGGGGTCACGAAGACCCGCGCCCTGACGAAACCGCTGCGCCCATGGGCGGTCCTGGAATCAGCTGTCGCCGACGCGGCCGAGCACGCCGCCAGCGCCCTGCCCGCCGACATCACCCGCACCGACACTGCCTGGTCGGGTGGGCGGGATTTCTACGCCACCGTCCTCGCGCACGGACGATTCCCGGTGGCGACCGAAATCGCCGGGGAGCCAGGCGAATACGTCATCGACGCGGTGACGGCGCACGGCCATACGATCGCGTGCCGCGATGCCGGCGGCGCGAGTGAACTCGTGCTGGTCAACGACACCCGCCTCGTCGGGCGCCGCATCGAGCTCGACCCTGCGATCACGGCCGTCGCGCAGCCCGCGCAAACCAGTCTCTTCTGATCAGCCCTCACGCCATCGCGGCGAGTTGTTCGCGCATCGTGTCCAGGCCCATGCCGCCCAATCGTAAAGCGCGCGTGTGGAAGTCCTTCACGTCGAACGAGGCTCCCGCGCGCGCACGCGCCTCGTCGCGCGCTGTCAGCCACAGGCGTTCGCCGATCTTGTACGCGGGTGCTTGTCCGGGCCAGCCCAGATAGCGGTCGATCTCGTCACGCGCGGTGGCCGCGTCGGCGAGGGTCCGTGTCAGCAGGAATTCCAGGCCGAGATCGGGTGTCCACCGCTCGCCCTCGTGGAAGTCGGTGCCCGCCGGAATCTCCCATTCGAGGTGCATCCCGATGTCCACGACCACGCGGGCGGCGCGGAACAGTTGCTGGGAGAGCATGCCGAACAGGTCGCCGTCGTCGTCGAGGTAGCCGAGTTCCTGCATGAGGCGTTCGGCGTAGAGTGCCCACCCCTCGCCGTGTCCGGACGTGAACGACATCAATCGCTGGTAGATGTTCAGTGAATCCGCCTCGCGCACCGCCGTCGCGATCTGGAGGTGATGGCCGGGCACCCCCTCGTGATAGACCGTGCTGACCTCACGCCAGGTAGCGAAATCCTCTTTGCCGGGCTCCACCGACCAGGTCATGCGCCCGGGACGGCTGAAGTCCGCGGTCGGGCCGATGTAGTACGCGCCGACCACCCCGCCCGGCGGTGCGATGGTGCACTCCAGCTCCATGAGTTCGTCGGGGATCTCGAAGTGCCTGTCGCGCAGTGATTCCAGGGCTTCGTCGGACACCTTCTGCAGCCAGGCCCGGAGTTCGGCCTGCCCGCGCACCCGGTACTTCGGGTGGGCGTCGAGCGCTGCTGCCGTCTCGGTGAGGCAGGCGCCCGGTGCGATACGGGCGGCAACGGCCAACATCTCGGCCTCCAGCCTGGCGAACTCCGCCCAGCCCCACTCATAGGCTTCGCGCAGGTCGAGGTCGGCGCCGGTGAAATAGCGCGACCAGAGGCGGTAGGTGTGCTCGCCGACCGCGTCCTTGGCAGGCGATTTCGGCATGAGGTCGGCGCGCAGGAACTCGGCGAGGGCACCATAGGCCTGCTCGGCTGCGTGCGCGGCCTGCCGCAATCGCGCCAGTGGCGCACCGTCGACACCGTCCGCGGCGGCGACGAAACTGGTGAAGAACCCGGTCTTGGCGCCCGAACCCGCCCAGGCGTCCGCCTGCTCGGCAACCTTGACGACCTGCCGTAGCGCACTCACCTGCCCGCGCTCCGCCGCGACCAGCAGCGAGGCACGGACACCGGCCAGCGCCTCCGGTACCCCCACGAGACGCTCGGCGATCACCGCCCAGTCCGCGGCGGTCTCGGCGGCCATCACGTCGAACACCATCCGGATGTTCTGCACCGGGCTTTCGATCACATTGAGCGAGGCGAGGGGGAGCCCGGCGTCGTGGATCTGTACTTCCAGCCCGACGCGTTCGGTGAATACGGCTTTCGCCGAGCGCTCGCCGTGGTCGACCGGGTGCGCGTCCTGCATGGCGCGCAGCGCGTTTCGCGCGATCTCCGCCCGCGCCGCATGGCCCGCAGGCGAATAGTCGGTGAGACGGTTGTCGTGTCCGGCGATGCCGAACATGGTCGCCGTGACCGGATCCGCGGCCGCGTACTCCTCGACGAACCGATCAGCTATCTCGTTCACACGCTGAGCCATGGTGACACGCTAACGGTGATCGGCCGTCGATGGGCGACCAACTCCGCGGGGGTGACGGCCGCCGGTGCTAGGCGTTCTCGTCCACCCGCGCCCGCTGGTTCTCGTGCTCCTCCATGACCGTCATGCGCCGGGTCGGGTTCGGGCGTCGGCGCCGGTGCGCGAGAACACCGCGACCAGGAAGTCGGAGTCCTCGGTGAAGGGCCGCAGGTCCCAGGTCGAGAGCAGCAGGTCGACCGTGAGACCGGCCGATTCGGCGTCAGCCAGGAATTCGGCGAACTCGTAGCCGCGGTTCGCCCCGAATCCGATGACAGCGCGTCCGCGCGGAGCCAGCTGCCGGGCGAAACCCCGCAGCACCGCCGATCGGGTGGACGGAGCGAGAAATGTCACCACGTTGCCCGCGCACACGACGACGTCGAAGTCGGCAACCGGCAGATCCAGCTCCGCGAGGTCGCCGACCACCCACGTCGGACCCGGGTAGTCCACCCGCGCCGCCTCGATGAGCACCGGATCCACATCGACGCCCACCACCGTGTGTCCCGCCTCGTGCAGATAACCACCGGTCCGCCCCGCCCCGCATCCCGCGTCGAGAACCCGGCTACCGCGCTCGACCATCGCATCGATCAGCCGGGCCTCACCCACGATGTCGGTCCCCTGCGCGGCCAGATCCCGA
This sequence comes from Nocardia sp. FBN12, assembly GCF_054031145.1. NCBI lineage: Bacteria > Bacillati > Actinomycetota > Actinomycetes > Mycobacteriales > Nocardiaceae > Nocardia > Nocardia sp. FBN12. The sequence goes on from NZ_CM132926.1 coordinate 1,328,338, forward strand.
AATCGCTCCACGTACCGGCTCGAATGCGTCGGATCAGCGGCGACAATGTCTTCCCACCCGCTGCGTGTGCGTTCGTTCGACGCGTTCATGATCGCTGCCTCCTCGGATTCGTCCGTGCCAGACGACCCTAGAGGCTCCGCTCGGACAGGGCACGCAGGCCGGGGGCGGTGGCGTGGCGGACGAAATCGCAGTCGGCCAGGCGGTCGGTGTTGCCGAGTTCGATTGTCAGCCGGACGGATTCGGCCAACCGGTAGGGTCGGCTGGCTACGACGGCACCGAGTACGCGGCGCAACCGTGACACTTCCGCGCGGACCGCGACCGCATGGTCGGGGTCGCCGAACAGCGCGTTGCTGAGCTGGTGCACGGTCATACCGTTGCGCAGGTGCAGCAGCAGGAGGATCTCCGCGTGCCGGGCGGAAAGCGGACTACCCCAACCGGTTTCGGCGCCGTAGACCCGTACTGCCGGCGGACCCGACAGGTCGAGCTCCAGCCGCACGACGCGAGCGCCGGTATCGGGCCGGATCAACCAGCCGCCGGCGAGCTGCTCGGCGACACACTGGCCGAGGCCGGGAACGGTGATCGCGCGATCCGCCCGGGGAACGGCGACCCGACTGGCGGTGATGCCCATGGCGTGGGCGACCCAGCCGTGCTCGTCCACCAGCACCGCCGGACCCGTCAGCGCGGCGAGGGCGGGACCAGCGGCCGAGCGTAGACGGGCCAGTCGGCCTTCGTGCTGACGCCACAGTTGCGACTCCGCGAGCCGGACACCGGTGGCGACCAGTGCGGTGACGGCAGGATGCAGGGTCAGCGCGGGCCCGCTGAGATCGACGATGCCGAGAAGTTCGCCGGTGCGTGGGTCGTGGATCGGGGCCGCGGTGCAGTACCACGGATGCTGGAACTGTTCGAAATGCTCACCCGAGAACAGTTGTACCGGGCTGGCCTCGGTGAGCGCGGTCCCGATGGCATTGGTCCCGACCGCGTCCTCGGTCCACCACGCCCCTTCCCGGAAACCGAGCGAATCCGCGCGATGGCGGACCTTCGCCGAGCCGTACCGCCACAGCACCACGCCCTCGGCATCGGTGACGACGAGCATCAGCTGCGACGAGGTGTCGGCCAGGCTCGACACCGCCTGGGTCAGCTCGTCGATCACCGAGCTCAGCGCGGACTCGCGCCGGCGGCGTTCGATCTCGTCGGGACTCAGCGTCGCGCGGGCGCCGATCCGATCGGGCGTCAGACCCGCCGCCATGGCCCGCGACCACGACCGGGCGACGAGCGGGCGCGGCCGCAACGGCGACTGCCCACCGCCGATCACCGCATCGTGCATCCGGATCAGCTCGCGCGCATAGCCGGACAGGTCGGTGCCGGGTGCGACCGCGTTGAAATCGCCCACGATCGAAGCCCTCCATCCCGTTGCAACGTGCTGCAACGATTGTGCCACCGCCACCCGATGTCGTGTGCTCTAGGTCACAGATAGTTCGAGGAGGATTCGATGACCCAGACACTCGACCCCGCGGTGAGCGGGTCGGACGCGACCGGGCCCCAGCAGCGGGTGGACGCCTGGCTGACAGCATTCGAGGCAGCGCTGGCCGCGCGTGATGCCGAGGCCGCGGCGAGCATGTTCGCCCTCGACAGTTTCTGGCGCGACCTGGTCGCGTTCACCTGGAACATCAAAACCGTCGAGGGGCCCGCGGGCGTCGCCGAGTTGCTCCGCGCGCAGCTCGCCGACACAGATCCGTCCGGATTCCACACCACCGAACCGCCGACCGAGGCCGACGGGGTGATCAGCGCCTGGATCGGATTCGACACCGGCGCCGGTCGTGGCGTCGGCCATCTGCGGCTCACCGACGAGGGCGCGTGGACCATGCTGACCGCCCTGCAGGAGCTGAAAGGCCACGAAGAAGGTAAGGGCGTCCGGCGACCGAAGGGTGTGCGGCACGGCGCCGACCCCGATCGAGTCACCTGGACCGAACAGCGTGAGCGCGAAGCGGCCGAACTCGGCTACACCCGGCAGCCGTTCGTGCTCGTGGTCGGTGGCGGACAGGGCGGCATCGCGCTCGGTGCGCGGCTGCGGCAACTCGGCGTGCCCGCGCTCGTCGTCGACAAGCACGAGCGGCCCGGTGACCAGTGGCGCAACCGGTACAAATCGCTGTGCCTGCACGACCCGGTCTGGTACGACCACCTGCCGTATCTGCCCTTTCCCGACAACTGGCCGGTGTTCGCGCCCAAGGACAAGGTCGGCGACTGGCTCGAGATGTACACGAAGGTGATGGAGGTGCCGTACTGGTCCAAGACCACCTGCACCTCGGCGCGCTACGACGAGTCCGCGGGGGAGTGGATCGTCGAGGTCGAGCGGGACGGCGAGCCCGTGGTGCTGCGGCCGCGGCATCTGGTGCTGGCGACGGGGATGTCGGGCAAACCGAATGTCCCGAATTTCCCTGGCATGGAGCGCTTTCGAGGCGATCAGCACCATTCCAGTCAGCACTCGGGACCGGACCGGTACGCCGGCAAACGAGCGGTGGTGATCGGCGCGAACAACTCCGCACACGATATCTGCGCCGCCCTCTGGGAGGCGGGCGCCGATGTCACCATGGTGCAGCGTTCCTCGACACACATCGTCAAGTCGGACTCGCTGATGGAACTCGGGCTCGGCGACCTCTACTCCGAACGTGCCCTTGCTGCCGGAATGACCACGCAGAAAGCCGATCTCACGTTCGCCTCGCTGCCCTACCGGATCATGCACGAATTCCAGATCCCGATCTACCAGGCAATCCGTGAACGAGACGCCGACTTCTACGCGCGACTCGAGCGCGCCGGATTCCAGCTCGACTGGGGCGACGACCATTCCGGGCTGTTCATGAAATACCTGCGCCGTGGCTCGGGCTACTACATCGATGTCGGGGCCGCCGAACTCGTCGCCGACGGTGCCATCGGGTTGGCGCACGGGCAGGTGCGCGAGCTGACCGAGGACAGCGTGATCCTCGTTGACGGCACAGAATTGCCCGCCGACCTGGTCGTGTATGCCACCGGCTACGGTTCGATGAACGGCTGGGCGGCCGACCTCATCGGTCAGGACGTCGCCGATGCGGTGGGCAAGTGCTGGGGGTTCGGTTCCGGGACGACGAAGGATCCGGGGCCGTGGGAAGGCGAGCTGCGCAATATGTGGAAGCCGACCAAACAGCCGGGTCTGTGGTTCCACGGCGGCAATCTGCATCAGTCGCGCCACTATTCGCTGTATCTCGCGCTCCAGCTCAAAGCCCGCTTCGAAGGGATTCCGACCCCGGTCTTCGGACAGCAGGAAGTTCATCACCTGAGCTGACAGGCGCGTGGTGGCCGAGCTCGCGGGGCCGGCCACCACACAGGACCGTCAGGCCAGGCGCTTCGTCGAGCGACGAAATGCCCAGACGACCACCAGTAGCGCCAGCGCCAGCAGTGGGGTGCCCATGACGATCTTCGCGGTGGCCAGCCAGCCTGCCGCTCCGGTGTCGTAGAGCCAGTCCTGGACGACGTAGCGGCTGGCGAACATGGTGGCGAGGGCGAGCGTGGCGATGTCGTGCGCGCGCAGCGACGGGCGGTCTTGTCGCCAGGCGAACTTGTTGCCGTGCACGGCGTTCCACAGCAATCCGGTCAGCGGCCGACGGGTCAGCAGCGAGAGCAGCGCCACGACGGCACCGGCCAGACTGGCCCAGATGCCGATCAGGAAGAATCCGCCGGCCGACCCGGTCCACGCTGCGACCGCACCGGCTACGACGACACCGGCGAGCCCGCCGCTCGCCTGGACGCCGGGCTCACCACGTGCGATCCGAAGTCCCATGATCACCAGGGCGACGGTGACCGCTGAGCCGATGGCGATCGGCAGCGCCACCAGCGCGTTCGCCGTGACGAACACGATGATCGGGATGGCCGTGTAGATCATGCCGGTCGGACCGCCGAGCTGATCGATCAGCTGCTGTGCCGGATCGGCCGACGGGGCCGTCTGTTCGATATCGCCGAGTGTGCGCTGGGATTCGGGCTGAGGCATGGTGTTCTCCAAGATGTCGCGCGAACAGGATGTTGTGCGAGTAGCGATGACAACGTTCGTCGCTCTGACTGCCGAAAAACAGTGCGTGACAACATCGTTTGGCGTGACAGCGGCACGGGTGCGGCATGACATCTGTCATGGCGGGCCCACTGAGGTGACGCTCGACCGCGCGGAGAACAGTGACGCGGGTAGCGGTGATGGCCCGAGTAGCAGGGGCATCACCTGAGCTGACGCCGAGCGCGGTGGCCGACCTTGCTCGGGTCGGCCACCGGCGGGTGCCGTTACGGCGTCGAGTAGCCGATGAGGGCGCCGATGCCCGCACCGATCGGGATGGTGACCAGGGCGCCGACTCCGCCGAGGAAGAAGCCGAGCACCGCGCCGATGCCCGCGCCGATCAGGGCGCCGATGCCCGCGTTGTGCTGCTTGCGGGCCTGGGTGTCAGCGGCCTGGTCGATGAACGCGGCCATGTTGGCGTTGACGACGGCCGGTGCGGCGGTGGGACTCAGTGTCACCGACCGGCCGTCGGCGGAGACGGCGGCGGCCAGGTCGAAATCGCCTGCGCCGGTGAGGATGCGGGTCGGCAGGGTGGTGACCACCCGGCTCGCCGCATCGGTCAAGGTGACTGCTCCGCCGGTGATACCGAACCTGCCATCGAGAGCCGACACTGTGAGCCCGGAGCCATCGGCCAGCGGGCTCGCGGTGAACGTCACGCCGTTGTCGACGCCCTGCACGGCCGGAACCGCGGCTGATGGTGCGGCCTGCGCGGTGGTGGTGGCCGCGAAACCGACTGTTCCTGCTGCGAGAACGGCGATCACGCCGAATCGTGAGAATTGCATCCTGCCCCTCCAGTCTGCCCGCCTGGTCCGGCGGAACATCCTCTGCCGGACCGGATCTCGGTCCGAGGACATTTTCGCATCGCCGACGATCACGGGGAACCCACCAGTGGTAATACCGTAAAAACATCACCACTTCGCGGTGAATATTGAATTACCTGTGCCACACCATAGATTTCGATACGGTCGCCGAAGGTGCTCCGCTCACGCGAAAATCGCCATGTGCGCCGGTCGGATTTCGTTGGCAGGATCGGGTCATGACAATTCTGGTTACCGGGGCGACGGCGAACATCGGGCGGATGGTCGTCGACCAGCTGCTCGCGCGCGGCGCGACCGATGTTCGTGCGCTGACTATCAATCCGGGCAAGGCCGCGCTGCCCGACGGGGTTCAGGTGGCCAAGGGGCATCTGGGACGGCCCGAAAGCCTGGCCGCGGCGTTCGAGGGTGTTGATCGAATGTATCTGGCACCGTCGCCGGGCACTGTCGGCGAGGTGCTGGCGGCGGCGCGGGCGGCCGGGGTGCGCCACGTCGTCGATCTGTCCGGTGAGCCCGAAAGCTGGTGGGGCAGTGTGTGTAACGCGGTCGAAGGCAGTGGGCTCGACTGGACTCATCTGTGGCCCGCGGACTTCATGGAGAACACGCTCACGTGGTCGCAGCAGATCCGCGAATCCGGTGTCATCCGGGAACCGAACCCCGACACCGCGAGTGCGCCCATCGCCATGAACGACATCGCGGCCGTCGCCGCGACCGCACTGCTGACCGACGGCCACGTGGGCCGCGCGCACGCACTCGCGGGCCCGGAGATCCTCACCCGCGCAGACCTGGTCGCCCACCTCGCCGACGCCCTCGACCGCGACATCACCTTCCGGACCTCGACGCGTGCGGAGACCATCACCGCCCTGGAACCCGCCATGGGCGACAACACCACCTGGTACGTCGACAATGTCCTGCTCGACTTCGCCCCACCCCCGCAATCGCTGCCGACCACCAGCGTCGAAGACATCACCGGCCACCCCGCCACCACCTTCGGACACTGGGCGCGCGCCAACGCCGCCCGCTTTCTCGCCGACTGACCGACGAGGCCACTTTTCCTTGCTCCGGGAAAGGAGATGTTGCGAGGTACAAGGAATCAGTAGGCGCTGAGGGAGTTCGACCAAATCATTGTGTGGCCGGTTCTCCGCGGCCATCCGAAATGCCACTATGTGGGCGTTTCGGGTGGCTTCGAAGGGGTTCGGCGGTAGGTCTGTGGGAAAGATATCGGCGTCAATAGGTCGGCTCGTCGCGGCGATCGCCTTGATTGTCGCGGCGATTATCGCGCTGCACGGGCGTTTACCTGGGACCGTTGTTCCCGATGAAACCGGCGGGACTTCGCCGATGGCTGTCGCATTGATGCCGGTGTTGTTGCTGGTGTCGGTGGTGATCTTGCTGGCGGGGGTCATCGTCAGTCAGCACCGGCTGCCGTTGGCGATGCCCGCCCTCGAGCATGATCGCCGGATTCGCTTGTCGTTCAAGCGGTTCGCGGTGCTGGCTCCGGTGGCCCTGAGTGCAGTCGCGCTGACCTTCGCGGTCGGCATCACCATGCTGTTCGTGTTGCCCGGTGCGCGACGTCAGCCGGCTCGGGTCGACGAGGGGCGGCCGCCGGTGCCGGACGCGGTCGACGTGCGGGTGGTCGATTCGGCGGTCGACTCGTCGCGTCTGAGTGGGATGGCGCTGCTGGGAGCGGTGGGGCTGGCGATCGTGCTGATCGGCATCGCGGTGACCGGCCTCGTCGGCGCCACCGTGGCCGGTCGGCGGGCACCCCGGGTCGACGGGGTGGAACTGACCGAGGAGGAAGTCTCGAATGCGGTCGACTCGTTGACCAGGGCCGCCGAGATGGGCCTGGCGGCGATGAACGCGCCGGGTCAGGATCCGCGCACCGCGGTGATCGCCTGCTATGTGGCGATGGAAGCCGGGCTGGCCGCGGATCGTGCTGCGGCACCGTTGATTTCGGATACCCCCAAGGAAGTACTGGAGCGGGCATTCGACAGTGGCGTGCTGCACGACGACGGCGCCCACGAACTGGTCGCACTGTTCGAGGAGGCCAGGTTCAGCCCGCACGCGATGTTGGGCTGGCAGCGCATCCGCGCCGAACAACTTCTGCGACTGGTCCTCGCCGACCTCCAGGCCCGCGACGAGGTGCCCGTGTAACCCGTTCCGCGACCGGACTATTTGCGGCGCCGCATCTCGCCGTACAGCCACGTGCCGATCATCCGCGCGGTCATGGCGATGGCCTCGGCGCGGTCGCCGTCGGCCACGTCGTCGGCCGAGGCGCGCAAGACCGCGGCGAAACCGGTGTTGACCAGCACCCAGGACATCATCTCGTGATCACGGTCGCTTCCTGGCCCGATGAACTGGATCACAATGAGCTTCACCAGCATTCGCAATCGCGGTTCGAATTCGGGCAAACCGCTGCTGTAGAACTGCACGCTGCCGACCAGCGCGCGAACCAGATCCGACTTGTCGACCAGCACCTCGGCGAAGACCTCGAGAATCTCGGCGGCGATCGTGATGTACTCGTCGCTGCTCTTGGGCGTATTCACGACGGGCAAACTGAATACGCGCTGGGAGAACTCCTGCTCGGCGACGGCGATGAGCCGATCGAGGAGTTCGTCGACGAGAACGGACCGCTCCGGGAAATACCGGTAGAGCGTGCCGATGCTGATCCGCGCCTCCGCCGCGATGGCATTGGTGGAAGTATTGGAAATTCCCCGCTCACCGAACAATCTGGCGGCGGTGTCGAGGATGTGTTCCCGGGTCGCCTTCGCCCGCTCCTGCTTCGGTCGGATCCGCCGGTCGACGGGTTTCGCTGGCATCAGTGTTCCTTTCGGCTGCAATGATTCTCATGGAAATATTCCGAATGCTGGTCGATATTGCGAGGAATAATATTTCCTGTGTGCGGCCATGGGGTCCACAACAGTCGATTGGTGAGGTGCACACACCTGGCCGGAAGCGATTTCCGTGCCGGTTATTCCGGCATACGTTCGGGGCGGCTTACGAGCCGATTCCTTTTTCGCATTCGGAAAGGCAGACCTTGCATGACCACTACTCGTGGCCGCACACGCTCGGTGCGTGCGGCAATACTGATGGGCGTCAGCGTCGTTGCTGTCGCCCTGTCCGGGGCGGGGGCGGCGGCTGACCCGGCCTCCGGCCCCACCGAACAGCAGCTGGCCGAGATCATCTACGAGGGCCGCGACGTGGCCTGGGGAACCGACGGCGGGCTCGGTGGCACGGGTTCGGCCTGTACCTCCGGTAGCGGTGCGGGCTCGGGTAACGGCTCCGGCGACTGCCTCGGTGGCTCCGGTTCCAGCTCGGGCTCCTCGGGCGGCTATTCCTCCGACCCGGGTGCTATCGGCCCCGCGTCGACGGCGTTCCTGCCCGCGTTCGGCTACGGCCTGCTCAACCCCGACGCGGGTGCCCCCGGCACCAACGACTGGAACTGCAAGCCGACCGCCGAGCACCCTCGTCCGGTCGTGCTGCTGCACGGCACCTGGATGAACGCCTACAACGGCTACGCCTACATGGGTCAGCCGATCAAGGACGCCGGATACTGCACGTTCGCGTTCAACTACGGCCGCTCGAACATGATGGAAGGTGGCGGGCTCGGTTCGTTCCTGCCCGGTGTCATGGGCACCGGCTACATCCAGGATTCGGCCAAGCAGACCGCGGCGTTCGTCGACCGGGTCCTCGCGGCCACCGGCTCGAACGAAGTCGACATCATCGCGCACTCGCAAGGTGGGTCGATGGCGAACTGGTACACCAAGTTCGAGGGCGGCGCGGCCAAGGTGAAGAACCTGATCACCTTCGGTGCCACCCACCACGGCACCAGTCTCGACGGCATCGGTGCGCTGGGCCGCATGGTCAACAACCTGGGCATCGATGTGCTCGGTCCGATCGAGATCTTCGTCGGCCACGCCGGTATCCAGCAGACCGTCGGCTCGGATTTCGTCAAGACGCTCAACGCCGACGGTGACACCGTTCCCGGTGTCGATTACACCGTTGTCGGCACGCGCTACGACGAAGTGACGAACCCGTACGAGCTGACGTTCCTCGACCAGGGCCCCGGCTCGACAGTCGACAACGTGGTGCTGCAGGACGGTTGCGAGCAGGATATCTCCGATCACCTGACGATGATGTACTCCCCGCGTGCCCTGTCGATCGCACTGCGGGCGCTCGACCCGGTCCAGAATCCGAACCTGACCTGCACCTTCAACCCGTGGCTGATCGGGGGTGGCGGTTCCCTGTAGGCGAGGACACGAATCGGGTACATCGCGGCACGGCTTGGCCGCGATGTACCCGATTTTCGGGTTTCTAGGGGACGAGCAGCGCGGCGGCCCGCGCCCAGTAGGTGTGCATGTCCTGCTCCCAGTAACCCCAGGAATGCGTGCCGGCCGGGCGGAAGTCGAAGGTCGCCGGGATGTTCAGCGCCGCGAGGCGGTCGCGCAGCAACGCGGTGCACACCACGGTGATGCCGTCGAGAACGCCACCGATGATCATCTGGTCGAGCAGTTTCATCGGGCTGTTCGCGATGCCGGGGCCGGTCAAGGTGTCCAGCGGGCCGGGCAGGCCGTTGCCGGTGCTCACGTAAACCTGGACCCCGCGCAGCTTTTCGGCATTGAGGGCCGCGTCGTTGGCGATCCAGGCCGGATCGGTGGGCGGTCCCCACATGTTCAGCGGGTTGCCGCGCCGCGCGGTGACGATCGAGGCCACCATCGCCTGGCCTGCCGGGTTGCTGGTCTGGATGCAGCCGCTGAACGAGCCGACCATCCGAAAGCGTTGTGGCGCTTGCTGTGCCATGCGGAATACCGCCGAGCTGGCCATCGACAGTCCGGCGACCGCGTCGCGGCCGGTGCCGCGGAAGGCGGAGTCGATGATCGGCGGCAGTTCGGTGGTGAGGAAGGTCAGCCAGCGGTTGCGTCCGGTGCCGGGATCGTCGAGCTGCCAATCGGTGTAGAAGGTGCCCGCACCGCCGATCGGCATGACGATGTTCGCCTGCTTCTCGGCGAAGAACTCGACGGCGTCGGTCTTGGTGAACCAGTTGCTGCCCTCCCGCCAGTTCGGGGTGTCGGTGCCACCGTCGACTCCGTTGATCAGATACAGCGAGCCCGCGGGCGCCGTGGGATCGGCGGCGGGGATGACCGCGACGGTGACCGGGCGGTTCATCGCCGCGGAGTGCACGGTCAAGTCGATGACCTTGCCCGGTCCGTTCGCCGCGGCCGCCACCGCGTAGGACCCGTTCGGCGCGGGCAGGGCCGCCGCCATGGCGCGCGCGGCGACCAGGTCCGGGGCCGCGTGCGCCGTCGCGACGACGGGCAGACCCGCGGCGGCGACCGCCACCGTGAGCGCCAGCCGCCGCACCATCGAATTGACCACTGCCTTGTCTCCGTTCACTCGCGCATCGCTACTTCCCATGTCGGCTGGTCCCGTCGACGAGCCGCAATTGCTTGGCATCGGGCCACAGGGCCGACCACGGTTCGGTGGGCCCGCTGCACAGCCACACGGCGACACCACGATTCACACCGGGAAAGCCGAGTGGTTCGTCGATGTGGGTCAGCAGGGTCGTCTGTGTGAAGCGGGTGCGCAGCGCGCCGCCGGGATCGTCGACGCCGACGTAGAGCACCGTGGTCGCCTCGTCGGGTGGTGTGCCGAAGTAGCCGTAACCACGGTTCGGGCTGAACACCTCGGGCAGTCCTGCGGCAGCCCCGAAATCGTCGAGTGCCGCTGCCTGCCAATAGTTCTGGGTCACGATCACCAGACCGTCGCGCTGCCGCGGCGGTATCCGGTGGTAGGTCTCGGCGACGGTGGTGACCAGGTCGTCCCAACCGCTCGGGCCGAAAAGGACACTGCGCGAATGGATCTGCGAATAGTCGTCGGTGGACTGTCGCAGGGCGGACGCGGGCAGCGGCAGGACGACGACGAGCGCGACGCAGATCGCGGTCGTGAGTCCGCCGACGCAACCGCCGATGATCGCACCGCGCCGACCGAACCCACGGGCGGCCAGATACACCGCACCCGCCGCGAACAGGCCGGGGAACGCGCCGGCGACGAAGTACGGGCGCAATCCGAAGACAACGACCGCGCCGAGACCGAGCGCGATCATCGGGATCAGGAAGTAGTACGGGCGAAATCGCTCGGCGCGCAAGCCCGCCCACATGCCGACGAGCAACAGCAGCCCGCCCGCCCCGGTGACCTGGATCAGCGTCCACGGCACCGCGAACAGCCCGGCGGTGGCGAGTTGCTCGTCGCGCACGATGGCGCCCATCGCCAGCTGCGGCCAGCCATTGCTGTGCTGCCACCACAGAATCGGGACAGCCGATCCGGCGAGCAGTCCCGAGCCGAGCCACCAGGCGGGCCGACGCAGCATCTCCCGCGGCCCGAACACGGCCACACCGAGTGCGAGCACCGCCCAGATGATCGGGATCAGCCATTTGACCTGGAAGTCGACCGCGGCGACGAACCCCGCCGCGACCAACAGGTAGTCGTCGCGGGTGCGCACCCAGCGGATCAGCAACCACGCGAGCACCGCCGTCAAGGTGATGTCGAGGGCGAAGGTGCTCAGCATCGCCGATTGCATGACCGCCATCGGCGTGGTCGCGTAGGCGAGTGCGGCGATGGTCTGGGGGAGCCTGCCACCGCCGAACTCCCTGGCCATCACCGCGCTGAGCACGATGGCTAGCACTGTGAACACCAACGCGGGCAACCGCAGCGCGACCGTGGATCCCGGCGCGAGGAAGTCCGACAGTGCCGCCAGCAGCGGCACCAGCGGGCCCTGATCGGCGTAGCTCACCGACGGATGTCGTCCTGCGGCAAGGAAATACAGTTCGTCACCACCGATGCGGTAGCGATCGATCCTGGCCAGAAACAGTGTCGCGGCCACGGCGGCGACGATCGACACCTCGCGCCACGCGAAGGCGGGAAGCGCGGCGGTGGGGGCGGCGGGCACGTCGACGGTGCCGGTCCGGACGTTCATGGTGGTACTCCGCAGGTTCAGTCCCGGTCGCCGCGGACTGGCGTCGGAGCAGCTCCGGAAGGTGTCGAGGGGGAGGGGATTTCGTGTTCCGGTGCGGGCTGCAGGCGTTTCAACCACGCGGGCGCCCACCAGCAGGCGTCCCCGAGCAGCCGCATGGACGCAGGCACCAGCAGCATCCGCAGGATGGTGGCGTCGATGAACAGCGCGGTGACCATGCCGAAGGCGATGTACTGCATCATCAGCAGATCCGACAGCGCGAACGCGCCGGTGACCACCAGCAGGATCAGTGCGGCCGCGGTGATGATGCGGCCGGTGCGGGCGATCCCCGCCTGCACCGCCTCGGTGGTGGAAGCACCCGCGGCCCTGGCTTCGACGACGCGCGACAGCAGGAAGACCTCGTAATCGGTCGACAGCCCGTAGACCACCGACACGATCACCACCAGGACCAGCGACATGATCGGTTGCGGGGTGAAGCCGAACAACCCCGCGCCGTGCCCGTCGATGAACACCCAGGTGAGCACACCCAGCGTGGCACCGAGGCCGAGCAGGTTCAGCACGGCGGCCTTGAGTGGCAGCACCAGCGAGCCGAATGTCAGCGCCATCAGCAGTGTGCTGGCCAGGAAGACGAACAGGATCATCAGCGGCATCCGCTCGACCAGGGCGTCGATGCTGTCCTTCTCCACGGCGGGCTGCCCGCCGACCATCAGTGTCGTGCCCGGCGGCAGCGGCATCGACCGCAGATAGTCGATGGTCGCCTCGGCGTCGCCGGACCCGGCGAGCACGGACTGGGTGGTGAGGACCTGGGGCTGGAACGGCGACTGCATCGGTTCGGCGAACGGCGCGGCCAGGCCGGGGGCGTGGTTGGCGTCGGCGCGGACGGTATCGGCGGTTTCGGGGTCGAAAGTGACGATGACCAGGTCGATCGGGTCGATCTGGCGTAGCGGGAACAGCTCGTCGAAATGCTGCTGGGCCAGGCGCGTCGGATGGTCGGGCGGGAGGAAGCGTTCGTTGATGGAGCCGAAGGCAAGATGCTGGATCGGGAGGATGAGCAGCAGCAATCCGAGACAGATCGGAATCGCCACCGCCAGCGGACGTTTCATGACCGCTGCGGCGAACCGGCCCCATCTGTTGCCGGGCACATTCGCGACCGGTGCGCGGAACCAGTCGACGCCGAGCCAGTCGACTCGCCTGCCCAGCACCGCCAGCATCGCGGGCAGCAGGGTGATCGAGGTGAGCGCGGCCAGCGAGACGGTGATCATGGCGCCGTAGGCGAACGATCGCAGGAAGCCCTGCGGGAACACGAGAATCCCGGCCGCCGCGACCACGACGATCAAGGCCGAGAACAACACCGTGCGTCCCGCCGTGGTCACCGAACGCCGGACCGCGTCCTCGACCGTGCGGCCGTCGGCGAGTTCCTCGCGGAATCGGCTGAGCACGAACAGTCCGTAGTCGATCGCCAGGCCGAGCCCGATCATCGAAACCACGGGCGAGACAAAGGAGTTCACCTCGGTAACCGCGGTGAGACAGCGCAACAGCCCCCACGCGCCGAGCATGGTGAGCCCGCCGACGATCAGCGGTAGCGCCGCGGCGACGACGCCACCGAACAGGAAGAACAGCAGCACCGCGACAGCGGGAACGGCGAACAGCTCCACCCGCCGCTGATCCTGAACCATGGTGTCGTTCAACGCGAGTGCCACCGGTTGCCCGCCCGCGAGCTCGACCTCGACGCCGGGGATCACGAACTCCTCGGCGATCTCGCGGTAGTTGCGGCCCTGTTCGGTGGGATCGAGGCCGCTGATCGCGACCGAGGCGAACGCGTAATCCTTCGCGGGCGAGCCGAAGACATCAGGAAGCGCCACGCCGGTATCGGTCGGCCAGTACGCGCCGTTGACGCGGTCGATCTGGTCCGGGAACCGCTGGGGCAGGCTGTTCAGGCCCGCCACGACGGTCCCGGCGAACGCCGGATCGTCGATGGTGGTGCCCTCGGGTGCCCGGACCAGCAGGATCACATCACTGCTGTGGTCGCGGCCGAACGCGTTGTCGCGCACGTGCGCCGCGCGCACCGATTCCGACGACGGATCGTCGAACCCCTTCGCACTCAGATCCGCACCGAGGCCGAGTCCGTAGGCGCCGAGCGCCAGCAATCCGGTCACCATCACCATGATCACCAGATATCGCCGCCGCACGACGGTGTCTGCCCACTGGTTCAACTCGGCGAACACATTCGCCTCCCAACTGCTCGCGATGGGTCGAACTTGTCAGGAGTCGGTGGTCTTTTCGGTCGCTACCGCGCAATGTTGCGGTCGGTCACAATGCTTCTCGGAATACTGTTGTGAGCCATAACTTCGCGATATGGGTCCGATCACAGCGGACCTCGCTATCACCCGTCCGAAATTCCAGACGTCGGTAATCGTCACGATCGCGACGGCGGCGGGCTTCTACGTTGACACCAACGGTCAAATGCCACAGGCCGGTCGAACCGGAGGAAATCGCGTGTCGGATATTGCCATTGTCGGAATCGGATGTCGGTTCGCGGGCGGAATCGATTCCCCGGAATCGTTCTGGGACTTTATCGTCGACAAGCGCGACGGTGTCGTCGAGATGCCCGCCGATCGCTGGGATTGGCGTCGCTACTACGACCCGGAGCCGCGGACGCCGGGGCGCAGCTACACCAAACACGGTGCCTTCATGACCGGTGATCCGTGGGCATTCGATCCCGACTTCTTCGGGATCTCGCCGCGTGAGGCGACGGTGCTCGACCCGCAGCAGCGGCTGATGCTCGAGGTCACCTGGGAGGCCCTCGACGACGCCGGGATCGCGGGGCGCTCGGCAGGCGCGCAGATCGGCGTCTACGTGGGCGGCTTCGTCGTCGACCAATCGGTCATCGGTGTGGTCGGCCCCGCGCTGTTCCATACCGATATGCACACCCCGGCCAGTGCCTCGTACACGATGCTGTCCAATCGCATCGCCTACGCGCTGAACCTGGTCGGCCCGGCGATCACGGTCGATACCGCCTGCTCGTCGTCGCTGGTCGCGCTGCACCTGGCCTGCCAGGCTCTCGACAACGACGACTGCCGGGTGGCCGTGGCCGGCGGCGTCAACGTGATGCTGCAGCCGGAAACCTTCGTCCTCATGTGCAAGGGCGGGTTCCTGGCCACGGACGGTCGCTGCAAGTCCTTCGACGCCTCGGCCGACGGCTACGGCCGCGGTGAAGGCGCCGGGATGGTGGTGCTGAAGAAGCTCGACGACGCTGTGCGCGACGGTGATCGCGTCTACGCGGTGATCAAGGCGACGGGGTCGAACCAGGACGGCCGCACGACCGCGATCACCGTGCCCAATGTCGACTCGCAGGAGGCGTTGGCGCGCACGGTGTGTGAGCGCTCTGGCCTCGCTCCCGGCGAGATCACCTACCTGGAGGCGCACGGCACCGGAACGCTGGTCGGCGATCCGGTCGAATTGCGCGCGCTCGGCAGGGTTTTCGGCTCCCCATCCGGGCGCACCGGCACTATCGGCGTCGGCTCGGTGAAGGCGACGATCGGCCATACCGAAGCCGCCGCGGGTGTGGCCAGCGTGATCAAGGCCGCGCTGGCGCTGCGGCATCGCACGGTGCCGCCGCAGGGCTGGCTCGACAATCCGAACCCCGACATCCCGTTCGACGAGCTCGGCCTGCACGTCCAGACCGAGGCGCGGCCGCTGCCCGCCGACGGCGTGCCGATGTCGGTGGCGGTCAACGGATTCGGCTACGGCGGGACCAACGCCCACGCGATCCTGCAGGAGTTCCGGGCGCCCGCATTGTCGACCGCACCGGCCCGCCACCTCGGCATCCTGCCCATCTCCGCCCGCAGCACCGGTGCCGCGCGTGCGCTGGCGGGCCGGTTCGCCGAGCTGATCACCGCGGGGGCCGACCCGGATCGGCTGGCCGAAGCGGCGTGGACCCGGATGGCGCACCACCCGTTCCGTACCGGTGTGCTGCTGGACGGCTCCGCCGACGAGGTGGTTCGTGAGCTGCACGAATACGCGTCGGGCACCGGCCGCGACGCCGGCCGCACGGTCTCCTCCGGTGCCGCGGAGCCGGTCTTCGTGTTCTCGGGGATGGGACCACAGCACTGGCAGATGGCGCGCGGGCTGCTCGCGGCCGGGGGCGCGTTCGCCGACACCGCCGAGGAGATCGACGCGCAGTTCCGCGCGATCGCGGGCTGGTCGATCATCGAGGAATTGCGCAAGCCAGAGGACGAGTCACGGGTCACCAGTACCGAGGTCGCCCAGCCTGCCAATTTCCTTGTCCAAGTGGGCCTTGTGCGCGAGCTGGCCGAATACGGCATCGTCCCCGCGGCCATCGTCGGGCACAGCGTGGGTGAGGTGTCGGCCGCGTATGTCAGCGGCATGTTGTCCCTGCGCGAGGCGGTGCGCGTGGCTTATCACCGGGCGCGCCTGCAGGCCACCACCGCGGGAACCGGCGGGATGCTCGCCGTCGCGATGACCAGGGAGCAGGCCGACGCGCTCATCGCCGACGACCCCCGCGTCGACATCGCCGCCATCAACAGCCCCACCTCCTCGACCCTGTCCGGCGACGTCGACCGGCTCGACGAGATCGCCGAAAAGCTCACGGAGGACGGCATATTCGCGCGCCGGCTCCGAGTCGAAGTGCCGTATCACAGTCGGCTGATGGACCCGATCCGCGACGAACTGCGCACGGCGCTGGCGGATCTGGCGCCGAAGCCGCCGGTGGTGCCGCTGTACTCCTCGGTGACCGGGGAACTCGTCACCGAAGGCGATTGGAACGCCGAGTACTGGTGGTCCAATGTCCGTCAGCCCGTGCGGTTCTTCGCCGCGATCGGCAGCCTGATCGCCGCGGGTAGCCGGATCTTCCTCGAGGTCGGCCCGCACCCGGTGCTGTCGGGCAATATCCGCGAGGCGCTGGTCGACGCGGATGTGCACGGGACCACCGTGCCCACTCTGGACCGTGAGCAGTCCGATTCGCACAGCGTCCGGCGCACCCTGATCGGGCTGCACGCCGCCGGTGTCCTCGACCGTGAACTGCTGTTCCCGGCCGAGCGCGGCGCCACCGCGCACGTGCCGCTGCCGCGCTATCCCTGGCAGCGCACCCGCCTGCACTCGGCGCTGCCCCTGTTCGAACAGGCCCGCCTCGGCACGCCCGACGGTTACGCGATGCTCGGCGATCCCGATGTGGAGGGTCGTCCGGAGTGGTTGTTGCAGGTGGGGACCGAACTGCTGCCGTGGCTGGCGGATCACGTCGTCAACGGTGTCAAGATCATGCCGGGTGCGGCGTACCTGGATGCGGCATTGAGTGCGACCGCGCAGCGGATCGGAAGTAAACAGGTTGCGCTGGAAGGTGTTCGGTTCGTCGCACCGCTGATCATGGGTGCCCCTGATGTGCCACTGGTCGCGATGAGTGTCGAGGAGGCCAGCGGTCGCTTCCTGATCAGATCGCGCAGCGCCACCGGTACCGCGTGGACGGTGCACTCGACGGGTCGCACCTTGACCGGGAGCCACGAGCAGACGCAGGTCGAGCTGCCGGTCATCGAGGTGGGTGTCGAGGTCGACCCCGCGATGTTCTACGCGGGCTTGGCATCGGCCGGCCTGCAGTACGGTCCGTCGTTCCAGCGGGTGACCTCGGTCCGGGTAGGACGCGATGTGGTGCTCGCTACGGTCGACGGCAGCATCGCCGCGAACTCCCGGCACCTGGCGCACCCGGCCGTGGTCGATGCCGCGATGCAGTGCGCGGCCATGCTTTTCACCGACGAACGGATCAACGAGGGCGTCATGGTGCCTGTCGGGGTGAGCGCCGTGCGTCTGCTCGCCGACCTGCCTGCCGCGATCACCGTGGTCGCCCGTCGCGATCCCAACGCGCGCCTGCGCGCCGATGTCGATCTGCTCGACCAGGACCGAAAGCTGGTCGCGCGCTTGACCGGATTGCAGATCGGCGCGCTCAAACCCGGCGACGACCCCCTGCACCGGATGGCCGATTTCTACTACACCGAAACGATGGAACAGTGCGATCCCCTCGACCCCGTGGCGCTCGCCGAGGCCGGATCGGTGTCCACGGTGATGGTCGCGCTCGGTGGCAGCGCGCGGACCGGTGCGCTCGCCGCCGCGATTCCGGGTGCGCGGGTGTATTTCGCCGACCCGGTCGGGGACTCGTTGGAAGCGGATCTGGTCGCGAACCTGACGGCGGCGAAAGCCGAAGGGACACAGCGGTTGCACGTCTGCGTGGTGGTCGGCGCCGGTACCGACGACGTCGCCGACCTGTGGACGCTCAAGCGCATCGCGGTCGCGGTGTCGGAATACGTGACCCCGACTGTGGAAGGCGCCGCACCGCAGATCCACTTCGGTGACGGCGCTGTCCATGCCACCCTGGTCACCGAATCCGCCTTCACCGCGCCCGGCGCCGAGGTCGCGCCCGACCCGCGCCAGGCCGCGCTCGCCGGTGCTCGCCGGGTGCTGCTCAACGAGCAGACCCCGCTGCGCTGGCGGCTCGTCGACACCGAGCCGAGCACGTCGATCGCCGATCTGGTCACCGAACTCGGTGTGCCGGGCGCTTTTTCGCTCGACAACGCCGACGAGGTCCTGCTGCGCGAGGGCCTGCGCTGGGCGCCGGTGGTGACGAAACCGCTGCCGGAGCGCATCGAAGAACTGGAAACCTCGCACCCGCTGGCCGACCCCGAGGCGAACTTCGAGCTGGATATGCCGCGGACCCGGCTGCTGTCGCAGGTGGCGTGGCGGGAGTGCCCGCGCCCACAACCCGCAGCGGGGGAAGTCGAGGTCGCGATGGCCGTGATCGGACTGAACTACAAGGACCCGCTCAAGGTCATCGGCCTGCTCGGCGAACGCGAACTGGCGCCGACGTATTTCGGGACGGTGCCCGGCATGGAGGGCATCGGCACCGTGGTGCGGGTCGGTGCCGATGTCACCGATGTCGCGATCGGGGACAAGGTCGCGGTGGCATCCAAGGGGATGATGCGCCGGTTCGCCGTCGTCGATCGGGCGCTGGCGGTGATCGTGCCCGCCGACACCGATCCCGGCTACTGCACCAGCACCATCGCCTTCGGCACGGCCGAGTATGCCCTGCACGACCTGGCCCGGCTCGAACCGGGCGAGACCGTGCTGATCCACGGCGCCGCGGGCGGTGTCGGAACCGCGGCGATCCAGGTGGCCAAAGCGATCGGCGCACGCATCATCGGTACCGCCAGCTCGCCGGAACGACGCGAGCACGTGCTCGCGATGGGCGCGGACTACGCGGTGAACTCGCGCTCGCTCAACTTCGTCGACGACGTGCTCGCCTTGACCGGCGGCGCCGGTGCCGATGTGATCATCAGCAGCGCCCCTGGCGAGATCCTGCGTCAGAACTTCAATGCCGCCGCCGAATTCGGTCGCATCGTCGAAGTCGGCAAGGCCGATATCTACACCGGTGGTCTGCTGGAACTGGCCAACTTCGACAAGAATCTCGCCTACTACTCGATGGACCTCGACCGCTTGGTCGCGGTGCGCCCGCAGCGACTGTCGCGCCTGCTGGAACGAGTGTTCGAGAAGGTCACCGAAGGCACCTACACCCCGTTGCCCTACCAGATGTTCGAGACGCACGAGGTGAGCAAGGCGTTCGAGGAGACACTGCGGTCCTCGCGGGTGGGTCGAGTCGCTCTGCGGATGGACGACCCACAGCCACCCGTCCGGCCTTACCTGCCCGCACTCGATATCGATGGCACCGCAAGCTATCTCGTCACCGGCGGGTTCGGCGGCTTCGGATTGGCGATCGGGCGTTGGCTGGCGTTGCGTGGCGCGCGCAGGCTGGTGCTGGTCGGGCGTGGCGGGGCGGCCACCGAGACCGCGCGGCGCCAGCTCGAGGCCTGGCGGGCACTCGGTATCGAGGTGATCGAGGAACAGGCCGACGTCACCGACGCCGACGCCGTCGCCGCGATCGTGGCGCGCGCGCATCGCGACGAACACCCGCTGCGCGGGGTCTTCCACGCCGCCGGCGCGGTGGCCGACAACCGGCTCGCCAAGATGGAGTTCGGTGAACTCGACCGCGTCTATCGCCCGAAAGTCCATGGTGCGCAGGCGATCCACCAGGCGGTCGCCGACGCGGGCATCGCCCTTGACATGTTCGTGCTGTGCTCCTCGGGCGGCTCGATGTATGGGATCTACGGTCAGTACAACTACTGCGCCGCCAATGTCGCCGTCGAAGCTCTGGCACGGCGGTGGGCCGCGGACGGTGAGCGCGCGCTGTGTGTCGGCTGGGGCCACCTCTCGGGTGCCTCGGGCGGCATGGCTTCGGACGAAACCGCCGAAAAATACTTGGACCTGGTCGGATTCGGTCCGATCGACATGGCCGACGCCACCGCCTACCTCGAACAGACCTTGTGTCTCGGCGCGACGAACGCGGCGATCATCCCCACCGATTGGGCGAAACTCACCGGAACCTTCCCGCAGTTGGTGCGCACCGGCCGCACCGCCGCGCTGGCGCGGTCGTCGGCGAAGGACACCTCCGAACTGGCCAGGCTCCGTGCGGAATTGGCCGCGATGGAGGAAGCCAAGCGTGGGCCCGCCATCGCCCGCAAGATGGCCGACGAACTCGCCGTGGTGATGGGGGTTCCGGTCGAGTCGATCGATATGACGGTGCCGGTACCGGAACTGGGGCTGGACTCGTTGATGGCCGTCGAATTGGGCGCCCGGGTCACCAAGACACTCGGCATCGACCTGATGTCGATGCAGATGGGCCGCTCGTTCAGTCTGGAACAGGCCGGACCAAAGGTCGCGGAACTGATTCTGGCGTCCGAACCCGCTGTCACACCGCCACTTCCGTCAGCTTCGGGTGACACCGCGCCGCAGGAGGCGGTGGTGCCCGAACAGTGGACTGTCGATCAACCGGTGGCGGCCTCGATGGCGGGATCGCACTGATGGTCGACTTCGGCTTGATCGACGAATGGCGGCCGACACCCGGCCGGCTCGTGACCTGGTTCGCCTCGGCGGACTCGGTCGCGCGGGCGGCGCGGGCGCCCGCCCACCCGGCACCGCCGTCGTTACAGCAGGAGCAATACCTGCGCCTGGCCGACCGGCACGCCGAGGCGGACTTCCGGTTCTCGGGGCTGTGCCTGGTCACCGCCGAGATCCCCACCGGTGACCTCGACCGCGATGCGATCACCCGCGTGATCCACGCCTTCCTGATGCGCCACGACACCTTTCGCACCTGGTTCGCTGTCGAACACGGTGGCACGGTGCGCCGTCACCTGGTGCCCGAGGCCGATGTCGAGTTCGTCCCGGTCGACTACGGTTTCGTCGACGACCCAGAGGCGATCTGCCGGCACGTCGAGAAGACCACGCCCGGCCCGTTCCACTGGGATTGCTTCACCTTCGGCACCATCGAGCACGAAGATTCCACCACCGTGTACCTGGCCGTCGACCATCTGCACACCGACGGCCTCGGGCAGTACCTGTCGGCGGCCGACTTCGCCCAGCTCTACGCCGCCGAACTGTGGGACGAGGCCGAACCGCTCGCCCCCGCGGCGAGCTACCTCGACTACTGCCGCAACGAACGGTTCTTCAGCGATCAGCAGAGCCTGAGCTCGCCGGGCGTGAAGAAGTGGCTCGCCCTGCTGGGCGGCAACGACAACAAGCTGCCGAGCTTCCCGCTGGACTTGGGCGCGAAGACCGACGGCTATCACCGCAGCGCGCACCGCGCCATCGTGCTGCTCGACGACGAGCAGGCCGGCCGATTCGAAGAAGTGTGCCGGGCCAACGGCGCCGATTTCGCCGGCGGTGTGTTCGCGGCGGCCGCGTTGGCCGAACGCGAACTCGTCGGCTCGGACTACTACTTCGGGATGACTCCGGTCAGCACGAGAACCTCCGCGGCCGAGAACAATTCGGTGGGCTGGTACGTGACGCTGGTTCCGGTCGCCTTCCCGCTCAGCGACCGCACCACGATCGCCCGTGCGCTCAAGACCGCCCAGCGCGCCTACGACAGCGGACTGCTGTTGGCAGGCACCTCTTTTCACCGCGTTCTCGACCTCCTGCCCGCGGATTCCGAGATCAAGGTCGAACCGGGCTGGGTCACCCCGATGATCTCGTTCATCGACGCGAGGGACTTCCTCGGCAACGAACTGTTCGACAGCATGAACGCCGGCGTGTTCGCCAACCGCGCCGCCTCGGAGGAGGCGCTCATCTGGATCAACCGGCTGCCTGGCCGGACCTCGCTGAGCGTCATCTTCCCCGATACCGCGATCGCGCAGGAGTCGGTGGGTCGCTACCTGGACACCATGAAATCCGTATTCGGAGCCATCATCGACAGCGCCGCGGAGCACCCATGATCCGAGAAGAGTTCGTACCGACCATCTTTCGTGACCCGGGCATTCCCGACGGCGAGAAATCGCGCTACCACGTCGGCATCGCCGGTGAGCCGGGCGGCTTCGAGGTCTGCCATGTCGTCGTGCACGACCGGGGCGGGTATCGCACGACACTCGAGGCGAGTCCTGAGGGCAACAGCGACCGTGAACTGGTCATGACCGTCGAGCAGCGCATCGGGCGCATCGAGGGGCGACTGCACGCGGAAACCTATCGCGCGCAGACCCGGTCGGGCTCGACGGTGGTGTCGCGTGAGGAGGTGAATTTCGTCGACACCGTGCATCTGCAGTTCGGTGGCCTGCCCGGGCCGTTCCCCCCGAATGTGATGCCGATCGCCGGGGGTCTGACGATGCTGCGTGGACTGGAATTCGCCGAGGGGCTGGTCGAATCGGTCGATGTGTGGCTCGCGTCGGCGGTGCACTGGCCACTGCTCGTCCGGGTGGAGAAACAGGTCGTCTTCGCGGGACCCGCCGGGGTCTTCCCGTGCTGGCAGGTGCGGTTGCGGCCCGGCTTCGACCAGGTGAACGGCATGCTGGACAAGATGGTCGGCTCTGTCGTGCCGCCGTTCATCGCGCTGTTCGAGGTGGCGGCACCGCATCGAATGGTGCAGCTGAATTTCCCGACCCAGATGTCGATGTCGGCCCCGCGCGCGACGATGGAGCTCGTGTCATGAGCGACCACGCCGGGGCCGCGAAGGTGGCGGTGCCCGAGCTCGGTGCGTGGCTGGCCTTCGGTGCGTGCCTGATCGCGGTGTTCATGCAGATGATCGATGTGACGATCGTGAATACCGCGCTGCCGAATCTGACCGCCGACCTCGGTGCGTCGAGATCGGCTCAGCTGCTGGTGATTTCGGGCTATGCGCTCGCATTCGCGTGCACCCTGCTCACCGCCGCGCGGATCGGCGCGATGGTCGGTCGGCGGCAGATGTTCCTGGTGTCGGTGGCGGCCTTCACCGCCGCCTCGGTGTGGTGCGGGTTGGCCGGCGGCGCGACCGAATTGGTGATCGCCCGGGTTGTTCAAGGGGCGGCGGGGGCCGGTATGGCAGCCCAGACGATCGCGATTCTCACGGCCGGTTTTCCGCGTGCACGGCATCCGTTGGTGTTCGCGCTGTACGGGGGAGTGGCCGGGTTCGCCGGGATGCTCGGGCCGATTGTCGGCGGCGTACTGCTCACCATCGACATCGGTGGGTGGGGGTGGCGGTCGGTCTTCTTGATCAATCTGCCGATCGGGCTGTTCGCGTTCGCGCTGGCCTGGAAGTTCCTTGACCGCGCACGTCCGGAAGGTCGCCATCGACTCGACCTGGTCGGTGCCGCGCTGTCCGGGGTCGGCCTGTTCGCCCTGATCGCCGGGATTGCGCAGATCCAGCAGTACGGGTGGCGGCTCGACCTCGTCGCCGTCACCGGCGCCGGGCTCGTCCTGATCGGGGTGTTCCTCGCGCACCAGCGCGGCCGGACCGCGCGTGGCGACAACCCGCTCGTGCGCCTCGACCTGTTCGGCAACCACGGTTTCCGGATCGGTTCGGTGCTGGTCGGCGCCTTCTTCGGACTGTTCACCGCGTTCGTGTTCGCCGCCTCGATCACCATGCAGGATGTGCTCGGCTATTCGCCGCTGCGCACCGGCATGGTGATGACCCTGTTCGCGCTTGGCGCCGGCGCGGGCGCCATCGGTTCGCTGATTCTGGTTCCCCGCTGGGATATCCGGGCGCTGGCTGCCGGGATCGCGCTGTTCGGCGGATGTATCGGCGCGGGTGGGGTGTACCTGCACCTGGTTGACGGGGTGGCGAGCGCGCTGCTTTGCGCGGGACCGGTGTTCGCGGCCGGATTCGGGGTCGGGGTCTTCGGTGTGCAACTGCAACCGATGATGCTGTCCGGGTTGGACGCCGATCGGATGGCGGAGGCCTCGGGTGTGTTGCCGACCGTCGAGCAGGTCGGGAACGCGGTCGGCCTCGCGGTGTTGACCACGGTGTTCTTCCGTTCGCACAGCCTCGGCGGCAGCATCATGATGATGGGTGCGATCGCTGTGGTCGCCTTCGTTCTCGCCGGCCTGACGTTGGCGATGCCGTCGCGCGAGCGGCGGGAACGGGCCGCGGCGGGCGTTGCTCATGCCGCTGTGACAGGCCGCGGCTAGCGTCGACCAGCGTTTGTGTCGGACCAGGCTGCCAGACTCTGGCAGGTGAGGTGGGCGATTGCGGAGACGGGCGATGGTGGCGCCCGGTTGTGTCCGCTCGATCAGGATGGTCGACCCGCGGGACCGGTGGTCGATGAGGCCTCGCTCGTCGAGGCGGTGCGGTCGCGTCCCGAGGTCGAGCGGTGGGTGTGGCGATCCACCGCGGAGATCTACCGGACGCTGTTGGCGGCGGGCGTGCGCGTCGAGCGTTGTTATGACGCGCAGGCGGCGGAGGCGCTGCTGATCGGGTACGAGGAAGGGCAGTCGGGCCAGGCGCGGTCGCTGGCGGCGGCCTGGGCGCGGCTACACAATTTGCCCGTCCCACCGGATGCGCCGTTGCGGGCCGCGCAGACCCAGCCGTCATTGTTCGAGTCGGGCCCCGCACCGTTACCGCCCGGAATCGACGAGTTCGCCGCCCTGCTCGCGGTCTATGCCGCACAGGTCGCCCGCACCGCCGCGACCGAGCATCCGGACCGGATGCGGCTGCTGCTCGCGGCCGAATCGGCGGGCATGCTCGTCGCCGTCGAGATGGGCGGGCTCGGAATCCCGTGGCGTGCCGATGTGCATCGCGAATTGCTGGATTCGATGCTGGGAGAACGCTTTGCGGGCGGCTCGGAACCACGCCGGATGGCCGAGCTCGCCGACGAGGTGTCGCGGGCGTTCGGGACCGGAGTGCGCGTGCGGCCCGACCTCCCCGCCGACATCATCAGAGCCTTCGGTCGCGCCGGGATCCTCCTGTCCTCCACCAGGAAATGGGAACTCCAGCAGATCGACCACCCGGCCGTCGCCCCGCTCTTGGCCTACAAATCGCTGTACCGCCTGTACACGGCGCACGGCTGGTCCTGGCTCGAACAGTGGGTGCACGGCGGCCGCTTCCGGCCCGAGTACCTGCCGGGCGGCACCGTCTCGGGCCGCTGGACTACCAATGGCGGTGGCGCACTACAGATTCCGAAAGTGATCCGGCAAGCGATCCGCGCCGACCCCGGCTGGTCGCTGGTGGTCGCCGACGCCGACCAGATGGAACCGAGGGTGCTCGCGGCGATCTCGCGTGACCCTGGCTTGATGGACGTGGCGGGCCGCGGCGAAGACCTGTACGCGGACCTGGCGGCCCGTGGATTCGGCGGCGACCGGGACCAAGCCAAGCTCGCAATGCTCGGCGCCATCTACGGCCAGACCTCCGGCGACGCCCTGACCCACATGGCGGGCCTGCGCCGGCGATACCCGGCCGCCGTGGCCTACGTCGACGACGCGGCGCGGGCAGGCGAGGAGGGCCGCCTCGTGCGCACCTGGCTGGGCCGCACCTGCACACCGCTGTCGGTCGCGCCCGACGACACAGACACACCGCAAGCCACCCGCGCCGATTCCGCCGCCCGCGCCCGCGGCCGCTTCACCCGGAACTTCGTGGTGCAGGGCAGTGCCGCCGATTGGGCACTGCTGGTGCTGGCGGGCATCCGGCACGCGATCCGCGACCTCCGCGCGGAACTCGTCTTCTTCCAGCACGACGAGGTGATCGTGCACTGTCCGACCGAGGAAGCCGCCACCGTCGCCGCGGCGATCGCCACCGCCGCGAACACCGCGGGGCGGATCGCCTTCGGACAGACCCCGGTCCGGTTCCCGTTTACCACGGCGGTGGTCCAGTGCTACGGCGACGCCAAGTAGACCGCGGGCCGCTACGGCAGTGCCGCCGTTCGGAACGGGATTCGTTCTACGCCGAGCCTGGCGGTCTCGCGGACCCGGCCGACGGGACAGTGCTCGCGTCCCGGGCGATCGAGCCCGCGGTGCCGGTGCTGGTCTACCGCGAAGTCTCCCCAGGGTGGATGCTGATTCGAGCACGTTGTTCGACGCTGGGATCGCTCGGTTCGCAATGCACGCGCAATGAAAAGGAGCTGCCATGGCACGGTCACGCAGCGCGCTCGGTTTCCACACGCTGGTTCCACCGACTCGCCACGCGCCGGGGGCGAGGCTGTACTACGAGACACGCGGGACAGGACCGCTGCTCGCGTTGCTCGGCACCCCGCTCGGTACCGACGCTTACGCAGAGTTAGCCGAACTCCTCGCCACCGAACGCACGGTGCTCACCTACGACCCGCGAGGAACTCACCGCAGCACCAGCGAGTCCGACGCCTACGACGACACTCCCGAACTGCGCGCGTCCGATCTGTCCCACCTCCTGGCAGCCGTCACCGACGAACCGGTCGACCTCTTCGGCAGCAGCGGCGGAGCACTGACAGGTATCGCCCTCGTCACCGCGAGCCCCGGCCGCGTGCGGACACTGGTAGCCCACGAACCCCCGGTCATCACCGCTCTGCCGGACGCAGCCGAGATCCGTACCCGAATCGACGAGGTCGTCACGGCGTTCCACACCGCCGGAGCCCCAGCCGCCTGGGCTCAGTTTCTCAGTGTCACGGGCATGCCCACCTCGTCCGACGGCGACGACGACACACCCGACTCCCGACCCGATGAGAACGCCGACCCCGATGGCGACTACTTCCTCACCCGCATGCTGCCCCACACCCCCCGCTACTACCCCGATCTCCCGGCGCTGCGGGCAGCCGACACCCGGGTGCTGTTCGGCGTCGGCGCGGACAGCGGTGACCAACTGCCGCGCCGCGCGACAACAGCACTCGCTACGCGGCTGCACCACCGAGTCACCGAGTTCCCCGGCGGCCATCTCGGCTATCTCACCCATCCCAGCGAATTCAGCGCTCTGCTCGACCGGCACCTGCGCGCGTGAGCACACCACAGCGCACCGGCAAGGGGCTGCGCGAGGCGGCCGATGCAGGGAAAGAGGTGGCGACCTGCTGCCGCACCGAACCGATCGCGAATGTCGGGACCGTAGATGTCGGTGGGTATCGGTAGCGTCTTGTCCGTGGAAACAGGGGAACGAATCCAAGAACTCGCCGACCGGATGGTCGTGCTGCGCGATGCCTACTACCAGGGTGCGCCGCTGGTCGCCGACGCGGAATTCGACGCGATCGAAGACGAACTGCGTGCCCTGATCGCGGCGCATCCCGACCTCGCGCCGGATCCCAACCCCCTGGACCAGGTCGGTGCGCCCGCGGTGCTGCACGCCCCGGTCCGGCACGCGCGGCCGATGCTCTCGCTGGAGAAGTCGACCAAACCGGAACAGGTCGCGGCGTTCTTCGATCGTTTCCCCGGCCAGTCGGTGGTCGTGATGCCCAAGCTCGACGGGTTGTCGCTGTCGCTCGTCTACGAGAACGGGCGGCTGGCGCGTGCGGTGACCCGCGGCGACGGCACCACCGGCGACGACGTGACCCCGCTGGTCCGGGCCCTCGTCGACGGAGCTCCCGAGCGCATCGAGCTACCCGGCCGCGTCGAAGTGCGTGGCGAGGCGGTGATGTTGCGCTCGACCTTCCTCGCCTACAACACCGCGCACCCGGACAAGCCGCTGATCAATCCACGTAACGCCGCCGCGGGCACGCTGCGGGCCAAGGACCCGGCCACCGTGTCGGAGCGGCGCCTGCTATTCTTCGGCTTCGACCTCGACACCTCGGCCGACGACGCCGCGCACGACCTGGGCGAGGGCCTGCGCGCGATCGGGGTCGCGGGTGCGCAGATGCGGTTGTGCGCCGACGCCGCGCAGGCGCAGGCGGCGATCACCGAGATCGAGCAGGGCCGCAATGATCTGGACTACGACATCGACGGCGCGGTGCTGCGGCTGGCCGACCGAGATGCCTACGCGGCGGCCGGAACCCGGTCGAATTCCCCGCGTGGCGCGCTGGCGTTCAAGTTCGCCGCCGAGGAGAAGACCACCCTGCTGCGCGAGGTGATCTGGGACGTCGGCAAGACCGGCAAGATCGTTCCCGTCGCGTGGCTGGAGCCGGTGTTCGTGGGCGGCACGACGGTCACGAAGGCCACCCTCGCCAACCAAGAGGTGATCAGGGCCCGCGATATCAAGATCGGCGACACGGTGCTGGTGCGCCGCGCGGGTGATGTGATCCCGTTCGTGGCCGGTGTGCTCGACGCCGCCAAGCGCACGGGCGAGGAGCTCGAGATCGTCTCGCCCACCGCCTGTCCGTCGTGTGGACAGCCCGTCACCGAGCAGGGAAACAGTCGAGAACTGTTCTGCACCAACGTTTCCTGTCCCGCCCAAACGGTGCGCAGGCTGATCCACTGGGCCTCGCGCGCGGCCGCCGACATCGATGCCATCGGCGGAGTGTGGATCGAGCGCCTCGCCGAGGCCGGAATTCTCGAAAGCCCGTCGGACTTCTACACGCTCACCAAGGAGCGGCTGCTCGAATTCGATCGCATCGGCGAGATCTCCGCCGCGCGGATGATCGATACGATCGACGCCAGCCGCCAGGTCGGCCTGCGCCGCGCCCTGATCGGCCTCGCGATCCCGATGGCCTCCGACGGCACCGCCGCGCGGCTGGCCCGCTCGGGCTTCGGCTCCTTGGAAGAGGTCGCCGACGCGGGCGAGGAACGACTCGTCGGGGTGGAGGACATCGGCCCCAAGGTCGCCGCCTCCCTGGTCGCCCACCTGACGCGGCTGCGTCCAGAACTGGACCGCCTGCGCGAACTCGGTGTCTCCCTTGACGTGCGCGAGGAGGACCTGCCGCCGGTGATCGCGGCCGGCGCACCCCTCGAGGGCAAAACCGTGGTGATCACCGGCGCGATCAGCGACCCACGCTCCGGCGAGAAGGTCGCCCGGCCGACGTTCCAGCGTCTGTGCGAGCAGGCGGGAGCCACGGCGGCATCCTCGGTCTCGGCGAATACCGACATGCTCATCACCGGCGCGGGCGTCGGTGACAGCAAACTCGCCAAGGCCGAGAAGCTCGGCGTCGAGGTCGTCGACCAGGGCGAGATCTGGAAACTGCTGATCGACGCCAAGATCATCTGACGAGCGCGGGCCTGGCAGCCTTCAGCCGGCCTGCGTAGTCAACCGTGGCCATTGGCGCAACAGGCGATTCGAGTGCACCGGCACCGCCCAATGATCCGAAAAGCCCTGCGCCGGAAGCTGACTCCCGACGCAGGTAGCCCGCTCACTCGGACCGATGGTCGGGGTCCCGGTCGGTGACGTAGTCCTTGGCCCAGCGGTAGTCGGGTTTGCCACTGGGGGAGCGGGAGATCGTGTCGGCGATCCAGAGGAGTTTGGGGATCTTGTATCCGGCCAGGTGCGGACGCACATGGGTGTGGACGGCGTCGACGTCCAGGGTGTGGTCGGGAGCGATCGAGATGATCGCGGCGACCTGCTGACCCCACCGTTCGTGCGGGACGCCGATGACCACCGCGTCGTAGATCGCGTCGTGCGACTTCACGACGGCCTCGACCTCCTCGGGGAACACTTTCTCGCCACCGGTGTTGATCACCATGTTGCCGCGGCCGATCAGGGTGATCGAGCCGTCGGCCTCGGCGCGGGCCCGGTCGTCGGTGACGACGATGCGGGCGCCGTCCACCGTCTTGAACAGCCGGGCCGTGCGCTCGGGGTCGTTGTAGTAGCCGAGCGGGACCGCGCCCGTCTTGGCCAGCCAGCCCTCCTCGCCGGGCCCGACCGGCTTGCCGTCCTCGTCGACGACCACCGCGCCGCGTCCGGTCTGCACCCGGGGACCGCGCGCCGGATCGTCGTCCTTCTGTGCGAAACCGATACCGCCGAAACCGGTTTCGGACGAGCCGATCGAGTCCGACACCATCGACGTCGGAAACTTCTCCAGCAGCGCGTTCTTCACCGGCTGGGACAGCAGCGCCGCCCCCGAGGCGATCACGAGCAGCGAGGCGGCGTCGACCGGCTCCGTATCGAAGGCATCGATGAGCGGGCGAGCCATGGCGTCGCCGGTGATGACCATGACATGCGGTCGATGGGTGGCGACCGACTGCCAGATCTGCGCCGGGTCGAACCGCGGCTCGAACAGCACGGCGTTACCCGACCACAGGGCGTTGAAGGTCGGCATCATCGCCGCGGCGTGGATCAGCGGCGGGAGCACGAACCAGATGCTCGGCACCCCCTGCGCACCGGTCGCCGACTGCTGGAATTCATCGCGCACCGGTTCGCCGGTGTAGAAGTCGATGCCGCCGCCGAGGACGCGCCACATGTCCTCCTGGCGCCACATGACGCCTTTGGGCATGCCGGTGGTACCACCGGTGTACATCATGAACAGGTCGTCCGCGGTGCGAGTGACCTGCGGGCGGGACGGCTTTCCGGCGGCGACGAGTTGGTCGTACCGGATCGCTCCGGTGCCCGCTGCGCCGATATCGCGGTCGTCGTCGACGCAGATCGACCGGCGCACCGTCGGCACGAGTGCGAGGGCCGCGCGGACCGTCTCTTCGTAACAGGCGTGATAGACCAGGACTTCGAGGTCGGCGTTGTCGTAGACATAGGCCAGCTCGGTCGGGCTGTATCGGTAGTTGATATTGATCGGGACAGCGGCCAGCTTGAAGCAGGCGATCAATGTCTCCATGGTTTCGATGCTGTTGTGCATCTGGAATCCGACGTGCGTGCCGTGTCCAACGCCCGACCCGGCCAGCTGGTTCGCGAGCTGGTTGGCGCGAATATCCAGCTCCCGGAACGACACTCGACGGTCGCGCTGTATCAGCGCGATCCGATCGGGCATGGCGTCGACGGAGTGTTCGAACAGGTCGGCGAAGTTGTTGGCCATGTCAATCTCTCTCGGCGATCTCTCACACGACGGTGAGCGGCAGGGGCTTTCCCCGGTCGGTGAAGGAGAAGCCCGCACCGGTGCTGAAACGGGTCACCGCGACTTCGGACGCTTCCCGGAAGGGGTGGTCGGCCTGGTCGATCTCGACGGTCCAACCGTGCTGGTCGGTGCCGGCGAGACGGGTGACGAACCGCGGGTCGACGCCGCGGACCAGGGCATCGAGCGGGCGAAGGTCATCGGCGGTCAGCATCGACGGCCACGCGCCATCGGTCTGCGCCCCACTGGTATGCGGAAAACGTAGACGCACAGCGGAGTTCGCGAGCGCGATCTCGATCCCCGTGTAGCTCAACGGGTTCAGTGCCGGATGCAGACGCAGGACCGTGGCGAGCGCGTGCGGATCGTGGCCGAGGTCGAGGCACTTGCGCAGGCGCTCGGAGGTCAGTCCGGCGATCCCGGCGAACTGCTTGCGCCCGATGCCGAGCGCGGTGGCCGCATCGGAACGCTCTCTGATGGCGACCATGAAACCGAGCGTCAGCAGATGCTGTTGCAGGCAGATCTCGTCGGCCATCCGCCGCAACGCCGCGTGGGAGAAATCGGCGAACCGCAGATCACTCAGCAGCGGACCGGTGTAGTCGGCCTTGCCTTCTTCGCCCGGGTCGATCTCGGCCAGCTCCAGGCCGGCGGCAACGGAATTCGCGACGAGCGCGGCATTGCGGGGAATCGCTGGAGGCACGTGCGCGGGGTCGATGACGACGGTCCACGCGCACACCGGGGTCCGGTCGGCGGGCTTGCGCGGAGGACGGTGGATCGGCCGCACCTGGGCGTGCGGATTGGTGGCCAGCGCCGTCGCGTCGAAGGTGGGGTCCTCGATGTCGTGGCACATCGCCACCACGAACTCCTCGCCCATCGGCTCCACATCGGCCAGCGCCCCACAGTGGTCGAGCCAGAACTCGCCGTGATCGTGGTCGTCGACGCGGAACCGGAAGTCCATGAACTGCGGCGGCGCGCCGATATCGAGTTGCAGCCCCTTGAAGATGGTCTCGACGCTGTCGCCGCTGAAGCGCAGGGCCCGCTGCATTCGACGGGTGTAGATCGGACTGGCCAGCTGCCACTCCTCGATCGCGACCGCCGTCATCCCCTCACGGCCGAAAGCGCCGATGGTGTGTGCCATCCCGGACCGGTCGATGAGGTGACCGCACAGCAGCAACTCGGGAACCAGCACCGCCAGCTGATCTCTGGACAAGCCGGCGTAGCTGCTCATCGGGTCGAGACTCGCCATCAGTCAGTGCCTTTCGCGGAGGATTCGTCGTCGGCGATCGACAGCGCCCGGGTCGGGCAGTAGCGGATCGCGGCCTCGACGGCGTGGCGTTGCGCGTCGCCGGGGGTGGGATCGGTGATCTGGACCGTGCCGCGCTTGGGCACGGTGAAGACCGCGGGCGCCTCGTCCTGGCAGACACCGTGTCCCTGACACAGATCGGGGTCGACCACGATTCTCATGACGCACCCCCGTCCGGCACCGGCCGCAGCGGCGCCTCCGGCTGTACCTCGACCAGCACCATGTGGGCCCCACGCGGCATCGAGACCACCGTCGTGACCGCGGCGGCGAGGTGTTGCGGCCGCAGCATGTAGGGGTGGCGGGCCAAGCCCCAGTGCTTCCAGTCCTGGAGCACCGGTCCGACGATCTCCGGCGTCGAATCCATGCCCATCCCGGTCAGCGTCGGACCGGGACGGACCAGCGAGGCGCGAATTCCGGTGCCCTCCAGCTCCATACGCAATTGGCCGACCATCGCTTCCAGTCCGTTCTTCGCGGCGCTGTAGGCACCCGACCGTGGCCGTGGGTTGTCGGCGCAGTCGGAGCTGATCACCACGAGATCGCCGCGCCTGCGCGCCGTCATCCCGGGCAGCACCCGATGGACCAGACGCTGCGCGCCGACGAGGTGGACCTGCACCTGGAACAGGAAGCGTTCCGGGTCCATCTCGCCGACGAGCGAGAATTCGATGTCGCCCGCGCCGGAGACGAGGATCTCGGTGGGGCCGATGGTGCGTTCGGCGGCCGTCACGAACTCGTCGACGGAGGCGCCGTCGGTGACGTCGAGTCGATGGGCGTACGCCTCGCCGCCGTCCGCGCGGATCTTGGCGGCGAGCTCCTCGCACAGTTCGACGCGGCGCGCGCCGAGTGCCACCGGATGGCCGAGTTCGGCCAGCGCGACCGCCGTCGCGGCGCCGATACCGGAGGACGCGCCGGCGATCAGCGCGGGCCTGCGGTCGGGATGGGGTTCGAATCGGGGCACTAGCTGACCTCTACTGTGATGGGGAGTTTGGCGAAGCCGCGGACATTCGTGGAATGCACGCGCGAGATTCCGTCGGCGTCGACATCGAAAGCCGCGACCCGCGAGGCGAATTCGCCGAGCACGATGGTGGCCTCCAGCCGGGCCAGGTGCGCGCCGAGGCAGAAGTGCACGCCCGCACCGAAACTGGCGAGCGCGGAGCCGCTGGTGCGGTCGATGACATAGCTGTCGCCGTCGTCGAACGCCGCCGGATCGCGGTTGGCCGAGCCGATCAGCAGCAGCACTTTCGCGCCCGCCGGGATGGTGCCGCCGTGGTAGTCGAGGTCGACCGCCGCGGTGCGGGCCACGATCTGGCTCGAGGTGTCGTAGCGCAGCGTCTCCTCCACCCAGTCGCTGACCAGTTCCGGCTCGGCGACGACCTTGGCGTATTCCGCGGGATTGGTGGCGGCCCAGTAGAGGGCGTTGCCCAAAAGCTTGGTGGTGGTCTCGTTTCCGGCGACGACCATCAGGAACAGGAAGCCGATGATCTCCTCGTCGGTGAGGCTGTCGTCGTCGATCTCGGCATCGAGCAGCGCCGAGGTGAGGTCGTCGGCGGGCGCGGCGCGACGCTGGGCGACCATGTCGGTGTAGTAGCCGAACAGCCGGATCGAGGCGTCGATCGCGTCGACCGGCACATCGAGCACGCCCTCTTCGCGGTGCACCACCAGATCGGCCAACCGGCGGATCTCGGCGCGATCGGCTTCCGGGACCCCCATCAGTTCGGAGATGACGTCCATCGGCAGCTTGCCCGCGACATCGTCGATCCAGTCGAAGCTGCCCCGCGCGAGCGCGGGCTCGAGATGCTCGAGGGTGATCTCGCGGATGCGAACTTCCATCTCGGCCACACGTTTCGGCGTGAATCCCTTGAAAACGAGTCTGCGCATCCGCATATGCCGTGGATCGTCCATCGCCAGGAACGACATCACCCGATGCGCGTGCGGCCCCCAGGCCGCCGGATCGAGCGAGACGCCATTAGCACTGGAGAGCCGGTTGCTGTCCCGAAATGCCGCGATCACATCGGCATGCCGGGAAAGTGCCCAGAAATCGAGATCGGGATTGTGATAAAGCGGTGCCTCGGTGCGCAAACGGTGGTAAGTCGGATACGGATCATCGTGGAATCCGTAGTCGTACGGATCGAAAGTCACGGGCTCCACAGCAGCGCTCGTCATAGTGAACACCCCGGTTTCGAAGGGTCGTCTCGGTCGGAAGCAGGGGTCGATCGCCCCGGGGGAGACAGGTAGCTGGACATGTGTCTGGACGGTACCATCGACACAAGTTCAGCACAACGCTTTCGACCGCAGGGGAGGCCCTCTACCGGCCGATGTCGTCCGATTTCGAAGCTGGTCAGAAATCTGGACCAGTGTCTGGAATGTGGTCCAAATCATATGGTACGGTCACCGCCATGGCAGGGGTAGACGGCGAAGTCGCACCGGCTGCGGTCGGTGTGGCGGGCACGAGTGACCCGGATGTACCGGAGGCGGAACGGGCGAGTGCGGGCCGGATAATTCGACGCAACTTCTCCGATACCGTCCTTTCGAGCGTGGCGACGCTTGGCCGGGCATTGCGCATCGGCGCCGTGGCCGTGTACATCGGTGCGAACGACGCCATTCGCGGGCGATTCCAGATACACGAAACTCTCACGCAGGCCTGGTTTCTGATCAGAGTCACCGCGGTGCCGAGCATTTTGATGGCCATTCCGTTCGGTGTCATCGTTTCCGCTCAAGTCGGCAATATCGTGTCCGAACTCGGCGCCGATTCGATGATCGGTGCCGCCGGTGGGCTCGGCGTGATCAAACAGGGCGCGCCGATGGCCACGGCGATGTTGCTCGGCGGTGCGGGCGCCGCCGCCATCGCCGCCGACCTGGGAGCGCGGACCATTCGCGAAGAGGTCGACGCGCTGCGGGTGATGGGCATCGACCCGGTGCAACGCCTGGTCGTGCCGCGGATCGCGGCCATGATGCTGGTGGCGCCGCTGCTCAATATCCTGATCATCTTCGTCGGCGTCAGCTCCGGGTTCGTGGTCGCGGTGTCGGCGTTGAACGTCACCCCGGGCAGCTACTGGCAGTCCTTCGGCGCCTTCACCACCTCGATCGATGTGTGGGTCTCGCTGGTCAAAGCGTTGATGTTCGGCTTTCTCGTCGTCGTCATCGCCTGTCAGCGCGGGTTGGAGGCCAAGGGTGGGCCGCGCGGTGTCGCCGACGGGGTCAATGCGGCCGTGGTGATGTCGATCGCCGCGGCCGTCGTGCTGAATACCGTGATCACGCAGGTGGTCACGATGTTCTTCCCCGTGAGGATGGCCTGATGAGCGCTGCTCCCTACTATCCCGTCGGGCTGCGGTGGGTGGGCCGGCTCCGGCGCCGCCGCCTTCATCCGCTCGGCCCGATCGAGTCGATCGGTTTCGTGATCGGCTTCGGCTGGCAGGTGCTCTCGTCGGTGCCCTACGCGCTCGTGCACTACCGGCGCCAGACGATCACGATGGTGACGGACATGACCTGGGGCCGCGGTTCGGTCATCATCGGCGGCGGCGTGGTGCCCCTGATGCTGTTGCTCGGGGCGGCCATGGGCGCGTCCATCGGGATCGAGGCGTTCAGCGCGCTGAACCTGTTGTCGCTCGGTCAGCTCAGCGGGCTCATCTCGGCCTTCGGGGTGACCCGTGAGCTCGCGCCGATCGCGGCGGGAATCGGCTTCGCGGCGCAGGCCGGGTGCCGGATGACCGCGGAGATCGGTTCCATGCGCATCTCCGAGGAGATCGACGCACTCGAATCGCTCGGCATCCGGTCGGTGCCGTTCGTCGTCACGACCCGGGTCATCGCCGGGATCATCGCCGTCGCACCGGCTTTCGTGGTCGCGCTGATCCTCAGCTACGCCTCCTGCGCCCTGATCGTGACGACCATCCACGGGACGCCGACCGGAACGTACAACCATTACTTCGATCAGTTCGTGGTCGGCTGGGATGTCTTCGCCGCGACCGTCAAGGTGATGGTGTTCGCCGTCGCGGTCGTGCTGATCCATTGCTACCAGGGCTATTTCGCCACGGGCGGCCCCGAGGGCGTCGGCATCGGATCCGGGCGCGCCATTCGGGCGAGCCTGGTGGCGATCATCGCGCTCGACATGGTCGCCACCATCCTGCTCTGGGGATTCCAATCCCCCGTCACGTTCACCGGGTGATGCCATGCCTGCTTACGCTCTGCCCGGAACCGAGGTCGGACCGCTGCGCGCTCGCGTGCTCGGTGTGCTCGCCGTCGTGCTCGCGCTGCTCGCCGCACTGATCTGGCGCATCCTGCCCGACAGTGTGCCCGACGATCAGATGCGGGTCGCACTGCTGGTCGCCGAGGTCGGCGAGGGCGTGGGGGAGGGAACCGACGTTCGGCTCGACGGCGTGCGCGTCGGCTCGGTCAGCGGGATCGACTCCGTGGGCCGGAGCCGTCAGCGAATCACGCTGACGCTGAGCGGTTCTCAGCTGTTCGGCCTGACGGACGCGCTGACCATCGATTACGCGCCGGGCAATCTGTTCGGCATCAGCGCCGTCGAGCTGCACTCGATGACGGGCGGCACGGTGCTGGCCGATGAATCGATCGTCGACCTGACCGAGCGAGCGAGCGATCGCGTGCACGATGCCACGCTGTCGGCCCTGCTGAAGTCGACCGGGCAGCTCACCGACGAGGTACTCACGCCGAAACTCGTCGAATTGCTCAGTACCGTCTCGCGCGATCTCACGGCCTTCGAACCACTGCTGCAGGCCATCGGCACGACCGCCCGCTCCTACGCCGAGACCCGGCAACTCCCGCCGTCGGTGCTGTTCGAGCAGTTCGGTTCGGCACTGACCGGCCTGCCGCCGATGCTGACCGGCGGGTTGACCCTGCTGAACGCGGAGTACACGAACAAGTACCTGGCCGTCCCCGACCAGCTCCAGCGATTCAGTCAGATGTTCAAAAGCATCCAATACGAATTGCTGCCGACGGTCACCGAACTACTCAGTACGTCCAGAACGTATTTCGGTGAGATCCTGCCCATGATCAGCCTCGTCCTCGACCGCCTCGCCGCGTCGGTCAGCACGCCCGACCGTTCGGCCGAGCAGCTGAGCGAACTGATCACCCGGCTGGGCAACGCCTTTCGCGACTCACCCCACGGCCCGGTGCTCAGCGCGGAGGTCGAATTGGCGGGGGTGCCCGGGGTGGCGGCGCCGCTGGCCTCGATGCTCGGGGGCGGTCGCTGATGCCGACACGTTCGCTGCTGATCCGGGTAGCCACCGCGGTGCTGCTGATGGGCCTGGTGCTGGTGGGTGTGCTGCGGGTGATCGAGCGACCTGTGGACGGCGAGACCGATGCCTACACAGCGCTGTTCACCGATGCCAACGGCCTGCGCGCCGGCGACGATGTGCGCCTCTACGGCGTGCAGGTCGGCAAGGTGCGTGCGGTCGAACTGGACGGTGCGCTGGCCCGGGTCAGTTTCACCGTCACCACCGACCGTGCGCTGTTCACCAACACCGTGATCGCCATCCGCTACCAGAACCTCACCGGCTTCCGGTATCTGGACGTCGAGCAACCCGAACAGCCAGGGGGACACCGTGATCCGGATGCGGTGTTCGGCACCGATGAGACGGTGCCCGACTTCGACATCACCCGATTGTTCAAGGGTTTGCAGCCGGTGCTGGCCGAACTGGCACCCCAGGATCTCAATCAGTTCGCGACCAGTATCTTGGCCGTGATCCAGGGCGACGGAACGGGTCTCGGGCAGGCGCTGGGCGCCATCGACGCGCTGAGCCGCTACGCCTCCGACCGGCAGGCGGTGCTGTCGACGCTGGTGCGCAATCTCGCCCAGGTCGCCGACCATCTCGGCAGCAAGTCGGGCAATGCGATGAGACTGCTGACCAACCTGACCAACCTGTTCATCACCATCACCGAGAAACTGCCAGGGCTCGTCGACTTCGCCAACGGGATTCCCGGTGTGCTGAAGCCACTTCGGAGCATGCTCGACGTGTTCGGGGTCACCGGCGAAACCGGCGGCGATCTCGACACCGCGCTGCGCAACGCGTTCCCCGATCCGTACGACGCGGTGGCCGCGTTCGACAACCTGCCCGGCCTCATCCAGGCGTTGACACAGGCGATTCCGGCGACCGGGCCCGACCTCACCTGCACGCACGGCGACGCCACCGCGCCCGCCCCGCTGCAAGTACTCATCGCCGGACAGGGGATCGTGCTGTGTCACCGATAACGGGCCGAGGCGACCCCCACGATCCGCGGGCAGGCGAGTTGCGCTGGGGGATCGCGGGAATCTGCGCCGCCGTCCTACTGCTGATGGCGATCGGCGCGGTGTATGTCACCGGAACCGATTCGGAGAGAACGTATTCCGCCGAGATGACCCAGGCCGGGTCGGTCCGTATCGGCGACGACGTGCGACTGGCGGGCATCCCCGTCGGGAAGGTGAGCGCGCTGACCCTGCTGCCCGACCGGGTGCGCATGGAATTCACCGTCGCCGACGACGCCTTCCTCGGCGACCAGACCACCCTCGACATTCGGATGCTGACCTTCGTCGGCGGCTACTACGTGGCCGTTCTCCCGGCCGGCACGAAACCGCTCGGCGCCACGGTGATTCCCGCGGAGCGTGTCATCGTGCCCTACAACCTGACCAAGGCCTTCCAGGACGCGGTGCAGCCGGTGCGCGCGATCGACGGGAGCGTGTTCCGGCAGGATCTCGCCGCGCTGTCCACCGCGATCGACAACAGCCCGGAGGCGGTGCGCTCGACAGTGCGGGCCGCCGGTGACGTGGTCGCGATCCTCGACCAGCAGAACGCCGACATCTCCCGCACCCTGTCCATCGCCGACGAATACCTGACCGCGCTCGACGCCAACGCCGACGTGCTGAGAGACCTGCTCGTCACGCTGGGCACGCTCGAGCAGATCATCCAGACCAACAAGGTGCAGGTCGCCGATTCCCTGCTCGACATGGCGGCGATCCTGGGCGATCTCACCCCGCTCGGGCGGGCGTGGGACGCCTCGATCAAGGAGCGCGTCCAGCCGCTCGCCGACGCGATCCCGGCGCTCGAAGAGCTGGGCGCGCGCCTGGGCACCCTGCTGAATTCGATACGCGCGCTGCAGGAACGGCTGCAGCCGCTGCTGCCCGCCGAAGGTGGGGTGAGCGTCGACCAGTCCGGCGCGACGATCCCACTTCCCGCGGTGTGCGTGCCCTTGCCGGGAGGTGGCTGTTGATGTGGAAACAGTTCCTTGGTTCGCGCGGGTTCATGTCGGCCCTGGTGGTCCTCACGCTCGTCCTCGCCGGTGCGATCGGGCTGCGGCTGAGCACGCCGAACCCGCCGATGCGCGCCTACTGTGCCGAAATGCCCGACAGCATCGGCCTTTACGAAGGCAGTGCGGTCACGGTCATGGGGGTCCAGGTCGGGCGCGTCACCGGAATCAGCATCGACGGCGCGTCGGCGCGCGTCGAATTCACCGTGCGTGCCGACCGCAAGCTGCCACTCGACGTCAGGGCGGTGACCCTCAGCGACACCTTGATCGCGGATCGGCGGCTCGCCCTCATCGGCGCCGAACCCCCTGGCCCGGGCTGGAATTCGAGCGACTGCATCAGCAAGACGCTGACGCCCAAGAGTCTGACGCAGACCTTCGACGCACTCGCGGCGCTAGCCGATCAGCTCAACGGTGCGGACGATCCCGCGCAGGGCACCGCCGTCGGTGCGGGGATCGTGGCCCTCGATCGCGCTACCGCGGGAACCGGTGACGAGATCAACGACATCATCGTCGCGCTGAGCCGGGCATTGGCCGCACCGGATGCCGCCATCGGCCACCTGGGCCAGCTCCTGGACGCGCTCACCGAACTCGCGCACCGAGCCCGCGGCGGCTGGTCGCAGGTGGAGACCACGGTGACCGGACTGCCCCAGACATTCGACGACATCGTCACGATCGCCTTCCCGCCGATCATCGAGATCGTCGACACCCTCGCCGATCTGCTGCCCCAGCTCAACGATGTGATCGTGATGTTCGGGTCGCCTGCTCTGCGCGCGGTCGGCTCCGTGCCGGAGCTGTCGCGGATGATCGCGGCGGGCGTCGGCTCGCTGGCCGACATCATCGCGATGACGCCTGCCGTCGCGAGCGGCTTCGCCGGCGCGGTCGACCCGGTCAGCGGAGCACTCACGATCGGGTACGCGCCTCCCGAACTCGCACTCGCCCAACAGGACACGGCCCAGGTGTGCGCCGCCCTCCAGATCCTCACCGGACAGCTTTGCCAGGCCGCCG
Organism: Nocardia sp. FBN12; assembly: GCF_054031145.1. NCBI lineage: Bacteria > Bacillati > Actinomycetota > Actinomycetes > Mycobacteriales > Nocardiaceae > Nocardia > Nocardia sp. FBN12. The sequence continues at coordinate 1,368,908 of NZ_CM132926.1, forward strand.
AAAGTGGTGCGATGACGATTCCGGCCCTGCCCTTCCTGCTGGGGGCGGTGAGCGCCCGATGAGACGCGCCGTCCTCCTCGCCTTCGCCGTACTGCTCGCCGTGACCGGCTGCGGCTTCCAACCTGCCGACCTGCCCGTCCCGGGTTCCGGTGTCGACGGGCCCACCTATGCGCTGCGGATCGAGTTCGCCGACGTGCTCAATCTCCCGCAGGGCGCCAAGGTGATCGCGGGCGGTGTCCGCGTCGGCGGCCTCACCGGGGTGACCCTCGTCGACCCCGTCCCCGCCACCGGAGACCGGGCCGCCGTGTCGGGCTATGCCGTAGCCGATGTCGTCATCCAGCAGTCGGTGCGGCTGCCGGTCGGGACCACCGCCGAACTGCGCCAGGAGACCCCGCTCGGCGACGTGCACATCGCGCTGACCGAACCGGTCGACGCGACAGCGGGCGAGCTGACACCGGGCGCGACCATCCCCCTCGAACACACCACCCAGTCGCCGCCGATCGAGGACATCCTGGCCGGCCTTTCCACCTTCATCGGCAGCGGAGCAGTGGCCGACTTCCAGAGCATCGTCCGCACGACGAACGGCATCATGCCGGCGGATCCGCGCGAAACCGCCAGGATCGCAGGCATTCTCGGCGCCGACATCGCCGACCTCGGCACCCACCTCGGCTCGGTCGACGCCCTGCTCGACGGCATGGAAGCGATGGTCGAGGAGGGATTGCAGCGCAATGTGCCGATTCTGGACGTACTGCTCACCCCCTACGGTGTCGACCACACCACCGATGCGGTGAACGCCCAGATCGGCGTCATCTTCGTGCTGACTGCGCTGGGACCGGTCGCGCCGAGCGCGCAGTGGCTCGGCCCGCTGCTGTCCTCCCTGGACGACACCACCCGCGCCCTGGTCCCGATGCTGCTCGGCAGCCGACCGCTCGACGCCGACTCGCCCTCGAACATGAAGGCACTCGTCGACCTCATCAACCTCGAGCTCGTTCCGTTCGCCGCCAACGGGCCGAAGGTCGAGCTGGCGATCACGCACGAAGAACACACTGCCCGCATCGTCGACTCCCTGCGAATGATCGGTCTGGTGCGATGAATACTCGTGCGGCAGTGTCACTTTCCGCGATCGCGGCGGTCCTGGTGTTCGGAGTCGGGTACATGTCGCTCGGTGTGCTCCGGCTGGATCCGCGAATCAGTTATTTCACCGCCGACATGCGGCTCGACAATTCGGGCGGGCTCGGACCGAATTCGCCGATCCTGCTCGCCGGTGTCCAGGTGGGCCGGACGGAATCGGTGCGCAAACAGGCGGGCGGCGTGCTCGTCCGGCTGCGGATCGACAGCCGCTACCGAATCCCGGTGTCCAGCGAGGTCCGGATCGAGCAGCTGTCGGCGCTGGGCGAGCCCTACATCGCCTTCGCGCCGGTTTCCGGTGCGGGCCCGTATCTCGAAGACGGCCAGGTCGTCGCGGCCGACCGGATCCACCGGCCGATGACCATCACCGCACTGTCGGCCCGATTGGTCGAGCTGCTCGACCAGATCCAGCCGGAGGCGATCGCGCGCCTGGTCGACACCTTCGATCGCGCGCTGGCAGGCACCGACGCCGCGATGCGGACCTTGCAGCGGTCCTCGACCCTGCTCGCGGCCACCCTGCTCAGCCGCACCGACGCCCTTCGGCAACTGTTCGCCGACGTGCAAGCCCTCGGCGGTGACATGGCGTGGCTGGGGCCGTCGCTGGGTACGGCGGGCCCGCTGTTCGGCGAGTTCGGTGTCACGCTGAACGCGATCGTCGAATCCGGAGCGGAACTCGTCGACAGTCGGCCGGTGCCCGCCTTCTTCACCGGCGACGGCCTGGTTCCTTTCCTCGACAACCTCACCGCCCTGATCACCGAGATCGGGCCGAGTGTCGCCCCGCTGGGGCAGATCCTGGGACCGGTGGTCACCGACGCGGTGCACCGGACCCCCGCCATCGACATCAGCACCCTGATCGACCAAGCCCTCCAGAGCGTGGACGCCGACGGCACAGTGCACTTGCGCCTCGGCATCAAATAGTTCGGACAAGGAAGACCATGAGTACAGCGATCGACGAAGCCACCACCACCGAGGCCGGCGAACAGCAGCCGCGCACCCTGTCCATCCGGCTCTCGACCGTGCTGATCACCGGCACGATCGGGGTCCTCGTCACCGCGGTCGTCACCTTCGCGACGCTGTACTTCTCCGCCGACGCGAAGATCGCCGAACGCGATGCGCGCGACGCCGACGCCAGGCACGTCGAGAAGATCGCCGCGGACTACGGCGTGGGCGCGTCCACGATCGACTACCGGGATGTGCGGGCGTGGTTCAGCCGGCTGAAGACCGGCACCACGCCGCAACTGGCCGCGAAATTCGACGCCACCGCACCGCAATTGGAGCAGATCCTGCTGCCGCTGCAATGGACGTCGACGGCGACACCGCTCTCGGCGACCGTCACCTCCGAGGCAGGCGGCATCTACAAGGTCAACGCCTACCTCGATGTCGTGTCCACCAGCGCGCAGACACCCGGCGGAACGCGGACCACCGTCACCTACTCGCTCACGGTCGACCGGGCCGCCGGCTGGCAGATCACCGAGGTGGGTGGCCTGCAGAACACGCTGCCGACCAAATAGCTCAGTAGGCGATGAAGAGGATCTCGTCGGGGGTGTAGTCGTGGCCGGGGTGGTTCTCGGCCAGGTGTGCCTGGGTCTGCTTGATCAGGTCGTCTTCGTCGGTGCCCTTGATGCTGAAACCGCACGGGCAATTGAGGCGAGTCTTCACTGTTCTCTCCTTGCTGGACAGTAGTCCGGATTGTATTCCAGTCGTATGTTAGCGTGGCCCGCATGGGAGCTGTAGACGAGATTTCCGCCGGTACCAGCGGCCTGTTCGCACTCGCCGAACAGGCCGTTGGATTCATGCCACCGGAGGAGGGTCGCGCGCTCTACGACGCCGCCCGTGGCTATGCGGGCGACGGAATCATCATGGAGATCGGCACCTACTGCGGCAAGTCGACCGTCTACCTCGGCGCCGCCGCCCGCGAGACGGGTGCGGCCGTGTACACCGTCGACCACCATCGCGGTTCCGAGGAACACCAGCCGGGCTGGGAGTACCACGACACCAGCCTGGTCGACGAGGAGACCGGCGTCTTCGACACCCTGACCACGTTCCGGCGCACCATGATTCGCGCGGGCCTCACCGACACGGTGACCGCGATCATCGGCTCCTCCACCGCCGCCGCGCGCGTGTGGCGCACCCCGCTGCGCATGCTGTTCGTCGACGGCGGCCACACCGAGGAAGCCGCCCAGCGCGACTACGACAACTGGGTGCACTGGGTGGCGGGCGGCGGATTGCTCGCCATCCACGATGTGTTCCCCGATCCCGCCGACGGCGGTCGCGCGCCGTTCAACATCTATCGCCGCGCCCTCGACAGCGGCAAGTTCCGCGAGCTCTCGGTCACCGGTTCGCTGCGCATCCTGCAGCGAACCGCCGCCTGCAACTGAGCCCGGCTCAGCGGGGGAGTGCGTCGCGGAAGATGCCGTTGCCCGCGGTGGTGCGGCTGAGGGCGTCCGCGGCGAGCACGACCGCCGCCGCGGTCCAGGTGGTGCGCTCCTCGGGCCAGCGCTTGCCGTCGGTGAAAACCAGTCCGGTCCAATAGGATCCGTCCGGCTCACGCAGATGCTGCATCGCGCGCAACAGCGTGCTCGCGGCAGCGGTGTCGCCGATGGCATCCAGCGCGAGCACCAGTTCGCAGGTCTCGGCGCCGGTGACCCACGGTGCGTCGGACACGCACCGAATGCCGAGATCGGCGACCACGAACTCGTTCCAGTGCCGCGCGATCCGGTCCGTGGCCGCCACGCCGCGCACCGCCCCGCCGAGGACCGGGTAGTACCAGTCCATGGAGTAGCGGCTCTTGTCGAGGAACGCTTCCGGATGATGGCGCAGGGCGTTGCCGAGCCGGTCGCGGGCCGCCGCCCAGTCCGGTCGCGGATCGCCCACCCGTTCGGCGAGGGTCACCGCGCAGCCGAGGCTGTGGAAGATGCTGGAACAGCCGGTCAGTAGCGCTTCCCCGGACGACCCGGATTCGTCGGCCGACCAATGGATCTCGCCGTGGGCGCCCAATTGCAGGCCGAGGACGAAGTCGATGCCCGCGCGGACCGTCGGCCACATCTCCGCGGCGAACCCGGTATCGCCGGTGACGTCGAGCGCATGCAGCACACCGGTGGCCAGATACGCGCAGAAATTGGTGTCGGCGTCGTGGTTCTCGATCACGCCCGCGCGCACCTGCATGGGCCACGAGCCGTCGGAGCGCTGCGATTTCGCCGACCAGATGTAGGCCTCGCGGGCCTCGTCCCACAGCCCGCCGACGGTCAGCGCCATCGCGGATTCGATGTGATCCCACGGATCGGTGTGGCCGCCGCGGAACCAGGGGATCGCGCCGTCGGGTTCCTGTGCGGCGGCGATGGATTCGCAGGTGCGCCGGATATCGCGGGCGGAGACTACCCCCGCAACGGCGGGGAGATCAGCACTTGTCACTGCGCACCGCCGGTTTCGTGAAGTAGAGGGCGACGGACTTGCCGACCAGCGGGTTCAGCAAGCGCTCGGCCGTGCGCGTCAGCGCGGGCGCGGACATCATGTCCCACACCAGCATTCGATGATAGGCACGCACCAGCGGATGGTCGTCGTCGCGCACTCCGACAGCGCATTTGAGCCACCAGAAGGGTGCGTGCAGGGCGTGCGCGAAGTCCTGGTGGTGGTAGCGTAGCCCGTGCGCGGTGATCTTGTCGCGCAGTTCGTCGGCGCGATAGATCCGCACGTGGCCGCCCTCGTTGGCGTGGTACTCGTCCGACAGCGCCCAGCAGACGCGCTCGGGCAGCCAGCGCGGCACCGTCACCGCAAGGGCGCCACCGGGTTTGACCACCCGCGCCAGTTCGGCGATCGCCTGGCTGTCCTGCGGGACGTGCTCGAGGATCTCCGAGGCGATGACCACATCGAATTCGTCGTTGCCGTAGGGCAGATCGAGCGCGTCGCCACGCACGGTCTCGGCCTTCGCGTACTCCGGTGCTTCGCCTGCCGCGGCCATGGCCTCGAACATGATGGCCACGTCGGCCAGGTCGGCGGCATTCTGGTCGAACGCGACGACATCGGCGCCGCGTCGGTATGCCTCGAAGGCGTGTCTGCCCGCGCCACAGCCGATGTCGATCACCCGTGAACCGGGGCCGACGCCCAAGCGGTCGAAATCGACGGTCAACACGGTGCCTCCTGGCAGGGGTCGAAAGGGGTCGTCATCCCGGAGTGCCCGGCGACGTCGGGGAACGGCGGGTGATCGCCTGTTCGTAGATCGCGACGGTCTGCGCGGCGACGGCCGACCAGCTGTACAGCGCGAGGGCGCGTTCACGCCCGGCCACGCTCATGCGGCCGCGCCGGTCGGGTTCGGTGAGCAGTTCGCCGAGCACCTGGGTCAGGGCGTCCACGTCGCCGGGCGTGACCAGTTCGGCGCACGTACCGACGACCTCGGGCAGCGCACCGGCCCGACTGGCCACGAGGGGTGTTCCACTCGCCATCGCCTCGACCGCGGGGAGTGAGAACCCTTCATACATCGACGGGATGCAGGCGATCTCGGCCGAGGCGAGCAGTTCGGCCAGCTGCTCGTCGCCGACTCCGCTCACCGGGGTGACGATATCGGCGATGCCGAGTTCGGCGATGAGCTTCTCGGTCGGGCCGTTGGGCTCCAGCTTCGCGACGAGCCGGAGTTCGACTTCGTGGGTATGACGCAGCCGGGCAACGGCTTTCAACAGATGCGCGATGCCCTTGAGCGGCTTGTCGGCACTGGCGACGGCCACGATCCGCCCACGGACCCGTGGTGCCGCGCGCGGCCGGAACAGCTCGGTGTCCACGCCGAGCGGGACGGTGTGCAGGTGGTCCGGTGTCACCCCGAAGTCCTCGGCGATATCAGCGGCCGAGGACGAGGACACGGTGATCAGGTCCGGAATCCGGCGCGCCACCTGCTGTTGCATACCCAGGAAGCCGTACCAGCGGCGCACGAACAGCTTGCGCCGCCACGGCGTCGCCGCCAGATCCACCGCACGGTCGCGGGTGATCGGATGGTGGACGGTCGCCACCAGCGGGAACCGCTCGGCGATATCGAGGAGGCCGTAGCCCAGGCACTGATTGTCGTGCACCACATCGAAATCCGCGGCGCGCGCGGCCAGCAGCTTGGCCGCGCGCAGGCTGAACGTGCGTGGCTCGGGGAAGCCGGCCGTCCACATGGTGGCGAGCTCGAGCAGATCGATACGGTCACGGATCTCGCGGGGATGCGGTGTGCGGAACGGGTTCTCGTCGCGGTACAGGTCGAGGCTCGGCACCTCGGTCAGCCGCACCCGCGGGTCGAGATCCTCGGGATAGGGCTGGCCGGAGAACACGTCGACCTCGTGACCGAGGTCGACGAGCCCCTGACTCAGGTACCGAACGTAGACACCCTGCCCACCACAGTGCGCTTTGCTTCGATAGGACAGCAGCGCGATCCGCATCAGTGCACCGTTCCCGACTCGTAGTTGACCTGCCAGTGTTTGATGCCGTTGATCCAACCCGACCGCAGCCGCTGTGGCTCCGAAACCTGCGACAAATCGGGCATCACGTCGGCGATGGCATTGAAGATCAACTCGATCTCGAGCCGAGCCAGGTTCGCCCCGACGCAGAAGTGCGCCCCGGTGCCACCGAACCCCAGATGCGGATTGGGGTCGCGCCGGATGTCGAAGCGGAACGGGTCCGCGAAGGCGTCCTCGTCGAAATTGGCTGAGCTGTAGAACAATCCGACACGCTGACCGGCGCGGATCCGCTGCCCGCCGAGCTCGGTATCGGCGGTGGCGGTGCGCTGGAACACCGTGACCGGTGTCGCCCAGCGCACGATCTCGTCGGGGGCGGTGCGTGGCCGCTGCTGCTTGTAGAGCTCCCACTGGTCCGGATTGTCGACGAACGCCTTCATGCCGTGCGTGATGGCATTGCGGGTGGTCTCGTTGCCCGCCACCGCGAGCAGGATCACGAAGAACCCGAACTCGTCGGAGCCGAGCGACTCCCCGTCGAGGTCGGCGTGCACGAGCCTGCTGACGATGTCATCGGTGGGTGCGGTGCGCCGCTGCTCGGCCATGTTCCACGCGTAGCCGAGAATCTCCATCGCCGCGGTCGACGAAGCGTCGGTGGTCGTCGCGTCGCCGTACTCCGGGTCGTCGTAGTTGAGCATCTGATTCGACCAGTCGAACAGCTTGCGGCGGTCCTGCTGGGGGACACCGACGAGTTCGGCGATGGCCTGCAACGGAAGCTCGCACGCCACCTGTTCGACGAAGTCACCACCGCCCAGCGCGCGCGCCGCGGCCACGATCGCGGCCGCCCGGTCGGCCAGCGCCGCGCGCAACCCCTCGACTGCGCGCGGCGTGAACCCTTTGGCGATGATGCGCCGGATCTTGGTGTGCTTGGGCGGATCCATGTTCAACAGCAGCGCGCCGGTGAGCTCGATCTGCTCGGGTGTCACCTCGCCGGGCAGGCGGATGACCGAGCCCTTCCGTTCGGAGGAGAACAGCTCCGGATTGCGCGAAACCTCTTTGATGTCCTCATGTTTGCTGATCACCCAGTAGCCGCCGTCGCGGAAGCCGCCCGACTGCGCGTCGGTCTGCGCATTCCACCACACCGGGGCGGTCCGGCGGAGCTCGGCGAACTCCTGGACGGGATTGCGGGATTCCCACAGGGCCGGATCGGTGAAATCGAATCCGGCGGGAATGGACGTCGCTGACACAGTGACCTCCGCCCGCGCTCAGCGCTGCCTGCGGCGGTACCGCACACGGCAGGGCTGCTGCAACTGCACCACCATCTTCGAGTGATCGTTGCGGTAGGTGTCCGAGGGCTGCGCGAGCTCGAACTCCCAGTCGCGCAACAGAATCGAGAAGATCGCCTTCAGCTGCATGAGCGCGAACGGCGCACCGACACAGCGGTGCCTCCCCGCCCCGAAGGGGATCCAGGTCCAGCGGTTGAGGATGTCGTCCTGACGCGGGTCGAGGTAGCGCGCGGGATCGAAGGCGTCCGGGTCGGGAAAGTCCTCCGGGATGCGATTGGAGATGGCGGGGGTGGCCGCCACCATGTCGCCCGGTTCGATCCGATGCCCGCACACCTCGAACTCGCCGCGCGCCAGGCGCATGAGGATGATCAGCGGCGGGTGCAGCCGCAGCGTCTCCTTGAGCGCGGCCTCCAGATTCGGGATCTGGCGCAGCGCATGGTGACTCACGTCGGCGCCGTCGGCGTAGAGGTCGTCGAGCTCGGTGACCACACCGGCCAGCGTCTCGGGGTGGCGCAGCAGTTCGATGATCGTCCAGGCCGCCGTGCCCGAGGTGGTGTGGTGGCCGGCGAACATCATCGAGATGAAGATGCCGGTGATCTCGCTGGCCGAGAATCGCAGCGCACCGTTCTCGTCCTTCACCGAGATGAGGACATCGAGCATGTCGCGATCGTCTTTGCTGGTAGGCGGATTCGCCTCCCGCTGATCCATGATCGCCTGCACCAGCTCGACCAGCGCTACGCGCGCCGCGTCCCGCCGGACGAAACTCTCGATCGGTGCGTAGGGATCCACGTAGGCCAGGGCGTCGGTGCCCTGTTCGAGCTCGTGATAGAGATGCGCGAAACGGCCGTCGAGCTGATTGCGGAACTTCACCCCGATCAGACAGGCGGAGGAGGTGTAGATGGTCAGCTCGGCGAAGAACTCGAGCAGATCGATCTCGCCCTCGTCGTCCCACTGCGCGACCATCTGATCCACTTCGTGGGCGATGGTGCCCGCGTGCCCGCGCATGTGGTCCGCGCGCAGCGCCTGATTGTGCAGCATCTCCTTGCGGCGCTCGGGGGGCGCGTCGAAGACGACGCCCTCGCCGAAGATCGGCTTCATGAACGGGTAGGCGGCGCCCTGGTCGAGGTCGTCGTCGCCGGCCCGGAAGAAGAATTCATTGGCCTCGGCGCCCGACAGCAGGACGACATCGCGTCCGGCGAGCTCGAAGGCGCCGACATCGCCGCACTCGGCGCGAACGCGGCGCATCAGCGCGATCGGATCGGTGCGGAACTCGGCCAGGTGCCCGTGTTCGTCCGCGCCTCCGGACACGCGCCGCGGTTTGACCAGCGTCATTGGAAAGTCCTTCCCGGAATACTGTCCAAACACGTTATGGACATATGTCTGGACAGTACTACGGTATGCTGGTGCGCGCCAAGGTTCGGACCGAATCGGGTGGCCGAGTGCGCTAGTCGCTGACGGCGAGCAGTCGGCGCGCGCAGATCTCGAGCAGATCGGCCACTTGCGCGTACGACAGCAGGCCCATCCCGCCCTGGAGCAGCGCGCCGGAGTAGAGCAACTCGAGCGCCGCCAGGCTCTCCGGATCCTTGGTGCCGAGCGCCTCACCGAGTCGATGGCGGATCTCCAGTCCGATCCGCACCCGCAGGTGCTGCACGTCGGGATCGTCGCCGAGCAGGGCGCTGCTGACCGCCCCGGCCAGAGCGGGTTCATCGGCCACCAGCATCGAGACCTGGCGAAGGACCGCGACCACGCGCGCGGTCTGGTCCGCGTTGCCGGTCGACAAGGGGGGTAACGCGACCAGGCGCCGCCAGAACACCTCGGAGATCAGATGCTCCTTGGAGGAGAAGTAGGTGTAGGCGGTGGCGGTACCGACGCCCGCCGACGCGGCGACGAGCCGGATCGTTGTCCCCGAATAGCCCTCGCGTGACAGGACGTCGACGGCCGCGACGGTCAGGCGGTCCACGGTATCGGCCTGCTTTTCGGTCAAGCGTCGTCGAGTTGCTTCGATGCCGGTAGGCGCGATTTCGGACATGTGTCTGGATGCTACTACAGTCGGGTGTACGGACCAATGGCGCCGAATGGTCTTGCGTCTGATCGATGAACCGAACTATATTCCGTACACCTGTCCAGACACGTATCGGAGCTTTGCTATGAACGGTCTCGTCCCCGCCGAAGGCACACCACTGTTGATCGGCGGCAAGTTGATTCCGGGTAGCTCCGGCGTCTTCGCGACCATCAACCCCGCCACCGAGGAAGTGCTCGGCTACGCCGCCGACGCCTCGGGCGCCGATATGGACGCGGCCATCGCGGCGGCGCGCACCGCCTTCGACGAGACGACGTGGTCGCGCGATCCGAAGTTTCGCGCGCACTGCCTGCGCCAATTGCGTGACGTGCTGGGCGAGCACCTCGAAGAACTGCGGGAACTCACGATCGCCGAGGTCGGCGCGCCGGTCATGCTCACCAGCGGGCCGCAGCTGGAAGGGCCGATCGCGGACCTGTCCTACGCTGCCGACCTGGCCGAAAGCTACACGTGGGAAACCGATCTCGGTACCAGGGACCTGATGGGTATCGCCAGTCGCCGGGTGATCCGGCGCGAGGCGGTGGGTGTCGTCGGTGCCATCACGCCGTGGAACTTCCCGCATCAGATCAACCTGGCCAAGATCGGGCCGGCGCTGGCCGCGGGCAACACCGTGGTGCTCAAGCCCGCGCCCGACACCCCCTGGTGCGCGGCGGTGCTCGGACCGCTGATCGCCGGGCGCACCGACATCCCGGCCGGGGTGATCAATATCGTCACCTCGTCCGATCACGGCATCGGCGCCCAACTGGTCGTCGATCCGCGGGTCGACATGATCACCTTCACCGGCTCGACCCAGACCGGCCGCTCGGTGATGGTCGGCGCATCGGCCACCCTCAAGCGCACCTTCCTCGAGCTGGGCGGCAAATCCGCCGCCATCGTGCTCGACGACGCCGATATCGCGGCGGCCGCGAGCTACACCGCGTTCACCGTCGCCGTGCACGCGGGCCAGGGTTGCGCGCTCACCACCCGGCTGCTGGTGCCGCGCGAGTCCTACGCCGCCGCGGTCACCGCCGCGGCCGGTGCGCTGCGCGGCCTCGCGGCCGGTGACCCGACCGATCCCGGAACCGTCTGCGGCCCACTGATTTCCGAACGCCAGCGAGCGCGCGTGGAGCGCTACCTCGAGATCGCGCGCAGCGAAGGCGGGCGCATCGAGGTCGGCGGCGGCAGGCCCGCGGGCTCCGAACGCGGGTACTTCATCGAACCGACGCTGATCAGCGGGCTCGACAACACCGCGACCGTCGCGCAGGAGGAGATCTTCGGGCCCGTGCTCGTCGTGATCCCCCACGACGGCGACAGCGACGCGATCCGGCTGGCCAACGAATCGCCCTACGGCCTGTCCGGTTCGGTGTGGGGTACCGATCCGGACCGGATCGAGCGCGTGGTCTCGGGAGTACGAACCGGGACCTTGAGCGTGAACGGCGGCCTCTGGTACCACGCCGACGCGCCGTTCGGCGGCTACAAGCAGTCCGGCATCGGCCGCGAGATGGGCGTCGCCGGCTTCGAGGAATACCTCGAAACCAAGCTGATCGCCACCCCCGCCTGATCTCACCCACCTCATCGTTACTCAGGAGCTGAACACCATGGCACGTTTCACCGGTCGCACCGCGATCGTCACCGGCGCCGCGCAGGGCATCGGCGCGGTCTACGCAGGCGCGCTGGCCGCCGAAGGCGCCAATGTCGTTGTCGCCGACCTCAACGCGGAGCGCGGCGAGGAGGTGGCCAAGCAGATCGTCGCCGACGGCGGGGTAGCGGCCTTCCGTCGCGTCGATGTCGCCGATCCGGAATCCGCTGTCGCACTGGCGGAATTCACCGTCGCCGAGTTCGGCGCGATCAACCACCTGGTCAACAACGCGGCCATCTACGGCGAGATGAAGCTCGACCTGCTGCTCACCGTGCCGTGGGACTACTACAAGAAGTTCATGGGCGTGAACTTCGACGGTGCGCTCAATGTGACGCGCGCGGTCTGGCAGCCGATGATCGCGGCGGGCGGCGGGTCGATCGTCAACCAATCATCCACCGCCGCCTGGCTGTACTCCGGGTTCTACGGGCTGGCCAAGGTCGGTATCAACGGTCTCACCCAGCAGCTCGCCACCGAGCTGGGTGGTTCGAAGATCAGGGTCAACGCCATCGCGCCGGGCCCGATCGACACCGAGGCCACCCAGACGGTCACGCCGGGGAACATGGTGAAGGACATGGTGAAGCGCATCCCGATCAAGCGGATGGGCACCCCGCAGGACCTGGTCGGCGCCTGCCTGTACCTGCTGTCGGACGAGGCGAGCTGGGTGACCGGCCAGATTCTCAATGTCGACGGCGGGCAGATCATCCGATGACGACCGAATTCACCAGTGTCCCGGTCGGATTCGTCGGACTGGGCAATATGGGCGCGCCGATCGCCCGGCGACTACTCGACTGGCCCGGCGGGCTCACGGTCTGTGATGTCAGGCCCGAGGTCGCCGAGCCGTTCGTCGCCGCGGGTGCGCGTGCGGTCGCCGACCCCGCGGAAGTCGCGAAGCATGCGCGGATCATCTGTGTGACGGTCGTCGACGACGCGCAGGTGACCGAGGTTGTCGCCGGGATTCTGAGTACGGCGGCACCGGGCACGGTCGTCGCCGTGCACTCCACCATCAGTGACCGGACGGCGCAGGAGCTGGCCGACCGGTGCGCCGAGCACGAGGTCGAATTCGTCGACGCGCCCGTCAGTGGCGGCGCACCCGGCGCGACCCGGGGGAGCCTGGCCGTGATGGTCGGCGGCAGTGCCGAAGCGGTGGATCGGATCAGGCCGCCGTTCGGGTGCTTCTCCGACCTCATCGTGCACGCCGGTTCGGTCGGTGCGGGCACACGAATGAAGTTGGCGCGCAACCTGCTTCACTTCATCTCGTTCACCGCCGCCACCGAGGCGCAGCGCCTCGCCGAGGCCGCCGGGCTCAGTCTCACCGCACTCGGCAAGGTGGTCCGCCACTCCGACGCGGTGACCGGTGGGCCGGGCGCGATCATGCTGCGCGACACCACCGCGCCCATCGACCCCGACGACTTCTGGTTCCCCATCCTCGGTCACGTGCGCGATCTCGGCGAGAAGGACCTCTCGCTCGCGCTCGAACTCGGTGACCGACTCGCGGTCGACCTGCCACTGGCACAACTGGCCCTCGCCCGCCTGGCCGACGGACTCGGCGTCGCCGAATCCGCGCTCGACAAGGAGACCTCATGACCACCAACGGAGAAACCCCCGCCGACGTCCGCAAGCGCGGCCTGGCCAAGATGACCGAGGTCTACGGCTGGGAATTCGAGGACGGTCCCGGCGAGCACTTCGCCGTCACCGCCGACCACCTGTTCGCCGACATCTGGTCGCGTCCGGCGCTGACCGTGCGCGAGCGGCGCCTGCTGCTGCTCGGTGCGCTCACCGCGCAGGGCAATGTCGACGTCGCCGAGATCCAGATCGGCGCCGCCCTGCGCAACGGGGAGCTGTCCGAGGAGCAGTTGCGCGAGATCGCCCTGTTCCTGTGCCACTACGTCGGCTGGCCCGCCGGGACCAAGCTCGACGGCATCGTCGGCAAGGTGATCGCGCAGGAGCGTCGCAAGAAATGACCGACACCACCGTTGCCGATCCGCGTCCGCTGTAGCGTGCGGACGATGGTTATGCCGAAGAATCAGCCGAAAGGGCTGAACTCGCCGATGACGACCCGGATCATCCGATACGGGTCGCGCGCGCAAGCGTGGGTCTACCGCCGCACCAACGGCCGCGTCGGCGGCACCTGGCGGATCGGCGCCGGGTTCCGCAACCCGGTGCCGACGCTGGTGCTCGAACATCGAGGTCGCAAGTCCGGCAAGACCTTCGCCGCGCCGCTGCTCTACCTCGTCGACGGCGAGGACCTGGTCATCGTCGGCTCCCAAGGCGGCCTCGCGAATCATCCGCAGTGGTATCTGAATCTGCTCGCGGATCCGAACGCCCACGTTCGGATCCGCGCCGAGCACTACCCGGTGCTGGCCCGGGTGGCCGATGCCGATGAGCGTCGACGCCTGTGGCCCTTGCTGACCGGGCTCTACGCCGATTTCGACGCCTACCAGTCGTGGACCGAACGCGAGATCCCCGTGGTGATCCTGTCGCGCACCTGATTGCTCAGTCGGCCGCGAGCCGGTCGTCGTAGGCGCGGCGGGCATCGCGGTCGACGTCGATGAAGGTGCGGTGCACGCCCAACCGGCGAGCCATGAACTCGCCGAGCGGGCGCGGGGTCAGCTTGTTGAAGGCGGCGAGCACGCCCGCGGTGCGGGTGACGGAGACGCGGCGGCGTGGGCGGGCGATCAGGGCGGCGACCGCGGCGGCGACGTCGACCGGTTCGGCGAGCAACGCACGCGGCGCACGAGTTCCGGTGATCATCTCGGTGCGGGTGAATGTCGGTAGCACCGCCGAGAATCGCACGCCGGTGCCACGGTGTTCCAGTCGCATCGTCTCGGTGAAGCTGAGCACGGCCTGCTTGCTCGCGCAGTAGGTGGCCATGCCCGGTGTCGGATTCTCCCCAGCCATCGAGGCCATGTTCACGATGTGGCCGTGACCGCGGGCGAGCATTCCCGGCAGGGCGAGCTTGGTGCCGAGCAGGACGCCGTAGACATTGATGTCGAGAATCCGGCGGGTGATCTCGTCGGTCTCCTCGGCGAACCGGCCGACCGGCATGATACCCGCGTTGTTGATCAGCACATCGACAGGGCCGCAGGTCTTTTCGACCTCGGCGAGGAAGTTCGCGAAGGACGCGGCGTCGGTGACATCGAGGTGTCGCGCCATGGTCGCGCCGATCTCGGTCCCGGTGCGCTCGGCTGTGCCTGCGTCGATGTCGCCGAGGGCGACGACCGCGCCTGCTCCCACGAGTTCACTCGCGACCGCACGTCCGATGCCGCGCGCACCGCCGGTGATGACGACAATCCTGCCGGTGGCCGACCTGGCTTTCGATACATCAGACATGTGTCCAGATTGTATTCTGGACAAGATTACGAATCAACCCAGCCGCACGCGCCGACGCGATGCGGTTCGTCGAATCGAGCGGACCGGCGAGTAACATCCGGACGCATGTCTGAAAGCGATTCCATCAGTCTCGAAGCGACCCGGCGTCGATTGACCGGAAAGCAGGCCGACACCGTCGATCGGCTGACCAGGGCCGCACTGGTGGTGCTGACCCGAGATGGCTTCTCCGGCATGACGATCCGCCTGGTCGCCGCGGAGGCGGGCGTCGCCACCGCGACCGCCTACACCTACTTCTCCTCCAAGGAGCACCTGATCGCCGAGATCTTCTGGCGTCGCCTGCTTGCCTCGGGCTCACCCGCGAGCGAGGACCCCGACCCGACCGTGCGGGTCCTCGCGGAGCTGCGCAACATCGCGCTGCTGGTGGCCGAGGAGCAGGAGTTGTCCGGGGCGGTCACCGGCGCACTGCTGGGCTCGGACCCGGACGTCGAGCACCTGCGCACCCGCATCGGGATCGAGATCCGGGGCAGGCTCGCGCGCGCACTCGGCCCCGACGCCGACAACGAGATCGTCGAATTGCTCGAGATCATCTACGCCGGCGCGCTGGTGCGGGCAGGCATGGGCTACGAGTCCTACTCCGAAATCGCCGACCGCATCGAGCGCGCCGCGCTGCGTATCCTGCGCTCCGCCTGACGCTCACGGTCCGGGGTGGGGCCGTGGCCGACGTACTGACCTACTTGTCGACGGCGGTGGCGAGCAGTACGCGCAATTCTTCGACGACCGCGTCGAGGGCGGTGGTGGAGCGGTTGACGCGGCACAGGATCACCGCCCCTTCGACGCTCGCGACGGCCATCGTGGCCAAGCGTTCGGCGCGTGCCGGTGCGACGCCTTCCGCGGTGATCGCGACGGTCAGCGTGTCGTGCCACCGGTGCAGGATGTCGGCCACCTCGGGTTGCAGGTGACGGTCCTCGGGGGACCCGCCCACCGCCACCGACACCACCGGACAGCCCGCCTCGAAATCGGACGTCACCAGGATCGCCGTCCAGAACTCGGCGATCCCGGCCAGCACACCGGCGGCGCCCCGATTCGCCGCTTCGGCAATGAGGGCGCTGATGGTATCGCCTGCGAGAGTGAGTGATTCGGTCATGATCTGGGCGCGTCCGCCGGGGAAGTGGTGGTAGACCGACCCTCGCGGTGCGCCACTGCGGGCGAGCACCGCGTCGACGGTCACGCCCGCCGCGCCGCGTTCCCGCAGCAGTTCGATCGCACTGCCCAGCATCTTCTGCCGGGTGTTGGTACGAGCGCCCACGTCAGGCCTCCTGCACCGGTGCTGCGAGCACCTCGATTCGGGCGGGCACGTTCTTGTGCCAGGGGCTGCCGAAGAACTTGTCGCGTCGTGCGGTCGAGGTCAGTGTATTGAGCGCGACACCGACGACAGCGTCATCGCCCGGATAGGCGACTCCCATGCCGTTGGGTAGCGAGATGTGTCCCGCCTGCATCATCTCGCTGATCTCGATCGTCGTTGTCGCAGAACCGGATTCGGTGACCACCCGCACCATATCGCCAGTGGTGAGCTCGAGCCGCTCGGCATCGGCCACCGCGATCCGCAACGCGCCCGCACGATCGCGGCGTCGCCAATCCGGATTGCGGATGATCACGTTCGCCGTGAACGCGCGCCGTTCACCGGCGGACAAGGTGAACGGGAACTCCGCGCTGGTGTAGTCGGGGTCGACCGTGCAGACCGCGCGCAGTTCGTCGAGCATTTCCGGGATGGCGGCGTGGATCTTGCCGTCGGCGTGCTGGATGTAGCGCCACGCGTCCTCGTAGCGGTCATCGGAGAACAGCACTCCTTCCGGATGCGCGCGCAAGGCCTCGAACAACTCCTCGGCCTGGGCGAACCCGGAGCTGGTGAACCCCGCCCGCGCGACGGCGTCGGGCTGGGAGATCACGCACAGCAGCGCGAATCCCCATGCCAGCGCCAGCGCGGACTCGCCCTCGGGCAGGCAGGCACCCAGGGTGCGGTACAGCAGGTACGGCGTCAGTCCGGCCAGCTCCGGTCGCGCTTTCAGCGTGGAGAACAGCGCGAGCGCGAACGCCTCGCGGCTCACCCGCGCCGCCGCGGTCAGCTCCTCGAGCAGCCGGGGCTCGACCACGCCGAGACGGTCGATCACCGCACCGTAGATCTCGGGTTCGGGCCGGGTACCCGGTAACGGCGCCATCAACGGCGCGCGCACCTGAAAGCTGTTGTGCGGGAAGTGCAGCGTGAACAGCGAAGCCTCGTATTTCTCGAACTGACTCGCGGCGGGCAGCACATAGTCGGCCTGGCGAGCGGTCTCGGTCATCGCGACATCGACAACCACCGACAGCTTCAGCGACCGCATCGCGGCCACGAATCGCGCCGAATCCGCCAGCGAGTGCGCGGGATTCGACGAATCGATCCACATCGCCCGCAACCGGTCGGGGTGGTCG
Source organism: Nocardia sp. FBN12 (assembly GCF_054031145.1). Lineage (NCBI taxonomy): Bacteria > Bacillati > Actinomycetota > Actinomycetes > Mycobacteriales > Nocardiaceae > Nocardia > Nocardia sp. FBN12. The sequence goes on from NZ_CM132926.1 coordinate 1,386,230, forward strand.
GTGAGGATCTCGTCGGCGATCGAGTTGCACGGGATCAGGCCGTTGAGAATTCGGGCGCCGGAAACCGGTGTGCGCGTGGGACTGTCGGCCATGCTCAGCTTGTCGGCGATCGTGCGGGCGATCGGCACCGCGACAGCGTCGAAGAAGACATCGAGCGTGGTGCTCGCCGCCAGCCCTGCCACCTTCTGTGTGATCGTGCCGTGCCGCGCGGTCGCGGCGATCAATCGGCGCGCACCAGTGGCGCCATAGCGCATCGCCACCGTCGCGAGGCCGCGTCGCACGGGCTGTGTCGTGCCCGTCTCCTTGGGGATGGCGTGCCAGCGTCCGGCGAGTGGAAACATCCACGAATGAATGTTCACCCCACCGGGTTTGGCGAAATTGCCGGTCAGAATCCACAGCATCTTGTTCAGATAGGCCACCAGTGTGCTGTTGGGTGACTGCTGCACGCCGAGGTCTTCATAGGTGGCGGCACTCTTCGCGGCGGCGATCCGGCGCGCGACAGTGCGAATCAGCGTCTCGTCGACTCCGCAGCGGCGCGCGTTCGCGGTGATGTCGACCGCCCGCAGCGCCCGCAGCATCGGTTCGACGCCGGTCGCGTGTTCGGCCAACCACGCGGTGTCGTGCAAGTTCTCCTGCACCAGCGTGGCCGCGATCGCCGACACGCACCAAGCGTCGGTGCCCGGCTTGACCCGCAGGTGATAGTCGGCCAGCGCCGCGGTCTCGCTGACGCGCGGATCGATGACGATCATCGTCCGGTTCGGGTCCCGCGCGATCTCGCGCAGCACCGGCCGCGCCTGGGCGATGCCGTGCGACTGCCAGGGATTCTTCCCGACGAAGATCGCGACTTCGCTGTGCTGGAAATCGCCGGTGGTGTGATTGCCGTAGAGCTGGGAGTCGACCCAGGATTCGCCGGTCTTCTCCTGCGCCAGCGCATTCGACATATACCGGCCACCGACCGCGTGATACAGCGCCCGGCCGTAGGCGCCACCGAGGTGATTGCCCTGCCCGCCACCGCCGTAGAAGAAGATGGATTCGCCACCGTGCTCGTCACGAACCGCGGCCAGCCCGGCGGCGATCTCGTCGAGGGCGGTATCCCAGTCGATCGGCTCGTACGTGCCGTCCGCGGTGCGCCGCAGCGGGGTGTCGATGCGGTGCGCGCCGGACTGGTACTTGTCCAGCCGCAGCGGCTTCTCGCACGTGTAGCCCGCCGACCCGGGATGCTGCTTGTCGCCCCGGATCTTCACCAGGTGGCGATCATCGGTCTGGATCTCGAGGCCGCAATTGCACTCACAGAGAATGCAGGCCGTCTTCTGCCACCCCGCGGCCTCGGGCGTCGCCGCGTTGCCATCGGTGGCCGTGCTGGTGTGGCGCATACTATGCAGTATTGCATAGAACAGGAAAGCGGCTCGGACTTGCCGGAATCCGGCCGAACCGACTTCCTGCCGAGCGGGTGCGGCCCCGCCGTCCCGCGACCTGCGGTCCTCATCGCTAACAGGTCGCGCGCTGAGTTTCTGTGACCAGAGCGGCAAGATCGCTCGGCCTATTGCCAGAAACACAGTCCGCGACTCATGATGGTCTTCTGACCAATTTGACGCCGAGGAACCGCTGTGACGCACTTCGCCGCCCGCCTCAACGATCTTTTCGACAACCCATCGAGTCCGGACGTGCGTCAGTGCACAAACCGCCACGTCGCACGCATGCTGCAGGCCGCCGGTCACCGCATTTCGGCGCCGTATCTGTCACAGCTGCGATCCGGAAATCGCGATAATCCGTCGGCGAAAACTGTTGCGGCGCTGGCCGAGTACTTCCAGGTCACACCCGACTACTTCTTCCTCACGGCGGACCGTTCGGAAGACGACGATCACACGCTCATCCAGGAGCTCGAACTCGCAGAACCGCGCGCGTTACTGCTGCGCGCCGTCGGACTGTCCAGCGACGCCATGGACATTCTCGTCGCGATGGCAGAGCGTCTGCGTGTCAGTGACGGATTGCTTGCCGTGTACCTCGATAGCTGACCTGGCCGCTACCGATCCGCGCACTGGATCACCGCGACGGCTCGTCCGAAGATCTTCCTGCCGTTCTGAGTGGCGGTGACGGCAATCGTCGCGGTCTTGCGTTCCGGATCAACGGCCTTTATCTTGCCCCGGTATTCGACGGTGGCGCCGTGATCGCTGACGTAGACCGGGCTGGTCAGCCGCACCGCGTACTCGGTCACCGCGCCGGGATCGCCTGCCCACGAGGTTATGAACCCGGCGCCGATCCCGACCATCAGCATCCCCTGTGCGACAGGCGATTCCAGGTTCACCGAGGCCGCGGCCGCAGTGCTCCAGTGAATGGGGTTGGGGTCGCCTGCCATGCCCGCGTAGTTGACCAGGTCACCGAGTTTCACGGTCACACTTCTCGGCGGTAGTTCGTCACCAACGGCTATCGCAGTGAACGGCAACGTATTTCGGCCCGATTCCGCTGCCTGCCGCCGAGGCGGTGCCGGTGCGTGGGATTGTCGCGGTATCGAGCTGCCATGCCGGAAGTTCTGCATCAACAGTCCGTCGCAGATCCGCGCCGCGGCGAGGTTCACCTCCGGCCTCCCGACGAACGACGTGCGGGTGGTGACCACTTCGTCGCCGTGCTGATCGGTGACCGAGCATTTGAAGCAGAAGATGTCGCCCCCGAATGCTTTTCGCGCCGATTCGAGTTCGACCTCGAAGCGCAACGCGTCACCCGCGAGGATCGGCCGGTGAAAGACGAGGGAATGGTCGGTCTGCATGATCTGGCTGAGATCATAAGCCTGGGCGACCCGATCGAACATCTCGATCTGCGCCAGGAACGCGGGGACCGAGACGAAGGTCAATGGCGCGACGAGTCCGCTGTAACCATGGTCGTGTGCCGCGTCCTCGGACCGATGAACAGGATGGTCGTCCTGGACCGCGCGGGCGAACTCGCGGATCTTCTCGCGCCCGACGACATAGCAGTCGCTGCTTCGATAGGACTGCCCGACGGTCGTTGAGGGCGCGACCGAATCAGCGGGCGGATCGTGCATCCTGGAGTCGTCTGGAGTTGTGCGCACCCCAGCAAGCTAGCTAAGTACTAGCCGTGCGAGTGATATTTGCTGTTGTCAGAGTGTCGCGGGAGCCTGGTCGATCTGTTCGCGGAGAATATCGCCGTGACCTGCATGACGGGCGAATTCCTCGATCATGGCTAGCAACGTCCAGCGCATGCTGACAGTCCCTTCGCGCGGATTGTGTTTGGTGTCGTCCAAGCCGAAGCGCGCGGCGATCGCCCGTGACCGACTGCTCGCACGCTCGAATTCGGCGATCACGTCCGCCAGCGACTCGTGGTCGGCCACGGCGAAGGTGCCCTCGTCCCGCTCCGAGTACCCGTCGCATTCGGACTCGCCGAGCCCCGCCCAGAACCGCTGGAACCAGATCCGCTCCGCCGCGGCGGCATGTTTGATCAACGAGATCGGCGTCGTCAGCGACACGACGAGCCGACGACGGGCATCGGCGTCGGACAGGCCGCGGACGGTCGCGATGAGCGCCTCACGGCTTCGATCGAGCGCGCTCTCGATGAGCACTCGCTCGGTACCGGTGGTAATGATGTTGGTAGTCAAGGACTTTCACTCCATTCACTTGTTTCGTACGGGTGCGCGGCAGGCTCCGGCAACTGATCGCGAGTAGATCACTGCGCGTCCGGTGCCGGAGATTTACCAGGGGAGGGGTATCTGAATGCCTGTCGCGGAATCGGCGCTGAGGAAGCGATGCGGGTCGATCTACACCGCAGCCGAGACAGGGCGCGCCTCGAAGAGCTCGATGGCGCCTGATGCCAGTGTGCCACATCGCCGATCCCGCGCATCGCGTCCGCGCAACCCCACGGAACCGAGTGCGCCACCGACCAACTCGACGCTCCACCGCGTCGCTGTCGATCACCGCCAATCTGGCAAAAAACATGCATCTACCAGCCGATTAGTCCCTACGCCAGGAGGTGAGGTAATCTTTTCGAGCACCCGGAGACGGGGGCAAGAACGGGCTGTGGCGCAGCTTGGTAGCGCACTTGACTGGGGGTCAAGTGGTCGCAGGTTCAAATCCTGTCAGCCCGACAGTGAAAACCCCCTCTGACCTCGGTCGGAGGGGGTTTTCTTGTGTCCCGAGATTTGACGTGTTCTGGCCCGATATACGCACTTATTGCACATTAATTGCTTCGAGGAACCGCTCCGTGGGTCTCTGGACCCCGTGTTCGCCCCCGAAGGTCTGCTTGCGAGCTGAGGCATCCCGCATTGATGGGACGATCGGTCGGCCTGCTCGCCCGATCGGCTAGCTGTTGTAGGTCATGAGGTTGTTGACGCCCGGGCAGGGGTGAGCTGAGGGGACGGGCCTCCCGGCGGCAGGATGGAAAACACCACATCCTCCGTCCGCTCGACCGGGAAGACCCGTCCGTGACCCACCGTAATGCCCCGCTGTCCACCGAAGGCCGCCGCCGCTTGGTGCAGCGCTGCCAGACCCGTCCGATCGCTCACGTCGCTGCCGAGATGGGCATTTCACGTCAATGCGCCTCGAAATGGGTCAACCGGCACCGCCGGTTCGGCGAGTTGGGCCTGGCGGACCGTTCCAGCACGCCGCATCATCAACCGAGGGCCACATCAGCCGAGGTGATCAACCGGATCGAGAAGATGCGCCGGGACAAGAAATGGTCGGCCCGACGAATCACGCACGAACTATGTTGTGACAGTGTCGATATCGCGGTCAGGACCGTGACCAGGCATTTGCAGAACCGGGGCCTGAACCGACGCCGGTTCATCGACCCGACCGGTGAGAACAATCGGGTACCACGCCAGATCGTGGCCCAGCGGCCTGGGCACATGGTCCATGTCGATGTGAAGAAGGTCGGGCGCATTCCCGACGGTGGTGGCTGGCGAGCGCACGGCCGCGGCTCCGCACAGGCCAAGGTCGCCGAAACCGCCAAGAAGCGTGGCGCCAAAGCTGGCTACGTCTACCTACACTCCGCAGTCGACGGCTTCTCGCGGCTTGCCTACACCGAGGCTCCTAGGCAGTGTCTCGAAGTCGTGAGGGCGGCCCGCAGGCCCGCTCTCACGAGTGCCTGAGCCACTGGTTGATCACCGCGATATGGATCGTGGCCTGGTAGCGGACAGCGAGTTTGTCGAACCTGGTAGCCACCGCACGATGCTGTTTGAGCTGATTGATACCCCGCTCGACAGCGTTGCGGTCACGGTAGAGCACCGCATCGAACGCCGGGGGCCGACCACCGGCTCTGCCACGACGGCGACGGTGCGCAACCTGATCGGCAGGGACCGGGATCGTTGCCCTGATCCCGTGACGGCGCAACCATTCCCGGTTACCTCGACTGGAATAGGCCTTGTCGGCCAACACCCGCTCAGGGCGGACTCGTGCCCGCCCGCCACCGAGTTTCGGCACCTCGATGCCATCGAGCACTGCGGTGAACTGCGGACTGTCACCGGCTTGACCTGCGGTGACCAGTACCGACAGCACACGGCAGCCCTGGTCACACGCCAGATGCAGTTTGCTGGTCCACCCGCCCCGCGAACGCCCCAGCCCGTGATCGGCCGGCTCGGATTCCCCTGGACCGGCCGGTGGTTCGGATTGCCCGCCGCTGTCGCGGCGGGCGCCAGCAGCATGCGGGTGAGCCCGCGCGATCGTGGAATCCACACTGATCTGCCAGTCGATCACTCCAGCTGCGTCGGCCTGGACCTGCAGCGATCGCATGATCGCGGCCCATGACCCGGCCCGCTGCCACCGGCGGAACAGTCCATACACCGCTTGCCAGGACCCGTATTCGGCCGGAACGTCTCGCCACGGCGACCCGACACGACACCGCCACCGGATCCCGTCGATGAGCTGGCGTTTCGTCCATTTCGGCGGGCGTCCCGCCTTCTTACCGCGGGGCAGCAACGGCTCCAGCCTCGCCCACTGGGCATCGGTCAGGTCCGCTCGCCCCGCCACCGCTAGGCTGGCCACGAGGTCTCCGGTGCTATTCAGATTTGCTTGGTCGCTAATCCGAATACCGGAGGCCTCACCTATATGCCAACGCGGGCAACAGCTTCGGTCGAACATGCTGATGGGGTGGCGCCGCTGCGCGGTGCCACCCCATCACTCATTTCGAGACAGAACCTAGCCGCTGACGAGATCCCCGTCGCGGTGACGTACCGGGTCCTGAAAATCGCGCGCCAACCGTACTATCGGTGGCTCGCTGACTCGGTCACCGCGGATGCACCAAATCGGTTGTGGCTCACCGATATTACCGAGCATCACACCGGTGACGGCAAGCTGTATTCGTGTGCGATCAAAGACGTGTTCTCGAACCGGATCGTGGGCTGCTCGATCGACTCGAGAATGAAGGCTCGGCTCGCCGTCGATGCCCTCGGCTCTGCGCTGATTCGGGCACGGTCGCGCGAATTACGTTGCCAGGTAGTGGATCTGGACCCCTGATGAAGGGATTCGTGCGGCCTCCACCATCCGGTGAGCGACCTCGGACGGATGCACTGGCCGGTATTTCGACAGGCGGCCCCGCAGCAGTGGAGACACGATCGGAGCCAGCCGCTTGGCGATGTCCTCGGCCGGCCTGCTTTCGGACCGTTCGCCGAGTAGCAGCGAGGGCCGGAAGATATGCACTGCCGGCAGCGTCAGCGCCGAGACATCGGTTTCGGTTTCGGCTTTTACCCGGTTGTATTCGCTGGGCGACGAGCGACTGGCGCCGATCGCGGAAACCATGAGGAACTGTCGAGCCTGCGCCGTGGCCGCTCGTTCGGCGACTGCTAGGACGTAGTCGTGATCAACCTTGCGGAAAGCTTCACTGGAACCCGCCTTCTCCCTTGTTGTTCCAAGGCAACAGAACACATCGGCGTCGGTCAGTAGATCCGCGGTTCCTTCGAGGTCGTCGAAGTCGACGATGTGCTCACTCAGTCGGGGGTTCTCCGTGTCGAGCGGGCGTCGGACCAGAACGTGCACCCGCTCCCAGGCGGGATCGGCGAGCAGTGTGCTCACGAGCTCATGTCCGATTGCCCCGGTGGCGCCGACGATGACAGCAGTCCTTTTCATGAGTACTCCTCAGAGAGATGGTCTGCAGTTGGAGCCGCTTGGGTCAACAGGTCTTAAGCACCGGCAGCCGTTCGATAGGCTACCGGCCTTTCCGGTGCTGCGCCGAAATCGGATTCGTGCGCAGCGGCCCGGTGATCGGCCGATGCCCACTGCGTGAGCGGAATCGTGTCGATGACACCGACCAGGCGCGGGCGCGCGACGGAATCGAGCGATGCGAGGGCGGCGGTCCCCGACACCAAATAGACTGCACATGCCGAGGCGATCAAGAACGTCCGCATTCTGCCGGTCGACTGGACCGAGGCTGTCGGCCGGACTGAGGCCGACGCTGTCGCTCGAGCGAGCAGAGTCATGAGAAAAGTACGCCGCCGGGTGCTGCAGCAGCACGGTCGCAGTGTGGCGGTGAGCTCGATGCCCTCCCAATGGATTTCGTGAACACTGCGCTTAGTGGGCGCTCTCGCATTATTCGGTGGCAGGTTCTTGCTGTTTGGCGACGGTGAGTGCGGTGCGGTAGTGGGTGGGGCTGGTACCGACGATGTCGGCGAACCGGGCTCGGAGGTTTGCGGCCGTCCCGAGACCGGATGCGGCGGCCACACGGTCGACTGAATGGTCGGTCGACTCGAGCAGGCGTTGAGCGAGGCGTACTCGCGCGCGGGTAAGCCACATGCTGGGGGTGACGCCGAGTTCGTCGGCGAAGCGGCGGTTGAGGGTGCGCGTGCTGACCGCGGCGAAGCGGGCGATGTCTGCGACGCTGATGGCCTCGGAGGCGTGCTGCTCGATCCAGCGCAGCGTCGACTCCAGGCCGCTGGCGCCGAGGGCGTCATCGCGCACGTACTGGGCCTGTCCGGCATCGCGTGTGAGGGGCATTACGGCGGTGCGGGCGGCATCCGCGGCGACCGCGCTGCCGTGGTCGCCGGCGATCATGTGTAGGCAGAGGTCGATGCCGGCCGACGCGCCGGCCGAGGTCAGGATCTGCCCGTTGTCGACGAACAGGGCCGCGGGGGTGACGTCAATGGCCGGGTACCGGGCGGCGAGCAGGTCCGCCGCCCGCCAATGCGTGGTGGCTCGCAGACCGTCCAGCAGTCCCGTGGCAGCGAGGTCGAGCGCTCCGACGCAGATCGATGCGATGCGCGCACCGTGCGCGGAGGCATCGCGGATGGCGCCGATGGTGCGAGGGCTCAGCGGTGCGCTGCCCTCGGTCCGCCCCGGGATGATCACCGTGTCGGCCTCGGCGAGCCGGGCCAGCGGATGCGGCACGGTGAGGGCCGTCGCGCCTGCGCGAGCCTGCCGACGCGGCCCGGCGACCACGACGTCGTAGAGGGGTGACCCATCGTCGCGGCAGCACCTCCCGAAGACCTCCAGGGGCGTCGCGAGATCAAAGGCGATCACCCCATCGACGGCGAGGACAGCAATCGAGTGCACATCGCCAGCATAATCCGACCGATGGCGGAATCGTTGCGCATAACGTCACATCGGCCACTCGTCTTTCCTGTCGCCCCTTTCTACCGTGGAGGTGTCGGCTCACCAGGAAGGCAGTACCTTTGCTCGCTCAAATCGTTCTCTTCGACGGCTTCGACCCTCTCGACGTCATTGCGCCCTTCGAAGTGCTCAGCGCGGGCTCGGATGCGCTCGGCGGTGCTCTCGACGTACGTCTCGTTGCCATGGACAACTCCGGACCGGTCACCGGCGGCACGCGCGGGCTCCGGCTGGAAGCCACCCACATCCTCGACCCGGAAGCACCCGGAGTGATCATCGTGCCCGGAGCATCCGGCCCCATTCACGGCGATCCGGACGAGGTCGACACGATCCCCGTGCTGATCGCACGACTCGGCGACACCGCATTACCAGACCTGATGCGTCGCGCGTTCGCCGCACCCCGGACGCTGGTGGCGACTGTCTGCGGTGGATCGCTCGCACTGGCGATGGCTGGACTGCTCGAAGGCCGCACCGCCGTGACGCACCGGCTCGGCAACGACGTGCTCGAAGCCACCGGCGTCCGTGTCGTCGACGCCAGGGTGGTCGATGACGGCGACCTTGTCACCGCCGGCGGCGTGACCTCGGGCCTAGATCTGGCTCTCTACCTGCTCGAACGGCTGTATGGTCCACGCATCGCCCACGCTGTCGAGCAGCTTTTCCAGTACGAACGCCGCGGCACCGTCTGGCACGACCGGGGACCCGAACCCCTCGCCGCCTGACGGTGATCACACAGACACAACCCACTTCGCAGCGAGACGAACCTTCATGACCACCCTCCCCGGCATTTGGGCGCTGACCATGCGCACTCCGATCGGCAGTATCCACGCCGACATGACCTTCACCGACTCCGATGGAGTCCTCACCGGTACCGCTGCCGGAAAGGCCGAGACTGTGCGGTTGCACGACCTGCACAGTGAGGTCACGCCACATGGAGAGCACGTCACGTGGCGACAATCGATCACCAAGCCCATGCGATTGAACCTCGACTTCGACGTCGTCATCACCGGCGACACCATGCAAGGTCACTCCCGTGCCGGACGCCTACCCAAATCGACAGTCACAGGTACCCGTCACGTCCCATGATCGAAGCAGGGTGCGGTCGCAGCGCCACCTGGGTCCCACTCTGTTCATCGCGGTACCCTGCTGTGTCATCGCTGAGGTCCCGGGCGATCTGCGCCGGGGCCACCCTGTACTCACGAATACAGGGTGGCCCGCACAACGTCATCACGGAACTCGTATGCGGTTGGGGTGCAACAACATCCTTCCAGACCCCACCATCACCGCAAGCCGAACCGGATGTCACCTGCCGCCCCCGAGCCCCCTTGATGGCTGCCGGGGCGGCACCGGCGGACTCGATTCGAAACCGAGCATGCAGGTTGGGCGGCGCGAGATGCGGCACTGGGGCGTGATGAGGTCGACCAGTTCTTCAGCTCGGCGAGACGGTCGGCCCGCTCGGCAGGTCGCGTCTTCGCCGATCCGTGCGGCCGTCCCATCTACGCAGCCCGGCCCAGTACCATTCGGTGGCCGTTTCTGCGGCTTGGTGTTTGGGGAGCGGGCGGCCTGCTTGACGCCAGTCGCGGGAGGCGGTGAGGCATGCGCCGAGCAACGCGAAAGCCAGTAGCCGGGAGCGAGCCGGTTCCCGGTCATCCGGATGCATACCCCGGGCGACGATCGTGGCGCATTCAGCCATAGCGTTCCTGATCCGCCATTGGACGGATGGCTCGTCGGGGACAACTGTCGACACGAGATCATGGGCGGAGGGCGCGTTGCGGTCGGCTAAGTCGAAGATCGCGCAGACCGTGCCGCGGATGCTGTCGAGTTCGTTGTCGGCCGATGCAATCGCATCATCCAGAACGGTGGTCAGGTTGTCGAGCTCCTGCTGCAATACCGTGAGGTAGAGGTCAAGCTTATTCGAAAAGTGTTGGTACAGAACAGGTTTGCTCACATTCGCGCAGTCGCCAACCGTCGCCATGGTTGTGCCGTGGTAGCCGTGGGTGGTGAAGGCTACCCGGGCGGCGTCGATGAGCTGATTACGACGCACTTGCCGGACGGAGGTGAGAGCTGGAGCTGTCTTTCGGGAGGTCCCAGATGCGTGCTGCGGCACCGCAGTTCCTCGGGGAATCAGAATCCGCCTTCGTCGAGTTCCATCACCGACAGGTCGGTGCCGGAGAGGACGGCTCGTTCGGCGGTGAGATGCGGCAGAACGGTGTTGGCGAAGAACGAGGCCACCGCGATCTTGCCTCGGTAGAACGCGACATCTTCCGCGGAATCGACGGCAGCCAAGGCGATTTCAGCGCCGACGATCAGGCGCCAGGCCACGAGCAGGTCTCCGACCACGAGGAGGAACCGGACGGCGTTGAGGCCGACCTTGTAGAGCTCGGCTGGCTGCTCGGCCGCGGCCAGCAGATGCGTAGTGAGGGTGCCCGCAATTTCCTGCACGTCTTCGAGTGCATGCGCGAGCAGGATCTTCTCGGCTTTGAGGTGCCCGCCGTCGACATCGGACCGGGCGGTGGCCCGGACGCGGTCGAGCACATGAGTCAGGGCGACCCCGTGGTCTCGAGCGATCTTGCGGAAGAAGAAGTCCTGCGCCTGGATGGCGGTGGTTCCCTCGTAGAGGGAATCGATCTTGGCGTCACGGATGTACTGCTCGATCGGATAGTCCTGCAGAAAGCCCGATCCGCCGAAAGTCTGCAGGGACTCGGTGAGGTACTGGTAGGCGCGTTCGGAGCCGACGCCTTTGACGATGGGCAACAAGAGATCGTTGACGCGCGCGGCGAGGTCTTCGTCGGCGCCGGAAATGTGCTGGGCGACTGTGGGATCCTGGTGACCTGCGGTGTAGAGGTAGATCGACCGCAGGCCTTCGGCGTATGCCTTCTGCATCATCAGCGACCGGCGGACGTCGGCATGGTTGATGATGGCGACCTTCGGGGCTGTCCTGTCGGAGGCTCGGGTGAGATCCGCGCCCTGCACGCGGGACTTCGCGTATTCCAGCGCATTCAGGTAGCCGGTGGACAGGGTGGCGATGGCCTTGGTTCCGACCATCATTCTGGCTTCCTCGATCACCTTGAACATTTGGGCGATGCCGTCGTGAACGTCGCCGACCAGGTATCCGACCGCAGGCGTGCCGTGGCCGCCGAAGGTCAGCTCGCAGGTAGCCGATGCCTTGAGGCCCATCTTGTGTTCCACGTTGGTGACAAAGGCGCCGTTGCGTTCTCCGGGCTCGCAAGATTGGTGGTCGAAGAGGAATTTGGGCACAACGAACAGGCTCAAGCCCTTGGTTCCCGGTCCAGCGCCTTGGGGGCGGGCCAGGACCAAATGGATGATGTTCTCGAACAGGTCGTCGGAATCGGCGGAGGTGATGAACCGCTTGACCCCCTCGATATGCCAGGAGCCGTCTTCTTGTTCGACAGCCTTGGTGCGGCCGGCGCCGACATCCGAACCCGCGTCTGGTTCGGTCAGTACCATGGTCGCACCCCAGTTACGCTCGACAGCTGTTGTGGCCCAATGCTTCTGCTGTTCGGTGCCGATGGTGCCGAGCACATCGGCGATCAGGGGGCCGGTGAGGTACATGTAGGCGGCGGGCTGGGCACCGAGCACGAATTCGTTGATCGCCCACCCGAGCATCGACGGCGCGGGTACCCCACCAACGAGCTCGCTCTTGGCCAACCGCCACCATTCGCCGTCGCGCCACGCTCGCACCGCGTTCTTGAACGGAACAGGCAACTGCACCGAGTGGGTGTCGGGAGTGAAAACCGGTGGATTGCGGTCGGTTTCGGCATAGGGTGCGGCGACTGGACCCTCGGCCAGGCGTGCCGCTTCGGCCAGCATCGTTCGTACGGTGTCTTCGTCGAGATCACCGAAGGCGCCGGTGTCGAAGACAGCACCGAGACCGAACACCTCGAACAGGTTGAATTCCAGGTCACGAACGTTGCTCTTGTAGTGGCCCACCGGACCTCACCTCTCGACCGTGCCCGCCTCGAAGGGGCAGACCATGACTAGGCGCGATGTGCGCCCGCGGACCCATGATGTCCTAGAGAGCCGAAGCTTGCAACACTAAGTAAATGGCCGATAAGTCATATTGTGACTGTTAAGTAGCGTTGAACTGCAAGAACGAGAATCTATTGCCGGTAAGTCGCTAGTCGATAAGGTGTTGTGGTGGGCGTGGCTCGATGTCGGCGAGGGCGATGCGCTCGCAAACCACGCACAGCAGATCGACGAGGTCGACGCGGCGGGTGAGTCGGGGATTGCGGATGGCGTCGTTGATCACGGTCGCGACGGCGTGGATCAATACGCGAGCGGTCGCCGGCGTCAGCTCCGGACGGACCGTCTGCAACAACCGAGCCCAGCCCATGACGCCGTCGCGATGGGTGCGGCGATAGCGGGCGGCGGCATCGTCGGACAGGTGACCGAGTTCGCCGACGGCGGTGCCGATCAGGTCTGGCTGCCCTACGGCGAAGTCGATGTAGTAGCGCAGCACCAGTTGCAGTGACGTGCGCGCGTCGTCGGCCTCGGTGCGGGCCCGCTCGGCGCAGAGCTGGACACATCGGTTGTTGCGTTCGACGATCTCGTCGAGGAGGTCCGCTTTGCTGGCGAAATGGTGATAGAGCGCTGGGCCGCGTACACCTACCGAAGCGCCGATGTCCTCCATGCTCACCGCTCCGAAACCGCGCTCGTTGAACAGCCGGGCCGCGGCCACGATCATCTGTTCGACGCGGAGCTGGGGATCTGGCTTGCCATGGGCTGTTTCGGAGGTTGCGCTATCGCTGAGCCGTGGCTCGCCCTCTGGGATGCTGGTTTCGATCACCGCCGCGACGATGCCGTCGAGTACTCGGGTGAACAGGTCCGGTGGCAACTGGGTGCGGTGGTTGGACGGGCTTGTCACCACAGAGAGGACGATCCAGCTCAGCAGTTCGCGCTCGTTGGAGGTCAGATCGGGGCGCCTGCGCTCGATGCCGGCGCCGATATAGTTGGTCAGGCGAACAGACCTGGCCAGCACGCCGACCCGGTCGGACTCGGTCAGGTTTCGAAACTCCAGCTGCCACAGACGGGCGAGCCCGCGGGTCTCCAGCGCGACACGTACCAGCTCTGACAGTGTGCCGTTCGCGGTCTCCGCGCCCGCCGCGGCCCCGACCCTGGCCAGAATCACGTCGAGTCCTTCGCGCAAACAAGAGCCGAGCAGCTCCTGTTTGGTGCGAAAGTGGCGATACAGCGCTGCGGGGGTGATTCCCACCGCGGAGGCGATATCGGCCATCGAGGTGCGGTGATAGCCGCGTTCAGCGAAGGCGACGTCGGCCGCTCGCAGGATCGTCGCACGGCGGTTTCGCGGCCGACGTTGTACTTCAGATCGCGCCGCAGCTTTCGGCCGCGCGGTGACGTCGGCTGCGGCACCGAGGCTGCCCACGAGCATGCGCAGCAGTTCCTCGCCGAGCTGGTCGTCGGTCGCGTCTACCCAGCCGAGGGTCCAGTCGTGCATCAGCCCGTTGATCAATCCGACGAACGTGGCGGCGGGAAGATCGAAATCCCGACGCGAAATCTCTCCGCGGGTTGCGAAACTACCGAAAAGCTCGCGCAGAAGGTCGAGCCAGCGTGACCGCTGCCGCAGACGCTGGGCGTCCATGCGCTCGCTCACGCCGACGACCTCGACGAAAAGGATGCGGGCGCACCGGGTATCGCGGGTGATGCCCGAGAGGAAGGCGCGGATCATCGCGGCGGCCCGGTCGGCAAGGGGCAAGTCTTCGACCCGGCTGGTCTCGTCTACGACGCGCTGTTCGATGGCGGTGTTGATGTGCAGCTGCAGCTCAGTGAGGACATCTTCGAGTGTGTCGTACTCCTCATAGAACTGCCGGGTGGACAAACCAGCGGCAAGGCACAGATCAATCAGCCGGGTGTTCCGGTACCCGGGGCCGGCGCCGAACGCCTCGAGAGCTGCCTCCCGCAGTCGGGTACGCCGCTCGGCGCGTCTTTCGGCTGCCGGTTTTCCGGCATAGCGTCCTGTTGCCGACTCGATCCTGGCCACTGATCGTCGTCCTTCCCGTCCGCGTGGCCTCGTACGCGAACCCAAATGTGGTTACTGTGATATTCAGAGTATGGCAATGATGCCGGAACGCGGGCCGTGATGCCAAACCAGACCGACGTTCGGTGGACTCGATCACAGAAGCCGTGTGGCCAGCAAGGCGATGTACAGCTCGGCAGCGTGGGCCGGATCCTCGCAGTCGCGGCCGGTGAGGTCGCGGTTTTGCGTAGCCGGTACAACATCGTGTTGCGGTGCGCCACCGAGCTCGCTACAAAAGAATGAGTTTTGTAGCGAAAATATCAACACCGAAGATCATGTTGCAATCGCGACGTCGTTCGAGGTAGTGTCCCTGTGATTCACGACACTGATCTTCCGAGCGGGCATCAGTCCGCAGGCTCTCCAGCCCAGTGATGACTTGCTCACGAGGCGGGGCGTCGTCCGGGCGACGTCGCGAGCATGTCCTGGTCATTGCGGCCACCTGGTTCAGCAGAGGAAGGCCGTCGTCACTGCCGGCTGGCGGATTTGGATGGAGTTCGACATGTCACCAACCGAGACAAGGGTGTCGCGCGCGGCCGCGGCGGCAACCGCGAATGCGCGCATCGCGCCGCGCGTCCTTGGCGAGTTCTACGCGACCGCGCTGGAAACCTTCCGGCATCTACCCAGCCGTCCGTTCCAGCTACGGGAGTTCATCGCGCAGGCATGGTTCATCGCAGGTGTATCGATCGTGCCGACGCTGCTGATGGCAATTCCGTTCTGCGTCATGGTCGTTTTCCAGATCAATGTGTTGCTGAACGAGATCGGCGCCATCGATCTGTCCGGTGCAGGGGCAGGCGTGGCGGTTATCCGTGAGATCGGGCCGATTGTCACCGTCTTGGTAGTAGCGGGCGCGGGGGCCACCGCCATCTGCGCCGACCTCGGATCACGCACGATTCGAGAAGAGATCGATGCGATGCGCGTGCTCGGCATCGACCCCATCCAGCGCCTGGTCGTCCCGCGGGTCCTCGCCTCGACAACGGTGGCGCTATTCCTCAACGGCCTGGTCACAGCCGTCGGTTTGACCGGTGGCTACTTGTACGCGGTGTACCTCCAGGGCGCGACTCCCGGTCAGTTCATTACCGCCGTACCGATTCTGACCGGCATTCCGGACCTGTTGATCAGCGAGCTCAAGGCCGCAATCTTCGGCCTGCTCGCCGGGCTGGTCGCCTGTCACCTCGGCCTCAATGTCAAGGGTGGGCCGAAAGGCGTGGGAGACGCGGTCAACCAGACAGTGGTCTTCAGCTTCGTTTTGCTGTTCTTCGCCAACGCGATCATCACCACCCTCTCCCTGCACTGATCGGAAGACGAGATGACCGAAAATTCAACGTACAGCGTCTCCGACGCGCTCAGTACCAAGCCGATGGCTCGAAAAATCGTCAAAGGCGCCAAAGCGCCGGTGGACGGAGTATCGGGCATCGGACAGCAGATGTCGTTCTACCTCAGCAGTCTTGCGTGGACCCCGCGGGTACTCAAGCGCTACCGCCGTGAAGTTGTCCGCCTTGTGGCCGAAGTCAGTCTCGGTACCGGTGCGCTGGCCGTGATCGGTGGCACCGTCGTAGTCGTCGGATTCCTCACTGCGGCAGCGGGTTACGAAGTAGGCCAGCAGAGCACCAGCTCGCTCGGTCGAGTGGGTGTGGAAGCGATGGCCGGCTTCATTTCAGCCTTCTTCAATACCCGCGAAGCCATCCCGGTGATCGCCGGAGTCGCTTTGACAGCCACTGTCGGCGCCGGATTCACCGCCCAACTGGGTGCCATGCGGGTGAGCGAGGAGATCGACGCGCTCGAGGTGATGTCAGTGCCATCCATGCCATACCTCGTCACCACCCGGATTCTGGCCGGTCTCATCGCGGTCGGACCGCTCTACGCGATCGCGTTGTTCATGGGGTACGCCTCGACCGAATTCGTCAGTGTGGTTCTCTCCGACCAGTCACCCGGTACGTATGAGCACTACTTCAACCTCTTTCTGGTGCCCGAGGATGTGCTGTGGTCACTGCTGAAGGTGACGATCATCGCCGTCGTGGTGATGTGCGTGCACTGTTACCACGGATATAACGCGTCAGGCGGTCCGGCCGGGGTCGGGGTCGCGGTCGGGCGTGCTGTTCGCACATCCCTGATCGCCATCATGATCATCGATCTGCTCGTCGGAGTCGCCGTATACGGCGGCGTCCACTCCACCGTGCGGGTGTCCGGATGATCGCCGCGACTTCGCGCACCAAATCTCTGACCCTTGGCGCGCTTTCGGTGACCTTTCTCGTGGTGGCGGCGCTGCTCGCGGTTGCCTCCTACAACGGGACCTTCATCCCTACTGTCCGCGTGTACGTGCACGCTGAACGTGCGGGGCTGCTCATGGCGCCCGGGTCGGATGTCAAGGTGAGCGGGGTGGTCATCGGTCGGGTCGGCGCGGTCGAGCTGGACGCCGAACACGCTGTCCTCGCTTTGGAACTGGATCCCGACGAAGCCGCGAAGCTTCCCGTCAACGTGGGTGCGTATATCGAGCCGACGACCTTGTTCGGCCGCAAGTTCGTCGCTCTCACCATGCCGAGCGACCCCGCCGTGAGGACGCTCGAAATGGGGTCGGTGATCGATGCGGCAACCGTGACGGTCGAAGTGAACGACACCTTCAAAGCACTGCTGGCAATCCTGCGCGTCGTCGATCCACAAAAGGTCAACTCCACCTTGACCGCCGCCGCGACCGCGCTCGACGGACGTGGCGATCGCTTGGGCGATCTGCTCGTCGACATCGACCGCTACCTCGGCGAATTCAACAACAGTATTCCGACGCTGCAACGCGACATCCCGCTACTCGCAGACAACGCGGACACGCTGGCAGCGGTCACGCCCGACCTCATGACCACGGTGTCGAACCTGACGACGACGAGCCAGACGGTCGTCGACCGACAAGCAGCCCTGAGCGCATTCCTGCTCAGCTTCACCTCCTTCGGCAACAACGGATCGGCTCTACTGGACAAGGCAGGAACCCCTTTGGTCAGCGCACTCGACGCTCTGGAACCGACGACCGGGCTACTCGCCGAACGCGCTCCCACCTATCAATGCTTCCTCTCGAGCCTCAACCAATCACGCAGGGTCCTCGAGCGGGCACTCGGTGGCCGACCGGGCCTCAACATCGTCGGCACGCTCTTGATGGGTGACCCGCCGTATCGGAACTCGGCCGATCTGCCCGTCAACGGTGCGGACTCGACGCCCGCCTGCTATGACTACGCCGCGGGGCCGGGCGGACCTCCGCCGCCACACATCGATTTCAACGACGGCTCGCATGCCTACCGACCGGTCCGCGAACCACTGGATGTGCTCGGAAACCCGTTCGCCGCGATGCTGTACGGACTCACCCGATGACCCCCCGGCGGCAAGGCCTCAAACTCCTGGCATTCGTCGTGGTCACCTCCTTGATCACGGGGGCGCTGTTCGTCGTGGTCGGTGATCTGCGTTTCGTCGCCCACCACACTTACCGTGCGCTGTTCTCCAGCGCGTCGGGACTTCGGACGGGCGAGGACGTCAAACTCGCCGGCGTCGTGGTCGGGAAAGTGGAAGACATCGGCTTCGGGTCGGCTGACCTGGTCGAGGTGGAATTCACGGTGGACGACAACGTCGCGCTCCTGCGGTCCGCCACTGCCGCAATCAAATACAAGAATCTCATCGGGGACCGGTACCTCGAGCTGACTGTGCGTGCTGATGGTTCGGGGGTGCGGCCGGAGAACGAGACGATCCCGGACTCCCAAACAAGCCCGGCGCTCGATCTCGACGCACTGGTCAACGGATTCCGTCCGCTGCTGCAGGGAATCGACCCGGACGAAACAAACAAATTGTCGGCATCGTTGGTCGCGGTCCTCAACGGGCGTGAACAGAGCATTTCGGCCATCGTCGAACAGCTTGGGTCCCTCGGTAATTCCATCGCCGACCGGGAGGCGGTGATCGGCAGGCTGATCGACAACCTCAACCTGGTATTGCGTACGGTCAGTGGCCGCGAAGACCAATTCGGTGCGCTGGTGACCAACCTGCAGCAGTTGGTCAGCGGGCTCAACAGCGACCGCGACACCTTGACCAGCGCACTGGTCGGGATCGACGATCTGAGCGGGCAGACAGCGCAAGTGCTAGAGGAGAACCGGCCGTCCATCGCCGCCGATATCGAGCAGTTGGGCCGCACCGCGGGCAACCTCAACGCGAGTTCCGAAACGCTCCAGCTCCTGCTCACCAACCTGCCCGAGGTCTATCGGCGTGGTGGCAGAGCCAGCGGCTACGGCAGTTTTGTGAACTTCTTTCTGTGCGGTGTGGCCATTCGCTACCCGGCGATCGGCGGCGGCCATTCGACCACGCCGATGTTCACGGTGCCGGCAGATAGGTGTAAGTGAGAGATGAAGTCCTTCTTCGATCGTGACCCGATCCGGCTCGGCTGGATCGGAACCGGGGTACTGGTTGCGCTGCTCGTGCTGGTTTTCAATTACCAATCGATTCCCGGATGGCCCGGATCGAGCAGTTATGTCGTCGAATTCACCGACGCCAGCGGACTTCAACCGGGCGACACTGTTCAGATCACCGGGATCACCGTAGGCAAAGTCACCTCCATTCAGTTGGTCGGCGATCACGTCGATGTAGAGGTAGACGCCGATACCCGCGACCGTCGTCTCGGCGACCGCACAGGTGCGGCGATCAAGGTCGAGACGGTGCTCGGGCGCCGATTCGTCGAACTTCGCCCCGACGGGGGAGGTGAGCTCGGCGACCGGATTCCGTTCAGCCGCACCACTTCTGGCTACGACATCACCGATTCGCTCTCGCAACTGACCGGCAAGCTCGAGGGCACCGACAAGAAGAAGTTGTCCGATGCCCTCGACAGCATCTCGACTGTGACCGAACATCTGCCGAAGAACCTCCAGTCGGCATTCGACGGAATCTCGCGCGCTTCTGCCACAGTGGCCGATCGTGACCAGGCCGTGCGTGATCTGTTCACCGAAACGAGCGCGGTCTCCGGGATTCTCGCTGATCGCAACCAGAACCTGACCGCGCTCATCAGTGACGGTGGGACGTTGTTCGCAGCGCTGAACGACCGAGCCGCGACGATCAGAAGCTTGCTTTACACCGTTACCCAGGTGAGCAACGAGCTCCGTGGCTTGGTCGCGGACAACACGGCGACAACACCCCCCACGCTGGCTGAACTCGAAAAGTTGATCGCGCTGTTGAACGAGAACCACACCAATATCAACGACGCGATCAGTGGTCTGCGCCCGTACGCAATCCAACTGGGGGAGGTCGTGGGCAGCGGACCGTTCTTCAACGTGCTGCTGCAGAACATCACTCCGGTCAACCTGCACGGCCAGGGCCCGGGCAGTCTTGGAGGAGGACGATGATACGCAAACGAACGTCGGACCGGCGGATTCCGCTGCCCGGACGCATATTGGGCGTCGCAGTGGCAGTGGCCGCACTGGTCATTGTCATCGCGACTGTCGTCGACCGTCAAAGTACCAAGCACGCCACGGCCTATTTCACCAACACCGCCGGCATGTATGTCGGAGACAACGTCACCGTCCGCGGCGTCCCGATCGGAACCATCTACCGGATCGAGCCGATCGGCGACAAGGTTCGAGTCGAATTCACCTACGACGCGGAAACATTCATCCCCAGCGACACCCATGCCGTCATCGTGGCACCGACCTTGGTTTCCGGTCGCTACATCCAGCTCACCACCGATCGTGTCGCCGACGGGCAGGCTCTCGCTAACGGAGCCGAAATCCCGATGGAACGTACAGCGGCACCCGTGGAGTACGACCAGGTCAAGCGCCAGCTCGACCAGCTCGCCACGGAAGTCGGCCCGGATCGGCCAGGCGCCGACGGCTCGCTCAGCAGATTCACCGAGGCGACCTCGGCGGCCTTGTCGGGCAACGGTGCCACCCTGAAACAGACCCTGCTGAACCTGTCCGCGGCCTTGCAGACCATCGACCAAGGTGCGCCCGACCTGTTCTCGACCGTCCGGAATCTGCAGACCGTAGTCTCCGCACTGGCCGCGAGCGACCAGCAGATCCGGCTGTTCACCGGGCAGCTCGCCGACGTATCCGGTCTCCTCGACGACAACCGCACTCAACTCGACGCCGCACTCCAGGCACTGCATGCGATGTTGCCCGAGATCCAAACCTATGTGCACGACAACCGTTCGGCGCTGCAGCACGATGTCGCCGAATTGCAGCGGATCTCCGGCCTGCTGGCCACTCGGCAGGACGACCTCGCCCAGATTCTGCACACCGCACCTACCGCGCTCGCGGACCTGTACAACATCTACGACCCCGACTCCCGGACGCTGACCGCTGCTGTGTCAGTCGCCGACTTCCCCGAGCCGATGTCGTTCATCTGTGCCTTACTGACGACCGCGAATGCGCCACAGCAGGAATGCTCGCGCGCGAGCGACAAGTTCGGCGATCTGTTCGGTGCTGCGGTACGCGCTGCCCAACCCCAACCGGTGGCACCGGCTCCCGCCCCAGCGAATCTTCTGCCCGGGCTCCTCATTCCAGGTCTGGGAGGTGGACGTTGAGAATCCGTCATGCATCGACGATCCTGGTAACGGCTCTTGTTTCGTCCATCTTGATTTCCGGTTGCCGGTTCGATGGTCCTAACTCGATTCCATTGCCCAACAACGCCATCGGCGACGAAAGCTACACCGTTCGCGTAGAACTGCGAGATGTGCAGAACCTCGTCGGCAATTCGATTGTCAAAGCCGACAACGTGACGGTCGGAATTATCCGGCGTATCGAGGTCGACGGCTACACAGCCATCGCGACTGTCGACATCGACGAATCGGTAACGCTGTCGAGAAACGTCACCGCGCAGCTCGCGCAGACCAGTGTGCTCGGCTCGCAGTATTTGGAGCTGACCACCCCGCCGACGGCATCTGCAACCGGGCGACTCGCCGACGGTGACACCATCGCGCTCGGCGACAGCTACGAGTACCCCGCCACTGAAGAGGTCCTCGCGGCGCTGTCGCTGCTGCTCAACGGTAGTGGCCTGCAACAGGTCCGGACGATCATGAGTGAACTCAACCAGGCCGTCGGGGGCCGGGAGGAGTCCGTCAACAGTGCGGTTGGCCGCATCGAGACCTTCGTCGGCGGTCTGGATGCCCAACGCGACAACATCGTCAGAGCTATCGACAGCCTGGACGGCCTCGCACAGTCGCTGGCCGAGCAGAACGCGACACTTGTCGCCGGCATCGAACAGATCCAACCGGCGTTGGCAGTGCTCGAAGAGCAGCGCGGACAGCTGGTCACGATGCTCGACAGTGTCGGCCGGTTCGGCGCACAAGCTGCTGAGGTGTTGCGCAGCAGCCGCGCCGATCTGGCCGCCAACCTGCAAAGCCTGCAGCCGGTCCTGACCGAGCTGGCCAATTCGGGAAAGGATCTTCCCGAAAGCCTGTTGCTCGCTGCGAGCGTCCCGTTCCCCGTGACCGCGATGGACGGACTTCGCGGCGACTATCTGAATCTGTTCCTCACCGTGGACCTCAGCCTCGAAGCGATCCAGAACAAAATGCTCGGCAGCATTCCACTGCGCGATCTGCTGCCCGGTGACCCCGGCCGTTTGGTGAACCCGATGACCGCGCCGACAGAACCCACCCACGCACCGGAGACTTGGGGTCGATGATGAGAACCAGACTTGTCCGAGGACAATTGATCGTTTTCGCCGTCCTGGCCGTGGCCAGCCTCGTGTACGGTCTCGTGCACTATGTGAGCATCCAGCGATTGACCGGTATCGGCACGTATACGGTCACCGCGGAATTCACCGAGGCGGGCGGGATCTATGAAGACGCACTCGTCACTTATCGCGGCCTCGATATCGGTCGGGTCACCGGAATCGAACTCAACGGCACCACCGTTGAAGTACGGCTCCAGCTCGAGTCCGACTACCGGGTGCCTGCGTCGACGACGGCAACCATCAAGAGCATGTCGGCGGTGGGCGAGCAATACCTCGACCTGCAACCGGATACGAACTCGCAGCCGTACCTGGCCGACGGTTCCCGCATCGCGAAGAATCGAACAGCCGTCCCGGTGCCGACCGGGCAGGTGCTCGGCAATCTCCAGACCCTGCTGACCGATATCCGGACCGAGAGCCTGAACAACACGATCGACGAGGTGGCGGCCGCACTCGACGGAACCGGTCCCGCATTGTCGGGGCTCATCGAATCCTCAGCAGATCTTATTCGCCTCGCGCAGGCAGATCTGGGGCCGACGGTCCAGCTGATCAATGATGCAGAGTCGCTGTTGACGACAGGGAACGTGGTCGGAAGCGATATTCGCTCGTTCACGCACGATCTTGCGTCGTTCAGTCAGCAACTCGTCCTCAACGACACCCAGATACGGGGCATCCTCGATGAAGGGCCGCCCGCCGCCGATACTGTCGGCGGTACCTTCGCCGATCTGAGCGAACCGTTGCCGCTACTGCTCACAGATCTGCAGACAGTGGGGCAGGTGTTGCGGGTAAATCTTCCGCAACTGCGCCAGATCATGGTCGTCTACCCAGCTCTGAGTGCCGTCGTCAACAACAGCGCTGTCGGGTACTCCGACAACTCCGATCCCCAGTTGCCGCTGCCGCTCGACATCAAACTCGGTAACACGCTCAATCCACCCCCATGCACCGAGGGCTATCAGGGCACCCAACGGCGTGACCCCTCCGACACAGCTCCGCTCGAGGTCACGCCGAATCAGCACTGCGACGTCCTCCCCGAGAACCCGAAAGTCGCCCGCGGTGCCCGCAACCTGCCCTGCGCCACCGATCCGACGGTTCGTACCGCTGACGTAGCGAACTGCCCGCGCGGGCTGCCGTCGACGTGGTCCGACATGCCGCAGCGTCCCGGTGTGGTCGAGCCGGCCCCACCTGCGCAACCGCAGGCGGCACCCACGGCGGCAGCCGACCCGGTGCTCTCCGCGGACAACCCAGCAGCCGTACCGTACGCCGAGCTCAGCGGGATATTCCGAGGCCCGGACGGGATCACCTACGTCCTCGGCAACGCACCATCAGTATCTGGAAAGGAAGTCATGAGATGGCAATCGCTGTTGATCAAGTAGACGAGGTCGACGATCGTTCGATCGACGATTCGACCACGGCCACAGCAGGTTCGGAGGTCGACACTGCCGCACACGAGATCGGTGGTCAACGTCGGCGTCGAGTCGCCGCGGCGTTGATCGTCCTCACAGTGGCGATGTTCGCCGCGCTCGGCGGGGCGGTGAAACTGTTCACCGATGTCCGCGCATCCGAACAGGCGAGCGAACGCGACCGGATCGTTCTGGATACGGGACGCAGGGTGGCGGCGGAGCTGGTCTCCCTCAATCACACGTCGGCGAAAGAGAATCTCGACACCATCGCGGCGAATTCCACCGGGTCGTTTCGCGATCAATTCGACAAGGTATCGGGAACATTCTCCTCGGTCCTCACGCAAGGGCAGGTCGAATCGTCCGGTGAAGTGAAGGAAGCGGGAATCGTATCGGTCGGCGACGATCGCGCCGTGATCATCGCCGCCGTCACATCGACGGTCAAGAATACCGAGGTGCCCGAAGGGCAAATGCGGGTATACAGAATGAAAATGACCCTGGAAAAGAACGGGTCCGAGTGGCTCGTATCAAACGTGGAGTTCGTTGCATGAGTATCATCACCGATTCGGCGGAAAATACCGCCGCACCGCGCGGTTTCTTCGTTCGGCTGAAGGTATGGCCATCCGGGGTGATCGGGCACATAGCGGGCTGGCCCGCAAAGGTGCTCGTATCGAGCGTCGCGATCGTTTTCGCGTTGACAGTGACCGCTGCAGTAACTGTCGCTATTCTGGCCGTGCGGATGAATAACGTCCAATCCGTCGAAACATCGTCACTGGCAGCAATGGATTCAGCCAAGAATCGCATTCCGCTGGTGTTGTCCTACGACTTCAACACCATCGACACGGAATTCCGTAAGCGCGCCGAAAACCTGACCGGGACGTTCAAGAACGATTTCGCCGAGCTCGGCACTGCCGTGATCATCCCGGCTGCGCACAAGGATTCGATCACGACCGAGGCTGCCGTCGCAGAGGCCGCGGTCGTCAAGGCAGACGAGAACGAAGTGACCGTGCTGATGTTCCTGAATCAGACTACGAAGAGCGCCAGCATGCCGGGCCCGCGCCTCGACGGCAGTCGCGTACGGGTGACCATGATCGAGTCCGGCGATCAGTGGTTGATCTCCGATATCACACCGGTGTGAGTGAGGATTACTGATGGGCGTCGAGGTCAGGACCGAGGGTGTAACTAAATCCTTCGGTTCCCAGCGAATTTGGCAGGACGTGTCGATCACGCTCCCTTCGGGTGAGGTCAGTGCGTTGCTCGGCCCTTCGGGTACGGGTAAGTCGGTGTTCCTGAAGTCGCTCATCGGTCTGCTGCGGCCCGAGCGCGGGTCCATCTTCATCGATGGCACCGACATCATGACCTGCTCCAACAAGGAGCTCTACGAGATCCGCAAACTGTTCGGCGTCCTTTTCCAGGACGGTGCGCTGTTCGGCTCGATGAATTTGTACGACAACATCGCTTTCCCGCTTCGTGAGCACACGAAGAAGACGGAATCCGAGATCCGCCGCGTGGTCATGGAGAAGCTCGAGCTGACCGGTCTGCTCGGCGCCGAGGGCAAGCTGCCCGGCGAGATCTCCGGCGGTATGCGCAAGCGCGCCGGGCTGGCCCGCGCGCTGGTCCTCGACCCGCAGATCATCCTCGTCGACGAGCCCGACTCGGGCCTGGACCCGGTGCGTACCTCGTACCTGGCGCAGCTGCTGCTCAACATCAACGCGCAGATCGACGCCACGATCCTGATCGTGACGCACAACATCAACCTGGCCCGCACCGTGCCGGACAACATCGGCATGCTCTTCCGCCGTCAGCTGGTGATGTTCGGCCCCCGTGAGGTGCTGCTCACCAGCGAGGAGCCGGTGGTCAAGCAGTTCCTCAACGGCCGCATGATCGGCCCGATCGGTATGTCGGAGGAGAAGGACGAGGCGCAGATGGCGCGCGAGCAGGCCCTCGTCGACGCCGGTCACCACCACGGTGGCGCCGAGGAGATCGACGGCATCATCCCGCAGATGAAGGCCGAGCCCGGCATGCCGGCCCGCCAGGCCGTGTTCCGCCGTCAGGCGCGCGTGCGCGAGATCATCCACACGCTGCCGCACGCGGCGCAGGTGGCGATCCGCGAATCGCTGGATTCCTCCGACGACACTCAGGTGATGGCGAACTACGCCGGCAGCGGCCAGCCCACCGAAACGCTCGAGACGGTTCCGCACGGCTAGATCAATGGCTGAGCGAGTTTCCGCGCACGGACGAGCCCTGGAAACGCCGTGCGAGTGGAATGTGGCGACTTTCCATTGCGAGTCCGGTCGGGGTCTTTTTCGCTTTAGTGAAATGGTGCTAATTTGCGACTCAGATAGACGGTCTATACAGAGGCGCAGAAGAGCCTGAGCGTAATTCTAGTTCGAATCCGCGAGAGCCCATCCGACGTTATGATCGATCTGTCGATTCCGGTTACGGGTCGTGTTGTGAGGCGGGAGAGACGAGTGCAGTGGTCCAGCTTCTTTTCGGTGAATGTGCAGTCATTGCCCGAGATGGTCGATGACTTCGCCGAGCACTGGTGGATCTACTCCACGATGCCGCTGATCGCGGCATTGATCGGCTACGGTACCAAGATCGTCGCCATCAAGATGATGTTTCGGCCGCACAAGTTCATCGGTTTCGGTGCGTTCGGGTGGCAAGGCATCGTTCCGAAACGAGCGCCGGAGATGGTCGAGGTCCTCTGTTCTACCCTTACCGGACGTTTGATCTCCGCCCAGGAGATCATCGACCGAGTCGACGGTGCCGAACTCGCGGCTCTGATCGAGCGGCCGTTACGCATCGAGGTTGCTCGCATCATCAAAGGCGTCGCTGCCGACTATCAGCCGGCTGCATGGAATCTACTGCCGGCGCCCGCACGGGACCTGGTAGTCGAACAAGCGCAGCGGGCCGCACTCGACGCGGTTGTTGCGCTGACCGAATCTTTGACCGACCATATCGACGAGGTCTTCGACCTGCAGACGATGGTCACCAGAGAATTTCTCTCCGACCCCGACACGCTGGAAAAGATGTTCTTGGAAGTGGGTCGGCGTGAGTTTGCGTTCATCCGGCGCAGTGGCCTGGTGTTCGGCTTCGCGATCGGCCTGGTACAAGTCATGGTGTGGCTGATCTTCCGTAGCCCGGTGATGATGCCTCTGTTCGGCCTGTTCACGGGTTGGTTCACCGATTGGGCTGCGCTGCGGTTGATCTTCAACCCGAAAGAGCCGAAAAAGTACCTCGGTGTCATCAAATGGCATGGCTTGTTCCTCAAGAACCGTATTCCGGTGTCTCAGGAGTACGCCGTTCTGATCGCGAGTCGCGTACTCACCGCTGACCGACTGGTGCGAGGCTTGTTCAACGGGCCACATCAGCGCGAGCTTGTCGGTTTGGTGGCCACGGTCGTAGAAGACGCGGTGCGCACTGAGCTTGGTGACCTCGACAGATTTGTTGCGACTCAGGTGAACGAGTTGCAAATCCTCGGCGATTTGGGGTTCGGCAAACTCGGAATCGGCAAGTTGCTGGGCGCGGCGGCTCGTCCGGTGAGCGCCCCATTGCGCGCCATCACCGGCGTCGGCCTTGATGCGATGCAGATCGCGCCGATGTCTCATGCTGCGGCCACCGAGCTGGTAGAGGCTTTGCCGAAGCTGCTCGATGGTCCAGCCGAAGAGTATCTTGACCGCGCTCTGGGGATTCGCGAGCTGATGGTCGAGAAGATGGTCGCGATGACGCCCGAGGAGTTCGAGGGAGTGCTGCGGCCCGCGTTCCAAGCAGACGAGAGGACCCTCATCCTCGTCGGGGCAGTCCTCGGCTTCCTCGTGGGCGACCTGCAGGTAGTCGTCATGGAGAACCTGGTCCATTAGCTATGCCCTGTGTCACAACGCGTTGCGTAATTATGACGCGATGCGTAAACTCGGTTTTACGCAATCGCGAATCATTCACTCAAGGAGCGAACCACCATGGCAACCAATTCCACCAAGTCCGGTAGTGAAGGGTCCTCGGAGAAGGTCGAGAACACCCAGGCGCACCTCACCAGCTTCCTCTCGTCGGTGGTCGATTCGACAAAGGGCTTGGTCGACGACCTGCTCGACACGGCCGGCCGGGTCGAGAAGGATGCGCGCAATCGTGTCGAGACGGCGCGCGAGAAGGTCACCCCCGGTGACGAGGACATCGAATCGCTGCGCAAGCACGTGCGTAGCCTGACCGAGCAGGTCGAGGAACTCGCCCGTATTCGCAAGTAGGCCCGTAGCCTGAATCGCGCCACGCCCGAGCGGAGGATATGACATCTCCGCCGGGCGATGGCTCGTTGAGGCGCCGTTTACGCACGACTATGCTTTGTGTAAACGGTGCGGCGAGGGAGTGGTGTATGTCTAAAGGAGATCATCTGGGTGATGCCGGGAGCGGCAAGTACCTGATCAAACGGTATTCGAATCGAAAGCTCTACGACACGGTTCGAGGTAAGTTCACCACCCTGGATCAAGTCGCAGAGCTGGTGGAGGGTGGCGTCGAAGTTGTGGTACTCGACCACGACACGGGCGTCGATCGCACTGAGGAAGTGCTCGCGCAGGTACTGAGTCGGCAGGCGCGGAGTGCACCGGGAGGCAGGTCAAATCTTCTCGCGGACTTGCTACGCACTTCAACGGGCGTTGCGAAGTCGCTGTTGGATGGTGTGTCGGCCCTCGACGTGAATCCTGAAGCCGGTGAGGCCTCGGCATCGTCAACCTCCGGCAAGAGCGGTGCTGACCGCGCCGGGTCCTCGTCCGTCGCTGACGTTGACAGCGATGCAGGCGCGAAAGCTGATGGATCCGCGGGGCATGTGGAGCGGCAAGAAGCCGAGATACGAGAACTGCGCGACCAGGTGTCACAACTGACCCAGGCAGTCGCGGCACTTCTCGACCAGAACGCAAACAAGAGCGGCGATCACTGAACTTCCCCGGTTCTCCGGGACCTCTCTTCGCGGGCACCGGATCTGTATCCGGTCGGCGAGGCTCAAGACACTGCTAGTCGAGATGCATTGATTGAATACATCAGGATGAAGTTTGTTGAAATTCAGACATTCTTGGCCAAGGATGTACGATGGCCGGGTGGCTGAGACGGTGAGTTTCCAGGCTGAGATGCGGCAACTCCTGCGGGAGCGATCACTCGATGTGGCGCGCCGGATTGTGTGCTCCGATGGGTGGTCTGCGGTGAAGATATCGAGCATTGCCAAGGAGGTCGGGATCAATCGTCCGGCACTCTATAAGGAGTTCGGGTCGAAACAGGCGTTCGGGGAAGCGCTGGTCGCCCGCGAAGCCGATGTGTTCCTGGCGGGTGTCGTCGATGGTCTTCGCGCGCATGCAGACGATGCGGTGGCGGGCATGGTCCAGGCCGCCGAGTTCGCTCTGCAGTTCGGCTCGGATAACGCGCTGCTCAAGGCAATTCTCATCGAACGCGAGGGGCAGGACGGCGGATTACTCCCGTTTCTGGTGGCGGATCCCGAGACGGTGCTCGCCCGCGCCGTGAGCGTGATCGATGCTGTGGTGCGTGAACAGTACTCGGCAGAGGTAGTCGGTGACTCGGTACGGGAAGACTCCGTCGAAGTCCTGGTCCGGCTGACCCTCAGTCACCTTTACCAGCCGCGAGGCTCGATCGAAGATGCGGTCGGGCAGATTCGTCGCGTGATCACCAGCTTGCTGTATGCACAGCCGGACCCCGGGCAGTCGGTTCGTTGATGCCCGGTCTGTGGCAGATCATGGCCGGCTGTCGCGGACCTGCCTGAGTTTCTTCACCACTGCTTCGGCCACCACTTTGGCGCTCTTCGGATTCTGGCCGGTAATCAGATTCCCATCCTCGACCAGATGGGGCCTGAAAGGAACCAGACCCTTGCTGTACGCGGCGTCGCGCTTCTTCAGCTCCTCTTCCAGGTCGAACGGAACAGCCTGATCTCGCTTCGCGACCTTCTCCTCCGGCCATGAAAATCCGGTGAGCGCCTTGCCTTTCACCAGGAGCTCGCCCGAGGGCAGCCGCACATCGAGCAACCCACTCGGGCCGTGACACACCGCTGAGACAACCTTCCCGGATTCATAGAACCGGGCGATCAGGTCAGCGAGCGCGGGGCAGTCGGTGAAGTCGAACATCACCCCGTGCCCGCCCGTCAGATAGATCGCATCGTAGGAGGCGCTGTCGACATCGGACACGTTCCGCGTCGTGTCCAGGAGGTTCATGAAGTCCCTGTCTTCATATCGTTTGGCGACTTTGCCCTTCAATCCGACGGCATCGCCGAGCTCTGTGAAGAGCAGGCTCTCTGGATCGAGCGGGACCTTGCCGCCCGAGGGGCTGGCGATGTCCAGCAGGTAGCCCGCCTCTTCCGCGACGTCCCAGAAGTGCGTCAGCTCGCTGAGCCACAGCCCGGTTCGGAAGCCGACTTTCTCGAACTGGTCGGCATTGGTAACGATGATCAGAATCTTGTTTGTGGCCATCAGTTCTCCGCATCGTTATGCCCTGATACGTCAGGGAGCTATCGCATCGCTTCACTGCTATACCCAGAAGGCTGCAAGTGACACGGGAGCTCGACGGGACCGTGGGCATCAATCTCCACCGGCAGGCCAGGTGTGATCCGCCTAGGGCGGGATCGGGCGGCACAGCGTGGAACAGATAGTGGTGCCCGTCGAGCACCGTGACCTGTTGGATCGACGGATTGCTGATCGCGTCGTAGTGCGCGGATTCCCATTCCGGATCCGCCGTGCAATCCCAAAGTCCTGAGGGCGGAACGGGTCTCGTTGACGATGGCGTCGCTGGTGCGAGGCGCATCGGTGCCGTCGCTGAGGCCAAGGCCGAGGTTTTCGACGATTGCGAATGTCTCGCGGAAGCAGTGGTGGTCCTGTCCCACACCGCGGCCGTAGAAGACGAAAAGGCAGTGACAGCAAGAGTATTCAAAGACCGAGCAAGTGCTTTCTGCACGGCGCGTGTCATCCTGGATTATTGCGGGTTCGTTCAAGGCGCGGCGGTTCGCGGTGGGTGTGGCCGCCCCGTAGGGTGAAGTTGCTTCACCTCGCGGGGCCACCATCACCTATCCGTCTGACCGGTATTTTCGCCGGAAACGGGTACAGGACATGGTTTCCCGTCGCGGCGTCAGCAGCCGCAAAGGGTCACCGAACGATCACTGGAGGTTGCATGCCCGAACGCCCGGCTCTCGATCTGTTCGACGCTCTACATTCCACCCCCGCACGGCGCTACCTCGAGCCGGACCCGATTGACGAGTCGGTGCTGTGGGATCTGCTCGATGCTGCGATCAGAGGCCCGTCCGGCGGTAACTCGCAGGGCTGGGGCTGGGTGGTCGTGACCGATCCGCAAGTCAAGCAAACCATCGCGGACTGGTACCGAGATGGCTGGGAACGTGTCTACGGGAACGCAGTTCCTACCGCCCAGTCCGCCGATTCCGGGCTGACAGCGTCGGTGCACGGTAGCGCGGAGTACCTGGCGGCACATTTGCAAGAAGCCCCGGTCTTCGTCTTTCCGGTCTTGACCGAGGTATCCGAGTCCCCGCTGGCGGGTGCCTCGATCTATGGCGCGGTGCAGCACCTCATGCTGGCGGCCCGAGCGTATGGGATCGGCTCGACGTTGACCTCGCTGCACGCCTTCCACGAGAGCGAAGTCGCGGCGCTTCTCGGGTTGCCGGAGAACGCGCGGACGATGGCGCTGATCCCGCTGGGCTATCCCGCGCGTGGGCGCTGGTCGGAACCGAAGCGTAAGCCTGTGCAGGAAGTAACCCATTGGGGTCGGTGGGGGCAACATCGTGAGCGACCCGATGACGCAGGTGGTTCGTAGCAGCAGGCGAGGCTACCGGCCGAGCACTTGGTTCGATCCGGATCCAGCGGGATCCTGGCTCCCTGACTCCCAATGCGCCATGGTTCGCGAGAACCAGCCGGCGAGAGTGACCAGTATTGCGACGAGCAGTGTCACGACGATGTAGGCGGGGAGCCAGAATGCTGTCGCGGCCGCGACAGCGAGCACGGTTGCGCCGACCAGCCGGGGGAGCCAGCCGACACCTATGTCGCGATGGAAGTAGATCGCATGTGACAGCAGGTAGATCGCGGGACCGGCGAACATGAGGATCCCCGCGATGCCCGATCGAGGATCGTGGACATGGGCGAGCAGTATCTCGATGCCCGCGGCGAACATCACGAGACCGGTGACGACGCCGTAGGTGATGTTGATGCCGATGTGCACGGACCTGATCGGGTCTTCGTCGTCGGATATACGCTCCTCCACGAGCTGTTCGGCCCGTCCGAAGTAGACCACCCACAGGCAGACCAGGGCGATGAAGCAGCCCAGTGCCAGCAAGAGCGTGAGTTCGTCGGAGTGGTGTTCGGAGATCGAACGTCCCAGGGTCATCACGGTCTCGCCGAGCAGGATGATCAGAAACAATCGCACCCGTTCGAGCATGTGCGCGGAGTCGAAGGGTCGCCGTTGGGTATTCATCGATACGCCCGGTATCGGGTGCGCGGTCCACACGCCGATCAGGTCGACGAATGCGGCCACGGCCCACCACCAGAGGCGGGAGTCGGGATCGAGCGTCGAGCCGACCACCCAGGCAGGTGCGGAGACCGCGAACCAGGTCAGCACGTGGCGGAAGTGTCGGCGAAGTAGCGCGGTAGGGGCGGTCGCTGCCGCGTAAACGCTGGGGCCGGTCAAGGCGATCAGCATCGGAACGACGAACAGCCAGGGGCTGTCGCCGAACGCGTTTGCGATGCCCGCGTTCATGAACAGCCCCAGTGCCATCACCGAGATCACGATTGCCCGGGTCGCGGAGCGTGCGATGTCGAGCATGGTGACCTCGAATGTGGTGAATGCCCAGACACCGGACACCGCGATCGCCATCACCAGCGTCTCGGTGGCACCGCGCCAGGTCAGATGTGCCACGAGATGGTGCGTCAGCTGACTGATGGCCAGCACGAACACCAGGTCGAAGAACAGCTCGAGCGGTGACACCTGACGATGGCGGCCCTGCGGCATACCGATCTTCATGATCTCCTCGCCGGGGTCTACTCGGCGGTGCGATGTTGCTCGAGGATGACCTGGCTGGCCTTTTCGCTGATCATGTAGACCGCGGACGCGATGAAGAATCCTGGGATATCGGGAAACACCGACGCGTCCACGACGCGCAGTCGTGATACTCCGCGCACACGGAAGTCCTTGTCCAGCACCGCCTGCGGGTCGGAGTCGGTTCCGATCTTCGCGGTCCCGCACGCGTGGTGGCCCCACGCTTGCTCGCGGACGAAGGTGGCCAGATCGGCACGTTCGGCAACGTCGCGGCCGGGGATGAGTTCACCGGTCACCGCGGTCTGGACGTGGTCGACGATGTCGCGGGCGATCTCGATGCCGTCGATGACACCGTTCACATCGTCCTCGTAGCCCGCCGAACCCTCCTCGAAGTACCGGAAACCGATGTCGGGGACGTCTCTGGGGTCGGGGGAGCGCAGCGTGACCGATCCGGCCCGGTTGTTGGTGTGGGCTTTGAGTACCAGCACCGATAGGCGGTTGTGGTGGCGGACGGAGTCGCGCGAATAGCCGGGGTAGTAGCCGTGGAAGTCGATCGGGAGCGCGAAGACGATCAGGTCCGAGTCTGCCTTGGCGACACTGGATTTGGCGATGATGGCCGCGAGGGAACCGTTGGTGGTGTAGGGGCCGTCGCGTTGATCGCGCCATTCGGCGAACAGCGCGTCACCCGCGTCGAGGTCGTCGGGAACGTCCAGCGGTGAATCGTTGAAGATCGGGTAGTCGTGATCGAGTTCGCTGACCACCGATACCTCGTATCGGTCGTGGAGGTTGCGCCCCACCCCTGGCGCGTCGACGAGCACGTCGATGCCGTGTCGCTCGAGTTCGGCGCGTGGACCGATTCCGGAGAGCTTCAGCAGTTGTGGGGTGTTGTACGCGCCACCGGAAAGGATCACTTCCTTGCGTGCTCTCGCGATCCGCGGTGAGGTCGGCGTCGGTTGCTGCGGCCGATCGTGCCCGGGTGCTGTTTGGTCTGCCGGGGCGGATGCCCGGTAGAGGCGGTGCCCGTCGAGGTACTCCACGCCGACCGCGCGGGACTTGTCGAAGACGACCTTCGTCGCCAGGGCGTTGAGCCGGATCGTCAGCTTATCGGGCACCTGTGCCGCCACATCCTGCAATCGCTCGCGGCTGCCGTTGCGATGACCGTCTGCCACTGCCACGGGAATGAACGCCATGCCCTGGTAGTCGGGCGGGGTGTCAGCAGCATTCGGGTCCCGGGGGAGGGAAACCTCCTCGGCGATGCCGTACCGATCCCGGCTGGTCTGCTCGATGGCGCCGATGATGTCGAGGAACATCGGCTCCCGGCCACCGACAGCAGGATTTGCCCGGGTGGTGCTGAGCCAACCGTCGCGTCCGTGTCCGGCCTTCTGGTCGCGTTGAGTCTCGGTGTCGCTCGGCAGCGGCTTGGCGTCGACGCCGCGCCAGGCTTCGAGCCGCCGGAACAGCTCACGCATCGGGCCCGCACCCCAGGACGGGTCGCCGGTCAGCTCGGCCAGGTGGTCCCAATCGCTGGGGTGCGGGTAGATCGTGACCAGTGCGCTGATGGCGGTGCTGCCACCGAGGGTGCTGCCGCGGGGGTAGAGGACACCGCCGCGGCCGCCGACGTACTTGTCGTCGTTGGTTTGCACCTCGTCGTTGTCCCAGTGCCGGACGAAGAAGTCCCAGCGCATGTCAGCGTCTTCGCTGGCGTAGCCCTGCATGATCGGGATCGAGTAGTACGGGCAGTGGTGGTCGTCGCCGGCTTCCAACAAGAGCACTGAGTGCCCGGCCAGCGCCAGATTGGCGGCGAGCGGTCCGCCGCCGGCACCGGAGCCGACGATCACGAAGTCGTAATCCTCATCCTGGTCGTCAGCTGAACCAGTGGTTGGTGTACTCATGAGCGCCTTCCTCGTCGAGGGTCGGTCACCGGTCGATGCTGGCGCTGAGGGCCTGATGGCGTCGAGCATCGTCGAGCACGGAGCGGGCCTTGTGGTCGATGGCGTACAGCGCGTCCTTGCCGAGGTAGAGCCGGGTCGGTGGCTGCTGCATCTGGCTCAAGGTGATCAACGCTTGTGCGACCAAACGCGGATCGCCGC
This sequence comes from Nocardia sp. FBN12, assembly GCF_054031145.1. Classification (NCBI taxonomy): domain Bacteria; kingdom Bacillati; phylum Actinomycetota; class Actinomycetes; order Mycobacteriales; family Nocardiaceae; genus Nocardia; species Nocardia sp. FBN12. The sequence goes on from NZ_CM132926.1 coordinate 1,421,010, forward strand.
CTTGCTGATGATTCAGCTCAGCGTAGCGGTGCAATGCTGTGCGCACGATGGCGTATTCGGCGATCTCTTCGGCGGGTTGGCGTGAGGAGCTCGAATCGAGGAAGTCGGTGCGCACACCACCGGGACAGACCGCGGTGGCGTGGATTCCCAGCGGGGCGGTTTCGGCAGCGAGAGCTTCGGTGAGCATCAGCACCGCGGCTTTGGTGGCGCTGTACAGCCCCGTGGCGGGGCCGGTGACATCAGCCGAAATCGAGGCGATGTTGATGACGTGCCCGCTACCCTGGCGCCGCATGTGTGGCAGGACCTGCTGGGTCACTTCGAGCAGGCCGAACACGTTGACGTCGAAGTTCTGCCGGATCTCGTCACGGTTGAACTCTTCGACGGCACCGAGCATCGAGTAGCCGGCGTTGTTGACCAGAACGTCGATCCGACCGAAGGCCTCGACTGCTGTGGACACTGCCCGGGATATGTCGGCCGGGTCGGTCAGCGACATCGACACCGCGAGGAAGCGATCCTCGGGTGCGCCGATCTGCGACCGTAATCGGTCGGCGTCACGCGAGGTCGCCACGAGCCGTGCGCCCGCGTCGAGCGCGGCACGCGCGGTCTCGAGTCCTATGCCCTTGGACGCGCCGGTGACGAACCACACCGGTTCTGAATTCGACATCAATATCTCCTGTTTCCGGTTACCGAACGCGGAGTTGGCAGGGAACCCGCGCCGCTGGGGGCCGGATGTTTGTCGGTTCCCAGCGGCGCGGTATCTGATGGTCGGGTTGCGCTACGCCGTTGTTCGGACTTCCTCGAGGAGGGCGTCGGCTGCGAGCTTGCCCAGTTCGTTCGAGGCGAGTGGGCTGTCGCCGGTGAGCAATTTGCGATCTCGGTGGGTCATGCCGGTCATCTTGTCGTTGAGGATCGTCAGTCCCTGCTTACTCAAGAGGTCAGCGACGAGCCACTGGAGGTGGCCCGGCAGGTAGCCGATGTCGAGGTTCGCGCCCAGGTCGAGTGCATCGGGGAACACACAGACCGAGTAGCCCTTGAACGGCGACTCCGTTTTACCCAGTGCGGCGGCAAGCAGTGCGGCCGGGCCGTGACACAGGGTGATGATGAACTTGTCGTTCGTCAGGGCCCAGTCCAGCGTCTGTTCCACTGCCTCGCTCGCCGGCAGGCCGGTGACCGCCCCGTGTCCACCGGGGATGAATACTGCGAGGTAATCGGAATCTGCCCCGAGATCGTCGGCGACCACTTCGGTGAGTTTCTTGGGTTGCTTCAGCTTCGGCTTCAGCGCCTCGTAGGTGCCCAAGACCGCCTCGTCCTCGCTCGGCATGGCCCACAATTCGAGCTTGACCGGGTTGCCACCGATGGTCGCGACATCGACCTCGAAACCGGCCTCGATGAGATGATGCAACGGGAGCAGCATCTCGACGGGATGGTTACCGGTGGAGAAGAATTTGCCGTTTTCCAGCAGAACGTAGCGTTCCTCGGTGGCGATCATCAGGATCTTCCATTTGCCACCGGTGTATTCGCCTTTGTGCTCCACACCATCGAAGTCCGTCTTCGGCGCGGTGTACTGACTCAGTGAGTACGGGGAGGGGAAGAACGCGTTGTCCTCGGCCTCATCCGGTGTCGGATTCTTGCTCAGAGTGCTTGTATCGGGCGACATCTCGTGAACCTACTTTCGTTGTTGGATCAGAGTTCTTCCTCGGCGGCCGGTCGGCCGCCGGGCGCGGTCGCGTCGCGCGCTTGGCGGGCAAGTCGGGATAGCACCGACCGAAACTGTGTTTGTTCGGTCGGTTCGAGAGCGGCCAGCACCGCATCTTCGGCCGCAGTGACCCGCGCCTGTAACCGCTCGAAAGTCTCGGCACCGAGCGGGGTGACCACCACTTTGCGTGCGCGGCGGTCGGCCTGATCAGGCCGGCGTTCCACCAGGCCTGCTTCGACCAGATCATCGATCACATAGGGCAGCACCGAGCGATCGATTCCCAAGTACTCCGCCATCTGCAGCTGATTGGGCAGGTCCTTGTACATCACGGTGTAGAGCAGCTGATACCCGCGCGCACCACGTGGCAGATCAGCGACACATGCCTGTACCTGCACCTGGTAGTGGCGCATCAACATCCCGATCGACCAGCCCAGATCACAGTCCACCTCGTCGTTGGAGCGATCTCCTGCGTTATTTCCTGCCATGCGACCGATAACTACTCTCAATCAGCATGCTCGACAACTCGGCTGCGGTATAGATGCAGGCCGTTTCGCTAACGCATCAATGGGCGACCCCTCGCTGACTCGACCTGGCGGGTGCCGGACCGGTCACGCTCGATACTGGGGGAGTCGTCGCGCCGAGCATGCGTTTGTCCAGGTCGGTGCCTCGTCAGGCTTCGGGGATGTTGATGCCGAAGTTCCCGCGGGTGACGTCCTCGGGTTCTGGACCGCCGCGGATCCCGGTGTCCAGGGCGTCGATCGCCGCGAGCTGATCGACGGTGAGCTCGAAATCGGCAATGTCGAGGTTCTCCGCGATGCGCGCGGGGGTGACCGACTTAGGGATCACCTGGCGTCCCTGCTGCACATGCCAGCGCAGCATGACCTGCGCAGGCGTTTTGGCATGCGCGGCCGCGATCTTGCCGATCACCGGGTCCTGCAGCGTCGAGCCCTTCGACCCGTCACGGTAGAAGGTGACGCCACCGATCGGCGACCACGCTTGGTTGAGGATGCCGTGCGCGGTGTCGTAGGCCAACAACTCGGACTGGCGGAAGTACGGGTGCACCTCGATCTGGTTGACCGCGGGCACTACCTCGGTTTCGCCCAGCAGTCGGTCGAGATGCTTCGGCATGAAGTTCGACACGCCGATCGCTCGGACCTTCCCGCCGGCGTAGAGCTTCTCCAGCGCCCGGTATGCCTCGATGGTCAGGCCGAACTCGCCCGGCAGAGCTTGGTGCAGGATCAGCAGGTCGAGCTGTTCGACGCCGAGCTTGCCGACGGCTTTGTCGAACGCGTGCAGCGTCTGGGCATGGCCGAAATCGGTTATCCAGACCTTGGTCTCCAGGAACACCTCCTCCCGGCCGAGGCCCGATCGTCGGACCGCCTCACCGACCTCGCGCTCGTTGCCGTAGGCGGCCCGCCGTGTCGATGTGGCGATAGCCGACCCGCAGCGCCTCCTGGACGGCCGCGATCGTGTCCTCCGGTGCGGCCTGGTAAACGCCGAACCCAACGGCAGGCATCACTACGTCGTTATTGAGTGTGAAATTCGGAATCGTCATCGGTTGTCAGGGACACGGTGCCGGTGTACGCCCGTCTCCCCGTCCTCCTTTCATCCAGTTGTGGAACCGAATTCTCCGAGCGCTCACTTCGTTCGTCCCGACCGTGGAAGTGGCCAGCGGGCTGTCGAAGGCCCAGGACGTCGCGGTTGCGCGTGGTTCGTTGTGCGATCACCTCGTCCGACGCGTAGGGCGTCTGATCCTTCGCCGCGGCCCTGCGGCCGCATCTCGTGCCCGCTGCAGGTGCGGCCGTGGACAATGTTCCGGTTTGCTGTACAGCAGCTTCGGCGATCGATCAACCCAGGTCACAGCCCCGTGGCTGGGGGCACCCAGGTCCGCTGCTTGCCGCAGCAACAACCCTACTCCAGATTGTATGTATCGCAACTCAGTTGTTGAACAAACTAATTTGGGGTTACGTGAAGTCGGTCTCCCTCCGCAGCTGCAGCAGGTCGATCACAGTGCTGGCGGCGTCGCTTTGCTTGAACTGCTCAGCCGAACAGTGGGAAGCGGCGACGACTGGACAGCCGGTTCATTCCGTCCTGGATCGAGGTTTCGACCTGCTGGTAGATCTTGTCGACGTAAACGGTGTCGTCCACGCGTGCCGGGTCGGTCGATACGTTGATCGGATCGAGGAACTCTGTGCGGATCTTCGCGGGTAGCGGGATGTGGGCCGGGAGAATCTCGATTGCCAGTGGGAAGGGGAAACCGGCAATGATCGGCATGGTCGCACCGCGCAGCCGCTTGCCAAGTCCGGTCCATCGTGCAAGGAAGCGCCCCTCCGAGAGGACGAACACGGTGTCGTGCCCGCCGACCGTGGCCACCGGAACGATCGGCACTCCCGACCGGATCGCCTGTCGGACAAATCCTTTCCGCCCGGCGAGGGTTGCCCTATCGCGTTTGCGCCAGTTCCTCATCGCGTCCTGTTCGCCACCGGGCCACACGACAACGTCGTGACCCGCATCCAACGCTGCAGTGACACCGTGGCGGGAAGCGGGGATGACGCCGGTCACCTTGAAGTAGTCGCCGAGGATCGGTGCGGCCATCAACACGTCATGCGCGGTGCCATGGAGGATGCGTTTTCCCTCGAAACGCCGGTTCCAGGCGTGCACCAATGTCCAGGCGTCCATCGTCAGTGAGCCACCGGAATGGACCCCGACGATCAGCGACGGTTCATCGGGAAGGCGGTCCCAACCGTCGATCTCGAGCCGGAAGTAGTGGTCGCACAACATGTCCCACACCGGTCTTTGAAACATTCGCATGAATGTCGGGTTCGGTCCGTCGGATGTCGTCGCCGCGGCCACCCTTCGGGCGATGAATCGCGAGATCGGGTCCCCGCCGCCCGGATCTGCGGGCGTCGCGTGCTGCGGGGGTGTGGGGTCCTTCGTTGTCATCTCGAACCTTCCTGAGTGGTGGTCTCCGCCAACAGGCCCCGCGCGAAAAGAGCTGGAGGTCTTCGGAAGTCACGTCCACGTAGACAGTCAGCACTTGCGTGTATCAATTGCATACATTTGTATCGTATTTGTCAATATCTGAACAAATAGCAACAAGATGTAATCTGCGATCCGTGTCGGAGTCGCAGGGATTTCACACCCGGGTGCTCTGTGCTCCGCGGCAGTACAGGACATCGCCCGCCAGGCGCTCGTCTTGCCGGGCAATACCGTCAGCAGCACCATGGTGTGTTCGCTGGCGTCGATTCGGGCATCCAGCACGCGTCGCAACTCTGGGTTGTCGGCGGAATCGGCTGGTGCTCAACGGAAAGCGGCGCAGATTTCGCGACCCGCACTCGAAAGGGGGTGCACGGGCTTCCCGGCCTCGGCGGCAGCGGGCAGCACCGGCCCCGGCTGTGCGGTCGGAAGATGATGCGCAAACTATTGCACCGCAGGCGATTCCCGTGTCGCGGGTGTTCCGACCGCGAACGGTAGCTGTTCGCTTCCGCGGCTGCTCAGGTGACCGCGGGGTTGTGGGCTTGCGCGTTCAGGCGGCCAGGAACACTCCGGACAGGACAGCGCCGATCTGCGCCACCGTGCGGTCGACACTGCTTGTCGGCTGGAACAGGTGACTCAGGGTCAGCCGAACCATGATCTCGACGATCGAGGTGAGCTCGTCGTCGGACAATTCGGTCAGCTGGTAGCGGTCGCGAACCGAGGTGGTGAGCGCGGCGACGGCGCGGCCGAGCACCGGCTCCGGGTCGCTCACCAGGGCGGGCAGCAGCGCTGTGTCGCCCCCGTGCCGGGCCGACAGGACGGCCTTGATCAGGGTGTTGTCGCCCGCGGTACGCAGGGTGTACTCGGCGGCGGCGGTGATCCCGGCGATCGGGTCCGTCGGGTGTTGAGCGAGTGTCTCGGCGATCCCGGTGAGGTAGATGCCGGTCTCACGCTCGATGAGCGCGTCCGCGAGCGCCTGTTTGGTGCCGATTTCCTTGTAGAGGACCGGCCTGCTGATGCCGACTTCCTTGGCCACCCGTGACATGTTGACCGCCCCCCACCCGTCGGTGACGACCATGGTTCGGGCGACGTCGAGCATGCGGTCGCGCAACAGCTGACGCATCTCGGATTGGAAGTTCGGCGATTCGGCCACTCGCTCATATTACATGTGCTAGTACGTTTGCTGCGTCATTGACAAGTTGCGGTGATGTGTATTTACTAACAACACGGTGAGCTCAGTTGTAACGAACTCGGCAATATCTGAGCTTGTGTCTCGGTGATCAGGAGAATGACGATGACGACATCTCGAAGTTACGAAGAGCCGGCCGCGGTCGCGCACTGGCGCGATCCCAAGCGCTACCTGTGGTTGTTCGGCCTGGTCGCCCCCAGTGCGGCGCTGCTGGCCACCGGTTTCGTCTGGGCGTTCAACCAGCTCGGCTGGCAGGCTGTCGCGCCTGTGTGGTGGTGGATCGGACCGATCCTGCTGTATGTCCTGCTGCCCACTCTCGACCGGTTCTTCGGGCCCGACGGCAACAATCCGCCCGAGGAGGTGATGGAGCAGCTGGAGAACGACAAGTACTACCGCTACTGCACCTACGCCTACATCCCACTGCAGCTGGTCAGCCTGGTATTCGCCTGCTACCTGTGGACCGCGGACAACCTGTCCTGGCTCGGCATCGACGGCGGACTCGGCCTGATCTCCAAGATCGGCCTGGCCTTCTCCATCGGCACGATGGGCGGCATCGGCATCAACACCGCGCACGAACTCGGCCACAAGAAGGACGAACTCGAGCGCTGGCTGTCGAAGATCACCCTCGCCCAGACCTTCTACGGGCATTTCTACATCGAGCACAACCGTGGCCACCACGTCCGTGTCGCGACACCAGAGGACCCGGCCAGTGCCCGGTTCGGCGAATCGTTCTGGAGCTTCTTGCCGCGCAGTGTCTGGGGCAGCCTGAAGTCCTCGTGGGAACTGGAAGCGACGCGCATGCGGCGCCTGGACAAGAGCCCGTTCTCGCTGCGCAACGACGTGCTCAACGCCTGGCTGATGTCGGTGGTGTTGTGGTTGGGGCTGGTCGCGGTGTTCGGTCCGTCGATCCTGCCGTTCCTAGTGATCCAGGCGGTCTTCGGTTTCTCGTTGCTGGAGACGGTGAACTACCTCGAGCACTACGGTCTGCTGCGACAGAAGACCGCTTCGGGACGGTACGAGCGCTGCACCCCCGAGCACAGCTGGAACTCCGATCACATCGTCACCAACATCTTCCTTTACCACCTGCAACGGCACAGCGACCACCACGCCAACCCCACCCGCCGCTACCAGACCCTGCGGCACATGGACGGTGCACCGGAGCTGCCCAGCGGGTACGCCAGCCTGATCGGCCTTGCCTATGTGACTCCGTTGTGGCGCAAGGTGATGGATCGCCGAGTTCTCGCGCACTACAACGGTGACATCACCCGGGTGAACATCCAGCCGAGCAAGCGCGCCAAGGTCCTGGCGCAGTACGGAGCGAACTGATGGCCGCCTACATCTGCCCCGTATGCGACTACGTCTACGACGAGCGCTTCGGCGCTCCCCGCGAGGGTTTCGCGCCGGGAACCGTGTGGACGGCGATTCCCGACGACTGGTGCTGCCCCGACTGTGGGGTCCGCGAGAAAGTCGATTTCGAGCTGAAAGAGGGTGCGTCGCAATGAACGACTTCAAAGTGTTCCAGTGCGTCCAATGCGGCTTCGAGTACGACGAGGCGCTCGGTTGGCCAGAGGATGGCATCGAACCCGGCACCCGCTGGGACGACATCCCAGACGACTGGTCGTGTCCCGATTGCGGTGCCGCCAAGGCCGATTTCGACATGCGCGAGGTGAGCCGCGGATGAGCGAGCGAATCGTCATCGTCGGCACCGGCGTGGCCGGTGCCACCGCGGCGCAGACCTTGCGCCGCGAGGGGTATACCGGCGAGATCGTGCTCGTCGGCGCGGAGCCCAACCTGCCGTATCGACGCCCCGCGGTGTCGAAGGAACTGCTCGCCGGCACTGCGTCTTTGGACCGGGCGATGCTGAAACCGATGAAGTTCTGGGCCGACAACAAGATCGACCTGCGCCCGGCGACGCGGGTTGAATTCATCGACATCGACCGTGCGACAGTGCGATTGAGCACGGGTGAGGAACTCGGCTACGACAGCGTGCTACTTGCCACCGGCGCCCGGGCGCGCGATATCGACACCGCGTCCACCCGGGCACACACCTTGCGGACGCTGTCCGATGTCGCGGCGCTGCAGTCAGCGATCGGCACCGGCGGTCCGCTGCTCATCATCGGCGGTGGGCTGATCGGCTGTGAAGTCGCCGCCACCGCCCGCGGACTCGGCGCCGAAGTGACGCTGTTGCACGCGGGCCCGGCCCTTCTCGACCGGGTGGTACCGGAGAGCGTGTCGGAATTGGTGCACCGCCTCCATCTCGAGCACGGAGTCAAGGTCGAAACCCGTTCCGCGACAACCCAGCTCGTCGATACCAACGACGGCGTCACCGCCACCACCGCGGACGGCCGGACCTGGACGGCCGCCGCCGCTCTGATCGCCATCGGCTCGATCCCCGACACTGCTCTCGCCGAAGCCGCCGGCCTGGTCATCAACGATGGCATTGTCATCGACGAGCAGTACCGAACCTCCGCGCCAGGAGTCTTCGCCGCAGGCGATGCCACCACCGAATTCAGTCCGTATCGCGGCGAATTCGACCGCGGCCAGCACTGGAACAGCGCCATGACCGCCGGTGCCGCAGCGGCCAAGGCAATCCTCGGCCACCCCGCTACCCCCGCCGAAATCCCCTGGGGCTGGACCGACCAGCACGGCGTCTCCCTGCAATTCGCAGGCTGGATCCACCCTCACGACGAACTGGTCATCGACGGCGACCTCGAATCCCGAGACTTCCTCGCGGTGGCCCTCCGCGACGGCCGCCCCGTCGGCGCCGTGGCAATGGCCAGGCCGCGGGAGCTCCGCGCGGTCAGGCCGATCATCGCTGCGGGTGAACCTTGGTCTGCAGCGCCCCCCTTCGACCTTCTCACCAGCCGGTAGTCGGGTGTTGCGGTCGGAAAGTGGCCGCGGTGGGTTCCTGGCACGAGGACCTCGGGTTGTGCAGCTGTTGCAGGTAGACGGCCGACGGTATTGACGCGGAGTCCGGCGCGGTCGGCCCGAGGTCCGCTGACGTAGAACGACCCACGGAAGAACACCGCGATCATTGGTGCCGTGATGCCTCATCATCCCGACGAACACACCGGCATTTGAGGCGGTGCGGCTGGCAGAGTTGTCCGAACAGCTCGGCAACGACATCATCACTTTCCAGGACCAACCCCGACGAGGCCGGTTCCGGTTCCACGACACATGGGCAATCCTGACCTGCGCTGATTCGGACATGATCGCGCGAATTACGTTGCCAGGTAGTGGATCTGGACTCCTGATGAAGGGATTCGTGCGGCCTCCACCATCCGGTGAGCGACCTCGGACGGATGCACCGGCCGGTATTTCGACAGGCGGCCCCGCAGCAGTGGAGACACGATCGGAGCCAGCCGCTTGGCGATGTCCTCGGCCGGCCTGCTTTCGGACCGTTCGCCGAGTAACAGCGACGGCCGGAAGATATGCACTGCCGGCAGCGTTAGCGCCGAGACATCCGTTTCGGTTTCGCCTTTTACCCGGTTGTATTCACTGGGCGACGAGCGACTGGCGCCGATCGCGGAAACCATGAGGAACTGTCGAGCGTGCGCCGTGGCCGCCTGTTCGGCGACTGCTACGACGTAATCGTGATCAACCTTGCGGAAAGCTTTGCTGGAACCCGCCTTCTCCTTCGTTGTTCCAAGGCAACAGAACACATCGGCGTCGGTCAGTAGATCCGCGGTTCCTTCGAGGTCGTCGAAGTCGACGATGTGCTCACTCAGCCGGGGGTTCTCCATGTCAAGCGGGCGTCGGACCAGAACGTGTACCCGCTGCCAGTCGGGATCGGCGAGCAGTGTGCTCACGAGCTCACGTCCGATTGCCCCGGTGGCGCCGACGATGACAGCAGTCCTTTTCACGAGTACTCCTCAGGGGGATGGTCTGCAGTTAGTCATAAGCACCGGCGGCCTTTCGATAGACTACCGGGCTCTCCGCTGTTGGGCCGAAATCGGATTCGTGCGCCGCGGTCCGGCGATCGGTCGATGACACCGACCAGGCGCAGGCGTGCGACGGGATCGAGCGATTCGGGGGCTCGGTCGAGGTCGGCGCCGAATCCTTTTTTTACCGTCGACGAGAGTCAGCGCAACGGTGATCGGCAACGCTCGCCCGTTCTTCGGAGCCCTGATCACCCACGACCCGTTCCGTCGCATCGTTGGCACCTACCTGAGCGAACTCGAGGAATGGTCATCGTCGGCGAGCGTTGTCTCGGCGGGCGGTCGCCTTATCGAAGGGCGATAGTGGCGGCGTCGTCCCATTCGTAGGAATCTCGGGATCGCCAGAGGCGGACGAGCTTAACCTGCTTCACCATGACCGGGACGGGAACCATGCTGCGTAACTGTGAGATTCGCTCGACGATAGGCGCGGCCTCTTGACGCCGATTGCTGTAACCGATCCCAACGTGGGGGCGGAAGTGAGAGATAGGTTTTGACGCGGTGCCCGCGGCGACGTTCACAGGTTGAGAACGCAGAATCGTGGCGAGCTGCCAGATCGATGACCAAGGCGTCACCGAGAAGCGGACCGCTCCCGAGGAACCGGCCAGAGGTCCGACCTCGATCTCGAAGCTGTCGACGCGCTCGAGCACCTCGGCGGTGCCGGAGGTGATCACACTCGATTGCGGCGTCACTGATCGAATCGGCGGCACCAACCCGGCACCGCGTCATGTGAAGAGACGATAGCGGGACCGGATGGAGTCCGAATGAACTCAAGCTCTGCTGGCAATGCCGAGCAACCGGCGCGTTCGGTGGGGGTGAAGCCGCGGTCGACGAGGAGGTCTTCGGGTGGGGGCCGCTGCAAGGTCCCCAGGCGGTGTAGTCCGCCGAGAAGGCGGCGGGGTTGTCGCGGATCTCGGCATTGAACTGGGCGCCGTCGAAGAAGTAGCCGGAGCCGATGCCGATGTGGTCGATGCCGACCACGTCAACGCCGTAGCGGATGTGATCGGCCGTGGCGGTGAGGCGTTCGACGCGGGCCTCGGGGCGTTGTGGCCCAGGAAGATTCCGACGCCGTTGATGCCGATCACGCCACCGGTCGCGGCGCAGGCGCGGGCCTGGTCGTCGGTGATGTTGCGCGGATGTGCCCACAGCGCGGCGAAACCGGGCGCCCGCATAGGCACGGGCGAGCGGAGGCAGGTGCCGGGCTGGAGGTTTGCCGGGCTCTCGGACCGTCTATATCGTGCTGTGAGAGATCGGACGGGGGAGGAGAGAAATGGCCGGATACTTCCAGGTGGATATCGACGTGCTCGCGAGCACGGTGCAATCACTGAAGAACTCCGAACAGGTACTTGGTGATGCAATGAAGGCCTTGGAGAGCGCGGGCGACGGTGATATAGGCACCACCGGCCTGAACGACGCCGCCGCGAATTTTCAGCGCAGCTGGAAATTCGGTATCGAACGGATCATCGAGGCCGCGATCACCACTGCCGAAGGTGTCTCGCAATGCCATGACGCCTACGTGTCCGCCGACTCCGCGTTCGCTAGGGCGTTGGATCAGGCCACACAGGTGATCGACGCGCAGGGTACAGCCGATGGCAACGCCACGGGGGTACAACGGTGAGCGCCGACCCCTACCCCAACCTGGGGTTCAACCCAGTTGTCGGCAGTACAGCCGAAGTGGCGAACCTCCGGCAGCGTATCGATGCGGCACGCCAGGGCGTGACGGAGACCAGGACGCTGCTCAACCGCCTACTCGACAGCGGTGATGTGTGGAGAGGCGAGGCGGGAGACGCCTTCCGGGCGAATTTCGACGCCACGCTGTCCACCGACCTGGGCTTGGCCCAGACGTCGCTGGAATCGGCCGTCGATCTCGTCGTCGAATGGCACACCAACCTGGTCGATTTCCAGGACACCGCGCAGGGACTCGAACAGGAGGCGGCCGCGGCGCGTGCCGAGCTCGCCACCGCGAACACCACACTCACACAGGCGCGCACACATCCCGACCTCGGCCTGGCCAATGCGCGGTTCTCCGATGCCGACGAATTGAGGGCGGCCCAGTCCCGCCTCGACGCGGCGGTCGCGCGGGTGAACGCGGCGGTGACGGCGGTGTCGGATTGTCAAACCAAGCTGGATGCGATCATCCGGCGCGCAACCGACCTCGAGGGTGTGCACAACGCCCTCGCCGCGCGCATCGCCGCAGCACTCGTAGACGCCGCCAAGAACGCGCCGAGCAAGCCCGACGAGAGCCTCTGGGACAAGATCGTCGACGCGGTGAACGCGCTCGGCGACTGGATCGAGGAGAATCGCGAACTCCTACACAACATCCTCTCCACCACCGCGGCCGTCGCTGGTCTACTGGCGGTGATCACCCCACCCCCGATCAGCGCAATCGCACTGGGCGTTTCCCTGGTGGCCGGCGTCGGAGCACTCGGCCTGAGCCTCACCGACGACGAACTACGCGACGACCTGCTGCACGGCAGTCTGAGCGAGAAATTCAGCGCAGGCATGCAGCTCTCGGGCGACGCGCTCGGGCTGATTCCCGGTGTCGGAGCACTCGGCAAGGTCGGCAAAGTAGCCATGCTCGGTGACGCGGCGGGCGATGTCGGCCGTTTCGAGGGCATGGCACGCGCATGGTCGGAGGCAGCTCACAATCCCGGGCTGGTCAACAAGTTCATGACCGACCACAACGTCGGGGGCGTAACGGACATCATGGCCAATACCGGCGTTACCAACGGGGTCAACCGGCTGCTGCAAGTCACCGGCGTGGAGGGCGCGCACAGTGTGGCCGATCCCGCTGTGGCGCTCACGGTACTGAAGCGGACAGAGGGCGCGGTCGGATCAGTGGCCGGCGTGGCCCTGGGAAGCATCTTCGGGGACTGAGCGATCGAGGGTATCGAACAATGACGAACAATCCGGCGCGACCGCCGCGCTACGCCGTGGCTGTGGAAATCCCGCCCGGCTACCACGAACTCCCGCTGACCGGTATCGCCACCGCGATCTCGGCCGCCGACCCACTGCTGTCGCAGCAGACCACAGGAACGCTGCGCGAGAGTGTGCCGAAAACTCTCGGCACACTCGAATTCATGCTGGAGGTGCTGGCCGAGCGCAATGCCGTGTACTGCGGTATCGGCACGCACCGAAGTGCCGACGGGCATCCGGTGGTGTCCTGGCTGACAATCTCGTGCCTCGACGCAGGTGCACCCCGCAATCCTCGCCTCACCCTGGCCGATATCGCGCAGCACAAGACCCGCGACGAGATCGGCTGGCGGGTAGAAGGTGTCGATGTCGGCGAGCGACCACTGCTGTTCAGCGAGGGCATCGGCCACTACCCCTACCCGGACCTGCCCGCGCTGCGGGAATCCGACGATGCCGCGCACGCCTACCAGATGGAAGCGGTGATTCCTTCACCGGACGGCACCACCGTCGCGGTGGTCGAGGTGGCTACCGCCGAAGTCGATCGAGGGCCGGAATTCGGCCCCATGCTATTCGGAATGGCGGCGAGCCTCGAATTCGTATCCTCCTCGACGACCACGAGTCTCGACCTGTGAACCGGCCACCCGCGATGGACGTTCCGCCGCCGCCCGGACCGGCTCGGCAGTTTCCACCGACCAGGCGAGCGTTGCGCCGCAACTGGTGGAATCGGTGGCCGTTGCTACTCACCGCGCTGGCCACCGGACCACTGACCGTCGTATTGATCAGCAAAGACAGTGGCGTGGCGGTCTTGGTCTCGCAGTACTTCATCTTCGGGACGATGTTCGGTGGGTGCTTCCTGTGGATCAATCGACGCCGCCGCAAGGCCCTGCGGCACCCGTGGACCGTGTGGCGGATCCGGTACCTGTCCGGTACCCGCTATGAGTGGGTGGACCTGCTCGGCCCGCACGGCGAAACAGTGGGCACACTCCTGCTCAGCACGTGGGCGTGGAACCGGGGAAAACTGGTGAATCACGCCACTCGCGAGATCTGGTTCGCCGGTGACCCGGCCAAATACGGAGTCGTGTCCCGTCCGGGCGGACGAGATATGCGCTACGCGTACGTATCCCGCATTTACAAGCCGCCGCGCTTGACATTCCGTGAAGCCGGTGAGCCGCCCGTCCCTGGCGGGGGTCGACACTCCAAAGACTGACCGCGAACTCCGCATGACCTCGGCGGACGTGGTGGCGGACAGTACTCGCTTGGGCTCGAGGGGTGAATGCAACGGTCTCGATCGAGACGGGAGTGTTGCATGGTGTGCCACAGCGGAGGGCGGTCGTTGCCCAGTTCTGGGTGGGTATCGGTGAGGGATTGTCGACCACCGCCGCCGCGGCAGCGGGGGCGGGCACCGTCGACGATCTACCGCGAGATCCGCTGGTACGGGCCCAAGATCAACAACACACTTTCCGGACCGACCCGGTATCGACGCCACCACCGATTCGGTGCCCCACGCGGTGGGGTTGGCCGGCGGAACCGATTGCCGGGGTACTGGTGCAGCTCGGTGCCGGAGAGCTGGTCCGCGCCCGGCAACCGGCGCCGTGAGCGTGGAGCCGACTCCACCGTTGGCGCCGTACGTCCTCGCCAACAAACTCTGACAAACGCCGACAAACTCCGACAAACTCCGACGCCGTGCTTCCCTCGGCAGCGACGGGTCTCGCGAACCACGCGGCGACGTGTCGACCGTTCTCGGCCGCGCCACGCTTCTGGTGTCAGCGGCCGTGAGCGCCGACCATCGATTCGCGCTCATATTCGTGCCTGGGGCTGAGTGGCCGCGGGATCGAGCGACGCCATCACGGGTCACCGAACTCGTATCGTGCAGATGCTCGGCGACCCGGACCTCACGCCGCCCAGGGTGGCGCGACGGTTTCGGTCTGCGCCGGTCGTGGAGAACGTACTGGCCATGTGCTTGTCGGCCACCCGGTCTCTGACCCGCTGCTCGCAGGTCAGAGACGGTCTTGCGCCCCCGGCAGTACACACAAACATGGGCAACCGGAAAACGCCTGGTCATCGCCGATTCTTATTCGATCTAACTATGCCCGGGCCGCCGGTTTGGGGCGGTCCTGTTCCCATCTTCGAGGTGCCCACGGCGGGGCACATCCAAGATGGGAACGTAGCTGACCTGGGAATTTGTTTGGATCGATTGGTGGTCGAAGCCGATTTCGCCATAGGTTGAGGGCGCGGGTGTGCAACGTCGGTGGTTACTTGAACCCCAAACGTGCCGTTGTTCGTTCGGGTTGTTCCTGTGGTCACGGCTGATCACTGGCAGTCACCACGCGCGACCTACCTGCGGATATAGCGAAACGTAAAACATTGGCGTCCATTTTCGATCACGCGCAGTCATTCCGAAATCTTGGGGTATTTTGGGATGGGTCAACTGCCGGTAATCGGCATCGACGTCGGGGACCCGGAATTCGATGATCGCGGTGTGATTGTCGACTGGGCGCGCGCTGCCCGCTGCGAACAGCGCCACGGTGCGGGCGCTTCCGATCGCGAGGGTGCCGACCGGTGTGACGATATCGGCGAAATGCGGTGTAGCCCAGTCGGCTTCGACGCCGGTCACGTACTGATAGAAACTGGCCAGCCACTGGACATCCCCGTCCGATCGGTGCGGGGCCGCTACGGCGCATACCGGCTCGCTCCCGGATACCGAACGCCACCGCTGACGCTGACCGACGACGAGGCGGTGGCCGTGTTACTCGGGCTCCTCATCCGGAAATGGTTGCAGACAGCTAAATTTCGGCGCGATCGCCTCAAAGGAGAGGGCAGCGGTCTCCAGCCTGGGCATCCCGACACCCTGGACTCCACACCTGATTTCCGCACAATTCCTTGCAGGACGCAGACTAGTGACCAGACATTGGAAGGGGCAGAGTTGCGCATCGGGGTTTCCGGACCGCATGGAACCGGCAAGACAAGTTTGGTCGAAGAGCTCTGTGCGCGACTGGAGCGCGGGCACACAGCAATCCAGGAACCGTACGTACTACTCGAAGAGGAAGGATACGAATTCGCGTATCCGCCCGTGGCCGCCGACTATTGGGCACAGTTGCGCTACGCGATGCGCCTACTCGGTGATCCCGCACCCGCTGCGGTATACGACAGGACACCCCTCGACTTCCTCACATATCTGGCAGCCATCGGCGTCGACGCGGAAGCTGGGATCGACGAAACCGCCATACGCACCGCACTGGCCTCCCTCGATCTGCTGGTGATCGTTCCCATCACTGCTGAGACCGAACGTGTACTACCCACACCGGAACTGACCGGGCTCCGTCGCAGCGTGAATGATGCTCTGCTGGAACTGGTTTACGTCGACGACATGCAGTTACTCGAAGACGTGCCCATCCTCGAGCTGGCCTGCCCACTTGACCATCGCGGCCATGCGGTTCTGAACGCACTGACGTACTGATCTGCCGATTCCCGTGCGATCGGTGGCGTGAGTTTCAGCTCGTACGCGAAGGCACATCTTCCTCGCGATCCTCGGCATGGCTGCCTGACTGACGGACCTCGCAAAACGACTGGCAGGAAGGGCCTCCCAGAACGGGGACCGTCAAGATGACGCCGAGGACGGTTGCGAGGCATCCACCCAGGACCAGTCCGATGGCGGCGTAGCGCAGCAGAGCGAACCCCACACTGTGGTTCTGAACCGATCGCATCGGGCGCGTAGGTGACTGCCTCACCGCACACCCGCATCCAAGTTATCCGCCGACGTCATCATCGTCATACCCTCGCTCTCATTTGCTCACAGCAACTTTCGTGGCCACCACCGCTGACGTGTGCGGGCAGGCTCGTTCAATGCGCCGAGTCAAAAGGCGCACCGTGTTGCCGGTGCGTATGGGATTTTCGATGCACCGACCATATGTGTCGATGAATAGCTCGAGTCCCAGTGTGTGTTGACGTCGCGGGCGAGCCCTGATCGGCCGAAGCCATCGGTCGTGCGGGTTTTCGGTGCAGGTAGCACTTGGCTCGCAATCTCTGCTGGAACGTTGGACCGAGGGAGTCAGTCGCGGCGTTGGTAGGTGGCGATGATGACGTTGGCGACCGTGCGTGACGAAGTCAGATCGAAGTCGGTGGGGATCGCGCCGTTTACGAAGAGACGCTTGCCGGACCCGACGACCACCGGGAAGATGAGGAGCCGATACTCGTCGACCAAGCCGTGGCGCATGAGTGTATGAGTCAGGTTGCCGGAGCCGGACACCCAGATCGGTCCCCCCGCCTCCTCTTTGAGTGCTTCGACAGCGGCGGCCACATCACCGTCGACCACGGTGGTGTTCACCCACTCCGCGGACCTGACGCTGCGTGAAGCGACGTATTTGTCCATCGCCTCCAGGCGCTTGTTGATCGGGTGGTCTCCGGTTGTGGGCCAGTATGCGAAGAAGATGTCGTAGGTCTTTCGTCCCAGCAACAGCGCGTCGTCGTCGGCCGTCCATGCGAGGAATGTGTCGTTGACCAGGTCGCCCGCATATCGGGCGGTCCAGCCGCCGCCCTCGAAACCGTGTTCGCGGTCTTCCTCCGGCGATCCCGGCCCCTGGACCACGCCATCCAACGAAACGAACTGTTGCACGATCAGTTTGCGCACTAGAGTCTCCCTTCCCTCAATGCAGACGTGCCTACGCCGGAAAAGTCATCGCGTCGGCGAAAAGTAGTGCCGTGACGGGATCCGGCGCGGGGTCGTCGGTCGAGGATCAGATGAACAGTCCGAGCACGACACCACTGATGACCAGCTTCAGGATCCAGTCGGTCATGTGGATCAGAGCGGTCGGGATCGGAACGTTTTCGTGGACGACGGCGCCACTGAGGATGGTCACCGGAAGGATCGCGACGACAGCGCCCAGCGCCGCCCCTGCGCCGGGTCCTTGTCGGTCGCCGGCGAGCAGCAGCACCGCCAGCACCGCGGCTGCCAGCAGGCCACGCAGCATCACGAACGCCATCTGCGCAGGCAGGCCGATCCCGGGACGTGGGGCGCTCGTCCGCGACACCAGCGCGGCGACGGGGGGCGACGCGTACAGCACCGCGCTGATGGCGAACGAGACCACCGCCGCGACCACCACACCAATTGCGACAACCATGGTCAGCTCCTTAAGTACTTGGTGGTACTAAATGTAGGAAGCCGTCCCGGTACTGTCAAGTACTAAAGTGGGAGACATGAGCTCTGCAAGTGGACGTCGTGGCCGGCCGCCAGGAAAGTCTGGTGCCGAACTGCTGGTCGTGGCCCGTGAGGTATTTCTGGAGTTCGGGTTCGCGGGAACGTCGATGGACGAGATCGCCGCGCGCGCAGGGATTTCCAAAGCCTCGCTCTATCGGGAGCACCCGTCGAAGGCCGGGTTGTTCGCCGCGGTCGTGCAGGACTGGACAACAGCCGGCCGTCACGCGCTACGACCTGCCCTCGCGAGGCTCGAAGCTACCGAGGATGTCCGCAAGGGCCTCCTCGTGTGGGCGCAAACGCTTCGGGCAGGAGTTCTCTCGCCGACCGTGGTCGAGATGCGCCGGCTGGTCACCGCGGAGGCGGCCCGTCACCCCGAGGTCGGGAAAAACTATCTGCACAAGAGCTGGATCAGCAACATCGGCGACCTCGCGACGGCACTCCAGATGCTCGACGCCCGCGCCATGCTGCGGATCCCGGACCCTCAGTCGGCCGCGGAACAGCTCACGTGGCTGGTCGTGGGGGCACCCTTGAACGCGCGGATGCTCGATGCCGCCGCAACGACCACCGACACCGTCGACGCGGCGATTGACCTGTTCCTCGCTGCTTATGGCCAGATTCGACCTCACACCCGCTGATGGCGACCCGTTCTCAGTCTCCGACCTTCGGACGGCAGGCGAAAGCCCTCACAGTTGGTTCCGTCGGCGACAGCCCACCACGACAACCGGAGGCAACCCTATGACCGAGCCCACCCCGGACGCCTTGCGCCGCCAGCTCCGGACCTGGTGTGCGAGAGCAAGCAATCAATTCCACCGTGCGGCCATCGATCTGCTCGACGACACCGGGCTACTGGACCACCCCGAAGTTCGTGCCCACATCGAAGTCGCCACGATTACCGACAGGCAAGGGCACTCAACCACCATCGCGTGGATCAAGTGGTCCACGCTGCCCCGTTTCCAGCAAACGGGACCTTTCGGCAGTATCTACGACCGCCTGGTGCCGCTGGCCGTCAGCATCGCGCACGGAACGCCGGTCAACCTCCAAGCTGTCCTGCCCGGGCTCGGCCACCACCATGCCCGCGCCGTCCTGGCTGCCGTAGCCCGTGCCCTCGGCATCGCCGACGACGTGGACATCACCGACGCGCCCAGTTATGTGGCGGCCGAACAAGGCCGCCGTCAAGCACTCTCGAGGTTGCTCGCCGACAACGCACGATCCGCCGACGAACAACGTCCTACGTATCTGTCCCCGCTACACCCGGAACACATTGCGCCGCAGGTATAGCGCACCCGCTTTCGTGAGCGAGCCGACTGCGGGGCCCGTCTCGGTCTACGACTTTGGGTGGGTGGCCGCGGGTACCGGCGAGCGGCTGTGGGCCAATTGATCCGGCCCCGAACCTGGTCGCAGCGAATGCCGGATCACGACCGTCGGTGGTGGATGGTCATGGCCGTCGGGTACATGCCCAGACGTGGAGGGGTTGGCCTGACTACGTTGGTCGTGTGCCCGAAGCTTCCGATCGTTCCGCCCAGGCACCGACCGGACCGGTCACAGCAACGCCGGACGGCGACCGGCGCAACGCCGGATCGGTCGGGGGTATAGCGCACCCGCTTTCGTGAGCGAGCCGACTGCGGGGCCCGTCTCGGTCTACGACTTTGGGTGGGTGGCCGCGGGTACCGGCGAGCGGCTGTGGGCCAATTGATCCGGCCCCGAACCTGGTCGCAGCGAATGCCGGATCACGACCGTCGGTGGTGGATGGTCATGGCCGTCGGGTACATGCCCAGACGTGGAGGGGTTGGCCTGACTACGTTGGTCGTGTGCCCGAAGCTTCCGATCGTTCCGCCCAGGCACCGACCGGACCGGTCACAGCAACGCCGGACGGCGACCGGCGCAACGCCGGATCGGTCGGGGATCAGGGATTGTGGTCAGCGGGTTCGCCGCCGTCGGGTGCGGGGTCGCGGACCTTGCGCAGCCGCAGCAGCGGCACCCCGCGAAGCGCGATTCCGGTTGCGGCGGGACCGGATTCGTCGGCGGGCACGGTGAATATGCGGTAGTCCTCGAACCGGATCCAGGCCTCGTACCAGGCTTCGGCGGGTTTGCCCTCACGGCTTGGTGCGGCGTCGTTGTCTTCGGCAGAGGCCCAGAACCGGCAACGACACAGCGGATCACCGCACCGGTTGAGTGGGCTGCCGCCGGAGGGGTTGTAGCGGTCGACGTGTCCGGCCAGCATCACGCACGCACGGCGGCTGTACCAAGCACATTCAGGATGTAAGGCCGGCTCTACGGCCACGCCGCCAGGGAGCACCGGGCCAGCAAGTCCGCCCTGAACCAGCTGATGCTCGGCTTCGCCGCGCGGCACGGCGACGACCCGCGCACGTTGCTGCTCATAGCACCGGGTTGGGTGAAGACCGACCCGGGCGGCCCCAGCGCACGCCTGAACATCGACGAGTCCATGCCACGCCATGGGCGCGGGCTCGGAAAGCGCCACACAGAAACCGCACACTTTTGACCGGAATCAACGGGAATCGTTGCGAACGGTCGTTTCGTGAAAAGGCCTGGTGCTGAGCACTATTGGGAACTGATGGGTAGGTTCTGGACAATTGGAACCCGCGCCAGGTGGTCGCAGGTTCAAATCCTGTCAGCCCGACAGTGAAAACCCCCTCTGGTCTGGGTTGGAGGGTGTTTCTCTTTTTCGGAGACTTGACGTTTTTGGTCAATTCCCACAGAAACCCCACGTTTTTGAACTCCACGGCCTGCCGAAGACGCGGGAGTAGCCACCCTCGCGGCGCCGTCGGCGAGTTCAGCGTGACTCGCTTTCACCTCACGCGGAAGGGTTCCATGAGTCCGCCGCCGTCGGTCAGCCCGCCCCAATGTTGGAGCGTATGGCGGGAACCTGACGCTGATTCTCGCGGCGGCGACCGGCGAGCAAGAGGCGTGGGAGGACCCACACCTCGGGATATGGACTGCTCAGTCATCACCTGCTGCGGACCTATGGGCGCAGCGGCGGGGGCAGCGAGCAGGTTCGCTTGTATGACCTTCTGGCATTCGTCGCTCGGGAGGTCAAGGCGGATGCATCCGGGACCCGTTGCTGCCGAATAGGATCCGAGGGTCAGGTAGGCGGGGAGCTGGCATGACCTGTCTTCACCGGCACTGGGCACTCTACTCGACCCAGTTTCCGTCATCCGTTCTTGCTCCGGTGACTCGTGAGCTCTCTAGCCCGCGAGGTCACGGCCTTCCAGCGGTTGTGCTCGACGCTTGGGCAGCATGCGTCGACAAGCTAAATGACCTCCAGATCGACACCGTCAACCTAGGACGCCTCCTTACCGGAGGGGATGTCCTGGTGGCCGCACCCACCTCGTCAGAAAGACCCGGCGTTCTAGCCAGTTCTTCGATCAGTTGGGCGCGAGCCGACCAAAGCCTGCGTAACAAACTGGCTCTGTACTGCGATTTTGCATTTGTATACCGAGCGAGGTGAGCGACCGGTGGACGACCAGGAAAACGAAGGAGGCGGGCAGACCGGTGCCGCTGTGCCCCCGACCTCGAGGGCAAACCCGGCGGAGGTGGAACCGGGCCCGCTACGGCCCGGACAGAGCCCGCTGGCACCGCTCGAGCGGCCGATCGCCGTCAAAGGCCACAACGGCACCGTCACCTTTGATGGCTGGTGGATCGAAATACAACGCACCGGCGGCCTCGCCAGGGTCGCGGCGAAGATCAACGCCTTCGAGTCGAAGTGTTTCCCGATCAGCCGTGTCGAGCAAGTCGTGTGGAAGCGCCCGTCGATGCTGGTCAATGGGTATCTGGAATTCGTGGTCGGTGGCGAGCAGCGTTTCCACGGCAAGATCACGGCGGGCGGGGCCAATCCCTACGCTGTTCTGGCGACAAAGCAGATGGCCAAAGATTTCGAGCCGCTGTATGCGGCGCTATTGAAAGCGCTCGCCGACAGCCGCACCACCGGGACCACACCGGTTCGGCACACCTCGCACGAGTCCGCGAAGGCGGTCTCAGTATCTGTTGCTGCACTGGCGAGCTGGTACCCGGACCCCGCTAACCCGGGGTTCCTGCGCTGGTGGGACGGTCGGGCGTGGACCGAACACATCACTGCGACCCCGAGCTACAGACCCGGCCCCGAGACGGTCCGCGGCACTGAGCGCGCGGGGACCGGTAGACGTGTCGAGCATGCGCCTCGTCGGCACCTGACTATGTTCGCATGGGCCGGTCTGGCCCTGGGAACCTTGTTCGCGTCCGCCGCCGCCGTCGACGCCGAGATCGGGATTTTCCTGCTGTTCGGTGTCTTGGCTGGGTGGTGCGGCTGGTGGCTCATCCGCCGCGATCGCGACCAAGACCAAGCCCAGCAGGAATCCAGCGGGGTACCAGCCGGTCGACACGGTCGGCAACCGCTTCCGAACAGGCCGAGGAAAGTCCGATGACGGGCACCGCGAAGACGGTCCTCGCTGTCGCGGGTGTGGCCGCGCTGGCAGGTATCGGCATCGGGCTGGCCCCGGACCAGGAGCGTTCGTCGGTTTCCGAGAGCACCAGCTTTGCGCCGGTTACGACCGTCACTCCATCAGCACAGTTCGTCTCTCCCACAGTCGAATCCGACGATGCGAGCACCACCTCCGGACAGTCGAATGAAGGTATTGCCATCGCACCGACGGGGGTGCCGGCTGACGCGCAGCGGGCCGTGGTTCGGCGCATTGTCGATGGCGATACGCTCGCGGTAGCCGCCGTGACAGCGGGCCCGGCATTGGATTCCACCAGCACGGTCGACGTTCGACTGCTCGAGATCAACGCGCCGGAGACAAAGGATCCGAACACGCCGGTCCAGTGTTTCGGCCCGGAAGCGACCGCGGAACTCACTCGCCTCGCACCGGTCGGGTCAACGGTGTGGGTGCAACGCGATCAGGAGTTGCGTGATCGGTACGGCCGATACTTGCTGTACATGTGGGATCCCCGAGGCGAGTTCGTCAACCTGTCGCTGGTGCAGTCCGGTCATGCCGAGGCGGTCCTGTACCAACCAAACGACAAACACTGGTCGCTGATCAGCGCTGCGGAGCCGACCGCGCGAGCAACGAACGCAGGCGGGTGGGGGACATGCCCGGCATTCGGAGACCGTGCACAGGAGATGGTGACCACTCAGCCGCCGACACCAGCCCCGCAGAATGCGCCGCCGCCGCCGCCACCGCCACTGACGACGCCGCTGCCACCGCCGCCGAAGCCTTCTTGGCAGCCACCTGCGCAGACTGGTCTTCCGAATCAGCGAATGGGCCCCGATACCGACTGCAGCGACTATCCGGGGCCTGTCGCTGTTGCGCCCGGAGATCCGCATCGGCTCGACAGGGATGGCGATGGCATCGGATGCGACGCCAACGGCTAGAGAATCGGCCTTGGCCAGCCCGCCGAACGCAGGTCGACTCCTGGATCGTGCTGACCACTCGGCCGAGCCTGGCCATACACTTCCACTGATTCGTCGGCGGCCGACGGACCAACCGAGTTTGCCAAAAGATCCGCGATGGTGAGCGCCTCGGGCAGGGTCCAAGTCGCCGCTTCGTCAGCGAGCAACTGTTCCCACGACGGTGCTCCAGCTTCTGCACGGGCCGCGGCGTCGGAGCGGACTTTCAGCGCGAGCATGCCGATCCGCATGAGGACAGGAATGTTGAGATGTCGAGCGGCGACGACGGTTTCACCAGCAATCGCGGCTGCGGTGGTCTTCGACAGACTGATCGCTCCGGCTGCGGCGTGCGCGGCGAGCAGCATCTCTGTGTGTTTGGCCGCTGCGGAAGTCGCCAGCCGTGCCGAGCCCGTGCAACGGTAGGCCCCGAGGTGGGTGTGGGTTCGGATGACGACCTCGGTCGCGAGCATCCCTAGGCCCGGGGTCAGCATTCCGGAGCGAAGGTTCAATCCGTCGCCGGAGTTCGTTCCGGCGTACGCGTCGTTGGCGAATTTTCGCAGGTCAGGGTTGGACATCTCGCCGAGAAGTGTCCAGCCCGCCAGCGGCAAGTTCATCGGGGTGACAAAATCGGCGGCCCAGTGTTTCAACAGAAGCGCGACTGCGAGGTGGCGCTCGGGCGCTTGCGCGAACGGTAGACCGGAGCGAGTTGTCGCAACCTTCTCGACCATCCGCTGTCCGTCTTCCCACCACGTGCCTTCGAAGGTTCCCGTGCGGATCTGATTGAGGGCGGCGAAGAACCGCCCTATGTCGTGGCCGGCCGACCGAACGCGATGTGCCGGACCGCCGAATTTCGGGCCGGTGTAATCGATGGGCAGTCGGGCGGTCTGCCTCTCCCACCGGCGCAGCAGGTCAGTCTTCTTCAATAAGGACAGGCCGCTGAGTACCGCGGCGTCTACCTGGCTGTCGTAGAGGTTTCCGAGTGCGCCGATGAGCCCTGAGACACCCACGACGACCAGGTCGCCGCGTTCCCACGGAACCCTTTGGGCCGCCCGCCACCCATCGAGTTGGTGCAGTGCGATCGGGTCGAGGATGTCGGCGATGTCGGCCTCACCCCATCCCTCGACTTCGCGACGCTGCCGATGGTGGGCAGTGAGTTCGGAATAGGTGAGGCCAGTCGAGGTGCTCACGACGCGCTGCGTGGCCGTGTGGTCTATTTGTTTGTCCGAAAGTGCCGATGCAGCAATCGATTCAATGGCATCGAGGTCGCGTGTGAGCGCGTCCAAGTTGCCGACATAGTCGTCATCGATCGGCGAGACCCGGTCGCTCGAATTGCCGCCTTTGGCGCTCACGCTGCTTCCTCGAGGTCGTCAGCGAGGACAGATACCCCCTGAGCAAGGGTCTCCACGGTCTTCTTCTCACCCTCCAGATCCTCGAGTTCGGCAAGCAAGGCCTGAAGTTCATCATTCTCCGGTCCGGTGACACGCTCCTTGAGCCGGTCAGCGACGATCCGGAAGCGAGCGACGCGATCTTCGGCCGCCTGGCGTCGATCCCGCTCCGCGTTCAACTCTGCCTGCTTTGTCTCGAGCTGCGCACGAAGGATTTCGATTCGCTCGGCGAGAGTCACGACGGTCTTGCCCAGGCTTGTCACGCGCTCGCGGAGACTGACAATGACAGCCTTGGCTGCCTCTTCGTTGCCGTCGACATCGCGCAGCACGAGCTGGGTCACGACGTGGATTCGGATGGCGTCGGCGGCGATGCGAGCGGCCGTGAACCCGGCAGCCTTACCCGCGAGCGTGACTGCCCCGACTCCTGCGGCGCCGCTGAAGCCGGTGATGAGGGCGGCACCACCGGCCATGCCGAGACCACCGGCAGCGATGGAACCGCCGCCGATCGCGGCCAGGCCCGCCGAAGTGGCCACCGCGCCCGAATATCCGAGAACAAGCGCTCCGTACGCGCCGGCGATTGCTGGTGCGGCGAGGCCGCCGGTCAGGACACCGAGTCCGAGACCGGCTCCAGCCAAGAGCGCGTACTTGGTCCAGTTACTTGCCTTCGACAGCTTCTTGATCGCGTCCTTGTATGCGTTTTCCACAGCAGGGAGGTCTTCGGGATGGAGTTGATCCATCGACCGATGGGCGGCGGCGAGAGCTTCGGCGCGGACAGCCTTGTCCCACTTGCCCTCCACCCACGGCTCGAACCCATACAGATCGATCAGCAGAAGCAGAGCCCGTGACCGTCTCGCCACGACCGAGGAGATCTGGGGCCCAGCTGACTCGAGTGCCTCGAGATTCGGAGACTCACCATCCGCGGCGATCTGGTGAACGACTTCTGCGACAGCGGGCGACCAGTCGTCCTGGTCGCGCGCCACGATGGCCGCAACGGCATTGTCGCGAAAGGAGTTACGGATTTCGCGCTTGGACGGAAGGTGCTTGCCCTTCGACGCGGCGATGTCGCGCTGCATCATCTGGTACTGCCACGCGGTGAGGATGAAGTCCTCATCGGGAGAGAGCTCGAGCTTCTTCTGTACCTGCACCGCGTCCATGAGCGTGACATTAGCGAGACGGCCCGACAAGTACTGGCGGATCTGAACGAACTCGGGACGAGACAGGGGCGAGGGTGCTCGCGGGGTCACGGAACGAACGATGCCTACCTCATGCATCACTCCTGGAGGAGTCCGAGTTCGACAAGGTCGGAATGCTTTGCAGGACGGTACTATTCGTCGACCAGGGCACCGTTCAGAAGACCGGCCATGCTAGGAGAACAGTTGTGAGGCGCGTAGCTGTTGCTGGATGCATCGCAGCTTTGGCGGCTGGGTTGGGTGCATGCAGTGGCGCCGGTCAAGACGGCGTGTTTGTAACTCCTTCGGTGGTGGTGTCCGCTGGGGCATCAACGACGTCTGTGGTGAGATCCTCGCTTCCGCCCGCAGCCACTACCGCTGCTGCTGTGGTCGATGCGATGGAGGCTGCGGGCCTTCCTGCTACGGGGCGCGCGGACCGCACCAAGGTAGCTGGATGCGCAGATCTGGGGTGTTCGCAGATGATTGCGATTGATCCGGTTTCGGTGTACCAGTTCGGTGGCGAAGCGGCTGCGGAGAAGTACGCAACCGTCATGTCGAAATCCTCTCTGATTTACAGGAACGGCTCGATCGTGCTGCGCTTCAAGCGTGATGGGCCGAGCCCGATCGACGAGACCTTGATTCCGCAGTATCAGGCCGCGCTCGACGGGCTTCTTCCGTAGTCTGCGTATCCCGTTACTGCCCAGGGCATCCGGCATCGTCAGTCCGTGGGTACTGGCCGCATGAACGGGAACGCATGAACGGGACGCAACTTCACGCCACGGTAGAGCACGCGTATCGCCGTCTGTTCCTCGTCGGCGGGGAGGAACACCACCCATCGCTCAAGAGGCCCTACGCTCCTGAGTTCGACTGCTGAAGTAACGCGGCGGGCAGGCTGACTGAGTTGTAGCCACATCCGCTCCGGGAAGGCGTTGTGCGTAACGGAATTCGCTGCAAGAACGGTGTGCACGGCGTGAAGCTCTCCAGAGGTGAAAACGCTGCGGTCACCGCATCGACGGTGGCGGTGACCCTGACGTGGGAATCCCAGTACGACGTCGATCCGCAAGCGCTTCTCCTGGCCGAGAACGGAAAGATCCGGACGAACGACGATTTCGTGTTCTACAACGCGACCCAGCACTGTTGCAGCGGTGTTGGAAGGAGCGTTGCGGATCGCGAAGCGACTGGTTCTCGCTCCTGGACAACGTGATACCCGATCTATACCGCCGGATGTGAAATCCGAGGTTTGGCAACGAGACGGCGGTCGGTGTTGTCAATGCGGCGATGCCCACTACCTCGAATTCGATCACGTCATCCCACTTAGTCGAGGTGGCGCAACGAGCGTCGGAAACCTCCAAATCTTGTGCCGTCGATGCAATCTCGAGAAGGGCGCGCGGATCTGACCGGTTCTAGCTTCACGGTGGCTGTCAGTGTCCGGGAACGGATGTCGATCGCGTGGACGCTACCGGTCTCGCGGTTGGCCACGTAGGCAATGTGTCGGTGGGTGCCGAGGACGATTCCGTGCGGTCGGGTCAGTGCGTCACGGCGTCGGCGGAGCGGTCACCGAAGGGATGTCGCCAGGTGCGGCGTGCGCTCGCACTACGCGGTGTCTTCGCGAGCACGGTCCCCTTCTCCTTCGGTTCGGCCGAAGAACGGAAGGTCCGCCCGCTCGTGCCGGTGCGACGGGCGAGCCGAAGATCGGCCTTGGTCTGTCGCAGGCGCTGCGACGAACGGTGCGCGCCGGCGGTGAGTAGGACAAGGCCGAGCATGCCGAGGGCTCCGAGCACGACTGCCCACAGGAACAACGTGCCCGACGTTGCGGTGATGTGGTAGCCGAGCAGGCTGAAGTCGTCGCTGAGCGTGTGGGCGGGTCCGCTGTTGCTCAGCACGCCCGCCGTGCCGATCACCACCGCGGCGATGAGCAGGACCAGGCCGAGGAAAACAATCATGACAGTCTCCGAATCCGGTTACACCGGTATACGTGTGGTGCCGCCCGCCCGCTGGCCGCGTGCGAGTCGAGCCGATGAGCGGACCGACGATCGTGATGCCACGGTGCACAGCGACCCGGCGTCACCGCCCTTCACTCCGTGGAATACCCCGATCCGAGCGGGCGACGCAGCTGCCGGGGTGCGATCATCGAGATGTCACCGCTGGCGACCGGAAGGCCGGTCCCCGAAAGCCTCACCGCGGGTCCGCGATTCGGGGTGGTACCGGCAGGGTGGGGTCGGCGAACCGACGCTGCACGAGTACCGCGAAGAGCCCGTTCGGCTTGAGCCCCTCGCCGGCCGCCCCGCCAGATCTTCCGTGGTGGCCTTCCCGACCAGGGAGCACGGGGCCAGCAAGTCCGCCCTGAACCAGCTGATGCTCAGCTTCGCCGCGCGGCACGGCGACGACCCGCGCACGTTGCTGCTCATAGCACCGGGTTGGGTGAATACCGATCCGGGCGGACCCAGCGCACGCCTGAACATCGACGAGTCCATGCCGCGCCATGGGTGCGGGCTCGGAAAGCGCCACACAGAAACCCCACACTTTTGACCGGAATCAACGCGAATCAACTCGGGACGGAATGACCCCAGCGCAGATGCTCGCGATCGGCAGGGACGAGGTAATCCGGTATGGCGGGCGGGTAGTACAGGCTCGGGCGACAGCGATCGAGCAACTCGGGAACCGAGGATTCGTCGTCCGGTGCGATGGCAGCCCCGATCTCACAGCCCGTGGCGTTGTCGTGGCGACAGGGTTGCGCGACGAGTTGCCCGAGGTCTCTGGCCTGCGGGAGCGATGGGGCGTCGATGTCCTGCACTGTCCGTACTGCCACGGGTACGAGGTGCGTGACATGCCACTCGCGGTGCTCGGCGGCGACAACCGGCCATTCACGATTCACCAGGCTTCGCTGGTGCGGCAGTGGTCCTCGGACGTGGTCTTCTTCCCGAACCGGATTACCTTGGCCGTCGAGGAACGCACCAGGTTGACCGCCCGAGGGATCCGCATCGCCGAAGGCGAGATCGCCGGCCTGGTAGTGCAGGACCACCAGCTACACGGTATCGAACTTGCAGACGGCCAGATCGTTCCGAGAGCGGTCGCATTCGTCGGTCCACCTGCCCAATTGATCAATGCCGCAGGCGCCGGGACGAAAGCCGGTATCGCGCT
This sequence comes from Nocardia sp. FBN12, assembly GCF_054031145.1. Classification (NCBI taxonomy): domain Bacteria; kingdom Bacillati; phylum Actinomycetota; class Actinomycetes; order Mycobacteriales; family Nocardiaceae; genus Nocardia; species Nocardia sp. FBN12. The sequence continues at coordinate 1,449,988 of NZ_CM132926.1, forward strand.
GAACCACTTCCTCCTCGAGCGGGACGTGCAGCAAGCTGTCGCAGCGATTCCCACCGCTTGCCGGTGACCGAACAGGCAACTGCCCTTCGGGTTGCGCGGTGTCCGGGTAGAGGACGTCTCCGCGACGCAACTGGGACGACTCCCGATGAGGCTCCGAGCAGGCCGGGCAGGTCCCTATTCCCGGACGATGCGATACCGACCTTCGATTTCCTGAAAGGCGACGGCGGCTGCGATCACCGCGTCGTCCACGTGCTCCCTATCGGCGGGTACGACAATCAACTTGTCGTCGTCATCCAGTGAACGATGTATCGGGTCAGCTAGGCCGCGGTCATCGGCATAATGCTGGCGGCCGTCGAGCTCGATCACAACGCGCTGACGATCGCTGAACAACAGCAGGAAGTCCATCCGTTGCCTCGCCAGAGGCCCGGTCCTGGTACCTCTTTGGCGGAGCGTGTAAGGGAGGCCCATTGCACTGGAAGTCTTGGACTGCGCGTCCGCCAAGACGATGACCACGCGAACTCGGTTTCGTAGGTGTCGAAGCCGGTGCGAGCTGGTCGAACACCCATGCCAAATCCCGCACCGACAGCCCGCCCGCCACGGTGACGATCGACGACTCGGGACCGCTGCAGGCGTTGGTAGTCGCACTGAGCTTTACACGTCATCGAGGAGATGCTGAACCGATACATTGAGCGCTGGGTAGGGCGCGGACGCGTTCGGGCCGAGTAAGCGCGCCATTTGAGGCGCCAAGTCGGCACAGGCACGGATAAGATCTGGCGCGAAACTTCGTAACACTCGCTCATTCAGATGGGTCGCGGAACCGGCGACAGTGAGCGAGCCGAGGGGCGAACTATCCAGTGGGTCCAAGACCGGGGCGCCGATCCCGTTCATTCCCTGATGGTTTTCTTCGAATGACATAGCGAATCCGTCGGCCCTCACCCGGTCCAACTGCCTCACGGTTGGTCGCCTGGTCCCACGTGACCTGGATTCGATGATGTGTTCGGCCTCAGCGGCGGGTAGGTACGCGAGGATAGCAGTGCCGCTGCATCCGGAAGTCAGCGGTGATCGTTCCCCGAGGGGCACAATCACTGGAAACCCGGCCGGTATCTCGCCGCGTGGGGTCACGGCCAGAATCAGCACTCTGTGCGATCCGCTTCTCAGGTGGAGCGCTACCGGCTCTCCGGTCGCCGTGGCCAGCCGCTTGAGAACCGGGCGGGCGTATTGCTGAAGAGCGGGGCGTGGGCCGATCAGCGATCCCAATGCCACTGAGCGAGTTCCGATTCGGTAGCCGCTGCGCCCGGTGTGATCGATGTATCCGCGGTGCTGAAGAGCTTGGAGGGCTCGGAAGGTCTTCATCTTCGGAAGATCACACGCTCCGGCGATCGCGAGCAGGCTTGCCGGTTGCTCCATGCCGGCCAGGGTCTCCAGCACATGCAGCACTCGCGCGGCGTTCTCGGTTGCCACGTCTTCGCCGGCATTCATGCTGCTCACCCCATATTTCTGCGCTGTTGGTTTCATATGATGTTACTCGCCATTGTGGTTCGCGTCACCGCTGTCCATAGTGGCTCTCAGCCGGCCAATCTAGTCCTAGCCGGTGAACCGCATACGAACTTCCTCGCGCTGCGGCGCCCGGAATTCGTCTCGAGTCCGGCACTTCGAATGTGGCGGTTGGCCGCGTCGGTAACGACTGCTTCCAGCGCTGTTTGTGCCGTGGTCGACGATAAAGAGAAGGTTTCGATCACATGAACCATAGCGATGGCCTCGCGTCGCCAGATGGCTCGGATACATCTCCGTCGCTCTCAAGTCGGCTCGACCGGCTTCCCGCTTCGACGCGATCACATAAGATCTGGATGGTAATCCTGGGCTCTCTTTTTCTTTGGGATGTTGCTGATGTCCATGTCCTCGCTTACGCGGCGCCGGCTATTCGCAAAGAGTGGGGTTTGTCGATCTCTGATGTGGGTGTCCTGACGAGTATCTCCTTCCTCGGAATGTTCATCGGTGCACTGGTGGGGGGGAGGATTTCGGATCGTATCGGTCGCAAGAAGATGATCATCGGCGCCACAGTGCTGTATTCGGTTTTCACTGTGGGATGCGCGATCGCACCGAACTTCGCCACTCTGGGCCTGTGCCGCCTGTTGACCGGGGTCGGGCTGCAAGCGCTGACAGGTGCGCTGATTGTTTATGTCACCGAGATGTTCCCCAAAGCGTCGCGGGGACGAAACCAATCTCTGTTGTTGGCTGTCGGTCTTCTGGGTGTGCCGGTCATGGCCTGGGCTGCCCGGTTTATCGTTCCCCTCGACGAGTCTGCGTGGCGATGGCTCCTTCTGTTGCCCGTCCTGGGTGTAATCTCTGCGGTTTTTGCGCAATTTCTTCTTCCCGAGTCTGTTCGCTGGCTCGAGCTGAACGGCCGCGGTTCGGAGGCCGAGGGACTGGTTCGCCGCCTCGAGGACGAAGCGATTCGTCGTTCCGGCACGGTCCTGCCGGAACCGGTGGAGTTCCCAGCCGAGCCGCAACGCGGTCTGAGTGATCTGCTCAAGGACAGCTACTCTCGCCGGGCAGTGGTGGTGGCATCGGTGGTGATGTCCTTCGGGATCCTGAGTCTGTTCGGCTTCAACTCCTGGGTGCCGACTCTGCTGACCGAGCACGGGTATTCGACGAAGAGTGCACTCGGGGTCACCTCGATCTTGTCTCTGGCGCCCATTCTGGGCGCGCTGGCCGCGGTGCCGTTCATCGATCGCTTCGAACGGAAATACATCGGCGCACTCTTGAGTGTCGTCATCGCGGCCGGAATGCTGACATTTGCCTACACCGACTCCGGCGCAGTGCTCATCGCCGCGGGATTCGTTGTCACAATGTTCCTGCAAACAAGTACCGCAACGTTGTACACCTACCTTCCTGAGATTTTCCCGACGTCGCTGCGAGGTATCGGCGCGGGAATGGCGAACGGGATCGGCCGACTGGCCGGCATTGGTGGAGGAATGGTGGTTGCCGCACTTCTCGCGGGCCTGGGGTTCCAAGCCGTATTGGTAGCCACAGCCCTCTTTGCGATTATCAGCGGTGCCGCTTTCGGATTGTTCGGCGAGAACACGAAAGGCCGCGCACTCGAGGAAATCGCTCCCTCGGCCGCGCAGGATGGCCGCCCACATGCCGGCGTACCCGTCAAGGCAATGGAATAGAAACCTGGTCCAGGACCGGCAACAGTTGTGGCGAGGTCGATCGCCTAATTCTATCGAAAGCTGGAATATTCGATTAGTCGCTGAACTAATGACTCCATCGACCATCGAGGATGCAGTCGAGCAGCCTCGGAACCGTAGAAAACACAATCTGAAGGAAATTCTATGAAGAATATCACCGTTGTTGGCGCGCTGCTCGTGTCCGCCTTGGGAATGACGGCCGTGACGGCGAATGCGGCTCCTGAACCGGCGCGTGTCGGCTATACAAGTCGCACGACGGAATCGTCAACAATTATTACCACCGACGCTGGGTCGTTGGCGGTGGAGGATGATATTTTCAAAATCAAGGCGCCCGACGGCACAGTTCTGGCAGGCACCGAGTTGTCCTTCCGGGTCGACGACTTCGTCTTCCCCATCGCCGCCGACATCAATTCACGCACAGCGACCCTCACCCCGAAGTTCGATCGTGAGAACGCTGTCTACGCCCCGGTCGCGCTGCCCTTCGAGAACCAAGCGCCGTGGAAGAGCGAATACGAGCGCGAGCAAGCTGCCTGGAGCAGGATGGTCACCACCATGCAGATGGGTGGGACCATCGGCGCCGCGGCGGGAGCGCTCGGCGGCGCCGCCGTGGGATGTGTGCTCGGTGGTATCGCCGGAGCGACCGTCGCCTCCGCGGCGATCATCGGGCTGTTCGGGGCATTCATCCCGGCCGCCGCGATCGGCTGCATCGGCGGAATCGTAGCCCTCGCGCCTCTCGGCACGATCGCGGGAACGCTGCTGGTGTCCGTTCCGATTGCGATCGCAGCCGCGGCGCAGTACTTCACCACCATCAACCAGCCTGCTCCGAAGCCGGCCAAATAGGGCTGCAGCACCGGTGTACCCACGATCCCGGTGCGGAGGCCTCTCTGGGTCGCCGCACCGGGATCGGTGGGGCAAAGTGCCGTGGCGGACGGCACGCTGGCATCGAGTCCTTACTTTCAAATGCTGCAAGTTAGCTTGCAGGTGTTTTCGGGTTCGAGTGTAGTTGGTGACAGTCCTCATAGCGATCGGTGATCGATCGATCGCGTCACACAATAGTGAAGGCAGACAATGGTGTCCTCTATCTCCAGGTCAATGAGTCTCATTGCGTTCCTGCAGGCGCAGAATTGCTCGAACTATGTCGGGTCATGGCGTCATCCGCGCTCGATGAGCGACTTTCTGACGCCCGACTATTTTCAGCGGATCGCTCGCACGTTGGAGGCTGCGCGTTTCGACATGGCCTTCTTCGATGATCGGTTGGCAATGCCTGAGATCTATGGCCGAAGCCCGGATCTCGCGGTGTGCAACGGCATTCGTTCGGTGAAAATGGATCCGACGGTCGTCCTGATGGCAATGGCCATGGCGACGACCCATCTGGGGTTGGGAGCGACATACTCCACGACCTACTACGAGCCGTTTCACGTCGCCCGACTGTTCGCCACGCTCGATCAGATGAGCCGCGGGCGAGTCGCGTGGAACATTGTGACCTCCCTCAATGACTCCGAAGCGGCCAATTTCGGTCGAGCCACGCATTTAGGGCACGACGAACGCTACGACCGTGCCGACGAATTCCTGGAGATCGTCACCCAGATGTGGACCGCGTGGGAGCACGACGCGCTCATCATGGATAAGAGCACCGGCCGATTCGCCGACCCTGCCAAGGTCCACCGCACCGACTATTCCGGTGAGTTCTTCACCGTCGATGGCACTTTCACCGTCCCGCAATCCCCGCAGGGACACCCCGTGCTACTACAAGCGGGTTCGAGCGGTCGCGGAATGTCCTTCGCCGGTCGATGGGCAGACGTGGTGTTCACGGCGTTCAAGAACAAGGACCTCGGTGCTGCGCAGTACCGGAAGATCAAGCAAGCCGTCGCCGATGCCGGACGCGATCCCGGACAGGTGTCGGTCACCCCAGCAGTTGGCGTCATCGTCGCGGAGACACCGGAACAGGTCGCGGAGAAGGAACGTGTGCTGCGCGGGTTGGCGACGCAAGCCGACGGCTTGGCGTTGCTCTGCGAGACGCTCAATGTCGACTTCGGCGACCGACCGGTGGACCAACCCTTCACCGACGACGAGCTCGCCAAGATGTCCTGGCAGGGCCTGCGCGACCGCGTACTCACCGCCAGCGGCACACCGAACCCGAGCGTGGCCGACTTCGTTCGATACTCCGGACGCGGCACCCTCGACGAGGGCGGAATGTTCATCGGCACCCCCGAGCAAGTTGCCGATCAGATGGAAGAATGGTTCGACACCTGTTGCGATGGTTTCGTTCTCGCTGCGGGGGAGGTCCCTGGTTCGTATGAGGATTTCGCGAGACTGGTAGTTCCGGTGCTTCAGCGCCGCGGCTTGGTCAAGCGTGACTACGCCGGGGCAACACTCCGCGAGAATCTGGGGCTGTCCATCCCCACTCGCCGAACCTCGGAATCGGCAACCGGCCGCCCCGCGCAGGTGTCGGCATGACACCGTTGACCCGGATCCTCACTCCCACCGGGATGTTGGGATACGGCTTTCCTGAACAGGACTTCTGGGACTGCCTCGAACACGGCGTCGATGCGATCGTCGTGGATTCCGGGTCCACCGATCCAGGTCCCTATCTGCTCGGCACCGGGGCCACACTGGTGCCCGATGCCGCCTACCTGCGAGATCTGCGCCCGCTGCTACAAGCTGTTCACCGTTACCGCGTTCCGCTGATCATCAGCTCCGCCGGGGGTGCGGGCACCAACGCCCAGGTCGACTCCATGGTCGAGCTCGTCAAGGCAATCGTGGCCGAAGAAGGTTTCCAGTTGCGGTTGGCCGTGATCTACGCCGACATCGGAAAAGATGTGCTGACGCAGCGACTGGCCGACAACCAGGTAGCCGCCAACGTCCGCGGTGAGATGCCCACCCCCGGCGACATCGACGCCACCGTCGCGCTGGTCGCCCAGATGGGCGCCGATCCGTTCACCACGGTGATCACCGGGGACGAGCCGTTCGACGTGATCATCGCCGGACGGGCCTACGATCCGGCCCCGCACGCGGCGTGGAGCATGAGCCGCGGCGGGCAGCCCGGAATCGCTTGGCACAGCGGCAAAATCCTGGAGTGTGGCGGAGCGTGCGCGGAACCGAAGGGTGGTGGTGTGCTCGCCACCCTGTACGAGGACGCGTTCGAACTGACCCCGATGAGCCCCAACCAGGCATGCACGCCGTTGTCGGTCGCCGCGCACACCCTGTATGAGAAGAGCCGTCCGGACCTGCTTCCCGGGCCGGACGGTGTTCTCGATGTCCGCGATTGCCGCTATACGGCCGTGGACGAGCGGACCGTCCGGGTCACCGGAAGCCGCCATATCGACGCTGAACAGCCCAGTCTCAAACTGGAAGGCGCCAAGGTCGTTGGTGAGCGCGCGGTGTTCATCGGTGGGGTCCGCGACCCGATCCTGATCGGGCAGCTCGACACTCTTCTTGCCAAGGTGAAGAGCTATCTCGGTGCTATGCATCCCGAACTCGTCTCCGGCGAAGCCCGGTTGAGTTTTCACGTGTACGGCCGAGACGCGGTGATGGGAGATCTGGAAACGGCCACCCAGATCCCGCACGAAGTCGGGATTCTCGGCGAGGTGACCGCCCCTACCGCAGAGTTGGCGAAAACCATCTGCACGCTGGCTCGCATCGGGGTCCTGCATCTGCCGTATCCCGGGCAATTGGCCACCGCGGGAAATCTGGCACTGCCGCTGAATCCGATGGACAACTCGATCGGACCGGTCAGTCAGTTCAGCGTCTACCACGTGATGCAGGCCCGGGGTTTGGACCTTTTTCCCGTGACCCGATCGACGATAGGTGCATCATGAACGCCCCCATGCCGGTTCACCCCACGGACGCATCCGCAGCAACGACGGCACTGAAGGATCTCGCGCAAGTCATCCGAAGCAAGAATGCCGGGCCGTTCGAATTGACTTTCGACGTGATGTTCTCCGAAGCGGCCACTTACGCGCTGGTACGTGACAGCGGTGTCCTGACCCCGGCTCGGATGGCTGAACTGTACGGGATCGACGAAACCGCGATCACCTACTGCGCGTTCTTCGAACCCGCGCTCGCATTCAAACTCACCATCGTGCGCAGCGGATATCAGGGCAGTGTGGACGAATCCGACACCTTCGGCGCCCAACAACACGCGCCGCTGCTGGCTCTGGCGATCCCGACCAGTCGGCGCGGCGGTGCAGACGTTCAGCATGCGGCGGACGCCCGATGAGCACCAGCGACGCAGTCCCAAGTAGCACGGTCTCGACGGCATGTGCCGAACTGCGACGCGGCCGAACGGTTCTGGTGGTCGACGACAACGACCGCCGCACCCGGGCGACCTTGGTCCTGGCTGCGCAGTTCGCAACCCCTGAGGCGCTGGCATTCATGATCCGGCATACCAGCGGACTGGTATGCGCAGCGTTGACCCAGGACCGTGCCGACCTTCTCGACCTGCCCGCGATGGCACCGGACGGCCCCGCCGCGTCCTTCGCCGCGGCATTCACCGTGACCTGTGATCTCGCAGCTCAGACCGGGACCGGGATATCGGCGCACGATCGAGCAGGCACGCTCGCGGCGCTCGCCGATCCGGCCCTCACCGCCCACCAACTGACTCGCCCCGGTCATGTCCAGCCGGTGCGTGTTTCGAGCGGAGGTGTCCTCGACCGACCGGAACCGCCAGCCGCGGCCAGCGATTTGTGCCGCCTTGCCGGTTTGGAGCCGGTCGGGGTGTTGTGTGAACTCGTCGATGACGACGATGCCGGCCTGACATGCGGGCCCGCCGTAGGCGACTTTGCGCGCGAGCACGACCTGGCGGTGATCGCCATCGCCGACATCATCGCGCACCGTCGACGAACCGAGCCCAACATCGGTCGCGAGGCAGCAGCCCGAATCCCGACCCCGCATGGCGAATTCACCGCGATCGGCTACCGCGACCTCGCCAACCACGCCGAGCACGTCGCCTTTGTCCTCGGCGATCTGTCCACCGCAGCCGCGGTGCCGGTACACGTGCATGCCGAATGTGTCACCGGTGACGTCTTCGGATCGCGGCGGTGTGGCTGTGCCGAACAACTGCACGACGCCATGTCCACCATCGCCGAACACGGACGCGGCGCAGTGATATACCTGCGCGCGCACCAACGCCGACTCAACGACCAGACGGACCCGGGCACCGGCACACGCGATGCGATCGATGGCTGCCCGGCTTCGGGCGACCTGACGGACCGCTTCGACTACTTCAATGCAGCCCACATCTTGTCCGATCTCCAGGTGACAGCTGTGTGGTTGCTGTCAACCAGCACTGACGCAACCCGTGCTCTGGCCGAGCACGGGTTGCGGATCGTTAGTCATCCGCCGGTCGAGATTCATCCGAACACTCAGTCCCGACAGCGCGTGTCAACTCCGATCACGGTGACACCCATGCCCCTCCCCGGAGATTTCGCTCATGCCTGATCACACCCCGACAGCACTACCACCGGCCGAGACCAATCGCGCCCTCGATACACGCGAGTTCCGCCGCGTCCTCGGCCAATACCCGACCGGTGTGTCGGTGGTGACCGGGATCGCTACCGACGGTTCCACCGTGGGACTAGCCGTGGGTTCGTTCACCTCTGTCTCCTTGGACCCACCGCTGGTGGCGTTCATGCCGGCCTCGACATCGCAAAGCTGGCCCAAAATCAGGGAAACCGGGCGGTTCTGCGTCAATGTCCTCGCCGCCGACCAAGAACACATCTGCAGGTCGTTCGCGACGACCGCCGCCGACAAATTCGCTGGGCTGAGCTGGCGCCCGGCGTCCTCGGGCGCACCGATCCTCGACGACGCGCTGGCCTGGATCGACTGCGATCTCGACACCGAATACGAAGCCGGTGATCACCTCATCGTCGTCGGCCGGGTTCGCGACCTGCACAGCGAACGTCACAGCCTGCCGCTGCTGTTCTTCCAAGGTGGCTATGGCCGTTTCGCCTCCCAATCGCTGGCACTGCGCGATGTCAGATTCGCCACCCAACTGCAGTTGGTCGACCGGGCGCGCCCGCTCATGGAGGAGCTTGCCCACCGTCGCGGCCTCCAGGTCGGCGCAGCATACTGCGACGGCGCCGAACTCACCGTTCTCGCCACGGCCGGAACATTCACCGATCCGCGGTCCACTCCCGCTGCCGTCGGGCAGCGACTGCCGGTCAGCGCCCCCATCGGAATCTGGTGGATGGCTTTCGCCGCACCGGACCGTATCGAGACATGGCTCAGCGATGTCGAATCACCGCAGCAGAAGGACCGCTATCGCCAAGCGCTGGAACTGATCCGCGAGCAGCGGTACTGCCTCGGACTGGACTGGGTGCACTCGCAAGTCGAAACACTGATCAACCACCGGCCTGGCCCCGGTGAGGAACCGTCCGCACAAGACCGCGACGGCCTCAGACACCTCGGCATCGACCCCATGCATTTCGTTCAATCCGTAGCCGTGAACCGTCGCGATGAACGCCAGCCCAATGTCGTGAGTCTGTGGGCGCCAACGTTCACGGTCAACGGACAGGTCTCCCTCGGGCTCACCCTCGCAGACGCCTCCGGCCAAGCACGCCCGCTCGCCGATTTCGCCCCTGACCTACTCCAACTCGCCGACACAGTCAGCGCCATGAACACCAATTCACCGTAGCCACAACCGCCACACCACCTCAGAGGACAGAATGACCACCGACGAAAACGCCGCACAGGCGCTCGCACCACAACTGGCCGCCGCCGTGATCGGATTGCGATTCGGCGACATCCCCGAATCCGTCCGATCGACAGCCAAAACCCACCTGCTCGACGCGCTGGGGCTGGCGTTGGCCTCCACCGGCATGGACTACGGACACGCAGTTCACCAGGCCGCCACACGTCTCGGCGCGGGCGATGAAAGCCGAGTGCTGGGCTTCGGCACTCCGCTGCCGGCCGCCTCCGCTGCCCTGGCCAACGGCACCCTCATCCATGGCCTGGACTTCGATGACACCCATATCGGAGCGATCTACCACCCGACCGCGCCCGCGCTGGCAGCTGCGCTGGCAGTCGGCGATGCTGAACGAGCCGACGGTGAATCGTTCCTGCTCGCCTACATCATCGGTCTCGAAGTCGGTTGCCGGATCGCCGCCGCGGGCGCGGGCAAATTCCATGCCCGAGGATTCCACCCCACCGGCATCGCAGGCACCTTCGCCGCAGCGTGCGTCGCGGCCAAACTCCGCGGCGCCTCCGCGGAGACGTTGACCAACGCCCTGGGACTGTGCGGAAGTCAGGCCGCCGGGATCCTCGAGCTCCACGAATCCTGGCTCAAACGCATGCACCCCGGATGGGCTGCGCACTCCGGCATCATCGCCGTAACACTCGCAGAGGCAGGCTTCCGTGGCCCGGCGACCGTCTTCGAAGGCGCAGGGGGGCTGTTCGCAAGCCATCTCGGCGAAACTGTCGACGCCCAAGCGCTGGGTTTGCACGACCTCGGCGCCCGATGGATGACCCTCGACATCGCGTTGAAACCCTATCCCTGCTGCCACTTCACCCACGCATTCGCCGACGCCGCCCTCGCACTGCTCGATGAACTCGGCTCCGACCGCATCTCACCCGAGCAGATCGATCACATCGACTGCCCGATCGCCCCGGCTCTGATTCCGCTCGTCGCTGAACCCCACGAACGCAAAATCGCCCCCACAACTATCTACGACGCACTGTTCAGCGTTCAGTACGTTGTCGCTTCCGTCTTGGCCGGGCGATCCGTCGACCTCACCACCTTCTACGACCTGCCTCTCGATGAACCGCTCACACTGGCCATCGCGAACAAGATCCGCTGTATTCCCGACAGCAACACCGACTTCCCGGCCCACTTCTCCGGCGCTGTCACCGCACACCTGACCGACGGACGAGTCCTGCACCACGCCATCACCGATAGTCTGGGGACGTCCCAGAACCCTCTGTCCGACACCGCGGTCATCACCAAGTTCCTCGACAACACCCGCCGGGCAATCCCGGAAAGCCGGGGACCTCATTTGATCAAACTCGTCGATGAACTCGAAAATCTCGACGACATTTCCGCACTCCTCGCCGCCGCCGTCATCCCGACACCGCCGCATTGAACTCCGCCGAATCGGCGGCACCAAAGCCATACCTCGAACTTGGTCGGGGTATGGCGCCCGCGGTTTGAGCCAGATGCGCTGCCCAGGGGAGTTCGTGCGTTGCAATGCTCGCGCCCGCCTGATGACGAGCCCGACCGCGCGGGTTCTGCAACGCGGATTGCTGAGCATCTCGAACAGGATCGACCGGCCCGAGGCGACGCGAACAGCTATGTCGACGTCAGGATCAATTGAATTGCTGGGGCAACGACTTTGACGAGGCTTTCGATGTCTTCGGCGACCAACGTCGGTACGCCGATGATTTGACGGCTGGTGACGATGCCGACGAGCATCGATGCCGCCAGACCAGCTCGCAGCGCGGCGTCTGGATCGTTGTGGGCGCTGGTGCCTTCCACGAGCCGGAACTGGATGAAGTCACGTAGTTGCTCTTTGGCTTGTTCGTTGACGATCGCGCTGCGCAGCATTGCCATCAGAGGCTCGGATTCCTCGGCCGGTGCCTCCCATGCCTGCAGGTAGGCGCGCACGACTCGCTCGCCGAGGTGCTCGTCAGGGCCTTCGAAGGCTGTGTCGAACCGCTCGAGAGCCGACGGCGGGACGGCCATGACGGCGGCGAAGAGCTCGTCCTTGGAACGGAAGAACTGCATCACCTGCGACGCATCGACCCCGGCATCGGCGGCGATGCTCCGGATCGTGGTCGATGCGAACCCGTCACTGGCGAATCGGGCGCGCGCGGCGTCGAGCACGGTTCGGCGCGTGCTGCCGGTCCCCGGCCGTCGGCCGCGGCGCGCCTTGTGGGTTGAGTCCTTGTCCGTCGAGTCCTTGTCCACTGCCATGTTCCTGATGTCACCTCGGTTTTTTATAAACGCCTGTTGAGTTTTTATCGTAGCGGTCGTACGCTCGGAAATCGAGACCCCATCCGGATCTCTCCATCCCCGCAGGTGAGAGGCACACACAATGAGCGAAGACCTGAAGATGTACATCCCGTCCCACCCGCTACCCGCCCCCCGACGAGGCGTGCTGACCGACTTCGAGCCCGGCACCCGAACCTTGAACGCGGGCTTCCAGATCGCGCCCCAGTTCTGCGCCCTGCCGGTCGATGTCGTGCTCGACAAGGACGTCGCCGTACAGCTCCGCGACGGCGTCACCATCCACGTCGACGTGTTCCGTCCCGCTGGTGCGGAGCAGGTACCGGTGATCGTGGCGTGGAGCCCGTACGGCAAGGGGCAGGGCACCTCGTTGAGCGTGATGGGAGTCTTCGGACTGGTCGGCCTCGACAACGGGATCGTCTCCGGGCTCGCGAAGTTCGAAGGCCCGGACCCGGCCTACTGGTGCGCGCAGGGCTACGCCATCTGCAACCCCGACATCCGCGGAATCGTCGACTCCGAGGGCGACAGCGTGCTGTGGGATCGCCAGGAGGGCCGTGACTGCTACGACCTGATCGAGTGGCTGGCCGAACAGGATTGGTGCACAGGCAAAGTGGGGATGAGCGGCACCTCCTACCTCGCGGTATCGCAGTGGTTCACCGCCGCCGAGCAGCCTCCGCACCTGGCCGCGATCAACCCCTGGGAAGGCGTCAGCGATGTCTACCGCGACCTGGTGATGCGCGGCGGCATGCCCGACACCGGATTCGCCCGCCAACTCCAGGAAGGCAGCTTCTTCGGCAACAACCAGAAAGAGGACATCATCGGCGAAGCCGAGCGCTACCCGCTGATGAACCCGTTGTGGGAGAACAAGATCCCGGACTTCGACCAGATCACGGTGCCCGCCTACATCGTGGCCAGCTACTCCAATACCTTGCACACCGCGGGCACATTCCGCGCCTGGCGCCGGATCGCGTCCGAACAGAAGTGGCTGCGCATCCACAACAGTCAGGAGTGGCCCGACTACTACGACGAAGCGAACCGAGACGACCTGCGACGCTTCTTCGACCACTACCTCAGGGGCGAGGACAACGGCTGGGAAGCTACGCCGCGGGTCCGCTACTCGATCCTCGACCTCGCCGGTGGCGACCGAATCAACATCCCCGCAGACGAATTCCCGCCGAGCGGTGTCAGCTCGACGAAGTACTACCTCGACGGCCGCTCGCGGAGCTTGACCACCGATGCTCCGGCCGAGGAGCTGGCGGTCAGCTACGACGTCGAATCCAATCCGAACGCTGTCTCGTTCATCACCCGCTTCGACCAGGAGACCGTGCTGGTCGGTTACCCAAAGGCTCACCTGCGGGTCGAGGCGCGTGGCTCCGACGACATGGACTTGTTCGTGCTCGTCCAGAAGCTCGACGCCTATGGCACGCCGCTGCAGCAGTTCACCGTGCCGAATCAGAGCGCGCGCATCCATGACCTCACCGATCACGGTGCCACGATCTTGCGGTACAAGGGCTCCGACGGGCGGCTGCGAGTGTCGGCTCGTCACCTCGACGAGGATCTGTCGACCGAGCAGGTACCCGCGCACAGCTTCGACCGCGTCGAGAAGCTCTCGGACGGCCAGATCGTCGACATCGAGATCGACCTGTTCCCGATCGGCCTCGCGTTCCACCCCGGCGAACAACTCCGCTTCGTCATCAGCTCGCGAAACCTTCTGGGCACACTGATGCCGGCGATCGGCGAATACACCGGCGCCAACACCGGTGTGCACGTCATCCACACCGGCGGCGAACACCCTTCCTACCTACAACTGCCCATCGACCGCGCCTGAGACCGGACGGGGATCGCCGATGCTGCGGTGCGTCATCACCGCTCCCACACTCGCGCACGCTGATACTGAAACCCCGTCACGCTCGGCGCACCCGAGAGCGCCGAGCGTCACGGATCCCGCTGACCGCCACGTTGAAGGAGTGTCCGCCGATGACGGCGATCGATGGTCGTATCTACCTCGACGGACGCCGCATCGGGAATCCATGCGATCTTCAGGATGCCGTCGAGGCGATGCGGCAATCGGGCGCGGTGGGTTGGATCGGCCTGACCGATCCTGATCCGGTCGATCTCGAGTCGGTCGCGGCGACATTCGGGTTGCACCCGCTCGCGGTCGAGGACGCCCGGAAGGGGCATCAGCGTGCCAAGCTCGAACGGTATGGCGACACGTTGTTCGTGGTGCTGCGACCGGCTTGGTACGACGACGGCGAGGAACGGGTCGAGTTCGGCGAGGTGCATCTGTTCGTCGGGCCGAACTTCGTCATCACCGTGCGACACGAGGCACGCCTGGACCTGACGACGGTCCGCGACGCGTTGGAAGCGGACTCGCAGTTCCTCAGTATCGGGCCCGAAGCGATGCTGACGGCGTTCCTCGACGAGATCGTCGACGGCGACACCCCGGTCGTCGCCGGTGTGGAAGCCGATATCGACGAGGTCGAGGACAGCCTGTTCAGCGACGGCGATGTCGATCCGGCATTGTCGGAGCGGATCTACCGGCTCCTCGAGCAGGTGATCGCCTTTCAACGGGCGATCGGACCACTGCCCGCTATCGTGCGTGGATTGCTCTCTGGTGCCGAGAAGTTCGGCACCGACAACGAGGTGCAGAACCGGCTCCGCAACGTCCTCGACCACACCATCCGGGTTTCGGAACGGGTCGAGTCCTGCCGGGCACTGCTCAACAACGCGCTCACCGTTCATTCCACGCTGGTGTCGTTGGAACAGAACGATGCCATGCGACGCTTGTCGAACGCCACCTTCGAGCAGGGCGAGGAGGTCAAGAAGATCTCCTCCTGGGCAGCGATTCTGTTCACCCCGACACTGGTGGCCTCTACCTATGGCATGAACTTCGACCACATGCCCGAACTGCACTGGATGTGGGGCTATCCGTTCGCCCTCGCGCTCATGGTCGGTTTGGGGGTCGGTTTATGGGGTGTGTTCAAGTGGCGGCATTGGCTGTGAGCTGCGGAGATTGGCGAGCACCCGGCACAAGTAGCGGTCGACGGACTCTGCTCATTCCCTTTCGCGCTGGGAACTGCCAATTCGACAAGCAGATCCAACTCCGGATGGGTCAGGCCGACGTCAAGCGATGGGCCGAAGACATCATGGCGCTGCTGGGCGACGACCACCCACTCGGCGTGGAAAGCTTTGCCACCCACCGGCTCCGCTCGCGTCGGCACCCGAGGCGTACGAGATGTTTCAGCAGAAGACCGGCGGGGCCGTCAAATAGTTCTCGACCCCGCCATGCGGCCGGGCTGAGTGGAAGAGGTGGCGTCGGGAACGCCTCGCCGGATTTTCGGCGGTCAGCCGACTCGGCGACACCTGGTGTGCACAGTTAGCGGTGGTTCGGCCTACGGTGCGGCGGAGCCCGCGCTCAGGAACTCGCTGACACGCCGGCGAAAGTCCTCGGGCTGCTCGAGATGCGGGAAATGTCCGGCGCCGCTGATGGCTGCGCTGTGTGCGGTCGCCTCAGCGGCTTCGATCCCCACACACTGGTCGTGTTCGCCGTGCAGGTACAGCCAGGGTTGCCTGGGTGTGGCGGTCAGTGCCTGCTGCTCGGTGGTGAGGCCGGGATCGTGGAGTTCGGGGTGGAAGCCGGCTCGGTACCAGCCGAGCGCGGCGGTGAGGTGCGCCGGATCGGGTAGCGCCTCCTTCGCGGCGGCGACGGCGGCTGGGTGGGCGAATCCCGGTGACCATTCCTCCCACAGCCGGTCGAGGAACGCGCCGTCGTCCACGCCGATGATTGCCTCGGCGGCGGGGTGCTGGAACAGGAAGGTGTACCAGGACCGTCGTAGTTGGGTGTAGCTGCCCATCATCTGCGCGAGAACGGCGGCGGGTGGCACGGAGATCGTCACCACGCGTTCCCATTTCGCGGGATCGAACGCGGCCGCACCGTAGGCGATCGCGGCGCCGATATCGTGGCCGATCAGCACCGCCCGCTGATCTCCGACCAGGGCCCGATGGAGTCGGTCGATATCGCGAACGTAGGCGCCGCCTTGATATAGCCCGTCCGCGGGTATCTGGGTGGGGGCGTAGCCCCGCAGCCACGGTGCCACAGCCCGGTAGCCCAGGTCACCGAGCGCGTCGAGCGTATCGCTCCACGAAGCGGGGCTGTCGGGGAAGCCGTGCAGGACCATCGCCAGCGGTCCGTCGGCCGGTCCGGCTTCGAGGTAGCTCATAGTGAGGTCTGGCAGATCGATCGAATGTTGTGTGGTCATGTGGTTTCCATTCGGGTAGTAGTCGCAGCCGCGTACGTCAGATGTCGAGGGTCAGGTGGCCGGTCACGGCGCGTGATACGCAGATCAGCATGCGGTTGCCGGCGTTTCGTTCGGCCGTGGAGAGCACCGAGTCGCGATGGTCGGGAACGCCGTCGAGAACGCTGGTCTCGCAGGTTCCGCAGATGCCGTCGCGGCAGGAACTGGCTACCGCGATACCGGCTCGTTCGAGGGACTCCAGGATGCTGTGGTCGGGCTCGACTGTTACCTCGATACCGGATTTCGCGCAGTGCACTGTCAGTTCGGCCGCAGAGCTTGCGGGTTCGGCGGCCGGTGCCGCCCGGAATCGTTCGGTGTGGATGGCGCCTGGAGGCAGGCGGTCGGTGAGCGAATCGAGGGCTTGCAGCAAACCCTCTGGCCCGCAGGCATAGACCAGTGTGCCTGGTGCGCTCGCCGTGAGGATTCGGTCGAGGTCGAGAAATCCGGAGGTGTCCTCCGTGACCAGGTTCACTCGGTCGCCGCAGGTGGCCAGGGTTTCCGTGAAGGCCATACCGGCCGCGGTCCGGCCTCCGTAGTGCAGTGTCCACGGTGTCCCGAGCCGGTCGGCCTCGTTGATCATGGGCAGGATCGGGGTGATCCCGATTCCGCCGACGATGAACAAATAGCGCGTCGCTGGGACGAGAGCGAAATTATTGCGCGGCGGCGAAATAGCGAGGGTGTCGCCGATCTGTAACTGGTCGTGGATGAAGGCCGATCCACCCCGCCCCTCCGGTTCGCGCAGTACGGCCAGGTCGTAGCCGTGGCGATCGGCGGGGTCGCCGCACAGCGAGTACTGGCGGACCTTACCTCCGGGTAGGTGGAGGTCGACATGCGCGCCGGCCGTCCACGGCGGGAGCGAGCTTCCCCCAATGGTTTTCAGACGGAGAGCGACGACGTCCTCGGCGATCGGCTGTTTGTGCTGCACAACCACTGTCTGTCGCTGCGGCGCAACGACTGCTGGGGTGGGGGGCGCCGGCTGTTTCAGCATGCCCCGGGGCCGGCGGAATCCGAGAAGGCGTGATGTCGGCATAGGTGCCACTCTCCGAACTAGAGGTTGCGGTGTAAATAATTCTGCTCTATTCTACACATGAACGTGATGCCAGTCACCAAAGGAGTGGACATGAAGGCAGCGGTACTGACGGATTCGACTCCGTCGCTGGAGATCCGGGATATCCCCGATCCGGCGCCCGGCCCGGGGCAGGTGATACTCGAGGTCGAGGCGGCCGGGATCTGCGGTTCCGATCTTCATCTGGCGCCGCTACTGAAGAGCTATCCGGGCATTGTCTTCGGGCACGAGTTCAGCGGCCGGGTCGTCGCCCGCGGCAATGATGTCGATCCGCGGCTGGAATCGAAGCTCGCCGTCGGCTTTCCGCTGGTCGGCTGCCACGACTGTGTGAATTGCCGCTCGGCCAACCCCGCCCGCTGCGTGAGCGCGGAGCTGACCGGGGTACAGCGACCAGGAGCCTTCGCCGAGTTCGTCGCCGTCGACACACAGGATCTGTTCGTCTTGCCGGCCGAGGTCGGGGCACGCAGTGGAGCCTTGGTGGAACCGCTGGCCGTCGCGCACCACGCGCTCGAAAGGACCTCGCGCGAACCCGGGGCGCCGGTGCTGATCCTGGGCGCGGGACCGGTCGGGCTGGCCGTGGCCCTGTACGCGCGGCTGTTCGGGGCCAGCGAGGTCCTGGTGAGCGATCCGGTCCCCGCCCGCCGCACGCTGGCCGAGGCGGTCGGCGCCCGCACCGTCGACCCCACCGCCCAGGACGTCGGCGAGGCTTTCGCCGAGCTCACCGGTTCGGCGCCGGCGACAGTCATCGAATGCGTGGGCGTGCCCGGACTGATCCAGCACGCCGCCGACGTGGCGGCCCCAGACGCACAGATCACCATCGTCGGTGCCTGCACCGTGCCCGACACCTTCACCCCGACCACCGCGATGGCCAAGGAACTGAATTTCCAGTTCGTCCTCTACTACCGCCCCCGCGATTTCGAGATGACCATCGCGCACCTGGCCGCCGGCCGCCTCGACCCCGCCGCCCTCATCACCGACGTGATCGGCCTGGACGAGCTGCCGGCTCGCTTCGAGGCGCTGATGCGGCCCACCACCGAATGCAAAGTGCTCGTCACCCCGAACCGGACCTGAACCCCAGTTGCCATCTCTTCTGAAAGGTCAACCATGTCTATGCCGTTCACGCTCGAAATTCCAGAGCCGCTGGGTACCACCCATCGGTCCGACGAGGAGCTGCCCTGGGTAGACCTCACCCCCGAGGTGGAGACCAAGGTCGCCCACGTCAACTTGAAAGAGGGGCTGTGGGTGGTGCGCAACCGGATGCAACCCGGCACCCAGGTCCAGACGCACCGACACACCGGCCCGGTGTTCGCGTTCACCATGTCCGGTTCCTGGCACTACCTCGAATCGGCCGAGGAGATGAACCGGCCCGGTTCGTATCTGTTCGAGCCCGCCGGCTCCATCCACACCCTGAAGGTTCCCGAGGACAGCGACGGCCCCGCCGATGTGTGGTTCGCGATCTACGGCGCCAATCTCAACCTCGACGCCGGCGGAAATATCGAAAGCGTCCTCGACGCGGGCACGATGCTCGCGGTCTACCGGGCGCTGTGCCAACAGCAGGGCCGCGGCGAACCCAACGTCTACGTCGAGCAGTGACGACGCCGCACTCGCGGACTTATCGGAAAGGAATTCCCATGCCGGAAGCAGTAATCGTCGCCACGGGGCGCAGCCCCATCGGACGTGCTCAGAAAGGCTCGCTGGTCGACATACGGCCCGACGATCTCGCGGCTCACATCATCGGGTCGGTGGTAGACAGCATCGGTCTCACACCGGAAACGATCGACGACGTCATCCTCGGCTGTGGGCTGCCCGGCGGCGAGCAGGGCTTCAACCTCGCCCGGGTCGTCAACGTGCTGCTCGGCTGGAACAGCACACCCGGGACCACCGTGAACCGGTTCTGCGCCTCCTCGCTGCAGGCGATCCGGATGGCCGCCCATGCCGTGAAAGCCGGTGAAGGAAAGGTTTTCGTCGCCGGCGGAGTCGAAACGGTCAGCCGCTACGTCCACGGCTCCGCGGACGCGTTCCGCCCGGCCACCGACAACCCGAAATTCGACGAGGCGAAGGCCCGCACCGCCGAAATAAAGTCCGCGGGCGGCTGGACACCGGCCACCGACGGCCTGCCCGATCTCTACATCGATATGGGCGACACCGCCGAGAACGTCGCCGACCTGTGCAACGTATCCCGGCAGGTGATGGACGAGTTCGCCGTCCAGAGCCATCAGCGGGCCATCGCCGCGCGCGAGTCCGGGTTCTGGGCCGAGGAGATCATCCCGGTCACCACGCCGTCTGGTGTTGTTGTGGATTCCGATGACGGTCCGCGCCCGGGCACCACGGTGGAAAAACTGGCGGCGCTGCCGGCTCGGTTCCGGGAAAACGGCCGGGTCACTGCCGGTAATGCCTGCCCGCTCAACGACGGTGCGGCCGCGGTCGTGGTAATGAGCGCGGACAAGGCGAAGGCGCTGGGCCTGACGCCGCTCGCGCGGATCGTCGCGTCGGCGGTCTCCGGCCTCGACCCAGAGATCATGGGACTCGGACCGGTCGAAGCATGCCTGCGAGCGATGAAATCCGCTGGCCTGGCCGCCTCCGATATCGACCTGCTCGAAATCAACGAAGCCTTCGCCGCCCAGGTGATCCCGTCGGCCGAACAACTCGGGATCGGCTGGGACAGGCTCAACGTCAACGGCGGCGGTATCGCACTCGGGCACCCGTTCGGTATGACCGGCGCGCGCATCATGACCACCCTGGTGCACTCACTCATCCGGCGCGACAAGACCTTCGGCATGGAATCGATGTGCATCGGGGGCGGCCAGGGCATGGCCATGATCGTCGAACGCCTCTCATGACCAGCGGCATCGCCGGAATTGCCGGCCCTGTATCCCTGGGCGAGCGCATCCGCGAACTGGCACAGCACGACCCGGACCGGATCGCACTGCGATTCTTTCCCGTCGCCGGCCCCCAGCAGGACCTCACCACCGCAGAACTCGACCGACGCTCCGATCAGGTCGCCACACTGCTGGCCGATTTCGGTGTGCGGGCGGGTCAGCGGGTGGCCATCGGTTTGCGCAATTCGCCCGAGCACTTGGTCGCTGCGCTCGGGGCGTGGAAGATCGGCGCAGGAATCGTCACCATGCGCTGGGATGTCCCGGCGTGGGAACGCGACCGGCTGCTCGACGTCACCGAGCCGGCCGTGATCGTGTCCGACCACGACGAGGTAACCACCTCGGGTATCCACATCGTCGACGTGGCCCGCGCCGCGCAACTCACTCCGCGGCAGATCGGGATCAGCACCCCCACTCACGCGATGGCGATCCCGACCGGCGGATCGACCGGCGCTTCGAAAGCCGTGGTCCTGCCGGTTCCGGGCGCAATGGTCCCGGGGACGGTGTTCGCCGCCACCTACGCCATGTTCGGGATGGCCCCTATCGACCGGCACCTGATCATGGGCCCGCTGTATCACGGCAACCCGCTGATGATGGCGCACGGCGGGCTGTTCGAAGGCCAGCAGATCCTGCTGATGGAGAAATTCGACGGACCGGCCTTCATTCGAATCATCGCCGAGCACCGTCCGCAGTTCATGACCCTGGTCCCGACGATGATGCGCCGCCTGCTCGACACCCCCGGTATCGACGCCGTCGACTGGTCCTGCTTCCACACGATTCTGCACGGCACCGCGCCCTGCCCGGGGTGGCTCAAACACCGATGGATCGAGCTGGTCGGCGGCGAACTGCTGTGGGAGATCTTCGCCTCCAGCGAACTCGTCGGCTCGATCATCGTGCGCGGCGACGAATGGCTCACCCGGCCAGGAACCATCGGGCGGCCCGCACCGGGCACCGAACTGCGGATCCTCGACGACGACCTACGGGAGGTAGACACCGGTGAGGTCGGGGAGATCTATCTGCGGTTGGCAGGGGTCGACGCACCTCTGTTCGACTACCTCGGCAAGGACCGGCCCAAAGTCATCGAAGGCGGCTATGTCTCCGTCGGTGATCTCGGACGGGTCGATGAGCAGGGCTACGTCTACTCCGCCGACCGCAAGGGCGATCTCATCATCACCGGCGGCGCGAATGTCGTCCCGGCCGAGGTGGAAGCCGCGCTCGGCGAGCACCCCGACATCGCGGATGTCGTCGTCATCGGAATCCCCGACGAGGACTGGGGCCACCGCGTCCACGCCCTCGTGGAAGTCGAACGCGGGCATACCCGCCCGGCGGCAGACGAACTCAGGGCCTTCGCGAAATCCCGCCTCACCGCCTACAAGGTCCCCAAGACCTTCGAGTTCGTCGACCAGATGCCGCGCAGCGAAATGTTCAAGGTCCGCCGCGCGGCACTCGCCGCCGACCGCAGCTGACCCAGGCCGATCACCGGCTGCCCGGCCCACACACCCTTCACCCCATCTGAGGAGTCCGCCATGGACAGCATCAGTGTCCGCAAGATGACCTTCGAATTCCCCGAAGACATGGAACTCGTCTTCCTCGAGAACGATCCCGACCTGTCCATCTACTTCCTCGGCTCCTGGATGTCGCTGCCATATCTGGAGCCCTATCTGATCAAGAACGTCCGGCGCGCCGCCGACGAGATCACCGATGCCGCGCTCGCCGAGCGGATCAAACTCTTCTGTGCGCAGGAAGGCGTGCATTTCCGCGAGCACGCCAAGGCAAACGATGTCATCCGGGCTGCGCACCCCCAGTTCGTGGTGATGAAGGAGCTCGAGGAAGAACTGCGTGCCGAGTACGAGCGGTTCACCGAAACCAAATCGCTGCGCTGGAATCTGGCCTACGCCGAGGCCTTCGAATCGTTCACGACCGCTGGCGCCATCACCCAGTTCGAGATGCGGATCTTCGACAATATGGTCGCTCCGCTCGGCGACCTTTTCGCCTGGCATGTGATGGAGGAACTCGAACATCGCACGGTCGCCTACGAAGCCCTCGAAGCGGTCGAACCCAGCTATTGGTACCGGGTCCTCGTCGGGACCCGTTGCCTGATGCACTACCTGCGCTGGTCTTTCAAGCTAGCCGGCGCCATGGCCAAGGCGGCGCCCGAGATCATGAAACAGCCGATCGGCAAAGCCGAGAAGAAGCGGCGTAACAAGCTGCGCCGCACCCTGCTGCTGCGGACCTTCCCGCGGACCTTGCGGGTGTTCTCCCCGCGCTACCACCCCCGCGACCTCGCCCTGCCGGACAGCTTCTACGAGGTCCAGAGCAAGTACGACGAAATCGTCGCCGGTTCCTGAAATTCACTCGACACCCAAAGGAGAAACTCTGTGTCCCCTCTCTGTGAAGGCCGCGTGGCCTTGGTCACCGGCGCCGGCCGGGGAATCGGCCGCGAACACGCACTCTCGCTGGCCCGGCACGGCGCCGCTGTCGTGGTCAACGATCTCGGTGGTGCGGTGACCGGCGACGGCAGCGACACCAGCCCGGCGCAATCGGTGGTGGACGAAATCACCGCTCTCGGTGGCCGCGCCGTCACCGACGCCGGCAATGTCGCCGACTGGGACGATGCCCGCGCCATGGTCCAGCGCGCGATCGACGAATTCGGCACCCTCGATATCGTCGTCAACAATGCCGGAATACTGCGCGACCGGATGCTGGTGAACATGTCCCCGGACGAATGGGACGCGGTGATCGCCGTTCACCTGCGCGGTAC
Organism: Nocardia sp. FBN12; assembly: GCF_054031145.1. Classification (NCBI taxonomy): domain Bacteria; kingdom Bacillati; phylum Actinomycetota; class Actinomycetes; order Mycobacteriales; family Nocardiaceae; genus Nocardia; species Nocardia sp. FBN12. The sequence goes on from NZ_CM132926.1 coordinate 1,473,118, forward strand.
CTTCAACGTCACCCGGCATGCCGCCGAGTACTGGCGCGACCAGCACAAAGCCGGTGCATCGGTCGACGGCCGCATCATCAACACCAGCTCGCCCTCCGGCCTGTACGGCAATATCGGGCAGGCCAACTACGGCGCCGCCAAGGCGGGGATCGCGGCGTTCACCACGATCGTCGCCGAGGAGTTGTACCGCTACAACGTCACCGCCAATGCCATCGCCCCGGCAGCACTGACACGGATGACCGAGAACCTGGTCAGCGTCGACGCGGAAATCGCCGCCCAGCTCGACCCCCGCTGGATCGCGCCCCTGGTCACCTGGCTCGCCTCGCCCGAATCCCGCAACGTCACCGGCCGGGTATTCGACGTATCCGGCCAGGCGCTGTCGATCTCCGAAGGCTGGCATCGGGGGCCGACCACCGGCGCGGTCGGCGAAGCCGAGGATATCGGGCAGGCGGTCGCCGACCTGATGGCCAAGGCTCGGCCGAACGCCGACATGACCGGGACCGACGCCGAAGGACCAGGTCGGCCGACACATTCGCCGTAACCGACGAACGCCGGGCGGAGAATCCGGGGCGTCAGTGGGGCAAACTGTAACCGGCAGTCCGTTCTTCTACACTCGGAAGACGAACCGGACTGCCGACCCAGGGGAGCGCGACCATGACCAACACGACGGAGATCTTCCAGGTTCCGCCCCGGCCACTGGCACGCATCCCGCACTTCTCTACCCGGCAGGAGGAGATCCTCGACGGACTGCAACGCGCCATTCTCGCCGACGGCTTCCGCTCCCTGCGCCTCACCAACGTCACCAAGGACCTGAGCACGTCCTACGCCACCCTGTACCAACTCGCACCGAGCAAGGACGAGCTCGTCGCCTTGGTGATCGAACGCTGGTATCAGCGCGCGATAGACGCCGCCGTTCAGCGCCTGCATTCGGCGCACGACCCGATTGCCCGGATGCAGGTGTGGACCGATTTCGGTGTCGAGGGTGTGGGACGGACCTCGCGCGTGTTCTGGCTCGATGTCAACGCGCACAACGCCATTCGCGGCCTCGTCGCGAGCTACTCGCATTACTACGTCGAGGTTCTGCGCACCATTCTCGATCACGGTATCGAACTCGGAATCTTCCGCCCGATCAACACCGAACTGCTCGCCGCGGTCTGGGAAACAGCGGCCACCAAACTGGCCGACCCCGAACTACAGCGCGACGAATCTCGCGACCTGCGCCAACTCTCGGCCGACTGGGTCGACCTCGTACTCAACGGAATACTCAGGACTTGAATTGCCTCTCAACGCTTCCGCCGTCGGACTGACCCTGAAACCGTGGACCACCACGATCGATGCCCGACGGCTGATGGCCTATGCCGCCGGCCTCGGCCACACCGACGACCTCTACTTCGACACCACCCGCCCCACCGGCATCATCAACCACCCCCTGTTCCCGCTGTCACCGGAATGGGACCTGCTCACCGACCCCGACTCCGGAATGGCAGCCCTCGGGCTCACCCGCGCCGAAACCCACCGCGGCGTGCACGCCGGCCACGACCTGCATCTCCACCGCACCATTCCCGCCGATGCCACGGTGACGGTCTGCGCTGAAGTCACCGGTATCCGGCGCACCTCCGCCGGCGCGCTGATCGCCATGCGATTGGAGGGCGCCGACGGCGACGGCCCCCTGTGGACAACCTGGATGGACTCCCTCTACCGGGATGTCGACGTCGACGGAGCCGATCAAGTGGCCGACGCTGCACCTGAACGTCCCGGACCGCCGCCGCAATCCACGCAATCCCGCAGCGGAGCGGTCCGGATCGAAACCTGGGCCCCGCACGTCTACGGCGAATGTGGCCGCCTCTGGAACCCCATCCACACCGATCTTGCCGTCGCCCGCGCTGCGGGGCTGCCCAGCGTGATCCTGCACGGCTCGGCCACCCTGGCACACGGAGTCGATTGGGTGTTGGCCGCCCTCGGCCGCAGCCCGGAGCAGGTACGCCGGGTCGGGGCCTCCTTCCGCGCGGTCGTTCCAGTTCCATCCACCATCCAGCCCACGCTCCACACCGTGGACACCCAACCCGACGGCACCAGCACAGCGCATTTCAGCGTCTTGAACGGAGCCGGCAACCAGGCAGTCCGCGACGCTTACGTGGTGTTGAACCCATAGGCCGGTCGCAGTCCATGTCGTCCCCGTGCCGAGTTCGGCACGGGGACGGTTCACCGGTGCGACCCTTCACAGTCGTCTACGCACAGAACACGCCGAGCTGACAATTCTCCACCCGACCGCCCGTTCCCGAGTGTTGCTGTTGCACCCCAACAGATTTACGCGCGTCGTCACGGACTCCGTCGACGTCGCACGCGGCCTTGTTCAGCAGCGCTGCATCCCGTTCGGCGTCAAATCGCCCGCGGCTTAGGCCAAGGTCCCACCGTTTTCCCCGCCAACAGCACGAAACCCTATGCTACCCAACAGCATCGCTAAGAAATGCTGGAGTATTACGGGCTACACCTCGGTGGAGTGAACCCCTCAGGCCAATCCGTGACTTGATCGCAGTGGACAATCGCATCGGCGATTGTGTACGGCTTGTCCAGCGCCAAAATGAAATGTTCTAGCGTTAGTCCGTCGATTCTCGAAAGGTCGGCACCTGATATGTCGACGTCCAAGAACTCGGCGCCTGTCACGTCAGTTGACACGAAAACGGCAGAAGTGGCGTTTGCTCCTCCCCAGAAGGTGTAAGACAGGTTGGATCGGTTAAAGTTTCCCAGCTGAAAATTCGCATCCCGAAATAGTGATCCTGAGAGATTGGTTTCCACGAAGTTTGCGCGCGCTAGAACGGAGTCGTTGAACAATGTATTGCTGAAATTGCCGCGTTTCATATCGGCGCCAACCAGGCATGCGTACGACAGGTCGACTACGGTGCCACCGTGTGGCATCCTACCTAGCACTGTTATGGCTGCCTGGATATTCGCAGCGAGTCGTATCCCTGGTCCCGCATTCATGGCGGGAACTGTGCACTTGGATGCCGGAGCTTCGTTGCGCACGTACGCGGACAAAAGCTCCACGGTGGTGCCTCGGTCGGTAGGAGAGTCGTTTGCTAAACGTTCAAGAAGGTAAATGCCTGCCAGTTGCGAATTTATTTTCTCGGAGCTCAGTTGCTCGGTAGCTTTTGCGAGCCGGTCGGTGATGGCAGATTCCCGTGTGGTTGAATTCTGGGCATTCGTTGCGCGCAGAGTTTGTCCAGTGAAATACAGTGCCGCGACTGCGGCGACTGCTGTGGTCAACGTTGTGAGTGTGGACCAACCCGACCAGGTGAAGGCTTGATGGATCAGGCGCGCGATCTGCTGTCGCCGAGTGAGCGGGGGTGGCGCGGGGTCTGTCGCTGGGGGAGGGTTCGGATCCGGTGTGGGAAACGGGTCACCTGTGGTCATGAATCCCCCAGTGCATCGGTGTTGTGAGCGAAAACCACTGTATGGCAGCGGATGTCGAACAGTTCGGGATGAGGGCTATCCATCTCACCGGGCTCGGTGTCGGCGGAATTCTGGACTGCACCAACGTGATCGCCAGCGAGTACTCCTCCACGCGCTGGCGCGGGTTGCCCATCGGTCTCTACACCGCGGGCTACGGGCTCGGCGCGACACTCGGCGGCCTGGCCGCGGTGTTCCTGCGCGACGAATACGGCTGGCGGGCGGTGTTCGTGTGCGGCGCCGTGCTCACCGGTCTGGCGCTGATGTTGCTGGCGCTGTTGCTACCGGAATCGGTGGATTACCTGCTCACCGGCGGACGGCGGGACGTACTCGGCCGGGTCAACCGCATCGCCGCGCGCATCGGCCAGGAACCGCTGCCCGAACTTCCCCCGACGCCGGCTTCGGGCGCCCCGCGCGCGGGCAGGGTCCCCGACCTGTGGGCGAGCGCGTCCGGAATCGTCCACGGACCGAGAAGGTCTCGATGCGGCGCGCTCTACACTGACGGCATGGCGATCCAGGGGTCACTCACGCGGGCTGAGTCCCTGGTGTCGCATATCCAAGATCGGATCGCGGCGGGGGAGTTGCGGGCGGGCGACAAGCTGGGCACCCGCCAGCAGCTGCAGGAAGAGTCGGGGATGGCGCGGGGGACCGTCATCGAGGCAGTTCGGCTGCTGCAGGATCGTGGCGTCATCACCGTGCGCCCCGGTCCCGGCGGCGGGTTGTTCGTCGCGGAGCGGTCCTCGATCGTCCGTCTCGGCCGCACCCTGCTGACCGTCGACAACGACCCAGGTGGGGTGGCGGAGGCGATCGCCGTCCGCGAGGAACTCGAGCCATTGGTCGCCGAATTGGCGGCCAGGCACCGCAGTCCCGCCGATCTCGCGGAGCTGCGCCGACTGCTCGACACCGTCCGCGATGCCGCCGGTGACCCGGAGGGATTCATCCGCGCCGTGTGGGGATTGCATCGCCGGATTGTCGCGATCGTCCCGAATCGTGTGCTGCGCGGCACCTATCTGGGGCTCGAGGAGTACATCGAGCAGCACGCCACCAGGGCCAGTCGAGCCCGTGATGGGGGCAATTCCGAGTACTTCGCCCGCCGCACCGCCGTCCACGAGGAACTGGTAGCCGCCATCGAATCCGGCGATCCGGCCCGTGCTCGTGCGGCTGCCGCCGAGCACGCACGGCACTGAATTTCGGGATCCATGTCCCGCTGACCAGCTCTTTCGCTCTCATATTTGGTGTGATGGGCGTCTAATCGAGCCGAATGGTTGACACCACCCCCCGGTTTGTGGCTACCATCACACATAACGGTTATAACCGTTTCTGGAGGTCTGGCCTCCACCATCCTTTGACCAGAGGTACCGCATGACACTCCCAACGACTTCGACCCGGGTGGGTCGCGGCGCTGTGCTCGTTCCGATTCTGTGCTGGGCCGCGCTACTGAGCGACGGCTATGACCTGTTCGTCTACGGCGCGACGCTGCCCGCTCTGATCGGCCACGAACCGTGGCACATCACCGCCGCGGCGGCGGGCTTCGTCGGCAGCGCGGCACTGGTCGGTGTGCTGATCGGCTCGCTGACCGCCGGTACGCTCACCGACCTGCTCGGCAGGCGACGACTTTTCCTGGCCTGCTTGACCCTGTTCTCGGCGGCGACATTTGTGACGGCCTTCTCGCCCACCTTCGAGGTGTTCGCCGCGACCCGGCTGGCCGCAGGACTCGGCATCGGCGGCTTGCTGCCGACGGCGATCGCCATGGCCGCCGAATTCGCCGCACCCGAATACCGGTCCCGAGTGCTCGGCATGGTGCTGACCGGGCCCGCGTTCGGCGGTGTCCTCGCCTCGACGGCGTCGCTGGTGCTGCTCGAGGACTTCGGGTTCCGTCCGGTGTATGCCCTCGGCGCGATTCCGCTGGTCACCTTGCTGCCCATCGCCTTCGCGAAGCTGCCCGAATCACGGGTTTTCGCCGTGGTGAAAGCCGACGACGGCCGGTCGGTGAAGTCCCCGGTGGCCGAGCTCTTCGGCGCGGGGATGACCAGGGCGACGGTGGGTATCTGGTTCGTCGCCGTGTGCAGCATGCTGACGATGTTCGGGGTGACCACGTGGTTGCCGCAGATCATGCGCAACGCCGGCTATCCCATCGGATCGGCGGTCACCTTCCTGCTGATCTACAGCGCCGGCGCCATCGCGGGCACTCTTATCGCCGCGGCGCTGGCCGAGCAATTCGGCCCGAAACCGTTGGTGCTCACCGGTTTCGCGACCGCCGCGGTGGCGCTGGCGCTGCTCGGCACGCATCCGCCGACGGCCGTGCTGATGCTGCTGGTCGCGGTGGCCGGGTTCGGCGGCCTTGGTACCCAGAACATGCTCAACGACCACATCGCCTGCTTCTACCCGGCCCGGATCCGGGCGACCGGCCTCGGCTGGGCGCTGGGTATCGGGCGGGTGGGCGCGATCGCCGGACCGACCTACGGCGCCGCTTTCGTCGCAGGCGGCGGCGCGGTGATCGTCAGTTCGCTCGCGTTCGCCGCGCCCGCCCTGATCGGCGGCGTGCTGATGGCCACCCTCCCGCGCCGGCCACGCACCAGCGAAACCACAACTCCCGTAGACCACGATGCCGCTTCACTGCCGGCCACACCCTGAGGAAAGTGACTCGATGAAACTCATCGGCTACCGCACCAGCGAACAGGACCCGATCTCGGTCGGTGTGCTCGACGGCGAGACCATCCGCCCGCTCGCCCCACTCGACGAATTCTGGAGCGACGCCTTCACCTGGATCGACCGCGCGCAGCAGATCGAAACACCGGGAATCGACGTGGCCCTGGTCAATGTCGTCGCGCCCGTTCCGGCTTCGGCTCGGGTGATCTGCGTCGGGCTCAACTATCGCGCACACGCCGCGGAGGGTGGCTTCATCCCGCCCGAATATCCGACCCTGTTCGGCCGCTGGCCCGCATCGCTCACCGTCGGCGATGTGTCCGCGCCGGTGCCTGCCAACGAAGCGGGCCTGGATTGGGAGGGCGAGGTCGCCGCGTTCATCGGCACCAGGCTCGAAAGTGTGGATCCGGCAACGGGAGTCGCGGGCGTCGCCGGTTACGCCTGCTTCAACGACCTCACCTCGCGCAAGGCGCAGAAACTCACCGCGCAATGGACACTCGGCAAGAACGGCGACCGGTCGGGGCCGCTGGGGCCGCTGGTTCCGGCGCACGAGGTCGGGGACCTGTCCGAGGGGCTGCGCGTGCGCACCAGGGTCAACGGCACCCTCGTTCAGGACGGCAACACCCGCGACTTCATCTTCCCGCTCGGCGACATCATCGCGCTGATCAGCGAAACCTTCACCCTGCATCCCGGTGACATCATCGCCACCGGCACCCCCGAAGGTGTCGGCTACGTGCGCAATCCGCCGTGGCTGCTGGGGCCCGGTGACATCGTCGAGGTCGAGATCGACAAACTCGGTGTACTGCGCACGCCGATCGTCGATGCGAGCGGAAGGAAAGGGGCATGACCGACACCACGGCGGATCCGGTGCTGATCGTCGGCGGTGGACCCTCCGGGCTGGCCGCCGCCCTGGAGCTGGCGCGGCACCGGGTGCGCAGCATCGTCATCGAACCGCGTGTCGAGGTCGACACCACCCGCCCGAGGGCGAAAACGACCAACGCGCGGACCATGACCCATCTGCGCAGGTGGGGGCTCGCCGACGAATTGCGCGCGGCCGCACCGCTTTCCGTGGAATGGGCCCAGGACATCGTGTTCTGTTCGACGCTGCTCGGCTATGAGATCACCCGATTCGCCAACGGCTTCCAGCTCGAGGTCGACCGGCCGGAATGGGCACCGGAACCGGGGCAGCAGGCGCCGCAACCGGTGGTGGAGCTCGTCCTGCGCGGCGCCGTCGAACGCGACCAGTACGTCCAGCTGCGCCTGGGTGCCCGCGTCACAGCGCTCGACGAGTTGCCCGACGGCACCGTCCGCGCGATCGTCGAAGACGAGGCGGGCGCGAGCACCACCATCGACGCGCAGTACGTGCTCGGCTGTGACGGTGGTGGGAGCATCGTGCGCGAGAGCATCGGCGCGCAGTTCGAAGGTTCCTCGGGCGAACGGCCCAACCTCAGCATTCTGTTCCGCGCACCCGGCCTCGCCGAGCGGGTGCGGTTCGCCAATGCCGTCCACTACTGGGTGATGGCGCCTGGCGCGGCCGGGATCGTGGGGCGGCTCGATCGCGCGGACACCTGGTGGGCCATCGTGCAGGGCGTCGACGTGCGGACGGGGATTGTCGATCCGGAGGCGTTGCTGCATGCGCTGATCGGGGATCGGGCGCCGGTGGAGGTGATCGCGACCGATCCGTGGGTGGCGCGAAAACTGCTGTCCGACAAGTACCGCCGGGATCGGATCTTCCTGGTCGGGGACGCCGCGCACCTCAACCCGCCTTGGGGTGGGCACGGGTACAACACCTGCATCGGCGACGCGGTGAACATCGCCTGGAAGATCGCCGCGACCGTGCACGGCTGGGGCGGCCCGGCGCTGCTCGACAGCTACGCGGCCGAACGCCGTCCGGTCGCCGCGCGCACGATCGCCGACGCGGGCGCTCAGGAAACAGCGCTGGCACACCACTTCTCGACGGTCGAGATCGGGGAAGCGGGCCCGCCGGCCGATCTCGCGCGCAGCAGGACCGCGACCGCGCTCGCGGTGAAGAAGAGCGAATTCCATTCGCTCGGACTGGTATTGGGCTATCACTACGGCAACTCGGCCGTCATTGTTTCCGACGGATCCGCGCCACCGCCGCAGGATCCGATCGAGTATGTGCCTTCCGCCTGCCCCGGCGCACTACTGCCGCACGTGTGGCTGCGCGAGGGCCGGTCACTGTATGACGTGCTCGGCCCGGAATTCACCCTGCTCGTGCTCGTCGACGACGCGCCCGCACCCGATATCGCCCCGATTCTGGCGCGGGCCGAGGAGTTGCGCGTTCGAGTGACGGTGCGGTCGCTCTCGGCCGCCGACACTGAGGACGGGCGATCCCCGCACGAGATCTTCGGTGCTCGCCTGCTCCTGGTTCGTCCCGATCAACACGTGGCGTGGCGGGGTAATGATCCGGCTGTCGCGGAGAAGGCCGTCGATGTCGTCGCCGGCTGGTGAGCGCTCGCCCGCCGGGCGCACCGACCGGCTCGCGATCGTGGCAGACCGGGCGCCGGTACTCGCGCTGCTCGCCGGGCTGGTCGATCCGGGCGGGTTCCGGCCCTGGCCGGACCGGCTCGTCGATGTCGGCCCCGATGCCGGGTACGCACGGCAGTTGGGCGCTGCCCGTGCGCGAACCGGGCTCGACGAAGCCGTCGTCGTGGGTGAGGCTCGGCTGGGTGGGCGCCGGATCGCGGTGCTGGCAGGTGAATTCGGGTTTCTCGGCGGGTCGATCGGTGTCGCCGCCGCGCACCGGCTGGTGACTGCCATCGAGCGCGCCACCAGCAAAGGGTTGCCGCTGCTGGCGCTGCCCTGCTCCGGCGGCACCCGCATGCAGGAGGGCACAGTCGCTTTCGTGCAGATGGTCAAGATCGCCGCGGCCGTCGCCGATCACAAGCGGGCCGGGTTGCCATATCTGGTCTATCTGCGCCACCCCACCACCGGCGGGGTCTTCGCGTCCTGGGCCTCGATGGGACACCTCACCCTCGCCGAGCCGGGCGCGCTGGTCGGATTTCTCGGTCCTCGGGTCTACGCGGCGCTCGGTGCACCCCTGCCCGAGGGCGTGCAGCGCAGCGAGAACCTGCTCGCGCACGGACTCGTCGACGCCGTGGTGTCACCGGAGGCGCTTGGGGGGTGGCTGTCGCGGGCGCTGGCGGTACTCGATCGCGTCGGCGAACCGGGCATCGGACACCAGGCAGGCATACCCGATGTCGCCGAAGCCGGGCCCGGCACCCTGGACCTGGGTGGGCAACCGGACGACGGCGCAGCGCACGCCGGTGCGGATCGGGGCGGCGAAACGACCACCGAAGTGTCCGCGCTGCCGCCGCGGGCCATCCCCGGCGCGGGATCACCCACCGACCCGTGGGAATCGGTGCTCCGCACGCGCCTGCCCGATCGCGTCGCCGCAGCGGACCTGCTCGCCCTCTGGCCCGACCACGTGTCGCTGCACGGCAGCGCCGAGGGCGATGCCGCACCCGGCGTGCTGGCCGCGATCGCGCGGATCGGCGGCGCGCCCTGTGTCTTCCTCGGGCACAGCCGACAGCCGGGCCCCGGCGCCGCCGCGACGCTGACCGATGGCGCCCTGCGCACAGCCCGGCGCGCGATTCGGCTCGCCGCCGAACTGTCGCTGCCGGTGGTGACCGTCATCGATACCGGGGGAGCGGAATTGAGCACGGCCGCCGAGGAACAGGGGATCGCCGGTCAGATCGCGCGCTGCCTCGCGGATCTGATCACCCTCGAGACAACGACCGTGTCGATCCTGCTCGGACAGGGCACCGGTGGGGCGGCACTGGCCTGGCTGCCCGCCGACCGGGTCATCGCCACCCAGCACGCGTGGCTGAGCCCGCTCCCACCCGAGGGTGCCAGCGCCGTCGTCCACCACGACGTCGACCACGCCGCGCAGCTGGCCCGCGAGCAGGGCATCCACGCGAATGCCTTGTCACGCAACGGAATAGTCGACGAGATCATCAGCGAACACGGCGATCCGACCCAGGTGTGCCTGCGCGTCGGCGCCGCCGTCGAACATGCCTTGCGCGCACTCGCGACCACGAATCCGGCCGACCGATACACCCGCAGACGCCACCGCTACCGCGAACTCGGGGTGTCCGCATGACGCCCTCCCTCCCCCCGAGCCGAGAACAGGAGCTCAGCATGTCCGCTCTGTACGAAGCGCCACAGACCGCGACCAAACTGGTGGTCACGGCCATGGGCCTGATCGACACTTTCGACCGAGACCAGCGCGCCGAAGCGGTCGTCGCCGACTTCACCGACCCGCGCAGGCTCGACTGGGACATCATCCCGCGCCCGGACCGCACCGGCCTCCCGCTGCACCGCCTCGACCGGCACCAGAAGGTGCTGATGTGGGACCTGATCCGGCTGGCCGTACCCCTGCGCACCTTCACCAAGGTGCTGGCGATACCCCAACTCGAACATGTGCTGCGCGACTACGAATACGACTTCCTCGGCCCCGCGCTGCCCGCGTGGCGTACCTCGGATTCGTACTTCCTGACCTTCTTCGGCCGCCCCGGATTCGAAGACACCTGGACGATGCGGTTCCTCGGTCACCACGTGTGCCTCAACATCACCGTCGTCGAACAGCGGTGGATCGCCGCGACGCCGGTGGCGCTGGGTCAGCAGCCCACCGAATACGACGGCGTGCTGCATCCACTGGCCGACGACGAGGGCCTCGGTTTCGAACTGCTGGCCGGATTGGACGACGACCAGCGTGCCGAGGCTGTGATCCACGATGTCGCGCCCGCTGATTTCGTCACCAGGCAGGTGCCACGCATCGGCGCCTACGAATATCCGGATCACTATGACCTCGGTATGCCCGACTACACGATCACCGATTCCGACCGGGTGGCACTGAAGTTCGTCCGCGACAATCCCGCGGGCATCGCCGGGGACACACTCGACGCGGCCGGGCAGCACCTGCTGTGGCGCCTTGTCGATTGCTACCTGGACAGGTTGCCCGGCGAAGCCGCCGACGCACACCGAAAGGCATTGCGAGCGGCGGGTATCGGGGAAATCCACTTCGCCTGGGCCGGTGCGCCGACCCGGGGAAAGCCACACTATTTCCGGGTGCAGACTCGCCACCACCTCATCGAAGCGGTCAATGCCGTCGGTGGCGGAAATCATCTGCACACCGTGCTGCGCGACTTCGACAACGACTTCGCACACGGACTGCTCGATGCACAAGCCAACCGTGACAGGTCTTGGGGAACAGCACATCTCGGCAGCCGTTCGGTGTCGAGCGCGGAATCCGATCCCGGTCTCGAATGAGACCCTCCTGCCAACTCCTGTGAGGAAACCACGATGCCAGTACCACTGCTGAGCTCCCTGTATCGCGCGACCGACGGGGCCGACCCCCTGGTAACCGTCGACGGCCGGTCCCTGTCGAGGGAGGAACTGCTGGCCGCGGCCGCCGCTGTCGCCGACAAGGTCGCGGGCGCGAGGGCGGTCGCCGTCGACGCGCGACCCGAACTCGAGACGGTCGTCGCCGTCGTCGGCTGCCTGCTTGCCGGGGTGGCGGCGGTTCCGGTGCCCGCCGACGCCGGTGCGGTCGAGCGGCAGCACATCCTCGCCGACTCGGGTGCGCAACTGTGGCTCGGCGAGCCCCGAGCGGATGTCGGGGTGCCGACGATCACGGTGGATCCGGGCGCGCGGTCGTCGTCGAGCTACCCGCAGGTCGACCCCGCGGTGCCGGCCGTCATCATCTATACCTCCGGCACCACCGGAGCCCCGAAGGGCGTGGTGCTGTCGGGCCGGGCGATCGCGGCGAGCGTCGACGGCCTCGCGCAGGCCTGGCAGTGGAGCTCGGAAGATGTTCTGGTACACGGACTTCCGCTGTTCCACATCCACGGTCTCATCCTCGGCGTGCTCGGTGCGCTGCGCATCGGATCACCGTTGATCCACACCGGCCGCCCGACGCCGCAGCGGTACGCGGCGGCCGGGGGGACCCTTTATTTCGGGGTGCCGACCGTGTGGTCGCGGGTGTGCGCCGACCCCTCCTCGGCGCGGGCACTGTCGGCCGCCCGCCTGCTCGTCTCCGGCAGCGCCCCGCTGCCGGTGCCCGTATTCGACGAGCTCACCGCACTGACCGGAGCGGCCCCCGTCGAGCGCTACGGCATGACCGAAACGGCGATCACCGTGAGCACCCGCGCCGACGGTGAGCGGAGACCGGGTTGGGTGGGCTTACCCTTGGCCGGGGTGCGGACCCGCCTGCGCACCGAGTCCGGCGACCTGGCCGCACACGACGGAGAAACACTGGGGCAGTTGGAGATCCACAGCCCCTCCCTCTTCGACGGGTACCTGAACAATCCGGCCAAGACCGCCGAGGCGCTGACCGGCGACGGTTGGTTCCGCACCGGCGATATCGCCGTCATCGATGCGGGCGGCTTCCACCGCATCGTGGGCCGCGCCTCGGTCGACCTGATCAAGTCCGGCGGCTACCGCATCGGGGCGGGCGAGGTGGAGCAGGCCCTGCTGGCCCACCCCGCGGTCGAGGAGGCCGCGGTCATCGGCGTCCCCGACACCGACCTCGGTCAACGGATCGTCGCCTATGTGGTCGGTGCCGTACCCGAGGAGAAATCGCTCATCGACTTCGTCGCGGGCACCTTGTCGATCCACAAACGGCCACGCGAGATCCGCATCGTGGACGCGCTGCCGCGCAACGCGATGGGCAAGGTGCAGAAGAATGTGCTCCTGGACGAACAGCGCCGTTCGCGGCGATGAAGCGGCGCCGCGCGAGCGCGCGCTGATAGAGTATCTACTCAGGCAGAGACCCACGGTGAGGCCTTACAACCGCTGCGGCGGCGACCCAGGCCCAGTCTCTCCGCTCGAAGGAGTTCCTCCCTTGGACACGGCTTCGCCCGTAGTCCGTTCCACCACCGAGTACGCACCTGGTTTGCTGCTCGATATCGTGCGCCCATGGCATTCGACGCGGCGACCTTTGGCTGCGATCGTATGGCTACATGGTGGTGGATGGCGGCTACAAGACAGAACTGCCTGCCCAGATCTGGTGCGGCATTACGCTTCACATGACTTCGTCATGGTCAGTGTGGACTATCGGTTGGCGCCGACGACGACCCATCCCGGCCAGCTTTTCGATATTCGTCGTGCGGTGCGGTGGTTACGCGTCAACGGTGCCGAATACGGCATCGACCCCGACCGGATCGGGGTGTGGGGCTCGTCGGCGGGTGGCCACCTGGCGGCCCTCACCGGAGTGCATTCCGGCGTGCTCCGATTGCCCGGCGAAGAAGAGGTTTCGGTCAGCAGTGCGGTAGCCGCGGTGATGGATGGCTACGGGGCCGCCGACCTGCCCGCCATGGTCGATCTCACGGGACAGCAGGCGCCCCGGGACCACGATTCTCCCGAGGCCGGTCTGCTCGGCGGCGCGATCCGGGACAAACTGGATTCCGCGGTGTCGGCGAGCCCGGCACGGCAGGTGAACGGCGGCACACCACCGTTTCTCATCATGCACGGACTCGCCGACAACTTGGTGCCGCCCAGCCAAAGCGTGGCCATGTACAACGCTCTCGCGGCACACGGGAACGACGCGACCCTCTACCTCATCGAAGGTTTCGGGCACGGATTCCTCAATCCCGGCGATGTGCTCGAGCTCGGCCCGGACCAGCATCTCGACCAGGGCCGTCTCGAACGCGAGCCCACGGCGCGCGCACAGATCCGCACCACCACCGAGGCGGGCGCCGACCTCGCCGAACGACATCCGTGTGCGTCCTTTTCCGCCATCGCGGATTTCTTCGCCCGAACACTGAAAGCAGGTCAGTGCCGATCATGACGGCCTTCGACATTCCGACTATCGACGAGGTCCATTCCCTCGCTCCAGCCATCGACACCCTGCCCGGGCGCTGCGCCCCCTACTACATGGCCGCCGGCGAGGGTGAACGCCACGAAATCGGTGGACAGCTGATCACCGTGATCGCTCGTGCCGAAGACACCGGCGGGCAATTCGGTGCCGCATATATCTACGGCGGCAAGGGTATCGAGACACCGTTCATCTCCCACGAGCACGAGCACCGCTTTCTGTATGTCACCGACGGAGAATTGCAGGTGTGGTTACCGGGCGAAACGCAGGTCCTCGCGCCCGGCGGATCCGTCGCGATTCCACCCGGCGTTCCCTACGCCTACCGGATGCTCTCGCACCGTACGCGGTTCCTGAGCTGGCTCACGATCGGTGACGGCCACCGGTTCGCGCAGGCGAGCGGCTACGAAACCTCGTCACACGTGTTCGATATCGATGCGGAGCAACCGATTTCGCCGATGCGGCAGTCGGAACTGGCGGCGCGGTTCGGCGTCCGGATCCACGACCTGGACAAGCGTGATCTGTCCCCGCGCACCGGTGCCGAGCTGCCGTTGGATCAGACGCCCTATGTCCTCGAGGCCGGCGAGGGTGACCGATGGGCAAGCATGGGTCAACTCAATTCCTACCTGGCGCGTTCCCGCAATACCGGCGGAACCTACTTCGCCATGCACACCATCGGCGGCAAGAGTTCCTATATCCCGCGGCATTTCCACCGGCAGCACACCGAGAACTTCCTCTGCCTGGAAGGGCGAATCCTGCTGCACGCGAACGGAAAAGAAATCCTGCTGACCAAGGGTGATTTCCTCCACGCCCCGGCAGGCACCATTCACAGTTTCGCGTTCGACAGTCACAACACCCAGATGCTCGGACTGCTGACCACCGACGTGTTCGAGAAATTCTTCGAATACATGAACACACCCACCCAGGCCCACGTGCACATCGAGGGTGGCGATGAGACCTTTCCGGTCGAGGGTTTCGCCCGTGCCCGCGCCGAACTCGACCTCGAGGTCGTCGGCCCGCCGCCGCAACGGGGTGCGGGCGGGTAATGCGGGGCAGGCTTCTTCAGTGGGCGGACTGCGCGGGTTCGCTGCGGTAGCGCGAGCGAGGTCCGTCGATGCGGCAGATCCCAGACGATGTCCCTGGTGGCCGCAGCGCTGATCACGAGTCTCCGGTATTCGGTTCGTCTTATCGGCCGAGAATCAGACGCCTGGGCGCCGACGGCTGGACGCCGTCGGCGCAGGCACCTCCCAGCTCTCAGGACGTCAGGTCGAGCCCTGTCCTGTCGGCCAATGCCTCGAGCGAGATCCCGTAGGTCGAACGCACCCGTACCTGTTCGGTGCCGAGCTCGAAAATCGCGTAGTCGCTGTAGATCCGGCTGACGCAGCGACGACCGGTCAAGGGGTAGGTGCACTCCCGCACCAGCTTGGACACGCCGTCGCGGGTGAACAGCGACATCATGACGAAGACCTGTTTGGCGCCGATGGCCAGGTCCATCGCGCCGCCGACCGCGGGGATGGCGTCGGGGCCGCCGGTGTGCCAGTTGGCGAGGTCGCCGGAGGTGGAGACTTGAAAGGCGCCGAGCACGCACACGTCGAGGTGGCCGCCGCGCATCATGGCGAAGGAATCGGCGTGGTGGAAATAGGAGGCGCCGGGGGTTTCGACGACGGGGATCTTGCCGGCGTTGATCAGGTCCGGGTCGATCTCGTCGTCGATCGCGGCGCGACCCATGCCGAGCATGCCGTTCTCGGTGTGCAAGACGACATTCTGCTCCGGTGTGAGGTGGTCGGCTACCGTTGTCGGCTGGCCGATGCCGAGGTTGAGGTACGCGCCCGCGGGGATGTCGGCGGCGATCAGCGCGGCGATCTCGTGTTTGCCGAGCGGCGCGCGGTCGGGGTATTCGACGGTTGTCGGCGTGCGGTTCATCCCGGCACTCCTTCTCGAGTCGGTTCGGCCACGTGTACCACCCGGTCCACGAAGATGGCGGGCGTGATGATGTTCTCCGGATCCAGCGCACCGGTCTCCACGACCTCGCCGACCTCGACGATGGTGGTGCTCGCGGCGGTGGCCATCACGGGACCGAAGTTGCGAGCTGTTTTGCGGTACAACAGGTTTCCCATGCGATCGGCCTTGGATGCCTTGATGAGCGCGAAGTCGCCGCGGATGGGGTATTCGAGGACGTAGTCGCGGCCGTTGATGGTGCGCTGTTCCTTGCCTTCGGCCAGGGTGGTGCCGACGCCGGTCGGGCTGAAGAACGCGCCGATACCGGCGCCCGCGGCGCGCAGCCGCTCGGCGAGGTTGCCTTGCGGTACCACCTCGAGTTCGATGCGGCCGCTGCGGTAGAGGTTGTCGAAGATCCACGAATCGTGTTGGCGGGGAAAGGAACAGATGATCTTTTGGACATTGCCGGTGGCCAGCAGTGCCGCCAGTCCTTGGTCGCCGTTGCCTGCGTTGTTGTTGACCACGGTGAGGTCTTTCGCGCCGAGTCGGCGCAGGGCATCGATGAGTTCCATCGGTTGTCCGGCGGTGCCGAAACCGCCGATCAATACTGTTGCTCCGTCGGGGATGTCGGCCACAGCGGCGTCCGGGTCAGTGCCGTGGGTGATGCTCACGCTGTCTCCTCGTTCTCCAGTACGGCAGCCAGTCCCTGGCCGACGCCGATGCAGATGGCGGCCACACCCCAGCGGATACCGGCCCGCACCAGGGCCTTCTCGGCGGCCTCGACCGGTGCGTAGCCGAAGCGGTGCGGTTCGACCGCGTGCGCGCCGCGGCTGGCGATGCGCGTCAAAGGGGTGCGGCCGAGACGGTCTGCGGCAGCGGCCGAACCGGGCAGCACTGCGGAAGCGCCGTCGCTCAGTGGTGAGGCGTTGCCCGCGGTGATCGTGCCGGGCTCGCGGAACGATGTCCGCAGTTCGGCCAGGGTGCCTGTCATCGAGCGGTGCTTCCTTCGGGTTGGGTGGTCAGCGTTTCCTGCGCGATGCGGAATGCGGTGTTGGCGTCCGGTACACCGCAATAGATCGCGGACTGCAGGATGACCTCTTTGATCTCGTCGTCGGTGAGGCCGTTGGTGCGGGCCGCGCGCAGGTGCATCGCCAGTTCCTCGTGATGGCCACGGGCGATGAGGGCGGTGAGCACGATCATCGACCGGCTGCGACGGTCCAGGCCCGACCTTGTCCAGATACCGCCCCAGGCGTAGTCGGTGATCAATTCTTGGAACTCGCGGGTCAGGTCGGTGGTGTTGGCGATGGCCCGGTCGACGTGGGAGTCGCCGAGAACGGCGCGGCGTACAGCCATTCCGGCAGCCCGCCGATCGGTCAGCGTCACTTCCCTTGGCGCTGCGTCGTCGGTCGAGAGCGGTGATGCGGTGGCCGGTCCGGATCCGGTCGGTGAACCGGTGCCCCCGGCTGGTGGCGAGCTGTATCCGGCGCTCGCGAGGCCTTCCTTCGTGGCTGGCGGGCCGACCCTGCCCGGGAGGCAGGGATCGGCCTCGGCAGTGAGGGCGTCGGCGAATCCCGCTGCCTGGGTGATGATCTGGGCGACATCGGCGGGTGCTTCGGCGGGGGCGAGGTGTGCGACTCGATCGAGGACGAGGAGCCGACCGTGGCCGACCTCGTGTGCTAACTCGGCCATGGCGGCGACTGTGGTGACCGGATCATAGGCGCCCGCGAGAGCGACGATCGGTGTGTCGATGCGCGAGAGATCGCCACGAACATCGAAGCTCGCCAGTGCGTCGCAGACTGCCGCGTATCCGGCAACGTCGGTGTCGGAAAGTGAATGCAATAGTGCCGCAGTGACTTCGGGCTGTTGGTCGACGAAACCGGGTGCGAACCAGCGTCGGGCTGATCCCTCGACCAAGACCGAGGTTCCACCCGACCGGACCAGCTCGGCCCGGTCCCGCCACAGCTGTTCGTCGCCGATGCGCGCCGCTGTACAAGCGAGGACGGCGGTGGTGATCCGGCCCGGCCAGTCGAGCAGTAGTTGCAAGCCGACCGCGCCGCCGACCGAGACACCCGCGTAGACGAAGTTGCCACCGGTCTCGCCGCGCTCGGTCAGCACGCCGTCGACGAAAGTCTGGACACCGGTAGCGAGTTCGGCGATTGTGAAGCCCTCCGCTACTGCGGCGCGATTGTGCCCGTGGCCGGGCAGATCCCAGGCCACGACGTGGAATCGCTTGCCCAGCAGACCGGCGGCGGCTGACCAGAGCGCGACCGCGGACGTGCCGAGGGATGGGCCGCAGACCAGCAGTGGCAGGGCAGGGGAGCCGCCCAGTTGCACGCCGGTCACGGTTGGGATCGTCATCGTCGACCTCCGGTGGGGGTGGGTTCCTGCGTTCGGGCGCGGTCGAGAACGCTGTCGATCAGCGCGTCGGCACTGCCCAGGTAGTGGCTCGGGTCGAAGTCCGTGTCGGCGGCATCGTCGACGAGATGGGCGAGGTTGTGCTGTTCGGCGAGGAGCCCGGAGCCCGCGGACCGCACGAGCCGAGCCATCCGGCCGGTGTCGACGTGCAGACCCGCGAGCAGTTCCGCGGTTTGATCGGCGGCGGTGAGTGCGTGCCGGGCGAGCTCGACCAGTGGCGTCCACTCGGTGTGCCATGCCCCGTCGGGGCGCTCGTCGACCGTGGTCGCGGCGGCGAGGTGGAGTTGGGCAGCGAGGCCGGGAGCGGTCAGGGCGGCACGGCGAATCAGCACCGACAGAATCGGATTGGCTTTGTGGGGCATGGTCGAGGAGCCGCCACGACCGGGTGCGGCGGGTTCGGCGAGTTCGGCGATCTCGGGGCGGGCACGGACCAGCACGTCGCCCGCGATGTGGCCCCACGCGTCCAGCGCCCGGGTGAGGGCGTCGGCGAGGCGCGTGAGCGGTGCCCGGACGGTGTGCCAGGGCGGTGACCAGGGCAGACCGAGCCGGGTGGCCGCGCTGTGGGCGAGGGTGATCGCGTCGCCCTGCCCGCCGGTCAGCCGCAGAAGTTCAGCCGGCGCGGCGAGAGTGCCTGCCGCACTGCCGATCTGGACCGGGAGTCGGTCGCGCGCGTCGCGCAGGTCGTCACGGGCTTCGAGGACACCGTGGAGCCAGTGGGCCGCGGTGAGCCCGAAGGTGACCGGGACCGCGTGCTGGGTGAGGGTGCGCCCGGCCATCGGGTCGGCGCGGTGCCGGTCGGCGAGGGTGGCCAGCGTGTGGATCTGGGTTTCGATCCGCGCCAGAACGGCGTCGGCAGTGTCGCGTAGGCCGAGGACGAGCGCGGTGTCGAGAATGTCCTGGCTGGTCAGGCCGCGGTGCACCCAGCGCGCGGCCTGCGGGTGGGAATCGGCCAGACGCGCGCGCAGCAGGGTGACGAGCGGGATCACCGGGTTGCCGCCCGCTTCGGCCGCCAGCGCCACGGCGTCCGGATCGATCGTGCCGACCGAATCGGCGAGGTCGATCGCCGCCTCGGCAGGAGCGATGCCCGCCTCGACCAGTGTTGCCAGCCATGCGGTTTCGACCTGGACCATTGCGCGGATCACCGCCGAGTCGGACAGGTGCTCGCCCGCACGATCGTCGCCCGGCCAGAGGAGCGCGGGCATCAGCGCGCTCCGTATTCGATGAAGACGGTCTCGCCGGAACCCTGCAGGGTGATATCGAAAACGAAGCCGTGTTCGTCGGGCCGGGCGATGAGCGTGGCGCGCCGCTCCTCGGGCACCGTCGACAGCAGCGGATCGTTGGCGGCGGCGTCGTGGTCGAGCGGGAGGTAGGCCCGAGTGAACAGGCGGTGCATCAACCCGCGCGCGAAGACGGTGATCGCGAAGAACGGCGCGCGGTGCGGCTCGGCCGGGCCGGGCCGCAGGGTGGTGAAGCTGTAGTGGCCGGTGTCGTCGACGGGAGTGCGACCGAAGCCGGTGAAGGTCCAGCCGTCGCGAGCCAACGAGCCCTCGACCTGCGGCACCGACCCGTTCGCGTCGGCCTGCCACAATTCGATGATGGCGTCGGGGACCGGGATCCCGGCCCCGTCGAATACGGTGCCGTGCAGCCGAATTGCCCCGGGACAGCCGACGGGGACCAGTTCGGCGCCGCCGTCGAACGGCAGGGCATAGCCGAAGAACGGGCCGACGGTCTGGCCCGGAGTGGGCGCGAGAGTGGTCATTTGTCAGTCCTCCGTCGGGGTGCGGTGGCTGCCGGTGAGCACGATGTCCCAGCGGTAGCCGGTGGCCCACTCGTGGCGGGTTACGTCGTGGTCATAGGTGGCGACCAGGCGGGCGCGCGCGGCCGGATCCACGATCGATTGGAAGATCGGGTCGAGCGAGAACAGCGGGTCGCCGGGGAAGTACATCTGGGTGATGAGGCGCTGGGTGAAATCGGTGCCGAACAGCGAGAAATGGATGTGGGCGGGACGCCAGGCGTTGTGGTGGTTCTTCCAGGGGTAGGGGCCGGGCTTGATGGTGGTGAAGGTGTAGTTGCCCTGGTCGTCGGTGAGGGTGCGGCCGACGCCGGTGAAGTTCGGGTCCAGCGGTGCCGGATGCTGGTCGCGTTGGTGGATGTAGCGGCCTGCGGCGTTGGCCTGCCAGATCTCCACGAGCTGGTTGCGCACTGGACGGCCATCGCCGTCGAGCACCCGGCCGGTCACCACGATCCGTTCGCCGAGGGGTTCGCCGCCGTCCTGGATGGTCAGATCCGACTCCAGCCGGGCGACATCGCGGTGGCCGAACACCGGGGCGAACAGCTCGATGAGTTCCGGGTCGACGTGGTGGGGGTCTTTCGTCGGGTGCCGCAGCAGGCTGCTGCGGTAGGGCGAATAGTCCAGTCGTGGCTGGGTTTCGATGGCCCCGGTGTAGTTCGCGCTGATCGAGGCCATCTCGGCACTGATCTCGGCTTGGCTCGCCGACGCCGAATCCGGGCCGGTCAGCGGCGCGAGGGGCGGCTGCTGGGTCTGGGTCACGGCCGAACCATATGTTCGGACCTCGGGTCTTGACTTGCGTCTACTTCCGCTGAGCGGAAGGCTGTTCGGATGGCAGGTAATACCAACCGGCCGGGCCTTTCGGTGACCAGCCGCGCGCTGGCGATCCTGGCCGCGTTCGACGAGCGACATCGGCGCCTCACGCTCACCGAGCTCGCGGCTCGTGCCGAGTTGCCGTTGCCGACCGCGCACCGGCTGGTCGGGGAGCTGGTCACGTGGGGTGCGTTGAGCCGAACCGAGTCCGGGAACTACGTGATCGGGCGCAGGCTGTGGGATATCGGGTTGCTCGCCCCGGTGCAGTCGGGGCTACGCCATATCGCCTCGCCCTATCTGCACGATCTGTACGGTGCGACGCTGGCGACGGTGCACCTCGCGGTACGCGACGGTGTGCAGGTGCTCTATATCGATCGGCTGTCGGGCCATGCCTCGGTCCCGGTGGTCAGCACCATCGGCTCCCGCCTGCCGCTGCATGCGACTGCGGTCGGCAAGGTGCTGTTGGCGCACGCTCCGTCGGAGATCCAGTCTGCGGTGTTCGGTGATCTGTCCAGGATCACCCGGTACACGGTGAATCAGCCGGGGGCACTGCGCCGCCAGCTCGAACGGGTGCGAGAGAACGACTTCGCCACCACCGTCGAAGAGATGAGCCTCGGCGCCTGCTCGGTGGCCGTTCCGATCCGTGCGGGAGGCGAGGTGGTGGCAGCGCTGGGTGTCGTCGTGCCGAGTCTCGAGCGCGACCAGGCACGACTGGTCAGCGCATTACAGGTCGCGGCACGCGGCATCGGTCGGAGTGTGCCGGGGCCGATCATCGACTGACCACGCTTTCACTGAGCGGAAGCCGGGCATAGCTGCGATAGTGGTGCGGACCCAGAATCTCGGCCATGTCCTCACGCACCCAGAGTCGGACCCAGATCGCCATCGTCGGCGCGGGCCCTGCCGGTCTCCTGCTTTCGCACCTGCTCGCCCATGCCGGGATCGACTCGGTCGCAGTGGATGTGCGCGGCCGCCGTGAGATCGAACAGACCCACCGGGCAGGCATTCTCGAACAGGACTCGGTGGACCTGCTCGTCGACAGCGGCGTCTCCGGCCGGGTGCACCGCGACGGTTATCGCCACGACGGGATCGAGCTTGCCTTCGGGGGTGGCAGTCACCGGATCGATTTCCACGGTCTGGTCGGCGCGTCGACCCAGCTCTACCCGCAGACCGACGTCTTCATCGACCTCGCCGACGCCAGGCAGCGCGACGGGGGAGATGTCCGGTTCGGCGTCACCGACGTCGCGGTCGGCGATCTGACCACCGATTCCCCGGTCCTGCGGTTCACCGACGCTGACGGCACCGCTCATGAGGTCCGCGCCGATTTTCTCGTCGGCGCGGACGGCTCCCGCAGCCTGTGCCGCCGTGAGGTGCCCGCCGACCGGCGCAGCCAGTATTTCCGCGAGTATCCCTTCGCGTGGTTCGGGATTCTCGCCGAAGCTCCACCGAGCGCGCCGGAGCTCATCTACAACCACTCCCCGCGCGGTTTCGCGCTGATCAGCCAGCGCACAGAAACGTTGCAGCGCATGTACTTCCAGTGTGACCCGACGGAGAACGTCGAGGACTGGTCCGACGACCGGATCTGGACCGAACTGCAAGCCCGCGTCGGCGCCAACGGCTACACCCTCGCCCAAGGCCCGATCACCGCCAAGTCCGTACTGCCGTTCCGCAGTTTCGTGCAGGAGCCCATGCACTACGGCAGGTTGGTCCTCGCCGGCGACGCCGCGCATACTGTCCCGCCTACGGGCGCGAAAGGACTCAATCTGGCGATGGCCGATGTGCGGGTGCTCGCCGAGGAATTGGAACGCGCGCTCGCGGCGGGCAGCCTCGCACCCTTGGCGACCTACAGCGAGCGGGCGCTGCGCCGAGTCTGGAAGGCTCAGCACTTCTCCTACTGGATGACCACGATGCTGCACACGCTGCCCGACGTCACCCCGTTCGACCTGCGCAGGCAGGAAGGGGAATTGGCGTCGGTGACCGGCTCGACGGCCGGCTCCACCTTCCTCGCCGAGGCCTACACCGGCTGGCCCGAACACCGGTAACGACCACAGCGGCCGCATCCACCGGGGATGCGGCCGCTGCAGTCGGGTGGGTGGGTCAGAGCCTTTGAGCAGAACGCACAGTCCGATCGCCGGCCATTGATAAGAAGACATGGGGCCCGCGTCGATGCGGTCACGCAGTGGAGTATTCATGGGCAGAGCATGGGTGTCCCGGCGCGACGACGACAAGTACGCGCTCATTCAATGAGCAGCGCGACGATTACGGTGTCACGCAGCTGCTTTGTGCCGCTTCCAGGATCAGATGGCGCAGGAAGCGGTGCTCTGGATCGTCGGTGAACACCGGGTGCCACCACATTGCCTGGGTCAGCTCGCCGAGGTCGACCGGGCACGGATAGGCCGTGAGACCCTCGCTCATCCCGGGGACCGCGAGCAAACGGCGCGGGACGAGTGCGATGCGGTCGCTGCCGGTGATCAGGCACGGGACGGTCATGAAGTTCTCGGTGACGATCTGGCGGGTCGGTTCGATGCCTAGCATGCGCAACCGGCGCGCGGCCGGGGTGGACGCGGTCTGCGAGTGATAGACGAGAACCCAGGGACGCCGCTGCAGGTCCTCGGCGGTCAGTTCGCCGCTGGCCGGTTCGTGGTCCCGATCCGTCACGACCATCCAATCATCATGGAAGACCGTCTCATTGGGTAGATCGGTGACGAAACCGTGCGGCACGAGCATGACGTCGTAGGTGGTGAGGGTGTGCTCGGCTCGGGCGACGAGTTCAGGTGAGGAGGGGAGAATACGCAGGCGTGCGTGGGGTGCGGCCGCCGTGAGCAGTTCGGCCAGACGTTGGCCGAGCAATGCTGTGGTGTAGTCGCTGGTCACCACCGAGTATTCGCGGCTGGTGTCGGTGGCGTCGAAGGTGCCGCGCGCGGAGAACACCCGCTCGACGCCCGTCAGCGCGGCCCTGGTGCGCTGACGCAGTCCTACGCCGAAGGGCGTCAACCGGTACCTGTTGCCGACCCGCTCGAGGATGTCGTCGTCGAAATGGCGGCGCAGCCGAGCCAAGGCCGCCGAGACGGCCGGTTGGGTGACGCCGAGATGCTCGGCGGCCCTGGTCACACTCTCGTTCTGCACCACGGCCTCCAGCGTGACGAGCAGATTGAGGTCGAGATTGGCCAACGGGCGAGCAGGCTGCTGCATAACTCCCATTTATACAGAACATCAGAAAACACGCCTTCCCTGATGGTGATGCGGGTCTCAAAGTGGAGTGAGTCACCACAACGTGCTCTGTCCCAGGGAAGTGATTCGATGCACCCTCACACCGCCCGCACCGTCCTCGTACTCGGCGGCGGTCTCGCCGGGTCGGCGGCCGCGGTCTTTCTCGCCCGCGCCGGTCTCGACGTCGAACTGGTCGAGGCGCGCGGCCGCGGCCACGCCGTCGGTTCCGGTATCACCCTGCAGGGCAACGCGTTACGCGTGCTGCGTGATCTCGGCCTGTGGACGGCCATCAGTCGCGAGAGCTGGGGTTTCGACACCCTCGGCATCCGCGCGACCGATGCCGCCGGCACCCTGCTCGCTGAGATCCCCGATGTCAAGACCGGCGGCCCCGACCTCCCGGCCGCGGTCGGGATGGAGCGGCCGGTGCTGGCGGCGATGCTGCACGACGCCGCCGAGAAGGCCGGTGCGCGACTGCGTTTCGGCGTGCGGGCCACCGGATTCGACGCCGACGACACCGGTGTCGATGTCGTGTTCGACGACGGCGGTGGCCGCCGATACGACGTGGTGATCGGGGCCGACGGCGTCCGTTCACCGACGCGTCGCGCGCTCGGCATCGAGTCCGAGCCGCAGCCCACCGGCATGGGCATCTGGCGGTTGGTGTGTTCGCGTCCGGCATCGATCACCCGCACCGACCTCTACTACGGCGGTGCCGCGCACATCGCCGGATACTGCCCGACCGGACCGGACTCGATGTACGCCTACATCGTCGAGGACACCAGGGATCATTCGGCGCTGTCGAAAGCCGAGCAGCTCGAGGTGATGCGCGCACTGGCCGCCGAGTACCACGGCCCGTGGGACGAGGTCCGTGCGCTGCTGACCGATCCCGATGCCGTCAACTACACCAGGTTCGAACAACACGTGATCGACGGGCCGTGGAATCGCGGACGGATCGTGCTGATCGGCGACGCCGCGCACGCGTGCCCGCCCACCCTCGCCCAAGGCGGCGCGCAGGCACTCGAGGACGCGGCGGTGCTGAGTGAACTCCTCATCGCCGAACCGGTCGGACCGCAGCTGTGGCAGAGCTTCACCGAGCGCCGGCTGCCGCGGGCGAAAGCCGTGGTCGAGGCCTCGGTGCAGCTCGGCCGATGGATGCTCGACCACGATCCCGACGCCGACGTCCCCGGCTTGATGCGCCGCATCGCCGAACTCGTCGTGACACCGGCCTGACTACCCGCCGACCTCTACTACTCATTCTCGGAGCCTGCTCATGACCGATCATGTCTTCACCCACTTGCGGCACACGGCACTGGCCGTGCCCGACTTCGACAAGCAGCTCGACTTCTACACCAACCACTGGGGCCTGTCGGTGACCGCGACCGACGGCGATGTCACCTATCTGGCCGCGGAGGGCTCGCCCGAGCAGTACGTGGTGCGCATCCGCCGCGCCGCGGACAAACGTCTCGACCTGATCTCCTTCGGCGTCACCGACAGCGCGGCCGTCGACACCGTCGCCGAAAAGCTCGGTCGCGGCGGTGCGACCCTGGTCACCGAACCGGGCCGATTGCAGACGCCCGGTGGGGGATACGGGTTCCGGTTCTTCGACAACGAAGGACGCACGATCGAGGTGTCCGCCGATGTCGCCGCTCGTGAACATCGCAAAGTGGAAGTGGGCGAGGCGATTCCGGTGCGGCTGTCGCACGTGGTGGTGAATTCCTCGGATCCGGAAGCCACCGTGGCGTTCTACGAGAAGCATTTCGGTTTCCAGGTTTCCGACATTCTCATGCATCCGCGTATGGGCAAGATGATGTGGTTCCTGCGCACCAACCGGTGGCACCATTCGCTGGCCATCGCGCGCGGCCCCCATCCCGCGCTGCACCACGCGTCGTTCGAATTGCGCGGTCTCGACGAGTACATGCGTGGCACGGGACGGATGCTGAGGTCGGGCGTCGAGAAGATCTGGGGCCCCGGCCGGCACCTCGCGGGCAACAACACCTTCTCGTACTTCCTCGACCCCAACGGCAACACGATGGAGTACACGACCGAACTCGAGTCCCTCGATGAGGACACCTGGCACCCGCATCTCTACGACTTCTCCCAGCCCGAGGTCAGCGACCAGTGGGGGACCGCCAACGCGATGGACGAATTCGTCGCCGCGAAGTCGTTCAACGACCCCGACAAGGGTCTGTTCATCGCGCCGCCGGTCTGAAAGGGGTTATCCACCATGCGTTTCGCCATGATTCGCCGTGACGACGCGGCAGCTGTCGCCGCTGTCGTCGACGGCGACACCGTGTACCCGTTCCCGGACGGCACCACCGTGCTCGAACTCGTCGGGGCCGGGCTGACCGCCGCACTGGAGATGGGCAACCAGATCCGCGCGATCACCACGCCGATTCCGGTCGGCGAGGTCGGCTTCGACGCTCCGCTGGCACCGCCGACGATCCGTGACTTCGTGACCTTCGAAGAACACGTCGAAGGGGTCCGCGCGAGTGTCCAAGGGCGCGGCGGTGTTCCGGAGGCCTGGTATGCCGCACCGCATTTCTACTTCACCAACCCGCATACGGTGAACGGTCCGCACAGCGAGATCCGGGCACCGCACCACTGCGCGGAACTGGACTTCGAACTCGAGGTCGCGGCGGTCGTCGGCCGCGCCGGTCACGACCTGACCGTCGAACAGGCCGCCGACCATATTTTCGGCTACACGATCCTCAACGATTGGTCGGCACGTGATCTGCAGCGTCTGGAAATGCAGGTCGGCCTCGGTCCGGCGAAGGGCAAGGACTTCGCCAACACACTCGGCCCGGTGCTGGTGACTGCCGACGAAATGGTGCCGTTCCTCGACACCGACGGATTCCTCGAACTGCACTGCACCGCAAGGGTCAACGGGACCGAAGTGGGCCGCGACGTCCTGTCCAACATGGGCTGGACCTTCCCCGCGCTGCTGGCCTACGCCTCCCGCGACGCCGCGCTCGCCCCGGGCGACGTACTCGGCTCTGGCACCGTCGGCAACGGCGGCTGCCTGGCCGAACTGTGGGGCCGACGCGGCCGCCTCGACCCGCCACCGCTGAACACCGGCGACACGGTCGAACTCACCGTGGAAGGCATCGGCACCCTGGTCAACACGATCGGCGAACGCACCACCGCGCCACACCCCGTGCCTGCACCCCGCCTCCGCGACCGCGCCGACCACCGAGCCGAGGTGATCGCGCGGTGACAACCGACGCCACGGCGACAGTGGTTGTCACCGGCGCTGCCGGGGGCATCGGCCGCGTCGTCGCCGAACGACTCACCGACGACGGCTACCAGGTCGTCGCACTCGATCGCCACGGCAGTGATCGCGTCCGCGCGTTCGATGTCACCGACGAGCGACAATGGCGAGAATTGGCAGCCACCCTCGACGCACCCGTGCACGGACTGGTCAACTGCGCCGGCATCACTCGCCGCGCACGCCTCGGCGAGGTGACAGTGGCCGACATGACCGACACCTACGCGGTCAACGTGCTGGCACCGCTGCTGGCGATCCAGGCGCTGACACCCCTGATGAGCGCCGGCTCGGCAATCGTCAACATCGGGTCGATCGCGGCGCTCACCGGCCACTACCCCGTGGCCTACACCACCAGCAAATGGGCACTGCGCGGTCTGACCCACACCGCCGCACTCGGCTTGGGGGAACGCGGAATTCGGATCAATATCGTTCACCCGGGTTTCATCGATACCCCCATGACGGAATCGGCACCCGGCCCGTTCCGGTCGGCGTCGATCGGTGAGACCGCGCTGGCGCGTGCGGGGACCGCCGCCGAGGTCGCCGGCGCGGTGGCCTTCCTCCTCGGCCCGGATTCCACCTACATGACCGGCGGCGAGATCACCGTCGACGGCGGAGCGAGCTCGCACGGCGGCGTGAAGTCGATCTCGGATGCGCTACGACCCGAACCACAGGAGCACAGATGACCGGAACAGAAACTGCCGCAACGGAACTCGATCGCAGTGACCCGGAGTCCGCGATCGCCGCCGCCGCCCGGCGCTGCTCGAACTGGGCGCGGTGGGGTGATGACGATGTGCACGGCACCCTGAACTTCCTCGATGACGCCAAGCGGGCCGAAGCCGGGGCATTGATTCGGCACGGCCGCAGCTTCAGTCTGTCGCAGAGCTTCGATACGAACGGGCCGCAGCGTGGCTGGCGGCGTCGCTCGAATCCCGTGCACACCATGCTCGACACGGGTACCGACGCCGAAGCCGGGATACAGGGCTTTCCGCACGGTCTCGGCGGTGCCGACGACGTGGTGTCGATGCCGCTGCAGTGTTCGACGCAATGGGACGGCCTCGGCCACATTTTCGACCACGGCCGGGCCTGGAACGGGCGTCGCGCGGGCGAGGTGGTGACCTCGCAGGGCGATCAGGTCACCGGCATCGAAACCGTGGCGGATCGGATCGTGGGTCGCGGCGTGCTGCTCGACGTCGGGCGCGTGTACGGGACGGCTACGGAACTGCCGGACGGATTCGCCATCACCACAGCCCATCTCGAGGAGACGATCCGCACGCAGGGAGCGTCCTCGGCGGTCGGTCGCGGCGACATCGTGACCGTGCGCACCGGCCAGCTCACCCGCGCCCGCCGCGAGGGATGGAACGACTACGCGGGCGGCGCGGCACCCGGCCTGTCATTCACCACCGCGGACTGGTTGCACCGCACCGAGATCGCCGCCATCGCCACCGACACCTGGGGTTTCGAGGTACGGCCCAACGAGTTCGACGACGCCTTCCAACCCCTGCACCAGGTCGCCATCCCGCACATCGGGCTGTTCCTCGGCGAGATGTGGGACCTGGACGCGCTCGCCGAACACTGCGCCCGCGTCGGCAACTACGAGTTCTTCCTCGTCGCCGCGCCGATCCCGGTCACCGGCGCTGTCGGTGCACCGGTCAACCCGATCGCGGTCGTCTGAGCACCGGACGAGATCTGCGCCGAGTGCGGATCGTCGCCACGTTCTGAAACCTGTTGTACGAAAGGAAGATACTGATGTTCGAATACTTTCCCGGAAATTACGTCTGGAACCTCGGGGTGGTCGCGGCGCTGAACAGCGGCGGCTACATCGACGAAGTCGATCGGGCCTGCCGTCCCATCCGAGACGCGGCCACCCGTGGTGAGGACGCGGGCACCGAGGAGTTCCTCGCGTCCTGGACAGCGGTCGTCGACGACCTGGTCGAGGCCGCGGGCAGCGATCGGGCGATCGGGCGCACCCGGTCGGCGGGCCGCGCCTACGCTCGTGCCGCGAACTACCTGATCCACGCCGAGCGTATGCAGAGCCCACAGACGCCGGATCGCAACGCGATCTATCGCCGGGTGCTCGACTTGATGCAGCAGTCCTTCGACCTGGTCGATCCGAATACCGTGCGGGTCTCGATTCCCTTCCGCGACACCACACTTCCGGCCTACTTCACCCGCCCCGACGTAGCGGGTCCGGTGCCCTGCATGATCGTGTGGAACGGCCTGGACAGCACCAAAGAGCATATGTACTTGTCCGGGTTCGCCCACGAGCTCGCCGAGCGCGGGATCGCCACCCTCATGGTCGACTGCCCGGGCAGCGGTGAGGCACTGCGCCTGCAAGGACTCACCGCCCAGATCGAGACCGAGGAATGGGCGGCCGCCTGTGTCGACTACCTCGAAACCGTCGACTACGTCGACCCCGCGCGTATCGGTCTGGTCGGCTGGTCGCTGGGCGGCTACTACGCACCCCGCGCGGCGGCCTTCGAGAAGCGGCTGGCGCTGTGCGTGGCGTGGGGCGCCAACCACGACTGGGGCAAGGTGCAGCGTCGCCGGATCGAGCGCGAAGGTGAACGTCCGGTACCGCACTACTGGAACCACGTGCAGTGGGTCTGGGGCGAGAAGGACCTCGACACTTTCCTGAACAACGCCGACGGCGTCAACCTCGACGGCGTCGTCGAACAGATCACCGTGCCCTTCCTCATCGTGCACGGTGAGAACGACCGCCAGATCCCCCTGGAATACGCGCACCGGTCCTACGAACAGGCCACGGCCAGCCCGAAACGGCAGCTGCGGGTCTTCACCGCCCGCGAGGGCGGCGCCGAACATATCGGACTGGACAACTTCCCCCTGGTCAGCACCTATATCGCCGACTGGGTGACCGAGACCTTCGCCGAACTGGGGGCAGACCAGCCGACGGCGAGCGCCGTCGGCTGAACACCGCGGCGATGTCGGCCGGTGCCGTGCCCGGCCACCCGCCGACATCGCCGTCGGAATGCCCTGCTCACGTCGAATGTCACTGCGATAGGGTGTGATTCGTGACCACTGCGACACAGGCGGACAGACTCTAGCCACCGGTCCCTCGGTGGCTGCCCGGAGTCGGCGACACCGCGCCCTGACGGCGCGGTAGTTTTCGCTGCTCTGAAGTCCACCGGCCGGACCCGCTGTCGTCCGCGCGGCCATCCCCTTTCCTCGGATGCGCCGTCCGCTTCGCACTCAGTGGGAGTACCCCTATGCCCAAGTGGTTGGCGGCGCTGTTCGCCGCCTCGTTCGTGTTCTATACCGACGACTATGTGATCGCCGGTGTCCTGCCCGAGATCGCCCGCGATCTGGGCGTGAGCCAGGCCGCCGCCGGTCAGCTCATCACCGTGTTCGCCGTGACCGTCGCCCTGGTGGCGCCGGTCGCCGCCGTCGTCCTGGCCCGCGCGCCTCGACGCGTGCTGCTGGTGGCGAGCCTGTGCGCGTTCGTCGCTGCCAATGCGGCCGCGGCGGGCGCGTCGTCGTTCACCGTGCTGGTGATCCTGCGCGTCGTTGCTGCCGCGGCTGCCGCGGTCGCGACGCCGGCGCTGTTCGCCACCGCGGTCCAGCGGGCGCCCGCCGCGAAGGTCGGCCGCTATGTCGCGGTGGTAGCGCTGGGCGTCACCGGGTCGATAGCGGTCGGGGTGCCGATCGGCACCTGGATCGGTGGTGCGTTCGGCTGGCGCGCGGTATTCGCCACCATGGCGGTGTGCGGCCTGCTCGCCCTCGCCGGTCTGCTGATCACGGTGCCGCGCGGCATGGTCGGCGGTCCCGCGCCCGACTGGCGGGCCCAGGTGCGCAGCCTGGGGCGGCGGCCGGTGACCTTCGGTCTGCTGGCGAATATGTCGCTGATGACCGGATCGATGATGATGCTCACCTACCTCGCGCTGTTCCTCGCCGATGTCGCCGGGGCGGCCGTCGACGCCCGCGCCCTCTCCTTCGGTCTGGCTGGTATCGCGGGCACCCTCGGCATGTGGGGTGGCGGCGTGATGACCGACCGGCACGGCCCGGACCGTGCCCTGCTGATCGGTATGAGCGCCATCGCCGGGTCCATGGCCGGCCTGTGGCTGCTGTGGGGCATGCGCCCGGTCCCGATGACGGCCGTGCTGCCTGTACTCGCCGTGTGGGGTGCGGCCGCCTTCTGGAACTCACCCGCGATCCAAGCCCGGCTTGCCACACTGTCCGGCCCTCTGGCCCCACAGGCGCTGGCGCTCAACACCTCCGGCACATATCTGGGTGTCTCCCTCGGCGGTCTGCTCGGCGGTCTCACCCTGAACCGGTGGGGTTCGGGCGCACTGCCACCACTCGCGGTCGCCAGCACCGTTCTTGCGCTGGTGCTGCTGTCCAACGCGAGCGAACCCGTCCGTAAAACGGTGCCTCGCAAGTAGAGGGCCCGGCCGTCGGTGCGGGACGCATCCGCACCGGCGGTTCGGCCGCACATGAAGCGGGGGATCAGCGCGGATCGAGCCCGGTCAGTAGCAGGTCGACCGATCGTTCGGCCAAGCCGTCGGGTATGTCGCTGTTGAACTGCGTCGCATACATGTGCACGAGCCCGCCCAGGGTCAGCATGGTCAGCTGAGGGTCCGCGCCGGCGGTGACTTCGCCGCGCTCGATACCGCGACGGACGATTTCCTCGGACGCCGCGAGTCGCACGGCCCAGAATTCGCGGCGGGCCGCGTCGGTGTCGGCATCGACTTCGGTGATGACCGTGGAGCGGATCAGCGCCGCGCCGGAGGGGGTGCGGGCGAAGCGGATGAGCGTCGTCATGAATTCGAGTAGGTCGGCGCGTACCGATCCGGTGTCGGGGATGGGGATCTGTGACTCCATCCGGGAGAGCAGTGCGTCGACCAGCAGCCGAGGCAGCGTTTTCCAGCGTCGGTAGATCGAGGTCTCGTGCACGCCCGCGGCGGCAGCGATATCGGCGATGCGCACCGCCTCGATGCCGACGGTCTCGACGCGGGCGAGGGTCGCGTCCAGGACGGCGCGCCGCAGTCGCGCGCCGCGGATTTGCGGGGTGTGCTCGACAGACGGAGCCATTCGGCCATTATTGCAAGTCCTCTTGCGTTGTGTGGCTCCCGGGCTTAGCGTGGCGGTTATCGCAAGTTGACTTGCGATAGATCGCAGGAGGAGCGACATGAACGACAGTGACGTCGTGGTGGTCCGCGGCATCCGATTCGCCAGGGCGGACCGGTGGGGCAGGCCCGAACCGGTGCCCTACCTCGGCGAACCAGAGCGCGGGCGGCAACCGGTCACTGCGCCGCAGCTGCCAGGCCGGCTGGAACGGGTAATGGGTGCGCCGGTGCCGCTGCCGCAGTCGGAGGACTGTCTCGAGCTGTCGGTCACCGCGCCCGCGGCGACGCCGGATACTGTCGGGCGTCCCGTGCTGGTGTGGATTCACGGCGGGGCGTATCTGGCCGGGGGCGGCGCCTGGAATCTGTACGACCCGACCGAGCTGGTCCGGGAGACCGGCATCGTCGTCGTCTCGATCAACTATCGCCTCGGTGTGCTCGGCTACCTCCGGGCGTCGCACCGGGCAATCTCGGCCTGCTCGACCAGATCGCCGCGCTGACGTGGGTTCGCGAGCACATCGGGGAGTTCAGCGGCGATCCCACCCAGGTCACCGTCGCGGGCCAGTCCGCCGGGGCGCATTCCATCGTCGCGATGCTCGGCATCGAAGCCACCCGAGGGCTGTTCCGGCGCGCCATCGTGCAGAGCGCACCGTTCGGAATCGGATTTCAGAGTGCGGCGCAGGCGAAGCGCGCGGCACAGCGCTTCCTCGCCGCGCTCGGTAGCGATCCTCGAGACGCGTCAACCGCCGAGATACTCGCCGCGCAGGGTGCGGCCGTGCGCGCGCTGGCCGGCCCGGGCGGGCTGAACTCCGCGCCGCCGTTCGCGCCGATTGCCGATGTCGATCCGCTGCCGGACGAATCCCTGTGGCGTCGTGAGGTCGTGCGGCGAGCCGGCGACCTGCAGGTGATCATCGGGACAACGGCCGACGAGATGGGCGCGTTCTACGGTGGCCCGCATCCGGTGTTCTCCCGGATCCGCCGACTGCCGTTCGGTCCACGGATCGCGTCCGAGATCCAGCAACTGGTCGGACGCAAGGCATTCGAGGACGGCGCCGCCGCATTCGCGGATCTGCTCGCCACCCACGACGCCGACGTCTACCGCTATCGGGTTCGTGAACTGCATCCGAGCAACCCGTTCGGTCCCTGTCACTGCCTCGAACTGCCCCTGCTGTTCGGCGACGACAACGCCTGGTGGGACGCGGCGATGGTGCGACCGTTGAGCCGGGCCGACATTCGTGCGCTCGGCGGCCCGACCCGTAGCCGATGGGGAACTTTCGCGCACACCGGAGATCCGGGATGGCCGCGCCATCTGCCCGGTTCATCGACCACCCACCCGATCCCCTGAGGATGCTTGCCCGATGCCACTGCGCGCGCTGACCGAAACGGACGCGTCGTGCAGCGGATGAGCCAGATCGGTTGCCACGCAAAGCATCCACTATCAGCGGATCTCGACCATCACTTTGCCGAGGGCCAGCCCCACGCCGGCGTGGGGCTGGCGCCTGTGCGGGACATCCCAGCAACCCGTCAACATAGGTTAGGCTAACTTGACTTATTGGATGATGGTTTCAGAGTGGGACGGTAAGCGCATGGCGAAGACGCAGCGGGAGCGGAGCCTCCGGCCCCGGCGATGGATGGCCGTCGGCATGATCGGAGCCCTCGCTCTGACCGCTGGGTGCTCGAGCCGAGAAGCTCAGGCAGGCAACTCGGTCGGCGCGGGAGCGCTGACGATCATCGACCAGCGTGGCCGAACCGTCACACTGGATGGACCCGCGGACAAGGTGGCGTTCACCGTGATGCCCGCACCCTCGATCTTCGCCGCGGTGGACCGCAGCTACGACCGCATCGTCGGCCTCAACCAGTCGACGCTGGTCGCTAATCGGGGTGGCATGTTCGCGACCATGTTCCCCGCCTCGGCCAGCTCCGCGGTTGTCGCGGGCAACGATTTCGTGCCGAATGTCGAGACTCTGCTGCAGCTCGATCCCGATGTCGTTGTCCAGTGGGGTGATCGGGGCAACGACGTGATCGCGCCGATCGAGTCGGCGGGCTTCCCGGTGGTCGGACTGAAGTACGGAACCCAGGACGATCTCGAACAGTGGATCACGCTGTTCTCGCAGATCGCGGGTAAGCCGGAACGTGGGCAGCAACTGGTCGACTGGCAGCGTGCCGAGCAATCCGAGATGCGCGCCGCGGTGGCCTCGACGCAGGGCCAACGGCCGCGGGCGATGATCCTGTCGCGCACTGGTGACACCTACAGCACCACCAGCGCCAAGGGCTACGACGGATTCCAGTTCGACCTGGTCGGCGGGGATCTGGTCACCAAGGGCTTCGTCTCCGACTCCGGACAGGTGGGTCCGGAACAGATCCTGGCCTGGAACCCCGAGGTCATCATGCTCAGTGGATTCGACCAGAGCACTCCTGCTGACATCTACGCCGACCCGCGGCTGGCGAATGTGAGCGCTGTGCAGAACAAGCGCGTCTACAAGACCCCACTCGGTGGATATCGGTGGCAGGTACCGGGCGCGGAATCACCACTGATGTGGCTGTGGATGCACCAGATCCTGTACCCGGGCACGCGCGATGGGCAACTGCGCGAGGACATCCGCGCCGGGTTCGACAATCTGTTCGCCTACCAGATCACCGACGACGAGATCGACCAGGTGCTCCGTCTGGATCTCAACAAAGACGCTGCCGGTTATGACCAGTTCCTCCGTTGATGCGGTAGCGGCGCCGATGGATCCGGCGCCGCTCCGGGCGCGGTTCGATCGACGGATGCTGGCCGTTCCGGGGTTCTTCCTGCTGTTGATCGTCGTGGCGGTCGGCGCACTGGCCGTCGGCCGCTACACCGTCCCGCCGAACGAGATCGTTCGAATCCTGTTGGGGCAGTTCTTGCCGATCGAGCAGACCTGGTACCCGCAGGAAGCCACGGTGGTGCTCGATGTGCGACTTCCCCGCGTCCTGTTGTCGATCCTGTTGGGGGCGGGGCTCGCGCTCACCGGTGCGGTGATGCAGGCAGTGTTCCGCAACCCGCTCGCCAGCGCCCAGGTACTCGGTGTGTCATCGGGTGCCTCATTCGGTGGCGTGCTGATCCTGCTCGCCGGATTCAGCGGCGCCGCACTGGTTGGCGGCGCGTTCCTCGGCGGCGTGGCGGCATTGGCGCTGGTCATCGCGATCGCTCGGGCCGTGCCGGGGGCGCCACTGTTGATGATCATCCTCGGCGGGACCGTGGTCGGCGCGATGTTCGGGGCAATGGTCTCGTTCATCACCTATATCGCCGACCCCTACAGCGAACTTCCCTCGATCGTCTTCTGGCTCATGGGTTCACTCGCGACGGCCGGCTACCCCAAGGTGCTGACCGCGGCGATCCCGATCGTCGCGGCGGGACTGGTGGTGCTCGCGCTGCGGTGGCGACTGAATATCCTCGCGATGGGCGACGAGGACGCCACCGCGCTGGGGCTGGCGCCCCAGCGGCTGCGCAACCTTCTGCTGGTGTGCGTCGCGCTGATCACCGCGGGATCGGTGTCGGTCGCCGGGGTGATCGGCTGGGTGGGACTGGTCGTCCCGCACCTGGTGCGGATGATGGTCGGCACCGACAACCGGATGGTGCTGCCGGTCAGCGCATTACTCGGCGCCAGCTACCTGACCCTGATCGACACCCTCTCACGCACGATCAGCACCGCCGAGATCCCGATCGGCATCCTCACCGCGATCATCGGCGCTCCCTTCTTCGTAGCGCTGCTGATCCGCAACCGAACCCGCCTGTGGGGTTCGGATGCTTGAGGCGAGCTTGTTGTCGTTCCGCTATTCGGCCAAGGGGCCGTGGATCTTTCGCGATGTCTCGGTACGCGCCGCGGCGGGTCAGGTATTGGCGGTGCTCGGACCGAACGCACGCGGCAAGACCACGATGCTCAAGTGTCTGGCCGGAATCACGCACCCGGTGGCGGGTTCCGTCGTGGCAACCGGAGGCGTGGGTTACGTCCCACAGAGCCATTCGGTGGTGTTCTCGTTCTCGGTGCTCGATATCGTGCTCATGGGCCGGGCAAGGACGGTGAAGATCTACAGCACTCCTACCGCCACCGACCGCGAGGCCGCGCGGGACGCGCTGCACCGGGTCGGCGTTTCGCATCTCGCGGACCGTGACTACGCCGGACTCAGTGGTGGAGAGCGTCAATTGGTGCTCATCGCCCGGGCGTTGGTCTCCGACTGCGACACCATCGTGCTCGACGAACCCGCCGCCGCCCTCGACCTGCGCAACCAGGCCCAGGTGCTGACTGTGCTCCGCGCGCTCGCCGACGAAGGAATGGCGGTCGTGATGACCACACACCATCCCGATCACGCACTGCACGTGGCCGAACGGTCGATGCTGATGGTGAGCGCCGACGACCAGCGGATCGGCCCGACACGCGAGTTGCTCACCAGCACACTGCTTTCCCAGATGTACGGGGTGCCGATCGTCACCGCCGACGTCGAAACGCCGAGTGCGATAAGGCGACTGACCGTTCCCGATTTCGGCAGGGGAATCTCGTGACGGTTCTGCACGCCCTCATGGCCCCGCGCGACCGGCAAGTGATCGACGGCATGCGAGAAATCGATGTCTACGACCTGCAGGAAGAATGCGACGACTCGGTCACCGGTGTGCATCTGACCGGCGATGTCGATCAAGAGTACTTGCTCCAACAGCGACCGTTTCTGGATTCCTTTGTCACACGCGGCGGACGTGTCGTCATCAACGGGCATGTGCAGCGACTCTTCCTGCACGGCCTGAGTACCTGGCGAAAGCTCGACTTCCGCAACCCGCGTGATCTCGCGTTGACGCGCGTGAACGAGCATCCCGTGTGGGCAGGCACCGATCCGAAGTCCTTCCTGTACAACACCGGAACGCCGGGACCTGTGCCGTTCGAAGAACTGGCCCGGATCGGCGTCGCCGGCTTCTACGGGCGTGGCTGGTATGCGGACCTGCCCGACGACTCCCGCGTGGTGCACACCCTCGGGACGACCAACGCCCCGGTCGACTACGACTACCCGCTCGGCGCGGGCCGGGTCCTGGTGCACGGCGGCAACGATCTGCTGCAGTTCGCCACCGCCGCTCGCGGCACGCAGCGAATGCGCACCCAGCTCGTCCGATGGCTGGAGGGCCGCGATGACTGACCGTGTTCGCGCCACCTGCTCGATCGCCTTGCTACACGGCGGCAGCCACGCGCAACTGGCCACCCTGGCCGACCCCGCGCTGGCGCCGTACCGGCTCCGTCCGATCCATGTGCGGACCGGGGCTCCCGAGGAACTCACCGACATCGACGTGCTCGTGGTGTCCGACCGGCTCCGCCCGGATCTGTTGCGGCACTGGACCTCAGGCATTCTCGCTGCCCTCGACCGGGGCGTCACCGTCTTGGTCTTCGGCGAGAATTCCGTGGAGGGCTGGGTGCCCGGCGTCCGGCAACAGAGCCGTCCCACCGTGTTCTGGTGGTGGCGAACCGGCGAAGACCACAGGCTCCGCACACGCGTCCCAGACCATCCAGCCTGGGACTTCTTCGCCGACCGCGCGGTGATCTGGCACTACCACGGTGTGCTCGAACCCCCGCCCGGCGCGGTGAGCCTGGTCGATCTGCACACCGAGGACGGTGCCCGCGACGGTTCGATCCTCTATCTCGACGAGCAGTCGACGCCCGGTCGTCTACTGGTCACCACCATGGACCCGGTGTACCACCACGGGTCCGGATTCATGCCCGGCGCAACGCAATTGCTCTACTCGGCGTTGTACTGGGCCACCGCTGACCGGAGGAAAACATGCTGACAGTCCTCGAATCGGGTACGCCGATCGATATCTCGTTCACCGATCTGATGAAGTACCACGGGCCACACTTTCCCGGCGGGGTGGCGCACGCGTACTGCGCGATGCGCCACGCCGTCGCGGTGCTCGGTCCCGTCGAGCGCCGTGAGGTCACCGTCCGCACCGCGTTCCCCGGCCCCGGTGGACGCGACGCGATCGAAATGGCCTTGCGCGCGGTCACCGGCGATCGTTTCGCCGTCGTGCCCGAACTCGCTGCGACCGACCGCGGCGTCACTCTGGCCCGCTACGTCTGGGAATTTCGCTATCGCGACCGGACCGTGCTGGTGCGGTTGCGCGACGCGGGATTCGTCACCGACGAATTCATCGAGCTCGGAGCCCGTAGCGACCGCACTCCGGCCGACGACGAACGGCTGACCGTGCTGAAACAGGAGATGACCGACCGACTGCTGGGCGGCGAGGTCGGGGAGGTCTACGAAGAGCTGCCGCAGCCGACGGGCTGCGGCGCGCAACACTGACAGCCCCGGCCGGTCCGGATCACTCGGATGCCTGACCCGGCTTCGTGTCCGGATCGACCTTGTCCGCACGCTCCCATTCCTTGTCCAGGTCGGCTCGCGAATCCGCGGCATCACCGCGATGCACGTGTGCCTGCTGCGCAAGCTGTTCGGCCTGCGCGGACTTGGCCTCGGCTTCGGCCTTGGCGGCGCGGCTGCGGGCGGCGATCTCGTCGGCCCGCGCCTCTCGCTGACCGACCTCGAACTCCTGTTCCGTCGCGCGGGCGCGAATGCCCTCGGCCTCTACCTGCTGGTGCGCACGCCGTTTACGCATCGACACCACAGCGCCGGCCACGAGCGCGATGACAACAACGACCGCGACGACGATGATCACAATCACACTGGTGGTACTCATCGTTCTACTCCTCGCACCCCCCTCGATTCTAACGCCGCAAACAGTCCTGAACCCGGGCCGGTGAGGCGTCGATGATTCCTGCGAGTCCCATGTCAGTGGCCGCGCGGCCGGGGTGGGGGAGTGAGCGGGAAGCGCCCCACGGAAACTCCGAATTCTCAGCCGGAATCAATGCGAATTCATGGATCTCGGCGGACGCCGCTTCGGTGCGAGCCGTCCGTCTCGGTCGACAGCACCACGTCCGCGACCGTCGTCAAACGTGGACGGCCGCCGGCGGTGCTCACCTGCTCCAGCACGAGGCGGCTGGTCCGACCACGCAGATGCAGCGTCGCTATCTGGTTGCCGAAGAAGGGGCCGGTGACCCGGCTCCACTCGACCGACACGGAGGGAACGGTGGACACCCGGTTCAGGAGGAAACGGGTCACCCGTTCGGCGGCCCGACTCCACGAGACCCGGAAAATCATCTTCATGGCGGTCGGAACGCGGTTGTGCATCGGCGAACAGGTCAGCTGGTAGACCCGGGACCGCACGGCGTCGGGGAACTGCGCGTGCGCGGCATAGGCGTGGTGAACGTCGCCGGACAGCACGCAGATCGTGGCGGGCGCCCGTCCTCCCG
The DNA here is from genome assembly GCF_054031145.1 of Nocardia sp. FBN12. NCBI lineage: Bacteria > Bacillati > Actinomycetota > Actinomycetes > Mycobacteriales > Nocardiaceae > Nocardia > Nocardia sp. FBN12. Next base: position 1,512,851 of record NZ_CM132926.1, read on the forward strand.
GGCCGCTGCACTGTCCACGCCCGACGCTGGCGACGAGCCGGGCGAGCCGGTCGAACGAATCTCGGAAGGCGGCCCAATGTTCCAGATCGGCTGAGCGCCGCATTCTTTCGGCCCACCCGGTCACACGTCGGCCGCGCACCCCTGAGGCCATGCGCTCATTCCACGACTCCAGGTCGTGGAGGGCGCGCGGCAGCAGCCACGGGAGCGAGCTCCCCACCAGCAGGTGGTCGTAGTCGCCCTCGGTCTGTCGTTCGATCCACGAGAACTCGGGCTCGGAGACCATCGACCGCGTGCCGCCGCCGAGTATGCGTCCGCACCGTGAATCGATGACGAGCAGCCGGGTGGTGCCGAGATCGCGGCGATACGACCATTGCGCTCCCTTGGCGCCGTCGGCTTCTTCGTCCGCTGCGGAGGCGAACTCGCGGAGCAACTCCGCGCAGTCGCCGCCCTCGGATCGGATCCGCTGGTAGAGCTCGTCGTCGGCCAGGGCTGCGGGCGAGAGGTTGCCCAGGTGCTGGTAGATCCAGTACGACGACAACGCGCCCACGATGCGTTCCTCCCACCAGTCGGTGGCCTCGAGCTCGTCACGCCACGCTTTCGAGGTGTTCCAGTCGTCGATGACGTCGTGGTCGTCGAAGATCATCGACGACGGAACCGTGGACAGCAGCCAGCGCACCTGCGGGTCGGACCATGACTCCGAATAGAGCCACGTGTACTCCTCGAAGTTGCGGATCTGGGCGCCCGGCGGTTGGTCGAGGTCGTGCAACTCGTCGATGCGGTGCAGGATCTCCGGGGACAGCAGCTCATCGGCGTAAACCTGGTCGCCGAGCAGCAACAATGCGTCGGGCAGATCTTCGGGTGGGCGTTCCATGACTCGCCGCGCATAGGTGTCGAGAGCGTCGGCGTCGAAGTGGTCGTCGTCCTGCGTCGCAGTTGGTGTGCTGAATCGGCACGAGCCGAAGGCGAGAGTCAGATCGGCGTCGCCGCTGAGCGTGCGAATGACGGACGGGTACGGGGCGTCGGGCAGCGGCCAGACACGATTCCCATCGAGACCGACCTCGTACCGCGTGACGGAACCGGCTGCCAGTCCCGTGATCAGGACGAGAGCGTAGTGGTGTCCGGCGATGGTCCAGGTGTGTTCGTGGTGGCCGAGAACCTCGACAGTGCACGGTGCGGACGTCTCGACCCAGACGGTGGCGTCGCATTCGCCGACGTGACGCAGCAACGGACCCAGAACCAGTTCGGCCCTACTTTCCGGCAGCCGTGTCATCAGTCCAGACTATGTCGTGGACCGGCTGTCGAGCGGGCATTCTGCCCTTTCAGGACCTTCCCCGCCGAGGAACAACTCGTCATGGCTGTGACCCAGAAGGCGCCGCTCGCCTCGACGTTCGGCGCCGCAATCACCGCGCCGGCAGCCCGGCGCGAGTAGCATCGTTCGCAGGTGCGCCGGGAAGTCTGGTCGGCAATTCGTATCCGCCGATTCGAAAGGGCTCCGATGTCCGCACCTGCCGTGCTGTCCACGCACGCCGCCACATCTGATACCGCCATCGCCATCGATCGTCTGTCGAAACGGTTCGGTCGCACCCTCGCCGTCGAGGACCTCACGCTGTCGGTCGCGGCCGGGGAGGTGTTCGGATTCCTCGGGCCCAACGGTGCGGGCAAGTCGACCACGATCCGGCTACTTCTCGGTCTGATCCGACCGACCACCGGTGCGGTACGGGTGTTCGGCCACGACGCGCGCGATGTCCGTCGGGCTCACCGCCACCTCGCCTACGTCCCCGCCGACGTGGCGTTGTGGCCCATGCTGACCGGTGCCGAGATCCTCGAGCTGGTCGCTCGGGTCGGTCCGGGCATCGACGTGGCCTACCGCGCCGAATTGGTCGAGCGTTTGGCGCTCGACCTCGACAAATCCGCCAAAAACTATTCGACCGGAAATCGACAGAAGGTCGCCCTGGTCGCCGCGTTCGCCACCCGCGCACCGCTGCTCGTCCTCGACGAACCGACCAGCGGACTGGATCCGTTGATGGAACACGAGTTTCGCCGATGCGTCGCCGAAGCACGCCGGCGCGGGCAGACAGTGTTCTTGAGCTCGCACCATCTCGGAGAAGTCGAAGCACTGTGCGATCGGGTCGCGATCCTGCGTGAGGGTCGCCTGGTCGAGATCGCGACCCTGGCCGACCTGCGCCGACTCCACCGCACCATCGTGGAGGTCTCCTACCACGGCGAGCCCCCGAATCTGGACGATGTGCCCGGTGTACTGGCCGTCGAAGCACTCGACGGGCACCGGGTGCGGTTCACCCTCACCGGGCCACCCGCGCCTGCCCTGCGCGCTCTCGCGCAGGCGCAGGTCACGGCGTTGTCGCTGCGAGAGCCCACCCTCGAGGAAATCTTCCTCGACTACTACGGGACGCAGCGATGACCGCCGCCACGGTGCAACCGCACCCAGCGATCCCTTCGGCCATCGGGCCGGCGTTGGCCTGGCTCACCTACCGTCAGGTCTGGCGCGGCGCGGCACTGGTGGCCGCCATCGTGACCGGACTGTCCGCCATGGTCGCTGTGCAATATCAGACGACCTTCGCCGACACACTCGACCCCGGCGCATTGCGTGCGCTCGCCGAGAATCCCGCTGTCCGAGTCCTGTTCGGCGAGCCGCGCGCGCTCGATGATCCCGGCGGGTTCACCGTCTGGCGCACCGGCACCCCTGCGCTGGTGCTGTGCGGGGTGTGGGCGTTGACGAGCGCCACCCGGCTCACCCGCGGCGAGGAGGAAAGCGGGCGCTGGGATTTGGTGCTCGGCGGCCGCGTCCGCATCGTGGACATGGTCGCGTGGTGCACCGCCATACTCACCGTGGCAGCCCTCCTGAGCGCGGTCGGAATCGGCGCTGCCTTGATCGCCACCGGCACCGACGCCAGCGGCGCGGTCATGCACGGCCTGTGTGTACTGGGTTCGACGGTGACGTTCGCGGGTGTGGGTGTGCTCGCCGCACAGCTGCTGGGCTCCCGCTCAGCGGCCACCGGCGCGGCTTGCGCGGTCGTCGGGCTGAGTTTGTTGCTGCGGATGCTCGCCGATGGTGTGTCCGCGTTGGCGTGGACGGCGTGGTTCACCCCGTTCGGCTTGGCCGCCCGCGCTGCGCCCTACGCCGAAAATCGGGTGACACCGGTGCTGGCGCTGGCGGGCCTGGCGATCGCACCCGCCGTCGCCGCGCTGATTGTCGCCCGTCGCCGTGACCTCGGTGGTGCGGTCTTCGTGCGGTCGGATACCCGCGCGCCGCGAACTCGTCTGCTGGGTTCGGTTCCCGCCTTCGCGGTTCGGCGCGCGCTCGCGCCCACAATGGGATGGGCGGTGGGGATCGCCGCGTACTTCGTGCTGATCGGCGCACTGACTTCGACGATCGTGTCATTCCTCGAACAGAACCCGCGCTTCGCAGATCTTGCGGCCACTGCTGGTTTCGGCGGCCTCGGCTCGGTAACCGGGTTCGCGGCCGCGTTATTCGCTCTCCTGGCTATCCCCGTCGGGCTCTATGCCGCCACCCGCATCGCTGCCATGGCCGCGGATGAGAAGGCTCGCCGCTGGACACCATTACACGCGCTCCCGCTGTCGCGATATCAACTCGCGGGAGCCGAAATCGCCGTCATCGCACTGGGCGTGGCGGGTTTGCTGACCACTGCGGCCTCGGCCATGTGGATCGGCGCGGTGAGTACCGGCGCCCCTCTGGGATTGCGCGATGCTTTCGCTGGCGCTTTCAACCTGGTGCCGGTGGTGCTGCTGGCGCTCGGCGCGGCAACGTTGGGCCTGGGCTGGTACCCACACGCGGTGGCCGCGATCGGTGCGGTCCCTGTCGTCGGCGGATTTCTGCTCGACGTCATCGCCGCCAGCACCGACGCGCCCACCTGGTTACGCGAGATCTCCCCGTTCGCACATCTGGCCGCCGTTCCGGACACCGGGCCGAACCTGCTGGCCAGCGTCATCCTGACCGTGATCGCCGCCGCGACAACAGCTCTGGGCCTGCTCGGCTACACCCACCGCGACCTGCACGATTAGACATCGACAGACAGAACCGGAGACTGACTGACGCCGCAAGCTGGAAGAGGCCGAGAGCCGCCCCGAACGGTTTGCCGAATCATCGTGCGCCCGCGACGGGCCGCGATCAGGGCCTTCGGGGGCGACCGGGTCCGGTCGCACCCCGAAAGAGCGCTAGGCCGGGACGTATTCGGCTGCGACGTCGAGGATCCAGGTGACACCGAAGCGATCACTGAGCATCCCGAAAGCGGGCGCCCATTGAGCTGGGCCGAAGGCCTCGATCACCGTCGCGCCGTCGGCGAGGCGTTCCCACAGTGCGCCGACCTCCTCGACGGTCTCGCCGCGCACCGAAAGGAAGAACCGCTCCTCGGTGATGGTGGTGCCGTTTTCCCGGCGGGTGGTCGGCGCGGCCGGGGTGGTCGGCGTTTCCTGGCCGGGCACGTCGTAAGCCATGACCCGGAACCCGTTGTCGGCGACGATCTGACCGAACACCACATTGCCCGCGCCGGGCAGTTCGGCGGGCATCCCGAAGTCCGCGTAGGTGGCCAGGGTGAGCTGACCCCCGAACACCGACTGATAGAACTCCAGGGCCGCGCGGGCCTGACCGTGGAAATTCAGGTGAGCAACAGCGTTGACCGACATAGTGGTTCCTTCCGGTGATTATTCGCCGCCGGAGGGCGACGAATTCCACCCTGTCATCGGTAGAGGACAGGGATTGTCCGCTACTCGTGGCAATCTGAAAGCCATGCCGATATCGACCTCCACTGCGACCTCGCGCCGCTTGCTCGCACTGCTGTCTCTGCTGCAGGTTCGCCGGGACTGGCCAGGGGGTCTGCTCGCTGAGCGGCTCGATGTCAGCGGCCGCACGGTGCGCCGCGACGTCGATCGCCTGCGCGAACTCGGCTATCCCATCCAGGCGATCAAGGGCCCCGAGGGCGGTTACCGACTGGAGGCAGGCAGTGAACTTCCGCCGCTGTTGTTCGACGACGAGCAGGCTGTCGCGCTCGCCGTGGCATTGCGGATCGCGGTAGCGAGCGGGGCGGGTATCGAAGAGAGCGCCGCGCGCGCCCTCGCGACCGTTCGACAGGTCCTGCCTTCCCGATTGCGGCAGCGAGTCGACGCACTCGAGATCGACGTGGCCGGGGCAGGCGGGCAAACCGATACCCGGATCCTGGTGGACCTGAGCACCGCGATTCGTTCCACGGAGGAAATACGGTTCGACTATCAGGGGCCGACCGACTCGGACAGCACACCACCACCTCGCCGGGTCCAACCCCATCACCTGGTCGTTCGCAACGGACGTTAGTATCTGATCGGTTGGGACCCCGAGCGTGTGGACTGGCGAACCTACCGCGCCGACAGAATGACTCTCCGCATCCCCAACGGCCCACGTTTCGTACCCAGGGAAGTGCCGGGTGGCGATGTCGCGGCCTTCCTCGCCGCCCGCTTCAAAGGTTCCGACAGCGTTGACGTCTGGCCGTGCAGAGGCGAGGTGATTCTGTCTCTGCCCGCCACCCGGGTCGCTGCGTTCGCCGGCGACGGAGTCGTCGAGGCCATCGACCGAGAACGCACCCGACTGCTGATCGGTTCGTGGTCATGGGCGGCGCTGGCCGCGGCGCTGGCACGCTTCGACACCGAGATCGAGGTCGTGGCCCCGCAAGCGCTGCGCGACGCCTTCGCCGAGCTGTCTCGTCGCGCGGACCGGGCCGCGCAGGCAGGCCCGTAACGCAGCGGATTCAGGACCAGGCGATCCCGTCATGGCGGGAGAGGATCGCCGATCAGGGTTGAACGTCAGCTGTGCTGCCGCCGAGTGGCATGGCGGGCAGGCCCAGTTTGCGGTGGTCCCAAGAGCGGATGCGCGTCGGCTCGACCCGAACGACGATGCGTTTGTGCATCATGGACTCGACCAGCGGTCGCGCCTGCTCGGTGTAGGGACCGACGTAGCGGCGGAAGACGTCGATTCCGGCAGCCCAGTATTCCTCGTCCGCGGGGTCCTCGATCAGATGGGCTGTTCCTTCGATCGAAACGCCGCGCAACTGGTCGTAGGTGTCGCCCGCCTCGGCCATGCAGGTGAGGGTCGGGTTGCGGCGCAGGTTGGCCGCCTTCTGCGACTTCATCTTGGTCTCGAAGTAGATCTTGCCGTCGAGGTAGCCGAACCACATCGCTGTCAGATGCGGTTTTCCCTCGGCATCGAGGGTTGCCAAGGTGAGTACCCGGCTGCGGTCGAGGAACTGCGCGATCTCGTCCGCGCTCATCTGCACCGTGGCCCGTTGTTTGATTCCCACGCTCACCTCCCGCTCGATCTTTGCACCGACCCTATCGAGTAAGCGCGCTCGGCGATCCCGAACGCGATCATTGCGCTGGTCACGACCTGCATCGCCGAAGCGGGCATCCGCACAGTGCCGCGACCGGTGACGCCGCAGCCGCGCGGGTCCACTCCCGGGACAGCACGATACGACGCGTCCCGGGAGTGGGGTGCTGGGAGATCAGCTACCGATCAGATCGCCCAGCACGTCGGAGATGATGTCGCTCAGCGAGCCGGTGGAGCTCAGCTGGCCATCATCGGAACCGAGCCCGTTGTCGCCGAGGCTGCCGATCACGGTCTCGCCCGCGTTGGCGTTACGCGCGGTGAAACAGGCCGTGAGGCCGGGCATTTCGTTGCTGACGCCCACGGTGCCCGCGACGCCGACGCCACCGCTGGTGACCATCTGGCCCACCTTAGTGCGCGCGGTGATCTGTCACCTGACTTCGTCCCACATCCGCAGGTAGATTTCTGCGCCGTGGAAAACGTCGGTCATGACATCCGGGCCACCGAGAACCCGGACCGCCTCGAGCCAGTCGGCGTAGGAACCGTAGGTGGCGGTACCGTCGGTGTTGAAGTCGAATGTGCGCTCGCCCCATCGTTCCCGGTCGAAACTCACCCGACCGTCATGCGAGGTGAACGGATACCGGATCGTGCCCGGCCCGGGAGCAGCGCCCTGACCTGCGATGCCGTTCATATCGGAGCCGAATCCGAATCCGAACTCACCCCCTGGGCGGGGCATGGCGCCGGCATCGCGCCATGCCCGAACGAAGGTCGCGGGTTCGCTGGCGTAGGGCACGGCGAATCCGCCCGCGGCATAGACTCGCGCCGTGGTCTTTTCCGAGTCCCAGCCGTGGGAGGACACGACGCCGGAATAGCCGCGCTTTTCGATGATGGACATGACTTCGTCGGCGGTCGCTTCGCTCAGGTGATCCACCTCGATGAGGAATCCGTGGTCGATCATCTTGTTGATCAGATAGCCACCGAGTTCGGTCAATCCGCGCGCGTTGCAATGCGGCCCAGCCGGATACAGCGGTAGCGGGGCACCGCCGATCAGCGGTCCGGTGAGGTTTGCGAGGAACTGATTGATATGCCCGGCGATCGGTATCGAGGGCTGGGTGCTGTCGTGTTCAGGTCCCGGACACGCCTGCACGTTCCAGAATGTTCCGGTTTGCATGAAATTTCCCGCGTTGACCAGCAGTCCGGTCACGTCGTGATCCATTTTCGTGCCGCCGAACGCGTTGTCGAACTTGTGAACCGGGAAGAAGCTGCTGACACCGATGTTTCGGAGTTCGGCCAACCAGCGATCGACGTCGGCCCGCGTGCATTCCGGCTGCCCGAGAAAAACTCCACACCCCATCGGGTCGGATAGTTCCATGCCGAGGACCACGGCGAGTTTGCCGGACTCGGCGATCCGGCGCGCTTCGGCCGGGTCGGTTGCGATGCGGAAGAAGCCCTGGCCCGGCCCACCGGCTTGAGCGTCGATGTAGTCCTGCAGCGCGCGCAGGCCTGCCGCCTGGAGACGCACCGAGGCCATGTCGTCGCACGGGTTTCGCCGGTCGGTCATCATGGTGCACAACGATTCGTTGTCCACGAGGTCTACGGTCATCACGCGCAGTCCCGCCTTCCATGACCGTTCGATACTGGTCCAGTAGGCACCTTCGGTGGTGAGCATCGACGGCTTGGGCCAGTCACGGAAGGTGGGCCAGCCGCCGGTGTCGGAAGGGTGGAACGGCTCGCCGTGGTCGAGGAAGCTCGCGATCAGGCCGTTGGTGCCGGTCCGGTACGAAGCACAGTCGGGCAGCGCGTATTTCACCCCGTAGGGATGCCACGGACGTCCGCAATGGAAGTTTCCGCCCATGAATTCGTAGGCGGTGATGTGCGCGTGCGCGTCGATGGTGCCCTGGATCGATCCATCCGCGGTAACGCCGGGGCCGGGTGTGCCGACGGCGCCTGACTGTGCCTCGGGGAATTCCGCGCAGCCGGTGTCCGGGGTGAAGGTGGCGGGCACCGCTGTTCCGGTGGCGGCATTGGTGATCGTGAATCCGCTGGTGCCGGAACCGTCCACGCGCCATACGGCGGCATCGGAGGGATTCTCGGCCGGTCGGATCGACTGAGCCGAGGCTTCCAGAACCTCGTGATTGCGCCCGTAGAGCAGGTACTCACCGAGGGCGGTTGCGCGCAGCCGGTACGGGCCCGCGGCCGGAACAAGCGGGCCCGTCGGCATGTCGATCCGGAAGCAGCCGTTGACCAGGGAATAGCGGGTCTGTCCAGGGTCTGCGGCGACGGGCATCGCGCTGGACGCGGCGAGCCCGGCGGCGACCAGAGCGGCGGCGGTGAGGACCGATAGCGGGAGCCGCCACCTCTGGTGCATCGTGCGGATGATGGTGGAACGCAAGACTTCTCGTTTCTGAAATAATGACACTTCACTTTTGGCGCAGCCGATGCTCGTGGCGCTGACGGTTACCGCCGACGCGCGCCCGTCGCCAAAATACTATGGCGCATAGTTTTTTGTGGCGGTTTCAGATCATGGCCAACGACGCTGCCACGGAGCCGAGCCCGACCGCGAGCACCGCGGTGACCGCTACCAGAATCATCATCCCCGTCAGCGCCCATGCCGCCCTGCGCCGAGACACCGAACGGAACTTCGGTGCGGCACCAAGGCAGGCCAAGCGCACAGCCAGCGAATCCTGTGTCGGCTCGATCGCCGACATCGACACCAGGGCACCGTGTACTGCCACCGCGCGCAACGCCGAACCCAGCGACTGCGGATCGGTGCGGGTCGCGGCAGCTCGATCGGCGGCCAGTTCGACCAGGGTGGTCAGTGCCGACGGGGCGGCGGCGAACAACGGAATACGAGGAAAGGCACCGGCGAGCACTTGGCAGACGCCGAGGATGTGATGGTGTCTGCCCCGCAGATGCGCGTGCTCATGGGCGAGCACCGCATGCCACTGAGCCTGGGTCAGGCAGCGTGCGAGCCCGTCGGTGACCACGACGTACCCGCCGTGCCCAGCGACGCTGTAGGCCAGCGGCACCGGATGGTCGAGCCACACCAATCCCGCGCTGCTGGGATCGGTGCGACCGAGCACCCCGATCAGCTCGGAGTGCCGTCGGCGCAGCGCCGACGCGCGCCGCCGGTGGACGACGGCGACTCGAGCCACCAGTCCGGCCGGCACGATCATGCCGGCTATCGCGACCGGCATGATCAGGTCCGCCGTCCAAGTGATGATCATCGGCTCGACCTCGGCCAGGCTTTGCGCCACCGCGGCCACCCGCGAATTACCGGGTGGGTCACCTGGCCATGCCAACGCGACCACCCCCAGCACGCCGACCCCGATCGTCGCGGACACCGCACCCATCCAGGCCGCGATCCCGACAACCGGCGCGCCGCCGAAATCGATGCGAATCAGGACCGCGGGCGCGACCAGGGCAAGCACTGCTCCAGCTGCCACCAGCGCGATGAGCAGGATCATGGTCCGTCCTCGTCGGCGGATAGTCCCTGCCGTAATGCCTGGATCTCTCGCGCACTGGCGGTGCGCGCCAGGTGCAACAGTGCGCCGGGCGCATCCGGGCTGGCGTCGAGGATTTCACGCAGCAGGTCGGTGGTCGCTTCTGCTCGGGAACGACTGGGGCGATACCGATAGCGCCGACCGATCTTCTCCCGGCGAACCCAGCCCTTTTCCCAAAGGTGTGTCACCACCGTCAGTACCGTGGTGTACGCCGGAGTCCGTTGCTCCCGCCCGATCCGATCGACCAGATCGTGCACCGACAGCGCGTCGGGAACCTCCCACAGCACTGCCATCACCTGGTTCTCGAGCGCTCCCAGGCCTTTCACCATCGCCCCATTCCATCTCACCGCTTCGGCATCGCCATGACCACCGATTCCGCAGGCACAACATACTGGCCTCGACCGTCTCCGGTGACCGACTCCGCCGAATCACCGTGCACGGCCTACGAGCGCGCACCCCGGGCTCTGCTTCGTCCAACGGCTGCTTCGAACAGGTCGACCAGGCCCCGCCAGGTGACGTTTCCGGCCGGATCTGGCGGATTGCAGAGTGGAATTGCCACCGATGGTTTCATCCGAGCATCCCTGCGATGGGGATCGTGGTGACTCTTCGGCCCTCGGTATCGAGGACGTGGCCGTATTGCTTGATGGTGTGGTAGACGATCGCGCGGTCGTTGATGACCAGTTCCGGGATCGTCTGACTCAGTTCGGCTTCCAGGCGTGGGGAGTCGGCGATGGAGTGCAGGTAGCTGACCAGCCAGACGTTGCGCGGGCCCGCCAGTGCCAGGCATGTGCGGGTCTCCGGCCGCCGCCGTAGTTGCGCGCCGATGCCGGCAAGGTCGGCCGCGGGAGCGGTGCCCCAGTAGATCGCGGTCGCCGGCCATCCCACCTGGGAGCGGGCGAATTCGCAGCGCAGGGCCAGGTATCCGGCGACGGTGAGCGTATCGATACGGCGGCGTACGGTGGCCGGGCTGATCGATAATTGTTCGGCCAGCTCTGCGGTGGTCGCCCGGCCGGTGGTGTTCAGCGCCCGAAGCAAGCTGTAGTCGGTCGAGGTCAGCGGTTTGACCCGTGGCTCCGGGTTACGCATTTCTCGCAGAAGCCGACTCTGTTGGGCGGGGGCGAGGACGTCGAGGTGCCAGCCGCCGCCTTCGGCGAGTAGGTGGGTGACGATATTGCTGCGGACACCGGTGACTCCGCGCATTCGGCCGAGGCGACCGTGAATGTATTCCGACATCTGCGCGAGGTCCGTGGTCACTACGACGACCAGCAGATCGCAACCGCCGGCGATGTGTTCGATGGTCAGCGCTTCGCTGTCCCGGCTGATCATCTCTGCCGATTCCCGGATACCGCCAGGTGCGCAGTCGAGCTCCACCAGCGCGACACACATCGGACCGGCCAGCAGCGGAGTAGGCGAGGTACTCACCCATGCCCATCCGTGCTCGACGAGGCGAGCCCACCGGCGGCCCGCGGTCGCGGGATCCATCCCGAGCACCGACCCGACGAGTTGCCAGGACGCCCGTGGATTGATCTGCAAAGCATGGACGAGTTCCAGGTCTCGTTGATCCAGAGCGCTGGATTCCTGCATCATGCCGTGAAATATAGCCTCTTTCATGCACCTCTACGAGATCCTCTGATCGGCATCGGAAGGCCCGTGTGATGGGTGATGTGTTGGCGGTCGACCCCACCGTTGTCGCCATGACGTCTGTGTAGGCGGCCCCCGCGCGGTCGACTCGCGCTCAATCGACTCTGATCGATTCCTGCGTCAGGAGGGTTGGATCCAGCTGAAACCTGCAAAATGCTGGTGCTTGGTGGATCGCAGTCGACTATTGGTCGTTGGCCGATGGCTCCCGACTGTGCGCCCGGCTCGACATGTATCGAGCGCCCGGGTCGCCCTACTGGGTGCCGGACAAACTTAGGAATCCATGTTCAGATCACCCAATCCGATTGCCGCGGCCGCCGCCGCGTTCACCGCGGTGGCAATCGCTGTCGCCCCGATGACGTTCCCGCCCGCGATGGCGCAGGCCGGCGGGGCAGACTCGGCCGCACGCTGGACCGAAACGCAGGACAGCGCACCGGCCCATCCGCGAGTTCATACCGACTCCGATGTACCGATCACCATGAGCGACGGCACCGTCCTCAAGGCGAACGTCTACCGTCCCGCGGATTCGAGCGGACAACCGATCGCCGAGACAACGCCGGTGATCGTGAACCTGACTCCCTATTCGAAGACCGCGACGCCGGTGCTCGACGCCATGCTCAACGTTCCGGTGCTCTCCGACGCGGTGATCGACTTCTTCCGCACCTTCGACCTGTCCGATATCGGTCTCGGGGGTGTCACCGACCTCACGAAGGCACTGCCCGCGGGCGTCTTGCGGGCATTCGCGGTGGATCGCCGCCTTGTCCAGAGCGGCTACACCCAGGTCGTGGTGGACGTTCGTGGCACCGGCTACTCGCAGGGCACCTGGCAGGTCTTCGGTGAGCGTGAGCAGCAAGACGGGGTGGAGGTCATCGATTGGGCCGCAGCGCAGCCCTGGTCGGACGGCAAGGTCGGCATGAACGGGATCTCCTACTCGGCGATCAACCAGATGCAGACCGCGGAACGACGCCCCGACGCGCTGAAGGCGATCTTCCCGATCGTTCCTGGCAGTGACTTGATTCGCGATGTCGCCGCCCCCGGTGGCGGACTGGGGGTCGGCTTCATCCTGCCCTGGGTGACCGGGATCAACAGCTCGAAACTCGCCCCGAGCCCGGACGCGCTGTTCCGCGGCATCGACCCGCAGTGGCTGGCCGACCGGCTCGCGGACCCGTTCACCTTCTTCAACGTGCTCTTGAACGCGCTCGCCACACCTGACCTGACCAACCCCGAACTCGCCACCGTGCTCGACGGTGACGGGACGCTGCGGCAGGCTTGGCTGGGACATCCTGAGCGAGTGAATATTCCGACGTTCGTCTACGGCGGCTGGCACGACATATTCGCCTACTCCTCGCCGCGGATCTACGACGCGATCGATGTCCCGGCAGCCAAGAAGAAGCTGATCATGGGCGATACCTATCACTTCACGACCGGCAGCGGTCTCGGCTTGCCGGGCGGGCCGCCCCGCCTGGATGTGTTGCAGCGGGCCTGGTTCGACAAGTGGCTCAAAGGCATCGACAACGGGATCGATCGGTTCGATCAGGTCACCTCGTGGCAGCAAGGCAACGGCTGGGTCAGCACCGCGCAGCTCCCGGGAGCGGGGATGGGCCACCGCCGCATGTACTTGAACGCGGCACCGTCGGGAACCACGGCGACCAGCGTGCACGACGGCAGCTTGACCGCAGACCCCGGGGCGTCGGCTCGTCTCACTGTCGCGCCCGGACTCGCGACCCTGTGCTCGCGCGACGGGGCCACCGGCACCGGTGGTGCTCTCGCGCTCCTGGATGTGTGCGGCAAGGATTCCCGGATCAGCGAAACCACCGCGCTGACTTTCACCAGCGCACCGGTCACCGGCCCGACCCAGATATCCGGACCGATCAATCTGCACCTGAACACCGTGCTCGACGCCACCGACGGGTTCTGGGCGGCGACGGTCAACGACGTCGCGCCCGACGGCACATCGACCGTGCTGACCAGCGGCCAGTTGCAGGCATCGCTGCGGGCAGTGGATGAAGCCAAGGCCACTCGGTCTGCCAATGGGGACTACACCGATCCCTATCCGGCGCTTTCCCTGGACTCACGCCAACCGATCGTGCCGGGGGAACCCACCACAGTCGACATCGGTCTCACCGCTACCGACGCACTACTGCAACCCGGGCACCGGCTTCGAGTCGACGTCTACTCGTTCAATTTTCCCCGAGGCCTCCCGCTGGGACCGTTCCGGATCGAGAGCGAGTTGCGGCCGCAGCACCTGAATCTCGACCCGGCGCAACCCAGCTGGATCAACATTCCCACCGACGGCCGAGCGAACTGGTAGCCGTGGACAAGCTCAGGAGAGTGCACATGAGTTTCGAGGAAGTATCAGTCGACGGCAGCACCGTCGTGATCACCGGCGCCACCAACGGCATCGGCAAAGAAATGGCTCGCGAACTTGCCCGCCGTGGCGCCGTACTGACCATTCTGGCCCGCGACGCGACCAAGGCACGAAAGGTCGCGAACGAACTCGGCGCCGAGCCGGGCGCGACGTCGACGCCACGGATCGTGCTGTGCGACATGGCCGACCTCGCGTCGGTGCGCCGCGCGGCCGATGAGATCCGAACCGAGCTCGGCGGCATCGACCTGCTGGTCGCCAACGCCGGGGTGAATTTGACCGCACCCGCGGTCACCGCCGAGGGGCTGGACATGATGATGGCCACCAATCATCTCGGTCCGTTCCTGTTGACCAACCTGCTGCTGGATCGGCTCACCGACGCGGCACGCGTGGTCGTCACCGCGTCCGAAGGGCATCGTCTGGCCGGGCGGGTCGACTTCGATCGGCTCGGTGCACCCCACGATTACGGGCTGCTGACATCGCAGAAGTGGTACGGGCAAACCAAGCTGCTCAACATTCTGTTCACCCAGCAGTTGGCGCACTACTTCGCCGAGCGCGGCCTCGGCCAGACCGCCAACTGCTTCTGCCCCGGTGTCAGCGATACCGGTGTGCTGGGCGGGGGACGAGCCATCGCGAAGGTGATGCGCGCCGGCGCAGCACTCGGTGTGGTCGGATCAGCGCACCGTGGAGCAACCCTCGGGGTGCGGCTAGCGCTGGATGCCTCGCTCGCCACGACCAATGGCGCCTTCTTCACCAACACGCCCCTGCTGCGGCGCCTGCCCAGCCGCGCGCTGCGTGACACCGAACTGCGCGAACACGCGTGGCAGCGCTCCCGTGCGCTGGTCGACTCGATCTGATTATCCGAATTCGTTCCGGTGCGTAACCGTTCGGTTCCGAAAGAAGGTGCTCTATGTCGAGAATGAATGAATCCGTTCGTGATTGGCGCGCCAGTGGTCGTCATCTGACGGTCGGGTCCCATCAGGTGTTCGTCGTGGAACTGGGTTCCGCCGCGGGGCCGCCGCTGGTGATCATCCACGGATTTCCTGGGTCGTCGCACGATTTCGCCGCGGTGGCGCACCACCTGTCGCCGGATCGACGGGTACTGCTGATCGATCTGCTCGGATTCGGATTCTCCGACAAGCCACGCACGGCACGGTATTCGCTGTTCGAACAGGCAGACCTGATCGAATCGGTGTTGTCACAGCGAGGTATTCACCGGTGTGCGTTACTGGCACACGACATGGGCGACACGGTAGTGGCAGAGCTATTGCATCGCCACAATACCGGCGTGCTCGGATTCGTTCCGGAACAGGTGATTCTGACCAACGGATCGATATTCATCGACCTCGCGCAGCTGACCCTCGGCCAGCGCGCCATGTTGCGGTTGCCCGCCACAGCGCTGCCGTTCCCGTTGCCCGCACGGCTGCTGTCGCGGGCGCTGGAGCAGAGCTTCGCCCCGGCCGCTCCAGCACCGCCCGGAGCGATCGAATCGCTGGTAGGACTGATCCAGCGGGGCGGCGGCGCCTGTCTGTTGCCACGGCAGAACCGATATCTGCTCGAACGACGCGAATTCCAAGACCGGTGGACGGGTGGGCTCGTCGAATTCGCGGGTCCGCTGACACTGGTCTGGGGCGCGCACGATCCCATCGCGACCATCGCGATGCCCGAACGGTTGCGCGAGTTGCGCCCGCAGACGCGGGTGGTCATTTTGCCTGATGTCGGCCACTGGCCATCGCTGGAAGCGCCGGAATTGCTGGCATCGCGGATTACGCAGGAGCTGTGCGAACCTCCCGGCTCGGCAGGGTGATCTCCGGATTCCGGAATCCATTCGAAAGTGAATCCACAACGGTCGCGGGTCGGGACCTGCCACGTCCCGGAAACGGTAACATCGTGCGGGTTCGTCGTCGCTGTCGGCACGACGAACCCGACACACGAGTAGATGCCGATCGCGAACGACCCACAACCGCGCTGTGCGCGCTCAGGAGGTCAGTGATGCCGAAGATTGATGTGCTCGACTCGTTCATGACATATACCGATACCGGCGAGGGGACTCCGGTGGTTTTCCTGCACGGAAATCCGACCTCGTCGTATATGTGGCGCAATGTCATTCCTCATGTCGCCGATCAGGTCCGCGCGCTGGCTCCCGATCTGATCGGGATGGGTGACTCCGGTAAGCCGGATATCGGATACCGCTTCGACGATCACGCCCGCTATCTCGACGCCTGGTTCGACGCGATGGAGCTGGACGAGATCGTCATCGTCGGGCACGACTGGGGCGGCCCGCTGGGCGCGGACTGGGCGCGCAGGCATCCGGGCAGGGTCCGCGGGATCGCGTTCCTGCAGGCGTTTCTGCATCCGATCACCTGGGCGGACTTGGAGCCGGTTGCCGGCTTGTTCCGCAAGTTCCGTGGTCCGGAGGGTGAACAGATGATACTGAAGGACAACATGTTCATCGAGGGTGTCCTGCGGCAGACGACGCCCAGTCTCACCGAGGACGACATGGCTGTGTTCCGGGCGCCGTATCCGGACCCGGAATCGCGGCGACCCTTGCTGATGTGGCCGCGTGAGATCCCCGTCGAGGGCGAACCCGCCGACGTCGTCGATCGGGTCCTGCAGTACGACACCTGGCTCGCCGCGACACCGGAGGTGTCGAAGCTGATCCTGCAAACCGATGACGAGGGCGAGTCTGCCCCCGAGCGGGCGTGGATCCGCGACAATGTCACGTCGGTCGAGGTTGTCGGGGTCGGTCCCGGCGGTCACCATTCCCCGGAGGATCAACCCGACGCCATCGGAGAGGCGCTGGCCAGTTGGCTGCGTGCGCATGGACTCAGCCGTACGGCGGGCGTCTGAATCACCCGGATAACCGGCCCTGACAGGAAAACACCGCCATGTCGCCCTGCGGTATGACGGTGATTTCTGTGAAAAGAGATTTCGCGGTGGATCAGCATCATCATGGCGCCGAAGTGCCGCGGCGAAGGTCGCAGGCTATACCGCCGCATCCTCGGGATTTACTCTGTCCAGTGGTTACACCGAAAGGGGCTACCGAGTCGACCTGCGTTTCGCCGACATTGTCGTGTCGGTCGCCTGAAACTCCGATGATGGTGGCACCGGGTCGTATAGTTCACGCTACTGAACGAATCGTATCGAGTAACGCTCTGATCGCCCTTGGCCGCAAGAACTTTCAGAGTGGAAACTCGGATTCTGGCAGGATGCGGAGCTGCCATGGATTCGGCAGTGAAATCCGTTGCACCGGTGGATCGTTGGTCGAATCACAGGGGAACAAATGAATTCCACGCGTGGACATCTCCGACGTCGAGCTGTCGAGACCGTCGCGAGGCGCGCTCCTCGAAGAGGGCGGCTGCGCCGTTACGTGACGGACCAGGCGACGCCCATCGGAGGGGACGCAAAGGAACCGGATGCGGCCTCGGCCTCGCGGTCGCCGCACTACCGCGGTGGCCGCCGGAGTTCTCACCACTCGTCGCTCCCAGAAATGACAGTGCTCGACTAGCAGAAGTGAGGGATTGCTGTGTCCACACCGACATCCGATGCAAAGGTCGAACAGGCCGTCAGTGCGTTGTTTCCCGACCTGTACTCCGAGCTGATCCGGTTGGTTCGGATTCCGTCGATCGCCACCGAGGGGTACCCCCCGGAACCGCTGTTCCAGGCACACGACCTCGTGGTGGAGTTGTTGAGAGACAGCGGAATCGAACAGATCGAGGATCTACGGATCGACGGGAAAACCGCGCCGGTCATCATGGCGACGGTCCCGGGACCACAGGACGCACCGACCGTGCTCATGTACACCCACTACGACGTCGTCCCCGCCGAGGATGTCGAGCTGTGGGACACCCCACCGTTCGACCCGGTGGAACGCGACGGTGCCATCTACGGGCGCGGCACCGCGGACTCCAAGGCCAACATCATCAGCATCATCGGGGCCCTGCGCGCCTTCGGCGGCAAACCGCCGGTCACCGTCAAGCTCGTGCTGGAAGGACAGGAGGAGTTCGGTAGCCCGTTCGACTTCTATCCGGTCGAGAATCCCGGCCCCTTCCTGGCCGACGCGATGATCATCGCCGACGTCGGCAGTGTCCGGCCGGGCGTACCGACCTTGACGGTGGCGTTGCGCGGGTCCGCGCAGGTCACGGTCGAAGCGCGAACTCTGGACGCGGACAAGCACAGTGGGCTCTACGGCGGTGCCGCCCCGGATGCGCGGTTGGCGTTGATCCGTGCACTGGCCTCGCTCCACGACGATGCGGGCGATGTCGCGGTGGACGGGCTTCGCCGCGAGCCGTGGACCGGCAACTCCTACACCGACGACGAGTTCCGTGAACTGGCCGAAGTGCTGGACGGCACGCCGTTGATGGGCACCGGCGGGATCGGTGAACGGATCTGGTCGGGCCCGGCGATCACGGTGATCGGATTCGACGCGCCCGCCCCCGATGCCTCGGTCAACGCGGTCGCCGGATCGGCGCGAGCGGTGCTGAACGTGCGAGTACATCCCGAGCAGGACGCCGCCCAAGCGCAAGCCGCGGTGATCGACCATCTGCGGGCGCTGCGACCGTTCGGGATCGAACTCACTGTCACCGCCGGAGAAGTCGGCAACGGTTTCGCCGCGCCGACGGGCGGTCCTGCCTTCGACGCGGCCGTGTCCGCGCTGGGGCAGGCGTGGGGCGCCGAAGCCGGGCAGATGGCAGGCGGCGGCTCGATCCCGTTGGTCATGGCGCTGCACACCGCGGTCCCCGGGGCCGAGAAGTTGCTGTTCGGTGCGACCGACGGCTACGCCAACATTCACGGCCCGAACGAACGTGTCCTGCTCGACGAAGTGGCCAAAGCAACGCTGGCCAAGGCGTTGTTCCTGCGTGAATACGGTGAGAACTTCGCCGCGGCACGAAACGGAGCGGGTCGATGAGTACTGACACAACCGCTGAACCGACGCCGGAAGTTCAGCCACGCAAGAAATTCGAATTCCCCGGTGCCGTCACCGTATTGGCGATCGTCATGGTGCTGGTCTGGATCGCGGCCCTGTTCATTCCGGCAGGCAGATTCGGGACCGACGCCGACGGTGCGCCCATCCCGGGAACATTCGAGGAGGTCTCCGCACCACTGTCGTGGTGGGAACGGATCCAGCAACTGATCCTTGCCCCGGTCAACGGACTGTACGGAGTCCAGGACCTGACAACGGGTTTCGTCGACCCCGACAACCTGGGCCGGCTCTTCGGCTCGGTCGGTGTCGTGCTGTTCATCATGGCACTCGGCGCGTTCATCTCCGTCAGCTTCGCCACCCGCAGCCTCGAGGTCGCCGTCGGTCGGCTGGGTGCGCGACTGCGTGACAAGGCATGGCTGCTGATCGCGGTCATCATGGTGCTGTTCTCGGTGCTCGGCACGACAATGGGCTTTTCGGTGGAGACCTTCGGCTTCTACGCGTTGGTGATTCCGCTGATGCTGGCCCTTGGTTACGACCGGATGGTCGCCGCGGCGACCATCATCGTCGGCGCGCTCGTCGGCAATATGGCCTCGACGGTCAACCCGTTCTCGATCGGCGTCGCCTCCGGGGAGGCGGGCGTCTCGATCGGTGACGGCATCGTGCTGCGGTTCATCCTGTGGGTCGTCCTGACCGCGGTCGCCGTCGCGTTCGTGCTGCGCTACGCCGCGCGGGTCCGACGAGACCCGGCGACCTCGGTCGTCGGGTTCGACGAGGAGCCCGATCCCGACGTCGAAGCCGACAGCGCCCTGGACGAGCAGCTCAGCACCACCCAGAAATGGGTGCTGGCCATCACCGGGTTCACCTTCGCGCTGATGATCTTCTCCGTGATCCCGTGGTCGGCGATCTTCGGGGCAACGACCGGTCCCGCCGAATACGATCAGTATCACGAAACCCTCACCGAGCCTTACTGGTTCGAGCTCAACTGGTGGTTCCCGCAGCTGGCGATGCTGTTCGTCATCGCCGCGGTCATCGTCGGCGTGGTCGCCAGGATGGGGGAGAAGCAGACAGTCTCGCTCATCACCCGCGGCGCGGGCGACATGGTCGGGCCCGCGATCGTCATCCTGCTGGCGCGTGGCGTCTCGGTCATCATGACCAACACCCAAACCCTCGACACCGTGCTCAACGCCATGGAGCAACTCGTCGACGGCGCCGCGGCCGGGATTTTCGCGATCCTGGTCATGATCGTGAACATCCCGCTGGCGGTGCTGATCCCGTCCTCGTCAGGGCACGCCACGCTGGCGATGCCGCTGCTGGCGCCGCTGGGCGACTTCGCCGGCGTCAGCCGGGCGCTGGTGATCACCGCGTTCCAGATGGGCCACGGACTCACCATGCTCGTCGCACCGACCAATGTGGTTGTCGTCGGCGGATTGGCGATGGCCAAAGTCGGCTACGACAAGTATCTGCGCTTCATCTGGCCCCTGATCGCCGTCAACTTCGTCATCGTCTGCGTGGTTCTCGCGGTGGCCGCCGTCGTGGACTGACGTGGATCCCGCCGATATCACCTACCTCGTGCTCGCCGCGGCGGTGGTGCTGTTCGTCTGGAACCGCCTACCGGTCGGCGTTGTCGCGATCAGCGTCGCCCTGGCGCTCTACGCCACCGGGGTGCTGTCCCTCGACCAGGCCCTGGCCGGATTCGGTGACCCGACCGTCGCGTTCATCGCCGCGCTGTTCGTCATCAGCGAGGCCCTGGACGCGACCGGGGTCACCGCCTGGGCAGGACAGCAGCTGATCGCTCGAGTGGGCAAGAGCCGCACCAGGCTGCTGGTGTCGATGATGATCGCCTGCGCGGTGCTGACCGCGTTGATCAGTGTCAATGGTGCTGTCGCAGCGTTGATTCCGATGATCGTGATCCTCGCGGTCCGGCTCGGACGACCGCCATCGCAACTGCTGATGCCGTTGGCCTTCGCCGCGCACGCTGGTTCGCTGCTGGTGTTGACCGGTACGCCGGTCAACATCATCGTCTCCGAGGCGGCCGCCGACGCGGGCGCCGGCGCGATCGGCTACTTCGAATTCGCTCTCGTCGGTGTGCCGCTGCTGGTCGGCACCATCGTGATTGCCGTCGCGTTGGGCGCGCGCCTGCTGCCCACCACCAGTCCGGCGACCATGCCGCCGGACCTGAGTATCTTGGCCAAGACATTGACCCGGCAATACGCCCTGCACAATGACCTGATCCAGCTGCGCGTGAGCGGACGATCCGAGCTCATCGGCACCGACTCGGAAACCCTCGCGACTCTGCTTCCCGAAGGCGCAGCCCTGCGTGGGGTCGCCCGAGCGGGCCAGGCACGCATCGAAGGCCCGATCAGCGCCGGAGACACCCTGGTCATCTCGGCCGAAAACAGCGTGGCCGCGTTCGTCGACGAGTACGCACTGACGCCGTGTGGCCGCGTCGACACCAGTCCGGACAAACTGATCGGCATCGAGTACGGCGTCGCCGAAGTGATGATCCCGCCTCGCTCGGAGTTCATCGGGCACACGATCTTTCCCGGCATGATGACCGCCGGCGGCGACCTGATATTGCTGTCGGCGCAACGCTCAGGTGAAGACCTCGGACCGAAACCAGCCACCTTGCGGGCCGGTGACACCCTGCTGGTGCGTGGTTCCTGGAACGCGCTGGTCGAACACATCGCCGATCCCGAAGTTCGCGTGGTCCACGAGCCCGATCTGATCCGACGCCAAACAGTGCCGATGGGGCCGGGCGCCAAACCTGCCCTGGCAATCGTCGCGGTGATGATCGCGCTGCTGGCCTCCGGGCTGGTGCCCGCAGCGGTCGCGGCGCTCCTGGCCGCCTGCGCGATCGTCGTGTGCCGCGTTCTGACCGTCGACCAAGCGCACCGCTCGATTTCTTGGACCACCCTCATTCTGGTCGGCGGCATGATCCCGCTGTCCACCGCTATCCGCGACACCGGCGCCGCCGACCAGCTGGCCTCGATCTTCCTGTCCGTCTTCGGCGATCTCGATCGGCACCTGCTCTTGATCGGGTTGTTCGCCGTCACGGTTGTCCTCGGTCAGCTGATCAGCAACACCGCGACCGCGCTGATCGTCATACCGATCGCCGTCGCCATCGCTGACGAAATCGCGGTATCACCGCTGCCGCTCCTGATGACTGTCGCGGTCGCCGCGGCAGCATCATTTCTCACCCCGGTCGCGACCCCGGCGAACATGATGATCATGGCCCCGGGGGATTACCGATTCGGCGATTACTGGAAACTCGGTCTGCCGATGCTGGCCTGGTTCCTGGCCGTCACCGTGCTCGCGGTTCCACTGATCTGGACCTTCTGAACCGTTGTCTACGGCGCGTATCGCAGGACGCCCGCGATGTTGGCTCCGTCAGGAATGTCGGCTGCGCGCACGGCGAAAACCTCGCCGCCGGTGAGTAGAACGCGACGGCTGATCTCGTCCAGCACACCGGGAGCTTCGCCGTCGGTCGAGTCGGCGAAGACGACCGCGCCCTCCGGCGAGATGCTGCCGGGAACCGACGCGTCGATGTCGACCAGCACGCTGTCGACCGCCCCGGCGGTCGCTGCCCGTGCCAGATCGGAGATGTCGGTGCTCGCTCGACCTTCGCTGCGTCGCTTGTCCATCAAGTCGGCCCAATCGGTCAGCTGCGTCGCGTAGTAGCGATCCAAGATCTCCCGTGAGCGGTCGGCGAGGTCCTGATCGGAGAGGTGCTCGGGATTGCCAGGGATGCTTTCCGCGAGCAGGCCGTCGTAGGTGCTCACCGAGCGATACAGGGAATCGCTGGGTTCTGTGGCGGCCAGGATCAGCGGGATGTCGCGGCCGGCCAAAAGGTCACGTAGTTCGGTGTCGATCGCTCGGGCGTACTGACGCACACGCATCTTGCGGCCCTCATCGCCCTGGACGCGCCCCTTCGGCGCGCGATCGCCGAGGCTCGCCTTACCCGCGTAGTCGGCCGCACTGGTGGGCAGGCCAGGAATATGAACCGTGCGGGCCGGTCGATCAGCGCTCACCTCGACCAGGCGCACCCCACCTTCGGCGAGCGCGAGCACGAACGCGGACTGCGGAAAGGTCACCGTCCGTAGCAGTCGTTTGAGGTAGAACCGGTCACCGACAGTTTCCGTGGCGCTGAGCTGGTTGGGTAACCGATAGGTGCGGATGCGCCGAGGGGTGGCGAGCACAACCAGAGTCTTCGCCTGGTACCGCCAGAACTCGGAGTCCTCGATCAGAACATCGAACTCCTCTTGCAACGCGGTGCGCGCGTCGGGATCGGTGACGAGGTCGAGCACACGCCGAGCCTGATTGGAGAACGCGATCCGATTCTGGTCGGGATTCGCGGTATCGGACTCGGTCGGGGTGTAGATCGAAACGCACCAGTTGTCGACGACAGTGGCGAGTGATTTGAGTTCGCTACGCGTGGGAATATCGGTAGTCAGCACTTCGGCCTCCACAGAATTCGACGATTCGACATCAGCATTCGCTCGGCTAACTGCACTAGATCACATCGGTTTTGAGTGTACCGACGCATTGTCCGTGACGTTCCGTTGAGTGCGGTGCTATTTTGTGACACCAACGATCGCGACGTGGTGGCATCCTTCTGATTTGCCGAGGATGCCACCGCACACCAGGATCGACCCGCTGCTACCTATTCGAGCTCGCCGATATTGCCGATGACGTGGTGCAGTTCAGCTCGGCCGTCGGTCAGCTTGTAGGTGACGCACGCGATGGCGAGCTTGCCCGCCGCGATTCGCTCGGCGATCATCGTCGAGCGCTGGGACAGGAGCACAGCGGTCTCCTGCACATGCCGTGCCTCGAGCTCGTCGACGGAGTCGAGTCCTTCCCGGCGACCCAGCAGGATCGACGGAGTGACCCGTTCGACGACGCTACGAATGAATCCGCCGGGAACCGCGCCGGAATCCAGCGCGTCGATCGTCGCGCGGACGGCACCACAACTGTCGTGTCCGAGAACGACAATCAGAGGAATGCCGAGCACCTCGACGCCGTATTCGATCGATCCGAGAACGGAACCGTCGACGACGTGACCCGCGGTGCGGACGACGAACATGTCGCCGAGTCCACGATCGAAGATGATCTCGGCGGCCACCCGGGAGTCACCGCAACCGAACAGAATCGCCGAGGGATGCTGTCCGGCTACGAGTTCGGCCCGATCGGCAGCGCCCTGGTTGGGGTGCTGCAGCGTGCCGTCGACGAAGCGGTCGTTTCCGTCGCGGAGGGTCTTCCAAGCGGTGACAGGACTTGTATGCGGCATATGTCCAGTTCTACACGCCGCCTGCCGGGGGACCCGCAGGGCCTCGTGCCGACGCGAACGGTCAGGACTCGACGACCTCGAGGCCGCCGTCGCGGTGCTGGGCGCGCAGCACCTTCTTGTCGAACTTGCCCACCGAGGTCCGCGGGACCTGGTCGATGAAGGTCCAACGCTCCGGCAGCCACCACTTGGCGACCTTGTCGCTCAGGAACTCGCGCAGCTCCTGCGGCGTGACCTGCCGGCCATCCTTGACGACGACAGCGGCAAGGGGGCGCTCCTGCCACTTCTCGTCGGGTACCCCGATCACGGCTGCCTCGAGGACCGACGGGTGGCCGGCGATCAGGAGCTCCAGCTCGACGGAGGAGATCCACTCCCCGCCGGACTTGATGACGTCCTTGGCGCGGTCGGTGAGCGTGATGTAGGAACCGGCGTCCATCCGGCCCACGTCGCCCGTGCGCAGCCAGCCGCCCGCGAACTTCCCCTCGTCGTTGTCGCGGTAGTAGGAGCCGGTGATCCACGGGCCGCGGACCTGCAGCTCACCCACCGATTCGCCGTCATTGGGCAGCGTCTGGCCCTCGTCGTCGACGATGCGTGCCTCGACTCCGCAGACCGGCCGACCGGCGGTGGCCCGCAGGGCCCAGTGGTCTTCGCCGGTGAGCGCCACAGCGGGCCGCGCAATCGAGGCGAGGGGAGAGGTCTCGGTCATCCCCCACGCCTGGACGATCTGGACGCCGTACTTGTCCTCGAAGACCTCCATCAGGTGCCGTGGCACCGCGGATCCACCGCAAGCGACGAAGTCCAGCGACGACACGTCGTACTCGGGGTGGGCCTCGAGGTACTGCAGGACGTCGTTCCAGATCGTCGGGACGGCACCGGCGATGGTCGGGCGCTCGGCGTGGATGAGCTTGACCAGCGGCTCGGCCTGGAGGAAGCGGTCGGGCATCACCAGGTCCGCGCCCGCCATCAGCGCCGCGAAGATCAGGCCCCACGCGTTGGCGTGGAACTGCGGGACGACAGCCAGCAGCGAGTCGTCGGCGCCGACAGCCATGCCGTCCTTCGTCAGCACCGCCATGGAGTGCAGGTACGTGGACCGGTGGCTGTACGCGACGCCCTTGGGATTGCCGGTCGTGCCGGAGGTGTAGCACATGAACGCCGCGTCGCGCTCGTCCAGTTCGGGCCATTCGAAGGTGCTCGGGTGGGCGATGAGGAACTCCTCGTAGTCCACGACCGTCTTGCCGTGGCCCTCGAGCGCGCTGCGGTCGACGCCGCCGGTGACGACCACAGTGTGCACCGTCGACAGCCGCGGCAGCACCGGGGCGAAGAGCGGGATCAGGGAGCCGTCCACGATGACGACCTGGTCGTCGGCGTGCTCGGCGATGTAGACCAGTTGGTCGGCGGTCAGTCGCAGATTGAGGGTGTGCAGCACCGCGCCCATCGACGGGACCGCGCAGTAGGCCTCGACGTGTTCCTGGTTGTTCCACATGAAGGTGGCGACCCGCTGGTCCCCGGTGATGCCGATGCCCCGCAGGGCGTGCGCGAGCTGAGCGGCACGGGCCGCGACCTCGGCGTAGGTGCCGACCCGGGCCGAACCGTCCGCCATCAAGGTGCGCACCCGGGAGGTGCCGTGGACGCTCGCGCCGTGGCGCATCACCGCGGTGGTGGTCAGCGGCGAGTCCATCATCGTGCTCTGCATGGTTCAGTCTCTTCTCAGATGTATCGGAACGGATCAGCCGCGCAAGGCGGAGGCGAAGATCGCCGGCAAGCGACCCCAACCGGGCCGGGCGGCGAATGCGGTGAGGCGGCGACCCGTCACCGCTGCGGTCTTGTTGTTCACGAACCACGGCGGCTTCGGCGCGAGGGTCCACTCCCCGTGCAGCAGCGATCGCGGTGCCGGACGGAACGGTCCGCGGACCACGGTCCGCTCGGTGTCGGCGAGCAGGAACGCGTTGTGCACGACCCCGCGCCCGCTCTCGATGTCCTCCAGGGGGTGTCCGGGGAAGGCACCCCAGGTGGCGTGTGCGGCGAGGTAGCCGACACCACTCCACGCGTTGACCCCGATGGTGCCGTAGCGCAGCCGGGTGAGTTCGTCTTCGAAGCTCGTACCGAGTGCGCGCAGCGTCGCGGGATGGACGATGACGTTGGCGCCGAGGGTGCCCCGCAGTCGATCGTTGGCGGCCGTGACCGCCGCGGCCAGGAAGGCGGCGGGGTCGCCCGGAAGTTCTGCCACACCGAGGACGGGACCGAAGTACTCGAGCTGGAACGCGGTCTCCTTGTCGTCCGCCAGGTCCAGGCCGGTGATCAGTGTGCGCTCGGGAGTTCCGCCGACGGCCTCGGCGTCGGGATGCAGGCGCCGGGCGTCGGCCACCCGGACGTCACAACCCGGGTACCAGGCGGGGCGTACGGGTGCCTCGGCGAGCGCCCGGCGCAGCTCCCGCAGGAACTCGTCTTTCTGCTTCCAGTCCGAGCTGAGGACAACGATCTGGGCGGCGATGCAGTTGCAGCCGCTGTTGTGCAGCCGCAGCGTCGCGATGTGCTGGGCCTGAAACTTCAGGTCAGCCTTCGACCAGTTGCCCGGTACGACGATCACGGGTGCGGTGCCACCGAGCTCGCTGGTGATCGGCTTCGTGAGCACGGGGGTCCCGGCCTTCTTGTTGGCCGAGCCCTCGGCGCCGGCTCCCCACACGACCGCGTCATGGGTCTGCTCGCTGCCGGTCATGTGGACGGCGGCCACCGAGTCGTGCTGGGCCAGGGCGGTCCCGATCTCGACCCCGCCGGTGATGATCTCCACCGCACCCAGGTCGATGAACGGCTTGAAGATCCGACGGTAGATCTCCAGCAGCGGGTCGCTGATCGGATTGAGCTTGACCGCGGTGACCCGGTTGTCGGCGAAGAGGACGTAGAGCACATCCAGCGGCACGATCGAGGTGATGTTGCCCGCGCCAAGCACCAGTGCGATCCCGCCGGTCTCGTGCGGGACCCGCTGGCCCAGACCGACCTCACGCCGCAGCTGCGCCTCGTCGACACCCGGTTGCATCCAGACCTCGGCGGAGAATCCGTTGAGCAGCAGCTTGTCGAACGTGCCGTGCGGGAGCACCTGCAGTGCGAGCTGACCCGAGGCGGTGCGGCGTACGTCCACGCCGGCGAGCACGTCGCCACCGTTCTCCATCACCTGCAAGGTGTTGGCCAAGGCACCGAGGTAGCCGAGGGTGGCCCACGGCCCACTGATCCACTCCTCGCCGACGGTCTGCGAGGCTGGGTCGACGCCCTTGATCCCCACGGCGATGTCGACCCATTCCTCGGCGCTCTCCGCGACCAGGGCGACGACCTGCTGGAGCATCGCGCGCCGCTGGGCGAGGGAGGTGCGTGCCCACGCCGCTTCGCCTCCCTGGAGTCGTTCGACGATGCGGTCCGCCTCGGAGCGGCTGGTCACCTGAACGGTGTCTGTCATGCGCTGTTCTCCTCGTTCGGTGGTGGCGGGTTCAGTTGCCCGTACGGATCAGCTCGGCGGCCTTCTCGCCGACCATCACGGTCGGCGCGTGGGTGTTGCCGTGCGGGATCGTCGGGAAGACCGATGCGTCGGCCACGCGGAGGCCCTGGATGCCGTGGACCTTGAGCTGCGGGTCCACCACTCCGTCGGCCTCGGTGCCGATCCGGGCGGTGCACGAGGGGTGATAGGTGTGGATCACGCCCTCGCGGATCTTCGCCTCGATCTGCGCGCGGGTACGTGCCTGGGGTCCGGGGTGCAGCTCCTTGGTGGTGACACCCTCGAGCGCGGGCGAGGCCGCGATCTGACGGGTCCGCTCCACACCGGCGACCAGAGAGTCCATGTCGGCCTGCTCGGCGAGATAGTTGAAGGTCGGCGCGACCTTCGACAGCGGGTTGCCGTCCCGCAGCCGAACTCGTCCACGACTCTGAGAACCCACCAGCGAGAGGGCCAGCACGTACGCCGGCTTGTCGTGCTCGGCGAAGCCGTTGTCCCAGAAGTACACCGGGCCGGCGATCATCTCGATGTCGGGGGCGGCCTCGCCGTCGCGGGTGTGGAAGAAGGCGCCGATCTCGGCCACGTTGGAGGTGAGCAGGCCGCGGCCCTGGGTGAAGAACTTGAACAGCTGCTTGGGCGACTCAGCCTCGGCCAAGGTGCCGGTGGCGGTGGTCTCGAAGTTGTTCAGATAGAGCGGGTGGTCCATCAGGTGTTCGCCCACGTTGGGGTTGTCGACGACGACGTCGATGCCGTGCTCGCGCAGGTGATCGGCCGGACCGATGCCCGAGAGCATCAACAGCTGAGGGGTGTTGAACGCACCGGCGGAGAGGATGACCTCGCGGGTGGCCTCGTAGATCTCCCGGCGTCCACCGCGCTCGACCTCGATCCCCACCACGCGGTCACCCGCGATCCGAAGCTTGCGCGTCTGGGCCTTCGTGAGGACGGTCAGGTTCTTGCGCTTGCGGGCGGGAACCAGGAAGGCGTCGGCCGTGGTCCAGCGGCGTCCCTTGTGCTGAGTCACCTGAGCGAAGCCGGCACCGACCTGTTCGGCGCCGTTGAAGTCGTCGTTGCGCGGGATGCCGGCCTGGACCATCGCTTCGATGATGGAATCGCCCAAGCTGTTCGGGGAGCGCTGATCGTTGATGTGTAGCGGTCCACCGGTCGCGTGGTATTCACTGCTTCCGCGGCTGTTGTTCTCCGAGCGGAGGAACAGCGGCAGCACCTCATCGTAGGACCAGCCGGTGGCGCCGCCCTTGGCCCAGTCGTCGTAGTCGTGCCGATTGCCGCGGATGTACATCATCGCGTTCATCGAGGTGCACCCACCGAGCATCTTGCCGCGCGGATGGTAGATCCGCCGGCCGCCGAGGTGGGGCTCGGGCTCTGTGGTGATGTCCCAGTCCAGCTCGGTTTTGAACTGCTTGGCGAACGCCGCCGGGATCTGGACGTTCATGGTCCGGTGGGAGCCGCCGGCTTCGACCAGCAGCACCGAATTGTTCGGGTCCTCGCTCAGACGGCCTGCGACGACCGCTCCCGCTGAACCGGAACCGACAACGATGTAGTCATAGGAACTCATGTGACGTGCACCTCCCTCTGGCAGCAATGAGACCAATGTCGCAATTTTTCCGCTGTGGCGCTTGTACAGAAATACAAGCCCGGTTGCGACGTTTGGACGAGGCTTCAGCCGCCTTCTGGCAGGAGTTCGAGACGCCTGAGCCGACACCCGGCGGTACGGCCACTCCTGGAGTCAGAGATTCCCTGATGGATCGAAGAACTCGACGTACCGCAGCGCCAGTTCGACGAGCGCGGTGCGCTCCACGAGCGGGTGGCCGAGGAGCTCCTCTGCTCGCGCGAGCCGGTACCGGACGGTGTTCTTGTGCACGAACAACTTCGCGGCCGTCGCCTCGATATTCATCTGGTTCGTGAAGAAGGCCAGGGTCGTCTGGCGCAGCTGGGCGAGGTTCTTGTCGACTCCGCGCAGGGCCCCGATCTCGCGTCGAACCATCCGTTCCATCAGGACGCCGCTCGTGGCGGCCAGACACAGCAATTCGACCGCGCGATAGTCGACGATCGTCGGCGACGTCGCGACCGTCATACACAGGTTTTGCGCCGCGCGAGCCTCAGCGTGACTCGAACGAAATCCCTCGACGCCGGGCGCGGGCACACCCAGCGAAAGGTGCACCTTCAATTCGGCCAGTCGGGGCTCGAGATGGCGGATGGCCGTGAGGTCCGGCTGTGCGGGGGTGGCGACCCAGACCCACATATCGCGGCTGCCCGCAACGCGGAACAACGGCCTGGCGGCGCCGAGTGACTTCGCGAGATCGTTTGCCGTCTGCAACACGGCGGCGGCGGAGTCCGCTCCGGCTTCGGATGCCCACAGCACACAACCGAGCTGCCACTGGAGCAGTGGATGTCCGAGGACATCCGTCGCCTCGTCGACGCTGATCGGGTCGCCGGCCAGCAGCGTTTCCACCACCTCGGCTCGCCGAGCCAAGGCACCCTCGTGGCGTTCCTGACGCTCCTCGTAGAACGTTTCGATCAGCACTTCGATCGCGTCGTTGAGCCAGCGGTCGACTCGGTTCCACAGGTGCTTCAGTACCTCTTCACGTGGTGGTGCCTGGTCGTCGAGCGATTCCACGACCGCGGTGCAGTACTCGAACACCCCGTTGTGCGCGGAGCGATAGACCTTCAGGAGGACGCCGAGCTCGTGGCCGCGGCGAGCGAGAGTCCTTGCCAGGTCGTGCGCCTGCGGCGGCAGCAGGATCTGGTGCTCGCGTTGCTGGAGGACCGACAGGAACGCCAGCCATTGGTATCGCGTGCTGCGGTGCAGGTCCTCGGTCAGGACAGGGTCGGTGTCGAAGATCGGCATCTGCGACCTGATGGAGTTGTCGACAGTGTCCACGAACGCCTGTACGCAGCCGGCCTCCGACTGCTCCTGCGCGAATTCCCGCAGCCAGGTCGCGAGAAGTTCCGGCCCCTGCATGTGGTTCCTCGGCTTTCGTCGGTTTGCCGCAGAATTGCCCCGCCAAGATACGGGACGCGATGCGAGCGGCCACGCGTGACCGGATGGCAGCGGCCGCTTCCTCGCCATACGAGGTGCGGGCTCACTGGGTGGCCTCTTCGAGTGTGTATGCGGTGAGCGCGGCGTGCAGTGCGGTGATTCCGTTGACGGTGAAGGGGTTGTGTGGCGATATCTCCGCAACGCGGTTGAGCCGGTTGTTGACGGTGTTGGGGTGAACGGCGAGCGTGCGCGCGGTGCGCTGGCGGTCCAGATCGCAGTCGAAGTAGGTCTGCAGCGTGTGCAGCAGTTCGGGCTGACTGCGTATCGGTGCGAGTGATTCGCGCAGCTGCTCGGCTGCCGGGCCGGGGCGGCTGAGTTGGTAGGCCACCGCGACATCGGCAAGTCGATAGAGCCCGGGGGATCGGTGCAAGGCGAGGGAGAGTCGCAGCACGTCGTCTGCCTCGTCCACCGCCTCCTGGAGCAAGCCGACCCGCGCTCGCTCGACGATCGCCGCGATCACGGGCGCACCCGCCGCCGACTGCATGGCGGCGACCAGCCTGGTGGTGTGATCCGGGCTTGCCACAGTTGTGCTGCCGGTGCACGGGATGAGGACATGACCGCCCGTCCGGTCGAGATGCGGGAGTACCGCAGGCCCGCCGCCGGGCATCAGCAGCCGCAGCATCCGGTGAAGTTTGCGCCGTCCCGCGACGACCCGGCTGCTGTTCTCGGAGGCGAGTTCGTCGGGGGTGAATCCGAACCTGAGCGCCAGCACGTGGTAGCGCTCGGCGAGCAGTACGCCGAGCCGCTCCGCGTCGGCTCGCGCGTCTTGGTCGAGCAGCAGCAGGCGAGCGACAAGCTGGGTTGCGCCCGTCTGTTCGCTCGAGAGAATGGCCTGCTCGTGCTGGTAGGCGTTCACCAGTTCGGCCGTGAAGATCTCCTGCAGGCGCAGGCTCATGGATCCGATACAGCCGAGTGCTTCCGGTGACGCATCGATGGTCGAGGCGAGGCGGCGGCACTCGGCGAAGAACTCTTGGAAACCCTTCTGCCACAGGTGCAGCAGCAACGGGAGAGGCACACCCTCGCGGGCACGTTGCGCAGCTCGTGAGCGCAGCATTCGGAGGTCGCCGTCGCCTGGTGGCCGCCCCTGGCGCAGGCTGCGAAGAACAAGCGGAAAGTAACGCTGTCCCATGGACGGGAGCTCGGAGTCGCGAACTTCCCTCGGCAGGTTCTGCGTGGTCACGTTCGTGTGAGCGGTTCGATGGGCGAGAACGGCGATGCGGCTGCTGATTCCATCCAAGATGTCGGAAACACCCGCGGGTGGTTCTCGATCGTCATCCATCAGCGAGCCGTAGTGAATCATCGCCGAATTGTGCTGTAGCACATTCACCTCATCAATCTTTGGGGTCATACACAGCCGATCGTCTTGTGATCGGCAGCACACTTCTCTCATGGAGTCGACCACTACGAAAAGCCCCTTCATGCAGATCCCCAACGTCGGTGCGCAAGGTTATCCTCGCCTGCACTTCGGCGCGCGTGAACTGCGCAGACAGTCGGAATTCGCGTCACGACCCGAGAGCTACGAGCTGCTCTCGCTGCGGCCCGCGACGCCGTTGATCGGGGCCTACATCGAGGGTGTCGACCTGCGGCACGTCGACGATGCCCTGCATGCAGAGCTCCATCGCGCACTGCTGGAGTGGAAGGTTCTGTTCTTCCGCGATCAGCAGCTGGATGGGCCAGAGCACATCGCGTTGGCGAAGCAGTGGGGGGACGTCGAAGTCAACGACTTCTTCCCCAACGGGGACGTACAGGAGATCTCGCGGCTGGCGAAGGGTGCCATGGCGGTGGGTCAGGAGAACACCTGGCACAGCGACACCTCGTTCCGTCGCGACCCCTCGATGGCGTCGATCCTGCGTGCGATCGAAGTGCCGGACACCGGTGGCGAGACGATGTGGGCGGACATGTACGCGGCCTACGACAACCTTCCCGACTCGGTGAAGACGCAGATCGACGACCTGACGGCGATGCACACCTTCACCAAATCCTGGGGGCTGGTGATGGAACCCGAACAGGTCGAGGCCATGGAGAAACTGCACCCGCCGACAGCGCACCCGGTCGTCCGTATCCACCCGGAAACGGGCCGCGAGCTGCTCTACGTCAACGAGCCGTTCACCAGCGAGATCGTCGAGTTGCCCGGCGACGAGGGGGACCGGCTGCTGGATTACCTGATGTTCCAGGCGCGGGTGCCCGAGTACCAGGTCAGGTTCCGCTGGGAGCCGGGATCGGTGGCGATCTGGGACAACCGCTCGACCCAGCACTATGCGATCAACGACTACTACCCGCAGCGTCGCGTCATGGAGCGGGTCACCGTCGTCGGCGACCAGCCGTTCTGACGGCGACCGCGCCACCGAAGAGCGGGCGCGGTCAGTCCATGCCATCGGAACCCATCGAACAATCCGGAGAATTCACCATGCTCGAATACCGCACCCTGTTCGTCGGCGGCGTCCAGGCCGCGCCGTTGTCGGCGAACTCGATCACCGTCCGCTCGGCGTCGACGGGGCAGGTCATCGGATCTGTCCCCGCGGCTTCCGAGGCCGATGTCGACGCCGCGGTCGCCGCCGCCGGCCGGGCCCTGTCCGACCGCGGCGGATGGGGCGGATGGTCACCCGCGCAGCGTGCCGATGTGCTCGACCGGCTCGCGAGCGAACTCGAGGCGCGCGGCGAGGAGATCGCCGCGCGGGTAGCGCAGCAGAACGGGATGCCGATCTCGACCGCCCTCGCCATCGAGGCCGCGATCCCGGTGGCCGTGTTCAGGTATTACGCCGCCCTCGTGCGAAACACGGAGTTCGAGGAACTCCGCCCGGGGGTGCTCGGTGGCGAGGCGCACGTGCGCCGGGTACCCGTCGGCGTGGTCGGCGCGATCATTCCGTGGAACTACCCGAACCTGCTGACCGCTTTCAAAGTCGCCCCGGCACTCGCTGCCGGCTGCGCCGTCGTCCTGAAGCCGAGCCCTGAGACGACACTCGACACCTACCTGTTCGCGGAGGCAGTCCAGCAGGCCGGGGTGCCCGCCGGGGTGATCAACATCGTCACGGGCGGCGCCGATATCGGCCGCTACCTGGTGTCGCACCCGGGCGTGGACAAGGTGACCTTCACCGGTTCGACAGCGGTGGGCCGGGAAATCGGCGCCCGCTGCGGTGAGCTGCTGCGCCCGGTGACACTGGAGCTGGGCGGCAAGTCGGCCGCGATCATTCTCGAGGATGCCGATCTCGCACTCCACGCCGAGGGCCTGTTCCAGGCCACTCTGCTGAACAACGGCCAGACCTGCGTCGCAAACACCCGAATCCTGGCTCCGAGGAGCCGATACGACGAGGTCGTCGACTTTTTTGCCGAGATGGTCAAAGGTGCGCGGGTGGGTGATCCGCTGCTGCCGGAGACGCAGATCGGGCCGTTGGTGTCGGACAAGCACAGGCAGCGGGTGGAGCACTACATCGCCCGTGGTGTCGCCGACGGCGCACGGCTGGTCGCCGGCGGCGGGCGGCCCATGGACCGGGAGCACGGGTGGTTCGTCGAGCCGACGCTGTTCGCCGATGTCGATCCGGGCAGCGTGATCGCGCAGGAGGAGATCTTCGGACCGGTCCTGTCGGTGATGCCGTACGAGTCCGTCGCGGATGCGGTGCGGATAGCGAATGACACCAGTTACGGCCTGGCAGGCACGATCTGGACCGCGGACCTCGCCGCCGCACACGAAATCGCCCACGCCGTGGACTCGGGGACCTTCGGGATCAACTACTACATGCTCGATCCCGTCGCTCCGTTCGGCGGAATCAAGGCAAGTGGCCTCGGCCGCGAGCTGGGTCCGGAAGGGCTCGCGGCGTGTCTGCAGCCGCGAACCACCTACCTGCCGCCTGCCTGAGGCAATTCACCTACTTCTCGCACTGATCTCGATATCTATACCCGGGCGAAGTCGTTCCCCGGATCGACAAACCCCGCATGTTCGCCCGTGGAGGAACAGCTACATGACACTCAAAGAGATCGCGGCCGCACCCGTACCTGCCGAGCCGGAACAGCACCCCGAGTACTCGACCCGGAGGGCCTGGCTGATCACCGCCGCGCTCACCCTGTTCGTCATCGTGAACTGGGGTGACAAGGCGGTGCTCGGCCTCACCGCCGGAGCGCTCATGGAAGACCTGGGACTCACGCCGTCCCAGTACGGTTTCGCGGCCAGCTCGTTCTTCTTTCTGTTCGCGATCGGGACGGTGGCGGGCGGTGTCCTCGTCGACCGCATCAAAACCCGGTGGGTGCTGCTCGCGATGGCTCTCGTCTGGTCGATCGTGCAGTTTCCGATGCTCGGGGGCGCGTCGTTCACGGTGCTCGTGGTTTCGCGGGTCGTCCTCGGCTTGGCCGAGGGACCTTCCACGCCCGTCGCGCTGCACGCGGTGATGAAGTGGTTCCCCGATGAGAAGCGCGACATTCCCAGTTCCCTTGTGCTGGCGGCCTCGGGGGTCGGGCTGGTCGTGGCGGCTCCGCTGCTGTCGCTGGTGCAGGAGGCCTGGGGCTGGCGGTGGTGCTTCGGCGTCATGGGCATCGCCGGTCTGGTGTGGGCTGTGCTGTGGCTCTGCATCGGTCGGGAGGGGCCCTTCGACAAGAAGCCCGAGCACTCGAAACCTCCGGTGCCGATGGTGGACGCGCCTGATGTCGGCGTCGTCGGTACCGAACCCGAGGTCTCGTACTGGCGCGTGTTCGCCACACCGACCTGGCTGTGCTTCGCGTTCGCGGGATTCGCCTGCTATTTCGTCACCGCTCTGCTGACAACCTGGCTACCGACCTACCTGGAGTCCATCCAGGGAATGAGCACCATCACGACCGGAAACCTGATCGCTGCGGTGGCCGGTGCCGGAGCGCTGGCGATCTTCGGACAGGGCGTGATCTCCGGATACCTGATCGGGCGGGGTGTCTCGACCCGACGGGCCCGCGCGGGGGTGGCCGGATCGGCGGTGCTCGTTGCGGGCGCCTGTCTCGTTGCCTTCGTGTTCACCAGTGGCCCGCTGCAGCTGGCGCTCATGCTTCCCGGATTCGCGCTGTTCGCGGCGAGCTACGCCGCATCGAGCGCCGCCGTCGCACAAATTGCGCCGATTGCGCAGCGCGGCAAGGTATTCGGGGCCCTCTTCGGATTCTTCGGAGCAGCGGGTGTTATCGCGCCGTTTCTCACCGGACGGCTGGTGCAGGCGGCAGACGGCGCGGCGGCGGGTTACCACACCGTGTTCCTGATCGGCGCCGGTCTGCTCACGGTCGCCGGCCTGTGCGTACTCCTGTTCGCGGACCCGGAGCGAGATGCCCGGCGCCTGGCGCTGGTCGCTTCCGATTCCTGAACCAACCTGAGAAAGAGAACCCCTATGAACGTCATCAGCGGATTCGCGGCGACCCACGGCGACAGCTACCAGCTCAACACCACAACGCTCCTGCGTCATTCGGCACGGACATACCCCGAGCAGGAGATCGTCTTCCGCGATGCCGAGGGGACGTGGAACCGGTACACCTACGCGGACGCTTACACCCGTGTACAGCGCGGCGCACATCTGTTGCGGGCGTTGGGTGTCGATGCCGGCGATGTAGTCGGCATCCTGGACTGGAACAGCAGACGGCACTTCGAGTTGTACTGGGCGATCCCCGGCCTCGGGGCCGTGATGCTCCAGATGAACCTGCGGCTGGCCACCGAAGACCTGGGATACGTCGCCGCGCACAGCGGCGCCTCGGTCGTTCTCGTCGACGAATCGCTGCTGTCGGTGGCCGAGGCGATCGCGCCGCACGCACCCGGCGTGCGGATGTGGGTGGTGATGTCGGATCGACCGTCGGCCGAGATCAGCACGTCGCTGCCCAACGTGTGCCACTACGAGGACCTGCTGGCGGCCGCCTCGCCGACATACGACTGGCCGGTGATCGACGAGCGCTCGGCCTACAGCGCCTGTTACACCACGGGCACCACGGGTCGTCCGAAAGGCGTGTACTACTCCCACCGGGGGATCTATCTGCACACCATGGCGCAGGCTTCCGCGCTGGGGATGTGCGCGCAGGACTCGGTCATGATGATCACGCCGATGTTCCACGCACAGAGCTGGGGACTCCCGCAGTCCGCGGTCTACAGTGCGGCGAGGATCGTTTTGCCCGGTGCGTACGCGGCGGGTGAGGTCGGGATGTTGGTGGACGCGATGATCGCCGAGGATGTGACGGTCGCGAACGGCGCGCCTGCGATCTTCGGTCCGATGCTCGGCTACCTCGAAAAGCTCGATCCGA
The DNA here is from genome assembly GCF_054031145.1 of Nocardia sp. FBN12. NCBI lineage: Bacteria > Bacillati > Actinomycetota > Actinomycetes > Mycobacteriales > Nocardiaceae > Nocardia > Nocardia sp. FBN12. The sequence continues at coordinate 1,549,660 of NZ_CM132926.1, forward strand.
AACCGGATTTCAGTCGTGCCCGGCTGCTGTCGGGTTCCACCGAGCCGGCGATGTCGTTGATGCGTGGTTTCTACGAGCTCACCGGCGCGGACATCATCCACGGCTACGGAGCCACCGAGACCACGCCGACCGCCGTGCTCAACAGGGGAATCAAGTTCTCGCTCCGGGGCAAGCTCTCCGATGACGAGTATTGGAATCTCAAGCGGTGTCAGGGGCTTCCGATGAATGGAGTCGACATCCGCATCGTCGATGCCGACGGCAACGAGGTGCCACACGATGGAACCAGTCAAGGCGAAATCCTGCTGCGTGGTCCGTGGATCACCGAGAGCTATCACGGCCGCGACGACACCTCCGACGGGTTCATCGACGGCTATTGGCGCAGCGGGGACGTCGGGACGATCTCACCGAATGGTTATCTCAAGCTGACCGACCGCCTCAAGGATGTCATCAAGAGCGGCGGCGAGTGGATCTCCTCGATCGACATGGAGAATGCGATCGTCGGTCACCCGCGCGTCGCCGAAGCCGCCGTCGTCGGTGTCGCGCATCCGAAATGGCAGGAGCGACCGGTCGCACTCGTGGTCACCGTCGACGGCGAGCCGCTGCTGATCGAGGAGATCCATGCCTTGCTGGCGGATTCGTTCGCCAAATGGCAGCTCCCAGACACGGTCTTCTACGTAGATGCCTTGCCCCGCACCAGCGTCGGGAAGCTCGACAAGAAGCAGCTGCGACTCGACTACGCGCGAACCTACTCGGCGGCGTTGTGACCCAGAAAGTCGCGACGCAGGACGAGGAGAACCGGCTTTCCGAAAGGACCGGCCGGTCGCTCCTGAACTGGGCATTGCTGCGGTCCGGAGAGGACCCCGATCCACGTTTCACACTCGCGAACGAACGCACCTATCTGGCCTGGATCCGGACGGCGACGGCTCTGGTCGCCGCCGGGCTCGGACTGGAGGCATTCAGCGGCAATCTGCTCGCCCCGGTGGTTCGCTCGTCGCTGGCCGCTCTCCTGCTGGTGGTAGGAGGCGTCATCGCCGTTGCTTCGTTCGCGCATTGGATCGGCGCCGAACGTGCATTGCGGACCGGCCGCCGCCTGCCGACCCCGGTGATGGCGCCAGTTGTCGGAGGGGTCCTCTTCGTCTGTGCGGCAGTGCTGACCATCGCAGTGGTGAATTCCTGAGTGGCCGTTTCCCATTCGACCGACCCTGGATTACAGCCCGAACGCACCTCGCTGTCATTCGTCCGAACCGAATTGTCGATCCTCGCGGTTGTCGCGGCCTCTCTGCGCTGGCTTCCATCCGCCGATCCTGCGGCCCTGCTCGGTCCCGCCGTTGCCGGAACGCTCGTCGCCGGCGTCGCGCTCCACGAGTGCCGCTCACGACCACTGCGCATGACGCGATTCGCGGACGGTTCAGTCTCGCCTTCCACCGGCTGTGGGGCTCTACTCGCCGTGAGCGTCGTACTGCTCAGCCTGAGCGGGCTGTGGATTCTGCGGGGCTGAACCAGATTTCGCATGTCGGATCGAATCGCGCCGGCACGATCTCCTGCCGCACCCGGTCGCGCTCCGGATTTCCGATATCGCCACAGTTACGTTGCCGCATCATTGCGACGACGGCGTTCGTCCAGGATGGTTTGTGGGGGAGCGGGCCCGTAGGGTCGGTCTCGCCGAGATAGCCCGGAGCAGAGGAGGCTGGTAGGTATGCCCAAGTACTTGTGGCGAGTCAGCTATCTCCAAGAGGGGGCGCAGGGCCTCTTGGCGCAGGGCGGCAGTGCGCGCCGCGCGGCTATCACGGAAATGGTGGAGAGCGTGGGTGGTCGGGTAGAAGCCTGCTATTTCGCATTCGGCGAGGACGACTTATTCGTCATCGGTGACGTCCCGGACGATGTCTCGGCCGCAGCGCTCGCGATTCGCACGGCGGCTGCCGGTGCGGCTGTGTCGCACACAGTGGGTCTTTTGAGTCCCGAGCAGATCGACGAGGCGATAGCCAGAGACGTTACCTATCGGCCGCCTACTTAGCTTCTGCCACGTGACGACCACGTTCCGCTCAGCAGTATGTCCGGGCCGGCGTGGCATGGCCGTCGATAAGCATTGCTTACCGATGGTTGATGTGATCGCCTTGTCGGTGCCGACCGACTACTGGTCGGATTCTGCCCGTGATGGCCTGCGGCTAAATACGGCGAAGTCGTTGCTGCGCACCGGAACCCCGTGGAGCGGTTGCCTCGAAGCAGGGGCGCTGATTACCGCACCGCACTCGATGACCTGGGCATCGGCGAAGTACGCCGGTCGATCCCTGGGTCCGTCACCGGTCAGCGCCCGTTGCTGCGCTCGTCTGGGAAACACCTCTGCGCCGCAAGTGATCGTGTGTTCGGTCCGGTTCCTTCTTGGTCGTGGGTGGTGTCGACGTGCGCGGATATGACCCAGTGGGGCTGGTCGGGGTCGGTGGGTGGATCGGACCGGCCAACCCGCCGAGCCGCATTCCGCTACCGCCGCGGCGCAGCGCGATGACCTCCGCGAGGATGGAGATGGCGGTCTCCTCCGGAGTTGCGGCGCCCAGATCGAGACCGATCGGGGAGGACAGGCGGCTCAGCTCGGATTCGGTGACGCCAGCGGCGCGGAGGCGTTCCATGCGGTCGGTGTGCGTCCGTCGGCTGCCCATGGCACCCACGTAGCGCGCTTCGGACCGCAGGGCGATCTCGATTGCCGGAACGTCGAAGCGCGGATCGTGGGTGAGAACGCAGATGACGGTGGACGGCGTCATCACAGCCTGCCTCAGGAAGTCCTGAGGCCACATGACGACCACGTCGTCGGCTTCCGGGAAACGTTCGGGTGTCGCGAAAGCCGGTCGGGCGTCGCACAGTGTCACCGAGTACCCCAGGAGCTTCGCTGTTCGGACGAGCGCGTGGGCGAAGTCGACCGCGCCGAACACCAGCATGCTCGGCGGCTGGGCGATCGACGAGATCAGCACCGACAGTGCGGCTTCGGCGCAGTTCCCGGTCTCACCCAGCTGTACGGTCGTCACCGTGCCGGCCTCGAGGTGACGGGTGGCCCGGGCGAGGACTGCTGCATCCAGGAGCGGATCGCCGCAGGTGCCGGCCGACGAGGCGCCGGTCACGACGATCGACCTGCCCAGGTGGGCGCACTCGGAGACGACGGTTGCCGTGGCGACCGGCTGCCCCGCCGCGACGCTGTCAGCGACCAGCGCGAGGCCGGGGAGATCCTGCGGCCCCGCGCGCTGGACGAGGACTTCCATCGAGCCGCCGCACATCAGTGCGACGGATCCGGCGTCGTCGTCGATCGTGTATCGGCGGAGGGTCGCTTTCCCGGTGTCCAGCACCTCGGTGGCGATATGGAAGACATCGCTCTCGATGCAGCCGCCTGAGATGCTGCCGACAACGGTCCCGCCGCGCGCGACGGCCATGACGGTGCCGACGGGCCGTGGAATCGAGCCCGCCGATCGGACGATAGTGACCAGGGCGCAGTCGATTCCGGCCGCCTGCCATTGGGCCACGGTGTTCAGCGCCTCGTGCATCCGGACTACCCTCTGCCTTGTCTTGCCGGTCCGTGTACCGGCCGCACTGCCGCGGTCGGCACGCGGCTCTCGCTGCCGGTGGCCGCCGTCGGCGTGCACGTCGTCGGCGCGGCCGAGCTGTCCCGGCGAGATGATCGCCGGAGTTCCGCGCCGGTGGGGTGGTAGAAAAGATCGTACAGTACCTTTGCGCAAAGGCAAGTGCGGCGACGAGAGATGGGTTGTGGCAGAGGCAGTGACGGAAAACTTGGACGGTGTCGGTGAGATCATCCGGCAATGGGCCCAGTCGCGGCCCGAACTCGATGTCTCCGCGTTGGAGATCTTCGGGCGAATGCACCGCAGTTTCCTGCTCTATCGCGCACGGATCAACGGTGTGTTCGAGCAGTTCGGCACCAATGAGGCGGGATTCGACGTGCTCGCGTGTCTGCGCCGCGCGGAACCGGAGTTCCGGCGCACGGCGGGTGAGCTGGCGAAGCAGACGCTCATCACGACGGGCGGCCTGACTTTGCGGGTCAACCGACTGGAGGAGGCAGGGCTGGTTCTCCGGGAGCGCGACGCCGAGGACGCCCGGGTCGTCTACGTGACCCTGTCCGATGCGGGGCGTGACCTGGTGGACCGTGTCGCCGATGAGCACTTCGCCGAACTCGCGCGGATGCTGGTGGGTCTGGATCCCGGGCAGAAAGCTCAGCTGGCGGGGCTCCTCACGGTGCTCGAGGGATCGCTACGGATGACCGCGCTGTCGCTGGGGGAGGGCGCCACGGCCGACCGCACCTCCTGAACATCTGGTTCTACGCGCTCCCGGATCTCACGATCTGGGAGCGTTCGTCTTTTTCGGGCGACTTCGCGAAATCTCTTCAGTGCATTCTGTGAGGCACCTCACACGCTCGATCAGGCATGTGACCTGCATCTCTCCATTCGGAGCGGCAGATTCCGGTGGGGTTAACCGGCTGTTAATCGTCGAATTCGTGCTCATCCGCCGTTGACCTCTTAGCGGTAAGGAAGTAGAAATCTCTTGCAGCCAAGATGTTCGGCAACCGCGGTGTGAACTCCAGCCCGGTCGCCACCATCGTCCCGACAGGAGACGTTCCATGACGACAATCCGCTTCGCCGCCGCAGCTCTGCTGGCCGGTTCTGCCTTGATTCTGAGCTCGTGCAGCGGCTCGGGCGAGCGCAATGCCGCGGCGACCGACGGCACACTCGAGCAGACCGAGGTCTCGGTGGGTGTACTTCCGCTGGCCGACTATGCGGCGGTGTACTGGGCGGACGAGAAGGGCTTCTTCGAGAGGGAAGGGCTCACCGTGACGCTCGAGCCGATCCAGGGCGGGCCCATCGGCATCCAGAAGGTCGCCTCGGGGGAACTCGATTTCAGCATCGCCAACTCGATCTCCGCGGCCATCGCGCAGTCCCGCAAGACACCGATCACGACCGTCGCGCATACGTCCTCGCTCGGCGATCGCAGCGGAATTCTGTATGTCGAGCCGGAGTCGCCGATCAAATCGCTCGCTGATATCGACGGGAAGACCGTCGGCGTGAACACCACCAACAACATCGGCGATGTCACCATCGCCAACCTCGCGGCCGGAGAAGGCGTCCAGATCGAGCCGCGGTATGTCGAGGTGCCGTTCCCCGAAATGCTGCCCGGGGTGCAGGCCGGGTCGATCGACGTCGGGTATGCCCCCGAGCCGTTCTCCTCAGCCGCGCGCGGCGCCGGTATGCGGGAGATCGCGGACCTCACGACAGGCGTCAACAACGCACTGCCGGCGTCGATCTTCGTCGCGGGTGACAATTTCGTGGACGCGAACCCGGACACCACCGAGGCGTTCGCCCGCGCGATCTACGCGGCCGGGGCCGATATCTCCGCTCACGAGGCCGATTTCCGCACTTGGCTGCCCGGTGTCGCGAAAGTCCCCGCGGAAGTGGCCCGGACGATGTCGCTGCCGATCTTCGCGTCGAGTATGGATCCGGCGAAGATGCAGGCCGTCGCCGATATGCTCGGCGCCCAGGGGCGGATCCCCGAAGGCTTCGACGTCACTTCGCGTCTCGTCACGCTCGAGGACTGAGATGAATCTCCTCAGTGAGCCACTCGGCCGGAATCAGCGGATCGCCTACGGAATCGTGGGCGTGCTCGGGACGGCCGCTGTGACCGAAGTGGTTATCCGAACCGGATTGATCTCCACCCCCGGTCTGCCCGTTCCGAGCCGGGTACTGGCGGAGACCGGCGCACTGTTCCGAGATCAAATCTTCTGGCAGGAAGTCGGTTTCACCCTTCGGGAATGGATGCTTGGCCTGCTGATCGCCACCGCGGCCGGGATGCTGCTCGGTGGCCTGATGGGCGCCTTCGCGAAGGTGTTCCTGGCCTTCGAACTCCCGGTCGAGGTCTTCCGGGTCCTGCCGTCGGTCGCGTTGGGCCCGGTCCTGGTGTTGCTGCTGGGTTCGGGAATGTTGCCGCTCTCGATCACGGTGGCGCTCGCGTGCATGTGGCCGATCCTGCTGAACACGCTGTACGGAGTCCGAGCCACCGACGCCACCGCCGTGCAGACGGCCCGCACCTTCGGTCTCTCGGGGATCGCGATCCTGCGGCGGATCAAGATTCCCAGCGCACTTCCGTTCGCGTTCACCGGGATCCGGATCGCGGCGTCGATCGGACTCATCGTCGCCGTCAGCGCGGAACTGCTGATCGGCAACGGTCAGGGCATCGGTGGCTACATCCTGCTCAACAGCGCGAACGCGACCAACCTCGACACCGTCTACGCCGCGACGCTGGTGGCGGGTGTTCTCGGCCTGGCGGTGAGCACGGCCTTCACCGCCCTGGACAACAAGGTGTTCGCATGGAAGAAGGGGCTGGCCCAGTGATGGTCGCATCGACCGACGAGAGCGGGGTCGCCGCGCCTGCGGTTCGACCGGATACGAAACCTCGCGCCGTCGGTTCGGCCGCGCGCACACGCGGCTCCCTGTCGCTGGTGTTGGGCAACACGGGCATCCGGCTGCTGGTTCCGGTGCTGATCCTCGCCGCGTGGTGGGCGCTGTCGCAGTCGGAGATCGGTTCGCTGATCGTCGCTGAGCCGTTCGCGGCATTCGAGCGGGTCTTCACCGATTTCTTCAGCCTCGACGCCGGCCGTCTGTTCCTCGGCGACGCGACCTTCGACCACTTCTTCCCCAGCGTCTACCGCGCGATGGTGGGACTGCTGCTTGCCGTCGTGGTCGGGGTCGTGCTGGGTGTCGCGCTCGGCATCGTTCCGGTGCTGACGGCGCTGTTCCAGCCGCTCATCCACCTCGGACGATCGCTGCCGAGCCCGGCGCTGCTCGGGGTGTTCTTCTTCCTGTTCGGAACAGGGGACAGCCCGAAGATCTTTCTCATCGCGTTCTCCGTGGTCTGGCCGATCCTGTTCAACACGATCGACGGTGTCCAGAGCGTCGGAACAGGCCGGATGCAGACCGCCGCGGTGTTCAAGATCTCGCGCTGGAATGTGCTGACGCACGTGATTCTGCCCGGAGCAGGGCCGAAGATCTTCGCCGGCGTGCGGACCGCGATGTCATTGTCGCTCATCATCATGATCATCTCCGAACTGCAGAAAGCCGAGAACGGTCTCGGGTATCTGCTGATCCAGACCCAGCGCAACTTCGACTACACCGGATTCTGGTCCGTTCTGATCGTGTTGGCCGCGCTCGGCGTCGCACTCAACTTCATCTTCGTGTTCGTCGAACGGCGGGCGTTGGCCTGGCACCGAGGAGTGACTCAGCAAAATGACTAGGACAGATGTGGCGACCACGTCCGCGGAGCTGGTCCTCACCGGCATCTCGAAGTCGTACGGAACCAACCTGGCAGTCCGCGATATCACTGCTGTCGCACCCGCGGGCAAGGTCAGCGTTATCGTCGGACCCTCCGGTTGCGGCAAGTCGACCCTCCTGCGGATTATCAGCGGACTCGATGTGCCGACGACCGGTGCGGCCACCTTCGACGGGCGACTGGTATCCGGCGTACCCGACGGCCTGGCCATGGTTTTCCAGGACTACGCGCGCTCGCTGTTCCCGTGGATGCGGGTGGACAAGAACATCGCGTTCCCGCTCGCGCACCTTCCGCGCGCCGCGCGCACCGCCCGGGTACAGGAAGCCATCGACGCGGTCGGCCTGTCGGGCAAGGAGAAGCTCTACCCGTGGCAGATGTCGGGCGGTATGCAACAGCGTGTTGCCATCGCCCGGGCGCTGGCCAGCCACCCGAAGCTGCTGCTCATGGACGAGCCGTACGCGTCGGTCGACGCCCAGACCCGCGCCGAACTCGAGGATCTGCTCCTGACGATCCAGGCGCGGCTCGGGATCACCGTCCTGGTCGTCACCCACGATATCGACGAGAGCGTCTACCTGGCCGATCACATCATCGTGTTGTCCAGGCCGCCGAGCATCGTGGCCGAGACGATCGAGGTCGACCTGCCGCGCCCGCGCGATCACATCACCACCAAAACGGACCCGAGATTCGTCGAGATCAGATCACACGTGACGAAACTGTTGCGCGGTGACGGCGTGGCGGCCGACGACCCGAGTCACCCGGTTGTGAGCAAGGCGCACTGATGCGGGCCACGGTCGACGGATCCGGAATCGTCGCGCAGAGTCAATCGGCTCTCGCGCCGTTCCGGTTGTACCGCCCCGAGTCGATCGCCGAGGTGAAGGCGGTGCTCGCGGCAGACCCGGAGGCGGTGCTCGCGGCCGGCTGCAGCGACCTGGTAGCCAGGATCCGTGAGGGCTGTGCGCCCGGTGCCCTGGTATCGCTGCGGAAAGTGGCGGGTTTGACGGCGATTACGCACGACGGCGGTGTGCTGCGCCTGGGGTCGATGGTCACCCATCACAAGGGCGCGACCAGTGCGACGGTCGCCGCGGCGATCCCCGGACTCGCGGCGGCGTGGTCGCGGATCGCCACTGTCCGGATCCGGTACACCGGTACGGTCGGTGGGAACCTCATGGCGCGGCGATACCGCTACGAGATGCCTTTGATACTGGGTGCACTCGATGCCCAGTTGTCGATCTCGGACCGCCGCACCCTCGTCCCCGGGGACCTATGGACCGACGACACCACCGCGCTGCTCACCGGTATCGGGGTGTCCACCGTGGATCTGGTGTGGTTCGGATACGAGCGTTCGATGCGCCCCACCACGACGGTCGCCATGGCGATCCGCCGTGGTGCCGATGCCGCCCTGTCCGTCCATGCCACTGCGGGGTCGGAGTACCGCAAGGGCGTCTCGCTGCGCGCCGACACCGCCGCTACCTCGGTCGCCGATATCGACGCGGTGTCGACCGCCGCAGTGCTCGCCGCCCAACTCCCGGACGGTGTCGCCGATTACACCGGGTCCGCCGAGTACCGCAGGCACCTTGTCGCGGTACTGACCCGCAGGTTGCTCCGCGAGGCGGCCACCGCCACCCATCATCGTGAGGACGAACCGCATGTGTGATCCCGACTCCGAGACGAACGCGGCCGGCGCGGACGTGCCGCCGGGTGCGCTCGACATCTCGATAGAGTTCAGTCTGAACGGCGAAAAGCAGAACTGCACAATAGATTCCAGCGCGGTCCTGCTCGACATTCTCCGCGAGGACTTCGGCTGCCGGGGCGTGCGGCGTTCGTGTGAACGCGGCGTCTGTGGGGCCTGCACGGTACTCGTCGACGATATCCCGGTCGCCTCCTGTTCGACGTTCGCGTTCGCGGTCGAGGGAGCTTCCGTGGAGACCGTCGAAGGACTGGCGGCTCCAGACGGAACTCTCTCGCCGCAGCAGCAGGCCTTCGCGGAATGCGGTGGCTACCAGTGTGGTTTCTGCACCTCCGGCATGCTGATGCTGACGACCGGTCTGCTACGCCGGGAACCCCGGCCCGATCGCGGCACCATCCGCGAGTGGATCAGTTCCAACACCTGCCGGTGCACCGGTTACGAGATGATCATGGAATCCGTCGAACGCGCGGCGGCACTGACTGCCGCGCCGGACGGGGAGCACGAATGACCGCGGTAGCGGATCGGCCGAGTGGCCGCGGCCAACGGGTCGAGGCCCGTACCCACGTGGTGGACGACCGGGTGATCGGCGGGTACCGAATCCGGGAACTGCCGACGGCGCCGCCGCAACACCGGGTGGTCGGGCGGGACGGCCCACGTGCGGACGCGACGGCCAAGGTCACCGGAAGGGCCGTGTACGGCGCCGATATCGTGCGCCCGGGCATGCTGCACGCGAAAGTGCTGCGGAGCCCGCACGCGCACGCCCGCATCCTCTCCATCGACGCCTCGGCCGCGCGGGCGCTTGCCGGCGTCACCGCGGTCGTCACCCAGGACGAGATCGACGGGCTGCAGTGTTACGGGACGATGGTCAAGGACCAGCCGGTGGTCGCGACCGGCGTCGTTCGGTACGTCGGCGACGTGGTGGCCGCGGTCGCCGCCGCCGATGAGCGCACCGCGCTCGCGGCACTGGATCTGATCCGGGTCGAGTACGAGGTGCTGCCCGCGGTGTTCACCGTCGACGAGGCACTCGCGGATTCGGCGCCGGTCATCCATCCGGACGAGCCGTTCGGGGTGATCCCGAAGTACGGGCAAGGCGCGTCGGCGTCGCTGCGCAGTGCACCGAACGTGAGCTACGAGTTCCGGTACAGCACTGGCTCGCCCTTGGTCTGGGACAGTTGTGACCACGTTTTCGAGGACACCTTCCAGTTCTCGCGGATGAACCATATGCATCTCGAACCGTTCGTCACCGTCGCGGAGGCGAGCGCCGACGAGATCGAGGTGTGGACCTCGACGCAGGCGCCGTTCAACCTGCGCAAGGAGCTCTCGCGTGTTTTCGGGCTGCCGGAGAACCGGATCCGCGTCCATGTGCCGTTGCTCGGCGGCGGCTTCGGCGCGAAGAACGGGCCCAAGGCCGATCCGGTCGCGATCCGGCTCTCGCAGCTCAGCGGCGGGCGGCCGGTCCGGTTCTGTATGACCACCGAGGAAGTGTTCCTCACGGTATCGCAGCACGCGGCGACCCTCATCGTGAAATCGGGTGTGCGGGCCGACGGTACGTTCGTCGCGCGGCAGTCGACGGTGCTGCTCAACGGCGGTGCCTACGCCGAGCACAGCCCCGCGGTCGCGGAGAAGGCCGGCTACCGGATGCCCGGCGCCTACCGATGGCAGCATATCGATTCGGTGTGCAGGGTCGTCACCACCAACACCGTCCCGGCCGGCGCCTACCGTGGATTCGGTGGCACGCAGGCGACGTGGGCCAGTGAGCGGCAGGTCGACTTGATCGCCGACCGCCTCGGACTCGATCCATACGAATTGCGGGTGCGCAACCTCAAGGCACTCGGCGAGGAATTCGTTCCGGGCGAGTCCGGTATCGACTCCGATCTGGTGGCGGGGATGCGGGTGGTCGCCGACGCGATCGGCTACCACGAGCGCGCCCGTACCGGGAACCGGGGTATGGGCGTTTCGGTCGGGGTCAAGGACGGCGGCGGTATCAACAAGCCGGCCATGGCACGGGTCAAGGTCACCACCCGGGGCGACGTCCTGCTCAACTGCGCACTCACCGAGATGGGGCAGGGCGGGCACTCCGCGATGGCGCAACTCGTCGCCGAGGTGCTGCACTGCAATCCCGCCCGGGTGGCCTACGCACGTATCGACACCGACAACACCCCGTTCGACCAGGGCACCAATGCCTCCTCGGGAGTGGTGGTGATGGGGCAGGCGGTGCGGACGGCGGCCGAGAAGCTTCGAGATCAGGTACTCGACTGGGCCGGTGCGCAACTCGCCATCGATCCCGCCGGACTCGAGCTCGTGGACTGGCGTGTGCACACCGCCGACGGGGCGGTGCACGACCTGTTTCCGATGATCATGGAGGTCTTCGGGAACACCGGATTCGAGTTCTCCGCCGACGGTTTCTACAAGGCGCGTAACGATCACCGCGCTCCGCTCGAGGCGCCGTGTGTTTTCTGGGAGATCGGCTGGGCGGCCGCTGAAGTGGAGGTCGACCCCGAGACGGGCCGGATCACCGTGCTGCAACTGGCGGTCAGCGGTGACGCAGGCAAGGTGATCAACAAGATCGCGTGCCGCGGTCAGGACGAAGGGGCCTCGGTGTTCGGGCTGGGGCAGGCGTTGTTCGAGGAACTCCGGTACGACCCGGACGGTGAACTGCTCAACGCCGAGGCGCTGCTGTACCGGGTACCGCTCGCCGAGGATATCCCCGAACGGTTCGTCTCGATCACCCAGGAACAGGGCCACGGCGCGGGGCCGTTCGGCAGCAAGGGCATGGGGGAGGGCGGGATGCTGCCCGTAGCGAGCGCAATCGCCCAGGCAGTCGCCGACGCGGTGGGCGCGCAGATCACCGAACTGCCGCTGTCACCGCAACGGGTCTACGAGGCGATCGCCGCGCGCAGTGCGGAGGTGCCGCGGTGTCGTTGACGCACAGTGGCACACACCCCGCCGCCGCAGCGGTCTGCGGGCGGAATCCGGTGCGGGTGTGTGTGCTCGGTTACGGGAGTATCGGCGCGGTCGTGGCCGACCGGCTCCGCCGAGGGGATGTGCCCGGTGCAGAACTCGTCGGGATCGTCAATCGGTCACCGGTCGCGAATCTCCCGGCGCCCGCGCTCTTGCTTGCGCAGGCGCTCGAAGTCGCGGATGTGGTGGTCGAATGTGCGTCGCAGGAGGCGGTATGGGAGGTCGCCCAGCAAGTGGTCGACGCGGGGCGGGACCTGCTGGTGTCGTCGGTCGGGGCACTGTCGGACCCTGCGTTCGCGCAGCGGATCGCGGGTAGCGGGCCTGGGCGGGTCGTGTGCACACACGGCGCGGTCGGCGGCCTGGACCTGCTCGCCGCCGCACGCGACGCGGCGCCGTTCGAACGAGTGCTCGTCCGGTCGACGAAATCGCCGGGATCACTGCTACAGCCGTGGATGGATGCGGCGCAGCGGCACCGGATCAGCACCACGGCGACGCGGCTGCGCGTTTTCGCGGGCAGCCCGGCCGAAGCGGCGCGACTGTTTCCGAAATCGCTCAATGTCGCTGCCGCGGTGAGTTTCGCGGTGCGCGACTGGGAGACGGTAGCGGTCGAGTTGTACGCCGATCCGGACGCGGACCTGACCTGTCACGAGATAGAGGCCTCGGGCCCGATCGGCAGATACTCGATCAAGATCGAGAATCTGCCGAGTGCGGACAATCCGCGCACCAGCGCGGTGGTGCCGTACTCCATCCTGCGGACGCTGGCCCACCTGACCGGTCATCCGAATCTCATCGCCTGACCGACCCGCGCGACGCTACGGCGAGCACCCCAAAAGGCCCCGGCCGGTGCCCGTTTCGACGAAATGACGCATATATCTTGACGCCAAGTATCTTTTAGCTCAGACTCTTTTCAAGAAGGCATTCGGAGCTCATAGGGCCCCGGACAGTCTGCGACAGAGAACGGATGAAGACTCCGATGGACTTACAAGGCAGCACGAGCACTCGTTCGCAGCAGGCGGCAAGGGGGATCTCCACCTTCGGGCCGCAAGCCCGGACCGTGCCCGCCGACGCCGCGGGTCTCGATCGGACGCTGGTAGCCGCACCGGTTCCGGATACGACCGACGAGATCTTCGTCGCCGGCCGGTGGGTCCGCGGGTCGGGCGCGGTCATCGAGTCGGTCGATCCGGCGACAGGCCGCGTCTTCGCCCGTCTGCACGGCGCCGTCGAGAGCGACGTCGACCTGGCCGTCGACGGCGGGCGGCGGGCCGTCGCGAGTTCCGGCTGGGCCGAGCTGCTACCGCACGAGCGTGCGGCCGTCCTGTACCGAATCGGTACCGCGATCGAGGCCAATATCGACCGCATCGCCGCACTGCAAACCGCTGACACCGGAAAGACACTGGTCGAGACCGGTGCACTCGCGCGCAGTGCCGCCGGCACCTTCCGGTTCATGGCGGCGGCCCTCGAGACAATGGAGGACGCGATCACGCCCCGACGCGGCCCGTTCCTCACCTTCGCGACCTACGAGCCGATGGGCGTCGTCGGCGCCATCACCCCGTGGAACTCGCCGATCGCCTCGGACGCGCAGAAGATCGCCCCGGCCCTCGCGGCGGGCAACGCGGTGGTCGCCAAACCGCCGGTATGGGCGCCGTGGGTGACCCTGCTGCTGGCCCGGCTGGCGGAGGAGGCGGGCCTGCCCGCCGGCCTGTTGTCGGTCCTGCCCGGCCCGGGGCGCAGTGTCGGCGACGCGCTCATCCGGCACCCAGGAATCGGCAAGATCTCGTTCACCGGTGGCACCACGACCGGTCGCGCGCTGGCACATGTCGCCGCGGAGAAGCTGATGCCGATCACTCTCGAACTCGGCGGTAAATCACCCACCATCGTCTTCGCCGACGCCGACCTCGATCAGGCGCTCGCCGGGGTCATGTTCGGAATCTTCTCCTCGTCGGGCCAGAGTTGTATCGCGGGATCCCGGATCTTCGTGCAGCGCGCGGTGTACGACGAATTCGTCGACCGCCTGGTCGCGGCGACCACTGCACTGCGAGTGGGACCGGGCACCGATCCACGAACCCAGGTGGCGCCCATGGTCACCCGCGAGCATCGGGACGGGGTCGCGGCGATGGTCGACGATGCGGTACGCGCGGGCGCCACGGTGCTGTGCGGCGGCACGGTCCCCACGGATCCAGAACTCGCCGACGGCGCGTACTACCTGCCCACCGTGCTCACCGGCGTCCCGAACAGCGCGACGGTCTGCCAGGAGGAGATCTTCGGGCCCGTAGCCGTCGTGCTCCCGTTCGAGGACGAAGCCGACGTCCTCGCGCAGGCCGACGACACGGTGTTCGGCCTGGCCTGTGGGATCTGGACCGCGGACTACCGGCGCGCCTGGCGGACGGCCCGCGCCGTGCAGGCCGGAACAGTGTGGATCAACACCTATAAGCAGTTCAGTATCTCGACTCCGTTCAGCGGGCTGAAGGACAGCGGGATCGGCACCGAGAAGGGCCGCGACGGAATCCGGTCCTACATGAACCAGAAGAGCATCTACCTCGACGTGTCCGGGCAGCCGCTGCCCTGGGCAGGTCTGTGAGAAGGGAGCACCATGAGCGCTCATCCCTACAGCCCGGCCTTCGGTGTCGCGGGCTTCGGATTCGTCTCCGGCGCACTGTCGGTCGACGCGGACGGTATCGCGGTCCCCGGCCGCCGGGCGGCTCTCGAAGCCGCGATGGCCCGGCTGAGCGAACGACTCTCGACCATCGATATGACGCTCGAGAACGTCGTGAAGACCACCTACTTCGTCACCGACGTCGCCCTGCGCGACGAGGCGAACCGGCACTACGAGGCGGTGTTCGCCGAACCGCGTCCGGCCCGGTCGTTCGTCGAGGTCGCTGCGCTGCCCTACGGCGCGACGGTCGAGATCGAGGCCATCGCCCACCGCGGGTAACGCACCCGCACAACACGGATCACCTCTTAAGGAAGGCACACATCATGTCCAGCACCGAAAAGACCGGCGTCGACCTCGACGCCCTGATCGACTCCTGCATCGCCGCCGCCGAAACCCGCTACGAGGACTGGGACACGCTCGGGTTCCAGGCGGCCCAGGGCGGTGACCGGTTCAAGCGGGCACAGATCCGCTATATCGGCTCGGGTGCCACCGGCAACCACGACACCGACAACAACATCATCAAGGCCGATCACTTCACCTTCTCCAATATGCGTCTGCCCGCGGGTGCGGTCGGCCCCGAGCACACCCACCACGACGTCGAAGAGGTGTTCTACGTTCTCGAAGGTGAGATCGAGGTCGCCGTTCACGATGTCGAGGACGGGACGAAGAAGGCGGTGCGCACCCTCGGCTACCGCGATCTGATCCGCGTACCCGCCGGGGTGCCGCGCAGCCTCGCGAACGTCTCCGACGCCGACGCGCTGTTCTGCGTCATCATCGGCACCCCCAAGCCGCAACTGCCCACCTACCCGCCCAGCTCCGAAATGTTCGGCGTCACTCGCTGATCGAGTACCGGAACAAGTACGAGGAGCCCCGATGGACGAGCCGATGAGGCGGACGCTGCGCGTCCAGCAGAAGACCTGGGAAGCCGACGGTGTCATCAGCGTGACGCTGACCGACCCGTCCGGTGCCGAGCTGTCGGCCTGGGAACCAGGTGCGCACCTCGCGCTGCACCTGCCGAACGGGCTCGTTCGGGAGTACTCGCTCTGCTCGGATCCCGCCGATCGGTCCCGGTGGACGGTAGCGGTGCTGCGCAAGTCGGATTCGCGCGGAGGCAGCACCTATATCCACGACCTCCTGCCGGTCGGCGGGCTCCTCGAGGTCGAGGGCCCCCGCCAGAACTTCGCGATCGACACCGCGAGCCGCCACATCCTGGTCGCGGGCGGAATCGGTATCACGCCGATTCTGTCGATGGTGCGGAGTCTGCACCGCGAGGACGCGAACTGGACGCTGCTCTACACCGGACGATCCCGGTCGACGATGGCGTTTCTCGACGAGCTCGACTCCCTGCCCGCCGATCGCGTGACGATCCACGCGGACGACGCGGCAGCGGGTCGATACCCCGATCTCGCCGGGCTGCTCGGGGATATCGACGGCGATGTGGTCGCCTACTGCTGCGGTCCCGAGTCGTTGATGACCGCATGCTCCGACGCGCTGACCGATCCCGGGCAGTTGCGTATCGAACGATTCAAGGCACCCGAACCGATCACCACCGGCGCGGACACCGCCTTCGATGTGATCCTCGCCAACAGTGGCCGGCGGATCCCGGTCGCCCCGGACATCTCGGTCCTGAGTGCCCTGCAGAACGCCGGTGTGCCGGTGGAGAGCTCGTGTACGGAGGGTATCTGCGGTACATGCGAGGTCAGCGTCGTCAAAGGCGACGTCGAGCACCGTGACTTCCTGCTCTCGCCCGAGGAACAGCAGACGGGCGACACCATGTTCGTCTGCGTTTCCCGCTGCCGCTCCGCCGAACTCGTCCTCGACCTGTAACCGGCCACCCTCGACAGAAAGGTCGATCATGCGATTCACCGAAACACCGGTCTGTACTCTCCGGGCGTTGCGGTCGGTGTCGGTCACGGTGTCCGATCCGGCCCGCTCGCGCGACTTCTACCACGAAGCCTGGGGCTTGAGCACCGTCGACGAAGACGGTGACACCTTCTGGCTACGTGCCACCGGCAGCGAGCACCACGTCCTGCAACTGCGCGCCGGTGTCGGCAACGCACTGGACCGGATCTCGTTCGCGGTCGGAACTCCGCGCGAGGTCGACGACGCGGCCGGCGCACTGCAGAAGCTCGGAATCCCCCTGCTACGCGAGCCCGGCCGACTCGACGACGCCGGCGGCGGCTACGGCTTGCAACTCATCGATCCCGAGGGACGCTGCCTCGAACTGTCCGCCGATACGTTCGCCGTCTCCGCGCAGGAACCGGCAGGTCGCCGGGCAATTCCCCGAAAACTCGCGCACATCGTGCTCAACACCAGCGATATCGATCGCACCGCGGACTTCTACACCCAGGTGCTCGGTATGCGGATCTCGGACTGGTCCGAACATCAGATGACCTTTCTACGGTGCAATTCCGACCACCACGTCATCGCCCTCAACCAAGCCGCCTTCCCGTCCATCAATCATGTGGCCTACGAGATGGAGAGCCTCGACCATTTCATGCGCGGGCTCGGCAGCCTCAAGCGCAGCGGTATCGACCCGCAGTGGGGTCCCGGCCGGCACGGACCGGGTGACAACACCTTCTCCTACTTCACCGATCCGGCCGGGCTGGTGTGCGAGTACACCTCCGAGGTGGCACAGATCGACGAAGACAGATGGCTGTGCCGGACCTGGAAGCGCACCCCCGAACTCTCCGACCAGTGGGGGACGGCGGGTCCGCCGACGACTACGGTCCGGGCGGCGATGGCCGGAGTACCCGATCTCGGGCACCGCGGCCGGGTCGCCGCGGGCATCGACGACTACTTCTACGGCGGACAGTGACATGCGGGAGATGCAGCCGTGACCGGCACGGCCGAGTCGCACGCCCGGGTGACCCGGTGGGTTTCGGCGCGGGGGATCTCGCTCGAGGTGCGTGGCACGGGTGATCCGGTGCTGCTCCTGCACGGCATCGGCGGCAGCGCCACGGCCTGCGGTCCATTGGCCGAAGTGCTGAGCGCGCGTGGCTATCGCACCTACTGCTGGGACGCGCCGGGATACGGGCGGTCCGCCGATCCGGCGCCGAGCGCGGACGGACCGGCCGAGCGCTACGACCACGCAGCGGCGGTCGCGGAACTGATCACCGAGCTCGGTAGCGAGCCGATCCATCTGATCGGCACGTCGTGGGGCGGGGTGATCGCGACCGCGGTCGCGATCGCGAATCCGGCGTCGGTCCGCTCGCTCGTGCTGGCCGACAGCACCCGCGGCTCGGGCGTGAACACCGATCGGGCGCGGGGCATGCGTGCACGAATCGGCGAACTGCGTGAGCTCGGCGGCCCGGCGTTCGCGGCAGCCCGGGCGCGGCGGCTGGTCTCGCCTGCCTGTGACGACGAGATCGCGCGCGCGGTGGAATCGGAGATGGCACGAGTCCGTCTGTGCGGCTACACCGCTGCCGCCGAATTCATGGCCCGCACCGACACCGGGCCGAGTCTGGCCGGCGTGGCGGCACCCACGCTGGTGCTGGTCGGAGCGGACGACATCGTCACGGGCGTCGACGAATCCCGGTTGCTCGCCGACGCGATTCCCGGGGCGCGCTTCGGGCTGATCCTGGGTGCGGGCCATGCGGCAATACAGGAGAAGCCGGCCGAGACGGCCGCGCACATCCTGCGGCTCTGGAAGGAACTGGACCGATGAGCAGACTGATCGTGGTCACCGGCGCGGGCCGTGGACTTGGTTTCGCGATCGCCGAACAGCTGGCCGCCGCGGGCGACCGGGTCGTCATCGCGGAGATGCGTGCCGAGCTGGCCGAAGGTGCCCAGAAGTCGTTGCGGGACAAGGGGTACGACGTCACCTCGGTGGTCACCGATATCGCCGATCGTGATTCGGTGGTGGCCCTCGCGAGCCGGGTGGAGGCACTGGGTGGAGCGGACGCGCTGGTCAACAACGCGGCGCTCGCTGACGGTGTGGGCGGTGACGCCTTCTGGGAACTCGATGAGGAGTTGTTCCAGAAGGTGATGACCGTCAACGCGTTCGGGACCTGGCTGGTCAGCAAGCACCTGTTCCCCCAGTTGGTCCGCGGTGGCAACGGCGCCATCGTGAACATCGCCTCCGACGCCGCCCTGTACGGCTCGCCGCGCCTGGTGCACTATGTCGGATCCAAGGGCGCGGTCATGGCGATGACCCGCACGATGGCGCGAGACGGCGGCCCGCACGGGCTGCGGGTCAATGCCGTCGCACCCGGCTTGACCCGGGTGGAGGCGACGGCCACGGTGCCGGCGTCGAGATATCAGCTCTACGCCGACAACCAGGTTCTGGCTCGCGAACAGACCCCCGGCGATGTCGCGGGCACGGTGCAGTTCCTGCTCTCGGACGCGGCGAGCTACCTGACCGGTCAGACCCTGGTGGTCGACGGTGGATTCGTCATGAACTGACCGTTGTCCCCGGCTATCCGGAACACCTTCCCCGCACAAGGAGACCGACCTTCGATGGATCTGCAACTCACCGACCGCACCGTGGTCGTCACCGGCGCGAGCTCCGGTGTGGGGCTCGCGACGACACGGATGCTGCTCGCCGAGGGCGCCCGGATCGCCGCCTGCGCTCGCGACCTGGATCGGCTACGCGCCGCGATCGACTCGATCGACGGGGTCGATCCCGCCAGGGTCTACCTCGCCGCCTGCGATGTCACCGACCGCGACGAGGTCGAATCCTTCGTCGGCGCCGCTGACGCGCACTTCGGCGGTATCGAAGGACTGGTGTGCAATGCCGGACGCTCGCTCATGGCGCCACTGTCGCAGACCACCGACGAGCAGATCCGCGCGGAATTCGACCTGAAAATCTTCGGCGCCTGGAATCTGGTGCGCGCGGCCCGCGGCCCGCTCGCGGCCGCGGACCGCGGCTCCGTCGTCACCGTCAACGCGATCCTGGCGCGTCAGCCGGAGCCCCGCCTGGCCGTCACCTCGGCCGCGCGTGCGGCTCTGCTCAACCTCACCCACTCCATGGCCGAGGACCTCGCCGCGGACGGCACCCGGGTGAACTCGGTGCTGCTCGGGCTCGTCGACACCGGCCAGTGGCGCCGCCGTTTCGAGGACTCGGGCACCGCCCTCGACTACGACGCGTGGAGCGCGGAGATCGCCGCCGACAGCGGAATAGCGCTTGGCCGGTTCGGCACCGCCGAGGAGGTCGCGTTCCAGATCGTCACCCTGCTGTCGCCGCTGAGCGGCTACACCACCGGCACCAGCATCGACGTCGGCGGCGGCGTCGGCCGCTACATCTGACCATCAGCCCGGCCCGGCGTATCCGCCGTTCCCAGAACTCTTTCGGAGGACACACCATGACGACCACCGACAGCCCCGGCGCGAAGGGGCCCACCGGGGGCGATGTGCTCGTCGCTGTCATGCGCAGGCACGGCATCGACACCGCGTTCGGCGTGCTCAGCATCCACAATCTGCCCCTGGTCGAAGCGGTGGCGCGGGAGCTGAAGTTCGTGGCGGTGCGCCACGAGGCAGCGGCGGTCAACGCCGCCGACGGTTACGCGCGCGCGACCGGAAAGATCGGTGTCGCGATCACCAGCACGGGGACCGGCGCAGGCAACGCCGCCGGGTCCATGCTCGAAGCGCTGACCGCGGGGAGCAGGGTGCTGCACGTGACCGGCCAGATCGAGAGCGAGTACCTCGGCTCCGGCGGGTCGACGCGGGGCGTCATCCACGAGGTGCCCAAACAACTGCAGATGCTCGATGCCGTCTCCCGCTATGCGGCGACCATCGAACGCGCGCAGGACGTCGAAGCGGATCTGGAAACCGCCATCGCCCATATCCTGGCCGTTCCGCAGGGCCCTGCCAGCGTCGAATGGCCATCGGACCTGCAGTATCTGGCGCGTCCGGCCGATCAGCGCGGATACGAGCCGCCGACTCTCCACGCGCCGGTACCGGACAGCGCCGCGATCGCCGAGGCCGTCGCGTTGCTGTCGGCGGCCGAACGTCCCCTGCTCTGGGTGGGCGGGGGCGCGGCCGGCGCGAAGGACGAACTGGCCGCGCTGCTGCACACCCTCGGGGCGGGCCTGCTGACCAGCAATTCCGGGCGGGCGATCGTGCCCGAGGACGATGCGCTGGTGATCGGGAACTTCGCGACGGCGCCGGAGGTCGCGCCACTGCTCGCGGATGCCGATCTGTTGCTGTCGATCGGTACCCACTTCCGCTCCAACGAGACCAAGAGCTACCACCTGCGGTTACCTGTCACGCAGATCCAGATCGATGTGGATCCGGCGGCCATCGGCCGTGTCTATCCAGCGAAGGTCGGCATCGTGGGGGATGCCGCGGCCACCCTCGCCGCGATCAACGACGGCCTGACGAGCACATCGGTGGATCCGGGCTGGTCCGATCGGGTCACCGGCACCAGGGTGGCGGTCCGTGCCGCGCTCACGGACTATATCGGCGGTTACGCCGAGATCTGCGAAGGGTTGCGGTCGGTCCTGCCGCGCGAATCTGTGGTGGCACGCGATGTGACCATCCCGTCCAGCCAATGGGGCAACCGATTGCTGCCCTTCTACGAACGCGAGACCAATATCTTCCCCCTCGGCGGTGGTATCGGTCAGGGGCTTGCCATGGGGATCGGCGCCGCGCTCGGCCGTCCCGAGGTGCCGACCGCCGTGATCGCCGGCGATGGCGGTCTCGCCGTGCACCTCGGCGAACTCGCCTCGCTCGCAGGCAGCGGCGCCTGGTGCGTCGTGGTGATCTTCAACGACGGCGGGTACGGCGTACTGCGGAATATGCAGGAGGCCAACGGTTTCGACCGATCCGGTGTCGACCTGTTCACGCCTCGGTTCGATCTGCTCGCGGCCGCGCTCGATATTCCCTACACCCTGGTCCAGGGCCAAGGACGTTTCGAGCGGGCGTTCGCGGACGCGGTGGCGCAGCGTGGTCCGGCGATCGTCGAGGTCGATGTCGCGGCGGTCGAACCGACACCCGGCCCGTTCACCCCACCTGTGCACATCCCGGTTCGAGAGGGCTGAACCGATGACCACTGACGAATGGGACGACGACAGTCCGGCGCACGCGCTGGTGTGTCTCCACGCCGGACCGGAGCCGGCGCGCTGGTTCGCCGATCAGGTCGCGGCACTCGGCGCGATCGCCCACCGATGCCGCGCGCTGGACTCGGCCGACCCCGAGTCCGTCGACGCCTGGGTGAACGAGGTCGCGTCCGCCGTGACAGCCCTCGGCCACGACCGCGTGCACCTCCTGGCCACGGGCGCCACGGCATACAGCGCCATCGCTTTCGCCGCCTGCCGCCCCGCGCTCGTCACCAGCCTCGTGCTCGGCGATCCGGAGGTCGAGCCGGACATTCCCGGCTACGGCGAACTCCTGGCGCGCGTGACCGCCCCGAGCCTGGTGATCGCCTCGGTCCCAGACGAGCACACCGACATCGCTCGCGCACAGAGCATCGCCGGTGGGATCGACAACGGTGTGTTCGTCGTCATCGACGGTGCCACGATCCCGGCCCACCGCAACCGTGCCAGTTCGTTCAACGAATGGGTCACCGCGTTCACCATCATCGCCGAAGGTCTCGATGCCATGGCATCGGAACGACAGGAGAAAGCCAATGCCTGAGAAAGCCGCGCACTACCTCGAACCCGAACAGACCCACCCCGAGCCGATCAGCCCTTACGAGACCAAGCTGTCCGGTTCGATCATGGAGATCTTCGGCCGGGGCGTCCACGATCTGCCCGGACTGATCGCGGGACTGAACGATCTGGGGCTGCACGCCCCCGACGGGCAGGACTGGAGCGAGGACAATTTCCGCGCTGAGATGCGACGACTGGGAGACTGAGATGAACACCGTGACCACATCCGTCCCGACCGCGACCGGCGGTCCGAAGAAACGCGCGGTCGGCGTCCGGAGAGAGATGACCGCGGCCGATATCGCCGCTGACGGGCTGCGCGACCGGTGGTATCCGATTCTGCCCTCGCGCATGGTGAAGCCCGGTGAGTCCAAGAAGGTCACCCGTCTGTCCGTCGACTGGGTGCTGTTCCGAGACTCGCGGGGCACCGTTCATATGCTCGAGGACCGCTGCCCGCACCGCAGCGCTCCGCTGTCGGTCGGTCAGCACCTCGGCGACCGGCTCGCCTGCAAGTACCACGGCGTCCAAGTGGACGGCACGGGCACCGTCGTGTCCGTGCCAGGTATGCCAGGCTGCGCGCTCGAAGGTAAACAGGCGACGGTGTCGTTGCGGGTCGTCGAGGCCGCCGACACCATCTTCGCGTTCGTTCCGCTGACCAAGGAATCCGAGCCGACGCCGTTCGTCCTGCCCGACCGGCTCACCGACGAGGCAGTCTCCTGGTTTCCGAACTTCGCGGAGTGGGCCGGACCCTGGCGCTTCTATATGGACAATGTCCTCGATCCGATGCATGGTGCGTTCCTGCACCGCGATTCGCATTCGATGTTCGGCGGTGACACGTCGGCTCGCTTCCGGATCCGGGAGACCGACCGCGGCTTCTTCTTCGAGAAAACCGATCAGGTCGGCGTGAACTTCGACTGGGTCGAGTACGTGCGCGGATCCATGGACTACGTCGACCTGGAGATCCCGTACGGCCCGACCGCAGGCCCCGGCGGGGTTTTCGGCATCGTCGGCATGGCCACACCGATCGACGCGGGCAACTCCGCGATCTTCCACTGGCGCACCCGCCGAGTAGCCGGTTGGGAGCGTGAAGTGTGGCGCTTCCTGTATCGCACCCGGCTCGAGGCCCGGCACTGGGAGGTACTCGAACAGGACCGCGAGGTGCTCGAGGCGCTGGCCGCCGACGCCGATCACGAGGAACACCTGTATCAGCACGACTTGGGTGTCTCGCGGATCCGTCGCATCTACCGGGCGGATGCGAAGAAGCAGGCGGCGATCCTGGCGGGCGAGCCGGTATGAGCGCGACCCGGGCGGACCCCGCCGAAAGCATGATGCTGACCGTGTTCCTCCGGCACGACCAGTCACAGAACCTGGAACAGCTTCAGAGCAGGCTCGACGACGCCGGCTGGTGGCAGCACTTTCCGCCGGCCGGCTGCGAGGTGGTCTCCTGGGTTGTCGCGATGGGCGTGGGACAGATCGTGACGCTGCGGCTACCGGCGGCGTTGCTCGCCGCCGTCAACGTGGAGCTGGAACGGCGGGCGTGGGGTGTGTTCCACACCGACTTCTACCCGACCTACGATTTCGTGCCGGTACGCGAGCGGCTTGCCCGCGAATCCGGCGAGCGGCGCAGCGCATGACCAGGGTTGCGGCGCAGACGGTTCCGGAACCGCCGCGGCCTGGCATGTTCAGCAACGCCAGGGTCCACGGCGATCAGTTCTTCCTGTCCGGGATGCACGCCGGCGGCCCCGACGGACCCGTGGGCGGCGCCGACGCCTACGCGCAAGCCAAAGAGGCATTTCGGCGGGTACGGGCGCTCACCGAGGCCTGCGGGGCCGCGGTGGACGACATCCTGGTCTTGCGCATCTATCTGACCGATATCGCCGATCGCGCACTGGTCGGCAGGGCACGCTCCGAGGTGTTCGCCGGCGACTTCCCGTGCTCGACGCTCGTCGAGGTGTCGGCACTCGTCGAGCCCGGCCTGAAAGTGGAGATCGAGGCCCATGGGGTCGTCGGATCACACAACCGCACCTGACCCACCGCCGGTCCGGATCGGATCGGCACTCTCGAAAGGTTGAAAGGGATCATGAGCAAGGCACTGAGTGTGGCTGTGTGTGGGGCGGGCATCGGCGGTCTCACCGCGGCCCTCGCGCTCCGAAAGATCGGTATCGACGCGCAGGTTTTCGAGCGGACCCGCCGATTCGCCCGGGTCGGCGCAGATATCAACCTGACCCCGAATGCCGTGCGGGCCCTGGATGGTCTCGGTCTGGGTGCAGCGCTGCGGGATTCGGCTGCCCGGCCGCAGTTCAGGATCAGCCGGACCTGGGATACGGGCGCGGAGACCTCGCGGCTCGAGATGGGCTCGTCCGCGGAGGCACGTTACGGGTCACCGCAGCTCACCCTGCACCGCGGTGACCTCATGTCCGCCCTCGAGGCGGCGCTGCCAGGGGAAAACGTCTCTTTGGGCAGGCAGGTCGTCGACGTCGGCGACGGGGCGATCCATTTCGCCGACGGCGGAACGCATCGGGCCGACGTGATCATCGGTGCGGACGGTATCCATTCGGCCGTGCGCACCGCGTTGTTCGGTCAGGAGCACCCCACGTTCACCGGTGTCGTGGCATTTCGCGCGGTGGTCCCGGCTTCGGCGGTCGCCGCGGTGCCGAATCTGGACAGTTTCACCAAATGGTGGGGGCCGGACGCCGCGACGCAGATCGTGACGTTCCCGCTGAGCCAGGGCAAGGACATCTTCATCTTCGCCACGTGTGCGCAGCACAGGTGGACCGAGGAGTCGTGGACGACCCCCGGCAGCGCCGACGAACTGCGCGAGTTGTACCGGGACTTCCATCCGGAGGCGCGCGCCTTGCTCGACGCCTGCGGCGACGTGCTGAAATCTGCTCTGTACGTGCGTGATCCGCTGCCGTCGTGGACCGAAGGCACGGTCGCACTTCTCGGCGACGCGTGCCATCCGATGATGCCGTTCATGGCGCAGGGGGCAGGTCAGGCGATCGAGGACGCAGTGGTGCTGGCGCGCTGCCTCGGATCCGACAGCTACGCCGGCGCGGCCGATGCCCTGGCCGGATACGCGAACACCCGGATGGACCGGGCCGCACGGATCCAGCGTGGCTCCAGGTCGAACGAATGGCTGAAAGCTGCGGGCAACGGTGACTGGGTGTATGAGTACGACGCCTGGAACACGCCGCTGGCCAGGGCTTGACCGTGCGGAACGACGAGGTACCGCCCGTTCGCTCGGCGACACTCCTCGATGTGCGCCATGGATCGACAGGGTGCGTGAGGCCGGCGAGAGCCCGTCTGCTGTGAGCGGCGGTCGTCAGCGAGGAATCAGGACCCGAACTCCGGGCCGTCACGGTGAGTGTCGAACACCGCGTTGGTCCGATAGGCCTGCGCGAGTTCAGCATTGGTGACCGGATCGGCGAGCCACCGGTAATGCGGTTGGTGCGCGATGTCGAGGACCCGGCACGTCACCGCGCCGCTGTTCCAGGTCCTGACCGAATGCGAGGAGCCGCGGCTTTTGCGCGGCGATCGTCGACCGGCCCACTTTCGGCGGGCACATCGTCGAAACCGGCACCGATTCCTACCGACTTGCCCACACCCGAGCCGAAAAGCTGAACCTCCACCCGCCGCTGGAATGCGAACAGTCACAAGCTCTTCGGCTGCAAGTGAGTAACTGTCGAGGTCGGTGAAGCGACACCCGCCTCGGCGGATGGAGCGCCATCACTGGCTGGTGCTGTCGCGCGTCATTCGCGTTCGGCCGACCGATCAGCCGCGGTGAGCAGTCAAGATGAGAAGGTCTGGCGGGGAGGAAGACGATCATGGCTCAAACCGCGGAGCAATTTCGCCGCAAGGACCTACTCGCCGGCCGAGCGGTGTTCGATTTCGCGACCAGAATTTAGCTGCAAGCCGCCGAACTGATGCCGAGATTCGCGACCAACGGCCCGCAGGGGGTGGCCGGGGAGAAAGTGGTCGAAGGCTCCCGTCCACCGGGAAAGTCTCAGGGGAGTCCGGCGGGGCGATTCTAGTGTGACTCCGACCACTGGGATGCTCCAGTGTGATCCAACTGATATCCGCTAGGGAGTCCGAATCCATCCAGGACATCCAGGACCGCGGCAGCAAGCGCGCGGTGATCTTCTCCCATGGCGGCGCCATCATGTTCTGGGCACTCATGTCCGTCTCCAACCCTGACATGAGCAAGCTGCAGACCGATCCGCTGCACAACACCGGCCGGGTGGTCGTGAAGGGCACCCCGGCGAAGGGCTGGAAGCTCGTCTCGTGGGACGGCCATTCCGCCGGCTGATCCGCCACTCGTTGCGCCCGCCGCGGTCTGCGGCGGCAGGTGAGTTGATGGGCAATTGACCGGACGCCATACGAGGTGCCGCGACATGGTCCGCTGCCGACAGTGTCGGCCGCGGACCATGTCGTCTCATACCTCGGCAATAGGGGCATTTGGAAAGCGGTGGTGCGGCGATTCGACAGCCGTTCGCCGGACCGAGTGCTTGCCGGAGAGGCAAATCGGTCCGGCGGTTCAGCTGGAAATCTCCCAGGCTGACGGCCAATCGCGCCCTCGCAACGCCGCGTCGACGCCTCCGTCGACGAACACCACGGACCCGACGAAATAGGAGGATTCCGGTCCGAGCAGGAACGCGACAAGTGCAGCGACCTCCTGCGCGGTGCCGCCCCGCCCAGCCGGCACTGTGGCCAGGAACCCTTCCATGGCTGCGCCGATGAGCGGGTCCTTGCGGCCTTCCTGCGTCATCGGGGTGTCGATGATTCCCGGTGCGACCGCGTTGAGGCGAATGCCCTCGCTGATGTAGTTCGCCGACTGTGTCCGCGCGTAGTAGGCCAGCGCCGCCTTGGTGGCGGGGTATGCCTGGATGGCTGCGATCTCACCGAATGACGCGGCGATCTCGTTCGCTCTCGCCTCGTCGTGATCAAGACATGCGTCGGCGAGCGCGACGGGCCAATTCGGTTGTGTGGTTGTCGAATTCGAACTGACCAACACAACGGAGGGATTCTCGCCGGCAGCGAGCAACGGCCGTAGACCTTCCAGGAGGTCGATGGCGCCGAAGTAGTTGACCCCGATCATTTGCGAGGCGGACCTGCCGGTTGTGGCGGCGAGACCGGCGAAGGGGACGAACCCGTCGAGGCTGCCGTCGAGCAGGGCGGTGGCCTGGGATATCGCCTCGGCCCGGCCCTCGGCGGTGCTCAGATCGACTGTGATGTCGGCTTCGCGTAGGTCGACACCGATCACGCGGTGACCATCGGCCTCGAGGCGCGCCTTGGTGGCGGCGCCGATCCCGGATGCTGCTCCGGTGATGACATAGGTGCTCAACAGATTCCTCTCGGAGGGGGCAGGAAGGGACGCCAGGCTATCAACGTGCAGCCCCGATGCCCGTTATCTATCCCGCTGGTAGGGAGAAAATCCGCTGCCGAGATCGGACCGGCCGCCGGAGTAGCCGTGGCCGCAGCTCAGGGCTGGATACCGAGCTGGTCGCCCAGTCGATCGATGAAGGTGCGGACCGCAGCGGTGTCGGCATCCGGCAGGGAGTACACCACCTCTGTGACGCCGATTTCCCGCCAATGGTCCAGGGTCTCGCGGTCCGGATCATCGGCGAGGACCGCGACGTGCGGAGTGCCCGCACGTCCGGCTTCGCGCCACATCTTCCGCAGTTGTTCGACACCGCCGTCGATGTTCGTTTCGATGGGGGTGGTTATCCACCCGTCGGCCGAACGGACGATCCACGCGAAGTTCTTCTCGGTGCCGCCGGCACCGACCAGGATCGGCGGGCGCGGCTGCTGCACCGGTTTGGGCCATGCCCAGCTGGCACCGAAGCAAACGTAGGTGCCTTCGTAGGCGGCCTCCTCCTGAGTCCACAGGGCGGTCATCGCCTCGAGGTATTCGCGAAGGACGGTGCGTCGCCGGTTAGACGGCACCCCGTGGTCGGCGAGTTCTTCGAGGTTCCAGCCGTATCCGACGCCGAGGACGACGCGGCCACCGGAGAGGTGATCGACGGTGGCGATGGTCTTGGCGAGGGCGATGGGGTCGTGCGCCGCGGGGAGCGCGACCGAGGTGCCGAGCCCGATCCGTGTGGTCACGGCCGCCGCCGTGCCCAGCGCCACCCAGGGGTCGAGGGTGCGTGGGTAGCGGTCGTCGGGCAGGGTGTCGTCGCCGGTGGCGGGGTGATCGGAGGTCCGCACCACCGGGATGTGGGTGTGCTCGGGCACGTAGAAGGTGTCGAATCCGCGCTCCTCGGCCGCCAGGGCGGCGTCGGCGGGGGTGATTCCGCGGTCGCTGGTGAACAGCGAGAGCCCGAACTTCAATGGGGCCGCACCGCCGGTGCGCTGTGTGTCGTTCACTGGTTGCTCCCTCTCGGCTACTGCGGGTTCGTGCGGTCGAGGTCGCGGAGGAACTCCACGAACACGCGGTTGACGTCGTCCGGGTTCTCCATCGCGATCAGATGACCACCGGTCGATACCGTGCGCACCATCCGGACATCGTCGTGGTGTTCGCGCAACTGCTCGATCGGGTCGTCGCCGTGCCAGTGCGCGAGGTCGACATCGGCGTCGGAGCCGAGGAAGTAGAACGGAACCCGGGTGCGGGTCTGGGGCCGCTGCCTGCGGTACTCCCAGTTGAGGTCGATGGCGCGGTACCAGCTGACGCCGCCGTGGAAACCGCTGCGCGCGTAGTCGTTGACGTAGGTTTCCAGCTCCCACTCGCTCAGCCACGGCCACGGCAGTTCCGGCGGTTCGGGCAGCGCCTGGCGATAGGACGTGCCGGGTGGGTGCGCCCAGACATCGGTGAAATCGGCTCGCCCGGAGAGGATGTGAAAGATCTTGGCGAGGATCTCCCGTGGATTCGCCGCGTAGTCGGCGCACGCGTGGTCGGGATCGTCGTTGTAGTACGACATGTGGTTGAAGTGCTCGCGTCCGCGTTCGCTTTCCACCTCCGACGGGACCCGGTCGTAGGCGGCGAAGAACGGGTTCTGCAGTCCGATGAGTCCGCGCACCCGCTCCGGATGTTCGAGCGCCAGGTCGTAGGCGGCGAACAGCCCGAAGTCCAGGCCGGTGAACACCGCCTGGCGCTCGCCGAGATGGTCGAGCAGCGCGGTGAGGTCGGCGACGATCCGGTCGGCCCGGTAGTCCTCGACGTCGGTGGGGGCGGTGGTCTGCCCCATGCCGCGCAGGTCCGGGGCGACAGCCCGATAGCCGGCCGCGGCCAGGGCGCCGAGCTGATGCCGCCAGCTGAACCAGGTGTGCGGAAACCCGTGCAGGAGAACGACCAGCGGACCGCTGCCCTGCTCCACATAGTGCATGTCCAGGCCATTGATCCGCTCGTGGCGGTGGGTCCAGTTCCTCATCTCGTCGCCGGATCAGTCGATGACCGCGTCGGAGAACGTCGGCGGATCACCGAGGAACGGGCGATGGGACGGTGGCTGACGGCCATCGATGTCCTCGACCCCCAACTCCTCGGCGACCTCGGCACCGATGAGCACCCGGCCACTGCGTTTCATCAGCTCCGGATCGCGGGCGAGGGCGTCGATGACCCGGCCGGTGAACTCGGGCGACTCCGCGGTCGCGGTCAGATCCGCGTAGGCGTCAGGGTTTTCGGCCAGGCCCGCGAGGGTGCGTTCGGTCTTCAGCAGACCCATCCAGATCGAGACGACCGCGACGTTGTGCGGACGGAAGTCGACGGCCATGTCGTGCGCCATCTTGTCCACCGCCGCTTTGCCGGAGCCGTAGGCCGGGCCGTGCATATAGCAGGTTCCGCCGAACGACGAGGTGTTCACGACGAGCCCTTCGCCATTGGCGGCCAGCAGCGGAGCCGCGTAGTAGCTGGAGATGTAGCTCGAGCGCATTCCGACGTCGAGCACCTCGAGCAGCGACAGCGGCTTCTCCCAGAACGGACCCTTCCTGGTGAGTCCGTCGGGGACGGTGAGCGCGTTGTTGACGAGAATGTCGAGGCGGCCCTGCTTTTCCCGCAGCTCGGCGAAGAACGCTTCGACCTGTGTGTCGTCGCTGTGGTCCAGGACTACCGGCACACCGGTTCCGCCACGGCGGGTGATTTCTTCCGCGGTCGCGAACACTGTCCCGGGAAGGGGCGCGTCGCCCTCCGTCCGGGTGCGTCCCGTGACATAGACCGTGGCCCCGGTCGCGCCGAGCGCCAAGGCGATTCCCTTCCCGGCGCCGCGGCTCGCCCCGGTGACCACCACGATTCGATCCGAACTCAGACCCACCATCCACTCCATCCGTCGTCGGAACCACGCCAGGAGCGTGGTCTGCGTCACGTTCACTGAACCAGCCGGATCGACGATCACCCGGGCTCCCTCCCGCTGGATGGAACGTGAACGGGTCGAAATCGGGACGTGGCGCCTCAGTTCGCTCAGCTGATGACGGACTCGGAGGTTCCTTGTCGGCGCAGGAGTTCCACCACACCGGTAGTCGACTCGTTTCCGCCGCCCTCGGCGACGCGGCGTTCCATCAGTGCCATGAACGGCTCGAGGAGTGCGTTGCTGACGCCTTGTTCTGCGGCGGTACGACGCAACGTTCCATTCGTGGTGGACATCATCGCCAGGTTCGACTCCACACCTTCGGCGTAGTCGCCGCAGGCCAGCTGCGCGGCGGTGCCGTAGGCGTACCCCGCCATAGCTTGCTGGTAGGCGACCATGAGCGGCGCGAATTCCACCGGTGAGATGTTCTCGCCGGCGGTCAGCGCGAACGCGTGTGTGGCGCCTGCGAACATGCCCCACATCGCGCTGAGGAGGGCGATGTCGAGAGGGCGGCGAAGCCGGCGTCCGCGCCGACGTAGGTGACGCCGGCGGGTACGGCCAAAGCGTCGGCGTGGGTCTTGTGCAGCCGTGCCGAACCGCTGTAGAAGACGTAGGCGCCGGAGTCGGCGGCTCCGATCATGGACGGGACGGCCATGATCCCGCCGTCCAAGAAACTTCCGCCGCGTGTGGTGATCCAGTCGGACAGCGACCGAGCCTCGGCGGGGGTACTTGTGGTCAAGTTGACGACATCGCGACCGGTCAGGTCGATGCCGTCGAGGGTCGCGCGGACTGACGCGTCGTCGAGGAGGCACACCACGACGAGAGTGTTCGCGGCGACGGCTGCCGCGGCGGTGGCGGCGATCGCCACTCCTTCCGGAGCCTGGCGGGCGCTGCGGTTCCACACCGTGACGGTGTATCCGGCGGCGACCCACGAGCGGGCCAGTGCCGAGCCCATGTCGCCGAGGCCGAGGACGGTGAGCGCTTCATTCGAGTTGTCGGACATGGTGGTTAGTGTTGACGCGGTATCCGGTGCGGTCGAGTACGCACAGTGAAGTGGGTACGCACTTGCGGGATAGCGAACAGGTAGAGGGAAGGGGCGGCGTGCCGATTTCACGCAGACCGGGCGAATACACATGCGGGCTCGACGCGACACTGTCGGTACTCAACGGCAAGTGGAAGATGATGATCTTGTGGCCGCTGAGCGAACGGCCCCACCGGTTCGGCGAGTTGCGCCGCGAAGTGAA
Source organism: Nocardia sp. FBN12 (assembly GCF_054031145.1). Lineage (NCBI taxonomy): Bacteria > Bacillati > Actinomycetota > Actinomycetes > Mycobacteriales > Nocardiaceae > Nocardia > Nocardia sp. FBN12. The sequence goes on from NZ_CM132926.1 coordinate 1,581,378, forward strand.
GGGCGTTACCGAGAAGGTCCTCACCACGCAACTGCGCGAATTGGAGGCCGACGGGATCGTCCACCGCACGGTGTACGACGAGGTGCCGCCACGTGTCGAGTACTCGCTGAGCCCGCTGGGCGAGCTGCTCAACAACGCGCTGCTCCCCTTGGAATCTTGGGGTCGCGAACACCTGATGGGCGGGGCGGAATCCAGTGAAACCCCGGGCCGAGTCTCCGCGTAGTGCACCGTCGAGTTGTGACACCTCTCGACGACCCGCGCTGAGCATTTCTCGGACGTTCTGAATCCGCACCCGCACAGTGCGTTTCGCATGCGGCGCGAGGATGCGCCATGACCACGGTGTGCGGCGCCGAGCTCGGCGTCAACGCCGCCGGATGACGATTCCGCTCATCCCCGAGATCGCCCCGGCCAACCGGATCACCTGCCCACCAGGATGTTTCGGCGACCCCGCCTTGTCCTTCACGCTTGACCAGCCGATCACGTCGACACCGCTGTAGTCGATCTCATGATCGGGGCCCAGCGTCAGCTTGACCGTCGACACCGACACCTGGAGTTCGATATCGACGCTCGGCGCGAGGAACTCGGCTTTGACCAAGTTCAGGTCGATCGTCCCCCACGAACCGGTGACCAGCAGCCGCGCCGGCACCTGCCAGACACCCTTGCGCCGGACCGTCGTCCAATCGGCCGCGATCTTCATCGGCTGCGCGCCGAGCGGAATGGGCACCGCCCCGGTCGACCGCGCCACCACATCGGGAAACAACTGCCCGGCAGCGGGAAGCTGTGCCAGCACCGCGCGCAGCTCACCACGGGTCCGTGCGCTGTACGCAACCACCGACCGCTCCTCGAACTCGGAGATCTCCAGATACCCCGCCGAGAACGCGTCGCTGAGCAATGTGATGGCGCGTTCACGCTCCGGGTTGCCGACCCGCAGGTCGTCGTCGGGGTGTGATTCGGCCATGCGTTACACACTAACGAAGGCCGTCAGTGGGGCGTGATGGCCCATCTGCCAACGGGTTCGGTCGTGCGCCAGGGTTGTACCGGTCACTCCGGCGAACGTATCGCTTTGCGCAGACTCGTCAGCGCCTGTGTCTGCGCCTGCAGGCGGCCGGCCGGCCCGCGGTTGACGTGGTCGACGGCGGCATACAACAGTGCCCACATCATGTTCAGGATCCACGAGGCGTCGAGCGCCGTGTCGATCGAGCTGTCTTCGTGCCCACGTTCTATGGCCGCCATCGCGTCGTCGTCGGACAGGCCCGACGTGACCTCGTCGTAGACGCCTGACGTGAAGAAGATGACCGTGAGAACATCGCTGAGTTCGAAGTATTCCTGACACAGCCGCAGGACCGCGTCGAGTCCTGTTCCCTCTCCCAGGCGGGCCCGCTTCGAGGCGTCGGCCACGGCCTGTTCGGTAAGCCGCCCGACGGCGGTGATGAGGTCGGTTCGTTCGGGAAAGTAGCGGTGCAGCGTCGTACGCCCGACGCGCGCCTTTTCGGCGACCTCCGTCAGCGACGCGTTGGGCGATTTCGCGAACGTCGCCACGGCCGCGTCGAGAATCGCGCGACGGGTGCGTTCGCGGGCACTGGTCTGTTCGACATCCTCCACAGGGGCAGCATAAACGAGATCCATCCTGGATACTCGCTTTACTAAAATGGAACATTGCTGTTCCATGGAGGGGTGACGACGATTGCGCCTCTCATCGAAACCACTCCGCCGATGACCATGTCGAACCTGGGTGTCCTGATCGGCTACGCCCGACCGCACACACGCACCCTGCTGCTCGGGCTCGTACTCGCCCTCGGCAGCTCCGCGACGGTGATGGCTACCCCCATGGTGACCAAATCGATCCTCGACGCTCTCGGCACCGGCGCGTCGATCATGGGTCCGACCGGTGCCCTGTTGGTGCTGCTCGTCATCGGCGCCGCGCTCGGGTGGGGCTACTGGATCCTGCTCGGGACCGTCGCCGAGAACATCGTCTTCGACGCGCGCGCGATGCTCGTTCGACGACTGCTCGGCGCGACGGTTCCGTCGGTGCAGTCGCGTCCCACCGGCGAGCTGGTCACGCGCGTCACGGCCGACACCTTGCTGCTGAAGGAGGCCGCGTCGTCGGCGGTGATCGGCATCATCAACGCCACCTTCCTGACGGTGGGCACCGTGATCCTCATGGGTGTGCTCGACATGATGTTGCTCGGCGTCACCGTGCTGGCCATCGTCGTGGTCGGCATGCTGTTCGGCACGCTCATGCCGCGAATTGCCAAGGCGGACGCGCAAACTCAGGAATCCCTCGGCCGACTCGGCGGTGTGCTGGAAGGCAGCCTGCGTTCGGTGCGCACCGTCAAGGCGGCACGCGCCGAGCATCGCATCGCCACGTTGATCGGCGCCGACGCACGCGAGGCCCGGGCACACGCGATCGAGTCGGTGCGCGTCTCGGCGACGGCATGGACCGTCGCGTGGACCGGCGTGCAGGGCGCCATCATCGCGATCCTGGCCATCGGTGCCTGGCGCGTCGACAACGGTTCGCTGACCGTCTCGACGCTGATCGCGTTCCTGCTGTACGCGTTCACGTTGATGGGACCGATCCAAGAACTGACCACGCACATCACGGCCATGCAGTCGGGCATCGCGGCGGCCATGCGTATCCGGGAGATGGAGACGCTGCACTCCGAAGCCGACGTGGCGCACGAGCCCGCACCGGTGGCGTCCGCGGAGCCCGACGCGGCCTTGCGTTTCGACGACGTCACGGTCCGCTACGCACCTGACGCACCGCACGCGTTGCAGGGATTGACACTGAGGATTCCGGCGACCGGCCATACCGCCATCGTCGGCCCGTCGGGCGCGGGCAAGACAACGGTGTTCTCGACGATCCTGCGATTCGTCGAACCCGACACCGGGAGCATCTCGGTGGGCGGCGTGGCGTACCGGAACCTGACGATGTCGGAAGTTCGCGCGCGTATCGCCTACGTCGAGCAGGAATCCCCTTTGGTGCCGGGCACATTGAGCGACAACCTGCGGTTCCTGCGGGCCGGTGCCACCGACGACGAGGTGGCCGAGGTTCTTCGCCTGCTCCGCCTCGACTCGATCGTCGCGGCCCAGCCGAAAGGCCTGGACACTCACGTTCGCGACACCGACCTTTCGGGCGGGCAGCGGCAACGGATCGCGATGGCACGCGCGATGCTCGGTGACGCCGACGTGCTGCTTCTCGACGAGGCGACGTCGCAGATCGACACCCTGACCGAGGCATCGATCGTCGAAGCGATCGCCGTGCGGGCGCGCACCCACGCCGTCGTCACGATCGCTCACCGCTTGTCGACCGTGCGGCACGCCGATCGGATCGTGGTGATGGACGAGGGCAGCGTGCGGGCGGTCGGGACGCACGACGAGTTGATGCGCGCCGACGACCTCTACGCGCGGATGGTCCGAGCCGGTGGATTCGCCTAGGCGCGTGTTGTCCCGGCCGTGGCGGGCCACGACATATCTACGCGGTTCACACCGAGGCCGACGCCTGTAAGGCGAGGTGGGTGCCTTCCCAGCGGCTGCGCAGTCGCCGGTCGTGGCTGACGACCACGATGGCTCCCGGGAAATCGGCGAGTGCGGTTTCCAGCTCCTCGACTAGCCCTGGCGAGAGATGGTTGGTCGGCTCGTCGAGCAGGAGCACATCAACCGGTTCGGTGACCAATCGCGCCAACGCGAGCCGCTGGCGCTGGCCCGTGGACAGGTCCTCGACCCGCGTAGTGAACTGGGAGACGTCGAACAGGCCGAGCGAGAGCAGTTGGTCGCCGTGGAATTCCGGATCGCCCGCGCGATCGCGCGCGTAGGCGACGAACATCATGCGGCCGCGCACGGCGGGTGGTGGTTCCTGCGCGAGATAGCCGACCTTGCCGTGTCGGATGACGGCGCCGGTGTCGGGGGCGAGCTGACCGGCCAGCACCCGCAGCAGGGTGGTCTTTCCCGCGCCGTTCGGGCCGGTGACCAGTAGTCGGTCGCCGGCGGCGAGCGTCACGCTGGTCGGCTCGAGTCTGCCCGCGACGGAGATGTCGGTGGCCTCCAGCCCAGGCCCGTGCGCGCCGGCGGTCGTCAGGGCGGGCGCGAATCGCAGGGGTCGCGGAGGTGCAGGCACCGGGTCGGCGAGCAGGCGCCGCAGCCGTTCCTGCGCATTGCGGACCCGGCTCGACACGGATTGCTGCACCCGGCCACCCGCTCGGCCGTAGGCCATCTTGTTGTTGTCGGCCATCGCCCGGCCCGGTGCGACCCTGCGGGCGGTGGTGTCGGCGGCCTCGCGGAATCGGGCGGTGTCGGCCAGCCATTGCGCGTGCGCCTGCACCCATCGCGCTCGTTCGGCCGCCTTTTCCGCCAGGAATCCTGGGTAACCGTCGTTGTAGCGGACGACGCGCTGGCGGTCCGCGTCGACCTCCAACAGGCTGGTTGTCACCCGTTCGAGGAAGGCCCGGTCGTGGGAGACCGCCACTGTTGTGCCGCGCCGGGTGAGCAGGTGGTCTTCGAGCCAGGTCAGGGCGACGTCGTCGAGGTGGTTGGTCGGTTCGTCCAGTAACAGCAGTTCCGGAGCTGCCGCCAGTACCGCGGCCAGGCGCAGTCGGACCTGCTCGCCGCCCGACAGCTCGCCGATCGTGCGGTCCCGACCTACCAGGCCCAATCCCAGGCCGTGGAAAGCCTGTTCCACGCGCGCGTCGGCGTCGTAGCCGCCGTGTTGTTCGAAAAGTAGTGTCAGCTCACCGTATTCGTCGATGCCGGACTCGTCGCCGTCGGCCATCGCGAGCTCGAGGCGGCGCATCTGGGCTTCGACCGCCCGCAGCTCGGCGAGGGCTTGGTCGATGAGCTGCTGCACAGTGAGGTGCTGGGGGAGTCGCTCGTCTTGCGCGAGGTAGCCGACGCCACCGTCGGCCTGGACGACGATCTCCCCGCGATCGGGCTGAACCCGCCCGGCGAACAAACGCAGCAGGGTGGTCTTGCCGGAGCCGTTCTCGCCGATGATCCCGGTGCGCTCGCCGACGTCGAGTGAACAGGTCACGTCCGAGAGAACGGGATTGCCGTCGAAAGACTTGCTGACCGCGAGCGCGGTGATCTGGGTTGGCATGACACACTCCGAAGCATTCGACGACGACGCTGTCAGTGGACCGCGGGGGCCGGGTGCGTACGACAACTGCGCACCACGGTAGCAAGACGACGATGGCCTGATCACGGCCGCTCGAAGACCGCGCTGAACATCGGCGGTCGTCCTGTTCGGGGCCTGCTTCGCCGACGGCGACAGCAGCACCCACAATTGGCTCTGCCAGGCGCTCATCGACCTGACCGCCGGCAGCACCGACGCCCTCGAAGACTGCCATGGTGCGAATGTCACGATAAATGTGCCTTCAACCACGCCGCGGTGATCTCGATATTGGATCTGGTATCGAATTCGTGGCTTTCGTGCCCGGCGTTTCCGAGTACACAGAGCGTCGACGGAACTCCTGCCCGGGTCAACGCGTCGTGTAGGTATCGTCCGTGCGCCTCGGGAACAATCCGGTCGCGGTCGCCGTGTGCGATGAGAAACGGCGGTGCGTGGGGGTGTACTCGGTGCACCGGGCTTGCCGCTCTGACCCGCTCGTCATCGGCGGCGATCGGCCCGTGCCCGAAGAGCGCGTTCTCGACGGGCGGTTCGAGGATGAGCTGTTCGAGCCATGAGCGCCGGCTGTTGGCTATCAGGTCCGTCGGAGCGAACCAGGTGGTCACAGCCTGTACCGAACTCAGCTCCTGTGGGTGATCACCGACGTGACCGTCGAGATCTGGATCGTCGGCACTGAGTGCGACCATCGCTGCCAGACAGCCGCCCGCCGAAGCTCCCCACAGCCCGATGTTCTGCACGGCGAGTCCATAATCGGCTCCACGTGCGCGCAGCCAGCGCACCGCGGCTTTCACATCGTGAACCGGCGCGGGGTAGGGCGCTTCGGGTGCGAGCCGATAGTTCACCGAGGCGACGGCGATTCCCGTCCGTGCCACCGCTGCCAACCTGTCCTCGGAGTTGTCGCGTTTGTCACCGGCTTTCCAGCCCCCGCCGTGGAGGTAGACCACGACCGGAACATCGGTATCCGACTGCGGTCGATACAGATCCAATGCCAGCGTCGTCTCGTCGACCACTGCGTAGGGAATGTCGTACTCGATGGTGCTGGGGCGCATGGTTGTCCTGACGGGTTGGTCGATGCCGAGGCGCCTCACGCGGAGGTTTCCTCGAGCGATCGGTTGCGGGTTTCGATGGCGCCGAAAGCGACAGCGGCAAGTGCTATTACGGCGGCGACGCCGAGCGCGGTGAAAACCGCGGGGGTGCCGCCGTGCCCCGAGAGCATGAACCCGAAGATCGTCGGGGCGATGATCGATGCGAGTTTGTTGAGGCTCGCGGTGGCCGAGGTGGCCCAGCCGCGCATGCGGGTCGGGTAGAGCTCGCTGGTGTAGAGGTAGAGGAACACCGCGGGCACGGTGGTTCCGACGACCATGGTGCAGCCGCTGACGAACATGACCGGCCAGGTGGTGTGGCCGAGGAGCCCGATCGCGATGAAGCCGTAGAGGGCGCCGATCGCTGCCACCGCGAGACCCGCGATCAATAGTGGCCTTCGTCCGACGCGGTCGATCAGGAAGACCACGATGTAGATGACGACCAGCTGCAATCCGCTGGTCACAATGGCAAGCAGGAGTGATTGTGATTGAGGCAACCGGCCGACCTGGACATACATGGTCGGCAACCAGCTGAGACACCCATAATTGACGAAGAAGGTGGCGAACCAGACCACGGCCAACATCAGCGTGCGAGCGCGGTATGCGGGGGAGAGCAGTTCACTGAATCTGAATGTCTCCCCGGTCTGCGTCGAGGTTTCCTCAGGTTTCATGAGCTCGATGCCGTGCCTGGCGGCGTCGTCTTCCATGACCCGCACATGGCTGTCGGCCTCGGCGCCACGGCCTGTGACTGCCAGCCAGCGCGCGGACTCGGGCAGTGCGAAGTAGGCCCAAGCCGCGATGACCAAGGGGAGCGCGCCGATCGCGAGCAGCACTCGCCACCCGGTTTCCGGTCCGAACGCACTGGTCGCGGCGAGCGCGGTCAGCGGTGCGAAGAAGATTCCCCAGGCGAACAGGGACTGGTAGATCCCGAACGAGCGACCGCGCCCGTGTCGTCCGAGATACTCGCTCAGCAGGATCGCGGCGATCGGGATCTCTGCGCCGAGGCCGAGTCCCTGCACCAAACGAAAGACCAGCAGGCTTGTTTCGTTCCACGCGAAGGCGCATGCGAGTGACATACCGCCGAAGAGCACGAGGGAAATGATGAATGGCCGGCGTCTGCCGACCCGGTCGGCGAGGGCACCGGCCAACAGCATTCCGATCCACTGTCCGACGTAGCCGGCGCTGATGATCAGGCCTGCTTCGGCGAGGCTGATGCCGAAGGACTTCACGATCAGCGGCAGAACGACGGCGATGGTCATCGCGTCGAAACCGTCGAAGAAGGTGCCGGCACCCAGTTGACTCATCAGCCGGGTATGGAAGCGGCCGAACGGAATTCGGTCGATCCGGGCAGCGATCAACGACGGACTCGGTGCCGGGGAGATTGTGACGATATCTGTTGTGGAACGTTTGGGTTCGAGCATGGTGGTCCTCCAGAGGGCGTGCGTGTGGCTGTACTCGAGGCGCTACGCGCGTTGCCGAGCCGGTGGCCGGTTGCGGGCGAGGATCTGCTGCTGGGATCGGCGAGCCGAATCCATCAAGGCCGCGGGGACGATATCGGTGAGATGGCCGTCGCGCTTGACGACCCGGCCTGCCACGAACACCGTGTCGACATTGCCCTCGTGTGCGGCGAGCACGATCGAGTAGACCGGGTTGGTCACCGGTCCGAGATTCAGGTCGCCGGCGCGGAGCAGGACGATGTCGGCTTGCTTACCCGGTGTGAGGGACCCGATCTTGTCGCTCATCCCGATCGCCCTAGCCCCTTGGACCGTGGCGAACTCGAGGAGATCACGCACCCGCAACTCGGGCACACCGTCCACCGCGGAGTGTCCGCCACCCATCCAGGAGCGGTGGTAGGCGTACAGCATGCGCATCTGGGTGAACATGTCACCGCTGCATTTGGTTTCGGTGTCGCCGCTGAGGCTGGGCCGGATGCCGCGGGCGAGGAGCTTGTCGAGCGGGATGTCGCCCATGCCTTGGGAATTGAGTTCGCAGTGTACGCCCAGCGATACGGTGGCCCCGGCGTCGGCGATCATGGCGAACTCGTCGTCGTGGCTGCGGCTGCAGTGCACGAAGGTCATGTCGTCGCCGAGCAGGCCGAGGCCGGCGTACTGGGCGACGGCGCGGTGGGGAGCGTTGTGAGGGTAGGCGCCGACGTGCACTGTTGTCCGGATGCCGAGGTCCCGTGCGAGCCGCAGATCCGCGACCCAGGTGTCCTGGGCTGCCATCTCGGGGCCGCGAGCCGCCATTGCCAGCGTCAGCAACTGGTCGTCGCTGGCGAAGTACTCGCTGCGCAAGCGACGAATATCGTCAGGGTGGCCGAGTTCGCTGCGATTGGTCCAACGGTCATCGGTCAGCAGTGGCCAGCCGTGGGCGAACACCGCGCGGATACCGGCTTCCTTCAGACCTGCGATGGCGGCATCGGAGTGGGCCGGGGTGTTCTGGATGTGGGACCAGTCCACCAGGGTGGTTGTTCCGGCGCTCACGGCGGCCGCGGCGCCGAGCTTGTTGCCGATATGGACGTCATCGGGCTGGTAGGAGGCACCGATGCCGACCAGCATCTCGGCGAAATAGCGTGCCGGATCCATGTCGGCGTAGCTGTGGCGCACCGCGCTCTGCCAGGTGTGGCGATGGGTGTCGATCATCCCTGGGATGGCGATCATTCCGGTGCCGTCGATCACCTCGGCGTCGGTGCCGTCCAGGCGCTCGGCGACGGCCGAGATCCGGGTGCCCTCGATGAGGATGTCGCCGACCAAGTCGCCGATGTCGTCGTCCATGCTGACGATCTGCGCTCCGCGCAGGAGCAGCCGCCCGGTCACTGCTCGACCTTCAGCCATCGCTCGATCTGCGCCGCGGCCCGTTCGGGGGTCGGCACGGCGGTATCAGCCCAGGCGACATAGCTGTCGGGGCGCAACAACAGACTCCGCACATCGTGCAGGCCGGCCGGTGCGGGAGCCAGAACCCCGGATACGACGCGGACCGGTGCCCGACCGAATTTCAGTGCGTCGTAGTGGTTTTCACCCGTGCAATCGATGAGCAGGAACTCGTGGCCGCGGAGCAATTCGCCGGCCCGGACGAGGCCGTCGCGGGTCTGCAATACGAGGTCGGGTGCGCGCTCGCCGACGAACGGATGATCGGTGGCCTCGCGCGGATAGGGAAAACTGAGGCCGTTCAGATCGCGAACCAGCGTCCGGCCCACCTCGGGCAGGGGGAAGAGGCGCTGTTCGAAGAAGCGGCGGTAGGCGAGTCCCTCGGGGCTGAAGTCGAATTGCATAGCGCACTGTGCGGCAACGCTTTCCAGCAGCGCTTCGGTCACCGGTCGGCGCTCGGCCTCGTAGGTGTCGAGCAGCGATTCCTCGGCGACGCCGTTGATCACCGCGGCCAGCTTCCAGCCCAGATTGAACGCGTCCTGCAGGCAGAAGTTCATGCCGACACCGCTGGCGGGGTAGTGGACCCGGGTGCTCTCACCGACCAGCACGATTCTGCGGTCCCGGAAGCGCGAGGCGGTACGGGTTTCGTCGGTGTAGCGCGAACCCCAACGCAGTTCGGTGAAATCAAGGGATTCTCCGAAGATCTCGCGCACGCACTGGTGCACCTCGGCGACGGTGACCGCCTCGGACTTGTCGGCGTGACGGCGTTGCTCGTGCACGATGTTGAACCGGGTGATGTGACCGGTCTCGTCGAAGGGGAAGGCCGCGGCCCAGCCGTGCTCGTTGTGCCCGTTCGCGCGCGGTGCGTCCCACGGGAAGTCGAGCACGACATCGGCCACCATGCCGGTGAATGTGGCGTCGTGACCGTCGAATTCGATACCCGCCGCCTGTCGGACGATGCTGCGGGCACCGTCGGCTCCGACGACGTATCGGGCGGAGTAGGCCTGTTCGGTGCCGTCGGTCAGTCGCGCTCGAACAGCGACGCCCGCGTCGAACTGCTCGACGGTCTCGACGACCGCCCCGCGCACGATGCGCACTCCCTGCGCGGATGCGTGTGCGGCGAGCAGCTCCTCGGTGATGTTCTGCGGCAGGATGAGCCGGTAGCCGAACCGTGATTCGAGATGGCCCCAGTCCAGCGGCTGGAGCCCGGCCCAGATATGGAACGGGACCAGCGGGTTGTCCCGGATCGCCCGTGCTCGATCGATGAAGGTCTGTGCCAGATTCCTGGTGTCGAACAGTTCGAGCACGCGCGGCAAGATGGTGCCCGCCCTCGATCCCACGGGTTCGATCCGGCGTTCCAGGACAACGACATCGACACCGGCCGCGGCCAGTTCGGCGGCCGTCATCAGTCCGGATGGGCCGCCACCGACGACCACTACGTCCACGTTCATGGTTCTTCCTTAGATTGGTGATTGACGGGATCGGCTCAGTTGGGACCGGCGGGCGCTCCGATATCGAACAACCCCATGAGCTGAGCGAGGAGGCGGTAGTAGCCGACCAATGCGGTCACCTCGGCGATCGCTGTCCGGTCGAGCGGCTGTGCCGTGACACGGTCGATCCCGGTGAGTGTCGGCTGATCCACCGCCCATGCGGTCAGCATCGCGACGGCCGCCTCTCGGGCGTCGGTCGTGACGAAAGTTCCGGCGTGTAGTCGGGAGAGTTCCGACTCGTCCAATCCGGCCGCGCGACCGGCAGCTTCGTGTGCATACCGTTCGAATGGACTCGCGGTACAGCGGGCGACGGTGAGGATGGCGATTTCGCGCTCTCGATCGGTGAGGGCGGTTCGGTAGCGCAGGGCCGAACCAAGGGCCTGCAGCGGTCCGCCGATCTCGGGGAATTCGACCATGAGGCCGAAAGGGCCCTGGAGGTGACCGGCCGCATCGACGAGTGGAAAGTGTTGCGGCCCAGATCCTCTCGGTCCGTTCACGATCGCGTCGTACACCTGCCGCTGCTGTGGGCTCAGTTCGTCGGTGTCCACGTGTTCAGTCCTGGGCAACGTAGGTGCGATGGAACCAACCACTGGGTGCCGATCCCTCGACGACAATGGCGCGTTCCCGAATGAGCCAGCTGGTGTCGGCCTGCTTGCGGAAGGTGTCACGCCACACGCCCCAATGGTCGGGGGCCGCTTCATCGGTGATGGCGAAGAAGAAGGTGTCCACCTGTGCTTCGGTGGGTCCGGCGAAGCAGATGTCGACCGTGGTGATGTGGTGGCGAATGTAGGCGGCTTCGCCGTCGCGGACGACTTTGCCGAGTTCGGACGGTGGGATGGGGGTTCCGTCGGGCAGGACGAGCACGGCGTCGGCGGTGAACAGTGCCAGCATGTCGGCGAAGTCCATTTTGTCGCGCGCGGTGTGCGCGTAGCGGTGGACTACTGCGTGGATGAGCGCTCGGTCGTCAGTGCGTGCGCGGGTGAAGCTGCGTTCGGTCATCGGGGTTGTCCGTTCACGAGATTGTGCTGAGTGAGAATGTGTTTCGAACGTTCAGCCACTGGCCGAGCCGGCTCAGCACGTCGGCCGGGTCGGGCGGAAGTTCGGTCGCCCAGGCGAGGTAGGCGTCAGGGCGGACGAGCAGGCAGGTGGCCTGGTCCAACGCGGCGGGCAGCCTCGCGGGGTGGGCTTGCACCAGGCTGACCGCGGGGGAGTCGAGGTCGCCGAGTACCCCGGTGCCGCTGAGATCGAGCAACACGAATCGTCCATCGCGCAGCAGTTCGTACAGGCGGACGGTGGATCCATCGTTGCGGAGCAGTTCGAAGTCGGGCACGGGGTGCCCGACCGAGGGGTGGCTGGGCTGCTCTGCGGGATACGGGGTTTCGAGGCCGTTCAGCTCGAGCTGAAGCTGGGAGTTGACGGCCGGTATCGGCAGGAACTTCTGTTGCAGGGCGCCCGAGAGCGTGAGGCCCTCGGGGCTGAAATCGAACTGGATCGCTACCTGCGCATCGACGCTGCGCAGCAGATCGACGCTGATCGGACGGCGCTCTGTCTCGTAGGTGTCCAGGAGTGCCTCATCGGCATGGCCTTGGAGTACGGCGCCGAGCTTCCAGCCCAGATTGAACGCGTCCTGCAGGCAATAGTTCATGCCCATTCCGCTGGCGGGGTAGTGAATTCGGGCGGATTCTCCGACCAGGAACACTCGCTCGCTGCGGAATCGGGACGCGATCCGCTGCGCGTCGGTGTAGCGGGAGGACGCCCGCAATCCGGGGATACGCACGGTTTCGCCGAGGATCTCGCTTACGCATTCGGTCAGGCCGGCGAGGGTGACGGGGGCGGACTTGGGTTCGGCACGGTCGTCACGGTGGACCATCACGAACCGCGTGAGTCCGGGACCGAAGGGAAAGGTGGTGAGCCAACCGTATTCGTTGTGCCCGACACGAAGTCCGCCCGGCCAGGGGAAGGCCATTTCGGCATCGGCGATGACACCGGTGAACGTGGCATCGCGGCCCTCGAAGTCGATGTTCGTCAGTTTGCGGACCGCGCTGTGCCCACCGTCCGCGCCGACGACGTAACGCGCACTGGACTGGCAGGGTTGCCCGTCGGAGTCGAGGGAGGTGACCAGAACCCTGTCCGCGTCGTACTTCAGGTCGACGACTTCCTGGTGGAATCGGATGTCGACCCCTGTGTCGGTGGCCCAGTCGCGCAGGATCAGTTCGGTCTCGTGTTGCGGGAGGAACAGGGTGAACTGGAACCGTGAGTCGCGGGTCGTCCAGTCGATGGGGTGCATGCCGCCCCAGATGTGCCAGCTTTGAAAGGGGTGCGGATTGATCTCGCAGGTCCGGCGGATGAAGCGGTCGGCGATGCCGCGGGCGTCGAACAGTTCCAGCGGTCGCGGCAGCAGTGTGCCCGCCCGCGACACCGGGTCGCTGTTGCGCTTTTCGAGGACGAGAACCTGCGCGCCGGTGGCCGCGATCTCCGCGGCGACGGTCAGCCCGGAGGGCCCGCCGCCGACCACGATCACGTCGACGTCATTGTCGGTCATGGTGTCTCCCTAGAGACGAGTCGTGCACCCGGACAGCAGTGCTCGACATCGTTGGATATGTTCGTTGACAGGCGCCGGGTCAACGAGCTGACGCGGCGTGGGGCGATCAGGTGTCGTAGAGTCGATCCGCGAACCAGTCGGCGACGATGACATGCTTTTCGTGCGAGTGGTTGTAGAGGCAGTGATCGCCGTCGGCCCACTCGTCGAACCGTTTGTCGACACTTGCGGCGCCGTCGTACAGCGCGCGTGCGTTCCCGATCAGGAACACTTGGTCCGGGGTGCCGTGCAGCACCAGCAATGGGCAGGTGAGGTTTTCGAGCAGAGCCGGTGTCAGCCGGAACTCCTCCATTGCCTCGCGGGCTTTCTCGGGATCGTCGATCCCGGTGACCGCGGTGATCTTGGTGATGAAGCGGCGGTAGCGGTCCAGGATTTCGGCAGGTCGCACGGTGCCACCGTTGACACAGCACGCGGCGACCCGGTCATCGGTGGCTGCTGTCAGCGCGGCCAGGTAACCACCCATGCTGTTGCCCCAGATGCCCACTGTTCCGGCGAGGCGCCGGTCGTCGAGCAGATGGTCGATCATCGTCGAATATGCTTGGGCGACATCAGAATCCATGTACAAGCCGTGGAACAGGCGAGTTTCGCCTTGGCCCGGCCCGTCCGCCAGGAACACCGCGATGTTGCGATCGAGCAGGTATTGCGCGCCGACGCGGTACTCCTCGCGCCAGCCGTCGAATCCACCGGTGACGATGACGACCGGTGGGGCGGGGACATCCGGTGGTCGCAGCAGCCAGCCACACACCGCGCCGTCGCGGTACGGGATCTCGACATGCTCGACCATCGGCTCGCTGAGCGCGCCCGCGTGTGCGAAGTGCTCGATCAGCAATCGATACATGGCCGACTTGCGCGGATCATTGTCGGGCAGTGGAACCTGGCCGACCCGATAACAAGCAGAGGAAAGCAGGTGCCACTGCCGCGCACTCTTGGTATGTCCCCGGGACTGAGCCACCCTGGCGCGCTGACCGTTGATCGCGCCGAGTTCAGCCGCGGCTTCCGCCCACGGCTGCCCGGCGTCGACGCGGGCGTACAGGTCGACGACATCGGCGTAGTCCATGCCATTGCCGGTGAGTCGTTGCAAGGGCATAGCGCGTTTGTGCGCCTGGGCCTCGGCGCGCCACGCAGGCTCGGTCATCGAGCGACCTGTGCGGGAACGACCGCGCCGAGGCTCGTCTCGAGTTGATCGACGAGCGAGGCGATCGCCGCGAGTTCATCGGTGGCCGCGAAGATGTAGAAGTCGGGCCGGTACAGGATGGCGACGACTCGGTGTTCGGCAAAGTAGTCGGCGTAGTAGCCGTCGATATCGACGACCGCGCCACCGGATCCGGGCGCCGACAGCGTCACTACCTTGCCGCCGAGATGTTCCAGCACCGCGGTGCGATGGGCGTCGATGTCGACGTCACTGCCCGGCGCCAGCAGTAGTACCCAACCCGTGCCGAGCACGTCGTCGAATCGCCCGATGATGTCTCCGATGGCGATGCGGCCTTGCGGGGCAAGGGTTCCCGCGATATCCGTACCGGCGTCGGTGCCGAGCAGCCCCGACTCGATATGTGGGAAGGGCGGCGGGGGCGGTACATCGCCCCGGCGGAAGGCTTCGTCTCGTGCGGCCGCTGTTTCTGGATCGAAGGTGCAGGAGACTCGCCCTGCCTCGATGGACATCCCGATCAAAGTAGCCACGTGGGGTGCGCGCTCGGTGCGGTAGGAGTCCAGCACATCGGTGCCGCCTATGCCACGCAAGGCGAGATCGAGGCGCCACGCGAGGGCATTGGCGTCGCGTACTCCGGAGCACATGCCCTGCCCCATGAACGGGGGCATGACGTGCGCCGCGTCGCCGACGAGGAAGATCCGTCCGTCGTGCCAGCGATCGGCGAGCTTGGACCCGAAGGTGTAGATCGCCTGTCGAACGAGTTTCGCGTTCTTCTCGGTGACGCCGTAGGGCGCCATCAACTCCCACGCCACTTCGGGGCTTTCCATCTGGGCGGCGGTTTCTCCCGGCAGCAGGGCGAATTCGAAGCGTCGATGGTTCTTACCCAACTGGAACAGGCAATGCGGGCGTGCCGGATCGCAGATCTGGCCGTTGTCGAAGCCGAAATCGAGGGGCTCGAGCGGCTCCAGATCGCAGACCAGCCAGGTCTCACGGAAGCCGAAATCCTGCTGCCCCGTACCGATCTGGCCTCGGACGAAGCTGTTGGCGCCGTCCGCCCCGATCAGATATCGCCCTCGAACGATCCGGACATCGTCACCCAAGACCTTCTCGCCCTCGGCGCCGAGGCGCACCGAACGGAACTCCACCTCGACGTGGTCGGCGTGGCGGACCAGCGCGACGGCCTCCCATCCCTGATGGATACTGACCGTAGGGAGTGCCCGTACGGCGTCATCGAGTGCATCCTCGATCAGCGGCTGGTACATGATGTAATCCGACGGCCAACCGGAGATGCCGTCACGGTCCCAATCGAAGGTGATCAGCGTTTCGCCCGCGGCATTGCGGAAGACGTACTTGGTCGCGCGGAACATGCCCTCCTCCAAGCGTTCGGCGATGCCGAGCGATTGGAAGACCCGCATGATTTCGTGGTCGATGTGCCCCGCCCTGGCACGCCCGTACAGCGTGGGCCAGCGCTCGAACACTGCCACCGAGTACCCGGCCTTACCGAGCAACCCGGCCATGGTCTGGCCGACCGGACCATAACCGACCTGTACGAAGTCGTGAATCTCTTGCTGGGACATCATCGTCTCCTGAATGGAATGAATCTGGGTCAGCCGGCGTGGTGGGCGCCGGTCATCAGCGCGGCGAGGTCTTCGGGGTGCAGAAACGACGGCGGCGGTGGCGGTCCCCAGTTGAACAAGCCCTTGGCGCCTTCGAAGGCTTGCGGGATCCACAGTTGGTCATCGACGATGCAGTCCATGTCGGAGTAGTACTCGGCGAAGTTGCCCGCTGGATCTTTCAGGTACCAGAAGAAGTTCGACCCCGCGTGGTGGCGACCGAGGCCCCACACGTGACGTTCGGGATTGCCTTCCAGCATCGCGGTCGCGCCCCGCCCGACGTCGTCGATGTCGTCGACTTGCCAGGAGGTGTGGTGCAAGAAGTTGACCGGTGCCTTCAAGACGAGCACGTTGTGGTGGTCGGTCGAGCACCGCAGAAACGCCCCGTGGCCCTTGATCTCGTCGGAGAGCTTGAACCCGAGTCCGTCGGTGAAGAATCGGCGGGTGGCGTCGAAGTCGATCGTGCCGATCACGACATGGCCGAGTTTGCGCGGACGTACCGGATCTTCCCGCAGGACACCAGAGGCGCGGAGGTTGCCGCGTTCGATCCGGCCGGGTCCGTTGTAGGCGGTGGCAGGTTGTGCCGGCTGAACCAGCCGATCGTCGACTCGAATAACTGCCCGGAAGCCAGCGACCGGTTCCAGTGCGGTGACAGATCCGCTAGTCAGGTCCACCGGCAGCCCGAGCCTCCGCAATCGGGTCGCGGCTGCGGCGATATCGTCGGAATCGTCGGCACCGATCACGATCTCGACCAGGCGGCGGCTGGGCGCGGTGACGAGCCGAAGCTGGTCACCGGCGTCTCGGGTCGCCAGCCAGCCGTCGTCGGCGGGGGCGAGGCCGAATTCGGTGTAGTAGTCCCGAGTAGTCGTCGGGTCTGGAACCCCGATGGTGACTGAGGACAGTCGATGCAGCGCCATTGCCTGCTCCTTCGAAACGTTGTGCGGTCAGTGACCGGCGACCAGGAGGTGCCGCATCTCGCCGACGCCGCGGACATAGCTGGTCAATTCGTCGTTCGGTGCGAGAAACCGTTGGGGAGTGCGCCCGAGACCGACGCCGGCGGGAGTGCCGGTGAAGATGACATCACCGGGCAGCAGCGGCGTGATCGCCGACAGTCGTGCGATCAGTTCCGGCACCGGGAAGACCATGTCGGAGGTCTTGCCCTTCTGCATCTGCTCGCCGTTGATCAGGCAGCCCAATTCGAGGTCGTCGGGGTTGTCGAATTCGTCCGGGGTGACCAGCAGCGGTCCGATCGGACCGAACCCCGGATGTGATTTGCCCATGCTGAACTGCGGGGACGGGCCCACGCGCTGGCGGTCACGCTCCGAAAGGTCCTGTCCCACCGACACGCCCGCTACGTAGCGCCAGGCGTTTTCGGCTGGGACACGATGTGCCTCGCGGCCGATCACGACCACGAGCTCGACTTCCCAGTCGACTTTCCCCTTGGGGAGCTCGATGGTGCCGTAGGGGCCGGCGAGTGAGGTCACGAACTTGGTGAAGACCGGTGGTTCTTCGGGCACAGCGAACGATGACTCGGCTGCGTGATCGGCATAGTTCAGTCCGATCGCGAAGATCTGCCGCGGCTGTGGCACCGGATTGCCGAACGCTGACGAGGGGATATCGGCGAGCGGTCGACCGGTGTCGGTGACTGTGGAGCAGAAGGTGACCAGCTCGTCCCAGCGGCCATAGGCGTCCTGCATCGTCGGACCGAACCGGTCCGAGCTCGCCTGTGCGATATCCACGACGGCGTCGGATGCCGTAACCAGTGATAGTCGGTCGGAGATGTTGGCGAATCGCACGATGCGTGCTCCCTGGGTCAGGGGGTGGGCGATGCCCTCCCCGCGCGTTGTTGTGCCTTGAGTCACTTTCGAAAGTAGCAACCTTGTTTCGATAGTTCAAGTGGCTTTCGTAAAAATGACAGGTGTTGCCGCGGGGTTGCGGATAACCCTGGGTCTCCATGTTCGCTCGGCGCGGGGGATGCGGCTGGTGACTTTCGAAACTATCGATCAAGTTTCGATACCTTAATGGTGTTTCGTATGGTGCTACCGTGGTCGCATGGTGAAGAGCAGCGGAACGACTCGCACAGACGGCGTCTACCAGGCGCTGCGGGCCGACATTCTCGGTGGGCGGCTGATTCCTGGGGCGCGGCTGAAGTTTCCGGAGCTGTCGGAGCGCTACAAGGCGAGCGTGGGTGCCACGCGCGAGGCACTGACGAAACTGGCGGCCGAAGGATTGGTAACGACGAAGGCGCATCAGGGTTACCTCGTACGGCCGCTGTCGCATCAGGATCTGGCCGATCTGACCACTGCTCGCGTCGAGATCGAATCCCTGGTGCTGAAGCTGTCGGTGCTCGACGGCGACATGCGCTGGGAGGCGGATGCCCTTGCGGCGCACCACCTTCTGGAACGAGCGCAGTTCCGAGACCCTGCTGACCCGAACCATCCGACCGATGAGTGGTCGACAGCGCACGTCGCATTCCACAATGCCCTCTTGGCCGGCTGTGGCAACCGCCGGTTGCTCGACACCGCGCAAGCGTTGCGTCAAGAGGCCGAGCTCTACCTGCAATGGTCGGTGTCCTTCGGCAACGAACCGGACCGCGACCTGGCGGGCGAGCACCGCGCACTGCTGGACGCGGCCTTGGCCCGCCAGGCCGACCTCGCACAGGAACTTTTGCGCGATCACATCGCACACACCGCACAACTGCTGATCAGTTGTGCACTGGATGAACCGAATTCGGCGGAGGTCGGCCCCGGGTAGTCGGGATAAGAAGTGCGAGTCGACCCAGAGGCTATCTCCTGTCGATGGCGCGGTTTTAGGTTGCACACGAGATCGGTTCGGCGTCCGAGAGCACGAACAGCACTCGGCACGGGCGGTCCGAGCGATTCACCCATCCGTGATTGGTTCCCCCGCTGGATCAGGACGTCTCCGGCCTGCATCAATGTCGAGTCGTCGTCCAGGACGGCGTAGATCTCGCCCTCGATGACGTAGGCGTAGTCCAGCGACGCGGTTCGGTGCATGTCGGGCGCGGATTCGGCCTCCGCCGGCGGGAAGTCGACAATTCGCAAGACGGTGCCGCCGTCGGGTCAACCGAAATCGTGTCCGCTCGCCGCGATGATGAATCCACCGCGGATGCGAGCCCCGCCGCCGTCGTGCCGCGACCCGAGCACGTCATATCGGTCAACGTCTCGACTGCCGTCCGCCTCGCGACGGTCGTTGCGCTCATCGCCGCAGTTCTCACCGCCGGTGGGTTGTGGCTATCGGCGCGCGGCGAATTGACGCGGTTGCGCGCGAGTGCCGCCGACGAGCAACGCTTCGAGCAGATCGCCACCGAGTACGCCCTGGGCGCGTCGAACATCAACTACCAGGACGTCAACGCCTGGGTGGCGAAGTTGAAGGCCAACACGACCCCTCAACTCACCGCGAAATTCGACGCCACCGCACCCAAGCTGCAGGAGATCCTGGTCCCGCTGAAATGGACCTCCACCGCTGCACCGATCGCCGCCGAGGTGATGTCGACGACCAACGGAATCGACAAGGTCAATGTCTTCCTCACCGTCAACTCCACCAGCGCGCAGACACCGGAGGGCAGCCAGATGACGATTACCTACAGTGTCACCGTCGACCGCAACAACGACTGGAAGATCACCGATGTCGGTGGTCTCGACAGCGCCCTGCCGTCGAAATAGCAGGGAGGTCATCGCATCACCTTCACAGCAGGGAATTGTCCGATTGCTGTCTGGAGGCGACTGCTCGTACGGCCGGCGATGTTCTGCAGCATCTTCTCGATGCGCTTCCCAACCTGACGAATGGTTGCTGGATGGAATTGGGCGCCACGAGGATCCGGACACGCAGGGGCGGCAGGCGACGAAGCTCGTAGTCGGCAGCTCGGTGCGCAGCTGGGGCGATACCCGCACCTGCGCGCGAGCGCAGCGGGCAGGAGGCTGGCTGTTATCTGCGGGCCGCGGTGTCGGAGGGTAGTTCGTCGAAGCGGTCGTGGTATTCGCGGGCGAAGCGGCCCAGATGGGTTATGCCCCACCGATAGGCGATCGTGCCGACCTGGTCGGTGGAGCCGAGGATGTCGGTACGGATCCGCTCGAGCCGCAGGTTGCGGATGTAGGACATCGGTGACAGGCCGAGCCGGTCGCGGAATGCGGAACTGAGGGTCCGCGGGCTGCAGTCGGCGGCCGCGGCGATGTCGCCGAGACCGATGTGCTCGGTGAGGTTCGCGTCGATGAACGCGAGGGCTGCACGCAAGGAGCGCGGGTAGCCGGGTTGCGGACCGTCACGCAGTTCATCGGTGTGTGAGTGCGGCTGGGCCAGTAGCAGGGCGGTGACGATGCATCGGAGCTGGCTGCGTAGCAGCTCCGCGCGCTGGAACAGCGGGTCGTCGGAGTCCAGTTGCTCCACCAGGGAACGCACCAGTAGCCGCACGGCACGGCCCTTGGGTTTGCCGAGGTCGAGAGCGAAGTCGAAGCGCACCGTCGACACCGGGGGGTGCCCCGTCAGTGCGGCGAATTCTTGATCGACCAGAGCGGCGTCGATCCGCAGCCCAAGGAACCGTGTTCCGGCACCCAACGGCCTGAGCTCTTGAGTATCTCCAGGGTTGACGACCCCGGCAGTCATCGAGTCGAGGGTCGCCCGCAGGCTCCCCCTGATCGCCTCGATCGTGCCTGCCACCCCGATATTCACGAAGTAGGACCGGCGGCCGGCCGCCGAGACCACGCGCACATCGAGTGGGGAGGCGAAGTACCCGGCCGCGAAATCGTGCGCGCTGACCCCGCGCAGCTCATGATCGCCATCGCACAGCCCGTCCAAGGGCGAGGTGGTGATCGAGCCGCCGAATAGCCGGGTGGCCGCGTTGAGCAGATCGACCGGGTTCTGCGACTTGGTGATGAGGAAGTTGTGCAGCGGCGCCGTCACGGCATTCACCTCCCTTGGTGGTCGCCCGCCACGGACTTTCGCGGCGCGTGGCGGGCGGCGCTGGTGTCAGTATGTCACCGCACGGCCGTCTCCGCGTCGACCAGCGGTTCGGCGTCCAGCAGGACGAACAGGATCGTGCAGGGCAGATCGGAACGGTTGTCCCAGGCGTGGGTTGTGCCGCGCTGGATCAGCGCGTCACCGGCGCGCAGCACGGTCTCGTCCGTGCCGACGACGGCCACGATCTCCCCGGCGATGACGTAGGCGTAGTCGAGAGAGCGGGTCCGATGCAGGTGCGGCGCCGTACCCTGCCCGTGCGGCCCGAATTCGACTACGCGCAGCAGCCCGCCGCCGTCGGGGGGCGGCAGCGGCACGTCGGGGCCGACCGGATCGGCGTAGGCGGTGTCGTTGCGCGGCGTCCCGTCGTGCAGCCACAGGTTGATCACCTGCGCGCCCGCCGTGGTCTGGATGTGCGGGCAATCGGCGTCCTCGGCGATGACCGGACGACCCGAGTCGTCATGGCCGGTGACAATTCGGCGAACGGGGCGCATCAGGTGTCCTTCCGAATGTGGCGCTGCCACACGATGTAACTGGGCCGTGCCGTACCACCCATGGCCATGGGTGGAGTATCCAGCTTCAGGGTGTCGTCGTTCTCGAAGACACATAGGCGCTTCAGGTCCGTACCCACGAAGTTCGGGAAGGTCGCGATCCGAACGTGGTGGATGACCGTATCGGTCGGCTCGTCGACGTCCCAGGAGCCGGAATAGGAAATGATCGAGCTGTAGGCATCGGCCTTCTCTCGGACAGTCCCACCGTCGAGCGAGGCGTCGGCGAAATGCGCGCGGTCCCGCAGCGTGAGGTGGGCGCTCATCGTCCCCTCCGGGGTGTAGATGAGCAATCCGGTGCAGTGCTCGGCCGGCCCGAGCGGCGGATCGGTGGGCCCGGCCGGGGTGAACACCTTCCAGTCGGCCAACTGCCAGCTGCCGACCAGCCGGGTGTGCAGGCGCGTCATGAAACGTTCCTTTCGTTCGCGGTCACATCGGTGGGGCGAGAAACAGCCCACGGTCGATGTCGTTGTGGGACTTGGCCGCAATGAACTCGTCCATCTCGTTGGCCGTGCCCCACTGGTCCGCGTTAGCGGGGTCACGCAGGTCGTAGATGTGCGGGTGCCAGGTGTCCTCGTCCAGGATCTCCAGCTCGGTGGTGTATTCCACGGTGTTACCGGCCCGATCCAGGTAGTAACTGAAGGAGTTGTCACCGGCGCGGTGACGACCCGGTCCCCACAGGCGCTCGATACCCCGGCGCCGCATCCGTCCCGTCCCCCGCATGTACTCATCGATGCCACGCATCTCGAAGGAGGCGTGGTGGAACGCCGCATGCGGTCCGCGCACAATGCCGAAGCTGTGGTGGAAATTGTTGCACCGCAGAAACCACATGATCTCGCGGTCGGCTCCCAGGCACATGGTGTCCGAAAGCCGGAACCCCAGGTGTTCGATGTACCAGGCCACCGTGGCCTCGGGGGTGGGCGAGTTCATCAGCACATGAGACAGTCGGACCGGAACGGGTTCGCGGGCCTCGATCTTGCGGTGCCGCCGCGGGGTGACATCGGCGGAGACCTCTACGACGCGCCCCTCGTTGTCGAAGAAGCGGACCGCGTAGCCGCCCCCAGGGGTATCCAGCAGTTTCGGTTCGTGCACCAGCCGCACACCCTGCGCGATCAACTGCTCGGTGAGGGTGTCGACATCGGCAGCGGCCGCGGCACCGAAGGCTAGGAGATCGGTGCGCTTCTGGGCATCCTGGCGCAGCCGCACCACGTATTGCTCCGGCGAGCCCTCGGCCGCCAGGAAAGAAACGCCTGTGTCACTGGCAGTTTCGGTCAAACCCCACAGCTCGGTGTAGAACCGTCGCTGTTCGGTGAAGTTCGGCATCGCGATATCGACGTGCCGCAGATGTGTAATCAAGCTGGTGTTGCTCACGGTGCACTCCTCGATCGTTGGTCAGTTGAGTCGCTCGGTCAGCCAGTCGACGACAGTCTCGAGCACAGGGCCCCGACCCATGTGGCCGCCCGGGAACATGCGGGCCGTTTTCGGATCCCCGTGCTCGAGCGCCAAATACAGGTCCGCCGAGGCGTTTTGCTGATCGTCCTTGCCGTTGACCAGCAGCAGCGGGCACGACGGTCGGTCGAGCACCCCTAGGTCGAGCAGGGACAGCTCCGGGCAGCGGGCGACGTAGTCCTCGAAGCTGTTGCCGCCGAAGATGCGTGCCCGCGCAGGCATGAGGTCCATCAGGTAGGACGAGGCATTGCGGCTGCGCTCCTGCCATTCTGGCTGGAACGTCAAATGGATGCCGCCGCCCCAGTTGACGGCGGCGGCCAGCTGTTCGCGATGAGTGTGGGCGAGCTTCATCGCCCAGTAACCGCCGAACGAAAGACCCAGTGCCGCAACCCGTTCGGAGTTCAGGTCCGGCTGCTCGCGCAGCCAGGCGAAGACCGGATCCCACTGTCGCTCGGCGTCGCGGCCCGCGAGCACCGGCGACTGCCCCACCCCCGGTTTGTCGATGTGCAGGGTCGCGAACCCGCGCTCACGCAGCATCCGGCCGCGCGCGTAGGTTTCCTCCTTCCACACATCGATCCCGCCCCACATCAGGACCACCGGCGGGCGCACCGCTGCCCCGGGCGGACGCGCCACGAAGAACCGCACCGCATCGCCTTCTCCGGGACGCCCGTCGAAGGGCAACTCGACGTGCTGGACAGGTGTGTGCTCCAGCGCGGACACCCGCCCGAAGTACTCCACGGCCCGGTCGTACGCATGGAGCTTGGCCGGGTGCAGCGGGGAGGGATAGCGGCCCAGGAACGCGAATTGGTATGCCTGCCACCAGTTCTCCAGCGCTTGCTCGCGATCGTCGCTTGCCTCGGCGTGCTCTGCCCGGGTCGCGAATTCCTCCGCTCCTGCCAGCCAGTGCCCGGCCCAGGACTCGGGGTCAGTGCCAGGGAGCGTTTCGATGTGCCGCGCGGCGGCATCGTGATCGATGGCATTGAAAGGGTTTCTGCGTTGCTCGAGGTGTTCGCGCAGCCACTGCTGCGCCTCGGGCAGAGTTCGGGTGGTTGTGACGGACATCTGTGTCTCCTTCTCATACGTGAACGACCGGCTACCGGTGCTGCGGCGTGCGGGATGGTTACGCGGGTTCGGCCATCTGCCGATGGCAGGTATCCACCAGCCGATATGCCTCGCTGTGGCGTTGCGCCTGTTCCAGGCCGGAGATCCTCACCGAGGTCTGCACGAGCGTGCGGCACCGTTGTGCGCGACGGGCGACGAACGCCTCGGCGCCGCGCTCGACGGTCGAGTGGCGCTCCAGTTCCTCGGCCAGTACGAGCCCGTCCTCGATGGCCAAGGCCGCGCCGCTGGCCATCTGAGGCGCCGGTGCGTGTGCGGCATCGCCGATGACGACGCAGTTTCCGCGGTTCCAGGCGCCGGTCAGAAAGGCGGTCTGGACCGGCCGACGCACCACCGAGTCGGAGGCGGACGTCAGCGGGCTGAGTTCTTCTACCCGGCCCGGGAAGACCGTCAGCAGGTCGGCCAGCCGCGCGGCGAGCTCGGAATCGGGGAGCATGCCCGGCTGCACCCCGTTCTCGGTCAAGAACACATAGGCGCGGCTGCGCGAGATAGGCACGAGCCCAGCCGTGTTGACCTCGCCGGCGAACTGGTGAATACCCGTGGCCCACCCGGGGCGCGGCACCAGGGCCCGCCACACCATCTGCCCGAGGTAATCGACCGGCGTCTCGAAGCCCAGCAGGCCCCGCACCGACGAGCGGATACCATCCGCGCCCACCAGCATGGCGACCCGCCGGGCGGTGCCGTCCGACAGTCGCACGTCGACCAGATCCTGTTGCGGGTCAACCGAAGTGACGGTCAAGCCGTGGTGTACCACCACCCCGCACCGCTCGGCCTCCGCGTGCAAGATGCGGTGCAGCTGCGGACGAGCGATGCCGACCATCGCCGGACGCCGCGCGCCGATGAGCCGCGGTAGCTCCACCTGGTCGCTCGGTATGCCGTCAACGTCCACATGGGTGATCACCCTCATCCCGTAACCCTCGGCCAGACACGCGTCCGCCAAGCCCAGCGCATCGAGAGCGCGCAGCGACGGACCGGTCAGGCACAGCCCCCATCCAGCGGTCGCACGGTCCGGACTGGCTTCGGCGATCTCGACCTGCCAGCCCGTGCGGGCCAGGGCAGAGGCCGCAGTCAGCCCGGCGACACCCGCGCCCACGATCATGGCCGACCGCATACCGCGAAACTTGTTCATATCCAACTCCTGAGCGCCGATTTCACCGGAACGATAGGAGCCGCCAGGCACTCCCGTTATCCGGATCAGGCGGCGACCATCCACTCCGGGCAACCGGTGTTCCGCACCAACCGGAAACGGATACCCGACGTACACAGACGACGGGGTTGCCGCTGAGTCCCCACTTGGTGATCGCGGTCGTGCGGGCGAGCACACCTCGCGCGATCGGTCGCCCCTCGCTGTGATAACTGTCCAGCATTTGATTGTCGGCGAGCCCTTTGCAGACCAGGACCAGCTTCCACGCCAGATTTTCCGCATCGCCGATACCGTTGTTCAAACCTTGCCCGCCTGCGCGACTGTGGATGTGGGCAGCGTCGCCGGCCAACAGGGTCGGGCCGCGCCGGTAGTGCGAGGCCAGTCGTTGCTGGATCCGGAACGCCGAGGTCCATTCGGCATGGTGGTCCGGATCTGCGAAAGTCACGGTAGAGGAGTCGCTGTCGGTGCCATCCCATATTCGAGGTGCTCGTATGCCCCCTGGAAGTCACCGACTTGCGGGCGCGGGAAGGGCTCGGATGGCGGCGTAGTTGGCCCAGTCGGCCGCGAGGCGCGTTCGGCGGCGAATTCGGGTTGCAGCCGACGAGGTCCGCGAGGACCGGTGTGGGGATCTCACGCAGCAGTTCGTTGAACGCCCCGACCCGACCGGTGCCGGTGATGCCCAGCCGACGAAGTCGTTCCCGAAGTCGGGCCGTGCTGATCGGCCGGTTCGGCCGCTGCCCAGGGAGCAGCCAAGGTGATGTCGGGTTTGGCTCCTGTCCCCATGTTGCGGCGCTGGGCGATCAGATTGGTGATGAGACTGCCCCAAGGGCTCGGGCATCGGAACGTCCTCTTCGGCGATCCGCAGGAACACGTCCGATCAGCTCGTCCTCATCCAGCACACGCGCCACGACACCCAATCCTGGCCGCACGCGATCAAGACACGAATCGCAACCTCGGCAGAGATCCGTTAAACAAACACCCACAGCGACATCTCCTACCTGCGGATCTTCATCGACAAAGGATTCTCCGGCACCACCTGCAAGAACCGCACCGGACTGGACAACGCACTCGCCGCGGTCACCTCAGCGGCCGCGGCGGTCGCCGATCGGCAGGTAGTCCTGACCACGACGAAGTTCGACCGGTTCGCACGCAACATGGCGGAGGCCGGCGAAATCCTGACCAACCTGCGCGAACGCGACGTGCTGTTCGGACTCGGCAGCTCGATCTACGACTGGAACGACCCATTCGGCATGGTGGTGATCCTTCCAGTGAGGAGCGAGTCCTCACAGGTCAGGAGTCAACCGAACCGGGGGCAGTCCCCCTTTCCTATGCTGGCGGTAATGCCCTGATGGTTCGCCTACTCGGGAAGTGCGTCAAAAGTCTCCTGCACGATACGCATGGCAGAAAGTGCTGCCGGGGCACCGCAATACCCAGCGGTGTGGATGACCGCCTCAACGATCTCTTCACGTGTGAGGCCATTGGCGAGTGCGCCACGCACATGGCCGGCGAGCTCCTCGTGCGCTCGCAGCGCAGTCAGCATCCCGAGATTGAGCAAACTGCGGCTGCGTCGGTCCAGACCGGGACGAGTCCACACCGCACCCCAGACATGTTCTGTGACGAACCGCTGCAGTTCGGCCGATTCTGTTCCCTCGGTACGGGCCAGCGCCTGGTCGACGAACGAATCGCCCATCACCTCCCGGCGGACCGACATGCCCGCCTCCCACGAAACGGATCCGTGCCGGGAGCTATCGGGAAACGACACTGCTACCTCCTGGTGGCGTCGGTACAGTCCTCAGCTGCGGACTGTACCGATGGTCAGTGGTGTTCCGGTGGCGCGGCGCACCTGCTCGACGCTCACACCGGGCGCGGTCTCGCGCAGAATCACCTGGCCTTCGGCGATATCGAGGACAGCGAGGTCGGTGATCACCCGCTGCACAACGGCCTGGCCGGTGAGGGGCAGGGTGCAGGCCTCGACGATCTTGGGTGCGCCGTCGCGGGTGGTGTGCTCCATCAGCACGATCACCCGGCGGGCGCCGTGGACGAGGTCCATCGCGCCGCCCATGCCTTTGACCATCGCGCCGGGCACCATCCAGTTCGCCAGATCACCGGTTCGCGAGACCTGCATTCCGCCCAGTACCGCGGTGTCGATATGTCCGCCCCGGATCATGCCGAACGAGAGCGCCGAGTCGAAGAACGAAGCACCGGGTTCGACCGTCACGGTCTCTTTGCCCGCGTTGATCAGATCGGCGTCGACGTCGCCCTCCGCCGGGTAGGGGCCGGTGCCGAGGATGCCGTTCTCGCTGTGCAGCACCACATCTACGCCGTCGGGCAGATGATTCGGGATCAGGGTGGGCAGACCGATGCCGAGGTTGACGTACTCCCCGGGCGAGAGCTCCTGTGCCGCGCGGGCGGCCATTTCTGTGCGGGTCCAGCTCATCGGGTGGCCTCCTGTCGAACGGTCCGCTTCTCGATGCGTTTGTCCTGGGCGCCGGTGCGCACGACGCGCTGGACGAACACCCCCGGCAGATGAACGTGTGCTGGGTCGAGTTCACCGGCCGGGACGAGCCGCTCGACCTGGGCGATGGTGATCCGACCGGCCATCGCGACCAGAGGGTTGAAGTTCATGGCCGACTTCTCGAAAACGAGGTTTCCCTCGGTGTCGCCGACGGCGGCGTGCACGAGCGCGAAATCGGCGACGATGCTCTCTTCGAGGACGTAGCGGCGGTGTCCGAACTCCCGGACTTCCTTCGGTGGTGAGGCCAGCGCCACCGACCCGTCCGGTGCGTAGCGCCACGGGAGGCCGCCGTCGCTGATCGGGGTCCCGACGCCGGCCGGGGTGTAGAAGGCGGGGATGCCCGCTCCGCCGGCCCGAAGTCGCTCGGCGAGGGTTCCCTGCGGGATCAGTTCCACCTCGAGCTCACCGCCGAGGTACTGGCGCGCGAACTCCTTGTTCTCACCCACATACGAGGCGGTCACT
Organism: Nocardia sp. FBN12; assembly: GCF_054031145.1. Lineage (NCBI taxonomy): Bacteria > Bacillati > Actinomycetota > Actinomycetes > Mycobacteriales > Nocardiaceae > Nocardia > Nocardia sp. FBN12. The sequence goes on from NZ_CM132926.1 coordinate 1,609,503, forward strand.
CGTGCGATCCGCCCGGCCGACAACAAGATCCCCAGGCCGTAGTCGTCGACGCCGCAGTTGTTGGAGAACACTGCGAAGTCGGTTGCCGCACCCTCGGTGATCGCCGCGATCAGGGCGTCCGGGACACCGCACAACCCGAACCCGCCGACGGCCAACGTCGCCCCCGTGCCGATATCGGATACGGCGGCGACTGCCGTATCCACCACTTTCGCGTTCATCCGTGCCTGCCTTTCATCTGACCGTTCATTGATCGGACACCGATACTGATCGCGTCAACAGAACACTCCAGCCGCTGATCCTGGCAAGATGGAGGGGCGGGAGCGAGAAGATTGCTCGGCACGTGGACAGGTAGATGCAAGTCGTCCATTGAATGGACGTAAGATGCGAGCGTGAGTGGAGAGCTGAATCCATCTGTCCTCGGGCGCGCGGCGTCGCTGCTGCGCGCGGTTGCCGCTGGGGGAGACGTGGGAATCACGACAAGCGAGCTGGCACGGCGGACCGATCTCGCCAGGCCTACCGCACATCGGCTGCTCTGCTCACTGGCCGATGAGGGCTTTCTCGACCGCGACGCGGGCTCTGGTCTGTGGTTCCTCGGACCGGAACTGTTCCTCATGGGCTCCCTCGCGGCCGAGCGCTACGACGTCGCCGATGTAGCTCGTCCAGTGCTGCGTGAACTCGCCCGCGAAACCGGGGAGAGTGCGTTCCTGTCCGCCCGGCGTGGTGACGAGACCGTATGCCTGGTGAGCGAGGAGGGCAGCTTTCCACTGCGCTCACACGTGCTCCATGTCGGCATCCGCTTCCCGCTCGGTGTCGCCTCCGCGGGCCTGGCGATCCTCGCGCACCTCCCCGACCGCGACATCGACGACTATTTGTCCCGCACCGACCTGAGTGCGCAGTGGGGCGCGCACCATGCGCGTGACGAGCTCGCGCGGCGCATTGCCGCGGCACGGGAAACCGGGTGGTGTGTGAACCCGGGACTGCTTGTCGAGGGGAGCTGGGGGATGGCCGCGGCGGTGTTCGATCGCCGAGACGAACCGCGGTGGGCTTTGAGCCTGACCGGGGTCGAGAGTCGATTCCGCGCCGAGCGTCACGATGCGCTGGGCGCGCTGTTGCTCCGCCACGCCCACGAACTGTCCCTGGCGCTGTCGCGTCGCAGCAACAAGGCTTTCCGCCGCAAGTGAGGGTCGGCATCTTTTCACTTCGCCGCTCCGCTGCTCCTTGCCTTGATAGCGAAACTAACTGCGCAGCAGGATGTTTCATCGTTGCAGCGCATGTGAAAGTGGATCGCGGTGGCGGCCGTCTGTTCAGTTCCTGAGCGGAACTCGGCTCGCGGTAACGCGATTCGGATTGTATGGTTGGGACAGAACTGCACCCGTCACCGGAGCTGCTGACGATCTGACGGTTCGCTCACTCTGGTTCCTGAATAGTCTGTGTGCCAACAACATTGATGTTGTGGTCTCGACTCGACCGTGTGACGGTCGACCCCTACGCATCGCCGGATGACCCCCGCGGTGTTCCCTCGGGCGTACCGGCCGCTCGCGGGTACGTGTCTGAATCTCGCGAGACACGCGGAATCCTTTGTAGTGCAGGCGATTACGCTGCACCGCTGTGATCGGCAGACGGTCACCGCTGCTGTGCGCGTCGACAGGTAGGGCTGTAAATCGTTGGCCTGCACCATGAATACCTACACCAACTTGAAACATGTTGTGAGGCTTGACATCTCGATGTTCCTGGACAAAACTACCCGTCGGTAGCCTGCGAACGGGGCGCTCGAACCCGTTGGCTGCGAGAGGTGACTTGCTACGACTGCCCCGCCGGAAATCCATGAACCCGTGTCCGGCAGTCGCCGGTGACCCTCTCCGCATCGTGACCACACCAAAGGAGCTCAGCGCTATGGATAATCCCGCGCTACCCGCAGCACAGCACTTGGACGACCAGCGCTCGGGCGACCAGGTGGTGGTCATGCCCAGACCGGCCGGACCGGTCGAGCAACTGGCGCTGGTCACCGCACGACTGCGCGAACTGCTCATCACCGGTGAGGATTTCGACGCGATCTACACCCATATCCTGGCCGCTCCCGGCAAGCGCGTACGGGCCCGGCTCGTCCTGGCCTGCGCTGGGTTGCTCCCCGATGCCGTCGACACCGCGGCCCCGCTGGACGACGCCGTCGACCTGGCCTGTGCGATGGAGATGCTGCACGAGTCCTCGCTGGTCCACGACGACATCTGTGACGGCTCACTGCTGCGCCGCGACGCACCGTCGGTGCCCGCCGCGTTCGGCGTGCGCACCAGTGCCCGCGCCGGATTTCACCTGGCGGGCGCGTCGATGCAGGTCGTCGCCCGGGTGCTGACCGACAACCCCGAGGTGTTCGCGCGGGTCGGCGACGCACCCGGCATCACCTACGCCGACCGGCTCTCCGATCTGTCCTACGGTCAGCTCATCGAGACCCTGCCGCCCTCGATCGACGAGGTCGCGCTGCGCCGTCACTACCAACTCGTGGCCGGCGCCAAGACCGGCACCCTGTTCCGGCTGTCGTGCGCGTACGGCGGCACCGCGGGCGGAGTCGATCGCGACCGGCTCCACGCCCTGATGGAATACGCCGACCAGCTCGCGCTCGCCTTCCAGATCATGGATGACGTCCGCGACATCGAGGGCGGACCCGGTCTCGGCAAGGACGCCGGCGGTGACCTCGAACGCCGGGTGCCGACCTGGCCGGTCATCGAATGGCTCGGCTCGCGACCGGGCGCCCGTGAAATGTGGCTGGACGCGGAGATTTCCAGCGCGACCTTGCGGGAAGACCTGGTCGAGAGCGGCGCGACGAAAACCGCCCGGCTGGTCGCGATGGATGCCACCGAGAAGGCCACTCGCGCCCTGGACGTCTTCGGTCCTTCCCTCGCGCGTGACGACCTGCGCGAACTCCTCGAGCAGGTGATCTCCCGATGAGCACAGCACGACTTCCCCTGCTGATCCGCGGACTGCGCAATCTCCGTCGCGCCCCGGATCTGGACGCGCTGCGCGCCGCGCGGTCACCAGCGGAACTGGCCGCGCTCGCCCTGATCCCCGCAGGCCGTAACCTGGGCATCGCCGTCGGTCTGCTGCCCGCGACCTTGCGCGCCGAGGCCACTGCCGCGCTGCTCGCCTGTCGCGTGCTCGACGCCTTCGAAGATCTCAGCGACCGCGCGGTAGCGAGCAGTGCTGTGCTGGCGGCGGTGGACTACCTCAACGCCACCAGCGATACCCTCCCGCCGCCGCTGCCCGCGCTCGAGGGCAGGATCCGCGACAGCGAAGCCGTCGACCGGGTGCTCGCCGAGCGCATCGCCGACATCAGGGCACTGCTCACGGCACTCTCCGAGCAGGGGCGCGAGCGGGTCGGACACGTGCTCACCGATGTCGGCCGGGTCATGGCCCGCAATATCGACGCACCCCTGACCCGTGTCGCCTACAGCGAGGGCGTGCTCGGCCGGATCACTCACTACGCGTGCGCCCTGGTCGCCGAAGATGTGCTGCCCGAAGCGGATCTGCGGGAACTGACCGGTTGTGTCGCGGTGATCGCCCAGTCGGCCAACGACCTGCGCGACAACGAACTCGCGATCTACGGTGCCGCCGACCGTGCGGAGCTCACCCGGATGGTGATGCTGCGTCAGCTCACCCCCGCCCTCGGTGGTTTCGCGCTACTGGCCAAGCTCGGTCCCGGCACGCCGAGCGTGGGCGCGCGAGCGGCGATGGCGTATATGACGATTACGACCTCGGCATTCCTGTGCGGCGCCGTCGACGCGCCGTCGCCGTTCCGGCGCCCGGTCGCCGCGGCCACGCTGGCCGCCGTTTCGCCGGTGTACTGGACGAAGATGCTCGAGCGTGTACGCCGCAGCGGCGATCTCGCGATCCATCAAATGCTCGACGCCTCACCGGATTTCACCACCGGCTCGGCGTCGGCGTCGCAGGTGCTCGGTGCGGGCGACCTCGCCTCGACGGAAACCTCGTTGATGCCGCTGATCGTCGACACCACCTTCGCGCTGGTGCACACGCTGCCGGAAGGCCGCCTGACCGGCGAACTCTGCGACTCGGCGATCCGCACCATGATGATCGCCGATCACCTGGCCTTCGGTGCCATGGAGCGGGTGCCGAGCCACGAACCCGACGCGCTCCGGGCGCTGGCCACCCGGCTGCAGCTCGCCGCTCTCGACAACAGCAGCCACCAGTAGTCGAGGAACACCTCCTCGATGATCGTCACTACTAGCGAAGGAGCTCTCCTATGAGCACCGGAACGCCCGTCGCGCCCACAGAGAAACCGCCGTTCAGCCGGCGCGTGCTCAAACTCGAGCACGCATCCAACGTCGGTCCGCTGCTTCACATCGTGCTGTGGATCGGCATGACGTCGGCCGCGTTGTTCGTGCCAGGCACCTCCACCTGGTGGATCGCGGTGCCGCTGATCATCGTGCTCTCGCTGCTGAACCTCTCGCTGACCATCGGCGTGATGCACATGCACACCCACCGCCCGCTGTTCGTGTCCAAGTTCCCCAACCGGATGGTCGACATCCTGTGCTGCCTGCCTGGCAACCTGACCGCGGCCGAGATGCGCGAGGTGCACGTCCTCAACCATCACCGGTTCAACGACGGCCCGGGTGACGTCACCGCGACCACCGGCATGGACAAGGGCATCGGCGCCATCTGGTACTGGGTGCGCTACGGCATGGTCGTCAAGATCCACACGGTGCGTACGGTTTTCGCCGCGAACCCGGCGCCGCGTCGTCGCAGGACGCGTCACCAGTTCATGCTCGATCTCGCGGTGTACGTCGTCGTGATCGGCTCCGTCTGGTACGTCGCCGGCTTCGAGAAGTTCGTGCTGTTCTACTGGGTGCCGTTCCTGATCACCCAGGTCAACGCCGGCTACTTCGCCTGGCTGAGCCATGCACCCGCGCGCGGATTCACCGATGAGCCGAGCACCTCGCTGAACAACGCGGGCAACATCCTCAACTTCCTGATCTTCAACCAGGGCTACCACAGCGTGCACCACCGCTACCCCGGCATCCACTGGAGCCAGATCCCCGACAAGCTCGACTACATGCGTGACGTGAACCCGGGCGTCATCGTGCCGTATTGGATGGTGGCGCAGTCGGGTTGGCGTCTGGTCGTGCCCGGCGGCTTCCTCAACGAGGGGTACGGCAACAAGTGGAAGGCGCGCCTCGAGTCGCGTCTGGAAGCGGGCACCGTTCGCTCACGCTACCTGCCGTGGTTCGCATGGATCTGATGTCACCGCAACAGGTTCGGGGCGTGGTGACGAGCCCCTCGCGGCTCGTCCCGTTCCTGTTCTCCTTCGCCGTCTACGGTTTCGCCGGCATCACGGTGCCGCTGATGCTGCTGTTCGCCGGCGGCTGGTGGCTGCCGAAGACGGTGGACAAGGGACCACACCTGTCGGCGGTTCCCGCGATCGCGATCGACCTGATGCTGCTCGCGCTGTTCGCGCTGCAGCACTCGGGGATGGCCCGGCCCTCGTTCAAGGCGTTCCTCACCCGCTGGGTGCCGGAGGCGCTCGAGCGCACTGTCTACATCATCGGCGTCTGCCTGGTGATGTGGGTGATCATGCTGGCGTGGCAGCCGGTACCGCACGTGCTGTGGTCGGCCGACGGCGCGCTCGGGGTGGTGCTCGACACCGGGTTCTGGATCGGTTTCGTGCTGGTCTACGCGGCGACCCTGCTGCTGAACCACTTCCACCTGCTCGGCATCAGTCAGGCCTATCGCCAGTACGTGATCCAGGTACCGGACGCGACGGTCGACCGGCTGCAGGTGAACGGCGTCTACAAACTGGTTCGTCATCCGTTGATGACCGGCCTGCTGGTGTCGTTCTGGTTCGCCAGTGAGTTCACTGCCGGGCACCTGGTGTGGGCGCTCGGGCTGACGGGGTACATCCTGCTCGGAACCTATCTGGAGGAGCGCGATCTCATCGCCCGGTTCGGTGCGTCCTATCGCGCGTACGCCGCGCAGGTGCCCGCGTTCTTCCCGTCCGTGCGCGCCGTTTTCGGCCGATCGTCTCGGTAACCGGCACGCACCGGGTGCGAGTCTGGAGAGGAATCGATGTGAACAGTCCCGTTCGAGAACGCGCTGAGCACAGCTGCGCGGCGACCGGCCCGGTCCGTGGTGTCGGTCGGGCCCACGCCAAGGCGATCCTGCTGGGTGAGCACACCGTGGTGCACGGGACGCCCGCCATCGCGTTACCGCTGCCGACCCTGTCGGTGCGGGCGATCGCGCGTCCCGGCACGCCGGGTGGTGTCATCGAGGTTCCCGAAGGGCACTTCGGGTTCGTCGCGGGCGACCCGAACGCCGTGGAGAACGCGTTGTCCGGGCCGCGCGTCGCGGTCGAGGAGGCGTTGCGGCGCTGGGGCCTGACCGGTCATATCGCGGATGTGGTGATGGAGTGCGACATTCCGCTCGCTCGTGGGCTCGGATCGAGTGCGGCCTGCGCCGGTGCGGCGGTGCGCGCGGTCGCCGACCTGCACGGCCGGACCGTCGATGCCGCCACGCTCTACGAACTCGTGCAGTGCGGTGAACAGGTGGCGCACGGCAGAGCCAGCGGCATCGATGCGAGCGCGGTGCTGGCCGACGGCCCGATCCGGTTCCACGAGGGCACCGCCACCGCACTCGATATCGGTCTCGACGCCGCCCTGGTGATCGCCGATACCGGGGTGCCGGGGTCCACGCAGCACGCGGTCGCCGGGGTGCGCCGCACACTCGAACGGGACCAACGGACGGCGCGGCGGGTATTGGCCAGGGCGGAAGAGCTGATCAGCGGTGCGGCGGTAGACCTTTCGGCCGGGCAGGCGCAATCCCTGGGCCGGGCGATGCTCGAATTCCAGGACCTGCTGGCCGAACTCGGCGTCAGCACCCCGCACATCGACACCCTGGTCGCCGCGGCGCTCGATGCGGGCGCCTACGGTGCCAAACTCACCGGCGCCGGTCTCGGCGGCTGCGTGCTCGCGCTCACTCGACCCGGCGACGCGCGCACGGTCAGCGCCGCCTTGCGTCGCGCCGGCGCCACGCAGACCTGGACCGTCCCCACGCGCAGCCTGCGTTCACGCGTGCAGTCCCTATCCGTCTCGACATCGGAACACGGTGCCAACCAATGACTTTCAGCTCAGCATCAATCGCAGGCACGGTCGGTGACACCGCAACCGGGCCGACCGAGGAGGGGCCGACGGCGGTCGCCTATCCGAACATCGCCCTGGTCAAGTACTGGGGTAAGCGGGACGAAGAGCTGTTCCTGCCCGTCACCGGCAGTCTGTCGATGACCCTCGATATCTTCCCGACCACCACGTCGGTGCGCGTGATCGACGGTCGCAGGGATGTCGTCGAGTTCAACGGCGTCGCCGCGACCGGTGCCGCGCTGGCCCGCATCGAAACGTTTCTGGATCTGGTGCGCGCCAAGGCCGGTCGGTCCGACCGTGCGCGGGTAGTGACCTCCAATGCCGGGCCGACCGGCGCCGGTCTGGCCTCGTCGGCGAGTGGCTTCGCGGCACTGGCCACCGCCGCCGCAGCCGCTTACGAGCTCGATCTGGACCCTCGCGCCTTGTCGCGCCTGGCCCGGCGCGGCTCCGGTTCGGCTTCCCGGTCCATCTTCGGTGGTTTCGTCGTGTGGCATGCGGGGGAGGGGGAAGGTGTTGCGGGAGACGAGAGTTCGTACGCGGAGCCGATCGGCGGCGACGAATTGGACCCCGCCCTGGTGGTCGCCGTGGTGAATCAGGGCGCGAAGGCGGTCTCGAGCCGGGTCGCCATGCGCGAGACCACGGCCACGTCACCGTTCTATCGCCCGTGGGCGGAATCTTCGGTGCTCGACCTGGCCGAAATGCGCAAAGCTGTTGCCCGCCGGGATCTTCCCGCGATCGGGGAGATCGCCGAGCGCAACGCCCTCGGCATGCACGCCACCATGCTCACCGCTCGCCCCGGAATCCGGTACCTGTCACCGCATTCGATCGCCATCCTCGACGCGGTGCTCGCGCTGCGCGCCGACGGGATCATGGCGTACGCCACGATCGATGCCGGGCCGAATGTCAAGGTCCTGTGCACCCGCGGCGACGCACCGCGAGTCAACGCCACACTGGTCGGCCTCGGCGATTTCGTCACCACTCGGACCGCGCACATCGGCCCCGGCGCATCGCTGACGACATCGGGCGCGACACCGACGACGCTCGGTGCGCAACTCGCGGCGGGTGGCGATCGATGATCAGTTGTCGCGCGCCCGGAAAACTCTTCATCGCCGGTGAATATGCCGTGGTCGAACCGGGACACCTCGCGGTGCTCACGGCGGTCGACCGCTACGCGACCGCCACGGTGATCCCGGCGAATCCCGGCGAAGACATCATCCTGCATTCGGATCTGGACGACGGCCGCACGCTGCCCTGCACGCGTCACGGTGACGAATTGGCACCCGCCTCCGATGCTGGTGTGCCCGCGGCATTTTCGTATGTCTTCGCCGCCGTTTCAGTAGTTCACCGCCTGCTCGTGGAACGCGACATCCCCGCCTCGTCCTTCCGGCTGACCACGACCGCCGACCTCGGCGACGCCGACGGCCGCAAGTTCGGCTTGGGTTCCAGCGCGGCCGTCACGGTGGCGACCGTCGCCGCGCTCGGACAGTACTTCGCCCTCGAGCTCGATCTCATGGACCGCTACCGGCTGGCCATGCTCGCCACGATCGCGGTCAACCCCCGCGCTTCCGGCGGCGATGTGGCGGCGAGCACCTGGGGCGGGTGGCTCGCCTACCGATCTCCGGACCGCGCCCACGTGGCAGGCTCGCTCGCCCGCGACGGCGTCGCCGCCACCCTGCGCGCACCGTGGCCGGGCCTGTCGGTACGCCCGCTACCCACCCCGGCCGAGCTCGCCCTGCAGGTCGGCTGGACCGGAAACCCCGCCTCCACACCGGCGCTGGTCGCCGGCCTCGACGGTGACCGAACCACCTTCCGGGCGCGCAGCAACGACTGCGTCGAACGACTCGTCGCCGCCGTCGAGGCCGACGATTCCCAGGCCGTGCGCGCCGAAATCGACAGCGCGCGAACACTGCTCGTCGACCTCGACGCCAGGTCGGGCCTCGGCATCATGACGCCACGCCTGCATGATTTGTGTGCGGCGGGCGCGGCAGTCGGCGCCGCCGCCAAGCCCTCGGGCGCCGGTGGCGGCGACTGTGGCATCGCGCTCATCGAACGCACCCGCCCCGCCGCGATCGCCGAACTCACCGGCCGCTGGATCACCGCCGGAATCCGCCCGCTGCCCCTGCGGACCCACCCAGCCGAAGGGGACCACCGATGATCGCCGATCGCAAGGACGACCACGTTCGCCACGCGGTGAACCACCAACGCCAGGCCACCGGTATCAGTGACTTCGACTCGGTCACTTTCGTCCACCACGCGCTAGCGGGCATCGATGCCGATGAGGTGTCCCTGGCCGTCGATGTCGCCGGAAAACAGTGGGACACACCACTTTACGTCAACGCGATGACCGGCGGCAGCACCAAGACCGGCGAGATCAACCGTCAGCTCGCCATCGCCGCACGCGAGACCGGCATCCCGATCGCGTCGGGCTCGATGAGTGCCTACTTCCGTGATCGCTCGGTCGCGGGCACCTATCGGGTACTGCGGCAAGAGAATCCGCACGGCTTCGTACTGGCCAACGTCAACGCGAACGCCACCGTCGACCAGGTGCGCAGCGCCATCGATCTCCTCGAAGCCGACGCACTGCAGATCCACCTCAACGCCGTGCAGGAAGTGGTCATGCCCGAAGGCGACCGCTCGTTCGGTGCCTGGCCTCGCCAGATCGAACGCATCGTCGCCGATACCGCCGTACCGGTCTTCGTCAAGGAAGTCGGGTTCGGCCTGAGCAGGCAGACCGTCACCTGGTTGCGCGACGCGGGCGTGTCCGTCGCCGATGTCGGTGGCCGCGGCGGCACCAATTTCGCCCGTATCGAGAACGATCGGCGCGCAGGCGGCGACTTCGCGTTCATCGAGAGCTGGGGCCAGTCCACCCCGAACTGCCTGCTCGACTGCGCCGACATCCCGGGCATCGATATCGCCGCCTCCGGTGGTATCCGCTCGCCACTGGACATCGCGCGCGCACTCGCGTTGGGCGCCAACGCGACCGGTGTCGCCGGGGCGTTCCTGGAAACCCTGGTGAGCCACGACACCGACGCCCTGGTCGCCAAGATCGGGACCTGGCTCGACCAACTGCGCACCATCCTCACCGTCCTCGGCGCCCGCACCCCAGCGGATCTGGTCGGCGCCGACCTGCTCATCACCGGCGATGTCGCGACCTTTTGCCGGCTGCGCGGCATCGACATCGCAGCACTTGCCCACCGGAGCCCCTGGTGGCGCGAATCGGAAACCTCGAGAAGGAGTCACCCATGAATGACATGTCGTACGCGGCGGTGCCGCTGCAGTGGGTGGGCCCTGTGCGCATTACCGGAAATGTCGTCGACGATGCCGTCGACGTCCCGCTGGCAACCTACGAAACCCCGCTGTGGCCCTCGGTCGGGCGCGGCGCGCGGATCAGCACCCTGGCCGAGAAGGGCATCGTCGCGACGCTGATCGACGAGCGGATGACGCGCTCGATCCTGCTGGAAGCCGACGACGCCTACACCGCATACACCACGGTCCAGCAGTTGGAAGGCCGCATGGCCGAGCTCCAGGAGGTGGTCTCGGGCAGTAGTCGTTTCGCCCGGCTGATCGACCTGCACCACCAGATCGCAGGCAACCTGCTGTTCCTGCGCTTCGAATTCACCACCGGTGACGCGTCGGGCCACAACATGGCGACTCTGGCCAGCGACCACCTGATGGATCACATCCTGTCGACCATGCCCGGTGTGCGCTACGGCTCGATCTCGGGCAACTACTGCACCGACAAGAAGGCCACCGCGGTCAACGGCATTCTCGGACGCGGTAAGAACGTGATCACCGAACTGCTCATCCCGCACGAGGTGGTCTCCCAGCGTCTGCACACCACCGCCGCGCAGGTGGTGCAACTCAACATCCGCAAGAACCTGATCGGCACCCTCCTGGCAGGCGGAATCCGTTCCGCCAACGCGCATTACGCCAACATGCTGCTGGCGTACTACCTGGCGACCGGTCAGGACGCCGCCAATATCGTCGAAGGATCCCAGGGCATCACCCACGCCGAGGATCGTGACGGCGACCTCTACTTCTCGTGCACCCTGCCCAACCTGATCGTGGGCACGGTCGGCAACGGCAAGCACGCGAGTTTCGTCGACGAGAACCTCGAACGCCTCGGTTGCCGCGAAGACCGGCAGCCCGGCGAGAACGCCCGGCGCCTCGCGGTGATCGGGGCAGCCACCGTGTTGTGCGGGGAGCTGTCGCTGATGGCGGCACAGACCAATCGCGGTGAATTGATGCGTGCCCATACCCAATTCGAGCGGTCCACCACGAGCAACGGAAGCCCACGATGACAACTACGCCGGTCGGTATCCACGACCTAACGTTTGCCACCACCCACTACGCCCTCGATCACGCCGTCCTCGCCGAACGACTCGGGGTGGATCGCGACAAGTTCTACCTCGGCATCGGCCAGGAGAAGATGAGCGTCGCCGCCGCCGACGAGGACATCGTCACCATCGCCGCGGCTGCCGCCCAGCCCATCCTCGAGCGGCACGGCACCGACAACATCCGTACGGTGCTGCTGGCCACCGAGACCGGTGTCGACCAGTCCAAAGCCGCTGCGCTGTACCTGCATTCGCTGATCGGGCTGCCCAACGCCGCCCGCGTCGTCGAGCTCAAGCAGGCCTGCTACGGCGGTACCGCCGGGCTGCAGTTCGCGGCCGGGCTGATCGCGCGCGACCCGTCGCAGCGCGTGCTGGTGATCGCCGCCGACATCGCGAAGTACGAACTCGACACCCCGGGGGAGCCGACCCAGGGCGCCGCCGCGGTCGCGATGCTGGTCACCGCGGACCCGGCGATCCTGGCGCTGGATCCGATCTCGGGTCTCTACAGCGCCGACATCATGGACTTCTGGCGCCCGAACTACCGCACCGAAGCCATCGTCGACGGCAAGACCTCGGTCAACGCCTATCAGAAGGCTGCCCAGGAGGCATGGACCGACTACCGCCGCCAGGGCGGGCGAGAGCTCGGTGAGTTCGCCGCGTTCTGCTACCACCAGCCCTTCACCAAGATGGCCTACAAGGCCCACCGCCACCTGCTCGAAAGCCAGGGCCACACCGCCGACGCCGCCGCGATCGAGGCCGCGATCGGCACGACGACGACCTACAACCGCACGGTGGGCAACAGCTACACCGCCTCGCTCTACCTGGGTTTGGCCTCGCTGCTCGATCATGCCGGTGATCTCACCGGCAAGGCACTGGCGATGATCAGCTACGGGTCGGGCAGTGTCGCCGAGTTCTTCAGCGGCACAGTACAACCCGGCTACCGCGCGCACCTGCGCACCGAGGCGAACCAGGCGGCGATCAGCTCCCGTGAGCTGCTGGGTTACGAGCACTATCGTGAACTGCACGAGGCCACCTCGCCCAGTGACGGCGCCTACCACGCCATGGCCGAGGAAACGCGGCGCCCGTTCCGGCTGGCCGCCGTCTCCGGTCACAAACGCATCTACGAATCCCGCTGAGGACACCCATGAGCAGTAACGACACCCGCCACGTCCAGGTCATGATCGTGGGCAGCGGGCTCTCCGGCCTCGGCGCCGCCATCAGGCTCAGCCAACGTGGCCTTTCCGACTTCGTGGTCATCGAACGCGGTCCCGATGTCGGCGGAACCTGGCGCGACAACACCTATCCCGGTGCGGGCTGCGACGTGCCCTCACATCTGTACTCGTACTCGTTCGCGCTCAATCCCGACTGGTCCCGGTCGTTCTCACCACAGCCTGAGATCGAGCGGTACCTGCGCACCGTTTCCGAACGCTACGGCGTACGCGACAAACACATTTTCGACTGCGCGCTGACCGCGGCCCGCTGGAACGACGCCGACCGCAGGTGGGACATCGAGACCAGTAAGGACACCTTCACCGCGGACTTCATCATCTCGGCGGCCGGTGTGCTGGCCGAGCCGAATCTTCCTGATATCAAAGGCATCTCGAGCTTCGAGGGGGAGATCTTCCACTCCGCGCGGTGGAACCACGACGCCACCCTGGCCGGTAAGAAGGTCGCGGTCATCGGCACCGGTTCCTCGGCGGTGCAGATCGTCCCGTCGATCGTGCCCGAGGTGGCGCACCTCGATGTCTACCAGCGCACCGCCACCTGGGTGATGCCACAGATCTTGCGGCCCTACTCCGGACTGGAACGCTTCGCGTTCAAGCACATTCCGGGCCTGCAACGGTCGATCCGGGCGCTGATCTACCTCGCCCGCGAGCTGTACGTGATCACGCAAGTGAAGTATCCGTGGACCGGCATCGTGCTCGAGACGGTCGGGCGATTCAAGATGCGTTTCGAGATCCGTGACCCGGAACTTCGTCGAAAAGTGATGCCTCAGCACCGGATCGGCTGCAAGCGCATGCTCGTGTCGAACAAGTTCTACGGTGCGCTCGATCGTGACAACGTCGACGTCGTCACCGACGGCATCGCCGAGATCCGCAGCGGTTCGATCGTGGCCGAGGACGGCACCGAGCGGGAGGTGGACGCCATCGTGCTGGCCACCGGCTTCCACGTCGCCGATTCGCCGACCTTCAACCTGTACACCGGTCGCGACGGCCGGACTCTGTCCGAGGCAGCCGATGCCGAGGGCTACCACATGTACAAGGGCACCACGGTCGCCAACTTCCCGAACATCTTCTTCATGCTCGGCGCCAACTCCGGGTTGAACTACACCTCGCTGATCTACACCATGGAATCGCAGATCAACTACATCGTCGACGCGCTCACCACTATGGAGCAGCGCAACCTGCAATCGTTCGAGGTCCGCTTGGACGCGCAGGTCGAATACAACAAGCGGCTCCAGCCGAAGATGGCCCGGACCGTCTGGGTGCACGGCGGCTGCACCAGCTGGTTCCTCGACAAACACGGCAACAACTCGGCGCTGTGGCCGGACTTCAGCTTCCGATACCGGCGATTGGTGCGAGAGTTCGACATCGACGCCTATGACACCACCGTCAAGACACCATGACCGCACCGTCGACGTCACCGTGCCGGCGGTCGGTCTGCTGAGCGGCCCGGCCTCCTGACTACGGGCGCACCTGTACTCGGTGTAGGCGCTCATGCGGCACGGTGACGAGAAGGCGGTCGCGCTCAGCGCCTGTTGGTAGTGAGTCTGTGCTGCAATCCAGCGATGATCACCGTGAGATCGAAGGAGAGCCGATCTTCCTCGGCGTCTCGACGTGGCCGCTGGCTGATGGCGACCACGTCGCGAAGCATCGGAAAATTCGTCTCGGGGACCACGCTCAACGCTGCTGCCAATTCCGCCACATCGGGATCTCCGCCCCGTTGGGCGGTGAGGGCGTCGCGCCCAGCCGAAGCGGCGGCATCGGTGACGAGCATCAGTGCGCCCCGGGCTTCTTCGATCCCGAAGCCCGCCTCCACCAATGCTCGCAGGACGCGCTCCACCGAAGCCAACGTGGCCGAACCGCCTGCGTGGGAGGGTCGCAGATAGGGGACCAAGGTCCCCACGACGACGACGGCATCGCGCAACGCTGTCGCGAAGAGCGTCAGGACCTGGCGCCAATCACCCTCGGCAGGCAGTACCACGCGACGGAGCTCGGACTCGAAGACATCCCGGGCGACCAGTTCGCGCAAGCCCGCTTTTCCGCCCACGTGATAGTTGAGGGAGGTGGGATCGACTCCGAGCACGTCGGCGACGGCCTGCATCGTCAGCACTTCGGGCGCCACACTCCGAGCGGCGCAGATGATCTGTTCACGGCTGATCTTCTGCGGTCGGCCACGACCGCGCGTCCGCCCGGATTCCGCATGCGTATCGGGCCCGCCGAACTTCTGTCCGCTCACCGTCTCAGCCTAGAGACCTCGGCGAAACCTTCGGCTCCGCGTCCTCCCGGCATGCCAGGCGAGAGGAGTGATCTCTGATTCGAGAATGTATTTTTCTGCTCCAGGGAAAAAGTGGGCAAAACGCCCCCGTGCGGGCGCTCGCGCGGGTAGACAAGACCGGTGCGAGCCGTGCGGAAGAAGCCCACGGTCGTCGTTCCCAGTCGCGTCGGAGTCGCTGGGCACCATCGCTCGCAGCAGGGAAGAGGTACCGATGTCAGCTGCCGAATACCGCGTCGTCCAGTGGACCACCGGGAACGTAGGAATGAGTTCCGTGCGGGCCCTCGCCGCCGATCCCGCCATCGATCTGGTCGGATGCTTCGCATGGTCACCCGACAAAGTCGGGCGCGATATCGGTGAGCTGGCAGGCGGGGCGCCACTCGGTGTGACCGCCACCGACAACATCGAATCGCTGCTCGCCCTGAAACCCGATTGCGTGATCTACAACCCCATGTGGTTCGACGTCGAGGAAGCAGTGCGCATCCTGTCCTCGGGAGCGAACATGGTGACCACCGCGTCGTTCATCACCGGCCACAATCTGGGTGATGAGCGCGAACGGCTGGAAGCGGCGTGCCGGCGCGGCGGGTCGACGATATTCGGCTCCGGGGTCAGTCCCGGCTTCGCCCAATTGCTTGCGATCGTCGCGGCGAACGCGTGCGACCGGGTCGACAAGGTGACTATCGCCGAGTCCGCCGACACCACCTTCTACGACTCGCCGGCCACCGAACGGCCGGTGGGCTTCGGCACCCCGATCGACGATCTTGACCTGCCCGGTATGGCCGCCCAGGGCACCGCGGTGTTCGCTGAAGCCGTTCGGCTGGTGGCGGATTCGCTGAATATCGAACTCGACGAGATCGTCTGCCAGGCCGAATACGCGCAAACCACCGACGATCTGGACCTCGGGTCATGGACTATTGCCAAGGGCTGCGTGGCCGGTGTGGCCGTCAGCTGGCAGGGCCGTGTCGGCGATCGGGTCATCATCGACATCAATGTCCGCTGGCGTAAGGGCCAGACGCTGGATCCGGACTGGAAGATCGACGGCGACGGCTGGAAGATCACCGTCGCGGGCAGGCCGACCGTGAACATGACCGTCGGCTTCCTCCCCCCGCCCGATTTCCACGCCGAGACGATCGCCGATTTCATGGTCCTCGGCCATATCATGACCGCCATGCCGCCCATCCACGCGATACCCGCGGTCGTCGCGGCAGCACCAGGTATCGCGACCTATAACGATCTGCCACTCACCTTGCCCCGCAACATCATCGCGCGGGGATGAACCGCACCGGATGACTCCTCCGGCAGCCGGAGACTTGTGCTCGGTACTGTGTCGGATGTCGCGGCTTCGTAGGGTCTCAGGATGCGGATTGGTGAGCTGTCCGAGCGCACGGGCGTGAGTCCGAGCGGAGCACTCCACCACCTCGGAAACGGTCGCATAGCCTCCTCCGATGCGGTGATCCGCCTCTCACTCCGTTGCCCCTGACATCCATGTGAGTGATGAGGATTGCCGCAGCGCCCGGAACCCACCGGGCCGGTCAGACGAGAGGCGGCAAAAAATGGGGCAGGCATGGGGTTTCGGTAAGTACGGCGGGCCCGAGGTGCAGGAGTTCTTCGATCGCCCCGACCCTGTTCCGGGGCGCGGTGAGGTCCTGATCCGGGTCAACGTCGCCGGGATCGTCGATCTGGTGGGAGGCGCCGTGCTGCGGACAGTCGCTCCGCTGGCCAGGAACGCCCGAGACATCATCGCCGTTGGCGATGCGTCGGTGTCCGATCTCGGTGGACGTTTCGTCGAACGTCGCCTCGACCGCGAGAGTCTCGAGCGGTCCGCTCGGCTGGCACTGGACGGCGTCCTCGCCCCCGTGATCACGGCGGTCCATCAGCTCTCCGACGCACCGGCCGCCCTCGCCACCGTCGAAAACGGCCACGCCGCAGGCAAAGTCGTCATCGAGGTGGCATGAGAGATGGCTCGGCGACTGACGCCGAGAGCGGGCCGCGTAGCGATGGCCGGCTCCCGGCCCCAGCGGACTGGAACGCGAGTCGGCGCCCGCGGGGATGCCGGGTGTAGCTGCCTGCTTTCGGCGGAGCTGAACTCCCGCTCAGGGGCCTGGACAAATGATTCGAATCCGCATGCTCTGGCGATAACGTGTTCTAAATTGGGTTCCTCTGGCGATGCGAATCACGCTCGACCACTGACAGATCGCCGCACCGGAGGTGCCTGCCGATGTCATCGGGTGTACATCTCCCGCCACAACTGCCCGAAGCCGAAGATGCTTCTCCCAGAACAGTTTCGGAGGGCATCCCGACCGATCCGGGCTCGCTCACCCCCGCCTGGATCACCGCGGCACTACGGGCACACGGTCACCCTGTCGAGGTCGACAGCGTGACCGTCACGCCGGTGGGTTCGGGTCAGATGGCCGGCTCGTACCGGCTGCTGCTGCGCTATCGCGACAGCGCCAGCTTGCCGGTCAGCATGATCGCCAAACTCGCCATCGGTTCCGAGGAGCATCGCCGGTTCGGCGCTGGCGCCTTCCGCAACGAGGTGCGCTTCTATCGCGATCTGGCGCCGACGCTGCGGGCCCCGGTGCCGGGCTGTCACGCGGGCGTCGTCTCGGAATCCGGCAGCGAATTCGTGCTGCTACTCGATGATCTCGCGCCGGCGGTGCAGGGCGACCAGATCGCCGGCTGTACCGCCGAACAGGCGCGCGCGGTCGCCGTCGCCGCCGCCGGCCTGCACGCCCCGCGCTGGTGTGACGACACGTTGTTCCAGGTGCCGGGCCTGTCGCTGCCCACTGCCGAGGATCGGGACCTGATGGACTCGGTGCTCGGGCCGATGGCCGACGCCTTCGTCGAGCGTTTCGATGATCGGCTCACCGACCTCGAGCGGGCCGCCGTCAGGTGGCTCGTCGCGTCCGCCGGGGAGTGGCTGATCGCCCCGCTGCGGCATTTCGCGCTGCTGCACGGTGATCTTCGCGTCGACAATGTGATGTTCGCGCCGGACGGCACCGTGACGCTGCTGGACTGGCAGACGATCACCCCTGGGCAACCGCTGCGCGATATCGCCTTCCTGCTCTCGACGAGCCTCACGATCGAGGACCGCCGCCGGCACGAGCGCGCCATCATCGCCGACTACCACCGAGCGCTCACCCGGCACGGTGTCACCGGCTACCGCCCGGAGCAATGTTGGGCCGACTACGTGTCGTCCCTGATCCACGCTCCGCTGATCGTCGTATTCGGTTGCGGTGCGGCCGCTCCCACTCCGCGCGGCGACCAGATGTTCCACACCATGCTCACGCGCAGCGCCGCCGCGATCGACGATCTCCTACCGGGCGCATTGCACTGACCCGGCCGCTCCCGTCGATCGCTGCGGTCATCGACGCGGCAGCCGGACGAGCTTTCGCGCATTGCTCGACGACGCCGCGCACCGTCGCCGCCGAAGCCGTTGTGCGGGTGGCGCATCGACGCGGGTCGGCGCTCTCACTGGGTGGTTCGGTTGTCGGCGTGTGGTGGCCGAAGCGCGCGCCGACGGATCTTGCCGGTGTGTGTTTTGGGCAGTTCCGCGATGATCTCGAGTTCCCTCGGTCGCTTGTAGGGCGCGAGGCGCTCTCGGGCGAACGAGATCAGCTCGTCAGCCCGGACGTCGTGTCCGGCCTTGAGCGAAACATAGGCGGCAACCGACTCACCTCGATACTCGTCGGGTCGGCCGACGACGGCTGCTTCGAGCACGGCCGGATGCTCGTACAGGACGTCCTCGACCTCACGCGGCCACACCTTGTACCCGGAGACATTGATCTGATCTTTGATCCGGTCGACCAGGTAGACCCAGCCCCGTTCGTCGACGATCGCGCTGTCGCCGGTGCGGAGACGGCCGCCGGGCAGGGCGGCCGCGGATTCCTCGGGTTTACGCCAGTATCCGCGAATGACCTGTGGGCCGGTGACGACGAGTTCGCCCTGGCTGCCGGGTGGAAGGGTGCCGCCTTCAGCGTCGACGACCTCGAGGGTCACTCCCGGCAGCGGTCGGCCGATGGACAAGGTGCCACTGTCCGGGTCGACCGGGGCACTCGTTCCGGGTGGTACGGCGGTGACAGCCGACGAGGTTTCGGTCATGCCGTAGGCGTTGTGGATGTAATGGCCGAACCGTTCGCGGAATCGGGCGATCGTACTCGGCGGGACCGGGGCACCCCCGCTGAACAGCGTCTTGATGGTGGAGAAGTGCGCGGCGGTGGCGTATTCGGAGTTCATCATCGCGTTGAACGCGGTGATCGAACCGATCGTGTAGGTGACGCGGTGTTCGCTGAGCGCGTCGACGGCGACGTCGGTGTCGAATCGGCCGGTGAAAACCAGTGCGGTTCGTTCGGTGAGCGCGAGGGCGCCGATGACGACGGCTCCGGTGATATGGAACAGCGGGGCCAGGGCGAAGACGACATCGCCGGGGGTGATGCTCGCGAGTTCGGCGAACCGGGTGGTCACCGCGCGGACATTGGCGTGTGAGTTCATCGCGCCCTTGGGCGGGCCGGTGGTGCCGGAGGTGTAGGCGAGAAACGCCATGTCGTCGCCGCGCACCTGGACCTGCGGGGGTTTCCTGCCGATGTAGGCGTCGGCCACAGCGAGCAGGTCGCTGGGCGGCGGGTCGGTACGGCGGCCTCCTGCCGCAGCGTCGACCTCGAACACCCGGGAATCGTTGCGGGACTGCAGGTCTGACTCCGCGGTACCCAGCACCCACGCGACCGTGGTGCCCTCGACATCGTCTCGGACCTGCTGCACATCGCGATCGGTGGTGATGACCCCGACCGGCTCCGCGTCACTGACCAGCTCGCGCAGTTCCCGGCCGCGATACATCGGGTTGAGCAGCAGGGCGACCGCGCCGAGCTTCCACAGGGCCAGCAGGACGAGTGCGTAGTGCGGAATGTTCTGCAGGTGGATGCCCACCCGCTCACCGTGTCCGACCCCGCGGTCGGCCAGTGCGGCCGCGAGTGCGTTGGCGAGGTCGTCCGCTGCGCGCACGGTCAGTGTGGTGTCGAAGTACACGAGGGCCGGGGCGTCGGGCTCGTGCTGGACCCGGTCGTGCCATGCCCGCACGAGGGTGTCGAAGTTCGGGTCGGCTTCGGGTGCTGTCCCGGTGTCACCGGCGCTCACGCGGGGAGTTCCTTGTGTCCGGTTTCGCGGATGGTCGCGACGGTGAGGAGGCCGATGGCGCAGACACCCATCACCCAGTAGGCGGGTGACATCGCGTTGCCGGTCGATTCCACGAGCTGGGCGGCGACATAGGGGGCGGTTCCGCCTGCGGCGATAGTGCCGATATTGAAACCGAGGGAGACACCGGTGTAGCGGACCGTGCGGGGGAAGAGCTCGGTGAACAGGGGGAACGCGGGGACCTGCACCACGCCGTTGAGAACCATGTACACGAAGTAGACGATGCCGATGACCAGGATGCTCGACGTCGCGCCCATGATCATGAAGGCGGGCAGCGCGAGCACGACGTAGCCGAGATAGCCGCCGATGAGCACCGGTTTGCGTCCCCACCTGTCGGTGAGCATGCCGCTGAGCGGGAAGGTGGCGCAGGCCAGCGCGATGGCGACCGCCGAGGTCCAGTAGACGGAGTCCTTGGAGAAGCCGAGGTCATTGATCAGATAGACGCTGAAGTAGGTCAGCCCGATATAACCGGAGCCGTTCATCGCGATGGCGATCCCGACGACCCGCAGGACAGACCACGGGCTCTTGGTGACAGTGTCGAGCAGCGGGCTCTTGGCGACCTGCTCCTTCTCCGCCATCTCCTCGAATTCGGGGGTGTCCTCCAGCTTCATCCGGACGCGCAGGCAGACGTAAGCCAGCGGCAGCGCGAGCAGGAACGGGATGCGCCAGCCCCACGATTGCATCTGCTCGTCGGTGGTGGCGAGCGACACCACGCCCACCACGGCGGCGGCCACGGCGAAACCGAGAGTGGAGCCGACCGGGGTGAAGGACCCGAAGAAGCCGCGTTTGCGCGGTGGCGCCGACTCGGCGATATAGGTGGCCGCGCCACCGACTTCGCCGCCGGCCGAGAACCCTTGGGCGAGACGGACCAGCACCAGCAGGATCGGGGCGAGCACACCGACAGCCGAATGGGTGGGCAGCAAGCCGAGGATGCCGCAGGCCACGCCCATGCTCACCACCGTCATCACGAGGGCGGAGCGGCGGCCGCGGCGGTCGCCGAGGCGGCCGAAGAAGATGCCGCCGAGGGGACGGGCGACATAGGCGACACCGAAAACAGCGAGCGTCGACAGAATCGACACCCCGGAATTCTCCGAGGGGAAGAACAGGGGTGCGATGGTGACGGCGAGGAAGCCGTAGACCGCGAAGTCGTAGTACTCGATGAGGGTGCCGACGCCGCCGGCGATGGCGGCGCGGCGGGCCACGGAGTTCGATTTCTTCGCGGCTGTCGCCGGCCGTGGTCCGGTGGGGTGCAGGTGATCGGACCCGACGCGAGATTCTGTGTTCGTCATTGAGCCTGTCTTTCGCGTGCGTGCTCGGCGAGCAGGAGTTCATAGGAGCCACCGGCTTCGATGACCTGGACGGTCCGCGGACTCGGTGGGTTGCCGACCAGGTGGGTTCCGTCGGACAGGCGCAGGGCGGCGGCGCGCCAGTCGAGGGCCACCGCGTCGTCGACCTGTACCGCGGTCGATACGCCGGGGATCGTGATCAACGGCATGCCGTTGAAGGTCTCGCCGCGCCAGAAGCCGGGCGAGAAGGATTCCGCGACGATGGCGGCGATGCCCGCGTTGCGGAGGGCGACCATGGGCGGGTAATGCGGATGGCCGTAGCCGAAGTTACGGCCGCCGACGATGATATCGCCGGGACGGACGCGGTCGGTGAAGGTGGGGTCGTAGACCCGCATACAGACCGATCGCAGGTGGTCGGGGTCGTAGGACTTGATATTGGCGACACCGACGACGAGGTCGATATCGAAATCGTCGCCGAAGATCCAGGCGACCCTGCCTTCGATGAGATCCGCGGGTGGGGGATAGGCGCTCACTGGTTCGACTCCTGGATGGTGCCGGTGAGGGCACTGGCGGCCACCGTGTAGGGGGAGCCCATGTAGATGTTGGCGTCGGGGCTGCCCATCCGGCCGGAGATGTTCAGGACACCGGTGGAGATGCAGTTCTCGCCGGGCTGCAACGGCTTCTGGTAGCCGAAGCAGAAGTCACAACTCGATATGTTGATATGCGCACCCGCGGTGCGGAGCACGTCGAGAATGCCTTCTCGCTCGGCTTGCTCGTACACCTGCTGGGAGGTCGGGACGACATTGAGTTCCACACCGGGTGCCACCTTGCGGCCGTCGAGAACCAGGGCGGCGGCCCGCAGATCCTCGATACGACCACTGGCGCAGGAGCCGATGAAGGCCTTCGTGATCGGGGTGCCTGCGAGTTCCCGGACCGTCTTGGTGTTGACGGCGCGGGCCGACCCGGGCAGCACCACGCGCGGGGTGAGGGTGGCGAGGTCGATGGTGTGGCGGGCGGCGTAGGTGGCGTCGGCATCCGGATACACCGGGTCGAAGGCGCGGCGGGCGACCTCGTCGGCGTAGGCCAGCGACATCTCGTCTGGTTCGAAGATCGCCGAGACAGCACCGGTGAACATGGCCATTCCGCACAGGCCCTGGCGATGGTCGATGGCCATGGAACGGGCGCCGGGGCCGCCGAATTCCATCACCTGATGCGCGCAGCCGTCGGCGCCGACCAGATCGATGATGGTGTGCACGAGGTCGCGGCTGTCGACGCCAGAGGGGAACTCGCCGACGAGGTCGAAGCGGGTGGTGGCGGGGATGTCGACGAAGACCTGACCGGTGACCCAGGCTTCGATGAGGTCGCGCCGGATGCCCCAGCCGAGGGCACCGAAGGCACCGATTCCGCTGATATGGCCGTCGAAGTGGACGAGGAACTCGCCCGGGATGGCGAGGCCGAGCTCAGCGGTGAGCTGGTGGCCGATACCGCGGCCCTCGTGCAGTTCGATGCCGTAGAACTCGCACCAGTCGCGGGTGACCTGGTGGACTTCGGTTTCCTTGTCGTTGCGCTTGGTGAGCATGTGGTCGATGAAGACGATGTAGCGGCCGGGGTCCTCGAGCTCGGTGATCGCGAAGTCCTCGCGCATCTGGCGGAACATCACGTCGGTGTAGCCGGGGAAGTCATAGGCGATCATGCGCGCGGGCCGCACCGGGTGGTTCTCGCCGGCCCGGACCGTTTGCTGATCCGTGGCGCGGCCGAGGATCTTCTCTGTCATCGTGTAACCCACAGCGATCACTGCTCCTTGGCCGGCAGGTACTTGTTCTGCATGGCCTCGACCTCGGGGAAGCCGATCAGTTCCACGAATTCGTGATGCTGGAGCGCGTCGGCGCTCACCTGGGCCGGGGCCTCGCCCGCGGCCAGCCGCCGCAATGTCTCGCGGGCGGCTCCGGCCACGGCCATCAGGACCTGGGTGGGCAGCAGGGCGAGGCGGACGCCGATCTGGTCGAGGACCTCGGGGGTGAAATCGCGTTCGGTCCAGGTCGACGCGGTGAGGGTGGCCATGAGCGGAACCCCGACTTCCTCGTGGCAGCGCTGCCACTGTTCGACGGTGTCGAAGGTCTTGGTGACCGGCATGATCATGTCCGCGCCCGCCTCGACGTAGGCCCGCGCGCGGCGGATCGCCTCGTCGCCCCGCGCGTCGGTGCGCGCGATCAGCAGCACATCATCGGGGATGGAGTCGCGGACGGCGCGGATCTTGCCGGTCGCCTCGGCGACGGTGATCAGGTCGACGGGCTCGCCCACGCAGATGGGGCAGGACTTGGGGGAGACCTGATCCTCCATGAACATGCCGCCGACACCCGCGTCGGCGAATTTCGCGGCGGTGCGCGCGGCGTTGACGGCGTTGCCGTAACCGGTGTCGATATCGGCGACGAGCGGCAGCTTCGACGACTCCCGGATCGTGCGGACCGCCTGCAGGTTCTCGGTCTGAGTGTAGAGCTCGGCATCGGGGAGGCCGAGTGCTGCCGAGACGGCGAATCCCGAGGCGCACAGTGCGCTGAAGCCCGCCTGCTCGGCGAGGCGGGCGGTCAGGCCATCCCAGACGCCGGGTGCGTAGACGAGGCCGCGGGTCGTGAGGTCTTTCAGGTTCGGGCTGCGCACAGTCCACCCTCCGTTTCGCGATGCGGAATGTGTTTCACATGACGATATGTACGGTAAGGTGGTGCGGGTCACAAAGTCAACCCCGGTCGGTGGATGTGCTCATATGGTGGCAACGCCGATCGCCGGACCAACGAAAGTGAGTGAGTAGCAGTGGCTGTGCCCATCGAGCCCGAAGCAGCAGGAGGTCGCGACGTCGTCGGCGCCGTCCTCAAGGCCTGCGCCCTGCTCGAGAAATTCGGTGCGGATCGGCCCGTCTGGACTTTGAACGAACTCACTTCGGCCAGCGGGATGAACAAGACGACGGTGTATCGCCTGATGGCCACGCTGATCCACGCGGGCTGGGTGGATCGCACCGCGGAAGGTGCTTACCGAATCGCGATGCCGGTGTTCGAAATCGGTTCCGCCGCGCTGTCGAAACTCGATATCCGTTCTGCGGCAAGGCCGTTCATGGCCGAGTTGGCCGACGCCTTCGGGAACACGGCCTACCTGATGGTGCCCGCGGAACAGGGTGCGGTCTGCATCGATCTGCTCGAAGGACGCAACTCCCTGGTCGTCGCCGGGATCAATATCGGCTCGGTGATGCCGTACCACGCCGCGGCGGGGCCGGTTGTCATGCTCGCTCACTCGAAGATGTTGCGGGACAGGTGGATCACGGCGGATCTGCCCGCGATCACCGACCGGACCATCACGGATGTGGCCCGACTCGTCGAGCACCTGGACGGGATCGAGAAGGCCGGCTATTCGCTGAGCAATTCCGACTACCTGCCCGGGGTCGCGGCGGTGGGAGCGCCGATCCTGGGGAAGGACGGATCGGTTGTCGCGTCCATCAGCGTCGGGGGCCGGGCCGAGGAGTTCGAAGGGGACGCCCTGGCCGAGATGATCGAAAAGGTGTGTGACGCCGGGTCGCGGATCACGCGGATCATGCAAGCGCTACCGCGAGGCTGATCAGGTTGTGAGGAGCAGCAGGGCGATGCGGAGTAGCCACCGACCTCGGCACGTCGTGACGGTGGGCTACTCGAGCTTGCCGCCCGCGTCGGTGCACTCCCGGTAAGCAGTGCTTGCGGAATTATTGCGAGACTGGGAATACGGCATAGAACGGGTCTGCTGTAACGCCGACTCGCGTTGGCATAGTCCCAGTTTGGCGGAGGTTTGGTTACGCCATGCCGGTGGACCGGAGGTGAGTTTGCTGAAGGTGTGCTGTCTGTATCCTTTGCGCGTCCTGGTCGACGGGGGCGAGCGGTGTCCGTTCGCCCCATGAGGTTCGGAGGTTTGCGCACACATGGTTTCGCATCGCTCGGTTCCGCGTCCGGCGGTACTCACGCCCGGCGCTGCAACATCGGATTTCCGTCCCGTGCTGCTCGATGCATCGAGACCGGAAGGACTGGGTGATCTGGAAGCGCTGGCAGCGTCGAGCTCTGTCAGTGCGGTGCACGACACCATCGAAGAACAGCTCGACGAACTGATCCGCTGCGAGGACCCCGCCGTCCCGCATTCGGCGGATTCGCTGGCAGCGTCGCGTCGTCGGATCTGTGGCGAGACTCCGTTGTGGCGATGGGGAACCTGGGTCTTCTATCCGTGGAACGGCCGGTTGGTGCATGTGCTGGCGCGCGAGCATTTTCAGCGGGTGCGAACCGATCGCAATCGTAACAAGATCGACCGGGCGCAGCAGCGAGACCTGCGCGAGCGGCGGATCGGTGTGGTCGGGCTGTCGGTGGGCAACAGTGCGGCTGTGACGCTGGCGATGGAAGGGGTCGGCGGATCGTTCCGATTGGCCGATTTCGACACCGTCGGGCTGTCGAATCTGAACCGGCTGCGGGCGGGGATGGGTGATCTCGGGGTCTCCAAAGCTGTGCTGGCGGCGCGTCAGATGTTCGAGATCGACCCCTATCTCGACATCGAGGTGTTCCTGGACGGGTTGACCGAGGAGTCGATCGGGCCGTTCTTCGATGGGGTGGGCGGCACCCGGCCGCTGGATCTACTGGTGGAGGAATGCGACACGATGTGGGCGAAAGTCGCTGCCCGTGAGTTCGCGCGGCGCCGAGGGATTCCGGTACTGATGGACGCCAACGATCGCGGCCTACTGGATGTGGAGCGTTTCGATCTCGAACCCCATCGCCCGCTGTTCCACGGCCGCACCGGCGGGTCGAGCTCGCCCGATGTCGCGAGGATGAACCGGGGTGAGCTGCTGTCGCTTCTGCTGGCAGTCGTCGATGAGCCGCGGTTGAGCCCGGCGATGCGCGACGCCCTCGGTGAGGTCGGCCGGAGCCTGTCCAGCTGGCCGCAACTCGCCTCCGGGGTGATGCTCGGTGGCGCATTGGTGGCGGACACGGCTCGCCGGATCCTGCTCGGCGAGCTGATCCCGTCGGGGCGAACCTATATCGACCTCGACGAACTCATACCCGCGCTGGGTCCACGAATGGCTCCGGAATTCGTGCGGGCGATGGAGGAAGTCCGTTGACGATCGACCTGCGCAATGTGGAACTGGTCGGCACGCGGCTGCGGTTGCGTGATCTGCGTGCCGGTGATCTGGACGTCTACCAGCGGATCTTCACCGACCCGCGCTTGACCCGATTCATGGGTACCGACAGCATGGGCGTCCGGGCGGCCGCGGCGTCGTTCGACGCCGCGCTGCGCTCGCGCGACGAGAGTCCGCGGCGCAAGTTCACGCTGGCGATCACAGCACCGGATGACGACACCATGGTCGGCACCATCGGCCTGCTGGTGGAGGATTTCGGCAGCAACGCGATGATCGGCGGTCTGGTCGTGGTTCCGGAGGGGGCGCTGCGGGCGGGTGGTATCGAGGCGGGACGGCTCATGGCGGCATTCGCCTTCGGGCCGCTCGGGATTCACCGGGTATGGGCGGGGCATCGGCACGATCATCCGGTGATGGACACAGTGATGTCGGGAGTGGGCTTGACGCCGGAGGCACGGCTGCGACAGCTGTACCGAACCCAGGGCAGGTGGCGCGACGTGTGCACCTACGCGGCTGTGCAGCCGGAATGGGCGGCGACGGCGACAGCTGCCGAACGTCGAGTCCTCGCGTTGCGGCCTACTGCGGCAAGGGAACACGCCACCGCAGGTCGGTGAAGTCGGTGGGCAACCCTCCCGAATCGGGCTCCAGGCGGGCCACGGCGCGATAGCATCGCCGACTACAGGCCCCACGTAATCACCTTTGCCTGAATTGCCACCACCCGAAACGCGCAGTGGCCGGCGACGGGAGGGACTCCACCGCCGGCGAGATCCGAAGTGGAGATCACCAATGGCAGTGCTGATCGACTCCGACTACTTCACGCCGGCGGACCGGCGGGAGGCGGTCACCGCAATCCTGCAGGAAGCCGATATCGGGGCGAACCTGCAGATGTGGGACTCGCCGGCGGAAGTGGTCAGTCGGCACCAGGCCTGGATGCTCGGCCCGATCGCGCTCACCCGCTCGGAGGTATCCGGTCACCAGGTCTGCCGCACCAGCCGCCATGAGCGATCCACGCCAAGCGACACTCTGACGGTGACCGTGCAGAACGGACAGGTCCGCAGGCACGAACAGTTCGGTGCGCAAACGCTGATCGAACCAGGTGCCTGCGAAGTGATCGACCTGGCCACCACATTCGCCTCCGGCTGGCACGGTCTCGGCGGAACGCTGTGCCTGCAGCTGTCCAGAGAGCGCCTCGGCATTTCCGCGGAAACGATCGTCGCGGCGCACGGGCGATTGGCGGCGTCGCCGCTGTATCCGATGGTCACGGCGCAGATCCAGCATCTCGTCCGGATCGCCGACCAGCTCGAAGCCGATCCGGCCGCCGCCTCCGTGGGCGAGTCGTGCCTGGAAATGGTTCGGGCACTACTGATCTCGGCGGCCGGGCGCGGGCCGGGTGACGGCGCGGCCATCCCGGAGCAACTGCTGATCGAGCAGATCCTCGGGTATGTCCGGACACACCTGTCCGACTCGACCTTGAAGATGCCCGCTATCGCCGCCGCCAACAACATCTCGGTCCGGCACCTGTACAAGGTGTGCGCGCAGTCGGGTATCAGTCTCGAGCAGTGGATCATCGAACAACGCCTGGTCCGGGCCCGCGACATGCTGGTCGACCGGGGCTACGCTCACCGGTCCGTCGCCGCTGTGGCCGGTGCCGTGGGTTTCCGCGACGCCGCCCACTTCGCCCGGCGATTCCGCGAAGCATTCGGTATGACGCCACGTGACTGGCGCCGCAGCGCCACCGATGCGGCCAACCCACCGAAGTAGCCGGGGTTCCGCGCTCGAATGCACGCACGTTTGTGCGTGCACAGTCAGTTGCCGTGCAGTCACAGCCTCCTTCGAGGGCCGATTCACCGATATCTTTCGAATGTGGTTGCGCGAGACCGCATCAGGAGCAGGAGTGTTCGCCGACGGGCGACCGCGCCGATGCGGTCCGTGCCGAGGGCATCGACAGAGAGGGGAGACCATGTCCACGAGGATCGGCAAAGCTATTCGGGCGGCGCGGATGGCCTCCGGATTCACGCAGGCCGAGTTGGCCGACTGGATCGGAATTGCGGACGGAAATCAGATCAGCCGTTGGGAACGTGATGTGGTGACACCCAGCGCCGGCAATGTCGGCGAATTGTCGAGGGTTCTAGGGGTGCGTCTCGACAACTCGGTGGGCGACGCGGTGTCGTGCTGAGCTGAATGCCGTTGCGTCGGCGCGATCCAGACCGAGCCGACGCAACGGCGAGTGTCCGCCGAGCCGCCCGAGGCTACGAAACGACCTGGGAGCTCAGGTAACTCAGCAGAATGTGGGCGTCGTCGCCGTAGTCGATGTGCGCGTCGGAGGCGTAGAAGCTGGCCATGTCAACGCCTTGGCGGGCCAGTTGGACGAGCTCATCGACGGTAGCGGGGTCGGTGATGCTGAGCAGGGTTCGGGTGGTGGCGTGGAGATCGGCTCCGATGCCGGCGGCGATGGGGCCGAACACGGAGCCGGTGAGGTCGGCGCCGGTGGCGGCGAAGGTCGCCAGGTCGGCGGCGGCGGCGATGGGGTCGTTGCGATCGAGGGACTCGACTGCACGCCACAGGATCTCCTGCAGTCGGCCGACCCTGTCGGCGATGCTCAGAAGATCGATGTCGATGAGGGCGTCGGCGATCACGCTGACGCCTGCGGTCCGACCGGAGGGGTCGACGGCGGCGGCCGCGCGGATGACCTGGGCGACCAGGACTCGGTCTACACCCGCGGCGGCTTGGACCAAGGGGGCCAGGGCAACGTTCAGGGCATTCGCGGTCCGGTGCGCACCGCGAATGTCACCTGCCGCCAAGAATTCCGGGAGGCGGGTCAGGTTGTCGAGAATGGTAGGCAGGTTCGCCGCGGTGGCGGTCCAGCCGGCGCCCATGGTGACGGCTTGAGCGATCAAGCTGCTGGGATCGACCGTGGCGGGGATGACGTTGGCGATCGGTTCGGGATCACCGCTCAGGACCCGCCCCAGCACGGCGAGAAACGGAGAGGTGGCGGCATCGAGGGAGCAGTACAGGTCGCCGTCGGCACACAGCGTGCGCACCCGCTCGGTCAACGCACCGAAATCCTGGCTCCGCGTTCCGGCTATACCGTGGCCGGGCTGCGGATTGCCCAGGGAGAGCGTGGTATTCGGATCGCGATGCGGATCGGCCAGTAGTCCGACACCGACCACTCGATCGGCACCGATGGGACCGTCGCCGTTGCCGATCTCGGTGGCGAGATCGCCGATGCCATCCGCCCCCTGGCTGTAGCCGGCGAGGACGACCCGTGTCGAGCTGCACAGGCCACGCAGCATGTGGTGCAAGCGGGATTCCAGGGTGTTCAGGGACTCCGCGTAGCTCAGACCGAGGTCGAAAGCGCTTGCGGCATAGGGGACGTAGAGAACCGTGATGTCACGGCCGAACTCCTGTCGCAGGCCATCGCCGACGGGCCGGAGCATCCCGACGGGCACCCCCGGATCGGCGTCCAGCGTGGTCTCCCACGTTCCCGGCGCGAAAATCGCCGTATAGGGGGTGCAGGGCCGCGCGCCAGGCATTTCCGCCCGCGCGACGCCTGCCGCCGCAGTCCCGACTACCACGACGGCGGCGACCAACATCGCCGCGGCGGATCTCGACAACCTGCTCATCGTCCAATTCCTCTGTTGCC
The DNA here is from genome assembly GCF_054031145.1 of Nocardia sp. FBN12. Taxonomy (NCBI): domain Bacteria; kingdom Bacillati; phylum Actinomycetota; class Actinomycetes; order Mycobacteriales; family Nocardiaceae; genus Nocardia; species Nocardia sp. FBN12. Next base: position 1,639,718 of record NZ_CM132926.1, read on the forward strand.
GAAGGGGATTCGTGACGATGCGACAGCTGTTGAATCGCGCCGAACCGTCGTGGCCAATTCTCGCCACTCGGCGACGGTTTCGCCGACAATTTCAGACACAGTTTCATTTCAGATCACCGGCCGGGGGGCGAGACGTGTGGGTAACCGGCATACGCCGGGTCTATCGCTTTCCCTGAAGCGTTACGCGCGGTGCCGTCGGCTAGGTGGCGTTGTCGGGGCGGCACCCACAGGACTCGCCTCGGTGGAGGGTGACCGGCATCGGGGTGTGTGCCGCGGAATCGAGTGTTGGATCGAGAACGTCGCCGATCGCGCGGTGGGCGATGGTATCGATGGGTTGCTGGGCCGAAGTCAGGGTGATCTGTCCGAAATTCTGGGCTGTGCCGCCGTCGAAGCCGACGATGCGGATGTCGCCGGGAACGCGCAGTCCGGCGTCGGTGACGGCTCGCATGGTCGCCGCGGCCTGCGCGTTCGTGCCGACGACCATGCCGTGCGGTGCCGGGGCGTCCGCGCTGAGATGCGCGCGGACGGCCCGGTAGGCGCCTTCGGGAGTGAGGTCTGTGCGGATGAGGGTGCCGGCGGTGGTGATCGAGGCGAAGCCCTCGTGGCGCTGCGCGACGGTTTCCCGGTCGCCGTATTCGACGTCGGCCGCGGTGAATCCGCCGACGAAGGCGATGTCACGGCAGTGGTGGACCTCGGCGAGGTGGGCGGTGGCGATCGCGCCCGCCGCGACGTGGTCGGCGCAGACGAGCGGCATCGGGGCGTCGACCGTTCCTCGTCGGCTGTGTACCCAGGCGACGGGCACGCGGGCACGGCGGCAGGCCTTGCTGATCTCGGGAGTGTTGACCGCGCCGACGACGATCAGTCCGTCGATGCCGACATCGGTGAACGCCGCGGTGAACTCGAGTTCGCGGTCGGGGTCGTACCCGGTGTTGCCGATCATGGTCAGGTGATCGCGGGCGCGCGCCTCGATCTCGAGCCGCCCCGCGAGTGCCGCGTACAACGGCAAGGTGAGGTCGGGAACCAGCATGCCGAGCTGACGCCACTTGCGCGGCCGTCGCAGCGCTCGGGCGTTGCGGTCGGGTCGATAGCGCAGCTCGTCGGCGGCGGCGAGGACCTTGGTACGCAACGCATCCGACACCGGGCGTGGCCCGTCGTTGAGGACATAGCTCACCGCGGCGGTCGAGACGCCGGCGAGCGTCGCGACGTCAGCGAGAGTGGGCCGTTTCGTGGTCACATTCGCTCCAGTGTCGCAGCCCGAATCCGAGGTTGTCCGGGTTTCGTTCATGCAGATTCCTACCCTATCCGGCACTCGAATCCTGATTACGCTAATCGATTAGACACGTTACAAGCGTGACCCAGCGCCGCAACATATGACAGGTGAAGTAGACGACATGTCCTACGCACGACTCAGCGGAGTCACCCATCACGAACCCGGCAACGCCTACGACAGCTACGTCCTGTTCACCGGTGCCGACTCGATCACCCGCCTGATCGACCTCGCGGGCACCGTTGTTCGGGAATGGCCGCATCCGGGGGTTCCGCCCCGGATCATCGACCCGGCGCTCAACGGCGGTCGCATCGGCGATATCGGAGTCCAGCTGAGCGAGAGCGGCGACGTCCGCGGCGGCATCTACGCCAACGGGACTGTCGGCCAACTGAATTGGGCGGGGGACACGGTGTGGGAATGGGGGAGCGAGGCGCCCGGCGGCGCCGCACGCCAGAATCACGACTGGGAGCTACTGCCCAACGGCAACCGGCTGCTGCTGGTCACCGTGGCGCGGGTGGTGCCCGATCTGGGCGCGGCCACCGTCGGCGATCAAGGACTGTTCGAGGTCGATCCCGACGGTGCGATCGTGTGGCAGTGGCTCGCCGGTGATCACCTGCACGAGTTCGGCTTCACCGAACTCGGGTGGCAGGCACTGCGCGCCACCGCGGCCCGCGACCCCGAAGACCCGTGGGGCTATCTGGAGATGAACAGCGCGAAATCGCTGGGACCCAACCACTGGCACACCGAGGACCCCGACACGGTCTTCCAACCCGACAACATCGTTGTCAGCTTCCGCAAAGCCAACATCGTCGCCCTGGTCGACAAGGCATCCGGCGCGATCGTCTGGAAGCTCGGCCCGTACTTCGACGCTGTCCCCGGCGCCCAGCATCAGCGCATCAACGCCCACAAGGTGCCACGCCCGCTCGACCAGATCTCGGGCCAGCACAATCCGCACATGATCGCGCCCGGCCTGCCGGGCGCGGGCAACATCCTGGTCTTCGACAATCAGGGCGGTGCAGGCTATCCGCCTGCGCCGCTGGGTATCTACGCGGGATCGCGGGTGCTCGAGATCGATCCGACCACCGAACAGATCGTCTGGCAGTACACCGCCGAGGACTCCGAGCGGCCGTCGTGGACGTTCTTCAGTTCCTTCGTCAGCAACGCTCAGCGACTGCCCAACGGCAACACCCTCATCACCGAGGGAATGCGGGGCCGGCTCTTCCAGGTGACGCCGGATGGCGCGGTGGTGTGGGAATACCACAGTCCGTACGAGGGCTACGGAGTCGCCGGTGAGCCCGAGGTTCGCGAACCGCGCGTGCCCGGAGTCGACCGACTCACGTTGACCCCGTTGGTGTATCGGGCTCAGGCGGTGCCCTTCGACTGGGTCCCGGCCGACACCACCACCAGCTGACCGAACCGCGTCGCCGTCGGTGCGGGCGGCGCCGTGGCCCGCTCACACCGACATGGAACCGAAGGAAGGACGACGACGTGACAACCAGCGTGGGAACCAAAACAGCACCCGATCCACCGGCAACCTCGAAACGCAACGCACGGCGTCCACGCCACCCCGGCGCAGCAGCCTGGATCGCGCGCGCGAAGGCACTGACGTTCACCATCGCCGGCCTCGGTCTGGCCGCCCTGGTGTGGTCGCTGGTAGCGGCGGGCGGGCAGTTCCCCGATGAGCTGTTTCCGGCACTGCCCGAGATCGGGCGAGCTGGGCGCAGCATGTGGCTCGACGGCATGTTGGCCGACGACATCACCGCCAGCTTGCGCCGTGCCGCAACGGGATTCGTCATCGGCGCGCTGGCAGGCATCGCCGCCGCGGTGCTGACCGCGAACACCGCGACCGGTCGCGCACTGCTGCAGCCGGTCCTGCGATTGCTCTCGCCCATTCCCACGATCGGACTCGTCCCGCTGGCGATCCTGTGGTTCGGGCTCGGCGAGGACAGCAAGGCGCTGGTGATCGCGCTCGGCGTTTTCGTGCCGGTATGGATCAACAGCCACACGGGCTTGTCGGGCACCCCTGAGGACTACCTGCAAGCGGCGCGGTGCCTGGGCGCGGGGCGGCGTCAGACGCTGCTCAGGATCGTGTTGCCGGAGGCGGCTCCCGACATCGTCTCCGGTCTGCGGGTCGGTGCCGCGATGTCGTTCGTCCTCATCGTCGTCGCCGAAATGACCGGAACGACCGAGGGAATCGGCTATCGCATCTATCAGTCGCAGATGTTCTCCCAAGCCGACCGGGTGATCGCGTGCCTGATCGTTCTCGGCATCATCGGCGCCGTCTGCGACCTGGCGATCGCCTCGCTCACCGCGCCGCTGACGACATGGTCGGAAAAGGAGCACTGAGATGGCGATCCACACCAACGACCTCGTCGTTCACTACCCCGGACAGCCCGCCCCGACACTCGACGGGATCAGCATGTCGATCCCCGACGGCTCGTTCACCGTGCTGGTCGGCGCCTCGGGCAGCGGCAAGTCGACCCTGCTGCACTGCCTTGCCGGTCTCATCACCCCCACCGCCGGGACGGTGACCGACAACGACACCCCGGTACTGGCACCGGATCCACGCCGCGGCATGGCTTTTCAGCGTGACGTGCTGTTTCCGTGGATGTCGGTGGCCGACAACATCGAGTTCACCCTCCGCGCTCGGGGCGTTCGAGCCAGGGCGCGACCGGCGCGAGTCGCCGAACTCCTCGATGTCGTCGGGCTGCCCGACGGCGTCGGCGCACGCCGCCCCAGCGAATTGTCCGGCGGCATGCGTCAGCGGGTGAGCATCGCCCGCATGCTCGCCGGGGAGCCCACCGTGATGCTGATGGACGAACCGTTCGCGGCACTGGACGCGCTGACCCGGCTGAAGATGCAGGACCTGCTCATCGACCTGTGGACCAGATACCACCGCACCGTCGTGTTCGTCACCCACGACATCGACGAAGCGATCCGGCTGTCCGACACCGTCAGCGTGCTGCGTGACGGCCACCTAGTCGACCACATCGCCAATCCCTTGACCCGGCCGCGTCATTCGGACGCACTGGCCGAACAGCCCGGCTACAGCCAGATCCGCAAGCTTTTGCATCACGAGCTCGGCATCGATCACGCCATTGCCTGACCCCACCTTTTCGAGCTAGGACCCCACGTGAAGAACTCTCTCCGACGCACTGCCGCCGCGGCCCTTGCCGCTCTCGCCCTCTCGGTCGCTACCGCTTGCGGCGAAGCGGGCAGCGCCGATCCCGACACGCTCACCGTTGGTTTCGTCGTCGACCCGTCCTGGGCTCAGATACCCGTCGCCGACCGGGTGGGGTTGTTCGACAAGCACAACGTCAACGTCGAAGTCGTCAACTTTCCCTCCGGCGTCGAAGCGCTGCAGGCAGTCGCCGCCGGACAGGTCGACATCGCCACCGCCGCCGACGTGCCCACCTCGGCGGTGCTCACCCGGTCGCCGTCGCTGCGCATCGTCGGTGACGGCTCCCGCTGGGAGGGCTCGCGCATCATCGCCCGGCGCAGCGCAGGCATCAACGATGTCGCGGATCTGGCAGGCAAATCCATCGGCACACCGCTGGGTACGAGCGCTGCCTACTTCGCCGCGAATACGTTGTCGCACAACAATATCGAGGCGAACCTCGTTCAGGTGGCACCCTCGGCGACGGTCACCGCGGCCACCCGGGGCGACGTGGACGCGGTGTCGATCTTCCAGCCCTACCAGGCCCAGGTTGTCGCGGCGCTCGGCGCCGACGCGGTCGAACTGTCCGGCGGCAGCTACAACCAGCACAGCCTCTACCTCGCGACGCAAGACGCTGCCACCCGGAAAGCGGGTGCGCTGACCGCCTTCTTCGCGGCACTCGCCGAGGCGAGCGAGCAATTGAAAGCCCTCGCCGATCCCGCTGTCGAGGCGGTCTCCACTGCCACCCAGCTGCGCCCCGACCTGCTGCGTACCGTGCTTCCGCAGTTCGACTTCACCCTGCAATTGCCGCCCGCGCTGCCGGGCAAGCTCGATGAGCTCGGGCGATGGGCCGAAAGCCAAGGCAAGATCAAGGCCGGTACCCCGCTGCCGGACTACGCGACTCTGATCGACAACCGCTTCCTTCCGGTGAACGGATAGCAGCTGCTCCCGTCCCCGCGAGCCGCGAGGACGGGAACGTCAGGGCCGGCCACTGACGGCGGCGGTGACGGCGTCGAGGAAGGGCTGGCCACCCATGGCGTAGCCGCCGGCGATCGCGCCGAGGACCAGGCCGACGGGGCCGGTGATGATGCTGAGGAAACCGAAGCCGAGGACTGTCCCGATGAGGCCGCCGAGCAGGCCGCCCGCGACGACGCCGACCACGTTGCGGTTGATCTCGTTGGTCAGCTGAGACATCGGGCTGATGGCCTGCATCTCGCCGACCGCGGTGGCGCTCGGCTGCGGGGCGAGGACGAGGTGGTGGCCGTTGTCGGAAATCGTTTGCGCTACCCGCATCTCCTTGCCGGAGATCTGGTAGACGAGCGGGATACGGGTGACGACGGCGCCGGAGTCGGCGACGAGGGTCACCGCGGTGTTGTCGTCGGTGGTGGTGAAGGTGCCGCCGGCGACGGTGGTGGTCAGCACCCGGGAGAACTCGGTGAGGGTGGCCTCGTAGCGCACGGACTGGTCGACCCCGGACGTGGTGGCCTCGGGGGTCGGTGCGACCGGCTGTGCGGTGGCGGTTCCCGCGGTGATCCAGACGGTGGCGCCGACGAGGAGCGTGGCAGCAGGGAGGTAACCGAGTTTCATCAGGTATTTCCTTTACGCATCACGAACAATTGCGCGGCCGAACGGCGTGCCTTTGCTCGGGCACGAACCATGTTGTCCGCCAGTGAGATCGGGCAGACAATAGCACCCTTTTCCGGTTGTCGGTGAACCGTCCCGAATTGGGCGGCAGACCAGTATTTCTCATTGTTAAAATGCGCGGATTCACAATTCGACACATTCGTGTGCGGCCGTGTAAGAACTGTCAGGCGAGTGGGACGCCGGTCGGGGATGTCCAGCGGATGAGTAGGACAACAGATGGTGCGTCGGAGAACTCTAGCTGTGGTCGGCGTGGCGACGGGAGCGGTGTTCGCCCTGGCAGGCGCGTTCTACCTAGCGCTTTCCGTCTTTGTGGGGTTCGCGGAGCGCGAGCCCGGCGGGCCCGATAACGCCTCTGCCGCAAGAACTTTGCCGACCGAGGTTTCGACTACTCAACCGCTGGGAACTATTACCGAGCTTTCCGGCGGTGTCGCGTCCACATTGACAAAGTCCGCGACGCAGATTCCGTGGGTGGAACTGAGTGCGGGCGATTGTGTGGATGTGCATGCGGCCGATATTCGGCAGGTCGCGTGCGGCGACGTCAACTCCCGCTACAAGGTGACGGAATTGGCGTCGGTGGGCAGTCAGTGCCCGAGCGACGTCGACCTCGCGCACCATCGGACACTGCCGGGCGGCGTGGACGAGACCGTCTGCCTGGATATCGACTGGACCGTCGGTGAATGCCTCGACCTGGCGGGTGACGCGGTCGGACACGTCGACTGCGCCGCCGACGTCCCAGGTCGGGTCCGCGTCCTCGAGGTCCGGCACGACACCACGGATGTGAACGTCTGCACGATCGGCGACCGCGGTGTCGTCTACGACCAGCGCCGCTACGTGGTCTGCGTCAGCACCCGCTGACCGGCCCGATCGGAAGTCGGTCGCTGTTGACCAGATCACTATGTCCGGTGTCGAGGCAGACCACCGCCCGCTCCCCAGCGTGCCGAGATCGGCGCCGCCGCCGTCGACCTGCTGATCGGGGCTGCGGAAGCCGGGAAGGGGGCGTCGGAACACATTTGCTACCGCCCCCACCTGGTCGAGCGCGCCTCCACTGTCGGTTGACCGCCAACTCGGCATGGGACTCAGATCGAAGGTTGCATAATCAGGCGGTGCATGCTGGTGATGGTCTGTTCGATCGACGCCTGTCCGACCGCGCGCGTGAAGTGATCCGCCAAGGTGCCGAGATCGCGATGAACGCGCCGGAGGAGTGGCTCGACGAGCTCTATGACGCCACGCTCCGGAAAACCAGCCTGCGTGCCATCGCCGGGGATCCGTTGCTGGCGGAGGCGGTGCGGCGCGTCAATCGGGGCAACCTGCTGCACTGGGCCTCGGCCAACGTGGCCGATCCGGGCATGCCGGTGCCGATCAACCTCGGCGCCGACCAGATCGCCATCGTGCGCGACCTGGTCCGCCGCGGCATGAACGAGGCCGCGCTGCAGGCCTACCGCGTGGGTCAAGACGTCGTATGGCGGCGGTGGATGACGATCATCTTCATCCTGACGCCCGACCCGTTCGAGCTGCAAGAGGTCTTCGAGGTCACCGCCGCCTCGATCGCCGGATTCGTCGACGGCACCATCGAGGCGATCACCGAGGTCATCGAACACGAGCGCGACGAGCTCGCCCACGGCTCGTATGCCGAACGGCGGGAAATGATCTCGCTCATTCTCGAGGGCGAACCCATCAATATCGAGCGTGCGGCGGCCCAGCTCGGATATCGGCTCGACACGACCCATACCGCCGCCATCGCCTGGAGTGACGTTCCCGGTGCCGAACTCGAGGAACCGCACCGGGTGACCAGGGCGCTCGCCCAGGCCGCCGGTGCGGCGACGGCGCTGAGTCTGCTCGCCAGCGCGGCTACCCTGTGGGTCTGGGTGCCCGGCCCCACCCCGCCCGACACCGCGGCGCTGGCCGAAGCTTTGGACCATATCCCCGGCGTGCGGATCGCCATCGGTTCGACTGGCCGAAACCTCGCGGGTTTCCGGACGAGTCACCTCGACGCCCAGGCCGCGCACCGAATCCTCGCCCGCCCGCACAGCACCCGGCGGACGGTCACTTTCAGCGAAGTGCAATTGACCTCGCTGATCACCGAAAACGGCGCTCAGGCAGACCGTTTCATCAAATACACGCTCGGCGAGCTGGAACACGCCGACAGCGAACTGCGGGAATCGGTGCTCGCCTACATCAACGAGCAGTGCAACGCCACGCGCGCTGCGGCGCGCCTGTTCACCCACCGGAATACGATCTTGCGCAGGCTGGCCCGCGCCGACGAGCTGCTGCCCCGCCCGCTGGCGGAGAACAGCGTGCACATCGCCGTCGCGCTGGACGCACTGTTCTGGCGGCAGAGCGCACCGCGGCCGACGTGAGCGAATTACCGCGCAGCGCAGACCGGGGTGAGGCGGTGAGTGCCGCGCAGGCCCTTGAGGGTCGCGTCGCGACCGGTCCCGATGGTGAGATTCGCCGGGCTTCCGATCGACTCCAGCACCTGCTCGCTGAGCAGGACTTCGCCACCCTCGGCCTGCGCGGTGACGCGCGCGGCCATGGCGACATTGCGTCCGAACAGATCGTCACCCCGGCGGACGGAGGTCCCCATGTGGATGCCGATCCGGACCTTGAAATCTGTTCCGTCCCGCGATGATTCGGCGTCCTTGCGTAGTGCTGCCTGGATGGCGAGGCCGCAGTCGACCGCCCGCTCCGGCGCGGCGAAGGCGATCATGTAGCCGTCGCCCTGGTTCTTCACCACATGGCCGCTGTGGGCCTGCACGCATCGCTCGACCAGGCGGTGGTGGCGGTCGAGTAGTTTGACCCAGGCACGGTCGCCCAGGTGTTCGTTGAGCGCGGTCGATTGTTCGATGTCGGAGAACATGATCACGACGTTGCCGTCCGGTGCCAGCCTGGCCAGATCGGGACGCTCGACCCGCGCCCAGCCCGCGAGGTCTTCGATGGAGGTCAGCACCGCAGCGCGAAAACCTTTGGCACGCACCAGATCCGCGGCCTGCCACGCGGTTCGCACCGCTTCGCGGCCGCCCACCATCAACCGCTGTGTGGTCGTCGCCCGCAGCGGTGCTCGCCGTTTACGCCGACTGCGCACCAACAGGATCGACAGGGTGATCAGGCCGATGGCTTCACCGGCGGCGATGATCGCGAGCACGGTGATCACGACGGTGGTCACCGGAGGAACCCCGGCGGAGTAGCGTAGCTGGTCGAACCCTGTAGCGGCTGCGCGCCCGAGCTGTTCACGGCAAAATAGTACACAGTCGTTCACCCGAATTCCGAGCGGTATGTTTCGGTGCATGCGGATTGGTGATCGTGCGGCGAGGTGCCTCGTTGCTGTCGGCGGACTGTGCCTACTTCGTCGTTCGAGGCCGAGGTCCAGCCGAAATGGCGCTACCCTCCAGCCTCGACGCGGATCTGAGCGGAGGTGCCGGGCCCGCGTCCGCCGGAGTCACGGCCTCGCTCGCGCCGAATTTCGGTGTACAGGTGACGCGCCTGGCGGACGGCCGCTGGTGCACATTGCACAGCGAAACTTCCATTCGGGTGCGAAACGCCATTGGAACGCGAGGTGCTGAGAACGCACGATAGAGCGCAAAACACCGGAAAGTGGGTATTCGCGCATGCCGAACAGCGTCCTGCCGGCCCCGATCGTGACGATGCCAGGTCGGCCGATGGTCGGCGATCTCCCTGCGGCGTCAACGATTTCGGGCAGGATTATGAGCCGATTCATCGTCGACAGCGAACTGTCCGGCCGCGTCCCGCTAGCCGACCTGCGTCGCGATGTCACCGTGCTGGTGAAGGCATGCCTGGATTTGACCGCCGGACTGCTCACGGGCGCGGACACCACGAAGCCGCTGGCCGATGTGCGCTTCGGCGTGACGGAATGGGCACGCGAGGGCGTCCCCGTCGACTCGATGCACAAGGCGGTGCGCGCCGGCACGCGGATGGTGTTCGACCATCTCCTCGCGCGGGCCGAGTCCGCCGCGGACCGCGTGGCCGTGGCCGAAGTGACGCGAGCGTTCTTCGAGCTGACCAGCAGGCTCGCCACCGTGATCGCGCAGGCGTACTCGAGTGAAACGCGCGCGGCGGGCGCCGACGCTCTGGCCGCGGCCCTGATGGCAGGGAAGGCGACACCGGCCATGGCCCGTGCCTGCGGGGTGCGGCTGGCCGAGAAGTACTTCGTCTTCGCCGTGGCGTTCGTGCCGCACCATGCCGAGGGGGAGTCGCGCCAGATCGTCTCCCCTCGAACAGTTCGCCGGGTCAGAGCCGAGGTGTCGCACCGGTGCGGTGATCATGCGTTGATGCAGATGGGAGCCGGCACGGCGACCCTGCTGATTCCACCGGATCACTTCGATCCCGCAGGGGCGCAACGGTTCGTCGAGCACCTTGTCGCCGCGGCGCGGACCCGGGTTCGCGCCACCTTCGTGTCGGCGCGAGGCGCCGGAATTCCCGAAGCGGTCGAGCGCGTGCACGCGGTACTCGACCTCATGGGTCGCCTGCGCCGCGACGGGCTGGAGCGCTTCGAGGACCTGTCGCTGGAGTATCAACTGTCCAGGCCGGGCGCGGCGGGCCGCCATCTGGCCGCGATGTTGGACCCGCTCGAGCCGCATCCGATTCTGCTGGAGACGTTGAAGACCTATCTCGCGACCCGCTGTACGCGCCTGCGCACAGCGCACCTTCTGCACGTTCACCCCAACACTGTCGACTATCGGCTGACCAAGATCGCGGAGATCACCGGGTTCGACCCGACGCACTCGGACGGGATCTGGCGCCTGCGTTCGGCGCTCGTGGCCCGCATGGCCGGTGTCAGCGAGCGGGATTCGGCGGACAGCGGCGAACCTGATCAGACCGCACCCGCCGCGCGGGCTTGCTGATCGGCGCGGCAGCGGCCGTGCCGAGGCCTGCGGTAAGCGGAGACCGTTACCGGGAGCCGGCCGCCCTACCGGCGCTGCGGCACGGGCACCGCGGTGATTGCCGAACTTGCCGCCGTCGTGAATGCCCGTGCGATCACGGCTGACTTCAGTTGCCACATATCCGCGGCGTGCGTGGCATCGAGTCCGGTCAAGTCGGCGATTCGGTGGAGCCGGTAGCTGACCGTGTTCGCGTGGATGTGCAGGATCCGGGCGGTGCGCCGGCGGTTCATGTCATTGGCGATGAGGACCTGCAGTGTCCGGTGTAGATCGGGATGGGGATCCAGCGGCGTGAGTTGCTCGCCGAGCTCGGTCAGGCCGGGTCCGGGCCGGGTGAGCTGGTATTCGAGCGCCAGGTCTTCGAATCGATAGAGTCGCGGGGCGTAGCCGAGCCGCCCGACGACGTCGAGAAGTTCATGAGCGCGCTGCGCGGCATCCGGAATATCGTCGGTGGCCGCGGTGATCAGGGTCGCTGAGATGTCGACGCGGGCGGCGCGTGAGAGCACCTCGATCAGACGGTCGGGTCGGGTGTCATCGGTAGTGTCGCCGGGGATCAGGACCGTCCCGCCGCCGATCGACAGCATGGCGAGAGCGTCGTCGCGATGCTGTGCGAGTGCGGTGAGAACTCTTCGGAGCCTTCGCCGTACGACGATCGCCGTGTCCAAAGGCCGATCGTGATCGGCTCCGGGGATCGACAGTGCCAACACGCTATAGGTGTCGGCGACAGTGATGCCGTAGTCGCGCGCCATGGGCGCGGTGGTTCGGCCCGTCAGGAGGGCCGTGGTCAGGGCGCGCGCCGCGGTGAGGTGTTCGCTGACCACCCCGCGATACTCGCGCAGATAGGCAGTGATCATCGTGGTGGACATGAGGTTCGAAATCGCCATGGTCATGCGGAGTCTGTCGATCAGTGCGTCGCGGTCGTAGGCCGCGTCGGGGGCGCACATCACGTCCACGCTCGCTCGCAGCGCTTCGTAGAAGGCGCGCAAGACGGTATCGATCGGTACACCGTCGCGGGCCCATCCCGCCGCGGCCGCCGAGAACCAGCGCAGCTGCCCGGACACATTGCGGCCTGCGGTGACGCCGTCGCCGATTTCCAGACACTTCCTCGTCACCGTGCTGATGTCGCCGGAGATCGCGTCGCCCAGCTGGGTATCGCAGGTGGATACATTGTCGATGAAGTGGCTGATGAGCTGACCGGTGAGGCTCGCCGAATCAGGTAACGGCCACCGCGTCGACGAGCTGTCCAGGTCGATCGTCATCGTGGACTCCTTTCGCGCCGGTCGGGGTTTGTCCGCAACGTCGCTCCTGAATGGAGCCCGCGAACCCGATCGTGCGGTCTACAGCCTCGCTCCCTGTCCACTCAGAACGAGAATGACTAGTAACTTATCAAACTCGACCTTGACCTGTCTGTGGTTCGCTGAATACGTTGATCGGCCTTAATGCTCAGCTCTTGCGGGATGAAAGGTGTGTCATTGTGCGCCTGCATGTCTTAAGAACAGCAAGTAACTTCTAGGTGGTATGGCCCGGTGCTGTCCTTGTCAACGGATCGAGGGTCCGGTGGCCGACGCTGTTCGGGTGATGGTGACCGGCTGGGTGCGCAGGCCCCGCAGGACCGGGCTGGCGATGCGTTCGGGAACGCCCGCCGGGGCGAGGTCGGGCAGGCGGCGCATGATCTCCTCGATGGCTGCGGTGGCTTCCATGCGCGCCAGCGCATTGCCGATGCAGTAATGGATACCGGAGCCGAAGGCCAAGTGGTCCCCGATATTCGGGCGGTTCAGCTGGAAGTCGTCGGGGTCGGACCAGTGCTCGGGGTCGCGGTTCGCGGATCCGATCAGCGATAGGACGAGTGCGCCGACCGGAATCATCGTGCCGCCGATTTCGACATCGTGGAGTCGCGATGCGCAGCAGGCCTTGGCCGGGGCCGTCGAAGCGCAGCGCCTCCGCGGTGACCGCGGCGGTCGCGGCCGGATTATCGCGGACCTGCTGACGCACGGCGGGCCGGTCGAAGAGCGCGAGCATGGCGCTGCTGATGAGGTTCGTCCTCGTCTCATGACCTGCGACGAGGAGCAATACGTAGAAGCTGACCATTTCGGCGCTCGTCAGGGCTTCCTCGCCCTCGCCGGTGACCAACAGGCTGATCAGATCAGTGCCCGGGTCGCGCCGTCGGGTACACGTTCGTCATCACCCAGTAGTTCTCGATCGCGCCGAGCCAGATCGTCGTCGCCTCCAGGTCCCGCTCCGGCAGACCTTCTTGCGCGGCGCGCTCGGTCAGCCATACGGCGAGGAACCGATAGGAGGGTGCGAACAGCCTGTCCCGCGCATCCGGGACCGCCTGGTCGACCAGGGCGACACCGTCGTGATCATCGAGCACGACGTGGCATTCAGTGGCCCGCGGCGGGCCAGGCGGCCGCGTCGGTGTTCCGCGAAACCCGCCGCAGCAGGGCTACGAGCGTCTGCCGCTCCTGCTCGTCGAGTCCCTCCAGCAGCCGGCGGTCTCGTTCGACGCGGCTGGGAAGTTCGGCGTCGACGAGTTCGCGTCCGGCCGCGGTCAGCTGCAGCAACACCACCCGGCCGTCCCGTGCGAACGGCAGGCGTTCGATCAGTCCCGTCTTCGTCAGCCGGTCGGCGTGTTTGGTGGTCGAGGCGCCGCTGGTCATGGTTCTCGCGGTGACCTCGCTGGCGCGCAGGGGCCGGTCGGCGCGGGCGAGGGCGCACAGGAACTCGAACTCGCCGCGGGTGACACCCCTGGGGGTGAGCGCCTGGTCGAGTTGGTGCAGCGACAGCGTGCTGATGCGGTTGATGCGTCCGAGCACGTCGATCGTCGAGGTGTCGAGCTGAGGATAGGTTCGGGCCCATTCGGCTCGAACGCCGTCGACGAAGTCGGGGGAGGTGTCGCCCATGCACTCATCCTAGGCGACCGGTTTCACACTATTTCAGATATAGTTTATAAGTAAAATACTTTAGGATGACAGCGTGCCTACCGCAACTCCCGTCCTTCCGAACCCATCTGGTGCCACCCGTTCGCGGCTGCGGCACTCCGGCGGCGCGCTCGCGCACTCGGTCTCCGCGGCCACGTGGCGGCGGGCGCTCGAAATGCGGTCTGCCGACGCGACCGTAGCGGCCTCGATGCGTGTCGGCGCCGCCGCCGCGCTGGTGTTCGTCGGCTGCGGTCTCCTCGACCTGCGGCAGTACGCCGGCTTCGCGATGCTCGGCGCCTTGGCGTCGGCGTTCGCGCGGCACGAGCCGATGGTCCGGGTCACCGCCACAGTGACGCTTGTCGGGGGATTGCTCGTCGCCTTCGTCGCGGGAGGCGGATTACTCGCGCTCGCGCACGTGCCGATCTGGGCAGAGGTCGCGTTGATGGCGGTCGGTGCCGCGGTCGCGGCAGCGTCGGTGTCCGCCTTCCGGATCACCGGTCCCGGTCCGGTGATCCTTGTCTTCGCGGCCACCGCGGCCGTCGGTTATGTCACCACGACCGGCGATGTCGGCCGCACGTGCCTGGCGGCGGCGATCGGTGCCGGGGTGGGGTTGTTGGCGCTGGCGACGCCCTTGTTGGTCCTGCCGCTCGGTCCGGCGCGACTGGCCGTCGCCCGGGCGCTGGCGGCCGTCGCTGCCCTCGATCGTGGCGGATCTGTCGAAACGGCCCGCGCCGCGCTCGCGCAGGCTCGGGAGAAGCTGGCGCTCAGCGGTGTTCGTGGTAACGACTCGCGGCACCACCGTGACCTGATCGCGCTGGTCGACGAGGCGGACACCGCGGTCGACGAGTGGGCGGCGGGCGACCCGACACGACTGCGCGAGGTGGCCAGGCACGAGGCCGAACTGCGCAAGGTCAAGCGGCGCAGCGCATTGTTCGACGTCGGCGCCGAGGTCGAGGTTTCGGCGCTGCCACGGCCGGCGAGTTTCGTGGCGACGGGGCTGTCCGGCCTGCGCTCGCGCGTGGTTCTCGGCAACGCGGCCCGCATCGCTCTCGCCGCGGCCTGCGCGGGGTGGTTCGCCGCCGCGGCCGGACTCGACCATCCGCTGTGGGCGTCGATGGGTGCGATGGCCGCGATACAGGGCGTGTCGTATGCGCTGACCGTGCAACGGGGGATTCAGCGACTGCTCGGCAACGTCGGCGGCGCGGTTATCGGGGCGCTGCTGATCGCTGCGGGTCTCGGCTACTGGTCCACGGTGGTCGCGATCGTGGTGCTGCAGGTGAGCGCCGAACTGATGGCCGCCCGCAACTACGCACTCACCTCGCTCGCGGTCACGCCGATGGCATTGCTTGTGGTCGGCCTCGGGGCACACATCTCGCCCGAGATCGGGGTCAGCCGGATCGTGGATACGTTGATCGGCGTCACGATCGGCGTCATCGTCGCGGCCGTGACGATCAGCCGCTCGGATCGGCAGCATCTCCCGGCAGAGTTGACTGTGTCCTGAGGGCATGGTTCCACCGTGGCCTGTCCGAATCGGATCCGTCGCTGATGACCTGGAGGAGCCGCACATGACGACATCGAAAAGCGAAGCACCGCCCGAGCTGATCGGCGTCGAGGAGTTCTTCGCCGACCCGGAGTTCTCCGGCGCGTCGATCTCCCCGGACGGCACCCGCATCGCCTACCGCGCCCCCGCGCACGGCAGGCGGAATGTGTGGGTGCGCGGAATCGAAGAGGACCACGAGGACGCGGTATGCGTCACCCACGACGCGCGGCGCGGCATCACCACCTACTACTGGACCGACGATCCGCGCTGGCTGCTGTACCTGCAGGACACCGACGGCAACGAAGATTGGCATCTGTACCGGGTGGACCTCGAAGCACCGGACGAGCCGGCCGTTGACCTGACACCCATGGCTCCCGGCTCGCGCGTGTTCGGTGCCCAACCGTCCGCGGAGATCCCGGGAACCGTGCTGGTGTGGATGAACCAGCGGCCGATGTTCATCGACGCGTTCCGCATCGATGTCGCCAGTGGGGCGACAACGCCGCATCTGGAACAGACCGAACCGGGTGACACCGTACTGCTGGACCGCCGCGATCAGCCGGCCTTCGCAGCGCAGCTGGCCGAAGACGGTGTCCTCGAGTTCTTCACGATCGACCCTGGCACCGGGGAGCAGCACCTTCTGCACCGCATCGGAGGCGCGGAGCATCCGATGGGTACGCAGCCACAGCTGGTGACGCCCGACGGGAAAGGTCTGCTGGTCGGCTCCTATCAGGACTCCGACGATCTGCGACTGATCCGGATCGACCGCGAGACCGGTGAGCAGACCGTAGTCGCTGCCGTGCCCGGACACAGCCTCGACATCACCGGCACGATGGCTCCCGACGTGCTGCCGCCCACCGTGTTCGTCAGCCGGCGGACCGGCGAGGTCCTCGCGGCGCGTTTCGTCAGCGACCGGCCCCGGATCGAGGTGGTGGACCCGCACTTCGTCGAGGTCTACGCCGGTCTCGCGCGGCTCTCCGACGGCGTGCTCGGCACGTTGTCGTCGGACGAGTCCGAGCAACGCTGGGTGGCGACCTTCATCCACGACCGTGACCCGGCGGTGGCCTGGTTCTACGATCACACGACGGGGGAGAGCCGCCAGCTGTTCCGTGCCTACCCGAGCCTGGACCCGGCCGCACTGGCGCCGATGACCGCCATCGAATTCCCGGCGCGCGACGGGTTGCCGTTACACGCCTTGCGCACCCTGCCGGTCGGGATCGAACCCCGAAATCTGCCGCTGGTGCTGCTGGTCCACGGCGGGCCGTGGTCGCACGACACGTGGGGCTACGACCCGCTGGCGCAGTTTCTCGCCAACCGTGGCTACGCGGTGCTGCAGGTCAACTTCCGCGGCTCGACCGGCTACGGGAAACGCCACATCACCGCCGCGATCGGCGAATTCGCCGGCGCCATGCACGACGACCTCATCGACGCCGCCGAGTGGGCGGTGACCCAAGGGTTGGCCGACCCGGCGCGGATCGGCATCATGGGCGGTTCCTACGGTGGCTACGCCGCCCTCGTCGGCGTCACCGTGACCCCCGGCTATTTTGCGGCCGCGGTCGACTACGTGGGTGTCTCCGACCTGGCGAACTTCCTGCGGACACTTCCTCCGTTCACCCGGCCCTACAACGTCAACAGCTGGTATCGCTACGTCGGCGACCCCGAGGACCCCGCCCAGGAAGCCGATATGCGCGCCCGCTCACCCCTCTTCATGGCCGACCGGATTCGCACTCCGCTGCTGGTCGCGCAGGGGGCCAACGACGTTCGTGTGGTGCGGGCCGAATCAGACAGGATCGTCGCCTCCCTGCGCGAGCGCGACATCCCGGTCGAATATCTCGTCGCCGACGACGAGGGACACGGTTTCGCCAACCCGGAGAACCAGATCCGGTTCTATCGGGCCGTCGAACAACATTTCGCCCGGCATCTGGGAGGCCGCACCGGATACCGGTAGACCGACCACGCGGCGCCGGTTTCGTGCCCGCCGCCGACCGACCGGTCGAGCTACCGCTGTTCCGTGAACGCCCGACGGGATTCCTCGTGCAGGATCGCGAGCAGTTCCTCTTCCAGCGCGACGAATTCGGGGGCGGTGATCGTGGACAACTCGCGCGGGCGCGGCAGGTCGATGCGCAGTTCGTGGCGCACGGTGGCCGGGCGCGCCGACAGGACGATCACGCGGTCCGACAGGTATACCGCCTCACGGACATCGTGGGTGATCATCAGGACCATCCAGCGGTAGCGCTGCCAGACCTGCTGTAACCACGACTGCATCTCGGTGCGCGTCAGTGAGTCGAGCGCGCCGAAAGGTTCGTCGAGGAGCAGCAGTTCGCGTTCCTGGACGACGGTCCGCAGCAGTGCGGCCCGCTGGCGCATCCCACCCGACAATTGGGATGGGCGGGCGTCTTCGAAACCGGAAAGGCCGAATACCGGGAACAGTTCGCGGGCGCGGCGCCGGGCCTCCGTTTTCGGGACACCCTGGACACGCAAGCCGAGGATGGTGTTGTCGAGGATGGTCCGCCAGGGGAACAGCAGGTCCTTCTGCGGCATGTAGGCGCAGTGCGATGCGGTGTCCTCGCCGTCGGCCGCGCGGAAGCCGACGCTGCCGGAATCGGGGGATTCGAGTCCGGCCAGCATGTTGAACACGGTGCTCTTGCCGCAGCCGCTGGGGCCGATCACCGTGACGAACTCGCCCGATCGGACCGTGAACGACACCCCACCGAGCACCGCGAGCTCGGGGCTGCGCCGGCCCGGCTGCGGGAACGACTTGGTGAGCTGGTCGACGACGATCCGATCGCCTTCGGCGTCAGTCACGCCTGCTCCTGTTCTCCGTGCTCGCCCACGGCGCGACGAGGCGCTCGACCGCGAACGTCGTCAGGTAGAGCGCGATACTCAGCAGGGCGGTCACCACAATCGCGGCCAGCACCAGATCAGTGCGGAACGAATTCTTCTGCAGGCTCATGTAGATGCCGAGACCGACACTGGCGCCGACATATTCGGCGAACACGGCACCGACGACCGCGTAGGTGATCCCGATCCGCAACGAGGTGAAGAATCGTGGCAGCGCGGACGGCAGCCGCACATACCGGAACACCTGCACGCGGGAGGCGCCCATGCTGCGCAGCAGCGCGCCCGCGTCACGGTCGGCCGCGGCGAACCCTTCGATCAGGCCGATGGCCATCGGGAAGAAGGTGGCCAGCGCCACCACCAGGATCTTCGGCAACAGACCGAAGCCGAACCAGATGATCATCAACGGTGCGATCGCGACGATCGGCACGGTCTGCGACGCGACGAACAGCGGCACCAACGCACGCCGCAGCCACGGCGAGAAGTCCACGACCACCGCCAGCACCCACGCCAGACTCAGCGACACCGCGAACCCGACCAGCGTCACCTGCAAGGTGGCGGCCGCATGGGTACTGATCTCGTCCCGGTGTGCCCACCCCTGCTGGACGACTCGCAGCGGAGACGGCAGCACCTGCGGACGGACACCACTGCTCGTGACGTAGACCTGCCAGATCACGACGAGCACCGCCACCGTGACGAACGACGGTACCGCCCACCGGATCCCGGCCAAGCGAGCCGTCCCGCCGTCGTCGCCGCTGGGAACCCGCGGCGACGCGGCTACGGACAGCTCACCGGTCGGCGAGGTACTCATTGGTGAAATATGTCGACCAGTCGGGTTCGGTGGCCAGCGGCTTTCCGTCGGGGCCGGTCAGCAGACCGCCCCGGTACAGGAAGCCGGAATTCGCCGACCACTGCTGCGCGGTCTGGGTGCCCACCTTGCCCTCGGCGTCCTTCATGAACTGCGCGGCCAGCATGCGCTGGCTCTCGAAGACCAGCGCCTCGTCGTTGAACGCGCCTGGATTAGCAGTGATGAGATCCTGTGCCGCCGCGTCCGGGTTGTCGGCGGCGAACTGGTAGCCGCGCTGCAGTGCCTGCACGAATTTCGCGGCGCGGTCCGGGTTCTCGGCCAGCCAGCCCTCGTTGGCATCGATCACGATCGCGTAGGAATCCGGGAAACCGAAATCGGTGTATCGGAAGTACCGCATCGGGGTGCCGTGGTGTTCGGCCTCGATGCCTTCCCACGCCAGATAGGAGACGGTGAAGTCCGCCTTGCCGGAGTAGACCGCTTCGTAGGCCGACGAACCCAGCATCACCGAGGTGAAATCGCCGGTGCCACCATCGTTGCGGATGACCTGCTGGAGTGCTTCCTTCTCGCCCGGATCGCCGAAACCGGCGTAGGTCTTGCCGTCGAGGTCCTTCGGGCTCGCGAGGTCGGCGCGATCGGCACGCACGCCGATGCCCGTCGCCCAGTGCTGCAGTGGGGCGAGCACCGACTTGACCTGTGCCCCCGACGCGCGGGCGAAGGTCGACGAATTGTGGGTGCTGATCCCGAATTCCGCGTTTCCGGCGTCGATCATCGTGTCGACCGAGGTGTTGTTGTACGGCAGGACCTGCACATCCAGGCCGGCGTCGGCGAAGTAGCCGCGCTGCAACGCGACATAGAGCCCGGCGTGGTTGGTATTCGGCGTCCAGTCCAGCGCGAACCGGATGGTGTGATCAGAACTGCCGCCCGAACCGCACGCAGTGAGCAGCGACAGGGTCGCGACGATGGCTGCCATGACCGCGAGCGCGCGGCGCAGACGCCCGCTCATGCAGCAGGCCATGGCTGCGGATGCAGGGCGGTGTCCCAGAACATCAACTCGTAGCGCACGGCGAGGATGAAGGCCTTCTCCATCGCCGTCCGCTCCTGTTCGCCCGCCGACTCGGCGGCGGCGTCGACCAGCGCTCGAGCCGTCGCCGCGGACTGCTGGAATTCCTCGGCGCCGTAGGTGGTGACCCACTGGGCGTACGGATGGGCGGAATCGGCGGCGATCACCTTCGCGGCGCTCTCGGCCAGGTCGCGTCCCACCTCGGCGTAGATCCAGAAGCAGGGGAGCGCGGCCGCCGCGGCGACGGCGTAGGACTCGGTCGCGGCGGCGGCGATCAGGTAGGAGACATAGGCAAGGCAGGTCTGCGAATGTTCCGGCTCACCCTGCCGTGGCGGCAGCGCGCCACCGGTGAGCATCTGGTCGTGCATGGCCGACTCGACAGCGGCGGCGTTCGCGGCCGAGGTTGCCCAGAAGGCCGCGGTCTGCGGGTCCGGCGACTTCGCGGCGAGGATCGCCAGCGCCTTCGAGTATCCGGTGAGATACAGCGAATCCTGTTCGATGTAGGTGCGAAACACCTCGAGCGGCAGGGTGCCCTCGCCGAGGTGCCGCAGGAACTCCAAGTCGTCGATCGCACTGCGCAGGACTTTGGTCCGGTCCCAGAGGTGATCGGTGAACAGGCCGGTATTTGTGGTGTGGGCGTGCGACACCATGACATCCCTTCGTCAGCATTACCTGAGCAGGTTCAGCGGGTCTGTTCTCAGCCTCGCGGTCGCGAGACACCCCGTGTCAGAACTCGACCGACATTAGCAGCGACCACCGACACGCGGTCCACGCCCGGTTCTGGGCGAGACCGCGGTCACGGTGGTAGGTGTTCGTCCCCGGCCCGGCAACCGGTAACTTGCCTGCCAAGGAGTCCGTGCTTTTTGCACCCGTCGAATCCGCCGAACGAAGAGAGCTGATCAATGTCGACCTCTACCGCGCGTGCACACATCGGTGTCACCGGTCTGGCCGTGATGGGCAGCAATATCGCCCGCAACTTCGCCAAGCACGGTTACACCGTCGCGTTGCACAACCGCTCCGTGGCCAAGACCGACGCGCTGCTCGCCGAGCACGGCGGTGACGGCGATTTCGTCCGCACCGAGACCGTCGAGGAGTTCGTCGCGGCGCTGGAGAAGCCGCGGCGGGTGTTGATCATGGTCAAGGCGGGCGCGGCGACCGACACCGTCATCGAGGAGCTGGCCGCCGCGATGGAGCCGGGCGACATCATCATCGACGGCGGCAACGCGCTCTACACTGACACGATCCGCCGCGAGGCCGCCATGGCTGAACGTGGCCTCAACTTCGTCGGGGCGGGCATCTCGGGCGGCGAGGAGGGCGCGCTCAACGGTCCCGCGATCATGCCGGGCGGGCCGAAGGAGTCCTACGAGTCGCTCGGCCCGCTGCTGGAGTCGATCGCGGCGCAGGTCGACGGCACCCCGTGCTGCACCCACATCGGTCCCGACGGTTCCGGGCACTTCGTCAAGATGGTGCACAACGGCATCGAATACGCCGATATGCAGTTGATCGGCGAGGCCTACCACCTGTTCCGGGACGCGCTCGGTTTCGACGCCGGGCAGATCGCGGACGTGTTCACGCAGTGGAACTCCGGCGACCTGGAGAGCTACCTGGTCGAGATCACCGCGCAGGTGCTCGCCCAGGTCGACGCGAAGACCGGTAAGCCACTGGTAGACGTCATCGTCGACGCCGCCGAGCAGAAGGGCACCGGCCGCTGGACGGTCAAGTCCGCGCTCGATCTCGGTGTGCCGGTGACCGGAATCGCGGAGGCGGTCTTCGCCAGGGCACTGTCCGGGTCCCGTGCCCAGCGCAAAGCCGCCGTGGGTCTCGCGTCGGGCACCCTCGCCGACAAGCCCACCGATGTCGCACAGTTCACCGAGGACATCCGGCAGGCGCTGTACGCGTCCAAGGTCGTCGCCTACGCACAGGGCTTCGACCAGATCGCCGCGGGCAGCGCCGAATACGACTGGGATCTGCACCCCGGCGACCTGGCGACGATCTGGCGCGGCGGTTGCATCATCCGGGCGCGGTTCCTGAACCGGATCAAGGACGCCTACGAGCAGGACCCCGCGCTGCCGAGCCTGATCCTCGCACCGTATTTCCGCGAGGCGATCGAGACGGCGATCGACAGCTGGCGGCGCGTGGTGTCCACCGCCACCCTGCTCGGTATCCCGGTCCCGGCTTTCGCGTCGTCGCTGTCGTATTACGACGCACTGCGCGCTGAGCGCCTGCCTGCCGCACTGACCCAGGGCCAGCGCGATTTCTTCGGCGCGCACACCTACGAGCGCATCGACGCCGACGGCAAATTCCACACGCTGTGGAGCGGCGACCGCAGCGAGGTAGCCGCGGACTGAGAACGCGGAAATCCGGCGCCCGCAGGATCGGGCGCCGGATTCGGGTACTTCGCCGTCTGCGGAACACGAACGGGATCAGAAAGACGAGGGCGAGCGGAACGCCGAATCCCAGGCGCGCATGCGTCGTTCGCGCAAAACGGCCAGTTGTTCGCGCAGTTCGACGCCGCGACGCTGCCATGCCACCGCGGCGAGTTCCAGTCGTCGGCGAACGGTGACATCCATGCGGTGAAGTCACCGATACCGAACCCTGTCCCCAGATCACCCTTGGCCGTAGCTAACCGCGATCGATCGACTCCTCGGCCACGTTGCGGGCGTTGAGCTTTCGCCGTTGGCGCGAAACGGTTTCTCGTACAGTGGAACGAGGTATTCGTCGGGGGTGAGAGGGCCGAATATGTCGACGATGTTGTCGAAAGGACAGAACGGCCCGCTGACGGTCCACGATGTCGTGGTTACCGTGCAGATCGATGCGCCCGCGGAACTGTCGGCGCTCCTGGTCACCGACGCGGGCAAGGTCCGCTCGGACGCGGACTTCGTCTTCTACAACCAGCCGACGGGTCCCGGCGTTCGCCTGCAACCGACTTCAGCGGGGCGACCCTCGGGGTTGGCGGCGTCACTGGATCAGGTCCCGGCCGACGTCGCCCAGATCCGGGCGGTGATCACCCTCGATGACGCGCGCGCCACCTTCGGCCGGATCGCGGCACCGTCGGTGTCCATCGCCGACAGCGCGGGTAATCGGTTGTACGAGTATCGAATCGACGGTTTGACGAGCGAGTCCATCGTGATCGCGATAGAGCTCTATCGCCGCCAGGGCAGCTGGAAAGTGCGCGCGGTCGGAGCGGGGTACGCGGGTGGGTTCGCCGCCTTGGTCACCGATCACGGCATCACTGTCGACGACGCTGCGCCACCGGCCGTCGCTTCGAACCCGGCCTACCCCGCCACACCACCGCACCCGAGCTATCCACCGCCGCTTCCTTCGACTGCCGGTCACGCGTCACCCTCGACTGCGCCGTCACCGGCCTCGGCCGGTCAGGTCCGACTGTCGAAGGATCGACCCGTCAGCCTGGCGAAAGGGCAACGGGTCACCCTGCGCAAAGACGGCGGCGTCGCGTTGACCTTCATTCGCATGGGGTTGGGCTGGGACCCGATCAGGCGCGGCGGGCTGTTCGGGAGGCGTGCGATCGAGATCGACCTCGATGCCTGGGTGGCGATGTTCGCCGACCGGAACCTGGTCGACGTCGCCTACTACGGTCAGCTCGCGTCCAAGGACGGATCGATCCGGCACCAGGGCGACAACCTCACCGGCGAGGGTGAGGGCGACGACGAGGTGATCCTGGTCGACCTGACCCGCGTCCCGGCCCACGTCAGCACGTTGCTGTTCGTCGTAACCTCCTATCAGGGACACACTTTCGAGAAGATCGTCAACGCGTTCTGCCGTCTCGTCGACAACACCACCGACACCGAACTGGCCCGATACTCGCTGACCGGCGGGATGCGGTGCACCGCCATGGCGATGGCGAAGGTCTTCCGCGGCGACGGAGATTGGCAGCTGCAGGCCCTCGGTGAGGGCTTCCAGGCCAAGCACCCCGGCGAGGCGGTGCCCCTGCTGGGTCGATTCGTGACAAATGGCTGACCGTGTCAACCGCGAACGAGGTCGCGGTAGGTATCGAGGATGCGGCGGATCGAGGATGTCACCGGCATTTCATCATCGAGTGATGCCCAGACGTACCGGGCGTGCGCGGTGAGCTGGATGCGATCGGTTGTCGCCACGTCCACTGCGAAGTGCAAACGGCGAACCGGGCGGGCGTCAGGGGACAAGTAATCGAAATCCCCGACGTGATGGCGGATTCCGGTGACGACCAGCCCTGTTTCCTCGTACACCCCCCGGGCGACCGCGTCGGCGAGGGATTCCCGAGGCAGCACAGTGGCGCCGGGAAGCTTCAGGGTGGCTTTGATCGGGCCGCTGTCGCGGCGCTCCAGGAGTAGTACCTGTCCGTCACGATCGATGATCGCACCGACTCTGGGTGCGGTGCCGTCGATCTCGGCCCGCCGCGACATTTCCTCGAACTCCGCCTCGGATACCGTAGGACTCACCGATTCTCACTCCACACCGCTCGATACCGATCGCCGGACCAGATGAACACAGCCGGTTGTCAGAATACGCGCCGGGCACTTCTGGTGTGGCCAGATCGAGTGGTCAAGCGGCACAAGCGTTCCGAGGCTCACCGACATGGCCGATCTCGTGCGGCTGGTGGGCGTGCTGCCGCGCGCGTGCAGGCGATCAGGCCGCCACGGCCTCGGCGGCGCCGTTGAGACGGGCGTAGCGGCCGCCGTCGTCGAGCAGTGTCGTGTGGTCGCCCAGCTCCACGACCCGGCCGTGGTCGAGGACGGCGATCTGGTCGGCGTCGCGGATGGTGCTGAGCCGGTGCGCGATGGTGATGACCGTGCGGCCCTGGGCCACCACGTCGATGGCGGCCTGCACCGCGCGCTCGGTCTCGTTGTCGAGGGCGCTCGTCGCCTCGTCGAGTACCAGCACGCGCGGGTCGCGCAACAGGGTGCGGGCCAGGGCGATGCGTTGCTTCTCGCCGCCGGAGAACCGGTGACCGCGCGACCCGACCACGGTGTCGTAGCCCTGGGGGAGTGACGCGATCACCTCGTGGATCTGGGCGGCGCGGGCCGCGCGCTCGATCTCGGCGTCGGTGGCGCTGGGCGCGGCGTAGCGCAGGTTCTCGCGAATGGTCGTGTGCAGCAGGTAGGACTCCTGCGACACCACACCGACGATTCGCGCGAGGGTGCCCAATTCCAGATCGCGGACATCGACGCCGTCGATGCGCACCCGGCCGCCGGTCGCGTCGTGCAGTCGTGCGACGAGCGAGGCGAGAGTGGTCTTGCCGGAACCGGTCTCGCCGACGAGTGCGAGTGTCGACCCAGGCGGCACGACGAGCGAGACGCCATCGAGCACGTCGGGGCCCGTGGCGTCGTAGCGGAAGCTGACATCGTCGAATCGGACCTCGCCCACGACATCGCGCGGGTCGAGGTCGACCGGCTGGGCGGGCTCGTCGATCTCGACCGGAAGGTCGAGGTAACCGAAGATCCGGCTGAACAACGCCATCGAGCTGGTGACTTCGACACCCACGTTGAGCAACGCCATCAGCGGCCTGAAGAGTCCGGCCTGCAGCGTGGTGAAGGCGACCAGCGTGCCGATCGTCATGCCGCTGCTGGTCGCCGGAAGACCGGCGGCGAGGTAGAGCAGGGCGGGGATGGCCGCGAAAACGATGCTCATGGTGGCCATCCGCCAGCGGCCCGCGAGCTGTGCGCGCACTTCGAGGCCGACCAGGTCGTGCGAAGTCTCCTCGAAATGGGCGGAGGCGAGCGGCCCGGTACCGAGTGTTTTGCCCAATTGCACGCCGCTCACCGAAAGTCCCTCCTCGACTTGGCCGTGCAGGTCGGCGAGGTGACGTTGGCGCTGGGCGGTGATGTCGCGGCGCAGCAGAGCGACGCGTCGGGTCAGCCAGATCGCCGGCGGCAGCACCACCAGCGACAGCAGCGACAACCGCCACGACAGCACGGCCATCGCCACGGCGGTGCCGGCCACGGTGGTGACGTTGCTCGCGATGGAAGTCGCGGTGCTGGTGACCACGGACTGCATGCCGCCGACGTCGTTGATCAGGCGGGACTGGACCTCGCCGCCACGAGTGCGGGTGAAGAACGCCAGCGACTGCCGCTGCAGGTGGCGGAACACGTCCGCGCGCAGGACGTGCATGACCTGCTGCCCGACGGTGGTGGAGACGAGTGTCTGGCCGACACCGAGGACGGCGGTGAGCACGGTGACGGCGAGCATGCCGCCCACGGCCCAGAGCAGGAGCGAGACGTTCTGGTGCGGCAGCGCGTCATCGATCACCAGGCGCAGCAGGAACGGCGAGGCGAGGCTGATCGTCGAACCCGCCACGATGAAGACGCTCAGCAGGGTGAGCTGAAGGCGGTACGGGCCGAAGAGCGCCGCGATCCGGCGCAGGGAAACGGGCGACTCACGCAATTGTGCGCGGTCGGCCGGGTCGGCGCGGCGGGTGCGGCCGCCGACGGAGTCTTGGTTCTTCATGTGCAACCCCCTTGGGTTGTGCTGTTATGCTGAGGTTACCTCACTATCCGGTAGTGAAAACAAGTCGAGAGGCGCGTTTATGCCCGACAACGAGAGCGACCTCCTGATGCAGGTGGCCAGGACACTCCGTCGGCGCTGGTCAGCGGCGTACGCGCCGATCGGGCTGACCCCGCACCAGGCTCGTGCGCTTCGGGTGGCAGGCGAGCACGACGGTCTCCGGCTGTCGGCCATCGCCGACGCGTTGCGGATCAGCGCCCGGTCGGCCACGGAAGTGGTGGACGCGCTCGAGGAGGCCGACCTGGTGACGCGGCGGCCCGACCCCACCGACCGCCGCGCGATTCTCGTGACGGTCACCGCGCGGGGCATGCGGACACTCGAGACTCTGACCGCCGCCCGGACGAAGGACGCCGACGAGTTCTTCGGACGACTCACCGACCATGAGCGCGCCGCCTTGCAGGCCATCCTCAGCAAGCTCGTCCCCGAAGCGGGCGGGTAGTGCGCCACGGCGCTCGCCGATTTCCGCTCCTGACCTCGAGCTACGTCGTTCCTTTGCCGAGCTCGGTGCTGACGGTTGCCGAGCTCGGTGCTGACGGACTCCTGATAGGTGTCGGCGTAGGTCCGTGAGTGTTTCACGAGGTCGTCGCAGAAGGCCGCGACATCATCGCCGATGAGTTCGATGACTCCGGTGCCGTTCGCGGCTCCTTCCTCGAAGAAGTCGAGAATCCCCGGCAGTAGACCTCCTTCGGTCAGTTCGACCGGCCCGACCTTGAAATTGCGCGGCGGCCCGACTTCGGAAGGTCGTTTCGAAACATTACCAATCCGTTCTTCTCCAGCCGCAGCAGAATGGTGTACAAGTCCCTTTGATGACATCCGCGAAACCGAGTTCGTTCAGCCGGCGCGTGATGGCGTAGCCGTATGTCTCCGCTCCGTCGATGATCTCGAGGACGCAGCCTTCGAGCGTTCCTTTCAGCATTTCCGTCAAGTTGTCCGTGGCAACTCCTTTCGACTGCAGGAGCATTACTGAGTGCTACTGAGACAGCAGGACGCCAGCGCTAGGTCGCGATCGAGTCGGCGGGCAGCCGGACCAGGCCGAGGCGATCGCAGCGCCGGATCAGCGGTGCGAGGATCCGATCGGCCTCGGCCGTGCGGTCTCCCCGGCGCAATGCGCTGCCGAGCAGGAACCCGGCGCGCAGTGCGGCCAGCGGCCTGCGCTGCGCGTCTGTTCCGGCGACCGACTTCTCGGCGCGCTCGATCGCCGCCCGGTGCCGATCCGTCGCCAGCAGCAACCGGATCGCGGAGTCCTCGTCGAATTCATCGATGGCGGTGGCTATTCCGTCGCCGCGCCGGATCGTGCGCGTGCGCGTCAATTCCGCTATCGCGAGGGGATCGAGTTCGACGCCGAGACGCACCCGCTCGTTGCGGATCCGGGCGGCCAGACGTGGCAGGTCAAGGCGTTCGGCGTGGGACATGCCCTCGTCGAGGAGTTCCAGCGCGCCGTCGCGGTCGCCGCGCAGGGCGCGTACCCGCGCGCCGGTCGCGTAGGTGGCCAGCATGAAGTCCACCCCGCCGCCGCCTTCGGCGGAGAGCTCCCTGCTCTGCGCCAATAGATCCGCCGCTGTCTCGAAATCGCCTGTCTCATAGCGTAATTCGCCCAGTAGCGCGCACGCGAGGCGAGTCGCGTGGGCGGCGGCGCCCATGGTGGTGCGTGCGGTATCGAGTGCGGTCGTGAACAGGTCGTCGGCGCCGGTGATGTCGAGCTGTTCGCGGGCGGCCACCCCCGCGAAACAGCGCCCGTACACCGACAGGAACGGGCCGGTCGCCTCGTGATACGGCGCCGCCCACAGCTGCCACCGGCGCGCCTCGTCGAAATCGAAGCGCTGGATCGCCGCGAAGGTGGCGATATTGGCCGCCACCCCGGGGATGCGCGGGGAGAAGACCTCGGGCCGGGCCAGCGCGTCACCGATCAGCCCGTCCAGCTCCGATACCCGGTCGGCGAACATCTCCCCGACGCTGATCGCCACATCGGCTTCCGCGCGCAGATCGGTGCGTTCGGGCTCGGCGGGTGGGGCCGCGGCCAGCGCGGTCTCGAAGCGGGCGAGGGAGGACGCGGTGGCCGCGGGTCTGCGCAGCACCAGGTTGACCCAGACGCCGAACAGCTGGATCCGGGGTCTGGCCCGGCAGACCCCGGCGGGCAGTTTCACCAGAATGCCTTGCAGCATCACCATTCTCGATCGCTCCAGCAGGTAACCGGCGCCCTGTTCGACGAGATCGGCCGCGTGGCCGGGATCGTGGGCGGCCAGTGCGTGTTCGACCGCGTCATTGAGCAGGTGATGGTGCGCGAACCAGTCGGCGGCCCGCAGCCGCAGCCCCGCGATCTCGGCGGGGCGGTTGTGGGCGAGCCGATGGCACAGGTATCCGGCGAACAACTGGTGGTAGCGGTACCAGTCGTGGTCGGGGCCCGCGGGCAGCAGGAACAGTCCGCGGTCGGCGATGTCGGCGAGGAGGTCGGTGGCATCGGCGCGGCCGGTCAGGGCGGTGGCCAGCCCGCCGCAGATCCGCTCGCAGATCGAGGTCGTCATGAGGAAATCGAGGGTGTCCGGATCCAGTGCGCTGAGCACGTTCTCGGCCAGGAACGCGCCGATGTCGGGGTGCGCGGCGAGGCTGTCGAGCAGATGTGCCGGGTCCTCGCCGGCGCGCAGCGACAGCACCGTGAGCTGCAGTGCCGCGACCCAGCCGTCGGTGGCGCGGGCCAGCGCGGCCACCTCGCCGGCGGCCAGGTGCACACCGCCCGCTTCGGCGAGGAACGCGTGGACTTCGTCGGCATTGAAACGCAGTGTCGCGGCGTCGATTTCGGTGAGTTCACCGTGGATGCGCAACCTGCTCAAGGGCAGGTCGAGCCGCGTGGTGCTCGTGACGACGAGGGGCAGATGGTGGCAGCCGTGTTCGAGCAGGAACCGGACGACGGCTACCGAGGCGGGGGCGGTGACCCGTTGCCAGTCGTCGAGGATCAGCGTCACCCGCTGGTCGCTGGTGTGCAGGCCGTCGATCAAGGCGGTGAGCACGGCGCGGGTCGGGTCGTCGGCCTCCAGCAGCCGATCGAGGTTGTCGGCGAGCGTGGGGACGGCGGGTCGGATCGCCTCGGCGAGGTGGTCGAGGAACCAGGCGACGTTGTCGTCGTCCTCGTCGACGGTCAGCCACGCGACCGCGGCGCCGTGCTCGACCAGCTCGTCGTGCCACTGGGCGGCCACCGTGGTCTTGCCGAATCCGCTGGGCGCGTTGATGGCGGTGAGCCGGGTGCGTTCGGTGGTGCGCAGGTGCTCGAGCAGGCGTTTTCTGGCGAGGGTTGCCCGCGCCGGGGTCGGTGGGCGGTATTTCGTGGCGGGTGTGGGTGGTGCGGTGGTGCGTTCGCGGGCCCGCGCGGTCGGTGCGATCGGCACCGCGATCGGGCGCTGGGTGTCGGGGACTCGCAGGACGTCGACCGGGCTGCCGGTACTGTGCTGGGCCGCAACCAGTTCCGCGCCGAGCGCGGCGGCGCTGTTCGGCCGGTCGGCGGGTTCGGTCGCCATCGCGTGCTCGATGACGGCCCTGACCTCGTCAGGCACATCGTGGTCGGTGAGACCGGGCCCCGGTTGCGCGGAGACCCGCAGGAACTGCGACAGCACCTGCTCGCCCACGCGCCGCTCGTAGGCGACATGGCCGGTGAGCGCGCAGAACAGGGTGGCGCCGAGGCCGTACACGTCGGCGGCGGCGGTGGCCTGCGCGCCGCGCAGTACTTCCGGCGCGGCGAAAGCGGGGGAGCCGGTGACTATTCCGGTGGTCGTGTGGAACCCGCCGTGGATTCGGGCGATGCCGAAATCGGTGAGTTCGGGTTCGTTGTAGTCGCTGAGCAGGATGTTGGACGGTTTCACGTCGCGATGCAGGATGTCGGCCCGGTGCGCGGTCTCGAGCGCGCCCGCCATCTTCACGCCGAGGCGCAGTGTCGCCGTCCAGTCCAGCGGGCCGACGGTGTGGATGCGTTGTTCCAGCGAGCCACGCGCGTGATAGGGCATCACCAGGTAGGGGTGACCGCCGTGGGTGGTGCCCGCTTGGAAGACCGCGACGATGTGGGGGTGGCCGGAGAGTCTGCCCATCGCCTGCTGTTCGCGCACGAAGCGTTGCAGGCCGTCGGGGTCGAGCTCGGCGGTCAGCACCTTCACGGCGACGACACGGTCGAGATCGGGCTGGGCGCAGCGGTAGACCACGCCGAAACCGCCGCGCCCGATCTCCTCGGCGTCCTCGAAGCCCTCGGCGGTCAGTTCCGCCGCGACCCCGGTGGCCGAGTTGCGTTGCGTCGGCGAGTTGTCGGCCATCTCGGCTCGATTCGGTGCGGCCCGGTGGCGGTGCGCTGGTGCGCCCGCCCACTACCGAGGATAGCCCCGGAACTGACCGTGTTCGACGACGTCAGACGCGTTTCGGCCGGCGAAGCGGCTCAGGCGCGACGGTGGGGCGGGTCGACGAAGATGTCGTATTCCAGATCGCCCGCGCCGCCGTAGGGCGAGAGATCGGTAATGCCTTCGGCGCGAAGCACATCCACGTCGAGGAAGGTGTTTCCGGTGACCGCCCGCGCGTCCTTGCGCAAGATCGCCACGGCGGCATCGGCCATGATCTGCGGGGTCCGGGCCTTGGCGATCGCGTCGTCGCCGCCGAGCAGGTTCTGTACCGCGGCGGTGGCGATCAGGGTCTCGGGCCACAGGCAGTTGCCCGCGACGCCGTGTTCGGCGTATTCGCCGGCCCAGCCCAGTGTCAGCAGCGACATCCCGTATTTGGCGAGCATGTAGGCGGGGTGGGCGCCGAGCCACTCGGGTGCCATGTTGAGCGGCGGTGACAGGCTCAGGATGTGGGCGTTGTCGCTGCGGCGCAGGTGCGGCAGGCAGGCGCTGGAGAGCAGGTAGGTGCCGCGCAGCTGGATCTGTTGCATCAGGTCGAATCGCTTGATCGGCAGTTCCTCGGTGGGGGCGAGGGCGATCGCCGAAGCGTTGTTCACGCAGTAGTCGATGCCACCGAATCGCTCGACGGCGCGAGCAACGGCGTCGGCGACCGAAGTCTCGTCGCGCACGTCGCCGACCACGGCGAGTGCCTGCCCGCCCGCGGCCTCGATCTCGGCGGCGGCGGTGTGGATGGTGCCCGGCAGCCGGGGGTCGGGAGTATCGGTCTTGGCGAGCAGCACGATGTTGGCGCCTTCGCGGGCGGCGGCGACGGCGATCGCCAGCCCGATGCCGCGGCTGCCGCCCGACATGATCATGGTGCGTCCGGCCAGTGGGAACGAGGTGGTGGTCATGCCTCGCGACGTTACAGTTTTCTGACAGTCGCGGCAATAGTGAAATATGTAGACTCGTTGTCGTGAAATCCGCTGCTCCCGGCTTCGACGCGCAGGTCCGGCCGGTGTCGGCCCGTTCGGCGGTGGTCCGGATTCTGATCGCGGCCGAGTCACCGACGATGACCTCGAGCGAGATCTGCGCCGCCACCACCGCTGTCGGGTATCCGGAAACGACGGTGCGGGTCGCGGTGTCGCGAATGATGGCCGCGGGCGAGCTGGTTCGCGAACACCGCGCCTATACGCTCGATCCCGCGTTGCGCGCGCGTCGGACGGAGCTCGCCGCACCGCCCGTTCGCCCCTGGGACGGGGACTGGGAGCAGGTCGTCGTCACTGCCGCGGGCCGTCCGTCGGCCGAGCGCGCGGCCCTGCGCGCCAGGCTGCTCTCGCTTCGCCTGGCTGAACTCCGCGAAGGGGTCTGGTTGCGCCCGGCCAACCTCGTCCGCGCCCTGCCTGCCGACCTCGCCGCCGCCACCCTCCGGTTCCGGCTGCGCCCCGTCGAGGACCCCACCGGCCTCGCCGCCGCGCTGTGGCCGCTGGCGGACTGGACGGCGCGCGCCCACGCCCTGCTCGACGCGATCGAAAACCCTGACCCGGCAGCGAAATTCGCCGCCGTATCCGCGGCGCTGGACCTGCTCACCACCGACCCCGCGCTGCCCGCGGTGTTGCTGCCCGACAACTGGCCGGTCGAGGACCTTCGGGCAGCGACGTCGACCTACCTCACCTGGCTCCGGCGACTCGGCCGACAGGTCGACACCTGATCGGCGAACAGGGGCGTCAGCGCTACCTCGGAATAGACGGTGAGTCCGTGCTCTCGTCTGGTCAATGCGACGGCGCGCGGTGCCAAGAACATCCCCCAACTCGTCTTCGGCCCCGAAAAACCCTGCGGCCCTACGACACCGGGCTCCCCGGCCACTGCCTCTGCTCAGCGGCGACCCCACCCGGCCCCGGCGCCCACGGCATGTGCGGCGCCAACGCGGCCGAACGAGCACTGCGACAGCAGCACTGAGGGATCAGCGAGCGGCGCCCGGTGACGATGCCATCTCGTGCGCGCCCACGAGGCGGCATCCCGGCGAACTCAGCCGGTCGATCCTGCGGAGGCGGTGAGCTCGGCCACGATCTTGGCGATGCGGTTCGCACGGGTCTCGGGACGCTTGGCCGTGATGACGGACTGCACGCGTTCGCGTTGCTTGCTGTAGGAGAGCGCGGCGAACGTTGCCGCCGAGCCGGGGTGGTGCGCCAGTGCCTTGGCGAGATCGTCGGGAACCTCGATCGTGCGTTCTTCGCGATCGAGTTCGACGGTGACGTCTGTCGTTTCTCCGGCGCTGACACCCGCGGCGGCCCGGTTCGACGCGTTGAGCGGCAGCATGAACTCACCGTCGTAGACGGCCACCGTGCTGCGGAAGGTGTGGGGCCCGATGGTCACGACAACCTTTGGTCGTTTCCCTTGACCGAGCGCTTCGACGACATCCGCGGGTACCCGGAAACCGGTGGCGGTCTTGCCGCCGAGTTCGATCTGCGTGGTGAACTGATGTGTCGTCATCGCTGGCCTCCGGATCTCCTCCTGCGACGGCATGTCGGGTGCAGATGATTCCGCTGTTTTCATCGTAGGTGCCAGGGTGGCGAACTCGGCCTGATCAGGTCGACAGTCGGGTGGTCAGGTCGTCGATGTAGGTGCGGAAGAGTGCGGCCATGTCGACATGCTCGGGGTCGAGGAGCCATTGCAGTTGCAGGCCGTCCATCATGGCGGAGATCTGGCGGGCGACGGCCCGGGTGTCGAGGTCGGGACGGAAGGTTCCGTCCGTGACGCCGCCGTCGAGGGCGCCGGCCAAATAGTTTTCCAGGATTCGATAGCGATCGACCACCCAGGCGCGGGCGGGGTGGTCGCTGGTGACCGCTTCGCTGGTGACGACGGTGAAGAGCTGGACAAGGCCGGGGACGTGCATGTTGTGCTCGACCAGCTGGACCAGTTGCTGCAACGCGTCCTTGCCGCGCAGTTGCCGGTTCATGCCGAGTCGGTCGTAGTCGAGTCGATCGCGGTACTCCAGGACCGCGGCGAGCAGGGCCGCCTTGTTCGGGAAGTAGTGCAGCAGGCCGGTCTGGGAGAGTCCGCAGCGCGTCGCGATCTCGGCGATCGAGGAATTGTGATAGCCGTTGTCGGCGAAGCTGGCGAGCGCCTGGTCGATGATCTGCTCGCGGCGGTCCGCGCCCCGTCTTCGGCGTTGCGGCGTCATGAAGAGCGAGAGTAGTCCGCCCGCCGGACCGGCAAAATTCCGTCAGATAACAAACAGATAACTCTACCGAGTGACCACTCGGTAGGCTGGCTGTTCACTGGCACACTCGTGCCAGCCGTACAGGGACGGTGTCTCCGGTATCGGTCAGGCGCCGAACGAGGATGTCTCCGCAGGTAACGGCCGATTTGGTGGACTTCTGAAAAGGGTTGGCATGACCGACAACATCGACGACCTCCTGTCCGAGCTGGACCTGGAGGCCAAGATCCGGCTCATCTCCGGAGCCGACATCTTCCGTTTCGCCGGCGACGAGAGCATCGGTCTGGCCGAGATGCCCGTCTCCGACGGCCCCTCAGGTGTGCGCGGCGAGACGTGGGACGAGCGTGACCCCTCGGTGAGCCTGCCGTCGGGCTCGGCGCTGGCCGCCACCTGGGATCGCGACCTGATCGCCGAGATCGGCGGGCTCATCGCCGCCGAAGCGCGCCGCAAGAACGTCTACGCGGTGCTCGGCCCGACCATCAACCTGCACCGATCCCCGCTCGGCGGACGGCATTTCGAATGCTTCGCCGAAGATCCGATGCTCACCGGTGAGATGGCCGCCGCCTATGTGGCCGGCGTCCAGGCGCACGGCGTCAGCGCCTGTCCGAAGCACTACGTGGCCAACGACTCCGAAACCGAGCGCTTCACCGCCGATGTGATCGTCGACGACCGCACCCTGCGCGAGCTGTACCTGTACCCGTTCGAGCGGTCGGTGGAGGCGGGCGCGTGGATGATCATGGACGGCTACAACTCCGTCAACGGTGTCACCATGACCGAAAACCCGCTGCTGGACGAGCCGTTGAAAGGCGAGTGGGGCTTCGACGGCGTGGTGGTCTCGGACTGGACCGCCGTGCGCTCCACCGAAGGCGCCGCCAAGGGCACCGACCTGGCCATGCCCGGCCCGTGGGAACTCTGGGCCGCCCCGCTGCTCGAGACGGTCCGCGCCGGTGCGGTGCCCGAGTCCGCCATCGACGAAAAGGTCCGTCGCATCCTGCGATTCGCCCAGCGCGTGGGTGCGCTGCACGGAACCCCGCACCAGCCACCGGCTTTCACCGAGGAGACCGCGCGTCGGCGCGTGCGCGACGCCGCCGCCAAGGCCATGGTGCTCGCCACCAATGACGGTGTGCTGCCGCTCGGCGCGCCCGCCCGGGTCGCCCTCCTCGGCGCGGCCGCCGCGCAGCCCCGCTTCGGTGGCGGTGGCAGTGCGACAGTCGTTCCCTCGCATACGACTTCGCCGCTGCAAGGCCTGCGGGAGGTGCTGCCGGTGGTGTACACGCCGGGCGTTCACCTCAACGAGAACATGATCCCGGTGCCGCTGGATCTGGTCACCGACCCCGAGACCGGCACGCCGGGCGTGCACCTGCGCTACCTCGACGGTGAGACCGTCCTGGAATCCGAACACCGCACCGCGGGCAATCTGATGCTCTTCGGTACCCCGTTCGCGATGCGGGCCAAGTCCTTTCAGCTTCATGGTCGGCTGCGCGCCGATGTGGCGGGGGAGTGGCGGATCGGCTACGCCGGCGTCGGCACGCTGCGTTTGGCACTCGACGGTGCCACCGTGCTCAGCGAGACCGTCTTCCCCGAGGGCGGCGATCCCGTCGAGATGCTGCTGAACCCGCCGCAGCGCTGGGTCACCCGCACCCTCGCCGAGGGTGAGGAGATCGATGTGCTGATCGAACTGGCGCCCGCCCTCGACAAGGGCCTGCCCGCCATGGGCATCACCTTCGGCGTCGGCCGCCCGCGCCGCTCCGCCGACGAAGAGTTCGCCGCCGCAGTGGAATTGGCGCGCACGGCCGAGATCGCCGTGGTGGTGGTCGGCACCACCGAAGCGATCGAATCCGAGGGCTACGACCGCAAGGATCTGTCGCTGCCCGGTCGCCAGAACGAGCTGGTGTCGGCGGTCGCCGCGGTGAACCCGCGCACGATCGTGGTCGTCAATTCGGGTGCGCCGGTGGAGATGCCGTGGCGTGACGAGGTCGCCGCCGTTCTGCTCTCGTGGTTTCCTGGCCAGGAATTCGGCGATGCGCTCGCCGATGTGCTCACCGGTGCGACCGAACCCGGCGGCCGGCTGCCCACCACCTGGCCCAAGGTCATGGCCGACGTGCCGGTCCTGGACACCAAGCCCGCCGCCGACAACGCCCTGCCCTACCCCGAGGGCATTCATATCGGCTACCGCGCCTGGCTGAAATCCGGTGTGGCCCCGGCCTATCCGTTCGGTCACGGCCTCGGCTACACCAGCTGGGAACTGGTGGATCTGGCCGTGCGCGGTCGCACCGCCACCGTCACTGTCCGCAATATCGGCGAGCGCTCGGGCCGTCAGGTGGTGCAGGCGTATCTGTCCCGCGAGGACAGCGCCGTGGACCGCCCGGTGCGGTGGCTCGCGGGCTTCGCCGTGGTCGAGGCCGGGGCGGGCGAAACCGTCACCGCCACGATCGCCTTGCCGCAGCGCTCCTTCGAACACTGGACCGAACAGGGCTGGGCCGTCGAACCGGGCCCGTTCACCCTGCACGTCGGCACCTCGGTATCCGCACTCCCGCTCACCGCCGAAGTCCGCTGATCGCTGCGTCGTCTCCGCTGAGGCCCCTCGTCATCCCGGCCGCGACCTTCCCGGGATGACGAGGACGCGGGGCGCCGAACACCTCGCGAGTCTGAACCGGGTGCGCTCTGTCGGCGCGTAGATTCGGCAGTGCTGCTGATCGTGAGTGTTCCTCGACGAAGGGATCGCTGTCATGAGCAAGTCGCCCCGGCATCGCCGATACCGGAGAGCAGGTGCGGTGCTCACGGTCGTGCTCGCCATCGCCGCGGGCGGCTGCACCGCGGAGGAGAAATCCACCGGCTCGCAGTCCTCGCCGGTCGAGAGCCCCGAAGCGGCGAAGATCACCGACATCGTTCGCGGCAAGATGACCGAACTCGACCTCAGTTCCGCGGTCTACGGCGCATGGCGGGGCGAGGAGCAGATCGCCCTCGGCGCGCTGGGCGGATCACCTCTCGGTGTGCCCGCGACAGCGGATATGCGCGTGCGGGTCGGCCAGCCCATGGAGCCCATGCTGTCCACGGTCCTGTGGCGGCTCGACGGACAGGGCGTGCTGAAACTCGACGAACCCATCGCCCGCTGGCTGCCCGACTTTCCCCGCGCGGACAAGATCACCCCGCGGATGCTCGCCGACAGCACCTCCGGGATCTCCGACTATGTGACCGAACCGGAGTTCCTGAAGATCTTCGGCGAGAACCCGATCCGCGAATGGACCGCACCGCAACTTCTCGAACGCGCCAACGCCCGCCCGCCCCTGTTCGAGCCGGGCACCGACTTCGGCTACGCCCACAGCGACCTGGTCGTCCTCGGCGAAGTCCTCCAGAAGGCAGCGGGCAAGCCCCTGGGCGAGCTGATCGCCGAACACATCACCGAGCCACTGGGCATGCACGACAGCGAAGTAGTGCTCGACCCGCAGATCGACGAACCGGTCCTGCACGGCTACACCAACGAACGAAACTTCTTCGAAGACTCCACTTTCTGGAACCCCACCGCCTTCCTGCACAGCGGCAACATGAACTCCACCGTCGCCGACGTCGGCCGCTGGGTCCGCGCCCTCGGCACCGGCGAACGACTCACCCCCGACCAGTTCCAGCAGATGATGGGCCCGTCCACCGCGGGCCTCGGCCCCTTCACCACCGAGAAATACTTCGCCTTCGGCGTGGTCCACCTCGCCGACTGGCTGTACATGAACCCGTCCTACGGCGGCTACGACGGCGTCGCGTTCTACGACACGAAAACGAAGACGACCGTCGTCGTCTACGCCACCCTCGGCCCCACCTCCGACTCCGACCAGAACAACGCCGTCAGCATCGGCACAGAAATCGCCACCCTCCTGGCCCCCGACCGCCCACCGGCGGTTCCCTGAAGATGCGGTTCAGATCGGGCCGTTGCGCCACGAATGGTCGTCGCCCGCCCACGTCTTCTTTGTCGTTCCGGCGGACGTGCCCGCGTCCGCTCGGCCGCTGCCAGTTCTCCGCGCCACCGTCGACAGCGCCGCAGGGTCAGCTCGTGGCGGCGGGGGGTGGGGTGTCGACGCCGAGGCCCTTCTCGGCTGCCGCGGTGCGGATCGCGTCCACGACGAGCAGCAACGCGGCACGCCGCGCTGTATTGGTGCGATAGGCCAGCGACACCGTCCGGGTGAGGGCGTCGCCGAGCGCGACGACGTCGACGCCCGGCGGTCGCAGGGCCAGACCCAGGTCCGACACCAGCGTCACACCGAGCCCGGCCGCCGTCATCGCCATCGCGGTCGCCTGCTCCTCCACCTCGTGGTCGATCCGTGGCACGATCCCGACGGACTGGAACGCCAACCGCGCCGCCTGCCCGAAATGCGACCGGGCGGGGGACAGGATCCACGGGTGCTCGGCCAGTTCGGCGAGTGTCACATCGCCGCGCGGCACCGCGCCGGCGGGGACGGCGGCGTAGAGGCGCTCGACCGCGATCACCGTGCGCTCGAGCCCCCCGTCCCACGGCATCGGATAGTTCGAGTAATCGAGGACGAACGACAGATCGAGCGCACCGTCACGGACCGCGGCCGCCGTCGCCTCCGGCGCGAGTTCGCGCGTGCGCACCAGGATGCCCGGATGGGTGCGGGCGAGGGTGGTGAGCGCGTCGGGGAGCAGGCCCGAGGCCACCGACGCCCACACTCCCGCGGTGATCTTCGCCGTGAGCGACTCGCCCGCCCCTTCCAGGGCCTGGGTCGCGCGCTCGACCGAGGCGAGGATTTCCTCGGCGTGCTCGGCGAGCACGACCCCCAGGTCGGTGAGCTGCACCCGCCGCCCCCGCCGTTCGATCAGCCGGGTGCCGGTATCGCGCTCCAGTTGGGCGAGCTGCTGGGACACCGCCGACGCGGTGTAGTGCAGGGCGGCCGCGGCCGCGGTGATCGTGCCGCGCCGATGCAGCTCACGCAACATGCGCAGGCGGGTCAACGACAGATCCATGACACGACCCTATGCGCTGTGCAGCAACAGTGAACACCGCCGTGAACGAACTGTAAATAGACGCGGTGGCAGGTGGGACCGCACGCTGGACTACACCGGGCGCGCGTGATCGGCCGGGACGACGTGGTCCGGAACGGCGCTCGGTGAATTCGGTGTCGACGGCGAGAACGACGAGTAGGTGGTGCGCTATGACGATGATCCAGAACCCTGGTGATACCCCGCAGGTGACCGCGCAAACCCTTCCGCCGATTCCGCGAGCCGTCGCCCCCGCACCCGCCACCCGCCGCAGCGAGCCGTATCTGCGCCTGCTGTGGACGGATTCGGTGACCGGCGCGGTCGGCTACCTGGTCGTGCATACCCTGCGCGGCGGCCTGGCCACCGGCGGCACCCGGATGCGGGCAGGCTGCACCCTGAGCGAGGTCGAGGATCTCGCCCGCGGCATGGCCGACAAGACCGCCACCTTCGACCTGCCGGTCGGCGGCGCCAAGGGCGGGATCGACTTCGACCCCAAGGACCCACGCGCGGTCGAGGTGCTGGAGCGATTCTGCGAGGCCATGCGCCCGTGGATCGACCAGCACTGGGTGACCGCGGAGGACCTCGGTGTTCCGCAGCATCTGATCGACGAGGTCTTCGACAAGCTCGGCCTCGGGCAGAGCTACCACGCCGCGATCCGTCGCGCCGACGACCCGGCCGCGACCCTGGTGCGGGTCCGCAACGGGCTGAACGCCGCGGTCGAGGGCGGATTCCTGCTCGGCGACGTGATCGGTGGGTACGGGGTGGCGCACGCCTGTCTCGCCGCCGCGGTCTGGTGGGGCCGGGCACCCGCCGCGACGACCGTCGCGATCCAGGGTGTCGGCACCATGGGTGGGGCGGCGGCCTACTACCTGTACGAGGCGGGGATGAAGGTCACCACCGTGGCCGATGCGGCGGGAACGCTGTATTGTGCTGGCGGACTGGATATTCCGGCACTGCTCGACCTGCGCGACGGCTACGGCGAGATCGACCGCACCCGGCTGCCCGACGGCATCGAGCAGCTGCCGCGCACCGCGGTGATCGCCGCCGACGTCGATATCCTTGTCCCGGCGGCGATCTCGTACGCGATTACCCCCGACAACTCCTACGACGTCCGGGCCAGGATCGTCGTCGAGGCCGCGAACGCGGCGACCACGCCGGAGGCCGAGGCGATGCTGGCCGCGCGCGGTATCCCGGTACTGC
Source organism: Nocardia sp. FBN12 (assembly GCF_054031145.1). NCBI lineage: Bacteria > Bacillati > Actinomycetota > Actinomycetes > Mycobacteriales > Nocardiaceae > Nocardia > Nocardia sp. FBN12. Next base: position 1,680,095 of record NZ_CM132926.1, read on the forward strand.
CGGACTTCGTCGCGAACGCCGGGGCCGTGGCCTGGGCGTGGTGGCTGCTGCTCGGCCAGGTCGACGACATCCCCGACACTTCGTTCGACCGCCTCCGCACCATCATGCACACCAAGGTCACCCAATTGCTGGCGGCGTGGACCGACCACGGCGTCACCCCGCGCGACACGGGCCACCGCTGGGCCGACGACCCGGCCCCGATCGCGGGTCCGGTCGTCATCTCCTGATCGCGGTCGACTGCGGGGCAGCGGCACCGGTTGCCCGGATTCATCATGTCGACAACGGAATTCGGTCCCATCGAAACCGGTAGGTCAGTCGAACGAATCGCCACCCAGATACCGTCGCGGCGAGGTGCCGACCGTTCGCCGGAACGCCGCGAGAAACGCACTGGCCGTGGCATATCCGACGGTGTGCGCGACGCGGAAGACGGGCTGGCCGTCGGCGAGCAGTGGCAGCGAGGCCTGGATTCGCGCGTGGGTGCGCCAGCGGTCGAAGCTCATCCCGGTGTCCTGTACGAACAACCGGGTGAGCGTGCGGCGGCTCACGCCGATGGTCCGGGCATGAGCTTCCAGGCTGCGTTGATCGGCCGGGTTGTCCAGTAGGGCATCGGCGACCGCGCGTACTCGTTCGTCGACGGGGCGCGGCACGTCGATCGGTGTCGCGGGCAGCGGTTGCAGCAGGTCGAGGACTACCGCCTCGGCGCGCAGCCGCTGATCGTCGGCCAAGTTCTGCTGGGCGAGATGGACGATCAGGTGCGCCAGCAGACCGTCGACCCGGACCGGGGTGGGCTCGGCCCAGGCAACGTCGCAGCGGTCCGGTTCGAAATAGAGACTGTGTAGAACGGCATCGCGGCTTGCGCCGGTCTTGTGTACGACACCCGCGGGCAGCCACAGCGCGCGAGTCGGTGGCACGATCCAATGTGCTTGTCCCACAGCGATACCGAGCACACCGCTGCGGGTCCAGGCCAGCTGGTGCTGCGGGTGGTAGTGCTCGTTAGTCCACTGCCCGGCGGTGAGCGGAAAGCTGCCGACCACAATTGTGCCGACGCCGGGTGGCGCGGGTTCGAAGGCGGGTGCGGGCATGTCCCGAGTCTATGTCCTCAATGCGCTATCTCTTGGCCTGGTGACGGATAGCGGCCATCGGTGCTCGTTGCCTACCGTCGGTGCATGACTTCGATTTCTACGGCGGATCCAGGTACGGCTCGCCGTCGCACGGTGCTGATCGTGCTCTGTCTCGTCCAGTTCATGCTGAATCTGGACGACAATGTGGTCAGCGTGGCGCTGCCCACCGTGCGGGCCGATCTCGGATTCACCACCGCCGGCCTCGCGTGGGTCGTGAACGGCTACATCCTCGCGTTCGGCGGGTTCCTGCTGTTGTTCGGCCGGGTCGCTGACCTGCTCGGCAGGCGCCGGGTATTTCTCGGCGGCGTAGCGCTTTTCGGTGTGGCGAGTGTGTTGTGCGGACTCGCGCAGGAACCGTGGCAGTTGGTTGCGGGACGATTCGTGCAAGGAACAGGTGCGGCGATGGCGAGTCCGGCCGCGCTGGCGCTGCTCACCCTGCTCTATCCGAGTGCACGCGAACGCGCTGCGGCGATCGGCATCTGGGGTGCGACAGCCGCGGTGGGTGCCACCTCGGGACTGGTGATCTCCGGCGCGCTGACGGGGTTCGCCTCGTGGCGGTGGGTCTTCCTGATCAATGTTCCGGTGGTTGTCCTGGCCTTGGTGTTGCTGCCACGGCTGGTCGGGGAAAGCCGGAGTGGACCTCGCGTGCGGGTCGATATCGCCGGGGCGGCGCTCATCACCGGCGCGCCGGTTCTGCTGGTCTATGGTCTGCTGCGGGCGTCCGAAACTGGTTGGGGTGAAGTCGGTTCCACGATGGCGATGGTCGGTGCCGCACTGCTGGCGGTCGTGTTCGTGATCGTGGAGCGGCGCACCGGCGAACCGCTGGTCCCGTTGTCGTTTCTGGCCTTTCGGCCACGTGCGGTGGCCAATGGGGCGACGCTGCTGTTCTCCGCAGCGTTCTACGCCATGGCTTTCCTGTTGATGTTGCAGCTCCAGACCGTGCTCGGCTACCGACCTTTCACCGCGGGTCTGGCGTATCTGCCTTTCGGGGCGGGGATCCTGGTCGGGATGTGGCTGTCGTCGCGGGCTGTACACCGGCTCGGTATTCGTGCCGCGTTGATAATCGGATTGCTGATCAGCGCGGCTGGTCTGTTGCTGATGTCGGGCATCGACGGCCATGACGGGTACGTCTTCGGGGTGCTGCCCGCATTGCTCGTCACCAGCCTCGGCTGCGGGATGAGCCTGCCCGCCCTGACAGTCACCGCACTCACCGGCACCACCGAGGACAATGCGGGGATCGGCTCCGCTGTCCTCAGTTCGGTCCAGCAACTGGGCGGCGCACTGGGCTTGGCGATCCTGGTGACGCTCGCGACGCGACGCGGTGACATCGAAGGGTTTTCCTACGCACTCACCATTGCCGCCGCCATTGTGGGGCTCGCCGCGGCGCTGATCGCCGCGATGCTTCGCGCCCGTCCTCGCGAAGAATTCAGCGTTCGCACGGGTGGTTGAAAACCCTTCATAGCACCTAGAACGCGTTCTAGAATTACGGAATGGATCTCATCGCTGTCGAGGAAATCAAGCGCCTCAAATACCGCTACTTCCGCACGCTGGACCTCAAGCAATGGGACGAATTCGGCGACTGCCTTGCCGAAGACATCCAGGCTCGGTACGGCACCCAGGCGATGAAAGAGCCACTGCATTACGACAGCCGCGACGACGTCGTGACATTCATGTCCGAGAATCTCGGACCGGGAATTATCACCGTGCACATCGCCAACCACCCGGAGATCGACGTGGACGGTACGGTGGCACGCGGCTCGTGGGCTTTCGAGGACACGGTGATCGTGCCGGACTACGGCATGCGAATCCAGGGCGGCGGCTACTACTTCGACGAATACCGCAGGGACTCCGACGGGAAGTGGCGGATCGCGAGCACCGGGTACGAGCGCATCTACGAGGAGCGGACCTCGTTGAAGGACACGCCGAGCTTCACGCTGCTCGCGAATCGCTGGGACCCGGACCTGCGGCACTGAGCGACTATCCCCAAGCGCGCCGGGTCGCGGGCATGTCGGCGTTCCCCGACGCTTCCGGCACCACGCCGAGCACCTGGTGAATCCCGAGCCCGCCGTCCTCGAAGCCCAGCGCGGAGGCGGCCATATAGAGCCGCCAGATACGAGCTCGCCCTTCGCCGACGAGTGAAACTGCCTGTTCCCCAGCACTTTCGAGATTCGCGACCCAGTGGCGAAGGGTGCGCGCGTAGTGCTCGCGCAAGGCCTCGACGTCCCGAACCTCGAACCCGGCGCGTTCCATGGCAAGGACGACTTCGCCCACGTCGACGAGTTCACCGTCCGGGAAGACATAGCGCCCGATGAAGGAACGTTTGGCCATGACGGAGCCGCCCGGTGACGAGATGGCGTGGTTGAGCAGTCGTCCGTGTGGGCCGAGCAGGGCGCGCAGGGTGTCGAAGTACTCGGCGGCGCGTCCGGAGCCGACGTGTTCGAACATGCCGATCGAGGAGATGGCGTCGAACTGTTCGCCGCGCAGATCCCGGTAATCGGCAAGCCTGATCTCGACACTGGCCGACAGCCCGGCCTCGGCGACTCGCTTGCGGGCGAGCTCGACCTGCGCACTACTGATGGTGACGCCGACGACCCGCGCCCCATAGGTCGACGCCGCGTGCATCGCCATCGAACCCCACCCGCACCCCACGTCGAGCAGGCGCATACCCGACTGCTCGGCCAAGCCCAGTTTGCGGCAGATCAGGTCGTGTTTGGCCTGCTGGGCGCTCTCCAGTGAGCCGTCGTCGTCCGGCACGAACCGCGCACAGGAGTAGGTCATGCTCGGTCCGAGCACCAGCCGGTAGAAGTCGTTGCTGACGTCGTAGTGATGACTGATCGCCGCCGCGTCGCGACGCTTGGTGTGCAGCGGTCCGCGCTGCGGCCGCGCTTCCTCCGGTGGCCGTCGCGGGCGCCGGCCCAGCGCCCCGAGCTGCCGTGCCGCGCCGAGGGCCTGCCACGTAGCGCCGAGACCGAGGCGCGCGTCGTTCGGCGCGGTCGACTGGAGCGCGCGCAGCATCGTGAAGATGTCACCATCGAGATCGACGGCGCCGGACACGTAGGCACGCGCCAGGCCGAGTTCGCCTGGCGCCCAGATCAGATGGCGTAGCGCATCCTCGGAGCGCACACGCATCGTGCCCGCGCTCCCACCATCGGGGTGGATCGTGCTGCCGTCCCAGAATTCGAATCCCACCGCGGGGTGTGGTCCCAAGGAGGCTCGCAGCAGAGGTTCGAACGCGGCAGCGATCGTGGCCGGGTTACCCATCCGACCACTATGGCCCGTGTCGCGCCGCTGCGGTGGCAACGACGCGGCGCGATCCGTTCGATTCCTGGATGCGAGATCCCGATCGGTGGCGGCAACGGCCGGGCGTAGCGTCTAGCGATATGGCCGCGAGAACCAAGCACACCCTCCCTTCGGTGGGTACGAGGGAGTTGGTGGCCGCGTGCCGAACCGAGATTCCGGTGCTGACCCGGCAGCTGATCGCCGCGATCTTCACCGATATCCCGGAGTGGACGGACTACTCGCCGGTCAGCCGGGAAGACCTGCACGACGCGTGTAGCCGCTATCTGACCAGGGTCCTCGATCTTGTGGCCGGCGAGGTGACCGGACCGGACCGCGACGATGTCGCCGCCGCCATCGGCCGCAATCGCGCGGCGCAGGGTGTGCCACTCGAGGTCATGCTGCGGACGTTCCGGCTCGGTGGTCAGATCGTGTGGGAGGCACTGCTGGACAAGGCGGGCGAACTCCCGCCCGGCGAAGTCCGCAAGATCGGGGTGGCCACCTGGTCGGCCATCGACGGCATGTCGTCGTCGCTGGTCACCTCCTATCGCAGCACCGAATTGGAGCAGGTCCGGCGCGACGAGCGCCGTCGGCACGGCCTGATCGAGGACCTGCTGGCCGGCAGCGCCCGCGACGCGACATTCGCCGCGCGGGCGGCGCGCGAGCTGAACCTGCCCGCGCACGGCGGATACCTGGTGGTCGCGGTGCGCGGCGACCGTCCGCACGTGGAGATCGGCACCGAAACAGCATTGGCGGCCTTGGGTATCCGGTCGGTCTGGCACGACCGCGTCGACACCATGGTGGGGCTGGTCTCGCTCGAGCAGCGGGACAGTTCCGCGGTGCTGGACCAGGTGCGCGATCGAATCCGGGGCCGGGCGGCGGCGTCACCCGTCGTCCAGGGGTTGGCGCAGATCGAGACGGGCCATGCGCTGGCGATGCTGGCCCTGGAGACCGTGCCCGCGGCAGCACCGGGTCTGGTGTCGTTGGAGCAGCGCTACCCAGAAGCCCTGCTGTTGCGCTCGCCCGACCTGACCGCCCTGCTGGTCACCCGCACCCTCGGCCCGGTGCTGGAACTGCCGCCGAAGGAACACGAGGTCCTGCTGCACACGCTGGCGATCTGGCTGGAGGAGAACTGCTCGGCCGCGAACGCCGCACCGCGCCTGCACTGCCACCGCAACACCGTGATCAACCGCCTCCAGCGAATCTCCACCCTGCTGGGTAGACGCCTGGAAGGGCAGCGGTCCTACCTGGAACTCTCCCTCGCCTTGGCCGCCCTGGAGATGGGCGTGAACAAACCCGCCTGAGCCCGTGGCGATCAGGCGCGGTCGTGGAGCGTGATCTGGTAGCCGTCGGGGTCGGCGAAGGTGAATGTCCGGCCGAAGGGGCCGTCGATCGGTGCGGCGACGATGGTGTGACCGTCGGCGACGAGAGCGTCGTGAACGGCCTGGACGTCTGTGGCGTGCAGCCAGATCGCGGCGCCGATGCCGGGCTGGGCAACGGAGGCGAGATCGGTGCCGGGGAGGACGTCGCGGAGTGCGAACGCGATCGGCTTCGTCTCGAAGACGACGGCGTGCGGCGGTCCGGCCGGTGAGCGGACGAGTCCGAGGTACTGCTCGTAGAACGCCTGCGAAGCGGCGAGGTCGCTGGCTTGGAGCGAGAGGAAGTCGGGTCCGGTAGCGGGCATGGTGAGCTCCTTCGTTTCATGTCAGGTTCCTGACACGAAACAACGTATGTCAGAATACTGACATGAGTCAAGATGGGGTCGATCTGGAGACGTCACTGGGCTATCTGCTCAAAGAGGCATCGAGTGCCCTGCGTGTGTCCATGGAGGAGGTGCTGCGGCCGCTCGGGATGAGCGTGACGCACTACTCCTGCCTCGAGCTGCTGGCGCAACGGCCCGGCTTGTCGAACTCTGAGCTCGCGCGGGGTGCGTTCGTGACCCGGCAGACGATGAACGTGCTGCTCCAGGCTTTGGAACGAGACGGCTACGTGACCAGGCCCGCCGCGGCACCCGTCGGAAAGGTGCTGCCCACGCGGCTCACCCCGCGCGGGCGGCGGAGCCTCGAGCAGGCGACCGTCGCGGTCAGGTCCGTCGAGGTCAGAATGCTGGCCGGCCTGACCGAGGCTGAGCAGTCGGGCGCGTTCCGGATCCTGCGGGGCATGATCCATTCCCTGCGCGACGGTGACAACGGCGCATAGCTCGGTCCCCGGCGCGATGTGCCTGATTGGGCGCTGCGCCCATTTCGGGGGCTCGAATTCTGGGCTGTCGGTCAGTTGTTTGTGCATTTGTGGACGGTGAGACTCGACGGATGACCCAAGTCACGACCGTGACGGGGTTGATCGTCGAGCTGAGGAGCACCACGAGTGCCGGAATTCGATCTATTGGTGATCGGTGGTGGACCGGGCGGGTACGTAGCCGCCATCCGCGCCGCGCAACGCGGCCTGCAGGTCTGCGTTGTGGAGAAGGAGCGTCCTGGCGGCGTGTGCCTGAACTGGGGCTGCATCCCGACCAAGGCGATGCTGCGCTCGGCCGAGGTCTTCCAGACTCTCACCACCGCAGCGGAATTCGGAGTACATGCCGATAACGTGCGCTTCGACTTCGCTGCGATACGGCAACGCAAAGACGGCATCGTCAAAGAGCTGACCGACGGTGTCGCGGGCCTGCTGAAGGCCAACGGGGTCACGGTGATCGAGGGCCATGCGCGGTTCGTCGAGCCGACTGTCGTGGAGGTCCACGAGACCGGCGCTTCGCCGATCTTCGACGGTGGCCCCCGCTACGCCGCCCCCGCGGGCGCGGCGATCCGCCGGGTGAGCGCGCGCGACGTGATCGTCGCGACCGGTTCGGTGCCCGCGCGGCTGCCGATCCCGGGCGCGGACCTGCCCGGCGTCGTCACCTCCGATGGCGCGTTCGGCCTGACCGAGGTGCCGCGTCGATTGGTGATCATCGGTGGCAGCGCGGTCGGTGCGGAATGGGCCAGCCTGTTCGCCACGTTCGGTAGCCAGGTCACGGTCGTGGAGATGCAGGATCGCCTGGTTCCGTTGGAGGACAAGGAGATCGGCGACGCGCTCGGCCGGTCGTTCCGCAAGCGCGGCATCACCGTCCTCACCGGCGCCACGGTCACCGCCATCACCGAGAGCGACGCGTTGCGGGTGTCGGTCGGTGGTCCGGCGGTGCGAGACCTGGACGCGGACGTGGTGCTGGTCGGCGTCGGCCGCCGCCCCAACACCGCCGAACTCGGCCTCGAGGTGGCCGGAATCGCCACGGACGCCCGCGGTTTCATCGAGGTCGACGACCGGCTGCGCACCGGTGTCGAGCACGTGTACGCCATCGGTGACGTGACCGGGCGGGCCCTGCTCGCCCACGTCGCCTCACATCAGGGCATCACCGCGGCCGAGGTGATCGCCGGGCACGACGCCCACATCGACTACGCGGTGATCCCGGCCGCGACGTTCACCCACCCGGAGATCGCCATCGTCGGCCTCACCGAAGACGCTGCCCGCGCGGCGGGCCACGAGGTGATCACCGCCAAGTTCCCGTTCGCGGCACTCGGCCGGGCCAAGACCTTCGGCGAGACCGAGGGGTTCGTCAAAATCGTTGCGGGGCAAGCGCATCAGGAAGTACTCGGCGTGCACATCATCGGCCCGTCCGCCAGCGATCTGATCGCCGAGGGCGCACTCGCGATGTCATTGGAAGCCACGCTCGACGAGCTGGCCGACACTATCCACGCCCACCCCACTCTCGGCGAGATCGGCATGGAGGCGGCCATGGCCGGCCTCGGGCTGCCGGTACACATCGCGCCACGCAAGCGTTGAGGAGCTCGACATGACCACGACCACCGCGCGACGCAAGCCCGCCGGTAAGCCGACGAAAACCGATCGAACACCGGCGGCCCTGTCGGACCTCGAAGCCGCTGTGGCGGCGGAAGATCCGCAGACCCTGCGCGATCTCTACCGCGACATGCTGTTCATCCGCCGCTTCGAGGAGCGCACCGCGCAGAGCTACCAGCAGGCCAAGATCGGTGGCTACTGCCATCTCAACCTCGGCGAGGAAGCGACCGTTGTCGGTCTCGGCGCCGCGATGCGCCCCACCGACTACCTGTTCACCAACTACCGCGAACACGGATACGCGCTGGCCAAGGGCATCGAACCGGGTCGCGTGATGGCCGAGCTCTACGGCCGATCGACCGGCACCTCGAAGGGCTGGGGCGGCTCGATGCACATGTACGACACCGCGACCCGGCTGCTCGGTGGCTACGCCATCGTGGGCGGACAGGTTCCCCTGGCGATCGGCGCGGCGCTGGCCATCGACTACCGCGACGGCGACGACGTCGTGGTGTGCCAGATGGGGGAGGGCACCACCAATATCGGCGCGTTCCACGAGTCGCTCAACATCGCGGCACTGTGGCGGCTGCCGGTGGTGTTCCTGGTGATCAACAACCAGACCGGCATGGGTACCACGGTCGAGAAGTCCTCGGCGGAGCCAGATCTGTGGAAACGCGCCGCCGCCTATCGCATGCGTGGCGAGCGGGTGGACGGAACCGATGTCCTCGCCGTCCGTGACATGGCGAGCGAGCTCATCGAAGATGCTCGCCGCGACGGCAAACCCGCACTGCTCGAAGCGGTGAGCTACCGGCTCAAGGGCCATTCGGTGGTCGACCCGGCGAAATACCGCAGCACCGACACGGTGGCGACGGTGCGAGAGCACGATCCGATCGTGCTGTGGCAGCAGCGCTTGCTGGCCGCCGGTGCGCTGACCGAACAGGCGCTGGCCGAGCTCGAGCGCGAGGTGGCCGACGGTGTCGCCGCCGCCGTCGAGTTCGCCGACGCGAGCCCGCATCCGGAGCCGTCGAGCCTGTTCGACTACACCTACGCCACTCCCGTGCCGGGCGATTCCCGTCGTCTGCCCGCCGATCCGCTCTTCACCCACTGAGGATTCCACTGTGCCTGTCATGACCTATCGCGAAGCGCTGCGCGAAACCCTGCGCGAAGAGATGCGACGCGACGACGACGTTTTCCTGATCGGTGAGGAGATCGGCGTCTTCGAAGGCTCCTACAAGATCACCGCCGGTCTGCTCGAGGAGTTCGGCGAGAAGCGGGTGCGCGACACTCCGATCGCCGAGGAGGGCTTCGTCGGGGCGGCGATCGGTGCCGCGATGCTCGGTCTGCGCCCGGTCGTGGAGATCATGACGATCAACTTCTCGCTGCTGGCGCTGGATCAGATCGTCAACCATGCCGCGAAGATCTACGGCATGTTCGGCGGGCAGACCAATGTGCCCATGGTGATCCGGACTCCCGGTGGTGGCGGCCAGCAACTCGGGGCGACGCATTCACAGAATATCGAGTTGTACTACGCCTTCGTACCCGGTCTGAAAGTCGTGGCGCCCAGCACTCCCGCCGATGCGCGGGCCCTGCTCAAGGCTGCGATCTCCGACGACGATCCGGTGCTGTTCCTGGAGAATCTGTCGCTCTACAACACCAAAGGTGAAGTGCCGGAAGACCTTCCGCCCGCCCAGATCGGCAAAGCGGCGGTCACCCGGGAAGGCACCGATATCACCGTGATCGGCTACTCCCGCATGGCCACCCTCGCCACTCAGGTCGCGCAACGCCTTGCCGACGAGGGCATTTCGGTCGAGGTGATCGATCTGCGCAGCCTGCGTCCGCTGGACCGCGACACCATCATCGCCTCCGTCCGCAAGACCGGCTGCGCGGTCGTCGGCGAAGACGACTGGCTCACCTACGGTATCGGCGCCGAGATCGCGGCATCGATCTCCGACGGCGCGTTCGACTATCTCGACGCCCCTGTTCGCCGCGTCGCGATGGCCGAGGTCCCGCTGCCGTATGCCAAGCCACTGGAGAAGCTCGCCCTGCCGTCCGCGGAATCGCTCTACACCGCGGTGAAGGAAACCCTCGCCGCCGTCGGTAAGGAAACCAGCAATGCCTGACATCGTCATGCCCCGGCTCTCCGACACCATGGAAGACGGCGTTGTCTCCGTCTGGCTCAAGCAGGTGGGTGACCAGATCACCCGTGGTGAGATCGTCGCCGAGATCGAGACCGACAAAGCGCTGATGGAGCTCGAGGCCTACGAGGACGGGATCCTCGAGAAGATTCTGGCCGAGCCGGGCGTTCGCGTCGCGATCGGCGAACCGATCGCGACCGTCGGCGATGGCACCGGAGCGGTTGCGGCACCGGCGAATTCGACCAGTGCGGCGCCGCCGCCCACGGCAGAGGTCGTCGCGACGGTCCCGGCCGCCGCGCTATCGGGATCGCACACCGGCCCGCGCCGCACCGGGGTGGTCAAGTCCTCGCCGTTGGCCCGCAAGATCGCGCGCGAATTGCAGGTCGATATCGACGCTGTCGTCGGCACCGGGCCGGGCGGACGAGTCACGAAACGCGATGTGGAGGCGGCGCACAGCGCCGAGCCCGCTGACCTCGCGGTGCCGTCACGTGACACGAGTGCGCCTGTTGCGCAGCCTGTTCCAGCCTCGGAGGAATACGAGGAAGTCGCACTGACGAACATTCAGCGCGTCTCGGCAGCTCGACTCACCGAAAGCAAGCAGCAGGCACCGCACTTCTACGTCACCAGCGCGATCGACGTGACCGATTTGTTCGCCTTCCGGGCGCAGATCAACGCGACGCTGGACGCTGCGGGCGGCAGCAAGGTCAGTGTGAACGATCTGCTCGTCAAGGCCGTCGCCGTCGCGCTGCGCAAGGACGGCTCGATCAATGTCAGCTTCGCGGGTGACAAGCTGTTGCGGCACAAGGGAATCCATATCGGTGTCGCGGTGGCGACGCCGATCGGGCTGCTCGTTCCGGTGCTCCGCGACGCGGACCGCAAGAGCGTGTCCGAGATCGCGACCGAGAGCCGCGACAAGGCCACCCGCGCTCGCGAGCGCAAGCTGCGCGCCGAGGAGATGTCGGGCGGCACCTTCACCATCTCCAATCTCGGCATGTTCGGCATCGAGCAGTTCACCGCGGTCATCAACTCGCCCGAATCCGCGATCCTGGCGGTCGGCGCGGCAGCCGACGAACTACGCCTCGACAACGGCGAAGTCGTCGCCCGCAAGATCCTGCGCGTCACCTTGTCCGCGGATCACCGCGCCATCGACGGCGCGGTGGCAGCCCAGTTCCTGGCAACCCTGAAGGAGCTCCTCGAAAACCCACTGCGGATTGTCGCGTAGCCGAGCCGCCGAATTCCGCAGTGCGGCAGGCCGACGGGATAACCACGGCCGCGCGATCTCCGAATGCCTAGTGGATCGCGCGGTCGGCCCCGTCCCAGTGCGCGGTGCGCAGTTCGCGCTTGAGGATCTTGCCTGCCCCGGAAACCGGTAGGGCGTCGATGAATTCGACACTGCGTGGCAGTTTGTAGTTGGCGATGTGTTCGCGGCAGAACTCCCGGATCTCAGCCTCCGTCGCGGTCCGGTCGGTGGCGAGCACGATCACCGCGTGCACGCGCTCACCCCAGTCGTGGTCGGGCACACCGATCACGGCGACCTGCGCCACCGCCGGGTGTTTGGCCACCGCGTTCTCGACCTCGACCGAATAGACGTTCTCGCCGCCGGTGACGATCATGTCCTTGAGCCGGTCGACCACGAAAACGTAGCCGGCGTCGTCCATGTACCCGGCGTCGCCGGTATGCATCCAGCCGCCGCGCAGTGCTCGTGCGGTCTCTTCGGCCATGTTCCAGTAGCCCGACATCAGATGGTCGCCGCGCACCACGATCTCGCCGACTTCGCCGCGTGCGAGTTCTCGATCGTCCGCGTCGACGACGCGGATCTCGGCGTGGACCGCCGCGCGTCCACACGATCTGGCGAGTGCGGGGTTGTCGTGATCGTGGGCGGTGAGCAGGGTGGCGACCGGCGCTACCTCGGTCATCCCGTAGGCCTGCGTGAACCGGGCGTTGCCGAACACCGTGCGTGCCTTGGCCATCACCGTCTCGGAAATCGGTGACGCCCCGTACATCACGCGTTGCAGACTTGCCAGGTCGGCGTCGGCGGCGCCGGGGCAGTCGACCAGCAGCTGGATCATCGTCGGCACCAGCAGAACATCGGTCACCCGGTGGGTGACCATGGCGTCGAGCGTCGCGGCGGGAGTGAAGGACCCCACGATGACATGGGTTGCGCCCGTGAGATTGCCGATGTTCCACGCCGCGATATCGGCCAGATGGAACATCGGCGCGACATGCAGCAGCACGCCGCCCCTGGTGAGAATATCGGTGGTCACCAGACTGCCCATGGCCGAGGTGAGACAGGCCTGGTGCGACAGCATCACGCCCTTGGGGAAACCGGTGGTCCCGCCGGTGTAGAAGACGCCGTAGAGCGCGTCGTCACCGCGCCGAGCGTCGGGGATCGGGGCGGTATCGGCCACGAGTTCCTCGTAGGCGAGCATGCCGTCGGGTGTCGGCCCGTCGCCGGCGAAGATGACCGTGCGCAGGTTCGTCACCTCGGCGCGCAGGGCGTCGACAGAACCGGCGAACGCGTCGTCGACCACGAGGACATCGGTGCCGCAGTCGTTGAGCGAGTACGCGACCTCGGCCACACTCCACCGGACATTCACCGGATTGACCACCGCGTCCGCCCACGGCACCGCCATCAGCAGTTCGTGGTAGCGGTCGCTGTTGAGCGAGTAGATCCCCACGCGATCACCGGCCTCGACGCCGAGTTCACGCAGTGCCCCCGCCAGCCGCGCGATGCGATCGACCGATTCGGCGACCGTGCGCCTGCGGGGGCCGAAGATGGTGGCGATCCGGCCGGGATCGCGTTGCAGCGCCGAATGCAGGGATTGCGTGATGTGCACGGCCAACTCCTCAATAGTGAATCTTCATCCGTGTGACCTGCACAACATTTTGCCGGGTATTGCTGGATTGTCAAGGGTTGTGTAACCATGAAGTGAATATCGATTCGTGCCAAGGAAGTGGTGTGTGATGCAGCGAGTGCAGGTCGCCGGAGTCGGGATGGTGCCGTTCTCGACGCCGAGCAGGAGCGAGCCCTACGACGTGCTGGCCGCGGGTGCGGTCCGCAACGCCCTGCTCGACGCGGGTATCGGCATCGAACAGGTGCAGCAGGCCTACGCGGGGTACGTCTACGGCGACTCCACCAGTGGCCAGCGCGCGCTCTACGGCGTGGGGATGACCGGGATCCCGGTAGTGAATGTCAACAACAACTGCTCGACCGGCTCGTCGGCGTTGTGGCTGGCCCGCCAAGCGGTCGCCAGTGGCGCCGCGGAATGCGTGCTCGCCTTCGGGTTCGAGCAGATGGAGCGCGGTGCGCTCGCCATGAAGTGGCCGGACCGGCCGAGCCCGTTCATCGACTTCATGGCAGTGGCCAACGAGCACAACGGAGCCAGTGACGCGCCCTTCGCCGCACAGCTGTTCGGCGGCGCCGGTGCCGCCTACGCGCAGCGGTACGGCACCGATCCGGCCACCTTCGCCATGATCTCGGTGAAGGCGCGAAAGCACGCGCGCAACAACCCGTTCGCGGTATTCCGGGACGAGGTGACCGTCGACGAGGTGCTCGCGTCGCCGCAGATCTTCGGGCCGCTGACCCGCCTGCAGTGCTGTCCGCCCACCTGCGGCGCGGCGGCCGCCATCATCACCAGCGAGGACTTCGCGCGCCGTCACGGCCTGCGCACCGATGTCGCGATCACCGCGCAGGCGATGACCACCGACACCCCGAACACCTTCGACGATCTGCCGAAACTGGTCGGCTACGACATGGCCCAGCGCGCGGCCGATCAGGTCTACGAAGCCGCGGGCGTCGACCCCGCCGACATCCGGGTCGTCGAGCTGCACGACTGCTTCACCGCCAACGAGCTGCTCAGCTACGAGGCGTTGCGGTTGACCCCCGAGGGCACCGCGGAGAAGTTCATCCGCGACGGTGACAACACCTACGGCGGCCGCGTGGTCACCAACCCCTCGGGCGGGCTGCTGTCGAAAGGCCATCCACTCGGCGCGACCGGTCTGGCCCAATGCGCCGAGCTCACGTGGCAATTGCGCGGACAGGCGCAGGACAGGCAGGTCGACGGAGTGACGCTGGCGCTGCAGCACAACATCGGCCTCGGCGGGGCCGCGGTCGTCACCCTCTACGAGAAGGTCGGCTGATGGCCATCGACATCGACCGCGCGCTGGCGCTGACCCTGCCCGGTTTCACCGTCGACGTCGAGCGGGGCCGGTTGCGGCTGTTCGCCCGCGTCATCGGCGAGACCGACCCGATCTTCACCGACGTGGATGCCGCGCGAGCCGCGGGCCATCGCGATCTCCCGGTCCCGCCGACGTTCTTGTTCAGCCTGACCCTCGAATCAGCCGCCCCCTTCGCCTCTTTCGACGCTCTCGACATCGACCTGCGTCGTGTCCTGCACGGCGAGCAGCGGTTCGACTACACCGCCATGGCCTACGCGGGCGACACCATCGCGATCAGTGAACGCATCGTCGATGTCACCGTGAAACGCGGTGGCGCACTGGAACTGCTGACCAAGCAGACCGAATTCCGGTGCGGCACAGAACTGCTCGCCACGGCCACCAACGTGGCCGTTGTCCGAAATCCCGAGGTCGCCGCATGATCACACCGACTGTCGGCACTACGCTGCCGCCCCTTGTCCTGCCGCCGATCTCACGCACCACGCTGGCGTTGTTCGCCGGGGCCAGCGGTGACCACAACCCGATCCACCTCGACATCGACAACGCCCACTCCGCCGGTTTCGACGATGTCTTCGCTCAGGGCATGCTCTCGATGGCCTACCTCGGCCGACTACTCACCAACTGGGTACCCCAACGCGACATCCGTTCCTTGGCAGTGCGATTCACGGCGATCACGCCCGTCCACGCGCAGCCGACCTGCACGGCCACGGTCACCGCCGTCGACAACGGACTGGCCACCCTCGACCTCGCCGTCACTCTCGCCGACGGCACCTCCACCCTGCTCGGCACCGCGGTCGTCGCCGTGTCGAGCGAGAACTGAGCAGGAGCACATCATGGGAACACTCGACGGCAAAGTAGCCATCGTCACCGGATCCGGTCGTGGCATCGGCCGTGAGATCGCGCTCAAATTCGCTGCCGACGGCGCGTCGGTGGTCGTGAACGACCTCGACAAGGACCCGGCCGAGCAGACCGTGGCCGACATCCGCGCCGCGGGCGGCACGGCGGTCGCCTGCGCGGGCAGCGTCACCGACGACGACTTCGCCGAGCGCTTCGTGGCGACCGCGGTCGACGAATTCGGCGGCATCGACATCATCGTCAACAATGCCGGCTACACCTGGGACACCGTGATCCAGAAGATGACCGACGAGCAGTGGGACGCGATCCTCGACGTCCACCTCAAGGCGCCGTTCCGCATTCTGCGCGCCGCCCAGCCGATCATCTCGGCGGCGGTCAAGCAGGCCAAGGCGGCGGGCGAGCCGGTGCCGTGCCGCAAGGTCGTGAACATCTCCTCGATCGCCGGGCTCGGCGGCAACGCGGGCCAGGTGAACTACGCCGCTGCCAAGGCGGGCATCACCGGGCTGACCAAGACCCTCGCCAAGGAATGGGGACGACTCAATGTCACCGTCAACACGGTGGCCTTCGGTCTGATCACCACCCGGCTCACCGAAGCGCCCGCCGGCGGCAGCGCCACGATCGACGTGGCGGGTCGCGAGCTGAAAGTCGGGGTGAACCCGGATCTGCTCGACGCCATGGCCAAGCAGATCCCGCTCGGACGCGCGGGAACTCCGGCGGAGGCAGCGGGCGCGGTCTACCTGCTG
The DNA here is from genome assembly GCF_054031145.1 of Nocardia sp. FBN12. NCBI lineage: Bacteria > Bacillati > Actinomycetota > Actinomycetes > Mycobacteriales > Nocardiaceae > Nocardia > Nocardia sp. FBN12. The sequence goes on from NZ_CM132926.1 coordinate 1,696,223, forward strand.
TGCAGGCCTGAGTCGGACTACATCAGCGCCCAGACAGTGGTCTGCGGCGGCGGATTCACGGTCTGAGGAGGTCGAGATCGCCCGGATCGGCACCGAGATCATCGGTCGATCGCTGTGGCTCGGGTGAGCGGTAGAGTCCGCGTGGTGTCCGACCAGCCTCTCGCCGCGCGCCGCAAGCGGCCGGCCGACCGCCGCGACCAGATCGTCGACGCGGCGGCCTCGCTGTTCGCGACCAGTGGTTTCGAGAACGTCGCGATGAGCGATGTCGCCGCGGCCGTCGGGGTCGGGCCGTCGGCGCTCTACCGGCATTTCGGCGGCAAGGACGATCTGCTGCGCGCAGTGATCGAGCAGACCCTGGAACGGTTCGCGGCGACGCTGAACGGTGACGACGTGGTGGGCGGGGTGGCCAATTTCGCGGTCACCCAGCGCACTGCGCCCCTGCTGTGGGTGCGGGAGGCCCGCCATCTCCCGCGCCCACAACGCCTGGATCTCGCGGCCCGCCTCGAGCAGTTGCGCGAGTTGTTCACCCGGGCGGCGATCGGCGACACCGCCGACCTCGGCGCGCGGTTGCGCGCGAGAATGGCGTTGGCCGCGCTGCTCAGCCCCGCCTTCCATGGCACCACCGTGCCACCCGATCAATTCCGCTCCACCCTCGTCGAGATCGCCGGGGCGATCCTGAGTGCTGCTGTGGACGTGCCTGAGCCACACCGGGCTCCAATACCCGAGGGGCTCTCGCGCGGCAGCAAACGCGAACAGGTCCTGCGTGCGGCGCTGCGCATCTTCGCCGACCAGACCTACGCGAGCACCGGCATGGAGGCGATCGGCGAGGCCGTCGGCCTGTCCACCTCGAGCGTCTACAACCACTTCGCCAGCAAACAGGAGATCCTCGAGGTGGCGTTGCACCGCGGCAACGGCTACCTCCAGATCACCCTCGATGACGCATTGCTCGTCGCACCCGACGAAGCCGCCGCCCTGCGCGCACTGGTCACCGTCTACGCCGACTTCACCCTGCGCCACCCCGCCCTCGTCGACATCCTGATCACCGAAATGCGCAGCCTCGGCGCCCAAGCCGAACCGCTGCTCCAAGCCCAGCGCGACTACGTCAGCGAATGGGTCAGACTGTGCCGCACCGCCCGCCCCACCCTCACGCCGGAACAAGCCCTGGTGACCGTTCAAGCCACCCTCATGGCGATGAACGACATCGCCCGGGACCCCGCCTTCACCGCCACCTCCAACCTGAGCGCGCCGCTGTCCGCCATCGCCACCGCCGCCCTCGGCGTGTGACGAAGCGTCCAGGTCAGGCGGCGAAGACGCCCGCTGTGGGTCAGTCGCTGGGCGTCGGCGACTGCCGGTCCAGCGGGACAAGGTAATTGCGCAGATCGTCGACCTTTGATTCGATGCGCTCGGTGTTCTCGGCGTCGACCCGGAAGATCCAATGCTTGGCGCCGAGAAGCAGCACGGCCTGAAAGACCAGCTGGAACCATTCGCTCTGCCAGTTCTCGAAGGTGCTGGCGAGAAATTCCGGCCAGTATCCGGACCACTGGAACGGCTGGCCGAGCTGGTGTTGGGTATTGCGGTACTCGATCAGCTGGGTGACGAACTGTGCGGCCCATGAGCCGAGGAACAGCAACAGCAGCACGTAGACAGCTCCCCAGCGGCGGAAGTGTGCCATAACTGGCTATACCCGGTTGCCGAAGGCCGACACCGGGCCGCTCACGTTCGCTCGCTGGCCATCGACAGCAGCAATTCGATCGCGTACTGCGTCGATTGCTCGACAACTTCGGTGGGATCGCCGTCGAATCGGCGGTGACTTGCCCTGGCATCGCCGCGCGACACCACGCAGAACCACACCGAACCGGCGGGCTCCCCGTCCTGCGGGTCGGGGCCGCCTGCGCCGGTGGTGGCGACGGCGATATCCGCGTCCATCAGCGCTCGCACTCCCCGCGCCATCGCCGTCGCCGCGGCCTCGGACACCACCGGCACATCGGGAACATCCAGCACGCGCCGTTTGACTTCGGTGGCATAGGCGACGATTCCGCCTCGAAACCACACCGCCGAATCCGGCGCGGCGCCGAGGGCCGCGGCGACGTTGCCCGCCGTCAGCGATTCGGCGACAGCTACTGTCAGCCCGCGTTGTTCGGCGAGGTCGGCCAGCTGGTGCGCGGTCGTCACCATCAGGGCCGAAATTCCTGAGCCTTGCTCTTCACACCTTGGACCAGCAGATGCCACGCACCCGGGTCGCCCTGGAGTACGGCGCGACCGAGGTCCTTGATCTGCTCGGCGGTCGCGTGCGGCGGGATGGGCGGCATCTCGGGGTCGCAGCGGATGTCGAGCAGTACGGGGCCCGCCGCGGCCAACGCGCGATCCCACGCGGGCCGGATGCCGTCGGAGGTGTCGACGGCGATTGCCTCGATGCCGGTGCAACGAGCGATCTCGGCGTAGGAGATGTCCGGAAGTGTCTGCGACTCTTCGAATTTCGGCGCTCCGCCCATGCCGCGCAACTCCCAGGTGACCTGATTGAGGTCGTTGTTGTGGAAGACGCAGACGATCAGACGTCGATCGGTCCACAGATGCTGGTAGCGCTGGATGGTGATCAGTTCGTTGAGGCCGTTCATCTGCATCGCACCGTCACCGACCAGCGCGATCACCGGGCGGTCCGGGTGCGCGAACTTGGCGCCGATGGCATAGGGGACACCGGCACCCATGCTGGCCAACGTGCCCGACAACGAGCCGCGCATGGTGCCACGCATGCGCAGACAACGGGCGTACCAGTTGGTGGACGAGCCCGAATCCGCGGTGATGATCGCATTGTCCGGAACACACTGCGACAGTTCCCACACCACCCGCATCGGGTTGGCGGGGTCGGCGTCGAGCATGGATTGGCGTTCGAGCGTCTGCCACCAGTGCCGTACGTTCTCCTCGACGGTGTCGCGCCAGGAGCGGTCCTGCTGGCGTTTCAGCAGCGGAATCACTTCGCGCAGTGTGGCTTTCGCGTCTCCGACGAGGTTCACCTCGGTGGGGTAGCGCATCCCGATCGACGCGCCGTCGGCATCGATCTGCACGGCCCGGGCCTGATCCAGTTCGGGCAGGAACTGGCTGTAGGGGAAGTTCGAGCCGACGATCAGCAGAGTGTCGCAGTCGCGCATCAGCTCATAGCTCGCGCGGGTGCCCAACAGGCCGATCGAGCCGGTGACGAACGGGAGGTCATCGGACAGCACGTCCTTGCCGAGCAGTGCCTTGGCGATGCCCGCGCCGGTCAGCTCGGCGACCTCGAGTATCTCGTCGACCGCGTCGCGCGCGCCCTGGCCGATGAGCACGGCGAGCTTGGTTCCGGCGTTGAGCACATCCGCCGCTCGCTCCACCTCCGGCCCCGTCGGCACCGAGATGCTGCGCGACATGCCCGGCGGGCTGGACGGCACCTGCTTGAACGCGTGCGCGGGTGGCTCGTACGGCTCCTCCTGCAGGTCCGCCGGAATGATCACCGCGGTCGGCGCGCGGCGGGCCACGGCGGTGCGGATCGCCCGGTCCAGCGCGTTGGGCAGCTGGTTGGCGACATTCACCTCGACGAGATAGTCCGAAGCCACATCCTTGAACAGCGCCTGCAGGTCCACCTCCTGCTGGTAGCTGCCGCCCATCGCGCTGCGGGCGGTCTGGCCGACGATGGCCACCACCGGCACATGGTCGAGCTTGGCGTCGTAGAGGCCGTTGAGCAGGTGGATCGCGCCCGGTCCCGAGGTGGCCGCGCACACGCCGACCTCGCCGCTGAACTTCGCGTACCCGGTGGCCTGGAACGCGGACATCTCCTCGTGCCTGCTCTGCACGAAGCGGGGGGAGTTCTCGGCACGCCCGAACGCGGCGATCAGACCGTTGATGCCGTCACCGGGGTATCCGAACACCTGCCCGATGTGCCACTCCCGTAACCGCTGGAGGACGAAGTCCGCGACCTGCATCGGCATGGTTCCCCTCCTCCGGCTGCCTACTCGGCGGGTCGATCGTCGGACTGCTCCGATGCCTTCGCCAATTCGTCGCGAAGTCGCTGGGCGGTCGCTTCGTCTCCGGCGTCAGTGGCCGTGGTGATGTCCTGTCGCAATTGAGCGATGATGTCGCGCGAAACCATGGTCCTCCTTCGACTGCGGGATATCCGTTCCGGCGGTCGGCGTCCTCGACCGCCCAGTGTGGTCGTACCGCGGATACCGATTCCTAAACAGCGGTCCCGCGGGTAGTTCTTCGGCGTTGCCGAGGCAGTCGAGTTCCTCGGGCGTCGAGTTCGTCATTGCTGATGCCGGCTGATGGAGGTCGGTCAGTCGATCGAGCGGGTGCCGAGCTGGTGCACCATCGTCGGGTCGCGATGGTCGAAGAACAGGGACGCGCCGGTGTCGAGAGCGGCGATCTGCGCCATTTCCTCGGCGGTGAGGGTGAAATCGAAGATGTCGAAATTCTCGGCCATGCGCTCCGGGCGAACCGATTTCGGGATGGCGACGACGCCGCGTTCGGTGAGCCAGCGCAACACCACCTGGCCGACGGATTTGTCGTGGGCCGCGGCGATGGCGGTGAGAGTGGGGTCGGTGAACAGGTTGTTGCGGCCCTCGGCGAACGGACCCCACGATTCGATCTGCACTCCCAGCTCGGCCATCTGCTTCTGGTAGTCCTGGCGTTGGAAGAACGGGTGGGTTTCGATCTGGTTGACCGCGGGGGTGATCTCGTTGTGGTCGATCAGGTCGACGAGCCGGTCGGGGTAGAAATTGGAGACACCGATGGCCCGGGCCAGGCCTTTCTTGTGCAGCGCTTCCATCGCGCGCCATTCGCTGTAGTAGTCGCCGAAGGGCTGATGGATCAAATAGAGGTCGAGGTAGTCCAGTCCGAGGCGGCGCAGCGAGCGTTCGAAAGCACGTTTCGTATTGTCCTCCCCGGCGGGCTGCACCCACAGTTTGGTGGTAACCCACAACTGTTCGCGGGGAATGCCGCTGGCTTTGATCGCGCGGCCGACCGCTTCTTCGTTGCCGTAACTGGCGGCGGTGTCGAGGTGGCGGTATCCGGCTTCGAGCGCTTCGATGACGACTTTCTCGGTTTCGTCGTCGGGAATCTGGAAGACCCCGAATCCCAGGATCGGCATGTCGACGCCGTTGTTGAGGGTGACGGTCTGCATGGAAATACTCCTTTCGTTGCCACTCCGACAACATAGGACGTGTCGGCCGTCAGGTGCGTCATCCCGGCCACCCCCGGCGAGCACACATGCCAATCCGGTGACTGATGCGGTCAGTACCTCCGATCCGGGTCCGCCAGGCCGGTGCCGGTGATGAAGGGGAGGTCGAGGGTGGTGCGGATGCCGGGGGGCGCGGCGACTACGGCGGGGATGGCGTTGACCAGGCGCATGGCGGTGCCGACGAGGCTGGCGTGGTTGTGGTCGCCGTGGTCGCTGAACATGGCGAGGTCGAGGGTGTAGTGCGGTTCGCCGGTGATCTCGACGCGGTAGGAACCGCCTGCGCGGGCGGGCTGTGGCCAGTCGGGGGCGAGGTCGGCGCGCAGACGAGTGACGTGCTCGAGCACGGTCACCACGCGGTCGCCGACCATGCCGCGGACTTCGAAGCGCAGGGCGGCGGCGGTGCCCGCGGGGATGGTGCCCGACGCGATGTCGAAGGTTTCCGGTGCGGGCAGTCGCTCGAAATTCTCTGTGACGGTGTCGAGTTCGATGCCGAGGCCCGCGGCGAGCTGACGCACCACGCTGCCCCAGGCCAGCGACAGCACGCCCGGCTGCAACAGCAGTGGCGTCTCCGTTATCGGGCGGCCGAAGCCCATGATGTCGAACATGACCGCGGGATTGTCGTAGGTCGAATAGTCGACGATCTCGAGACAGCGCACCTGTTCGACCGCACGGCAGGTGCTCACCAGCGCCAGCGGCAACAGATCGTTGGCGAAGCCGGGGTCGATGCCGTTGACGAACAGTGACGAATTACCTTGTGCCGCAGCTTGTTCCACGGGCTCGAGCAGGTTCGCGGGCAGTACGTCCCAGGGGTACTGGAGGAACACCGGCGCGCTGGCCACGACGTTGATGCCGGCCGACAGCAACATCCGCAGGTCGGCAAGCGCCTCCATCAGCCGGTTGTCGGTCATGGCCGTATAGACCACACAGTCGGGCCGCAGCGCCAGGATCTGCGCGGTATCGGTGGTGGCGTGAATGCCCGTGGCGGTCGCGGCTCCGGCGAGCTCGCCTGCGTCGCGGCCCGCCTTGTCGGGCCCGGAGACGTGCACGCCGACCAATTCGAGCCGGGGATCGGCCAGCACGCCTCCCAGCGCGTGCCGTCCGACATTGCCTGTGCCCCAGTGCACTACACGATGAGTCATGGTCGTCCTCACAGATCGGGAAGGGGGATGGTCAGATTGGGGGCGATGAGACCGCCGTCGACCTCGAGGACTTTGCCGGTGAGGAACGATCCGGCAGGCGAGGCGAGAAACACCGCGGCCGCGGCGATATCGGTCGGCTCACCGAGTCGCTTCAGCGGTGTGGCCTGCTCCATCTGGGTTCGCATCTCGTCGTTGCCCGCGACGACGGCGAGGGCCGAGGTCAGTATCGAGCCCGGTGCGATGGCATTGACCCGGATGCGGGGGCTCAGATCCAGGGCAGCACTGCGGGTGTAATGCGCCAGCGCGGCCTTGGCGGTCGCGTACGCGGCGAACGCGCGGCCGGGGAGCCTGCCCATGGTCGAGGTGATGTTGATGATCGATCCGGTGCCCGTGGTCGCGAGCATTCGCGGAACAGCGGCCCGTACCAGGGCATGCGCGGTGCCGACATTGAAGCTGAAGGCGTCGGCGAGATCGCCGGGGGAGGTGTCGAGCAACGGCTTCGGCATGGCCCCGCCCACATTGTTGACGACGATGTCCAAACGGCCGAACTGCTCCACCGCGATCTCGGCGAGTCCGGCGACCGTCTCCGGATCGGCGAGGTCGGCGACCACGACATGTGCGCGTCGACCGGCCGCCGCTACCTCTTCGGCGATCTGCCGCAGGTCGGACTCGGTGCGCGCGGCGATCACCAGGTCGGCGCCCGCCTGCGCGAAGCCGACGGCGACCGCGGCGCCGAGCCCGCGCCCCGCACCGGTGACGACGGCGACCCGGTCGTCCAGACGGAATTGGTCGAGAATCATGATCCCACCTCGTGTCGAATAGTCGACTAATATGCGACGAATAGTCGAGGCAGTGTAGGGCGGGCAGCGCCCGTGAACAAGGGGTGCCATGCCGGAATCCGCGTCGCCGCCGACCCGCCGGGTCATCGAGGTGATGGAGTTGCTGACCCGCGCCGAGCGAGCGCTGACCGCCTCGGAAGTCGCCTCGGCGCTCGGTCTCGCCCGTGCCACCGTCACCGCGGTGCTCACCGAACTCACCGACGCGGGCTGGGTGCGCCGCGACCGTGCGCGCCGTTTCGGTCCAGGTCCGGCGCTGGCTGTCCTGCGCCCGGTCGACACCGAGATCCCGAGCGCGGCGGTGAGCGCCGAGCTGAAGGCGCTGGCCGCGTCCGCGCACTGCGGCGTGACACTGAGCCGGATCGCCGACGGCCGACTCACCGTGGTCGCGAAGGAGTACGCGCTCGGCGCCCGGATTCTGCCCGGACTCGCTGTGGGACAATCCATTCCGCTCGGCTATCCGGCCGGTGCCGCGGTGATGCCGTGGCGGCAAGAGGCCGAGCGCAAAGCCTGGTCGGCGAGCGCGACCGGTCCGGCGCGGCGGAACGCGCCCGCGCTGCTGCGATTCGTCACCACCCACGGGTGCGCGGTATTTCGCCCCGACTCCGACGACGCCGGTCTGGTCGATGTGCTCGCGGAACTTCTCGGCGCGGTCGGTGCCGAAGTGGTACAGCCGGAGCTACGCACTCGGGTACTGCGCCAACTCTCGCGCCTCACCGCCCGCCCCTATCGCGAAGCCGACCTCGACAGCGCGGAACCACTGCCCGTGAGCTACCTGTCAGCACCGGTGTTCGACGGCTCCGCGGCACCATACGAGGTACAGATCGGTCCTCTACAGGCCGCGGTCAGCCGCGGCGATCGCGCGCACTACCTGGCAACGATCCGAGCGGGGGCCGCGGCGCTGTCCGCGGTTCTGTGAAACGCCGGCCACGGCACCGAGCCGTTCAGCTCGCAGCTCGGCCGACATCATGCGGGGTGTCGGTTCCAGCCCGCGCGGACAGCGGCGGTATGGAGTGCGTCGAGCCCGAACGCGTCGACCGGGCCAAGCGAACCGGCGTCGAGTAGTCCACCGCCCAGTGCGGTCTCGGCGGCCCAGGCCATGATCGCCGCGGTGAAATCGTAGGGATCGCCGCCCGCCAGCGTGACGCTCGCCAACGTCTTGCCGGCGTCATCGCGCGCTTCGGCGACCACCCAGGAACGGGTGCGGCCGCGAGCGTCGGCGTCGGGACCACCGGTCGACCCCTTGACGGTTCGAGCCAGGGCTTCATCGAGACCACGCTTGAGCGCGGGCACCTGCGCGACGACGGCTGTCAGTCGCGAGCCGAGGTGCAATCCCTGTGCCGCGAGCGGAGGCAGGCCGAGGAAGACGTCGACCGCACGCAGATTCGGATAGGAGCGCGTCAGCGCGAAATGCTCGGATCCGGGGATCGAGGTGCCCGTGCGGCTCTTTCCGGCGACATCGAAGGTGCGCAGACGCGCGCCGGTGCGCTCGGCGACAACCCGCCCGGAGCGCAGGGCGAAGCCGGATTCGAACAGCATTCCGGCCATGGAGGCACGGGTTCCGCCGCTGGTGCCGGGGCTTTGTACGAAGTAGCCGATCTCGGCACGGGTAGCGGTCGGCGCTTCACGCAAGGCGAGTCCGGCGGCCAGGTTGCCCGGCACGTAGTCGAACCCGAACGCGGTCAGCAGGCCCGCCCCGGCGGCGCGGGCCTCGTCGTCGAGCTCGAACACGGTGCGAATGAAGGGGCCTTCGCCCGTGGAGTCGACGTAGTGCGCTCCGGCGGCGATCGCCGCGTCCAGCGCGGGACGGCCATGGCGCAAGAACGGGCCGACCGTCGTGACCAGCACATCGCCGCGGTCGAGTAGGGCCCGCACGGAATCGGGGTCGGTGACGTCGGCGACCGCAGTCCGCGCGCCGCCGAGGTCGGCGGCGAGCTTCTCGACGGCGGCCCCGTTGCGTCCCGCCAGCACGGGCGAAGCGCCGCGTGCGATGAGCGCCTCGGCCGTCAGGCGTCCGGTGTACCCGGTGGCCCCGAACAATACGATTTTCGGCATCGCCGCTGTCTCCTCATAGTTGGCCGCTTGCTGACACTACCTACTTTTTCGTGCGGTGTGGCAAACGACGAGGCTCTTTCCGTACTTTAAGGTATGGAAAACTGTGTGAAGTAGTACGGTCGTTTCGGGCTCGGTCGGAGCCTCGAACAACAGGAGGCCACCGGTGAAGTGCCCCACCGCCTTTCGCTACTGGGAAGCTCGCAGTACTCCGGCAGTGCAGCGCATCGAACGCGTGTTCACGACGGTGACCAGGCAGCGGCTGTTCCCCACCGACGAGCAGGCGGTCGCCCTGTGCGAGGACCTGTTCACCGGTGACCCGGTCGCCGAACGCTTCGTCGCCGAGGTGATGCACGGCGAGATCGGGCCGAAAGCCGGACGCCGGATGTTGGAGACGGCGCTGACCGAGGGCATCGACGCGGTGCCCGACGCACCGGAATCCATGCGCGCGCTGTTCGCCGAATTCGAGACGGTGCCCGACTGGGTGGTGCCCGAACTGGTGGAGCAGGGTGCGGCGATCTGGCGGCGCTGGGGGACAATGCTTTTCAGCTTCGCCGGGGCCGAGACGCTCGAGATGTACACCGAGGCGGCGGTCGCGACGCCGCTGTCACTGGCCGGTGGCTACGCGGGCGACAGCGCGCTGCGCCGATTCCTGGAGACCACCCGGTTCTGGATGGATGTCTCGGCGCGCGACGCGTTGCTCACCCCGGGATCGGCGGGCCGGGCGACCGCGCTGAAGGTCCGGGTCATGCATGTCTCGGTACGCGCCAAGGTGGCCGGGCATCCCGAATGGGACATCGACCGATGGGGCCTGCCGATCAGCCAGACCTACCAGATGCTGACCCTGCTCGCGGGCAGTGTGACGCCCGGTCTCGGCTTGTGGGCGCTGGGTTATCAGACGACACCCTCGGAAATCCGTGCGCTGCTGCACTTCCAGAAGTACATGGGCCATCTGCTGGGCGTGCGGCTGCGCTGGTACCCGGAGACGGTCTCGGACGGGCTGCGGGTTCTGGCGATGACCATCGCGTCGCGGTCCTACGACTCCGGTCAGCACGGCACCGAGCTGATCGAGTCCTACCCCGCGGCTTTCGCTCCCCGCGACGGCCATAGCGGTCTGACGCGCCTGCGCGAAAAGTACAACTACCGCATCAATTCCGTGTACTCCGCGATGTACATGGCACCCGGCACCCGGCGTCGCTACACCATGCCGCCCGCCTTCCCGTGGATACTGCTCCCGCTCCTGCGTTTTCCGCTGATCACGGCGATGGAACTCGCGCGCCGGATCTGCCCGCCGTTCGCGCGGGCGCACGAGAAACTCATGCTCGCCCACCGTGAGAACTGGTACCGAGCCCAGATGCGAGGTCGCGAAGCGGCCTTCGACGCCAGCGGCGCACTGCGCCGATGACCCCACCGAAAGCAGCCATGACCACCGCAGACATCGTCGAAGTATGGAACGGTCCGGGCCGCCGCGACGCGGTACTGACCCCGGTCGAACCGCGCCACAACGGCTTTCATCCGTCGCCGAGCAAACTCGCCTTCGAGCACTGGTATTTCGACGCCCACCTCGACACCGGCCACGTGGTGATCGGCTTCCTGACCAAGCGCAGGCCCGAAGACCTGCCGTTGGCCCGCCCCTGGGTGGAGATGATCGTCTACGCCCCGGACGGCACCCGCCGCCAGGTGTCGCGGCGCTACCCACAGTCGGCGGCCTCGTTCTCCTCCGATGCCTGCGATGTCCGCATCGGCGACAACACCGCGCGCACCGAGTTCCGCGACGACGGGCCGCCCACCCATCACCTGCGAATGGCCGAGGGCGGCATCGCGTTCGACCTGCGGTTCCACAACGAGGTGCCGAGCTGGATGCCGGGCAAGGGCGAAACCCGTTTCGGCACAGCGGATTCCTTCGGCTGGATGGTCGGTGCCCCGCGCGCCGAGGTGACCGGGTCGATCGAACTCGACGGCGTGCGCCACGACGTCACCGGACGTGGGTATCACGACCACAACTGGGGCGTCGGCGACATGAAGAAGATCATCGAGCGCTGGCATTGGGGCCGACTGTATGTCGAGGACTATTCCCTGCTGTACGCCTCGGTGCTGACCCAGCAGCGCCGGGGCGGACACGAGATCAACCCGCTGATGCTCGCGCACCACGCCGACATCGTGTTGTCCACCGGCGAAACGGTGCTCACCGAGGGACCGGCGCGTTTCGACGCCACCGCGGGCCGCGCCTATCCCGAGTGGATCGAGTTGCGCGTCCCCGGGAAAGTCGAACTACGCCTGGACGTGACGCGGGTGATCCACGCCCACGATCTACTGGATGACCTGCCGGTGGTGCGGGCACGGCTGATCAAACCGCTGGTGCATCGGCTGGTCGGGCACCCGGGCTACTTCCGGTTCGAGTCGAGTTTCGACCTGACGGTGCACGCCGACAGCGGACCGCGGCGGCGCAGTGGGACCACGCTGCACGAACTGGTCGCGCTGACCTGACCCCCGCGGAACTCCTTGTGGCGCAGCGCAGGTCAGCTGATCACCGGGGCGATTCGGTGCTGGTGACGAAGCGGAAGAACTCGCGGCGCTGATCCTCGGTCGGCACGGGCAGATTCTGATTTCCGTGGACGAAACCGATGCCGGCGAAGCACATCAGCCCCGCGCGCATCTGCGCCTGTTCGGCCGAGAACCCCATGTCGACAAGGGTGTCGGACAGGCTGTGAAAGATCCGCTGATCCAGTGCCTTCACCGCCTCGGCCACCTTGGTGTTGGTGCGCGCCCAGTCCCGGACCGCCAGTTCGACCTGCCACACCCGCTCCCCGGTGAGCAGTTCGCCCATCCGGTCCAGGCGTTGCCGCGGCGGCAGATCGTCGAGATCCTGGAATCCGCGGGCTGCGTCATTGTGGTCGGCGCACCAGAACTGCGCCGTGGTCTCGAGCAGTTGGTCGATGCCGTCGAAATGCCAGTAGAAGCTGCCTTTGGTCACCCCGAGCTCGTCGCACACCTTGGCGATGGTGATCGCGGCGACGCCGTCGCGCAGCAGGATGCGCAGAGTCGCGGCCGTCCAGTCCTCGACGCCGAGCCTGCGTGCCGCACCCCGCGCCGCTGCCGCTTTGCGTTTGGACACCGGAGCCGGTGGTCGCGATTTCTCGGTCATGGCCACTTTCCTTCGGGTGTCGCGGGCGGCGAACCGTACTCAGCCGTACAGTCAAACCTACCAAAAGGTACGGCTCGACGATCAGCGGTCCTGGTCGCTCGTCGGAGCGACTGGTGCCGCTCGCGTCTCGCCGGGCCGCAATGCCCCGACGATCTCGTCGGCGAGCAGGAGCCCGGCCAGACCGTGGCCGTGCTTTTCCCGGCGCACCAGCGCGATGATGTTGTCGCTGAAGGCATCTCGAACGGGCCGAAAAGCCAGGCGGCCGTCGCGCAGTTCGTCGGCGATGTCGAATTCGCTGAGGAAGGCGATGGCTTCGCCGGTGGTCGCGAGCCGTTTCATCGTCTCGATCGAGTTGGTGTGAAACGCGGGTTGGATATCGAGGTCGGCTTTGGTGAAGGCCTCGGCGACGATCCCGTGAATCACCATCGAGCGGTCGGCGAAGATCAGCGGGTACGGCGTGCAGTGCGCGAGCGGAATCGTGTCCATCGCGGCCAGCGGATGATGGGGGGAGACAACAACTCCGAGCCGGGTGTTGATCTGCCAGTAGATCTCGAGCTGCGTCGATGACGGGATGTTGAAGCCGAGACCGAGATCGGCCTCGCTGTTCTCGACCGCGGCCACGATATCGAGGGTCGACATGGTGCGGATCGATATCCGGACCTGCGGATGACGGGCGCGAAACGTCGCCGCGGCGGTGGCGACGACGCTGCTGGCCAGGCCGGTCATCGTGGCGATCACGACCTCACCGCTGCCGAGGGCGCGCAGATCGCGGATGTCGGCCACCGTCTCGCGGTATTGCAGCAGTGTCTGCCGGATATGCGCGACCAGCGCTTCGCCCGCCGGGGTGAGACGCATGCCGCGCGGTAACCGCTCGAACAGCGGTTGATCGAGTTCGGCTTCGAGCAGCAAGATCTGCCGGTTGATCGCCGAGGGCGCGACGTGCAGCCGGGCACCGGCGGCGCGAATGGAGCCCAGCCGCGCCACCTCGTCGATGTACTGCAGCAATCGTGAATGGAGCACCACGCACCTCCTTCGGCTCGTGTGCGAAATATTAGTACACATCGTGCGAAAACGAATGCTTGTGGGCAACAGTGCTGATCACGTCCAATCAATGCACAGAAATGAATTTCGACGTGAGGACCGCCATGCAGGACCACAATTCGACAACCGAGGCCCCGGGCTCGACAGACGTTGCCGCCCAGGACGATCACGTCCGGACGATCTTCGGCATCCTGGAAGGTGAACAGGAAGCCGATCTGCTGCTGCGCAACCTGTACATCCTGGATGTGCACAGCGAGAGCGTCTATCCCGGATCGCTGCTGGTCCACGGGCAGCGCATCATCGCGCTGAACCCGGACGAATCGATCGTGCGGTTCCGCGAATCCTTCGACGGTCAGGGCCTTTACGCGATTCCGGGCCTGATCGACTCGCACCTGCACTTCGAATCCCAGCTCGCGCACCCGGCGGCGTTCGGCGAGGCGATCGTGCCGAGCGGCACCACCACGGTCTTCGGCGAGACGCTCGATTTCGCCAGCGCCGCGGGTGCCGAGGCGGTCGACGCGGCCAAAGCGCTGTTCGCCGATCACGACAAGCTGCCGTACCGGCTCTATGCCTTCGCGCCGGGAAAGAAGAGCTCACCCGACGTCACCGAGGCGATGCTGGAAATGGATCCGGTGATCGGTCTGGGGGAGTTGGCCCACCTGTCCTACATGACCGGCAACGCCGACGATTTCCGTAAGTCCGCGCTCGGACGAGCGAACGCGGGATTCGTGAACTGCCACTGGGGCGTCACGTCGCTGTCGGACATGATGCTCAATTACATGCCCGCGATCGGCGTCGACAACAACCATGACGTCTGGAACGAAGACGATATCGAAAAGAGTATCCGCTACGGCCTCAACACCCAGATCAAATTCGGGGTCGGTAGCCCCGAGGTCATTCGAACGATGTTGCGCGCCATCGTGAAACGTCGCTGGCCCGCCGAGAACTTCCAGCTCTGTGCCGACAATATCTCGGTGGACAGGGTGCTGCGGCACGGCCACATCGACTGGGTCATCTCCCTCGCTGTCGAGATGGGAATGGCGCCGATCCAGGCGATCAAGATGGGCACGCTGTATGCCGCACGCTCCTTCCACAAGGACCGCGACCTCGGCTCGCTGAGCCCGGGGCGCTTCGCCGACATCGTCTTGACCGACAGCCTCTCCAAGATCAACCCCCGCTACGTCTTCAAGGGCGGCAAGCTCGTCGCCGCGGACCGCCGGCTGCTGGAGCCGGTCGGCATCGACTACTCGATCCTGGCCAAACAACCTCGGCCCGGCCTCGGTGACCTGCGCGCCGAGCAGCTCGATCTCGCGCCGATCGAGGTCTCCGAGGACGGCACGCAGGCGAAGGTGCTGCTGTTCGACGTGTACGGCCGCGGGCATCTCAAGTTCGCGCAGGAGGTGTGGGTTCCGTTCCGCGACGGCGTGGTCGTCCCCGAACTCGACGGTGTGCGGCTCAACCGGATCTCGGTCGTGCAGCGCTACGCCGACGGTGCGCGCCACACGGTCAACGCGCTGTTCAAGGGCGTCTCGCTGGACCATGGCGCGGTCTCCACGTTCTGGCCGGCACCGTCGGCCTATTTCGTGGTGGTCGGCACCGACAGCGCGGAGATGTTCGACAACCTCGGGCAGTTGGACGGTCTCGTCGGCGGCTGCGTCGTGACCGAGGACGGGCAGACGAAGGCCGTGCTGCCGCTGGACTTCTACGGCGTGATGGCCGACATGAACCTGACCGAACTCGTCGACGCGACCCGCTCGATCGACGACGCCCTCGCGAAGCTGGGCAACCGCAACGAAGGTGAACCGGTCGTCAACAAGCTGCTGACGCTGTTCATTTCGCTCGACCGCTTCGGCTTCATGAAATAGCCTCGGCCGACAGAGCAAGGAATACCGTCATGCAGCACGACAAAGACACGGCAGTCATCGACAACGGAAACAAGGTGCGTCGCTGGATCGTCTACATCGCCGGGATCTATATCCTCACCCTCGGCCTCAGTTTGGCCATCAGGGCCGGGATCGGCATCTCCCCGCAGAGCAGCCTCACCCGCACGATGACCCTGGTGTTCACGCCACTGAGTCAGGGCAATTACAACCTCATCCTCGAGGTCATCATGCTCGGCCTGACCTTCCTGGTCCGGCCGAAGGCATTCAAGGCGAGCTATCTGCTGTCGATGATTCCGGCGCTGGTGCTGGCGCTGCTCCTCGACTTCAACCTGATGATCACCAAGGGAATTCATCTCGAGCCGTACGCGGCCAATTTCGTGCTGCTGGTTTTCGCCGATGCGATGCTGGCATTCGGATTGTTCCTGATGATCCGCGCGAACCTGATATTGATGCCCATCGATCTGTTCGTCAACACCATCCAGCAGAAGACGGGCCGCAAGTGGGGAAACATCAAGACGGTGTTCGACTGCACGCTGCTGGCCCTGTCGGCGGGCATCGGCCTGCTGTTCCTCGGCGCACCGCACTTCATTCGTGAAGGCACGATCATCAACGCGATCCTTGTCGGGCAGTACGTGAAGTTGTACTTCTTCCTGCACGAGAAGTTCACGGCTCGACAGCGGTCTTTCCTGCCACGGCCGGCACCCGTGGCTGACTAGAAACCAGTAATGCCGGACAGTTCGCTGTCCGGCATTACTTCGTGGATTACGCGTCGGCGGCTGCGGGGGTCACCGCGGCGTCGCCGTCATCGACCTCCGGCGGCCCCGATCCGGTGGCCGCGTCGACCTGCTCGCCGATGTAGCGGATGACCACCGCGACCATCGCGACCACCGGCACCGCGAGAAACGCGCCGGTGATGCCGTAGAGCGAGCCACCCGCGGTGACGGCGAGCAGCACGATGACCGCGTGCAGTTCCATGCTCCGGCTCTGCAGCACCGGTTGCAGCACATTGCCTTCCAATTGCTGCACCGCGATGACGATGCCGAGCACGATCAGCGCCGTGGTGAGCCCGTTGCCGACCAGTGCGACCAGGACGGCGAGGGCGCCGGCGACGAACGCGCCGACCATCGGGATGAATCCGCCGATGAAAGTGATCACCGTCAGGACCATCGCCAGCGGAACATCGAGAATGAACAGGGCCGCGCCGATGCAGATCGCGTCGACCATGCTGACGATCGCCTGAGTGCGGATGAACCCACCCAGAGTCGCCCAGACGCGTTCCAGCACGGCTTCGACGTGATGGCCGCTGCGATTGCCGAACACCACGTGCATCCAGGGCAGAAAACGCGAGCCGTCCTTCAGGAAGAAGAACACCATCACCAACACCAGGAACACGGTGATCAGGACCGAGGTGGCCGTCGATACGCCGGTGAACACGCCGCCGGCGATCTGCGCGCCGCTGGATTGCAGCCGGCCGACGATGGCCTCGACCGCGGAATCGAGTTGCTCGTCACGGATGTTGAGCGGCGGTCCCTGGATCCAGTCGCGGACCTGGTTGACACCGTCGGTGGCCTTGTCGGCGAGTTCGGGTGCCTGATCGGCCACCGAGGGCACGATCAGCGCGATGACCCCGGCGAGCACCGCGACGAATCCCAGCAGGGTTGCCGACGCGGCCAGCGCGGGCGGCCACCTGTGCCGGGTCAGCCAGTGGGTCAGCGGCCAGAGGACCGTGGTCACCACGATCGCCAGCGCGATGGGCAGCAGCACCACCCACAGGCGGGCGGCGACGGAACCGAGCACCCACGCCCCCGCCGCGATCGCCACGATGCACAGTGACCATTTCGCCAGCCACAGCAGCCCGCCCCCGATGACGTCGCCGCGCTCACGCGTCGGTTTCGGTTGTACCCCACTGGGTTCTTTCCCCTGCCCGCTCACGTCGCCAGTCTGACACGATCGATCGCCGGGTGCGTAGTGCCGTGGCCGGTGGCCATCGGCCGTTCATCCGCGCCGCGGCCGGCGTGCGCGCTACTCCGCCGCGTCTGCCCTGCCCTCGCACGGACCAGGGGAGCGGCCGGGGAAGACCCGTTCGAGCAGGTCGGACAGGTGCGCGCGGTCCTGATCGCTGAGCCCGTTCAGGCCCTGCTCGGTGGTGTGCATCCGTGCTCGGATCGCATCGGTGACGCGCTCGCCCTCTGGCGTGATGACGAGATTGGTGACCCGCCGGTCGGAGGGGCTTGCCTCGCGCTGCACGAGGCCGCGCTTCTCCAGCCGGTTGATGATCCCGGTCACGTTGGAGGCGTCGCAGCCCAATCTGTTGGCCAGCGCGCGCATCGCGACCGGGCCCCGGCGGAGCACGGTCAGCGCCTTGCCCTGGCTCGCGGTGAGATTCTCACTCGCCGCCGCCGCGGTGAAATCCCCGTAGTAGGCGCCGAGTGACATCGAGAGCAGCTCCATCAGATGAGCCGTGTCGACGCGGGGAGCTGCTGTCATGAGTGCCAGTTTATGCGCAGAAACTTGACTATCTCAAATATCTGTCTCTACCGTGGGGCATTGCTTGAAGTACTCAACCTTCGACATAGTCAAGTAGCTACGAGGAGTATCCAGTGATCGTCACCGCGTCCGAGGCTGCCCGCACGGCCGAGATCCTGTCCCGGCCCGTCACGCTGAACGGCCTGACCGTCCCGAACCGCATCGCGATGGCACCGATGACGCGCATGTTCTCCCCGGACGGCATTCCCGGCGACGACGTGCGCTCCTACTACGCCCGCCGCGCCGCCGCGGGCGTCGGCCTGATCGTCACCGAGGGCACCTACGTCGGCCACGAGTCGGCCGGGCAGAGTGACCGGGTGCCGCGCTTCCACGGCGACGAGCAGTTGGCCGGGTGGGCGAAGGTCGCCGCGGACGTGCACGCGGCGGGCGGCACGATCGTGCCGCAGCTGTGGCACATCGGCATGGTCCGCAAGCAGGGCGAGGCGCCCTACCCCGACGCCCCCGCGGTCGGCCCCTCCGGCATTCGTGTCGACGGCACCGAGGGCACCGGCAAGGCCATGACCCAGGGCGACCTCGACGATGTCATCGGCGCCTTCGCCGACGCCGCCGCGGACGCCGAGCGGATCGGCTTCGACGGCGTCGAACTGCACGGCGCGCACGGCTATCTCCTCGACCAGTTCCTGTGGGCGCGGACCAACCGTCGTGACGACGGCTACGGCGGCGACGCGGTGGAGCGCACGCGGTTCGCCGCCGAGATCGTGGCCGCGGTCCGCGCCGTCGTCTCGCCGGAATTCCCGGTGATCTTCCGCTACTCGCAGTGGAAGCAGGACGCCTACGACGGCCGCCTCGCCGAGACCCCGCAGGAACTCGAGGCCATCCTGGCACCGCTGGCCGCCGCAGGCGTCGACGCCTTCCACGCCTCCACCCGCCGCTACTGGATCTCGGAGTTCGACGGGTCGGACCTGAACCTCGCGGGCTGGACCAAGAAGCTCACCGGCAAGCCGACCATCACCGTGGGTTCGGTCGGCCTCGACGGCGACTTCCTCCATGCGTTCCGGGGTCAGGGCGCCGAGCTCGGCAACCTCGACAACCTCCTCGACCGCATGGAACGCGACGAATTCGACATGGTCGCCGTCGGCCGCGCGCTTCTCCAGGACCCGGACTGGGCATCCAAGGTCCTGGCAGGACGAACCGGCGAACTGAAGCCCTACGACGCGGCAGCGCTGAAAACGCTGAGCTGACACCGGCATCCGGCGTATTCACCGCAGATGCCGTGAGGACTCGCCGCTGATCAGAGGTGTAGTCGCAGGCGGCCAGTCCTCACACCACGCGTCGGTTGCCCACGTACACCCGACCCTCGAAAGTCCGAATCGGGCTGGTGAAGTCGAGTGACCACAGTGGGCTCGGGTGCTCACCCGACGGCACCACGGTCACCGTCCCCTTGCCGCTGCGTGGGACGGTGACGACCCGGGTGCCGTCGGTCGCCCAGGGGATCTGCTCGTCCGGAAGAAGTCCGCCGTCGGCGGTGTACGCGTCGAACCATGCGTACGCCGCGGCGTTGGTCGCGTTGGCGAACTGGGATTTGCCGGTGGCATCCCAGCGAAAGAGTATTTTGCCGCCGATGCCCGCCACGGCCGGATTGTTGCTGTAGCCCGCTTCCTTCGGTACCTCCCTCGACCAGAGGACCGAACCTGTCGCCGGATCGAATGCGCCGATCACCTCGGCCCGCTTGTTCATCAGCACAGGCAGGGCCGCCGCGGTAGTGGGCTCCGCGTACTGTCGCGCACCGCCGTTCGGCGAGGGGTCGTCGCCCTGGGTGGAGTAGCCGGCACTCGGGATGATGCGCCAGTCAGCGCCCGCGCTCGATCGTTTCGTACCGTCGAGCGCGTAGAAGTCCCGGCCGACGGCGAACCCGCCGGGGAAGGCGGCCCAGTCCGGAGCCCAGACGGTATTGCCCACGGGCTTGTCGGGTGTCATCCGATATACGACCGTGCCGGTCTCGATATCGCGCAACTCGAAGCTCGGCTTCGAGAACGGATCACCCGACACCCCGTCGTTCTCGAGCGACAACACGCCCGCGCCGCGCACGAGGCCGACGCGAACCCCGTCGGCCTGCCACCGCACGGTGCCCGCGCTGTCCGCGACGGTGACCGAACCGAATCGACTACTTTTGCGTTCCGGTTCGAAGAGCGCGAATACTTCTCCCGCCGTGACGATTTCGGTTGCCGCGCCGAGCCTGCCGGAGACGACGCCCGCCTGGACATCGATGATCTTCGTCGCGTAGGAGTCCGAGTCGACGTCGGTGGTTCCCGCCGCTGCTTCGGCGTATTGCGCGCGGCATCCCGCGTAACGTCCGGAGCGGGTGAACACGCAGTCGCCGAAATCGCCCCGACCCACATCGATACTGCGCAGCACCGCCCCGGTCTCCGCGTCGAGGATGTCCAGATAGTTCGTCCGCTCGGCCCGGTTGTAGAGCACGACCTTGTCGTTGCCCCCGACCGGGTATTCGGAGCCGGGCACCGCGGGCTGCCGCCACCGCTGCGCTGTGGGCCGGCTGCCGAGGTCGGGACTCTGTGCGGTGACCGAGATCCGGGGCATCGCGCGAGCGGCCTCGGTCGGCCCGATCTCCTCTGGTCCGCTCGGCCACAGGGCGAACGCGATCACGACCGCGACGACGACCATGGCGGCCGCACCGGCTCCCGCCCAGATGCCACGCCGGGGCGGTGGCGACGCGGCGCTGTCCCGGATCACCGTCACGATGGCGGCCTGTGTCCCGCCGCCGGGAGGTGTCCGCGCAGCCTGCGACCCGACGAGGGACCGCCGCAGCGCCGAACCCAGCGCCGCCGCGAATTCCGACGATGTCGCGAACCGGTCCGCGGGCCGCTTCGACATCGCCCGCGCGAGCACCGAATCCACCTCCGGACCCAGCTCGGGGCGCGCGATGCGCACGCTCGGCGGCGCGGCGGTGGCGTGCCGTGTGACCACCACCGCGGGGTTCGCGTCCGTGAACGGGGCCGCACCCGTCAGGAGGTGAAAGACACTGCAGGCCAAGGAGTATTGATCACTGCGCCCGTCCAGCGGCAAGCCGTGCAACTGTTCGGGCGAGGCATAGTTCAGCGTGCCGATCATGACGCCCGTGCCGGTCAGATCCGAGTTGTCCGAGGCGTGTCGCGCGATCCCGAAATCGGTCAGGAGAATATCGCCGGTCCGGCTCATCAGGATGTTCGCCGGCTTCACATCCCGATGCACCAGACCCTGCGCGCTCGCGCGATCCAATGCTGCGGCAACCGGTTCCGCGATCCGGGCCACCTCGTCGGCGGCGAACTGCCCGGTCGCGGACAGCCGCTGCGCCAGATCGACACCCTCGACCAGTTCCATCGCGATCCACAACCGGCCGTCGCACTCGCCGCGGTCGTAGACCTTCACGATCGCCGGATGTGACAGGCCCGCCGCGAGATCGGCCTCCCGCTCGAACCGGACTCGATACCGCGGATCCAGCGCGAACTCTGCCGCCAGTACCTTCACCGCGTCCGAGCGCGGCAACCGCGGATGCCTGGCCGCGTAGACCTCGCCCATCCCACCGGCACCCAGCAGCCGTTCGATCACATACCCGGCGAAAACTTCTCCCGAACGCAACATCGGTCCCTCCTCCGGCGACGAGGTTACCGACTGTGCTCTCGCGAAGGCGCCCGCGTTCAGTCCGCCGACTCGAGTTGCTGCTTGAGGTTGCGCAGCGTGCGGTGGATGTTCTTGCGCTGGAATTCCACGAAAGTATCTCCACCGGTGACGATCCGGTCGAAGACCTGAACCGCCGCATTCGGCCATGACCGGCGATCGTCGTGCCAGGTCTCGGTGACCCGGGTGCCACCGTTGTCCGGCTCGAATCGGTATTCCCAGGTCGCGATACCCGCCCGGATCCATGGCCGCCGGACGCCGATCGCCTCGACCCGGAACGCGAACCGCTGCCCCGGCTCGGCCGCGATCACCACGCAGCGAGTCACCCAGCGGGCACCGCCGCGCTTGTTCAGCCCTTCGAATTCCATTCCCACGTAGGTGGACTCGCGCGGCTGGGCAACCTTCGCACCGCGGTTCTCCGGGCTCCACCGGCCCATCAGTGTCGGATCGCTGACCTGCTGATAGACGAACACCGGATCGGCAGCGATGTCGATGCTGTCGAAGACGGTCGTGGTGCGGCTCATGGACTCGAACCTACTGGCCCTAATGTGCGGCATCGAGAAGCGGCTGGCCGATCACACCCATCGCGTGCGACGCACCACCGAGAACCCACCCGCCGTCGGCCGGCAGCACAACGCCGGAGACGAAGTCGGCGAGCGGGGAGGCGAGGAATCGGCACACGTTGGCGACGTCGCGGGGCGTGCCGTATCGGCGCAGCGGCACGCTGCCGGTGACCAGGGCCCGATCCTGCTCGGTCGGGGCCAACCGGGCCATGCCCTCGGTGCCATCGATCGGGCCGGGGATCACGCCGTTGACGCGGATCCCGAGCGGGCCCCATTCCATCGCCAGGACCTTGGTGAGCATGTCGACGCCGGCCTTGGCGGCACAGACATGCGCTTGGGTGATCGTCGGCAATTCCGACTGCGGTGCCGAGATGTTGATGACGGAGGCGCCGGGCTTGCGCAGGAACTGGTAGCTCGCG
This sequence comes from Nocardia sp. FBN12, assembly GCF_054031145.1. Lineage (NCBI taxonomy): Bacteria > Bacillati > Actinomycetota > Actinomycetes > Mycobacteriales > Nocardiaceae > Nocardia > Nocardia sp. FBN12. The sequence goes on from NZ_CM132926.1 coordinate 1,718,666, forward strand.
CGCAGGACGTTGTAGGTGCCGAGCAGATCGATGTCGACCACCGACTTGAACCCGTTGGCGGACATGCCGACGGCGGCGGCGGGGAAGTTGCCCGCCGCACCGGAGATCATCACGTCGAAGTCGCCGAACTCCTGGTGCACCGATTGCAGGACGGCCTCGGTCGCGCTGTAGTCGCGGACGTCGGCGCTCCCGCCGAACGCTTCGGCACCGAGCGCGCGCAGGCGTTCGACGGCCGCGTCGACCTTGTCGGCGGAGCGACTCAGTACCGCGACACGAGCACCGGCCCGCGCGAAGTCCTCGGCCACGCCGAGATTGATGCCGCTGGTGCCGCCCGCGACGACGACGACCTTGTCGGTCAGGTCGATCTTCTGGATGAATTCTGACTCCATGCCGGACAGACTATCAGTAGTACGAACTATTATCTGTCACGATTATCCGTGGCGAGGGTTGCCGATGACGGATGTGGGTGTGGCGCCGACTACGATCGTCTCTGCTGTCCAGCCCAGAAATCGAGGTTCCGCCAGTGACCGAACCGTTGGTCCCGGATATGGTCGCCGACCACACCAGCTGCCTGCTGATCAAGCTCGGGCAGGTGATGTTCCGCGTGAGCGAGGATCGGCTCGCCGCGCTGGGGCTGCGGACGAGGCACTTCATGATCTTGAAGGTGCTGGCGGGCGACCAGGCCAGTTCTCAGCTCGAACTGGGAACCCGGCTACGCATCGACTCGACCACGATGGTTGCCGCGATCGACCATCTGGAATCCGAGGGGCTCGCCGCAAGAATTCGTGATCACCGTGACCGCCGGCGTTTTCTCGTCGAGATCACCGAGCAGGGGATGCGCGCCGTCGAGCAGGCCGACGAACTAGTCCGCACGCTGAACGACGACCTCTTCGACGGTCTGGATCAGGATGAGCGCGCGAGCTTGCATCGAGCGCTGCTGGCGATCAACTCCGGCGAGGCGTTGCCGCAGGCCTATGACGCCGTGCGGCAACGCTGACATCGGGCTACCCGGCGTTGACGACCTCGGCGGGCGGGTTCGGTGCGTAGAGCTCGTCGATCTGCGCCGCGTACTTCTCGGCGATGACCTTGCGCTTGAGTTTCAAGGTGAGGGTGACCTCGTCGCCGCCCGCTTCCCAGAAGGTGGGCAGGATGCGGAAGCGCTTGATCTGCTCCACGCGGGAGAGCGTGCTGTTGCCCAGTGCCACACCGGCTTCGAGCGCGGCGCGGACCGTCGCGTCCACGGCCAGCGCGGCGGCGGAGGCGTCGGGGAGCGCGTGCTCGCGGGCGTACGGCTCGACGGATTCGGCGTCGAGCACGATCAGTGCGGTGTTGTAGGACCGGCCGTCGCCGATGACGGCCATCGCGCCGATCAGCGGGGTGGCCGCCTTGATCGCGTTCTCGATGTTGGTGGGGGACATGTTCTTTCCCGCCGCGTTGATGATCATCTCCTTCTTGCGGTCGACGACGCGCAGGTAGCCCTCGTCGTCGATGCTGACGATGTCACCGGTGTGCAGCCAGCCGTCGGTGTCGATCGCCTCGGCGGTCTGCTCGGGCCTGCCGCGGTAGCCTTTCATCACCAGTGGTCCGCGCACGTGCAGTTCCCCGTCGTCGGACAGGCGTGATTCCATGCCGGGCAACAGCTTTCCGACCGCACCGAGCACGGCGTCGCGGGGATGGCTGACGCTGCAGATGCACGCCAGCTCCGACATGCCCCAGATCTCGGCGATCGGGATGCCGAGACCAGCGAAGAAGGCCAGGGTCTGGGGCGGGATCGGGGCGGCGCCGGACATGGCCCACCGCACCCGGTCCAGACCGAGGGCGGCACCCAGCTTGCTCAGCACCAGCTCGTCGGCCCGCGCCCACTCGGCGGCGAGCTCGGCGGGCACCGATTCGCCTGCCAGCTGATGGGCGCTGCGGGCCGCGGCGACCGACATCGCCCACGCCATGCCATGGCGGCGGGTCTCGTCGGGTTCGGCCGCGACCTTGAATTCGATAGCGGCCTTGAGCTTTTCCCACACCCGCGGGACTGCGCCCCAGATCGTGGGATGCAGATCGGCGAGGGCGGCGGCGATCTGCTTGGGGTCGCCGACACTGGTCACCTGGGTGCCGAGCACCTCCTGCACGTAGAGCGCGGTCAGGCGGTCGGCGATGTGGGCGGTCGGCATGAACGAGGTGATGGTGTCACCGAATTCGATGCCGAGGATATCGGCGATGCCATACACCTGGAAAAGCAGTGCGGCATGGGTGGTTTCGACGCCCTTGGGCGCGCCGGTGGTGCCCGAGGTGTAGATGAGCGTCGCGACGTCCTCGCCGCGCACCGCACGCCAGGCGGCGTCGAAGTCGAAATCGGCACGACCCGCCGCGAGTAGTTCGGCCACCGACAGAGTGCTCTCGGGTGCCTCGTCGACGCAGACGATGTGGTCGAGTTCGACACCGGCGGACGCGATCAGCTTCGCGTACTGCGGCTCGCAGATCACCACCCGCGCTCCGGCATTGCCGAGCACATAGGCGAGCTGTTCGGGGGAGAGGGTGTTGTACACCGAGAACGAGGTGGCGCCCAGATGCTGCGCACCGACTTCGAGGGGATAGAACTCCACCCGGTTGCTCATCATCAGCGCGACGGTGTCGCCACGGCGCACGCCGAGGCCTGCCAGTCCGGTGGCGACCGCGCGGACCTGGGCCGCGTACTTGGCCCAGGTGATGGTCTGGGTGTCGCCTGGCGTACGCAACGCGACCGCCTCGGGAGCGATCGAGGCAGTGTGCTGGAACGCTGCGGGCAGGGTGTCGAAACGAGGAATGCTCACGGAGAAAGGAACTTTCTGGTTGGTGACGGCAGGTGCGGTGCCGCGATGAGAACGCTGATGGGCATTGTCCGGAAGGTCCGCGGCCGATATCGGCCTGTGCGGGCCCGCGGCGAGGCGCTCAGCGGCGGCGCTCGATCGCCCGGATCAGCTCGTGCACCGTGGTGTCGGCGGCGAGGCGGTGATCGAGGACGACGTTGATCGCACCGCGCAACAGCGCGTAGGGTTCCCAGCCGCTCGGTGCGATGGTGCGCGGTGCGCGGCGGGCGATGCCGTCGGCGATCGTGCGGGCCGCGTGCTCGGCGCTGATCCGCACATCGAGTGGCCACGGCAGCATCGCGTCGAGTTCTGCGCCGAGGTCGTCGGTGTCGAGCATGTCGTGGGTCATCGCGGTGTCGACGATGCCGAAGTACGCGACGCCCGCGCTGGCCCCGCTCGCGGCGAGTTCCACGCGCAGCGCCCGCCCCAGCTGTTCCACCGCGGCCTTGCTCACCATGTACGGCGAACCGCCCATCCCCGGCGCGAACGCCGCGCAGGACGACACCACCACGACATGGCCGCGCGTGGACACGATGTGGTCCAGCGCCGGATGGACGGTGTTGAACACACCGGTGAGGTTGATTCCGATCACCCGGTCGAAGTCCGCCGGGTCCATCGTGCGCACGGTGGCGGGCACGGGCGTCACGCCCGCGTTGGCCACCACCACGTCGAGCTTGCCGAATCGTCGCACCACCTCGTCGATCGCCGCGGTCATCTGCGCCCGGTCGGCGACATCGGCGCCGATGGCGTGGGTGTCGAGGCCCAACTCGTCGGCGGCGCGTCGGGCCGCGACCGCGTCGACGTCGATCACGACGACCTGCGCGCCGCGGCGGTACAGGATCCGGGCCAGTTCCCGGCCGATGCCCTGACCGGCGCCGGTGATCACGACGACCTTGCCCGCCACCTCGTAGGAGCGCCCGAACCAGTCGGTCGGCGCGAGTAGCCGGATCATGCCGACACCTCGTAGGACTCGATGTCGAATCGACGTGTGCGGCGGCGGTATTCGAAGCTCCAGTTCGGATACAGCCCGGCATTGCCGCCCTCGGCGGTGGTGTAGTAGCTCTCGCAGCCACCGGTGAGCCAGACGGTGTCGGCGCTGCGCTTGCCCATCTCCTCGACGAAATCGCGCTGCACCTGCGAACGGACCTCGACCCGTGTTCCGCCGCGAGCGCGCAGCGTGCTCAGCGCGTCGACGATGTAGGCGATCTGCGACTCGATCATGAAGACCGCCGATTGGTTGCCCGCCGCACCGAACGGACCAAGGGTGCAGAAGAAGTTCGGGAACCCGGCCACCGCCGCGCCGAGATAGGTCTGCGGCCGTTGCTGGAAGAGCTGGGCGATCGAGCGCCCGTCGTGACCGATGATGCGGTCGAAAACACTGGGCGTCGAGGTGAATCCGGTGCCGTAGATGATGGTGTCCACGGGGATCTCGACGCCGGCGCGGGTGACGATGGAATGCGCGCGTACTTCGGCGATGCCGTCGGTCACGACCTCGACATTGTCCTTGTCGAGGGCGGGGAGATAGGCATCGGAGAAGATCGCCCGCTTGCAGCCGATCATGTAGTCCGGAGTCAGCGTGGCCCGCAGCTTCGGGTCGCGGATCTGGCGGCGCAGCTGGATTCGGCCCAGCAGTTCGAAGGGATGACGGAACCTGTTGTCGACGAACCCGACCAGGCCGAATCCCTCGATCAGCGAGTACCAGGTGCCACGAACAGCCTTCTGCGCCAACGGGATCTGACGCAGCAGCCGACGCTCGAGCCCGAGCGTCGGACGGTCCATCCGCGGCACGATCCACGGCGCCGAACGCTGGAACACCGTCAGCGCGGCGACCTTCGGCTGGATCTCCGGCACGAACTGGACCGCGGAGGCACCGGTGCCGATCACCGCCACGCGCCGGCCGGTCAGGTCGTGGTCGTGGTCCCAGTGCAGGGAGTGGAAGGCCGTGCCCTCGAAGGTCTCCAGGCCCGGCAGCGACGGATACTTGGCCTCGGCGAAAATGCCCGCGGCGGAAAGGAAGTAGTCCGCGGTCAGCGTGCCACGGGAGGTCTCGATCCGCCACCGTGACTGCTCGTCGTCCCAGCGCGCGCCCAGGAGTTCGGTGCCGAACCGCACGTGCCGGATAACGTCGTTGGACTCGGCGACGGTGCGCAGGTAGTCGAGGATCTCGGGCTGCTTGCCGTAGGTGCGCGACCACTCCGGGTTGGGCGCGAAGGAGTAACTGTAGAGCTGGGAGGGGACATCGCAGGCGCAGCCGGGGTAGGTGTTGGCCTGCCAGGTGCCGCCGAGGTCGTCGGCGCGTTCCAGCACGACGATGTCGTCGAAGCCGGCTTCGCGGAGTTTGATCGTGAGCCCGATCCCGCCGAATCCGGCGCCGAGCACGACGATGTGCGTGTGTTCTGCGGGCATGGGTCAGCCGATCCTTCCGTGCAGCACCGACACCAGGCGATCGATGACGGTGTCGATCCGGGTGCTGCGGGTGAATGTCGTGAGCGCCAGCGGTGAGGAGAACCGCTGGCGTGTAGTCGCTTTGGCGTAGGTGAACTCGCGCAGGCCGTCGGGTCCGTGCACCCGGCCGAAGCCGGAGGCGCCGACCCCGCCCAGCGGCAGCGCGGGGATGGTGGCGTGCGCGACGAACGCGTTGATCGAGGTGGCGCCCGCGTCGATCCGGTCGGCGATGGCGTCGCCGTCGCGGCGGGCGAAGACGGTGGCGCCGAGTCCGTATTCGGAGTCGTTGACCCGCTCGATCGCCTCGTCCATGGACGTGACCCGGGTGACGACCAGCGTGGGGCCGAAGGTCTCCTCGGTGACCGCCGCGCTGTCGTGCGGTACGTCGACCAGGATCGTCGGCTGCACGAACTGGCCGTCGATGGCGTCGAGCCCACCCAGCAGTGCCCGGCCGCCCCGGGCGAGCACGTCCTCGATGTGGTGGCGAATCACCGCGAGCTGCTTGGGCATGGTGATCGGGCCGATCTTCGCCGTGCCCGCTCCGGCGCGCAGTTGGCCTGCGCGATCGAGCAATTCGGTGAGGAACGCGTCGTAGACATCGGTGTGTACGTAGACCCGTTCCACGCCGAGGCAGGTCTGCCCGGCATTGGCCATGCCACCCCACAGCGCGGCGTCGGCCGCGGCACCGAGATCAGCGTCCGCGTCGACGACGAGCGCGTCCTTGCCCCCGCACTCCATGAGCACCGGCGTGAGCCGCTGCGCGCAGGCCGCCATCACCCGCTTGCCCGTCTCGGTGGAACCGGTGAACCCGATCTTGCCGACCCGGCTGCGGCACAGCGCGGCCCCGGTCGCACCACCACCGGTGATCACCTGCAGGACAGGCTGTTCGGGGACGACGCGGGCGAACGCCTCGGCGAGCCAGACGCCGACTCCCGGGGTGTACTCACTGGGTTTGAACACCACGGCGTTGCCCGCGGCCAGCGCGAACGAGATCGAGCCGAGCGGGGTGAACACCGGGTAGTTCCACGGGCCGATCACCCCGACCACGCCGAAGGGCCGGTACTCGACCCGGCAGGCCTGGTTGACGGTCAACAGACTCGGCGCGACCGATCGCGGCCCGAGCACGGCTTTCGCGTTGTGCGCGGCCCATTTCAGGTGTTCGAGCGCCATCACGATCTCGAGCGCGGCGTCGGAGTGCGGCTTGCCCATCTCCTGGCTCATGAGGCGAGCGAGTTCGTCGCGGCCGCGGGTGATCTCGGCGCGCCAGCGGTCGAGGCGGCGCGCACGTTCATCGAAACCGGCTGTGCGCCACCAGATCGCGGCGCCGTGGGCGCGCTCGACGGTGGCCTCGACGGCGCTCTCGTCGTGGCTGGGGTAGGAGGCGACCAGGGCGCCGGTCGCGGGACTGTGGACGTCGAAGCTTAGTGAGGTGGTCATGGGAGGCGTGCCTTTCGCGATCAGAGGTCCAGCGTGAGTGCGCCACCGGCGGAACGGGACACGCAGGTGAGGAGGTGATCGGCGCGCTCGCCCGGTGGGAGCAGTCGGTCGCGGTGATCGATCGCGCCCGCGAGGACCTTGGTCTTGCAGGTGCCGCAGAAACCCTGTCGGCAGGAATACGCGATATCGGGTCGCACCCGGCGGATCGCGTCGAGCGCGGTCTCGGTGCTGTCGACGCGCACCGTCTCCCCGCTGCGCGCGAGGGTGATGTCGAATGCCTTGCCATCGGTCACCGGCCGCGCTGAGAACAGTTCGGTGTGCAGCGAGGCGGTGGGATTCAGCGCGAACAGGGTGCGCTGGGCGGCGTCGAGCACCGGGGGAGGACCGCACACGTAGACCGCGGCGCCGGGGGCGGCGGTGGCGAGCAGTGCGGGAAGGTCGGGTGTGCCGGTTTCGTCGTCGGGCCGGAGCTCGGTGCCTGCCGGGAGTTCGCCGAGAAACGGCATGGAGTCGCGCGATCGGCCCAGATAGACCAGTCGCCCGCGGGCACCGGCCGCACGCGCCATCGGCAGGATCGGGGTGATCCCGATGCCCGCGGCGATGAACAGGTACGACGGTGCGGTCTCGACGAAGGTGAAGGCGTTGCGTGGCCCGCGGATGCGCAGCCCGGCACCTGCGCGCAGGGTGTGCATCTCCCGTGATCCGCCGTCGCCGTTGTCGATGCGGCGCACCGCGATCCGGTAGCGACGCCGGTCGCGCGGATCACCGCACAGGGAGTACTGGCGTTGGCGACCAGAGGCGAGGAAGACGTCGATATGGCACCCCGGCCGCCACGACGGCAGGAACTCGCCCTCGGCGCCTGCCAAGGTCAGGCTCACCACGTCGGTGGTCTCCGCGTGCACCGCCTCTACCCGGAGATCGAGATCGAAGCCGTTGTGTCGCACCGGATGTGGTGGCGACAGTGCGGGCTGGGTGAACACCTTCTTGTAGAGGTCGACGGCGGCGCCGATGGTGCGCAGGCTCGGTGTCGCGACATCCGCGGAAGGGTTCACGCGCGCGCCGCCGGCGAGTGGGCCAGGTACCGCAGGGCGTTGTCCATCGAACCCAGCTGGGAGGGATGGAAACCCGGCCGCAGGTAGCGCGGCATCTCGGTGACGAAAGTGGTGAAACTCGGGATCACCCCGCGCACCGTCGCACTCACGAACTGCCTGGCCCAGGAGCGTCCCTTGTCCTTGCTCGGATCCTGGCGATACAAGTACGCGGTCGAGACGACGAACAGCGGCAGCAGCGTGCCGCTGGCGAGCAGCCCGGTGCGCAGTCGTCGCGCGTAACCGCCGTCGACGTGCATATAGGCGTCGAACACCACGCTGCGGTGCTCGACCTCTTCGGCCCCGTGCCAGCGCACCAGATCGAGCATGGTCGGGTCCATCCCGAGCTCGGCCAGCACCTCCGATTCCAGCAACCACTCGCCGATGACCGCGGTGAAATGCTCCATCCCGGCGAACAAGCCGAGACGTTCCTTGAGCCATTCCTCCTTGGCGCGGCCGGTGAGCCCCTGATCGCCGAGGATCCGGTCGACCAGCCAGGCGATCTTGGCGACATAGGACTCGACATCGAGCCCGATCGACTGCAGATGCCGCCGCGCGCCTTCGTGGCTGCTGGCGTGCATCGACTCCTGGCCGATGAATCCGGTGACTTCCTCGCGCAGCCGCTCGTCCTCGATGTAGGGCAGGGCCTCGGCGAGGCAGGTGGCCATCGCTCGTTCGCCCTCGGGAAGGACGAGATGCATCACGTTGGTGACATGTGTCGCGAGTACTTCGCCCGGGATGTAGTGCAGGGGCACCGACGAGAAGTCGAAGTGCACATCCCGCGCGTGAATTGCGTGCGCTTGTTCCTGATAGGAGCGCGCCGTTGCACCGTTATCAGCCATATCCGAACCGTACAGTGCAACAAATAGTATCGCAATGTTGCAGACGGATCTGATCCGCGGTTGTGATCGGAGCTCGTCGCGCCTGATACCGTCGAAGCGTGCTCTCCACCGCCGCGACCTCGGGAAATTCGCCCACCGCCGACTCCGTCGAAGAACGAATTCTCGATGCCGCCCTCGTGCAGTTCGAGCGGGTGGGCGTGCGCAAGACGACGATCGAGGACATCGCCAAGGCGGCCGACGTCGACCGTGCCACCGTCTACCGGCGCATCGGATCGCGTGACGACGTCGTGCGCGCGGCCTTCGAGCGGGAGGTGCGCAGGCTGCTCGCCGACCTGGGCGAGATCCCGGCGCGCCACGACGCCTTCGACGACATCGTCGTCGACGTCTTCACCACCGTGATCACCCGCTGGCGCGCGCACCCGCTGGTCGAGCGACTGCTCACGCTGGAGGCTGATCGGCTGCTGCCGCAGCTCACCGTCGACGGAGCGTCGTTCTTCCTGCTCTCGGTCGCCACGTCCACCGAGATCATCCGAAAGGTGCTCGAGGACAACAGATTCCCCGACATTCCCGATCTCGGCGCCCGGGTCGAAGTGGTCTGCCGGGTGGTGCACTCGCTGATTCTGCAGCCGGTCGGCACCATCGACACCGGCTCGGAGCAGGCCCTGGCGGCCTTCGCCCGCGCCTACGTGGTCCCGATCCTTGTGACCGGGGCCTAGGCGCGGGCCTGCGCGTCCGGGGGAGCGGGCGAACGACCTCGTTCGCGCCGGCGTAGATGCGCGAGATGCGGCCGTCGGCCCGCATGCGCGCGATCGGGTACCCCTCCATGCAGCCGTATCCGCCGTGCAGCTGGATGCACCGGCCGATCACCGCTGATCGGTGGTCCGGCAATAGAGCGGACACCTGTTGGCGAAATGCCAATAGTCGAGGTCGGGAATTGACAAACGCCGCACGGTCCTGCGAAAGTACCAATTACTTGGACATCCAACTATTGGAAACCCTCCAACTGCGCACCCCGCGCGACCGACATCAACGGAGTAGGACTGGCATGGTTCGCGAACTCACGCACTTCATCGGCGGCAAGCACGTCACCGGCACTTCCGGCGCTTTCGGCGACGTCTTCGATCCGAATCTCGGGCAGGTGCAGGCCAGGGTTCCGCTGGCCAGCGCCGCAGAGGTGACCGCGGTGATCGACAACGCGGCCGCGGCGCAGCCGGTGTGGGCGGCGTTCAACCCGCAGAAGCGCGCCAGGGTGCTGATGAAGTTCGTGAACCTGGTCAACGACGAGATGGACAGCCTGGCCGCGCTGCTCTCGTCCGAGCACGGCAAGACCATCGCCGACGCCAAGGGCGATATCCAGCGCGGGCTCGAGGTCATCGAGTTCGCCATCGGTATTCCGCACCTGCTCAAGGGTGAGTACAGCGACAGCGCGGGCACCGGTATCGACGTGTACTCGATGCGTCAGCCGCTGGGTGTCGTCGCCGGTATCACGCCGTTCAACTTCCCGGCGATGATCCCGTTGTGGAAGGCGGGTCCGGCGCTGGCCTGCGGTAACGCGTTCGTGCTCAAGCCTTCCGAGCGTGATCCGTCGGTGCCGCTGCGTCTGGCCGAGCTGTTCCTCGAGGCGGGTCTGCCTGCGGGGGTGTTCAACGTGGTCAACGGCGGTAAGGAAGCCGTCGACGCGATCCTGCATGATCGTCGGATCAAGGCGGTCGGCTTCGTCGGTTCGACCCCGATCGCGCAGTACATCTACGAGACCGCGACGGCCAACGGCAAGCGTGCGCAGTGTTTCGGCGGCGCGAAGAACCACGCTGTCGTGATGCCCGATGCCGATCTCGACGACGTCGCCGATCAGCTGATCGGCGCGGCGTACGGGTCCGCGGGTGAGCGTTGTATGGCGCTGTCGGTGGCCGTGCCGGTGGGGGCCGAGACCGCGGATCGGCTGGTCGCGAAACTGACCGAGCGGGTGCACAAGCTCAATGTCGGCCGCTCCGACGACGCGGGCGCCGACTTCGGGCCGCTGGTCGGGCTCGACGGGGTGGACCGGGTCAACGACTACGTCCGGATCGGTGTCGACGAGGGCGCCGACCTGGTTGTCGACGGCCGCGGCCTGAGCGTCGAGGGTGCCGAGAACGGCTTCTTCGTCGGCGCGAGCCTGTTCGACAACGTCACCGCCGACATGCGGATCTACAAAGAAGAGATCTTCGGCCCGGTACTCACCGTGGTGCGCGCGAGCGACTACGAGGAGGCGCTGCGGTTGGTCGACGAGCACGAATACGGCAACGGCGTAGCCATTTTCACCCGCGACGGTGACACCGCGCGCGATTTCTCCGCCCGCGTGCAGGTCGGCATGGTCGGCGTGAATGTGCCGATTCCGGTGCCGATCGCGTACTTCACCTTCGGTGGCTGGAAGGGCTCGGGCTTCGGTGATCTCAACCAGCACGGCCCGGATTCGATCCGGTTCTACACCAAGACCAAGACGGTGACCCAGCGTTGGCCTGCCGGGCTCAAGGAGTCCAACGCGTTCGTCATCCCGACGATGGACTGAGCGGCGATGTTCACCCTCGATGCGGACGAACGCGCGATCGGCGAGACCGCGCGCCAGTTCGCCGACGAGTTCCTGGCACCGAACGCGCTGGATTGGGATGAGCGCAAACACTTCCCGGTCGACGTGCTGCACAAGGCGGGCCCGCTCGGGCTCGGCGGCATCTCGGTGCGCGCCGATGTCGGCGGCTCCGAACTGCGCAGGCTCGACGCGGTGCGGATCTTCGAACAGCTCTCGACCGGGTGTCCCTCGGTGGCGGCCTACATCTCGATCCACAACATGGCGACCTGGATGATCGATGCCTATGGCACCGAGCAGCAGCGGCACCGGTGGGTGCCACCGATGGCGTCGCTGGAGCTGCTCGGCAGTTACGCGCTCACCGAACCGGGTGTCGGGTCCGACGCGGCGGCCTTGAGTACCAAGGCCGTTCGCGACGGCGAGGACTACATCCTCACCGGCGCGAAGCAGTTCATCTCCGGCGCGGGCGCCAACGACGTGTACGTGATGATGGTCCGCACCGGCGGGGATGGCCCGCGCGGCATCTCGGCGCTGATCGTCCCGGCCGACACGCCGGGTCTGACGGTGGGACCGAACGAACGGAAGATGGGCTGGAACGCGCAGCCGACCCGGCAGGTGATCCTCGACGGTGCGCGGGTGCCGGTCGCCAACCGTCTCGGCGCGGAGGGCGACGGCTTCTCGATCGCGATGAACGGCCTCAACGGTGGCCGGCTCAACATCGCCGCGTGCTCGATCGGCGGTGCGCAGGCCGCGCTCGACAAGACGGTCCGCTACCTGTCCGAACGGCACGCCTTCGGAAAACCCTTGGTGCGCAACGAGGCACTGCAGTTCGAGCTGGCCGATATGGCCACCGAACTGGAGGCGGCGCGGACCCTGCTGTGGCGGGCCGCGGCCGCGCTCGACGACGACGCCCGGGACAAGGTATCGCTGTGCGCGATGGCGAAGCGTTTCGCCACCGACACCGGCTTCGAGGTGGCCAACAAGGCGCTGCAATTGCACGGCGGCTATGGCTACCTGCACGAATACGGCCTGGAGAAGATCGTGCGCGACCTGCGGGTGCACCAGATCCTCGAGGGCACCAACGAAATCATGCGGGTGGTTGTCGCCCGCTCGCTGATCGGAGCAGCATGACCGACGAAGTCCTGATCGCCGTCCGTGACGGTCTGGGTCTGATCACCCTGAACCGGCCCAAGGCCATCAACGCCCTCAATCACGCGATGACACTGGCCATCACCGACGCGTTGCGGTCCTGGGCCGACGACGACGCGGTGCGCGCCGTCGTGGTGACCGGCGCGGGTGAGCGTGGACTCTGCGCGGGCGGCGACATCGTCGCCATCCACGCCGACGCGAAAGCCGGTACGGCGGGCGCCGATTCGCCGACCGGGCGGTTCTGGCGCGACGAGTACCACCTCAACGCGCTGATCGGCAGCTACCCCAAGCCGTACGTGGTGATCATGGACGGCATCGTGATGGGCGGCGGGGTCGGCCTGGCCGGGCACGGCAGCCACCGCATCGTCACCGAGCGCTCGAAGATCGGGATGCCCGAGGTCGGCATCGGTTTCGTCCCCGACGTCGGCGGCACCTACCTGCTCTCGCGGGCACCGGGCGAGATCGGCACCCACGTCGCGCTCACCACTGCGCGGATGACCGCGGGCGACGCTATCGCGACCGGATTCGCCGACTACTACGTGCCCTCCGACGCACTGCCCGAGCTGCTCGACGCGCTGGGCACCGTGGGTGTGGAGGCGGCGATCGCGAAGTTCGCCGAGGCCGCACCGTCGTCGGACCTGCTCGCGCAGCGAGGCTGGATCGACGCCTGCTACAGCGCCGACACCGTCGAGGAGATCGCGGCGCGACTGCAGGCAGACCAAGCGCCACAGGCGGTCGCGGCGGCCGGTGACCTGCTCGCGAAATCGCCTGTCGCGCTCAAGGTCACGCTGCGCGCGCTGCGAGCGGCGCAGGACCTGCCGAGCCTCGAGGCAGTACTCGACCAGGAATACCGGGTCTCGGTCGCCGCGCTCGGCTCACACGACCTGGTCGAGGGCATTCGCGCCCAGGTGATCGACAAGGACCGCAATCCCCAGTGGCGACCCGCGACCCTCGCCGAGGTGACCGACGATCAGGTGGCGGCCTACTTCGCCGATCTGGGTGCGGCGGAACTGGATTCGATGGCAGCGGAGGCTCGGCGATGACGAAGAAGATCGGTTTCCTCGGGCTCGGCCACATGGGCGGCCCGATGGCGGCGAACCTGGTGCGCGCGGGCTACGACGTGCTCGCCTACGACCCGGTGCCCGCCGCGCAGGAGCAGGCGCGCGCCGACGGCGCGACCGTAGTGGACACCGCCGCCGCGGCTGCCGCTGACCGTGACGTGGTGATCACCATGCTGCCCAACGGCAAACTCGTCCTCGACGTCTACGCCGAACTGCTGCCCGCCGCTACGCCGGGCACGCTGTTCATCGACTGTTCCACCATCGACGTCGCCGACGCGAAAGCAGCTGCGGCACTGGCTGTCACGGCCGGTCACCGCCCGCTGGACGCGCCGGTCTCCGGTGGCGTCGCCGGGGCGACCGCGGGCACCCTCACCTTCATGGTGGGTGGCGCGGCCGCCGATTTCGCCGACGCGGGCGATGTCCTGGGCGTGATGGGCGGCAAGGTGGTGCACTGCGGTGACGCCGGGGTCGGTCAGGCAGCGAAGATCTGCAACAACATGCTGCTCGGGATCTCCATGATCGGGCTGTCGGAGGCACTGGTGCTCGGTGAACGGCTCGGCCTGAGCCACCAGTCGTTCTTCGACGTGGTCTCCACCGCATCCGGCCAGAGCTGGGCACTGACCAGCTACTGCCCGGTGCCCGGACCCGTGCCTGCCAGTCCGGCCAACAACGACTACCTGCCGGGCTTCGCCACCGCGCTGATGTCGAAAGACCTCACCCTGGCCGCGAACGCGTTGCAGGCCAACGGGATCGACGGTCAGCTCGGCGAACTCGCGGCCGCGATCTACGCGCGGTTCAACCAGACCGACGCCGGGCGGGACTTCTCCGCCATCATCACCGACATCCGCGACCGTTCCGGAGAATCCGACTCACTCGGAGACGAACGAGGGTAGTCACAAGGAAATCGCGTAGGCCCGGCCCAGGACAGTTCATCCCTGGGCCGGGCCGCGATGTGCCGTCAGTCCACGAGGGACGGAAGGACCAGATCTCGGTAGCGCTGTTTCATCGTCTCGATCACGGCATGGCCGTCGCTGGACCACACTTCGGCGTTGAAGATCTCGATCTCGACGTCGCCGCGGTACCCGGCGTCGCGAACCCACCGACCGATAGTCGTGAAGTCGATGACGCCGTCGCCCATCATGCCCCGCGACAGCAGCGGATCGGCGGTCATCGGGTTCAGCCAGTCGCACACCTGATAGGAACTGATCCGCTCGGCTGCGCCGGCTTGCGCGATCTGTTCGGCCAGGGTCGGATCCCACCAGAGATGGAAGGTGTCGACCACGACACCCACGGTCTGCGCCGGATGCGGTCGCGCCATCGACAATGCCTGCGCCAGGGTGGAAATCACCGCGCGGTCGGCGCAGAACATCGGATGCAACGGTTCGAGGGCAAGGCGGACACCGCGCTCGGCCGCGTACGGGACCAGCACGGCGAGCCGCTCCTCGACCCGCGCCCGCGCGCCCGCGAGGTCGCGGTCCGGCATTCCGCCCATCACCATCACCAGTTCCCGCGTGGCCAGCGTCGCCGCGTCGTCGATGGCACGGCGGTTGTCGTCGAGTGCCGCCTGTTCGTCGTTCGATGCGGTCAGGAAGCCGCCGCGGCACAGGCTGGATACGCGCAACCCCGCATCGGTGACGATCTTCGCGGCGGTGGCGGCACCGACCTCGTCGACCCGATCGCGCCACAGCCCGATCGCGCCGAGCCCCGCGCGGGCGGCCCCGTCCACCGCCTCGGCCAGGGTCCACTTCTTCGTCGTCGCCGTGTTCAACGACAGCGACCGGTACGGGTCGGCCAGATCGAATGGCATGTGCTGTGCCGCAACCGATGTCATGATCGGAATCCGTTCAGTTCGAGGTAGACCCGCATGCGGTGCGCGGCCAGTTCCGGGTCCGACAGCAGTCCGGCCTTGTCCGCGAGCCGGAACAATTCGGCCGTATGCGGCACAGATCGCCCCGTGGACAGTCCTGCCACCATCGAGAAGCCCGCTTGCTTGCCGTTGAGCCACGACAAGAAGGCGATACCGGTCTTGTAGTAGTACGTCGGTGCCGCGAAGATGTGGCGACCGAGCTCCTGGGTGGAGCTGAGGATCTCCGACGCACGCGCCACATTGCCGTTGTCGATTTCCTGCAACGCGGTGGACGCGGCCGGGTAGATCGCCGCGAAGACGCCGAGCAGCGCATCCGAATGTCCTTGCGCGTCACCGATGATCAGCTCGGGATAGTTGAAGTCGTCGCCGGTGTACAGCCGAACCCCGTCGGGTAGCGCGCGTCGAAGTGCGATCTCGTGTGCCGCGTCGAGCAGTGAGACCTTGACCCCGTCGATCTTCGATCTGTTGTTCTCGATGAGTGCGCGGAACGTCTCGGTGGCGGTATCGACATCGGCGCTGCCCCAATATCCCTGCAGCGCAGGGTCGAACATGGTGCCCAGCCAGTGCAGGATCACCGGTCGATCGACACTGCCCAGCAGTTTCTCGTAGACGTACACATAGTCGGCGGCCGAACGGGCGACCTGGACGAGTGCGCGCGAGGCCATCAGGATCACCTGCGCGCCCGCCTCTGTCACCACGTCGATCTGCTCGCGATAGGCATCGACGATCCTGGCGAGTCCGGCCGACCCGGCGGGGATTCCGGCGAGGTCGAGCTGATCGGTCCCGGCTCCGCAGGCGAGCCTGCCGCCTGCCGAGGCCGCCTCGGCGCCGGATCGCCGGATCAATTCCGCGGTCGCCCGCCAGTCGAGGCCCATGCCGCGCTGTGCGGTGTCCATGGCGTCGGCGACCCCGAGCCCGTAGGACCACAGCTCGTGCCGGTAGGCCAGCGTCGCGTCCCAGTCGACAGTCGCGGGCGCACCCGGTGTGTTGTCGGCCGTCGCGCACGGAATCACATGCGCGGCGGCGAAAGCCACGCGCGAGGTGATCGGCTGCGCCGGCCGCGTCCAGGTGCCCGGCGCACCGAGAACGTAAGGGTGGAGGCCGCCGTCGACGGGCAGCATGACCGACAGCCCCGTGGACGTCGTGGTCACAGCGTGACCTCCGGGATCTCGATCCGGCGGCCCTCAGCGGAGCTGCGCAGGCCCAGTTCGGCCAGTTGAACCCCGCGTGCGGCCGACAACAGCCCGTAACGGTGCGGCCGTTCGTTCACGACATCGGTCAGGAATTCCTCCCATTGCAACTTGAACCCGTTGTCCAGATCCGCGTTCGCCGGCACCTCCAGCCACTGATCACGGAACGGCTCGGTGACCGGAAGATCGGGATTCCAGACCGGCTTTGGCGTATGCGAGCGATGCTGCGCGACGCACTTGCGCAACCCTGCGACCGCGGAGCCGTGGGTTCCGTCGATCTGGAACTCGACGAGCTCATCGCGGTACACGCGCACCGCCCACGACGAATTGATCTGCGCGACAACGCCGTTTTCCATCTCGAAGATCCCGTAGGCGGCATCGTCGGCGGTGGCCGGATAGGGCTTGCTCTGTTCGTCCCATCGAGTGGGGATGTGGGTGGTCGCCTTCGCGGTGACCGCCTCGACTTTGCCGAGCAGGCCCTCGAGCACGTAGTTCCAGTGACAGAACATGTCGACGACGATGCCGCCACCGTCTTCGGCCCGGTAGTTCCAGCTGGGTCGCTGGGCGGGTTGGCCGTCGCCTTCGAAGACCCAGTAACCGAATTCGCCGCGCAGCGAGAGGATCCGGCCGAAGAAGCCTTCGTCGACGAGCCTGCGCAACTTCACCAGGCCCGGCAGGTAGAGCTTGTCGTGCACGACTCCCGCGGTGACGCCGGCGTTCGCGGCCACCCGGGCGAGCTCGACGGCCTCGGCCAGCGTTTCGGCGGTCGGCTTCTCGGTGAAGACGTGTTTGCCCGCTTTCATCGCCGCCGCGAGCGCCTCGGCGCGACGCGAGGTGACTTGCGCGTCGAAATAGATGTCGATGGACGGATCGGCGATGACGGCGGCCGCGTCGGTGCTCCATTCGGCGATGCCGTGTTCTTCGGCGAGTTCGGCGAGCTTGGCGGCATTGCGGCCGACCAGGATCGGCTCGACCTGGACGCGGCTGCCATCGGGGAGCAGCAGTCCGCCGCCGTCGCGGATCGGCAGGATCGATCGCATCAGGTGCTGGCGGTAGCCCATGCGACCGGTGACGCCGTTCATGGCGATGCGGAGCGTGCGCGGGGGAGTGGAATCGGGCATTGTTGGTGTGCCTCTTCTGATTTTGCGTGGCTGACGACCGCAGAATGGGTCGTGGACGGTATGCGGGACCCGTATACGTCGAGTGGACAAGTCAGCGTCGGAATGCGCTTTCCAAGCTATGCTAGTCACGAACTTCGGTCAACCCCACGCGCACTGAGAGAACGAGGCACGAAGCCATGGCGGCTGTGAGATTGCAAGACGTAGCGACCAGGGCGGGCGTTTCCCAGGCAACCGCGTCACGCGTACTCAACGGATCGTCACGGGTGCCCGGCGAGGGCGTCGCCGACCGGGTTCGCGCCGCCGCCGCCGAATTGGGATATGTGGCAAATGCCCAGGCCCAGGCGCTGGCGCGGTCGTCGACCGGGCTCATCGGGCTCGTCGTGCACGATATCGCCGACCCCTACTTCTCCTCGATCGTGCAGGGCGTCCAGGCAGCAGCGCGCAGAGCGGGCAAACTCGTGTTGCTGGCGAGTACGCAACGCGATTTCGATATCGAACGCGAGTCCGTGAGCACGTTCATCTCGCACCGCGCCGACGCGATCATCCTGGCGGGTTCTCGCCAGAGCGGAGACCTCGACCGCGATCTCGAGAAGGAATGCGCGCGGTATCTGGACAACAGCGGCAAGGTGGTCGTGATCGGCCAACCGCTGTCCTTCGGCGCCGCCGTGGAGCCCGAAAACTATGTGGCATCAGCACAATTGGCGCATGCCTTGCTCGCGCAGGGTCACCGGGATTTCGCCGTCATCGGCGGGCCTGGCCACATCAGGACTGCCGTCGACCGGCGCAACGGCTTCGTCGAAGCGCTGGCGACGCAGGGCGTGACACCGCTGGTGGAGATCGCGGGGGACTTCTCCCGCGACGGGGGTTTCAGCGCCGCCCGCAGGCTCTCGGCCGCGTTGGATCTGCATCCGGGGCAGGTCGGCAACATCGTGCCCTGCGTCTTCGCGGTCAGCGATGTGATGGCGATCGGGGCGATCGCGGCGTGGCGTGAGCTCGGCCTCGCGGTGCCCGACGATGTCTGCGTCGCCGGGTTCGACGACATCTTGACGCTGCGCGACCATGTGCCCGGTCTGTCGACGGTGGCGCTGTCGCTGGTCGAGATCGGCGAGCGCGCCGTCGCGCTCGCGCTCGACGATTCCGCGACGGCCTCGCGGGCACACGAATTCGTGCCCGGCCGGGTGATCCTGCGCGACAGCACCATTTTTCGATAGCTCTGACCTGCGATAATCCGAAACCCTTGACACTGTGGGGCCGGTCACACTAGCCTCGGCTCCAGCGTCGGAAAGCGCATTCCCAGCGGGTGCAGTTCGAACCCCGCTCCACTACTAGCTTTAGGACTCCAGATGGCGGTAGTCACGTCCGTCGAGGCCAGTTCCTCAGCACCGAAAGCGACGCAACCCGTTCGCGCCCGGCGCCCAAAGCTCCCCTCCCCATCCACTCTGTGGTCGACCGTGTGGCGGCCGCTCGCCCTGGTGGCGGTGCTCATCGTCGCCTGGTGGGCGGTCACCGAGTTCGAGCTCGTCGAGCCCTACATTCTGCCGTCGCCGGCGGATACCTGGCGCACCGCCGTCGACAATTCGGCCTATCTCCTCGACAACACCTGGGTCACGGCCTACGAGACGGTGGTCGGTTTCATCATCGCCGCACTGATCGGCGAAGCCGTCGCCCTGGTGATGATCTACTCCCGCGGTGTCGAGCGAACGATGTACCCGCTCATCCTTTTCGCGCAGGTCATTCCGAAAATCGCGATCGCGCCGCTGTTCATCGTCTGGCTCGGATTCGGCACCAGTCCGAAAATCCTCGTGGCCGTGCTGATGGCATTCTTCCCGATTGTCATCTCCGGTATGGCCGGGCTGCGCTCGGTGGATCCAGAGATCCTCGAACTCACCTCCACGATGGGTGCGAGCAATTGGAAGACGTTCGTGAAAGTGCGTTTTCCCGCATCACTGCCGCAATTGATGTCCGGACTGAAGATCGCCGCCACCCTCGCGGTCACCGGCGCCGTGGTCGGCGAATTCGTCGGCGCCAACGAGGGGCTCGGCTACGTGATCCTGCAAGCCAACGGAAATATCGACACGGCAATGCTGTTCGCCGCCCTGATCATCATGTCCATGCTTGGCATCATCCTGTTCGCGATCATCGAGATCGCCGAGCAGTTCCTCATTCCCTGGCACGCCTCCCGTCGATCCACGGCCTCGGTCGTCGGTGCCGCATGAGCATGTCGAACAACCGTATTCGCGCCACAGCTGGAGAAATCGCATGAAATTCCGAAACCGCACACTCACGACGATCGGCGCCGCGGCGGTGGCCTCGGTCCTGGCATTGACCGGCTGCGCAGGCGGCGGCGACGACACGAAGGATCCCGGCACCGATGGGAAGACCACCGCCGTGTCGCTGATGCTCAACTGGTACCCCTACGGCGAGCACGCCCCGTTCTATTACGGGGTGCAAGAAGGGATCTTCGCCAAACACGGTATCGATCTGAAGATCTCGGCGGGACAGGGTTCCACCAAGACCGCGCAGGCCACCGGCTCGAAGCAGACCGACTTCGGCTGGGCCGACACTCCGGCCGTACTCAGCAATATCGACAAGGGTGTCAAGATCAAGAGCGTCGGGGTCTTCCTGCAGACCACGCCGTCGGCGGTGCAGGTGTTCGCCGATTCGAATATCCGGACGCCGGCCGATCTGGTGGGTAAGACCATTGCCGTCTCCGCGGGTGACGCGCCGACCACCACCTTCCCGGTCTATCTCGACAAGGCGGGCGTCGCGGCAGATCAGGTGACCCAGCAGAGCCTCGACTCGGCGGGCAAGATGTCGGCGATGCTCTCGGGCCGCGTCGACGGGCTGATCGGATTCGCGCACGACCAGGGCCCCACCATCGCGAACAAGAGCGGCAAAGAGGTTCGCTACCTGCGGTATTCGGACCAGGGCCTGAACTTCTTCAGCAACGGCCTGATCGCCAACCAGGCCACCATCGAATCCTCGCCCAAACTGGTCCAGGCCATGGTGGACGCGACGAGCGAGGCCTTCGCCGCCGCGGTCGCGAAGCCGGAGGCAGCGGTCGCCGCGATGGAAGGCAAGGACCCGCAACTGCCGCCGCAGCAGGTGCTGCTCCAGCAGTGGCAGCAGACCATCCCGCTGCTCAGCACCCCGGACACCGTTGGCAAGGCGCCGGGAACCAACGCCGAGGCGAATTGGCGTGCCACCGTCGAGGTGCTGAGCACCGCGAAGCTGCTCGACAAAGCCGAGGACCCGGCCAAGTACTGGGACTCGAAGTTCACGCCAACCCCCACGCCGTGACCGGAGCAGTGACGAGATGAGCACACCACCCAACACCATCGCCCGCACCGACACCGCAGTCGCGGTGGACGATCTGACCGTGCGGTTCGCGTCCAAACGCGGCGAGGTCACCGCGCTGCGGAATGTGGATCTACGGGTCCGCCCAGGCGAATTCGTGTCGATCGTCGGCCCGTCGGGCTGCGGCAAATCGACGCTGCTGAAAGTCGTCGCCGGTCTCACCGAAGCGAGCGGGGGCAGCGTAGAACTCGGCGGCGCCCCCGTGCGCGGGCCGCAGCGCAATATCGGTTATGTCTTCCAGCGCGCCGCACTGCTGGAATGGCGAACCGTCCGCAAGAACATCCTGCTCCAGGCCGAGATGCGCGGCATGAACAAGCGCGCCGCCGCGGCCGAATGCGCGCGTCTGATCGAGATGACCGGACTCAGCGGGTTCGAGAACGCCCTGCCGCACGAACTCTCCGGCGGTATGCAGCAACGGGTTTCGCTGTGCCGGGCCCTGCTGCACGAACCGGAAGTGCTGCTGATGGACGAGCCGTTCGGCGCGCTCGACGCGCTCACCAGGGAACGGATGAACGTCGAGCTGCATCGGATCTGGCGCGAGACGGGCACGACGGTGCTGCTGGTCACCCATTCGGTGGCCGAGGCCGTCTACCTCGCCAACCGGGTGGTCGTGATGAGCCCGAGGCCGGGCCGGATCATCGAATTGCTCGACGTCGACCTGCCCGCGCATCGGGATTACGCCACGACGATGGAAACGCCGGAATTCATCACGGTCGCCAACCGGGTCCGGGATCTGCTCGGCTCGGTCGCACAAGCGGACTGATCGCCGACCCCCGTCGACTCGCTGAGAGGAAGTCAACCGCGTGAGGGTTCTGGTCGCGCCGGACAAATTCAAAGGAAGTCTCTCCGCGGCCGAGGTGGCCGACCGGCTGGCGGCGGGCTTGGCGGTGGCGGGGGTCGACAGTGTCAGGATGCCGCTGGCCGACGGCGGTGACGGGAGCGTGGACGCCGCGGTAGCGGCCGGGTTCGCGCCGCATCCGGTGCTGGTGGCCGGGGCGGCGGGAACACCGAGCTCCGGGCGGATCGCCGTCGGCGACGGCACCGCGGTGGTGGAGGTCGCCAACACCTGCGGCCTCACCACCTTGCCGAACGGCCGTGCGCTGCCGCTGGATACGAGCAGTCTCGGGATGGGACAAGCTATTTCGCAAGCGTTGCGCTTTCGGCCACACCGGCTGGTCCTCGCTCTCGGTGGCAGTGCCAGCACCGACGGCGGCATGGGGCTCCTCGCGGCGCTGGGCTTCACCTTCGCCGACGCGAGGGGAAGACAGCTGCGCGCGTGCGGACGGAACTCGATTCGAGTCCACACCGTCGACTCGTCTCGGGTGGTGAATCTGACCGGCGTCGAGATCGTGGTCGCCAGCGATGTCACCAACCCCTTGCTCGGACCGGCCGGTGCGGCGGCCGTGTACGGACCGCAGAAGGGGGCGAGCGCCGCCGAGGTGCGACTGCTCGACGCGGGCCTGACCAAGCTCGTCGAGGCGTTCGCCCGTAGTGGCTACCCGGACGCGATGACTGTCGCGGCCACAGCAGGAGCCGGCAGCGCGGGCGGGATCGGTTTCGCCGCGCTGCTGCTCGGCGGCACCATCGTGTCCGGTGCCGAGTTCTTCCTCGAATTGTTCGAGTTCGATCGGCACCTGCCGGGCTTCGACCTGGTGATCACGGGGGAGGGAAGTATCGATGAGCAGACAGCCAACGGCAAACTGCCCACGGTGCTCGCCCGACGCGCACACCCGGTGCCGGTCGTCGCCGTCGCCGGCCGGAGCACGCTGTCCCCAGCGCAATGGGGCCCGGCAGGATTCGCCGGTATCCATTCGCTCGGCGACTACACCGACAGGAATACCGCCGATGACCCAGAACTGACCCGGGAACTGCTGACCCGGATCGGCAGGCAGATCGGTCAGGCCGCGATCACGCCCACCACCGCCGGCCATCGTGCCGAACTGTCGGAGTGCTGACGGGTGCGCGGCTCACCCTTTGAGTCGCAGCACCGCCAGCACCCGCCGGTGGCGCGTATCCGACGGTGGCAGATCGAGTTTGGTGAAGATGTTGCCGATGTGCTTCTCGACGGCCCGCTCGGTCACGGTGAGCGAGGTGGCGATGGCGTTGTTGGTGAGTCCCTGTGCCATCAGTTCGAGGACCTCCCGTTCGCGCGGGGTGAGCCGGGCGAGCGAATCCTGTTGCCGGGACGCGCCCATCAGCTGACTCACCACCTCGGGGTCGAGTGCGGTGCCGCCGGTGGCGACCCGGTGCAGTGCGTCGACGAAGTCACCGACGTCGGCGACGCGGTCCTTGAGCAGGTAGCCGACGCCACTGGCGCCTGCGGCGAGAAGTTCTGTCGCGTACCGGGTTTCGATCCACTGCGAGAACACCAGCACGCCGGTGTCCGGATATTTCCGGCGCAGTTCGATGGCGGCGAGCAGGCCCTCGTCGGTGAAGGTGGGCGGCATCCGCACATCCACCACCGCGACATCGGGCCGGTGGGCTTCGACGACCACGCTCAACGTCGTCGCGTCGCCGACCATCGCCACCACCTGGTGTCCGCGTTCGGTGAGCAGCCCGGCCAACCCGTCGCGCAGGATGGCGCTGTCCTCGGCGATCACCACCCGCAGGGGTGCGCCGCCCGTGGTCACTGCGGGCCCTCGTTCGGCAGGATCATGGTCACCACGGTAGGCCCACCGGCGGGGCTGTCGACGGTGAGCGTGCCGTCGACAGCGAGCGCACGGGCGGCGAGCCCGGCCAATCCGCTGCCGGTCACGGTGTGCGTGCCGGGTCGGGGCGCACCACCGATTCCGTTGTCCCGCACGGTGACCGCGATAGATCGCAGGCTGTTGGGCAGCACGGTCACGGTGGCCCGGTTCGCGTGCGCGTGTTTGACCACATTGGTGAGTAGCTCGGCGACGGAGAAGTAGGCGATCGCCTCGATGGCCGGGCTCGGCCGCCGTGGTATCTGCACGCGCAGGTCGACCGGCACCGCGCAGCGAGCGGTGAGGGTCTCCAGCGCCGGGCCGAGGCCCAGCTCGAGCGCGGGTGGATGGATGCCGCGGACCAGTTCGCGCAGTTCGGTCAGCGCCTCCTTGGAGTTGGCACGTGCCTCGGCGATGAGGTCACGGGCATCGCCGCCGGCGGCCAGGCGTTCTTCTGCCCGGCCCAGCGCCATGGCGATGGTGACCAGCCGGGCTTGCGTGCCGTCGTGCAGGTCGCGCTCGACGCGGCTCAGGGTGGCGGTCGCGTCGTC
Organism: Nocardia sp. FBN12; assembly: GCF_054031145.1. NCBI lineage: Bacteria > Bacillati > Actinomycetota > Actinomycetes > Mycobacteriales > Nocardiaceae > Nocardia > Nocardia sp. FBN12. Next base: position 1,742,858 of record NZ_CM132926.1, read on the forward strand.
CACCGCGGCCCGCCTGCTGGCCCGCAGTTCTACCAGTTGCCGGTCGCGCGGTGTCGCCGCCAACAGGTGGACGATCAGCAACCGATGCAACCAGCACACGCCACGGACCAGCCACGGCAGCGCGAAGCACAGCACGATGCCGATACCGGACAGGGCGAGCGCGCGTGGCCAGGTGTCGATGTAGAACGATCCGAACTGGGCGAGGCTGTGGCGCTCCACGCCGTTGCCGTCCACCTGGACCGGATCGAACAGCACCCAGGGAATGGGCGAGATCGCCGTGAAACCGACTATCGCGATCACCACGAGAACGACGTAGCCCACCGCGACGCCGAGCACGGACTGCGCCAGCAGGAACAGCAACGCGCGCCAGCTCGGTCGATCGGTGAACGCGCTCTTCAGGAAGCCGAAGAACCCGCTCGCCCGGATGAAATCCGGTGGCGGTTCGACCGAGGTGTCGAGCAGTGTGCGGCCGAGGAACCGGTAGATCCGGCCCCATACCCGCCCGCCGAGCAGAATTGTCGCCAGCAACGGAATGCCGATGAGAAAGATCGACGCGTACAGACCGCCGCCGAACCCGAAGAACAGGTAGCACACGGCCACGCAGCCGAGGACGAACGACAGGACCAGATAGGCGAGCTCCTTCCAGGTCCTGGCCTCGATCGGCGCGCGCAATACCGCGGCCAGCGGTCCGGTCCGGCGGCGCGGTTCGTCCGGCGTGGCGGTGAGCGCAACGGTCGGTTCGCCGGCGATGTCGACCACGACAGTCGGCTCGGCTGGTGTCTCGGTCATGGCTCCATGGTTGTCGTCGTGGCGCGGAATTTCGATCGAGCTGTCCACCGAGTCGGTGGTGTGGCCAGCTACACCCGCTAGCGCCTGTTGGGCCGCGCCGACTCGATCCGGGCGGCGAGTTCGACGAGGTCCTCGGCCGGGCCGGTAGGGGGGGTTCTGCGGTGCCAGATGGCCCGGAACTTCCTGGTCAGGGTGATCCCCTCGGCCAGTCGCACCTCGTGCAGGGTGCCGGCGCGCAGTTCGTGCGCCACTATCAGGCGGCTCACCACCGCGGGCGCGGTACCGCTGCGGGCGGTGGTGAGAATGGCCGCCGCCGAGCCGAGTTCGGCTGCGGGCCGGGCGGGGGTGCCGTGGATCTCGAGTGCCTCCCAGACCGTGTCGCGGGTGCCGGAACCCTTCTCGCGCCACAACAGTGGGGTGTTGGCGAGTTCGCGCAGTGTCACCGCGCGGCGCCGGGTGGCCCACGGGTGATTCGGCGCGACGACCACGGCGAGTTCGTCGGCCACGAGGACCCGGCTGCCCAGTCCAGCGGGGGAGTGGGGGCCCTCGACGAAGCCGAGCTCGGCCTCGCGTGCGTGGACCGCCGCCGTCACCTGCTGGGAGTTCGCCACGTCCAGTTCCACCGCCAGTTCGGGGCGTAGCTTCCGCAGGGCCGACAGCCAGTGCGGAATACGGTGGTCGGCAATGGTTTTCGAGGCCATGACGCGCAGACTCGGGTGCAGCGCGCGGTGCAGTTCCGCGACGCCGTCCATCAGCGTGGCACCGGCGGCCAGCACCGGACGGGCGAGTTCGACCACGTCGTAGCCCGCGTCGGTCAGGTCCGAACCGGTGGGCCCGCGATCGAGCAGACGCAGCTGTAATCGCCGCTCCAACGCGCTGATTCGCATGCCGACGGCAGGTTGGCTGATTCCGTGCCTGCGCGCGGCCGCGCCGAGGCTGCCCAACTCCGCGACCGACACCAGCAGGTCGAGCACCTCCAGGTCGGGCGTTCCCCTCGGCAAGCTCATAAGGAAACCTTACGAGGCGATGGATATCGACCGCTACCCGAGCAGGCACCCGGCGACCAGGCTTGTCCCTGTCCGCGCATGGTGGACGAAGTACAGCGAGGAGAACACCGTGACATTCGTGATCGGCGCCGCCTGCGTAGACATCCTCGACCGGGCCTGCATCGAGGAATGCCCGATCGACTGCATCTTCATCGGCGATCGCATGGCCTACATCCAGCCCGACGAATGCATCGACTGCGGCGCATGCGAACCGGTCTGCCCGGTCGAGGCGATCCACTACGAAGACGATCTCCCCGCCGGCCAAGACCAGTTCATCATCGAAAACCGGCGATTCTTCGACGAGCCCCTACCCGGCCGCCCCCTGCCGCTTGGCCAACCCGGCGGCGCCGCGACGATCGGCCCCCTCGGCACGGACACGAACTTCGTCCGGAACTACCAGCCGTGAGGCGCGACGGTGGCCGACGCGACGCCGCGTCCGGCCACCGCCGCGCGGACTGGGCGGAAACACAGATCCCCGAGAACTACGCGGGCTGATCGCCTGGTCGGTCTCGCATCGCCTGGGTGTTCAGCACGTCGACCTCGCAGCCTGGCGAGGTGGGGTCGAAGCCGTGCTCGACCAACCAGCGGACTCCCAGCAGGCTTCGCAACGACCACCACGCCCGGATCACATCGAGGTCGATATCGGTGCCGTACCCGGCGATGACATCGCAGAGGTGTTCCTCATGCCCGAGCGTGAGGGTGGCGAGGTCGTACATGGCATCGCCGCGAGCCGCCTCGGACCAGTCGATCACACCGGTGACCTCGTCACCCTCGACGAACACATGGGCGGCTTGGAGGTCGCCGTGGATGAACACCGGCGCACATGGCCGAAGTGCGGCTTCGGCAATCCGGCGGTTGGTTGTGACCACGTCGGTCGGGAGAACGCCGTTCGTGATGAGCCACTCGCATTCGCCGTCGAGCTCGCGCGTGAGCTCGTCGAGGTTGCGACCGGGCCAGGGTGGTAGCGGCGCGTCGTGCAGCCGCCGGACCGTGGCCCCCGCCGCGGACCATGCGGCCGACGACGCGGTCGATGGCCGACCGAGGCGGCCGAGTGCTGTACCCGGCAGTGCGGCGAGCGCGAGTACTGGCGGTGTGTGCCACAGGATCTCCGGTGTCGGAATCGGTGCGCCGACCATCGCGGCGACCTCCACATCGGTGTGCTTCTGATCGATGTCGATCTTCAGGAACACGTCGCCGACGCGCACTGTCGCGCGCTCATGATGGGCGACAACGACTTCGACCTTTTCCACGTCGGCCATTGTGGCTGGGATGGTCACCGGTGTCGCCAGGTTTTCGGTGGGTGCTCGGTGTCGGTGCGGAGATCCAGCCTTCGCAGGTGACCGGGGTGGCGGTCCCGTTGTTTCGGGTGTGCACGCGCGGGTAGCGCGGTAGGAGACCGCGAGCAGAAAGGTGACGTAGTGCCGGAGACCACCGAACCGGCCAGGAACTCTGAGGCGTCGATTGCCTCGGGGCGTTGCTGATGGTCGACGACGTCGAAAAGCGTGGGTCCGACGACGGGGAATACCGGCGGGCCGCGCTGTATGTCGTGTGTGTGGTCGGCGTCGCGGCGCTTGTCTTCGCGGCGGTGAATGTGTGGGCGGCGAACCGGGGCGCGTGCGCGCAGGCGCATACCCACCTGTGTGACACCCCAGCCGAGTCGGCCGTCGTGATCGGTCCCTCCGTCATTCTGCTGCTCGGGGGCATCGGCGCGTTCGTCCGGACCTACCAGCGGTGGCGCGACGGCTACTCATGGCGGACATGGCAGGGCGCCGGCTGGTTTCTGTTCATTCTGATGACGGCCTACCTGGCGATCGGGGCCGGCACCATCGCAGCGTAGCCCCGCCGACGATGTCGCATTCACACTGCCGGGTGGTTGGCGGTTGCCGGGGCCGTCGTGTGGGACAGCGCCCGAACGGGACGCGCTGACCCCGGCAACCGCCCGCCCGCCGGTCAGGAGTTCGGCCATCCTGTTCCCGGCGGCGGTCGGTGGGTCGATCTACACCGCGCGATACCCGAGCGCATCGGGTCGAAACAGGACCACCACGGCCTCTCTACGATCTGTTCTGTTTCAGACTGCCGACAGCGAGCGATCCGTTCGCTAGTGGCTCCTGCTTCTCCACGGCGTGGACATAATTGCTGGGATCCTTGTCGACCGGCCGCACACCGGCGTAGTGGCGCGCTTCGTAGGCTGCGAAGGTGACGGCCAGTCGATGGCGTTGCGGTACCGCGGCCAGCCGGCGGAATTCGGTGAGGCCTTCGCGCTCTTCCTCGGCCATGTGGTCGCTGTTGGCGAGGTTGGCCGCCGCGACGGCCGCGTACCAGTCATCGGTGCCGACCTGGTGGTGCGCGACGTCGGCCACCGCGTCTCTGATCTCGTTGTGATCGTGGATGGCGTCGAGCGTCTCGTCCTCCACCACGCCCGTGCGCCTGGCCGCGATGCCCGTCTCGAGCAACGCGGGGTAGAAGATCTCCTCCTCGGCCTGCGCGTGTAGCTCGAGGAAGGCCGCGAGCCTGTCCCAGATCGACGACAGCGCATCGGTGTCGGTGCGATCGATCTGTTCCAAGATCGCGAACAGCCGGCGCTGCTCGTGGTGGTCGTCAAGGATCAGCTCGGTGATGTCCACGATTCCTCCCTGATTGTCAGGTCAGCATGGATCGCCAGGGCAGCTGGCATTTCGACGATAACGCACCGCCGCCGCATTCCTGGTCAGCGCCCTTGCCGCCGATAGGCTGGATCGGTTCATCACCGACGCACCACGTCCGAGACGAGAAGGGGATTCATGTTGTCGACTCGCGGAATCGCGGCCACCGTGACAATCGGTGTCGTCATCGCTTTCCTGGGTGCCGGAACAACGGCCGCTCAGCCCCGAGCACTTGGCCCGACACAGTCGCCGCACGGAATCGCCGAGGGAGGCCGGCACGCCGTCGAGGCTATCGGCGACAGCGACGAAGGCGGCAAGCCGGAGAGCGACTCCGACGGGAAGGGCAAGGGGAAAGGAAAGGGCGAGGGCAAAGGCAAGGGCAAAGGTCCCGTCCTCACCGAGTGAGACGCGTCCGATTACCGTGATTGAGCGGCGTAGGCGCGGGTAGAGCGGGATATGGAGGAGGTATAACTATGGCTTCCATGGATCCTGATCCCGCTCGCATCCCTGATCTGGAGGCGGGTGGTGGTGTGCCACCCGGCTCGACGCCGCCGGAGACGCCCCAGACCTCGGGACTGTCGGCACCGGAGCCCCGGACTCGGCACAGATTCCCGCCGACCGGCGTCGCCGCGGTAGTGGTGACAGTGCTGATCGTGGCGCTGTTCGTCGCCGGCGCGGTGGCGATCCTGTTCGCGCTTTGAGCCGGCCGTGCGGCGTGCTCGTGACGAACAGGACGAGGCCTCGACCGGGGTAGGACCCCGCCCTGGCACAGCCGATCAGGCGTCGCCGAATCCCCGCTCCGGCGCGCGGCTGTTTGGGACGCGGATTTCGAGGTACCACGACGGTGCGGCCGTAGGTCGCGCGAGCGGGTCAACACATCGTCGAAGGAGGAGAAGTTCATGGATCCCCTGGACATCATCGCTCAGTGGCGTCGGGACATCGCGCTTGCCGACGGCGGCGGCGAGGAGGCCGCGATACAGCGGTTGCGTGGCGAGTGGTCCGAGGCAGCGGGCGTCGACGCGCAGGACGCGCTGACCTTGACTCCCGAGCGCGACGAATCCAGTCGGCGTACCGGAACCACGGACGACGATCGGACCTGATCGGTTCGCAGGGGCAGTTCGGCAACACGATCGCGCGGTGCTCGCCCTCTTCTTCGCGCGCTGAGCAGATCAGTGCGGCAGCGGTGCGGTCGCTGGGCCTTCCAGCACCGCACCGTCCGGCGCGAAGCGGGAGCCGTGCAGCGGACAGTCCCAGGTCTTCTCGGCATCGTTCCAGTTGAGAATGCCGCGCAGGTGCGTGCAGACCGCCGACACCGTGTGGGTCTCACCAGCGACGGTGCACAGCGCCCTCGGGTGCAGGCCATGACGTTCGACCCTGCCCTCTCCTTCGAGCGGCGGCGTCGCGGCGTCGGTGCCGAGCAGGTGCAGCCATCCGGTCGACAGGTGCCGCGCCACTGCGGCATTGGCCTGCACACCGGCGAACAGCGTCTTCACCGCACCGGAACGCCAGCCGTCGTAGGCTCGCGACCACGCGGGCCTGCGGTCGGTCAGTCGGCCGGCCAACACCAGCGCGGCGGCGACGCCGTTGGTGATGCCCCACTTGGCGAATCCGGTCGCGCACTGCACCTCGTCGGCACCCAGCTGTACCGCGCCGACGTAGGGCAGTTCGGAGATCGGGTGGTAGTCCTGCGCGGACCAGCGATCGAGTAGCCGCGCGCCGGGGAACCAGCGATCCGTCCAGTCCAGCAACTCCGTGACCTGATCGGCCTCGGAGCCCACGCGGCCGACGTCGTGGCCGCTACCACCGACCAGCAGGACATCGCCGGCTTCGGCGGGGCACCAGCGCAGCGAACGAATCGGCTGACCCGCGCTGATGAACATCTCGTGCGGAATCGGCCCTGGAACCTCGAAGGCGGCCAAATAGGACCGCTGGGCCGTGAGTTGCGCCGCGAGGCCGAGCCGGTCGAACACCGGCGAGCCGGTCGCCACGATGGCGTTCGCCGCCGAGACCTCGCCCTGGTCGGTGCCGATCACGACGCCACCGTCGCGCCGGCGAAGTCGCTGTGCGCGAGTCGATTCGAAAATCCGGCTACCGCGCGCCTCGATATCGCCCGCGAGCGCGGTGAGAACCGCGACCGGATCGACCTGCGCCTGCTCCCTGAGCTGGACACCGCCGTGCGTGGGGAAACCGACCTCGAACTCGTCGATCAGCTGGGTGGGCAGGCCCACCGCACGGGTGGCCTCGTACTCGGCGCGGACCGCCGCGAACTCGTCGGCATTCTGCGCGTAGGTGACCGCGGGAACGCGCTGCGTATCGATCCCGTGGTCGATACAGAATTCGAGCAACCAGTCGAAGCCCGCCTGATTCGCGGCCAGATACTGCGCCAGAACGCCGATGCCGTGCCGGCGGGCGATGGCCTGTGCGCGAGTTCCCTGCAGCAGTGAGATCTTCGCGGTGGATGCGCCGGTCGTGACGGCGCCGAGCTGACGTGCCTCGAGGACGGCGACCTCGCGGCCCTGCTCGGTCAGGAGAAACGCGGTGGTCAGTCCGACGATCCCGGCGCCGATCACCACGGTGTCGACCTCGATGTCACCGGCGAGCGGAGGGCGGGCCGGCGTCTCTGCGAACCAATACGATGTCATGCGGGCCGCATACCCCGATACGCCGAACGAAACGACGCACAGGTCGACAGCACGCGGTTCAGTGTCTGCCCTCGGCGAATTCCTTGACGATCTCGGCGCAGAAGGCGGGCAGGTCGGTGGGGTTTCGGCTCGACACGAGGCCGTTGTCGGTCACGACTTCCTGGTCGACCACGGTGCCACCCGCGTTGCGGATGTCGGTGCGCACGCTGGGGTAGGCGGTGAGGGTGCGGCCGCGGACGGCGTCGGCTTCGACGAGGGTCCACGGTCCGTGGCAGATGACGCCGATCGGTTTGCCGGTGGCGGCGAACTCCTTGACGAAGGCGACCGCCGCGGGGTCCTGGCGTAGCTTGTCAGGGTTGGTGGTGCCACCGGGGAGCAGGAGCGCGTCGAAGTCGTCGACGGCGGATTCGGCGACGCGTCGGTCCACCGTGAAGGTGTCGCCTTTCTCGACGTCGTGATTCATGGCCTGGATGGTGCCGCTCTGGAGGGAGAGCAGGGCGGTCGTGGCGCCCGCGTCCTCGACGGCTGCGCGTGGCTGGACGAGTTCGACCTGTTCGACTCCGTCGGTGGCCAGGATGGCGACGTGCTTTCCGGTCAGTGGTCGCTGGGGCATCGTGCACTCCTTCGTGGGAATCGGGTTGCCTACGCGGGCAACAGTTTTCGACATCTCACCGACATCGCGATCACTTGTCCCCGCGGTCGGCTCTCGCGTCCGGGTACCCGCCCTCGGCGAGATCGGCGAGCCGCGACAACGATTCGCGGTTCCGTGGCACGAGCAGCATCGACTGGACCGCGTGCGGCAACAATCGACTCGGCCCGCGAACGGCCTGTTCGGTCATCACGACCTCACACGAGGTAAGGCCGATGGCGCGTAGCTCCACCCGGACGACCGCGCCGCCGATCGGCCAGAGCCTGGCGTCGAGTTCGATGCTGTGCGGCGGATCGAGGGCGCGGACCTCGGTCGTGTCCCCGATGGTGCACGGCCACGGCCCGACACTGTGATGAATTCGAGCTCCCACATCCGGCCACGAGTCGTCCACACCGCGGATGTGCGAGGCACCGACGACCCAGCTCGCGTAGGACCAGCCGTCGGCCAGCACCGCGAACACCTCGTCCACCGGCGCCTGAATTGTGCGCGTCACCTCGACCATGTCGTGGATCGCCTCCTCGGCTGGTTCGTCCCGCTCGGTCACACCGGCGCTTACCCGGTCCCGCGACTCCGAATCGTCAGCAACACGGTGAGGCTCCCACCGAGTTGTCAGGGAAGACCCGGAGCGGGCGCCTGTTTGGGAAACCCACAGCGAGGTACCGCGACCATGTCGCCGAGTCTTCCGCCGTGCGCGCGACAAGCCGAACCGTCGAAAGGATCTCTGATGGGCGCACCTCTGCAAGCTCTCGCCCTGGTCTGCACACTCAAGCCATCGCCCGCCCCGTCGAGCAGTGCCCTCATCGCCGATCAAGTACTCGACGCGCTGGCCTCGCACGGTGTCGAAGGTGAGTCGGTACGGGTCGCCGACTTCGACGTCCGCCCCGGGGTCGGTGCCGACGAAGGCGAGGGGGATCAGTGGCCACAGATCCGGCGTCGTGTGCTCGACGCCGACATCGTCGTGCTCGCCACCCCGACCTGGCTGGGCCACCTGTCGTCGGTCGCGCAGCGCGTGCTGGAACGGCTCGACGCCGAACTGTCGAACACCGACGACGCGGGCAGGCCCGCCATGTTCGGCAAGGTCGGCGTCGCGGCGATCGTCGGCAACGAGGACGGCGCGCACAAGATCGCCGCCGACACCTTTCAAGCGCTCGACGACATCGGGTTCACCATCCCGGCCCAGGGTTGCACCTATTGGAACGGTGAGGCGATGGGCGGCATCGACTACAACGACCTCGACGAAACCCCCGACGCGGTCCGCGAGACCACCCGCACCCTGGCCCGCAACGCTGCCCACCTCGCCGACCTGCTGCGGGCACAGAACTATCCCGCCGGCTGACTCTGCGCCATGCAGGAAGCACCCGCGATGTAGCCCCCGGAATTCGGGTCACCGGGAAAGACACGAGCGAGAGGGGGCATCCGGTGATTTCGGCGCCGGTGCGTATTCGGTCCCAGTCGGGGTAAGCGCACCGTGCTTGTGTTGTCGATGATGGGAGGCGTCATGGTGGATGTCGACGAAAAAGTGTCGACCGGCGGCGGACGGTTGCAGATCCCGCGTAGCCGGGGCGCGCTGGGCGGGCTCGCGGTGCTGCTCCTCGGAATCTGGGGCGCACTCATCCCGTTCATCGGGCCGTATTTCGATTTCGCGTACACCCCCGACGAGGCGTGGGTCTGGTCCTCGGCCCGCGGCTGGCTACAGGTCCTGCCCGGGGCCGTCGCGATCGTCGGTGGGCTGCTCATGCTGATGAGCCGCAACCGACTGGTCGCGAGTTTCGGTGGCTGGCTGTCGGTGGCGGCAGGCGTGTGGTTCGTGATCGGGCCGTTCCTGGCCGACCTGCTCCGTCTCGGAGACATCGGCGAGCCGGTGGCGGCATCGGATCTGAAGCGCGCGCTGCTGCAGTTGACGTTCTTCTACGGACTCGGCGCGCTGATCCTGTTCTTCGCGGCGAGCTCGCTGGGACGTCTGTCGGTGCGCAGTGCCCGAGATATCGCGTTCGCCGAACGCACACGTGGCGTAGACCAGCGCCGCGTGGTCGAGGAAAAGGTACCCGCCGACGGCGACTATTCCGCTACCCGCGGGCTGCGCCCCACCGACATCCGGCACCGGCCGGTCTGACGGCTGTGCCGATGCGACGGACTACGCCGTTTTGACGGTGACCATCGTGTCGGCGCTGGGGAAATCGAGCACCCGCAGGCGGCCCGTGACCAGGTCGACGGTGTCGGCGACCACACGGCCCGCGCGGCGCGCGTCATCGGCGAAGCTCGTGCTGACCACCCGGTAGCTGCGCTTGGCGGTGAGCACGATATCGCCTGCCCGCAGCGAACCCGCCGAGGTGGGGGGCACGGTCGTGATCGTCGACGGTGCCGGTTTCCGGATGAGCTCTATCAGTTTCAGCAACCTTGTTCTCCGCACTGTGAAACGCCTGCTGAGGCGTCCCGTTCGCCGGATTCGCAAACGGTGTCGAGAGATCTTTTACCCAGAAGGATCAGGTTTGAACCCTCGGGTTCGAGCACCGGACCAGCGCGCCCAGCCTCGGGGCTCATGTTGTCGAGCGCGTCCGGCAGCGCATCGCCCCCACGGCGGAGGTTCTGATCATCGCCGCGAATATCACCCCGCAGTCCGATCCCCTCTCATACCAAGGGATTACGGCCGACGAGAATACGGCCGATAGCTTCGAAATCTATGACGACCCCCGCTCTGGTCCCCGAGTCATCTCCACGGTCACCACGGCGCGGCGCCGATGGTGATTACGCCCGGCTGCTGCGCCGAATCTCCGACGCGGGGCTGATGCGCCGACGTCCCGTCTACTACGCCGTGCGACTCGGCCTTGTCGGGCTCGCGTTCGCGGGCGGCTGGGCGGCGTTCGTCCTCGTCGGCGATTCGTGGTGGACGTTGCTGGTCGCGGCGTTCATGGCCGTGACATTCGCGCAGGTCGCGCTGGTGATGCACGACGTCGCGCACCGGCAGGTCTTCCGGCTACGACAGCCGACGGAACTCGTGGGAAGAATCGCGGGCAACGCGGGCATCGGCCTCGGCTACGGCTGGTGGCAGGACAAGCACACCCGCCACCACGCCAACCCGAACCACGAGGAACTCGACCCCGACGTCGCACCCGACATCCTGGTCTGGTCGCAACAGCAGGCCAGGTCCAGCCGCGGTCTGCCCCGCCTGATCGGTCGGGCGCAGGCGTTCCTGTTCTTCCCCCTCCTGCTGCTCGAGGGCCTCAACCTGCACGTGGCCGGCGTTCGTGCGCTGAGGAATCGTTCGGTCAAACACCGCGGCTGGGAGGGTGCGCTGCTGTTCGGTCACTTCGCCGTCTACCTGACCGCGCTGTTCGCGGTGCTGCCCGCCGACAAAGCTCTGGTGTTCCTCGCCGTCCACCAGGGCCTGTTCGGCCTGTACATGGGTTGCATCTTCGCCCCGAACCACAAGGGCATGCCGACCTTGACCGGTGGTGACCGCCCGGATTATCTCCGTCGCCAGGTACTGACCTCCCGCAATGTGCGTGGTGGTGCCGTGACCGACCTCGCGCTCGGCGGGCTCAACTATCAGATCGAGCACCACCTGTTCCCAAGCATGCCGACGCCGAACCTGCGGCACGCCCAGGCGATCGTCCGCGACTACTGCGCCGAAATCGGCGTGCCGTACCACGAGACCGGGCTGATCGCCTCGTATCGCGAGGCGCTGACACACCTGCACCACGTCGGCGCACCCCTTCGATGATGGTGGGGCTACGGCGTCGGTGTGAGACGAGAAGGACGCTCACGGCAGATCGTCGAAACGCACGTCATGGGCCACCGCGGTCGCATGCAGCCCATCGTCGCTCGGTTGGATGGCGGTCAGGCGCGCACCGAGCGGCAGCTCTTGGAGCGGTACGACAAAGGTCAGGGATTGGCGCAGCACTGCCAGGGAGATCGTCGGTCCACCGGCCCTGGCCTGGACCGAGACCGGTGTGACCTCGATGCCCGCCTCCGTCGGTGCGACGGTGACGAAGACCGTCGCCGGCACCGAGAGACCCGCCACCGAGAACGTCCCGGTCGCGCGCAGCCCTTCGGGACTGTGGGAGATCGATTCCACTCCTGACGGCGCGAAGCGCTGCACGACGTCGTACGGGACGACGGCCGTCGCGGTCGCGGTGGCCGCGACGAGGTTCGAAGTGCGATTGCTGATCACGTCGCTCAGCGGTGCGGCGACCTCGCTCAGCGCGACATCGAGGTTGTGCACCGAGATGTTCTGCCCGGTCCAATCACCGATCCGGATGTCGATGTCGTGATAGGTCCCGTCGACGGCCTGAGTCAGAAACGGAAACCCGGCGATCTCGACACCCGGTTGATTCGGCAGGTTGTACTCTGCGGCAACCTTGCGCCCGATCTCGTTCTGCGCCACCACAACTCCGACCCGATCGCCCACGACCAGCGCAATCGCCAGCACCACGATCAGAATCAGCAGCGCGCGCATACATTCACCATCTCGGCCATCCCACCATCATGCTGGATCCCGCCCGGTTGGTGCCTTCGACGCGAAACCTGCGCGTCGCATCCCGCTCGATGGCAGCGGGCAGGACCGGACGCATCGCTAGCAGGCTCGGCCTGCGGCTCGACAACGCGGTCACCTGACTTCGGGTCGGGTGGCGCCGAGAGTATCGCGGTGGAACGGGCCTGAAATGATCTGGGGGCGTGCCGTCCGAGCCGGGTGGCCTTGTCTGGGATGGGTACCTCGTGAGCGCCGCTGTACTTCTGATAGTGATCGTGCTGGTTGCGGCGGTGATGTTCGCGGTGCCGTGGTGGGTGCTGGTGGCCGCGCCGACCGGGCGGAGCGGGACGCTGTATCGGGTCGGTACGGGGGTGTGTGTTGTCGGCTTCGTGGGTTTGCCCGTGGCGATGTTCTTCGGGCACGGGCCGCCGCAGCTCGACTCCGCGGCGATCGTCGGTGACGTTCTGCTCGGGGTGTTGTGGGTGGTGTTCGTCTGGTCGGTGATCGGCTCGGTTGTTCGGGGCGGGCTGAGCGTTGCCGGGGTCAAGGGGGTGCGCGCTACCCGTGGCGTCGCCGTGGCGGTTGCGGTGGTGTCGGTGGTGCTCACCGCGTACGGGGTGTTCGAGGCGCGGCGGGTGCCGCAGGTTCGGACGGTCGACGTCGCGATTCCGGGATTGGCCGACGGGCTCGACGGGCTGCGCGTGGTGGTGCTCACCGACACCCACTTCGCCGCGCTCGATCGGGAGGACTGGTCGCGCGAAGTCGTCGACGTCGTCAATGCGCAGCGGCCCGATGTCGTGGGTCTGGCCGGGGATCTCGTCGACGGTTCGGTGGAGAAGCGCCGCGATCAGGTCGCCCCGCTGGCCGACGTGCAAGCCCCGCTCGGCCGGTTCTACATCACCGGCAATCACGAGTACCTCGATGATGCGCAGAGCTGGATCGACTACATGGCCTCCCTCGGCTGGCAGCCGTTGCACAACGCCCATCGGACTGTCGATCGTGACGGTGATCGGCTGGTTGTCGCAGGCATCGACGACCCCACCGCTGATGTGCCCGGCCACGGCCCCGACCTGCCCGCCGCGCTCGCGGGCGCCGACCCCGCGCTGCCTGTCGTTCTGTTGGCTCACCAGCCCAAACAGGTCGCCGACAGTTCCGCGGCGGGCGTGGAACTGCAGATCTCCGGACACACCCACGGTGGTCAGATCTGGCCGTTCCACTACCTGGTCCGACTCGACCAGCCGGTCGTCGCGGGACTGAGCAGGCACGCGAACGGCACCCAGCTCTACACCAGCCGCGGCACCGGTTACTGGGGCCCGCCGATGCGGGTGTTCGCGCCGAGTGAGATCACCGTGTTGGTGTTGCATCCGCAGCGGTGACCACCGACTGTCAGTGCTCGAGTTCGAGTCGAACGATGCGGTCGTCCCCGGCGGCCGGGTCGCCGCGTCCGTCGGTGTTGTTCGTCAGCAGCCACAGCGACCCGTCCGGCGCGACGGCGACATCGCGGAGGCGCCCGTACTCGCCGACCAGAAGTTCGGTCGATCGGGTGAGTTCGTCGAGCGGGATTCGGCGAAGTCGCTCGCCGCGCAGATTCGCGAGATAGACGAACCCGCCGACATTCGTCATCCCGCTGGGGCTGGCCTCGGACGGTTTCCACTGCTGAACAGGGTCGACGAAACCCGCCCGCCCGGCGATGCCTTCGACCTCGGGCCAGCCGTAGTTGCCGCCGGGTTCGATGAGATTGAGTTCGTCCCAGGTGTTCTGGCCGAACTCACTGGCCAACATCCGCCCGTCCGCGGTCCAGGTGATGCCCTGCGGATTTCGGTGACCGTAGCTGTAGACAAGCGAACCCGGCGTGGGGTTGTCGGCAGGTGCTTGCCCATCCGGTGTCATGCGCAGGATCTTGCCGCCGAGAGCGGCGCGATCCTGGGCGGTTCGGCGCTCGCCCGCGTCGCCGACCGTGGCGTACAGCATCCCGTCGGGTCCGAAGGCGATCCGGCCGCCATTGTGGTTGGCAGCGGCAGGCAGCCCGGCGAGAATCGGCGTCCGGCCGCCGAGCGAGAAATTGCCCGGCTGTCCACCGAGGTCGAATCGTTCGATCCGGTTGTCGTGAGCGGCGGTGTAGTAGGCGAACAGGTGCCGGTCGCGCACCGCGATGCCGAGCAGACCCCCTTCGCCGGACGGCTCGACTCCGTCGATGACCCCCACCTCGAATTGCGTTCCATCGGCCCCGATTTCGAGGATACGGGCACTGTCGCGCTCACTCACCAGTGGCGTAGTGCCGTGGAAGGCGATCGACCACGGGGCATCGAGTTCATCGGTGACGGTGGAGCTGCGCTCGGCTGATTCGGTTCGGGTGGCTGGCTCCCCGGAGTCACCGCTCGGGCTCGGCGCGCACCCACACAGCGGGGCCAGCGCCACGGCGAGCACTACGGGAAGAGCTCTGATGCGGGACTCCATGTGTCGAGGTTAAGCCGATTCCGTGAATGCCGTCACCAGTACCAATATCGGAAGTTGACTCTGATATCGGAGTCTGATTACGGTTATGGCTATGACGTTGGAAGCTCCGACCGACCGACGCAAACGTCGGACGCACGCGGCGGTTCTCGATGCCGCGCAGGTTCTGTTCCTTCGAGAGGGCTACCGCCGCACCACAATCGACCTGCTCGCCGGGGAGGCCGATGTGGCGGTGAGTTCGATATACGCCAATTTCGTCGAGGGCAAGGCTGACGTGTATGCGGCGCTCGCGTGGCGCATCGCGACCCGTCATGCGGAGGCGATGTCCGCACCGATCGAGGGGTCGGCGCCGCGGCGCGAGGTGGCCGCGGTGTTCGATCGGTATGTCGCATTCCATCGTGAGAACCCCCTGGCGTTGCGGCTCCTCGCGTTGACCGACGTCGATGTCAGTGAATCCGAATCGGCGGCGAGGGCCAAGAAACAGATCGATGATGTGCTCGGTGGCCTGATCGAATCGTTCTCCGCCGCAGTGGAACTAGCCGGCTGTGACGTCGAATCCCGTGCGCTGGTACTGATTTCGTGGGCCGCGGTGAACGGTGCCTATTCGCTGTACCAGCGCCGAATGGTCGACGAAGCGACCCTGAATGTCATGCTCGGCATCGCCCGAGCCGATCTGCTCGAGCATGTAGGTGGTCAAGATGAAGCGTGACGGTGAACTCGGCAGGTTGCAGCAGATCCGCACTGCGAGTGCGGCTTTGAGTGTGCAAACAGCGGCCTTGCCGCACCTCGTTCGCGGGTTGCGTCGCAACAGCAACAGCAACGGTTCGGTCGGCGCGGCCCCGGTACCGCCGGACTCGCGCCTGTGCCGGGACGCGCTCGAAGAAGCCACCGAGGTCCTCACTCCGGCGGTGCTCGCGCACAGCTTGCGATGCTGGGAATTCGGCACCGCCCTGGCGAAGTTGGACGATCTCGCACCCGATCCGGAGGCGCTGTATCTCGCGTGCGTCCTGCACGACATCGGCTTGGGTGCACCAGCCGATGCGACGACAGGATGTTTCGCCCTGCTCGGTGCGCACCGGGCCCGCACCTTCATCGTCGACCGCGGCGCCACCGCTGAGCTGGGGGAGTGCGTCCATATTGCCATTGCTCGGCACATGGATCCGGGCACTCCCCGCGGATGCGGCGCCGAAGCGGCGTTGCTGCACGACGCCGCGCACCTGGACGTGGTCGGGCTGCGGGCCCATCAACTGGATCCAGGTTTGCTCGCCGAAATCCATGCGCGCCACGGCAGGAACGGCTTCGGCGGCGAGTTCGCCGCCGCGATGCGGCAAGAAGCGCGAATCCGGCCACGCTCGACGGCGGCGACGCTGTGGCGCTCCGGCATGCCGATCGCTATCGCGCTGAACCCGCTCGATCGTTGAGAATCAGCTGGCGAGCAGGGCGTCGAGTTGGTGGGCGGCGGCGACCGGGGCGTTGGTGACGTGGCCGGCGTGGGTGTTCAGGCCGAGTGCCAGGCTGGGATCTTCCGCGCAGGCGCGTTCCCAGCCCTTGTCGGCCAGGGCAACCACATAGGGCAGGGTGGCGTTGGTGAGCGCGTAGGTCGAGGTGTGCGGCACGGAGCCGGGCATGTTCGCCACGCAATAGAACGTCGAGTCATGAACCTGATACGTCGGATCCGCGTGGGTGGTCGGGTGCGTGTCCTCGAAGCAGCCGCCCTGGTCGACCGCGATATCGACCAGCACCGATCCCGGTTTCATCTGCGCGACGAGGTCGTTGCTCACCAGCTTCGGGGCGGCGGCGCCGGGGATCAGGACCGCGCCGATCACCATGTCCGCCGCGCGGACCTGCTCGGCGATCGCCAGCTTCGACGACGCCAGCCCCCGCACGCGGTTGTTGTAGCGCCAGAACGACATTCGCAGTTTGTCGAGGTCGGTGTCGAGCAGCGTCACGTCCGCGCCCATGCCCAGCGCGATATTGGCCGCGTTCTGGCCCGCTACGCCGGCCCCGATGATGACCACCTTGGCCTGGTCGACACCGCCGACGCCACCGAGCAGCACCCCGCGACCGCCGTAGGGCTTCATCAGCGCGTGCGCGCCGACCTGTGGCGCCAGACAACCAGCGACTTCCGACATCGGATACAGCAGCGGCAGTCCGCCGGAGGGGAGTTGCACGGTCTCGTAGGCGATGGCCGTAACCCGGTGCGCCAGTAGCTGTTCGGTCAACGGCCGATCCGCGGCCAGATGCAGGTAGGTGAACAGGATCAGCCCGTCGCGCAGGCGGTGGTACTCCTGCTCGACGGGTTCTTTGACCTTCAACACCAGGTCCGCGCCTGCCCAGACGTCGTCGGCCTCGGCCAGGACCCGCGCGCCCGCGGCGAGGTATTCGGAGTCGGGAATCGACGATCCCACTCCGGCCCCGGCCTCGATGGTCACCTGGTGACCGTTCGACACCAGTTCGTGCACGCCGATCGGCGTGATCGCGACGCGAAACTCGTTGTTCTTGACTTCTTGGGGGACACCGATGCGCATGATTGCTGCTCCTTCGCAGATGATCGGGTTCTGACCCGAGCATCGGCGAAGAATTAGCTATCAGCTATAGGACCTGCACAATCACCGGAATTCAGCGCAAAAGCTGAGTATCCTGCGGTCATGTCCGCGCGACAGCAAAACCACCCGCAAACCGTGCAGCCGTTCCGCGGGTCGCCGTCGAACCTCGACGACATCGACCGCAGACTGCTCGGCGAACTCGCCGAGGACGCCCGCGTACCCAACAATGTCCTGGCGGCGCGGGTCGGCATCGCCGCGTCGACCTGCTCGCTGCGCCTGCGCAGACTCCGCGAACTCGGTGCCATCCGCGGCTTCTACGCCGATATCGCCCCGGAGGCGCTGGGGCTGCCGCTGCAAGCGATGATCTCGGTCCAGGTACAACCGGCGGCCAGGGCCCGCATCGGCGAGCTGAGCACCAAGCTCGCCTCGCTACCCGGGGTGGTGAACGTGTACTTCCTGGCCGGCACCGTCGACTTCCTGATCCAGGTGTCGGCGGCCTCGCCGGACGCGTTGCGTGAGTTCGTCACCCAGGAGCTCAGTGCGACTCGCGAATTCGCGTCGACCGAGACCAGTTTGGTCTTCGAGCACATTCGCAGCGCGCACCCCACCCGGTGAGCCCGCGCCCGGCGCCGGGCCGGGCTCTCTGCGACGATGTGCCCATGAGCACCACCACCCGGCCGGGTGTGATCACCGCGGGCACGCTGTTGCTGTTGTCGTCGCTGTATTTCGCGCAAGGACTGCCGTTCGGCTTCTTCACCCAGGCGGTGCCGGTGGTGTTGCGCGATTCGGGCTATTCGCTGACCGCGATCAGCGCCTCGGGTGTCCTGTTCCTGCCGTGGGCGCTGAAGTTCTTGTGGGCGCCCTACGTCGACCGGTACGGCACCCGGCGCACCTGGCTGCTGATGCTGCAACTGCTGTCGGCCGCGGTCGCGATGGTGTTGGCCTGCCTGGATCTGTCGTCCTCGCTGCGGTGGTTGTTCGCGGGCATCGTGGTGGTGAATCTGCTCTCGGCGACCCAGGACGTGGCCACCGACGGTTTGGCTGTGCGCATGCTGGGTTCGCGTGAGCGCGGGTTGGGCAATGGGGTCCAGGTCGGCGCCTATCGCGTCGGGATGATCGTCGGCGGTGGCGCCCTACTGTGGTTGTACGCGCTGGCCGGGTGGCGGGCGCTGTTCCTGGCGATGGCCGTGCTGATCGTGCTCACCACGGTGCCGGTGTGGCTGCTGCGCGAGCCGGTCGCCGACCGACCCGAGCGCACGCGGCCCACGCGACTGCTCGGCGCCTGGTGGACCAGACTGCGCCGCCCCGGCGTTCTCGCATTCATCGCGTTGATCGGCGCGTTCAAGTTCGGTGACTCGATGGCCGCGGCGCTCACCGGCCCGTTCATGACCGACGCGGGCCTCGAGCTCGGCGAGATCGCCCTGATCAAGGGCGTCCTCTCCTCGGCGGGCGCGCTGGCGGGCGCGGCCCTCGGTGGCTGGCTGGCCTACCGTTTCGGTCGCCGCCAGGCGCTGCTGATCGGCGGCATCACCCAGACCGCGAGCATCGCGCTGTACCTGCTCACCGCCCTCGGCGTCGGCGGTTTCGAACTCCTCGTCACCGCGAGCCTGGCCGAGCACGTCTTCGGCGGTGCCGCCACTGTCGCCGTCTTCGCCTTGATGATGGACGCGTCCGAACCCGACCACGCGGGCAGCGACTACACCCTCATGGCCTGCGCCATTGTGGTGGTCCAGGGCGTGGCGGGCATGGCCGCGGGACTCGTCGGTGACCTGGCCGGCTACCCCGCCCTCTTCGGCACCGGCCTCGTTCTCTCCGGACTCGGCTGCGCCGCGATGATTCTCGGCTTGTCCCGCGGTCTCGGGCCCGCGAACCTGCATCGAGGTCCCGGCGATGTGCGGGACAGCGACCGCTGTGTCGCCGGACAGGAGCGCGACAAGGACTTCGTCGAGTAGCCAGGCAACACGCGGTGTCGGCCTCGACACGACACCGGGCTTCTCGGCCGTGATCAGCCGCCTTACCCGGTTCACTCGACTATCTTGAGTCCGGTGTGTTCGCCTGAGATCGTTCGCCTCGCCCAGGAGCGTGTGCCGCGGCCGAGCAGGCGGGCGGCGCTCGGCCTGGCGGGTCTCGCCGCGCTGACTGCGGTGGCGCCCGCGCCCGCCGTTGCCGCGCCGCGCTCCGGCGTCGTCGACCTGACCCACACACTGACGCCGCAATTGCCGGTCTGGCCGGGTAATCCGCCGATGGTCATGGTTCCGGTGGCCTGGCACGCGTCGGGCGGGTTCGGGCAGTTCGCGCTCGGGTACTGGGAGCACACCGGAACCCATATCGACGCGCCCGCCCATCGGATTCCCGGCGCCACTACGACCGAGGGGCTCGCGGTGGACGACCTCGTCGCGCCGCTCGTCGTGATCGATATCAGTGCCAAAGCCGCCGTCGACGCCGACGCGGTGGTGACCGTGGCCGATATCGACCATTGGCGGTCGCGGCACGGGGATATCCCCGAGCGCGCTTTTGTCGCGATGTATTCCGGCTGGGAGCATCGGATAGACCGTCCGTCGACCTTCCTCAATCTCGACGACCGAGGAACACCGCACGCGCCAGGATTCTCCGCCGAGGCCGCGGAATACCTTGTCGCGCAACATGGAATCGTCGGGGCCGGTGTCGATACGCTCAGCCTGGATTGCGGTGCCGATCCCGAATACGGTGCGCACACAGCTTTTCTCGGTGCCGGTCGTTACGGGGTGGAGATGCTCGCCAACCTCGCGGCCGTACCGGCGAAAGGTGCCACGGTGATCGTCGGCGCACCGAAGCACGCAGGCGGAACCGGCGGACCGTGCCGGGTGCTCGCACTCACCTGAGGTGCCATCACCAGTCCGGTCTGCCGATCGAAAGCCGGTGCTGGAAAACATTTCCCGGATCCGCGGCGGCCTTGACTCGCAGCAGGCGCTGATAATTGTCGCCGTAGTAGAAGGCGTGCCACGGCAGGCCTGAGCGGTTCCACTCGGCATCGGCCAGGTCCGGGTCAGGATAATTGATGTAGCTGCCGCCGTAGGCCTCGTTCGGCACCGGAACGCCGCCGGTCCCGGCATGGACGTCGCGGTACATCTCGCGCGCCCAGCGCACATACCGGTCGTCGTCGAACGGCAGTCGCCACGATGCGTGGATCAGCATCTTCATGAACGAATCCCGTGCGGGCATCGCCGTCGCATCGGCGGCGACGGCATTGATCGCGCCGCCGAACGGCAGGAATTCGAGCTGGGACTCACCGAGAAAACGGAGATCGGTGATATAGCGGTAGAAGATTCGGAGTTGCTCGGGGGAGTACGCCGTGCGCAGATAGGCGGCTTTCACCTTGACGCGCGTGGTGTTCGCGCCCTTCGCGTAATACACCTGGTTCACCGTGTCCGGGTAGGACAGCCCGGTGACCGGGGTGAGAATGGGCGGCGGGAACACGCCGTCGCTCACCGTGTCGACGAATTCGTCGAAACGGGCGCGCGCGTCAGGGGTTTCGGCATCGAACAGGATCAGCATCTCGGCCGCGCCGGTGCCCGTCGTCCGGATCATCAGTGGTGCGTAGAGACCGGCGAACTCATTGCCGGGCGCGCTGTGGCGTTCGAAGAATCCGAGGTAGTTGCCGAGCAACCGGACGAACGAATCCTCTGTCGTGATGGGCAGGATCAATCGCGCGCTGAGCATGCTGTGCGGCGGTTTCGGTAGCGCGAGCGCCGGATCCGAGCCGTCGGACCCGGGCGATCGGAGCAGGAACCGGGTCACCACACCGAAATTGCCGCCACCGCCACCGGTATGCGCCCACCACAGATCGCGATCGGGGCCGTCTTTCGTCGCAACCACGACTTTCGCGGTGCGATCGGCATCGACGGTGACGACTTCCACCCCGGCCAGGTGATCGGCGACGAGCCCGAATCGCCGCGACAGCGGACCGTAACCACCACCGCTGACATGACCACCCATCCCGACGCCGAGACAGATCCCACCCGGCACGGTGACGCCCCACCGATGCAGTGCGGTGTAGACGGTGCCGATGTCGGCGCCCGCGTCGACGGAGAAGGCGCGGTGGTGCTCGTCCCAGAACACCGCACCGAGTCGACCGAGGTCGATGATCGAACGGGTCTGGGCGTTGTCGACGAAATCATCGAAGCAATGCCCGCCCGAGCGCACCGCGATCCGCGCGTCCTCGGCGACCGCTCGCGCGACAGCACCGCGAACTTCCTCGGTCGTCGTCGGCACATAGATCTTCGCTGGTCGGGCTTGGAACCGGCGGTTGTAGCCGCGCTCGGCGAGGGCCTGGTACTGCGCTTCGCCCACACCGAGAGTGCGCTCGTCGGCGCGGGCAGCGGGAACGCCGAACGCGGCGAGCGTGCCGCCGACGGTGGCCGCGGCGAGGAACCGTCGACGTGAGAGCGACACCGGGCTTCTTTGCTCGGACACAGGGTCAGTCTGCCGCAGATCGGGTGACGTGTCCGGGTTCCGGCCGGTGGTGCGCGTGTTCTTACGCGTGGCCTGCGACGATGACGGGTGGCGTTCGGGTCAGGCCGGTGGATCGGTGGGGCGCAGGTAGACGGGGTGGCCGCCGGTGAGGTTGTTGTACAAGGTGCTGAAGTCCAGAGCGTCGGTGGCAGGCTCTTTCTTCGGTTGCGCGCTGCGATCGACCTGGCGGTGGAGGGCTTCCATCTTCTCGTCGAGTTGGGTGGCGACCTCGGCCGCCTGGGCGAGATCGCTGCGCAGGTTCGGCGGGACCTCGCCGCGGTACTTGTAGTAGATCTTGTGTTCGAGGCTGGCCCAGAAGTCCATCGCGATCGTGCGGATCTGGATCTCCACCGGAATCCGTTCGGTGCGGTCGGAGCGGAACACCGGGATCGACACGATCAGGTGCATGCTCTGGTAGCCGTTCGGCTTGCGGTGGGTGATGTAATCGCGCTCCTCGAGGACCGTGATGTCTTCCTGACCGGCCAGCATGTCCCTGATCGTGCCGATATCGGAGATGAAGCTGCACACCACCCTGACCCCGGCGATATCGAGCACGTTCTCGCGGATGGCCGCCAGGTTCATCGCGTAGTTCTTGCGGCGGACCTTCTCGAGGACGCTCTCGGGCGACTTGAGCCGCGAACCCACGTGCTCGATCGGGTTGTACTCGTGGGTGTTGTTGAAGTCCTCACGCAAGATATTGATCTTGGTCGTCACTTCGTCGATCGCGAACTTGTAGCCGAGCATGAAGTCGACGAACTGCTCCCGCAGCACCCGCAGGTCGTCGATGCCCACGCCGTCGCCGTCGCCGAGCGGGCCGTCATCGGTGCTGGGGTCGCGCTGCCACTGTTTCATCGATTCCATTGTGCCGTTGTTCGGGCGAACACCTCGTCAGTGCGTGCGGCATCACGTTGGCAACTCTCACAGCTCCCGGCTGTTGTGTTCGTTCGGCCGACAGAATCCGTAGATATTTCGTTTGCCCACGGGCCGACCGGCCGAGGATGACTTCTGGTGCAGTGCCTGACGACGGGCACCGTCACGGCACGGGGGCCGAGGCGAGCGGGCACTACCCGGCAACGTGGCCGGGCTGAGGAAAGCGCGCAGCAATGCCGAGTGATGTCGTCGATGTGTCCGTGGAGTTCTCGATCTCGCGCCGGGCCCTGTGGGATGTTCTGCTCGAACCGCAGAGTTATCCGCGGTTGTGGGCCGGGATCGGGGGTTGTGACCGGCTGCTGAACCCCGACGGCAGCACCGTGTGGGAGGTCAGAATCGGTGATCGGGGCGTAGGCGTACGGCGTACAGGGCTGGCGCTGACCATCGGGCGCTGGTACGAGAGTTTCGAACTGCACAATCCCGAATCGGGCAGTTTCGCCCTGGTCCGGCTGACCGGGGACGAGCAGCGCACCCGAGTCAGCGTGACCGTGTTCGCGGCGCCGCGGCTGCACCCGACGCTGGCGGGGGTGACGAACGCGGCGATCATCGGCTGGGTCAAGGACGGGCTGCGGCGCGCGGCCGACGTCGTGAGCGGCGCGCGTACCTCGGTCGTGGCCAACGGCAACCGGGCACCGATCCGGCGCAAATCCGAGCTCGTGCGCTGGTGGGTGCACTCGGGTCAGGTCTCGCCGCCGCTGACCTCGGCGAGGCAGCTGCGGTCGCTGTACCGGTGGGGATTCAATCTCGCGGGCGGATACGCCGCGGGCGCCGCGCACAGCCCGGACCAGGTCGCGTTGATCGACGACGGCAGCACCGCCACCTTCGCCGAAACCGACAAGCGCACCACGGCGTTGGCGGGCGCGATGTACGAGGTCGGGCTGCGCGCGGGGGACGCGGTGGGGTTGCTGGCCGGAAATCATTGCGGGATGGTCGAATCCATGGTCGCGGCGGGCAAGCTCGGCGTCGATGTCGCGCTGTTGAACTCGGGACTGTCCGGGCGGCGGATCGAGGACATCGTGCAGCGGCATCGGCTCTCGGCGTTGTTCGTCGACACCGAACTGGCGCATCTCGTGCAGTACCTGCACACCGACCTGCCGCGCTTCTTCACCGACGACGCGCCCGCCGACCCGACGCGGATCACGATCGAGGACCTCATCGCGATCCGGCACACGAAGTTCCCCGTCCCGACGGTGCCAGGACGCCAGATCGTGCTCACCTCCGGCACCAGCGGCACCCCGAAGGGGGCGCGTCGCCCGCACCCGAAGGGCTTCGACACGTTGGTCGCGCTGCTGTCGCTGATCCCGATCCACGCGGGTAGCACCATGATGATCCCGGCGCCGCTGTTCCACACCTGGGGGCTGTCGGCACTGCAATTGAGCACCGCGGTGCGGGCCACCGTGGTGCTCGCCCAGGGCTTCGCCGCCGAGGAATGCCTGCGCCGCGTCGCCGAACACGGGGTGCACACGCTCATCGCGGTGCCCACGATGGTGCAACGCCTGGTCGACCTGCCCGAGCAGGTGCGAAACCGGTACGACCTGAGCAGCCTTCGGCATGTGATCAGCTGCGGCGCACCGCTCGCGGCAGCCACTGTCGACCGGTTCCTCGACGACTACGGCGACGTCCTCTACAACCTCTACGGTTCCACGGAGGTTTCCTGG
The DNA here is from genome assembly GCF_054031145.1 of Nocardia sp. FBN12. Lineage (NCBI taxonomy): Bacteria > Bacillati > Actinomycetota > Actinomycetes > Mycobacteriales > Nocardiaceae > Nocardia > Nocardia sp. FBN12. The sequence continues at coordinate 1,767,176 of NZ_CM132926.1, forward strand.
GCCAGCGTGGCCGGGCCAGCGGACCTGCGCGCCGCGCCGACGACGGCCGGGCGCCCGCCCCTCGGAACCAAGATCGCGATCCTCGACGCCGAACACAGGGCGGTGCCGATCGGGGTGGTGGGGCGGATCTTCGTCGGCAACCACATGCTGTTCGACGGCTACGTCAGCGACGCACCGCCCGAGGAGTCCGACGGCATGATGGACACCGGCGATCTCGGCTACCTCGACGCCGAGGGCAGGCTGTTCGTGGCGGGCCGCGACGACGAGATGATCATCTCGGGCGGGGAGAACGTCTTCCCGCGCCCGGTGGAAGAGGCGCTGGCACACCTGCCGCAGGTCACCGATGTCGCGGTGGTCGGCGTGCCGGATCGCGAATTCGGTCAGCGACTGGCCGCGTTCCTCGTCAAGCACGAAGGTTCCGGACTCGACCCGGAGATGGTGCGCACCTACGTCCGCAATCGGCTCAGCCGCTTCTCGGTGCCGCGTGACGTCACGTTCCTCAACGCGCTGCCACGCGGCGAGACCGGCAAGGTACTCAAGCGCTTGCTGGTCGACCCGGAGGGGTTGGCCGGCTGAGCGTCTCGGTGCGCCGCGCGGCCGTCGGCCGGGTAGGGCGAACCACATGCCCTGGCCGCTTTCGCGCTCAGAGGTCGAGGACCAGGCGCTTACCCGCGCAGCGCGAGACGCAGGCCAGCGTGACCCCGGCGGCGTGTTCCTCGGGGGTCAGTGCGCCGTCGCGGTGGTCGGGGGTGCCGTTCGTGACGTGGACGACGCAGGTGCGACAGAAGCCCTGGCGGCACGAGTAGGGCTGGTCGGGGCGCACCTTCAGCAGGGCATCGAGCATGGTCTGGTCGGCGGCGACGGGCACGATCTCGCCGGTGCTCGCCAGCTCCACCTCAAACGCGGTGCCGTCGACAACCGGTGCGGGAGAGAACCTTTCGGAGTGGAACTCGATGCCCGGCATCGTGCGCACGGCGGCGACGAGGGCGGCTGTCATCGGGGTGGGGCCGCAGCAGTAGATCGCCGTGTCGTGATCGACACCGTCGAGAAGATCGGTGGCACCGGGTGTTCCGTGCTCGTCGTCGGTCCGCACCACCACGTGTCCGGACAGTTCGGCGAGCTGGTCGAGGAACGGCAGGGTGTCGCGGCTTCGCCCGCAGTAGACCAGGGTCCAGGCGATACCCAGCCGGTCGGCGGCACGCGCCATCGTCAGGATCGGGGTGATGCCGATGCCGCCCGCGACGAAGTGCAGGCGTTTGGCCGATGAGCCGCGCCCTGGCGGGGCGAAGGGGAACGCGTTGCGTGGTCCTCGGATCACGACCTCGGTCCCGACGGGCAGTTCGTCGTGGACCTCGATCGACCCGCCGCCGCCGTGGGGAATGCGCCGCACTGCGATGCGGTACTCGCCGGTGTCGACCGGGTCGCCGCACAGCGAGTACTGCCGTAGCCGCCCGGACAGGAGTTCGATGTCGATGTGCGCGCCCGGCGCCCACCGGGGCAGTTCGGAACCGTCGGGTGCGCGCAGCCCCAGATTGATGACGGCTTGGTCCTCGGCTACCAGTACCCGGTCGGTGACGACCACCGGGAAGCGGGCGTCGTCGGCCCTGGTGCGGATCGGGCGGCGGTTGATCAATGTCGACCACCGCACGCGCAGGTCGGCGACCTTGTCGAGCACTCTGGTCGTCGGGTCGTGCTCATGTTTGCCGTACAGGTCCGGCGGGATCACCTTGGGTGCGGGGTATACGGTCACCGGTCCGCCGCCCTCGCTGCCGGAGACTTGGCCAGATAGGCGATCGCCTGTTCGGTCGAGCCGACATTCGCCGGGTCGTAGCGCGGGTTGAACGTGGACCCGGCGCTGATGAGCAGCGCCGGAATACCCGGCAGCGCGCCCCGCCACATCGCCCCGAGGATCTTCCAGATCAGCGTGGGGTACCCCATCTTCGGCAGTTCGGGATCCTGATTGACGAGGAACTTCGTGCCGCGTACGACCAGGCTGAGCAGGATCGGGATGGCGAGCAGCATGATTGCCGCACGCCGCACATACCCGGCCCCGAAGTAGATCGCGACATCGTGGGCGACACTGCGGTGTTCGACTTCCTCGGCGCCGTGCCAGCGGAACAGGTCGAGCACGCGTGGTTCGGCACCGTGGGATTCCAAGTCGGCGTTGAGAATCCAGTCGCCGAGCCAGGCGAAGAAGTGCTCGAGGCTGGCGATGAACGTCAACCGTTCGACCAGTCGGGTCTGTGCCGCTTGCGGGCTGCCCTCGCGCGCGCCGAGCGAGTTGCGGAAGACGTACTCCATCTGGCGGGTGTAGGGCGCGGTGTCGATGTGGTGGGCGGCGAAAACCTGATCCAGGACCTTGGCATGGGTTTCGGCGTGCATCGACTCCTGGCCGATGAATCCGAGCATGGCCTCGCGCACCTTGGCATCGCGCACGTAGGGCAGCGCGTCGCGGTAGGTGGCACAGAACATCCGCTCGCCCTCGGGCAGCAGCAAGTTCAGCGAGTTCACCACATGCGAGGCGATCGGCTCGTTCGGCATCCAGTGCAGTGGTGCCGAAGTCCAGTCGAACTTCACATTGCGGGCCTGCAGGGCGACATCAGGGGCATGCGCGGTACGAGCGGCGCGACGGAAGGGGCGCTTCATCGGGTCTCCTGTGCGAAGGGAGCGGAGTTGTCGTGGCCTGCGCGCAGGAACTGCCCGGTTCCCCAGTCCGCGCCGATACCGGGCGCCACGGTGCCCGCGCCGAAGACCTTGCGGCCGTTGACGACGGTGGCGACGACAGCGCGGTCGTTGCGATTGACCATGCGATCGAGTCCGAATTCGGGCAGCGGCGCCTCGTGGAGCTGGTGGACCTCGTCGTCGAGTCCGGTGGGGTCGATCACGACCAGATCGGCCCGGCTGCCTTCGCGCAGGTGACCCGCATCGATCCGGTACCAGTCGGCGAGCTCACCGGTGAGGCGATGGATCGCGTGCTCCACGCTCAGGAACGGCTTGCCGGATTCCTGTGCGCGCAGCACCCTTTCGAGCAGGCGCAGCGGGTAGTTGTAGAACGACATGTTGCGCAGGTGCGCGCCCGCGTCGCCGAAGCCCATCTGCACGCCGGGGCTCGCGGCGAGCTTGTTCAGGTACTCCGGGCGATCGTTGGCGATGGTCGTGCGCCACCGCAGGGCCGGGCCGTATTCGACAACCATGTCGAGGTAGGCGTCGACGGGGTGCAGGCCACGGTCCTTGCCGACCTGCCCGATCGACTTGCCGACCACCGATTCGTCAGGGCAGGCGATGATCTCGGCGTCGAAGAAATTGCGGTGCCAGATGCGCGGAGTGAACTTGTTGTCGTACTGCTTGCGGAACCAGCGGCGGTACGGCTCGCTCTGGAGTAGTTCGTTGCGTTCGACCTGGTCCTTGAGGTGCAGGGCAGCGGCACCGGCGCCGAACTCCTCGAACACCACCAGGTCGATGCCGTCGGCGTAGACGGTGAACGGCACGGGCAGATGCTGCCACCGGAAGTCGGTGCGGGCGAAGCGATTCAGCAGCGGCGCGGCGTAGAGCATGAACCACACCAGCGGCGGGTAGGCCTTGGAGTCGGCAGCCGACAGCAGCGAGGTGCGCAGCTTGGCGCGGCCGATGCCCGCGCTGGCGAGGAAGAACTTGGCGATGTTGGGGTTCAGGCTGACCGTCGGGGCACTCTGCAGGACACGGCCACGCTTGCGCAGCACTTTGTTGAGCGCGCGTACCTCTCTGCCCCGGGTATAGGTCGAGGGCAGCGACCGCGAGCGGTATTCGTCGCCATCGATCTTGTCGAGCTTGTTCGTCATCGACGACAGACCGAGGAAGCCGGCGTCGACCGCCGCGTCGAGCAGGGTGGTCATCTGCTCGATTTCGGCGGCGGTGGGTTTGGTGTCGCGGGTGACGGCGCGGCCGAGTCCGAGCACATGCGTGCGCAGGTCGGAGTGGCCGAGGAACGCGGCGACGTTGGGGCCCAACGGCAGTGCGTCGAGTGCCTTGGCGTACTCGCCCGGGTCCGACCAGGTGCGGTGTGTGTCGAGGGCTCCGTGCACCGCGTCGCGGGGCACGGCCTCGACGCGACTGAACAGATCCGCGCAGTCGGCGTTGGACGCCAGGACCGTCGACAGCGAGCAGTTGCCGACGACGACGGTGGTGACACCGTGGCGCAGCGACTCCGACAGTTCGGGCTTGATCAGCAGTTCGGCGTCGTAGTGGGTGTGCACGTCGACGAAGCCAGGCAGCACCCACTTGCCCGCGGCGTCGATCACTTCGGTGTCGGGGCCGATCGGCAGCGGGGTCGCGGACACGGCCTCGACGATGCCGTCACGGATGCCGATCGTGCGCTGCGCGGACGCGGCTCCGGTGCCGTCGAACCACAGACCGTCGGTAATGACGATGTCGAAGTCGAGCATGGGCTTTTCTCTCATTCGTCGTTACTTGGGCTGAGCCTGGATGAACGCGTCGGCGTATTCGGCGATCGCGGCGGGGTCGGAATAGGGCAGCCAATGCCCGCGCGGTAGGTCGTGGCGGACGACCTGATCAGCCCACTTCGCGGTGTCGTCGTAGCCCGCGGGGCGCACGGCGATGTCACGGGTGTTCACGAGCAACTGCACCGGAACGGTGGTGCGGCGTTCCCGCGGCCCGAACATGCGGGCGATGATGTTGGCCTTGTAGAAGCGCAGCCCCGAGATCATGTCCTGTTTCAGGGTCGGCGCCAGCGAGATCTGCTCGGCGGGCGTGCCCTCGACCGCGCGAAGGAACAACTTCCAGCTCTTCTCGGTGCCCACGAGCCGGAAGAACAGGCCCGGCAGGATCGGCAACATGAAGAAGGTGGTGTAGGCCGAGGACACGCACTGGCTGAGCGTGCCCCAGATCCCACGCGGGGTGCCCGACCGCACGCCGCGACGCATCCAGGTGGCCAGGTGGTCGAGGTTGGGGCCCGAGATCGAGGTGAACGACGCCACGTACTGGTCCGCACCCGGCTCGCACACCGCCTCCCAGACCTGGACCGAGCCCCAGTCGTGGGCCACGACATGCACCGGTTCGGTGGGGCTCACGGCCTCCACCACGGCGAAGAAGTCGGTCGCGAGCCGGTTCAGCTCGTAGGCCGATACCTGGGTCGGGGCGCTGGACTGTCCGTACCCGCGAGTGTCGTAGGAGATCACGCGATATCTGTCCGACAGCAGGGGCACGACGCCGTCCCACAGGTGATGGGTATCAGGCCAACCGTGGACGAGAACCACCGGAATACCGTCTTCCAGGCCGAATTCGTAAACAGCGAGCGAGATGTCGCCGTTGCGCACCAGATGCGTTCTGGATGACGCTGCCCCGGGGCGGGGGCTGCCGGTTTCGCGCGTCATACGAGACTCCTTCCGGCACGGGGCGACGTTGCTCCGTGCGCATTCAATAGTACCGTCGGTACCGATTGGTGGTACGCGTGGTACCGGAAATATCTTGAAGATCTACGGCGCGGCTGTCAACAGCCCGGACGAGTCGGCCCGCGACACCGTGGCCGATCCACCGCCGGGCGCCGTTATCCTGGCCGTACCCGAAAGGTGGATCAGGGAGAACAGTGACTACATCGTCCAGACCGGTTCGCCGGTCGCCCGTACGGCTGCTCACCCGCGAACAAGTCATCGCGGGTGCGGTGCGGTGCATCGACCGCGATGGACCTCAAGTGAGCATGGAAACGCTCGCCCGGGAGATGGGCGTCGCCAAACCGCGCCTGTACCGCATGTTCGCCGACAAATCCGAACTCGACGGCGAGGTCTCGGATTGGCTCGTCGGGCGGGTCTACGCCGCCGTCGCGCCGGATCTTTCGTTGATCATGCAGCCGCCACGGGCCACGATTCATCGGTTCCTCACTGCCTATGCCGGGGTCATCGCCGAGCATCCCGATGTCTTCCGGTTTCTCGTCCTCACCCAGAGCGTGTCCAGCACCGACCCGTCTGCTCGGCCATTGGACATCGGTCGGCGGCTCTCGCACGATCTGGCCGAGCGCAGCCGCAGCGTGCTGTCCTCGGTCGCGCTCGATACCGACGGTATCGATCATCTGCTGCGTGGCATCGTCGGTTTCGTCATGGCCGTCACCGACCTGTGGCTCGACACCGATCCGGTTCCGCTGCCGGAACCGACGGCACTGTTCGTCGATCGGACGACCAATGCCGTCGTCCAATTGTTCGACGGCTTTCTTCGCGAGAAGGGCGTCGTCATCAAGCCGGACATGTCGGTGGCGGCGACGTTGGCCACCATCACCGAAAACGCGCCGCCGTTCGACTGACACCCACCCGGTGTTGCCGGCTCAGGCCTTCATCTCGTAGGAACCGGCCAGTGCGCGGGCCCTACCGAGAACCTGTTCGAAACGGGAGCCGTCGAAGACCGGGCGACGAACCAGGTCGAGAGCCCGGCGCTGCTGGGTGGGGGTGGCGGTCGGCTTGTTGTGCAGGGTGAGCGCGTTCGCGGAGAAGGTGCGCACGAACCCGTCGAAGATCTGATCGAGCACCGCCGGATCGGTGCCGTCGATGCGCGCCTGTTCCAGTACCAGCTGCGCGTAGGGCACCGCGGTGAACAGCTCACCGAACGCGAACAGGAAGTCCACATCCTGCTGCTGCGACGAGGTGGGCGCGGCGACCGCGAGCAGCGCTTGTAGCGCGAGCACCTGTTCGAGGAACACCGCCACGTTCGCCACATTGCCGAAGCTCTCGAAGACCGGGCGCCAGTCGGCGAAGCGAATCCGGCCCAAGCCGCTGCTCGGGCCCTGCCGGAACAGGAACTCGTCGTCGGCGGTGTCGTGGCGCGAGGGCACCGGAGCGTAAGCGGCACTGGTGAATTCGGCACGCAGCGGCTTCACGACCGCGCCGAGACGCGGAGTGATCTTACGACTGGACCACGTGAGCGCACCGGCGACCGCGCGGGTGGTTCCCGTGGATGCCACCGAGGCGCCAGGCAGCGACTGCATCGCGGCCAAGCCGGCGTCGGCGGGGTGGAACATGTAGTTGGCCATGAACTTCAGCGACAGCGCCATGTTGACGTGGACGGTGCCTTCCAGCCGCGGCAGGCCGAACATGGCCGTCATCGCGACCGGGAAGTACATGTCGTTCTCGAACCCACGCGCGGCGATCACGTCGGCCAGATCCTCGATCACGCGCTGCCCCTGGCGGGTCACCGACATCTTCTCGATGGCGTTGAACAGCAGGTAGCGGCGGTCGTCCGGCGAGGCCGAGCGCATGTAGTCCACCGCGCGTGCGCTGTAGAGCTTCATCGCGGCGATACGCGCGTAGGTATCGGTGATCAGCGCCCGGACCTGCGGGAACTCGGTCACCCTGTGCCCGAACAGGATCCGGTTCTCGGCGTGGTCGATCGCCTCGTAGAAGGAGTGCTCACAGGCGCCGACCGCACCGAAGCCGAGGTTGAACTTGCCCACGTTGACGGTGTTCATCGCGGCATGGAAGGCGTCCTCGCCGCGGTGGAGGATGTCCTCCTCGGCGACCGGGTAGTTCTCGAGATCGAAAGCCGCGACATAGATCTGGTTGTTCACGACGTTCTTCTTGAGCTTGTACGCGTCGTGCTGGGAGTCGGCGACGAAGAAGAGATACCCCTCGTAGTCCTCCTGCGTCGGCTTGCGGCGCAAGGCCGCGGCGCTGTCGATGATCGGCTTGTCCGAACGACGCCCGAACACCGAGACCATCGAGGCGAGGTTGCCGTTGCCGATGTAGTACTTGCCGCCGGTCGCGGTGTAACCGCCGTCGGGCTGCGGGTCGACGATCATGTCGGTGGAGTACACGTCGGCGCCGTGTTCCTTCTCCGACAGGCCGAACGCGAAGATCTCGCCTGCCTCGAGCTGTGCGGCGGCCCTCTTCTTTGCCACGGCGTTGTCGCTCTGCCAGATCGGGCCGAGGCCGAGGATGGTGACCTGCCAGATGTACCAGTAGGTCATGCCGTAGAAGCCGAAGATCTGGCTCAGCATGGCGTTGCGCGAGGTGTCCCAGCGCTTGTCCGGGTCACCGCCCGCCTCGGCCGCCGGAGTGAGGAAGGTGGCGAACAGGCGTTCCTTCTTGACGAAGTCGAGGAAGTCCGATGGCCAGACGCGGGACCGGTCGTCATCGAGCAGCTGGGTCTTGCCGCGGGTCTCGAACCAGTCGACCGTCGCGCGCAACAGCCTGCGCGTCGCCGGATCGAACTGCGCGAAGTCGGCGGTGTTCGGGTTGAAGAAATCCTGGGGCATCTCGCTCCTCCTGCGGGCGTCCAGCGCGGTCGGACGGTTCATTCGCCACTGTAGCATTTTCGTACAATGATGTAGGAACAGCTGGTGGGTTGCTATTGTGGGCTCATGGGTAGCGAGACGGCAGTGCAGCGGCGAGGGCGGGCCGCGCACCTCGGCCCCGAGCGGCGCAGGCCGCAGGTGCTCGACGCGGCGCTCGCGATCGCCGCCGACGACGGCGTCGCCGCGGTCACGATGGGCGCGGTCGCCGACTATATGAAGGTCACCCGCCCGGTGATCTACGCCTGCTTCCCCGATCGGGTCGAACTGATCGACGCGCTGATCCAGCGCGAGGAGAGTTTTCTGATCTCCGGTGTCCTCGACGTACTGCCGCCGCGCGCGACCGACGCCGACGAGACAGTGTTCGTCGAGGGTTTCCGCACCTTGCTCCACAAGGCGGCCGAGCGACCCGACGCCTGGCGACTGATCTACGGCAACCCCGACCCCGCGGTCGCCGGTTCCTTCGGCCGGGGTCGACGGCTGGCGGTCGAGCGCTGCACGGCGTTGCTGCGTCCGACCTTGCAGGCCTGGGGGATCGACGATGCCGAGCGCAAATTGCCCGCACTGGTGGAGTTATGGGTCTCGGCCGCGGAAAGCGCGGTCCGAACCCTGTTCGCGCACCAGAGCGAGTGGAATCCCGACGACCTCGGTGCCTTCATGGGCTCGGCCGTCTATCGCGCCATGCGCAGCGCGTGATGCCCGCGGCGTAGGTCGTACGTCCCGGTGAACGGGGCCCGTACCGGCCGTTCGGTCAGCGCGTGGGTGCGGGTGTGCGGGTGGACAACCGCACGCTGTCGAGGAAGTCCGCGATCGTCGCCCAGGTGGTATCGCGGGCGGCAGGCCCCGCGATGATGCCGAGATGACTTCCCGGGACCTCGGTGAAGCGAACCTCTGACGCGCTGGTGAGGACCCCGATGCCCGCCGCGACGGACGCCGACGATGCCAGCGCGTCCTTGGTGCCGCCGATCAGCTGGGTCGGCGCGGTGAGCCCGGTCAGCTGGATCGCGCGATCGGGTCCCAGATGTACTGTGCCCCTGAGCATTTCGTTGCGGATGATCAATTGCCGGTAGGCCTGACGATAGAACCGCCCTGGGTAGCCGGGCATGGTGTCCATGAACCGATCCACCGACTGCATGCGGGCCAGCGCCTCGGTATCGGCGATATTGCGCGCGATGAACCAGGGTTTGGTGAGCTCGCGGTCGATGGACTGGATGCGAAAACCGGCTCGCACACCATATTTCGGCACCCCACCGGCGACCCGTATCGCCGCCGTGACCACCCGCCCGCCGGTGAGCTGCCCGAATTTGCGAGCCAAGGAGATCTGCCCATTGCGCCGCTGGTCGAACGGTGTCCCGACCGCGGTGACCGAACCGATCGGCAGGTCCGCGTGCGCCGCCGCGGTGAGCACGCTGATGGTCCCACCGAAGGACCAGCCGATCAGGTCGACAGGGGAGTCCCCGCTGTCCGCGCTGACGGCGCCGATCGCGGTCGGCACGATGTCGTCGACCCATTCCTCGAACCCGAGATCGCGGTCCGCGTAGGTGATCTCGCCGTAGTCGAGCACATAGACCTCGCGCCCGAGGTCGAGGAGGAATCGCACCAGGCTCTGGCTCGGCCGCATGTCGTAGCAGGAAATCGTTACTGCCAGAGGTGGCACCAGCAGGACGGGAGCGCCGGTCGCCGGGCTCGAGCGCCGGTAGCGCAGCAAGGTGCGGTGCGGTTGGTCGTAGACGATGTCCGACGGCGTGGGTGCGTACGGCTCGACGCCGTCATTGAAGAGCGCGACCACGTTGCGCAGTGCAACCGAGAGGGAGCCCATGTAATTCTCCGGATACGTCGAGACGACGGGAGAAAACTAACTGTAACTCCCTGTATCACCTTATCTGTTCACTGAGATTACACCGAATCCGCAGGTCGACCACCGGTTGCGCACCGCCGCGCCCCAACAGGCAGGGGCGCGGCATCGCGGGTCATGGCTTGCGGGCGACCGCGCCGTAGGCCGAGATCGGCAGGACCTGGCCCACCTCGGTGGTCTCCGCGCGCCACTGGGTGATCGAGGTGAAGCCCGGTTCGACCAGTTCGAGGCCGTCGAAGACACCGCGGATCTGAGCCTGTGGACGCGGTACATACGGTGTGCCGCCGGTGCCGGTGTAGTTCTCGCACAGGGTGACGTAGGCCTGGCTGTCGTCGGTGCCGTCCCACATGATGAGGTAGCTGCCCGAGGGCACCGCGCCGACGACCGTGCGCACGATGCGCAGCAGGTCGTCGTAGGTCTTGGCGTGACCGAGCACGCCCATGAACATCACGGCGATCGGCTCGTTGAAGTTCAGTACGTTGCGGGCATCGGCGACGATCTGTTCCGGATCGTGGAAGTCGGAGTCGATGTAGGTGGTGACACCCTCGTCGGTGGTGCTGGTCAGTAGTGCGCGCGCGTGCGTGAGCACCAGCGGGTCGTTGTCCACGTACACCACTCGGGCCTCGGGCGTGACGCCCTGGGCCACCTCGTGGGTGTTCTGCATCGTGGGGAGCCCGGTGCCGATGTCGAGGAACTGCTTGATGCCGCGTTCCTTGGCCAGGAAGCGGACCGCCCTGATGAGGAACTGCCGGGACTGTACGGCCATGGTCGAAATATCCGGGTCGACCGCCAGTCCGGCGTCGCCGGCGATCTTGTCGATCTCGTAGTGGTCCTTACCGCCCATCCAGTAGTTCCAGATTCGGGCGGAGTGGGGGATGTCGGTCCTGATCACGGGGGTCTGCACGTCGGCCATGAGCCTTGCTCCTCTGCAACTGTGACGGTGGCGCGCCCCGCCCAGGGGAGAACCACCAGCGGCATAGCATCTGATCTGTTTGCGACAGTACAAGATTCACGGCGTGTCGGGCGGGCCTATCTGTGAACGCCCAGGCTGCGCTCATCGGCCCGAACGGGGGTGAAGTCGCGCGGCCGTGGATATCCACTTCGATCGTCGCGTTGGTTCGATCTCACTGTGTATCGCCCATTTCAAGTGTTCACTGCGACAGACACGTTCGGCCGGTAGCATCGCTAACGGACCGTAAGGTCTAGTCCAGCAAGATATTTCGTTGCGATCGCGGAGAGTCAAAGGTCCGCGGGGCACCGGGTGATCGAGAGGTTTCACAGTGGAAACGGTGACGAATCGGGTGGTAATGGACCCGACTGGGCAAGACATTCAGGGTGAGAACGTCGAGATCAGGGCACACGGTCCCGCCACCAGGGTCGAACTGCCGGGCGGAGTGCAGGCGTGGTCGATCACCGATGCCGCGCTGCTCGAGAAACTACTCGTCGATCCCCGGGTCTCCAAGGACGCGAGCCAGCACTGGCCCGCCTTCGTCGCCGGTGAGATTCCCGCGGATTGGCCGCTGTACCTGTGGGTCGCGGCGCCGAACATGTTCACCGCGTACGGCACCGATCACCGCAGGCTGCGCAAGTTGGTCGCGCCCGCGTTCACCGCGCGCCGCACCGAGGCCATGCGCGCACGGGTCGAGCGCATCACCACCGAACTGCTCGACGCGCTGGCGCAGACCCCGGCGGGTCAGCCGGTAGATCTGCGGGAGCAGTTCGCGTACCCGCTGCCGATTCAGGTGATCTCGGAGCTGATGGGGGTACCGGAATCGCTGAACCCGGGCCTGCGCACGTGCGTGGACGGCATCTTCGACACCACGCTCACCCCGGAGCAGTCGCAGGCCAACTACATGGAGATGTACCGGATCCTCGGTGAACTCGTGGCACTGCGGCGCGAACAGCCCGGCGACGACATCACCAGCCTGCTGATCGTCCAGCACGACGACGAGGAGGGCGCGCTCACCGAGGAAGAACTGGTCGGCACCCTGCTGCTGGTGATCTCGGCGGGGCACGAGACCACCGTGAATCTGCTCGACCAGGCCATCACCGCCCTGCTCACCCGCCCCGACGTGCTCGAGCAGGTGCGCGCCGGCGCGATCACCTGGCCCGACCTGATCGAGGAGACACTGCGGTTCGAGTCGCCGGTCGCGCATCTGCCGCTGCGTTTCGCGGTGGACGACATCGACATCGACGGTGTGTCCATCGGCAAGGGTGACCCGATTCTGGCCAGCTACGCCGCGGCCGCCCGCGATCCCAAGCTGCACGGCGAGACCGCCGATGAGTTCGATCCCACCCGAAAGAATCAGTCGCACATGGCCTTCGGTTACGGGGCGCACCACTGCCTCGGTGCGCCGCTGGCCCGGCTCGAGGCGCTGGTTTCGCTGCCTGCCCTGTTCGAACGGTTCCCCGATCTGAAGCTGGCCGTTCCGTCGACCGAACTCGGTACGGTGCCCAGTTTCATCTCCAACGGTCACCACCACCTGCCCGCCTACGTGCGCGAGGCCTGAGCGGCGAGCTCGCCCGGCCGACCACCGGGTCGGCCGGGCACGGGCTCAATTGCCGGGTACCACCAGCGGGGGAGTGCTGGGGAACACCACCGGTAGCCCGGCCAGCGCCCGGTGGAAAGGACCTGGCCGCCAGACCAGTTCGTCCGCGGGTACCGCGAGCTCGAGTTCCGGCAGCGCGTCCAGGAGCTGGTCGATGGCCTCCTGGGCGATCAGGTAGGCAGGCGATTTCGCCGGGCAGCCGTGCGGGCCGGTGCTCCACGCCAAGTGCGCGCGGTTGTCGAGGAAGTCGCCGGTCCCGATCGCGGGATCGTTGTTGCACGCGGCCATGCTGATGACGACCGGCTGGTGCGCGGGCAACCACACATCGTCGACCAGGATCGGCTGACGCGGGTAGGTGGTGCAGAAGTTGGCCATCGGCGGGTCGGTGTAGAGCACCTCGTCGAGTGCGTCGCGGGTGGACAGGCTGCCACCGAGCAGGCTGCCCGCGAAACGCTGATCGGTGAGCATCAGCCGGACCGTGTTGAGGATCAGATTGAGCATCGGCTCGATGCCGGCGCCGTACATCGTGAGCACCTGGTTCATCAGCTCCTCGTCGGTGAGCTGCTGCGAGTGGTGCACCAAGCGGGTCGTCACATCGTCGCCGGGTTCGCTGCGCTTGAGGCGCACCAGGTCGTACAGTGCGTCCTCCATCATCTGCGTGCCTGCGGCCGCGGTTTCGCCGCCCTCGAACATCTGCCCCATCCCGGTGGCGACCCGTCCACCGATGCCATCGGGGACACCGAGCATCGCGTTGATGGTGGCGAAGATGACGGGAAAGGCGTACTGGCTCAGCAGGTCCGCGCTGCCGTCGGCGCAGAAGGAGTTGATCACGGGCATCGCGATCTGCTCGACGGTGCGATGCAGCTGGTACAGGTCCACCCCCGCCAAGCCGGCGACGGTGACCTGCCGGTGGCGCGTGTGCTCCATGCCCGCGGTGCGAATCGCGTTGGGGCGATAGCGCATCATCGGCAGGATCGGGCAGTCGCCGGGGATGTCGCGCTCCCACATCCGCGGGTCGGCGGGGAAATGGTCGGGATCGTTGAGAATCTGCACCGCGGTGCGGTAGCCGATCACCAGGGTGGCGGGAACGCCGGGCACCAAATCCACCGGGACCAGCGAACCGAAGCGGTGCCGCATCTCACGGTAGGTGCTCTGCGGGTCGGCCGCGAATTCGGCCGAGTACAGCGGCACCCGATCCTGACCACTGCGCGAATCGGGCGAAACATCCAGTGTCACAGCATGTACTCCTGAGTCGACGATCGGTGTCTCGGCGACGCGCCGAGTTCGTGGCCGACCCTGGCGGCCAGCTCGTTCATGCGATGGGCGACCAGCGCGAGATCCACCTCGGGGGTTGTCGCGACGCCGAGTAGCGTGCCCGCGCCCGCGGCCGTGATCAGGACCATGCCCTCGTCGTATTCGGTCATGTTCTGGCGCACCGTGTTCGCGAGTCCACCGCAGAACTCGCCGAGGACCTTGCCCAGCGACCGCAGGCCGCACGCGGCGGCCGCGAAACGCTCCGCGTCATCGGTGCTGATGTCGCCGGAGTGCGCCACCCGTAGACCGTCCTCGGATAACAACACCGCGAACCGGACGCCGTCGAGTGCCAGGTCGTCGAGCAGCCACGCGAGGCGGTTGGTGCTGGTCGCGATCGGAGTACTCATCAGCTGTCGTGCCCTTTCGTGGAACGCGCGGCCGCGGCGCGACCGTGTCGGGAGCCGCTGTGCCAGGCCGCGGCGAGCTCGGGGCGGGCCAGCCCGCCGGTGTCGGCGGGCGCGTCGGCCGGGGTGATGGCGCGGCGCGTGCGCTTGGGCAGACCGCCGGTGGTTCGCTCGTGCTCGACCGCCTCGGGCTCCGGCGCGGCGGCCTCGGGAACAGGTTGTGGTGCTACCGGTTCCGGTACCTCGGCATGTTTGGGGTGGTGCACCTCGGTGGCCGTGACGAGCAGCGCCGCGGGAACGAACACCATCGCCCTGGTGCCGCCGTAGATATTGGGTCCGTCGACGTAGGCGGCGAAGCCGTAGCGGCGCGCCAGCGCGGCGACACCGGGGAACCCGACCCGCGGCGACGGGCCGAGCGCGTTGATGTCGATGACCCGCTCACCCGAGAGCACCTGGCGCGCCTCCTCCATCTGCTCCCGGCTCATCCGCACGCCCGCGTCGTCGATGATCACCGTGACGCCGTGGTGGCCCTGCTGGTAGGAGATGTCGACGAACGACGACGGCGGCGAGTAGCGCAGCGCGTTGTCGAGCAGGGTCGCGACCGTGTGCACCAGCGGTTCGACCGCCCGGCTGATCACCACCTGCTCGCAGTGGCCCGTCCGCACGCGCAGATAGTCGCGCACCCGGCCGGTGGCGCCGCCGACCACGTCGCCGACCGTCTGCTGGGGCCAGCGCCTGCCGGGCAGCCCACCCGAGACGATCACGTAGGCCTGCGCCTGGCGGATCATCTGCTGGACGGTGTGGTCGATCCGGGTGAGCGTCGCGTACACCTCGTCGTTGCGGTTCTCCCGCAGCGCGTTGCTCACGACCTGGCCGACGTCGGCGCCGAGGCTGACCACGGTGGTGCCGAACGCGCGGACCGCGTTGCTGGTGGCCGCGCGCGCGTCGGCCGAGACCTGGGCGCGCGTCGTCTCCTGTGCCGCCTCTAGCTGCGCCGCTGTGCGCTCCTCGGCGGCCTGCACGGCCACGAGCGCCTCGTGTTCGCGCGCCCGCAAATCCTCGGCGTTGGCCAGCGACATCTGCTCCATCGCCAGGTCTTTGGCGTGGAGTTCGCGCTCGGCCACCGCCAGGTGACCGCGGATCCGGCGTTCGTTGCGCAGTGCCTGGACTGCCACGGCGACCGCGCCGATCAGGACCACTGTTGCTGTCGAGAACAAGAAGACCGCGAGCGTCGGAGTCATCGGTTCCTTTGTCGTGTGTGCCGACCGAAGAGCCGTGGTGGCCGGGTCCTCGCCGGTCTCTCCGACGAGACTTCTCGCCGCCGTCCGATACTCACAAGCGCTGCGCCGCACCATAATTCGGCACGGCGCGCGTGATTTCGGTCGATTCCGGGCTCGTTGCCCGGCGTTTCGGCGACGGGGGACACGTTAGCAGCGCGAACCGCCGAGTGCACGAAACGAGTTGCTGCAGAACGTGACTCGCATTGTGGTATCGGGCGGTGAATTGATACCGTCGGTTTATCCACGCGGTGTACGGTTGAGTCCATACAGGTCGGCCGTGGACCAGCGGTGACCAGCGCGTCGTCGCCGCACTCGGCCCCGAGTCACCGGCTATTCCTTCTCTCGTCTCCCCGCTGCGGCGCCGTCGATCGATCCGAGGAAGAACCTGCATGACGAGCGATCTCGACGACGACCCTTTCGACATGACTCCCGCCGACCCCGAGGAAGAGGATCCGACCGTTCACTGGCCCGAGCCGAGCCCACTGCAGTCGTGGTGGACCGACATCATGGGCACGAAGAAGCCGCGCCGGTTCGGCCAACAGGGCTGAATCGGTAAGCACGACCCGTCAGGGCCGCACCGTTCTCGGTGCGGCCCTTTTCTCGTTTTCGAGCCGTATTCCTCAGGGTATTGACCTGGACGCCGTGTCCAACCTAAATTACAAGGACACCGTGTCTCACATACCTGGGACACACGGCACACGGGAGTGCGTACATGACACAGAAGGTGTTCGTCGTCGGCGTCGGCATGACGAAGTTCGAGAAGCCGGGCGCGCTGGAGTGGGACTATCCGGACATGGCCCGCGAGGCGGGCACCAAGGCGCTCGCCGATGCGGGAATCGACTACGACCAGGTCGAGCAGGCCTACGTCGGCTACGTGTACGGCGAGTCCACCTCGGGCCAGCGCGCGGTCTACGAGCTGGGACTCACCGGCATTCCGGTGGTCAACGTCAACAACAACTGTTCCACCGGCTCCACCGCGCTCTACCTCGCCGCACAGGCGATTCGCGGCGGCCTGGCCGAGTGCACCCTGGCCCTGGGCTTCGAGAAGATGCAGAAGGGCTCGCTCGGTTCGACCTACGACGACCGCGAGCAGCCGATGATGAAGCACCTGCTGGCGCTGGCCGAACTGCAGGAGTTCGCCATGCCGCCCGCGCCGTACATGTTCGGCGCCGCAGGCAAGGAGCACATGGAGCTCTACGGCACCACCGCCGAGCAGTTCGCCAAGATCGGCGTGAAGAACCACAAGCACTCGGTGAACAACCCGTACGCGCAGTTCCAGAAGGAATACAGCCTCGAGGAAGTGCTCGAGGCCAAGCAGATCTACGGCCCGCTCACCAAGCTGCAGTGCTCGCCGACTTCCGACGGCTCCGGCGCGGTGATTCTCGCGAGCGAGGATTTCGTCGATCGGCACAATCTGGCCGATCGCGCCGTGGAGATCGTCGGACAGTCGATGGTCACCGACCTCGCGTCGACCTTCACCGACCCGACCGCGATCAACCTGGTCGGCTCCTCCATGTCGCGCACCGCCGCGCTGAAGGTCTACGAGCAGGCCGGGATCGGCCCCGACGACATCGACGTGATCGAACTGCACGACTGCTTCTCCACCAACGAACTGCTGACCTACGAGGCGCTCGGCCTGTGCGCGCCGGGTGAGGGCGGTCGGCTCGTCGACGACAACGCCACGACCTTCGGAGGCCAGTGGGTCGTCAACCCGTCGGGCGGCCTGATCTCCAAGGGCCACCCCCTCGGCGCCACCGGTCTGGCCCAGTGCAGCGAACTCACCTGGCAGCTGCGCGGCGACGCCGACGCCCGCCAGGTCACCGATGCGCAGATCGCCCTGCAGCACAACATCGGTCTCGGTGGCGCGGTCGTGGTGACCGCCTACCGTCCCGCGAACCGCTGACCTTCCCCAATCCGAATCACACCAGGAGTAATCCCATGGCATCAGTGTCCGTTTCCACCGCCCTGCCCGTCGCCCCCGAGCTGGCGTGGGCCCGTCTCAGCGATCTCGCCAACTGGGAGGAATGGCTGACCATCCACCAGGGCTGGCGCGGCGATCTGCCCGCCGAGCTCACCGCGGGCTCGCGTTTCACCGAGGTCGTGTCGGTGATGAACATGGCCAACAAGATCGAGTGGACCGTCGCCGAGGTCGTCCCGAACTCGTTCCTGCGCATCACCGGCGCCGGAATGGCCGGTGTCACCATCGAATTCGCCCTGAAGGTCGAGGCCACCGATACCGGCTCCTCGGCCGCGTTCGACGCGAGCTTCAAGGGCGCGATGATCGTCGGCCCGATCGGCAAGGCCGTGGCCAAGCACGCCGAAGCCGATCTGAAGGAGTCGATGGAGAAGTTCACCGAACTGGTCGGTTCGGCCGCATGACCACCTCGGAATCGGCCGGGGTCGTTTTCGACGGCTCCGCGCTGGGGGAGTGGACCGACGAAGAACGGTTCTCGGTCACCAAGGAGCGGATCGCCGAATACGCCGCGGCGACCAACGATCCGGTGCCCGCGCACCGGTCGGGCGAGATCGCGCCGCCGGTGTTCGCGGTGGTGCCGGTGTTCACCTCGATGGCGCCCGCCGCGCTGTCGGTCGCCCCGGTGGAGCTGCTGATGAAGCTGGTCCACGGTGAGCAGGACTTCCTGTTCCACCGGCCGATCCGGGCCGGTGACGAACTCGTGGTGCGGGCCAAGCCGATCGGCTACGTGGGCCGCCCGAACGGTTCGACCGTGGTGATCTACGCCGAAACCCGCGACGCGGCAGGCGAGCTCGTCAACGAGCAGTGGATGACCGCGTTCTTCCGCAAGGTCGACGCGGGCCCGGGTGAAGGCGAGCTCGCGCCCACCCACCGGATCACCGACGAGGATCGGGCGTCCGACCCGGTCGCGAAGGTCACCGCGCACATCGACGACGACCAGACCTTCCGCTACTCACCGGCCTCGGGCGACCCGATGCCGATCCACCTCGACGACGAGATCGCCCGCATGGCAGGGCTGCCCGGCATCATCAACCACGGCCTGTGCACCATGGCGTTCACCTCGTGGGCCGCGCTGACCGAACTCGCCGGCGGCGACACCGCGCGTCTGCGCAGGTTGGCCGTGCGTTTCGCCAAGCCGGTACTGCCCGGTCAGGACATCACCACCAGCTTCTGGGCCACCGAATCCGCTGATCCGGGTGTGCGGGCCTACGCCTTCGAGACCGAAGCCGCGGGCCAGATCGCGATCACCGACGGCCGCGTCGAAATCAACTAGGAGACATCACTCATGGGAAAACTCGAGGGTCGCGTCGCGGTCATCACCGGTGCCGGTCGCGGCATCGGCCGCGAACACGCGCTGCTGTTCGCCCGCGAAGGTGCCAAGGTCGTGGTCAATGACCTAGGCGGCGCCAACGACGGCACCGGCACCGACGCGGGCCCGGCCCAGCAGGTGGTCGACGAGATCGTCGCCGCAGGCGGGGCGGCGGTCGCCAACACCGACAACATCGCCACCTGGGACGGCGCGAAAGCGCTGGTCGACCAGGCGATCAGCGCATACGGCACCCTGGACATCGTGGTGAACAACGCGGGCATCCTGCGCGACGCGTTCATCGCGGGCATGGACGAGTCGCAGTGGGATTCGGTCATCGCGGTGCACCTCAAGGGCCACGCCGCGACCCTGCATCACGCCGCGGCGTACTGGAAGGCGCAGTCCAAGGCCGGTACTCCGGTATCGGCGTCGGTGATCAACACCGCCTCGGCCTCTGGCACGTTCATGCCCAATGCCGGTCAGGGCAACTACGGTGCGGCGAAGGCGGGCATCGCCGCGTTGACACTGGTCGCCGCCGATGAACTCGAACGCTACGGCGTGCGTGTGAACGCGATCGCCCCGATCGCGCGCACCCGCCTGACCCTGGCCACCCCCGGCATGGGCGCGCTGTTCGCGGCCGAGGTGCCCGAGGGCGAGTTCGACGCGTTCTCCCCGGCCAACATCTCCCCGCTGGTCGCCCACCTCGCCGAGGCCGATTGCGCGCTCACGGGCAAGGTGTTCGCGGTGCAGGGCGGTGCGATCGTCGAACTGGCGGGCTGGCACGACGTGCGCACGGTCGAAACCGATGGTCCGTGGACCATCGATGAGGTGGCCGCCCAGCTGAAAGAGACCAACTAGCCATGGCGCGCAACAGTTATGAGCTCGGCGTCGGCGTCAGCGAGGATCACCTGGCCCTCGCGGACGCGGTCGCCGGTTTCGTCGAGCGGACCATCACCGCCGAGGTCGTCCGGGCCGCGGTCGAGTCCACCGACGCGGGCAAAGCCTTGCCGCACTGGGACGCCCTCGTCGCCCAGGACCTGTTGAGTTTGCACATCGCCGAGGAACTGGGCGGTCAGGGCGCCGGTCTGCTCACGCTGGCCGTCGCCCTCGAACCGCTCGGCCGCGGTTTGCACACCGGTCCGTTCGTGCCGACCGTGCTCGCCGGTGCGGTGCTGGCCGCCGCGTACGGCACACGCGCCGAGGACAAGTCGGCTCGGCTCGCCGGATTGGCGGACGGGTCGCGCACCGGCGCGGTGGCTTTGGCGTCGAACCTGACCGGCACGCTGACCGAGGCCGCGTTGACCGTGAGTGGAACGGCCGACGGTGTGCTCGGGGCGTTGCCGGCCGATGTCGTCATCGCGCCGGTCACCGTGGCGGGCGAGCAGCGATGGGTCGTCTTCGAGAACATCGATCTGACGATCAGCGCGCAGGACGGCATCGACGTGTTGCGTGGTTCCGCACGGCTGCGGGCGGATTCGGTCGAGGTCCCGGTCGACCGGGTGCTCGAGGTGAGTTCGGCGCGCGTGCGTTCGCTGGCCGCGGTCGTGCTCGGCGCCGAGGCGGTCGGTGTGATGTCGTGGTGTGTGTCGACCGCGTCGGAATACGCCAAGACCCGCGTGCAGTTCGGTCGGCCGATCGGCCAGTTCCAGGGCGTGAAACACAAGTGCGCCCAGATGGGCATCGCGCTGGAGAAGGCGCGGGCCGTGCTGTGGGATGCCGCGTTCGCCCTCGATCGCGACGACGATACCGCCGATTACGCGGCCGCCGTCGCCGCGCTGATCATTCCGGACGCCGCGGTGCAGGTCGCCCAGGAGTGCATCCAGGTGCACGGTGGCATCGGCTTCACGTGGGAGCACGACGCGCACCTGTACTACCGGCGCGCGCTGGCGGTCCGCGGACAGCTCGGTGCGCGCGACGAACGGGCCGAAGCGGTGGCCGGTTACGTCTTGTCCGGGCTGACACTGTCCAGCGAACTGGAGCTGCCCGCGGAGGCGGAACAGATCCGCGCCGCGGTCCGGGCCGAGCTCGCCGAGATCGCGGCGATCGACGACGAGGACGACCAGCTCGTCGCCCTCGGTGACGGCGGCTGGAACCTCCCACACCTGCCCCGCCCCTACGGTCGCTCGGCCTCGCCGCTCGAGCAGGTCGTGATCGCCCAGGAGATCAAGGCCTCCGGCATCCAGATGCCCCAGCTGCTGATGGGGACCTGGGCGGTCGGCGCGATCGTGCCGCACGGTGACGACCGGCAGAAACAAGAACTGGTCGTGCCGACGCTGCGCGGCGAACTGGTGTGGTGTCAGCTGTTCAGCGAACCGGGCGCGGGCTCGGACCTGGCGAGCCTGACCACCAAGGCCACCAAGGTCGACGGTGGCTGGCAGGTCAGTGGTCAGAAGATCTGGACCTCGGTCGCGCAGTTCTCGGACTGGGCGATGCTGATCGCGCGCACCAGCCCCGACAAGCCCAAGCACGAAGGCATCACCTACTTCGTGCTCGACATGTCCTCGCCCGGCATCACCGTGCGTCCCCTGCGGGAGATGACCGGATCGGCACTGTTCAACGAGGTGTTCCTCGACGACGTGTTCATTCCGGACGAGAACGTGGTCGGCGCGGTGGACGAAGGCTGGCACGTGGCCCGCACCACCCTGGCCGGTGAACGGGTGGCCCTGAGCCAGAAGATGGAGGCCTACGCCACCGACGCCGACCTGCTCCGTTTCGCCACCGACCGCACCCTCTCGCCGGTGGCGCGCTACCGGCTCGGCGAACTCATGGCCGAGAGCCGAGCGGTCGATGTGATCAGTTCCCGGGTGGTGCTCAAGCAACTGTCCGGCATCGACGTGTCCACCACGTCCAGCGTCGGAAAGCTGCTGGGAATGGCACTCGGACAGGCGATTTCGGAATACGTCGTCGCCGAGCTCGGCATCGCCGGTGTGGTGTCGGTACCCGGCGAGCGCAGCGACCACGCGATGGAACAGCTGATCGCGGGCCGTGCCACCACCATCTACGGCGGCACCACCGAAGTCCAGCTCAACGTCATCGGTGAACGAATGCTCGGCCTACCACGAGACGCTGCGGTGAACTGACACTCGCACGGAATCCGGATCGGCGGAATCGCTGGACTACAGTGCGTAGTAACGCGAAACGCCGCCGATCCGGACCGTGTCGTCGGAATGTCTCTGCCAGGGGCGGGGTCCGAAGGGGCGCCGGCGTTCGAAGACAGGCTCGGTGAAAGGAGAAAACGTGACCGCGCAACGTACCGACGGCAGAGCCAGCCGCTGGGACCGCCACCGAGCCGACCGCCGCGAACTGATCCTCGCCGCCGCGCTGGAGGCCGTCCAATCACAAGGCACCTCGGTCGGCGTCCAAGAAATCGCCGACCTCGCCGGCGTCCCCCGATCGGTCCTCTACCGCCTCTTCAAAGACCGGCAGGACCTCGACGAACAACTGCGCACCCGCATCATCGACGACCTGATGGCCGCACTGGCCCCCACCCTGAACCCCGAGGGCACCGTCACCGAGGCCATCGCCCGCTCCGTCGACGCCTATGTCGGCTGGATCGCCACCAACCCGCGCCTGCACTACTTCCTCGGCGCCGGATCCGGCGGCAGCAAAGACCGCAACTCACCCATCGTCTCCGGCACCAAGATCGCCATCGCCGGCACCGTCCGCGAGGTGTTCGAAAGCGCGCTGCGCGCACAATCCGCCCCGGTGGCGGTAGCCGAACCGATGGCCTTCGGCCTGGTCAGCTTCGTCGACGGCAGTGTGAACCGCTGGCTGAGCCGCTCGATGCAGCCCATGGATGCCGAGGAGCTGTCGTCCTACCTGCAGATCGCCATCTGGGCGATCATCGACGCCAGTCTGCGCGAAGTCGGCGTCACGCTCGACCCGCTGACGTCGATCGCGGAATTCACCGCGGCGAACTAGATGTAACACTCGGTAGCGTTAACCCTTGTATGGTACCGCCGGTACCACTAAACTGGGTAGTGGAACCGTACCGAGGAGACACCGATGACGCTGTCCAATTACCACGAAACCCTGCAGGGCCTGTCCGAAGGCTCGGTGACCAAACACTTCGATCCCTATCTCGACATCGACTGGGACTCGCCCGAGTTCGCCGTGCACTCCGACGACCCGCGCTGGATCATGCCCGACGAGGACCCGCTCGGCCGCCACCCCTGGTACAAAGCGCAGCCGGTCGAACGGCAGATCGCGATGGGACTGTGGCGCCAAGCCGGCATCGCGAAGGTCGGCATCGACTTCGAGCAGCTGCTCATCCGCGGACTCATGCAGTACCTGACCTCGGTGCCCAACGGCGACCCCGAGTTCCGCTACATCACGCACGAGGCCGCCGAAGAGTGCAACCACAATCTGATGTTCCAGGAGATGATCAACCGCATCGGCTACCGCGATGTGGTCGGCATGGGCAGCATCGACCGCAAGCTCACGATGATCATCTGGCCCGCGGTGAAGTATTTCCCCGGGTTCTTCTTCACGATGGTCCTCGGTGGTGAGGAGCCGATCGATCATCTGCAGAAGGCGTTGCTGCGCAGTGGGACCGATCTGCACCCGATGGTGCACCGGATCATGGAGATCCACGTGGCCGAGGAGGCCAGGCACATCTCCTTCGCGCACGAGTACCTGCACCGTAAAGTCCCCTCGATGAACCCGGTTTCGAAAACCGTGCTGTCGGTGGCGTTTCCGATCACGATGCGGGTGATGCTGGCGATGATCGCGACGCCGCCGAAGCAGTTCGTCGACAAGTTCGCCATTCCCGCCGAGGTGATGCGCGAGGCGTACTGGCGCAGCCCCGGATCCCAGCACATCAAGCGTGACGTGTTCACCGATGTGCGCGCCCTGGCCACCGACATCGGCCTGATGAACCCGCTCGCCAAGCGGGTGTGGCGCTTTCTCGGTATCGACGGACCGGTGTCGCGCTACCGCAGCGAGCCCGCGCGCAGGGCCGCATGAGGGCCGAAACCTGGTCCGCGCCCACGCGAGCCGTAGTACCGGACAAAGACCCCTTCTACGCGCCGCGGCCAGGATTCGAGGGCCTCCCGGAGGGCGCGATCCTGCGCTCGCGGCCGGTCGAACTCGCCGCGTTCGGCATGATCGGGTTGAAGGTGCGGGCCTGGCAGTTGCTCTATCGCACGACCGATCTCAACGGTGTGCCCGAGGCATCGGTCACCACCGTGGTGGCGCCGATCGGCGGTGTCGCGCCCGGTGCGCCACTGCTGTCGTTCCAGTGCGCGATCGACGCCATCTCGCCCCGGTCGTTTCCGTCGTATGCGCTGCAGCGTGGTTCCCGTGCCATCGGCACCTTCGCCCACATCGAACTCCTGTGTTTCGCCGACGCGCTGACCAGGGGTTGGGCGATCTCGATCCCGGACCACGAAGGCATGCTCGGTGCGTGGGGCGCACCGCGCGAACCGGGCTACCGCGCGCTCGACGGCATCCGCGCGGCCCTGGCGTTCGAGCCGGGCGGCCTCGACCCGGCGGCGCAGGTCGGCCTCTGGGGATACTCGGGCGGCGGCCTTGCCACGGCATGGGCCGCGGAGATGGCGTCGACCTACGCGCCCGAGCTCGACATCGTCGGCGCCGTGCTCGGCTCCCCGGTGGGCGACCTGGTGTCGACCTTCCATCGACTCAACGGCGGCCTGCACGCGGGACTGCCGACGCTCGTCGTCGCCGCGCTGCGCCGGGTGTACCCGGCGTTCGAGGAACTCGTCGCCACCCATTTCAGCGACGAAGGTCGCGCGGTGCTCGACAAGGCCGCCCAGTCGACGACCGCCGCCGCGGTCATGCGGCTGGCGCGCTACAACGTCGACCGGCACAGCGGCACCCCGATCGCCGAGCTGCTCGCCATGGAGGCGATGCTGGCCGTCTTCGCCGATCTCACCCTGGGTGACCGGGCGCCCACGGTGCCGCTGCTGGTCGTCCAGGCGGTACACGACCAGATCATCGCGGTCGACGATATCGACGCGCTCGTGCGGCGTTATCGCGAGCACGGCGCGCACGTGACCTACCTGCGTGACCGCGCGAGCGAGCACCTCTCCCTGCTGCCGCTGTCGACACCGCTGAGCCTGAACTGGCTCGACGACCGATTCGCCGGGGTAGTGGTGACACCGTCGGAAACCCGCACGGTGCGCAGTGTGCTCGCGCTGCCCGCGGGCCGTCGCGGGCTCGGCGCCCTCGCGCACGCCGCGTTCCAGGCGCTGTTCGGGCGTCCGATCACCGCTTCGGCAACCGGTCACCGCAGGCGCGGCGGGGCAGGGAAGGCTCGCCGAGCGGCGTAGGAGGCATAACTTACTCACTGGTAAGATATGGGAATTGGGTCTGCTGACGGCAGTAACTGGTGAGGTAAGGGGTTTACCGATGGGGATCGTTGCCGAGCTGCCACGCGCGGTGCGCAATGTGTGGTCGGTGTCGTTCGGTGATGGACTCGAGTCCTACCGTCCCGCTCCGGCCACGACGGTGTACGAGGGCGCGCACCGGCACCTGAAGCGCTACGACCGGAGCACGCCCGCGCAGGGCAATCCGGTGCTGCTGGTGCCGCCCTTGGCGGTGACCACGGCGTGCTTCGACCTGCGCCCTGATCAGAGCCTGGTGCGCCATCTGCTCGACCAGGGCAGGCAGCCCTACGTCGTCGACTACGGCGAATTCGGTTATGCCGACCGCGATCTGGGCCTCGAGGACTGGACCGACGACATCCTGCCCGAGGTCATCTCGCGGGTGTCGGAGGAACACGAGGGCCGTGGCGTCGATATCGTCGGCTGGTCGCTGGGCGGTGTGCTCGCGCTGCTCACCGCGGCCTCGCACGCCGACCTGCCGATCGCCTCGATCACCTGCCTGGCCGCACCGATCGATCAGGCACGCACCGCGTTCCTGATCCCGCTGCGCCTGGTCGCCAAGGTCACCGGTGGCCGCGAGATGGCCCTGGCCACCAAGGTGATGGGCGGCATCCCGCAGGAATTCGTGCGGCTGGGCTTCCGGATCCAGGCCTTCGACCGCGAGCTCGCCAAGCCGATGTTCTTGGCCCGCAACGCCTTCGACACCGAGGCGCTGGGCAGGATGGAGGCCACCGACCGGTTCATGGCCACCATGCCCGGCTACCCCGGCCGGACCTACTGGCAGATCTACCGCAGTCTGGTGCTGCGCAACGAACTCGCGAGCGGCTCGATCCGATTGCGGTCGGACCTGGTGATCGAACTGTCGAAGGTCACCTGCCGGGTACTGCTCGCGGGCAGTCGCAGCGACGTGGTGGTGCCCGCCGCCTCGGTGCGCCGCGGCCTCGACGTCCTGCCGAACGCCGAGGTGAAGTTCGTCGAGGTCAGCGGCGGCCACCTGAGCATGGTGTCCGCCGCCGACACGACCTGGCCCGCGATCGAGGAGTTCCTCAGCCGCTGACCACGGCCGTCGACCCGTGCTGGGCGCGCAATTCGTGCTTGACGACCTTGCCACCCGCATTGCGCGGCAGGGCTTCGACGACGACGAGTGCCTTGGGGTGCTTGTAGCGGGCGAGGTGCGCGTCGAGATGGGACGCGAGATCGCCCAGGCCGATCTCGCCCCCGTCCTCGACGGCGACCACCGCGACCGGCACCTCGCCCCAGCGGTCGTCGGCCCGGCCGATCACCGCCGCCTCACGGATCCGGGGATGGGCGAACAACACGTTCTCGACCTCGGCGCAGTAGATGTTCTCGCCGCCGGAGATGATCATGTCCTTCTTGCGGTCCACCACGTAGACGAAGCCTTCCTCGTCACGGCGCACCAGATCGCCGGAGTGGAACCAGCCCCCGGCGAACGCGTCGGCGGTCGCGCGCGGGTTGTTCCAGTACTCGCGCATCATCGTCGGTCCGCGATAGACGATTTCGCCGATTTCGCCCGGCGCGACATCGTTCATCTCGTCGTCGACGATGCGGGTGGCGATGGTGGGGATCGGCTTGCCGACGGAGCCTAGCTTGCGAATCGCGTCCTCGCCGTCGAGCACGCAGGTGATCGGTGACATCTCGGTCTGCCCGAAGACGGCCACATTGAGTGCGTTCGGGAAGGTCTCGGCCATCGCGTGCAACACCGTGTCCGAGGCGGGCGCGGCACCCCAGCTGATCACCCGCAGTCGCAGATCACGCTGTGCCACTGTGGGATCGGCGCAGACGAGCTGCCACTGGGCGGGTACGAGGAACACCGAGGTGGCGCCTTCGCGCTCCCAGGCATCGAGCACCTCGGTGACATCGAAAGCCTTGAGTGGGTGGATCACTGTCAGGGTGCCGAGCTGGAAACAGGCTGCGACACTGCCCAATCCGGCGATATGGAACAGCGGCGACGCGCAGAAGGCGACGTCGTCGGTGCGGTAGTGCATCGCCCGGATACAGGTGAGAGCCTGGGAGTTCATGTTGAGGTGGGTGAGCACCGCGCCCTTGGGATTACCCGTGGTGCCGGAGGTGTACATGATCAGCGCGGCGCTGTCCTCGGCGATATCGCGCTGCTCGTGCGGCGCGCCGTCCTCGGCGAGCAGGTCCTCGTAGCCGAGCGTGCCGTCGCCGGTCGGGGCGCCGACCACGATGCGGGTGGCCAGCGCGTCGGTCAGTGTCGACACGGCACCGACCAGCGGCGCGAGCACGGCATCGGTGATGATCACCGTCGCCCCGCTGTCGCCGACCTGGTAGGCGATCTCGGGTGGCGTCAGCCGGAAGTTGACCGGAACGGCGATCGCGCCGAGCGTGTTGATCGCGAAGACGGATTCGATGTACTCGGTGTTGTTGAGCATCAAGATCATCACGCGGTCGCCGTCGCCGACCCCGCGCCGGGCGAGGGCGTCGGCGAGGCGCTCGACCCGCCAGTGCAACTCGCCCCAGCTGGTGGTCTTGCCGAGGTAGCGGAGGGCGGGCCCGTCCGGGCTGGTGGTGGCGTGCAGCGCGATCTGGTTCATCCAGTGATTGCGGCGCGAGCGCAGAGGTTCTGTGGACATGGTGTCTCCTGGTACAGGGCTAGGCCGGGTCGGTGATCGGATGGACGGCGCCGTCGAAGTTCGGTGCGCGACGGGTCAGCATCGCGGTCATTCCTTCGAGGAAGTCGGCCGAGGTCAGCAGTTCGACTTGGCCGGCCTTCTCCTGAGCCAGCGCGCCATCGAGGTGGGCGAG
The DNA here is from genome assembly GCF_054031145.1 of Nocardia sp. FBN12. Classification (NCBI taxonomy): domain Bacteria; kingdom Bacillati; phylum Actinomycetota; class Actinomycetes; order Mycobacteriales; family Nocardiaceae; genus Nocardia; species Nocardia sp. FBN12. The sequence continues at coordinate 1,795,199 of NZ_CM132926.1, forward strand.
GGTCGCGGCGTTGATGGCCGCCTTTGTCAGTTGCAGCGCGCGCCGCGGTCCCGCCGCGAGCTGAGCGGCGACGGCGTCGATCTGGTCGGGCAGTTGTTCAGCGGGCAGCGCCCGGGTGATCAGCCCCGCGGCGGCGGCCTCGGTAGCGGGCAGTCGGGCACCGAGCAGCGCCAGTTCGGCGGCCCGCGCGCGCCCCATCGCGGCGGCGACGATCGCCGACGCGCCCCCGTCGGGCATGAGGCCGATGGAGGTGAACGGCAGCAGCAGGTACGCGCTATCGGCGGCATAGATGAGATCGGCGGCGAGCGCGATCGAGGCGCCGACCCCGGCGGCCGGGCCGTTGATCTGCGCGATCACGGGCAGGGGAGAGTCGACGATCGCCCGCACCAGCTCGTTGGCACGATCCATCACCAGCTCCGGCGACGCCTCGTTGCCGCCCGCCGCGGCGGCCGCGGCCAGGTCGGCGCCGGTGCAGAACGCCTTACCCGCCCCGGTCAGCACGATCACCCGAACCTCGGGCCGCTTCTCGGCCGCGATGATGAGCTGGCCCAGTTCGCTCATCGTCTCGAGGTCGATCGCGTTCATCCGCGCTTGGCGGTCGATCGTGATCCGCAGGATTCCGTGCTCTTCGTGGACCAGCAGGCTCTCGCTCATCGGGCCACCGCCTCGACGATCGAGCCGGCCAGCCGACCGGCGATCAGGGCCTCGGCTTCGCGCACCATCGACTCGATCAGCTCGGCGCAGGTGGGGATGTCGTGGATCAAGCCCTGACACTGGCCGACACTCCAGATGCCGGCGTCCAGATCGCCTTCCTCGTAGACCTTGCGGCCACGAGCCCCGGCCACGAGTTCGCGCACATCCTCGAACGTGCCGCCGCCACGCTCGATCTCGACCACTTGCCGGCTCACGGCGTTGTCGGCGACGCGCGCGGTGTTGTTCAGCGTCCGGAAGATCAGCTTGGTGTCGAGCTCGGTATTGGCGACGATCTGTTCCTTCACCACGTGCGCGATCGGTGATTCGACCGTGCACAGGAATCGGGTGCCCATGTTCACCCCGTCGGCACCCAGTGCCATCGCCGCGACCAGGCCACGCGCGTCGGCGATGCCACCGGAGGCGAGCATCGGGATCTCGAGCTCGCGGGCCGCGGCGGGAATCAGCACCAGCCCCGGTGTGTCGTTCTCGCCCGGGTGACCGGCGCACTCGAACCCGTCGATGCTCACCGCGTCGACGCCGACCTGCTGGGCCTTGAGCGCGTGTTTGACGCTGGTGCACTTGTGCAGCACCTTGATCCCGGCGTCCTTGAGAAACGGCAGGTGGGTGGCCGGGTTGCCGCCCGCGATCTCCACGATCGGCACGCCGCCGTCGATGATCGCCTGGCGGTATTCGGCGTACGGCGGCGGAGTGATCGACGGCAGGATCGTCAGGTTCACGCCGAACGGCTTGTCGGTGAGATCTCTGGCGCGGGCGATCTCCTCGCGCAACGCCTGCGGAGTGGGCTGGGTGAGGCCGGTGATGATGCCGAGGCCGCCTGCCTCCGAGACCGCGGCCGCGAGTTCGGCCCGGCCTACCCACATCATTCCGCCCTGCACGATCGGGTGCTCGACACCGAAGGCTTCGGTGAATCGGGTGCGCAGCATCGCGCCCTCCGTCCGGTTTCGACGTTCTCGACGACTGCCGCGGAACCTGGCTACGGCTCTTTGCATCCGGCGAGAATCATGATTAACTTAGTGAGAATTGGGATTAACTTAACGGCCGCTGAGGTGGACTGTCAACAGTGTGCGCAAGTCCGCGTCGTGCTACTCGAAGGATGGTCGAAGATGACCGAAACGCCCACCACCGCACCCGTTTCTGCGACAATGCTGACCACCGTCGACGCCGTGTCCGGCGAACCGGTCGGCAGCTGGCAGATCGACGATGCCGCCGCTGTCGCCGCGGCCGTCGAGCGCGCTCGCACGGCCGCGCGGACCTGGGGTGAACTCGGGTTCACCGAGCGGAAACGGGCATTACGGCGGTGGGCCGCGCAGATCATCAACAATGTCGACGAGTTCTGTGCGCTGATCAGCGCCGAGAACGGCAAACCCGCCGACGACGCCTACCTCGAGGTGATCACCGCTGTCGAACACCTGAACTGGGCGGCCGGGAACGCGAAGAAAGTCTTGAAGCCGAAGACGGTGTGGCCGGGATTGATGATGGCCAATGTCGAGGCGGTGATCGAGCAGCGCCCGCACGGGGTGGTCGGGGTGATCGGCCCGTGGAACTACCCGGTGTACACACCCAACGGGTCGATCGCCTACGCGCTGGCCGCGGGCAACACCGTGGTGTTCAAGCCGAGCGAGCTCACCACCGGGATCGGGCACTGGTTCGTCGACGCGTTCGCGAAGGCCAATCCGGGACTGCCCCAGGGAGTTCTGAGCGTCGTCACCGGTCCCGGCGATACCGGCCGCGCGCTGGTCGAGTCCGGTGTCGACATGATCGCGTTCACCGGATCGACCGCCACCGGCAAGCGGATCATGGCGGCCGCGGCGCAACGGCTCACGCCGGTGGTCCTGGAATGCGGCGGCAAGGACGCGGCGATCGTCGCCGAGGATGCCGACCTCGCGGCCGCCGCGGACGCGATCGTGTGGTCGGCCATGGCGAACTCCGGTCAGACCTGCGTCGGCACGGAGCGCTGCTATGTCGTCGACTCCGTCCTCGAGCAGTTCCTGGCCGAGGTCACCGCGCGCGTTCGCGAACTCACGCCGGGGCGGTCCTACGGTCCCATGACACTGCCCAGCCAGGTCGACGTGGTCGCCGAACATGTCGACGACGCGATCGCACATGGTGCCACGGCCGTCTTCGGCGGGGCCGACTCGATCAGGGCGCCGTTCGTGAGCCCGATCGTGTTGCTCGACGCCCCCGAGGACTCGCTCGCGGTCCGTGAGGAGACTTTCGGGCCGACGCTGACCGTGCGTGGCGTCCGCGATATCGAGGAAGCGATCCGGCTGACCAACGCCTCGCGCTATGGGCTGGCGTCGTCGGTGTTCTCCCGCAAGCGCGGCATGGAGATCGCCCGCGCGCTGCGGGCGGGCGCCACCTCGGTGAACAGCCCCGCCTCCTATGCGGCGATTCCGGCACTGCCGTTCGGCGGGGTGGGGGAGTCCGGCGTCGGCCGGATCCACGGCGCCGCGGGACTGCTCGGTTTCACCCGCCCACATTCGATCGCACGCCAGCGCTTCGCGATTCCAGGCATGGCCCTGCAGTCCTTCGCGCGCACGGAATCGACCATGTCGACGGTTCGAAAGCTCACCGCCCGCCGCTTCGGGCGCGCAAAGTAGCTCAATCCATCACTACGAAAGACGAGGAACACAACAGTATGGGCGTCGAATTCAGCTCCGAACACAAGGATTTCGCCGCGGCTGTCGCCGCATTCGCCAAGCGCGAGGCGGGCACCCGCGAACAGCGTGACGCGCTGACCGCCAACGACACCGAACAGCACAATCCGGGTGTCTACGCGAAAATGGCCGAGCTCGGCTGGCTCGGTCTGACGGTGCCGGAGGAATACGGCGGGTCCGATGCCACGATGGTCGACATGTGCATTCTCCTGGAAGAATCACTGCGCGGCATGCTGCCGATCGGGGCGATCGGTCCGACTCTCATCACCGGCGGCGCCTACGCCAAATTCGGCACCGAAGCACAGAAGGACACCGTGCTGCGCGGCATCGTTCGTGGTGCGTCCCAATCGATTTCGATGTCGGAGCCCGAGGCGGGTTCGGATGTGGGCAATCTGTCGACCAAGGCTGTGAAGACCGCTGACGGCTGGCTGATCAACGGCCAGAAGACCTGGTGCTCCAACGCCCATATCTCCGAGAACATCCTGCTCGTTGCCCGCACCTCGAAAGACGGCGGAAAACACGAGGGGCTCACCATGTTCCACGTGCCCGCGGGCACGCCCGGTCTGCAGATCTCGCCGATCGAGCTGATGGGCAACCAGAAGGAAACCAACGACCTCTATTTCACCGACTGCTTGCTCCCCGAGGACGCGGTCGTGGGTGAGGAAGGAAACGGCTGGCGTCAACTGATGACCGGCCTCAACTTCGAACGACTCATCCTCGCCGCGATGAGCTTGGGTGCCGCCGAACGCGCCTTCGAGGACACCATCGGATTCGTCACGCAGCGTAAGCAATTCGGCCGCCCGGTCGGCACCTTCCAGTCCCTGCGCCACCGCCTGGCCGACCTCGCCACCGAGATCGAATGCACCAAGCTGCTGATCTACAGCGTGGCGCGCGAGGCCGATGCCAACCCGAACAAGATGCTGGCCAGGGAGGCGTCGATGGCCAAGCTCAAGGCCACCGAAGTCAGCAAGCAGGTGGCGCTGGAAGGCATGCAGATGATGGGCGGCTACGGCTACGCCCGCGAATTCGACATGGAAAAGCACGTCCGCGGCGCACTGGTCTCCACCATCTTCGGCGGCACCAGCGAAATCCAGCGCGACATCATCGGCCGGACCCTCGGACTCTGACGACCCGTGGGCACGAACGGTCGCCCGGTGTGCGAGTTCGCGCACCGGGCGAACGCAGGAGCCGTGCGTGCCCGTAGTTTTTCCGCCGGCTCACCAAACCGCGGGCAAGAGCAGTCCGAACCTCTCTGCATGCCTCACGTCTGTCGTGGGGTGACCCGCACTGCCTCGATCAGTGCATCCGGTAGACGAGAGGTTCCCGCTAGTGAGAAGAACACGGCGATCGATCCGTACGGCGGCAGCGCGCGCTGCGCTGGTGAGCGCGCTGGCCTCGGCAGGGCTCGCGCTGCCCGCGAGTGTCGCTGTCGCCCAACCCGAGACGGCCCGGGTGGTCTCGACAGTCGATATCGACAGCAGGCGCCAGGTGGTGACCGTCTTCTCGCCCGCGATGGACAAGCCGATCCCGATCCAGGTGATCCGTGCCGCGGACACCGAGAACCCGCGGCCGACGATGTATCTGCTCAACGGCTCCCAAGGCGGCCCGAATCAGAGCGGCTGGGACGCGCAGACCGATGCCGTGAGTTTCCTGCGTGACAAGGACATCAACGTGGTGACCCCGGTCGGCGGCGCCAGCTCCTACTACACCGACTGGGTGCGCGACGACGCGGTGCTCGGCCGCAACAAATGGCAGACCTTCCTCAACGAGGAGTTGCCGTCGGTGATCGAGGGATTCCTCCGGGCTGATGGCAACCGCGCGGTGGTCGGTGTGTCGATGAGCGGTACATCGGTGCTGAACCTGGCGATCGCCAAGCCCGGCTTCTGGAACAGCGTGGCGTCCTACAGCGGGTGCGCGCAGACCTCGGATCCTATCGGCCAGGAATTCGTCCGGATCACGGTAGAGAACTGGGGTGGCGGACAGAGTATCGAGAACATGTGGGGACCACGCAACGGTCCCCTGTGGCGAGCCAATGATCCGCTCGTCAACGCGGAAGGGCTGCGCGGCACCGAGGTCTATCTGAGCACCGGTACCGGAATCCCCGGCGCACCCCACGACACCCCGGCTGACGCGCGTGTCCAGGACGGCAGGATCCCGCTCCCGGTCCAGATCGCCTTCGGCGGGCCCATCGAAGCGGCAGTGCATTTCTGCACCATGAACCTCGCGAACCGGCTGCGCGAGTTGAATATTCCCGTCACGCTGAACGAACGCCCCGTCGGCACACATTCCTGGGGCTACTGGGAGGATGACCTGCGGTCGTCGTGGCCTTTCCTGGCGCGGTCGGTCGGCAGCCGGACCAACTGACGCGCGTCGGCGTCGTCTGTTCGCGTCGCGAGTTGACCTCCTCGGCCACGATGCCGTGGACGAGGAGGTCAGGTCCGCATGGGCTCAGGCCTTGGTGGCGACGACGAGAACGTTCTTACCGAAGAGCTTGCCGGTGACGACCTGGAGAAGCTTGCTGAGCGGGAACACCACGCGGTCGTAGAGCTTGAGCGCCCGTGTGTTGATCGTGCCGTCGTCGCTCCCGGCGAATTTGTAGGCCAGGGTGGCGAAGAAGCCGATCGGGTCGCAGTAACGCGACTCGACGATCTCGAGACCCGCGTTGCGCAGGATGCGGTTGAGCTGGGTGCGGCGGTAGCGCCGGTAGTGCCCGACCTTGGTGTCCATCGAGCTGAACAGCGTCTCGAGCGCGGGCACATACAGCACCAGTGTTCCGCCGGGCCGCAGTAGCGAGGCGAGGTGTTCAGCGGCTTCCTGGTCGTTCTTGATGTGCTCGAAAACGTTGAAAGAATAGATGAGACCGTACATTTCGGATTCGGACGGCTCGGCCTCGCAGTCGACGACCTTGTAGCCCTTCGACAGCAGCAATTTCTGCAAATCGGCGTCGGGCTCGAGACAATCCGGGATGATCTGCCGTTCGGCGAGCATGTCGGCGTAGGTGCCTCTACCCGCTCCGAAATCGAGTATGCGCAGGTCCGGCGACGTGACATGTTTGTCAACGCAGTCGATCAGGAATTTGTTGTAATTGACCGCTTCGGTCATCGCCTCCAGGTTGTCGCACCCGGTGTACGCGAATTCGCTGCTGGTCACGCTTGATCCCCTCAATTCTTCGATGGGCGGCAATGGCGGTCAGCGTAGTCCGGTTACATTGCGGTGCCACGACATCGGGAAACAAACGCGAATTCAGCGGGGGAGCGGCCGGCCGAGGACGATGGTCTGCAGCAGCCGGATCACGGTTTCCTGCGGGCAGATTCCGTCGTCACCGAAGGTGCGGCCGAGGTCGACCACGAGGCTGAACGCCGCGTGCACGAGGATTCTGGCCTCGCCGATCGACAGTTCCGGTCTGGCCTGCGCCACGAGTTTGGCCCATTCGGTGATGATCAACTGCTGCAGGTGGCGCAGGGTCACCTGATCGGCCGGGTCGACGTGGGTGAACTCGGCGTAGTAGACGAAGGTCAGCGCCCGTTCGTCGAAGGACCCGGTGACGTAGAGGTCGATCAGCGTGCCCAGCGCTTCGGCGGGGGTGCCTGCGGCGCTCACCGCGGGGGTGATCGCCCCGGACACCCGGTCGGCCGCGCGCCGGAAGGCCGCGGCCAGCAGATCACTCTTGCTGCGGTAGTAGCGATAGACCGCCGAGGCGGCCGACAGATCCGCCGCGACGGCGATGTCCTCCATGCTGACATTCGGATAGCCACGCTCGTGGAACAGCTCCACCGCCTTGCGCAGCAAGAGGTCGTGTTTGAACGGCTGTGGCCGTTCGGCGGCCCGCCGGATCAGTGCGGCGCCGCGCTCACCCGACAGGTCAGCATCGATCAATGCCCAGCTGGTCGCTTTGAGCAGCGGGGCAAGCGCTTTCGCCGAGACGGTCGCGTGGTGGTCACCGATGCTGCTGATCACCGCGAACAGAGACACCGCGCGGACCACCCGGTCGTAGCCGTCGAGTTCGGGACGCACGTCGTGAATCAGGCCACGCACCGTGGCGATCGCGGTGGTGAACTGTGCGGTGAACTCGGTGAAGTCGGCGGGCTCGAGGTAGCGCCGCTCCCACCGGGCCAGTGCGACGGTCGGGCGGTTGCTGATGGTGAGCACGACGATGGCGTCCAGGACATGATCGAGGCGCTCGCGCGGTGACCAATCGGCAGCGTCGTCGGGGAGTTCGACCGCGGTCAGTGCCAGCCCGGACAATCGCAGCAGTTCCTCGCGGAACAGCGCGTATTTGCTCGGGAAATGGCGATAGAGGGCGGTGGAACTGATCTCGAGCCTGCGCGCGATGTCGTCCATGCTCACACCGTGGTAGCCGTGCGCGCCGAACGCCGCCGCCGATTCCGCCGCGATCTGCGCACGCCGGTTCTTCGGCCTGCGCTTGACCACCCGCGGTGGCGCGTCCGCTGTCGATTGTGCCGCGTGCTCGTTCGTCGTCCTGCCCATCTCGTCTTTCATGCTATCGCCCGGTCGCCGCGGGCCGGCTCACCGGATTCGCTCACTGCGCCTGCGCTGGTGGGGTCGGGGAGTTCACTTTCTCGACCAGCCAGCGGCCGTCGTCGTTGCGCAGGCTCAGCACCATCGAGAGCTGGCCGGGCTTGGGCTTGTGCTGGGTGCCCAGGCTGGTGATGGTCTGGCGGATCACCACGATCGCCTCGGCCGAGTCCTCGTCGGCGGTGCGGATCGCGCACTGGGTGTCGGTGACCGCCGAGGTGACCTCGCCCTGGGTCAGCACCTCACGCAACTCGGTGCTGGTCGACTCGAACTGCTTCTTCCAGTCGCCGGTCGCGCCGTCGAGCACCCCCTTGAAGTACGTGTCGAGGTTTTTGCTGTCGTAGTCGGCCAGCACCGGCCCGTACTGGCAGGCTGCCTCGCGTGCCTGTTCCTGGGCTCGCATCAGGTCCTTGTTGTGCTGGTTCTGGACGAACAAGACCATCGAGGTGGCCAGCGACGCGCACAGGACCGCGGCCACGCCGACACGCGCGGCGACAGCGGCCGTTCGTCCGCGCAACCACGAATCCGCGCGATCGTCGGCCGCGGCCGTTTCCGTCCTGGGTTCGGCGGTCGGCGTCGCGTCGGCCGTAGCCGGGTCGGAATCGTTGCTCGGTTCTTTGGCGTCTTTGCTCATGCGGGAACTCCTCAACGTGGTGCGGGGACGGCGGGTTGGGACAATTCGTTGCCGGTGACGCCGGGCGGTGGCCCCGCGCCGTTGTCGGGGCCGGGCGGCCGCGGCGCGTTGGCCGAACCACGTACCTGCAGAGCCGGATTGGTGGTGACGCAGTAGTTGTAGAGGCGCACCCTGGTGTCGGTGGTCTCGGTGGTCGGCACCACGGGGACGGTGTCGTACTCGCACGACGGCCGTGGCCACGGGTCGATGAGGGTGAAGAAGCCGCCGTCGTGTGCCGGGACGCCGACCGCGTCGGCGAAGCGGCTCAGCGACGGGAACAACGCCTCGAGCGCTGGTTGCCGGAGTTTGGCGGCCTTGGTGATGGCGACGAAGTTCGTCACCAGATCGGTGATCGGATCGTGGGTGCGTGAGACGAATCCGCCCAGCGTCGCCAGGTGCCCCGGTCCCTGTTCCAGCAGGTGCCGCAGCTCGGTGTCGGCGGCGGTGAACTGCCGGAACAGGGCGGTGCCCGAGGTGGTGAGCGTGGTGAGGTCTGGTTGCGCGTGCGAGGTCGTCTCGGCGATCACCTCGAGATTGCGGATCAACTGCAGCGTCTGCGGCAGCAGATCGGTGAGTCCCGCCATCGCCTGGCTGATCCCGGAGATCATGTTGCGCAACCCGTCCGGGCCCCCGGCGAGGGCTTTGTCGAGTTCGTCGACGATCACCGTGAGCCGTTCGGGATTCATTCCGCCGACCAGGCCGCTCATATTCGCCAGTACCGATTGCATCGGTACCGGTACGGAGGTCTGCGCGCGCTCGACGACCGAGCCGTCGCGCAGATAGGGCCCGCTCTCGGAGACGGGACGAAAGTCCAGGTACTGCTCGCCGGCCGCGGACAACCGGTTGACGGCGACGGTGCCGCCGACGGGAATCCTGGTACTCCCATCGATTTCGGCGCGGGCTGCGACGCCGTCACCCGACACGCCGACCGAACTCACCCGGCCGACCCGCCAGCCACGGAAAGTGACATCGCTACCGACCGACAACCCGCCGGAGGTCGCCAACTCCACGGTCACTACATACTGCGAGCGGCTCGGATCGATCCGCAGCACCGCACCGCCCAGATAGAGGCAGCCGAGCACGAGCACGACGACGAGCCCGGCGTTGGCGACCGCGACCCGTTTGCGCACCAGCCATTGCCACAGCGGTGAATTCATCGCGGACCCTCCTGCGGTGCGGGTTGCGGGATGCTGGTCACGCGACCGAACACCTTCGCGAGAACCTCGGCCAGACTGCCGATGAACGCGGGCACATCGCCCCCTTCGGGCCAGCGGCTGCCCGACGGGTCGGTGAGTGCGCCGATGTCGAGGTAGGACACCGTCGCCGCAACCGCCAGGGTCGGGCCCTGCAAGCTGGCCATCAGCGAGGGGTAGAGGGTGTGCAGTCCCTCGAGGGTGCCGGTGAGGTCGTCGCCCATCCGGGTGAATCCCGACATCAGGTTCTGCACGCTCTGGAACAGGCTCACGAACTGCGGCCCGTTGCTCGTGCTGAAATCGCCGAGCGCGTCCATGGTGACCGCCACTTTGCTGATCAGATCGACGATCGACTGGTTGTTCTCCGCGACCAGACCGATCAGCTGCGGGAAACTGTCGGCGACGGCGCCGAGTTCGGCCTTGCGGCCCGCGAGTTCGGCGGTGAGTACCTGCAGGCCGTGCAGGGTGGCGTCGAGGTCGCCGGTGCGCTGGTTGAGCGCGCCGATGACGTCGGTCATCTCGGTGACCAGGTGGCGCAGTTGCGGTGCGTGCCCGGCGAAGATCGAATCCAGTTCGGAGGTGATCCGCGCGGCCTGGTTTATCCCGCCACCGTTGATCAGCATCGAGATCGACATCATCAGTTGTTCGACCGAGGCGGCAGTGCCGGTGTGGTCGATGCCGATCGTCTCGCCCGCGCGCAGCGGTGCGCCCGCCTCCGCTTCGGTGGGCAGGGTCATCGCGACGAAGATGTCGCCGAGCGGGGTCGCCTGACGCAGTTCCGCGGTGGTTCCGCGGGGCAGCTGGATGTCCTCGCGGATCAGCATTTCGATATCGGCCAGGAACGACGTGGTCGAAATGTCGGTCACCACACCGATATCGGTGCCGCCGATCTTCACCTGGGCGCGGTCGGGCAGGTTGAGCGCGTCGCGGAAGGTGGCGTGCAGGGTGTAGCCGGGGCCGCCGATGCCGGGTTCGGGCATCGGCAACTCCCGCACCGTGAGCGAGCACGCGGTGCTCGCCGACGCGACGACCGCGGCGCACGCCGCGGCGCAGATACTCGAGCGCAAGTTCATTCGGTGATTCCCAACAGCGCGGCGGTGAGCCCGAAGTCGGGCCCGAAGTCGGCGATCTTGCCGGTGCGGCAGCCGTCGTAGCGCAGCTGGACGCGTTCGCAGAACAGCGACAGCGCTTCGCCGTCGAGTACCGCCTTGTCGAGCAGGCCGTGCAGGCGCAATGCCTGGCGTTCCCGGCTGACGGCGTTGTCGATGTTGTCGAAGAACAGCGGCCCGACGTCGATGATCTCGGTGAGTCCGCGTGCGTTGGCCCGCATCTGGGTGGCGATGGCGACGAACTTGGTGAGCGCGCCTGCCAGCTGATCCTGGTTCTGTCCGACCACCGTCGAGGTGTTGGTGACGAAGTCGTCGAGCTGGGCAAGCACGGCTTGCAAACCGGGCGCCTGCGCACTGAGCAGGGCGATCAGTTCGGTGATCCGGCCGCTGAAATCGCGGACGGTCTGGTCGTTCTCGGCGATGATCTGGGTGATCTCGTTGAGCCGCACGACCGTGTTCGCGATCTGATCCTTGTTGGCCAAGGTCAGCTCGAAGGCCGACGACAGCGAGTCGAGGGTTTCGCGCAGTCGATCGCCGTTGCCGTCGAGCAGCGGGAACAGCACCCGGCTGGCCATCGGACCCGCCTCGCTGTCACCTTTGAGCGCGGCGCCCAGCTGGTCGAAGTTCTCCAGAATGCGGTCGAGTTCGACCGGAGTTCTGGTGCGGGACAGGGGAAGATGCGCGCCGTCGGCCAATTCGGGACCGGACCCGGTGTATGCGGGTGCCAGTTCGACGTGGCGGTTGGTGATCAGCTGCGGGGAGATCAGCGCGGCCATCGCGTCGGCCGGGATTCGCACATCGGCCTCGACCGACATCACCACCTCGACGTAACTGCCGCGCGGCGTCACCGATTCGACCACCCCGACCGGAACGCCGAGCACCGAGACCTCGTTGCCCACATAGAGCCCGGCCACGCTCTCGAAATCGGCACTGAAGCGCTTGTTCTCGCCGAAATACCGGTCGCCCAGGCTCGACACGCTGCCGGGTAGCAGCGAACAGCCCGACGCCACCACCGCGGCCAGGCACATCGCCGCCAGTTTCGCTCTGCGTCTCATCAGTTGCACCCCTGTACGGCCTGCGCGAAGCACAGCCAGTTGTCGGGAAAGATCCACGGGGCCCAGACATCGCCGTAGGGTCCGTTGCCGACCACGTTGTTGAACTGGCGCAGCGTGACCGGAGCGATCTCGTAGAGCCGGTCCAGGTTCTCTTTGTTCTTGGTGAGCCCGTCGGCCATGGTGTCGAGGTTCGCGATCAGCGGTCCGAGTTCACCATTGTTCTCGATACCCATGTCCTGCAATAGTTTCGAGAGCGCGGCGACATTGTCGAGCAGCTGGGTGAGCAGCGTCTGCCTGGTCTGCACCGCGGCACCGATCGCCTCACCACGGGTGAGCAGCACCAGCACACTGTTGCGGTTGTCGGACACGAGCTGGGAAACCTGATCCATGCTTTTCAGGAGCAGGTCGACTTCGTCACGGCGGGCGTTGATCACCTGGGCCAGCGCGCCGATGCTGTCGAGGGCCTGCACGGCCATTGCGGGGGAATCGCCCATCTGTTTGTCGAGCAGATCGAGCGCGGTCCGCAACTTACTCGGGTCGAGGCGCTCGATCCGTTCGAACGACGACGTGTACTTCGGGTCCTGGATGACCTTGCTCAGGTTGTAGGGCACCGAGGTGTTCTCGACGGTGATCCGATTGCCTGCGAGCGGAGCGCCCCTGCCCGGCTGCAGGTCGATGTGCAGCCTGCCGAGGATGGTCGACATCTTGATCGCCGCCTTGGCGTCGGCGCCGAGGCGCAGGTCGCGACGCACGGCCAAGGTCACGTCGACCCGATCGTCGACGAGGTCGACCGAACGTACCGCCCCGACCTCGATCCCGGAGATGTCGACGGTGGCCCCCGCCCGCAACCCGGCCGCCTGGGCGAACTCGGCGTGAATCGTCTTGTCGCCCAAGCGGAGCTGCGCGAGCAGGCTGGAGCCGCCGAGCAGCACTGCCACGGCGAGCACCGCGATCAGGCCGAGGCGCAGGTTGCGGTTGTGACGCAGGAAGGCGAACTTGGCCATCATCGGCACACCCCCGATTGCGATTCGCCGCCGACCTGGGAGAACAACCCCGGCGGCAACACCACGTTCCACAGCGAGACATCGAGCCGGCAGATGTAGGCGTTGCCGTAGGCGCCGTAGCTGGTGAATCGGGCGACGCCATTGAGGAAGTCGGGCAGTTCCACGGCGGCGCGGTCGAGCGCGGCGCCGTTGTAGAGCAGCATCATCACGCCCTGGGTGGCGGTGCGCTGTGCCTCGCCCATGCCCGGTTTCACCTGGCCGATGAGCGTGACCAGCGAGTCGGTGGCACCTGCCACCCGGTCGACCGAGCTCTTCAACGTCTGTCCTTCCGCGTAGAGCCCGTCCATCAGGCTGCGGGTCTGGGTGATCAGGGTTTCCAGTTCGCCGCTGCGATTGGCCAGACCCGACATCACGGCGCTGAGGTTGCCCAGGACGTCGCCGAGGATCTCATCGCGCTGGCCGAAGGTGTTCGCCAGCTCGGCGGCCTGGGTGATCAACGCCGACAACGAGATCTCGTTGCCCTGCAGAGCCTGGATGAGAGTCTCCGACAGCGAATTGATCTGGTCGGGTTGCAGCACGCCGAACAGCGGCTCGAAGCCCGACAGCAGCGAGGACACGTCGAAGGACGGCTCGGTGCGGGTGAGCGGAATCTGCGCGCCCGGCGGCACCGGGATGCCGGCGTCCTTGCCCGCGGCCAAGGCGATATAGCGCTGGCCGATCAGATTCTGGTAGCGGACAAGGGCTTTCGTCGTGTCGGTGAGGTGCTGGCGCGCCTCGATCCGGAAGTCGACCCGGGCGGTGTAGTCGTCGGTGAAATCGATCTTGTCGATCCGGCCGACGCGGACACCGGCCATCCGGACGTCATCGCCCTCGCGTAGCCCGAGCACATCGGTGAACAGCGCCGAGTAGCTGTTCGTGTCGCCGGGCACGCTGCGCTGCAACGTCGACCAGACGGTGTAGGTGAGCACGACCGTGAGGGTCACGAAAAGGCTGAACCCGATCAGCGCTTTCGTCGATTTCATGACGCGGCACTTTCGGTGTCGGGGACGATGGGCACGTTGCCGAGAATCGAACCGAGCAGCAGGAGCTGGGTTACCGTCGGGCGCCCGCCGACCAGTGCTGCCACCGCGGCGCTGCCACGCAGCGAGATCGGTTTCGCCGCACCGGCATCGGGCAGCGGGGCGGCGGCTGGCGCGGTGATGCCGGGGATGGCGGGCAGGCCCGGAATCGACGGCAGGCCCGGAATCGCGGGCAGGCCCGGGAGCGTGGGCGCTGCTGGAACGACCGGCACAGTCGGTGCCGGACCGGCGGCGTCGAGGCGCTGGGGGAGCTGCTGAACCGGATACTCCTGTGGCGGAGCGACTTCCGGCACCGTCGGCCCGCCACAGCGCGGCCCGGCCATGTCGCCGTAGCGCGGGCAGTCCGCCGCCGTGTACTGCTGGAACGGGGTGAACGACACGTCCATCTTCCACACCATCTGCTTGCGCGGTCCGAAGTGGAACACCTGCTGCAGCTTGTTCAGCGAGGCATTGAGGTTGGCCGCGGTCGACTGCAGCGCGCCGGGATCCTTGGCCAGCGCGCCGAATACCGTGTCCAGGCCCGACACCAGTTCCTTGCCCGAATTCGGGTTGGCGGCGAACAGGGTGTTCACCGCTTCGACGGTGGAGTTGCCCTCGGTGAGCAGCGCGACCAGTTGGGTCCGGTGCTCGTTGAGCGTGTTCGCGGCGGTCAGCGAATCGCCGAGCATGCCGACCAGTTCTGGCGCGGACTCGCTCAGCGCCATCGACGCACGGCCGAGATTGCCCAGCAGGCCACCGATCTCGGGAATCCGGTGCACCTCGGTGAGCCAGGTGTCGAGGCGCTCGATGGTGGAGCCGGGCACCCGGGCACCGCCGTCGAGCGCGGCCGCCAGGGTCGCCAGCACCCGGCCGAGTTTCTCCGGCTGGATGGTGGTGAGCACATCGCGCAGGGTGTTCAGGGTGGTCTGCAGCTGGACGGTCGCCGAGCTGGTGTCCTCGCGGATGGTGGCGCCTGCGCGCAGAGTGGTGGCGGCCGCGCCGTTGTCGACCAACTGGATCGAGGTGACACCGAAGATGTTGTCCGGGATCACCCGCGCGGTGACGGTGTCCGGAATCGTCTCGGCGATACCGGGTTTCAGCTCCAGGGTGGCGTGCTGCAGCTTGCCTTTGGCGACCATGTCGACGGCCGAGACCGCGCCGACGATCATTCCGCGGTACTTCACGTCGGCGCGCTGGGGTAAGCCGTCGCCGGTGCTGGTCAGCTCGGCGCCGACCACCACTTTGTCTTCGAATTCGCCGTTGTAGCGCATGCCGAGCAGATACAGCGCGAGCGCGAAGCTGAGGGCGACCGCTAGACCGGCGAAGGTGAGCTGGAGCGGTTTGGGCCCGCGGCCACTGGGATCGAGCATCATCGAGGCGACCTATCCCGAGATCCGGAATCCGGGGTCGATGCCCCAGATAGCAAGGGTGAGAAAGAGATTGGTGAAGACCATGACGACGATGACCATCTTGATCGCCCGTCCGGCCGCGACGCCGACACCTTCGGGACCGCCGCTGGCAGTGTATCCGTAGTAGCACTGGATGAAGGTGGCGATCAGGACGAAGATCACGACCTTGAGCACCGAGAAGAACACGTCGCCGCCCAGCAGGAACTGGAAGAAGTAGTGGTCGTAGGTGCCCGCGGTGGTGCCGCCGAGAAACAGCACCGACAGCTTGGTCGCCACGTAGGCGACGGCGAGGCCGAGGGTGTAGAGCGGGACAATGGTCAGCGTCGCCGCGATCATCCGGGTGGTCACCAGGTAGGGCAACGGACGGATCGCGATGGATTCGAGCGCGTCGATCTCCTCCGAGATCCGCATCGAGCCGAGCTGGGCGGTGAACCGGCAGCCGGACTGGATCGCGAAGGCGAGCGTGCCGAGAATCGGCGCGATTTCGCGCGTGGTGGCGAAACCGGAGATGGCCCCGGTGAGTGGGCCCATGGTGAGCAGGTTGAGCGCGGTGTAGGACTCCACGCCGACGGTGATGCCGCCGAACGCGCACAGCACCACGACCACCCCCACCGTGCCGCCGCCGACGATCAGCGAGCCGTTGCCCCACCCGACATCGGCGACCAGCCTCGCGACTTCCTTGCGGTAGTGCCGCAGCGCGAACGGAATCGCGAACAATGCCTGGAAGAACACGATGGCCTGATGCCCGACGCGCTGGTTGGCCCGCACGGGCACCTTCGCCGCCGCACCGACCACGCGTACCGGCCGCATGACGGGCGGGATGTACTCGGCTGCCATCTCAGACCACCTTCGACGGGAAGAAGGTGTTGTACAGCTGGGTCACGATGATATTGGTGGCGAACAGCATCAGCGCCGAGGACACCACCGCCGAGTTCACCGAGTTCGCGACCCCGCCCGGCCCGCCTTTGGTGTGCAAGCCGATGTCGCAGGCGATGATCGCCGTGAGCACGCCGAAGATGGCGGCCTTGACCAGTGCGACGATCAGATCGTTGGCCACCGCGAACGAGGCGAACGAGCCGATGAACGACCCCGGCGTGCCGTGCTGGGCGTAGACATTGAACAGGTACGCCGTCGCGAAGCCGACGAACACGATGAACCCACACAGCAGCATGCTCACCAGCACCGCGGCGGCCAGACGCGGCGCGACGAGCCTGCGCACCGGATCCACCCCCATCACCCGCATCGCGTCGATCTCCTCACGGATGGTGCGCGAACCGAGGTCGGCGCAGATGGCCGAACCGACCGCGCCCGCGATCATCAGCGAGGTCACCAGCGGGGCGCCCTGGCGGATGATGCCAAGCCCGGCGACGGCCCCGATGAAGGTGGTCGCACCGACCTGATTCACCAGCGCGCCGACCTGGATCGACACCACCACCGCCACCGGGATCGCGACGAAGACCGTCGGGAGTGCGGACACATTCGCCATGAACGCGCACTGCTTGATGAACTCCTGGAACGGGAATCGCCGCTGCACGAGCGAGAGGAACAGCTGCGCGATCGTGGCCCTGGCGAGCAGAACCTGTCTGCCGAGCGTTTCGATCGACTGTTGTGGGTGCCGTCGCCAGAGCCCGGTGGCGCTGTCGACGATCTTGTCGAGTTCCGACGGTTGGACAGCGGGTCGCGTCATACGCTCAGCCAATGTTCGAGTAGGACGAGGAGCGCGCCGATCGCGGCGACGCCGAGCACGGCAGCGCAGAGCACCACGACCCACATGCCCACGCGGAGAACGGGATTGACCCGCGTGCGCCCGCCGAGGATCTTGACGACGATCACCACGATGTCGATGAACCAGACCACCGCCATCATCAGGTCATCGTCACATTCGCGAAGGTGAGCACCGGCCAGCACACGATGGATCCGAGGAAGGAGATGACCAGGTCGACGCCGTGGAGACCGCGGAGGTGGCCCGTATGGGTGAGACTCCAGATGATCCCGACGAGACCGTAGGGGATGCCGATGATGATGAGGGTGCCGAGGAATTCCGACACCTTCATCTCGTAACTGAGAAACCTGTCCAGCCGTCGCAACATGGCGATACCGCTGTTCCTTCCTTCATGAACCGGTCGGTGACGCAAGCTGGTAGCCGATGTCGTCCACGGTCCAGCGATGTTGCCGACAATTCTTCTTCGATCCGATGATGTTGCCGATTATTCTTCGTAGATGCCGGACCGCGTCGCCGTGATCGACGCTCTGCCGCCCCGCTTGCCAGTGATAAGTTACTAGTAATTCTCGTCGATGTTGCGAGAATGGTGATTAACTTAGCCTAGAGGTCGCCGACGGTCGGCGACGGTGCAGGAGGTTCGCCGATGTCCGCGGTCATTGTTGATGTGGTTCGTACGCCGTCGGGTCGGGGCAAGCCGGGTGGCGGTCTGTCGTCGGTGCATCCGGCCACGCTGCTGGCGGGGGTGCTGTCGGAGCTGGTCGAACGCACCGGCATCGACCCGGGCCTGGTCGACGATGTGATCGGCGGCTGCGTCACCCAGAGCGGGGAGCAGGCCAACAACATCAGCCGGACCGCCGTGCTGGCCGCCGGATTCCCGGAATCGGTGCCGGCTACCACGGTCGACCGGCAGTGTGGATCGAGCCAGCAGGCCGTGCACTTCGCCGCACAGGGCGTACTCGCGGGCGCCTATGACGTGGCGATCGCCTGTGGTGTCGAGTCGATGAGTCGCGCGCCGATGTTCTCCAACACCCAGGGCAAGGATTCGCTGCGCGGTCCGCTCGCTGCCCGTTACCCCGCCGGGCTGATCGGCCAGGGGATCGCCGCGGAAATCCTCGCTGCCCGCTGGAAGTTGGATCGCGCGACACTGGACGAGTTCGCCGCCCGGTCGCACCGGCTCGCGGCGGCTACCGCGGCAGCGGGCGGTTTCGCCGCCGAGTTGACCGCGGCAGGGGAGCTCACCGCCGACGAGACCATCCGCGCCGCCAGCACTGTCGAGGGCTTGGCCGGGCTGCGGCCCGCCTTCACCGATCCCGCTGTGCTGGAGAGGTTTCCGGAGATCGACTGGTCGGTGACCGCGGGCAATTCCTCGCCGCTCACCGATGGGGCCTCGGCGGCGCTGATCATGAGCGAGAAGATGGCGGCGAAGCTGGGCCTCACCCCGCGCGCTCGCTTCCACTCCTTCGCTGTGGTCGGCGACGATCCCACGCTCATGCTCACCGCTGTCGTCCCGGCGACCCGCAAGGCGCTCGAGCGGGTGTCGCTCACGGTGGACGACATCGATACCTTCGAGGTGAACGAGGCTTTCGCGCCGGTCCCGCTGGTCTGGCAACACGAACTCCACGCCGATCCCGCCAGGGTCAATCCGCGCGGCGGCGCGATCGCCCTCGGTCACCCGCTCGGCGCCTCCGGCACGCGACTGCTCGCCACCATGGTCAACCACCTCGAGCAGACCGGCGGTCGCTACGGCCTCCAGACCATGTGCGAGGCGGGCGGATTGGCCAACGCGACCATCATCGAACGGATGTGATCACGATGACCACGAACACCCTGACTCTCGACCAAGTTCGTCTCCACATCCCCGACACCTACCGATCCCCGCGCAAACGTCCCGCCCAACTCGCCGACGCCCTGGACTTCTGGATGTTCGCGGGCGCGGCGGCGAACGTCGCGATGCAATTCGCGCACCAGGGTGTCGCGGCGGGCGTGATGGAAAGCCAGGTGGAATCCGGGGCGCTGATGGTGCATCCGTGGAAGCGCCTGCGTACCACCTCGGCCTACCTCGCCGTCGCCGTGCTCGGCACCGACGAGGACAAGAAGGCGATGCGTGCGGCCGTCGACGTCGCGCACCGTCAGGTCCGGTCGCGACCGGAGTCGAAGGTGAAGTACAACGCCTTCGACCGCGATCTCCAGATGTATGTGGCGGCTGCCATCTACATCGGCTTCGAGGACACCCACCAACTGCTCCACGGCAAGATGACCACCGGCGAACTCGAGACGTTCTACCAGGGCGCCGACACCTTCGGCACCACCCTTCAGGTCCACCCGGACATGTGGCCGAAAACGCGCGCGGGGTTCGACGAGTACTGGCTCGATGCCTGCCGGCATGTCGTATGCGACGACGAATTCCGCGCCTACATCGACGATCTACTCCACCTGCGAATGATCAACTGGCCCATGCGAACAGTGGGCGGTGGACTACTGCAGTTCCTCACCGCGGGCTTCCTGCCGCCGCATTTCCGCGACCAGATGGCCGTCGAATGGAGCGATGCCGACCAGCGCCGCTTCGAGCATCTGTTCCTGTTCGTCGGCTTCGTCAACCGGTTCATTCCCAGGTTCATCCGATTCGCGGGCACCCACGCGATGATCCGCGACGTGCGCCGCCGCATCCGGAAACAGAAGGCCCTCATCTAGGCGGGTATTTCATCTCGGGTCTTCCTCGGGCTGGTCGCGGAACTCCCGCTGAACGTGGCGCTCATCTGATTCGGGAGCCGGTGGTTCCGAGGGCGGCGGCGGTGAGGCAGGCGAGGGCGGCGGTGATCCAGAGGGGAGTGTAGGAGCCGTTGATGTCACGGATCAGGCCGCCGGTGAGCGCCATCGCGCCGGCGCCGAGTTGGTGGAAGACGCTGATCCAGCCGAAGGTGAGGGCGCTGTCGGCGCCGAAGTAGTGGCGGCACAACGTGAGTGTCGGTGGGACTGTCGCGACGTCGAGAATGCCGAACACCATGGCGAAGACGACGAGGTCGGGGGACCAGCCGCTGGTGAACAGGACCGGGAGGAGGGCCAGGGATACACCCCGGCCGAGGAAGAACACGGCCAGGAGCAGCCGTGGCTCGATCCGGTCGGTGAGCCAGCCCGCGGAAACGGTGCCGAGTATGTTGGCGACGCCGATGATGGCCAGTAGACCCGACGCGGCGGTGGCCGGCATTCCGTGATCGTGGGCGGCGGGCGTGAAGTGGCTCCACATCAGGCCGTTCGTGGTCGCCCCGCACAGCGCGAACATCGAGGCCAGTACCCAGAATCGGGTGTCGCGCACGGCTCGGCGCAGGGCGGTGATCGTGCGGGCGAACGGATTGACGTGTCGATCCGTCTGCGTCGGTGCGGAGTCGGGATCCGCGCCGTAGCGGACCGTGCCGACCGCGGCGGGGCTTTCCCGGAGGAACAGCAGCACGCCGAGCAGCGCCACCGTCGCCAGTGCCCCGCAGGCGAGCACCGGCGCGCGCCAGTCGGCCCGCTCGAGCAACACCGACAGCAGTGGCAGCATCGCGAACTGACCGAATACGCCTGCCGCGGTGAGTAATCCGGTGGCGAGACCGATTCTGCGGTCGAACCACCGGTTCGCGACCGTCGCGGCGAACACCGTGGTGATCGAACCGGTCCCCACCCCGATCGCGAAGCCGAACCACAGCACGAACCAGAACACCGACGGGGTGAAGATCGCGGTCAACACGGAACTCGCGATCAGCGCGAGCAATGCGTACGACGTGATCCGCCGGATCCCGTACCGGTCCATCATGGCCGAGGCGAACGGCCCGACCATCCCGTAGAGCACCATGTTCACCGCCACCGCGGCTCCGATCCCGGTCCGGCTCCACCCTTTCGTCTCGACCAGTGGTTCGGTGATCAGACCCGCGATGGTGGCGAAACTTCCCGCCGCGACGAGCGCGAGAGCGGCCACCGCCACCATTGTCCACGCCGGGTGAAAGCGGGGTCCCCGCCGGATCGTGCGCTGCTCGACTTCGCAAATACTCACCGGAATCCTTCGCGTTGCTCGACGTCCTTACTCTCGTTTCTATCAACCAACGATCAGAATCGACAGTATGCACAATCTTGTCCATATGGACGAAATGGATACCATCGAGCGTATGGCCACCGAGGATGAAGTCCGAGCGCCGATCGTCCGAGCGAT
Organism: Nocardia sp. FBN12; assembly: GCF_054031145.1. Classification (NCBI taxonomy): domain Bacteria; kingdom Bacillati; phylum Actinomycetota; class Actinomycetes; order Mycobacteriales; family Nocardiaceae; genus Nocardia; species Nocardia sp. FBN12. Next base: position 1,816,516 of record NZ_CM132926.1, read on the forward strand.
GCGAAGCTGCCCCGTCGAAGTGAGCATCGCCGTCCTCGGCGGCGCCTGGAAGATGACCATCGTCAAATACCTCCTCGACGAACCCCTCCGCTACGGCGAACTACGCCGCAAGGTCGGCGAGGTAACCCCACGGGTACTCACCCGCCAACTCCGCGAACTGGAACAAGACGGCATCGTCCGTCGCCACGCCTTCGCCGAAGTCCCACCCCGCGTGGAGTATTCGCTCACGCCGACAGGGAAAGCGCTGCGCGGCTTCGTGTCCGAGCTGAACCGATGGGGTGCGGAATACGTGGAGGGTCTGCAGCCCGCCGCGACGACAAGTTCTAGGTGAAATCAGGTGGTGGGCTTGCCGAACCAGCGGGGGAGGTGGGCGTTCAGGTCTTGTTGGTGCTCTCCGGCCCAGGCGACGTGCCCGTCGGGGCGTAGTAGTAGGGCTGGAATGTTCAGTGCCGCAGTGGGATCCGTGATCAGATCTACTCTGTCGGACCAGCCGTCGACGGTCAGGGATTCGGTGCGATCGAGTAGCAGCGCGCGGCCTTGCCGGAGCTGGTCGTAGAGCTTGCCCTGTTTCAGGTCGACGTCGGGCAGGCGGCGGCCGAGTAGGTCGGGGCCATGGCCGAAGTCGTAGCGGATGTCGGTCGCGGTGATCTTCTCGATCAGGTAGCGGTTCACTTCGTCGAAGTCCATCAATTCGGTGAGCAGCTTGCGCACGGCCTGTGGGCCCGGTTCGGTGGATGTCAGTGCTACCTGGGCGCGGGTGTTGTGCAGGACGTCCGCGGCGACCGGATGGCGTTCGGCCTGATAGGTGTCCAGCAGTGTTTCCGGGGCCCAGCCGCGGATCTGTGCGGCCAGCTTCCAGCCGAGGTTGACCGCGTCTTGAACGCCCAGGTTCAAACCCTGACCGCCGGCGGGTGGGTGGATGTGCGCCGCATCGCCTGCCAACAGCACGCGACCGACCCGGTAGCGCTCGACCAACCGGGTGGCGTCGCCGAAGCGGGACAGCCAGCGCGGGGAGTGCACGCCGAAGTCGGTTCCGGCGACCGCGCGCAACTGCTGCTGGAAATCCTCGAGCGTGGGCGGTTCCGACCGGTCCTCGCGGACATCCGCTGCGGGGACAATAACGCTGTACACGCTTTCGCCGAAGGGCCTGAGACTGAATACCGCGTTGGTCTCACGAATTTCGGTGACTTTGGCGACGACCTCTTCCTGCGGCACACCCACTTCCATCTCGCCCATCAGTGTCTCGGTCCGCGCGGGCTCACCGGGGAACCCGACACCCAGCACCTTGCGCACCGTGCTGCGCGCACCGTCACAGCCGACCAGATACCGCGCCCGCAGCCGCTCCCCGCCGACCAACCGGACGGTCACGCCCTCCTCGTCCTGCTCGAAACCCTCTACCGCACAACCACTTCGGACCTGCGCGCCCAGTTCGATCGCATGGTCTTCGAGCAGCCGATTGATGACCGGCTGCGGTATACCCAGCTGATAGGCATACGCGGAGTCCAGGCCGTCGGGCGCGGGTTTGGGGATCGCGGCGAAGACACCACCGACCGGACGCCGTCGTCCGTGTTCGAGAATGCGGTCCAGCAGTCCGCGCATCGCCATCAGCTCGAGACTGCGCACATGCAGACTGACTATCCGAACCAACGACGACACGGGCTCGGATTCCTTCTCCAGAACGAGCACCCGCACACGGTGCAACCGCAGCTCAGCCGCCAGCATCGCACCGGTCGGCCCGCACCCGGCAATGATCACATCGAACATGAACCACCCATTCGCCTGAATTCTCGCCGACCAGATCGCCGCGATACGGGTCGTCAGACCCGAACGCATCTCCCAGATTACGGATTTCCGCAGGTCCTGGCCTCGGCCGCCTATTGTGCGGCAGCCTCGGGCCTGCCGCAAGCGATATATTCCGGCTCACGCTGTCGCTGGTGCGTGCCCGGGTCGTGGGGGCGCGAGACAGGGCTCGACGGCACAAATCCTTCCACATTCGCCGATCCTGCGACGCGGTGTACATAGTCGAACCCGTAGAGCTCTTGCCTCGCAGGCTCGGCTCAGGTCCGGTAGTAGTGCAGGGAAATGGTGTTGGAGCCGGGAAATGCGGTGGCCGTGGCCAGCTCGACGCGTAGTTGTCGGGAAGCGGTCGCAGACCGCCGCCCAGCGTTTTCGGGACGATGGTCAGGTAGAGGTCGTCGACGAGACCTGCTCCTGGCAGACCTTGAATGATGCTGGCGCTGTTGAGGACCAGGATGTCGCGACCTGTGGTCTCCTCGAGCGCACTCCGTCCTTTCGTTCGATTTCTGGTTCACAGGAGTAGACGGAGCGTCGCGGCCGAACTCATCGCCGCGATTCGATCAGCCAGCGCGTCGCAGCTGGCGGGATTGGCGAAATCGGCGATGCTCAACGGAAATCGGCCAGGTGGTCGGCGACCCACTCTCGATAGGTGCGCGCCGGCCCGCCGGTGACCTCGACGACGGTGGGCAAGACCGGCTCGGGCTGTGCGGTCATCTCGTCCATCCCCGCCAGCGCGTCGTTCACCTCGCCGATCGGCATCCAGGTCGCCATTTCCGCGAGCATCTGCTCCCGCGACATCTGCTCGAACCGCACTGGCGCTCCGAGCACCTCGGCGATGATCCGCGCCCGCTGCGGTGCGGTCAGCGACTCGGGGCCGGTCACCTCGTACGTGGTGCCGGTCCGGCCCTCGAGCAAGGCGCGGACGCCCACTGCGGCGATGTCGCGCTCGTGGATGACCGACCTGCGCCAAGCGTCATAGTATTCGCGCACAACACCTTCCGTACGAATGGACTCCGCCCAGCCGAGGTCGTTACCGGCGAATCCGCCCGCGCGCACGAAGGTCCGGTCGACTCCCGTTTCGTCGATGAGCCGTTCGAGGTAGCCGTGCGAACCGAGCACCGCGCCGGCCCGTTCGTCGGCGCCGATAGCGGAAAGGTAGACGATGTGCTGCGCCTGCTCGGCCAGTCGCCGCACCACCACCGGCGCGGCAGCGTCAGCAGCCAGCGTCGGCCACACCAGGAACACCGCGTGCACACCGTCGAGCGCGGCGTCCAGGCTGCCCGGATCCGCCAGGTCACCGCGTACCACCTCGACGCCGGGCGGCAGATCCGCCGTCTCCGGACTACGGACCAGCGCGCGAACCTCGACACCCGCCTCGTGTAGTTGATCGACGGCCGCGCGGCCGACCTTGCCTGTTGCACCGGTAATCAGGATCATGAGCCCAACTCTGCTACCTGAACCAGTGTTCAGGTCAACCGCGCGGGAGCGGCGCAGTCGGGGAGTGCTCATGTCGCGGGGCGGGCGGCGTAGTAGTCCTGCGGCTCAATCTCGTTCGGCGGCGCTGATATCACTCATGAGTTGTGTCGCGACCGCGGTCGCGTGGCTGGCGAAGGCGTGGCGGTCGGTGCCGAGGTTGCCTTCTGTCCACTCGACGAACAGCGAGATCATCGCGCCGAAGAGCGCCGAAAAATGCATGCGAACACGGGGATCGTCGGGCGAACCGGCGATGCGATCGCCGAGTGCGGCTATCGCGAACGCCGGAATGGTTTCTCGCACATAGCGTCGTAGTCGCGCGTCCGCTACCGGCTCGACCAACAGGATGCGGCAGATACGAGGATCGGCCTCCATCAGGCGGGCGGCGGCCTCGAACACCGCGTGCAGATCACCGGCCGCCACCGCGGGGGCGACGGCTTCTTCCAGGCGAGACAGTGCCGTTCTGTACACCGAGTGCAGCAGCGCGTCCGTATCGGCGAAGCTCTCGTAGAAGAACCTCTGACTGAGGCCGGCCGCGCGGCAGACAGAGCGCATGCCCAGAGCGGAAACACCTTGTGTGCCGACCATTTCGACACCGACATCGATCAGGCGCACCCGCCGATCGGCAGCGCGATCCTCAGCGGTCTGCCCGCCGTAGCTCCTTGACACGGCACCACATTACAAGAACCATCATTTATCGGGAAGCAGTTGCTTCCGGATGGAGGAGGGTGATGTTCACCGACGAGCAGTTCCAGCTGTCACTGCGACAGCCGCGCCTGGCGCAACCGATCCCGACAGTGCTGACGAACCGCGCCGTGCCGGTCTCAGTCCTCGATGAAGCCGCGCTGACCGCCATGACGCAGACGTGGTTCGACGAATACGAGAAGAAGATCGAGTTCTACGCAGGCCACGGCTTCGATATCGCCTGGACCCTCGACTGGGCGAAGAAGTATTGGTGGAGCTGGCAGACCCGGGACATGAGCCACAACCACGAGCTCTACACCGACGACCTGCGCTACAAGGATGTGACGACTCTCGGCGCGACCATGGTCGGCCTCGACGAATTCGTGGCCTACAACTTCGCGTTCTTCGACGCCATCCCCGACTGGCGCTACGACCCGATACCCGGGCAGGGCTATCTCGACCTGACGCCGGATGGTGAGGTCAGGATGGTCGTGCGCTATTACGGAAGTGGTCACCTCGTCGGGCCGCTGAAATTGCATCCCTATCGTGCGGACGCGCCCGCGATCCCGGGCAATGGCGCGTTCATTCAATGCACCGCCGTCGACCGCTATCACTTCAACGCCGACCATCTGATGTACGAAGGCGAAACGCTCTACGACCTGCTCGACGGCGTCCAGCTGGCCGGAATGGTCCCGGGCCCCTCGACCACGGCCTTCAAATGGCTGATGCGTGGCGCGGGTATCGCAACCCGGACCATCACCCGACTCCGTCCGCCCGCCGGCCGGCGTCGCTGAATGTCCGTATCGGCGCAAGCGTCACGTGTGGTCTGAGTAACATTCTCTCTCACCCAGCGATCTTCCAGACAACATCGATTCAGGAGGTTCGACATGCTCTCTGCGAAGCGATTCGCCGCAAGTGCCGTTGTTGTCACCGCCACCGCTGCCGCTACGTTCGTCGGTATCGGCGGCGTAGCCCAGGCCGACGTACCGGTGTGGCAGGCCAACTGTCATGTCTACAACATCTTCAACACCGGCGGGATGGCCAACTGTGAGCTACCGACCTGGCATCAAGTGAAGCTCACTTGCGTTGCGTGGCCCGTGCCGTTCGTCTACTGGAAGTACGGTCCCGCGCAGTACGGGCAGAACCAGTCCTGGGCCAGCTGTGACTCACTCAACGCCATGGTGGGTATCGAAGTCATCCAGGCGTAGTGCGCCGCCGACCGCGACGTCGACGGCCCGAGATCGCCTCGGGCCGTTGACGTTCGGGCTGTCGCATCCGGCCGCCGTGCGCGGTTGCCGACAGCGGTGTTCTTGCCCGGGGGAGTTAGCGCCCGGTGGCGCCGTCGATCAATTCGCGGAGAATGTCGGCGTGGCCAGCGTGCCTGCCGGTCTCCTCGATCATGTGGACCAGTGCCCAGCGGACGCTGGGGGCGGGGCGTTTCGCCTGCGGCACGGGTTCGCCGAGATCGGTGTACCGATCGAGAACTTCGTTCGCGCGCTCGACCGTCTCGCGGTAGCGGGTGACGACATCGGCCACGCTGTCGGCCGGTGCCGCGCGGAAGGTCGCCTGCCAGTCGGTCACGTCGGCCCCGAGGAACATCGAGCGTTCGACGAAGGTCAGGTGATTCAGCAGTCCGAGCAGGTTCGTGCCCGACGGCACCGCCGCTGTTCGCACCTGCGGTTCCGGAGCGCCGTCGACCTTCGCGGCGATCGAGGCTCGGAGGTAGTCGAGGAATGCGCGCAGAGTCGCGGTTTCGCCGCTCCCTGTCCGGGGTGGTGTGGCGTCGCGGCGTCGTTTGGTGGTGGGCACGACGATCTCCTTCGTCATTTGGCCGAGGTATCCCCAGTGTTTCCGGCCTCAGCACGATCTGGCACGCAATCTTGCTGTTCCGGCAAGGTGGACTGATGGCTCGCGAAACGAAAGCCGTACTCGACGTGCTCGGCCCCGGCCTCGATCACCGTGCCTACGACCTCTTTGCCGAGAATGTGACCTGGCGTGGGGCAAGGCCGTGTTTGGTTAGAATCGCTCATGACGCCGAGGCACCTCTTCTTCCAGCTGGGAGCTGAACGTCGACGACAGGTCCACCTCGCGCTGTGCGCGGATGCCCTGCGAGCCTGGATCGGTTTCGTCCAGGAAGAGCCTGCCCGGCTCCGCTACCGCGACTCGGTTGTCGGGATGTGGCACCACGTAGATGTCGAGCTTCCGGCCCATGCCCTTCGCGCCGCTCGGGCCGGTGTGGATCTTGCGGAGGTCGGCAGCCGCTATCTCGAGCCCATCACCGCGCTGCAAGACGACGATCTCGCCTTCCCCGACCCGGTCGAGTTCGCCTATTACGCGATCTACAACTGTTTTCGCAAGTACGTCCGCGGCGACGACATCCCGGATTGGCTGATCGTCAACCAGGCCCTGTCTGTTCACGACGACGGTGAGGTAGCACTACGCCTGACGCGCGCGATCGACGACATCGACCCGACCTCGAACAACGGTTAGTAACGTAGCCTCGGTCGTCCCGCGGCGACGTGCAGCACGCAGGCCAGGCCCATCACCGAACAGTGGGACGTTGCCTCGAAGGCGTTAGTCTTCTGGGGGAACACAGTCGGCGGCGTGCGCGGCCGGGATGCCTTTCCGGCGTTGGCAAGGTTGACCAGACTCGCGAATCGGAAAGAACGGCGACGGATCATGGCGGAGGACCTGACTGTGACTCGGGCGCTGGTGATACCGGCATCCGAGTTGCGCGAGCGGTTCTCACGGTCGTCCGGTCCAGGGGGACAGCACGTCAACACCACCGAAAGCCGGGTAGAGCTGTCGTTCGACCTCGCCAACTCGCCCTCGGTGCCGGAGTGGCTGCGCACTCGCATGCTCGACCGCCTGGCCACCCGACTGGTCAACGGCGTGCTCACAATCGCCGCATCGGAGCAACGCGCACAGCTACAGAACCGCGCGGCCGCCCGCGAACGCCTGGCCTCAATTCTGCGTGCCGCCGCTGCCGCCCCACCACCTGTTCGCCGGGCCACCAAGCCCTCGCGCGGAGCGAAGGAACGTCGTATTTCCGCGAAGAAGCGGCGCGGCGTCACCAAACGCAACCGCCGCGCCTCACCTGAGGACTAGCCGAAGGCCGCGCCGCAGATCGGGACGAGTGCGAAGTCGTGCACCAGGGGTATTCTCACCTTCGTGCCGACTGGCGGTAGCAAACAGGTTCGCGCCGCGCGCAAGCGCAAGAAGCGGATGGCGAACGTCACCCACGACCTCACCGACGCGCAGTGGGATGCGCTCGCAGCGTCATGGGGCGGGTGTGCCTACTGCGGTTCCACCATCGCCTCGCTGCAGAAGGACTGCGTGCAAGCCATCTCGCGCGGCGGCCGCTACACGCTCGGCAACGTCGTGCCCGCGTGCGGTTCGTGCAACGCCAGTAAGTGCAACGCCGAGGTGACTGGCTGGCTGCGGCGCAAGAAGCTCGACGAACGCTCGTTCCTCGTGCGCCACTACGAGATCGCGGCCGAGCTCACGACCCGGTTCGCTTAATGGCCTGAATCGGTCGCTATTCGGCTGCCATCGCACCATCGACCGCACTACGCTTGCGGCGAACTAGAACAGGTTCTTGGGGCGGGAGTGTTCGATGCGGGCAAACGAGATCGCGATATCGCGGGCGACGGTGGTCGGTGCGGTTTTCGCGCTGGTAGCGGCGTGCGCAGGGTGGGCTACGGCAGCGCCACTGCCGGAACAGGATTCGTTCTACGCCGAGCCTGCCGACCTCGCGGAGCCGGCCAACGGCACGGTGCTCGCGTCCCGGGCGATCGAGGCGGAGTCGTTCCTGCACCCGCTGCCCGCGGATGCGTGGCAGGTGCAGTCGGGCGGGTGCGACTTCTTCCAGAACATCCTGCAACTGCTGAGCATGGGCTCGTCCAGCCTCAGCAGTAGCCTGACGGCACCCTGATTAGATCGACGCGAGCGCTCGGCCGAGGGGCTTCCGCACGATCAGGTGACAGCGAGCAGTCACGCCTAGGCTCCTTGGTTCGGGCCGAGGCCCGCGGCCGCGGTCAGTCGCCGGCCGAGGGCTCGTACGGCGTCGTTGAGCGCGGCGGGGTGTTCGATGACGAACGGGCGGTTCAGGCCGGCGAGTACGAGCGGAATCCAGTCGAGTTGTTCGGCCCGGATCAGGACTCGTGTCCATGGGTCGGCGTGCGGCGGCGGGGTATCGATGTCGTGCACGGTGGCGATCGTGGCGGGGAGTAGTGCGCGGATCTGGGGGAGCGTGCCCTGGACTCGGATCGAGACCTCGTGTTGATAGGGCGCCGTGGCGAGTGCCGAGAGCAGATGGGTGGTCGGCTCGAAACCGGCAGGGGGAGCGAAGGTTCCGGGGAGGGTGGTCACCCTGCTGATGCGGTCCAGCCGGAATCGCCGAAGATCGTCGCTGTTGCTGTCCATGCCCGTCAGGTACCAGCGGCCGGAGTGGGCTACGAGACCATAGGGGTGGACGGTTCGCTCACTGTGGTGCCCGTCGCGGTCGGTGTACTCGATCGCGACTGGTCGGTATTCGCGCGTGGCCTCGGCTATCGGTAGGAGTACGGCGGTCTCGACGGGGACTTCGGGGCCGGCGTCCGCGGTGAATTCGGCGGTCTCCAGCAGTGCGTCCAGCCGGGTACGGAGGCGAGCGGGCAGGACGCGGCGGAGTTTGGCCGTGGCGGTGTCGGCGGCGTGCGTAGTCGATTGGCTGGTGCGGAGTCCGAGCGCCACGGCCACCGCTTCGTCGTCGGTGAGCATCAGTGGTGGCATCCGGTACCCCGGGGCGAGCCGGTATCCGCCGTAGCGGCCGCGGAGCGAGCGGACCGGGATGTCCAGGTCGATGAGATGGGTGACGTAGCGCCGGACCGTGCGTTCGTCCACGCCGAGCCGTCCGGCGAGTTCGCCGACGGTGTGGGTACCTCCGGCCTGCAACAGTTCGAGCAAAGCCAGCACGCGGGCAGTGGGGCGCGTCATCGGGAAATTCTCGCATCCATACCGGGCGGAAACTGTCCGGTATCGCTTCTACCGTGGGAATCGATGGCGGAAACTCCGCCCGATGCGATAGCAGGAGCACGCAATGAATCTGGTCTCGATTCGCTTGATCACCGACGACATCGAACAACTGGTCGGCTTCTATCAGCAAGTGACCGATGTCGAAGCCGATTGGGCTACACCGGATTTCGCCGAGATCGTTACTCCGGTCGGCACGCTCGCGATCGGCAGCACCCGGACGGTAGCGCTGTTCGGAGCCGGCAGCGCGCGCCCAGCCGACAACCACACGGCGATCATCGAGTTCATGGTCGCCGATGTCGACGCCGACTACCGGAGGCTGCGCGACACTGTCGATGATTTCGTCAACGAGCCGACAACGATGCCGTGGGGCAATCGGTCGCTGCTGCTTCGCGACCCCGACGGCAACCTGATCAACCTGTTCACCCCGGTCGCTGCCCGCGCTGGGGCACATGTCGAATGACAAGGACCCCGGCGGAGCGCAACTATCGCACGACGGCTGATCGGCGGTAGCAGGTGATGATGTCGTACCGGTCCGCCCGTGTTGTCGACGAGCGGACCGGCAGCGGCACCACGGGACTGGATCAGCCGGCGTTCGAAGTCGCCGGCTCGGGGGCTGCTGAGCCTGTCCGTGCGCGTGGCACGGTGAAGGTGGCAGCGACCGAGCAGATAGCGACGGCGAAGCAGGCTGCGGTGTACCACAGGTTTCCGATGGGGTCGCCGTTGCTGGTCTCGCCGTTGACGGCGGCGAAGAAGTCAGGGAGAGCGGCGATCCAGAGGAAGGCGAAGACGACCAGGTACAGGATGCTGAAGCGTTGGACGAAGGGGTCTGTGTACGGCGGGGGTGTCGCGGTGCCGCGGCGTAGTTCGGTCCACTGGCGGACCATCACGACAGTGGCAACTATCGCGAGTGCTGCCAGTTCCAAGGCGTAGACGGTGCCGCGGACGGTGTCGCCGATCATGCCGATGACAGTGGCGGGGAGCGGGAGCAGGAAGGTACCCACCGAGGCCAGCAGGCCGATGACGATGGTGCGCCACGTCAATTCGATGCCGGAGAAGTTCTTGCCGTCGTCGACGTGGCGGCCGACGAAGTACTGGACGCAGAACGCCAGCGACATCGGCCACAGGGCCGCGAAGACGACGACGCTGCCCATCGGGACCGAATCGAACATCGGCTGGTTGATCGGGTTGTCGATCGACCATTCCCACCAACGCAATTGGGGGCCGAGGTGGTCGAAGATCTCGTAGAAGGCGTGGTGGACGAAACCCACGCAGGTGGCCCCGATCAACACGCCGTAGCGACGGAAGATGCCGAGCATCCGGACGATGCCGAACGCCATCGTCGCCATCAGCGGATAGATCGCGATGATGTAGATGGGTAGTCGGCCCCAGAGGAAGTCGACGGTGAACACGTTGTGCGCGAACATCGTGTCGACATGGTCTTCGATGCCGAACGCGGCCGGGAAGTACAGCGGCGGTTCGATGACGAAAAGATAGGCGGTGGCGCCGAACCACAGCACGAGATTGGTGGGGTCGCCATGGCGGCGCAGGCGCACGATCGCGTACCAGAGGGCAAGGATCGCGCCGACGACGATGGTGAGTTCGAGGACCGGCAGGGTCCAGTTCTCGAGGGCGAACGGGCTACGGAACTCGACGAGTCCGCCCGCCTCCTCGCAGGAGAAGCCGAGTTCGTGAGTGAGCTCGGCGAAGGTGGGGGAACAGTGTTCGGCCATCGGAATTCCTTCTACGAGCTGACGGAATCGGCGGTGTACCAGCGGGTTACGTCGTAGCCGTCGTCGTAGCGGCGGAACCATTCGTCGGCGAGCGCGGGCAGCTTCTCGTGTGCCGGATTGTGTCCCGGCGTCTGACTGCGGATGATGCCGCCCAGTGCGACGAGCTGTTCGCGCAGCCCGAGATCGTCGAACGCGCGCGGCATGGTTCCGTTGTCGGCCGGCTGCAGGAACGGCAGCCACTTGCGCAGCGTCTGCCCGCGGCGGTAGTTGGCGAACATCGACAGCGCGTCGACGTGGCGATCCGCCAGCGGCACATGCTCATTGAAGCCCTCGCACGCCACCCGGATCACCTGCAGCACGTGCCGGAAGATCGACGCCGCCACCCGCATCCGGTACAGCTCGCTGTCGACCACCGAGTTGAAGATGATGAGCGCCGAACTGCGATGCTCGACTTCCTCGACGAAATGCCAGATGAACAGCGAGGCGACGCGGTCGTCACCGGGGGCGAAGAGGTTCTTGTCGTTGTCGAGCATCAACTTGAACACCGGCGTGAACGTCGCCTCGAGATCGGCGGTGTAGGCGAGGCGATACTTCACCGAGGTTTCGGCGGTGAGCTTGTCGAACTCGCCGATCACCGCGTCCAGGGTCTGCTGCAGGCCGGGGTAGCGCCGGATCAGGGCCTTCACATGCTGACGATGCGCCGTCGAATGCTGGCCCTCCTGGCGCATGAACGCGTCGGCCTCTGCGGCCACCTCGGGGTCGGTGATCTGCGGTTTCGCCTGCGTGATCAGTTGCACGATCATCTTCTCGAAGCCGATCGCCAGGAACGAGACGGCATTGGCCATCGACGAGAACGCCGGGTTCTGTGGATTCCACAGAAACGGCACGTCGTAGTCGGAGAACGCGAAATCCATTTTGCGGACATGAAGGTCGGTCACGGTGGGTTACCTCGTTGTTCGGCCACTGTTGAATAAAGCAATCATACGAGTAGGTCTTCAAGTGTATGATCACTTTTACGGAATTCGCCCTGACCTGGGGTTGTGCTAGCGTCCACCGGGTGGCGCGTAGACGTGGGTGGGGCGGTAGTCCGCCGGGTGACGATGCGGAGGCGACGCGCCGGATCATCGCTGCCGCGGTCGAACTGATCGGCCGGACCGGCGCGGAGATCAGCATCGCCGATGTGGCGGAATCGCTCGGCGTCATCCGTCAGACGGTCTACCGGTACTTCCCCAGCGCCGACGCGCTCATGACCGCCTCGGCTATCGCCTCGGTCGACGATTTCCTCGATCGGCTCACCCGCCAGGTCGGCGGCCTCGGCGACCCTGTCGAAGCGATGACGGAGGCGGTGGTCTTCACCCTCACCGACGTCCGCCGCACTCCCCACCTGGGCATTCTGCTCTCGAGCTCGTACTCCAATGCCCACCCGGAGGGCATGACCTCCGATGCGGCCCAGGCCTTCGGCATGACCATGATCCGTCGTTTCGATGTCGACTGGGCCGCCTACGGCTACGACGAGCCGGCGCTGCGCGAACTCGTCGAATACGTCCTGCGTACGATGCAGTCGTTCTTCCTGTCGCCGGGCAACCCGGCTCGTTCCGACGACGAACTGCGCCGCTATCTCCACCGATGGATGGGATCGGCGATCGGCGCGCAGCAGAACAACTGAACGCCGAGCGTGCCCGCCCGGAAGTCCGGACGGGCACGGTGGCTGACAGCTCAGCTCGCCGCGGCGAGCCTGCGCGGTTCGAGCGCCGCGGCGAGCAGATAGCTGCCGCCGCCGGCCAGTGCTAGCGCCCAGTACAGGTACGCGCCGTCGAGAAACAGTGCGGCCGTGGAGCTTACGGCAAGCCATGCGCCGAGGGTGTATTGCAGAACATCACGGTAGGCGGCGCCGCCCGCGAGGTAGAGCAGCCCGACGATCAGTCCGGATCCGGTCGGCCAGAGGGTCGCGGCGGTGTCGGGACTCAGCGTCGAACCCAGCGCGGTGATCAGGAAGAACAGGGCCGCGAACCCGATCAGCCACGATGCGCCGAGTAGATTGCCCACCACCGCTTCACGACCCGTCGCGCCTCGTTGGGCTCGCAGGGAAACGACGGTGGTGATGACCATGGCCGCCAGCAAGCCGAGTCCGAGCAGTGCGATCGGTACGACACCGGGCAGGTCGAGCAGGGGATTCGGGCCGTGGGTCAGGGCGAAGGAGCCGTGCCCGATGAGCCAGGCGAGGCCGAAGCTCAGATAGATCGGGCGATTGTCGAGGACGGTGCGAACGGGCTGGGAAATGTGCATGGTCTGTCTCCAGTGTGTGAGCGGGGTCAGGCGCTGACGAGGACGACTTTGCCGGTGACGGTGCCGGATTCGGCGAGCTCCAGCGCTCGGGCGGCCTCGGTGAGCGGGATGCGGGCCGCGACCTGAGCGGTCACGGTGCCCGCGGCGGCGAGCGCGAGCACCCGGCCCAGGTCTTCGGCGATGCGGGCGCGGAACCGGGTGATGTTGCGCTTGCCCGCCCACAGGTTGAAGAAGTGCGCACTTCGCTTGTTGGGCAGCATGTTCCACCACAGCAGGCGGCCGAACAGCTTCAGGACGGGCAGCCGCGAGTCGCCCTCGTCGTTCTTGGTGGCGGCGGTTCCGTAGGACACCAGGGTGCCGCCGTCGGCGAGCAGGTGGAAGGAATCGGTGATGCCTGGCCCGCCGACGTGATCGAACACGGCGTCGACACCGTGGGGTGCGAGGGCTCGAACCTGGTGCGGCACATCACCGCGGTAGTCGATCCAGGTGGCGCCCAGCGCGGTGACGGCGTCGGCATGGCGGGCGGACGCGGTGCCGATCACGTGAATGCCCGCGGCTCTGGCCAATTGGACCAGCGTCGAGCCGACGCCACCGTTGGCGCCGAGGACGAGGATCGTCGCGCCCGGTGCGACGTCGGCGACCCGGTGCAGCATCTGCCACGCCGTAATACCGTTCACGACAAAGGTCTCCGCCTCGGCGGGGTCAAGGGTGTCCGGCACGGGGATCAGGTCGGCGGCGTCGAGGTCGACGTGGCTGCTCCAGCCGCCGATCTTGGTCAGCGCGGCGACCCGCTGCCCGACCAGGGTCTCGTCGTCGGCCGCGACAACGGTGCCGACCAGGTCGTAGCCGGGGACGAACGGGAACGGTGGCTGATCGAAGTACTTGCCGCGGCGCATCTGCTGCTCGGCGAAGGACACTCCGGACGCGTCGACCCGGACCAGTGCGCGGCCGGGGCCGGGGGCGGGGAGTTCGCGATGAGTGACGAGCAGGCCGCGGGGGTCTACCCGGCCGGGCAGGACGATTTCGGTGGCGGTGGTGGTGTTCATCAGGGCGTGCCTTCCATGGTGTGTGACTGGTCAATCACTCTTGGTGGAAAAGAAAACTCCAACCTGAAAAGGCTGGAGCGCGAAGGTCAGTAGGCGTTCGGGTGGCGCATTCCGGTGGTCAGGGCGGTGGCCCAGTCGCTGTCGTTGTCGTCGAGGCCGAGGGTGGTGACGAGGTGGCAGAGCTGGCCGTAGGCGATGAAGTACTGGATCTGCTCGGGTGCGGCGCCGGAACGGCGCTGCGCGAACGTGGTGATCCTGGCCAGGCCGCGGCGCAGCGCGTCGGCTATTTCGGGGATGTCGGTGGCGGATTGGGCGTGCACCTGGAGCATCAGCAGGCTCTTGTCGGCGATGAGTTGGGCGTACGCGCCGCCCATGTCGTACAGGATCCCGGCGGGGTCCTCGGCGGTGGAATCGGCTGCGCCCGTTGACATCGCGCGCTCGACGAGTTCGAAGCAGTGGTCGAGCGCGGCGACGAACAGGGCGACCTTGCCGGGGAAGAGTTTGAAGACGTAGGCGGGGGAGATTTCGGCGCGGGCCGCGACCGTGTTGATGGGAGTGCCGTGGTAGCCGGTCTTGGCGAACTCGATGATCGCGGCGTCGACAACAGCGTCACGCCGGACGTCCGAGGTGGAGAGGGTGGCACCGCGCTTGGTCATGTGAGTGACTGTACACTCACTCTCGGAGAAGCGTCAACACCTGACCCGGGGTCAGCGCAGATCGGCGAGGGCGGTATCCACATCCGGGCCGGTCAGCGTGTGCCGGATACTGCGCATGACCAGGCGCAGTGGCCGCGGGCAGTCCTGCGCGGCGGTCAGGCGATCGGTCGGCACGATGCGGGCCGGTGCGGCGAGGTGATCGCGGACCCGGGTCATGAGTTCGTAGCGGCTGAGGGTTTCCGCGCCCGCGATGTGCACGACGCCCGACTCGTCGGTGAGCTCTTCGAGGATGGGCGCCAAGCTCGGCAGATGCAGCGGATTGCAGACGATATCGGTGCGCGCCGGGATCTCGCGGGAGGCGAAGCGGGCGAGGAACTTGTTCGACAGTGGGCTGCGCCCGTAGACGAGGGGCAGACGGACGACCAGGTGGTGGTCGTGCGCGAGGACCAGATCCTCGGCGGCGACCTTGGTCTCGCCGTAGACGTTGATCGGTGCGCGCGTGGCGTTTTCGTCGTAGTGGTCGGCCGTTCCGTCGAAGACATTGTCGGTCGACAAGTAGACGAGTTTGGCGCCCGTTTCGCCGATGGCATCGAGCAGTGGCACCATCGGCGCGACATTGGCCGCATAGGCTGCGGCGGGATCGCGTTGTGCGGCACCGAGATCCACCACACCGGCGGTGTGGACCACCAGGTCGAACCGCTGCGCCACAAGTTCGCGGACGGCGCCGGTGTCGGCGAGATCCACCGGGACGAGCCCATGCCCGCCCCGGCTGGTCCCGACGACCTCGTGGTTCTCGGCGAACCGCGCGTGCAGCGCGCTGCCGACGAAACCGGAGGCGCCGAGGATCAGGATCCGCATCGGGTCAGCGTGCCTGCCAGTTCGGCTTGCGCTTCTGCGCGAACGCCATAGCGCCCTCGCGCATGTCCTCGGTCGCGGCGACAGCCATGATCTCGCGGTTGGTCTGGTCCCAGGCTGCGTCGTCGGCGAGCTTGCCGTCGAGGATGCCGAGTGCCACCCGCTTGCTCGCCTGCACCGCCAGCGGCGCGTTCTCGGCGACCCGGTCGGCCAGCGCCAGCGCCGCGTCGAGTACCTCCGCGGCGGGCACGACACGGTTGATCAGGCCCAGCTCCAGCGCGCGAGCCGCGGTGATCGGCTCGCCGGTGAGGATCATCTCCATCGCGACCTTGCGGGGGAGCTGCTCGGGCAGGCGGAACGCGCCGCCTGCCGCGGCGAACAGGCCGCGGGCGACCTCGGGTAGGCCGAAGGTGGCGGTCTCGGCGGCGACCGCGAGGTCGCTGGCCAGGACCAGCTCGGTGCCGCCGCCGAGCGCGAAACCGTTCACAGCGGCGATGGTCGGCTTGCTGATCGGGTGCCGGACGTACCCGGCCAGGTTCCAATCCTCATGTCCGGGGGCGAGAATCGACTCACCGCGGCTCAGCGCCTTCAGGTCCGCGCCCGCACAGAATGCCCGCTCGCCCGCGCCGGTGAGAACCACCGCGCGGATCTGCGGGTCGGCCTCGGCTCGCTCGAGCGCCTCGCCGACCCCCGTGCTCACTTCGGCGTTGACCGAGTTCATGGCCTCGGGCCGATTCAGCACGATGACGAGCACATGCTCGCGTTGCTCGACGAGGACTGCGCTCACGAGTGACTCCTTCGCTAGTGGCTGTCAGGATGACAAACCTTTTCGATCTGTAGCACGCCGGACGATCTCGAGCAGCTGAATCGGGGATTCGTGCCCGTCGTCGTCGCGCGAATACCGCACTCGTCGTAGGCTGCCGAACACTTGCGAAAAGAATCTTCCGGCCGGGTGTCGATCCGCAGCGGTGCCCGTTCGACCTAGGGATGAACACAGGGCCCGGCAGGCGGGTCCACACCGATCCGAGGAGACGAAACCATGAAGTACATGCTGATCATGCGCGCCACCGACGAAGCCTGGGCCGCGATGGCCGATGTCGACTTCAACGACATGCTCGAGACCATGGGCAAGTTCAACGACGAGTTGATCAGCGCCGGGGTGCTCGTCGCCGCCGAGGGGCTCGACGACGCGGCCGATGGTGTGGTCGTCGACTACTCGTCGGAGACACCGGTGGTCACCGACGGCCCCTATGGCGAGACGAAGGAACTCTTCGGCGGGTTCTACATCCTCAATGTGGCCTCCAAAGAGGAAGCGATCGAGTGGGCCAAGCGCATGCCCTACGTCGCCCCCGGTACCAAGACCGAGATCCGCCGGGTCCCCAGCATCGACGAATTCCCGCAGGAGAACAAGTGGATCATGAAGGAGCGCGCCTGGCGTGAAGCCACCGGCCAGCTCTGAATCAGGATGAGCGACAACCACTCCGGCCGCGAGGCCGTGGCCGCAGTCTGGCGGATCGAATCGGCCCGCATCGTCGGCGCGCTCGCCCGCTACACCCGCGACTTCGCGATGGCCGAGGATCTCGCCCAGGAGGCACTCGCGGAGGCGTTGGTGACGTGGCCGCGGGAAGGCGTGCCGCGGCAGCCGGCCGGGTGGTTGCTCACCGTCGGCAGACGCCGGGCGATCGACGCGTTCCGCCGGCGCGCCGCCCTCGACGACCGTTACTCCGCCCTCGCCGCCGACCTCGGCGAGGGCGATGCGCTCACCGGCGGCGATCCCGTGCGTGCGGCACCGGATGTGCTGTGGGATCCCGATCAGATCGACGACGACGTGCTCGCGCTGATGTTCATCTCGTGTCACCCGGTGCTGTCGCGGGAGGCGCGATTGGCCTTGACGTTGCGCGTTGTCGGCGGTCTGACCAGCGACGAGATCGCCAAGGCGTGCCTGGTGCCGACCGCGACCGTGCAGGCGAGGATCACCAGGGCGAAGAAGACGCTCGGCGCTGCCGAGGTCGCGTTCGAGGTGCCGCCCGCCGCCGAGCGAGGGGCGCGGCTCGGGTCGGTGCTCGGCGTCATCTACCTGATCTTCACCGAGGGGTCCTCGGCCAGCACCGGCGACAATCTCATCCGTTTCGATCTCGCGGGGGAGGCGCAGCGGCTGGCCCGTGTGCTGTCGCGACTGATGCCCGCCGAACCCGAGGTCTACGGCCTGCTCGCGCTGCTCGAACTGACCGCGGCGCGATTTCCCGCTCGAACGGGTCCCGACGGTGAGCCGGTGCTGCTCGAGCAGCAGGACCGCCGCCGATGGGATCGCTCGGCGATTCGGCGGGGCCGCGCCGCGCTGGTCAAGGCCGGCGAGGTCGGGCGCGGACTCGGCGCCTACGGACTGCAGGCCGCGATCGCCGAATGTCATGCCGTCGCGCCGTCGGTCGAGCGGACCGAGTGGGAACGGGTGGTGGTGCTGTACGAGGCGCTGGGCAGGCTCGCGCCCTCACCGGTGGTCGACCTGAACCGGGCGGTGGCGGTGTCGATGGCCGACGGCCCCGCCGTGGCCCTGCCGATCGTCGACGAGCTCGCCGCCTCCGGCGCCCTGTCCACGTCGCACCTGCTACCCAGCGTGCGCGGCGAACTGCTCACCCGACTCGGCCGCACCACCGAAGCACGCGCGGAGCTGACCGAAGCCCTCCGCCGATGCGGCAACGAACGCGAGAA
This sequence comes from Nocardia sp. FBN12, assembly GCF_054031145.1. Classification (NCBI taxonomy): domain Bacteria; kingdom Bacillati; phylum Actinomycetota; class Actinomycetes; order Mycobacteriales; family Nocardiaceae; genus Nocardia; species Nocardia sp. FBN12. The sequence goes on from NZ_CM132926.1 coordinate 1,834,768, forward strand.
GAACGTCCTCGCGAAGAAGCTCGCCGCGCTGGCCTGAGCGTCCGCATATCCGCAGTGTAGGGGTGTGCGCGGGCCGTGTTCGTACGGTCGTAACGTTTGTTCGCGAACCGGTCGGGTAGCCCTAAATGGCGACGACGAGAGGTTTGTGGATGTCACAGGAATCGAAATCGGTGCTGCACCGGGCTATCGGTGCATCGGCGATCGGCAATGCGGTCGAATGGTTCGACTACGGTGTCTACGCCTATTTGGCGACCTATATCGCGAAATCGTTGTTCCCCGGCGACGGTGAGTCCGGGATGGTCTACACGCTGCTCGGTTTCGCCGTATCGTTCCTGATCCGGCCGGTCGGTGGCATGATCTGGGGCCCACTCGGCGACCGTATCGGGCGTAAGCGAGTGCTCGCCGCCACGATTATTCTGATGGCCGGATCGACGCTCGCCGTTGGCCTGATCCCGAGCTTCGAGATGATCGGCATCGCGGCCCCGATTCTGTTGTATGTGCTGCGCATGATCCAGGGCCTGTCCGCCGGTGGTGAATACGGCGGCGCCGCGACATTCATGGCCGAATACGCGCCGGATCGCAAGCGCGGATTCTATGGCAGTTTCCTCGAGGTCGGCACGCTCGCGGGCTTTACGCTCGGCAACCTGGTCGCACTGTTGCTGGTGAATGTGCTCGACGACGCGTCGATGAACTCGTGGGGCTGGCGGATCCCGTTCATGATCGCCGGTCCGCTCGGCCTGATCGGCATGTACCTGCGTAGCCGGGTGGAGGACACCCCCGTGTTCCGCGAGGTCGAGAGCAAGGACGAGACCGAGGAAGTCTCGGGTGTCTACCGCGATCTGGTGACGAAGTACCTGCGCCCGGTGCTGACCCTGTTCGGCCTGGTGATCGCGCTGAACGTCGTCAACTACTCGTTGATCAGCTACACCCCGACCTACCTCGGTTCCGCACTTGGTATGGACAAGTCCGATGCGCTGCTCGTACCGCTGCTCGGGCAGATCGCGATGCTGTGCACCTTGCCGTTCCTCGGTGCCCTCTCCGACCGGATCGGGCGCAAGCCCATGTGGATGTTCTCGTGTGCGGCGATGATGATCGCGGTGGTCCCGGTTTACCATCTGATCGGTTCCTCGCTCACCGGCGCGATTGTCGGCTTCGCGATCCTCGGCCTGCTCTACGCACCCCAGCTGGCGACGATCTCGGCCACGTTCCCCGCGATGTTCCCCACGATCGTGCGTTTCGCCGGCGTGGCGATCGGCTACAACGTCGCCACCTCGATCTTCGGCGGCACGGCCCCGGTGATCAACGAGGCGATCATCAGCGCGACCGGCGACAACATGGTTCCGGCGTACTACATGCTCGGTGCGTGCGCGGTCGGCCTGATCGCGTCCTTCTTCCTCATCGAGACCAAGGGTGTCTCGCTGCGCGGCACGCAGGTGCCGGGCACTCCCGAGGCGATCGAGGAACAGCGTGAGCTGGGCGAGCCCGAGGAGTTCGTCGCGGTGAAGTGAACCGCACACCGAGGGCGCGGCGTCGAGAGGGCGCCGCGCCCTCGGTGTGTCCGGACTAGTTCTTCGCCGCGGCGCGGAAGACGGCGAGGGCCTCCTCGCCGAGGTGCGGTCCGCTGACCTCGACCGGCACGCTCGAGCTCGCCACGACCTCGGCGCAGGTAAGCCGGAAGCTCGGGCCGGCGGGCAGGATCGGTCCGAATTCGGCCGCGCCCGCGGCGAAGACGATGCGGCCGACCCCGGCCCACACCATCGCCGCGGCGCACATCGGGCACGGTTCACCGCTGGCGTAGACAGTGGCGCCGCGCAGGTCCGTCGCGCGGCCCGCCGCGGTCGCGAGGGTGATCGCGACCAGTTCGGCGTGGGTGGTGACGTCGCCGGTGGTGTTCACCGCGTTCACACCCTCCGCGAGGACCGTGCCGTCGCCTGCCACCGCGACCGCGCCGAAGGGCCGGTCGCCGAGCGCGAGAGCGTGCCCGGCCAGGCCGATGGCACGACGCAGGTGGGTGATGTCGATATCGGTCAGCTCGCTCATGAGGTGAGATCCACTTCCGTTCCGATGCCGCCTGTGCGGGCCTTGTCGATGAGCAGGCGGGCGACGGCCAGATCCTGTAGGCCGATGCCCACCGAATTGAACAGGGTGATGTCGCGGTCATCGCGACGGCCGGGTGCCCGGCCGGTGATCACCTCGCCCAGTTCGGTGCCCACCGCTTCCTGGGTGATCGCCCCCTCGGCGATAGCCAGGAGGGTGTCCCCGGATTTGGTGAGCGTGGTGCCGACCGAGTCTACGACGACGATGGACCGGCGCATGGCTTCGCCGTCGACCTCGCGATGATCGGCACGGGGCGGGGCGCCGACGGCATTGACGTGCAGGCCGTCGCCGAACCAGGAGCCGTGGACGATCGGTTCGCGCGAGGGGGTGAGGGTGCACAGCACGTCGGCGGCGCGGGTGACGGCTTGCGGGGATTCGAGGCCACGGACTTCGAGACCGAGATCGCTGATCGCGGTACGGAATCGGTCGATCGTGGCGGCCGTGCGCGACCAGACCACCACGGTCTCCGGTCGGCGGACCGCCGCGATCGCGCGGGTGTGCTCGATCGCCAGATTGCCCGCGCCGATCAATCCGAGAGTTGAACTGTCTTGTCGGGAAAGGTATTTCGTGGCGACCGCGCTGGCGGCTGCCGTGCGGACGGCGGTGACGAGGCGGCCGTCGATCAGCGCCTCGCACGAACCGTCGGCCGCCGAGGTCACGATGATCACCGACCGCTGTACGGGCAGGCCGCGGTCGCGGTTGGCGGGTAGGTCGGCGAGCAGTTTGACGGCCGCGGCACCGGCGGACTCGGCCGCGGCGACCATGGGCACGAAGGCGGCGCCGCCCAGCGCCATCGCCGGTGGTGCGGGCACGAACGCGGTGCCGAGTGCCAGGTCGGCGTGTGCGCTCTCGACGGCGGCGAGCACCTCACCGCGGTCGAGGACAGCGGTCACATCGGAATGCGACAGGATCAGAGTCAACGGTGGCTCCTACGAAAGTAGTGGCAGGTCAGGAAGTTCGGGCGAAGGCGACGGTGAGGTCGCGCGGCGAGCGGCTGTTGCCGACCAAGCCGCTGACGGCGACGATCGCGATCAGATACGGCAGCATCACCAGCAGCGCGAACGGCACATCGACACCGAGTGCGGGCAGCGCGAACTGCAGTGCCTGGGCGATGCCGAAGAACACCGACGCCCAGATCACGCCGAGCGCGCGCCAGCGGCCCGCGATCACCGCGACGACAGCGAGGTAGCCGATGCCGCCGGTCATGTTGTCGCTGAACGAATGGACCTCTGACAGTGCCAACTGCGCACCGCCGAGGCCCGCGGCGACCGAGGCGAGGAGCACACAGCCGTAGCGGACGGCCGTCACGGGCAGGCCGGTGCGGTCGGCGGCGACGGCGTCTTCGCCGATCGCGTCGATCACCAGGCCCAGTTTGGTGCGGCGAGAGAACACGAACGCCAAGGCGGCGACGACCGCGATGCACAGATAGCCGAGCGCGGTCTGCCCGAACAGGGCCGGGCCGATGATCGGGATATGGTGCAGTACCGGTATTTTCAGTGCGTCGAATCCGGGCACGCTGTGGCCTTTGCCGTCGGCGAGCAGCAGACGGGCACCGTAGGTGGTGGCGCCGAGCGCGAGGGCGTTGCTCGCGATGCCGACGACGATCTGGTCGGCACGCAAGCCGATACTCCAGATCGCCTGCAGCGCACCGAAGATCAGGGCGGCGAGTACCGCGGTCGCCGCGCCGAGCACCGGTGAACCGGTGGTGACGGCGCCGAGCACACCGGCGAACGCGCCCGTCAGCATCATCGCCTCCAGGCTCAGATTGAGCACGCCCGCGCGTTCGCTGACCAGCTCGCCACTCGCCGCGACGAGGATGGGCAGGGTGAAACCGATTCCGCTGGTGGCGATATCGGTGACCGTGTCGAGGCTCATCGGGACGCTCCTGCCAGATCGGCGGTCTCTACTGCCGAAACCGGTGGTGGGGTAGCGGGTTCGGTTTTGCGCCGGCGGTATGTCCAGACGGCGGCGCCCGCGATGAACACGATCATCAGAGATTCCACGACGGAGATGGTGGAGGCGGGCACATTCGCGGCCAGCTGCAAGTTGATGCCGCCGGAGACGAGAAAGCCGAGCAGTAGCGACACCGCGACGACCGCTGACAGTGAGCCACGCGCCAGCAGGCCGACGACCAGGCCGGAGAACCCGTACCCGGAGGAGAACCCTTCGGCGAGGACGAACGGCGCCGTCGCCACGAGCAATCCGCCCGCGACGCCGGAGAACGCGCCCGCCGCCGAGAGGCTCAGGAAACGCAGTCGCGGCACCGGCAGGCCGAGCCGGGCCGCCGCGTCGGGATTGAGCCCGACCGCGCGCAGCCGGGTACCGAGCGCGGTGTGGCGCACCAGGATCGCGGTGCCGAACGCGGCCACCACGGCGATCCACAGGGCGATGGTCGCGGGGGAGCGTTCGATGCCGAGCAGCGGCAGATGCGCGGCCGCGGTGAGCTGCTCGGATTGCGGCAGCGTCTCCGAGGAGGTCACCGGCTGACGCAGCAGCGCGGGCTCGTGCACGACGAGCAGCACCAGTGCCAGGCCGACGAAGTTCAGCAGCAGCGTGGTGATGATCTCGCTGGTGCCGCGGGCGACCCGCAGATACGCCGCGACGGCGGCCCACAGCCAGCCCGCGGCCGCCGCCCCGATCAGCACCGCGGGCAGTGTGATCGCGGCGGGCGTGCCGGTGAGCGTGGTGCCGATCGCGGTGGCGGCGATGCCACCGGCGCAGATCTGGCCCTCGCCACCGACATTGACCAGCCCGGCGCGGTGGGCGATGGTGAAGCCGACGGCCACCAGCATCAGCGTGGCCGCGACATTGAGCGAGGCGCCGATCGCGTAGTCGGTGCCGAACATGCCCTCCCACAGCGCCGCCATCGTGGCGCCGGGGGCCGCGCCCGCGACGGCGGCCAGGATCAGCCCGATCACCCCTGCCGCGAGCATCGCCGCGATGGCGACGACGATCGGGTGGTGTGCCCACTGACGCAGACTGTTCATGCCGCGACTCCCATCATCAATTCGCTGATCTGGTGCGCCGCTGCGGGATCGGAGGTCTCCACCGGTCCGGCGAGGGCACCGCGATAGGCGACGAACACCCGGTCGCACAACGCCAGCAACTCGGGTACTTCGCTCGATACCACCAGCACTCCGCAGCCGTCAGCGGCCGCGCGGCGTAGTCGGGTGAGCACGAAATCGACTGCGCCGATGTCCAATCCGCGCGTCGGCTGGGCGGCGACGAGACAGCGCAGGTTCGCGGCGGAGAGTTCGCGGGCCAGCACCACCTTCTGCTGATTGCCACCGGAGAGCGAGCCCATCGGCACCCATGGTCCGGCCGCGCGCACGTCGAAGCGGTCGAGTTCGGCCTGGGCGGCGCGGCCCATCGCCTGCTTGTCGAGCAGTCCGAAGCGCCGGAAGCGGCCGAGTCGGCCGAGGAAGAGGTTCTCCGCCAAGGTCATCTCGGCGACCATCGCGTCGCGGTGGCGGTCCTCGGGCACTACGCCGAGACCGAGCCGGGTTCGGGTGGCGGGGTTCGCGGTAGTGATATCGGTATCGGCGAGCGTGACAGTGCCGCCGCTCACCGGTGTACCGCCTGCGAGAACCGCGACGAGCTCGCTCTGGCCGTTGCCCTCGACGCCGGCGATCCCGACGATCTCGCCGGGCCGCACGACCAGACGCGCATCGTCGAGTGCGGTACTGCCGTCGGCGCGATGCACGGTCACCCGGTCGATGGTGAGAACCGGGGTGGGGGAGTCGGATTCGACGGCTGACTCGAGGCCGGTGCTCGGTGGGCCCGGCTCGATGGCGGGTGTCGGGCTCGGTGAGGGTGCGCCCATTTCGGCGATCGTGGCGGGAACGTCGACTACCTCTGCCGCGTCGGTGGGATCCAGACCGATGGTCGCGGCGACCGTCGGGTCGAGGTCGGCGGCGGTGCGCCCCACCATCGCGGTGAGCAGCTGCGCGATGGTGGTGGTCGACATCCGTCCGCCGCCGGCGACCGTGCCGCGGCGCAGCACGGTCGCGGCGTCGGCGACTCTGGCCACTTCCCCGAGTTTGTGCGTCACCAGCACCACGGCTTTGCCGTCGGCGGCGATGGCGCGGCAGGTGTCGATCAGCGCGTCGATCTCGGCCGGATCGAGCACTCCCGTCGGTTCGTCGAGCAGGATCAGCGCCGGATCGCGCAGCAATGCCTTGACGATCTCGACCTTCTGCCTTGCGCCCACCGGCATCGTCGCGACGTGCTGATCGAGATCGATGCGCAGGCGGTACCGCTGGGCGATCTCGTCGAGCCGGTCGGTCAGGTCCTTGCGGCGTAGCCGGAGTCCGTGCTGGGTGAGCAGCAGGTTCTCCGCGACGGTCATGGTGGTCACCAGACTGAAGTGCTGGTGCACCATGGCGACGCCGGCTGTCATCGCAGCGGCGGGGGAGTCGGGCCGGAAAGCCTTGCCGCCCAGCTGTATTCGCCCCGCGTCGGGTTGGTAGCCGCCGAAGACGAGATTGCACAGCGTGGACTTGCCCGCGCCGTTCTCGCCGAGAATGCAATGGACAGTGCCGGATTCGACAGTGACGTCCACATCGTGCAGTGCCTGGACGTCGCCGAAGCGCTTACCGACCCCGTGCAGGGTCAATGCGGGAGTGCTCATCGCGGGTCAGTACGGCTTGACCGCGCCGGTGGACAGGGCCGTCTTCGCTTTCGCGAGTGCGTCGGCGACCCCGGCGTCCTTGCTGCACAGTACGAAATCGGTGCCGTCGTTGGGCGAGGTCAGCCCGAAGCGCACGTTCTCGGCCTTCCACGAGTTGTCGAGCGCGGCGTTCACGGCGAACTCGACCTCGGCGCCGATATCGGTGTGCACGTAGCCCAGGTACACCGGGTTGGTGCAGTCACCCGGGATCGGACCGCCGACCATCGTGGCGCCGGACTGCGTCGCGGCCTGCTCCATGCCCGCCTTACCGAGGTTCACGATCTGCCCGAGCGTGCCCGCGCCTGCGCCGTAATCGGCCAGCGCGGCCTGCTTGGCCTTGGCCGGGTCGTTGAAATCGCCGACGTACTGCGGGGTCAGTACCTTCGCGTCCGGCTTCGCGAAACGGGCGCCGTTGCTGAAAGCGTTGGCGGCGTTGACGATCGCGGGCAGCTCGACACCGCCGACGAAGGCCACCACGCCGGACTTCGATCCCGCCGCCGACACCGCCCCGCTGAGGAACTCGGCCTCGGCCTGCTGCGGGTCGTAGTAGGCGAGGTTGGCGAGAGGCTTCGCGTCGGCCGGGCCGCCGATCTCGACGAACTTCACGTTCGGGAACTGCGGCGCCACTTTGCGCACGTCGGCGTCGGTCTGGCCGCCGAGGGAGATCACCAGGTCGTTGGTCGAGGCGAAACGGACCAGTGCCTGCTGATAGTCGCTCGCCGCGACCTGTTCGACCTTGCTGAGTTCCACTGTGTCGCCGAGCTTGTCGGCGATGCGCTGGTAGCCGAGGTACCCCGACTGCATGAAGCCGGTATCGGAGAGCGAGCCGGGAAAGAACACGCCGACCTTCAGTTTGCCGCCCGACGCTGTGGTGTCGGCGGAACCGCAGGCCGACAGGAGGGCAGCGGCGGCGAGGGCGGCCGAGCCGAAGGCGATCGCGCGCCGAGTGGACTTGTGCACGGGGTACTCCTTGATCGAACGAACCGCTCACTTAGCGGTATACCGTTAAGTGTCAGCCTGGGGCTCGCAGATGACGGGCAGATTACGGAAAAGTAAGAAACGGTCGCAGGCCACGAGCGGGCTACCGTGGTGGGCGTGCGGGAGCAGGAGGATGGTGCGGTGGCAGACGAACCGGCGAAGAAGTCGCTGCGGGATCAGGCCTACGAGGAGTTGCGGGACCGGATCATCGATCTGCGTTTGAGTCCCGGTCAGCGGCTGGTGGAACGCGACCTCGCCACCGAACTGGCCATCTCGCGGATCCCGCTGCGCGAGGCGCTGCAGATGCTCGAACGCGAAGGACTGGTCGTGATCGTGCCACGGCAGGGCGCGATCGTCGCCCCGTTCACGGTGACCGACGTGCGCGACCTCTTCGATGTTCGCGAGAGCCTCGAGGTCCTCGCGGCCCGCCTGGCCGCCGAGCGTGCCGAAGCGGTCGACCTCGCCGCCTTGCGCGCACAGCTCACCGCGGCTCGCCAGGCAACCGCCCGCGGCGACCAACCCGCGATCGCCGCCGCCAACGCCGGCTTCCACGCCGTCATCGTCGAAGTCTCCGGCAACCCGCTGCTGCAATCGTTGTTGCGCCCGTTGGAATCCCGAGTCCGCTGGCTGTTCCACCTGACCAAGGAACGCGACCCCGGCACCCAATGCGACGAACACGAAGCCCTCTACGCCGCCATCGCGGCCAACGACCCCGACGCTGCCGCCGAAATCGCTTACCGCCACGTAGCTTCCGGCCGGGAACCCAGCCTTGCCCTTTCCGCGAAGTGGTCCATGCCCCCCATCGACCCCGTGTCGGCTACCCGAACCCGCCAGCGGGGCAAGAGCGCCTGAAGTACTTGGTGTTGCTATCCGCTGGCGTGCAGGGCGACGCGGGCGGCGTGGATGGCGGGGTGTAGGCCGGTGCCGTTCCGGTAGACGAGGTGGGTGTGGCGGCGGATCGGCAACGCGGTGAGTGTGATCTGTTCCGGCGGTGCGTAGAGGGCCAGGGCTGGGACGATGGCGGTGCCCGCGCCTGCGGCGACGAGGGTGAGGACGGTGTCGAAGTCGTCGGCGTGATGGCGGATGTGCGGGGTGAATCCTGTTGCCTGGCAGGCTCGGATCGTGAGGGTGTGGCACAGGGTGCCGGGAGTGCCCGCGATCCAGGGGGATCGACGGTGCGCTGCCAGGGAATCCTCGGTGCACACGGGGGTTCGGGTGGCGAGGAAGACGGTTTCGGTGTGCAGGGGTTCGGTCTGCAGGGAAGGGTCCGCGTCGGCGGGGACCAGGTCGTAGTCGTGGGTGAGGGCGATGTCCAAGGTGCCCGCGCGTAAGGCGTTCGGGATGTCGGCCGGGTCGATTTCGGTGACCGTGAGTTCCAAGCGCGGATGGTCGGTGCTCAAGGTGACCAAAGCGGGGGAGAGCAGGGTGCGGGCGGCGGTGGGGAAGGTGCCGATACGCAGGGTGCCCGCCAGTTCGTCACGGGTGCAGGCCAATTCGGCGTCCGCGTGTTCGAGTGCCGCCAGGATCGTTTCGGTGTGACCGACCAGGAGCTGGGCGGCGGGCGTGAGCGTGACGCGGCGGCCCGAACGTTCGAGCAGCGGTACACCCGCTTCGCGTTCGAGCGCGGTGAGCTGTTGGGACACCGCCGAGGGCGTATAACTGAGCGCCTCGGCCACCGCGGCGATGGTGCCGCGATGGGCGAGTTCGCGGAGCAGGCGAAGTTTGCGGACATCGAGCATCATTTCAGCTTACGGTCGACATCATGAATGTGAACTGGACCTGATGGTGGGTCCGGCTCGACGATAGACATATGACATCGCTACACGGCCTCTTCGTCCCCCTGATCACCCCGTTCACTGCCGAGGGGGCACTCGAGCCCGTGGCGCTGGAACGCCACGCGCACGCCGTCCTCGACGCGGGCGCTACCGGACTCGTCGCACTCGGGACCACCGCCGAACCCTCCACTCTCACCGCCGCCGAGCGGGCTCGGGTTCTCGATATCTGCGCGGGCGTGTGCGCCGAACGCGGCGTGCCACTGATCGCGTGCGCGGGCGGCAATGCCACCGCGGAATCGGTCAGGGCTGTCACCGAACTCGCGCATCCCGTCGCGGCCGTGCTGGCGGTGGTGCCGTACTACGTGCGCCCGAGCGAGGAGGGCGTGATCGCGCACTTCACGCAGCTGGCGGCGCTCAGTCCGGCGCCGCTGCTGGTCTACGACGTCCCGCACCGCACCGGCCGCCCGCTGTGCGGCACCACGCTGATCCGGCTCGCGAACACACCGAATATCGCCGGCTTCAAACACGCCGTCGGCGGAATCGACGCGGCCAGTGTCGAATTGCTGGCCGCGCGTACCCCGGCGACCGTGCTCAGTGGCGACGACCGATTCGCCTCGGCGCTGCTCGCGCTCGGCGCGCACGGTGCCATTCTGGCCGCGGGCAATATCGCGCCTCGCGAGTACGCGGACCTCATCGACGCCTGGCGCACCGGCGATGTCACCAGGGCGCGCAGCATCGGCAACAGTCTCGACGCACTCGGCGCGGCCCTGTTCGCCGAGCCCAACCCCACCGTCATCAAGGCGGTGCTCGCCGAGCGCGGCCAGATCCCCAGCCCGGCCGTTCGCCTGCCGATGCTGCCCGCCTCCAGCGTCGCGACCAGGGCGGCGCTCATGGCGAGCGAGGCGGCGACGATCACGCGGGTCTGACACCGCATGGATCACGAACAATAGATTTCACTGGTCAACGGCACCGAAAAGTGCTTGGGTTAACCGGTGACGAAACCTCCGGATATCGGTGCCGCCGCGCCCGATCGCACTCCCGACAAGCTGGATGCCGCCGTTCTGAAGGTGGCGGGCGTCGTCGTCCTCGGTGCGGTGATGTCGATTCTCGACATCACTGTGGTCACCGTGGCGATCCCGACATTCATGGAGACGTTCAACGCCTCGATCGAGGTCGTCGCGTGGACGATGACCGCCTACACCCTGGCACTGGCGTCTGTCATCCCGATGACCGGTTGGGCAGCCGACCGGTTCGGCACCAAACGTCTCTATATGGCCGCGCTGACCTTCTTCGTCATCGGGTCGCTGCTGTGTTCGATCGCCTGGAGTATCGAATCGCTCATCGCGTTCCGGGTGGTCCAAGGCGTCGGCGGCGGCATGTTGATGCCACTCGGCATGACGATCATGACCCATGCCGCCGGTCCGCAGCGGATCGGCCGAGTGATGGCGGTGCTCGGCATCCCGATGCTGCTCGGCCCGATCTGTGGCCCGATCCTCGGTGGTTGGCTGATCGACGTCACCGACGGGGAGTGGGAGTGGATCTTCCGCATCAACCTGCCGCTCGGCCTGGTCGCGCTGGTACTGGCCTACATCGTGCTCGCCGCTGACAAGTCGAAGCCGTCGGAATCGTTCGACTTCCTCGGCATGCTGCTGGCTTCCCCTGGTCTGGCGCTGTTCCTGTTCGGCGTGTCCTCGATCCCGGAGAAGGGCACCGTGCTCGCCGCGCGTGTGCTGATTCCCGCGATCATCGGCGTGGTGCTGTTGGTGGCGTTCGTATTCCACGCGCTGCGCACCGAGCACCCACTCATCGACCTGCGCTTGTTCGCCAACACGTCGCTGCGCTCCTCGGTGTTGACGATGTCACTGTTCGCGATCGCGTTCTTCGGGGCCGGTTTCCTGCTGCCCAACTACCTGCAGCAGGTTCGCGGTGAAACGGCCTTCGACACCGGCCTGCTGATGGCGCCGCAGGGGATCGGTGCCATGCTGACGATGCCGATCGCGGGCTTCCTGGTCGACAAGATCGGCCCCGGCAAAATCGTCATGTTCGGCATCACCTTCATCACCATCGGCCTGGCCGGGTTCACCCAGCTGGGCGCCGACACCTCTTACCTGTGGATCGGCGGCGCGCTGTTCGTGATGGGTCTCGGCATGGGCTGCACCATGATGCCGGTGATGACCGCCGCGATCCAGACGCTCTCGCACGCCCAGGTCGCGCGCGGGTCGACCTTGATGAACATCATCAACCAGACCGCGGCGTCGATCGGCACGGCGACGATGTCGGTCGTGCTGGCCGCCCAGCTCAACGATCATCCGGAGGCGAAGGTCGCGATCGGCGCCAATGCCAGGCCCGACCTCGCCGCGCAGATCCCACCGTCGGTGCTCGAACAGGGACTCGACCTGGCGGCGACGGCGTTCAGTAATACCTACTGGGTCACGGTGGTGCTCGCGGCGCTGACGTTGATCCCGGCGTTGTTCCTGCCGCGGATCAAACCGAAGGCTCCGATCGACGCCGAAGTGGTGGCGTTGGCCTGATCTCTCACGGACGGCAAAGCCCGGGCGCAACATCGTGTTCCGTCCGGGCTTTCGCGTTGCGGGGTCAGCCGTAGAGCTTGACGAACATCTCCAGCGAGCGCTCGATATCGCCGCGCAAGGCCTTCGCGACGGCGGAACCGATCGGGCCGAACAGCGGCGCGCCGCCCAGGTCGATGTCGACACTCACCTTCGATCCGGTGCCGCTCGGCTCGACGAGCAGGCCGAGCCCGAACTTGGTGCCACCGATGCCCGTGCCGGTGAGGGCGAGCTTGCGGGGCGGCTCGGCGGTGCGCACCGTCCAGGTGACCTTGTTGCGGAAACCCTTCACGCGGGCGATGCCGACGAGGACGGTGCCCGGCGTGAGCTCCTCGGGCAGCGTGCCACGCCACGCCTCGTGAATGGTCAGCCAATCACCGAGGTGCGGGAGGTCGGACGCGTGCGCCCAGGCCTGGTCCGGCGGGACGGGGACATCGACGGAGAGCTTCAGTTTCGCCACGTCGGGATAGTATCCGGTACCCGCGGTTCCGCGACGATCGGATCAGGGCATCGTGAACCATAATAGATCAACCGTCCAGTAGTCTGGCCCGTTTCACGGGGAATCATGGTGTCGGACAGCATGATCCACATCGCGATCTGTCACTGTGCTGCTAATGTGTGCGGGTCGCTGAATCCGGAGCGTGTGAATCGGATATCCGATTCCATCCCGGGGTGGAAGGCGACTGCCTCGGCGGGCCGGCCGGCGAGGGCCACCGGCAAGGGTGTCGTGTGGTCGAGGACGACGAAAGATCTGATGAACTCAGGAATCGCGGTGCTGTTGCTTGTCATCGGTGCGCCGCTGTTACTGCTCGCGATCGCGGTCAGTGTATTGGCCATGCGTAACGAGCGCCGACAGCGGCAGCGGGCCGACGCCGCCATCCGCGAACGCCTCGCCTGTGAGAACGCCCTGATGCAGCTGGCGCAGACCACACTGCCCGCGATCACCGCGGCCGTGCGCAGGCACGAGATCCCCTCGATCGCGGTGGATGTGCCGGTGGAACTGGGTGATTCGCAATTCGGCCAGGCCCTGCAGTGGATCGCGACCGGTCACGCCGAAGATCTGCGCGTGGTCGTCGAGGAAACCAGGGCGATGGTCGAACGCTACGGCGAGCAGCGCCGCGTCAACGAGGTCACGGCCGCACAGGAGCAGGCCCGCGATGAGCTCGCGGCGTCCTCGCGAGCGGCCACCAGCGCCGCGGTGCGTTCGTTCGGTACCTCGGTGGTGAGCCTCGGCACCGACCTGGGCCAGGTGGTCAGCGCCGCGCTGCGCGAACATCGCGACGACGCGATCTACGAGACACTCACCCGGATCGACCACACCGTGCAGCAGATGATCCGCCAGGCACAGTCCTATGTGATCGTCTCCGGCGGTCTGCCCGGGCGCCGGTGGCCACAGCAGTCGCTCACCGATGTGGCGGGCGGCGCGACCGGCCGGGTCAGGGAATTCCTGCGGGTGCGTGCGTCGCAGTCCGACCGGATCGTGATCAGCCGCGCGGTCGAACCACTCGTGCACACCATGGCGACCCTGCTCGACAACGCACTGCGCTATTCGCCGCCGTCGTCGTTCGTCGAGATCGGTTTCCAGGAGGGCCATCACGGTGTCACCGTGATCATCGACGACGCGGGCATGCGCATGAGCCCGGAGCAACTCGAGGACGCGCGCTTGGTGCTCACCGGCGAACGCGCGGTCGACATCCACGACCTCGGTCCCGCGCCGAAGGTCGGCTTCCCCGGCATCGCGGCGCTCGCGCGGCGCTACGGATTCTCCGTGCACGTCGACGGGCCCAACATCTTCGGTGGCATGCGCGCGATGGTGTACGTGCCGTCGGCGCTGCTGGTGAGCGGGGATGCGCCGCGGCTGCCCGAGCCCGAACTCGCTGCGCCGGCCCATATTCCGGTACCGGTGGCCGAGGTCGAATCGCCCGGCGCCGACGTTCACGAGATCACCAGCGGTGGGCTGCCCAAGCGCCGCCGCCGACCTGTTGCCCCGGATTCGGCGGGGGTAACGACCGAGTCGGGGCAGGCGCGCCCCGACCTCGCCGCTGCCTGGCGCAGCGGATCCCGCAGCGGTCGTGCCGCTGCGGCCGAGCGAACCACGGAAGGAACAGCCGATGAGCACACCGGTAGCCGATAGCACCAACCGATTGGCATGGCTGCTCGAGGATCTGGAGATCCCCGGCGTCCGCTTCGCGGTGTTGCTGTCCGATGACGGGCTGCGCATCGCCCACTCCCGCGGCGTGGTCAAAGACGACGCCGAACGGTTCGCCGCGGCCGCCTCCGGCCTGCGCTCGCTCGGCAAGGCGCTCGGCGAATTCTGCGGCGGCTCGTCGAACGCGGTGCGTCAGAACATGACCGAGTACGACGAGGGCATGATCATGATCACCGCCGCCGGTGCGGGCGCCCTGCTCGGCGTCGCCACCACCGCCGATGTCGACGTCGCGCTCGTGGCGCATCGGATGAACGAACTGGCCTCGCGCGTAGGCCACGAGATCGGCAGCGCGCCCCGCCTAGGCGGGAGGAATTGAGCCGCGGCAGGCGCGATCCCGACCTGGTGCGGTCCTATGTGCGCACCGGCGGGCGGGTGCGTGCCGCCCATGATCTCGACCTGGTGACCCTGGTCCGTGCCGTCGACGACGCACGTCCCGATCACCGCCCCGACGAGCGTCGCCTGCTGGCACTCACCAGCCGCCGCGGCGCGCTCTCGATCGCCGAACTGTCGGCCTATCTGGACCTACCCGCCTCCGTCGTGAAGATCATCGTCTCGGATCTGCTCGACAGCGGTCACCTGCACTGCCCGACCCCGGCACAGGTGAAACCGGAACTCGCACTGATCAAGGAGGTGCTGCATGGCCTCCGCGCCATCGCGGGATGAGGTCGACTACGTCGCGGAAACCGTGACACGGTCGGTGAAGATCCTGGTCGCAGGAAATTTCGGCGTCGGCAAGACCACCTTCGTGTGCGGCGTGTCCGAGATCAGGCCGCTGCGCACCGAGGAGACGATCACCGAGGCCAGCATCGGTGTCGACGACATGGCTGGGTTGGGTAGCAAGGTATCGACCACGGTCGCACTGGATTTCGGCCGCATCACCCTGAATCCCCAACTGGCGCTGTATCTTTTCGGCACACCCGGTCAGGAACGGTTCGCCCCGCTGTGGGAGGAACTGGCTCGCGGTGCCCTCGGCGCGCTGGTGCTCGTCGACACCCGGCGCATCGAGAAGGCCGACGACGTGCTCTCGGCGCTGGAACAACGTGGCGTGCCCTACGCGGTCGCGGTGAACGAATTCGAGGGATTCCGGCGTTATCCGCTCGAGGAAGTGCGTGAGGCACTCGACCTCGCCCCCGGTACGCCGGTGATCGCGCTCGACGCCCGTCGCCGTGATCAGGGTCTGCGCGCGCTGATCACCTTGGCGGAGTATCTGTTTCGTAGGCAGGAAGCAACAGCGTCATGACGGTCGATATCGCCGCCGACGAACGGGTGGCGATGTGGGCACCCGAATTCGCCGCCGATCCGCAAGCCGCCTACCAGCGGATGCGGGCCGAATTCGGCGCGGTGGTGCCGGTGGAACTCTCGCCCGGAATCCGGGCCACGCTGGTGATCGGCTATCACACCGCGGTGCGCATACTCAACGATCCGGAGCACTTCCCGGCCGACCCGCGCATGTGGGAACGCGACATCCCGCAGGACTGTCCGGTGCTGCCGATGCTGCAGTTCCGGCCGGCCGCGCTGCGCACCACCGGCGCCGAGCACGCCCGGTACCGGCAGGCCAATGTCGCCGGGATCGCCGGGGTGGATCTGTACGCGATGCACAGCACCGTCGAACAGTTCGCCATTCCGCTGATCAACAGCTTCTGCGCGACCGGATCGGCGGACCTGCTGAGCCAGTACGCTTTTCCGTTGGTGTTCCAGGCGCTGAACTCGATGCTCGGGTGCACGCCCGAGATCGGGCAGCAGGTCGCCACCGGGATGGCGCAGATCTTCGAAGGTGACGACGCCGAGGCGGGCAACAACCTGCTCGCCGCGGCTCTGGCCGACCTGGTCGGGCTGCGCCAGCGCGAGCCCGGTGACGACGTCGCCACCCGCCTGCTCCAGCACCACGCTGCCCTGACCGACGAGGAGATGGTGCACCAACTGCTGGTGCTCTACGGCGCGGGCATCGAGCCGATGCTGAACCTGGTGGTCAACACCTTGCGGCTGATGCTCACCGACGACCGGTTCGCGGGAAGTGTGCTCGGCGGCAGTCTGTCCACCCGCGACGCACTCGACGAAGTGCTGTTCACCGATCCGCCACTGGCCAACTTCTGCATGACCTACCCGCGTCAGCCGATCTTGATCGAGGACACCTGGCTGCCCGCGCACGAACCGGTCGTCATCAGCATGTCGGCCTGCAACAACGATCCGGCCATCGCCGGGCGCGATGTCGTCGACAGCCGGGCGCACCTGGCCTGGAGCGCGGGCCCGCACGGTTGCCCGGCCAAGCCGGTGGCGTACCTGATCGTGCAGGACGCGATCGACCAATTGCTCGACGCGCTCCCGGAATTGACCCTCGCCGTGCCCGTCGAGGACCTGGTGTGGCGTCCAGGGCCGTTCCATCGGTCGCTCGCGGCGCTGCCCGTGCGATTCCCGAAGACACCGCCACTGCCGATGCCCTGAATCGCACGCGGGGCGGCACCGGCAGTGGTGGCGTCAGGCGGAAGGAGCGGTCAGCGCAGCCTGCATGGCCACACCGTCGACGTAGGTGTGCTTCGCCTTGACCGCGCCGTCCTCGACGGTCACCATGTCCGCGATATCCACGTCGACGGCGCCGCCGGTGACGGAGGTGCCGGACAGCTTCCATCGCACCACCCAGAAGTCGTCGCCGACGCGTAGGTCGAGCTGGGTGAAGACCAGGTCGGGGACGAGGACGAAGGTCTGCGCCGCGGCCGTGCGGATCTCCGCCCGTCCGTGCGCGGGTGCGCTCCCGGAATGCAGGTGGAAGACCGAATCGGGCGTGTGCAGCGCGGCGATCCGGTCGGGGTCACGCTCGGCCCAGCAGGCGTGATAGCGCTCGAACAGATCTTTGGTGGCATCGGACATAGCCAAGCCCTTCCAATATACAAACAGGGTGACTGTATGTTCCCGGATCGGGTGCGGCCGGTCAAGGGGCGAAGGGCCTCGGATCCGCCGTGGCCGTCGTCCTGCCCTAGACTTCGACGTCGCCATGAATCCTGATCGCCGGACCCAAGCCGAACGCTCGGCCTCGACGCGTGCCGCGGTGATCCGCGCCGGGCGAGAACTGTTCGGGCAGTTCGGCTATGGCGCGGTGAGCACGATCGCGGTGGCCGAGGCAGCCGGGGTCAGTCGCGGCGCGCTCTATCACCAGTTCAGTGAGAAGCGGGATCTGTTCGAGGCGGTGTTCGAGGATCTCGAGCGCAGCCTGGTCGAGGTGATCGCCACCGCCGTTGCCGAGGCGAGGGCCGAGGATCCGATCGCGAGCCTGATCGTGGGCTGCCTGGCGTGGTTGCAGGCCTCGACCGCGACCGAGGTGCGGCGGATCGCGCTGCTCGACGCGCCCGCGGTACTCGGGTGGAGTCGGTGGCGCGAGATCGAAGTGCGGCACACGATCGGCCTGGTGGAGAACGCGATGGCGGGGGCCATGGCCGCCGGACGGATCAGGAAGCAGCCGGTGCGGCCACTGGCGCTGGTGGTGGTGGGCGCGCTGGACGAGGCGGCGCAATATCTGGCGAATTCCGCGGAGGCGGGGGACATCGTCGCCGTCCGCGGGGTGATCGAGCAGATCATTTCCGGTCTGGCCGTCGACTGACGCATGTCGGATGGCCTGTCAATAGGTTAGCCTTGCCTAATGACTACTGGGACTGTGAACCGACCGACTATGGTCTACGCGCCGGTGATGGTTCGTCGTGCGGTGCGGCTGACGCCGCGCATGGTGCGGATCACCCTCGGTTGCCAGGACCCGGCAGCCCTTGCCGACACCGGGCCTGACCAGTACACGAAGCTCTTCTTCCCGCTTCCGGGCAGGCCGCGGCCCGTCGTGCCGCCGCCGCTGGCGGACCCCGGCAGCGTAATGAGTTGGTACCAGCAGTATCTCGCGATGCCGGACGAGATCCGCCCGCCGATGCGCACCTACACGATCCGCGCGCAGCGGCCCGAGCTCGGCGAGCTCGACATCGACTTCGCCCTGCACGCCGAGCACGCGGGCCCCGCCTCGGACTGGGCTTCGACCGCGGCGCCGGGCGACGAGATCGGCCTGCTCTGCCCGCCGCACGCGCTCTACACGCCGCCCGCCGATCCTGATTGGCAGCTGGTCGTCGGTGACGAGACCGCGATTCCCGCGATCGGCGCGATCATCGAACGCCTCGACGCGGGTGCGCCGGTGCGGGCATTCATCGAGGTCGACGGCCCGGCCGACGAGCAGCGGTTCGAGACCCGTGGCGATGTGCGGATCGAGTGGGTGCATCGCGGCGATCGCCCGCACGGCGAGGCGGTGGTCGACGCGGTCCGCGCCGCCGATTTTCCCGTGGGCGCGCCCTACGCGTGGATCTCCGGTGAGGCCGAGTTGGTCAAGCTCACCCGGCGCAATCTGGTCCGCGACCGCGGCGTCGACAAGCGCGCCATCACCTTCACCGGCTACTGGCGGCAGGGCCGGACCGAGGAGGACAACGGCCGCGAGAAGGTGCGCCGCGCCGCGGCCGGTGAGCCGCTCGTCGACGAGGACTGACGCGCATCGCGCCGCTGTGACGCCACTAATAGTTATTGCACTAACTGTTAGTGGCGTAATAGTGTGTGGGCTAAGGAAGGTGGTGGACGATGCAGGAGCTCGACGACCCGTTGCGGCTCGACCGGCAGGTGTGCTTCGCCCTGGCGGTGGCCAATCGATCGGTACTGGCGGTCTACCGGCCGCTGCTCGAACCGCTCGGCCTGACGCATCCGCAGTATCTGGTGATGCTCGCACTGTGGGGTGAGGCACCGATGTCGGTGAAGGCTGTCGCCGAGGCGATCCAGCTCGACTCCGCGACGTTGTCACCGCTGCTCAAGCGGCTCGAATCCGCCGGTCTCATCACCCGCCGCCGCGATCCGCACGACGAGCGCACGCTGCACATCGACCTCACCGAGGCGGGCCGTGACCTGCGCGAACAGGCCGAGCGGATCCCGCCCGCCGTGGTGGCACGCCTCGGCGTGAGCCTCGCGGACCTGGAAGAATTGCGCGATGTCCTCGGCCGGGTGAACGCGGCCGCGCGACGCGCATCCGATGTGAGGGACCAGTAATGAGCAACTCGACCCCGAATCTCTGGCAGCGCCTTCGCTACCTCACCGGCGGCACCCTGCCGCCCGCGATGGCGGACTGGGTGCTCGCCGACCTCACCGGTCCCGGCGCGACCCGCCGATACCTGATGCGCTTCCTGCTGCCTGTGCTTCCGGTGCTGTGCCTGTTCTTGCTGGTCCCAGGCCCGCTGTGGATCGGCCTGTCGATGATGGCGCTGCTCTACCTGCCGCTGGTCTACTTCACCGTGGCATTGGTCTATGTGTACCGGCGGCACCGCCTGGTCAGTCACGGCTTCGATCCCGAGTTGGCGAACGAGGCCGAACGCCGCCGGGCCGAGTCCGAGCGCGTCGCCTACGAGAGTCGCCACCACCGCGGCTGAGCCGCGTTCCCGCCGTGATCGAACGGGGAGTCAGCCCGCACGGAGGGTGGGCCCGATGAATCGTTCGACCAGGTGACGTTCCGCAGTGGCGTCGGGCAGCGGCCAGGTGAGCAGCGACAAGACGACGCGCACGACCCAGCCCGCGGCCTCGTCGTCGGGTGCGATCCTGGTGAGCGCCGTCGCGATATGGCCGAGTTCCGGTGCGCCGGCAAGGAATTCGTCGGTATCGGGGGAGCGGTGCCGGATCAGCCATTGGCGCAGCACCGGGTCGGCGCGGATGGCGGCGACGGCGGCCAGGATGGCCTCGACGGGTCGTCGGCCGGGCGGAACGGAGTCGACGGCCGCCTCGACGCGGGCGACGACGGAGCCCGCGGCCCGGACCATCACGGCCCGCACCAGTTGTGCCTTGCCGCCGACGTGGCGATACAGCGTCGCGCGTGAGCAACCGGCGGCCGCGGCGATGTCGTCGGCGGTGACGTTGTCTATGCCGTGTTCGAGGAACAGTGTGAGGGCCGCGCGTTCGATGCGGTCGACCGCGATGGTGCGTCGGTCGCCGCCGGTCAGCCAGTCCACATGGTCGGTCATCGGCGAGCCTCCAACGCTGACTGTCTCATCTCGAGACGTTCGATGAAATCTGTCTATCCGAATCCAGCCAGGCAGGGACTGTTTTCGAAGAAGTTCGCAGCGGGTTGCACGACAACGACATCGCCCCGCTGTCTCAGTGTGAGACAGTCGTTGACCGCGTGCCTCTCGGCGATGCACGGTGAGCGCCGACAGCCTGACCAGGAAAGGCGGCGGCCATGACCACAGACCTCGCAGCGATCGACCTGTTCGACCCGGCGGTGCTCGACGACCCCTACCCGATGTATCGCGCCCTGCGCGAGGAAGCGCCCGTCTACCGGGTGCCCGGCACCGACTTCTTCCTCGTCGCCTCGTGGGCCGCGGTCACCGAGGCGACCCGGCGCCCGGCGGCGTTCTCCTCCCATCTGACCGCAGTGCTCGTCGCCCAGCCGGGTGCGGCGCCGACGACCTTCGACCTCGACGCGACCGGGCAGGGTCTGCACGTGCTCGCCACGGCCGACGACGACATCCACGCCACCCATCGCGGCATCGTCGGACCCGCGCTGGCCAAAAGGATCCGCACTGTGGGCCCGGTCGTCACCGCACTCACCGAACAGCTCTGGGTGGAGGAACTCGACGGTGATCGGATCGACTGGGCCACCGGGGTCGCCGATCGCTTGCCCCTGGCGCTGATCGCCGAACTCGTCGGCCTGCCCGCGGCCGACGTGCCGACACTGCTCTCGCTGGCCTACGACTCCACCGAGATGCTGGGTGGTGTCGTGGCCGACGGGCGAATGACCGCGCTGATCACCTCGGCGGCCGAGCTCGCCCACTACGCGTACCTGGCGATCAGCGGTGCGAAAGAACCAGTAGCCGAACGGGATTCGCCGCGAACACTGCTCGAGGTGCTCGTCGAGGCGATGGCGGCGGGCAAGATCGACGAGCAGCAGGCGGTGCTGATCGTGGTGCAGCTGATCGGCGCGGGCGGGGAATCGACCGCGGGCCTGATCGCGTCGGCGGCCCGGTTGCTCGCCACCGATCTCGCACTGCAGACCCGTCTGCGCGAACGTCTCGAGCTCGTTCCCGCCTTGCTCGACGAGGTGCTGCGACTGGAGTCGCCCTTCCGCGGACACCACCGCCACGTCGTGGCCGACACGCAGCTCGCCGGCGTCGACCTACCCGCGGGCAGCCACCTGCTGTTGCTCTGGGGAGCCGCCAATCGCGATCCCGCCGCTTACCCGGACCCGGACGTCGTCGACCTGGACCGGCCCCGCGGACGTGCCAACGCGGCGTTCGGTATGGGCGCCCATTTCTGCATCGGTTCCGCCCTGGCCCGCCTCGAAGCGACCGCCGCGATCACACTGCTCCTCGAACGGACTGAACAGTTCGCGCTGATCGATGCGGAGCCGCCACGCTGGGTGCCCAGTCTTTTCGCCCGCCGCCACGCGACGCTTCCGCTGCGCATTGCTCGGCGCTGAGTTCGGTCCACGACGGCCGGACTCGTAGTCTCGCGGGCAATGGCGCCTTCGCCGGGAGGCGAGCAGCGCTGAACTGATCGGGCTCGGTGGACAGCAGGCGGCGCGAGCGTCACCTTGCACGGACGGCGTTGTCTTGTGGGCGGGGTGTGGCACGGTGTCGGGGTGCGTCCCCGTCAGTTCCTGTCCGCCTGCCTGCTCGCGACGACAGCGTTGTTCGCCGGATGCGCGTCCGCCACCACGGATGCGAACCCGACGACGTCGACCGCGACGGCCATATCCTCGGAGAGCCCCGTGCCGTCGACTTTCCCCGCCGCCAACCGCACTGTCGTCCTCGATCCCGGTCACAACGGGGGCAACGCCACGCACCTCGCGCAGATCAACGCGCCGGTGCCCGACGGGCGCGGCGGGACCAAGCCCTGCAACACCACCGGCACCTCGGCCGCGAGTGGGTACGCCGAGCACGAATTCACCTGGGATGTCACCCAGCGGGTGCGTGACGCTCTTTCCGCGCGCGGTGTGCGGGTGATCCTCACTCGCGCCGACGACTCCGGCGTCGGTCCGTGCGTCGATCAGCGTGCCGCGATCGCGAATCAGTCCGGCGCCGACGCGGTCGTCTCGATCCATGCCGACGGCAATACCGGCGCGGGCGCACACGGATTCCACATCGCCTATGCCGAACCTCCGCTGAACCCGGTCCAGGCCGAGTCGGGGACCCGACTGGCGATCGCGCTGCGCGATGCCATGGTCGCCGGTGGCGCGGTGCCCTCTACCTATGTGGGCTCGGCGGGGCTGGACCCGCGGGCGGATCTGGCCGGGCTCAACCTGGCCGAGCGGCCGAGCGCGCTGGTCGAATGCGGCAATATGCGGTCGGCGACCGACGCCGCGCTCATCGAGACCCCGGCGGGGCGGGCCCGCTACGCCGAGCTCATCACGGCCGGAATCCTCGCGTTCCTCGGTTGACCGAGACGGCCTCCAGTGGATTTTGGAGGAGTCGCGCAAAGTTCGCCACGCCCACTTCAGACCGCCTCGTCGTTGGATCAGTAAGGCG
Source organism: Nocardia sp. FBN12 (assembly GCF_054031145.1). Classification (NCBI taxonomy): domain Bacteria; kingdom Bacillati; phylum Actinomycetota; class Actinomycetes; order Mycobacteriales; family Nocardiaceae; genus Nocardia; species Nocardia sp. FBN12. Next base: position 1,857,582 of record NZ_CM132926.1, read on the forward strand.
GCTTGTTGTCGACATGGCTACCTATTGCCGACCGCTGGCAAATCTGTACACCCGTGTCAGCTGGGGGATTAACTCCTTGGTTGCCGCGAAGAGAAACCGGTTGGTTCGAATCGCTGCTATTCGCTGAGTTCGCACGCCTGTGAAACTTTGCGTGAATACCGGCCGGTAGCGGTATTTTTCGCTACCGGAGTGGTTGACGGTTGATCTTCTCCGCTCTACTGTCCTGAATCACAGTTCGATATCGAAGTGTTCAGTGTCATCGCTCGAAATGTTTCCCGGACGGCAAGCCGGCCCCTGCCGTCCTCCGTATGCGTTTCCAAGGAGTATTGATAGTGAGAAGTCGAATTCTGTTCTTCGCCGGCGCAATGGCGTTGGCGCCTCTTGTCACTGCGCTGGTGCCGGTCGGTAGTGTCAATGCCCACGGCTGGGTGACCGGGCCGGCGAGCAGGCAGGAACAATGTGCCCGTGGGCTCGTGCCCTGCGGAGCGGTGAAATATGAACCGCAGAGCGTAGAGGGTCCGAAGGGGCTCACCAACTGCAGTGCGAACAAATACCTCGAACTCGATGACGACAGCCTCGGCTGGGTCCCGCAGAAGGTTTCCGGTAGTACGAGATTCACATGGAAGAACACCGCGAACCATCGCACCTTGAATTGGGAGTATTTTATCGGCAATACGCGGGTTGCCGTGTTCGACGGCCAGAATGCGCAGCCGGCCATGGAGGTAACGCATACCGTCGATTTGTCGAACTATTCCGGGCGGCAGAAATTGCGTGCGGTCTGGAATATCGGTGACACCGCGGCCGCTTTCTACAGTTGTGTCGATCTCGAGATCGGTGGTGGTACACCGCCGACTACGACCACCCCGAAACCGACCACGTCCCAGCCGGCCACCACCACCCCGGCTCCCACCACACCGCCGTCGACAACCACCAAACCCCCGGCCGCGACGACGAAGCCGCCCGTCACGACCACCCCGGGCCACGAACACCCGACCACCACCGCTCCTGCCGGATCAGCGTGGCGTCAGGGCGCCACCTATGCGATCGGCGACAAGGTGACTTATCAGGGCGCCACCTACAGCTGCAGGCAGGCGCACACCGTCCACGATCCGAACTGGACGCCGCCGAACACGCCCGCACTCTGGTCGCGGATATAACTCGAGCGTTGCGGGCGGGCGAGCGGAAACGTTTCGTGTGTTCTCCCACCATCCATCCCACGATGGGGTGAGGATGGGGACCGACTCGCCGGCCTCGCGTTCGGTCGGCCCCGCAGCACAAGGGACGTGAGATATGAGTGACAGGAAATCAGCCTTGACCGTCGCTGCCATCGGGACAGTATTGCTGGCAACGACTCTCGGCGCGCCGACCGCCTCGGCCGGTGTCTCCCAGTTGACGGTCAAGCCCAACCTCAGCGTCGGTTCGGCAACCAACTTCGGCACCGGATGCACCCACCAGTTGCTGGCCAGGCTCAGCGTCGGCATCGTTCCTGTCGCGTTCTACGACAACGGCGCACTGCTGGCCGTGGTCGCCCCGACCGACGGCGTCGCCATGTACGACTGGGTGCCGTCGTACACCGGCGCCCACACGTTGACAGCCGTCCAGGACGGTATCGCCGGCAGCGCGAACGTTTCGGTGGGACGAGGATTCCTCTTCGGCGAATCCTGCGTGGTCACCGGCGGCTGACCCGTCGACAACACTGTGGCCCGGTTCGCGCGAACCGGGCCACAGTCGTCGATCCGCTACTTCGAGGCGAGCTTCTTGCCGTCGCCCTTCTTGCCCGCGGCCTTCTTGGCGGGCTTCTTCGCCGACTTCTTCGGTGCGGGCGTCGGCGCCGAACCATTGGTGTCGGCCTTACCTCCGGGACGCACCGCGGTGACGACCAGATCGTCGTCGGTGGTGTCGACCTTCACCGTGTCGCCGGGTTCGAGACCACCGTCGAGCAGCAGTCGCGAGACCCGGTTGTCGAGCTCCTTCTGCACCGTCCGGCGCAACGGCCGCGCACCGAATTCCGGTTGAAAACCTCGCTCGCCCAGCCAGTCCACCGCGGACTGGCTGATCTCGAGCTCGATGTCCTGCGCGGCGAGCATGCGCCGCGTGCGGTCCAGGATCAGTTCCACGATCTGCTCGAGCTCCGCCTTGTCGAGGCGGTGGAACACGATCTGTTCGTCGATCCGGTTGAGGAACTCGGGCCGGAAGTGCTGGCGCAGAAGCTCCTCGAGCTGCGGCACGATCGAGTCGAGCTCACCGGGCGGTGCCTCGAGGATCACGTGCGAACCGATATTGGACGTCATGATCACGATCGTGTTCTTGAAATCGACGGTGCGGCCCTTGGAATCGGTGACGCGCCCGTCGTCGAGCAGCTGCAGCAGCACATTGAACACATCGGGGTGCGCCTTCTCGACCTCGTCGAACAGGATCACCGAATACGGCTGCCGCCGCACCTTGTCGGTGAGCTGCGCGGCATCGTCGTAGCCGACATATCCGGGCGGTGCACCGACCAGCCGCGAGACCGTGTGCTTTTCCTGGAACTCGCTCATGTCGAACCGGATCAGCCGGTCCTCGTCGCCGAACACCGCTTCGGCGAGCGCCTTGGCCAGCTCGGTCTTGCCGACACCGGTGGGGCCGAGGAACAGGAACGACCCGATCGGCCGGTTCGGATCCTTGAGTCCGGCCCGTGCCCTGCGCACCGCCTCGGCGATCGCCACGATTGCCTCGTTCTGCCCGATCACCCGCTTGTGCAGGACATCTTCGAGCTGGAGCAGGCGCTGCTTCTCCTCGGCGGTCAGATCGGCCACCGGAATGCCGGTGCGCTTCGAGATCACCTCGGCGATATCGACGACATCGACGATCGGCTCCGAGGACGTCGCACCGGACTCCGCCAAATCCTGCTCGGCGGCGTCGATATCGGCCTTGAGCGCCTTGGCTTTCTCGTAGTCCTCGTTGTCGACGGCGGCGTCCTTCTCCCGGTACAGCCGGGCGATCGCCTCGTCCCTGGCCCGCACCTCCGGATCGGGTGTGCCCGAACGCAATCGGATCCGCGCGCCCGCCTGATCGATCAGGTCGATCGCCTTGTCGGGCATGAACCGGTCGGTGAGGTAGCGATCCGAGAGCTGCGCGGCCGCGATCAGCGACTCGTCGGAGTAGCGCACCTGGTGGTGTTCTTCGTACACATCGGCAAGGCCGCGCAGGATCTCGATGGTGTCCTCCACCGAGGGCTCCGAGACCATCACCGGCTGGAACCGGCGCTCCAGCGCGGCGTCCTTCTCGATATACCTGCGGTACTCGTCGATGGTGGTCGCGCCGACCACGTGCAGATCGCCGCGAGCCAGCGCGGGCTTGAGCAGGTTGCCCGCGTCCATCGAGCCCTCGCCACCGCCACCGGCGCCGACGATGGTGTGCAGCTCGTCGATGAAGACGATCAGCTCGTCTTTGTGGGCGCGGACCTCGTCGAGGATCTTGGTGAGCCGCTCCTCGAATTCGCCCCGGTACTTGCTGCCCGCGACCAGCGAGCCGACATCGAGCGCGATGACGCGGCGGTCGGCGAGGGTGACGGGCACGTCCCCGTTGACGATCCGCTGCGCAAGCCCCTCCACGATCGCGGTCTTGCCGACGCCGGGGTCACCGATCAGCACCGGGTTGTTCTTGCGCCGCCGTGACAGGATCTCGATGGTCTGCTCGATCTCCTCCGCCCGGCCGACTACCGGGTCTATCAGGCCCTCGCGGGCTTCGGCGGTGAGGTCGCGTCCGTATTCGTCGAGCGTCGGTGTGTCCGATTCCGGCTGCTGACGCTTCGAGGGCGCGGTCGCCATCGGGGTTCCCGGCGCGGGCACGCCCCCGCTCTGGGTGGCCGCGATTCCCGCGACCAGCGCCTGCGCCGCGACGCTGTCCGGTAGCGAGGCGATGCCCAGCAGAATGTGCTCGGGGCCGATGTAGCTGCTGCCCGACTGAGCGGCCTGCCGTTGGGCCGCGCGCAATGCGACCTTGGTGGCCGGGCTGAGCGTGATGTCGGCGAGGTCGCCCTCACTGGGTTCGCCGGTGTCGAGGTAGTCCTCCATCTGCTCGGCGACCTGGTCGGGATCGAGGCTGAGCTCGGCGACGATGCTGCGCCCCGGCTCTGCTTCGGTGGCGGCGTAGAGCAGGTGTTCGGGAGTGATGTCGGGATTGCCCCACTCCTGGGCCGCCTCGCGGGCGGTACCGACCAGCAACTTCGCGTTGTCGGTCATCAGCTTGCCCAGATCGATCCGTTGTACCGGCGGCTTCGATGACATCCCGGAACCGAAAAACCGCTGGAAGATGTCGTCGAAGGGATCGCGGGAACTCGCCCAGCTCGCTGTCATGTCCACACCTTTTCGCTCGTCGCGCCGTGTCCCACGGCGACTCATGCAGATCGGGTCGGTACTGCCAGCAATACTTCGGCATCCTCGGACGGTGTGCAAGCAATTGGACAGTTTCACATCCCCGACGTCCGACGGTGTGGCGCACCAGACAAAGTCCGGGCGAAACCGCCCCGAACCACCGGTTTTGTCGGATTCTTGATAACGGGGCGCCGCAGCCGGGTAGCGTGGCGACCCGCGAGGTGGTATCGACCGCAGCGCCCATTTTTGCCCGCCGACCACCAGGTCGAACAGGCCGACGGGAAGTAGAGCACGGAGTTTGGTCACCGACGTCATCGATGTCAGCGCGGATTTCACCATCGCGCGTCAAGCGTTGTGGGATGTGCTGCTCGATCCCCAGAGTTACCCGAGAATGTTCACCGGGATCGGCAGTTGCGAACCGGTGGAACGCCCCGACGGCGCGGTCCACTGGCAGGTGCGGGTCGGCTCGGCGAGCGGCGGAATGCGAACGCACGAGTTCATTCTCGTCATCGGCCGCTGGTACGAGAGTTTCGAACTGCGCAGCCCGGTGCTCGGCAGCTTCGCCGCGATCCGGTTGCGCGGTGACCAGGAGCGAACCCGCCTCGAAATCACCCTCTTCGCTGTCGCGCGGGTCCATCCGCTCGTCGAGCAGGGCGGCAACTCGCTGGTCACCGACTGGGTGAAGGCGGGGCTGCGCCGCACCTCGGACGCGATCGCGGGGACTCGTTCCTCGGTGGTGGTCAATGCCGAACGGTCGGTGGTACGCCGCAATGCCGGGGTGGCGCGCAGCATCGCGGCCACCGGGCTGATGCGGCCCGAACCGGTGTCGATGGTGAAACAGCTTCGTTCCCTGTCGAAATGGGGTTTCAACCTGGCCGGTGGTTACGCGGCGGGTGCGGCCTACGAACCTGATCGGCCCGCGCTGATCGATGCGCTCGGGCGGCGCACCTTCGCCGAGGTCGACGCTCGATCCACGGCGCTGGCCGCCGCGATGTACTCGATCGGCCTACGCAAAGGCGACGCCATCGGCCTGCTGGCGCGCAATCACGCGGGCATGGTCGAAACCATGGTCGCCGCGGGCAAACTCGGCGTCGACGTGGCACTGCTCAATGCCGGACTGTCGGGGCGCCGGATCGAAGAGATCGTGCAGCGGCACCGGCTGAGCGCGGTCTTCGTCGACGGTGCGCTGGAAAAGCTGATCCGCTACCTGCACAGCGAGGTGCCGCGCTACACCACCGACGACTGCCCGCCCGATCCGGATCGCACGACGATCGACGACCTGATCGCCCAGGCGCACAACGACTTTCCGATCCCCGCCCATCCGGGCAGGCTGATCGTGCTCACCTCGGGCACGAGCGGTTCACCCAAGGGTGCGCGCCGCCCGCACGCCAAGGGCTTCGGCACCATCGCCGCGCTGCTCTCGCGAATCCCGCTGCGGGTCGAGGAGGTCATGCTCATCCCCGCGCCGCTGTTCCACACCTGGGGTCTGGCCGGGTTGCAGCTCAGTACGGCCTTGCGTGCCACCGTGGTGTTGTCGGACGGTTTCGATGCGATGGACTGCCTTCGCGCGGTCGCCGAACATCGGATCACCACGTTGATCGTGGTTCCGACGATGGTGGAACGCCTGCTCGAGGTGCCGGCGGAGGTCCGCGCGGGCTTGGATCTGACGAGCCTGCGCTACGTGATCAGCTGTGGGGCACCGCTGGCCGGAGCCACCGTGCTGCGATTCCTGGACAGCTACGGCGACCTGCTCTACAACGTGTACGGCTCGACCGAGGTGTCGTGGGCCAGCGTCGCCACCCCCGACGACCTGCGGGTCTCACCCACGACCGCGGGCAGGCCCCCGCTTGGCACCCGGGTGGCGGTGCTCGGCCCCGATCTACGTCCGGTGCCGGTCGGCTCCGTCGGGCACATCTTCGTCGCCAACCACATGCTCTTCGACGGCTACGTCAACTCCGCGCCGCCGGAGGAGGCCGACGGCATGCTCGACACCGGCGACCTCGGATACCTCGACGCCGGTGGCCGGCTGTTCGTGGCGGGTCGCGACGACGAGATGATCATCTCCGGTGGTGAGAATGTCTTCCCGCGCCCGGTCGAGGAGGCCCTCGCGCATCTGCCGCAGATCAGCGAGGTGGCCGTCGTCGGCGTTCCCGACCGGGAGTTCGGTCAGCGGCTGGCCGCGTTCGTGGTGAAACGCGAAGGGGCGGGCCTGGATTCGGACATGGTGCGGACCTATATCCGCAACCGCCTCAGCCGATTCTCCGTTCCACGCGACGTGACATTCCTGTCGGCGCTGCCACGAGGGGAGACCGGCAAGATCCTCAAACGGGTGCTCGTGCCGGGGTCACCGCTGAGCGAGTAGCAATCCCACCGCGCGCGCGATCCTGGCCGACGCCTGCTCGCCCGACAGCCCCCGCCGATCCTGCAGATGGTGGCGCGCAGGCCAGGCGAGGGCGCCGTCGACCAGATCGAGGAGTTCGTCGTCGAGCACACCGTCGGATCGGGACAGTTCGGGTGCGAACAGCGCGGCCAGCACGGCGCGGATGCGTTCGTCGGTGCGGCGCATCCGCGCGTCGATCGCGGTGATCGATCGGGATTCCTGCAGACCGGGCAGCCGTGGCACGCGCTGCAACGCGAAGATCGCGGCGCTCTGCCGGACCGCGATCGTGATCCGTTCGGCCAGGTCAACCGACGGATCCGGGGTGACAAGGCACGCTTCGACCAGCTCGGATTGGCGTTCGGCCGCCGCCACCAGCAAGGCCTCGCGGTCGGGGAAATGCACGAAAACGCTGCGTTCGGAACTGCCTGCCCGTGCGGCGATCGTGCGCGCGGTCGGTGCGAAATCGCCCGCGGTGATGGCCGCGAGCAGTCCGTCGATGATGGCTTCGCGGGTTTTTGCCGGATCCCGCCGACGCGGCGAGCGCGACTCTCTCGCGCTCGCCGCTGCGGCCTCGTGCCCCGATCTCATCGGACCATCACAGCACAGTCCGGTCGCCGATGACCTACTTGCTCAGGTCCGGTGCGGTCCGGTTCATCACCGAATGCTTGCGCGAATAGGCGAAATACACGATCAGGCCGACGGCGAGCCAACCGGCGAACCGCGCCCAGGTCTCCCACGGCAGCGACCAGATCAGGTAGGCCGAGAAGCCGATTCCGATCAGCGGGATCACCGGCATGAGCGGCAGTTTGAACGAGCGCGGGGCGTCGGGCCTGGTGCGTCGCAACACGATCACCGAGATACACACGACGATGAAGGCCATCAGGATGCCGATATTGGTGAGTTCGGCGACGGTGTTGATCGGCAGCACGCCGGCCAGGATCGCCGCGCCGAACCCGACGATCCAGGTGACCCTGGTGGGCACCTTGCGGGTGGGGTGGGTCTTGGCGAACCAGATGGGCAGCAGCCCGTCGCGGCTCATCGCGAACCACACCCGGGTGACGCCGAGCATGAAGGTGAGTACCACGGTGATGATGCCGACGATCGCGCCGACCGCGATGATGTTGGCGACGCCCGGCATCCCGACCGACTCGAACGCGGTGGAGAAACCACTGGTTGGGCTGATCTCGGTGTACTTCTGCATGCCGGTGAGCACGAGTGTGCACAGGACATAGAGCACCATGGCGATGGCGAGGGAGTAGATGATCGCCTTGGGCAGATGCTTGCGCCCGTCGATGGATTCCTCGGCCGCGGTGCTCATCGCGTCGTAACCGAACACCGCGAAGAACACTGTCGCCGCGCCCGTCCACACCGCACCGGTGCCGTACGGGAAATAGGGGTCGTAGTTGGCGCTGTCGATGTGGAACACGCCTAGGTTCTGTCTCGAAATGAGTGATGGGGTGGCACCGCGCAGCGGCGCCACCCCATCAGCATGTTCGACCGAAGCTGTTGCCCGCGTTGGCATATAGGTGAGGCCTCCGGTATTCGGATTAGCGACCAAGCAAATCTGAATAGCACCGGAGACCTCGTGGCCAGCCTAGCGGTGGCGGGGCGAGCGGACCTGACCGATGCCCAGTGGGCGAGGCTGGAGCCGTTGCTGCCCCGCGGTAAGAAGGCGGGACGCCCGCCGAAATGGACGAAACGCCAGCTCATCGACGGGATCCGGTGGCGGTGTCGTGTCGGGTCGCCGTGGCGAGACGTTCCGGCCGAATACGGGTCCTGGCAAGCGGTGTATGGACTGTTCCGCCGGTGGCAGCGGGCCGGGTCATGGGCCGCGATCATGCGATCGCTGCAGGTCCAGGCCGACGCAGCTGGAGTGATCGACTGGCAGATCAGTGTGGATTCCACGATCGCGCGGGCTCACCCGCATGCTGCTGGCGCCCGCCGCGACAGCGGCGGGCAATCCGAACCACCGGCCGGTCCAGGGGAATCCGAGCCGGCCGATCACGGGCTGGGGCGTTCGCGGGGCGGGTGGACCAGCAAACTGCATCTGGCGTGTGACCAGGGCTGCCGTGTGCTGTCGGTACTGGTCACCGCAGGTCAAGCCGGTGACAGTCCGCAGTTCACCGCAGTGCTCGATGGCATCGAGGTGCCGAAACTCGGTGGCGGGCGGGCACGAGTCCGCCCTGAGCGGGTGTTGGCCGACAAGGCCTATTCCAGTCGAGGTAACCGGGAATGGTTGCGCCGTCACGGGATCAGGGCAACGATCCCGGTCCCTGCCGATCAGGTTGCGCACCGTCGCCGTCGTGGCAGAGCCGGTGGTCGGCCCCCGGCGTTCGATGCGGTGCTCTACCGTGACCGCAACGCTGTCGAGCGGGGTATCAATCAGCTCAAACAGCATCGTGCGGTGGCTACCAGGTTCGACAAACTCGCTGTCCGCTACCAGGCCACGATCCATATCGCGGTGATCAACCAGTGGCTCAGGCACTCGTGAGAGCGGGCCTGCGGGCCGCCCTCACGACTTCGAGACACTGCCTAGCACCACGATGAGCACGACGAGGGCGACCTTGATGCCGACCGCGACCGTCTCGAACCGGCCGACACTGCCGATACCGCGCGAGAGCACCCACGCGGTGCCAAGACAGAACAGCACCGCGAACAGATCGACCACGCGGCCGTCGCCGGTATCGGGCGCCCCGAGCATCCACTCCGGCAGGGTCAGCCCGACCTGGTCGAGGAGGAACCCGAAGTACCCCGAGACACCGATCGCGACCACCGCCGCCACCGCGATGTATTCGAGCAGCAGATCCCAGCCGATGAACCAGCCCGCGAGTTCGCCAAGCGATACGTAGCCGTAGGTGTAGGCCGAGCCCGCTTTCGGGACCATGCCCGCGAATTCGGCATAACACAGCGCCGCCGCGGCGCTGGCCACACCGGCGATCAGAAACGAGATCAGCACCGCCGGACCGGTGACCGAATGCGCGACCGAGCCGGCCAGGGTGAAGATGCCCGCGCCGATGATGCCGCCGACGCCGATGGCGGTGAGCTGCCAGAGACCGAGCGATTTCGCCAATCGCTCGTCACTGGGTATCTCGTCGTCGACCTCGGTCATCGGTTTGCGGCGCAACATCTGGGTGCGCAACTCTGCGAAAGACATTCGCGTTCCTTCCGTCGGCGCACACCGCCGCACAGCGATGCGCACACCAGCCGTATAGGCCATGCTCTGCTGAGTACACCGCCATGCCGGTGGTGTGGAGGCCGAGAGTGAATATTGTTCTGCGGTATTACTCGAACGGATAGCCGGTCGTCATCCGCGTCCACCGAGCAGCGCCCGCAGGAAGAAGCCGACATTGGCCGGTCTTTCGGCCAGTCGACGCATGAAATAGCCGTACCACTGGTCACCGTAAGGGACGTAGACGCGAACATGGTTGCCCGCGGCGGCGAGTCGCTGCTGTTCATCGGCCCGAATGCCGAACAGCATCTGATACTCGTACTCCTCGGTCTTGCGTTGGGCCGCCTGCACGCCCACCCCGGCCGCGGTGATCACCGCCGGGTCGTGCGAGGCGATCATCGGATACCCCGCGCCCGCGGTGAGCACGCCCAAACACCGCATATACGAGGCATCGACCTCGGCCCTGTCGCGGAAGGCGACCGACTCGGGTTCGTCATAGGCGCCCTTGCACAGTCTGATTCGCGACCCGGGGCCTGCCATGGTGCGGCAGTCGTCCTCGGTGCGGCGCAGGTAGGCCTGCAACACGGTGCCCAGCCACGGGTAGTCGGCGCGCAGCTCGCGCACGATCGACAGCGTCGAGTCGGTGGTGGTGTGGTCCTCGGCATCGACGGTGACCCACACGCCTGCGGCTTCGGCGGCGGCGCAGATCTGGCGGGCGTGCTCGCGGGCGATCGCGTGACCGTCACTCGGCAGTGCCTGTCCGAGTGCGGACAGTTTTACCGAAACCTCCAGTGGCCGAACAGCGCCCGGCGCCACGTCGGACTGGGGGAGTGCGCCGAGCGCGGTGATCAAGGTCCGATACTGCGCGACGGTCGCCGCGGCGCTTGCCAGGTCGGTGGTGTCCTCGCCCAGATAGTCGATACTGACGAAACGCCCTGAGCGCAACAGTGATTCGGTGGCCCGCACCGCCTGCTCGGTGGTCGTGCCCGCGACGAAGCGGGCCACCACCGCCCGGCTGACGGGCAGTCGGGTGATGGTGCGTTCCAGCCGGGGCGAGCGCGCGGCGGCGAGCATGGCCGAGCGAAGCAGCGCGGGCATCAGTTCGCCTCCGGTGCCTGGTGGGGGTAGCTGTGTTCGGTCGGCGGAACGAAGGTCTCCTTGATCGTGCGCGCGGAGGTCCAGCGCAGCAGGTTCTGTGGGGAACCGGCCTTGTCGTTCGTGCCGGAGGCGCGGGCGCCGCCGAACGGCTGCTGGCCGACGACCGCCCCCGACGGCTTGTCGTTGATGTAGAAGTTGCCCGCGGCGAAGGCGAGCCGATCGGTCGCCTCGGTGATCGCGGTGCGATCCTGGGCGATGATCGAGCCGGTGAGGCCGTACGGGCTGCCGCCGTCGACGAGGTCCATGGCGTCGGCGAAGGCGGTCGGGGTGCTGTCGTCGTAGACGTGCACCGCCAGGATCGGACCGAAGTACTCGGTGCGAAAAACCTCATCGAGGGGATCGTCACCGACCACGATCGTCGGGTCGACGAACCAGCCGACACTGTCGTCGCTGTGTCCACCTGCCACCACGGTCAGGCTCGGTGTCGCCTTGGCGCGCTCGAGTGCGGCGGTATTGCGGTCGAAGGCATGTCGATCGATCACTGCCCCACCGAAATTCGTGAAGTCGGTGACATCGCCGTAGCGCAGGTTCGATGTCCGTTCGATCAGGTCGTCCGACATGGTCGCCCACACCGAGCGCGGAATGAACGCACGCGAGGCGGCCGAACACTTCTGGCCCTGATAGTCGAACGCGCCGCGCACCAGCGCGGTGGTGAGCACCGCCGGATCGGCGGACGGGTGCGCGAGTACGAAGTCCTTGCCACCGGTCTCACCGACCAACCGGGGATAGGTGCGGTACCCGTCCAGTCGCTGCGCCACCTCCCGCCACAGGTGCTGGAACGTGGCGGTCGATCCGGTGAAGTGCACGCCGGCCAGCCGCGAATCGGCGAGCACGACATCGGAGATCGCCGGGCCGGCTCCGTTGACCAGGTTGATCACCCCGGGCGGCAGTCCGGCGGTCTCGAGCAGCCGCATCGTCAGATAGGCGGCCACGGCCTGGCTCCTGGCCGGCTTCCACACCACGGTGTTGCCCATCAGCGCGGGCGCGGTGGGCAGGTTGCCCGCGATCGCGCTGAAGTTGAACGGGGTCACCGCGTAGACGAACCCCTCCAGCGAGCGGTACTGCATCCGATTCCACACACCCGGCGAGGAGATCGGCTGCCCGGCGAGGATCTCGCGGGCGAACGAGACATTGAACCGCCAGAAGTCGATCAGTTCGCACGGTGCGTCGATCTCGGCCTGATAGGCCGACTTCGACTGCCCGAGCATCGTCGCCGCGGCGATCTTCTCGCGCCACGGACCGGCGAGGAGGTCGGCGGCGCGCAAGAAGATCGCGGCCCGATCGTCGAACGGCATGGCCCGCCAGGCAGGTGCGGCGGCGTTGGCGGCGTCGACCGCGGCGGCCGTTTCGGCGGCACCGGCGTCGCGCAGGGTGCCGAGGACGGCGGCGTGGCGGTGCGGTTGGACCACGTCGAAGGCGGGGCCATCGCCGGGAAGATGGCGGCCGCCGATCACGTGGCTGATCTCGGTGGGGGAGGCGGACAGCTCGGCGAGCGCGGTCTGCAGGCGACTGCGTTCCGGGCTGCCCGGAGCGAAGGTGCCGACCGGTTCGTTGACCGGCGGCGGGGTGGTCGCGATGGCGTCCATGAGTGCGGCTCCTGCGTCGTGGCGGATAGCGGGATGTGACGTAGTCAACTCCGATCCGCACGAGCGATAATCATCTGATCGGATGAAGATCTGGGCAGTGCTTTGTCCGATCGACCAACAACGGAGGTGTTCGATGTCCGACGGGGCCACAACGCTGCGCGAGTTGCTCGCCGCCCTCGACCACACCGTCGCGACGCTCGTCGACGCGCCTGCGGGTCACGAGGTCGAGGTGCGGACGGTGGCACTGGCCGAGCCCGCTGACCTGCCCGAACACCTCGACAGTGAAGGCACGCTGCCCGAGGTGTACCTGCTCGTCGGAGTCGATGCCGCGGCCACCGCGCGCTGGTTGCGCAGGATCGGCGACCGCGACCAGGCCCAGCGACCGCGAGTGCTGATGACCAAGAGCGCCAACGACTCGCCCGCGGTGCGAGCCGCCGCGCACGCCGTCGGCATCGCGCTGGTGCACGTGCACCGGCAGGCGCGCTGGGATCAGGTGTTCTCGCTGATCCGCCGGATGCTGGCCCGCTCGCCCGGCCAGCGCGCCGCGTCCGACGAGCACGACCTGCTCGCCCCCGACACCGACCTGTTCGGGCTGGCTCAGGTGCTGGCCAAGGAAACCGGCGGCATGGTCTCCATCGAGGACCCGCAGTCACGCGTGCTGGCCTACTCGGCCTCCGACACGTCGGCCGACCAATTGCGCATCCAGTCCATTCTCGGCCGGGAGGGCCCGGGCGACTACCTGCGGATCCTGCGGGAATGGGGTGTGTTCGATCGGGTGCGGTGTAGCGACGAGGTCGTCGACGTGCCGGAACACCCCGAGCTCGATATCCGTCGTCGGCTCGTCGTCGGCATCCGGCGTGGTGCCGACGGCGCGCAGTCCAGAATGCTCGGCACCATCTGGTTGCAGCAGGGCACCGGGCCGTTGCGACCCGACGCGGCGCAGGTGTTGCGTGGTGCGTCGGCGGTGGCGGCTCGGATCATCGCGCGACGGCTGGACGCGCCGTCGACCGAGGCGTTGCTCGTGCGCCGGTTGTTCGGCGCCCACGGTGACGGCGTCGACGTGCCCTCGGTCGCCGCCGCGCTGAACCTGTCGACGGCCGGTCCCGCCGCGGTGATCGGTTTCGCGCCGGTCGGTCCCGCCGCCGAGCTGGCCGCCTCCAGCGGCTTGATCCGCTTGCACGCCAGTGCTTTCCGCGAGGATTCGGTCACCGAGTCGCTCGGCGAGCGGGTCTATGTCCTGCTGCCCGGCTACCACTCCGAGCGCAGCGTCGGTTCGTGGGTGCGCAAGCTGGTCGCCCAGCTCGAGCAGACGCGCGCCCTGGTGGTGCGGGCTGCCATCGCCGCACCGGTGGCCGGTCTCACGGCGGTCGCGGGTGCGCGCGCGGAAGTCGACCGGGTACTGGACAGTCCGGTCGCCGATCCTGCGGGCAGCCGGGTCGCCACGCTGGCCGATGCCAGGACCGCGGTGCTGTTGGCCGAGATCACCGAGCTGATCCGCGAGCGCCCGCGCCTGCACGATCCACGCCTGGCCGCGCTCGCTGCCTACGACCGAACCCACGCCGCTGACCTGCGAATATCAGTGCAGGCGTATCTGCGCGCGCACGGGGAGGTGCGCGTCGCCGCGGCCACGTTGCGCGTGCATCCGAACACGCTGCGCTATCGGCTGCGGCGGGTGGAGGCCGTCCTCGGCATCGATCTGAGCGATCCCGAGGATCGGCTGTTGCTCGACATCCAGCTGGCCGCGCTGCCGAATATTTCGATTGCGCAGAACTGACACAGCTATTGCAGTTACTCTGCAATAGCTGTCCGAGGTGGACGGTGGTGGAGTGAAGGAGCAAAGGTGAAGAGTTCAGGCGGAGGTCGCGGCGGGCTGTCGCGGCGCGGGATGCTGGGTGTCGGCGTGGGTGCGGCCGCGGCGGTCGCGGTCGGTGCGACCGTCACCGGTTGTGGTGACCAACCGAGCGGAGTCAACCCCTCGGGCACCCAGACCGAGCCGACGAAAGCCATCCTGGATGCCAACCGCGCCCTGGCCGACACCTTGCCGTTCGGCGACACCGCCGACTTCGCCGATGCCGACCGCGGCTGGATCGCCTCGCTCGAACCGGGCAAGGTGACCGATCCCTCGGGGAAAGTGGTGTGGGACAGCGACTCCTACGACTTCGTCGCCGGCTCCTGTCCGCAGTCGGTGAACCCCAGCCTGTGGCGGCAGGCCCAGCTCGTCGTCAAGCAGGGCCTCTACGAGATCGCGCCCGGCTTCTATCAGGTCCGCGGTATCGACCTGTCGAACATGACCTTGATCGAGGGCGATACCGGGGTGATCGTCATCGATCCACTCATCTCGGCCGAAACCGCGGCGGCCGGCCTCGCGCTGTACCGCAAGCATCGCGGCGATCGACCGGTCACCGGCCTGATCTACTCCCACGCCCACGTCGACCATTTCGGTGGCAGCGCCGGTGTGATCACCCCGCAGGATGTGGCGGCAGGCCGCTGCCCGGTGATCGCGCCGTCGGGTTTCCTCGAGCACGCGGTCGCGGAGAACATCTACACCGGCACCGCGATGGCACGCCGCGCCGCCTACATGTACGGGGCCGCACTGCCTCGCGGGGCGAAAGGCCAGGTGAGCGCGGGTCTCGGCCCGACCACCTCGGTCGGTACCGTGAGCCTGATCCCGCCGACCCTCGACATCACCCGCACCGATCAGGAGGAGATCGTCGACGGCGTGCGGATGGTCTTCCAGCTGACCCCGGGCACCGAGGCGCCCGCGGAGATGAACTTCTACTTCCCCGACCGCCGCATCCTGTGCATGGCCGAGAACGCGACCCACACCATGCACAACATCGTCACCCTGCGCGGCGCGCTGGTGCGCGACCCGCATGTCTGGTCGAAATATCTCACCGATTCGATCAACCGCTACGGCCGCAAGTCCGATCTGGTGTTCTCGTCGCACCACTGGCCGATCTGGGGCACCGATCGGATCGTGGAGTTCCTGTCGCTGCAGCGCGACATGTACGGCTACCTCAATGATCAGACGCTACGTCTGCTGAATCAGGGGTATGTCGGCGCCGAGATCGCCGAGATGGTGCAGATGCCGCCCGCGCTGACGGCGTCGTGGTCGACGCACGGGTACTACGGCTCGGTGAGTCACAACGTCAAGGCGGTCTATCAGCGGTACATGGGCTGGTTCGACGGCAACCCGGCGCACCTGTGGGAACACCCGCCGGTGGAGAACGCGCGCCGCCACGTCGAGGCGATGGGCGGTGCCGACGCGGCCCTGCAGACGGCGCAAAAGGCCTACGACGCCGCCGACTACCGCTGGGTTGTGCAACTGGTGAACTACGTGATCTTCGCCGACCCGACCAACAAGACCGCAAAAGACTTGCAGGCCAGTGCCTTCGAGCAACTCGGTTACGGCGCGGAGACCGCCACCTGGCGCAATTTCTACCTCAGCGGCGCCCATGAACTGCGCAACGGTTCCTTCGGCACGCCGACGACGGCGAACTCCGCCGCGATGGCCGCCGCGCTGAGCGTGGACCAGGTGTTCGACGCGGTGTCGCTGCGGATCGACGGACCCAAGGCGTGGGAGGTCCGGATGACCGTCGACTGGCGGATCAGCAACGAGAACAACCGCATTCATCGCACCGAGCTCCGCAACGGCGTGCTCGTGCACTACGACCGATTCCCCGGTGACAACCTGCCCGCTCCTGACGCCACCGTCGCGCTGACCCGCCAGGTCCTGATCCGCACCCTCGTCGGCGGCGCCGACCTGAAGAAGGGCGTGACCGACGGTGACATCGCCATCGACGGCGATGCCACCGCACTGACGAAGCTGCCCGGCGTGATCGACAAGCCGGACCCGAACTTCGCCATCGTCACGCCGTAACGACGGTCAGGTCCCGGTCGGTACCTCGCCGACGGCCTTGGCCGGGTCGATCACGCCGAACACCTCGCCCTGGGGCGCCTGCAGAATCCCCATCCGGCCGAACGGGCTGTCGTCTGGGCCCATGATCACCGAGGCGCCCAGTTCGGTTGCCGTGGTCAGGGCTGCGTCGGCGTCGTCGACCTGGATCCAGGTGAGCCAATAGGGCGGGGTGTTCAGGGCCGAGGCGTCCATCATGCCGCCGACCTCGTGGCTGCTGTCATCGGCCGACGCGAAGGTGGAGTAGATGAGGTTCACCCCGTCGCCGATCTCGGTGTACTGCCAGCCGAACACCTTGTTGTAGAACTCGTGCGCTCGGTCGTAGGCAGGGGTGTGCAGTTCGTTCCAGCAGTAGGCGCCGTGCTGGTTGAAGATCCCGGAGCCGTTGTGTGCCTTGGCTTCCCACACCCCGAACACGCCGCCCGTCGGATCGGCGGCGATGAACATCCGCCCCACGTCGAGCACATCGAACGGTGGCATGAACACCTGTCCGCCCGACTTGCTCACCCGTTCGGCGATCTCGTCGGCGCGCGCCGCGGCGAAGTAGGTGGTCCACACCGACGGCATCCCGCCCATGCCTTCGGGTTTCGGGCCGATGCCCGCCGCCGGGCGGCCGTCGAGCGTGGCCATGAGATACCCGCCGGCTTCGGCGGGACCGTCCTGGACTTCCCAGCCGAACAGCGCGCTGTAGAAGTCGCGGGCGGCGGTGGTGTCGTCCACCTGACAGTCGATCCAGCAGGGAGTTCCCTGCGGCCAAGCTTCCTCGCGTGTCGGCATTGTCGAACGTCCTCCTCGGCGATGGATGAAGACCGGCCCCAACGGCGCCGGTGGGAGCCAGTCAACCATCAGCCACCGACAAGAACGAGCAACCGGAACCCCGCTGAACTGGAACAACGTGTGTTCACAGCGACAGTCCGAGCTGGCCGACGCTCGCCTGGCTAACTCGTTACCCCTGTTATGGTTTCCGCGCCGATCGTGCGGTGGCTCGGTCAACTGTGGAGACGAACGAACCGGTCGGGAGCGATTCATGGTGGGAAGAAGTTCGGAACGCGGGTTCGTCCGGATCCTGGTGACGATCCTCGCGGTGGTCGTCGTGCTCGGCTGCGGCGGTGGTCCGGCAGGCGGTGAGCCCCCGGACGCACCGTCCGCGCAGTGGACCGCCCTGCACGACGGGCCGGGCGCCTACCCCGAGGTGCGGGTGGAGCGCGGCGTCGAGCTCACGATGAGCGACGGCGTGGTGCTCAAGGCCGACGTGTACCGCCCCGCCGACGCCGCGGGCGTGATCGAGCAGAAGCCGCTTCCGGTGAT
This sequence comes from Nocardia sp. FBN12, assembly GCF_054031145.1. Classification (NCBI taxonomy): domain Bacteria; kingdom Bacillati; phylum Actinomycetota; class Actinomycetes; order Mycobacteriales; family Nocardiaceae; genus Nocardia; species Nocardia sp. FBN12. The sequence goes on from NZ_CM132926.1 coordinate 1,875,454, forward strand.
CGTGAGCCTGACGCCCTATTCGAAACTCATGACCGGACTGATCGAATCGGCCGCCGCGATTCCGGGCCTGCAGTCCACCGCCGTCGACATCGTGCGCAGGCTGAACCTGTCCACCACCCCGATCAGCGGTTTCGGTGATCTCATGCAGGCACTCGACGGCGGCATGATCCAGACGATGCTCGGTGTCGACCGCAAACTCGTCAGCGCCGGCTACACCGTCGTCGTGGCCGACGTGCGCGGAACCGGACTGTCGCAAGGCAAATGGGACACCCTCGGTGCGCGTGAACAACTCGACACCCGCGAAGTGATCGACTGGGCGGCGCGTCAACCGTGGTCGAACGGGCGGATCGGCATGAGCGGCGGCTCCTACTCCGGTATCAACCAGTTGCGCGCCGCCGAGAACGCCCCGCCCGCGCTGCAGGCGATCTTTCCGGTGGAGCCCGGCAGCGATCTCATGCGTGACGTGGTCGCCCCCGGCGGCGGCGTCGGCACCACCTTCCTGCCGCTCTGGCTGAATTCGGTCAACCAGCTCAAACTCGTCCCCGACGTGGCCTCCATGGTCGACGGCAGCTTCGACTGGACCTGGTTCAACGACCGGCTCGCCGACCCGACCACCAACTTCGACCTCCTCGCCCAGTCGCTGCTCACGCCGTCACTGTCGAACATGCCGCCCGCGCTCGACGGCGCGCTCGACGACACTTCGGCGTTCCGCGAGGCGATCATGGGCCATCCCGAGAACGTCACGGTGCCGACCTTCGTCTACGGCGGCTGGCACGACATCTTCGCCAACAGCGCCACCAAGCTCTACGAGCAGATCCCGTTGCCCGCCGGGCGCAAACAGCTCATCGTCGGCGACACCTATCACGCCAATCCCGGTGCGGGAACCGGTGTTCCGGGCGCGCCACCGCGTTTGGACGTGCTGCAGCGAGCGTGGTTCGACAAGTGGCTCAAGGACATCGACAGCGGCGTCGAGGAATTCGGGCCGGTCACGGTGAAACAGCAAGGCGGCAGCTGGGTGACGCTGCGTGAGTTCCCGCAGCCGGGCGTCACGCATCGCCGCGTCTACCTGTCCGCCGCGCCCAGCGGCAGCACCGAGGACAGCCTGCACGACGGATCGCTCAGTGCCACCGGGCCGACCGCTACCGAAACACTCACCGTCGCGCCGGGGTTGAACCAGGTCTGCTCGCGTGACGCGGCACAGGGTTCGGCGGGCATGACGGCCGCCCTCGATACCTGCGCGAAGGACTCCCGCATCGCCGAACGCAACGGCCTCACCTTCACCAGCGCACCGCTGACCGAGCAGACCGTGATCTCGGGCCCGATCAATGTGCGGCTCAACACGATCCATGACGCCACCGACGGGTTCTGGAACGTCACGGTCAACGATGTCGCACCCGACGGGACCTCGACGGTACTCACCACCGGCCAGCTCACCTCGTCGATGCGAGCCGTCGACGAACGCCGCAGCGCGCGCTCGATCAACGGCGACTTCACCGCCCCCTTCAACCCGCTCACCGTCGACCGGCTGCTCCCGGTGGAACCCGGCGCGCCCATCGACATCGACGTCGCGGTGATCCCGACCCAAGCGGTGCTGGTGCCGGGACATCGCCTGCGCATCGACGTGTTCGCGGGCAACGCGCCCAAGGCGTTGCCGTTCCGGCCGATGCTGAACGCCAGCGGCCTCGAGCCCCAGCACGTGCGTCTCGATCCCGCGGCGCCGAGCTTCGTCAACCTGCCCACCGACCGCCCGATTCCGTGATCGTCGTCGGGTGCGTTGCCGCCGCCGCTACCCTCGATCGAGCAGGCACGCTGTGATTCGGACGAGGAGGGCGCTGTGGTCGAACCTGTCATCGTGGTGATGGGGGTGTCGGGCTGCGGGAAGACGACCGTCGGCGCCCTGACCGCCGACCGGCTCGAAGTCCCGTACGCCGAAGGTGACGACTTCCATCCGCTGGCCAATATCGAGAAGATGGCCGCGGGTATTCCGCTCACCGACGAGGACCGGCTGCCCTGGCTCGACACCGTCGCGCAGTGGCTCGCCGAGCATCAGACCGGCGGGGTAGCCACCTGTTCCGCGCTGCGGCGCGGCTACCGGGACCGACTGCGAGCGAAGGCCCCGAATACCTACTTCGTGCACCTGGCCGCCACCCGCGAGGAACTACTGCGCCGGATGACCGGCCGACTCGGTCATTTCATGCCGACGATCCTGCTGGACTCCCAGCTCGACACCCTGGAACCGCTACAAGACGACGAAGCGGGCGTCACCCTCAACGCGCTGCAGCCGCCGAGTGTGCTCGTCACCGAGGCCGTCGACTACTGGATCGCCGATCACCGCTGAAGCAGCGGATGCAGCTCTTCGACCGGCGCCAGCATCAGCATCGCGCCCACGACAAGGGCCGCCAGGCAGACGGCGGTGAAGAACAACACCCAGAGCACCGCGGGCAGGTGCGTCAACCGGGCGAGCTGATCGGCGTCGGAATCCGTGCGCCCCGGCTGCCTGCGTCGGCCGCGCTGCAGTTCGAAGACCGGCCGCACCGCGGCGGCCAGCAGAAACCAAGCCGCCAGATACGCGAACGCGGCCTGCAGCAGATCCGTGCCGAACCACGACACCCCGAACACCAGCGCACCGAGCACCACCACGGTGAGTAGGCCATACATATTGCGCACCTTGATCAGCACCGCGGCCAGCATCACCAGCGTCGCCCACAGCATCACGGTGACCCGGCCCGTCCCGAGCAGTGCCGCGTAGCCGAGCCCGAGCAGCGCGGGCGCCGGATACCCGGCGGCCGCGGTGAGGATCATGCCTGGACCAGTCGGTTTGCCGCTCGACACGGTCAGCCCCGACGTGTCGGTGTGCAGGGTGATCGCGTGCAGCCTGCGCCCGGTGAGCAGCGCGATCAGCGCATGCCCGCCCTCGTGTGCCACCGTGACCGCTGCCCTGGTCAGCCGCCATAACGGCCGGTAGCCGACCAAGATCAACGCCACCGCCGCGGTGGCGAGCACCAACCACCAGGCGGGTGCGGGCTGGGGAGCGAGGAGACGGTCGAGCAGCGTGCTGGCGGATCCGGTGTTCACCGTCGCACTTTAGCCGTGCGCGGGCGAGCGCGGAGGTCCGCGTTGAAACCTGTGCCGGGTGGGCGCCGGGTCGTACCCGCGAGACGCTCGGTGGCGGCCGGTCAGAATCGTCCACGTGCATCTCCATTGTGCGAGTGAGGTGTTCGATACCGCACCGCGCATTCACGCACTGTCCCCGTTGCGGTCCCGGTCGTGGTAGCAATTGGGCATGCCGATGCGCCCTCACCGCTGGACTCCGCCGCGCCCCACCGCTCGTGCGCGCCAGACCCACAGCGACCCGCCGATGCCGCCGATCCGACTGTTGCCGCTGCCGAGCAAGGGCCCGGAGGACGTCGTGGTGCTGCCCGACGGACGGATCGCCACCGGCACCGACGACGGCGCGATCTGGCGCGTCGATCCGGCGAGCGGCACCGTCGAGCGGATCGCCGACACCGGTGGCCGAGCGCTGGGCATGCACGCCGATGCCGACGGTTCCCTGCTGATCTGCGTGGCGGGTCGAGGAATTCTGCGGCTGGCCGAGCCGGGCGCCGAACTGGAGGTCGTCGTCAGTGAGATCGATGGGGAACCAATCATGTTCCCCAGCAATGTAGTTCGCGACGACGACGGCACCATCTACTTCTCGATCAGCTCGCGGCGGTGGCCGTTCGAGGAGTGGATGACCGACATCCTCGAACATTCCGGCAGCGGCCAGCTGGTCCGCCGCCATCCGGACGGACACCTCGAAGTACTCGTCGACGGCCTCCAATTCGCCAACGGCGTGGTGCTCGCCCCGGACCGATCCTGCGTGCTGGTCGCCGAGACCGGTTCCTACCGGATCACCCGATACTGGCTGACCGGTCCGCGCGCGGGCACCACGGACTACCTCGCCGAGAACCTGCCCGGCTCACCCGACAACATGTTGCTCGGCAGCGACGGCCTGGTCTGGGTCGGCATCGTCTCGCCACGTAACCCATTGCTGGACAAGCTCTTCCCGCTCCCCGGCATCGTGCGACGCATTGTCGACGCGCTGCCAGAGGCCCTGACACCCGCGCCCGTCCGCTCGGTCTGGGTGCTCGCGCTCGACTTCGACGGGACCATCGTGCACGACCTCCAGCGCGACGGCACCGACTACGCGTTGGTCACCGCGGTCGCCGAACACGACGGCGCCCTCTACCTCGGCAGTCTGTCCGAACCCGCGCTCGCGGTGACCTCGGTCCCGACCACCTGACCGCGCCGAGCGGCGGACGGCACCGGATGGTCCGGTTCGAGGGCGGGCAGCCCGTCGATGCTGGTGGAGTTGTCGCCGGCGATGCGGCGGGCGAAGTCGGCGTCGGTGCGGCGGCTGTGCGCCTCGTCGAGGATGGAGCGCTCCTCGACGAGCTCGAATTTGGGCACCGACCAGCCACACGAGTCGGCGATCCGGTCCACCGAGATCGTCACCACCGAGCGGATGCCGGTGTGGCCGATGCCGAAATGCTCACGCAGTGTGTCGAATTCGTCGGAGTCGGGGCGAACGACGCGGCCGGCACCGAAGAGTCGCAGGATGCGGGTGGTGCGGGTGAACGAGCAGAACATCACGGTGATCCGGCCGTTGTCACGCAGGTGCGCGATCGTTTCCGAGCCGCTGCCGAACAGATCGAGGTAGGCGACGGTGTGGTCGTCGATCACGGCGAAGGTATCGCGATAACCCTTGGGGGAGACATTGACATGGCCCCCCTCCGACGGTGCGGTGCCGATGAAGAACATCGGCTGTTCGGTGATGAATGCCCGCAACTTGTCGTCGATCCGCTCGAACACCTTGCCCATGACGCACTCTCTCCGGTCCCGCCATTCGGCGGGCTCCCCGCATTCACTGTATCGACCGGACGACCCGGATCGCGGTTCGGTTCACGGTGAGATTTACCGCAGACGGCGACGGCGCCCACCGTCTGCGGGAGTCCCTGGCCGCCAGGGCATTCCGGCTGCACTGAGTTTTCTCAGCCGTTGATCGCCTTCTTCGTCAAGTCGAGCGAGCGGATGCGGGCGTCGAGGTCGTAGACCAGGGTGTTGAGCATGAGTTCGTCGGGGGAGGTGGCGTCGAGCAGTTGCGCGGCCTGAGCGCGCACGGTCTCCGGCGAACCCTGCAACTGCCCGGCCTTGCGCTGCGCCGCGAAATGGCGTTCGGCCTCGTTACCGGGAAATCCCGCGGCCTGTTCGGGCGTGGCCAGCGCCTGCGGACGGCCCGAGCGCAAGTTGGCGAAGGCGAGGTCACGCGGTGCGGCGAGGCGATCGGCCTCGGCATCGGTGTCGGCGCAGATCACCGAGGCGGCCACGATCGTGTACGGCTCGCTCAGCGTCGGCGACGGCCGGAAATTGTCGCGATAGAGGTTCAGCGCGGCGACGGTGTTGTTCGGCGCGATGTGATGGGCGAACGCGAACGGCAAGCCGAGCACCGCGGCCACCTGCGCGCTGTAACCACTCGACCCGAGCAACCACACCTCCGGTTCGGCGCCGAGGCCGGGGCTGGCCACGATCCCGTTCGGGTCGGCGCCGCGGAAGAAGCCGATCAGCGCGGTGAGCTCCTGGGGAAACGCGTCCCCACCGAGTCCTTCGGCGCTGCGACGCAGTGCGCGCGCGGTCACTGGATCGGTGCCGGGTGCGCGTCCGATCCCGAGATCGATCCGTCCGGGATGCAGCGACTCGAGCGTGCCGAACTGTTCGGCCACCACCAGCGGCGGATGGTTGGGCAGCATCACCCCGCCGGAACCGACCCTGATCCGCGAGGTGGACGCCGCCAGATGCGCGAGCACCACCGCGGGCGCCGCGCTCGCGATGCCAGGCATGTTGTGGTGCTCGGCCACCCAGAATCGGTGAAAGCCCTGCTCCTCGGCGTGCTGGGCGAAGCGCGTCGTCGCGTGCAACCCCGCGCTCGCCGTCGCATCGGATTGCACCGGTGCCAGATCCAGAACCGACAGCGTGACGGCGCTCATGAGCCTCCTCGAGTGTGTATTGCCCCTACGGAGGCCAACCCGCGCCGGGCCGCCGGTATTTCCGCGTGCCGGTGGGGGTGACACCGGCCACGGTAGCCGGGCGGTAGCGTGCACGACTGATCGACGTGACGGAAGGACTGTTCCATGTCAGCTGATGGCCCCGGCCTCACCACCGATGCCGCCCAGGCGCCCGATTCGACGGCTGGATCGGAGGGTTACGAGCGCGGCCTCAACCCGCGCACCATCCAGATGATCGCCATCGGCGGCGCGATCGGCACCGGCCTGTTCTACGGCTCCGGTGCGGCGATCGAGCAGGCAGGTCCGTCGCTGATCCTGGCTTACCTCGCCGCGGGTATGGCGATCTTCGTCATCATGCGGGCACTCGGTGAACTGCTCACCTACCGTCCGGTCTCCGGCAGCTTCGCCGAATACGCCCACGAATTCCTCGGCCGTTTCGCCGGGTTCGCGACCGGCTGGTCATATTGGGCGGTGTGGGTCTCGACCTGCATGGCCGAGATCACCGTCGCGGGCCATTACGTCCAATACTGGTTCGACATCCCGCAGTGGGTGACCGCGCTGGTCGTGCTCGCGGTGCTGTTCACCGCGAATCTGATCTCGGTGCGGTTCTTCGGTGAGGGCGAGTTCTGGTTCTCCGCGATCAAGGTCACCGCGATCCTGGCGATGATTCTGATCGGCATCGGCGTGCTCGTCTTCGGATTCGGCCACGCCGCCGACCCCACGGTGACCAACCTGTGGGCCGACGGTGGCATGTTCCCGCACGGCTTCGGCCAGACCCTGCTGGTGCTGCAGATCGTCGTGTTCGCCTACGTGGGTGTCGAACTGGTCGGTGTGACGGCAGGTGAGGCCCGTGACCCGAAGACCACCTTGCGCAAGGCGATCAACACCCTGCCGTTCCGCATCGGCCTGTTCTATGTGGGTGCGCTCGTGGTGATCATGTCGGTGGCGAGCTGGCGCAGCTTCCACGCCGGCCGTAGCCCGTTCGTCGAGGTCTTCGAACAGATCGGTATTCCGGCCGCGGCCGGGATCATCAATTTCGTGCTGCTCACCGCGGCGTTGTCCTCATGTAACTCGGGGATCTACTCCACCGGCCGGATGCTGCGCAGCCTGGCGCTGCGCGACGAAGCGCCCGCGCAGTTCGCGACCCTGAGCAAGCAGTCGGTGCCGTTCACCGGTATCTGCGCTTCGGCGGGTGCGATGGTGATCGGCGTGCTGGTGAACGCGATCTCGCCGGACAAGGCCTTCGCCTACATCACCTCGGTGAGCACCGTCGGCATCATCGTCGTGTGGAGCGTGATCCTGGTGTGCCACACCAAGTACCGGGCCAAGGTGCGTGCGGGTGAGTTGCCCGCCAGCGACTACCGACTGCCCGGCGCTCCCGTGACCACGTGGGCCGCACTGAGTTTCCTCGGCCTGGTCGTGGTGCTGTTGCTGTGGACCGATGGTGGACGCACCGCGTTGGTCGTCGGCGCGGTCTGGGCCGCGCTGGTCTGCGCGGGTTACTACGCCTTCGTCCGCCGCCCCGCGGTGCGCACCGGGTAGCCCGTTTGCTGGAAAGCCGCTGGCAGAGAGCGGTTTTCTGTCACACCCCCGCCGTATCGTAGAAGGTGTCACACAACCAGTCCGGACGCGAGTGCGGTTCGGGCGGTGCGAGAACGGGGGCACACGAGATGAGTGACGAGAACAGCGGCGATCTGCGGCCGCCGCGCCAGCACGGAACCACCTGGCGTGAATCCGAATACCGAATACTGGCCGACGATCTGCGCGCGGGCGCCGATCTGGCCCACACGGCGCTCACAGTCGGGCGCACCGAATCCGCGGTGCGCACCGCACTGCGCAATTTCGTGCCGGTGGAGGAGCGGGTACCGACCGCCGAACGGGAACGCTGGGTCCGCACCCGCCTTGTCGCCGAACCGGAATGGGACTGGTGGGCGGTGGTGATCGACCATCACCGCCGCTCCCGCAGCGGTTTGTGGTTCACCCGGCACGAGCACTGTGCCCGCATCGGCTGGCGCAGGCGGACACCTATGCCCGCGCTCGCCCAGGAACTGGCCACCTCCGAGCTGTCGGTCGCCGAGTTGCTGCGCGCACTGGGATTGGTCGAGAGCATCGAGGAAGCCGCCGACCGCCTCGGCGCCACCCCGGGCCTCGCCTTGGCCAAACGAGTCACCGCCCGCCGCGACGAAGCTGTCGGAGCCCGCTGGATCCTGGTCGTCGACGGCGCCGCGGGCACCACCCGCCCCCGCAACGCCCCGGTCCGCCGTCAGCTGTCACTGCACGAGACCCGTGCCGACGCCGAAGCCGAACGTGACCGAATCCTGTCCTGGCACAACCGAATCGGCCCAGCGGAGCCCGACACCTCGGTCTGGTGGACCATCGCCGAACGCGGGCTCGGCGCAACCGTCGGCCACACCCGCTGCGGCACCCACGATCCCACCACCACCGGCGGCCGAATCCGCGCCGAAGCACTCACCGTCGGCGACATCATCCGCGTCCCGGTCCCGGACGGCGGCTTCCTCCAGGACCGCATCACCGCGATCACCCAATCCGCCGCAGGCGCACCGATCGTCGTCGACCTGGCACCGGTCGCCAACTCCCGCGTCCGTCGCGTCGTCGAATTCGCCGCCGACGAGGTCGTAGACGTGGTGCGCAGGTCGGGCGAGGGCCTCCCTTAGCGACATCGCCTCGGCCCCGGGAATCCTGGCCGCGCGGCCCGGACGCTGGAAGGTCCGGCGCCACGTCGCCAGGGCGGCTAGTGAATTGTGTTGGAGTGCAGGAAGATCAGTGTCCATGGATTGGACCAATGTGGCGGTTGCCTCGATCACGGTTGCCGGAACGCTCGGTGGTGGCATCGTGACCCAGGCTTTCGCGATTCGGAGTAAGCGAATCGACGCGAACGTGCAGCGCGACAATCGCGCGGAGGAATTGCGGGAGCTCACCCGCAAAGAGGCCACCGATGAGAGGCGGACGGTGTACGCGGGCCTCAACACCGCGGCGCATTCCTGCCGCGCGGCCACTCGACATTATCTCGACGAGAAGTGTGGCGGGCGCACGCCCGATCTCGCCAAGTTCGAGGTTGCTCGGGAGGCGCTGCGCGACAGCTACTCCCGTGCGCAGATGGTGGTGTCGGACCGGGCGCTGGATTTCGCGTCCGAGGTGAATCGTTGCCTCGATATCGGTCATCGCGCGGCGCTCGAGCTCGACGCGAGCGATGCCGTGGCGGTCGCGGCGCTTTATCACTTCGTGGACGACTCGCTGGGGTTCGCTGTCCGGCTCCTGCGTCGGGCGATTCGGGAGGATCTCGGGATCGAACCCGACGTCGACGCTGATCTGGACGGCCGCCTGGTCGAGCTCAGGGCCACCCGCCATGAGTTCGTCGGGCGGGATACCTCCGACGTGCCCGACCGGCGACCCGACCTCCTCGGTTGAGGTTCGCTGCCCGGCATGTGGTCGCGAGCCGGCCCGGGCATGGTGGCGGCGGCGCGCTTTTCAGTGTGGATCGCAGGCCTCGGCGACCGCGCGAACGTCGACATCCGCACGTACCCCGCCTGCGACCACCTGTTCTTTCCCGGCGACACACCAGCGGTGCCCGCGGATTACGCGCGGCCCCAGCATGTCGACGGCGAGGTCGTGGCCGATATCGCGCAGTGGATCACGGCGCGCTGACCGTCGAGGTGGCAGGGGTGCGACCGGGCATGGTCGCGGCGGCGACGAGCATGACGACGGCCATGGCCAGCATGGCGATGAACACCAGGTGGATGCCGTGGGCGAGTTCGCTGGGCGCGGGGTGGTCGGGGTTGTCGATGCCCGCGTTGACGATCGCGCCGAAAACCGCGACACCCAGCGCGCTGCCCAGCGAGCGCGCGAACATATTGGCGGAGGTGACGACGCCGCGTTCGTGCCATTCGGCACTGGCCTGGGCGGCGATGAGAGTGGGGGAGGCGACCAGGCCCATGCCGACGCCGATCAGGAAGCAGGAGGCCGCGATCTGCCATGGGCTCGCCTGGGGGCCGACGAGCAGGGTGGTCGCGCAGCCGAGCGCGGTGATGGTGCTGCCGATCAAGCCACTGATCCGGAATCCCCAGCGCAGGTACAGTCTTCCCGACAGGGTCGCGGCGAGCGGCCAGCCGAGCGTGAGCCCGCCGACGGTGAGTCCTGCCACCAGCGCGGTGGTCCCGAGCACGCCCTGAGCGAAAGTCGGCACATACGAGGTCAATCCGAGTACGACGGCGCCGACCAGCAGGGAGACGGTGCTGCTCGCGATCACCACGCGCCGGGTGAAGATCCACAGCGGCAGAATCGGATTCGCCGTCCGCAACTCGACCACCGCGAACAGCGCCAAGACCGCCACGCTCCCCGCGAACAGGGCGAGGGAGACCGGCGAGGTCCACTCCCAGTCCTGACCACCTTCGAGCAAGGCCAGAATCAAAGCCCCCGCCCCGACGGTGAGCAGAATCGCGCCGAGATAGTCGATCCGTTGCGTGCTGCGCTCCGCCGACTCGGTGAAGTGGCGCACCAGCATCCAGCCCGCCACCGCGCACAGCGGCAGATTGATCAGGAAGATCCACCGCCAGCTCAGATGATCGGCGAACAGGCCACCGAGCAGCGGACCGAGCACGGCCGAACTCGCCCACACCCCGGCCAGATAGCCCTGCACCTTGGCGCGTTCGGCCAGGGTGTACAGATCGCCGGCGATCACCATCGTCATCGGCTGGATCGCCCCCGCCCCGATACCCTGGATCGCCCGAAAGGCGATGAGCGCCACCATGCTCGTGGCCAGTCCGCACAACAGTGACCCCACCGCGAACGCCGCGATCCCGAACAGGATCACCGGCTTGCGCCCGACCATATCGGCGATCTTGCCGTAGATCGGCACCGTAACGGCCTGCGCGAGAAGGTAGATGGAGAACAACCACGGGAACATCGCGAACCCGCCGAGGGTGTCGGTGATGGTGAGGACCGCGGTGGCGATGATGGTCGAATCGAGTGCGACGAGCCCGGTGGAAAGCATCAGCGAGGCGAGAATCGCACCTCGTTCGGAACGCAGGCCGACTGCCGGGCTCACAGTATCGGTCGCCACCGAGGTCCTTTCGTTGCTCCGACTAACCACTCGGTTGACGGTATCGGCCGCAGGGTGGTTCCCGCGCGCCATTTTCCCAGGGTGTGACGCGATCGGTGCCGCCGTGGTCTCAGCCCTGGGCGAAGCGCGCGGCGATCTCGGCCGCGGTGACCTTCGCCAGTTCGACGAAGAACGGCACGCGCTCGTCGATCATCAACGCCGCCGGTCCGCGCAGGCCGAGCGCGAACCGGCAGCGGCCGTGCGGATCGAGGATCGGCAGACCGATGGTGCGAAATCCGGGATCCAGTTCGCGGTCGTTGAACGCGTAGCCGCGCTCCCGCGTGGTGATCAGTTCCGCGCGAAGCTCTGCCGGTCCTGACACCGAACGTTCGGTGCCCTCCTCGTACGGCAGCGACCGCAGTTCGTCGTCACCCGCGTCGGTCCAGGCCAGCAGCGCTTTGCCGAGTGCGCTGGCGTGCAAGGGAAGTCGGACGCCCTGCAGCTTGTGACCGTCGCTCTCGCGCCATCGGCTGGTGCCGAGCAACACGGCGTGGATGCCGTGGCGGGTCGCGACCGATCCGGTCGCACCGGTGGTGGCGGCCAGCTGTTCGAGATAGGGCTCGGCGAGGTAGATCCGGTGCTGGCGGTAGGCGATCTGGCCGTATTCGGCGAGCGCACCGCCCATGCGGTAGCGGCTGGACTCGGCGTCCTTCTCCAGGAACCCGGCCTGCACGAGCGCGCCCAGCAGGCGGTGAGTGGTGCTCACGGCCAGCCCTTGCGCGCGGGCGACCTCCGAGACCCCGCGCTCCTCGCCGCCGCGGAAGCAGTCGAGTACCGACAGGGCCCTGGTCACGGTCTGCACGCCGGAGGTCTCCACGGAACCGACGGTAACACAGGCGATCGATCGGAAACCGGTCATGAGTTCCGCTATGTGGAAGGGTGGCTTCGTAATGGGCACGCGAAAGCCATATTACGGCAAGTCGTTCCGTGTCAAGCTTTCCGATCTATGGAAAGGCATACCTCGTCGGGCGCCGTCCTCGCTCCTACGCTGCGAAGGCATCAACCCCCAGACCCGAACAGGAGCCCCGATGTCTCGCAGGCTGCCGGCCTTCACGCGAATCGCCCTCGCGATCGTCCCCGTCGTTGCCCTCGTCGCGGCGTGTGGCTCCGGCTCGACGCCCGAACAAGGGGGCAACACGCCGTTCGTTCTCAAAGTCACCGATCCCGGCAACAGTGGTCCGCTCGCGGTCGGCAAACGTGACGGCAGCTTCGACGCGGCCCTCGCTCCGCTGGGCGCGAAGATCCAATGGGTCAGCACCACACCGGGTTTCAGCTCCACGTTGAAGCTGTTCAACACCGGCGAGCTCGATGTCTCCGGCGCCGCCTTCAGTCCCGTCGTCGGCGCGCTGTCCAAAGACGTCGGCGTGAAGATCGTGGCCGTGGCCGACCCAGCCGGTCAGGACCAGAGCGGCATCGTCGTCAGCAAGGAGTCGGGGGTGACGAACGTGGCCGGTCTCGTCGGCGAGCGCATCGCGGTGAACCCCGCCGCCAAGGGCGAGTACATCACGCTCAAAGCTCTTGCGCAGGCGGGCATTCCGGCCGACAAGGTGACCCGGGTTCCCCTGCAGCAGAAGGACGCGGCCTCGGCGTTCGCCACCGGCAAGGTCGACGCGTGGGCGTCGTTCCTGGTGCCCTACCAGGAAGCCAAGGCGGCAGGGGCGGTCGAGATCGCCACCGAGAAGCAGATCGGCTCGAAGGACAACTCCGTTGTCGTCTTCCGCACCGAGATCCTCGATCAACGCCCCGATATCGCGGCGAAGTATCTCGAAGTGCTGCAAGGACTTACCGCGAAACAGCAGGCCACACCCGCCGACTTCGAGAACGTTTTCGAGAAGTCCGGCCCGCGCGCGCTGACCGGTGACCGGCTCGCCGACGCGGTGCGCGTCGGCGGCGAGGCGACGGTGCCCCGGCTCCCGGTCGAATCCGATGCCACCGACCTGGCCGATGTGGTGAACACCTTCGCCGACAACGGCGTCATCTCCCGCCGGATCACCGCCGCCGACATCTTCTACGACCTGAAGTCCAAGCTCACCCCGGACCAGCTCGCCGCGCTGAAGGGCAAGTGACATGGCCACTCTCGCATTGGCCGCGCCAAGGGCGCGCGTCGACCGGCAGCGGCCACGGTGGCTGTCGCTGAGCCTGCGTGCCGTCCTGCCCGCGGGGATCGTGCTGGCCTGGTGGGCAGGCTCGGCGAGCGGCGCCATCTCCCCGCGGGTCATCGCGGGGCCAGGCGCGGTCTGGTCGGCCTTCATCGAACTGCTCGACAGCGGCCAGCTGATCGACTTCGCGCTTGCCTCGTTCTGGCGCGCGGCCGCCGGAGTGGCGATAGGTGTCGGCGTCGGGCTGGTGCTCGGCCTGCTGTCGGGCCTGTCCAGCCTGGGTGAGGAACTGGTCGACTCGACCATGCAGATCGTGCGCGCGGTGCCGTTCCTGGCGCTGGTGCCGCTGTTCATCGCCTGGTTCGGGATCGATGAGCTGTACAAGGTGCTGCTCATCGCGGTGGCGACGACCGCGCCGATGTATGCCTACACCTACCTCGGTGTACGCAATGTCGACCGCAAGATGGTCGAGGCGGCACGCAGTTTCGGGCTCACCGGGACCAGGCTCGTCGTCGAGGTGATCGTGCCCGCCGCGCTGCCCGGCATCCTGATGGCGTTGCGGGTGTGCCTGTCGATCAGCATCACCGCGCTCATCGCGGCCGAACAAGTCGGCACCCAGGAGGGCGTCGGTTATCTGGTGACCCTCGCCCAGGAATACAACCGCACCGACTACATGGTGCTGTGCGTTGTCCTCTACGCGCTGCTCGGTCTGGTGTTCGACGCACTCGTACGGCTCGCGGAACGCTACGCGATGCCTTGGCGCAAGCAGGTGGCGATCCGATGACGACAACAGCAGTCGCGCCGGTCGAGGTAGCGAAAGAGCCGGTCGCGGTGTCGATCACCGGACTGCGCAAGGCATTCGGCGAGAAGACGGTGCTCGACGGAGTCGATCTCACCATCCACCGCGGCGAATTCGTGGTGCTGCTCGGCCCGAGCGGCACCGGCAAGACCACCCTGTTGCGCCTGCTCACCGGGCTCGAAACACCCGATGCCGGCGAGGTACTGGTGCCCGCCCGGCGCACGACCGTCTATCAGGAACCCCGGCTGATCCCGTCGAAGCGGGTGCTGGCCAACGTGATCGCGGGCCTGCGGCGCGGCAAGGCGCAGCGCGAAGCCGGTCTGCGCGCACTGAACGAAGTCCACCTCGACGGCAAAGCGGGCCAGTGGCCCGCCACGCTGTCCGGTGGCGAAGCCCAGCGCGCCGCACTCGCCAGGGCGCTGGTGCGGGAACCGGAACTGCTGCTGCTCGACGAACCGTTCGCGGCACTGGACGCCCTGACCAGGCTCCGGATGCAGGACCTGGTCGGCGATCTCGTCGCCCGGCACCGGCCCGCCGTTCTCATGGTCACCCACGACGTCGACGAGGCGATTCGGCTCGCCGACCGGGTGATCATCCTCGACCGCGGCCGTTTCGCCGTCGACGAGGTCATCGACCTACCCCACCCGCGTGAGCACGCGGCGCCCGAAACCCTCGGTTACCGAACGCGATTCCTCGCCCAGCTCGGCGTCGGACCACACCCAAGGAGCCTGCCATGACCGAAACCCTGTGGTACACCCGCTGCCCCGTGCCGACCGCCAGCGGTCTCGCGCACAGCCTCGGCTGGCTCGGCGAGACCGCGGCTGATGCGGGCCTCGAGTTCGGCGTCTTGCAGGACGCGGGCCCGGAACTCGCCGGCCACCACTTCTCGCACGACCTGCCCGGCCTGATCCGGGAGGGCGGCAATGTGCCCGCGCTGGCCGCTCGCGCGCAGGGTTCGCCGACTCGTCTGATCGGTCTCACCTGGATCGACGAGTCCCAGGCGATCCTGGTCGGCCCTGATTCGCCGGTCACCGACGCGGCGGGGCTGGCCGGGCTGCGCATCGGCGTCCCCGCCTGGGCGCAGGACCAGGCCCGCAGCTTCCCGCGCGCGATGGCACTGCACGGCTTCGCCAACGCCCTGCGCCCGGCCGGGTCGACCCTGTCCGACGTGCGCGTCGTCGAACTCGCCGTCGAGCGGGACCCGCAGGTACGCACCGAGATCCAGAGCGCACGCCGCTCGACGACCTGGGGCGTCGAGGAACTCCTCGACGGCACGGTCGACGCGATCTATGTCAAGGGCGCGCGGGCCAAAGAGGTAGCCGCGGAGAACGGCCTGCGGGTCGCGGTCGACCTCGATGCCTCGGCCACCAGGCACCTGCGGGTCAACAACGGCACCCCGCGACCGATCACGGTGCACGCCGATCTTCTGGAATCCCGGCCCGACGTCGTCGTCGGCTTCCTCGCGCAGAGCCTGCGCGCCGCCGACTGGGCCGCCGGTGATCTCGACGGCGTCCGCGCGGTGCTCCAGCGCGAAACACTGTCCGGGCCGGACGGTGTCGTCGCCGCCTACGGTGCCGAGTTCCATTGCGGGCTGCATCCTTCGCTCACCGCCGACCGCGTCGAACTGCTCGGCGTGCAGAAGCAGTTCCTCTACACCCATGGCTTCCTGGCCGCCGACTTCGATCTCGAATCCTGGGTCGCCCCTGAGCCGTTGGCTCGCGCGCAGGAGATCGTCGCTGCCGACGGGGTGCCCGCATGACCGAGTTCCTGTGGCGGCTGCCAAGCCGCGGAGACGGCAGGCGCGCCGACCCGGGCCTGCGCGGTCGCGGTGGTTTCGGCCCGCAGACACCGCCACTGGAGACCACCGACGTGCGTCCCGGCCGATTCGGTCCGTTCGACGATCTCGCTCAGATCGTCGACGCCGCCGAATTGACCGGTTTCGACGGAGTGCTCGCGCCCTACGACGCGCTCGGCGAGGAATCCTGGATCGTGGCGGCCGCGGCCCTGCGCGCCACCCGCTACACGCGGGTCACGGTCGAATTCCAGCCCGCTTTCGGCACCCCGGTATACGCGGCCAAGGTGTCGGCGACACTGCAGCGGCACTCGGCGGGCCGACTGAACTGGCGGCTGGCCGTCGATACCGACGACACCGAGGCCCGCTCGCGCGGCGACCGCGTCACCGGCGACGAGCGCTACGACCGTGCCGCGGAATTCCTCACCGTCGCGCGCGGTGTCTGGAACGAGAACGAGATCGGCGCAGCGGGATTCGCGGGCACCGGCTTCGACTACGCGGGCCGGTACTACGACGTCATCGACGGGGGATTCCGCGGCATCCTGTCCGGGCTGCCGTTCCCGGACGTCCACCTGAGCGGTACTTCGCCGGCCGCGCTGGCGCTGTCGGCCGCGCACGGTGACGTCCACCTGTTCGCCGAGGAACCGGACGGAATCGGCAGGGCCGTCAGCGAATTGGGGGAGCGGGCGACCGAAGCAGGTCGTCTGGTGCGGGTCGGTCTCGAGCTGCCGATCATCGCCAGAGAGACCGAGGACGAAGCATGGGCCAGGGTCCACCGCCAGTGGGACGAGCTCGACCGCCCCGATACCGCCGCCGAACACGCGCTCGGTGACGGGCGCTGGGCGGGCTTCGACGCGTTCGGCCACGACCAGCGCGTCGGCTTGGTCGGCAGTTACGAGCAGGTGGCGCACCAGCTTTCGGCGTACGAGGCCGCCGGTGTGCGGACCTTCGTGCTGGCCGGACATCCGAATATCGAGGAAATCCACCGGGCAGGCGAACACCTGCTGTTCCTCGCCGACCCGGTCGGCCGCACCGTGCAGGAGCTCACCGCATGACCATCGACGTCTACTGGCGCATCGGCATGGAAGGCGACCACGCCTCCCTGCGTACCCCGCGCCGCTACAACCGGGGCAACGCGGGCGGCTACGGGCCGGGCAATATCGCACCGGCCGTCCGCGACGGCGCACTCGACCAGTACAGCTATCTCGACCACGTCGCGGCGGTCGCCAAAGCCTCGGAGTCGGCGGGCTTCCTCGGCGGGTTGCTGCCCTCGTTTCCGGTGACCGACGACCCGTGGGCCGTGGCCGCCGCACTGGCTGCCGAGACGACCACTTACCGCTTCATGGTCGCCTTCCAGCCCGGCTTCCTGCACCCGGTGCAGGCGGCCAGGATGTCGGCGAGCCTGCAGCGCGCCACCGGCGGGCGGCTGGTGTACAACATCATCAGCGGTGGTGGCGGATCGGCCCAATTGTGGTGGGGTGACAAGGTTTCCCATGACGACCGCTACGCGCGAACGAGCGAGTTCCTCGACGTGCTGCGCGGTGTGTGGGACGGCGAGCCCTTCGACCACGACGGCCGCTTCTTCCGGACCGGGGGCGCCGCCCTGCCACCCGGTCTGGCCGGACAGCCCTTCCCCGAGGTGTACTTCTCCGGCTCCTCGGGCGCCGCCGTCGCCGCGGCGGGCCGCCACGCCGACTACTACCTGTCCTGGCTCGAGCCTTTTGCTGACCTGCGCGCCAAGTTCGACGGCGTCCGCCGCAACGCCGAAACCACCGGCCGCGCACCGAAGTTCGCGGTTCGCATCGACATCGTCGCCCGTCACACCGAGGAAGCCGCGTGGGCCGAGATCGAGAAGGGCTGGGCCTTCGTCGACCGCGACGCCGCCAACCGCGCCGCCCAAGGCGACTCGGTCGGGGCCGCCCGCATCACGGGCTGGGTGCCCGAAACCATCACCGGCTACCGCGATCTGGAAGTCCAGCCCAACGTCTGGTGCGGATTCAGCCTGATCCGCGGCGGCCCGGCCTTCGGCCTGGTCGGCAGCTACGAGCAGGTCGCGCAGCGGCTCGACGAACTGATCGACCTCGGCGTCGACGCCTTCATCCTCGCGGGCAACCCGCACCTGGAGGAGGCCTACCGGGTCGGCGAGGAAGTACTCCCACTGCTGGGCCGTTCCCGGCTCACCACCCCGTCCACCGACACCGTCCTCGCGACGGTCCGATAACGCAGGAGTCATTCGATGACCACCACCGAAACCCGTCTGCCCGAGGCTGTCACAGCTTTCGTCGACGCGGCCACCCGCGACGCCGACACCGCGTTCCGGGTGTTCCGGGAGACCGGAACCGTCACCGGGAACGGGACCGTCAACTTCGTCGAACGGGTGCCAGGAGCGGAGATCGCCGTCGCCCTGAACGAGCCGGGCCCGTGGGCCACCGACCGTACCGTCGAACCCGTCGTCGCCACCTTCGACGGAGAAGTGCTGTCCGGCAAAGGATCCGCCGGATTCGTCACCGGCTACGCGAAGGTGTTCCGCGCGCATCCGGAGATCACCTCCGTCGTCCACATCCACACCCCGTGGCTGGGCGGCTGGGCTCAGACCCACCGCACCCTGCCGATCCGGTACGCCGCCTCGCAGCGACTCACCCTGTCCCGGGAGATCCCGCCGCACATCGACCGTACGATCGGCGCGGGCGATTTCATCCTCGGTCGCCTCGAGGTCGACCCGCACCTGGTCGCGATCTTCGAGGCCAACGGTGGCGCCAATGTGATCGGCCGCGCCGGCCTGCTGGAGCTGGCGAAGTTCGTCGTGCTGCTCGAGGAGGGCGCGCAGTACCAGGCGATCGCCGAAACCCTCGGCGGCTCCGTCGAATTCGATCCGTCGAACCTCGCGGTGCAGTGGCAGCGCAGCGGCCTGGCCGACGAGGCCCGTCGTCTCGGCCTGATCGGAGACGCGCGATGAGCATCCGGGTGGGCTACTTCCCGCACAACAACTCGCTGTTCGTCCTGCGTCATCGTGGGATCTTGGAGCGACTGCTGCCCGAGGTCGAGTGGATCGACCTGCGCGCCCTACCGCAACCCGACCGCGTGGACCCCAAAACCGGTCTGCCGGGCGAACATTCGGACTGGTTGTTCACCGAGGGTGGCTACGACATCATCGGCACCGGCTTCACCCCGCCGCTCACCGCACTCGCCAACCAGCGCGACATCGTCTACCTGGGCATCTCGGGCCCGCGCGTGGAGAACGGCAGGCTGGTCGCGACCGCGGCGAGCGGCATCACCTCCGCCGCGGACCTGAAGGGCAAGCGGGTCGGCATCGCGCACGGCTCGTGGCAGACGACGTTGCTGCTGTTCGCACTCGACCGAGTGGGCCTCACCTGGGCGGATGTCGAGCCGGTCGATGTCGACGTGCGCGGGGGCGGTAGTGCGCTGCTGGCCGGTGAACTCGACGCCTGGGTCGGCACCTACCCCGGTCTTCAGGAAGTCGAGGCGGCCATCGAGCTCACCACGCTGGTCGACACCGCCTCGGTGTTCAGCCACCCCTCACTGTGGTTCACCAGCCGCGACCTGGCCGAAGACAATCGCGCCGCGGTAGAAGCGGTGCTGGCCGCGCTGCAGGAGTCCGACGCCTGGATCGCCGCGAACCCGCGCGCGGCCGCACAGTACTTCGTCGACGACGCGCGGGCGCGCGGCATCCCCGCCGATCTGGATGCCTGGGAGGCGGCGCTGCGCGGGCGTCCCTTCGGCATACACCCGGTGAGCGAGGAGTTCCTCGACGAGCAGCAGCGCGCCGCTGATCTGCTCGCTGCGAACGGGCTGCTCTCGCGCACGATCGACGTGCGGTCGGCCGTGTTGCCCTGGATCGGCGCGGTGATCGGCGCACAGTCCGCTGCTACGGTCTGAGACCTCGACCAATGATGCTCCGGGCAATCGGATCGGTCGCCCGGAGCATCGCTGGAAATCTGTGCGGCCCGGGCGCGGTGCGCGGCGTCACCGCGACGACCGCCGGCCGTCACCGCCGCGCCCGGCGATCTCGGCGTGGCGGCCGTCGGGTGTCGGCGAAGAACTCGAAGCACCGCGATGATGCAGGTCGCGCCCAGCAGTGGTCGCTCAACCTTGCCGTGAACCGGTGACCCACACAGGTCCGGTCAGCAGCCAGATCACGGTGATCACTCCGAGACTGCCGAACACCCCCATCAACTGCTCACGTTGCGTAGCGTCAGCGACCGTATAGCTCAACACCAAGGTCAGCCCGCCCGCGATGGCGGCCGCGCCGAGCCAGCGGGAGAAGTCGGCCCACTCCTTGCGGGTGCGTTCGGGCCCGTACTTCGGGACCTTCACCGGGACCGGCCCACCGGCGAAGCGGTGGGCGAAGCGCTCGTCGGCCCATCGGATCATCCGCCCACCGAACATCACCGTGCAGCCGAGATAGATCCCGGCGACGCGATGGGCGAAAGTCACCTCGCCGCCGCGATGGAGGTCGATCGCCACCGCGGCCACCAGCACTACGTCCAGTACGGGCACCAGCGCCAGCGTCACGGTGCTCGCGCGCGGCAGCCGGATCACATAGCGCAGCAGCAATCCGCCGACCACCAGCACCCAGAAACCGACCTCGCACGCGGCGATGGTCAGTAGTACAGGGTTGCTCAGTTCGTTCATTCCCTCACTGTGCCGGGTACATCGCTTCACCGTCGTCCCGCTGAGGGCTTGTCGCTCGTCCACCGTTCGGGGGACCCGACGAGGGTGAGTGATGTGCTGAAATGGGGCATGCCCACGTCCCGCACGCTCCTGAGCCGGCTCGCGGACATCTTCGACAGTTCGACCTCGGCCGCCGTCGGGGTGTTCCTGGTGGGATTGTTGCTGTGGGCAGCGGGCGGCTGGGCGGTCGTGGTCGACCGCGACCTGTATCCACCACCGGCGAAGGCCGCGCTGTTGTGCGCGGCGTTCGCGATCCAGCTGACCGCGCAGCGCCGACCCGCGCTCGCCTTCGGCCTGATGGTCGCGCTCCTCGCCGGTGACTTCGTGTTCGGTCCGTCGCTGCCGCTGTGGATCGCGCTGACCGATGTGATCTTCCTGGCCGTCAGCACCGGCTCGGACCGACTGGGCGCGGTGGTCGGCTGGTTCTCGCTGGCGGTGACCCTGGGCGGTGCGCTGCTGGCGCTGACCGTGCTCGGTGTCAGAGCGGCCTTCTACGCCGGGCTGATCGGTGTCGCGCTCACCTGGTCGCCGCTCGGCTACGCCCGGGCGGTGCGCGCCTCGCGCCGCACCGTCGACGCCGAACGTGCCGCGGCTCGCGCCGAACTGTCCGCACGCGACGCCGAACGATCCGCCGCACTCGGCGAGGAGCGCAGGCGGTTGGCCCGCGACCTGCACGACGCGGTGGCGGGCCATGTCTCCGCCGTCGCGATCCTCGCCGAAGTGGCGCAGCGCAAGCCCGGCGACATCGCGGTCCTGCAGACGATCCGTTCGAGCAGCCTGGCCGCACTCGAGGAGATGCGCACGACCATCGACCTGCTGACCGCACCTGACGACACCGTCGTGACGACGCGACTGGCCTCCTTGGACGGCCTGATAGACGCCGCAGAGGTAGCGGGCGGTGCGGTGACACTTCGCCGGCCCGCCGACCTCGAAATGCCCACCGCGGTCGAGGCCGTCGTCACCCGGATCCTGAGCGAGACCCTGACGAACGCGACCAAACACGCGCCCGGCGCACCCCTCGACATCGAGTTGCGCCGCGATGCGACACGATTGGTGGTGACCGCGACGAATCCGATTCCACCTGGCATCGCCGAAGGACAGGGAAATGGGTTGCGCAACATGATGTTTCGCGCGGAATCGGTGGACGGCACGATCACCGCGGGCCCGCACGACGGCACCTGGCGGGTGTGCGCGCGAATTCCACTGGGGGACAAGTGACAGTGACCGTGCTGGTGGCCGACGACCATGCCACCATCCGCGCAGGCCTGAAGATGCTGCTCGAAGCGACCGGCGAGGTGCGGGTGATCGGGGAAGCCGCCGACGGCGCCGCCGCGGTCCGGCAGGCCAGGGCGCTGAACCCCGATGTGGTGTTGATGGACGTGCGGATGCCACGCGTCGACGGTCTGGAAGCCACCGCCGCCGTCGTCGCGGAGACCACCGCGAAAGTGCTGGTACTCACCACTTTCGCCATCGACGAATACGTCCTCGGCGCCCTCTCTGCCGGTGCGAGCGGATTCCTGCTCAAGTCCGTCGGCGGTGACGACCTGGTCAGCGCCGTCCTGGCGGTCGCCGAAGGGGACGCGGTCCTCGACCCGAAGGTGACGCGCGCGGTGATCGCCGCGTTGCCCCCCGTGGCAGACACCCCGCCCCCGCCCGATCTGTCCGCGCTCACCGACCGCGAACGGCAGGTCCTGGCCGGTCTCGGCGCCGGGCTGTCCAACGTCCAGATCGGCACGCGCCTGCACATCGGCGAGGCCACGGTGAAAACGCACGTCTCCCGGGTGCTGAGCAAACTCGGGGTGCAGTCGCGCGTCCAGGCCGCCGTCATCGCGTCGCAGTCCGGTCTCGATCTGCCCTGACCGCGGTCGGGGGCGAAACCGACGATGTCCCGGTACCTCGTGGAGGTATCGGGACATCGGGTCGGAACAGGGCTCAGCGTGCAGGTTGCGGGTCGGACTGTTCCGGACGAATCCGGCGTGATTCAAACCAATAGGTCAGCGAGACCGTGGCGTAGGAAGCTACTACTACTGCCGCGGTTACCAGAAGAAACGCGACGAACAAGGGAATCAGGAAAGCCATGGTGCCCTCCTCGCGGTACGGTAGTCGTGCGATGAAGGTGGTGGTCAGCGCCTCGTCGCGCCGAATCTGAACGAGCCCCGCACGTTCGATACTAGGGGCACGGCGCGACGCGGGCACGGACCTGCGGCTGTGACGGCAGTCATGGTTTACGCGGAGTGTCACCCACGTCACCGAACCGCCCATGAGGTTGAATGTTCAACATATCTGGGTTCTACCGCGTCACGAGTTCTCGACATCGGCTTCACCATGAACAACCGACGAAGGAGCACCGATCGTGAGCATGATCCTGGCCGCAGTGCACGACACGTACGGCATCGTTGTCGCCCAGGTGGGCAACCCCACGCCGGAGGCACCGCCGATGGCCGACAAGGTGATGCAGCTGGGCCGGTATTTCACCTGGATGATCCTGCTGTCCGGCGTCACCGCCATCACCTACGGCGGCGGCCGCTTCGCCTGGGAGAAGTGGAACGGCGGCGGCCTGCAATCGCCGAAGATGATCGCCAGCGCGATGGCGGGCGGCGCGGTCGCCACCAGCGCGGGCACGATCATGAACGCGGTCATCGGGGCCTGAACATCGCCCCCGGCTACTGTCGGGGGCGTGCGTATCTTTCTCGCGGGCGCCACGGGCGTCATCGGATCACGGTTGCTGCCACTGCTGGTCGGCGCCGGTCACGAGGTGGTCGGCCTGACCCGTTCCCCGGGCAAAGTCGCGGCGGTCCGTGCGACCGGAGCCATCGCGATGATCCACGACGTCTACGACGCCGACGGGCTCACCACCGCGGTGCGCGACTTCGCGCCTGACCTGGTCATGCACCAGCTCACCGACCTCCCCGACGACATGGCGCGACTGGCCACCTCCGGCGCGGCGAACTCCCGTATCCGCACCGAGGGCACCGCCAACCTGCTCGCCGCCGCCGCGGCCGCCGGGGCGAAACGCTTTCTCGCCCAGAGCATCGCGTGGTCCCCGCCCGCGGGCCGCGGCGACGCGATCGCGACACACGAATCCGCCGTCCTCGACGCGGGCGGCGTCGTCCTGCGTTACGGCCAGTTCTACGGTCCGGGAACGTACTACGAGTCGACCCCACCGGCGCATCCCCGCATCCACGTCGACACCGCCGCCGCGCGGACGATCGACCTGCTCGAAGCGCCGACCGGCGTCGTGGCGGTCACCGATATCGAGTAGTGGCCGCGCACCGGATAGGGAACAGTGAGGGGATGGCTGTTGACGTAGAAACCCTGCGCGGCGACGACGACCTGTCCGCGGCGAGCGCGCTGTTCCGGGCGGCGATGGTGGGATTGCCGCCGTTGCCGCCACAGAGCGATCACCTGTCCGAACCGGGCCGCACGCTCGGTGCGCGGATCGACGGGCGCCTGGTCGGTACCGCCGATTCCTACACCAGCTGGCTGGTCGTCCCCGGTGGTGCGCGCCTGCCACACGCCGCTGTCACACATGTCGGCGTGCTGCCGACCCATACCCGGCGCGGAGTGCTCACCGCCCTGCTGCGCCGACAGCTCGACGACATCGCCGAGCGGGGTGAAGTGATGGCAACTCTGCGCGCGTCCGAGGGCTCGATCTACGAGCGTTTCGGCTACGGCGTGGCGAGCGCTTTCGCGCGCCTGGATCTTCTGCGCGGTCGAGCGCGCCTGCGTGACACGGTGCCGCCGTCCGGCCCGGTGCGGTTCGTCGAACCGGCCGACGCGTGGAAGCTGTTCTCCCAGATCTACGCGACCGCCGAGATCTCCTGGACCGGTGCGATCGACCGTCCCGAATACTGGTGGAAGGGCAAGGAACGCACCGCGGCCGAACCGGTGTACACGGTGACGCACGGCCCCACCGGCGCCGAGGACGGCTTCGCGCGCTATCACCCGGTCGACACCGCGAACTGGTTCAGCAGCCGCGACCGCACGATCGTCGTCGACGACCTCGTCGCCACCACCCCGCAGGCCTACCTCGGGCTGATCCGGCATCTGCTCTCGGTCGATCTCGTCGACAAGGTGACCTTCGCGTTCGCGCCGGTGGACGCGCCGTTGCGGCACCTGTTCACCGACGAACGCGCGGTCGCCGTCGCGTCGGTGCACGACGAAACCTGGCTGCGGCTCGTCGATGTCCCCACCGCACTGGCCCGCCGCACCTATCGGGACGCGCCGCCGGTGATCGTCGAGGTAGCCGATCCGATTCGCACCGCCAACAGCGGCCGCTACCGGATCTGCGCGGATCAGGTGACCCGGGTCGACGACCCCGCCGATGTCACCGTTGACGTCGCCACCCTCGGTGCGGTCTACCTCGGCGGGTCGACCTGGCGCCAGCTCGCCCTGGCCGGACGCGTCGTCGAGCATCGTGCGGGTGGCGTCGATGCCGCCGACAACCTGTTCGTCACCCCCGAGCTGCCTTTCAGCGGGACCTTCTTCTGAGCGAAGGCACCGTCAGGGACGGAAGAGCCGATCGACCGGGGCCAGCGGGCGCACACTGCCGGAAATCTGGGCGACCAACCGCCACGGTCGATCGAGGTCGGTGGTCGCCTTGCCGTTGGTCAGGATGGCGCCCGACAGGCCTCGGTCGGGGTCGGCCCAGCCGTACTGGGTGGTGAGGCCGCTGCGGCCGAAGTGCGATCCGGTGTCGCGGCCGAATTTGGATCGGCGGGCGCCCAGTTCGAATCCGGCGCGGCTGACCCGACCGGCCAGGCCGGGCATGCGATCGGCGGGCGCGATCGCGGTGCGCAGGGTGTCGGGCTCGATGATTCTCGTGCCGTCCAATTCGCCACCGCGCGCGAGGATTTCGTAGAAGCGGGAGAGTTCGAAGGCGGTGGTGACCAGGTTGCCGGAGGGGAGTTCGGCGGCGAGGAACGCGTCGTTGGTCGACTTCGACGCCTTGTCCAGGTGGCCGCCGAGGGCCTTGTTCGCCAGGAAGCGGGCCAGGCGCGGCTGCGGTGGTCCGGTCTTCACGCTCGGCACGACCTGGTCCACGTCGGCGGGATCGACGCCGAAGTTGTTCCAGCGGAAGCCCAGTGGTGTGAGCACCTGCTCGGCCAGGTGCTCACGCATCCGCTTGCCGGTCGCGCGTTGCACGAGCAGGCGCTGGATCAATCCGCTGGTCAACGCGTGGTAGACGCGAAAGCGGCCGGGCGCCCAGCTCGGCACCAGATCTGTGAGAGCGGCCACGGCCAGGTCCTCGTCGAGGACGGCCGCGGTTCCGCTGTGCGGTGCGGTGATGAACGGGATGCCCGCCGAATGTGACAGCACGTCGCCGACGGTGATGCCGCCCTTGCGGTTGGCCGCGAACTCGGGAATATGGTCCGACACTCGGTCGTCCAGTCCGAAGGCGCCCTGCTCGATGAGCATGAACATCACGGTGGCGGCGACGCCCTTCGCGGTGGAGAACCCGCAGAACGGCGTCTGCGGGGTCGCCAGGATCTTCTCGGCGTCCGGTCCGTCGCTCGGTGCGTTGCCCCATCCATGCCCGATCGTCCGGTTCAGGACGATCCCGCCGTTGCGCCGCAGACACACCTGGATGGCGGGCGTCGTGCCCATCGCGTACCACGCGCGCACCGAGCCCCAGATCGCCTCGACATCGGCACGCGAGGACCCGACGTCGGCCGGATCGTCCTCGTGGCCGATCGTCGTCACCGCGTCCAGGTCGTCGGTGACCGTCACCAGCGGGGCAGGAAGTGCGCTCATCGGGCCAGCCTACCGACGGTGAGCTGTGATAATCCTGAGCGAACCGGACCCCGGCGGGTGGTGACGCCCGGACGAGTCGCCGGTCACGCGCCGGCCTCCGTCAGGGTGGCATCGGTGCGCGCAGCGTCGGACGGCGCGCGACCCGCGGCAGTCACCGCGCGGCGCGCGTAGGCGCGGACGTCGGCGTCGGGATCGGTGACCGCCGACTCCAGCGCGTCGAGGGCGGCCGCGCTGTTCGGCCAGGTGGACAGGGCCAGTACCGCGGCCTTGCGAACGTCGAGGTGACGGTCGGCGAGTGCCTCGCCCAACGGCGCCACGCCGGCCTCCGGGGTCGAACCTGCCAGTCCGCGCGCAGCTCCGACACGGACCTGCCAGGCGGAATGCCGCAGTGCCGCACCGAGTTCGGCGACATCCTCATCGGCCGTGCCGAGTGCCGCGTACGCGGTGAGTGCGGCAGCGCGGACCAGCGGATCGGGGTCGTTCGTGAGCACACGGATCACCTCGACGCCGCCGTGCCCGATCGAGGCGAGTCCGTGCGCGACCGCGATGCGCACCTCGCGGTTGACATCGCTCGCGATCGAGGACACCGCATCGGCGTCGTCGAGCGAGACCAGAGCGCGCACCGCCTCGATCCTGACTCGATGATCGGTATCACCCAGTGCCGCACGGTAATCGAGTGCCGACCCCGCCCGCAGCGCGCGCAGCAGGTCGATGACGGTCGCGCGAACCAGGGGATCGGGGGAGCCGAGATGCTCGGCCAGAGCGCCTGGCCCCGCCAGTACTTCCACGAGTTCCCGCAGACTCTCGGTGGCTGCTCGGCGCACCGAGGCAGCCTCATCACCCAGCGCCCGCACCAGCTCATCGGCGAACCCGTCGGGGGTGTGCTCGGTGAGCACCGACAGCGCCGCGACCCGCACCACCGGGTCGAAATCGGAGAAATAGCTCGAAAGATCCTCGACCGCAGGTGAATCCAGGGCGAGCAGGGTGACCAGGCGAGGTGAGGACGGTGACACCGGCGCGACTTCGACGCGCGTGGGCGCCTCTCGCTGCGGTGCTCGTGTCCCCACCAGATCGGGCTGCGCGATCACCTCGACGATCGGCTCGGCCGAGGGCACATCGTCGAGACCGGGAACCGGAACCAGGTAGGGCGCTACCGAACGCTTGACGAATTCCATCGCCCCGTCGACGGTCTTGCGCAGGTTCAGGTGGAAATTCCACGACTCGTCATCACGCTCGGGCAGATCGGCACGGTCGTGATAGAGCCCCCACCGCGACTCGGTGCGGGTCAGCGAACTGCGCGAGGCCATTTCGGCGCAGTCCCGAATGAACTGCACTTCCACGGCACGCATGAGTTCGTGGGGTGTCCGCGCGCCGATTCCGTCGACTTCGGCGCGCATCCGCTCGAAGGTCTCGACAGCGATCGACAGCTTGGCGGCCGTTTTCGGCGGCGCCACATAATCGTTCACGAACCGGCGCAGCTTGTATTCGACCTGCGGTTGGGGCGGGCCCGCTGGCTGACGCAAGGGCCGATAGATCAGCTCGTGTGCTTCGGCGAGCTGATCCTCGGGAAGTTCGGCGGGCGGATCGAGCTCGGTCAGGGTCGAGGCCGCGTGCGCACCGGCCAGGTCGCCGTACACGAAGGCACCGATCATGTAGTTGTGTGGCACGCACGCCAGGTCGCCCGCCGCGTACAGGCCGGGCAGGGTGGTTCGCGCGTGCTCGTCCACCCATACTCCCGAGGCGGAATGTCCACCGCACAAACCGATCTCGGAGATGTGCATCTCGATATCGTGGGTGCGGTAGTCGTGGCCTCGATTGGCGTGGAAGGTTCCGCGCGTCGGCCTCTCGGTGGTGTGCAGAATCGATTCGAGCGTCGACAGCGTCTCATCCGGCAGGTGTGAGACCTTGAGATAGATGGGCCCACGCGCGGATTCGATCTCCTGCTTCACCTCGGCCATCATCTGGCCCGACCAATAGTCGGAATCGACGAAACGCTCACCCTCGGCGTTGACCTGATAGCCACCGAACGGGTTGGCCACATACGCGCAGGCGGGGCCGTTGTAGTCCTTGATGAGCGGGTTGATCTGGAAGCACTCGATCCCGGAGAGTTCCGCGCCGGCGTGGTAGGCCATCGAGTAGCCGTCACCGGCGTTGGTGGGGTTCTCGTAGGTGCCGTACAGATACCCCGACGCGGGCAGACCGAGCCGACCACAGGGTCCCGTCGCCAGGATCACCGCTTTCGCGGCCACCTCGACGAATTCACCGGTGCGTGTATTCAACGCGGCCGCCCCCACCGCGCGGCCGCCGGCGGTGAGCACCCGCACCGGCATCAGCCGGTTCTCGATGCGGATCCGCTCGCGCATCTTCCGTTGCCGCAGTACGCGATACAGCGCCTTCTTCACGTCCTTGCCCTCGGGCATCGGCAGCACATACGAACCGGACCGGTGCACCCGGCGCACCGCGTACTCGCCGTATTCGTCCTTCTCGAACTTCACCCCGTACCGCTCGAGGCGCTGCACCATCGCGAAACCCCGTGTCGCCGTTTGATACACGGTGCGCTGGTCGACGATGCCGTCGTTGGCGCGGGTGATCTCGGCGACGTAGTCCTCCGGCTCGGCCTTGCCCGGGATGACGGCGTTGTTCACACCGTCCATCCCCATGGCGAGCGCACCGGAATGGCGCACGTGCGCCTTCTCGAGCAGTAGCACGTTCGCGCCGGCTTCGGCGGCGGTGAGCGCGGCCATGGTGCCCGCGGTGCCGCCACCGATGACGAGCACATCGCAGTCGAGGCGAACGCGGTCGGACAGTTCGGGAATGTTCACAGAGTCTCCAGGATTCGGGCCCGCAGGGCGCTCCGGTCCACCGGTTCGCGCGGGTCGGGCACCTCGACGACCGCGCGCAGCGAACCCGCGCCGAGTACGGCGATCCGGTCGCCGAGCAGCAGGGCTTCGTCGAGGTCGTGGGTGACGAAAACGATCGTGGTCGGGTGCCCCCGCCAGGTGTCGACGAGCAAGCGCTGCATCTCGGCACGGGTCTGGCTGTCGAGCGCGCCGAACGGCTCGTCCATGAGCACCGCGCGCGGCGAACCCGCCAGGCTGCGCGCGAGCTGAACTCGTTGACGCATCCCGCCCGACAGATCGCGCGGCAGATAGTCGGCGTAGCCGCTGAGCCCGACCTCGTCGAGCCAGCGTTGCGAACGCGCCGCACGGTCGCTGCGCGCGACTCCCCGAAGGCGCAGCGCCAGATCGATATTGGCGCGAGCGGTGCGCCACGGCAGCAGCGCGTCGTCCTGGAACACCAGCGCGCGATCGGCCGACGGACCGGTGACGGTGTCCTCATCGGCGCGGATCACCCCGGCGGCGGGCTTGCACAGGCCGGCGATCGCGCGCAACAGGGTCGACTTCCCGCAGCCGGATTTTCCGACCAGGACCAGGATCTCCCCGGCCGCGACCGTCAGATCCAGGTCGTGCACCACGGTTTTGCGGCCGAAGCTGATCCGCACGGACTCGAGGTCCAAGCGCATGCCGACCGAGACGGCGGGCGCGGCGGTGGTCGTGGTCATGAGGCAACCTCTCGCGGCAGCCAGCGGGTCACCCGGCGGCCTGCCAGTTCGACGATTCCGGAGGTGAGGAAACCGAGCACACCGATGGTGATCATCCCGACGAACACGGCCGGGTAGTCGACGATGGTGTAGGACTGCCAGGTGCGGTAGCCGATGCCGAGTCGCCCGGAGATCATCTCCGCCGAGATCAGGCAGATCCAGGCCACACCCATCCCGACCGACAGCCCACTGAACACACCGGGCAGGATGCCGGGCACGACAACCCTCGTCAGAACTTCCCGCCGCGACGCGCCCAGCGTGCGGATCGCGTCCTCCCAGATGGTCGGCAGCGCCCGCGTCGCATGCCGGGTGCTCACCAGCACCGGGAACAGCGACGCGGTGAAGGTGATGAACACGATCCCGGATTCGTCGCTGGGGAACAGCAGGATCGCGACCGGGACCAGCGCGATCGCCGGAATCGGCCGGATCAGCTCGGCCAGCGACCCGAACACCTCGGCCAGCAGCCGCGACCGGCCGAGGCCGATGCCTGCCAGCACACCGACGACCGCGGCCAGTCCGAATCCGGTGACGATCCGGATGAGCGATTGCGCCACGTCGAGGTAGTACTGCCCGGTCCCGAGATGTTCACCGAACTCGGCGACGATCTCGGTCACGGTCGGCAGGGTGTCGAACCGGAGGCCCGCGCGGACATCGCCCGCGGTGAGCAACTGCCACAGGCCGATCGCCGCCGCGACCGAGGCGACGCGGATCGTTCGCGACACCCAGACCGATCGGGAGTCACTGTCGCCTACGTGGAGCGCGGAAGTATCGGGATGCGAACTGAGGTGGACTGTGCTGTTCACACTGTTTGTCGAATCGGAAGTGGCAGTGTGTAATTCGGGCGCATGGGGATCGGTGTCCGCCGGAGCGGCCGGTCCGGAAACTGTGCTCATCCGCGGACTTCCGTGACGGCCTGCTCGTAGGAGATCGGTGCGGCGCCGGGATGGGTGGCGCGGTAGCGATCGGCCGCGGCCTGGGTGGTGAACGGTAGATACCGCGCGCCCTCGCGCAACCAGAGGGCCTTGTCGGCGAACCAGCGAGTCCCCAGCTCGGCATCGGGGACATACACCGCGCGAATCGTCTTGCCCTGCGCCTTCGCCGCCTGCACCGCCCGCAACAAGCACCCGGGGTTCGCGGCCGGCTGGGGCTTGTCGGCGCCCTCGACCCAGATTTCACCGGCCAGTGCCGAATCACTGACGGGCACAGCGCAGATCGGATCGGTACCGGTCACCTTGCTCGGGTTGACCCCAGATGCCAGCGCGGCGTCGTAATCTCCACGACCGGTCTCCGCGAAGGCGGTGCGCAACGGCCCGTCCTGGACGAACGCGTCGATGTCGAGATCGGCGAAGTCTCCGATCGACTTCAGATAATTCACATCATCGCGGAACGCCGCGATCAGGTTCGCCTTGAGCGTGGTGTCGAAACTGGTGCCGCCCGGACCGTTGTAGAGATACACGACCTCCTGCGGCAGGCCGGACCCCTTCGCGACGAGATCCGCTGCCTCGAAGGGCCGCTCGTTGAGGAACGTGGTCGCATCCAACTGCGCCGCCAGGAACGCCTGCAACACCTCGGGATGATCAGCCGCGTAGGCACGGCGAGCGACCACCCCGTGGAAAGTCGGCACACCGAGCTCCGCGCCGTCGTAGAGCAGCTTGGCCTTGTTCTGCTGCACCAGCAGCCCGGGCCACGCCACGAACTGCGAAAGCGCGCTCACCTGATGTGATTCCAGCGCCGTCGCCCCGATCTGCGGCTGCTGGTTGAGCACCTCTACACCCTTGGCCGGATCGATGCCGGCCCGCGACAGCGCCTGTACCAGTGTGCCGTGCCCCGCTGAGCCCACGCTGGCCGAGATCTTCTGCCCGGCGAGGTCGGTGAGCGAGCGGGCCGGTGAATCATTGGGCACCACAACCATGTTCAGCGCGCCCTTGGGGTTGTAGCCGGTGATCGACACCAGCTCGGTGCGTGCGCGTTCGCTGGCCTGCGTGCGAGAACCGTTGATCAGCAACGGATAGTCGCCCATCGAGCCGATATCGATCTTCTCGGCCACCATCTGGGCGGTGATCGGCGCGCCGGTGTCGTAGTCCTGCCATTCCACCTGATATTTCGCGCCACCACCGTCGGTGATCTTCTGCAACCGCTGTTCCAGGTATCCCTGCGCTTTCAGCAGCGTGCCCGCGGTGACGGTATTGATGGTCTTGGACTGATAGCCGATGACGAGCTTGACCGTGCCCGACGGCGCGGCGTCGGAATTCTCGAGCGAGCAGCCCGTCGCGGTGAGCGCGAGAGCCAGTGCGACAGGGGCGAATCGAGTGATCTTCATGCGTGGGTTCCCGTGTGTCAGCGGAGCAGATAGGGCATGTTGACGGTGACGGCGCCGGTGGGGCAGCGGGCCGCGCACGGCCCGCAGTACCAGCACTCGTCGACGTGCATGTAGGCCTTGCCCGAATCGTCGTGAATGGCAAGGGAATCGAGTGGACACATGTCGACGCAGAGCGTGCAGCCGGTGATGCACAGTGATTCGTCGATCGTCACCGGGACGTCGGCGCGCTGGGGGACCAGTGCCATTACAGGACCTTCCATTCGGGGGAGCTGCGGGTGAGGTGGCCGCGCATGGTGATGCGGTCACCGCGCATGCGGATGTATTCGAGGTCGACGGGACGGCCGTCGTCGAGGTGGGTGAGGCGTTCGAGCATCAGCAGCGGCGCACCGGCCGGGGTATCCAGGGTGGTCGCGGTGTGCGGGTCGGCCGCGACAGCTTCCAGCGCGAGGTCGGCGGCGCCCAGCGACCGGCCGGTGACCTGTTCGAGCAGCACGAACACGTCGGTGGTCTCGAGATCGTGGGCGAGCACTTCGGCGCCGACATCGGGCGCGAGATAGGTGAGGTCGAGGCTCAGCGGCAGCTCGGCGAGAAACCGCAGCCGTTCGATGTAGACGACCTTGTCGCCCGGCGTCAGCGCGAGCCGGCGCGCGACGGCCGGGGGAGCGGTGATCGTGGTGGCGGCCCGGACCTCGTTGCGGACGGTGCCGTGCCCGGTGAGCGTCTCCTGTAGGCCGAGTAGGGCGTCCAGGCCGTGGTCGAACTTGCGGGCGGCGACCCGGGTGCCGAGTTTCGGGGCGCGATCGATGAGTCCCTCGTCGCGCAGCAGCGCCAGCGCTTCGCGCACGGTATTGCGGGAGGTGCCGTGCTCGGCGGCGAGCTCCTGCTCGCCGGGCACGGTGCCACGCACGGCGCCCGCCAGGATCTGGTGGCGCAGGATATCGGCCACCCGACGCGCCCGATCGGCGCGCTGGCCCCGGATCGGGGTGGGCTCCGGAGCCCCTGTTTTCTCGCTGACCTGCATGAACAGCGACGATAGCGGCGATTGTGGGGCACCCGTCCCGCCGCGATTCGGGTGCGAATTCAGGGGATGTTTCTACGCCGGGTGGCGGTTCGCGCGACCTGCGCGTATCCGACCGGAAACTGCTATTGCGCCACCTCGGGCCGTGCGGCCGACATTGCGATCACGTCGATCGCAATGTCGGCGGTGGGTCAGGGCTGGCCGGCCTTGAGCACGATGAACAACCCCTTCGCCTCGGCGCATAACCGGTCGCCGTCGTGCAGAGTCGCCCGTAGATACACCTTGCGGCCCTCGACGCGCTCGGTCCACGCGCGCACGGTGAGCTCGCGGTTGAGCGGGGTGATCGATCGGTAGTCCAGGGTGAGCGAGGCCGTGCGGGTCACGGACTTCGTGGACAGCGCGGCGGTCATACCGATGATGTCGTCGAAGGCGAGCGCGATGTGCCCGCCGTGTGCGGCGTTGTTGCCGCCCAGGTGGAAGGTGCGGAAGGTGACTTTCGCGGTGACGCCGTCGCGGTCGCCGCTGACCACCGTGTACGGCGGCAACGTGATGTTGCCGCGCGCGGGCAGGTCGGTGCGGGTCCAGCTGGGCGAGGACCACTCGTCCACCACCGCCTCGTCGAGGCGGGCATTGAGCTGCTCGAGGGTGGCGATGGCCTCCTTGGCGAGCTCGTCGGACGGGTTGACCAGTCGCGCCCGATCCATCAGCTCGCGGACCTGTTCGATCAGTTCGCCGTAGTGCGGTCCGCCCACCGTGTTGTCGGCGTCGCGGTCTTTGCGCGCCTGGATCAGCTCGGCAACCGGCCGGAATCCGCCTTCGTGATGCTTCTCGTCCGGGAGCGAGCTGCCGACCTGTGTATCGTCCATATGTAACACGTTATCGCTGCCGAGCTGGTTGTTCGCGTCGGGGATCGGTGTCGGGTCAACTAGGGTGGATGCCGATCACCGAGTAGGTCTCCAAGGTTTCCGGAGAGTCGGCGCACCGCCGGTGGTGCCGTTTCCGGGTGAGTGGCGAAAGGCTGAGCACATGGGTAACGCGGCGGTTGTGTTCGACATGGACGGCGTGCTGATCGATTCCGAGCCCATCTGGGAACAGGTCAGGAACGAATACGTCATCCTCAAAGGTGGCCGGTGGCAACCGGATTCGCAGAAGAAGATGATGGGGATGAACACCGTCGAGTGGTCGTCGTACCTGGCCGACGACCTGGGCGTGGCTGAGCCCCCCGAAAAGGTGGCCGCCGACGTCATCGATCTG
Organism: Nocardia sp. FBN12; assembly: GCF_054031145.1. Lineage (NCBI taxonomy): Bacteria > Bacillati > Actinomycetota > Actinomycetes > Mycobacteriales > Nocardiaceae > Nocardia > Nocardia sp. FBN12. The sequence goes on from NZ_CM132926.1 coordinate 1,909,943, forward strand.
ATGGCCGACAAATACGCGCACCACGTCCCGCTGCTGCCCGGCGCCGTCGAGGCGGTGCAAAGGTGCGCGGGTTCCTGGAAACTCGGCCTGGCCAGCTCCTCACCGGCCACCCTGATCGATCTGGTGCTCGCGAAGGCCGGGCTGCTCGACTATTTCGGTGTGGTGCTGTCCACCGAGGAGGTCGGTCGCGGCAAGCCGGCACCCGATGTTTATCTGACCGTCGCGCAGCGGCTCGGCGTGGAACCGAAAGACTGTACGGCCGTGGAGGATTCGACCAACGGGCTGACCTCCGCGCACAACGCCGGAATGCGCCTGATCGCGGCGCCGCGTCCGGAGTTCCCGCCACACCCCGACGCCCTCGCCCTGGCCGACGCGGTCATCGGCGATCTCCACGAGCTCACCCCCGAAGTGATCACCGGCTGACTCAGAAGCTGCCGGTGACCCCGTCGGTCCGCTCGCGCAACAGGTCGGCATGGCCGTTGTGGCGGGCGTATTCCTCGATCATGTGCAGATACACCCAGCGCAGGGTGTAGTCGTCGCTACGCCACGGGACGTGGAACACGTGGTCGAGCGAGAGCGAGGCGACGGCGGCGTCACAGGCGGCGACCTCGGCGTGGAACGTGGCGAAGACCGCCTCGGCGGGCACTGACGTGAGGTCGTCGAAGTCGGCGTCGGGCTCGTCATCGGTGCTGTAGACCGGTTCGACATCCTCGCCGGCGGCCGACAACCGGAACCAGCCCCGCTCCACCTCGGTGAGGTGCCGGACGAGGCCGAGCAGCGAGAGCGAGGACGGCTCCACCGAGCGCGCGGCGAGCTGCTCGCCGTCGAGGCCGCCGCATTTGCCGAGCAGGGTCTGACGGTGAAAGTCCAACCAGGACTGCAACATCGGTCGTTCATCCGCACCTACCAGGGTTCTGGTCGGCTCGATCTCGGGCGCTTTCCACGTCATCGGGGCGAGGCTACCCGCCGTCATGATGTGGCGCAGCCGGAATTTCAGTGGCTCGGTTCCGGCCAGGACGTCATGCTCGCTGTACACGTCACCGATTCATCGGTCCGGTTGTCCGAGGTCATCGCCGATCCGGCACACTGGCCCGATGGGTGACCAGCGCGACGACCAGCCCGAAGTCGTAGTCCACGTCGGTGACGGCTCCGATGCCCCGCACCCCGTCGACCCCGCCCGCCCCGGCGCCGCGGCCACCGATCCGGCCCCCGAGCATCCCTTCCTCCTCCTCACGCGGACCCCGACGGACCACATCCAGGCGCGCTACCTCGACGACGGCACCTACGAACTCGAGCACACCACCGGCTCCGAACATCGCCAGCTGTTCACCAGCGACGCACTCCTGGTCCGCGACATCATGTGGTCGTGGATCCAACGCGACACCTGGTGGTCCGACACCGTCGTCTGGACCACTGTCGACCCTTCGATCGCCGAGCTCCATGCCCTCCACACCGAACTGTCCGACATGCTCGACGGCATATCCCTGATGGACTCCGTCACCGACGAACTCGACCAAGCCCTGTCCCGAGCCGACGAACTCCTCAACGACTTCGACCTCGACTTCGAAGGCTCGGATGACCCCGCACCCTGACGTTCTCGCGGCGCGCAGCCTCATCACCCTGCTGGGACTGGACATGTCGGCTGCTGTTCCCGAGGTGGAGAATGCAGAGTACGGAGCCTTCGTGTCCAGGGTCGGCCATGGCACGGTCCGGTTCCGGGTGGGTAAGCGGACTCCGGCGAAAGTGGGCCTGTTCGTTTCCGTGTGGCAGCGTGCCGACGACGGCTCGACGCAGCCCTTCGCCGACGAGGACGGCGTTGATCTACTGGTGATCACAGTCCGCGAAGAACCACGTGTCGGCCAATTCGTGTTCTCCCGAAACGCACTCGTCGAACACGGGATCGTGTCGGTCGCGGGCCGCGGCGGCAAACGCGGATTTCGTCTGTATCCACCGTGGTCGGTGACCGAGAACAAGCAGGCGCACAGGTCCCAGAAATGGCAATCCGCCTACTTTCTCGACCTCGAGAATCTCGACATGCGGCAGGCCGAAAATCTGTATGTACCCGTACGTCCTTCGCTGCGCGCCACCGACACCCACTGACATGGATTACAGTGGCGCCGTGGGGATTACCGAATACGGGCCGGGCGACGTCGTGTACTTTCCGGCCGGTCCTTTCAGCGGCGTCTGCGGGGTTGTCCGAGAGGTCGACGCTCGGCGGTCGGAGCTACGGATCGAATTCGGGGAGGGGACTGTGCACTGCGAGGGAAATGTCCTGCGCGAGCGCCGGCACAAGCTGACCGTTGGATTCGACGAGGTCGAGCTGGTATAGCCGACGGGAGTTCGTGTTGCGGCGGTTGCCGCCGCGTATGCCACGGAGACCCGTGAAAAGGGCTGTACGCCAGACGAATTGCTGCAGGCTGTCGAGCCGTACCTGGTCGATGGGCTCACCGCCCTTCACGCTGTGGGTAGCCGCCACCTATCTCGAGGACTATCCACGCGCCGTCACCGCTTGTGTCGAAGCCGGTGGCGACGTCGACACCACGGCCGCGATCGTCGGCGGCATCGTCGCAGCCCACACCGGTGCCGGAGACTGCGGCTCGGTCCACGGAGTTCCGCGAGAGTGGCTCGATGCGTGCGAATCTCTGCCCGCCTGGGCATTCGAGCGATCGGCGGGAAACGAGCGGTAGCGGTGGGTGTCGTCATGGGCTCGACCGACGGACGCGCACGCGCACGTCGGGTTCAGCGGGCTCGGGCACTCCAGCGGCCGTCGTAGCGAACCTCGATCGGGTGGGCGAAGGCGGTGGAGACGTGGTCGGTGGTGATGACATCGGTGGCGGGGCCCGCGGCGACGGTGTGGCCGTCGGCGATCAGCAGTGCGTGGGTGGTGGTGCTCGGGAGTTCCTCGAGGTGGTGGGTGACCAGGATCGAGGCGACCTCGGGGTGGGTGCGATCGAGGGTGTCGATGGTGGTGAGGAGTTGTTCGCGGGCGGCCAGGTCGAGGCCGGTGGACGGTTCGTCAAGGAGCAGGACTTCGGGGTCGCTGATCAGGGCGCGGGCGATCAGGGTGCGGCCGCGTTCGCCCTGGGACAGGGTGGGCCAGATGTCGTCGGTCTTGCCGGACAGGCCGAGGGTGTCGATGATCGCGTCGGCACGGACGAGGTCGTCGGGGGTCGGCGACCAGCGCATGGGCGTATCGATCGTGCCGGTGACCCCGGTGAGGACGACCTCGCGCACAGTGAGGGCGTAGCGCAGCGGATGGCGCGGGTTCACGTGGCCGATCGAGCGCCGCAGCCGGGCCAACTCCACCCGGCCGAACTGTTCGCCGAGCACGCGCACGGCCCCGGTGGTGGGGAAGGTGACCGCGCCGCAGAAGCCGAGCAGGGTGCTCTTGCCCGCGCCGTTGGGACCGAGCAGGGCCCAGTGCTCACCGGCGCGGACCGTCAGTGAGATGCCATTGATGATCTTCTTGCCGTCTCGGCGGAAGGTCACGTCGTCGAGTTCGATCACGGGGGCGCCGGTCACGAGAAGGCCTCCTTCAGAGTTGACAGGTGGGTGCGGCTGAATTCCGCTGCGGCAGTGGGGGTTCGGTCGGCGATCGCCTGGGCGAGCTGCTCGTGCGCGCGGTGATCGGCCTCCTCGGAGCGGACCGGGCGCAACTCGAGCATGTCGATCATGGCCAGGCGCAGGCGCGGGAGGAAGCTGTCGAACAGCTGGGTGAGCACGTCGTTGTGCGCGGCCACGATGACCGCGCGATGGAATGCCATGTCGGCGTCGACGTGATCGGCGACGGTCTGGCCTTCGGCACGGCGACCCGCGAGCGCGCGCCGGATGGCCCGCAGATCGGCAGGGGTGCGCCGTTGCGCGGCGAGGGCGGCGGCCTCCGCCTCGATCGCGATGCGCGCCTCGATCACCGCGGCGATGGTGGCGCCACGGAGCACGACATCCCAATCCTCGGCCACGTCGAGCGCGGTGACGAATACCCCGGAGCCCTGCCTGCTGTCGAGCACACCTTTGCCCGCGAGCTCCCGGATCGCCTCCCGCAGCGTCGATCGGCCGACACCGAGCTGAGCGGCGAGCAGCGTCTCACCCGGCAAACGATGACCCAGCGGCCACTCGCCCGCACGAACCCGCGCGAGCAGGAGCTCAGCCGCTTGCGCGGCCAGCGGCTGACGTCGTACCTGCGATACCACCGGCAGACCTCTCTACTTGTCTGAGGAGTTGTGGTAGAAGTGTACCCATCATGACCTACACCGCGCTTCTTCTCGGCCGCCACGGCGGGGCCTGACCGACCGGCCGCCCCGCCGTGGGGCTCCGTCATGGCCGGTCACCGTCGTCTCGTGGCCCGTAGCGGCCGGGAAGCAGAACAAGTCATGACCGAATTCCCCACCCTGACCACCCCCTCGGGCGCCGTCGCCGACGGCGCGCCCGCGTGGAATCGGCAGCGCCACTCGGCGATGCCGTCGTATCGATACCGCGATATCCATCGACGCGTGGATGTTCCCGTCGGACACCGCGACTGGCCGAACGCGCGGATGACCACCGCGCCGCTGTGGGTGCCCGTCGACCTGCGTGACGGTAATCAGGCGCTGGCCGAACCGATGGACCCCGCCCGCAAACGCCGGTTCTTCGAACTCCTGATCGCCATGGGTTACAAGGAGATCGAGGTCGGCTACCCGTCCGCCTCGCAAACCGACTTCGATTTCGTGCGCCTGCTGGCCGAAACACCGATCGCACCGCCGGACGTGGCCATCGTCGTGTTCACCCCCGCACGCCGCGACCTGATCGAACGGACCGTCGAGTCGGTGCGCGGCATCACCAACGACGTGGTGATCCACCTGTACACAGCCACCGCGCCGGTCTGGCGTGACGTGGTCCTCGGCAAGGACCGTGCGCAACTGCGCGAGTTGATCGTCGCCGGTGCGCGCGATGTCCTGGAACTGGCGGGCGACCGGCCGAACGTACGCTTCCAGTTCTCGCCCGAGGTGTTCAATCTGACCGAACCGAATTTCGCCCTCGAGATCTGCGACGCCGTCACCGAGCTGTGGCAGGCCACCTCGCAACGCCCGGTGACGCTGAATCTGCCTGCGACAGTGGAGGTCGCGACCCCGAACATCTACGCCGACCAGATCGAGTACATGCACCGCAATCTGGCTCGCCGCGACGGCGTGATCCTGTCGGTGCACCCGCACAACGACCGGGGGACCGGTATCGCCTGCGCCGAACTGGCGGTGCTGGCGGGTGCCCAACGCGTGGAAGGCTGCGTCTTCGGCAACGGTGAACGCACCGGCAACGTCGACATCGCCACCCTGGCACTGAACCTGCACGCGCAAGGCGTCGACCCGATGATCGACTTCTCCGACATCGACGAGATCCGCCGCACCGTCGAGCACTGCACCCGCCTGCCCGTACCCGAAAGACATCCCTACGTCGGCGATCTCGTCCACACCGCCTTCTCCGGCACTCACCAGGACGCGATCCGCAAGGGCATGGCCGAGCACCGCGAGCGGGCAGCGGCGCAGGGCATCGCCGAGCGTGAATCGCAGTGGCGGGTGCCGTATCTGCCGATCGACCCCGCCGACCTCGGCCGCTCCTACGACGCCGTGATCCGGGTCAACTCACAGTCGGGAAAGGGCGGCATCGCCTACCTGCTGCACGCCGAATACGGTCTGGACCTGCCGCGCCGGCTGCAGATCGATCTCGCGAAGCGCGTACAAGTGCACACCGACGGCACCGGCGCGGAGATCGCCGGCAAGGAGCTCTTCACGCTGTTCGAGCAGGCGTACACCTCCCCTGATCAGCGAATCACGCTGGTGCAGTGGCGAATCGCCGACGGCGCCACCGAGATCATCCTCGACGCACGCGGCAGCGAACGGCACTCGGTGCACCACGGGGTCGGCCCCGTCGCCGCCCTGACCGCCGCACTCGACCGGGCGGGCTATCCCATCAAGATCCTCGGGCTGACCCAGCACTCCGTGGACAAGGGCGCGGGCAGCACTGCCGTGAGCTATGTCGAATACCGAGCGGCAGCGCGCACCGGCTGGGCATTCGGCCGCGACACCTCGGTCGTGGCGGCCTCGCTGGAAGCGGTGATGAACGCCGTCAACGCGACGGGATAGGTCGAGGCGGGGCGGTCGGACTCGCGGCCGCCCCGCATCGCCGGGGCGAGTCAGTCCGCGTCGCCCTCGCACCAGTCGTCGAACGCATCGAACTCCGGCTCGTACTGTGGCGGGACCGAGTCCTCGATCGCATCCTCGATCGGGTCCCAGGCCTCGTTGCACCCCGCGGGGGCGGGCGGCCACGACTCGATGTACTCGACCAGTGGTGACGAGCGCGGCGCTACTTCCTCGGCTGCCGCGATTCCAGCGGTAGCCAGGGTCAATGCCGCGGCGGCACCTGCGGTGGCGATGATCCGGAAAACGTTGTTCATGACATCCTCCTGTCCGCGCGAGCTTCTGATGTCCAGCGATTCTAGTGCTCGTTGTCGAGAGCGGGCTCCGCGATTCAGCACCATCCGGTCAGATACATCAGGCCGAGGCTGGTGGTGCCGAGGATCAGGCCGAGGGTGCCGCCGAGGATCAAGGGGCGCACGCCTGCGCTGCGGAGGCGGGCCAGGCTCAGCGAGGTGCCGATGGCGGCGAGGACGGCGGCGATCAGCCAGCTGCTGGTAGTGGCGAGCGGGGCGGTCAGGTCGGTGGGGAGGATGTCAAGGCCCGCGAGGACGGAGGCGGCCAGGAACAGGATAACGAAGAGAGGGACCGCTCTGAGGAGCGAAGTCTGGGGCGTACCGGTTTCGTCGATGATGTGACGCCGACCGACGTGCAGGCCGATACAGAGCGGGATGATGGCGAGGCTGCGAACCATTTTCACGATCACCGCGAACTGGGCCGCGCCCGCACCGAAGATGACGCCTGCGGCCAGAACCGAGGAGGTGTCGTTGATCGCGGTGCCCGCCCACAGCCCGAACGCTTCCTGCGACAGGCCGAGCGCGCGCCCCAGCGGCGGATACACCAGCACAGCGGTCACATTGAAGATGAAGATGGTGCCGAGGGCGTAGGCGACCCGTTGTTTGTCGGGTCGCAGGACCGCGGTGGCGGCGGCGATGGCGGAGGCGCCGCAGATCGTCGTGCCGACGGCGATCAGGGTGGCCGACTCCTTGTCGACCGCCAGCATCCGTCCGACGAAGAACGCCGCCACCCCGCCGGCGAGCAGCGTCCCGAGCAGCACGACCGCTGTCTCGCGCCCCACAACCATCACCGACCCGAGCGGCAAACCGAGGCCGAGCAGCACGATGGCCAGTCCGAGCAAACGTTGCCGCGCGACGTCGAGCCCGGGTCCGAACGTCTCGCCTGTCACGTCACGTCGACGCAGCACGACGCCGGCGGCGGCGCCCGCACCCAGCGCGAGCACCGGTGCGCCGATCATCGGCAGCGCCTTGCCCAACGGCGTGGCCACTGTGGCCAGGAGTGCGGCGAGGACCAGACCAGGGGCGAGGGTGCGTACGCGGTTCACTTCTTCACCTTCGCCTCGCGGCAGGTTCCCAGGTAGAGGCCGAATCAGGAGGGGGACATAAGTCTGGTTTATGGCCGATCGGCCCGACCCGGAGGGCTGATGATCAGTAGCCGGTGGGAAACCTGCCACGGTTCATGGTTTGCTGGATGTGTGCGGAAACGAACTCAGTTCGCTGTCGCTGCTGGTCTCGGGGTGCTGCTGTGGGGCGAGTGGGCCAACTGGCGTGCATCGCACCGATGCCTGGGCGCGGCGACCGGGGGCTCGGAAGCGGTGGTCGTCCTCGGATATCGCAATGCCGGCACCCATGCCAATGCGATGAACCGGTGGCGGGTGCGCGCGGGCCTGCGATCAGTCGATCCTACGGCGCCCGAATCTCGCCTCGTTCTGTGCGGCGGAGCGTGTGCGGGCCCGCGGACCGAGGCCGCGCTGATGGCTGAGTACGCGACACAAACCCGCGGTTACCAGGGTGAACTCGTGTTGGAGGAGTCGAGCCGATCCACGTGGGAGAACATCGCTTTCGCGATTCCGTTCCTGAAGGACGTCGACCGGATCAAGATCGTCTCGCTGCCCACCCACGCCGCGTCCGCTCGGGAGTATCTCGCCGAACAGAGCCCGGAGCTGGCCGCCCGGCTGGCGCCCGGAAACGAGTATCGCTTCGGCGAGTGGCTACCGCTGAAACCGGTCTTCGCCCTGTACGGCGTCGCCAAAAGGCTCCACCACACCCGCGCCGACGATTCGTGATCACCCATAATCAACGGATGACCCTGCCACCCGGAACACCCGACCTGGAGGTTCTCGCTCTCCTCGTGGCGGTGGCCGAAGAGGGCAGCCTGGGCGCCGCCGCCCGCAGACACGGCGTCAGCCAGCCCGCCGCGAGCATGCGGATCACCGCGCTGGAACGCCGTATGCACGTGAAGTTGCTCGACCGCGGTCCGACCGGCTCCGAACTCACCGATGCGGGCCGCGCCGTCGTCGCCCACGCCCGGACCGTCCTGGCCGCGGTACACGACCTCGTGGACGACGTCGCCCGGCTCCGGGCCGCCCAGGCCCCCCGCCTGCGCATCGCCGCCTCCAAAACCATTGCCGACCACCGTATTCCGCATTGGCTCGCCGCCCTGCGTACCGATCACCCCGAAGTCGTGATCTCCCTCGAGGTCGAGAACTCCACGCAGGTCGCGGGTCTCGTCCGGGACGGCACCGCCGATCTCGGCTTCGTGGAAGGCCCGCACCCCCCGGCCGGACTCGGCAGCCGGGTACTCGGCGCCGACGACCTCGTCGTGGTCGTGGCCCCGAATCATCCATGGGCGCAACGCAAGTCCCCGGTCACGCTCCAGGAACTGGCAGGTACCGCCCTGCTGTGGCGCGAACCCGGCTCCGGCACCCGCGACACTGTCTGGGACCTGCTGGCCACCGCCGCCCCACCCACCGGTCCGGCCGCCGAACTCGGCTCGACCGGCGCGATCGTGGCAGCCGCCAGAACCGGCATGGCCCCCGCGGTCCTGAGCCGATTGATCGCCGCCCCTGACCTCGTCACCGGCACCCTGGTGGAGGTCCCCTCGGCTGATTCCGCCCGCCTGACCCGCAAATTCCGGGCCATCTGGCGCCGCAACACGCCGCCGACCGGGCCGGGCGAACTGCTCGTGGAGCGGGCCGCGCTGCTCGAGAAGGTGCGCGGTTGAGCGGTGCCCTATCCGAGCGCCTCGATGACGGTAACGGCCTGCGCCGCGCCGCCGTAGTCGCTGATCGTGACGGCCAGCTGTTTCGCGGCCGAGGCGAAGCCGCTGTCGCCGAGGATCTGTGCGGCGGCCTGCGCGATCACCTCACTGCTCGCATCGGGCATCAGTGTCAGGCCCGCGCCGAGGGTGTGGACCTGTTCGGCGTTGAAGAACTGATCGCGGCCCATCGGGGTGCACAGCAACGGCACACCGCGACCGAGCGCGGCCATCGTCGTGCCGAGTCCGGCATGGGTGATCACCAGTGAGGCCGACGGGAGGATGTCGGCGTGCGGCACATACCGCACGACTTGGGTATCGGCGCCCGCTCGCACAGTCGCCGGGTCGATCGCCGCTCCGGTTGTGACGATGGCGCGCACCGGCATCCGCGCGACCGCGTCGACACACCGCTGCAGCAGATCTGCCTGACCTTGCTCGCTGGTGCTCAGTGCGACCAGGACCAGCGGCTTCGACCCGTCGCCGACATCGACCTCGTCGATCTCGCGCGACAGGGCGGGCGCGTCGAGCACCGGTCCGATGCGGACCACGTTGGCCGCGTCCGGCACGTCGGGCTCGAACTCCTTCGGCACCGCGACGAGGGCCCGCGCACACGCGTCGTGGATCTCGGCGAGACTCTCGATCGTGGGCAGGCCGAGTTCCGCGCGCCTCGCGTTCGCGATCGCGATACCCGGGGCGAACATCTCGACCAGCGGCCCGCCCCGGAAGATGGTGTACGCCGTGTGGAACAGCGTCGCGGTCGGCGTGCCCGATGCCAGCGCGACGTCGATCGCGGTGAAGAGCAGGCAATCGACGATCACCGCGTCGGCGGGCTCGCGGTCGAGCTCTCGCGCGAGGTCGCTCGCGATGGACGAACTGAAGCACAGCTGCTCGATCATGAGCGCGATCTCGGCTTCGGAGTCGTCCGGGGTATCCATCGCGTCCCAGCCCTCGCCCTGCGTCAGGGTGACGAAGCGGGCGCCGACATCGGCGCATCGTCGCGCGATCGTCTCGTGGCCGAGTATTCGCACGTCGTGGCCGCGATCGACCAGGGCACGCGCGATGCCGAGAGTCGGGACGAGGTTCCCCGCGCCGTCCCAGGTGGTGATCAGGTAGCGAGCCATGACGTTCCTCCTCGAGGATTTGCTTGACAGCTTGTAAAGTACGGTATGGTTTACAGCGTGTCAAGTGGCGGACGTCCCCAAACCCGGACCCAGATCCTCGAGTCGGCGCGCGCGATGTTCGAGGAGCACGGCTATCACGGCGCAGGCCTCGGAGCTGTCGCGAAGGAAGCCGGGGTATCGCGTCAGGCGATCTACCTCCACTTCCCGTCGAAGATCGAGTTGTTGACCGCCCTGCACCTGCACATCTACGACACCGATGTCGTTCCGGCACTCGAACGGCACCCGATCACGGACACGATGACCGCGTGGGAGGCGCTCGACGCGACAATCGCCGCCGATGTCGAGGTCGCGGCCAGGGTGTGGCGGATTCACGAGGCGCTCGTCGTGGCTCGGCGCCAGCATCCGGAAGTCGAGGAGACCTTGCGGGTGCGCGAGGCGGATCGCTACGGAGAACTGCTCGAGCTCGGGCGGCGACTGGAGCGCGATGGCGCACTACCGCCGAACATCGACGTCGAGTCGGTAGCCGACATGCTGTGGGGTCTGGTGAACACCGGTACCTACGGGAATCTCGTCAACCAACGAGGCTGGTCGCTCGACCGGTACAGGCGCTGGGTTCGTGACACGATCCGCCTCCACCTCGGCGCTGACTGATCGCGCAGGAGTCCGCCGGGCACCGGGTTCCCCGTCCGGTAGTGGTGGGATTGATACGAGCGTTGACATAACCGCAGGTCACGGCTCTTGCCAGGGATCTGGAACTGGCGTAACCAGCCGGTAATTGCCCGAAACGTCCCTCGTAACGCGGCGTTCGCAGCATTTGCCACATGACAGCCACTCCAGCCTCCTCGGCGAGGCCACGGCCTCCCGATCCGGGTTCGGGCAGACGCAGCGCACCGGCCCGGCGTATCCGCGACATCCTGCGTGCCCGCATTCGCAGCGGCGTCTACGGCACACGCGCACTGCCCGCCGAAGCCCAGCTCGCCGCCGACTTCGCCACCAGCCGCAATATCGTCCGCGACGCGCTCACCCTGCTGCGCGACGAGGGCCTGATCGACCGGGTCCCCGGTGCGGGCACCTTCGTCGTCGCCGACAAGGCCGTACAGGGTCTCGACCGCCTGCGCGGCCTCGCCGAAACCTTCGAGACCAGCAGCGACCGGGTGGTGAACCAGGTCCTGCTCGCCGAGGTCGTGCCCGCCACACCGCTGGTCGCCGAACGGCTCGAGCTCCAGCCCGGTGATCCGGTCGTCGCGCTGGAACGGGTGCGCTACCTTGACGGCGCCCCACTCTCGCTCGACGCCAGCTACCTCACCGCTGATGTCGGCATTCCGCTGCTGGACAAGGACCTCACCGGCTGCGACGTGTTCGGCCTCCTCGAAGCCGAACTCGGCCTGCCACTTGGCTCGGCCGCGGTCGCGATCGAGGCGGTCGCCGCCGATCCCACCGTCGCCGGACTGCTGCAGGTCCGCGCGGGATCACCGCTGCTGTTCCTCGAACGGCTCACCTACACCGACTCCGGCCGACCCGTCGATCTCGAATACATCCGCTATCGCGGCGACCGGTTTTCCCTGTCCGGGCGGCTCGACCGTGTCCCGGTGACCCCGCGGCGCATCCGCGACAACCACGAAAGGGGTTGATCCCCATGCAGATTCCACCGCTGACCGACCGGCGAGAACTGACCTGCGACGTCCTGATCGTCGGTGGCGGCACCGCGGGCACCATGGCCGCGCTCACCGCCGCCCGGCACGGCGCCAGCGTGCTACTGCTCGAGAAGGCCCACGTCCGGCACTCCGGCGCGCTCGCCATGGGCATGGACGGTGTCAACAACGCCGTCGTTCCCGGCAAAGCCAGCCCCGAGGACTACGTCGCCGACATCACCGTCGCCAACGACGGGATCGTCAACCAGCGCACCGTCTACGAAACCGCCACACGGGGTTTCGAGATGGTCCAGCGCCTCGAAGGCTACGGCGTCAAGTTCGAGAAGGACGAGCACGGCGAATACGCAGTCCGCAAAGTGCACCGCTCCGGCTCCTACGTCCTGCCGATGCCGGAGGGGCGCGACGTGAAGAAGGTGCTCTACCGCACCCTGCGCGCCCGCGACGTCCGATCCAAGGTGACCATCAGCAACCGGGTGATGCCGGTACGGGTACTCACCGTCGACGGACGCGCGGTCGGCGCGGTCGGATTCGACACGCGCACCGGCGAATTCGTCACCATCTCGGCGGGCGCGGTGATCCTGGCGGCCGGCGCGTGTGGTCGACTCGGCCTACCCGCCTCGGGCTATCTGTACGGAACCTACGAGAACCCCACCAACGCCGGTGACGGCTACGCGATGGCCTACCACGCGGGCGCGGAACTCTCCGGCATCGAATGCTTCCAGATCAACCCGCTCATCAAGGACTACAACGGGCCCGCCTGCGCGTATGTGGCCAACCCGTTCGGCGGCTACACGGTCAACTCCGAAGGCAATCGCTTCGTCGACTGCGACTACTGGTCGGGTCAGATGATGGCCGAGGTCAAGTCCGAACTCGACAGCGCGCGTGGCCCGATCTATCTGAAACTGAGCCACCTGCCCGACGCCACGATCCGCGAGATCGAAGGGATCCTGCACACCACCGAACGCCCCACCCGTGGGACCTTCCACGAAGGCCGTGGCACCGACTATCGCACCGGCGACATCGAGATGCACATCTCCGAAATCGGTTTGTGCAGTGGACATTCCGCCTCGGGCGTGTGGGTGGACGAACACGCGGCCACCACCGTGCCCGGCCTCTACGCCGCGGGCGACATGGCACTGGTGCCGCACAACTACATGATCGGCGCGTTCGTCTACGGCGACATCGCCGGTGCGCATGCGAGCGAATTCGCGCGCGGCGCAGCCCATCCCGACCTACCCGCCGATCAGATCGAGGCCGCGCACGAGCTGATCTACCGCCCCCTGCGCAACCCCGACGGCCCGCCCCAGCCGCAGGTCGAATACAAACTGCGCCGTTTCGTCAACGACTATCTGCAGCCGCCGAAGGCGCAGTCGTATCTGGCCCTCGGCGTCGAGGCCTTCGAACGAATGAACACCGAGATCGCCGCCATGGGTGGACACACACCGCACGAATTGATGCGCTGCGCCGAGGTCACCTTCATTCGCGACTGTGCTGAGATGGCGGCCCGCGCCTCACTGCGACGCACCGAAAGCCGGTGGGGGCTCTACCATCAGCGGGCCGACTGGCCCGGACGCAACGATGCCGAATGGTTCTGTCATCTGAACCTGTATCGCGGTGTCACCGGGGCGATGGAGTTCCGCACCAGGCCGGTCGCCCCCTATATCGTGCCGGTGCCGGGCTTCGTCCGGCCCGACGGCGTCGCCGACGTCTCCGCACCCGAACTCGTCGGCGCGTGGGGTGCGCGATGAGCACACGTCTGCTGGCCCTGCTGGATCTGGCCGATGAGTGCCCTGAACTCGGCGAACTCACCGCGTTCATCACCGACCCCGACCCGGAAGTGCGCCGCACGGCATTGTCGGTGCTCAGCGAGACCACTGACGCCTGGGCCGAGGCTGCCCCGATTTTCGCCGCCGCACTCGCCGATGCCGATGTCGACGTGCGCCACGCCGCCATCGGCTTGCTCACAGAACTCCTCGAGGTACTCGTGCCCGGCTCGGAATTCGATGCGGCACTGCGCAATTGCGTCACCGCGCCGGAACCGGCGGTGCGCTCGGCCGCGATCGAGGCGCTGTGGCGGCACCGTAGGACCGATGCGGCGGAGCTGGCCGGGTGGCTGGGCGATTCGAACGCGGCGGTTCGTCGTACCGTCGTGGGCGGGCTCACCTCGGTCGACGCTCTCGACGAACTAGGTCTCGCTGCCGGCGATGCAGACGAGGACGTGCGGATCGGGGTGGCGAAAGGTATTGCGGCGATCGGTGATCCGCGCGGTGCGGTGACGCTGCTCGCCCTCGCTGCCGACCCCCGGCCCCTTGTCCGCGCCGCCGCTCTGTCGAGTCTGGCAGGCACCGGCTGCGACGAACAAGCTGCCACAACGGCCGCCGCGGCGATGACCGACCCGGCCTGGCAGGTCCGGCAGGCGGCAGCGATCGCCCTGGCCGCCGCCGACCCCGAACTCGCCGCGGCACCACTGCTGTCGGCGGTCTCCGATCCCAACCTCGACGTCCGCAAGGCAGCAGTGCGCGCACTGGCCGAACGGATCGCCGAGCGACGCGACATCACCACGGCGCTGCGAGCGGCCCTCGACGACCCGGACGCCGACGTCCGTGCCTTCGCCCGCATCGGCATCGCCAACTCTGGAAAGGAACTCTGATGGCCCAGGTCAATGCCCGCCTCGACGTCCCGGTCTCGGTCGACGAGGCGAAATGTATCGACGGCTGCACCCTCTGCGTGGACATGTGCCCGCTCGATTCCCTTGCCATCCACCCGGATTCGGGCAAGGCCTACATGCACGTCGACGAATGCTGGTACTGCGGGCCGTGTGCCGCGCGGTGCCCGGTCGGCGCCGTCACCGTGCACATCCCGTTCCTGTTGCGTTGAGAGAGCCGACCATGAGCACCCGAATTCCCGCGCTGCTGCTCGGTTTCGCCGCGGTGGCCTCCCTGGCCACCGGCTGCGGGGCGGCCGACGACGGCAAGACCGTCACCGTGAACATCGGCTACCAGTCCAAGACGATCAACACCGTCACTGCGGGCACGCTGCTGCGCGATCGCGGCACCTTCGAGGCCGAACTCGCCGAACTCGGCAAGACCAAGGGCCTCACCTACAAGGTGGAGTGGAAGGACTTCGCCGCGGGCCCGCCGCTCACCGCGCAGATGCTGGCGGGCCAGGTCGACATCGGGTCGATGGGTGACGCGCCGATCCTGGTCAACGGCTCCAAGACCCGCGATCACGCCGACGTGAAGTCCGAATTGATCGCTGTCACCGGCTACAACCTGCGCGGTTCGCTGAATCAGATTGTGGTGCCGACGGATTCGGCGGCCGCCACGATCGCCGACCTGCGCGGTGAGATCGTGTCGACCAGTGTCGGGTCGGCCGCGCACGGCATGCTCGCCACCGGGCTGTCGGCGGCCGGGATGACCCTCGACGACGTGAAGCTGCTCGGCCAGGATCCCGCCGTCGGCGCCTCCGCCCTGCAGGGCGATCAGGTGGCCGCGCTGGCCCAATTCGTGCCGTGGCCACAGAAACTCGTCTACGACGGCAAGGCGAAACTGCTCTACGACGGTGGTAGCGCGGGCATCCCGACCTTCCACGCTGTCGTCGCGAGCGAACGCTTCGGCACCGGCAATCCCGACATCGTCGCCGCGTTCCTCACCGCGGTACGCAAAACCACCGACTATCTCAACCAGAACCCTCTCGAAGCCGCGCGACGAGTCGCCGAGATCACCGGGCTGCCCGCCGAGGTCGTGTACCTCTACAACGGCCCGAACGGACTCGTCAGCTTCGATCCGACGATCAAGCCCCAACAGGTGGATGCGCTCGGCACGCTGTTGCCGTTCCTGAAAAGCCTCGGCGCACTGTCGGATCTGGATCTCAGCGAGTTCGTCGACGACCGCTATCTGCGCACCGTCTACGGCGCCGACTACGACACGGCCCGTGCGTCGGTGGCCACCCCCGCACCACTGACCGGCGCCGATGCCACCTGCGGGGGAGTGGTGGACGGTCTCGCCACCGCCTCGGAGGTGTGGTACGCCGACGCCCCGACCACCACGGTCGCCAAGACCCCGACCTGTCTCCTGCGACAGATCGCGGCCACCGGCACCACCGTCCGTGCCGCCTACGTGCCCGACCACAGCACCGGTACCCGGCTGTTCGCCGCCACCGCGACCTGGGTCGACGATCCCGCCGCGGGACCCGACGATCGGCTGGTTCCCTTCGCCACCCGTACCGCCGCACAGCACTACGCCGCCGCCCATCCGGGCGTCACGGTGATCGACTACCAGGCAGCACTGAAGGCTCGCTAGATCCGTCACGTGAGACCAGGAGGCTCACCATGACCGTTTCCGCCCAACCCCGCACCGCGCCCGTCGCGAAGCCCGAAATCACCACCACGCCACCGAGTTCGATCACCCGATTCACCGTTCCCCGGAAGGCACGCAAGGCCGTACTGACGGCCGTGCCGCTGGTCGCGTTGCTACTGGCCTGGTACTGGCTCACCACCAACCAGGTCGTGTTCTGGTTGCGATTCGACAAGATCCCCACGCCCGCACAAGTATTCGATTCCTTCCGCACCCAGCTCGGTGCGTCGACCTACTACCGCGACATCTTCTCCAGCACCCGCCGCATCCTGATCGGCTTCGGTCTGGCCACCGTGTCGGGCGTGCTGATCGGCATGGCGGTCGGTCGCTCGGCCGTGGTCAGCGCACTTGTGCGGCCGGTACTGGAGGTGTTCCGGCCGATCCCCGCGATCGCGCTGGTGCCCCTGGCCATCCTGCTGTTCCCGACCGGGGAACAGGGCATTGTTTTCATCACCTTCTTCGCCGCGTTCTTCCCGGTCGCGGTGAGCACCATCCACGCCATGCACGCGCTGCCCAAGGTGTGGGAGGAGGCGGCGCACACCCTCGGTGCGCGTCGACGCGACATCCTGTTCCAGATCGCGCTGCCCGGTGCGCTGCCCGGCATCTTCTCCGGGCTGTCGGTGGCGATGGGCGTGGCCTGGATCTGTGTGATCAGCGCCGAGATGATCTCGGGCCAGTTCGGCATCGGGTACTTCACCTGGCAGTCCTACGGGCTCCTCGACTATCCGGGGGTGATCGTCGGGATGCTCACCATCGGGCTGCTCGGCTGGTTCACCGCCTGGCTGGTCGAACTGGCGGGGCGCCGGGTGAACCGGTGGCTGCCGAGGGCACAGCGATGAGCGCCGGTGCCGCGGTGCGGCTCGACGGCTTGCGCATCGCCTACGGTGAAAGTCTGGCCGCCGAAGTGGATCTCGATGTCGACGCGGGTCAGATCGTGGTGCTGCTCGGCCCCTCGGGCTGCGGCAAATCCACGGTGCTGCGGGCGATGGCCGGCTTGCTGCCGCCGATCGGCGGCACGGTCACCGTCGACGGTGGGCCCAGCGCCCAGCACTGCTCGATGGTGTTCCAGGAGGATGCCCTGCTGCCGTGGCGCACCGCCCGGCGCAACGTCGAATTCGCGCTGAAACTGCGTGGGGTCTCCCGGCGCGACCGGCGCATCGAAGCCCAGGAACTACTGAACCTGGTGGGGCTCACCGACTTCGGTGATCACCTGCCCGGTGCGCTGTCGGGCGGTATGCGCCAGCGCGTGCAATTGGCGCGGACACTGGCCGCGCAACCTCGAGTGCTGCTGATGGACGAACCGTTCGGTGCCCTCGACGCGCAGACCCGCGCCGATATGCAGCGCCTGCTCATCTCGGTGTGGCAGCAGCGCCGGACCACGGTGCTGTTCGTGACCCACGACGTCGACGAGGCGCTCCTGCTGGCCGATCGGATCGTGCTGCTCAGTCCGCGTCCCGCTCGCATCCAGCGGGTCATCGAGATCGCCGCACCGCGCGCACCCGGCGCCCGCTTCGAACCCGAATTCGCGCGTCTGCGTTACGAAATCCTCGCCGCTCTCGGCGAGCCGAACGAGAAGGAACTACAGCCATGACCTTCGTCATCGGAGCCGCCTGCGTGGACGTGATGGACCGCGCGTGCGTAGAGGAATGCCCCGTCGACTGCATCTACACCGGCGACCGGATGGCCTACATCCACCCGACCGAGTGCGTGGATTGCGGTGCCTGCGAGCCGGTCTGCCCCGTCGAGGCGATCTATCTCGACGACGATATCCCGGCCGGCCAGGAAGGCTTCGTCGCCACGAACGCGGAATTCTTCGCCATGGCGCTGCCCGGCCGCGACACGGCGCTGGGCTCGCCGGGCGGCGCGGGCGCGGTGGGCGACCTCGGCGTGGACACGCCGTTCGTCGCGGGGTACGAGAAGTGAGAACCCCACTGCGGGTGGCGATCATCGGCGCCGGGCCCGCCGGTATCTACGCCGCCGACGCGTTGATGAAGTCCGATGCCTGCTCGGACGGGGGAGTGAGCATCGACCTCTACGAGCGCATGCCCGCGCCCTTCGGCCTGATCCGCTACGGCGTCGCCCCCGACCACCCGCGCATCAAGGGCATCATCACCGCCCTGCACAAGGTCCTCGACAAAGACCAGGTCCGCCTGCTCGGCAACATCGACTACGGCACCGACATCACCCTCGACGACCTGCGCCAGTTCTACGACGCCGTCATCTTCTCCACCGGCGCCAACGCCGACCGCGCCCTCGCGATCCCCGGCATCGACCTCGACGGCTCCTACGGTGCCGCCGACTTCGTGTCCTGGTACGACGGCCACCCCGACGTCCCGCGTTCCTGGCCCCTCGACGCCGAGAAAGTCGCCGTCCTCGGCGTCGGCAACGTCGCCCTCGACGTCGCGCGCGTGCTCGCCAAGACCGGCGACGAGCTGCTGGCGACCGAGATCCCGCCGAACGTCTACGAAGGACTGAAGAACAACAAGGCCCTCGAGGTCCACGTCTTCGGACGTCGCGGCCCCGCCCAGGCCAAGTTCACGCCTTTGGAACTGCGCGAACTCGACCACTCGCCGACCATCGAGGTCATCGTCAACCCCGAAGACATCGACTACGACGAAGGCTCCGAAGCCGCGCGCCGCAACTCCAAGCAGGTCGACATGGTCGCCAACACCTTGGAGCAGTGGGCCATCCGCGACCACGGCGACCGCCCGCACAAACTGTTCCTGCACTTCTTCGAATCGCCCTCGGAGATCCTCGGCGAAGACGGCAAGGTCGTCGGTTTGCAGACCGAACGCACCCAGCTCGACGGAACGGGAAATGTGCAGGGCACCGGCGAATTTCGGGTGTGGGATGTGCAGGCGGTCTATCGGGCTGTCGGCTATCGCTCCGACGATATCGCCGACCTCCCGTTCGACGACCGCTCCGCCACCATCCCCAACGAATCGGGGCGCGTACTGATCGACCCGGGCGCACGCGGGGGTGCGCGGTACCTCACCGGCGTGTACGTGACCGGTTGGATCAAACGCGGCCCGGTCGGCCTGATCGGTCACACCAAAGGTGACGCCAACGAAACCGTCGCCTGCTTGCTCGCCGACCGCACCCTGCTGGCACCGGCACCGCGACCCCACCCCGATGCCGTGACCGAACATCTCACCGCCGCGGGCATTCCCTTCACCACGTGGGAGGGCTGGTATCGACTCGACGCCCACGAACGCGCGCTGGGCGAACCCGAAGGCCGTGCGCGGATCAAGGTCGTCGAACGCGCGGACATGCTGCACGCCAGCATGTCCCAATGAGGAGCAGCTCATGCAAACACCGACCGAACAACTGATCATGGCCGCGCTCGCGGGTGTCGACGATCCCGAAATCGGCCGCCCCATCACCGAATTGAACATGGTCGACACCATCGACATCGGCGCACACGGCCGCGTCACCGTGCGAATCCTGCTCACTGTCGCGGGCTGCCCACTCCGGGCGAAGATCAGTGGCGACATCCACGCTGCCGTTATCGGAGTGCCCGGCGTGGCCGGTATCGATGTCGACTTCGGCGTTATGAGCGAGGAGCAGCGTCGCGACCTACGCGTTCAGCTGCGTGGGACCGAGAACAGTTCTCCGCTCGCACAACCGGATTCGCCGACTCAGGTGTACTGCGTGGTCTCGGGAAAAGGTGGCGTCGGAAAGTCCAGCGTCACCGTCAACTTGGCGGTCGCGCTGGCCCGGCGCGGTTTGCGCGTCGGCATCATGGACGCCGACGTCCACGGTCATTCGGTGCCCGCCATGCTCGGGATCACCGCTACGCCCACCCTGGTCGAGCGAATGATGATGCCGCCCACAGCGTTCGGTGTGCGCGTCATATCGATCGGCATGTTCGTCGACGACAACGCCCCCGTGGTCTGGCGGGGGCCGATGCTGCACCGCGCGCTGCAGCAGTTCGTCAACGACGTCTACTGGGGCGAACTGGACATCCTGCTGATCGATATGCCGCCCGGCACCGGCGACATCGCCATCTCCCTCGCCCAGCTGCTACCCACCGCGCAACTACTCGTCATCACCACGCCGCAACGCACCGCTGCTCGCATCGCCGAACGCGCGGGCGCCGTCGCCGCGCAGACCGGTCAGCGGGTAGCGGGCATCATCGAGAACATGTCCTGGTACGACAGCCTCGACGGCACCCGGCAGACCCCGTTCGGAGCCGGCGGCGCCACCGCGGTGAGCCGTGCTTTGAGCGGTCTGCTCGACACCTATTGCCCCGTCATCGGCCGGATCCCGTTCGACCCGGCGGTCTGCGCGGCAGGCGATGAGGGCGCTCCGTTCGTCCACACCGACCCGGGTTGCGCGCCCGCCGTGGCCATCGGCGAGATCGCGGCGGTCATCACGCCGATCGTGCGCCGCAGGCTGCCGGTGACGCCGATCAGTCCTGTGATGGCCTGAGATCACCGCGAAATAGTGCGTAAGCGGAGCTAACGGCTCTAGTCTGTTACCGCTACGCACTGTGGAGGTTGGATCAATGACGGTCGAGATCGTGACCGAACCGGCGCCGGAGAACCTGTGGACCGGATCGGGCCGGGCGACCGGGGTACCGCCGACGTCGATGATCGAGCGGATGACGCTCATTCTCGACGCGTTCGACGCCGCCACCCCCACGCTGACGCTGCTCGGACTCGCCGAACGCACCGGGCTGCCGCGCTCGACCGTGCATCGCATCCTCGACCAGATGATCCGGCTGCGCTGGCTCGCGCACACCCCCGGCGGCTACCGGCTTGGGCTGCGCGTGCTCGAACTCGGCGGGCTCGCGGCCGAGCAGAACGAGCTGCGCGAGGTGGTGGGGCCGCTGCTCTACGAACTCAGCCAGCGCACCGGACTGGTCGGCCACCTCGCGGTGCTGGACGGGCGCGAGGTGTTGTTCCTCGATCGTTCGGGCGGTCGCGGCCGGGTGGTCATCCCGACTCGCGTCGGGGGCAGGCTGCCCGCGCACTCCACCGCGGTCGGCAAGGCGTTGCTCGCCACGCTCGAACCCGGCATCGCGGAGGCCTCCCTGCGGGGCAACACGGTGGCACGGACCGCGCGCACGATCGTCGATCGGGGCGAGCTGCTCCGCGAACTCGCCCGCATCCGCAACCGTCAGGGCGTGGCCGTCGACACCGAGGAATCGATGCCGGGCGTCGGTTGCGTGGCGGTGCCGATCCGTGGCCGCGGCGTGGCGGTGGCCGCGATCTCGTTGTCGGGCACAGTCAAGGGCGAGCGGACCGCGCTCGACACCGCGCGGCTGGCGCGCGCGCTCGCCGAGGTGGCCAAGGAAGCGTCGCGCACCCTGGCCCCCCGGCACCCGCACTAGGGTTTGCGCCGCGCGATCGCCCGACCGGCCGCTCGACCCGAGAAGATGCACCCGCCGAGGAACGTGCCCTCCAGCGCGTTGTAACCGTGCACGCCGCCACCGCCGAATCCGGCGACCTCACCGGCGGAATACAGACCGGGGAACACGGTGCCGTCCGGGCGCAGCACCTGCGAATCGAGATCGGTCTGCAGTCCGCCGAGGGTCTTGCGGGTGAGCACGTTGAGGCGCACCGCGATGAGCGGGCCGTGCGCCGGATCGAGGATGCGGTGCGGCTTGACGACGCGGACCTTGTCACCGAGGAACTTGCGCGCACTGTGGATCGCGGTCACCTGCGCGTCCTTGGAGAACGAGTTGGTGACCTCGCGGTCCCTGGCCACGATCTGGTGTTCGAGGGCGGCCGCGTCCAGCTTCGGCCCACGGGCGAGCTCGTTCATGCCGTCGACGAGCTCGGTCAGCGATTCGGCGACCACGAAGTCCACGCCGTGCTTCTTGAACGCCTCCACCGGCCCTGGTGCGCCCTTGGCGAGCCTGCTCCGTGCCGTGAGCTTCAAGTCCTTGCCGGTGATGTCGGGATTCTGTTCCGAACCCGACAGCGCGAATTCCTTCTCGATGATCGACTGGTTCAGCACGAACCAGGAGTAGTCGTAGCCGGTCGACAGGATCTGACGCATGGTCTCGTTGGTGTCGAATCCGGGGAAACACGGTGCGGGCATCCGTTTTCCGTTGGCGTCGAACCACAGCGACGACGGGCCGGGGATGATGCGAATGGCGTGATCGGGCCAGATCGGGTCCCAGTTGTTGATGCCCTCGGTGTAGTGCCACATTCGGTCGCGGTTGACCAGCGCCGCCCCGGCCGCTTCGGAGATGCCGAGCATCCGGCCGTCGACATAGGCGGGGACACCGGAGATCATGGTCTGCGGGCACGGTCCGAGACGTTCGGTGGGCCAGTTGCGCCGGATGAGGTCGTGGGCGTGACCGATGCCGCCCGAACTCACCAGAACCGCGGGGGCGCCGAAGGTGAACTCGCCCACCACATCCCGGTTCGACGCCTGGCCGCGATCGGTGTCCGACGGCGCGAGCACGCTGCCGCTGACGCCGGTCACGGCGCCGTCTTCGACGATCAGCTCGTCGACGCGGTGCCGGAACGCGAAGCGAACCAACCCTTTCGCCTCACCGGCCAGGACCGGTTCGAGGAAGACCCGCAGCACTTCGGGCCCGGTGCCCCAGGTGAGGTGGAAGCGCGGCACCGAGTTGCCGTGCCCGTCCGCGAGACCGCCACCGCGCTCGGCCCAGCCGACCAGCGGGGTGAAGCGCAAACCCAAGGCGTGTAGGTAATCTCGCTTCTCGTCGGTCGCGAACCGCACGTAGGCCTTCGCCCATTCGCGGCCCATCCGGTCCTCGTCGTCGCGATCGAATCCGGCCGAACCCAGCCAATCCTGCAGCGCGAGTTCGTAAGAATCCTTGATACCCATCCGGCGCTGCTCCGGGCTGTCGACGACGAACAGCCCGCCCAGCGACCAGAACGCCTGCCCGCCGAGATTGGCGCGATTCTCCTGGTCGAGCACCAGCACCTTGCGCCCGGCGAGGACCAGTTCGTGCGCGGCGACCAGGCCCGCCAGTCCGGCACCGACGACAATCGCGTCGGGGGTGAAATCTTGGGTTGGCTCAGGCGCTGTGCTCGACATGCCTGGAACGTAGCATTGGTTCGTCGGCAGGCGGGGGCAAGTCCTGTAAACGCCCTGACCAGCGACATTTCATTCGATGAAAGGCTCGACACGCTCATGAACGTCCGAACCCGTACCGGCGCTGCCGTCCTGACGCTCGCCGTGGTGGCCGGCCTCGGTGCCACTTCCTGCTCGAAAACGCGCTGGTGCGAGCGCGATCAGGGCGATGTCCACGTCGCCGACTCCTACTGCGAACGGGGTGTCGCGGGCTATGAGTGGGAGCCCGACCACGACAAGCCGAAGTACAAGAAGAAGCCCAAGAAGCACTGAGTTCGTCTCGAGCGGCGTTGTGCCGCAGGCGATCCGAGATGTAACCGTGGCGCAGCCGATGCCGAGTTCGCGCCATGTCGATGCAGGTCAACGGGTATTCCACCACTGAGCGCAAGCTCTTTCTCTATTCCTCACAACGGCGTGAGCAGGTGGGCACGATGACCTATCGGAAGGCAATTCGTATTGTCGCAAGGCATACAGCGCGAGCGCTGTCGGTGTTGCTACTGGCCGCGGGAATCGGGACAGCGACGTCCCATGGACTGGCAGCGTGGGCGCAGAATTGCGCCACACTCGACGTCGTAATAGCCCGCGGCACAGTGGAACCCGGCTATCTGGGAGCCGCCATCGGCGACCCGCTGTACGCGGTGCTGAGCGCGCAACTGCCGGTGGACACCACCGCCCACCGCGTCGAGTACCCGGCCGATCTGCTGGTGCCGACCTCGATGAGCGACGGCACAAGGGCGATGACGAGCCATCTGATCGACCAGGCCGCCGCCTGCCCGGACCAGCGCTTCGTGCTCGTCGGCTATTCCCAGGGCGCGGTCGTCACCCATGCTGTCCTTGGCTCCGCGGCCATCCCCGGCGCGTGGGTGCTACCTCCCGAACTGTCCTCGCGGATCGTGTCGGTGCTGCTGTTCGGTGACCCACTGCGGCTCGTCGGCGGCACTGTCGCACCGGTGTACGCCGACCGCACCGCGAACTACTGCGCCGCAGGCGATCCGGTGTGCGCGGGCGGGGTGTTCCCGGCCGCGCACGGCAGCTACGAGTGGGCGTTCGCGGCCGCGGCCGGACAGGTGAGCGCGCGGTTGTGAGCCCGCTCAGAGGTCGGGCATGACCCCCGAGAGGACAGCGCCGATCTGCGCCACCGCGCGGTCGACGCTGCCTGTCGGCTGGAACAGATGACTCAGCGTCAGCCGGACCATGATCTCGACCACCGCGGTCAGCTCGTCATCGGTGAGGGACGCGAATTCGTACTGCTCGCGGACGGTGCCGCTGAGCGCGGCGACGGCCCGCCCGAGTACCGGTTCCGGGTCGCTCACGAGGGCGGGCAGCAGCGCGGTATCGCCGTCATGGCGAGCTGAGAGCACCGCCTTGATCAGGGTGTTGTCGCCCGCGGTGCGCAGCGTGTACTCGGCGGCGGCGGTCATGCCCGCGAGCGGGTCGGCCGGATGCCGGGCCAGCGTCTCGGCGACGCCGGTCAGGTAGATGCCGGTCTCACGCTCGATCAGGGCGTCCGCGAGCGCCTGCTTGGTGCCGATCTCCTTGTAGAGGACCGGCCTGCTGATGCCGACCTCCTTGGCCACCCGTGACATGTTGACCGCGCCCCAGCCCTCGCTGACGACCATCGTGCGCGCGGCGTCGATCATCCGGTCGCGCAGCAGCTGGCGCATTTCTGCCTGAAAGTTCGGTGGTTCGGCCACGTGATCATCCTACATGTGCCAGTCGATGTGCTCGTTCGTTGACAATCTGATCAACTGTGTATCCAATCGGAACAACACAGGCTATTGTGTAAACGAAGGCGACTTCGAGCGAGTAGGTGTCCGAAGTCTCGGTGATCAGGAGAATGGCAATGACGACATCTCGAATCGGTGACCACGCGGGATCGACCGCACCGCCGCGCTGGCGAGATCCCAAGCGATACCTGTGGCTGTTCGGCCTCGTCGCGCCCAGCGCGACCCTGCTGGCGGCCGGTTTCGTGTGGGCCTTCAACCAATTCGGCTGGCAGGCTGTGGCGCCTGTGTGGTGGTGGCTCGGGCCGATCCTGGTGTACGTGCTGCTGCCGACCCTCGACCGGTTCTTCGGCCCCGATGGCAAGAATCCCCCCGAGGAGGTGATGGAGCAGCTGGAGAACGACAAGTACTACCGCTACTGCACCTACGCCTATATTCCGCTACAGCTGGTCAGCCTGGTGTTCGCCTGCTACCTGTGGACCGCGGACAACCTGTCCTGGCTCGGGATCGACGGCGGACTCGGCCTGATCTCCAAGATCGGCCTGGCCTTCACGATCGGCGCGATGGGCGGCGTCGGGATCAACACCGCGCACGAACTCGGCCACAAGAAGGACGAACTCGAGCGCTGGCTGTCGAAGATCACCCTCGCCCAGACCTTCTACGGCCACTTCTACATCGAGCACAATCGTGGCCACCACGTGCGCGTCGCGACGCCGGAGGATCCGGCCAGTGCGCGCTTCGCCGAATCGTTCTGGAGCTTCCTGCCGCGCAGCGTGTGGGGCAGTTTGATGTCCTCGTGGGAGCTGGAGCGCACCCGCATGCAGCGGCTGGGCAAGAGCACGTTCTCGCTGCGCAACGACGTGCTCAACGCCTGGCTCATGTCGGTCGTGCTGTGGGCGGGGCTGGTCGCGGTGTTCGGGCCGTCGATCCTGCCGTTCCTGGTGATCCAGGCGATCTACGGTTTCTCCCTGCTGGAGACGGTGAACTATCTCGAGCACTACGGTCTGCTCCGGCAGAAGACCGCTTCGGGCCGCTACGAGCGCTGCACCCCCGAGCACAGCTGGAACTCCGACCACATCGTCACCAACATCTTCCTCTATCACCTCCAGCGCCACAGCGACCATCACGCCAATCCCACCCGCCGCTACCAGATTCTGCGGCACATGGACGGTGCACCGGAGCTGCCCAGCGGCTACGCGAGCCTGATCGGCCTGGCTTACCTGACACCGTTGTGGCGCAAGGTGATGGACCATCGCGTCCTCGCGCACTACGGCGGCGACATCACCCGGGTCAACATCCAGCCGAGCAAGCGGACGAAGGTCCTGGCCAAGTACGGAGCGAACTGATGGCTTACCTCTGCCCTGTCTGCGACTACGTCTACGACGAGCGATTCGGCGCTCCGCGTGAGGGTTTCGCCCCCGGTACGGCGTGGGCCGAGATCCCCGACGACTGGTGCTGCCCCGACTGCGGTGTCCGCGAGAAGGTCGATTTCGAACGGAAGGAAGGCGCGTCACGATGAGCGACTACAAACTGTTCCAGTGCGTCCAATGCGGTTTCGAGTACGACGAGGCGCTCGGCTGGCCCGAGGACGGCATCGAACCCGGCACCCGCTGGGACGACATCCCCGACGACTGGTCCTGCCCCGACTGCGGTGCCGCCAAAGCTGATTTCGACATGCGGGAGGTGAGCCGCGGATGAGTGGACGAATCGTCATCGTCGGCACCGGTGTCGCCGGCGCCACCGCCGCCCAGACCTTGCGACGGGAGGGCTACGCCGGCGAGATCGTGCTCGTCGGCGCGGAACCCGACCTGCCCTATCGCCGACCGGCGGTCTCCAAGGAACTGCTCGCGGGCACCACCCCGTTCCAGCGGGCCGTGCTGAAGCCGGTGAATTTCTGGGCCGACAACGCGGTCGATCTGCGTCCGGCCACGCGGGTCCGTGCGATCGACACCGACAGCGCGACAGTGCGATTGAGCACCGGTGAGGTACTCGGCTACGACAGCCTGCTGCTCGCCACCGGAGCGCGAGCGCGCACCATCGATACCGCGTCGAACCGCGTGCACACCCTGCGGACACAGTCCGACATCGCAGCGCTGCGAGGTGCGATCGATGCGGGCGGCTCGCTGCTGATCATCGGCGGCGGGCTGATCGGCTGTGAAGTCGCCGCCACCGCCCGCGGTCTCGGCGCCGAGGTGACCGTACTGAACGCCGGTCCGATGTTGCTCGATCGGATCGTGCCGCAGGCCGTGTCGGAGCTGGTGTGCGAAATTCACACCGAGCACGGCGTGGTAGTCGAGAACAGTGTCACCACAACGCAACTCGTCGACACCGCCGACGGCGTCACCGCCGTCACCGCGGACGGCCGCACCGTCACCGCGGCAGCCGCTCTTGTCGCCATCGGGTCGGTCCCCGACACCGCCCTGGCCGAATCCGCGGGCATCGCGGTGAACGACGGCATCATCATCGACCAGCACTACCGCACCTCGGCACCCGCCGTGTTCGCCGCAGGCGACGCCACCACCGTATTCAACCCCCGCCGTGGCGAATTCGAACGCGGCCAACACTGGAACACCGCGCTGTCCGACGGCGCCGCGGCCGCGAAAGCCATCCTCGGCCACCCCACCACCCCGGCCGAAATCCCCTGGGGCTGGACCGACCAACACGGTCTGTCGATGCAGTTCGCCGGCTGGATCCACCCCCACGACGACCTGGTCATCGACGGCGCCCTCAACTCCAGAGACTTCCTCGCGATCGCCCTGCGCAACGACCGACCGGTCGGCGCCGTCGCCATGTCGAGACCGAGAGAACTCCGTGCCACCCGCACCCTCATCGCCGCGGGAGACCCGTGGTCACCGAGTGCTTCCCTCGACCCCGTTCGATCACGCTGATTGATGGTAGGCCGGGAAGAAGCCATCGACATCTCTCGGCTGTCGCGGCCAGAAATTGGCCGCGATGGCCCCTAGCGTGGAGTTATGGGACTTCGAGAGGGTGCAAAGAAGGTAGTTGTCACTACGCCGGTCGGGCATGTGGGGGCCCGGGTCGTGCAGTTGCTGGTGCAGGCGGGGGTTCGGCCGACGGTACTGATGCGCGATCCGGGGCGGCTCGATGGCGCGGTGCGTGAGTTCGTCGATGTCGTGCAGGTCGATCAGGGGGATTCGGACGCGGTGGTGCGGGCCACCGTGGGGGCTGATCGGCTGTTCTGGGTCGATCCGCCTGCGCTGGTGGACGGTGATCCGGTGGCGGGGTATGCGCGGATGGGGGCTTCGGCGGCGCGGGCGGTGGCGGAGAACGGGATCGACGCGACGGTGTTTCTCAGCAGTGGGGGTGCGGAGAAGCGGGGTGGGGCAGGAGAGATCGACGGGTTGGCGCGCACCGAGGAGTTGCTCGACGCGACCGGGACCAACGTGGTGCACCTGCGGTGTGGCTACTTCTTCACCAACCTGCTGACCCAGCTCGACGAGATCAGGGCGGGCACGTTGTCCACGCCGTGGCCGTTGGACCACTCGATGGCCTGGGTCGACCCGCGCGACATCGGTGAGGTGGCCGCGGTCCGGCTGCTGTCGGATGCCTGGTCGGGGCGTGTTGTGCAGGCGGTGCACGGGCCGCGGGATCTGACGTTCACCGAGGTCGCCGAGACCCTCGGCCGGCAGCTGGGGCACGAGGTCACCCCGATCCACCTCGGCGACGACGAGTTCCGGGAGATGCTGCGATCAGCAGGTCTCGGGCAGGGGCAAGTCGATGGAATCGCCGGTATGTCAGCGGGATTGAGTTCCGGGTACGTCGCCGAAGACCCGCGCACACAGCTCACCACCACGCCGACGACCCTCGCGGCCTGGGCGAGCACCAACCTGCAGTGAACAGAACCGGCCGGTCACGACAACGAACATCGTGACCGGCCGGGTTTCAGCGGTTGCTCACCAATGCACGCCGGGGAGCATCCGGCCCATCCGGGCAGCGGATCCGGGCATCACCATGAGCGGAGCGAACACCGGGCCCAGCACGGTGAGGGCATTGCGCGCAGGCTCGGCCGGCTCGACCGCTTCGACAGGCTCGGCCACGACCGGAGCGTCGCCCGGCTTCCGTTGCGCCGCGGTGGATTCCCCGAACAGGCGGAATCCAGTGTGCATGATCGTGCGCTTGAGCGACGGCAAGAACATCTCGACCGCCTCGGAGAACGTGCCAACGGGGGTGTCGATGCGGTCGGGTCGTTCCAGCAGCGCACGAATCACGATGTCGGCGGCTCGCTCCGGATCGGGCAGGGGGAGGTAGCGGTAGACCTCGGTCGGCGCGATCATCGGGGTCCGGACAAGGGGCATCCGGATAGAGGTGAAAGTGACACCGGCGCCACGGTTTTCGACGGCGGCGATCTCGCTGAAGTTGTCCAGAGCGGACTTGCTCGCCGCGTAGGCGGCGAAGCGGGGTGCCTTGGTCTGCACGGCGATGGAGGAGATATTGACGATGTGACCGAAGTGGCGTTCGCGCATCGACGGGAGCAACGCGAGGATCAGGCGAACAGCACCGAAGTAGTTGACCGCCATGGTCCGTTCGAAGTCGTGCATACGGTCCACGGAGTTGGCGACCGAGCGGCGGATGGAGCGGCCCGCGTTGTTGATCAGGTAGTCGACGTGGTCGTGCTCGGTGAGCACCGTCTTGACCAGCAGTTCGACGCCTTCCGCATCGGTGATATCGCACGGGTAGGCGAAGGCGGTGCCACCCTCGGCACGCACGGATTCCGCTGCGGCCGTGAGGTCTTCGGCACCACGAGCGACCATCAGCACGATCGCGCCACGGCGGGCGACGGCGTGGGCGGTGGCCAGGCCGATACCCGAGGACGCTCCGGTGATCAGCACGGTGCGACCGGAGAGCTGGGGCGCGTTCGCGGCTTGACGCCCCCGAGTCGGGTCGAGGTTGTCGCGCCAGAAGTCCCACAGCCGGTCCGCGTAGGTATCGAACGCGGGCGCGGTGAGTCCGGGGAGCTGCGCCTGCGTGGAATCGCCGACGAACTCGGCGGTGAAAGCGACGTGCGGTGCGACTTCGGCGGGAATACCCGCCTGCTCGAACAGGAAGTCGCGCACCGCGTTCGCGCCCGGGACCTGACCGAGACCGCTCAGCGCACGCGCGCTGCCCGGCACGGTGCCGATACCGACAGGCCCGCCCGCGGCGGTGGCCAGCGCACGGTAGATCTCCCCGAACGGCTGCGGACGCGGGTTGACCAGGTGGAACGTGCGCCCGTCGAGACCCTCGCGCCGCACGAGGCGAACCATCGCCTCGGCGACGTAATCGACCGGCACCACATTGGTCGCGCCCAGATCGGGCAGCGGCAACGGCAGTTCGGACGGCAGGCCGGCCAGCGTCGAGATGGCCGAGAAAAAGTAGTAGGGGCCGTCGATCTTGTCCATCTCGCCGGTGCGTGAATCACCGACGACGATCGCCGGGCGATACACCCGCCAGCGCACGTCGTCAGCTTCGCGCACGAGCTTCTCCGCGGCGAACTTGGTGCGGTGATACGGCGAGGTCAGGTTCTGGCCGAGGTCGAAATCCTCCTCGAAGAACTTGCCGCGATGATCGCCGGCGACTGCCACCGACGACACGTGGTGCAGGGTGGCGTCGAGGCTGCGGGCCAGCTCGATCACCGAGCGGGTGCCCGAGACATTGGCCGCGTGCGCGGTCTGCTCGTCGGCCGTCATGTCGTAGACCGCGCCGAGGTGCAGCACGTGATCGGCGCGCGGCGCACCGTCGCCGAGGCCGAGGCCTTCGGCGGTCAGGTCCCCGACCAGCGCGAATACGCGATCACTGTCGGGATGTTGCGCATTGTGCGCGGTGAACTTGGCCAGCGATTCGGCACGCACCAGCACGTGCACGATCGCGGTGGGGTCGGCCGCGAGCAGCCCTCGCACCACTCGCCGACCCAGAAATCCGGTACCGCCTGTCACGATGTAGGAAACCATCGCCCCTCCTGAGAATCTCGAAACACGGTGTCGCGCAACAGTGATCGGCATGCGGCGGTGGATGCGAAATCAACGGTTGAGGTCCAGCAGTAAAAGTGGCTGGAGAGAAACCGGGCACATCGTCGTCCCGGCTGGGACTAACCGTACTCGCCAGTAACCTTGCCGGGCAAGTCTTCGGGTGTCTGTGACCGTGTGGGAATTGTCACCCGTCGTCGCAGGTCAAAGGGTATGTGTGACAGGAGATTTCCGTAACTCGAAGTTTCGGACAACTTGTCGCTATCGCGCTGCCAGTACGTCGCTGACGGTACTCGCCATCCGCGTGCGAAAGACCTCGGGGGCGAAGGTGCTGGCGTGATCGCGGATTTTCGCGGGATCGTAGGTCGCCGAACTGAATTCCCGCATGCGCTCGACCAGTGCCGCGACGACGTCCGCATCGGAGCCGGCGGGGACGTACTCGCCGGTGACGCCGGGCCGTACGGTGTCGAGGGCGCCGCCCGCGCCGACCGCGAGCACCGGCGTACCGCAGGCCATCGCCTCGACCGGGACGATCCCGAAGTCCTCGATGCCGGGCATGAGCAGGGCCTGGCAGCGTCGGTACATGTCCTGCAGCAACGCGCCGGAGGTGGCGCCGAGGAAGGTCGTCTCCGATCCGGCGATCTCGTCGAGTTGGGCGCGGAACCGGCCCTCGCCGAGGACGACGAGGCGGACACCGGCCCGCTGTGCGGCGCGGATGGCGAGGTCGGTGCGCTTGTAGGGCACGAGCCTGCCCGCGCAGAGGAAGAAGTCCTCGCGCGCCACCCTCGGATCGGGGGTGAACCGGCTGACCTGGACGGGCGGGTTGACGACCGAGGCGGGCAGGCCCCACCAGTCGGTGACGCGCTCGGCGACCGCGTGCGAATTGGCGATGACGTGCGTCAGCCGCGGTGCCGCGCGCAGCTCGCCGCGTCGAGCCAGGGTGCCCAGCGCGCCGAGCGCGAGCTGGCCGGCGCGCCCTCCGGCCTCCTGCGCGCGGAACTCGCGATCCCAGGCCCAGCGGGCGGGGGAGTGGATATAGGCGACGACGGGGGCGGCGGTGGCCAGGGCGGCCTGGGTGGCGAACGCGTGATGGCTGATCACGACAACGTCGAAGTCGCGCAACGGCATTCGACGCAACGCGCGCGGGACCAGCGGCAGCAGGGGAGCGTGTCTGCGGCCGGTGTAGGTGTGCGCCGTGCTGAGCCAGGTGTCGTGCACGTCGCGCACGGGTTCGCGCAGGCCGCCCGGCGCGACGATCGGCGCGAAAACCTCGGCATCGGGCCAGGTTTCGACGAATTCGCCGACGACGGCCTCGGAGCCGCCGAACTCGGTGAAACGTTCGTGGACGATGGCGACACGGGTCATCGGAGGGTGCTCGCTTCGATCTGTCGGGGCGCCGCGGTGCGACGCAGTGCGGGAGCGACAGGGCGGCCGCGCAGCAGCCCGTCGACGGTGCCGCGCTCGATCGCCCGGCGATAGACCTCGGCGGCCTCGGCGCACGCGGCGATCGTGGTGGTGATGGCGGCCGCGTCGTGGGCGGCGGAGGTGACGAACGACTGGCCGAGTACGCCGCGGACCAGCAGTTCCTGCAGGAACAGGGTTCGAAAGGCTTGCGAGGGTGCGCCTTCCGCGTCCAGGGTGCGGTAGATCAGGCAGGACGATCTGCCGCGCACCTGGAGGAAATCGGCGATGCCGAGGTCGGCGGCGATCGCATTGACCCCCTCGGCGAGTGCGCGGCCTGCCTGTTCCATGCGCGCGACGGGATCCTCGGTGCGGTAGGCGTGCACCACCGCACGGAACGCGGCCAGTGCGGATGTTTCCGGGCCGTGCGTCGTCGAGAGCAGGAATACCCGGTCCTGATCGGTGCGTAGCCCGCCCCGCTCCATGTACTCGCGCTTGCCCGCCAGCGCGGAGATCGGGAACCCGTTGCCCATCGCCTTGCCCCAGCACGACAGGTCCGGCGTCACGCCGTAGACGGCCTGGGCGCCACCCGTCGACCACCGGAAGCCGGTGATCATCTCGTCGAAGACGAGTAGGGTTTCGTACCGATCACACAGCGCGCGAACACCTTCCAGATAT
The DNA here is from genome assembly GCF_054031145.1 of Nocardia sp. FBN12. NCBI lineage: Bacteria > Bacillati > Actinomycetota > Actinomycetes > Mycobacteriales > Nocardiaceae > Nocardia > Nocardia sp. FBN12. The sequence continues at coordinate 1,943,114 of NZ_CM132926.1, forward strand.
CCGGGCAGTGGTTCGGCCATGGCGGTCGCGGCCTCGAGGAAGACCGCGGCCACGGAGCCGTCCGCCAGCGTCGTCTCGAGGGCGTCGAGATCGTTGTACGGGAACTGCACGGTGTCGACGGTGGGGATGCCGCCCGCCATCTCGGTGGTGCCGATGAACCAGTCGTCGACGGAGAAGAACGGCTGAGCGCAGACGGCGATCGTGCTGCGACCGGTGACGGCCCTGGCCAGGCGGACCGCCGCGGTGGTGGCGTCGGAGCCGTTCTTGGCGAACTTCACCATGTCGGCGCCGGGCACGAGGGACAGGAAATCCTGTGCGGCACGCAGTTCCAGTTCGGTCGGCCTGCTGAAACTGACGCCGTCGGCGATGGTGCCCGAGACCGCGTCGAGCACGGGTGTGTAGGCGTGGCCGAGAGTGACCGCGCGCAGGCCCATCCCGTACTCGACATAGCGATTGCCATCGGCATCCCAGACGTGCGCGCCGTTACCGCGCACCAGGATCGGTGCCATGAGCTCCGGATACTGGTCGGCGCCGCGGGCGTAGGTGTGCGCGCCGCCGGGGATCAGGTCGTGCAGGCGTGCCTGCAGCTCGTTGCTGCGATCGAAACCGCGATGCTCGGTGCTTGGGGCCTGTGCGATCGGGTGCTCTGTCATGTGATGTCCCCTCCGGCCTCGGACAGGTGGACCGTGTGAGCAGTGCTGAACGCCCATAGTTCGTGGTCGGTGAGTTCGCCGTCGACACCCCGGTAGCGATGCATGGTTCCCTCGTGCCGCAGACCGGCCGCGCGCGCGACGGCCGCGCCGACGCGGTCGGTGGTCGGCACGGCCAGCGTCAGCCGCCAGATTCCGAGCCGTTCGGTGGCGTGGGCGGTCAGCAAGCGTAACGCGCCGGCCGCGGTGTCCGGGCTCGCCTGCGGTGAAACCCACAGAGCCGCACGGACATTGCGATCGAACATGTCCTGATCGAACAGGCGGCATTCACCGACGTAACGGCCGGCCTCCTCGACGACGAAGACCGCGCCGTGCCGCCCGCGCGGCCCCTTCCGAGCCGAAGCTCTGGCTCGCCACCATTCGCGCCGGGTATGGCGACCCGCCCAATCATCGGGCGAACTGACGGGTGCGAGCAGTGGCCGCGCGGCAATCCGGGCGGCGCGGCGCGGCGTGAAATCGTCGCTGCGCCAGGGGCGTAACGTCACCGGTCCGTGCTCGTCGGACACCGCGGCCGGGCGGGCTGCGCGCAGTGAGGCGGCCGCACGTCGCAGTGTGCCGAGGCAGTAGCGCGCCCGCGCCCGCAGTATCGTGTACCTCGATATCGTGGTCGCGGGCACCGTGGTCTGGGCTGTCCGCGGACTGTCCGAGGTGGGGTGCGCGGCGAGGTAGCCGTCCAGCCAATCGGCGGCGAACCCACCTGCGGGTACGCGATCGCTGGTCACCGCCCACAACTCGTGGTCGATGCGGCCGCTGCCGACATCGAAATACCCGGCCATCACCGCTTCCCGCGTCCATCGCTGCGCGACCGCGCGCCGGGCACCGGCATTGGTGACCGCGATCGGCGCGGTGATCCGCTCCAGACCGACTGTGGTGAAACCGAAGTCGAGCAGCAGCGACCCGGCCAGCCCGCCCGCACCGCGCCGGGCGACCTCGGTGTCGACCCACACACTGAGCTCGGCGGCGCCGGAGTCGATGCTGACCAGCTCGATCTGCCCGGCGAAGCGGCCGTCGATCTCGAGCACCGTGCTCACCCGTCGTCCTGCCCTGGCTTCGGCTCGGGCAGTGAGACATTCACGCACCCAGCGGGTCGCCGTGTGCCGCTGTTCCCAGGTCAGCGGGGAATGGAACCAGTACGGCTCGAGGCAGTCGCGATCACGCAGCCGAATCCGCCGCCACTCGGCGAAATCGCCGAAAGCCGGTGGTCGCAGCAGCACCGTGACGCCGTGCAGGTGCGCCGGACCCAGCACCACCGAGGCGTACGACGCGCTCATTGTCGTGGCCGTTGTTTGCCCATAGGTACGGTGCGCAACGCGCCGTCGGTGCCGACGGCCAGCCGCCAGTAGCTGCCCGAAGGATCCTTCAGTACGACTCCGGCGTCTGCGTGATCGGATAACCAAGCGCCACTGGACAAAACGGCCGAGCGGACCGCGCCGTCGTTGCCCTGCGCCTGGAACAGATCGGCGTCGCTGTGCCCGGCCCTGGTGATCACCGTGCCGGTGAACCGCGACGTGCGCATCCCGCTGCGCCCGATCACTTGCCACCCATCGGGAAACACGCCGGCCCGCAGATCGTCGGCGGAACCGGAGATCAGATTGATCGCCGTGCCCTCGGCGCAGTCGGTGGGGTCGATACGCAATTCGACGGCGGGCCGGTCGGACTCCTGATCGAAGACCACATTCGCCAGGTACGGCTGCCGGCAATAGACGAGGTCGACCCCGACCGAACGGGCGGCCACCTTGCAGTTGACCATGCCGAACTGGGCGGGCCCGCCTTCGCCTTTCGTCCCGACCGAGACCGCGATATCGGCGCCCTCGAACCAGATATTGGTGAGCCACCAATCATTGGCCGCGCCGACGACCATCAGGTGCCGGTCAGTGGTGCGCGGATCGCGATCGGAGACGAACTCGACATTGGTCAGCGCCAAACCGGCATTGTGGTCGTTGCCGGTGCCGAGCACCCCGACGTAGTTGCTGGTGAATTTCGACGAGGTGACGTAGTTCTGGATGCACTGCGTTTCGAGGCCGACCCCGAAATTGTTGATATCGCAGTTGATGAACGCGGTGCCGCCGGTATTGCGATCCAGCACGACGCCGCGCTGGGCGAGAAAGCGAGGGTGGTTGTCGCTGAGGTGATTTCCGCGGATCACGACACCGTCGAAGGAACAGCGGAAGCATTCCGACAGGACGAACGCGGTGGCGCGCGGTCCGGTGAGATAGAAACCGATGCGGGAGAACCGAACCCGGCTGCGCTTCTCCAAGCGGATCAGCGTGACGTCGTCCTCGCAGAACACCACGCTGGAGTCGCCACCGTCGCCGAGAACCGTTGCGTAGTCCGGCATGTCGGGCCACGACCGAACGCGATAGGTGCCCGCGGGGAAATACAGCACCACCGGTCGGTCCCTGGCCGCCGCGGCCGCCGCGACCGCCGCCGTATCGTCGGCCTTACCGTCACCGACGGCCCCGAAGTCGCGCACATTGCGGGCCGCGGGCGTATCGCTGACGTGCGGCGACCGGAACTCCGCACTCGGTTCCGGATCGGCGGCACACGCCGCGGCCAGCGGCAGCACCGCTGCGGCGCCGAAGGTGGCGGCGAGCAGACGCCGCCGCCCGACAGACTCATCGGTCACAGTGGCAGCCGTTCCAGGAAACGGGCCAGCGGAGCCGACGGTCTGCTGTACACCACCGCTCCGGTGAGTTTCGCGGCGCCCAGAGTCGCCAGCGCGCCGCGCAATCCGGGTCCGGACAGCGCACCGAGCTCGACGATGCCGACGGTCGCATCGCACAGCGGTGCCACGCCGATCGCGTCCGCGGCGACGCTGACCGGCGCGGTCTCCACGATGACATGGTCGAAACGCGACGTCAGGTCGGTGAGCAGGTCGGCGAACCGCGCGGACACGAGCAGGTCCGGCGTCTGCTGATCGGCCGCACCGAGGGGGAGGAAGGCGATCCCGGTCTCCGACCACGGCGTCAGCGCCTTGGTGGCGGGCAGGGTGGCGCGCAGCACCGCCGCCAGGCCCGGGCTGTCGCTGGTGATGAACGCCGAACTGCCGCCACCACTGGTATCGGCGTCGACGAGCACCACGTGCTGTCCGCTGTCGGACAGCGAACGGGCAAGTGCCATCGCCACATCCGGCTCCGAACGCGGCGACAGACTCGTCAACTGCACGGACTTCGCCGGGTCGCGCTGAAGCAACCGGCTGCGCAACCGCCGCGTCTCACCCGCGGCACCGGGCCTGCCCGCATCGATCACACCCAGCACCGGAACGGGCAATGCGGCACCCACGGCATCCGGGGTACGCAGCGAACGGTCGGTGCGCTCACGCAGCAGTGCCGCGCCGCCACCGAGGGCGAGACCGGCGATCAGACCCAGCAGCACGATCCGGCTCGGCGGTGGGCCGAGTGGCGTGCTCGGCACCTGCGCCCGGTCGACCACGGCCACCCGCGCGGCCGGTGCCGCGTCGCGCTGGATGGACTCGAGTTCGTCGATGAGCTTGCGGAATTGTGCCACCGCCGCGTCCGTGAGATCGCGGGCACCGGTCGGTGTCGAATCCTCCACCGAGATCACGATCACCGAGGTCGCGGGCGGCGAACTGGCCGTGATCCGCGCGCGCATCTGCTCCGGCGTGACCTTCAGGCCCTTCTCGTCGACCACCCGCGCCGCCACCGTCGTCGAGGCCGCCAGATCGAGGTAGGACCGCACACGTTGCTGCGCGGCCAGACCACCCTGATACGAGTCGTTGACCGAGGTGCCGGTCGCCATCGACACATACATCGAACTCGACGCCGAATAGGTGTTCGGCAGCGTTTGCGCGTAAGCCCACGCGGCCGCCGTGCACACCAGCACGACCCCCACGATCAACAGCCATCGCTGTCGTACGATGCGCCAGATATCGATCAAACCCATCGCTGGGACTCCATTTCCCCTGATACCACACATGATTCGGTGCGCCGGAATTCCTCGACGACCAGATACACCAGCCACGCCAGCACGGCGGTCTGCGCGAATTTGCCGAGATTCTCCATGCTGCCGAGAATCCCGCGCTCGAACAGTGTCGAGGCGCCGGTGATCGCCAGACCGAGCACGATCACCGGAAACCACCGCGAATACAGCGAATACGACCAGGCCAGCAGGAGCGCGAAGGTGAACACCGCGCACACGACGACCCCGGTGTAGCCGCCGAGTACGTAGCCCTCGTTGAAATTTCCCTCGGCGAGCGAGACCGTGACGGTGCTCATGTCCACCGAGGCGCCGCGCACCTCGTTCGCCCATGCGGTCCCGGACTGGAATTTCTCCAGCCCGAGCAGCGGCGCCGGGATGAGGCTCAGGCTCGCGTGCTGGGCCACTTCGCTCGGTGTCAGCCAGCCGCCGGGACCGTAGAACAGTGCGTCGGTCGCGGCTTCCAGGAGATCGAACCGGCGCAGGATGCTCAGGAACGGCTGCACGTTCGCCGGGTAGATCGAGTCGACCGAGGCCGCGTCGCGGGCCGCGGTACCAGTGGACTTGAACGACTGGAGCCATCCGAAGCCGATCACCCCCACTATGCCGATGCCCGCGACACCGAGGGCGGTGCGCCGGTTCCAGCCGATCATCGAGAACCGGATGGCCAGTGCCAGCGCGGCGCCCAGGATCGGAGTCTTGGACTGCACCACCGACGACCACCAGAGTTCACCGGCCAGCAGCCCGGCGAGGATGATCGCGGTGCGGCGCGGGTCGGGCGGGCGCAGGAAGATGATCAGACCGATCGCGGCGATCGAGGCCGGGACGGCGAGAAACGCCAGCAGCGGGTTGGCGCTGTCGACTTCACCGGCGGTGCCCGCGGATCCGGACGCCTTGCCCGCGAGCCGCCCGAGCATGCCGAGCGTGTACAGCGCGAGCAGGGCGGGGACGAAATCCGGATCGTCGAGGGCGGCGGCGCGGCGCAGCGGTCTGCGGTGGGCCCAGATCGCGTAGGCGACAACGAGTGCCGCGTACACCCACAGCCCGAACACCACATGCTGCAGGGCCAGCGCGATCCCGCGGTCGTAGCCGAGATCGGCCAGCCGCGGATCGGGCACATTGTCACCGAAGTGCGGTTCGGGCCGCACCGCGAGCAGTACCAGCGGGCGGGCCACATACGACAGCGACCAGAACACGGCCTGCGCGATGAGGAACACCCTGGCGACGCCGGGCACCCAGAGGGCAGCGACCGCGATGACGAGCAGCGCGGCGGCGACGGCGGCGACGGTGGCGGAGCCGGTCAGGACCTGACCTCCTGCGCCAGCGCGACGATCTCGCGTGCCCGATCCACATACCGGTGCCCGTCGGCCACGACCCGGCGGTGCCCGGCTGCGGCCACGGCCGCGACCCTGTCCGGTTCGGCCGCACAGCGATCGAGGATGTCGTGGAGTTCGTCGGTGTCGGAGAACAGGAAGCACTCGGTGGTATCAGCGAGGAGTTCGGCGTGCTCGTCGGTGCGTTCGCCGACGAAAAGCCCACCGGCAGCAGGCACTTCGAAGGTGCGGCAGGTATGGGTGTCGCGGTTGCCGGAGTTCAGCAGCACCAGGTTCGCGCCGACCTGGGCGACCGCCGCCGAATACTGAGCGCCGTAGACGGCCCCGCCCACGTGGGCGCCGGTGGCGCGCAGCTCGGGTACCCGCCGCCAGCCGGGACCGCGGACGAGCATGCGGTCGCCGTAGCGCCGGGCCAGTTCGACCATCGCCGTGCGGCGGTCGGGACGGCACACGCCGATGAAGCCGACGAGGTAGTCGCGGCCGTCACGCCGGGCGGTGCGGTGGTGCCAGGCCGGATCGTAGGCGCTGCGCACGAAACCGACGGCCCGAGCGCCGCGCGCCCGCAATTCGGGCACATTGTGCCGCTTGGTGGTGACCACGAGGTCCCATTCGGCTTCGTGCGCGAGGTAGGAGGAGGTGAGATTTTCCGGGTTCGCCACATCGTCGGCGCTGTAGTGCACATGCAGCGCGGCAGGCAGATCGAGCAATCTGCGCTGGTCGAGATGGATTCCCTTGAACACGAAGACCATATCGGGATCGAAGGCCCCGGCGCTACGTTCGATTCGCTCGTGTAATGCGCGCACCTGCCACGGCGCCCGCTCCTCGCGCACTTTGGCGTAGATCCAGGGCGGTGACAAACGGGTCGGCAGCGTGATCGTGGTCGAGTCGACGACGAGCACATCATGGCCGGCCTGCCGGAAGCCGTCGGCCAATGAGCGGGCATTGCTGCCGATCCAGTCGTCGCCGATGAAGAGGATTTTCATGCGTGGTGGTCCTTGTTACGCCGGTCGCGCAGGACCAGCATCCTGACTCGCGCGAGATACCAAGCAGCGACGGCATATTCGACCAGCACGCTGCCGTAGACGAGGGTGTGTACCGAGCGGGTGTGGAACGTGAGCCCGAGCGCGCAGGCCGCGATCACCGTGCCGATCACGGCGCCGGTGAGCACACCGAACGTGTCCTGGCGAACGGGCAGGATCGCGGTGGTGACGAACGAGGTGACCGTGGTGGCGGGCAGGATCAGGATTTCGATCCGCAGCAGTGATGTCGCGCCGAGGAATTCGGTGCCGAAGATCACTTCGATCAACAACGGTGCCGTGACCCAGACCATCGCGCTCACCAGCGCGGCCAGTGCGACGCAGGCCGCCAGTACTCGCACACTGTCGCGCCAGAAGTTGCCGTCGGAGCTACGCCGCGCCATCCGCGGCAGCAGGGCGAAACCGATGGGGTCGAGCAGCGATTGCAGGGCTCGCACGAGGCGATCGCCCGCGGAGTACAGACCGAGGGCGGCCGCGTTCAGCACCACCGAGTAGATCGCCGCGGCGCCCTGGCCGTAGGTGGTGATCAACAAGCGGGAGGCGAACACCGGCGCACCCGTGCGCAGCAGCTCACCGACATCGCGGGGCCGCGACGGCAGGCCGTATCGACGGGAGGTGTCGATCCAGGTGGCCACGACGGTCGGCGCCGACGACACCAGCAGGCACAGCACCGCCACCTGGGCGCTCGGCACGCGTGGCAGCACGCCGACCAGCAGAGCGAGGTAGCCGAGCCGCCCGATGCCCTGATAGACCGTCGACGCGCCGAAACGGCCCTGCCCGATCAGCAGCCAGTCCTCCGACATCGACCAGAACCCGCCAGCGAACAGGCCGAGCAGGATCATCTGCACCGGCTCGGGCATCCGGAACACCAGGCCGACACCGAGCGCGAGTCCGAGGAGCAACAACAAGGTCAGGCGCACGGCGAGGTAGTCGCCGCGCAGCTGGTTGATCGCCGCGAATCGCGCACCGGCACCGCGGTCTTCCTCGGCGTCGGGCACTCGCGCGGCCATGAACGAGGTGATCCCGAGGTCGACGATCAGCGAGCCGATGAAATAGGCCGACATCGCCATCGCGAGCAGCCCGAGACCGTGCGCGCCGAGTACCCGGGCGATCAGCGGCACCGTGATGAAGGTGACGAGGTACTGCCCGTACTTACCGAAGCTGACGAACCCGATGTCACGCAGGACGGCCAGCGGGCTGGACTTGCTGTCTTTGCCGCCACCGCCGGATCCGCGGTCGTCGTCGGGCTGTCGATGCGCGCCGGTGTCGCGGGGGACGGCCTGCACGTGCGGGAAAACGTCGGTCGTGACGGTGGCCAGGTAGCGATCGTGCTCAGTCACCGCGGGGCACCACAGTGTCGAGGAAGTCGGCGACGGTGCGCGCACTGGCATGGATGTCGAAGTCACGCGCGCGATCCCGGCCCGCTTCGGCGAGGCGGGCGCGGTGGGCGGGATCGTGCAGGAGGGTGTCCAGCGCGGCGGCCAGCGCGGCGACATCGCCGCCGGGTACGAGTAAGCCGTCGACCCCGCTGTGGATGATCTCGGCGGGACCACCCGGTGTCGCGGCGATCACCGCGCAACCGGCGGCCATGCCTTCGACGACAACCTGCCCGAACGGTTCGGGCAGCACCGAGCAGTGCACGAGAATGTCCGCGGCGGTGAGATACTCGGCGGGATCGTCGACATGGCCGGTGAATTCGGCGGCCACACCCAATTCGGCCGCGAGCTTCTCGAGCTGCGCGCGATAGGGCTCCTCGCCGAAGAAGGTGCCGCCGACCAGAACGACGCGGGCAGGCCGCACCCGCAGCGCGGCGATCGCGCGCAGGAAGACGTCCTGGCCTTTCCACGGGCTGAGCCTGCCGACTACGACGACCACGGCGTCGGCGGCCGGGCGGGTGCGCGGATCGGCTTGTGCCGCAGGCAGTTCGACGCCAGGGTAGGCGATCGCGGTCGGGAGGCCGGTCGGCAGGGTGGCGGCGGTCGCGCGGCTGTTGGCCAGCTGGCCGCGGCACAGGAGCCGGGCCAGTGTGCGGATCGCCAGGGCGGGAATCTTGCCGAAGTAGTCGGGGGAGACGCGGTCGTGGACCTGCCACACCAGCGGAACCCGCGCGCGGCGGGCGGCCACGGCGCCGAGGACCAGCGCCTTGGTGCTCTCGGCGACGACAACATCGGCGCGGGTCTGGTTCACGACCGCGCCGACGGCCCAGCCCAACCGCAGCAGGGCGATGAAACCGGTGATCAGTCCGAGCAGTCCGGTGCCGATACGCATGGCCCGTGAGTCGAATCGTCCTGTGACAACCCGTGTTTCGATGTCGCGTGCCCGCATTCGGGCCACCATCGGGCCGTCCTCGGTGTAGAGCATGGTGACCTGGTAGCGGCCGGTGGCGCGCAACGCGTCCAGCATTCGGAGGGTGGCGAGTTCGGCGCCGGACGGTGCCGCGGTATGCGCGAGAAAGACTGCTCGGGTCATCGCAGGTCCCGGTACAGGGCTGCGTGCCGGGCCGCCGCGACCTCCCAGGTGAAGGTCTGCGCGTGCGCGCGGCAGGCGGCCGGGTCGGGAACGGTGCCGTCGAGGGCGGTGACGAGCCGAGCGGCGAGCGCGTCGGGTTCGCCCGCGGGGACGACGAGGGTGGGATCGAGACCGCGCACCGCATCCGGCAACCCGCCGCAGTCGGTGACGATCGGTGCCCGGCCCGCCGCCAGGGACTCCAGGGCGATCAGGCCGAAACCTTCCAGCGCGACCGTCGGCACCACCGACACGGTGGCCTCGGCGTAGAGCCGGGTGAGCTGGTCGTCGCTGACCCGGCCGGTGAACTCGACAGTGTCGGCGAGCCCGGCCGCCTCGGCGCGCAGATCCGCTGCGGCGGTGCCGGTGCCGACGACGACAAGTCGCGCGTCGGGATGCGCGGCCAGCACCCGCGGCCACGCCCGCAACAGCACGTCGATGCCCATGCGCCGCTCGAGCCTGCGCACACACAGCACGGTCCGGGTCGCGGTGGTGGTGTCGAGCGGCGCGGCGCGGAATCGGTCCAGGTCGACGCCGGGCGGAATGATCGAGATCCGGTCGGCGGGCACGTGGTAATCGCGTTCGAGCACATCACGGAAGTGGCCCGACAGCACGATGAATCGGTCGGCGCCGCGGTAGCGCAGTCGCTCGAACAGGTACTTCGCGCGCACCGCACGGGCGGATTCGCCCGCCATCGCGCTCTCCTGCGCCCACGGACCATGGAAGTGGACGACCAGCGGCAGCTTCGTCGTCGCGGTCCGGGCGAGGGGTCCGTACAGGCAGAAGTGCCGGTCCACAACGGTACCGGGGGCGAGTTCCGCGCGCGCGAGCAGCGCTGTGCGGGTGCGGTGCAGTGTCGAACCGCCTGTCGGCCCCCATGATTGCGCGCCCGCGTCGTCGGCGGAACCGAACGCGGCCGCGGTCACCGCGACGTCGGGTTGCCGCGCCAGTGCTCGATACAGATCGGTGAAATACCGGTTGAGTCCGCCCGGTGTGGCACCGAACCATTCCGATCCGGTCATGTGCACACGAGCCATTGCGGTCGCAGTCGTCAACCTCCGCACCCTTCATCATGTGTCCCGCGAAGTGCGTCCCGACCGGCGAATTCGCTATCAACCCACAGTCTAGGGGAGCAACCGGATTCGGGCTTACCGGACGGCAGGCAGTAACGGGCTGAGGTAGATTCGGGACAAGGGGAGGCGGGGGTGCAACAGGGCATTCCCCGGTGACAGGGAGTGCGACGATGGTTTCCGCGTTGACGGTGTGTGTACCTGCCTACGACGCCGAGCGGACGCTCGCGGTGACGCTGGAATCGGTGCTCGCCGAGGACGCCGAGTTCGAACTGCTCGTTCTCGACAATGCCAGCGCCGACCGCACGGGCGAGATCGCCCGGTCCACCGGCGACCCCCGGGTGCGCGTGCTGCGCAACGAATCGGTGTTGCCGATCGGGGCCAACTGGGACCGGGTGATCCGGGCCGCGTCCGGTGACCTGGTGAAAGTGGTGTGTGCCGACGACATTCTGCGCCCCGGCGCGCTGACCGAACAGTGGGCGCTGATGGCCGACCCCTCGGTCGCGATCTGCGCGGGACGTTTCGACGTGATCGACGAGCAGGGCGGTCTGCTCGAGACCGACCTCGGTCTGCCCGGTCTGCTCGGCCGCCGCACGCCACGGGAACTGGCCAAGGTCATCGTGCGACGCGGACCGGCCGAATTCGGGCCGACAGCCGCGGCGATGTTCCGCCTGGCCGACTACCAGCGCGTCGGCGGCCTGCGCCCCGACCTGGTGTTCCCGATGGACGTCGACCTCTTCGCCCGCGTCGCCACCGGCGGTCACTTCGTCGGCATGGACCGCATCGTCGCCGCCTGGCGTAATTCCTCGTTCAACCTGTGCAGCCGCACCACCACCAGGTCCAAGCTCACCGACATGTATCGCTTCCATCACAGACTCGTCGCCGACCACCCCGAATTGGTTACGCGTGCCGATGTCCTCACCGGTGACCTGCGCCTGGTCGGGCAGATCATGGAGCGGGTGCGGGTGCGGACACTGGGCGCGGTCGGCGCGGTGCGACCCGGCGGTTGACGTCGGCGAACGCCCCGGCGACACCACGCCCGCCGGGGCGACTCGGCTCAGATCGAGAAGGTCTTGCCGTAGGTGACGACGGTGTCGCCGGACGAGCTGACGATCTTCACGAACGGGCGGACATTGGTCTGGCCGAGAACACCGGTGACGGTGCCATGGAAGCCCGAAAGGCGCAGGACGCCTTCGGTTCCGGCGATGTCACCACCGGCGACCTCGACCTCCTGGATGCCCGGCCCGAAGCCGACTGTCAGTTCGATGCCCGCCGTCGGGATCAGCCCGTCGAACGTCGCGCTGGGATCGCTGCCGATCTCGATACCGAGGCTCGGCGTCGACCACTCGAACCTGAGCTTGCCGTCGAGGGTCGCGGGGTAGCCGACCTGGTAGCCGATGATGATGTGGCCCGACCAGGCCTCGGCGTCCGGACCGGAGATCCGGTAGGAGGCGGCGCCGCTGTGGAACCACTCGCGGGTGAGCGGATTGCCGTCCAGCGGGGCGACGAAGTCGATCCTGGTGTCGGACTGGATGGCTTCGACGGTGCGGTCCTTGCCGTCGAGAACGGTACTGCTGGCGTCGATTCCGGCGCCTGCGGCGCCTGCCCCCATGGTGAGACCGACGGCGACGGCCGAGACCATCGCTGCGAAACGCAGCGCGCGCGATGCGAGCACGGTGATTCCCCTCATATGATTTCTTCCCCTGCGAACTCGCCCGTCGAACGATGCGTTCGGCGCCGCTGTCCCCCTAGGATCCGGGCACCGGCCATCGCGACACTGCGGTGGGCCGGCGGCGACCGCTTTCGACCGCGGTCAGCGGCTCGATCATGGTGCGGCGCTGGGCATTCCGAGTATTCCACGCCGGCTGATCATGCGCTGATCGACATAAAGTCTTCTATGCCACAATCCGCGCACGCGACTATGGCTTGCGTGGGCCCGCTGGGTCGTCGATCATCCAGCGGCCGTCGAGTTCGGGCAGTCCGGCGCTGACCTCGGCGAGCAGATCGGGCAGCGTCAGCAGTACGACATCGGGGTCGGCGGCGACCAGATCGGCGGGGGAGATGATGGGCACGTCGGTGCCCGGCATCCGGCAGCCCTGCTTTCCGGGTGAGGCGTCGGCGACACCGGCGAGCAGGCCGCGGTGTGCGCCCGCCATGCTCAGCAGCGCTACCGCTCGGGATGCGGCACCGTAGGCGTAGACCCGATGCCCTTGTGCCGCACCAGTTTCCATCCAGGCGTGCAGCGTGCGGATGTGGTGGTCGACTGTCTCCTGGAGCGCGTCGACGGCGCTCAGCGAAGGGGCCTCGCGGGCGAACAGCCTTTCCACTGAGATGTCGGAAGCGTGGTCGCCGTGGCGAACAGCGAGGAGCACGGTGCCGCCGTAGAGCTCGAACTCCCACGCGGTGACCACGCTCATCCCCGCGCCCCGCAGCAGTGTGCGCAGGGCCCGCAGCGAGTAATACGCGAAGTGCCCGTGCCGCAGGGCATTCCACTGTCCCTGCGCGACGATGGTGGCCAGCGAGTGGTACTGCACCAGCAGCACCCCATCAGGAGCCGTCGCGGCGGCGCGGACCGCGAACGCCACCCGCTGATCGGGTTCATGCATGATGCCGAAGCAGTCGAGTACTACATCGGCTGGTCCGCTGGCACTTTCGGCGAAACCGTGCTCGGCGAGCAGGGGAAGCCAGGTGCCGCCGTGGGGGCTCCCGAACTCGGTGACCGTGGATCCGCGCAGCAGTCCGGCGGAACGCACCAGACCCACCGCCTCGGCGGCCTGGTCGCGCAGGGCCCGCGGTTCGATGCCGTGGGGTTCGGCCGTGACGGTGTCGTCGTCGGCGAGCTGGGCGAGCCCGCACGTCGTGCACTGGTCCATGCGCAGCGGATGGCCGGATTCGGTGTCGGTGACCGGAGCGTCACGTGGCGGAAAGTGGTCCGCCGCCGGGACCGACCCCAGGTCGAGTACGGGAACGAGTGCGGACTTCGCGCAGCCGCGGCATCGGCGGGTCATGGGAGGATGTCCTCGTGCGTATCGAGCGGACCGAACTGGCCGACGTGGTGGTACTCGTTCCCGAACCGTTCCGGGACGAGCGTGGATTGTTCACCCGCACCTTCGACGCGGGCGAGTTCGACGCCCACCTCGGGGTGCCGGGCGCGGCGGCCGCCTTCGTGCAGGACTCGCAGTCGCGGTCGGTGCGCGGGGTGATCCGTGGCATGCACGGCCGCGGTGGGCGTGGTGAGGCCAAGCTGGTGCGGTGCGCACACGGTGCGGTGCACGACGTGCTGGTCGACATCCGCCCGGAGTCGCCGACGTTCGGTGCGCGCCAGGCGTTTCGGCTCGACGACGAGCAGTTCCACCACCTGTACGTGCCGCCCGGTTTCCTGCACGGATTCCAGGCGCTGACCGAGATCGCCGACGTCTGCTACCGCATCGACCGCCCACACGATCCGGCCGAAGACCTCGGGGTCGCCTATGACGACCCCGAGCTCGCCATCGACTGGCCGCTGCCCGTCGGCCCGGTCTCCGCGCGGGACGCGGGAGCCGGGAGCTGGGCCGCGTTGCTGGCTAGGCTGACGCCGACGCACTGATCCGGCGCAGTTGCGCGTCGAGCGCCCCGGAATCGCACAGCCCCTGCAGGTGTGGCAACCGGGTGAAGCGACGGAAGAACGCGTCCGAGGTGAGTCCGCGCGCGGTGTACTCGGTGCACAGCTCGGCCGCACCAGCGGGCACCGTCCACTGTGCCTCGAAGCCGAGAACTTCACGCGCGGAAGAGAAGTCGACCCGGTACGATCGTGGGTCGGCGCCGCTCTCGCCGGTGATCAGCAGCGTCGAACCCGGCACGGCCTCGACCACGGAGGCGGCGATCTCGGCGACGGTCAGGTTGTTGATCTCGGTGCCGATATTGAACGCCCGGCACGAGACGTCGGCGGCGGGCGCGGTGAGACAGGTGGCGAACGCGGTCGCGATGTCCTGCGCGTGCACCAGTGGCCGCCACGGGGTGCCGTCGGAGAGCACCTTCACCTCGCCGGTGAGTACCGCGTAACCGACCAGATTGTTGAGCACGATATCGGCTCGCAGACGCGGCGAGAACCCGAAAGCTGTGGCATTGCGCAGGAATACCGGGACGAAATCATCGTCGGCGAGGGCGGCCACGTCGTCTTCGACCCGTACCTTGCTCTCGGCGTACGGGGTGATCGGGCGCAGCGGAGCGTCCTCGGTGACGAGGTCGGCGCCCGCGGCACCGTAGACCGAGCAGGTCGACGCGTAGAGGAACCGGGAGACCCCGGCCTCCTTGGCGAGCCGGGCCAGGCGCACCGACGCGTGATGGTTGATGTCGTAGGTGATCTCCGGCGCCAGCGCGCCGAGGGGGTCGTTCGACAACGCGGCCAGATGGATCACCGCGTCGAAACCGCGCAGCTGCTCGACGGTGACCGCACGCAGGTCCACCGTCAAACCCGCGGGATCGCCGGCGAATTCGCCCAGCACGCAGTCGGCGAAGTAGCCGATGTCGAGCCCGGTGACCTGATGGCCGGCCGCCCGCAGCACCGGCACCATCACGGTGCCGAGATAGCCCTGGTGCCCGGTGACCAGTACCCGCATGTTCACGTCTGTTCCCATCTGATGATCGCTTTGTCGAGCACGAACGCCTCGGCGTACGGCGCGTGGCACTGCACACCACGCATCCTGGCGAGCCCGAGGAAGGCCTGTTCGTCGAACCAGTCGCGGCCCGTCTGCGATGGATAGTGCTTGTGGAGTAGCTGCGATTTCTGTTGCGCGAGTGTATGACTCAGCGGGTGGTAGAGCGTCGGAGCCGGGGTGTCGGTCTCCCATTTGAGGATCTCGTAACCCAGGGTCAGGTGGTCGCGGAACTCGGTCGGTACCAATTCGGCGAGCAGCCGGTGGTCCTGGTGGGCGTCGCCTCGATGCGGCGCGAACACCACCTCGGGTTCACCGCCGCGACGAAACTCCGCGAGCGCGTCTTTGATCCGATCCCAGTGCGCGGGTGCGCGGCCGTCGGGCACATCGAGGACCCGCAGGTCGGGTTCGGTGCCCGAGCAGAAGGCGGTCAGCGCCGCGCGTTCCTCGTCCTCGCGTGCGGTGCCGCCGCCGGACAGCACGAGCGCCCGAACCTCGACATCGGGGTCGGCACCGGTGAGTGCGAGAAGTGTCGCGCCCATGCCGATCGCGATATCGTCGCAATGCGCCCCGAGCACCGCGATGCGGCGCGGCGGCTGGGTGAACAACCCGATCACGGTTGGTCCCACACCATCCACGGCCGGGTGCCGTTGCGGTAGGCGTCGTCGAGTTCGGCGCGCTCCTTGAAGGTGTCGGCCGGCTTCCAGAAACCCAGGTGCTGGTAGCCGAAGAGCCTGCCCTGCCCGGCGAGCGTGCCGCACGCGTCGGCCACCAGATCGCCACCGGGCGGCAGCAGATCGAAGATCTCCTGGCTGAGCACGAAGTAGCCACCGTTCTCCCACAGCGGCATCTGCGCCACCGGCACGATGTCCTTCACCTCGCCCGTCGGTGAGATGTCCACGCAGTGGAACGAGGACTGCGGCGGCACCACCATCATCGACGCGGCCGCACCCGAGGCGTGGAAGCGTTCGATCATGGTGTCCAGCGGCGCGTCGGTGAGCACGTCGGCGTAGTTGGCCAGGAAGTACTCGTCGCCGTCGAGGTGGGAGCGCACGCGGCGCAGCCGCTCCCCGATCGCGGATTCGACACCGGTGTCGACGAAGGTGATCGACCAGTCGCTGATGTCGCTGCCAAGCAGCTCCATCTGACCGTTGCGGATCACGAAGTCGTTGGACGCCGATTCCTGGTAGGTGAGGAAGAAGTTCTTGATGTGCTCGGCACCGTAACCGAGACACAGTACGAACTCCTTGTGGCCGTAGTGCGCGTAATAGCGCATCACGTGCCACAGCAGCGGGCGCGGGCCGACCAACTGCATCGGCTTGGGGACGACGTCGCCGGATCCGCCGCGCATGCGCATGCCGTATCCGCCGCAGAACAGCACGACCTTCATCGGTTCGTTCACCTTCATTCGGAGTGTGCGCCGGCCGCGACCGGTTCGCCTGCCGGGGTACCGCGATGCAGCACCGGCAGCGGATAGATCAGTTCGCCACCCCACTCGCCGACATGGCGGAGTTGGGCGGTGATCTCGGTTTCGAGATTCCACGGCAGGACCAGCACCACATCGGGCTTGTCGGCGTCGATGCGTTCCGGCGGATGGATCGGGATCCGGGTGCCGGGCGTGTAGCGGCCGTGCTTGTACGGGTTGCGGTCCACGGTGTACTCGAGCAGGTCGGGCCGGATTCCGCAGTAGTTGAGCAGGGTGTTGCCCTTACCCGGCGCGCCGTAGCCCACCACCCGCTTGCCCGCCGCGCGGCAGTCGAGCAGGAAGCGCAGCAGCTCCTGGCGAACCGATTCGGCGCGGGCACCGAGTGCGGTGTAACCGGCCGGTTCGTGCAGGCCCGCCGCGCGTTCGAGGTCGAGGACCTCGGCGACGCGCGCGGTCGGCTCGGCGACGGCGTCGGGGCGTGCCCACAACCGGATCGAGCCGCCGTGGGTATCGAGCAGTTCCACATCGACGACGGTCAGGCCGGCGATCGCCAGCGCGCGCCGCGCGGAATGGACGGTGTAGTACTGGAAATGCTCGTGATAGATCGTGTCGAACTGGCCGAGCTCGACCAGGTTCAGCGCGTGGTGCACCTCGATGCTGAGCCAGCCGTCGTCGCTGAGCAGGGTGCGCAGCGCGTGGGTGAACCCGCGCAGGTCCGGAATGTGGGCGTAGACGTTGTTGGCGACGACGAGGTCGGCCGGCCCGTGCTCGGCGCGGACACGTGCGGCCGAATCCGGTTCGAGGAACGCTGTTTCCGTCGGCACACCGATCTCGCGCGCCGCGCGACCGACATTGACCGACGGCTCGATGCCGAGGCAGCGGATACCGCGGGCGACCGCGTGCCGCAGCAGGTAGCCGTCGTTGCTGGCCACCTCCACGACGAACGAATCGGAACCGAGGTCGAGCCGCTCGGCGGCCGCGCTCACGAACTCTTCGGCGTGGCGGACCCAGCTGTCGGAGAACGAGGAGAAGTAGGCGTATTCGGTGAAGGTGTCCTCGGGCGTGATCAGCGCCGGGATCTGCAACAGCAGACAGTCCTCACACAGCCGCAGGTGCAGTGGATATGTCGATTCGGGCAGGTCGAGTTCGGTCGCGGACAGGAAGCTCTCGCACGGAGGGGTGGCGCCGAGGTCGAGCACGCTCGTGAGCCGTCCGGAATCGCAGAGTCGACATTGCACGGGGAACCCCCACCTTCTTGCACGTTCACCAAAGCTGTCACGGCTGCTGCCGGTCATGCCGGAAGTCGGATCGGGGAGCGCAGACGTTACAGCGGTGGGCGGGACGCCGGCGCCCCGAAAGGCCGGGGGCAGAAACAGTTTCATGGTATGTTTCGGAGTTCGACCAGGTCGATCCGGCACCGGCAAACCGCTGGCGAGGGCGACCGTTCCTCGCGCTCTTGTGACGCCATTCACTGGTGAAAGTGACTGTCCTGCGTACATACCGGAAAGGCGATAACAGCTCGGTGATAGCTGTTCGATTGCCCTGTGATGTGGCTAACTTCTGGAATCCGTTGTGGCGCTGAATCTTCGGCGGGGAGTCCGCCTGGGGGTCTGTAACAATCAGCGGGCGGGTATCGAATCGACGGGCAGTAGGACGGCCGCATCGGCCGCGTTCCGGTCGATGGGGATCGGGAAACGATTCGTCTCCCGAAGGGGAGGGTGTGGGTTCATGAGCTACGAGCTCACCGGTAGTGGCGACGTCGATGTTGTCAACGGTGTTCAGGCGTTACGCCGGACGCAGCGCGAGAGCTGGCAGAGCGCGCTGGTCCAGCGGCTGGTCGTGACCGATGTGATCGCGGTGTTCGGCGCGGTCGTGGCGGCCCAGGCCATCCGTTTCGGCGGCCCCGCCGCGCCGCCGCTGGCCTGGCCGCTGCCCTACGAGGTCGGTTACTCCGTGGTGTCGCTGGCCTTGGCCGCGGGCTGGCTGGCGTTACTGCACGGGTACGGTAGCCGGACGCCGCAGGTGGTCGGGACCGGCAGCGAGGAGTTCCGCAGGCTGGTGTCGGCGACCTTGCGCCTGTTCGGGGTGCTCGCGATCCTCGCGCTGCTGTTCCGGGTGGAGGTCGCGCGTGGCTATCTCGCCATCGCCTTGCCCGCCGGGCTGTTCGCGTTGCTCGCGGGGCGGCTGGCGTGGCGGTGGCGGTTGCGCCGGTGGCGCGCGCAGGGGCGGTGCCATACCGCGATGCTGGTCGTCGGGTCACCGGAGGCCGCGCAGGCGATGGCGTCGGCGTTCACCGGCGATCCCGGGTCCGGCTATCGGGTTGTCGGGGTGTGCGTGCCCGCGGGATCGGTGGGCGCGCAGTTCGATACGACCGACGGACCTTCGGTGCTCGGTGACGATCGTTCGGTGCTGGAGGCGGTGCGCCGCAGCGGGGCCGATGCGGTGGCCGTGGCGGCGACCGATCATCTCGGGCCCGCCGAATTGCGGCGGATGGCATGGGCCTTGGATCCACTCGGTGTCGATTTGATCGTGGCGCCCGGCGTGGTCGACATCGCGGGGGCGCGGTTGACCAACCGGATCGTCGCCGGGATGCCGATGTTGCACATCGATCCACCGCAGTACGGACGAGCGAAGTCGAGCGGTAAAGCGTTGTTCGACTTGTGTTTTGCCGCGACCGTGTTGGTGCTCATCGCGCCGATGCTGGCCGCGATCGCGGTCGCTGTGAAGCTGACGAGCGCGGGGCCGGTGTTCTATTCGTCGGAGCGGATCGGGCGCGACGGCATTCCGTTCCGGATGATCAAGTTCCGCAGCATGCTCGTCGATGCCGACAGCGCGGTGGAGGCGCTGATCGAGCGGCACGGTGGAAATCCGTTGTTCTTCAAGGTCAAAGACGATCCGCGAGTGACCGCCGTCGGCCGGTTCCTGCGCAAGTACAGCCTCGACGAGCTGCCCCAGTTCTTCAACGTGCTGCGTGGCGACATGAGCGTCGTCGGGCCGCGGCCACAGGTTCAGCGTGAAGTGGACAGCTACGACGGGGAAATGCGCAGGCGGCTGCTGGTGAAGCCGGGCGTCACCGGGTTGTGGCAGGTGAGCGGGCGCTCGGATCTGTCGCCGGAGGACTCGGTACGGCTGGACCTGTCCTATGTCGAGAACTGGTCGATGGTGCTGGATCTGGCGTTGATCGCGCGCACCATCGGCGCGGTCACCCGCGGCGACGGCGCATACTGAAACCGGGGTGGCGAGGAGAGCTCACCACCCCGGACCGGGTGCCGGTCAGCGCAGGTCGCGGCGACGGAAAGCGATGAGCCCCAGCAGGATTCCCACGCCCGCGACGGCGAGCAGGTAGGCGACCGGCGCGATCTCGAACGCCGCACCCGGCAGCTTCGGCGGGTGGATGAACGGGACCAGATCGAGGACCCACTGCGGGAAGCTGCCGAGCGAGCCGAGCAGGAAGATCACGATCATCGCGCTCAGCGCCGCCCACGCCAGCGACGCGTATTTGGGGAGCGCACCGAACAGCAGCATCGCGATCGCGGTGACCACCCAGACCGCGGGAAGCTGTACCGCCACCGCGCCCAACGACTCCCCGATCTTGCCGGGGACATCGCCATCGGTTGCGCCCCAGACGATTCCGATCGCGAGCCCGGACGCCAGCAGCGCCACAGCGGGCCCACCGATCGCGAACAGCAGGTGGCTCGACGCGAACCGCACCCGCCCCACCGCGGCCGCCAGGACCGTCTCGGCGCGGCCCGAGTTCTCCTCCTCGTGCAGCCGCAACACCGCCGAGACGGAGTAGGCGGCGGCCGCGGCGGCCAGCATCGTGACGGCGTAGGCGATGAACGACTTCTCCAGATCCGCCGACCCGCCCAGCGAGGTGACCACGTCCTGCAGGGTGCCGCCGTCGTCGAGCATGCCGCCGATGCTGTTCACCGCACCGCCGATGAGCAACCCGTACAGGGCAAAGCCCGTTGTCCAGGCGAGCAGCGAGCCCCGCTGCAATCGCCAGGCCAGACCCACCGGGTCCGACAGCGCGGCGCCCGCGACGGCCGGTCCGGGACGGTCGGCCAGCAGGCCCGCACCGACATCTCGGGTCCGCAGCAATCGATACGCGAGCAGAGTCGCGCCTGCGCCGAGGGCGGCCAGGGGAACGAGGACCCACCAGCGCTCGTCGGCGAACGGGCGGATCTGCAGGCACCACCCGAGCGGCGAGAACCAGGACAGCACACCGTTTCCCGCGTCGCCGACCGCGCGCACCGCGAATGCCGCGCCCAGCGCGCCGAGGGCGATGCCGCGGGCGAGCCGGGCGCCGGTGCTCACCTGCGCGGCGACCGCGGCGACCGCACCCCACACGATGCCGGATCCGGCGAGCGCCGCACCGAAGGCAACTGAACCTCCGACGGGCAGATCTGTGGCCATCAGCGAAGCGGCGCAGGCGATTCCGGCCAGCACCGACGCGCCGTAGGTGAGCAGGAGCGCTCCGGTGAGACCGGCGAACCGGCCGATGCTGGTGGCGCTGACCAGTTCCGCGCGGCCGGTCTCCTCCTCGACCCTGGTGTGCCGGATCACCGTGAGGACGGCCGCGATCGCGATCATCGCGTACATCGCTCCGGCCTTCCAGGTGCCGATGGATCCCAGCGCCGAGCTGAAAACCGGCCCGTACATGGCGATCAGCGCCGGGCTCGCCGCCGTGGTCGTCGCGAAGTGGTCGAGCTGTTCCTGGGTGGCGTAGATGTCTTTGATCGAGACGATCTGCAGTGCGGGCATCAGCCCGATCAGCAACGACCACAGTGGGGCGACCACCCGGTCGCGACGCAGGTACAGGCGCAGCATCTGGCCGGTGCCGGCGAATTCGCCCGCGGTGCGCGATGTTCCGGTGAAATGGGGGAGAGCGACTGTCGTGGTCATGCCCGCACCTTCTCCGCGGCCTCGGTGTCTACGTGGTAGTGGCGAAGGAACAGATCCTCCAGCGTCGGTGGGGCGCTGGTCAGGCTACGGACGCCCGCGTCGCCGAGTACCCGGATCAGGGCGCCGAGGTTCTCGGCGTCGACCTGGCAGCGCAGGGTCGAACCGTCGCGTTCGACATCGCCGACGCCGGGCATCGTGCTCAGATCGCCCGGGTCACCGATCAGATCGGCAGTGATGGCGGTGCGGCTCAGGTGGCGCAGATCGTTCAGTGAACCGGACTCGACGGTGCGGCCGGCGCGAATGATCGTCACGCGGTCGCACAGGTGCTCGACCTCGGACAGAATGTGGCTCGACAGCAGTACCGTCGCACCGCGGGCGGCGGCGTCGTGCACGCAGTCCTGGAAGACCTGCTCCATCAGCGGGTCGAGACCCGAGGTCGGCTCGTCGAGGATCAGCAGGTCCGCGTTCGCCGAAAAGGCCGACACCAGCGCGACTTTCTGCCGGTTGCCCTTGGAATAGGTGCGTGCCTTCTTGGTGGGGTCGAGTTCGAATCGTTCGATCAACGCGTCGCGCCGCGTGGCATCCAATCCACCGCGCATGCGGGCGAGCAGATCGATCGTCTCGCCACCCGACAGCGACGGCCACAGCGTGACATCGCCGGGGACATAAGCGATCCGGCGATGCAGGTCGACCGCATCGGTCCACGGATCGCGGCCGAAGACCGCGGCGTCGCCACCGGTCGCGCGCAGCACGCCGAGCAGGACTCGGATGGTGGTGGACTTGCCTGCGCCGTTGGGACCGAGAAAGCCGTGGATCTCGCCGGCACTGACGTGTAGGTCGAGTCCGTCGAGTGCGGTGAAGCGGCCGAACGTTTTGCGCAGGCCCGCGACATCGATGACCCGATCAGCGGTGGGGGTGGGCATCGTCTACTCCTCGAAAAGGGTGTCGAGCATGGTGGAATCGGTGAGTAATCCTTGGGTGTAGAGCTCGAGCGCCGGAAAGGTGATCTCGTCGGACAGCTCACGAATCGCCTTGCGGTAGTCGAGTTTTCCTTCGCGTTGCATGCGCATCTGGAGGTAGAGGTTCATCGCGCCGACGTGGCAGAGCACGATGTAGCGGGCGCGTGCGGCGTGGTCGCGACTCGGCTTGACCTTGCCCTCGTCGACGCCGGTCTGCATGTACTGCACCGCGTCGGTGATCATGTGCTCGAGCAACGACTCCGACAGCGGGCCGCCGGCCTGGAAGCTGCGCAGCATGTAGGCCACCAGGGGTGCGTACATCTCGATCTCGGCCATCGCGTTCAAGATCCCCGCCGGACCCGGCGCCTGGAGCGCGCGCAGCTTCTCGTCGCGGATGATCTCGAGCACACGCTCGTCGCAGACCGCGCGCAGGCCGTCCTTGGAGCCGAAGTGATGGTTCACCAGCCCGGGCGATACCCCGGCCGCGGCGGCGATCGCCCGGACGCCGACGCCGAAGCCCTGCTCACCGAACAATTCGATGGCGGCATCGCGAATCCTGGCGGCGGTGTTGAGGTCGGCTGAACGCATGTTCAATATGTTAAACGCGCGTTCAATACGTTGGCAAGACTTTCGCCCGAACCGAGTTTCGAGCCGGGGTGAGACTTCGTGCGCGGGCTAGTGTCGATGCCATGGCTACCGGCACATCGACGACGGCAGAACATCTCCGCGCAGCGCTGGACGGACCGTGGCGCACGGTCAGGGAACAGGCGCGAACACAGCTCGCCGGCGAGGAATTCACCGACGATCCCGAACTCGACATCCACGCGGCCAGGGCTCGCGTGCTCGACCAGATGCGCGTGATCGCGACGATGGGATACCCCGAGCGTGGCTTCCGGCCCGAGAACGGCGGCACCGGCGACCCCGGCGGCGCGGTCGTCGGGCTGGAGATGCTGGCCTATACCGACCTGTCGCTATGGGTGAAGTCCGGTGTGCAGTGGGGACTCTTCGGCGGCGCGGTCGAGAACCTGGGCACCGAACGCCACCGCGACTTCATCAAGCGCCTGATCTCGCTGGATCTGCTCGGCTGTTTCGCGATGACCGAGTCGGGGCACGGCAGCGATGTCGCCGATCTGGAGACCACGGCGACCTACGAGCCGGCCACCCAGGAATTCGTCATCAACACCCCGACCCCGTCGGCGCGCAAGGATTACATCGGTGGCGCCGCGATCCACGCGCGGATCGCCGCCGTGTTCGCCCAGTTGATCGTCGGCGGTGAGAGCCAGGGCGTGCACTGTCTGTTGGTGCCGATCCGCGACGAACTCGGCGCGGACCTGCCCGGCGTGACCACCTACGACGACGGCCTCAAAGGCGGGCTGCCCGGTGTCGACAACGGCCGGATCGTCTTCGACCACGTGCGGATCCCCCGCGAGAACCTGCTCAATCGCTACGCCGACGTCTCCCCGGACGGCACGTACAGCTCGGAGATCGAGAACCCGAGCCGCCGCTTCTTCACGACCCTCGGGACGCTGGTGCGTGGCCGGGTCAGTGTCGGCGGAGCGGCCGCCGCGGGCGCCCGCGTGGCGCTGAGTATCGCCGTGCGGTACGCGCTGGCGCGCCGCCAGTTCGCCGACCCCGACACCGGCGAAGAGACCCTGCTGCTGGACTACCGCAGCCATCAGCGCAGGCTGCTGCCCCTGGTGGCGAAGTCGTTCGCGCTGGCCTTCGCCCAGAACGACCTCGTGCGCCGGATGGATCTGATCCAGAGCGGGCGCGACACCGAACCGAGTTCACAGCGGGCGCTGGAGAAGCGGGCCGCCGGTCTGAAGGTCGCCCAGACCCGCCATGCCACGCGGGCGATCCAGGAATGCCGCGAAGCCTGTGGCGGCGCGGGCTATCTCACCGAGAACCGCCTGGTGACGCTGAAGGCCGACACCGACGTGTTCACCACCTTCGAAGGCGACAATGTCGTCCTGACCCAGCTCGTGGCCAAGGAACTGCTCACCGCCTACTCCGACGAGGTTCGCGACCTCGACGCGCTCGGCTGGGTGCGATTCGCCGCCACCATGGCCGGTGACGTGGTGCGCAAACGCTCCGGTGTGCGGCAGCTGATCCAGACCCTGCGCGACCGCAACGACGAGACCGTCGACGAGGGCGACCTGTCCAAACGCGACGTGCAGCTACAGCTGTTCGCCGACCGCGAGGACTACCTGCTGCGCACCGCCGCGCACCGGCTGCGCGCCCGCGCCGCCGACACCGGCCCGTTCGAGGCGTTCAACAACGCCCAGGACCACATCCTGGCCGCCGGCGCCGCGCACATCGACCGGCTCGTCCTCGAGGAATTCGTCGACGGTATCGCCACCATCGAGGACCCGGACGCGAAGGCGCTCGCTGAAACCGTCTGCGACCTCTATGTTTACGCCGCGCTGGAGGAGAACCTGGCCTGGTTCATCATGCACCGGTTCATGTCGGTGGAGCGGGCCAAGGCGGTGCGGCGCGGGGTGAACGAACTCGTCGACCGGTTGCGTCCCGACGCGCTGACCCTGGTGGAGGCGATGGGTGTGCCCGAGACGATGCTGCGCGCCGAAATGCTGCACGACGCCAGCGTTTTCGACCGTCGCCAGGCGTAGCTCCGCATTACGCGCCGCTACGGGCACGTAGGGCATCGGAGAGCCAGCACAGGGCGATCGACATCGATGCGGCCGCCGCTGCCCCACCGAGCACATCGGTGGGGTGGTGGTAGCCCAATTCGGCCATGCCGGGAGTGATCGCGATCAGGGCGAGCACGGTGAGCGTCGCGACCACGATCCGTGTCCGGAGCTGGGCCACCAAACACGCGAAAGTTGTTGCGACAGCGACCATATGGACGGTGTGGCCGCTGGGGTAGGCAAGATGGTCGTCCAGCTGCCGATCCCACAGCGGTTTCAGCAACCAGGTGTTGACCGACAACGCGATCTCGGGAACCACGAGCATGGTCACGGCCTGCCACCACTGGTGACGCAGGGCGAACCACGCGCACGCGGCCAGCAGAAGTGCCACGACCACCGGTGCGTTGCTCGGCGCCACCAGCACGTGCGCGAGACCGGGGGAGACGGTGTCCTCCGAGACCACGGCGTCCAGTTCGCTCGCGCCGCCGTCGGTGCCGAACGTCGACGGAATCGCCGCGGTCAGCGCGGCACCGGCCCCGATCGCCGTCACCCGGGCGACGGTGGTGCCGCGAACACGCTCGATCACGGCAGCCGCCCGGCCTCGCTCAGGCCGGACCGTAGGTGAGCACCGCGGTGACCAGGAACCACAGCACCCACACGATCGCCACGATCATGCCGAGGGCCAGGGTGATCCGCAGGAACGCCCGGCCGAAATCGAGATCGCCACCGACCCGCGGATACAGCTTCCACGGGCTGTACCACGGCGCGACCATGCCACGGGAGCTCGCTTCGCGCTCGAGCTTGGCCTGTTCCTCGGCGTAGGCCTCCGCGGCCGCCTGGGTCGGTCCGCCGTGCCACAGCGTCACGTCGATCGGGCCGAGAAAACCCTCGTTGAGCAGGTCCTGCGGTGCGGGCAGATACGGCAGGATACCGAGACCGCGGAACGCGATGGCGATGTCGTTGGCCGTCCAGAGATTGTGTTCCTTCTCGGCCAGCAACTCGAAGTACATCTCGAGCCGGTGCGGGTCGTCGGTAACGATCACATCGAAACTCGGGTCGCTCCAGCCCTGGTGCACGTCGATCTGGGCGCCGGGCATCGGCACGATCAGGCCCAGACCGTGCACCGCGCGCTGGCCGAGACCACGGGCGGCGAGATAGTCCTGCAGGGCGAAGGTGTGGTCGCGCGAGCGCTCGAGCGGCGTCGACTTCTCCGCACCCGCGAACTGGGCGAGTTCACCGGAGACCATCCACGGGCCGTTGAGCGGGATCTCCAGCACGCCGTCCTGCGGTGCGGTGAACGTCTCGGCCTCGATGATCACGCAACTGGTGGGGGTCCAGACCACCGCGTCGAACTGGTGCAGCCGATCCTGATGGAACAGGCTGCAGTTGATCGTGGCGACGCCGTGCGGGCTCGCCGGGTCCTTCCAGGTGCGCAACCAGTCGATCAGTGCCGCCTCGGCATCGCTGCCTGCCGCATTCTGCACGCGCACGAGCATGAAGACCGCCCTTCGTTGGTCGTTGGCGCGGTGCCCGGCAAACGCAAGCTGTGCCGAGAACCGTTGGCGTACATCGTAGCTCGATCAATCTCGTTCAGCGGCGATCGTGCCCGCGTCCACCGCGGCGACCAGTTCGGCGTGATCGGCCTCGGTGCGGTCGGCGTAGCGCACGGCGAAGGCGGCCACCGATTCCTCGAATCGGTCGTCGTCGTCGTCGGTTTCCAGATAGCCCGCCAGCGCGCGCGGGTCGAGCGAGCGGGCGTGTGCCCGGGCCAGCAGCGCGCCGGCCAGCCGCCCGTAGTCGTCGAGATCGTCGGCGGACAGGGTCGCCGGGTCGATACTGCCCTTGAGATTGCGGAACTGGCGCACGATGAACGGCAGCGACTCGTCGAGTTCGATCGTCGTCCAGCCCAGCAGGATATCGGTCTCGGACTGCACCGTCCGGGCGCCGACCACGATCCGCTCGCCCTCGTGGCGGGGCGTGGTCGGGGGCAGGAACGGGGCGAGCGCGGACGGGCGTGCCTGCTTGACCTGCAACACCACCGCCTCGCCGTCGTTGCCGTGCAGCAGCGCCACGTAACTGTGCAGGCCGACGCTGCCGGTGCCGACGATGCGGAACGCGACATCGGAGACCGTGAACCGGGAAAGGAGATTGCGCCGCGACTCCCGGATGGTGCTCGCGTACTGCTGCAGGCCGTCGATCACGGCTTCCGATATCGGCGCGTCGACCGAGGTGAGTACGGGCGGGTCGCTGACGAAACGGTGCTTGCGGATATCGGTCTCGTGGTCGTCGAGGTGCTCGGTCCACTTCGCCACCACCTTGGCGCTGGTGTTCTTGCGGGCCTTCTTCGCGGCCTTCTTGAAGTCGTCGAGGAGGTCTTCGGCCTTCGCGCTGGTCAGGATCGACTCGTCGGGCAATGCCGTCCAGGACTGCATGAACGGCATCTCGGCCAGTTCGGCGGCGGTGCGGCGGTAGGAACGCGCGGCATCGCATGCGGCGCGCAGGCAATCGTCGGAGTCGACGCCGCCTTCGCGTCCGGCCAGCACGAGACTCGCCGCCAGCCGCTCCAGATCCCACTCCCAGGGACCCATGACGGTTTCGTCGAAGTCATTGATATCCATCACGATTTCGCCACGTTGTGTGCCGTAGAGGCCGAAGTTGGCGGCGTGCGCGTCACCGCAGATCTGCGCGGCCAGACCGCTGTCCGGTCCGGCGGCGAGATCGGCCGCCATCAATCCCGCGGCGCCGCGGAAGAAGGTGAACGGCGAGGCGGTCATCCGCCCGATCCGCAGCGGAATCAGGTGCTCGAGCCGACCACGATTGCTGGCATCGATGAACTCGCGCACCGTCGGCCGGTCATGGTTCTGCGCCGCACGGTCGCGCTCGGTGACAGGCACCCGCTGCCTGGCGGCGCGGCCACGTTCGCGGGCATCCTCGGCGGAGATGTAGGAGCGCAGATCAATACCACTGTCGGACACAACTGCCCAGGTTAGCCGGTCGCCGCGCGTCGGGCACGCCACGCTCGACACGAAGCGGCATCGACGGCGTTTCGGCGTGGCCGGATGGCGCCGGACGGGGTCGGTGCGGTAAGCAGGGGCGTGGCAACCGAATCGGGAACGCCGGGCACGCACGACACCGAAACCGGTGGCGTGTTCAGCGACCGCATCCTGACCGTGCCCAATGTCTTGAGTCTGCTCCGGCTGATCGGTATCCCACTGTTCCTGTGGTTGTTGCTGGTCCGCCATGCCGACGGCTGGGCGTTCGCGCTGATGATCGCCAGCGGGTTCACTGATTTCCTCGACGGCAAACTCGCCAGGTTGCTCGACCAGTCCTCGCGTCTTGGCGCTCTGCTCGACCCGCTCGTCGACCGGCTGTACCTCGTCACCACCTTGGTGGCGTTCGTCGCACGCGGCCTGCTGCCGTGGTGGATCGCGGTGATCTTGATCGCACGCGATCTGGTGCTCACCGCGACGCTCTCGGTGTACAAGCGGCGCGATCTCCCCGCGCCGGAAGTGATCTACCTGGGCAAAGCCGCGACCTTCGCGCTGATGTCGGCGCTGCCGTGGATGCTGACCGGGGAGATGGACTGGGCGGGGGCGAGTTTCGGGTGGGCCTTCGGCTGGGCACTGCTGATCTGGGGTACTGCACTCTACGTCTGGACCGGGGTGCTCTACGCGGGGCTGGCGGTCGCGGTCGCGCGATCGATACCGCCTGTGCCGCACCGTGGGAGCTAGTCGATACTGTTGCGTGCAACGTCGACGATGAAAGGACGTCCTGTGACCCGGACCCCTGAGGAACTGCGCTACACCGAAGAGCACGAATGGGTGCGGCGGACCAGCCCCACGGCGGTCCGTGTCGGCATCACCGATTACGCCCAGTCACAGCTGGGTGACGTCGTGTTCGTCCAACTGCCCGATGTCGACAAGGATGTGACCGTCGGCGACAGCATCGCCGAGGTCGAGTCGACCAAGAGCGTGTCCGACATCTACGCTCCGCTCAGCGGCAAAGTCGTTGCGGTGAACGAGGATCTGGTGCAAACGCCGGAAACCCTCAACACCGATCCGTATGACGCGGGCTGGTTGTTCGAGCTCGCGTTCGACGACGAGGCAACCCTGGATTCCGCCCTCGGTGAACTGCTGGATGCAGCGGGTTACCAAGGAGTTATCGGGGGCTGACTCAGCCTTCACAGTTCTCCCTGCACGGGCACGCCCCGGCAGGGTACGGTCAAAGCCAAGCGGATACGTCGGGGAATCGACGCCGGGATCTTTTCCTGGCGATGTGATCGCGCCGGTCGTGTCGCCGAATACAGCACCTGCTTGCATGGATAATCAGGTTCGAGGAGGAGAGAAACGGTGAGCGAGAACAGGGACCCGGGTTACGGGGAAACCGCGGCCGAGACGACGTCGGTCTTCCGCGCGGACTTCCTCAACGAGGTCGACGCGTCGCGCTCCGCAGAGCCGACCGGCGAACAGCCGGTTCAGGGCGTTGAAGGCCTGCCTGCCGGCGCGGCCCTCCTGGTGGTCAAGCGTGGCCCGAACGCGGGCTCGCGTTTCCTGCTGGATCAGCCGACCACGTCGGCAGGCCGCCACCCCGACAGTGACATCTTTCTCGACGACGTCACCGTCAGCCGTCGGCATGCCGAGTTCCGTCAGGACGACGACTCGTTTCAGGTCGTCGATGTGGGCAGCCTCAACGGCACCTACGTCAACCGGGAGCCGGTGGACTCCTCGGAGCTGCAGAACGGCGACGAGGTCCAGATCGGCAAGTTCCGGCTGGTCTTCCTGACCGGTCCGCGCACGCAGGCGAACGAGTCGGCGTCGGGCGCGGGGTCGCGATGACCCCAACGGTACTGGTGTCCGTGAAGGGCTTGATGCTCGCGAAGGACGCAGTGCTGTGACAGGGGCGGCGCAGTGGGCGCGCGGAGGAATGTCGATCGGCTCCGTGCTCGACCTGCTGCGACCAGATTTTCCTGACATCACCATCTCCAAGATCCGGTTCCTCGAATCCGAGGGCCTGATCCGGCCGGAACGGACACCGTCGGGATACCGGCGGTTCTCCGTGGCCGACTACGAACGGCTGCGTTTCGTGCTGACCGCGCAACGCGATCAGTATCTGCCGTTGAAGGTGATCAAGGAGCAGTTGGAAGCGATCGACAGTGGTGCGGCGACGCTGGGCGTGCGTGAAGCGCGCGCCCGCGCGCACTCCCACCACGGGTCCACGGAGGCCGGGCACACTGTGTCCGGCTCCGGGGACGCCGACATCGAGGCGGGCCAGGCTCCACCGCGCCGCCTCGGAGTCGTTCCCGGTGCGATCACGCCCGAGGAACTGCGCGTCGACGTCGGCGTTCGGCTCACCAGGGCAGACCTGCTGGCCAAGGCTGATATCGACGACCGTTTCCTCGATGATCTGCTGCGTGCGGGACTCATCGTCGCCGGTGCGGGCGGATTCTTCGAGTCCGACGCGGTGACGCTCGCCCACGCCGCGAAGGCGATGGCCGAATTCGGCCTGGAGGCACGTCATCTACGTGCCTTCAAACTCGCCGCCGACCGCGAGGCGGCCCTGATCGCGCAGATCGCCGCGCCCATCGCGAAGAGCCGCGATGCCGATGCGCGCGCCCGCGCCGAGGAGACCGTCCGCGAACTCGCGGCGTTATCGCTGAACCTGCACGCCGCGCTGGTGAAAGCCGCGGTGCGCACGGCCCTCGGCGGCTGACACACCCGGCCCGATGATCAGGTATCACCCCGGCTACACACCGATTTCGGCTCGAACGTCTCTCTTGCGCGCCCCAGAATTCGCCTAGACTCGTTGATACGGCGAGCTGTGCAGCTGTCGTGCCGGCCGGCGGCCGAGTATGGGAGGCAGGACTTACTCATGAGCGAGATGCGTGTCATCGGCATCCGTGTCGAGCAGCCACAGAACCAGCCCGTGCTGCTGCTGCGGGAGGCGTCGGGGGAGCGGTATCTGCCGATCTGGATCGGGCAGGCCGAGGCCACCGCGATCGTGCTCGAGCAGGAGGGGGTCACGCCGATCCGTCCGCTCACTCACGATCTGATCAAGATTCTGATCACCGATCTGGGACACACTCTCAAGGAAGTGCGGATCGTGGATCTGCAGGAGGGCACCTTCTATGCCGATCTGGTCTTCGACGGCGACCTGCGGGTCTCGGCCCGACCCTCGGATTCGGTGGCGATCGCCCTGCGCGTCGGGTGCCCGATCTACGCGGAGGAACCGGTGCTCGCCGAGGCGGGTCTGGTGATGCCCGACGAGCGCGAAGACGAGGTGGAGAAGTTCAAGGAGTTCCTCGAGTCGGTGTCTCCTGACGACTTCAAGGCGACCGACAGCTGAGCCAAGGTTTTAACCTGAAGTAGAGGTCGAGGGAATCGCTGGTCCAGGTGCTTGGTGTGACAACACCGCAGGTCCGACAATGGCAGGAGTAACCTCGAAAGTCGGGCAACAACCGTCGTGACTCCGACCCGAGAACGTCGGCAGAAGGAGCGATCAGTGGAAGAACAAACGCAGGATGTCGTACAGCCTGGCTTGTTCCCGGACGACTCGGTTCCGGATGATCTGGTCGGCTACCGGGTGCCGAGCGCGTGTCAGGTCGCCGGTATCACCTACCGTCAGCTCGACTACTGGGCCCGCACCGGGCTGGTCGTGCCGTCGATCCGTGGTGCGGCGGGTTCGGGCAGTCAGCGGCTGTACTCGTTCAAGGACATCCTTGTCCTCAAGATCGTGAAGCGACTGCTGGACGCGGGCATCTCTTTACAGAACATCCGGATCGCCGTCGATCACCTGCGCAGTCGTGGCGTGGGCGATCTGGCCGGGATCACGCTGTTCTCGGATGGAACCTCGGTGTACGAGTGCACCTCGCCCGAGGAGGTAGTCGATTTACTGCAGGGCGGGCAGGGCGTCTTCGGCATCGCCGTCGGCGGTGCCATGCGTGAGCTCACCGGCGCGATCGCCGATTTCCCGGCGGAGCGGGCCACCGCGATCACCGACCGCCCGGAGGACGAACTCTCCTTCCGCCGAAAGGTGAGGGAGAACCGCAAGACCGGATAGGTGTGAGGTGATCTCGTTCGGACATGGGTAACTCGCCGGGGACGAGCTAGCGCGACTGGCGGATGACCGGCGGCCGCGTCGCGGACCGGCCTCGCACCAGAGTCTGGCCTGAATTCGCGGGGAGGCGGGACTGATCTAGACTTGATACCGCGTCGCCGCCGTGCGGGAGAGTCCTCGGTTCGTGAGAATCGGGGCGCCGAAGGAGCAGCACCTCCCCGTCAATCTCTCAGGCAACAGGGACCGCACGGTGATTCGACGCCTCTGGAAAGCGGTGGCATCCGGCTGCCCGCCCACGGGGAAAGGGGCACGGTCCACCGACCGGGTTTCCGAATCTCTCAGGCGCACAGACAGAGGGGGAGGGCTGGTACCCGTCGACCACGAGGTCGACCCGCCCGACCTGGAGCTGCCGTGACCCGTTCGTTCGCCGACCGCCACATCGGACCCGATTCCGGCGAACTCGCCCGGATCCTCGCGACCATCGGCGTCGAGTCCATCGACGCACTCGCGACCACGGCGCTGCCCGCCACGATCCTCGACGAGTCCGGCCTCGGCGCCCTGCCCGCGCCCGCCTCCGAGCACGAGGTGCTGGAGGAACTGGCCGCGCTGGCGCAGGCGAACACCGTCGCCACCTCGATGATCGGGCTCGGCTACTACGACACCCTCACCCCGCCGGTGCTGGTGCGCAACTTGCTCGAGAATCCCGCCTGGTACACCGCCTACACCCCGTACCAGCCCGAGATCAGCCAGGGCAGGCTCGAGGCGCTGCTCAACTTCCAGACCATGGTGTCGGACCTGACCGGCATGGACGTCGCGAACGCCTCCATGCTCGACGAGGCCACCGCCGCGGCCGAGGCGATGACGCTGCTGCGCCGCGCGGGCAAGTCCAAGTCGAACCGGCTGCTCATCGACACCGATCTGTTCCCGCAGACCAAGACCATCATCGGCACCAGGGCCGAGCCGCTCGGCATCGAGATCGTCGAGACCGACCTGTCCACCGGTGCGCTGCCCGAGGGTGAGTTCTTCGGTGTGATCGTGCAGACCCCGGGCGCGTCGGGGCGCATCGTCGACTGGACCTCGCTGTTCGCGGCCGCCCATGAGCGTGGCGCGCTGGTCGCCGCCGGCGCCGATCTGCTCGCGATGACGCTGAGCACCCCGCCCGGTGAACAGGGCGCGGATGTCTGCTTCGGCACCACCCAGCGCTTCGGTGTGCCGATGGGCTTCGGCGGCCCGCACGCCGGGTACCTGGCCGTGCGCACCGCCTTCGCTCGCCAGCTGCCCGGCCGCCTGGTCGGCGTGTCCGTCGACGCCGACGGTGCCCCCGCCTACCGCCTCGCGCTGCAGACCCGTGAGCAGCACATCCGCCGCGAGAAGGCCACCTCCAACATCTGTACCGCCCAGGTCCTGCTGGCCATCGTCGCCGCCATGTACGCGAGCTACCACGGTGCCAACGGGCTTCGTGCCATCGCGCGCCGGGTGCACGCCCACGCCGCCGCTGTCGCGTCCGGTCTCGGTGGGGCCGTCGTGCACGGCACCTTCTTCGACACCGTGCTCGCGCACGTGCCCAGTGGTGCGGAAGCCGTTGTCGCCAAGGCGAAGTCGCAGGGCATCAACCTGCGCCTGGTCGACGCCGACCACGTCGCCATCGCCTGTGACGAGGCCACCACCGACGCCCACGTCGCCGCCGTCGTCGAATCCTTCGGCACCGCACTGACTCCCGACGCGGGCGCGGGCGCCGAGCCCACCTCGATCGAGACCCGCACCTCCGACTACCTGACCCACCCGGCGTTCACCCGCCACCACACCGAGACCGCCATGCTGCGCTACCTGCGCGCGCTCTCGGACAAGGACATCGCGCTGGACCGCAGCATGATTCCGCTGGGTTCGTGCACGATGAAGCTCAACGCGACCGCCGAGATGGAGCCCATCACCTGGCCCGGCTTCGCCCGCCTGCACCCTTTCGCGCCCACCGAGGACACCCCGGGCATCCGCAAGCTGATCACCGACCTCGAGGGCTGGCTGGCCGACATCACCGGCTACGACGCGGTGAGCCTGCAGCCCAACGCCGGTAGCCAGGGCGAGTACGCGGGTCTGCTCGCCATTCGCCGCTACCACCTCGATCGTGGCGACGACCACCGCGACACCTGCCTGATCCCCTCCAGCGCGCACGGCACCAACGCGGCCTCGGCGGCCATGGTCGGCATGCGCGTGGAGGTGGTGAAGTGCCGCGCGAACGGTGACGTCGACCTCGACGACCTGCGCGCCAAGATCGCCGACCATGCCGACCGCCTGGCCTGCATCATGATCACCTACCCGTCCACCCACGGCGTCTACGAGCACGAGGTCGCCGAGCTGTGCGCACTCGTGCACGACGCGGGTGGTCAGGTGTACGTCGACGGCGCGAACCTCAATGCCCTTGTCGGCCTTGCCCGTCCGGGCCGGTTCGGCGGCGACGTGAGCCACCTGAACCTGCACAAGACCTTCTGTATCCCGCACGGCGGCGGCGGTCCCGGCGTCGGCCCGGTCGCGGTGGGCGCGCACCTGGCCGAGTACCTGCCCGGTGACCCCCTCGAAGCCGGCTCGCACGCGGTCTCGGCGGCCAATTACGGTTCCGCCTCGATCCTGCCGATCACCTGGGCCTACATCCGCATGATGGGCGCCGAGGGCCTGCGCGCGGCGACCCTGACCGCGATCGCGTCGGCCAACTACATCGCCCGCCGCCTCGACGCCTACTTCCCGGTGCTCTACACCGGCGAGAACGGCATGGTCGCCCACGAGTGCATCCTGGATCTGCGCGAGATCACCAAGCAGACCGGCGTCACCGTCGACGATGTGGCAAAGCGCTTGGCCGACTACGGCTTCCACGCGCCGACCATGAGCTTCCCGGTGGCGGGGACCCTGATGGTGGAGCCCACCGAGAGCGAGAACCTCGAGGAGATCGACGAGTTCATCGCCGCCATGATCGCCATCCGTGGCGAGATCGATCAGGTCGGCGCGGGCGTGTGGCCGGTGACCGACAATCCGCTGCGCGGAGCGCCGCACACCGCGGCCAGCCTGGTCGCCGAATGGGACCACCCGTACAGCCGGGAGACCGCGGTGTATCCGCGCGGCATCGGCCACGCCCGCCCGAAGGTGTGGCCGTCGGTGCGGCGCATCGACGGTGCGTTCGGTGACCGGAACCTGGTGTGCTCGTGCCCGCCGTTGGACGCGTACGAAGACTGATCACCGCAGCCTGACGACGGGCCCCGCCGAACTGATCGGCGGGGCCCGTCGTTATCGGTACCGGCCTGTGACGCCAGGTGACGCTGCGATCGCGACAGGGTTGCCGACAGCGAATTCTTGACGCCCGTATTGTTGGCGTGTCACATACTGGACGTCTCGTTCATGGAGTGGTCGGTGCATGCCGGGTATTTTCTGACCGAAAGGTCATTCCGGCGAAATAGTCAAGCCCCCATAATTGGTGGGAATTAATGCGGATATCCGCCTACGCGACACGCGCGACATCAGGATGTTCAGCACGAATCCCGATGCCCGGCCTGATCTTGGTAATCCGTCGAGTGTCGATGGTCGGCGTATCCTAAATTTCAGAGATTCGGTCGCTTGATCAGTTGATGCCGAACGGTTGCCGAATCAGCCGCTCATGCATGGAATCTGCCTTATGTCGGCGACGTGTGGAAGCGGCATGCGGAGATATGATTGCGCTGGTGACAGTGCGAAATTGCGTGCTTGATCCAGCAACCTGGGCGGTCTTCGAAGTATTGGTCTCGCGCGGAATGCCTGAATTCGCGGTAGACCTGAGTTGAATTGTTACTAGGACGCTCCCCGAAAATCGAGTGCCAGGTGTTTGCTGTCAGGCTAATGTCAGCGAAAGGTTTCGAGCACGAATCAACGGGGTACCGCACCTCGCGGGATCTTGGATCGGTGTTCGCCGAGACCGATATCGGTCCTGAAAACGGCAAGGGGATTACGCATGGCTGCTCGGCAGTAATGGACCCGCATTCGGCGAATGTGGTACACGTGGATAGGCGGGGAAGCGGGTTGGAAAGCGCACGGATCTCCGTACCAGAAGTCCGTGCTAGGTCGATAGCCATGCGAGGGGTCGGGTAATCATGGAGTCTGTCGAAAGCTGTGCCGGTAATCGGGATCTGATTCCGCTTTCCTCCGCGCAATACGGCATGTGGTTCGCGGATAGTGCGCACAGCGGACCGGCGACAAATATCGCGCAATACGTCGAGATCGACGGTCCGCTCGACGTCGCCCTGTTCAACACAGCGGTGCACGAAGCGGCCGAAGAGACCGAATCGATGATGGTGCGAGTGGTCGAGGTGGAAGGGCGTCCCTACCAGGTCGTCGACCGCAGCATCACCTTCAACGAACTCGTGCTCGACTTCGGCGCGCACCGCGATCCGATCGCAGCGGCCATGGATTGGATGCGCCGCGACTACACGCGACCGGTCGACATCACTCAGCATCAACTCGCGGTCACCCGGCTGATCAGGATCAACGACAACCTGCACCTGTGGTACGCGCGGGCGCACCATCTCGTCATCGACGGGTACGGCGCCTTCAACGTGGTGAGCAGGGTCGCCGAGTACTACAACGCGCTGTCGGAAGACAGGCCGCCCGCTCGGCTGGTGGCCGCTCACCTACGCGATATCGCCGTGGAAGAGCAGACCTACCGGGCGAGCTCGCGGTTCGAGACCGATCGCCGGTACTGGCTGGACAAGGTCGCCGATCTGCCCGCACCGGCCGGCCTGTCCGGTCGGTCGGCGCGGGCAGGAACCGTGGACGAGGTTGCGGCGCGCGAACTTCCGGGCGCGCTGTGCGCATTGCTCGATCGACGCTCGGCCGAGCTCGACGCGTCGGCCGCGCAGGTCGTCGTCGCGGCGTTCGCGGCCTTCTTCACACGGATGACCGATGCCGACGAGGTGGTGCTGTCGGTCCCGATGAGTGCCAGGGTCACGCTCAAGCTGCGCAACGCCGCGGCGATGCTGGCCAATATGGTGCCGATCCGCTTCGCGGTCGATGACAGCACCACCGTGGCGCAACTGGTGCGGGCCTCGGTCAGCGAGCTGGTCTCCGCGCTGCGTCATCAGCGCTACCGCTTCGAGGATCTGCGCCGCGAATCGGCCGCGATCGACAACTCCGCCAACACTTTCGGGCCCGTCCTCAATATCTTGTTCTTCGACTCCGAGATCCGGCTGGGCGAGGCCATCGGTCGCTATCACGCGCTCACCTCGGGCGCGCTCGAAGATCTGCAGATCAACCTCTACCGGACCGGCCCGGATACGCCGCTGCTCATCGAGCTGCACGGCAACGACAATCTCTACAGCCGACGCGATATCGAGGCGCACGCCGACCGATTCATCGACTTCCTGCACCGCTTCCTCGAGGCCGACGACGGCGCGCGGGTGGTGGAACTACCGCTCGTCTCGTCCGCCCAAGAGCGCGGAATCATCGACGAGGCGGCCGGTATCGCGGGGGTCGCACCGGCCGGGACCCTGGTGGATTCGCTGGCCCGACAGGCTGATTCGACTCCGCTCGCCGACGCTGTCACGGCCGCCGGTGCGACGATCACCTACCGGGAGCTCGACGAACGCTCCACGCGACTCGCTCGGCGCTTGATCGCCCGCGGTGCCGGTCCGGGAGCGCTGGTCGCCATCGCCCTCCCGCGTGGCATCCCCTTGATCGTCGCGATGCTCGCGGTCCTGAAGTCCGGGGCCGGGTATCTGCCGTTGGATATCACCCATCCGCCGGAGCGGCTGGAATACGTTGTCGGCCAGGCCGATCCGGCGGTCGTCATCGTCGAGGATGCCGGTTGGCCGCTGGGCGGCGAGGTGCTGGTTCTCGAGCCGGGTGACGACCTCGACGGTGCCACGGATCCGATCACGGATGACGAGCGCACCGCACCGCTGCGTCCCGACGACGCCGCGTACGTCATCTTCACCTCCGGCTCCACCGGCCGGCCGAAAGGTGTGGTGATCAGCCACCGTTCGGTCGTCACCTACCTGGCGAACGCGACCGCGGCCCTGGATGTTCAGGCCGGCGACGTGTGGTCGTGGCTGCACTCGGTGGCCTTCGACTACTCGATCTGGGAGGTCTTCGGACCGCTCGTCACCGGCGGTCGCGTCGTAGTCGTCGACGCGCTGACCGCGCGTGCACCTGATGAACTGGTGCGCCTGGCCGCCCGTGAACGCGTCACCGTGTTCAGCCAAACCCCCTCGGCGTTCTATCAATTCGCCGCGGCGCAGCGGCGCTACCTCGCGGCGGGCGTACCCGATGGGCACCTGGGGCTGCGGGTGGTGGTGTTGTCCGGCGAAGGTCTGGATCCGGCGGCGTTGGCGCCCTGGTATGCGGACAATCCCGGGGAGCCGCTCGTCGTCAACAGCTTCGGGATCACCGAGACCACCGTGTTCGTCACTCGTACCGGCCTGAGTGCTGACGTGGCAGTACCCGGCGCGCCGAGTGTGATCGGAACGGCACTGCCCGGATTGCGTACCTACGTGCTGGATCGGCGCCTGCGGCCGGTGCCGGTGGGCGCGTGGGGGGAAATCTACGTAGCGGGAACGCAATTGGCTCGGGGTTATCTCGGTCAGCCCGCGTTGAGCGCGGGCCGGTTCGTCGCCGACCCGTGGGGTGCGCCGGGGAAGCGGATGTACCGAAGCGGGGACGTGGCCCGCCGCGATCACGACGGGGACCTCGAATACCGCGGGCGTGCGGATCAGCAGGTGCAACTGCGCGGTTTCCGCATCGAACTCGACGAGGTCAGGGCGGCGCTGCTGGCGCACCCGACGGTGGCCTCGGCCGCGGTGGTGGTGCAGCGCGCCGACACCGAGGCGGCGCGTCTGGTGGGATACGTCGTACCGGTAGGCGCCGGCTGTGATGTGGATGCCGTTGTCGTACACGCGGGTTCGCTGCTGCCGGATTACATGGTCCCTAATGTCGTGATGGTCGTCGACGAACTGCCACTGACTGTCAACGGCAAGCTCGATCTGCGCGCCCTGCCCGAACCGGCGGCGGGGGTCGCGGCGAGCTATGTCGCGCCGCGGACCGAGGCCGAACAGACTGTCGCCCACGTCTTCGCCGAGGTGCTCGGTGTGGATCGGATCGGCGTGTTCGACAGCTTCTTCGAGGTGGGTGGCAACTCGCTCACGGCGGCGGGCGCCGTCGCGCAGGTCGCCGATGCCACCGAA
The DNA here is from genome assembly GCF_054031145.1 of Nocardia sp. FBN12. Taxonomy (NCBI): domain Bacteria; kingdom Bacillati; phylum Actinomycetota; class Actinomycetes; order Mycobacteriales; family Nocardiaceae; genus Nocardia; species Nocardia sp. FBN12. The sequence goes on from NZ_CM132926.1 coordinate 1,982,521, forward strand.
TGCGAACTGTCGGTGCGTGATCTGTTCGGCAACCCGACGGTGGCCGGGTTCGCCGAGTGTGTCGGCCGGGCACGGCGCCGGGTGCGACCCACCCTTGCGCCGATCGCGCGGGACGGACTGTTGCCGCTGGCTCCCGCGCAACACCGGATGTGGTTGATCAACCGCACCGATCCGGAATCCGCCGCCTACAACATTCCCCTGGTGCTGCGCCTGACCGGCCGGCTCGACCCCGCCGCGTTGCGCACGGCGCTGGGCGACGTCCTCGATCGCCATGAATCGCTGCGCACCCGCTACCCCGCCCGCGACGGCCACGGCACGCAGGAGATCCTGTCGACCGAGGCCGCGCTGCCCGAATTCGCCGGCGTTCCCGAGCGAGTCGAGGATGCCGAGCTCGCTGACCGGATCCGCGAGGTGACCGCCGACGGCTTCGATGTCTGCGCTCGACCGCCGCTGCGCGCGGTCTTGCTGACGACCGGCCCCGACAGTCACGTACTGGTGCTCGTCCTGCATCACATCGGCTGTGACGGCGTGTCGCTGGCGCCCCTGGCCGTCGACTTCGCCGCCGCCTACTCGGCCCGGACACAGGAGATCACTCCGGATCAGCAGCCGCCGCGGGTGCAGTATGCCGACTATGCCGACTGGCACCGCCGCCTGCTCGGCGACGAAACGGATCCGGAATCGGTCGCCGCCGACCAATTGCGTTACTGGACAGCCCAATTGGCTGATGTACCGACAGTGCTCGAGCTGCCCGCCGACCGACCGCGACCGGCGCGGCGTTCGATGCGCGGTGCGGTCGTCACCTCGCGGATCCCGGCCGAGACCTACGCCGATATCGAGCGGCTTGCCCGCGCCGCGGACGTCACCCCGTTCATGGTCATCCACGCGGCGCTCGCCTTCCTGCTCGCGAGGTTGTCGGGGACCGACGACATCGTGATCGGCGCCCCACTGGCCGGACGCGGCGAACCGGACCTCGCGCCACTGGTGGGAATGTTCGTCAACACCGTGGCACTGCGCACATCGATACGCGGCGACGAGTCGTTCACCGCCCTCCTCGAACGCGTCAAGGACATCGACATCGACGCTTTCGCACACGGCGACCTGCCGTTCGACCGGATCGTGGAAGAGCTCGATCCACGACGATCGGCAGCCTACGCACCCGTGTGCCAGGTGTATCTGGCCTTCGACAACACCGAACTGCCCCGGCTGAGCCTGCCCGGGCTCACGGTGGACGTCCTCGATCCGGGCGCCGAACCCGCGAAGGTGGACCTCGTCGTCACGGTCGGCGCGAATGCCGCGCACGCCGGTGACGTGGCGTTGCGCATCAACTACGCGACCGACCTGTTCGACCCCGCCACCGTCGAGCACCTTGCCGTACGACTGCGCCGGATCCTGGACGCGGCGGTGGCGACTCCTTCCGTGCCGGTCGGCGATGTGGAGCTGCTGTCGGCCGCCGAACGTGCTGCGCTGCACCCTGTTCGAGGCGCGAACGCGGTAGCCGGCGTAGCGCTGGCGGAATTGCTGGCCCGCGGTGTCGCGATCTCACCGCAGGGTCCGGCTGTTGTCTCCGGCGCGGAGCGCATGGATTTCGCGGAGCTGGACGCGTTGTCGAACCGGTTCGCCCGGCGACTGCTCGACGAAGGAGCCCGGCCCGGCGACGTGGTGGCGATGGTCCTGCCGCGCTCGGTCGACTTCGTGGTGGCGGTGTGGGCGGTCGCGAAAACGGGTGCGGCCCTGGTGCTGATCGACCCGCGCAACCCGCTGGACCGGGTCGGTTCGATGCTGGCCGACAGCGCGCCCAGGGTGGTGTTGACCAGCGCCGAGGTCGAGGGCGTCGCCCCCGACGGGCCGTGGTCGCTGCTCGTGGTCGCCGACCCCGTCTCGCGTAGCGTCACCGCCGGCTACTCGCCCGCGCCGTTGACCGACACCGACCGCGGCAGGCCCGTGCACCCCGGCGACGTGGCGTACGTGATCTACACCTCCGGAACGACCGGCGTGCCGAAGGGTGTCGAGGTCACCAACCAGGGGTTGGCGAATTTCGCCACCGAACAGCAGGACCGCTACGACGTGAAGCCCACTGTGCGGGTGCTGCAGGCCGCCGGTCCCGGATTCGACGCGGTGATGCTGGAAATCCTGCTCGCCCACCCTGGTGGCGCGGCGCTGATCGTGTCCCCGCCCGACGTCTACGCCGGCACGGAACTGGCGGAACTCATTCGGGTACAAGAGGTTACCCATGCTTTCCTCACGCCCACCGTCCTGGCCTCGATGTCGCCGCAGGACCTCGAGTGCCTGCAGGTGCTGGTCTCCGGTGGGGAGGCCCTGACACCGGAACTCAGCGCCATCTGGGCACCGGGACGTCGGTTGTTCAACGGCTACGGCCCCACCGAGACCACGATCATGGTCGCGATCAGCGACCCGGTTCCCGCACACGGCCCGATCACCATCGGCGGTCCCATTCGCGGTATGTCGGCGCAGGTCCTCGACGCCCGGATGCAGCCGGTGCCGGTCGGCACGGCGGGCGAACTCTACATCGGCGGTGTGCAATTGGCCCGCGGCTACCTCGGCAGGCCGACTGTGACCGCGGCGAGTTTCGTGGCCGACCCCTGCGGCGACGGCACCCGCATGTACCGCACCGGTGACCTGGTCACCTGGACCTCGGCACACACCCTGCGGTATCTGGGCCGCGCCGACCACCAGGTGAAGATCCGCGGGCAGCGCACCGAACTCGGGGAGATCGAGGCGGTACTCGCGCAGCATCCCGCCGTGACCCACGCCGTGGTCGTGATCCGCGGCAGCGAGGGCGCCGACCGGCTCGTCGGCTATCTGGTCGGTGCGGGCGTCGACCCCGAGCAGGTCCGGGCGGCCGCCCGCGACCGGCTCCCGGCGCACATGGTGCCCGATGTGTGCATGGTGCTCGACCGCTTCCCGCTGACCGCCAGTGGCAAGCTCGATCGGGCTGTCCTGCCCGAGCCGGTGTTCCCGCGCGCCGTCACCGATATCGCGCCACGCACGCCCACCGAACAACTCGTCGCCGACGTCTACCGAGATGTGCTCGGCGCCTCGCACGTCGGCGCACTCGACAACTTCTTCGACCTGGGTGGCAACTCGCTCACCGCTACCAAGGTCGCGGCCCGGCTGTCCGACGTGTCCGGCACCGATCTCCCGGTGCGCGCACTGTTCGAGACGCCGACCGTCGACGCGCTTGCTCGGGGCCTGGATTCCGCTGGGCAGCAGGATGTTCCGAGGACCGTGCACAGTCGGCTGGTGCCACAGGAGCGCCCGGATCGGGTTCCGCTCTCGCCCGCGCAGGCTCGGATGTGGTTCCTCAACCAGTTCGACACCACGGCGGCGGTCTACAACGTGCCCGTCGTCGTGCGGATCACCGGAGCACTCGACATCGAGGCACTGCGGTCGGCGCTCACCGACGTGATCGACCGGCACGAATCACTGCGCACCCGATACCCGGACAGCGACAGCGGGCCGTGGCAGCAGATCCTGCCCACCGAGACCGCCGTCCCGGCGCTCACCTCGGTCGCGCTCACCGAAGCCGAGCTCCAGGACCGGATCGCGAGTGAGACCGCCGTCGGGTTCGACGTGAGCGTCGAAGTTCCGTTGCGGATCATGGTGCTGCGCACCGCGTCCGACGCGTGGACGGTGGTGCTCACCGTGCATCACATCGCCATCGACGGATCATCGCTCGCGCCGCTGGCGGCGGATCTGGCCGTGGCCTACCGGGCCCGTGTGGCTGGGGAGGAGCCCGGGTGGGCACCGCTGTCTGTCCAGTACGCCGATTACACACTGTGGCAACGGAAGCTCCTCGGCGCGCACGATGATCCGAGCAGCGTGGCCGCCGGTCAGATCCGGTACTGGCTCGCTGCCCTGGCCGATCTGCCGCAAATGCTCGATCTGCCCACCGACCGTCCGCGACCCGCGCGACAGTCCTTCCGCGGCGCGACCCTGTCCGCCACGATTCCCGCCGACCTGCACCGCGACATCATCGCCCTCGGGCGCAGGCACGATACGACGTTGTTCATGGTGACCCATGCGGCGTTCGCGGTCCTGCTGGCGCGGCTGTCGGGCACCGGCGACATCGCGGTGGGTACCCCGGTCGCGGGCCGCGGCGAACCCGCGCTCGACCCGCTGATCGGCATGTTCGTCAACACGCTGGTGCTGCGGGTGCGGGTCGATCCCGCCGCCCCGTTCACCGAAATCCTCGACCGCGTCCGCGAATGCGATCTCGGCGCGTTCGACAACGCCGCCATCCCGTTCGAACAGCTGGTGGAGGTCATCAATCCACCGCGCAGCACCGCACACGAGCCGCTGACCCAGGTCGGTTTCTCGTTCCAGAACATCGAGATCCCGACCCTGGCCCTCAGTGGCTCGACAGTAGAAGCCGACCTGGCCGAACCGGGCGTCGCGAAGTACGACCTGCACCTCACGCTGGTCGACACGAACGGTGCTCCCGGCGACATGCGGGTGGAATTCGGCTACGCGACAGACCTTTTCGACGAATCCACCATCACGTCGATCTTCGACCGGTTCGTCGCCGTCCTGCGAGGAGTCGTCGCCGATCCCGGGATGGCGGTGGGTGACCTGCCGTTGCTCAGCCCGCGGGAACTAGCCGAGCTGGCGCAGCGCGAAACCGGCCCCGACGCCCCGATCGGTGACGCGACGATCGCCGACCTGTTCGCGGCGCAGGTCGCGGCAACGCCGACGCGCACCGCGGTGGTCGACGCCGACAGCGGGGCCGAACTCACCTACGACGCGTTCGGCGCCGAGGTGACCGTGCTGGCACGAGCGCTGATCGGTCGAGGTATCGGGCCGGGAAGCGTGGTGGCGGTGGCGATGCCCCGCTCGGTCGAGCTGCTCACCACGATCTACGCCGTCCACGCCGCCGGTGGCGCCTACCTCCCGCTCGACCCCGATCACCCCATCGATCGGTTGCGTGCCGTGCTCACCGCCGCGCGACCGGACGCCGTGCTGATCCGCGACGACATCGACGTCCCGACCGGGGTGTCGGTGTGGCGCCTGACCGACCTCACTGCCCCCACGACCGATGCCTCGCTGGTCACCGATGCTGATCGCCTCCGCCCGTTGCGACCGGACGACCTGGCGTACGTGATCTTCACCTCTGGGTCGACCGGGGTGCCCAAAGGCGTTGCCGTCACCCACGATGCCGTCGTGAACCAACTGCGTTGGCTCACCGGTCATTACGGGATCGGTTCGCCGGATGTGCTGCTCCTGCGCACCCCGTTTACCTTCGACCTGTCGGTGTGGGAATTGTTCACCGCCCTCACCTCGGGCGCGGCGCTCGTGGTCGCGGGATCGGACGATCACACCGACCCTGCCGCCATCGCCGGATTGATCGCCCGGCACGGCGTGACGGTGGCCGATTTCGTGCCCTCGCTCCTGTCGGCGTTCCTCGAGATCGTCACGCCGGGCGACCTGGCCACGGTGCGCCAAGTGTTGTGCATCGGTGAAGCTTTGGACGCCGCGACCGTCCACCGGTTCCGTGAGGTGAGCGCGGCGCAGATCGATAATCTGTACGGCCCGACGGAAGCGGCTGTCAGTGCCACCGCCTGGGAGATCGGTGAGCTCGACGGACCCACCGTGCCCATCGGTGTTCCCGAGGCGAATGTCGTTGCGCACGTTCTCGATGCGCGCCTGCGACCGGTGCCCTCGGGTGTCACGGGTGAGCTGTACCTCGGCGGTGTGCAACTCGCCCGCGGCTACCACGCCCGCCCTGACCTGACCGCTGCCGCGTTCGTAGCCGACCCGCTCGGTGCGGCACCGGGTGCGCGTCTCTACCGCACGGGTGACCTGGTCCGCTGGGACTCGGCCGGCATCCTGCGGTACCTCGGCCGCCGTGATTCCCAGGTGAAGATTCGCGGCCTGCGTGTCGAACTCGGCGATGTCGAAGCCGCACTGCTCGCGCACGACCGGATCGGCGCCGCGGTCGCCAGGGTGCACACCCTGGCCGACGAGCAGGTCATCGTGGCCTACGCCGTCAGCGACGAGGCGATCGATGCCGACTCCCTGCGGACGTTCCTGCTGGGCCGCCTACCGGCGTATATGGTTCCCGCGCAGGTGATCCGGATTGATTCGATCCCGCTCACGCCCAACGGCAAGATCGACTACCGCGCCCTCCTCACGCCGGACGCCCGCGCCGTCGCGACCCGGCACCGCCCGCCACGCGGGATCGTCGAGGAGACGATCGCCGGTGTGATCGGCGAACTGGTGCAGACACCCTGGGTCGGCGCCGACGAGAACTTCTTCACCCTCGGTGGCAACTCGCTGCTGGCGACCCGTGCGCTCAGCCGCATCGGCGAAATCCTCGGCGTGACGATTCCGGTGCGCGCCATCTTCGAAGCCCCGACCGTGGGGGAATTGGCAGGATGGGTCGAGCGTCTGCGCGCGGTGGGCGATGTCGCGCGTCCGGTGGCGGGTCCGCGGCCCGAGCGTATTCCGCTCTCGCCCGCGCAGAGCCGGATGTGGGTGCTCAACCAGCTCGACCCCGAGGCGGCGAGTTATGTTGTACCACTGTCGATCAGCCTCGACGGCGAACTCGACGTCGAGGCCGTGACCGCCGCGCTGCACGATGTCATCAGACGACACGAGATCCTGCGCACCACCTATCCGGCTCACGACGGCACCCCCGCACAGGTTGTGCTGACCGCCGAGGAAGTCCTCGCGTCCTGCGATCTCGCCGTGTATCCGGTAACCGCGGATGAGCTGATCCCGCGGTTGACGCAGTTCTTCGGCGTCGGCTTCGACGTCTCGGTGGGCGCTCCGCTGCGGCTGGCGTTGTTCCGTCTCGCCGAAACCACGCACGCACTGGCACTGTCGGTACACCACATCAATTGCGACGGCTACTCGGTGGCACCCCTGGCTGCCGACATCATCGAGGCCTATCGCGCCCGCCGGGTCGGTGCTGCACCCGAATGGGCTCCGCTCCCAGTGCAATTCGCCGACTACGCGCTGTGGCAGCGTGAACTGCTCGCCACCCCCGGCTCCGCGCTCGGTCGCGACCTGCTGTACTGGCGCAGCCGACTCGCGGGGATCCCGGATGTGCTCGCACTGCCCACCGACCGGCCGCGTCCGCTCGAACAGTCCCATCGCGGCGCGACCGTGCACGCGCGAGTTCCCGCGCCGATCGCGCAAGCGATGGCAGAGCTGGCCCGGCTCCACGGCGTGACCCCGTTCATGGTGGCGCACACCGCGCTTGCCGTCCTGCTCGCGCAGTTGTCGGGCAGCGACGACATCGCCATCGGCATCCCGTACGCGGGGCGCGGTGACCGATCCCTCGACCGCCTCGTCGGGATGTTCGTCAACACACTCGTCCTGCGTACCCGCGTCCGCCCGGGACAGCGATTCGACGACCTGATCGAGCTGACCCGGCGCACCGACATCGAAGCGTTCGACCATGCCTCGGCGCCGTTCGAACAGTTGGTGGAAGTGCTGAATCCGGCTCGCTCGACCGCACATTCGCCGCTCTTCCAGGTGATGCTCGCCTATCAGAACATGCCGCCCGCCCGGCTCGAGCTGCCGGGGCTCGAAGTCGGCAGTATCGATGTCGGCGCCGACGCCGCGATCTGTGACCTGCTGCTGATGGTCACCGAGGACCGCGGCCCGCACAACGAGATCGCGGGCCTGAATCTGCGCCTGACCTATGCCACCGACCTGTTCGACGACGGCACCGCGCGCCGGTTCACCGAACAGTTCGTGCGCGTACTCGACGCTGCCAGCACCGACGCGCGCACTGTCGTCGGGGAGATCGATCTCGTCGACGAGGCGACCCTCGGCCGTCTGCTGCGCCCGCAGGACGCGCCATCGGTGAGCCGTGACCGTACGCTCGTCGATGCCTTCGACGAGCAGGTCACACGCACCCCGGACGCCGTCGCCATCCGAGTCCCGGGCGGCCCCACCCGCACCTACCGCGAATTCGACGAAGATGTCAACCGACTGGCCCGCCACCTCATCGATCTCGGCGCGAGCCCGGAAACCACAGTGGCCGTGGCGATTCATCGCTCGCTCGACCTCGTCACCGCCGTCTACGCGGTCGTGAAGTCCGGTGCCGCGTTCGTTCCGCTCGACCCGGATCACCCCACTGCCCGGCTGGCGCATGTCCTCACGGTGGCCGGGCCGCTGCTGGTCGTCACCACCTCCGGCGACGAGAGCGCCCTCCCCGGCGACATCGAGCGCATCCGGCTCGACGAACTGGATCTGAGCACCCGGCCCGCCGGACCTGTCGGCAACCTCGAGCGCCGCGCACCGCTGCGTGCCGACAACACCGCCTACATCCTGTTCACCTCCGGTTCGACCGGCGCACCCAAGGGTGTGGCGCTCACCCACGCGGCCACGGTTCACCAGTTGGCCTGGGCCCAAGCCGAATTCCCGCACGAGTCGTCGGATGTGGTGCTGCACAAGACCCCGATCACCTTCGACATCGCGGTGTGGGAGTTGTTCTGGCCGTTGCAGACCGGCGCGCGGATCGTCGTGGCCGAGCCTGGTGGTCACCGCGACCCCACCTATCTGGCCGAGGTCATCGCGGACGAGCGGGTGACCACCGTGCATTTCGTCCCCTCGATGCTGGACGTGCTGCTCGAGCGCCCGGGCAGGACGCGACTGCCGTCGGTCCGCTATGTCTTCCCGTCCGGCGAGGCGCTGGCCCAGCGCACCGCCGAACGTGCCCTTCAGGTTTTCGACGCCGCCGAGGTGGTCAACTGGTATGGCCCCGCCGAAGCGGAAGTCGTGACGGCCTATCGATGCACGATGGATCCCGTTGCGCCGCGCAGTGTTCCGATCGGATACCCGGTCTCGGGCATGTCGGCGTATGTGCTGAACGCGCGACTACGGCCGGTTGCGGCCGGGGTTGTCGGTGAGCTGTACGTGTCGGGCGTTCAGCTGGCCCGCGGCTACCACAACCGCTCAGATCTGACGTGCGGTGCTTTCCTCGCCGACCCGTTCGGCGCGCCGGGGCAACGCCTCTACCGCACCGGCGATCTGGCCCGCTGGACACCCGCGGGCACCTTGGAATACGTCGGCCGCGGCGACTTCCAGGTCAAGTTCCACGGACAGCGGGTCGAGCCCGCGGATATCGAAGCGGCGTTGCGTTCGATCGACATGGTCTCGGCTGCGGCAGCGGTAGTGACCGCCGACCGGATCACAGCCTATGTTTGCCCGCTTCCCGGCACGACCCTCGACGGGTCGAAGGTCCGTAAGCAGCTCACCAGGCTGTTGCCGTCCTATCTGGTGCCGACGATGGTGCAGGTGCTCGACACCCTGCCGTACAACTCCAATGGAAAGTTGGACCGGTCGGCTCTGTCGCATGTCGAGTTCGGCGATGCCGAAGGCGCCGTCGGGTCCCCGGCCGACAACGCGGCGGATCGAGCCGAGATGGCGGCTGAATTCGCTGCCCGCACCGATCGCGAGGCCGTGCTGGCGAAGATTGTCGCGGAGATCGTCGGCACCGAACAGGTCAGCGTCCATGCCGACATGTTCGATATCGGCATCAACTCGCTGTCGGCCGCTCAGGTCGCGGCCCGCGCAGAAGACGCGCTAGGTGTGCGGGTCAGAGTGCGTGACGTCTTCGAGGCGCCGAGCGTCGCCGAGTTGGCCGAACGAATCGCCGCGCGGGACGAGCAGGCCGGCGCACCGCTGGAACGTCGCGACGATCTCGCCGAGATCCCTCTGGCAGCGGCGCAGCGGCGTATCTGGATCCTCAACCAGCTCGACCCCGGTTCCGGGGCGTACAACATCGGATTCGCGGCGCGGCTGACCGGACCGCTCGATGTGGCGGCACTGCGCGCGGCGATGGGCGATGTGGTCACCCGCCACGAAACCCTGCGCACGATCTACCCCTCGGTGGGCGGGCAACCGCGTCAGCTCGTCCAGGACAGTACGGTCGGCGTCGCGGATATCGAACTCGCCACGCTCGACGATCACACGCTCCTGACCGACCGGATGCGCGAGGCCGTGGAGTCGGGCTTCGACATCGCGACGAACACGCCGGTCCGCGTCCGGCTCTATCGCACAGGCACCGAGGAACACATCTTGATCGTGGTGGTGCACCACATCGCCGCGGACGGTGCGTCGATGGCGCCGCTGGCCCGAGATGTGTTCGCCGCCTACCGCTCTCGCCGCACCGGCACGACACCGCTGTGGCCGTCGTTGCCGGTCGACTACGCCGACTACGCGGTCTGGCAGCGAACGCTGCTCGGCGCCGACGACGACCCCACGTCGCTGTCCGGACGGCAGATCGCCTACTGGCAGCGGATTCTCGCCGACGCGCCGGAGCTGCTCGCACTCCCGACCGACCGCCCGCGTCCCGCGGTACTGACGATGGACGGTGGCAGCGTCGGCTTCACCGTCGCGCCGGAGCTGCACGACGCTGTCGTCGAACTCGCCCGCCGCGAGGGCGTCACGGTGTTCATGGTTCTGCACGCGGCCCTGTCGATCCTGCTCTCGCGAACCGCGCACAGCGACGACATCACGATCGGCACGCCCGTCAGTGGCCGCGGACGCCCCGAACTCGACGATCTGGTCGGCATGTTCGTCAACACAGTGGTGTTGCGAACCCGCGTCGCCGGGCACCTGACGTTCCGTGCGTTCCTGGCCGAGGTGCGCGGCACGGACCTGGCGGCCCTCGCCCACGCCGACGTGCCGTTCGAGCGGCTGGTCGAGATCCTCGACCGGGCGGGGTCGACCGCCTATTCGCCGCTCTACCAGGTGATGCTCGGCTTCCGCACTGCCGACCCCGCACGATTCGAACTCGACGACATCGGCGTCGAAGTGCTCGATCCCGGTGTGTCACAGGCCAAGACCGATCTCACGGTGCTGTTGAACGAGCGGGCCGACGGCGGAATCGACGGCGAGATCGTCTACGCCACCGACCTGTTCACCGCCGCCACCGCGACCCGATTCGCCGACCGCCTGCTGCGCGTCCTCGACACGGTCACCAGGCAGCCGGAGACAACGATCGATGCCATCGACCTGCTGAGCGCAGAGGAGACCGCACAGCTGCTCCCCGCCGGGCGCGAGACAGCCGTGGTGCCGAAGACATTGCCCGCCTTGCTCGCCGTCGCTGCCGCCGACCCGATGGCCACTGCCCTGATCGGCGACGACGAAACCCTGACCTATGGCGAACTCGACCGGCGATCCGACCAGCTGGCGGCACTGTTGTCGCGAGCCGGTGCGGCACCGGGAACGTTTGTTGCCCTGGCTGTTCCGCGGTCGGTAGCGTTTCACGTCGCGCTGTGGGCGATCACGAAAACCGGTGCGGCGTTCATGCCGATGGATCTGCGCTACCCGGCCGATCGGCTCGCGCACATGGTCGAGGACTCCCGCGTCACGCTCGGTGTGACAGTGAGCGCTGCGCGTTCGGCGTTGCCGGACACGGTCGATTGGGTGTACCTCGGCAACGGTGATGTGATCGCCGAACTGTCCAGCACGACAATCGATCCGGCCTTCCCCGCCGCGCGCCTGGATGACGCCGCGTATCTGGTGTACACCTCCGGCTCGACCGGCACGCCGAAGGGCGTCGTCGTCACACACGCCGGCCTGTCGGCCTTCGCGGCGGAGAAGCACCAGCACTATCAGGTGGATCGGATGTCGCGGGTCCTGCAGGTCGCCGCGCCCGCTTTCGATGCGGTGATCATGGAATCGCTGATGGCCTACGCGGCAGGTGCCACGCTGGTCGTGTCGCCTGCCGAGGTTTTCGCCGGTTCGGAACTGACCGAACTGATTCGTAGGCACCAGGTTTCGCATGCGTTCCTCACGCCGAGCGTGCTCGCGACGCTGCGACCCGACGGCCTGGAGACGCTGCAGATGCTGACCGTTGGTGGTGAAGCGCTCTCCGCCGAACTCGTCGCCGCCTGGGCGCCGGGCCGCCGCTTCCACAATGTGTACGGGCCGACCGAGGCCACGGTCGCGGTGAGCGTCAGCGCCGAGTTGCGGCCGGGCGACCCGATCACCATCGGTGCCCCGATCCGCGGGGTGCGCGCCGTCGTGCTCGACGGTCGATTGCGGCCGGTACCGGTCGGCGTCGTCGGTGAGCTGTACGTGGCAGGCAGCGCGCTGGCCCGCGGTTATCTGAATCGGCCGGGGGCGAGCGCGAGCGCATTCGCCGCCGATCCGTACGGCGAGCCGGGGACCCGGATGTATCGCACCGGCGACCTGGTGCGCTGGACTGCCGAGCAGGCCATCGAATACGTGGGTCGCGCCGACTTCCAGGTCAAGATCCGTGGTCAGCGGGTGGAACTCGGCGAGATCGACGCGGCGCTGGTCGTCTGCCCGAACGTCGCCTCGGCGGTCACGGTGAGCAGGCGCGGCCATGCCGGACAACCGGTGCTTGCCGCCTACCTCGTGGCCGACGACGGTGCCGCGATAGACACGGCCGCGATCCGCGACCGGATCGCGGGCGCCCTGCCGGAGCACATGGTCCCCGGGGTGCTCATGGTTCTGGACGAGATGCCGGTGTCGGCGACCGGAAAGGTGAACCGGCACGCGCTGCCCGAACCCGTTGCCGAGCTGACGGATTCAGCGGTGCGCACCGCGTCGACCGAGCTGGAAATGACCATCGGGGGCATCTTCGCCGAGGTGCTCGGGGTCGGTTCGGTGGGAATCGACGAATCATTCTTCGCGCTCGGTGGTGACTCGATCATGTCGATCCAGCTGGCATCGCGATTGAAGACCGCAGGCGTGGTCGTCACCGCACGAGACATCTTCGAGCACAAGACCGTTCGTGGGCTGGCCGCCGTCGCCGAGGACGCCGGCCGGCTGACCCTCGACGAACTCCCCGGCGGCGGTATCGGCGCCATAGCCCGGACACCGATCGTGTCCTGGTACCTGGACCGTCCCGCCGGTGACCGATTCGCACAGTCACTGCTGGTCGAGTTGCCCGGCGACGCACGTCCGGCAGACGTGATCGCCACGGTCCGAGCGGTAGCGGATCGACACGACATGCTGCGCGCACGCGTGACACACCCCGATGTGTCGCGGGAGGGCCACGGCGACCTGGGTGTTCCACTGGGCCCCAGCGCACTCGAGGTGCTGCCTCGCGGCACCATGGACGCCGAGCGTTCGGTGTCGATCCGCACGTTCGGAGCCGAGAGTGCCCCCGGCAGTGCGGAGTTCGCGACCCTGGTCGAGGACGCCCTCGCGGGTGCCTCGGCCAGGCTCGACCCGGCGAATGCCGTGATGGTGCAGGTCGTGTGCCTGCTACCGGAGCCCGGCGTGGTCTCTCGAGGGCGCGCGCTGATCGTGATCCACCATCTGGTCGTCGACGGCGTCTCCTGGCGCATTCTGATCCCGGACTTCGTCGCCACGTGGCAGCGGATCGAGCAAGGCGTCCCGGTCGAACTACCCGAGGTCGGCACCTCGATGCGCAGATGGGCGGCGGCCGTGTCGACCGCGGCAGGCAACCGGATCGACGAAGTGCCGCTGTGGCGGCGCATGGGTTCGCGCTCCGAACCGTTGCTCGGACGCGGTGCCCTCGACCCGGCCGTCGACGTGCACGCCACCGTCGAGCGTCTGACCTCGACGCTGTCCGTCGACCTGACCACCGCGCTGCTCGGCGCTGTGCCACGGGCAGCGCACGCGACCACCGACGACGCCTTGCTCGCGAGCCTCGCGCTGGCGCTGGGTCGTTGGCGGGCGAGGCGTGGTGTCACCTACTCCGGTGCCCGAATCCTTCTCGAAAGCCACGGCCGCGAAGAACAACTCGCACCGGGCGCGGACCTGTCGCGCACCGTCGGCTGGTTCACCAGCGCCTACCCGGTCGACCTCGACCTCGACGGCACCGATCCGCGCGCCGCGGTGAAGGCGGTCAAGGAACAGTTGCGGGCCGTGCCCGACAAGGGCATCGGCTACGGCATGCTGCGATACCTGAACCCGGAGACCGCAGACCTGCTCGCTGCGCTGCCCGAACCCCAGATCAGTTTCAACAACCTCGGCCGGGCAGGTGTCGATCTGTCGGCACTGTCCGGGCTCGCCTGGATTCCCGCCGGCGAGGAATTCGACCACCAGGGCTCCTTCGATCCGAAGATGCCCGCGGCTGGCACACTGACCATCGACACCAGCATCATCGACACACCGGACGGTCCGACCCTCGTCGCGCAGGTCGGTTACGCCGCCCGGATCCTCGATCGCGACGACGTCCGCGAACTCCTCGACGAGTGGGCGACAACGCTGGCCGAGCTCGCGGAAGCCGCAGTCCGAGAAGAAGACTGGGGGCTTTCCCCGTCCGACACCCCGCTGGTCGCCCTGACCCAGCAAGACCTCGACATTTTCACCGAACGGTATGGGCCGGTCGACACCGTCTGGTCGATGGCGCCGTTGCAGGCAGGACTGCTGTTCCATGCCGAGCTCGCCGCGGGCGAACTCGACGTGTACACGGCGCAATCGGAGATGACGCTGACCGGCCCGCTCGACACGGCCCGTCTGCGGCAGGCCGCGGCGGATCTGCTGGCGCGGCACCCGAACCTGCGGGCCGCGTTCACCCGGACGACCGATGGTGGTGTGGCGCAGGTCGTTCCGCGGGCATCCGCGCTGCACTGGCGCAGTGTCGAAGCATCGGCGGCGGCACTGCCACAGATCCTCGCCGCCGAACGCGAAACGGCCTTCGACCCCGCCGATCCGCCGCTGGTGCGCTTCGTCCTCGTCGCCGTCGCACCCACCGAAAGCCGGTTGATCCTGACCGCGCACCACCTGCTGCTCGACGGATGGTCACTGCCACTGCTGCTGCGCGACCTGGTCGGGCTGTATGCGGCGGGCGCCGATTCGGGCCTCCTGCCGCCCGCGCCGTCCTACGGCGACTACCTGAGCTGGTTGGCACGGCGCGACAACGCCGCCGGTGTCGAGATCTGGCGCGACACCATGGCGGGCTTCACCGAACCTACGTTGATCGGCGAGACAGGCGGTGCGGCGACTGTCGAGGTACCGACCGACCTGAGTATCGATCTCGACGACGACATCACCACCGCCCTGACCGAACTCGCCCGTACCTGCGGTGCCACGATGTCGACGATCGTGCAGTTCGCCTGGGCGACGGTGCTGGCCGATCAGCTCGGCCGCGACCGGATCGTGTTCGGCGAGACCGTCTCCGGCAGGCCCGCCGAGGTGCCGGGCGTCGAGTCGATGATCGGGCTGTTCATCAACACACTGCCGGCCCCCGTCCACGTGCGCGGCGACCGGACCATCGTGGCCACGCTGCGACAGTTGCAGGCGAACAAGACCCGGCTGCTCGATCACCACCACATCGAACTGTCCGGCATCATGGCGGCCGTCGGCGGCGGGCAACTGTTCGACACCCTGGTGGCGTTCGAGTCCTACCCGGTCGACAGCAGCGGAGTCGGCGATGCCGATATCGACGGTGTGCGGGTCACCGAGGTGGTCGGCACCGATGCCGCGCACTACCCGATCACCGTGCAGGCCCACCACACCGACACCCTGCACATCCGCGTGCGCTACCAGGCTGCCCGCGTCGACAGCGTGACCGCCGAGGGGCTCGCCGATCGCCTCGAGCGGGTCCTGCGCGCCGTCGCGGCCGACGCTGGACGACGGGTCGGCGACATCGACCTGTTGTCTGCGGCAGAGCGCGCGACACTGGTCCCGGCCAGAGGTGCGGCGCAGGCGGCGCCCGAGGCATTGACGGACCTGTTGCGGCACGGCGTGACCGAGCGGCCTGACGGTCCGGCGGTGATCTACGGCTCCGAGACGGTGAGCTTCGCGGAGCTGGATGCCAGCGCACATCGGTTGGCGCACTGGCTGTTCGACCACGGCGTCGAAGTGGGCGACACCGTCGGCGTCGTCATGCCGCGCTCGATCGAGCTGATCACCACGATCTGGGCGCTCGCCGAGGTGGGTGCCGCCTGCGCGCTGCTCGATCCACGCAACCCTGCGGAGCGGCTGGCGCTCATGCTCTCCGACAGCGCGGCCCGCGTCGTGCTGACCGTCGTGGACACGAGTAGCGGTGTCCCGGAAGGGGAGTGGGTGCGGCTGGTCGTCGACGATCCGGCCTCCGCGCCGATACGCGCCGCCGATCCCGGCCGAGTGCCGGTGCGGCGGAATGTCCTCGATACCGACCTGGCCTACGTCATCTTCACCTCCGGCACCACCGGTACCCCGAAGGGTGTCGCGGTCACCCAGACCGGTCTGGCGAATTTCGCCGCCGAACAACGGGAGCGGTACTCCGTCACCCCCGACTCACGGGTACTGCAGTGTGCCGCACCGGGATTCGACGCCGTCATGCTCGAGATCCTGATGGCCCACCCGCACGGCGCCACGCTGGTCATCTCGCCGCCCGATACCTACGCGGGTACCGAGCTGGCCGCTGTCATCGGAGACAACGCGGTCACCCACGCGTTCCTCACCCCGACCGTGCTCGCGACCATGTCACCCGACGGGCTCGACAGCCTCGCGGTACTTGTCGCCGGTGGCGAGGCGGTACAGGCCGAACTCGCGGCCGTCTGGGCGCCCGGGCGCCGTCTGTTCAACGGCTACGGCCCCACCGAGACGACGATCATGGTCGCTATCAGCGACCCGCTGACACCGGGGGAATCCATCACCCTGGGTGGCCCGATTCGCGGAACCTCCGCGATGGTGCTCGACTCGCGCCTGCGGCCCGTACCGATCGGTGTGACCGGCGAACTGTACGTCGGCGGCGTCCAGCTGGCGCGCGGATACCTCGGCCGATCTGCCGCCACCGCCGCGAACTTCCTCGCCAACCCCTACGATCCGGGCACGCGCATGTACCGCACGGGCGACCGGGTCCGCTGGACCGCCGAGCACACACTCGACTACCTGGGCCGCGCCGATCATCAGGTCAAGATCCGCGGCCAGCGGATCGAACTCGGTGAGATCGAGGCCGTCCTCGTCGACCAGCCCACCGTCGCCCACGCGGTGGCGCTGCTGCGCACCGATGACAACGGCACCGACCATCTCGTCGGCTATCTCGTCGGCGACGCCGTCGACCCAGAGCGGGTGCGAGCCGCGGCCCGCCGCCGGCTACCGGCCCACATGGTTCCCGACATCTGCGTTGTGCTGCACCAGCTTCCACTGGCCACCACCGGGAAACTCGACCGGACCGCCCTCCCGACACCGACGTTCGCCGCCGTCGGGTACCTGGCCCCGACCGGCTCGACCGAGCAGCTGGTCGCCGATATCTGCGCCGAAGTGCTCGACCTGCCCCGAGTGGGCATGCGCGACAACTTCTTCGACCTCGGCGGCAATTCCCTCACCGCCACGAGACTGACCGCTCGACTGAGCTCCGCACTCGGCATTCGAGTGGCGGTGCGCGACCTGTTCGAGTACCCGCGAATGGCCGACCTCGCCCTTCGGCTCACCGGCCGTGACCGGGTCGAACGCCCGGCCCTGACCCAGCGGCCCGGCGGGGGCGCGGTGCCTCTCTCACCCGCCCAGCACCGGATGTGGTTCCTCAACCAGCTCGACACCTCGGTCGGCGCCTACAACGTGCCGTTGGTGATCCGGCTGACCGGAGCGCTCGACGTCGCCGCGCTGCGCACCGCCTGCGCGATGGTGATCGACCGTCACGAATCGCTGCGCACGAAATTCCCGGTGGTGGACGGTATTCCGCACCAGGTCGTCGTCGATGCCGACGAGGTCGTCCCGGACCTGATCCCGGTCGTCATCGAGGAGTCGGTGCTGCCGACGGCGGCCGCGGCGGTTCTCTCGGCCAGCTTCCAGGTCACCGAGGCGCCGCCGGTGCGGGCCGAACTGTTCGCTCTCGGCTCCGACGCCCACGTGCTGGTGATCGCCGTGCACCACATCTGCGCGGACGGGCTGTCGATGATCCCACTCGCCCGCGACGTCGCGGCTGCCTATCACGCCGTCACCACCGCGAGCGCGCCCGCCTGGCCGCCGCTCACTGTCCAGTACCCCGATTACGCACTGTGGCAGCATGATCTGCTCGGCGACGAGCACGATCCGGAGTCGCTGCTGTCACGTCAGCTGGACTACTGGCGCGGCGCCCTCGCCGGGCTGCCGGAACTTCTCGAACTGCCCACGGATATGCCACGCCCGCCGGTCGCGTCGATGCGGGGGAGGATGGTCGATTTCACGATCGAGCCGGGGTTGCAGGAGCGGATCGCCGCGGTCGCGCGGGCAGCGGGCGCGACGCCGTTCATGGTGGCACACGCCGCGCTGACCGTCTTGCTCGCGCGGCTTGCCGACACCGGTGACATTGCGGTCGGCACACCGGTTTCCGGGCGCGGCGAACGCGAACTGGACGACCTGATCGGCATGTTCGTCAACACCGTCGTCCTCCGCACGGCCGTCCCCTCGGACAAGCCCTTCGACGCGCTCCTCGCCGACGTCATGGCCGCCGACCTCGCGGCACTCGCGCACGCCGAGGTCTCCTTCGAACAGGTCGTCGAGGCACTGAACCCGCCGCGTTCGACCGCGCACCTACCGCTCTACCAGGTGACGATCGACTACCAGAATCTGGACCAGGTGGTCCTCGATCTGCCCGGGATCACGGTGGAACCGGTCGAGGACTTCGTCGAGCAGGCGCAGTCGGATCTCAATGTGAAGCTGGTCGAGCGATTCGACGTGGACGGTAACCCGCTGGGCACTATGGGCCGATTGACCTACGCCACAGACCTTTTCGTAGAAGAGTCGATGGAGCGGTTCGCGCGCTGGTATCTGCGCATTCTCGAGGCCGTCACGACCGACCCGCACGCCGTCGTCGGCGACATCGAGTTCCTGGAACCGGGGCAGCGCCAGGAGGTTCTCGATGCCGCTGGTGTAGCGGGAGTTCAGGTTCCCGAGGAAACGATCGGTGGTTTGTTCGCACGCCGGGTCGAGGCCGCGCCGAACGCGGTGGCGGTGACCGATGGGGCGACGGTCCTGACCTACGCGGAACTGGATCGGCGCGCCAAGAGTGTGGCCACCCAGCTGATCGCGTCCGGTGCAGGCCCGGAAACCCTGGTGGCTGTGGCGTTGCCGCGTTCGGCCGATCTGGTGGTCGGATTGCTGGCAGTGGTGCTGTCGGGTGCGGGCTACCTGCCACTGGACGTGGCCTACCCGGCCGAACGCCTGCGCTTCGTACTCGACGACGCACGACCCGTGGTCATGCTGACCACCTCGGCCATGGCATCGGCGGTACCCGAATTCGACGGGCCGACAATTCAGGTGGACGGTCCCGCTGTCGAGAGTGCGCGGAATACCGCGGCGCTGCCGGACAACATCGCCTACATGATCTACACCTCGGGTTCCACCGGCAGGCCCAAGGGCGTCGCGGTCACCCACCGTGACGTGGTCACGCTGCTCTCGAATACCGCCGAGAAATTCGACGTGGGTCCCGACGACGTGTGGACGCTGTTCCATTCCTATGCTTTCGATTTCGCGGTCTGGGAGATGTGGGGCGCGCTGCTCTCGGGCGGGCGGCTGGTGGTCGTCGACTACGACACCACGCGCACGCCCGACGCCTTCGTCGAACTCGTGGCGCGCGAACGGGTCACCGTGCTCAGTCAAACGCCCTCGGCGTTCTACGGATTCGTCGATGCCGAGCGCCGCTACCGTGGCGCGGGCGGCGACGATCTCGCCTTGCGTTACCTCGTGTTCGGCGGCGAAGCACTCGATCCGTCTCGGCTGACGGGATGGTTCCTCGCGCATCCGGCGGGCTCGCCGCGACTGGTGAACATGTACGGCATCACCGAGACGACGGTGCACGTCAGCTACGCCGAGGTCGATCAGGTCGGCGACGGCGGGATCGGTCGTGCCCTGCCCGGCATGGCAGTCGCTGTGCTCGACAGGCGGTTGCGGCCGGTGCCGGTCGGCGTTGCCGGTGATCTCTATGTCGGTGGTGGACAGCTCGCGCGCGGCTATCACGGTGCGGGCGCGCTCACCGCCGGCCGATTCGTCGCCGATCCGTTCGGTGCGCCAGGGAGCCGCCTGTACCGGACCGGCGATGTCGGCCGGTGGCGTCGCGGCTTGCACGGGCTGGAACTGGACTACCTCGGCCGCGCCGACGCACAGATCCAATTGCGTGGGTTCCGTATCGAATTGGGCGAGGTGGAATCGGCGCTGCTCGGCCATCCCGGCGTCGCCCAGGCGGCTGCCACGGTGCATCGCCACGCCAAGGATGTCGATCAGTTGATCGGTTACGTCGTTGCTGTCGACGGGCGCGCACTCGACCCGGCGCGGGTTCGCGATACTGCTGCCGAACTGCTCACCGGCTACATGGTGCCCTCCGCCATCGTGGTGCTGCCTGCGCTGCCGGTGACGGTCAACGGCAAACTCGACCGAAAAGGCTTGCCCGCACCCGACTTCGAACGCACAGCAGACGAATACGACGCGCCGCGAACACCTGCCGAGATCGCGATCGCCGAGGTCTTCGCGCACACCCTGAACGTGGCCGGAGTCGGCGCCGGCGACGGATTCTTCGACCTCGGCGGCAACTCGCTGCTGGCGACCATGGCCGTCGCCGAACTCCACGGCCGCGGCATCCCGCTCGAACTGCCGTGGATGTTCGACGACGCGACTCCGCGGGCGCTGGCCCGCAGGGTCGACGAGGCCGAGGCCGAATCGGGCATGCAGGTGCTGCTGCCGCTGCGGCCCACCGGCGACGCCGCACCACTGTTCGCGATCCACCCGGCGGGCGGGCTGGCCTGGTTCTACGGCGGACTCGTCGGCCATCTGCGCGGCGACCGACCGGTGTTCGGCCTGCAGGACCCGCACGTCGTCGCCGACGAGCCCGACACCACCTCGATCGACGAGCTCGCCCAGCGCTACGTCGAGGAGATCCGCCGGACCCAGCCCAGCGGGCCGTACCACCTGCTCGGCTGGTCGCTGGGCGGCGAGATCGCCCATGCGGTGGCGATACAGCTGCAAGAGCGCGGCGATCAGGTCGCGTTGCTGGCGATGATGGACAGCGCGGTCGATGCGCCACCGGTCACGCCCGAGACCGGATCCGCGCCGGGCGAACTGATGGCCGATCTGCTCGGTGGCTGGCGGGAACTGTTCGATCTCGGCGATGCCGTCACCGCGAGCACCACCGAGCAGGCTTGGCAGGTGATCCGCGAGCAGATCACCGGCACCGGCTTGTTCAGCGCCGACCAGGTCGACCGGGTGATGGGGAGCTTCTCCACCGCGGGCAAACTCGCCGAGGATTACCAGCCGCGGACTTTCGACGGTGACCTGATCTTCTTCACCGCTGGTAGGGACCGTGACGACACCGATGCCATCGCGCAGACGTGGCAACCGCATGTCACCGGCCGTATCCACAACACTGTTCTCGACGTTTGCCACCTCGAACTGACCCACCCGTCCGCGCTGGCCGTTATCGGCCCGATCCTCGAAGGATTCATGAACTGATGACGACGACACAGCAGCAACTGCGCCTCGACGACGGCCGCACCGTCGCCTGCACCAGCCCCGCCGAGGCGCGCATGCTCTGGAACGAGATGATCGCCGACGGGTACTACCGCCAAGCGGCCGCTACGCTGCGGCCCGGCGACCTCGCCGTCGACATCGGCGCCAATATCGGACTCAGTGCGATGGTGTTCGCCGAAACGCACCCGGGTGTGCGGGTGATCGCGGCCGAGCCTGCGCCTGCCATCTACGACTGTCTGCACCGCAATATGGCGGCCCACGTGCCGAGCGGCGTCGCACTCGAAGTGGCGGTGGGCGCGGCGCCCGGAGTGCTGCCGTTCACCTGGTATCCCCGCGCCACCGCGAATTCGAGCCTGTACGCCGATCGCGACGCCGACGACGACGCGACGAAAACCTTCCTGCGCAACAGCGGCCTGCCTGAGGACGCGATCACTCTCATCACCCGCGGCCTGCACGACGGCGAGCAGATCGATGTCGAGGTCACGACGGTGTCGGCGATCCTGGCCGAGCAGGATCCGGCCGCCGAGATCGGTGTGCTGAAGATCGACGTCGAACGGGCCGAATTCGATGTGCTGCTCGGCATCACCGAATCCGACTGGTCCCGAATACGCGCCGTCGTCGCCGAAGTGCACGATCGCGACGGGCGCCTCGCCGAATTCTGCGAGGTCCTCACTGTTCACGGCCTCACTCCACGCACCCGCCAGGACTCCGCACTGGCAGGCACCGAACTGCACGAGGTGTACGCCGTGCGGGCGTGATCCGGCGGAATAGGGCGGGATCTGTTGGCGTAGCGGGTAATTCAGGTGCTGAGGACTGTTGTGGCGAGTGTCGCCGCCACATCGGCGGCTCGGCGTGCCTGCTCGGCCGTGAGCCGTTCGTGGGTGATGAAGAGCCGGTGGAACAGCGGTGCGATGGCGAGCCGGATGATCTCGTCCGCGTCGACATCCGGTGCGAGCTCGCCGCGCGCGACGGCCCGGGCCACGATCGCCGCCGCCTCGTCGTGGCGGGCGGCGTAGAAGCCGCGTAGCGCGTCGGCGGCATCGGGGTGCTGCATGCCCGCGGCGACGAAAGCTGTTGCCACCGAGCCTGCTTCGGGATCGGCGAAGCCCTGGCGGACCAGCTCGGTGAGCGCCCGGAGATCACCGGTGAGGGTGCCCGTGTCCGGGATCGGCCACGGTTGTTCCGCGGCGCGCGCGAGCGCGTCGGCGACCAGCCCTTCAGGGCCGCGCCACCGCCGGTAGACAGTGGTCTTGTGGACCCCGGCCCGTTGGGCGACGGCATCCACGTTCAGGCCCTGATAGCCGTGCTCGGCGAGTTCGGTCGTCGTCGCGTCGAGAACAGCTTCTCTGACCCGGGCACTCCGTCCGCCGGGGCGTCGTTGTGGTTCCAAAAAACAACTCCAGTTGCGTTAGTGGGGACGGTTCTGTAGGTTAAAGCTACACGAGTTGCGATTGGAGCACTGTTTGGCCACTCAACTGACTTTGCACGCGGGCACCGCCGTGTTGGTCTCGCACGACCGGATCTTCCTCGATCGGGTGGTCACCGTGATCATCGACGTCGCCGACGGCGGGCTGACCCGATTCGGCGGCGGCTACACCGGGTTCCTGACCGAGAAGGCGGCCGCGCGGATCCGCTGGGAACAGGCATACACCCAGTGGCGCGGCGAGATCGGGCGTCTGGAGGAGTTCGCTACGAGCACTGCCCAGCAGGTCGCGCCGGGGCGGGCGATGACCGACAACAACAAGATGGCCTACGACCGTAATGCCGGGCGGGTGCAGAGCTCGGTCGCCTCGCGAGTGCGCACTACCGCCGAGCGGTTGCGCAGGCTGCGAGCCGACCAACCACCTCGCGCTCACTCGGGTCGACGAGGTGGAACGGGCGCTGCACGAGTATCGCGGTGCGGTGGTCGTGGTGTCACACGATTGGGCGTTGCGCCGTCGTTTCCGTGGAGTACAGAAGGGAATTGAGAACTTTGGCTGAAATCGTGCAGGTAGTCGATGTACCCGGCGCACCGTACGGGGTCACTGTCGGGCCCGATGGGGCGCTGTGGTTCACCCTGGTCACCCAGGGTGCGGTCGGTCGATACGTGGCGGGGGATATCCGGACCTTTCCGCTCGAACAGGCCGACGGGCAACCGACGGTGATCGTCGCCGGTACCGATGACGCGTTGTGGTTCACCGAGTTCAACGGCGGCAGGCTCGGGCGGATCACCACCGAGGGGGCCGTGACCAGCAGGGGAATGGACGGTCCCTACGGTGCGTGCGTGGGATCGGATGGGGCCCTGTGGCTTACCGAGTTGCAGGCGGGTCGGGTCGCCCGACTCGCCGTGGACGGCACCATCACCCGCGTCGAGGTCGACGGAATGCCGTCGATGATCACGCCGGGACCCGATGGCGCACTGTGGCTTACCGTGAATCAGGGCAACGCGATCGCCCGCGTCGACACCGACCTCGCGCTCCGGGTCCACCCGCTCCTCACGCCTGCGGCTGGTCCCGTGGGAATCACCGCGGGTCCCGACGACGCGTTGTGGTTCGCCGAGATCGGCGCGGGTGCGATCGGGCGGATCGACCTCGATGGCGCCGTCACCGAATTCGCGCTCCCGGACACCGGTGCCCGCCCGCACGCGATCGTTGCCGGTCCCGATGGCGCCCTGTGGTTCACCGAGTGGGCCGGCGGCCGGCTGGGCCGGATCACCCTCGACGGTGAGATCACCCACCTCGACCTACCGGGTGCCGAACCACACGGTCTCACCGTCGACCCCGCCGGGTTCATCTGGGTGGCGATGGAATCCGGTGCGCTGGTGCAGGTATCGCCGTCGTGACCATCCACCCTGGCTCTGTGCTGCTCGGTCCCGGCTGGTCGATCCTGAATCCAGGCCGTAACGGCGCGGATACCGCGACGAATCCCGCTGTGCGCGTAGCTGTCCGAGCCTAGGGCGTAGTGAGCGCCTTGACCACCGCGGTACCGAAGCCGAGGTCGTTGCTCGTCGGCATGCGGGTATAGGTGCCGCCGGTCTGCTCGGCGAGGGTCTGCAGGGTTTGGGTGCCCTGGCCGCCGACTACGACGATGTCGATGCGGATCGGCTTGTCCGACTTGGTCGCCGCGGTGATCTCGCTGACGAGCGCGGGACCGGTCAGCGTCGAGTCGTCGTCGGGGCCGTCGGTGATCAGCAGGATCGAATTCGTTCGGCCGGGGGAGTAGCCCGCCACCGCGGCGCGGTAGGCGGCGAGCAGACTCGGGTAGGCCTGATCCGCGGTGAGCTGGCTCGGTTTCACCGCGGTGACCGCCGAGCCGACCGCGTTGCGCTGGGTATCGGTGAGCAGCTCGGTGTCGACCTGCACCTTGTACGGGGTGGTGCCGTCGAGGTTCTTGCCGAACGTCCACAGGCCGAGCCCGAAGTCGGGCGGCATCACCTGCAGCGTCGAGGCCACGGCGGCGATCGCGTTCGACAGGCGGGTGGTCGATCCCTCCGCGGTGCCCATCGACGACGACACATCGAGCAAGACCGTGCCGTTCACCCCGAGAACCGGGTTCGCGAGCGTCGATTGGACCTTCTCCAGTGCCGCGCGCGCCGGATTCGCCGGTGCCGAGCCGATGGCAGGACCGAAGCCCTCGGTGGCGAGCGCGCCCGCCTGCTCGGGTGCGCGCAGGAAGTCGATGAACCGCGAGGCGATCAGATTCTGGGTCTTGTCGACCCATGGACCCGACAGCAGCGCGGCGGGATAGTCGGCCAGCGGCGCGGTGCCGACGGGCCGGTAGGCGGTGAGCCCACCGGTGCCGAGCTGTTGCTGGGTTGCGGCGACCGCGTGCACGTCGTCGGCGGTGGGATTCGCGCTGATCTTCGACATCGCGGTCATCAGGTCGGCCGGTGTCTCGGCGCCCGCGGCGAGTCCGGAGATCCCGGCGACGACCTGCCCGGAGCTCGCGGCCTGCTCGGTCAACGGTTCGGTCCCCGAGATCGCGGCACCGATCGACGCGGCGGCGGCGGTCGTGGCGTCACCGGTGGGCAGCGCCATCCGTAGCCCGCCCCAGCCGGACAGGCCGACCTCGTCGAGCGAGCCCTGCTGCAGGCGCGGCAGGTCGGCCCAGGCGATCTGGTGCTGTTCGAGCGCTTGGCGCAGGGCATCGGGCACGGCCAGCACGATCGGGCTGGTGGCGATCGAGGCGGGCGTGCCCTCGATCAGACCGGGCACCCGAACCAGCTCGATCGACCGGCTCGAATCGGCGATCCACAGCCCCGGTTGCGGGCCGAGGGCCGGATCCCACTTCGCCGTATCGGCGAGGCCGGCCGCGAGCGCGCTCGACGGGCGTGCCGACACCGTCACCTGCGCGCAGTGGTCGCGCACCCGAGGTTTGGTCGCGTTGAAACGATCGGCTGCGGCCTGCACCGGTCCCGCGATCGCCGGATCGACGGTGACATCGAGCTGCGCGGCCCCCTCGACGCACTCGGCGGCGGCCGCGACATCGGTGGTCGCGGCGCGATCGCTGAGCTGGAACCACGCGAAGACGGCGACGATCACCAGGACGAGTGCCGATGCCGCGATAACCGGACCCTTGCTGATACTTCGAGAACTGGTCCCGTTGCGATGCGTACCCACGCGGCAAGTTTAAGGACACCGCGCGCAACCGCAGCACAGCGCATACCGGTGCGCATTGCCGCAGGTCACAGCGCGCCGTACGCGCGGTCGGCAGTAGGCGCAATCCTGCAGTGTGTGCCGAACAGCCGAGCCGGGTGCCCCAGTGGACACCCGGCTCGGCCGGTCAAGCACGGATCACGCGACCGCGGTCGTATTCACGACCACCCCACACCCCCGACTGACCCGTCTGCGCCGCGTACTCGGTGCACCCCGCGAGCAACGGGCACCCGGCGCAGATCTCGCGGGCGTAGTCGAAGTCCTGCGACGGGTACGGAAACCATGCCTCGTGGTTGGGGTCACCGCGGCAGGCGGCACGGTGCCATTGCCCCGAATCGGACAGGGTCAGCAGTTCGGTCAGTGCGAGGTCGGTGGTGGTCACGGCGCGTACTCCTTCCAGATCCGGCGCTGCTTGCGAGCGAGCGGGTCGGGAGCCTTCGGCTCCCACAACAGCCGCATCCCCGCCTCTTCCGGGGTGCGGTCGGCCTTGCCCGAATTGCACGGGACGCAACAGGCCACGAGATTGCTCCAGGTATTGGGTCCGCCCCGGGAGCGCGGGCGGATGTGGTCGACGGTGTGTGCCCAGTCGGCGCAGTAGCCGCACCGGTGCTTGTCACGACGCAACACCCCGGCCAGCGTGGCGCGGCTGTCGTCACCGATCGGCGTGACGTGCGCCAGGAACACGTATCGCACCAATCGGATGGTCTCGGGCAGCCCGATGACCAGCCGCTGCGACCGGATCGGGAAGTGCGGTACCCGCTCGATGACGGTCTCCGCGGCACCGCTGATCAGCAGTGTCACGGCCCGATCGGCGGTGATCTCGTCGAGGGCCTCGTAGCTGGCGTTCAGCACGAGCACCCGCTGGTGTATCCAGGTGTCGGACGCGGGCACCGCCGAGTTGACGGCATGACGAATCATCATGGGAATCACCATGTTTCGAGAGAAGCGAACGGCGGAGGGAGAAGGCCCGGTCAGGCCACGAACAGGAGACGGCCGGAGCCATCGATACCCAGGCTCATCGCGCCATGGGCCAAATGTGCGCGGCGATAGGTCTTATCCGATTCTCGCTGTGGCGCTTGCTGTTTCACGGCCGTCTCCTCCTCTCGATGCTGCTCGTCGGTTCCTCGCCCGATGCGAATCACCTGCGTGGAATCATGGTGGCATATCGCGTCCGAAATGTCGGCTGATTTATTTTCGGTCGACGGTCGCGCAGCCAGCGCTGGGCCGACCACCACACGGCGAACCCGGCCATGGCGTAGAGGGCACCGAACAGGCAAGAAGCCCACCATCCCCACGAGGTGTACGCCCACGTCGTCGAGACCGCGCCGAGCGCGGAGCCCAGCGAGTAGAAGGCCATGTAGGCGCCGATGACGCTGCCGGCGCGATCCGGGTGTGCGGTGGTCAGCAGATGCTGACTGCTCACGTGCACGGCTTGGACGGCGAAGTCGAGCAGCACGATGCCGACGACGAGCAGCACCAGTGTCGGCCCGGTCCGTGCGATCAGCAACCACGACGCGGCGAGCAGCAGCAGCGACCAACCGGTGATCAGCTGGGCGTGGCCGGCATCGGCCCACCTGCCTGCCCGGCCCGCGCCGAGGGCGCCCGCGAGTCCCACCAGCCCGAACAATCCGATCTCGGTGGTGCCCAAAGACCAGGGCTGCGCACCGAGCGGGAGCGCGAGGCAACTCCAGAGTGATCCGAAAGAGGCGAAAACGAACAACGTGATCAGGCCCCGGCTCAGGAACAGTCGATCCGTGGTCACGAGGCGTCCCATCGACCGCAGAATCCGCGTGTATCGATCACCGGAGGTTCTGACATCCTGGGTCAGGCCGCCTCGGGTAACGACGGCGAGCCCCGCGCACAGCACGGCCAGCAGGGCAAAGACCGCGCGCCAGCCGAACGTATCGCCCAGCAGTCCGGCGACGACCCGGACGCCGAGGATGCCGATCACGACACCGGAGGTGACGGCGCCGATGTTGCGGCCGCGTTCACCGGGCGCGGACACCGCGGCGACATAGGCGACTGTCACCTGCACCACGACCGCGAACACCCCGGCGAAAGCGAGTCCGACCACCGCGACGACACCGTTGGGCGCGGCGGCTGTGACCGCGGCCCCGGCCGCGGTGAGTGCGAGCATTGCGCCGATCAGCCGACGTCGGTTCATCAGATCGCCGAGCGGGACCAGCAGGATCAGCCCGGCGAAGTAACCGATCTGCCCCGCGGCGATCAGGACACCCAGCGACTGCGGCGACAATCCCAGCTCGGTACCCGCCACTGCCAAGACCGGCTGGATCGCATAGATCGTCGACACTGCCACGGCGCACACCGTCGCCAGCATCAACCGCTGTGCTCGCGTAATTCCTGTCACCACCAGACCTCCAAAAGAGTAGCAAATTGAAACCAATTGACGGTAAGGCATAATGGTTTCGAATTGCAACCAACATGGAGGTGGCTGATGAACCCAGCGGCCAGTGCCGACCGCGAATGGACGGATGCCACCTGCCCGGTCGCCAGAACCGTCGACCTGGTGGGTGACCGGTGGAGTCTGCTCATCGTGCGTGACGCCATGGACGGGCCCGCGTCGTTCACTGAGTTCCGGCAGCGGCTCGGGATCGCGCGCAACATCCTCGCCGACCGTCTCCGTCGACTCGTCGAGGGCGGCATCCTCGCCACCAGCGCTACCCCGAGCGGAAAACGGCACGTCTACGAGCTGACCGCCGCCGGGCAGGACCTGTTCACCACCATCGTGGCCCTGCGGCAGTGGGGGGAGGCTCACGCCTTCGCCGACGACGAGCCCCGCTCGGCGCTCGTGGACCGTGACGGCCGACCCCTCGCCGCGCTACACCCGAGCAGTCGGTCCGGCGAGCGGGTCACTGCCGAGACCACCGACGTGCGACGAGTGGACTGAGCGACCTCGAGCGGTGACGGTCGCCTACCGTGCGCGGCGAGCGGGGCCGCTGTTCATCTTCGGTCGGCGGCGACGAGTTCGGCGCAGCGTTCGCCGACCAGCATGACGGTGATGTTCGGGTTGACCGTGGTGTGCGCGGGGAACACCGAGGCATCGGCGACGCGCAGACCGTCGACGCCCTTGACCCGCAGTTCCGGGTCGAGCGGGCTCATCTGGTCGTCGAGCGGACCCATCCGGACCGTGCCGACCGGGTGGTAGACGGTGTTGTGCGTGCGGCGGACATAGTCGGCCAGTTCGGCATCGGTCTGCGCGTCGGGCCCCGGATACAACTCGCGCTTCACCCAGTCCGCCAGCGGCGCGGTCGCGGCGATCTCGCGAGCCTTGCGCAGGCCGGCGATCATCACCCGCATATCGTGGCCCTCGGGGTCGGTGAAGTAGCGCGGGTCGACCTTCGGCTTGTCCCGGAAGTCGCGTGAGCGCAAACGCACGGTGCCGCGTGAGCGGGCATGGGTGACGTTCGGCGTGAGACAGAAGGTGTTCTCGGCGGTCGGGTAGCCCTGTCGCAGCGTGTGCATGTCGAACGGGACGCTGCCGTAGTGCATCATCAGATCCGGCCGGTCGAGACCGTCCTCGGTCGGGGTGAAGATGCCGGCCTCCCACCACTGGGTGGAACTGTCCACCATCGGTCGCGTCGTCTCGAATCCGATCACGCCCTCCGGGTGGTCCTGCAGGTTCGCGCCGACGCCGGGCGAGTCGACGAGCACCTCGATTCCGTTCTCGCGCAGGTGAACCGTAGGTCCGATGCCCGAAAGCATGAGCAGCTTCGGCGAGTCGATGGCGCCCGCGGAGACGATCACCTCCCGGTGCGCGGTGATCCGGGTCGTGCGCCCGAACGCGTTGTCGGTGATGTCGACCCCGACGGCCCGGCCGTTCTCGATCACGATCTTCTTGGCCCAAGCCCCCGTCCGCACGGTGAGGTTCGGCCGGTCGAGATTCGGGTGCAGATAGCTGACCGACGACGACGACCGCGTGCCATCGGAACGCCGGTTGATCTGAAAGAAGTTGGCGCCGTTGACAACTGTGCGACCCGCATTGAACTCCGCGCGCGGAATCCCGACCGCCTCGCAGGCGTCGAGCAGGGCCACCCCGCACGGATCGTTCGGCGGCACCGTCATGATGTGCACCGGCCCGCCGCGGCCGTGGTGCTCGCCGGGAGCGTCGTTGGTCTCGATCTGCGGATACAGCCGATACACCGAATCGGCGCCCCACCCCACGGCACCGTGATCGCGCTCCCACGAGTCGAGGTCCTCCCGCGGCGCCCAGAACGCGATGCAGCTGTTGTGCGAGGAGCAGCCGCCGAGCACTTTGGCGCGGGCGTGGCGCATGAACGAATTGCCGTTCTCCTGCGGTTCGATCGGGTAGTCCCAGTCGTAGCCGGATTCGAGGAGTTCCATCCAGCGGTCGAGGTGCAGGATGGCCGGGTCGTCGACATCGGACGGTCCCGCCTCGAGCAGACAGACCGTCACCGACGGGTCTTCGGACAACCGTGACGCGACAGCCGCCCCCGCGGAACCGCCGCCGACAATCACGTAATCGTATGTGCTCACCGCTGTTCCTCCTGATCGGCGAACCAGCCGGTGACGCCCGGCCGGAGGTTCTCGTAGACGTGTTTGGGCTCGCGATACTCGTTCAGCCCGGATGGTCCGAGCTCACGGCCGACCCCGGAATGCCCGAATCCGCCCCACTCGGCCTGCGGCAGATAGGGCCCGAAGTCGTTGACCCACACCGTGCCGTGCCGCAGCCGGGCCGCGATCCGGCGCGCGCGGGCCGCGTCGCCGGACCACACCCCGCCGGCCAGGCCGTATTCGGTGTCGTTGGCGATGGCGACCGCCTCGTCCTCGGTGGTGAAGGTCTCGATGGTGACGGTGGGCCCGAAGGCCTCATCGTGCACGCACGCCATGGCGCGGGTCGCGCCGTCGATGACGGTCGGCGGATAGAACCAGCCGCCGTCGAGTGATCCCGAGCCCTGATCACCGGTCGCGAACTCGCCACCGGTGCGGATGACAGCACCGTCGGCGCGGGCCGCCTCGACATAGGCGTGCACCTTGTCGCGGTGGGCCGCCGAGATCAGCGGGCCGGTCTCGGTGCCCTCGGCGAAGGGCAGCCCGAGCCGGATCTGTTCGGCGCGGCGCACCAGTTCGTCGACGAAACGGTCGTGCGCTGATTCCTCGATCACCAGTCGCGCACCGGCCGAACACACCTGCCCGGAGTGCAGGAACGCGGCATTGAGCGCGTTGTCCACTGCCGCGGCGAGTCGCTCGTCGGTGTCACAGGCGTCGGCGAAGATCACGTTCGGGTTCTTGCCGCCCAGTTCGAGGGCCACCTTCTTCACCGTGGCCGCGGCCTCGCGCGCGATCACCTTGCCGGTGGCCAGTCCGCCGGTGAAGGAGACCAGGTCGACGGCGGGATGCGACGACAGCGGCGCCCCCGCGGTGGCACCGGCGCCGAGCACCAGGTTGGCCACGCCGGGCGGCACCCCGAGGTCGTGAATGACCGTCATCAGCAGGATCGCCGTGTGCGGGGTCAGCTCGGCCGGCTTGAGGACGAAGGTGTTGCCCGCCGCCAGCGCGGGCGCGATCTTCCACGCTGCCTGCAGCAGCGGGTAGTTCCACGGCGTGATCAGGCCGCAGACGCCGACCGGTTCGTACACGATCCGCGAGTCCACGTCGGCCGAACCCGCGTCGACGACTCGGCCGGCGTCCTCTGCGGCGAGCTTGCCGAAGTAGCGGAAGCAGTTCGCGATGTCGGACATGTCGATGTCGGACTCGTACGGGCGCTTGCCGGTGTCGAGGGTCTCGGCGCGCGTGAACTCGTCGCGGCGGGCGTCGATCGCGTCGGCGATCCGCAGCAGCAGATCACCGCGGTCGGCGGCGCGGGTCTGTCGCCACGGGCCGTCGTCGAAGGCCCGGCGGGCCGCGGTGATCGCGGCGACGGTGTCGTCTCGGTCGGCCTCGGCAACGACTCCGACGAGGGAATCATCTGCCGGACAACGGATGTCGCGAGTCTTACCGGACGCTGACGGGCGCCAGGAGCCGTCGATATAGAGGGTGTCGCTCATGGTGGATCCCTTCACAGTTCGCTGTCGGTGCTGTCGACGTCGCTGGATTCGGGTTCGTGGTGATCGGTCGCCGCCCGGCGCAGGTGCAGATAGCCGAGGTGGCGTTCGTACTGGTCGAGAATGTCGCCGATGATCTGTTCGCGGCTGTAGCCGTTGAGGGAGTAGCCCTGCGAGCCCTCGGCCAGGTAGACCTCGCAGCGGAAGTAGCGATCGCCGGACCGCTGGGCCAGCACGGCGTAGGTCGGGGCCGGTGCCGAGACGGGCCAGATGCCGTATTCGAACCGGGGCTCACTGGCTTGATCGACCAGCAGGCGCGGTGACGGCAGACCCTCGTTGGACTGGGAATCGTCGATGGTCGCCGTCACGCCCATGTGCTCGAATTCCGCTGCCACATCGTGCATCGCCGGATCGACGGTGCCGGTGATGAACCTGCGCGTCGCCGCGGCGCCCGGGTAGTTGATCGTCGAGAGCAACCGCCGCCGCCAGCTGCTGAGTTCGGCCGGGCCACGGCCCGCGGCGAAAGCCTTGGGCAGCGAGGCGCGGTAGCTGTCGAGTTTGAAGGACTCGTTGCGCACCGCGCGCAGCATCGCGATGCCGATCAGCGCGAGGACGAACGAGAAGGGCAGGCCCATGATGATGGTGGCGTTCTGCAGGGTCGTGATGGAGCCGCCCGAACCGGCGAACAACATCGACAGCGTCAGCAGCCCGATCGCGGCGGACCAGAAGATGCGGGTGCTGCGCGCGCAATCAGCCATCGGGTCAGGCAGTTTCGAGGTGAAATTGCCCATGACCAGCGATCCCGAGTCGGCGCTCGTCACGTAGAAGAGCAACCCGGTGACGGTCGCGATGCCGAGCAACAGGGTGGCGCCGGGATATTGCTCGAGCAGCGAGTAGAAGCCGAGTTCGGCTCTGGCCGCGGTCTGCTCGGCGAAGTCCTTGTCGTCTCTGGCGACCTCGAGCGCGCTGTTGCCGAAGACCGAGATCCAGAGCAGCGTGAAGCTGAACGGTACGACGAGCACGCCGAAGATGAACTGGCGCAGCGTGCGTCCGCGCGAGATGCGCGCGAGGAACAGGCCGACGAACGGCGCCCAGGCCACCCACCATGCCCAGAAGAACAGCGTCCAGCTGTCGAGCCAGGTCGACGGCGCGTTCGCCGTCTCCGGATTGCGCTCCCAGGCGAAGGTGTCGAGGGTCCGGTCGGGGAAGGTCGAGAGGTAGTCGCCCGCGTTCTGAGCCAGGCCGTTGAGCAGGAAAGCGGTGTTGCCGGTGACCAGGACGTAGATCAGCAGCGCGATCGCCATGATGACGTTGAGTTCCGACAATCGCCGGATGCCCTTGTCGACACCGGTGGTGGCCGAGATCGTGGTGATGGCGACCGACAACGCGATGAGCCCGATCTGGGCGGCCTTGCCCTGGGAGATCCCGAACAGCTGGTTCAGTCCGTAGTTGAGCTGGACGATGCCGATGCCGAGCGAGGTGGCGATGCCGAAGATGGTGCCCAGCACCGCGGCCACGTCGATCGCGTCGCCCCACCGGCCGTGCACGCGTTTGCCGAAGATCGGATAGAGCGCGGCGCGGATCGTGAGCGGCAGGTTGTGCCGGAACGCGAAGTAGGCGAGCGCGCCGCCCATGAGCGCGTACATCGCCCAGCCGGTGATGCCGTAGTGGAAGATCGTCCAGGCGACGGCGTCGCGGGCGGTCTCGTTGGTTTCGGGCGGGCCGAGCGGCGGGTGCAGGTAGTTGTAGACGGGTTCGGCGACCGAGAAGAACATCAGGTCGATGCCGATACCCGCCGCGAACAGCATCGATGTCCAGGAGAAGAGGCTGTATTCCGGCCGTGATTCCTCCGGCCCGAGCCGGTAGCGGCCGTACCGGCTGGCGCCCAGGAACACGACGAGGCCGAGGATCAGCGTGGCGAGCACGAAGTACCACCAGCCGAACCAGGTGGAGATGAAGGTCTTGACCTCGCCGACAATGGTTTCGGCGCTCGACGGCGAGGCCAGCGCCCAGATCCCGAAGGCGAGCACCGCGCCCGCCGAGATGAGGAACACGGGCTTGTTGACCGAACGCCGGTCGGCTACGGGATGTGCCGGGACCGCGCCGTGCGCGGTCCCGGTCGGTGATCGTTGCGTGCCGTTGTCCCCGGGATTGCTGACACCACCCATGCGAGGCAGGCTAGTTCGTGCCTACCCGCTGATCGGGGATATCAGTGGTTGCCGACCTCGTGTTCGAGTCGGCGCGCCACCAGGTCGCGGGCTTGTTCGCGCAGCGCTGGCCGGTAGCCGCTCGGATACACGGGATCGCCCGGCGCGTAATTCTTGAGCACTTCCTTGGCGAGGGTGATCTTGTGGACCTCGGTCGGACCGTCGGCGATTGCCATGACTTCGGCGTAGGTGGTCATGTCGAGGAAAGGCAGATCGGTGCTCACGCCCATCGCGCCGTGCAGATGCAGTGCGCGGCGGGCGATGTCGTTCATGACAGTCGGCATCGCGATCTTGATGGCGGCGATGTCCTTGCGGACGGCGCGATAGTCCTGGGCCTGGTCGATGCGCCAGGCGGTGCGCAGGACGAGCAGGCGGAACTGTTCCATCTGGATCCAGCTGTCGGCGATGCGTTCCTGGGTCATCTGGAAGCCGCCGACCACACCCTTGCGGGCCGGGCGCGACACCGCGCGCTCGCACATCATGTCGAAGGCTTTGCGCACCAACGCGACCGTGCGCATCGCGTGGTGCACGCGGCCGCCGCCGAGCCGGGTCTGCGCGACGACGAACCCCGCACCTTCCGCGCCGAGCAGATGATCGGCGGGCACTCGCACATCGGTGAATCGCAGATGCGCTTCGTGTTCGCTGAACCCGGGCACGGTGAAGTTGCGCACCAGCTCGAGGCCCGGCGCGTCGGCGGGCACGATGAACATCGACAACCGCTGGTGCGGTTCGGCTTCGGGGTCGGTCACCACCATCACGATGTGGAAGGTGGCGAATTCGGCGGCGGAGTTGAACCACTTCTCGCCGTTGATGACCCACTCGTCACCGTCGCGCACCGCGGTGGTCCGGAACGCGGTGGGGTCCGAGCCGCCGGTGGGTTCGGTCATCGCGTAGCAGGAGCCGATCTCGCCGTCGAGCAACGGTTGCAGGTACTTCGCCTTCTGCTCCTCGGTGCCGAAGTGCGCCAGGATCTCGGCGTTACCGGAATCCGGTGCCTGGCAACCGAAGACGAGCGGCGCCCACATCGAGGTGCCGAGCACTTCGTTGAGCAGCGCCAACTTGAGCTGGCCGAAGCCGGGACCGCCGAGCTCGGGGCCGAGATGGCAGGCCCACAGACCGTGATCCTTGACCTGCTGTTGCAGCGGCCGCATCAGCGCCCGGATCTCGGGGTCGGTCCGGTCGTAGGGATTGGGGTAGAGCAGATCCAGGGGCTCGACCTCGGTGCGAACGAACTCCGCCACCCAGTCGAGTTTGCGCTGGTACTCCGGATCGGTCTCGAAATCCCAAGCCATGGTCAGCCTTTCGTGTTGTCGTCCGTGGCGCGGAGCCCGGACAGGACGGTGTCGGTGAGGATGTCGGCGATCTCGGCGGGGGAGTGGGTGCCGCGCTCGCGGTACCAGTAGCCGAGGGAATTGAGCATGCCGAGCAGGCCGTTGGTGACGATGTGGTCGGCGGTGCGCAGGTGCCCGGCCGCGTGGCCCGCGTCGATGACGTCTTGCCAGAGACGCTGGATCCGGTCGCGGAGCTGTTGCAGGACGACCGCGTGTTCGCGGGTGAGCGCGTCGGCGTCACGCAGGTGCACGGCCACCGCGCGCCGATGCGCGACGATCAGTTCGACGTGGCTGCGAACCAGTTGGCGCAGGGTTTCGACGGGGTCGGATTCGGCCTCGACGATCCGTTCGGCATCGGCGAGCAGTAGCCGGGTGTAGTCGCGCAGGATCGCCCACAGCAGGTCTTCCTTCGAGCCGATGTGGTAGTACAGCGCACCCCGCTGGACGTCGGCTTTCGCGCCGATCTCGGCGACGCCGGTGGCGTGGAACCCGCGTTCGGAGAACAGCTCGAGTGCCGCGTTGTTGATCCGCTCCCGCGTATCCGCGCGCTCGGTGGCGCGGGGACGTCCGCGTCGGCGCACGGGAGCTACTGGTTCGGGTGTCACGGCGCCTCCGTTCGGTCCGGTCCGCGACTTAATGTTCCGATCAGTACATTAATTGCCCGCGCCCCTACAATCAAGGGGTGACCCGCCACGCCCGTGCTGCCGACCTCGGTGGCTCGGCGTGGCGGAATGGGTGGAGCCCGCAGGGCGTTCCACCCACACGAGGTGTCACCTCTACCCACGGGTAACATGACATCGACTTATCCCACCCGGTTTTCACCAAAGTGAGGCAGTAGATGACAGAGCGGATTCAGGTCGGCGGGCTCCAGGTGGCGAGCGTTCTTCACGATTTCATCGAGAACGAGGCGCTCCCCGGTACCGGCGTAGATTCCGCCGCGTTCTGGGCCGGTGCCGAGCAGATCATCAACGACCTCGCCCCGCGTAACCGCGCTCTGCTCGCTGAGCGCGACGAGTTCCAGGGCAAGCTCGACGCTTGGCACGGCGAGAACCCCGGCGCCGGCTACGACAAGGCCGCCTACAAGCAGTTCCTGACCGAGATCGGTTACCTGAAGCCCGAGCCCGCGCCGTTCCAGATCGGCACCGGCAACGTCGACACCGAGATCGCCACCACCGCGGGCCCGCAGCTCGTGGTGCCGGTGATGAACGCGCGCTTCGCGATCAACGCCGCAAACGCGCGCTGGGGTTCGCTCTACGACGCGCTCTACGGCACCGACGCCATCCCCGAGGCCAACGGCGCGGAGAAGGGCAGCGGCTACAACCGCGTGCGCGGCGACAAGGTCATCGAGTGGGGCCGCAACTTCCTCGATGACGCCGTCACCCTGATCACCGGTTCGCACATCGGTTCGTCGTACTACAAGATCGTCGACGGCGAGCTCGAGATCGGCCTGGAAGACGGCACCGACATCGGCCTGGCCGACCCGTCGCAGCTCGTCGGCTACCTCGGCGACCCCGAGGCTCCGACCTCGATCCTGCTCAAGCACAACGGGCTGCACATCGAGATCCAGGTCGACGCCACCTCGCCGATCGGCTCCACCGACACCGCCGGTGTCAAGGACATCGTGCTCGAGTCCGCGCTCACCACGATCATGGACTTCGAGGACTCGGTCGCCGCGGTCGACGCCGACGACAAGGTCGTCTGTTACCGCAACTGGCTCGGCCTGATGAAGGGCGACCTGGCCGAGGAAGTCGCCAAGGGCGGCAAGACCTTCACCCGCACCATGAACCCCGACCGCGTGTTCACCGCGCTCGACGGTTCCGAGCTGGTCCTGCACGGTCGTTCGCTGCTGTTCGTGCGCAACGTGGGCCACCTGATGACCTCCGACGCGATCATCGACGCCGAGGGCTACGAGGTGCCCGAGGGCATCATGGACGGCCTGATCACCTCGCTGGTCGCCGTGCACTCGCTCAACGGTGACAACACTCGCCTCAACTCGCGCACCGGCTCGGTCTACATCGTGAAGCCGAAGATGCACGGCCCCGACGAGGCCGCGTTCACCAACGAGCTGTTCGGCCGGATCGAGGACGTCCTCGGCCTGACCCGCAACACCCTCAAGGTCGGCATCATGGACGAGGAGCGCCGCACCACGGTCAACCTCGCCGCATCGATCGAGGCCGCCAAGGACCGCGTTGTCTTCATCAACACCGGCTTCCTCGACCGCACCGGCGACGAGATCCACACCTCCATGGTGGCCGGGCCGATGGTCCGCAAGGCCGAGATGAAGGCCCAGACCTGGATCACCTCCTACGAGGACTGGAACGTCGACACCGGCCTGGCCAAGGGCCTGCCCGGCAAGGCGCAGATCGGCAAGGGCATGTGGGCCATGCCCGACCTGATGGCGGGCATGCTCGAGCAGAAGATCGGCCACCCCAAGGCCGGCGCCAACACTGCCTGGGTGCCCTCGCCGACCGCCGCCACCCTGCACGCCACCCACTACCACCTGGTGGACGTGTTCAAGCAGCAGTCGCAGATCGCCAAGGGTGGCCCCCGCGCCACCGTCGACCAGATCCTCGAGATCCCCCTGGCCCAGTCCACCGACTGGACCGACGAGGAGAAGCGTCAGGAACTGGACAACAACTCCCAGGGCATCCTGGGCTACGTGGTCCGCTGGATCGATCACGGTGTCGGCTGCTCCAAGGTGCCCGACATCAACGACATCGGCCTGATGGAAGACCGTGCCACCCTGCGCATCTCGAGCCAGCTGGTCGCCAACTGGCTGCGCCACGGCATCGTCACCGAGGCCGACGTGATCGCCAGCCTCGAGCGGATGGCCCCGGTCGTCGACCGCCAGAACGCGAACGACAAGACCTACCGCCCGCTGGCCCCGAACTTCGATGACAACATCGCGTTCCAGGCCGCCAAGGAACTGGTCCTGGAAGGCACCACGCAGCCCAACGGCTACACCGAGCCGATCCTGCACCGGCGTCGCCGCGAGTTCAAGGCCGCGCAGAAGTAGTGGTGTCGATTCCTTGAAAAGTAGCTCGTAGCAGCACTTTTCGATTGAGGCCCCGCGTCGGAGAAATCCGAGGCGGGGCCTCTGCCGTCACCGGAGATCACCGGCCGACGCCTCAGGCCAGTTTGGGTCACCTCGCGGCGGAAGGGCACCTCGTCGTTGGACGGCAGTTCGGCGTCGAACTCCTCGGCGGCGCGGCGGCCCGACCAGACGGCCGCGGCGATCGTGGCGGGCGCCCAGGAGTCGCCGATGCCGCGTACCGACTGCAGCTCGCCCTGCGCACGGAGCCCCTCGAGTTCGAGGTAGAGCTCTTCGCGTGGCAGGCGGGCGGTCACCATGACCACGGCGTCGCACTCGACCTCTCGGACGGCGCCGGCGTACACGTCCGTCACCTCGACCCCTCCGACACCGACGCGAGTCACGGCGTGGTCGGTGATCCGGGTGACGCCGTTCTCGATGAGACGGCGCTGGATGCGGTTGACCTCGAAGGTGTTGTTCGTCCAGGCGGACACCTGCGACTGTGTGGTGACGATCGAGACGTCGTAGCCCTGCAGGGCGAGAAGTTCCGAGACGACTCCACCGAGGTAGTAGTGGTCGTCGTCGTACACGACCACCGTCTTGCCCTCCGGGAGTCGACCCGCGAACAGGTCGTCCGGTCCGAGCACCTGCGCACCCTCGGCGATCGGAAGCGGTGTGGTGTGGAAGCGGGCGACACCGTCCGTGCGCCACGTCGCACCGGTGGCCACCAGCACGTGCTGGAAACCGAACTCGATGATGTCGGCGGCCGTCATCGAGCTCTCTCGGAAGACCTCGACGTTCGGCAGTTCGGCGATCGCGGCCTCGCGGTACTCCTGGACGCGTCCCCACGCCGACAGGCCCGGCAGTCGCGACTCCTGGCGCACCCGGCCGCCGAGATCTCGACGCGCCTCGATGAGCGCGACGTCGTACCCGCGCATCCCGAGCGCACGGGCCGCTTCCAGACCCGACGGTCCGGCACCGACCACGAGGACCTGGGAGTCGCTGCCCTTCGCCCGGATCCGCTCCGGATGCCAGCCACGCCGCCACTCCTCACCCATGCTGGGGTTCTGGGTGCAGCGAATCGGTGACATGGTGAGGTCTCCGGAGACACAGATATTGCAGCCGATGCACTCGCGGATCAAGTTCAACCGGCCGTCGCGTATCTTGTTCGGCAGGAAGGGATCGGCGATCGACGGTCGGGCCGCGCCGATCAAGTCGAGGATGCCGGCCTTGATCTGGCGGACCATCGCGTCCGGTGACGTGAAGCGCCCTACGCCGACAACCGGCTTGGTGGTCAGCTTCTTGAGACCGGCGACGAACTCCTCCTGGTTGCCCTCCGGAGCGAACCGGGACGTCACCGAGTCACCTTCCCAGCTGCCCATCGCGAAGTCCCACAGGTCGGGCAGCTCGCCGAGCTCGCGCAGGACGCCCTCGATATCCTCGCGCGTGATGCCGCCGGCGATCTCCTCCTCCACGGTGATCCGGCACGCGACGGCTGCCCGGCCCGCGCACTCCTCGAGGGTGTACTCGAGCAGCTCACGCAGCAGGCGCATCCGGTTGAGCAGCGAGCCGCCGTCGGGCTTCAGCTCGTATCGTGCGGCGATCGCGAAGCCTTTGATGGCGGCTTTGGTCGCGACGTAGGACGATCGGCCCACCGAGTGTCACAGATGAAAAGTGTAGTTTCGCAAAACTATTTGGTGCTGAGCACTATTGGGCACTGATAGGTACGGTCGGGGAAACTGGAACCCGAGCCGAGCGGTCGCAGTTTCAAATCCTGTCGGCCCGACAGTGAATACCCCGCACCATCGAAACCGGGCTCGCCACCCGCCCCGGCGTGAGCCTCGCCCCGCGCCCGGCACCGGGACAGGGCAGTGGTTTGTCGCCGCGAACGGTCGGAAACTATTGCGGCACAATGTTTGAAACGCAAGTGCGGGGTAGTCGACATAGTGGTGCAGCGTTGCGCCTCCCTGATGCCGACCTCGAAGGAACGATTTCATGAGCACACGCAACACCGCTACGACCTTGCTCGCGCAACTGCGCGTTATCCGCGATTTGACGGATACCGAAATCCGAATCGCCGAGACTCGAATCGCACAGGCTCGCACTGAGGCTGTACGTCGTGAGCTGGCTGAGAACGCCGACAACGCCCGTGCCCGCGCAGAAGCCATCGAGGCCGCGATCCGTGAGCTGGGTGGCGCGCCGGAGCGGGTGGGTCCGTTCATCGGACGGGCTGCCGCTGCGGTCAAGGCGATCGGCGAACAAGCCCAACCGTTCGACGAAGCCCTGCTCGGAGACCTCGTCCTCGAACATCAGCTGCTCGACCGTGCCCGCTATGTCAAAGCGCTCGCCACCACCGTGGAGAACACCGATGTAGTGGCAGTGGCGCAGCGGTTGATCACCGCCCATACGGCCACCGTGGAATGGTTGACGACCGTCCTCGCCGAGGACGCACTCGGCGGGCCTGCGGCATTGCGTCGTACACCGATGCAGGCGGTCGCGGGGACCGCGGTGAAGCTGATCAACATCCCGGTTACGTGGTCTACGCGCAGCATCGACCGCGCGTTGGACACCTTCCGCGCCGCACCGCCGGCACTGAGCGAGTTGCTCGCCAGGAGCGCGCATGTGGGCGATGTCGCCGTGAAATCCCTCGCGGCCTCGCGCGATGCTGTTCTCGAATCCACCGAGCAGGTCTCGCGGCGTGAAGGCGCGGACTCCACCGCCGAGACAATGCACTCACTGCGCACCACCACCGGCCTTCTCGACCCCATCGAGCTGCCCATCAGTGGCTACGAAGACTTGAATGTCGCCCAGGCGGTGGCCGCGATCAAGGAACTCACCGATCCCGCCGCAGTCCGGATGATCCTCGCCTACGAGGAAGCGCACAAAACGCGCCAGGGTGTCGTTTCGGCCGCGCAAACCCGGGTCTCGGTGATCGCCCGAGAAGTCAGTGGGCTGAACTGAGAAGTCCCCTGACAGCCACCCCGTCGGTGCCGACCACAGCCGCGGCACCGACTGCGGGGCTCAGATTTCGTCGACAACCGCACGGGTGATCGCTGATCCAGCGGCGGGGGCGGGGTCGGTTCGGAGCTATCGTTTGAAGGCGTCTCTGACCTTGGCAGCGGCCAATTTCAGGTTGCCCCTGGCCTGGTCGGCACGGCCTTCGGCCACGAGGCGCTGGTTACCGGTCGCCCGACCGATCACCTTCTTCACTCTGCCCTTGGTGGCCTCGGCCGAGTGCGCGAACTTCTTGCTCATACTCATGGTGGTGCACTACTTCCTCGATCCGTCGCCGCCGAACGCCCACCGGCACCGGGCGGCGACAGTCGGCCGGCGGCCACTGCGGATGGCACCAGTCAACGCGGCGATCCCGACGGTGTCAACGACGTCGACTGTGCCAGAACGGGATTCGTTCTCGCGGATGCGGCAGGTGACCCGGTGGCGCTGACCTTGCCCCGCGGAGGAGGCGGCAGTGCTCATCGAGTCGACCCCACGGGGCCGAACGGCTCAACTCGGAAAGAGGATGTTCCACAGTCTTGTCGGGGTGCGTTCGGGATCCATGAGGTCGTTTTCGGCCAAGAGGCTGTCCTCGTTCGCGACGGTTTCGGGGTCGAATCGGATCAGGGATCGGCCGTCGCCGCGTAGTGCTTCGACGGTGCGCACGAGCGAGGATGTTTCGGCGAGGGTGGCGTCGAACTTCGCGGGGTCGGCGTCGAGGTGTTCGCAGAGCAGGCGGCGGCGGATGCCGAGAATGGTTTCGCGCAGGAGTTCGCCGTCGGCGGTCGCCGGGGTGACCTCGACGGCGAGGTCGCATTCGGTGTCGAAGCCCATTGATCGATTGTTGAGGTTCGATGATCCGACCCGCAGGAGCCGGTCGTCCATCACCAGCACCTTGGCGTGGACATAGATGGGCGCACCGGCGGCGGTGACCGGATAGTAGACGCCGAGCCGGTTGCCGACATCGGCTTTCCACAGCAGGTGCAGGAGCCGTCGGCGGGCGCCGTCCATCGCCGCTTGCTCGAGCCAGCCGTCGGCGTGGCGGGGGAGTATCAGCACGATCTCCGGGCCGTTCGGTTCGCGCAGGCGCGCGGCGATCGCCTCGGCGAGGGTGCGCGACGCCAGGTATTGGCTCTCGATGTACAGCGAGCGGGCGGCGCCCGCGATCGCCGCGCGATACAGCGCCTCGATCTCGCGGACCTCGGTGCGGTCGGCGAGCTCGGGAAGGGTACGGGCGATCCCCACGTCGACGGACCGCATCGTCGGCTCCAGGTCTTGCGGCCACGGCCCGTCCCCGGCGATCTCGTCGACCGGGCGCAGTTCTTGCCCCGTGGCCGATTTCCATCTGGCGCGGGCCAGTTCGCCGATCGCCTTCGCGGCGGCGCCGTCCACGGCGGTGGTCGCATCGTGCCAAGGGCCGTAACGGTTGCCGTTCGGCGCGGTTCGGTAGGTGTTGTCGTCGCGGTGGTCGCTGGTGTCCCAGCGGTCGACGGTCATATCGATGCCGCCGCAGAACGCGAGTTGGTCATCGATCACGATGATCTTCTGATGATGCGCTGACCCGATGGGGTGCGCGCCGTCCATTTCGAAGTGCAGGCGTCGGTCGGTCATCCAATTGACGACGAAGATCGGTGTCATCCGCCGGCCGATCGCGGCGAACGCACCGACATTCCATTTCAGCAGGTAGATCTCGAGATCCGGACGTTGTTTCGGCAGCCAGGACAGGAACTTGCCGAGCCGATCCGGCCCCTGGAGGGTCTGGCCCTGCGGTTCGAACTTGATCCGGGTGTCGAAGTCCCAGCCGATCAGCACAATGCGTTTGCGGGCCCGCAGCATCGCGGCTTTGGCAAAGCGGAAATAGTCCGCCGCG
This sequence comes from Nocardia sp. FBN12, assembly GCF_054031145.1. Lineage (NCBI taxonomy): Bacteria > Bacillati > Actinomycetota > Actinomycetes > Mycobacteriales > Nocardiaceae > Nocardia > Nocardia sp. FBN12. Next base: position 2,025,959 of record NZ_CM132926.1, read on the forward strand.
TCGACGATGCAGGCCAGGCGATCTGCCCGGGCGATCTGCCAGCAGGTTTCTCCGGGAGAGAGGATTTGCCGCGCGTCGCTCATGTGTCGTCAGTCCCCTCGTCCGTACCCGTCCCCGCAGGTGAAGGACTCACCATACTGGGTGGACCGTCGGCCACGAGAACCCACCGGGCACTGCGCCTTCCGCACGTCAGTACTGCGATCCTGCGCGCAGGCTCCGAATTGGCGTCTTGCGAATTCGGGCTGCTCGGCGTCGCGCAACGCCGTGAAGCGTGTCGGCTCCCTCAGGGCGCGTCCAACACACTTGCCGGGACCCCGTAGGGCAGAAACCGCACCCGTCGGCGATCGTCGGTGTTGTCGCGATGTGCGCGTAGGGCCTCGAGTTCGGTCGGAAATACCTGGTCGACATGAGCCTGGCCGAGGTCGTCGACGCTGAAGATCGCCCACACCCCGCTGCCGGTGTCACCGGCGGTCTCGCCCTCGGGCTTCGGTGGACGCGGCCGTTGCGGCTGGAAGAACTGACCGACCAACGATGTCAGTGAACCGACGCCGGCATGATCTACGCGGTCCAGGTACACGCCGGCTTTTCCGAGCAGGTCGCGGAGTTCGGTTTCTGCCCCGCGCAGTGCACGTTCGAAATCTTCTGGATCGATGCCGAATGGTCCGTTCGCTGCCATCGCATGTGCTCCTGGGGACGAGTCGGGCGTTACCCCCACAGTGTCCTCGCGAAACGATGACTTCGCCATTGACGTCGACCGCGCGGCGAACGACGGCGTCGTCCTGGTCTTCCGGGCTTTGTCGTTCTAGGGTGCTGATCATGTCGAAGGTGGGGACGTCGGGGGCGGTCGCGACGCCGCGAGGGTGGCGACAGGCGATGCGGTCGACAACGGCGACGGCTTGCCTCGGGATCGCGGTGCTTTTGTTCGAGGTGGTCACTGATTACAGTTTGCTCGCTCTGCTGGTGGCAGCCGCTGTGCTGATCGTTGCCGGGGTGGCGTGGATGGTGCTCGCCGCGGCCGGCTGCGCCAAGTATCGGGAGTATCCGGCGGTCGCTGCCGCTCCGATCGTGGTGGGTCTCGGCCTCGGGTCGGTGTATTCCGGAGTGCCGGACCGGCTTGCCTGGTGGCTCTCCGAAGGATCGTTCACACAGGTCGCGCAGGATTGCCCGAACGGCGGTGGTGCCTGGTTCGGTGTCATGCACGTCGACAATGTCTATCGGTCCGACGGCGGATGCGTGTTCGCGATCTACGCCACCGACGGCGGCGTGGCCTACTTCGCTCCTGGCACAACGGCGCCGGGCGGACCACCGCAGCCCTACCGTCACGTATACGAGCCCTTCGCCCCGAACTGGTATCGGTTCAGCACGCCCATCCTGCACGACTGACTCGCAAGCTGAAACACGGCCGACACGATCAGCCGGAGCCTATTGCGCAAGAACGAGATCGGTGGGGGAAAGCTCGCCGCGTTTCATCGCGAGTGGCCTGTTGTAGGCGGGAATGGGCGAGCACCGCGAGAGCTGCCGCCTGATCCGGTAGGACCGCGTCGTCGAACACGACCCGGGGGAGTGGTTGAACTCGGCGGTTGCCGGGTCGATGTGGTCGGGGTGGTGTGCAGCCCGAGGAAGGTGCCGGGGACTCGGTCCAGGACGAAAGCGAAGTCTTGCGAGCCCATCATCGGGGTGGGCACGGTGAGCGGGATGGCATTGGTGGCCTCGGTCGACGTTTCGACCCGGGTGACGGAGATGATCACGGGGTCGAACGCGTCGAACTGACGGGTCGCCAATGTCTGCAGCGCCAGGATGATCTCGGCCGCGACCGGGTCAACGGTTTGGTGTGGCTGCGAACCGTGACCGCCTCGAGCAGCGGTGATGTCGATGGTGCGCAGCATCAGCATATCCAGCGTGCACGCGAGGAAGGCGGCAACGCAGATGATCCACATCATGTTGTCGCTATCCACGTCGGCGTAGTGCCGACTGCTTGCGGTCGCCGCTCACGTGCGGCCGTGCCCAGTAGCTCCGATCGGGCGATCACGGCGGTCTTGGGAGGTGATCGTCACCAGGTACCGTTGGGCGGTGAACCCAGCCGACGTGCGACTCCTCAAAGACGGTGACCTCGAGACCCGCGAGGAAAACCTGCGGCAACTGCTCCTGCAGGCCGAGGACGGCGACACGTCGGCCAAGCAAACACTGCGCACACTCGTGCGCGACTACCCCGACTACCACCGGTCGCTCTACAGCCGGGCGCTGAACCGGGCGGAGGTCTTCGGCGACGACACTCTGCGCGAACCCCTGCTCGCGTCCCTCGCCGACACCCGCTACAACTGCCAGGCATGGGCCGCGATGGGCTGCGCGGCTCTCGGCTTCCGCGAAGCCGTCCCCGGCTTGGTCGCGATGCTGGGCCACTCACAGGACATCGCCCGCGACCAGGCGGTCATCGCGCTGGGCGCCCTCGGCGACGAGTCGGTCGTCCCGGACCTCGCGCCCCTACTGCGGGACTCGATCAGCGGAATGCGCGAACGGGCCGCTGAAGCTCTCGGCATGATCGGCGGCGACGCGGCACTGGCCGCCCTCTGGGACGAATTCGAGAACCGCCGCTACTACCGGATCGGCTACATCGCCAGCGCACTGTCCGAATTCGCACCGGACATCATTCCGAGGCTGGTCGAGGCGGCCTCGAGCGAGGACCCCGACAAGCGCTACTGGGCAGCCGTCGCACTCGGTTCGACCGGCGACGATCGCGTAGTGCCCACCCTGGAACGACTGATGGCCACCGACCGTGGCTCGACAGTCTTCGACGGCATGGTGAGTGTCGCCGCGAAGAAGGGTCTGCGCACACTACGCCGCATCCAGGCCGCGATCGCCGCCCGCGAATCCTGAATTCGCGTCACTCCGGCGCGGATTCCGGCAGGTGCGGGTCCATCCAGCGCAGCATCCGATCGACCGAATCCGCGCAGTCACCCTGGGCGCCGGACTCGGCCCACTCGATCAGCGCGGCGAAGGTAGCGGACTGGTACGCGGTCGCGATGGCGCGGCAGATGGCCACGGGGGAACCGGGGAGCCGGCCGACGAGGTAGCCCGACAGTGTGTCGATCCACGGCTGATAGATCCGGGGAGCGGTCGCGGCCAGCTCGGGCTCCGAGGAGATCAGCCGAAGCCAGGCCGGTGCGAGCTCCTGGATCCGCGGGTCGCGGGACACCGATTCGACGATCGCGGTCCTGACCACCACCGCGGGCAATTCCTCGCCGGCGGCTCCCGCGAGCGTCTCTCGTAGCCGTTCCGTCGCGGGCGCGACGCCGATCCACGCGATGTCGGATCGGGACGAGAAGTGCCGCAACAGGGTTCGCGTGCTGACTCCCGTGGCCTCGGCGAGGTCGTTCCAGCCGGTGGTGGCGAACCCGCGGTCGGTCCACAGCCGCAGCGCGCCGACGGACACGGCCCCGGTGTCCAGCACGGAGGGGCGGCCGGGGCGGCGGGGTTGGGTCACGGCGAAAGCCAAACAGTTTTGGCGAAGTGTGTCAATATCGGTGAGACCTCACCGAAACAGGAGAAACAGTATGGATTTCGTCAACTCGTCCGCGATCGTCACCGGCGGCGCGTCGGGTCTCGGCTTGGCGACCGTGCAGGAACTGCACGCCAAGGGCGCCAAAGTCGTCATCGTCGACCTCCCCTCGTCCAACGGTGCGGCCATCGCCAAGGAACTCGGCGATGGCGCGGCTTTCGCGGCCGCGGACGTGACCGATGAATCGGCGGTGATCGCGGCACTCGACGTCGCCGAATCGCTGGCGCCGCTGCGGATCGCCGTGAACTGCGCCGGCATCGGCAACGCGATCAAGACGGTCGGCAAGAAGGGCGCGTTCCCGCTCGCCGATTTCACCAAGGTGATCAACGTCAACCTCGTCGGCACGTTCAACGTGATCCGGCTGGCAGCCGAACGCATGTCGGGCACGGACCCGGTCGGTGAGGAGCGCGGCGTCATCATCAACACCGCCTCCGTCGCCGCCTACGACGGTCAGATCGGCCAGGCCGCCTACGCCGCGTCCAAGGGTGGCATCGTCGGCCTGACCCTGCCGATCGCCCGCGACCTGGCGAGCTTCAAGATCCGGGTCGTCACGATCGCGCCCGGCCTGTTCCGGACCCCGCTGTTCGAGACGCTGCCCGAGGAGGCGCTGCAGTCCCTCGGCGCGCAGGTCCCGCACCCCTCGCGGCTGGGGCAGCCCAGCGAATTCGCCGCGTTGGCCCGCCACATCGTGGAGAACCCGATGCTCAACGGCGAGACCATCCGCCTCGATGGCGCCATCCGGATGGCACCGCGCTGAGTTGACCTGTGCCACACGACATCCGGCCGGGCGACAGCACGGCCGGATGTCGTCGCGCCGGGTGTGAGCGCGTCGGCGCCAATATGGCGCTGCCTACAGTGCGGCGAATCGTAACGACTGGTGACGGCGTGCGGGCGGCGGCGCTCGTGGGCGAGGTCTGTCTCGTACGGTGGTGGGTATGGGCGAACGGATGGTCGTTGTCGGGGCGGATGCGACCGGGATGGCTGCGGCGTCGCAGGCGCGGCGGTTGCGGGGGATTGGTGAGCTCGAAATCGTGGTGTTCGAGAAGGGGGCGCATTCCTCGTATTCGGCGTGTGGGATTCCGTACTGGGTCGCGGGGGATGTGGCCTGTGCCGATGATCTGATCGCGCGGTCGGTTACCGAGCATCGTGCGCGTGACATCGATCTGCGGATGCGGACTGAAGTGACCGAGATCGATCCGGTGGGACGGCGCGTGCTTTCGCGCGATCTCGATACCGGTACGCAGGGGTGGACGGGCTACGACCAGCTCGTGTTGGCCACCGGGGCGACGCCGGTGCGCCCGCCGCTGCCCGGTATCGACGCCGAGGGGATCTATGGGGTGCAGACACTCGACGACGGGCAGGCGCTCATCGACGGGTTGGCGGCGGTGACCGGGCGGGACGCTGTCGTGGTGGGTGCGGGGTATATCGGTGTCGAGATGGCTGAGGCGTTGGTGCGTCGGGGGTTCGAGGTCACGATGATCACTCGGGGCGCCGAACCCATGTCGACACTGGATCCCGATATGGGTGCGCTGGTGCGAAAAGCCATGGTGGGGATGGGAATACGGGTCGTTCGTGGTACCGAGGTGACCGGCATGCGGACGTCGGCGCAGGGCAGAGTCCGTGCGGTGACGACCGCCGACACGGAGTACCCGGCCGATGTGGTGGTGCTGGGGATCGGCGTGCAGCCGGCTACCGAGTTGGCCCGCCGCGCCGGCCTTCCGCTGGGGGAAAGCGGTGGTCTGCTCACCGATCTGGCTCAGCGCGTGCACGGGTATGAAGACATCTGGGCCGGTGGTGACTGCGTGGAAGTGCTGGATCTGGTGTCGGGCGCGCGTCGCCACATTCCGCTCGGCACCCACGCCAACAAGCACGGGCAAGTGATCGGATCGGGCATCGGCGGTGGCTACGCCACTTTTCCCGGCGTGGTCGGCACAGCGATGAGCAAGGTCTGTGATCTCGAGGTGGCGCGAACCGGGCTGGGGGAGAAAGACGCTCAGCGTGCCGGACTGCAGTTCCATACCGTCACGATCGAATCCACCGGTCGCGCCGGGTATTTCCCCGGCGCGGAACCCATGACGGTGAAGATGCTCGCCGAACGTCGCACCGGGCGGCTGCTCGGTGTGCAGATCGTCGGACATCAAGGTGCGGCTAAACGGATCGACATCGCCGCCGTGGCACTCACCGCGCGGATGACGGTGGAACAGGTCACGGCCCTCGATCTCGGCTACGCACCGCCGTTTTCGCCGGTGTGGGACCCCGTCCTCGTCGCTGCACGGGCGGCCGTACGCGCGGTCGCGCACGGTTGATCGACCACGACGGGGTTACCAGAAGCTGGGTGTCAGGCCCCACGACTCGAACTCCGCCGACAACAATTCACGCAGTTCGGTGCGGGTGGGGAAACGGTCGGGGTCGGCGCCGGTGACGGCCAAGGTGACCGTGTGGCCGTCGGTGGAGAAGGACAGATTCACGCCGACCTCCACTCGGCGGAACATGGTGGTGTCGTTGGCGCAGACCACCGGGCGCATGAGCACCGCGGAGGCCCGGTGACCTCCGAAATCGGCTACGCCACTGGCGGTTTCGCCGAGATTGGTGCACAGGCACTCCGGGGCTTTGGCGGTGCGGGCGAAATGGCGCAGGACGAAGCGGGGCAGGATCATCTGCAACGGTTGCAGGTGTTGCAGGGCGGGTGTGGTGGCAGGGTCGCGGTAGGCGGTGGCGGCGCGCTTCACGGCGGAGCGGATGGCGGCGAGGTCTACGCGTTCGCCGGTGCGGTAGGTGACCGAGATCGGTAGGCCGGTGGTGGCGTTGGCGCGGGGGTCGTCGGCGGTGCGCATCGAGTGGGGGATGTCGACGCGGATGTCGGCGGTGTCGCCGACGCGTCCGCTGCGGCCGAGCAGGCCCGCACCCACGGCGATCAGCAGGCCGTTCGTGGTGCCGGAATGCCGGGCGGCGGCGGTGTTCCACTCGGCGAGATCGAGCTGGACCACCAGGTCAGCCGGTGACCACTGCGCCACGAAGGCAAGCTCGGGATCCACGGGACGCGGGTTGCGGTCCGGCTCGGTGACGCCGCGGGTGGCGAGTGCGGCCCGGATCCCTTTCGCTACCGCGCGTAGCTGTCGACCCGCATCGATGATGTTCGCGACCGACGGGTTCCGTGGATGCGTTCCGACCAGCAGGCCCGAACCCGTGGCGATGTCCGGACTCTCGTCGAGCCGGGCGAGCGCGTCGCCGACGGCGAACAGCACCGCGCCGCCATCGGAAGCCACATGCGAGGTCACCAGCGATACCAGCGTCCCGCCCGCCGCGGTCGGCGCCGCGGACAGCCGCCACACCTGACCGGTCTCGGGATCGAAGTCGGCGCGGCTCTGCGCGAAGTACCAGTCGAGAATCTCGTCGTCGGCGACCGGCCGTGAATGCCATTCCAGCGGAAGCGATTCCGTCGCGGGTAGCCAGTAGGGGCGGGCGAACGGTACCCGGGTGGGTTGCACCCGCCGGGCCAGGAAGCCCTGGGCCAGCTGCGCGTGGAGGCGGACGAGCACCTCGGGGTCGAGGGACTCGTCGAATCGCCAGGCGAGTTGATTGACCAGCGCGTTGCCATAGAGATTGTGCAGCTTCAGGAACAGATCGTCGTCGGCGGTGAGCCGGTTGACGGCGGGTGCGGCGACGATGGCCGGAGCGGTGAGCGTCATCAGAACTCCTCAGCGAGCACGCAGGGTGCGGACGGTCAGGGGCGCGAAGACGGCGGCGATCACGAGTGAAGCCACCACCGACCAGAGAGCGTCGGCGCCGACGACGCCGTCCTCGGCGAGCCCGCGCACCGCGGACACGAGGTAGGACACCGGGTTGTAGTCGGAGACGTAGCGGAGCCAGGTCGGCATCGCCGACTCGGGTACCAGCGCGTTCGACGCGAAACTCAGGAAGGTGAGAACCAGCATCGACATACCTTGCACCGCAGCGGGTCTCGACACGGTGACGCCGATGAAGGCGAACAGCCAGCTGATCGCGGTGGTCGCAAGCACGACCAGTACCGCTCCGGCGACGAACCCGACCGGATGATCCGGCCGATACCCCATCGCGAACCCCACGATCACCACCGTGGTCGCAGCGATCACGTATCGCGTGGCCCCGGCCAGCAGCGCTCCCGCGACCGGCGCCGACCGGGCGATCGGCATAGCGACGAACCGATCGAACACCCCGGACCGGATGTCCTCCGACAGCTGGACACCGGTCGCGACCGAGGAGGTGAGCACGATCTGCACCAGCACGCCCGGGATGAGAATCGGCAGATACGCCGCTGTGCTGCCCGCGATGGCCGTGCCGAAGATACTGCCGAACAGCAGCGGCCCGACGATGGGCAACAGGAGCGCGTCGTAGAGCAGTTGTGGGCTGTGCCGGAAGGTGAGCAGACCCCGCCACGCCATCATCAGCGACTGGAACAGCGAGGCGCGCAGGCTCACGTGGGTGAGGCGAGGGTGGCGGTCGATCGTCGCGGGAGCGGGGTGCTCGACGGCGATCTCGGCATGGGTGACGGTCATGATGGCCTCGGTCTTTCGGATCAGGCGGCGACGCGGTCGGTGCCGGTCAGAGCGAGGAATACGGCGTTGAGATCGGGACGGTCGACGGCGAAACCGCGCAGCCCGATGCCCGCGGCGCGGCATGCGGCGACGATGTCGGCGGCGGTGCCTGTATCGGTCAGCGCGACGGTCAGCGTGCCCGCCGACGACCCCTCGGGGACCTCGCCGGTGAGTTCGGCGACGATGGACTCGGCGCGGGCGGACTGGGCGGCATCGACCAGGTCCAGGCGCAACACCTGGTCGCCGATGGAGGCCTTCAGTTCGGCGGCGGTACCCTCGGCGACGATGGTCCCGCGGTCGATCACGGCGATCCGATCTGCGAGAGCGTCGGCTTCCTCGAGGTACTGCGTGGTGAGCAGTACGGTCGCACCACGAGCGACGAGCCTGCGGATGATGCCCCACATCTTGTCGCGGGTGTGCGGGTCGAGCCCCGTGGTCGGCTCATCGAGGAAGATCAGTGGCGGATCGGTGATCAGCGTTGCCGCCAGGTCGAGCCGCCGTCGCATGCCACCCGAGAACTGGTTCACCGGACGATCGGTGACCTTCGACAGTTCGAAGTCTTCCAGGAGTTTGGCGCTGCGGTGCGCGGCGGCACGGCGGGAGAGGCCGAGGAGCCGACCGAACAGGCGCAAATTCTCACCGGCGGTGAGGGTTTCGTCGACGGAGGCGTACTGACCGGTGAGGCCGATCATCGAGCGCACGGCGGTCGCGTCGCGCGCGATGTCGTAGCCGAAGATCTCGGCGGTGCCGCGATCGGGACGGACCAGGGTCGCGAGCATGCGGACGGTGGTGGTTTTGCCTGCGCCGTTGGGACCGAGCAGCGCGAAGACGGTGCCCGCCGCGATGGTGAGATCGACGCCGCCGACAGCGGTGAAATCGCCGTAGGACTTGCCGAGACCTGTTGTGCGGATAGCGATATCGGTATTCACGACTGCCTCCCGGCGGAATGGAGATCTGCGGTGGCCGGTGTGCCGGCCAGTGCTTCGATGGCATCGGCGGCCCGCTCGACACCGTCGGTGGCGACAGTGGTGGCGTAGCTCGCCGCGCGCAGGACAACCTCGGGACGTGAGACCCGATCGAGTAGTGCGTCGAGGCGTTCGCCGGTGAGCTGCTTCGCGGGAATCGTGACCGCGAGGCCGAGTCGCTGCAGCGCCTGGCCCCAGTAGGGCTGGTCGGCCTGGACCGAGCAGATCACCTGCGCGACACCGGCTCTCAACGCGGCGGCCGTCGTGCCCGCACCGCCGTGGTGCACAGCCGCGACACAGCGAGGCAGCACCCGGGCATGGTCGACCTGGCCGACAATCGCGACGGCGTCCTCGAATCCCGCGGCGACCGTCGACCAGCCCGACGCGAGCAGCAGCCGACGACCTCGCCGGGCGCACACCTGGCGCAACATCGCGACGAAGGCGGCCGGATCCCCGACATCCATGGAACCGAATCCGACATAGATCGGTGCGGTGCCCGAATCGAGCCACGACTCGAGAGCCGTCGTTTGATCACCGGCCGACGGGAGGGTCGGGTCCGCGGAACTCTGTGCAGCGGTGAGGAATCCGTCCACATCGATCAGGAATCCCGTGAACGGCCCGGGCAACTGCCGCCGCACACCGGGGAACAGTGCCGGGTCATAGGCCTGGATTCGGGTAGTCGCCGGATCCGGCCCGGTACCGGCGGGCGCAACCGACGACGCGGTCGCCGCGCGACCGGACTGCGGCCTGGTCGGCAGAACGGGGGCCAACGCGGCCGCACGTGCTCGGGCCAGCGCCGACCAACCCCCTCGGTGCACGAACCCGGGCAGTCGGGACGCCCACCGTGCCGGCACGACCGGGACCGCGCTGTTCGGCTGGATCGGGAAGAAGTGCACCGCCGCGAACGGCAGTCCGAGCGCCCGCGCCACCGACTCGGCGGCTTCCTCGCCCGCCATCCCCGCGACCACCACATCGTGTCCGGGTGCGAGCGCGCGCAGGTCCTCGAGCTGCTCGGGCACTCCACGGCGTTGCAGCTCGAACAGCGCACGCAGCCGGGCGCGCGGATCACGGCCGGCGAATCGGTGGTCGGTGCGCTGCGCCGCGAGCAGGCCTGCGGTGTCGCGGCCGAACGGCACCGCGCGAATCCCGTGGTCATGGGCGAAGGCGACGAGGTTCGGCGCGAGCGCCACTGTCACGTCGTGACCGCGCTCGCGCAGCGCACGAGCCAGCAGGATGCCGGGCTGGGCGTCTCCCCGGCTGCCGGTGAAGGCCAACAGTGGGCGCATCCGCTCACCCCGCCTGCGCGGCGACACGCAGCGTGTTCGTTCGCAGTGTCCGTGCGTCGGCGGGCATCGCCGTTTCCGCCGCGACGGACGGGCGCGGCTCGCCTCGCCCGTCGGCAGCCGGACCCGCGTGCACCGCGGCGGTGATCGACGACAGCGCCTGGCCGAAAGCGGTCAGGAACTCGTCCATCACTTCGGCGGGGAATCCCGCCGGGTACCGGGTCGACACATAGAGCCCGTCGGCCGCCCGCACGACCCACAGGAATACCTCGTCGGGCGAGTACGACTCCGCGCGCAAGGTCCGTCCGCGCAGGTCGGCGACCAATTCATAGCCGGGCAGCACCCGGATATCGAGGAAGGAGATGCCGAAGCGCGGTGTCTCGGTGACGGCGAGCAGGTAGAGGACACGCGACCACGAAGCGTCGTTGGCGGCCCGCGACCGGCGCAGCGCGGCCCGCGCCTGATCCATGGCGCCGGCGATGCCGACACCGGGAGGCAGGGCGATATCGACCGGAACCACATTGACGAACCAGCCCATCGACTCCATCCAGCGCAGGTCGGGACGGGTCGCGATCGGCATCGCGGTGCGCATCCGGTCCGCGCCGAACCGCTGCTGATTGGCCACGGCCAGCGCGGCGAACACGGCCACCGACATCCGGTGCCGCACCTGGTCGAGGGCTGCCTCGACGCCCTCGAGTTCGGCGAGATCGAGCAGCCGCCGCGACACACTCGGCTGCGGCAGGTCCGCACGAGCGGGCCGCTGTGCATGCGGTGCGAACCGGGGCATCGCACCGTCGGCGAGGAACGCGCGCCACGTCGCGACCGCGGGGGAATCCGAATCCAGCTCGGCCGCGCTCGCTCGTTCCAGCACGGCGAAGTCGGCCGCGCTGCCGAAAGTGACTGATTCGCGGGCCTTCTCACCCACCATGACCTCGCGGTAGAGGGTGCGCAGTTCGAGGATCAGAATGGCCTGGGAATAGGCGTCGAGCACGGAGTGATCGGCGGCGACGAGCACCGTGAAATCACCGGTGTCCGCATGCTCGACCGTGGCCGCGAGGCAGTGCGGCCACACCAGCGGCGACAACCGCTCTTCGAGTGTGCCGCTGAGGAATTCGTTGATCCGGGTGCCCTCGGTGAGGCCGGCGATGGGCTGTTCGGCGACATCGACGGCGGCCGGCGCGGCGACGAGCCTGCGTGGTTCGCCCGCCGGGTCGGTGGTCACCGTGGTGCGCAGGCCCTCGTGCCTGGCATGCCAGCGCCGCAGCGTCTCCCGCCAGGTGGCGCCGTCGAGCGGGGCATCCATCTCGAAGACGGTGCCGATCCAGCGGCCGCGACCGGGCAGCGGATCGGCGGGATCGACGCTCGCGCAATAGCCGGCGTGGACGCTGGTCAGCGGGCGATCGTCGGGCTGCCATGCGTCGGCGGCGAGCTCGGGCGTCCACATCGACAAAGCGCCGTGGCGGATTTCGAATTCGGAAAGGTGGGTGTATTCCATGACCGGTTCACCTCGTGACGAATGCATGCCGAAGCGGTGGAAGGGGGTGGAAGGAGAACACCGCACTGTGTCACCTGATGCGTTGAACTTCGGCGGCAATGCATTTCCGGGAAGCCTCGGCGAGATTGATCGTATATGTGATTCTGCTGAGAGCACGGTGGTGACGGGCATCACGGTTTCGTTGAACAAAACTCTGCCGCCTGCGGATTTGCTCGAAATTGGATCGGGTTCGCTTGTCCTGCATCGGCGTTCGCCGGGGCGCAATCGGGTACGTGATTGTCCGCCGATATTTTGTTCATTCCGGCTGGAACGATATTTGTATGCACCATCACATCGCCGGTGGGCGGCCGTCCGAGTGCGTTTCCCTCGTGTTCATCTGGCGCAATTCATATAAGCCATTCGCAATATGGCGACCGGTGAGTCCGGGGCATTCGTCGCCGAGGACCAGGACGAGCCCCGTCATCTGTCCGTTATCACAACGTTGCGCACTCGATGCCGGTTGCTATGGTGAACGCGCGAAGTGTTCGTTCGGATGTGAAGGAAGACAATGGGAAGCACTGCCCTCGACATCATGGCGTTGGTCCTCAACCGCGTCACCGAGTTCTGGAACTGGATGGCGACCGGATCGTCGGGATTCCCGCCGCTGTGATCGGCTGACATCACGTTGTATCCGTGAAACCCCTGAAGGCCGTTGGCTTTCGGGGGTTTCGCCGTTCAATGGGTCTCGGGGTGACGCCGCACGAGTAGTGCACTCGTGCGCGTACCCGATTTGTGTCGTACCCCGGCGTTACCGTTGCTGCACAACCCGAGTCGAGGAGGGTGGCGATGACCGAGAATGTGCGAGAACGTGCGCAGCGCCCGGAGGATCTGAGCCGGTTGGTGGTCGAGCGGCTGAACGCCGGAGACGTGGACGGGCTCGTCGAGTTGTACGAGTCCGACGCGGTGCTGGCGCTGCCGGACGGTGTCGTCGCGACGGGGATCGACGAGATACGGGCGGCGTATGCGCGTCTGGTCGCGGATCGACCGTTGTTCCAGCCCGGGCATCAGGCGCCTGTCCTGCGTGCGGGCGATCTGGCGCTCACCTCGTCGCGCCTGCCAGGGGGCACCGGTGCATCCGTCGAGGTGGCGCGCAGGCAGCCCGACGGAACCTGGCGTTGGATCCTCGATCAACCGAACGCGCCCTGGGTGGTCAGCGAACCGGCAGCCGGGTCGACCGTGCCCCGATGATCAGTTCGGGTTCAGGCCGGACGCGAGAACGACGACGACCTTGTCATCGGTCACTTCGCTGACCCGCACGTCCATCCCGTTGCTCGCCTGAGACTGACCGACCGGCACCGTGATCTGCTGGCCGCCGATGCTCAGGGTGACCATGTCACCGTTCACGGCGACAAGTTCCGCCTCGATCCCGAGGACCGAGGCCTTGGCGCTCACCCCGCGGTCGAAGGTGACGGTGCAGCCGCTGACGCTGCATTCGGAGGTGGTGCCGGGTCCGGTCATGGTGCACGCGGAAACGGCAAGGGGAAGCAGGAGGGCGAACGCGGAAAGCGTGATCAGCCGTCGAACAGGCATGGCGTCAGTGTAGTGCGTCGAACACACAACGGAACGGTCTCGCCAGGTTGCCCGCCGATCTCACCGGGAATACCGTCGCTGTGAGGTAGCTGGCATCGCAAGCATCGATGCCGATCGTGTCGGGTGGACGGCCGGCCTGCCGGGTTTCACCCGATGGGTCGGCCGAGATCGGGAGGTGGCGCACCATGATCGCGAGCGAAATGACCGTTACCAGCCGTTGGTGGTGGCGCCCTGGGTGGACGCCGGGTCGTTCGTTCTACGACTGGCAGGTGGTGCCGACGCAGCCGGTGGCCGACAAGCTGGTCGAGATCTTCGCGCCGACGCTGTCGAGCCTGCCGGGATTCGAGCAGGTGGACGCCGCGCGACTGCGGATCGGGGTGCAGGGCATCGGGTTCGTCGACGGGGTGAAGGGCGTGCATCTGGCGGCGTTGGTCGCCGGGGCGCGCAGGCTGCTGGCCGGGCACGCACCGTTCCAGATCACATTCGGGCCCCCGGTGGTCGCCCACGATTCGGTGCGGCTGCCGATCGCGTTGCCGGAGGAATTGCTGCGGGTGCGCGAGGATTTGACCAGCGCGCTGAGCGAGGTGTGGATTCGCGAGCGGATTCCGGAGTTCGGTGAGCCGTTGCAGCCGTATCTCGCGCTGGCGCATGCCACTGCGCCGATGCCGGTGCGCGAGATCAGCGACGCGCTCGAACAGGACGGGTTCACCGATTTCAGCATCGACGACACGGTGTCGGCGGTGTCACTGGTCGAATTGCAGTGTGAGAACGAGCGATACGACTGGGACGAGGTGAGCGCCGCCGATCTGCTACGCGTCCCCGACCCGATCGTGGAACGCCACATCTTCGACGACCTACCTGCTTCCCGGCCGCCGCTGCCACTCAGCAGCTGAGCGGCGGCGGGCCGGGGGCCCACCGCGACCATGCGCGGACGCGAGATCGCGCACCAGGTATGAGCGAAAGGGCTACTCTGGATCGGTCGCTCGGTCGTCGGCCGGGCGCGGTGTCGTGGTACCGGTCAGGCGGACAACGCCCGCGTCGAGGTCCAGATCGAGGTGCGGTTGGCCGTTGGAGTCGCCGCTGCCCTCGTTCTGCAGCTTCTTACCGGGAAACAGTTCACCCATAATGCCCACAGCTCCACCATAGTCGCGGGTGTCGCCGAGTCGCTTGTGCCCAGCTCGGGCCTACTCGGGAAGCTCGAGTATGGCGACGATGCGGTCCAGGAGTGCTTCGAGCCGGGGTTCGATGCCGACACCGTTGCGGGCCGAGACGGTCAGCTCGGTGTGGCCGTCGAATTCGGTCAGGCCGAACAGCAGCGGCATGGCGACGCTGTGCTGGGGGAGCACGAACAGTCCGGTCGGCCGGAAGCCGGGGACGGCGAGCTCCTCGGCGGTGAAGCGGCCCATGTGCGACACCGTGGCGGAGGCCAGGTTGCGGCCGAAACGGGCGCCGAGCCAGTTCGTAGTGCGCAGTACACCGCGATTGACCGGGTCGGGCACCAGTGCGACCCGGGTGTTCGCCAGCTGATTCAGTTCGCGACGTTCGCGCAGGCCCGCCTTGATCTGGTCCTTGATCGCGGTCCAGTCGCGGCCGGGTTCGATATCGAGGAACAGAGGGAGCGCGAGGTTGGCGGTGGAACGCAACGTGGGGTCGTGGCGGCGCAGGTCGACGGGCATCATGATGCGCGAGGTGCCCGGGGTTTCGTCGGCCAGCAGGGCGCAGACCCTGGCCAGCGCGCCGGGAACGACGGCCTCGACGCGGCGGTGACGGAGCAGATGAGGCGCGAGATCGCGGCGCCCGCGGCCCCGGCCGATCGCGGTGCGGTAGCGCGGAATCAGCGGGGTCGGCCTGCCGGGAGCGCCGAGTTTCGCGACGAGTTCCTGGTCGGCGATCGGGTCCGGTTGAGGAACGGGATCCTCGCCACGCAATGCCCGCAGCACATTCGTCGCCCACGCCACCATGCCGATGCCGTCCATCACGCCGTGGAAGACGCGGAAGATCAGCGTTGCCTGCGTGCCGGTGAGCAGTAGCACCTCGACGGTGGTGTCGGGCGTCGGCCCGATCGGGCTGGTGAGGACCGGATCGGCCTCGAGGGCGGGGTAGCGCAGCCGGTGGTCCACCACGCGCACGACCGGGGGGATTTCGCTGTCGACCCACTCGGCGCCGTGCCGTCGCAGACGCGCACCGGGGGTGGCCGCCGCCGCGGTGATTACCGCTGTGCGCAATGCCTCCGGGTCGATGTTGCCCTCACCGGGAACCACGAGTTGCATCAGGAAGGGTGGGGCGAGATCGCGCATCGGGAAGTACATCCGCTCGGTGGTCGTAACCGGGCGACGAAAGACCTTGCTGCCGTTCATGATTGCCTCCTGGGCGACCTATCGAAGAGTTTCGGCGAGCACTTCGATGCCGCCCTGCTGGTCGAGCCACGCCAGGAACCCGGCAAGGCCGGTGTCGCGGTCCACGACGGGCGTGTAACCGAGATCGCGGCGGGCCGCGCCGGTGTCGTAGGTGGCGGTGCGTGTCATCAATGCGACGGCATAGCGCGACAGCGGAGGCGACCAGCGATTCGCCACCGCGGGTATCCGCCATACGGTTTCGATCGTCGCGACCACGGCGGCGAGTACCCGTGGGTTCGGTCGGCGCGTAGGCGGGTGATACCCCAGGCGCGTCGCGACCTCACCGAGAAAGCCCCAGACGTCGGTCTTCTCGGCATCGGCGATGAAGTAGGCCTTGCCGCCGACCGTGTTCGAGCGCACCGCCAGCAGACAGGCGTGCACGATATTGTCCACGTGACACAGCGAGGCCTCGACGGTCCGGCCGTAGGACAGGTCGGGCAGTGTGCCCGCGGCCGTGCGGTCGAGCAGCCGAACGATCGGCCCCGATCGATCCCCCGCGCCCCAGATCGCCCGCGGACGCAGCGCCACCGTCGTGAATTCCGGTGTGTCGGCGGCGAGTACGGCGCGCTCGGCCGCGGCTTTGGTTTCGGAGTAGTGATTGAGGTAGCGGCTCGGATACGGCAGCGCCTCGTTCACGTCGACCTGATCGCCACCGTCTCGCTCCATCAGGGCACTCGGACTCGAGATGAAGACGAACCGGCTCGCGCCACCGCGTCGCGCCGCATCCAGCAGCAGCTCCGTGGCGCGCACGTTCTCGGTCCAGAAGCGGTCCCTGGTACCGCGTTCGTCGACCCGTGCGGCGCTGTGGATCACCGCGTCCATCCCGCTGGTGGCCCGGCTCAGTGATGCCGCGTCGGCGAGATCGCCGTACACGATCGTGACGTGTTCCACGGCGGGACCGAGATCGTCGAGCACGCTGGTGCGCCGCACCAGGATCGAGACATCGTGGCCGCCGTCGGCGATCAGCGCCCGCACGATGGCGCCGCCGAGGAATCCGGACGCGCCGGTGACCAGGATCTTCATCGTCGCGAGTCCAGTCTCTTCGTGGCCCAGCGGGCGAGTTGTTCACGGCCGATCTTGGCGTTGTGCCGGATATCGACAGGGAAGCGCGGGTGCACGAGGAATTCGGTGATCGGCACCAGTGTGCCGAATTCGGCGGCGCGCGTGCGCAATCGGGTGAGTGCGGCCACCGCGTCCGCGCCGGGCTCGAGCTCCACGCACAGGACCGGTCGCTGGGCACCGGGGGCGCCGACGCCGACCAGCGCCGTGCGCGAGACACCGGTCACCGCAGTGAAGACCTGCTCGATCTGCACGGTGAACATCGGGCCACGCGCGGTCGTGATCCGCTGGCTCTTGCGCCCGCAGAACCAGATTCGACCCTGCTCGTCGAGCCATCCCAGATCGCCGGTGCGATGCCAGATCCGCGCGCCGTCGGTGATCTTGCCCGCGGTGTTGGCCTGCGCGGGCCAGTAATAACGCGTACTCACGTTCGGGCCCGCGACCACGATCTCGCCGACCTCGCGCGCGCCGAGCTCTTCGGTGTCGTCCCAGGTGGTGACCGGGTCATCGGTGACGGCGAGCAGCCGGACGAGCACCCGATCGGTGGGCCGACCGATGCAGGTGCCCTCGCCGTTCTCGGCGCGCTCGACCAGACCGGCGAGCAATTCCCGCGATTCGATCGTCGACATGGGCAGCGCCTCGGTCGAACCGTATCCGGCGTAGATCTCGACATCGGGTCGCAAGACGTCGCGCAACCCGGCCACGCACCAGTGCGGAACAGGTGCGCCACCGGAGAAGATGCTGGCCAGCGAGTTCAGGTCGACCGGATGTGCGCGCAATCGGTTCAGCAGGGGAATGAGGACCGCGGGCGAGGCGAACATCGTGCGTACGCCGAATCGCTGGATCGCGTCGACCACGTGTGCCGGGTCGGTCGAGCCGACCTCGCTCGGAATCAGCGGCGGCAGCACACACCGTGACCCGAGGAGCAGGTCGAGCACGCCGACCAGCGGCAGTGTCACCAGAGAAGTGTCCGGTGGCGTGTGCCCGCGGGCAGCGTGCACCTGCTCCACCATGGCGGCGAGATTGCCGTGGGTCAGTTCGACGGCTTTGGCGGGACCGGTACTGCCGGTGGTGAAGCCGATGATCAGCAACTCGTCCGAATCCGCGGGCGCACGCTCGGGCAGTGCGTCGACCGGGGCGCGGCCCCAGGAATCCAGCGTCGGTCCACCCCAGAACCAGCGCCGCCCCACGGTGAGAGTGGTGCGCACCCGCCGGAAACTGCGCGGGAACAGGACCCGCAGGGCATGCGCCTGCGGGATTCCGATGAATGCCTGCGCCTCGACGGCGCGCAGGCAGTGCACCATGCGGCGCACGCCCATGCCCGGATCGATGACGACCGGAACCGCGCCGATCTTCAACAGCGCGAACAGGATCGCGTACAGCTCCGGGCTCGGCAGCACGAGCACGATGGTGCGGGTACCGCTGCCGACCCCGGAATCGGTGAGGTGCTCAGCGATGGCGTCGGACCATCG
This sequence comes from Nocardia sp. FBN12, assembly GCF_054031145.1. Lineage (NCBI taxonomy): Bacteria > Bacillati > Actinomycetota > Actinomycetes > Mycobacteriales > Nocardiaceae > Nocardia > Nocardia sp. FBN12. Next base: position 2,044,328 of record NZ_CM132926.1, read on the forward strand.
ATCGAGGTCGCGGTAGGTGATCGCCCGGTAGTCGGGCAGCCCGTCGGCGGTCGTGCCGTCGGGATAGATGACCGCCTCGCGGTCGGGCTCCGCGTGGGCGAGCGTCCGGAATCGGTCGATGGTCTCCCAGTAGGTCGCCGTCGTCACGCGGTGGTCTCCACGGGGAGCCGGTACAGCGTCGCGGCGGCGGACGGGCCCGCACCGGCCGCTACGAACAGCACGTGGGTGTAGCCGGTGAGCGTGCCCTCGGCGGTCGCGCGGGCGTAGGCCAGCGGTAGCGCGGCGGTGTGGGGGTCGCCGTCGGACAGGTCGGGCACCCGCACCGCGTTCTGGTCGATGCCAAGCGCGTCGGCGAGCCGCTTGGGGAAATCCGGGCTCGGGGTGGACGCGATCAACGCGACGAAGGCGCCGTCGAAATCGGTGAGCGCGGACTGGGCGGCTTCGGTTGCCACCGTGAGGATTCGGTCCTCGAAGTCGGGTTCGCGTTCGACCGTCATCAGCGTTCGCCCGACGGTGCCCATGGTGGCCGTGTCGACGTAGGCCTGGCCCGCGGGTGTCCCGGGTGCGGTCGCGGTGTGCACCGGCCCGAACCCTTCCGGGCCGTCGACCTGTTCGAGCAGCAGGGCGGCACCCGAAGTGGCGTAGGGGAATTCGGCGTCGGCACGCGACCGGGCCATCGACGGGTGGGTGTCGCCCGCGACGATCAGGACGTGCTCGGTACTACCCGTCGCCAGGATAGAACCCGCGACCTGGACGGCATTGACGACGCCGACCGCGCCGTTCATCAGATCGAAGGAGAAAGTCCGCGGATCTGCCCTGGTGTAGTCGAGTCCGATGCCCGCCGCCTTCTGGATCAGCGCGGCCACCGCCGGTTCGACAGTGTTGGAGTCGCGGAAGACGCCGGTATTGATCAGTACGCCGACCTGGTCGGGACGGACACCGGCCTGCTCGAGGCACCGGCGGGCAGCGCGCCCACTGTGCTCGACGACGCTGTGGGTATCGGTCGACCTACTCGTGCCCGTGGCTCGGATGCGAAATCCCATGAGAAACCTCAGACCTTCAGGGAGGAGATGGTGGCGGACAGGAAGCCGGCGACGACGCCGGAGGCGGCCGGGACCATGAGCAATTTCGATCCCGCCGCGATGTTCTCGTCGGCGAGCTGATCGTGCAGCACGATGAAATGCGATGTGGTCGAGGTGTTTCCGTACTTCTCGATCACATTGAGGTCCGGGGGCATCTCGGCGCCGAACTCGCGAGCGGCTACCGCGTTGATGTACGGCACGGCGGCAGCGCCGAACTGGTGATGAATGAGGTAGTCGAACTGCTCGCCGGCGAAGTCGCGGCCCTGCTGTTCGAGGAAGGTGCCCTGGGCGTCGGGCCAGAGCAGGAAGCGTGCTTCGTTGTGCATCTTGCGGTTGTCGGTGTAGAGCGCGACGCCCGACGACTTGTCGCTCGGCATGCCGAGGCACAGGTGCGAATGCTCTGCGGCGGTGAGCAATTCGACGTAGTGGATCTTGTCGGCGTCGTCGACCGCGCGGTCGAGCACGACCGCGCACCCGGAGTCGCCCACCGACAGCGAGGCGAACTGCAGATCGTATTTCTCGGAGATCTCGTCCACGGCGGTCTCGGCGATGGGCGTGATGGCCTCACCGCTGACCACCATCCCGTTGCGCACCACGCCCGATCGAATCATCCGGTCGAGAATGTATGTGCCGGTGAGCATTCCGGCGCAGGCGTTGGAGACATCGAAGGTGATCGCTCGCTCGGCGCCGAGGGTCTTGGCGATCGTCGACGCGAACGAGGGCTCCATGTACATGCGGGTGCCGTCATTGCTGCGGGTGATCGAACAGGAGATGATCACCTCCAGTTCGCCCGGCGCGTAGCGGGATCGGGCAAGGCAGTCCCGCGCGGCGTTGACGGCGAGGGTGAACGAATCCTCGACCGATTCCGGTCGGGTATCGCGCACGCGGCGTTCTTTCACGCCGGTGATTCGTTCCAGATCGAACGACGGTGGCGTTTTCAACCGCGAGATCAATTCGGTGGTGGACAAGATGTTCGACGGAAGATATGCCCCGATGGATTCGAAACGCGATTGCGACACGTGAGCTCCCGGATGCGGTCGAAGAATGGTGTACCGAACGATTTCCGATCGCCGGTGGAGTCGAACCCTACCGGTCGCGCGGAGCCGTTGCATGCAGTGATCCAGCGCACTTCGCGCCGCGAGTTCATCTGTGTGACAAGCCGTTACGCCAACTTCGGCAATCCGCATCGATGGCACAGAGCGCCAGCTCAGTCGTCTTCCCCGGCAGGTGGCAATGGGCAGGCTATCGGCCACCGAGGCCGTCGGCACGGCCGTGCGGTGCCGCGGAACGGTACTCGCACAGTGAGTGACCTCACGATCGTTTACACCGTCGAATAAATTGCGGGCCTTCCGGGTTTGTTTTCGGAGCAGAAGCGATCTCGCGAATTTTGGCGACCGGACTAACCTGCCAGACCGACGACGCGAGCCAGCCGCCGATGCGAATCCAGCCGGGCCGCCCGATCGAAAGTGCTGGTGTGCACCAGGACTTCATCGGCGCCGGTGCGGCTGACCAGCTTCTCCACTGCTTCCGCCACCTCGTCCTCGGTGCCGTGGAGCTGGTTGCCGAGCGCCTGTTCGAAGAGGTGGCGCTGCCGGTCGGTCATCCTCGCCGGGTCGATTTCGCCGGGCGGGATCAGCGCGGGAAACTCGCCGTGGGTGCGGGAGTAGGCACTCGCCCAGGCCTCGGGAAGGAGGAGCCGGTGCGCCTGCTCGGTCGAGTCGGCGATCATCGCCGTCGCGGAGACGACGACATACGGTCGTGGGACGCGAGCCGACGGCTGGAACCGGGCGCGGTACCGCTCGATCGCGTCCACCATGGCTTGCGTGCCCGCGATCGGCGCGATCACCAGCGGCAGTCCGAAACGTGCCGCGCGCTCGGCCCCGGAACCGGTGGCGAGCAGGAACGCCGGGACGTCATTGCCCTCCGCGGAGCCGGCGTGCACGCCCGCTCGACCCGCCGCGAAATAGTCGAGGACTTCGGCGAGATGCGCGTCGAAATCGTCGACTTCGTCGAGACCGTGACCGAGCGCACGGCGGACGCCATCGGTGAACCCGACCGAACGGCCGAGACCCATGTCGATCCGTCCCGGGAACAGCGCTGCGAGCACACCGAACTGCTCGGCGACGACGAGTGGTTGATGGTTGGGCAGCATCACCCCACCGGTGCCGACCCGGATTCGCGAGGTTGCCGCCGCGACCGCGGCCGCGAGCACGGTCGGCGCCGTTCCGGCGACTCCGGGGACGCTGTGATGCTCGGCGACCCAGAACCGGTGATAGCCCCACTGCTCGGCGAGCGCCGCGAACGCGACGGTCTCGCGCAGGGCGTCGGCGTGGTCCTGCCCGCGCCGTACGCGTGAGCGGTCCAGGATCGAGAAGCGAACCGATTCGAGTGCCATATCAGTAGTCAACGCCGCCGACGCGATCCGATTCCGCGACGGCGCCACGCGGGTGCAGGCCTTCGCAAGATTGGACCGGTACCAACCCTTGACCAACCTTTCGCAACCATAGTGTGCTCCGAGCACGATCACTGTCGAGAATTTGCGAGGAGTGCACCAATGGTTCGACATCCCCACGGCCGCAAGGTCCATCATCGACACCGTGCGGTCGAGGCCAGCGACGACGCACTCGACGTGCTGCGACTGCTCCTCGAAATGCACGGTCCGGTGGTGCTGTACCTCGCGCCCGATACCGACGGCTACACGCCGGTCTGCGTGCCGCTGCGCGACTTCCGGCCCGGTGCCGGTGATGTGCTCGCCGGGCAGACCGCCTGGCACACCCAGTTGTGGATGGCGGAACCGTTCCACGTCGGGTTCGACGACCTCGACGTGAGAATCGAGGTGCGCAATCGCCCGCAGGCGGGCTCCACTTCGCTCGAGGCCTCGTGCGGGTTCCGGTTCACCTTGCGCATCGAAAAGGCCGACAGCGCCGCCGAATTCGTCGAGGAAGCCTCCTGACTCGTCACCAGAACCGCGGCGTCAGCCCCCAGTCGGCGAACTCGGCGGCCAGCAGTTCGCGCAACGCGGCGCGGGTGGGGAAACGGTCGGGGTCGCCGCCGGTGACCACGAGTGTCACGGTGTCGTCATCGCAGGAGAAGGCGAGATTGACGCCGAGCTCGACCTGACGGAACAACTCGACCGGCCCGGGATTGACCACCGGGCGCATGATGACGTCGCGCGCACGGTGCGAACCGAGGACCGCGATGTTCTGCGCGGTGCGACCCATGTTGGTGCACAGGCATTCCGGCGCCTTGGCGGTGCGGGCGAACTTGTGCAGTACCACCTTCGGCAACAGCATCTGCACCGGTTGCAGGTGCTGGATCGGCGGGACGGTCGCGGGGTCGCGGTAGGCAAGGCCCGCCGCTTTGAGAGCGGCGCGGACCGCGGGCAGATCGGCGCGTTCGCCCGCGCGGTAGCCGACGCTGATCGGCAGCCCGGTGGTGGCGTTGGCGCGTGGGTCGTCGGCCTCGCGCATCGAATGCGGAATGTCGACACGGACCTCGGCACCGTCGGCGATGCGGCCGCTGCGACCGAGCAGCCCGACCGCGACGCCGATCAGCAGGCCGTTGGTGGTTCCGCCGTGGTCGGCCGCAACGGCGTCCCACGCGGCGAGATCGAGCTGGACGATGGCCTCGGCGGCCTGCCAGGTGTCGGCATGGGCCAGTCGTGGCACGGCCGGGCGGGGATTGCGGGCCGGTTCACTGACACCGCGCGACCGGCGCGCCGCACGCACACCACGCGCGAGGGCCCCGAGTTGGCGGCGGGCATCGGCGAGGTCGGCGGCGAAGCGGCCCGCACCCGCCACCGGGCCGACGAGCCTGCCCGCGCTGGCGAGGCGGTCGGGTGACTCCCCGCGGTTGAGCCGATCGAGGGAGTCGACGATCGCGTGCATCATGGCGCCGCCGTCGCACGCGACATGTGAGGCAACCAAGGTGATCACGGTGCCGCCGGATTCGAGGGGCGCGCCCGCGAGCTGCCACACGAGTCCGCGTTCGGGGTCGAATTCGACGGCGGCCTGCTCGAGGAACCAGTCGAGAATCCGGTCCTCGGGAATCGGCGTGTCCGACCAGCGCAGCGGGAGGGACTCGGTGGCTGGCTCCCAGTGCGCGCGGGCGATCGGGAAGCGGGTGGTGCGGACCCGTCGCGCGATGAAACCGGTCGCCAGATGCGCGTGCCAGTCGTCGAGCAGGTCCCGGCCAAGCGCGGTGTCGAAGCGGTACGCCAGCTGGTTGACCAGCGCATTCGGGTAGAGGCTGTGCAGCTTGAAGAACAGGTCGTCGTCGGCGGTGATCCGGTTGAGCTCGGTGGTCACTGCGACGGCGGGGGAGATGACAGTCATCGATGGACTCCTGACGGGCGTCGGCGCGACAGCGTTCCTCAGCTGCGCAGGGCGGGAGCGAAGGCGGAAGTACGCCTATCGGGAACGGAGAGTGCGCACGGTCAGTGGCGCGAAAACAGCGACGACGATCACCGAGGCGACCAGCGACCACCAGGCGTCGGCGCCGATCGTGCCCTCCGCGGCGAGCGTGCGCACCGCGGAGACCAGGTAGGACACCGGGTTCAGGTCGGAGACGTGGCGCATCCAGGTGGGCATGGATTCCTCGGGCACCAGGGCGTTGGAGGCGAAGCCGAGGAAGGTGAGCACCAGCATGGACATGCCCTGCACGGCGGCGGGACGGGCGATGGTGGCGCCGATGAACGCGAACAACCAGCTGATCGCGGTGGTGGCGAACACGACCAGCACCGCGCCCGCCAGGAAACCGGCGGTGTGCTCGGGCCGGTAACCCAGGCAGAAACCGACGATCACGACCGTGGTCGCGGCGATGAGATAGCGCACGGCACCGGCCAGCAATGCCCCGGCAACCGGTGCGGAGCGGGCGATCGGCATGGCGACGAAGCGGTCGAAGACGCCCGAGTGGATGTCCTCGGACAGTTGCACACCGGTCGCGACCGAGGACGTGAGCACGATCTGGACCAGCACGCCGGGGATCATGATCGGCAGGTACGCGGCCATGCTGCCCGCGATGGCGGTACCGAAGATGCTGCCGAACAGCACCGGGCCGACGATCGGGAGCAGTACGGCGTCGTAGAGCAGTTGCGGGCTGTGCCGGAAGGTGAGCAGTCCGCGCCACGCCATCATCAGCGAATGATGCAGCGCGGCAAGCGGACTGACACGGGTCACGCGTGGCGTGCGCACCACCTGGCGAGGCATCTCGGCCGTGCGGGTCATGGTGGTCCTCGAGCTTTCGCGAAGGGTGGTCATCTCGCGTCCACGGTGCGTGCGTGCCCGGTCAGCGAGAGGAACACCTCGTTGAGATCGGGTCGGTCCACCGCGAACCCGCGCAGCGCGATGCCCTCGTCTCGGCACGCGGCGACGATATCGGCGCCGCGGGTGACGTCGCGCAACGCGATCGTCAACGTCCCCGTCGACGAACCCTCGGGCACGTCGCCGGTGATGTCCTGGATCAGCGCCTCGGCGCGGCGCAGGTCGGTGGTGTCGCGGATGTCCAAGCGCAGCACCTGCTCACCGATGGAGGACTTGAGTTCGGCGGGGGTGCCGTCGGCGACGAGCGTGCCACGGTCGATGACCGCGATCCGGTCGGCCAGCGCGTCGGCTTCTTCGAGGTACTGGGTGGTGAGCAGCACGGTGGCGCCGCGCTCGACCAGCCCGCGCACGATGCCCCACATGCGGTCGCGGGTGTGTGGATCGAGCCCCGTGGTCGGCTCGTCGAGGAAGATCAAGGGGGGCACCGTGATCAGCGTGGCGGCCAGATCGAGGCGCCGTCGCATGCCGCCGGAGAACGCGCTGACGCTGCGCCGCGCGACAGCCGAGAGCTCGAATTCCTCGAGGAGTTCATCGGCCCGGCTGCCCGCTTCGCGGCGCGACAGGCCGAGCAGCCGACCGAACAGGCGCAGATTCTCACCGGCGGTGAGGGTTTCGTCGACGGAGGCGTACTGGCCGGTGAGCCCGATCATCGAGCGCACCGCGGTCGCCTCGCGCACCACGTCGTAACCGAACACCTCGGCGCTACCCCGATCCGGCCGGAGCAGCGTGGCGAGCATGCGGACGGTGGTGGTCTTTCCCGCGCCGTTGGGACCGAGCATCGCGAACACCGATCCGGCCGCGATGCTGAGGTCTATGCTGCCGACCGCGGCGAAGTCTCCGTAGGACTTGCCGAGTCCGGTGGTGCGAACGGCGATTTCGGTGCTCACTGCGGCCTCCCGGCGTGGCTGGAAACTGGTGTCGGGAACGACAGGGCGGCAAGGGATTCCACCTCGTCGACAGCACGCGCTACGCCGTCGCAGGCGAACCGGCTCGCGTAGGCGGCCGCCCGCGACACCACGTTCGGATCGGCGACTCGGTCGAGCAGAGTGGTGAGCGCGGTCTCGGTGAGCTCGGCGGCGCGCACGGTGCCCGCCAGGCCGCGCCGCGCCAACGCCCGGCCCCAGTACGGCTGATCGGCCTGGACAGCGCAGATCACCTGTGGGACACCCGCTCTCAACGCGGCGGCGGTAGTTCCCGCACCGCCGTGGTGCACCGCGGCGACACAGCGCGGGAAAATCGAAGCGTGCTCGACCTGCTCGACGACGGCCAGCTCGGGCGACAGCGACGGTTCGATCCCCGCCCACCCCGCGGCCAGCAGCAGTCGGCGACCCCGACGTGCGCAGACCGCGCGCAACATCGTCACCAGCGCGGCCGGATCGTCGACCGCCATCGAGCCGAAACCGACATAGATCGGTGCCGAACCGGCATCGATCCACGCGGTCAGCGCCGGATCGGTCGGCGCGCCGAGGAATCCGGCGGTATCGACGGCGAACCCCGTCACCGGGTGTCGCTCCGGCAGCTCGGCCGCTAACCCGGGAAACAGCTCGACGTCATAGGCCTGGATCGAAACTCGGTCGGGTAGCGGATGTTCCACGATTCCGAACTCCGACAGCGGCTGTTCCAGCGCCGCGTCACGTGCCCACCGCAGGCCCGACCAGATCCGCCGATTGAGCGCCCCGGGGATCCTGGCGCCCCACGCGGTGGGCACCACCGGGACCGAGCGATTCGGATGGATCGGAAAGAAATGCACTGCTGCCAGCGGCAACCCAACGCGCCGCGCCACCTTCTCGGCCGCTTCCTCGCCCGCCATCCCGGTCACGACCACGTCGTGACCGGGGGCGAGAACCAGCAGGTCACGTACCGCCTCGACAACCCCGCGCCGCTGCAGATCCAGCACCGCGCGCACCCGCTGACGCGGATTCGGACTGCGGAAGCGGTGATCGTCGTGCTGGGTGCGCAGCAGTTCGGCGCTGTCGCGACCGAAACCGACGGCGGCGATGCCGTGCGCGGTGGCGAAGCCGACGAGATTGGGGGACAGCGCGAGCGTCACCGAGTGCCCGCGAGCCACCAGCTCGCGGGCCAGGAGAATGCCGGGCTGGGCATCGCCCCGGCTCCCGGTGAAGGCCAGCAGCGCACGCATGCTCAGCCCGCGCTCAGTGCTGCTGCGGTGTCGGTGACCGGCGCCGTCGCGACCGGAACCAGGGTCACCGAGTACATCGCCCTGGCGAACTCGGCGAGGAAGCGTTCCATGACCTCGCCCGGCAGGCCCGCGGGGTGACGGGTAGAGACATAGAGGCCGTCGGGGCCGCGTACGACCCAGAAATACACCTCTTCGGTGGAGTACGAGACGGCGCGCAAGGTGCGTCCACGCAGTTCGGCGACCAATTCGTAGTCCGGAAGCATGCGGATGTCGAGGAAGGACGCACCGTAGGTCGGTCCTTCTACGGCACCGGCCATCGCCAGCGAACGGCCCCAGGAGGCGTCGTCGCAGAGATGGGCACGCTTGAGCGAGGCGCGGGTCGCGGTCAGCGCGACCGCCATGTCCGCGCCCGCGGGCAGGGTGATGTCGACCGGCACGACATTGACGAACCAGCCCATCGATTCGAGCCAGGTGAGGTCGGGCCGGGTGGCGATCGGCATGACCGTGCGGAACCGGTTGTCGCCGAAGGTTTCCCGGGAGGCCATCGCCAACGCCGCGAACACCGTCACCGAGAGCCGGTGCTTCATGCGATCGAGCGCGGCCTCGATTTCCTCGAGCTGGTCGATGCCGATCAGGGTGCGCGACACGCTGGGCTGGGCGTGCTCACCGTCCAGGACGGTGACCTGATCCGCGGCGAAGCGGGGCATGGGCGAGCCCGGCGCACCGAGGAATTCACGCCACACCGCGACGGCGGGGGATTCGGGGTCGAGTTCCTCGGCCGCCGCGCGCTCGATGACGGCGTAGTCGGCCGGGCTGCCGAAGGTGGCCGAGTCGCGGATCTCGCCGCCGGTGGTGACCGCGGTGTAAAGGGTGCGCAGCTCGAGGAGCGGCCGCGACCAGGGCGGGCGTCGTCGGGATCGAGGAAGCCGAGGTACTGCTCGTGGACGCTGGCGAGGGGGCGTTCGTCGTCGTGCCAGGTCTCGGACGAGGTGAGTTCGGGGGTCCAGATCACCAGGTCGCCGCAGCGAATCCGGAATTCGGAGAGATGGGTGTATTCCATGGCGGGTCACCTCATGGGGAATGCAAGCCGAGAAACGGCGCGAAGGGGATTCGGTGGTCGCGGGCGCGTCACCGGGTGTTGCTCTGGATCCCGCACCGGATGTAGCTGGCGAACCCTGGGCTATTCCGAGTCTATAACTCTGAGAGTTATCTGAAATATTGTTAAGTCACAATTGGAAGGTGTGAAGAAGATCACTTTCAGATTTGTTTCGAATCACAACCTAGACCAGTTGCCCCTGGAGTAATGGGGTTTTAGTTCACATCAGCGGAACAGATCGGGACCGCTCCGGCCGAGGCGCGCGGTCGGTCAGGGGGTGGCGGGTTCCGGCTCGAGGACCGGCGCGTCGACCGGTAGCCGGAGGTCGACGATCAGGCCGACCAGCCCGATCGACAGGCAGATGGCCGACACGATGATCGCGGCAGGATGGGTGCCGCCCGCCAGTGAACCGGCCAAGACAACCGTGGCGATCGTGCCGGGTGCCGAACCGGCCAGTGTCGCGACAAGATAGGGAGAGACCCGGACCGAGGACAGTCCGCAGCAGTAGTTGACGATCGAGAACGGCGCGAAGGAGATCATCCGGATCGCGGCGACCGCGAGCCACCCGCGCCGGGCCAGCCGATCGTCGATCGCCCGCACCGCCGGATGCGTGAGGTGCCGGGCGACCCGGTCGCGCCCCAGCGCGCGCACCCCGAGCAGCGCCGCGGTCGCGCTGACACCGGTCGCGGCCATCGCGATGGCCGACCCGAGGACCGGACCGAACAGCACGCCGCTGGTCACGGTGAGCACGGTGCGCGGAACGGGGGCGACGGCGGCGACCGCGTAGAAGAGGAAGAACAGCAACGGCAACAGCGGCCCGGCGCCGCCGGCCCAGTCGCGGATCTGCTGCGGGCCCGGCAACGGAACCATCATCGCCAGCACGAACAGCGCGGCGAGCCCGGCCATGGCGATGAGCAGGCGCGGGGAACGGAGCAGGCGGGGCACCCGGGTAAGCGTACCGGCCGGTAGGGGATGGCCCGAGTGGGTGGACACCCTGTCACAGTTAGCATCATCAGGGAACCGGACACATCCTGGTTCGCTGTGGGCCCGTTTGTGGGATTTCACGGACCGGCAGCACGCCGGGGTGCGGTCGTCGAATGGAAGAGAGAACAGCAGCTATGCCGATTGGTTCAGAGTCCGGGGCGGGGCTCGCGCCGGATCCGGTGCCCGAGTACGCCGCGTGGCGCAAGGGTGTGGCGGGTGTGCTGGCGAAAGCGCGACGGGTCGAGGCTTCCGAGCTCCCCGCCGAACCGGAACATCTGCTCGACGAGACCACCTATGACGGGCTGACGATCGCCCCGCTCTACACCCGCCGCGACGAGCTGCCCGAGCAGCCGCTGCCCGGCGCCTTCCCGTACGTGCGTGGTGGCGACGCCACCCGTGACCCGCAGCGCGGCTGGTTCGTCGGCGCCTTCGCCGGTCAGGACGACGCCGAGGCCACCAACCGGGCGATCCTGACCGGTCTGGAGAACGGCGTGAGCGCGATCGCGCTCGGCGTGGGCGCCTACGGCGTCGCCGTCGACGACATCCCTGTCGCGCTGCGTGGCCTGCTGTTCGAACTGGCCCCGCTGACGTTGGTCGCCGGAGCGGCCACCGGTGCTGCCGCCGAGCGGGTGTACGAGGTGCTCGACGGCTATTCGATCGCCGATCGCGCGCAGATCCGGGTCGGCCTCGGCGCCGCCCCGCTGACCAACGCCTTCACCGGCGCCGAAGATGTCGACCAGGCCGAGGCCGTGGCGCTGGCCGTGCGCGCGATCGCCCGGCCCGAGACCGTCCGCGCGATCACGGTGGACGGCATCGCCTTCCACAACGCCGGTGCCGCCGACGCGCAGGAAGTGGGCGCGGCCGTCGCGGCCGGTCTGGCCTACCTGCGTTTGCTCACCGGCGCCGGGGTCGACATCGCCGACGCGTTCGACCAGCTCGAGTTCCGCTTCGCGGCCACCGACGACCAGTTCGCCACCATCGTGAAATTCCGGGCCGCCCGGCGGCTGTGGGCCCGAGTCGCCCAGGTCTCCGGTGCGCCCGCCTTCGGCGCCGCGCCGCAGCACGCGATCACCTCGGCCGCCATGATGACCCAGCGTGACCCCTGGGTGAACCTGTTGCGCACCACCCTGGCAGCGTTCGGCGCCGGCGTCGGCGGCGCCGATTCGGTGACCGTGCTGCCCTTCGACGCGGCGCTGCCCGCGGGCGAACTCGGCGTCTCCACGACGTTCTCCCAGCGCCTGGCTCGCAATACCCAGCTGCTGCTGCTCGAGGAATCGCGCCTCGGGCACGTGCAGGACCCGGCCGCCGGTTCCTGGTACGTCGACAAGCTGACCGACGAACTCGCCGCCAAGGCATGGGCATTCATGCAGGAGCTCGAGTCGGCGGGTGGGTATCTCGCCGCGCTCGACGCCGGTGTGCTCGCGGCCCGGATCGCCGAGACCGCTGCCACGCGCGCCGCCGACATCGCCCATCGCCGGACCGCGGTCACCGGCGTCAACGAGTTCCCCAACCTCGCCGAGACCCCGCTGTCGGAGCAGGCCCGTGAACCCGGCCCGAACGCGCGCTACGGTGCCGCCTTCGAAGCGCTGCGCAACCGTTCCGACGCCTACCTGGCGGCCAACGGCGCCCGGCCGAAGGCGCTGATCGTGCCGCTGGGCCTGGTGGCCGAGCACAACGCGCGCACCATCTTCACCGCGAACGTCCTGGCCTCGGGCGGCATCGAATCGGTCAACCCCGGTCCGCTCGCGATCGATGACATCGCCACCGCCGCAACCGAATCCGGTGCGCGCATCGCGGTGCTGTGCGGTGCCGACAAGCGCTACGCCGAACAGGCGGGAGCCGCGACCGACGCCCTGCGTGCCGCGGGCGTGGAGACCGTGCTGCTGGCCGGTGCGGAGAAGTCGGTCGAGCAATACAGCGGGACGCAGCGTCCCGACGGGTACCTCGCCCTGCGTATCGACGCGGTCGCGGTCCTGTCGCAGCTGCTGGAGAAGGTGGGAGCCTGATGACCACATCCGATATCGAGCACGTCATCGGTAGTTTCGCCGAGGTGCCGCTTACCGACCACGCGCCCACGTCCGCCGACGTCGACGCCGAGCAGGTGCGCGCCTTCGTGGCCGATGCCGCGACGGCGAACCACACCACTGCCGAGCAGCTGGTCTGGTCGACCCCGGAGGGTATCGACGTTCCGCCGGTGTTCACCAAGGCCGATCGGGATGCTGTTGTCGCGCAAGGCTATCCGCTCGACACGGTGCCCGGCGTCGCGCCGTTCCTCCGTGGCCCGTACCCGACCATGTACGTGAACCAGCCGTGGACGATCCGCCAGTACGCGGGTTTTTCGACCGCCGCGGACTCCAACGCCTTCTACCGCCGCAACCTGCAGGCGGGACAGAAGGGGCTCTCGGTCGCGTTCGACCTCGCCACCCACCGTGGCTACGACTCCGACCACCCCCGCGTCCAAGGTGACGTCGGCATGGCCGGTGTCGCGATCGACTCGATTCTGGACATGCGCCAGCTCTTCGACCAGATCCCGCTTGACCAGGTGTCGGTGTCGATGACCATGAACGGCGCGGTGCTGCCGATCCTGGCGCTCTACGTCGTCGCCGCCGAGGAGCAGGGCGTGACGCCCGAACAGCTGGCCGGAACCATTCAGAACGACATTCTGAAAGAGTTCATGGTCCGCAACACCTACATCTACCCGCCCAAGCCCTCGATGCGGATCATCTCCGATATCTTCGCCTTCACCAGCGCGAAGATGCCGAAGTTCAACTCGATCTCGATCTCCGGCTACCACATCCAAGAGGCCGGTGCGACAGCCGATCTGGAGCTGGCCTACACCCTCGCCGACGGGGTGGAGTACATCCGCGCCGGTATCGCCGCGGGCATGGACGTCGACAAGTTCGCGCCGCGCCTTTCGTTCTTCTGGGCCATCGGCATGAACTTCTTCATGGAGGTCGCCAAGCTGCGCGCCGGGCGTCTGCTGTGGAGCGAACTGGTGTCCAAGTTCGAACCCAAGAGCGCGAAATCGCTGTCGCTGCGCACACATTCGCAGACCTCGGGCTGGTCGTTGACCGCGCAGGACGCCTACAACAATGTGGCGCGCACCTGTATCGAGGCGATGGCCGCGACCCAGGGGCACACCCAGTCGCTGCACACCAACGCACTCGACGAGGCGCTGGCCCTGCCGACGGACTTCTCCGCCCGCATCGCCCGCAACACCCAGCTGCTCATTCAGCAGGAATCCAACACCACCCGCCCGATCGACCCGTGGGGCGGCTCGTACTACGTCGAGTGGCTCACCCATCAGCTCGCCGAGCGGGCCCGCGCCCACATCGCCGAGGTCGAGGCGCACGGCGGTATGGCGCAGGCGATCTCGGAAGGTATTCCGAAGCTGCGCATCGAAGAGGCCGCCGCGCGGACCCAGGCGCGGATCGACACCGGCCAGCAGCCGGTGATCGGCGTCAACAAGTACCAGGTCGAAGAGGACCACGCGGTCGAGGTCCTCAAGGTCGAGAACTCGCGGGTGCGTGCCGAGCAGATCGAGAAGCTGGAACGGCTTCGCGCCGAACGTGATTCGGTCGCGGTGGAGCAGGCACTGGCCGAATTGACCCGGGCGGCATCGGCTTCCGAGGGCGGCATGGAGAACAATCTCCTCGCGCTGGCCATCAACGCCGCCCGTGCCAAGGCGACCGTCGGTGAGATCTCCGACGCGCTGGAGAAGGTGTACGGCCGCCATCAGGCCGAAATCCGTACCCTGTCCGGTGTGTACCGTGACGAAGCAGGCAAGGCATCCAACATCGGCGCCGCCATCGCGCTGGTCGAGGAGTTCGGCGAGGCCGAGGGCCGTCGTCCCCGCATCCTGGTCGCCAAGATGGGCCAGGACGGGCATGACCGCGGCCAGAAGGTGATCGCGACGGCGTTCGCCGACCTCGGCATGGATGTCGACGTGGGCCCGCTGTTCCAGACGCCCGAAGAGGTGGCGCGCCAAGCGGCCGACAACGACGTGCACATCGTCGGTGTGTCCTCGCTGGCCGCCGGTCACCTCACGCTGGTGCCCGCCCTGCGGCAGGCACTGGCCGATGTCGGTCGTCCCGACATCATGGTCATCGTCGGCGGTGTGATCCCGCCCGGTGACTTCGACGAGCTCTACGAAGCCGGTGCCGCCGCGATCTTCCCGCCCGGCACCGTCATCGCCGACGCGGCCATCGACCTGCTGAAGAAGCTGGGCGCGGCGCTCGGGCACGAGATCGGTGGCGGCGCAGCCGAATGAGCAACGCCGCACAGGGGGCCGGGGGTGCCGAAGCGCACCCTCGGCTCGGGACCACCGCGGGCGTCGGCTCGCCACGTAACGAGGGGCGCACCGCCACGGGTGTTCGCCGGACGATCGACGTCGACGTGCTCGCCGACGAGGTCAGAGCGGGACAGCGATCGGCGCTGGCCCGCGCGATCACCCTGGTCGAATCCACCCGCTCCGATCATCGGGAACTCGCGCAGCAACTGCTGCTGCGGGTGGCCGCGGAACCGGGCAGTGTCGTCTCGAACCGGGTCGGCATCACCGGCGTTCCCGGCGTCGGCAAGTCCACGTTCATCGACGCGCTCGGCATGTATCTCCTGGACCAGGGCCATCGGGTCGCGGTTCTCGCGGTTGACCCGTCCTCGACCCGCACCGGTGGCTCGATCCTGGGTGACAAGACGCGGATGGCGCGGTTGTCCCTGGAGGCCGACGCGTTCATCCGGCCTTCGCCCACCGCGGGCACCCTCGGTGGCGTGGCCAAGGCGACTCGCGAGACTATCGTGCTCCTGGAAGCCGCTGGCTACGACGTGATCCTGGTGGAGACCGTCGGCGTCGGCCAGTCCGAGGTGACGGTCGCCAATATGGTCGACGTGTTCTGCTTCCTCACCCTGGCCCGTACCGGAGATCAGTTGCAGGGCATCAAGAAGGGCGTCCTGGAACTCGCCGAACTCGTCGCGGTCAACAAGGCCGACGGCAAACACGAGATCGAGGCGAAAGGCGCGGCCCGCGAACTGGCGGGCGCGCTGCGCCTGATCCACCCGCACGACGCACTGTGGAAACCGCCGGTGCTCACCATGAGCGGCCTGGAAGGTGTCGGCCTCGACAAGTTCTGGGGCACCGTCCTCGATCACCGTCGGGTGCTCACCGAGGCGGGAGAATTCGCCGAGAAGCGTCGCCGCCAGCAGGTCGACTGGACCTGGACCATGGTCCACGATCAGATCCTGCGTCGCCTGGCCGACAATCCGAACGTGAAAGATGTTCGCGCGCAAGTGGAATCGGCTGTCCGCGCCGGCACCCTCACCCCCGCCCTCGCTGCCGAACAGATCCTCACGGCCTTCGACCGGAGCTAGTACTCCCACCGCAGTGCTGGGCGGTAGCTGGCTGGCGTGCCGGTGGGTCGCTTCGATCGTGATCGCTCGAAAGTTTTGGCCTTCACCTCGAAATTCATCGATGATATTCCGATGTCGGCCACGTCGCCAGCTGTTGTCTGCGTCGATTTCCGAGGATCGTGGAAGGTGGACGCCGCAAGCTGACGGCCGAGGAGGCAGTGATGACGATCTACCGCACGAATCGGATCATGAGCAGCGACAAGACGCCTGAGCGGGCGGTTCTCGGGGGCGATGGCCGTTGGCGGCTCACCTGGCTGCCGGAACTCGGCCTGACGCCTGATCAGGCGATATCAGGACTGAGGCTCGACGAAATCCTCAGCGACCCAGCCCTGGTCTATGACCGCATGGCGCTGGCGGAGGCCACCACCTGCGCGGACCGCATCGGCATCATCCTCGAGCTCGCGATGGTGCGTCTGTGGAAGCGGATGACCACCGCCATCGCGCTCTGCGGGTTCGTGGCGATCCGATGGGGTCGACTCGCCTGACGGGCCTTCACAGCCAGCGGATGCGCCGGAAGACGACGACCAGGGCTGTGCAGAGGGTGACCATGACGGTCAGGGTGATGGGGTAACCCCAGGTCTGCCGGAGTTCGGGCATGTGATCGAAGTTCATGCCGTAGATCCCGGCGATCATCGTCGGCACGGCCAGGATGGCGATGTAGGCGGAGATCTTGCGCATGTCGGTGTTCTGCTGGACGGCGATCTTGGCCACGGCGGCACCGACGAGGGTGGTGAGGGTTTCGTCGAGGTCATTGATGCGTTCGGCGACACCGCTGTGGTGGTCGGCGACATCGCGTAGGTAGCGACGCACTTCCTTGGGCAGGGGAGTGTGCGGCGCGGTGAGCGTCTGGAGTGGGCCCGCGAGCGGCCGCACGGCGCGACGCAGCTCGACGATCTCGCGTTTGAGCTGATAGATCGCCTCGATCGGGATCTTGCTCCGCGGGCTGAACAGCTCTTCTTCCATCGACTCGACGTCGAATTCGACGGCCTGGGTGACGTCGATATAGGTGTCGACGACGTGGTCGGCGATCGCGTGCAGCACCGCGCCGGGGCCGAGCGCGAGGCGATCGGGTTCGGCCTCGAGCGCGTGCCGGACCGCGGTGAGTTCGTTGTGTTCGCCGTGGCGGACCGCGACGACGAAATCGGCGCCGAGGAAGACCATGATCTCGCCGGTCTGCACGATCTCGCTGACCGTGTGCATATCGTGCTCGACATAGGCGACGGTCCGCATCACGGTGACCATGGTGTCGTCGTAGCGTTCGAACTTCGGGCGCTGTCTGCCGGTGACGGCGTCCTCGACGGCGAGCTCGTGCAGTCCGAACGTCTCGGCGATCTCGCCCATCTGGTGCAGATCCGGCTCGAACACGCCGATCCACACGAAACCCGCACCGCGCCCGCGGATTTCGGCCAGGGCGCTCTCCGGGGTGAAGCGGCCGGGTAGCCGCTTGCCGTCGACGTAGGCGGCGCAGTCCACGATGGCGCGGGCGGTCGGGACCGAGGGTTTGGGGACCACTTCCACCCGGCGTCTGCCGCGGGACAGGAACGGGGAATCCGCCACCCGGGCGCCGATGCCGCGCCGGCTCGCGGTGGGAGCGGGTGTGACGCGAGGGCCGTCGACCATCGTTCACCTCGCTCTCGTCGATCTCGCCGCAGCATCCCACGGCGGCCGATACAGGTGCAACCGGACGAGGGGTTGCGCGAATCGACCGTGATGTGAATACTTAGGTATGTGCCTAAGTATTCGAGCGACGAACCGGACGGCGGACTCGACAGTGTCTTCCGGGCGCTGGCCGATCCGACTCGTCGCGCGATCGTCGAACGGCTGGCGCGCGGGCCCGCCTCGGTGTCGGATCTCGCCGCACCGTTCGAGGTCGCGCTCCCGACGATCGTGCAGCACTTGAAAGCGCTGGAGGCCGGTCGGCTCGTCAGCTCGGCGAAGATCGGCCGGGTGCGCACCTACCAGTTGGTTCCGGACGCTTTCGGGACGGCGATCGACTGGCTGCACCGGCAACGCCCACCCGCGCAACGGCAGGTGGACCGGCTCACGGCACTACTCGTGGAATCAACCAGAAACCCAGAGGGAGAACAACAATGACCGACACGGTGACCCGCTCCATCAACCACGCCCAGTTCACCATCGAACGCGAGGTGCCCGTCGCGCCCGCCGTCGTCTTCCAGGCATTCGCCGATCCCGCCGTCAAGGCGAAGTGGTTCGGCGGCGAGGAAGGCTGGGAGCAGGGCGAGGTCTCGGTCGACTTCGAGGTCGGCGGCCGCGAGATCAACGAAGGCACCTTCCACGAGGTGACCTCCCACTTCGTCGCCACCTACACCGACATCGTCGTCAACGAACGCCTCGTCTACACCTACGACATGTGGCTCAACGGCTCCCATATCTCCACCTCGGTGGCCACCTGGGAATTCGAACCGACCACCACCGGCACCAAGCTCACGCTCGTCGAATTCGGCGCCCACCTGGACGGTTTCGACACCGGCGCCCAGCGCGAGGAAGGCACCCTCGGCCTCGTCGACGCCCTCGTGAACTACCTCGTCAGCCAGGCCTGAGCATCGCTCACCGCACCGTGACAACGCGCGAGTGCCTGCCCGTCGCGCCGTCGGGGAACGGGGTCGCCCTCGCGTCGGTCTGCACCGATCCGGTGGCGTCGACCGCACGCACGCGCAGCGCGTGCGTGCCGGGTGTGGCATCCCACGTCCAGGTCCACTGGCGCCAGGTGTCGATGGAGTAGGCCGCGGCGAGTGTGGTTGGCTGCCACGGGCCATCGTCGACCTGGATTTCCACGGCGTCGATCCCACGGCCTTGAGCCCACGCGACGCCTGCCACGGTCATCGATCCAGCGTCCAGGTTGGCGAACGCCGCGGGGACGTCGATCCGGGACGCGGTCTTGATGGGCGCATCGGTTGCCCAACCGCGCTGTGTCCAGTACGCCTGGGCGCGGTCGAATCGGGTGAGTTCCAGGTCGACAACCCACTTGGTGGCCGACACGTAGCCGTAGAGGCCGGGCACGATCATCCTGGCCGGGTAGCCGTGCACGACGGAGAGCGGCTCGCCGTTCATCGCGATGGCCAGCAGGGCGTCGGGGTTTCCGAGCACGGCGGCGGTCGGCGTGCTCGCGGTGAACCCATCGATGCTGCGCGACAAGATCATGTCGGCGTCGGGGGAGGGGCCTGCCTCGGCCAGGAGATCGGACAGGCGGTATCCGGTCCACAGTGCGGTGCCGGCGAGATCGCCGCCGACCTCGTTCGAGACACAGGTGAGTGTGATGAGCGACTCCACGGCGTGCCGGGCGCTCAATTCGTCGAAGTCCAGACGGATTTCGCGTTCCACCATCCCGTGGATGCGCAACCGCCACTGCGCGCGGGTCAACGAGGGGAGTTGCAGCGCGGTGTCGACGCGATAGAAATCCGGTGCGGGGGTGATGAATCGGGTGAGGCCGGGAACGACTCGGTCCATCTCCGGGGTGACCGGTGGCGCGGGCGCGCCGACCCGTGGGAGGACGAAAGCCGCCCGGTCGGCCGCGATATCGCGCAGGCGCGTGCCGATGAACCGTCCCGCCGCGCCCGCCGCGACGGCCCCCGCCGCGACGGCCGTCAGCGCGAGCAGGAACCCGCGCCGTGTCGGCCCGACCTGCTGGTCGACGCCGGAGGGCACGTAGAACAGCGCGCACATTGCCGCGATCCCGGCCAGTGACCCCACCACCGCCGGAATGGCGAACAGTGGCGTCGCGGTGGGCCGGAGCAGTGCCAAGCCCGCCACCGAGAAGCCGAGGACGCCGAGCAGGCCCGCCGCCAGGGCCGGGCGGCGGCGGGCCACCAGGCCGATGATTGCGGCAGCGACTGCCATCACCGCGGCCATCGTGATGGCAAGTGCCAGTTTGTCGTTGGCGCCGAACCAGCGGATCGCACTGTCCTTCAACCACTTCGGCGTGTGATCGACCACGGTGGCACCCAGAACGAAGAAGGGGGAGGAGACCGGGTCGATGATCACCGCGACGAGGTGCCCGACCCCGAGGACGAGGGCGGCGGCGGCAGCCGTCGCGAACGCCGCCGCGAGTCGGCCGGGATGGCGATGGGTGAAGGTGAACGGGCGGACCATGCTGTCACTCCTGGGATTTCGAGTGTCGGCATGGCCCGCCGCAGCAGGTCAGCCGACTGTCATGCTGACGATCGGCGAGGTGGTCGGCCCTGGCGAACCACCGGCGGGTTCGACCGTTACCGCGAGCGTGTCGGCCGCCTCGACCGCGGTCACGGCCGAGGCCGAACTATCCAGCACCGCCACCGATTTCGGTGTGTCCGCACGTATCAGCCACAACTGATATGTGCGCTCGTCCGGCAGCGGGGGCATGTCCTGGAACGACACCGCGGCCGCGCCGAGCGACTTGGACTGGTACACCGTCATCGCGCCGCCGCCGGTGACGGCCACCGACGTTTCCCGGCTGTCGGACTGGTCGAGCACCTGCTGTGCGGTGACCGCCCCGGTGCCGTCGTTCGCCTGGTCGATCACGACCCCGATTCCGACGCCGGCACCGACCGCCACGATCGCCGCGGCGGCGACGGTCAACCATCGAAGGTGCCACCGCTTGCCGGGCGCGCCCCGCCGTGCGAGCGGGTGCGCCTGTGTGTCGTACCGGTCCAGTGCTCGCATCAGCGCGGATTCGAGGCGGGCCGGTGGCGGGACCGAGTCGAACACGGTCAGGTCCGCCATCGTCTCCTGGATGCGGTGGACAGCGGCCTGGAATTCGGCCGCGCGGTCGGTGCCTGCCGCGTCGAGCCAGTCCTCGAGTGCCTGTCGTTGTGGTGGATCCAGCGCGTCTATGGCGTAGGGATACGCCTCATCCAGCCACGACCAAGGGGTCCGCCGATCTGTCTCGCTCATCGGGTGTTCCCTCCGGTCAAACAGTTCTCGAGCCTTTTCAGGCCATCTTTGATGCGGCTCTTCACCGTCGGCAACGGCACCGACAAGGTCTCGGCGACCTCGACGTAGGTACGGCTGCCGTAGTACGCCAGCGCCACCGCTTCGCGTTGGAGTTCGGTCATGGTCTGCAGACAGTCCAGCACCGACTGTTCGTCGAGTCGCTGGGTGACCTCCTCGGCCACGACGTCGTGGTCGCGGCCGAGGTGGGCGTGGCCGAACACGATGTCACGGCGGGTGGCCGACTGTTCGGCCCGTACCCGGTCGACCGCGCGCCGGTGGGTCAGCATCATCAGCCAGCCGATCGGGCTGGCCTTTGTCGCGTCGTACTGTCCGGCCAGCGACCAGACCTGAAGGAACACCTCCTGGGCGATGTCCTCGGCGGCGCCGTGGTTGCGGACGACGCGTAGCGCGAGCCCGAACACCCGGGGGCTGGTGGCGCGGTAGAACTCGGCGAACGCCGCCCGATCGCCTGCCGCGACGTCGTCGAGCAGCTCGACCAGCCGCTGTTGCACGGCATGGTCGCGGCGGTCGACCGTCGGGCAGGCCGGAGCGGGCTCGGTGACCGATCGCAGGTTGATCGGTGCGGAGCCGCGCCGGGCCGTCATCGGGTGGTCCCTGCTTGCATCAGCATGAGAGGGATTTCGGCCTGCCTTCGGGTTCGGATGGGCGCCGCCGAGATATTTCCGCGGCGACGCCGGAAAAAGCGCCGTCGCCGTCATCACGCCGCTGGCGGCATGAGCACGCTGTCGATCATGTACACGGTAGCGTTCGACGTGCGCACGCCACCACAGATCACGTTCGCCTCGCCGACCTTCAAACTGTCGCCTGAGCCGCTGACCGTCACGTCGGCGCCCTGGACTGTCTTGTGCGCGCCCGCGATGCTCTGCGGCGCGATCTGGCCCGGCACCACGTGATAGGTGAGGATCGAGGTGAGGGTGGCCGAGTCGGTCTTCAGCGTGTCGATCGTGGCCGGATCGATCTTCGCGAACGCCGAGTCGACGGGCGCGAATACGGTGAACTGACCGCCGTTGAGGGTGTCGACGAGATTGACGTCGGGGTTGAGTTTGCCCGAGACCGCCGAGACCAGCGTGGTGAGCAGCGGGTTGTTGGACGCGGCAACGGCGACCGGCTCCTGGGCCATACCGCTGACCGAGCCGGGACCGCTGGGTACCGTGGCGGCGTATTCCGCGCAGCCGGGGCCGACGAGGTCGGCGGCGGCGGACGCGCCGGTGGTGGCAGGCGCCGACGTCATCGGCGCCGAGGAGGTCGCGGAGCTGGTGCTCGAGTCGTCATCGGAACAGGCCGAGAGGCCGAGCGCCGAGCCGAGGAGTATCGCCGCCACAAGAGTATTCGGCAAGGTGCGCATGGTGTTTCCGTCACTTCCGTCGAGGCGGCGAGGTGCCGCGTAGATGTTGGATGCAACGGAGTTCGGCTGGCTCGGCGGTTCGGACTGCCGCCGATGGCGGTCGATATTCTCGACCTGGCTGTGGCAGGCTCATCGGCCTAGGCGCCCACACAGTCGACGATCGGTGCGGGATAGTCCATCGGATCGATGTTCGCGCGCCACGGGCGGTGAATGCTTGCGCCGGGCAGGTGCGCCAGTTCGGGCAGCCACCGGCGGACATAAACGCCGTCGGGGTCGTAACGGTCGGCCTGGCGCAGGGGGTTGAGTACCCGGTTGGGCCGGGTGTCGGTGCCGGTGCCCGCGACCCACTGCCAGTTGAGCTGATTGTTGGCGAGGTCGGCGTCGACGAGCCAGCGCAGGAAGTGCGCCGCGCCGACACGCCAGTCCTGGCGCAGCGATTTGGCGAGGAAGCTGGCCGCGATCAGCCGCGCTCGCCCCGGCATCCAGCCCTCCGCGCGCAGCTGCCGCATGCCCGCGTCGACGATCGGGTAGCCGGTGCGCCCGTCGCGCCACGCCGCGACGGCCTGCTCGTCGTCGGGGCCCGCGATCACGCGCGTTCGGTAGTCCGACCAGGCGGCATCGGGGCGGGAGGCGAGCACCTGGTGGTGGAAGTCGCGCCAAGCCAGTTGCCGGACGAAGGCGAGTCCGCCGTCGGTCGCCGTATCGACCCGGCGCACCACCTCGGTGGGGGACACGCACCCGAAGTGCAGGTACGGCGAGAGCCGGGAGGTGGCGTCGGCGGCGAGATCGTCGTTGTCACGGGCGTAGCCGGTGATCGGGCCGTCGAGCCAGTCGTGCAGCAGCGCACGTCCGGTGGATTCCCCGCCGACCCGCAACTGCGGCGACGGTCGCCCGGAACCGAGATCGGCCGGCTGAGGCAGCGGCTCGCTCCGGATCGGTGGCACCGACAGCGACCGGGGCGCGGGTAGCGGGGTGCGGCGGTGGGCCGCGCTCCAGCGCCGGAAATAGGGGGTGAAGACGGCGAAGTGATCGCGACCGGTCGACGGGACGAGCTCGGCGGAAGTGGCTGTGACGGAACCGGAATGGCAGTGCACGGCCGTGTTCGGGTTGCGGCGCAACGCCTGCTCGCGCTGCCTGCTGTAGCGGCTGACATCCTCGGCCAGGTGCACGCTCGTGGCACCGGTCTCCTCGATCACCTGGTCGAGCACATCGGCCACCCGGCCGCGGCGCACGACGAGCGTGCCGCCGAGCGCGTGCAGCTCCAGGTCGAGTTCGGCCAGTGCGGCGGCGAGGAAGTGCGCGCGATTGGGCGGGCAGCGGTCGGGCACCAGCGCCGCGTCGACGACGAACAGCGGCACCACCCGGTCGGCCTCGCGCGCGGCCGCGGTGAGTACCGGATTGTCGTGAACGCGCAGGTCACGGGTGAACAGGGCGATGGCGACGCTCATCGTGCGCAGAGGGGCAGCACATCCTCGCGTCCGCCGGTGGTGGGCGAGGTGAGGTAGACGCACGGGTCCTGGCCCGCGATTCTGATCTCCTCGTCGATCCGCTGCCAAGTGCTCTCGTCCAGGGCCGGGGTGCGGGAGAGGACGAAACCGGACAGCCTGCTCGGCGAGGTGACCAGGGCCCACGAGTAGTCCGGGCCGAGCGCGGTCACCAGGTAGTTGGTCGGTCCCTCGCGCCCGTCCTGGCCGGTGACGCCCGGAAAGCTCACGTGCAGTTGCGCGTTCGTGGCCGGGTCGTTCACGGTCGCGGTGCCGCGGATCTCGTCGACGCCGCCGCTCCAGGTGTGGCAGCGGTTGTGGACGGCGATGTCGCCGCGCGCGTCGAGGGTGTAGTTCGCGGAGGTGTCGCGTGCGCAGTTGAGGTTGAACACCTGCGGTACTGCCGCGAGCTGATGCCAATCGCCGAGATAGCGGCCGAGGTCGAGGTAGGGCACCGGTGCGGGTGGCGCGGCGGCCGCGGTGCCGGAGCCGGTCGCGGCGAGGCCGGCGGCGATCAGCAAGGCGGTGGTCCACAGGCCGAATCGGGTGCGCACAGGAAACTCCTCGCGGTAGTCGGTGTCCCCCATGCTAACAGTAATTGATGCACTATTGATGCATATGGCAGGTGGTTCAGTGGGTCGTCGGCGCAATGGACAGAATCTGTCGTCGACGCGCGGAGGCCGGGGCTGTCCTGCGCCGGTCGAGGCGGTCCGGGCAGAATGAAACGATGCCCGCCGGTTCTGTTCCTGCCTCCGCCGCGGCCGGATTCACGGTGCGCGCGGCGGCCGACCGTCTCGGCATCCCGACCGCGACCCTGCGGAGCTGGAATCGCCGTTACGGCATCGGTCCCGCCCAGGACCGGCCCGGCCGCCATCGCCTCTACACCGACTCCGATATCGCCGTGCTCGAGCACATGCTCGAGCTGATCGGCGGCGGCGCGAGTCCCGCCGGTGCCGCCGCGGCGGCACGCGGGCCCGTACCGGTCCTCGGCGACCGCGGCGGCCTGCTCGACGCCGCGTTCGCGCTCGATACCGCCACCGTCTGCGCGCATCTGGACGCCCACGTGCGGGCGTACGGCGTCGTGCAGACCTGGGAGGCCCTGTGCCGCCCCGCATTCACCGACATCGTCGCGCGGCAGGGCGGCGGCGAGGGCTGCATCGACGTCGAGCACCTGCTGTCGTGGTCGATCGCGGCGATCATGCAGCAGGTGAAACCGGCGCGGAGCGGTGCGCCCGTGTTGCTCGCGTGTACGAGCGGCGAAACGCATTCGCTCCCGCTCGACGTGCTGCGCGCCGCTTTGGCGCAGGCCGGAGTCGGTGCGCGCATGCTGGGCGCCGACGTGCCCGCGGTGGCGTTGTCCGATGCGCTCGCCCGGCACTCGGGCGAGGCCTCGGTGCTGTTGTGGTCGCAACGTGAGTCGACCGCGTTGACCTCGGCAGTGCTGGCCTGTGCGCGGGCCGGTGCCCGGGTGCTCATCGGCGGGCCGGGCTGGGAGTCGGTGCTGCTGCCCGACACGGTTGAGCGGATCGGTAGCCTGGCCGCCGCGGTCGACGCGCTCCGCTGAAACCCTCGGGCGCAACATGTTTCCGGTGTCGTCGATCAGCCGCTCCCCGGCCGCGCACATCGCGAGATCGGGTCGGCCACCATTGAACGATGCATAGGCGATGCGCTGTGGGAACAGTCGACTCCGAGGTCGGCGAACCCGTCGACACGCATCGTTCGCGGGTGACGACCGTGCCGGATCGGGTCAGCTCTCGGTCCGCCCGAGTAGATGTCGCAACGTCTGCTCCACCTCGTCGGTGCGGAAGGTGTGTCCCGCCTTCATCAGCTGAGTCGGCGTCACCCGTTGACCGGCCTCGGCGAGCTCACGCGCACCCTGCTTGCCCAGCAGTATCGTTGGACCGAAGCTCGGGACCGGCAGCAGTGCTGGGCGGTGCAGCACTCGCGCCAGCACGCGGGTGTACTCGCTGTTGCGAACCGGCTGTGGCGCAACGGCATTGACCGGGCCGACCACCGTGTCGTCCCACAGTGCGCGGTGGTAGACATCGACGAGATCGTCGATGCCGATCCACGACAACCACTGTCGGCCGTCCCCGATCCGCCCACCGAGACCGGCGCTGAACAACGGTCGAAGCAACCGCAGGGTCCCGCCACGCGGAGACTGCACGATGCCGGTACGCACCCGCACGACGCGGACTCCGCCCACCGCGGCGGGCTCGCACGCGTCCTCCCACTGTTCGACCACATCGGCCAGGAATCCGTCACCGCGCTCGGACTTCTCGGTCAGCGGCTGCTCACCACGGTCGTAGCCGTAGTAGCCGATGGCCGAAGCGCTGACGAAGGTGTCGACGCCGCAGGCCGCGGCCAGCTCGGCGAGTCGCCGGGTCGGCTCGATGCGGCTGTCGGCCACCGCACGCCGGTGCGCGGCGGTGAATCGGCCCGCGATGGGCGCCCCGGCCAGATGCACCACGGCATCGATGTCGGCGAGCAGGTCGGTGGCGGGCGCGGCGGGGTCCCACTGGAGTTCGTCGCGATGACGCGCGCGATGACGGACCAACCGCACCACGCGGTGTCCGCCGGTGGTGAGAAAGGCGCTCAGCGCGGAGCCGACCAGCCCCGACGCGCCCGTCATCGCGATCGTCAGCGGCGGGAGGCCGGACTCGGCCGCACGGCGGTGGGCCGCCAGATCGTGGGTGAGCTGGCGGTAGCGGTAGTCGAACATCGGCCGCAACACCGACTCCGGAATGGGTGTCCGCACCCGGTCGATGACACGGGTGTGCGTGTCGTCGACCTCGGCGAACTCGTGGACATGCTGCCACGGCAACAGCCGGGAGACCGGGAACGACGCCGGTCCGTCCGAGGTGAGGGCGTCGGCGAACCGCTCGGGCGGTCGGTACTGCTCGGGATCGTGCTGAGCGATCCAGCGCAGCCCGCCGGGAAGACCGAGCACGGCGCGCCCAGTGGCCAGCGAATCGGCTTCGGCGAGCAAGGTGACCGGCTGCCACGGTGGAGCCAGTCGCGTGAACGCGCCGCGACGGGCGAACCAGGCGAAAACGTCGGCCCGGGGTGTTGCAACGATGTCAGAACACTCGATGCCCATCACTCGACTGTAGTCACGATCAGCCGTGACCCATGGATCCCATGTCCATCTGCATGGGAGCCGGTTGCTGGCCCGGGCCGAGAACCAGGAATTGGCCCATCATGCCCTGGTCCTCGTGGTGCAGCAGGTGGCAGTGGTACATGTACGGATACGTCGGGTCGGTGTGGTCGGCGAAGTGCATCGCGAGGGTGTAGGTGGTGTCAGGGGTGGTGTACACGGTGTCTTTCCAGCCGGAAAGTGCCGGGGGAGGGGGCTTTCCGTCGACGGCGATGATCTGGAACTGGACGTCGTGGACGTGGAAGTTGTGGGGCCAGTTGTCCTTGTTCCGGACCGTCCAGACCTCGGTGGTGTCGACGGGAATGGTCATATCGATGCGGTTCATGTCCATGCGACGGTTGTTGATCATGAACCACTGGAGGTCGAACGAACGCGTCGGCGGCGTGGTCGCGGCGGCGAGGGCGGTCATCGGGATCAGGGTTGCCGGTGGCGTGGCCGACGGGCGCAGGGTTTCGGCGGCACGCAGTGTCAGGATGTCGAAAGTGTCGTCGAAGCCGAACTCGGCGGCGCGATCGATGCCCGCGCGGTCGATGATCGGCAGCGACCGTAACGTGACGTTCTCGCCCGCACCGACGGCGACCACCAGTTCGGCGCGCTCACCGGGACTGAGCTGAATGCGGTTCAGGGATGCGGGTTTCGGGAGCAGGCCGCCGTCGGTGGCGATGAGCTGGAATGCTCTGCCGTCGCTGAAGGACAGGTTGTAGAGGCGGCCCGATGAGCCGTTGAGGACGCGCAACCGGATCCGGTCGGTGGTGACGGGCAGATGGGCGTTCGCGATGCCGTTGGTGACGATCGTGTCGCCGAGCAGGCCCACATCGGTGGCGTCGGATTCGTCCAGCGCACCGTCGGCGGTGAAGCGGCGATCCTGGATCACCAGCGGAATGTCGTCGACGCCATAGTCTTTCGGTAGATCGAGCGCGTCCGTCGCGTCGTCGTCGATCAGGAAGAGGCCGGAAAGTCCACGGTGGACATGCTTTTCGGTGGCGCCGTGTGGATGCGGGTGATACCAGAGCGTCGCGGCCTGCTGCTGCACCGTCCAGTTCGGCGCCCACGTCGCACCCGGCGCGATCATCTGATGGGGGCCACCGTCGAACTTCGCGGGCAGGTGCATGCCGTGCCAGTGCACCGAGGTGGGCTCGGGGAGATCGTTGGTGATGGTGAACGCGACCTGTTCGCCGCGCCGAGCTCGCACGGTCGGGCCGAGGATCGACCCGCCGTAGCCCCATGTCGGGGTGTGCTTGCCCCGGATCATCTCGGTCGTGCCCGGCTGCACCCGCAGGGCGAACCGGCGGACGCCGTCCGCGCCGACGGTGGCCGCGGCGAGTGGTGGGATGGGCAACGGCCGGGTCGAGTCGGCCGCCGGACCAGGCGTCGACGGGCGGATCGAACACCCGGCCGCGTATGCCACCGGTGCGAGGGCGAGCCCGGTGAGAAATCCTCGTCGCGAGACCACGTGTGCTCCTTCTGTGCTGGAACCTCCAGCCTCGTTCGGTCGAGGACGTGGCGACTCCGCCGAACGGCCGGACCCGGGCCGACCGATTCCACCCGCGCGGCCCTTGCGGATACGCCGATCGCGTGCTAATCGGCTCCGAACCGGTGCCCGCGCGGACGAGCCGGTCGCGGATCCGGGCCGCTCCCGCGCGGACGCGCCGCACGGCCCCGGCCGTTCGGTCACCTACCGTGGGAGCGTGATCGACATCCGTGCCCACCGCGACTGGCGAGGGCTGTTGCGGTGGCTGCCGCTGGTGCTGATCCCGGTATTGCTGCTGGCCAGCACATACCCGGGCCAGTACCGCGTACCGCCGCACTACTGGCTGCTGGCGATGACGGCGGGCGTGGTGTTCCTGGCCGGCTCGCGATGGCCCCTCGCGGTGTCGATCGTGCTGTCGGCGCTGGCCGTGCCGATGCTGCGGACCGACGCCTGGGGTGTGTCAGGGTTGGTGCCCTACCTCGGGGCGGTGGCGCTGGTCGATGTGGTGGCGCGCACGCACCGATGGTCGACCGTGGCGGTGGCGACGGCGGGCTGGGCGGGTGCCGTGGCACTCGGACGGGTCGGTCTGCACGACAATTCGATCGGGCGGGCGTCCACCCTCGTCGAGGCCGCGGCGTATGTGGGCCTGCCGTTGCTGCTCGGGTTGTATCTGCGTGGGCAGCGTGACCTGGCGGAGAATCTGCGCCAGCGCGCGGTCGAGGCGCAAGCGCGGACCCGCCTCGACGAGCGTGCCGCGCTGGCCAGGGAACTCCACGATGTGGTCGCCCACCACATGGCTTCGATCATTCTGCGGATTTCGGTAGCCGGACATGTTGTGCGAGAAGCTGATCCGCGCGTGACCTCGGTACTCGACGATGTGCGCGGTACAGCGGCCGACGCACTCGCTGACATTCGCAGGCTGCTCGCCGCGCTGCGGGATCCGGCTCTCGGCACCGTGGCGCTGGTCGACACGGATGCGGTCGGGACCGAGATCACCGCGGCGCTCGAGCGGGTGCGGGCTGCCGGGTTCACCGTGGAGTCGACGCTGGACACCGAGCTCGACGGGCTCGACGTGATCAGCAGACTCACGCTGTTGCGGCTGGTGCAGGAATCGCTGACCAATGTGATGAAGCACGCGGATCGTGGTGTGCCCGTGCGGTTCCGGGTCGGTAGGCGGGACGGCGGCGTCACGGTCGAGGTCGTCAATGGTGGGCGCGAGACGCCGGCTCCGCCGGGACACGGCATCGTCGGAATGCGGGAACGGGCCGAGCTCGCTGGTGGGACGCTCACCGTCGGCGCTGAGGGCAGGACCTGGGTGGTGCGAGCGTGGCTGCCCGACAGTGCGCGAGCGGAGGAGCTGCTGTGATCACCGTGCTACTCGTGGACGATCAGCGCTTGGTGCGCGCGGGTCTGCGGATGCTCATCGAGGACACCGCCGACCTCGCCGTCGTGGGGGAGGCGGCGAACGGTGTCGAGGCGGTGCGGCTGTACGCCGAGCTCGCCCCCGACCTGGTCGTCATGGACCTGCGAATGCCGGGCCTCGACGGTGTCGGGGCGACCCAGCAGATCCTCGCGGCGGAGCCGCGCGCGAAAGTGCTCGTACTGACCACCTTCGACGACGACGAACACCTGTTCCCCGCGCTGTCCGCCGGAGCCGCAGGGTATTTCGTCAAAGACACCGAACCCGCCGTACTGCTCGACGCGATCCGGCGCACGGTGGACGGCGACCTGTTGTTCTCGCCCGCGCTGCTACGCCGCCTGGTCGACCGGGCGCTCACGGCGCCGTCGACGCCTGTCCCGGTACCCGATCTGACACCCCGGGAGCTCGCGGTCCTTCGTCTCGTCGCCGACGGGCAGGGCAACCAGGAGATCGCCGACCGGCTCCACTTGGGCGTCAGCACCGTCAAGACGCACGTCGCCAACCTGCTGGGGAAGACCGGTACCGACAATCGCGTCCGCCTCGCGGTCTACGCGGCCGAGGTCATCGGCCGCTGATCTCTCGAGTGACCTGCCCAGCGGCGGGCCCGATTCACCGTCGCGGCAGCATGATTCGCCGAGACGGACCTTTGTCTTCGGTGACAAATCGGTAAGAAGCCGGTAACGGCGATGTGATCTTGCCCGATATGGTGAGAGCCGCACTGTGCGGTCGGTTTTCGCATGGAGGTTGGATCGGTGAGGTGCCGCAGGGCGGTTTCGGCGGTGCTCGTCGCAGTGGGCTCGACCATGATGGGCGTGGGCGAGGGGCACGCGCGAGGTCCGGAACCTCTTGTCGCGGTGGTGAATCCGAGTATCGCGATCGACGGATCGCGGGCCGAGGTGGCCTCGATAGACGGGCGGCAGGTGACGGTGCGGATCCATTCCGCCGCCATGGGCCGCGAAGTGTCGGTCAAGGTGCAGCGGCCTGCCGACACGTCGGTGCCGCGGCCGTCGCTGTATCTGGTGAACGGTGCGGGCGGCGGCGAGGACACCGCGACGTGGGAACACAACACCGATGTCGTGGACTTTCTCGCGGGCAAGAATGTCAATGTCGTCATGCCGATCGGTGGTGCGTGGACCTACTACACCGATTGGCACGAGCCGGATCCGATGCTGGGCGTGAACAAATGGCGGACCTTCTTCCTCGACGAACTGCCCGCGCTCGTCGACACCATGTTCGCGACCACCGGCAAGAACGCCATCGCGGCGAATTCGATGACGGCCACTTCCGTCCTGCAACTCGCGATCGCCAAGCCGGGGCTGTTCCGTTCGGTCGCCGCCTACAGCGGCTGCGCGCAGATCAGCGATCCCGTCGGCAGGCAGTTTGTCAATGTCGTCGTCGGGACCGGCGGCGGTGACGCGTCGAACATGTACGGTCCGCCCGGTGATCCGGCCTGGGCCGCCAATGATCCCGTCGTCAACGCGGAAGGGCTGCGCGGGACGAAGCTCTACGTGTCCAACGGCAACGGCCTACCGGGCGAATTCGACAAGCTCGGCGATTCACACCTGGTGACCTGGGGTCCGGTCGGGTTGGCCAACCAGATCGTCGTGGGCGGGGTGATCGAGGCGACGACCCGCTGGTGCACCAAGAACCTGCAGCAGCGCCTGGACGAACTCGACATCCCCGCGACCTTCGACCTGTCGACCCAGGGCACCCACTCCTGGGGCTACTGGCAGAAAGCCTTCAAGAACTCTTGGCCGCTGTTGGCCGAAGGGATGGAGATCCCGGCCTGAAACGTCACAGGTCGAAAAGGGCAACCGCGTTGTTGTGGCACACATTTCGAATCCACTCGGCGCCGAGTTCCAATCGTTCGAGCGCGTTGATCGCCTCGGCGTACGGATACGGGATATTGGGAAAGTCGCTGCCGAAGAGAATGCGATCGCCGAAACGGATCAGCCGGTCGCGCTCGGACGGTGGATAGGGCGCGCCACCCTCGCTGAAATTCGTCCAGACCATGGTGGTGTCCAGGTAGAGCTGAGGGTACTGCTCGGCCAGGTCGAGGAACTCGCTGTATTCGGGGGTGCCCATGTGCGCGATGATCAAGCGCAGGGTCGGAAAGCGGTGCAGCAGTTCGGCAATGGGGGCGGGGCCGGTGAACTCGCCGGGCGCGGGACCGGATCCGCAATGGATGAGAACGGGCGTGCCGGTTTCGGCGAGGATCGCCCACACCGGGTCCAGCAGGGGATCGAGGGGGGAGAACGCGCCGACTTGGATGTGCACCTTGAAGATTCGCGCACCCCCGTCGATCGCGGCTCGAACATAACGGGGTGCGTCCGGCTCGGGGTAGAAGGTGGCGGTGTGCAGGCAGTCGGGGGTGCGGTCGGCGAACTCGGCGGTCCAGGAGTTGAGCCACTCGCCCATCCCGGGCTTGTGCGGGTAGACGAGTGAGGTGAACGCACGAACGCCGAAGTCGCGCAACGTCTTCAGGCGCACCTGCTCGTCGTCGCGGTAGGTGATCGGCCACGGCCGGCCGGTCAGCGGCCCGGCGGCGTCGAAATAGGCCCACACCTTGCGCATCACCTGATCGGGCATGAAGTGGGTGTGCACGTCGACGATCGCGGGGAGGTCGTAGCGGGTGCGGAAGTCGGCGAGGTAGGCGACGGTGTCTACGGTCATGACTGCTCCGGGTAGAGGTGGTGGGCCAGGGCACCGACGCGGGTGACCAGGCGTTCGAAGAACACTGCGGGGTCGGTACCGATCACGATGTCGGCGTTGGGTTCTCGGCCCCACATGCCCGCCCAGTCGGCGACCGTGGTGGCGCGGGTGATGGTGCCCGCCAGCTCCACGTCGACGGTGGCCGGGCGGGTGATCGCCAAGGCTGGGTCCAGTGCGACAGCGGCGGCGAACGGGTCGTGCATGTGCGCCAGATAGCCCAGGTCGTACTGGTGATGGAAGTCGAAATAGAACCGCACCGCGTCGGTGAGATAGCGGATGATCGGATTGCTCGCCGCCGAACGGAATTCAGCCGGATCGCCCGCACTGACGTGCTCGATCGGCGCGCTGTGTGCCGACCGTGCCAGCAGTGCGAGATGTTCGGGGAGCATCTCGATCGACTCGGTGATGTCCAGCGCGCACACCAGCGGCCTGCGATCCGGTGGTGCCGCCGAGAAGGCGTCGAACACCTCCTTGGCAGCCTCCGGGTCGACGTGGATGTTCCACTCGTTGGTCGGGGTCGTATTGCCGGGGTGGTTGAACGCGCCGCCCATGACGACCAGCCGATGCAGCAGGTGCGGCAGCTCGGGTTCGATGCGCAGGGCCAGCGCGAGGTTGGTCAGCGGACCGGTGCACAGGCCGGTCACCTCGCCGGGGTGGGAGCGAACCAGGTCCACCCACATCTGGGCCGCCGACCGGGGCGACAGCGAACGCGGCGAGACCGGGAGCTCGGCGTACCCGAGACCCTGGGGCCCGTGGGTGTCCTCAGTGGTGCGCAAGGGAATGGCGAGGGGTTGGGCCGCGCCGAGTGCCACCTCGATCTCGGGTGCGCGGCCCAGATCGAGCATCGCCAGGGTGTTCGCCGCGACCTGTGCGCCGTCCACGTTGCCCGCCGTGGCGGCGATGCCGATGATCTCGGCTTCGTCGGAGGCGAGCAGGTACAGGATGGCCAGTGAGTCGTCGATCCCGGTATCGACGTCGAGGATGATCTTCTGCGGCACGTCATCGAGAGTAGCCGCGGACCTTTCGGGGCCCGCGGCCAGTCGGTGGGTGGGTCAGTAGGTCGGGAGGGCGAATTCCTCGGTGTGGCCGAAGAAGATCTTCTTGGTGAGCGGACGCATCGGGCGCGACATCATGAGCCGCACGTTCGTCTTGGCCAGCCGCGTCAACAGCGGGGACTTGGGAATCATCATCGCCATACCACCACCGGGGATCTCCTTGGCCTTGTCGAGGAACGGTGTGATCTTGTCCTGGTAGCGCTGCTGCGCGCCGGGGAGATCAGCCGGGGTGGCGGCGATCTCGGCGGCCAGGACATAGGCGCCGACGATGGCCATCGCCGTGCCCATGCCGCTGAGCGGGGAGCCGCAGTAGCCCGCGTCGCCGATCAGCGTGACCCGGCCTGCCGACAGCTCGGGTACGTCGACGCGGGCGACTTCATCGAAGTAGAAGTCGGGCGTGGAGTCCATCGCGTCGAGCACGGCGGGGGCATGCCAGCCCGCGTCGGCGATCGTCTTCCTGATGAGTGCGCGTTGGGCGTCGACGTCGCGGCGCAGTGCGGGGTCAACGTCGGTGCGCAGGGTGATCATCGCTTTGGCGGTGCTCGGGTCGGAGTCGGGGCGGATGCCGAGCATGGCGCCGGGGATCAGCCGCATGCTCATCCAGCCGGGCTGCACATCGGCGGGCTTGGGCATGGTGAAGAAGGCGCCGTAGCCGCCGAGGTTTGTGCTGAACTGCTCCTCGGGTCCGAAGACGAGCTTGCGGGTCGCCGAGTGCACGCCGTCGGCACCGATCACGAGGTCGAAGCGCTCGGTGACACCGGAGGCGAACGTGACGTCGACGCCGGATGCGTCCTGGACGATCTGCTCGATCCACTCGCCGTAGCGGTAGTCCAGTCGACCGTTGTCGGCGGTGGCGACCGCGTCGAGCAGTACCTGGTTGAGGTCGCCGCGGGTGATCTCGATCTCGGCGACGGCACCCTGGCCGTCGAAGTCCTCCATCGCCATCCTGGCGTAGATCTTGCCGTCGCCGTCGACGTAGGCCATCCCGCGCTCGTCGAGCTGGAATTCGGCGATGCCCTCCATCAGACCCATCCGTTCGGCGGCCTCCTTGCTCGGGCCACGCAGATCGACGGCCTGGCCGCCGGGGCGGGGGGCCGCGGCGCGCTCGACGACGGTGGTGCGAATGCCGTTGCGCAGCAACTGGAGTGCGACGGCGTTGCCCGCGATGCCGCCGCCGGAGACGAGAACATGGAGGGGGCTGGTGATGCTCATGATGGAGTTTCCCGTCTGATGTACGAACGTCTTAGACATATGTCTAACAGAGAGTTGCACGGATGTCTAGAACAAACGTCTTAGACGTTCGGCTAGACTGCTGAGCATGGGCAACAGAGAAGATCTACTGGCGGGGGCGCGCAAAGTGATCCTGGAGCGCGGCGTCGCGAAGGCGACCGCGCGCGATATCGCTACCGCGGCGGGGGTGAGCCTGGCCGCGATCGGCTACCACTTCGGGTCGAAGGACCGTCTCGTCACCGAGGCGCTGAGTGAGGCGCTGGGCAACTCCATCGGTGACGCGATGGAGGAGCTGATCGCCGCCGGCGCTGGGAGCTCACCGCTGGAAGGGCTCGCTCGGCTGTGGAACGGGATGTCCGCGGTATTCGAGGCCAATCACGAGGCGATGCTGGCCAGTCTGGAGAACATCGTGCGGATCGTGCGCTCCGACGATGCGCGGGGACAGCTCGGCGACCAGCTGTCCGGCGCGTTCGACGACCTCGCCGCGAACGTCGAGGCGGCGCATCCCGAACTCGACGCCGCGCAGGCCGCGGCCATAGGGCGGATGTACTTCGCGCTCGTGCAGGGGCTCGGGGTGTTGTGGTTGCTGAATCCGGGCGAGCTGGTCGCCGACGGTGATCAGCTCACGGCCGCGGTCTCGGCGCTGGCCGGAAAGTGACCGGAACGCCGCTCACGCGGGGTGGTAGTGGTCGGTCGCTGCCACCCAGAACGGCTGTGCCGAGCCGTAAGGTGGTGCGGGCCAGCGATAGTCGTCGTAGTCGGCGAATGCCGGTGCGGCCGTGACCAGTTCGCTGTGCGCGACGGTCGAGGCCGGATCGGGCGGCACCGCGACGGGGTGATCGGGGCAGCGTCCGTCGGCGGCCAGTAGCCAGGATGCGGTACGGGCCAAGGAAACCCGGACCGTTCGCCCGAATCCGTCGCCGGCGCGAGCAAGCAGGGCATCCATGACGCCCGCGGCCAAGAGATAGCCCGAACCGTGGTCGAGAGCCTGGGCGGGTAGCGCACCGGGACGATCCGGCGTGCCTTCGAGGAGCGAAATGCCGGACGCCGCTTGGACGATGCTGTCGAAACCGCGCCGGTCGGCCCACGGTCCGCGCGTGCCCCAGGCCGAGACGGACGCCTCGATCGAACCCGGACGTCGAGTGGCGCCGACACCGGCCGCGGCGAGCGCGCCGGGACGATAGCCGGTGACCAGCACGTCCGCCGCGGCGAGCAGGTCCTCGAAGGTCGCGAGGTCGGTCCTGAGATCCAGCAGGGTGGAGCGTTTGCCCTGGCAGGTGTCGGCGAACTGCCAGTCGATCTCGGGCAGGTGCGGTGGGTCGACGCGCAGCACGTCGGCGCCGAGCAGGGTCAGCGTTCGGGTGGCGACCGGGCCCGCGAGGACACGGGTGAGGTCGAGTACGCGAAGACCGGTCAGGGGGCGGTCGGTCGTGGGGGCCGCCGACGCGACGGCGATGCCGAGTCGAGCGTGGTCAGGCGCCGCGGCACCGGCGCCGGACAGGCGGTCGTCGCGCACGTCCATCGCGACCAGTGGGCCGGCGGTCGCGGCCCGGCCCATCGGACTGTTCGTCCAGTCGTCCTCGGCGCGTACCCGGGCCGCGATCGCACCGATCGCGGCGGCCGCGTCTTCGATCTCGGCGCCCTTCATCGTGGACAGTCGGGTGGTGAGCTGGGCGGCGTCGCTGTCGGCGCCCAGCTCGAGCGCCCGGAGGAGCCGTTCCCGATGATGCGGGTAGTTGGCGTGCGTGCGAACCCAGCCGTCGGCGGTGCGGAAGAAGCCCGAGAATTCGGCGAAGATCGACGGTGCCGCGCCGTTGCGGCGGAACAGCCGCTCGCTGCTGAATGCCGCGGTCACCCGGTCGGCATCGAGGCGAACAGGTCTGGTGGGCAGGCCGTGTGCGACTCTGACCCGGTCGGCGGCGGCGCTCGCCGCCGCGACCGAACCCGCCGCGAGCGCCCAGACCGGTAGGGTGGCCGCCAGCCGCGCCGCGGGGTCCGGCACGTCGGCCTCGGCCGACGAGGGGAGCCCGAGCCCCGACTCGTAGGCGTGGACGAGCTGCTGCGCGGTGGTCACATCGACCAGCCTAGTTGCGGTGCTGACGGTGAGGAGTGTGATGTGGGCGTGAATACGGCTGCGACGGAGTGGGTTCGGATCCTGCGACCCGGCACGGCGGCGCGCGGGCGATTGACCTGCTTTCCACCGGGCGGCGGATCGGCGACCTTCTATCGTGAGCTGGCACGACACGTCGGTGCGGGCGTCGAAGTGACGGCGGTGCAGTATCCGGGGCGCCAGGACCGCCTCGACGATCCGACGATCACCGACCTGCATCTGCTCGCCGACCGGATCGCCGCGGATATCGCGCGTCAGCCCGGACCGGCCCGCGCACTGTTCGGGCACAGCATGGGCGCGACCGTGGCCTACGAGACCGCCGTGCGGCTCGCCGCAGCCGGACAGCCGGTGCGTGCTCTGCTCGTATCCGGCCGTCCTGCACCAGGATTCATCGAAATGGCCCGCTTGCACCAGGCTTCGGACGCCGCGCTCATCGACGACCTCGAACGGCTGGCGAACGACCCCGCGTCGGTGCGAATACTGCGCACCGAACCAGGCCTCGCCGATCTCGTCCTGCCCGCTGTCCGCGCCGACTATCAGGCGGTCGAGACCTATCGGCACCGCTCCGCACCGCTACTGAGCTGCCCCGTCGTCGCGCTGGCGAGCACCGAGGATCCGACCACCACCGTGGCCCAGGCCGAACAGTGGCGCACGGTCACCGACGGGCCGTTCAGTCTGCGCACGTTCGGTGGCGGGCACTTCTACCTCGACGAACAGCACGCCGCGGTCGCACAGGAGATCACACGACACGTGAACTGAGGCGGCGCTGGTACAGGCGCGCATAGCCGAGCCACGACACCAGTACCGTCAGCGCCGCGAGCGCGCGCACCAAGCCGAGCGCGCTGTCGGGGTAGATCACCCCGGTCAGGTAGTGGTCGATGAATCCCGCGGCGGGCAACTCGCCCACTCCGGCCTGCCTGCGCGCCCAGTTCTCGGCGTAGGTGAGCGGGCAGTCGAAGCCGATCAGGACGGTGCCGAAACCCCAGGCCACGGCCAGCACGTGCAGGCCGATCGTGCGTGGCCACCGCCACGCCAGGAAACCGCCGGCGACCACGTACGCGATGAACGCGACGTGGGTGACGGCGAGAACGTCGGCCAGCACCCGGAACGGCACCTATTCAGAATATGTAACCCTCGGCCGAGCGGAATCATGATCATCATTCCGGTTCGGCATCGCTTGGGTCACCAGGGCGAAGGGCGGTAATCCTTCAGGAAGCAGCCGTACAGGTCGACGCCGGACTCACCCTGCACGATCGGGTCGTAGACCCGGGCGGCGCCGTCGACGAGATCGAGGGGCGCGTGGAATCCCTCTTCGGCGAGGCGAACCTTCGTGAAGTGCGGGCGTTCGTCGGTGATCCAGCCAGTGTCGACCGCGGTCATCAGGATCGCGTCGGCCTCGAACATCTCGAGCGCGCTGGTGCGGGTGAGCATGTTCAGCGCGGCCTTGGCCATATTCGTGTGCGGGTGCCCCGGGCCCTTGTAGCCACGGCCGAACTGGCCTTCCATCGCGGAGACGTTCACCACGTACTTGCGCCTGCCCGCCGCGGCGGCCAGCGCCGGACGCAACCGCGACACCAGGATGAACGGCGCGACCGAATTGCACAGCTGCACCTCGAGCAGCTCGGTGGCCTCCACCTCGCCGACGGTCTGCACCCAGCTGTTGGTGTGCGCGAGATCGGGAACCAGACCACCGGCGTCGATGGCCACGCCCGCCGCGATCCGCTCCGGGGTGGCCGAGCCCGCGACCAGCGCGAGTTCGGCGACATCGTCGGCCGTCAGCGACGGCGTGAGCGAGGCGGTGAGCGCGGTGGGGTGAGCCTGCATGGTCTTGCCGAAGGTGACCATCTCCGGCAGCACACCCGCGGGCAGCGGCGAGGTCTCGGCGTCGACCAGGGCGCTGTAGGCACCGGCCGAACGGCGCACGGTCTGGGCCGCGTTGTTGATCAGGATGTCGAGCGGGCCCTGCGCGGCGACGTCGTCGGCCAGCGCGACGACCTGGGCGGGGTCGCGCAGATCGATGCCGACGATGCGCAGGCGGTGCAGCCAGTCGGCGCTGTCCTCCATCGCGGCGAAGCGGCGGATCGCGTCGTTGGGGAAGCGGGTGGTGATGGTGGTGTGCGCGCCGTCGCGCAGCAGCCGCAGCGCGATGTACATGCCGATCTTGGCGCGGCCGCCGGTGAGCAGGGCGCGCTTACCGGACAGGTCGGTGCGGGCGTCGCGCTTGGTGTGGCTCGCGGCCGCGCAGTCGGGGCACAGCTGGTGGTAGAACGCGTCGACCTGGGTGTACTTCTGCTTGCAGATATAGCAGGGTCGCGCCTTGAGCAGGGTGCCCGCGCTCGCGCCGGAGGTCGACGAGCTGATCGGGATGCCCGCGGTCTCGTCGTCGATGCGCTGCGGGGACCCGGTCGCGGTCGCGGCGATCACCGCGCGGTCGTTCGAGGAGATCTGCTCTCTGGCCTCGATGCGACGGCGGTGCTTGAGTTTCTTGAACATGTGCCCGACCGCGCGCTGCACGGCGATGGAATCGGGGTGTTCCTTCTCCAGCTGCCCGGCGCGTTCCAGCACCCGCAGACAGGTCGCCAACTCATCCGGATCGATCATGTTCTCGGTCATCGGGGAGTGCGACATTCCTTCGTGCGGGAGCGGTGGGCGACATCTATTGTCGCATTGGCCGCGCGAGCGACCCGCTGGGTATCGTGATGGGCCGTCGCCGCAACCACGCGGCGGCCGACGAACTCGACGGAGCACCGCGATTTCCCCGCTGGACACCGACACCGCAGACGCGCCGCGCAGGCGCAGGCTCGAACCCGACGAGAGACGCGCCCAGATCCTGGCCTGTGCCATCGACATGTTCGG
Organism: Nocardia sp. FBN12; assembly: GCF_054031145.1. NCBI lineage: Bacteria > Bacillati > Actinomycetota > Actinomycetes > Mycobacteriales > Nocardiaceae > Nocardia > Nocardia sp. FBN12. Next base: position 2,084,144 of record NZ_CM132926.1, read on the forward strand.
TGAGCGGCCCTACGCGGCGGTTTCGACCGCGGAACTGGCCCAGCGCGCGGGCGTGGCGCGTGGCCTGATCAACCACTACTTCGGCAACAAGCGCGACCTGTATCTGGCGGTGGTTCGCCGCATGGTCACGCTGCCGCGGCAGGACAAGGTGTCCATCCCCGACGGCTCGCCGGGCGAGCGGGTCGACGCGATCGTGGGCTGGCTCCTCGACACGATCGCCGAACACGGCACCACCTGGGTGAAGGTCACCAGCCACGAGGGTGTCGGTGACGACCCCGAGGTGCAGCAGATCCTCGACCAGGCTGACGACGCCGCCGCCGAACGCATGCTGGTGATGATCGGACGCGCGGATCTGGCAGACAGTGCACCTTTGCGCGCGCTGGTGCTCGCCTATGCGGGCCTGGTCAAAGTGGCCGGGCGCGAGTGGATCACCCGCGGCACGCTCACCAGGGCACAGATCCATCGACTGCTGGCCGACACCTTGCTCACGATAATGACCGTGACGATCCCCAGCGTGCTGCTCACCGAGGCGACGCCGGGCGAACGCTAGGAATCGAGCGTGCGTCGCGAGTGCCGCATCGCGATCGCGCCTGCGCTGTAGCGCTGTGGTCCGGCATGGCCGGGCGCGTGGCCGGTCCGGCCGAGCGACTGCTCGATCTTCTTCTCCCGGTGATGCTCGAACATCAGCGCACCGATACCGCCGACGAGGAAGAGCACGGTCAGTATCCCGGCCACGATCGCCCACCCGGTGTGCTCGGTGCCTGCCGCGACGAGAGTGCACGCGAGACCGACGACGCCGACGGCGCACATGATGATGCCGGGGACGTTGTAATCGTCAGCCAGCAGGTCACCGGCTTGAGCGTGCCACGGTCGGTCTGCCGGAGGCGTGCTGTGCGACATGAGTCCTCCTCGCGAGCTCAGGGTGCGCGCAGTGGTGCACTTCATGACCAGCATGAACCTGTTCCGGCCGGGGAGGCAAAGGTGTTAGCCGGTTCGTTACCCGGTGGGCACGGCGATCTGACACGTTATGTCACTGTGACCCTATTTTGCGTTTGAGCTGTGCTAGTGGGCTCCGAGTCCCTATTCTCGTCGCGTAACCCGGCGTCGCACCTGTTTCGTTGTGCGCCCGGGGAGATCGGAGAGGGACCCGGGGTTGATGGCACGGTACGAGGAATGGGATGACGACCCCGAGCAGGAGTCCGATGATCGACGGTGGGACGGTCAGCGCTGGCCGCAGGTGAGTGTGGACGGTGCATCCGGCGGTCGCCGCGGTGACCAGCCGCGCGTGAATCCGTACGCGATGGTGGCGCTCGCCGCCGCGCTGGTGGTGCTGTTCCCGATCGCGATCGTGTTCGGGCTGTTGTCGTTCGGGCATCCGCGTGGGCGGGGAATCGCGGTGCTGGCCTTGCTGCTCGGCATCTCCGAGGCGGCGGTCGCGGTGGTGATCGGGCTCGCGGTGTTCGGCGGGCTCGAGGTGTCGGTTCCGACCCTGGCGCAGTCGGTGACGACGACCCCGACGCCGGTGTCGGTCACCTCCCACGGCGCGCCGACGGCGACGGAGGCCGTTCCGGTGACGAGTCCCGCGGAGAAGGCAGGCGTTGTCGAGAAGGGCACGGAGTGCGCCGCGGAGAAGGCAGGCCTGCTCGGCGTCGCCGCAGACGGCGCAACGTTGCTGTGTCTGCGCGGACCGGGCGGTTACGCCTGGTCGGGGCCGTTCCGGGTGTCGGGGTCGTATTACACCGCGGGGGCGAAATGCGATCCCTCGGTGGACAAGTCGGGCCGCACCTCCGACAACCACGCGCTCGTGTGCGAGGGCAAGGGCAGTGCGGCGGTCTGGTCGCCCTGGACCACCACCGAATAGGCCTTCGGGGGTTCGACCTCAGTCCTTCTTGGCCCGGCTCGGCTGGACGCGCGGCGGCTCGTTCGGCATCTTCGGGTACTGCGGCGGCCACGGTGCGTCCATCAGTCCCGCTGCCATGTCGCGCTCCGACATTTCCAGGAGTGGTTCGATCGACTGCGGCGCCCGGTTCGCCCACGGATCACCCGATGCGGCGAGCCGGGCGGGCACGGTGGCAAGGGTGAGTTCATCGGGGACGACCGTGTCGAGTTCGGCCCAGGTGATCGGCGTCGACACCTGGCCGCCGACCTTCGGCCGCACCGACCAGGCACCGAACACGGTCTTGTGCGGTGCGTTCTGATTGAAATCGATGAACACACGCGAACCGCGTTCCTCCTTCCACCACTGCGCCGTGATCTCCTCGGGGTGCCTGCGTTCGAGCTCCCTGGCCATCGCCACCGCGGCCGCCCGCACCTCGTAACCGTCCCAGCGCGGCTCCAGTGCCGCGTAGATGTGCAGGCCACGCGAACCCGAGGTCTTGATCGACGAGTCGATACCGAGTTCGGCGAGCAGTTCGCGCGTGCGCACCGCGGCCTGGCGCAGATCGTCGAAACCGATGCCGGGCGAGGGATCGAGGTCGATGCGCAGCTCGTCGGCGATCCGCAGATCGGGAACGTGATTGGGCCACACGTGAAAACCGAGGCAGCCCTGATTCACCGCCCACAGGATGTGCGCGAGGTCGTGGGCGACCAGCGCGTCGCTGGTGGTGCCGTTCGGGGTGGAAACCTCGACGGTCCGCAGCCAGTCCGGCGCCGACTTCGGCACCCGCTTCTGGAACCACGATTTGCCCGACGCGCCGTCGGGATAACGTTCCAGCAGCAGCGGACGGCCGCCGATCACGCCGAGCAGCGGTTCGGCGACGGCCCGGTAGTAGTTGACCAGATCGAGCTTGGTCTCCCCGCGCTTGGTGAAGTAGACCTTGTCGGGATTGCTGATCGTGAGCCCACGGCCGTCGACGTCGAGTTCCACCGCGGCGCTCATCGGCCGATTCCGAAGATCGCGTCGAGTTCGGCGGGCGCCACTTCGTCGAGTTGGGCGTAGGTGCACGAATCCGGGGTGCGGTCGGCTCGGAACCGTGCCAGCCGCCCGCCGTGCCGGAACCGTCCCGACTGCACGTGCTCGTAGCGCACCTCGGCGACGAGCTCCGGCCGCAACGGCTCCCACGACAGGTCCTTGCCGCCGCTCCAGCGACTCTGCCCGCCGGGCATCTTGCCGTCGGCACCGGCCTGGGCGGCGGCGTCGGCCCAGTTGCGCCACGGATGGTCGTCGAGGGCGTTCTCCCGTAATGGCGCCAGCTCGCCGAGCAGTTCGCGGCGCCGGGCCGCGGTGAAACTCGACGCAACGCCGACGTGATTGAGGTTGCCGTCGTCGTCGAACAAGCCGAGCAGCAGCGAACCGACGCCCTCGCCGTCCTTGTGCATCCGGTAGCCGGCGACCACACAGTCGGCGGTGCGTTCGTGCTTGATCTTGAGCATCACTCGCTTGTCCTGCAGATAGGTCTGCTCGTCGGACTTGGCCATCACGCCGTCGAAGCCCGCGCCTTCGAATCGGGTGAACCAATCCTGCGCCACGTCGGGATCCTGGGTGATCGGGGTGAGATGGATCCGGCCCGGCGCGGCCTCCAGCAACGATTCGAGCTCACGGCGCCGATCGGCGAAGGGCTCTGTGGTGAGATCGCGATCGCCGAGGGCCAGCAGATCGAAGGCTACGAAACTGGCCGGAGTCTGCGCGGCGAGCTTGTTCACCCGCGACGCGGCCGGATGCAACCGCTGCTGCAAGGTATCGAAATCCAGGCCCTGATCGGTGACGACCACGATCTCCCCGTCCACGACACAGCGTTGCGGCAGCGCGGCTTTCAGCAGCTCGGCCAGCTCCGGAAAATAGCGGGTGAGCGGGCGATCGTTGCGGGAGCCGAGCTCGATCTCGTCGCCGTCGCGGAACACGATGCAGCGGAAGCCGTCCCACTTGGGCTCATAGCTGAGCCCGGGTTCGCGCGGTAGCGACGGCGTCGACTTGGCCAGCATGGGGCGCACTGGCGGCATCACCGGTAGATCCATCCGATCCTCCTCGCGGGTGTGTTCACCCGTGTCGACGACGCGAGCACGCCCGATTCATCGGTGTGTGAGGCGATCCTAGGACGAGGGACCGACAGGTGCGCGCAAGATCGGGTGCGCGCGGCGTCGCGATCAGCTGTCGAGCCAGCCGCGCTCGTCGGCGAAGGTGGTGAATCGGTCGCGAATGGTGATGATCTCGGCCGCGGTGAGCGCCGGAGAGGCCTCGAGCAGCAGCTCGGTGATCTGCTGACGCAGCTCATCGGGGCCGAGCGGGTCGCCGGTCTTGCGTACCTTCGGCGCCGCGACGGCCTGGCCGACCCCGGTCAGGTTGATCGCCTTGGGGCCACGGTCACCCTCGGTCACATCGAATTCGAACAGGCGACCCTGCCGCAGTTCGTCCTCGTCGAGGCCGATGTCGTTGACATGGACGAAAACATCGGGCCCGCCGTCATCGGGCCGGATGAACCCGAAACCCCGTGAACCGTCGAACGACACCAATTTCCCGATGGACACCAACACACTCCTCGCTCAACTTTCCCGTCGCTACTCTAACGCGGCTTTTGGGCGATTTCGCCCGGAAAGTGGATAGTCGGCGAAATCCGCGGATCCGCGATGCGGTCGGGCTGACCGAGCATGGTCACGATCCGGTAACTGCGTGTTCATATCGGGTCATTAGCGTCGCTCACCTGTCGGAACGGTGCGGAGGTTGCAGACGCGTGGTTGACCCCGGTGTGGGGATGAGATCGGGGGGTTTCGACGCAGGTCGCGGCGTGCTGGTGGCGACCGCGCGCAAGGGGCGTGACCCGGTGTGTCTCCGGCCTTCCACACCACCGGTCCTCGCGCCACGGCCGTGTCCGGACCATGTTCCGCTCGCGCCCGCCCAGGAACGGATGTGGCACAGCGCGCGGCTCGGCGGTTCGGCGGACTGGAATGTCGCGCGTGCCATGCGCTTGCGCGGCGCGGCCGTCGACGTGGCCGCGCTGCGGAGGGCGCTGGAACTCGTTGTCGCCCGCCATGATCCGCTGCGCACCCGCTATCCGGCAACCGACCGGGGCCCCGCTCAGCAGGTGATGGACCCCGACGATGTCGTCCTCGACGTGGTCGAATGCGGCATCGGTGCGGCCGAACTCGCCCCCGCGGTCGCCGCCCTGGCCGGGCAGCCCTTCGACCTCGCCCGCGATCTGCCGGTGCGTGCGCGGCTGTTCGTACTCGGTCCCGACGATGTGGTGCTCGCCCTTGTCGTGCACCACATCTCGGTCGACGGCCGCTCGATGGGCCCGCTGATCCGCGACCTGGTCACGGCCTACCTTGCCTGCCGCGCGGGCACCACCCCGCAGTGGCAGCCGCTGCCGATCAGCTACCGCGACTACACCCTGTGGAAGCACGAGCAACTCGGTGAGTTCACCGATGAGTGGAGCCGCGCCACCCATCAGCTGCGGTACTGGGCCAACGCGCTGGCGGGCCGTCCCGCCCTGCTCGACCTGCCGACGCGCGAACAGCCGACGACACCGATCGACCCGGTTGCCGGTGCGCTGCTACCGATTTCGCTCGACGCCGCGACCCACGCCGGGCTGCTGCGCTTGGCGCAGGACGGCCGGGCGAGTCTGTTCATGGTGTTGCAGGCCGCGTTCGCCCTCACCGTCGGTGCGTTCGCGCGCAGCGCCGATGTCACTGTCGCCACGGCGGTGTCGGGCCGCGATCACCGACTGCTCGACGACCTCGTCGGCAATTTCTCCGATGACGTGCTGATGCGCGTCCGCCTCGACCGCGCGAGCGATGTCGACGAGCTGCTCGATCAGGTCCGCCGGGTCGCGCTCGCCGCCTTCGCCCACCCCGACACTCCCAACCCGCGCTTGAAACGCTGCCTGCTCCAGGACGCCGCGCTCCCACTGTTCCAGGCGACGCTCATCCTCCAGCGCGCCGAGACGCCGCGCACATCCACCGAACAGGTGCCGGCGCAGGGGCTTTCGATCACCGAGATGCCGACCGGTGTGATCAGGGCCAAGCACGACCTCGAGTTCGGGCTCACCGATCACTACGACCAGCTGGGCGCACCCGCCGGTGTCGACGGGTCGTTCCGCTATCCGATCGCCCGGTTCGACGAGGCGACCGCACAGCAGTTCGTGGCCCGTTTCCGTGCGGTCGTCGGGTTGCTCGCCGGTGGATACCGCGGCCCGCTGACGGTGTTGCTGGCGAGTTCCGGCCGCGCCGGCTCGCTGAGCACCGCCCGCCGCGCGACCAGGGTGCTCGTCTGATCAGCCACCGCGCTCCATGGCGTAGCCCCCGTCGCGCCACGCGACGATGCCGCCCGCCAGGCTGAACGCGTCATAGCCCGCGCGGTGGGCCAGTGCGGCGAAGCGCAACGAGGTTTCGCCCACCGGGCAGACGAACACCACCGGCCGTGACCGTGGAAACGGCACACCCTGGGTGAGCATGTCGTCGAGCTGGTCGTCGCGGATGTTGAGCGCGCCGGGGACGTGCCCGACGCGATAGGCCATCGCGCCACGGGTGTCGACGATGGTCGGCCTGCCGGTGCGGTCGAGTTCGGCCAGTGCGGCGGGCGACAGCGTGGGCGCGGTGTCGTCAGGGCTCGGCGGCGCGGGCGCGGTCGGCTTGCCGAACAGGTCGGGCCTGCGCTTGGCGAAATAGGACAGGTACGGTTCGATCCGGTCGCACACGATCAACACCGCCACCAGCGGTCTGCCCTCGGGGCGCGGTGCCGCCGCGAGGGTGCGCAAGGCGGCGAAATAGCCTGCGCCGCTGGTCGGTCCGGCGAGGACGCCGTAGCCGCGGACAAGCTCCAGGGTCGACTCGATGGCGGCGGCGGAGTCGACGGTGACGATCTCGTCGTAGAAGTCCGGCCGGAACAGCCCGACATCCCACATCTCGCGCTCGGAGCGAATGCCGGGGATGAAGTCGAACCGGTCCGACACCACTCCGATGGTGCGCAGGCCCGGATGCTCGGCCAGCAGTGCGGTCGCGGTGCCGCGCGTCGAGCCCGTGGTGCCGAGGCCGCCGATCAGGTAGTCGAGGTGATCGATACCCGCGTCCGCGAGATCGGTGGCGATCTCGGTGCCGGTGCCATCGTGATGGGCCGCGACATTGCGCTCGTTCGTGTATTGCGAGGGGTGGTACCAGCGGCCCGGCGCCTGACTGACCGTTTGCTCGATCACCGCCGAAACATCGTCGGCCGCATGGGGATCGGGGCATTCCGACAGGCCGGGAAGTTCCACGATCTCGGTCCCGAGCAGCTGCAGCAATTGGCGGACCTCGCCCACCCTGATCCGGTTGGTGACCGCGCGCAGCGGAATGCCGTGCAGCGCGCCGAGTACCCGCAGCGCTTTGGCGGTATTGCCGCTGGAGGCCTCGATGAACGACTGTTCGTCCGCGGTGATGTGCTCGAGGTCATCGCGAATCATCGCCCAGGCGACGCGGTCCTTCACCGAGCCGAAAGGGTTGTGCGACTCCAGCTTCGCGTACAGGTCGACCCCGGGCAGCCCGTGGACGGCGGGATCGAGGCGCAACAGCGGAGTGTTGCCGATCAGCTCGGTGATGTGGGTGTAGACCATCACCGGTCACCGGGGCGATAGTCAGCATCGGGGCAGAGTACGAACTGTCCCTCACGGTGCAGGACAGCGACTTTTGTCGGACCCGGGTGCATGCTGGCCTGTGCGGCCGACAGATCCATGTGATAGGCGGCGGTATTGGCGAACACCACGGGATCGCCCGGCGCGGGCAGGTTCGCGACCCGGACCTTGCGCTGGGTGATCAGGTCGCGCTCGAGGCACAGGTGTCCCGCGAAATACACACCGACAGGCGGGGATTCGGTATCGGCAGCCAGCACGATCGGATCGATGAGCACCTCCTGGTCGGCGGCGGTGACGGTGTCGCGGCTGAGGTCCAGATGTACCAGCGTCGCGCCGTTGCCCGCCTGTTTGACGAATTCGACCTGCGCCACGGTGATTCCGGCGTGGTCGACCAGCGCCTTGCCCGGCTCGAGCCACAGATCGAGCAGATTGTCGGTGAGCACCGCCCCCAGTGCCCGTCCGCCGTGGCCGGGCAGTGGGGCGGCGAGCAGCTCGGCGAGGATGGTGGCAGCGGGTTCGGTATTGGCGTACTTGTGGAACACCGGACCGCCGTGCACCATTCCCTCGGCGACGTGGTAGCCGAAAGTGTTGTTGCCCCAGTGCATCGCGGGACCTCGTCCGAGCAGGCCCGTCCGCAGTGCGTGGTCGTAGGCGTCGTAGCCCGCGGCGTCAGCGGTGAATACCTGGCGCAGGCCGCCGCCGATATCGAGCACTGTGGGCGTGAGACCGTGCCCGTAGGCGCGTTCGATCAGGTCGAGACAGTCGCCGACCGCGTTGACCCGTTCCGTGGTGGCGGCGGTATCGAGATGGAAGGCGAAGCCCAGTAGCCGCAACCGATCTCGGTGCAGCACGAGCAGATCCAAGGCTGTCGCGATATCTGCCAGATCGATGCCGAACCGGCTCGGCGAGCTGCCGCGGAATCCCGAAACACGCAGTAGCACCGGCACCGCCGGCCCCGGCGGGATCAGTTCGGCCAGGGTCGCGAGCTCCCAGAGATTGTCCACATTCACCGTGATCCCCGCCGACAGCGCGGCCCGCAGCATGGCGGCGCCCTTGGGTCCGGTCACCTCGATCCGGTCGGCGCGAAATCCGGCAGCCAGTGCGGAGCGCAACTCCGCGGCGGATGCCACATCGACGGATATCCCCGCGTGCGCGGCGGTCCGGGCGAACGTCGCCGAGCGATTCACCTTGTGTGCGTAGCAGATTCGATGCCGGAAGGCGCCGGTGTCGAGCACGGTGCGCAGCGCCGCGAGGTTGGCGGTGAAGATCTGCGGGAACACCAGGTGCAGGGGAGAGCCATAGCGATGCAGCGCGGCACGTACGCCGTCGCGGTCGGCGAGAAACGCGGCGACGAGCGGATGCAGCGCGGCGGGAACGGCGGGCGGGATCATCCCATCGACGCGCCGGGTGCCGGTGCGGGCACATCGTCGACCGGGTTGTAGCCACCGTCGCGCAAGGCCTCGAACACCCGGAACCGATTGCGCGGGCTTCGGATCCGGGCGATCACCCGCTTGGATTCCAGATCGACTTCGACGACCGGGATATCCATCGATTCGAGCAGGGCGGTGATCGTCCGCACGCAGTGCCGGCAGCTCATATCGGGCACGTAGAAGACACCGTCATCGTCGGCACCCTCGATTCCGGACGGTTCCACCGCCGTATCCTCGACCACCTCCACCGAGCCCGCCAGCGCGGCGAAGGTCTCGACGAACCGGTCGGCGACCGCACCGAGGACATGCACGGCAACACCGTCGATGTCGTGCTGAGTGGCCGCGAGGCAGGCGGGTCGGGCATCGGCCGGGAGCAGTGCGTACTGCCGTGAGATCAGATCGAGGTCGTCGTGGTACTTCGCGACGGCCGCCTCGGTGTCGAGGCCTTCGTCGGTGGTCGCGCGACGCATCACCGCGTGCGCGTCGGCGATCGTCGCGTCCTTCATCGCTCGCAGGACAGCGATCGAGTCGGCGGTGTAGCGCACCAGCCCATCGGGTTGGGTGGCCAGGCGCACCGGGATCATCCCGCGCCGGAAGGTCGACGCCTGCAACTCCCAGAACCAGCGGGTGGCGACGGCGGTGAAGATACCGGAATCGCGCATGCCCCTGGCGAATGCGGCAACCCCGCGATAGGGGGTATCGGCGGCGATCAGTCCGTGCTGCACCAGCGCCCGTCCTGTGGCCTCGACCCCGACCCGGAAGATCTCGTGCGGGTCGTGATCGGTGGTGGTCGCGGCGAGGACGCCGCGATCGTGGGCCGACAGCGCCGCTGCCCGCGCCGGCAGAGCCGATGCGGACAGTGAATGCCACAGTGCGAGAACCGTTTCACGGGCGATCACCGCGAGCTCAGGGCCGGCGCCCGAGGTGTGGAAGTACCCGGTGTTGGGGATGCCCGCGCTGTCGGTCCAGGTGAGGCGGTGGGTCGCGCTGGTCACCTGGTCGGGACGGCACGGTCGCATGAACCGTTCCAGATACATCCGCTGGGATTGCGTCAGCGCGGCACCCGCCTCGGGCTGTAATGCGGTGGCCCGGAAGCTGATCCGGACCGGAGGTGGCGGGTCGGTGGCCGCGAGGAATCCGGGGGCGGCCAGTCGGGCCAGTACCCGGGACGCGGCGCGGCGATCGTAGTGCTGCACGGTGGGTGTACCCATCGTTCCTCCTCGGCGTCGGGGCTTGGCGGACAGGTCAGCGCCCGTGCCCGGCGATGCCGGACACGCAGGCGACGAATCGGTCGATCTCGTCGAGGGTGTTGTAGAGCTGGGTACTCACCCGCACCGAACCACTCGCGGCATCGGCGGACGGCACGCAGTGCGCGCCGGTGCGCACCAGGAATCCGGCATCGGCCAGCACGAACCCGAGATCGGCCGCGGTGATCGAGTCGAGCGTGAACGACACGATCCCGTAGCCCACGGCGCACGCGGCGTGCGCGGGGCCGGGGAGGAAGTCGAGTCCGGCAATCTCGCGCAGGCCAGCGATGAGCCGCAGGGTGAGCACCTGGTTGTGCGCGGCGACAGCGAACCGGTCCACTTCGTCCAGCAGATCGAAAGCCGGTGCGAGGGAGAGGATCCCGGGGATATCGGGTGTGCCGCCCTCGAGCAGTTCGGGCATGCCGGTGCCGATCAGACCGGCGTCGGTGATCCTGACCCCGGACTGCCCGCCGGGCAGGAAGGGCCGCAGCCTGTCGTGCACCCGGCGATGGCAGTACAGCAGGCCGGTGCCGGGCGCGCCGAACATCTTGTGCCCCGCGAAGACCGCGAAATCGGCGCGCAGAGCTGTCACGTCGACCGGTAGGTGCCCACCACTCTGCGCGCAATCGAAGCACAGCAGGATGGCGGGGTCGATCCGGCCGTGCAACTCTTCGAGGGTTGTGAGTCCGCCGTACACGTGATGCAGGTGGCTGGTGGTGATCAGCCGGGTGCGCGGACCGACCAGGTCCAGGATGTCGTCGATGTCGGCCTCGCCGGTCGCGGTGCTGCGGTAGGGCCGCAGCACGATTCGGCGGCCGAATCTGGCGAGGGTGTCGCGCAGGTGATGCCACGGCAGCACATTGGCGGCGTGATCGGCGGGGTTGTAGAGGATTTCGTCGCCGTCGTTCAGGTCTGCCAGGCCCCAACTGTGCGCGATCGCGCCGAGCGCGGCGGTGGCCCCGCCGGTGAACACGATTTCGTCGCAGTGCTGCGCGCCGACGAAACCGGCCGCCCTGGTGCGGACGGCGGCGATCCGCGCGGACAGCGAGGTGGCCCAACCATAGGTGCCGCGGCCCGGATTGGCGGTGTGCTCGCGGTGGTAGCCGGTGACCGCCGCGATGACGGTGTCGGGCTTCTGCGTCGTCGCGGCGCTGTCGAGATAGACCACCGAGGGATCGGTCAGGGCGGGAAACCGCGACCGGATCGAGGCGGGCACCGGAGTCGGCGCGTGCCGCGTCACCGATGCTGCGGCGAGCTCGGGCCGGGCGGGGTGCACCTGTTCAACGATACGCACGTTTCTGGTACGGCTCGCGAAGAATTCTCAGGCGCAACGCTTTTCGGCTGCCGTGGGGCGGCGTTGCGCTCAGTAGTTGCCTTGGAGGTACTCGACCAGGTGCTCGCGTTCGGCGGCCAGTTCGGTGATCTCGCTCTTCACCACGTCGCCGATGCTGACGATGCCGATCAGCCGGTCGGACTCCACCACCGGCATGTGCCGGATCCGATGCTCGGTCATCACATCGCGCAGCGACGAGACATCCTCATCGGGCCCGCAGGTGCGAACCCTGGCCGTCATGATGTCGGTGACCGGTCGATCCAGCAGCGCGGCACCGTGGGCGTGGAGATGACGCACCACATCGCGTTCGGACACGATGCCCGCGATCACCGCACCGTCGGGGGAGACGACCACCGCGCCGATATTGTGCTCGGCCAGGGCCGCCAGTAGGTCACGCACCGTCGTCCGCGGTGGCACGGTGGTGACCGCCGTGCCCTTGTTGCGCAAGATCTCAGCTATCCGCATACGCGCACCACCTGTCCGGATCGGTCGTCGCCGCCAAGTATGACCGGTTTGCACCGGTCTGACCAGCACGAAGACGTTACAACCGGACTATTCGTCGTCCAGCCCCGCGGACAGATACGCCGCCGCGGCGAGCCACTGGCGGCACTGTGGTCCATGGATGTCGTGCTGGCGTAGCATCTCGCGCGCCTGACGGTAGGTGAGCCCGTTCGGCTCGTCGCTACACGCGGTGGGCGGTGCGCCTGCGGCACCGAGGTGTCGCTGCAACGGACTGCTCATCGAAGCCCCTCCCATCCGGCGATGGAAGGCCGGTCCGGCTGATGGAGCCGAGGTACCTCCCGGTGATCTCGGGCCGAGTGTACGGGCCGGTCGTTTTCGGATGCAAGCACATCTGCACGTTCGTTCGGGCCGTGTCGGGCCGGGATGAGGTTGTGGCGCTGAAGAATTCAGGGGGCTGGACGACTTGGCCGGAGTCGCCCCCCGGTCGTGACGTCGGGTAAGTACCGACCGGTGCGCGGTCACGTTTCGCGTGTTAATGTCCCCATCGCGCAAGGCGGATGCAAGAACGTTTGTACGTGCATCTGCAATGTTCGTACCGTTGGGCATCATTCGAGAACGAGGAGTGCGGTATGTCCGGAATGCAGCATGATCAGCGTGAACGCCCGGGAGACGGCGCGTGGCGCAAGAGTACCTACAGCAACCCGAGCGGAAACTGCGTCGAGGTCGCCGAAGCGGCCGATGGTTCGGTCGCTGTGCGCAACTCGCGCGACCCACAGGGCTCGGTGATCTTCTACACCAGGCCCGAAATCGACGCGTTCATCCGCGGCGCGAAGGCCGGAGAGTTCGACTACCTCACCGGGTAATCGGTAACATCTGGGTCCATGACGGCTGAACCCGACGAGATCGGTCGCGTACAACCTGTTGTAGACCGTGGCCCCACCGTGTTGCGCATCGCGCTCGGTGGCCAGTTGCGCAAGCTACGCGAGGGTAAAGGCATCACCCGCGAGGCCGCCGGTGACGCGATCCGCGGCTCGCACGCCAAGATAAGCCGACTCGAGCTGGGCCGCACCGGTTTCAAGGAACGTGACATCCGGGATCTGCTCACCCTCTACGGCGTGCACGATGCCGCGGAACGCACCTCGTTCTTCGAATTGGCAAGGCAGGCAAGCGAACCCGGCTGGTGGCATCGCTACAGCGATCTGCTGCCGTCGTGGTTCAGCACCTACCTCGGGCTCGAGCAGGCGGCCAGCAAGATTCGTACCTATGAGGCCCAGTTGGTACCCGGCCTACTACAGACGCCGGAGTACACCAGGGCCATCGTCACTCTCGGTTTCGACGACGCCGACACCGACCGTCGGGTCCAGGTTCGGCAGTTGCGCCAGGATGTGCTGCGCCGGATCGACCCGCCGGTGGTGTGGGCGGTGATCGACGAGGCCGTGCTGCACCGTCCGATCGGTGGCCGCGAGGTGCACCGGGCTCAGCTGCGCTACCTGGCCGAGCTCTCGGAACTGCCGAATGTGACGGTGCAGGTGCTGCCGTACGCGGCGGGCGGGCACGCGGCGGCGGGCAGTTCGTTCAGTATTCTGCGGTTCGCCGAACCGGAACTGCCCGACATCGTCTACCTCGAGCAACTCACCAGCGCGCTCTATCTCGAGCGCCGGCAGGACCTCGCGATGTATCTGTCGGTGATGGATCAGCTCAGCGTCCAGGCCGAACGGCCGGACCGCTCACGGGAGATTCTGCTCTCCTACGCCGAGCGGGATTGACCGCAGGGCGGCACCGGCACGCAGAACTCACGCCGGGTCGCTCGGCGATGTCGAACAGCCCGGGTACCGATCCGCCGTTCAGTACCGGATACAGCCGGCGGCTATTCGCCAGAAAGTATCAGGGGTCAGCATGTGCGGATCCCAGTCGTCGGCCAACTCGTGCGCGGTGGTCACGATCCGGTCGATATCGAAATCGTTGCGTGTTGCCGCGCCGGTGGATTCCACGGCATCGATGACGAAGGCGACCGCGCTTTCCCTCGACCACTGTGCGGTGCCGGGATGGGTGGTCGCTGCGCGATCAGCGAGGCCGAAATGGTCCGTGGTGTTGTTCATGTGAATGCCCCTGTGCTACTCAGGCAGTGGCAAACCCAAGGCAAACCTGGCCCCGGGTGTGCCGCTCGCGGCCTCCCCTGATTATCCCCTGAATTGTGTTGCGGCCCTGAGTTTAGGACGGGGACACTTTCAGATGCAAGCACATCTGCACGATCGATTCCGTCTCGATGCAGCATGTTTCTCCGCTTCTGAGCGGCGAATCCAGGTCTGTGGCCGCCGCCGTCACCGAAGGTGGCGCGCGAATAGTGTCGTGACCGGCGGCTCGCTGTGTTCACCGGGCGACAACAATGCGGCGCGGGTCGACTCCGCATATGCCGAAAGGGTGAAATATATTGCGATAGTTAATTTCTGGCTATTCAATAGCTGCGACGGCCGTGTCGATCGGCTGCGTTCCGGAAACCAGCTCGAGCGTGCGTCGAAAGGTGTTGTCCGCGACCAAGATCGACGCGAGTGTCGCGGCGACATCGGCGCGCGGTACCGCGGCGCGCGGAATCGGCGGCGGCCCGAGCGTGATCAGACCGTTGCCTTCGGTGTCGGTGAGCTGCCCGGGCCGCAGGATCGTCCAAGCCAGCGCGCGGGTCCGCAGGTCCTCCTCGGCGCGGGTCTTGGCGTCGAGGTAGGCGGCCCACACCTCGTCGGTGCCCGGCGCGGGCGGGCTGCCCGCGCCCATCGTCGAGATCTGCACGAACCGCGCGACGCCGGTGTGCTCGGCGGCGTCGGCCAGCTGCACCGAACCGTTGAGGTCGACGGTGTATTTGCGTGCCGCGCCGCTGCCCGCGCCGGCACCCGCCGCGAATACCACCGCGTCCGAACCGGCGACCGCGGCCGCGAGGTCGGCGGGAGTGTCGCGCTCCATGTCGTAGATGACCGGGACGCCGCCGGTCGCGGCGATATCGGCGGCCTGGCCCGGCTCTCGGATGAGCGCGTGGACCTGGTCGCCACGCCGGGTCAGGATCTGAGCCAGCAGCAGAGCGATTTTGCCGTGTCCACCGGCGATGACGATGCGCATGGTTGCTCCTATCAGCGTTCGGGGCCGCCGGGATTGCAGTTCGCCGATACCGTGGCCTGGTAACCGACGTCGGGCCGCCACGGTTCGAGATTCCAGCTCGGTTTGTCGGGTGCCACCATCCTCGCCCACACCCAGTGGCAAAGGAACTGGTCGCGCATGCCCGGCGCGTCGGCGCCGCCATCCAGGGCGCGCACTTCCTGCCAGGCGAGCTCGTCGGTGCCGGGTGCGGCGGTCTTGCGGCCGGCCGGGGTGGGGAAGACGAGCAGCCGGGGTCCGTCGATGTTCTCGGTCCAGCTCACGTGGTCGATGAGGGGAAGGCCCGCGTAGGGATCGACCGTGGTGGTGGGCGGTGCGATGGTGGCGGGCACCCTTCGGGTCGTCGTCGGGGTAGTCGTGGTGGTCGGGGTCGCGACATCCGCGATGTCGGCCGAGCCGCAACCGGTGAGGACGGCCGTCGCGGCGAGAGCGAGCCGGAACTGCCACCGTGCCACGTCTGCCCCTTCTCCTCACCGGGGGCCGATGCGCCCCGCCCGCCAGCTTAGCGGGGCGGCGTCGAGGTCATCGGTGCCACAGCGACCGGCAGGGCAACCGGCGCAGGCCGGGGCCGACCTGGCCGTCGACGGTGACCAGCAGGCCGGAATGCACGGCCGCCGAGGTGAATTCCCAGGCCTCGGCCTGAGTCGCCGCGTATTCCAGGACCAGTGCGTCCTCGGGCGTGGGGCCATCGAAGTACACCGTGATCCGCCGGGTCGGTATCTCGTTCGGGTCGATGCGGTGGAGGGTGGCGGCGATGTTCTCGTCGATGGGAATCATGGCGTGCTCCTTTCGCCCCGGCACTGGTGAGCGCCTTCCTACTCGACGGTAGGGCTTGCACCATCGAGAGGAACACGTTCCGATTTCGCTTGGAGATCTCACAATCCACCTGTCGCCGCGGCGGTGCGTCCGCCCATCGGTGGGCTGCCTCCGGTCACAACCGTGCACCCGGTGATGTTGTGAGCTCCGCCGATGTTCGCGGTGACCCGTCGACGAGGAGCCACGGTACCGGCGAAGATCGCTCTCGACAGCAGCGACACGGGAGGGACAGCCGCATGATCTGGGTTACCGCGGCACGACACACTCGGCCGGGCCGGACACTGTTGGCCTGTGTGGTGGCGGCGGTGCTCACCGTGGTGCCGGCCGCGGCGGGCCACACCGCACCGCTGTACCCGAGTGCCGACCCCGATCCCTTCTACAGCCAGCCGGCCGATATCGCCGACAGCGAGCCCGGTGACGTTCTCGGTGTGCGGCCGATGCCGCCGCTGGCGATGTTCCCCGACACCACGATCACCCTGATCCAGTTCCGTTCCACCAATTCCGCGGGCGACCCGATCGCCGCGACGACAACCGTGCTCCAGCCGAACAATCACCGCACCGATGCCCCCGTGCTGTCCTACCAGCACATCATCAACGGGCTCGGCACGCGCTGCTCGGTCTCCAAAGTCCTCTATACCGACGATCCGGACCTGATGGTGCGCGAGGCGGTGGCCTGGAACTACGCACTGAAGCGCGGGTGGACGATGGCCGTGCCCGACCACCTCGGACCCAATTTCGCGTATGGCGCAGCGAAATTGGGTGGTCAGGTGACCCTCGACGGCATCCGCGCGGTGCGCCAGGTCGAGCAGTTGCGGATCAGTGGCAGCCGGGTCGCGATGGCCGGGTATTCCGGTGGCGGCATGGCGACGGCTTGGGCGGCGGCGCTGCAGCCCGAGTACGCGCCCGAGTTGCAGATCGCGGGGGCGGCGATGGGCGGGGTGCCGATGAATCTGGTGTCGATGCTCGAGGGTCTCGGCTTCGGGTCGCACCCGGTCTTCGGGCTCGCGCTGGCCGCCGGGATCGGCCTGGAACGGGAATACCCCCAACGGTTTCCGATCAGCGATCAGATGAACGCCAGCGGTCTGGCCGCCCGTGCGTCGATTCGCGATGCCTGCACCAACGACATCCTCGGTGCGGGCGCAGGGCGCGGGATTCTCGACTTCGCGGCGACGACTTCGCTGGTGGAGGACCCCGAAGCGCGCGCCGTGGTGGAGGAGAACAGCCTCGAGCTGTATCCCGGCGCGCCGACTATGCCTGTCTTCGAATGGCATTCGCCGATCGACGGGCTCATCCCGGTCGACGCGATCACCGCCACCACGCAGCGCTGGTGTGCTGCGGGCGCCAAGGTTGTCAGCCAGCAGACACCGACACCCGACCACCTGACCGCAGCTGTGCTCGGACTGCCTTCCGCGCTGAGTTGGCTCGATGCCCGGCTGCAGGGGGAACCGGCGCCCAGCACCTGCTGAGTCCGGTTTCGTTTCGGCCCGGATCCGTTCGCCCCGACGCGGATCCGGGTCGATTCGTGCCGTGCCGGGCGATTCTTGTTGCGATACAGCGGCATTGCGCACACGACTCGGGCACAACGCCGAAGTCAGTTCGCCGCTGCCCGTAGCGTGAATGCTCTGACGACGGCGCGGTGGGGGAGTTTCGGCGGGGTCGAAGCACCGCATAGTGGCACGTCATCGACGAATCCGTTGCCACCCGAAGGCGTGTGTGCCATGAGATCTGTTCGAGTACTTGTCTGTTCGATGATGCTGGCGTTCGCGTTCACGGCGGGCACGGCCGCCGCCGATCCGCCGCCGACCCAGGAATTCCCGGTGCCACAGGTGGGGACACCGGGTTTCCTGCCCGATCTGCAGCGCTGGATCGACCAGGTGCTTCCCTCACCGATCCCGCCGAACGCCGCCGATCCGGCCGCCGAGCTCGCGGCGCTGCACGCGGCGGTGCTCCCGTCGGCGGTCGGGGATCCGATCTTCGATCAGTGGCCGGTCGGTCTCGCGGAGTTGTCGCCCGGCGAGCTGATCGAATCCCGCGACGTCACCGGCACCGCCGCCTGGTTGACCCTGGTACCCATCCGGTCGGCGACGCTGCTGAAATTCCGCACCGACGACGCGCACGGCAGACCGTCCTACGCGACGGCGACCCTCATCGTGCCCGCCACCGAGTGGACCGGTCCCGGCGACCGCCCCGTGCTGGTGAACAACCTGCCGATCGACGCGCTGGGGCGCAAGTGCACTCCGGGCTACTCACTGGCGCACGGTCTGACCACGCAATCCAGTGCGACCGAGTTCATCCCGCCGACCACCCAACTGGCGGTGTTGCGCGGGTACGCGGTGCTGGTGCCCGACCACCAGGGTCCGTGGATGGCCTACGCCGAACCGTACGTCGCTGGGCACGCTGTGCTCGACTCGATCCGGGCGGTGCGCGGCATCGATCCGGTGGCTTATGGCGAGAGCCGCTTCGCGATGACCGGCTATTCCGGCGGCGCGATCGCCACCCACGGCGCGGCGAAGCTGATCGATTCCTACGCACCGGAACTGGCCGATTCGATCGTCGGCGCGGCATTGGGCGGCGTGCCCGCCGACTTCGAAATCCTTTCGCGCAGTATGAATGCCAATCTCGCCTCCGGAATATTTATGGCCGCGACCTTCGCGATCGGCCGGGAACGCCCCGAAATTCTCGCCGCGATGAACAATCTCGGGCGCTGGGTCACGACGTCGATCATGAAAGATACGTGTGCCAGCGTGTTCGCGGTGCCGGGAATCCTGCACCTGCCGATCGATGTCGGCGCCAACATCGCCGACCCGCTGCGTTCGGAACTGGCCACCGACATCTACGAGATCACCCGGATGCGAGGAATGCGCTCGTCGGCTCCGCTCTATATCTACAACGGTGACCAAGAGTGGTGGATCCCCGCCGAGGGTGCGCGCAATCTCTATGCCGAGCAGTGCGAACTCGGCGCCAGCGCGGTGTATCGCGGCGTGCTCGGTGAACACATCATCGGCGCGGCGACCGGATATCCGGAGGCGATGCTGTGGCTCGACGAGCGACTTCTCGGGGTTCCCGCGCGCAGCGAATGCTGAATATTTTCCTGTGCCCTGTCATGGCGGTTTTCGACGGGACGTGGTGACCTACCCAGACAGCGCGTGACAATCGTCGTGTAATGATTTCTGCGGCTTATGTTTTGGGCGGTTTCGACAAGCCATTCGTTCTCCCGGCTGAAAAGGGGCGACGAATATTCGAATCGCACAGGAAGACAAGTCAACACATGAAATCTCCCAGTCGCAGACGCACGCTGCACACGGCGGTCTTCGCCGGTGTCGGTGCCCTCTCCATGGTGCTCACCGGGCCGGGGGCGAGCGCGGCTCCCGCTGCGGCGCCGACCGAGCAGGATCTCGCCGGCATCGTCTCCGAAGGCCGCCAGGTCGCCGGGTCGGGGTCGGCGTGCACCTCCGGCAGCGGTGCCGGGTCGGGTAACGGCTCCGGTGATTGCTACGGCGGTTCGGGGTCCAGTTCGGGCTCCTCGGGCGGCTATTCGTCGGATCCCGGTGCTTACGGACCGGAGTCGACGGCGTTCCTCGCCGCGTTCGCCTACGGTCTCGGCAACCCCGATGCCGCCGCACCAGGGACGAACGACTGGAACTGCAAGCCGACCGCCGAGCATCCTCGTCCGGTCGTGCTGCTGCACGGCACCTGGATGAACGCCTACAACGGCTACGCCTACATGGGACAGCCGATCAAGGACGCCGGCTACTGCACGTTCACGTTCAACTACGGCCGCTCGAACATGATGGAAGGTGGCGGGCTCGGTTCGTTCCTGCCCGGTGTCATGGGCACCGGCTACATCCAGGATTCGGCCAAGCAGACCGCGGCGTTCGTCGACCGGGTTCTCGCGGCCACCGGCTCGGACGAGGTCGACATCATCGCGCACTCGCAAGGTGGGTCGATGGCGAATCACTACACCAAGTTCGAGGGCGGCGCCGCCAAGGTGAACAAGCTGATCACCTTCGGCGCCACCCACCACGGCACCAGTCTCGACGGCATCGGTGCGCTGGGGCGCATGATCAACAACCTGGGTATCGACATCCTGGGTCCGATCGAGATCTTCGTCGGGCACGCCGGTATCCAGCAGACGATCGGCTCGGATTTCGTCAACAACCTCAACGCGGGGGGTGACACTGTCGCCGGTGTCGATTACACCGTCGTCGGTACCCGTTATGACGAGGTCACCAACCCCTACGAGCTGACGTTCCTGAAGGCGGGTCCGGGCGCGACCGTCAACAACATCACCCTGCAGGACGGCTGCGAGCAGGACATCTCGGATCATCTGACGATGATGTACTCACCGCGTGCGCTGTCGATCGCGCTGCGGGCGCTCGACCCGGTGCAGAACCCGCAGTTGACCTGCGCGTTCAACCCGTGGCTTGTCGGTGGCGGCGGATCCTTGTGACCCGCTCCCGCTGAGAACGACACGAAGGCGCTGCTCACCACGGTGGGCAGCGCCTTCGCTCATGTTCGCGGCACGACAAAGGCGCTGCCACGTCGCGTGGGCAGCGCCTTCGTCGTGTGCGGGATCAGGCTGGGACCGAGCGGTAGCTGCGCGCGACCAGCGCGGAACGCAGGTACCACAGCCCCGAAGGCTGAGTGGGATCGAAACCGGTGAGCTGGCCGATCCGTTTGAGCCGGTAGTCGACGGTATTGGTGTGCACGTGCAGCACCCGCGCGGTGCGCTGGCGGTTGAGATTGTTGGCGATATGGCGCTGCAGGGTTTCGAGCAGCTCGGGGTACTGATCCAGCGGATCGAGCAGCGAGCCGAGGAATTCGCGGCCGGGGCCGGGGCGGGTCAGCTGGTATTCCAGGGCGAGCTCGTCGAAGCGGTACAGGCCCGAGGTCACGTCGAGCCGCTGCACCATGTCGAGGAGTTCGTGGGCCTGATCGGCGGCGTCGGGCACCCCGGTGGTGCTCGTTTCCACCATCGCCGCGGTGATCCCGACCTGCGCGGCCTGGGACAGCTGGGCGACCAGCGCGGCCAGCCCCTCGCGGTCGAAGGCGTCGGCCGGAATGAGTACGGTCCCGCCGTCGACACTGAGCAGCGACAGCGCCGAGTCACCGCAACGCTTGGCCAGTTCGGCCTGCACCCGGCGCAGCTTGCGGCGGGCGACGACCTTCGAATCCAACGCCGGATTGGCTTCCTCGCGGTGCTGCGGGATCGCCAGGGCGAAGACCGTGTAGGTCTCGGCGATGGTGATGCCGCATTCGCGGGCCATCGTCGAGGTGCTGTGGCCGCCGAGCAGGGCGGAGGTGAGGGTGTGGACGGCCGTGTGGTGTTCGCTGACCACGCCGCGGAGCTCGCGCACATACGCGAGGGAGATCTGGGCGGTGATCGTGTCGAGCAGTTCCATCACGACCTTGACGCCACCGACGAGGCTGTCGAAGTCATTGCCCGACGCGCTCGAGACGACCAGGTCGAGGCCGATCTTGAAGCCCTCGGCGATCGAGTGGTGGATCGTGTCGATCGGCACGCCCTCACGAGCCCACGCGCTGGCCGCGTCCTGCAGGCGCATCAATTGGCTGGGGATATCACGCCCATCGAGCATGCCGACCGCGAATTCCAGACAGATCCGGGTGATCGTGGTGACATCGCCGGAGATGGCGTCACCGGGTAGCGTGCCGCAGGGGGCGACGTTGGCGACGAAATGGCCGACCATCTGCCGCGACAGTGCGCGAACGTCCTTGAGTGGCAACGACATCGGCTTGCCCGAGACGGTCAGCGACGGCCGGGGTGGATTGTGGACGGACATCTGTGTTCCCTTCGCCAGTTTCGGCTGTACCCCCCGCTGTCCAGCGAACCCCACCCTAACGAACTGCAAACGAAACCGGAATGGATTGTCAGGTTCTGGGTGCGGGGCCCACGCTGGA
This sequence comes from Nocardia sp. FBN12, assembly GCF_054031145.1. Classification (NCBI taxonomy): domain Bacteria; kingdom Bacillati; phylum Actinomycetota; class Actinomycetes; order Mycobacteriales; family Nocardiaceae; genus Nocardia; species Nocardia sp. FBN12. Next base: position 2,106,033 of record NZ_CM132926.1, read on the forward strand.
AAGCCCGGGTAGTGACAGGTCACAAGTCTGGTTCTTCGCTATCAGTGGTTGTAGAGTTCAGCGCCATGCGACCTGCCGTCCGTTGTCTGGTCTGGGAACTGGACGAGACCCTCTGGGAGGGTGTCGTCCACGACGAGACCGGCACCATGCTGCGCCCACCGGCACTGCGCACGCTGACGAAACTGAGCGAGCGCGGTGTGCTGCACGCCGTGGCCGCGCGCGGTGATCGAGCAAGAACCATGCGCACGTTGTACCGCCACGGTCTGTACGAGATGTTCTCGGCGGTCGAGGTCGGTTGGGGCCGCAAATCGGCCTCGATCGTCCGCATCGCGGGGACTCTCGGCCTCGGCTTGGACGCACTCGCGTTTCTCGACGCCGAGCCGGTCGAACGCGCGGAGGTCTCGCGCGCATTGCCGATGGTGCGCTGTTATGCCGCGCGCAATGTCGAGATGCTGCCGTTGCTCCCCGATTTCCGGCACGACCTGCGTTCCGGCCGCGTACCTACGCCGCCGTTGGGGTTTGCGCGCGTCCCAGCCCTCTGACCAGGCTCGACCGCTGGTTCGCCCTTCGTGAGCAGGCATCAGGTGCGAAGGTGCATCGACTGCCAGAATCTCGGCATCGGGTCATTTCGCGGCCCGATCAAGGCTGTTCCGGCAGCAATGACAGCGTGAGCGCGGCCACGCGTTCCGGTGCGGCCGCGACGTCGTAAGCCGCGATCTGCTCGCCGCGCACGCGGAACGTCACCACGAAGTCCACGCCGCCGGCACCCGCCACCACCAGACCCGGCCTGCCGTCGACGAGTACCAGCACCGCGTCCCGCGAGCGCCGGCGCAGCGCGAGCGCGCCCTCGGCCACGGCGCGCGCGCCCCGCACGGCCACCGCCATCCCGGGCGACAGCGCCGCCGGATCCGCGGTGCGCACCACGTCCGGAGCGAGCACCGCGAGCAGTCCGCCCAGATCGCCCTCGCCGGCGGCCTGCGCGAAGGCCGTCACCGCGGCCCGGTGCGCGAGCAGTTCCGTCGACTCGATCCGCGCGGGCGCGTGCACGCGCAGCCGGGCGCGACTGGCGAGCTTCTTGGTGGTGGCGGGCGTGCGCCGCAGCATCGGCGCGATCTCGGCGAACGGCACGGCGAACAGATCGTGCAGCACGAAGGCCACCCGTTCCTCGGGGCCGAGCGTGCCGAGGACGATGAGCAACGCCCGTCCGACGGAATCTGCTCGCAACGCTTCGGCTTCGGGATCCACACCGGCGCCGGTCGCCGCCCGCGCCGGCGTATCCGGTGTCGCGACCTCGGCGCGACGGGTGCGGGCGCGCAGCATATCGAGGCAGATCCGCGACACCACCGTGGTGAGCCAGCCGTCGAGATCGGCGATGTCGGTCGCGGTGCCTGCCAGCCGTAACCAGGCCTCCTGGACTGCATCCTCGGCTTCGGCCGCGGAACCCACCATCCGATAGGCGATGCCACGTAGGCGATCGCGGCGTTGTTCGAACGCGCGGGCCGACGCTTGCGGCTGCTCTGCGCGCATCGGTCACCTTTCGCTCACGCGGGTCGTCTATCGATCGGACGGCACTTCGCCGTCCGATCACGGCTGTCTCCACGATGTCAGAGGCGCCGATCACCTGTAGACGGAGGATCTGATCCCGATGCACACCACCTATCTCGTCGTCACCGTACTTGCCGCGATAGCCGCGCTGGCCGCCGCGCTGGCCGACGTCGTTCGTGCCGACTGGGTGCGCGAGAACATGCGCAACTACGGCATCGCGCCGTGGGCGCTCACACCCCTGGCACTGATCAAGGCGGCGGGTGGCCTCGGGCTGCTCGTCGGCCTGGCCTACCGGCCGCTGGCGGTGGCCGCCGCCGGCGGGCTCGTACTGTATTTCCTGACCGCCGAACTCACTGTGCTGCGGGCGCGCCAGTACGCGGATCTGGGTTATCCGCTGCCGTATCTGCTGCTCGCGGCCGCGTCGCTGGGCCTCGCGGCAGCATGAGGACAAGGTGGCGCGCCCCCGCGCGCCACCTTCGCCCAGGTCAGGCCTGCGCCAGGATGAAGTCCGCGGCCTGCTCACCGATGAAAATGGCGGGGGCGTTGGTGTGTCCGCGGATGATCAGCGGCATCACCGAAGCGTCGGCGACGCGCAGACCCGTAACGCCGCGGACCTTCAGATCGGGGGTGACGACGCTGGCGGCGTCGGTGCCCATCCGGCAGGTGCCGACCGGGTGGTACAGGGTGTGCGAGAACTGTTCGATGGTCAGCGCGATAGCCGCCTCGAGATCGTCGGGTGCCTCGGGCGGATAGATCACCGCGCCCAGCGCACTCTTGAGCGCGGGCTGCCCGGCGAGTCCGGCGCACACCCGCAGCCCGGCGGTCAGCGCGGCCCGGTCGGCGCCGTCGGCGTCGGACAGATAGCGCGGATCGATCACCGGTTTGGCCGTCGGATCGGCCGACGCCAGGCTGATCTTGCCGCGGCTGCGCGGACGGAGCAGGATCGCGCCGAGCACGACACCATGGTCGGTGGCCTCGACCAGACCCTCGTGGTAGAACGGCGCCGGTGCGTAGATCAGCTCGAGGTCGGGATGCTCGAGGTCGGGCCGGCTGCGCACGAAACCGTATGCCTCACCGACATTGGAGGTGAGCATGCCCCGGTGGCGGACCAGGTAGTTGATCAGTTCGAGTGGCTTCTCCGCGGTGAACAGCGAATCCGAGTCCACGCTGTAGCCGAGCGCCGCGATCAAGTGGTCCTGCAGGTTCGCGCCGACCTCGGGGGAGTGGGCGACCGGCTCGATGCCGTGTGCCGTCAGCTCGTCCTGATCACCGATGCCCGAGAGTTGCAGCAGCTGCGGACTGTTCACCGCGCCACCACACAGGATGACTTCACGATTCGCGGTCACCGTGTAGGTCTGCTCGCCGCTGCGGTACTCGACGCCGGTAGCCGTGGTGCCCTCGAACAGCACGCGGGTAGCGAGCGAGGAGGCCAGCACAGTCAGGTTCGACCGCTTCATCGCGGGCCGCAGATACCCGTCGGCGGTGCTCCAGCGCCTGCCGTCGCGCTGAGTCACCATGGTCTGAGTAAAGCCCTCGGGCGCAGGACGATTCGCTGATTCCAGGGCGTGGCCCGCCTGGCTCGCGGCCTCGAGGAACGCATGCGTCGACGCGCGCGGGCTGCGCTGGCGCTGCACGTGCTGGGGCCCCTTGGAACCTTCGTCGGGGAACTGCGCGTCCTGGACGTTCTCGATCTTGCGGAACTGCTCCACCGCGGCGGCGAAATTCCACTTCTCGCCCGCCAGCAGCCCCCATTCCTCGTAGTCGGCGCGGAAGCCACGCACCCACATCATCGCGTTCATCGACGACGAGCCGCCGAAGGTCTTGCCGCGCGGCCAGTAGATCCGCCGGTCGCCGAGCTCGGCCTGCGGTTCGGTCAGATAGTCCCAATCACGCTCGCTGCGGAACAGTTTCGAGAACGCGGCCGGAATATGGGCGAGCTTGTCGTCGTCGGCCGGGCCCGCCTCCAACAGCACGACCGTGGTGCTCGGGTCGGCACTGAGCCGATTCGCGAGCACCGCCCCCGCGGATCCGGAGCCGACGATCACGTAATCCGCGGACGTCCCACCTGCTTGCACTGTCCAACTCCGATCTGCACTGCGTCTGATGTTCGGCGCGCCTGCTCGCGGACGTGAAAAGACCGCGAGCGCAGCCGGACTCGTCGCCGGGCGTGGCGCTGCAAGCAGAGTACTGACCGCGAGCGCGTGGTGGGTCGTGCGCGGCTCAGCCGGCCGCCGCGGCTTTGCCCGCGCGCCGGCCGTAGAAGCTGCCGTCGCCGAGCGAGGCCCCGCTGACGTAGCCGTACGCGCACAGTCCCGAGGTGCAGCGCCCGGCCGCGAACAGGCCCGCGATGGGCTCACCGCTGACGTGCAGCACCCGCGAATCCAGGTCGGTGCGCAGCCCGCCGAGGGTGAATCCGGCGGTGAATCCGCGCAGGTCGAAGCAGGCGAGCGAGCCCTTGATCGGGCGCACCCATTCGGGCTTCTTGCCGAGCACCGGGTCGGTGCCGTGCTCGGCGTGCTGGTTGTAGGTGGCGACGGTGGTCTGCAATGTCTGTGCGGGCAGGCCCATTTCGGCCTCGAGTTCGGCGACCGTCTCGGCGACCCACTTGGGCTGGAAGCGGAAGAACGGGGTGGCGCTCTCGGTGGCGAGCGCCTCCTCCAGCGAGGCCTCGTCGATGATCAGGAACGCCTGGTTGTCGTTCTGCAACAGCGTCGCCTGACCGATCCGGCCGGGGTAGGTGTCCTCGGTGACGTAGCGCTGACCGCGGCCGTTGACGAGGATGCCGCGCGCCATCATCTGCGGATCGCCGAAAATGGCCACCTCGCTGGCGTCCATGTGCGCCAGCTCGGCGCCGAGCGCCTGAGCCAGCCGGATGCCGATGCCGTCGTGTTCCTCGATGGCCGCGCCGGGCCTGCCGCTCAGACGCGGGGTGTAGCGGTCGATCATCTCGGTGTCATAGGCGAAACTGCCGGTCGCCAGCACGACACCGCGCGCGGCGCGCACGAGGACGGGCTTGCCGTAGGTGGTGGCCAGCACGCCGACCACTCGGTCCTGCTCGTCGACGACGAGCCGACGGATGCGGGTGTCGTACTCGACGTCGATGTCGAGTCCGGCGACGGTGTCGGCCAGCGGCTTCATCAGCATGTAGCCGCCGCTGCGCTCACCGATCTTCTTGCCCGCCAGCTCCGGAACATGGCCGCGCGGAGCGGGTTCGGCGATGTCGAGGAACGGCGCGGCGTTCTCGCCACCGGAGTACATCAGGCCCTCGTCGTGCGGGGGCTCCCAGCCGGGCTCGCCCCAGAACGACTCCTTGAACGGCACACCGCAATCGACGAGCCAGTTGTAGTGCTCGACGCTGCCCGCGCAGTAGTCGTTGATCTTCGCCGCGTCGACGCCGGGCCCGAGCGCCGCGGTGAGGAACGCCGCCATGTTCTCCGGGGTGTCGTCGAATCCGAGCGCTTTCTGCAGCGGTGTGCCGCCACCGAGGTAGACGAATCCGCCCGCCAGCGCCGCGGCGCCGCCCCAGCCGCCGGTCCGCTCCAGGATGAGCACCTTCGCACCGGCCCGCGCGGCTTCGATCGACGCGCACACGCCGGCGATGCCGTAACCGGCCACCACCACATCGGCCTCGAAATCCCACTGTGTCACCTCGCTCGCGCGCAGCGGGCGGACGGTGTCGATCCGATGTGGCTGTTCGCTCACGGTCTTCCTCCGGTGCTCGGGGTGCGGGCATGACTACCCATCACAGGAATGGTGCCGCCAACCGCGCGACAAAACAAGAACGTGTTACAGAATTTCCCGTCCAGCGGGACAGTTGCGTGCCGATCGGCCTCCGGTACGGTGGCGATCGAACCGACATAGACGAGATCTGGTGGTGATGTGATGAGCGCGAACATTCGAGACATTGCGGTGCAGACCCTGGCAGGCGAGGACACCACACTGGGTGAGCTGGCGGGTGAGCGGGCCGTGCTGCTCGTCAACGTGGCCTCCAAGTGTGGCCTGACCCCGCAGTACGGCGCCCTGGTGGAGCTGCAGAAGGCCTACGGCGAGCGCGGTTTCACCGTGATCGGCTTCCCGAGCAACCAGTTCATGGGTCAGGAGCCGGGCAGCGCCGAGGAGATCCAGGAATTCTGCTCGGTCACCTACGGTGTCGACTTCCCGCTGCTCGCCAAGGCCGATGTGAACGGCGACGACCGGCACCCGCTCTACGCCGCGCTGGTCGAGACCGCCGATGCCGAGGGTGCGGCGGGCGACGTGCAGTGGAACTTCGAGAAGTTCCTCGTCGGTCGCGACGGCACGGTCGCGGGCCGGTTCCGCCCGCGCACCACCCCCGACGCCGCCGAGGTCGTGCAGGCGATCGAAGCCCAGCTCTGAGCTATTGGGCGTTCGCCAGCAGCGCGTACTGTGCCGCCGCCTGCTGGCGAACGCCGGCCGGTTCGGCGCCGCTGACGAACGCGCCGTAGCGGCGGTAGTTCACATAGCAGCGGGTGAGCGCGGGTGCGCTGCCCGCCCGGCGCTCCGCGCAGCGCGCCTGCGGCACGTCCGCGGGCGCGGAGACGGGATGCGCGGCCGCGCTGAGGGTGTCCTGCCAGGTGGTGCCGAAAGCAACCGCCGCGGCATCGTCACGGAACCGGAACAGCGTGGTGCTGTAGGAATTCGACACGCTGTCCACGCCGCCGCGATCCCACGCCGCACCGAGCTCCGCGGGTTCGGTGGGGCGGTAGTGCGCGCTCGCGCGCCCCGGCCACGCGGCGAACTCGCGTGAGGAGATGGCGATCTGCTGATTGGCCGGACCGGGAATCAGCGTGCGGCGCAACAGCTCATCGGGATCGCGGGGGAGTTGGGCGATCTTGTCGGGTGCCGTCGGCGTGAACGCGTCGAGCAGCGGGATCTGGGCGTCGAGGACAGCCGAAACCCGTGTCGCGAGCGCATCGATATCCGGGGACGGATGCTGCAGGAACAGGCTCACCACGATCTCGCCGTGGGCGAAGGTCGCGCCGATCGTCTTGACGCCCGGTCGCCAATGTGCGTGCGCGGCAGGGTAGCCGGGGATCGGTACCGGCTGATTGTCCGGACTGACGCCGAAGTCGGTCGCCTCGAGGTCCCGCGCAGCCTCCTTGGCGACCTGAGCGCCGGGAAACCGCAACAGCACAACCCTGGTGATCCGCGCGTCGGTCTCGATCGCCGGCTTGGCCTTGTCGAAGGCCAGGGAGCCTTCGGCGATGTCGAACGCCACCATCATCCGATGCCGTTCCAGTACAGCAAGATTGACGCTGGAGATCGCCGAGGTGTCGGCGGCGCGCCGTGGGGTGTCAAGGACATCGGTGCCCCAGTTGTGGATCAGCGCTGGATCGACGTCGTGCGGAAACACCACAGCACCGGCCATCCTCAGACCTTCCAGAATCGGTCCGTCGGTGGACTTTCGACCCGCCTCGATGTCGGCGGGCGCCGTCGTGTAGCTGCCCACGTCGAGGGATCGCACGTCGATCTCGCCGGGCGTCGCGGCACCGTCGACGGTGCCGCAGCCGACGAGCAGAACCGCGAGCGCGCCCAGCGCCAGTCGCGCGGTCACAGGGGTGCGGTGCTCAGCCATTGGTCGATCATCTCCTGATGGGTGTGGCCCTTCCAGTACACCTGGAGCAGCACAGTCGAATACGGCGCGGCATCGAATCGGACGAGCAGCCACGGTCCGGTGGAGCCGTTGAAACTGTGCACGGTGAGCGGCCTGCCGTACCGCGACCGCAGCTGCTGGGTCGGCCCGGTGGGCAGGGTGGCGACGAACCGCCCGACGGTGTCGGCGTCGGGGTGCGCCAGCATCTGCATCTGCGCTCCCTCGCGATCGGTGCAGTCGAACCCCGTGTCCCACACCGCATCCGGGCTCTTCGTCGCGAAACTGCACCGCATCGCCCGGTACCCGACGCTCTCGGGATTCTCGGGGAGTAGACCAGGGAACAACGCCATCGTCGGCCTCGCTGCCGCCCACGGATCGACCCTGGTGGTCGTCGCACTGGTGATGGTCGTCGCGATACCGTCCGCGCCGCCCGAGTCCCGGCTCACGACCAGCGCGGTAGCCACCGCGGCAATCGCGGCCGACCCGGCCACTCCCGCCGCCAACCATCGTGCTGTACCTCGATGAGCTCGCGCGGTGCCGTCGAAGTGCTGACGATTCTCGGGCCCCGCCGGGTGTGCGACTCCCGCGGTGGCCCAGGGTTGTTCGCCCGCCGCATCGCCGTGATCGAGATACGGGCCGGGAGAGGGGAACGCTCGATCGGTGGGGTCGGGAGCGGGGCGGGTGAACGACCCGGCACGGGCGTCGGCGAACGGAGCGACTCCGGTTGCCAGCGCTGTCGTCGTCGCCGCGACCATTTCCGCGCAGCTGGTGAATCGATGGCCCGGATCTTTGGCCAGCGCCCGCGCGAAGACCGCGTCCACCGCGCTGGGCAGACCCGGCATCACCGCACTGATCCGCGGCACCGGCTGCATCACATGGGCGCCGATCAGCGCGCCGGCGTTGGTCGCGGTATACGGCGGTTGCCCGGCGAGCAGGTGGAACAGTGTGCAGGCCAGCGAATACTGGTCCGACCGAGGGCCCGCGGTGCGCCCGTCGAGCTGCTCGGGCGCCGCGTACCGCAGCGTTGCCACCAACGTGCCGGTCTCGGTCAGCGCGGTGCTCTCGTCGATCGCCTTCGCGATCCCGAAATCGGTGAGCAGCACCCGCTGATCGCTGACGTTCGCGCGCTCGCTCAGCAGAATGTTGGCCGGCTTGACGTCGCGGTGCAGCAACCCGGCCGCATGCGCGCAATCGAGCGCGTCCGCCGTGCATCGGGCGATGTGCAGTGCCAGATCCGGCGCCAAAGGTCCTGTCCGCAGGGCTGATTCCGCATCGCTGCCCGCGACATACTGCATCGCGATCCACAGCCGCCCGTCCTCGCTGCCGCGATCGTGGATCGCCACGATATTCGGGTGGTCGAGGCGCCCCGCGAGATCGGCTTCCCGCTCGAACCGCCCACGGAACACCGGATCAGCCGAAAACGAGGAGTGCAGCACTTTCACCGCGACCAGTCGCGGCAAGCGCGGGTGCCGGGCCGCGTACACACTGCCCATCCCGCCCGCCCCGAGCACCCGCTCGATTCGATAACCGGCGAAGATGTCACCGGCCCTGAGCTCGTGCATGGTGTCACGCTAGCTCAGGACCGATGACCTCGCGATCGCCCGCGCTCAGCGGCGGATCCGGTGCACGGCAACCGCGGCCGCCCCGGCGGCCACCAGCGCCGTCGCCATGCCGAGCAGGTGGGCGACCACCACGGCGTTCGTCGCCTCGAGTTCGAAGAACACCGACCCGATGCCGGCGATCCCGACCACCGTTCCCAGCTGCACACTGGTGGCGAGAATCCCGCTGGCATCGGCGGCGACCGTCACGGGCACCGCGGCGAGGGCCCGCGTCATCAACGGGCTGAACGCCAACCCGTTGCCGAGACCGAACAGCGCGAACGCGACCGACGCGGCAGGTCCGATGTCCGCGCCCTCGCCCAGTAGCCAGGCGAGCCAACCCAGCGAGACCGCGCTCACCACCAGCCCGAGCGGGATCATCCTCGAGTGCAGGTGGGCCGGGACTCGCTGCCAGGACAGTCCCGCCGCCGCGAATGTGGCGCCCATCGGCAAGAACTGCAGGCCCGCCCGCAGCGCGCCGTACCCGAGGTCGCTCTGCAGGTGGATCGCGCTCACGAACAGCCACCCACCGAACGTTCCCATCACCAGGAACAGCGTCGCGGCAGTGGCGAGCAGCCCGGGCGCCGCGAGGACCTGCGGCGCGAACAGTGGATCACGGCCGCGTGCGGCGACCGCGCGCTCGACCTGGACGAACACGACGAGTCCGAGCACCCCCGCGCCGAGACACAACCACGACCACAGCGGAAAACCGAGCTCACGGCCGAGTACCAGCGGCACGACCAGCAACAGCACGGTGGTCGTGAGTGTCATCAAGCCCAGCCCGTCGACCGTCCGGTCGGTGCGCGCCACGGCCACCGGGAGTACGCGCGGCGCCAGCACCAGCAGCGCGAGCCCGATCGGCACATTCACCAGGAACACCCCACGCCAACCGGTTCCGCCCAGATCGGCGTCGACGATCAACCCACCGAGAATCTGGCCCGCCAGCAAGCCACCGGAGACGATCGCCGCGTAGACGCCAAGCGCCCTGGCCCGGGCCGCTCCGGCGAAGGTGCGCTGGATCAGCGTCATCACCTGCGGCGCCAGCGCGGCCGCGCCGACACCCTGGCCGAACCGGAACACGATGAGCGACATCTCGTTCCACGCCAGCCCGCAGGCGAGTGAGGTCAGCGTGAACACCGCCAGGCCCGCGATGAACGTGCGTCGCTGCGTGCGGCGATCACCGAGCCGCGCGCCGCCGATCAGCAGAACCGCGTACGCGATGACGTACCCGGCGACGATCAATTGCAGTGCGGCCCCGCCGGTATCGAGGTTCGAGCGGATGGACGGGATGGCCACGTTGACGATGGAACCGTCGAGCACCGTCATGAACTGGGCGGTGAGGATCACGACGAGCACGGCGATCGAACGCCGGCCCGTCCCCGCATCGGGCACCGAAGGTTTGAGCATCTGGATCATGCGCTGATCGTGGGACCGGAAGGTCGGCGTGAATAGGAGCCCACCGATACGGGTACTCCAGCTACCCGGTTCGGCAACCGCGCGAGAACGGTGTCGGAATAGGTTGTCTACCAACGTAACCGATGCTCTAGGCTGAAATCGTCCAGTCGGCTCCCTGCCCGAAAGGCGTCACCGATGTCGCATTCTTCTGCTGCCTACCCCAGCGCTGTGCCGGTCGGGGTCGACACCACCCGCGCGAGTATCGCGCGGGTCTACGACGCCGCACTCAACGGCAAAGACAACTTCGACGTGGACCGCGAGGTGCTCGACCAGGTGCGCACGGTCGCGCCGCAGGTCAACGATCTGGCCTGGGCCAACCGTGATTTCCTGATCCGCGCCTGCCGATTCCTGGCCAGGGCGGGCATCGACCAGTTCCTCGACCTCGGATCGGGCCTGCCCACCGCGGAGAACACCCACCAGGTGGTCCAGCGGGTGAACCCCCAGTCCAAGGTCGTCTACGTCGACAACGACCCCTCGGTCCTCGTGCACGCGCAGGCGCTGTTGGCCAGCAACAGCCGCACCCGCATCGCCGAAGCCGACATCTTCCGCCCGCTGGAAGTCCTCGGCAACGAGACGGTCCGCCGCGAACTCGACTTCACCCGCCCCATTGCCCTGTTCCACATCGGCACCCTGCACCACTACCTGGGTGACGACGGCCCCGCCCTGATGCAGACCTACATCGACGCCCTGCCTTCGGGTTCGTTCGTCGCGATCGCCCACTTCCACGACCCGGAGACCCCCGGACACAGCGAACTCGCCAGGAAGATGGAAGAGAAGTTCATTCACAGCCCGATGGGCAGCGGCCGCTTCCGCACCCGCGATGAAATCCAGGCCATGTTCGGCAATCTCGAGATGGTCGAGCCCGGCCTGGTCCGCTGCGACGACTGGTGGTCCGACGGCCCGCACCTCACTCCGCTCAACGACGTCCGCAACTGCATCGTCGGCGGCGTCGGCCGCAAACGCTAGCCGAGCCGCGGCGCGTGCGCGGTCACACACGTACCGCGCCCTATGCTGTCGGCGTGGCACGCACCGAAGGAACTCGAGCGCCTGGGCGCCCGGCCGCGGCCAGCCGTGACGACGTGCTGGACGCGGCGGTCGCGGCATTCCTGGCAGGCAAACGGGTCGATGCGAATGCCATTGCCGCCCAACTCGGTCTGGGCCGCACCAGTATCTACCGGTGGTTCGGCTCCCGGGACGGGCTGCTCGGCGCGGCCTTGGCGCGCCAGCTGGAACGGATGGTCGCCTACGCCGAACGGCGTAGCACCGCGACCGGCGGGGAACGGCTTGCCGAGATCCTCGACCAGGCCATTCACTGGCTGGTCGAGGACGGTTCGCTGCGCGCCTATTTCGACCAGGAATCCACGGCGGCATTGCGCGTGATCACCCGCAGCGACGGGGTGGTGCACCCGGCGGCGGTCTCGATCGTCGAAGGTCTGCTCGAACGTGCCGAGGACCAGGGGTATCGGCCGCCCATCGACCGTGCCACTCTCGCGTACGCCCTGGTCCGGCTGTGGGAAGCGTTCCTGTACAACGACGCGGTGGCTGGTTTCCAAGGTGACGTGGAACGGCTGAGCCGCGTCCAAGCCGCCCTGTTGCGGGCGTAGGCGTACCCGCGGCGGCGCGTCTCTGACGAACGCCGACGCGTTCGCGCCTGTTACGCGGCGTTGCCGCTCATCGTCTCCCGCACGCCCGCGCAGTACCACCCGGCAATGGCGTCCAGCGCCGACTGTCGCGGAATCGGTCGCCGCATGCGGTGCCATTCGCCGGCCGCCGCCACGGTCGCCCCGATGAGGCCGTAGGCGAGCAGGCGGGTTCGATGCTGACCGCTGTCGCCGGGGTGCAGATGATCGGCCAGGTTCGCGACGAATTCGGTAGTGGCAGTGGCGATCCGGGCCTCTACCGCGGTGTCGCCGACCGCACCGGCTCCGAAAACCAGCTCCAGGGTGGAGTGTGGTCCGGATCCGACGAGATCGAACAGGACCCCCACCGTGCGGCGCACCCGGTCGAAGTCCGAGCCCGCCGCGCCGTCGATGATGCGCAACCTGTCCGTGAGCTCGTCGAGGTAGTCCAGAATCACCGCGAGGTAGAGCTCACTCTTGGTCGAGAAGTGCCGGTAGAGCACGGGTTTGGTGACATCGAGAACGGCGGTCACCGTGTCCATGGTGGTGCCGTGATAGCCGTGCACGGTGAAGGCTTTCCGTGCGGCCATGAGGAGCCGACCGCGCTGGCCGCGGTGGCCGGTGCGGAATCGGGACGTCGCGAAGGAAGTACTCATGTGCCGGATCCCTGCCTCTAATTTGATACACGAGGAACTCTATGTAACATACGGGACCATGCAACTGGCCTTCACCGAGGACGAGCTCGCCTTCCGCGACGAGCTGCGTGCCTTCTTCCGCCGTGAGATCCCCGCACACATCCGCGAGCAGCACCGGCACATGCACGAGCTGAGCAAGGACGACTACGTCGCCAACCAGCGCATCCTCAACGGCGCCGGGCTGGCAGTACCCCACTGGCCCGTCGAGTGGGGTGGCCGGGGCTGGTCGGCGGTGCAGCACCACATCTGGCATCACGAAATGCAGCTCGCCTCGGTGCCGGAGCCGCTCACCTTCAACACCAACATGATCGGCCCGGTCCTGGCCGAGTTCGGCTCGCCGGAGCTCAAGGCGAGGTTCCTGCCCGCGACGGCGAATCTCGACATCTGGTGGTGCCAGGGCTTTTCCGAGCCCGACGCCGGATCCGACCTGGCCTCGCTGCGCACCGTCGCGGTGCGTGACGGCGACGAATACGTGGTCAACGGCCAGAAGATCTGGACCACCGCCGCCCAGAGCGCGGACTGGATGTTCTGCCTGGTCCGCACCGACCCCGCCGCGCCGAAGAAGCAGGCGGGCATCTCGATGCTGCTGTTCCCCATGGACAGCCCCGGCGTGACAGTGCGCCCGATCGAACTGATCGACGGCGGCTTCGAGGTCAATGAAGTGTTCCTGGAGAACGTGCGCGTCCCGGCCGATCAGCTGGTCGGCCAGGAGAACCACGGCTGGACCTACGCCAAGTTCCTGCTCGGCAACGAACGCACCGGCATCGCCGCGGTCGGACAGACCAAGGTCCGGCTGGAACTGGCGAAGGAATACGCCGCGGGGACCAGGCTCGGCAACGGCACCCTCCTCGACGACGCGGCCTTCGCGGCGCGGATCGCCGACCTCGACAACGAGTTGCTGGCACTGGAGCTGGTGCAGCTGCGGGTCGCGGCGAGCTCGAGCGACGGCGCCCCCAACCCCGTCTCCTCGATTCTCAAACTGCGCGGCACCGAACTGCAGCAGGCCGTCACCGAACTGCTCGTCGACATCGCAGGCCCTGCCGCCGTCGCCAGGGTGGGGGAGACCGACGACTGGGCGCGCCGCACCATCGCCGGATACCTGAACTACCGCAAGACTTCGATCTACGGCGGATCGAGCGAAGTCCAGCGCACCATCATCGCCTCGACGATTCTCGGACTGTGAGCAACCACCATGGATTTCACCTTCACCCCTGAGCAGACCCTGCTGCGCGACACCGTCCGTAGCGTGCTGACCCGCCACTACACCCACGAACGCCGCGCCGAAGTGATCGCCGATGATCCCGGTTGGGATTCGAAGGTGTGGGCGGCCTTCGCCGAGATCGGCCTGCTCGGGCTGACCGTGCCGGCCGAGGACGGCGGCATCGGCGGCGGCCCGATCGAAACCATGCTCGCCATGGAGGAACTCGGCCGCACGCTGGCGCCGGAACCGGTCTTCGACTGCGCTCTGCTGCCCGCGCTCGTGATCGGCGGGGCCGGCACGCCGGACCAGCGCGCGGCCCTGCTTCCCGGCATCGTCGACGGCGAGCAGCTGTTCGCCTTCGCGCACGCCGAACCCGGCGTCCGTTGGCCGGAGGCGCGGTGCGCGACCCTGGCCGTCGACAGCGGTGACCGGTGGACCCTGACCGGTCGCAAAAGCCCTGTGTCCTCCGGTGATCGGGCCGGCCGGCTGATCGTCTCGGCCGTGGTACCCACCGGCGAGACCGCCCTGTTCCTCGTCGATGCCCGCGACGCGGCGGTCGTGCGCACCGCCTACCGCACCTACGACGGCCGCCGTGGCGCCGACATCGAATTCCGTGGTGCGCCCGCCGAACTGCTCGGCAGCAGCCTCGACGCCGGTGCGATCATCGACGAAGCCGTGATCACCACCCAAGCCGCGCTTGGTGCCGAAGCGGTCGGTGCGATGGCCGAGGCGTTGCGCCTGACCACCGAATATCTCAAGACCCGCAAGCAGTTCGGCGTCGCCCTGCGCACCTTCCAGACGCTCACCCATCGGGCGGCGGATATGTATGTCTCGCTGGAACTGGCCCGCAGCATGAGCCTGTACGCGGCGATGTCGTTGGCCGACGGAATCGTCGATCCGACGGTAGCCTCCCGCGCGAAACGGCGAATCGACTTGTCCGGCAAGCACATCGGCCAAGAGGCGATCCAGCTGCACGGCGGCATCGGGATGACCGCCGAATACCCGGTCGGCCATTACACCGCCCGGCTCACCACCATCGAGCACACCCTCGGCGACACCGGCGATCACCTGCGCTACCTGTCCGGACTCCTGGGTGAGTACGAGAAGGCGGAGATCTGATGCACATCCGTGGCGCGGTCCTCGACCAGCCCGACCGGCCGAGGCCCTTCGCGTCGTCGCGCCCCATCGGGGTATACGACCTCGAACTCGACGAACCCGGCCCGACCGAGGTGCTGGTCAGGATCGAAGCGGCCGGGGTGTGCCATTCCGATCTCAGTGTGGTCGACGGCAATCGGGCGCGGCCGCTGCCCATGCTGCTCGGGCACGAAGCCGCGGGCATCGTGCTGGCGCTCGGCGAACAGGTCGACGATGTGGCCGTCGGTGACCGGGTGGTCATGTCGTTCCTGCCGCGCTGCGAGCGGTGTGCGGCGTGCGCCCGCGGCGGAGCGCTGCCCTGCACCGAAGGAACACGGGCCAACACGGCGGGCGAACTGCTGCACCATCCGGGCAGACTGACCAGGGCCGGACAGCCCGTGCGCCACCATCTCGGCGTCTCCGGCTTCGCCACGCACGCGGTGATCGACCAAGCGTCGGTCGTCGTGGTCGGCCGTGATGTGCCGCCCGAGGTGGCGGCCTTGCTGGGATGCGCGGTTCTGACCGGCGGCGGTGCCGTGCTCAACGTCGCCGACCCGGGGCCCGAGGACGACCTGATGGTGGTCGGGCTGGGTGGTGTCGGCATGGCCGCACTGCTCACCGCGACCGCGATCGGGGTGCGGCGCATCGTGGCGGTCGATCGCCTGCCCGCCAAGCTCGAGGCCGCTCGCGACCTCGGTGCCACCGAAACATACACACCCGAACAGGTTGCCGCGCAAGGAATCCGGTCGCGCTATGTGATCGAGTGCGCAGGCCACCCGGCCGCGTTCGAAACCGCCTTCCTTGCCACCGCCCCCGGTGGCACCACCGTCACCGTCGGCCTGCCCGCCCCGTCGGCCACCGTGACACTGTCACCGCTGATGTTCACCGCCGAGGCCCGCACCGTGGTCGGTAGCTACCTCGGCTCGGCTGTACCGGCACGCGATATCCCCCGCTACGAGCAGATGTGGCGGGCAGGCAGGCTGCCGGTCGAGAAACTGATCTCCGCCCGCATCGGACTGGACGACCTCAACCAGGCCATGGATCAGCTCGCCGACGGTGCGGCCGTGCGTCAGGTCATCGTCTTCGCACCGGACATGGAGACACGATGACATCCACCCATACCGACCTGCCGGTCGCCCAGTTCCTCGGTGGCGACTGGGTGGACAGCGCCACGACGATGCCCGTGCACAACCCCGCCACCGGCGCCCAGATCGCGACCGTCGCCGACGGCGACGAGGCGACAGCCATCGCCGCGCTGGACGCCGCGGCCGCGGCGCAGGCGGACTGGGCGGGCACCGATCCGCGCCACCGCAGCGACATACTCCTGCGCGCGTTCGGCCTGCTGCATGCCGAAACCGACCGGATCGCCCGCACGATCACCCTGGAAATGGGCAAACCGCTCGCCGAGGCGCGCGGCGAAGTCGGCTACGGCGCCGAATTCCTGCGCTGGTTCGCCGAGGAAGCCACCCGCGGCAGCGGCGCCTACTTCCGCGCGCCGAGCGGCGGCGGCCGCATCGCGGTCCGGAAACAGCCGGTCGGCCCGGTTTTCGCGATCACCCCGTGGAATTTCCCCCTCGCCATGGTCACTCGCAAAGTGGCCCCCGCACTCGCCGCCGGCTGCACCGTCGTGCTCAAGCCCGCACCCCAAACCCCGCTCACCGCACTGGAATTCATGCGGATCCTGGTGGAAGCCGGCGTGCCGCCAGGCGTCGTCAACTGTGTGACGACCTCGCGCGCGCCACTGGTATCGGCGCCGATCATCGCCGACCGGCGGCTGCGCAAGCTCACCTTCACCGGCTCGACCGCGGTCGGACGCACCCTGCTTACCCAAGCGGCGCAAGGAGTCCTGCGGGTCTCGATGGAACTCGGCGGCAACGCACCCTTCGTCGTCCTGGAGTCCGCCGACCTGGACAAGGCCGTCGGCGGCGCGGTGCTCGCCAAATTGCGCAACGCCGGGCAGGCCTGCGTCGCCGCCGACCGCTTCCTGGTCCACGAAGCGCTGGCGGCGGAGTTCACCGAACGGTTCCTCGCCGCCGTTTCCGCGCTGCCGCTGGGCGATGGCCTCGACCGATCCACTCGCCTCGGACCTGTGATCGACGGGGCGGCAGTGCGTCGGATCACCGCCCTGATCGACGAAGCGGTCGACGGTGGCGCACACCTGCACACGGTGGGTCCCGACATCGACAGACCAGGTCATTTCGTGCGGCCCGCGGTGCTGACCGACGTCGACACCCGAAGCCGCCTCTGGAGTTCGGAGGTCTTCGGCCCTGTGGCTGCGATCCGCACGTTCACCGACCCGGCACAGGCACTGCACCTGGCCAACGACACCGACGCGGGCCTGGCAGGCTATGTGTTCGGCGAGAACCTCGGTGACACCCTGGAATTCGCCGAGAACTTGCGGACCGGCATGGTCGGGGTGAACACCGGCGTGATCTCCGACCCCGCCGCACCCTTCGGCGGGATGAAGTCGTCCGGGCTCGGACGAGAGGGTGGTAGCACCGGATTGGCGGAGTACCAGGAGATGCAGTACCTGGCCATCGCCCGCTGACAGGCCAGGCGGGGGCACCCATGGCTCGTCGGCCTTTTCCGGCACCGAGGGTACTGAGTTACCGTCGCCGAGCTCGGACGCCTGGTCGGCTGTGCGAGCTGACCGGGCGCCCGAGCCGCTCGACACAGCCTGACCATGCGGAACTATTTCTGGATGGTGCGGGCGAGGATGCCGAGGGTGGCCCGCAGTGCCGACTCGGGGATGATCGGGAAGATGGCCGCTTCACGGTAGCGGGGCGCGATCTTGCTCCAGTCGTAGTACGAGGTGACCAGTGTCCCGGTGTCGGTGGGCTCCAAGCGATAGCCGTACAGGTGCTCGATCGGCGGCTTGATGGTGCCCGAGATTGTCCACTCGAGCTGCTTGTCCTGCTCGAATTCGGTGATGATCACGGTCACGTCGTATCTGCCCATCGGGAGGTCGTTGAGCGACTCCCGGTCCATGTGCACGACGAACTCGTCGCCGACACCGGTGACGGGTTTCCCTTCCGCCGATTGCAGCATGCCCGAACTGTCAATGGCCACATGCCCTTCCGGCGAGCACAGCAGCGTGAAGATTTCTGCGGGTGACGCGGTGACATGCCGCTGGACCTCGAACCGTTCTACCGTCATGCCCTCCACCCTCGCATACTCGACGTCGATGCACTCCGCGTGCGAAGCCCGCCGAAAGCCGGACCTCGACGGCGGCCGGGTGCCGCTGCGGATCGGGCCGCAGATGACGGCACCGGCCGGCGCACTCAGATCACTGTGGTTCCGCAAGCTCGCGTCCACGCCCGTGATTACAAGAAGGCGTTTGCCGCGCGGCTCACCGAAACTGCTCGCGAGGGCGGCGCACCGACCCCGAACAGCTCAGCGAGCAACTGGCACTGCTCCTGGACGGCGCCTCGGCACGCAACCAAGTCCTCGAGTCCGACACTTTCGCCACGGCCGCCGCCATCGCCGTCGTCCTCGTCGACAACGCCATCCCCACGGCCCCGGCCGGCGCAAGCGTTACCGAGTAGGTGGCCGGCTCTGCCCTACGGCGCAACCATGCCGTGCCTCTTCGGCACGCGTGCCTATTTCGCGGCCGCCACCTTTGAAGATGTAGCCGGTGGGTGCGCGATCGATGGAGTCGGACGCGCCGACTTCGTCGGCGGCGGGGGCTTGGTCGTCGATGTGATTGTCGGCGCCGAGGGCGTCGTGGACACCGTCGATGCCGTGGTCGAACTCGCCGGAATCGTGGTCGTCGTGGGTTCGGTCGGTGCCGTTGTCGTGGTGATCGGCACTGTGGTGGTCGGGTCGGCAGTGACGGTGATGGTCGACGGAGCAGCCGATACCGTCACCGTGCGCGGACCGGCTGTCACCGTGACCGTCGATGTGTCCGTCGGAGTCATGGTGACGGTCACCATGGGTATCGAAGTGGGGGTGACCGTACCCGGGTCCGGCGCACTCGACGTGTCCTGAACCGAAACACTCGCCGTGGCAGAGAAACTCGCGTTCAGCGACGCGACCGGCGGGGTTGTGGGCGAGGGATCCGTCGGCACGGCTGTCGTCGTTTCCGTCGGAGTGGGCGTGTTCGGGGCGTCGTCGGTGGAATCGGCGGAAGGTCGGGTCGTCCCGGTATTGGTAGCCGTGTCGGCGGCCGAGACGTCACCTGGTGCGGGGATCTGGCTCGGTGCGTCATATGTCGTGCCGGTAGTCGTCACATTGGATCGGCCGCGGGCGGCGCTGTTGCCGAAATGCTGTGTGGTGGATTCGCCCGGGAACGCCGCCGCATTGTTCGCCCGCACCGGCAGGCTCGAATCCGTCCGCACCATGATCGATATCCCGATCGCCGTGGTCACCAACGCAGCCGCCACGCCCACACACGACATCCGCCGCCGAAGCCGATCGGGCGATGGCGCCGCGGCCTGCACGCCGCGCCGCCTGGAATTCCGGGGCCCAGGTCCAGTATTGATGGTCGGCCCCACGATGGGGTCGTCGCTATTGCCGGCGGTGTGCATCAAACTCCTGCTTTCTCCCTCGGGATGTGCCGACCGCGGGGAATCAGCGGCGGAGGTTCGGGCGTCGAATTCCAGCAGTTCTGCCGAATATCGAATCGCGAGCAGTGCGGTGCTATGTGATCGAGATTCTCATGGTCTCGAGTAGGGGTCCACGTCGCGCAGCCGTTGCCGATGAATTCTTTGCAGTTCGCCCGCGCGGGTGAGGAAATCGGCGATTATTTCGAGTTCGGCGGTGTCGTAATAGCTCAGCAGCATCTTGTAGCTCTCGACGATCATGGGTACGACGAGTTCCTGGACGCGATGGGCCGCGAGTTCGGTGGCCATCACAATTACGCGGCGGCGATCGGTCGGGTGCAGTGAGCGCGCGATGTAGCCCTGCTTTTCCAGCCGGTTGAGCATGATCGTGACGCCGGCCGCGGTGAGGCCGAGCCGTTCGGCCAGCCTTCCCGGCGTCGTGGACTTCTCGTCCTCGAGCAGGACGATCTCCAGTGCTCGTCGATCGGTCTCGTTCACGCCGAGCACTCTGATCAATTCGCGGATCAGATCCTCGACGGTTCCGTGATAGAACTCCAGTGCCCTTTTGAGCTCGACCGAGATCCGGGCGGGTTCGCTTGTTGTCGGGCACACGGGCTTTCCCATCGATCACTTGAAACATCAAACCGCTCAGCAGAAGTCACCTCCTGCACCATCGATCGACCGGCAGCCGAAAGCGGCTGACGACCATCACGAAAGCGGCGCCGCTCCGGCCGTCGAAGCGGCCGTGGCTGTGCCGGACATGCACTGTACGACAGACCGGCCGCGGTGAAGTGCGCATCGGATTATTCGGTCGAAGTGGTTTCAGGGCACCAAACATGAAGCAGCGCAACCACTATCGGAAACGGCGGTTTGCCGGCCCGGCTCGGGTGGAACCGGACCGGGCTGCTGAGGCAACCCGGTCCGGGTGCGTTCACCACGGGCCGCCGGATCGGAACCCGGTCACCCCGTGGCACCCGTCAGTGGCTCAGATGACAGTGGTGGTGGTCAGGGTCGGGGATAGGTTCGGGTAGCACGAGGTAGCGACATTGCCGACAAATGAGACATTGGTCGTCATGGTCATGCCGGGGCTGGTGTAGCTGGTCCCCGCGTACTTGCTGGTGATCGACGTTCCGGCGGCGCCCGCGGTGACGTTGACGGTCACCGCGGGCGGGGTGAAGCTGGTGCCGCCGGCGATCGGGCCAGGCACGGTCAGAACGACATTTCCACCCGACGTGGCGACGGTTCCTGCCACGGTACCCCCGGAGGCGGTGGCCGAGACCAGCGTCGAATTCGCCGGGGTCGGAATGGTCATCTTGAGGTTGCTGATGTTGTTCACAGTGAAACCGGACGCCGAACTGGGAACCGACGAGGCTCCGGGTGTGATCGTGATGGCCACCGCGGAACCCGACGCTGCCGAGCTCGGCGCGGTGCCGGTGACCGAGGTGTTCATGTTGGAGGTTTGGCCGATACCGAGGACTGTGCCCCGGCAGCTCCAGTTCACGCTGACGGGGGCGGCATTGACCGGTGCGGCCAGACAAAAGACGGTAGCGACGGCCACCGGGGTAAGAAAGCCGGCACGAAACAGGGTCGAGGTCGATCTCATGGCGATCTCCAGGAAATGTAGAGCAGCGGTGTGACGGGTTGTCGAACCGCAAAGTGATGTTCAAAAAATATAGCTTGCTCTCACCATTTCGTGGTTGAAATCGCTATTCCAAAGGTGCGGAAATATCATTATCCGCTATTAGATATTTGCTCCTAATAGTTAATCGAAGAAAGGTTTCCGCATGACCGGATATCGCTGATCGTCGGCTGGTCAGGGATTGAGAATCTTCGCTGTGAGCTGCCGCAATCCCTCGGCATCGTCGATGTCGACGCTCGCCGGGCCGACAGTGATCAGCCGGTGTCGTTCGAATTCCTCGACAACCTTGTGCAGCGACGCGCTTCGCGCACCGAGCATGGCGGCGAGCGTGCGCTGGTCCAGCCGCACCGACCCGTCGACGGCTTCGTCGAGCAGCAATTGGGCCACCTGAACCGGGAGCGGACGGCCGAGGACATTGATCAGCCGGGCCTGACCCGTCGAAACCCGTTGCGCCACACTGGAGAGCCAGCGTCGCGCCAGCTCGGGGTGGGTGGCGAGCAGCGTGTCGAAGTCGCGTTGCGACAGGTACAGGCACTCCACGTCGGTGAGTGTGCGCGCGGTGTAGGCCACGGGCATGACCAGCAGGAGTGCGATATCGCCGTCGACATCGCCGGGACTGAGCATGCCGACCACCGCACGCTGCTTGCCCGACTCGACGGACAATTCGACCTGGCCCCGCCGCACGATCCACACCCCGTCCGGCGGTAGGTCCGCCGAGAACATCACCGATCCGGCGGGCAGCGATCTGGGCTCGAGACGATCGGCGAGGGTCGCGAGGTCCCCTGGCTGCAGGGGAGCGGCGGCGCCGCGGCCCACCCACCGCGCGACCCAGGCCGCGTGGCGCACCCGGTGGTCGTCGAAGGACTGCTCACCCATCTCGTGCAGCAAGTGCGAAAACGTTCGGTGGCTGTGCATCATCGCCTGCTCCTGGAGGTGCGTACGAACCTGTCAACCAGATCTCCATTGTCCTCCCATCGGCGACAGAACGCGATGGCGACGTTCACCCCCTTCTGCCGCGTGGCGCAACGGCGCCGACCCGAGAATCAGCAGTGCTGACCTCGGGCCGGGCTATGGATTCACAGTGTCGCGTGGATCTTGCGCGCTGATTCGTAGACGGCTGTGCCGTAGGTTTCAAACTTTTCCGGGGTGATCCGGCTGGTGGGTCCCGATACCGATATCGAGCCGACAGGTTGTTCTCGTGCGTCGAGAATGGCCGCGCCGATGGCGGTGATGCCGCTGCTGAGGCCCTGGTCGTTGATCGAGTAGCCGCGGGCGCGGATCGCCTCGAGTGTGCGGCGCACGGTATCGGGATCGGTGATGGTGTGCGACGTTCGGGGTTGGAGGTCGCCCGCGAGGTAGTCGTTGACGTACTCAGCAGAGCTTGCGGCAAGGAAGGCAAGCCCGGTCGCGGAGGCGTGGAGGGGAATGCGCTGACCCAGAGGCAGGAATGCCCGCAGGGGGTGCGCGGTGTCGAGACGTTCGATCAGCACCAGTTCGTCGCCATCGGGCGCGCACAGGTGAACGGTTTCGGTTGTCCGCAACTGGAGTTCGTTGAGGAACGGCAGAGCTGTGTCGCGTCCCGGCGGAAGGGCAGGAATCATGACAGGGCAGATTGCGGCGTTCGTCGGCATATTCGCAGTCGCGACACTGCGAAAGGCGCATATCGGTGTGCTGATGTTCGCCGCCGCCTGCGGAGTCGGGATAGGGGTGGCGCACCTGCCGCTCGACGAGGTGATCGCCGAATTCCCGGTGAAAATCCTGGTGCTGCTGGTCGGGGTGACCTACTTCTTCGGCATCGCGCAGGTCAACGGGACGATCGACCGGATTATCGAAGCCGCGCTCGCCTCGGTCGGCGGCAAGACGGAGCTGCTGCCACCCGTATTCTTCCTGTTGACAGCGGGTATCTCGGCGATGGGGTCGCCGCTCGGCGGATTGGTGATGGCGCCGATCGGAATGGCGGTCGCCGACAAGCGCGGCATCGATCCGATGTTGATGGGATTGGCGATGGGCACCGGGTTGAGTGCGGGCGCATTCGCGCCCACCAGTCTTTTCGGCATCGTCACCTATGGGACCGCGCACGCGGCGGGTATCGAACTGAGTCCGCTCCTACTGTTCGCCGTGGCGGGTCTGGTCAATGTGGCGCTGTTCGGCTGCGCGTACTGCATCTTCGGCGGGCTCGCGTTGTTGCCGCGGCAGCGGTCCACCGTGGTCGAGCCGATGTCCGAGTCCGACACCCTGGTGTCGGTCGGCGGCGGGCCTGGTGCAGGCGCGTTCGCCCGGGGTGCGTCCGCCGCCGCGACCGACCGCGATGATGGCTCGGATGGTTCAGCTGCGCAACGCTTTTCCCGCGTCCAACTGATCACGGTCTGGTGCATGGTCGGCCTGCTCGTCGCGGTGATAGCGCTGTCGCTGGCCGACCGCGACCCCGATATCGGCGTGCTCGCCTTTGCCTTCGGCGCCGTACTGACCCTCGTCGATCCAGTCTCCGGGAACAAGGCCGTCACCAAAGTCGACTGGCCCACTGTGCTGCTGGTCGGCGGCATCATCACCTACGCCGGGGTCCTCGACGAGATGGGCGCGGTGGACCTGCTCGGTGACTTCGCGGGAAAGGTCGGGATCCCGCTGCTCGCCGCCCTGGTCATCTGCCTGATCGGCGGCCTGGTTTCCGCCTTCGCCTCCACCACCGGAATGCTTGCGGCCCTGGTGCCTTTGGCACTGCCGCTGGTCGCCTCCGGCGATGTACCAGGCTGGGCGCTGATCTGCGCGCTCGGTATCTGTGCGTCGATCGTCGATGTCTCACCGTTCTCGACCGTCGGTGCGACCTATGTCGCCACCACCGTCGACGAAGGGCAGCGGCCCCGCATGACGCGCCTGCTCACGCGCTGGGGCATGTCGATGGTCGTGCTGGGGCCGATCGTGCTTGTCGGTGTCCTGGTTGCTCCCGGCATGGCGCTGTGACCAGTGTCGATCGGCGCCCGTTGCCGTCGCCGAACAGATGACCGCCCGCACCGCCGCGTACGGCCGTGCATCGATGCCGCGTGGCACCCGCCCAGCAGAATCGAAAGGATCGCCCCACAATGCTTTTGAGTAGCCTCGACCCCGCCGACGCGAACAACTCCGATCGGCCCGATACGGTCGCCATCGGTACGGAAATGATGGGACGCGCAGATCTGTCCCGCGCGGCAGCCGCATTCGCGGCCTCCCTGCCGGACGCGGGGCCCCTTGCGGCCGGTATCGACGCGGTCGCCGAGGCGTGGAACTGGAACGCCGATGACACCGTCGTTCATGGCCTGCCGCTGTTTCACATGCATGGACTCGTCCTCGGAGTGCTCGCCTCGCTGCGGATCGGCTCGCGAGTCGCGCACACTGTCACGTCGCTTCCTGACCGATATGCAGCCACCCCCGGGTCGATGTACTTCGGCGTCCCGACCGTGTGGTCGCGTATCGCAGCCGACCCCGCATCGGCCCGAACTCTCAGCCGGGCAAGACTATTGGTCTCCGGCAGCGCACCGCTGCCCGTCCCGGTGTTCGACGGGCTCGCCGCGCTCACCGGACAGGCTCCGATCGAGCGTTACGGCATGAGCGAAACCATGATCACGCTGAGTACCCGGGCCGACGGCCAGCGCAGGCCGGGCTGGGTCGGTAATCCGTTGCGCGGTGTGCGGACTCGGCTGCGCGCCGATACCGGCGACACGGTTCCGCACGATGGCGACAGCATCGGCCGCCTGGAAGTCCGCGGTCCCATGCTCTTCGATGCTTACCTCAACCGCCCCGACGCCACTGCGGCATCGTGGACCGACGACGGGTGGTTCCGGACCGGCGATATCGCGGTCTGTGGCGCGAACGGCTGCCACCGCATCGTCGGCCGTGAATCGGTCGACCTGATCAAGTCCGGCGGCTACCGGATCGGCGCGGGTGAGGTCGAAGCCGCGTTGCTCGCCCATCCGGGCGTGCGCGAAGCCGCGGTCGTCGGCCATCCCGACCCTGACCTCGGTCAACGCGTCATCGCCTATATCGTCGCAGAAGGGGCTTCGCCGCTGAACTTCGAGAAGGCGCTGATCGAGCACGTTGCCGCGACCCTGTCTCGCCACAAGCGTCCCCGGAACGTCATCTTCCTCGAAGCCCTGCCCCGCAACGCCATGGGCAAGGTCCAGAAGACGCAACTATGTCTGTGACTCGCGGGGCGCATCGCGGTGCCGAGATGATGCGCGGCGACTACCGAGTGAGTATGTCGATTCCGCGCGCTGAGGCGATGAGTACGATCGAACCGGTGATCAGGCAGGCCGAGGCCTTGGACATGGTTGTCGATGGGCTTATCACACGCCGATAGCGGTTGTGCCGCAACATCATTGCGACCATCAGGACGAGAACCACGCCGCACAGGGCGACAGTCGCAACGGCCATCGGCCGGGGACCGGTGTCGACGGTCATCTGGAGAAGGCAGGCGGCGAGTACCGTCGCGCTGAGCGCGGTACGTTGCCACGCCAAAATCGTGCGTTCCGGCTGTAGGCCGGGGTCGCGGCTCATCGCACCATCGAGTACACGCAGACCCCCGCCGCGACCGCGACACCGAGGACGATCGCGATCACCATGGATGAGCGCGGTAGCGGCGCATCGCGGCGCATCGCCGCCTGCACACTCCGCCATCTCGTGAAAGCACCCAGCGTAATGACGGTTGCGAGGACGACGCAGGTCAGGCCGAGCGCTGTGCGTGCGGTCGCATCGATTCCGGAGAGAAAGAGGTGATCGGCGGCGACGCCCCCGGCAAGCAGTGCCAAGGCCGTACGGATCCAGGCCAGGAAGGTTCGCTCATTGGCCAGTGTGAATCGATAGTCGGGCTCCCGGTCGATCGTCTGTTCGGCTACTTCGAGTGTCTGCGTGGAATCATCATTCGGCATTCTGATCGTTATCCAATTCTTCGGCGGCGCGCAAGGCCGCGTTCGGCAGTGACAGGCCCGAATCCCGCAGCGCCGCAATGCGATTGTTCCAGCGATCCAGCGCCGCCTTGCTCTCGATGACGAAACTCCTGGCTGCCGGTCCCAAACGACCCGCCCGGCGGACCACCCCGAAGGGTGTCAGCACTTCTGGCTGCGTCGTCAGCACGATCGCGCCGGCGCGCGCTGCGGAGATCGCCATCCGCAACGGCAGAAACGCGGCGCCGGCACCCTTGAGTACCAACGTCATCTGTGCGTGTCGATTCGGCACCTGAGCGACGATCCTCGGCAACACCGATTCCCGGCGCAGCAAAGTAGCGACGATATCTTGTTCCCGCACCGCTGAATTGCTGGTTATCAGTGGAATGTCGCCGAGTCGGCCGAGCCGGAAGGGTGCGTCGGTATCGATACCGGGCGTGTTCGGTGGCAGCACCAGCAGCAGTCGCTGCACTGCGAGCTCGATGGTCTCGACCGCGTCACTGGGCACGGGGAAGGTGGTGAAGCCGAGTTCGCAATTTCCGGCCAGCACCTCATCACACAATTGCCCAGCACTCGAGTATTCCTGTAAATCGATCCGGATTCCCGGATGCAGTCGGGTGAATGAACCGCTCCAGGCGGCCACGGCCTCGCTCGACATCTCCGGCATGGTGCCGATCGTGATCGACCCGACCTTCAATTCGCGAGCCGACCGCATGACATCCTGTGCGGCCAGCACATCCTCGAGTACTTTGCGGGCGGGTTCGACCAGCAGGTGACCGGCCTCGCTCAGGACGAGATTGCGGCCGGTTCGATGGAACAGCGAAACCTTCAGTTCCCGTTCCAGTTGCCGGATGCTCTGCGAGATCGAGGCCTGGGCAAGGTGCAGATGCTGGGAGGCACGGTTCACGCCCCCGTGTTCGACGACCGCGAGAAAATACTCCAATTGGCGAATCTCCACACCCGGCTCCTTCGCATTCATTACGCACAGGCTCACACCCGGAATGTGTCGGGCAGCGTCCCGTCCGTAGCGACCTGTTTGATCATCGCCTTCGCCAGATTGCGCTCATGCACCGGCGAGGAGCCTTCATAGATCCGCAATGCCCGCACGTCTCGCCACATACGCGGGACCGGGTGGTCGCCGACGATGCCCGCTCCGCCGAGCAATTGCAGACAATTGTCGGCGACCCTGCTTGCCATTTCCGAACAGTATAGTTTCGCCGCCGCGATGCGATGCCGTGGTATCGACCCAGCGTCGAAGGCCGCCGCGCAGTCGAGAACCAGTGCGCGCCCGGCCTCGAGTTCGGCGTACCCCGCACCGAGTACGGCCTGGACAGCGCCGAGATCGGCCAGCGGGGCGCCGAACTGGCTGCGGCCGGTGACGTGGGCGGTCGTCTCCTCGAGCATGCGAGTCGCCTGGCCCACGCAGGTCGCTGCGACGTGCAGTCGAGCGTGATTGATCCCGCGCAATGCCATCGTCAGCCCACGGCCCTCGACGCCACCGAGAAGATTTCGCTCGGAGGTGCGCACATTGTCGAATCGGATCTCGCCGACCGGTGCTTCGGCGTGCCCGTTCATTCGCGTCGCCGATGTCGCCGTCACTCCGGGTGCGTGTGCGTCCACGATGAAAGCCGAAACACCCGCGGCGCCCTGCTCGTTCGCGTTGGTTCGGGCGAAGACCAGAAACGCGTCGGCCCAGCCGGCGTTGGTGATGTAGCGCTTGTCGCCGTCGATAACGTAAGCGTCGCCGTCGCGAGTTGCCCGGGTGATCAGGTGCGCCGCATCTGAGCCGGCCGCCTCCTCGGTGAGGGCGAATGCCGTGACCAGCTCACCGGCGGCCATCGGTGCCAGCATCCGGTCGCGCTGTTCGTCGGTGCCGTGATCGAGGATGGCCTGCGAGCACAATCCGATCACCGTGGAGAACCGCGACCGGTATACGCAAGAAGCTCGCGTGAACTCGAATGTCAGCCGAACTTGTTGTGTCATAGACCATTCCAGTCCGCCGTAGCGGCGGGGAATGGAGATGCCGAACAATCCCAGCTCCGCCATCGAGGCCACGAGCCGGTCGGGAACCGCCGCGGCGGCGACCATCTCGTTTTCGCCGGGGATCAGTTCGTCAGTGGTGAAGTCGGCGATCAACTTCAGGTAGGTGTCGAAATCGTGGCTCGACACACGCGGGTCGATCATGGCAATCCTCTATCTGCTCGAAGTTCAGTGAGTCGGTGCGGCGACGACACGTCGCTCGATCAGGGTGTCGATCTCGGCGTCGGACACGCCGATATCACGCAAGACCGCGACGGTGTCGGCACCGACGGCGGGCGCCGCGTTCGAAGCGGTGCGCCGTTGCCCGTTGATAGTGAAAGGTATTCCCGGAACAGTGAATTCGCGCTGCACGTCATCGGATACCGCGACGAGTATCTCGGCGGCCAGCACATCCTTGTCCGTCGCGACCTCGTCGAACCCGCGGACCGCGCCGCAGACGATCCCGGCTGATGTGAGCAGGCCGACCGCCTGGTCGCGAGTAGTATCCGACAGCGCGGCACCGAGCGCCGCCAGCAGCTGCGGCCGGTGGCGTACCCGCGCTGGATTGTCGGCGAACAGTGGATCGTCGATCATGTCCGGGCGATCGAGTAGGTCACACAGCGCGGCCCACTTGTCCGTCGTGTACGCCGACAACACGATGGTTCCGTCGGCGACCTCGATCATGTCGGCGGCGGGAGCCGCGTGCGCCTGCCCGTTTCCCTTGCGCCGCGGCGGAGTTCCGCTGAGCATGTATTCGCCCCAGGTCGCTGCCTGCAATGACAGAACTGCCTCCATCAATGAGGTTTCGACCTGCGCGCCGAGACCTGTGGACCGACGTTGATAGAGCGCGGCCAGAATTCCGGCCGTCAGCGCCGACGCCGCGGCCACGTCGGCGGCGGCGTAGCCGACCCGTTGGGGCTCGCCATCGAGCGCGCCGGTCGCGTGCATGACCCCGAACTCCGCCTGCGCGGCGATGTCGAGACCGGGACGTTCGCGGGAGGGCCCGTGCGAGCTGAACCCACTGATGCTCGCGTAGATCAGCTCGGGATAACGCTCGCGCAGCTCGGCCGCGCCGAGACCGAGCCGCTCCGCCGAGCCGGGGCGAAAGTTCTGGATCAGGACATCGGTGTGCGCCAACAGCCGATGCAGGATCGCCAGACCGTCGTGGTCGGTGGCGTCGATGGCGAGACTGCGCTTGTCCCGGTTGTAGGCCTGCACCATCGCCTGGCCGAACGTGCCGATACTTCGGGCCTGGTCACCGTGCAAGCTTTCGATCTTCAACACCTCGGCTCCGAGATCGGCCAGGGTCTGACCGGCACTGGGGCCTGCGATGTACTGCCCGAAATCGAGTACTCGGATACCTTCGAGTGGTCCCGTCATGATCAATCGCCTTCCTTTGTAGATGCGGCGGCACTCATCCGTTCGAGATCTGCTCTTGCCTTCGCCGGGTCGAGCATGAAAGCGCCGATTACGGCCAAGACGCAGACCGCGATTCCGACGACGAGGAATCCGCTCGAATATCCTTGTGCCGCAGTAGCGGAATGGTCGACGATTCGGCCCAGTCCGTAGGGCGCCGTAATCCCGGCGAGGCTGTATGCCGCGATAATGCAGCCGAAGAAGGCAACTCGATAACGGGCCGGGAGAAAATCGGCTGCTCCAGCGAATGCGACCGAGAACGGCACGCTGTTGACTGCGAAAGCGAGGATCACCAAAATCAATTGCGGTGTGCCAGGACTCATCCTGGTGAACAGGATCATCGCCAACCCGCCGACCAGCAAATAGGCGCCGGTGACGACTCCGCGCGCGACACGGGAGGGAGCACCGCGCTGGAGCAGGTAGCCGGACAACCAACCCGCCGACAAAAGCACGACAACGGCAACTACGTAGGGAATCGCCGCGAGCGTGCCGACCTGTTGTTCGGAATAGCCGAGCCCGTCGGTCAGGTAGGCGGGCAGCCAGGACACCTTCAACGACGAGATGAGGTAGCCGGCGAACGACAGCAGCACCAGCCCCCAGAAGCTGCGCAGAGTGAGCAGGCGAAGGAACGGCACTTCGATGCGGCCGTTCGGATCCTCGTCGACGGCGGTCGCTTCCGCGCTACGGGACGTGCGGAAGGGGCCTGCGCCGGTGTATCCCAACCAGCACACTGTCCACACGATGCCCGTGATTACCAGGACGATGAACGCGGCGTGCCACGTCCACGTCAGGATGATCCACGTCAGCACCGGCGCTGCTACCAGCGGACCCACCGAGGAGCCCGCGTTGACCAGACCGCCTGCCAGCGCTCGCCGGTGTGGCGGAAAACGGTCGGCGATGACCGATTGACAATAGGCGTGCGCAGGGCCTTCGAAGAAGCCGAGCACCATCCGCGCACCGAGGAGCACGCCGAACGTGGTGGGCACGGTGAGCGGCAACATGCTCAGTACCCATGCCGACATCAGCAGCGCGCCGCCCCACACATAGGAGATCTTGCGTAGCAATGAGGACAGAACGACGGCACCGATCGCGAACAGCCAGAAGAACGCACTGCTGAGCAGGCCGTACTGGGTGGCTGAAAGGTCCAGGTCCGCGCGGATCCTGGTGCTGGCCAAGCCTACTGCGGCTTTGTCAGCGAAGTTCAACGTGAAGAACAGGAAGAGAAAGAGGACGATGCCCCATGCGGCGGGGCGCTTGTTCGGGGCTTCAGGATCGGCCGTGCGGGTATGCACGTCGAAATTCGCCATGATGTAACTCCTAGTTGCCACGCGCCGGATGGCTGAGAATTCTGGTCGCCATCGAACCGGCGTGTGGTTCATACCACATCTTCGATAGCTAGCGATCAACGGGCAACTCCCGTTCGGAGTGTTCGGAATTGCCTATACGCACAGTGGGAAGTGGGATTTCGCGCTTCCCTGTGCCCAACATGATTTATGCCGTGGTGGCGGCGCTACTTACCTGGCTGACATGTCGGCACCCGTGATGTGAAACCCGACAATGTATAAGCTGCGCCATGTACCGATCGGCATGTGCTACATATCACGCCAGTTGCGCCGGCCGATCAACCGGCAACTTGCGGTCGGACCGTTCGGAATCGCCTATACGGCGTGGTCACAGGATCCATGGGCCGTAGCCGCCCGCACTACTTCCTCGAGGTGCTGGAGCTGCTGATCACCGAGTCGCCGCGTTCACCCGTGTCGCGCCGATCCGGGTACCAGCACCACCTG
Source organism: Nocardia sp. FBN12 (assembly GCF_054031145.1). Classification (NCBI taxonomy): domain Bacteria; kingdom Bacillati; phylum Actinomycetota; class Actinomycetes; order Mycobacteriales; family Nocardiaceae; genus Nocardia; species Nocardia sp. FBN12. The sequence goes on from NZ_CM132926.1 coordinate 2,137,206, forward strand.
GATACCGGGATCGGCATGGACGACGATGGTGGGATGAGTGACGTGGGGGACAGGCGAACGGTGCGTGTCGAACGCCGGGCTCAACTCGGTGCGTTCCTGAAATCGCGTCGCGCCAAGATCGCGCCGATCGATGTCGGCCTGCCGCCGGGCCCGCGGCGGCGCACGCCCGGCCTGCGCCGTGAAGAAGTCGCGCACCTGTCGGGTATCGGTGTCACGTGGTACACGTGGCTGGAACAGGGCAGGCCGATCAATGCCAGTGCGCAGGTGCTCGACGCCGTGGCGCGCACGCTCGGCCTCGACCACGCGGAGAAGGTGCACCTATACCGTCTCGCGGATGTGCCGTCGGTGCCCGCCGCGCCGGTGCAGGCGATGATGCCGCCGGGTCTGCCGGTGATCTTGGACAAGCTGTCGCCGTTGCCCGCTGTGCTGCTCGATTCCAAGTACTACGTCCTGGCGCACAACGACGCCTATCGCGCGTTGTTTCCCGGCCTCGCCGACGCCGACAGCAATGTCCTGCGCACGGTGTTCCTGACGCCGGAGTGCTGTAATCCATACCAGCACAACGTCGACGACAAGCGCCGTATGGTCGCTTACCTGCGCGGCGCTTACGTCCGGCACCTCGATGATCCGACGTGGCAGGCGCTGGTCTCCGAGCTGTGCGCGGCCAGTACCGAATTCGCCGGGATGTGGGCTCGCAACGATGTGGCGGTGCCGGTGAACCTGATCAAGGTGGTCCAGCACCCCGCCGTCGGGGACCTCGCGATGCACCTGACGATGATGTCGCTACCCGCGACCGACGGCGAGTGGATTCAGATCTTCAGCCCGGTCGACGACACCGAAGCGACGAAGCTCGCCGAACTGCTGGCGATGAAGGCCGAGGTGCGGCTTCGGCCTGTCGACGAGCATCGTCGGCGCTACCACCCGGTCGGCTGAACTGGGAAAACGAGGTCGAATCTCTGGTCGCGGTCACCTGAAAAAGGCAGTGCGAGCAGAGGACTCGCAAATCGAATTCCTCAGGTACTATCGCCGATGGGGGAGCACGAGATGAACGATGGTCTTCGGCTGCCTCATACCGATATACGACCATCTCCAGGGGATGAAACTTGATCGACATGACACCGAACCCCACCTCGCGTCGGCGCTTCACCCGACGTTCCGGCATCACTTCGGTCGTCGCGGTTGCGGCGGTCTGCGCGGCCCTCGTATCCGGCTGCACGAAGGACGATTCGGCGACCACGGCGGGCCCGGCGCCCACCGGCGCGCTGCCCGATGGCGCACAGATCGTGAAGGAGTCGGCGAAGACCACGCAGACCCTGCACAACGTGCACCTGAACATCGACGTCAAGAATCTGCCCGACCTGCCGGTGGAAACCGTCTCCGCCGACGTCACCAACGAGACCCAGGGCTCGGGCGCCGCGATGGGTGAGGCGAAGGTCAAGCTCACCCCCGAAGCGTCCTTCACCGAGGCGAAATTCCTCGTGGTGGACAAGGTTCTCTACACCCAGGCAGGCGGTCGCTACGTGCCCGCCGGTCCGGCCGAGAAGGTCTACGATCCGGGCGTCATCCTGGACAAGGACAAGGGCATCGCGAATGTGATCGCCAATATCCAGAACGCGAAGACCGAGAGCCGTGAGGTGATCGACGGCATCAACACCGTCAAGGTCTCGGGCACCATCGACGCCGCTGTGATCGACCCGATCGTGCCGCGTATCGGTCAGAACGCCGGCACCATGCCGATCACCGTGTGGATCCAGGACACCGCCCCGCCGGCCTCCGATTCCACCAAGCCCTCGGACGCCGCGTCCACCGGCGACGGCCCGAATCTTGTTCGCGCCGTGGTGAAGAAGGATCAGGGCGAGGTCACCGTCGGCCTGTCGAACTGGGCCAAGCCGGTCAACATCGTCAAGCCCGCCGGCTGATATTCACCGGTACTACCGGATCCAACCCACACCGGTCCGGGGTCAGTGGAGCCTGGCACGCAGTGCCCCTCCGCAGCCCCGGACCGGTGTGTCGTCTGGGTGTCGCCAGTGGTAAGCGAATCACGGACGCACGAATGCGCATCCAATAAGAGAATGTTCAGCGAGATGCAAGGCGCCACAAGGACTATACGTGTCGGGACGCTGGTCGGCAGGCAACACGCATCGGACGCCGATCGGACACGAAGGAAGAACTAATGACGATCGATGATCGACCTGATGAAGCGGAGCGCGAGCTCCCGCCACCGCCCGGTCCGGGGGGTCGGCCTCCCGTCAACAACGTATGGGTTTATAACGGAAGAGCCTACGACCTGAGTGACTGGATCTCCAAGCATCCGGGCGGTGAATTCTTCATCGGCCGCACGAAAAATCGCGATATCACGTCGATCATCGGTTCCTACCACCGTGATCCGGAAAAAATCGCGCGGATGATCGAGCGTTACAGCCTCGGTCGCGATGCCACGCCCGAGGACATCCATCCGAAGAACAACGCCCCCGACTTCCTGTTCAAGGACGGCTTCAACAGCTGGGACGACACCCCGAAGTACAAGTTCGACAACAAATCCGACCTGCTGCACCAGGTGAAGTCGCGGCTCAAGGAGCCCGAGCTGGCGGCGCGGCTGAAGCGGATGGACCGAGCGTTCAACATCGTCGTCGGTGTGCTGATCTTCGCCTACATCGCCGTGCAGGCGCTGCGGCTCTACGACACGAGCTGGATGCCGTTGCCCGCCTTCGTGATCGCGATGGTGCTGCTGCGCAGTTCGCTGGCAGGCTTCGGCCACTACGCGATCCACCGCGCGCAGAAGGGCTTGAACAAGTACGCGGTCAACGCGTTCGACATGAACTATGTCGCACTGTCTTTCGTCACCGCCGACGGTCACGCGCTACTGCACCACCCGCACACCCAGAGTGAAGTCGACATCAAGAAGAACGTCTTCACGATGATGATGCAGATCCCGCGCCTGTATCGGGTGCCGGTGCACACGGTGCACAAGTTCGGACATCTGTTGACGGGCATGATCATTCGGCTCCTCGACGTCTGCCGGCTCACCCGCAAGGTGGGCATCAAGGACATGTACGGGACCTGGCGTGGTGCGCTGCCGCATTTCATCGGCTCGTTCGGCATGCGGTTCCTGCTGGTGGCCGAATTCGTGGCCTTCGCCATCGCGGGCGACCTGCTCGCCTGGGGCTTGCAATTCGTGATCACGCTGTGGATCAGCACCTTCATGGTGGTGGCCAGCCACGACTTCGAGATCCCGACCGAGGAGCTGCACACCGAGACCGAGGACTGGGCGGTCAACCAGCTCGAACAGGCCTACGACCTGACCGTGGTCGGCAACAAGTACGTCGACTGCTTCCTCTCGGCCGGCCTGAGCTCGCACCGTGCTCATCACGTACTTCCGTTCCAGCGCAGTGGTTTTGCCAATATCGCGTCGGAGAACGTGGTGCGCGAGGAAGCCGCGAAGTTCGGCGTGGAGTGGCTGCCCGCCAAGAGCTTCTTCGGAGATCGTTTCCCCAAGCTGTGCCGGACCTACCTGCTCGCGCCCTCTCGTGAGGCCGAGGAGAACCGGTGGGGTTTCGTGCGCGAACACTGCGCACCGTCAGCACTGAAGACCTGTGTCGTCTACACCGCGCAGGGCTTCTCCGGCATCGGAACCGTCTGACCCGGCCGTTGCCACCTCTGATCTGTCTCGAAAGGATTTGTGCCCGTGTCTGTTTCCTTTGACCTGCTCCGCACGCCCGACGTCGAGCGCGGGCACGACCTGCTACCACCCACGCCGCCGACGACCGTCGGCGTGATCGAAGCGGTCGCCACCGGTTCGCCCGCGCTGGTCGTCGATCAGGCCGTGAACGCGGGTCGGGTCGCCGACCTGTTCTCCGATCCCGCGCAGCGCCAGCGCATTCCGCGGATCTACGCCAAGACCAGGATCGACACCCGGCACCTGGCCATCGACCCCCTTGATCCCGAGTTCCTCGAGTTCAGCCGCAAGCCCGGCACCATCCGGGAGCGGATGAACCTGTTCTTCGAACACGCCGTGCCGCTGGCGGTCGACGTGGCCCGGCGCGCCGTCGCCGGTATGGAGAACCCGGCCTCCGACATCGGCCAGCTGATCTTCGTCACCAGCACCGGCTTCATCGCCCCCGGCGTCGACGTCGCGGTGGTCAAGCAGCTGGGTCTGTCGCCACAGGTGGGCCGGATGGTCATCAACTTCATGGGTTGCGCCGCGGCCATGAACGGCATTCGCGCCGCCGTCGACTACGTCCGGGCCCATCCGGACAAGAAGGCGATGGTGCTGTGCATCGAATTGAGTTCGGTCAACGCCGTTTTCGACGATGACGTCAACGACGTGATCACCCACAGCCTCTTCGGTGACGGCTGCGGTGCGGTGGTGATCGGCGCCAACCAGGTGCACAAGCCGCTCGCGGCGGGCAGCGTCGTGATCCGCGACAGCTTCAGCCACCTGTTCGACGACGCCGAGGACGGCATCGTGCTCGGTGTGAAGGACGCCGGCATCACCTGCGAACTGGCGACCAGCCTGCCCGACTACATCTACCGCGGTGTCGACCCGGTGGTCTCGGAAGTGCTGGCGCGCAACGGACTCGGCAAATCCGATATCGAGTTGTGGGCGATCCACCCCGGTGGCCCCCGCATCATCGAGGAGTCGGCGCACTCGCTCGGCATCCCGGCCGAGCTGGCGGCGCCCAGCTGGGAGGTGCTCGCCGAGCACGGCAACATGCTGAGCGTGTCGCTGATCTTCGTGTTGGAGCGGATGATCCGCGACGCGAAGACGGCGGCGCCGATCTCTACCGGTGTGGCGTTCTCGTTCGCACCCGGTGTCACCCTCGAGGGCATCGTGTTCGATGTCATCCGAAGCTGAGAGCCGAAGGTTATGCATCTGCTCCGTTTTCTCGCCGCGCTGTCGCCGGCCAGGATCGCGGCCGTCGTCGCCGCGGGCCTGATCTGCGGTGTCGCCAACACCTACCTGGTCACGCTGATCAACGCGGTCGTCTCACCGCGTCCGCAACCGGACAACCTGCTGCTCCGTTTCGGGGCGACGGGCCTGGTGATCCTCGTCAGCGGTGTGCTGTCGCAGGTTCTGCTGATCCGGCTGTCCCAGGACGCCATCTACCGGCTGCGTAGTGATCTGAGCTCCGGAATCGTCTCTGCCCCACTGGAACACCTCGAACGGCTCGGCATGCACCGACTGATGGCGACGCTCACCGAGGACGTGCGTTCGCTGTCGCAGGCGGTCACCGCCATCCCGTCGATCTGCGTGGATGTGGCGACCATCGTCGGGTGTTTCGTGTTCCTCGCCGTGGTCTCCGGACCGATTTTCGCGGTCACGGTCGGCGGCACGCTGGTCGGTATCGCGTGTGTCGAAATGGTCCTCAAGCGGGTCCGCGGTATCTACCGGGAAGCCCGGGAGAACGAGGACGCACTGCTGCGATCGTTCCAGGCCGTCACGCTCGGCATCAAGGAACTGAAGCTGCACCGCGGCCGTCGCCGCGACTTCATGGACCGGCACCTGCTCGGTTCGGCGGGCACGCTGCGCGATCAGAACACCGACGCGGGCTCGAAGTTCTCCTACGCCCAGGGCTTCGGCCAGGCGTTGCAATTGGGCACGATGGCGCTGATCCTGTTCGCCATCGCGGCCGCACTGGATCTGCCGCGCGAGACGATGGTCAGCTACGTGCTGGTCACCACCTTCCTCGCGATGCCGATGCAGAACTTCATGCACCGCATCCCCGATCTGCTGCGTGGTGATGTGGCGCTGGCCAAGATCCGGACGATGAACCTGTCGATGACGACGCTGCACGATGAGGAGTCACTGCCTTACACGGAACGTCCAGCGGCAGGGGAGGCCAAGCTGGAACTGACGAACGTCAGCTACGTGTATCGCTCGGAGGCGCCGTCGCAGGTGCCACCACCGCCGGGATCGCACGGGCCCGGTGGGCATCCGCCGCGTCCCGGGATGCCGCCCCGTGAGGGAAACGGCAAACACCCCCATCCCGCGCACCCCGGTGCGCATCCGGGTGGCGGGCCGGTGGACGTCAACGGCAAGAAGTGGGTGGACCACGGTGGCACCGATGTGCGTCCGCTGGCTCCGCCCGGACTCGATGAATCCGACGACGCCGGTTTCCGGCTCGGCCCGATCGACCTGGTTTTCGAACCCGGTCAGATCACCTTCATCGTCGGTGGCAACGGCAGCGGGAAGTCCACGCTGGCCAAGCTCATCACCGGTCTGTACGTGCCACGCTCGGGGTCGTTGTCGCTCAACGGGGAGAGGATCGACCACGACAATATCGAGTGGTACCGCCAGAATTCATCGGCGGTTTTCACCGATTTCCACCTGTTCGAGGACTACCTGGGCTTCGATCGCCCCGGTATCGACGCCGAAGTCCAGCGTTACCTCGACGAGTTGCAGATCGCGCACAAGGTGACAGTCAAAGACGGCCGCTTGTCGACCGTGGACCTGTCACAGGGCCAGCGCAAACGCCTGGCCCTGCTCACCGCCCTGCTCGAAGACCGCCAGATCTACGTCTTCGACGAATGGGCCGCCGACCAGGAACCGCGCTTCCGCGACGTGTTCTACCACGAGATCCTCACCGATCTGAAGCGGCGAGGGAAGACGGTCATCGTGATCACCCACGACGATCGGTACTTCGACTGCGCCGACCAGTTGGTGAAACTCGACCTCGGTCTCGTCGCGGTGTGAGTGCGTGAACGCCGGTCCCGCTGGGGGCCGGCGTTTTCGTGTGTCAGGGCGATACCGCGGTATTCGCCGCGGCGGGTGCCACACGGTCACCCCGGGTCGCCGAGTGCGGGGCCGGTCACAGACGATGCGGGTAGCGTGGGCGGTCAGTCGGCAGGCGGAGGGGCGGATTCATGAGTGGGAGTGCGGCAACCATGGTCGAGGTGTCCAAAGGTTCCAAGACCGATCTCGTCGACGGGCAGTACACGGTGCGGCTCGATCTCGACGGCCCGGCGGGCGCGGTGGATATCGCCGCCGTGTTGCTGACCGCCGACGGCAAGGTCCGCTCCGACGCCGACTTCGTGTTCTTCAACAACCCGGCGGTGGCGGGCGTGCGCCTGGAGTCGGATGCTGTTGTCGCGGTGGATCTGTCGGCACTGCCTGCCGAGATCGATCGTGTCGTGATCACCGGAAGCACCGAGGCGCAGGGGATTCGGTTCGGTGCGGTCGCCGGATTGCGGGTCACTGCCGTCGGTGCGAGTCAATCGGTGAGTTTTGTGCCGCCGGGTCTGGACTCCGAGACGGTGCTGCAAGCCGTCGCGTTGTATCGCCGGGGGAGTGGATGGCGGCTCGATGCGATCGGCCAGGGGTACAGCGCCGGGCTGGCGGCGTTCGCGACCGATCACGGCATCGTTGTCGACGCGGAGGAAGAACCGGCCGCGGCGCCGGTGAGTTCGGCCGAAGTGCCTGCGCCACAGCGTGTTACGCCATCAGTCGACCTTCGCAAAGTCGACGTGGTCCTGACCAAGGATTCGCCCGACCGCCGCGCCACCATCGACCTGCGCAAGGGCGATCCCGGCTATGTCCTGACCGTCGGCCTCGAATGGGATGGTCGCGGCGCGAAGTATGACGCGAACGGCCGCGTCACCGAGTTCGGCACCGGAGACCTTGACGTGTACTTCTTCTGCCGCAACGAGATCACCGGCGAGTATGTCGTGCTCAGCGGCGAAAAAGGCCACCAGGGCGATATCGCGCAATGGCCGTTCATCCACCACCAGGGCGACACCCGCGGCCCCGGCGCGAACAATCTCCCCGCCACCGAGCAGGTCACCGTCCGCCCCACCGAGAACGGCGATCTCCTCCTCAACGTCTACCAATCCGTGGACAACGGCGCGGGCGCCATAGACAAGTTCGGCAACCCCCGGGTCCGCGTCCGCTACGGCCGCCCGGGCCCCGACGGGCTCCCCGACAACGACGCCGACCAGATCACGGTCATCATCGGCAACGGCAAGAGTTCCTTCTGGGCGACCGTCGCCCACATCGACGTCCGCGACGGCATCCTCACCGTCGACGGCACCATCCACTACAGCCGCGCCTTCAGCGAACGCATGCCCGTCCTCGACACCAACGGCACCTGGGTCCGCTCCGCGAAGAACGGCCCGGTCGGGCGTAGCAAGAAGGCCAACGGCCTGGGCTTGAGCACCTATCGAGGCCAGTGCCCCACTCCTCGGTGAGGTCGATGATCACCTGGCCTTGCCGGTAGGTGCGCCGCACCGGATCCGACGCGGTCGTCGAGGTCACTCCTGGGCAGCAGCAGCATCGTCTAGGCGGGCGCATTTTCGGGCTTGCACCTGACGTAAGGTCAGGTTCTACCGTCGATCACACCGGCGCACAGTGCGGCGGTGGAAGTGGGATGAAACGGATGGACCAGCGCGCAACAGAGCGAGTGTGGAAGGTCGGTGACCTCGCGGCCGAGGCCGGGCTCACGGTGCGGACGCTGCATCATTACGACCGAATCGGGTTGGTGCACCCCGCGGAGCGGACCAGCACCGGCCACCGGCTCTACACCGAGCGCGATGTCGAGCGGCTCTACCAAGTGCTGGCTCTGCGCCAGCTGGGCCTCGGCCTCGACCAGATCGCGGACCTGCTCGAAGGTGCCGTGGCGATGCCGCAGGTACTTGCTGCGCATCGCGACTATCTGGCCGCGCAGCTCGCCGCGACCCGGGACCTGCACGCCTTGGTCGCGGCACTCACCGCCACGGCGGAGAGCCGGTCGGACGCATCCACGGATCACTTCCTCGAACTGATCAGGAGGACCGTCATGGTCGACGACACCATCAAGGAATACTTCACCGAGGAGCAGTTGACGCAGCTCGCGGTGCGCCGGGAGAAGCTCGGTGAACAGCGCATTCGGCAGGTCGAAGCGGACTGGGCTGTGCTGATCCCCGAGGTCGACGCCGCGATCGCGGCGGGAATGGACCCGACCGCACCCGAGGCGCAGCAGATGGCGGCACGATGGATGACCCTGCTGGAAGGGTTCCATGGTGGCGACGAAGGACTGCGGGACAGCATGTACCGAATGCAGGCCGAGGAGTCCCACCGCATCGAAAGCGAGTTCTGCGGACCGTCACCCGCGCAGATCGAGTTCATCACGGCTGCGAACGCCGCTCGCGGGTAGCGGTCGGCATCGCCGGACGAACGGGCGTGGTGCGCGGGGAACGACTCCCGCGCACCACGCGAAAGCTGTTGGCTGACTCCTGTTCTCGTATTGCCAGGCGGTATAGGAATTTCCTGTGGCGGGTGCTGAGTATGCGTCTTTGCCTGTCGTTCTCGTGCGGACATACCGTGAAACAGCTCGACGAGGTGCTCACAGATCTCGTTTCCGTCGAGCGGGCAAACACGCAATCGAGAGGACGGCAGGCATGAGCGCGATCGAGAGCAATTCGGGAGAATTCGCCGGGAAAAGGGCGCTGGTAACGGGTGGTACTCGCGGAATCGGCGCGGCTGTGGTGCGCGGGCTGCTGGATGCGGGTGCCGAGGTTCTCACGACCGCACGATCGGCGACCGGCACGGCGCCGGAAGGCGCCACCTTCGTGGCGGCAGACGTACGGACACAGGCTGGGGCACAGGCGCTTTCGACGGCCGCGCGGGAGGTGCTCGGTGGGGTGGACATCCTGGTTCACAATGCGGGCGGGGCGGCGCCGTACCTCGGCGCGCTGGCGATTCCGGACGAGGTGTGGCAAGATGCGCTCGATCTGAACTTCCTGGCCGCGGTGCGGCTGGACGCGCTGCTGGCGCCGGGGATGCGGGAACGGGGCTCGGGGATGATCGTGCACATCTCCTCGGCCGCGGTTCCCACCGTGGCGCCACCGTTTCTGCATTACACGACGGCGAAGGCGGCACTGGAGAACTACAGCCGGGGCCTGGCCGCGGAGTTGGCACCGTTCGGGATTCGGGTCAACACCGTGTCTCCCGGCCGAACCGCCACCCCCGGCGGCGAAGCGACGCGGGAGCAGTGGGCGCGCCTGACCGAGGGGCCGGGCCAGGACAACACCAGTCCGCCACTGGGACGTGATGGTCACCCTGACGACATCGCCAACGCCGTGCTGTTCGTGGTGTCCGACCGTGCGAGTTGGCTGACCGGGAGCAGTCTCGTGGTCGATGGCGGCGAATTCCCCAGGGGCTAAGAGTGTTTCGGGTGCTGTGGCCGCATTGTCCGAACTGGATTCGTCGGCAGACCGGCTGAAGGCCGAGTTCGGCACATTCGATCGACGCCACTTACACGGCAGGTGTCGAATTCGTCATGGACGGAGCTGCCACCCAGCTCGGAGAAGGCTGATGCCAACTCTCGTTACGGAGTAGTTCCAGCAGGGCCGTCTCCGCCGGGCCCGCGTTCCGGCGGAGCACGGCGACGACGGGCTGGGACACGACCGGGTCCACGGGGCGGGCGAGATGCTCGTACCCGTGGGGAACCGCGGAGGCGGGGACGAGGGTCACGCCAAGTCCGTTGGCGGCCCAGCGCGCGGCCGTCACGGTCTGGGACACGCGAGCGGCCGTCGTCGGAGTCAGCTCGTTGTCGCGCAGCACGCCCGTCAGCACACCGTCGAGCGCACTGCCCGGTTCGAACCGCACCCACGATTCCCCTTCCAGCTCGTGCAACGCGACCCGGTCCGCGGCGAGCAGCCGGTGCCCGGCGCCCAGCATGACGACGAACTCTTCGTGGCCGAGATCGTGGGCGTCGGCGGGGCCGCGCTCGCACGCCGCCATCAGGGTGAGGTCGAGTACGCCTTGACGACACAGTCGCTCGAGTTCGGCCGAACTCGGCTCCTCGAAGACGGTGACCTCGAGCCGGGGAAAGCGACGGCGCAACGAGGCGAGCACGACTGGCAGCTGCCGTGTACCGAACCCCATCTGCGCGGCGACCACCAACTCGCCCACCAGCTCATCGGCACCGGCGCGAGCCGTCGCCCGCGCCCGCCGCGACGCGCTCACCGCGACCGCCGCCTCCCGTAGGAACGCGCGACCCACCACTGTGGGCACCAGCCCGGTCGGTGTCCGGGCGAACAGCGTCACGCCGAGTTCGCGCTCGAGGTTGCGGATCTGCTGGGACATCGACGGCTGCGCGACATGCAACATCTGCGCGGCCGCCGTGACAGAACCTGCCTCGGCAACGGCGAGGGCGTACTCGAACTGGCGAAGGCTCATCGGCTCCCATTCCTTCATGGGATGGACCGCCGCCCACACCCCTTCAATCGCTGCAACGACAAGTGCTACAACGCCGTCGGTAGCGCGATTACTCCGTATCGGGGCGGATCGGGTTGTCGCCGAGCAGTTCCTCGCGGCGGTCGCGGACGGTGGTGCGCAGCGCCTCGACGACCGCCGCCACCTCGGGCCTGCGCAAGGTCTCGCGACGGATGACGAGCCAGTAGGTGAGTTGGACGCGGACCTCGTCGGGGAGAACCCGAATGAGATCAGGATGGCGGTCGGCCATGAAGCAGGGGAGTAGGCCGATGCCCGCGGCGGCGCGGGTGGCTTCGACGTGGACGAAGACGTTGGTGGAGGAGACCGAGCGGTGCATCGCGGGGGCGAACGCGAGGGCGAGGTCGAGGTCGTCGACCTGGAGGATGGATTCGATGAAATAGACGAGGGGATAGCCGGCGAGATCGGAGATCGCGGTGGGGGCGCCGTGTTCGGCGAGGTAGTCGCGGGAGGCGTAGAGGCGCAGGCAGTAGTCGCCCAGTTCGATCGCTTCGGCGCGGTGGACCTGCGGTTTGCCGACGACCACTTCGATATCGAGGCCGGTTCGCTGGGTGGATGCTCGTCGGGTCGCGGCGATGATGTCGACGGCGACGCCGGGGTGTCTGCGTTGCACGCGTGCGGCCGATGGTGCGGCCAGGTAGGCGCTGAAACCGTCGGTGGCCGAAATACGCACCACGCCCTCCAGGGTGCGTTCGCCCACGGTCGATCCCAGCGATCGGACGGCCGCTTCCACCGCCTCGGCGGCGGTCAGTGCCTCGCGGCCCAGGTCGGTGAGCTCCCAGCCGCCGGTTACTCGGGTCAGCACCCGCCCGCCCATGGCGTGTTCGAGTGCGGCGATGCGCCGCGAGATCGTTGTGTGATTGATGCCGAGTTCCTCGGCGGCGGTGATGTAGCGCCCGGACCGGCCGACGGCGAGCAGCACCAGCAAATCGTCAGCGCTCGGCCTGCGTCCCGAAGTCGACGGAGAATGACTCACGTGTGCAGTTTCGCAGATTGCTGCTGCGAAACTGGCCATTGTCATCGAGATGGATCTGCACGAATACTCTCCTCACAGCTTGTGGGCTGCATCACATAAACCACGTGGTGTGACCTGGAACATCGAAGGAGTAGTGCGATGAGCGTGCGCAGCGCGACCCGACCGACCGGCGACGACCCGGACGAAGCCCCCACCGGACTGCGGCGGGTGGTGGCCGCCTCGATGGCGGGCACCGTGGTCGAATGGTACGAATTCTTCCTCTACGGCACCGCCGCGACCCTGGTCTTCAGCAAGGTGTTCTTCTCCAAGGAGACCAGCGACCTCGACGCGATCCTGGCCGCCTTCGTCACCTACGCCGTCGGTTTCGCGGCCCGCCCGCTCGGCGGCATCGTCTTCGGCTACTTCGGCGACCGCTACGGGCGCAAGCAGCTGTTGCAGGTGAGCCTGGTGCTCGTCGGTGCGGCGACGTTCCTGATGGGCTGTCTGCCGACCTTCACCCAGATCGGCTATTGGGCACCGGCGATGCTGGTGACCCTGCGCTTCATCCAGGGCTTCGCGATCGGCGGGGAATGGGGCGGCGCGGTGCTGCTGGTCGCCGAGCACAGCCCGAGTAAGAGTCGCGGGTTCTGGTCGAGCTGGCCACAGGCCGGTGTGCCCGCGGGCAATCTGCTCGCCACTGTCGTGCTGCTGGTGCTCACTTCCACGCTGTCGGACGAGGCGTTCCTGAGCTGGGGCTGGCGGGTGGCGTTCTGGCTGTCGGCGGTGGTCGTGCTGGTCGGCTACTACGTGCGAACCAAGGTCACCGACGCCCCGATCTTCGTGGCCGCTCAGCAGTCGATGGATCAGGCCAAGGCGGCGTCGTTCAGTCCGTTCGAGGTGCTGCGCAAGTACCCGCGTGGGGTGTTCACCGCGATGGGTCTGCGGTTCGGCGAGAACATCATGTACTACCTGGTCGTCACGTTCTCGATCACCTACCTCAAGGTCCACGTGCACGCCGACACCACGACGATTCTGTGGTGGCTGCTCATCGCGCACGCCGTGCACATGGTGGTGATTCCCGTCGCGGGCAGGCTCGGTGACCGTGTCGGCCGTCGCCCGGTCTACCTGGCCGGTGCCGTCGCCGCCGCGACCTGGGGCTTCTTCGCGTTCCCCATGATGGACAGCGGCAACAGCGTGGTCATCTTGTCCGCCATCATCATCGGGCTCGTGTTCCACGGCTTCATGTATGCCGGGCAGCCGGCGATCATGGCCGAGATGTTCCCGACCCGGATGCGCTACTCGGGTGTGTCGATGGGCTATCAGGTCACCTCGATCGTCGCTGGCTCGCTCGCGCCGATCATCGCGGTCAAGCTGCTCGACGAGTTCGGTTCCTCGGTGCCGATCGCCTGGTACCTGGCCTTCGCGGCGGCCGTCACCGTCATCGCGGTGGTGTGCGCGAAGGAGACGCGCGGGATCGACCTGGAGTCTGTCGATCTGGCTGACGCGTCCGCCACGAAAGCTGTTGCCGCATGAGTGATCTCATGGGACGTAAGGCGCTGGTCACCGGCGGAGCGAGCGGCATCGGCGCCGCCTGTGCGCGCGAACTCGCCGCCCGCGGCGCCGAGGTCACCGTCGCCGATCTCGACGGGGTCGCGGCGAAGGCCGTGGCGCACGAGATCGACGGGCACGCCTGGATTATCGATCTGCTCGAGGTCGACACCTTGGCCGAGCTGCGGCTCGAGACCGACATCCTGATCAACAACGCGGGCGTGCAAAGCGTCAGTCCCATCGAGGAGTTCGCGCCGCACCGGTTTCGGATGATGCAGACGCTGATGGTCGAGGCACCGTTCCTGCTGACCCGCGCGGCCCTCCCGCACATGTACGCGCAGGGTTTCGGGCGGATCGTGAACATCTCGTCGGTGCATGGGATCCGCGCATCGCAGTTCAAGGTCGCGTACGTGACCGCCAAACACGGCCTGGAAGGGCTGTCGAAAGTCACCGCGCTGGAAGGTGGACCGCACGGGGTTACCAGCAACTGTGTCAGCCCCGGCTATGTGCGAACACCGCTGGTGGACAAGCAGATCGCCGAACAGGCTGCCGCGCACGGGATTCCGGAGCAGGAAGTGCTCGAGAAGGTGCTACTCACCGAGAGTGCGATCAAACGGTTGATCGAGCCGGAAGAGGTCGCGGCACTGGTCGGTTGGCTCGTCTCCGATACCGCGGGCATGATCACCGGTTCCTCCTATCTGATGGACGGAGGGTGGAGCGCCCGATGAACACCGTGGTAGTGGCACCGCAGTGGGTGCCGGACGGACACGACATCGACCGGGCTCGGATCACTGACTTCGGCAAGTGATGTTCGGGGGAGGCGGGCCGGCTTCAGGGGAGTGAATGGACCGGTTTGAACGGTGCCGACCCGCCTGCAACCCATTCGTTGACGCCCCCGGCATGGATGGGGGTGGATCGCGCTCGCCGCAAATCCGATGCGTTCGATCGACCGCGACCAGCGAGAGCGGACTTACCAACCCTGCCGTTCGGGCCGCGAACCGATCAGCTCATCGGGCTTGGCACTCGCGCGGGAGCGGTAGACGACGTAGGGCCGGTAGAAGTAGCTGAACGGTGCGCTGAACGCGTGTACGAGCCGGGTGAACGGCCAGATCGCGAACAGGATCAGGGCGACCGTCACGTGAATGTGAAACGACAGCGGCGCTTCGGCCATCAGATCACCGCGCGGCCGCAGAATCCAGATCGACCGGAACCACGGCGACACCGTTTCCCGGTAGTTGTGTTCCGGGCCGATGGCGCCGGACCCGATCAGGGTGGTCGCCAGCCCGGTGATCAGCGCGCAGACCAGGACCAGGTACATGAGCTTGTCGTTGACCGTCGTCGCGGTGAAGACCGGACCGTTGCGGCGCCGACGATAGATCAGCAGCACGATCCCGGTGAGGGTGGCGACGCCCGCGATGCTGCCGAGCGCGATGGCCTGGACGTGATAAATGTGCTGGCTCATGCCGATGGCGTCGGTCCAGGACTCCGGGATGACCAGCCCGATGATGTGGCCGACGATCACCACCATCATCCCGTAGTGGAACAGCGGACTACCGATCCGCAGCAGTCTGGACTCGTACAGCTGGGAGGAGCGGGTGGTCCAGCCGAATTTGTCGTATCGGTAGCGCCACCAGGTGCCGACGATCAGGATCGCCAGACTCACGTACGGCACGATGTCCCAGTAGAGCTCGCCCGCTGACACAGTGTCGGCTGCCATATCACCGAAGTCCTTTCGCTACAACGGGTTCCCGGTCACGCGCATCCCGGCGCGGCGGCACGGTGAGGGTGAACGGCGCCAGTCCCACCGATTCCGTGGCCGGTCCCGCGTCGACCAGCCTGCGGGCCCAGCCCAGATCCTGTTCGGTCGCGGGCGGCAGGGTCGCGGTGACCGCGGCCAGCACCGGGGCATACGGCGAATCCTCGTCCGAGAGCGCGAGTCCGATCGCGTGGATGGCACGCCGATACGCGGTGAGCAGGGCGGCACCGGCCACGGGGTGCACGGTCGCCGCGAACTCCAACACGACGGGCAGGTGATCGGCGACCTCACCGGACGGCGGTTCCACCCCCGCGCTGCGATAGGCCTCGGTGAAGGCGAGCATGGCCATTCCGCGATTGCGGGTATCGCCGTCGGTCCAGTAGGTCAGCAGCAGGGTCGCGCGCCGACGTAGATCGAAAGTCTCGGTGAATTGTTGTGCCGCAGCCACTTCGGAGAGGTTGCCCAGTTCGGTGACCACGTCGAGCAACGGCGCGGCCTGCTCGCGCGGTAGGTGCGCGCAGAGTTGTTCGACGAGAGCGAGTCGCGTGCGGTGTTCGCTGTCGGGGTAGGCCAGCAGCAGCGACGCCGCCTGCCAGACCAGTCGGTGTTCGGCGGCGCGCCGGGCCGCGCGGCCGCGCATCATGTGCGCCCACCCGGGAACATGCCTTCGGGCGCGCCCTTGCCGTCCCAGTTGAGCAGGTTGACCCGCGAGCCGGTACCCGCGCCGGTGGATTCGCTGGTCTGGCGCTGTTTGAGCGCGTGGAAAGTTTCCACCGCGACCGGCACCGGATTGCCGCTGGTTTCGCCGAACGGACCCGAAACCTGTTCGTACATACCGGGTCCCCCGTCGAAGTCCAGGGCGCAGTCCGCCACCGATTCCTCGAGTTGATGCCCCTGATCGGCATAGGCCGAGGGAATCACATAACGATCCTCGATTTTCGCCAGCGCCAACAGCCGGTACATCTCGTACATCTTCTCCTCGGTCATGCCGACCGCCGCGGGAATATCGGCTCGCGGCTCTCGCCCGAGATTGATATCGCGCATGTACGACCGCATCGCGGCAAGCTTGCGCAGCACCACCGCGACCGCTTCGGTGTCCCCGGCGGTGAACAGTCCGGCCAAGTACTCCAAGGGAATTCGCAACGACTCGAGCGCGCCGAACAGATTGCCGACATCTTCGCCGTCGTGCCCGTCCCGGCTGACCGCGTCCACGACCGGCGACAGCGGCGGGATGTACCACACCATCGGCATCGTCCGATATTCCGGATGCAGCGGCAGCGCGACCCGGTAGTCTTTGATCAGCGCGTGAATCGGCGACCGTTGCGCGGCCTCGATCCAGCTGTCCGGAATACCGGACGCCCGTGCTCCGGCAACAACTTCCGGATCGGCGGGGTCGAGCAACACATTCACCTGCGCCTCGTACAGATCGCGTTCGTCGGCGACCGAGGCCGCGTCGAGCACCTTGTCCACGTCGTAGAAGATCAGCCCGATGTAGCGCAACCGGCCGACGCAGGTCTCCGCGCACACTGTCGGCAAGCCGACCTCCACCCGTGGATAACAGAACGTGCATTTCTCGGCCTTGCCGGTCTTGTGATTGAAATACACCTTCTTGTAGGGACATCCGGAGATACACATCCGCCAGCCGCGGCACTTGTCCTGGTCCACGAGCACGATCCCGTCCTCGGTGCGCTTGTACATCGCGCCGGAGGGGCAGGACGCGACACACGCCGGGTTGAGGCAGTGCTCGCAGATGCGCGGCAGATAGAACATGAAAGTCTGTTCGAGGTCGGTCTTGACCTTCTCGCTCACCTTCGCCAACACCGGATCACCGGGGAGAATCTCGGGCGACCCGGCCAGGTCATCGTCCCAGTTGGCCGAGCCCTTGATCATCATCGGCTCACCGGTGAGCAGACTGCGCGGCGCCGCCACCGGAATCTGGTCACTCAGTGGGGCATTGGTCAAGTTCTCGTAGTCGTAGGTCCACGGCTCGTAGTAATCGTCGATCGCGGGCATCTTCGGATTGGCGAAGATATTGGCGAGCTTGCTGAAACGGTCGCCGCCGAGCAAGCGCAACCGGCCCTTCCTCATGGTCCAGCCGCCGCGCCACTTCTCCTGATCCTCATACCTGCGCGGATAGCCTTGACCCGGGCGGGTTTCCACATTGTTGAACCACACATATTCGGTGCCGGTGCGGTTGGTCCATGCCTGTTTGCAGGTCACCGAACAGGTATGGCAGCCGATGCATTTGTCCAGGTTCATCACCATCGCCAACTGCGCCATGACTTTCATCAGTACGTCACCTCCTGGCTGCGGCGACGGACCACGGTGACTTCGTCGCGCTGATTTCCGGTCGGACCGAGATAGTTGAACGCAAACGAGGTCTGGGCGTAACCGCCGGCCAGATGCGTCGGTTTGATCAGCAACTGGGTGATCGAATTGTGAATACCACCACGGGTTCCGGTGGTTTCCGAGAGCGGAACGTCGATGGTGCGTTCCTGTGCGTGGTACACGTACACCACACCCTCGGGCATCCGCTGGGACACGATCGACCGGCACACCAGCACACCGTTGCGGTTGACCGCCTCGACCCATTCGTTGTCGCGCACCCCGATCTTCTGCGCGTCGCCGGGGCTCATCCACATGGTCGGCCCGCCGCGCGAGAGCGACAGCATCAGCAGGTTGTCCTGGTATTCGGAGTGGATCGACCACTTCGAATGCGGGGTCAGATAGCGCAGAGTCAGGCCGACGCCGTCGCGGGTTTCCCCGATGCCGGGTTCGCCGAACAGTTTCCCCATGTCCAGTGGCGGGCGGTAGATCGGCAGCGCCTCGCCGAGTTCCTCGAGCCAATCGTGGTCGACGTAGAAATGCATGCGCCCGGTGAGCGTGTGGAAAGGCTTGAGGAATTCGATGTTCTGCGTGAACGGCGCGTAGCGGCGCCCACCGGTTTCACTGCCCGACCACTCCGGGCTGGTGATCACCGGAACCGGCCGGGATTGTGTCTCCGCGAACGTGATTCGGCGTTCCTCGCTGCCCGCTGCCAGCTCCACCATGTGCCGGCCGGTGCGCCGGTCGAGTTCCTCGAACCCCGCCACCGAGAGCCTGCCGTTGGATGTGCCCGACAGCATGAGGATGGTCTCAGCCATCTTCTCCGCGGTCTCCAACGCCGGACGCCCCACCGCCACGCCGGAATTCATCACGCCGTGTAGGCGGCCGAGTTCCACGACTTCCTGATCGGGGAACACGGTGATGCCCTTGGTGGTCATGCCGGCCTTCTCCACCAGTGGACCGAGCGCCGCCCACTTCTGCGCGATGGCGGCGTAGTCGCGCTCGACGACAACCAGCGGCCCCATCGTCTTACCCGGCACCGGAACATCGCCGGTCTCCTGCCAATTCGACTGGGTGCCATGGGGGTAGGCCATCGCGCCGGGGGTGTCGTGCTGCAACGTGCCGAGCACGACATCGGTGCGGGTGCCCAGGTGCACCGCCGCCATCGCCGAGAACGCGCGGGCGATCGCGGCGAACGCGTCGAAATCGGACCTCGTTTCCCACGGTGGGTCGATCGCCGGGGTGAAGGCGTTCATGAAGGGATGCATATCGGTACTGGACAGGTCGGCCTTCTCGTACCAGGTGGCCGCGGGCAGCACGACATCGGAGAACAGGGTGGTCGAGGTCATCCGGAAGTCGATCGACATCAGCAGATCGAGCTTGCCCTCCGGCACCGGATCGGGCGAAACCACGCCCACCGGACGCTGCCCGGGACCCGCGAGGGTGTTGCGCACATTGGAACCGGTGCCCAGCAGGTGTTTGAGGAAGTACTCGTTGCCCTTGGACGACGAGCCGAGCAGATTCGACCGCCACACGCTCAGTACCCGCGGCCAGTTTCTCGGACTGTCCGGGTCCTGGACCGCGAATCGCAGTTTGCCGCTGTGCAATTGGTCGACGGTGTAGGCCACTGGGTCGATGCCCGCGGCCGCGGCCTCGTCGGCCAGATCCAGCGACGAACGGTCGAACTGGGGGTAGAACGGCGTCCATCCCATCGCCACCGCCGAGCTCATCACGTCCATGGTGTGTTTGTCGCGGAACAGCCCGCGACCGGTCGGCGCGGCGAGCACATCGGCGCGGTAACCGTCGTAGCGCCACTGGTCGGTGTGCGCGTACCAGTAGGAGGTCCCCGCCATCAGACGCGGCGGGCGCGACCAGTCGGTGCCCATCGCGACGGTGGACCAGCCGGTCACCGGCCTGCACTTCTCCTGCCCGACATAGTGTGCCCAGCCACCGCCGTTGCGGCCCATCGAACCGGTGAGCAGCAGCATCGCCAGAATCGCGCGGTAGGTGGCGTCGCCGTGGAACCACTGGCAGATACCCGCGCCCATGATGATCATGGAGCGCCCGCCGGAATCGACGGCGTTGTCGGCGAATTCGTGCGCGATTCGGATCACCTGCTTGCCCGAGACGCCGGTGATCGGTTCCTGCCAGGCGGGGGTGTAGAGCGAACCGGGATCGTCGTAACCGCTCGGCCATTGTCCCGGCAGCCCTGACCGTGCCACGCCGTACTGAGCGAGCATGAGGTCGAAGACCGTGCAGACCGGGCGGCCCGCGACCATCCGCACCGGCACACCACGATCGACTGTCTCGCCGTGGCCGTCGACGGTGTCGAAGCGCGGCATCGTCACCACCATGGACTGCCCGTCGCCCGCATCGGCAACGGTCAGCGCGGGTTGCAGGGCACCGAGGTCGAGGTTCCACTTCCCGAGGCCTTCCTCGCCGAATCGGAAACCCAGCGAGCCGTGCGGTACCGCGGGTTCGCCGGTGACGCTGTCGATGAGCACCGGTTTGAAGGCGGCGTTCTCGGTGGTGGCGCCGAGATCGGCGGCGGTGAGGTTCTTGCCGGGAACCAGACGGCCGTCGCGTTCGATCAAGCTGACCAGAAAGGGCAGATCGGTGAACTGGCGGACGTAGTCGACGAAGAACGGCTCACGTCGACGCACGAAGTAGTCGGTGAGGATTACGTGCCCCATCGCCATCGCCATGGCGCCGTCGGTGCCTGCCGCGCACGGCATCCATTCGTCGGCGAATTTGGTGTTGTCGGCGTAGTCGGGACTCACCGTGACGACCTTGGTACCGCGGTAGCGCACCTCGGCCATCCAGTGCGCGTCGGGTGTGCGCGTCACCGGCACATTGGATCCCCACATCATCAGGTAGGAGGCGTCCCACCAGTCACCGGACTCGGGGACATCGGTCTGGTCACCGAAGACCTGCGGCGAAGCCACCGGCAGGTCGGCGTACCAGTCGTAGAACGAGGTCATGACCCCGCCGATCATCTCGACGAACCGGGAACCCGCCGCGAAGGACACCATCGACATCGCCGGAATCGGCGAGAACCCCGCCACCCGATCCGGACCGTACTCGGCGATGGTGTGCACATGCGCCGCGGCGATCATCTCGACCGCCTCATCCCAGCTCACCCGCACCAAACCGCCCATGCCCCTGGCCTTTTGATACGCGCGCCGGCGATCCGGATCGGCTTGCAGATCGGCCCAGGCCAGGACCGGATCGCCCAGCCGTTGCTTGGCTTCGCGATACATCTCGACCAGCACACCGCGCGCGTACGGGTAGCGCACCCGCGTCGGTGAGTAGGTGTACCAGGAGAACGCGGCACCACGGGGACAGCCGCGCGGCTCGTAATCCGGCCGGTCCGGCCCTGCCGAGGGATAGTCGACGTCCTGGGTTTCCCACGTGATGATGTCGTCTTTGACGTAGACCTTCCACGAACACGACCCGGTGCAGTTCACGCCGTGGGTCGAACGCACCACCTTGTCGTGGCTCCAGCGGTTGCGATAGAAGATGTCACCCTCGCGGCCGCCGGACCGGGTGACGGTGCGCTGGTCCGCGGATTCGGCACCGGGGGTGAAGAACCGGCCGCTGCGCACCAGCAGGTCTTCGACGGGGCCGCCGATCCGCGCTCTGGATGCCACTGTGCATTTCTCCTTCGACGAGGTCCGATCAGGGATGGCGCGGCGGAGCCCAGCTACTCGACAGCGTGCAGTTTGAACACCGTGTAGAGCAGCGCGGCCAACGCGGTCGCGGCGAGCAGCAGCAGGCCGACGGTGTAGCTGTTGCTGGCCTCGTTGTAGGTCATGCCCATGATCAGCGGCGGGAAATATCCACCGAGTCCGCCCGCGGCCGAGACGACGCCGGTGACACTGCCGACGCTCTGCGCGGGTGTCCGCCGCGCCACCCAGGCGAAGACGCCACCGGTGCCGACCCCGAGGAACAGCGCCAACGCGATGAACGTGGCGGCCGAGGCGACATCGGCAGGTGGTTTGAACGAGGCCACCACCGCCATCACCGCGGTGCCTGCCAGTGAGACGACCACGATGTACTTCGGCGCGATGCGGTCCGAGAGCGCGCCGCCGATCGGGCGCGCGATCACCGCGGCGAGCGCGAAAGCCGCGGTGCGGCTGCCCGCTTCGACCGCGGAGAAGCCGTAGATATGCTTGATATAGGTCGGCAGATACGAGCTGAAGGCGACGAAACCGCCGAACACCACCGCGTACAGGAACGACATCTCCCAGGTGACGCCCAGCTTCATCGCGGCGCGCAGTTTGGGCAGGACCGGGTCGGTGCTCGGGGTGAAATCAGGTGAGTTGCGCATGAACAGGATGCACAGCACCGCGGTCACGGCCAACGCGGCCGCCACGATCAAGTGGGTGGGCAGCAACCCGAACCAGCGGACGAACCGGGGTGTGAAGAACGCCGAGACCGCGGTGCCGACCATGCCCGCGCCGAACACGCCGGTGGCGAAGCCGCGCCGGGCGGGTACATACCAGGAGTTCGCGAAGGGGATACCGATGGCGAAGACGGTGCCGGGGATGCCGAGCAGGAAGGCGAAGGCCAGCATCAACGGGTAGGACTCGATGCTGCCCGCGATGCCGACCGCGACCACCGGCACGATCGAGGCCAGCGAGACCGCGATGAACATGGTCCGGCCGCCGATTCGATCGGTGAGCGCGCCGGACACGATCCGGCCCAGCGAGCCGACGAGAATCGGCATCGCCACCATGATCGAGGCTGCCGTGCTGCTCAGCGCCATATTGTCGGCGTAGTTCGGCGAGAGGGGGCCGATGAGATTCCACGCCCAGAAGTTGATGGCCGAAACCCAGGTGGCCAGGGCGAGATTGAGGGCCGGGGACCCGGCGCGTACCGCTGCCTGTAGCGAGGTCACCGAATCAGGAGAACACACACCCGCGCGTTGGAACGGGCAACACGCAACAAGTCAGCAACCATCGGGTACGCGCGGTCGGCGTGTTCGTGCGGTCGGGCTCGACCGGCTGCGTAACGTGCCCGGTCATGGACACGCTGATCTTCGGTGGTCTGCTGATCACCCTCGTGCTGATCTACCGCGACAGTGTTCGTCGAATCGTGTTGCTCGCATGGTTCATCACCTTCGCCCTGTGTCTGCTGTTGCTGAAGCTGCACATCACCAGCGGTCTCGGCCTCGGGTTGACCTGGTGAGCGCCGTGACCGAGACCGTGGCGGTGACCGAGGAGAAGTCGGGCCCGCTCGGTTCCCTGCAATATCTGTTGGCTGTGATCTTCGTGGTCGGCTGGTCGGCGGTGATCTGTGGCGGCTTCGCAGTGCAGTTCGCCGACTGGGAATACCCGTGCCCGCTGTGCATGCTCCAGCGGATGTTCATGGTGCTGGCCGCGCTCGGCGGCGCGTTCATCGTGCGCAAGGGGATGACCGGGATCATCGGGGCGCGCGACTATGCCGTGGGTTGGGGTCTGGCGATAATCGGTTGTGTCGGTGGCGGTTTCACCGCATGGCGGCAGACGATGTTGCACATCCTGCCGGGCGATCCGGGCTACGGCGGCACCGTTCTCGGCTTGCACCTGTATGTGTGGGCGCTGGTTCTCTACATCGCCGCGATCGCCACCATCGGTGTCGTGACTGCCTTGTCGTATCCGACGGCGGCCAGGGTGATCGCGCCGTCTCTGGCCAAGATCGGCAGGTTTGCGCTGTGGTTCTGCGGACTGGTGATCGCGGGGAACCTGGTGGTCGTGTTCGGCCTCGAGGGTTTCCACTGGAAACTCCCCGACGACCCCGCGTGCTACCGCTTGTTCTACGACCTCGGCATTCTCGACGGCGGCTGCGTAGTGCCCGGCACTGAACAGTCATCGGACGCACCCGGACTGGGCAGTTGATCACCACGCTCCCGCCCGAGAGCCGAACGCCGTGGGAGCGTGATGGTCCTCGCGGGTCAGTGGAAATGTGCGGTGAGATCGATGGTGGCCGCCATCGCCGCGGCGCCCGCGTCGTTGAGGTGCATGCCGTCGCCGCAGTCGAATTCGGCGCGGATGTAGTCGGGGCGATGTGGGTCGGCGACGGCGTGGTCGACGTCGAAGATCGAGTCGAAAAGGTCGGTGGTGCGCAGCCATTCGTTCACGGCGTGCCGGGTCGGCTGCGTTTCCGGTACGGGCATGCCGGGGTAGACGCAGCCGGCGTACGGGCCGATGGTGGCGGCGTGGATGCGCAGTCCGGCGGCATGCGCGCGTTCGGCCAGGTCGGTGAAACCGGCGATCAGCTCTTCGGTGGTGGCGGAGGGCTGGCCGCCCATCGCGCCGAGGATGAGGTCGTTGATGCCGAAGTTGATCAGGATGTCGGTAACCCCGGGCACTCGTAGCGCATCGGAATCGAAACGGCGCAATCCCGATTCGCCGATCTGCGCGGCGGTGAGGCGGTTGCCGGAGATGCCGTTATTGACCACCCAGCCCTGGGCGAGGCGGGCATTGAGGGCGTCGACCGAGCGGCGATTGGCGCTCAGCGTGGTGCCGAAACCCTCGAACCAGGAGTCGCCGATCGCCACCGCGATCGGGGGTTGGTCGGAGACAAGCACGTCGACGCCGGTGACGAAGAACCGGAACGGAACCTCTTGTGCACCAGTAAGTTCCACCTCCGACGTGCGGTCTCCGGCGGCGATGTAGGCCACCTCGCCGGGTTGGTGGGAGAAGGTGGCGAGGCCGGTCGGTTCCGGCAGGTAGAGGCTGAGCAGCAGATCTTCGCCTGCGGTGACCGGCAAGTCGATCGGATCGCTCACCGACTCCGCACCCGCGTCGATCGTGACCACCGCCGCCCCACCGAACGTGATCTCCCTGTCCTCGGCGATCGCCGAACCGGCTTTGCGCTGGGCGATGCGCACGGCTCCGATGCGCAGCGGTGCGGCACCGTAGCGGTTGGTCAACCGGACGCGTACCGCGTCACCGCCACCGGCCATGTGCAGGACGTGGCGCACGGTTTCGTCATCGAACTCCCGCGATTCGGCGAGCTTGATCTGCTCGTTCGGGTTGATGACACCGGTTCGGAAGCCCGCTACCCACGTGTTGTTCTGCATGATTTCTCCAGTACTTGCTGTGCGGAATAATGCGTTGACATAGGTCTACGGGAAAGTATTCCGCGTGTCAACTATCCGCATGGCAAATATGGGCTACGCTGGTGTTATGTCCGACCTGTTCGACGACCCCCGCTTCACCGTCTCCGGCCTGCTCTTCGAGGCGCACAGTGGCCTGCTCGCCAAGCTGGAGCCGACCTGGAAAGCCCACGGGCTCTCCGGCCTCGACCTCAATGCCCTACTGCGACTGAGCCGTTCCCCGGACCGCCGCCTCCGTATGTCGGACCTCGCCACCCAGACCGAGCTCTCCACCAGCGGCGTCACCCGCCTGGTCGACCGGCTCGCCACCGGTGGCCTGGTCGAACGACAACTCGACCCGGCCGACCGCCGCAGCGCCTACGCCGCCTTGACCGATGCGGGCGTCCGCCGCCTCGAAGAGGTCCTTCCCGATTACCTCGCCGCCCTGGAACGGTGGCTCACCGGTCTGCTGACCCCCGCTCAACTCGACGGTTTGACTACGGGCCTTCGCGTCATCCGTGACGCCACGAACCCGGCGGCCACTGCCTTGGCCGATCGGTCCTGAGACGAGTCACGCGAGCCCGGGATGCCCGGCATGACCCCGCCGAGTCCAGATCACCGGAGACCGTGCCGGACCGCATGATTTCGAAAGCGCCCCATCGGCCTCACCTGCCACGGTAACGGTGCGCCGCTTCGAACTACAGCGGCCGACCACGGGAGGACAGAAATCGTGAAGATCTCACTGGCAATGCTGGTAGGCGTCGCCGTTCTGACCGTCAGCGCATGCACGATGCGGGCGGCATCCGGCGAAACAGACACTGCGCGAACAGGTTCCGGACTCGATCCGGCTGCGCTGCAATCCGCGCTGGATGCGGTCCGCGACGCGGGAATGACCGGGGTGTACATGGAGGTACGTGACGGCGACCGGGTGTGGAGTGGCACTGCGGGGGTCGCCGACGTCACCTCCGGCGAGCCCATCGGGCCCGACATGGTCCACCGAGTCGGCAGCATCACCAAGACGTTCATCGCGGCCGCGATCATGCAGCAGGTCGAGCAGGGGCGAATCGGACTCGACACATCGATCGGTGACTACCTGCCGCACTTGGTCCCTGGTGAGCGTGGCGCGAAGATCACGGTGCGGATGCTGCTCAACAACACCAGCGGGCTGGCCGAGCACCTGCCGTACTCCTTTCCTTCCCTCGCAGCCTTTTTCGGCGGGACGCAGCTGTCGTCGGAGAGCTTGGACGAGCATCAGTTCACCCAGTTCGACCCGGTCGAGTTGATCGGAATGGGCGTCAGCGCGCCGCCCGCCACCCCTGAGCCCGGAGCAACCCCCGGCGTGTACTCCAACACCAACTACTTCCTGCTTGCCCAACTGTTGGAGCAGGTGACCGGAACAGCATTCGAGACCTATGTCGCCGAGAATGTGATCGGACGCGCCGGGCTCGAGCACACCGCGTTTCCGGACGGGCCGACGCTGTCGGTTCCGCACCCGCGAATGTACGAGCGGCTGTTCGGAATGATCGATCCGCCGCGCGACTACAGCGTCTACAACATGTCGTGGGCGCTGCCCGGCGCCGGACTCGTCTCGACCATGGCGGACCTGAATCGCTTCTACCGCATGCTGCTCGGTAGGCACATCGTGAGCCGGGAGTCGTTGGCGCAGATGCAGCGTACGGTGCCCGTCATCGCGCTGGACGGTACACAGATCGAGTACGGTCTCGGCCTGCACCGGGTGCAGGCTCCGGGCGGCGAAACATTCTGGGGCCACGACGGCAGCGTCTTCGGTGCCCAGGCGCTATCGCTGACCAGCGCCGACGGCACCCGCCAGATGTCGGTCGCGACAAACCTCGTGCGGTGGAACGAGATCGGTCCCGACGGAAAGCCGAAGCCACACCCCATCGATGACGCCCTCGACACCCTCTACCAGCTCGCGATGGGCGGCGAGTGATCCTTCGGCGGCGCTCTGTGCCCCCGGCCCGTCGGCGCCAACGGCACGGGTCGGGTGCCCCGACTCGGCGCCGAAGTCTCGCAACGCAACTCGCGCGTCACTGGTCGTCGAGTGCAACGTTGCGGGCCCGGCGAACGATGCGATGCTCATGCAGGGGATGACACAGGTTGATGAGCAGCAGCAGACAGCTGGGTTCGGTGCGTTCACCGTGGTGGATGTCGAGACCTCCGGGCTACGGCCGCACCAGCACCGGGTGCTGTCCGTCGCGGCGGTGACACTGGACGGCACCGGCCGGGTGACGCGGGAGTTCCACAGCCTGATCGATCCGGGTTGCGATCCGGGTCCCGTGCACATCCACGGGCTCACTGCCGACGTGCTGCGGGGCTCGCCCGAGTTTGGCCGAGTGCGCGACCAGCTGTCGGCCATGCTGGACGGCCGGGTGATGGTGGCGCACAACGCGCTGTTCGACTACGGCTTCCTGCTGCAGGAGTTCGCCCGGGCCGGGGGAGCTCTGCCGGTACAGCGCCGACTGTGCACGTTGGCCCTGGCTCGCCGCATCGCGCTGCCGACACCCGACTACCGGTTGGGCACGCTGGCGACGTATTACGGTGTGCCGCAACAGAAGGCGCACGATGCGCTCGACGACACCCGTGTTCTCGCGAATGTCCTTCGAGCGTTGGTCGCCGACGCGGCCCATCTCGGTATCGCACCCCCTTTGCTCGAATGCGCACCTGATTCGGCCAGACCGACGCAGTCCAGCTGGCCAGTCGAACGTCGCGGCCCGAAGCCGCCGTGTGACTTCGTCTATCCCGGAAAGCTGGCGGTGGCCGGTCGCCTGCGACAGGGGATGAAGGTGGCGCTGACGGGAGAGACCCGGATCGAACGGGAAGTGCTCGTCGCCCGTGCAGAGGCTGCGGGACTCGACGTGACGAGCATGGTGAGCAACCGAACCAGTGTGCTGGTCACCAACAATGCGCTGGCGGGAACGGGCAAGGCGCGCAAGGCGTTCGAGTTCGGCACGCCGGTGATCGATGAGGCCCGGTTCGCCGCACTGCTCGAGTCGATAGAACCGGGGCACTTGAAAGGGGCGGCGGCACCTGAGGTTGCGGCGCCACGCCGGTCAGTGGCACCCGCACGGGCGATATCGGGTCCGCTGGCCGGTCGGCGGATTCTGGTGCTGGGCGGAACCCACGGCCAGGCTGCGGCGGCGCGCTCGCGGATCGTCGAGCTCGGCGGTTCGGCCGCGGTCAATCTCTCCGCGACAGTGACCGATGTACTCCTTCTCGCAGGTGGGGAATCCGACCGGCGCGCGCGAAAGGCAGGCGAACTCGCACTGGCGGTCCACGGACCAGACCTGCTCGAGCAAGGTGCGATCGCGCCCGCGGCGATCCCTGCGGCATCGACCGAACCCGGTCATGCCGAAATCCGGCCCGCGGAGTCGACGGTGTTGTCGCGAGGTCAGGTGATCGACGTGCCGATCACCGAGGGCGGCACCACGTGGACTCTGCGGGCAACGTGGAGCCAGCTCAGTGCGCCGACCGTGGATCTCGTCGCGTTCCTGCTCGGCAGCGATGAGCGAGTCGACGATTCCGCCGACTTCCTGTTCTACAACCAGCCGGAATCGCAGGGCGCCAAGCTTTCCGAGGATGGGCCGAACGAGCAGTCGATCACCCTGGTCCTCGATGACCTGCCCGAGTACTGCACTCGGATCGTCCTCGCCGCTTCCCTCGACGGTGCCGGTCTCACCTTCGGCGACGTCGGCGCCATCGAGCTCGACTTCGCCGCCGGCACGGAATCGAGCACCGCGGTGCGTTCCACGCTCGATGCCGCAACCGTGGAACGCACCCTGCTGCTCGCCGAACTGTATCTGCGCGGTGAAGATTGGCGGCTGCGCGCGGTGGGCCAGGGCTACGAGACCGATCTCGCCGACCTGGCCAGGCGCTATGGGGTCGACGTCGACGAGTGAAGCCGCACGAAGTGGCGGCCGGTTCGCGCGCTGATCTTTTCGTACCATCGGCGAATTGCTGCCCGCGGGGCGGTACCAGCCGATGTTGGTGGGCATCAACCCCCGGCTCGTGCATCCTCTCGATCGCGACGACTATTTCGCTCACGAACAGGTCGAGACGTGGGGTATCGATTCGTTCTGGGGGCTGCCCGTCCATCCCCGCACGGTCTACTACCGGACCTTCGAGACCGCGGTGAGCGCTGACGCGCACCTGTACGAATTCGTGGTTCCGATGGTTCCACCGACGTGGAACGACGCCACCCGTGTGGCGCAGTTCGAAGAGCAGCTTCGCAGCGTTTCGACGCCAACGGCGGTGGCGGTGTCGATCCTGGACGTGGTCCAGCCGGCCGTCGCCGAGGAACGCCGTGACTACTACACGCATTATTCGTTGATCCACTTCCTGCTCGACGGCCATCACAAGCTGGAAGCAGCGGCGAAGGCCGGTCGACCACTTCGTTTGCTTTCCCTGCTGTCGGTCGATACCGGCCTCGCTGACAAGCAGGACATCGCATCGCTCGCCGGCATCCGGTCGGGGATGCCGGGCGAGCGTCGGTAGCTGACCGTTCGAGATCAACTACCGAAGCGTTCGGCGACCATGTTCTCCGTGAGGCCGTAGTCGGCGAGGGAGTAGTGGTGCGCGGCTTTGCGATCGCCCGTGCGGCTTTCGTTGTCGAGGGCGGTGATGGCGGTCCGGGCTTCGGAGGTGAGCGCGGTGCCGGTTCGGGCGTAGATGCGGTCGACGACGCCGAGGGGGTCGGTGCGGAGGTCGTCGAAGTCGACGTCGATGAAGGTGGCTTCGGGGTGGCGGGTGCGGGCGGCGGTGAATTCGTGGAGGCCGCGCGACCACAGGTCGAGTTGGGTTCGGCCGATGATTTCGCCGGTGAAGGTGGTTGACCAGCCCCGGGTGGCGTGTTCGTTGAGGCTGCACACCGAGGGGATGATGGTGGCGGGGTCGCGGTGGGTCTGGATGACGATGGCGTCGGGGTAGGTCGCCAGGAGCGCATCGAGGCAGAACAGGTGGCTGGGGTTCTTGAGGACCCAGCGGCGGGTGTCGTTCATGCCGATGAGCTGCAGGTTGCGGCGGTGCCGTGCGTAGGCGGGGGTCCAGTCCTGGGTGGACAGCCATGCCGAATAGCCGGGTACGTAGGCGAGACACTCGTAGGAATGCGACGTGCCCGACTGGCGCAGCAGCTGCCAGCATTCCTCCACGTCGGAGGCACTCATGTAGTGCAGGCCCATGAATTCGGGGTTCTGCACCTGATGCTGTCGCAGACCCGCGTCGATCTGCTGGTAGGCGGGATTGTCGGCCCAGGTGTCCCGCGGCGGGCGGGGCTGCGGGAAATCGGTCAGCCACATCTCCAATCCCTGGTTGGCCGGATCGGCCGCGAGCAATCGGTGCAGTGCGGTGGTGCCGGTCCGGGGGAGGCCGGTGACGAAAATCGGCCGGGTGACCGGTGTTTCGACGTACCCGGGATTCGCCGCCCATGCGGCTTCGCTCAGCGCGCGGGCGATGAGCGTGCCGCGCAGGAAGAACCGCGACATCTTGGAGCCGAGCTCGGTGAGCCCGGCCTCGTCGCGATACGAGTCGAGCAGTACCTGCAACGCCGCGGTGTAGTCGTCGGCCCCGAAATCGGTGAGACCGGTGAGTTTGGTGGCTGAGGCGTGCAGGTCGGCCACGGTGCCGACATCGGTGCGCACAGTCATCAGGGAAGCTCCTAGTTGTGGTATTCGCCGCAGTTGACGTCGAGGGTCTGGCCGGTGATCGCCGATGACCAGCTGGACGCGAGAAACACCACGGCACGGGCGATTTCGTCGGGTTCGGGCAACCGCTTCAGATCGGATTTCGACGCGGTCTGCTCGTACACCTGCTCGACGGTGATGCCGTACTTCTCGGCGACCTGACCGAAGTACCACTTCAGCTGGTCGGTCCAGATGTAGCCGGGCAGCACGCTGTTGACCCGCACGCCCTTGCCGCCGAGTTCGGTGGCAAGGGTCTGCGACATGGCCAGCAGCGCCGCCTTGGTGAGTTTGTAACTGCCGTACCGGGGTTCGGAGTGCCGGACGACCATCGAATTGATCATCACCACAGCACCTTTGGACTCGGAGAGCGCCGGCGCGAATGCCTGGGTCATCCGCAGGCCACCGAGCACCGTCATGTCCAGGCTCGACCGGATGTGGTCGAAGTCGGTGCGGTCGAGGGGTTTCATCGACGGCACCGAGAACGCGTTGTTCACGAGTGCGTCGACCCGGCCGAAGGTTTCGACCGTGCGCGCCACGAGATTCTGTACCGCGGTCTCGTCGGTGATGTCGGTGGGCACACTCAGCGTGGCGCCGCCCGCCGCCTCGATTTCGGCAGCCACCTCGAGCAAGCGGGATTCGGTGCGTGCCGCGAGCACGACCGTGGCGCCTGCCGCAGCCGCTTCCAGGCAGATCGACCGGCCGAGACCCGGTCCGACGCCGGAAACAACGACAACCTTGCCGTCCAGCAGTGCCCCGCTCATCCCATCATCCTTTCGGAGAAGGCCCGCTGCCGGGCCGAGATCCGGTCGCGCCAGCCAGCGGCGTCGATCCGGTTGTGTTCGAAGTTCGGAAGGTGTTGTGCGACTTCTTCGATCGGTACCACGGCGACAGTCGGGCCATCGGCCTCGGTCATCGGCCGATCGGTGCGCTGCCACCGGAACTGCAGAATCCCGCGGGTGCGCCCGGTGGTCTCGATCCAGTTCGCGATGCCGGGATCCTGCTTGCTCACCACCATCCGGATCATGCCGTCCGAATCCACTTGCGCCTGAGAGTGGTTGAGGCTCGTCTGATGGTTGACGTAGTCCAGGGAGATGTACCAGAGACTGCCCAGCTGAAATCCCTGATACGGCGCATCGGATTTCGGGACGGTGATCACCAGCGCCTGATCGTCGGCGAGGTCGAAATGCCCGACCGAGGAGTACTGGGTACTCAGCCCGCCGGGCGTCAGCCGGGGTGCGGTGAGCGTGTTCACCGGCAGGTCGAGGTAGAACCACTTCGGGAAGTTGAACCAGGTGTGCACACGGGTGAGCAGCATCTTCGCCGCCGCGCCGTACCGTTTACGCAGGCGCGCCAGGTCCGGTTCGGCCGGTGCGGTGCCGATGGTGTCGACTCGCTCGATCCGGATCGAGCCCTTGCGCTCGGTCCAGTCGCTGTAGACCTCGCGCACGGCCAACATGGACGCGCCCTCCCCGAGCGGGAAATAGTCCGGGCCCGCATCGGGTTTCGCGGGCCCGAAGCGGAGCGAGAAGCTGCCGTCGGCGGCGATCGAGATGCGCCGGTCGTCGAACGCGTCGGCACCACCGGGCACATCGGTCGCGGTGTAATCACCCTTGAGCACTTGGAAGCTCAGGTCGACGGTGCTGCCGCGCACACCGCTCACCACGTACTCAGCGGTCGGCTCGATGTTCGCGTGGTAATAGAGGGTGTCCGGGTTGTCCAGGCCCATCTTGGCGTAAGGGCCGGTCGAGGACACGAAGTAGGGATGCGACGTGCCGTGCGCGCCCGAAAGGCGCAGGCAGGCAGCGATACTCGCGGCGAGATAGTCGTAGCCCTCGGCGAGGTCCTGCTCGTCGCGGACGAATTCCGCGCCTGCGATGAGTGTTTCGGCCTGGGCGACCGCGGCGAGAAATGGTGCGGTCAGCGGCTCCGGTGGCGCGCTGCTACCGGCTTCGGTGGCGGTACTGGAGTGGGTCAACGGTCTGCGATTCCTAGCTCTCGGAGGACATGGGCGGCGATCTCGGCGGGGGTGCCGAGATCGGGAGTGATGACCAGATCGGCGTGCTCGGGCCGTTCGTAGGGCGAACCGATCCCGGTGAAGCCGGGCAGCTCGCCCGCGCGGGCTTTCGCGTAGAGGCCTTTGGGGTCGCGGCTTTCGCACACCGCGAGTGGGGTGTCGACGAAGACCTCGTGGAACGGAAGTTCACGGTCGTCGTGGGTGGTCCGCGCGTTGGCACGTTGCGCGGTGAACGGGCTGATCACCGACACGATCGCCACCGCACCCGAATCGGCGAACAGTGCGGCGACCTCGGCGACCCGGCGCACGTTCTCGTCCCGGTCGGCGGGGGAGAAGCCGAGGCCGGCGTTGAGACCGTGGCGCAGGTTGTCCCCGTCGAGCAGGTAGGCGGGACGCCCGGCCGCGACCAGTTGCCGCTCCAGCTCGACGGCCAGCGTGGACTTCCCCGACCCGGAGAGCCCCGTCAGCCAGACAGTCACGCCCGCATGTCCGCGTTCGGCGCGACTCACCGCCGAGCGATGCCAGACCAGCGACTGCGCGGAATCGACTGAGGCGGCGATCTGCTCAGTGTGGTCCGGCCCCGATTCCCGACCGGTCACCATGCCGGCGGCAACGGTCTGATCGGTCACCGGATCGATCAGGATGAAGGAGCCCGTGCGCCGATTCTCGCGATACGGATCCGACAACAGGGGTTGGCGGCTGCTCAGACGAATGCGCGCGATGTCGTTGAGCGACAGCGACTCCACGTCCTCGACCCGGTGCAGGGAGTTCACATCGAGCCGGTAGTCGATGGCCGTGATCTGTGCGGACGAAGTCTGCGCCGCGGTACGCACCACGTACTGAGCGCCCGCCCGCAACTGGGAACCCTCGGCGAACCAGCACACCATCGCGTCGAGTTCGGTGCCGATATGGGGACGATTGCCCGGCCGGGCGAGCAGGTCACCGCGACCGACATCGATGTCGTCTTCCAGGGTCAGCGAGACAGCCATCCCGGTGAACGCCTCGTCGACCTTCGTGCCGCCAGGACCCCAGATCTCCTTGACATGTGAGGACCGCCCCGAGGGCAGCACCACCACTTCGTCGCCGGGCTTGAAGATCCCGCCCGCGACGGTGCCCGCGTAGCTGCGGTGGTCGAGTCCCTCCTGCGCCCGGATGACGTACTGGATCGGCAACCGGGCATCGATGAGGTTGCGGTCCGAGGCGATGTGCACGTCCTCGAGATGGCGCAGCAACGGCGGTCCCGGATACCAGTCCATGTGCTCGGAGCCCTCGACCACGTTGTCGCCGAGCAGCGCCGACACCGGCACGAAGCTCAGATCACCGACCGTCAATTTTGCGGCGAACGCGGCGAATTCGGTGCGGATCTCCTCGAATCGCTCCTGCGACCAGTCGACCAGGTCCATCTTGTTCACGCACACCACCAGGTGCGGCACCCCGAGCAGCGTGGCGAGGAACGCGTGCCTGCGGGTCTGCTCGGAAACACCGGTGCGGGCGTCGACCAGGATCAATGCGAGGTCCGCGGTGGACGCACCGGTCACCATATTGCGGGTGTACTGCACGTGCCCCGGGGTGTCGGCGATGACGAACTTGCGCCGCGGTGTCGTCACGTAGCGGTAGGCGACGTCGATGGTGATGCCCTGCTCCCGTTCGGCACGCAGGCCGTCGGTGACCAAGGCGAGATCGGCCGCGGCGCCGCCACGTTCGGTGCTGACCCGCTCGATGGCGGCGAGTTGATCGTCGAACAGCGACTTGGAGTCGTAGAGCAGCCGGCCGATGAGAGTGGACTTGCCGTCGTCGACGCTGCCCGCGGTCGCCAGTCGTAACAGGTTGCGGCGCATCAGAAGTAGCCCTCTCGCTTGCGGTCTTCCATACCGGTCTCGGAGATCCGGTCGTCGGCACGGGTGGCGCCGCGTTCGGTGAGTCGGGTGGCGGCGGTCTCGGCGATCACCTTCGCGGGGGTGTCGGCGGTGCTCTCGACGCAGCCGGTGCACGTGGCGTCGCCGACCGTGCGGAATCGGACGGTGGCTTCGAAGGCGCGTTCACCGGGCGCGGGCGTGATGAATCGGGTTGCCGACAACAGCATTCCGTCGCGTTCGATGACCTGTCGCCCGTGCGCGTAGTACAGCGACGGCAGCTCGACGGCCTCGCGGTCGATGTACTCCCAGATATCGAGCTCGGTCCAGTTCGACAGCGGGAACACCCGGATGTGTTCGCCGGGCTGGTGGCGGCCGTTGTAGAGATTCCACACCTCGGGTCGCTGTGCCCGTGGGTCCCATTCGCCGAAACTGTTGCGGAAGCTGAACACTCGCTCTTTGGCGCGCGCCTTCTCCTCGTCGCGGCGTGCCCCGCCGAATGCCGCGTCGAACCGGTGCTCACCGATCGCGCGGAGCAGAGTGGTGGTCTGCAACGGGTTGCGGGTGCCGCCGGGGCGTTCCACGGCGCGGCCCGCATCGATGTCGTCCTGGACGCGGGCGATCTCGAGACGTGCCCCGGTGCGCTCGGCGGTGCGGTCACGGAACTCGATCACCTCGTCGAAGTTGTGACCGGTGTCGACGTGCAGCAGCGGAAAGGGCAGCGGCGCGGGCCAGAACGCGCGCCGCGCCAGATGCAACAGCACGGCGGAATCCTTGCCGCCGGAAAAGAGCAGGGCCGGTCGCGCGAGCGTGGCCGCGACCTCCCGGAAGATGTGCACCGACTCGGCCTCCAAGGCCGCCAGATGCGATAACTCGTACCCCGCCTGCACTGCTCACCCACTTCGTTCTTGCGTTTCGCCAGGTTGCCCCGACGGGTTGCGTTGTCGAATATTCGACGCTATTGTTCGGTATTGTGACACCAACAGTAAGCCGGGCCGCGCGCGCCGGTCAAGAGGTGACCCCGGATTCGATGGGCGATGCCGACATTCCTGGTGCCGCGTCGCCGCCGACTCAGCGCGTGGTCAAGGTCCTCGAGCTGCTGTCGCGCCATGCCACCGAACGGTTGTCCTTGGCCCGCATCGTGCGCGAAGCGGGGCTCTCCCGTGCCACCGCGCATGCTGTGCTCACCCAGCTCACCGCCGATGGCTGGACGGTGCGCGACGATGAGGGCTGCTACGGCATCGGGTTGCGGCTGCTGACCGTGGCGAAGCGGGCCGAAGCGGCATTTCCGCTGCGGCGCACCGCTGTTCCGCATCTGCGCGCCTTGTCCGAGCGGGCCGAGGTGCCGGTGTTCCTCGCCGAGCGAGCGGGCGACAGCATCGTGGTCACCGAGGTCGTCGGGCATCCGTCGGCCGGCTGGATTCGTGCCGGACGCCGCCTTCCGTTGGCGCCGCCCGTCTGCCGCGAATTCGTCGCTTGGGCAACCGAATCCGTGCAGGAGGCCTGGCTGGCCAGGGCGGATCCGGCCCATCGCGCGCGACTGGCCCTCGTACTCGACGAGATCCGCACCAGGGGCTACTCCGTCGAACGGCTCGTCGACGAATCGACCCCGATGCTGGAAGTACTGGCGGGCCTGCGTGATTCACCGATCACGGCGGCACTGCGCGCCCAGCTGGGTTCGGTCATCACCGAACTGATCACCATCGACTATCTCCCCGACGAACTCGGTTCCGAGAACGCGGTCGTCACCCTCTCGGCCCCGGTCCGCGATCGCCAGGGTGTTGTCGTGGCCGCGGTTGTCAGCTGCCCTGATACCCGGTTGTCGGCCGGGGCGCTGAACGAATTGGGTGCGGCGACGGTGGCGGCCGCGAACCTGATCACCGCCGGTGGGCCGACCGGGGATTGAGCCGGATCCCGCATGGCGTCGAGGTCGCTGTCGCTGGATCAGTCGATGGTGTGTCGGCGGCGATGTTGCCACCGAGCCGCGCGGGGCGCCAGTGTGCCGAACAGGTGCCATCCGCACGGTTTTCGAGTTCTCGGCCGAGCTGATTCGCCGTTACGCTGAGAGTGGATCTGACCGAATGCGGCCCGCTCGACGGTCGCAGCGTCAGAGGGCGAGGAAGGACTCCGGACGTGGCAAACGACAGTGATCGGTGGTGGGAGGCTCCCGGAATGTCGGGTCCCACCCCCGACCCCGCCCAATCTCCCGCCGATCCGACCCTCCTGCGGTCGCCCAGCAACCCACCCGAGCGCCCGGAAGACGGCGCGCAACAGTCGGCCGACTCGACGGCGGTCGAACGGCCTGGCAGCGGCGGCCGACATCCAGTCGCGCCGCCGACTGTGTTCGCGCAGCCCGGGACGGGTGAGCAGCCATCGGGACAGCAACCCGGGAATCAGCCGCAGTGGCAACAGCCCGGAACGGGGCAGCCGGGTAGCGGACAGCATCCGGTCGCGCCGCCGACAGTATTCGGGCAGACGGCGATGGGGCAGCCGCCGTACGCGCAGCAACCCGGCACCGGGAATCAACCGCAGTGGCAACAGCCGGGGACGGGGCAGCCTGGTAGCGGACAGCATCCGGTCGCGCCGCCGCCGATGGTCGGGCAGCCGTGGACCGGGCAGCAGCCCTATGCGCAGCAGGGGACCGGTCAGCAACCGTTCGGGCAAACCGGGATCGGGCAGGACCCCTACGCCCCGCCGGCGGGCAGCGCGCAACCGTACGCGTCCCAGCCGGGGAGCGGCCATCAGCCGTATGGAGAGCAATTCGGAACGGGCCAACAACCATTCGCCCAGCCGGGGTACGGCCAGCAGCCGTACGGTTATGCGCCCGCGCCGCAACAATATTCGCCGCCGCCGCGGCGTAGCGGAGGATCGGGCGCGATCATCGCGGTCATCGCCGTGGTCGTCGTGCTGGTGATCGGGGTGGCCGTCGCGGTCGCCGTCTCGGTCGCATCGTCCGATGAATCCGCCACCGCGGCGAGCACGACGACCACCACGAAGACGGGTCCGCTGACCGGCACGAGCACCGCACCGCTGGCGCCCGGGTCGAAGGGGGTGCTCATCCCCATCTACCGCGTCGCCTACGACGTCCCCTCCGCCTGGACGATCCACGCCGACTCCGACCCGATGTCGTTCAGCACCGCGGCCGGGACCGTCAATGGGCGCGGCCAGGCGACCGAGGGGGCCGACTACTGCCCCGGCTCGGTCTATCGCGCCATGGCCGCCGTCACCTCGACCACCGAAACCGACCTGGGTGCCGCAGCCCAATCGGTCGCGAAAATCTCTGCGGGCGGCGGGTATTCGGATCCCAGCGGTGGCACACTGAGCACCCCGACGTCGCTGAAGACCCAGAGCGGAGTCAGCGGCCAGTTCGTGGAAACCTCGGGAGCGTGGACCCCGACGGTCCCGGGTTGCACCGCGAACGCGTACTCCGTCTACACCTTCGGCTTCCGCAACGCCGCCAACACCGCGCTCGTGATGACCATCCTCGTCGACCGAGGTACCACCGGCGAACTCACCGCCGAGCAAGCCAAGAAGATGATCAACAGCCTGCGCCTGGTCTGAGCGGCTTCGGCGCCACCGCCAAAGCTGTGTGGCCGACACGCCCATCGGACCGTCGATGCGCGAATCACGCCGAGAGATGGTGGAATCGGCGCGTGCGCGTATCCAGTGGAATAGCCGCCTGTGCCGCCGTCGTGGCACTGGTTCTGCCCGCAGGCCCGGCCCAGGGTGCGGTCCGGGACACGGCTTGCGGGTCGACCCTGTCGCAGACCGACATCGCCGACATCGTGCGGTTGTCGGACACCTCGGCGATCTCCGGCGCCGACAGCCTGGACCGGCTCGAGGACGCGGTGGCTCGCCACCACCGGATCACCGAGATTCTCGTCGAACATCGCGACCTGCGTGGACTGTTCGCGATCGGGCTCGACGGCGTCGAGTACGCCGCGGTGATGCCGATGCAACGCGACCCGGCGGCGTTCGCGAACAGTGAGTACGCACACGCGATCAGCTCGGAACTGCTGCGCCGATTCCTCGACAATCTGCATGCCGAATTCACCGGCGGGATCGTGGAACCACAATGGGCGCACTATTTCTCACTCGCCCAGGACTGCGGGGCCTCGCGCGCCCGCACCGCTATGGCCGGCTACAACGCGCACCTGACCGTCGACCTGACCTACTCGGTGGCAGCTGTCGGCAGCAGGCCGGAGAACGCGGCGGACTATTTCAAGATCGTCGCCGGCATCGCGGCGGTCGGCGACGTGATCATCGACCGCACCAAGGCGGCCTACGGCGCCGACCTCGGCCCACTATGGCGGTTCTATTTCGTCGGCGAGGGGCTCGACCAGCTGTTCGGCGCGGGGGTCGCCACCGAACAGCTGCTCATCGCCGCCGACCTCGGCGCGAACACGGTGATCTTCACCAACGGCCTTGCCTTGCAAGACCCTGTTCTCGCACCCACGATCCGCGCGGAGATCACGGCGTTGTGGCACGCGGGCGACGTGGCTTTCGAAGCACTCGCCCGGATCAACGCACTCTGAGCACGTTCGAGATACCTTCTCGCACAGCTCTGGCCGGAGTTGTCAGGAGCGGTCGAACCGGATATCGGCTGCGAGACGGTCGTGACCGATGTCGTCGAGCGCGAGAAGCTGGTGGATCCAGGTCGGCACGGCGACCGGATTCCGGATCAGCGCCCGAACCGTGACAGCGGCGATCACGGCTGTAGCCAGCGATTGTCCACGACCGCTCGCCGATCTGATCGATCCGTCCGCAGACCGGGCGAGCGCGACCCAGCGGTCACTACCACCCGGCATATGGGCCGGTGACAGCGATTGCAGGGGCGGCGCCCAGGTGAGAGCCGCCAGACCGAGGGTGGCGAGCCGGGAGTCGAGGCGCAGGTAGGTACGCACCGGGACGCCGAACTCGCGGGTGAGGCGGTGCTGATCGGCGAAGTCGGCGCGCAAGGCGGGAAACGGTCGGTAGGCGGCAGCCGCAGGTATTGAGAAGCGTTGCCGCCCAGTGAAATTGAGAATGCTGGTGCCGTCGGCGTCGGGAAAGCGCCTGCCGAGGAGCCGATAGGTCCAGGCAGTCGCGGCGGGGCCGTGGGTTTCGCCGGAGCCGAGGCCGATCATGATGTCGACTTGACCGCGGTGGTGTGTGAGCGCGTCGACGGCCAGCAGGGTGGTCAAGCCGGGAGCCAACCCGACGCCGAGCACCACGGGGCCGTCGACATCTTCGAGCGCCTGCACATAGTCCGACGTCGCGGAGATGTCGACGAACGGGATCCCGCGAGCGGCGCAGGCCCTCGCCAACCGAATGTCCTCCGCGCCTGCGCAGTTCACGACGATGGTCGCCCCCGCCATGGCCACGTCGACACCGGCGCTGTCGCGCAGGTCGACCACCTGATCCGCCCTGGCGGGATCACGCCCCGCCGCTTGCACGGCGACTCCTTCGGCGCGCAGCAAGCGCACCAGATGCGCGCCGACCGTTCCGTATCCGCCCAGAACCAGCACCGACATCGCAGGTCCTCCCGTCGTCCGTACCGATGCTACGTGGCCGGGAACGGGATCGGCCCCGGCTTCGCGGTGGGTGACCGCGAGGCCGGGGCCTGATGACGTCGAATCAGCCTGCGGTCTTCTCCGAGCTGCGGATCTCGACGATCGGCAGCACCAGTGCGGCGGGTGCGCTCGCGGGCACGGCTGGCTGGTTGGGTCGAACCGGGGCGATCTTGGTGTAGCCGGCGCCCTGTTCGGGACGGGTGTCGATTTCACCCTTGTTCGGCCAGTAGGCGGCCGCGCGCTCGGCCTGCGCGGTGATGGTGAGCGACGGGTTGACACCGAGGTTGGCCGACACGGCGGCACCGTCGACGACGCTGAGCGTCGGGTAGCCGTACACGCGGTGGTAGGCGTCGATCACGCCGTGCTCGCGGTCCGCGCCGATCGCCGCACCGCCGAGGAAGTGCGCCGTCATCGGCACGTTGAACACGTCACCCCAGGTACCACCGGCGACGCCGCCGATCTTCTCCGCGACCCGGCGGGTCACATCGTTGCCCGCCGGGATCCACGTCGGGTTCGGTTGTCCGTGGCCCTGTTTGGAGGTCAGCTTGCGACCACCGAACAGCCCGCGCTTGGTGTAGGTGGTGATCGAGTTGTCCAGGT
Organism: Nocardia sp. FBN12; assembly: GCF_054031145.1. Lineage (NCBI taxonomy): Bacteria > Bacillati > Actinomycetota > Actinomycetes > Mycobacteriales > Nocardiaceae > Nocardia > Nocardia sp. FBN12. The sequence continues at coordinate 2,177,795 of NZ_CM132926.1, forward strand.
GCTGCATGACGAGGGAGATGATCGTGCGCTCGCTCCAGTTCTTCACGCTCATGAAGCGCAGGAAGATCAGGGGATTGGACAGCACCAGGCCGAGGAATCGCAGCCACCGCGGCACCCGTCCGCCACCGTCGACCATCAGCGTCTGCAGCATGCCCATCGAGTTCGAGCCCTTGCCGTAGCGCACCGGCTCGACGTGCGTGTCGGGGGTGGGGTGGATCGACGAGGTGATCGCGACACCCTTGGTGAAGTCCTGGTCGGGGCCGAGCGTCTTGGTCGCGGCGCCGACGATGGACTCGGAATTCGTCCGGGTGAGCAGGCCGAGCTTGTCCGACAGGTTCGGCAGCGAGCCTTCGTCGCGCATCGCGTGCAGCAGCTTCTGCGTGCCGAGAGTGCCCGCCGCGAGCACGACATGCTTGGCGGTCAGGGTCTTGGGTGCCTTACGCACCCAGGCACCGGTGCGCTCGGTGGCCACATCCCATGTGCCGTCCGGCAGTGGTCGCAACGACGACACCGTGGTCATCGGAATGACCTGTACGCCGGCCTTTTCGGCGAGATAGAGGTAGTTCTTCACCAGGGTGTTCTTGGCGCCGAACTTGCAACCGACCATGCAGTCGCCACATTCCACACAGCCGGTGCGCTCGGGACCGGCACCACCGAAGTAGGGGTCGGCCTCGGTCTCGCCCGGCGTACCGAAGAACACGCCGACGGGCGTCTGGACGAAGGTCTCGCCCACCCCCATGTCCTCGGCGACGGCCTTGAAGATCTCGTCGGCGGGGGTCATGTGGGGATTCGTCACCACACCGAGCATCTTTTTCGCCTGCTCGTAATAGGGCGTCAGCTCGGTGCGCCAATCGGTGATCTCGCGCCACTGCGGGTCCTGGAAGAATGGCTCCGGCGGCACGTAGAGGGTGTTGGCGTAGTTCAGGGAACCACCGCCGACACCGGCGCCGCCCAGGATCAGAACGTCGCGCAACGGGTGGATGCGCTGGATGCCATAGCAGCCGAGCTTGGGCGCCCACACGAATTTGCGCAGGTCCCAACTGGTTTTGGGCAGTTCGTCATCGGCGAAGCGGCGGCCGGCTTCGATGACGCCGACCTTGTAGCCCTTCTCCACCAGGCGCAGTGCGGTGACACTGCCGCCGAAGCCGGAGCCGACGATCAGAACGTCGAAATCGGTGGTGCGCTCGGGCATGGGGGAGCTCCTCGATCGGTGTCGGCAGTGACGCGGGTAACGCTAATGGCGACAGCCAGAGCTGTCAACGTAGGTTCCGGCTCGCCCTATGCTGGTCGGGTGGCCCGATACACCCGAGCGGAACTCGCCGACGTCAGCGGCGTGGCGTCGCGCACCATCCGCTACTACCACTCGCTGGGCGTGCTGCCGAAACCCGGTCGCGCGGGCAAGGAAGTCGTCTACTCGGACGAGCATGTGGACCGGCTGCGCGACATCGTCGCCATGCAGGCGCGCGGGCTACGGCTGGACGCCATCCGCGAGGTGTTCGAGACCGAACCGCAGGCCGGCGACTGGCGCACGCTGTTCGATCCGCGCGCGGGACAGTCCGTCGAACGCTCGTCCTCCGTCGACGATGCCGAGCTGGTCGCCATGCTGGGGGAGCGTGGCACCGATGTGCTCACCGAACTCGTCGCGGCCGGATATCTGGAACGGCGCGGCCAACACTGGTTCGTCGCGGACCGCACGATGCTCAAAGCCGCACTCGTCCTCTACGACGTCGGTATCGACATCACGCTCAGTGGGGTCTTGCGGACACTGATTCAGTCACGCATCGCCGATCTCGCCGACGACGTGGTGTCCACGGTCCGCGATGCGACGGGCACCGGTTACGGCGGCGAAGGGGTGGGCGTAGACCTGAGCCGCTTCCGCGACCGACTGCTCGCGATGGCCTGGGCGGTCGGCGGCGCGACATTTGCCGCCGAGATCGAACGCGCCGCCGCCGAAGACGACACGGCCGGACGCCGGGACCCGGCCCGCGCCGCGAGTGCGCGATGATCGGACGATGAGCTCCGACCGGCCGGGTCCGCGCGCACTGGCCCGCGCGCAGACGATCGCCGACATCAAACGCATCGGCCGCGAGCATCTGGCCACACAGGGTGCCGCGGCATTGTCGTTGCGCGCGGTCGCCCGCGATCTGGGCGTGGTCTCGTCGGCGGTGTATCGGTACGTCCGCAGCCGTGACGAACTGCTGACCATGCTGGTGGTCGACGGCTACAACGCGCTGGGCGACGCCGTCGACGCGGCACTGATCGACGCGCCGGAGGATCCCGCGACCCGTTTCCGGGTCGCCGCACGGGCCGTGCGGGCATGGGCGCTGGCCGAACCGGCCTGGTACGGCATGCTCTTCGGCACACCTGTCCCCGGCTACGCCGCCCCGGCCGACGACACCGAAGCGCCGGGTATCCGGGTGATCGCGATCCTGCTCGGCATCATCGACAGCGCCTACCGCCAGGGCCGGCTCGACGTCCCCGGGGCCGACCCCGCAATCTCCCCGCGTACCGCGGCCGATTTCGTGACGGTCCGCGAGCAGTTCGGCCTTGCCACCCCGGATCGGGTGATCGCCGCCGCCCTTACCGCGTGGACCACACTGTTCGGCGCGGTGAACTTCGACGTGTTCGACATGTACGGCCGCGACACCTTCGCCGATCGCGCCGAGATCTTCGACTTGCATGTCGACCAGCTACTGCACCTGCTCGGCTTCGTCGTGCCGCGCCCGGACCATGTGGACCGGTCGGTACGGTAGCGATCTGAAGAGTTCCCGCGGTATGTGGGGAGAGGAATGTGTGAACGGCGACATCGGCGTCGCCAACTAAGGAGAGTGCCCGAGTGAATTCCCGCGAGGAGATCTTGCGCAGAGTCCGTGACGGGCTGCTCGACCTGCCCGAGGACGAGCGCCGGGTACCCATGCGTCGATCCGCAGGCAGGCACGCGATCGTGGATCCGGCCGAGCGGGCCGAGGTGCTCGAACGGTTCGTCGACCGGTTGCGCGAGCACGGCTCGCTGGTGCGCACCGTCGACATCGCGGGCCTGCCCGCCGCCGTCGCCGACGTGCTCTACGGCATGAGCGTGCAGACGGTGCTCGCGGCGGTGGAGCCGGGCCCGGCGTGGCTGGACCACTGGGCCGGTGCGCCAGGTCATCAGGTCGTACACAGCGGCTCGGACTCGGCCGAGCCCGGCGACGCGGTGGTGCGCGATGCGGTGGCCGGTGACGCGTCGACCGGCTCGCTGGCACTCGACGTCGACGGGGGGCCTGCTGTCTCCGAGGCCGTGCCGCAGGTGTGTGTCGTCCGCGCCGATCGCGTGTACGTATCCCTGCCCGAAGCGCTGGACCATCTCGACCAGCGGCGACCGCTGATCTGGCTCGGCGGTCCCGGTGACGGCGAGTTGGCGCGTCAGCTGGTGGTTCTGCTCGTCGAATAGGACGCGGGAAACGTTATCGAGTCAGGGTTGTATGAGACTGACGGTCTCAGTTATTCTTGGGGTAACGGTGTGACGGCGCTAACAGCGTCGTGCACGCCCGACGCGAACCGAGGAGGCACCGATGACGCTGACCGAATCGAGCCGTGGCGGACCCATCACCGAGGAGTACCGAGAGGCGCTGGCAACCCTGTCACAGGGTTCTGTCGACCGTCATTTCGATCCCTACCTCGATATCGACTGGGATTCGCCCGAGCTCGCCCTTGACCCGAACGATGTGCGGTGGGTTCTCTCACCGGAGGTCGATCCCCTCGGCGCCACGCAGTGGTACCGCGATCAACCGCTCGACCGGCGCATCGCGATCGGCAAATGGCGCACAGCCAATTCGATCAAGGTCGGCGCCGCCTTCGAGAGCATCCTGATCCGCGGAATGATGCAATACATCATGAAGCTGCCGAACGGCTCGCCGGAGTTTCGGTACTGCTTGCACGAAATGACCGAAGAGTGCAACCACATCCAGATGTTCCAGGAGCTGGTCAACCGCATCGACGTCGACGTGCCCGGGATGCGGCCGATGTTTCGGGCGCTGTCCCCGCTGATCGGAGTCGCGGGCGGCTATGCCCACACCATCCTGTTCATCGGCATCCTCGGTGGCGAGGAACCGATCGACCACTACCAGAAGGCAATGATCCGCGAGGGCGCGTCGCTGCCGCCGATGGTCTTGCGCACCATGGAGATTCACATCGCCGAGGAAGCGCGCCACATCTCCTTCGCCGGGGATTTCCTCACCGCGCACATCGGGCGGATGGGCAAGTTCAACCGTGGTGTCTGCTCGGTGGCGTTCCCGATCGCGATGCGCTGGCTGGTCAGCGAGATCATGGCACCGCCGCGTTCGTTCGAGCGCGAGTTCGATATTCCGCGCGAGGTCATCGAGCAGGCGTTCTGGAAGTCGGAGCATTCCCAGCAGATCCTGTCGGGCTACTTCGGCGATATGCGCAAACTGGCCACCGATCTCGGCCTGATGAACCCGACCGCCAAGTGGCTGTGGCGGAAGTTCGGTATCGACGGGCCCGTGTCGCGCTACCGCAGCGAGCCCGAACGCAGCGCGCGCCGCGCCGCCTGAGCGAATCGCCCGCGGCTCAGTCGCCGGCGATCAGCTGCGTGATGATCTCGGTGAGTTGCTGGTCGGGGTCCAGGTTCAGGCCGTGGCGGCGGGCGACGCCGTCGACCACGTGCCAGGCGTAGGAGGCGACCTCCTCGATCAGCTGGTCCCTGGTGAGTGCCGGGTTCGGGTCGTTGGCCCAGCGGGTGACGGTGGCCTCGGTCATCGACACGATGGCGAAGGTCATCGTGTCGGCCGAGGCCTCGTCGGTTACCCCGACCACCCCGGCCAGTCCGGTGACCAGCGCTCTGGTCGACCCCGCGATGGTGGCGATCAGCGCGCTCATCGCATCGATATCGGGATCGGCCTCCGACGGACCCGTCCGCAGGAACTCGTGAAGCCGGGGATGGTCCTGGATCCAGGTGACGACGCCGCCGATCGTGCGCACCAGGATCTCGTGGATGGAGCCCTCGGCGATGTCGAGCGCGTCCTCGATGTCGGCGACGAAACGGTCGGCGATCTCGCTCCTGATCCGGCGATCCAGCTCGTCGCGACCGGCGAACTGCCGGTAGACCACCGATTTCGCGAGCCCGGCGTGCTCGGCGACCTGGATGATCGGCACCTCGACACCGGCGGGCGCCTGTTCGATCAGCTCGACCGCGGCCAGCACGATCCGCTCCCGGCGGCTGTCGTTGTGCGGCTGCCATCGGGCCTGCCTGCCGCTCACGGCGTTGGAAGGGTGTGACGCTGTGCTCGACACCCGCCCGAGTGTAGAGCAACCATCGGTTCTTCAAACCGCTACCGAGGGACCGACACCGGATCGGCGCAACTGGCGAGCCCGTCGACGAGTGAACACGGGGCGACGGGGCGCGTCGGTCGGTAGTCGGGGCCGACGCCGCCCGCCGCGGTGATCGCGCGGTATGCCGCGACCGCGTCGGTGGGGGTGCGGGTCAGGGTCGGGTCGGTCAGCACGTCGACCGTGTAGAGGCCGAAACGTGCTGTGTAGGAACCCCATTCGTAGTTGTCGGTGAGGCTCCAGTAGTTGTAGCCCATCAGTGGGATGCCGTCGGCGACCGCGCGCTGCAACCAATACACGGTGTCGCGCAATGAATCCGCGCGGGTGTAGCCGTCGGCGCGGGGGCGTCCGTTCTCGGTGGGCATGCCGTTCTCGACGATGTAGAGCGGGCGGCCGGGGAACTTTCGCGCGTAGTGGTCGAGCGCGTAGTAGATGCCCTCGGGTTGCAGCGGAATCGTCCAGAGTTTGTCGGGATCGGGGATGTGCAGCTGAGTGGGGGACAGGCCGTAGTAGTAGTCGATGCCGATGTAGTCCAGGCGTGCCGAGATCCGGTCGAGCAGCAATCCGCTGACCGCGTCGTCGACGGCGGGGATATAGGCGACATTGCTGGTGACCTGGGCGCCCGGGTGCACGGCGTGGATGTAGTCGTAGATGCTGTTGTGCGCCTGAATGATTCGCTCACCCATGGTGAGGACGTCGGCGGCGGCGATACCTCCGTGGCGCAGATCGTTGACCAGATAGAACGTCGGCTCGTTGAATGTCACCCACAACGGGTCGGCGCCGGCGTATCGGTCGACGACATGGCGCGCGTTGGACAGCCAGTTCGCGACGATCTCCGGATCGCGCCACCCGCCGCGGTCGGCGGCCCAGCCGGGATACACCCAGTGGTCGAGAGTGAGCATCGGCCGCATCCCCGCCTCCGTGATAGCGCCGACGACGTCGTCGTAGAACGCGAGCGCTGCCTCGTCCCAGACGCCGGGTCGCGGCTGGACGCGTGCCCACTCGATGCCGATGCGGTACACGCGCACACCGAGTTTCGCGGCGAGGGCGATGTCGGAGCGGTAGCGATTCCGGAAGTCGACCGAGTTCAGGTAGGGGTCGGCGGTGGTCCCGGATTTGACATAGCGGCGCCAATTGCTGTCCGGCGCATCGCCTTCGGCCTGGAAGCCGGAAGCTGCCACGCCCCAGAGGAATTCGGGTCCGAGCGGTGCCAGCTGAGCCGGCGCGGGTGGCCGAGCAAGGGCGGGGGAGGGGCTGGTCGCGAGCAGCGCGGCCGCAGCCAGGGCGACCGTGGCGAGGAATCGGCGACCAGTGGGGGAGGGCATGGCACTCCTGGCGGGCTAGGGAGAAGGGGAGTGCGATCAGTGTGCGACATCGAGGTGGTTGTGCGGGGGAATTAGGGCGGAGCGGCGAAGCTGGAGCCTTTCACAATTTCTTCATGTAGTTACGTAGATATGCGCATCTAACCATGTGTCCGACTCCGTCCATATACTCACGCCTCACCTCCCACCATGTCCGCACGACACGACAACTCACCAGCACGGACAGAGGAGGGCTTCGGCTAGACCGCCAAATCGATGGCTACGGCACGACCGGTGTCGAACCAGTACTCGTGTAGCTCGCGGATCTTCGTCCGCGAGGGAATCCCGCGCAGGTGAAGGGTGCATTCGCCGAAGTCCACCAGCACGACGGTGTCGCACAGCAGGGCGCGGGCGGTGGCGAGTTCGGCCGGGTCGGTGATCTCCCTGGCGGTTCCGCTGAAGGTGCCGTCGGTCAGCCGCACCGTGACGTGTGGGTCGGCGCGGACGTTGAGCAGCCAGGCATTGACCGCATCCGGCTGCTGAACCGTCACATGCGGCGGCATCAACTGGACCAGGTACGCCCGATCGGCGTCGCGAAAGATCCGTACGCACTTCGGGCGCGGAAGGCCCGTCTTGCGTCCCGTGGTTGTGAGAATCCCGTAGCCGCGCGGGGCACGGAGGCGAAAGAACGGCAGCATGCCGGCGCTGAGCAGCTTGCCGTCGCGGGGGCCGCGCACGAGTCGGCCGTGCTTGCTGATCTCGGCCTCGGCCGCGGCGCGCCTTGCCTCGTTTCGACCCTCGTCCATGCCTCCATGGTCCGCCCAGGGTGATCGGCCGTCCAGCACATCGAGTGAGTTGTCTCTCAGCGCACCGTCGTGAGTGGGCGAATGCGGTTCGCTCGAGCCAGGATTCGGGGATGGTTTGGAATCCCTTGCCGGGCTTCGCACGCGTGGTCGCGACACAGCCCTGGGTAATGCGTGGCGCCGGCCTCGTTCTGCCGACCGAACGGTTGTTGCGCAGGCTCAGCGGTGGCCGGTGGGGTGTTCTCGACGTGGCTGGGCTCCCATCGATCGAGATCACGGTGGTCGGACGCAAGTCCGGCCAGCCGCGCACCACCTCGCTGCTGTGCGTGCCCGATGGCGACGGTTTCTACCTGGTCGGCTCGAACTGGGGTAAGCCGGAGCACCCGGCATGGTCGGCGAACCTGCGCGCGGCCCGCACCGCATCGGTCCGCTTCGACGGCAGCAGTGCGTTCCCGGTGAGCGTTGCCGAGATCTCCGGGGTCGAACGCAAGCGCGTCTGGGACCAGGCCGTCGAGTTCTGGCCGGGTTACGAGATGGAGTTCCAGCTCTCGGGCGGTCGCGAGTTCCGGATCTTCCGGCTCGACCGGATTCGCTAGCTCACAGCCCGAGCTTGGTGACCGCGTTGTCTTCGAGTGGGTTCGCGGTGCGGATGTAGCGGTGGACGGTTCGGGGGTTGGCCCAGCGGCCCTGGCGCATGATCTCGCGGTCGCTCGCTCCACCGAGGGCGGCCTGGGTGGCGAATCCAGCGCGCAGGGAGTGCCCGGAGAACAGGTCGGGGTCGAGGCCGGCGCGGGCCGCATAGCGTTTGACGAGTTCGGCGACGGCGCGGCCCGACAGTGCGGTGGTGCCGATCGAGCCGTGGCGGTTGATCGTGGGGAACAGCGGGCGGTCCTCGTCGGTGCTGAGTGGGGTTCCGGTGAAGCCGTGGCAGCGGTGGATCGTGGTGTCGGCGGCGGGGTTGTTCGTGGTCCAGGATCGTGTGCCTGCGTCGCCTGCGTCGGTGTGGACCTCCAGTAGCCGGACCCAGTCGGCGAACGCGCAGATCGGGCAGGTGCGTGGGTGTTTGCCGCGGGGCAGGGCGATGCGCTGTTCGGCGATGCCGGTCGGGTCGGTCTTGGTGGTCGGCAGGTGCACGATGAGCAGTGGTTCGCCGGTGGTGTGGTCGGTGCGCACGTGCACGTCGCTGACGCGCAAGCCCGCGAGTTCGCTGCGGCGCAGGGCGCCGGCGAAACCGACCAGCAGTGCCAGGGCGTCTCGGCGGCGCGCGGGTTCGGTAGGCCAGTCGGGTGCGGGGAGTTCGGCGAGAAGTTGGTCGAGGGTGTGCAGCAGGACCGGCCGTTTGCGGGTCGGCGGGGTGCGACGGGTGCGACGGATACCGCGCAGGGTGAGCCGGACGACGTCGGAGCGGGTCGGTGAGGGGAGTCCGTTGGCGGCGTGGACGGCGGCGATGGCGGCGGACTTGCGATCCAGGGTGGCCGGGCTGAATGCCCATGCGCCGCTTTCGCGTCGGGCATCAGCGGAGGCGGCCAGATAGACGGCGACGTCGAGTGGGTCCGCGGGGAGTGCCTGTCGCTGCTCGACCGCGCACCAGCCTGCCCAGGCGATCCAGTCGGTTCGGTAGGCGCGCAGGGTATTCGCCGATTGGGACGCTTCGAGGTAGCGGCGTAGGGTGCCTGCCTGGTTGTCGTCGAAGCGTTCACGGACCAGGCGCAGGGCGGCGGTGTCGACGAGGACGCTGCGTACGCCGCGACGCAGTTCGGTGCGTACCTGTTCGGGGAGGACGACCGATGTGTCGCTCAACCTGGCCACTCCTCGCGTGAATTCGCCTCTGGCGCCGATGACTTCTGGCTGTGCAGCCTAATCGTGCGCGGACGCGATGGGCCGGGTAGGCGTCGTCAGTGGCGTGGTGTCACGGCATCTCTTCGAGTTCGGCGAGCTGGGTGTGGATGTAGGCGGCGAGGCGGTGTTTGGCCGCGCCGGTGAGGAAACTGGTGTCGCCGAGGCGCGGGAAGTGGTCGTCGGCCTGTTCGGGCGTCGCCGCGGCGGTGTCAGGAGTATCGCTGACGAGTTCGAGACGCGCCGGATGCTGTTGGGGGAGAAGGGCATTCGGTTCGTACGGCTCTGAGGTTACTGCTCCGGTACGTACCATGGTCGAATCCTAACGTTTTGATTACGGCGGCTGCCAACATGACGCGGCAAGTAGTGATTACCGCCACGTTTTGTTCGATATAGTTCATGACGCGCGCGCTGTTGGGTCCAATCGAGCCGTAGCCGCGACATATCCGGCCACTGGACTCAGCCGCAACACGGCGGGCATTCGGCGGGTGAGCGCGGGCGGACCGGTGAAGGTGATCCGCCCGGTGCGTTGCGCGTGCGTGAGCGGCATGCGACCCAACCACACCTCGTACAGTCCGGCGACATCCGCGCTGATCGTGACGTCGACGGGATAGCCGGGATCGGTCTCGCACACCGAGGGAACGGCGGCTTCGACCACGATCCAGAAACGACGTAGGTCGTCGGTGAACCTGACCTGCAGCACCTGCCGCCGACCGGGCAGCATCGAGGTGTCGACTCGGGTGTGCATCCACCAGACGAGCAGGGCGGCGTCGAGTTCCTCTTCCTGGGGTGCGCCGAATGTCCAGCGCGCACCCCATTCGCCGAGGCCGAACAGAATGGGCTGGAGTTGGGTCCCTGCCTCGGTGAGCAGGTGTTCGGTGCCGAGCTTTTCGATCAGCCCGGCGCGTTCGAACTGGCGCAGGCGTTTGGCGAGCAGGCTGCGCGAGAGGCCGGGTAGGCCGCGGGCGAGGTCGTTGAAGCGGGTGGTGCCGAGGAACAGGTCGCGCAGGATGAGCAGCGACCATCGTTCGCCGAGCACGTCGAGGGCGCGCGAGATCGGGCAGTACTGGCCGTAGCCTGCGGTCGTGCTTGTCATGGTCACCTCGCCGACAGGGTCCATTTTCTGGACCGGGAGAGTCCACTTTCTGGACTATCTGGTTATCGCGGCGCTTCCTACCTTCGAAACATGACTTCGACAATTTCCGGCACCATGTCCAGCGCCGACCGGGTTTCCCTCGCCCGCGAGATCGGTGAAACCCTGCGTCCGGAGGTCCCTGAGCGCGACCGCACCGGCGCGGTCTCTGTCACGGCGTTCGACCTGTTGCGGTCGAGCGGGTTGTCGGCGGCGCTCGTGCCGCTCGAGTTCGGCGGCGGGGGTGCCAGCCATCGGGAGATGGGGGAGATCCTGCGCGAACTCGGTAGGCATGATCCGTCGACGGCGGTGGCGTTCGCGATGCATTCGCATCTGGTGGCCGCGCAGGTGTGGCGGCACAACCATGGGGTGGATGCCTCGGCGGTGTTCGCGAAGGTCGCGGGCGGGGCGATTCTGGTCAGCACCGGTGCCTCGGATTGGGTCGATTCCAATGGGCAGGCGGTGCGGGTCGACGGTGGGTATCGGGTGAGTGCGCGCAAGGCGCCCGCGAGTGGGTGTGAGGTGGGCGACGTGCTGGTCACCAGTGTTCGATACGACGATGAGGTGTTGCACTTCGCGATCCCGTTGGCCGCCGCGGGCGTGAGCATCGACAAGACCTGGGATTCGTTCGGTTTGCGTGCGAGCGGTTCGCATACGGTCGTGCTCGACGACGTGTTCGTCCCCGACGCCGCGATCTCACTGACCCGCCCGGCCGGTCCGTGGCCGCCGGTGCTGAATGTGGTGATCGGCGCGGCGCTTCCCCTGGTGCTGGCTGCCTACCTCGGTGTCGCGGACGCGGCTGTCGACCTCACCGCACACCTACTCGCGGGCCGTTCCGAAGCCCACACAATCCAGTCGGCCGGCGAGATGCTCAACGCCCATACCACCGCGCAGGACCTCATCGCGGCGATGTTCGCCGACTCGGAGAACCTGGCCTTCCCCAACACCGACACCTACGCCGCCCGCACTCTCAGCCGCAAAACCGTCGCCGCCGACGCGTTGATCACCACCGTCCGCCTTGCCATCGAAACCACCGGCGGCGCAGGCTATTCCCGCGCCTGCGACCTCGAACGCCTCTACCGCGACGTCCACGGCTGCCAGTTCCATCCCCTGCCTCGCGCCAAACAGACCCACTTCAGCGGACGGGTTCTGTTGGGGCACAGTCCACTCGACTGAGTTCAGAGGTGCTGTGTCTTGCGCTAGTGCGGAGTATCGCGCCTCTCCGTTTGCGCGCCCACGTGATCCGATCGCTGGTGGGATGGCTCGGTGGTGTCCGTTTTCCGGTTGTGGTGGTCTAACAGCTTGGCCAGCAGCCCGGTCAGTTGCCGTCGTTCTCCCGGCGAGAGTGGGTCCAGAAGTTCTTCCTGGCTGTGGGCGAGTTGCTTTTCCAGGCGGCGCAGTCGGCGCTTGCCCGCGGTGGTGAGGGAGATGATATTGCGGCGGCGGTCGGTGGGATCGGGGGTGCGTTCGACGAGGGTGTGGTCGGCGAGTTCGTTGATGGTGGCGACCATGTCGCTGACGTGGATGCCGCTGCGGCGGCCGAGGGTGGCTTGGCTGGCGGGGCCGAATTCGTCGAGGGTGGCCAGGAGGCGGTAGTGGTAGCCGCGGGCGTCGACGGCGGCGAAACCTTCGCTGACCAGGCGGTGGGCGTGGTTGCCGGTTTGGGTGAGTAGCCAGGTCGGCAAGGTTGCCCATCTGGCTGCGGTCGGCTCGGGTGGGTGCTCCATGTGACAACACTAACAAATCGTTTGTGTGACCAACGATCGCGATATCGTTGGTCCTACAAACGTTCGTCGCCCAAACGTTGGGTGGATGAAGGAGTCGAGACCATGATCGAACCGTTCCGCGTCGACATCCCGCAGTCCGATATCGATGACCTGAACGACCGGCTCGCCCGCACCCGCTGGCCCGATGAAATCGACGACGCGGGCTGGGACTACGGCTTCCCGTTGGCTCGACTGAAAGAACTCGCCGAATACTGGCGCACGACCTACGACTGGCGCGCGCACGAGGAGAAACTCAACGAGTTCGCACACTTCACCACCGAAATCGACGGCCAGAACATCCATTTCGTCCATGTCCGCTCGCCGAAGCCGGATGCGCTCGCGCTGATCCTCACCCACGGCTGGCCCGGCTCGTTCCTGGAATTCCTCGACGTGATCGACCCGCTGTCGCGCGACTTCCATCTGGTGATCCCGTCCATTCCCGGCTACGGATTCTCCGGACCTACGCACGAGCGCGGCTGGGATATCGTCCGCGTCGCGCGCGCCTGGGCCGAGCTGATGCACCGCCTCGGCTACGAGCGCTACGGCGCGCAGGGTGGCGATTTCGGTTCGGGAATCTCGCAATCGCTGGGCGCGGTGGCTGCGGAACATGTTGTCGGAGTGCATGTCAACTACCTGCCGACCAGGCCGAACCCGGACGTCGAACTCTCCGAGGCAGACGAAGCGCGACTCGGCAAAGTCAAACAGCTGATGGCCAGCCGCCCGCCGTACCAGGCTCTCCAAGCTGCCACCCCGCAGACCATCGGCTACGCGCTCACCGACTCGCCGGTCGGTCAACTCGCCTGGATCGCCGAACGTTTCGCGCAATGGACGGACCCGCGTACGCCGGTCAGCGACGACCGGATGCTCACCGACATCTCCCTGTACTGGCTCACTGCCACTGCGGCGTCCTCGGCACGGCTGCATCGCGAGTCGGCGCGGGGGAGCGAGCCGTGCCCGGTCCCCCTCGGCGTCGCGGTGTTCGCCCACGACATCACCCAATCGGTGCGCCCGCTGGCCGAACAGCTCTACGACATCAGGCACTGGTCGGAATTCGACCGCGGCGGTCATTTCGCGGCGATGGAGGTGCCGGACCTGCTCGCCGGGGATATCCGGGAGTTCTTCCTGCACAGTATCGACCGGCCGCGCGCGAATTCGGTTGTGTCAAGCCGCAATCCCGGCCATTGATTGTGCGTGCCTGGCGGGACGGCCACATCATTACCGTCGCTGCACGTGAAAGCAATTCGTACCAAACGCTCCGTCGTCTCCGTATTGACCACCGCCCTGGCCGCCATCGCTCTCGGCGCCACTGTCGCGCTGCCGTCGGCACCCGCGGCCGCGGCGCCGAGCACCGGCGGCCAGATCGCCTTGCACGGGGCGGTCAATGTCCGTGACCTCGGCGGTTTCCGCACCTACGACGGCGCCACCGTCAAGTCCGGCAAGGCGATCCGGGCCGACGCCCTGTCCGGACTGACCGACGCCGACGTCGCCATCTTGGGCGCTCGCAAATTGTCCTCCGTCGTCGATCTGCGTACCCCGGGGGAGGTGCAGTTCATGGGTGCCGACCGGCTGCCCGCCGGTGTTCGGCTGGTCGCGCGCCCGATCGACGACACCGGACTGTTCACGAAGATGATGCAGGTCATCCAGTCCAAGGACCCGCAACGCCAGCAGGAAGTGCTGGGGAACGGCGGCGCCGAGACGATCATGCAGGGCGTCTACGCGAGTTTCCTGTCCGCGGAGTCGCGGGCCGCGTTCGGCGCCACCGTCCGCGAACTCGCCGCCACCGACGGCCCGCTGCTCTACCACTGCACCTCGGGCAAGGACCGGACCGGTTTCCTCACCTATGTGGTGTTGCGCGGTCGGTGTGCCCGAGCGGGCTCGTAGCGAGTCGGCTGCCCAGTGCCCTGGTCAGGGCTGGCGCCGGTGACGGGGTGTCGCCGTCCGGGCGGCCTCGTCGGCGACATCGACGAGAATCCGGGCCAGCCGGCTCGTGCCGGGGGCACGGGTCCCGCCGACCCGGCCCGACAGCGACAGCGCGGCGATCCCGGTACCTGCCCGGATCGGCACCGCGACACAGACGACACCGGGCAGCGCTTCCTCGCGGTCGACGGCGACTCCCCGATGGCGGCGGACCCGATCCAGTTCGCTGTGCAGTTCGGCGCGGTGGCCGATCGTGTGGGGGGTCGGCTGCGGCAGCCGTTCCCCGAAAGCCAGTTCGATGACGCTCGGTCGCAAGGTGGCCAGTAGGGCCTTGCCGACGGCGGTGCAGTGCGCGGGCACCCGGCCGCCGAGGCGGGTAGGGATGCTGTCGCCGCCGCGGCCGACGGCTTTGTCGATGACGAGCACCTCGGGGCCGTCGAGCACACCGAGGTGCGCGACCATGCCGGTGCGCTGGCACAGCTCGTGCAGCAGCGGTCCCCACGCATCGCGGATCTCGTTGTGTTCGATGGCGAGTCCGCCGAGTTCCAATGTCCTGGTGCCGAGGCGGTAGCCGCCGGGTGCGTGCGCCAGCCAGCGCAGCCGGATCATCTGATCGATGATGCGGTGCACGCTCGATCGGGGTAAGCCGGTGCGTTCGGCCACGTCGAGCAGGGTGCGCACCGGCGCGGGTCCGTCGAAGGTGTCCATGATCAGCGTCATCCGTTCGATCATCGATACCGGTGTGTGGCCGATGTGCGCCACCGACCGGGGCGCGAAGCGCTCATCGACCGTCATGCATCACCTCACTGCAGTTCGCTGTGCCCTCGGCATCACCTTGCCGTCATCGCGGCGCGCGGGAATCGCGGAAACTACGGAGATCTCGCGTGGCGGCTACGGAGATGACGCCGTCACACGGTGCTGCGGCTGACCCAGGTGGCGATCTGGGTGCGGGAGGTGAAGCCCAGTTTGGTGAGGATGTGGTCGACGTGGCTCTCGGCGGTGCGGACCGAGATCACCAGGTCTTGGGCGATCCGGCGGTTGCCGTAGCCGTGGGCGATCAGCCGCGCGACCTCGCGTTCCCGGCGTGTCAGCACGTCGAGTCCGGTCGGTTCGCCGTCGGCGACCGCCTGCGGTGCGGTCTGCATCGCGTAGTGGAC
Organism: Nocardia sp. FBN12; assembly: GCF_054031145.1. Taxonomy (NCBI): domain Bacteria; kingdom Bacillati; phylum Actinomycetota; class Actinomycetes; order Mycobacteriales; family Nocardiaceae; genus Nocardia; species Nocardia sp. FBN12. The sequence goes on from NZ_CM132926.1 coordinate 2,193,032, forward strand.
GGCGTCCTCGATCGTCAGCGCGGCGCCGGCGTCGAAGCATGCGGTGAATTCCCGCTCGCCGAGTGCGGTCTGGACCTGCTCGCGGACTCGCTGCCCGATGAGCTGGGTCATCGCGTGCGCGAGCCGCTGCGAACTGCCCCGGCGGATGGCCGATGCCGCGCCCATCAGCCGCGCGGCGCGCTCGCGGTCACCGTCGGCAGCCGCCGCCCAGGCCAGGCCGTCGACACTGGTGGCGATCCAGGCGCAGCGGTCGAAGAGCTGGAACAACTCGATCGATCGGCGCAGCGCGGCGACCGCGCCACGCTGGTCACCGGCACGCCGCCGCTGGGTACCGACCGCCCACTGGGCGAGCCCGCCGAGCAGGTGGGAGCCGTGCTCGGTGGTCAGCGCTTGCAGTTGTTCGGTTATCGCACCGGCGATCGGGTCGTCGAGGGCCAGCGCGCACACGGCGGCGAACGCCAGGCTCTCCATCTCGACCCGCGGGTGGACGCACTCACGTGCGCATCCGGAGACCGCCACGGCGATGTCGAGCGCACCGCGCAGATCGCCGGACCCGAAGACCAGCACGGCCCGCGCCATCTCGGCTTCGGCCTTGACCTGCGCCGACCCGGATTCGACGGCGATCGCCGCGCTGGCCATGGCGAATTCCGCCGCCTGCTCGGTCTCGGAGCGCATGGCCGCGATCACCGCGGACGCGGCCAGCGCCCTGGCTCGGTCGACGGTGGGCTCGGTGTTGTTGGCCAGCGCCTCCGAGAGCCAGCGGTATCCCTCCAGCAGGAGGTGGCAGTGCTCCCAGAACGGCCACAGCTCGGTCGCGATCTCGAGGGCGCGCCGGGCGCCGGCGGGATCGTCGAGACAGAATTGCAGTGCGGCACGCAGATTGGCGTGTTCGCGGGCGACATCGGCGAACCAGCCCTGATCGGCGGCGTTCCAGTATTCGCCGCGCCCGCGCCGCGCGAGCCGGTAGTAGTACTCGCGGTGGGCGATTCGGAAGGCGTATTCGTCCCCGCGCGCCCGCAACCGGTCGCGGGCGAACTGGCGCAGCGGTTCGAGCATCGTGTACCGGCCGGTGCTGTCGGCGCCTGGTCCGTAGGTCAGTACCGACTTGTCCACCAAACCGGTCAGCGCGTCCAGCAGTGTGTGCGGGTCACCGAGGTGGCAGACCGCTTGCGCGGCGTCGAACCCGGCACCGCCCGCGAAGACTGACAGCTGTTCCCACAGGCGTTGCTCGTCGGGTGTGCACAGGTCATAGCTCCAGCGGATCGCCGAGGCCAGGGTCTGCTGGCGCTGTGGCGCGGCGCGGAGCCCGGTGGTGAGCAGGCCCATGGCGTCGTCGAGGCGGGCCAGGACCTGGTCGGGGGTGAACATCCGCAAGCGCAGCGCCGCCAGTTCCAGCGCGAGCGGGATGCCGTCGAGTCGTCGGCAGATCATGGCCAGGGTCGCCGCGTTGGCCGCGCTGCGCCGGAAGGTCGGGTCCGCGGCGGTGGCGCGGTCGACGAGAAGCCGGGTTGCCGGGCTGTCGAGTTCGGCGTGTTCGGGGTCGGGCACCGGCAGTGGCGCCACCGGCAGAATCTGTTCGCCGGGCACGCCGAGCGGCTCGCGGCTGGTTGCCAGGATCCGCAGTCCGGTGGTCGCGGGGATGAGCTGGTCCGCGAGTGTCGCGCAGGCGCCGATCACGTGTTCGCAGTTGTCCAGGATCAGCAGCAGATCCGCTGCGGCGAGGTGCTCGGTGAGCGCGGCCTGCGGTGCAGTGGTGTCATCGCGCAGCCCGAGTTCGCGTGCCACGGTAGCGGCGACCAGGTCGGGGTCGCTGACGTGGGCCAATTCCACCAGCCACACACCGTCGGGAAATGCCCGCCGCACGACCGCGCCGACACGTCTGCTCAGCCGGGTCTTACCGACGCCACCCACCCCGGTCAGGGTGAGCAACCGGGTTCCGCCGAGCAGCTTCCTGGCTGCCGCGACATCGTCGTCGCGTCCGACGAAGCTCGTCACTTCCGCCGGGAGGTTCCCCGCAACACGCCTGCCCACGCCCTACTGTCGCACAGACTGATTCGTCGCACACCCAGTCTGCGGTGGTGGGCCCCGCGCGGGTTCTGGACTCGAAACCGGTGGGCGAAAGATGACAGAAGATGTCAAGGTTGTGGTCGAGGATGGGTTTCGTCGGTTGGCACACCACGGATAGATAAGGGCCCTCCTTGCGCGAAACTCCGAAAGATCTCGCCGAGCTCCAGATACTTCTCGACTCCTCGCTCGCCAGCTCCACATCGCATCTGCGGTCGATCATCGATGAGCAGAACACGCTGACCGCGGCGGGGCTCACCCAGATCCTCACCGGTATGTGCACCCTGGCGCTGTCCACCGTGACGGCGAAGGGTGAGCCACGTATCAGTGGTGTGGACGGTCATTTCCTGCACGGGCGGTGGCATTTCGGCACGGCGCGCACTGCCGCGAAGGCCCGCCATCTCGCGGCGCGGCCGGCGGCGAGCGTCGCGCACATGCGTGGCGAGGACCTGGGTGTGTTCACGCACGGGACGGTCGAGATCCTCAACCCGCAGGGCGGTGAGCCGGCCGCGGACTGGCCGGAGCTGCGCGCGTACTTCGAGGACTTCTACGGCGCCGACGCGTTCGACTGGGACAACGAGGTGGTCTACTACCGGCTGCATCCGCACTGGATGGCGGTCTACGCCCCCGGCGCCACGAGGCTCGCCGGGGAGTCTCGGTCCTGACTTTCGGGCTGCGCGGAAATCGCGGAAATCAAGGGTTGCGCTATACGTATACATCTACTTATAGTGAGAGCACGCAATGTACGTATACATCTACGTATAACGAAGTTCGCAACCTAGGAGTCCAGATGCCCACTTTCCAGACACCGCAGCCGATCGCCGTCGCCGTTGATGTGCCCTGTGGCGACGTCACCGTCATCGCCTCCGACCGCACCGACACGGTGGTCGAAATTCGACCGGCGGTCGCGTCCAGCAAGGCGGATGTGCGTGCTGCCCAAGAGATCCAGGTCGAGTTCGTCGGCGGCAAGCTGACGGTCGAGACTCCGAAGAAGTGGAAGACCATCAGGCCGTTCGGCGGCACTGCGACGCTCTCGGTGACCATCGAGGTGCCCTCGGGTTCCGTTCTCGACGCGACCCTCGCGATGGGTCGGCTGGCGAGTGTCGGCGAATACGACCAGTGCGACCTGGAGGTCGCCGCCGGCGACATCGTGGTCGAGCGTCCGCGCGGTTCGGTGACCGCGAAAACCGCCAAGGGCAACATTCGCGTCGACGATGCCGCGCGTGGGGTACTTCGGCTGGAGACGTCGATGGGTGACCTGGAAGTGGGGATCCGTCGGGGCAGCGCGGCCCGGCTCGAGGTCAACGCCATGTACGGCAACGTGCAGAACCTGATGGATCCGGTGGATCAATCGCAGGAGAGCGGCGATGTCGTGCAGGTGATCGCACGCAATCTCTACGGCAACGTCGTTATCGGGCACGGAGCCCTCGTGTAGCGGTCAAAGCTGTTGTGGCCGAAGCTATTCGCGTGCAACATCACCGGTGACCGACCGGCAGCACACGGTAGCAACCAGTGCCCGACCTCGAGCATCGCGGCAGCCGCAGACCATCTCCGGATGATCTGCGGCTGTCCTGGCGTGAGTTCGTCGAACAGCGGCACAGCGATTGGCGCTCTGGTGATTCCGGTGCCGCGCGGAATCCGGAGGCAAGTCACGTGGTGAATGCACCCGCCTCCGCGGCGAGCGCGGCGGTGACTGCTGCTCGGTCGGGTAAGTAGGGGTCGGGTGGGGTGCGTAGGAGGACCAGGTGGTGGTAGATGGGGGCGGTAGCGGCGATGAGCAGGGCGCGGGCATCGATGGCGGTGGGGAGCTCGCCGCGCTGAATCGCGCGGTCGACGATGATCTCGGACTGGGCGTACCGGTCGTCCCATAAGCGCCGCAGCGCTCGGGCGGCTTCCTCGGATCGGAACGAGACGGCGATCAACGCCAGCGCGAGCGATGGTTCCTCGGCGAAGGAGTCCTGGATCTCGTGGTTGAGCGCGGCGAGGTCGCCGCGGAGGGAGCCGGTGTCGCGGGGGTGCCATTGCTGGTCGGTGGCCGCGTCGAAGAGGTCGGCGAGCAGACCGCCGACGTTGTGCCAGCGGCGATACACCGTCGCGCGGTGCACTCCTGCGCGGGCGGCGACGGCATCCATGGTGAGTGCGTCGTAGCCGTGCTCGGTCAGCTCGGCGGTGACAGCGTCGAGCACCTGGGTTCGGATGCGGGCGGTTCGCCCACCTGGTCGGCGGCCGGCCGAAGCGAGGGCTTGCGGTTCGGAACTCATTGTCGGGCTGTCCGATCGCTTGACGGGCGAGGTTATCGACGTAAGCTTAGTGCGACAGTTGTCGTTTTAGGAAGTCGTGCGCGGCTGGACGACTCATGCGCCGAAGGAGTTTCGCTGTGCCCCACGAATCCGCACCCGTTCCCGCGGACCCGACCGTTGTGCACCCCATGCCCGACCAGCCACGAGTCGTGCTGCTGAAGCCGTTGGTCACCTCGCCGCTCATCGAGGTCGGCGAGTACTCCTACTACGACGACCCCGACGACCCGACAGCGTTCGAAACCCGCAACGTTCTCTACCATTACGGCCCGGAGAAACTGATCATCGGAAAATTCTGCGCGCTGGGCACCGGAACACGGTTCATCATGAACGGCGCCAACCATCGGATGGACGGCCCGTCGACCTTCCCGTTCCCCACCATGGGCGGATCATGGTCGAACCACTTCGACCTGCTCACCGGGCTGCCGGGTCGAGGCGACACGGTCGTCGGCAACGACGTCTGGTTCGGCAACGGCGCGACGGTGATGCCCGGCGTGCGGATCGGCCACGGCGCGATCATCAGCACCGGCTCCGTCGTCACCGGTGACGTCCCCGACTACGGCATCGTCGGCGGAAACCCCGCCCGTCTCATCCGCACCCGCTACGACGACCGCGATATCGCCCGATTGCTGGCGGTGGCGTGGTGGAACTGGCCCGCCGAACACATCACCGCCCACGTGCCCACGATCATGTCCGGCAGTATCGACGACCTCGAAGCCGCCGCCGAATCTTTGAAGTGAGCGAAATGCCCTCTCGCCCCGCCCATATCGCGATGGTCGGCATCCCCATCGTCAGCCATGTCCTGCCGAGCCTCGAAGTCATCCGTGAGCTGGTGGCTCGCGGCCATCGCGTCACCTACGCCAACGACCCGGCGGTCGCCGACCTGATCACCGGGGCCGGCGCCGACCTGATTCCGTGCACGTCGTTGTTGCCGGTGGCCGACAACAACTGGCCGCAGGACCCGGTCGCGGTGATGAACCTGTTCCTCGACAATGCGCAACTCGCGCTTGCCCCACTCCGCGCGGCCTACGACGCCGACCCCGCCGACCTCTATATGTACGACATCGGCGCCTATGCCGGACGTGCCCTCGCCGAATCACAGAATCGCCCGCTGCTCCAGCTCTCGCCCACCTTCGTCGCGTGGCAAGGATACGAACAGGACGTGGTGGCACAGGTCCGGCAACTGCCCGGCGCCGACACCTTCCAGGCGAGATTCGCGCAGTGGCTTGCCGACTGCGGCGCGACGACCACTGATGTCGACGAATTCTCCGGCATGCCCGCCGACACCGTGGCTCTGATTCCCCGGGCGATGCAACCTCATGCCGACCGAGTCGACTCGGGCACAGTGACATTCGTCGGCCCGTGTTTCGATACCCGCCGATCAGCGGGCTGGATCCGCCCGGCTCGTGCGGGGAAGGTGCTGCTGATCTCTCTGGGCTCGGCCTACACCCACCGACCGGAGTTCTACCGCCAATGCCTACAGGCTTTCGGTAACTTGCCCGGCTGGCACATCGTCCTTCAGATCGGCAAACACACCGACCCCGACGAACTCGGCGACATCGCCCCCAATGTCGAAGTGCACTCCTGGGTGCCTCAGCGGGCAATCCTGGAACAGGCGGACGCCTTCATCACCCACGCCGGCATGGGTGGCTGCGGTGAAGGGCTGTCAGCGGGCGTCCCGATGATCGCCGTGCCCCAGGGCGCGGAGCAGTTCATGAACGCGGATCGACTCGTCGAACTGGGCGTGGCCTGCCGCATCGACACCGAAGACGCCACCGCCGAGAACCTGCGGGCGGCCCTGCACGACCTGATCACCGATCCCGAGGTTGCCCACCGCTCCGCGCAACTGAGCGCCGACGCGAAAGCCGAAGGCGGGACCCTGCGCGCCGCCGACCTCATCGAAAAGATGCTGGACTGAAGATGACGCAATCGACGTGCTGAACATGCACTGACCGCCGGTTCACATGGGCCGCCGATGAACCGAGCTGTGCACGCCCACGGTTGCCGTGCTGGGTCGGTTACGGGAGGGGTACCTAGGCCGGGCGGTGCGCGGTGTCGCCGAGAGTCCGGCTCGTCACGCTGAGGGGGTGAGTAATCGGCGCAGCGCGACAGGGGTGTGGCCGAGGTGCGCACGGATGGTCCGAGTGAGGTGGGGCTGGTCGGCGAAACCGAGGTCAGCGGCGAGATCGGCGAGGCCGGTTTCGCCATCGGTGAGCCGGTCGATGGCGTGGCCGACGCGAACTCGGTTGCGGTAGTGGGTCACCGAAACACCCATCTGCTGGGAGAACGCCCGGCTCAGCCGATACGGCGAGACCATCAGCAGTCCGGCCAGCGACCGCAACCCGGCAGCTTCGGCGGCACCGGTGAGGATCGCGTGGCGCGCCGCGGTGACCATCGCCCGATCGGCGGGACGTGGGCGCGGAGTCGACCGGCCGGTGGCGGCGGCGACGAGCCGGAGCAGTTCCTCGGTCAGCGCGTAGTCGATATCACCGACCGTGGCGGCACCAAGCAGCCTGCGGTGGGCCAGTTCGACGCGCGCGTCGATGTAGACCGCGCGCGCGACCATCGGCCCGTCCCAGAACTCGGGCGCGATACTCACCGAGGTGCACACGTCGCCGCCGGCGGGGTGAGCGAACCGTTCTTCCTCTCCGGGAGCGCCCAGATAACCGAGGGTGGGATCGAGGTCGGCGTCGACCCCGTCGGCTCGGCGCCGGAACCTGCCGCGCCGCACGAGCACAAGCCGATGCTCGCCGCAAGGCTCCGGCGCCGACCATCGGGTGTGGTCGGCACGGCACGTCACGGCGGTCACGGTGAAGTCCGCCCGTGCGGCAACGGGAACGGCGCACAACATGCGATGACCGTACGCCGAGGCTACGACACATCGGCCCCGCAACAATCTTCAAGACCGGGGGCAGGTCCGGACTGAATGCTGGGTGGGCACCGACCCACACCGAGGAGCGACACCATGGCATCTGTTCACAAGGAATTTCACGTCGACGCCACACCGGACCAGGTCTGGGATGTGCTGCGTGACTACGGCGCTGTGCACGAACGGCTCGTACCGGGGTTCGTCACCGACACCCGACTCGACGCCGACACCCGCACAGTCACCTTCGCCGACGGCACCGTCGTCGCCGAACGCCTCGTCGACCTCGACCCGGTGAGCAGGCGTGTCGCCTACACCGTCGTCGGCGGGAGTCTGCACCCCTCCCATCACCACGCCTGGATGCAGGCGCTGCCGGAGGCCGAGGGCGGGACGCGGTTCGTCTGGCACACCGACGTGTTGCCCGACGCGCTCGCCGCGTCGATCGCCGAGTTCGTCGAACACGGTGCCACGGTCATGCGTACGGCACTGGAAGCGGCGGCGACACAGTCACGTGGCGTGCACGAGGTCACTCGGTAGCCGTGCCCGAGTTCGCGCCGGAGCGCGGAGGGCGGGCGACCGAGGATCCTCGCCGCCCTCCGCCAGCGTGTAGATCACCGCTCGCTGTGGACAGCCGAAACATCGTGTGCGACAACCGGACTGCCGACGAGTGGGCGATCGGCCAGGGCGACAATGCCCGCTGCGGCCGTCGCCGCCGCGGCGGAAGCGACCAGCCCTGGCCAGCCGAACCAGCCGATCGCGGCCGCGCCGAACGCCGTGCCCAGACTGCCCCCCACGAAGTAGACCGCCATATAGGCGCTGTTGAATCGTGCCGGAGCCGATGAATCGATGGCCAGGACCGCACTCTGATTGGCTACTTGCGCCGCGAACAGTCCGGCATCGAAGAGACCGAGACAGATCAGCGTCACCGCAATGTTCGACAAGGCAACGCCCAAGCCCACCACCGAGGTGAGCGCAAGCGCGAGCCCGACCAGGATCACCCTCCGGTGGCCGACCCGATCGGTCCAGTTCCCGGCGATCCGCGTCGCGACAACACCTGCCAGACCGGCGCAGGCATACAGACCGATCCGCTCGGGGGAGTAGGAGTACGGCGGCTGCGACAGTGCCACCGCGAGGCCGGCCCAGATCGCACAGAACGCGAAGAACCACAGCGCACCACGCGCTGCCGCCCAGCGCAGCGCCGCGAAGCGCGCGAAAAGTCCCGGAATTCCCCGCAGCGTATCCAGATATCCGCAACCTGCCCGGCCGCGCACCGCGGGCAGGACCGAATACGACACCACCGCCACCACGACGCAGGGCACCGCGAAGACCAACAGCATTGCTCGCCAGCCGATCACCTCGGTGAGCCACCCGCCGACAATGCGTCCCGCGAGAATTCCCGCCGAAATGCCCGCGGTGACGATCCCCAGGATCGTGGCCTGCCGATGCGGCCCCGCGAATCGCCCAGCCACCGAACTCAGCTGAGCACCGACAGCCGATCCTGCCCCGACGACACCGAGGACAACCCCGAGCACCCACGACGAACCTGCCACCGCCCCGGCGGCCGAGGCGATCGCCAGCACCGCGAACTGCGCCGCCACCACAGTCCGGGGCGCGAACCGGTCCACCAGCGGCACCAGCAACACCAACCCCGCCAGATAGCCGATCGGCCCGCACGCCAACGCGGTACCGATCACCGCCGCGGAGGTGTCCAGTGACCCCGCGACCTCGGCGACGGCGGGGTGGAGCAGGTAGACACTCGCGGTGGCGAGCGCGGCGGCCAGCGCCATGAACCACACGACCGATGTCCGCAACACCGCGCTCGACATCTTCGGAATCCGTTCGCTTTCCATGCACCGACGATAGGAATCCCGGCACCGTCGGTCCGGCGGAAAACAGACGGCACCGTCAGTCCGCCGCCGCGTCGCGGTGCGCGACGGCCGCGGTGACTCGCTCGGCGAGCGCACGGAGGTGGTCGATGAGTTCGGGTGGTTCGTGTACCTGGAATCCGAACCCGAAAAGCCCGGTGTAGACGGCTATTTCGTCGAGTGAGTTCGAGCCGGTGTGCAGCAGACAGTGTCCGTCGTCGATGGCTTCGATGACCCCGACCGTCGGCGGGATGCGATCGGCCGCCACAGCCGCCGACGCCTCGAGCGTGATGCGGGCCCGATACCGGTAAGCGGAGGTGCTGACACCGCGCGACACCCAGCCGGCCAAATCGACCTCGGGTGCCTCGCGCGCGGTGAAGCGTGGCCCGTTCGGGATGCGCGGTTGGAGTCGATCGACCCGGTAGGTGCGCCAATCCTTCTTCTCGACATCCCAGCCGACCAGATACCAGCGGCGCCCGGTATGGACGAGTCGGTGGGGTTCGGCTGTGCGCCGGATTTCGGTGCCGTCGTGGGTGCGATAGTCGAAACGGAGCTGTTCGTGGTCACGGATCGCGGCGGCGATCGCGGTCAGTACATCCGGGTCGACCGTCGCGGTACCGGCGGGCATCGTGACGGTCGCGGCCTGCAACGCCGCGACCCGCTGTCGCAGTCGTGACGGCAGGATCTGCTCCAGTTTCGCCAGCGCCCGCAGCGAACTCTCCTCGATCCCGGTGACCGATCCGCCCGCGGCCGTACGCAGCCCGAGGACGACGGCGACCGCTTCGTCGTCGTTGAGCAACAGCGGTGGCAATCTGGCGCCCGCGCCCAGCCGGTATCCGGCGGTGCCGGCCACCGCGTGCACCGGGTAGCCGAGCGTGCGCAGCTTGTCGATGTCGCGGCGAACCGTGCGAGCGTCGACCTCCAGGCGTTCGGCCAGGTCGGCGCCGGTCCACATCCGGGGTGTCTGCAGCAGTGACAGGAGTTCGAGGAGTCGAGCCGAAGTTTCCAACACACTTCGCATTCTCCCCGCCTGCTAGGACAGTGACTGTCCTAGCAGGCTCGTAGCGTAGTCGGACTGGCAGGAGACCAACGCCGAGCCCCCGGAAGATCAGCTTCCGGGGGCTCGGCGTGGAGTGTTCGCCTGGGCTATTTCCAGGACGGCAGGCAGCCGGCGGCGCGCAGACGCGACGCGAAGCCGGTGTCGACGCTGCTGCTCGAACCGGTAGCGGAGCCGGTGGTGGCACCGGTGAACGCGGCGGCGAGTTCACCACCGAGCCCGGCACCGATCGAGCACCCGAGCAGATTGAGGTCGATGGTGATGATCTCGTTGGGCTCCGCGGGGTTGTCGGCGGCACTGGCCGGGCCTGCGAGGCAGGCGATGGAGGCGGCGACGGCGAGCGCGACGGCACCGGCTTTGACAGAACGCATGTTTCTCCTGGCGGTTGGATCGGCGAACTCCCGGTGCCGATCAGCCGTCGGACGACAGTCGGCACCGCGGCAGTGTGGCCGACCGGTCATGGTGGGGCAAACTCCCCTGATCGACTTACCCACGACGTCGACTGTCGAAAACCTGGTTGTGAAGCAGGTTATGTAGTGAGACATCCATCGCGTTGTGCGCGGCGGAATTTCGTGGCCCGCGCGCACCTGTGCCCCGTGGCGTCGTCGCTGTGAACTGGGATGGGTCAGCTCCGATGGGGGTGCGAATGCGGGAGTTCCTCAGTGCGGGTGAGCTGTTCGACGTCGCTGGTGGCTACCGGCGACTCGCGTGCGATCGCGAGCCCGAAACAGGTCGGTACGGTCGGATTCATGGAATGGAGCTTTCAGTCGGCCGAAGAAATCGTCGCTGCGCTGCGGGCCGGTGCGGTGAGTTCGGTGGAGGTGACCGACCAGGCGATCGACCGCATCGAGCGCGACGACAAGGCGATCAACGCGATCTGCGTGCGGGATTTCGACCGCGCGCGCGAGGCCGCACACCGTGCCGATCAGGCCCGCGCTCGTGGCGAGGATCGACCGTTGCTCGGGATTCCGGTGACGGTCAAAGAGTCCTACAACATCGCCGGGCTCCCCACGACCTGGGGCATGCCGCAATTCGCCGACTATTGCCCGCCCGACGACGCGGTGCAGGTATCGCGGCTCGCGGCCGCGGGCGCGGTGATACTCGGCAAGACCAATGTGCCGTTGGGACTGCAGGATGTGCAGAGCTTCAACGAGATCTACGGCATCACCAACAACCCCTGGGATCACACGCGCACGCCGGGTGGATCCTCCGGCGGGTCCTCGGCGGCGCTGGCTTGCGGATTCGGCGCGCTGTCGATCGGGTCCGACATCGGCGGTTCACTGCGCACGCCCGCTCATTTCTGTGGCATCTACGCACACAAACCGACACTCGGGCTGGCCGCGACCCGCGGTATGGTCGCGCCGCCCGCGACAGCGTTGCCGGTCGATCTCGACCTCGCGGTCGTCGGCCCGATGGCGCGCACCGCCCGCGACCTCACGCTCCTGCTCGACGTTATGGCCGGGCCGGACCCACTGACCAGCGGCGTGGCGTACGACCTGGCGCTGCCGCCCGCGCGTCATGAGCGACTCGCCGAATTCCGTGTCCTGATCCTCGACGAGCATCCGCTCATCCCGGCCGGGTCCGCGGTGCGGGCCGGGGTGAACCGGGTGGCCGACGCGCTGGTCGATGGTGGCGCCCACGTCGAACGACACAGTGCGCTGCTGCCCGATCTCGCCGAATCCGCGACGGTCTATGCGCGGTTGCTGTTCTCGGGCGCGGCCGCGCGGTATCCCGTCGAAGCCTACGAGCAATTGCGGACCCGGGCCGCGGCGGTGAGCGCGGACGATCAGCGTCTCGATGCGGTGCGGCTGCGCGCGATGGTGCTCACCCACCGCGACTGGATCGAGGCGAACACCAGTCGCGAACTCCACCGCGCCGGCTGGCGGCGACTGTTCACCGAGTTCGATGCCGTCGTGTGCCCGGTCACGCCCACTCCCGCGTTCGCCCACGACCACAACCCCGACCTGCTGGGCCGCCGCATCGACATCGACGGCGTCGACTACCCGTACCTCGACCAGCTCGTCTGGGCCGGCCTAGCCACGATGCCCGGCCTGCCCGCCACCGCCATACCGGCGGGGCGCTCACCCGATGGCCTGCCGGTTGGGGTGCAGCTCATCGGCCCGATGTTCGAGGACCGCACCCCACTGCGGCTGGCCGAACTACTCGAACACGAGATCGGCGGGTTCGTGCCACCGCAGTAGCGCCCAACAAGGGTCTACCTATAGATGACAGATTCGGGATCGGTCTCGGCCACCTAACTTGGTGATCACATCGGAAACGCGAGCACCGAGCCGCTACGGAATCGAGGAGAATCATGACCGCCTACGTCATCGCCAGGTTGCAGGACGCCCCGCTGCACGAGGAGATCGCCGAGTACATCGAGCGCATTCCCGCCACCTTCGAGCCTTACGGAGGCCGCTTTCTCGTGCACGTGACGCCACACGAAGTGAAGGAGGGTAGCTGGGGCGGGGGCATCGTGATGATCGGCTTTCCGGGAATCGACGAGGCGCGCGCCTGGTGGGACTCGCCGACGTATCAGGAGATCGCACCGTTGCGCTCCCGGCACATCGAGGGCGACATCATCCTGGTCGGCGGCGTCCCCGAGGACTACGACCCCGCCGCCACGGCCGAGGCCATGCGTGCCGCGCTGACCGACTGAGGGCAGGCCATGAACATCAGTTGCTCGGTTCGGTGAGCGTGATCCAATAGCGTTGCGCGGGGCCGAGATCGGTATCCCAAACCCCTTCGAAGACGCCGCCCAGGCTCAGGATCGTTCTCGCAGACGCGACGTTGTCGACGGCGCAGACAAGCAGAACACGGTCCATGCCGAGCTGGCTTGCTCGGTCGAGCATGCGGCCGAGTGCCCAGCCGGCGAGCCCGCGCCCGCGCGCCGTCGGGCGGATGCCGAAGCCGATGTGACCGGCCCACTGCGCGTATTCGTCGAGATGGTGACGCAGCGCGATCCCACCCAGGACCCGCTGGTCATCGACAATCCACCGGTAGGTGGTCTGCGCCGACTCATCGACCAGTCGCCCGACCCAGGCTGCAAATCCGGCCGGCGAATCGGCGTCATCCGCTGGTGTCAGGCCGAACCCGTCTTCATGTGCGCCTGCACCCCACTCGGCATGTGCGTCGAGCCAGGCGCGGTGCAGTTGTGTGGTCGGCGAGATGAGTTCGAGCACAACGGGGTTCCGGTAGTAACCGCCGAAAAATCAACGGATATGGCGAAGTTGCGGCCGCCGATCAGCCGGGCGGTGCCCGCGTCCCAGTACACGGTCTCGAGGACGTGTTCGTGGTGAGCGGGCCCGCGGCGGCGGGTGCGAGGTTTGGCGCCCTTGGACTTGACCGGGGCGCTGCGGGCGGCCAGGTCGAGATCTTCGATGTTGAGCTGGAGCAGTTCCTCTGCGCGGGCGCAGGTTTCATACAGCATCCGCCACAGCGTCTTCTCCCGCACGTGGATCTCGCGGCGGGCGATGACCCGGTCGATCGCGGTCCGTGAGCGGACCGCGGTGTCGGAGTGCGGCGGCGTCGACCGCCCGGCCGAGGCCGGGAGCGTCGGTGCGGTCCAGCCCTGCTCGGTGCACCAGCTCAGCCATTTGCCCACCGCGGCGCGCGTTCCAGGTGTTGACCGCCGCGCTGCCCCACAGGGTTTCCAGCGCCGCGCCGATCTCGGCGTCGGTGACCGAGTCCAGGGCACGGCTGTGCCCGATCAGCCCGTCAGAGCCCCGGCCCTCGATCGCGTCGACGGTCTTGACGATCGCGACGCCGTAGGAGCGGCGGGTGTTCGCCGAGCCGATCGTGTCGAGGAACGCCTCGGCGGCGGTGCGCAGGGTGCGCGCCGGCGCAGTGCGCAGCCGGGTCACCTTCGCAGCCATCGGTTCCCCGTCTTCTGCTTGCCCCGGATAACGGGGTCGCTTCGTGTATACGCCGCGACGGGTACACCGCAGGTCAGTCGAGTCTCACGATACCCCGGATAACAGCCCATTATCTGAGGTAGATGGCGGCCACGTAGCGTTCCTGCCACTCATCCCAGAGGCTGTGCGTGGGGATCGCTGCCTTCGGTGCGTGTGATGCCTCGGGTGATGAACGGCAGGACCTGCCGTACCGCGCTGGCCAGTTCCGCACCGTGGGTCAACCGCAGGCGCTGTGTTTCCAGGCAGGCCAGGACCATGTCCGCGGTGGCATCGGGGTCCTGATCGCCGCGGAAGGCTCCGCGGGTGATTCCGTGCTCGATGATCTCGCGCAGCCGGTCACGGATGGGGTTGACGTGGGCGATGAGTGCGGCGCGCTGTTCGGGTGGCAATGCCGTGGCCAGGCTCTGGGCGCTCGATGATGTCAGCGCGAATTCCGAGAGCACGGTGGCGACGACGATCCGCAGATGCTCACGTGGATCGTCGCTGGCGGCCAGTTCCCGGTCGAGCAAGCGCATGTACTGCTCGACTTGGTGGTGCGACCAGGCAAGCAGCAGTGCGGTCTTGTCGCGGTGATAGTTGTAGATGGAACTGCGCGACACCTGTGCCCGTTCGCCGACATCACGTAGCGTGACCTGCTCGTAGCCGCGCTCTGCGAGAAGTTCGTCGAATGCGCGGATGAGGCGCTGTCCGACATCGGTGCGATGCTCGGCCACCGACGAGCTGGTGATTTTCGGCAAAGTTGCTCTCCTTGATCCTTCGGTCCGGGATCACACCCCGATTTTTATGACACCGTGACGTCATATTATCGTGCCCGGCGGAAGTGTCACCGTGCGCCTGTGGCGCCGCCGAAAGAGAGTTCGATGACCGTCTCGGTACTGTTCGAGTTGATAGCCGCAGGCCACCTCGTCTTGGCGTGCCTGTGCATGCGATGGCTGGCTCGCACCGGCAACAAATTGCTGATCATCCCGATGCTGTTGTGCCTGGCCCTGCTCTACGACAACGCCGTGATCGGCGCGGGACGCGTGATCGGGGCCGGCGAGGTTCTCGAACTGGTGAGCGTGCCGCGGTTCGCGGTGCACGCGGTCCTCACGCCGCTGCTGATCGTGTGGGCGCGCGCCGCCGCCGACCGCGCGGGGGTGGCGTGGGCCGGTTCGCGGCCGGCGGTGGCCACGACCTGGGTGCTGACCGTGTGCTCGATCGGGTTGGCGCTGGTCAACGACGTGGCCGGACTGTCGTTGCAGGCTCAGCAGTGGGCAGGCACCCTGCGGTACAGCAACATTCCCACGCCCGACTCTGAAGCCCTCCCGGTGATCATTACCGGGGTGTTCGTCCTCGTCATCGGGGTCGGTATATGGATCCGGCGCCGCTACTCACCGCTCATGATCACCGCCTCGATCATGACCGTCGCCGCATCCCTTGCCGCGAGCTCACCGCTGCTGGGCAACCTCGGCGAACTGATCCTGGCCGCCGGATTGGTCGGCACGGCTCACTGGCTGGCCCGTCTACCCCAGACTCCGCCGGTGCCCGCCGGCCCGATCACCCGCCTCGCCCGCCGTCTCGGCTGGATCGCGTTCCCGCTTCTGATCGCGACCAGCACCATCCCCACCACAGAGGCATCCACCGGTAACGACCTGCTCGCCGTGGCCCAGGCGGTCTACCAGGTCCTGCTCATCATCCACGCCCAACTCGGCATCACCATCTACGGGTTACCGCCGAGAGGCAACCGACTACGCCGCTTCCACACCGGCTTCGGTTACGCCAACATCCCCCTGTTGGCTGCCGGGCAACTATCGGCCCTGTTCTCGACGACCACCGGCCTGGCCGAGTTCTGCACCCAGGCCCTGCTGATCACCATCACCGCCCACGTCGGCATCGGCACAGTCTTCGCTCTCCGCCGCAAACGCTCGGGGCCCGGATTGGCCATCACCACGCAGCGCGGCCGCAGCCATCCCCTTCCCGTTACACCCCATTAACATCACCACCCGTCGGGAGACAACCCGGTCAGAACAGTGTGTCGCGCACCCGCAAAGGCCGATATCCGGTCGGGCCCAGCTGGGCGAGTTCGGCGTTGATGTCGACTTCGATCGCGCCGAAGAAGTTGATGTTGGCGCTGTGCGCCGGGCTGATGTGGGCCAAGACCTCGTCGTCGATACGCTGCCCTGCCCGGCGCATCTGTTCCACGGCGAGCCCGTAATACTCGGTGGTCCAGGCGATCACGGCGTTCGTCGCGAGGGTC
Organism: Nocardia sp. FBN12; assembly: GCF_054031145.1. NCBI lineage: Bacteria > Bacillati > Actinomycetota > Actinomycetes > Mycobacteriales > Nocardiaceae > Nocardia > Nocardia sp. FBN12. The sequence continues at coordinate 2,209,331 of NZ_CM132926.1, forward strand.
AAACACCACGCTTGCTCGGTCTGGTCGGCGAGGTAGCGGGCCCGGATCATGCCCTCGTGGGCATACAGCAGGTCCCGGCGCAGCGCGTGCAGGGATTCGCCCTTGTTGAGCTGGCGGGAGATCTTGCGCCGGTAGTCCGGATCGGAAATGTACTTCGCGGCGTAGATCGTGCGCCGCAGCGCCCCGTACTCCTTCAACGCCGCGGCCAGGGTGTTCTGGCGCCCCGACGCCGAGAGCTTGCCGACCAGCAGCGACGCGGTGGCGTGCCCGAAGTTGACCAGGGTGACCCCGTGGGTGTCGGTGGCGTGCTCGGTGATCGGCAGATCGGTGGCATTGCCCAGGATCTCGTCCAGGACGTAGTGGGCTTCGCGTTTGGTCGCCACGATCACCTTGGTGCCGTAGGTGGCGTGCTGGTCGGTGACATGGGTATAGGTCGACAGACCCTCATGGGCGAAGTAGCGGCTCATCGGCCGCGCGGTCGTCGACTTCCCGCGCGTGGGGAATCGCTGCCCGTCGCTCGAGGACACTGTGCCGGAGCCGAACACCGTGGTCAGCGGCAGACGCTGGTGGTAGTCGATGAGCACCAGGTTGGCCGCGCGCAGGGTTTCCTCGCGCACATACCATTCGTCGGTCCAGGACAAGATGTCGTAGGAGATGCCGCATGCTTCGGCCATCCGGGTCAACCCGAGGTTGGTCGAGTGCGCCAGCAGCACCGCGATCAGGTTGCGTTTCAACTCTCGCGTGCGGCTCGCTTGGCCGCCGGCGTGGGTGAAGCAATCCAGGTAGCGCGTGCGCTTGTCCAGCTCGATCAGCAACGACACGATCGGCGCGAACGGCAACATCTCGGTCAGCTCGGCCTTGAGCGAGATCGCCTCGGCCGGAACGTCCTCCGCGGTCAACGGCGAGATCACCAGGTCCCCGTCCTCGTCGACCAGCACCGGGCCCTCCCCTTCGGCGAGCACCGCCTCCAGTTCACCGAGGGCGGTGTGCAGTTCGTCGACCACGGCGGCCAGGGCGACGCCGGGATCGGCCGAGCGCCCCACCAGGCGGCAGAACTCGCTACTTTGCGGAGCCCACTGCTCGAAAGTGAGTAGGTAGGCGGCCGGGTCGGCGTAGCGGCGTGAGCCGGGCACGAACACGTCCCCGCTGCGCAGCCCGTCGCGCAACCCGAGCAGCACGCACAGCTCCCAGTAATGCCGGTAGGCGGTGGCGCTACCGGACTTTCGCGCCGCATCGAGGTACCCGCGCCACTTCGTGGGCACGAAACCGGTCGGGGCCTCGTCGAACACCTTCCGCCGGCCGGTGGCGTTGAGCTCGCGCAGCATCGCGACCGCGATCAGCAGCTCGGACGCGGCGGTGCCGCCGGCGAACCCCACCCGTCGACAGCACCGCGGGAGTGAACTGGCGCAGGTAGTTGTAGGAGGAATCCAGCGCGGCCAGATGCCGGTGATCACGCGGCAACCGGGGCTTGGCCTGCGCGAGCGCAGCGCGCAGGCGCTCCCACCCGATCTTCTCCCCCCGGATCAGCGCACCGATCTCATCATCGGCCACCGCCGGATCGGTGACGATCGCCAGGAGGTCGTCGAGCAACCCTTGGCGGTCCTCCCCGGACTTGCCACACTCGGCTAGTTCCTGCTGCATCCGGCGCTCGGCGGCACCGAACTTCGCCGAGAACGTCGGTACCGGACTGGGCCAGCACCGTGAGCAGGATCGGATACCGCCGCAGCACCGACATATCCAGGCGATCCGCGCCCAGGCCGCGCAGGAACGCCAGCTTCTCGCGCTGGGCCTGCTCGCGGGCGTGGGCGATGCGTTCGACCATGCTCACCGGGCCTGGCCGGATCACCCGCGCCGAGATCAGGTACTACTCACACCCCAACCGGAACAGCAGAGTCGGAGAATCGTGTTCCATCGCCCGCGCGAGCAGGAACTCGTCGAGCTCCTTGAGTTCGAGCGCACCCGCCGCCCGCCACCCGAGGTACTGGGCGACCAGCCGAAGGTGGTCGGTGCGGGTCTGCGCGCGGCGTCCGTAGGAACGGATCTCGGTACCGTCGACCCGCAACTGCTCAGCCAGGCGCGCTACCGCGATCGGTGGGGCGGTCACCACCCGATCGGGCACGAATCCCAGCCACGGCAACGTGCACAACGCGATCGCGATCGCGATCCCGAGCCGATCAGCCGGGCCGCGGCCGCGCCCGGGATCGACGAACGCCAGATCCGCAGGCGAGAGCGTGAAGAACCGGAACAGCTCTTCACGCCCGATCTCCGGGAACTCCCGCAGCGGGCCATTCCCCATCCGCGAACACCCGCGTCGCCACGAAACCGACCTCCCACACCAACCAATAGCGTTGGGAGCCAAGCCAACCAGCAACCAGCCATCACCGCAGGCCGAACCAGGTGAGACACGTCATGAAAGTGTCAGTGCGATGCGTCATGAGGATGTCAGTAGCTCCGTCTTGGGTTATAGAGCCGAATGTCGGAACATGCTGTTCTGCAATGTAGTTCACCGCCTGGTGCGGACTTCACCAGTGGTCGGCGGCCTTCGTCGAGCGACGGGTAGCAGCCTGCCCTTGGTGGGGCGCACGACTGTCGCTTGCGATCCGACGTACCCCCGGGACCCGCTGTCAGCGACCGGCAAGCTACTGACATTCTGATGACGCTTATGCTGTCATTGGCTGACATATTGCCTGCTCGCGGCGCTGCCGGGTCGTTGCACACGTCAAGTGCTGTCAGTAGCTAAAGGCGATTCTGCCCGTAACCCTGGGCAACGGCCCGTATCGTTCTGCGGCACGGGGTGGCTTGCCCAGTACCGGCACTGTCAGCCAGCGCAGGGCGGAGTCGCAGCCGCGTGCATCGGTCCCGCTGGCGAAGCCTAGGTCATCAGCAAGCACGCTCGACGTCGACCAAGGGGGGAGCTCGGGGCGGAGGTCGAACGGCTTGGACGAGGTTGATCTCAGTTCGCGCTCGTCGGCTGGATAGCCAACTGATGCGAACCTTCGAGCCTTACCTGGTGTCCGAGGTCGCGTTGAGTCCGTCGACCTTCTCAGTCGACGCGAATCCTCCTCGAACCGGGCCGACCTACTGACGCTCATCGTTTTGAGCTGCCGATTTCCACCCCATCGTCACACCAATCGGTACGCATGCACTTGCCACCAGGCCTGACTGAAACCGTGCTCGACGTGAGGTCCTCATGTAGCTGTCGATGATGGACGCCAGTCTGGTGCGATCGAGCGGTGCGGTGGGCAGTTCATCGGCCGTCTCCGGGAGCTCGGCTTCGAACTCGATGAGCTCGATCCCTGTCTCTGTGAACCGAACTCCCGCACCACCGTAAGTTACGAACGAGTCGTCGCCGCAGGCGAATCCAATCCGGAGTCCCCGTGCGCGGGCCGCGTGAGCGAACAGTCGGGTCATTTCGACGTGGTCCAGAGACTGGACGATCTCCGCAGTATCGTCAAACGAACGGGTGAAGACGAACGCGGCCTCGAGCAGACTCAGCAGCCGGAGGGGTCGGTAGACCTGATTGTCGTTTTTGGTTGTAGCGACGAGATAGACCTCGCCGAATGGTGACTCGTTGAGAGCGTCTCGCAACTCCTCCACGAGCAGTTCACCAACGTCATGCGACTCACCGACAAGAGGTCCGTGTTCGATCCAGTCATAAACGAGTAGATCGACGCGGGCCACCTGTTTGAGGTAGTCAGGTGCGAGGGTGTTCTTATCGATGATCCGCGCCGCGAGCTTGCGTCCGTGCAGATCCTCTGGGTTTTGCTCACGGAAGATTACCCGAAGGCCTTCGTGCTTGACGTTGCCATCCTTGTCGAGCACCGTAACTGACTGCACTGGCAGTTCCTGCACATCATCGGCGTGCCGATACGGTGACCCCTTCCGACTGATCTTGCCAGCGAGGATGTCATCGAAGTAGCCCGGAACATTCATCAGTCGGGCATCGGATTCGCTGGCGAACAGTTCGGTGATCTCCACACCGTAGGACCACTCCTCGGACCCTGTGCGCTTGAGCAAGAAGTCGGGTCGTTCACTTTCTGTGTAGTCGAACCGGTTCGTGTCAAAGACCGTAAGGAAAAGAGCCAGCTCCTTCGTCTTCTTTCTGCTGTCTCCGCGACTTCTCGACATCAATCCAATCCACCCTTCATGCGCCTCGTTCGCCACCGCCTGTGGCTCATGCTAATGCGGCAGGAGACCAGGGCGACCGAGTCGGGAGACCTTGCTGCGGAAACCTCAAGCGTCCCATGAAGTCGTCTCTCGCGGAGGAGGAGCGGCAGCCGCCCGCCGAGCCCGAACGGCTTGGGCGAAGTTGATCTCGGTTTTCGCTCGTCGGCCGTGTCAGGCTTGCTAGGTCATCATTTCGCTCGGCCACGACGTGTACAGCCGCCACTGACCTGTGTCGGGGTGGATGCCACCGTCAGGATCTTCCCATATCCAACGGAGCGTCGGCTCATAGTCGCGGTCGTTGATAGTGAGCTTGACCGTGATGTTGCACATGGCCAGGGCTGGCTGATCCACAGCAAGGATCTCGAATGCGGTCAGTCGGTACTTGTCATAGCGCTTTCGCATTTTCGCGGGCGGAACGATCGGTGTGCGTTTCGAATGACGGGCAAGCGATTTGGGCATGTGACCATAGTTTGTGCGGGTCCATAACGTCAGAAACTCCTGGCACGCAAGGTATCCCGGATGTAGCTCCATCCCCTGATCGCCGGATCGGAGTGTTTCGGGTTGGAATGCGGCCATCCGCCGCTTTGTGTCGCTGGACTGCTCGATTGTCGAAAGTAGCTTCTCTAACGACTCTTCCGGAGTAGGGTCAGGCTGGACGGGCGCCTGCCGCTTCTCCTCGGCCAGGGCCCAGTCGACCACAGCGAACAGGCGATTCCACGCCTTGGTTGCGACCATGATGTTGTTGTAGTTGGGCAGCGTGCCGTGAACGATGCCGTTGCGGTACAGGTCTACCGTCTCAGTCTGATCGGTGGCGTAGACGCCCTTTCGGAAGGTTGCATGCGCAGAGGTCAGCCCCATGTGGTGACCGACGACGCTGTCCCATGCATCGACCTCGCTCTCCTCCCGTGCGTGCAACCCCTTGCGTAGCTTCGTGTCGACATCGTTGACGAAACCGTCCATGACACTCATGAGGACGTGAACTACTGCGTAGTACCGTCCGGCTTCGTAGTCGGTGAGTGCGAAGTTGATGAGATGCTGTCGTGGACGTATCGCCTTGTGCTTTCCGGCTCGAAGCGTCATGAACCGAAGAGTGCCTTCTTCCTGGTAGTAGGCAACCAGCGCACTTTCGGCCGCCTCATGGTTACCACCGCTTTCTTGGATCAACGTTGCCATGCGGTCAAGGCTCAGCTGATCGTGGAAGACCCAGTTTCGTGGGCCGAGCAGCTCACCGAAAGCGTCGACAGTGTCGGTGATGTGCCGAAGCTTCTGGTGTAGCTGGTCGAAGTCGGGGCGCTGATCTTCGGGAAGGAGGCGTGCCAGCGGCTGATAGGTCTCCAGCTGCTGGTACATCTCGACCGCGGAAGGCAGATCGCGTGCGGAACTATATGGCATTGCTACCTCTCAGGTCTTCTGCGGCTGCAATCAGCTATCTGCCGCCTTGCCGAAGCTGCTCTGACTTCCTCCAAAGCTACTTCCGTCAGATCATTGTCACCACGCATTTTCGCGGCATGCGGCTGTACACCTGGTCGTGTCCACCTCGGCTCGCTGGCCGTTCCAGCGCCGGAGACCGTTGTGCGTTCGACAACGCGAAAACCCAAGCCAGTGTCGATGACAGCCAGAAGGCGGACGCGCACTCCGCAACGCCGCGGAGGGCAGGAACAGCCAGCAGATGTTCTGCCCGACAGCTGAGCCTGCTCAGGACCCTGGTGAGAAGGCCGACGGATAGCGAATCGAGGAGCCACCTCTTCGCTACCCCGTCCGGCCAACAGAGCCAGCTCGCACAGGAGATGCGTTGATCGCGAATTGTATGCTCACGCAACAGAAGTCGATGTGTAGTACTGCATTCAGAGCCCCCACCCTGGGGCTGCCATCGCATGGAGTCGGTGTAGCTAAGATCTACCTGGGTGATCGGCCACCCCGGTGCACGATCTCCTCCTCTCGAAGGGCTTGAGTTGGGCAAGAAGTGTGGGCGCGGCGAGATCCCGAAGAACCGGACTGTCACGCGGATGCAGATGACTGTGGCAGTTGCGCCTTCGGGTCCGTTGAGCATCCAGGGTGAGTTACAGCTGTGTCGATCGGCCTTGCTGTACGCGGACTCGGTGACGTTGATCAGCCCACAGATGTCCTATTTGCAGCTGATGGCTGGATACCGCCAGGCGCGAGACATCGAGTACCTGCGGCTCGCGGCGAAGGGGGCCCCGGTCTACGCGCCCGATGAGGCGGAGAGACTCAATCAGATGGTCGATCAGTACGACCGCACGTCGCGTGCTGACCGCCGCGCCCAGAAGAAAGAAATCCAGCAGTTCTTCGAGGTGCTGCGCCCGACGAAGGAATTGCTGATCGCCAACGCGGTGAATACCCTGGCGAACTGTGGCTACGATGAACTGGAACTGGCAATCAACGAAGGAATTCTGACTATCGAGCCGATGGATAATGTCGACCTCACGACATTCGGCGATGACCGCGAGTCTACAATCGGAACCTTTGAATACTTCAATCGTGTTTCGAATACACTTCTTACTGGAGATAGCTACCCGCTTTTCGATCAAGTGACAGGTGACCTCGTCAGGAAAGGCGTCGACGCAGGAATTCTCGCGCCGGTGCAGGTTGCTCGTCGACGTGGCCGGAACGCTGCTCTAGCCAACGGATTCTTCGACCATCTCCCATACTTCGAACACGCCACAATTGATGAGATCCTGGATATCCGGACCGATCTACGGAAGCCGCTCGGCAAGTTCCGTGAAGGCGTACAGCAGATCTCCAAGGATATAGACCTCAATCCTGAAGACCCTCAATTCCCGCACATCATAGCGGATGAATGGACCGCGAAAATTGCTCCTGCATTGGATGAAATCGATGAGCTGTTCGCCGAGAACTCCAGCTACCGCGACCTACTGCGGCGGGGAATCTCTGATGCTGCGGGATTGGCTGGACTGACAGGGCTTGGGAGCATGGTTGTCGCTGCCGGCGCAGCCGGTGGCACCCCCGCGGCGACAACTTTGCTACTTGGAGGCGGAGTCGCTGCCGCGCTGGGTATACCGATGGCCACCTTGCGAGCAATGCAGGCGCAATGGAAAGATCTGGAAACTGCCAAGAACGCGCAGTTCTACTTTCTGTATGAGGCCAATGCTCGGCTTGCGAGTCCGGCCAGCTAAATGCGGTGTGAGCTACGGGCCGGCATTCGATCGCTTCTCTGCGCGACGTGTGATCTGAAGTAGCAAATCGGCTAGCTGGAACGATGATGCGCTGGTCACCGATATCGTTGCGCGAAGCAACCAGCCATGGTGGTGGCGCTGCGATCCTTGCGGGCACCAATGGTGTGCACTGCCGTCGAACCGCGCCAATCCGGTGCTGAGCCGCCCCGCGTGCCGCAATCGCCGTCCACGACGCGAGAACACATCTATCTGATGGACCCGATCGTGTAGCGCGCCCGCCGCCCGGTCGAAACCGATGGTGCGCCGAGGCTAGTCGCTCGTCGTCGACACCGCGGTCGCTGCGGTCAGGCTAGAGACCTGGTACCTCATGCTCTGGCTGACGGCCTGAAACTGGAGCGGATTCCCGCCGAGGTCAGCGCCCAGCCCGACAGATTCCCTGTAGACCGTCACTGGTCGTTTCGGCAGGTGGTGGTCGGCAGATCGCGCCGACCCGGAGGCGCAGCGTCGGGCGGGTCGGGGTCGCCGCGATGTACAGATGCCCGGCGTCGGCGTTGTGATCGCGACGGAAGGAGTCATATCGGACGCAACACCGCAGCACTCCTACACCAGAAAGGGGACCACGGTCCGGCCGCAGTAGGCCTGGGTCACTGCTCAGTGCCATACGAACGATCGACGCTTCGAAGCCACGACACGTCCGCACGCCCGACTGACGACCATGCACCACCGCAATGTCAGTGAACTGCGTTGCCGCAACGTCAGCACTTTTCGTTGACCTTGTCGACAGATACGTGGTCGAATATTTCAGATCGAGTTTCTCAAGGACGAAGCTTCGGATTCCAGGCTCGGCTGGTCGCAGTGCACAACAACTCTGCGGGAGGCGGTGTGTCATGGTCGACCCGGCGGTTCTTGCATTGCGCCAGGCGGCGGCAGACCGGCTGGCCGTGCTGGATCAGCACGGGGATCTGACCAGCCACCATGTCAGGTTGGCCGCCCAAACCGTCGGTGTGTCGGAACGGACAGCGTGGAGGTGGGTTGCCGCACGGCGGGCAGCGGAACCGATGTGGCGCAAGCGTGAACGGTTCCGGATCGACCACCGGCTGCGGATCCGATTCGCCTACTGGCGCGGCAACGCCGCGGCGTTGCACCGCGAACTCGTCGAACAAGCCGAGCAAGGCGGCGCCCCAGCTCCGAGCCTGGTGACCGTGCAGCGCGCGCTGCGCAAGGATGTCTCACGCGGTGACCGCGCGGGATTGCGTGCTGGGGAACTGGAGCGCCGTAAGTTCGATGTCTTCTTGAAACGGCCCTCGACCTACCGCAATGCCGAGTGGGAGGCAGATCATGTCGAGGCCTCGGTGGAAGTCGATGTGGGTGATCGGCTAGCGAAACCCTGGGTGACCTGGTTCGTTGATCGGCAATATTGCCTGATCATGGGGGTCGCGGTCACACCACGGTTCCCCAATCGGGAAGCGATCCTGGCGTCGCTGCGCGCGTCGATCCTGACCGAGGAGCCCTACGGCCCGGCAGGCGGGTTGCCCACGGTGGTGCGCATGGATCAGGGCAAGGATTTCTTGTCATCGACGGTGCAGGACGCGTTGGGTGTGTTCGGGACTCGCGTGGTGGTGCTGCCGGGGTATACCCCGTATCTGAAAGGTGCGGTCGAAACGGTCAACGGCGCGGTCAAGCGCATGCTCTTCAAGGGCATGCCTCGCTACACCCATTCTCAAACCGGGGTCAACGGTGCGGTGGCGGATCCCGATGCGCCCGCGCTGCCATTCGAAGCGTTCGTCGCCGATCTGCTGGACTGGGTGAGGACCTGGAACAACAGCACCGACCACGACATCGACCGTTTGAACGGGGTCTCGCCGTTGGACAGCTGGCTGGCCGATCCGACACCGTTGCAAGAGCTCGACCGCGACCGGTTGTGGATGTTCACCCTCGAAGATGATCGCAAACCGCGCGTGATCTCCACCAAAGGCGTCGCGCGCGGCAAGGGCCGCCACTACATCGCGGACTGGATGGTCGGCCTTGTCGGTGCGAAGGTGCGGGTGCGATACATGCCCAACCATCACCACGAGATCGAGGTGTTCGACGCCCAGACCGGCCGCCACCTGGGGCCCGCGATCTTGGCTGACCAGGCACCCCCACAGATGATCCGCGACGTCCAACGTGCCCGCGCCGGCCGCGCCCGCCAGTTGCGAGCCGACCTTGCAGCGGCCGAACGCTCACGGCGGATCCGATACGCCGCGGTCACCCGAGCCGAGCCTGCGCAACCGCTGGACATGATGACCGTCGAGCGAGCGAAGCAGGAGCTGGGTGCCCGGAGCGACTCAGAACTCGCGAAACTGGCACGGCCACTCGTCATCCCACTGTCACATCCACCACCGGAGTGGGTACGGCCGATAGAACCTTCACCCAAGCGGGAATTGAAGAAGGACAAGCCATGACGGCCACACCCACGCCTGAGAACAACTATGGCGATCCTGTCCCCGAGCACTATCTAGGCTTGGCGGGAGCGAACGTGGTGGCGACCGAGGCGCTGATGATGGCGCACGACAACCTCGCCGATGTGATCGAGGCACAGGCGATGATGTGTGTGCATGGTGACGCTGGCCTGGGCAAGACTTTGTCGGTAAACGCGGCCTTGTGTCGGCTCGCACCGGGGCTGGTATGTCGCGTCCAGTTCCGGGCTCGCCCCACGCCACGCGACATCCGGCACACTCTGTTTACGGCGTTGGCTGTGAGCGGGCGGCCGCCAGCCAAACCGATCGAGTTCGACCTGATATTGAAAGATGTTCTCGCGGAACGATTCCGGATCCTTGTCTGCGATGAGGCTCAATGGTTGTCGCGAGAGTGTTTCGAGTACTGGCGACATCTGTGGGACGACCAACGCACCCAAATCGCGATCGTCTTTGTCGGCGGAGGGGACTGCTACGAAGTGCTGCGGCGCGAGCCGATGCTCAGCTCGCGAGTATACGTGTGGCAGGAGTTTCGGCGGATGACCGCCGAACAAGTACTGACCGTGATCCCGGCCTACCACCCGATCTGGGCCCAGGCCGACCCCGAGATCATCGCCTACGCCGATACCCATGCCGGCCACGGCAACTTTCGCTCCTGGGCCAAAATCACCTCCCACGCCGCCCGAACGCTGAACAAAGCCGGACGCGACACCGTCGATCATGACGTCCTTGGTTACGTGTTCTCCAAACTCAGCGGACGAACTGGATGAGCACGCCCGGGTCGGCGATGTTCCCTGTCAGTGACGACGAGCTCGCCCCAGAACTGAGATGGTGCTGGCTGCCGCCGCGTCGTCGCCACCGACAGCGCATGATTTTGCTGCTCGATCCCGCCGACGACAAAAACATCACCGCGACCTTGCTGGCGGGCAGTAACTTGAGCGCTGGCATCATCACCGTCCACCCGACGCCAGGAACCCGCGGGTCGGCGATGCTGGCCCACGACATCCTCGTCGCCCTAGGCCGTTCGGCACGCAGGTTGGAAGGCCAACACATTGGCAGCGAACGATCCGCGTGGATCGCGGTGCGGTCCTGGATTCGCGCTGATGACGTGCGACGGGTGATCGTGTTGCGTGCGCACCGGCTGTCTGAGGCCGGATGGACGGCGTTGATCGGCTTGTGGCGCGACACCGGCACCCAAGTGGTGTTGGTGTGCCATGGCGTTGGAGAAGAAGAGGCTCTGGCCCGCTTTCCCGACGGTGTCATGCCGAGGGTGGTCCATCGTGCCGATCGCGTACTGCGCGACAGGCACGCACGGCGATCCGCCCCGTTGGCCTCGCGCACGCCCCGGCCGTTGCCGATGGTGCCCGACACCGACGTGGCACGCTTTCGTGCCGATGCCTTCCGACGTTTGTCGCTCGAAGAGTTCTCCCGGGTGGACGCGGTTTATCGGCAGGGCATGGACGCGGCGTGCCGATGGTCGGCGACCCTGCCCGACCCCGCGACGGCGGGCGTGGGGGGCCATATCGGCGAGTTGTTGCCGCGGGGAAGGCTCGGTAGCGAACTGATCGTGGGAGCGCAGGCATTGGCCCAGAGGTACGGCGAGGCGGAGTTGCGTCGGCTGGCGGCTGGACTGCTCTGTGTGGGGTATGGGCATGGTCTGACCACCTTTCCCCAGGAATTCGACGACGCCGAGGAAGTCCACCGATTTGTCACCGGTCTCGTAGCTCGCGCGCATTCTGCCCAACACGCGATCACGTTGTTGCGGGGCGCGCAAGCTGGCGCGTTGCTACACGGCGTTTTGCTGCAGATGCCATCGGACCTGGTAGATCTGACCGGCCCCGGTCTGACCGGGATACCGATCACCCCCCAAGTCGCTGCTCATCTGCGCAGCGAAGTCGTCAATCCTGCTTACGCGGGCGCGGTCGCGGTCGCGGTCTACACCGGGTTCGATACCGAGGACCTGATGCGGATCCCTGTCGCGGCCGTGTCCGACGAGGGGGGCACACTGCGCTGGAACACCGCACAACGTTGGGAAAGGCCGGATTGGTGTGTGCTAGCGATGCCCGAGGCATCGCGGCCGTTCTTGGCCGCTGCCCGGACCTACGCGATCCTGCAAGGATTGGCGCCGGACAAGCCGCTATTCAAAGCCTCCGCGCAGTTAACCGGGCCAAAGATCGCCCAGCAGGTTGAGGCCGCCGGGCTCGCTCCCGCACACAGGACACCGGCCAGCTGTCGCTGGTGGCGCACAGTGCGCGCCTGGCACGTCGCGACACCGCTGCACAACGACCGCGGATACGTCCGATGATCCCCCCTGGGCCGTCCCGGTTGAATTATTCGCGAATCCGCCGACGCGCCGCCGAACTCGGCCTGACCGAGCAGACGCTATGCCAGGCGACTGGCGTGCACCCCTACAGCGAGCGCGATCCCGACCAACGCACCGTCACCCTCACGGTGCTCTCACGCCTTCGCACCCTGCTCGGACTGACGTGGGCCGAATTGGTGATCGAACCAGACAACGCCGCACACGAGGCCTCGGAGATCGCCCACGCGGCGCCGGAGGGCGAAGATGCCGCTGACGCAACCCTGCTACTAGGGGTGCTTGCCTCCAGAGGCGGGGCGACGACACAGACAGTGCTGGGACGGCTCGCATGGACACACGCCCGCCTCGATGCAGCCATCGATGTCGTCCGCGACCAGTTGGCAGGCACTGCGTTGCAACTATCGGGCACCGAGCTATACCTCACGTTGACAGTCGTGCCGGGCACGGTGTCCGGCACGGTCGATGATCGCTTGATCGAGGAGGACGCACGTCGGGTCGCGTTGACTCCAATGCTCGCGGAAGACTTGTTGCGCCTGGTGCGGCAGAAGATACTCGCGCCGTTCCCCGGCGAGCCCGATATGTGGCCGGCGGAATCGGCCGGGAGCCATTTTCAGCGCCAGACCGCGCTACTGAACCAGTGCATCGCCATCGGACGCCGAAGTTCCGTCGGTGACGAGTTCGCCCGCCACCGTGACAGTGCCGACGAATTCACGACTTCCTACGAGGTGGTCGCCAACCTGCAGATTCACCCCGACGTGATGTACGCATTGGGCTTGGCCGGACCGCCCCTCCAGGCAGGCTGACCATCCGCAAGATCGGCTGCTGAACAACCGTTTTCGACGAGACAGAATCGAGAAGCGTCAACGACCGACCGCTGCCATGTCAGCAACTAAGGCGCAGGAAGGTCTTGAGTGGCGACATTCAAGCCTTTCACCTCTTCGATGCGGCGGTCGAAATCGAGCTCGGTGGACGGCCCACTAACCTCGCCAGCCGCGACGGCAGCCCGTAGCGCTTCCAGCTTGCGGGTTCCTCTCCATAGCCCGAGACGGCCAATTGCTGCTGCTAACCGTTCTGAACTGGTCAGACGGTGCCATCAAGGAGCTGCACTGGGGTCGTCGCCAAAGCGGTCGGATTGATCGATGGCTTTCCGGGGTTGGCCATACTTCGCCCGCTCATCTGTCAAACGCGAAATGATCAAGAGCGTAAACGTCTTATGTGCTTCCAGTTGATCTGTAAACGCCGTATAATGCCGAGTCGATCGTCCGTGGGCGACCTTCTCGATCGGACTAGTCAGTGGTCCGCGTATTCCAAGCTCGGCGAGCCCGGCAAGGTCGGCTTCGCCTAGAGCGACTGACCACATCACATGAGATCGGAGTGAGCGATGTCCACAGTGATCGTGAAAGGACGCCAAGTAGGTGTCGACCCCCGAGCTGAGTCGTGGCTGGCCGCGACCGAACTAGCCGGGGACGTCGAAGCCGCACACAGGTTGTCGCGTGCAGTAGACCCAGAACGATACGGTTTCAGCAAGCGAGAACGTTTGGATCTCGCCACGTGCACCGGCGACAAGGCCGAGCTGGTGTTGTGGATACTCGAAGCCGGGCAAGTACCCACACCTGACGCGGTAATGAAAGCAGTCACCGGGCCACCCATGCTTAACGCCTCGGTCGGCAAAGCAGAAACATCGGCAGAAACGAAGCGACTGACGTCGGTCATTCGAGCCGAGCGAGACAGGTTCGGAGAGCTCGTCTCGGAGGCCATCGCTATGCACTGGGCGCGCTTCGGCGTTGGCCCGACGTGGCAGGAGGCATGGCGATCCGAGGCGTTGACCTCCTGGTGGGTGTTGTCCGAAGGCTGCGTCCCTGAGTACAGCATCGCGCGCGGTCCGATGTTTAGAACCCTCGAGCGAGCAGGATGGATTGCCTACAACCGGAACCCACACTCGCTATGTACCGGGCGGCAGTTTCACATCCGATTCCATGGGGACCATGTTTCTGCTGCTCCAGCACCGATTGTCGGCTATCTCGTCGCCAACCACATCGGAATCCATCGGCGCCTGCACAATTGCAGCCCGACCTGGTCCGAACTCGCAGAGTTGGCCACCGACGCCAAAGGCCTTCCACTCTTCTTCAACGCCGGGGATGCTCGCGCACAACAACGTTGGCTGGAAACCCAAGGATGGATCAGGATCGAAGACACCGAGCTACGCCGGGGCGAGCGCGCGAAAGCCGAAACCCGTAGACGCGCTGCGCTCCGAAAGGCCACGGCGGCCAGCCGCGCCGCCTGATTGAGCCTGACCTCGGATGGCCGGGGCAGGCCGGGCGTGAGACCATGCCGGTCCCCATGGATCCCCGCGCTGACCTCCCCTAGTCACAAGTCGGCATAACGGAGCTGCGGTTCCGTGAAGCCGATGGAGTCAGGTTTGCGCGCCGCGAGGACTTCGAGCACTGTCGCCGTCAACAGTTTCGCGACCAGGGTGTCGAGTAATGACCTTGATTTGACGGTACCTCTCGGTCACCTGGGGTCAGAGCTTCGTGTATTCAGCCCAATCCCAGCGCTGCTAGTTTCCGGTAGAGAGTGGCGCGTGAGATTCCGAGCGCTTCGGCGGTTTTGAGTCTGTTTCCGTTGGCTCGTCGAAGTGCGGCGGCGATCGCTTCGCGTTCGGCTTGTTCCAGATGGCTCAGGCGTTTGTGGGAGGAGGTCTGCGCGGTGGTGGTGGGTAGGTCGGCGGGTTGTAGGCGAGGGCCAGTGGTGTGGTCGAGTGCGGCGCGCAGGGTGCGGTTGAGCTGGGCGATATTGCCGCGCCAATCGCGTTGGCAGAGTTCACGAATGGTTGACGCGGCAAGTCCGACGGTGCCTTCGCTGAGTCGGCGGATGAGCATTTCGGCGAGATCGGTGACGTCTTCGGGGCGGCGGGACAGGTCGGGGACCTCGACGACGTATTCGAACATCGTCAGCAGGCGAGGGTCGATGTCCTCGGCGCGCTCGGCGGTCAGGGTTGCCACGGCGAAGCCGCGATCGTGGGCGTCCAGTTCGGCACCGAGCGTGGCCAGTTCATCGGAGCTGCGGTGGGTGAGGTCGCCGAGTAGCTTGCCTTCGCTCGCTTTTCTCGCGACCGTGATGCGGTTGCCGCTCACCGCGCCGGCCAGGGCGGTCTTGCCGACACCTGGCGCGCCGTAGAGGAGCAGGCGGCCCTCGGTGGTGGCTGCTCGCGCTGCCGCGTGCACGGCTGATCGCCACAGCCAGCTGCGGCCGGGAAGTTCGTCGAGTATCGCGTCGACGAGGGCGGAGACGGAGTCCGAGGTGGAAGACGACCGGGTGGGTTCGGTCGGTGCGGTCGACAGCTGCAGCAAGGCGCCCGCGACATCGCCGGAATTGTGGACCAGCCGCAGCCCGACATCGATGGGAGAGCCGTCGCCTGCGGTCAATCGCAGTGGTTGCCCGCCCAGGGCGATGGTTCGCTGGACCGAGTCCCACAGCTGGTCGTGGGAGTAGCGGGAACCGACCAGCGCCGACGCGAGGGTGTTCGCCATGATGATGCGATCGTTGAGGGCGATCACGGGCCGACGTGATCCTCGGCGATCGGCGTGCAGGAAGGCGTCGAGTAGGGCGCGGTCGTCGGCGGCGTATCCGCTGAGCAGGCGATCCCCGGCATCGCGGGCGGCGCGCTCGACCAGTGCGGCGAGGACCTCGTGGGGGGCGCCGGTGGGACAGACGAGGTCGAGAACGCCTTCGATGCTTCCGCTGCCGGGCCGGATCACCGGCACTCCGACAGCGACGACGGGGTCGAAGCATCGGTTGAAGTGTTCGGCGCCGTCGACGATGGAGATCGCGCGTTCTTCCAGCACGGTTCCGAGCCCGGTCGATCCGACGCTGGCTTCGTCGAACCGTGCACCCTTCAGTACCCCCATGCCATCGAGCAGGGTGCCCATCGAGGTGCTGGAGACCCACCGGTCGGCGATGTAGGCATCACGGTCGGTCACCATCATCGCGAACTCGGCGGTGCCCAACTGGGCCATGATGTCGTGAACCACGGGTCGGACCGCGCGCAGCAGTGCGCTGTCGGGGTTCATCGCGGAAGCGAAGACCACGGCCGGTTCGGTGTCGGGGCGGACGCCGCCGAGCTTGGCGCGCTTCCACGCACGCAGGGTGGCCGGGCGGACATCCGCAGATTCCACTCCCTCGTGCAGAAATGCTTCCCGCGCCGCGGCAATCAGCGATTGATCATTCATAGCTCTCCTCATCGTCGCTGCTCAGCACGGGTAATTCGCATCACCACCTTGTGTGACCGGCAACACACTCGCCCTGATGGTAACCCCGAACATCGGCGAGGAGTGTCTCAGATCTGCGACACAAAGCCGCGCTGCCGAAGGACGCCGGTGCCGGTCGGTGCGATCTCGAAATCGAGACACTGCGAGGTGACGCGGCGCACATAGCCTTCGTTCACGGCACTCGCCGAATTCAATTCTTTCTCGATGCAGCGGAGGAACAGCTCATGGAAGAGCGCGTCACATTTCACAGCGATGGCGAGACCTTGGTCGGCACCTTGTTCCGGCCCGATGGTGTGGAGGGTCCGTTGCCCACGGTGGTCGCCGGCGGTGGCTGGTGCTACGTCAAGGAAATCGTGCTTCCGCATGTCGCGCGAATCGTGGCCGAGCAGCAGGTGCAATTCCTCGGATTCGACTATCGAGGATTCGGTGAGAGCAGAGGCGCGCGACGCCAGCACATCGATCCATGGGAACAGATCGCCGATTACAAGAACGCACTGAGTTATGTCGAAACTCGTGACGATGTCGATGCGCAACGGCTCGGGGTGTTCGGCATCTCCTACAGCGGCGGGCACGCCCTGGTGCTGGCCGCCACCGACAGCCGGGTGAAGGCCGCAGTGAGCGTGGTCCCGGTGGTTGAAGGCTACGACAACATGCGTCGTGCGCACGGTGAAGTCGCGTTCGCGGAGCTGGAGGCCACGATCCTGGCCGACCGCAGGATTCGCGCCGGCGGCGGCGAAGGTGCGAGCCTGCGCATGAGTTCGCTGGAACCGTGGAAAGAACTGTCCACCTGGCCCTTCCCGCGAATCGGGGAGGTGTTCAACAAGCTGAGGGAGTCCGGGGAAGCCGAGCGCCATGAGCACTGGAGCACGCTCGAGTCCACCGAGTTGCTGCTGAACTACTCGGTGTTTCCCTTCCTGCCGCGCATTCTCGACAAGAAGGTGATGATGATCGTCGCCGAGGGCGACAACATCACGATGTGGGACCGCGAGATCGCGGCATTCAACGACATTGCCAGCCCGGCGAAACGTCTCGAGATCTTGCCCTCGGTCAGTCACATGAGTTTGTATTCCGACCAGCGCGACACCAATGTCGCCGCCGCGAAGGCCGCCGATTGGTTCGGCTCCGCATTCAGTTCTTCGAACTGAAACCCAGTCCCGCACACATTTATTGACAATGGGGTCGTTAGATGAATATTCCCGTTCGGTGGATCATCTTGATCGGATCGTTCACCGCTTATCTGTTCGACGCGCTGGAAATCGTCATTCTGTCGCTGGCTCTGCCGTCGATGCGCGCAGACCTCGGTATCAGTGTCGTGCAGGGTGGCCTCTTGGCCACTTCGACCTTGCTCGGGATCGGCGCCAGTTCGGTCACGGTCGGCCGGATCGCCGATAAACACGGCCGGAAGGTGGCCCTGTTGGGCAGCCTGGTGCTATTCGGTGTGTGCACGGCATCGGTGGCGGTGATGCCGAGCTTCGGCTGGATCATGGTGTTGCGGTTGGTCGCCGGCTTCGGGTTGGGCGGTGTGTGGGCGATCGTGTCGACCTACGTGGTCGAGTCGTGGCCCGAGCGGGAACGGGGCCGCGCCGTCGCGTTCGTGATGAGCGCGTTCCCGGTGGGTGGCATGCTCGCAGCGCTGATCGCGGGCACCTATGCCTCGAACTGGCGGGCGATGTTCTTCGTCTCCGGGGTCGGCGTCATCGTGCCGATTGTGCTGATCTGGCGGTTCTTCCCCGAATCGCGCGAATGGCTCGACAACGTCAGCGCTCGCCGCGCGGCGGGCGAAGCGCCGACAGCGAACACCCGGGAGATCTTCGGCCGCGAGCTGATTCGCTCCACGGTCCTGGGCACCACCGTGTGTTCGCTGGCATTGCTGGGCTTCTGGGGAGCCAGCGCTTGGCTGCCCACCTTCCTGGCTGAGGACCGTCAGGTCCCCGCCACCACGGTCGCGGTGTTCATCAGTGTGCTGAACCTGGGAATGTTCTTGGGGTACAACGTCTTCGGATTCATCGCCGACAAGGTCGGCCGAAAGCGCGCACTCATCGCGTCGTTGCTCGGGACCGGCCTGGTACTTCCCCTCTACGTGGTGGCCGCCAACGAGACGACACTGCTGGTGCTCGGGCCCGCCTACGCCTTCTTCGCCGTGTTCACCGGCATTCTCGGCAGCTATCTCGGCGAGCTGTATCCCACCGAGCTCCGCGCGACCGGTGCGGGGTTCTGCTTCAACGTCGGCCGCGGTATCTCGGCGCTGGCCCCGCTGTTGCTCGGCTACCTGGCGGGCACCACTGGTTTCGCCATCGGCTTCGCGCTCTGCGGTGGGCTGTTCCTGCTCGCGGCCGTCGCCGTCATCGCGCTGCCCGAGCGCTACAGCCCGGCGACTGTCCTGTCCGACGACACATTGTCTGCCGAAGACGACGGAGTGAAACTGTGAAAATCCGCGGTGCGGTGCTCGAACGAGTGGGCGCGCAAACTCCGTTCAGCCAGTCCAGGCCGCTGCGAATCTGCGAACTGGACCTGGCGGATCCACGAGCGAACGAACTACTGGTTCGGGTGGAGGCCGCCGGAGTCTGTCACTCGGATCTGTCGGTGCTCACCGGGAGCAGGCCACGTCCATTGCCGATGCTGCTCGGTCACGAAGCCGCCGGGTCGGTGCAACGTGTCGGCTCCCGCGTCGACGACATCGCGCCGGGAACTCGCGTCGTGATGACGTTCCTGCCGCGGTGCCGCGACTGTGCGGCCTGTGACACGGCGGGACGCGTGCCGTGCCCAGCGGGCTCAGCGGCGAACGCGGACGGCGTCATGCTCGACGGCGGTCGCCGCCTGACCCACGACGGCTCGACCGTGCACCATCACCTCGGGGTATCGGCCTTCGCCACCCACATCGTCGTGGACCGGCGCTCGGTGGTGCCGGTGGGTGACGACGTTCCCGCCGAGGTCGCGGCTGTGCTGGGATGCGCGGTGCTGACCGGCGGCGGTGCTGTGCTCAATGTGCGCGCGCCGGTGCCGGGGAACACGATCGCCGTCGTCGGTCTGGGTGGAGTGGGGATGGCTGCGCTGCTGGTCGCGCTCGCACAACGAGATTGCCGTGTCATCGGCATCGACACCCTCGCCGACAAACTCGACTCCGCCCGAGCGCTCGGCGCGGACGACGTGTTCACGCCTGCCCAAGCTATCGACAATGGAGTCGAGGCCGACATCGTCGTCGAGGCGGCAGGCCATCCGCGCGCACTGGAGACAGCGATCGCGTGCACCGCGGTCGGCGGTACCACGGTCACGGTCGGACTACCCGATCCGCAGGCGCAGATCACCCTCTCGCCCCTGCGGCTCACCAGCCGTGCGCATTCCCTGGTCGGCAGCTACCTCGGTTCCGCCGACCCCGCCCGCGACATCCCTCGCTACGAGCGGCTGTGGCGAGAGGGGCGCCTACCCGTCGAACGGTTGATCTCCTCGCGCATCGCCCTCGACGACATCAACACCGCCATGGACCGCCTGGCCGGCGGCAACGAGATACGTCAAATCATCACCTTCGGAGACGACACATGACCGAACACCTCTACGACGCGCTCATCATCGGCGCCGGTTTCGGTGGCCTCGGCGCCGCCGCCCAACTGACACGCCACGGCGTGCGCAACTTCTGCCTGCTGGAAGCAGGCGACGAGATCGGGGGTGTCTGGCGCGACAACACCTATCCCGGCGCCGCGTGCGACACCCAGTCGGTCATCTACTGCTACAGCTACCTACCGCACCTCACGGTGTCGCGAATGTATGCAGGCCGCGACGAGTTGCTGAGCTATCTGCGCCATCTCGCGCAGCACTTCGCACTCACCGAGCATATCCGCCTCGGCACCAGAGTCGTGCGGGCGCAGTGGGACGAGTCGAGGTCGCACTGGGTGGTGACCGACCGAAACGGCAACGAGTTCCACACGCGCGCACTGATTCCCGCGTGGGGGCAGCTCGGTACACCGCACATCCCCACCTTCACGGGCCAGGACTCGTTCCGCGGCAACATGTTCCACTCCGCGCGCTGGGACCACACCGTCGACTTGACGGGCAAGCGAGTCGCGAGTGTCGGGGCGGCGGCGAGCGCGGTCCAGTACGTCCCCGAGATCGCCGCGTCGGCAAAGCAACTGGTGGTCTTCCAGCGTTCGGCGAACTACATCCTGCCCCGCAACCAGCAGGTGTTCACCACCGCCGAACTCGATACGCACCGGAACGACCCGGGAACCTTTCACGCGCTGCGCGAGCGCATTCACAACGAACGCGAGGAGGGCTTCGATCGAACCAGGCGCGGGACCGACGGTCAACGTAGCGGTGCCGATGATGCCCGCCGACATCTGGAAAGCCAGGTCGCCGACCCCGATCTGCGTGTCGTACTGACTCCCGACTACGACTTCGGATGCAAGCGCATCCTGCGCAGCGACGACTACTACCCGGCCCTGACCCAGCCGAATGTCACCGTGGAGACCGCGAACATATTGCGCTTCACCCCCGACGGCGTACTCGTCGACAACGACGAGTTCTACCCACTGGATGTGGTCGTTTTCGGCACCGGATTCGCCAGCCAGTCTTTCCAAGGCGACACCGCGATCATCGGCCGCGGCGGCCGATCGCTGCACGAGCGATGGGGGACTACCCCTGAGGCGTATCTGGGCATGCTCGTCGACGGTTTCCCGAACATGTTCCTCGTCTACGGGCCCAACACCAACCTCAACCACAACTCGATCGTGGCGATGCTCGAAGTGCAGCACGAATTCATCGCCGAATCCGTCGAACGGCTGTGTGCCTACAGCGAACTGAACATCGATGTCGAGGAGTACGCGATCCGCGGGTACAACGCGTGGCTGCAGGTACAGCTGGAGGATTCGGCGTTCACCTCCGAATGCTCGTCCTGGTACAAGAACGGCGACGGCAAGGTCATCAACAACTGGTGCGGCACCGTCGAAGACTACCGGCGATTGGTGACGGCGCGGACGCGACCCGAAGCGGTGCGTTCGTGAGCACTGAATCACCCGATCGCGGCCTCGACGACGTAGCCGCCGACCAACGAGCTCTCATTCGCGCCTTCCGCGACAACGGCAGCGCATCGTTCGACACCCTCGGTGTCGACGCCGCGCGCGCGGCCTATACCGCGGGCTGCGCAAGAAACGGGCTGCTTCGGGTCGAGCTAGCTCGGGTCGAGGACATGAACATCGGTGCGGAGCAAGACCTTCCGATCAGGTTGTACAGCAACTACCCGGCCCGCTCCGCGCGCCCGGTACTGCTGTTCGCCCACGGTGGCGGGTGGGTGATGGGGAGCCCGGACACCCACGACACGCTGTGCCGTTACCTCGCCGCCCATGCCGACGTGGCGGTCGTCTCGGTCGACTACCGATTGGCCCCCGAGCACCCGTATCCCGCGGCCGTCGACGACATGCGCACCGCGACCCGGTGGCTGATGGAACACGGAATCGAGCACGGTCTCGATGTCGAACGGGTGATCGTCGGCGGTGACAGCGCCGGTGGCCAGCTCGCCGCGGCGATCGCCGCGGAATGTCCCCGCGTTCGCGCCCAGATGCTGCTGTACCCGGTACTCAGCCTGGCCATGGACACCGCCTCTTATCACCGTGTCCAGCAGGGATTTCCGCTGACCGCTGCGACAATGCACTGGTTCACCGACCTCTACCTCGGCGGTATCGCGACACCACGGGACGCACCGGATCTCAACCCCGGCCTGCACCCGTACCCGATCCCCACCTTCTTGTCCACGGTCGGCAACGACCCGCTCTGCGACGAAGGCATCGACTACGCCGCGACCTTGGCCGCGTGCGGAGCGCCGATCACCCACATCCATCTGCCCCGGCACGCGCACGGCCTGTTCACCTCGGCGGGGGTGGTCGCAACCGGTCGGGCCGTGCTGGATCAAGCCTGCGTCTTCCTGGCCGCCATCGCCCATGAGGAGGTCGACCGAGGGTTCGCCCCGACCGGTGAACCCGAAGGAGCACAACGATGATCGACGCAACAGCAGTGATCGCCGACACCCCGCAGGGCCTATGGATCGACGGAGCAGCGGTCGATGCCACCGACGGCTACCGGTACCCGGTCCTCGACCCGGCCACCGGCGACACCCTGACCACCGTCGCCGACGCCCGCGCCATCGATGCGATGCGGGCCATCGAGTCGGCCGATCGAGTCCAGCGCCCCTGGGCCGTCACCGCACCCCGCGAACGCTCCCAGATCCTGCGCAGGGCATGGGAGTTGGTCACCGAGCGCGCCGAAGATCTCGCATTGCTCATGACCGCCGAGATGGGACGCGCCCTGCCGGACAGTCGCGCGGAGGTCGCCTACGGCGCGGAGTTCTTGCGCTGGTTCAGTGAGGAAGCGGTGCGCGTTCAGGGCCGATACACGCCCGCACCAGCCGGCAACGGCCGGATCCTGGTCACCAAAGCACCGGTAGGGCCGGTGCTGGCGATCACTCCGTGGAATTTCCCGTTGGCCATGGGAACCCGCAAGATCGGTCCGGCACTGGCCGCGGGCTGCACTGTGATCGTCAAGCCCGCGGCCGAGACACCGTTGACCATGCTGGCGCTGGCACGGATCTTCGCCGAAGCAGGCCTGCCCGCCGGTGTCCTCTCGGTGCTGCCGACCTCCGATGCCGCATCGATTTCGACGCCGCTGTTCGCCGACCCCCGACTGCGGAAACTCACTTTCACCGGTTCCACGCGGGTCGGGCGAATCCTGCTCGCCCGAGCGGCTTCCGGGGTGTTGCGCACCTCGATGGAACTGGGCGGCAACGCCCCCTTCCTGGTCTTCGACGATGCCGACCTCGACGCCGCGATCAACGGTGCGATGGCCGCGAAGATGCGCAACGGCGGACAAGCGTGCACGGCCGCCAACCGCTTCCTGGTCGCCGACGCTGTGCTCGAGGAATTCACGGCCCGGCTGACCGAACGCATGGCCGCGTTGACCGTCGGTGCCGGACATCGGACAGGCGTCGCAGTCGGGCCGCTGGTCAGTGCCGCCCAGCTCGACAGGGTCGCAGGGCTCGTCGACGAAGCGGTCGCGGCCGGTGCCCGGATACGAACCGGCGGCAAACCCCTGCCGGGTCCAGGTTTCTTCTACCCGCCCACGGTCCTGGACCAGATCCCCGTCCGCGCGCGCATTCTCGACCAGGAGATTTTCGGTCCGGTCGCGGTCGTCACCGGTTTCGGCGACGAAGCCGAAGCGATCGACCGAGCCAACGCCAGCGAGTACGGCTTGGCCGCCTACCTCTACACCCGTGACCTCGGCCGCGCCCTGCGAGTCACCGATGCGTTGGAGACCGGCATGGTCGCGGTCAATCGGGGAGTCCTGTCCGATGTCGCGGCTCCGTTCGGTGGCGTCAAAGCCTCCGGCCTCGGACACGAAGGCGGCGTCGAAGGCATCGACGAATACCTCGACTCCAAATATGTCGCACTCACGAACTGACACGCCACGACCGCCGCTTCGATCATCGTCCCAGTCATCCGCCCGGATCGTCCTCTGCGGCGACCGCGCTCGCGGCACCGTGCAGGATCATGTCGATGAAGCGAATTCGCAGCTGTGGATCGAGGGGATCACTCAGTTTCAAGGCCCGCAACTGTAAAGGGGCGAGCAAGGTTTCGAGCAACATTCGTGGCTCGATGCCGACCGGCAGCTCGCCCCTGCGGACCGCGCGTTCGGTGATCGGGTAGATCGGTCGCAGCGTGGCATCCCACAAGGAGTCTCGCAGCCTTGTCCAGCGGGGGTCGTCGCCGCCGAAGGACAAGGCTTGGTTCAGGAGCCGGCCCGTCGGTGTGCCGAGACATTCGCTGACGATGTTTCAACAACTCGTCCAGGTCGGAGCGAATCGAGCCGGTGTCGGGGACCTGGACAGACAAGCCTGCCGCGCTCGACAAGGCATCGACGATGAGGTCCTCGCGTGAGCCCCAGCGTCGGTAGATGGTTGTCTCATGGACCTGGGACAGGGCGACGACCTCCGCGACCGCGAACGCGGTCAACCCCTTGTCGGCCAGAACTTTCAGTGTCGCGTCGATGACGGATTCCCGTACTCGCGCGGATCGCCCGCCGGGCCGCCGACGTTTCTGCTCACCCACCATTGCACCTCCACCGCTGGCCCCCCTGCGATCAACATTGGAAGCCGGGCGGACCCGGCGCAAGGGTGTCCCGCTCGGCAATGTGGTGATATGAGACATACGAAAGATGTTGTGCACCAACTAGTTTCATGATGATCGAATGTCGAGGCCGTGTAGCCCGTGCCAGCACAAGGTGCTGATCGCTTCCACCGCGTGGTGCTTGGGTACGAGCATTCCGGCCCGATGCCAATCCGAGGCAGCGGTCAGACTGGCGCCGACCAAGCCGAAGGCCAGCCTTCGCGCCCGTGCCTGCTCGCTGTCGTGCGGGCACAGTCGTTCTGCGATGGTGCCCGCACAGCTCGACAGTGCTGCGCGGACTCGCAGTTCGACCGACGGCTCACTGGGCACGCCGCCACCGAAAACGAGCGTGAGGCTAGAAATGCCCTCGTGATCGATCAGGTCGAAGAAGACCGCGACCGTGCAGTCGACGACCTTCCGATCGGTCTCGGCAGAGCCGAGTGCTCGGTCCACTGTGGCGACCAAGTCGTCGAGCATGCACTGGACGACCGTCAGATAGAGGTCGAGTTTGCTGGAGAAGTAGTCGTAGAGCACAGGTTGGTCACGTCGGCCCGGCGAGCGAGCAGGGCCATGGTGACACCGTGGTATCCCCTGGCCACGAACGCCTCTCGTGCGATGTCGAGGAGTTGGTTTCTGCGCGCGATCCTGCGCGTACTGATCTTGTCGTGCCGCTGCTCGCCCGCACTCATCGTCGGCCGTCGGCCAGGAAGAACGGGTGCACCCGGCCGACAGCGTCGGTCTTCAGAATCCCGATTCGTCGAGACGCATCACAGCGAGGTCGGTGCTGGACACGACCGCGCGTTCGGCGGTCAGGTGTGGCAGGACCGTGGTGGCGAAGAACGAGGCGACGGCGACCTTGCCCTGGTAGAACTCGGCCTCGTCGAGACCGTCCTCGGTGCCCAGAGC
The DNA here is from genome assembly GCF_054031145.1 of Nocardia sp. FBN12. Taxonomy (NCBI): domain Bacteria; kingdom Bacillati; phylum Actinomycetota; class Actinomycetes; order Mycobacteriales; family Nocardiaceae; genus Nocardia; species Nocardia sp. FBN12. Next base: position 2,234,747 of record NZ_CM132926.1, read on the forward strand.
CGCGAGCGCGATGTCGGCGGCGACGATCAGCCGCCATGCCACGAGCAGATCGCCGACGGCCAGCAGAAAACGCACGGCATGCAGACCGATCCGATAGAGCTCGGTCGGCTCCTCGCGCCCGGCGAACAGGTGTTTGGTCAGGTCGCCCGCGACTTCTTGAATGTCCTCGAGCGCGTGGGCGAGCAGAATCTTCTCGGACTTGAGGCGCCCGCCATCGGCATCGGACCCGGCGGTGGATCGGACCTGGTCGAGCAGGTGCGCCAGCGCCACCCCGCGATCGCGCGCGATCTTGCGGAAGAAGAAGTCCTGCGCCTGGATCGCGGTGGTGCCCTCGTAGAGCGAGTCGATCTTGGCGTCGCGGATGTACTGCTCGATCGGGTAGTCCTGGAGGAATCCGGATCCGCCGAAGGTCTGCAGGGATTCGGTCAGATACTGGTAGGCGCGTTCGGAGCCGACGCCTTTAACTACCGGCAGGAGCAGATCGTTGACGCGTTCGGCAAGGTTCTCGTCGGCTCCAGAGATCTGGCGGGCCAAGACCGGGTCCTGATGGCCTGCTGTGTAGAGATAGATCGAGCGCAAGCCCTCGGTGTAGGCCTTCTGCATCATCAGCGACCGGCGGACGTCGGCATGGTTGATGATGGCGACCTTCGCGGCGTTCTTCTCCAGGGAGCGGGCCAGATCAGAGCCCTGGACCCGAGATTTCGCATAGTCGAGGGCGTTGAGATAGCCGGTGGAAAGAGTAGCGATAGCTTTGGTGCCGACCATCATTCGGGCTTCCTCGATCACCTTGAACATCTGAGCGATGCCGTCGTGGATGTCGCCGACGAGGTAGCCCACCGCGGGTACCCCGTGTCCGCCGAAGGTCAGCTCACAGGTGGCCGAGGCCTTCAAGCCCATCTTGTGTTCGACGTTGGTGACGAAGACGCCGTTGCGCTCGCCGGGCTCGCCGGTTTCGTCGTCGAAGTGGAACTTCGGGACGATGAACAGGCTCAGGCCCTTGGTTCCGGGCCCGGCTCCTTCGGGGCGGGCCAGGACCACGTGGACGATGTTCTCGAAAAGGTCGTCGGAGTCGGCGGAGGTGATGAATCGCTTCACGCCCTGGATGTGCCACGATCCGTCTTCCTGCTCGGTTGCCGTGGTGCGGCCCGCGCCGACGTCGGAGCCGGCGTCCGGTTCGGTCAGCACCATCGTCGCGCCCCAGTTACGTTCGACGATGTGCGTCGCCCAGCGCTGCTGCTGTTGCGTCCCGATCCCGGTGAGGATATCGGCCATCGTCGGCCCTGTGAGGTACATGTAGGCCGCGGGCTGGGCGCCCAGGATCAGCTCGCTGATCGCCCACGCGAGCATGGAAGGTGCGGGCACGCCTCCGATCGCCTCGCTCTTGGCCACCCGCCACCAGCCTGCCTCGTGCCAGGCGCGCACTGCCTTCTTGAACGGTTCCGGTAGTCGAACCGAGTGGGTGGCCGGGGTGAAAACCGGCGGGTTGCGGTCGGTGTCGGCAAACGGGTCCGCGAGCGGCCCCTCCGCCAGCCTGGCCGCCTCCGACAGCATCATCTGCACGGTGTCGCTGTCCAGGTCGCCGAAGGCGCCCGCGTCGAGGACGGTATCGAGGCCGTACACCTCGAACAGATTGAATTCCAGATCTCGAACGTTGCTCTTGTAGTGGCCCACCGGCTCATCCCTCTCGACGGGACCCGCCTCGTTCGAGCGGGTGCTGAAACGCGGCGCGCGGCGCGCTGCCGGAGCCATGATGGCGCAGCAATCCGATCCATGCAACCTAAGTAACTCTGCGATAAGGTTGCTGGACAGTCTGTATCACCAACTGATCTGGGAGTTCACAGTCTCAGTGCCGTTAAGTCACTGCGAGACCGACTGCGGTATCGGCGAGTAGGGCACATCGGCCATGGCGATTCGCTCACCGATAACGCACAGCAGGTCAGCGAGGTCGGCACGCCGGGTCAGCCGGGGATTGCGCACCGAGTCGGTGACCACTGTGGTGATCGTGTGGATCAACACCCGGGCGGTCGGCATAGACAGCTCAGGGCGGATCGACTGCAGCAGCCGTGCCCAGCCGATATTGCCTTCACGGTGGATGCGGCGGTACCTGGCAGCGGCGTCATCGGGGAGGTGCCCGATCTCGCTGACCGCCGTACCGACGAGATCGGTGCGATCCATGGCGAATTCCACGTAGTACCGCAGCAGGAGCCGCAGCGATGCCTGCGGATTCGCACCCTCGGCGAGCGCGCGCTGGGCGTAGATCTCGACCCATTCGTTGTTGCGGTCGATGATCTCGTTGAGCAGTTGGGTCTTGCCGGCGAAATGGTGATAGAGCGCGGCCCCGCTGACCCCGACCGCGGCACCGATGTCCTCGATACTCACCGCGCCGAAACCACGTTCCTCGAACAGCTGTGCCGCGGCGATGATCATTCGCTCCGGTCGGGAGTCGGGCTCGGATCGCGTGTCTGGTCCGGTGTCGCCGGACTCGACGATCGGTGTCCGCGCGTCGCCGCCGGGAAGATCGACGTCGACCACGGCACCGAGGACCGCGTCGAGCGTCGAGACGAATCGATCCGTCGGCAGCTGGATGCGATGGTTGGACGGGCTGGTCACCACGGACAGAACGATCCAGCTCAGCGCCTCCAGATCACTCGGGGCCAGCCCCGGGCGACGCTGGCCGACGGTCTCTCTGATGCGCTGGGTCAGGCGAACCGCGCGAGACAGGATGCCGCTGCGGTCGACCGGCCTCAGGCTCCGGAACTCGAGTTGCCACAGCCGGGCAACACCGCGGATTTCCAGCGTGACCCGGACCAGCTCGTGCAGTGCCACACCGACATCGCCCGGATTCTCGCGAGCGGTATCGACCCGGGAGATGATCAGGTCGAGACTTTCACGCAGGCAGGAACCGAGGAGCTCCTGCTTCGTGCGGAAGTGTCGATAGACCGCGGCATGGGTGACGCCGGTGGCCGAGGCGATATCGGTCATCGAGGTGCGGTGGAAGCCACGCTCGGCGAAAGCGGTCGCGGCCGTGCGCAGAATGATCTCCCTGCGGTTGCGTGGTCTGCGGCGAACCGATGTCTGCTCGGCGCTGGGCGGGTCCACCTGCGATTGCTTCGGGCCCGGTGTGCCCAGAATTCCGAAGAGGATGCGCTGCAGGCTGTCGGCGAGCTGCTCCGGGGTGGCATCGATCCAGCCGATCGCCCAGTCGTGCATCAATCCGTTGACCGCACCCGCGAACGTGGTGGCGCTGAGCCGGAAGTCGTCCGGGGCGATCTCGCCGTCGGAGGCGAAGCTGTCGAACGTGTCGCACAGCTGGTCCAGCCAGCGCGAACGGACCTGCAGGCGTTGCAGATCCATCCGCTCGCTGACTCCCACTATTTCGACGAAAGCGACCCGGGCCCAGCGGCGATCGGCAGTGAAGTACGAGAGGTAGGCGCCCAGTATCGCCGTCGCCCGGTCGATCAACGGTCGACCGACGGTCTGTCGGGCGGCGTCGAGGACGCGCTGTTCGACGGTGTCGTTCACGTGCAGGAACAGTTCACTCAGGAGGTCTTCGAGGGTGTTGTACTCCTGGTAGAACTGCCGGGTCGACAGCCCCGCGGTTCGGCAGAGTTCGGCCAGTCGGATTTCGCGGTAGCCGGGTCCGGTGGCGAAGGCCTCGAGGGCGATGTGCCGGAGGCGGTGCCGCCGCTCGGTCCGCCGCTCGTCGGCCGTCAGGCCCGCGTAGCTTCGGACTGCCGGCGTGATTCTCCCCACCGCTTCTCCATTCGGTCGTCATGCTGTCGGTCTCCGTGCGGTGTGCGCCTTGCGGTGCTGCGCCCCTGCTCACACGCATTATGGATACATTCGTATTCACAATACTGCCTCTGGCTCGCCCTGTCCGGGCTAGCGGTGCGCGAGGTGTGAGCCCTTGTGTTTGTCCGGAATCGGAGACAGTCTTAACACAATTATTTATGGCGTTAAGGATTGATCGCACAGAGAGGGAGGGCCGGTCATGGTTGCATCCGCAGCGGACGTCGCGACGACGCGACGGGCGGGTCCACTCGCTTTCGTCACCACGGTCTTCGCCTTCACGGTCGTCATGATGGGCACCACGCTGCCCACCCCGCTGTACGCGCTCTATGCCGAGCACATGGGCTTCGACGTGCTCACCACCACGACCATCTTCGCGGCCTACGCACTGGGCGTCGTCGCCGCGCTGATCCTGTTCGGCCGCTGGTCCGACCAATTCGGCCGCCGCCCACTACTTCTCGCGGGCATCGCTTTCTCCGCTGTCGGCGCGGTGGTGTTCTTGACCGCGGGACCGGTCTGGCAGCTGATGGGCGCACGACTGCTGTCGGGTATTTCGGCAGGCATCTACGCGGGCGCTGCCACCGCTGCAGTCATCGACACGGCTCCGGTTTCGTGGCGCCACCGCGCCGCGGCGGTGGCCACTGCGTCGAATATCGGTGGGCTCGGGCTCGGGGTCCTGGCCGGCGGTCTGATCGCGGAGTACGGTTCGGCGCCGCTGCGCAGCCCCTTCATCATCGACTTGATCCTGCTGACAGCGGCCGCCGTCGGGGTGTGGTTCATCGCCGAACCGGTCGAGGTGACTTGTCGGGCCCGCCCGAGAATGCAGAAGCCGGTGGTGCCTGCCGAAGCGCGTGCCACTTTCGCCCGTGCGGCGCTGGCGGCAGGGGCGGGCTTCGCGGTCATGGGATCGTTCAGCGCCATCGCCCCGTCGTTCCTGGCCCATGTCATCGGCATCGACAACCACGCGATCACCGCGCTCGTGATCGCCACCCTGTTCCTGTGTTCGGCCTCGGCGCAGATCATCGGGCGTGGGATGTCGACGCCGGTCGCGATCGTCATCGGCTGCGCACTGCTCGCGGTGGGTGGGCTGGTTCTCATCGCCGCACTGGCCGCCCAAGCGTTCGCGCTCATGGTCATGGGTGCGGCGTTCTGCGGCATCGGTCAGGGCTTGTCGTTCAGTAAAGGCATCGCCGCCCTGCTCGCTGCCGTCTCGGAGACCCGACGCGCGGAAGTGGTCTCGGCCTACTTCGTCGTCGCCTACCTCGCGACCTCGATTCCGGTGATCGGACAAGGTCTCGCCGCGAATCACTGGGGATTGCGCACGGCGGGCACGACCTTGGATGGAGCCATTGTTGTGGTGGCGGTTCTGGCGCTGGGTTACCACCGTCATTGCCGCGCGGCGCGTGCCGGAGAAATAATCTCCCGGCCATCGAGGGGTCGGGCCCGCCGCTGCCGGGTGCCCGGCCCACCGATATCGGTGGGCCGGGCATCGGTCCGTGCGGTTCTCGGTGTCAGGCGGTCGCCGCAACCGGGGCTGCGGCGATCATCCAGTTGCTGAACTCGTCGGCCAGGTGCCATTGGTGCTGGTGGATGAGCCGGTCGGGCAGATTGCCCGGGAACTGCACTGTCAGTAGGGCTTCGAGAGTGCCGTCGCGGTCGCGGAATTGGTGGCGGACGCCGCCGATGACCAGGCCGTCGTCGAGCAGAGCTTGGCCCGCGATCTGGATGGGGTAGTCGGGATCGACGGGAACGGTCAGCGCTTCGGTTCTGGTGTAGTCGACGAGGAACCGCGACGCCGTGGGCGAGCCGCCGGTCGTTTCGACGACTTCTTGACGGCCGTCGGGCAGGCCGCGCAACAGGTAGTGGTCCGGGGTGGCGGCCACCATGTCGACCTCGGCGTCGGTGATGGTCAGGTCGTTGAACCAGTCCGCGAATCGCTGCGCGGAGTAGTGGGGGACTTCGAGTCGGGTGACCGAGTACTTGGCTCGACCTCGGCTGGTGGCGACACCGATTCGCGCCATTCGGTCCGAGATTGCCAGATCGCGCTTGAGCATGGCGTAGATCCCCGCGTGCCCCAGCTCGGTCTTCATAGCGATGAGGGCTTCGCGTTGGACGTCGAGGGGCGCGTCGAGTGCCCTGCCGATCGTGAAATCGGGCAGGAGTTCGGCTACTCCGCGTCGCCCCAGGCGTGCGGCGAACCTCTTCAGCACCGCTTCGGCGCGCCGCGCTTCCCAGGCGCGCACCTGCTGGCGAGTGACGCCCTCCTCGCCGAGGAATGTTCGGATTTCGATGGGATCGTCCACAGCGACTACCTCTCATTAAAGCTACTGAAACTTGCGTTAAGACTGCCTTCCTGTGGCTGGAAACGCAAGTTCGTATTGCGTTAATTATGCGCCGACCGTTGACAAGGTGACGACGGTAACGGAAGCTGTGTTATCGCAAGTTGATCTAGCTTTAAACTGAAGGGAATTGGTCAATGCTGACCAGAAGAAGCTTCATCGTCCGTACGGCCGGCGTGACGGCCGCCACCGCGGCGGTTGCCTACGCGGGTGCGGGAACCACTTTCGCCACCCCTGGTCCGTCGGCCGCCGGATTGCGGACATACATCGACGGTCGCCTGGTCGACCAGGGCAAGGTCGTCGAGTGGGAACGGCGTCGACTGTCGGTCGCCGCGGCGCGGCTGCGCAAGGACTATGTCGGCCTGCTGACCGGTGAGCTCGACTCACTGCTCGCCCGCTTCGCGATCGACGTCGACGACATCCCCGCCGCTCGAGCGGTGCTGGCACGGGCTCGGGTGCTGATCGGCTCCACCGGATTGCGTGAGCTGCTTGCCGGTGAGCTCGTCGCCTCCGAGGCCGCCACCCGCGCAACGCTCGCGGCCTCGGGTGGACGCTGGGCCGTGTCGACCGTCGAGATCGCCAGCGATCGCGGCACCGCGCAGGGCTTCATCGACACGTTCGACCGGGCGCGGGTGGGCAATGATCAGGCGTTCTGGACCGACGCGTGCCCGGACCACTACATCATCGCCACCATGCCCGATGGGCGACAGGAGGTCGTCGAGGTGACCGGTGGAGCCATGCTCGCCAGCCGGTTCCTCGTCGAGTACACCGACCCGGCGAAGGTGGTGGTCGCCGCGGACCCGTCCTACCCGTTCGCGGTCGCCGGCGCGGCCAAGCTCGCCGACGGTGAACTGATCGGCGGGGTCTGCCATCAGTTCCGTGACGAGCCCGGCGGTGGGTTCCGCAGTCAGCTGAAAGTCGCGTTTCCCGCGGCGGTGCCCGGCTTGTACATCAGCGAGCACCAGTGGCATCTCGCGACCGAGTTCGGCAACTGGATCGAGGCATATCTGCGCTGACCCCGGGTGGGGCAGGACGCGTCGGTCCCATCGGTCGGTATTGGGCGTACGGCGTGGCCGTCGAGTAGAACTGGACCATGGATCAGAGTGGACTCGATGCCGACGACAAACAGTCGGTGACACCCCCGGCTCCGCGTAAGCGGACCGGGGGACGCTCGGCGCGGGTGCGTGACGCTGTTCTGACCGCGACCCTGGAGCAGGTCACCGAGCACGGGATCGAGGGTTTGACCATCGGTGATGTCGCGGCCCGCGCCGGTGTCGCCGAGACGACGATCTATCGCCGCTGGGGCACCCGGACCGCGTTGATCGCCGAGGCTGTCACCGAGCTCGCCGCCGTCGGGAATCCCGCGCCGGACACCGGCAACTTGCGATCGGATCTGGCGGTGCTGGCCGGACAGGTTTCCGACCTGATCTCGCGCCCGGGGATGGCGCGGCTGGTGGGCACCACCGTGGCTCTGTCGTCCGATCCGGAAGTCGACGCCGCGCGCCGCAAATTCTGGAACGATCGCTTCGAGCGGAGCTCCCAGGTGATCACGAACGCGGTGGCGCGCGGTGAACTCCCGGCATCGGTCAATCCGCGCGCTGTGCTCGAAACCCTTTCCGCACCACTATATTTCAGGCTACTGGTCGGAGAACAGGCGATCGATGACGTGTTCATCGCACGCTGCATCGACGACACACTCGCCCTCCACGGCGAACGGGCCTGAGGAGACCACGCTTCGCAAACGGGCCAGGTCGGTGTGAGGCCCGCACCCCCCTTCGGCACGGGCTTCACACCGGATCTCATCGGGCGGAAGCGGTCGCGAGCGCGACTGTGAAATCTGCTCCGGTGGCCGCGCGAACGTCGGATTCGCTGACGCCCGGCGCCATTTCGACGAGTGTCAGCCCGTCGGGGCCGATGTCGAGCACGGCCATCTCGGTGATGATCCGGTGCACGCAACCCAACCCGGTCAGTGGCAGGGTGCACTGCTCGACGATCTTGGGTTCGCCGCTGCGGGAACGGTGTTCCATCATCACGATGACACGTTTCGCGCCGTGGACCAGGTCCATCGCGCCACCCATGCCCTTGACCATCTTGCCCGGAATCATCCAGTTCGCCAGGTCGCCGTGGGCGCTGACCTGCATCGCGCCCAGCACGGCGACATCGACGCAGCCGCCGCGGATCATCCCGAAGGACTGCGACGAGTCGAAATAGGAGGCGCCGGGCAGAACGGTGATCGTCTCCTTGCCCGCGTTGATCAGCTCGGGATCGACTTCGTCCTCGGTCGGGTAGGGCCCCACGCCGAGTACGCCGTTCTCCGAATGCAGGACGACCGTGACGTCGTCGGGCAGATAGTTGGGTACCAACGTCGGCATCCCGATGCCGAGGTTGACGTACTGGCCGTCACTGAGTTCGGCGGCCACCCGCACTGCCAACTCCTGGCGTGTCCACGTCATGGCCGCACCGTCCTGTTCTCGATTCCGACCTCGACTGTGCCCACGTGCACCACGCGCTGTACGTGGATGCCGGGGGTGTGCACTTCGTCTGGATCCAGCTCGCCCGGTTCCACCAGATGCTCGACCTGGGCGATGGTGATTCGGCCCGCTGTGGCGGCCGGGGGATTGAAGTTGCGCGCGCTGCGGCGGTAGACGAGGTTGCCGTGGCGGTCGCCCTTCCAGGCGTGCACCAGCGCGAAATCGGTGACGATCGCGTGTTCGAGCACGTAGGGCACCCCGCCGAAGACGCGCGTCTCCTTCGGGGGACTGGCCAGCGCGATCCCGCCGTCGCCGTCGTAGCGCAGCGGCAGGCCGCCGTCGGCGACCTGTGTGCCGACGCCCGCAGGGGTGAAGAACGCCGGAATGCCCGCACCGCCCGCCCGCATCCGTTCGGCCAGGGTGCCCTGCGGCGTCAGTTCCACTTCGAGTTCGCCGGCGAGGAACTGACGCGCGAACTCCGCGTTCGATCCGACGTAGGAGCTGGTCGTGCGGCGGATCCGGTGAGCCTCGAGGAGCACGCCCAATCCGACACCCGCGGTGCCGCAGTTGTTGCTCACGACCTCGAGATCGGTGGCGCCGTGGGCGAGTACGGCGTCGATGAGTACCTGCGGCACGCCGACCAAGCCGAATCCGCCGACCGCGAACGACGCGCCGTCCTGAATATCGGCGACGGCCTCGGTGGCCGTCGCAATGACTTTGTCCATCACGCCAGCGATGCTAGCCGAGATGTTCGCAATGCGCACCCTCGTTCGTATGACGAACACTTGCGTAGGCTGGAGCTGTGGACGTAGCGTGTTCGCAATACGGACTTGTGTTCACATCATGAACACGCGTTCTTCGTGCATGCCGAGCCTCGTGCCTGGCCGTCGCGACGTAGCCTCGGGCCCGGCTCGGTGCACCGACGTTCGCCGCGGGGTGGACGCCATCGGGCCCAGTGGGAGAAGGAGTTACCGCAGCCATGACAGAACCGTCGTCGGATTACGTGCAGTCCCTCGCGCGCGGCCTCGCCGTCATTCGGGCCTTCGATGGCCGACATCCGCGGCGCACCCTCAGCGAGGTCGCCCAGGCCACCGACCTGACCCGGGCCACCGCCCGGCGTTTCCTGCTCACCCTGGTCGAGCTCGGCTATGTGCGCTCGGATGGAAACCAGTTCTGGCTCACGCCGCGCGTGCTCGAGCTCGGGTACAGCTTCTTGTCCAGCCTGAGCCTGCCCGATCTGGCGGGCCCGCACCTCGAGGCGCTGGCCGAGAAGGTTCGTGAGTCGACCTCGGTGTCGATCCTGGACGGCACCGACATCGTCTACGTGGCCCGTGTCCCCGTCAGCCGGATCATGACCGTGTCGATCAACATCGGGACCCGTTTCCCCGCCTACGCCACCTCGATGGGCCGGGTTCTGCTCGCCGACCTCGACGCCGACGCGCTGGAGAATTATCTGGCCGCGATCGAGCTGACGCCCCTCACCGACACGACGGTCACTACGAAACGACAACTGCGCTCGGAGCTGGCCCAGGTCCGCGCGGACGGCTACTGCGTCGTCGACCAGGAACTCGAGCACGGTCTGCGGTCGATGGCGGCGCCGGTGCGCGACCAGCACGGCGTGGTCGTCGCCGCGGTGAACATCTCCACCCAGGCCGCCCGTTACACGCTGCGCGAGGTCCGCGACTCCCTGGTTCCCGCCCTGCTCGAGACCGGTGCCGCGATCGAGCACGACCTCACCCGGATCCGATCCACCACCTGACACCTACGAGGAAGAGCTATGCCCGAAGCTGTTATCTGCGAACCACTGCGAACCCCGGTCGGACGATTCGGCGGGGTGTTCAAAGACATCGCACCGCAAGACCTCGCCGCGGCCGTGATCACCGAACTGATCACCCGCACCGGACTCGACTCCACGACCGTCGACGACGTCATCCTCGGCCAGTCCTCGCCCAACGGCGAGGCGCCCGCGATCGGCCGCATCGCCGCGCTGGACGCCGGCCTCGGCATCGGCGTGCCCGGCATCCAGGTGGACCGGCGCTGCGGGTCCGGTCTGCAGGCAGTGTTGCAAGCCTGCATGCAGGTGCAATCCGGCGGCAGTGATCTCGTCCTGGCGGGCGGCGTGGAGTCCATGAGCCGCACCGAGTTCTACGCCACCGACATCCGCTGGGGCATCCGTGGTGACGGGCCGGTGTTGCACGACCGCCTCGCGCGTGCGCGAATCACCGCCGGTGGCAAGAACTTTCCGGTCGACGGCGGCATGATCGAAACTGCGGAGAACCTGCGAGCGCAGTTCGCGATCAGCCGCGCGGACCAGGACGCGCTCGCAGTGCAGTCGCACCAGCGTGCAATCGCCGCGCAACGTGATGGCCGCTTCGAAGCGGAGCTGGTGAGTGTCGCTGTGCCGCAACGCAAGCGGGAGCCACTGCTGGTGCGCACCGATGAGCATCCACGAGCCGATACCGACCTGGACACGCTGGGCAAGCTGCGCCCGATCCGTCTCGGTATCGATCCCGAATCCACGGTGACCGCCGGAAATTCCAGCGGTCAGAACGACGGCGCGGCTATCTGTATCGTGACGACACCGCAGCGTGCACAAGCACTCGGGCTGCGCCCCATGGCTCGACTGGCGTCGTGGGCGGTCGCGGGCGTACCGCCGTCCACCATGGGCATCGGACCGGTACCGGCGACCGAGAAAGCGCTCGCGCGACTGGATCTCACACTCGACGACCTGGACGTGATCGAACTCAACGAGGCCTTCGCCGCCCAGACGCTGGCCGTGCTGCGGACCTGGAAGATCGAACCCGACGACCCGCGCGTCAACCCCAACGGCTCGGGAATCTCCCTCGGTCACCCGGTCGGCGCCACCGGCGCCAGAATCCTGGCCACCCTGCTGCACGAACTGACCCGCCGCGAAGGCCGCTACGGCCTCGAAACGATGTGTATCGGCGGCGGCCAGGGGCTGGCGGCCGTTTTCGAACGCCTCTGATCCACCCGGGACCCGGTCGCGACTACCTGTCGCGGCCGGGTTTGACCGCGGGTGGTCGTACGGCGGTGGCGCCGAGTAGATCCAGTGCGTCGACCGCGTTCGTCACGCGCAGGGGTGATGCGGTGTCGGACTCGCCGAGCTGTGCGGCGACCCATGCCCGGGTGGGGCCGGATTCGTGGCGGCCCGCGACGAACCACACGCCGCGCGCGGGTTCGCTCGACTGGTTGACGTACATATGTGGCCGGGTGGAGTCGAAGCACAGCGAGTCGCCCGCGCCGATGATGTACCTGTCGAAGTCGAGCAGCAGCGTCAACTCCCCGGAGAAAAGATAGGCGTACTCGGTCCCGGAGTGGCGCATCGGCATTCGGTCCACCGAGCTCGCGGCGCCCGGCTCGTAGGTGACCAGCAGGGCGTCGACGCCTGCGTGCGGGTCGACCGCGAGCTTTTCCCACCGGACCCCGTTGGCCATTTCCAGCACCGGGTTGTCCGCGGCGCGTTGAACCACTCCGGAGGACCGGCTCGTGCCCGAGTGCCCGGCCGGTTCGGCGGTGGACTCGGCGCGGCCGTACCGCAGGCCCAGAAGATCATCGAGGGAGACCTCGAGATGGTTGACCAGGGCGTAGAGGGTGCTCACCGACGGCTGGGACTTGTTGTTCTCGATCTGTGAGAGCTGGCTGGCGGAGATGCCCGCCGCGGCCGCCAACCCGCGCAGACTCGAACCCCGATCCAGACGCGCCTGCTTCAACGCCGGCCCGATCCTGTCCTGCATCAGCGCACCTCTGTCTACTCGCCGAAACAAAATCAACTATCAGTGAACACTACGGGTTCATTATGAGTGAACACTACCTGCGGCGCATCGTTAACCGTGGTAGCCCGTCCCGACGTGCCGTTTTCGAGCGGGCTTCTGCGCCTGAGGTGCCTCTTCTCGGCGATTCGAATACCGCTGGTGAGCCTCGCTAGATGTGGTGACCGTTGTTCCGTGGTTGACATCACTCTCTATATGTTTAATGATACTGAACACATTCGCGGTGGCTTCAGCCCCGTTCCCCGTCATCGACGACGAAGGAGACTCGTGTCTTTCCCGATTGCGCGACTTCGGTCGACCTGCTTTTCTCCGCCTCTCACCACCGCTCACCGATTCGCGGCGACAGCCTGCGTAGCGGGGGAGGGGCCGTGCTGATCGGATTCGCGGGCCTGGGCCGAATGGGCAGGCCGATGGCCGCCCACCTGGCCGCGGCAGGACATACCGTTCTCGCCTATGACCCCCATGTCGAGCAAGCGCCCGAAGGGGTCGGCCCCGTCGACTTCCCCGATGCGCTGGCCGCCGCCGCGTTGACGATCAGCATGCTGCCCGATGGTGAATCCACCCGCGACCTGGTGATCGAGGGTCTGCGCACCGTCGCGCCCGGCCACTTGCACATCGTGATGGGTACCGTCGGCCCGGAGGTCGTCCGCGAACTCGCCGACCTACCGCACCTCGCGGTGATTGATGCCCCGGTGTCGGGCAGTGTGTCGATGGCCGAAACCGCAGCTATCACCACGATGGTCGGCGCCACGCCCGAACAGTTCGAGCGGGCGCAGCCGGTCCTGGCCGCGATGACCACCGCCCAGTTCCACGCAGGACCCGTCGGCTCGGGGTCCACGGCCAAACTCGCGGTGAACGCCGTCCTGGCCGGGCTGAGTCAGGCTGTCGCGGAAGGACTTCTGCTCGCCGAAGCCGGTGCCCTCGACCCGGATACGTTCTACGACATCCTGCGCAACAGCGCGGCGGGCGCACCCTATGTCGGCTACAAGCAGCAGGCCTACCTCGCGCCGGAGTCGACCCCGGTCGCGGCGCCGGTATCGCTGATCCGCAAGGACCTCGGCCTTGCTCTCGCGCTGGCCCACCGCCACCGGCTGATCCTGCCCGGATCCGAAGCCGCGTTCGCCGTCCTCGACGACGCCGTGGCCACCGGGCTGGGTCAGGCCGACATGGCCGAAGTCCTCACCGTCTTGCGCCGCCGTAACGGCGTGATGTTGCGCGAAACCCTTTCCACCGCACCACAGACAGGAGCCCTCTCATGACCAGCGACACCCTCGCTACGGCCGAGATCGAAACGACCATCCGCTCGCTCGAGGACGCACGCTACGCCGCGGTGGTCGCAGGCGATGTCGACGGCTTCGCCGCGTTCGCGCACCCCGAGTTGCTCTACACGCACTCCAACGCCGTGGTCGATACCCTCGACAGCTACCTGGAGAAACTGCGCACCGGCTTCTACATCTACCACCAGATCGAGCACCCCGTGCACCGGATCGTCGTCGTCGGCGACACCGTGCTGGTCTCCGGTGAAATGCGCGCCGACATCACCGCTGGTGGGGTGCGCAAACAACTCGCCAACAGCGCGCTCGCGGTCTGGGTGCGCGACGGCGATCGGTGGCTGCTGCTGGGCTACGGACCTACGGTCATCCCGGGAGCGATCTGATGACACAGTTCACCTACGACGGCCTGCCGGGCCGGGTCGTCTTCGGCGCCGGCGCCGCGCGCACCAAGTTGCTCACCGAGCTCGACCTGCTAGGCGCGCGCCGCGTGTTGCTCATCGCCACCGATGCCGAGAACAGCACCGCGACACAGCTGTGCGCACCGTTCGCCGATCGGGTGGTCGCAACCTTCTCCGAGGTCCGTCCCCATGTGCCCGCCGAGGTCGCCGAGCTCGCCCGCAAGGTCGCACTCGATGCCGACGCCGATGTAGTGCTGTCGGTGGGCGGCGGCTCGACGACGGGAACGGCCAAGATCGTCGCCCTGACCACCGGTCTGCCGGTCCTCGCTGTGCCGACGACTTATGCCGGCTCCGAAGTCACCCCGGTGTGGGGTCTGACCGAGCGCGGGCGCAAGACCACCGGGACCGATCGACGGGTACTGCCCAAGACCGTCGTCTACGACCCGGAGCTGACCCTTACTCTGCCGGTGGAACTCTCGGTCGCCAGCGGACTCAATGCAGTAGCGCACTGTGTCGAAGCCTTCTGGGCACCACGGCGAAGCCCGGTGTCCAGCGCGGTCGCCGAAGACGGCATCCGTCACTTGGTCAACGGGCTGACCACCATCGCGGCCACCCCGACCGGCCTGGCCAGCCGCGGTGAACTGCTGCTCGGCGCCTACCTGGCCGGATCGGCGTTCGCCATCGCCGGATCCGGTCTGCACCACAAGATCTGCCACGTCCTCGGCGGAGCGTTCGACCTTCCCCACGCCCATACACACGCCATCGTGCTGCCCTACGTACTGGCCTACAACGCACCCAACGCGAGCGAGGCCACCGACCGGATCGGCCGCGCACTCGGGCGAGTCGACATCGTCGACGGCCTGCGTGAACTCGGTGGTGCGGTCGGCGTCCCCGCGGGGCTGCGTGAGCTCGGCATGGACGAGTCCGGTATCGACGACGTGATCGACGACATCCTGGCGATCGCCCCGGCCGACAACCCGACCCGAGTCACCGCGGAAGGGCTTCGCGCGATCTTGCACGGTGCATGGGCAGGATCGCACCCCGTAGGGCCGACGGCATGACCGGCGACCCGGCTACCGCCGTCGACAAGGAACAGGCCGTCACCGAGGAGGTGCTGGCCAGCTTCGACGCCACGCCCGATCCTCGGCTTCGCGAGGTGATGCACAGTCTCGTGCGGCACCTGCACTCTTTCGCCCGCGACGTCCGGCTCACCGAACACGAGTGGGAGTCGGCGATCGAATTCCTCACTCGCGCAGGGCATATCACCGACAATCGGCGTCAGGAATTCATTCTGCTCTCCGATGTGCTCGGCCTGTCCATGCTCACGGTGGCCATCAACGAACCCGCCGAGCCCGGCGCTACCGAGTCGACGGTGTTCGGTCCGTTCTTCGTCGATTCCGCACCGGAGATTCCGCTCGGAGGCGATATCGCCCGGGGCGCGAAAGGTCTGCCCTGCTACGTCTCGGGCCAGGTTCGCACTAGCGGTGGCGAGCCGATCGCGGGGGCACGGATCGAGGTGTGGGAAGCCGACTCCGACGGTTTCTACGACGTCCAGTACACCGACGACCGCTCGGCCGGTCGCGGCTGGCTGCGCTCGGGCGCGAACGGCGAGTACCGATTCTGGTCGGTGCTGCCCGCGCCGTATCCGATTCCCCACGACGGCCCGGTCGGCGACCTGCTGACCGCGACCGCCCGCGGCCCGATGCGCCCCGCGCATCTGCACTACATGGTCACCGCGCCGGATTTCCGGCCCCTGATCACCCATATCTTCGTCGCGGGCGACCCCTACCTCGACTGCGACGCGGTGTTCGGAGTGAAGGAGAACCTCGTCGTCGAGGCCGTCCACCACACCGACACCACCGCTCCCGACGGGACGCACCCGCAGGACGGCTGGACGAGCATCACGTTCGACCTGGTGCTGGCCACCCACGACGGCCGCTAGCGCCCCCGTCACACACACGACCGGACCCGTCGAGGTCCGGATCGAACGGCACCGCCATGCCTTTCGCCGGAACTACGCACCGGCAGGCGATTGCTCGGTGCCGGTTCCACCTGTGCAGCGAACACCCGTTCCCTGCAATTCGAAGATCACTGCTGCCCGGGCACGACCCCCAGCAGCTCACACTGGAGGTACAACGATGCGACGTACACGTTGGATCGTGCTCGGCGGGTGTTTCCTCGCCTACCTGTTCGACGCCCTGGAAATCGTCCTACTCTCCATGGCGCTACCGTCCATCCGTAAGGACTTGGGCATCACGATCACCCAGGGCGGCCTGCTGGCTACCGCCACCCTGGTCGGCATCGGTGTCAGCAGCGTCCTCGGTGGCTATGTGGCCGACAACTTCGGGCGTAAAAAGGCACTGCTCGCCGCGCTGAGCATCTTCGGCATCTTCACTGCCGCCATCTACGTGGTCCCGAGCTACGAGGTCTTCCTGCTGCTGCGGTTCCTCGCCGGTATCGGGCTCGGCGCAGTCTGGAGCGTGGTCTCGGCCTACGTGGTCGAGACGTGGCCCGAAAAGCATCGTGGTCGCGCAGCCGCGTTCGTGATCAGCGCTTTCCCCGCCGGCGGTGCGATGGCAGCCACGATCTCGGGCTGGTTCCTGCCGGATTGGCGACTGATGTTCCTGGTGTCGGGCTGCGCGGTAGTGCTGCCGATCGCCATCGTCGCGATCTTCTTCTCCGAATCCGCCACCTGGGCAGCTCAGAAGGCCGACAACGCCGACGATGTCGTCTCCGTGCGTGATGTGCTGGGCTCCTCGCTGCGCCGGCGCACCCTACTGGGCACCCTCATGGCGGCGCTCGCGCTGTTCGGCTACTGGGGTGCGATGACCTGGCTGCCGACCTACCTCACCACCGAGCGTGGGCTGCCGTCGACCTCGGTCGCGCTGTTCATCACGATGCTGAATCTGGGAATGTTCTTCGGCTACAACGGTTTCGGCTACCTCGCCGATCACATCGGCCGTCACCGGACGATCATCATCACCTTGCTCGGCGTCACGCTGACACTGCCGATCTACGCACTCACCACCCAGGAGACCGCCCTGCTGTGGATGGGACCGCTGTTCGGCGCGTTCACCGCCTTCTTCGGCCTGTTCGGCTCCTATCTCGGGGAACTGTTCCCGACCAGGGCCCGCGCGACCGGCGCCGGGTTCTGCTTCAACGTCGGTCGCGGTGTCTCGGCGCTGGCGCCGTTCGCTCTGGCCGGACTGGCGGCGAGCATCGGATTCCAGGGCGGCCTCATCGTGTGCGCGGGATTCTTCGGCCTCGCCGCAGTGGTGGCATTGCTCCTGCCCCGCGGCAGCACTGTCACTGATGACGTTGTCGCCCAACCGGTTACCGACCCACGTGACGGAGAACCCGTCAAGGTGTGACAACCGATGGTCTGGGTCGCTCATGGCGACCCAGACCATCTGCCGGCCTTCGAACCCTATCCACCATCTCGACGAGGAAGACACTGCTGTGCCATCGACGATGCAAGCTGCCGTCTACTACGGCCCCCGCGATATCCGACTCGAAGAAGTCGACATCCCCGCTCCGGGCACCGGGGAAACACTCCTGCGGGTGCTGCGCTCGGGAATCTGCGGGACCGACGCCTCCGAGTGGACCGCCGGACCGAAAACCTTTCCCGTGCAACGCCGCCACCCTCACAGCGGGCACCTCGGCCCGATCATCCCCGGCCACGAATTCGTCGGCGAGATCGTCGAAGCCGACCCGGGTTCCGGCCTCACCGAGGGCAGCCTGGTCGCCAGTGGTGCCGGTGTCTGGTGCGGTAAGTGCCGACGATGTGGCGAAGGCCGAACCAACCAGTGCACGCAGTACCGGACCCTCGGGCTGAACCTCCACGGCGGGATGGCCGAATTCGTCGCGGTCCCGACGAAGACACTATGTCCGTTGCCCACCGGGTTGCCCCTGGACCACGCCGGACTCGCCCAACCGCTGTCTGTCGGCATCCACGCGGCTCGCCGGTCCGGTGCGCGCGAGGGCGACAACGTCGTCATCATCGGTGCCGGTGCGATCGGCTCGTTCGTCCTCGCCGGTCTGCGATACCTCGGCGAGTTCGACATCACAGTCATCGACTTTCCCGGCAGCCGCCTTGACCGCGCGCAACGTCTGGGCACCGATCGCACCCTCACTCCGTCGGAGTCCATCGCCGCCGATCTCGCCGATGCACTAAACGGCCGCAAACCCGACGTCGTGATCGAGGCAAGCGGGGCCCCCGGACAGCTGGCGACGGCACTCGAGATGGTCGTCGACGGCGGCCGTATCCAAGCCGTCGGCATTCCCAAGGACAAGCCCGCCCTCGACATGCATTCGATGATCTTCCGTGAGATCACCCTCGACACGACGCTGGCCCACGTCTGCGACACCGACCTCCCCGCCGCGCTGCATATCCTCGCGGCAGACTCACTGCTCGGCACCGAATTCGCCGAGACTCCGGTAGGACTGGCACATCTGGGCGCGTCACTCGATCGGCTCGCCGCAGGGCAGGTGGAAGGCAAGATCCTTATCGATCCTGGCGCATGACTGGTTCGGGATTGTCAGCGCCCGTATCCGTCTGGCCTGGTTCCGGATAACTGTTCTTCTCCGGAGTCTCACCAAAGAAAGATGTGTCAGCCCACTCTCGCGCTCCGGAACAGTCGGCGGGCGGGCGGAGGCTGGGTCGATGCCGGTGTCAGTCGGCAGCGGCAACCGAGAGATCGAGAACCGAGCAGCAGTGAGAGGTAATGCCAATAAGAGGCTGACGACGGCGAACCTGTCGGTGGGGCTGGGCATACTGCCTGGCATGGGCTCGATGAACGAGATCGAACAACCGCACGACGTGCTAGTCGCGGTCGAACCGGTGCTGTCCGAGCAGGAATTGGACCGAGTCCGCCGCAACGTCATTGCCGCAAAAGCACCCAACACACGTCGCGCCTACAGCCAGGACTGGCGACGCTTCGAATCATGGTGCGGCTCTGCAGGCCGGCAGGCGGTCCCAGCCCACCCGTTGACTGTCTCGGCCTATCTCACCGAAGCCGCCGATGCCCTCGATTCCCAAGGCCACCACACCTATTCGGCCGATACACTGGGACGATGGGCTGCTGCCATCGCCTATCGGCACCGCGCCGCCGGCCTCCCTTCTCCCTGCAGCGCATCCGTGGTCTCGGAAGCTCTCGCCGGGATCCGCCGTGACACCACGCGCCGAAGACGTCGCGCACGCCGTGCGGCTCCCTTGCTGACCGGCGACATTCGTGATCTGGTCGCCGTGCCTCGCGTTGATACCACCACCGTTGCCCGCCGCCTCGCCGCACTTCGTGACCCGGCCCTGATCCTGTTGGCGTTCCCCGGTGCTTTGCGGGCCTCTGAACTGTGCCAGCGTCGGGCCGTTGATATCCGGCAACACCGGCTTGACGGTCTCCACATCGTGATCGAGCAGAGCAAGGGCGACCAAGAAAGCGCGGTCACCGTCCCAGTACCGCGTGCGAGCGACCCGGCGGTGTGCCCGCCATGTGCGTGGGTACGGTGGCGTGCCGTTCTGACAGCCCAGAGCAGCGGCGGTCGCGGCGCCGTCAAACTACACCTGGACCGAGACAATCCCGCTGATCCATTCGACCACCACATCTGTCGCGGCGAACTCACCGAGTTGCCGCAGCAAATGCCCGCGTTTTGCAGCATCGACCGGCACGGCAATCTCTCGACAGGACGAGCGCTGGGTGCTGAGTCTCTCGGCGACATCCTGCGCCGACACCTACGCGCCCTCGGCTACACCACCGCCGAGATCAAGACCTTCAGCGGACACAGCCTGCGCGCGGGATTCGTGACGGATTCGATCCGAGCCGGTGCGACCGAACGACAGATCATGCGCCAAACCCGCCATAAATCCGAAGCGATGGTCCGCCGCTACCAACGCGAGGATGCGCCTCTGGCCGACAACGCCGTCACCCTGCTGCCGCTGCTATGACCTGGCAGATCGCGGCACGGTATCGCTACGATTGGGCCCGGTTCACCGACTGGGCACGCTCTCGCGGTGAGACGTTCCTACCGGCTGGCCCGCTGGTGATCCTGGACTACCTGATCAGCCACCCCGCCGCGGACAGCACCCAGCGTGGACGCCTCGCCGCGATCAACCACGCACACACCACCTTCGGGTACCCTCCGCCAGGACGTGCCGCTGCACTGCGTGATGCGCTCACCGCAGCCCGCTACGACCGAACCGCTACGCTGAGGGCTCGGGTGCAGGAAGTGCTGCCGCTGCCGGAATGGGGCTGGCCCGAGGGGCTGTTCGGGCGCCGCGACGCGGCCATGCTCGTTCTCGCCGCCGCGGGTCTGCCGTACAAGACCATCGCCGAACTCCGTCTCAGCGATCTCGAATCTCACCCTGATCAGGTGATCATCGGCTCCGTACCGCTGGCGGTCCTGCACGCGACCGACAACGAGGACTCGTGTCCGGTGGCGGTGCTGCACCGATGGACCGCCGCTGTTCCGCTGCTGGTTCAGGCGCCCGCCACCATGGCAGCGGCTCGGGATTGGCTCACCACCGGAGCTCGCCAGCCCAGCACGCTCGACTCCACGCAGCTCGCGGTGCCGTTGCTGGTGTCCATCGACCGGGACGGCCGACCGCCGCTGCCGATGACGCACATGGCCGCTACCTCGGTCCGCAGTATCGTCCGAAACCACCTCTCGGGGCAAGTTCGGTCGCACCGGTCCCGAATACCAGACCGCGGCGATGCGCGTCCCGGCCGTTCCGAGCTTTCGTTGGTCCCTGACTCGCCGCTTCCAGACGTCCACGACCGCGGTGTGCAGGCACGCAAGAACGCAGTCACTCTGTTTGACGACCTCGACCTCGACAACGTGTATGACGAGGTGTCGCGCCGGTATGACGAGATCCTGAACCGACTCCACTGGACCTGAGACGAAGCGGCGATCCGTTGTTCCCGATGGAAGTCGACTACACCCGTCCAAATCGACTGACATTCCAGTGACGCAATCACTGACATCGAGTGACGTAGCGCCAGGTCATCCGCACTGACATGACATGACGCACGTCATGGGATGACAGCAAAAGCCCTCAGCTGCCTCCTCCTTGTGGCGCTGGACATGGACTAGGCGGGGGAGCGGTGCCTGTGGCATCCATACCAGGCCTTGCTGAAGACGGCGTTGCGCCGGACGCCGGAAGCGTCACTTCCGCAATACAAGTGGACGCCAACTACCTCCAGCTGGCTTTCAACTACTGACATCCAGTGACGCCTTCTACTGACACGACCGACGTATCGCCTGGTCGCGGCACTGACCTTTTGATGACGGGTCTCACAAACGTAAACGTAAATTATTCAAGGTCATTTGAAACCGGCCCGTGTCCTGACCGCCGATAATGTTCACTTATCGGTGGTCAGGACACGGATGGTCGGATTCAACTTCCCCAGGGGCGACACGCGTTTCGTTTCGTCTAATACGTGTGTGAATGACGAAACCAACGCTACGATTCTCTCGTGTCGAATGTCTGCAACTATCCAGGCTGTGCCCGGTCCATTACTCGCGCCGGTGGACCGGGTCGTCCCTCCGAGTACTGCGATCACCCGGACCACACCCGGTGGCGGGCATGGCGGGAAAGGCAACGGCAACAACAGGAGTCCGACAGTGCCGCGGCAACTGTCACTGTGACGACTCAGGGGCCGGTGACGGTGGCGCGGTTGCGGGCCGATGAACTGCTCGGGCAGTTCCGTGGGCTGGCCGAGCAGTTGGGGACCACGTTGAACGCGGCGGTGGCCGAACTGCAGACGATCGGGGACCCGTCGGTGGCCGAGGCGCAGGTCCAGGCCGCGCAAGCGGACGCGGCTCGACGAATCGCCGAGGCGGAAATGGCGACAGTGGCAGCAGAACAGGCACGGCGCGAAGCCGAAGAAGCACGGGCGCTGGCGGAATCGGTGGCCGAAGAGGCGGTCACCGCCGCGGAACAGGCCGAGCAGGCCGTGGGTGAGGCACTAGCGGCCAGGGACGAAGTGGTGGCTTCGGTGGACGTGCTGACCCGCCAGGCCGCCGAGGACGTGTTCGCGGCACGCAGCGAGGCCGAGGCGCAAGTCCGTGCGGCGCAACGACAAGCGGCCGACGACATCGACACAGCGAAACAAGAAGCCGCCGACACCGTCGCCCGCGCCGAACAGCGCGCCGACACCGAGATCGCCCATCAGCGCCGTGATGCCGAGGCCAGGATCGCCGCCGCGAACGCCGAACGCGACCTGGCGATCCAGCGGGCCGCCGACGCCGACCGTGCCACCGAACGCGCCGAGCAAGCCACCGCCGAACGCGTAGAAGCCGCCGCCGAAGCGCGCGAGGAATGGCGACGCGCCCGCACCGAACTCGACACCGCACGCGGCGAGCTCGACCGCACCCGAACCGAGTTGGCCGACCTACGCCGAACCGTCAGCACCGAAACACAGCAACGCCGGGACGAATCGGCGGCCGCCCTGGAGCAGGTTCGCGCCGAAGCCGCCGAACGATGGGCCGCACTCGACGACGCCCGCAAACAAACCCTGGCCCGCGCCGAACGCGCCGAAGCGCAACTCGACGAACTCCTCGCCGCCGCCCGCACGCCGGTGCCGCGGCCATAAGGGTCTCGCCGAGGAGCCTCATGATGCGGCGGTGAGTAGCGACCTGGACTACCGTATCCACATGACCGAGCAGCCCGGCCCTCTCGAATCGACGCGTGAGTTCGCCGCCATCGACATCAACGACATGTTGAACGCCGACGACACCTACACCGCCCCGTCATCGCGGACGCGATTGATCGCGATCCTGGTGGTGGCGGCGCTCGTGCTGAGCGCCGGCGCCACCACCCTCGCGATCCTGCTGTCCTGATTCGGGTTTGGTGGGTTCACGTCAGCGCCGGATCTCGCGGCGTCGACGATCTCTACGCGGGGCGGGCCAACGGCGTGTCGGGATCACCGGAATTGCGCAGTGCCACGATCTGTTCGGGCACCCAGTAGATCCGCCCGAACTCGAACGCCTGGTAAACACCGTCGTCGTGGGCGATCTCGTCGGATGCAGGCCAGCCGAGTTCGCCGTTCTGGTGACCGGCCGCCGCCCACCGCGCGCCGATCGCACCGTGCACCCAGTGCGCGGGTTGCGCGGCGCGGCGGTAGACCGTGCCGCCTTGAAAGGCTTGTGCCAGCCCGGGCCCGGTGCCGCGGGGGTCGGGGAGCTCGGCGTGCTCGGCCGTCGGGTATCCCAATGGGCCTGCCTCCCAACCCAACTCGGCGTATTTGGCCATGATCGCGGTCGGGATGGAATGGGCGTCGGTGGCCGGATGCCAGTACACGTAACCGTGCTCGAATTCGGCGAAACGCCCTGACCTGTCCGGGGTGGTGAGTTCGCCGTCGGTGCGGCGCGCGCCCAACCAGGGGGACGCGGCCGCACGGGCATCGATCGCGGTCTGTCCGGTACCCCCGGCGAACGAGGCGACATGGGCGGCGAACACATCCCACGGGAAGTTCGGGCCGACATCGGTATGCGAGCCGATGCCGAGAGCCCGCGTGACGTATTGATGATCGGAGATGCCCTCGCCCACGTGGTAATCCGGCTCGATCACCTCGGTCGAGTACCCGTGCCGGTGCGCGCTGCGTACCGCGAGGAACGCCGCGATCCGCAGATCGCCGTCGATGGCCAGCCATTGTGCACGCGACCACGCGATCCGGCTGCCCGCGAAGCACAGGTTCACGGTGAACGGGTTCGCCGACAGCACCGACCACGACGCGAGCTCTTCCGGCACCACCCGCACCACCACCGCATCGCGCAGCGTGTAGTGGTAGGACACTCCGTTGTCCGGGTTGTTCAGGTAGGCGGCAAGGGATTCGGCGGTGCCGTTGCCTTCCTGGGTGTGCAGCAGGAAGTTGGTGACCCGGGCGCCGTCGCGCGCAGAGTGCGAGCCGCCGAGCCGGTCGATCTCGGTGAACTGCGGTACCGACACCTCGCGGTCGAGCGCCCACTGCCCGAAATCGGGGGCGAGGATGTCGTTGACGTCGACGCGGGTGCCGTCGATCAGCGGTCCGGGGTTGCTCGGGGTGTCGATCACCCGCTGGTAGAGCACGGCGCGCGGTTCCCGTTCGGTCCCTGACCAGGCCCGCGTCTGCCAGGCCCAGCTGAATTCCCCGCGCGCACCGATCACCCCGTCCTCGATCGCCCACGCGCACACCCGCGCATGCCCGTAGATCCCGGTCCATGCCGTACCCAGCACCGAGTTGACCCCGCGGAAGAACTCGACCGCCGTGCTGTTCCACTGCGACAGCGAGATGTCCTCGTCGACGGCGAAGAAGATCGGTGCCTGTCGCGGCCCGCCCACGCTCAGATGGGTGGCCATGGCCTGCTCCGCCATCCGCCGACCGCCGTCGAAACCGGTGGTCCAGTCCGACGGTGTCGCGTCGCCGGGTTTGCCGTACTGCCAGATGGAGACGATGTCGAGCCCGGCGGCGATGAGCGCGCGGGCGTAGTCGGCGGTGATCGGTTTGGCACCGAAGTTCGCGCCCGGCCTGCTCGGTGAGATGTAGGCGAGAACCGCGGAATGGCCCGCCGCGGCGATTGCCCGCGGATCGATGAGCCTGGCCGCGAAATCGACAGCTGTGGACATGATTGACCCCCTGTATGACTGCGTATCCGATGGAATTCCGAGATGGTGGAACTATCGCGATGACTTACGCTGGTGCCCGAGGATCGGTACCGGAGTGAGAAACTCACCCTGTCTCATTCTAAATGAAACACTTACTCCCGCATCGTCGTTCGCCGACGAACAGGGTAGTACCCACAATGAGGAGTAGTTTCACTCACGTCCGGTGACGGTGTGGCCCGATACTCTTTCGCCATGACGGCGCAGCTGATGTGGGGGATCCCGACGCACGGGTTCTTCGTCGCGCTCGGAGTCGCTGTCGCCGCGGTGGTGTTCTTCCTCGAGTGCAGGCGCCGGGAGGCACTGCGCGAGGAGTCGCTGGTCGCGGTCACCGGGGCATTGGTCGGTGGGGCGATCGGCATGCGGTTGTCGAGTCTGGCCGCGACGCTCGACCCGTATGAGAGCTGGATGTTCGGTGCGCGCAGTGTGCTCGGCGGATTGCTCGGCGCGTATGTGGGTGTGCTGATCGCGAAACGGATCATCGGCTATCGGGAGCGGACCGGTGATCTGTTCGCACCGGCGGTGGCGCTCGGCATGGCGGTCGGTCGCATCGGATGCTTGCTCACCGAAGCGCCGGGACGGCCGACGAGCCTGCCGTGGGGAATCCACGCGCCCGCGACGGTTCCGCAGTGCCCCGGATGCGTGGCCGGCGTGGCGATGCATCCGAGCTTTGTCTACGAAATCGTGTTCCAGCTGGCCGCATTCGGCGCACTGTGGTGGTTGCGGGACCGGATCAGCACACCGGGGGAGCTGTTCACCCTCTACGTCGGGGCGTACGCGATATTCCGGTTTCTGGTCGAGTTCACCCGTGCCAACGACACGGTGTGGCTGGATCTGACACGCCCGCAATGGTTCCTGCTGCCGGGCCTGGTCCTGGTGGCGGTGCGCTGGACCGTCGGCTACCGGCGCGGCAACTACGACGGTGTACTTCGACGAAAGGTCGCGGCATGAACTTTCCTCCCGGACCGCCCCCGAACATGCCACCCCCGCCACCGGATCAGGGCGGCAAACCGCCGGGGCAGGGCGGGCAGGTCGCGGCGATGGCCTTGGCGGGCGCGATGGCGTTCATCGTCGCCAACGCGATAGCCGGGTTCTTCATGTTCATGGTGGTCGCCTCCGTCAACGACGACACCGCGACCAAGGTGCTGTTCGGGCTCACCGCGGTGGCCAGCGCGGGAGCGGCTTTCGGGGGTGGCTGGCTGTTGATCCGGCGCAAACGGCCCGCGCCCAAAGGGTTCGGGCTGGGGCTGATGATCGGCTGGTCGCTGGTCACCGTGTTCACCGCAGGTCTGTGCACGGCCATCAACCCGGAGCTGTACACGGGCTTCTTCGGGATGGCGCGATGACCGGAATGCCGCTGCGGGGCGATCGAATCCTGCGTTATGTCACCGCGTTCTGCCCCCGCTGCCACGACGAACACCCCGACACACCGCTGCCCGATGTCGAGCGGCTGTCGGGGTGGCTGGCCGAACGGGACGGCCAGGTCTTGCTCGAACGCGGTTGCCGAACCCACGGCATGGTGCGGACCCTCTACGACGAGGACCCCGAAATCCTGGCCTACCTCGAAGAATGGACCGCGCCGACCAAAGCGCACCTGCCCGACACCGCGGGAAATTTCGACCCGGTGCCCTCGGCGTATCTGCGTGGGCTGCCCGAGATGCAGACCCAGCACACCTGCATCCTGCTCGAGGACATCATCGACAGCTGTAACCTGCGCTGCCCCACCTGTTTCGCCGACTCCTCGCCGGAACTGCGTGGCGTGGTCTCGGTGGAGGATGTGCTCGCCAATGTCGACCAGCGGCTGGCCCGCGAGAACGGGCGCCTCGACGTGCTCATGCTCAGCGGCGGCGAACCGACCCTGCATCCGCAGCTGGCCCGGTTGCTCGCGGAGCTGACCGCGCGGCCGATCACCCGGATCCTGCTCAATACCAACGGTCTGCGGATCGCCGTCGACGACGAGTTGGTGGCGTTGCTACGTGCCCATCGCGACCGGGTCGAGGTGTATCTGCAGTACGACGGGGAAACGGCGAAGGCCTCCCGCCATCATCGCGGCGGCGACTTGCGGGTGCGTAAACAGCAGGCGCTGCAACGGCTTTCGGCGAACTCTGTCTTCACCACCCTGGTGATGACGGTGGCGCTGGACGTGAACGACGACGAGATCGGCGCCGTCCTGCGCACCGCCATGGCCACGCCGTTCGTCGGCGGCGTCTCGATCCAGCCCCAATTCGGTTCCGGGCGTTCGGGAACGATCGACCCGATGCGGCGGCTCACCCACACCGGCGTACTGCGCCGGCTGGGCCCGCAGACCGACGGGCTGGTGACTTGGCGTGACCTCACCGCGCTGCCGTGCTCGCACCCGCACTGCTGCTCGGTCGGTTACCTGCTGCGCGACGACGCGGGGGACTGGCGGTCGCTGGTCTCGCTGATCGGGCACGACCGGTTGAAACAGCAGTTGGGGCTGGTGTCGAACCGGATCGCGGACTCGGCATTGCCCGCCGAGCTGCGGGTGGCGGTGCGGGAATCGCTGCTGGGATTGCTGTCGGAGCAGTCGTCGCTGTCGCATCCGGAGATCGGGCGGGTATGGCGCAATATCTGTGAGAACTGCGATCTGGGAATGTCGACCCTGCTGACACTGGCCTCGTCGGCACTGCCGGGGCGGCGTCAGCGGTTGCGGACGCTGCTCGGGGAACGGGTCGTGCGGATTACGGTGAAACCGTTCATGGACATGTCGACGATGATCGAGGAGCGGCTCACCCAGTGTTGCGTGCACGTGGGCACCCGCGCTGATGCCGATCAGTGCGCGCCGTTCTGCGCGGTGCAGGCCTGGCCAGCGTTGTCGCGGCAGCGGTTGCCGGCGGTCGCACCGGCCGGGCGGGCATTGCTGCCGGTGGAGGTGCGGTGAGCGAGCGCGGGGTCTACTACGAGGAAGCGGTGCGCGGGCAGCGACCGCACGACCCATTGACGTTGTGTGTGGTCGCGACCGTGGCGTTGCTGACGTGGTTGGTGGGGCCGTGGGCGGTGGTGGGGTTCGGTGCGCTCGCGTTCGCCGGATATTGGCGAGCGTGGCGGGCCGGGTTGCGGCGCAGTCGCTGCTGGTTGCGCGATACCCGGCTGGTACTGGTGTATGTCGGGGCGATCGCCGTGGTCGGGGTCGTCGCCGCGGTGTGGTGACGGCGTGTCGCCAATGCTGGTGCGGCAGAACGGTAGCGGGCGAGCGCGGCGCACGGTTGACTGGTAGCCATGGCCTCCACTCGATCCAGCAGGCAGCGCCGATCAGGGGTGCCCGCACCCGCCGTCGCGCCGGGGGAACTGATCGTCGTCACCGCGCCGACCGGCCCCGAGATCACCCCGATCGCTTTGCGTGAGAACCGTTCCGTGCGCACCAGGGTCGATGAATTGCTGCCCGCCGCAGCGCGTCTGGTGCCGATCTTCGGGCCGGACAATCGGCTCGCGGCCAGGCTGGCAGGCACCTCGCAGGCGCCCGTGGCGGGGGAGTACCTCAGCTATTACTCGGTGCACGGTGAGCTGGGTGATCTCGGTGACCTCGCCCATCGACTGCGCGAGGACGACACCGTCGCCGCCGCGTATGTGAAGCCCGCGGCCGAACCGCCACTGGCACCTCTCGCGGAGAACATCGTCGCACCGCGCGCACCGGCCGTGACACCCGATTTCCGGGTCAGGCAGGCCTATCTGGACGCGGCACCCCACGGTATCGATGCGGTGTGGGCGCACGGCCAGCCCGGCGGGCTGGGCACCGGTGTGCGGGTGATCGACGTCGAGGGCGCGTGGCGGTTCACCCATGAAGACCTGCGGCAGAATCAAGGCGGGATGATCGGCGGCACGGCGTCGGCCGATCTGGGCTGGCGCAATCACGGCACCGCTGTCGCCGGTGAGATCAGCGGTGACCTGAACGCGGTCGGCGTCACCGGAATCGCTCCCGAGGCTCATATCAGAGCCATCTCCATCTTCGGTATCGGCTCGGCTGCCGCGATCCGCTCGGCCGCCGACGCGCTGCACCCCGGCGACATCGTCCTCATCGAATTGCATCGTCCCGGACCACGATTCGACTACCAGGGCACCGCCGATCAGCGCGGCTACATCGCCGTCGAATGGTGGCCCGACGACTTCGCCGCCATCCGCTATGCCGTGAGCCGCGGCATCGTCGTCGTCGAAGCCGCGGGCAACGGCGGTGAGAACCTCGACGACGTCGTCTACGACAGCCGCCCCGGCGACTTCCCCGCCACCTGGCACAACCCGTTCCGCGCGGGCCCCGCCGACTCCGGTGCCATCCTGGTCGGCGCGGGTGCCCCACCACCGGGTCTGCACGGCCGAGACCACGGCCCCGCCCGGTCCCGCCTCGACTTCTCCAACTACGGCGCCCGCCTCGACGCCCAGGGCTGGGGCCGCGAAGTCACCACCACCGGCTACGGCGACCTCCAAGGCGGCGCTGACGAAGACCTCTGGTACACCGACGAATTCAGCGGCACCTCCAGCGCCTCCCCGATCGTCGTCGGCGCCATCGCCGCCTACCAGGGCAGCCGAGCCCGAACCCGCGCGACCCCCGACCAGATCCGAACCCTCCTGCGCACCACCGGCTCAGCCCAAACCGCGGCACCGGGGCGACCGACCACCCAACGCATCGGCAGCCTGCCCGACCTCCGGGCCATGATCGCGAGCGAGTAGCACCAGCGCTCTCATCGTTCGCTTCTGGCTTGGTACGTGCATTCGGCAACGCCGTGATTGCGTACGTCGGAGGTGACACAGACCCCGGTCAGATCTTTCGGCGGTCGACGCGGTGCTCACCCCCGCGCGCCGCAAGATCGGCGACATCATCGGCGGCTACACGCCCGAACAGCGGGAGTCCCTCTTCGACTACTTCGCCCGGGCCGCCGACGCCTTCCAGCAGGCGGCGACCGAAATCGGTGCCGCGGACCCTGCCGCCGACCAGCGGCACGCCTGATCCCTGCGGGCTCGAATCGGCCGGAATCGGCGTGCAGGAGCTAGGCGCGACGCGCAGACGACTTCGTGGTGCCGATAACCAGATGTGCGGGGGTGGGGTGGCGTGGGATGGTACGAGGATGGCATCGGCGAAGAGTGTTTCCGTTCGGGCGGGTACGCAAGCGGACCTGGCTGCGATCACCGGGTTGCAGGAGGCTGGGTTCGGGATGCGGTACGGGGGTGACGAGAACGAGTTCCGGGGCGAGATCTTTCCGGTCGAACGGTCGTTGGTGGCCGTGGAGGGTG
The DNA here is from genome assembly GCF_054031145.1 of Nocardia sp. FBN12. Taxonomy (NCBI): domain Bacteria; kingdom Bacillati; phylum Actinomycetota; class Actinomycetes; order Mycobacteriales; family Nocardiaceae; genus Nocardia; species Nocardia sp. FBN12. The sequence continues at coordinate 2,264,689 of NZ_CM132926.1, forward strand.
ACCGGATCGTCGGACATACCGTCGACCGGACGATGACGGTGACGGTGCCGGGGGAGCGAACCGTGCGGGCCGCGGGTGTGTCGGGGGTGGCGGTCGCGGCAACGCACCGGCGACGCGGGATTCTGCGGGAGCTCTACACCGCCCAGCATGCGCGGACCGAGGCCGACGGGGTGCCGCTGACCATCTTCACCGCGAGCGAGGGCACGATCTACGGGCGCTTCGGGTACGAAGTGGCCATTCTCGACACCTCGATCCGCATCGACACCCGGCGGGCCGAATTCCGTTCCACCACACCAGGCCCCGGTGGTGTCACCCTGGAGACGCTCGTCGACGCCGCCCCGCGGATCCGGGAGATCTACGAACGCTGGCAGAAGGTGACGGCAGGGGCACAGGATCGCCCGAACGCCAAGTGGGACTTGTTCTTCGCCGATGTGGAGCGTCACCGTCAGGGTGCGACGAGTTTGTTCGTGCTGCTCCACGCCGACGGGTACGCCCTGTATCGGCGCTCCCGGCGCGAGGACCGTGACATCGCCTCGGTGTGGGAGTTCCGTGCCGTGACCCCCGACGCGCACGCCGCACTGTGGCGGGTCCTGCTCGGCATGGACCTCGTCGACACCGTGGAAGCCGAAATCGCCGACGACGATCCCCTGGCCCACATGCTCACCGACCCCCGCGCGGTGCAGCTGACCCGCCGCGGCGACTCGCTGTGGGCGCGGGTCATGGACGTGCCTGCGGCACTGACCGCCCGCACCTACCGCGCCGACCTCGACACCGTACTGGCCGTGCACGACCCGTTCCGCAGCGCGGGCGGGAACTTCGCCCTGCGGATCCGCGACGGCATCGCCGAATGCGAACCGACCACCCGCGCAGCGACACTCAGCGCCGACATCAACATCCTCGGCGCCCTCTACTTCGGCGGTCAGCGCGCGAGCACTTTCGCCGCCGCTCACCGGCTGAAGGTCGACGACCCGAGTGTGCTGCGCGCGTTCGACGAAGCGTTCACCGCCGACCGCGCACCACAATTGGGCTGGTTCTTCTGACCTGAACGACAACGGGCGCGTTCGCCTCACTGCGCACTACCTCGGGAGTACGGTAGGTAGCTGTGGATTCGCACCAGGTCGATTCTTCGGTTCGGGTGCGTGGCGCCCGGGTCCACAATCTGCGCGATGTCGACGCGGACATGCCGCGAAACGCCCTGGTCGCGTTCACCGGTGTCTCGGGTTCGGGGAAGTCGTCGTTGGCTTTCGGCACCCTCTACGCGGAATCGCAGCGCCGCTACCTGGAGTCGGTTGCCCCGTATGCCCGCAGATTGCTGCACCAGATCGAAGCCCCCGACGTCGACGCGGTCACCGGTCTACCGCCCACGGTGGCACTGGCTCAACGCCGGTCCTCGCCGTCGTCGCGATCGACCGTCGGCACCGTCACCGCGATCTCGAACACGTTGCGCATGCTCATGTCCCGCGAAGGTGACTATCCCGAGAGCCCGCCCAGAACCGGCGAGGGTCACTACCCGGAAGGCACCAACCGCCTCTACTCCGACGCGTTCTCCCCGAACACCGTCGAAGGTGCCTGCCCGCGCTGCCACGGCCAGGGCGTGATCCACGAAGCCACCGAGGCGTCGATGGTCCCCGACCCGTCGCTGAGTATCCGCGACGGCGCGATCGCCTCGTGGCCCGGCGCCTGGCAGGGCAAGAACCTGCGCGATGTGCTCAGCGCGCTCGGCTACGACATCGACCGCCCGTGGCGTGAACTGGCACCCGCCGCCCGCGACTGGATCCTGTTCACCGCGGAAAAACCGGTCGTCACAGTCGAACCCGTGCGCGAACCCCATCGCATCCACCGCCCCTACCAGGGCACCTACACCAGCGCCGAGCAGTTGCTGCTGCGCTCCCACGCCGAATCCAAGAGCGAGGCCACCAAGGCCCGCGCCGCCGAATACCTGCACACCACCGTCTGCCCACTGTGCGAGGGGCGACGACTCAAACCCGAAGCGCTCGCGGTGACGTTCGCCGGGTTCGACATCACCGAACTCGCCGGCCAACCGCTGAGCGAGCTCGTCGAGGTGTTGCGGCCCTACACCTGCGGCACGACCGCGCTGGCGGTGCTCACCCAGGACCTCACCTCGCGGATCGACGTGCTGATCGAGCTCGGCCTCGGCTACCTGAGCGTCGATCGGGAAAGCCCGACGTTGTCGGGCGGTGAGCTGCAACGATTACGGTTGGCGGGGCAGTTGCGGTCGGGCCTGTTCGGTGTCGTCTACATTCTCGACGAACCGTCGGCGGGACTGCACCCCGCCGATACCGCCGCCCTGACGAAAGTGCTGGATCGGCTCAAGAATTCGGGCAAGAGTGTGTTCCTGGTCGAACACGACCTCGACGTCGTGCGCCACGCCGACTGGCTCATCGATATCGGCCCGGGCGCGGGCGTACACGGCGGCACAGTGCTCTACGCCGGTGACGTCGACGGTCTCCGTGAGGTGAGCGAGTCGGTCACCCGGCCCTACCTGTTCGGCGAGATCGTGCGCCCGCCCCGCGCGGCCCGTACCGCCACCGGCGAGCTGCGATTACGCGCGATCACCAGCCACAACCTGCGCGATCTCGACGTCGACATCCCCCTCGGTGTGTTCACCGCGATCACCGGTGTGTCCGGGTCCGGCAAATCGACTCTGCTGCACGCTGTTTCGATCACCGCGACAACCGATCCCCGCATCGTGCGCGTCGTCGAAGTCGATCAGGCCCCGATCGGGCGCACGCCACGGTCGAACCTGGCCACCTATACCGGCCTGTTCGACACGGTACGCAAACTCTTCGCCGCGACCGACGCCGCCAAGGCCCGCGGCTACGGTGTCGGCCGTTTCTCGTTCAACGTCGCCGAGGGACGCTGCCCGACCTGCCAGGGTGAGGGGTACATCACCGTGGAGCTGCTGTTCCTGCCCAGCACCTACAGTCCGTGCCCGGCCTGCCGCGGCGCGCGCTACAACCCCGAAACCCTCGAGATCACCTACCGCGACACCACGATCGCGCAGGTGCTCGACATGACCGTCGACCGCGCCGCCGGCTTCCTCGCCGACGTGGCAGTGGTCGCGCGCGCACTACACACCCTGCGCGACGTCGGCCTCGGCTATCTGCGCCTCGGGCAACCGGCCACCGAACTGTCCGGCGGGGAAGCGCAGCGGGTGAAGCTGGCGACCGAATTGCAGCGGGCCCGGCGCAGCGACACCGTTTACCTGCTCGACGAACCAACAACCGGCCTGCATCCGGCCGACACCGATATCCTGATGACACAACTGAATTCGCTCGTCGACAGCGGCGCGAGCGTGGTCGTTGTCGAACACGACATGAGCGTTGTCGCCGCCGCCGATCACGTGATCGACATGGGGCCGGGCGGTGGCGGGCAGGGAGGCCGGATCGTGGCGCAGGGGACACCGGAACAGGTCGCGAACAATCCGGTCAGCCGGACTTCGCCCTATCTGCTGGAGCGACTGGCATGAACCGCGACGCTGATCGGACCCGGAGCGCGATGCTCGTCGCCGGTGGGTGCTCGTTCGCGCTCGGGCTGGCGCTGCTGCTGTGGCCGGGGCGCGACGAGAACATCCTGGCGATACTGTTCGGGGTCTCGCTGATCCTGAGCACGACGGTGCAGGCCTATCTGGCGATGATGGCGCGGATCGCGTTCTTGCTCCGGGTGCTGGTCTTGGTCAGTGCGGGCCTGACGGGGATATTGGCCGGGCTGGTCTTCGACGGCGGCAATATCGAACTGCTCGCCCTGTGGATCGGCATCGGCTGGTCGGTGCGCGGCATCGTGGAGGCGCTGGTCGCGGCATGGGACGACACCGTCGTCGACGGGTGGATACACGAGGTGTGCGGGCTCGTCACGACCGTGATCGGCATCGCGATCATCGCGATCACGTTCCAGACGGTCACCGGGCTGGCCACCATGTCCGGTACCGGGTTGGTCGTGATCGGTGTCATGGAACTGCTCGCCGGTGGGCTCGGTCGCGCGGCGTGGGATGCGGCGCACGGGCCTGCGACCGAGGAGCCGGTCGCGCCGATTCGCGCCGCGACCGAGCTGTAGTAGCGAATCACACACTGTGAGTGCGCAATTGGAGGTTTACGCGAACTCACGGACAACGCGACGTTGCGGGCAGCCGAGCGCGCGCTGAACTCTGCGTGCACCCTCGCTCGCAGCTGGGGTAACTGTGCTGCGCGACGGTAGCGTGGCCCGCGGCGTGCGCACGGGTGTTCGGTGCGCCGCGTTCGCTCCCCCGATTGTGAGCCCAGGAGAAGTGTGGTGTCGCGCGTAGTCCCCGGCGTAGCTGCCGATGCCGTCCAGCGTGAAGAGCTGGCCATGCGGCGGATGACCGAGAGTTTGGTCGAAGACCTGTCCGAGAACGTCCCCGTCGACCAGGTGACGTCGGCGGTAGGCGCCGCGCACCATCGTTTCACCGGCAAGCCGATCCGGGAGTTCGTGCCGATCCTGGTCGAGCGGATCGTGCGCCGTGAGCTCGCCGATCCCGATCCGACGGTGCGGGTGCCCGCCCCGACGGCGAGTGTGCGGGCCGCCGAGCTGATCGCGCGCGAGACGAACAGCTCCGAGGAGCAGGCGACGCGGAGGCTGAGCAGGCGCGCGGTGGTGCCCTTGTCGGTCGGCGCGGCCGTGGTCGTGGCCGGTGTTGTCGCCGGTGTGGTGCTGCTGCCCGGCGGCGCCGACGCTCCCGCCGCCACCGTCGCGACGCCGGCCACGGTGGTGCGTGGCGTGGTCGGGTCGGAGAAGATGTCGTTCTTCGCCGACGAGCGTGTGGTGCAGGTGCTCGCCGACAACGGGATCCAGGTGCAGGTCGAGCCGGCCGGTTCGCGGCAGATCGCGACCACCGTCGACCTCGGCGCCTTCGATTTCGCGTTCCCGTCGAGCATTCCGGCCGCGGAACGTATCCAGCGTCAACGCAACATCACCACCAAGTACACCCCGTTCTCGTCACCGATCGCGATCGCCACCTACCGGCCGATCGCGGACCTGCTGACCGCGGCCGGGGTGATCAAACCAGGTCCGGTCTCGACGTTCGACATGAACAAGTACCTGGAGCTGGCCGGGACCGGTGTGCAGTGGGACGACCTGCCCGACAACACCACCTACCCGGTCGCCAAGAACATCCTGGTCTCGACCACCGACCCGCGCAGCTCCAACTCCGCCGCCATGTACCTGTCGATCGCCAGTTACGTGGCCAACGACCACACCATCGTGCGCGGGGCCACCGCCGAACAGCACGTGCTGCCCGCCTTGTCGAAACTGTTCCTCGCGCAGGGCTACACCGACAACAGCAGCGAAGGGCCGTTCAACCAGTACCTCACCAACGGTATGGGCCCGACCCCGCTGGTCTGCATCTACGAGGCACAGTTCGTCGAAGCGGCAGGCGAGGGCCGGATCAAGCCGGACATGGTCTTGACCTACCCGACCCCCACGGTTCTGTCGAGCCACACCCTGGTCCCGCTGACCGGCACCGGCGACAAGATCGGCAAACTCCTCACCGACAACCCCGAACTGCGCCGCCTGGCCGCCGAACACGGCTTCCGCACCGGCGACACCGCCCAGTTCACCTCGGTCGCCGCCGAGCGCTCGGTACCGGTGGCCGCCGACCTGATCGACGTGGTCGACGTGCCCGCCTACGAAACCCTCGAGCACCTGCTCGACGGGGTCGCCAACTCCTACAACTGAATCCGCCCGCCACCGGTGCTGTGCAGCTTTCGCTGTGCGGCACTCGTGGTCGGTGCGGACGGCGCTGAAGCAATGGCCCCGAAGGTCTTGACACCAGTTCAGTGCACGACTGTACACTCAGCATTGCCAGGTAACTCGAGCTGGCCCGCGCTGCGAATGGAGTCCCACGATGGATCAATCCGATCACGGTCGAGAACCAGTTGTCGTGGGTGGTGTTCGATGAGCTATCAGAAGGAACTGCTCGACGAGTTGTCGTTCGCGGCGCGCCGCACCGGCACCGCACTCGCCGCGATCCTCAGTGATGCCGGGCGCAAGAGCGCTCGTGAGGTCGTCGATCTGGCGCACGAGGGGCGCGAACTGGTCGCCGGGACCCTGCGGGCTCGGGCCGACGAGCTGCGCCGCCGTCGTTAGAGGTCAGCGGTTCTCGCTGCGAGGGCGGCCAGGCCCCTTTGGTCGAAATGTCTCTGACCTGCGGAAAATCCTGCGGGAAAAGAATTTTCGTAGCGAGCGATGAGTTCTCGCGGCGTGCACCGTCTCTATGAGTGCTACCTGTAGCCGAGATCCGGGAGAGCCTCATGACCGCCAGTTCCGCCGTCACCACCGGCACCCTCGTGGTGCCGGACGCCCGCCTGTACTACGAGGTCCGTGGGGCGGGACCGTTGCTCGTCCTCGTCGGTGCGCCGATGAACGCCGCCTCGTTCGCCGCGGCCGCCGAACAACTCGCCGCCACCAACACCGTCCTCACCACCGACCCGCGAGGCCATTTCGCGAGCCCCCTGGACGACCCGAACCAGGATTCGACGGTGCTCGCCCGCGCCGCGGACCTCGCCGGGCTCATCACCCACCTCGACGCGGGCCCGGCCGTGGTCTTCGGATCCAGCGGCGGCGCCGTCTCCGCGCTGGCACTGGCCCAGACCAACCCCGACCTGGTCACCACCGTGGTCGCCCACGAACCGCCGCTGCGCGAACTGCTGCCCGACGCCGACGCCCAGCGCGCGCTCACCGAGGACATCATCGCCACCTACGACACCGGTGCGGTGATCGGCGCCTGGCGAAAGTTCTTCGCCCAGGCCGCGATTCCCATCCCGGAGCCGATGCTCGAACAGATCTTCGGCGGCGACCGCGACCCGCAACAGGTTGCCAGCGAACGCTTCTGGTTCGCCCACGAGCTGCGTTCGACCACCGCCTGGGTTCCGGACCCGCCGTTGCTGCGCTCGATTCCCACCCGGGTGATCGTCGGGATCGGTGCCGAGTCCACCGGGCAGTTCTGTGATCACACCGCCCGCGAACTGGCCTCGGCGCTCGGCGTCGACCCGGTCCTGTTCCCCGGCGACCACACCGGATTCGTCCACGACCCCGCCACCTTCGCCGCCCGCCTCCAAGAAGTACTCGACGAGCCGTGAGCGTGGTCGCTCGCACCCGCGCCGGGCAGGCGCGACGCTGTCCCGGTTTCGCCGGGTACGAGGAAAAGACGAAGGGGATCGGCACCATGGCGGTGCTGGGGTTGCGACGGGCCTGACCCGAATGTCGCGGGCAGGGCGACCGGACCGCCCTGCCCCGCTACCCCCGTCGGGGGTACAGGTAGTACCGCAGTCCAATGTGGGTGCGGGCCTTGGCTTTCTACCGTTCGAACATGCGCTTTCGAACCGTCACCATCCCGATCCTCACCGCTGCGCTGATGCTGACTGCCATCACGACGAGCGCGGCCGAGCCGGTAGCTCGCGTCGCCGCTGTGCGCGCCGACCTCGACGCGATGGTCGGCGCGGGCGCCGTGGGGGCCGTCGCCACGCTCACCGAGGACGGCGCGAGCACCGTCGTCGGCTCCGGCCTGGCCGACACGGCCACGTCGACCCCGATCGGAACCGACATCCCCCAGCATGTGCGGGTCGGCAGCATCACCAAGTCCTTCACCGCCGCGATCGTGCTGCAACTGGTGGCCGAACACCGCATCGACCTCGACCGTTCCGTCGACACGTATCTGCCCGGTCTGCTCACCGGCGACGGGGTGGACGGCCGCGCGATCACCGTCCGTCAGATCCTGGGCCACCGCAGTGGCCTGCCCGAACCTGCCCGAACCCCGGAGCTCGACGAACACGAAGCCGCGAAGGCGGGCCGCACGTTCACCCCCGGCCAGGAGATCGCGCTGGCCCTGGCGCACCCGGCGAAGTTCGCGCCGGGCACCCGATTCGAGTACGCCAACATCAACTACATCGTCGCGGGCATGCTGATCGAGGCGGTGACCGGGAATCGCTACACCGACGAACTGCGCGACCGCATCGTGGTTCCACTCGGGTTGTCGAACACCTACCTGCCCGGCACCGGCGAAACCGGTCTGCGCCACCCTCATCCCACCGGGTACACCAGCGTCGACGGAACCGTCACCGACACAACGCGAATGGAGCCGTCGGTGCCGTGGACATCCGGCGCCCTGGTGAGCACAGGCGCTGATGTGAACCGGTTCTTCCTCGCGCTGGTGGCCGGTTGGGTCGTGCCCGAGCCCCAACTCCGGCAGATGCTCGACGGTGTCGACATGGGTAACGGTGACGGCATGTTCTACGGTCTGGGTCTCGGCTACACCCCACTGCCGTGCGGTGTGCGGTATGTCGGCCACCTCGGCGGTGTCCGCGGCTTCTCCACCGTCGCGGGTGCCACGGCAGGCGGGCGCGCGGTCACCGTTGCCTACACCGGCACACCCTCCTCGGTCGATCTCGCGGGCCTGCTCACTCACGCACTGTGCGAGTAACCGTCTCGTCGCCGCTGAGTGAGAGCCGCTCAGTCAGCTGGTAGGTGGCACGATCGCGTCATGGCAGCGCTCGCTCACCGTCCGCAAGGCGTCGATGAGTTCTGGTGGGTCGGTGACAGTGAATCCGATGTCGAGGGCGGTGATCATCCAGGCCAGCGAGGCGGGGGAGTCGGCGCCCAGATGCAGTAGGCAGCTGAGGTCGTCGACTGCTTCGAGGACACCCATTCCCGGCCAGACCCGCTCGGCCAGCTCGGTGGCCGAGCCGTGCAGCGTGACCACAGTGCGCCACGGCCACGACTCGGCTGACAGCCTGCGCGACAGATACGTCGCGGCGTCACCGTCGGGTAGCGGGCGCGGGGTGAAGCGCGGGCCCGTCGGGACACGGGGGTGCAGCCGGTCGATACGGAACGACCGCCAATCCGCTCGGTCGACATCCCACCCCACCAGATACCAGTGCCTGCTCAGATTGACCAGCGAATCGGGTTCGACATCGCGGCGAGAGACGCGACCGGCGTGGTCGGTGTAGTCGAACCGCAGACGCTCGTGGCGGCGGCAGGTTTCGGCGATCGTCAGCAGGGTCTCGGATGACACTCGCGGTGAGTCGGCGGCGACCCGCACCATCGACTGCTGCAAGGTCGTGAGCCGATGCCGCAGCCGTGACGGCAGTACCTGCTCCAGCTTGGCGAGCGCGCGCAACGACGCGTCCTCGATTCCGGTGACGGTACCGCCCGAGGTGGTGCGCAAGCCGACCGCGACGGCCACGGCTTCCTCGTCGTCGAGGAGCAGCGGTGGCATCGACGCGCCGGCCCCCAACCGATAGCCCGCGGTTCCCTGCAACGCCTGCACCGGGTAGCCCAGCCCGCGCAGCCGGTCGATATCGCGGCGCACGGTGCGTGGGGTGACATCGAGCCTGGTCGCGAGTTCGGCACCCGACCAGGCGCGGTGGGTCTGCAGCATCGACAGGAGTCGGAGCAACCGGGCGGAGGTTTCGGCCATGTCGTCATTCTGCCGTTTCCTTAGGAACGATTCTGACCTAAGCCGTTCCTAGGGTTGTTCCTATGAGCGAAATCTTCCGGATCGACATCCCGCAGTCCGACCTCGACGACCTGCGCGATCGGCTCGCCCGCACCCGCTGGGCGCAGGACCTGCCCGGCACCGGCTGGACCTACGGGCTGCCCACCTCGTATCTGCGCGACCTCGCCGACTACTGGCGAACCGAGTTCGACTGGCGTGCCGCCGAATCCGCACGCAACGCGCACCCACAGTTCGTCACCGAGATCGACGGTCAGCGCCTGCACTTCACCCACGTCCGCTCACCTGAATCCGACGCGCTGCCGCTGGTCCTGGTCCACGGCTGGCCGTTCACCGACTTCGGCGCGATGATCGGACCGCTGACCGATCCGCGCGCGCACGGCGGCGACCCGCGCGACGCCTTCGATGTCATCATCCCGACGCTGCCCGGTTTCGGCTTCTCCGGACCCACGCACCAGCCCGGCCAGGCCGCGACCGAGCGATCCGCCGAGCTGATCGCTCGGCTGATGAGCGAGCTCGGCTACGAACGCTACGGCGCGCAGGGCAGCGACGCGGGTTCGTTCATCGCCCCGCAGCTGGGTCGCGTCGACACCGCGCGAGTCGCGGGCGTGCATCTCAATGCCGCGATCACCATCCCCGCCTGGAACGACGACGGTGCGGGCTACACCGCCCAGGATCAGGAAAAGCTTGCCGCACTCCAGGATTGGAGCAGCAACGAGACCTCCGCGTACGCGAGCGTGCACAGCACCCGCCCCCACACCCTGGCCCACGCCCTCGCTGATTCACCGGCCGGGCTGCTCGGCTGGATCGTCGACGTGGTCAACACCTACAAAGACCCCGCCGCCGCCTTGCCCGAGGATTCCCTCGACCGCGACGCCATGCTCGCCGAGATCGCGATCCTCTGGTTCACGGGCACGGCGGGTTCCTCGATGCGCCTGTACAAGGAATCCCAGCAGTGGGGAGCTGATCTGCCCAGCTCGGGCGTCCCGACCGCTGTCGCGGTCTTCCCCGGCGACACCACGATTCGGGGGATCGCCGAGAAGCAGAACAACCTCGTGCGCTGGACCGAATTCGACCGAGGCGGGCACTTCGCTGCCATGGAAGCGCCTGACCTGCTGGTCGAGGATGTGCGGGCGTTCTTCCGGACGGTGCGGTAGACGAGTGTGCCCCCGGCTACGGCCGGGGGCACACCACACCTCGACTAGCTGCTCAGGTCGCGGAAGCGCTGCACCGCCAGCGGGAAGAACACCGCGATCAGCGCCAGCGGCCAGGCCACCGCGAGCAACTCCGCGTGGGTCGCGGCCCAGGAGTCGCCATCGGCACCTGGATTGCCGAACAGGCCGCGCACCGCGGTTGCCGTCGCGGACATCGGGTTCCACTCCACGACAGCGCCGAGCCAGGACGGCATCGACTCGGGCGAGGCGATGGCGGTGGACAGGAAGGTGATCGGCCAGACCAGGATCTGCACCGCCTGCACCAGTTCCGGTTTGCCCGCGACCATCGCCAGATAGATGCCGATCCACAGCATCGCGAACCGGAGCAGCAACAGCAGTCCCACCGCGGCGAGGAACGCGGAGAATCCGCCGTGCCACCGCCAGCCGATCACGTAGCCCACCGCGATCATCACCGTCAGTCCGACGACCGATTGCAGCATGTCCGCGACGCTGCGTCCGACCAGCACGGCACCGGAGTTCATGGGCATCGAGCGGAACCGGTCGATGACACCTTTACCGAGGTCTTGGGTGACCGAGAGCATCGTCGCCTCGAGACCGAAGGCCATCGTCATGGTCAGCATGCCGGGGACCAGAAATGCCGCGAAGTCCCCGTCGACGCCCCGTCCACCACCGATCAAGTAGGTGAACATCAGCAGCATCATCACCGGGAACGCCAGCCCGATGACCACCTGAACGGGCTGGCGCGCCCAGTGCGCCAGCTCGCGTCTGGTCATCGTCCAGGAATCGGCGGCCGCCCAGCTCAGCGTCGAGCGGGTGTCGAATGTCGTACTCACACAGTCTCCTTCGTCAGGTGCAGGAAGACTTCGTCGAGCGTGGGCCTACGCAAGGCGATGTCCTGCGCCTCGATGCCCGCCGTTTCCAGTGCCCGCACGGTCTCGGTGAGCGCGGCCATCCGGTCGGCGACCGTGGCGCTGACCATCCGCCGGTCCTCGTCGACCACCGCCTCGCCGGGGAGGAGCGAGGCCGCGAGAGCGAGTTGCGTGGTGTCGTGCAGGACCACGTCGATGCGGTCACCCCCGGTTTTGGACTTCAGCTGGTCGGCCGTGCCCTCGGCGATGACCCTGCCGTGGTCGATCACGGCGATCTGGTCGGCCAGCTGGTCGGCTTCCTCCAGATACTGGGTGGTCAGCAGCACGGTCGTGCCGCCGTCGACCAGCGAGCGCACGGCGTTCCACACCTCCGTGCGGCCACGCGGATCGAGCCCGGTCGTCGGCTCGTCCAGGAACAGCACCTGCGGCTGGGAAATGAGCGAAGCCGCGAGGTCGAGGCGCCGGCGCATGCCGCCGCTGTACTGCTTGACGGCCTTGGTGCCGGTGTCCGCGAGCCCGAATCGGTGCAGGAGCTCATCGGCTCTGGTGCCCGCTCGGCGTGCGCCGAGGTGGTAGAGCCGGCCGAACATCTCGAGGTTCTGGCGGCCGCTGAGCTCCTCGTCGACGGCGGCGTGCTGGCCGAGCAGCCCGATGCGCGAGCGCACCTCCTCTGCCCTGGTCATGGCGTCGATGCCCGCCACCTCGACGCGTCCCGCGTCGGGGCGTAGCAGGGTGGACATGATCCGCACGGCCGTGGTCTTGCCTGCGCCGTTCGGGCCGAGAATTCCCTGGACGGTCCCGGCGCGGACCGTGAGATCGAGGCCGTCGAGGGCATTTTTGTCCCCGTACCTCTTTCGTAGGCCTTCGACGACGATCGCCAGATCGTGGTCAGTCACAATGCTCTCCTTCAGTCAGTAATCAAACTTGACTAGGAGAACCAAGGTACGAACATTTCGCCGTTTAGTCAAACTTGATTACTTGCTGGATGCCTGCCACCGCGGCACCTGGTTAAGCTAGCTTCGAGATGCTCTAGTCAAGGTTGCCTAGAAGGAGGCGTACATGTCGGCCATTCGGCTGCTGGTGCTCGGCGCGGTCCGTCAACACGGCCGGGCACACGGCTACCAGGTGCGCAACGACCTGGAGTTCTGGGGCGCCCACGAGTGGTCCAACGCCAAGCCGGGGTCGATCTACCACGCGCTCAAGCAACTGGCGAAGCAAGATCTCCTCGTCGCCCATGAGGTCGCGCCGAGCACCGTGGGCGGTCCGCCGCGGGTCGAATACGAGATCACCGACAAGGGCACCGAGGAGTACCTCGCTCTGCTGCGCCAGGCCCTCACCTCCTATGACCAGAAGATGGACATGCTGTCGGCTGGTATCGGGTTCATGGTCGATCTACCACGGGACGAGGCTGTCGCACTGCTCAGGGAGCGCGTCGCGCGGCTGGGGCAGTGGCGCGGCTCGGTGACCGAGTACTACACCCCGGAGGACGGTCCGGAACAGCTCGGCCACATCGGCGAGATCATGAACATGTGGCTGCACTCGGCCGACAGCGAGGCGGCGTGGACGAACAGCCTGATCGAGCGGATCGACAGCGGCGCCTATGTTTTCGCGGGCGAGGGGGACCCCTTCGTGGGGGTGCTGGCCGAGGGGGAGCCGAACCCGTTCGCGACCGGTCCGGCTCCTGGCGACCTGCGTTGACGCTCCCGAGGACGCCCGCGAGCCGGGACTACTCCGATGCCATGAACACGGTATGGGCAGCACGGCGGACATCGGGGTCGGCGTGTGCACGCAACGCCGTCAGCACCTGAGCCCACTCAGGTGACCAGCCGAACTTGCCGGCACAGCGGTTGACAATGGTGAGTGCGGCCAGCGCGGTGGAAGCTGCTGGGCTGCGGGCGAGTTCGGCGCTGATCGTGTGAAAGGTCGTCGGTGGCGTGGTGTCGAGTTCGGCGTTGAGGCGTTGGCCGAGGTGATGAGCGGGGCGAGTGACGAGGGCGCCGGTGGCGTAGCGGGCGACCTCGTCGAAGGTTGCGATGACACCGTCGGGGTCGGTCCAGCGCACCGCCACCACGGTGAGTTCGATGACCTGGTCGTGCCAGATCGCGTCGTCGGCCAAGGCGGCGACGACCGGTGCGGAAAACGCCCGCGGGCTCGTGGGGTGATTGCGCACAATGGTCATGTACAAGTGCAGCAGCAGCGAAAGACGTTGGTGTGCGGGAAGATCCCGGCCGACGGCGGAGAACTCGGCGCTGCGTAACCGGTGGACGATCTCGACCACGGCCGCCGGGTCGCCGTCTGCCCGGACACCGGTCAACACTGCGCGCATCGCGGCAGTCCACATGCCGAGCGATTCGAGGTCGGTGAGCCGGTCGACGATCACCTCGTAGGTGCCCGGCGCCCACCATCGCTGCCACGAGCCCAGTGCGTTGAGCGCGGGGGTGGCCAAGCGACGATCGGGATCGGCGGCCAAGTCGCGCACCAGCGTCGCGAACCGTTGCCGCTGCGCGACGGGCAACATGGCAGGCCGGATGTCGAGGATCGCGCCGGCCACCTCGGGATCGGCCGCCGCTTCGCCGAGCAGCGCCCACGTGGGGTCGTGGTCGAGGAGGAATCTGGTGGCGAACACGGCCGCGCGGCGCACATCGCGATGGGCGCCGGGGCCGGTGGCCAGCGCTGCGATGATCGGCAACGCATCGGGAGCACGCAACTCCGCGAGGAGCCGGATACCTTCTTTCCGCGCGGTGACCTTGGGTGACTCCAGCAGCGGCGCAACGGTTCCCGACAACCGAGCAGGCGCGATCCACTTGGCACAGGTCGCGATACTGCTGACCGCGACCCGAGCGCGATCGTCACCCACATGCCGCGCGAGCACGCCGATGGCCGCTTCGGGCTCGTCGCTGGTACCGAGCGCGGTGAGCGCGGCCTCGATGTCGACGAGCTCGCCGTTGTCGACAAACCACATCAGCCGCGCGAAACTGCCCGGCAGACGACCGAGTTGGCGGATCGCCGAGGCTCGCTCATACGGGGTGGTCTTGCGGCCGCGCGCGTAGTCGTACAGCAGACGCGCGTAACGGTCGACGTGCCGCGGTGACCACCGGTGGAATCCGGTGACCCACATCGGCACGAACACCACCTTCGCCGACAGGAACCGGCCCGGCGTCTTGGTGTTCAGCAGGGCATCGAGCAGGTCGGTGCGACGGTCGCCGATCAGCGATTGCACCAGCGGCAGCGTGATCAGGGAACGATCGCGGGCGAGGAGTTCGTCGAGGTGGGCGTCGCGGGTGGCCGGTGCGGCGAGTGCGAGCCGAACAGCCTGGCGGACAGTCGAATCCGAGGACGCGAAGCAGGCACGCACGATCAGCCGTTGCAGCGCGGGCAGGTCGAAGGCGCGGTGACCGAGTCCGTCGGCCAAGCTCAGACACAGGTCCCAGCGGTCACGATCCGCGTCGGACTCGAGCCGGGGGAGCAGCGTCGCGAGAATCTGCTGTTCGGCGCCGCGGGGCAGATTGCGGTGCAGCCCCGACAGATTCGGCTCGATCGACAGTTCGGCGAGCATGCCCATGATCCGGAGTGCGGTCGCGGTGAACGCCACCTCGGACGTGGTGCCGCCGTGTAGCAGCAGGGTGCGGGCGAGTGTCGCGACCGTGTTCGACGTGTTCCACGAGCGGTCGCGCGCTTGCAGTGCGTCGGTGGCGAGTTGTTCCAGACCGGGCAGGTGGTCGGTGACGAGCAGCGACATCGGGATGGCTGCGACCGCGTGCAGTGCGCTGGTGCGGACCGGATCCTGTTCGTTGCGCAACCGCGTCATCAGGGACAACAGCTCGGTGATGACCAACGGATCGCGGCTACCCACTGCCGCCGTGACGAGTTGCGGGTAGGCGATGGCGCGCTCGTCGGCCGTGGGGCGCCGGATCGCCTCTGTGAGTGCCGGTTTCGCTTCGGCCCAGGTGAGTCGTGCGGTGAGACGGTCGGTGACGTCGGGAAGGTCCGTGCCGCCGGGGCGCGACAGGAGTTCGCGGGCGATCTGCGCACGGGCCGGACCGGGAATCGTGTCGAGCAGAGCGAGGTCGACCGCGGCCGGCGCCGATCCTGGGCGCGCGAGGTCTGCCCCCGCGATCGCGTGGCGCCGCGACGGCGGAACAGCCCGCAGGATCTCGAGTTTCGGGCGGGCGGCGAGGTAGAGCTGGCGCAGTTCGTCGTCGGGCAGCGACCGCATCGCCCGCCACAACGCCGGGCCTGCCAGCGCGCGGCCGTTCCCACTGGGATGCAGCATCAGCCGCAGCATCGCCCCGGGGTCGTGGCGCGCCAGTTTTCCCGCGACCGGATTCAATGCTGTCACCGGCACGAACTCGACGGCCACCGCGGCCAATGCGAGCAATCGATCAGGGGCGTATTCGCCTGCG
Source organism: Nocardia sp. FBN12 (assembly GCF_054031145.1). Lineage (NCBI taxonomy): Bacteria > Bacillati > Actinomycetota > Actinomycetes > Mycobacteriales > Nocardiaceae > Nocardia > Nocardia sp. FBN12. The sequence goes on from NZ_CM132926.1 coordinate 2,280,623, forward strand.
GTGACCGGGCTGGCGGTCAGCGATGCCCAGAGTTCCCGCCACTCGGCGCGGCCCGCTCCCCGCGACCGCGTCTCGACGAAATCGAAGACCACATCGATGTGCTTGTTGGACAAGGTAGTCCAGCTCGGCACCGCGTACGCCAGCGACGGCAGCCATTCGGCCACGACAGCCGCCGAACACGACGGCAACACACGCGCCGCCTCCACGTCCCCGAACGATATCTGCAGCGCGGGAACCAGCGCGTCGGCGATCTCCGGACGATCCGCGCGTGCGAGCGCGCGGCGGATGCGCCTCCTGGTTCGCTGCGCGGCGTCCGGCAATCTGTCGACGACCACCGCGGGATCGACGCCGAGGCGGATCAGCCCCGACAGCGCCGTGCCCGCGATCTCCTGATCCGTCGAATCGAGTTGCGACAGCAGGTAACCGCGCTCTTCGCCGACGACAGCCAGATAGTTCGCGGTCCGCTGCCCGGATCGCCCCTCCGCGGCGATCTCGCCGAGCAGGCGCGCCAGCTCGGCACTGCCGGCCGAGCGTCGAGCCGCCATCGCCAACGTCCGCATCCGCCGCGGGATGGACATTCCCGCAACGTCGTCCAACAAGGCTCTCCCCGTACCCTTCATGTCGGCCACCGTATCTGCCGGGTCCGACAGTTCCTGCTCGGCGTACTTCGACAGCGCCGGACTCGGGGAGATCGCTACCCGAGGCTCGCGCCCGCTTCGCGCATCCGCCGCATCGCGTAGGCGGGATCGATCAGCGATTCCGGCGTGTGGATGCCGGGCGTCGGCCGGGTGCCGTTGAGGCCGAGGAGTCGTTCTGCGCCGAGGGCGATGCCGAGAGCGGTCAGTGGCCGTTGCCCGTCCGGGTGGACGACGTGGTGCGTGCGACTGACTGGATTGCCCGCTTGGTCGGTGCCGTCGAGGTCGATCCTGATGTCGATCGAGGCGGGTTCGCCGCGTCGCCTGCTCGGCGTCTCGCCGACCGCGAAGTCGACCCGGACATTCGGTGCCCCGGTCGCGAGGGCCAGGCTCGGCACATCGAGGACCGGGATGCTCTGACCGGGCAAGGCGGTGCCGTCGACGGTGGACACATCGGCTTGGGCGTCGGCTTCGGCGAGCCAGGTGAAGACGCCGTCGCGACGCACCAGTCCTGCCGACGTGACGGCGGACCACCGCTCCAGATCGGCGATCCCGGCTGGTCCGCCGGTGTCGGTGTCATCTAGCGCGACGCCGACCCGGACCGTGTCGACCCTCGCGAACTCGCGCACGGAATCCAGCGTGGCGAGAACGGCAATCCCCGCCATCAGGTGGCTGGCTACCAGAACTGGTGCCGCACTGGATCTTTGCGCACCGGCAACGATTTCCGGGCCGATGTCGAGCAGACCGCTGGAGATGCTGAGGTACGGCAGTCCGTGATCTTGTGCGTAGTGCAGGCCGTTGAGCCGGTCGTCCCACAGTGTGGCGATTACCGCGGAGTGGTTCGTTTCGGCGAGGCCGAGATCGCGGCGCGACAGATCGATCGTCACCGCTGTGGCGGTGCCGAGTTCGTCGGCGACCCGCTGCGCGCGGTCGAGGTCACGGCCCGCGATGGTCAACGGCAAGGTCGGATACCAGAGGCGCAGCAGGGCGGCGGTGTCCGACCCCGCCTGCCCCGATCCGCCGAGTATCAGTACTGATCGGTCCATGGTGAACTCCGTTCCCGCAATAAAGCTACAGTTTGTAACTTACTCTTTGTAGCTAAACTGGGGCCATGGCGCAAGGGAAGATGACCGCACGATCGGGCAGGCTGGCCAAGCCCGCCAGACGCGAGCAATTGCTCGACACCGCCCTGACCTTGGTGCGCGAGCACGGCACCGACGGCCTGACGCTCGCCACCCTCGCTGAGGCCGCAGGGGTGAGCAGGCCGATCGTCTACGACCACTTCGGCACCCGACCCGACCTGCTGCTGGCGCTGTACCGGCAACTCGACGAACGCCACCGCCTCGCGTCGGAACAGGCCGTCCGCGACGCCACCCCCAGCGTCGAGGAAATCGCCCGGGTCATGAGCGCCGCCTACTTCGCCTGCGCGACCGAAATGCCGGAGTTCGATGCCATTTCCGCTGCCCTGAAGGGCAATCCGGATGTCCAGGCAATCCAGCACGACATGCTCGACAGCTACCGGGACTGGATGGCGGTCACGCTGCTGCCGTTCTCGCCCCTCACCGCCGCAGCACTTCGCCTGCGCTGTGTCGGCGTGTTAGGTGCGGCCGAAACGCTGGCCGCGGAACTGAACCTGGGCTCGACGTCTGCCGAGGAAGCGATCTCGGCCCTGACCGACCTGATCGTGGGCGGTATCGGGGGTCCCGGCTGATTCTCAGCGGCTCTCCCGTCGGGCCCGGACCGGGCGCTGGGGAAGTGGAGGGGCGGTACTCGGCGCCCCTCCACGAGGTGGTTATTTACGGCTGAAGTGTTCGACCAGCCGGGAGTAGCTGTCGTGGCCGTGGCCTGCTGTGATGGCGGTGGCGACGAGGTTTCTGGTGTAGGCGGGGAGGTCGGTATCGATTCCGCGGGCGCTGCTTTCGGAGAGCAAGTCGTCGAGGGAGGGGAGGTGATGTTGGAGGGCGCCGTAGGGGGTGGCGAATTCGGTGCTGTCGATCTCTTTCGCGAGCATCGGGAACAGTGACGACAGCGCCGCCAGAGACGGTTCGGCCTGCTGAGCGAACTCGCCGATCTGGAGGCCGGCTTTGCCGAGAAGTGCTGAGGCGTGGAGGAATCCGTTCAGCAGACCCCACATGATGTCGTGGACAGCCATGCCGTACAGCACGGGCACGGCGGGGTCGGGAGAGACGAAGGTGGCGCGGCCACCGACGGTTCGGAGCAGGGGTTCGTATCGGTCGAACGCGATGCGCGCGCCGCCGTAGAACACCACCGCGTCCGGTGAGCCGATCGCCGGGGCGATGGTCATGATCTGGCCGTGGAGGTAGTCCGCGCCGAGCTCGGTCACCAATTGCCCGGTGGCTCTGGACTGTTCGGATGAGCCGTCGGTCAGGTCGACTACCGTTCGTCCCGTCAACTCCGGCCCCGACGCACGCAACAGGTCCGCCGCGACAGCGCCACCTTTGACATTGACTATCACCACCTCGGCTGTGCCCACGGCCTCCGTCGGCGTCGCGGCCAACCGTGCGCCCTTGGCCACCAACGGATGTGCCTTGTCTTGCGACCGGTTCCACACGGTGACGCGATGACCGCCGTCCAGAAGGGCGGTGGCCAGTGCCGACCCCATCTCACCCAACCCCAGAACCGCGACTGCCTTTGCTTGTGCGTTCTCGTGTCCACTCATGAAACGGACATTAGGAGCTCAACCACTCTTCAGGTCAAGGCCCGAAAGCGCGGGTCGCACTCGGGGTGGCCGATGGCGGCGAAGGCCAGGGTCGCGAGCACCGGAATCGCAACGGCCACACCGAGCACGATCGCCAGGGTGCCGAGACGGGAGGGGACTGATCTGCGGTCGGACGTTGATGGACGCTCGGTCAGGTCCAACTCGGCACCTCGGTGACGTAGATCCGCGCGCTCCGGCGAGACAGCACTGCTTCGAGTCGGTCGATCCCCTCGAACTCGTTGCACAAGAGGAACAGATGCCGGCCTTCCGGCCCGCCGAGCGCGCAGGAGAAACACGGGAGGTCGGTCTCGACACTATGGGTGATCTTGCCACCATCGAGTACCCGAACCACTGCTCCCGCGGGGGCGCTCGCGTCGTCGGGATCGGGCATATCAGCAGTTTGACTCCAGATGCCTCCGGCGGCGTCGACGCAGATTCCGTCCGGTCCCAGCCCTTCGGCCCAGGTACGTCGGCCCGACAACGAGCCGTCGTCCTGGATGTCGAACGCGGAGAGCCGTCCGGCGAAGGATTCCGCAACCACCAACGTCGAGCCGTCGGGGGTGATCACCATTCCGTTGGGGAACTCGATGTCACCCGCGACGTCGCGGGTGGATCCGTCGGGGGCGACCAGACGGATCCAGCCAGGTTCGGGTGCGCCGCCGCCGACGAAGTCGAAATCAGCGCCGTTGACATAGACATGAGCGGCCGCGTCGACAACGATCTCGTTGCCGCCCTGAGCGCTGTGCCGCACGGTCGATCCATCCGGTTCCACTCGGGTCAGCTCTTGCCCGGAGACCAGAAGCCGGCCATCCGGCAGCCAGTCGATCGACCACCCCATGGTGTCGCGGCCGGGCGCGACCACTTCGGTCTGCCCGTCGAGGTCGACGGCGACCACGTCGCCGCTGCCCCAGTGGGCGAACCACAACCGGCCGTCGTGCCAGCGTCCGGATTCGACCATGATCAGCCCGTCCGCGAGCAGCCGCGGGGGCGGGAGCACCGTGACCCCGTTGCTGGAGTTCCCGAGCCCGCCGTTCACAGTCGCTCGATCGTCGCGCGCCAGGCGGAGGTCGTGTCGGCGAATCGTGTTCGCAGGTGCTCCGGGATGATGGTGGCGACGCGCCAGGCGGGATTGCCGGTGAAGGGCGCGGTGAGGGCTTGCGTGGTGACCGGGTGCGGGCCGATGGTGGGGCCGGTGTCGCTGAAGCACAGCACGTACAGGGTGCCGCCGGAGTCGGTGACCGAGGCCAGACTCGCCACGTACTCGGTTCGTTCGGTGACGTCGAAGGTGTGGAACAGGCCGCAGTCGAGGACTGTTTCGAAGCGGCGATACAGACGCTGCAGGTGCAGAGCGTCGGCCATCGCGAAGCCGGCGTCGATCCCGCGGTCGTCGGCGGTTCGCCGGGCTGTGGCCAGCGCTGCCTCGGCTACGTCGACACCGAGCACCGGTAGCCCGCGGGCGGCGATGAACAGCGCGTTGTCGCCGGTGCCGCAGCCGACGTCGAGGACCGGTCCGCGGAACCCACCCGCTTCGGCCAGCCGCACGACAGCGGGCTGCGGGGCGCCGATGTCCCAAGGTGCGGGGCCGTCGAGGTAGGAGGCGTTCCACGGTTGGCCGACGTGGCGTTCGTGGCTGGTCGGTGGGCGCGAGTCGGGTTGGGGAATCGACGACATCAGCGGATGAATTCCGCGGAGCGGTCGGCGAGGTCGAGGATCGGTTGGGGGAACAGGCCGAGCAGAACGGTGGCACCAGCGCTGAACGCCACGACCAGGGTGGTCGCGAAGGGGGCGGTCACGATGGGCGCGTCGGCCGGGGGGTCGGTGAAGAACATCAGGACGATCACGCGGACGTAGAAGAAGGCGGCGATGGCGCTGCAGAGGACACCGACGATCACCAACGCGGTGTAACCCGAACCGGAGGCGGCCGCGAAGACGGCGAACTTGCTGACGAACCCGCTGGTGAGCGGCAGACCGGCGAAGGAAAGCAGCAACAGGGCGAAAGCCGAAGCGAGCCAGGGGGATCGGCGGCCGAGGCCCGCCCATTGGGACAGCGCGGTCGCTTCGTCACCGGAGGAGTCACGGACTAGACTGACCACCGCGAACGCGCCGACCGTGCCGAGGCCGTAGGCCAGCAGATAGAAGAGCACGGCGGCGACACCGGCCGTGTCGGCGGCGGCGATGCCGACGAGCAGGAACCCGGCGTGGGCGATCGACGAGTAGGCGAGCATGCGCTTCACGTCGGTTTGCGTGATCGCCATGATCGCGCCGACGACCATCGTCGCGACGGCGACCGCGGCGAGCACCGGACGCCAATCAGAGCTCAGCGCGCCGACTCCCACCATCAGCACCCGCATGGTCGCGCCGACGGCGGCGATCTTGGTGGCCGCGGCCATAAAAGCGGTGATCGGTGTCGGCGCGCCCTGGTAGACGTCGGGCACCCAGGCTTGGAATGGCACGGCACCGATCTTGAACAGCAGACCGACGGCGAGCATCCCGATGCCGAGCAGACCGAGGGTGGCGTTCTCGGGCTGCTTGTCCAGTGCCGCACCGATTCCCGGCAGTGACACCGTGCCGGTCTGCCCGTACAGCAGGGCAATGCCGTAGAGGAAGAACGCCGACGAGAACGCACCGAGCAGGAAGTACTTCATCGCCGCCTCTTGCGAGAGCAACCGCCTGCGGCGAGCCAGCCCGCACAGCAGATACAGCGGCAGCGACAGCACTTCGAGCGCGACGAACATCGTCAGCAGATCATTGGACGCGGGGAACAGCAGCAGACCACCGACCGCGATCATCGTCAGCGGGAACACCTCGGTGGTCGAGACACCCGAGCGCACCGCGGCGAGTTCGTGCGCGCTGCCGGGCACTGCGGAAGCCTGCGGGGTGAACGCGTCGACCCCACGATCCAGCGCGGCGGCCGCCCGGCTCCACGTCCCTGGACCGCTGCGCGCCCGCGGCACCGCACCGCGCTCGGCGATCAGCAGCAGACCCAGCAACGCGACCAACAGGATCGTGCCCTGCAGAAACAGGGTGACCCCGTCGATGGCCACCGCGCCGACCACCGCCGTGCCCTCGGACCCGGCGAGCAACACGACGGCGACCAATGCGCCCACCACGCCGGCCAACCCGAGCACCAACTGTGTCAGGTACCGGTAGGGCCGCGGCACGAACGCTTCGACGAGCACACCCACCACGCCGACCGCGAACACGATCAGCATCGGGGCGAGCAGGTGGTATTCGATGCTCGGTGCGGGCGCGATGGCCGCGAGCTCGGTGATGGTCACGGAGTCCGTCCTCATTTGTGGCCGCCTGCGGGCGGGGTGGCCGCACCTGCTTCGGGGGCCGGGACCGTTGGGGCGGGGTCGTGCTTACCGATCGTCGAGAGGGTGTGCCCCACTGCGGGATCCACCAGATCCAGGATCGGTTTCGGATAGAAGCCGAGCACCAGCAGCGCGACCAGCAGCGGCACCACCACGGCCAGCTCACGCGGCACCAGGTCACGCAGATGCTCGTTGCCCTTCTTCAGCGGACCGGTCATCAACCGCTGATACAGCCACAGCACGTAGATCGCGGCCAGCACCAGCGCACCGGTCGCGATCACCGCCGCCGCCTGGTATTTGGGGAAGGTGCCGACCAGGACCAGGAATTCGCTGATGAACGGCGCCAGACCGGGCAGCGAGAGAGTGGCCAGGCCTGCGATCAAGAACGTGCCTGCCAGCACGGGCGCGACCTTCTGCACGCCGCCGTACTCGGCGATCATCCTGGTACCGCGGCGGGAGACGAGGAATCCGGCGATGAGAAACAGTGCGGCCGTGGACAATCCGTGATTGACCATGTACAGGGTCGCACCGGACTGCGACTGGCTCGTCATCGCGAAGATGCCGAGGATGATGAACCCGAAGTGCGAGATCGAGGTGTAGGCGATCAGTCGCATCACATCGGTTTGGCCGATCGCGAGCAGCGCACCGTAGACGATGCCGATCACGGCCAGTGTGATCACCAAGGGCGCGAAGGTGTCCGAGGCGAGGGGGAACAGCAGCACGCAGTAGCGCAGCATGCCGAAGGTGCCGACCTTGTCGACGACCGCCATCATGAGCACCGCGCTGGACGGGGTGGCCGAGACCGCTGCGTCGGGCAACCAGGTGTGCAGTGGCCACAGTGGCGCTTTGACCGCGAAGGCGAACATGAAGCCGAGGAACAGTGCGTTGAGAACGGCTGTGCTGCCGCCGAGTTCACCGTTGTTGGCCGCGGCGACCACGACCCGCAGATCGAAGGTGCCCGCCGAACCCTCGCCGAGGCCTGCCTGGGCGGTCAGCACGTACAACCCGATCACCGCGGCGAGCATGATCAGCCCGCCGAACAGGTTGTAGAGCAAGAACTTCACGGCCGCGCGTGAGCGTTGGGCGCGGATCGCGGCGTCGGTGGTGCGGGTGCCGAAACCGCCGATGAGGAAATACATCGGGATCAGCATCGCTTCGAAGAACACATAGAACAGCAGGATGTCGAGGGCGAGGAACGAGATCAGCACCATCGACTCGACCAGCAGCATCAACGCCATGTAGATGTGGATGGTCTTGGGTCCCTCGCCGGTGGCGGTGTCGTCGTTCCAGCCTGCCAGGATCAGCAGCGGCACGAGCACTGCTGTCAGCAGGACCAACGCGGTGGCGATGCCGTCGAGACCGAGGGTGTAGCCGACACCGAATGCCGGGATCCATTCGTGGGATTCGACGAATTGGTACTGCGCGCCGCCGGGCTGGAACCGTACCGTCAGGACGACCGCCAGTGCGAGGACACCGATCGACGTCGCGAACGCCACGCCACGCGCCACCGTCCGGCGGGCGGCGGGCAGGACGAGCACCACGCCCGCCCCGATCGCGGGGGCGAGCCAGAGTGTCGTCAGCCAGGGAAACGAGTTCACCAGAACCTCACCGCGAGAAGGGCAGCGGCCACCAGGGCCGCGCCGGTGAACATGGACAGGGCGTAGGAACGCACGAAACCGGTCTGCACCTTGCGGATTCGCGCCGACAGCCCGCCGATCGAGGCGGCGGTTCCGTTGACGATCCCGTCGACGCCCTTCGCGTCGAGGAACACCAGTGCTCTGGTGAGGTGGCGGCCGGGCCGCTCGAAGACGGCTTCGTTGATCTTGTCGCCGTAGAGGTCGTCACGCGCGGCATCGGTGAGCACGCTGACCTGCTCCGGTGCGACCTCGGGGATCTGGGCTTCGGCGTACTTGCGGTAGGCGATGGCCACACCGATCGCGACGGCGGTCAACGCCAGTGCGGTGACCACCGCGGCGGGCACCACGGGCTCCGCGTGATGGGAGCCGACGACGGGTTCGAGCCAGTTCACCAGCGACGAACCCCACACGAACACCCCGCCGGCGAAGACCGATCCGAACGCGAGCAGGATCATCGGCCCGGTCATCACCGTGGGTGACTCGTGCGGGTGGGTGTCGGGCTTCCAACGGCGCTCGCCGAAGAAGGTCATCAGCATGACGCGGGTCATGTAGAACGCGGTGAGTGCGGCACCGACGAGAGTGACCACGCCGAGCAGGATCCCGATGGATCCACCGTGGTCGAAGGCCGCCTCGATGATCTTGTCCTTGGAGAAGAACCCGGAGAACGGCGGCACTCCGATGATGGCGAGATAGCCGAGACCGAAGGTGATGAAGGTGATCGGCATCAGCGTGCGCAGGCCGCCGTAGCGGCGCATGTCGGTTTCGTCGTCCATCGCGTGCATCACCGAACCGGCACCGAGAAACAGGCCGGCTTTGAAGAAGCCGTGGGTGAGCAGGTGCATGATCGCGAACGCGTAGCCGGCGGGGCCGAGGCCGACGGCCAGGATCATGTACCCGATCTGGCTCATCGTCGAGGCCGCGAGTGCTTTCTTGATGTCGTCCTTGGCGCAGCCGATGATGGCGCCGAACAGCAAGGTCACCGCACCGACGGCGATCACCGCCGTGCGTGCGTTCGGCGCGAGGTCGTAGATCGGGTTGGAGCGGGCGATCAGGTACACACCGGCGGTGACCATGGTGGCGGCGTGGATGAGCGCCGAGACCGGAGTCGGGCCTTCCATCGCGTCGCCGAGCCACGACTGCAGTGGCACCTGGGCGGATTTGCCGCAGGCGGCCAGCAACAGCAGCAGACCGATCGCGGTGAGTGTGCCTTCGCTCGCGCCGGGGCTCGCCGCGAAGACGGTCTGGAAGTCGAAGGAGCCGAAGGTCGCGAACATGACCATCATCGCGATGGCCAGGCCCATGTCGCCGACCCGGTTCACGACGAAGGCCTTCTTGGCTGCCGTTGCGGCGGAGGGCTTTTCGTACCAGAAGCCGATCAGCAGATAGGACGCAAGGCCCACGCCTTCCCAGCCCAGGTACAGCACGAGGAAGTTGTCGGCGAGGACCAGCACGAGCATCGCGGCGAGGAACAGATTGAGGTAGCCGAAGAACCGGCGCTTGCCCGGATCGTGGCTCATGTAGCCGATCGAATAGAGGTGGATCAGCGACCCGACACCGGTGATGAGCAGGGCGAAGCAGATCGAGAGCTGGTCGAGCTGCAGGCTGAATCCGACCTGTAGATCACCGACGGGCACCCAGTTGAACAGTTCTTCGTGCACGGCACGGTCGGCGTCGGCGCGGCCGAGCATGCCGACGAACGCGACAAGGGCGACGACGAACGAGGCCACTGCGGTCGCGGTGCCGAGGTAGTGGCCCCAACGATCGGTGCGGTGGCCGAACAGGAGCAGGACGATCGCGCCTGCGAGCGGGAGTGCGGGCAGCAGCCACAGCGTTGCGGTACCCATGTCAGAACTTCAGCAGGTTGGCGTCGTCGACCGAGGTCGACCGGCGGGCACGGAAGATCGTCATGATGATGGCAAGGCCGACGACGACCTCGGCGGCGGCGACCACCATGGTGAAGAACGCGATCACCTGCCCGTCGAGGTTGTCGTGCAACCGGGCGAAGGTCACGAACGCCAGATTCACCGCGTTGAGCATCAGCTCCACACACATGAAGACCACGATCGCGTTGCGGCGCAACAACACTCCCGCGGCGCCGATGGTGAACAGCAGCGCAGACAGGAACAGGTAGTTCTGGGGGTTCACCGCTTGCCTTCCTCGTCGGCCGTCGGGTTGTCGTCGCGGACCGCGCCGACCGAGAGCACAGCGGCTTCGGTGTGGGCGCGGTTGCGGCGGTGACGCAGGATCGTGCTCACCGAGAGTTCGGCGAAAGAGCCGTCGGGGAGTTGGGCGGGACTGTCGACAGCGTTGTGCCGCGCGTAGACACCCGGTGTCGGTAGCGGAGTGGCCCGTTCGCCGGCATTGCGGAAGCGATCGCGCGACATTTCCCGCTGCCCGCGTTTCGGGGTGAACTGTTCGCGGTGGGCCAGCACCATCGCACCGATCGTGGCGGTGATCAGCAGTGCGCCGGTGAGTTCGAAGGCCCACACGTAGCGCAGGAAGATCAGCTCGGCGAGTTCGGCGATCACGTCACGGTCGCCGAAGCCGCGGCCGGGGAAGCTGGTTCCGCTGTCGCGCAGGGCCGCGCCGATGCCGCCGATGAACAGCAACCCGAATCCGACCCCGACGATCGCGGCGGCGATGCGCTGCCCGCGCAACGTCTCCCGCAGCGATTCCGCGGAGTCGACGCCCACCAGCATCAGCACGAACAGGAACAACATCATCACCGCGCCCGTGTACACCACGATCTGCACGACGCCGAGGAACAGTGCGCCCTGGGCGATATAGAACACGGCGAGCGAGATCATGGTCGAGGCCAGGCACAGTGCCGAGTGCACGGCCTTGGCCGCGGTCACCATGCCCAGTGCGCCGAGCACCGCGATCGGGGCGAGTACCCAGAACAGCACCCCTTCACCGGTGGAGGTGTTCGCGACTTCGGCGGCGAGAACGTGTGCGGTGGTCATCGCAGTACCTCCTGATCCGACGGTGCGGGACCGACCCGGCCCAGGTAGTAGTCGGCCGCGTCGGTGCCCGGTGCCATCGGGTGCGGGGCAGGCGTCATACCGGGCTGCAGCGGGGCCAGCAGCTGGTCCTTCTCGTAGATGAGGTCGGCGCGGTTGTCGTCGGTGAGCTCGTAGTCGTTGGTCATCGTCAGCGCGCGCGTCGGGCAGGCCTCGATGCACAGGCCACAGCCGATGCAGCGCAGGTAGTTGATCTGATAGACGCGGCCGTACCGTTCACCGGGGGAGAAGCGTTCCTCCTCGGTGTTGTCGGCGCCTTCGACGAAGATCGCGTCGGCCGGGCACGCCCACGCGCACAGTTCGCAGCCGATGCACTTCTCGAGACCGTCGTCGTAGCGGTTGAGCTGGTGGCGACCGTGATAGCGCGGCGCGGTCGGCACCTTCTCCTCGGGGTAGGACTCGGTGTTGGGCCTTTTGAACATGGTGGCCGCGGTGACCGCGAAACCGGCGAGCGGGTCGAACAACCCGAACTCGGGCTCGGCGTTCGCGGGCCGAGCCGGCATCGGCGGGACCGGGAAGCCGAGAAACACCGACGATGTCGCGGGCTCTTGCGGCGGCAACGGCGGCAGTCCCTGGCTGCGGCCCGCGCGCAGGAACATCGCGATCATCGCCGCGGTGATCACCAGACCCACACCGACCAGGATCAGGTTCTGGCCGGGGAGGCCTTCGAGGTCGAGCACGCGGGCGGCGGCGACGATCATCACCCACACCAGCGAGGTGGGGATGAGCAGTTTCCAGCCGAGGTTCATGAACTGGTCGTAGCGCAAGCGCGGCAGGGTGCCGCGCAGCCAGACGAACACGAACAGGAACGTCCACACCTTGAGGGTGAACCACAGCAGCGGCCACCACCCGGAGTTGGCGCCCTCCCACAGACTGATCGGGAACGGTGCCCGCCAGCCGCCGAGGAACAGGGTGGTCGCCAGCGCGGAAACCGTTGCCATGTTGACGTATTCGGCGAGCATGAACATCGCGAACTTCAGCGACGAGTACTCGGTGTGAAAACCGCCGACCAGCTCACCTTCGGCTTCGGGCAGGTCGAAGGGCGCGCGATTGGTTTCGCCGACCATCGCCACGCAATAGATCAGGAACGAGGGCAACAGCAGGAAGACATACCAGGTCCCCTCCTGCGCGCTCACGATCTCGGAGGTCGCCATGGTTCCCGACAGCAGGAATACCGTGGCGAAGGTCAGCGCCATCGCGATCTCGTAGGAGATCACCTGCGCGGTCGAGCGCAGGCCACCGAGCAGCGGATATGTCGAACCCGAGGACCAGCCTGCCAGCACGATGCCGTACACGCCGATGGAGGTGATGGCGAGGATGTAGAGCACGGCGACGGGCATATCGGTGAGTTGCAACGCGGTGCGCGTGCCGAAGATCGACACCTCCGTGCCCATCGGGATCACCGCGAACGCCATGAACGCCGGGATCACCGAGATGATCGGGGCGAGCACGAAGATCGGCTTGTCCACGATCGCCGGGATGATGTCTTCCTTGAGCGCCATCTTCACGCCGTCGGCGATCGATTGGAGCATGCCGCCAGGGCCGATCCGGTTGGGACCGATTCGCATCTGCATCCACGCGACGACTTTGCGCTCGGCGTAGACCGCGATCAACGGCACCAGCATCAGGTAGACGAACACGCCCAGCGCTTTGACCACGACCAGCCACAGCGGGTCGGTGCCGAAAACAGGTCCGCCCTCGGCCGCGAGGAATAGCACTCGATCACTCATGACGGTGTTCCTTCATCCTGTCGTCGGCGCGACGCAGGCGCACCACGGCACCGGGTGTCACACCGAGTTCGGCGGCGACCGTCGACCCGGGCGAGTGCAGCGGCAGCCACACCACCCGGTCGGGCAGGTCCGTGATCATCAGCGGCACCGAGATCTCACCGCGGGCGGTGGAGACGATGATGTGATCGGCGTCGTCGGCTTCGATCTCGGCGGCTGTCGCGGCCGACAACCGCGCGACCGGCGGGCGGGCGACGCCGGCGAGATTGGGTTCACCGTCTTGCATCCGGCCGGCATCCAGCAGCATTCGCCACCCGGCGAGCACGGCCGTTCCCGGGCCGGGTGCGGGGCGGGTCTGGCTGGTCAGCTCCGGAGCCGGGATGGGTTCGCCGGTCCAGGTGCCGAGTCCGTCGAGTTCGGTGCGGGCGGCCGCGGTATCGGGCAGGTTGATCGGGACGCCCATCTGCCCGGCCAGCGAGTGCAGTACCCGCAGGTCCGACAGCGGGGCGGCGACCCGGCGGGTGGTGTCGAGTGAGGCCGCGGTGAAGGGCCGCGGGCGGCCTTCCCAGGTGCGGAAGGTGCCGGACTTCTCCATCGCGGTCGCCACCGGGAAGACGACGTCGGCGCGTTCGGTGACGGCGCTGTGCCGCATCTCGAGGCTGACGACGAACCGTGCCGCGTCGATGGCGGCCAGTGCGGCGGCCGGATCGGCCATGTCGGCCGGGTCGACGCCGCCGATGACGAGCGCACCCAGCTGGGCGGCGTTCGACAGGATCGCGGTGGCATCGCGGCCCACGGTGACCGGAAGTTCTCCGGACTGCCACCGGTGCCGAACCTGTTGGCGCGCAGCGGGATCCACTACCGGCCTGCCGCCGGGCAACAGACCGGGCAGTGCGCCCGCTTCCAACGCGCCACGCTCGCCCGCGCGACGAGGCACCCAAGCCAGCGCGGCACCGGTGGTGTCGGCCAGGCGGGTCACGGCCGACAGCGCACCGGGGCTGCCCGCGAGGCGTTCGCCGGCCATGATGACCGCGCCGGGGGTCGCCAGCATTGTCACGAGTTCGCCGGCATCGGCGGATGTTTCGGCCATGATCGAGGTGATGACATCGGCTTCGCCGCAGGGCGGGGTTTGGATCAGTGTGCCCGACATGCGTTCGAGACCGCGGGAGGCGAACGGGGCCAGCGACACCACTCGTTGCCCGCGGGTGCGTGCGGCCTTGCGCAGCCGCAGGTAGACGATGGGCGATTCCTCTTCCGGCTCGAACCCGACCAGCAGCACGGTGGGGGCTCGATCGAGTGCGGCGAAATCGACCTGCAGGCCACGTCCGGCGACGCGGGCGGCGAGGAAGCGTTCTTCCTCTTCCGAATGCACCCGGCTGCGGAAGTCGATGTCGTTGGTAGCCAGGACCATTCGCGCGAACTTGCTGTACGCGTAGGCCTCTTCCTCGGTGACGCGGCCGCCGACGAGCACGCCGGCGTTGCCGATCGCGGCGCTCAGGCCCGCGGCGGCGGCGGTGAGGGCTTCGGGCCAGGAGGCCGGGGCGAGAACGCCGTCCCAGCCCCGCACCATCGGGGTGGTGAGGCGGTCGCGTTCGGTGGCGTAGGCGAACGCCCAGCGGCCCTTGTCGCAGTTCCATTCCTCGTTGACCTGGGGGTCGTCACCGGCCAAGCGGCGCAACACTTTTCCGCGACGATGATCGGTGCGCTGTGCGCATCCGGAGGCGCAGTGCTCGCAGACACTCGGTGTGGAGACCAGGTCGAACGGTCGGGCGCGGAAGCGATACGAGGTGCCGGTGAGAGCGCCGACGGGACAGATCTGCACGGTGTTGCCGGAGAAATAGGAGTCGAGGGGTTCGGCCTGAGCGATACCGACCTGTTGCAACGCACCGCGATCCATCAGTTCGATGAACGGGTCACCGGCGATCTGCTGGGAGAACCGGGTGCAGCGGGCGCACAGCACGCAGCGCTCCCGGTCCAGCAGCACCGCCGTGGACAGCGGGATCGGCTTCGGGTACGTCCGTTTTTCGCCTTCGAACCGGGATTCGGCGCTGCCGGTGGACATCGCCTGGTTCTGCAGCGGGCATTCGCCGCCCTTGTCGCAGACGGGGCAATCCAGGGGATGGTTGATGAGCAGCAGCTCCATCACGCCGCGCTGAGCCTTTTCGGCGACCGGGGAACTGATCTGGGTGCGCACGACCATGCCGTCGGTGACGGGGATCGTGCAGGAGGCGACCGGCTTTCGCTGTCCTTCGACTTCGACGATGCACTGACGACACGCGCCGACCGGGTCGAGCAGGGGGTGGTCGCAGAAGCGGGGGATCTGCACGCCGATCAGTTCGGCGGCGCGGATCACCAAGGTGCCGACGGGGACTTCGATGGTGGTGTCGTCGATGGTGACGCTCACCATGTCGGTGGGCACCACACCGCTGCTGTTCCCTGGGGCTATGGCCGTCATCGGTCCTCTTTTCCTGGTGCCCACACGGTCGCGGCGGCCGGGTCGAACGGGCAACCGCCGAGCCGCTGATGGGCGAGGTATTCGTCGCGGAAGTACTTCAGCGAGGAGAAGATCGGGCTGGCCGCGCCGTCGCCGAGCGCGCAGAACGATTTGCCGTTGATGTTGTCGGCGATGTCGGCGAGCTTGTCCAGGTCAGCTTCGGTGCCATGGCCGGCTTCGAGCCGGCGCAGCAACTGCACGAGCCAGTAGGTGCCTTCGCGGCACGGTGTGCATTTTCCGCACGATTCGTGGGCGTAGAACTCGGTCCAGCGCAGGACCGCGCGCACCACGCAGGTGGTGTCGTCGAAGATCTGTAAGGCCTTGGTGCCCAACATGGATCCGGCGGCGGCGACGCCTTCGTAGTCGAGGGCGACGTCGAGGTGTTCGTCGGTGAACATCGGAGTCGAGGAGCCGCCGGGGGTCCAGAACTTGAGGGTGTGTCCGGCTCGAACGCCGCCCGCGTAACCGAGCAGCTCACGCAAGGTGATGCCGAGCGGTGCCTCGTACTGGCCGGGGCGGGCGACGTGTCCGGACAGGGAGTACAGGGTGAAGCCGGGGGACTTCTCGCTACCCATCGAGCGGAACCATTCGGTGCCGTTGCGCAGGATCGAGGGCACGCTGGCGATGGATTCCACATTGTTCACGACCGTGGGGCAGGCGTAGAGGCCTGCGACGGCGGGGAACGGTGGGCGCAGTCGAGGCTGGCCCCTTCTGCCTTCGAGCGAGTCGAGCAGGGCGGTTTCCTCGCCGCAGATGTAGGCGCCCGCGCCTGCGTGCACGATGAGGTCGAGGTCGAAACCCGAGCCGAGGATGTCGCGGCCGAGCAGGCCCGCGTTGTATGCCTCCGCGACGGCGGCTTGGAGTCTGCGCAGTACCGGAACTACTTCGCCGCGGACGTAGATGAACGCGGTCGCGGCGCGGATCGCGTACGCGGCGATCACGATGCCTTCGACGAGGGTGTGCGGGGTGGCCAGCATCAACGGGATGTCTTTGCAGGTGCCGGGTTCGGATTCGTCGGCGTTGACGACGAGGTAGTGCGGTTTCGTCGCGCCGTCGGGGCCGGGGCCCTGCGGGATGAACGACCACTTCATGCCGGTGGGGAAGCCTGCGCCGCCGCGGCCGCGCAGGCCCGCGTCCTTGACGGTGTGGATTACTTCGTCCGGGGTTTGCCGCAGGGCGGCCCGGAGTCCGTCGTAGCCGCCGGTCGCGCGGTAGCTGTCCAGGGTCCAGGAGTGCGGGGTGGCCCAGTGTTCGCTGAGGACCGGGGTGAGGGTCGTCATCGTGATCCCCCGTTCGACTCGTCTTCTGCCGCGGCGGATTCAAGCCCTGCCAGAGTGGGAGCGCCGGGTGCGCCTTCGAGAGCGCCGGGGCGTTCGTCGGGGAAGCCGGCGAGGATGCGGGCCGTCTCGCGGAACGTGCACAGTGGTGCGCCGCGGGTCGGGCGGACCTGGTGGCCCGCCTGCAGTGCGTCGGCGATCGCGACCGCCGAGTCGGGGGTCTGGTTGTCGAAGAATTCCCAGTTCACCATCATCACCGGGGCGTAGTCGCAGGCGGCGTTGCATTCGATGTGTTCGAGGGTGATGGCACCGTCGGGGGTGGTTTGGCCGTGCTCGAGGTTCAGATGTCGTTGCAGCGCTTCATAGATGGCGTCGCCGCCGAGGACCGCGCACAGGGTGTTGGTGCACACCCCGACGTGGTAGTCGCCGGTGGGGGTGCGCCGGTACATCGAATAGAAGGTGGCGACCGCGGTCACCTCGGCGCCGGTGAGGTTCAGGTGATCGGCGCAGAAGTCGATGCCGGTGCCGGTCACATAACCTTCCTCGGCTTGCACCAGGTGCAGCAGCGGAAGAAGCGCGGAGCGGGGGTGGGGATAGCGGGTGATGATCTCCTTCGCGTCCAGCTCGAGGCGTTCGCGCACGTGCGGCGGATACGGTTCGGGACGAGTACTGAGGCTCAGGAGAATCGGTGTGCTGGTGGGGGTTTCGCTACTCATCGGTCCACACCTCCCACTGTGAGGTCAGTGCCCGGACGGTGTTCTTTGCTCATCTGTCTACTCCGCCCATGACGGGGTCGATGCTGGCGACCGAGGCGATGACGTCGGCGACCATGCCGCCCTCGCACATCGCGGCCACCGCTTGCAGGTTGGTGAACGAGGGGTCGCGGTAGTGCACCCGGTAGGGCTGGGTGCTGCCGTCGCTGACCATGTGCACACCCAGTTCCCCGCGCGGGGACTCCACCGCTGAATACACCTGTCCCGCAGGCACTCTGATGCCCTCGGTGACGAGCTTGAAGTGGTGGATCAGCGATTCCATGGAGGTTCCCATGATCTTGCCGATGTGCTTGGACGAGTTGCCGAGACCGTCGGGGCCAAGTTCCAGGTCGGCGGGCCAGGCGATCTTCTTGTCGTCGATCATCACCGGTCCCGGCCGCAGCTTGTCCAGGCACTGTTCGACGATCTTGATCGACTCGGTCATCTCGGCGACCCGGATGATGTAGCGGCCGTAGCAGTCACAGCCGGTGGTGGTCGGGATGTCGAATTCGTAGTTCTCGTAACCGCAGTAGGGGTCCGACTTACGCAGGTCGTGCGGCAGGCCGGTGGCGCGAAGGACGGGGCCGGTGATGCCGAGCGCCATGCACCCGGTGAGGTCGAGATAGCCGATGTCCTGGGTGCGCTTCTTCCAGATCGGGTTGGCGCTGAGCAGGTGCTCCATGTCGCGCAGGCGACCGGGCAGGATATCGAGGAGCTCGCGGACTTTGGTGACGCCGTCGTCGGGAAGGTCTTGGGCCAAGCCGCCGGGACGGATGTAGGCATGGTTCATCCGCAGGCCGGTGATGGTCTCGAAGACGTCGAGGATGAGTTCGCGTTCGCGGAAGCCGAACAGCATCGGGGTGAGCGCGCCCAGTTCCATGCCGCCGGTCGCCAGCGCCACCAGGTGCGAGGAGATGCGATTGAGCTCCATCAGCAGCACCCGCACCACGGTGGCGCGTTCGGGGATCTGGTCGGTGATGTCGAGGAGTTTCTCGACGCCGAGGCAGTAGGCGGTTTCGTTGAAGAAGGGCGACAGGTAGTCCATCCGGGTCACGAAGGTGACGCCCTGGGTCCAGTTCCGGAATTCCAGGTTCTTCTCGATACCGGTGTGCAGGTAGCCGATGCCGCAACGGGCCTCGGTGACGGTTTCGCCCTCGATCTCGAGGATCAGGCGCAATACCCCGTGTGTGGACGGGTGCTGGGGGCCCATGTTCACCACGATGCGTTCTTCGGCGCCGCCGTCGATCACTTCGCTGACCTGGTCCCAGTCCTGGCCTGCGACCGTCACTACCGGGTCGTCGCGGCGGAAGTCGGTGTCGGTCATCAGCTGTAGGTCCTCCGCTCGTCGGGCGGCGGTATGCGCGCGCCCTTGTACTCCACCGGGATCCCGCCGAGCGGGTAGTCCTTGCGCTGCGGATGCCCGCGCCAGTCGTCGGGCATGGTGATGCGGGTCAGGGAGGGGTGCCCGTCGAAGAGAATGCCGAAGAAGTCGTAGGTTTCGCGTTCGTGCCAGTCATTGGTCGGATAGACCGAGAACAGCGACGGTATGTGCGGATCGGCATCGGGCGCCGACACTTCCAGCCGGATACTGCGGCCGTGGGTGATCGACTTCAGGTGATAGACGGCGTGCAGTTCCCGGTCTGTGTCGTCGGGGTAGTGCACCCCGTTGACGCCCAGGCACAGTTCGAAGCGCAGGGAGCTGTCGTCACGCAGTGTGCTCGCGACGGCGACGAGGTGTTCGCGTTTGACGTGCAGGGTGAGTTCGTCGCGGAAGACCACGATCTTCTCGATCACGGTGTCGAAGGCGATGACCCGGCCCACGAGTGCGGCGCGCAACGTGCCGATGAAGGCGTCGAACCAACCGCCGTACGGGGGCGGGGTGCCCGCGGGCAGGGCGACCGGGGTGACCAGGCCGCC
This sequence comes from Nocardia sp. FBN12, assembly GCF_054031145.1. Classification (NCBI taxonomy): domain Bacteria; kingdom Bacillati; phylum Actinomycetota; class Actinomycetes; order Mycobacteriales; family Nocardiaceae; genus Nocardia; species Nocardia sp. FBN12. The sequence goes on from NZ_CM132926.1 coordinate 2,300,115, forward strand.
GTAGCCGGAGGTGTCGCCGGTGCCGCTGACGCCGAACATGCCGCGCCGGGTGCCGATCACCTCGTTCTGAGGTGGTTTCGGTGGCGTCTGCGCGGGCGATTCCTCCGGAACTTCCTGTCCCGCAGGGCTGTCGGTGTTGTCGGGGGAGTCGAAGGTCATCGCAGCAGGCCCTCCATCCGGATGGTCGGCGTGCTGGCGAGCGCGGCCTGCTCGGCGGCGCGGATCGCTTCCTCGCGGTTGACGCCCATCGGCATCTCGGCGATTTTCGCGTGCAGCGCCAGGATCGCGTTGAGCAGCATCTCCGGGCGGGGCGGGCAGCCGGGCAGGTAGATGTCGACCGGGACGATGTGGTCGACGCCCTGCACGATGGCGTAGTTGTTGAACATGCCGCCCGAGGACGCGCAGACCCCCATGGCCAGCACCCATTTCGGTTCGGTCATCTGGTCGTAGACCTGGCGCAGCACCGGCGCCATCTTCTGACTCACCCGGCCCGCCACGATCATCAGGTCGGCTTGGCGTGGGGAGGCGCGGAACGCTTCCATGCCGAAGCGAGCGATGTCGAATCGTCCGGCGCCGGTGGCCATCATCTCGATCGCGCAGCACGCCAACCCGAACGTGGCGGGCCAGACCGAGCCCTTACGCAGGTAGCCGGCGAAATCCTCGACCGTGCTCAGCAGAAATCCGCTGGGCAGTTTCTCTTCGAGACCCATTATTTCCCACTCATTCCCAGCTGAGGCCGCCGCGACGCCACTCGTAGGCGTAGGCGACAGACACATTGACGATGAACAGCGCCATCGCGGCGAGACCGAACAGCCCGAGCGTGTCGAAATGCACGGCCCACGGGTAGAGGAACACGATCTCGATGTCGAAGATGATGAACAGCATCGCCGTGAGGTAGTACTTCACCGGAAAGCGCTGTCCTGCTGTATTTCCCGGGCCGCCTGCGATGGCGTGCGGGGTCGGCTCGATGCCGCATTCATAGGGTTCGAGTTTGGCCCGGTTGTAGCGTTTCGGGCCGATCAGCGACGCCATGATGACGGAGAACACCGCGAACGCCGCGGCGATGGCGCCGAGTACGAGTGCGGGCACCTCGATATTCACGACTGCACTTCCCCTCCTCGCTGGAGCAGGCCGAGCCGTGTGGCCCGGCCGCGGACGGCAGCTTTCGGCGAGACGGGGCCGACAACGTTGTCCGCCGAACCGGGGCTCGCGCAAGGCTGTGCAGCGATGGCGGAGCGTTATACAAGAGCCCGTGCTCGTGTGAGCTAGAGCACAGACTACCGCCGTTTCGGGGGTCCGCCGCACGTTTCCGGGGCGGGGTTTGATCGATATCGGCACCGCGATTCATGAGCGAAACGGGGGTAATCCATTCCGGGCATGCCGCTGCGAACCACAGGTGTTACCAGTGGTGATAGACAGAACTGAGTGACACGGACTATCCGATGGTTCGGGACGATGCCCGTACCGGGTCTACTGCCGGGCGAGCAGGACGCCGGCGACCGCGTTGGTGAGCTGCATGGCGTCGATCGGGTGCGAGACCGCGGCCTCGGCGCGCGACCAGTTGGCCAGCCAGGCGTCATCGGGACGGCCGGTGAGCACGACCACCGGCGGGCACTGCGCGATCTCGTCCTTGAGCTGCTTGGCGATCCCGAGCCCGCCCGTCGGGGCGGATTCACCGTCGAGGATCGCCAGATCGATCCCACCGGCATCCATCTGTTCGATGACGACCGGTGCGGTGGCGACCTCGAAGAAGTCGAGCTCCGGTAGATCGGCACGCGGCCTACGTCCCAGCGCCAGGATCACCTGTTGACGGGTATCGGCATCGTTGCTGTAGACCAGCACACGCAGCGGGGTGGAACCATTCGATTCGGCCACGCTCGGATCGTACGTCGGTGTGGGTGCGCGCCGGGCGGGTTCGGCGGATCCGGCAGTCGGCCTGCGGCGCAGAGCTGTCCGCCGCAGGCCCGGCGGAGCTACCAGGTGCCGTCCTGGACTGTGTTGTCGCCCAGCGGAATCGTCGGAAGGCCGTATCCGATGGGCGGATTCGGGTGTTCGTCGGCGAGCCAGTTGCCGGTCGGTTTGACGTCGGCGAGTTCGGTGGCGGGCGGGAGGTCGTCGGAATCGGCGGCGTAGTAGTCGAACCATGGCAGGCCGTTGGCGGCATACGCCGTGGCGGTGATCGGGGTCGGCGGTGCGGGTTCGCCGGTGATCTGCTGCCATTCGGCGGCGGAGGTGAGGTGGACGAAAACGCGGCCGTCGGCGTCGGGCTGGTAGTCGTCGATGGGTCGTTTGCCGGCGTAGATCTCCTGGCGCATGGTGCCGCCCGCGCCCATGCCCATTTTCCGGGCAGCGGGACCACCCGCCGGCGGGGGTGCACCGGGCGTCGGCATACCCGCGGGTGCGCTGACGGGCATCGGCCCGCCGTACTGTGGTGCGCCGGAAGCGACTGCCGCCCACGGCGGCTCGCCGACCGGGGTGGGCGCGACCGGCATGCGCTGACGCCGCTCGCGCTCCTGTCGGCTCCACTCTTCCCGCGCCGTCTCGGTGAGCCCGTGCACGGCCAATTGCACCCCACCCCACTGTTCGGTCCCGGTGACCTGACCTTCGACAGTCGCTCCGAGACCCATCGGGACCGCGACGAACTGGCGGACGGTTCCTTGACCGGAGTTGATGCCGTCGAGCCACGGCTGCTCGGGCAGTGCGAGATAGTTCTGCGGATCCTTCGTGAGCGCGTCGTTCCATGGCTTGCCCGAGACGGCGCAGACTTTGCCCACCGCGACTTTCAGCGCGGTCGGCGTGGTCGCCGAGAACCGCAACCACATCGCTTCGCGCTGATACACCGGCAGCATCACCCCGCCGCGTTCGCGCCATTCCTCCGGCACCGTCTCCGGATAGTCGGCGACTCGTCGCAGCGGGAAGGTGCCGAGGCCGGGCGGCAACGGATAGGTGCCCGTCTCCGGCAGCCGCAACGTCCGCACGAACGTCACCCGAACACCACCCGGCAGTTCGAGCGCGCCTCCCGACAGCTTCACCTCAGTTGCCATGTCCCACCCCTTCATCGGCCTGTCCGCAGGCAGCGATCACGCCCCCTGTGACGACCGTACCGACGGCGTCGACACCCGTCTACCGGGATCAGCTGCACACGGCATCATCCAATTCGGCGAGGAGGCGGGCCTTGGAGCGCGCGCCGACGAGGGTGCGCAGGAGTTGGCCGTCGCGGAAGAGCAACAGCGTCGGAGCCGCCATCACTTGGTAAGTGCGGGTGGTGAGCGGGTTTTCGTCGGCGTTGAGCGTGCGAACGGTGAGGGTGTGCGCGCGTTCGCGGGCGATGTCGGCCAGCACGGGAGCGATCATCTTGCACGAAGGGCACCACGTGGCCCAGACGTCCACGAGGACGAGACCGGAGTGCGCGAGGACGTCGTCGTCGAATGTTTCATCGGTGACCGCCACGGTGCCGGCGATCGCAGAACTCTGGGTCATCATGTTTGCTTCAATTCGGTCGGCTCGGCAGGCGTTTCGATCTCCCCGGCTCGACCTGATGGCTGTCGCGCAGAGACCGTCTCCGGCCATGGGAGCATTCGAGTGGTGCGGTGGGCGGCGTCGCGGAGGCGATCGGTGAGGGCGTCTCTGCGGGCGGTCAGTGCTTCGATCTCTGTGGTCAGTGCGTCGATGGTCCGCCGGTATTCGGCCAGGGAGGCGGGACAGTCGTCGACGTGTTCGCTGCCGGTCGCCAGGCAGTCCAGGAACGGGCGGGTCTCCTCGACCGGGATTCCCAGGCGATTGAGGGTTCGGATTTCCTGCACCAGCCGAACGGTGTGCTCGTCGTATTCGCGGAAGCCGTTGGGGTGGCGTCCCGGTGCGACCAGCCCCAACGCCTCGTACCGCCTGATGGCCTTGGGGCTGAGCTGAGCCAGCCGCGCGAGCTCTCCGATCCTCATGTAGCGAATGTAAACGCTGCCCCCGGGGACAAGGTCAAGCGTGGCGGCCGATCTATGCGCGGAGCACCTGTGGTCGAGGTGGCGGCCGCACGCTGGTGATGTGGGAAGAGTTCACATTGCTTGCGCGCGTGTCGTGAGCCATTCTGGAACGGGCAAGGGACGCACCGGAATTCGCAGGGGGATGTGGCCGAATGCCCAATGGACTGAAAACGCTGACCCGCTACACGATCGAGGAAGAGCATCGGCATCCCGGTTCGTCGGGGGAGTTCTCCGCGCTGGTGAACGTCGTGTCGACGGCGGCGAAGATCATCGCCAATCAGGTGACGCGCGGGGCGATTGTCGGGTCGGGGGTCGAGGACGAGTCGGTGAGTGGGCGCCTCGATGTGCTGACCGATGAGATCATGGTGGGACAGACGCAGTGGTCGGGGCAGCTGTCGGGGTTGCTGTCCGAGCAGCATGCGTCGGTGTTGCCCGCGGCGCAGCGGCGGGGAAAGTACCTTCTGGCCTACGACGCGTTGGACGGGTCGAGCAATATCGACGTGAATCTTCCTGTCGGTTCGATTTTCAGCATTCTGCGAGCGCCCGACGACGTTGTCACCGGCAAGGCGGAACCAGCCGAGGCCGACTTCCTGCAATCAGGCGTGGAGCAGGTGTGTGCGGGGTTCACGCTGTATGGGCCCGCGACCATGCTGGTACTCACCACCGGGAGCGGGGTGGACGGGTTCACCCTGGACCGGGAGATCGGGGCGTTCGTGCTGACCCATCCGCAGATGCGTATCCCCGAGGACACTTCAGGTTTCGCGATCAATGCCGCCAACGAACGGTTCTGGGAGCGGCCGGTGCGCCGGTATGTGCTCGAGTGCCTGGAGGGAGTGGAAGGGCCGCGGGGGCGCGATTTCAACATGCGGTGGGTGGCGTCGCTGGTGGCCGACACCTTCCACATTCTCACTCGGGGCGGGGTGTATCTCTATCCGCGCGATACGCGCAATCCCGCCCGGCCAGGACGTGTTTCGCTGCTCTACGGGGCGAATCCGATCGCATTCATCGTCGAGCAGGCAGGCGGGGCGGCGAGCACCGGTCACGAACGGATGATGGAGGTGGCACCGGTCGACGTGCATCAGCGGGTGCCGTTCATCTTCGGTTCCCGCACCGAGGTGCTGCGCATCGAGCGCTATCACCGGGAACCGGACGCGGGCAAGCGGTTCGACAGCTCGCTGTTCGGGACGCGGTCGCTGTTCCGGCCCGCCAAACACGACCAGCGCACCTAACGCTCAGTCCTCTTCGCGCTCTTCTTTTTGTCTGCGGGCCTCGCGACGTTGCTGCTCCGCGCGCTCGCGCAGGCCGCGCAGGAAGTCCTCGTCGTCGTCGGGATTCGACGCGACGTGGCGGCCGGGGCGGTCGTATTCGCCGAAGCGGGTATTCGAGGCCGGCCGTGACTCACCGGCGGGCCTGCCGGCGAACAACCACAGCAGCGCACCGATCGTGGGAACCAGGACGACGACGATGATCCAGCCCATCTTCGGGAGGTGCCGGATGCCCGCGTCGGGGCTGGTGACGATGTCGACCAGGCAATACACCCACAGGGCGAGGGTCAGGAAGCCGATGACGGCGTAGGGCATCGCGGTTGTCCTCTTCGGGGGTCGATGGTCGGAGGACAGCTGTCGCCGAAGCCCCCGGGCAGTCAGGATGCCGTACCTGCGGCTTTCACGCGAATCCGGGGTCAATCAGGCAGCAGCGGGACCGAGATCCCTTCACCGCTGCGCAGGAGCGCGGCCCGGGTGACGGCGGAGGAGCCGAAGCGCCGGCGGAGGTCGTCGAGGGTGGCGTCGAGGGTGTTCTCGGCGCGGGCCTCCAGCGGCAGGGTGAGTTGCATGGTGTCGGCGTCGTCGAGGTTGGTCAGCGAGAGGCCGATCAGGGTGATGCCGCGTTCGCTGATCAGCGGTTGGGCGGTGTCGAGGAGCAGGCGGGCAGCGTGGCGGATGGCGGCGGAGGCATCGGTGGCCTCGACGAGGGTGTGCGAACGAGTGGCGCGGGTGAAATCGTCGAAACGCAAGCGCAGCACCACTGTTCGGCACACACGGTCGGCGGCGCGCAGGCGGCGGCCGAGACGGTCGGTGAGGCCGTCGAGGTAGGCCGCGATCTCCTCTGGCTCGCGGGGGCGGCGGCCGAGGGCGCGTTGGGCGCCGATCGAGCGTCGGCGTTTGCCGGTTTCCACGCGGCGTGGGTCGCGAGCCCACGACAGCGCGAACAGGTGACGCGCGGCGGCGGGACCGAGGATCGCGCGCAGGTGGGGTTCGCCGAGTTCGGCGAGCTGACCGATGCGGGTGATGCCGTTGGCGTGCAGGGTCGCCGAGGTGACTTTGCCGACGCCCCATAATCGCTCCACCGGCAGGGGGTGCAGGAAGTCGAGTTCCCGGCCGGATTCGACGAGGCGTAACCCATCGGGTTTGGCGACGGCGGAGGCAACCTTGGCGAGGAATTTGTTGCAGGCGATGCCCACCGAGATGGGCAGGCCGACCCGATCGGCCACCTGCGCGCGTAACCGGTGGCCGATCTCGATCGGCTCGCCACTGATCCGGCGTAACCCGCTGACATCGAGGAACGCCTCATCGATCGAGATGCCCTCCACGATCGGGGTGGTGTCGTGGAAGACTTCGAACACCGCCTTGCTCGCCTGCGCGTAGGCCGACATTCGCGGCGGCACGACGATCGCGTGCGGACACAATCGCAGTGCCTGGCCCGCGTTCATCGGTGTGCGGATCCCGAACGCCTTGGCCTCGTAGCTGGCCGCCAGCACCACCCCACCGCCCACGATGACCGGTTTGCCGCGCAGCCACGGCTGGTCTCGCTGTTCGACCGAGGCGTAGAACGAGTCGAGGTCGGCGTGCAGGATCGAGGCCTCGGTGCGGGACTGGATCCGCGGGCGGCGCGGGGCGGCGGAATCGGACACGAACATATGTTCGCATCGAGGTCTGACGAGTTCGGGGCGTCAGGGCTTGGCGGTCATCCTGGCCTGCAGTTTTCCGGCGAACGCGCGGGCGGCGGTGATGTCGGTGGCATCGGGGTGGCCCTTCTGGATCCCGCCGACGATGCGCAGCGGTAGCCAGGTGTCGAAGCCGCGGCAGTCGAAGGCGTCGACCACGTCGAAGCCCTTCGCTTCGATGTCGCGGGTCAGGTGGGTGACGTAGCGGCGAAGCGGTGTTTCCGGGAATCCGCTGGTGCGGAACACGAACGCCTTGCCGTGCTGCCCGGTCGGCAGCGAGGCGATGAATCGGCTCCTGTTTCCGTCGAAGCGCCGGTCGCCTCAGAATGGGCGGGAATAGAAGTAGATCGTGGCGGTCCGGGCGTCCCGTGCGATCGTGACCTCGGGGTAGTCGGGGCTGATGCCGCCATAGGGTGCGCTGGCGAACAATTCGATTGTGTTCGTGCAATCGAACTTCCAGTCGTTGTCGCCGCGCATGGTCGTCGGGTCGAATCCAAGCCGCTTCGTCAGCTCGGCGCAGGTCACCTTCTGCAGCGGCCGGTTATACGTCGGATCAGAGTAGATCGACCGGGGGTGCGGGAACCGGTCTGCAGGCCCGGCGTAGCTCCCCACGTAGCCGCACATGCCCGCCAACGGCGGGCAGCCGAATCGCCGCATGCTGACCAAGTCGAACGTGCCGGGTATCCGGATCTTGTTTCGTTCCATGACCCTTCGCGCCTCGTCGACGGAGAGGTTCTTCTCCAGTTTCGGCATGACGACGGCAGCAGCGCATCCCCACAGGAGCGCTCCGCACGTCACGAGCGTGAGGACGGGCCAGAACCATCGCGAACTCGACCTTGTGGACACCGGGAGCAAGCATACGCAGGCGCGGGAGGTACCGGCGATTCTCGGCGAGTACTGCCAGCCGGGTGCTGTGTTCGCCCAGCTCGTCGGCGGGCGCCGGGCGTGGCGGTAGGGTGAAGCCGGTTCGGGCAAGGTGAAGGAGTCGGTCGGCGGTGCGTGGTTTCGGGGATCTCGAGGCGGTGCTGATGGATCGGCTGTGGAATCGCGACGACGACGCGACGACGGTGCGTGAACTGTTCGACGAACTCGTCGCCGAGCGCGATATCGCCTACACGACGGTGATGTCGACCATGGACAATCTGCATCGCAAAGGGTGGCTGGCCAGAGACCGCGCGGGGCGCGCCTACCGGTACTGGCCGACGGTGACCCGCGAGGAACACAGCGCTCAGCTCATGCACGAAGCGCTCGGTGTGGGCGGGCGGTCCGATCTGGTTCTGAACTTTTTCGTCGACCGGATCAGTGACGACGAATTCGCGGGATTGCGGGCAGCTCTGCGCCGTGTCGCCACCCGACGGACCGAGGCGAGCTAGCTCGAAAACTGTCGGAGGGATCTGATCTGATGGGCGCCATGCTGAGTGTCGGGTGGGATCAGGTGTTCGCTTGGCGGCTGGGTCGTCAGTTCGTTTCGGCACCGACCGCGGGGTCCGTCGACGATATCGCGACGAGGTTGGCCGGGGTGCAGGCGCAAGTGGCGTCCGCGGCGGACATCGCCGTCGCGGTGCGCAGTTCCGATTCTCGCCCGACCGGCGTGGGGGATGCGCTCGCCGCGGGCACGCTGATGAAGACGTGGGCGATGCGCGGCACGCTGCACGCGATGGTTCCCGAGCAGGCCGCGGCCGCGCTGTCGCTGATCGGATCGGCGCGCACCTGGGAGAAACCGTCGTGGCAGAAGACTTTCGGTGCGACTCCTGAGCAGGTGGCCGCACTGGTGGAGGTGGTCTCGGGTGTGCTGGCCGGTCAGGTACTGACCCGCGACGAACTGGTCGCCGCGGTCCTCGCCGAACCCGGCTTCGCCCACCTCGGCGAGCAGTTGCGGTCCGGCTGGGGTGCGGTGCTCAAACCGTTGGCCTGGCAGGGCGCGCTGTGTCACGGGCCGGCGCGCGGCACCAAGGTCACCTTCACCGCACCGGCCGACCACGCTCCCGGGTGGAAGGGCCTTCCCGATCCGGACGTCGCCGCACCGCTGCTGATCAGCGCCTATCTCGGGGCGTACGGTCCCGCGACACCGGCGGCGTTCGATGCCTGGCTCAGCCGCAACAGTGTGCGCAAAACCGTCCTGCGCGCGTGGTTCGCGACCATGGGTGACGCGCTGACCGAAGTCGATGTCGACGGCCGGACCGGTTGGATTCCGAGCGAGTTCGTCGACGATCTCGCCGCGGCGACCCTCGAAGGTCACGTCCATCTGCTCGGCCCGTTCGACCAGTACGTGCTGGGACCCGGCACCGCCGACACCGCGCTGCTGCCGGCCGAACACCGGTCGAAGGTGAGCAGGACGGCGGGCTGGATTTCTCCGCTGGTGCTGGTCGACGGCCGGATAGCGGGCACCTGGGAACAGGTCGACGACCAGGTCGTGCCGACGATGTTCGACGCGCACAAGCTCTCGAAGCGCGAGCTGTCGGCGGCGGTGAAACGGCTCGCCGAGGCGCTCGGTGGGAGCGGGCTCGGACTGCGCGCGGGCTGAGATTTCTGATACGCCGGACGGCGAACCAAGCGCTTGCTACGGTGGCTCGATGATCCCCACGATCGTCTGGGGCACCGGAAATGTCGGCCGCGCGGCCATCCGTGCCGTGGCTGCCCATCCGGCGCTGGTTCTCACGGGAGTGCTCGTGCACAATCCCGACAAGGTCGGCCGTGACGCGGGCGTGCTCGCGGGCCTCGACACCGAATTGGGGGTGGCGGCCAGCGACGACATCGACGCGCTCCTGGCCGCAGGCCCGCGGGCGGTGGTGTACGCGGCGTCCGGTGATATCCGCCCCGACGACGCGCTCGCCGATATCGTGCGGGCGATCCGCGCCGGGGCCGTGGTGGTCACGCCCGCGCTCTACGCCCTCTACGACCCGCGCAACGCACCACCCGAAATGCGCGAGCCTGTGCTGGAAGCCATTGCCGCGGGCGGTGGTTCGCTGTTCGTCTCCGGGGTGGATCCCGGCTGGGGCAACGATGTGCTGCCGCTGTTGATCAGCGGGCTCGGCAGCACTGTCGATGTGGTGCGCTGCCAGGAGATCTTCGACTACTCCACCTACGACCAGCCCGACTCGGTGCGCTATCTCGTCGGGATGGGGCAGCCGATGGACTACCAGCCGCCGATGCTGATGGCGAGCGTGCCGACGATGGTGTGGGGCGGCCAGATTCGATTGATGGCCAGGGCGTTGGGGGTCGAACTCGACGAGATCGCCGAAACCGTGGACCGGCGCGCCCTCGATGAGACGGTGCAGACCGCGAAGATGGGAACGTTCGACGCCGGCACGCAGGGGGCGGTGCGATTCGAGGTGCAGGGCATCGTCGAGGGGCAGGCGCGCATCGTGATCGAGCACGTCACCCGCATCCATCCGAGTTGCGCACCGGACTGGCCGACGCCACCCGACGGTGACGGCGCCCACCGGGTGATCATCGAAGGTACGCCACGCATCGAGGTCAGCGTCGAGGCGACCGACGAAGGTGGCAATCGCGCGGCGGGCGGAAATGCCACGGCGGTGGGCAGATTGGTCAATGCCATCGACTGGCTGGTCGCGGCACAGCCCGGCCTCTACGACGCACTCGATGTGCCGCTGCGTGCCGCGGTCGGCAAACTCGGAAGGACACCACGATGATCATCGACATTCCCGAGGGCAAAGATCCCATCGGCTACGTGTGGGGCGAGATGGTGCCCGGGATCGGCGTCGCCGCGGCGGCGTTCTCGCTGTCGGTCTACGAGCACTCCACCCTCGGCCTGCGCGAATTCGAAGCGGCCCGGCTGCGGATCGCCCAGATCAACGGGTGCCTGTTCTGTCAGGACTGGCGCACCGAACGCGACGGGCAGAAGGTCGAAGCGGAATTCGCCGACGCTGTCACGAGTTGGCGCACCACCGACCGGTTCGACGAACGTACCCGGCTGGCCGCCGAATACGCCGAGCGCTACGCCACCGACCATCACGGTCTCGACGAGGAATTCTGGGCCAGGATGTTCGCGCAGTACTCCCAGGCCGAAGTGGTGGAGCTGAGCATGAGCATCGGTTCCTGGCTGGCGTTCGGGCGGCTCAATCGGGTCCTCGGCCTGGACACTGTGTGCGTGCTGCCCGGGCACTGACCGCCCGGCGCCCGAGGGACTGGGCGGCACTGCCGGGCCCGTGGCCGTTAAGCTGCGGGCCGTGGTGGAACCTGCGCAACAGCAGCTCGTCGATACGGTGGCCTGGGTGCTGATCGAGAACGGTCGCATTCTGTGTGCCCGCCCGCGCGGGAAGGACGTGTTCTTCATCCCGGGCGGCAAACGCGAAGGCGCCGAAACCGACCTACAGACCTTGGTTCGTGAGGTCTTCGAGGAACTGACCGTCGAACTCGCGCCGGACAGTGCCCAACACGTCGGTACCTACGAAGCCGCCGTCGCCGACGGGCACGACACCGTCGTGCGGATGGCGTGCTACACCGCCGATTATCGCGGGGTGCTCACGGCCAGCAGTGAGATCGAGGCGCTGGCCTGGTTCGGGTTCGGCGACCGCGATCTGGTGCCACCGGTCGACCAGCTGCTGTTCGACGATCTCGCGGCGGCCGGGTCCCTGCGGTGATCGGCGCGGTGGCACGGTCGGCGGCCTATGAACTGCTGGCGCTGCCACTGGCATTCACCCGGGTGCGGACCCGGCTGCGGGTACCGCGTCGACTGCTGAGCGAACCCGTTGGCGCCCACAAGCTTTCGCCGGTGCGTTGCCTGATCCAATCGGTGTTGTCCGGCGGTGTCGGGCTGCTCGGCTGGTTTCTCGCGATGCTCAGCGTGCTGGTTCTGGTGCGCGGCCTCGCCTACCCGCTGATGGCCGCCGACGGTTACGAGAACTCGTGGGGTGGACCCACTTTGGCGGGAGCGTGGGCGGTGCACGCGGCGTTGGGCGTGCTGATCGCGCCGGTGATCGTTGTCATGATCGCGGTGTTCGGCCGGTTGCAGCTGCGTTTGACGCGGACCGTGCTCGGTGGTGACCGGTCGTGGTGGGCGATTCCGGCCGCCGTGGCCCTCGCCGCGGCGGGTTCGTTGTTCTTCGTGGCGTGGGTGCACCAGATCTGACCGGTGGCGGCGTTCAGCGGGAGTTCGGTCCGGGGATCCGGACGCCCGCTGCCCGCAGTTTCGCTTCGACGAGTGCCGACATCCGGGCCGCGGTCGATTCCGGCTCCTCACCGTGGTGGCGGATCAGTTTGTAGCGTGTCGCGGCCTCTGTGCGGGCTTGCAGGCCGGTCACGATCTCGAGATGGTCAGGGTTGGCGAGATAGTGATCGGCAACCGCGGTGGCGACGTCGTCGATGCGGGGGTCGTCGGGCGCCCAGCTCATCGCCACCGAGGCGTCTCGGTACACGGCGAGGAACTGGGGGTCTTCGATGGCGTTCTCGACGCCGGCGAGGTAGTCGTCGAAGCCTTCCGGGACAAGGGCTTTGGCCAGCACCCAGCCCTCCCTCGCGGCGGCCACGTCGGCTGCGGAGATACCGAGGTCGGGCAAGCGGGCGAGCAACGCCACCGCGCGGTCGGGCAGCAACGTGCGGTCGCCGTCGGCCAGACGGTGGAGGGTGTCGCGACGGGCGATCAACTCCTCGATGCGTTCGGTGAGACGCCGCTCGACGTCGGCGAGCTCGGCGGCGAACGAGTCCGCGTCCGCGTCGAGCAGGGGGCCGATCTCGGCCAGCGGTACCCCGGCGGCGGCAAGGGTTCTCACCTGTACGAGGCGCAGCAACTCGGCCGAGCCGTACCGGCGGTACCCGGAGCTGTCGCGGGCAGGCTCGTCGAGCAGACCGTTCTTCTCGTAGTGCCGCACGGTCTTGATCGTGACGCCGGCGAATATCGCGGCCTGGCCGATCGTGACACCGTTGTTCATCTGCTCAGTCCGCCCTGCTCGGGGTATTCCTACCGGGAAAGTTGACCTTGATCAGGGGGCGAGGTCAAGTGTCCGGGCCGCGTTCGGGTGGGTGCGGCCCGGACCGTGACGCGCTCAGGCCGGTGCGCCGAACACCTCCCGGACGAGCCGTTGCGTCGCGGCTTGGAACACCGTGGCCAGGGAAAGGTCGGCGTCGTCGACGTAGTTCAGTGCCGCGGTCATGGTTGTGGTGCCGTCGGCTGTGGCGTACATCAGTGCCCCGTGACCACCGTGGCCGCCGTTGTGGCTGATGACGGTGCCGTTCTCGGTCTGCTGGATGAACACCCCGAGTCCGTAGCCGACCTTGGCTTCCGGCGTGAGCATCTCGGTCAGTAGCGGGGCGGGCAGCAGCGTGCCGTTCAGCAGCGCGGAGATGAAGGTGTGCAGGTCCTTGCTGGTCGAGATCATGTCGCCGCCACTGGAGATCCAGGAGGGGTTCTGCACGGTCACATCGACCGTCTTCTCCACGCCCGCGTCGTCGTAGCGGTAGTACGCGTGGGCGTGCGGTCCGCCGATATCGGTGGAGGTCTCCGGCACCACGGTGTCCGACAGCCCGAGCGGTCCCAGGATCAGCCGCTGCATCTCCTCGGCCAGCGAGTGACCGGTGACCGCCTCGATCAGCAGCTTGGCCAGTGCGTAGTTGGTGTTGGAATAGCTCCAGTCCGTGCCCGGCTCGAACCGGGCAGGCTTGGCCAGGGACAGCCGAACCAGCTCGTCGGCGTGGTGGGTCCGGAAACGGTTGTCGACCCAGGCCTTGCCACTCCAGGCGACGACGCCCGGTGCGGTCGTCCCGTCCTCGAAGACCTCACCGGTGAAGTTGAAGATCCCGCTGGTGTGCTGCAACAGCATCCGCACGGTGATTCGCGGATCCAGCGCGAACCCGGGCAGGTAGTCGACGGCCGGAGTGTCCAGCGCGATCCGGCCCTCACCGACCAGTTGCAGGACCACGGTCGCGACGAAGGTCTTGGTGTTGCTGCCGATCCGGACGCGGCCGTTGAGCGCAGGCGCGGCGGGCTCGCCCAGTTCGCTGCGCCCGGCGCTGCCGACCCACGCACCGTGCTCGTCGTCGACCCGCAACTGCAGGCCGACGAAACCGGTCTCGACGATCTCCTCGATGGTCTGCTGCAGGTTCGAGTGAGCCGGTGCGGCAAGGGATTCGGTAGTGGTCGCGGTGTTGTTCGTGTTCGAAGTCATGACATGAGCGTCCACCTTGACCCAAGGTCAACCGCAAGCGTGATCTGGGTCACTCGACAGCGCGTCGGCGATGACGGCGAGGGCACGGTCCTCGGTCATTCGCCAGTGCGTTGCGTCCACGGCGTGGTTGTCGACCGAGCCTGTTGCCGCCTCGGACCAGGAGGTAGCGCCGTTGGTGCCGGTCGGATCGTCCTTGGCTGCGGTGAAATAGGTGATGGTGCCGTCGAAACGGCGAGGACGGTAGGCGGCGTCGAGCGCGATCGAGGTGATCGCCGCGTCGACGATTCGGTCGACGCGGGCGGGGTCGAGTGCGGCCTGCGGTGCGGAGAGTTGGCACAGGGTGCGGGCGAGTCGGCGGACGTCGACCGGTTCGTCGAGGTCGTCGGCGCGGGCGAATCCGCCGAGTAGGTCGGCGGCGGTGACGGTGGTCGTGATCGCGGTCGATGCCGACGTCAGGGTGCTGTCGAGCATGGCCAGCATCGCGACGTGCTCGCCGTCTTCCTGGAGTTGCACCGCCATGGCGTGGGCGATGACGCCGCCGAGCGACCAGCCCAGCAGATGGTACGGGCCTTCGGGTTGCACGGCACGGAGGTGCTTGAGGTAGAGCAGCGCCCATTCCTCGATCGAATCCGGCAGGGGCTCAACCGAACTCAACGCCGGTGACTGGAGCCCGTAGAGCGGGCGGTCGAGGTGGGCGGCCAGGCCGCTGAAGGACCAGGCCAAGCCGCTGATGGGGTGGATGCAGAACAGCGGTTCGCCGGTGCCCTCGGTGCGCAAGGGCAGCAGGACATCGAAGGCGGCGTCGGTGCCCGCACTGTCGGTGCCGTCGGCGCGCAACGCGGCGACGATTCCCGCGGGGGTCGGCGTGGTGAAGATCCAGGTGACCGGGACGGTCGCGGCGGTCGCGGTGCTGAGCTGGGCGGACAGGTGGGTGGCGCTCAGGGAGGTGCCGCCGAGTTCGAAGAAGTGGTCGTCCATGCCGACGCGGTCCAGGCGCAGAATGTCGGCGAAGATATCGCAGACGGTGTGCGCGACGGCGGTGTCGGGGGCGCGGTAGGCGCGGGTGGCCAGTTCCGGTGCGGGCAGGGCGGCGCGGTCGAGTTTGCCGACATGGGTCAGGGGGACCTCGTCGAGGACCATGATCGTGGTGGGAACCATGTGGGTGGGCAGGGCTCGGGCCGCCCACTGCCCGAGGTTGTCGACGCCGACCTCGTGGCCCGGTGTGGCGACCACGTAGGACACCAATACTGTTGCGCCCGCCTGGTTCTCGCGGCCGACGGTGACGGCGAACGCGACATCGGGGTGGGTGGTCAGGACGGCGTCGATTTCCTCGAGTTCGATGCGATGACCACGGATCTTGAGCTGGAAGTCGGTGCGGCCGCGGTATTCGAGTTCGCCGTCGGCGTTCCAGACGGCGAGGTCGCCGGTGCGGTACAGGCGGGTGCCTGCGTGGAACGGGTCGGCGACGAAGCGTTCGGCGGTGAGGTCGGGGCGGGCGAGGTAACCGGTGGCCAGCTGGGCGCCTGCCAGGTACAGCTCGCCCGGGACACCTGCGGGGACCGGGCGCAGACGGGCGTCCAGGACGTAGACCTGACTGTTCCAGACCGGTGTGCCGATCGGGACGGTCGTTGTGTCGGCGGCGTTCACTCGGTGGCTGGTGATCGAAACCGCGGCCTCGGTGGGGCCGTAGACGTTGAACAGGGCGGTACTCGGTGCCGCGGTGGCGAATCGGCGGGCGAGGGCTATCGGCAGGGTTTCACCGATGGCCAGGACGCGGCGTAGGGACGGCGGGAGGTGCTCGGTGAGCAGGATGTCGAGCATCGAGGGGACGGCGTGCAGGGTCGTGACTTCCTCGCGTCGGATCAGCTCGGCGAGGTAGGCCGGATCGCGGTGTCCGTCGGGGGCGGCGAGGACCAGCCGGCCGCCGCAGACCGCCGCGGACCAGAATTCCCAGACCGACAGATCGAAGGTGGCGGCCGTCTTCAGAAGTACCGAGTCCTGTGCGGTCAGGCCGAATTCGGTGGTCTTCCAGCGCAACTGGTTGACGATCGCGGCATGCGAGACGGCCACCCCCTTCGGGCGGCCCGTCGATCCCGAGGTGAAGATCACGTAGGCGGTGTTCGCGGGGCGCAAGGGTGCGCGACGGTCGCGGTCGGTGACCGGGGCCGGGCTGTGGGTCGACAGGTCGAGGCGCTCGACAGATCGAACCGGGGGGGCACTGTCGGTGTCGAACGCAGCCGAGCCCCTCGGCGTGGTGTCGTAGTCCGAGGTTGTCGCCGCCCTGTGGTCGGTGCCGGACGCACTGCTGACGGTGCAGCTCGGGCGGCCACTGCCGTCGAGCCAGCTATCGGCGTCGGTGAGGACGAGCAGTGGGGTAGCCGTGTCGAGGATGTATCGGGTGCGCGATCGTGGCTGGTCGGGGTCGATCGGGACGTAGGCGGCGCCCGCGGTGCTGACCGCGTACATCGCGACGACCAGATCGACCGATCGGCGCATCGCCAGCGCCACCCGGGTTTCCGGGCCCGCGCCCGCGGCGATGAGGTAGCGGGCCAGGCGGTTCACCCTGGCATCGAGGTCGGCGTAGGTGACCCGGATGTCGTCGGCGACGAGGGCGACGGCATCCGGGGTGCGGGCGACGCCGGCGCCGAAGAGCGAGGCGAGGGTCGCGCTCGGATCCGCCTGGCGCGCAGTCTGATTCCAGGTGTCGAGGATCTGTGTTCGTTCGGCCGGGGCGAGCAGGTCGATGGTGTGCAGCGGCGCGCCGGGGTCGGTGACCACCGCCGCGATGAGGCGGGTGAGGCGGGCCAGGAAGCCTGCTACCGTGGCTGCGTCGAACAGGTCGGTGGCGAAGGTGCAGTAGCCGGTGATGCCGGCGGGAGAACCCTCGGCGGTGTAGCGGTCGGCCAGGATCAGGTGCAGGTCGAACTGGGACAGTGCACGGTCGAGCTCCACCGACGAGACGCTCATGCCGGGCAGGTCCATGCGTACCTCGGCCAGGTTCTGGAAGGACAGGCCGATCTGGAACAGGGGGTGGCGGGCGGTGGACCGGGCGGGGTTGAGAACTTCCACGAGCCGTTCGAACGGGATATCGGCGTTGGCGAAGGCGGCCAGGTCGGTCTCGCGCTGGCAGATCAACTGCTCGGTGAAGCTCGCGCCGGGGTCGACCCGGGTGCGAAAGACCAGGGTGTTGACGAACATGCCGATCAGGTCGTCGAGGACGGCGTCGCCACGGCCCGCGACCGGGGAGCCGATGGCGATGTCGGGAGTGCCCGACAGTTCGGCCAGGACGACCGCGAAGGCGGTGTGCACGGCCATGAACAGCGTCGCGCCATGGGTGCGGGACAGTTCGGCCAGCGCGGCGTGGGTGGCGGTGTCGACGGTGAAGGGGACTCGGCCACCCGCATAGGACTGGATGGCCGGGCGCGGGCGGTCGCGGGGTAGTTCGAGCTGGTCGGGCAGCTCTGCCAGGGCCTGGCGCCAGTACGCGAGCTGGGTGGCCGACATAGCGGTGGGGTCGGTTTCGTCGCCCAGTAGTTGTTGCTGCCAGATGGCGTAGTCGGCGTACTGCACGGGCAGCGGTGCCCAGGTCGGGGCTTGCCCTTGGGTGCGTGCGGTGTAGGCGCTGACGAGATCGCGAGTGAGGGGGCCACCGGAGAAGCCGTCACCGGCGATGTGGTGGACGGCCATGGCCAGGACGTAATCGTTCGGGCCGCGTTCGAACAGGGTGGCGCGCAAGGGAACCTCGGCGGTGACATCGAAGACTGTCGAAACCAGTGCTGTCACTGCGGATGTCACGTCGCCGTCGCTGACATCCGCGTCGATGTCGTTGTCGGCAGGGTCGGACGCCGTGCCGGTACCACGGGCGATTGTGGTGATCTGGAGGTGCGGGACATCCGGGTGGTCGATCGGCAACACGAGCTGGGCCGGTGTGCGGTCGACGGTCGGGTAGATCGTGCGCAGGATCTCGTGGCGTGCGATGAGGTCGGTGAAGGCCTGCTGCATCGCGGTGGTGTCGAGCGCGCCGGTGAGGCGGAGCACCACCGGGATGTTGTAGGCGGCGGTGCCGGTATCGAAGCGGTTGAGGAACCACATCCGCTGCTGGGCAGGCGAGAGTGGGACCTGCGCCGGGCGCGGGCCGGCCTGCAGGGCCGGGCGAGCTGCTGCGCGGGTCAATCCGGTGATCGCCGCGGCGCATTCGGCGACGGTGGGTGCGGCGAACAGCACTCGGACCGGCACCCGGATGTCGACCGCCGCGCTGAGGCGGGCGGTCAGTCGGGTGGCGAGCAGCGAGTTCCCGCCGAGATCGAAGAAGTTGTCGTCGGCGCCGACCCGTTCGGCGCCGAGCACCTCGGTGAAGACCTCGGCCACCGCTCGTTCCATGCCGGTTCCCGGCTCGCGGTAGGTACGGGACGTGAATTCCGGTGCGGGCAGGGCTTTTCGGTCGATCTTGCCGGCGGCCGACAGCGGGATACGGTCCAGGACGACGACGGCCGCGGGGACCATGTGCGCGGGCAGCATCGACGACGACCACCGTGCGATGGCGGCGGGATCGATCTCGCGGCCGGTCACGTACGAGACCAGCGCGGTTTCACCGGCCGGGTTCTCGGTGCCGAGGGTGAGGGCGAAACTCACCTGCGGGTGCCGCAGCAGGACGGCGTCGATCTCGCCGGGTTCGATCCGGAAGCCGCGGATCTTGATCTGGAAGTCGGTGCGGCCCAGGTATTCCAGCTCGTAGGTGTCGCCGTGCACCCAGCGCACGAGATCGCCGGTCCGGTACATCCGTTCGCCCGGTTGGGCCCAGGGGCAGGCCACGAAACGGTCCGCGGTGGCGGCGCTGCGGCCGCGGTACCCGCGCGCGAGTGCGGGACCCGCCAGGTACAGCTCACCGGTGGCGCCCACCGGAACCGGGTGCAGGCGGGCGTCGAGGACCACCGCGCGCATGCCCGGTACGGGGCGACCGATGGTGACGCGGTCATCGGCACGCAGGGCCGAGTAGGTCGCGCCGATGGTTGCCTCGGTGGGGCCGTAGCCGTTGAGGAAGTTGCGCCCGGGTTGCCAGGTGGCCAGGAGTTCGGGGGTGGTGGCTTCGCCGCCTGCCGAGACACAGCGCAGGTCGGGCAGTGCTGCCGGATCCAGGGTGCTCAGCAGGGCCGGGGTGATGATCGTGTGGGTGACCTGTTCGGTGCGCAGCAGGTCGTCGAGGTCGGTGCCGCCGAGGGTGTCCGGTGGTGCGATGACGAGGGTGGCGCCGTGGTGGAACGCGGTGCTGAGCTCTTCGATCGACTGGTCGAAGCTGGGCGAGCAGACATGCAGCATGCGGTGGTCGTGGCGCAGGCGCATCAGGGCCGCTGAGTGGGCGACGAGGGCACCCAGACCGGCGTGGGTGACCGAGACACCCTTGGGCACGCCCGTGGAGCCGGAGGTGTAGATCACGTAGGCGATGTTGTCGCGGCGCAGAGGCGCTCGGCGGTCGCGGTCGCGGATCGGGGTCGACGAGTAGGTGGCGATGCGGGCCCGGACGGTGGGATCGTCGAGGACCAGCCAGCGACCGGAACCGGGCAGGCGGTTCGCCTCGGCCGTGACGGTGAGACCGATTGTCGCGTGGGAGTCGTCGAGCATGTGGCGGACGCGGTCTTCGGGGTAGTTCGGGTCGACCGGCAGGTACACGCCGCCGGCTTTGGCGATCGCCCAGAAGGCCAGGATCGACTCGTAGGAGCGTGGGATGGCCGAGGCGACGACGGTTTCCGGACCGATGCCCTCGGCGATGAGAACTCGGGCCAGGCGGGAGGAGTCGGCGTCGAGGGTGCCGTAGGTGTAGGCGTTCGCGTTGTCGCGCACCGCGATTCGGTGCTGGCCGAAGCCGGTGCCGCGAACGAGGAGTGCGGGCAGGGTGCCGGTCGTCGACGGTGTCGTGCCGTCGCCGAGGTGGGTCAGGAAGGTGTACTCGGCGTGGTCGGACAGCGGGAGGTCCCCCGCCGGAGTCCGCGGGTGCTGCGCGATGGTGGTGAGCAGGCGGACCAGGCGCCGGCCGAAGGTGTCGGCCTCGTGCTCGTCGAAAAGGGTGCGGGCGAAGGACATCTCGATCGACATGGTCGACCGGGACTCGGTCACCGTCAGGGCGAGGCCTTGGCTATCCGTGTCGAACTCGGCACAGGTTCGGTCGACGACGTCGGAGGGCAGGTCCTTCGATCGCGAGTCATTCTGTGGGAGTGTGTGTTTCGAGTCCAGCTCGATCGATGACGCACGGAGCTGGGACTCGGCGCTCGCGACACTGCGGTCGGGGTTCGGCGCGAAGGTCAGGCAGACCTGTCCCAGTGAATCGGGGGCGACGCCGAGCAAATCGGCGAGTTCGGCGAGGGGGATTCCGGCGTGGGCCATGGACCGGGCCCCGAGGCGGTTCGCCTGCGGGAGGAGGTCGAGGAACCGGGCCGCCGGGTCGATCGTCGTGCGGAGCACGAGATCCGGGGTGACCGTCCTGATCACGATGTCGTCGGCGCCGCTGAGGCGGGCGAGCAGCACTGCCACGGCGGTGCGCAGCAGCGTCTGCCAGCTCACGTTCGTGGTGTCGGCGAGTTCGCGTAGGTCCCGGTGGATCATCGGGGGAACCACGAAACGGGCGTGGCCCCGCTCAGCTGCGGTGCGAACGTCGGGTCCGTGCTGTGTGATCGGGCGGGCCGCCTGCGAGGCGAGGCGATCGGTGGGCAGGATCAGTCGAGCAGGCAGGTCCGCCAAGGTCTGGCGCCAGAAACGGGACCGGGTGATCGGATCGGTCGGGTCGTCGGCGAGCGTGTCGGCGATACCGGCCGCGCGGGTGTTCGGTGTGGTGACGAGGTTGTCGAGGGCGGTGCGGAGCCGGTCGGTGACCGCCTGTGCCACGGCATCGGAGACGAGGTCGCGGCGGTACTTCAGCTGCACCTGGGTGCGGGCGCCGAGGAAGACCAGGACCGTGAGCGGGTAGTGGGTGTGGTCGGCGCCTCGGAGGTCGTCGATGCTCAGGTTGTCGAGGGCGCCGCCTGCCTGTTGCAGGCCCTCGACGTCGACGGGGTAGGACTCGAACGCGAGCATGGTGTCGAACAGTTCGCCCAGGCCCGCCACGCGCTGGATCGCGCCGAGGCCGAGGTGGTGGTGCTCGAGCAGGGAGGCCTGCTCGGCTTGGACCGCGCGGATCAGAGCACCGACGGTGTCGGCGGGATCGATGCGCACGCGCACCGGGACCGCGTCGACGAACAGGCCGATCATGTCACCGACACCGTCGAGCTGGGGTGGGCGGCCGGACACGGTGGCACCGAACACGACGTCGTCGCGCGCGGTGGTCGCGGCCACCACCAGCCCCCAGGCTGTTTGGAACACAGTGTTCGGGGTGACCTCGGCGGCCGCGGCGAAGGTGGTCAGCGCGGAGGTCCGCGCGGCGTCGAGTTCGAACTCGCACAGGCCGTAGCCGGTGCCCGTCGCGGGCGGCCAGGTCAGCTCAGGGGCGATCATGGTCGTGCGCACCCCGTCGAGGACCTCGGACCATGCGCGCTCGGCGGCTGTGCGGTCCTGGCGGGTGAGCCATTCGAGGTAGTCGCGGTAGGGGCGCACCGGCGGCAGCGGGGTCGCGTCGCCGTGGGTGGCGTAGAGGACGAGCAGTTCCTTCATCAGCAGCGGCATGGACCAGCCGTCGAGCAGGATGTGGTGGCCGGTCAGGACGAGGTGGCTGCGTCCGGAACCGGTGGTGTACACCGTGAATCGCAGCAGCGGCGCGATCGTCGGGTCGAAGCCGGCCTGCTGATCGGCGGCGAGCAGGGCGGGCAGTTCGGCGTCGACGGTGTCGACGATCCGGAACGGGGCGTCGACGGTTTCGGAGACCAACTGGACCGGGGTGCCGTCGGGCGCGGTGACGAAGGCCGAGCGCAAGTTGGCGTGCCGGTTCAGGACGGTCGCGGCCGCGTGGCGCAGCCGGTCGATATCGAGGTCGCCGGTCAGTTCGGCCATGAGCTGGATGACGTAGGCGTGCACCGATTCGTCGAGCATGTCGCCCAGCGCCAGCAGCGAGTGCTGCAACGGCGACAGGGGCAGCACATCCGACAGGCCCGGGTGGGTATCGCGCCAGGTGTTGAGATCGGTTTGCGAAACCTGTACCAGCGCAACGTCGGACGGGGTCAGACCACCCGCGGACGGATGCAGGGTGTGGTCGGCCAGTACGGTGAGCCAGCTCGTCCAGTCGTCGGCCAGTTCCTGAACCGCGGACTCGGTGAGAATGCCGGTGGCATAGCGGAAGTTCGCCTGCAGTCGCAGGCCGGTGTCGGTGGTGACGGCGATCGCGTTGATGTCGAGGACGGTGTGCGCGGGCAGGGTGGGGTCGTACTCGACCTCGATGTCGCCGAGGTCGGCAGTCGGCAGCCATGCGGTGTCGCCGGCGGGCCCGGCGGCGGTGGTGGCCCGGCCCAGGTAGTTGAAACCGATCTGGCCGATGTTGCCGGACAACAGGTTTCGGGTTCGGGGAGCCTGGCGCAGTAGACCGAAACCGATGCCGTTGTCGGGCACGGCCATGAGCTGTTCTTTGACGGTGCGCACCGTGGCGGCCAGGGCTTCGTCGTCGAAGGTGGCGGGTGTGATGGCGGAGAGGTCGAGGGCGACGGGATAGACGGTGGTGAACCAGCCGACGGTGCGGGTCAGGTCGGCGCCGGGGACGGCGTCTTCCTGGCGGCCGTGGCCTTCGAGTCGCAGTCGCAGCGTGGGGGAATCGATGCCGCGGCGGGCGCGCCAGACGCGCACGGCCAAGGCCAGTGCGGCGAGCAGTGGGTGGTCGGCGCCCGCGCGGTATTGCGCGGGCAGCGTCGTGAGTAGGGGTTCGGTGATCTCGGCGGGGATCTGCACGGTGATCGACCGCATCGTGGCCTCGGTGTCGAGGGCGCTGTCGATCGCGCGGGTGCCGAGCAACGGGTCGGGGGTGGCCAGAACCCGCTGCCAGTGGTCGAGTTCGGCAGTGCGGTCGGCGGCGGCGAGACCGTGCGCCCAGCGGCGGAACGAGGTGCCGACCGGCGGCAGGGTGATCGGCTTGCCCGCGGTGTGCTGTGCCCAGGCGATGACGAGGTCGGGCAGCAGGATTCGCCACGAGACGCCGTCGATGACGTAATGGTGGGCGGCGACGGCGAGGACATCGCGGGCGCCGTGCCTGCGGATCCAGGTGAAGGCGATCATGCGGGCGGCGGCGGGGTCCAGCTCCGAGAGGGCCGAATCCATAGCGGCGGTGCCGATTCGGGTCAGTACCTCTGGTGCGATCGCCGCGTTGCCGAGGAAACGTGATGCTTCGTCATCGAAGGACGTGCTCGTTGCCGCGCGGCCGGTGTCGGGCGATGTCGCGGCCGCCGCCGACTGTGCGGCGTCGATCTCGGTGATCAGCGCGTCCACATCGATAGCGTGGGGCGGCAGGACTTCCAGACGGTGATCATCACCGTCTTGTCGTAGCCGGGCGCGCAGCATGTCGTGGTGGCGCAGGACCGCGGCGATGGTCGCGACCAGGCCGGGGCGGTCGATGTTCTCAGGGAGGGCCAGGACCATCGTCTGGGCGAAGCGGTCGCTCGAACCGGTGGTCAGGAAATCGGCAAGGACCGGCGTCGACACGACGTCGCCGATGCCGCCGCCGGGCAGTTCCGCCAGGACCGGTGTGCTCGGGCTGTCGAGGGCGGCGATCGCGGAAAGCTTTGCCACGGTGCGGTGTTCGAATACATCGCGGGTGGTGAAGACGATCCCCGCGGCGCGGGCAAGGGAGACCAGCTGGATCGACAGGATGCTGTCGCCGCCGATCGAGAAGAACGAATCGTGCACGCCGACCTCCGGTACACCGAGGACGCGGGCGAACAGGTCGGCCAGCAGGGTTTGCATCGCACCGCTCGGGGCTGCGGCGGGTTCGGTCGCGGTGACGGGTTCGGGCAGGGCGTTGCGGTCGAGTTTGCCGTTGGAGGTCAGGGGCAGCTTGTCGAGAACCACGATCGCGGACGGCACGGCATGGGCGGCCAGGTGATCCGCGGCGTACTCGGTGAGCGCGCGGGGGTCGACCGGATGATCCTGTGCCGCCAGAACATAGGACACCAGCGTGGTCGATCCCGCTGCGGTCTTGCGGCCTACCGTGACCGCGAACTCGACGTCAGGGTGGCCGGCGAGCACGGCATCGATCTCGCCCGGCTCGATCCGGAACCCGCGCACCTTCAGCTGAGCGTCGGCGCGGCCGAGGTAGTCGATGTCGCCGGTGTCGCGACGGCGAACGAGGTCGCCTGTGCGGTACATGCGGGTGCCGGGCGCACCCCACGGATCGGGGACGAAGCGGGCCGCGGTCGTCGTCGGCTGATTGCGGTAGCCGCGTGCCAGCGCGCGGCCGGTCAGGTAGAGCTCGCCGGTGACGCCCGGCGGAACCGGGTGCAGGCGGGCATCCAAGATCATCGCGTGCGTGCCGTGCACGGGTGCGCCGATCGAGATGGGTTGTCCGGCAGTGAGTTCGGCGTAGGAGGAGATGATCGTGGTTTCGGTGGGGCCGTAGCCGTTGAGGTAGCGGCGGCCCGGCTGCCACTTGGCGAGCAGGTCCGGGGTGGTCACGTCACCACCGACCGACAACGACTCCAGCGCATCGAGACCGGCCGGATCGAGCGTTCCCAGGACCGCGGGGGTGATGATGGCGTGGGTGACGGACTCGGCGGCCAGCAGATCGGCGAGTTCGACGCCGCCCGCGATGTCGGACGGCACGACCACCAGTGTCGCTCCGGTGTCGAAGGCGCACAGCCATTCCAGGACAGAGGGGTCGAACCAGGGGGCACAGATGTGCAGGAAGCGGTGGTGCGACTCGAGGCGGTAGCGGCGGACGGCTTCGTCGACCAAGGCAGCCAGGCCGGCGTGAGTCACGGTGACTCCCTTGGGTAGACCCGTGGAGCCGGAGGTGTAGATGATGTACGCGGGGTGGTCGATACGCAGGGGCGAGAGGCGGTCCGCGTCGGTGATCGGGGTTGGCTGGTGTGGTGCGCCGGCTCGGTTCAGGTCATCGATCGTCAGCCAGGTCAGGTCGTCGGGCAGGTCGTCGAGGTGCGCGGAGGCGGTGATGCCGAGTGTCGCGCCCGAGTCGGTGACCAGGTGCTGGAGTCGCTGGGCGGGATTGCGAGGGTCCATCGGCACATACACTCCGCCCGCCGCGGCGATCGCGAGTGCGGCGGCGACCATATCGAAGGATCGTGGAAGGGCAACGGCGACAGCGACTTCCGGTCCGACGCCGCGGTCGATCAGGGCGCGGGCCCAGCGCGCGGTTCGCTCGGACAACTCGCCATAGGTGGTCGACCTGCCAGCGTGCCGCACGGCGACTCGCTCGTGGCCGAGGGCACTGCCGCGCCCCGCCAGGTCGGGGAACAGGGCGGTGCCGGTGTCGGTGTCAGGGTTGCGCGTGGTCAGGGTCGCTTCTTCGGCGGCGCTGAGGACCGTGAGGTCACCGACGGCGGTGTGGGGGTGTGCGATCGCGTCCGTCAGGAGCCGGATCAGGCGTTGCGCGAACACCTCGACCGTTTCCCGGTCGAACAGGGCGCCGGCGTAGGCGAATTCGAGACGATCGGCCCGTCGGTGATCGCCGAAAACGGCAGACGGCCCGTCACTGCGGACATCCAGGTGCGGACCGTCGGCGCCTTCGGTGTGGATGCGACCGTGGTCTGCGGAGCCCGCGGCGTGCAACGAAAGGACGAGATCGTAGGGCGAAGCGTCGACGGGCCCGGATGAGGGAACGTCATCGGTGAACTCGCGGTGTCGCAACCTGAATCGCACCAGTGGATGCTCGTCACACACCGGAGAACTTCCGTCCGGCAACGGCCGCGCATCCGCCGTGGCGTGGGCGAGTGCTTGCGGCACAGCCCCGGACGTCAGGTGCGTCGAGGCCGTGCGGGACACACCGGAACGCCCGAATGCCCGGCGAGCGACCGCGTTCGCCTCCGTCAGCAGGTCCCCGACAGGGTGATCGCCGCGCACCGGAAGTCGGAGCACCAGCTCGGTGTCCGGCGAATGCGGGCAGGGGGTGTCGATCGCGATGTCGTCGGTGGCGGACAGGCGAGCCAGCAACACCGCGAAGACTGTGTGCACGAGACTGAACAGCGTCGTGTCATGAGATTCGGCGAAATCACGCAAGCGCTGTCCGAGATCGGCGGGAATGTCGAACGACAACCGGGCGTCGGTGACTACGGGAGCCGCGGGGCGGGCGCGATCGGTGGGCAGGGTCAGGTCCCGGGGAAGGTCCGCGAGAGCGGTGCGCCAGTAGGTCGACTCCGAGATCGGATCGTCGTGCTGGTCCAGCAGTTGCGCTGCGGTGCGGTCAGGCGTTCGGACGAAGGCGTCGAGGGTGGTGCGCAGGCGGTCGGCGAGGGCTGCGGCGATGCCGGTGTCGATCAGGTCGAGGCGGTACTGCACACCGACGCGGATCCCCTCGCCCACCTCGACACCGACCGCTACCGGGTAGTGGGTCGCGTTGGCTGCTCGGACGTCGGCGATCTCGAGGCCGTCGATCGAGCCTTGCGCGCGACGCATCCCCTCGGTGTCGACGGGGTAGGACTCGTAGGCCATGAGCGTGTCGAACAACTCGCCGGTGCCCGCGGCCCGCTGGATCTCGGCCAGGCCCAGGTGGTGGCCGTCGAGCAGGGCGATCTGCTCGGACTGCAACGGCGACAACATGTTTCGCAGGGGCGCGGCGGCGTCGTAGCGGACCCGGACGGGGATGGTGTTCGCGAAGAGTCCGACCATGCCGTCGACGCCGTCCAACTGTGGTGGGCGGCCCGAGACCACCGCACCGAACACGACATCGTCGCGTCCGATGGCACCGGCCAGCACCACACCCCAGGCCGCCTGGAACAGGGTGTTGACCGTGACGTCATTGGCCGCGGCGCAGGCCGCCAGCTCCTCGGCCTCGGCCGGTGACAGTTCCACGGTGCACATCCCGTGCGCCTGGACGGGCTCGGGCGGCGACGGGACGGCGGCGGTCAGCTGGGTCGGCGTGGCCCCGGACAACGCCTCGCGCCACCTGTGCAGTGCGGCGGAACGGTCCTGGCCCGCGAGCCAGGCGAGGTAGTCGCGATAGGGGCGCACGCGTGGGAGGGCGGTGGGGGCGCCGTCGGTGGCGTAGCAGAGGAGCAGTTCCTGCATCAGCAACGGCATCGACCAGCCGTCGACCAGCAGGTGATGTGCGGTCAGCACCAGGTGCATGCCGTCGGCGCGGCGGTACAGCGTGAAGCGCAGCAGCGGCGCTGTCGAGAGGTCGAAACCGATTCGCGCTTCGGCGGCCATGAACTCGTCGGCGTCGCGATCGGTGGAGTCGACGATGTGCCACGGCACCGAGACACCCTCGGTGACGAAGCCGACCGGTGTGCCCGCCGCGGACGCCCCGAAGGCGGTGCGCAGAATCGCGTGGCGGTCGAGGACCGCTCGGGCGGCTCGCCGCAGGCGGTCGGTGTCGACCGTGCCGGTCAGTTCCACGGCCAGCTGGACCAGGTAGGGGTCGGTCGGCGACATCTGGGCGAGGAAGAGCAAACCGAGCTGCAGGGGCGCCAACGGCACCACATCGGTCAGGTGCGCGCGTTCGCTGTGCCAGGTGTCGAGTTCGGGCTGGGTGACCTGGACCAGCGCGACATCGGCGGGTGTGAGGCCACCTGCCGCGGGGTCGCGCAGGTGCTCGGCGAGAATCGTCAGGGCCGCGGTCCAGTCGTCGGCCAGCTCCCGGACCGATTCCTCGTCGAGAATTTCGGAGGCATAGGAGAACGACGCGCGCAGTGCCAGACCGGCGTCGGTGCTGGTGGCGAGGGCGTTGATGTCGACGACGGCGGCAGCGGGCAGGGCAGGGTCCTGCTCGGCGACGGGCTCACCCCAGTCGGCGGTGGGTAGCCAGCTGTGGTCGGTGAGCGTGTCGGCGACGTCGCCTGCGGAGATGCGGCCCAGGTAGTTGAACCCGATCTGGCCCAGGTCACCCTCGAGCTGCGTGGCGGATTCCGGGTCCAAGTGGCGGAGCATGCCGAAGCCGATGCCCTTGTGCGGCACCGCACGCAGCTGTTCCTTGATCGCCTTGACGACTGCGGCGGTCGCGCTGCCACCGTGCCATGCGGCGGTGTTGTCGATGTCGCCGAGGTCTAGTGCGACCGGGTACATGCTGGTGAACCAGCCGACCGTGCGGGTCAGATCGGCGCCGTCGACCGCGGACTGCTCACGGCCGTGGCCCTCCAGGCGGACGCGGGTCGCGGGGGCGTCGACGCCACGTCGGGCCCGCCATGCGCGCACGGCCATTGCCAGGGCGGCGAGCAGGCCGTCTTCGGCGCCCGCGCGGTACATGGTCGGCAGGTCGGTCAGGACTGCCCGGGTGATGTCGGCGGGAACTTCGACGCTGATGGTTCGCACCGTCGATGCGGTGTCGACGGCGCCCAGCGCCCGGGTGCCGAGTAGTGGGTCGGGTACCGACAAGGTCTGCTGCCAGTGGGCCAGTTCCGCGCGCCTGGTCGTGGCCGCATCCGTCAGGGCATGCGCCCATCGTCGAAACGATGTGCCGACCGGGGGCAGGGTTACCCGTCGACCGTGCTGAGCCCACGCGGCGACCAAGTCCGACAACAGGATTCGCCAGGAAACGCCGTCGATCGCCGCGTGGTTCGCCGCGACGACCAGCCCGTCCGGACCGTCCTCGCGCGCGAGCCAGGCGAAGCCGATCATCCGGTACGCCTGCGGATCCAGCGAGGCCAGCACGGATTCCATGGCCGCGTCGGCGTAGTCACCGAGGTCGGCGCCGGTGGGGACATCGACGCGCGTGAGCAGGTCGTTCACCTCCACCGCACCCGGCGGCAGCGCGTGCAGTTCCCAGTGCCCGTCGACCTGCCGCAGGCCGGCGCGCAGCATGTCGTGGTGATCGATCACCGCGGTGAGGGTGTCCACCAGGGCAGGTCGGTCGATGCCGGCGGGCAGGGTCAGCACCATCTGCTGGGTGAACCTGGCGAACACCCGTCCACCGGCCAGCGCGGCGGCCAGCACCGGTGTCAGCGGCATTTCGCCGGCACCCCCACCGGGTAGTTCGGTCAGGGTGGGCGCGGACTCCGCACCCAGTACGGCCACTCGCGCTAGTCCGGCGACGGTGCGATGTTCGAACACGGCCTGCGGGGTGAACGAGATCCCGGCGTTGCGGGCGCGCGAGACGAGCTGAATCGACAGAATACTGTCGCCACCGGCGGCGAAGAACGAGTCCTCGGCGCCGATCTGCTCCAGACCCAGGATCTGGGTGAACAGTTCGGCGATCGCGATCTCGACCGGGCCCTCGGGTGCGCGCGAGCTCACGGCCCCGAAAACTGGTGCGGGCAGCGCTTTTCGGTCCAGCTTGCCGTTGGGGGTCAGCGGGATCTCGTCCAGTGTCATCAGGACGGTGGGGATCATGTGGCCGGGCAGGGAGTTGCCGACGAAACGGGCCACGTCGTCGGTGTCGATCGAAACACCGTGGCGAGCCAGCACATACGCCACCAGCACGGTCGCGCCCGAGTCCGCTTTCGTACCGAGGGTGACGGCGTACTCGATGTCGGGGTGAGCGGTCAGGGCGGCGTCGATCTCGCCGAGTTCGACACGGAATCCGCGGATCTTCACCTGGAAATCGGAGCGGCCCAGGTACTCGAGTTCGCCGTCCGCGGTGCGGCGCACCAGGTCGCCGGTCCGATACATGCGCGAGCCGCCGAAAGGCGAGGCGACGAATCGTTCCGCGGTGAGACCGGGCCTGCCCTGGTAGCTCTGAGCCAGCGCGGGACCCGACAGATACAGCTCACCCGCCACGCCCGCGGGGACCGGGCGCAACCGCGAATCCAGCACTGTCACACCGACTCCCGCGAACGCCGAGCCGATGGTGATCGGTTCGCCCGGAAGGAGTTCGGTGGTGCCGGTGGCCAGGATGGTCGCCTCGGTCGGGCCGTAGCCGTTGAAGAAGGCACGGTTCACCGCCCAGCGGTCGACCAGCGCCGGGCCGAACGCGTCGCCCGCCACGACCACGACACGCAGGTCGTCGAGGTCGTGCGGGTCGACAGATTCCAGGGCCGCCGGGGTGATGAGCAGGTGGGTCACCCGTTCGGCGTGGAGCAGGCCGGCCAGTTCCGGGCCACCGAAGACGGTCGAAGGCGAGATCACCAGGGTGGCGCCGGAATTGAAGGCCAGCAGGAGTTCGAGGACCGAGACGTCGAAGTTCGGCGAGCAGACGTGCAGAACGCGGTCGCCCGCGTCGACCGAATAGCGTTCTCCGGCCGCGGCGACCAAGGCGCCCAGACCGGTGTGGGTGACGACGACGCCTTTGGGTCGGCCGGTCGAACCGGAGGTGTAGATGACGTAGGCCGGGTGCTGATCGGTCAGCGGGCGGACACGGTCGAGGTAGGAGATCGGGTGGGCCGGGTGCGCGGCGATGCGGTCGTGGTCGGCGACGATATCGAGCCACTCGACGGAATCGCCCAGCTTGTCCCGATGTGATGTGGCGGTCAGGCCAAGGGTCGTGCCCGAGTCCTCGAGGAGATAGGCGATGCGCTCCGCGGGCAGCGCCGGGTCGACGGGAACGTAGGCGGCACCGGTCTTGGCCACGGCCCACACGGCCGCCACCGACTCGATCGAACGGGTGAACCCGAGCGCGACGACGTCGCCGGGGCCGATCCCGCGTTCGAGGAGGTCTCTGGCCAGGCGCGAGGAGTGCTCGTCGAGTTGGGTGTAGGTGAGCTCGCGGCGAACCCCGTCGACGGAGTAGGACACGGCGACGGTGTCGCCCGCGGTGTCGACCGCTGCCGTCAGCAGTTGCGTGAAAAGAGGAGCACTCGACTTTCGATTGCCTCGACCACGTGGCGCACGACGCGCTTCCCGTCGAGAGGTGCTCGACGGGTGATCCACTTCACGCATGCGGGTACAACATCCTTCAGCAATCCGGCCCACAGCTCTGCGATGACCCACGAACCCTGTGTCGGATTCGGTCTACCGGGGCGGACCAGTGTCGAACAAGCATGAAGGAGTCGATATCGGGGCGTTCGGCGACCATGACATCACATGTCACGGTGTCACGACCACACGAACGGTTTGTTCAACCAGGTCGCGACCGATTTCCCCCGAAATTTGTGCTGATGGCACAATACTGTCGAGGGTTTTTGGGCAACGGACGGAAGCGGTCTTGGCGGCATACGGATCATTGGTGTGGGTCGGTCAAGCGCTCGGGCCGCGGGTCGACGCCATCACCGCGGACCTCATCCGGGTGACCGAACAGATGATTCCGCTCAACGACATCGCCGCCGACCTGACCGAGATGCGGGCGGCCAGCATCGCGGAGAACATCGCCGCGGTGCAGTACGTACTGGCGAACAATATCGACCCCGCCACCGTCGCCCCGCCCCCCGGTGCCGCCGCCTACGCTCAGCGCCTGGCCAGGCGCGGTGTGCCGCTGACGATTCTGCTGCGCGCCTACGGGCTGGGGCAGTACCGGATCCTCGACGCGGCGATCGGGTTGGTTCTCGCGGTTCCCGGACCCGACCAGGCCGCGCGGATCGCGGAGCTGCTCAGGTTCGCGGGGACCTATCTCGACCGGCTCAATTCGTCGATGGGCCGGATCTACGAGGCGGAACGGGATCGGTGGCTCAGCAGCAGGCAGGCGGCGCGGCAGCAGTGGATCGCGCGGCTGCTCGACTCCGACGATGTCGATACCGTGGCGGCCGGGAAAGCGCTCGACTACCGCATCGATCAGCGCCACCGCGCGGTCGAAGTATGGGCGACCGGCACCGATGCCGTGCGGGTGCTCGAGCAGACGCGAAGCCTGTTGTCCGCGGCGATACCCAGCGAACTGGTGACCGCCGCGGGAGACCGCGCCCTGTGCATCTGGTTTCCCGCCGCGGAATACACGCTGGACGAACTCACCGCCGAGATCGCGGCATCCGGGCTACCGGTGCGGGTCGCGCTCGGCACGATCGGCGAAGGGCTACAGGGATTTCGGCGCACGGCCCGCAGCGCGGCACGGGCCAAAGCGCTGGCGGTGTCGGCGGGAGAGTCCGCACCCACCGTCATCGACTACGACACCATCGCACCCTTCGCTCTCCTCTCCGACGACCCCGGCGAACTGGCCGACCTCGTCCGCCGCACCCTCGGCCCGCTGGCCACCGAGGGAACCAAGATGGCGATGCTGCGCAACACCCTCGACGTCTTCCTCGCCGAGGGAGCCAGCTACTCGCGCACCGCCCGCATCCTCGACGTCCACCGCAACACCGTCCAGTACCGCATCCAGCGGATCACCGGCCGATACGGAATCACCCTGGACGCCAACACCTTCGAGCTGCGCTTCGCCCTGGGAATCTGCCGCTGGTACCGCCACGTCCTGACCCGGCCGATCTGAGTCCCGGTGGTTTGTGCAGCCCGCACAGGCACCGGCGACGCATCGGATCGCCTGCTCGCCGCTGTCGGAGATCCTCCTCGCGGGCAGCCTGGGACGCTGCGGAGTAGGTCGGGCGTTCCCGATGAGCGGGAAGACCAGCGAGCACCGACATCGCCTCGGCCGTACGGTGACGCGCACCGGTCATTTCGACGAAGGAGCTTCATGTCCGCACCCGCGCACTCCGACGACCCGGCCCGCCACCTCGCGCGGCTGGCGGCGATCGAATCGATCACCGCGCTCAAGCACCGCTACTTCCGCGCCTGTGACGCCAAGGACCCGGTGGGCTTCCGCGACTGTTTCGTCGCGGTCGGCTCGGCGCTGGACTACGGCGAGCTCGGCGCGATGGATGCCGACGGCATGGCCGCGGTCTTCGCGTCGATCGCCCTGCAGCTGGTGGACGGCAAGCACGTGATCCTCGACATGCATCACGGCATGCACCCCGACATCACCGTGCGCGAGGACGGCACCGCGAGCGGCCGATGGACGCTGCGCTTCCGCCAGGTCAACCTGATCGAAGGCACCGAAACCGTCGCGACCGGCGAGTACGCCGACGAATACCGGGTGGAAGACGGTCGCTGGAAGATCGCGACCTGCACGTTCCACCAGCTGTGGGCGATCACCCGCCCACTCGGTGACGCCGGAATCTCACAGTCGGCGGGTCTGTGATGGAACTTTCAGGGAAAGTCGTTCTGGTCACCGGTGGTGCGCGCGGTCTCGGGGCGGCCTTCGCCCGCGGGATCGTGGCCGCGGGCGGCAGTGTCGTGATCGGTGACCTGTTGGACGAGGACGGCGCGGCCGTCGCGCACGAGCTGGGCGAGCGCGCCCGGTTCGCGCACCTCGATGTCACCGATCCCGCGGCGTGGCAGCACGCGGTCGACACCGCGGTCGACGCCTTCGGGTCGTTGACCGGACTGGTCAACAATGCCGGGATGACCGCATCGGGTGTGCCGCTGGTGGAGGAACCGCTCGAGACCTTTCAGCGGGTGATCCAGGTGAATCTGGTGGCGGTGAACATCGGCATCCACGCGGTGGTCCCCGCACTGCGGGCAGCGGGGGGTGGCTCCATCGTCAACATCTCCTCGGCTGCCGGACTGGTCGGCCTCGCGCACACCGGTGCCTACGGCGCTGCCAAGTGGGGCGTGCGCGGGCTCACCAAGGTCGCCGCGGTCGAGCTCGCGCGCGATCGAATCCGGGTGAACTCCGTTCACCCCGGCATGGTGCTCACGCCGATGACCGCGCCGACCGGCATCAGCACGGCGGAGGGCGGGTTCCCGAACGCGCCGATGGGCAGGGTGGGCCGTCCCGAGGAACTGGCCGGTGTGGTGACGTACCTGCTCAGCGACGCGGCGACCTACACGACCGGCGCCGAGATCGCCGTCGACGGCGGATGGACCGCAGGGCCACCGGTCGTCGACCTGCACGGGTAGTCGCCGCCTCCGTGGCTCCCGGTGTGCGGGAGCCACGCAGCCGGGGGATCAGTCCGCCGAGAGACCGGGCCGAACGATGATCTTCACGTGTTCCTGCGGGGTACGCAGGGTCGTGAAAGCGTCAGCGACACCGTCGAGGTCGACGCGGCCGGTGATGAGCGCCTCCGCATCGATCGACCCGTCCGACAGTCGCCGCAGCGTGATGTCGTAGGCATCCTCGTACGGCCCGTGCCCGAAATTGATGGCGATGCGCCGGAATTGGGGCACGACCGGCGTAATGGTCTCGGCCGTGAACCCGGCGGCGAGCACCTGGATACGCGAATTGAACGGCATCTGGTGGGTGAGCTCGTTCAGAATCCCGGCGCGACCGCTGCATTCGTAAGCGATCAGGATTCCGTTCTCGGCCGCGCCGACGACGGAGTTCCCATCGGCGATCAGGGCATTCCACACCTCGATGGGGTTCTGCACGGTGGGGTCGACGACGATGTCAGCGCCCATGAGCGCGGCCAGTTCCCGGCGTCGAGGCGAGGGCTCAGAAGCGATCACCGTCTTCGCGCCGCGGGCCTTCGCCGCGACGATGGCGCCCAAACCGATGGTGCCACAACCGATCACCAGTGCCGAGTCCGCGCCGGTGAGCCCCGACTGCTGGACATGCATCTCACCCACGTGCAGCGGTTCGGCGAGGGTGGCGTGATCCAGCCGCAGACCGTCGGGGACTTTGCGCACCCAGTAGGCGTCGACGACGATCGCCTCACCGAACGCCCCGTGATAGGTGTTGGAATAGCCGATGATGGTGGGGATTCCGGTGGCGGCATCGGTGGCCAGCCCGACGCCCGCGACCCGGTCGCCCACCGCGAACTCGGTAACGCCCGCACCGAGTTCGGTGATCACCCCGGCATACTCGTGCCCGAGGACCACCGGCCGCTCGGCGTCGAAGCAGGCCAGCGGATAGCCACCCGCCTGGGCGACGTCGACGAACCGGCAGGCGTCTTTGGACACCGACAGGTCGCTGCCGCAGATGCCGCAGGCGGCCACCGCGATGCGAACCTGGCCGGGCCCGGCCGGGGGCAGGTCGGGCACATCGCCGACGGTGAACTCGCCGTCGAGGAATCGCGCAGCACGCATGGTCATGCTCCCGTCACGGCGTCGGTGCCGTAGTAGTCGGTGTGGGCCTTGGTGATCGCGGTGACCAGCTGACCGATCAGCAGCTCGCGGTTGTCCTCGGCGAACTGGAGGCTGGCCTGGCGGCCGGCATTGCGATTCTTGAAATGGGGGACGACCTCGGAGGCGAACAGCTCGTAGCTGCGTTTGGTGTCCTCCCAATCGGCCATGTCCACGTGCAGGACCAGCAATGTGCCGAAACCGCCGGTCTTGTCGATCAATCGCTGGATCTGCGCGATGGCCTCGTCCGGGGTGCCGATGATGGCCTGCCCGAACTCACCGAGCGTGTCATTGCGCCACTGCTCGACAATGCCGTGGGACGTCTGCGCCCACTCCGGCCGCTGCCCCGTCTGCCGGTTGACGTAGGCCGCCATGGACCCGATCCTGCGCGAGACCGCGCGCTCGGCCTCGGCGCGCGTATCGGCCAGGAACATCGGGGTGACCAGTCGCCAGTTCGCCCGATCGGCGAGATGGCCGTGCTCGACGCAGGTCTTCTCGTACACGCCCCAATTACGGTCGAGCGCGGCGAAACCGGTGGGTGAACCGGCCGCCAGCGACAGCAGCGACAGTCCGTGCGTGCCCGCAAGTACCGACCCGTTCGGCGAGATGGTGGAGGCGGTGGCCACCTCGATACCTGCCGGGTCATACGTGGGCAGCTGGGCACGGGCATCACGCAGCGTGAACCAGTCCGTCTGCATATCGACGACCTCGCCGCGAAGCAGCCGCAGGATCGCCTCGAGCGCTTCGCCTTGGCGACGGCGCTGGTCGGACGGGTTGATGCCCATCATGTGGGCGTCGAGCGGAATTTTGCCCGGCCCGGTACCGAAGATGACCCGGCCGCGGGTCTGCAGGTCGAGTTGGGTGATGCGGTCGACGGTGACCAGCGGGTGATGGTACGGCAGCGACACCACCCCGGTGCCGAACCGGATGCGGTGGGTGCGTTCGGCCGCCGCGGCGATGAACAGATCCGGCGCCGGCACGATCTCGGCGCCGGTCGAATGGTGCTCACCCATCCACGCTTCCTCGAAACCGAGATGGTCGAGGTGCTCCATCAGGTCGAGATCGCGACGCAGCTGCAAGGCTGGGTCGGCGTCGAGTGGGTGATACGGGGCCAGGAAGGCGCCGAATCTGATCGAACTGGGGCTCCACATGGTGCGTCTCCTCATCGAAACGGTGCGGTGAGCGGGCTCACGGCGTCGTCCTCAGCTTCGACTTGGATCACCTGATCCAGAAGTGGGCGTCCCGTTCAGCGGGAGACACGCAATCCACCGAGGAAACAGCAGTCCCCAGTGTTGACATCGGCAGGATCAGGTGTCGATGATTGGATCACCTGATCCGATTTTCCGGCGGTCATCAGCGCCGATTCGCGAGGAGTCCCGACCATGTTTCTCGACATCGACCCGCGACGGGAGCCACCGGTCACGCTGGCGGAATCCGCGGACTTCGACTCGCTGTCGGTGCTCGTCCGCGCGGAGCCGCAGACCGTTCGGCTACCGGATGTGCTCCTCGGCTGGGGCGAGTTCGACGGCACCCACGTGTGGCTGAGCACGCAGCGCCTGGAAGACGAACTCGGCGACCACTTCGGCTCGGACCTGACGTGGCGGGAGCGATTCACCGCCATGCTCGACTATGCCCTGGCCCAAGGCTGGTTCGACGAGTCCGGGTTGAGCGTCCGCGCACACTGCCGATGGCAGTCGCTGTGACAGACACGGTCGACGCGAATCCGACGACCCCCAGCGCCAATCGCCAGGGAAACGCGACCCGCGCTCGTCTGGTGAAGACCGCCGAACGACTCTTCGCCACACACGGCGTCGACGCGGTCTCGGTCCGGGCGGTCAACGCCGCCGCCGGACTGGGCCCCGCCTCGGTCAACTACCACTTCGGCACGAAAGACGACCTGCTGGCCGCGGTGCTGCTGGACCTCGGAACCGGTGTGCGCGACCGTATTCGCGCCGACGTGGACGCGCTGGCCGACCGCGAGCAGCCACCGACCGTCGACGAGCTCGTCGACGCCGTCACCGACCCGTATCGGGAACTGCTGTCCCGCCATCGCACCCGCGGCCTGCGCTGGATCGCTATCGTCGCCCAGATGTCGGCACAGAACCATCCCGCGCTCGACGCCGCCGAACAGGACCTGCGCGCGGTCCTGTTGCACCAGGTCCGCCGCGCCTTTCCCGACACCGACCCCGTCCGGCTCGAACAGCGCTGGGCGACCGCGCTCATGGTCTTCCTCCAGGCATTGAGCCGAGCAGACGAATGGAACCACCGGCGCGGCGCGGTCCCCACCGCCGACGACCTGGACCAGTTCTTCGACGACCAGGTCACCTACCTGGCAGGTGGCCTGATCCGCCTACTGACCTGAGGTCTCGCGCGGACAGAAGATCACAGCATTCGCTGCCTGCCGTGCGCGGCGAACTCCGACTCCAACCTCTGCCGGTCCGCCTCGGTCATGCGACCGTAGACCGGTCGGCCACGCCCCACCCACCGATAAACTGGTTCCCCGGTGCGCCAAGCCTGTTCCTGCAGTTCACGTTTGAGCACCTTGTTCGACCCCGTCACCGGCAGATTCGCCGAGACACGCAGCAGCCGGGGGAGACCTTTACTGCCGAGATCCGACTGCGCACAGAGGAATTCGGTGAACGCCTCGACATCGAAGCCGACCGGATCGGTGACCTCGACAGCGGCCATGACCTGATCACCCGAGCGCGGATCGGGAACCCCGAACACCGCGGCCGCGATGACACCGGGATGACGGCGCAGCACCTGTTCGATCATCAGCGCCGAGGTGTTCTCACCGTCCACCCGGATCCAATCGCCCTTGCGGCCGGCGAAATACAGGTATCCGGCGGTATCGATGTAGCCGAGATCCCCGGTCCAGTACCAGCCGTTGCGGAGACGGTCCGCATCGGCGACCTCGTTCTTGTAGTAGCCCTCGAACGCCAACGCGCCTGCCTTGTCGATCATCTCCCCGATGGCCTCGTCGGGATTGCGAACCCGGCCGTGCTCGTCTAGTTCGGCCCGCGCACACTCGCGCAGCGAATCCGGATGCACCACCGCCACACCGGGATGCGCGGGCCTGCCGAGAGCGGCGGGCGGCGCGGCCGGGTCGAGGACAGCCAGGTTCGGACCCTCGCTGGAGCCGTACCCCTCGAACAGCTTCGCGTCGAAGCGACGGCGGAACTCGTCCTGATCGGCCACCGACGCCTCGGTGCCGAACCCGCGCACGAGCGGATTATCGGAATCCGTCGAGTCTTCGGGCGTGGCAAGCAGATACCCCAGCGCCTTACCGACGTAGGTGAAGAAGGTCGCGCCGAAGTACCGAACATCCGGAAGAAATTGCGACGCCGAGAATTTCGGGGTCAGGCACACCGTCGCGCCGACCGACAACGCGGGCGCCCACAACGCCATGATGGCATTGCCGTGAAACAGCGGCATACAGCAGTAATCCACATCGTCGCGGACATGCCCGAACTTCGCCGCCGCCGCGTACGCGACCACCGCAAGGCGGCGCTGGGTACACCGCACCGCCTTCGACGTACCGGTGGTGCCGGAGGTGAACAGCAACAGCAGTAACGCGTCCGGACCGGCCACTGCCGACGGTTGCACGCGGCAGGCATCGAGCCGGGCGACGTAGCCGGGATCGTCGACGAGCAGGAACCGATCCTCACCGAGACCGAGATCCAACTGTCGCAGACGCGCCATCCCCGCGGCATCGGTGACGATCAGCTGACAGTCCACATACCGAACATCGGCGGCCAGCTGCGCGTCGCCCCGGGTCGGGTTGAGACCCGCCACCGTCGCACCGGACAACGCCGCCGCGCCCAGCCAGAAGACGAAGTCGGGCACATTGTCCAACAGCACCCCGATGTGGAACGGGCCGTCCCGGCGCAGCGTGCGGGCCAGCTCCGCACGGGCAGCCGACTCCCGGACAACCGCGTCCCAGGTCCAGTCGGTGTCGCGAGTGCGCAACCCGAGTTGCTGGTCGCCGACCCGATCCAGCAGCATGGTCGCGATATCCGCCCGGCGCACGCCCGCGATTCCGTCCACGCTCATGCGCCCGGATGCACGAGTTCGATGTACTCGCGCGGCGATTCGCCGAAGGTCGATGTGCGGACCTCGGCATCGATCGGCCACAGCAGCAGCTGACGGAACACCACCAGATAATCGGCAGCCGGATCGTCGACGGGGACACCGATCTGCGCGGCATACGCACCCGGATAGATCTGTTTCAGGAAACCCACGGTCACCACACAATGATCGTCGACGACCAGCCGATCCAGC
Source organism: Nocardia sp. FBN12 (assembly GCF_054031145.1). Taxonomy (NCBI): domain Bacteria; kingdom Bacillati; phylum Actinomycetota; class Actinomycetes; order Mycobacteriales; family Nocardiaceae; genus Nocardia; species Nocardia sp. FBN12. The sequence continues at coordinate 2,339,429 of NZ_CM132926.1, forward strand.
TCGTACTCGCGCACATTGCTGCGAGTGCCGCAACCGGGCCACCAGCACAGCATCAAGGGGTCGCGCGGCCGGCTCAACTCAGGACGGACCGGATTGTGCGGCGGCGACGCCGGCGCGACGGCCGAAGAACGTGCCGTCACCGAGGGACGTACCGCTGATGTAACCCCACGAGTGCAGGCCCGACGTGGCCCTGCCCGCGGCGAACAGGCCCGGGATCGGCGCACCGTCCAAGTCGAGGACGTTGCCGTCGACCGTGGTGTGCAATCCGCCGATGGTGAACACCTCCGCACCGCCGCGCCCCGCTTCGCCGTACTCGGGCGGGGCGATGCCGCGCTGAACATCGATCGCGGCGAACGGCGACCGCAGCGGCCGCAGCCACTGCGCGTCCTTGTGGAAGTAGGGGTCCTGCCCGTCGGCCGCGAACCGGTTGTATTCGGCGACCGTCGTCTGCAGCGCACCGGGTGGCATACCGATCTGCTGTTCCAGATCGTCCAGGGTCTCCGCCACGAAATGCGGCTGCACACCCCACCGTTCGTTCTCCGGCACTTCCTCGTAGGCCTGCTCGTCCAGGATCACCCACACCTTCAAGCCGTGCTTGAACAGCGCGGCCTGGCCGACGAGCCCGGGATAGACATCCTCGTTGATGAAACGCCTGCCGATATCGTCGACGATCATGCCGCGCACCATCATGCCCGGAATCAGCGAGATCCCGACCTGAGCGGCGGACATGTGCCGCACCGCGGCGCCCGCGGCCTGCGCCATCACGATGCCGCGCCCGTCGTCGCCGCCGTCACTGTTGACGCCGAGCCCCACCAGTTGTGGAGCGTGCTGGGCCACCATCGCGGCATTGTCGGCGAAACCGCCCGTCGTCAGGACGACACCACGTCGAGCGCGATAGGTGTAATACCTGCCGAACTGCTTGGCGACGACCCCGACAACACGTCCGGCGTCGGTGACGAGCCGGATCGCATTGGTATCGGTGTGCACCGCGACACTGGTCGCGGCGACAGCCTCGAACAACTTCTGCATCAGCACCTTGCCACCGAACCCGTCGGAGGTGACCCGGTGTCCACGCGGCGACGGCTTCGCGAGATCCGCGAAGGGCCAAGCCTTTTCGCCCATCCACATCAGACCGTCGTCGGTGGGCGGCACCCAGGTGGGGGAGTCCCACAGCGAGGGTTTGAACGGAACACCGTGGTCGACGAGCCACTGGTAGTGGCGTGCGCTCCCGCGGCTGTAGAGCCCGACCTTCTCCTTATCGGCATCCGGTCCCAGCGCGGCAAGCAGGAACGCTTCCATGTCCTGTGCGGTGTCCTCGAACCCGCATGCCTGCTGGATCTCGGTGCCGCCGCCCAGATACATCTCCCCCCCGGACAGCGCCGACGACCCACCCCCACCACCCAGCTTCTCCAGGACGATGACCTCAGCGCCCGCGGCCGCCGACTCGAGCGCCGCGGCCGCACCCGCACACCCGTAACCGATGATCAGAACGTCGGTCTCGTAGTCGACATGGTCGACATCGCCCGCATCGACCGGCGCCACCGTATGTGTGCTCATTCCAACTCCCATCCGCTGTGTTAGGGCACGCTAGAAGTTTTCGCACATACCGGACGGGGGAGTGTCCACCCACCGGGAGACCACCGCCCGAGGGGACCAGCGGGATTCCCTCGGACGGTGGCGGTCTCGACGGCGGACGTTCATGATGGTCAGAAGCACGACGAACTGAGGTGGGGGAATGAACAAGAAGCTCATCGCTGTCGCCGCGGCCCTGGCCGCGGCTGTCACAGCACTGGCCGGGTGCTCGAGCGACGCCGACGTGGTCTCCGAGAACCTGTCCAAAGAATCGGATCAGTTCAAAATCGACCGTCGCGTGGTGTTCTTCAACGGGATCACCGACAAGTACCTGCTCTCCATCGAGGGCAAATGCTCGATCAAAGACGAGAACAACCAACTCGAAGTCACGTGCAAAACCGGTGACAACGAGTACAAGAAGCACTTTCTCGGACTCTCCGACAACGTGAGCTACTTCGTCGAACAGCTCGAGCCCGCCGAGGTGAGCCGCTACCAGTACAAGGTGATCTTCAAGCCCGAGACGATCATCCCTGACGTCGACCGCCCCTGAGCTCGATCTTCAGAGGGTCGCCAGGTCGATCTTGTCCGCCATGGCGCGGTAGCCGGCCGCGTTGGGGTGCTTGTGGTCGCCGGAATCGAAGACCGGATTCAGGGCTTCGGGATCCACCGGATCAGCGACCGCGGCGTGGAAATCGACCACCGCGTCGTATTCCCCGCTGGTTCGCATCCACTGGTTGAACTCCCGGATCTTCGCCGCCGAGACGTCGTTGTAGTACTCGGCGCCCTTCATCGGCAGCAGCGTCGCGCCGGTGACCCGGATCCCGGCCCGGTGCGCGGCGGCGATCAATTCCCGGTGACCAGCGATCAGTTGCGCCACCGAGACCTGCGGATTCGGCTTGTAGGTCGGCAGATCGATTTCGGAGAAGCCGATGTCGTTGAGGCCGCCGAAGACGATCACGCTGGTGACGTCGGGCTTGGTCAGCACGTCCCGTTCGAATCGGCGAACTGCGGCCTCACCGAACCAGGACGAGTCGTTGAGGATCAGATTGCCGCCGATACCCGCGTTCAGGACCGGCCTTGGGGTGCCCGCGTCGGCGAGCCGCTGCGCGAGCCAGTCCGGGTATCGGGTGTTGGCGTCGTAGCCGGACCCGTATCCGTCGGTGATCGAGTCGCCCATCGTGACGACGGTGCCGCCCTCGTCGACAGCGTCGCCCGACACTTGAACGTCGGTCAGGTAGTACCAGGAGTGCGTCGATTCGGTGAACGACCCAGCTGACGGGTCGGCAGCGTGGTCGCCCGCGGCGCGATACGTGGTGGCATAGGCCTGCGAGTGAAAGGTGGCCGGGCCGGTGCGTTCCGGCAGGTAGAGGGTGACCGCCGCCGAATCCATTGCATCGAGATCGAGGTCGACGACATCGCTGGTCAGGGTCGCGCCGGCGGGGATCGCGGTGGCCGCGTCGCCGTCGAAGGTCAACTGCCGCAGGGAATTCGGTTCCACCTCCGCGCCTTCGGCAATCCGCCCGATCGTGACGTTGTCCACGCGTAGCGGCGCGGTGCCGTATTGGTTGGACAACGTGATCCTGGCGGCGGTGCCACCGTCGGTCACCCGGACCACCTGACGCACGGTGTGGTTGTCGAAACCGTCCTGGGCCCAGTTCGGCTCGAATCCGATGCTGGGCAACTGCGGGGCAGCCATCCACCCGGTGTCCCATCCCGGTGCCGGTTCGGCGGTGGAGCAGGCAGCGAGCGCACCGAGTACGGCAACGGCGGCAGCTGCGGCAAGCCGGATACGCGCAGTGTTGTGCAGCATTTTCTATCCTCTCAACAGCCCAATCGATGAGCCTGTGGAACCCCAACGCTGGGGACTATCTCCTTCAACACGTACTAATGGAACTGTATTCCCATTAATTCGGAGGGTGTGCCTCACTCCTTCGGAGGCCCTACGCCCTGCAGAAAACGCTAGGCCCGAGCGGCGGGCGCGCGGCGGACCGAACGCGCCGCCCAGCGGACCGAACGCGCCAACCGCGCGCATCCGCGAATATTCGATTGGGGGAGAATCGATCTGACCGACTAACCTCGGCAAGTGCTCGAAGGGACTGTGTCGACCCGGATCATCCGGTTGCTGACAGCGGGCGTTCGCGTGCACGGCCGGGAACCACGCCTGAGCACCACGACCGACCTATCGCACGACGAGCTCACCAACGACCTCATCCGGTTGCCGACCTCGGTCTGCGACGAGCTGTGGATGTCACTGCCCTCCGATGCCATCGGCAGCGGGACTGCCCGGCATCTCCTCACCTCGCTACCCGATGAGGGCCTCGGCCTGTGGACCCAGCTGTTCGGCGGCGGCGAAACCGCGGTGGACGGCCTGCGCGATGCCTGCCACTACTTCCCGACCATCGCCGACCCACGGCGCGAGGCGCTCGAGCTGATCGAAGACGGCGGCATGACCATCGTCCGGCACGCGACTCTCACCGAATACGAACCGGATGTCCAGGCTGTGCTGCAGGAATTCGTTGTCAGCTTGGTTCTGAACCACCTCCGTCGCGCAACCGGCAGATGGATCGTTCCCGTGCGCGCTCAATTCGCCCACGGTGCACCGCGTTCCCGTGTCGACCTGCTCGACACCCGGAACCTCGACTTCGACGCGGATGTCAATGCGGTCACCTTCCTCACTACCGATCTCGCCGCCGCGCTGCCCGATCCGCGGCCCGGTCTCGGTGCGGTTCTGCGCCAGTACGCCGATCTGGCCATGAGCACAGCAACTGCTGCGCCTACGTGGCATGACAGATTCCGAAACGAGCTGGGAAAGGCTATGCGCGACAACGATGTCAGCCTGTCCACCGTCGCGGCAATGCTCGCGATCGCACCGCGAACCCTGCAGCGTCGGCTCGCCGAACACGGCACTACCTGGCGTGCCGAAGTCGATAACCTCCGCCGGGAAACGACCGCGAGGCTACTCCACGACAGCGATCTGACCACGCATTCCGTCGCAGCCAGGATCGGATACAGCGACGCCAGGTCGCTGCGCCGTGCCGCGTATCGCTGGCATGGTTACCCATCCAATTGAGGCCGAGTGCTTCGTCAAAGACCTACAAGAAGGTCTCACTGCAGTGCTTGCCGCTGATCCGTGAACCCGAGCGGATCAGTTCAAACGGGAGTTGGCAGGCGTAAAGTTGATAACCCGGGGGGACAGGAGTCGATGATGTCCACACGCGCCAGACCAGCGATAGTTCGGACTGCTGCGATCGCCGCGGCCGTTGGTGCCACCACGCTTTTCGGCGCGGCCGGTCAAGCAGTCGCCGACGTCGAACCCGGCCCCTACACGTCCACGACGTGGTCGGGCGGCGTCGTGCTCCTGCAACGCGACGCGCGCGTCGAGGGCGGGGAACTGGTTCTGATAGGTCGTTACCCAATTCATTCGACGCCCGACGGTGGTTACGTGGACCTGTTTCCCGGCCACCGAGTCGTACTGATCAGCGACGGACACGGCGGGTACAGGGGCCCGGCGTACTTCGGTGGACTGGAGATCGGCGCCATCACGCTGACGCCCCGCTGACCGATCGACCAGGGTTAGTTGACATAATGTGCATTATCGGCGTTTGAAGGCGGCCCGTCAGGAGGGGTTTTGCACGTGTTTGCAGTGCTTGCCGAGCTGCACGGCGTGCCGACCAGCGTTCACTGCTGCTCTGTCCACGCTGCCGTTTGCACGCTCTGTCGCCTTACGTACTCGACCAACGACATCTTTGGGACGCTCGGGGAAATTCACGAAAACCGGGCAATTCTCGGATTGGTCGATTGATGACCGCTCGTACTGAATGTACTGATCGGGCAAATTTGGGCCTGCGTCCTCGGCAAACCGGATCGGGCCCCTGGAGGTTGACACTCCCCCTCCCACTTCCCCGACCCCAGTTCGTCACTGTGACGAAACTATCGGGAGTGTCTGGATGGTGCACCGCATTGCCTTTACGCCGGCAATGCGGTGCACGGTGACCATCAGGCGGGGACTGGGACGAGGCGGCGGGATTCGGTAGCTTTTTCGGAGCTGGTTTCCGGTGCGTTGTCGGCGTCGGCGGTGAGGTACTTGTCGGGCAGTGAGAGTTTTGCGATGGTACGCAATGTCAGTGCGTATTGGCGGACCAGGCTGCCAGTGGTGTACGGCAGGCGATATTCGGCCGCGAGTTTGCGAACTTCACGTTGGATTTCGGGGAGGCGATTGCTCGGCAGATCCGGGAACAAGTGATGTTCGATCTGATGACTGAGCGTGCCGCAAAGTATCCGCATCAGGGGACCGACTTCGATATTCGCACTGCCCAGATATTGGCGCAAATACCATTCACCTCTTGTCTCGCCCTCGATATCGCGCTTGGTGAATTTCTCCGCACCGTCGGGGAAATGCCCGCAGAAGGTGATGATCTGTTCCCACACGTTCTTGGTGAGATTGGCGGTGATGTTCGCGCGGACCGTCGATTTCCAGTTTCGCCCTGACATCGCGGGGAAGACGACGTAGTCCTTGAGCAGCTGTTTGCCTGCCTTCTGAACGATTTCGTCACGGGCTTTCAGGAAGGCCTTCTTATCCTTCTTGCCCGCCAGCACGCGTGGTATCTCCAGGTGGTACACGCACATACCCAGCTCGTACAGCAGCGATACCGGCACGAGGTAGACGAAGTTGCCCAGGTGGTAGGGACGCCAGCGTCGGTCCCGGGTGATCCGGAGCAGTCCGTAGCCTTCGTCGGGGTCGAGCCCGAGCACGTTCGTATAAACGTGGTGGCGGTAATTATGCGCCTCTTTCCAGTGCGCGGCGGGCATGGAATGATCCCATTCCCACGTGGTGGAGTGGATTTCCGGATCATTCATCCAATCCCACTGTCCGTGCATGACATTGTGCCCGATCTCCATGTTCTCGAGCACCTTCGACAAGGTGAGCAGCCCTGTCCCCCACCACCAACTGCCTTTTCGACCGGAGTCGAGCAGGACCAGTCTGGCCGCTATCTCGCAGGCCCGCTGAACGCGGATGACGGTCTTGATGTATTTCGCGTCGCGCTCACCCAAACTGGATTCGATCTGCCCACGCAACGCGTCCAGGCGCTGCCCGAACTCTTCGATGTCGGTCGGCGAGAGATGTGTGTACGCCTCGACGTCAGATATAGCCATCTGCTTTGTTCAACCTCTGTTCTGGTGCCGCGCGCCGGGCGCGGTCCAGGTGACAGTACGAACTCGAGGGGCTGATTCGGAGCGGAATGCGGTATTTAGTTAGACGTAACAGGCAGGCGTCCGGAATTGGGTGTCAGTGACTACCGGACGCTGCGGGTTCGTAGATCTTGTCCACCTCGGTGGCGTACTTCTTCATGACCTCTGCTCGCTTGAGCGACATTTTCGGCGTCAGTTCGCCGGTCGCTTCGGTCCAGTCGACCGGCAGAATACGGACCTTCTTGATCGCCTCGGCATGCGATACCTGCTTGTTGGTGTCGGTGAGGGCCGCATCGATCTCCGCGGTGAGGTCCGGATTCTCGATCAGAGCCTCGTTCGAGGTATCGGCGGGTAGGTTGTGGCTCTTCTTCCATGCCGGCAGCGCTTCGGGGTCGAGGGTGATCAGGGCACCGACGAACGGGCGTCCGTCACCGACCACCATCGCCTGGCTGATCAGCGGGTGCGCGCGCAGCGAGTCCTCCATCATTCCCGGCGAGACGTTCTTTCCGCCTGCGGTGACGATGATTTCCTTCTTACGGCCGGTGATGGTGAGGTAGCCGTCGCGGTCGATGCTGCCGAGGTCGCCGGTCGCGAACCAGCCGTCGGTGAAGGCGTTTTCGGTGGCCTGGGGATTGCCCCAGTATTCGTGGAATACGACCGGTCCGCGCAACATCAGCTCGCCGTCGTCGGCGATCTTCACGGCGTGGCCTTCGGTCGGGCGGCCGACGGTGCCGACCCGGGTATCGGTCGGGGTGTTCACGGTGATCGCCGCGGTGGTCTCGGTGAGTCCGTAGCCCTCGTAGATGGGGATGCCGACCCCGCGGAAGAAGTGGCCGAGCCGCGCACCGAGCGGTCCACCACCCGATACCGCCGCTTCACACCGTCCGCCGAGCGCGAGCCGGAGCTTGCCGTAGACGAGCTTGTCGAACAGGGCGTGGCGCAGCCTGAGGCCTACACCCGGGCCGCCGCTGTCCAGTGATTCGCTCCAGGCGACGGCGGTCTCGGTGGCCAGGTCGAAGATCTTTCCCTTACCGCCGGCATGCGCCTGCTGCTTCGCGCCGTTGAAGACCTTCTCGAACACGCGCGGCACCGCGAGGATGAAATGCGGGCGGAAGCTGCCGAACTGGTCGACGAGCGTGGACCAGTCGGAGCTGAAGGCGACGACAACCTTGGCGTCGAGTGCGGCCAGGGTCACGGCACGCGCGAAGACGTGGGCCAGTGGCAGGAACATCAGTGTCTTGTTGCCCTGGGTGACGAACTCCCCCAGCGCGATACGGTCGGATTTCGACTCGGCGTAGAGGTTCCCGTGAGTGAGGATCACGCCTTTGGGGCGGCCGGTGGTGCCGGAGGTGTAGATCAAGGTCGCCGGGGAGCTCGCGCCCACCTCGGCGCGGCGGGTGTGGACGGCCTCGTCGTCGAGATGGGCGCCGCGCGTGGTCAGTTCCTCGACGCTGCCCTTGTCGATCTGCAGGATTTCGCGCAGGTCGGGCAGGGCGCGGTCGTCGATCTCCTCGATGATTCGGCGGTGCTTGTCGCTGTCGACGATGAGCAGTTTCGTCGCGGAGTCCTGCAGGATCCACTTGGCCTGTTCCGCGGCGGAGCTGTCGTAGATGGCGACGGTGCAACCGCCGGTGGCCCAGATCGCGTGGTCGAGCACGACCCACTCGTACCGGGTGGGCGCCATGATGGCGACTCGGTCGCCGGGTTCGATGCCCGAGGCGATGAGGCCCTTGGCCACGTCGGTGACCGTTCGCGCGAACTCGGCAGCGGTGACGTCGGTGAGGCCGCCGCTGCCGTTCGTGACGTTGAACAGCACTGTGCGGGGCGAGTTCTCGGCGTGCAGGAACACACTGTCGGAGTTGTTCGCGTGTTCCGGAATCGTGTAGGAAGCCGGGGTTTCGAACTCGTGCATCACAGGGCCCTTCCACATGGATTGATCAGTTACTGCGCGGGGGCGTGTTCGATGCCGAGGCGCTGCATGCCACGCAGGTCGTAGGTGTTGGTGGCGACGGCGCCGAGGATCAGGCCGATCGCCAGGCCGGCGAGGGTCATCCACAGTCCCTGTGCCATCCCGGCTTGGAGGTGTCCGTCGAAGAACAGGATGGCGCGCACGGCCAGGTAGATCTGGTGCATGGGTTCGAACGTGGCCATGTCGGCGATCCAGCGCGGGGTCGCTTCGAGCGGGATGGTGCCCGAGGACGACGGGATTCCGAGCACCACGAACACGATGAGGTTGATCATCAGGCCTGCCGTGCCGAAGGCGGCCATCACCGACAGGGCGGTGACCGCGATGGCGGCGATCGCCAGTGTGCCATAGAGAAACAGCATCAGCGGTCGCTCGATAGCCATGTCCAGCACTGTGCCGACACCGAGGAACGCCGCCGATGCGAGTGGGGCGCTGATCGCGGCTATCCCCCATTTGACGAGCAGCGTGTGCCACCGGCTGATCGGGGCAGGCGCGGTGGCCTTGTGCCACGGGCCGTATTCGGCGGGGATGTAGCCGAGTGAGGCGTCGACGAGTGAATTGATCATCATCGCGCCGCTGAATCCGACGATCAGCAGGACGAGGGTGTAGAAGAACGCAGCGAGGCCTTGGCCGGTGCCTTCGGGGAGCGGGTGGTAGGCGGTGACCACGACGTCGATCGGCTCGGCGAGTTGCAGTTGCGCCGCGCCGCTGAGCGGTGTGGCGCCTGCCGTGGCGCGGACCTGCTCACCGAGTTGGGCACCGACGGTGCTGTTCACCTGGGTCATGGCCTGGTCGGCGACGGTGTTCATGATCTGTGCGGCGAGGGTGCCCGCCCGCGGGTTGGTGAGCACGGAGATGATCGGCTGCTCGACCTGGCCGGGGACGATCGAGGCGGCGCCGAGGATGGCGACGCGCTTGGTGAAGTCGCCGGGGATGACGATGGCGCCGTACACCTCGCCGTTCTGCAGCTGTTGCTGAGCCTCGTTGATGCCGAGGGGGCGCAGGTCGATTTTGTCGGCGGGGATGTTGTCGCTCAGTGCCGAGGTGATCTGTTCGCCGATATTGGTGGGTTTACCGCCGACTGTGTCGCCGACGTCCTGGTTGACCAGGGCGATCGGGAAGTCGTGCAGGTGCTTCTCGGGGTCGGCGGTGTAGCCGAGGTACATGGTGCCCAGGAGCGCCGCCAGGATGGTGACCAGGGTGATCGGGGCCAGCCATTCACGGATCGGCATGCTGCGCTGTGTGCGGGTGGGCGCGGTGTTGTCAGTCATGGCAATCGTCAATGTAGTCAGCGACAACAAAGTAGTCAACGCAAACATTCGGATGGTCGTCGGATATCCTGCTCGTACCATGTCCCTGCACACCCCCTACCACCACGGAGACCTCCGCGCCGCGCTACTGACGCGCGCCGAGGCGACACTGCGCGAGGCCGGTGTGGACGGGCTGTCCCTGCGTCAGCTTGCCCGCGACACCGGTGTCAGCCATGCGGCGCCGAGCAGGCATTTCCGCGACAAGCAGGCGCTGCTCGACGCACTCGCCGTCACCGGGCTCGAACGCCTCGGCGCCTGCTTCGAACAAGCCGTGATCGAAGGACCCATCACCGCACGTCTGCAGACAGTCGCCTACGCCTACCTGAGGTTCGCCGTCGACAACCTCGAGCTCTTGCCGCTGATGTTCGCGCGCAGGCACAACTCCACCTCCGCCGACATCCAGCAAGCCGTCGACCGCGCCTTCGCGGTCCCGATCGCCCTGATTGCCGAGGGTCAAGCTGCCGGCGAGATCGTCGCGGGCGACCCGAAACGCTTGGGCGTCACCGCCTTGGCCGCCCTTCAGGGCCTGGCCACCTTCGTCGGTTCCGGCTACACCGCCGACTACGACTCCGAACAACTACTCGACGACCTGGTCCGACACCTGACCCTGGGTCTGTTCCCCCGGCCCTCCCCCAGCTGACGAATCCGCGCATCGACCCTGCCGGATGCCCAGTTGGGTCCGGCGAGGACACCGGTCGGCCGTTGCGCGGCTGGGTCGGTCGGTTGCTGTACGGGAAGAGGGCACGGTAGTTGTCGACCTCTGCGGCTGCGACCGGCACGGGGTGGCGGTGAGTACGCGACTCAGCGGTGCCAGTGCGGCGAGCGCACCGCGGTGGGTGCAGTAGTGGCCGCGGCCTGAGGTGCACGCCTAGGGTCGGATCATGATCGACATTCCAGAGGTGTTCGCCCACGAGACGATCAGTCGCGAAGGTGAACCCGGGCGGGCGTGGATCGCGGCACTGCCCCGGCTGGCGGATGAGCTACTGCAACGGTGGTCGTGCACGCCCGACGGGCCGATCATGCACGGCAATGTAGGGATCGTCCTACCGGTGCGACATCTGGACCTGCCGCCCGCGGTCGTCAAGATCTCTTTTCCGCACCTGGGCAACGTGTTCGAGCCCGACGCGTTCGCAGCCTGGAACGGGCGGGGTGCCGTGCGATTGTTCGCACGAGACGACGAACGCTTCGCGATGCTGCTGGAACGCACAGCACGCGGCACTCTGGCTGAGGTCTCCGACTTCGACGAGGCCGTTGGCATACTCGGCCGACTGTCACATCGCCTGGCCGTCGATGCTCCGGCCGGGCTACCGCGTTTGAGCGACGTGGTAGCCGACTGGACTGACGAGATCTGCACGACCGCCGTAGAATTGGGCGACCCACTCCCCCGTCGTGTGCTGGATGCCGCGGTCGAGACCTTGCGCGACCTCGGTCCTGATCAGCCGCAGACGCTCGTCCACGGTGACCTCCATGATGCGAATGTGCTGGCAGGAGAGCGTGAGCCCTGGCTCGCGATCGACCCGAAGGGGTATGTCGGCGACCCCGCGTACGACGCGATCACCGTTATCCGCAGCTACCGGTTCGCGCCTGTACTGTTCGCACCCGATCCGGCCGCGGGTATTCGTCGCGGACTCGACTTGTATTGCGAGGCGGCGGAGATCGACCGCGATCGTGCCCGCGGGTGGGCGCAGGTGCGGGCGGTCAAAGCTGCGCTCTGGGGCCGGCGTCATGGCGATCCCGACTGGTTGATCCGAGCGACCGATCAGCTGGCCGGCATTCTGTTGTGAGGTGATCGTGGCCGACGGGCCCCAGGCTGCCGGACTGATTCTCAGGGTTCGCCTCCTACGAAAGGGGGACGACACCGGCTGGTCGCGTCCGCATCATCGTGGGCATGGCTACTCCGAAATCCCGCTGGTGCGGCGTTCTCGTCGGTCTGTCGTTGATCGTCAGCGGCTGCGTGGGGACAGACGAGAGGGCGGCGCCGGCATCCATCGGCGTCGAGGAACTGGTTGCCCAGGCCGATGCCGTGCCCACGCCCCGGGTCGAGTGGGTGCCGTGCTCGGAGGACAAGCTGCGGCGATACGAGTGTGCGAGGGTGTCGGTTCCGCTCGACTACACCCGCCTCGACGGGCCGACCATCGAGCTCGCCGTTGTCCGTCAGCGCGCACTCGATCCGGCACGCCGGATCGGAACCCTGTTCACCGCGGCGGGCGGGCCGGGGAACTCGGGGATCGGGTGGGCCGCTGACAGCGAGATGTTCCCGGGCGAGCTGAGTCGGCGCTTCGATGTGGTCACCTTCGATCAGCGTGGCATCGGGCGCAGCGCCCCTGTCCGGTGCTTTCCGAATTCGGCTGCACAGCAAGCATTCTGGGATGACATGATCGTTCCGCCCACTGATGTGGCGCAACAACGAGCCACCGAGGACAGCAGTCGCCGCCTCGCCGCGGGTTGCGCCGAACACGGCGGCGAGTTGATCGACCACCTGACCACCGCCGACGCGGCCCGCGATCTCGACCTGCTGCGGCGAGCCGTCGGCGACCCGAAGCTGACCTACGAGGGTGGTTCCTACGCCAGCTACCTCGGCATCGTGTACGGCTCGATGTTCCCGGAACGTGTTCGGGCACTGCAGCTTTCCTCGATCGTCGACCCCGAGTCCTACACGAACGCCACCCCGACCGATATCGAGAACACCGCGCAGGGCACCGAAGCGGTGCTGGCCGAGTTCCTCCGGCTCTGCGCCGAGGCCGGGGCGCCGCGGTGCGGTTTCGCCGGTACGGGCAACGATTCGGCACAAGTTCGCGCCCGCGACACCGCGCTGCTCGACCGGTCCTCCTTGGCACCGATTCAGGTCGGGCAGGGTCCCGAGTCGGTCTTGGCAACGCACAGCCAGATCGTCCAGGCGCACGCCATGCTGTTGTACGACCCGCGGCGTGGATGGCCCGCGCTGGCCGCGCTGCTGACCGAGCTGGAACTCGGCGCTGCCGGAAACCCTGACGTGGTGCGCGATGTCATGGCGGCGGTCGGACTGACCGGCGGCTTCCTCGATTCGTTCGTCGCGATCTCGTGCGCGGACAACTCCTTTGCCCGACAACCACATCGGTGGCCGGAATTCGCCGCCGAAAGCGCTCGGAACGCTCCCGTATTCGGACCGTTCTGGCTCTACCTGCGCCAGCCCTGTGCGACGTGGGATGCACCCGAAGACGGCTACCCGCAGCGCTACACGGGACCGTGGGCTCAGCGCTCTTCCGTACCTGCCCTGCTGCTGAACAACCGTTTCGACCCGGTGACCCCGGAGAGCTCCGCGCGGCGCACGGCACAAGCGATGGGCACGGCCCGGTTGGTGGTGGTGACCGACGGTTACGGCCACGAGCCGACCGGTGAATGTGTCACCACCGTTCGGCAGCGTTATCTCATCGACCTCGAGGTGCCCGATCCCGGCACGACGTGCGCGCTCGGGCAGGCGCCGTTCGCCGAGGTGATGAACTAGTTGAAGCGGTGCAGAGCCCAGCAGTTCGGCGGGTGTGGCATTCAGGCAGGGTTGGACGGCCAGTTCTTCTCCATCCACAGGTCCGGTTTCGGGTGCGGGGTGAAGCCGTATCGGCGGTACAGGTCGTGGGCATCGCCGGTTGCCAGGGCCATGCGACGTAAGCCCCAGTCGTCCACGTCGGCCATGATGCGGTCGAGCAGGAATGCGCCGATGCCCTTTCCGCGTTGGGAACGGTCCACATAGACGTCGGCGAGCCACGCGAAGGTAGTGCGGTCGGTGACCAGGCGTGCGAAAGCGATTTGCGAACCGTCGCGGAACACGCTGTAGGGCAGCGAGTTCTCCACGAGGCGTTCGACGCGCTCGCGACTGCGGCCGAGTGCCCAGTACGCGTCGGTGGACAGGCGGTCGTGAACCCAGTCGAGGTCGACGGCGGCGGGATCGGTGGAGATCTCGAGCATCGGTCCAGGATAGGCGGGCGGATTCCCGAGCTGTCGAGGACAACGCTAGCCGAGCGGGTCCTGGCAGCGCTCAACACATGTGGCGGATCGTGCCGGCGCTCGAAGTGAGCGCCGGCCGAGCGATCCTCAGGCGCCGACGTAGGTGGCGAGGTGTTCGCCGGTGAGGGTGGAGCGGGCCTGGACCAGGTCGGCGGGGGTGCCTTCGAAGACGATGTGGCCGCCGTCGTGGCCCGCGCCGGGGCCGAGGTCGATGATCCAGTCGGCGTGGGCCATCACGGCCTGGTGGTGTTCGACGACGATGACGGACTTGCCGGATTCGACGAGGCGGTCGAGCAGGCCGAGAAGTTGTTCGACGTCGGCCAGGTGCAGCCCGGTGGTCGGTTCGTCGAGGATGTAGACCCCGCCCTTGTCCGACATGTGGGTGGCGAGCTTGAGGCGCTGGCGTTCGCCGCCGGACAGGGTGGTCAGTGGCTGGCCGATGGTCAGATAGCCGAGGCCGACTTCGGCGAGGTGGGTGAGGATCTTGTGGGCGGCGGGGGTGCGGGCTTCGCCTTCGCCGAAGAACTCGCGCGCTTCGTCGACGGGCATCGAGAGCACTTCGCTGATGTTCTTGCCCGCGAAGGTGTATTCGAGCACTTCGGCCATGAAGCGTTTGCCCTCGCACACCTCGCACATGGTGGAGACGCCTGCCATCATCGCCAGGTCGGTGTAGACCACGCCCGCACCGTTGCAGTTCGGGCATGCCCCTTCGGAATTGGCGCTGAACAGGGCGGGTTTGGCGCCGGTGGCCTTGGCGAAGGCTTTGCGGATGTGGTCGAGCAGGCCGGTGTAGGTGGCGGGGTTGCTGCGCCGCGAGCCCTTGATCGGTGCCTGGTCGATGTTGATGACGCCTTCGTCGATCGGGATCGAACCGTGAACCAGCGAGCTCTTACCCGAGCCCGCGACACCGGTGATCGCGACCAGGATGCCCAGCGGGATGTCGACATCGACTTTGTCGAGGTTGTTGGCGGTGGCGCCGCGAATCTGCAAGGCGCTGCTGGACTTTCGCACCGTGTCCTTGACCGAGGCGCGGTCGTCGAAGTGGCGGCCGGTGACGGTGTCGCTGGCACGCAGCCCGGCGACGCTGCCTTCGAAGCAGATGGTGCCACCCTTGGAGCCCGCGGCGGGGCCGAGGTCGACGATGTGGTCGGCGATGACGATCGTTTCGGGCTTGTGCTCGACGACGAGCACGGTGTTGCCCTTGTCGCGCAGGCGCAGCAGCAGCCCGTTCATCCGCTGGATGTCGTGCGGGTGCAGGCCAGCGGTCGGCTCGTCGAAGACGTAGGTGACGTCGGTGAGGGAGGAGCCGAGATGGCGAATCATCTTGACGCGCTGCGCTTCACCACCGGACAGAGTGCCCGAGGAGCGCGACAGCGACAGGTACCCGAGGCCGATCTCGACGAACGAGTCCAGGGTTTGGCGCAGCGATTCCAGCAGCGGTGCCACCGACGGGTCGTCGACCTCCTTGACCCATTCGGCGAGGTCGGTGATCTGCATGGCGCAGGCGTCGGCGATGCTGATGCCGTTGATCTTCGACGAGCGGGCTTCGGCCGAGAGCCGGGTGCCGTCGCAGTCGGGGCAGGTGCCGAACGTGACGGCGCGTTCGACGAAGGCGCGCACGTGCGGCTGCAGTGCTTCGACGTCCTTGGACAGCATCGACTTGCGGATCTTGGGGATCAGACCCTCGTAGGTGAGGTTGATGCCGTCGACCTTGACCTTGGTCGGTTCCTTGTAGAGGAGGTCGGCGAGCTGCTTCTTGGTGTACTTCTTGATCGGCTTGGCGGGGTCGAAGAAGCCGCTGCCCTTGTAGATTCGCCCCATCCACCCGTCCATGCTGTAACCGGGGATGGTGAACGGGCCCTCGTCGAGTGACTTGTTCTCGTCGTAGAGCTGGGTGAGGTCGATGTCGTTGACGAGGCCCTTGCCCTCACAGGTGGGACACATGCCGCCGGTGATGGAGAAGCTGCGGCGTTCCTTGACGGTGACACCGTGCTTCTCGACTTCGACCGCACCGGCGCCGCTGATCGAGGCGACGTTGAAGGAGAACGCCTGCGAGGACCCGATGTGCGGGTCGCCGAGGCGGCTGAACAGGATTCGCAGCATCGCGTTGGCGTCGGTGACGGTGCCGACGGTGGAGCGTGGGTTCGCGCCCAGGCGGGACTGATCGACCAGGATGGCGGTGGTCAGTCCCTCGAGCACGTCGACGTCGGGGCGCGATTGGCTGGGCATGAAGCCCTGCACGAACGCGCTGTAGGTCTCGTTGATCAGGCGCTGTGATTCGGCGGCGATGGTGCCGAAGACCAGTGAGCTCTTGCCGGATCCGGACACACCGGTGAAGACCGTGAGCCTGCGCTTGGGGATTTCGATGCTCACATCGCGCAGGTTGTTGACGCGCGCGCCGTGCACGCGGATCAGATCGTGGCTGTCCGCAGGTTCTACGGTCGTGCCGGTCTTCTTGGCCGTGCTCATGGGTCTCCCTCGATCAGTCGACATCGCCGGATATCGAATCTACCGGCGCGGTGGCTTACTTGGCCTGCTGGATACGGACCATATTTCCGGCGGGGTCGCGGAAGGCGCAGTCACGCACGCCGTAGGGCTGATCGGTGGGCTCCTGGACGACCTCGATATCGCCTGCCTGCAGCTTTTCGAACAGGCCGTCGAGGTCGTCGGTGGCGAGATTGATACCGGCGTAGGTGCCCTTGGCCATCATCTCGCCGATGACGCGGCGTTCCTCGTCGGTGATTCCGGGATCGGCGGCAGGCGGGTGCAGCACGACGGAGGTGTCGGGCTGGCCGGCGGGGCCGACGGTGATCCAGCGCATCCCGTTGTAGCCGACATCGTTGCGCACCTCGAAGCCGAGCGCGTCGCGGTAGAAGGCGAGGGCGGCGTCGGGGTCGTCCTGCGGCAGGTAGGTCTGGTGAATGGTGAGGTTCATGCCGACCACGCTAATTGCCGGTCGGAGCGGAAGCTTCTCGATTCCTGATCGGTCTGGTCACCTTCTTGACCACGCACGACGGCATCCCCGCGGTCTGTTCGTCCTGCTGCTGTTTGTAGACACTGGGTGGCACGCCGACGAGTTCGGTGAAGCGGGTGCTGAAGGTGCCGAGCGAGGAGGAACCGACCGCGAAACAGACCTCGGTGACGGTCAGGTCGCCGCGGCGCAGCAGTGCCATCGCGCGTTCGATGCGGCGGGTCATGAGGTAGGAATACGGCGACTCACCGTAGGCCAGACGGAACTGGCGGCTGAGGTGACCGGCCGACATGTGTACCCCGCGGGCGAGTGCCTCCACGTCCAGGGGTTGGGCGTACTCGCGGTCGATGCGGTCGCGCACGCGTCGCAGCAGCGCGAGGTCGCGCAGGTTGTCGGGTTTCGCGGTCACCTGCCCGATCGTCCCACGTCGGGCGGCATGCGAGACAGGGGCGTGTCAGGTTTCGAGGACTCGGGCGAGTTCGGTGTGGAAGTGGGGGCAGGTCATGGAACCACCGTGCCTGTTCAGGTCGACCTGAAGTCGAGCTCTTCGGTTCGGCGGACGGCCGCGGTGCGACCGGGCGCTTGCTGGAACTGCCAGTACAGGTTGGTGTGGGCGATGACGTCTTCGGGTTTCGGTGCGCCCCACCGGGATTTGTCGCCGGTGGTGTGGGCGTCGGCGACGAGGGTGACGTCGTAGCCGCGGACGAAAGCGCCGTGGATGGTCGAACGGACACAGGCATCGGATTCGGCACCCGTGACGATCAGATGGCCGACTCCGACCGCGGCGAGCAATGCCTCGAGCTGGGTGTCTTCGAAGGAATCGCCGTAGCGTTTGTGGACCAGCGGTTCGGTGTCGGTGCGGGTGAGTTCGGGAACGTATCGCCAGGGATCACTGTCTTCGACCAGCTCGTCATCGGAGTGCTGGATCCAGATGATCGGCATCTCGGCGATGCGGGCACGGTCGACCAGGGCGGCGATATTGGCGACGATCACGTCGCGGCGGGGCGCTTCGTCGACGACACCGTTTTGCACATCGACGACGAGCAGTGCGGTGTTCGGACGCTCGGGCAGCGTGGTCATGTCGGATCCTTCGAAGCGGTCAGCGTGGGCGCAGGACGACGATGCCGGGGACGGTCCGCAGGTAGTCGGTCAACGGCGTGTCGACGACCTGGTTGTTCGCGGCGAGGGAGGAGGCGTTGCGGAAGACGGGGCCGGTGGGGGTTTGGACGATGAAGCCGACGTGGGTGACGTCGAGGCCGGCATCGGGGGTGTAGGCGCCGAGGTAGTCGCCGGTGCGAAGCGCAGCCGACACTCCCGCGTCGACGGCAGCCGAGGGGATATGGGTGATGACGCGGTCGACCACGGGGACGCCGGGCAGATACAACCCGCCGTCGGCTTTCGCGTTGAGGTGTTTGGTGGTGGTGACGGCGGCAGGGCTCAGGCTCGCGGTGATGTCGGTGGCCGCCAGGCGTTCGCGGCTGGCCCAGTCGGTGAAGAAGTGCTTGCGCTGGGCGAATTCGACCCGCCCGTCGATGTAGCGGGTGGTGACCAGGTTGGTGAGGAACTGGTCGCGATCGGTGGAGCGGGAGGCGGCGTCGATGTAGTCGAGGTAGGTGAAGCAGTCGACGCGGCGCAGGTCCACGACGAGCCGTTCGGGTTCGGTGGCGGAGCCGACCAGCATGTTCGCACCGTAGGGGGTGCCGAGCAGGCGCGCGGAGAGACGTTCGATGAGCTCGCCACGTCCGAGGGTGCCCGCTTCGGCGCGCACGGTGAGCAGTTCGTCGATCTTGCGGGCGGAGGCGTCGTCGACGGCCGGGGCGGCCGAGGCCGGTGCGAGCGCGCACAAGAGCGCGGCGAGCACGAGCAAGATCCGGACGATGATGCGCAAGACGCCTCCAGCAGGCCAGGGTCGATCGGTGCGAACGGCTTCCACCGTAGCCGACGAGTCCGACAGCACCGCAGCACCGCAGGACCGGATCGCAAGTGATTCGCGACCTCGGTGATGCTGTGCGATCGATGCCGTTTCCCGTACCGTTGTCGCAGGTAGTTCGCGGTGAATTCGCGAAGAGGTCGCTCGTGCAGGTTCCGACACCGACGTCCGTTTCGGCGGAAGGGAAACCGACATGCGTGCTTTGACCGTTGTTCCGTATCAGGCCGGATCGTTGAGCATTCAGGACGTGCCCGATCCCGTCCCTGGACCGGACGAGCTTCTCGTCGACGGCATCTCGCTGGGTATCTGCGGTACCGATCGCGAGATCGCCACCGGCACCTACGGGTGGGCACCGCCCGGGCGCGAGCGCCTGATTCTCGGGCACGAGTCGCTCGGCCGGGTACGGACAGCACCGGACGGAAGTGGCTTCGCCGCAGGCGATCTCGTCGTCGGGATCGTGCGCAGGCCTGATCCGGTGCCGTGTGGTGCGTGCGCGCGCGGCGAGTTCGACATGTGCCGCAACGGGCAGTACGTGGAGCGCGGGATCAAACAGATCGACGGGTTCGGGTCGAGTCAGTGGGTGGTGCTCGCCGATTACGCGGTGAAGCTGGATCCGTCGCTGGAGCGGGTCGGGGTGCTGATGGAGCCGACGACGGTGGTTGCCAAGGCGTGGGATCAGATCGAGCGGATCAATCAGCGTGCCTGGTTCGAGCCGAAGACAGCGCTGATCACCGGCGCGGGACCGATCGGCTTGTTGGCGGCCCTGCTCGGTGTTCAGCGTGGGCTCGACGTGCATGTGCTCGATCGGTCGACCGAGGGCCCCAAGCCCGGGTTGGTCGCCGATCTCGGCGGCACCTTCCACACCGGTTCGGCGGCGGAGGTGGCGGCGAAGATCGACCCGGATGTCGTGATCGAGGCGACCGGCGCGCCCGCGGTCGCGCTGCAGGCAGCGGAGATCAACAATCCGGGCGTGATCGTCTGCCTGACCGGGGTGTCGACCCCGGGCAACGAGGCCGAGGTCGACGTGGGCGCGCTCAATCGCAACATCGTGCTCGACAACGCGCTGGTGTTCGGTTCGGTGAACGCGAACCGCCACCACTACGAGCTGGCGGCCCAGTCGCTGGCGAAGGCGGACCCGCAGTGGCTGGAACGGTTGATCACCCGGCGACTGCCGCTCGAGCAGGCGACCGAGGCGTTCGCCGCGGGCGGGTCCGATATCAAGGTCGTCATCGACCTGGCCTGACTACCGCAGGTCGGCGGCCGCGGACTCGGTCGTGGGGACCGCGCAGCCGTCGGGGCCGCAGGTGTCGCCCTCGGCGATGGGCTGGAGGGTGGGGCGGTCGTTCCAGGCGGTGTTCAGCGCGCGGGTGAACGTTTCAGCGGGTTGGGCGCCCGAGACCGCGTATTTGCCGTCGAAGACGAAGAACGGGACACCGGTGGCACCGAGCGCGGCGGCTTCGGCTTCGTCGCGGCGAACCGCGTCGGCGTAGGCATCAGGGTCGGCCAGCACCGTGCGTACCGAGTTCTCGTCCAGGCCCGCGCGCACAGCCAAGGCCACGAGACGTTCGGTGTCGCCGAAGACGGGTTCGGGCTCGGCGAAGTTGCCTGCGTAGAGGGCGTCGAGCATGGCTTCCTGTTTGCCCTGGTCGAGGGCGTAGTGCAGGAGTCGGTGCATGTCGAAGCTGTTGCCGGAATCGCGTCCCGAGGTTTGGTAGGGCAGGCCAATCGCCGCGGCTTGGGCGCCGATGCCGCGTTCGTTGGCGGCGGCCTGGTCGACGGTGATGCCGTACTTCTGGGCGATCGCCGGAATGACCGGGCGGGTGGAACCGGCGGGCAGAGTCGGATCGAGTTCGAAGGACCGGTGCACCACCTCGACGTCGTCGCGGTGCGCGAAGCCGGCCAGCGCTTCTTCGAAGCGGGCCTTGCCCAGGTAGCAGAACGGGCAGTTGATGTCGGTCCAGATCTCTACTCTGGTGGACAAGCGGGCCTCCTGCGGCGCATCGAGGGTGCGGCGGCGGTCCGCCGAACAGATCTGGACAGGCGTTCGAATTCGGGGAGTACAACGCCGGCTACGAAGCCGCTATTCCCTGGCGCGTCCGGGCACGACGGGACGAGCACGAAGGACATCGATGGGGTTCGAGCAGCGGAGGGGGTGGGTGCAGGTGCCTGAAGGACTGGTGGTGCCGCGCGCGCTGGGCGGATTGTGGGCGGTGCGGCACGCGCAGAGTGCGGCCAATGTGTGGTTCGCCGACCCGGCGACCGGGCAGCGGCCGATGCCGGGCACCGATGCCGCGGTGGAGTTGACCGAGCACGGGCAATGGCAGGCGCGACGCCTCGGCGACTGGCTCGCGGGGTTGGCCGGTGTGCAACGACCCACGCTGGTGGTCTGCTCTCCCTACTTGCGCACCAGGGTCACCTGGGCGGTGATGGCCGAGGCCGCCGCCACCCGCAACCGGCACCTGAGCCCGATCCGCACACTGGTCGACGAACGGTTGCGCGATCGGGAGATGGGCGTGTTCGAACTGCATCCGTACCGGGCGATCCGGCGCCGCGCCCCCGAGGAGGGCCTACGCCGTGAACAGGTCGGCAACTGGGTGTATCGACCGCCAGGCGGGGAATCGCTGGCCGATGTGGCGTTGCGGGTACGCAGCTTCCTCGACGAACTGGATGTGGTGGCCGCGGGCGAGCAGGTCCTGGTGCTGACCCATGACGCGGTGGTGGTGTCGTTGCGCTACATCCTCGACGGACTCGGTGCGCCCGTCCCGGATTCGCTCGAGCCGGTGCCCAACGCGTCGGTGTCACAATGGCGGCGCGAGGGTCCGCGGCTGGCGTTGCGGGTGTGGGGTTCGGTCGACCATCTGGCACTGGGCGAACAGACTGGTTGAGTCCTCATGGGGGTGGCGCGTGGTGGTCGGTGCGATCGGCGACGCGGTGCCCGGCTCGGTCTCGGTGCGAGCTCCGGGGTGTACCTGTGGTCGGCGCGGCTGCCGGTGGGCGGCGGCGACGGACTGACCGGTCTGTCGGTGGGAGAATGCGCGGGTGGATGTCGCGATCGGTCTGGTTGTCCTCATCGGCTCGGCGACGGCACTGGCGGCGCTGGCGCGGCGATTCGGGGTGTCCGAACCGCTGGTGCTGACGTTGGCCGGGGTGGCCGCGTCGTATCTGCCGATGGTGCCGCAGGTGCACCTCGAACCGGAAGTGGTGCTGCTCGGGTTGCTGCCGCCGCTGCTCTACACCGCCGCGCTGCGCACGTCGCTGGTCGATTTCAAGGACAACCTGCGCACCATCGCGTCGCTGTCGGTGGGTCTGGTGCTGTTCAGCACGTTCGCGGTCGCACTGGTGGTGTGGTGGTTGCTGCCGGTGCCGTTCGCGGCGGCGGTCGCGTTGGGTGCGGTGGTCGCTCCCCCGGACGCGGTCGCCGCGACCGCGGTTGCCCGGCGCACCGGGATGCCGCGCAGCATCGTGACGGTGCTCGAGGACGAGTCGCTGTTCAACGACGCGACCGCGCTGGTGGCGTTGCGGTCGGCGATCGCGGCGATGGCCGGTGCCGTGACCGCATGGCAGATCGGTGGCGATTTCCTGCTCGCCGCCGTCGGTGGCGGGGTCATCGGGGCCGTGGTGGCGGCAGCATTGGCGATGGTGCGCAGGCGGATCACCGATCCGGTGCTGGATACCTCGGTGTCGCTGCTCGCCCCGTTCGTGGCGTATCTGCCTGCCGAGCATTTTCACGCCTCGGGCGTGATCGCGGTCGTGACGTGCGGGATGATCCTCGGTCACGGCGCGCAACGGTGGCAGGGGGCCGCCTCACGCGTCGCCGAAACCACCAATTGGCGCACCATCCAGTTCATCCTGGAGAGCGCGGTGTTCTTGATCATCGGGTTGCAGGTGCGCTGGATCGTGGAGGGCGCTTGGGACAGCGGGTTGGACCACGGCACTCTCGTCGTCACGGCGGTGGGTGTGCTGGCCGCGGTGATGCTGGCACGCCCGGTGTGGGTGTTCACGCCGGTGCTGGTGGCCAGGCTGTTCGGGCGCGCGAGCGAGCCGTTGAGTCATGCGGCGGTGGTGTCGTGGGCGGGGATGCGCGGGGTGGTGACGTTGGCGGCGGTGTTGTTGCTGCCCGACTCGACGCCGCAGTTGCCGGTGCTGGAACTGCTCGCCCTGGTGGTGGTCGGTGGCACGCTGCTGGTGCAGGGCAGTTCGTTGCCCTGGCTGGTGCGGTTGCTGCGGTTGCGTGGGCCGAGCCGGGAGGAGGACGCGCTCGCGAAAGCCGATCTGCTGCAACAGGCTTCGACCGCCGGTCTGGCCGAACTCGACCGCGGGATCGGACCCGACACCCCGGAACCGGTGATCGAGTCGCTGCGCCAGCGACTGATCTGGCGTTCCAACGCCGCGTGGGAACGGTTGGGCCGCCCGGAAGCCGAACTGGTGACACCGACCGCGGAGTACCGGCGGCTCCGGCTGGCGATGCTCGCCGCCGAACGTGACGCGGTGCTGAAGGTTCGCGACGCGGGGGCAGTGGATTACGAAGTGCTCCAACATGTGCTGGCCCGGCTCGATCTCGAGGAGTCGATGATCGACCGGTTCGACGAGAGCGACGACGAGCGCCGCGCCGAACCGCTCTCGACCGCGGCCGGTGCGCGGGGGTGCGCGCATCTGGACGACGCGCCGCTACTGGCGGAACCCGCCGGTGAACTGGTGTGCCAGACGTGTCTGGACGAGGGTCTGCGCTGGGTGCATCTGCGAATGTGCACCGCCTGCGGGAACATCGGCTGTTGCGAGTCCTCGATCGGCGACCACGCGAGCGCCCATTACCGGAACTCGGCGCACCCGGTGATGCGCAGCGTGGAGCCCGGCGAAGCCTGGCGCTGGTGCTACGTCGACCAATTGCTCGGATGACTCCGGACTCCGAGCAGCGGCCCGGCTACCCGCGGTGGGAGTAGATCAGGCGGGCGTACTCGGCGAGCAGGTGGTCGAGTTCGGTGGATTCGCCTGCGGCAGCTAGCTGTTGGTAGCCGATGATCATCGCCATCCCGAACTCGGTGACGACGGTGGCGGTCGCCGTGTCGTCGACGACGCCGTCGATCACGCGGTGCACGGTGCGCCGACGTGACTCGTCGACCCGCTTGACGGTGACGTGCACCGATTCGTCGTTGGCCGCCCAGGCGCGCAGCGCGGCTTCGGCACCGTGTTCGAGTCCGCTGGCCAGCACCGACATGGCGCGTACGTCGGCGTCGGCGTCGCCGTGGCCGACGTCGAGCGCGCGTAGCTCGACCATCTGACGGTTCTCCCAGTGTTCGAGGAGGGTGTCGACGAAGCCCTGCCACGAGCCGAAGTGGTGATAGAACGAGCCGCTGGTGACGCCGAGGCGACGGCAGAGCACCCCGATGTTGAGACCTTTGAAACCGAACTCGGCGAGCACCGCCACCGCGGTGTCGAAGTACTGCTCCTTGGTGACCACTCGGGACATCGCGATGCCGTTCTGTTCGTGCGGGCAGGGCCGAAGAATGCGAACAGTACCCCATCGTATCGAGCCCCCGCGCGAACGTAACGTTGTCTACGCTGTGCTCGAATCGGCCATATGGGCAACGAAATACCAAGTGGCGGAACGAAATACGTGCACAACAGCCCAAAAGCCCATCCGAATGGAATAGCAGAGCAGACGCTCTGTAAACTTTTGTTCATGCCGAGACCGCGCACCCACGACCCGCAGACGGTTCTGGACGCCGCCGAGAACCTCGCGGCCAGTTCCGGACCCGCCGCTGTCACGGTGCGCGCGGTCGCCGCCGCTACCGGAGTATCCAACGGCGCGCTCTATCACACATTTCAGTCTCGACAGGTTGTGCTGGCGCGCACCTGGTTACGCGCCGCGCACCGATTCCTCGCCCTCCAGAACGCCGGCATCGACCGGGCCGTCAAGGCGTCCGACCCCGACACCCGTATCGATGCGGTTCTCGACGCGGCCGAGGCACCGGCGCGCCTGGCCGAGGTTCACCCCGACTCGGCGCGCCTGCTGCTGATCGTCGACCGCGCCGAACTGCTCGCCGGCGATATCCCACCGGCTTTGGCGCAGGAGATCGCCGACACCGAGAAGGCGCTCCTCGCCGCCCTCAACCGGCTCGCGCGCGCCCTGTGGGGTCGCGCCGACCGACGTGGCGTCGCCACCGTCACCACCTGCCTGGTCGACCTGCCCACCGCGCTGCTGCTGCGCCGCGAACGGCTCACCGACCCCCTGGCCCGCGCCCAGCTGCGTGCTGCCGTGCGTGCCGTCCTCGACCTCGGTCCCCACTGAAAAGGAAACCCATGCCCACACTGCGCCACCACGATTCGATCGCCGTGCTCGACCTCGGCGACGGCGAGAACCGCTTCTCCCCCGAGTTCCTCGACGACATGAACACCCACCTCGACACGGTCGTCGCCGAGGGCGCGTCCGCGCTGGTGACCACCGCCACCGGCAAGATCTACTCCAACGGTCTCGACCTGGACTGGCTCTCGGCCAACGGCGACCGGGCCGCCGAATACGTCGCGGCGGTCCACACCCTGTTCGCCCGGGTCCTCACCTTGCCGATGCCGACGGTCGCCGCGATCGGCGGACACGCCTTCGGTGCGGGTGCGATGGTCGCCATGGCGCACGACTACCGGGTGATGCGCGCCGACCGCGGCTACTTCTGCTTCCCCGAAGCCGACATCCGCATCCCGTTCACCAACGGCATGGCCGCGCTCATCCAAGCCAAGACGACTCCCAAGACCGCCGTCGCGAGCATGACCACGGCCCGCCGCTTCGGTGGCCCCGACGCGCTGGCACTGGATCTGGTCGACGCCACCGCCGCCGAAGGCGAAGTTCTCGATGCCGCACTGGCATTGGTCGCACCGCTGGGTGGCAAGGACCAGACCACGATGACGGCGATCAAATCCGTCATGTTCGCCGACGTCCTCGACGCGCTGCGCAACCGGGACTGATCAGGGCAGCCGGGGGCCCTTGCCCAGGTAGATGTCACCACGGTCATCGCCTGCCCAGCCGCCCCCGGTGTAGTCGCCCAGCACGAAACACGCATCGCAGAACTGCTTGCCGAACACGGTGAGGTAGATGCTGCGATAGGAGCTGATCGCCCGCATCTTCACCGACTTGTAGGCGGCCTGTGCCGGTGGTTGCGCTTCGAGGAACGCGTAGCGGCGGAAGTCGGCGACCGGCTCGGTCGAAAACCGAACCAGCCCTAAGCGACTCAGGTTCCCCAGGTAATGGTGGTCACGGTCGGGCAGCGCACACCCGGCCATGGCGGCGATCATGTTGATGCCGTCGGCCAGCCGTTGCGAGCCGATCCCGAACGGGGCCTTGGTGCGGATGTCGATCGCGGGCTGCGGTCCGGCGACCGCGAGGAAGCGCAGGATCCGCGCTTCGTCCGGTGTCAGGTCGTGCAGGATCGGCACGAACGAGGGATGCAGCTCGCGTGGCTGTTGCGCGCAATCCCAGCCCTCGGTGATCATCGCGTCGCCCATCGCCTTGAGATCGGCAGCGTCGACCTTGGTTTCGACCGGACCGTAGACGCCGGTGGCGGTGCTGGTGAGGCCGAGCGCGCTCAACGCGGTGCGGCGCAACACATCCATCCGTTCGTCGAAGATCTGCGACATCGGCTCGCCCGCGCGGAGATCGTCGACGAGGTCGGTGGCGGTGTGCACAGCACCCTTGGTCACCGCTGCGACGATGTGGCGCAACGACAGTCCGGCGATGCGTGCCAAACCGAGCAGATCGGTGGGGATTCCGGGTTCGCGATCAGGGTCGGGTTCCATGTTCACGCTCCGAAGATCAGCAGGTGCAGTGCGCCGATGACGGCGCCGAGCAGACCACCGTGCAGATACAGCAGCCAGGCGTCCTGTTCGATGGCGGTGTACAGCATTTCGACGAACTCCTCCGGCGGCAGTTCGCGCAGTTTCTCGGTGGCGAGCCGGTCGACGCTGGCCGCGGTGGTCTGGGAGAACTCGACGTCGTCGACCAGCCACGGCTTCATCTCGGTGGCCAGGCTCGCGCCGGCGGTGGCCTGGATGGCGTCGAAATGCGATGGCCCGATCGCGAGCCGGGTCACCGAGCGCAACGGGCCGAGGATCCGGTCGATCTCGACCTGGAGGAAATGCGCGATGACCGCGCGGGTCTTGTCACCGCTCGGCCCGTCCAGCAGTTGCTCGGTGACGACGTCGAGGGTGACGATCTGATACCCGATCGCATGCCCCAGATCGGCCGCGGCCTGGTACTGCCGTTTCGCGAATTTCGCGACCCCCCACGGATATCGGTAGCGCGGCTGCGGCACGGCGGGTTCGAACACCACTTTGATCGCGATGATGTTGACCAGCACACCCACCGCCGCGCCACCGGCGAGCACCCACGCCCACGCCGGCAGGAAATGCAGGATGCCGTAGAGCCAGCCGGGCAGCGAGATCATCGCCGGGGTGTCGCCGTGCGGTGTGCTGTAGTGCAGCAGCGACAACCACAGCGCCACGATCACCCCGAACGGGAACCCCAGCACCCCGCTGCGGACCATGAACCGCAATTCCGGCGCACCGAGCCCGTAGATCACGTCCTTGAGCAGTTCGGGCCGTCGGCGCAGATAGCCGACGACCATCAGTTTCACATCGAGGAGCTGGTCGATGTTCGCGCCGATGAAGTCGAACGCGCGATCGGTGACCGCGGGCAGTTCGGCCTCGACCCGCGTGTACACGGCTTCGCGTGCGCGCGGGGGCATGTCGGCCCACAGCCGCGGGTGCTCGGCGACCATGATCGAGTCGACCATCGAGCGCACGTTCGGCAGCGCCACCAGCGCGACCTGCGCGGAGATCTTGCGCGGATCCATCTGGTCGAAGAAGTCCTTGGCGGTGCCGATCTTGGCGACGGCGTTGTCGACCATCAGGCTCGCCATCTTCTCCGAGCGGGCCGGGATGAACCCCTGGAAGCCGAGGATGCCGCCGGGGGCGAAGGTCGGCAGGATCTGCACTTTGCGCGGCAGCAGCGGGAAGATCGTTTTCAGGCCCGGTACGTAGAAGCCGGTGAAGCGGACCGGCGCGAACAGCATGATCACCCCGGTCCAGTTGGTGATCAGACCGGCCATCGCGCTGAAGATCGGGATGGTGATCATGTCGACCCAGAACTTGCTCAGACCGGTCGTCTTCTCCCAGTCCAGCAGGCCGAAGAAACCCGCCGCCTCGATCCCAGCATTCATCCGGCGTCCACTCCGTTGTGTGGCGAACATCGCGCGTAGAGCCATCATAGGCGAACGAACCCGCTGGTCCGGGCACTTCCGCCGCTACCCGCTATACCGGAGCAAACACCGGATCAAGGCCGGACGTGAGAGTCTCGCCGAGCCCGCGCGGACGATGAACGCCGGTCAGTGCGTGGTGTTGACCAGCAGCAGATTGGTGTCGATGTCGTGGGTGACCTTGTTGGCTACCGAGCCCAAAAGTCGTGCGGGACCGCTCATTCCGCGGTTTCCGATCACGACGAGGTCGTATTTCCAAGCCGAGTTGCAGATCGCCTCCGCGGCGGGGACGCCGGTGAGGACGTCGCGACCGAACAGTTCCGGGTCCTCCACGGCGATCTGGCCTTCCACCTCGATCAGCGTGTCGACGCCGTCGTCGTCGGTCTTGGCGGAGGTCACCAGGAACGGGCGCGCACCGAGCGCCACGGCGACGTCGTAGCCGCGACAGACCGCGGTCAGCGAACTCGTCGAGCCGTCGGTGGTGAGGCCGACGGTGGTCCAGCGTTTGGGGATCTTGCGGGTGAACACGACGTCGGTCTGGCTGTGATGGGACACGTGATTGGCCGTCGAACCGAGCAGGCGGGCTTTGGAACTGCCCAAGCTGCCACCCGCGATCACGAGCAATGTGCCCGGTTCACGCTCGGCGGTCTCGAGCAGTAACGCACCTGCCGTGCCGTCGAGTTCGATGCGGACGACCTCGGCCACACCGGCCTCGAGCAGCGCTTCGGCGGCCGCGCGGGTGTTCTCCGCGGCCCACTCGACATCGGTGCCCGATTTGCGCCCCGCGCTCCACACACTCACCGCGGCGACCGGGACGCCGAGGCGCCCCGCGAGCTCCCCCGCCACCGCTACCGCCGTCTGCGCGGACTCCGAGCCGTTGGTTCCCACGATGATGCGCTGGTAGCAACCCATGTGACGCTCTCCGATCGACGGCAGGTCAGCTGCGCTGTGGCCCACAGTATAAGCGCAGCACACTGCGGGCAACCGGCACGGTTGTGCGGGTCCACGCCGGCGTGCTACCGGTGTGGTGGCGCCGAGGGCAGCGGCAAACGTTTGAGGTGCAGGGCGTTGAGGGCGACGATCAGGCTCGATCCCGACATGGCCATCGCGGCGATCTCCGGGCGCATGGTCAGACCCCAGTGGGCGAAGACTCCGGCCGCGATCGGGAGGGCGATGCCGTTGTAACCGACAGCCCAACCCAGATTCTGGTGTTCTTTGTGGACGGTGCCGCGGCCGATGCGCAGAGCGGTCGACACCGCGTACGGGTCCGAGCGCATGAGTACCACGTCGGCGGTCTCGATGGCGACGTCGGTGCCTGCGCCGATGGCGATGCCGAGATCGGCGCGGGCCAGGGCAGGCGCGTCGTTGACGCCGTCGCCGACCATCGCCACCTTCTTGCCGGTGCGCTGCAGATCGGCGATCCGGTCGGCCTTGTCCTCGGGCAGGACGTCGGCGATCACCGTGTCGATACCGAGGTCGTGCGCGATGCGTTCGGCCGTGCCCGAGTTGTCGCCGGTCAGCATGACCACGTCGACGCCGAGTTCGTGCAGCGCGCGCACGGCGTCGACGGCGGTCGGGCGTGCGGCGTCGGCCAGCGCGATCACCGCTCGCGCGTGTCCGTCGACGGCGACCAGGACGGCGGTGTAGCCCGCGGCGGCCAGCTCGTCACGGTGTTTCGCCAGCTCGCCCAGTTCGATGTGTTCGGCATCGAGCAACCCTCGGCTGCCCACCATCACGTGCTGCCCCTCGACGGTGGCCTGTGCGCCGCGACCAGCCACATTCTGGAAATCGGTAGCCGAGACAATCTGCGCACCACGGTCTTTCGCGTAATCGACAATCGCTCGGGCGAGAGGATGTTCGGACTCGAGTTCCACCGCCGCGGCCAGCGCCAGCACGCTGTCGGCGTCGACGCCGCGCGCGGTGAGCACGTCGGCGACTTCGGGTTTGCCCTTGGTGAGCGTGC
The DNA here is from genome assembly GCF_054031145.1 of Nocardia sp. FBN12. Lineage (NCBI taxonomy): Bacteria > Bacillati > Actinomycetota > Actinomycetes > Mycobacteriales > Nocardiaceae > Nocardia > Nocardia sp. FBN12. Next base: position 2,369,554 of record NZ_CM132926.1, read on the forward strand.
CGGTCTTGTCCATGACGACCACGTCGATACGGGCGGAATCCTCGAGTGCGGTCGCGTTCTTGAACAGCACACCACGTTTCGCGCCGAGACCGGTGCCGACCATGATCGCCGTCGGCGTCGCCAGTCCCAACGCGTCCGGGCAGGTCACCACCACCACGGTGATCGCGAACAGCAGCGCCGTGCTCAGCGACGCCCCGACGAGCAACCACACCATCAGCGTGGTCAGGCTGCCCAGCAGCGCGACCAGGGTCAGCCAGAACGCGGCCCGGTCGGCCAGCCGCTGACCGGGAGCCTTGGAATTCTGTGCCTGCTGCACCAATTCGACGATCTGGGCCAGGGCGGTATCGGACCCGACCTTGGTGGCCCGCACCCGCAGGCTGCCGGTGGTGTTGATGGTCGCGCCGATCACCGCCGCGCCCGGCTGTTTAGGCACCGGCATGCTCTCACCGGTCACCATCGACTCGTCGACGTCGCTCGACCCGTCCAGCACGGTGCCGTCGACGGCGATCTTCGAGCCGGGCCGCACCAGCAGCACGTCACCGACCCGCACGTCGGCGGTCGGCACCTCGGTTTCCTCGCCGTCGTGGAGCACAACGGCTTTCGGTGGCGACAGATCCAGCAGGCTCGTCACCGCGTCCCCCGCCCCGCTGCGGGCCCGCATCTCCAACCAGTGCCCCAGCAGCACGAACGTCGCCAGCATCGTGGAGGCCTCGTAGAAGACCTCACCGCCACCGGTGAACGTCACATACAGCGAATACAGCCAGCCCGTCCCGATACCCACCGCGACCAGCACCATCATGTCGAGGGTGTGGGCCTTCAGCGCCTGCCACGCCCCGGTGAAGAAGATCGTCGCGGAGTAGAAGATCACCGGCACGCTCAGGATCAGCATCCAGATGTCGGCGCGCATCCCGAAGGGTGTGGGCAGATGCAGACCGAGCATGTGGGTGGCCATCGGTGACCAGAGCATCACCAGGGTGGAGAAGACCAGCGCGACGAGGAACCGGTTGCGCATGTCGCGAGCCATGTCGTCCATCGACATCGACGCGTGCCCGCTGTGCGTGTGCCCACCACCGTGCGCGGCTCGCGGCTGATCGTGCGCAGGCGCGGGATGACGCGAGGACTCAGCGTGCGCTGGCATGGCTGGCGGCGCGTGGCCGACCACGGAAGCGGTGGAATGTTCGGGTGAGGTGGTGGATTCGGCACCGTGCGTGGCGCGCCGAGTGTGGGCCGTCGGCTCGCTCGTCGGGTCGCAGACGTGGGTCGGGACGGAGCGCCCCGCGCAGTGGTAGCCACAGTCGCGGACCCAGGTGCGCAGGTCGGCCACCGATGTTCGGGTGGGATCGTAAGTGACAGTGGCGGTTTGGGCGACCGGATTCGGGTCGACAGCGAGCACGCCGGGTCGGTGGCGCAACCCGTTGGTGAGTACACCGTGGGAGCTGGCGCGCAGTTGCCCGCCCACGTGCAGGACGGTCGTCGCGGAGATCGGTTGATCCTGCGGGTCGGGCATCGCCGCTCCTGTCGCCGGTCGTGCGCCCGACGCGACAGCGCCCCGCGCTACTTCCCAGCGACTCTACCGGCGGCCGGTGACGAGTCGGCGCAGGTCACCGCGGTGTCAGGAAGACCCGACGCCGCGGTGACGGCGATCGTGTCAGAGGCTGACGCCCAGCAGCGCGTCGACGGCGGTGCGGATCAGGGCGGGGGCGTCGGTGTCGGTGCCGCCGTAGGCGATGGCCTGTTCGGCCCAGTTGTCGATCGCGTCGAGGGCCTTCGGGGTGTCGAGGTCGTCGGCCAGGTGCTGACGCAACCGGGCGACGGTGTCGGTGGCCGAGGGGCCCGTGGTGAGCGATACGGCTTCACGCCAGCGGTCGAGGCGGGTCTGGGCGGCGGCGAGCACCTCGTCGGTCCACATGCGATCGGACCGGTAGTGCCCGGCGAGCAGGCCGAGGCGGATCGCGGCGGGGTCGACACCGGAGCGGCGCAGCTTCGACACCAGCACGAGGTTGCCTTTGGACTTCGACATCTTCTCGCCGTCGAGGCCGATCAGACCGGCGTGCACGTAGTGGCGGGCGAAGCGGCGGGCGCCGGTGATCGCCTCGGCGTGCGCGGCGGAGTATTCGTGGTGCGGGTACATCAGGTCCGAGCCGCCGCCCTGGATGTCGAATTCGGCGCCGATGCGGTTGAGCGCGATCGCCGCACACTCGATGTGCCAGCCGGGCCTGCCCGCGCCGAAGGGCGCCTGCCAGGACGGCTCACCGGGGCGTTCGGCACGCCACAACAGGGCGTCGATGGTGTCGCGTTTACCCGCGCGGTCCGGATCGCCGCCGCGTTCGGCGAACAGCGTCTCCATGGTCGCGCGGTCATACCCGGATTCGTACCCGAACTGCTCGGTGGCGTCGGTGCGGAAGTAGATGTCGGGGTACTCGGCATCGTCGACGGTGTACGCGGCGCCGGCGGCGACGAGCTTCTGCACCAGCTCCACCACCTCCTCGACCGACTCGATGGCACCGATGTAGTGCCGCGGCGGGAGTACCTGCAGCGCGGTCATGTCCGCACGGAACAGCTCGATCTCGCGGCTGCCGAGGTCGCGCCAGTCGATGCCGTCGCGTTCGGCGCGTTCGAACAGCGGGTCGTCCACATCGGTGACGTTCTGGACGTAGTGCACGTCGTGGCCCGCGTCGCGCCAGATCCGGTTGACCAGGTCGAACGTGAGGTAGGTGGCGGCGTGCCCGAGGTGGGTGGCGTCGTAGGGGGTGATGCCGCAGACGTACATCTTCGCGGTCGCACCGGGGGTGACCGGGCGGATCTGTCGATCGGCGGTGTCGTACAAACGCAACGGGGGCCCTGTTCCGGGGACGGTCGGCAGGGCGATATCGGACCAGGACTGCATGTCTTCGAGGGTAGAGCCCCTGTCGATGTGCTCGGCTCGCGGCCCGGCTCATGGGGTTGCTCGCGGTGTCGCGGCACGGCCCGCTACCTGCACACAAACGTGTTCGGGCGCCTTCGTCAAGGTTTGCGCTCGAGCAGATCCCCTGGTCACAGGGATAACGGGGCGAATCGGTCGTGTTGTGCCCAGTGTGTGCTCCGACCTGGGCGAACGGTTGCCATCGCGATCATTGTCACAGTCCACAACTCCCTGTGAGTACCTATTGATACTTATAGGTACGTTCGTTTACGGTTGTTTCATGACAGATCGTCTCTATTCGGTGGAGCAAGTCGCCGAACTGCTCGGGCTGCATGTCCGCACCGTGCGCAGTTATGTGCGCGACGGCAAACTCCCCGCCGCCCGCATCGGCAAGCAGTACCGCATCACCCACGAAGACCTCGAGACGTTCACCGGACTGCCGATCACGACACCGCGGACAGCACCCCATCGGCATGCCGAGTCGTCCTGCATCGTCGAGATCGACGACATCGACCGCGCCACCGTCGACCGGATCACCACCCTGCTCACCGCCACCGCAGGCACCCGAGGCGCGGGCGGTCAGCGCATGCGCGTGGAGACCAGCTACGACCCGGCCCGTCATCGCCTCAAAGTGATCCTGCTCGGCAGCCTGGCCGACAGTTCCCGCCTGCTCGACTACCTGGACGGAATCCTCAGCTCATGATCTACAAGTCCGACGAAGGCCGACGGCTCGTCGAACAGCGCTACCGCGAGCATCTCGACGCGTGGCCGGTCCCGCATGAGGAACTGCGGATCGACACCGGAGTCGGCGAAACGTTCGTCGTGGTCTCCGGGCCCGCGGACGCACCGCCGCTGGTCGTGCTGCACGGCTCGGGCGCCAACGCGAGCACCTGGCGCGGCGACATCGCCGACTGGTCGCGAAGTTTCCGCGTGTACGCAGTGGACCTGCCCGGCGAACCGGGATTCAGCGCCCCCACCCGGCTCGCTTTGGACAGCGACGCGACCGCGAACTGGCTCGATGAGGTCATCGACGGACTCGGCCTCGACACCGTGGCCATGGTCGGCATGTCACTGGGCGGGTGGACCGCGCTCGATTACGTGCAGCGCAGGCCGGGACGGGTCACGACACTGGTCCTGTTGTGCCCGGGCGGGCTGGGCAAGCATCGATACGGCTGGCTGGTGAAGGCGATCGGCCTGCGGATGATCGGCAGGCACAGCGTGCGCGATATGGCGCGCACCGGTCTGGGTGTGAATGGGGCGGAAGCGGACTCGATCATCGATGACATCGAACTGACCTTCACGCATTTCTCGCCCCGCCCCGGAAAGCTGCCTGTTTTCCGCGACGAACAACTACGCGAAGTGGACATCCCGGTCCTGGTAATCGTCGGCGAACGCGACGCCCTGTTCGACTCGGCAGGCACCGCCGAACGCGCCCGCGGTGCTTTCCCGCGAGGCGAGGTCCGTGTGCTTCCCGGCGTCGGACACGCTCTGCTGAATCAGACTGCGGCAGTGCGGGAATTCGTCCGGACGCAGGCCGACTGAAACGTCGGCGCCACCGCTCCCCGACGTGCGGCGACACCGAAAACGATCACATCAGAGCGGGCGGCACTGCATCTGCGCGGCAGCGGGGAGCTGCTGCGTCGCGTAGAACGCGGCGCCGACCTCGTTGCCCGCCTTCACGGTCAGGTCGGGCAGCGGCGCACCGGCGTGGTCGGTGGAGGAGCAGACGAAGGTCTTCTCCCCGAACCAACCGGCGGGAAACGCCTGCGCGGGCGCGGCGATCGCGGCGGCGGCACCGGTGAGCAGCAACGCGGCAGCGGACGCGGTAACGATAGAACGGGTCGACATGTGGTTCCTCAGATCTCGCGGGGACAACGAAAGTGCTTGGAGCACACTAGCACCGGCGCTGACCAGGCAACAGAGCCGCGGCGATCGCGAGAGATCCGCAGCGAGCACGGATATCGCGATCGCCGCTGCACTCCGAACAGGCCTCAGTCGACGAGGTAACGCAGCAGCACCGCGGTCTCGAAGCGCCTCGTTTCGACCAGTCGGAGCCCGATGCGCTTGTCCAGTGCCGGGAACATCGGGGTGCCGCCGCCGAGCACGATGGGCGAGACGAACACCTGATACTCGTCGATGAGCCCGTGCGGCATCAGCGAGGCCGCGAGGCTGGCACCACCCACCTCCATCACGCCATCGCCTTCGGACTTGAGCCTGCGGACCTCCTCGACCGCGTTCTCGCTGACCAGGGTGCTGTTCCACTGCACTTCGGTGAGTGTCCGGGAGAACACGACCTTGGGCTTGGCCGTCCACAGTTCGCCGAACTCGCGCTGGATAGGCGGGGCGTCCGCGGGCACGTGCGGCCAGTACTCGGCCATCAGCTCGTAGAGCCGGCGACCGTTCAACGCGACCTCGAGCCCGCGGAACCGGTCGTTGTGGAATTGGTGCAGCTCGTCGTCCGGGTCGGTCCAGTCGATGGAGCCGTCTCGGTCGTTGACGTAACCGTCGAGGGACACGCCGAATCCGTAGATCAGTTTCCTCATAACCGTGTAGACCCCTTTCGCGTTCGAAACTCATCGGACCTCACCGGATAACGAAGCCGGACCAGCATCTGCTCTCCTCGCATCGATGTCCCGCGATCCTCGCACCCGTGACACCCTTGTGCTTCCGAAAAGCTGCTACCGCTCGGCGTCGGTGGTCAGATACACCACGAGATCGCGGGGCAGGCCGTGGGTGTCGTGCAGGTAGTGATAGTCGTCGCCGGTCAAGGGTCCACTGAAACGGCGGTGGGACAAGACCTTTCGACCGCGCTGCAGGAGCAGATCGAATTTGCGTTCCTCCGCGAGCAAGAGGGTGCGCACGTCCCGGGAGGGCACGGATTGCCGGAAGTGCCCGAGGGTGTGGTCCACCAGCTCGATCGGCAGGTCCAACAGGGTCCGGGTCGGATCGTCGCGCCACAATGTGGTCAGGGTGCGCCGGATCAAGCGCCGTAGGATGTGACCGCGGCCGGACGGGGACGGCGTGACCCGGTCGCCGAGGACAACGATGCTCGATCGCAGATGGTCCGACAGCAGTCGCAGCGACCGCTCGTCGAGCGGACCCCAGATGCGGGACAGGGTGGACAGCCAGGGCCGGAGAATATCGATCTCGAAGACGGACTGTGTGTTCTGCAGGATCCGTACCAGTCGTTCCAGCCCCATGCCGGTGTCGATGCAGGGTTGTCGCATCGGTTCGAGGCTGCCGTCGGGATGCCGGACGTAGCGCATCATGACGTGATTCCACACCTCGACCCACCGTTCCTCGGATGTCGGTGTGCCCCGCGGTAGTTCGTCGCCCGTCCAGACGAAGATCTCGGAGTCGGGCCCGCAGAGCCCGGTCGGGCCGTTGTCCCACCAGTTCTCGTCGGTGGTCGGTTCGACCGGCACACCCAGTTCCTCCCAGGTGCGCCACGACTCGTGGTCGGGCTCGACGTGGTCGTCACCGCCGAACACCGTGACGTGCATCCGCCCAGGGTCGATGCCGAAGCCGTCGCGCAGCAGTTCGAATCCCCACCGTAGGCTGCGCGATCCGCCGTAGTCGCCGAGTGACCACGACCCGAGCATCTCGAACACGGTGAGGTGGGTGTCGTCGCCGACTTCGTCGAGGTCGGTGGTGCGCAAGCATCGCTGCGAACCGGTGAGCCTGCGGCCGAGCGGGTGGGGTCGGCCCATCAGATACGGGGTCAGCGGGTGCATGCCGGAGGTGGTGAACAGCACCGGATCCGCCGGCGAGGGGATGAGCGTTCCGCCCGGCGTGAGTTCGTGCCCGCGTTCGCCGAAGAAGTCGAGGAAGGTCTGAACGGTCTGGTCTGTGGTGATCATGGTGGTTGCTCCATCGATGTGACATCGACCGGAAGCGGCGACCATGACGAACGCGACTGTACCGACGCGCGCCAGCGGACCGTTTCCGGTCGCCGGCGTGGGAGAGAAGGTCAGGCGGCAGCGACCGGCGAGCGGGGAGCTCGTGCGGCCGCGGCGGCGATACGTGAATCGACCTTCATAGCTGAACGGTAGCAACCGCACCGGTGCGAGCACGACCGATTTTCGTTGCCGACCCTGCGCTCAGAAGGCGGGCCAGGGAATCGGGCGCGAGGAGTTCGGGATCGGCATCACGGGATGGTCGAGCAACGCTTTCGCGCGTTCGGTGAGTGCGGTGATCTCGGCGTCGGTGATGTGGATGGCCAGCGAATCGGCAACGGCACCGGGCAGATTCGCGGCGAAGGTGGTGATGTCAGGGATCAGTGACTCGTGCACCGGTCGCCCCGCCCAGCCCCACAGCACGGTGCGCAGTTTCGGTTCGGTGTGCAGGCAGATGCCGTGGTCGACGCCGTAGACCTGACCGTCGACACCTTCGAGCGCGTGACCGCCTTTGCGATCGGCGTTGTTGAGCAACAGATCCAGCACCGCCATGCGTTGCAGGCGCGGATCGTCGGCGTGGATGAGCGAGACCTCGTTGCCCTGTTCGTCGAGCGCGCGCAGCACTTCGCAGAATCCCTCGGGCACGGTCCCCGGCGTGCACAGGTCGACCAGGTCGAGGCGTTGCCGGTTGTCGGTGCGGTTGTCGACCGAGGTGACCCAGCGCTGCACCATGCCCGGCCCCAACGGCCCGTCGCGCAGCACGGTTTCGGGGATGACACCCCAGCCGAGGTGTTCGGAGATCAGGTACGACGCGACTTCGCGGCCCGCGAGGGTGCCGTCCGGGAAGTCCCACAGCGGTCGTTCGCCACGCACCGGCTTGTAGACCACCCGCAGCGGGGCACCGTCGGGTTCGGGTGCGGCGATCTCACAGACCAGCGTGAGATTGCTGGCGACGCCGATCCGCCCGACGATGTCGAGTTCGCCTTCGGTGATCACCGGCACGCGATCACTCCTCTTCGAGCTCGGCAGCACCGAAGATCTCGCCGCGCTTGTACCCGTTGGTGCGCACACACATGTGCCCGCGCGAGGACAGCGGTTCCCCGCACAGCGGGCACGGTGGGCGCCCCGCCGCGATCACCCGCGCCGACCGCAACGCGAACTCGCGTGCCTGGATCGGGGTCAGGAACACCCGCACCGCGTCGGGGCCTTCGTCGGTGTCGTCGAGCACCACCGACTCGTCGACCTCGGTCTCGGTGATCGCGAGCAACTCGACCACAACGGCGTTGGCGTCGGAATCCCAGCCCAGACCCATGGTGCCGACCCGGAATTCGGTGTCGATGGGGGTGACCAGCGGCGCGACATCGCGCACGTCCTCCCCCTCGGGTGGCACCTCGGCGCCGAAGCGGCGCGCTACCTCGTCGAGCAGCAAACCCATCCGGTCCGCGAGCACCTTCACCTGCTGCTTCTCCAGCAGCACACTCACCACCAGCGGCTCCTGCACGGCCTGCAGGTAGAACGAACGATCGCCCGGTTCACCGACGGTCCCGGCGACGAAACGATCGGGGGTGCGAAATACATGGATTGCGCGTGACACATGCACCTCCTGATACGTGACCCTGATCGACACTCACGAACACACTCCTCTAAGGAGAATCGCGGTGCCCCGCATTCCCATTATCCGCGTTTGTGTCCGTCGGCACCTCTCCACCGGGTGTCGGTGTCGGCGGTGCGCTCGCGGCCAGCGCGGAAAGGTCGGAGCCCGTGTCGTTGAACTTCCACACCGACGGCCCGTGCGGGCTGTAGCGGACGACGCTGATCGAGGCCGGTTCCACCGCGATCCGCTGAAAACTGTCCAGGTGCAGACCGAGTGCGTCGGCCAGGATCGATTTGATGACGTCGCCGTGCGCGCACGCCACCCACAGCACATCCCGGCCCGCCTTCTCGGCCAGTGTGCGTTCGATATCGCGGATCGCGGCGACCGCCCGCTGCTGAACCTGGGCCAGCCCTTCCCCGCCGGGGAACACCGCACCCGAGGCGTGGCCCTGCACGACCCGCCACAGCGGTTCGGTGACCAGCTCGGCGATCGGGCGCCCGGTCCAGTCGCCGTAGTCGACCTCGATGAGACGTTCGTCGTGATCGGGTTCGAGACCGAGTTTCTCGGCCAGCGGCGCCACCGTGCGCTGGCAGCGCAGCAGCGGTGAGCTGGCGATGTGTTCGATCGGCAGCATCGCGAGCCGGTCGGCCACCGCGGCGGCCTGTTCGGTGCCGCGCTCGGTGAGTTCGACGCCGGGGGCGCGGCCCGCGAGGGTGCGCGCGGTGTTGGAGGTGGACACTCCGTGCCGGAGCAGGATCACCGTCATGGGACCAGCCTAACCATGGAAGAGCGTCATCCTCAGGTCGCGGAGACGACGCCGGCCGACAACAGGGCCAGCATCGTCACGCCGAGGATGATCCGGTAGCCGACGAACCAGTAGAACGAATGCTTGCCGACGAACTTCAACAGCCAGGCCACCGAGGCGTACCCGACGGCGAACGCCACAATGGTGGCGACCAGCAACTGTGGCCCGCTGGCATTGAGTCCCTCACCGGCCGGTTCGAACGCGTCGGGCAGGCTGAACAGGCCCGATGCCGTCACCGCGGGGATGGCGAGCAGGAACGAGAACCGCACGGCCGCTTCGCGCTCGAGGCCGAGGAACAGACCCGCGGTCGAGGTGGCACCGGAACGCGAGACACCGGGGATCAGCGCCAGACACTGCGACAGACCCATGATGATGCCGTCGCGGGTGGTGAGCTGCTCGATCGAACGCTCCTTCTTGCCGAAATGCTCACCCGCCGCGATCACCAGCGCGAACGCGACCAGCATGAACGACACCAGCCACAGATTGCGGGCCCCGGTGCGGATCTCGTCCTTGAACAGGTAGCCCAGCACCCCGATCGGGATGGTGGCGATGATCACGTACCAGCCGATGCGGTAGTCGAGTTCGCGCTGGGTGTCGCGTTCGTGGGCGTCACGGGCACTGCGATCCATCACCGGCAGCTTCGTGGTGACCCGGTCGCCCACCGCGACCTCGCGCTGGGAACGTTCCCGCCAGCGCATCCCGAGCGTGGTGAACCAGGCGATGAGGATGCGCCAGATGTCCTTGGCGAAATACACCAGCACCGCGGCCTCGGTGCCGAGCTGGGTGACCGCGGTGAACGACGCGCCCGCGTCGTCGCCGAAGAACACGCCCGACACGATGCGCAGGTGCGCCGAGGACGAGATCGGCAGGAACTCGGTGAGTCCCTGCACTAATCCGAGTACCAATGCCTGGAACCAGGTCATCGCCTCGCCCACCGCGTCCTCCTGCTGACTCGCGCCCGAAAGACGGCGTCCTCCTGGGCTTTTGCTTCATATCCGGCCATCACGGCCACGATCTCGCAGCGACCCTACCCGTCGTCGCCCTCGGTCGTCGCCGTCGGCGTCACCGAGATCGGGTTGCGCCGCGCCGCGGCGCGGGTCGCCGAACGAGGTTGTGCTGGTGCGCGCATTAGGCTGTCGCCGTGACGAATGCGCGGGCGCGGTGATGGAACAGCGAACGGTGGGACGCAGCGGACTTCGGGTGTCGCGAATCGGGTTGGCGACCCATACCTGGGGAACACATACCGATGCCGACGAGGCATCGGTGCAGTTGGCGGCGTTCACCGAGGCCGGTGGCACGCTCGTCGACCTCTCCCCCGTCTACGGCGAGGGTGCGGCGCAGCGGATCCTGGCGGATCTGCTCGGCGATCTGGTGTCGCGTGACGAATTGGTGCTCAGTGGCAGTGCCGGTGTGGTGATGCACGCGCCCGGTGCCGGGGTCGGCGATTCGGTGCCCGCGCCGGCGGCGGTGGGCCCCGTGGTCGACGCGTCGCGGCGCACGCTGCTCAAACAACTCGACCGGACTCTGCTCGAACTCGGCACCGACCATCTCGACATCTGGAGCATCGCCGCCTGGGATCCGTACACGCCCCTCGATGAGGTCGCGGCCACCCTGGACACCGCGGTGCGGACCGGCCGCACCCGGTACGCGGGTGTGCGCGGCTTCGCGGCCTGGCAGCTGGCGAGTCTGGCCGCGATCGCGCCCATCTCGGCGGCGCAGACCCCGTACTCGCTGCTCGCGCGCGGCACCGAGAACGATGTGATTCCCGCCGCCCGCCACCACGGGGTCGGCATCATCGCGTCGGCACCGCTGGCGGGGGGAATCCTGACCGGCAAGTACCGCGACGGTGTTCCCGCGGATTCGCGGGGCGCCGATGAGTCGACGGCGGCCGAGATCCGGCGCAGGCTCGACGACGATCGCGCGACCCGGGTGGTCGATGCGCTGGTCACGGCCGCGGACGGGCTCGGCACGTCGCCGCTGGCGGTGGCGTTGGCCTGGATCCGTGACCGGCCGGGCATCGCGAGCATGATCGTCGGTGCCCGCGATATCGGCCAGCTCACCGGTGTGCTGGCCGCCGAGACCCTCGAGTTGCCGCGGGCGATCGCGGCGGCACTGGACGATGTGAGCGCCCGTTCCGAATGATGGCTAGCCTTACCTGCATGAGACCGCGTGGTGTGCTGATGGCGATGCTCGCGGCGACGGTGCTGACCGGCGCCGTCGCTTGCACCGGAAGCAATCCTGCATCGACTGCCAATTCGGGCGGGCCGGTGACTGCCCAGCTCGCCGACCTCGACCCCGTGCCGATCGGGCCCGCGCCGACGTCGCGGTTGCCGGTGACGGTGAAGTCCCATGACGGCTCCGACGTGACGATCGCCGACACTTCGCGGATCATCGCCGTCGACCGGTACGGCACCCTCGCCCAGACGGTGTGGGCGCTGGGTCTTGGCGCGAATCTGGTCGGCCGCAGCACGTCCGCCTCGTTTCCCGCCGTCGCGGCGGTGCCCAACGTGGCTGGTGGCAATGGCAGCCTCAGCGTCGAAGCGGTGCTGAATCTGCGTCCATCGGTGTTCCTCACCGATACCACCAGCGCGGCACCCGCCGTGCGTGAGCAGTTGCGGGCAGCCGGGGTGACCGTCGTGTATTTCGACCCGGATCGCAGCATGGACGGTGTCGTCCCGCAGATCGAGGCGGTGGCCACCGCGCTGGGTGTACCGGAAGCGGGTAAGCAGCTCGGCGCGCGCACCAGCGCGGAGATCGCCACCGCGACAGCACGGGTGCCCGAGCAGGATCCGCAGCCCAAGATCGCGTTCCTGTACCTGCGCAGTACCGCGATCACCATGATCGCCGGCCGCGGTTCGGGTGCCGATTCGCTGATCGCCGCGATCGGCGGAGTGGACGCGGGCACCGCTGCCGGCGTCAACGAACCTTTCGTCACCATCACCAGTGAGGCGATGATCGCCGCCTCCCCCGATGTACTGCTGGTGATGTCGGACGGACTGAAATCGGTCGGTGGCGTCGACGGACTGGAGAAGGTGCCCGGCATCGCCCAGACTCCGGCGGGTCGCAGCCGACGCGTGGTCGACATGTCCGACGCGGTGATCCTCAGCTTCGGCCCCAACACCGGCCGCGTCGTGTCCGCCTTGTCCGACGCCGTCTACGGAAAATCCGCATGAGCGATGCGCCCGACCTGACGACGTCCACGGAAACCTCGCGGATCACCGACGCCACCCCCGATCCCCTGCCACCCACCACGCACCGCGGCACGCGCGTCACCGTCGTGTTCACTGTCGCGCTGCTGGCACTGGTCGCGCTGGCCGTGGTGTCGGCGGTGCTCGGACAGGTGCCGACGACCGCCGCCGAGGTACTGGGCAGCGTGGCGCACCGGATCGGTCTTGACATCGGGCCCATGCCCGCGCATCCGGCCGGTGAGGTGACGCTGTGGGAGGTGCGGTTTCCCCGTGTCGCCCTGGCCGTGCTCGTCGGGGCTTCGCTCGCGACAGCGGGCGCCTTGCTGCAGGGGGTGTTCGCGAATCCGCTGGCCGAACCCGGCGTTATCGGGGTGTCGGCGGGTGCCGCGGTCGGGGCGGGCACCGTCATCGTGGTCGGTGGCGCGTTCGTCGCCTCCTGGTCGGTGGCCGCGGCCGCGTTCGTCGCCGGTTTGATCACCACCGCGCTGGTCTACGTGCTGTCGAGGTCGGGCGGGCGCACCGAAGTGGTGACGCTGATCCTCACCGGTGTCGCGATCAACGCCTTCGCGGGCGGATTGATCGCGCTGCTGCTGTTCGTCGCCACCCCCGCCGCACGGGATCAGATCGTGTTCTGGCAGCTCGGCAGCCTCAACGGCGCCACCTGGCCGTCGGTGGCGGTCGTGGCAGTGCTGGCGGCGGTCGGCATCCTGGCCGCCATCCTCATCGCACCACGCCTGGATCTGCTCGCACTCGGCGATTCCGCGGCCCGCCACCTCGGTGTCGATGTGGAACGGCTGCGCAGGCAGGTGATCGTGGTGGTCGCCGTGCTCACCGCCGCGGGTGTGGCGTTCAGCGGCATCATCTTGTTCGTCGGCCTGATCGTGCCCCACCTCGTGCGCATGATGGTCGGCCCCGGCCACCGGGTACTCGTCCCACTGAGTGCGATCCTCGGCGCGGTCGTACTGCTCGGCGCCGACGTCGTCGCCCGCACCCTGGTCCGCAACGCCGACCTACCGCTGGGCATGCTCACCTCCCTGATCGGCGGGCCGTTCTTCTTCTGGCTGCTCCGCCGAACGCGAGCCCGCGCGGGAGGCTGGGGATGATCCGCACCCGCGATCACGCCGTCGTCACACCGGGTACCGACGACAGGGACGACCAAGCCCGTCGCCGCACCTCCTGGCGTTCACTGTTCGCCCGAACGCCGGACGTGCCGACGCGTCCCGAACCCGGCACGGTCACCCTGCGCGCCACCGGGCTCACCGTGCGGCGCGGCACCCGCACCGTTCTCGAAGCGGTCGATTTCCAGGTGGCGGCAGGCGAAATCGTCGCGCTGGTCGGTCCGAACGGCGCGGGCAAATCCAGCCTGCTCGCCGCCCTCGCCGGTGAACTGGAACCGAGCGCGGGCACCGTGAAGCTCGAAGGCCACGCGCTGTCCCACTGGACCCACGCCGACATGGCCCGCCGTCGCGCGGTCCTGCCCCAATCCCATGCCGTCGGCTTCCCCTTCACCGCGCGCGACGTCGTCGCCATGGGCCGCGCCCCCTGGCTGCACACGCCCGCCGCCGACAACGACGACTCGCTCATCGCCTCGGCCTTGGCCGCCACCGACGTCACCCACCTCGCCACGCGGGTGTTCCCGTCGCTGTCGGGCGGCGAACGCGCCCGCGTGGCCCTGGCTCGCGTCTTGGCCCAAGACACCGCGACCCTCCTGCTGGACGAGCCGACCGCCGCTCTCGACCTCGGCCATCAGGAAGCCGTCCTCCGCCTGGCCGTCAGACGCGCCGCCGAGGGCACTGCCGTGGTCGTCGTCGTGCACGACCTCGGTGTGGCCGCCGCCTACGCCGACCGCGTCACCGTCCTGGACGCGGGCCGCGTCGCCGCCGACGGCCCCCCACGCGAGATCCTCACCAGCGAACTGCTCACCGCCGTCTACCGCCACCCCGTCGACGTCTTCGACCATCCGGCAACCGGCGCCCAACTCGTCCTGCCGGAACGCGGTCAGAACTGACGGACCGGATTCGAACGCAGCCTTCGCTCGACACGCGGATTCGGCGGCGGACGGCCGAGCACGCCTGAGTAGGCACGCCTGAGTAGGCTGGGCGCCGAGGTTGTTCGTCCATTGCGGTCATCGTCGCGCGACGATCGGTCTACTCGTCGCCCCCGAAGGTGGCCCGCTCCCATCGCAGAGGAGATCCGATGAGCCCCACCATCGCCAGCGTCGTCATCCCCGTGTCCGATCTGGCCGCGACAAAGGCCGTCTACACCACGCTGTACGGCGACCCCCACACCGACGAGCCGTACTACGTCGGCTGGGCGGTAGGCGACGTCCAGATCGGCCTCGACCCCAGCGGTGACGTAGCAGCGGGCCCGGTCGCCTACGCCGGAGTCGACGATGTCGACAAGGCCAGAGCAGCGGCGATCGCCGCGGGCGCGACCGAACGAACCGCCCCTCGCGAAGTCAGCCCCGGCAGCCGCATCTGTGTCCTGGAAGACACCGACGGCAACCCTTTCGGCATCATCGGCAAGTAGCCCACCGTCTACCCGGCCTCGCCCGCACCGGGATCCTGATCGACGGCGGCGCCATCCCGGCCACCTGACCCATCTCGCGCAGTACCTCGGTATCGGACCGAGGTACTGCGCGAGAGTGATGTGGTCGTGTACGAGCCGTTCCTACCGTGAGCCGCATGCCCACAGCCTCGAAATTCGCCGCCCCCATCGCTCTGGCCGGAACGCTCGCGAGTGCCGGAATCGGTGTCAGCTCAGCGGAATCCGCACCGGCGGGCGCCAAGGGCATAGTCTTCGCGGGCACTCCGTCTCCGAGCCAGGCGAACGCCGCGATGGCGACCAAGGGTGTCGCCCTGGTCGCTACCAACGGGTTCCGCGATTGCGGCAATCAGCAGTTCTGCGGCGGCTACTTCCAGATGATCTTCAGCAGGGCCGGTGTGAGCACCATCCGGATGATCGTGGCGTCGATGATCAGGGCGACGATCATCCCGTAGGCGATGTATTTCATCAGCACCAGATCGGAGAAGCCGAACGCCCCGGTCACCACGATCAGGATCGCGGCCGCCGAGGTGATCACCCCGCCGGTGTGGGCCACGCCGTAGCGGATCGACTCGGCGGCGTCAGCACCCGCGGCGCGTTTCTCGGCGATTCGTGACAGCAGGAACACCTCGTAGTCGGTGGACAAGCCGAAGATCACCGTCACGATCAGCGCCACCACCGCGAACATCAACGGTCCCGGGGTGAACTGGAATACCCCGGACCCGTGTCCTTCTACGAAGATCCACGTCAGCACCCCCAGGGTCGACACCAGGCTGAGCGCGCTCATCGCGACGGCCTTCACCGCCAGGATCACCGACCGGAAGGCCACGATCATCAACGCCAGTGCCGCCGCGATCAGGATCGCCAACAGCAGCGGCAGCCCGTCGATCAGCCCGTTGATGCTGTCGCGTTCGAGCGCGGGGATGCCCGCGACCATCACCTGCACGCCCGGCGGCGCGGGCAGCGAACGCAGCGCGTCGATCACCTGGTCGGCGTCGCGTTTGTCCCCGAGCCCGGCCGAGAGCACGTTGACGTTGTCCTTGGTCGCCGCCGCCGGTTCGAACCGTCCGGTCAGCCCCGGCACCTGATTGGCTTCGAATCGAATATCACTCAACTGCTGCGGTGAGGCACCGACCACGATGAGCTTCAACGGTTCGGTGCGAAACCCGGGAAACAGGTGGTCGAAGTCCTCCTGGGCCACCCGCGCCGGGTTGTCGGCGGCCAGATACTTCTCGCTGATCCCACCGAACTCGATGTGGCGCAACGGGATACTCAGCGCCAGCAGACCGAGCACGATGGGGATGACCACCGCCCACGGCCGTCGCATCGCCCACTGCGCGAGCCGGGAGAAGAACCCGGCATCGATCTGGGCTTCGGTCTTGCTGCGCGAGAAGCGTTTCCAGCCCAGCCAGTCGATCCGGTGCCCGGCGATGCTCAACGCGGCGGGCAGCGCGGTCACCGACAACAGCGCGGCCAGCATCACCGCGGAGATGCCACCGTAGGGCACCGACCGCAGCACCCCGTTCGGGAAGATGAACAGCGCACCCAGACTCAACGCGATGATGCCCGCGGAGAACAGCACGGTGCGCCCGGCCGTGGCCACGGTCCGCGCGGTCGCGTCCTCGACCGAGCGCCCGGCCGACAGTTCCTCCCGGAACCGGGTCACCGTGAACAGTCCGTAGTCGATCGCCAACCCGAGCGCCACCAACGTCATCACCGCGCTGGCGAACACATTGACCTCGATCTGGGCGGTGAGCACCCGCAAGATCCCGGAGGTGCCGAGAATGGTGAGCCCGCCGATCAGCACCGGCAGCAGCGCACCGATCACCCCGCCGAACACGAAGTACAGCAGGATCGCCACGATCGGCAGGGCGATGATCTCGGCGCGCTTGATGTCGTGCTGCATCCCGATGTTGATGCCCTCGACCACCGGCTGCAGCCCGGCCAGCTGCACCGTCGTCCCACCGGGTCCAGCACCGGCCACACCGGCATCCAGGTGCGGTTTCAACGCGAGATAGTTGTTGACCGTCGCGGTTCCCCCGCCGCCGGCCAGCCCGATACTGGCGAACGCGTGCTGCTTGGTCGGATCGGAGGCATTCGCCGAGAACGGGCTGTCCCAGTAGCTGTCGATCTTGTGGATCCGCTCGCCGTGCTCCTTACGCAGGTCGGCCAGCGCCGCCGTCACCGGCCCGCGCACGGCGGCATCGTCGACAGTGGTGCCGGGTGGGGCGGTGTAGATGACGATCAGATCGCCGTCGGTGTCGCGCCCGAAGGTGTCGTCGGCCAGTTTCGATGCCGCCACCGACTGGCTCGACTCGTCGAACCAGCCCTCCTGGGTGTACCGGTCGGCCAGATCGCGACCGAACCAGCCCGAGGCGAGCACGGTCAGTACGAAGAAGCCGAGCACGAGGAACCGGTGACGGTAGACGAACCTGCCCCACCGCATGGATCGAGATTCGCCCATCTCAGCCGCAGGCGGCGGTGCGATAGTCGGCCGAGCGCAGAATGCCGCACAGGTCGGTGCGCGAGATCTTCCACTTACCGTCGAGCAGCACGAAATGCACGATGGTGGTCCGCACGTTGGTGCCCGAGCCGTCCTTGTCCAGGCGCATGGTCGCGGTGAGGGTGCCGTCGCGGTTGTCGAACACCGGGTCGACGACCCCGTACACGGCGTGGGGGTTGTCGCGCAGCGCCTTGTACATGTCGGGGATGGCGTCGGAGAACGCGGCACCGTCCTCGATCAGTTCGGTGCGTTCCACATCGGGCAGGCTCGGGTCGAGCGCGCGCTTGATCTGCGCGTCGAGTTCTTGGGCGGTCGGCAGTGGCACATTGGCCTTGCTGGCCGAGATCGCGACGGAGGAAGCGAGGGAGGCGTTGGCCGAAGACCGTGCGGCGTCGACCGAGGCCTCGTCGGAGGTTCCCGCGCACGCGGCGAGGGCGACGAGGGCCGTGAGGCAGGCGGTGGCCGCAGCGGCCCTGGCGGAAAGTGTGGAAGACATCACCATCTACATACCATCAATGACGGCACTGATCCGCCCCAGGATGGCTCGAACTGTGGAGATGTCACTGGAAGCGGGCACCGCGACAGGGTCGGCGGCCGGCAGCAGGTCGCGCACGAAGGCGCTCACGCTGCGGGCGTCGTCGAGGTCGATATCGGTCACCTGAGCCTGGGCCTGGGCCACCACATCATCGGATCCGGGCACCTCATCGCCCAGGTCGGCGCGATAGATCTGCACGGTCAGGGTCGCGCGGTGGGTCCGGAAGGCGAACGGGTGGCCGTCGTCGGTGGTGCCGAAGCCGTGGGCGAACGGTCCGACGGAAATGTCGTCGATGCCGAAACCCGCCGGCGTCCGGTCGGTCATCGTGGGATCTCCTGCCGCTGAGTGGCAATCAATTGTCGACATGTCAACAGTAACGCGCGTCACTGACAGCTCCGACGCGCGCTACCCGGTCGGAGCTACTGGTGAGTCATCATGGTCAGATGGTGATCAAGGCAGTCACCTCGTGCGGATTGAAGGAGTTCGGTGCATGCGCCCTCGTGGCTCGGTCGCCTCTGCGTTGGTCGGCGCGGCGGTTGTGGTGGTGCTGACCGGGTGCAGCGGTGACGACGGCGGTCCCGATGTCCCGACGAGGGAGCCTGCCACCGCGGCGGTCTCCCCGGCCGCGGCGCGTCCGGCCGGTCAGGTCTTCCCAGCGGCCGCGACCACAGCGTTGCTGGCCGAACGCTCGACGGGCCGCCTCGCCGCCCTCGACACCGCGGGCACCGCGCTCGCGCTGATCGATCCCGCCGCGCCGACCACCCCGGCCACGATCACGCTGCCCGCGGTCGGCGTATCACTGGCACAGGGCAAGCCGGGCGAAGTGCTCGTCGCCGCCGCAGGCAGGGTCGTGCGGGTCGACGCGGTCACGGGCGCCGTTACCGAGATCCCCGTCGACGGCGACGTGCACAGCGTGCAAACCCGCACCGACGGCACCCTTGTCGTCGGAACCGCGGACGGCACCGTGCGCGAACTGAACGCCGACGGCACCGTCACCCGCACGATCACCGGCCTCGTCTCGGCCGACGTGATCGCGCTGACCGGTGAGAACATCACCGTCGTCGACCGCAAGCAAACCGCTGTCGTCGCGGTGGGCGACGAAGCCCTTGGCCTGATGCTGCGGGCGGGCGACGGCGCCACCAACGCCATCACCGACCCGCACGGGCGCATCATCGTGGCCGACACCGCGGGCGGTGAGCTGCTGGTCTATTCGGCCGGTCCGCTCGTGCTGCGTCAGCGTTTCCCGGTATTATCGTCGCCTTACGCGCTCGCGTACGACCCGCGGTCGGAGCTGGTGTGGGTGAGCGCCACGCAGAGCAACGAGGTCGTCGGCTACGACCTGTCGACCGGCATCGGTGTCGAGGTGGCCAGGTTCGCGACGCTGCGCCAACCCGACGCGATCACCGTCGACGAACGCACCGGCGACCTGTTCGTGGCCTCGGCCACCGGCGACGGTCTGCAGCGGATCAGCGCGGACGAGCGGAAGAGAGGGCAGTGATGGCCACACCCCGCAGTTCGCGCTCGGCGATACCGCCGAGCTGGGAGACCAGCAACGACGACTACGAATACGTGCCCCTGCGGCTGCCTCCCGAGGTCAACCGGGTCACCGCCTCGATGCGACTGGCCATCCAGGCCGAATTCGGTGGCTGGGAGTTGTCCCGGGTGCGCGCCTACACCGACGGCAGTCGCCGGGTGCTGTTGCGCCGCCGCAAAAACGCCGTCCTGCCTGTGCCCGAACCCGGATTGTGAGCCGACCATGTACGCCCTCCTGCTACGCCTGATGTTCCTGATCCCGCCGGAGCGGGTGCATCACCTGGTGTTCGCCGCGCTGCGCTTCGCCGCCTGGTTCCCGCCGACCCGCTGGCTGGCCCGCAAGCTCACCGTGGTTCACGACCCGATCCTTGCCACCACCGCGTTCGGCGTCGACTTCCCCGCACCGCTCGGCCTCGGCGCCGGTTTCGACAAGAACGCCGACGGCGTGAACACCTGGGGCACACTCGGTTTCGGTTTCGCCGAGATCGGTACCGTCACCGCGCACGCCCAGCCCGGCAATCCCGCGCCGCGTCTGTTCCGGCTGCCCGCCGACCACGCCCTGATCAACCGGATGGGTTTCAACAACCACGGTGCCGCCGCCGCGGCCGCCCGCCTGCACGGCGCGCACCCCACCGTCCCGATCGGCGCCAACATCGGCAAGACCAAGGTCACCGAACCCGAGGCCGCCGCGGGCGATTACGCGACCAGTGCCCGATTACTCGGCCCGCTCGCGGATTTCGTCGTCGTCAACGTGTCTTCCCCGAACACCCCCGGCCTGCGCGACCTGCAAGCCGTCGAATCCCTGCGCCCGATCTTGCAGGCCGTGCTCGACAGTGTCTCCGTGCCGGTCCTGGTGAAGATCGCCCCCGACCTGTCCGACGACGACATCGACGCCGTCGCCGACCTCGCCGTCGAACTGGGCCTGGCGGGCATCGTCGCCACCAACACCACCATCCGCCGCGACGGACTGAACACCCCCACCGCCGAGGTCGAAGCGATGGGTGCGGGCGGCCTGTCCGGCGCCCCCGTGGCCGAACGCTCCCTGGAAGTGCTGCGCCGCCTCTACACCCGCGTGGGCGATCAGGTGGTCCTGATCTCCGTGGGCGGTATCGAAACCCCCGAGCAGGCCTGGGCCCGCATCCTCGCCGGCGCCACCCTGCTGCAGGGCTACACCGGGTTCATCTACGGCGGTCCTTTCTGGACCACCCGCATCCACCGCGGCATCGCGGCCAACCTGCGCGCGGGCGGCTACGCCTCGCTGTCCGACGCGGTCGGCGCCGAACACCGCGCCCACTCGGTCTGAACTACCCGAAGTAGACGCGCCGCTTCGCGTTGGCGTGCCCGAACAGCTGCGGCGCGGTCCGCGGACCACCCACGGGCACCGCTCGATGAGCTGCCTCCTCGGGGTCGCCGTTGCCGAACCGCTCGATCATGCGCTTGTACAGCCGGATGATCGCCTGCTCCCACACGATCCCGAGGGTGTCGGCGTGTGCACTGATCCGGGCGTGCGCGATACGGTCGTGAGTGGCGGTGGCGTCGCTGATCAGTTCGTCGAGAAGCATTCCCGCGTAAGCCTGTTCGCGGGTGAGTCGACGTTCGGGCAGCCAGCTCAGCTGCCAGACGTCCGGGTCCGTGACCACACGCACGGCGTATTCGGGGCTCCGGGTGCTGCGCATGTCGTCCGGGGTCAGGTGAATGGTCATCGGATTCTCCGATTCCACGAAGGGGAGCTCGTGCTCCCAGTTCCTCTGGATGCCGACGCGCCCCACATCTCGCGTTCGGCACGTGCATCGGCGGTGGCGCCGACTGCACCTCGAGCTCGCCGTGTCCTGGGCGAACTCGCTGTATCGCCAACTGCAGTGTGGCATTTGCCCTTCACTGGGGTCAATTGCCGTTGTACTTTGGTAATTGCCGGAATTCGGGCGCGGCAAACCCCGAATTCCGGCGATCGCAGTCCGGCGTCCGCCGCTGATCGGTCACCCCGGTAGGTCGAGAAGTCTCTGGGAGGAAACATGGCGACGGTTCCCCAGGACGCTCGCGTGGCCGCGATCCGCTCCATCCTGGCGAGATTGGGAAAGTACGCGGGGCTGAACGCAGAACGCTTGCGCCACACCGAGATCGACGCTGCGCCGCTGCTAGAGCTACTGCCGGTGCGACGACATGCCCGGCGCACCGGGGTCACCGTCGAGGAATCGATCCTGCCGGTCGTGCGTGAGGTCGCGCAGTGGCTACCGCCGACGGACCGGCTGATCGTGGATGCGGTGTTGTCGCTGGGCTTGTTCCGGGACCGGTCTGGCGTCGGTATCGATATCGAACGCCTTTATGCAGATAACCTCGGGGAACGTCGAGAGGCCTTGACCGAACAGTGGGTCGGTTTGCACACCCTGCTCGATGTCGACCCTGTGCCCGAGGCGCCGACGGTCAAGCGGTTGCGCACGTCCTCCGAGCACAATGCGTTGACCGCACTCGCCGGCTTTCTCGCGACCGATTCAGGTCATTCGATGGCCGGACGATCAACCGCGCGGCCCACCACCGCGCCCGCGCAGCACGGCGTTGTCACCGTCTTCGGTGACGCTGTCATCGACCACCTCTACCGGGTGGACTCGTTCCCTGACTCCGAGAACGCGGCGAGCGGAACCTTCCGCGGGCACCCCGGCGGCAAAGGACTCAATCGCGCCGTTGCCGCCGCTCGGCTCAGCATCGAAGTCCATCTGGCCTGCGCGGTCGGCGGCGACGAATACGGCCGCCGCATCCTCGAATTCATCGAGAACGAAAATGTGAACCTGGACCTGGTCAAGGTCGTCCCCTTCGCGCAATCGCTGGTGACCGCCGTGGTGACCACACCCAACGGTGAATCCCGCATTCTCGGCTGCCGCGACAACCGTGTCCAACTTCAGGACGAAGACCTGCACCGCCCGGAACTGCGCGCCGCGTTGGAGGCCTCGGACGTGGTGATACTGAGCTTCGAACAACCGCCCTCGGTGATCGAACAGGTGCTCTCGGCGGTCTCGCGGATGCGGCCCAAACCGCCCGTCATCGTGTGCCCGACACCAGCGATGCCCGTCCCACAGAGCCTCTATCAGCACCTGGGCGCGGTCGATTACCTCGTCGGCAGCGCGGCGGATCTGGACGCGTTGCTGCCTGATGTGCCCGCCGAATCCACCGACGACGTCGCCCGGTTGCTGCGAGGTCTCGGCGTCGGCACCGTCTGCATGGTCGAGAATTTCCGGTGTGTCGTCAATTCCGACACTGTGGCGGCTGTCATCGACCATTTCCCACAGGTGCTCAAAGCATCCGTCGGCGCCGCCGCCGCATTCACCGGCGCCCTGGCCTATCGTGTCGTCAACTCTCGAACCCCGTTGACTGTCACCGATTTCGTCTGGGCGACCGCAGCGATGATTCCCACCCAGAATCTGGGCGCGGTCGCGGTCTCCATGCCGAGCGTCGAAGAGATCGACCGGATCGTGAACCTGTATCCACGAAGCGGCAACAGTGCGGATAGCTCGGAATTGACCCCCGGTTAACGTGTCCGAGACCACACCGCGCGTAGAGTCGCGCCGTTGCCATATTCCGTCCACGCAGCGGGGTATCCCGATGCCGGAACAGCCTCGGAGGAGCGCTTGACGATCACCGATCCCGACCAACTGGCGGCGGTAGCGTCGAATGGTCGAGGCGCTGACGATCTGCGACCGGTGCATCAATTCAGCCGCAACGGCACCCAGATCCGGGTGCAGGTGCACACCATCGACAGCCCGACCGACGGCGGCTACGTCCTGGTCTTCGGCGAGCCCGGCGCCAAGCCCCTGGTCCGCGTGCATTCCCGCTGCCTCTACGGGGACGCCCTCGGATCCGACGACTGCGACTGCGGCCCCGAACTGGCGCTGTCGATGAACATGATCCAAGAAGAAGGCGCCGGGGTGCTGGTGTATCTCGAACAGGAAGGCCGCGGCGCAGGCCTGATCTGGAAGGCGATCGGCTACCGGACCAGCGAGCAACTCGACATCGACACCTTCGACAGCTACGAGTGGTTGGGCCTCGACCCCGACACCCGCCGTTACGAGCTGGTCGCGAAGACGTTGTGCGACCTCGGCATGACTCGGGTGCGCCTGCTCACCAACAACCCGGACAAGGTGCGAGCGCTGACCGAGGCGGGCATCGCGGTCGAGGTCATTCCGCTGGCCATCCAGCTCGGTACCGAACGCGGCCGTCGCTACCTCGACGCCAAAGTCCGCCGCCGCAAGCACATGATCCCCCGCGATTTCGCGCCGTGGGCCCCGCTGCCGAACGTAACCGCCGAGGTCGCGAACCCGCGGTCGAGCCCGCAACGGCCACGGTGGTGGCGCCGGTTGCGGATCGGGCGTCGCTGGTAACCCCCCTCACAATCCCGTATGTCCGGTTACGATAAGTGAGCCACGCCACTGCCGATGTCCTTGCCTCGAGATAACGAGACAGTTTCACTCGCATTGGCTCGGTATCCAGCTCGGCCTATGGGAACAGGAATATGACAGACATCGGTTTCGCGCACGCATCCGGCGTCACGGTGCACACCGTGCCCGCCGCCTTCCAGCAGACTGCCGCCCTTCGGCCCGACCAGATCGCCTTGCGCACGGTCGGCGGCACCCAGGAGATCACCTGGTCCGAGTACGCGGCCCGGGTCAAGGCGTTGGCGGCCGGATTGGCGAAACTGGGTGTGCGACACGGCGACACGGTCGGCATCATGCTCACCAACCGGCCCGAGTTCAACCTGATCGACACCGCCGCCCTGCACCTGGGCGCCGTCCCGTTCTCGGTGTACAACACCAGCTCCACCGAGCAGATCGCGCACGTGTTCGCCAACGCGGGCAACAAGGTGGTCATCACCGAGCAGGCCTTCCTCGACACGATCCGCGCATCCGGCGCCGAGATCGAACACACCGTGATCGTCGACGGCACCGCGGAGGGCACGATCACCCTGGCCACGCTGGAAGCCGATCCCGCACCGGACTTCGACTTCGACGCGGCCTGGCAGGCGGTGCAGTCCGGCGATCTGGCCACGTTGATCTACACCTCCGGCACCACCGGCCCGTCCAAGGGTGTCGAGCTCACCCAGAGCAATGTGATCGCCCAGGTCGTCGGCCTGGTCTCGGGTCCGCTGCCGGTCGGCTTCGACGACCGGGCCGTGTCGTATCTGCCCGCCGCCCACGTCGCCGACCGTATTTCCGCGCACGCGATGAGCCTGCTCACCGGCATCCAGATCACCACCGTCACCGATCCGCGTGAGATCGCCGCCGCCCTGCCGGATGCCCGTCCGACGGTGTTCTTCGGTGTGCCGCGGGTGTGGCAGAAGATCAAGGCGGGGATCGAGAACAAGCTCGCGGTCGAGCCGAGCCCGGTCAAGAAGGCACTGGCCAACTGGGCGATCGGTGTCGGTGTCGCGCAGGCCAAGGCGAAGCTGGCCGGTGAAAGTTCGCTGGTACTCGGCGTGCAGCACAAGATCGCCGACACCCTCGTGCTGTCGAAGTTGCGTGAGGCGCTCGGGTTCGCGGAGTTGAAGTGCGCCGCCTCCGGTGCCGCACCGGTGCCGCCGGAGACCCTCGAGTACTTCCTCGGCCTCGGCTTCGCCGTCACCGAGGTGTGGGGGATGTCGGAGACCGCGGGTGTGGGCACCTACACCGAGCTCGACAAGCCGCGCCCCGGCTCGGTCGGCCGGGTGATGGACGGGTGCGAACTGCGCCTCGACGCCGATGGTGAAGTGCTGCTGCGTGGCCCGATCATCACCCCCGGCTACCGCAATATGCCCGACAAGACCGCCGAAGCCATCGACGACGACGGCTGGCTGCACACCGGCGACATCGGCACCCTCGACGCCGACGGCTACCTGCGCATCGTGGATCGCAAGAAAGAACTGATCATCAGCGAAGCGGGCAAGAACATCGCCCCCTCCAATATCGAGAACGCCATGAAAGCGGCCTCGTCGATGATCGGTCAGGCTGTCGCGATCGGCGAGGCCCGCCCCTACATCACCGCACTGATCATGCTCGATCCCGATGTCGCGGCGTTGCGCGCCAAGGACTTCGGCGCTACCGATGCCACCCATGCGGAACTGACCCGGCGCAAGGAGATCGTCGACGAGGTCAGGGAAGCGGTGCTCGCGGGCAACCGCAAGCTGTCGCGGGTGGAGCAGATCAAGCGCTTCGTGATCGTGGACAACCTGTGGGAGCCGGGCGGTGACGAGCTGACCCCGAAGATGTCGCTCAAGCGGACCCCGATCGCGAACAAGTACGCCGAGACGATCGACGAGCTCTACGCGGCGACTCCGCCGGAGCACGTCGTCAATGTGAAGTAGGCAGCACAGAAGACAGCGGTGGCCCCGGAAAGTATCAGGGCCACCGCTGTTTTCGTATGTCAGTTCTGTTCGTAGGTGCCGATCAGGATGGCCCTGGCCAGGGTGTGGAAGAACAGGTTGAACCCGAGGTAGGCGGGCGTCGCGTCCGGTCCGATTTCGAGTTCGGCGACATCGACCGCGTGCACGACGACGAAATACCGGTGCGGTCCATGACCTTTCGGCGGTCCCGCGCCGACGAAACCGGGGAAACCCCCGTCGTTGCGCAAGCTCACCGCACCGGCGGGCAAGCTGCCGCCTTCGCTGCCCGCGCCGACATCGAGGGTGGTGACCGACGCCGGAATGTTGGCGACAGCCCAGTGCCAGAACCCCGATGCGGTCGGCGCGTCCGGGTCGTACACCGTCACCGCGAAACTCTGTGTGCCCTCGGGGAATCCGGACCAGCTCAGCTGCGGCGAGATGTCCTTACCGCCGGCCCCGAACACCCCCGACACCTGATCGTCGGCCAGCGGCTGACCATCGGTGATGTCGGCGGAAGTAAGGGTGAACGACGGCACCTGCGGCAGCGCGTCATAGGGGTTGTACGTCATAGAGAGGACCTTTCCAGTCGAGGTCAGCTGTGCAGTAGGAAATGTTCCAGCACCCGGGTGCCGAATTCCAGCGATTGGACCGGCACCCGTTCGTCCACCCCGTGGAACAGGGCGGTGAAGTCCAGCTCCGGCGGCAACTGCAGCGGCGCGAAGCCGAAGCAGCGAATCCCCAAGCGCGCGAACGCTTTCGCGTCGGTGCCGCCGGAGAGCATGTAGGGCACGGTGCGGCCGTCGGCGTCGTGGGCCAGGACCGCGTCGTTCATGGCGTCGACGAGGTGGCCGTCGAAGGTGGTCTCGTAGGAGTCGAGCTTGGTGATCCATTCCCGCTCCACGTCGGGTCCGATCAGTTCGTCGACCTCGCGTTCGAACGCCGCCTGCCGCCCCGGTACCACCCGGCAGTCGACCACGGCTTCGGCGGTCTGCGGGATGACGTTGGCCTTGTAGCCGGCCTGCAGCATCGTCGGATTCGCGGTATCGCGCAGGGTGGCGCCGATGATGCGTGAGATGGTGCCCAGCTTGGCCAGCTGACCTTCGATATCGGGTCCGTGCGGGTCGAACGCCAGCCCGCTCTCCTCGCTCACCGCGGCCAGGAACTCGGCCACCGAATCCGAGAGCACCACCGGGAAGGTGTGGCGACCCAGACGGGCGACGGCTTCGGCGAGGATGGTGACGGCGTTGTCCTCGTGCAGGAACGACCCGTGCCCGGCGCGGGCCTTGGCGCGCAACCGCATCCAGCCCAGCCCCTTCTCCGCGGTCTCCACCAGGTAGAGCCTGCGTTCGGTGCCGTCGGGGCGTGGCACGGTCAGCGAGAACCCGCCGACCTCACCGACCGCTTCGGTGACCCCGTCGAACAGGTCGGGCCGGTGCTCCACCAGCCATTGCGAGCCCCACTTGCCGCCGTTCTCCTCGTCGGCCAGGAACGCGAACACGAGATCTCGCGGCGGCAGGGTGCCTTCGGCTTTGAACTGGCGGGCCAGGGCCAGGGTCATCCCGACCATGTCCTTCATGTCGATCGCGCCGCGCCCCCATACGTAGCCGTCGCGCACCGCACCGGAGAACGGGTGCACGCTCCAGTCGGCGGCCTCGGCGGGCACCACATCGAGGTGCCCGTGGATCATCAGCGCACCGCGACTCGAATCGGCACCCTTCAACCGCGCGAACACATTCCCGCGTCCCGGCGCACCCGACTCGACGTACTCGGTCTCGTAGCCGACCTCGTGCAACTGCTGTGCCACCCACTCGGCGCACTCCCGCTCGCCCTTGGTGGTGGACAGCTCGCCGGTATTGGAGGTGTCGAACTGGATCAGCTTGCTGACCAGCTCCACCACCTCGTCTTCCGCGCGGGACCGCCCGTTCGAACCAGAATTCTCGCCAGATACCGACACGCCCCCTTTCCTACCACCATTCCCACACCCGCCGCGCCACCTGCCGGTCGGTCCGCCCTTGCGCCGCTGCTCGCCGCCACAGACTCACCGTGAGCAGAACAACGAATTCGCCTACGTCCCCGCCGCGTGCTTGGCTGACCAGATGCGAGCGCAGGTAGTCCGAGTAGGTGTCCGTGTGCTGGCCGGGGCCGCGACATCGGCCGGAGTCGCCGGGGTCGCGTTGCATGTCATCCGGTGGCCGCTGGAACCGCTCGTGCTGGCAGCTTCGGGGGCGCCCTATCTGATGGGTGGTGCGGTGCTCGGTGCCGTCGGTTTCGCGGCGACCAGGCAGTGGATCGCGACCGGTGTGGCGGTGGCCGTCGCGGGCATCGGCATCGCGACCCAGGCGCCGTTGTATTTCGCGGAGCCCGGTGGTGACGGACAGCCGATCATGGCGATGCAGGCCAACCTGCTCTTCGACGGTGCCGATCCGAATGTCGTGGTGGATCAGGTGCGTGCGCGTGACATCGCGATCCTCACCGTCAACGAGCTGACCCGCACCGCCGTCGACAGCCTGTCCAGTGCCGGTCTCGACCAACTCCTGCCCCACCGCTACCTCGCCCCCGGCCAGACGGCCAGCGGCACCGGCATCTGGAGCCGATTCCCCTTGTCCGACACCGTCGAATACGACGGCTACGTCCTCAACCAGATCTCGGCCACCGCGACCGTGCCCGAGATCGGCCCGGTCACGATCTATGCCTTCCACCCGGTCCCGCCCGTCTACGACACCGGGGTCTGGGCCGACGAGCTCTCCCGCCTGCACGAAATCCTGCGTCGCTCCCCCGCCGACCGCCCCGCGATCGTCGGCGGTGATTTCAACGCCACCTACGACCACGCCCGTTTCCGCGCCATGGCATCGGGCCGGTTCGCCGACGCCGCGATCCAAGCCGGCGCGGGCCACCTGGTCACCTATCCCACCGACAAGCCCATCCCACCGCTGGTGGGCATCGACCACTTCCTGCTCGCCGGTGCCCACGCCACGACCGTCGAGACCGTCGATCTGCCCGGCGCCGACCACCGCGCACTGGTCGCCCGGATCGTCCTCGACGCCGACCACTAGCCGATCGAATCTGGCTGTAGCAACGCATTTTTCGTCGAAACGAAGTCCAGCCGCTCGCTACTCCCGTTCGGCGGCTCGCTCGGCCAGGCGCTCACGCCACTGTTGCATCGCCTGGCGCAGGGCCGCGCCGACGATGGCGACGAACTCGGCGGATTGCTCGAAGCGGGCACCGGCCGGGGTGTCAGGTCCGAGCACCTCGACGCCGCGCAGCGTCATGGCGGACAAGGCGTTCTGCATCTGCACCGAGGCGACCAGGTTGCGCAGCCAGATGTCGTCGTCGACGAGGTAGCGTTCGCGCCGTTCGCCGGGGATCAGTTCGCGTCGCAGCATGCCCTGCTGTTCGAGGAACGCCACCGCGTTCGAGATCGAGGCGGGGCTCACGCGTAGTCGCGCGACCAGCTCGGCGGCCGTGAGCGCCCCGGAGTCGGTGATCTGCAGGCAGGCAAGCACTCTGGCTTCCATGCGCGGCAGACCCTGCTCGATCAGCAGGGCGGTGAACGATTCGGCGAAGTCGGCAACTGCCTGGGGGTCTCGTCCGTAACCGCCGTCGGGAATCGGTGGTGCGCAGGGCTTGGCCCGCTTCTGTCGGCGTGCGCGCTGCTGGGTGGCTTCCTGTGCGCGTTCGGCTCGGTAGTCGTCGGGTCCGCCGTTGCGGGTGACCTCGCGCATGACGGTCGAGGCGGGCCGCCCCAGCGTGCGCCCGATCTCGGCGTAGCCGAGGCCGTCCGCGAGCCCCGTGGCGATGTGCTGACGGTCCGCGTCGGTGAGTCTGCCTCCGGGCATCGCTGCTGGTCACCTTTCTGTCGACCGGTGCGGAGCCGATAGCCCGCACCACGCCCAGTATGCATTCACCCCCAGTTCATTGCAACGCGCAACGCGGACCTCCGTTGCATTCACCCTCATTATCATTGCAATATTGATGTATTTGCACGCTGTAACAGGCATTTTCGACGGATTCGATTGTTGACAGTTTGGTGAACGCAATCTATGGTTTAGCCATCAGTAAATAACGAATACCGCAACGCAAGGACACGACAATGACTTCCTCGAACCCCACCGACGCGACCACCGCCGCATGGACCGGCATGGTCCCGATCGACGACACCGAACTAGCCGTCACCGACACCGGCGGCATCGGAACCCCGGTGATCTACCTCAACGGTCAGTTCGCCACCCAGGGCTACTGGCGCCGGGTCATCGCCGAACTCGGCCCCGGCTACCGCCACATCACCTTCGACGAGCGGGCCCGCGGCAAGTCGAAGAAATCGGCCGACTACTCCTTCGACACCTGTGTGCGCGATATCGACGCGATCCTCGCCGCCAGGGGCATCACGCAGAAGCCGATCGTTGCCGGTTGGTCCTACGGCGCCTACCTCGGCGCGCACTGGACCAGCCGCAACCCCGACGCTGCCGTCGGCGCGGTTCTCGTCGACGGCGCGTTCCCCTACGACTGGCTCGACGAGGCGATGGAACTGCGGATTCGCAAGCTGTTCAAGCGTTTGAGCTGGGTGCTGCCGCTGGCCCGCCCGACCGGTCTGGCGCCCCGCCTGACCGCACAGCAGCAGGCCGACAGCAATATCGAACTCGGCAAGCTCTCGAGCGTGAGCAAACTGGGACCGGTACTCGACGCCATCACCGTTCCGGTGCGCTACGTGGTCGCGTCCGGAACCTCGTTCGGCAGCAAGGGCGACGAGCAGGAGAAGATCCGCGCCGGCCTCAACGACGTGCTCGCCACCAACCCCAACATCCGCATCAGCGCCAAGGTCCCCAGCAACCACGGTGCGATCCTGCGCAAGGACTTCCGTGCCATCGCCGATGCCGTACGCGAGGTCGAGGCGACCTCGTCGGCAACCAGCTGAATCCCACCCATTCCCCACCCGCACAACACAACCCAAGGAGCACATCACCATGTCCGTCACCCTCACCACCCAGGAAAAGGCCACCCTGCGGACCGCCGCCTACGGCGCCGTCTCCCTCCTCGCCGCCGCGGGCGCGGCTACCTGCAAGCCGCACAAGATCGCCACGACCGGCAGCATCGCGCTGTCGTCGGCGACCGGACTGGTCGGCCATGTCCTGGCTGAGAAGTCCGGTCGCATCGCGCTGAGCGGTACGTCGGTCGCCGAGCTCGCCGATCAGGTGCTGCCCGCCCTCACGGCGGCGATGAGCCTGCTCGGCAAGCACGACCCGGTCGAGGCCGAGAATTTCCGCAACACCATCGCCGTCGCCATCGACACCGCCCAGCTCTACCAGACCCGGCCCAACCCGGCGATGACCGACCTGACCCGCAAGATCACCGGAGCGCTCGCCGCCGCGTGATGAAACATCCACTCGCGCAACCACAGCCGTGTCACAGGGCCCGTGACACGGCCATCGTGGTGCGCCGGGTGATCAACGACCGACGGCAGAGCCCTCGGCCAGCACCATGGCCACCCGCGCCGCCATCGCCTGACCGGCCGCACGCAACGGTTCGGCCGAACGCAGTGTGCGGCCGAGAACGAACGCCCCCTCCAGTGCGGACAGGATCGCCAGGATCAGCTCGCGCGCCGCGGATTCCCCGACCCCGCGATCGACAAAATACTTGGTGCCCTGGCTGATCCAGTCCCGCATCACCTCGGCTGCGACCTCCCGCAAGACCGGTTCGGCGTCGGCGATCTCCCCCGCGACCGTGCCGACCGGGCACATGTTCATCCACCCGGATTCCGCGAGCGTGCGGGCGGCGTCATCGAACGCGGCAGGCACGGCCGCTCGCAGATCATCGTGTGGGTCCATCAGCAGCGGCAGCAGCTGAATGTAGGCGGCACCCGTGCTGCGCAACGCCTCGGCCGCGATCTGTACTTTGCCCTGCGGAAAGTGGTGGTAGAGCGACCCCATCGGCGCCTCGGCCGCGGCGGTGATCTGCTTGACGGTGATCGCGCTGTACCCGTGGACGCGCATCAATTCGGCGACCGCGGTCACCAGGCGGTCACGGGTACTCGTTGACATCTGCTCGCTCACTCCACCAGACTAGAGCAAGCGCACTAGAGTAAACGCTCTAGCCTCGAGGAGGGCATTATGCCGACCGTCGACATCGATGCGGGCCGGATCCACTACCGCGAACGCGGCGACGGTCCCCCGGTGGTCCTGCTGCACGGACTGCTGATGAACCACACGGTCTGGGACTCGGTCATCGACCTGCTGCCCACCGGCTTCCGCTACGTCCTGCCCGACCTCCCGCTGGGCGCACACCCCGAACCCCTTCGCCCCGGCACCGACCTGAGTCTGCGCGGCCTCAACCAGCTCGTCGCCGACTTCCTGACCGCGCTGGACCTGCACGATGTCACCCTCGTGCACTCCGACTGGGGCGGCGCCCTGTTCCTCACCGCCTACGGCCTCGACGATCGCGTCGGCCGCCTGATCATCTTCCCCAGCGAAGCCTTCGACAACTTCCCACCGGGACTGCCCGGCAAAACCGCCATCCTCGCCTCGGTTCTCCCCGGCGGCATCACCCTGGCACTGCGTCAGATGCGCGTCAGCTGGCTGCGTCGGTCCCCCCTGATGTTCGGCTGGATGGCCAAATCGCCCCTGCCCGACGCCCTCGTCCACGCCTGGACCGAACCGGGTCTGCGCGACCGCGGAATCCGCGCCGACCTGCTCGCCTACACCCGCTCCGGCTTCGACAAACGCGCACTGATCGCCAATACCGAAGCCCTGCGACATTTCTCCGGCGAAGCCCTCATACTCTGGTCCTCCGCAGGCAAGGTCATGCCCAGGTCCCACGGCACCCGGCTGGCCGCCCTCATCCCGCACGCACGGCTGGTCGAGATCGACGACGCCTACGTCCTGTCCATGCTCGACAACCCCGCCGCGGTAGCCACCGCCATCGCCGCATTCCTTACCACCACCACAGCCGACCGCCGATAACATTCGAGACAGTGACTCAGGTCACTGTTCGATCCTGTCAGGAAATCGCGAGCTGTCTCGTTCAGGGTGCACGCGAACCAGACAGGAGCGAATCATGAAGCACCGCATCGTCGTCCTCGGGGCCGGATACGCCGGAGCATTCTCCGCCGGAGCCCTGGCCCGCCGACTCCACTCCGACGACTTCGAGATCACCGTCGTCAACGCCGAACCCGATTTCGCCGAGCGGCTGCGCAACCACCAACTCGCCGCCGGGCAGACGCTGCGCCATCTGCCGCTGGCACAGGTGTTCGCGGGCACCGGTATCCGGCTTCGGATAGCGCGGGTGACCAGCGTCGACGTCGAGCACCGGACGGTCACGATCGCCGACAGTCGCGGGATCGACCAGATCGGCTACGACACCCTGCTCTACACACTCGGCAGTACCGCCGACGACCACGATGTCCCCGGCGTCGGCGAACACGCCTTCCATGTGGCATCACGCCCGGCGGCCCTGCGCCTGCGCGCCCGCCTGGATGAGCTCGGCGAGGGCGGGAAGGTGCTGGTCGTCGGCGGCAACCTGACCGCGATCGAGGCCGCCACCGAGATCGCCGAATCCCATCCGGAGCTGCGGGTCAGCCTCACCACTCGCGGCGAACTCGGCGGCTGGCTGGGTGGCAGGGCCCGCCGTCACCTGTTCGGCGCATTCGAACGGCTCGGTATCGCGGTGCACCAGGACACCACCGTCGAGCGCGTCGAGGCCGGGGGCGCCGTCGCGGTCGACGGCACCGCATTCGCCGCCGACGCGACGGTGTGGGCCGCCGGGTTCGCCGCGCATCCGATCGCCGCGGCCAGCAGTCTCGCGGTGGAACCCAACGGCCAGATCACGGTCGACCGTCAGATGCGCTCGGTCTCGCACCCTGAGGTCTATGTCGCCGGTGACAGCGCCTTCGTCATCGGTGACAACGGTCGGCCCTTGCCGATGTCGTGCGCTTCCGCGGGATTCACCGGCATGCAGGCGACCTCCACGATCGTCGGGGACCGGACCGGGCGCAAGATCTCGACGACCTCGCTGTCCTATGTGGGCAACCACATCAGCCTTGGTCGCAAGGACGGGCTGTTCCAGGTTGTCGACGGTGACGCGCGATCGAAGTCGTGGGCCCTGCGCGGCCGGACGGCCGCTCGTGTCAAAGCGGCGATCCTCGGGGCGAACCCCTGGAGCCTGAGCCATCCGACCTTCGGAATGCCCAGTCGCCGACACCGCGCGGCCGACACCCGCGAACACACCGTGGTCCCCGCTTAGAGTCGTGCTCATGGACAGTGCCACCGTCGAGCGTTTCGAGGCCAGCCGCAACCGGCTGGCCTCGATCGCCTACCGTCTCCTCGGTTCGGCCGCCGACGCCGAGGACACGGTGCAGGACGCGTTCCTGCGGTGGCAAGCCGCCGATCCGGCCTTCATCGAGGTGCCAGAGGCCTGGCTGACCAAGATCGTCACCAACCTCGCGCTCGACCGGCTCCGCTCGGCGAAGGCGCGCCACGAACGCGCGGTCGGCACCTGGATGCCCGAACCGCTGCTCGACGGCGACCCGCTGCTGGGCCCCGCCGACACCGCCGAGCAACGCGAATCGGTGACCCTGGCGGTGCTGGCACTCATGGAACGGCTGTCGCCGGTCGAACGCGCGGTGTATGTGCTGCACGAGGCCTTCGCCTACCGGCACGCCGAGATCGCCGAGATCCTCGACATCACCGTCGCCGCGAGTCAGCAACACCTGCACCGGGCGCGCGGGCGAATCACCCTCGCCCGCAACACCACTCGCATCGACCAGGCCGGCGCGCGACGCATCGTCGAGGCATTCGTCGACGCCGCCTCCTCGGGCCGCACCGATCAGCTGATCGCGCTACTCACCGACGACGCGACCGGTATCTCCGACGGTGTCGGTGGCACGGCCACCAAGCTCATCCTGTTCCCGACTCCGCAGCGCCTCGCCCGCGCCATGCAGGCAGGCCTCACACCGACTCCGGCCAAACGCCGGCTCGCGGGTGGCTCACCGTCGATCCATGCTGTGGTGGTCAACGGCTGCCCCGCCATGGCGTTCACCCTCGATGACCGCATCGTGGGAATCGCGATCCTGGAAGTGCGCGGCGACAAGGTCGCGGGCCTGCGCAGCATCGCCGCACCCAACCGGCTCCTGCGCCTCACCGAGCACTGGCAGCGCCGTGAGCACGATGCGCCGCTGATCGAATCGTGGTAGCCGACCTCACGAACGCCCGGCGACACCGAGAGACAACGCCGCCAAGGCTTTCGGGGCGCCCGGCTGATAGAACCGGTCGATCTCGCTGATCTCGAAGCCCGCGTCGGTGATCAGGCCCGCGATGTCACGGTCGAGATGGCACCCGCCCGCGATCTTCTGCTGGATCGGGTCGAGCCGGTGCTGCCAGGTCCGCACCGACTCCTCCGGCGCGAGTCCGTGTTCGACGAAGTGCAGCGTGCCGCCGGGTCGCAGGACCCGGCGGATCTCGGCGAGCGCCGCCCCGACATCGGGGATGGTGCACAGCGTGAAGGTGGACAGGGCGGTGTCGAAGGTGGCGTCGGCGAACGGCAGCGACTGACCGTCGAGACCGGCCCGTTCGACCGGAATCGAGCTCGCCGCAACACGTTTGGCCGCGATCTTCCAGGCGGTGTCCGCGGGCTCGACTCCGCTGACCCGCTCGACGGCGGCGGGGTAGAACCCGATGTTGTGCCCTGACCCGAAGCCGACTTCGAGCACCGCACCGTGCAGCCCGGCGCAGGTTCGTTCGCGCAGCGGCCCGTTCTGGGCGATGCCACAGACTTTGTCGGTGATGTGGGGCAGGATCCGGTCGGTGTAGAAGCCCATCCCTCGATCATCCTCCCACCGCCACCATCGGCGGTCGACTTCAGCCGAGTCGACGGTCCAAGACCTGGGTGCTCGCACCCGAGGCCGGGTCGACGGTGAGCACCCGCAGGTTCACCGTGTCCGGTGTCAGATCCATGACCATGAAGCCGAGTTCGTGCTGGGTTTCGTAGAGGGCGGGGTGCGTCGGCTTGTCACCGAAGCGGGGCTGGCCGCCCGCGGTCTTGCCGGCCGCGCCGGACACGATCTGGCGGGTGCCCTTTGTCGCCGCCGTCGGCTCGAGCACCTGCAGGGTGTGGTCGTGGCCCGAGAGCAGGAACGACACCTTGCCCAGCACGTGGTCTTCGAAGAACCGCTTGGCGTGCACACCGTTGAGCGGCTCGATCGGCAGGCCCTCGTAGCTGCCCGCGTCACCGTGCGGGCCGTTGCTCAGGTACGGGTGGTGGGTGCAGGCGATCTTCCACTGCGCGGTCGATTCGGCCAGCGCGCGGTCGAGCCAGACCCGTTGGGCGTTCATGTACGGGCCGTCGACCGCCCAGTACGGGTCGAGCAGCGGCGGAATGTAGGCGGCGAGCGGGTTCAGATCGAGGACGAAGAACTCCACGACCGGGTTCTGCTCGGGGACTCGCACCGAGTAGTAGCGGCTCGGCATCCACCAGCGCGCGGACTTCGCGTGGTATTCGACCTCGTGATTGCCGCGCGCGAGCCAGCCGCCGTCACCGGGGAACACCCCGGAGGTGTCGTGGTTGCCCAGCACCATCGCCCACGGAAAGTCCAGTCCCGCATTGGGATCCTCGAACTTGGTGGCGAACTGGGCGTCGTCGGGGCCGCTGGGGCCGGAGTCGTAGATGTTGTCACCGAGACCGACCGCCATCGAGAACGGTTCGCGCGCATGGAACGCGCGGGCCGCGTCGGCGACCGCCCACTGCGTGCGGGTGCCGGTGCCCGCGTCGCCGGTGATCAGAATCCGCGCGGTACGCCCGGCCTTCGGAGCGAATTTGGGCACTTCGGCGGGTACCGCCGCGGCAGGTGTAAGCCCCACCAACGACATCCCCGCGACGACACCGGCTGCCCCGGCCAGAACTTCACGACGGCCGATTCCGGTCGAGAACTCGTGCATGGTCACCTTCTGCATAGTGGCTCTATTGGACAACTGACCTGATCGAAGCACACTGACCTGTCGCGCCGCAGCTTAGACCCCGCACGAGCGGCGCGCCGAAGACGGTCAGCACGAAGACGGGTTTCCGCGAGGCAGGCAGCGGCGTGGTGTGGTGACCCGGATCCCCGCGCGATCAGGCTTTGGCGGTGGGGTGTTCGAAGCCGGCGGCCTCGTCCATGTCCTCGAGCGACATCCCCTTGGTCTCGGGCACGAACTTGGCGACGAAACCCAGTGACAGCAGCGCGAACACCGCATACATCCCGTAGGCGAACCCGAGCGAGAAGGTCTTCAGACTCGGGAACGAGACGGTGATCGCCCAGTTCGCCGCCCACTGCCCCGCCGCGGCGAGCGACAGTGCCGCGCCACGGATCCGGTTCGGGAACATCTCACCGAGCAGCACCCACACGACCGGACCCCAGCTCATCCCGAAGAACACGACGAACAGATTGGCCGCGACCAGCGCGATCGGGCCGACCGCGCCGGTCAGGTGCGGTTCCATGACACCGTCGGCGTTGGGCACCTGGTCGGCCGAGCCGAAGCAGATCGCCATCGTGGCCAACGTGACAGTCATGCCGATCGAGCCGGTGAGCAGCAGCGGTTTACGCCCGACCTTGTCGATGAGCAAGATCGCGACGATGGTGGTGGCGATATTGACCACCGAGGTGAACACACTGATCTGGAACGACTGGGATTCCTCGAAACCCACCGCCTCCCACAACACGTTCGAGTAGTAGAAGATCACGTTGATGCCGACCGCCTGCTGGAACACCGACAGCATCAGCCCCACCCACACGACCGGGTAGATGCCCCCGGCGGGGCGGCGCAGGTCCTTCCACGACGGTTGGGTGTCGCTGCGCAGGCTCTCCTCGATCCGGCCGATGGTGACCTCGAGGTTCTTCTCGCCGAACAGCATCGACAGCACGCGCCGCGCCTCGCCGATCTTGTGCGT
Organism: Nocardia sp. FBN12; assembly: GCF_054031145.1. Classification (NCBI taxonomy): domain Bacteria; kingdom Bacillati; phylum Actinomycetota; class Actinomycetes; order Mycobacteriales; family Nocardiaceae; genus Nocardia; species Nocardia sp. FBN12. Next base: position 2,407,307 of record NZ_CM132926.1, read on the forward strand.
GGCGACCAGATAGCGCGGCGACTCGGGAATCGTGGCGGCCAGCACGCCGTAGACCACGGCGGGCACCACCATCGACAGGAACATCCAGCGCCAGGCGTCCAGGCCGAACCACAGCGTCTCGCTGGCGCCGCCGGCGAGGTGGGCGAGCACGTAGTCCACCAGCAGCGCCAGGAAGATGCCGAGCACGATGGCGAGCTGCTGCAGTGACCCGAGTCTGCCGCGGATGCGCGCGGGTGAGGTTTCGGCGATGTAGGCCGGGGCGATCACCGAGGCCACGCCGACACCGAGACCGCCGATCACCCGGCCAAGGACCAGGATCCAGACATCGGGGGCGAAGGCGGTGACGATGGCGCTGACGAAGAACAGGATCGCCGCGATCCGCATCACCTTGAGCCTGCCGATGCGATCGGCGATCCAGCCCGCGGTCATCGCCCCCGCCGCGGCCCCGAGCAGGGCCGAGGCCACCGCGAAGCCGAGAACGGCGTCGTCGACATCGAATTCGGTTTGGATCGCCGAGACCGCGCCGTTGATCACGGCACTGTCGAAGCCGAACAGCAACCCGCCGAGCGCCGCGACGGACGCGATCCGGACCACCCGACCGCCCGACGCCGGGTCACCGTCGGGAAGAGCGGATCGGTCGGTGAAGGAGCCTCCATCATGCATCGACGTCATCCTCTCCACGGCGGGCATCATCGCCTCGCGAGTAGCAGCGCGAACCAGTCACAGTGTGCCCCCGACTGAATGGCATCTGCCGCAACCCGCGATCGCGAGCCCACATCGCCGTGTTGGGCGGGCACCGTGCGTTCATCTGGGCGACACGCGCATCATTTAGCGTCCGAAGGATGACCGATGTCGAGACTCGCCCGATCCCCCGTGCTGTCAGCGAGATCGCCGATCTCGCGACCGCCGTGAACCTGGCCGACACCACCGGATTCACCGTCGACGACAGCGACGACGACGATCCGATCCTGCTCACCGAACCCGGTGGCCTGGTCGTCGACACCTGGCGCGAGGGCTACCCCTACGACGAGCGCCTCTCCCGCCTCGAGTACGACCTCGACAAGCGCCTGCTGCAGATCGAACTGCTGAAATTGCAGAACTGGGTCAAGGCGACCGGTCGCCGCGTCGTCATCGTGTTCGAGGGTCGCGATGCCGCGGGCAAGGGCGGCACCATCAAACGGTTCATGGAGCACCTCAATCCGCGCGGGGCCCGGGTGGTGGCGCTGGAAAAGCCGTCGGTGCGCGAATCCAGCCAGTGGTATTTCCAGCGTTACGTCGAGCACCTGCCCGCCGCGGGCGAGATCGTGCTGTTCGACCGTTCCTGGTACAACCGCGCGGGTGTGGAACGGGTGATGGGTTTCTGCACGCCCGAACAGCATCGGCGTTTCCTGGCGCAGGTGCCGCTGTTCGAACGGATGCTCGTCGACGACGGCATCGACCTGGTCAAGTTCTGGTTCTCGGTCTCGCCGCTGGAACAGCGCACCCGTTTCGCCATCCGCCAGGTCGACCCGGTGCGGCACTGGAAGCTCTCACCGATGGATCTGGCCTCGCTCGACAAGTGGGATTCCTACACTGCGGCCAAGGAAGAGAACTTCGAGCACACCGACACCGATCACGCGCCGTGGATCGTGGTCAAGAGCAACGACAAGAAGCGAGCCCGGCTCAACGCGATGCGGCACGTGTTGAGCGGGTTCGATTACGAGAACAAGGATGCCGAGATCGTCGGCACCGCCGACCCACTGATCGTGGGCCGCGGGCGCGACGTCATCGGTTCCTGAAAAGGCCTAGCGCGTCAGGCCGACTCGGTGCGCTTCGAGCATCAGCGTGGTGAGCTCGGCGCGCTCGGCGTCGTCGAGGACGTCGAAGCAGGGCGCGATCAGTTCGTCGGTCAGCTTCTCCGCGGCATCCCAGCGCGCCTGAATGTCGGCGGTCACCGGCTCGAACGGTTCGGCCCAGCCGAGGAACTTCGCGTGGCCGGGTCCGTCGTAGATCGGGGAGCCTGCCACCAGGATCGCCTGCAGCGGGGTGAGCCCGTTGGCCATCACCGCGACCAGGTGCAGCCCGCCGCGCAGCTCGCGCAGCACATGCGTCAGCTGCAATACCGCGCTCCGCCCGTCCTCGGGGACCGGCATCGCCCGCCAGCCGGCGAACAACGGCAGGCCTGTCGAGGGCGCGGCGTCGACCACCCGTCGCAGTAGCTCGGCGAGGCGATCGGCCTGTTCGAACGCGGCGAGCTTGCGTTGCCCGAAATCGCGGCACGCGATCATGTACCGGTTCGCGGCGTCGGCGGCGGGCATCGGCACCGATTCCCATGCGGCACGGACGCATTCGGGTTCGAAGAAGCCGAATGCCGCGGTCACCACATCGGCGTCGACGTCACCGAGTACCCCGCCGCGACCCCGGGTGTAGGCGCCGTGGAACCCGTCCACCCCGGTCGCCTCCCCGAACATCCGAGCCTCCCGCGAGATCATGAACGCCCCACCGAGTTCGAGTACCTGTCGTTTGACCGCTGCCGACGTCATTCGTCTGCCACCTTCCGCTGTAGTCCACTCCCAGCAGACTATAGCGCCCAATAGTCAGATACGGCAGTCCCTTCGCGAAGATAACGACCGAAATCCACACGACTGCACCCAGTAGGCTCGGGAGCATGACCGTCGACACCGGCCAGATCAGCCGGAAGACCTGGCTCGCAGCCGAATTCGTCGCTCTGTTCTTCGGTCTGACCGGGTTGTACGCGGTGACCCTGCGCGGTGTCGGCCCACTGCCTTTCCTGCTGGTGATCACGGTCGGCATCGTGATCTACCTGCGCCGCACCGGCTTCGACCGCCACAGCTTCTGGCGAGCCGACGCCTTGCGCCCAGCGCTCCCCGCGATCCTCGCGCTCTGGGTGGTCGCGGCTGTCGCCCTCACCGCCACGGTATCCGTCCTGCGCCCCGATTCGCTGTTCGACCTGCCCCGGGAACGCCCCCTCATCTGGGTCCTGATCCTCGTTTTCTACCCATTGATCAGCGTCTATCCGCAGGAACTCCTCTTCCGCGCCTTCCTCTTCCACCGCTACACCCCGGTCTTCGGCGACGGTCCGCGCATGATCGCCATCAGTGCCGTCGCCTTCGGTTTCGCGCACTTCATCGTCGGCAACTGGATCTCGGTGTTGCTGAGTGTCGCCGCCGGTGTCCTCTTCGCCACCCGGTACAGGCGAACCCGTTCACTGCTCGTCACCTCGGTGGAGCACGCCCTCTACGGCATCCTCGTCTTCACCGTCGGCCTCGGTGACTTCTTCTATCACGGGGCAGCGGCCGCGTAACTCCTCGCTCGCGCGTGTGGGCTGAGCTATAGCGCTTGCACCAGCGTGAGCTTCGACTTCTTCCGCACGGTGAAACCCAGCGTCTCGTACAAACTGATCGCCGACGTATTGTGCGCGACCGCATGCAGAAACGGTGTCTCAGCCCGCGCCCGGATTCCCGCCCCGACCGCCCGAACCAACCGCGACGCGATCCCCCTGCCCCGGAACTCGGCGTCGGTGCACACCGCGCTGATCTCGGTCCACCCCGGCGGATGCAGCCGCTCCCCCGCCATCGCCACCAACCGTCCCTCGACCCGCAACCCCAAATAGGTGCCCATCTCGATGGTCCGCGGCGCGTAGGGTCCCGGCTCGGTCCGAGCGATCAGCGCCAGAATCTCGGGAACATCAGCGGCGGTGAGCCGGTCGAGCCCGGAATCGAGGGCAACCCGCAACCCCGACCCTTCCATCTGCACCGTGTCGAACTCGGCGAGCACCGTCCACCCCGGCGGCGGCACATGCCCTGTCCCACGTATCCCGGCACTCCCACCCGGCCCGAGCGCAGTCCCCAGGTCCGCCCAATCCTGCCCGTCCAACACCACCGGATGCCCGACGAACCGCGCCACCTCCGGCTCATATCGCCCGATCCGCCCCACCCACCGCGCGAACCGCCGGTGCTCCCCGCGCAACGAAGCCCGCACGGGATCATCCAGCGGATGCACCGCGACATCGACGTCGACCGTCAACACACCCTCCTCACCACCGAACCCGACCGCCGGAACGCTAACCGACCCCACGCCCCCCGTCACCGTTTGCACTCACCGCGATTCCGGTGCCCTGATCGCCGAGGCGAGAAGGTAATCCAGTGGCAGGCCGAGAAGGCCGCCGCGGGACTCTGCTCGTTGCTCGACGAATCGGCGCAGATCCCGGCGCAACGCGTCCCAACGACCCTCCGCGGTCAGCCTGCCCTGCTCACTCACGACGTGCCCCGCGGTCCGGATCAGGAAATCGGCCGCCTCCTCGGATGAAGCGAACGGCAAGGTGATCCGGCTAGGCGAGGCGGCGGTGAGCTGTAGTCCATGAGGTTCGAGCATGCCGACGAGCGCCGCGGGATCACCCCAGCGACCAGGCGGCCCGTTGCCTGCGGGCGGCGGTGGCAGATAGACGCTCAATACTTGCCCCATCGCCGGCAGCAAGCTGCCCGGGACCCACGACGCGAGGACGACCCTGGCGCCCGGCGCGGCGACTCGCGCGAGTTCGCGGGCCGCGATCGCGTGATCGGTCGCGTACATCACGCCGAAGACCGACAGGACAACATCGGCCGACTGATCAGCGAGCGGTAGAGCTTCCAGCCCACCCCACCGCCATTCGACGTCAGCACCCACGGCGTGGGCTCGCTCCTCGGCCACCCGCAGCAGGCCCTTTTCGAAGTCGATACCGACAACTCTGCCGCCGCGCTCGGCCGCGAGCAGTGCCGCATTGCCCGTACCCGTAGCGATGTCGACCACCCGGTCGCCCGGCGCGACCGCCGCCGCGTCGACCGCCGCCACGGACACGGGCTGAAGAGATCGGCCCATCAGCGGGTAGTCACCGATGCCCCACGTCGTCACTGAACTGTTCACGATCGGCCTCCTGATACAGGAGGCGCCCTTGACCGTGGTCTCCGAAGTCGAGCGTGGCGGACCGAGTCCGTCGCAGCGCCTCTCGCCCCGGCTGCCGACACCATAGCGCGTTGTCGATCTTCCACGGAGCGAATACCTACCTCCCCCAGCGATTTCCGACCGGCGACCGCTGTTTGGCCCTGCTCGAGGCGGGCATTCGCACTGAGCAAGGACAAACCTCTACCGGAGGGACAGTTGCGTGTTCACACATCTACGAGGGGCCGCATTGATCGGGCTGCTGATGGTCGCCGGGTGCGCGACCAGTACCGAGGCGCCGGATCCCGGTCTGCCGCCGTCGGCGGCGAACGCGCCGGAGATCTCCGACGAGGCCGCCGACCACCTGTGCGAGATGATGGCGCCAGAGCTCGACAATTGGCGGGCACAGGGATCGACGGTCGCTCGCGTGTCGTTCAATGCCACGGTCCAGAACTGGGCGGTGCGCAGTGGCGGCATCAACGTCGCGGTGGCTCGCAATCGCGAGGTGATCGACACGGTGACGACGCAGCACTGCCCTGATGTGCGCGAGCAGGCCGTGCAGGCTCTCGACGTGCCGGATCTGGCCTCAGCGCTCGCCGGTGTCTGAGCCCGCCGCGTCGGGAACCGCAGCGGCTCGGCCGGTGCCGTTGCGCCGGTCCCGCAGGACGAGTACGCCCGCCGCGACCGCCCAGATCACCGCGAACGCGACCGCGCGCAGCAGACTCCAGTTGACCATCAGCATCACGAGGGCAACGCCGCCGAACAGTGTCAACAGCCGACCGGTACTCGTCTGACCATTCATCGCCAGATCATCCCACGATCCCACCGTCCTGCCGCGACGAGCCATCGCACCCAGATCGCGGTCAGCTCTCGACACGCACCGACGGACTTTCGTCGCGGATGCGTGGGCGGCGAGTGGCCCAGGCCAGCGCCGGCACGATCAGCAGCGCGATCCCCGCACCGAGGAACGCCAGCCCCGGGTAGTCGGCGAACGCCACGACGACCCCGGACCCGAGCCCACCCCCAGCGCCCGCGATCGCGATCCCCACGTCGACCGTGCCCTGGGTTCGAGCGCGAGTCGCGACCGGCGTCGCATCGGCGATCATGGTCGTCCCCGCGACCAACCCCAGATTCCAGCCCACCCCGAGCAACCCGAGCGCCACCGCCAGCGCCCCCACCGAACTCGGCGGGGCCAGCGCCGCGGCCAACCCGGCCGCGATCAACGTGCCCGCGGCCGCCACCGCGACGAACCCGGTCCCGAACCGATCGACGAGCATCCCGGACAGCAGCGAGGGCAGATACATCCCCGCCACATGCACCGCGATCACGAACCCCGCCGCACCCACACCGTGCCCGTGATGCTGCATGTGGATCGGCGTCATCGTCATGACCGCGGCCATGACCAACTGCGTCACGACCATCACCGTCGTCCCGGCCACGATCGGCGCCGACCACCGCGTCGAAACGCCGGCCACGACAACCTCCTCGGACGGCTCCGCCACCCTCCGGGCGAGCACGAGCGGATCCGGCCGCAACAGCACCCACAGCACCAGTGCCGCCAGCGCATACGCTGCCCCGGACAGCACGAACGGACCCGACAGCGCCGGAATGCCCCACCGCACAGCCATATTCGACATCGGCGTCGTCAGATTCGGGCCCACCACCGCGCCCACCGTCGTCGCCACCAGCACCGTGCTGATCGCGCGCGCCCGATGCGCGGGCCGCGCCAGATCCGCACCCGCGTATCTGGCCTGCAGACTCGTCGCCGTACCCGCCCCGTACACGATCAGCGACACGAACAGCAACGGCAGGCTCCCGGTCACCGCGGCCGCCACCACCCCGAAACTCCCCAGCGCGCCGGTCAGATACCCGAGCGTGAGCCCCGCCCGACGCCCGGACCGCTGCGAAATCCGCCCCACACCCACCGCCGCCGCGGCCGACCCGATCGTGAACATCGCCGCGGGCAACCCCGCCAATCCGGTGGACCCGAGCATGTCCTGCGCCAACAGGGCACCGACCGTGATGCCCGCGGCGAGCCCCGCCCCACTGAAGATCTGCGCCGCGACCAACACGGCCAGCGTGCGCCGTTGCGCGGGATGCTCGCTCATGAGCGTCATCATCGCGGCACACATGGACGTCAGTCCAGTCGCTGGGCACAGAAAGGTCCAGCGACGACCAACCGGCCTCCTCGACCAAGGAGACCGCTAGCGCAAGAACGGCCCCAGCTTGATGTTCACCTCGGAACCGACCTCCTCGATCGACATGATCGGCCACACCCGCCCGGGCTGCATCGTGCCCGCGGCCGTGGCGTAACCGACGACATCGAGTGCCGAACCCCCGTTGTCGTCACGCAGAATCTCCGCCGCGGTGCGCACCCCATCGGAGAACACCACGTCGAACTCGTCGGCCATGCGATCGGCGCGCACCACCACACCGGGAAACAGATGCGAATAGTCGACGATGATCCGGCCGGGCTCTGCGCGTTGATCCATCGGCGTCCTTTCCGTGCCCGACCTCAGTGACCGCACGGATCAGTGAGATGCAAACCCTCGCCGACCTTGATCCGGCGGTGCTCGGCGACGACAATTCCCACACCGAACAGCAGGCACACACCGCTGACGATGCCGGCGATCACCGCCCATCCGACAAATCCGGAACCGGCGGCCGTCAAGGTGGCCGCGAGCATCACGATGCCGATTCCCAGGAGCAACAGTCCCGGCCAGTTCAGCGAGTCCTGGACCAACTCCCCCGCATGTGAGCGCGTCGTGCGCTCGGTATCGGGAAACTTGTGTTGATGGGGATCAATGTAGTCGGTCATGGCACGGCCTCCTTTCGACGAGGGTTCTCCCCAGTCGGCGCGTACCCCCGATTCAATCGGGCAAACGGGCGGCATCCTGTTCGTTTTCACGGACGAGCACGAAGAAGTACGGATCCGGAAAATTGCGGTAGTCCATCAGGCCCAACACCGTGTCGTCATCGACCCGGCGGAACACATCGATGATCGGCAGATGGTCGTACACCATCGCCGTGGTGACAACACCGCGGTGCTCGACCGCCCGCAGCCGCGCCCGATACCGGCGCGTGCGCAACGCCGGTTTCAGCACCCCGAGCAGTCCCCGACCCCGCTCGACGACCGTCCCCGGCACCTTGCCGACCATGCCCAACGGCACACGTTTCGGATCGACAGCGAAAATGTCACCCGCGGGATCGCGGAACAACAGCGGATGCACACTGTCCACACCGTCGAACTGTTTGCCATACCACCCGGACGCCACGAGCAGCCCGTCCAACTGGTGCCCGGTGGCCAGCTCGCGACCGTGCCACCGACCGGTGAGCTCGCTCGCGGACACCGGCGCCAGACTGTCGAACAGCGCCAGCGCCGCCTCCCTGGAACAGGCGGGTTCGAGCGCGCTGAGTTGGTCGATCGTCATGAAAATCCTCTCCTATCAGGCAGGCAGTCGCAGCGCGCCGGGCGCCGACGCGGGCACAGCGGGCCGAACCGGGGCCACCGGACTGATCCGCTGGTAGCCGGCACCGAGTTCAGGGCGCGGATCCGGCTCGCCCTTGTTCGGCCAGAACGCCATCGCGCGCTCAGCCTGCGCGGTGATGGTGAGCGACGGATTCACACCGAGATTGGCGGTGATCGCACTGCCGTCGGCGATGTGCAGGCCGGGGTGGCCGTAGACGCGCTGGTAGGGGTCGATAACGCCGGTGTCGCGGGAGTCGCCGATGGTGCAGCCGCCGATGTAGTGCGCTGTCGCGGGGATATTGAAGATATCGGTGGCGATATTGCCGGTGATGCCGTCGGATTCGGCCGCGTAGCGGCGCGCGATGTCGTGCGCCATCGGAATCCACTCCGGATTCGGCTCCCCGCTGCCCTGCTTCGTCACCAACCGCTTTCCCTTCAAATACGAGGTCAGCGAATTGTCGAGCGACTGCATCACCAGCAGGATCACCGACCGCTCCGACGCACCGTGCGCGTTCTGCGAACGCAGGAACTGCACCGGATGCAACAGCATCGTCAGCAACAACCGCAGGAACCGGAACGCCCCACCGTCGACCATCGGCACGGTCTGCAAGAACAACGCGTTCTGCCCCTTGCCGTAGGTGCACACCTCCACATGCGTCTGCGGTTCCGGGTGAATCGAGGACGTGATCGCCACACCCTGGGAGAAATCCCGTCGGGACTTACTCGTGACCCCGATGATCGCCTCGGAATTACTACGCGTCAGCTCACCGACCCGCGCCGACAACTCGGGCAGCGTGCCGTCGCCGCGCAACTTGTGCAGCAACTTCTGGGTGCCGAGCGCCGCCGCCGCGAACACCACCTGCTGCGCGGTGAAAGTGCGACGCTCCTTACGCACCCAACCATTCGACTGCACCGTCTCGACGCGATAACCACCGTCACCGTCGGGCACCACCGACGTCACCGTGGTCAACGGATGTACCTGTGCGCCATTGCTTTCGGCCAGATGCAGGTAATTGAGCGTAGTCGTGTTCTTGGCATTGTGCTTGCAGCCAGTGAAACACTCCGAGCAGTGGATACAGCCCGCCCGGCGCGGACCCGCACCACCGAAGTACGGGTCATCGACCTCGACGCCTTCGGAACCCTCGTTGAAGAAGACACCGACATGGGTGCGATGGAACGTGTCGACGACCTTCAGATCCCGCGCGACCTGCAACAACACCTCATCCTTCGGCCCGACCCGCGGATTCTCGACCACGCCGAGCATCCGCGAGGCCTGGTCGTAGTACGGCGCGAGCTCGGACTTCCAGTCGGTGATGTGCGACCACGCACGATCGCGGTAGAACTCCGGCAACGGTTCGTAGAGCGTATTGCCGTAGATCAGCGAACCACCGCCCACGCCCGAACCACTGAACACCAGGCACTTGCCGAGTGCGCTGATCCGCTGCGGCCCGGTGAGGCCGAGGCGCGGCGCCCAGATGGCCTTCGGAATGTTCCAGTTGGTCTTCGGGTAATCCTCGACGTTCCAGCGCCTACCGGATTCGAGAACACCTACCCGGTAACCCTTTTCGGTCAGCCGCAGCGCGGTCACGCTGCCACCGAAACCGGAACCGACGACGATCACGTCGTAGTCGTAGTCACTCATCGCGACACCACCTCATAGTCGGCGGGGTCGAACCGCGCCTGCTTCTTGTATTGGATTCCCAGCAGTGGCCAGTTGGTTGTGATCCGGCCGTCGGCCTGGCGATACCACGACGAGCAGCGACTCCACACGCTCCCGCTGAGCTGCTCCTGGATCCGCTCGTCATAGGCCTGTTCCACGTCCGGACGCACCGTCAGTGCGCGACCGGACGCCGCGAGATGGGCGACATAGTCGCCGAGGTACTTCGCCTGCGCCTCGAGGAAGTAGATGATCGAGCCGCCACCGGTATTGGTGTTGGGGCCGTACATGATGAACAGGTTCGGAAACCGCGGCACGGTCATGCCGTAGTAGGCGTGCGCGCCACTGTCCCACTCCTGCGTCAATTCCCGGCCCTGCGCGCCCGTGATCGTCATCGGGGCGAGGAACTCGGTGCTGGTGAAGCCGGTACCCCAGATGATGACGTCGACCTCGTGTTCCTGCCCGTCGGCGGTGCGCACACCCGCCGGTGTGATCTCGGCGATCCGCTCGGAGGTGACCTCCACATTCGACTCGGCCAGCGCGGGAAGATAGTTGTCGGAGAACAGGATTCGCTTGCACCCGACCGGGTAGTCCGGCCACACCTGCTCGAAAAGACCCGGCTTGGCTTTGGTCTGCCTGCGCATGTGCCACTTCGAGACGGCCTTGATCGCGGCGGCCAGGGGTTTGGAGTACACCCAGGCGACACTGAGCCCCTCGACCACGCCGTACCAGGTGCCGCGTTCGGCGAGCTCGGTCACGGGTAGCTTCTCGAACACCCGATGGTGGCGTGCGGAGAACTCACGATCGGGTCGCGGGATGATGTAGGGCGCGGTCCGCTGGAACAGCGTCAGCTTCTCGACCTGCGGCTGAACCTCGGGGACGAACTGGATCGCACTCGCCCCGGTACCGATCACCGCCACGCGCTTGCCCGACAGATCGACCTCGTGATCCCACTCGGCGGAGTGAAAACTACTACCGCCGAAACTGTCCCGGCCCTCGATCGCGGGCAGGGCGGGCCGGGAGAGCTGGCCCACCGCCGACACCAGCACATCGACCACCACCGGCTCCCCGCCGCTGAGCCGGACCGTCCACTTCCCGGTCGTGTCGTCGAACGCGGCGCCGAGTACCTCGGTGCCGAAGCGGATGTGGCGGCGGACATCGTACTTCTCGGCGACGTGCCTGATGTAGTCGAGGATCACCGGCTGCCGCGAGAACCGGTGCGGCCAACGTGGATTCGGTTCGAACGAGTAGGAGTAGAACGGCGACGGTACGTCGCAGGCGGCACCGGGATAGGTGTTCTCCCGCCAGACACCGCCGACATCATCGGCCTTCTCGAACACGACGATGTCATCGAAGCCGCGCTTCTTCAGTTCGATCACGGCCGCGAGGCCGCCGAACCCGCTGCCGATCACGGCGATGGACGGTGTCATGAGGTCCCTTCGAGAACGAGGCGAGCACAGGTAGCGGGGTCGTCACTGAACGGAAGGTGCCCACAACCCGGGAGGTCGACATGCCGCGCGAACGGCAACACCACCCGGGCACGGGCGCTCTGGGTGCGGTGCACGAGCACGATGTCGCGCGTGCCCCACGCGATCGTCACCGGAATCTCCGCCAGGGAGCCGGGATCGTCGCCGGGGTCGAGGACGTAGTTGCCGAAATCGTCGCGGGCCGCGGCGAACGAGGTGGCACCGGCCAACCCCGCCAAATCAGTACGAGCGGCATCGGGGTCGACACGGACCGGGTGGCCGAACATCGACGACAGCAGCACGGCGCGGCCCGCGGGGTGTCCGACCAGCCGGTCCAATGTCGGCCCGGCGACCCGGGCCGCAGCACGCATGCTGGTGAGCAAGCCCTGTGTCCAGCGCCTGCCCACCGGCCCGTAGAACCCGACCGGCGAGAACGCAGTGACCCCGGACGCCACGCCTGCCCGGCCCAGTTCGAGGGCGATACCGCCGCCCATCGAACTGCCTGCCACGTGCGGGCGCCGAATATCGTTGTCCGCCAACCACTGCGTGAGCCACGCGGCGTACCCGCGCGGGCCCGGACGCACGGCGTCCAGCGCCGGTGAGTCACCGAAACCCGGTAGATCGATCGCGACAACCTCGTGCTGCTCGGCCAGCAGCTCGACGATCGGCGCGAAAACCTGCCGGCGACTACCGAGACCGTGCACGAGCACGATCGGCGAACCACTGCCCCGGCGGAGGTGAGAGATCTGCGTCATCGCAGCCCTTCATCCAAATAAACAGTTACTGCGTACGGTTTCTTGATTGCACCAGCTCGATCGCCCGTCGTCAAGAGGTGACGGCCGACACTTTTAACTCAATCTACCCAATCTTGTCGGCGGCACGTACGATTTCTTGGGTGACCGTGCAACCACCGCGCCGCACCCAGGCCGAACGTCGGGCATCCACCCGCGCCCGAATACTGGCCTGCACCGCCGAATGCCTGCTCGAACGCGGCTACACGGCAACCACCGTCAGTGCGGTACAGGAACGTGCCGGGCTCGCCCGCGGCACAGTGCAACACCACTTCCCCACCCGAGCCGAACTGCTCATCGCCGCCACCACCCAGGTGGTCGACACCCGACTCGAGAAGTTCCGGCGCGAAGCGCAACTCCTCGCACCCGGCCGCGACCGGCTGCAATCCGTCGTCGACCTCGCCTGGCGCGACCTGAACAGCCCCGCCTTCTTCACCGCCCTCGACCTGTGGGTCGCCGCGCGCACCGACACCGAACTCCGCGACCAGCTCGTCATCGAGGAACGTCGCGTCTTCACCGAAATGCGCAGGCTCTACCTCGAGGTACTCGGCGAACCGTATGCCTCGGACCCGCGCGCCGAGGTCCTGGTCGAGTTCACCATCGACCTGCTCACCGGACTCTCCATGACCGCCATGCTCACCGGCACACTCGGCGAACGCGAAGCCGTACTGCGCCGATGGAAACGGGCGCTCGCCGTGCTCGTCGGACAGCTACCCAGCGATGAACTACTCGACGGAAGTCCGCTGCCGGTCGCGGCGAACTGAGCACTCTCGACGCAGACCCCCGCAGCGGGCGCCTCGACCTAAGCGCCCGACGTCTGCACCCCGGACAACCCGTTCCAGCACAGCGCGACAACAGTGTCGACAGCGTCGCCCTTCGGAATCGGACGACCCGCGTCGAGCCACTGCCTGGCGGCGAGGTGGCTGGCACCCACCACCCCGAACGCACACGCGTAGGCGCGGACGTCATCCATCCCCGCCGCACGGAGCTCGGCGCTCACCAGCACCGCGCACTCACCCATCGCGTTGCGCACCCGCCACCGCACACACGGTTCGCTCGGCACCGGAGACTCGAAGACCAGAGTGTGCCCGCCCGCGTCCTCGGCGACGAAATCGAAGTAGGCGAGCACCGCGCGGCGCACCTTGTCCTCTTGCCCATGGGCGTCGGCCAGCGCGTCGCGGATACCTTCCACCATCCGGTCCAGATAACCCTGCAGGACAGCCAGATACAGGTCCAGCTTGCTCGCGTAGTGCGTGTACAGCACCGGCTTGCTCATCCCGGCTCTGATGCCGATGTCGTCCATGCTCGCACCGTGGTAGCCGTGGGCCACGAAGACCCCGCGGGCGGCACTGAGCACCGCGAGTCGCCGCTGGGTGCGGGCCGTGGTCTCGACGCCTTCGATGGTGGAGCTGTCGTTGTAGAGAAGTGTCATGGGACGTCCGGGGATTCGAGAGTGCTCACCACGTGAGCACCGGCTTGACGGCGATGCCCGCGCGCTGGTCGGCCAGCGCCGCGCCGACCTCGATGTGCGGGTACCGGGCGATCAGGCGATCGACCGGGAAACGACCCGCCGCGTACAGATCGAGCAGGTGGGGAATGAAGGTGCCGGGCACACTGTCACCTTCCAGGCAGCCGCGAATCGCCTTGCCGTGCAGCACGAGATCGCTGATATCGACCGGTGGTGTACCGCGGCCGAGTCCGACCGCCACCACCGTGGCGCCGACCGCGAGCGCGGCGACGGCGTCCGCCAGCACGGTCGCGATGCCGGTCGTGTCGACGGCATGGGTCGCGCCGCCCCCGGTGAGTTCGCGGATGCGCGGCGCGGTGGGCCCATCGGCAGGATCGAGCGCGGTATCGGCTCCCAGCTCGACAGCCAGTTCCCTTCGCGCGGCCGATGTTTCGATGACCGCAACCCGGACGTCGGGGACCGTACGGGCAGCGAGCAGAGCTGCCATCCCGACCGCGCCCGCCCCGTACACAGCGACCCACGCGCCCGGCTCCGGGCGCAGGGCGTTGAGCACAGCGCCCGCACCGGTCTGGAATCCGCAACCGAACGGCGCCGCCACCGCGAGGTCGGCAGCGGGGTCGATCACCACCGTGTTGTCCTCGGTGGTCAGCGCGTATCCTGCGAAACTCGACTGACCGAAGAACCCGTCCAGAATCGGCGAACCCTCGACGAGGACGCGGGGCGCGCTGTGCGCGCGACGCCCGAACTGATTCAACGTGGTAGCGCTGTGGCAGTAGGCGGGCCGGCCGGACGCGCAGTTGCGACAGGTACCGCAGTGCCGGAAGGTCAGCACCACGTGATCGCCGACCCCAACCGTCCGCACATCGGGCCCTACCGCCGCCACCACACCCGCGCCCTCGTGGCCGAGCAGGATCGGACGGTCCGCCGCGCCTGCCCGACGGGTCACCAGGTCGGTATGACAGATCCCGGCGGCGACGATCCGCACCAGGATCTCCCCCGCACGAGGCTCGTCGACCTCGACCGGCTCGATCGAGAACTCCGCCGCCGGATCGCGCGACAGCACCGCCGTCGTGCGCATCAGGACACCCGTTCCAACAGGAAGTAGAAGTACTCGCCCTGCGCGAGAACCAGTTCGGGGCGACCGTTCATGATGCCCATCAGGGTGGTGTCATCGAGCCACTTGAAGTGGTCGAACACCGCCCGCCCGTCGTAGACCATGGTCGCGGTGACCTCGCCGCGGAACTCGATGTTCCACAGGGTCGCTTCACCCTGTCCCAGTTCGACATTCGAGAACAGGGTGCCGTCCTCGGCCCGGCAGATCAGTGGCTTCGCATCGTCGAGGGCAAGGAAATTCTTTCCGTACCACCGGCTCGCAGGCAGTGCGCGACACAGCGGGTGACCGGTCTGGAAGGCGTCGCCGCGCCATTCACCGAGGATCTCCTCGGCTCGGGCCGGGCGTAGCCGGGTCCACAGCTGGTCCAGATCGGCGGTCGCGACACCCGCCGACTGTTCCCTGAGCTGCTGCCACCGTGGTTTGTCCGCGCTCATCAAGCCCTCGTCTCACAGGTTTCAGAACCGTACGGTTCCGCAATGGACCATAGTTCCGAACCAGATGGTTCGGCAAGAGGTACGATTCGGCGCATGCGGGCGGCAGGTCAGGCAACCAGGGAGCGAATACTCACCGCGGCGAAAGCGGAGTTCGCCGAATTCGGCATCGCGGGCGCTCGGATCAACCGCATCGCGGCCGCCGCACACGCCAGCAAGGACCGGCTCTACGCCTACTTCCCCGGCAAGAACGAGCTCTACGCGGCCGTCACCGAGCGCTGGACCACCGAAACCAGCAGCGAAGCCGCCATGTCCGCCGACGACCTTCCCGCCTATGTGGGCCGCCTGTTCGACCACTTCATCACCCACCCCGACAACGCCCGCCTACAAGCCTGGGCCGAACTCGAACCGTCCGGCGACATCCCGCTGGTGCTGCGCCGCACCATCGACGCGAAGATCGCCGAGCTCCGGCGCGGTCAGCACGAAGGTCTCATCACCACCGATATCCCCGCCCCGATCATGCTCCGCATGCTCACCGATCTCGCCCGGACGTCAGCCACCCATGCGAGGACAGGAGCTACTGGCGACGGTCGCCTGGCGGCGCAACGCGCGGCGGTGGTGGCGGCCGTGGCGCGCATGGTGGCCGCGCCGTAGCGGCCGGCGCATCGGATCCCGCACCGCACACGCGATCCCCTACTGGGTCGGGCACTGGCCCCTTTCCTCCTTGTGTTTTGAATATCGTTCGGCCACCGCAGCGGCGATAAGCGAGGGTGGATTTACATAGTTAGATGCATATATCGCAATATCGCGATTAATTCTAGACGAGACACCGCACTGAAGACCATCGGCGCGTTCATCTCGACCCCGCCACGATCGTTCGGCACTGTTCAAAACCCTTCTGCCCCTTGGCCTGCCTCCTCCCCCGCCACCGATCAGGCCGAGCAGCACACCCACTCCCCCACCTCGTACAGTTGCCCGAATGAACGAGGATCTGCGCATCTGTTTCATCGGCGACTCCTTCGTCCAAGGCATCGGCGACCCGGCGTACCGCGGCTGGGTCGGTCGCGTACTCGCCGCGACCGGTCCCGGCATCACCGCGTTCAACCTCGGCATCCGGCGCAACACCTCCGCCGATGTCCTCCGCCGCTGCTGGCGAGAGGTCGAGCCGCGCATCCTGCCCGACACCGACAATCGCCTGGTGCTCTCCTTCGGCAGCAACGACTCCGTCGTCGAGAACGGCAACGTCCGGGTGGACAGGACTCAGTGCCTCGACAATCTCGCGACCCTGCTGACCGAAAGCCGCGACCGCGCGATCCACCCGCTGGTGATCGGCCCACCACCGGTCATCGACGCCGGCAAGGAGCACCTGCGGCGCACAGCGGACCTCGCCGACGACATGGCAGACCTCTGCGACTCACGCGAGGTGCCGTTCGTCGCCACCACAAGACAATTGGCCGAAGACCTTGTCTGGACTCGCGAAGCCGCGGCAGGCGACGGCGCCCACCCCGGCAGCGGCGGCTACCAGCGCTTGGCCGAACTGATCCTCGCCGGTCAGTGGCATTCCTGGATCGCCAGGCCCACCCCGTGAGGGCTACTCCACGAGGCCGAG
The DNA here is from genome assembly GCF_054031145.1 of Nocardia sp. FBN12. Lineage (NCBI taxonomy): Bacteria > Bacillati > Actinomycetota > Actinomycetes > Mycobacteriales > Nocardiaceae > Nocardia > Nocardia sp. FBN12. Next base: position 2,424,229 of record NZ_CM132926.1, read on the forward strand.
GAGGGTCAGGTCGCGGACATACTTGGCGATGAGATCTGCCGGAAGGTGCGGGATGTCGTTGCCGGGGCCGAGCTGGGCGGCGCGGACGGCGGCGTGGAATCCGGCGGCGGGCAGAGCCGAACCGGGCAGTGGGCGGCCGGGTTTGCGGTAGGCGTCGAGTAGCGGGAGCAGGGTGTGTTTGCGCTGGGCTGCGGGTAGGGCGCGCAAGGCTGTTTCGAAGCGGGCGAACCACGTGTCGTAGTTGTCGACGCGGTCGATGTGGTGGCCTGCCTCGATCAGCCAGTCGACGAAGACGTCGAGGGAGATGCCGTCGTCGTGCGGGTTCAGGACGTCGTAGGTTCGGTAACCGCTCGTCGCGGCGGCGCCCAGTTCGGTGATCGCCGTGGCGACGAAGTCCGCGGGCAGGCCGTCGTAGTGGGCGCGTTGTCGTCGTCCGCGGGAATCTGTGCGGTAGAACGACTTCGGGGCCAGGCCGGTGACGAGCACACTCAGCAGGAGCCGGGTGAAGACGTCGGGCACGTTGAGCTGGCCACGGAAGTGACTGTGCGCCAGGATCATGTCCGAGCGGAATACCGCGACGGGCAGTCCGAACCGCTCGGCCGCCTCGCGCAGCAGAACCTCGCCCGCCCACTTGCTGTTGCCGTAGCCGTTGGCATAGGAATCGTCGAGCAGGCGGACCGGGCTCATCGTTCGCACGTCGCCGTCTTCGGCGAAGTACTCCCCCTGCGCCGCGACGGCCACGGTCGACAGGTAGTTGACCGGCTTGCGCGTAGTTGTCAGCGCCAGCCGGATGATCTCGGCGGTGCCGACCACGTTCGGGCCGAACAGCTGTGCGTACGGAAGCACATGGTTCACCAGCGCCGCCGAGTGCACGATCAGATCGACCTCGGCGGCCAACCGGCCCCATGTCGGCTGTGGCAGACCGAGGTTCGGCTCACCGATGTCGCCGGGCAGTACTTCCAGGGTGTCCTCGGCGAGAACCTGGAAGTGGGTGGCGAGCTCGCTGTCGCTGTCGAACGCGGCGTCGAGGCGCGCGCGGGCGGCGACTGCATCCCCGCCGCGAACTACGCAGATCACCGTGCCGCCACGCGGGGCGAGCCGTTCCAGCCAGGTCAAGAGGAGAAACCGGCCGAGGTAGCCGTTGGCGCCCGTGATCAGCACCGTCCGCGCAGGCCCGGTGGCGGGTACCCGGGCCACAGTCGTGACGTCCACGAACTTCTCGAGGGTCAGATCCGCAGCGCGAATCTGGGTGGCGCCCACACCGTGGACCGTATCGGAATCAGTTCTGTGTGCTCCGGGTTCGCGTTCACGCTGGATGTAGTCGGCGATGCGTGCCAAGTCGCTGTCCGGCCCGAGCAGCACATTCACCGGCACCTCCACCGCGAGCAATTCCCGCAGCAGCGTCGAATACGACAGTGCCGCCAGCGAATCGCCGCCGAGATCACCGAATCGCGCGTCCGGCCGCAGATCGCCCGGATCACCGCCGAGCACCGCGCGAGCGGCACGGGCGACGGTGTCGTACACCGGCAGTCGGGGCGCATCGCGACGCAACCGCTCCAGTTCGTCTTCCTGACCCCGCGCGAGATCCGCGTAGAGCTTCTCGAGACGCTCCCCATAACGCTGTTTGAGCTTCGGGCGCAACAGTTTCCCGACTCCGGACAACATCCCGTCGGCCGTCGAGAACGGTTCGGCCTCGATAATGAAGTCACGCGGAATCTCGTACGGCTCGAGCTCGGCGGCCATGGCGGCGCGGTGCAGCGACGAACTCACCGCGGCGCGCAACCCGTCGGCAGGTCCCGCGAGCGCGGCCTCGGTGGGCACCACGACCGCCAGCAGATACGACCGTTCGCTGCTGCCGTACACATAGATCTGGCGTACCAGATCGGCGCCCGCGAACACCGCTTCCAGCCGTGACACCGTCACGAACTCGCCCTGGGAGAGCTTGAGGACATTGTTGCGGCGGTCGACATAGGCCAACCGGTCCGGTGCCAGCTCGGCCACCACATCACCGGTGCGGCAGAAACCGTCGGCATCGAACACCTCGGCGGTCACATCGGGGCGCCGGTAGTACCCGGCGATCATGGTGGTGGTCTTGAGCAGCAATTCACCGCGTGGATACGGCTTGTCGGTGCCGAAATAACCGAGCTCGGGCACGTCGACGAGCTTGTAGTCCAGCACCGGTGGGCGCATCACCTTCGTATCGAAGATCACCCCGCCACCCGTCTCGGTAGAGCCGTACCCATCGTGCAGCCGCAACTGCACCACTGACTCGACGAACGTTCGCAACTCGGGTGCGATCGGCGCGCTGCCGCACAGCACCGACATCAACCGACCACCCAGGAACTGTTCGCGCAGTTCGGTTTTCACCGCGGCGATCGCCGCGTCGCCGCGCTCGGCCACCGTCGTGCGGAAGCGCTGCTGGATCATGTCGCACACCCGCGGCACCAAGAAGATCTCGGTGGGCCGCACGAGCGCGATGTCGGTGAACAGCGTGGACAGGTCCGGCGCCGCCGCGAAATACGCGGTGCCGCCGCGGGCGAGCACGCTGTTGAGGGTGAGGCGGGCCGCGATATGGCTCATCGGCAGGAAATTGACATTGATCGCGGTCAGCGGCCGGGGAGGTTGCCAGCCCACGGCGACCAGTCGCTGGGTGTACATCGCGCCCTTGGGAGTTCCGGTACTCCCCGAGGTGTAGATCAGCAGGGCGAGGGGGTCTGCGCCCTCGGCAGGCACGTTCAGCGGGGCCGCGGCGGCGAGGCGGCCCTGTTCGATGGTGTCGTCGAGAGTGGTGGGCACGAGGGCCGATCCCCCGGCCCTCAGTCGGGTGCGGGCCGCGTCGAGGGCATCGCGGTGATCGTCGTCGTCGGCGTGATGGTCGAACACGATCAGCGACCGTGGGGTGGCGCCGGCCAGCACCGCGTCGACGGCGATGTCCAGGTGCGCGGTATCGACGGCAAATACCGTCGGCTCGGTCTCGTCGAGAATCGAACGCAACTGTTCGAGACCCGCGCCCGCCTGCAGCGGCACCGCGACCCCGCCGAGATGGATCGTGGCGAGATCGAGCACGGTGTAATCGGCGCTGGTGAACCCGAGCACCGCGACGAAATCCCCCGCGATGACGCCGTCGCGATGCCAGGCGGCGGCCAGCGCGCGAGTGCGCTCCCACACCTGCCCATAGGTCAGTACGTCGAACTCCGGCACCAGCTTTCGAGTTGCCCGTCCGCCGCTGTCGACCAGTTCGGTACGCCGAGTGCCGAGTGCCGGACGGTCGGCGTAGGCCGTCATGACGGTCTCGACGATGCGGGCCGTCGCGAGTCCGGGGGTCGTGACGATGGCGTGCACGTCTTCGGCGGGACGCGCCGCACGGATCTGCTCGTCGTCGGCGTAGAGCGCCTTGATGCGGTCGGCCAGCTGTCCCGCGGCGAGCTCTACCGTCATGCTCCGGCCTTCCGAATGCCTTGCCACGCTTCACGTTGCGCGGAATCGGGATCGACCAGCACGCGCGGTGGATGGTCGATGATGGAGGTGGTCCGGCGTTCGGCGGTGTAGGGGGTCCACGGCGCCAGCGGCCTGCCGGTGCGGGCGAAGCTGAGCCAGTTGTCCTGGATGTGGTCCTGGACCGCAAGGAACGCCCGCCTGCCGCCCGCCGCGGTCATCGCACGGCCGACCGGTCCGTCGACCCAGCCGAAGACCGGGACGAGGTCGAGCGCGTGGGTGGCGCCGAAGCCCGCGAGGTGCAGTGCGCGCGGGGCGTAGTCGTACCGGTACGCGTAGGTGGGGGCGTAGCGGCTGTGGCCTTCGAGGACGGCGAGAGTCGGGCGCAGGAAGAGGTGGTCGCCACCGATGCGCACCGCGGTCCGGTTGGCGGGATAGCCGGGGTAGGTGCTGGTCACCCGCTGTTCTGTGCCGGGCTCATAGCGTTCGAAGATGGTGGCTAGCTGCGCGGGCGTGTGTGGGACCGCCTTGGCGAAGCGCTGGAACAGTGTCATCTCGTCGCGGTTGGTCCCGATGATCAGCGGCACCGGATGCGCGCGACCCGCCGCGATCGCGTCCAGGGGCATCTCGGGCAGGAAGTCGCCGTCCGCGACCGGGGCGTAGGGGAAACTGCCCGGTTCCTCGCGCAGAGATTTGGCCAGCGCGCGGTCGCCCGCTCGACACAGCTCCTTCGGGGACACGGCGCTCAGAATCGTCGCGGCATCGGCGGGGGTGGCGCCGAGGCGGTCCAGGCAGCGGCGGGCGAACCGGCGCGCCTCGTCGGGTGTCGAGGTCCAATCGGCGGGGGCGCTCTGCGCGATCGCCCGGTGGAACAGGCCGCGCGCGGCGGGCGTCGCCAGCAGGCTGACCACCGCGTGCGCACCGGCCGATTCGCCGAAGATGGTGACGTTGTCGGGGTCACCGCCGAACGCGGCGATATTGCGACGCACCCATTCGAGCGCCGCGACCTGATCGCGCAGACCGAGGTTCGACTCGAAAGGCCGGTCCGGCGTGGAGAATTCGCTGAAGTCGACGTAGCCGAGCGCACCGAGCCGGTAGTTCACCGACACCACGATCACCTCGCCCCGCGCGGCCAATCGTGCGCCGGAGTACATGCTCGACGTGCCGATCAGATAGCCGCCACCGTGAAAGAACACCATCACCGGGCGCGGTGTCGACGACGGTGTCGCCGGAGCGGTCACGTTGAGCGTCAGGCAATCCTCCCCGATGGGTTGCCACGTGCGCGGCCCGACGCGGGCACCGTTGGGGTTCTGTACCGCGGCGAAGCCGAACTCGGTTGCCGACCGGACCCCCGTCCACGGTCGAACGGGCTGGGGCGCACGCAACCGCAACGCTCCGATGGGTGGGGCCGCGTAGGGCAGGGCACGCCAGCGGGCGATTCGACGACCCGCACGACCGCGCACGACTCCGTCGGCGCTCACGATCTCGGTGGACAACATCCCTCGAATGTACGTGGTACCCGCGGTACCGCGCAGGTGGTTCGGTCGGCGAACTGTTTCGGCGGCGCATCGACGCCGCGGACTAGACTGGTCCGATGACCGGCGAGGTTCCGGAAACAGCCCCGCGGGCGGCGCGGGACTCCCCCGATATCGCCGCACTCGACCGCTTGGTTTCCACCTGCCGCGCCTGCCCCCGGCTCGTCGCCTGGCGCGAAGAAGTCGCCGTCGTCAAGCGTGCCGCGTTCCGCGACGAACAGTATTGGGGTCGACCCGTCCCCGGCTTCGGGCCGGTCGATGCGCGGATCCTCGTGGTGGGGCTCGCCCCCGCCGCCCATGGTGGCAACCGGACCGGCCGCATGTTCACCGGCGACCCGAGCGGCAACGTCCTGTTCGGTGCGCTGCACACGGTGGGTCTGGCTACCGGCGCGCATCCGGTCAGCCGTGCCGACGGCATCGAATTGGTGAGCACCCGGCTCACCGCACCCGTGCATTGCGCGCCGCCGGACAACAAGCCGACACCCGAGGAGCGGCGACGCTGCGCGCCGTTCCTCAGCCGGGAATTGGAATTGCTCCGTCCGACCCTGCGGGTGATCGTCGTTCTCGGGGCCTTCGGCTGGCAGGCCCTGTTCACCGTCCTGCTGGCAGGAGGCTGGAATGTGCCACGCCCCCGTCCCCGTTTCGCCCACGGCGCGCAAGTCGTGCTCACCCATCCCGACGGTCGATCGGTCACCGTGCTGGGCAGTTACCACGTGAGCCAGCGCAATACCGCCACCGGCCGGGTGACGCCCGCGATGATCGAGGACGTCCTGCTGCGCGCGAAGACGATCGCCGAGTCCTGACCGGAATTCGCGATCTCGTCACCTAGGATCGAACAGTGCTGACTGTGTACACGATCGGCCATTCCACGCGGACCGCGGACGAATTCGTCGGCCTGCTCGATGATTACGGCGTCACCCAGCTCGTCGATATCAGGACCGTGCCCCGGTCACGTCACAATCCACAATTCGGACGTACGACGCTCCCGGAAATCCTACGGGCGAAAGACATTCGCTACCTGTATCTCGCCGCGCTCGGGGGATTGCGCCACGGGGCGAGCAGCGATCTCAACTCCGGCTGGCGCAACGCGTCCTTCCGCGCGTACGCGGATTACATGCAAACACCGGAATTCAGCACGGGCATCGACGAACTCGTCGACCTCGCGGGCACGGCGACGACAGCCGTCATGTGCGCTGAAGCGGTCCCGTGGCGGTGCCACCGGTCACTGGTGGGCGACGCGTTGCTGGTCCGGGGCGTACAGGTGCGCGACATCATGTCCGCCACCCGAGCACCGGAGCATCAGCTGACGAACTTCGCCCACGTCGCGGGAACGACGATCACCTATCCCCCGCCTGTCGAAGATTGATATGCGTCCATAACAGTTCACTGCGATGGCAGGAGATCCGAGGATGAGTTCGCTGGCAATGAGCACTCTGGACGTCTCCAGATGGCAGTTCGGTATCACCACGGTCTACCACTTCATCTTCGTCCCGCTCACTATCGGGCTGGCACCGCTCATCGCGATCATGCAGACCGCCTGGGTGATCACCGGGAAAGACCACTGGTACCGACTCACCAAATTCTTCGGAAAATTGTTCCTGATCAACTTCGCCATCGGTGTCGCCACCGGCATCGTCCAAGAGTTCCAGTTCGGGATGAACTGGAGTGAGTACTCCCGATTCGTCGGCGATATCTTCGGTGCCCCACTGGCTCTGGAAGCGTTGATCGCCTTCTTCATGGAGTCGACATTCGTCGGATTGTGGATCTTCGGCTGGACTCGATTGCCCAGACTCGTCCACCTCGCGACGATCTGGATCGTCGCGATCGGCGTCAACGTGTCCGCCTATTTCATAATCGCGGCCAACTCGTTCATGCAGCACCCGGTGGGTGCGAAGTTCAACCCCGAAACCAACCGTGCCGAGCTGGACAGCATTTGGACGCTGCTCACCAACAACACCACCGTGGCGGCCTTCCCGCACGTGGTCGCCGGCGCTTTCCTGACGGCGGGCACCTTCGTGGCCGGTATCGCGGGCTGGTTCATGGTGCGCAACGCGCGCAGCGGCGACGCGGCGAAACTCGACGAAGCCAAGGTGATGTGGCGGCCGGTCACCCGGCTCGGCCTCTGGGTAATTGCCGCTTCGATCGTGGTGGTCGCGATCACCGGCGATATCCAGGGCAAGCTGATGTTCCAGCAGCAGCCGATGAAGATGGCGTCGGCGGAATCGCTGTGCCACACCGAGACCGACCCCGAATTCTCGATCCTGACCGTCGGCACGCACAACAACTGCGACAGCGTCGAACACGTTCTCGAGGTTCCCTACGTGCTGCCGTTCCTGGCCGAGGGCCAGTTCAGCGGCGTCACCCTGCAGGGCGTGGAAGATCTGCAGCGCTCCTATGTCGAGGACTTCGGGCCGGGCAACTACCGGCCCAACCTGTTCGTCACCTACTGGAGTTTCCGCGCCATGATCGGCCTGCTGGCCGGCTCGGTGCTGTTGCTGCTGGCCGGTTTCTGGCTGACCCGCGGCGGTCGCGTGCCCGGCAAGCGCTGGTTCTCGTGGCTGAGCCTGCTCGCCATCCCGACCCCGTTCCTGGCCAACAGCGCGGGCTGGGTCTTCACCGAAATGGGCCGTCAGCCGTGGGTGGTGGTGCCGAACCCCACCGGCGACAAGACCATTCGGATGACCGTGGCCCAGGGCGTCTCCGACCACGCGACCGCCACCGTTGTGTTCTCGCTGGTGGTCTTCACGCTGCTCTACGGCGCGCTGGCGGTGGTCTGGTTCTATCTGATGCACCGCTACACCGTGGTCGGGCCCGAACCAGGGCCGACGGCATCCGATGACGAGTTCGGTCCCGATGACGACGGCGGTGGCGGTAGGCATCGCGCCGAACCCGTCGAGCCGCTGTCCTTCGCGTACTAGGAGACGACGATGAGTCTGCAGCAATTCTGGTTCGTGCTCGTCGCCGTGTTGTTCACCGGCTACTTCATCCTCGAGGGCTTCGACTTCGGCGTCGGCATGCTGATGCCGATCCTCGGCAAGGGTTCCGACGTGCGAAGGCGGGTCGTGCTCAACACGATCGGCCCGGTCTGGGACGGCAACGAGGTCTGGTTGATCACCGCGGGCGGTGCGATGTTCGCCGCGTTCCCGGAGTGGTACGCCAGCTTGTTCTCCGGGTTCTATCTCGCCCTGCTGCTCTTGCTGGTGGCCTTGATCCTGCGGATCTGCGCCATCGAGTGGCGGGCCAAGATCGACTCGCCCAAGTGGCGGGCATTGGCTGACATCGGCATCGGCATCGGCTCCTGGATTCCGGCGCTGGCCTGGGGCTGGGTGTTCGCCAACCTCGTGCGCGGGGTGCCGCTGAACGAGAAGCGGCAAGTCGTCGGCTCGGTGTGGGATCTGCTCAGCCCCTACGCCCTGCTGGGTGGAGCAACCACGGGGATCCTGTTCGCGCTGCACGGGGCGATCTTCCTGGCGCTGAAGACCGGTGGCGAGGTCCGCGACGATGCCCGCACCTGCGTCCGGATCCTGTTCGTGCCGACCGTGGTGATCGTCGGCGGATTCGGCCTGTGGACCCAGCTCGCCTACGGCACCGGTTGGACCTGGGCCGCGCTCGGCGCCGCCGTCCTCGGCCTGGTCGTCGCCGGTGGCGCTACCTTCGCGGGCCGCGACGGCTGGGCGTTCATCGGCACCACCCTCACGATCGCCGCGGCCACCATCCTGCTGGTCGGCTCCCTGTACCCGAACGTGATGCCGTCGACGATCAGCCCCGCCTTCGACCTGAACATCCACAACGCCTCCTCCAGCCACTACACCCTGCAGGTGATGAGCTGGGCAGCCGTCCTCGCCACCCCGGTGGTCCTGATCTACCAGGGCTGGACCTACTGGGTCTTCCGCAAACGCCTCACCGTCGACCAGATCCCCGCCCCGACCGGCCTACCACTCTCGAAATAGGCTTTCCGACACCATCATTCGATGATCCCGATCCTCCGGCCTAGTCGATCAGATTCGCGCTTTTGAGCCAGTCGTAGGCGACGTCGGCGGGGTCTTCTCCGTCGATGTCGACGCGGCCGTTGAGGTCGCGCATCAGGTCGTCGGTGAGGCGTTCGGAGATCGCGTCGAGGAGGCCGCGCAGTGCGGGGTTGGCGTCGAGGACGGGGGCTCGCACGACCGCCGTGCCGCTGTAGGGGAGGAAGAATTTCTTGTCGTCGTCCAGGACGAGCAGGTTCAGATTCTTGACGCGACCGTCGGTGGTGTAGACCATGCCGAAGTGGCAGGGCGAGTCTTTGGCGGTCGCGGTGTAGACGACACCGGCGTCCATGCGGGTGACGTTGCCCGCGGGGACACCGTTGGGGTCGTTGTAGGGGATGCCGTATTTCTGGAGCATCGGGATGAAACCGTCCGAGCGGCTGAAGAATTCGTCGTCGACGCAAAAAGTGCGTTCGGCGACCGGCAGTGCGGCGACGTCCGAGAGCGACTTCACGCCGAGGCGCTGCGCGGTGGGGGTCGCCGCACCGAACGCGTAGGTGTCGTTGAAGTTGGACGGGGCGAGCCATTCCAGGTCGTGGTCACGCTTTTCGACATCGTGGACACGCTGCCAGAGCTCCTGTGGGTCCACGATCGTCTCGGTCTCGTTGTGGTAGTTGACCCAGCCGGTACCGGTGTATTCCCACAGCACGTCGGCGTCGCCGTTGAGCTGGGCCTGCCGCGACGAGGCCGAACCCGGAGCGCCGGTCAGGTCGGTGACCGACGCGCCCGCCGCGGCCAGGTAGGTCGCGGTGATCTTGCCGAGCAGCACACCCTCGGTGAAGCTCTTCGAGGTGACGGTCAGCTCCGCGCCGTCGAGGGGGCGCTCCCCGCCGGGCAGGCTCGCGTCGTGAAAGGTGCCGGACGAACTCACCAGCCCGCACCCCGCCAGCAGCGAGAACGTCGCGACCAGCACCGATATCAACGGGACTCGCCTCATGAGACACCTCGTGGGGTCGCGGCCAGTTCGACGAGCCGACCGAGCCAATCGATGATCAACGCCAGCAGTCCGACGAGCACGGCGCCGGAGATGAGCAGCTTGGGCAGGAAGAGGGTGACGCCGGTCGTGATCAGCGTGCCGAGGCTGGTCGCGCCGATGAAGGTGCTCAGCGTCGCGGTGCCGACCAGGATGACCAGCGCGGTGCGCACACCGTTGAGGATCACCGGCACGGCCAGCGGCAATTCGACCTGTACCAGAGTCCGTGCGGCCGAGAACCCGATCCCTCGCGACGCTTCGATGGTGCGCTGGTCCACCTGGCGCAGCCCGACGATGGTGTTCTGCAGGATCGGCAGGATCGCGTAGACGACGAGACCGACGACCGCGGTACGGAATCCGGTGCCGAGCCAGAACGTGAACAGGACCAGCAGACCGACGGCGGGCGCGGCCTGACCGATGTTCGCGACGTTCACGGCGATCGGCTCGAGCCGCTGCAGTGCGGGTCTGGTCAGCGCAATGCCGAGGGGAATCGCGACGACCACCACGATCAGCGTGGCGACCACCGTGAGCCGGATGTGTTCGAGGATCGTGGTCTGCAGATTGGCCCACGCGAGCGACGCCTGCTCGGTAGCGGTGAAAGTCGAGGACCGATACCAGAGCACGTAGCCGATGCCGATCACCACGATGATCAGCGGCTCGAACCACACGTCGATCGGGACCCGGCGCGGGCGGTTCATGCCGGTCCGGCCGTTCCCGGTTCGTCGTCGGCGGCGACGACCGGCGTGGGCGTGGGATCGGAGCCGTCGACATAGGTTTCATAGGACGGATCCTCGACCGCGGCGTGCCCCTCCGCGAGCTTGGTCTGGATCACATCGGTCACCGAGCCGATGCTGAGCGAGCCGACGACGGCGCCTCGACCGTCGGTGACCAGGGTGGCTCCCTGGCTCGCCGCGAGCATGGCATCGAGCGCGTCGTTGAGGGTCGAGGACTGGGCAACCACGGGCAGCCGGCGATCCAGATAGTCCGAAACCTCGGGCTTGCTCGCCACTTCCGTCAGCGAGGGCCACGAGCGCGGTCGCCCGGCCTCGTCGACGACCACCACCCAGGTGTTTCCCGCGGCCTTCGCTCGACCGATCACTACCTGCGCGGACTCCCCGATCCGGGCGGTCGTCACCGGGTCGACCTCGACATCGCGCACCCGAGACACCGTGAGATAGGCCAGTTTCGCGCCGGATCCGACGAATTCCTCCACGAACGGCGTCGCCGGATCGGTGAGGATCTCCTCCGGCGTCGCGTACTGCTCGACGTGCCCGCCCTCGGACAGGATCAGGACCTTGTCGCCGAGTTTGGTGGCCTCCTCGAAATCATGGGTGACGATCACGATGGTCTTGCCGAGTTCGTGCTGGATCGCGATCAGGCTGTCCTGCAAGCGAACCCGGGTGATCGGGTCGACCGCGCCGAACGGTTCGTCCATCAGCAGCACCGGGGGGTCGGCCGCGAGCGCACGGGCCACGCCGACGCGCTGCTGCTGGCCGCCCGACATGTCCTTGGGCAGCCGGTCGGCGAAGGTCGAGGGATCGAGACCGACCAGGTCCAGCAGATATTCGGTGCGCTCGGCGATGCGCTTCTTATCCCAGCCGAGCACCCGCGGGATCGCGCCGATGTTCTTGGCCACCGACCAGTGCGGGAACAGGCCACCGGACTGGATGACGTAGCCGATCGACTGGCGCAGCTTGTCGGGGTCCTCCCGGGTGACGTCGCGGCCACCGATGAAGATCCGCCCCTCGGTCGGCTCGATCAACCGATTGATCATCTTCAGTGTGGTCGTCTTACCGCAACCCGACGGTCCGACGAACGCCACGATATTGCCCGCTTCGACCTCGAGATCCAGGCGCTCCACAGCGGGTGTGTCCTGGCCCCTGTACCGCTTCACGACGCCGTCCAAGGTGATGGAATCACCGGTCACATTGCGCTGCGGGCTCGCCGGCGCCTGCCGGCTGGTCACATCGGTCATCACAGTCCCTTGGCAATCGTGAGGCGTCCGAGCAGGACGAGGAGCGCGTCGAAGACCAACGCGATGGCAACGATGAGAATGGTTCCGGTGAGCGCCATTTCGAGGGCGTTGGCACCGCCGAGGCGGGACAGGCCGTTGAAGATCAGCGAGCCGAGACCGGGTCCGAGGACATAGGCCACGATCGCGGCGACACCGACGATCATCTGCGTCGAGACCCTGATGCCGGTGAGAATCACCGGCCATGCGATCGGGAGTTCGACGGTGAGCAGGATCCGCCATCGCGAAAGTCCGATACCGCGCGCGGATTCCACGACCGTGGTGGGCACCGACCGCAGGCCGACGATCGCGTTGCCGATCACCGGCAGCGCCGCGAAGAACGCGAGCATGATGAACGAGGGCACCACCCCGAGACCGAACGGGACGAGCAGCAACGCCAGCAGCGCCAGCGAGGGAATGGTCAGCGCGACCCGGCTCGAGGTCAGAGTCAGCGCCGAGGCCAGCGGCAACCGGTACACCGCCACCGCGAGCAGAATCGCGACGACGGTTCCGACCAGCACCGTTTGAAATGCCAGTGACGCATGCTGATAGGTGAGGAAGGTCAGAACCTCGCCTCGCCCTTGGACGTAGCTCCACAAGTTCACAGCATTCCCATCGTCAGGCTGGGCCGGCGGGTACCTGTTCGCGCTGGATCATCGGACGAATGTGCCGTCGAAGAATAGTCGATGCCCGGTGTCGATTCCGGGACGCGCGCACGGTGATCGCTGATGGCTACGCCGCACGCTCGAGCGGGGCGCTGTACGGCTCGGCATCGCCGGCGATCACGGTGCTCGTGACGCCGTCGACGCCGACGGGGACCTCTCCGCCCAACGTGATGCGGGTGAGCCTGCGGTGCTCGCCGCCGTCGTAGTCGTCGACGGCGTAGTGCTGGGTGGCCCGGTTGTCCCAGATCGCGACGTCGCCCAGCGACCAGTTCCAGCGGGTGGTGTGCTCGAGGCGGGTCACCCGATCCTGGAAGAGCCGGAAAAGTGCCCGCGATTCGCTGCTGGACACCCCGACGATTCCCTTGACGAAGCAGCCGAGCAGCAGGGCCCGCTCACCGGTGTCGGGGTGGACCTCCACCACCGGGTGCTCGGTCTCGAAATAGGTCGACTCGAACTCGCGGCGGTAGGCGCGGTCGGTGTCGGCGGGCCGGTCCTCGATCTCGGCGGTGTAGTCGTAGCGGTTCGAATGCCGCGCGCGCAGGCTCTCGGCGAGTCGCTGGAGCGGCGCGGGCAGCGAGTCGTAGGCGGCGACGGTGGACGCCCAGGTGGTCGAACCGCCGTAGCTGGGCAGCGCGACCGCGCGCAGAATCGAGGCCTTCGGAACGCGATCGACGAAGGTGACGTCGGTATGCCAGACATTGGAGCGGGTCTGGTGCGAGTCGATGGCCAGGCTCTTGGCGCCGGCCGAGGTGACGGTCGGATGCGGGGTGGTCGGATCGCCGAGCAGCCGCGCGAACTCGTACTGCCCGTCCTCGGTCAGCTGGTGCTGACCGCGAAAGAAGATCACCTTGTGCTCGTGCAGCGCGGCCCGAATGGCCGCCACCGACCGCGCGTCCAGGTCGCCACCGAGCCGGACACCGTCGATCCGCGCGCCGATGTGGGCACCGAGCTGAACCACGTGCACCGCGGTCCCGTGGACGGCTGAGTCGTGGAGGGACATACGGAGGCCTTTCGCTCGAACCCGACGATCTGGTCACAGGAAACCACCGGGAACAGGCACCGACCAGGATTGGATTCAGGCTGAGCGAAATCGGCAATCGGCTACCTCGACCGGGCTGGGCACCGTTCGCGTCGGTGCCCGCTCGGTCATGCGGCCGAGTTCAGCCGGGCGACATCGCGAATTACGGTATGCGCAATTCCGCGACGTTGTGTCCTGGGGCGGCCCAATCGGTGAATCGCTGTTCGGCGGCTTCGGCCGATGGTGCGCTGATCACCCGGGCAACCGACTCCCACGACGCGCCGGACGCGCGCACGAAACGGACGGCTTCGACGAGTCGTTGCTGTGCCGAGGTCGTGTCGTCGAAAGCCAGGCGCACCGGTATCAGGGCCTGCATCTCGAGTTGGTGGTATTCCCATTCCGCGAGCACCGAACGGGCCGAGTCGGCGTCGAGCCGGCCGGTCGCGCAATGCAATACGCGGGCGGACGGCGCATGGTCGGCGATGCGATCGGTGCGTAGCCAGGTCCGGCCGTGCCAGCCTGCGCAGGAACACAGCGCCCGCCATCCGATCACCTCCTCCGGCCGGCGCGGGTGCCGATCCTCGAAGGGCAGCGGTTGGGCGTCGATCGCGATCGTCGCGCGGGGGGTCGGCGCGTCACTGCGCCCGCACAACCCGTCCGCGAAGATATCGGCAACCCATCCGCGATGGTTTTCCAAGCTGTTCATCCTGACTCCGATGTCGAATCCGAAAAGCTCGATGCGTGGGACGACTACTCCCAGATACTGACGATCGACCTCATCGACGCCGACGGCAACCACTTGGCCACAGTGTTGTTGTCAGTCACATAATGCCTGGTCGCGGCCTGTGTCCCGGAGCTCGTCTTGACGACATGTTTACGGGTGCGCAGGCCGGGAAGCCTGGATGACAACACACGTTCGGCCAGGAGTACGCGCATCACGCACACAATTACCCACCTCAGCATGGGCCTCGGCTGGGATCCTGCCCACGCCATGGGGATACATCCCGACCGCAAGGACATCGACCTCAACGCCGCGGCGCTGGCATTCGCCGGCGACACCTTCGTCGACGTCGCCTTCCACGAGCAGCTGACCTCGCGTGACGGCGCGCTGTGTCACCTGGGCGACAGCGTCACCGGCGACGGAGACGGCGACAACGAGGTCATCGTCGTCGATCTGACCCGCCTCGATCCCGCGGTGACCACGATCGTGTTCCTGGTGACCTGCTACACCGGCCAGCGATTCGACCAGATCGTCAACGGCTTCTGCCGCGTCGTCGACAATGTCACCGGCATCGAATTGATCCGCATCGACCTCGACAGCCTCGGCTCCCACACCGGCATCGTGGTCGGCAAACTGCACCGCCCGCACCAGGATTGGGCCTTCACCATGATCGGCCAGCCGATCATCGCCGAACACGTCGTCAACGCCGTCCCCCACCTCACCGCTTACCTCGACTGAGGGCGAACTACCTCCGGGGTGCTCGCTGGTACATCTCGCGCGCGGCGCGCACCGCCGCCCTGAGACTCGCCGGGTTCGGCTCGAGGTTCCCGATTATCTGATCGATGCCGCGAAGACCGGCACGATCGAGCAGACGCTTTTCGATGGTGGCCCATCGGCCGCGCTCGGCCAGCACCGCGTGCGCGGTGGGCAGTGTTGTTACTTCACGTGCAGCAGAATACACACGGTCACCAAGCAGCGCGCCGCTTAATCCGACAGGCGGTCGCGGGCTCGTAGCCGGGCGTCGAGTGCGTCGAGGACGTTCGCCACGTCCGCGTCGAACTCCTGCGCCAGCATTTCGAGCAGCGCCGCACCGATCAGCAGGAGCGTGGTGAAGACGACGGCCGCGATGGGCTCGATCGCTTCGAGCAGCGGGCGGGTGCGCGGCGCGCCACCGCGCTGCCAGGCCTCGAGCAGCGCCAGCGCACCCTGCAGGTAGACCGGCGGGTCCGGTCGAGCGTTGAGCGCCGGGACAGCGCGGTCGGCCGCGCGACGCAGGAGATCGGATGTCGCCCCGGCACCCGGCGCCATCGCCTCCATCGCGCAACACGCCAGCCGAAGGATGCCGTCCAGGTGTTGCGGGGTGTAGCGAGCCGATTCCGGGATCTGATCCCAGGGCAGGCGCAGGACGCCGAGAAGGTCGGCGGTGATCACCGACGGTGACGGTGCCGACATCGTCGCCGGGGACGAACCCGAGGTGTGCTCGACCCCGAGCATGATCTCGAGCCCGATCGCCGATGCCATGAGATCACCTCGGCCGCAGCGTGATTCACGGCGATGGCGGCGGTCCTCGACCAGCAGCCAGCCCACCGTCTGCGCGTCGGCGGGACGCAGCAATTTCGCGTCGGCCTGCCAGCCGTTCGCGGTTTCGCACCGCGACAGCGCGCAGACGAGATCGGCCATGACGTGATTGCCGGTGACCAGCGTGGGCTGATGCCGCGGACGACGCGACACCACCGGCAGCTCACCCATCCTGGCCGACGGTGAGACGAACGACATCGCGGTGAGCGCCGCCGCCGCCGCGCGCGCGGCGGACACGGCGTCGGCGGCGTTGGTGCGCAGCAGCGCGCGATGAATCGAATCCGCCAGCGGCGCGACGCCGAACTCCGCGTAGTGCAGCAGCAGCCAGGCCAGCGGCATCTCGCCGAGGACCGGCGCGAGCCGTTCGTTCAGCTCGTACAGCAGCGCGGCCGACTGCTCCGGCCGGCGAGAGCGCGGCCCCTCCCCGGTGAGGTCACGCCATTCCAGCAACGCCAGGTAATTCGGGAGCAACAGGCTATCGACCAGTTCACTCACCTGGGCGATGACGAATTCGAAATCCAGCTCCGTCATGGTGCCGGGGCCGACCACATTCTGGACGGGATTCCCGTCGAAGGGGTCGATACCCGATTCGCCGAGCGCGAGATCGAACAACAACTCCGCGTGCCCGAGTCTGCCGACGACCCGTCCGACAAAGGGCACCACGCCGCCGTCTTCTACCGTAGTCGCCGCTCCGAGAAGGCAATTCACCATCGCGCCTTCAGCTTTCGCGTGCGCACAGAATCTCCGCAGCCGCTGGTGCACGGTGTCGTCGGCATCGAAGCCCGTTCGCACGATTTCTTCGGCGATCGTCACAATGGCCGCGTCGACGACATATTCGGGTCGGCCCCCCGCTTCGTCGGAGGCCGGCGCGGGGCCGGCGAAATAGAGTCGATCATTGAATGCGTCGCCCATTCGTCGCCTCACCACAACCTCCACTCGGATGCGCATTGTGCCGTGCCCATTGCCAGCCTTCCAGCAAATTGTCCGCAAGTCGCGGCTCACACCTCACAAGCCGATAACAGGATCGGCGCCGCGCGCGCGAGTTGACCCACCCGCACGCGCGGCTCGCCCGCACGGAAGCCCGCTCGGCCGACTTGTGCCCGAATTCGGGCAGGAATGTTGGCGAACGCGGTCGGACCGGGCATGATCGTCCGAGTGAATGACGGGGCACCTACCGAGCTGGTCCGCTACGTGGTGGCGTCCACCGGCTTACCCGAACGCGTGGCGGCCCGGGTTGTCGCCGACATCGTCGGCTACTTCGACGAGACGGTCGAGCAGTTCGTCCGGCGCAGGCACGCCGAGCTGCAGGCCAGGCAGATGCGCAACGCCGAGATCTGGCGACAGCTCGACGCCGAACTCGCCGAGCGTCCGGTCGCGGCCCCGACGTTCACCGAACGGCAACTACGTCGCATCGTCTACGGGTAAGGGGTTCATCACGCCATGTGTGGAATCGTCGGATACATCGGTCACCGGCAAGTTGTGCCCGTGCTGCTGGAAGGTCTGCATCGGCTCGAGTACCGCGGCTACGACTCGGCCGGATTGGCGCTGCCGCATCGCGGGAAGCTGCGCGTGTGCAAAACCCAGGGCCGGGTACAGGAGTTGCGCGACAAGACCGACACCGCTGCCCTGCGCGGCACGGTCGGCATCGCACACACCCGCTGGGCAACTCATGGCGAACCGAGCGATGCCAACGCACACCCGCACATCGATGCCGGTGGCCGCATCGCCGTGGTGCACAACGGCATCGTCGAGAACGCCGAACAGCTGCGGGCCGAGCTCACCGCGCTGGGCATCGACCTGGTCTCCGACACCGATACCGAGGTGATCGCCCATCTGATCGCTCGCGAAATCGAGGACGCCGCATCGCTCGAGGACGCCGTTCGCGTCGCGCTGCACCGGATTCGGGGCACCTACGGTCTGCTGGTGCTCGACGCGCGCCGTCCGACCGAGCTGGTGGTGGCGCGCAACGGCAGTCCCATCGTCCTCGGTGTCGGTGACGGTGAGATGTTCGTGGCCTCCGATGTCGCCGCGCTCGTCCACCACACCCAGCGCGTGGTATTCCTCGACGACGGCGAGCTCGCGACGGTTCGTGAAGGCGAATTCCGGACCAGCACACTGGGAATCGACTCCGAGCAGACCGACAAGACCCCGACCACCATCGACATGGTGGCCGAGGACTACGCCCTCGGCGGCTTCCCCGACTTCATGCGCAAGGAGATCGCCGAGCAGGGCGAGGCGGTCCGCCGGGCGCTGCGTGGCCGCCTCGACGACCGCTTCGCCACCGCCCACCTCGGCGGTTTGAACATGGACGCCCGCGAGCTGCGCAGCATCAGCAAGGTCGTTTTCCTCGGCTGCGGTTCGGCCTACTACGCGGGCCAGCTGGGCGCCCAGCTCGTCGAAGAACTGGCTCGGATCCCGGCCACGGCGGAGCCCGCGTCGGAGTTCCGCTACCGCAACCCGGTCGTCGATCCCGACGCGCTGTATGTCGCGATCAGTCAGTCCGGCGAAACTCTCGACACCCTTGCCGCGGTGCAGGAACTCCAACGCAAGGGCGGCCGGGTCATCGGTGCCGTCAACGCCGTGGGCAGCGCGATCGCCCGACAGTGCGGAGCAGGGGTGTTCCTGCACGCGGGCCCGGAGATCTCCGTCGCCTCGACCAAAGCGCTGACCAACATGACCGTGTCGTTCACCATGCTGGCCCTGCTGCTCGGCCGCGTGCGCGACCTCTCGGCCGCCGACGGCAACCGCGTCGTCGACGGCCTGCGCGCCCTGCCCGACGCGATCGACCAGGTCCTGGCCGACGAGGACGCCATCGCCGAGATCGCCCACCGCTACGCCAAAGCCCGCAGCATGTTCTTCATCGGACGGGTGCGCGCGTGGCCGGTCGCTCGTGAAGGCGCGCAGAAGCTGAAAGAGGCCTCCTATGTCCACGCCGAGGCCTACCAGGCCTCTGAACTCAAGCACGGTCCACTCGCGCTGATCGACCCGGAGATGCCGAGCGTGGTACTCGTCCCCGACGACGAACTCCTGGCCAAGAACCTCAGCACCATCGAGCAGATCAAGGCCCGCGGCGGCCCTGTCATCGCCGTCACGAACGCGGACCTCCCGGCCGGCGCGGCCGACGAGGTGATCCGAGTTCCGCGGGTCGCACCGGAGTTGGACCCGATGCTGCTGACGATTCCTCTGCAGCTGCTCGCCTATCACACGGCCATCGCCCTCGGCCGCGACGTCGACAAGCCGCGCAACCTCGCGAAAAGCGTCACCGTGGAATAGACAGCGACCGAGTGCGACGCGCGGCGGCGCAGCGGCTGGCAGGATCGAGGCGTGCACACCGCGAATCTGACCCGCTCCGAGACCGCCGCGCGTTCGGCGGCGGTCACCGTCCGCGCGTACCGCGTCGAACTCGACCTGTCGGGGGCCCCGGATCAGACCCGGGACGGTTTCGCCACGACGACGACTGTCGAATTCGATGCCTCGGTCGGGCAGACGTGGCTCGATTTCATCGGGCTCTCGGTGGAATCGGTGACCGTGAACGGCGCGGAGATCGTCGTCGACTACGACGGGGCCCGGCTCACAGTCGGCGGGTTGTCGGAGTCGAATGTGGTCGTCGTTCGGGGCACCGGTGCCTACAGCCGCTCGGGTGAGGGGCTGCACCGGTTCCTCGATCCGGTCGATGGGCAGACCTACCTCTACACCCAGTACGAGCCCGCGGACGCGCGGCGGGTTTTCGCCTGCTTCGAACAGCCGGATATGAAGGCGCCGTTCACCTTTGCGGTGACAGCGCCGAGCGGGTGGTCGGTCGTATCGAATCGGCCGTTCGCGGCGATTCAGGACAACGGCGTGCAACAGAACGTCGTATTCTCCCCCACCCTGCCGATCTCGACGTATATCACCGCCATCGCGGCAGGCCCTTACCATCACGTCGAATCTTCCTGGGCGCGAGATGCACTCACCATCCCACTCGGGATCTACTGCCGCGCCTCGCTCGCCCGCTACCTGGACGCGGACACGATCTTCGAGGTGACGAAGCAGGGTCTGGACTTCTTCGCCGAACACTTCGACTATCCCTACCCGTGGGGCAAGTACGACCAGGTGTTCGTGCCCGAGTACAACCTGGGCGCGATGGAGAACCCGGGACTGGTCACGTTCACCGAGGCCTATGTGTTCCGTGGCGCGGCGACCGCGGCGCAGTACGAGGGGCGCGCCAACACGATCCTGCACGAGATGGCGCACATGTGGTTCGGCGATCTCGTCACGATGGTGTGGTGGGACGACCTGTGGCTCAAGGAGTCCTTCGCCGATTACATGGGGGCGCTCGCCAGCGCCGAGGCCACCGAGTGGACCGACGCCTGGGTGGCGTTCGCGAACCGCCGCAAGGCCTGGGCGTATCTGCAGGATCAGCTGCCGACCACCCATCCGATCGTCGCCGACATCACCGATCTCGAGGCAGCAAAACTCAATTTCGACGGTATTACGTATGCCAAAGGTGCCAGCGTGCTCAAGCAACTGGTTGCCTATGTCGGCCGGGAAGAATTCTTCTCGGGTGCGCGGCGGTATTTCCGGACGCACGCCTTCGGCAACACGACTCTCGATGACCTGCTGACCGAATTGTCCGCGGATTCCGGCCGTGATTTGGCGGGCTGGGCGCGGGCCTGGTTGCAAACGACCGGAATGTCGACATTGACCATCGAAGACGGTGCGGTCGTGCAAACCGATCCGCGCCCACACCGGCTCGCGATCGGGCTCTACGACTTCGATGCCGCGGGCGACCTGCTCATTCGCGAACGCGTGGAACTCGACATCGTCGACCGCCACACGCCGGTCGCCCTCGCGCCCGCTCCCCTGCGCCTGCTCAACGACGGCGATCTCACCTACGCGAAGGTTCGCCTCGACGCGGATTCGCTTGCCACCGTACAGAGTTCGCTGGATCGGGTGACCGACCCGCTGGCCCGCGGACTCATCTGGTCGGCACTGTGGAACGCCACCCGGGACGGCGAACTCGGCGCCGAACGCTACCTGTCGATGGCTCGCGATTTCGCGCCAACCGAAACGAATATGGCGCTGCTCACCGCCGTCCTGGCGAACGCGTCCTTCACCATCGGCCACTATCTGCCCGAGCCGGCACGGGACCGGTGGCGCGGCGAGTGGCTCCAATCCTGCTGGGCCACACTGCATTCGTCGGCACCGGGTTCCGGCGCGCAGCTCGCGTGGGCACGGGCGACGGCCGCCGCCGCCACGGTCGACCCCGGCCGTGCCACCGACATTCGGGCGATCCTCCTCGACCGGGCACCAGCGGGCCTCGCCCTGGATCCCGATCTGCGCTGGGCGCTGTGGACAGCCCTCGCGGCCACCGGCGAGGCGAAAGCCGACGACCTGGACGCCGAACTCGAACACGACGACACGGCGTCGGGGCGAACCGCCCATCGGCGCGCACTCGCGGCACGCCCGTACGCGGAAGTCAAAGCCTCGGCCTGGGATTCGGCGCTCGGCGACACCACGCTGACCAACGACCACCTCGACGCCACCATCGACGGATTCCGCGCTGGCCGACACCGCGACCTGATCGCACGCTACGACGACGAGTACTTCGCGGCACTCCGTACGGTGTGGGATCAGCGCAGCATCGAGATCGCCCGCCGCATCGTGGTCGGGCTCTTTCCCGCCGCCGATTCGCTCGACGAGGTCGATCGGTGGCTGGCGGCGAACGCCGACGCACCGAGCGCGCTGCGTCGCCTGGTCGTCGAGCAGCGCGACCACCTCGCGCGGGATTTGCGCGTGCGCGACGTGAATTAACGATTCCCCATTCTCGATGGGTTAAACATCCAAACGCGAAATTGCCGCAGTGTCAACCCCAGTCGACCAATAACGGTTTAATAACCTCCGCGACGGTCAACCCTTGATCCATGACCACCTCACGTAATCGGACAACGAGTACGCCGAGCATGGATCTGACCAGCACCACCATCATGTTGGCCACCTGCGTGTTCTTCCTCTTCGGCCTGACCGCACTCACCGGATCGCTGCCCGCCGCGATCTTCGGCGCCGTCAGCCTGGGCGCGGGCATGATGATGACCTTCAGAATGCTCGGCCCGCACAGCTTTTAGGTTCGCCTCCGCGCGGAACCGGTGAGCACTCGAAGGCCAGGAGCTGATCCACATGTCCCGAACCACCGACAACAGGACCTACGAACACGCCGAACCCCTCTTCGCGCAGTGGGCGCTCACTGAGCCGAGCAGCCCCGAGCACGACGCCGCACGGGCGAAGATCATCGAGCTCTGCCTCCCGCTGGCCGAACACATCGCTCGCAAATACGCAGGTCGCGGCGAGATCTTCGACGACCTGCTGCAAACCGCGCGACTCGGCCTCGTCATGGCGGTCGACCGCTACGACGTGACCACCGGTTCACCCTTTCTCGGCTTCGCGGTGCCCACCATCATGGGTGAGGTGCGCAGGCATTTCCGCGATCATCTCTGGCCCCTGCACGTGCCGCGGCGCGAGAAGGAACTGCAAGGCAAGGTGCGAGTCGCGACCGACGAGTTGAGCCGTCGGCTCCAACGGGCTCCCACCGCGCACGAACTCGCTGCCGAACTCGATGCGACGGTCACCGATATCACCAGAACCCTGGTGGCGGCCAACGCATTCCAGACACGCAGCCTCGACACTCCCGCACGCGACGGCGACGGCGAACCCGGCATGACCGTCGCCGACACCTTCGGCGCCGAAGACCCGAGCTACCGCCGCACCGAAGACACGATCACCGTCGCGCCCCTGCTGGCCCGGCTCGCACCCGAAGACCGCCAACTGCTGATCTGGCGGTTCTACGACTCCCTCTCGCAGGGCGAGATCGCCGAACGGCTCGGCGTTTCACAGATGAGCGTCTCCCGCAAGCTCACCCGATTGCTCGGCGGTTTGCGTGCCGAGGCCATCGGCGAACAGCCGGTACCGGCGGCCTGAACCCCTCCCCGCTCCCAACTCGCACCGCCAGAGCCATTGACTGTGCGGTTGCTGGGCTGCACTGTTGATACAGCAGAACCTCGCGCGTGTCGTGGCGACGTCCACAGGAGCGGGAAGGGTGCGATCGATGACGATGCGTGGCCGACGGAATCGACGGGATCGACAAGTTCGCGAAGTGCGGGAGATCCGGGCCCGGCCACGTCACCAGACCGCGCAATTCCTGCTGTCGGTGCTGATGGTGGTCTGGTTCGGGGCCGGGCTGCTGGCCGCCGTGCAGCGAGACTATTTCACGAACACCCCGGTCAACTGTGGCGACTGGGGCACGATCGGGCTCACCGCGCTCGCGGGCCCGCTCAACTACCTCGGCGTGAATCCGAGGGTGTCCGAATGTCAGCTACCGGAACCGAGCCCGTGACCGGCTGCCGGACGGGCCCGGTGACGCGCTACCGATAGCGGGAGGGGCTACAGGGGCTCGCCAGCGCCGACATCGTGGCCAGATCGCAGATACCGCTGGTCACCATCTGGATCGGAGTGATGCCGAGTAGCACGATCATGCCGATGAGGTCGCCGCGTTGGAGCAGTTCCCCGGCCGAGTTCGCGGCCGATGATCCGTAGTCCAGCGCGGACGAGCCGGTGCCGTCGACCGATGCCGGATCGGCGGTGGCGGTCGCCGCGGTGACGACGAGGCTTGCCGCCAGGACCGAGCCTGCGGCGAGGCGGAGAGTGGTACGCATATCGAGTTCCTTTGTGTCAGGTGGGGTCAGGGAGTCAGCGATGTGGCTGGGTCATGTCGCGGTTCATCGTCGGAATTTCGATGCTGATCGGCAGGCGCAGTTCGGCCAGGTAGGTGAGCGCCGCTTTGCGCAGGAATTCGTCGAGGAGCCAGTAGGGGTCACCGATCGGCGGAACCGCGGTGAGCAGGCCTTCGCGTACGGCGATGAAGGGTCCCCAACTGAAGCGCAGCAGCGGGTCCCAGACCGGTTCCCTCGGGATGTTCAGTCCGTCGGCGGTTTTGTCGCCGAGCAGAAAGCGGGTGAACGCGCCGAGGACCGGCTTGCTCAGCAGCGCGAAGTCGATGTTGGCGCCAAGCCCCAGCAGCCGGTCGGCGAGCTTGGCGCCTTCGGGGGTGGCCTCGATGATGGGGTCGAGAACTTGTGCGGCTTGGGAATTGGCGTCGGGCCACGACTTGGGGATGTACTCGTCGCGCACGCCGAGCAGATGCGCGGCGACCTGCCAGGAATGCAGGAACGCCGCGGATTCGTGTGCCGGGATCGGCACCTGCCAGTTGGTGAGGTGCTTCATGACCGTGGTGGGCAGGCTGTGCCAGGTGACCATGATGTCGTTCTGGCTGATCGGGATGTCCTCGGTGGCCGAGTTCACCCAGTGCGGTGACTGCGGCAGCAAGTGGCGCACCGCCGCGTGCACGAGGCGGGTTTTGACGCAGGTGACGATCATTTCCCCGTCGGCGGCATAGGCATTCGCGCTACCGATGTCGTAGCCGAGCTTGGCGGTCTTGGAGATGCGGTCCTTCAGATCGTGGCCGCCCTTGGAGTAGTAGACCGCCCGCGCTTCCTTCGGGATGACGGTGCTCATCATGCCGCTGGCGAACCCGTAGAGGACTCCGAGATACAGCCCGCGCTTCTTGTTGAACTCGATCGCGGTGCCCAATGCGCCCGGGTCGGTCCACTGCGGCAGTTGACGGGCGTACTCCATGAAATCGCGAAGGTCGGTGGGCAAGCCGTCCGGCAACGCTTCACCGTTCCTGGTCCAGGTGCGCAGCAGCTCGTTGACCCTCGGCACTTCCCCGCGATCGATCAGCCCGGCGACGAGCGCGTCGGCCTCGGGATCCCACACCGTCATCGGGTCGGCGCCGGATCCGTTGCCGGCCACCGACCCCTCCGGCGACCACGTCCACGGCTCCGCCCGCGCGGGCGTCACCATCGCCAACGCCCCGAGCGCCCCCGCGATCCCACCGGCTTTCAATGCGTTGCGTCTGTTGAGTCCATCCATGACGTCACTCCTCGTCGAGCACTAACTGACCCCGGCCGCGTCCGATGCAGGTGGCGCATCCAGCAGCTGCTGGTCCGGAATGAGCAGTAACTTAACAGCCTGTTCTTCGCGCTGTATCAGCTTTGCGCAATCGATCAACCGCCGTATACAACGAAGTTCATGCAGAAATAGTCAGTAACTTATGACGACTACGCGGCGCGTGCGCCGCCACTGACTACGCTGACAGCAGACCCCGCAGACGGGCAGTGATCTGCGAGCACACCGACCCCGCGAGGAGAACTACCCATGTGGCCGTCCGACTGGCCCTCGTCAGCCCGCGCGATCGCGACCGCCGTCGAGGCCGCCGTCGCCGCGGCGCGGTCCGCCGACGAGCCAGGGTTCCGCGAGACCACCGCAGACCTGGCCGAGCTCCCGCCCGACCAGGTCACCGCGGTGCTGGCGGCGATCGTTCGGGAACTGCTCGAGACCGCGCATCCCGACGGACTCACCGGCGACGATGTGCGCGCAGTACTGGAAGCAGTCGTGCGGCGATCGGCGGCATGGTTGCGCCGGCTCGACGCCGCCGCGGTGTTCAGTGCACTCGCCGGGGCACTCGGGATCGACGAGGCGCAGGATCCGGACCACGCACGGACCGATCCCCAACCCGCCGCGATACTCCTGATCGACTACCTCGCCGACCTGACCCGCACCCCGCCCCAGGAGTCCGTTCAGCGAGCCATCAGCGAGATCGCCAGGGCCGAAACCGTCGAAATGCCCTGAGTGGCTTCACGCCTCGTCGCGAGCTCAGTGTCCCGCAGCGGTGAGCCTGTGGTCTGCTTCGAGCAGCATCCACGCGCTCAGCTGTACCGAGAGATCGCGGCTCAGGTTCGCCGACGCGGCGGCGGACACGTCGGCGAGCTGGAGGAAGGTTCCCGGATGTTCCGGCACCGTGACCGGACGGGCCCAGTCCGCACCGAACAGCGGTAGGCCGTCCACCTCGGCGCGATTGCTCCAGGCCGCCTCGGCGGACGCGTGCACGATGTTGGCCGCGGTCGTGTTGCCCAGTGCCAGTGCGGTTTCGGCGAGATAGCGCGCGAGGATTCCCATGAAGAGCCCGGAGTCGTTCGCGGTGGCCGCGGCGATCACTCCCGCGTCGGTGAGCCGGTTCTCGACTGCGGCGACGAGCGCTGCCGCACGGTCGCGGTGAACGGATTCGCCGGTGCGCACGGCCAATTCGGTTTCCAGCCCGATGGTGACGCCCTGACAGTAGGTGTGGACGGTCCGGTCCACCCGCCCGCCGGGCTCGTGCACACCATCGTGGATCAGGCCGCTGGCGGTATCGTGCAGTCGGGTGTACAGGAAGTCGGCCAGTTGGCCCGCGCGCGAGAGTTCACCGAGACGAGCCAACGCGATGCCGGTCGGACCGATCGCGGGCGTGTTATAGAAGTCGTCGCCGTTGCGCCATGGCACCGCGCCCACATCCGGGTTCCAGCCATCGAGCAGAGCGACCCGCAGATCACCCAGCGCCTCGTCGAACCGGACGTCGAGCAGTCGCTCGGCGCGTTCGAGCGCCATGGCCAACCACCCCATGTCGTCGTAGTACCGATTGGTCCAACCGGTGACATTGCGGGCGCGGATACCACGCGCAAGGGCGGCGATCCGGTCGATCCGGTCCGGGGTGCGGGTGCGGTGCGCGGCATCGATCGCACAGTCGAGCAGGTGCGCTTGCCACCAGTAACACCACCGCCCGAGCATGGACCGTTCCGTGAGGTCCGCGGGCCAGGTGAGCACCCCCAACCGATAGTCCGCCAGCCCGAGCAGCGAGCGCACGTGCCGCTGCACGATCGCCTGCTCCGCCAGGTCCGCCCGCGCCCCCGGACCGAGGGCGACCGAACGTTTCTCGGTGATCGTCCCCGCCTGCGTCGGCTGTGCCACCACGGTCAGCGCGATCGCCGCCCCGGCCGCGCACAGCACACTACGCCGGCTGAATTGCTGATTCCGGCGATCCATCCGCTCGGGCTCCTCCTCCTGGGCAACGGCATCGGCGCCGAATCCACAGGGTCCCGTGTCGGGATTGCCAGCGCTTGAACTGCTCCGGTTGGCCGCGAAAACGTTTGGCGGAACCGCCTGCGGAGGAGAGCCCGGCCCGAACACGGCTAGGACTCGCCGGTTTCGGTTCCCGGCGAGTACGGCGAGCTGAACCCGGAGGTCCATTCGAACGGTGTCGCGTCCGGCTCGGCGCTCCGCTCGGCGGCCGCGGCGAACGGTGCGTTGTTCTGCGTCAATCGGATGATGGTGCGTTCGAGGGCGGGCAGGATCTCGGTGATCGCGAGATCGCCGTGTGCGAAGCGTGTCAACAGGGCGTAGACCATGTTCGTCAGGACGAGTGCGAGATCGGCGGCGTATTCCTCGTCGAGGCTGGTGAACATCGTGCTGACGGCGGGCAACACCGCGGCGAAGCCCTGCGCGTCCAGGCGCTGCCCGCCGGGGCCGGACCGGGCATGCGAGTAGGCGGCCAGCATCCGCGGGTGCCGTTCCCACGGTTCGAACACATAGCGGGTGACCCGTTTCAGCACGTCGGCGAGCGATTCGTCGGCGCGCGGCGGTTCGAGTTCGGTGTAGGTGTTGGTGGCCATCCACTGGGCGACGGCGGCGAGGACGAGCTCGTCACGGGTGGGGTACAGCTTGTAGACCGTGGTCAGCGAGACCTGGGCGACGCGGGCCACCCGGCGCAGTTGAACCGCGTCGTACCCTTCCGACTCGAGTAGCGCCAGAGTGGTTTCGGTGATCTTGCGCGCGGGTTCACCTTCGCCCTTTCTAGCCACTCCGCCACAGTAGTCCATCGGCTGGTGCTGCCACCGAACCGATTCGGAGGCGAGTTCCCACGTCCTCGCCGACCAGATTGTCCATGGCCCGGTTCAGTCGATGCTGCAGCCGGCGACCGGCTTGTCCTCGAGGCGGTCGAGAAGGTAGGTGAACGCATTGTCCGGACCGAAACCGTCGATGATCTCCGGCCCGAAATGATTCGGGATGGTGGTTCCGGGCAGGATCGGCGGAAGGTCGTTCGTGCGGAAGGTGACGGTCGCGCCCTTGCCGCACCAGTCGTCGGCGAGCTTGCGGGCCTGGCCGTACGGGACGGTGTCGTCGTTGAGGCCGCTGGTGATCAGGACCGGGGTGCGGGGGGTGGAGTTGCCGATGCGCAGTTGCTCGAGCACCGGTGCGGCTTCGGGCAATTCGGCGAGATGGGCGGACAGCGATCGACCGTCCCTGGTCAGCGACTCGGTCTTCATGAAGGGGTGATAGGTGATCACGTCGGCGATGCAGGAGTCGCTCAGCTTCTCGAGCATGGCGCGCCCGGCCGGACTGGTGACCTGATCGACCGCGCGCTGCAGTTCGGGGTAACGCGCCAGCATGCCGTTGACGGCGAACCCGATCGCGCCGCCGATCAGCGCGCCGTCGATCTTCTCCAGGATCGCGGCGAGATCGGCGACCGGTCCCCCCGCCCAGGTGCCTTTGAGATTCAGTTCCGGCGCGTAGGCCGGCTGCATCTCCGCGGCGGCCGCGGTGGCGCCACCACCCTGGGAGTAGCCCCAGAGCACGACGGGCGTCTCCGGTCCGACGCCTGCCAGGTTGTTGGCGGCGCGAACACCGTCGAGGATGGCGTGCCCGCTCTCGAACCGGTTGGCGTAGGTGTGGATGCCAGGCGTGCCGAGGCCGATGTAATCGGTGACCAGCACCCGTGCGCCAAGGCCGCTCCACACCGTCGACGAGGGCAGCTCCTGGTTCGCCGACACCCCCAGCGGCTCGGCGGACACCGCCACGCCCGTCGAGAATGCCCTCGACATCGCGCAACGGTCGCCCTGCCCCGAAGTCCCGGGTCCGATGACGACGGTCGGCCGTGGACCGGCTCCGCGCCACGGACCGGTCGGTTCGATGTAGGTCCCGCTCACCGCGACCGGCGACCCGTCCTGCAGCCGCGAGGTGTACATCACGTGCTGTGCCCGCCCCGGCCAACCCTGTTCGGTGGGCGGGGTCACGAACAAGGTCATCGGCGCGGTCTTGATGATCGCGCCCGGTTCCTGCGGAATCCGGTCCGGCGGCGTGTAGAACGAGCTCATCGGCTCGGCCGCGACTTCCCGCGCCTGGGTCACCACACCGGCCACCGCCGTCGTGGCAGCCATCACCAGCACCGCGACGATGCGCCCGGCACGCGGCCGCGCGCGTCGAAGATCTTGCCGCTCCATCGAGAACCTCTCCGTCGACATCACTGCCGGCATCGTCGCCGTAGTGACACAGGTCGCTGGGGTCGGCGGATCATGAGGCCTGTCACACCAGCGCCGACAGAGAGTAACACGGTTACTGGCGGGTTCAGATGCAGGGTCTCCGGTCGATTGCCCGCTCGAGGATCTTGCCCGTGGTGCCCTCGAGGGATGCCCGATCATAGCGGCGGCCTCATGGATCAGTCCTGTCGTCCTGGGTAGCGGGTCGCGCGCTCATCGGCGCGCGGATCGGCGACCAGCTCCGAGACGGGGTCGTCGAAGGTCATCACCAGCCGGTCCTCGGCGTACGGTGGCCAGCCCGGGTTGCCATCGGTGGCGAAACCGACCCAGGCCGAGTGCATTTCATCAGCGATCCGCTGCGGCGGATTCGGACCGGTGAGGGTGGTCGCGGCAGCCAAGGTATCGAACACGAAGGGCACTTCGAGTGCATGTATCGCGCCCAGATCAGCTCGCTGCCAGCCGAACTCGTACACAAAGGCCGCAGTGCCGACTGCTGCCTGCGATTCGGCGAGTTCCCGTGTCGGGCCGCGGAAGACGGCGTCGGTGACAATCGCCGCCAGCAGATCCCCCGCGGTTGCCTCCGGCCGGTTGGCTGCATACGGCATGATCGCCGAAGCTCCGATACCGAACCGTGCGAGCGCGAACGGTAGTGCGTCGACGGTGATCGTGTCCCCGAGTCCGGTAGGCACCGTGAACAACCGGAACTCCTCGGCGGTGCAGCCGGCGAGCAGGCCGATCCCGCGGGCTGATCCCGCCGCGATCGCCTCGGCGGGTACCGCGGAAAGAACGTCTCCGTCCACGACCGGAAAGAAGGCCATCCCAGCACCTGCCGCCAGCACCGACTCACCCCAGCGCGCCGGGTCCGGTTCGCGGGCGAAGTCCGCGCGCACCGACTCCTGCGCGGCCAGCAGCACCGACGGCGGCACTGCCGCAAACGCTTCCGCTGTCGCGGGCACTCCCAGCGCCTTGCCGAGTTCGCCGCTGAGCAAGCGCGCATCGTCGACCGTTGCCGCGACGCCACCGTTGCCGCTCTGCATGATCGCGCGAGCGAACAGACCGCTCGCCGCCGGCGAACCGAGCAGCGCGGCGACACTCATCGCACCAGCCGATTCACCGAAGATCGTGACATTGCCGGGATCACCGCCGAAGGCCCGCGCATTGTCGCGCACCCATTCGAGCGCGGACAGCTGATCGAGCAGGCCGCGATTGGCCGGCGCTCCGTCGAGTACCGCGAAACCCGACGCCCCGAGCCGATAGTTGATCGCCACGAGTACCACGCCGTCACGGGCGAAGGCGGCGCCGTCATACGCCGGTACCGCGTTGGAACCGTGCACGAACGCACCACCGTGGATCCACACCATGACCGGCAGGCCACCACCACCGGGGTCGGGCGTCCACACGTTCACGTTCAAGCACTCGGTGCCCGCCACCAGCGTGGTGCCCAGGATCTGTTCGATACCGGGCGGATACGGGCCCTGCAGGCATGTCGGTCCGAGCGCGGTGGCCTCGCGAGTCCCCACCCAGCCCACGACCGGTCCCGGCGCGCGGAAGCGGGCCCGGCCTACCGGGGAGGCAGCGTAGGGCACTCCGAGAAACGCACTGACACCGCCGACGGTCCGGCCCCGCACCTTGCCACCGGTGACCTCGACCACCGGCCGACCGGCGGGCATCACAGGTCGACCAAGTCGTACTCGGCGACCCGGTCGACCAGGTATCGCAGGTGGTCGTCGGAATTGCCGAGGGTCTGCTCGATGGCGGTGAGCCGTGCGAAGTAGCGCGATATCGGATGCTCCTTCGTCATTCCGATGCCGCCGTGCAGCTGGACAGCCTCTTGACCGACGAACCGCGCCGACCGTCCGACCCGGAGTTTCGCGCGCGAGGCCACCGTCGGGTCGATCAGGCCATCGGCCAACGCCGTCGAGGCGTACACCGACATACCACGGGCGAGTGAGACCGCGATGTACATGTCGGCGGCGCGGTGGGTCAGCGCCTGAAAGTTCCGCAGCGGTACATCGAATTGTTTTCGGGTGCACAAATATTCGGCGGTGATCCGCAATGCCTCGGTCATCGCGCCGACCGCTTCGGCGCACAGTGCCGCCTGGGCCGCGATCTGGGCGGCTTCGATCGCGTCCTCGGCCCTGCGCGAAGCGAGCGGTTCGGCCGCGGCCTGCTCGAGGACGATATCGGCCACGCGACCACCGTCGTGGGCCGCGCTGCCGCGCCGGGTCACGCCCGCGTCGGCGGGGTCGACAAGGAACAGCCCGATGCCATCGGGTCCTGTCGCGCTGACGACCAGCAGATCCGCTTCGTCACCGTGGAGCACAGGCGACTTGTACCCGCTTATCCGCCACGCATTGCCCTGTCGCACCGCAGATGTCGAGACTGTGTGCAGCGGCCACCGCGAGCCCCGCTCCTCGTGTGCGAATGCGAGCCGTAGCTCTCCGGCCGCGACCTTCGGCAGCAGTTCACGTCGTTGCGCAGGACTTGCGGCTTCGACCAGCAAGCCCCCTGGCAGGTAGGCGCAGTCGAGCACCGGGATCCGTGCCGGGGCGGCGCCGAGTTCGGACATCACGATCATCGCCTCGATCGGACCCGCACCCTGGCCGCCGTCGGATTCCGGGAAGGTCAGCCCGAGCAGTCCGAGGTCGGCGAAGGTGGCCCATAGGTCATCCGGCGCCCCGGGAACATGATCGGCCAGAACGTTACTGACGGTGTCGCGCAACATCGTTTGTTCCGCGGTCGGTTCGAAATTCATGGTCCGGGCTCACAATCCGAGGATCGTCGAAACGATGATGCCGCGTTGCACCTCGGTCGATCCCCCGTAGATGGATGTCTTACGGCAGTTGAGGTAGGCGGCGGTGCTGCGCCCGGCCCACTGGTCGACGTCGGACAGCAGCGCGGCCGGGCCGGCGACTTCCATCATCAGTTCGGTCGCGGCCTGCTGAAGTTGGCTGCCACGGAGTTTCAGAATCGATGACGTCGGGGCCTTCACTCCGGATGCTGCGCCGATCTGGATCAATTCCAGTGCGAGCGTCTCGTTTTCGAGTTCAGCCAGACGGGTGGCGAACAATGGATCGTCGAGCAGCGTGCTCTCGCCCACCCGGGTCTGCCTGGCGCGCGCTTTGATCGTCGACAGCGCGACCTTGGTGCGTCCCACGGCGGCCATGCCGGTGCGTTCGTTGCCGAGCAGGAACTTCGCGTAGGTCCAGCCCCGATTCTCCTGCCCGACACGATGTTCGACGGGTACGCGGACGTCATCGAGGAATACCTCGTTGACCTCGCGACTGCCGCCGATGAGCTCGATCGGCCGCACCGTGACACCGGGTGCGTGCATCGGGATCAGGAGCAGCGATATCCCCGCTTGCTTCTTGGCCGCGGCGGGGTCGGTGCGGACGAGGCAGAACATCCAGTCCGCGTGCTGTGCCGCGCTGGTCCAGATCTTCTGCCCGTTGACGACGTAGTGGTGACCATCGCGAGCCGCGGTGGTGCGCAGAGAAGCCAGATCCGATCCGGCTTCGGGCTCGGAAAACCCCTGGCACCACCAGATGTCGAGGTTCGCGGTGGGTGGCAGGAACCGAGCCTTCTGCTCGTCGGTGCCGAATCGGGCGATGACTGGGCCGACCATGTCGACGTTGAAGGTCAGCGGTTCCGGTACCGAGGCCAGGGCCATCTCGTCGTGCCAGAGATGGCGTTGAATCGGGGTCCAGTCCCGGCCGCCCCACTGCTGGGGCCAATCCGGCACCGCGATGCGGTGGGCGTTGAGAATGCGTTGCGTGGTGATGAGTGCCTCGCGGCCGAGTTCGCGGCCTTCCCGCACGCCATCGCGGATCTCGGACGGGATTTCGTCGCGATAGACGGACCGCAGCTGATTGCGGAATGCGAGCTCATCGCCGGTCAGTGCACATTGCATTGTCGGTATTCACTTTCTGCGCTGGTGGTCACAGGCCGGTAGCGGTGGCCACCACAACGGCGAGGTCGACGAGGTGATCGATCTGTGCGGTCGGTCGGCAGCGCTGCCGGTGTTGTGCGCTGATACCGGGTACACGTCAGAAGACTCCTGCGATGGAACGAATATGGATAAACGTTCCACTAGGTCGCAGGATCTGTCAATCATTGCCTGCAATTCTCCTGAACATTGCCCAAATCGGCTTTACCGTCGGTAATGCTGTGCTAGAACTCCTGGCAGAACAACGATGTCCTAGGAGTGCTCATGTCTTCTCCCACCCGAACCGCCGCTCTCTCCCGACGCCCCGGCTCCCTGAAGCGGCTGGTCCTGGCCGCGATGCTGGCCGGGGCCGCCGCCGCAGGCACACCCGCCTCCGCGCACGCCGCACCGCAATACCCCGTCCCCTACGGGCTGATTCCCGGAATCGTCCATTTCGTCGACCGGGCCTCTCCGCCCGGAGCCAACGACTGGAACTGCCGCCCGAGCGTCGAACACCCGGAGCCGGTTGTCCTGGTTCACGGTCTCACCGCCACGATGGCCGCCAATTGGACGACCCTCTCGCCGCTGCTGGCAAACAACGGCTACTGCGTGTTCGCCCTGAACTACGGGCTCGACCCGGACGCACCGCTGCCGTTGAATCTGATTCCGGGCACCAAGTCGATGCGGGAATCCTCGGCCGAGGAGCTTGCGCCGTTCGTGGATCGCGTGCTCGCCGCCACCGGGGCGCAGAAGGTCGATCTGGTCGGCCACTCGGAAGGGACCGTGATGCCGCGCTGGTACATCAAGTACCTGGGCGGGGCGGACAAGGTCGCCAAGTCGGTGAATCTGACCCCGCTCAACGACGGCACCAGAGCCGGCGGACAGGCACTGATCGCCCGCGCCCTCGACGCACTCGGAGTATGGGACGACCTCCAACTCCGTGCCGAGGCATTCGGATTCGGCGCGAGTCTGCAGATGACGAGCGGCTCCGACTACCTCGACGCGGTGAACTCCGGCAACGCTTACCCCGCCGATATCGCCTACACCTTCATCATGACCCGCTGGGATCAGGTGGTGGCTCCGCATACCAGCGGCATGGGACCGGCGGCCCCGAACGTCACCAATATCGTCGTCCAGGACCAGTGCCCGCTGGCGATATTCGAACACGCGGGCGCGGCCTCGGATCCGGTTGTCGCACAGCACGTTCTCAACGCGCTCGATCCGGCCGACCACGTACCCGTGAACTGCTTCGCCCACCCCCGCAACGGCTGACGGTAGTCTGCTGCATCATGACCAGGTCCGATCCGGAGCCGGCCGAGCCCCGGCCGCGCCGCCGATCCACGGCGGTGCGGCCGTCCGACGACACGCTGCTCGACGGAGTTCTGTCGGTATTCGCCACGCTCGGCTTCGACGACGTCACCATGGAGCAGCTGGCCGTCGCGGCCGAAACCTCCAAACCGACGCTGTACGCGCATTTCGGAACCAAGGAGCAGCTCTTCGACGCGTGTGTGCGCCGTGAGGCGTCGCGCCTGCTCGAGTGGATGCGGGAAAGCTACCGGCGCGCACAGGGTTTCGATCTCGACCGGCACGTCGCGACCACGACGCGCGCGCTGTTCGACTTCGCCGCCACCCACGCCGAGGGCTTCCACGTGCTGTTCGGGGCGCCGACGGCGGGGCGTTCACACGAAGTGCGGGCCGCCACGATCCGATCGGTGACCGACACCGTCGCCGAATTGATCCGGCACGAATACGGTGGCGCCGACCTGGAGTGGGGCGCAAGCGCCGATTTCTGCGCGGCGGCGATCACCGATATCGGCGTGCGTGGCGTGCAGCAAGCGCTCGCACAAGACCTCGACTTCACGGCGGCCGCGAATCTGACGATCTCGATCATCGTCGCGGCGATGCGCCACCTCGACCCCGCTGCTGTGCGAGCCGTCGATGCCGACGCCGAACCCGCTGCACCGTCGCGCCCTGCTGAGCCGACTGCGCCGACCGCCGACCGAACTCCGCCACAGCCCTCCCCCGCAACCCCTCGCAATGACGTGCTCGATACGGCGATCCGCATGTTCCTCCGCGGCGAACGGCTCGAATTGCACGCGGTGGCCACCGAGCTCGGAATCAGCCGTACCACGATCTACCGCCGATTCGGCACCAGAGAAGACCTGCTCGGCGTCGTCATCGCCCGCCAGTTCGAACACGTGATCACCACCATCGACAGCCGCTGCACCAGCCGCGGCGCCCACCGTATCTCCGAGATCTTCGATCGGACGCTACGCCGCTTGGCCGCCGACCCGGCGCTGCGCACCTATCTCCAGAACGAAGCACCGGCCGCCCTCCGCCTCGTCACGCAGACAGACGGACCGGTCCACCGCGGCAGCGTTCGGCTGGTCGAACGGCTCATCCAGCGCGCCCAGGAACAGGACGGATATCGACCGCCGATCGACCGAACCACTTTGGCTTTCGCCCTCGTGCGACTCGGCGAGAGCTTTCTCTACAGCAACGCTGTCGCTGATGTCGAAGGCGACATCGACCACCTCCTGCAAGTGCAGACGACCCTGCTCGGCGTCGCCGCCCCGGTTGGCGGTCCGTGAGTTCAGACCGCTTCGCTCGTGGGACGGGCGGGTGAGTCCTTCCGGCCGCGCGGCGCATCGAGTGCGGTGAAAGCCGCCGCGGCGAGGATCATCAGCGCCGACACGAGCAGGGCCACGTCGAGGCCGTGATGGAAGGCGACCTTGCCGGTGTTGAGGACCTCGGACACCTTCGACAGATACTTCAGATACGGGCCGATGTCGACGCCCTCGGGTATCTTGCCGAGTTCCACGGCTTGGATGGCGTCGGGCTGGAGTGACGTCGGCAGACCCAACTCGTTCATCCGCGCCTTCAGGTCCGCGGAGAGGAATCCGCTCACCAGCGCACCGAGCACCGCCACGCCGAAGGCCGAGCCGACCTGGCGCATCGTGTTGGTCACGGCGGCGGCCATTCCCGAGTGTTCGGCAGGGACACCCGACATCACCGCCGAGGTCAGCGGGACCACCGCGATGCCGAAGCCGAAACCCGCCACCCCCATCGCGGCCGCGATCGACGGGTCGTGCAGTTCACCGGACAACATGTAGCGGGTCAGCAGGATCCCGCCCGCACCGACGACACAACCGAGGATCATGGGGGCACGGGCTCCGCGCCGCCCCACCCACCAGCCCGCGACCAGTGACCCGATCACGATCGTGGCGGCCATCGGGGCGAAGATCGCCGCGGTACGCGCACCCGAATACGACTGCATCACTTGCAGATACAGCGCGGTGAAGAAGAAGATCGAGAAGATTCCGAAGTAGACGGCGAAGGCGACCACCAGCGCACTGCGCACCGCGGGCAGTCGCAGGTAGCGGAAGTCGAGCATGGGTGCGCGTGCTCGCGTTTCGACGGCGACGAAGGCGGCCAGCGCCACGGCACCGAACACGAACAGCGCGAGCACCGCGGGCGCGGCGTAGCCCTGATCCTGACCGAGGATCGCGGCATAGATCACCGAGCCGAAGGCCGCCGCGCCGAGCACGGCACCGGCCCAGTCGATCGGCTCGGGACGTGGGTCGGCGCTTTCGGGGATCGACCACAGCGCGGCGACCAGCGCCACCGCGGCGATCACCAGGTTGAACCAGAAGATCGAGCGCCAGCCGTACGCGTGGACCAGCACGCCACCCAGCACCGGCCCCGCCGCGAGCGCGAGACCCGACACCGCCGCCCACACGCCGATCGCCTTGGCGCGAGCGCGATCATCCGGGAAAACGTGGCGCAGCACCGACAGGGTCCCCGGCTCCGACGCCGCGGCCCCCAGGCCCATGATCGCGCGCCCGGCGATGAGCACCGCGACGCTGCTCGCCAGCGCCGAAACCACCGACCCCACGCCGAAGATCACCAGCCCGACGATCATCACCCGCTTGCGTCCCCACCGGTCGCCGAGCGATCCGCCCGCCAGCATCAGCCCGGCGAAGACGACGGTGTAGGCGTTGACCACCCACTGCAGCATGGTCACATCGGCACTCAGATCGCGCCGGATATCCCCCAGCGCCACACTCACGACCGTGGTGTCGAGGAACGTCACGAACACCACTACAGCAACGGCCGTCAGAGCGATGCGCGGACGCGCCGCCCCGCCCGGCGCTTTGTCCATCGGTATCACCGGGCACACGCTACTGGTGGGTTCACCGGCGCGCCAGACGTAAGCCGACCACCGCCAGGTGAACGCTCGCCCAACGAATTCGGTCCGCGAATATGCGAGACTGGGATGGTGAGCGATGCCGGTGCGGGCACTTATGTCGAGGCGGGCGAGTTTCGCCGCGACACCAACTACATCACCACGCGGATCACCGCCGATGGCCGTGACGGCTACTCCGTCGAGCCCGGTTGGTACCGGCTCGTCGCGGCGAGAGCCTGTCCTTGGGCCAATCGCACGTTGATCGTGCGCAGGCTGCTCGGGCTGGAATCGGTGTTGTCGCTCGGACTGTGCGGGCCCACGCATGACAAGCTCAGCTGGACTTTCGATCTGGATCCCGGCGAGGTCGATCCGGTCCTCGGCATTCCTCGGCTGCGCGATGCCTATCTGGCGCGGTTCCCGGACTATCCGCGCGGGATCACCGTGCCCGCGGTGGTCGACATCGCGACCGGACAGGTCGTCACCAACGACTACGCGCAGATGACCCTCGATTTCTCGACCGAATGGACCGCCTACCACCGGCCGGGAGCGCCGCGGCTGTATCCCGAATCGCTGCGCGGACAGATCGACGAGATCAACCGAGAAGTGTTCCGCGACATCAACAACGGCGTCTACCGGTGCGGTTTCGCCGGTGATCAAGCGGCCTA
This sequence comes from Nocardia sp. FBN12, assembly GCF_054031145.1. Classification (NCBI taxonomy): domain Bacteria; kingdom Bacillati; phylum Actinomycetota; class Actinomycetes; order Mycobacteriales; family Nocardiaceae; genus Nocardia; species Nocardia sp. FBN12. Next base: position 2,462,189 of record NZ_CM132926.1, read on the forward strand.
CAACGCTGCCTACGTCCGGCTCTTCGCGGCGCTGGACCGACTCACCGTACGGCTGCGTGGCCAGCGCTACCTCGTCGGCGACACCATCACCGAGGCCGACGTGCGGCTGTTCACCACGCTGGTCCGGTTCGACCCCGTGTATCACGGTCATTTCAAATGCAACCGCACCAAACTCAGCGAGATGCCGGTGCTGTGGGCTTACGCTCGCGACCTGTTCCAGACCCCCGGCTTCGGCGACACCATCGACTTCGGCCAGATCAAAGAGCATTACTACGTCGTGCACCGCGACATCAACCCCACCGGAATCATCCCGGCGGGTCCTGACCTGTCGAATTGGCTGACCCCGCACCACCGCGAGGAACTGGGTGGCCGCCCATTCGGCGACGGCACACCGCCACCACCGCCGTTGCCCGCCGAACAGGTTCCCGCGATCGACTGACGCAGTACAGCGGGTAATCGGTCGAGGTGCCTTCGGAGTCCTGCGGCAACGCACTCATCAAAGCCCCACCGCGCGTTCGCATCTGATTCTCGAACTCCGCGCGATCCTCAGCCGCCGGCCGGTTGCAGGACACGCAGGATGGGGTCGTAGGCCCAGTTCAGCATGCGTGCCGCGTCGTCGCGCGCCGCGGCGCTGCTGTGGTCGGAACTGTGCAGCACCACGCCGATCAGCGGGATGCCCGCGCGCACCGTCTCGAACAGCAGGCAGTGGCCCGCGGCGTTGGTGTTGCCGGTTTTGATCCCGATGGTGCCGGGATACTCATCGAACATCCGGTTCGTTGTTTCCCAGTGGTGCTCGCGGTTGGCGGGTCCGGCGGGCACGTGGAAGTTTCTCGAACCGACGATCTCGCGGAACACCGGCAGGTTCATCGCGCGCACGCCCAGTGCCACGAGATCCGCCGGGGTGGAATAGGTGGAGTGATCGGTGGGGTACGGCATACCGGCCGGGTCACTGAAATGCGTTCCCGCCAAGCCCATCACGCGCGCGGTGTCGTTCATTCTGGCGAGGAAACCGCCCTGACCGGGGCCGAACGACTCGGCGACGGTGTAGGCGGCGTCGCAGCCGGACGGCAGGAGCAGCGCGTACAGCAATTGCCGGGCCGTGAGCACCTCGCCGGGAACCAGCCCCGCGGTGCTGCCGTTCTCCCTGGCGCAGTAGGCGCCTGCCTCCTGCGGCACCGTCACGGGCCGCTCGAGGTCGCCGGAGACGATCACGACCACTGCCGTCATCACCTTCGCGATACTGGCGATCGGGACCGGGGTGTTCGCCTCCCGTGACCACACCACCGTCCCGGTCAGCCCCTCCGCCAACGCCGCACCCGACGCCTGCACCCCGTCCGGCCCCGCGGCCGCCCACGGCAGCAGACCATCAGCACTCCCGGTGGGCGCGGCCGCCGCAACGCCGTGACCAGCAGCGACGATCAGAACCCCAGCAGTGACGGCATGCAACGTCTTCACGAGTGTCCGCATGGCGACATTCTGGCGCACAATTTCGCCGACCTGCGGGATTGAACCGCCGACATTCGGCAGAACCCTCGATTTCGGCCAACTATTGAGGAGGGACTGGTGGCTCCAGCCCACCGCGTCGAGGTCGCTACTCATCAGTGCGCCTCAGTCGTCGAACACGGCCACCCCTACTGTGGCGCGAGAATCTCGACGTAGCCGTCGGTGCCGTTCACCCGGATGCGCTGGCCGTCGCGGATCAGGTCGGTGGCGTGTTCGACGCCGACCACGGCGGGGAGGCCGTATTCGCGGGCGATCACCGCGCCGTGGGTCATCAGGCCGCCGACTTCGGTGACAAGGCCCGCGATGCCGACGAACAGTGGCGTCCAGCTCGGGTCGGTATAGGCGGTGACCAGGATGTCACCGGATTCGAGCGTGGCCTCGGCGATGTCGGCGAGCACACGGGCGCGGCCTTCGATCGTCCCGGCCGACACCGCCATACCGGGCAGTGCGCCGGCGGGCAGGTCTTCGCGACGGTACGCGCCGGTCAGGGCCTCGCCGTCGGAGGTGAGCACGCGCGGCGCGGTGAGGTGCTGATACGAGCGGAAGGCGTCTTTTCGTTCGTCGACGAGTGTCTGGTCCGCTCGCTGTGCGCGAACGAGCTCGTGCAGTTCATCGAACCGCAGGTAGTAGATGTCGTGGGGTTCGCTGAGCACACCGGCTTGCACCAGTCGTTCGGCCTCGCGGAGCAATGCCTGTTTGTAGACGAAGTAGCGGCTGACCATGCCGTACTTCGGGTACTCACGATATCCGGCGAACGTGCGGACGCGCGCGATCAATCGCTCGGTCTCGGCGGCTTTCTCGTCCCCGTCATGGAGTGCGCGCAGGCGTTGCAGGATTCGTTGTTTCTGCTGCTCGGCGTCACGTAGCCCGTCTTGGAAGCGCTGTGTGCCCGCGCCCGGCCCGAAGTTCTCGATATTGCCGAGGATTGCCGGCACGAGGGTGGCCGGGCTTTCGCTCCACCGCGGCCTGGTGATGTCGATTTCACCCGCGCAACGCATTCCGTATTTGTCGAGAAAGTCTTCGATCGCGGTCCGGACCTCGCCGGGACAGCCGGTCGACTCGTTCAGGACATCGTCGTCCTCGATCTGCTCCAGGTAGGCCACCATCTCGGGGTGCGGGCGGATCGCGTCGGCGACGTCCAACAGGGCCAGGCCCATTTCCGCAGTCACGTTACCGGGGATCGACTGACTGAGCGCGTCGGCGGCGTTCTTCTCCCCCAGCCATTCCCGGAGCCGATCGTTGAGCTGTTCCGTGGCGTCCATCGCGGCCATGATCACCTGTAAACCCCGCGGCGCGAACAGGACCCGCCGTAGCTCGCCTTCGATATCGGACCGGATGAAATCGAGCAGCGCCGGCCCGGACAGGTCGCCGATGTCACGCTGCAGCGCCGCGAGCGAAGCCTCGCTCTCGGCGATCAATTCGGTGACGATGCCGGGATCGGTCTCGATCGGCACCGGCGCGTTGCCCGACGACGCGGACGGTGCGCCCGAATCATCTTCTGGCACTTGATGAACGAAGCCGGCGCGGTCGAGCACGGTCCGCAGGGCGTCGCCCATCAGCGGATCGGACTTGCCGAGTCCGGCTGCCAGGGCGGCGCCGGTGGCGGGCGAGGACACCATCGCGGTGACGTCGACGAACAATCGCCCGCCCGCGTCGCGCATGGGCGCATTGCTCGTCAGCTGCCAGACCGAGATCCCCAGCGGCTTCATCGCGTCGGTCATCATCTGCTGATGGCCGACCGACACGTAGACGTGGTTCTGCCCGTCGGTGGCCACGGGAATCGGGAACAGGGTGGTGATCGGCCTGCTCTGGACGATGCGGAACTCGGTACCGTCGCAACACCATTCGATGTCCTGTGGGCGACCGAAATGCGCTTCGATGCGGCGGCCGAGTTGCGCGAGTCGCAGCACCTCGGCATCGGCGAGCACCGGCTCGTTGCGTCGCTCCGGTGCGATCTCGCACACCCGCGTGCCGCCCGTCGACATCGGCTCGATGGCGATCTTCTTCGTGGCGATCACCTTGGTGAGGATCTGGTCGGCACGAACCTGGTAGACGTCGGCGTTCACGAGTCCGGAGACGAGCGCCTCCCCCAGACCGAAACCGGCGTCGATGGAGACGACGGTCCGGTCGGAGGTGACCGGATCGGCCGTCATCATGATGCCCGCGGCGCGCGCGAAAACCATCCGCTGCACGACGACACCCATCTGAATCTTCTTCTGGTCGATGCCATTTCGCAGCCGGTAGGTGACGGCCCGTTCGGTGAACAGCGAACCCCAGCACCGGCGTACCTGCTCGAGGATCGCCGCCGATCCCACCACATTCAGGTAGGTGTCCTGCTGCCCCGCGAACGACGCGGTCGGCATGTCCTCGGCCGTCGCACTCGACCGCACGGCGTACGCGCCGTCGATACCGAGCCGAGCGTGCGCGGCGAGGATCGCGGCCGCCACCTCGTCAGGAATCACCAACTCCTCGACCGTGCGCCGCAGCTCCGCGCTCAGTGCGGAAATCCCCGCCCGATCCCCCGGCTCGAGCCGCGACAACTCCTCGATCCGCTCATCGAGCGCCGCCGCCACCGTCCGCGCGAATGCCGCCGTCGTCACACAGAATCCCGCAGGCACCTCGACACCACCGACGCGCGACAGCTCACCGAGGTTCGCTCCTTTGCCCCCCACGACCGCGACCTGCGCGGAATCGACCTCCCCGAACCCGAGTACATAAGCCATCCCGCTGCTCCTCACCTGGTGGTTTCGGTCTTTCGCGAGCGATTATGGACCACGAATCAATCTCTCATGATGGCCCGGAATCGTGTATACAGTGAAGGGGGAAGCACCTCGTAGCTGGTCATCTGCCGATCTGTGTCACCCTTCGGGCTGTGGTCGGGCGCCCACGTGCATTCGTTCATCGTGTTTGCCGAAGAGGCTGAGTATTTCAGCCGCCGGCTGCGCCGGACCGGTGGCGGGAGCCGCGCTCACCTCCGTCTGCGTGATCAGAGCAGTCCTCGCGGCGGCGGCTGTCCCGCTGATCCGGCTCGACAGCACCTGGCAGACCCGCGGGTAGCCCCGTCCGGTGCGGCGCGCGCGTCTACTCGACCGCAGTTGCCGGGTCGACGGCCCGGTTCGGGAACGAATGGTGTTCGTGGGCGATCACCCATCGTGTGCCTTCCTTGCGCAGGCCGAGGGTGAGGCGCAGACGGGTATCCGGTTCCGCGGCAAGCTCTTCCGGTGAGCCGCACCGGAGCAGGGCGTGCGCGAAGGCGACGTCGGCGCCGGCTCGCACCTCCAGTTCGACGATGTCGAAGGCCGCGCCGCCCGCGAGCCAGGTGAAGAACGGTGGCCACGTCCGGCGGTAGGCGTCGATGCCGCGGACGCCGTTCTGCGGTGGCGGTACGTCGAACATGACGATGTCGGCGGTGTGATCGGCCAGCACGGCGTCGAGGTCACCGGCGCGGACGGCCGCGGCCCACTCGTGGATCAGGGTGCGGATCTGGGCTTCAGCATGCGACATGACGGTCTCCTTCGGTGTGCCGAGCTCGGCGCTCGGCAGGTGGGGATATCCCACTACCGGTATGACCCCGCGATAGGTGCCGAAGTAATCGTCGGGCGGGAAATCAGCCGGCTACGGCGGCGGGCAGTGCGAATCGGCGAAACAGTGCCGGGTCGAGGAACGACACCACCTCGGTGATCGCGCCGTCACGCACTGTCAGCACGTCGAGCGCCACCGCGGCGAACACCGAGCGCTCGGCATCCCAGCCGTAGGTGCCGAACGCGGGTTGGCCGTTCGCCACGGTCGGCAGAAAGCGCCAGCGCCAGTGCAATGGGCCTGCCACCAGAAAGTCCCGGATCGCGGCGTGCCCGGCATACCATTCGGGCCGCGGTGGCATCGCGTATCGGGCGTCGGCGGCGAGCAGCGCGACGATGCCGGCCACATCGGCATCCTCCCAGGCAGCGGCATAGCGCTCGCCGAGTCGACGAACGTCCTGATCGTCGGGCGCCTGCGACGGTGTGCTCCCTTCGAGGCGGGTGCGGGCGCGTTGCAAGGCGCTGTTGGCCGAGGCGACGGTCACGTCGAGCAGCTCGGCGGTCTCACTCGCGGTGAATCCGAGAACATCGCGCAGCAGCAACGCACCGCGCTGCACCCCCGGCAGTTGCCCGACCATCGCCACGAACGCCAATTCCACCGACTCGCGCGCCGTATAGCGGGCTTCCGGTCCGGGCTCACCCACGCCGATGCCTGGATACGGTTCGAGCCAGACCCGTTCGGCCGCAGGCGAATCCGGTGCGGTGTCCATCGGGAGTTCGCGTCGGCCGCGCCGGTCGAGCATGGTCAGGCAGCGATTGGTGGCGATCTTGTACAGCCACGGCCGGAACTTGCGCGGATCGACAAGATTCTCGCGTGAGAGCCACGCGCGCAGCAACGCTTCCTGCAGCGCGTCGTCGGCGTCGTGGACCGAGCCGAGGAATCGGTAGCAGTGCACGTGCAATTCCGCGCGCAGCGGGCCGACGAGACGGTCGAACTCGGCGCGAGCGGAGGCGGAATCATCGACGCTGCCCACCCTCCCGATCATTGCACAGCCGCCCGTCCGGCATCGGTGGCAAACCCGAACCGCTGTCGGCTCCCGGTCCGCCGGTACTCCGATCCGTGTCGAATCGCGAGGGTTGCTGCTTTGTGGGACAACAGATCTCGACCACCGAGAGGCCGCCTGACGGGCCGCCCTGTTCATGTTGCCGACAGATTGCGGATGCCGAAGTTTTCACTTCCCGGGCCGATCCGAGCCGCCTGCGACCTCGAATAAGTGACAGATCAGCAAGTAGGCAGCATCCACCGGCACTGCCCGTGAGGACACTATGGCCACCGAGAATCACTGCGATTCCCCGCTCGCGCCGACTCCAGTCGAGAGCGAGCGTCCCATCGCCCCGGCACCGCCCTCGTGGGCCGCCCCTGCCCTGCTCCTCTCGATCCTGATGCTCGGCCTCGACCTGGTGGCGTTGATTCCGCTCGGCGCGTGGATGCGCGACTACGGCATCGGCCCGGTGTGCTCGGCCTATCTCGTGCACGTACTCGCGTCCACCGCACTGGCGGCCTGGACCGTGAGCCGACTGCCGATTCTCGCGCTGGATACCGACGAGCAGGACTAGGGCGAACTGCGCAACCCCGTTGCCGTCCGGCAAGAACGGCCCGACAGCCCTGCCGGGCATCGGGTGGGCGCCCGCTCGCGGAGCCGATTCTGAATTCTCGGCCAATTCCCGGTACAGCGCGCCTTCGGGCCTGTCGCCGACCGTGCGGTGATGGCACGATCGAGGTGTTGGCTGATCTACACGGAGCGGCGCTGCACCATGACCGAAACCCGCAGACCGGGCTCCTCCGGTGCCTCGCGAACGGTCGGCGGCGACCTGATGAATATCCGGCTCATTGTGCTGGCGTTGACAATCGCCGCGATCCAGCTGTTCGTGATCCCGCTGGTGTTGCTGCCGCGCGACATCGATGGGGGCTGGCTCCTGGTGCCGCTGGCGCTGACCACCACACCGTTCTGGTCGTTGATCCACGAGGCCGTGCACGGGTCGCTACTGCGGAATCGAACGCACAACGACCGGATCGGACGCGTTCTGGCAGTGGTGTACGGGTCACCGTTCGCGATGCTGAAAGTCGGCCACCTGCTGCACCATCGCTACAGCCGGGTCCGTGAGCGCAGCGAGATCTATGATCCGGCGAAAACCAGCAGGCAGCGCGCGGCTGTCCCGTTCTATCTCACGCTGTTCGGCGGCCTCTACCTGCTCGAGGTGATCGCGCTGCTGCTCGCGGCGCTGCCCGAACGCGCCATTCGCGCGCTGGGACGCCGCGCGGAGGCACCCGATTCGATCGGCGGTCTGGTGCTCGAACGCGTCGCCCGGCCGGTGGTGCTGGGGAAATTCCGCACCGATGCCGCCGCGATCATCGTCGTCCACACCGCCGCGTTCCTCGCCTACGGCGCCCACGGCTGGATGCTGCTCGCCGCGCTCGGCGCCCGCGCGCTCATCATCTCGCTCTCCGACAACGCCTACCACTATGGCACCGACCTCGAATCACCCAGGGCAGCAATGAATCTGCGCCTACCCCGGATCCTCGAACGTTTCGCTCTCAACTTCACCCTGCACGACGTGCACCACCGCCACCCCGGCCTGCGCTGGTACGAACTGCGCTCCCGATTCGACGCCGAGGGCGGCCGCTACCACCTGGGCTGGTTCAGCGCCGTCGCCCGCCAGCTCCGCGGACCGATCGAACTGACCTGATCTCGCCGGGTCGAACGGTCAGCCGCCATGACGCTGGTCGTCGTCAGCGCAGACTGGCGACGAGAAGCCGGACACTGTCGCAGGACTGGACGAGTCGGGCGCCCTGTTCGTCTCGGTCGGCGGCGGCGACCCAGCGAGAAGCGTCGACGAGCGCACCGTTGAGCAGTACCGCCAGTGCTGACGGCGACACCGACGAGGAGAGCAGCCCCACGCTCCGGCACCGGTCGATCAGCGCGGCGATCGAGGCGATGCAGACCGCCGTGGCGGCCGCCGAGTCCTGCGGCAGCACCGAGGGCGCGTCCTGGAACAGGATCTGCTGCACGTCGGTTCGCTGAGTGAGCTCGATGTAGGCCACGCTGCGGTGGGCCAGCTCATCGAGCGGATCGGCGGCGCGTTGGCCGATCTCCTCGAGCTGGGCATCGATCTCGGCATCGACGGCCGCCACCACAGCGGCGAACAAGCCGGTCTTGCCGCCGAAGTGGTGATACAGCGCCCCGCGCGTCAGACCCGCCGAGGCGGTCAGCTCGTCCATCGAGGTCGCGGCGTATCCGACGGTGCCGAAGTGTTCCCGCGCAGCATCCAGTAGCAGTCGGCGGGTCTCGTCGAGCATCTGCGCGCGCGATCGCCTGGTCATGACACCACCATAATTGACATACGCGGCGTATGCCAATTACGTTTCATTTGCATACGCACCGTATGTGAATGAATGCATGTGTGCCGCACCGACAGTGAGGACCTGCCATGTTCCACCGTTACCGAACCCTGTTCGCCAGACCCGGCACAGCGCCCATGATTTTTGCCGGAGTGCTGGCGCGCATGCCGCTGTCGATGGTGGGGGTCGGCGTGATCGCGACGATCGCCCAGACCCACGGCAGCTACACCCTCGCCGGTGCGGTCGCCGCCGTCTACGCGCTCGCCGCGGCGGTGGCCACTCCGCAGGTCGCGCGTCTGATCGACCGGTATGGGCAAGGTCGGGTGGTCCTGCCGGTGGCCCTGTCGAGCGCCGCCGCGATCACTGCCCTGGTAGTGACCTCTGTTGTCGGTGGACCGGATCTCCTACTGTTCGTGTTCGCGCTCCTCGCCGGGATAACCCCGAGCGCCCCGGCCCTGGTGCGGTCCCGGTGGAGTCATCTCCTCGACGACGCGCAGGACGTGCACACCGCGTACTCGTGGGAGACCGTCCTCGACGAAGTGTCGTTCATCCTGGGTCCGCCGGTGGCGATCGGGCTCAGCGTGGCGATCTTCCCGCAGGCGGGTCTGCTGGCCGCGGCGATATCGCTGCTCGCCGGGACCATCTGGTTGACCCGGCAGCGGACCACCGAACCCCCGGTCGCCACCTCGGATCCCGGCGACCGCGGCTCGTCCGCGTTGCGCGTGCTGACGCATCCGACGGTCGCCGCGGTCGTGGCCGTCATGACCGCGATGGGCGTGATCATCGGCACCGTCGACGTGGTGTCGGTGGCGTTCGCCGAACATCAGGGCGACACCGCGCTGGCAAGCGTGGTCCTGTCGGTCTACGCGGCGGGGTCGTGCCTGTCCGGGTTCGTCTTCGGCGCCCGGACCCTCACCTGGCCACTGGGTCGGCTGTTGCGGATCGGCTTGGTCGCCACCGGTCTGACCACCGTGCCGCTGCTGTTCGTCTCCTCGATCGCCGGCCTGTCCGTCGCGGTGTTCTTCGCCGGCGCGTTCTTCGCGCCCACCATGATCATGGCGGCTCAACTCATCGAACGGAACACGCCCGCGGCCTCGCTCACCGAGGCGTTGACCTGGTCCACCGCGGGTCTCGGGCTCGGCACCGCGATCGGGCCCGCCGTCGCCGGACCGATCATCGACACCTATGGCGCCGACAACGGCTTCTCGGTCGCGGTCACCGCGGGTGTGGTTCTGCTGCTGCTCGCCGCCGCGACCCGCCGTGCGCTCAGCCAACATTCGCCCGCGCCGATCCCGGAAAATCCATACACCCCCGCACGCCGGGTGCACAAGGTCGACCGCGCCCCCGAAGTGGTCAACGTAGGTCGAGGTCAGTGACGGTTTCGGGGCCGAGGGCGATGCGGGCGTGCCAGGTCGGCGGCTCCCACGGGTCCGGCTTCCCGCCCTGATAGTGGGCCTCGAGGTCGATGTAGCGGGCACCGTTCACCTCGGCGGCGACGAACCGGTAGTCGTACCAGGTGAGGGTCGATCCGGTCGGCACGTGAAGTTCGGTGCTGTCGCTGGTGCCGCTCGCGTCCTCGATATCCGCTCTGCGCTCGAGGTCGCGGATCAGAATCGGTACCGCGGCATAGAGTTCCAGGCTGGTGGCGGCGGTGAATCGGTCGGCCGGGTACGGGCCGTTCCAGGTTGCCGGATCGGCGAGCATCACGTCCTGAATCGGTTCGACGACAACGCGATTCGCCGGTGAAGCCGATTCCGCTGTGCTGCAACCGGATTGACCGCGCAGCAGCGCGTTCGGTGTCACGAAGACCGAGGTGGGTTGCCCGGTCCCCGGTGCCGCACCGGTCGACCAGTGGGGGCGGGTGTCCTCGTCTTGCCGGGACAGCAGCTCGATAACGGTGGCCACTTCGTGGCCGTCGATCGTCGCGCACAGCACCCGCCCGTAGCCGCCGACACCCAAGGGGCGCTGCGTCAGTGGCGTAGGGAACGGCCAACCGGTCGGGGCGGGCAGTGGTTCGCCGTCCTCCGGTGCCGCGGGCTGGAATGTGAGGTCGATGGCGGTCGGCGTGTACGGCGCACGCCGCTGCTCGGTGAGCTGTTCGTCGTCGGGCAAGGCGCGTAGGCGATCGAGCACGTCGGCCAACCTGCGCACCTCACCGTTGCCGGATCGCGACCCGGTCTCGGTGTCCAGGCCATAGACCGACACGCCGACCGGCCCATCGAAGTTCGCGTACACCGACGTGGTCGGCTGGTCCGTCGGCGGCGAGAACTCCTCGTAATGGACGTCGTTGAACGACAGGTCGTCGAACCACGTACGAACCTGTTCGATACCTTCCCCGGTGAGCCGCGCCCAGTAGACACCGAACAGGCTCTGCTCGGCGCCGTCGTCGACATCGGTGAAAACCGTACCGTCACGGCGCAATTCGAAGAACGGTACGCGCCGACTTCCCACTTGCCGGACATCCAGGAACCCCGGCGACTCGCCGACGGACACCAGCACATCCGCATCTCGCGCGGCAGGTGGGTCGCTCTCGCCACGGCCGAACAGCGTGCACGCGCACAGCAACGACATCGCGCTGAACATCGCACCGAGAACAACGGACCGCCGGGCCATATCCGAGCCTAACGCAGCCGTCGTAGCGATATCGCCGCCCGGGCTCGTAGGCTGGCGCTATGGCACACGACTCCGATCAGCCCGTGGACATCAAGCCGCGCTCGCGCGATGTCACCGACGGACTCGAGAAAACTGCCGCTCGCGGCATGCTTCGCGCGGTGGGGATGGGTGACGAGGACTGGGTCAAGCCGCAGATCGGCGTGGCCTCCAGCTGGAACGAGATCACCCCGTGCAATCTCTCGCTCGACCGGCTGGCCAAGGCGGTCAAACGCGGCGTCCACGCCGGCGGTGGCTACCCACTCGAGTTCGGCACGATCTCGGTGTCGGACGGGATCTCGATGGGGCACGAGGGGATGCACTTCTCGCTGGTCAGCCGCGAGATCATCGCCGATTCGGTCGAGACCGTGATGATGGCGGAACGCCTCGACGGTTCGGTACTGCTCGCAGGCTGCGACAAGAGCCTGCCGGGCATGCTGATGGCCGCCGCGCGCCTCGATCTGGCGAGCGTCTTCCTCTACGCGGGCTCGACCTTGCCGGGCAATATCGACGGCAAGGACGTCACCATCATCGACGCTTTCGAGGCCGTCGGCGCCTGTATCAAGGGCCTGATCACCCCGGCGGAGGTCGATCGCATCGAGCGGGCGATCTGCCCGGGTGAAGGCGCGTGTGGCGGCATGTACACGGCCAACACCATGGCCTCGGCCGCCGAGGCTCTCGGCATGAGCCTGCCGGGATCGGCTGCCCCGCCTGCCCCGGATCGTCGCCGCGACGACTACGCCGAGAAGTCCGGCGAGGCTGTCGTCGGGCTGCTGCGCAAGGGGATCACGGCCCGCGACATCATGACGATGGAGGCGTTCGAGAACGCCATCACCGTCGTCATGGCGCTCGGCGGGTCGACCAACGCCGTACTGCATCTGCTGGCCATCGCGCGCGAGGCCGGTGTCGGCCTCACCCTCGCCGACTTCAACCGGGTCGGTGACAAAGTGCCGCACCTGGGCGATCTCAAACCGTTCGGCCGCTACGTGATGAACGATGTCGACAAGGTCGGCGGCATCCCGGTCGTGATGAAAGCCCTGTTGGACGCGGGTCTCATGCACGGCGACGTCATGACCGTCACCGGCGCGACCATGGCCGAGAACCTCGCCCATATCGAACTCGGCCTCGACGGTGATGTCATCCGGCGCCTCGATCGGCCGATCCACCGCACGGGCGGACTCACCATCCTGCACGGCTCGCTCGCACCCGAAGGCGCCGTGGTGAAGAGCGCCGGTTTCGACTCCGACGTCTTCCGCGGCACGGCGCGGGTGTTCGACGGGGAACGGGCGGCGATGAACGCACTCGAGGACGGCACGATCGTGGCGGGCGATGTGGTCGTCATCCGCAACGAGGGCCCCAAGGGCGGCCCCGGCATGCGCGAGATGCTCGCCATCACCGGCGCGATCAAGGGCGCAGGTCTCGGCAAGGATGTCCTGCTGCTCACCGACGGCCGATTCTCCGGCGGCACAACAGGTTTGTGTGTCGGGCATGTCGCGCCCGAAGCCGTGGACGGCGGGCCGATCGCCTTCGTCCGCGACGGCGATCCGATCGTGCTCGACGTCGCCAATCGCGTCCTCGACGTCGAGATCGACGAGAACGAACTCGCCGCGCGCAAGGTCGGCTGGGAGCCGCTGCCACCCCGGTACACCTCGGGCGTGCTGTCGAAGTACCGCAAGCTCGTCAGCTCGGCTGCGCACGGCGCCGTCACCGGCTGACCCGCTCGGCCAGGGCGATCGCGTCCGCGGGCACGGTCTCGGTGCGCGGCCCCGTCCACCAGCCTGGGCAAGACTGCTGCTGTCGATATCTCCCGCGACCGCGCGATGATCGCGGCCGCGCGAAAGCCGCGTCGGTTACCGCAATGTGGCGTCCGAGCAGAGAGGATGAACGGGCTGCGACACGCGAGCAGGCGTGCTGATGCGGAGGAGGACCCAGTCATGGAGCTCACGGCCGGTCACCGCGACCAACGGGTGTTGTTCTGTGTCGTCGCGGGAATGTCGCTCGCGTTCGTCCTGTTCGGGTTCCTTGCCGACCCGCCGGGGCAGGTACTGCGCGGCGTCGGTGACATCGTGTTCGCACGCGATCTGGTGATCACCGATTTCGTCGGTGTCGGTGGGCTCGGTGGGGCGTTCGTCCAAGCCGGACTGGTGTCCTTGGTGGCGTGTGCGATCTATCGGGTGACAGGTGCGCCGGTGGACGGGCCCGCGGTGGCGTGCCTGCTGCTGGTGCTCGGCACCGCGCTGTACGGCAAGACCCTGGTCAATATCTGGCCGATTCTGGCGGGTGTCGCCCTGTACGCCTGGGTTCGCGGTGATCGATTGGCCGACCACGTCTCCACCGCGTTCTTCGCCACAGCGCTGTCACCGATCTTCTCGGTGCTGGCTTTCGGCACGTCGCTGCCCACCTGGGCCGGACTCGTCCTCGGCGTGGCGACCTCGGTCCTGATCGGGTTCGTGATGCCGCCGGTCGCGCGCAGGCTCTTCGAGGCGCATGCCGGATTCACCCTCTACAACATGGGTTTCGTGGCCGGAGTGGTCGGCGCGGTGATCGTCTCGGTCTACCGTGCGTTCGGACTCGGGCCGCAACCGGAGATGGTGTGGACTTCCGGCCACGACACGCCGTTGCTGATCCTGCTTGCCGTCCTCCTGGTCGGCGTGCTCGCCGCCGCGTTCGTCGGTGACCGCACACCATGGCGCAACCTCGGTCGACTCCTGCGCAGCGACGGGCGGGCACCGTCGGACTTCCTCGCGAGCGACGGAGCGGGCGCGGTGCTGCTCAATATGGCCGTGATCGGCACGCTGGCAACGGCGTACGTCCTGGTCATCGGCGCGCCGCTCAACGGGCCCGTCGTGGCGGGAATTCTCAGCGTGGTCGGGTTCGGCGCGTGCGGAAAACACGCGCTCAACATCGTTCCGATCGTCGCCGGTGTCGCCTTGGCCGGACTGCTCAAGCCGTTCGAGCTGACCGATCCGGGGCTGATCTGGGCAGCGCTATACGGCACCTGTCTGGCGCCGATCGCCGGGCGGTTCGGCCCGCACTGGGGTGTGATCGCGGGCTTCTTCCACGCCTCGACCGCCCAGGTCACCGGTGCGCTGGTGGCAGGACTCAACCTCTACGGCAACGGGTTCGCCGCCGGCTTCGTCGCGGCCGTGGTTGCCCCGGTCGCGGCGTTCCTCGCGCACCCGCGGCGGGCCGCCGACACACCCGACACACCCGTCCCCGCGGCCTGAGGTCAGACCCGCCACGCCTGCCACAGCGAATTCATCTCGTCCTCGATCGTGTGCGCCGTCGCGCCGAGCACGCGGGCCAGCGCACCGGGTCCGGCGAGCGAGGTCGCGCGCGGCCCCGGCAGTACGGCGGGTCGACGCCCGAGCACGGCGACGGTTCCGACCACGCGCAGCCCGCCCAGCATGCCGGGCAAGTCGCGCGCTGCCGGGTCGGTGAGATCGAGTTCCTCGACGAGCAACGGCATTCCGGCGTGCGTGACGTGCTGACGAGAACGCAACGCACCACCGGTTTCGCCACTGCGACCGAGCACCAGCAGTTCCGACAGCACCGCGCACCCGCCTTCGGCGAGCGTGATGTCGACCTCGCGAGTGAGGTCGGCTCCCGTGGCGATGACGAGCGGAGCGGCGAGCCAACTCAGGGTCGCGCCCTCGGCCACCGTGGCGCGCGCAGACCAACTCGCTTGCCCACCGCGCGCGTTGTACGCGACGGTGCCGGAGGGTTCGACGAGGTCGAGATGGACACCGGGACCGACGGTGATGTCGAGTTCGAGCCGGTCGCCCGCCACGAGCATGCCGCAACGCCCGACCAGCGCGACCCGCGCGTGCCGTCCGTGCGTGTCCAGCAGGCGCGGAACGAGGTAGTCACCGGCGTCCAGCGCGACCGCGGCGACACCGGAACCACGGGGCTGCACCGAGATTCGTGTCGGGCGAGAGGCTACGCCGGTGACCGGTTCAGTGCACGTGGACGTGATTGTGGTCATGGTCGTGCTGGTCGGCGTGGATGTGCGGCGCCATCGGGCCAGGGTCCCCTGGAACCAAGGTGCCCGCACGGTAGGCGCTCAGCACGCCGAGCACCCAGTCGACGAGGACGTCGATGCTGGCCGGAACCCGTTGGCTCACCGCGATCACCGGCAGTCCACCACGGACGGCGGCGGCGTCACGCACCATCTGATCGGGATCGACCTCCACATGCGGCCCGAGATCGGTCTTGTTGATCACCAGCAGATCCGCGCGTTCGATCCCCGGCCCGCCTTTGCGGGCGACGTCTCCCCCGCCCGCGACATCGATACAGAACACCTGTGCGTCGACCAGGGCCGGGCTGAACGTGGCGGTGAGGTTGTCGCCGCCACTTTCGACCAGCACGAGATCCAAAGGCGCGAACTGCTTTTCGAGATCCTCGACCGCCAGCAGGTTGGGGGTCACGTCGTCGCGGATCGCAGTGTGCGGGCAGGCGCCGGTCTCCACCGCGACGATCCGTTCGACCGGCAGCACGCCCGCGGCACGCAGCAGTCGCGCGTCCTCGTCGGTGTAGATGTCGTTGGTGACCACTGCCATCTGCAAGTCGGCGGCCAGCCGTCGGCACAGGGTCGCGATCAGCGTGCTCTTGCCGGTTCCGACGGGCCCGGCCACCCCCAGACGCAGCGGCCGCATCGGTTGATCGGTCGTCTCAGGCATGGAAGATCCTCCTTTGTCGATGCGAATGTTCCAGCGACCACTGCTCGACCAGCGGTGCCGTGAGTACGGGCAGATCAGCCGTCCCCGTGACGGTGACGGCGAGCGCGCCGACGCGTTCGACGGCCTCACCCAGGTCGAGCACCCACCGGACCGGCTCGATCGGGTCGATGGGGATCAGCTTGGGCGCGGCGCACGCGGCGGTCTGCAGGTCGTCGTAGAGCGCGGTCCGCGCGGTCTGGATGTCGTCGAGTCCCGCGACCGCCGCGACGACGCCGAGGGCGACCGGTCGGCACGGTGCCGCCATCGCCGCCAGTGCGCCGATCGGCGGTGCGTCCGGCCACAGCCGCAGGGCGAGCCGCGAGAGACCACGGCCCAGTTGCGCCGATGCCGCCCGCAGTGCGGCGCTGGATGTCCGCGCGTCGTAGGCCGCCTGCAGCTGAGCCAGGTCGACGGTGATCTCGCCGACCGCGGCGCGCCGCGCGAGAACCGCGGTCGCCGCCTCGACCCGGCCCACGGTGTGCAGCCGGGCCCGCAGGTAGCGCGGGATCTCGGCCGGTGCGAGTCCGGCGCGCAACGCCGGTTCGAGCCCGGCGGAATGCGCGTGACCGCCGGTGGGCAGCCGCCCGTCGGCCAGCAGCAAGCCGGCCACACCGGTCAAAACAGCAGGTAGCGTTGGGCGAGCGGCAGTTCGATCGCGGGTTGCGGCTGCACCGGTGCGCCGTCGATCGAGACCACGAAGGTTTCCGCGTCGACCTCGATCCGGGGCAGCGTGTTGTTGCGCGGCAGGTCCTTCTTCCCGATCTCGCGGGTGGGACGGACCGCCGCCAACCTGCGCGTCAGACCGAGACGCTGAGCGAGGCCGGTGTCAAGGGCGATCGGCGCCACCCACGTCGTCGACAGGTGCGCGGCGGCCGCGCCGTGCGCGGCCAGCCCGGGACGCATCAGCACCGGTTGCGGCGTGGTGATCGACGCGCTCGGGTCACCGAGCGGCCCGGCGACGACGGCGCCCGCCTTGATGACCGCCTCGGGCCGGATCCCGAAGAACGCGGGCTTCCACAACACGAGATCGGCGATCTTGCCCGTCTCCACCGAGCCGACCTCGTGATCGACACCGTGCGCCACCGCCGGGCAGATCGTGTACTTGGCGACATAGCGGCGAGCGCGCTCGTTGTCGGCGGGCAGCGCCGAATCACCGCGGCCGAACCGGGTTTTCATCACGTGCGCGGTCTGCCAGGTGCGGCAGATCATCTCGCCGATCCGGCCCATCGCCTGGCCGTCGCTGGACATGATCGAGATGGCGCCGATGTCGTGCAGGACGTCCTCGGCGGCCATGGTGGTCGCGCGGATGCGTGATTCGGCGAACGCCAGATCCTCGGGCACTTTCGGATTGAGCGCGTGGCAGACGATCAGCATGTCCAGGTGCTCGTCGACGGTGTTGACCGTGTATGGCATCGTCGGATTCGTCGACGCGGGAAGCACATTCGGTTGACCGGCGAGCACCATGATGTCGGGTGCGTGACCGCCGCCCGCGCCTTCGGAATGGAACGCGTGGATGCCGCGGCCCCCGATCGCGTCGATCGTCTCCTGGACGTAGCCGGTTTCGTTGAGGCTGTCGCTGTGCAGGGCGACCTGCAGACCGAACTCGTCGGCCGCGCGCAGGGCGGCATCGATCACCGGCGGTGCGGCACCCCAGTCCTCGTGGATCTTGTATCCACCCGCTCCCGCCAGTGCGTCCTCGCGCAACGCTTGCCGGCCGGCGGTGCTGCCCTTGCCGAAAAGCAGGATATTGACCGGCAATTCGTCCAGCGCGCGGTGGATCATCGTCAACGCCCACGCCCCCGGAGTCACCGAGGTCGCCTTCGTGCCTTTCGTCGGGCCCGCGCCGCCGCCGATCATGGTGGTCGTGCCTGCCGCGATGCCCTCGCGCACCTCGATCTCGGAGAGGAAATGCACGTGGGTGTCCACTGCGCCCGCGGTCAGGATGTAGCCTTCCCCGGCGATGACATCGGTACTCGGCCCGATCTCCATCCCGGGATCTATACCGTCCATGATCTCGCTGTTGCCCGCCCGGCCGACCCCGGCGATGCGCCCGTCACGGATTCCGACGTCCGCTTTGACGATCCCCCAGTGGTCGAGCACGATCACGTTGGTCACCACCACATCGAGCGCGCCCTGCTCCCGGCTGACCCGCCCCTGCCCCATACCGTCGCGAATCGTCTTGCCGCCGCCGAAGACGACCGCGTCGTGACGGTTGGTGCGGTCCTGCTCGACCTCGATCCACACATCGGTGTCACCGAGCCGGATCTGATCGCCCGTGGTCGGCCCGAACAGCTGGGCGGATCGGTCCCGTGAGATCGCGTTCACCGCGCGTCCTTTCGGCCGAAGCTGCCACCGAACTGCCTGCACGTCACGGTGCGGCTCACGCCGGGTTCGAAACGGACAGAGGTGCCGGCCTGGATATCGAGGTGGTAGCCGGTGGTCACGGCACGGTCGAACGACAGCGCCGCATTCGCTTCCGGCAGATGGAGATGCGAACCGATCTGGATCGGTCGATCGCCCGTGTTCACCATCACCACACTGACCCGGGCCCGGCTGTTTTCATCCGGCAGCTTGTCGTCGCCGAATCGGTACTCGCCCGGAATCATTGGATCGGCTCGGTGATCGTGACGAGTTTGCGGCCGTCGGGAAAAGTCGCCTCGACCTGCACGTCACCGACCATTTCCGGAATGCCGTCCATGACATCGCCTCTGGTCAGCACCTGGCGCCCCGCGCTCATCACCTCCGCCACCGACCTGCCCTCACGAGCACGTTCGATCGCCCAGCACGACAGCAACGCCACCGTCTCGGGATAGTTGAGCTTCACGCCACGCTCGTGCCGATCGCGCGCGACCATACCGGCGACGCTGAGCAGCAGCTTTTCGGTATCCGAAGGATTCAATCGCATATCGAGCTGTTCCGATCTCTGGAGACCAACACCCACAACCTGCGTTCGGGCACTCTATCAACCGATGTCGGCTCCGCCGCCGACCTGAGCAGCGCGGCGGCCGGAACCGCGCCGGCCATCACCGCCCGCCGAGGCGCCCCACGCCGAACACGGCAGCCATCGCCGCGCCGCACGGCCACCTCGGTTCGGCGCTGAATCGGCTCCGCGGCCAACTACTCGACGAACACGAAGGCGGCGACCACGCGGAACTGGTAGAACCGGATCACACCCGAGGTGCGGATGAGGAGACGTCATGGCTACCGACCAGAGCTTGCTGCACCGTTTCGTCATCTCCCAGTTCGGGGCCGCCGGGCTGGATCGTGCGCAACTGATCCGCGACACCGGAGTCCCGGATTGGTCGATGACCGGCCACGATGTGCATCTGCCGAGTTCGACGTTCTCCCGGCTATGGGAGGTCGGCGAGCATCGCCTCGGCCCCGATGTCGCCCTGCAGGTCGCCCGGCGCTACGAGCTGTCCAGCCTCGGTCTCTACGACTACCTGTTCGCGTCCGCGCCCACGCTGGGCGCCGGGCTGGCCACCTGTGGTCCCTACATCACCGCGGTCACCACCAATCACCGGTTCGACCTGGTCGCCGAGACCGAGGGCGAATCCACCCTCTACCTCGAGATGCTCGATGGCGAAGGCCGGGGAAGAGACCACACCCAACTGTGGGGATTATCGGCGGTGCTGAGCCGCGCGCGCCGAGCCGTCGACCATCCGTTGAACCCGGTGCGCGTCTCGCTGCGCCAAGCCGCTCCCGCGCGCCTCGATGGTTTCCGCGCCGTATTCGGTTCCGCCACACTGGAATTCGACGCACCCACCGATTCGATGACCTTCCGCTCCGCGGATCTGGAGCTGCCCCTGACCACCGCGGATCCCGTACTCGCCGCGGTCTTACAGCCGCTGGCCGCCGCGCTGGCACCCCCGCCGACCCTCGCCTCGGCCTGGCCCGAGCGGGTGGCCGCCGCAGTGGACGAGGCCATCGAGGCCGGGGTCGCCTCGCTCGACAGCGTCGCCCGGATCCTCAACATCAGCCCTCGAACCCTGCAGCGGCGGCTGGCCGAATCGGGCACGACTTGGCGGGCCGAACTGGATCGCGCCCGCAGCGCCCGGTTGTCGCGAGCGGTGTCCGCGGGGTCGGTCAGCGGCACCAGGCAAGCCGAACTACTCGGTTACTCCGACGCGGGCTCGTTGCGTCGCGCGGCCCGGCGCTGGTCGGCGGGTACCCATCCGTTGGGGACCGTTACGTCCTGAGGTAGGTCGAGGCGATCTGCCAGAACATGTCCCGTTCCAACAAGCGGAAGTCCCACCCGTCGACGAGATCGCGGAACGCGGCGACGATTCCGGCTACGTCGAAATCGTCCCGGGTCGCGGTGCCCTTCGATTCCAACGCGGTAATCACGTAGACGGTGGCGCTCTCCCTCGTAACCGGCACCGCGCTCTCCCCTCGTTCACACTCCGACATTACGAACGTAAGTCTCGAATGACGTCGGTGCCACGACAAGAACAGAACGCGCCAACCTCGCGCCGAACACGCCAATCGGGCTACGCTAAGAGAGAGCACTGATCTCGCAATGGTCGGTGCAGCTGAGGAGCGTCATGTCCGTCCCCGAGTCCACATCACCACAACGCCGCCGAGTCCGCAGGGGAGCCTTGGCATTCGCGTGCGCCGGCATCCTGTTCGTGATCTACGAAGCCGCCGCCCCGCGTGTCGGCGACCAAACCTCGCTCGAAGCCGCCCGGTCGTGGACAACGTCCGGCTGGTCGGTGGCGCATATCGCCGCGATCATCGGACTCATCCTCATCCCGCTCGGATACGGCGCGCTGCGCGGCTATCTCGACGGCACCTCCACCGAGAACACGGCCGCTGTCGCCGCGACGATCGGCTACATCGGTTCAGCGCTGACGATCTCGTACTACGGCGCCGAGGTCTATGGCCTCACAGCGATCGGGCAGCGGGCCGTTGCCGACGGGGATGCGACACTGGCCGAGGTCGGCAACGCTTTCCGGAACGATTCGACCGCGATAGCCGTCTTCGTGATCGGGCTCGCGCTGGTCGCGGCGACCGCGGTGCTCGCCGCTGTGGCGGTGTGGCGCTCGGGCACTCTCCACCGCTGGAGCGGCGTCCCACTGGCGGCACTGCTGGTCACCATGTTGCCCCAGTACTTCCTACCGCACGCAGGCCGGATCGCCTGGGGCGCACTGGTTGCGGTGGCGGCGTTGTGGCTGGCATCCGAAATGTGGAGGAGCACGCCGGTCGACCTCGAGAATGCCGGATCATCGGCCACGACATAGGGACCGACGCGAAGGCGCCGCCCGCTCGCTCAGCCCTCCTTGACCAGTTCCGGCTCGACGGGCTCCGTGTCTGCCATGACCGCCTCGCCGCGTGCGACCATGCCCGCTTCGTCGGACAGCTTCAAGTGTGGGATGAACAGCGCGAGCGCGAACGCGATAACCGCGCCAGGGATCAGGTACCAGAACCCGGGTACCAGCGCGTCGACGTAGGCGCCGACGATCGCGTCGTGCAGGTTCTCGGGCAGGTTCTTGACCACCGACGGGATCAGCGCGCTCGGGTCGATTTTCGCCGCCGCCGCTTCCTGCCAGTTCGCCTGGAACGCGCCGGTGAGGTTCTCGGTGAGCCTGCTGGTGAAGATGGAACCGAAGATCGCGATGCCCAGCGCGCCACCCATCTCACGGAAGTAGTTGTTCGCGCTGGTCGCCGTGCCGATCTGGTCGGGCGCCACCGCGTTCTGCACTACGAGCACGATGATCTGCATGATCAGGCCGAGCCCGGCACCCATCACGAACAGCATGGCCGAGACCAGCCACATCGAGGTGTTGGCGTCCAAACGGGTCAGCCACAGCATGTCGATGCCGATGAGCGCGGCGCCGATCGGCGGATACACCCGGTAGCGACCGGTTTTGGTGATCGCGTTCATCGAGGTGATCAGTGTGAGCATCATGCCGATCATCATCGGGATCAGCAGCAGACCCGACACCGACGCCGACGTTCCACTGGCCATCTGCAGGTAGGTCGGGATGAAGCCGATCGCGGCGAACATCACCAGGCCGACGAGGAATCCGATCAGCGAGGTCAGCACGAAGGTGCGATTGCGGAACAGCCACAGCGGCAGCATCGGCTCCGCGGCCCGCGATTCCACGAACACGAAGGCCGCGACCACGATGACGAGAGCGGCGATCATCGACACCATCACCGTCGAGCCCCACGCGTACTGCTTGCCGCCCCAGTCGGTGATCAGGATCAGCAGCGTGGTCGCGGTCGACATGAGCACGATGCCGAGGTAGTCGGGACGGAACTTGGGTCGATGGCTGGGGATGTTCAAGTAGCGGAAGGCGATGAACAGCGCGGCGATGCCGATCGGCACATTGATCCAGAAGCACCACCGCCAGTCGAGGTGGTCGGCGAACAGGCCGCCGAGCAGCGGTCCGGCGACCGAGGTGATACCGAAGACGGCACCCATCGGCGCCATGTACTTGCCACGATCCTTGGCGGGCACGACATCGGCGATGATGGCCTGCGCCAGAATCATCAGGCCACCGCCACCCACGCCCTGCAGGCCACGGAACGCGATGAACTCCCAGAACCCGGTCGACGCGGCGGCACCGATCGACGCGGCGGTGAAGACGGTGATCGCGAACAGGAACAGCCACCGCCTGCCGAACATGTCGCCGAGTTTGCCGTAGATCGGCATCACGATGGTGGTGGCGAGCAGGTACGAGGTGGCGGTCCAGGCCATGTGCGAGACCCCGCCGAGTTCGCCGACGATGGTCGGCATCGCGGTGCCGACGATCATCTGATCGAGGCTGGCCAGGAACATGCCCGCGATCAGCGCGGAGAAGATCAGCCAGATCCGCTTCTGCGTCAGGACGATCGGGGTGGGCGGCGAATCAGCCGTCGTGGTCATCGGAGCGTCTCCTTGTGCTGTCGTCCGGCCGGAACAGCCGGGCGGCCATGGCGCAGTGCTCGTGCAGCGCTGCCGCCAGCGACCCGTTCGGGTCGGCGGCCAGCGACATCGCTGCCCGCGTGGTGATGGTGGTCATGATTCCCGCGGTGAGCGAGGCGAATTCGGGGGCGACGTCGGCGCCGCACCTGGCCGTGAGGAGTTCGGCGATGGCGGCCTCCATCCGGGCACCGGAGGCGATGAACGCGGCGAGCACTCTCGGCTCGGCCATGACCAGTTCGGTGACCAGCGAGATACCCTCGCGCACTTCACTGTCCGGCTGGAAACCCGCGGCGTGCAGCCAGGTGAGGTCTTCGATGAGCACGCCGGTCGGTCCGCCTGCGATGAACTCTTGCCTGGCTTCGGGGGTACCTATCTCGCCGATCGGGCCGACCACCGCGTCGAGCTTGGTCTCGTAATAGTTGAAGAAGGTGCGCGGCGAGACGCCCACCGCCTTGGCGATGTCGTCGACGTTCGTCGCGTCGAGGCCGTGCTCGACCGCCAACCGCCGTGCGGCGAGGCAGAGGTCGAGCAGGGTTCGCTGCTTCTTCTGTTCGCGCAGTCCGATCGAGGCCTGCTTGACCGGCTGCTGTGTCACGCCCCATAAATTAGCACAAACTGCAATATTTCAGAAACTGCAAGTATTGGGCGAGTGCGTGCGCCGAGCGTTCGGCCAGGTCAACGCGACCGCGTTGGTGCCGGGAATTGGGCCGACCCGGGGCGACACTGAGAGTCGTGGACATCAACTCCCCGGACGCCGCTCCGCAGACACCCGCACGCACCAGGATGCCGAAGTGGCTACCTCGGGCGATGGTGCTGGCGCTGGTGTTCTTCGGGCTGTTCCTGATCGCCGACTGGGCGTTCCACCGGCTGACCGGCATCCTGATCATCTTGTTCGTCGCGTTCTTCATCTCGCTGGCGATGGAACCGGCCGTCGCGGTGCTGGTGCGACGCGGTGTGCCGCGGGGGCTCGCCACCGGACTGGTGTTCGTCGGCACCTTCGCCTGCGTTCTCGCCTTTCTCGCCGCACTGGTGACGTTGCTGGTGGAGACAGCCACCAACCTGGCTCATGAGACGCCGCGGCTGCTCGACGAGGGCGTGGACTGGGTCAATCACACGTTCGGCCAGCACTTCACGGTGCACGACCTGAGCCAGCGACTACTGCACGAGTCCACCCTCATCGAGAACTACGCGCACACCGCCGCCGACAACGCCTGGGGCGTGTCGACCACAGTCCTCGGCGGTCTGGCGCAGGTCCTGACCATCGCGTTGTTCAGCGTCTACCTCACCGCGGGCGGCCCGAAGGTGCGGCGCACCGTGTGCTCGCTGCTACTGCCCGCGCACCAGCAGACCTTCCTGCACGCCTGGGATCTCGCCATCGACAAGACCGGCGGCTACCTGTTCTCGCGGGTGCTGCTGGCGATCGTCTCCGCGGTCGTGCACGGGGTGTTCCTGTCGATCCTGCACCTGCCCAACCCGATCGCACTCGGTGTCTGGTTCGGCGTGATCTCCGCGTTCATCCCGACCATCGGCACCTACATCGCCGCGATCGTTCCGGTATTCGTGGCACTGACGGTCGATCCGATGGACGCGGTGTGGATCATCGTGTTCGCGGTCGCCTACCAGTGGTTCCAGGACTATCTGCTGCAGCCCCGGATCACCGCCCGCACCGTCGACGTCAACGCCGCGATCGCCTTGCTGGTGGTGCTGGCCGGTGGCGCGCTGCTCGGAGCGGTCGGCGCACTGCTGGCCATCCCCGCCACCGCGACGGTGCAGGCGTTCCTGTCCGAGTACGTGAAACACTATGCGGTGACCGAGGACCCGCGCATCGACCAGACGACCCCACGCCGGAAACGCACCACGTCCGCAGCCGACGACTGACCGACAAGGGCGCCGTCACCGCCGGGATGATCGTGCCTTCGGCGGCGAAGTCGCTCCGCGCTGAGGGGCGTCGCCGTAGATGACGAGCCAGATGGCGCGGCCCAGCGATTCGGCCAATTCCTCCTCGCCGATACCGGTTTCGGCGGCGAAGGCGACGGAGATCGTGCGTTCGACCATCGACGTGAGAACCAGCGCGGTGGCTCGGGGATCGAGCTGCGCGCCGACGCGGCCCGCTGCCTGTTCGGCCGCCAGCCGCGCACGCACCAGTTCGGCGAAAGTCGCGACCCTGGAACGCCAGTAGGCACCGACTTCCCGGTCGTAGGAACCCACTTCGGTGAGGGCTAGCAGTAGATAGCGATGGTCGCGGAAACCGCCGATCATCGCGCGCATGGCTCGAACGACACCGGCCTGCTGATCGGTGTGCTCGGCACTCCACCACGCCTCCGCCGCGGCGAACAGATCGGTGGTGGCCAGCTCGGCCATCCGGATCAGCAGGCTGCTCTTGTCCGGAAAGTAGCGGTAGAAGGTGGATCTTGCGGACCCGGAGGCCGCCGCGATCTTCTGCACGGCGATCTCGGTGAACGGCGTACCGTCGGCCAGCAGGTCTTCGACGGCGGCCAGCACACGACGCTCGAATTCGGCCCGCCGGTCGTCGGCGGGTTTGCGCGCCGATCGCGGGACACGGGTCAGCGAGGGCATCGGCGATCCGTCGCCGAGGCAGCACCTGACGCGCTGGCATTGACCATGGGATCCATTGTGCCCGTAGACCGGCGCACCGCCGTGGTGGCGGGGTACGGGCGGTGCCAATCCCCCTGTCCCGGTTCGCTGTTGACACCTGTACGCGGCCCGCCTCATCATCAATCGGACATACTGTCCGAGACTGAGTGACCGAGGCGGTACCCATGGTCGATTCCCCTGGCACTGCGGTCGAACGGGCCGATGTCGTCGTGGTCGGCGCGCGCTGCGCGGGATCGGCGACCGCGGCCACGCTCGCAGCGGCGGGCCGCACCGTCGTCGTACTCGACGCCGCGGCGTTGCCGTCGGACACGCTGTCCACTCATTTGCTCTGGCCGGCAGGACTGGCCGAACTCCAGCGGCTGGGCGCGCTCGCGGCAGTGGAAGCTCTCGGCGCGCCACGGCTGACCAGGGCCTACGCACAGGGCGCGGGCTACGGTGTCGGTTCCGGCTTTCCCCCGTTCGACGGCATCGACTACGCGATGTGCGTGCGCCGCACCGGGCTCGACGCCGTGCTGATGCGAACCGCCGTGCACGCGGGCGCCGAGGTGCGGCCGCGCTGCCGGGTCGCCTCGGTGGTGTGGGACGGAAACCGTTGCGCCGGTGTGCGTTATCTCGATGCCGCGGGCCAGGCCAGGGAGATCCGCGCCGCGCTCGTCGTCGGCGCGGACGGACGGCGCAGCACCATCGCTCGCGCGGTAGGCGCCGAGCGACCGTTCCTGACGGTACCGAGCGGGCGCGACTGCTATTTCGCCTACTGGCGTGATGTCGCCGACGCCCCGCGCCACATCGCCGCCCAGTGGCGGGTGGGGGCCGATCTCGGCACGGCCTTTCCCTGCGACGACGGTCTGGTGCTCAGTTTGGTGCAGCCACCAACGGTCGCCGATCGCGGTGCGGCGGAACGCCGTTACGCCGAGGCCCTCGCCCGGATTCCAGCGCTCACCGACCGGCTGAGCGGCTGTGAGCGCGTCGGCCGGGTCCGTTCCGCCACCGGCATCTCCTCGTACTTCCGGCACTCCGCGGGCCCGGGCTGGGCGCTGCCCGGCGACGCCGGACATTTCAAGGATCCCGTTACCGCGCAGGGCATCCGCGACGCCCTGCACTACGGCCGCACCCTCGCCGAGTCGGTCGGCGACGTCCTCGACGACCCGCGCGCACTCGACGCAGCACTGTCGGACTGGGAGCGCCGCCGCGTCGTCGAATGCC
Source organism: Nocardia sp. FBN12 (assembly GCF_054031145.1). NCBI lineage: Bacteria > Bacillati > Actinomycetota > Actinomycetes > Mycobacteriales > Nocardiaceae > Nocardia > Nocardia sp. FBN12. Next base: position 2,488,706 of record NZ_CM132926.1, read on the forward strand.
GCGAGATCTTCCACTGGACGAATCGGTTGGCACGCGGTGAAGTCATGCGCCCCTTGGAGATCGAGCTCTACCGCACCGCCGCCGGCGACCCGGAACTGGCGGAGATCACCGCGGGCATCTTCTCCCGCACCCATCGGCCCGCCGAGCTGTATGCCCCGGCGCGCGCACTGGGTCTCGCGGCTCGCGCCGCGTTCCACCAGCGCGCCCACCTGCCCGCCGTCCTCGCCGATGTGGCGCGCGAGATCCGCGACTCGGCCCGCGAACGGCGCATCACCCAAACAACCTTGCGCGGCACTGTCTCTCATGCCACCGCGCCACCGACCTCACCTTTCACCCTCACCACCGCAGGTCCAGGAGAACACCATGCCTGATCAGCCGACACCGTTGTCAGCACCGATCACCCGCCGCACCGCGTTGCGCGCCGGACTCGTCGCCGGAGCCGCACTCGCCGTCACTGCCCCGATCGCCGACGCCGCGCCGACGGCGAGGCGCTCACCGCTGTTGCGCTCCGGCGGCAAGTCGGTGGCGATCTTCGGTGGCGGCATGGCCGGGCTGAGCGCCGCCCACGAATTGGTCGAGCGAGGGTACGAGGTCACCGTCTACGAGCCCGCGTTCCTCGGCGGCAAGGCGCGCAGCATGGGTGTGCCGGGGACGGCGTCGCCCGGGCGTCAACCGCTGCCGGGTGAACACGGATTCCGCTTCTTTCCCGGCTGCTATCAGCATGTTCCCGACACGATGAGCCGAATCCCGTTCCCCGGCAACCCGAACGGCGTGCTCGACAACCTTGTGCGGGTCGAGGGTACGATCGCCGGATTCCAGGACCTTCCGCCGATCTTCGCTCCCGTCGAGCTCGGCGGGCTGAGTCAGTTGACGCCGGAACTGGTGCGCAACAGCATCGTCGGCGCGCTCGGGTTCATCCCCGACCTCCCACCCAACGAGCTGGCCTTCTTCGCCAAGCAGATGCTCGTGTGGTTCACCTCCAGCACCGAACGCCGCTTCGGCCAGTGGGAATACGTGACCTGGGAGCAGATCATGCAGGCCGAAGGCAAGTCGGTCGCCTATCGGAAGTACTTGGTGAACGCGCTCACCCGGATCACCGTCGCCGCGAAACCACAGACCAGCTCGGCACGAACCATCGGCACGATCGGCGAGGCCCTCGTCCTCGCCGCGTCTGGCGCCGCCCCGCAGTACGCCGGGGGCGTCGACCGTATCCTCAACCGCCCCACCAATATCGCGTGGATCGATCCGTGGGTCGAGTACCTGCGCTCGCTCGGCGTCCGCTTCGCCATGGGACAGGGCCTTGCCGCATTGCGGATGGACGGTGGTCGCATCACCTCGGCGATGGTCAGCGGAACAAGCGGGACGGCGGCGGTGACCGCCGACCACTACCTGTGCGCGATGCCGGTCGACCGCGCCGTCGATCTCCTCGACGACGCGATCATCGACGCCGATCCGCGCCTGGGCGGAATGCGAAACCTGGTGACCGACTGGATGGTCGGCATCCAGTACTACCTGCGCCGCCCGACCGATATCCCCGAGGGACACATCGCCGCACTCGGCTCCCCCTGGGCCCTCACCGCCCTGCGCCAGGCGCCGATGTGGGTGGGCGATTTCCCCGCCACCTACGGCGACGGGTCGGTGCTGGAATGCCTGTCGGTCGACATCTCCGACTGGGACACACCCGGAATCCTGTTCGGCCGCACCGCCAAGGAGTGCACCGCCGCCGAGATCGCCACCGAGACCTGGGCTCAGCTCAAAGCCTGGCTCAACACCGGCACCGATTGGCTACGCGACGACGACATCCATTCCTGGCATCTCGACCCCGGCATCACCTGGTCCGGCAACACCATCCACAACGAAACCCCACTGCTGGTCAACACGGTCGGCTCCTACGACAATCGCCCCGACGCGCACTGCGCGATTCCCAATCTCTATTTCGGCGGCGACCACGTGCGCAACCACATCGACCTGGCCACCATGGAGGGCGCCAACGAATCCGGCCGCGCCGCCGCCAACGCCATCCTCGATGCGGCCGACGACCCGAGCCCCCGCGCGCAGATCTTCCCCTTGGTTTCCCTGCCCGCGTTCGCGGCCGCCAAAGCCATCGATGCGGATCGCTTCCGCGCCGGTTTGCCCCACCTACTCGACAGCTGACCCTTGACCATCCGCGATTTCTGGTGCACGCTGACACCACATAATTGTGGTGTCAGTACGCACCACAATGAGGCAAGGCGGCCCGCACAGAATCGGACGAGGTAACGATGCCCTGCTGTCTGTTGGCGAGCTACCTCGTCGCGGGATTCCGCCGGCTGCGCCGCCGCCCACCCACGGAGACCGGAACCGCGAGTTTCGCCCCGCCCGCGCGACGACGAGGACCGGCCCCACGAACGGAGGCGGCGTGACGAGCGACGCGATCACGATGCCCGAGGTGACCGAATCCAGTCCGGAGGACCTGGCATTCCAGCGCTTCGTCCTGGACTCGGGCAGCACCACCACGCCCACCCGGGATTGGCGCACCCAGTGCCGGTCCCGCTGCTCGGGTGGGCATTCGTGGCGATCTTCGCCGTCGACGCCGTCATCACGCTCGGCGCACTCGCGTGGCAGATCGCCCATCGCAAACCGGCACGAGCGTTGTTCCCGCACTTGGTGATGGACGCCGCCACAGCCGTGATGGTCTGGCAAGCGCTGAGCTTCTTCGAACGGAGTCAACGATGACCACACCACTTCCCGCGCGCACCGCACCGCTCGATCCTCGATCGAGGAAGCTATCGATGCGCCGCCGACACGGGACCTCACTGCTTCGCCAATACGTCGGCGATCGGCGATTCCTGCTCGCCTTGCCGCGTGCGGTAGGGCTGCAGATTCTGCACCCGGCCATCGCGACGGCTCTCGACGAACACGTGGCGATGCGGCTGTGGTACCACAAGGCGCGGACCGTCTCGCAGACAGTTCAGATGGCCTACGACGACCGGGACCAGCGGCACCGCGTGGTCAACATCCACGGGCACATCGGTGGAACCGATGACCGTGGCGCGCGTTTCCACGCACTGAATCCGGACCTGTTCCACTTTCAGCACGCGACCTATGTGGAGACGCTGATGGTCGCGGTCAACACTTTCATCGCGCCGATGTCCGATCGCGACCACGAACGCCTGTACGCGGAGTGCTGCGAGTGGTATCTGCGATTCGGGGTGTCCGCGCGGGCCATGCCGCAGAACTGGGCGGATTTCGGCGACTATTTCGAGCGGGTGTGCGCACAGCAACTGCGCCTTACCGCAGCCGGCCGCACGCTCGCGCCCGAGGTCTTGCGTCCGACCAGCTGGGTCCCGCGGCTGCTGCCATCCGTCGCCGTCCGCGGGTTGCTCCACCCGCGCACCAAGGAACTGCTCGATGTGCGAGCCAGACCCGGCGATCGGGCCGCGTTCCGCTCGTACGCCGCTGGCCTCCGGATGGCGGCCCCGATGGTGCCGCCGCGGATTCGCTACGTGCCTTCGGCGCGCGCCGAGAGGTCGGCGTCTCAGCTCGGAGATCTGAGCCATCCGTCGAAATGACAGAATGATATACAAAGCGTCTCACTCTGCCTAAGGTTGGTCGGTAGACCGATACGGCTATCCAGGAGAAAATGTGTCTGATTCCGCAACACCCACCGTCGACGCCGCCGAACTCGCTGTTCGCAACCCGGCATCCGGAGAACTGGTCGGCACCGTCGCCGTGTCGACCCCGGAGGAGGTCGCCGCGGCCGCGGCCGCGCTGCGCAAAGCACAGCCGCGGTGGGCGTCGATCAGCGCGGCCGGACGGAAGCAGTGGCTGCTGAAGCTGCAGGATTGGGTGCTCGACCACGCCGACGAGCTGGCGGATTCGATTCAAGACGAGTCGGGCAAGCCCCGGGTGGAGGCCGAGGTCGAGGTCGCCTTCACCGTCGATCTTCTTGGTTACTACGCACGCAACGCCGCGAAGTTTCTCGCCGATACCGCAGTGAGCCCCCACACTCCGTTGATGCGGGTCAAGAAGTTGACCACCACCTACACCCCGTATCCGGTGGTCGGCATCATCACGCCGTGGAATTTTCCGCTCGCCATGCCCGCCTCCGATCTCGTTCCGGCGCTCGCCGCAGGCGCTGCCGTGCTGCTCAAGCCGTCGGAGGTGACCCCGCTGACGCCGCTCGTGCTCGCCCGCGGATGGGCCGAGATCGGCGCGCCGCCGGTGTTCACGGTGGTCTCCGGGTTCGGCGCCACCGGTGCCGCGGTTGTCGACAACGCTGATTTCATCCAGTTCACCGGCTCCGGCAACACCGGGCGCCGCATCGCGGTCGCGTGCGCGGAGCGCACCCGGCCCTACAGCCTCGAGATGGGCGGCAAGGACCCGGCGATCGTGCTCGCCGATGCCGACCTCGACCGCGCCGCCAACGGCATCGCCTTCGGCGCGCTGACCAACGCCGGGCAACTGTGCGTGTCGGTGGAGCGGGTGTATGTCGAGGCCGCGGTGTACGACGAGTTCGTGAACAAGCTTGTCGCCCATGTCAAGACGCTGCGGCTCGGTCGCGACGACCGCAGTGGCAACATCGACGTCGGTCCGCTCGCCAACGAAACGCAGTTGAAGATCGTCGCCCGCCACGTCGACGACGCCATCGCCCAGGGCGCGCGGGCACTCACGGGCGGAAAGGCGACCGGCGAGGGGAACTTCTTCGAACCGACCGTGCTGGTCGACGTCGACCATTCGATGTCGTGCATCACCGAGGAAACGTTCGGCCCGACCATCCCGATCATCAAGGTCGCCGACGAGAACGAGGCGATCCGCCTCGCCAACGACTCCGAGTACGGCCTGTCCGCCTCGGTCTGGACGGGCAACAAGTCCCGCGGGCAGAAGATCGCCCGCCGGTTGACCGTCGGCGCGGTGAACATCAACGACGCCACCATCAACCTGTTCAATTTCGCACTCCCCCATGGTGGTTGGGGCCAGTCCGGCACCGGATACCGATTCGGCGGCGCGGACGGCGTGCGCAAGTACTGCCGTAAGCAGGCGATCACGGCGCCGGCGCTGCCGACGCAGAAGTCCGAACTCGTCTGGTACCCGTACAGCCTGAAGAACTTCGGGTTCATGCGGAACGCGATGCGCGCGACCGGCGCTCGCGGTCGGCGCCGCTTCGGCAGGTAGGCGGGCCTCGCCGCGGACGGATGCCGCACCCGCCAGTGCCTCATCCGTCCGCGGCAAGCGGTAATCGCCCCGGGCGCGGGAACTAGCGAGGTGCGGCGCCGGTCGCCTGGGTCGTCGTGCGCACGTCCAGTGGACGGAACCCGGGTGCGATGTGATCGCGGGCGAACCGGCGCGCCGCGGCCTCGTCGTCGAGCGGGATGACCGTCGGCCTGGTCAGCACCAGCGACAGCGCGGTACGAGCCACCAGCTCGGCGACGGGGAGCGGGTCGTAGGCGGGAAGCTTGCCTGCCTCCTGCAAGCGAGTGATGAACTCGGCCAGGAAGTCACGACCGAGCTCGATCACCGGCGCCCCACCGGTGGTGAGGTAGGGCAGCACGGTGGCGGCGTCGGTGGCGAGGAGGCGGTCGAGCAACGGGTTGTCGCGCAAGCCGAGGGCGAAGGCGACGAACAGTTCGACGATCTGGTCTTCGGCGCTGGCACCCTCGTCGGCCTGCCGGCGCATCGAGGCGTCGGCCTGCTCCAGCAGGTGACGCACCTGCCAGAGCCCCACCGCCTGGACCACGTCGGTCTTCCCGCCGAATCGGCGGTACAGGGTCGCCAGGGACAGACCACCGCGGCGGGCCACCTCCGCCATGCTGGTGCGCTTGATCCCGAAGTCCAGAAACGCGGCCAAGGCGCCGTTCAGGACGTCGGCGTTATCGCGCTCGACACCGCCGTGTCCGCGAATCCGTGCCAGCAACCTGATCGACTCGGCCATATCCCATTCCCCTCAGCTGACAAGAGCCCGAACATAATGTGGTCCGACGGTAGCCCGCAACCTCGCCTTCTCAGACCAGTGGGCGGCCGAGCCGCTGACGCCGCCGCATGTCCCGGAGCACGGTCGAGTACGGCACGATCCGCGCGCGCACGGGTAGCCGCCCGTAGACGGCGCCGATGGCCCGGAACATCAGCCGATGCCGCCGCTCCTGCTCGTCGGTCCACGGGAGGTAGAGCTGTGAGCGCATCGTTTCGGGCAGCAGACCGGTCACCGCGAAACGATGAATATTCGCCAGCGGACGCGGTCTCGGAATATTGCGCAACCCGACCAGCTTGCGCAGGTACTCGGCGACCACGTCGTCGATCTGCATGTTCGCCAACCCGGATTCGAAGTAGCTCTCGAACGCCGCCAGGTCGGCGAACCACATCTCGGGCCGCATCTGCAACCCGGTGCCGAACCTGGCACCGTACTGCACGAAGACCTCCTTGGTGGCCTTGTCCAGCGGTCCGTAGAGGCGTTCGTGGGTGTCCATGACTCCCCAGCACAGGCAGACCGCGACCCACTTCTGCAGTTCGGGGTCGAACGCGTTGTACTTCACCTCGGCGCCCGGCGCCGACCGGACGCGCCGATGGACGCTGCCGACGGCCTGCCGGTACACGTCCCGGTCGTCCTCGGTGCCGAGCATCGCCACCGCGATGTAGGTCAGCGTGGTGCGCAACCGCTTCCACGGATGGACGTCGGCGCGGCCCGACTCGACGGTGCTCTCGACGACGCCGTATCCCACCGGCCGGTTCGCGAGCTGCACGATCACATTCGCGCCCGCCCCGGCGAAGGCTCCGATCCCGTCGAGAAATCGCTCGATGTCGAAGTCCTCGACGGTGCCGTATCGACACCGCAGAACCTCGCCGAGATCGCCCACCATCACAGGATCGGTCACCGTTGACACTTCACGCATGGTCCTGCGCCTCCTTCTGCTGAGAGCCTCTAAGACGATGATACAGTGAGATAATATTCAACTAATCGACTCAGCGTGGGCTTTCGGGCAGTGCCGCTGCGGGGCGTCGTGGTTGCTCAACGGTGGCGCGGGGTCAACCCGAACCGCAGCGCCTTGCGCACGATCTTGCCGGTGGGATTACGTGGCATCTCGTCGAGGAACACCACGTCACGGGGCACCTTGTACCTGGCCAGGTTGTCCTTGACATAGTTCTTGATCTCCTGCGCGTCCGGCTTCTCGTCCGTCGCCGCAACGATGAAGGCGCGCAATCGCTGTCCGAAGTCCGCGTCGTCGACACCGATCACCGCGACATCGGCGATAGCGGCGCGACCCGTCAGCAGATTCTCCACCTCCAGCGGATACACGTTCTCGCCACCGCAGACCACCATGTCGTCGTCGCGGCCGTTGATGAACAGCAGCCCGTCGGCGTCGAAGTGGCCCATGTCGCCGGTCGACATGTACCCGTCGATGATCTGTTCGGTCTTCCCGTCGGTGTACCCCTCGAACGGGGCGACGGTGCGGGCGAAGATCCGACCCGAGACGTTCGCAGCGGCGATTCGGCGATCGTCGCCGTCGTAGTGCGCGATGCGCGCGGTGACCGGTGCCCGCCCGACTGTGCCTGGCGCACGACGCAATTCGTGCGGCTGGGCGACGGCGGTGATCGCGACCTCGGTGGAGCCGTACCCGTTGTACAGCACGTCACCGAAGGCGTCCTGCCATCGGATCGCCAGGTCGGGCGGGAGCGGTGCGCCGCCGACGAAAACCGTGCGCAGCGTCGAGGTGTCGTACCTGGCGATCATGTCGGGACCGAGCGCGAGGAAACGGCACCCGGTCGACGACCAGCGCGGTGGCGAACCCGCACAGCGACTTCGGTGAGTTGCGGCTTGTCGAAAACTGGTGTTCAGCATGGCCAGCCGTAACCCGGCCTTGCCCGCCGCCACCATCGCCAGTATCAGGCCACGATGGTCGCGGGCCAGCACGCCGATCACCTCGCCGCCGCGCAGGCCCTGCCCGAGCAGCCCGTGGACCAGGGCGTTGGACTGCTCGTCGAGCTCGCGGTAGGTCAGCACCCCGCGTACGTCGGCCACGGTGCCGTTGGTCAGCTTCATCGATGAGCCTCTTGCGAGTTCCGGTCCGCGAATCTCACTGGCCCGCAGGCGTTGTCGTGCCGGCGTTCAGGTGATAGTGCTCGGGGCGCAGTGTTCGGGTCTGTAGTCGGTAGCTCGCGACCGCGCCCGGCCAGTTATTGGTGATCCGGCCCGCGGCGTTGCGATACCAGCTCGAGCACAGACCCCACGGCGTACGGTCCAGCCGCGCTTGCAGCTTCACGTCGTATTCCTCGGCGACCGCGCGCCGGACGTCGAGGGTGTGCGCCGGATGGCGGGACAATTCCTGCAGCGCCTGGCGGATGTAGCGAGCCTGCGATTCGATCATGTAGACGATCGACCCCACGCCCAGGTTCGTATTCGGTCCGTACACCATGAACATGTTCGGGAATCCGGGCACCGAGATGCCGTGGTAGGCGCGGGCACCGCCCTGCCACTCGTCCTCGAGCTTGCGACCGTTCGCGCCATGGATCGTCATCGGCCACAGGAATTCGGTGCCCTTGAACCCGGTTCCGTAGATGATCACGTCGACCTCGTGCAGCACGCCGTCGGCCGTTTTCACCCCGCTCGGCACGACTTCGGCGATCTCGGTCGTCTCCACCCGCACGTTCGGCTGGGTGAGTGCCGGATAGTAGTTGTTGGAGAACAGCCCACGCTTACAGCCGGCCGGGTAGTCAGGGGTCAGTTTCGCACGCAGTTGCGGGTCGGCGACCTGCTTGCGCAGATGGTTCACGGCGATCTTGGTGACGAATCCCCTGATCGCGGGGACGTCGGCGATGCCGAGCGACAGAAACTCACACAGCGCCCAGACCGCGAACCGCTCGGCGAGCCGGACCGGCGGCACCGCCGCGAACATCCGGTGATGCCACGGCTTATACTCGACGTCGGGCTTGGGCAGTACCCACGCCGCCGAGCGCTGGAACAGCGTCAGCGCCGCCACCCGCGGCTGGATCGCGGGGACGAACTGGATCGCGCTGGCCCCGGTGCCGACAACGGCTACCCGCTTGCCCGTCAGATCGACGCTGTGGTCCCACTCCGCCGAGTGGAACGCGGGTCCGGCGAACGAGCCGATGCCCGCGATGGCGGGCAGCGCGGGCCGCGACAGCTGACCGACCGCGGAAATCAGCACGTCGGTGGTCACCTCGAAACCGTCGGCGGTGCGCACCGTCCATCTCCCGCTCGCCTCGTCGAACTCGGCTTCGGTCACCTCGGACTCGAACCGGATCCGCTCGAGCAGACCGTTGTCGCGCGCCACGTCCCGCAGATAGGCGTGGATATCGGGCTGCCCCGAAAATCGCTTGGGCCAATCGGATTTCGGCACATAGGAATACGAATAGAGCGGGGAGGGGATATCGCAACCGGCACCCGGGTAGGTGTTCTCCCGCCACACGCCACCCACTTCCGCAGCCCGCTCCAGGATGACGAGATCGTCGACACCGTGGCGCAGTAGTTCCATCGCCATGCCGAGGCCGCCGAACCCGGTACCGATGATGACAGCGGACGGCATTGTCCGAGTGCGCATAGAGCTCCTCATGTCATTGCTGTGTCCGGTCAACGGTAGGTCGCCGTCGAGGCGGTGACGAGGATGCCCGCGGACAGAAAATTGACATTTCAGGCCATAATCGAGACATGCGCACACGACAGGAGCCGGCAGTGGACACATGGGACTTCCCCCGCGGTGTCGCCAGTGTCGCCGTGATGAACCGGTTCGCGGTCGAGCACGGCGCCGACGCCACGTCGATCCTCGCCGGTACCGGCCTGTCCGTCGCCGACCTCGACTCCGCCGACCGCCAGATCGATGCCCGGACCGAATTGCTGGTGGTTCGCAATCTGCTACGCGAACTCGGCACCCGGCCCGCGCTCGGCATCGAGGTGGGTCGCAGCTATCGCATCAGCGCCTTCGGCATCTATGGCTACGCCTGGATCACCAGCCCCACCCTCGGCGAGGCGATCTCCTTGGCGCTGAGCTACTTTCAGTTGAGCTTCGCCTTCTGCACACCGGTCGTGGAAATTCACGACCAGCGGATGGTTGCCCGGATCCGACACGATCGGATACCTGATGATGTCCGGCAATTCCTCGTCGAACGCGACACCTTCGCGATGCATCGGGTGCTCGCCGACCTCCTCGGCCGACCGGTGGATATCCACCAGGCGCGGTTCGCGTTCCCCGAACCCGGCTACGGCGACCACATCGCCACGATCCTGGGTGTACTCCCCCGCTACGGGCAGGCCGAAACCAGCATCACGATCACCGCCGAAACTCTGAACCAGCCACTGCCACAGGCGAATCAGGCCACTTTGGCCCTGTGCCTGGCGCAATGCCGTGAGCTGATCGACCGCCGGAGCACTCGCACCGGGATAGCGGCCGAGGTTCGCGACCATCTGCTGGCGGGCATCGGCACCGCGGGGATCGCGACACCGCCGTCGCTGGACAGGGTCGCCCACGACCTCGGCATCACCGGCCGCACCTTACGACGACATCTCGCCGCGGACGGGACCAGCTACCGCATCCTGCTCGACGAGGCACGGCACGGTCTAGCCGAGGACATGCTGGTCGCCACCACACTCGCGGTCGAGGAGATCGCCGCACGGCTCGGCTACACGGAGGCAGGCCCCTTCATCCGCGCTTTCAAGCGCTGGACGGCCACCACTCCGGCCGCCTACCGGCGCACCTGGGGTCGCCGCTGAGCACGACAACCCGCGCACTATTGACGTTCTGCCAATATATCTGACAATCTGTTTCCGCAGATTGAGGCAGATTGCGTCCTGGGAGGCACGGATGACCGCACAAGCGGGCTGGGTAGACGATGAGATCGAGGCCGTTCGCGAACTCGCGACGAAGTTCTTCGAGAAGGAGGTGCTTCCTGGCGCCGAGCGGTACAAGCAGCAGGGGCACCCCGACCGTGACCTCTACCTGAAAGCGGGCAAGCTCGGGCTGCTGGCGCCCTCCGTGCCGGAAGAGTACGGCGGCGGAGGCGGCACGTTTGCCCACGAGGCGGCGATCATCGAGGCCCAATCGAGGGCAGGCGACACCTCCATGGGCCTGGCGATCCACTCCGGGATCATCGCGCCCTATCTCGTCGAGTTCGCCTCCGAGGAGCTCAAGACGCGCCTGCTGCCCAAGGTGGTCAGCGGCGAGTGCCTGCTCTCGATCGCGATGACCGAACCGGGAACGGGATCGGATCTGCAGAACATTCAGACCAAGGCGGTGCGCGACGGCGACGAGTACGTCATCACCGGTTCGAAGATGTTCATCAGCAACGGCGCGCTCTGTGACGCGGTCATCATCGCCGCCAAGACCGACCCGGACAAGGGCGCCGCCGGGGTGTCGCTCATCGTCGCGGAGGTCGGTGACGACACCCCCGGCTTCACTCGCGGGCGGACCCTGTCCAAGATCGGTGGCACCGGCCAGGACACCGCCGAGCTGTTCTTCGACGGCCTGCGGGTGCCAGTCGGCAATCTGCTCGGCGAGGCCGAGGGCCAGGGCTTCTATCAGATGATGAAGCTGCTCCAGCAGGAGCGACTCGTCTGCGCGGTGATGGCCGTGGCGTCGATGGAGGCCGCGGTCGCGATGACCGTCGCCTACACCAAGGATCGGCAAGCGTTCGGAAAATCGCTGCTCGCCTTCCAGAACACCAAGTTCGAGCTCGCCGAGTGCGCCACCGTCGCCAGAATCAGTCGCGTCTTCCTCGATGACTGCCTCACCAAGCATCTGGTCGGCGAACTCGACGTGGCAACGGCGTCGATGGCCAAATATTGGCTCACCGATCAGTTGAGCGTGGTCGCCGACCGGTGCCTGCAACTGTTCGGTGGATACGGATTCATGACCGAGTACCCGATCTCGGAGATCTTCACCAGTGCGCGCGTGCTTCGCATTCTCGCGGGAACGAACGAGATCATGAAGGAACTGATCGCCCGATCCCTGTAGCCGCTTCAGCACAGAACCCCCGCCGCCCGGGGTTACCGGGCGACGGGGGTTCTGTCATGACAGTCAGCCGAGGGTTTCGCCGGCAGCGGCCTTGACCCGCAACGACTCCGGGACCTCGAACCGGTCGCCGTAGGCGGCCCGCAGCTCGTCGGCCCGCGCGACGAATCCGGCCAAGCCACCCGCGTACTGGTTGATGTACTGGATCACGCCGCCGGTCCACGCCGGGAACCCGATGCCGAAGATCGACCCGATGTTCGCGTCCGGCACGGTGCGCAGCACGCCCTCGTCGAAACACCGCACGGTATCGAGGGATTCGGCGAACAGCATCCGTTCCTGCATGTCGATGAACGCGATGCCGTGATCGTCGCGGGTGTAGTTCTCGACCAGCCCCGGCCACAGGCCGAGCTTCTTGCCGTCGGCTTCGTATTCGTAGAAGCCGCGACCCTCGAGCCTGCCCGGGCGCTCGAAGTCGTCGACCATCGCGTCGACGAGCGGGTACGCCTTCGAGTCGACCCAGTTCTTGCCCTCGGCGAGCAAGTTCTCCTTCAGGCTGCGCCGAATCTTCTGCGCCAGCTTCATATTGATCTCATCCGCCAGCGCCAGCGCACCGACCGGGTACCCGGCCTGGGTGGCGGCCTGTTCGACCGAGGCCGGATGCACGCCCTCGGCGACCAGCGAGATCGCCTCGTCCATGAACTGGCCGATCACCCGGCTGGTGAAGAAGCCGCGGCTGTCGTTGACCACGATCGGGGTCTTCTTGATGGCGAGGGTGTAATCGACGGCACGGGCGATCGCCTCGTCGCTGGTTTCGTCGCCGACGACGATCTCGACCAGCGGCATCTTGTCCACCGGGGAGAAGAAGTGCAGTCCGATGAAATCCTTCGGGCGCTTCACGCCGGTGGACAGGTCGGTGATCGGCAGGGTCGAGGTGTTCGACCCGAGAAGCGCGTCCGCGTTCACCAGGTGCTCGATCTCGCCGAACACCTTCTTCTTCAGACCCGGATCCTCGAACACCGCCTCGACGACGAAGTCGCATCCCGCGGCATCGGCCGGATCGGCGGTCGGGTGGATGCGGCCGAGGATCTCGTCGTACTTGTCCTGGGTGATCGCGCCTTTGCGGAGTGCCTTGTCGAGCAGCTTGCGCGAGTAGGCCTTTCCGCGCTCGGCCGCCTCGATGGTGACGTCCTTCAACACGACCTGCATGCCGGCGCGGGCCTGCACATAGGCGATGCCCGCGCCCATCATGCCCGCGCCGAGCACGAGGACCTTCTCCGGCGTGCGCACGGGGAAGCCTTCGGGGCGGCTGCCGCCCTTGTTGATCGTGCCCAGATCGAAGAACAGCGACTTGATCATGTTCGTCGAGACCTGGCCGCAGATCAGGTTGGTGCAGTAGCGGGTCTCGATCGCGAACGCGGTCTCGATATCGACCTGCGCACCCTCCACCGCCGTGGCCAGCACCGCGATCGGTGCGGGCATCGGCGAACCCTTGAGCTGCTTGCGCACATTCGCGGGGAACGCGGGCAGGTTCGCCGCCACCGCCGGGCTCGACGGCGTGCCGCCGGGGATCTTGTACCCCTTCACATCCCACGGCTGCGCGGCCTCGGGGTTGGCCGCGATCCAGGCGCGGGCTTTGTCGAACATCTCCTCGCGAGTGGTGGCGACGTCGTGAATGATGCCGACCTGCAACGCCTTCGCGGGCTTCATCCGCTGGCCCTGGCCGACGACGTTGAGCACCGCGTTGGTGATACCGAGCAGCCGAACCGTCCGGGTGACACCACCCGCGCCGGGCAGCAGCCCGAAAGTGACCTCGGGCAGGCCGAGCAGGCTGCCCTTGACGTCGATCGCGATCCGGTGATGGGTGGCCAACGCGACCTCGAACCCGCCGCCGAGCGCGGTGCCGTTGATCGCGGCCACCACCGGCTTACCGAGGGTCTCCAGCCGACGGAATGCCGCCTTGTAGGTGTCCAGTCCGAGCGCGATCTGCGGTGCGGACTCCGGTGTCGCGTTCATCAGCAGGTTCAGGTCACCACCGGCGAAGAAGGTGTCCTTGGCCGAGGTGAGGACGACGCCGTCGAAGGTGTCCTTCTCGGCCTCGAGCCGATCGACGGTCGCGGTGAGGTCACGCGCGAACGCCTCGGTCATCGTGTTGGTCGACTGGTTCGGGTCGTCCATCGTGAGCACGAGCACCCGATCGGCACCCAGATCCCAGGAAATCATGTTGTCAGTCATCGCTTTTCGTTGTTCCTTCGGTCTCGGAGTCCGACGCTCAGACGCGCTCGATGATGGTGGCGATGCCCATGCCACCGCCGATGCACAGCGTGATCAGCGCGCGGCGCGCTCCCCGGCGCTCGAGCTCGTCGACCATGGTTCCGGTGATCATCGCGCCGGTGGCGCCCAGCGGGTGGCCCATGGCGATGGCGCCGCCGTTGACGTTGAGCTTCTCGTCGGGGATGTTCAGCTTCTTCTGGAAGTTGAGCACCACCGACGCGAAGGCCTCGTTGAGCTCGAACAGGTCGATGTCATCGACGCTGAGCCCGGCCAGCGCCAGCACCTTCTCGGTCGCCGGGACCGGCCCGGTCAGCATGATCGTGGAATCGGCACCACTCACCGCGGAGGCGACCACCCGGGCGCGCGGAGTGAGACCCGCTGCGACACCGGCGGATTCGCTGCCGACCAAAACCAGCGCCGAACCGTCCACGATTCCCGAGGAGTTCCCCGCGTGGTGCACATGGTCGATCTTCTCGACATGGTGGTAGCGCTGCATGGCGACGGCGTCGAAGCCGCCCATCTCCCCCATCGCCGCGAACGACGGGGTCAACCCGGCCAGGCTCTCCACCGTGGTATCGGGGCGCATGAACTCGTCGTGATCGAGCAGCACCGCGCCGTTGATGTCCTTCACCGGCACAATGGATTTGGCGAAATAGCCACCCGACCAGGCAGCAGCGGCCTTGCGCTGCGACCGCACCGCGAAGGCGTCGACATCCTCACGGGTGAAGCCCTCGATCGTGGCGATCAGATCCGCGCCGACACCCTGCGGCACGAAGTAGGTGTTGTAGTTGGTGACCGGGTCCATCGCCCACGCGCCACCATCGGAGCCCAGCGAAATCCGCGACATCGACTCCACGCCACCGGCGATCACCAGCTGTTCCCAGCCCGATCGCACCTTCTGCGCCGCGGTGTTCACGGCCTCGAGGCCCGAACCACAGAACCGGTTGAGCTGCACGCCGGCGACCGTGTCGGGCAGCCCGGCGGCGAGCGCGGCGGTCTTGGCGATATCGGCGCCCTGGTCGCCGACCGGGGAGACCACGCCGAGCACGATGTCGTCGACCGCCGCCGGGTCGAGCCCGGGATGACGGGTTTTCAGTTCGTCGATCAGCCCGACCACCAGGTCGAGCGGCTTCACGCCGTACAGAGCGCCGGTCTTCTTGCCACGCCCACGCGGCGTGCGGATCGCCTCGTAGATGAATGCCTCGGTCATGATTCTCTCCTCGCTCGAATCTGACAATAGGATGCAGCAGATTTGGAAATCTGACAAGGCGTTGTGGCAGACTCGGCGCATGGTCAAGGATCGCGCGTACGCGGGCGTGCCCGCCGAACAGCGGCGCGCGCAGCGCCGGATCACGTTCCTGGAGGCCGCCAGGGAGATCGTCGGCACCCAGGGCTCGGCTCGGCTCACCGTCGGCGGCCTCTGCCGCCAGGCCGGACTGACCGAGCGATACTTCTACGAGAACTTCACCAACCTGGACGCCGTCGTCACCGAGATCTACGACCAGGTGATCGGTGAGCTGACCGCACTGATCGCCGAGCGGGTGCGCGCCGCCCCCGATCCCCTGCGCGACAAGGTGCACGCGGCCATCGCCGCCGGCCTGCAAATGGTCGCCGACGATCCCCGCCTGATCCGCATCGCCTTCACCGAAGCCCAGCTCAACCCCGTCCTCAACACCCGCCGCACGGCGACGATTCGCACTTTCGCCGCCCTCGTGCTGGCGACCGTGAGTAAGCAGCTCAGCCCCGAGAACCGAACGGCCGCAGGCGCTTACGGTGAGCTCGCCGCCATGCACCTCGTCGGCGGGCTGTACGAGACCGTGTACGGCTGGCTCAACGGAACTCTCGACCTGACGCGCGACGAGCTCGTCGACGAGTCGACCGAGATCTTCCTCGTGGTCGTCGACCAGATTCTGGGACCCGAAAGTCACCTGCGGCGGTCCGAACCCAGCCGGCTCACCTAGCGTCAGCCGTGCCAGCGGCGGTAGACCTCGGCCGCGCCGGGGTGCAGCGGGACCGTTCCGGTGCCGATCAGGAATCGACTGTCGAGAAACTGGGTGCCCGCGGCCTCGGCGGGGACAAGCGAATCGGCACGCCGGACCAGCAGTTCGACGATGGCGGCCGCTGTCTCGTCGGGCAGGGTCGCGGCGGCGAGCAGGAGATTGGCCACGCCGATGGTGTGGACCGCCGGGCTGCCCGGATAGGCGTCGGCGGGGATGGCGACCTGGTCGTAGACGGGACCGTACCGTTCGCGCATCGGTGTGACGAGGGCGCCGAGGTCGATCAGGCGCATCGGATCGGGCACGGTGAGTGCACCGGTCGGCACGCCGCCTGCCCACAGCAACGCGTCGAGGGTGCCGTCCGTCAGCGCCTGGGCGGCCTCACGGAGGGGTCGGTGCTCGACCAGGACGTCGACCGGATCGAGCCCGGCGGTCGCGAGCAGCCGCTGACCGGTCAACGCGGCTCCCGAGCCCGCGGCGCCCAGATTGACCCGGCGTCCACGCAGGTCGCCGACCTCGGCGATCGGACCGTCGGTGCGGACCGCCAGCTGCAGATAGTTCTCGTACACGCGACCGAGCGCCACCACCCGGCCACCGAAGTCACTCGCCGAATCCGCGAGCGCCAGTGCCGTGTCGACCTCGCCGTCGGCGACCATCCGCAGATTCTGTTGCGATCCAGCGGTTTCCACCGTTTCGATGCGCAGATCGTCGGTGTTGTTCGCGGCCGCGGTAGCCAGCAGTCGCGCGAAGGCGTAGTAGAAACCGCCGTCCTCGCCCGAGGCCAGTCGTACGGTCGCACGGTCGTTCGCGCCGCATCCGAACGCACCCATCGAGGCGAACGCGGCCAGTGCCATCATCCGGCGACGCGAGATCGGCGCGCTCATCGCGCCACCTCGGGTACTCGGACCGCCACGGCGAGCCCGTGCGGCCGCACTGCCTCGACTGTCAAAGTCCCGCCCCACGCCTTGGCCAACGCCTGCGCGATCGACAGGCCCAGCCCGGTACCGCCCGCGACCGCCGTCGAACCGCGGTAGAACCGGGCGGTGAGTTTGTCGAGTTCGTCCGGCGCGGCGCCGATCCCGTCATCGGTGACCCGGACCGTCACCCATCCGGGATCGGCCGACACTTCGACGACGGTGCGTGCACCGGATCCCGCGTATCGACACGAATTGCTCAGCGCCACATCGAGGATCTGCGCGAGAGCCGCCGAGCTGATCGCCGCCGAGGGGCGACTGCCGGTTATCTCGCCACTGGCAGGCCGAGCAGGAATCGCCGCGACGGTCTCGCCGGATCGGGGTTCGGCGGGTGCCGTGGTCAATCGCATCCCTGCCTCGTCGAACGCCGGCGCCCACGCGTCGATTCGGTCGGCCGCGACCTGCGCCGGGTCACAGAATTCCTCGGCGGACGCCGCGGTGCCGAAAGCCGCGGGCGCTTGGGCCACAGCCAGTTCCAGCAGGTCGTCGAGGAGCGCGGTCAGCCGTTCCACCTCCACGGTCGCCCCGCGGAAGGTCCCCGTGGCGCGTTCCGGGACGGCCGATTCCAGCGAGTCGAGACGAATCGTCAAGGCGGCGAGTGGGTTTCGCATGGCATGCGCGGTATCGGCGACGAGCTGATGCTGCGCGTCGGCGGAGTCGCCGACGGCGGTGGCCATGGCGTCGACCGATTCGGCAAGGTCGCGAATCTCAGGTGGGCCGCCGTATCTTCTGGTTATCGGGGCGCGGCCACGTGGCTTCGGCAGGGTCGCGGTGAGTTCGGCGACCGCCCCCGACATCGCGGCCAGCGGCCGCAGCACCCATCGACTCAGCACCAGCGCCAACAGGATGAACAATCCCATTGCGCCGAGCCCGCCCACCGCGATCACGGCCCACATCCGGGCGATCGACGAGCGCGCCGCGGCGGTCGACGCCTCGATCACGACGGCGCCGTTCACTTGCACCCCGGTGCCGACAGGGCGCGCGATGAGCATCACCGGCGCGCTCCACGGCGTCAGCCGATCCGCCTGCTGCGGGCGCTGATTGCGGCGAGCCGCCGCCACCGCGGCGCTGATTCCCGGATCGCTCACCTCGACCCCAGCATTGACGATCGGTGCCCCGCGCGCATCGACGACCAGTACGTTCTCCCCGTACAGCTCGTGATAGCGACCGACCTCGTCGGCGAGCGCCTGCGTCCCACCCGCCGACGCCGCCGCGCCGGCGAGGGTCGCGAATCGGTCGGCGTCGCCGGAACGGCCGAGCACCAACTGCTGCGTCCGGCTGGTGGCCACGGTCAGTGACAACGGCACCGCGAAGGCCAGCACCGCGAGCGCCGCGAAGACGGTGAGCGCCGTCAGCAGTCTGCGGCGCATGCCCGGCCTCCGGCGCTCACTCGCCCCACCGATAGCCATAGCCGCGAATGGTGGTGATCAGTCCTGGCCGGTTCAGCTTGGCGCGCAACCCGGTCATGTGGACATCGAGCGAGCGCGAGACCGCGACGAACGCGTCGCCCCAGATGCGGTCCATCAGCTGCTGCCTGCTCACCGCGGCGCCCGGGCGTTCCACCAGCACCTCGACCAGCTCGAATTCCTTCTGCGTGAGCGAGATCGGCGTACCGGCCACCTCGACGACCCTGGCGCGCAGATCCACCCGGACATCACCGGTGACGACCTCCGTCCTGGCCCGCTGGGCGACGGCCGCGGCCCGGCGCAGCACGGTCTCCAACCGCGCCATCAGCTCGGCGATCCGCGGTGGCTTGACCACATAGTCGTCGGCGCCGCCGCGCAGCCCGCGCACGATCGAGCGCTCATCGCTGCGGGCGGTCAGGATCAGCACCGGGACTGCGCTGACCTCGCGCAGCTGCCGCAGGACCTGGAGCCCGTCCGCGTCGGGCAGTCCGAGGTCGAGGAGCACGGCGTCGTAGTCACGATGGGCGATGAGCAGATCGGCGCCACGGCGCATGCGCTCGGCCCGGTAGCCGCGCGCGGTGAGCGCCTCTACCAGGGCGTCGCCCACACCGTCGTCGTCCTCGACCACCGCAAGCCGCACGCGCCGATCCTCCCATAGCGGAAGGACCGGCGCGTATTCCGGACGGTCAGCCACGCACGGCGGCCATCGCCCGATCCGGCTCGACTGCCTCCGCGTCGACGCCGCTTTCGGCGTCGATGGTCGACTCGGCCGACGTCTCCCGCATGAAGTAGTAGGTGAGCAGGGAGATCGCGATACACCCGGCGACGTAGAAGAAGTACAGGGACTCGAGGCCCGCCTTCTTCAGCGCGAGGGCGATCATCTCGGCGGTTCCACCGAAGATGGCGACAGTCAGCGCGTACGGCAGGCCGACGCCGAGTGCCCGGATCTTGGTGGGGAACAGCTCGGCCTTCACGATCGAGTTGATCGAGGTGTAGCCGGTGACGATCACCAGTGCGGTCATCATCAGGCCGAAGGCCGCGAGCGGGTTGGACGTGTGCGCGAGCGCCGTCATGATCGGCACCGTCAGCACAGTGCCCGCGACACCGAAGAAGATCAGCAGCTTGCGTCGCCCGACCCGGTCCGACAGACCGCCCGCGATCGGCTGGAGCACCACGAAGACCAGCAGCGCGACGAAGTTGATCCAGGCCACGGTGTCCTTGGAGATGCCCGAGGTATTGATCATGAACTTCTGCATGTAGGTCGTGTAGGTGTAGAACGCCACGGTTCCACCCAGGGTCAGGCCGACCACCAGCAGGCATTCGCGGGGGTACTGCAGCAGGACCCGCAGCGAACCACGTGAACTGCCCGCGGCCGCCTTGCCTGTTTCGGATGTCTTCTCCATGGCCTTGAACGAGTCCGACTCGTCCATGCCGCGTCGAAGCAGCATCACCACGATCGCGCCACCGGAACCGATCAGGAACGGAATACGCCAGCCCCAGCTGTACATCTGCTCGGACGAGAGCATCTGCTGCAGGATGATCTGCACGCCGAGCGCGACGAGCTGGCCCGCGACCAGCGTCACGTACTGGAAGCTCGAGTAGAACCCGCGCCGCCCCGGGGAGGCCACCTCCGACAGGTAGGTGGCGCTGGTGGCGTACTCGCCGCCGACCGAGAGTCCTTGCAGCAGCCGCGCCATGAGCAGCAACACCGGCGCCGCGATGCCGATTGTCTGGAACCCGGGAGTCACCGCGATCATCAGCGACCCCGCGGCCATCACGGTCACCGACAGGGTGAGCGCGGCGCGGCGACCGAACCGGTCGGCGTAGCGTCCGAGCGCCCAGCCGCCGATCGGGCGCATGATGAACCCGACCGCGAACACCGCTGCCGTCGACAGCAGCTGCGCGGTGGGGTCGCCGTCCGGGAAGAACGCCTTCGCGAAGTACACGCTGAACGCGGCGTAGACGTACCAGTCGTACCACTCGACGAGATTGCCGATCGAGCCGCGCAGCACATTCGCTACTACTCGCCGTTCACCACCGGCCTGTGTCGTTGTCACCTTGGACCCTCCTCTATCGGCGCGGCTTTGCACCGTCGCAGACCACTGTGTCGGCTGTCACAAGCCAAAAGGAAGCCGCATGGGCAGTTCCTAACCTTCCCTTAGGACGATCGGGCGACCCACCCTGATCGGCCGCAGCCGCACAATGGGTGGATGCCATCCAGAAAGCTGATCCATGACCGCTGAACTGTCCGGCCTCACCGTCCACATCGACACCGGCCGCTGGAGCGGAACCGTGCTCGCAGACGTGGATCTCGCCGTACCCGCAGGCCGGATCACCGCCGTGCTCGGCGGACCCGGCGCCGGGAAGACGATCCTCGCCTCGGCGCTCACCGGCCGATTGCCAGCAACCGCGCGGCACCAGGGACTCATCTCGATCAACGGCGCAGCCGTCGACGGTCAGCACTGGCACGCGCTGCGTGAACGCATCGTCGGCTATGTGCCGCAAGAAGGTGTGACAGCCTTCGACCCCGACACGACAGTGGGTGCACAGTTGCAGACGCTGCAGCAACGGCACCGAGCGTGGAGTATCGAGCGGGCCTGCGCAGCGGCGCAGTATCCCACCGACACCTTGGACCTGCTCCCCCAGCAACATTCAGGAGGCCAGATCCAACGCGCCGCACTCGCCGCCGCGCTACTGCCCGCGCCACCCGTCCTCATCGCGGATGGACCTACCAATTCCCTCGATGTGGGAACGGCATACGAGGTGTGGAGATCACTGCGCGAGTACGCCGACTCCGGGGCGGCGGTTCTCGTTGTCAGCAACGAAGTCCAGGTACTCGCCCATGGCGGCTTCGCCGACCGGCTCGTGATCTTGCACGAGGGCAGGGTCCTCGCCGCGGGCACCACGGCGGAGCTGACCGAATCCACCGACACCTTCGTGCGGGCCATCCTCGGCGCGAGCCGCTGACCGAACGGCTACCGGCGTGAGGAACTTTCCGTCGATCCCGGTTCCGGGTCAGTGCGCAGGATCCACCGGTTCTTGCCCAGCGCTTTGGCCTGATAGAGGCACTCGTCGGCCTCGGCGAGCAAGTCGGGAACGCGCCTGCCTGCCAAAGGAGTCACCACCGCGCCGATGCTGACCGACACCGATACCGGTCCGCCCGGGAGGGCGAACGGCTCGACGACCGCGGCGTGGAGCAGATCGACGGTCTCGCGGGTCCGGTCGACGGCCGAGGGCGGGAGTACCACGATGAACTCGTCCCCACCGAGGCGAGCGAGCACCTCCTGATCGGTGCTCAGGCATCGCCGCAGGCGTTCGGCGAGCTCGACGAGGATCTGGTCGCCCACGGCATGTCCGTAGGTGTCGTTGACCGCTTTGAACCCGTCGACGTCGAGCGCGCACACCGCCGCGCTCGCACCGGCGGCGGCGGCGCCGATGAGCGAGTGCAGCTCGGTGTGGAGACCACGCCGGTTGGTCAGTCCGGTGAGCGGGTCGTGGTGGGCCTGCCAGTGCAGCCGTTGCGCCGCGGTGTGCTGCTCGGTGAGGTCCTGGCCGAAGCCGAGCAGGTAGGTCCGCTCGCCGTCGTCCGAGAGGCAGTGGGTGACGGTCCAGCCGACCCACCTCGTGGAACCGTCGGGCCGGGTCTGTTCGCTCTCGAACCGCACGGTGCCCGAATCGTTCCCGGCGAGCTCGGCGAAAATACGTTGGCGTTCGACCTCGGCGGTGTCACCGGCCAGGTCGAAGCCGTCGAGTCCCCGTAGGTGGTCGAGCGGGTACCCCAGCAAGCGTTCGAAGGCCGGATTGGCGTCGATGATGCGGCCCCGGGAATCGCCGATGGAGATGGCCACCGATGCGTGCCGGAACGCGATCTCGAACCCGTCGGCGGCGTGCGCGGTCACCGACTCGGAGGTGAGACTGCGCCCGATGCCGAGACCGAATCGCGAGGCCAGGCTCGTCAGCACCTCCGGTGTCACGCCGGCGTGCACGCAGACTTCACGCAGGGTCGGCAGCGAAGCGTCGATGGCGGCGGGAGACCGGAAACCCAGATCGGCGACCGCGATCCCGAGATTCTCACCGATGGTCGGATCCCAGGCGGGGTTGGCCAGCGAGATCAGCAGCCGGGCCAGGAGATCTTCGAGGATGTCGACGAGCTCGTCTTCTCCACGTCCCAGGGTCGCCACCGTAGCCAGTTGCGCGGCCCATTGTCGGGCGAACCGTCGAGCGGGCACCATCGATATCACCTCCCTGGACTCCGGAACTCTTTCGAGCAGTAAAGCAACGATTGCCTCACTGCATGCGAACATCGGATCAGCAGGGTGTCATCGTGAGGTCATCTGCCCGTAGTGGTCGGTCCGGCAGGGCTGGTGGGCGAGGTCGTCGCGCCGGTGGTCGGCGCGGCCGGATTGCCTGGCACCGCTTCGTTGCCATAGAAAACCGGCAGCATGCCTTTGACCAGCACCAGCGCCGACCCCTCGCCCGACGGCACCGTCGCCAGGTTCGTGGCGACCACGATCGTGAGGTCCGACGCGGGGTCATGGCCCATGAACGTCATGAATCCGGGTATCTGACCGTCGTGTCCGAACAGATGCAAGCCGAATCTGACGATCCCGAGACCGTAGCCCGCGACGTCGGGAGCGGCCGGATCGATCGGCTGGATGCTGTCCATGCGCACTCGCTGCATCTTTTCGTCGAGTAGGTCGCCCTCGACCAGTGCCCGCACATACGTAGCCACATCATCGACCGTCGATATCGCGGCACCCGCCGTCCACGTCCACGACGGGCTCGCGTCGGTGGCGTTGCTGGGTTGCAGTGTGCCCGCGAGAGCGGCGGCCTGTTCCTCGGGCGGCAGGGCGAACGTGTCGATAGTGGAGACATTGGTGCCGAACGCGTAACCCTGCGGGTGCGGATCGGGGATCGAGTGGTCGGCCGCCGCAGGCAGCGAGGTGTGTTTCAGACCGAGCGGCTCGAAGATCCGCTTCTGGAAATTCTCGGCCGCTGACATCTTCGTGATCTTCTCGATCACGAGCCCGAGCAGGATGATGTTGGTATTGCAGTAATCGAATTTCGCCCCCGGGGCGAAATTGACAGGGTGCGAGAAGGCGATCGCGAGCAACTCCTCTGGCGTCCACACCCGGTTCGGGTCACTGTCGAGCATCGCGTTGAACTGCGGATCGAAAGTGTAACTGTAGAGCCCGCTTCGCATTTCGGAGAGCTGAGCGATAGTGATCTCGTCCCCGTTCGGAACACCTGGCCAATATTTGGCGATCGGGTCCTCGAGTGCGAGCTTGCCCTCCTGCACCAACTGCACGATGACCGTCGACGTCATCGTCTTCGTGTTGCTCGCGATCCGGAAGTAGTCGTCTACCGACATCGGGTCGTTCGCACCGATGACACGGGTGCCGAACGTCTCGGTCCAATCGCCCTCCTTCGGCGATTTGACGACCACGACCGCGCCCGGGATGACATTGTCCTTCATCAGCTGGGTAATCACCGGTCTTAGGGTGGCGGCATACGCGGGTTCGACCGCCGAACCGACCGACGAACTCGTGGCTCCGCCGCCGGAATCCGACGACGTCCCGCAGCCGGCGGCAATGAACAATCCCGCGGTCACGACACAAACTGCGATACTCGTCCGGTGTCCCATAATTCTCCGTTCAGCGTTTGCTCAGGAGTGGGTGATGTCGCGCGATCCAACCTTAACTCCCCCCAGTCGAACCCGGTAGAAATCAATCAGCAACCCATTGATGACGTGGATGCCCAGTAGTAGCCGGTGCCGCTCGGGGCCACGACGAGGATCCGCGCGGCGCGGCCAGCGCGTCGACAGTGGTGCCCGGGACCGGGATCGGCGTCGGTCCCGACGGGAGGACGAGCGAGAGCGCTGCGCGCGGTGCCAAACGAGTGCTCGGAACCGGAACAAACAGCAGGTCAGCCAGGCGATTTGGTTTCCGACAGCGCGTCGGATAATCTTTTGGCACACCAGCAAGTCCGGGTGGCGGAATGGCAGACGCGCTAGCTTGAGGTGCTAGTGCCCGTATTAGGGCGTGGGGGTTCAAGTCCCCCTCCGGACACCAGTGCTATCCCCACACAGGGATGCACTAACAGTTGCACGATGCTCCAGGTGTGCAAAGCGCACCTGGAGCTCAAACGCGTAGAGCTCTATCTTATGATCTGGTGCACCCGCAGCGAGAATCGCGCGGACATCACCCAAGGACTCGATCAGTTTGCGGAGTTCAGTGTCAGTCAGCCTCTCAACCTTCGGAAGGTTGTTCAGCTCAACCTCCGCAGCCGCCTTTTCCGCCTGAGCTGAATTCAGTGCCTCAACGACAGCCTGAGGATCGACCCCGGCTTCGATCGCCGCGAGATGACGCCCGATCTTCATCTGCGCCTGTCCCATACGTTGGCGCAACGCCTGACGGCGAGAATCGATGCCGTCGTCGTTCTGGGCATCCACGAATGCCGCAACGGTGGTGTCCAGATTCTTCCGATCGAACAGGGTCGCGAGCCAGCCGTCGACAGGTTCGATGAGATGCGACTCGCGCAGATTCACCGTCCGGGGATGCTCGTGCTGAGTCGCACTGCCAGGAGCTAAACTCCGTGCGCGGCAACGATAGTAGACGGCTCCCCGCAGCACTTCGCCCTGCATCTTGCGGCCGCAGGCACTGCAGTAGACCCGCCCCCGCAACAGGTAGATACCACCGGAGCGAATTGGCCTGGTCCGCTCGAGCCGGCTGCGGGAACGGTTACTCATCCCTGCCCGCTTGCGGCGCAGAAGCGTTGCCTCAGTGAAGGTCTCGACTGAAACGATCGCCGGATGCGCTGGCCGACGGGACCTGACGATGCGTTCGGAGGGCGAACGCTTGAACCGGACGACATGCCCTGCGGCGACGTCGTCGGGATCCAACAACTCTTCGCGTTTGCTCCAACGCCCGAAGATCGCATAGCCCGTGTAGCGCGGGTTCTGCAGAATCGCTGCAACCGTAGAGCCCTGCCAGCCGTCACCGGCACGATGCTTGTTCTGCTCGCGACGATGCGCCGACGGGCACGGAATTGCTCCGGCGACGACCATGGCAACCTGCGGAGCCGTCAAGATGGCGGGAGAAGACCCCGCGCGCGATCATGGACCATCCCCGCGGGGCGCGGGCGGCATAGTCCAGACGGCCACGTCACCGCACACGCGGGGATGGACGCAAAGAGCGGTCGATGTTTTCGGTGGCGTTTGCGCCGTCCACCCGTCTCTTGCGCTGACGATTGCACAACTCCCGTTGCGTTGCTCCGTTTGCGGGCTATCATTTTATGATGCAGAAACGATGCATGACCGTATCGCGGGACTTCATCCGCCAAGAGATAGATCACCCCAGTGCATTCCGCCACTCTTGCATTCGATCCTGCGGCCCCTCCCCAAAGCCCACACGCCCTTTGACGCCCCTGATCGCGGCAACAGATTTCCGAACCCGGTTGCTCCAAGGCAGACTGTAGCGATGCCTGCCGGTTCCACTCCCGCTTCCGACGCGGCCGGGTATACGGTACGCGCGGTCGCCGAGCGGGTCGGCATACCAACCGCTACCCTGCGCAGCTGGAACCGTCGATACCGCATCGGCCCCACCGATCACCAGCCGGGGAAGCATCGCCTCTACAACGCCTCCGATATCGCCGACCTGGAACACATGCTGACCCAGATCCGTGCGGGCGCGAGTCCAGCCGGCGCGGCAGCGTCGGTGGCTAGGCGGCGCGCCACTCCCACACGCGGCGATTGGACCTCGCTGCTCACGGCCGTGTTCGCTATCGACACCCGGACAGTGTCTGCACTCCTCACAGCACATCTGGAAGCCTTCGGAGTCATCGACACCTGGGACCTACTCTGCCGCCCCGCCTTCACCGCGATCGTCACGCGCCAGCTCGACGGCGAGGGCTGCATCGACATCGAACACCTGCTGTCGTGGTCGATCACAGCAGCTCTGCACAGCTACATCCCAACCTCTGTGCGCGCAGACAGTCATTCCGCGGTTTTGGCATGTACGAGCGGAGAAACCCACGCACTTCCGCTCGAGGCATTGCGGGCGGCGCTCGCCGAGCGCGGTGTAGGCACCTGGATGCTGGGCGCCGACATGCCCACGGATGCCATCGCCAACACCCTCGCGCGCACCGGTCGCAGCCCCGACGTTGCACTGTGGTCCCAGCACGAGTCCACCGCGCTCACATCGGCAATACACGCCTGCGCTTCTGCCGGAGCACGAGTGTTCGTCGGCGGACCTGGCTGGGACACGATTATCCTGCCGGATGCAGCAATTCCGATCACGACGCTGGCCGACGCGGTAGATCGGATCGCTCACCCCGCGCCCGCGCGTCATGAGATCGGGTCCACCAGACCTGATACGGCCTGAGAAGCTCGCTACAGCAAACCTGCGGCCATCTCCCGACACCCGCCGCACACCAGGTGGAGATCGTCGCGCACACCCCGACTGCCGTACGGAACGTCGCTGGTAGCCATCGGATTCAGTTTAGAGAGGTCAGCACCTCGATCGCCCGAGTGGCGATCACGCGATATTGCCGAAACAGATCGTCCACAGAGCTTGAATACGGTCGGGACTGTGACCCCGAACGAGGGTGGCAGCATCCGCCACGCGCATCCGCTGGTCAACACGTAGACCACGGCGGTGAAACACGGCCCGTTCATCGGTCGGTGCGGTCCCGCCGCCTTGGCGGCGGAGTGAGAACGCCGGCAACAACGGCGCGACCAGCTCCCACAGCTCATCGGGCACCAAACGCAACGACAATTTGTCGGTTACGACCGAAGATCATGCACCACACCAGATTCCGGTCAGATCGCGACTACCCGACTACGACGTGAGACATCCTCTAAGGCTCCATCCTGCGGGAAACCGATACGCGTCAATGCCGACTCGACGCGCGGTTGCATGCGAAAGGATGCGCGAACCGCCGAAATCATGAATCATTTATGCATCCAGCATGACCAGGCAAGGCGCTCGCCGCGCGAGTCCTTCGAGTCAGAGGAATGCGGAGATGCCAATAGATGTCGTGGTGGGCACGTGGTTGGCGGATCTGGCAGATATCGAGGCGCCGGACCGCGACCGCCACCCTTGTCCGATCTCTGCATCCGCAACCGAAAGGGGATGATCGCGCATGCGGTGTGTGTTTTTCGGTGCAACTGGCTACCGAGTAGTGCTACCGGTCCCGGTGCTCACACCATGGCTATCGGCGCAATGGGTCAACCTGGTGACCCCAGTGCCGCGTGCTATGGCCGTTCCGCTCATAGAATCACTCGTCCATGAAGTCGTGTGCGGCGAGCACGATATCTCCGTGCACATCCCCGATCCCGCAGAAGGCCTCACCCGCTACGAACGTGCCGTGGAGTTGGCGTTGACTCGAATTCGCAACGCCGAGGTACCCACCCGCTGGTCCGACGCCAGCACCTTCGGCGCGCCGTCGGATCCGCTGCCCACCGACCCGGCTTGGTCCAGTGGCTCCCTCTACGAGGATCTTCGCGAGCACCACTCCCACGCAGACCCCGACACCCTCTGGGCAGTAATCGAATCCATCGGCGGCGAGAACGGCTGGTATTCATTTCCGCTCGCCTGGTCACTACGCGGCTGGATCGACCGAGTCACCGGCGGAGTCGGTTTACCGCCGAGGCCGCAACCACCCACACCACCTGCATCTGGGCGAAGCCTTGGACTGGTGGCGCGTCGAACACATCGACCGACCCCATTTGCTGCGACTTCGCGCCGAAATGCAGGTCCCGGGACTGGCATGGCTCGAACCAGGCGTCGAACCCGACCCGAACGGGGGCTCCCGCTACTGGCAGCGGGCGATATTCCAACCCCACGGACTTGCCGGGCACCTCTACTGGAAGGCAATCACACCGTTTCACAACGCCGTGTTCGGCGGCATGGTCCGCAACATCACCGGAACCGCCGAACGCACCTCCTCCGACGGCGCGGCTAGGCCAAGTTGAAGCTTAACTACAGTCTGGAGGAATGTCTTGGCTCGCTACCTGTTAGCCGCCGCCACGATTGCCGGACATGTCATCCCGATGCTGCACATCGGCGCCGATCTACGTCGCCGCGGCCACGATGTATGCCTGCTGACCGGCGCCGACTACCGCGACCAGGCCCACCGAGCCGGACTACGATTCGCGGTGCTGCCACCAGAGGCGCACATCCACCCGCCACCACCCGCTCGACCGAGCAGGCTTCCGCCGATGATTCGCCGCTACCTGCGGGGACGCGCCGAGCTGTCGTCGGTGTTCATCGCGCCACTGACTGCGCAATCCGACGCGCTTGAAGAGGCCCTGCGCCGAGAACCGATCGACGCCGTGCTGGTCGATCTCGCCTTCACCGGCGCGCTCGCGCACCTGCTCGCAGGGCATCCCCGCCCGCCGATTCTGGTGTGTGGCGTCGGTCCGCTGACGTTGTCGAGCGTCCATACGCCACCGTTCGGTATGGGCTGGCCGCCTCGGCAATCGGTGAACTACGACAACATGACCCGGTTCGTTCATCGGGTCATGTTCGCCAGTACGCAGAAGCGACTCAACCTAGCCCTGCAGCAGGTCGGTGTCGCACGGTCGCCGGTCTTCCTCGCCGACTGGCCACGACTGGCTGACAAAGTGCTGCAACTGACCGTGCCCAGCTTCGAATATCCCCGCAGCGACCTGCCCGGCACCGTCACGTTCACTGGCCAGATCTTCCCGTCCGCACCCGACGAACGAGGCGATCCGCCCTGGGCGGATCGGCTGGGCATCGCGCGAACGATAATCCACGTCACGCAAGGGACCTGGGACAACACCGACCTCGACCAGCTCATCGGACCCACCCTGCGCGCGCTCGCCGACCGCGACGACTGTCTTGTCATCGCCACGACCGGCGGCGGGCCTATCCACACCCTCAGCACGCCGATCCCAGACAACGTCTATCTCACCGATTACCTGTCCTACGAACAGCTGTTGCCCAGGGTGGATCTCGTGATCACCAATGGCGGGTACGGCGGCGTGCAACACGCCCTCCGCTACGGCATACCTGTAATCGTCGCCGGAGAGACCGCGGACAAAGCTGAAGTCGCAGCCCGCGTTGCGCATACCAACACCGGGATCAACCTCGGCACAGCACATCCGACACCCGGTGTCATCCGCTCCGCAGTCGATCGGATTTTAACCGACCCCAGTTATCGCACCTCAGCACACCAGCTACGCCGCGACTTCATCGCCGCAACACCACTGAAAACAATCGCCGATGCACTCGCTGAGGTCACCGGCAACCCGATTCCACTGGCCGATGCCGAGTAGGGGTTGCCTCCACTTACCGGCACCGATAAGTGGAGACAGCACGTCAGGGCACGGTGTCCTCGACCCCAGCTTGGGAAGCTGACTATTCGAGGTCGGATCTACGGCTCACCCGATCGTGCAAGACCTCATCCAAGGGAGACGCATCCGTTCAACGTCTGGAGGTCCCCAGCGAGCGCGGGGCCACCAGTGCAGGTCGGTCTGGTCACCCCATCGATGGTGACGTTCGCACCCGGGCCCGCGATCCCGAGCGCCAAGCCGGGACGAACACCGGTAGCGTCGACGGTGGATCCTTGACCGAACGCAATCGCGGCCGGCCCGGCAAGGCGCTGTGCTTGCGATGTCGCGGCACCTCCGCCGATGCCGAGCGCCAGAGCAAGCCCCTGCGGCCCGGTGGATGCCGTAGCCGATCCGTCGAGTCCGAACGCGGCGGCGGCGCTTCCGCCGACGCTCGACGCGGAGCATTGGGCAGTGTCCGAGGAATTCTCGATCGTGCCCGCTCCGGGAACTCGGCATTCAACTGGCGCTGCGGCGGCAGTCGGAGCCATCGCGATCACACCCGCAATCGCGATGGCCGCGCCGAACCCGACTCCTGCCGCTCGGCCGTAGTGGTGACTGTTCATTTCAATCTCCTCTAGAGCTGTTCACTGCGTCTCGTCGAGATATCGACCGGATCTTCACTGCGGCATCAGAACCGAATCGATCAGGTAGACAGTGGCGTTGGCAGTATCGACGCCACCGCAGATCACTGCCGCGTCGTTGACTTTCAGGTCGTCACCGGAGCCGGTGACAGTCACCGTGCCACCCTGCACCGTCGTTTGGGTGCCCGCGATGGCGTTCGGCGCGATCCGGCCGGGCACTACGTGATAGGTGAGAATCTTCTCCAGTGTGGGGGTGTCGGTCTTCAAGCTCTCGATGGTGGCCGGGTCGATCTCAGCGAAGGCTTCGTCCACCGGAGCGAAGACCGTGAACTCGCCACCGTTGAGGGTGTCGACCAAGTTGACCTGCGGATTCAGCTTGCCCGACACCGCGGCGGTGAGGGTGGTCAGGAGCGGATTGTTCGATGCCGCCACTGCCACCGGCTCTTTGGCCATGCCTTCCACCGACCCCGGACCGGTCGGGACTTGCGCGGCATACTCAGCGCAGCCCGGGCCCACCAGATTCGCTCCGACCGAGGCACCCGTGGTCGGTGCCATTGATTCTGTCGACATCGGTTGCGCCGTTGTTGTTGCCGCCGAGTCCGACGACGAATCATCTGACGTACACGCCACAGAGCCGAACAAGGCCATCGCCACCACCCCTACTCCTGCCACGCTCACTCGTACGTTGATACTCATCGCGTTCACTCTCTTCTCTTCCGACGAGGCAGCGGGATTCGCCACCACGATTTCCGACGTTCATCGAACCTTTGTCCAGGTCACGCCAGCGGCCGAAGAGGAGTCTCCACCCGAGATCGATCATGCGGGCTTGTGCGAAACATCCGTCACTGCGAGAAGTTGCTGAGTGGTCGCCAACATGCGCGGTTATCACTTCAAGTGATGCTAGGAGCGTAACGGACACGATCGGGCAAACGATGCAGAATTGACGCATTACTGTCGGGGTCTACTCGATGCGTTGGCGAGTGCGCAATTGGTAGCGACGC
This sequence comes from Nocardia sp. FBN12, assembly GCF_054031145.1. Lineage (NCBI taxonomy): Bacteria > Bacillati > Actinomycetota > Actinomycetes > Mycobacteriales > Nocardiaceae > Nocardia > Nocardia sp. FBN12. The sequence continues at coordinate 2,520,228 of NZ_CM132926.1, forward strand.
TCCGCGTAGGCGAGGTCGTCACGCCACAACCGGGTCGCGGCGTGTGCCATCAGCGGCCTCAGCGCGGCACCGGCATGACGAGCAACGCGGAAACCACGCCGGGGACTGTCTGCGATCACTGCTTCGATGACTGCCGTGCGTGGCTGCCCGTCAGGTCCGGCACCCAGCGGAGTGGCGTGGGTTTCGACGACGCTGCCCGCTCCTTCGCCGTCGATGATGCGCATCGTCAGCGTTCGCGGTTCCGGACTGATGAATTCGGCGTGCACGGGGACGCCGAGCCGACCGCCGACCCGGAAGGTGACCGCGACGACGAACCGTTCCACAGAGTCGGCCGCGTCGTGTTCTGCCGCTGGGGATTCGAGTACCTCTAGATGGGTGAACGAGTAGGGGTGGAACCAGGATCCGTGCCAGGGGTCGAGCCGGTTGGCGATGATGTCGGCGGGCTCACATACTCCGGTCACGGTGGCGACCGCCGAGATCACGCGATCCGATGTTGGACGAGCACCGATGACCGGCGCATCCAAGGGCGGTTCATCGCCGATGTGGTCGAGCCGGACCCAGACCAGAACGCCGTCGTCGTGGCACGGCAGCGCTGACCAACCCGGTCCACCGGCACCGCTTACCCGCAGGCCGTGCCAGCGGCATACCAGTGCCCCGCAGTCGACCCGCGCCTGCGCCAAAGGCGCACCGAGGTGGGGACACGCACCGGGTCCGACCACCAGGCGTTGGTGCTGGTCGCGCCAGGCCACGAGCTCTACGCCGGCGACCGTGGCACCGGAAGGCCGATCGTTTCGAATGTCACGGCTGGCGCCGAAGACGTACCAGTTACCCGACGGACGATTCTGCGACCGCTCCAAAGCGGCGCCGATGACCGCCGGGTCGGCGTCGCGATAGGTGGGATTTTGTGTGGACCAGCGTTCGGAATCGACAGGTTGCACCGGCCAGCCGGTGGGCCAGCGCCGAAAGATCCTGTCGCTCATACAGATTCCTCCTGAAGTGTCGCTTTCGACATAGTGCGCGCGGCGAGACGGCGCAGCACGGCGTGTCGTCCGGTGGTAGGCACCGTGTACAGGTCGTGCCCAGGCATGCCCCATTGCGTGAGCAGCGCATTCGCCGCGGTCCAGCCGGTCGTGGCAGCACGTTCCATCAATGCCACAGGCAGGTCGATACGGATGCCGTCGCCGGCCAACATCAGCTTGTCGTGTGGTGTCCGGACGGCCGGGCGGTGAGCGTGGTCGCCTACCCCGAACATGGGGCAATCCTGTCGCCACTGCGCATGTTCACCGACGATCCGCGCATCGGCTGTCTCCGGATACAGACGGTGGAGTCGGGCGAGGAGCTGCGCGCGGATCTCACGCTCGAGCTGCGGTGTCCGAACCTCGGACAGTGCGTAGGCATGCAGTTCGAGCACCGCACCGTTGTGCTGCTCGGCCCAGGAGCGGGCCTGATTCTCATAGCGGTCAAGGACGCTGATGTTGTCCAGCGGAGGCATGCCGCCGGTCGCGAGAAACGCGGGCCTGTCCCCCGCGACGGGCCGATCGAGCCACAGGCGATGGACGAGAAACGGTGGGGCGCTGCGCAACGCCTGGATCCGTGAGCGCCATTCGGCATTGCCGAGATCCGGGGAGTCGGCGACGATACGACGCAGCCCGGCGACGTCGGTCGCCAGCACAATCGCATCGGCATCGACAACGCCCCCCACGTCGTCGTGGACCCGGAAGGTTCGGTCGCCGCCAGCCTGCACTCTGGCGACCGTCACTCCGGTGCGGATCCGGGCTCCGCGCGATTCGAGGTGTTCGCTCAGCGGCGACCACAGCGCGGTGTCGTAGTTCGACGTCGGCACGTCGAAGAGCAGACCCTCGCTGGAACCGAGGAAATAGATGTGGAACATGGCAGCCAGTTCGGCGGCCGACATCTGCTCCGGTGGCGCGAAGAAGCTCCGGGAGAACACTTCGAAGGCCAGGTGGCGTGCGGCGACGGGAAATTTGATCTTCTGCAGAAACGTTTCCGCGTCCACATGATCCAACTGCTCGTAGATGGCGGGCACCGATACCATCGCCAACGGGGCCGCGGCCCGGGCATCGAGTCGGCACAACTCGTGCAGCGGAAACGTTGAGCTGCGCGCCGCGAAGGCGAGCGCGTTCCATGGCGGCGTGAGCGGCAGGCCACGGAAGGAATCGTGGCGACCTTCGGCATCCAGCAGCGGGTAGTCGTCGACGCGCATCATGCGCTGCAGCATGGGATCGGTGCGGCGCAACAATTGCCGCAGGTTGTAGTACTGCCGGAAGAAGGCATGAAAGCCGCGGTTCATGGCGATCGGGGTGCCGTCGGGAAGGGTGTCTGTCCAACCGCCGACGCGGCCGCCGAGATAGTCCTGGCCTTCGATCACCTCCACACCGATGCCGCGTTCGGCGAGTCCGGTAGCGGCGGTCAGCCCGGCGATGCCGGCGCCGACCACTACCACGTATGGGCGTGTGCCCGGCCTATGGCTGACAGGGCGGGCGGCGACATGGTGGACGATGCGCCGATCGCGGCCGATCGCGGCGTCCACTAGCTCTCATCCCCATCCAGGTTGTGAGATGGATCGGGAATCGCCAGGAACGTGTGCACGATGCCGTGTTGCCAGCCCGAAACGGTTTCGCTACCGACGGCCGTGTAGCCGTTGTCGCGCAGCCGCTCTCGGAATCGAGAGGTGCTGTCGAAGGAAACGACGCTTCGTTGCAGGTGCCGGTACAGAGTGGCGTCTCGGCTGAGCATCCACCCCGCGGGCACGATGATGGTGCGGCACACCGTGTTCCAGACGATGCGAGCCCACCTCGATTCCGCCACCGAGTATTCGTGCACCCCCAAGGGGGCGCCTGGGCGGAGCAAAGCGGCGAACGCGCGAAGTTGGGCGTCAGGATCGGCGAGATTACGCATGAGATAGGCGGCGAAGATTCCGTCGAAGGGGCCGACAACGCCTGCGGCCTCGATACTCTCGATGCGGCTGTGTACGAACCGGACCGAATCGGGCCACGGTTTGGCACGCGCTCGTTCGAGCATCTGTGCCGATCCGTCGACAGCGACGATCTCTGCGTGCGGGGCGACCGATAGCAACGCGGCGGTGGAAGCACCTGTGCCGCAGCCGGCGTCGAGCAGTCGCAGACCTGCCCCGCGGTCGGGAAGTTGCATCCGACGCGCGGAGGTGCGCAGGTGTTTGTGATAGCCGGGGTTCACCGCGACGAGTCGGTCGTAATCGTTGGCGACCGCGTCGAAGGCAGCCGGGACCTCCTCGCGCGACAGCCCGTCGACGCCGATTCGGGAGTCATTCATAAGCGCGCACCTTTCGATCCCGGATTCGTTCGCGTTCCCACAGCAGCAAGACCGCGGTGACCATGGCGAAGCCGAACAGGAAGTCCTCGATCGGGATGTCCCATGGCAACCGGATCCCGGTGATGTGTGTCGAGTTGTAGAGCACCAAGGGTGCTGAGAGTTTGGTGAGCCAGCCGTCGACCACGATCTGAAAGCTGAGCACGATGATCATGGACAGCCAATAGCCGGGCCGACGGAACAGTCCGGTTCGCAGGATCGCGAGCTCCCATCCGCACACGAGGGCCACCGCGACCAGCGCGGGCAACGTATAACCGAGGCCGGTCATCGGGTCCGCTCCGAAGGTGACGAGGATGCTGCGGTGGGGCGCAGCCGATGGAGAATCGCCTCGACCGCGCTATAGGTGAGCAGTGCACACAGCGGGATGACGAGGAAGAAGACCAGCTCCTCGACCGGTATCGCCAGGGGTAGCGACCAGCCAGTCAGGTAGCGCGGGCTGTAGGTCCAGACACCGGCAGCGATAGCGATCGCGTCCCATACGAGGAAGACGGCGGCGACCGGGAACACGCAACGGGCAAGCCGGGCGGGGCGCCGGTATACGCCCCCGCCGAAGGACTCCAGCGGCAGGGTTCCCGCCAGACATAGTCCCATGACGATCAGGTACTGCCAGCGCTCCATCGTGTCACCTAACTCTCGGTCAACAACACGCGGTCCAAGCGGTGAAACCATCGGTCCATCAGGTCAGGGATCCCGAGGCTTCAGGTGCTCAGAGCACAAACTAGACCCACTTCCCCTCGAGTTGGATGACCCCGCACCGCCCGTCTGCCGACTTCATGGGATCACCTCAGACGTTCGGCCTGGGTCAGTGCGCGTGCGCGGCCGCCTCGCCGCGCCCACAACGCGCGAGCCAACGCCGAACCGGCGACGCGGGTACGACGCGCGTTGCCCACGGTGGCCCGCGCGGTGAACACCGCGAACTCGGTCTCCTCGATTCGGTCGAGAATTTCCGAGTACAGCACGGCCGCAGTAGCGACACATGGCCGCGATACGGGATGCAACAGTGCGATTCCGGTGTCGGCGTATCGGTACAAGTCGCGGGCAATCGCGTGTTGAGCCGCCAGCGCCGATCGCACCCTGGTGTCGGTGCGGCGATGCGTCCGACACCACTGCAACCGGGCGCGGTCCACATCGAATGCAGCCAGTTCGTCGGCAGGCAGATATACCCGGCCGCGGTCGAGGTCTTCGGCGATGTCGCGAAGGAAGTTGGTGAGCTGAAATGCTTTTCCCAGCGCCGCCGCGTAGGGGGCAGCATCGGCTTGTGGGACGACGGTGCCGAGCACGGGCAGTACTTGCAGGCCGATCACCGCGGCCGAACCATGCATGTAGCGATCCAGCGCGGCCCGGTCCAGGTAGTCGGTCACCGTCAGATCCATTCGCATCGAGTCGAGGAACTCGTCGAACAAGACGTGGTCGATCCGGTATCTGGCGGCGGTATCGGCAACCGCGGCGAGTATCGGGTCGTCTCCGGGGGTACCGCACAGACTGTCGTGCAGGTCTTGGGCCACTGCGTCCAGTCGGGCCACCGCAGGGCCGGCGGCATCGTCGATGGGTGGTTCGTCGACGATGTCGTCTGCCCACCGGGCAAAACCGTAGAGGGCGTGGATCGCGGGGCGCTGGGCGGGCGCGAGCAGCCGGGTGGCGAGGAAGAAGGTGCGTCCATGGCGCGCATTGAGTTCCCGGCATCTCTGGTAGGACTCACGCAGCCCAGCAGCGCGGATACCGGCGGCGTCGAGTTCGGTGCGAATCATCGTCGATCACTCCTGGTCGAGGTCGAGGTCGAAGACCGCGGTGTCGACACCGTGCCGGTGACACGGTCGGCGGCGAGACGGCCCGACAGTAGGGCCGTCGGCACGCCGACGCCGGGGACGGTGCCACAGCCGGCCAGCACCGCATTGGTCGCGCCACGCGGCATGTTCGCGGGCCGAAATGGGCCGGTTTGGGCGAAGGTATGCGCGAGCGAGAACGGAGTACCGGCCAGCATGCCCTGCCGTTCCCAATCGGCGGGGGTATCCACATGCACGATCGTGGAGTCCTTGACGAAGCCCGGGACCAACCGGTCCTCGACGATCGCAGCGAGCTCCTCGCTGTACGCGGTAGCGCGACGATCCCAGTCCAGATCCTTGCTGCGGTAGAGGTTGGGTACCGGAGCGAGAACAGTGAACAGATCGCGCCCGTGTGGGGCGAGGGCGGGGTCGGTCGCCGTGGGCCGGGTCACCAGCAGCGACGGGTCGGTCATCAACTCCCCCGCACCGATCAGTTCGTCGAAGGTTTGCTTCCATGCGCCGCCGAAGACGAGGTTGTGATGTGCGGTCGGCACCGCGGCGGGAAAGCCGACGTGCATGACGACCGCAGAGGGTGCCGGGCGCCAGCTGATCGGGCGGCGCGGGCAGCGATCGAGCAACTCGTAGGCGGTGGGCAGTTCAGTCGCCAAAACGACGGCATCGCAAGGGATTCGCCGACCGCGCTCGGTCAGTACCGCAGTGATGCGGGAACCGTTTCGTTCCAGGTCGTGGACTGTCTCGCCGTAACAGAACGTCACGCCGGCATCGACGGCAGCGGCGGCCAGGGCGTCCGGTAGCGCGCGCATTCCTCCGCGAGGAAAGTAGACCCCGCCCACGGTGTCCATGTACGAGATCACCGCGTACAGCGCTAGGGCTCGCTGTGGCGATACACCTGCGTAGAGCGATTGGAACGTGAACACTCGGCGCAGCCGTTCGTCGTTCAGAAAAGATCCGACCGCCCTGTCGAGACGCCGGAAACCACCCAAGGCGATCAATCGCGCGAACGCCGGTGTCAGCAGCGAGAGTGGAGAATCGGCGTTCGTTGCGATGAACCGATCGAATTCGACGCGGTACAGCTCGCTCAACCACGTGCGAAGTCGGCGATACCCGTCGACTTCCTTGGGTCCGGCGAATGCCAGGACCGATTCCTCCATCGCCATGGCGTCGCTGTGAATATCCAACCCACTGCCGTCGGCGAAGTGCGCGCGGTAGGCAGGAATGACCGGCAACAATTCCAACCGGGATTCGAGGCTTTCACCGACCGCGGCAAGGGTGTCAGCGACGATGTCAGGCATGGTGAGCACCGACGGGCCGGTGTCGAGTCGGAAGCCATCGATATCGCGCCGGCCGGCTCGACCTCCGGCGAACGAGTCGCGCTCCACCACTGTGACAGTGCGACCGCGTCCCGCCAGGTGTAACGCTGCGGCCAGACCGGCAAGACCGGCCCCGACGACGACCACCTCATCGGTTCTTCCCGATATCGTTCGCATCGCTACCTTTCAGTCGGACTTTTCGGTGGTGACGGCGGGAAGCAGGTCAGTACGTACGGTGGGTGCACAACAGCGCCATTCGGTGCAGCGCGTCGGCCACCGACGGTTCGAGATCGGTGACGTCGAGGAGCCGACGCGCGTGTTCGACGCGGTCGCCGATCATCTGCTCGGCGCGCTGTCCTGCGCCGCTGTCGGTGATCACCGCCTGCGCGAGCGCTACGCCTTGCTCATCGATGAACTCTTCGCGCCAGAGGTCTCGTAGCCGGGCCCGGTCAGACGGCACGGCGAGCTGATCAGCCAGCGCGATCACGGTGGTTGCCTTTCGATCTCGGACATCGTCGCCGGTAGGTTTTCCGGTTGTCGTGGGGTCGCCGAAAATGCCGAGCAGGTCGTCACGGAGCTGGAACGCTTCCCCGATCACTTCGCCGTATTCACCGAGAATGCGCATCACCGTCTCGTCGCAGTCGGCCATCGACGCACCCAGTTCGAGGGGGCGGCGCACGGTGTAGTTGCCGGATTTACGGCGTGCGATGTCCATCACCGCACCCAGGGTCGGAACGCGGTTCGCATCGTTGGATAAATCCGCGAGCTGACCTACCGCCAGTTCGCTGCGCATCGAGTCATAGCGTGGCCATGCTCGATCCAACGCCGCTGCAGCGACACCACTTTCGCGCAACATGCGCTCAGCCCACACCAAGTACAGGTCGGCGACGAGGATCGCCGCGGACTCACCGAATCGGGCCGACGATCCCGACAACCCCTGATCGGCGTGCCACGCGGCGAGACGCAGATGGGCTGACTGTCGTCCCCGCCTGACCTGGGACTCGTCCATCACGTCGTCTTGCACGAGCGCGAACGCATGCAGGAGCTCCGCGCTCGCGGCAGCGCGCAGCGCGGGTTCGGACTCACCGACCCCACCACACAACCAGCCGAGATAGACGAACACCGACCGGACGCACTTGCCGCCCGACGCGAAGTCGATCATCAGCTGACCAGGCAACGAGAACCCCTCTGGGTCCAGTTCCGCTGTGCAGCGCGCGCGGACGAACTCATCGACGTGATCGCGTACCGAACTTTGCGTGTGGGCAAGCCAATCCGCGAACTGCGCAGAACCGTCACCGCTTGTGGTGGGTTCGTCAGGCCGGAGTGTGATCGCTACTCGTTCTGCATCCACCCGTCGATTGTGACACCGTTCGCCCGAAAATGCATCGTTTACGCATCGTTTCGCTCGGCGAGGCGGCGCTCATGACTGACGTGATCTGAGCGACCGCCTTGTGGAGTGCGATCACGCGCGCAGCTGAATCCGCTAGCTCCATCGGGCACAGCGCCAGGGCCGCGGCGAGCGCACGCTCCCCTGGTCTCACCATCGTGGCAATAGATCGACCGTCGACGGTGCAGAAATCTGCGCCGGAAGGACAAATCGTCGTGGCCGCCGCTGCGCTGTGCAAGCATGTCGGTAAGTGCGGCGTGTGACACCAAGCTGCAGTCCTGTCCGAGTGCCACGAGACGTACGCTGGGGAACGAGCTATGCGGCGCCGTTGCCGTCGCGCAGGGAATGGACCATGCTCCGCAGGATTCGGAACGCGCGTTGGACATGGCCTGACCGGATACAACTGTCGATGACGACCGCCGAACTCGAGCGCAAGAGCCCGATGGGCTGGTGCGGCTACCGCTTGAGTCCTCCCTCCGTCGACGCTGACCCTTGCGTCCACAGCCGACTATCGGCTCTTGATGGCGAAAACTCCCAATGTCGGGTTTCCTTGCAAGGGAAGAGCCATTGATCGGGCAGATATGGACTCGACCGCCGCGACATCTCGAAATGGTCCACAGGAACAGTCAAGCTCAGCACTTGTCAGCGATGGTGGTCGCACCCGACATCGCAAACTTGAGGCGCAGCGCCTCGGTAGCGACTGCGGACAGGACAACTGTGGTGCCGTCATTCTCGGTCCACGACGCGGGCACCAGCACATAGTTGCTTCCGGCCTTCAGGATGAGCAGCAGACTCTCATACCGGTATGGATAGACGAGGCCTTCTGCGGTGCAAGGTATTTCCGTCTTACCCGCTGGAATCGAGGTCGAGCCGCTTGCCGAGCTCCCTGACAACACAACAGCTGCCCCGCTCTTCCAAGTACTTGCGGACAGCGACCAGACGGCTCAGGTAGTCGTCATCAACCGATCCGAACACGCCCTGACCAACCAATTCGACGCGCGTCACCGCCCGCTCCCCGGACGAAGCAGGACCGGCCAGAGCACGCCCGCAGAATCAATCGCCGTCAGCTGCGAAACCTCCGACATGCAACTCCCATCGTTGCCGAGGATTCTATTGGCACCGAGCCCTCGACTGCCGACTCCTGCAGCGACAGCAGTCACGGGCACCGCGGAACCCCGAAGGTGCGCGTTCGATGTTGAAGGACGCGGGCCACTTCGATCAGTCGATCGTCGCGATTCGGTGGGCTTTATCCGCCTCCCGGAGGTCGGGATTGTCGAGCACAACAAACAGCAAGCCACCGATCATGGCCATATTCTTGTGAAACTGCACCCGCTGGAGTTTGCGCGCCGCCGGATCCTCGATGTTCCAGAAGGCATGTCCCGCGACGGTTGTCGGGATCATCGAGGCGACCAAGGCCAGCGCGGACAGACGCGGCAGTCTGCCCAGCGCCAGCAATGTTCCGCCGATCACCTGCACTGCGGCGTTGGCGCGCACCAGTACTTCGTCGTCGCCAGGTAGCGGAACCACCTTCCGTGCCGCGGCCAGGGTGGGCGCAGCCAGTTCGGTGCGGCCACCGGGCTCACGCACCGCGTCCGCGCCCAGCAGTGCGTAAGTCGAACCGGTGAGCACTCGGGCAGCCAGGCGTATCGGGTTCAGGCTCATAGTTGTCTCCGTAAGGCCTTGTCGTTCACTGTGGTCGATCGGATCGGCACTCTCCGCCGCCTATCCCTGGGACAGTCGCGGAAACAGCTGACAGGCATGGTGGGTTGTCAATGCCCGCCACGTCGAACCCGCAGGCTGTTGCGCGTCGTCGATCGAAGTTATCTGTGTGGTCACCGCGGCCGGCGGGGTCCAGCAGTAGTCGCTGCCGTAAAGCACACGATCGAGTCCGAAAGCGGCGTTCAAGGCCGGTATCTGCCCGGGGAACGGCGTGCCCGCCATGTCGAACCACAATGCGCGCAGTTGTTCACGGGCGAGCGGGGCAGGATTGTCACTGCCGAAGAATGCTGTGCTGAACAACTCCATCCGGTCGGCGAGCAGCGGAAGCGCACCGCCGCCATGAGTGAAGATCCACTCGATGCCCGGGTATCTCAGGAGCACTCCCGCGAACAGCAGATCGCTCGCGGCCCGGGCGGAGTCGAACAGGAACTCGAGCATCGGTCTGGGGCGTCCGAGGGAGATCGATTCCGGATGCAGTGGTGAGGTCGGGTGGACGAACACGACGGCTTTGCGGCGATCGAGTTCGGCCCACACCGGTTCGAAGCGGTTGTCGCCGAGATAGCGACCGTGCGCGTTAGTTTCGACGGCCACACCGTCGCTGCCGAGCGTGTCAAGCGCGTAGGCGATCTCGGTCAAGGACCCCTCGACATCGGGCAGCGGCAGTGCGGCGAAGTGGCCGAATCTGCCAGGGTGATCGCGCACCACCGCCGCGCCGAATTCATTGACCTCGCGACTCAGTTCGCGGGCCGCTCGATCGTCACCGAAGTGGGTTCCGGGTGAGGACACCGAGAGCATCGACGTCGCGATACCACTGGATTCCATGAGCTCGAGATGCGCGTCGACATCCCAGCCCGGCCAGCCGGGCATTCCGTCGGGGTGCTGGTGGCCTGCCGCTCGAGCCGCCGCGATGTAGCGATCGGTGACGAAATGCGCGTGGACGTCGATCAGTTGTTCCTTCGCAGGGGGCACAGGACAACATCTCCCGGTGTCGTTGGTGCGGCACGTGATGATCATCGGTACGGTTCGTGTTCAGTTCGCTGGCGTGTATTCCGTTCCCGCACACCAGATCTTGCGAATCTTCCGGGTGGCGGAGATATCGGCCAACGGATCACCGTCGATGAGAATCAGGTCCGCCCGCAAGCCCGGCTCGATGGCGCCGCGGTCGCCGAGTCCGAAGTGACGGGCGGGCTCGACTGTCGCCGCGCGCAGTGCGTCCACCGTCGACATCCCAGCCGCGACGAGTAACTCGAGTTCGCGGTGCAGGCTCTCCCCATGCACCACCAGTCGTGGCAGGCCGGGCTGTACGGCCGCGTCGGTACCGGCCAGGATCGGTACACCCGCCGCATACAGGGCCGCGACACCGGCGCAGGCCCCCGCGAATCCATCAGGCTCGCCTCGCATCGTCGACAGTGCTTGCATCATCGTCAAGGTAGGCACCGCGACTCGACGGTCGGACGCCATCCGGGCGACCACCGCAGTATCGAGAGTCTCACCATTCGGGATGTGGGTCACCACATCGACACCCAGATCGACAGCGAGAGCATAGGCGCCGTGCGAGGAGGCATGTGCGACAACCTGTTTGCCGTGCTCGTGCGTGGCCGCCACCACAGCGGCGGCCACCTGCGGATCCGGGCCGCCCTGCCCTGGCGCTTCCAATACGATCTTGATGTAGTCGGACCCGTCGGCTACGCGATCGGACACGAACCGTGGCGCCTGCTCAGCATCAGCGACCAGAGCCTCCGTCGGCATCCCGAAATGTGAGTGGGGGCCGCCTGGGCCGATCACCGGAAGTCCGGCGCTGCGTATGTCGGTCAATCCGTCGACATTCCGCAGCGAGGCCACCAGTTCGGCGGGCCAGGTCGCCATGTCAAGGGCGGTGGTTACCCCCCACCCTGCCAGTTGTTCGAGTGTTTCACGTCCGTGCAGGTGAACGTGAGCGTCGATGAGCCCGGGCAACAGCACCGCGCCGCCCGTGTCGACGGTTTCGACACCATCGGGGTCGGTACCGATGACCGCTCCGTCGATGATCACGGTGCGTGGCTCGGACAGCCTGCGGCCGTCGAATACGCGGACGTCGGTCAGTGCAATCCGCTTGGCTCGGGAGGAATTCGCACTCAAGAGCATCTCCTGTCGGTGGTCTTTGCCGACACGTTCGGTCGTGTATCGGCGTGTTCGGGTGACTACAGACCATGCGGCTGTCATTCAAGGAGCAAACGCCGAACGCAAACGCATGAACAATCGAAGCTGGGTGTGGCCTGAGGATAGCCACGGTGTTCCAGATGGACGACTACTCCCGGAGCCAGGCGGCCGCGTTTTCTCGCGCCTCGACATCATCCGCGAGCACAATGTTTCAGCCCCGCAGAGCCGACCCCGCCAGCTGCCACCGACCCTGGCTGACCCGACGACCGACACCAGATCCGCTGCTGCGAAATGATATCCGAGAACGCCGGTTCCATTCGGTAGCACGACCTTGCCGTATCCGGAAACCAGGCCCGCAGCATATCCACCACACAGGCTCCCCGCCGAACGGCAGGTGCCGGCCAGGTCGGCAGGGGTCGTCGCATCGCTGTGGCCAGGACGGTGTCGTAGACGCACTGCTTGGTTGAGAGGCTGCTCTGCCTACCAACGCGGATTTTGGGTGGGCGCAGATCAGGTCCAACGACAGAGATCCTGCCGACCAGGAGAACGAATGCGTGAGCGCTCAGCGCAGATCGTATCGTTTGGCCAGCCATTCGTCGAAGAGGGTGGCAGCTGACGCGTAGCCGGTGGGTTCTCCGATTGCCAATGCCTGGCCGAAATGCTGGCCACGAACGGCCGCCCGGGTCTTGTCCTCAGCGGGGATAGCGGCGAACATACGGTCGGCGTCTTCGGTGTAAGCGGCTTGGTCGCCGGTGAATTCGATGTACATGGTGGGAATATGGATTCCCGCGGCACATCGCTGGAAGTCGGCGTTGGTCGCGAGTGCCGACCACGTCGACAGCCAGGCGTCCGCCGTGGTGATCCGTCCGAATCCGACCAGTCCGTAATTGGTGAGATCCGGTCTGCGGCCGAACAGTGACCCGTATGGACGGTCGTTGGGTGACAGGGTGAGGTCGACGTACCGCGGGTCGGCATCGGTGCGGTACGTGAGGATTACTCGCGGTGCGAGCGCTTCTCGCCGATCTCGAGGGTCTTCCGTCTTGGCGAATCGGACGCGCGCGTCGGCGGCTTCGGCGGCGTATTCGCGGGCAATGCCGTCGATGCGTTCGATACGCCGCAACTGTGCCGCTCGATACTCGCGGAGGAAGTCGTCACTGTAGGCCGAAGAAACGCCAGGCGAGCGGAAACCATTCGCCGGATCGTACATGTCCAATTCCGGGATGATCGACAGTGGATCATCGACCGTGAAGACCGACGGGTCGATGCAGTGACGCAGGACCTGGCCTTGTCCGGGATGGGGCGCCAGGAAGAGTGCGCCGTCCGGGACCGGCATCACGGCTCCGGCGAGCGCGATCGGCTTGCCGGCCGGGGTCACGTCGATCCGATGCTGCGGCTCGAGCGCGGCCTGTTCAATGTAATAGGCGAACAGGGTGCCTCCGCCGGAATGTCCGAAGACCACGACGGAGTCGAAGCCGATGTCTCGCAAGAACACCTGCCCTGCGGCCACGTCGAGCAGCGCTTGTTCGTGCACCAGATTGATGTCGTTGTTGGGTGATCGAGTGTCTTGCGTCCACACCGATGCGCCCATCCGGAGAAAGTAGGCGATCAGCGGATGGTGGGCCACCTGTTGCCGGGGATGCATAAGGCACACGACGGTGCGCGACCCCGGTAATTTATGAAGGGCGCCGTGCACGCGAGCACCGTCGAACGTCGCGAGCTCGTGCAGGGTAGTAACAACTCCGGTCGGTGGGGCAATCCCGTCGACGTCACGACCGGCGCCGAGCCGGTCGATGGCATTACCGTCGCTCATTGATCGTCTCCTGCGGAGCTATCGCACAGCGGCGCGCCGATCCTATCGGGTTCGATACGCAGGATGGCCTTGTCCCACTGGGTGATCCGGCCGCTACCGATAGCGGCAACGGCACTGAACCACACCGCGTTTCGGCAACCCGTGGCGGCGCGTTCGATCTCGATGCCCTTCGCAGAGGACACCTCGTGGTAGGGGCCACGCCGGCGCACGGTTACGCCAGGGCACTTTGCGGCGACCTCAGCGAGCGGACGGAAATCCTCCACGTCGAGAACATACAGCACGGTCGTCATACGTAGGACACCTCAGCGGGTTCGTCGGCGTAGCGCGCGGCGATGAGCTCCGCCTTGATCTGGTAAAAGCGCTCGAGGCTGGGCTCATCCTCGTCGACCACGGCCATCAGGGCATCGACGCTGAGGTTCGCGTCGAGATCATCTTCCGGGGTCAGTACGCGTAGCGGACGGGTGATTTCGATCAGGTAGCCGTTCGGGTCCCTGACATAGATGGATTCGACGGTCTCGTGTCGCACCTGCAGCTCGCACTTCCAGTCGCTGGCGTCGAGGCGTCGGCGGTATTCCAGTAGGTCATCTTCAGTGTTGACGTGAATAGCGAGATGGCGAGCAGCCATCAGGACTTCGGGAACATTCTCGTCATGGTACGGGTCGACCCCGAAATAATAGAAAAAGGCGATGCGGTCACCTTGTCCGATGTCGAAGAAGAAGTGGATGAAGTCGGGGTGATTTGCCGGGCCCCATCCGAGTGCACATGTCGCGTGGACTACCGGAAATCCGAGAACGTCACGATAGAACCGGATCGTCGCTTTCGGATCGAAGGTGGGGAATGCGGCGTGGTCCACGCCCTGCACCGCGTGCGTTAGTTCGGTCATTGCAGCCTCCTACTCGGCATAAGAAAAGAATAAGCAGGATGGACTGATCTGTCAAATATTAGTCAACCCTGTCAGGGAGCAGTTGACGGAGGGTGTCCAGTCCAACTTGCATGGCATCGATAACGCTCTGCGCGTCAGCGTTGGGCGCGTCAGCGCCGGCGGGCGCGCGGAGCATTGTCACGGCGTGCTCGGACAGTTGGGCCGCGATGGCCTCGACGGGATGGTCGGGACCGGGCTCGAACCACCATGCCACCCAATTGCACATCCCCAGCACGGCGAGCGCGGACGTTTTCGGGTTCGCTGTCCGGAAGTGCCCTTCCGCCCTCCCCCGCTCGATCACCTCCGTGACGAGCGTGAGCACGGTTCGACGACCCTCTCGGAATCGCTGCGAAAGCTCTTCGGAGAGCGCGGCCTCCGACCGATCCAGAAGCCGAAACCTAGTTCGGTTGGCGGCGCGATCGACGATGGTGTGGTGAGCGATACGGTATAGAACCTCAGGGGCTGGAGCATCGGTCTCGACCAGCGCCCGAAGAGTCTCCACCCCCTTTTCCGTCATCTCCGCGACGAGATTGGCGAGGATCTCTTCCTTGCTGCTGACGTAGTAATACAGCGACTGCCGACTCACGCCCACCGCGTCCGCTATGTCCTGTGGTGTGGTACCGGCGTATCCGCGTTCAGCGAACAGGCGCGCGGCCTGTTCGTAGATCTGCGCGACGACCAACTCTCGCCGAACGGACTTACCGTTGCTGCCTGGTCGAGCGGTCGATTTGCCATTCACCATGGGCACCAGTCTAGTGAGAGCCCGGTTTCAGATCGGCGGCCTGGGCACCCAGCACCCGCTTGTCGATCTTCCCTACGTTGCTGCGAGGCATCTCGTCGAGCCAGACGTACCGTTCGGGCCACTTGTACTTCGCCACCCCACGCGCACCGAGAAAGCCACGCATTTCTTCGAGACTCGGACGTGAGCCGGAGTCGCCGACCACGAAGGCGCAGGCGCGTTCGCCGAGGCGGGCATCAGGCATCGGGACAAGGGCTGCTTCGGTGATGTCGGGATGGGAGACCAAGAGGAGTTCGATCTCGGCGGCGTTGATCTTCTCGCCTCCGCGGTTGATGAGATCCTTGATTCGTCCTTCGATGGAATAACAGATCATTCCCTCGATCGACCGCTGGGCGGCGAGGTCGCCGGTGCGGTAAAACCCGTCGGAGGTAAAGGAACGCTGATTCTGTTCTTCGGCGTTGTAGTATCCGCGAATGGTGTAGGGCCCGCGGACACAGAGCTCCCCCACGGTTCCTGGATCGACTTCCTGTTCGGTGCCGGGTTGCAAGATCCGCACCTCGTCGAGCGGGGAGATCGGAGCCCCGACGGTGGTTGCCCGCACGGATGCAGGCGCGTCGAGTGGTGTGACCATGCACAGTCCCTCGCTCATGCCGAAGAGCTGACCGGCCCAGATTCCGCGGTCGTCGAGGGCGTGGAAGTGCTTCGGGGCGACCTTCTTCCCACTGAAGATCACCCGCTCGAGTGACCGCGCAGCGCTGATGCGTGGGTCCAGCACAATCTCGTAGGCGTGCCCCCCGAGGACGATGTCGGTGGCGCGCTCGTCGACCAAGACCTCGAAGAGAGAATCTGTTTCGGGGAGACCTAGAATGAGCGCGGCACCGACCGAATGTGGGCCGTGAATGCCGCAGATGATGCCGGCGTTGTGAGCGAGCGGACCGGCGTAGCCGATCCGATCCTCATGCGTCCAACCGAGCGTATGTGCGTATCGCTCTGCGTTGTACCAATACTCGGCGTGGAGCCGGGGAATGACTTTCGGAACTCCGGTGGTGCCGCCCGACAACTGGAAGACGGCGGCATCCTGTGGCCGCAGTTCTCGTTGGATCCGATCCACGATCGTGCGTGCATCGACGGCGCTGACAACGGTGTCGAGTGAAGAGATATCGATCGCCGTATCTGGAACGTTCGTTCCCATGGCGATTACCTTCCAAGGCCGGTCGGCGGCCGCCGACTGCTCGAGCGCGAAGGAGACGAGATCGAATTTCGGGTCGCCCGCGTCTACGAGGTGGGCGGCGGGCTGTGTCTGACGGGCGATTTCGCCGATCTCGTGACCGCGGTGCAGCGCGAGGGTGCAGACGGGAATAACACCGGCTTTGAGCAGCGAATACCAGGTCAAAACGGTGTCAGCGCTGTTGTTCAGCTGGAGCAGCACGCGACTGCCTGGCTCCAGACCGATCGAATTCAGCCCTGCGGCGCGTCTGTCGCTGAGTTCGTCGAGTTCACGGAATGTCCACGTGGTTGTGCCACAAACCAGCGAGGGTCGGTCTGGAAAGCGCTCGACCGTGGCACGGAAGGAATCGGCGAGAGAACGCCGATGCCACACGTTGGCATCGAAGTACCGCTGAACGTATTCGTCCGGGAATGGGACTGCGGTGGCCTGATGGCGGGGGTGATTGGTCATCGTGTGTCCTAGTCCAATGAGATGAGGTCGGTGCGGCCGCTGATGAGCCCGGCAATCAGGTCGCCGCAGTGATCGGCCGGGCCTCGCACCGAAGTGAGCACGCCGAACTCGTCCCGCAGCCGCTCGGCAAGATCGAGGCGCTGAAGAATTTGAGGACGGAGCATGCCGCCGTCCAGCTCGACCCCATCTGTTCGGTCCTGCCGCGCCACATCGGCACAGCGGGCCAGGAAGGTATCGGCCTCGGCGCCGTGCGGATCCTCGATATCCACCTCCACTCGAGATAGCGCAGCGCCGCTGCGCGATGCGAGCCGGTGGGTGAACTGTCGTCCATCGTGCTGCAACGGTTGTGCAAGGACCCAGTCGTCGAGACCGGTTTCCGGGGGGACTTCCGTGCCGTATTCCCGTAGCGCCTTCGTGGCGGCTCCAGGTGCGTGGTTTCGAAAGTCGCTGAGCGAGACGTTTCCGGCCCGGGTAAGGAAGGAGGCCAGCAGTTGTTCCGGCGACATACTCAGGCGCGACGGGAAGCGCTCCCACCACAGCTGGCTACGGTAAGCCACGTTCTGGAGCCGGGCGACCGCCGGCGCGCGCATCGACTGATACTCGGCAAAGGCTGTCGCCGTGTCCTCGTGCCGAGTCAATGCCGCGGCGAGTGCGATCGAATCCTCCATGGCGAGTTTTGTACCCGACCCGATCGAGTAGTGAGCGGTGTGCGCGGCATCGCCGACGAGGACCACGTTGCCATGATGCCAACGTTCGCAATGCACAGTGCGAAATCGTGTCCATCGGCTGTTGTTGCCCAACAGCCGAGTGCCGTCGAGGTAGGGCGCGAAGATCGATTGGAGGAAAGTGCGCGCAATCTCGTCGGACTGCCCAGGCGCCAGTCCTTCGGAGGTGAACTCGAATCCGGCGGCAACCCAGGTCGACTCATCGGTCTCGACCAGGAACGTGCTTCGATCGGCTCGATAAGGATAGGCGTGGGCGGTGAAAGTCCCGAACTCGGTGTGCACCGACGCGAACAACGCGTCCGGTAGTGCGCGATCGGCGCCCAACCAGATGAAGCGTTCGCGTCCGATCCGTTCGGAGGCGCCGAATTGCCCTGCGTGCTCGGTCCGGGTTGTGCTGCCTACCCCGTCAGCGGCAACGACGATGTCGGCATCGACGTCGAACGCGTCGACCCGTCCGCCGGTCTCGGTGCGGACGCCTGCCTTTTCTGCCTGCCGGTACAGCACTTGGAGCAGATCTGCACGGGCGATTGCCGAGCGGTCGGCGCCTGGAAGGTCGACTGAGCCGCGGTCGGAGTACAGACGTGCACCATGCCCGCGCAGGGACACTTTGAAGATCTCATCGAAGGTCTCGGGGTCGCTCTGTTGCAAACTGTGGCGGGTGCTGAAGCTGAGCCCGACCCCGAAACCGAATGTTTCGAGGGGTGGCAGCAGGTCGTAAAGGGTGATCTGCCAGCCAGGGTTGGCCAGCTGCAGCAGTCGCGCGGTGAAGGCACCGCCTGGCCCGCCGCCGATGACCGCAACCCGGGTGCCGCCGTTGTCGCGCCGAATGCTCACAGATGCTCCTTGACGAGTTTTCGATCGAGGACCTCGCCGCGTCGCCACACCCGGTCGATCGACAGCGAATCCGCAATGGTGCGGGTGGGATCGCCGTTGACGAGGACAAGGTCTGCTTGCAGGCCGGGCGCGATGCGTCCGCGGTCGGTCAGCCCGAACTTGTCCGCGGCGACCGAGGTGGCCGCGGCGAGTGCCTGGGTGGGAGTCAGTCCGCACTCGACGAGCAGTGCGAGTTCCTGGTGCAGGCTGATCCCGTGCGCGGTCCCCAGGACACCGACATCGGCCGCATCGGTTCCGGCGAGCAGCGGTACCCCCGCACTACGGAGTGCGGCGGCGGCCTGTTTGGCGTTGTCGAGCGAGCTAGGGCTGCCCATCTGCCAGCACTGGCACAGATTCCGGTGCCAGTCCTCGGGTATCAGTGCCTTGGCGCGGCGGTCCTCGGCTACCGCGGCCCCGGTCAGGTCGCCGGCCAGTGATCCCATGGTGACCAGCGTCGGAACGACGAACACCCCGGCCTCGGCGATCGTGTCGATCACCTCGGGAGTTGGGGGTTGATCCATGAACACATGGACCAGTCCGTCGACGCCGGCGCGGACAGCGATCAGGGCGGCGTCCGCGCTGGTTGCGTGTGCGACAGCGAGCAGTCCGTGCTTGTGCGCTTCGTCGACGACCACTCGGGCGGCCTCTTCCGACAGCGTGGGCGAGGGGTGCCCCATGGCGGCGCCGTTGTCGATCAGCAGTTTGATGTAGTCGGCGCCTTCGGCAATCCGGTCCCGTACGAATTGCGCTGCGTCCTCGGGGCCGGTGACGACGGGAAACTGCTCCCGGAACGACAGGCCGATCAACATCGACGGATGTCCGCCGAGGACGGTGGCGCCGGTCGATGCCGACCGAATATCGGCGACGTCGTTGCGTTGTGCCGCGTGAATTCGTTGCTCGCCGAGGCGCTCGGGCACCGTGAACATGTCCAGTTCGGTTGTCACCCCGAACAGAATCGCAAGCGCCAGGGCGTCACCAGTGGGGTGTGTATGGCAGTCGATCAACCCAGGTATCAATGTCGCCCCGGAGCCATCGATCACCTCGAATCCCGTGCTGTCCAGTGAGTCACCGACGGCGGTGATGGTGGCACCGTCGACAAGGACTGTGCCGCGATCCAGGACGGTGTCTCCGTCGAAAATCCGCACGTCCTTGACCGCAAACCGGGTGCTGTTGTGCACGACGCCTCCTCAGAATTAAAGTTGTCAAGATTGACAAAATTCTGACATATGTGACTATTATTAGTCAACGTCTAGGAGGAACATCGTGGAAACACACCGCTCAGCGATCGTCACCGGCGGCTCGGCAGGCATCGGGCTGGCGATCGCGGACATGCTCGCCGATGAAGGCTGGGACCTCACCTTGGTGGCACGAGATCCGGCGAAACTCGAAGCCGCCGCGGGCATGCTCGCGGTGCATGGGACGCAAGTACAGACACATCCCGCCAATCTGGCTGACCCGGACGCCGCAGCACAGGTCGGCCTGGCGCACCTGGACCGGTTCGGTCGCCTTGACATGCTCGTCAACAACGCCGGGATCGGACTCGTAGGACCGATCGAAAGAAAGACCGGGAAGCAGCTCGACCTCGAGCTGTCCCTGAACTTCAAAGCCTCCTACATCATCTTGCAATCCTGCATTGCGCCGCTGAAGAAGGCAGCTGCCGA
Organism: Nocardia sp. FBN12; assembly: GCF_054031145.1. NCBI lineage: Bacteria > Bacillati > Actinomycetota > Actinomycetes > Mycobacteriales > Nocardiaceae > Nocardia > Nocardia sp. FBN12. The sequence continues at coordinate 2,540,344 of NZ_CM132926.1, forward strand.
GCACGGTGCCAGTTACGTGATCAATGTCAGCTCCATGGCCGCCCGTGAGAACGGACCGAACGCCTCTGTCTACGCGGCGACCAAGGCTGCTCTGGTCTCACTCAGCAATGTCGCCCATGCCGAGCTGAGTCGTTCTGGTGTTCATGTCACTGCCTTGCTTCCCGGGTTCGTCGACACTCCGGGCACTGGATGGGCCGACTCCGGCATCCGGGACCAGATGTTCGATGCTGCCGATGTGGCCGAAGCAGTGCGATTTCTGGTCAGGACGTCGCCTCGCTGTTTCGTTCCGGAGATCATGATGACCACCGCCGGCCCTAGCATCTGGCACTCACCGCTCGACTGGGACACCGCTTCCACGTAACGGGCAAGTGCCCTGGCTCGGCGGGACTCGGGTGGCCCGGCGCTGGCGGGTGCGTACCTGCATAGCGCCCGGCCACGATGGTGGCCGGGCTTTGCGATGTCACGGACGGTTGATCAGCCGAGGCTGAACGGCTGACCCCACAGGCGCAGTTCGGAACGCCCCTGCTTGGTGGTGACCTCGACGCCGACGAAGGCGCGGGCCTGGGCGTATCCGGCGCAGCCGCCGAGACCGAGGGTCGAATCGGCCCAGGTCACCGAGGCTTGCTCCTCGCGGAAGGCAAAGCCGGGCAGGTTCGCCTTCTCGCCGTAGGCGTCGGGGCCTTCGAGGTCGAGCAACCAGAACGTCGACGCCTGGCCCGGTCCAAGCGTCAAATTGCCCCCGGAGGTGACACCGCCGCTGCCCTTGCCCTCCCAGGTGGCGGCGTTGGCGCCGCCGGTTGCGGTGCCGCCGCTGATGTCGACCTGGCAGCCGACCACGTAGCCGGGGTAGATCTTGGAGTACTTGTGCTTGCCGTGGATCTGTACCTCGGCGCGCCCGGAGGCCCAGACGTTGCGGTGCAGCGGAGTCGAACCCATCGACGGGCTGATATTGACCGACTCGCTGGTCAGCCGGATCGTGACGGCCGTGCCGTCAGGCAGGGTCTGGGTGATCTCACCGCCGGGCAGCGGAATGAAGGTGTCGGCGCTGGCTGCGCCGGTGGAGAGCAGGCCGAGGATGACGGTGGCGGTCGCCGCGGCGCCGGCGGCGGCCGTTTTGAATCTGGTCATGTCTGTGGTGCCTTTCAAGGCTTGAAGCTGTTGCGCGAGAGGTTGTTCGACGAACACGCGGAGTGTCAGCCGATGCTGAACGGCTGCCCGTACAGTGTGGTCTTCGAGTAGTTCGCGCCGATGATCTCGACGACGGTGTAGGCGCGTGCCTGTGCGTAACCACCACAGCCCTGGATATGCAGTTCGACGTCCTTGTAGCTGATGTGGAAGGTGCCCTTGTCGATGATGTCGAAGCCCTCGACGCCGACGAACTTCACCTCACCGGGGCCGATCTTCACGCCGATGTTGCCGCCTGCGTTGACACCGGTGGTCGAGATGCCGCCGGAGATACCCGCGGAGATCGCGTTGTCGGCGACGCTGACCTGACAGCCGACGATGTAGCCGGTGTTGATCCGCGAGGAGCCGTGGGTCGAGGAGTTGTTCGTTCCATCCGCCCCGCCTCCGCCGACGAACGGTTTCGGGTCGCCCTTGGGTGTTGCGGCGACGTCGGCGATCACCGTTCCGCTCACCCATGCCACCCGGCCCGCTCCATTAGCAGCCATCGACGGCGAGATGAGTGCGCTTTCCGCGACCCGCTTGATAGTGACGTCCGGCCCGGCCTTTTCGCCGTCCGGCAACGGCACGAAGGTGTCTGCCGTCGCCGCGCCGCTCGCGATGCCCAGGGCAGCTGTGGCCAACGCGGTGGCAGCAAGGATTTTTCGCATGGTCGGGGTCCTTATCAGGAGTGGTGAGCCGAACACGCTCTTGGAAGCTTTCGGCGACCAGCGCGGGACTCGAATTCGGACAATCTGGACCTGTGACGCGCGGGAACAGGTCGGCTTCTTTCGTGAGGTTTTCGGGGCGGTCACAATGGATCGACCGCGCGTGCGGATCTCGGCTGGTGACGGCTCCCCGCTGCCTCGTTCTCCAGATTCGCGGCGATGTGCACGACATCACCGGGCCGCCTACTCCACCGGCGATACGGTGGCGGCGCGAAGAGCGTCGGAGATCGACTTGACCCCTCCGTGCGAAACAACTCCGCCATCCACGACGATCTCGCTACCAGTGACATAGGTGGAGTCGTCGCTGAGGAGGAATTCGACTACACCGGCGACTTCCGCCGGGGTGCCGGCGCGACCAAGTGCCGTTTCACCGATAGATGCGTCCCGGAAGACTGCGGGCGCACTGGCGGTCATCGGTGTATCGATGAACCCGGGATGGACCGCGTTGACCCGGATCCCACGTTCGCCCAGCGACAAAGCCGCGGCGTGGGTCAACCCCCGCACCGCCCACTTACTGGTTGTGTAGGCGACCGGATAGTGGCCGGTGAGCGCGGCGATAGAGCCGATGTTGACGATCGACCCGCCGGCATGCATCAACGGCGTGAGAGCTTGAATCGCGAACAGGGGGCCCAGGACGTTGACAGCGTAGGCGTCCGTCATATCCTCGGCGCTGACCGCATCGATCCGGGAACGCCGGGTGATGCCGGCACAGTTCACCAGACCGTGCACAGCACCACCGGCCGCTTCGAGCTCCGCGGCCAAGGTGGCCCACTGATCCGCGGCTGTTACGTCGAGACGGTGCACGGATCGGGTGGCACTATCGCGCCGCGCAACCGCTATCACGTGCGCACCCGCCTCCTCGATGCGGTCGGCTATTTCGGCACCGATCCCCTTGCTGGCACCGGTCACGACGACGGTCTTCCCGGTCAATCGCAGAGCACAGGCTTCCCTGTTCATGCGATACGCCCATCGGCGTCGACCACGCGGCAAACAAGCACGAGCGAGCGGTGGTTGCCGGGCTGCCGGTCAGCACTCGGTTGGCTGTGAAATGTCATTCCTACTCCTGAGAATATTGATGTTGTGACGCCAACGGCAGCCACGCAAAGCTGTCGGACGACGAAATGTACGTGCGCGCCGGTCAATTCCGGCAGATCAGCACTGGTGAGCAGGACAACGCCCGCACGTCACCTGTCAGTCTTTCGCGTGGTGTCGAATCGAGTGAAGTAATGCAGGGCGGCGGGGTCGTCGATGGTGTCAGTGCCGGCAACTTTCCCGAGAGAAATTCCCTGCAGCAGCCGTTTTACGGGTACTTCGAGTTTCTTACCGGTCCTGGTGTGGGGAATTGCCGGGACGGCGATGATTTCGTCCGGGACGTGCCGGGGTGACGTTCGAGTGCGGATTGCCGTGGTGATCCGGTCGCGGAGTGCCTCGTCGAGGGTGTGTCCGGGTTCGACAACGACGAACAGTGGCATCCAGTAGTTTCCATCGGAGAGTTCAGCGCCGATCACCAAGGCCTCACGGATTTCGGGGAGGTCCTCGACGACGTCGTAGATATCGGCGCTCCCGAGCCGGACACCCTGCCGGTTGAGGGTGGAATCCGAGCGTCCGGAGATGATCACACTGCCATGTGGGGTGAGGGTGATCCAGTCCCCGTGTCGCCACACCCCGGGATAGGTCGTGAAGTACGCATCGTGATAGCGCGCGCCGTCGAGGTCGTTCCAGAAGAAGATCGGCATGGACGGCATGGGCTGGGTGATCACCAGCTCGCCGACCTGGCCGACGACCGGGAGGCCGTCGTCGTCCCAGGCTGCCATCGCCACACCGAGCATCGGTGCCGAGATCTCACCTGCCCACACCGCTGTGGTCGGCGCGCTGCCCGCGAATGCACTGACGACGTCAGTGCCGCCGCTGGTCGATGCCAGCTGGATGTGGTCCCCGACCTGCTCCCGCACCCAGTGATAGGACTGGGCGGGAAGTGGTGCTCCGGTGCAGCCGATCACTCGAAGTCCCCGCAGGTCGAGATCGCGGCCGGGTTCCAGCCCTGCTTTGGCACTTGCGAGCAGGTAGCCGGGGCTGACGCCGAGAACATCGAGGTCGTGCTGTGCGGCGATGTCCCACAGCCGCTGTGGGCCTGGGTGGGTGGGACTGCCGTCGTAGACGACGATGGTCGCACCGACCAGCAGACCGGAGAGCACCAAGTTCCACATCATCCAGTTGGGCGATGTGTACCAGAAAAGACGGTCGCCGGGGCTCAAATTTTTGTGCAGGCCCAGGAGTTTGAAGTGGTCGAGGGTGACGCCACCATGTCCATGGACGATCCCCTTGGGCATTCCGGTGGTACCGGAGGAGAACAGCACCCATAGCGGGGCATCGAAATCAACCCGTGTGAAGGTCAACTCGGCATCGCCGGTCGTCACCATGTCCCACAGAACAGCATCGGGCTCGGCCGGCGCCAGACCGAGGACGGGCACGTGGACGACTGCGCGCAGGGTGGGAAGGCGTCGACGCAAGTCGGCTGCTTCGGTACGGCGGTCGTGCCGACGGCCGTTCCACTGGTAGCCGTCGGCTGTGACGAGGACTGCCGGTTCGAGCTGGGCGAAACGGGATGCGGCACCCGCGGCCCCGTAATCCTGGCCGCAGGCCGACCACACGGCACCGATGGTGGCGGTGGCAAGGCAGGCGACGACCGCATGCGAAGTGTTGGGTAGGTAGCCGACCACCCGGTCACCGCGGCCGACGCCATGATCGCGGAGCCACTGCGCGAAAGCGGCGACCTGTTGGCGCAGGTGCGCCCAGCTGATCTCCGTGGTCGTGCCGTCCTCGCTGATCGAGATGACCGCCGCCTCGGCCGACCCCCCATTGCGCAGTGCGTGTTCGGCGTAGTTGAGCCGAACCCCGGGAAACCAGCCCGCCCCAGGCATTGTCGCGTCGGTCAAGACGTCCGTGTAGTCGCCGTCGGCGACGATCTCGAAGAAATCCCACACCGCCGCCCAGAACTCGGTGAGATGCTCGGTGGAGAACAACCACAGATCGTGGTAGGTCGGGTAGGTGACACCGGTGCGCGCCGACACGAAGTCGGCGAACTCGGTGATTCTGGCCGACATTGCCTCGGACTCGGTGGGCGTCCAGATCGGTTCCGTGATGGGGTCGGTCGGGGTGGGTTGGGTGTTCATCCTGTCCTTCGACGGCGATGTGCACCGCACCGGTGCCGGTTCGGGTGCTCGACGGTTCCGCGAGTCCGCATCTGCGGGCTGTCGTGGGAGTCCGGGCGGGCACCGGTGCGATCTGATGGTGATGGTGATGGGGATGGGGATCGGGGTCGGCTCAGCCGGCGACCAGCGGGGTACGGATGGTGCCGACGCCTTCGATCCAGCTGATCAGCACGTCACCGGGTCGAAGGAACTTCGGCGGCTTACGGGCGCCGCCGACACCGGCGGGTGTGCCGGTGAAGATGAGGTCACCCGGCAGCAGCGGGCATACCGCCGAGAGATGGGCGACCAGCTGGGGAACGGTGAAGATCAGGTCTGCGGTCCGGCCCTGCTGCAGGACTTCGTCAGCGACCGCGCATCCGATCTCGAGGTTGTTCCGGTCGGGCAGCTCGTCGACCGTCACCAGTTCGGGGCCGGTCGGGGCGAAGCCGCGATAGGACTTGCCGAGCGAGAATTGGGGAGCAGGTCCGGCGAGCTGCAGTGAGCGCTCGGATAGATCCTGACCGACGGTCACGCCGGCGATGTGGTCCCAAGCATCCGACTCGGACACGTAGTCGCAGCGGGTACCGATGACGGCGACGAGTTCGACCTCCCAGTCCACGGTGTCAGCGGGCAGGATTACGGGCTGCTCGTGGCCGGTCAAGCTGGTGGGGAACTTGGTGAAGACCGGAGGAACGGTGGGGCTGTCGAGTCCTGACTCGGCGGCATGGTCGTGGTAGTTCAGGCCGATCGCGAAAATCTGCCGAGGCCGTGGCACCGGCGGACCCCATACCGTCTGTTCTGTGGTCTCGACTACCGGATGCGCAGCGGTGTCGAATCGCGATGCCCAGTCGACGAAAGTCGACCAGTCTTCGAATACCGCCTGGGGATCGGGCCCGAACCGGCCGTCGCTGGCCTTCGCGACGTCGAGGTACCCGTTATTGGCGGCGAGAGCAAGCCGGCCGTCGATGTTGGCAATTCTCATTGATGTCACCTCTGATGTTTCGTGGCGGGACTGGATTACATATCTCGTCGATGGTCGGAAAGGCCAACCGCAGCAGCCTCGACGTGGAGCTCTGCGACTTATTTCTGGTTACTAGACCTCGGCAGCGACGGTCGTGGGCGTCGGAGGCCGTTCGGGGCGGGTGCGGTCGGTGGAGAAAACTATCCAACTCAGCAACGATGCAAAAACCGCGATGCCGGCGAATACGGAGAAATTCACCAGTGCGGACAACCCACCGAGAAGACCTCCGAGGATCGGGCCGAAGACGCCGCCGATCCGGCCGATGCCGCCGATGAATCCGATCGCGCTACCGCGCACGCCGGCCGGGAAATACCCTGCGGCGAAGCCGTATACGACCGGTTGGATACCGACAGAACCAGCCCCGGCGAGGAACAACGCTACATAGAGGATGGGCTGCGGTAGCTGGACGGAAAGGCCGAGTATGGCTGCGGCGCCGACCGCGAAGCCGACAATCGTCACGAGTCGACCGCCGACCTTGTCCGCGATCCAAGATCCAGCAGCACTGCCGGTCGTTGCACCGATGCTGAAGATAATCAGAAACGCCAGCGACGAACCGAGGGAATAACCGGACGATTTCATGATCTGCGGCAGCCATGTGAGCAGGCCGTAGGACAAGATCTGGCAGCAGGCGGTGACCACGATGAATGCGGTCAGTGCCTTGCCGCCGCCATCGGCGATCAAGGACTGCAGAGATGCCCGCACACCCGGAGTTGCCGACGTGGCCGAGATGGTGTCCGGTGCCCACTTTTTCAGCTTTATCATTGCGATGGGTACAACGAACACCAGCGGGACCACACCGCCGATGAGGAAAACCGCCCGCCATCCCCCGCCTTCGAGGAATACGAACGCGCTGAGTGCCGCAGCAATACCACCGATAGGCACTCCCGTGAGCATGACGCCGTTGGCGACGTTCTTCCGGTGCTCCGGTGCGACACTCATCGTCAAAGCAATCGCCGCCGGACCGAGGCCACCCAGTCCCAACCCCGCGACGAGGCGGGCGATGCCCAGCAGCTCCGAGGTAGGTGCGACTGCGCAAAGGATCATGCCTACGGAGAACCAAATGACGCACGCCAGGAAAAGCCGTCGCGCACCGAAGCGGTCGACGAGCATCCCGGCCGAGATGGATCCGAGACACATACCCACGATGGCAGTGCTGGCGATCACTCCGATCTGGGCGTGGGTGAGGTCCCAGTTCGGTTCGGCGAGTAGGTCCGGTATCGCGGCACCGAAAATGGCGAGGTCGTAGCCGTCGGAGGCGGCCGCGACGAATGCGAGGATCGCGACGCTGACGAATGCAGGCACACGCAGTCGAGCAGTGGTGGTCATGAATCTATCCCTGGGGTTCGTGAAGCCAAGTGCGGTGCGCCGCAATGTATTGGGCCGCAAGCTCGGGACGGTCCGGGCCCGGCAAGTCGGGTCCGACGGTGTATCCCACGGCGTCGAGTAGCGCAGCGAGGTACTTGTACGGGCGGTCGACCGGAAAGCCGATGTCCGCCAGCGCGGACGTATCCGCTGCTGGATTCACCGGGGAGACAACATCCTTGTAATAGAGCATGGTGAGATCGGTGATGCGCCACTGCCCGTCGGCCTTGATCAACCGCTGGTAGAGCCGGCCGTGCGAGGCGATGTCGAGCTCGACGTCGGCGAGGGTTCCCCGCGCGTACACCGTGACTCCCTCGTGAGCCAGTGCTCGGTCACCGACGATCTCGACACTCGGTGCCCCGATCATGTGGAAGCCGCGGCTGCCGCGGTCGTACATGTCCTTCGAGGCATCGACGAACTCGGGCCCGGTCCCGGTGAACCAGGTCAGGCTGACTTGCGAGTCCGCCGCGAACGCGGACCTCATCTGGTCCCACTGAGCGGTGTCGCGCGCAGCTCGCTCCCGGAGAACGACCTCGATTACCGCCGCTTCGTCCGATCTCCTGGTATCCGGCTGGGAAATCGGCGGGTCGAATTGTATCGAGCTTCGGGACTTCAGCTGCGGATCGACCAACTCGGCGACAATCGACCGATATTCCGGCGCCGACAGGAAATTCTCGAGTGACATCCTGTCGGCGAATATCGCCAGCAGTTCGAACCCGGAGGCTGGATGCCCGTGCCCACTCGTCGCGCCGCACTGCAAGGCGTCGATCCCGGGGAGTCGGACAATCAGAGATCTGAGACGGTCAGAGAGCTGCGCCACGACTTCGGGTGGTTGGTTCTCGGTGAAAGTGAATATCGTTCGATGACCGATGGGCATGAATGATCCTCATAACTGGAGCTGGGTGCGCCCAGTTCCGTAGTGCGGGGGTGTGTTCGACTGCCGCGCAGCAGATCTGGGTGATATGGCGGGTATTGCAACGCGGGTCAGGTCCGTCACCGCCGGGCGCTTCGAGTACGTGCAGATGAATGTGTGCATCAATCACGCCCGGGAGCAACACCATCCCGTCGGCGTCGAGTGTCCGGGCGCCAGCGCCATCGGTGCCGGTTACCGCACCGTCGGCGTGGCTGAGGAGTGAAAAAGCAGCATGGTCCAAGGCTCGTCCGGGGAGCGCCTGGTCCACACGGTCGAGGTCAGCGATGAGACCTCGTGACGGTGCCCGTCCGTTGCGACGACGGCGTGCATTAGGCCGGTAGCCGCCGCGATATCGCCGATCACGGTCACGTGATCGAGCCGGTGCTCGAACTCCTCGTACCGCATTCCGGCCTCGGTCACCCTGGCCAGCAAGCTCTGCTTGTCGTCACGCCAGCCATTGGAGTGGGTGTAGGTCAGCCGGTCGTCGTAGATGTCGGCGACCTCGCCGAACCGGCCCACGACCAGTGCCGCGGTGCGCGCGGCCTCCCGTTCGATGATCTCGCCCCTGACAGTGTCCTCGGCGGTTTCATAGTTGTCGTTGATCATGCGCGGACTCCGGCAGGTGGTAGTACGAGACCGGATGACCGTCCGCGGCGCGGCGAACCGTAGGCCATGTGTGGTTCGATCATGACGCCTTCGCGACCGGGGACAGCGCCGCCCGAATGCCGAATGCTCGATGGCTGTAGATCAGCGGGGTGTTCTCGGAGGTTGTGCAGTCGCGGACTTCGCCCAGGATCAATGTGTGATCACCGCCGGGGACCTCGGCGGCGACCTGGCAGTGCAGCCAGGCGCAGCTGGCGGGCAAATACGGCAGCCCGTCGGCGAATTCCCACGCGGTGTCGGCGAACCGGTCATCGCGGCGGCCGGCGAAACGTGTCGCGGTTTCGTGCTGTTCGGCGGAAAGGACGTTCACACCGAAGCTACCGGTACGTCGAACAACGCCGAGCAGCACAGAGGCATTGTCGAGCGCGATCGTGATCATTGCCGGAGCCAGACTCAAGGACGCCAGTGAGCTGACTGTGGTGCCGTGCGGCACTCCGTGATCGTTGGCGGTGACGATGGCGACAGGTCCCGTAACCCGTGCCATTGCCTCCTTGAACTGGTGAGTATCCATATCCGCTGTCTCCTCGGTGGTGGGCACGGCGCCGGTCAGCCGTGAGTTCCGGCCATGAGGCCCGCCAGATCCTCGGGTGCGAGGAACGACGGCGGCGGCGGAGGGCCCCAGTTGAACAGGGCTTGTGCACCTTCCCAGTCCCTCGGCGTCCACAGTTGGTCGTCGACGATGCAGTCCAGATCTGAGTAGTACTCGCTGAAGTTGCCGGCGGGATCCTTGAGATACCAGAAGAAATTGGAGCCGACATGATGACGTCCCAGGCCCCAGATGTGCCGCTGCGGGTCCTTCTCCAGCATGGCGGTCGCGCCGCGGCCGATCTCGTCGACATCGTCGACCTGCCAGGAGGTGTGGTGCAGCATGGTCACCGGAGCGGCCTGAACCAGAACGTTGTGATGGTCGGTCGAGCACCGCAGGAAGGCAGCCATTCCGGGGACTCGGTCGCTGACCTTGAATCCGATGCCCTCGATGAAGAAGCGCTCGCTGGCCGGCTGGTCGGTCGACCCGATCACCACGTGCCCGAGTTTGCGGGGGCGTACCCGGCCAGTTCGCTCGATGCAATCCGCGCGGGCGGCATCGCGTCCGACATTGCCGGGCGCATTGTAGGGGGGAAGGAGAAATGGGGTCTGCGCGATACGGCCGGCGACAGCGACCCGCACGAGCACATCGGTACCTGGATCCACCACGGAAAGGCTGGACCCGTTCCGGACGGGGGTCAGCCCGAGGCCGTGCAGATTGTGCGCGATCCGGTCGAGGTCATCGGTGTCGTCAACCGCAACGTCGAGGCCGACGAGGCGACGGCGGTCCGGGACCGGAATCAGTTCGAGTTGTTCACCGCCGTCAACGGTAGCGAAGGTGACCGATTCGGTTCCCCGACCAGACCCGGTACCTGCGGTGCGGTTAAGTCCGAAGTCATCGTAGAACGCGGCGGTTTCGGCGACGTTCGGAACGCCGATGATAACGCGGGAGAGGGTATGCAATGGCATGCGAAAGAACCTGCTTTGTCGCATCAGGTCACCAGAGACGGTGACAGTGGGTATCTAAGGAGACGCGTCTGCGCTCAGACGGTGTGCAGTGGGAGTGCGTGGCGATCGGCGAAAGCGACGCACTCGGCGTGTGTGATCATTCGGGTGGGGTCGGCGATGCCGACGAGCCCGGCGAACAGGGCGCCGTTGGACATTCCCGCCCGCCCGACCAGATCCAGGGCGACTGCCGCTGGTATTGGCAGCGTGGCGGCGTCGGGTTCGACGCTGACCGGGATCAGATGTCCAGGGCGGGTGAACTCCTCCGCTGTGGCAGCGTGGCCGGCGAGAGCGCGGGCGGTGGTGGCGCGGTCCGCGGCCGAGATCCCGGTCCCGGTCCCACGGATCGCGTCTACCGCGACGCACACCCGAACTCCGCTGGTGTCGAATGGATTCATCGGTGGGAGAAGAAGCCGCTCGCACCGTTCGGACGGCAGTGCGATCTGCAGAAGACCCGAAGAGTGCCGGACCATGAAGGCGGACGTGGAGGTCGAGACCGACGCCGCAGCGGCGACGAGAATCCCTGTGCCGCCCTCACTCCTGCTGGACACGACGATGGGCGCGCCTGCGGCGAGTTGGGCGCACGCATCGTCTTCGGAACAGCCCTGAACCGCTGCCAGGGAATCCAGTGTCACTGCCATGGGGCCTCCTGCGAGTAGTGCCGTTGTTAGCTCCGGTGTCGACTAGACGAACGGGGAGACCTGTTCGTCGATACCGAGAAGGGCGCGGCCATAGATCTCTTCGTTGATGTTCAAGCTGATAAAGGCGTGCCGCGAACCGGTCTCGAGGTCCCGCCAAATCCTCTGCAAAGGATTGGCTTGGGCGAAGCTGCCCGCGCCGGACACGTTGAGCAGAACTTCGACAGCCTCGCGGCATCGTTTGGCCGCGTGGGCCGCGTCCATTCGGCAACGGGCGCGTTCGACGACGCTCATCTGCCTGCCCGCGGCCGCGGCGGCGTCGACCTCGTCGGCGCTGCGGAACGCGAGCAGCTTGGCCTGGTCGATCAGTGAGCGGGCCTCGGCCATCGACAGTTGGGTCGAGGGGGCGTCGATCGAGCGCTCGTAGAACGAGTAGGAGATCGGCTTGTTCTTCTTCAGCGTCGCCAGCACGGTGTCGTATGCTCCCTCGGCCATACCGAGAACCGGGCCGGCCAGTACCAACGCCAGCACCGGGACGAGCGCGGAGTGATAGAGACTCTCGTCCTGGAATTCCGACGCCGTCACACCCTGCATCACGTCCTGGACGGAGAGCACGTGGGCGTCGGGAACGAACACGTCGTCCGCGACCAGGGTGTCGCTGCCGGATCCGGACATTCCCGCCACATACCAGGTGTCGTCGATAGTCAAGTCCGACAAGGGGATCAGTGCCATTCCGGGTGCCAGCACATCGCCGGCCTCATCGGTGATCGGGATGCCGACGTTGGCCCAGCTGGCGTGATGGGATGCGGAGGCGAATCCCCAACGCCCCGTGACCCGGTATCCACCGTCGACGCGGACCGTCGTCGCGGTGGGCGTCACGACGCCGCACGTGATGACGTGCGGATCCTCCCCCATCACCTCCCGCTGGACCGCTTCCGGAAAGAAGCCGAGGGTGTAGGACGTCACGTTGCTCAGCGTGGCGACCCAGGCCGTGGAGGCGCAGGACCGCCCGAGTTCGGCCACCGTCTCGAGGAAGGTGCGAAAGCCTTCCTGAGAGCCGCCGAGCCGAGCTGGCTTGGTGATATCGAACAGGCCCGCGTCCCGGAGTGCGTCGATGTTGACCTGCGGCACCCGCCGGTCGGTCTCGGCCTGCGCAGCGTTCGATCGCAGCAGCGGTGCGAGCTCGCGAGCCACGGTGACGAGACGTTCCCGTTCGGTAGCCGACGACGTCGAGGGTGCAGCAGTGTCGGTGAGGGTCATAGGAGATCCTTTGTTCGTGTTCGAAGCGGATAGCCGGCGAGTCGGTGCGCGCCCGAGCCGCTAATTAATCATGATTAATTGCTAGGATGATGTGAAGGCGGTCACTTGTCAACCCTGAATGTGAACAGCTCCCAACCGGAAGGAAGACGATGAGCGACCAGCGAGATGAACTCACCGCCGCTGAGGTGGAGGGGTTCGAGGGACCGGCGTCGTCCCGCACAATGTGGCACCAACCTGCGGATACGCAGGGCAGGGTGTCAATCGGCGGCTCGCGCGCCGAGGTCGCGGCCGGCCAGATCAGCAGGCTTGCGGCCACCGCGCGCGCGGGTGAGCGCATCGGCAGCAAGGAGGACCTGCGCAAGCTATGCGGCTTCTCCGTCGGAACGATGAACGAGGCGATCAAGCTCGCGCAGGCCCGAGGAGTCATAACCTCACGACCAGGCCCTGGCGGCGGTATCTTCGCCTGCGACCCTTCCCCGCTGTCCCGGATGAACGGCTGGTTCCGCGCCGCCGCTGACGATGAATCCGCCTTTGCCGAGGCCGTGCAGATTCGCGATGCCATCGCCCCCCTGCTGGTCGAGGAGGTGCTACGACAGATGACACTTGCCGATCAGCAAGCTCTCGAAGAGCGGCTCTGGGAAGTGCGCCGTGCCCGCAACTCCCAGGCGGTCTCCGACTTCATCTGGGCGGGTTGGGCGCTGCACGAGTACATCGCAGGAATCGGCAAGCGTCAGCTACTCGACACCCTCTACCTGAGCATCATGGACGTCGGAACCTCATACCTGCGTGCGGTGCTGGAGGCGACCGAGCCCGACGTCCACCTGAACGGGTTGGCCCAGGTCCTGGAAGATCTTGTCGACGCCCTCAATCGCTGTGACACCGATGCTGCCGTCGATGCACTCAGGCGTACCGACCCCACGATGATCCTGTCGCCCCCGCCGAATTCCCCACTGTAGCTTTCCCGCAACGACATCCGCATGTGCACCGAATTCACCCGCGCACGTGTGCATCCCGGAAGATCGGTCGGGTTTCGAATGCCGTCGCGTCTGCGTCGGCGGCTACCCCCGGCCGACTGTTGTGAACAAAGATTAGTTACAGACTTTCCAACTTGTAACTCTTGGCGTACGTTCCGGGTATGGAGATGCGACACCTGGGCACGAACGGCCCCTGCGTACCGGTGCTGAGGCTGGGATGTAGCGCGATGTCGGGCACCTACGGTCCGGCGGACGAGCGGGAGGCCATCGCGACGATCCACGCCGCGATCGACGCCGGCTTCTCCGAGGTCGCCGGGGACCGCTACGCGGCGCCGCAGATGCAGCAGCTGGACAGCGAACGCTGATGCCTCGCACCGCCGTACTGAATGCGGAGACCCTGCTTGCGGCCACCGAGGACATGCTGCGCCGCCACGGACCGGCCAAGGCCACCGTTGTCGACGTCGCCCGATCTCTTGGGGTCTCCCATGCCGCCGTCTACCGGCACTTTCCTTCCAAAGCGGCGCTCCGCGAGGCGGTCACCCGCCGCTGGATCGACCGCTCCTACGATCGCCTCGCCGCGATCGCCGACAACCGCCTACTGCCCCCGCCCGAGCGGCTGCGGGCATGGCTGGTCGAACTGTTCGCCACCAAACGCGCGAAGGCGCTCGACGACCCCGCGCTCACCGCCACCTACGCGGTCCTCGCGGCCGAGCACAACAGCGTGGTCGCCGAACACGTGGCGGCCCTCGTCTACCAGGTACGCGCCATCGTCACCGCCGGCGTCGCCACCGGCGACTTCAGCGTCTCGGACCCGGGCGCGGCGGCACAGGCCGTCTTCGACGGCACGTTGGCCTTCCACCACCCGATTCATGCCGCTTCCTGGCAGACCGCCGGGATCGACAACGCCTTCGACAACGTCTGCACCCTGCTCATCGACGGCCTGCGCGCCACCCACCGCTGACACCCACCTGACCTGTGAAGGATCGAGATGTCCCTGAATGCCGAAGAACGAGCACGCACCAGCGAGGAGCTGCACGCCAACCTCCGGCTCACCGGCCTGACCCCGCAAGAGGCACAAGCCGCGCTGGAGTTCACCCATGAGCAGTTCGAGTCCGCCCTGAACTGCAGCGATATCGCCAAGCCAGCGGATGTCTGGCTGCTACGCGACCACCTTGAACAACTGGTCGAAGACCAAGACGGGACTCCGGTGCCCTACACCGTCCTGACCGAGCAGGCACGTTCGTCGGCCCGCAGATGGTTCCGGCTGCGGCGGGCTCCACGCCGACCCGGGCACCACTGAGACCGTCGGCTTCGACTGCGTCCGAGTCACGAAGTCCCCGCGGGGCAGCGCGCCCGGCGGGGACTGTCAGACAGCTCTTACACCCATGCCACCGACCGTCGTGGGCGCTCCTGCACGCAGGAATTGTTCAGAGGGTGGCGCGGACGATGCGGGCCGCGGGCCGCGCCGCGGTGTCAGCCGGATCCGTGTGTGGCGACGTCGCCAGGTAGAGGTGGCGGCCGTCGTCTCCCCCGACTGCGATATCGAGGCATTTGTGTTCGGTGGCGATCTCACGCTGCGGGGTTCCGTCGGGTCCCACGAGCACGGCACGGCATCCGATGGGGTCGGCGACCCAGATGCCTTGACCGGGGACAGCGCAGAGCCCGTCGGGAGAGAAGTCCGGTGAGATGAGGGTGAGATCGGCCGCTGGGCGCGCGGAGGCGAAGGTGCCGTCGACGCGGGGACGGAAAGCCGTCAGCGCCATCGCGAACGATTCGGCCACAACGATCTCACCGTCGTCGTTGGAGGTGATCCCGTTGGGAAACATCACCGGTTCGTCGGTGGCCTGGGCGATGCTGCCGTCCGGACGCACGAGATAGAGGTGGGCGGGGCGGACCAATTGCAGAGCATCGGGGTTGTTGTCGGCCCACAGACGATTGAAAGCGTGCACGTCGAACCCCATGTCACCGACATAGGCATTGCCCTCGGCGGTGACGAACATGTCGTTGAGGCTGGCTTCTCCGGTGCCGGACAGATCGGCGTGCACACTGAGCTCGCCGTCACCCACTCGGAGCACCCGGCGCGAGTCCTGAGCGACAACCAGCATCGTGGCATCGGGTAACCAGCCGATCCCACCCGGTGCTTCACCCAGGTCGGCCACGAGCTCGGGGAGCCCCGCCCCGCCGGCCAGGCGGAATACCTGCCCGTTGTGGACGTCGGCGTAGTACAGAAACCCGTCGTGCCACCGCAGTGACTCGGTGAATCTCAATTCGTCGACGAGGGTTTCGTCGGCTTTCCCGGTACCGATCATCGCGATAGCTCCTTTGCCGTCGGTGTCCAACAAACCGATTGAAACAGCCCAGCATGTTCTATGTCAAACAACACATAGCACCGAGCCGAACGACGAACTCACCGAACCTTCCATGAAGGCCTCGCGGTCGAGCGGCGGCTCGTCGGCCAGGATCACGGACTTGGCACCGCCGTAATCCATGCTTGCGCTGCCTCGACGAGCTTGTAGGCCATCGCCATCCCAGCTGCCCGCGATCCCGGCCCCTTCGTGACCTCGGTCCTCAAACGCACTGTCGCGAGAGTGGATTCGATCGGGTTCATGGTTCCGAGATGGACCCAGCGCTCGGCCGGGTAGTAGAAGAACCCGAGCAACACATCAGCGCCACCGACGATCTTGGCGACAGCCTTCGGATACTTCGCGCCGTAGTCGCGGTCGAACGCGGTGATCGCCGCTCGCGCGTTGTCGGTGCCCTCGGCCATGAAGATCTCCTTCATCGCCCTGGTCGCGGCTGGGTGCACGGACCCCGATCATCACCAACAAACAGAGTTTCTCCTGCTCGAGCCGAATTTTCAGGTGGATCCCGTCGACCCACAAGTACACGTAGTCCACGTTCGACAGGTCGCGGTCACCGAAGCCACAGGCCTCGCCTGCCATTGTGTGGTCAGCCGGATGATCGCCGAGGCGGACAGGCCCGCGCCAGTACCGAGGAACTTCTCCAGCGCGGGCGCGAAGTCGCCGCTGGAGAGGCCGTGGAGTAGAACAGTGGCAGGACCTCGGTGATCTGCGGTGATTTCCGCGCCCAGGCCGGCAGGGTCGCTGATGAGAACCGTTGACGGAAACCGGTGCCGGGGTCGACTCGGCGGTCGTTGACCCGTGGCGCACGGACCTCGCACGGGTCGTACCCTCCCGCCCGGCGTTCGAGCGCCGTGCAGACCGAAACCTGTCTTCTTTCGAATCAGGTTCCGATCATTGTTCGCGTGAGAAACAGAAGACCGCGAAACACTTTCAAAGCGTTGCGGCGAGTGACGTTGTGTCCGTGGCGGATCGGCAACATCGTGGCCGCAGCGCTGGTGCTGCTTCACCTGGAACACCGACGGGTCATCTGACCTGCGACACACCGACTACCCGGAAAGGCTCATTGAATAGCTCCTGGAGAAGACGTGTGATCCTGAACAGAGTCAGGCTTGTGTGCCGAGCCGTCGGAGAATTTCGATCTCCGCTGTGGCAGCCGAGACAAGTGAAGACAGTGCCACGGATTCGTCGGGCGCGTGTGCCTGTGAGTAAGGGTCCTGAATAGCAGTGACAAGTACCTCCGCAGAGGGCATCGCCGCTGAGAGACTGGCGATGAAGGGAATACCTCCTCCCACTCCGAGACCGACCGCGGACGTACCGAACGCGTCGGTGAGAATATGGCGAACGAGGTCGAAGGCAGGTGAATTCTGGTCTGCGCGCCAGCCTGCGCCCACCGCGCACGGCTCTATCTCGACTGCCACACCCCAAGGAGCGTGCTCGCGGAGATGGTCCTCGACCGCTTGCAGAGCGCTGGCCGGATCCTGTTCGGGCGAAAGCCGAATAGAGACTGCAGCCCGAGCGGATGGAAGCAGGACGTTGGCCGCACCGACGGCATCCGGTGCGTCGATTCCCGTGACCGACAGCGCCGGCGCGTTCCAGACACGCTGCGCGATCGGTCCGTCTCCGATGAGGTCCACGCCTGCGAGCAAGCCGGCCTGCCCGCTGATTCCGTCGAGAAGGGGACTATCAGCTGCGGTACGCGTGCCCGGCTGTATCCCCTTGACAGAGACCTGGCCCTTCTCATCGGTCATCGTCGACAGCAGGCGAACCAGGGCTGTCAGTGAATCAGGAACTGCGCCACCGAAGACGCCGGAGTGCACAGGATGGGAGGCTGTGCGGACAGTGATGAGGACGTTCAGCAGACCTCTCAACGAGGTCGTGATCGAGGGTACTCGTACGTCGGCATTGACCGAATCGAGAGCAAGCACGTAATCCGCGCGAACGGCATGCGCATGTTCGGCCAGCAGCGCTTCGAGGGTCGGAGAGCCGATCTCCTCCTCGCCTTCGATCAACACCACAACGGAGACCGGCAAGTCGTGACCCAACTGTCGCAAGGCCTCCAGATGCACGGCAATTGCGCCCTTGTCGTCGGCAGTACCCCGACCATACAGCCGGCCACCTCGACACGTGACGACGAACGGGTCGGACTGCCAGACGCTTTCATCACCGACCGGTTGGACATCATGGTGCGCGTACAGCAGCACAACGGGCGCGTTCTCCGGACCATCTATCCGCCCGATGACAGCCGGAAGTCCACCCTCCATACACACCACCTGGGTGGCGACACCGATAGATCGAAACGAGTCCGATATGATTCGAGCGGAGCGGTGCACATCCTGCTCTCGACTAGGATCGGCGCTGATCGATGGTACTGCGACCAACTTCTGGAGATCTGCGATCAGGCGGTCTTTGTCACATATCGTCATGACCCACTCCTACCCCGTACTCGACGGCGGACCGGGCTGCATTGGCAGCTGTAGCGATCCCTCCCGGTCGCCTCGGCCCTCGTGCGCAATTCGCCCAAGCGGTCGATTCGAGTCCCGTCGTCAGTTGGACTTCGACCAGGGTTGAAACCGAGTGGGCTGTGAAGGGTATCGAGTTGAGCGCGGCCAGCCCCGACTCGAACTCCTCTGAAGCGAGACCGACGATCTCGGCTGGTGCGCCGCCGCTCTCCAGTGCCGTAACAAGCATCCCTCGGGTGCGCTGAGGCAGGCAAAGTCCGAGCATCACCGAATAGCGAGCAACCGCATCCGGGCCCATGGCCTCCACCGCACTACCTGTGTCGGCCCACGCGACAAGAGCGGCGGGTATCCGTCGGAACATGCCGACCGAGTCCAGAACCGAACGTACCCAGGGATTATCCTTCGGAAGGTACACACTGTTCACTTCGACCGTGTCTGCCAGCCATGCTCCGAATGCCGAAAGCTGATGAGCCGTTCGGCGTGCGAGGTCTGCAACAGTGGGATCGTCTGCGGTGAGGTCTGTTGCCACCGACCAGAACGGGATCTCGGGGACCACCGACACGGCGCCGTAGCGCTGGCACCATTCGGCGGCGGACGCGCCGAACGGCAGCAAGCTCGAGGGGTTCTCGTGTCCGAGATTCAGTAGCGCCTCGAACGTCCCTGCTAGGGAAGGCATCGGAAAGACACCACGGGCAAGCGGCTGAATTGACGGGTCATCGACACACGCTTCTTCGATCGGCAACCCGAAACGTTCGGAGAGTGCCGACAACCGGTCGATTAGGTCCTGGTCCGCTCCTTTTACGATGTAGTGCAGGCCTCCGACCTCGGCGTTGTGCAATGCGTACACGAGGTACGGGCGGCTGATCTCGAGGGCAGTGGTCAGCGCCTTGTTCTCAGGGAGAGTCGAGTTTCGTTTCAGCGAGCCGGATGTGGACAGGTAGTCGATCGGGAAATCCCAGTCCGGCATCTCCGATAGCGGTTGCCGGTAGAAGTCCCGGTAATAGGCCGCCATATCGACTGTCCCGGCGAACCAATTCTCATTCCGCACATAGGAGTCCGGGTCGACACACAGGATGAGATCGAATCCGATATCGCCGCGAACGGTTTCAGGATGGGTAGCGAGGCGTTCAACGAGCTCGACGACGGTCGCAACACCCACCGGCTCGTTGGAGTGCGGTCCGCCATACCAGAACGAACGATGCTCGCCGGTGCCTATCCGGATCAGCTCGATGGGCCGGCCTTCTCGTGAATGACCGACAACTGTCCGCTCGGCCTCCAGTTGCGATGCAGCGCGGAGAACGCGCTGCTGAGCCTCGCTCAGCGTAAGCAGTCCAGCGTCGATGGGGTCGGTGAGCAGTGGTTCCCAGGGAGTCATCGCGGTCCTTAGAGACTTTTGGTATTTGACGTACCGTCAGTATGAGTGTTACCTAGATTACATGGATGCGAACGGTCGTCAACCCCGCGAGAACAGTCGGGACCGCCGGCGGCGTGAGACCAGGGAGTCCTTGCTGAATGCTGCATACGACCTGTTCTGCACCCTGGGGTACGCCGGTACGTCGTTGGACGAGGTCGCCGACCGGGCAGGTTTCACCAAGGGCGCGATCTACGCCCATTTCGACGGGAAAGAAGGTCTCTTTCTGACGCTGATCGAGCGCACCACCACCTCGCTGGTCTCGCAGTGGATGGAGCCCGATCCCGGCCGAACAGCCGACGGGCAGCCAGAAGCAGACGGGATCGGCGAATGGCTTTCACAGGCAATGCATGAACGGCGCGATTGGTTTCTGGTCACTGCAGAATTCGCATTGCTGGCAGCACGTAAACCCGCGCTTGCCGCCCGTCAACTAGCGGCGGTCGACAGGGTCTGCGACGACATCGCAAGCTGGTTGACCCGAATCGGAGTCGACGCAACCACGACTGAGATCTCGAGCATGAGCAGGTTATTACTGGCGATGATGAACGGGTTGGTCCTGCACACAGCGCTTGACGAAACAATCGACACGGCAGCCGATTTGCGGCTTGGAATGAAACTATTTACCGGGATTCCCCGAACTTAGTGCAGAAGGATATTGGACGTGGGCGAACTACATACCTGCAAGGACGAATGTGGGCGCAGATTGGCTTGGGCCGAGTACGGCGCTCCCAACGGCACACCGGTGGTGTTTTTCCATGGCACTCCCGGGGGCCGGCTAGCGGTCACTCACCAAGATGACTTCCTAAGTCAGCAACTACGGGTGATCGCGCCGGACCGCGCCGGCTACGGCCAGACTGACCCTCTCCCGGGACGCTCTGTCCACGACTCGGCGAAAGATGTTTTGGCCATCCTGGATGCATGTGGGTTTGAACAAGTCCTCGCCGTCGGCGGGTCCGGTGGCGGACCACATGCGCTTGCTCTGGCGGCTGCCGCTCCGGACCGGGTCCGCGCGGTGGGCGTGTTCGTGGGTGCGGCCCCCCTGGTGCCGGACGAGATCACCGATCAGTCAGCGCTGAATCAGTCCATCATGAGCCGGATAGATAAACCCGACGACCTGCGCGATCTCCTGGTTCAGGTACGAACGTCCCTCCTGGAGGGCGGCATGTCCGCCATCGTGGCGGACATGCCGCCGAGCGATCGAGAGCAGTGGTCCCAGCACATTGCGACTCGTCAGCGAGCTATCGACGATGCACTCGCCCCCGGCATCCAGGGCATGTTCGATGACTACTGCGCTATTTTCGGTGACAAGTGGGGATTCGAACTGTCAGATGTTTCGTCTCCAGTCGTATGGGCACACGGCGACCAGGATCGGAACGTTCCGATATCCGCAGCACGGCGACTCGCTGATAAAATTCGCCACCACCGATTCATCAATTGGACCGGAGTGGGCCATGCGCCCGGACCGGAAAAGATGTCCCAGTTCTATGCTGCACTCGTCGCGAGCAGTTCGGGTAGAGACGACTGATCAAGTCACCCCTGGGAGACCCGGTGCTGATGAACAGGGAGAATCGGCGCTGACAGATGCGCTGTCGGTTTCGCCGGTGCGATGGCTGGCCGGAGGTGGCTCAGGCCCGTTCGAATAGAAACACTAGACAGGGAACACGATCGACTGTGGGCTGTGTCGGCACACTACCCGCGCTACCGAGCAGCATTGAAGACGGCAGCCTACGCCGACCAGAACGGCTTCACCGCCGTCTCGTGCGAGGAACAACATCTGGCGCGCAACGGATGGTTGCCGTCACCGCTCGTGCTGGCGGCCGCCGTTGCGGAGTCTACGCGCCGAGTCCTCATCAATGTGACCGTCTTGCTGGTTCCTCTCTACGATCCGGTCCGACCGGCCGAGGACATCGCGGTGCTCGACAACCTCAGCGGGGGCCGGTTCAGTTTCGTCGCGGACCTCTGACCAGCATGCTCCGGTCCTTGTCGTCGCAGGACGGCCACGCCCGCCCTGGAACTGTCGGCACGTGGTCGCGGGCGAAGCTCGACCAGGCCCCGCGCATCGCTTGTCGGTATCGCCTCGGCGCCGACGGCGTCCGGCGAGGTGAGGTCGGTCAACGGTAGTCGCGGTGGGGCGCGCTGGAGGCAACGGTGATCGGGCGCGGCGGCGATTCCGTATGCCGCGCCGCCGGTCGGGGCCCGCGCGATTCTCCGCTCCGCTACCGGCGATAGCCTGGGACGGCGTTCGCGACGCCACCCGGTTCGGTCCGATCTGTCTCCAAGGCGATAGTTCAGCGTGCCGACGACCGCGGGAGTTCGTTCGACGCGGACATCGGGTTCCTCCCCGCCGGGCGTTCAACGGCACCGTTCATCGACACGCGCTAGATTGTTACACAATCTCCCACGCCCGCTGATGCCGCTATGATTTTCGACGGGGTACGGCTTACGGCGTGGAGCGGTCCAGCATTCGCTTCGCCTGAACCACACAGAGGACCCTCGATGCTGACCGGCGACGTTCAGATCCACGGCCGTTCCGGCCGGACCATACCCTTGCTGCCCGGAGGCGCCGAATCGTGTGCCGGCGTCTTGCCAGGGCTCGTCGAGAGACTGCTCGAGACCTCCCAGCGTTACTTTCGGTGTCGCCTTCGTCGCGCGTCCGCTGGGCGCAGTCGTCTTCGGACATTTCGGCGACCGGCTCGGCCGCAAGAAGACTGGTGTCGACCCTGCTCACCTTGGGATTGGCGACTGTGGCAGTCGGTCTGCTGCCGAACGCGGCGGCCATCGGCTGGCTCGCTCCTGTCCTGCTCATGCTGCTGCGCATTCTCCAGGGCTTCGCGGTCGACCGCGAGTGGGCCGGTGCCGCGCTGCTCAGCGCCGAATACGCGCCGAACCGAACGCGGAAAGTTCGGCATGGCAACCTAACTCGGTCCGTCGACCGCCTTCACGCGCAGCTGCCTAACCTTCCTCATCACCAGCATCACCCTCGGTGACACGAGTTCGGCGTTCCTAGACTGGGGCTGACGAGTGCCGTTCCTGCTCAGAGGTGCACTCGTGGCCATCGGTCTGTACATGCGTTTGAACATCGACGAGACGCCGGTGTTCAAAGCCGCGCCGCAAGCAACCAAGCCCGCCGGGCGCCACTGCGCGACCTGTGCCGCGAACAATCTCGTGAAATCGCGCTCGGCACCGGAGCGATGGTGGCGGTATTCGCTTTCTTCCTCATGACGGCCACCCACATGATGAGCTATGCCACTGCGCAACTGGGCTTCTCGCGCACAGCGGTGCTGCTGGCGGGCGCGGCCGGTGGCCTGATGATGGCGATCACCACGGTGCTGTCCGCGATCTACTCGGACCGATTCGGACGGCGCGCCGTTGTGCTGTCCGGCTTCGTGCTCTCGCTCGCGTGGGCTCCGCTGATCTTTCCGCTGATCGGCACCGGACACGTGGGGGTCTTCACTGCGGTCCTGGCAATCACATTCGCACTGCTCGGCATCTCCTACGGACCGATGGCCGCCTATCTGCCGGAACTGTTCAAGTCGCACCTCCGCTACAGCGGCGCCGGTTTGGCCTACTCGGCGTGATGCTGGTCGCCCTGGTGGCGATCTCGCTATTCAGCGTGCTCGCCATGAAGGACACGCGCGGCGTTTCGCTGACCGTGCGAGATTAGATTCGCCGTCGTCGAAACACCGAGGCCGCGCTGCCTGCGCAAGGCAAGATGCATGGCAGCGCGGCCACCGAGCTCCAGATCGTCCTCGAGCGCCCGCAGGGCGACATCGCCGCCAATGTAGAGCTGATCCAGGAGGTACCGGTGCATGATCGCCAGCCTTTGGGCCGAGAAGTCCGCCTTGATGGTCGCGAGCATGTAGTTCAGTTCGTTCTCGCAGGCGTGATGAGAGGTGACCAGCCGTACATTGCCGCTGGCCTCGGCGATTCTCCGGTGCACCGCGCTGTGCGCTTCGATCACGTGGCGCCACGGGGTGCCCTCGGTCAACGATTCGAGTTCCTCGACCGCGTCGGACACGCCGGTGAAGTCCGTGCCCTTGCTGAGTGCGAGGCGCAGCGCGCCCAGTTCCAGGATCGATCGATACGAGCACATGTCATCGATCCGGTCCTCGGTCACCTCGGGGACGACGATTCCCCGGTTGCGCTGGTGCTCGAGCAGTCCTTCCGAGACGAGGATCTGCAGGCCGGATCGCACGGAATGGCGCCCGCACCCGAAGCGGGCGCTGAGCGCCTCTTCCGTCAGCCGGGCCCCGGGCGCGAGCGCACCTTCGAGAAGGTCGTTGCGGAGCGCCTGCGCGATACTCGCGGGCGTGCTGCTGGCCTTACCGCCACTGGACATGTTGTTACGCAATCTGCCGCATCGTGAAGTCAACTGTTGTTGATCATAGTCGACAACGGAATGTCCGACG
Organism: Nocardia sp. FBN12; assembly: GCF_054031145.1. Lineage (NCBI taxonomy): Bacteria > Bacillati > Actinomycetota > Actinomycetes > Mycobacteriales > Nocardiaceae > Nocardia > Nocardia sp. FBN12. The sequence goes on from NZ_CM132926.1 coordinate 2,564,427, forward strand.
ACAACTCGCCCCGGGTCAGCTGAGCCCAGGGGCGACCGCGAACTCGATCTCGTCCGGGACGGACTCCTCCGACGAACCTCGGCGGACGCGGTCGACGATGTAGTCAACCGCGAGCGCCGTGACATCGCAGACGGACCCGAGCGGAAGCAGGGCCTTGATCTCGGCGCCGCCGCTGTCCTGATCACCGGCGCGGATGATGATGCGCGTCGCCGCCGCGACGCCGTGCGTTGCCACCGCGACGGCGAGATTGTCGCGCTCGACGGAGCCGACGGCCGCGATCGCGGTAGCCTTGTCGACCCGAGCCTTGTCCAGGAGTGCCCGGTCAATTCCGTGCCCGACGATGGTGGGGATCCGCAGGTCGTCGATGACCCGCAGGCCGGGCGCCGCCGGATCGCGCTCCACCGCGAGGACCGGCACATTCATTCGAGTGCAACTCGATGCACAGCCGGGCGCCGACCTGCCCCAGCCCGACCACCACGACGTGGTCGCGACGAGGTAGCGACCGTGGCCCGACCAGTCCCAACAGACGCGGCCCGATCGACCGGTCGACTACACCTGCGGTGAACATGGCCGTGAAGACGACGGTGATCAGCATCAGGATCGGCGACAGGACAAGGGTAACGGGCAGATGCGGCACCTCGGCCGGGCCGACCGTGGTCACCACCCGCACCGCGTCGTAGAACGCCCGCGCGGGATGGCGCTGCTCACCGAGCACCATCAGACACAGATCCAGTGCCACGACAGCACCGAGCCCAGCCATTCCGTACACCATGGTGCGCGCACCGACATCGGTGGTCCGCAGGAATCCGGTGAGGTGTGTCGCCACGGTCGAGGCCGCCGTCGACAGGGAACGCCGTCGGCCGCGAGCGTCACCGACACAGATGTCGACCAGGTGCGGAAGCGCCAGATCGGCCGGCGAGGTCACCTCGCACTGCGGGAGCAGCCGGTGGAGTTCGTCGCCGATGGTCCGGTCGAAAATCGTCACGAGGATCGACGCGTTCGGCGCGAAGTGCGCGCAGCCCAACGCGAACCGCAGGGCGCGGATGTCGTCGTGGACCATTACCGCAACCATCGCCGTCTTCTCCGACAGCGTCGAGCGCAGGTCGACGTCGAGCGGTTCGAGCAGATGGATCACCGACGTGCCCTCGGCCGCCAACGATTCCGCGACCCGACGCGCCGTGGGTGTGTCGCCGATGAGCACCGGCGACTCCCTATCGACCCTGGTCACTGCCCGCGCGGTTTCAGCGAGACGTGCTCGGTGCCGAGACTATCGGCCTCGACCACACCGAGCAGTTGCATCGTCCGCGTGAACTCGGTGGCGAAGATCTCCAGCATGCGGTCGACCCCCTGTTCGCCGGCCGCCATCAGCGCGTACAGATAGGGTCGGCCGACCATCGCCGCGGACGCGCCGAGGGCACGAGCGGCCACCAGATCAGCACCGGTCCGCACGCCGGTATCGACGAGCACTTCGCATCGGTCGCCGATCGCGTCGACCACGCGGGGCAGCAGTTCGAGCGGGGTGGGTGCCCGATCGAGCTGTCGCCCACCGTGATTCGACACCACCACCGCGTCGGCACCGAGGTCGGCGACCATCCTGGCGTCCTCGACGCTCTGGATTCCCTTGATCACCAACTTGCGCGGCCAGCGCTCACGCAGCCACTGCAGATCCTCGGCCGTGGCGCTCGGATCGAACATCCGGCCGATCAGTTCCTCGACCGTGCCGTCGAAGCTGCTCATCGCGGCGAACTCGAGCGGGGCCGTGGTGAGGACGTTCATCCACCACGAGGGTCGCACGGCCATGCCGGCCAGGGTGCGCAGGGTGAGCGCCGGCGGGATCGTGAGCCCGTTGCGGATGTCGCGCATCCGCGCTCCGCCCACCGGTGTGTCGACGGTCAGGACCAGCGCCTCGTACTCTGCCTTGGCTGCTCGTTCGATGAGCAGCTCACTCGCCTCGCGGTCTTTCCACAAGTAGAGCTGAAACCATTGGCGCGCGGTCGGCGCGCAGGCGCGGACATCGTTGAGATCGGTGGTCCCCATCGTGGACAGCACGTAGGGGATGTTGGCGCGGGCCGCGGCCCGGGCCACGGCGATCTCGCCCTCATGGTGCATCATCCGGGTGAAGCCCGTCGGCGCCAGCACGAGCGGAAGGGCCGCGCGCATACCGAGTACCTCGGCGGAGGTGTCGATGCTCGACACATCGCGCAGAACCCGCGGTTGGAACTCCACGTCGTTGTAGGCGGCGCGAGACCGGCCGATGCTGATCTCCTGCTCCGCCGCACCGTCGACGTAGTCGAACACCGAACGAGGGGTCCGACGCCGGGCGATCAGACGCAGATCCTCGATCGTGTGGGCCCGCTCGAGGCGGCGCGTGCGCGCGTTCAGCTCTGGAGCGCGAAACTTCAACAGCGGCAGGATCTCCGAAGGACGCGGGAGTCGGCGCTGTGTGCGCGGCGCGCTCGGTAGCGCGTCGCCGTGGGGGTCGAGGGTCGTCACTGACTTGCTCCTTCGTCGTTCCGACCGCTGTCGTCGGCATCGCCCTTCGGGCTGGCGACGCGGCGGCGGTCGAACCAGAGCGCTTGGTCGCCACACGGGGCGCACCGCTGTGGGTCCACAGCGATCTGGATACGTCTACATCGAGGTCGAGATCGGAGTCCGCGCTCGCTACCCGGCGCCGCGGCTCGCCTGTCGAGTGAACCACACAACCACCCTTATGCACAATGATTGTGTCACAATCTATTCGATCAATAGCTCCGCGTATGTTTTTGGAGACCGCACCTGGCCACGACCTCGACGATGCCGTGCGGGCGCAGCAGTGCAGCGATACGACGGCCGCGCAACGGTCCGGCGTGGCTGAACTGCATGCTCACAAGCTCGATGACGAGCGGCACCGACATCGCGGGGGTCCGCGCGGGCACGGCGCGGCCCGGTCCGCCACGACGACCAGCTGGTGTTCTTGCAGCCGTTCCTCTCGCACCGCGCTTCACCGCCGTTAGACATACTCCGCCGCTGCGACACAATTGCCGCACAACATCGTGCATAACTCGGCGCGGGAGCAACGGTTGCGATATCGAGGCATTTGTGTTCGGTGGCGATCTCACGCTGCGGGGTTCCGTCGGGTCCCACGAGCACGGCACGGCATCCGGTGGGGTCGGCGACCCAGATGCCTTGACCGGGGACAGCGCAGAGCCCGTCGGGAGAGAAGTCCGGTGAGATGAGGGTGAGATCGGCCGCTGGGCGCGCGGAGGCGAAGGTGCCGTCGACGCGGGGACGGAAAGCCGTCAGCGCCATCGCGAACGATTCGGCCACAACGATCTCACCGTCGTCGTTGGAGGTGATCCCGTTGGGAAACATCACCGGTTCGTCGGTGGCCTGGGCGATGCTGCCGTCCGGACGCACGAGATAGAGGTGGGCGGGGCGGACCAATTGCAGAGCATCTGGGTTGTTGTCGGCCCACAGACGACACCGACCTCGCCGTCACGCTCGGGGAGCCTCGCTCCGTCCGCGACTCGGTGAATCTCAGTTCGTCGATGAGGGTTCGTCGGCTTTCCCGGTACCGATCATCGCGATAGCTCCTTTGCCGTCGGTGTCCAACAAACCAATTGCAACAGCCCAGCATGTTCTATGTCAAACAACATATAGATAGCGAACAGCTATCGTCGCTTCAGGTCGCAACGCGAGTGGGAGCGCCCGGCCGGTCAAGGCAACTTACAATGTGCTGGTTGACATAGAGTTGGTCGACGTGATGTTCTATCGAGGGCGCAGCAGTGAAAGCGCCGGAGAGATGCGCGAGAGTCGATATCCCGCGTGCCGCGTCTTCTGATCACAACGAGTTGCCGACTGCCGGCGCCTCGCCAGGAAAGGACGACGGCAATCAGGGCCGGCGAGATCGTGAGCGTGCCGCTCGAGGTGTCGTGATCGGCGAGCAGAAGATGCCTGTCCGGTGCGTTGAACCGACCCCAGGCTCGCAGCGTCGAGCGAGCCGAGAAATCCACAGAGAAGGTTTACTCAATGACGAGAAGTCTGTTTCGTCGAACTCGAAATGAATTGCCGTCCACAGAAGCCGCTGCCACGAGCAACGCCGGCGGCAACAGTTCTTCGGCCCCGTGGCGTGGGCTTGCGCTGGTCTACAGCCTCGCCGCAGCCGGCGTTGTCGCGCTGGTCGCCGCGGTCCTGATCCCCACCGTGATCGTCGGCATGCTGATCAAGCTCCCCGCGGAATTCGACAGTGTCACGGTGGCGCGAGGTTCGGGTTCGCTGCTGGACCCGGCCTCGATAGCAACCGGTCAGGCGGCGGTCGAGAAGGACGTGCCGCTGGAGGTGACAACGGAGTCGCGAGCCGTCGCGGGCAACGACGAGTCCATCAGCGTCCTGCAGGTCACCGGCACAGTGAGACGGACCGATCGCCAAGGCGAGGGAGCGGTCCTGAGTACGTCGAAGGACTGCGTGGCGCTGGATCGCTCGACTGCAACCCCGGTGGCGTCGACTGCGTGCCCCGGCGATGGCGCGAGCGGTCCGCGCGGGCTGCAGTACCAGTTCCCCTTCGATGCGGACAAGCAGGACTATCAGTACTTCGACACGACGACGAAGACCGACGGTGTTCTCCAGTTCATCGATGACGAGACCGTGGTCAACGGTGTTCGGCTGCTGCACTTCCGAAATTCCGTCGCACCGATCGATATCTCCGGTCACGATCCGGCGACCGGCAGCCTCACCGTTCCGGCTGCCGCCCTTGGACTGCCCGCGCAGGCACCGGCGGTGCAGCTGTCGATGTTCTACACAGCGACTCGTGATATCTGGGCAGAACCGGTCACCGGCTCGATCGTGCGGTTCGCCGAGCAGCAAAAGCGCTACTACGCGCCCGTCGGCGGCTCGCCCGAAGTGATGACAGTGGTCGACATGCAAGTCCAGTTCACACCCGAAACCGAGAACAGCCTCCTCGCCGATGCCGAGGACGGCCGCCGAACAGTGGATCTGCTCGAGCGCTGGATCCCGATCGGACTGGGCATGACCGGAATTCTGACGCTGGCGGGCGCGGGAGTGCTGTGGTCGCGGCGCCCACGCAGCACCTCCTGACATCGCACTGGTGTCGCTTCTTTCGCCGGGGCGCACACCGGCCATCACTACCGCCTCCGCTCGTCGGCCGCAGCCACCGCGAATAGCGCAATCGTTCCCAGCACCCGAGGAGACTCTTCCCATGACCGGCAGCACTACACGCGTAGCTATCGTCAGCGGCGCCCGCACCCCGATCGGCCGTGCAGGCAAAGCATACGCAAATATCCACCCCGCGGATCTGCTCGGCGCCTCGCTCAACGCCGCCGCCCTCAGATCAGGACTCGACGACCCCGGACGCATCGACCAAGCCCTGGTGGGCTGCGTCTACCAAGCCGGCGACCAATCGATGAACATCGGCCGCAACGGCTGGCTGGCAGCCGGACTGCCCTACACCGTGCCCGCCAGCACCATCGACACACAATGCGGATCCTCCCAACAGGCAGCCAACCTGGGCGCGGCTCTGATCATGGCGGGACAAGCCGACCTCGTCATGGCCGCCGGAGTCGAATCACTGGGCCGGGTAAAACCCGATCTGAGCAGCCACGGCGGTCACCCATACCCGCAATCGCTTCTCACACGATACAAAATGCCACACCAGAGCACCGCCGGTGAAGCTGTGGCCAAACACTACGGCGTGACCCGTGCGCAGTCCGACGCAGTCGGGCTACGCAGCCACCTACGAGCGGATCAAGCATGGAACACCGGGCGCCTCAAACCCCAATCGGTCGAAATCGAGATCGACGGCACCTCGTTGCTCGAACGCGACGAAGGAATCCGCGCCGACTCCACCGACGAGAAGATGGCCGCGCTCACACCCGCCTTCGACAAGAACGGGATCATCACCGCCGGGTCGGCCAGCCAGTTCTCCGACGGGTCCGCAGCGCTACTGCTGGCCTCCGAGCGAGCTGTCGAGCAGTACGGACTCGAACCGATCGCCTGGATTCGTCGAGTGGTCTCGGTCGGCGTGGACCCTGACCTGATGCTGGAAGGACCGATCGTGGCCACCCATCGCCTGCTCGATACGCACCGGATCTCGATCGACGACATCGACCTCGTCGAAGTACACGAAGCCTTCGCCGCGGTGGTCTGCGCGTGGCAGAGCGTCTACAACGTCGACATCGAGCGACTCAACGTCAACGGCGGCGCCATCGGAATGGGCCACCCGTTCGGCGCCTCGGGTATCCGGCAACTGGTGGACCTGGCCCACCAACTACGCACGACCCGAGGCACCGCGCTGTCGGTCATGTGCTGCGCGGGAGGAATCGGAACGGGCACACTGCTCGAATCCGCCTGACCAGCCACCCAAACAAGGCACCACCGACCCAACCGAAACACCAAACACACCTTTTAAAGCCTATGCTAGGTGACATAGAGTTATCATTCTTGCATTCTCTGTGTCGAACGAGACCAAAGGAGGTCATCAGATGGACGCTGCCGATCTGGGGCAGGTATTGGCAAACAGTCCTGTCGAGCCGTACGTACGGATCTTGCGTCGGCTGGCCGAGGAAGCGCCCGACTTCGTGGCGGTAACTTGCGAGGATGACTCGATCAGCCGAAGCCAGCTGGAGCGTCGGTCCAATCGCATGGCGCGGGCATACACCGAACTCGGGGTGGGATTCGGCGAGTACGTAGCGATCGCGCTGCCCAATGGCGTCGACTACTACGTGTCGTTTCTGGCCGTGCTGAAGGTCGGCGCGGTGCCGATGCCGATCTCCTACCGGCTACCGGTTTCCGAACGGCAAGCGATTGTCGACCTCGCCGACGCAAAGCTCATCGTCGGAGCCGATCCGGACGATCACCCTGGCCGCGCCTGTCTCGCAGCCGACTTCGAGCCCGATGACTCGCTGAGCGAGGAGCCATTGCCCGAGGTGGTGTCACCGGCATGGAAAGCACCGACGTCGGGGGGAAGTACCGGTCGTCCGAAGATCATTGTCGCCGGCACGACAGCCGAGGTCTCACCCGCGCTCAACGCAATGGTCTTCCAATACGGATCCCAGGACGTGCAGCTGGTCGCCACGCCGCTATACCACAACTCCGCCGTGACGAGCTCGATCGGAGGCTTGCTGCTAGGACAGCATGTTGTGGTGATGAAGCGCTTCGATGCCGAACGACTGCTCCAGCTCGTGGAAGAGCACCGGGTCAGCTGGATGCTGCTGGTACCTACGATGTTGCATCGGATGCACCGGGTGCTCGAGTCCGGGGCCGAATACGATCTGTCCTCGATCAGGATTCTGTGGCACATGGCCTCCAAGTGCCCCGAGTGGTTGAAGCAGGCGTGGCTGGACCGGGTGGGTCCGGAGAAGGTCCTGGAACTCTACGGCGGTACGGAGCTGCAGGCGGTTGCCATCATCACTGGCACCGAATGGCTCGAACATCGGGGCTCGGTCGGGCGGCCGGTCATCGGCGAGATGAAAATTCTCGACGCCGATGGCACCGAAGTTCCACCGGAGACCGTCGGCGAGATCTTCATGCGTCGGCCCGAAGGCCAGCCACCGACCTACCGCTACATCGGTGCCGAGTCCAAAGACGTCGACGGCTGGGAGTCGCTGGGAGACCTGGGATGGAAGGATTCCGACGGCTACATCTACATCAGTGATCGTCGGGTGGACATGATCGTCAGCGGCGGCGCGAACGTCTATCCCGCAGAAGTGGAAAACGCCCTTGACGCTCATCCGAAGATCCTCTCGACGGTGGTGGTAGGCCTGCCCGACGAGGATCTCGGGCAACGGGTGCACGCGCTGGTGCAGGCCGAAGTGGGCACCACGCCCGAGGAGCTGATCGAGTTCCTGGCCGACAAACTCGTCCGGTACAAGATTCCGCGTTCGGTGGAGTTCATTGACAGCCCGCTGCGCGACGACGCGGGCAAGGTCAGGCGCAGCAAGATGCGTGAAGAAGCCATTGAGAGGATGAAAGCCGATGCCTGACAACGAGTTCGAGCGGATTCGCTACGATATCCCGGCGCCGGGGGTCGCACGGATCACCCTCGCACGCGCGGAGCGGCGAAACGCGCAGGACTATCAGATGCTGCATGAGCTCGATACAGCCTTCCAAAAGGCTGCCCTCGACGACGACGTGCAGGTTCTCGTCCTGGCTGCCGACGGTCCGCACTTTTCCGCCGGCCACGACCTGACCAGCGTCGCATGCGCTGATGAGCTCGAGACCCGAACCATGACCGGAGGATTCCGCCAGCCCGGCCAGCACGGCCCCATGGTCAATGAGGAGGAGATGTACTTGGGGATGTGCTGGCGCTGGCGCAACATGCCCAAGCCCACTATCGCCCAGGTTCAGGGCAAAGTGATCGCCGGCGGACTGATGCTGGTATGGCCGTGCGACATGATCATCGCTTCTGCCGACGCCACATTCTCCGACCCGACAGTCGCATTCGGCGTCAACGGCCACGAATACCACACCCACCTTTGGGAAGTGGGACCGCGCAAGGCCAAGGAGATGCTGTTTCGCGGCCATGCGCTCACGGCAGCCGAGTGCGAAAAGCTCGGCATGGTCAATCACGTTGTCGCCCGAGACGAACTCGAGAGTTTCACGCTCGCCATCGCCGTGGAGATCGCAGCCCGGCCTGCAATGGGATTGAAACTCGCCAAACTATCGGTCAATCAAGGGCTGGAAGCGCAGGGCCAATACACTGCGATGCAGGCCGCGTTCGGCCTGCACCAGCTCGGCCACGCCAACGCCCGTGTCGTCTTCGACGGATTCCCCGTCGACCCCTCGGGAATCGAGGTCATCCGCCAGCTCTCCAAGGGCTGATACCCAAAGACTGCCTGTCGGTGTCGCGGTCGGTGGCCCGGCAGGTCTGCCCGCACTCAGGTGCGGCGGCCGGGTGGGGCTGTCTCAGGCGCAGCCCCACCCCGCCGAGGTTTATGCCGATCGCGTCGGGCCGCGCTCAACAGCGCCGCTGTCGTCTGCGCGGTGAAACCGAGCAGTAGAGCCCTGGTTACCTGTACTGGGATCCCGACCGTGGCTCGCGCGGTGGGGGCAGTGCGGCCGAGTTGAGGTCACTGGTCGGTTCCTATGCCGATCCGACATCCGGAATCGGTTGGTGCTGCGCAGCGATCCGCCCGAACGTCCGATGGGCCGTGGTCGCGATACCTGCCAATTAACTTCGCCAAGGTAGCCGGTGAGTGCTGACAAATCTGAGGTACTGCGAGGGAAGGCTCCGCTCCCCCACGGATCGCGTCCTAGCTACACGTATATGGACGGGCAATGTCCGTGACCACTGCTGTCTGAGCGGTGGCCACGGACATTTGTCGTAGATGCGGGCGATAAACTTCACTCGGCGGGGGGAAGGTCGGCGGGTGTGTACGGGATGTTGGCAGCACGGTTGCCGTCGACGCGGATAGCGCGGCCGATCTGCGGGAACGCCCGCTGTGCGCACTCGGGACGTTCGCACACCTTGCACCCGGCACCGATCGGGACCGCGGTGGCATCATCGCGCAAAGGCAGTCCATGCGAATACACCAGCTTTTCGGCGTAGGCGATATCGCACCCGAGGCCGATCGCGAAATCCCTTTTGGCGGACAGAAACCCCGGTGTGCTCTCGTCGGTGGTGCGGGCCAGCCACAGATACTTACGACCATCGGGCATCTGCGCGATCTGTGTGCGGATACGTCCTGGTGTGGTGAACGCGTCGTGGACCACCCACAGCGGGCAACTGCCGCCGGCCCGGGAGAAGTGGAAAGCGGTAGCGGACTGACGTTTCGAGATGTTGCCCGCCCGGTCAGTGCGTACGAAGAAGAACGGCACACCACGCTGACCGACTCGCTGCATCGTGGATAACCGGTGACAGACAGTCTCGAAACCGACTTCGAACATCGACGACAACAGTTCGATGTCGTAGCGCAGCTCTTCGGCCGCATTGCGGAACCGGGTGTAGGGCAGGATCAGCGCTCCGGCGAAATAGTTGGCCAGGCCGACCCGTAACAGGTCACGGGATTCGGCGGGCATGGTCACCGTGGCGGTGATGGCTTCGATGGTGTGGCTATAGGTCAGGAAGGCCAGCTGGGTGGCGAGCTGGAAAGCGCGCTGGCCGGCCGAGAGTCTACGCGCGAGCGTGACATGGTGTGCGCCGGGATCGAAGACGCGCTTCGGGCCGGGATCCGTCGGTGCGTCCGAGCGGATCGTGACGGTGATGCCGTACCGCTCGCGCAGCAGCCGGGTCAGTTGCAGGTCCAATCCACCGATGCTGAGCCGGTTCTCGGTGAACATGGATTCGGCGGCAAGGTCGAGCTCGGGGATATGGTTGCGGCGATCGTAGAAGAAGTCACGCACATCCTCATAGGGCGTAACCGCCGCTGCTCCTGCTACCGAACCCTCGAAGCCGGCGGAGATCTGCTCGATCTGCTGTGTCGCGCCGCGCAGCTTGCGGTGCAGATTCACCAGCAGGTGCGCGGCGGCGGGCACCCGCGCCATAAGGTCCTCGAGTTCGGCATTGCTGATGCCAGCTGTGTCGGGATCTTCGACGAACACGTCGTGTAGATCGGCAAGCAGCCGCGCATCGATATCAGTCGCAAAGAATCTCACGTCCAAGTCGAAAGTGGCGTTGAGCTTGAGCAGTACCGGCACAGTCAGCGGGCGCTGATCGTTCTCCAGCTGGTTGATATAGCTCACCGATAGCTCGAGCAGTTTCGCCATCGCGGTCTGCGACAGGCCGTGTTGGTCGCGCAGTGTGCGCAGCCTTGCGCCCACGTACATCTTCTGCATAACTCAAATCTAGCACTCACACTTTTTACAATATTCACAACTTTGCAGTATGGCTTCCACAAATTTCGGCGTCTGTGAGCCATTTTGTCTGCTCATCTATCTGTGTAACGTGCGGAAAGTACTGGTGAATATTCGACGCCTGGAGGCCAACCGCTGTGAAGCACCATCTCGCCCGAACGCACCGCTCCGCCGAGGACTTCCCGCGAGAAGAACACCTCGCGTGGCGGATCGCCGAGGTTGCCGCCGATGCGGTGCCAGTGGCCGCGGAGACCGAGGAGATGATCGTCAACCGGATCATTGACAACGCCTCGGTGGCCGCGGCCTCGATCACCCGCCGGCCGGTCGCCAACGCTCGCGCGCAGGCACTAGCCCACGCCTACGGGCCGGGCGCGGCCGTGTTCGGTGTGCCCGGCCGGTTCTCGCCGGAATGGGCCGCCTGGGCCAACGGCGTCGCGGTCCGCGAACTCGATTTCCACGACACCTTCCTGGCCGCGGAGTACTCGCACCCGGGCGACAACATCCCCTCGATCCTGGCCGCCGCCCAGCACACCGGCCGCAGCGGCGCGGACCTGATCCGCGGCCTGGCCACCGGCTACGAGATCCAGGTGGACCTGGTGCGCGCGATCTGCCTGCACGAGCACAAGATCGACCATGTCGCCCACCTCGGCCCCTCGGCCGCGGCAGGCATCGGCACCCTGCTGGGCTTGGACACCGAGACGATCTACCAAGCGATCGGGCAGGCCCTGCACACCACGACCGCCACCCGGCAATCGCGCAAGGGCGAGATCTCGAGCTGGAAGGCCTACGCCCCGGCCTTCGCCGGGAAGATGGCCGTCGAGTCCGTCGATCGCGCGATGCGCGGTGAAGGAGCCCCCTCGCCGATCTGGGAGGGCGAAGACGGCGTCATCGCCTGGCTGCTCGGTGGCCCGAACGCGGAGTACTCGGTGCCGCTGCCCGCACCGGGTGAGGCCAAGCGCGGCATCCTCGACACCTACACCAAGGAGCACTCGGCCGAGTACCAGAGCCAGGCGCCGATCGACCTGGCGTTCCGCTTGCGCGAGCGGGTCGGTGATCTGGACCAGATCGCGACCGTCGTGCTGCACACCAGCCACCACACGCACTACGTGATCGGCACCGGCTCGAACGATCCGCAGAAGTTCGATCCCCAGGCCTCGCGCGAGACCCTCGATCACTCGATCATGTACATCTTCGCGGTCGCCCTGCAGGACGGCACCTGGCACCACGAGCGTTCCTACGCCCCCGAGCGCGCGCAGCGCCCCGACACCATCGAGCTGTGGAACAAGATCTCCACCGCCGAGGACCCGGAATGGACCCGGCGCTACCACTCCACCGACCCGAACGAGAAGGCTTTCGGCGCCCGCGCCGAAATCACTTTGAAGAGCGGCGAAGTGATCGTCGACGAGCTCGCTGTCGCCGACGCCCACCCGCTCGGCGCTCGCCCGTTCGCCCGTGAGCAGTACATCGCGAAGTTCCGCACCCTGGCCGAGGGCGTCATCGACCAGGCGGAGCAGAATCGTTTCCTCGATGTCGCCCAGCGCACGCCGGAGCTGATCGCAGAGGAGCTGGGCCAGCTGAACTTCACCGTCTCCGACGAGGTCCTGGCCCGCGCGCCGAAGCTGCCGAAGGGGCTGTTCTGATGAGCGGCCTGCTGGCATCGTCGGCGTCGGTAACCGACAAGCGCAGCGCGTTCCGGGCGGGCCTGGCTTCGGACCGGATCCAGCGCATCCCTGGCGCGTTCAATCCGTTGGTGGCCAAGCTGATCCAGGAGATCGGCTTCGAAGGCGTCTACGTCTCGGGCGCGGTGGTGTCCGCCGATCTGGCCCTGCCCGATATCGGCCTCACCACGCTGAGCGAGGTCACCGAGCGCGGCCGCCAGATCGCCCGGGTCACCGACCTGCCGGTCCTCATCGACGCCGACACCGGCTTCGGCGAGCCGATGAGCGCGGCCCGCACGGTCACCTTCCTCGAAGACGCCGGGATCGCCGGTGCCCACTTCGAAGACCAGGTCAACCCGAAGCGGTGCGGGCACCTCGACGGCAAGGCCGTGGTCCCGGTCGAGGAGATGGTGCGGCGCCTGCGGGCGGCGGTCGCGGCGCGGCGCGATCCTAACTTCGTCGTCTGCGCCCGCACCGACGCCGCTGGCATCGAAGGCATCGATGCGGCGATCGACCGGGCGAAGACCTATGCCGACGCGGGCGCGGATCTGATCTTCACCGAAGCCCTGCGCACCCCGGCAGATTTCGAGAAGTTCCGTGCCGCGGTGGACATCCCGCTGCTGGTGAACATGACCGAGTTCGGCAAGTCCGAGCTGATCCCGGCCTCGACGCTGGAGAAGATCGGCTACAACGCGGTGATCTACCCGGTCTCGACGCTGCGGTTGGCGATGTTCGCCGCCGAAGCCGGTCTGCGCGAGATCTACGAACAGGGCACCCAGTCCGGTCTGCTCGACCGGATGCAGCACCGCAGCCGCCTCTACGAACTGCTGCAGTACGAGCGCTACAACGAATTCGATTCCGACATCTTCAATTTCGCTCTGAGAAGGGACCAATGATGACGGACCTCGCCGTTCCGGCCATCTACAAGGGACTCGCCGGTGTCGTCGTCGACACCACCGCTATCTCCAAGGTGGTCCCGGAGACGAACTCGTTGACCTATCGCGGCTACGCCGTGCAGGACTTGGCCGCGAACTGCAGCTTCGAGGAGGTCGCCTACCTGCTCTGGCACGGTGAACTCCCCGATAATTCCCAGCTCACGTTGTTCTCCCAGCGTGAGCGGGACTCGCGCCGAGCCAATCGGTCGCTGCTGTCGTTGATCGCCAAACTTCCCGAGAATTGCCACCCGATGGACGTGGTACGCACCGCCATCAGCTACCTCGGTGCCGAGGACCCGCAAGAGGACGACAACTCCGCCAAGGCCAACCTGGCCAAATCGATGCGGATGCTGGCGGTGCTACCCACGATCGTGGCCGCTGATCACCGCCGTCGGCACGGTCTCGACCCGATCGAGCCGCACTCGAACCTCGGCTACGCCGAAAATTTCCTGAACATGTGTTTCGGGAAGGTGCCCGCGCCGGAGCTGGTGAAGGCGTTCGAGATCTCGCTGATCCTCTACGCCGAGCACAGCTTCAACGCCTCCACTTTCGCGGCCAGGGTGGTCACCTCGACCCTGTCCGATATCTACAGTGCCGTCACCGCCGCCATCGGCGCGTTGAAGGGCTCGCTGCACGGTGGCGCGAACGAGGCGGTCATGCACGACATGCTCGAGATCGCTGATCCCTCGCTGGCCGAGCAGTGGATGCGCAACAAGCTCGCCAACAAGGAAAAGGTGATGGGCTTCGGGCACCGGGTCTACAAGAACGGCGACTCTCGGGTACCGACGATGAAGAACGCGTTTCTCGATATCGCGGCCGCGACCGATGGCGCCAAATGGGTGCAGATGTACGAGACCCTCGAACGCACCATGGACGAGGCAACCGGCATCAGGCCCAATCTCGATTTTCCCACCGGGCCCGCTTATTACCTACTCGGGTTCGATATCGAGGTGTTCACCCCGATCTTCGTAATGAGCCGAATCACCGGCTGGACAGCGCACATCATCGAGCAGGGTGAGGCCAATGCGTTGATCCGCCCACTGAGTGAATATGTGGGCGTGCCGCAACGCGCGTTCGTGGACTGACCACTCGACACCTCCTTCGGCGGCTCGCACGACCGTGCAGGCCGCCGATCTCGTTTCGGCGCGCCTTCGCGCCCCGATCCGACAAGTCGACCGACATGTTCTCCAAGTCCCGGTCGCCATCCGCGGTGAGATCGCCATCCGCGCGTTCCGTGCCGCCTACCAACTCGGCGCGAACACCGTTGCCGTGTTCATCGCTGACAAAAGGCGAGCTCATAGGCTGGAAGGCTCCTCGCGGTAGCGCCGAGACACCCTCAACAGATCACTGTTCCCCGTTTTCGACCACCGAATTCCTCGCCCGCCGTGACAAGTACGGCGGGCGAGGCCGTCGGCACTCCAGTTCTAATTCGACCCGCGCCATGACAAGGAACACAACGTCACGCTCGAGAAGGGCGTCACGCTGCACATGCGGCCCGAAGCCATCTCCGATCCCGACGAACGCATCGCACCGTCGAGCGCCTACTCAACGGACAGTTGTGGCAGTGCTGGTGGATTGTGCCGACAGGGCACGGGCGCAGAAAACTGGCGTGATCAGCGGAGTCTCTATCAAAAGAGGTCGAGCAGGTCGACAGCGGTGACCTACTGTTCGCGGTCACCGACAATCAGTCCGAAGGCAGCGCATGAATCCCGGGCAGAGGGAATGGCAACGCCGCTCTCACCACCCGAATTTGCCTATCCGGGTCACCTGTGTCCGCAGGTCAGTTGCTGATGCGGGTGGAATCGCCGCCGGACCACGTCGGCCGGATTCTTCGACAGTCGGTCGTCTGCACCCAGACCCGGCCGCCCGCAGCAAACAGAAGCGGGCTGTTCCGGCGAATTTCGCCGGAACAGCCCGCTGATCGCATCCACCAAAACGTGCGGAGCCGTGGCCGTTCAGTCCTGCGGGGACTCCGTCTCAGGAATGGAATCCAGCAATGCCTGCATCCGCATTTCGACGTAGGGTCGCATCATCCCGTCGGTATGGATCCACAGCTGTCGGGCTTCCATTCCCGCGATCACCATCTCTCCCACGGAATCGATGCTGACACCGGACTCGAGGAACGCGACCGTCTCCTCCGGCGCCGCGCGGCGGGAGTTGGTGAGACCGATCGTATTGTTGATGATCTGCGTGTTCACCGGCCCTGGGCACAGTACAGCGACTTCGATCTTGTGCGGTGCAAGTTCGGTGCGCAGTGATTCCGACAGCCCTACCACGGCAAATTTCGACGTTGTATAGAGAAAACCCGGGCCCGCCACGAGACCGGCGCCAGAAGCCGTGTTGACCACGTGGCCCGCCAGGCCTCGCTCCATCATTCGGGGCACAAAAGTCTTGATGCCGTTGAAAACACCGTTGAGGTTGATCCCTATGGCGAGATCCCACTGATCGTAACGAACAGTGTCCATCGCCACACTCGGCGCAATGCCGGCGTTGTTGAACAGCAGCGTCACCGGGCCGAGCTCGCTCTCAGCCTTGTCCGCGACCGCAGCGAACGCGTCGCGATCACGCACATCGAGCTCATATGCCGCAGTGGCCGTAGTGGCACTCAACTCGGATTCGGCCCGCGCCAGCGCCTCGGTGTCGATATCGGCCAACGCCAGCTTGACGCCCTTGCGAGCCAACGCCCGTGCGATCCCCAGGCCGATGCCCTGCGCTCCGCCGGTGATGAAGGCCGTAGCGCCATCCCATTCAGTCATCAGACCGATGTCCTTTCCCCGCGCAATGCCTGCGCTGCATCGAAATTGCTTCCTTACGCGAACAACTGTACGAAGATGGCAAGTCTATGTCAATCAACACAGTCTCCCGGGGAAGACACCGAAGGGCTCGTTCACCTGCCCTTGCCTATGTGTTGGGCAGCATAGTATCGTTCACTGAACATAGACTTGGGCGTGACGCGGTCCTTTTGTCGCCAGGTGGCTTCATCCCCTGCGCACCGCGCATGTCTGCCACTCACTTCCCAACACACTGCGAGGAGCACCATGGCGATTGCCATCACCCCGGACCACGAGAGCATGTCGGCGGCAGCCCGGGCCTGGGCCAAGAAGAATGACGTTCTTCGACTGACCCGCCTCCTGCTCGAAGGCACCGAGAACGAACAGAAAACCGATTCACTGTGGGCGCAGTCCGTTGCGATGGGCTGGCCCTCACTGCTGGTGCCCGAGGAGCTGGACGGAAGCGGACAAACCCTGGCCGAAGCCGCCGTCCTGATGGAAGCACTCGGTGGAAGCTGTGCGCCGCTGCCACTCATGGGCACACTCGCGGTCTCCTCACTGCTCGATCCCGCTGACGACAGTTCCCGGTTGCTGCTCGAGGGGATCACCAAGGGTGACGTACGGATCGGTATCGCGGCACGCGCCATAACAGCCACTGCCGACGCGGTGACAGGCGGCGATCTCGGGCCTGTCGAAGGTGGACGGTCGGCGACGCATCTGGCCATGATCGCGGGCGACGACGTGTTGATCGTCGCTCGGACCGTGGCCGGAGTCAGTGAGCGGATCCGGGCCGGATTCGATCCTTCCCGCGACACGAGCCAGTTCGCCCTGCACAATGTCGCGCTGTCCGAGGTGCTCGTCGTCATCCCCGGCGCGGCCGAACGCCTGCGGGCCACTGTCTCACTGCTGGCTGCCGCCGACGCAGTGGGTGTGGCTCAGGCATGCCTGGCGATCGCTGTCGAGTACGCCGCCACGCGTGAGGCATTCGGTCGTGTCATCGGTTCGTTCCAGGCCGTGAAACACCACTGCGCCGACATGCTGCTCGCAGCCGAGGTGAGCACCGCAGCCACCTGGCGTGCAGCGAACTCCTCGGACAGCGAGCACTTCTCCGTACTCGCAGCCATCGCCTACCGGTTGGCCGGCCAGGCCGCGCTGCGCTGCGCGAAGACGGCGCTGCAGATCCATGGCGGGATCGGTTTCACCTGGGAACACGACATCCACCTCTATCTGCGACGGGCAGGTGCCGGGGCCGCAATCCTCGGGTCCAGCGATGACATCGTCTATGCGGCGGGCCGCGCAGAGACCGTGCTGGCGCGGCCGGAGTCGCGAGTGTCGCTGCCACCGGAGGCAGAGGCGTTTCGGGCCGAGGTGGCCGCCTTCCGAGAGAAAGTTCTCAGCTCTCCCGAGAGCGACCGCCATCAGCTCATCGTGGATGGCGGGTACCTGTACCCGCACTGGCCCCGACCCTACGGTCTGGGTGCCGACCCCATTCAGCAGCTGGTGATCGAGGAGGAGACCCGCGACCTCGACCGGACGAGCGCGCTCGGGGCAACTCACTGGGAGCTGCCGATCATTCTGCCCACCGTGCTGGCGTTCGGCACCGCCGAACAGCAACAGCGCTGGATGAATCCGACGATGCTCGGCCAGACCCGCTGGTGCCAGTTGTTCTCCGAGCCGGGCGCCGGCAGCGACCTGGCTGCCCTGCGTACCCACGCTGTGCGCTGCGAGGGTGGCTGGAACGTCAGTGGACAGAAGGTCTGGACCAGCGATGCCCATCACGCCGATATCGGGTTGGCGCTGGTGCGCACGAATCCCGATGCCGCGAAACACAAAGGCATCACCTGCATGGTGATCGACCTCAAATCAGAGGGAGTGACCATCCGTCCGCTGCGCCAGATCACCGGCAGCTCCGAATTCAACGAGGTGTTCCTCGACAACGTGTTCGTACCCGATGACAACGTGATCGGAGACGTCGACAACGGTTGGGTGGTCGCCCGCGCGACACTGGGTTTCGAGCGTGTCAGCCTCGGTGTGGCGACCTGGAACAACGGACCCGAATGGGAAGAGCTGATGCGCCGCGCCGCGTCCGTCGCGGCTGACCGCCCAGAGCTGGTGCGTAAAGCCGGTGAGATCGCCATCGCCGCCGAAGGCGCGAAAGCACTGGCACAACGCTCGGCTTTCCGCGCGGTGCTCGGGCAGCCCGCCGGAATCGAGGGAAGTATCGCGAAACTCCTCGTAGCCGAGCACGCTCATCAGGTCGGCGATTTCGCGCTCGAGCTGCTCGCCGAGGACGCGGCCTTCGCCGACAACGAAGCCCGCTATGCGACCACCTTGTTCTTGCAATGTCGCATGGCGACCATCGCGGGGGGCACCTCCGAGGTCCTTCGCAACCTGCTGGCCGAGCGCGCTCTCGGTATGCCTCGTGAGCGTGGGGTGTAGCGGGTGCCCAACACTGCCGACGATGACGCCCACGACGCAGTGGACCTCGTGACTGGGCCTCCGCATTTCATCGGGCTCACCGTGACCGCGTATTCGGGTTGTGTTCGTATCCGGATGAACCGGCCCGCGGCGCGGAACTCACTGACTGTCGCCAGCACCGTTCAACTGCTGGCGGCGGTGCGCTGGGCCTTGCGGTCCGGTGCCAGAGTCCTCGTCCTCGAAGGTGACGAACAGGCGTGGTGTGTCGGTGGCGATATCGGCGAGTTCCATCGTGCTCCCGATCGCGGTGACTACATCGACGAGCTGGCAGAAGTACTGCATCGTCTGGTCAGCGAGCTCACCCGGGCGGATGCCATCGTTATTGCCGCGATCGACGGAGTAGCCGCAGGCGCGGGCATGCCATTAGCCGCCGCAGCCGACATCCTGATCGCAAGCGAACGGGCACGCTTCACCCTCGGGTACAACAAGATCGGACTCACACCCGACGGCGGGACCACATTGTTGCCCGCCACCATGGGGCTGCATCGAAGCCTGTATCTGGCGCTGCGCAATCCGATCCTCACCGCCGAACAGGCGCACCGGTATGGATTGGTGGCGGAGGTCGTCCCGGAGGGGCAGCT
Source organism: Nocardia sp. FBN12 (assembly GCF_054031145.1). Lineage (NCBI taxonomy): Bacteria > Bacillati > Actinomycetota > Actinomycetes > Mycobacteriales > Nocardiaceae > Nocardia > Nocardia sp. FBN12. Next base: position 2,583,635 of record NZ_CM132926.1, read on the forward strand.
CGACGGTGCCGTCGATGCGATCGTCGGAGCTCTGGCAAACGGCCCGGGGCGAGCAATGGCACAGACCAAGCACCTGATCCGTGGCCAGGCGACAGCACACGCCGAATCGGCCATGCGCCTGGAAGCCCTGGCGGTGCGACGCGCCGCTGACACCGACGAAGCGGGCGAAGGAATCGCCGCGTTCCTGCAAAAACGTGCCGCGGACTTCACCTGACCGCGAGCCACTGAACAACCAGCACACGACAACGTGGCTGGAACCCCAAGGAGAGAAAATGTCAGTCGAAGGAACCTGGGATATCACCCTTCGCGCACAGCAGGGCAACCGGCCCGCGCGATTGCACCTGGTCGGTGGAGACAACCCGTCGGGCACCATGGCCTCCGACGAAGGAACGGCCGAATTGCGGGACTACGCCGTCGACGGAAACACCGCGACCTGGAAGGTCGGCATCACCGTGCCGATGCCGTTGACATTGGCGTTCACAGCCACCGTCGACGGCGACACGATCAGCGGCAAAGCTAAGGTCACCGCGTTCATCAAGATTCCGTTCGACGGCGTCCGGGTCTAAGAAGACTCAGTCTTCCTGGCGGACGAGCACCAGGACATCCATCCAGCACTCGCCCGCCAGGAAAGCCTGCACGAACGATATACAGACAGCCGCCCCGCGCCTACGCGATGGCCCCAGGATTCGATCGAAAGGCATCGCCACATGGCTACAGACAGCCGCGGCCTCGTCACCCCGCCCGCCAAGGCAACGATCGCGAGTCAGCTGCAGGGCACAGCCACCTCCTTCTCGGCAGGTCCAGTGCAGAGCGCGCACATCCTGGCCACCGCCGGCTCAATATTCGCCGCGCGCGGCTATCACGCGACCACCATGGACGATGTCGCCTGTCGCGTCGGTGTCAGTAAACCCGTTATCTACAAACACTTCAGCTGCAAGCTGGATCTGTATCTGGCGATTCTTCGCCGACATATCGACACCCTGGTAACCAAGATCCGGTCAGCGATGCACTCCAACGAAGACAACCGCACGAAACTCTCGGCGGCGGTCAATGCCTTTTTCGACTTCGCGGAAAACGGCGTCACCGGGTTCGCTCTTCTGTTCGACACTCACGTCGCCGACGAACCCTCTGTTCAATGGCATCTCCGACAGCTTACGACCGGCTGCACCGAGGCAGTGGCCGAGGTGGTCGCCGCCTCCGGACTCGACACGAAACGGGCGCAACTGGTGGCTGCGATGCTGGTCGGGATGAGCCAGTCCGCAGCACGTGACTGGCATGCGGGACGTTTCCCGATCAGCAAATACGACGCCGTCGATCTGATCGTGACCTTGTGCTGGTCGGGACTGTCCCGGACCAGGAGCCGAACCTCGGCCCCTGCGTGAGGGCGAACGACCGCCGCACGCAGGGGCATGGACCTCAGTTCACATTCCTGTCGAATCGCCGCCAGTACCTCGCTCGCAACTCTCGCTTGAGGATCTTGCCCGCAGCAGAGATCGGCAACTCGGGCACTATGGCTAAGCTGCGAGGCAGCTTGTAGTTCGCGAGCATCGTGCGGCAGTGGTCGGCCAGTTCCTCGACACTCAAGGATGCTCCCGTGGCCAAGATAACCACCGCGTGGACCCGCTCGCCCCACCGTTCGTCCGGGATGCCGATGACGGCACACTGCAGAACCGAGGAATGCTGCGCTACCACGTTCTCGACCTCCGCCGAATATACGTTCTCGCCACCGGTGACAATCATGTCTTTGATGCGGTCGACTACGAACACGTATCCCCGATCGTCCATATATCCGCCGTCACCCGTGTGCATCCATCCGCCCCGCACGGCAGCCGAGGTTTCCTCTGGTTTCTGCCAGTAGCCCTGCATGACATGACCGCCCCGCACGACGATCTCGCCGACGACGCCACGCTTGACCTCACGATCCTCGTTGTCGACGATTCGGACCTCCGAGTGCGCGGCCGCCCTGCCAGCCGAGCGGATCAGTCCAGGATCGTCATGGTCGTCTGGAACCAGCAGCGTGGCTACCGGGGCGAGTTCGGTCATGCCGTAAGCCTGGGTGAATGAGGCGTTGGCGATGCGCGCTCGCGAGCCCGATTCAATGCAGCCGCGGAGATCGAGGAGCCGCCATAGACAACGTTGCGCAGGCTTGTCAGATCCGCTCCGGCCGCTTCGGGCGCGTCCACAAGCATCTGGACCATCGTCGGAACCAGCAGCGCATCGGTGACGCCGAGCCGCTCCACAGCGTCGGCAACTCCTGCCGGGGTAAAGCTGGGGATCATCACGTGCGTCGACCCCGTGAGCAGCCCGACACTCCAGGTCAAAAGGTCGGCCAGGTGAAACATCGGAGCGGCATGCAGCAGAGTACCGTCCCTCGTCAGCAAGCCGGTAGTGACCATCGAGCCCATCGACGAGGTGAGCAGGTTCCCATGGGAGAGCATCACCCCTTTGGGCTGGCCGGTGGTGCCTCCGGTATAGAAGACGCCGAACAGGTCGGCCCCACCCCGCCGCGCATCGTCGGCGGCGCTCGAATTCGCGACGATCTCCTCATAGCTCACTGTGCCGTCAGGGATCTCGCCATCACCGGCATAGATGATTGTGCGCAGGCAAGGAACTTGATCGACCAGCGCGAAGATCATGCTGGAGAAATCGTCATCGACGATCAGAATCTGAGTACCGCAGTCGGCGAGAGAGTATGCGATCTCCTGCACGCTCCACCGGGTATTAACCGGGTTCACCACACCACCGGCCCACGGCACAGCCAGCAAAACCTCATGGTAGCGGTCTGAGTTGAGCGCCAGGATACCGACACGATCTCCAGCGCTGATTCCGAAATCGACCAGTCCCCCGGCGAATCGCGCGATTCGCCCAGCCGATTCACCGACCGTTGTGCTTCGGTGTGCGCAGATGGTCATGGCTCTGTCCGGAGACAGCATTGCCGCGCGGTGGATGGACTGTGTCAGATACATAGCAACTCCGAATGGCAGCAGGGGAGACCGCCCGAACCCTTCTTGCCGGATCCGGGATGCGGTCCCATCAGTGTCGAATACGCCCAGCAGAACAATCGGGCCGTCGAGCCGGGCATCGACTCGGAGCCAGACGCAGCGACCATTCTTTTGTGTTGCTGGACACACCGATAGAATCATTCGGATCAAGTCTATGTCAATCATCACAGACGGAAAGGGCCGAATTCGCCCGAGTTGCGTAGCTAAGGGATGTCCCGTAAGTCCGGGATAGTCGCGTCGGACCCAGCTCCGTACACCCGTGTCAGTGGGCGTGGGCGAGGTTGGCCAGTGTCGCTACCCCGGCCATCGCGACACTGACCCCGTCACCGCGTAGACGGCAGTCGCGCAAGATCTTCCAGGTCTTCATCCGGGCGAAAGCATGCTCGACGCGGGCACGGACCGTGCGGTGGGACTTGTTGTGCGCCTGTTTCCATTCCGGAAGCTCGACACCCGGTGACCGGCGGTGCGGAATGATCAAACCGGTGCCCTGGTAGCCGCCATCCGCGATCACTACCGCATGACGGCAGGTGTCGGCCGCACCGGACTCGGCCCATGCCCGGCAGTCGTTACGGTTGCCCGGCAACGGTTTTCCGAGCGCGACGACGAGTTCGGTGTCAGCGTCGATCACGACCTGATGGTTGGTCGACTACCGGTAGTTCTTACTCGGCACTGCGACCTTGTGATCTCGGGTCGGGACCAGGGTGCCGTCCACGATCAACACCGCACCACGCCGGAACCGGGCGCGGGGCCGCAGCGCCAACGCCGGCCCCAGATCCTCGATCACCCGGGCCGCGGCCGACTTCGACACCCCGAACACCGCCGCGACCTGACGCATCGTCAGATTCGTGCGCCAATAGGTGGCCACCAGCAGCACCCGATCTTCGAAACACAACCCCCAAGGTCGACCCCTAACGGCCGATCAGCGCCCTCGCACCGCAACTGGGTGATCAGGCGAGTGAACGTGCGTGGCCGCAGCCCGGAGAACAACTCCACCATCACTGGATCGGACACCGAGATCACCACCGATAACGCGATACTGGTTGCTGCTCAACGACTTACGGGACATCCCTTAAGCCCAGGCCCCTCTCCAGGTCCAGGTCATCACGTCCGCTTGCGGTCGCTCTTCTTTGCCGTCGCTTTGACGGTGCCCTTACGGGCCGTCCGCTCGGCAACCTGCGGTGCGGCGGTTCCCGCCTGAAGCAAGCGCTCCTGGCTGTCGATCAACGCGGCCAGCGCATTCAATGCACGTTCCAGATCGACGCTGTCGGGATCAATCTGCCATTGCAGCTGGATTCCTATCGCGGCGCCGCTGATTACGGCCGCGAGGTCGGCTTCCCGCACCTCGGCCACAGCTGGATCCACACCCTCTGGCCGTTGAATCCGGAACCATTGCTGCAACCCTTCGCGGCGCTGCGAAAGGAAGTCGCAGTACTGCTCATGTAGCGCGCCGGTACTGTTCATTGCCTCCGTAAGGATCATGAACAGCATTCTCGGACTGAGCTGCTGCAGCATGTCCGCGTAGTCCGCCATGACTTGCGTCATGCTGGGTAGTTCTGGATAGCGTTCCTGTGGCATCGCCCGGCCGATGGCTCGCTCGACGACAGCCATAACCAAGCCGTCCTTGTTCTTGAAGTGCCAGGGGATCGACCCGCGACTGATACCGGAACGTTCGGCGATGTCCACGAACGAGGTTCGATCATATCCACGCTCGGCGAACAGTTCCTCCGCAGCGTCCATGATGCGTCGGCGACTCTCTTCGCCGATCTCGTCGATTCGTCGCTGCTGACCGGGTTGATTCACGGGGTCATCCTACTTCCTGGACTTGCATGCCCGGCAACTCACTGTTGATCGACATAATCCATGCCAGGGCCGCCCTACCGAACCATCGACTCTATGCCGGTTGACATAGAGACTGTTGTGCTGTTCTCTCGATGGTGCGGGTGCGCGACGTTGTGGCTACCGCCACACCACACCCGACGCACTCAGAAAGGGCCGAGACATGCAACCCCTCGCTGGCCGAACGGCCTTCATCACCGGCGGCGCCAACGGCATCGGACTGGGAATCGCACGAGCGTGTGCCCGGCAAGGCGCCAAAATTGCCATCGCAGACACCGACCGAGAAGCCCTCGAGGCCGCCAAGGGTGACCTCGTTGCGCTCACCGAAGCAGAGGCGTATCACCTCGATGTCCGGGACCGCGATGCCTTCGAGCGCACCGCCGACAAGGTTGAGCAGGCGCTGGGACCAGTGACACTTCTGTTCAACAACGCCGGTGTCTCGGACTCGACCTCACCGCGCAAGATGAACTTCCGCGCCTGGGACTGGGTGATGGACGTCAACCTCAACGGGGTGTACAACGGCATCCAGACCTTCGTGCCACGCATGCTCGACCGCGGCCACCGAGGACACATAGTCAACACCGCCTCGGTCGCAGGACATATCGTCGCCGGTTCCGGCTTCCTTTATCACACATCGAAGTTCGCGGTCGTCGGGCTGACCGAGTCCCTGGACGCCGAACTGGACAGCTACGGAATCGGTGCCAGTGTCTTGTGCCCTGGGCAGGTGGCCACCAACATCGTCAACAACACCATCCGCATGCGACCCGACGGCACCCCACCCCATTCAGCGAAGGTCGCCGCGATCCTCGCCGATGTACAACAACAACTCAACGATAGAGGAGCCGACCCAGACGTGGTCGGCGAGATGGTCTTGGCGGGTATCGAACGCGACAGCCTCTACATCTTCACCGACGACAACTACCTTCCCCTCATTCACCGGCGGACAGCGGCGATCGTGCAGGCTATGGCCGACGTTGGCGCGAATTCGGCGCGACAGTAACCCGAGTAGATGTCTCCGACCACTAGCTTCGATAACTGGGTCCGGGAACCATCTCCGCTGTCGCCGATGCTCAGCCCCTACATAGATGTGCAGTCGATGGGATCCCCCCGACTACGGGCGGAGCACGGTCGAAGCGTCCGCCATGCGAGGTCGGCACGCGCGGAGTCCACACCCCCTATTACGAGGATGAATGCATGGTTGACGCAGAGCCCAAGGGACCGCTCCCCCGCGACCGACGGGCACCAGTGGACGTACCGCTGACACACTTCGCAGAATTCTCACAAATTCGAAAGGTCCTTCTCCTTACCGGAGCGCCGATCGCGTTCGGCATGGTGGCAGGCTTTGCACTGAACACTTGGGTTCCCCTGTGGTGGGCCATGCAAGCTCTCGGCGCGCTCGGCGCTGTAACCTCGGGCCGAGAACACACCACAAGGTTCGGGGCAGCAGGCAGGGGAGCGGTCGTGGGCGCCGTCTTCGCCCTGACCGTCCTGGTTGTTGGTGCGATTACCACCGGCAGCGAGGATATCGTCACGCTGGGAGAGCCAGCGGGCTTCGTGACAATCGCGATCATCGCATCTGCAGGTCTACACACAGCTGGAGTCCGGCGGCTCCGGATCGCTGGCTGATGTGCGGAGCACGGTGTACGCCGACACTCGCACTGTCCTTGCTGGAGCGCCAGCGCCCGTCGAGGTTGCCTACACGCTCGTCCTGGAACCACCAGCAACGCAGATTCAGTTGAACGCCTAGCACATCAACCGGAGCAGGCGAAGGCCCTACCGTACCCATTCCTAGGCGCGCACAACCCGATGCTGGAATACCTCGTCTGCGAATTACCGCCGACGTCAAGGAGCGCACCGCCACCCTGACGCCGCGGTGTACAGGCCGACGACGACGCTGCCCTACGAGGAAAAGGCGCCCTGGAAGAGCGAATACGAGCGCGAGCAGGCGGCGTGGAACCGGATGACCAGCACCATCGGCATGGGCGCCAGCATCGGCACCCTGGTCGGCGGGCTCACCGGTGCGGGCGTCGGATGCGTCCTGGGCGGCATCGCGGGTGCGACAGTTGCGGCCGCCACTATCGTCGGCATGTTCGGGCCGTTCATCCCCGCCGCGGCCGTCGGCTGCCTCGGCGGAATCCTCGCCATCGGCGCACTGGGCACCGTCACCGGTCAGTTGCTGGTGACCGCGCCCGTCGCCATCCTGGCTGCCGCGCAGTACTTCACCACTATCAATTCCCCGATGCCGTCCGCACCGGCGAAGTGATGTCCCCGCGTCCCACCCACCCGCCGCGCCGATGGGTGGGACGTGAGCACGGTCAACCTCGAAGCGCCTGCCCGAGCGGTTCTTTCGGTGCGGCCGGCTGACATATCGGCATAACCGACGAAGATGGCTGATTCGGTCTCCACCTGAGAAGTCGAGGATCGGTAGCGGACCCGCGGCGTCGATTCCCAGCCGTTGTCCTCGCCTCTGAGGTAGTGGTCGAAGAAGCGCTGCAGGTCCGCACGGTTCGCCTCGTCGTAATACCCCCGGTTCTCGAGCGGGTGGCGACGGCGACCGGAGAGCCGGTGGCACCGGGGTGATTCGGCCGCGCACAGGCTCGGCTCCTTCTATCTCGGCAGCGATTCACTGATGAGACGGCTGTCACCACGAAACTCTGCCACTACGAAATCCGCGGCGTCGGTGACGGTGACGTCGTAGATGCCGTTGCGGCCGAACGTGGACCGCTCGACCGCGGTCGCGGTCAGGACCGCGCCGAGTTCCGTCGACCGCAGGAATCGGATGTCGGCTCGTGCGGAGACAGCGGCTTGGTGGCCGCTGTTGCACGCCAGCGCAAACGCAGTGTCCGCGAGCAGAAAGACGTATCCACCGTGGGTAATTCCGTGCCCGTTGACCATGGCGTCGGTGACGGTCATCGTCACCGACGCACGGCCTTGTTCGAGTTCAAGCACCTCGATACCTAGGGCTTGGGACGCGGTGTCGGCGGCAAACATGTCACGGGCGATGCTGAACTGCCTCTGGTCGGCTGTTGTCATCACAAGCTCCTGGGTGGTTGTTCACCCCACACCGGGGCGAGTGGCGGCAGGACTGTGCCTGCGACCACCTGCCCGCCGCGTGGTGGTCAGTGAGTGACCGACTCGAGGCTTTGGGTGTACATTGTCACGCCACCGGTAGCGAACTTGCGGACATCGCGCCCGGCTTCGCGCATCTCCGGCGACGCCAAGCCGCTCCTCAGGTCTTCCTCGTTGTCGAACTGAAGATGCGCCACGGCGTAGTAGGCCGGAGCCGATCCGTCGATGGAAGAGCATTTGCCCCAGGTGAATCCGGACAGTCCGGGCACCTTGGCCGCCAACGGGATGTGGGTAGTGCGGTAGTACTCGTCGAATGCGGCGGGATCGTCTGGAATTCCATAGCAGACTGCGATCTGGTGAGTCACTGGCCTTCTCCGTTCGGCTTGGCAACGAGAGTGAGCACGTCGTAGGTGGCGACGGGATCGCCGTTCTGGTTGGTAACGACGGCATCCCAGCGCACCTCACCGTAGTCGGCACTGGCGCGAGGAGTGATCTGCTTCGCGGTGAGGGTGACCGTCAACGTATCTCCGGCTTTGACCGGGGTCAGGAACCGCAGGTTGTCGACCCCGAAGTTGGCCAGGACCGGGCCTGGCGCCGGGTCGACGAACAGACCCGCAGCGAGCGAGACCACGAGATAGCCGTGCGCGACGATGCCGCCGAAAAGCGGGTTGGCTGCGGCAGCTTCGGGGTCAGTGTGGGCGTAGAAGGTATCCCCGGTGAACTCGGCGAAATGTTCGATGTCGGCGAGTTCGACCTGTCGCGGCCCGCCTACGATGGTGTCGCCGAGCGTCAGCTCGGCCAGGTTCTTGCGGAACGGATGAACCTCGCCTTCGATCTTGTCGGCCCCGGGCACCCAGCGCCGCCCCACTGCGGTGAGAATGTTGGGTGTGCCCTGAATCGCGGTGCGCTGCATGTGATGCAGAACGCCGCGGATGCCGCCGAGTTCCTCACCTCCGCCCGCGCGGCCGGGGCCACCGTGGACGAGCACCGGCAGTGGCGAGCCATGTCCGGTGGATTCACGGGCATCCTCGCGGTTCAGGACGAGGACGCGACCGTGGTATGGGGCCAGACCGAGAACGATCTCACGGGCAATATCGGTGTCGGCGGTGACCAGGGAGGCGACCAGGCTGCCCCGGCCTCGAGCGGCGAGCTCGATCACGTCGGAGGCATCGCGGTAGCCGATGACGGTGCTGACGGGACCGAACGCCTCGACGTCGTGCGGTTCGGTGGCGTCGCGATCGTCGCATCGCAGCAGGATCGGGGACAGGAACGCTCCCGTCTCGGCGTCGGCACCGACCACTTCGACGTTGTCCGGGTCGCCGTGCACGATGCGCGCGCTCTTCGTCAGCGCGCGAATGGATTTGAGCACCTCGTAGCGTTGTTCCAGGCTTGCGAGGGCACCCATCGTCACACCCTCGGCATCGGGTGCGCCGACAACGATCTTGTCCAGGCGGGCACTGGTCGCGGCGACTACGTCGTCGACCAGATGCTCTGGGACAAGGGCGCGCCGGATGGCGGTGCACTTTTGCCCGGCCTTGACTGTCATCTCCGTGACCAACTGCTTGACGAAGAGATCGAACTCTTCACTTCCGGTGGTGACGTCCGCGCCGAGGATAGAGGCGTTGAGCGAATCGGCCTCGGCGTTGAAGCGCACGCCGGCTCCGACCACGTTCGGGTGCGCGCGCAGCGTCGCTGCGGTGTCGGCGGAGCCGGTGAAGGCGACGGAATCCTGGCCGCCGAGGTGGTCTAGCACGTCGTGGGCACTGCCGCACAGCAACTGGACCGACCCCTCGGGCAGCAGCCCGGACTCGACGATGCGGCGGAACACCAGCTCCGTCAGATAAGCGGACTGGCTAGCAGGCTTGACGATCGAGGGAACGCCGGCGATGAAGGCCGGAGCCAGCTTCTCGAGGAAACCCCAGACAGGGAAGTTGAATGCGTTGATCTGGACAGCGACGCCGCGGCGCGAGGTATAGATGTGCTGGCCGAAGAAACTGCCCTTCTTGCCCAGCGGCTCGGGACCGCCGTCGAGGTGGACGGTGTCGTTGGGGAGCTCACGTCGGGCTTTGCTCGCGTAGCTGAGCAGTGTTCCGAACCCGCCGTCGATGTCGATGGCCGAATCGCGTTCGGTTGCGCCCGTGGCGGCCGACAGGGCGTAGAACTCACGCTTTCCGGCCATCAGGGTGGCCGCGAGCGTTTTCAGCGCGGCAGCGCGCTCATGGAAGGTCAGCTTCGCCAGCGCCGGGCCGCCCACGGTGCGGGCGTAATCGATCATGCCGGGCACGTCCACGCCGGTCGACGAGATCCGGGCGACCTCGTGGCCGTCTACTGCACTGAGCAGCGGGGTTCCCACGTCGGGCGCGGTGTGCCAGCGCCCCTGTACATAGCTCTGAAGCAAATTGCTCACGAGGTCTCCATATCCCACCGTACGTTCGGTCAGTAATTACCATCCGTGAACACCGCGCTCCTGTCAAGGGGGCGGACTCGCCCTTCAGCCGAAGAGGTGGGCGCTCAGGTGCGCCGCAGGCCGTCGAAGACGATCGCAACAACCGTGTCGGCAAGGTTGTCGACCCCGCCATCTGCGCGCGGGCGGTACCACTCGACAATCGAGTTGACCATACCGAAGGTCAGCCTGCTGACCAGCGCGGAGTCGATTCCAGGCGGCAAGTCCCCCTCGCGTTCCGCCGCCAGGACGAGTTCGGTGACGAACGCGTCGAATTCCCTGCGGCGTGCCAGCGCCCGGCGCTCGACAGCGGTGTTGCCGCGCACGCGCAGGAGCAGCGTCACGTACGGCAGCTCCGCAACGAGGACCTCCACACTGCGGCGGACCAAGTACTCGAGCCGGTCGATGTACGGACCGGTGGTAGCACCAGCCTCTACGGTGACGGCGAACAGTGCGTTCAGTGCTCGCGAGAGTGCCAGTTCGAGCAGTTCGGCTTTGCCCGAAACGTGGTGATAGATGGCCGACTTGGAGATCCCCAGACGCTTGGAGAGCACCTCCATACTGGTGCCGTCGTAGCCCTTGTCGTTGAACACCTTCACAGCGACCGCCAGAAGCGAGTCGACGTCGTATCCAGGCCTGCCCGGACGTCCCGTTCGTTGCACTACGCGCGCCGATGTCATCGGTCCATCTTCGCTTACACACGCTTGCCGGACCGCTATGGCTGCAACACACCCTTGTTACCAACCGAATGTTCAGTTAATAATTAAAGGACGGACGCAGATGAGGAGCACAGGATGGGTGATGTTTTTCTGGTCGACGGCGCACGGACGCCGCAGGGCCGCTACGGCGGCGCGCTGGCGGAGGTGCGTCCGGATGATCTGGCGGGACTCGTGGTAGCGGAGGCGGTACGCCGCGCCGGGGTACCCGGCGACGCGATCGACGAAGTGATCCTGGGCGCTGCTAACCAGGCAGGCGAGGACAACCGCGATGTCGCTCGGATGGCCGTGCTGTTGGCCGGTTTACCCGACTCGGTTCCTGGATTCACAGTGAACCGGTTGTGCGCGAGCGGCTTGACCGCCGTCGCGCAAGCTGCGGCATTGATCCGCAGCGGTGAAGCCGACATCATCGTCGCCGGCGGCGTGGAGTCGATGACTCGGGCGCCGTGGGTGATAGCCAAGCCTGGAACCCCGTGGGCACGACCCGGCGAGGTCGCCGATACCTCGCTGGGATGGCGGTTCACCAACCCGAAGTTCGCCGAAGCAGACAAGTCCATCCCGGCCGATGCAGCACCAGAGACCCGTAAGATCACCCTGTCCATGGGCGAGACTGCCGAAGAGGTCGCGGCGCTCGAAGGCATCACCCGCGAAGAGAGTGATGCCTTCGCCCTGCGCAGTCACCAGCGAGCGATCACCGCGGCGGACGCCGGTCACTTCGAACGCGAAATCGTGCCGGTCCCGCTGAAGAGCGGAGCGCTCGAAGCTGACGAGACACCGCGGCGCGGAACCACGATCGAAAAGTTGGCGTCGCTGAAGCCTGCCTTCCGCAAGAACGGCATCGTCACAGCCGGCTCATCGTCCTCGCTCTCGGACGGCGCCGCAGCGCTCGTCGTCGCGAGCGAGAAGGCGGTGGCCCGTTACGGCTTCACCGTCCGCGCGCGGATCGTCGGGTCCGCCAGTGCCGGAGTTGCGCCGCAGATCATGGGCCTCGGACCGGTTCCCGCCACGAAGAAGGTGCTCGCTCGCGCAAAATGGTCGATCGCGGACTTGGACGCGGTCGAGTTGAACGAGGCCTTCGCAGCTCAATCCCTCGGTGTGATCCGCCGACTGAAGCTGGACGAGGCGATCGTCAATGCCGACGGCGGTGCCATTGCCCTCGGTCATCCCCTCGGTTGCTCCGGTGCACGGATCCTGCTGACACTGCTCGGACGGATGGAGCGTGAGCAGGCTCGCCGCGGTCTGGCAACCCTGTGCGTCGGCGTCGGGCAGGGCACCGCGATGCTGATCGAGGCACCATGACGCACTTCGTCACCCTCGATGTCGATGAACGAGCCGATCGCGTCGTCGTGACCCTCGATCGTCCGGCGCAGCGCAACGCGATCACCACCGAGATGATCGACGAACTGCACGCCGTATGCACTCGCATCGAGGCCGACCCGAAGCTCCTGCTCCTCACCGGTCGTGGTGAGCACTTCGCCGGTGGAGCCGATATCGGGCAGCTCCGCACCCGCACTCGCCATGACGCGCTCGCCGGGATCAATCGCATCCTGTTCGACCGCATCGGACGCCTGCCACTGCCCACCGTGGCTGCGGTCAGCGGATTCGCACTCGGCGGCGGCGCAGAATTGGCATACGCGTGTGACATCCGAATCGCCACCACCACAGCGAGGTTCGGCAACCCCGAACCGGGACTAGGCATCATGGCCGCCGCCGGCGCCACATACCGGCTTCCCCAACTGGTCGGGGCGTCGGTCGCGAAGCAGGTGCTGCTCGGCGGACACGTCCTCGACGCCGACACCGCGCTCCGCACCGGACTGGTTCTCGATGTCGTAGAGCCGGGAAACCACGTCGACGCCGCCCACCAGCTACTCGACCGTATCGCCCGCTCGGCCCCGCTGGCGCTACGACTGACCAAGACCATCATCAATTCACCGGGCACACACCCGTTCGCCGACGACATCGCCCAGGCCGTGCTGTTCGAGACCAGGGACAAACACGACCGCATGACCGCCTTCCTGGAGAAGAAATGACCGAAAAACAGATACCGGCCCGCGTCGCCGTGATCGGCGGCGGCCGAATGGGCGCCGGCATCGCGCAGGTGTTCGCCACCGTCGGCAGCGAAGTCGTCATCGCCGAAACCGGCGATCAGGCCGCCGCCCGAAACCGTGTCGCGACTGGACTGGGTCGTGCGGCCGAACGCGGCAGGCTCGCCCACTCGGCCGTCGACGAGATCCTCGGACGCGTTGCTACCGTCGCGTCCCCCATGGAGATTCATCCGGAAACAGACCTGGTCGTCGAGGCAGTTCCCGAGAACCTCGATTTGAAGGCCGGCGTGCTGAAGGCGGCCGAGAAGGTAGTCGGCCCAAGCACCGTGATCGCCAGCAACACCAGCTCACTGTCGATCAGCGAGCTCGGTGCGGGCCTCGCGGACCCGACCCGGTTCCTCGGGATGCACTTCTTCAACCCGGTCCCCGCATCCGACCTGGTCGAGATCGTCACCGCACCCGCGACCTCCCCGTCCGTGGTCGACAAGGCCGTGGCCTGGGTGAGCTCACTGGCGAAGGTGGACGTCGTCGTCAACGACTCCCCCGGATTCGCCACCAGCCGCCTGGGTGTATTCCTCGGCCTCGAGGCCATCCGGATGCTCGAAGACGGCGTCGCCAGCGCCGAGTCGATCGACCGGGCCATGGAGCTCGGCTACCGGCACCCGATGGGCCCGTTGCGCTCGACCGACCTCGTCGGCCTCGACGTCCGGCTGGCCATCGCCGAACACCTCACCGCCACCCTCGGTCCGCGCTTCGAACCGCCGAAGCTGCTGCGCGACAAGGTTGCCCGAGGCGAACTCGGCCGCAAAAGCGGACGCGGATTCTACGACTGGACCACCCCGAAGAACGGAGAACGGGCATGACCGTTGCAGAGACCCCCACCGTGACCGTCGACGTCGACCAGGCACTGGCCACCGTCACTCTCTCCCGGGCCGCCGCCTCCAACGCGCTCGACCGCGTCACCAAGGAGTCGCTGCTCGACGCGCTCCGGCAGGTCGGGGCCGACGTCGAGGTGCGTGCGGTGCTCTTGACCGCGCAAGGCCGGAACTTCTGCGTCGGGCAGGATCTCGGCGAGCACGTCGAAGCCCTGCGCGCCGACCCGCAGTCCGCGATGAATACCGTCGGTGAGCACTACAACCCGCTGCTGAAGGCTGTCACCGAACTGACCGTTCCCGTCGTCGTCGCGATCCGCGGTGCTTGCGTCGGCGCCGGACTCGGACTGGCACTCGCCGGTGACATCCGGGTCGCCGGCGAAGGCGCGAAGTTTGCCACCGCGTTCACCGGGATCGGGCTCGCCAGCGATTCGGGCCTGAGCCACACCCTCGTCCACGCGGTCGGCGCCAGCCGGGCCGCCGGTTTGATGCTGCTCGGCGACCGCTTCGGCGCCGCCGACGCCGCCGCATGGGGACTGGTGCACCGAGTTGTCGCCGACGACGACGTCGAGACCGTCGCCCGCGAACTCGCACTGCAGCTCGCACACGGCCCCACCCAGGCCTACCGACAGGTCAAAAGCCTCCTGAACGCCGGTGTTCCCGGCCTGACCGAGGCCCTCGACCGCGAGCAGATCGCACAGCAGACACTCGGCGCCAGCGCGGATCACAGCGCCGCGGTCGAAGCCTTCCTGGGCAAGTCGCGACCGATCTTCACCGGTCACTGATCCCCGTCTGTGCACTCGACCGGCAATGTCCGCCCCGAACCTTGCGTGCGGACAGACGGTCACGGATACTATTACTGACCGAATATTCGGTATTGAAATGAGGGCCACATGACATCGTCGGCAACTACGGACGACCTGCGGGACCTGTTCGACGACACCATCGCGCACGATCAGCGGATCGAGCCTCGCGACTGGATGCCGGACGACTACCGCAACACGCTGATCCGGCAGATCGCGCAGCACGCGCACTCGGAGATCATCGGTATGCAGCCCGAGGGGAACTGGATCACCCGCGCGCCGTCGCTGCGCCGCAAGTCGATATTGCTCGCGAAGGTGCAGGACGAGGCCGGGCACGGGTTGTACCTGTACTCCGCAGCCGAGACCCTCGGCGCCAACCGTACGGACCTGACCGAGAAGCTGATCACCGGGAAGCAGAAGTACTCGTCGATCTTCAACTACCCGACGCTGACCTTTGCTGATGTCGGTGTCATCGGGTGGCTCGTCGACGGAGCAGCCATTTGCAACCAGGTCCCCTTGTGCCGCACCAGTTTCGGACCGTACGGGCGGGCGATGATCCGGGTGTGCAAGGAGGAGT
Source organism: Nocardia sp. FBN12 (assembly GCF_054031145.1). Lineage (NCBI taxonomy): Bacteria > Bacillati > Actinomycetota > Actinomycetes > Mycobacteriales > Nocardiaceae > Nocardia > Nocardia sp. FBN12. The sequence continues at coordinate 2,598,998 of NZ_CM132926.1, forward strand.
CGTTCCACCAGCGGCAGGGCTTCGAGCTGCTCATGACGATGATGCGCGGCACCGACGCCCAGCGCGCCATGGTTCAGGAAGCGGTCGACCGCTGGTGGTGGCCGGCACTGATGATGTTCGGTCCGCCCGATGATCAGTCCCCCAACACCGAGCAATCCATGACGTGGAAGATCAAGCGGCACACCAACGACGAACTGCGGCAGCGCTTCGTCGACATGAGCATCCCCCAGGCCGAGGCGCTCGGGGTGACCTTCCCCGACCCGGACCTCGTGTGGAACGCCGAACGCGGCCACCACGACTTCGGCGAACCCGACTGGAGCGAGTTCATGGACGTCATCAAGGGCAACGGTGCCTGCAATGTCGAACGCATCACCAACCGTCGCGCCGCGCACGAGGGCGGCGCTTGGGTCCGCGAAGCAGCAACGGTCTTCGCCGCCCGTGAACGAGAGGGCTCGTAGGACCATGACCGACACGGAGTTCACTGCTGAAGACGGCCATGGAGCCGTTCCCACCACCGACGTGCCGAACCGGCTCGCCCCGGCCCCGGTCAAGGCGGACTGGCCCCTGTACGAGGTGTTCGTCCGCGGCAAGCGCGGCCTGAACCACGTTCATGTCGGTTCCTTGCACGCGCCGGATGATGCGATGGCACTGCACCATGCTCGCGACGTCTACACCCGCCGCAACGAAGGTGTGAGTATCTGGGTCGTCCCGTCGGTCGCGATCGTCGCTTCCAGCCCGTCAGAGAAGGACCCGTTCTTCGCTCCTAGCGGGGACAAGGTCTACCGGCATCCGACGTTCTACGACATTCCCGACAACGTCCCCCACATGTGAGGCGCACACCATGATCGATCACGACAACGCCTACGGGGGCCTCGTCGACGAAGACAACCACGGGCAGTGGGCCTTCGGCACCAGCTTCGACGACCCACTCGCCGGCGTGGACACCACCGTCCCGGACGACGTCGACCTCGGCGCCCTGGCCAGATACTGCTTGTCACTCGGCGACGACGCTCTGATCTCTTCGCACCGACTGTCCGAATGGTGCGCCCGAGCCCCCGAGCTCGAAGAAGAGATGGCCCTGGCCAATATCGGCCTGGACCTGCTCGGCCAGGCGCGACTGTTGCTCGCCCGCGCGGCCGCCGCCGACTCCAGCGTCGTTCCGTTCATCTCCGACTCGTCACCCGTGCCCGCTGAGGACGCCTTGGCGTTCTTCCGCACAGATGCCCAGTTCCGCTGTGTCCGTCTGTGCGAGCTCGACAACGCTGACTTTGCTGAAACCATCGTGCGCACCCTGGTCCTGTCGACCTGGCGGCTCGCTATATTCGCCAAGCTACGCGACAGTCGTGACCCGGTCCTGAGCGCGGTGGCCGCCAAGGGTGTCAAGGAACTGACCTACCACCGCGACTACGCTGCTCGTTGGACCGTCGTTCTCGGCTGCGGCACCGACGAATCCCGTCGCCGGATCCGCACGGCGCTCGAGTTCGTCTGGCCCTACACCGCAGAGCTTTTCGTTCCCACCGAGGACGAACTGGCGCTCGCTGCCAGCGGCGTCGGAATCGACCCCCGGACGGTGCGCGAAGAGTTCGACGCGGTGACAAGCCACGTATTGCACGCAGCGGAACTCGAGACGCCCGGCGGTCCGACGGTCGGCACGGTCGGCGGACGGGCCGGCCGACTCGGTCTGCACACCGGGGCCCTGAGCGTGTTGCTGGCCGAGATGCAGTCCGTCGCACGCGCGCATCCCGACGGGTCGTGGTGACTATGACCACCGCGGCCCGAACCAATACCCAAGGCATCGAGAACGCGCGGGCACTCGTCGAGTCGGTCCTCGACCCCGAGATGCCGATGCTGACCCTGGCAGATCTCGGTGTCGTCCGCGACGTCGCGGTCGACCCGGACGGTGCTGTGGTGGTCACCATCACGCCCACGTACTCCGGATGCCCCGCACTGGCAACCATGCGCGCCGACATCGAACATCTTCTGTACCAGCACGATTACCGCCGGGTTCGGGTCGACACCAGCCTCACCCCGGCGTGGAGCAGCGACTGGATCACCGAATCGGGGGTGCGCAAGCTGCGCGAAGCCGGATACTCCACACCGGGCACCGCGCCCACGGCGCGGGGCCCGGTGCCGCTCACCCTGACCAATCGGCGCCGCGCCGTCGCCTGTCCCCAGTGCGATTCCCCCCATACCGAACTGGTCTCGGAGTTCGGAGCCACCTTGTGCAAGGCGCACTACCGATGCCTGGCCTGCCTCGAACCGTTCGACCATGTGAAAGAAATCTGACATGACCACCACCGCTGAGTCACCCGATATCCGCCGCGCTCCACGCAATCGCGACTTCCACCATCTACAGGTTGCCGACGTCGAGAGTCTCTGTGACGACGCAGTCGCCGTTACTTTCGAAGTCCCGGACAGCCTGGCTGCGGAGTTCGATTTCCAGGCTGGACAGTCCCTGACTCTGCGCCGCACCATCGACGGCGTCGAGCATCGCCGGTCGTACTCCATCTGTGCACCCGTCGGCGGTTCGCCCCGCGTCGGCGTGCGGGAGGTGCCGGGCGGGCTGTTCTCCACCTGGCTCGTCCGTGACGTCCGCGCCGGTGACGTCGTCGAGGTTCAGACACCGGCCGGCAACTTCGTCGTCGACCCTGCCGTCGCTGGCAGGCACCTGCTGATCGCCGCGGGCTCGGGCATCACGCCGATGCTCTCCATCGCGGCATCGGTCCTCGCGAACCCCCACTCGTCGGCAGTGCTGCTCTACGGCAACCGGCGCACTCGCTCGGTGATGTTCGCGGAGGAGATCGCCGACCTCAAGGATCGCTACGGCACCCGACTCGAAGTCGTCCACGTACTCTCCCGCGAACCCCGCGATGTCGAACTGTTCACCGGCCGCCTCGATGCGGATCGCCTCCGCAACATCGTGTCAGCGGTCGTACCCGTGGCAGATATCGACGACGTCTGGCTGTGCGGCCCCTATGGCATGGTCACCGACGCCCAGACCGTCCTCGGCGAGTTCGGCATCGACAGCGCACGCATCCACCACGAACTGTTCTTCGTCGACGACGTGCCGCCCCCGCAACAGATCCACCGCGAGCCGGGGGTCGAGGGCCCCTCCAGCGAGGTCACCATCGTCCTTGATGGCCGCAGCACCACCGGCACCCTGCCGCGCGACCAGAACATCCTCGACGCCGCCGAGGCCATCCGCTCCGATCTCCCCTTCGCTTGCAAGGGCGGCGTCTGCGGCACCTGCCGCGCCAAGGTCACCACTGGCGATGCGCAGATGATCCGCAACTATGCACTCGACGACGATGAAGTCGGCGCTGGATTCGTACTCACCTGCCAAACCCTGCCCTGCAGTGATGCCGTCACCATCGACTTCGACGCCTGAAACCGCTCGGCCTGTACCCGCGCAGCGAAATACCAGATGCCGGAAGCTGTCTCGCCTCGAGGTTTCCTCGCCTTCTCGGAGGACTCCGAATGTGGTCCGATAGGACCCGGACGGAGCCATCGTGGCAGCACCGAGGGGCACCCGGACGGGTTTGCGTGAGAACGTCGCCGAGCTCGAACGGGTCTACGTGGTATTGCGTTCAGCGAGTGCATATTTCGCCTCGGAGCTCAACCTGATCCGGAGGTGATCGTGCGGTTCGTCACCGACCACCCGCAGCACTCGTTCGAGCTCGCATTGCCCCATCCAACGGAATCAAAAAAATCAGCTCTCCCGACTATCGGGGCCACCTCGCAATCACATCCGCCTGGTCGACCTGGCAACACCAAGCGCGGCTGTCCCGCTACAGGCGACGAGAACCCTGTCCAGCTGAGCGCCGGTGCAGTCCTAACAGGCCGGTGGGGTCATGATGACTTCACATTCGCCGGGCGTCGAACAGCAATCGGCCAGATCAGCGCTATGCCCGTTGCGGCTGCGCTCGTCATTCTCCCTCGCTGAGCCATGTCGGTCCTGGTCCGTTGTCCTCATCGAAGATGAGCCACGTCCGAGTGGACTGCACGCCGTCCAAACTCTGCAACCGATCCAGTACGAGGGTGCGCAGGCTGGAATTGTCTGGTGCGCGGACCAGCACCAGCACGTCGAACTCGCCTCCCAGTAGGGAGAAATGCTCGACAAACGGCAGCGTTCGAAGACGCGTGGCAACACCTTTCCACGAGTCCTGACGTATCGATAGTGCAATGAACGCGGACGCACCGAAGCCCGCCCGCCCGTGAGCGATGCGGGTGGTGAACCCATCGATGATCCCCGCCCCTTGTAGTCGCTCGATCCGCACGTAGGCATGGGCCCGAGAAATATGCGCCTTCTCCGCGAGCGATCGCATCGAGATCCTGCCGTCTTCCACCAGGAGCTGGATGATTCGCCGATCGACCCTGTCCAGTTCGTGGTTGTCATCGGTGTTCACTGCCATTCGTCCATCCTGAGTGCGGCCATCGCATAGCGAGTGGACATTGTGCTATCGGTTCCTCCCATCTTAGACAATATGTCGTCGAAATTCGATTGCTGGTTGTGGTAGTGACATCACATTGCGAGCATTGGTCGACACAATGCATTCTTGGAGGTTGATGTGACGCTCGTGGAACGTGCGCCTACGCAGGAGTACAGGCAGTACTTGCCCGCGGACACCGTGGTTCAGTACCTGAGTCCAGCGGGTGAATCTATGTCGAGCGAAGCTCGGTACCCACGCCCCGACGATGCTCGCCTCGTCGATATGTACCGAAACATGGTGCTGGGCAGACGATTCGACCAGCAGGCGACAGCACTGACAAAGCAGGGACGCCTCGCCGTCTATCCGTCTTCGCGTGGTCAGGAAGCGTGCCAAGTCGCGGCTGCGATGAGCATGCAGCCGTCGGACTGGATGTTCCCCACCTACCGAGACTCGGTGGCACTTGCGACCCGCGGTGTAAAGCCAGTGCAGATCTTGAGCATGCTCGCCGGCGATTGGCACTGTGGGTATGATCCGGCTGCCCACCGCAGTGCCCCGCAGTGCACTCCCCTGGCCACTCAACTGTTGCACGCGGCCGGCCTGGCGTATGGCGAGAGCCGGAAGGGCAACCCCACGATCGCGGTCGCGTTCTGCGGCGATGGTGCGACCAGTGAGGGTGATTTCCATGAGGCGTTGAACTTTGCGGCCGTGTTCAAGGCGCCGGTGGTATTCCTGGTTCAGAACAATGGATTCGCGATCAGCGTGCCACTCGCCCGGCAAACCGTTGCACCGAGCCTGGCGCACAAAGGAATCGGCTACGGGATCGGTTCCGAACAGGTGGACGGGAACGACCCTGTCGCGATGCTCGCGGTGATGGATGAGGCCGCGCGGTTCGTCCGGGCAGGCAATGGACCTGTGATCGTCGAGGCACACACTTACCGCATCGACGCCCACACCAACGCGGACGACGCGACCCGGTATCGCGACGCCGCCGAAGTCGAGCAGTGGCTGCAGCGTGACCCACTTCTACGCCTGGAGGCATATCTGCGAGGTAAGGGCATGATCGACGATGGCTATGTTGCCGACCTCACCGCCGAAGCAGAGGCTCAAGCTGCAGCGCTCCGGGACGGCATGAACGCCGATCGCCCAACTGACCCGCTCGATCTGTTCCGCCATGTCTTCGCCGAGCCCACTCCGCAGTTGCGTGAACAGCAGGCCCAGGTACAAGCAGAACTCGCAGCCGAGATCGAGGAGAACTGACATCGTGCCCACACTCACCATGGCACAGGCGCTCAATACAGCATTGCGGGATGCCCTCACCGCGGACGAGAACGTTGTCGTCTTCGGCGAAGACGTCGGCACCCTCGGCGGCGTGTTCCGAGTTACCGATGGGCTGACCCGTGACTTCGGTGAAGACCGCTGCTTCGATACACCGCTGGCCGAATCCGGCATCATCGGATTCGCGATCGGTATGGCCATGGCTGGATTCAAGCCGGTCGTCGAGATGCAGTTCGACGCATTCGCCTACCCCGCATTCGAGCAAATCGTCTCCCACGTCGCCAAAATTCGTAACCGCACCAAGGGTGCGCTGTCGGTTCCGATGGTCATTCGCATACCGTTCGCCGGCGGGATCGGCGGCGTCGAGCACCATTGCGATTCCAGCGAAGGCTACTACGCACACACCCCAGGTCTGAAGGTGGTTGCTCCAGCGACCGTCGAGGACGCCTACACCTTGCTGCGGCACGCGATCGACGACCCCGACCCCGTGATCTTCCTCGAGCCCAAACGACTGTACTTCTCCCGAGCCGACGTAAAGCTTGTCCAGGGCGCACCGTTCGGGACGGCTACGGTGCGGCGTGCGGGTAGAGACGCCACCCTGATCGCGTACGGTCCGTCGGTCGCGGTTGCACTCGAGACGGCTGAGGCTGCTGCGGCCGAGGGTCACGACCTCGAAGTGATCGACTTGCGTTCGATTGTCCCGTTCGACGATACGACTGTGATGACATCGGTGCGCAAGACCGGACGGTGCATCGTGATCCAGGAGGCGCAGGGTTTCGCCGGCGTGAGCGCAGAGATCGCTGCTCGTGTTCAGGAGCGATGCTTCCATCACTTGCATGCACCGGTATTGCGGGTCAGTGGATTCGACATCCCTTACCCTGCCCCGAAGCTCGAACGCCTGCATCTGCCCGGTGTCGACCGAGTGCTCGACGCCGTCGACAGACTGCAGTGGAATGACATCGCCGACACCCGTTGGGCGGTGACCGCATGAGTGACCAGGTATTCCTGCTCCCTGATCTCGGTGAAGGACTGACCGAGGCCGAGATCTTGGAATGGAAAGTGAAGGTCGGCGACACCGTCGTCATCGATCAGGTAGTAGTCGAGGTCGAAACCGCCAAAGCTTCTGTCGAGGTGCCTATTCCGTTCGACGGGACGGTCGTGGCCCTGCACGGAGACGAAGGTGCCACACTGCAAGTTGATACCCCCTTGATCACAGTCACCAGAACCGGAACCTCACCGACTACCCCCTCGGCGCACGAACAGTACCGAGAGGAGGAGCGCGCAGGATCGGGCAATGTGCTGATCGGCTACGGGACCAGCGACGACACCCGCAAACGCCGAAGGCGCGTCGGTTCTCGCTCCACGACAACCCCACCGGCAAGTACGACCCGTCCTACTATCCCAGCTCCGCTGCACAGTGCGGCCACCACCGATTCCAGCCGCGTGATCTCGCCGATCGTGCGAAGCCTCGCCGCCGAGAACGCGATCGACCTTTCAACCGTGATCCCCACAGGGTTCGGCGGCGTGATCCGCCGCGCTGACGTCGAGCAGGCGATAGCAGGAGCGCCTGGGCCACTCACTGCGGCGATCCGCATGACCAACTCCGATCAGCGGGTCCCGCTGAAGGGGCTGCGTAAGGCCGTCGCGGACAAACTTTCCACCAGTCGTCGGGAAATCCCCGATGCGACGACGTGGGTAGACGTGGACGCCACCAACCTCATCCAGGCCCGCCGCTCGATCAATGCCAGTCTCGCGGAGAACGAGCAAATCAGCCTGCTGGCATTGCTCGCACGGCTGACCATCGCAGCGTTGCAGCAGTTCCCGGAGCTCAACGCCACCGTCGACACCGCTCGTGCAGAGATCATCCAGTTCGGCAGCGTGCATCTCGGAATCGCGGCGCAAACACCACGTGGTCTGGTCGTCCCTGTGGTCGAAAGCGCCGACAGCCTCACCACGGTCGAGCTCGCACAGCAGTTACGGGCAACCACGGTGCTCGCCCGTGACGGCAAGCTTCCCCCAAACCGCCTGACTGGGGGCACTTTCACCCTCAATAACTACGGAGTGTTCGGAGTAGACGGTTCGACGCCCATCATCAACTATCCTGAGGCGGCCATTCTCGGCATCGGCCGCATCATCGATAAACCCTGGGTAGTCGACGGCGAGCTGACCGTTCGCAAGATCACCCAGATCTCTCTCAGCTTCGACCACCGCGTCTGTGACGGTGGGGTTGCCGGCGGATTCCTGCGATTGTTCGGCGACTACATCGAGAATCCGATCGCTGTGCTGGGGAGGCTCTGAATGACTGTGACACAGAGCGATGTCCTCATTCTGGGGGGCGGATCCGGTGGCTACGCATGCGCAATTCGTGCCGCTCAGCTGGGCCTATCGGTGACACTGATCGAAGCCGACAAGGTCGGCGGCACCTGCCTGCACCGGGGTTGCATTCCCACCAAAGCCCTGCTCCACGCCGCCGAGGTCGCCGACACCGTACGGGATAGTGCGGAATTCGGGGTTCGGGCAGCCTTCGAGGGCATCGATATCGCCGCTGTCCACAAGTACAAGGACAACACCGTCGACCGCCTGCACAAGGGCCTGAGCGGACTAGTTGCACATCACAAGATCAGCGTGGTCAACGGACACGGGACCCTTGTTGGCGACCGGACTGTCGACGTCGAGGGAACCCGGTACACAGGATCCTCTGTCGTCTTGGCTACCGGCTCGCACGCACGCACTATTCCGGGCATCGAGCTCGGCGACCGCATCGTCACAAGCGATCGCGCACTGGAGCTCGATTACGCACCGAAGTCCGCGATCGTGCTCGGCGGAGGCGTCATCGGGGTCGAATTTGCCAGTGTCTGGGCATCATTCGGCGCAGATGTCACAATCATCGAAGCGCTCCCCCGCCTTGTCCCCGCTGAAGACCCATGGTGTTCGAAGCTGCTCGAACGGGCCCTGCGCAAGCACGGAATTTCGAGCCTGACGGCGACCAAAGTCGCGGCCGCGAAGGAGTCCGCCAACGGGGTCGTTGTCGAACTCGACGGCGGTCAGCTACTCGAGGCAGAGGTACTGCTGATGGCAGTCGGGCGTGGACCACGCACCGCCGACAGCGGCTTTGCCGAGCAAGGGATCACTCTCGAACGCGGCTTCGTCGTTACCGATGAGCGCCTCCGCACCAGTGCCGACGGTGTCTACGCGGTCGGAGACATCGTCGCTGGGCTTCAGCTCGCGCACCGCGGCTTTCAGCACGGAATCTTCGTGGCAGAGCAGATCGCCGGACTCGACCCCGTCCACGTCGACGAGCACCTGATTCCCAGGGTGACGTACTCGCATCCTGAGGTTTCCTCTGTCGGTCTGACGGAAGAAACCGCCCGCGAGCAACACGGTGAGGTCACATCCGTTGTCTACGATCTCGGGGGTAACGGCAAAAGCCAGATCCTGAGAACGGCTGGAGCCATCAAGGTCGTCCGGGCCGGAGATCGCGACAGCCCCGGGCCCGTAGTGGGTGTACATATGGTCGGTGATCGCGTCAGCGAACTGATCGGTGAAGCGCAGCTCGCGGTGGCGTGGGAGGCGCTACCCACAGATATCGCGCGATTCGTGCACGCACACCCTACGCAGAACGAATCGTTCGGAGAGGCGATGCTCGCGCTCGCGGGAACTCCGCTGCACTCACACAGCTGATCGTCCGGGGGTGGAGGTCCGGCCCCGCCAATCGAAACCTCCACCCCGTTCGACGAGCCTCCACAGAGCCACCCTCACACGGTTGGTACCGAAACGATCTACAAAATCAACCGAACCCGATCTCGAACTCGTCGCTGAATGCCCGGTAGAGCGCATTTCACGGCCGTCTCGAATGATTCGGTGGTGGACGAAATCGTCTCCGATGAACAGTGAGCTCTATCGGAACCAATTGGGTATCGCGATCCGGAAGAAGACACACAAATGGATGAACAGATCGGGAAACCTCCAACAGCGGGACGAAAGCTGCTCCGGCTCGAGATCCGAAACGCGGAAACTCCGATCGAACACAAACCCGATTGGATCCGCACCCGCGCGAAAATGGGCCCGGCGTACACCGAGCTCAAGGGGCTGGTCAAAAAAGCGGAACTGCACACGGTCTGTGAGGAAGCCGGGTGCCCTAACATCTACGAATGCTGGGAGGATCGCGAGGCCACGTTCCTGATCGGCGGTGAACAGTGCACCCGCCGTTGCGACTTCTGCCAGATCGGCACCGGCAAGCCCGCGGCTCTCGACCGCGAGGAGCCGCGCCGCGTGGCCGAAAGCGTCAAGGCCATGGGCCTGCGCTACTCGACGATCACCGGTGTCGCCCGCGATGATCTGCCCGACGGTGGAGCGTGGCTGTATGCCGAGACGGTCCGACAGATCCACGCGCTGAACCCCGGCACGGGTGTCGAGAACCTGATCCCAGACTTCAACGGAAAACCTGACCTGCTCGCCGAGGTGTTCGAGTCTCGACCGGAGGTCCTAGCCCACAATCTGGAGACTGTCCCCCGCATCTTCAAGCGGGTCCGCCCGGCCTTCCGCTACGAGCGGTCCCTGGGCGTCATTACCGCGGCTCGCGACGCCGGTCTGGTCACCAAGTCGAACCTCATTCTCGGCATGGGCGAGACGCCGGAGGAGGTCCACCACGCGATGGTGGATCTACACGAGGCCGGCTGCGACATCATCACGATCACCCAATACCTGCGCCCGTCGCCTCGGCACCATCCGGTCGAGCGTTGGGTCAAGCCGGAGGAGTTCGTCGAGCACGCCGAGGCCGCCGACGAGATCGGTTTCGCCGGTGTCCTGTCCGGGCCGCTGGTCCGCTCGTCGTACCGCGCCGGCCGCCTCTACGCGCAGGCGTCGGCGCACCACGGTCGGGCTCTTCCTGCGAACCAGGCCCACCTCGCCGAGCAAAGCGCCATACGGCAAGATGCAACGTCGGCGATCGCCCAGAAGCGCTGATCGAATGCCGGGCACCGGCCTACGTGGAATCGCGGTCTCGCTGCCCGCGGCTGTCCGTGGCCGCGTCCGACGCATGACACACCGACCTCACCTATCGCGAGCTGGCATCAACGATAAGTTCCCGTTCCTGCTCGGCTACGAAGCGGCCGACACAGTCCGCTGTCCGGAACTCACCGGCGGACTCGCCGATGTCGACATCGATGCCGGCCCTTGATCGACTTCTTCTCCCGGGGCGGGTCGCTCAATCCTCCTGGTACGGCGACTGTCTGCCGGATCGCGACTTCCCGATGCTGATCAACCTGTACCTGCAGAGACGACTGCCGCTGGACGCGTTCGTCACCAAGCACATCACCCTCGACAAGGTGGAGCAGGCCTTCCCCGCCATGCACGAAGGCAACGTGCTGGGGTCGACGATCCTACCGTAGGCGGGCGGCTTCGTATCGATAAGGTGGTGACCTCTGGATCCCTCCAAAATGCCCCGTATCTGGGCGAAGCCACCTGCGCGCCCGTGTTGGTGCACCCCGACAACCACCCGCTCTGGCAGCAGACACATTCAGGCCAGGAGTACTGGTCGCTCACGACGCACCGGGTCCATCCGCAGACGCCTGCTCACGGCTCCCAGCGCACGCGCGTCTACACCGGCAACACCACGAATGACGCGCCAGTTTGGACCCGGTACGCCGCGGTCGTAGCCGGGTGGACAGCTGATAGTCGGCAGCGCTACCGGTCGGTGCTGCGGTTGCTGCGTGCGTCACCGAGGCGCCGGTTCGCGAGCGTCAGTGCGGCTTGGTCCGTGGTAGTGGCATTCGTCTGAGCGATTGCGTACACCTCCGCCAGTGTGTCGCCGATACCGCGAGTGCGCTGTTCGACGGTGTCCTTGTCCCAGCCGAGAACCTCGCGACCCACCAGATGTAGTGCCCCGCCAGCGTTGGTGACGAAGTCAGGGGCATAGAGAATTCCACGCTCGCGGAGAATCGTGCTGGCGTGCCCGTCTGAGAGGATGTTATTTGCGGCTCCGACGACAGCACGAGTGGGTAGTTCGGCTGCGACACGACGGTCGATGACCGAACCCATCGCGCAGGGGGCGAAGATGTCGCAAGGCGTGCACAGGGCCTGGTCGACTCCGATAACGGTGTGTCCGAGTTCTTCTGCCCACGCCAGGCGCTGGGCATCGGTGTCGCAGACGATAAGGCGAGCTCCTGCCTTCGAGGCGAGATCTGCAACGACGCCGCCTACGGCCCCGAGTCCCTGGACAAGAATCGTGAGTCCGTAGAGGTTGCCCATCTGATGATGCGCGGCGGTGGCTTTCAGTGACTCGAACACACCGAGCGCGGTGTTGTGAGCGCTCGATCCAGCGCCTCCGCGCTCAGTCGACCTGCCGAACACGAAGCTGGTTGCGTCGTTGAGGGCGTCCATGTCCGCAGAGTTCGTATTTACATCTGGACCGGTGAAATAATTGCCCTCGAGCTTGTCGATGTTCTCCGCATGCAGGGTCAGAATTCGAGCCCATGTGGTGTCGTCGATCTCGTGCCGGGGTGCCGGTAGCGCGATCACGGATTTACCTCCTCCCATAGGAAGATCGCTTACGGCCATCTTCAGCGTCATCGCTGCTGCCAAGTTTCCTGCATCTTCGATTGCGTCCGCCAGGGATGCGTACTGTACTGCGCGAGTTCCGCCCGCAGCCGGTCCGAGCTGTGTCGAGTGCAGGCGGACGACGAAAAACGCTCCGGTTTGTGGGTCGTAGCGGGTCACAGTAAGTTCCCCGTCCCACGTCAATGCGTCGTCAAAGTTCATGGTGTTCACTTCCGTTCGGTGTTCGCTCCGGCCTGGGACGCACGCCCATCAGCGGTCCGGGTGGTCTGGCAGCGTCGCTGTTCGTCCGCCCACCGGTCGCATCCAGGTACTGACCCGCGGTATCCGTAGGTCAGTGGGAAGGAAAATTCGGTGGTGCGGCGCATCCAACGACTCCACGAGCGTCAGGCCTGCCTTCAAATACATTGTGTTTGCTAATAGTCACAAGCGAGAGATCTGATTGCAATAACCTTGATTAATACGAAGACGTTTGGCCCTTAGCGATTGCCCTTCCAGCCGAATGCCTCACCGCCTTGTCAGCGGCTATACCGTGATGGACAGATGGCAAAAGACCGACATGACACCTTTGGCTTGCTGAAAGGTGGGCTTGAGCAGTTGTCGTCGCGCTCAGGCCACCAGCCCGTCCGACGACTGCCGATGATCTCTGGGTGTCGGTCTGGAAAATCGTCAGTGAATGCGTTTCTCGGCAGTATCATTGAACCACAACAAATTCTGTGCATGCGCGCTGAAATGTGCGACCGACCAGGTCGTCATGACACGGGTAAACCGACCGTGGTCATTTTCCCGCATCGTCGTTTCGCCGAATGCGCTCCACCAGCGATTCGCTGAGCAGATCCGCCACGCTGTCCGCTCCGGTTTCGCCCCATCCGCGACGGCGGCCTCATCGGCGAGGAATCGGTACCCGAACCCCGGGTCTTCGCGAAAAAAACCGCTCAACCCGTTCGGCCGTGTACCTAGGCACCATCGGGGTGGACACCGAGGCAGCCGGTGCCACTGTCTTAGACGCTCTTCTCATCCGCCGACAGTGATGCGACCAAGTCGCGAAGGATGTCGACGAGCAGTTCAGGATCCTGCAAGGGCACGGCATGGCCGCTGCGTGTTGCTTCCAGCAGGCGGCTATTCGGCACTGTGGGCAGCCAGGCCTCGTACGCCGTGCGGATCGCGGTGCGCGCCTTTCGTTCTGCGGCGCCGACCGCCTGCGTGCCGATCACCGCGATCACCGGAACATCGAGTGAGGCCGACGGCATGGAGCGCAGCGCGGTAGGTACGCCACGTAGCTCGTACCCGGATTGGTGCCAGGTGGTCGGAGAGCTGAGCTCGTCCAGCAGTTCGCCACGCAGTACCGCCGGCAATGTGGCGAGCACACGACCGAGTTCGCCGCGGCCCGCTTCGAGTGACCTGCGCAGCGCGCCGGTGCGAGCCTTCCTCGCCTGCATCGTGGCAGCGATCCGGCTCAACAGGACAAAGACGGAGCTGCGCATGATTCTCATGCCTTCGTGGGTCGCGTCGACCAGTACCAGAGCGGCGACGCGGTCCGGGTGACGCGCAGCAAACAGGCGTATCAGCACACCGCCCCAACTGTGGCCGACGAGGATGAGCGGCCCGTTGGCGCCAGACTGCTCGAGTACGGCTTCCAGGTCGAGAAGAGCATCATCGACGGTCGTGTCCTGGGCCCTGTTCCCAGTACCGTATCCGACGCGGTCGTAGGCGACGACTCTGGCGAAGGCGGCAAGGGGCGCCCGAACGAGACTCCAGGCGCTGCTGCTGGCCGCGATGCCTGCCTCGAGGACGATGGTGTAGTCCCCGCTCCCCATGGCCGTCCAGTGCATACGGCGGTTATGGCGTGTTGCCCAGCCTTCTTCGCCAGTTACAGGGCTGCTGTTCGTATCCGTCATCTGCCACTCTCCGTTGCTCCAGGGCTCTGGTCGAGCGCGGCCAGCGCGATGTCGATGGCGGTCCAGGCCATCCCGATCGCTCCATCGAGGACCGCCCGGTCGGCCGTTGCGGTGATACAAGCGGCCGCGAACTCGGGCTGATGATTGACTGCCGGGGCGCAGTCGAGGCCGAGCATCGGATGGATGGTGGGTACGACGTGCGAAACGTTGCCCATGTCGGTGGCCGCGCCCACAACACTGCTCGGGAGGTCTGGGAAGGACCGCCCGAGGGCCTTGGCGTTGGCCACCCACAGTGCCAGCAGATCCTGGTCGGGACGCAGGTCGGCATAGTCGGGGCCTGCTGGTGTCGTGGACAGTTCACAGCCTGTGGCCAGGGCGCCGGCTTCGAAGCAACGGTGCACGCGGTCGGCCAGCGGTTTCAGGGTGTTCAGGGTGTCCGTGCGTACCATCCACCGGCCGCGGCTGACATCCGGAATGATGTTCGCTGCGATCCCGGCTTCGGTGCTGATGCCGTGGATGCGGTCGGAGGCGGAGGTTTGCTGACGCAGCAACGCGATGCCGACCTGAGCGAGGGTCATGGCATCGGCTGCATTGACACCGAGTTCGGGGTAGGCGCCGGCGTGCGCCGGCTTGCCGCGGTAGGTCACGTCGAACTGGGTGATGGCCAGACCGGGCATCGCCGCCATCTCGACGGCTGCGGGATGAACCATCATGGCGGCGCGCAGCCCGTCGAAAGCGCCCTTTTCGAGCATGAGAACCTTGCCGCCGCCGCCTTCCTCAGCCGGAGTGCCAAGCACGCGCACGGTCAACCCGAGTTCGTCGACCAGTGGCGCGAGTCCGATCCCGGCACCGACCGCCGCGGCGGCGATGATGTTATGGCCGCAGGCATGCCCGATCTCCGGCAGAGCGTCGTACTCCGCGCAGACCGCGATGTGCGTGGGACCGCTGCCGATAGTCGCATCGACTGCCGTAGGCAGGTCGTAGCAGCCGTGCTGGACGTCGAACCCTGCGTCGTTCAGCGCGTCCGCGACCCATCGGCTGGCCCGATGTTCCTCGAAGGCAAGTTCCGGGTGCGCGTGGATGCGATGTGAAAGGTCGACCAACTGGTTGCCCACCGCGCGCACGCGCCGCGCTGTGGCGTCCTTCATGGTGGTCATCGACTCGCAGCCGGGGAGGCAGGGGCAATATGCACCGCGGACGGCCGGGTAGCGGCATCATAGGCGGCGCGTGCACCGGTGGCCCCCATCCCGCTGTCGCCTGCGGGCTCGTACAGTCGCTCGGGGCCGCCGCCCTGCCATTGGTTGACCCACACGACACCTGCTGGAAGTCGCGTGGCTGCCGCGATGTGGTCAGGGTCGTCGGTGTACACGGTGGCGGCGAGGCCGTACTGTGATTCGGCTGCCCGCGCCAGTCCTTCTTCGAAGCTGCGCACGACGACAACGGGTGCGATCGGGCCGAACGTCTCTTCGGTCATCACGAGCATGGTGTCGTCGACGTCGGTGAGCACTGTGGCCGGGTAGAAATAGCCGGACCGCTGCGGAACCAGTCCCCCGGTGCGAATAGTGGCACCCTTGTGAACTGCGTCGTCGACGTGCCGTCGGACGATATCGCGCTGGCTTTCGTCCACCAGCGGCCCGAGCACCGTGGCAGGCTCCATGCCATCGCCGAGGGTGAAGGTCTGCGCCTCGGCGACCAGCGCGTCGATGAACTCGTCCGCGATCTGCTCATGGACGTAGATCCGTTCCATAGAGGTACAGATCTGGCCGGTGTTGATGAAGGCGCCGAATGCGACCGCCCGCGCCGTCGCTACCGGATCCACGCCGGCATCGATGACCACCGGGTCCTTGCCGCCAAGTTCGAGTACGGATCGGCGCAGACGGCTGCCAGTCGCGGCCCCGACGCCTCGACCGGCAGCGACCGAACCGGTGAAATGCACGAGCTGAATGTCCTGATGTCCGGCGAGCGCCGCTCCAGCGCGTCCGTCACCCAGCACAAGGTTCACAACGCCAGGCGGCATACCGGCAGCCTCAGCCAGCTCGACCAGGCGCACAGTCGAGACGGGAGAGCGCTCGGAAGGCTTGACTACCACGGTATTTCCGGCGGCGAGCAGCGGGCCGATCGCGGTCAGGACCATGGTGACAGGGAAGTTCCACGGCGTGATCACCGCGGTGGCGCCTAGCGAGTGCCTGACGATGTCGGTCCGCGCTTGGTCCGGTCCGATCACCGTCTCGGTGAACGAATAGGCGAGCGCCTGCGCTGCGGCGGCTTTCAGCCCCGCTACGCATCCTTCGATGAAGGATCGCCCGACCGCGACCGGCTTGCCCATCTCACGGCATTCCAGTTCAGCCAGCTCAGCGACATCTTCGTTGATCGCGTCGGCCCAAGTGTCGATACGGTCCACGCGTTCGGCGACGGAGAGCGCGGCCCACTGGGGATGTGCCTCGACCGCGGCTGCTACTGCTTGACCGACGTCGTGTGCGGAGGCCGCGCCGAAGCGCGCGAACCCCTCTTCGGTGGCGGGATTGACCACGGTGAGGATGTCCCGGTCGGCGGGCTCCACCCATCGGCCACCGATGTAGTGCTGCAGGTTTTTCATGTTCGTTGCCGTTTCTGTTCCGTATTGGACGATTTCAGCTATCGAGCCGGTCGGCCATGAGTTCGCCGGCCATGATGGTGGCGAGGTTGGTGTTGGCCCTAGGCACCGAGGGGAACACCGAAGCGTCCACGACGCGCAGCCCCTGCACGCCCAGCACCCGGCAGCCGGAGTCGACGACCGTGTCCGCGGCATCGGGTGCGCCCATCCGACAGGTGCTCGTGCCGTGCTGGGCGTCGATGATCGTGGCCAGCAGGTAGTCGTCGAGATCGCGGTCACTGGTGAGGACCTCGAACAGCGGCTGGTTTGCCTCCTCGAGCGATCCGGCGAGGATCGGCGATGCTTCCTGACTGCGGCCCAGTTCGACGAGGGCCCGCACCCCTTCCCGCAGCGTGGCCAGATCCCGGTCGTCGGACAGCATCCTCTGTTCGACACGCGGGTGGACGCGGGGATCGGTGGACACCAGAGCGAGTTCACCGCGCGAGTGCGCCTGGTTCAGCCAGACGCCGAAGGCGCCGGCGTGTGTCTCGGTGTCGGCGGCGGCCATCGCCAGCACGTTCTGGTTGAGCGAGGTGAAGAGCAGATCGTTCGAGTGCGTGCCCGACTCGCTGGACCAGCGCACACAGACGTTCGTGTGCCGGTCGTGCGGAGACTTGATGGTTGCTTCGGGCCGCAGCGGTATCGAGAGCAACACCATCGCGTGGTCCTGCATACCGAGTCCGACTGGGAGATTCTGGCGGACGTCGATTCCCAGACCCCGCAACTGGGCAGCGGGACCGATGCCCGAGCGCAGCAGAATGGCCGGCGAGTGAATCACGCCCGCACTGAGGATCACCTCGTTCGCGTACTCGGTGACCGTGGTCCCGTCGACCACCATGTGGACACCGACGGCGCGGTCTCCCTCGAAAACCACGGTATCTACCAAGGCATCGCCGCGGATGGTGAGGCCGCTCAGGGCACGAGCGGGTTCGAGATAGGCGTCGTTGACGCTGACCCGAAGCGAGTCACGGGAGTTGATCGGGTACGGCGATACACCGGTGGCACCGGGAGCGTTGACGTCGGCGGCCCACTCGAAGCCGGCGGCGAGGGCTGATTCGGCCATGGCCCGATCCACAGCCCCCCACTTGTCCTTGGGGGTCCGATAGATCGGAGTCGGGCCGCCGCGGCCGTGATACGGCTGGTCGCCGAAGTCCTCGTCGTCCTCCGACTTGGCGAAGTACGGCAGGACATCGTCCGGCGCCCACCCTTCGCAGCCGAGCCGGGCCCAGTCCTCGAAGTCCTCCATCGGGGGCCGTATCGCGATCTGACCGTTGATCGATGAACTTCCACCCACACCGCGGCCACGCCAGTACGGCACCTGCGGCTGCTTCTCGGTCCGCGACGAGTCCAGACCCGTCCAGACCAGATCCGCCGAGGCCGCGGGATCCATCAGGGCGACAACCGGATTCGGCGAGCGCCACACCTGCGGCATCTGGGCCGAGCGGTAGTCGGGGCCTGCCTCAACCAGCAGGACTTTCCTACCTCGAGCTGCGGCGCGGGCAGCAAGGACAGCACCCGCCGACCCCGCGCCCACCACGATGAGATCCCAATCGCGCTTTGCCATATCTTCCATCCCAGGATGCGATAGCCGTCACACACCGGAGTTTCCGGCGCGGATGCATGCTAATATGTCACCCCAACTAAGTTCAGTCAATAGTGAACATTCATTTTTTTCCGTACGGAGGGGAGATTTAGATGTCGGAAGGCCCAGTCCACAGCGAAGCCGCCGACAACCGGCAGCTCATCGAGGACTTCGGACTGCGGATTGGCACGGCGATGGGATGGCCGCCCATGGCGGGACGCCTGGCAGGCATACTCATACTGAGCCCGGCCCCCATGACCCTCGCAGAGCTGCAGCAGGCGCTGGGCGCCAGCAAGGGCTCGGCATCGGAGATGACCCGCCTGCTCATAACCAACGGCACGGTCGACCGGATCAAGCTGCCGGGCGTTCGCCAGGCCGTCTACGAATGGCGCGACGATGCCTGGGTCGGCTGCCTCCAGCACCAACTCGACCAGACCAAGCAGCTGCTGGCGCTCGCGGAGGCGGCACAGGAGCATGGCAGTCGTCTGCCTTCCGCGCAGCAGACGCGGCTGCTCGACATGCGGGCCTACTACGCGTTCATGGTGGAGCAGCTGCAACGGCTGGTCGAGGAATACAAGCCTCAGCGGCATCCGGACCAGGGGTAACCCGGACAGCGCTGCTGGTCGCGGATTTCACCTACGTCAGACTGTTGACCGGCGCGTTCGTCTACACAGCGTTGCGATCGACGCCTACGCCGGCCGGATCCCGGGCTGGGAATGCTCGACCAGCAAGACCGCAGTCTTCGTCGAGTCCGCGATCCGCCAGGATGCGACGGTCCGCACTCGTGACGGGCACTCATTGTCGGGCCACACCATTCATCATTCCGCGCGAGTGGCGGGATCAATGCGCATCCGCACGATGACGACGGTGGTCAACGCGCGGTTCAGGCGGCGGTCGCCGCCGCGATTGAGCCTGTGTCGCACCGTGTTTCCGGATGATGCGGGGATAGGCAGGTTCCGACGAGGGCGGCGAAGGCAGCCTCTGAGGTTCCCCTGAAGTAGTGGACATCCGAGATAGCGGGACCATCGGTCCCTGAAAGGAAGTTCACCATGCCTCGTCCGCGTCGATCGTATTCACCGAGTACCGGGTCGAAGCCGCGCACCGAGTCCACGGATTGTTGCGGTCGATGGGTGCGACGGGATTTGCTGGGACAACGCCGGCGCGGATCGCTGCGGTCGACCTTCAAGCACGAATGCTATTACCGGCACAGCTTCGCCACGAAAGCTGAAGTTGTTGCCGCGGTTGACAACTGGACGCGGTACTCCAATCATCGGCGGCGGCACTCGTCTATCGGGATGCGTTCACCCATCGATTATGAGTTGTCACTCAAGGCTGCCGCTCAGGCAAGCGAACCCCGTCCACCTATTCGGGGGAACCCCAAACTTACCGAGGACCTCGTGACCAGCGTAGTGGCGACGGGCCGTGCGAACCTGACCGATGCTCAATGGATGCGGCTGGTGCATTTGCTACCCCGGCTCGAGAAAACCGAACCAATCTGACAACGAGTCCTTGAGAAGGGTGTGAAATATCTTGGGGTGCAACGGCAATACTCGGTTCCGGCAAGGCGGATCGACAACTGCCAGCTGGAAGTCTTGTGCGCCTGCGCCACCAGAAGAGGCCGCACGCTGATCGATCGGCAACTGTATCTGCCGAAGTCGTGGACCGAGGACGCGCACGCTGGCGGGAGGCGAACGGCCCGATAGCGTGGAGTTTGCCACCAAGGCCACCCTCGCCAAGAAGATGCTCGCACGAGCATTGGACGGCGGGGTTTCGGCCCGCTGGGTGACCGCGAACGAGGCCTACGGCGGCGACTACAAGTTCCGGACCTGGCTCGAAACCCGCCATCGGGTACGTGGTGGCGGTGCCAGGTAGCCAGACTATCCCGATCACCGCGGGCTGCACCCGTGCCGACCACCTCGTCACGCAAGCACCGCCAAAGGCGTGGAAGCGCCTGAGCTGCGGTGACGGAGCGAAGGGACCGCGCATGCTCGACTGGGCGGTTACGTCGTCACTGCCGGTCTGCGAGTGGACCACCGCAGGCTGGAGCCGCTGGCTACTCGCACGACGACGGGCCCTCACCCCGAACAGCAAAGGCGACTTCGAGATCGCCCACTACAGTGCTATGCACCCACCGGCGCCAGCGACCACACCCTCTTCCGGGTCGCCGGCGCCCGCTGGGCCATCGAGGACTGCTTCCAGACCGCGAAAACCGAGATCAGCCTCGACCACTACCCGCCGATACGACGCCTGGTACCGCCACATCACCCTCGCCATGCTCGCCCAAACCTACCTCGCAGTCACGCAGCCATATCCCCAAACGCACTGGCGGCGAACTCCTCTCGCTCACCCTCGGCGAGATCCGCCGTCGCCTGGCACACGTGATCGCCCACCGCTCCGACCGCACTGCCCATCTGGCAGTGGTTGACCTGGCGCCGTCGGCACCAATACCGAGCCAGGAAAGCCCACTACCAGCGGAGATACCAATTACATAGCCAATTGCGGCTGGAGTACTAGGGACGCGGGGCCTGCGGGCTACCAGTCGAGCGCAGAATGGTTCTTCCGTTCTCGGACGAGCGCGCGACGCGGGTAAGCGCCATTGCGGCAAGTGCGGCGATCATCAGCGGCACGGTGACCGCGAGGTACATGGCACGGGCGTCGACCACGTTCAACGCGTAGCCCGCGACGACGGGCGCCATAATGGCGCCGCCTCGTCCGACACCCAGCATTGCGCCGTACCCCTTGGCCCGTGCGCGCAGGGGGTACACGGCGGTCGACGTTGCGACGTACCCGGTCAGGGCTGCGAATACGGTGCCACCGAGTATCGCGGCCAGCCACTGCGCGACGGGACCGTCGAGTGCGACTGCGAACGCGGCGACTGCCACACTTGCGATCACCGCGGCCGCCGCGGCGATCCGTGCGCCGAGGACTCGCACGCCGAGTGCACCGTAAACGCATCCTCCGATGACCTGACCGACCCCGACCATGATTCCGGCGAAGGCGCCACTGTCGGTGCTGCCGCTCACGTCCGAAATCAGCTGGGGGGTCCATGTTCCGATGAAGTAGTAGGCGGCGGCGATCATCGAGTAGCCCGAGGCGAGCAGGAGAGTCCGATAGCGGAGGTCGGGTCCGAGGAGACGCACGTCGACGTGGGTCTCGGAGGTCGTCTGCACGAAGTCGGTTGATTCGCGGAGGAGCACCGCAGTCAGGACGAGCGACAGGCAGCCGGCCGCAGCGCCGATCCAGAACAAGCCCTGCCACGCGCCACCTGCCATGGACATCAAGCCGGCCGAGGCGAAACCGGCGAGCATCGTACCGATTGGCGAGCCGATCATGATGACTCCCAGCGCCAGGCTGCGCCTGTTCTGAGATACGACTTCCTGGCCGAGCACGATGATGACAACGCTGATTGTTCCGATTGCGGCGCCGGTGACCAGGCGGCTCACGAGCAACGTCGCAAATCCTGTCGACAATGCGGAGCCTGCCAACCCGATCGTGTTCACCGCGAGCCCGGCGATCAGTACCCGGCGCCTCCCGAAGACGTCCGCGAACCGCGCGAGACCGATCGCGCCGATCGCCATGCCTGCGAGCGCAGCGCTGAGCAGGTATCCCTTCTGTGGGTTGGTGGCGAAACCTTCGGGAAGGTGAGGGAGCGTGAACCCTACGACGAGAAGGTCATATCCGTCGATCATGTTCAGGACTGTGCATAGTGCCACGATTACGACCTGGTACGAACGTGTATGTGGTTTCCTCACAATATTTTTCGCTGGAGCACGGTCGGTAGCATCACTCATGGCGGGCTGGGTCCATTCGTTGGATCGGCGGTACGGGCGGTGGCACGTCCGCGATGCCGGAAAGCGGGTTGGTACGGTCCGATTCGGCGTGCGCCGAACAGCAACGGGATCTGAGGTCAGGAGGCCGGCGCGGCAAGGAGACTCACGCGCTCGAGGCGGGCGGCGTCCCCTGCGGGTATGCAGCGGCGGCCTCGGTATCCGGACGCCTGGACGTCCGCACGGCGATCAGCAGCAACGCCATGGCCATCAGACCGGCGACACCTGCGAGCGCGAGCGCCACGCGATAGGAACCGAAGACATCGTAGGCAAGTCCCCACGCCGGAGCGCCCAGCGCGAGACCGACGCAGTTGCCGACGATCATCGTGCCGTACACGGCCGAGTAGCGTTGCGCACCCACGCACCGGGTGATGACGAGCGGTGCTGCGATCGTCGGCGCCGCGAGGGAGAGGGCGGCCACCGGCAGTAGGAGGTAGTAGCCGATCGTCCCGCTGTCGCCGAGCAGCGACAACCCGGGCAAGCCCACCACGTATGCGAGGCTCAGCAGGCCGAGCATCGTGTGAATTCCCCAGCGGTCGTTGATATAACCGAGCAGCGGCTTCACGACGAGGCTGAACACCGAGTAGTAGGAAACAAGTGCGCCGGCCATGGCTGGTGACAGGCCGTTGGCGCTGAACACGGCGGGCATGATCGCCGCGAAGGCCCCTTCGAAAGAGAAGATGGCAGCCGCGATCGTCACCAGGACGACCACGTTACGGATGCCGGCTCGCATAACTTTTCGCTGCTCGGCGGCCACCGTCCGAGGCGCATTCGTGCCGGGGATCGGAGGGTTCGAAATGAGGAAGATTCCCGGCAGCACTGTCAGCATCGCGATCAGGGCGGCAATGGTCAGCAGACCGGCTCGCCACCCCACTGCTTCGAGGAGAGGAGGAAAGACGAAACCCCAGGCGAACCCACCCAGACCCATTGCCGCCATGACGCCACCGAGCACGGTCCCACGCCGCTTGTGCAGATGCCACCCGACCACAATCGTCGTAGCGGCGAGGCTAGTGCATCCGCACAGGCCGATACCGACGGTGATCGACAGCAGGTAGAAGGTTGCGATGTTCGGTGCGAATGCCATACACACCATCGAGGCGGTGGCGAGCAGTCCGGAACAGACGACCACGATCTTGGTGCCGTGTGCGGCCATCAGCTTCCCCAAGGGGACCGACGAGAGGCCCATGGACACGGTGCTGATGCTGAACCAGACGAGGAACTGTGCGGCCGATACGTTGAAGTGCGCCGATCCGGGAACAACGAGGAACCCGAAGGCGAAGTTCAGGGAAACCGCGAGCATCAGTGAGAACGCGCCGATGGTTGACAGGGCACGACGTCGTCGATAACTCGGTGGTGGTCGATCGTCGACGAGATCATTGGTAATCGCGGTTGTCATACATTACTCCAGGAGGGGACCGAGTAGGACGAATGGGTATGGACAGGCCGAACCCGCGAGGTGTCGCGGGTAGCGACCGCTTCGCGACACCTCGCGCAGGATCAGCAAGTCCTCTGCGCCGAACTGGCGGAACCCATCTCGAGACACCCGCCCGGGACGCAGAGTTGGTTACGGTGCGGACCCGAGTCGGCCGGCTTCGGAGTCACGGATGGCGGTGCGTCTGACCTTCCCGGCGTCGTCACGAAGGCTCTCGCGCACGAGACGGTAGGAACGGGGTTGCTTGTATCGGACGAGCCGCTCGGCCACGTGCTGACGCAGCTCGTTTTCGGTCACCGGTCCGGTTATCTCGACGACAGCGTGCGCGATGTGGCCCAGATCGTGGTGAGGAATGCCGACGACCACGGCGGAAAGGACCTGCGGGTGCTCGAGGATCACGCCCTCGACCTCGGCAGGGAATATATTGGCACCGCCGGTGACGATCATGTCCGTGCGGCGGTCGCTGATGAAGAGATAGCCCTCCACATCGATCGAACCGAGGTCCCCGAAGGTGGTCCAATCGCCGACGGTCTTCGCCGTGGCACCGATGTAGCGGAACATCTTCGCGCCGTGCGGTGGCCGCATGTAGATCTCACCCACCTCACCGTGCGGTACCGGCTCCCCGGAGGCGTCGAGGACGCATATCTCTCCGAAGGCCGGCTTTCCGACCGAGCCGGGGTGCTCGAGCCATTCGGTGCCGCCGATGACCGTGGCAGCGACGTACTCGGTGCCGCCGTACATCTCCCATAGGCGATCGGGCCCCACGAGATCGATCCACGCCCGTTTGAGCCAGGAGGGGCACTGAGATGCCATGTGCCACACCGAACGTACTGAGCTCAGATCGGGCTCGTAGCCGCTCTCCTCGATGAAGCGCACGATCCGCTGCATCATCGTCGGAACGAGACTGACCACCTCCACGCGATGCGCTGCGATCGCCCCGAGTGTGGCCTTGGCGTCGAAGCGCTCCAGCATGATCACGTGGTTGCCCATCTGGAGCGCGACCATTGTCAGATGGAACGGCGTGTTGTGGTAGAGCGGTCCGGGTACGAGGACGACGCCCCCGTCGCGCAGGTGTGTCACCTTGCCCGTCTCCGGGTCGAGCGCCGAGTCCGGCCCGGCGACGATCAGTTTCGGCCGCCCCGTGCTACCGCCGGACGTCATTGCCTTCCACGCCGGTGCGACACGATCCGGGTGCGGCGCGTCCAGCAGCACGGGATCCGGATCGAAGCCCGCCGGTACGGAAACCGCTCCGGGGATCTCCTCCGCCACGCCGACGACGAGCGACGGGTTCGCGAGCTCGATGATGGCGGTGCGCTCGCGTGCCGGGAGCAGCGGAGACACCGGCTGCGGTATCGCACCGAGCTTCCATACAGCGAAGGCTGCGGTGACGAACTCGATCCCGTTCGGGAGGCCCGATGTGACGAGGTCGCCTGGGCGTACACCGAGTTTCGAGTACGCCCGGGCGAGCCGGTTCGCCCGCCGCTCGAGCTCGGCGTAGGTGATCGTCACTCCGGCGCAGGTAATTGCGTGCGCGTCCGGGTGTTTCGTGGCGCGCGCCGTCAGCTGGGTTCCGAGGGAAGCGAACATGGGACATCCTGGAAATAAAGGGATAATGAAGGCCGTTCCAGCCAGGTCAGGCCGGACGCGTCTCGGTGCTGGTCCAGCGTCGGTAATCGCTTCGTGCCTCCGCCACCAGAGCGGGCACATCACGCTCGAGCAGCACGCCCGTGGCGCACGCGTCACGAGCCGCCACCTCGAACCGCGCCAGATACGCTGCCTCGTCGCCGTACATCAGGGTGATGGCTGCCGGAGTGAAGGGGGTACTCGATCCGATGAGCCAGCTCAACAGGTCCGCTCCCAGCGGGACGGCATCATGGCGGGCCAGCGGCACCTGGATCTGCGGGAGCTGGATGCCACCTCTGGCCACGCCGAGGCGGTCACGCGAAACGGCGGATTCCACGAATTCGATCCGTGGCTGCACGGGCGGAGGCGGACCACCGTTCACCCAGGTCACCATGTGCCGGTACGCAGCTTCCAAGACGGGTAGGAACGGCACTCGGTTCATGCCGCGGCCGAGCAGCATGCGGTTGGGCGTGCCGAATTCCTTCTCACTGCGTTTCATGGCCCCGAGGACGTACTGCTCGGAGACATGAGTCGCCCCGGCCACCTCCCAGGTTCGGAACAGGTCGGTATCCGGCTGCCGAGCCGGCTGGTACACGGTGGCCTCGAGTTCGGTGTTGACGATCATCACCGGCACGTCCAGGTCGTCCCGCAACACGTTGGTGGCAGCGTGGTCCTCCGGCCCCGGAACCGTGTCCGGGTCGGTGAGGCTCAGGGTCGTGTCCCCGACGGTGAGCGACGGCCCGAAGCCGAAGTACAGCTCCAAGACGAATCCGTCATACGCACGCACCAACGGGTGTACAGCGTTGATGTAGGTTGCGACCCGGCCGGCGGATTGTGACTGCCCGTGCGCGATCAGTTTCCTGACCGGCAACCCTCCCATCGGATCCACGGACCGATCTCGAGCGGGACGAAGAGCACGGGCCGCCTGGGTGAAGATATCGAAGGAGTAGTCGTCCCCCGGGTGGAACAGCGACCCGTACCGCTCGGAATCCCGGTCGACGAGTCCACGATCATCTCCTGGTATTCCGTGAACACCCGTCCGTTGCACCGTGACTCCGACAGCAGCACTTCCGCTCTCCAGCATCTCGACGGTCAGTCCGGTCATGTTGTCGATGCCACCGGAGACGTTGTTCCAGCAGACGAAAGCCGTGCCGTTGAACCGCTGCGGGTCGGCCGGCCGGTAGACGACGATCCTGGTCTTGAACGCGGCACTCTCGACCGGCTCGGCGAGCCAGTGGCCGTCCCACCCGAACTCGGCGCCCGCGCCCGGCGTGTACCGCACGGCTTCTCCCTCGAGGAAGAATTCCTCTTCGACATAGCCGTATGAAGCCAGGTCGACCAGCGGAGGGTAGAAGACTCGCCCCGTCCCCCCGGTGACCGGGCCACTGACGACTGTCGTCTCGACACCATTCATGACTGCAACATCCTTTCGCTTTCGGTTGCCGGTACCGGGAGATCGGCGAGGTAGCCGGCACTCAACCCACCATCGACGGGGAGGACCGCTCCGGTGACGTTCGAGGCGTAATCCGACAGCAGGTACGTGATGGCGCGAGCCTGGTCCACCGGACGCGTGAGGCGTCCGAGCGGTGTCCGCGGCAGATAAAGCTTCTCCGGCACGATGCCCGTCGCGGCGGTAGCCGACCGCAGCATCGGCGTGTCGACCGGGCCGGGGCAGACCACGTTCACCCGGATTCCGCGCGGCCCCCAGTCGTATGCGAGCGATTTGGCCAGCCCGACAACCGCATGTTTGCTCGCGGCATAATTCGCGCGACCGTCCTGACCGCCGAGCGAATCGGTCGACCCGATCAGTACCATCGCGCCCTCGCCACGCGGCAGCATGCGTCGCGCCGCGAGCCTGGTCGTCAGGAACGTTCCGGTGACATTCACCGAGAGGACGGCTTCCCAATCCTGCACGGGCATCGACTCCGCGGGGGCCGGCTTGGCCAGACCCGCGCAGGTCACCACGCCGTAGACCGGCCCGAGCGATGATTCGGCACCGTCGATCGCCGCATCGACCGATTCTTCGTCACAGACGTCGGCGACGAACGCGCACGCGGTGCCGCCGGCGGCCTCGATCGCCGCGACCGCCGCCTTGCCGGAGTCCTGCCGCGACTCGACAATCGCGACCGCCGCGCCGTGCCGGGCCAGCTCGAGCGCTGCGGCGTGACCGATGCCGCCGCCGCCGCCGGTCACCAAGATGACGCGGCCTTTCAGACCGAAATCAACAGCCATGATCTTTACCTTGCTTCGGATGAGAACGGGTGGACAGATTCGGACCTATGGCCGCGCGAATCTCGGGTCGATGAGGTCGCCGAAGCGCACGCGATTGTGGGTGTGCGCTAGCTGATGCAGCGCGAACGACGTCTGCAGAGCCTGGGGTCGGCCCTGGGCATCCTGTGCGGCGTTGATCGATTCCTTGGTGAGCTTGAGGGCGAACAACGGCATCCGGGCGATCCGCTCCGCGAGCTCCAGCGCGGTATCCTCGAGTTCGGCACGGGGGACCACACGGTTGATCATGCCGAGGCGGAACGCGTCAGCTGCGGTGACCACGTCGGAGGTGAAGAGCATTTCCTTGGCCCGGCGGACACCCAGCTCCCACGGGTGGTGGAAGAACTCGACGCCGTTCACGCCCATAGCGACGGTGTTGTCGATGAATTGTGTGTCGTCGGCGGCGATGATGAGGTCGCACGGCCAAGCCAGCATCAGGCCGCCCGCGATGACCTTGCCGTGGACCGCGGCGATGGTGGGCTTGGGGATGTTGCGCCATCGCTCGGAGAACCCGAGGTATATCTCCTTCTCGCGGGCCATATGCCCTTCGGCACCCGCGCAGCCGAACCCGCACCAGGTGCCGACCGTCTCGTGCGCCGCCATCGCCGCTGGGTAGTCCTGCTCGCGCAGGTCGTGCCCGGAGGAGAAGTGCGGCCCCTCGGCGGCGAGCACGATCACCGAGACGTCGTCGTCTTGCGCGGCGCGGTCGAAGGCTGCGTTCAGGTCGTACAGGAGTTCGGTGTCCTGTGCATTGCGGGTTTCGGGCTTCGCGAGCGTGATCTGTGCGACGCGGGGCCGGACGATGTCGTACCGGATGACGTCAGAGATGCTGTCCGACATGGTCACTGGTTCTCCTCTTGCGGGGCGAGCGACGCCGGCATCGCTGCGAGCAATGCGTCGGCGCGGTCGCGGATGGGCCCTGCCGAGACGTTCTCGGTAAGGATGTATGGACGGTCTCCGATGATTGCCGCGGTCACCATTTCGCCCACCTCCGACGGGGGAATTCCCTGCTCGTTCAGCGATTCGTGCGCGGTGTCGAGGATCGAAGCGATCCTGCGGGAGTGCGCGGGGGCGTTCTCGGGTCGCCGTCGGCGGGTGTTGTCGACGATGCCGGTCGCTACCGGCCCCGGACACAGCACGCTCACACCGATGCCGTGGTGCGCCAACTCCAGGCGGAGCGAGTCGCTGAGCCCGACGACCGCGAACTTCGATGCGTGGTAGAGGAATCCGGACCTGTACAGCAGTCCGGGCCCACCGACGTACAGGCCGGCGACCGACGAGGTGTTCACGATATGGCCCGTGTGCTTGCGCTGGATCATCCGCGGCACGAACGCCTGGATACCGTTGTAGACACCGCCCGCGTTGACGCCCATCACGTAGTCCCACATGGTGTGATCCATCTGCGAGGGCGATATCGAGTCGAGCACTCCGGCGTTGTTCACCACTATGGTCACGGAGCCGAGCGCGGCTTCGGCGGCGTCGGCGACCTCGGCGTAGGCGCCACGGTCGCGAACGTCGAGCCGGTACGCCCGCACCTCGGTGATCTGTGCCAGCTCG
The DNA here is from genome assembly GCF_054031145.1 of Nocardia sp. FBN12. Lineage (NCBI taxonomy): Bacteria > Bacillati > Actinomycetota > Actinomycetes > Mycobacteriales > Nocardiaceae > Nocardia > Nocardia sp. FBN12. Next base: position 2,628,077 of record NZ_CM132926.1, read on the forward strand.
TCCGCCGCCCGGTCGAGTGCGTCCCGGTCGACGTCGGCGATCGCGACGGCGACGTTGCGCTCGGCCAATGCGCGGGCGATGCCGAAGCCGATGCCGCGGGCACCGCCGGTGATGAAGGCGGTACGGCCCGATAGCGTGATCACTGAACACTCTCGTGTGGCTCGATATGCTCGGGTGCGTGGGCATCCACCACCAGCAGGGGTTCGCCGTGGTTGACGGTGTCGCCGACACTCGCGTGGACCTCGGTGATCCGTCCGGTGATCGGCGACGGGACCGGGACGAGCATCTTCATCGCCTCGAGGACGACGAGCTGGTCGCCCTCTTCCACCAGCGCGCCGACCTTCGCATGCACCGTTGTCACCGAACCGGTGGTCGGGCTGGTGACGACGCGACGGGATACGCTGTCCGCCTCGTCGTCCGCCGAGATCCCAGCGAGCCATGGGTTGGCGCCGGCGAGGGCGACGCGCGCTTCCTCCACGTCGACAGCGGCCGTGGAGCCGGGGGCGAACGGCACCCGGACGGCACGCCCGTCGATGGTGACGGTGTGTGTGTCCACGAGCCCGACCGACGTCGGGGGCCGCACCGCGGCGACTGCCGGGGTGCGGGGAGTGAGGTCGAGGTCGCCGCGCTCCAGATGCTCGGTCAGCCACCGTGTCGTGACCGGCGCGCTCGCGAAGTCCGGGTGGGCGACGATCGCGCGGGCGAGCCGGACCGTGGTGTCGACCCCGGCAATCTGCACGGAGTCCAGCGCTGCGACCGTGCGCTGCAGACATGCCGCCCGATCCGGTCCCCAGACGATGAGCTTGCCGAGGAGTGAGTCGTACCCGCCGGTCACCGTGTCGGTCGCGCGGTAGCCGGCGTCGAAGCGGACGCCGGGTGCGTGCGGCACCGAGAACGCGTCCAGTTGTCCGAGGGACGGAAGGAATCCGTGCTCGACGTCCTCGGCATTGATTCGCACCTCGAGGGCGTGACCGCGTGGTTCGCCCTCGGCCACCGATAAAGGCTCACCGGCGGCGATGCGCAGCTGCTCGCGGACGATATCGACACCGAAGACTTCTTCGGTCACCGGATGCTCGACCTGGATACGCGCGTTGATCTCCATGAAGTAGTAGCGGTCGCAGGTGACGAGGAACTCGACGGTGCCCGCGCCGGTGTATCCGATCGAGCGCAGCAAGGTGCGCGACGACATGTGCAGCCCGTCGCGGACGGCGTCGGCCAGTCCGGGAGCCGGGGCCTCCTCGAGGAGTTTCTGGTTGCGGCGCTGCACGGAGCAGTCGCGGTCGCCGAGAATCGCGATCCCGCCGTGGGTGTCGGCGAGCACCTGGACCTCGACGTGCCGCGTCGTATCGAGATACTGCTCGCAGAAGACCGCGTCGGACCCGAAGGCGAGCACAGCCTCCTCGCGGCATTCCCCGAGTGCGGCGGCGGCGTGCTCGGCGTCGGCGACCAGGCGCTGACCTCGCCCGCCGCCGCCGTTCGCGGCCTTGAGCAGGAGGGGCCAGCCGTGGGCCGCGCCGAACCGGACGATCTCGTCCTCGTCCTCGATGTAGCCCTCGCTCGCGGCGACCACCGGGACGCCGCAGGCGGTCGCGGCGCTGCGGGCCCGGACCTTGTCGCCCGCCAGCGCGATCGCTTCCGGCGACGGTCCGACGAAGGTCATCCCGGCCTCGGTCACCAGACGCGCGAACTCCGCGTCCTCGGCGAGGTAGCCGTACCCGGGATGAACGGCGTCGCAGCCGGTCTCCCGGGCCAGGCGAACGAGTTCGCCTGCATCGAGGTAGGTCCGTGGTCCGGCGCTCAGCTCGACGGTATCGTCGCACAGCGTGAGGTGGTACGGCGCCTCGCCGGCCGCGTGCAGGCCGACGCTCTCGATGGAGGCGTCCCGGCAGGCCCGGGCGATGCGCACCGCGATCTCGCCACGGTTGGCGATCAGCACTCGCTTCAGCATGGCGTCTCCTAGATGGGTGAGATGGATCGGAACCGGGCAACCCGGCCGTTCGTGCGACGGTCCGAGATCGCCAGGGTGTGCATGATGCGAGCGCGGGTCTCCGACGGTTCGATCACGTCGTCCAGGCCGAATCCCTCTGCCCCACGCAACGCGCCCACGCGGTCGCGGACCTCGGCGATGAGCTGCGCGCGCCGGGCCTGCGGGTCTTCGGCCGCGGCGTAGTCGCGTCGGTACGCCACGTCGATGGCGCCCTCGATCGACATCGCACAGATCTCCGCGGTCGGCCACGCCACCGCGAGGTCCGCATCGAAGCTACGACCACCGCACATCGCGACATACCCGCCGCCATAACCCTTGCGCATGATGACGCTGATCCGCGGGACGGTCGCGACGCCCAGCTCATAGAGGAGCCGGCCGCTGCGGCGCGGTAGCTGGCTGGTCGTCGATCCGGTGCCCACCAGGAAACCGGGGACATCGACGAGGAACACCAGCGGCAGGCCGAACGCGTCGCACCAGGCCACGAAATGTGCAGCCTTCTCACAGGCGGGGCTGTCCATCGCACCGCTCAGGTGGAGGGGCTGGTTGGCGATGATGCCGACCGGACGACCGTCGACGCGAGCCAGGGCCGTGACGATATTGGGTGCGAACGCCGGCTTGATCTCGAACACCGACTCCGCGTCGGCGACACCGCGGACGGCCGTCCTCATGTCGTATGCCTCGGACATATTGAGCGGAACGAGCGTGTCGAGCGTCCCCGAGGCGGGGTCGGGGCGGATATCCGACCGGATTCGCGGAGGTGCCTGCTCGCAGTTGGTCGGCAGGTATCCGAGCACAGCGCGCAGCGAGTCGAGCGCCTCACGCTCCGATGCCGCAACGTAGTCGACGACACCGAGTGAGCCCTGGAGGTCGGCGCCACCGAGCGTCTCCTTGTCGATCTTCTCGCCGGTCGCCGCCTCGACGAGGGCCGGGCCCCCCATTCCCATGGACGAGGTCCCGCGGACCGCGACCACATAGTCGGACAGCGCCGCGAAGTTCGTCGGCCCCCCGAAGCTCGGCCCGAGGATCGCCGTCACCATCGGGACGTATCCCGAGAGGTCGGCGAAACCCTGGAAGAACCCGTGGCCGCCCCAGGCGTAGTCGCGGCTGTCGAGCCCTTCACTGATCCGGTGTCCCCCGCCTTCCATCAGCAGGACGAGCGGAATGCCGTACCGCAGGGACGTCTGTATCGCGTGCTGCACTTTCAGCCCTCCGACTGCCGCCTGGCTGCCGCCGGAGACCATGTAGTCGAAGCTCACGACCGACACGGGCCGGCCGTCGACGATACCGGTGCCGGTCACGACACCATCCGCGAGCGACGTCGCATCCGGTCCCGTTTCCTCCACCGGTAGGCCGAAACCGCCGTATTCGGCGAAGGTGCCCGCGTCCAGGAGATAGTCGATCCGCTCGCGCGCGGTTGCCTTGCCGAGGTCGTGCTGCCGGTCTACCGACGCCGTGCGCGCCGCGTCGCTGATAATGAGTCGGCGCGTCTGTAGCGCGCCCGGGTGATCTGCCATCGTCGTATCCCTTCAGCCCGCCGACGCCTCGGCCTCGGCCGAGGCGGGCCAGTAGCGTTCGCGCAGGCGCCGTTTGAATATTTTCCCGGTCTCCTCGCGTGGGAGATCGTCGTCGAGCACGACGAGCGACGGGACCTTGTACTTCGCGAGGTTGGCGCGCACATGGCCGGTGATATCGGACGCGGTCAGTGGCGATCCCGGCCGCAGCTCGACATGAGCGGCAAGGTGCTCCCCCAGGTCTTCGTTCGGAACGCCGATAACGGCGACATCGACGACGTCGTCGAGGCCGAGGATGACGTTCTCGATCTCCTTGGGGTAGATGTTGACTCCGCCGGAGATCACCATGTCGGTCGCCCGATCGGTGAGGTAGAGATAGCCGTCGGCGTCCTCGTACCCGATATCGCCGAGCGTGATGTAGCCGTCCACCTCCACCGAACGGCGCTTCTGTGCGTCGCGGTGGTAGGTGAAGTCGGGCCACGGCGCCATCGACTTGAGGTAGATCCGACCCGGCTCGCCGATCTCCGCCGGCGTTCCGTCGTCGCGAAGGATGCGGAAATCACCGTCCTCGAAGCGACGGCCCACAGAGCCGGGGTGGCGCAGCCACTCCTCGCTCGAGCAGGCGACCACCGGTCCCGTCTCGGTGCCACCGTAGAAGTCGTGGAAGACCGGGCCGAGCCACTCGATCGCGGCTTTCTTCAATTCCGCGGGGAACGGCGCGGCACTGTGCGGGACCGACTTCAGTGTGGATACGTCGTAGGACTCCCGAATCGCCGGATCCAGGCTCATCAGTCGCCGGATCATGGTCGGGACGACCTGGGCGTGGTGGATCGGCTCGTCGGCGACCGACCGGAGGAACTCGACCGCGTCGAACTTGGGCATCACCACGATGTTCATGCCCAGGGCGGCGGCGAATGTCGCCTGATAGAGCGGCGAGGCGTGGTAGAGCGGAGCCGTCACCAGCGTCGTCCACGACGGGTCGTCCATCCGGTACGCCTTGCCCATGTTCCGGGCCAGCCCCTCGGGATCCTCGACTCGGTTACGCACGACCCCTTTGGAGAACCCGGTCGTGCCCGAGGTGTAGATGAGGCCGAGCGAGGGGGTGATCACCGTGTCCGGCACCGGTTCCGTCGCTTCGATCAGCGTCTCGAGGACCTCGTACCTGCCGGTAGGTCCGGGCTTGTCCACGCCGTACGCACGAGCGACGAACTCGGGGACCTCGACTTCGACAATCGTCGACGACTCCGGCTTGTGGACCTCGACCGCGTCGAGGAGATCGCTGTGGACGAGGATGACCTTGCTCTCGCTGTCGCGCAGGATGTGTTCGAGGTCGGCACCGGTCCAGTGCCAGTTGACGGGGACCGGAATAGCGCCGATCGACGTGGCCGCCAGAGCGGCCTCGACGTACGTGAGTTCATTGCGCATGACGATCGCGTACCGGTCACCGGTCCGCAATCCGCGCTCGCGCAGGACGGCGGCGATCCGCAGCGACCGTTCCTTGGCCTGTGCGGCCGTGCGGAACTGATCGCCGGATCGCAGGTACTGCTCAGCCATGATGTGGCCCTTCCTCATGCTGTTTGCGCGGTTTTTCCGCTGATTCGGGGGCGGGCATTGCCGCGTCGGTGGCGCCACTGTCGGTGATCGACAGGGCGATCGCCGACGAGTACGACGAGGCGCCGGCATCGACCGGCAGGACCGTTCCGGTGACCCAGCGCGATGCCGGGCTCGCCAGCCACACCACGGCCTCGGCAACGTCCCAGCCGGTGCCCTCGGTCCCCAGCAGGTTGAGCGACGCGCGAGTCTCCCGGAATGCGGCGCCGGCACCGGACTTCGTCGCCACCATCGGGGTGTGGACCAGACCGGGGGCAACGGCATTGACGCGGACGCCCTGTCTCCCGTGGTGCGCGGCCATCGCCCGGGTCAGACTCAGCACGGCACCTTTGGTCGTCGCGTAGGCGATCCCGGCGTGGCCGCCGCGGATACCGGCGAGCGACGACATATTGATGACCGAGCCGCCGGCGCCCGCGGCCATCACGGGCACGACATGCCGGGAAACGAGGAGCATCGAGGTCAGGTTGACGTCGATGCACCGGTTCCAGGCATCGAGATCGACGTCGACAACGGTGCCCGCCGGGCCTGCGACACCCACGTTGTTGAACAGGACATCGATGCGGCCCCAGCGGTCGACGACGTCGGCGACGGCAGCCGCAACGCCCGCGTCTTCGGTGACGTCGCAGCGGTAGGCCGCCGCGGTGCCTCCGCGTTCGGTGATCATCTCCTCGGTGCGTACCACCGAGTCGCCGACGTCGACCAGGGCGACCTTCGCCCCCGCTGCCGCGAGTCGGATGGCCGCCGCACGACCGTTGCCGATGCCGTCGCCGGCTGCTCCGGCACCAGTGACGATCGCGACCATCCCTTCGCACGTCGTGTTCACAGGTGTACTCCTCGGGCTGTCGGGTGAAGGTCGGTCGAGGTGTCCGGGCCGGCCGCTCGATCCGCGTCGGGAGGTGCCGCCGCGGAAGCGATCTGGAAGCGACGGATCTTGCCGACACTTGTCCGGGGAAGCGCGTCGACCAACACCCAGTCGTGGGGTCGAGCGGACGGCGCGAGGTTCTCCGCGGCCCACGCGGCGAGCTGCGCCGGCTGCGGTGGATCGCTCGGGTCGCGGGCGACGATGTAGGCGACCGGGACGACATCGCGTACGGGATCCGGCCGGGCCACGACCGCGGCCTCGAGTACACCGGGCGCCTGGGCGACCGTCGCCTCGACTGCGGTCAGGCTGACGTTCTCGCCGGCTACCTTGACGACATCGTCGGCACGACCGATGAAACGCACTACTCCCTCGGTGTCGGTCGCGACCACATCACCGGTCGAGAACCAGGTGTCGCCGTCAGCGGTGTGCAAGGCGCCAGCAGTCGCCTCCGGATCGTCGAGGTATTCGAGGAACAAATCGATACCCGGTGTACCGCACACGGAGAGCATCCCGGGCTCGTCGATGTCAGCCGGTCGATCGGTGCCGGGGCTCTCGACGCGGATACGTCGCCCCAGCGGGCGGCCTATGACATCGGCGCGTGGCGTATCGCTCGTGTCCGCGCATACCACCGCGACCGATTCGGTCAGGCCGTAGAGCTGGCGGGGCCGGGTCCCCACCAGCTCGGCGAACCGCTCGTAATGTTCGGCACCGAGATTCTGCGCGAACCACACGTGTTCGAGCGTCAACGGCTCGATATCACCGGGACAGCGGGCAAGAATCATTCGAATCGGGGCGGCGAACAGGCTCGCGTGGGTGACCTCGAGTTCGCGCGCCTGAGCTACCCAGCCCGAGGCGCTGAACGTGGCCGCGAGTGCGACGCTCGCGCCGATCGCGATCGCCGGCGCGAAACAGTAGTACTGGGCGTTGGCATGGAACAGCGGGAGCGTGACGAACCAGCGGTGGTGCGGCCGGAGATCGACGGCCTGCGCCATTGTGGCGGCCACGTGCGCGTAGTTTCCCTGCGTGAGCACAACGCCCTTGGGCTCGGACGTGGTGCCCGAAGTGAACATCACCGAGAGCCGGTCCGACGGGGTGGCGTCTGCCCCAGGCGCTGCACCGTCCCCGCGCACAAGGCAGGCACCGGAGTCGAGGTCGGAGGCGTCCTCAGCCAGCACGAACAACAGCGGGACCGCGTCGCCTGCACCCGCACGGTAGATATCGGCGCGCGGCACGCCGCAGACCCCGACCACCGGGCGCACACGATCGACCTGGCGGGCGACGTCGCGCGCTGACGAAGCCGGGTCGACCGGCACCAGGCACGCGCGCAGCCGGGCGGCCGCGAGCCAGAGCGCGACGAACGCCGGGCAGTTACGTAGCACTACGTGCACCGATGTGCCCGGACGGACTCCCGCGTCCGTGAGAGACCTCGCCACCTTGCCGACGATCGCGTCGAACTCGCGATACGACCACTGCGTCACCCCGCTCGTCTCGGAGCAAAAGACAAGAAACGGACGCTCACCGTGCTCGTGCACCGTGGTCGCCCATGTCCGGGCGAAGACCTCGCATGACACTGTTTCCCTCCATTGGGTCAGGACATGCAGATCCGCGAGTGCACACGAAGGTGCGAAAAGTAAGAGGCCTGCAAGCCGGCGAAACGATTCCGTCGAGTGCGGATTGCCGATCCACCAACCGAATGGTGTGATCCGCGCTACTCCCGACGAGATCGAGTTTCTATGCCCACAAGAGTGCAGTCAATGGACGAATCGCCACTGTGGCTGTGCGTTAATGTGCACTCATGACTCCAGCGCAACCCAGTGCCGACCACTTGCTGATGTTCCTCGAGGTGGCCAGGGAAGGCAGGTACACCCGGGCGGCAGAGAAACTCGGGTTGAGCCACGTAACGATCTCGCGACGCATTGCCGCCCTCGAACGCACCGTCGGCGGCAAGCTGCTGCTGCGGGTGCCGGGCGGATGGGAGATGACCCCGCTCGGCACACGTGTGCTCGCCGCTGCCGAACGGCTCGACGACGTGATGAAAAGCCTGGCGCGCGAGACGCTGTCCGCGCCGGGAATCGAGGACGTGGTCCGGATCTCGAACCCGACCGTCTTCGGCGTGTACGTCGCGGCGCCCGCCGCGGCCAGGGTTCACAAGCGCCACCCGGGCGTCCGCGTCGAGATCCTGTCGGCGCTCAAGCGGCCGGCGCAACACCGGTCCGGTGTCGACCTCGAAGTCGTTCTCGGCCGGCCCGAAACCATCCAGGCCGAGGCATATCGGATGACCGGCTACACGGTCGGGCTCTACGCCTCCCGCGACTACCTCCGACGGCACGGAACGCCGACAACGCTCGAAGACCTCGTCGAACACCGCCTGGTCTACTACGTTTCCTCGTTGCTTCAGGTCGAGGGCGTCGATGTCGGCCGTCGATACCTCCCCACGGTCCGCGAGTCCGTCACGTCCACCGATCCGATCGCCCACCTCGCCGCGACACGAGAAGGCGCCGGAATCGGACCTCTCGCCAACTTTGTGGTCGCCGACTACGACGACCTCGTGCGGATTCTGCCCGACGAGTTCGCCCTTCCGATGGAGTACTGGCTCGTCGCCCATCCCGATGCCCTGCGCCGGCCGGCGGTCGCGGCGCTCGTGAGCGAAATGGCACGAATCGCGGCTCCCCTCGAACACGCTGGGTCGACGGCCGCAGCCGGGTCAGAGCAAGAAGTCGAATCCTCCGGGCGGGCAACAACCTTCATGTGAGCCGACGGCACGCAACCGGGGCTCGGAACGATTCGCCATTCCTAGCTGCTGTCAGCTGTGCCCGTAGCGGGCGAATACCCGAACAGTCCAGTTCGGTCAATGTCCGAGAAAATACTGTCGGTCTGCAGGATTGTGCATGCCTGTTCGACGTTTCGGACCTTGCGGTTTGCCGTACCGTCGGGCGACGATCTCGCCGTTGAGCGAGGCAGATCACACGCAGGAGCAGAGCCGCATGAGCGCAGTTATCGAGACCACGTACGGCAGAGTCGAGGGCAGCCGAGAACACGGGACGTACGCCTTCAAAGGCCTGCCGTTCGCGGCACCGCCCATCGGCGCGCGACGCTGGATGCCGCCCGTCCCGCCCGAGCGCTGGGACGGCGTGCGACCGGCCACGGCGTTCAGCCCGGCGTGCCCGCAGGAGTCGCTCACCGTCTCTGCCGCCGACCTCTTCGCCGTCGAGGGCCCACGAGACGAGGACTGCCTGTACCTCAATGTCTGGTCACCGAGCACCGATGACGCCCGCCGACCGGTCATGGTGTGGATCCACGGCGGCGGATACAACATGGGTTCGGCATCCCAGCCTATCTTCGACGGCGGGCAACTCGCCCGGCGCGGCGATGTCGTCGTCGTCACGATCAACTACCGGCTAGGCCCGCTCGGTTTCATGAAGCTCGATGAGGTGACCGACGGCGCGATCCCGGCGACGGGCAATGAAGGTCTCCTCGACATAGTGGCCGCACTGGAGTGGGTCCGAGACAACATCGCCGCCTTTGGTGGCGACCAGGACAACGTCACCGTCTTCGGCGAATCGGCCGGCGGATGGGCCGTCGGCGCCCTGCTCTCCATGCCCCGAGCCGCGGGACTTTTCCACAAAGCCATCGCCCAGAGCGGCGTCGGGCATCCCGGCCTCGACCTCGACCACGCGAACCATCTGGCGCGGCTGTTCGCCGACCGGATCGGGCTAAAGGCCAGCAACGCCGCAGAGCTCAGGGCAGCCCCGCCGGAGAAGATCCTCGCGGCCGCACCCAGCCTGTTCAAGAGCTTCTTCGAACCCGACCCGTCGAACTCCGATCGCTACCTCCGGCACGTCATCGACGGCGATATCCTCCCGATGCCGATCGTCGACGCCGTCGACGCCGGAGCGGCCGCGAGTATCCCGCTCATCGTGGGCACCACCCGTGATGAAGTCGCCAAGATATTCGTGGTGTCCGCGTTCACCGAGGGAGAGCCACCGTTCGAGAAGGTCAGGCGGCTCGTGCACCGAGACATCGACGTTCGACAGCTGGCATCCATCTACGGGCGGGCCCGTCGCGACCGCTTCGGCCGCGACAGCGAGGTTGATATCGCCGCAGCCATCGCGACAGATACCGTGCGCATCCCCTCGCTGCGACTACTGGATGCCCAACGCCGCCACCAACCGAACTCCTACGGCTACCTCTTCAACTGGACCTCCCCCGGCGGCGACGCCGCCTACGGCTCGCCGCATGGCATCGACATCGGTTTCGTATTCGGCACCTACGATCTCGCCGAGGACTACGCCGCGGAGTGGGGGCAGGGGCCGGCGGCAGCCGCGCTCTCACACGCCGTAATGGACGCGTGGGCTGCCTTCGCACGCACGGGCAACCCGTCGACCCCGAACCTCGGTGAGTGGCCTCGGTACGGAGACGCCCGCCGCACGATGATGATCGGAGAACGGACATACGTGGCCGACGCCCCCTACGAGGACGAGCGCCGCGCGTGGGAGGCATACAGCAACACCGATCTCGCCAAGCCGTTGTTCCGAATTCCGGGCCGGGAAACCGCAACTGCCTGACGCACGGATACAAGCCGGCGTTCTCAGCGAACCGCAGCGCACTCCTTCGCAGTCGCGTGGAGTTCAGTGGTGATGGCGCGCAGGCCGTCTGTGAGGAGGGTGCAGACGTGGTGGAATGCAGTGTCGACGCCCGCGACCTGCCAGGAAGCAGCATGCGCAGGGTGGTGGAAGCCCAGCGTGGCATCGAAGACGGCCTGCGCCGATGTGGCCGGGTCCTCGACGCCGAAGTCACCGGATGAGATGGCGGCGGTGACGATGGAACGTATCTGTCCGACGAGGACAGCGACATGCTCGGCGACCACACTGTTGTGCTCGGCTGCCAGAACCGCGTAGGTGGCGGTGAGCGCGGAGGCGTCGCGCGCCTTGGCGCGTTTCGCGGCGAACAGCTCGGCCAGCCAGGCCCGAAGTCGTTCGGGCGGAGCGAGAGCCGTATCGCCAGCCAGGCCCGAAGCCCTTCGTAGGCGCGGTCGATCCAGCGGCGGGCGGACCGCCTCACGGAGTGCGGCTTTGGAAGGAAAGTACCGATAAACGGCAGCGTGGCTCACCCCGAGAGCGCGAGCCACGTCCACCACCGTGGCCTTGGCCGGTCTGTGGCGGCGCAGCACGAATCGCGTACGTTTCTTTACTGCCCGCCTCGAATCGGCTTTCCCGCGCGGGATTCGGTGTCGAGTTCACCGTCTCTCACCACGAACTGTCCGCCGACCAGCAGGTGCCGGACACCGGTCGAGGGTGCGACGAAGTTGTAGCCACCCTGCTCGGAGAAAGTCTGCGGGTCGAAGACGATCAGGTCTGCATCCGCACCCGGTTGGACGCGCGCCTTCCGGCGCATCGCGGGAACCGCCTCCTCGATGATCCGCGCCGGCACCAAGGTGCACCGCCTGACCGCCTCGGGCAGCGAGAGCACGCCGAGTTCGCGGACCAGCCAGCCGAATGTCCGCGCGTAGCATCCGCTGCTGCGCGGATGAGTCAGGGCGTGGGGCGGCACCGGCCAGTCGTGCAACACCATCGCGCCGCCCGGACTGACGACCGGCGAGGCGTCCGACGCGATGGCGGAGTCCGTGAACAGCAACGACCTCAACAGCATCTTCCGGTCGGCTTCCTGCGCCTCATCAGCCCAGTGGACGAATGCGAGGCCGGCGGGATCGTTGGATCGCAGCTCGGTCAGCCGCTCCGTGTCAGCGACGAACTCCCCTGTCGGCAGGTAGCGCAGCCGGTTCGGCGAGATGCCCATCCGCGGCAGCTTCTCCGGTGCCACGAAGTCGGCACTGATTGCGGTCATTCCGGAGCCGTAGGGATATGCCTCGGTGGTGACGCTAAGGCCGTTCGTCTGGGCGGTGGCGAACGCATCGGCGATCTCGTCGATCATCCGGTTGGATGTGCTGTTGAGATGGCACAGATGCATGTGCGCCCCGGTACCCGCCGCGGCCGCGAGGACCTCCAGCACCGCTTCCAGGGAGCTGTGCGGTTCCAGCGCGGAGGTGTAGCGGGCGTGAGTGAACGTCGGCACGCCCAGTTTGGCGGCGCGCCGCGCGAGTCGGAAGTACTCGGTGATCCCAGTTTCGGGGGCGTAACCGACGGGGACGCCGATGCCGATCCCGCCGGCGTGCACCTCAGCTTCCACATGATCGAGCAGACGACCCACGTCCCGGTCGCTCGCCGGCGCGCTCCATTTGGAACCTCCCCAGTTCGCCGTGACCATCAACATCGGATCATCGGGTGGCGCGCCGTCGAACAGCATCATCCGAGACAGCAGCCAGGACGCCGAATACCCGAAGTTCACCGGCCGCCCCTCCAGCTCGGCGGCGGCGATGGCTGCGTTCACCGATGCGGCTCCCGTTTCCAGCTCCAGCGCGGTGGTCACCCCGTCGAGCGCCTGCAGGAGCAGGCCGGTCCGGGACTGCGCGTGACTGTGCAGGTCGATGAAGCCCGGGGCGAGCACCAGCCCCCTGACGTCGACAGTCCGCCGACCGATCAGGGGAGCCTCGGACACATCGGTGATGCGGTCGCCGGTGACTGCGACATTGCGGATGCCGTCCAGACCGGTCTCCGGGTCGATCACCCGGGCCCCGGCGAAGACGACGTCGCACGGCGAAGTGCCGCTCTCGGTGCTCACGCTACGCGCCGTGCCGCGAAGACGCCGCCCACGAAGTGGGTGGCCTTTTGGCCGTCGCCGACGATGAAGGCGGCATCCCACAGCGGATCCCCGCCGAGCACGTCATCGGCGAGAATGAACCGGTGATCGTCCAGCGGGTACAGTTCCGTCGTGACCGGCTCCGAGGCCACCCCGAGCGAACCTTCCGGATCTTTGGCCATCAGGCTCACGAACAGTGCTCCGTCCTTGGCGGTCACGCCATACCTGCGGTCAGCGGTCTCGTAGGTGCCGACGTAGGGCTCGGTGTCAATCGCGCTGCCGGGACGCTTGGCCGGACGAGTCGGTCGCTGGACGCCGAGCAGCTCCGCGAACACGTAGTCGAAGACCCGGTCAGCGAAGTGGGCGCCGCGAATGGCGACGTTGACGGTCACCGCGACGGCGGTGTGCAACTCAGGGACCCAGAGCAGAGTCGACGAGCCGCATGGGCTGAAGCCGAAATGGCCGAAGATTTGCTTGCCGCCCCAGTTCTTGGTGTACGGGCCGACGCACCAACCGTCCGCCATCCCCTGGGTGGGCAGGTCCACTTGGCGGGTCTGCATCTCGGCGACGGAGTGCTCCGAGAGCACCCTCGTGCCGTCGGCCGCGAGGCCGCCGCGCAGGAACAGCTGCCCGAACCGGACGAGATCTCCGGCGCTGCATGCCAGGATCGAACCGGCCGGACCGTGTCCGCGACCGACAGTCCACTGCTTGACGTGGTCGAACCCGCCCTCGGTGGGGGTATGGCCGACAGCAATCGGATGGTAGATCTGCTCCTCGGGCAGACTTGCCGAGTGCTGCAGCCCGGCGGGCGCGAGCAGCCGGTCCCGGAGCGCCGCATCCCAGGTCGTGCCAGTCAGCGTTTCCACCAGGAGCCCCGAGATATCAGCGGAGGCGTTGTTGTATCCGAAGATCTCACCGGGTTGGGCGATCACTGGGATATGCGCCAGCAGCTGCACGAGCGCGCGGACGGCGTCATCGCCCCGACCGGTGTCGATGTAGGGCCCGTTGTCGATTCCGCTGGTCATCGACATGAGGTGCCGAGGCGTCACGGTCGCGGTCGCATCCTCGTCGCCGAGCCGGAATCCCGGCAGGAACTGGGCCACTGGCTTGTCGATATCCAGCATGCCGGCATCGGCCAGCTGCATGACCAGCGCGGCCGTGAAGACCTTCGTAGTCGACCCGATCTGAAACAACGTGTCCGCGGTGACCGCGCGGCCAGTGGTGACGTTCTCGATGCCCACCGGACATTCGACGAATTCGCCGTCGATGGCCAGCGCGACCTGGGCGCCGACGATGCCCAGCTCAGCAGCGGTCGTTTCCGCCACTGACGTGAGTGCTGTTGTGTCGATGGTCATCGACAGTCTCCCTTGACTAGCTCCATAAGATGATTTGAGCGAGAGTAGGCGGATTGTGTGCCCCATCACATCGTGAGCACGAACGAAATCAGGTTGCCTGGTTCGTTGATCTCACCGAGTGCACCCCGACGTTCGCCCGTACTACGACGGCCGCGTTCGGAGTCGGCGGAGCCGCAGGTCGATCAACGCCTCGACGCGGGCGTCGGGATCGGCGAGCTCCAATCCGCTGATCTCGCACAGCCGTTTGAGCCGATAGCGGAAGGTGTTCGGGTGGATCCGCACCGCAGCGGAAGCTTTCGCGATGTCACCGAATGCCTCGAGGTAGGCGGCGAGCGTATTGGTGAAGTCCGCGCGATGTTCGGCGTCGTACGCCAGCAGGAGGGCGACCGGGCACGAGTCGTCACGTTCGTCCTGGTCGAGGATGTCGGCCAGGCGCACAAGCATCAGATCCAAGCGTACGGACCCGACCGTGGCACAGCGTTCGGTTCGCGTCGATTCGCGCAGGACCCTGAGCACGGCGTCGGCGTCGGCGCGAGATCTCACGATCCGGTCGGCCATCTCCACGACGCGTCCGACCCCTGCTCTCAGCGTGACCGGTGATCCCATGCGCTTCACGAAATCCTCCGCTACCCGCAACGCCGCCTGCTCGCTCGATGCCGGGAACAAGGCGTAAACGGCATCCCCGAGGGTTGTCACCGCAGCAGATCGGCACAGTGCGCTCAGGTAGACATCGAGCGCACCGGCGACTCGGCGGATTTCCGTGGTCCGCTTCACGGCGTCGTTCTCATCAGCGCTGTCGGCGAGCTCGACAGCCAAGACGGACACCGGTTCCTTCGCCAGGCCGAGCTGCCTGGCTGTCTCGTGCGCGTCACCGGATCCGCGGAGCAACCGGGCAAGAAGTTCCGCGCGTAACCGGGCATCGACGGACGCACCTGCGCGTTCTCGCAGCAAGTGCAGCGCAACGATCTTGGCGGCGTCGACCAATGCCTGCCTGCGGTGTTCGAGCAGGGGTTCGGATACCACCGCCCAGACGAAACCCAGCACCTCATCGCCAGCGCGTATGGAGATCGCCGTACGCGGCTTGATGTCGTCACAGAGCGACGGGACATACACCGGGTCCGTGCTCCAATACAACTCCCGGAAGATTCCGAGCTCAGTCAGCTGGCGCTCGTATCGACCGGGGACCTGACGGCCCAGCACGGTCTGGACCCTGCCTTCGTCGGTGTCCGCCTGCCCGCCGGAGAACGCGAGTACTCGGGATGAACGGTCTTCGATCGTGATCGGTGCGTCCACCAACGAACTGATGGCGTTGGCCAATTGGAACAAATCCCCGCTCGGGTACCCTGCGATCTCCTGGCCGGGCTCACCGAACTCGGGCGGATCGAGCATGGCGCGCAACAATATGATCAGCTGCGCCCACGATGCGGCCCTGCTGACCTCGAGCACACAAACGTTGCGGCTCACCGCATCCCTGCGAATAGCGTCGTCGAGCGGAACCGGTGACTTCAACAGCAAGGCTGTACCGCCACATCGCTCGAGTTCGATGAGCAGCGCCTTGACCGTCGCGGCCTCCGTGACGCCGACGCCCAGTAGGATTCCCTCCGGAGAGACGTCGACGCCGTCCGCGGGGTCGTAGATCGACACCGAACCCGCCCGTAGATCCGCAGTGGACGGCCCGGCAACCGCGGTTACCAGCGTGCTCCCGAGGTCGTCCACGATCCGGCCCAGGCTCGGCAGCGGCCCACTGATCACGATCATCACCCTCTCCTCGGTAGTCTAATCGGCGAACACGCAGGTCCAATGCTCGGCCGCCGTCCAGATCGATGAACACCCGGTCGGTCCCACCGGTAGCCTTGGCGAACACCCGCAGTGGGCGGCGGGTGACCAGCAGCGAACCACCGGCAGGCGATATCTCTACGAGGTCCGGATTCGGCCCAGGTCAGACCCCGACCTTCTGGTACATCGTCACGACGCAGGCGCCACCGAGCCCGAGATTGTGCTGCAGGGCCGCATCGATCCGGCCTTCGACCTGGCGTCCCTCGGCCTGGCCCCGCAGCTGCCAGACCAGCTCGGCGCACTGCGCCAGCCCCGTCGCGCCCAGCGGGTGTCCTTTGGATATCAGCCCGCCGGAGGGGTTGGTCACCACTCGGCCGCCGTAGGTGTTCTCGCCGTCGAGGATGAACTTGTCCGCAGTACCCACTGGGGTCAGCCCGAGCGCCTCGTAGGTGAGCAGCTCGTTGGTTGTGAAGCAGTCATGCAGCTCGACGACACGCACGTCCTCGGGGCCGATCCCGCTCGTCTCGTAGACTCGGGCGGCCGCCTCTTTCGACATGTCATAGCCGACGAGCCGAGTCATGTCTTCGCCGAAGGTGCTCGCGTAGTCCGTCGTCATGGCCTGAGCGGCGATGACGACGTCGTCCCGCAGGCCGTGGCGTCTGGCGTACCGCGGGGACACGACCACTGCTGCCGCGGCCCCACACGTGGGGGGGCAGCACTGGAACAGGGTCAGCGGACCGTAGATGTGCCTCGAGGCCATGACCTGCTCGACCGAGAGCGGGTCGCGGAACACCGCGTAGGGGTTGTTGGCGGCGTGCCGCCGGGACTTGACCGTGATGTGGGCGAGCACCGACGGATCCATACCGGTTTCCTCGATGTACTGCTGGCCGGCCGCGCCGAAGAACGTCGCGGCATTCGGCACACCTTCATCGGGGATACCCCGGACCTGGTCGCGGACCTGGTCGAACCTCTCCAGAGCACCGGGTCGGTCCGTGAACTGGTGTTGGATGGCCCCGGGGATCATCTGCTCGAACCCGAGCGCCAACACCACGTCGGCCGCGCCCGATTCAACGGCCTGGCGAGCCAGGAACAGCGCCGAGGAGCCGGTCGAGCAGTTGTTGTTGACATTGATCACGGGAATGCCGGTCTGACCCAGGTGGTAGAGCGCCTTTTGCCCGGACGTGGAGTCGCCGTACACATATCCGACATAGGCCTGTTGCACGGCGTCGTACCCGACCCCCGCATCCGTCAGTGCTCGACGGGCGGCCTCGGCTCCCATCAAGTCGTAGTTCTCGCTCCGGCCAGGCTTGCTGAACGGGATCATGCCGACCCCTGCCACCACGGCGTTGTCAGTCATTGTCTTCTCCTTTGTGACCACTTCGGTGGATGCTGTCGGGACTACTCGTTTTCGGGGACACGGATCGGCCGGACTGGAGCAGCGGCTGGGCTCAGACCGGGAGCCAGGCCGCGTCCGCGACCTGGACAGCGGCGGTGG
Organism: Nocardia sp. FBN12; assembly: GCF_054031145.1. Classification (NCBI taxonomy): domain Bacteria; kingdom Bacillati; phylum Actinomycetota; class Actinomycetes; order Mycobacteriales; family Nocardiaceae; genus Nocardia; species Nocardia sp. FBN12. Next base: position 2,645,370 of record NZ_CM132926.1, read on the forward strand.
GTTCACTCCAAGTGGTGCGGGAGAACCGCGGTGCAGGCCTCGGCTGGTCGATGCCGTTGATTCGCGTGTGCACCTCTCGGCCGCGCATATGTGGGTGCACGAGGGCCTCGGAATAGGTCAGTACCGGTGTCACACAGGCATCACTGCCGTCGAAGATCTTCGCCCACTCCGACATGGTCCGGGATCTGAACGCCGTGGCGAACGCCTCGCGCAGCTCCTCCGCACGGGCCTCATCGTGCTGGTCGGGCAGGGCGGTGGCGTCGAGCCCGAGCAACCGCACGGCCTCTGCGAAGAACTGGGGTTCGACGCAGCCAACGGCCACGCTGCGCCCATCGCCGCATTCGTAGGTGTCGTAGTACGGTTTCGAGCCGTCGAGAAGGTTGTGCCCGCGATGCTCCGACCACTGACCGGCACCACGCAGCGACCACATCGGCTGCGATAGGACGCTGGCTCCGTCACACATGGCGGCGTCGACGACTTGACCCCGGCCCGAGGTCTGTCGCTCGAACAGGGCGGCCAGGACACCAGTGATCAGGAACATCGAGCCGCCGCCGTAGTCGCCCACCAAGTTCAGGGGCGGCACCGGGCGCTCGCCCGGTCTGCCGATGTTCTCCAGGATGCCGGTCAGCGAGATGTAGTTGATATCGTGGCCGGCGGATGCCGCCAGCGCACCATCCTGTCCCCAACCGGTCATCCGGCCGTACACCAGACGGGGGTTGCGGGCTAGGCATTCCTGTGGCCCTAGTCCCAGGCGCTCGGTGACGCCCGGGCGAAAGCCCTCTACAAGCACATCCGCATCGGCGATGAGGTCAAGGATCCGCGCGACCCCGGAGGGGTCCTTCAGGTCAGCGGTGATGATGCGGCGGTTGCGCAGCGTGTGGTCGCCCGCGCCGCCGACTGTGCCGTGCCGCTCGACACGGATCACGTCCGCTCCCAAGTCGGCCAGGATCATGCAGGCGAGCGGCCCAGGGCCGATGCTTGCGAGCTCGAGGACCCGAAGGCCTGCCAGGGGGCCGTATCGCATGCTTGTCTCCTGCGTGATCACAGCACTGGGCTCCGGTCGGCAGGACCGAGCACCGGGGGTATCCGGTCGTCGTCGGCCTTGCGACGGTCGCGCAATGCCAGCGTGATCGCCGCCGCGCACGCCAAGGCCACCGGGACCGCAGCGAGCACGATGATGGTGCTGGCTCCCATTCCCTGGGCGATGAGCGCCCCCGCGACGGCAGGACCGACGATCGTGCCGATCCGGCCGATTGCCACGGCCATACCCACGCCTGTAGTGCGCGTGCCGACGGGATAGAGCGCTACCGCCATGGTGAGCACGCCCATTTGGCTGGCCATGGTTCCGGCGCCTGCACAGCCCAGCAGCAGCAGGACACCCCAAGACCCGAACGAAGTCAGGCCGAAGAGGCCCATGGCGACGACTCCGAGGGCGGTCGTCACTGCCATAACAGCGGAGATCCCCACCCGTGCGGTCAACGGAATCGCCAGCAGAATTCCCAATACGCCGCCGAAACTGATAACCGACAATCCGATCGGCGCTTCATTAGCGCTGAATCCATAGTCCAGCAGCAGCGTCGGCACCCACGCAGAAAGCGTATAGGCGCCGATGAACGCCAGGAACGCGAACACCCACAGCAGACCGGTGTTCACACGAAGTCCGGGGTCGAAGAGCCGGGCCACACCGGCCGCCTTTTTGGCCTCGGCCTTTGTGCCGACAGTGGGAGGTTCCTCCAAGACTACGGCCATTGCGACGAGGAGAGGAATAGCAGCAATGCCCCCTGCCCAGAAGATGCCGCCGCTGCCGAACAGGTCCAGCAGCGGACCGCCGACAAAGCCCCCGACGATCAGCCCGACAGGCAAACCGAGCGTGACACCCACCGAGACACGTTGCCGGTAACGTTCCGGCACCATGTCACTACTGACCGACACCGCTACCGGCAGCAACATACCGATCGAGACTCCAGCCGCCAGGCGGACCACCGAGAACAGCGCAATCGACTCGAGCGGCAGGACGACGGCGCTGAGGACCGTCAGGATCGAGCAGGCGGCCACACTGCCGATCAACAGTCGTTTTCGTCCGAGTGCGACTCCCATCCAGCCGGCCGTCACATACCCCACAACGACGCCCAGGTTGCTCAGCGCCAACGGAAAGGTGAAATCGCCCACCGGAACACCCCAGTCGCGCGCCATCGCCGGCACTGACGCTGCAAGCGCTGCGGTATCGAAGCCATCACACAACACCGCCAAGAACACGACGGCGAGAATTCCCCACTTGATCCCGGTTGAACCGTCGGTAACTCTTTGTTCTCCATTACTCATGACTGTCCTAGCTGTCCTATCGAATATGTCGTGTCATCACGGCGGGTCAAGCTCCTCCGCACGAATTCTCTCGATGCAGGAATCGAGGAAAAACCTGGAGATTGTGTGCAGTTATGGCCGCCTCGGCGAGCACGAAATCGCTGTTCAGGTTCTTCACCAGCTGCCTCGTCTGCCGACCGAAACCCTCGGCCGAGCTCGCCACCGAGGATGTTGTCGCGGGGCACGCGGGCACAGTCGAAGAACAGCTCCAGAGGTGTCGGCGCCGCGCTGACCGACCTCGCCAGGATCCGTCCGCGCATGAAACCCGTTCTCGGCCAACACGATCACCAGATCCGCGCTATGCCCCGTTGGAGATGAACGTCTCGGACGCGGCGGGCGAGGAGAGCAGCGATCCTGTCAAGGTCTCCGCCTAGCGAGGCCTACCACTATCTACTGGACAGCAGTCGTCGAGTCAGCAGCGGCAGCGGCGATCCATCGCCTTTCTGCGTCGAGGAGTGATTCGTGACCGGCGACAACCGCGGCACGCAACTCGACCTTGTGGATCTTGTTGAGCGTCGCGTGTGGCAAAGCGCCGACGACGTAGACCTCGCGTGGAACCTTGAAGTCGGCCAGCCTGTTTCGGCAGGCGTCCATGACCCGATCGGCCAGGCCCGAGTCTGGATTCTCGACACAGACGAAGGCCACTGGTACCTCGTCGAGCTTCTCGTCAGGCCTGCCGACGACCGCGGCCTCGCCGAGCCCTAGGACATCGAGGATGACTCGCTCGATCTCGGAGGCTGCGACGTTCTCGCCGCCGACTCGCAGCATGTCCTTGGCCCGGTCCATGAAGGAGAAGGTGCCGTCGGCATTGAGCCTGACCAGATCTCCGGTCGCGAACCAGCCCTCGTCGTCGAAACTGTCGCTCGTGGCTTCGGGGTTATTCCAGTACTCGGCGAATATCGACAGCCCACGAACACCTCGGATGAACAGGGCACCGGTCTGACCCGCGCCGATGGGCGTTCCGTCCCCGTCCACGACCTTGATGTCGTACTCGGGGGCAACCCGACCGATACTGCTCGGCGCATCGTCGTGCCCGGCGGAGACGGTGCCGTGACTGACAGTCTCGGTCATCCCCCACCAGCCTATCGACTCGACCCCGAACCTTTCCTTGAAGACAGGGCCGGTGGGTCCCGCCATGACACGCAGGGAGTGTTCATCGGGGGGCTGGCTCGCCAGGACTGCGCGCGTGGACAGTGGCATCAGGGACAGCCAGGTGCACCCATGTTGCACCGCGATGTCCCAGAACCGGGAGGTGGACCACTTGGGGGCGAGGACGAACCGGGCGCCGACCCACAGGCTCGGCAGGACCGAGTAGCCCAAGGCATTGACGTGGAACAACGGCATATAGGCCAGGTGGACGTCGTCCGATCGAAGTCCCTCGTGGACGGCGTTGGTCCGGGCGGCCCACAATCCATTCGCATGCGTCCAGAGCACGCCTTTGGGCCGGGCGGTCGTGCCAGAGGTGTACTGGATGCTCAGCGCGGCTGCAGGGTCCGCGGACGGTAGGCGCACCGCCTCGAGGTCAGCGGATCCGCCGAAAATGGGCGCGTGCGGCGAGCCCGGGTCGATGACGGTAACCCAGGAGAGGCTGGTTCCGGCCGCAGTGACGAGCTGCTCGAACGACGGCTGCGTGATCGCGCCCACTGCACCGCTGTCTGCGATGTAGTACGCCAGCTCGTCTTGCGACGACCGCGCGTTCGTGGTGACCGCAACGGCATGCAGCGCGGCGCAACCGAACCAGGCCAGAAGGAACTGTGGGCAGTTCTCCAGGTGGATCAGGACGCGGTCTCCTGAGTGAACTCCAGCCTGCACGAGTCCTGCCGCGACCCTCAGGGACTCGTCATGGAACTCCGCATAGGTCCACGAGTCCGGCTCGCCGTCGAAGGGATGCCAGGTGAGGAAGGTGCGATCGGGATGCGCGGTGGCTCGATCGGAGAGCAGGCGCCACATATCGAAGCCCAGAAACGGATGGAACGACGGCAGACAGATTTCTTTCGAACCCATGCTCACGCCTCCGTCCATGTGGCGTCCAGCGGGACCACCGCCGAACGAACCAAGGCACGGAACGGAAAATTGCCACGCGGGCCGAAAACTTCGAGCGAGACTTCATGTGATCTCTGCAAAGGGTGCCTCCTAGATAGGCGCTTCAACTAGCTGAACTCGGTACGAGTTCTTGTGTTATTCACTTAATTTGTCGCGATCACAACGACCGAGCGATGATCTCTCGCATGATCTCGTTTGCGCCGCCGGCGATTCGGGTGACACGGGAATCGGTGTACAGCTGCGCGATCGGATACTCCCGCATGTAGCCGTAGCCGCCGAACAGCTGGAGTATCCGGTCGATGACGCGCCCTTGGGTGTCGGTGCTCCAGTACTTCGCCATCGCCGCGCGGCTGTCATCGAGCTCACCGCGCTGGAGTCGAACGATGCAGTCGTCGACGAACGTGCGGTTGACGGTCGCCTGGGTGGCGCAATCGGCGAGTTCGAATCGGACGTGTTGCAGTGCGCGCAGCGGTGCACCGAACGCGTGGCGTTGTTTCGTGTAGTCGATTCCGAGAGCCACAGCACGTTCGGTCTGAACGGTCGCTTCGACCGCCATGAGCAGCCGCTCCTGGCGCAGGTTGGCCATCAGGTGCGCGAACCCCTGGTTCTCTCGGCCGAGCAGCTGATCGGCCGGAACGCGGACCTCGTCGAAGAACAGCTCTGCGGTGTCCTGCCCCTTCAGACCGATCTTGTCGAGGACACGGCCGCGCCGGAACCCGGGCGAGTCGGCATCGACCAGCAGCAGCGATATTCCCTTCGATCCGGCGGACGGATCGGTCTTCGCGGCGACAATGACCAAGCCGCAGGTTCCGCCGTTGGTGATGAAAGTCTTCGACCCGGAAAGGACGAACTCGTCGCCGTCGCGAACAGCCCGCGCCTGCATGGCGGCCACGTCCGATCCGGCACCGGGCTCCGACATCGCCAGCGAACCGATGGTGGTGCCTGCGGCTAAACGGGGCAGCCACTGACGCTTCTGCTGCTCGGTGCCCAACGAGAGCAGATAATGGGCCACGATCCCGCTGTGCACGATGTTGCCGAAGCACTGCGCCCCGGCACGGCCGATCTCCTCCAGCACGACGATGTCGTGAGCGATCGATCCGCCTCCCCCGCCGTACTCCTGGGGGATGGAGGCGCACAACAGGCCCAGCTCACCGGCTCGCGCCCAGAACTCCAGGTCGACATGCCCCTGCCCGGCCCACTTCTCCAGCTGTGGGACGGCTTCTCGGCGCAAGAACTCCGCAGCGACCTCGCGCAGCAGTTCGCCTTCGTCGTCCGACCAAGCCGGCCGGGTGGCTACGCCGCTCATGACGCCTCAGTCCCAGCAACGGCACTGTTCCTGGCCCCGGTGCGAATCCGATCGAGGACCTCGGCACGTATCGCCGAGCGACGGACCGTGTCGGCGTCCTCACGCAGCGGCTCGTCGCGGTCCGCCGAACACCTCGGCCCAGTCACTCGCCTCCGCGTCGCAGGTCCGAGACTGAGCGACCGGCCGGCCACCTCCCGGACGAAGGTCCGCTCCGGCTCGTACTGGGCGCACAGGGGCACAGTTTCGTTGAGGGAAAGCATTTCGGTCACGTGGCATCCATCTCTCTACGGTGCGGCCCCGCCCGAAGCGCGGGGTCGTGGACGGCGCAGTCGTCGGGCCAATGCAGCGGCGGTAGCTCGTCGAGGGTCTGCGGGAAGTGTGGGACTCGCTTCTGCAAGAAGGAGTCGATGCCCTCGGCGGCGTCGGGGCTGCGGCCGCGTTCGAACGTGGCGCGGGAGTCGGCCTCATGGACCTGGCGGGGGTGGTCGGCGACGAGGCCCTTCCAGAGCAGCTCGCGGGAGATCGCCAGGGAGACCGGCGCGCTGTTGCGGGTAATCTCTCCAGCCAGGTCGATCGCGGCCGTGACGACGTCGGCGGCCGGGTGGATGGCGTTGACCAAGCCGGCGTCGCGCGCCTCGGCGGCGCCGACGAGCCGGCCGGTCAGCGTCCACTCCAGGGCTCGACCGGGCCCGACCAGGCGGGGCAGGAACCATCCCGAGGCTCCCTCGGGGACCATGCCGCGGCGGGCGAAGGCGAACCCGAACGTCGCGGTGTCGGCAGCGAGGCGGATGTCCATGGCGCAGGCCAGGCTCGCCCCGAATCCGACGGCGGCACCGTTGATGGCCCCGATCACGGGTTTGGTGCACTCGAACAGGCGCAGGGTGGCCTGGCCCGCGAAGTCCCGGAAGTCCTCCGCGGTGGCGTCGGGCAGGTCGTCGGCGAAGGTTCGAACACCGGCCGAGAGGTCGGCACCGGCGCAGAAGCTCTGGCCGGCTCCGGTGATGACGATCGCGCCGAGTTCCGCGTCGGCTTCGGCCCGGTCGATGGCGGCGATCAGCGCATGCACCATTGCGCGGTCCACGGCGTTGCGCCGCTCCGGGCGGTCGAGCGTCACGACCGCGACGCCGTCGATGCCCTCGAGAGCGATGCCGGTGCTGCTCGCGGCCCCGAAACCAGGGCGGCCGGTGGTCATCGGCGCGTTCCGCCCGTGCCGAACATATCGGCCGATCCCTCGACGAGCGGATCGGACGGAACGGCCGCGAGCAGGGACTCGGTGCGTTCGCGGATCTGTTGGCCCATCTCAGGGGCGGTCAAGATGTAGGGGCGGTCGTGGACGATCGCGTCCACGACCAGATCGCCGACGACGCCGGGGGCGACGCCCCGCTCGCGGAGCGAGTCGTGGGCCGCGTCGAGTATGGACGCGATCTTCGTCGAGTGCTGCGGTGCCTCCGTGGGGTGCGCCCGTTGCGCGTTCTTCACGATGTCGGTGGCCACCGGACCGGGGCAGAGCACACTCACACCGATGCCGTGGTGCGCGAGCTCGACCCGCAGCGATTCGCTCAGCCCGACAACGGCGTACTTCGAGGCGTGGTAAAGGAAGCCGGACATGTACAGCGGCGAGCTGCCGACGAACAGGCCTGCCGCCGAGGCGGTGTTGACGACATGACCGCCGGTGCGGCGTCGGATCATCCGGGGCACGAACGCCTGAATGCCGTTGTATACCCCGCCCGCGTTGATTCCCATGACGTGGTCCCACATGGTGTGGTCCATCCGCGAGGGTGAGACCGAGTCGATGATCCCAGCGTTGTTGACCAGGATCGACACCGGACCGAGCGACTCCTCGACGGCGTCGGCCACGGTCGCGTAGGCGGCCCGGTCACGAACGTCGAGCACGAACGGGCGAGCGCTCGTCATCGTCGACAACTCGTCGGCGGCCTGGCACACCGCGGTCTCGTCGATGTCGGCCACCGCCACAGACACCCCACGGCGGGCCAAAGATGCCGCGACCGCCCGTCCGATGCCGTGCGCACCTCCGGTGATAAATGCGGTGCGGCCTTCGAGTGAATCCACGTTGTCCTCCTGATCAGATGTCTGCCGCGTCGGGCGCCGGCGGGGCCTCGACGTTGATGGCGAGCACGGAGTCGGTGAACCGGAGGGCGGACCCTTCGGTCACCTTCAGCTCCCGGACCTGTCCGGCCGCCGGTGCGGGAGTCGGTACCAGCATCTTCATCGCCTCGAAGACGAGGAACTGCTCGGCCTTCTCGACGTACGCCCCGACGCTGGAGCCGCCTCCGTTGTCACGGCGACGGCATCCGCTTCGCCAGGTCCCGGATAACCGCTGCGCCGTCCGGGTCGAGCAAGCTCCCGTCGTGGATCAGTCGCGCATGGGAGTGACCGATCTGGTGGAGCGCGAACGCTGACTGCAGCGCGTTCCACTGGCCCTGGGCGTCCAGGCTGTTGTTCACGGCCTGCTTGGCGAGCTTCAACCCCATCGTGGGGCGCTGGGCGATCTCCTCGGCGATGCCGCGTGTGAAACTTTCCAGGTCGTCGCGCGGCACGACGTGATTCACCATGCCGACGTCAGCGGCCTCCTGGGCGGTGATGTAGCTGCTCCGGAACAGCATCTCCTTTGCCTTGCGGGCCCCGAGTTCCCATGCGTGGACGAAGAACTCGTGTCCGTTGACCCCGAAGGCGACAGTCGGGTCGGAGAATGACGCGTCCTCGCTGGCCACGATCAGGTCGAACGGCCAGACCAGCATCAGGCCGCCTGCGATGACGCGGCCCTGGACCTGGACGATTGTCGGCTTCGGGAGGTTGCGCCACCGCCAGCACAGACCGAGATAGGCGTCTTCCTCAGTCGCCATGTGACCGTGCGCGCCGGGTTGCTCGAATCCTCCCGTCGCCGTGACGGTATCGAAATCCGTGATCGACGCGCAGCTCGCGAGATCGTGCCCGGACGAGAAGTCCGGCCCGTCGGCGGCCACGATGACGACCTTGACGGCGTCGTCCAGCATGGCCGCCTTGAGCGCGGAATCGAGCTCGTAGAGCATTTGGAAATCCTGCGCGTTGCGCTTTTCCTCACGCGCCAGCGTCACCCGCGCCACCCCAGTAGCGGCCATCTCGTACCGGATACGCTCATAATCGGGTTTCGTCTTTCGACTCGACATCGGCCCTCCGACCTGTGGTTGCCATCTTCTAGAACGGTAAGCTTTGCCTCAGTTTCTTACCCGAATAACGGTAAGATTCACCGCCTTTGATTACCGTTGTAGCGATAAGATATACCTTTGTTGCGTACCACTGTCAAGCGTCCCCGGGCCCGACCGGGACGACGCACGGACCCGAGGACCTGGCGCACGGGCAGCAGCCACCACAGGAGAACGACATGACGAAAGCGGCACCGACCGGAGCATTGACGCAGCTGCCTCCCAGCCCACCCCCACGGCTGGGACCACCCGCCGAGGCGCTGACCACCCGTTCCCGGACGTTGCTCGACGATCTCGAGAAGTTGATCGTCACCGAGGGCTTCGCGGCCTTCACTCTCGCCGACCTGGCGCGACAGTTGAGGTGTTCGCTGCGCGCGTTTTACGCGATCGCCCCCACCCGGTACGACTTGCTGCTGGTCGTCGTCGACCGGCGCATGCGACGGCTGGGGAGGCGCGTGCGCGAGGAGCTGGCCGACCATGACGACCCGCTGGCCCGCCTGCACCTCGTACTGACGTTGGAGGCGACCGCGATGCAGGCCACCAGCGCACAGTTCCGGCACGACGCACGGGCCCTGCCGGAGATGATCGAACTCATTCTCGCGCACAGGCGCTACGGCGCGTCCATGATCCACCAGATCCTGGTCGAGGGGATGCGTCAGGGACGTTTCCGGCAGGTCGACCCGGGTTTGGTCGTGGAGTTCATCGACGCCGCCGTCTCCCGGCTCGAACAGCCCCGGTTCGCCGACGGCGCCGATCACCGGTGGAGCGAGTACGTGGAGGAGCTCAGCCGGTTCGTCGAGGCCGGAGTCCTCGGCAGATGACGCGAGCGCTGCCGGAGATCGCTTGTCGTAGCGACCTGGCCGGCACGCCTGTGCGAGGCGACATACGATCAGGTCGGGCCCGAGTGCATATCTGCGCGCATCGGCCGCGCCGCCGCGCTCGAGCTGGCCGAAGCGGGCGCGGCAGTCAAGACTGCGCCCACCGACGAATCGACCAATGAGCGATTACAAGGCGTGCTGGACGCTCCGGGCCAGCACGGGCGGCCGGGGTGCGCTGGAAATCACCCGCGCCACACGGCCGTTCGAGCGGCGCTGCTGATCGAGAACCGGACCTTGGGCGCCGGGTGGCTCAACGTAGAACTTGCACCCGCGCTGAGTACGAGATGACTGCGCTCGCACGCCGCCTTCCGTTCCTATGCCGAGTACTGCGTGGGCACCACGCATATCGCATCTCGATCATCGTAAACGACTTGCACGAGCCGTCCTCCCACAAGTGCACGCTTACGGTCGTGGCCATTGAGGTTACCCGAACCCAACGCTATCTGGATGCGATGACAGTTTTGTACTGCAGGACGAAGTCTTGCTTGAGAATTCTCGCTCACCGACAAACAACGAAGGTCATGTCGCGCCTAGAGTTCACGGCCATGGGCGAGCGGTGGAACGGACCAGCGCGATGGCACCTGAACGGATGTGGTGGTGGGTGTGGGCATGGTGGGACTGTCGTGCGCCTTGTCATGCAGGAGTATGGCGTCGAGGTGGAAGTGCGCGGACGAGAATCGGCCGGCACGGAGCGTCGTTGGGTAACGCGGATTCATCGCGCCCTCGTCGTCGGAGCCATCGATCCTGCGCTACGGCCCGAGCGCGGTGCTCGCTCGGCGATCACGCGGGTTCGGATATTCGCCAGAGATTCGTCTTTCCTGACAAACACCTGACCTATTCCGCATTTAGCTCCGGTTTCAGGACGATGAGCGGTGCATTAGATCCAGCCAGCGCCGAAAGGTCCTTCGGTCGGCTCTGGTTAGAACTCAGATGAGGAGAACCTTCACATGTCCACTACTGTCTCGCCGCGTACCGCGGTCGTGGTCGGAGCCGGGGTAGCCGGCCTATCGACCGCGTGGTTCTTGCTGCAGGAGGGTGTGAAGGTCACGGTCGTGGACCGTCGTCACGTCGCCGCCGGCGCCTCGTGGGGGAATGCTGGGTGGCTCTCTCCGGCCCTTGCGGTGCCGCTGCCCGAGCCGTCGGCATTGCACGTCGGCCTGAAAGCCTTCTCCTCGACCTCTCCTGTCCGAGTGCCTCTTTCCGCCGATCCAGCTCTCGCACGGTTTCTCGGACGTTTTATCAGGAACTGCACTCACCGCCGATGGCAGGTAGCCCTGCAGGCGTTGACGGTCCTCAATCAGCAGGCTCTGGAAGTGTATGACCTGATGGCGCACGGCGGGGTGGCCAATACGACATGGCAGGACGATCCGTTCCTCATCGCATTCGCCGGTGAAAGCCAGCGTGAGTCGATGCTCTCCGAGATCGACCACATCCGCAGCGGCGGAATGACAGTCGATTTCGACCTGCTGGATGGTGAGGCAACACGTACTCGGGAGCCGGCGCTGAGCGGGCGTGTCGGCGCGGGAATTCTTCTTCGCGGGCAGCGTTCGATCGATCCCCCGCGCTTCCTGGCATCGCTACACAAGGCTGTGGTGGAGGCAGGCGGGAGGGTGATCGAAGGCCAGGCCGTGACCGGCATCGACGACACCAGTGACGGCGTGCGGGTCGACTTCGCCGACGGCACCACCGAGACCGCCGACGTCGCGGTCCTTGCTGCCGGTGGTTGGATCTCCCCGCTGGCCCGCAAATTCGGTGTCCGGACTCCGGTGCAGGCCGGGCGCGGGTACAGCTTCAGCATGCCCACCGAGGGGTTGCCCTCCGCCCCGACCTACCTGCCGGGTCAGAAGGTAGTGCTCACGCCACTCGACGGCCGAGTGAGGGTCTCCGGGATCATGGAGTTCGCAGCACCGGATCGGCCGTTGAATCGCCGGAGTATTGACGCGCTCGTCGCCGCGGCCACTCCGATGCTCGACGAGGTCGACTGGTCGCGCCGCAGCGACGAGTGGGTTGGTTCCCGGCCGTGCACAGTGGACGGGTTGCCGCTGGTAGGACGAACCGAATCCGAGCGTGTGTTCGTCTGCGGCGGACACGGGATGTGGGGGATCGCGCACGGGCCTCTGACCGGCAAGCTGCTGACCCAGCAGATCGTTTCGGGCCGTGCGCCAGCCGAGCTCGCGGCACTGAGTCCGCTTCGTTGAAGATGGGAAACTAGGCAATGACGACCAATCACTACACGACAATCGATACGCCGACCGCTCCGCAGATGGCATCGTTTTCCCAGGCCACGATGGTGGCAGGAATGATCTACACCTCTGGTCAGGTAGGCATGAACGTCGCGACCTCCGAGCGGGATGAGACGTTTCGGGACGAGGTCAATCGCGCGATCGACAACCTCGAAGCCGTACTGAGCGCGGGCGGCTCCGCGCTGTCCGCGGTAGTCAAAACCACCTGCTACCTCTCCAGCATGGACCTGTACGCCGAGTTCGACGCCCTCTACCGGGAGCGTTTCGCCCCGCCGCTGCCAAGTCGCAGCACGGTGCAATCCGGGCTCGCGCGTAACTTCCGGATCGAGATCGAGGCGATCGCCCGCGTGATCGAGGCATAGCCGCTGATCTCACCTACACGGGGCCCCGTCACGGGGTGGAGACGGCGAGGGCACCCACTAGCATCCGCCGCCACACCGGGCCGCTACTACGCGCCCGTCGGCGGCTCGCCCGAAGTGACAACAGTGGTCGACATACAAGTCCAGTCACCTCCGCTCGTCGGCCGCAGCCACCGCGAATAGCGCAATCGTTCCCAGCACCCGAGGAGACTCTTCCCATGACCGGCAGCACTACACGCGTAGCTATCGTCAGCGGCGCCCGCACCCCGATCGGCCGTGCAGGCAAAGCATACGCAAATATCCACCCCGCGGATCTGCTCGGCGCCTCGCTCAACGCCGCCGCCCTCAGATCAGGACTCGACGACCCCGGACGCATCGACCAAGCCCTGGTGGGCTGCGTCTACCAAGCCGGCGACCAATCGATGAACATCGGCCGCAACGGCTGGCTGGCAGCCGGACTGCCCTACACCGTGCCCGCCAGCACCATCGACACACAATGCGGATCCTCCCAACAGGCAGCCAACCTGGGCGCGGCTCTGATCATGGCGGGACAAGCCGACCTCGTCATGGCCGCCGGAGTCGAATCACTGGGCCGGGTAAAACCCGATCTGAGCAGCCACGGCGGTCACCCATACCCGCAATCGCTTCTCACACGATACAAAATGCCACACCAGAGCACCGCCGGTGAAGCTGTGGCCAAACACTACGGCGTGACCCGTGCGCAGTCCGACGCAGTCGGGCTACGCAGCCACCTACGAGCGGATCAAGCATGGAACACCGGGCGCCTCAAACCCCAATCGGTCGAAATCGAGATCGACGGCACCTCGTTGCTCGAACGCGACGAAGGAATCCGCGCCGACTCCACCGACGAGAAGATGGCCGCGCTCACACCCGCCTTCGACAAGAACGGGATCATCACCGCCGGGTCGGCCAGCCAGTTCTCCGACGGGTCCGCAGCGCTACTGCTGGCCTCCGAGCGAGCTGTCGAGCAGTACGGACTCGAACCGATCGCCTGGATTCGTCGAGTGGTCTCGGTCGGCGTGGACCCTGACCTGATGCTGGAAGGACCGATCGTGGCCACCCATCGCCTGCTCGATACGCACCGGATCTCGATCGACGACATCGACCTCGTCGAAGTACACGAAGCCTTCGCCGCGGTGGTCTGCGCGTGGCAGAGCGTCTACAACGTCGACATCGAGCGACTCAACGTCAACGGCGGCGCCATCGGAATGGGCCACCCGTTCGGCGCCTCGGGTATCCGGCAACTGGTGGACCTGGCCCACCAACTACGCACGACCCGAGGCACCGCGCTGTCGGTCATGTGCTGCGCGGGAGGAATCGGAACGGGCACACTGCTCGAATCCGCCTGACCAGCCACCCAAACAAGGCACCACCGACCCAACCAAAACGCTGATCGTGTGGACCGGCTTCTCTTGCCGTTCACCACCGCCGGGGTGATTGTGGCCGAGGCGTTTTCGCGATGCCGTTCCGGTCGAGGATCCGCTCGGCGTACGCGCTGAGCGTGGTGCCGAACCGGTCGCGCAGCCCGTGCTCTCCCGTCCAGCCCGCCGGCCGCCAACGGTTTGTACCGGAGCTCGCCCTCCTGGCCGCCGGTAAGGAGTACATATCGGGCGCCATGTCGACCGCCGACACTCGTACACATTCGAACTACCGATGCGCTTCCTGGCCCGGTCTGTCCCAGCACAACGACGGAAGCTCTTTGCTCATCTCGAGTTCGGGGGACGGCCGACACGGAGACGAGCCGCTGCGTCAACCTCTGACGCAACAGGCTCGATACTCAGCGCTTCCGCAGGTCTACCACTGTGGATAGCGAATGTATCCCCCTCCGGACACGCAAAGAGGGCCCCGATCATCTGATCGGGGCCCTCTTCGTCTGCAAGATGTACCGGCGAGAGGCCACGCAGATCTCGATTTTGCGAGACACCCAACCAGCTGGCCGTCGACAAGGACCGGATCGCCCGGGGCCGCAGCCAGCGAGTCCCCGCTTCTCGTTGCCGGTGCACTGCCCGCAACCGCACAGATCTTCGTCGCCACCCCGCGCGAGGCATCGCCGACCTCATACCAGCGGGTTCGGACTGATGTCGATCAGCAGCGTTGCGGTACAGCACATTGGTGGACAACAGCCCTGACCCGGACGGAAGTGTTGGCCTATCAGACTGACAGGATTTGAACCTGCGACCACTGGCAAGGGCGACCGATAGTCGCCGTCCGGGCACCGTTGGCGATCAGCTTCTCGTTCTTGGCTACGCGAGCGCGACCGACCAGGTCGCCGAGCACCGGATCAGCGCGGTGTGCCCTCGAGCCGCGCGCCTCGACCGGCTCCAGCCGGCGAACATCGCCGTCGACCGGCTCGTCCCGGTCACGACAGACTGCGCGCCGAACGACCGAACGACTTCACGCTGCCCGCCCGGGGAATATGGACGCAACGTCTACACGCAAGCGCAGCCCCCTTGCTGTAGTCGGCGACGATCGCACGCTCATGGAGCCATGAGCGTGCGTTCAGTGGAGCGGGCCCGCGGATCGTCCGACGGGCCCGCCTGGTCGATGTCAGACGCAGTGTGCGGGCGGGGCCGGGCTCCAGCTGCCGATGCAGCCCGCAGCGATGTACGCGAGTAGATCGATTACGGCCGAGCCGGTCTGTAGGACGACCGGTTCGGCTGCGGCGGTGTGGCTGATGGTGGGCTGCGTCGGTGTTTCGGGCACGGCGATGGCGAGTCCGGTGGAGGCGGCGCCGAACGCGGCGACCGCGATGGCAAGGGCAGCAAAGCGTTTCACGAGCATACGAGCGATCCTAGTGTGAAACACGGGTATTTAGACATGGATCGAAACCCCCTGATTTCGGGGGCTGATGCACGGATAGGTGATATCTCGACCTGCCCAACCAGTTACTGCAGCCGTCCCCTCCGCGTTCCCTGCGCAGAGCTTCCGTCACTCTATGGCCACGATCCTCGACGACGTCGGCCTGTCTGCCCGTATCACCGCCGACGTCGTTCGCCAGGCCGACGTATCCACGGCTCAGACGTACTACCTGGAGCGAGGTCGTCTACACAAGGTCGCCGCCGATATCGTCGACAACACGCTGACCGGTCAGAATTGATGTCCCTCCGGTCTAAGCAGGAACCGGTGGAGAGTAGTTATCGGATGCCGAGCGTCCGACGGCATCAATGGGTGGCCTGGCGAGCCCCAGCGTGTAGCGCACAGCATGAGCGCCCACGTCTAGCGGCCGGAAGACGCTCGGCGCGTGCGCCTTCACGTGTCGGCTCGGGGCGCGCCGATCGCGCACTACCGGACGCTCGCCTACTTGGGGAGGAAGATCGCGGCGCTTGCGATGAGCGGGCTGAGAACGGGAAGGGCGGTGCTCAGCTCGGCGTAAGCGGTGCGATCGACTCCCATGAGTTGCTCGAGTTTCGACCGTTGCTCGAGTCGCTCGACCAACTCCGTGGTCGTCGTGGGCGCAGCGGACACGAAGATCGCCGCCGACAGTCGCTCGCCACGTCCGCGGAGCGCGGCGGCGGCGGGCACGTAGAAGGCCCCGACCAGTATCGACCCGCCTGCCCCGAACACCACAACCAGCTCCTTGGCCGGGTTCTTTGTCATGAGGACACTCGCTCCGAGCGCCAGTGTGGACAGCGCGACAAGGGATCCGAGCGCGGTCGTCAGACGTTGGAGTAAACGTCGAAGTGACACCAGCGCGACTACGGCTTGCTCGCGTTGTTCGAAAGTTCCTTGCGGCAGTGGCAGATTCGCGGTGTGTCGAATACCGAACATGGTTGCCCCGGCGAGTCCCCCGCCGAGGCAGGCGATGGCGACGAGGAGGTCACCGCGCCATCCGCTGCCGGGGCGCGCAGCGCTCAACTCGCCCACCGAGAGCACCAGCAGGACACCGATACCGAGCAGCGCCGTCGGGACTGCTGTGTTGCGTAACGGTATCTGCTGCCCATGCGACACCGAGCGCCATGCATCCAACCCGTAGCCGCCCACCAAACCGGCTGCCGAACAGAGGCTTACGGCCAGCGAAGCCCACACGGGCCAGATCGCATCAGATCGATAGCGTGAGGAGAGCGCAATGCCGAGCCCGGCAACTCCCAGCAGCACCGCGAACAGACAGTTGCGCCAGTAAGAACTCGACACGCCACTCCTGGTTCGTCACCGGCACTCTCGATCGGCCGAACCTATTCGATCACGTACCGCTCGAGTGTGAGCGTCGATGCACGAAACCGACGTTTGGTTCAGGAGCTGGACTGTGCCGCGTTGAAGAGGCAACCTTGAAGTGAGCCCCGAACTATGTTCTGGTGCAGCGAGTTCCCTGCGAGGTCGAGTACCGCGCGGGCGACAGAACGGCAGGTCCCTGGATGTTCAACGACCGTCGTCGCACCTACCCTGGCGGGTCTTCCACGTGGACTTCCTGGCGCAAGCGGTTGGAATCGTTCGCGCACTTCGTCGGGTGGGCGCTGGCCGTCGGTGCCGGGATCACCCTTGTTGTGCTCGCGGTCCCGAAGTTTGGCGATTCCTACAACCTGAACGAAGAGTTCAGCCACGCCAAGAACTGCGGTGACGACCTGGACTGCGGTGACGACCTGGACAGCTTCGAACCCCTCGAAGTGCTGGTCGTCGGGCGAGACATCGAACGTACGACCAGTACGAACAGCGATTCCACCACCTCCACCACCACGACCCACTACATGCTCACCTGGCAGCGGCCCGACGGATCCCGACGCACCCACGAGGTCTCTGCCGAGCTGTTCCGAAACTCCCAGGAGGGACAAGCGGCGACACTGAGGATGTGGCACGGTCACGTCATCGCTATCACCGCGGGCACCGAGACATATTGGTTCCCGAGCCCAGGCGCCGAAGGCATCGCATTCTGGCTGGTTACCGGAGCCGTCGGCCTGGCACTGGTGGCATGGGGATCGGTACGGATGGTGGGCTGATCGCCCCAGCCGGATCCCTGCCCGCAGACCTGCGCCGCCCCACGCGCGCAACCGGATCGCATCGGCGGTGCGTCTGCGAACAGAACCTCGTTCGGCAAACAAGATCCCAATTCCACTGGTGCGGTTATGGTCTGGGTGCCGTCGCCGCGAAAGGACGCCCATGGACACCACCGAACGTACAACACCCGAACAACACTCCTGGGTACGTCGAAATCGGTGGCTGATGATCGCGAGCGCAGTCGGCGCGGTCATCGGGTTGACGCTGGCCGGCGGCGGCCTCCAGCACCTCAAACCGCTGTTCGGTATCGAGAGTGACTCGGTGCGATTGTCCGAACCTGCTGTTCTGCAGGGACTCCCGCGTCTCACCGATCCCGAAGTTCAGCGCGAGGCCGCGACCGCCAAGAGCACCTACGGGACGGACGTCGACTCGGTAGTCGCCGTCTATGGCGCCTCGAGCGAACAGCCCGAACTCATGGTCCATGTGGTGGCGGCGTCCTTGAAGAACCCCGAGATCAACCTCGACCGGCTACTGACGGACACGCTCGGCACAACGCCTCGAGACGTGTCGAAGGTCGACGCGGGCCCGTTGGGCGGGATCGCCCAGTGCGCTACCGCCGAGACCGCTCAGGGCTCGACGGCCCTGTGTTCGTGGGTTGCCGACAATAGTTTCGGCAAGATCGTGTGGGTGGGCGCCTCGCTGGCTGACATCACACGCGAATTCGTGCACATTCGGGGGCAGCTCGAGAGCTGATGTCGGCTCAGGTATCACGCCGGGCGAACCGGCTCTTATCGCCCACTTTGACGGTTGCCTCCCATGAGGACAGTGTCTGGGTTCGATACCGCGGAACGGATGTCCTGGCCTGCGGAACCGTGGGCGGAGTCCATCACGCCGAGTATCTCGAGGGCGCAGATCTACTGACAGCGGGATCGTGTCGGCGCGGCAGCCACCCCGGTCCGGGCGAGGCACCGTGAAGAAATTGAGGTCCTGCCCGCACGGAAAGGGCCACACCCGTTGCGTCGGGGCCGTGCCTACCCGACCGTTCGCGCGCATCAACCGCTCGACGGTGCAGCGGCAACTCCGCTGCCATCTCCTCCGAGACTGGTTCTGGAGCAGCGGGACTCGCTGTTGCAGCTTGTGTTTTGCGGACCTGGTTTCCGGGACAGTTTCGGGTTCACGCCGATCCGTTCGGCGACGGTCTTGATCGCGGCCCATTCTGCTGGGAGTCGACGATTGAGCGCACGGCCTTCTCGCGGATCTCTCGTCGGGGTAGAAATTCGGCATAGAACTCACCTTCCCTAGCAAGAAGGTGCGCATGTTGGCTGCTGGGATCACCCGCAACGGGTGAGGTGGTGACGCGGCGCCGGGATCACAGTGAACCTGGGACCCAGGCCGAGCACAGAAGTCGGCCTGGAGCCGACGATTCCTACGTGCAGGAGGCATTGATGGTTGAGCCGGTTGATCAGGAGTTGATCCGGGATGCGTTCCTCTATGTGCAACCGCTGGTCGAGACCCGACGTCAGCATGGGATCCACAACGCCAGATTCGGCCCGGACAACGCGCTGACCGCCTTCCGGCGCCTCCTCGACGACACGGTGCGCACCGTCCCCAGCCCCAACAGCGACACCCTCTACACCGTCTTCGGTTACACCCTCGCCGACGGCCCACTGGTAGTGGTGTTCCCGGAGGTCGAACGCGACCGTTACTACGTGCTGCCGTTCTACGACGCTTTCACCAACGTCTACGCCTCCTACGGAACTCGAACCGGCAGGTTCGAGCCCGGACCGCATCTGCTCGTCGGCCCAGGCTATGACGGCGAGGCACCGGACGGGATGCCGGTGATCCAGTCGCCGACCGAGCGGGGTGCCATGCTGGGCCGGTTCCTGGTCTATGGTCCGGACGACCTGCCCACCATCCACGCCATCCAGGACTCCATGTCGGTCACCACCCTGACCGACTGGAAGGCAGGCAAACGGGGAATCACCTACACCGAGACCGGCGATCAGCCGTGGCCGGAACGAGGATCAGCAGTGCCTGACGTCAAAAACGACCCTGCCGAGTTCTGGAGAGCCGTCGACGAGATGATGCCCGGCACCCCGGTCCCCGACCGCGACCGCGACCATTTCGACCGGTTCATCCCGCTCGGCCTCACCCGTGACGGGTTCACCGAGCCGACGGACCCGGCCGTGCGCGACGCGCTCTACCAGGCCACTCTCGACGGTTGGCAGTTCCTCACCGATATGGGTGCCGACCAGTCCAAGGCGGAAGCACTCGGCGTGCACTTCCTGCACAAGAACGGCTGGGACTGGTCCGCAGTCGGCGGCGACCCGGACAATACCGGCGTCCGCGACTACGGCACCGACTACATTCTGCGCGCCTGGGTCAATCTGCTGTACTACGGGATGCTCCCGCCCGAGGAAGCGCTGTACCCGACCTCGTTCTACGACGAGCAGCGGGTGCGGATGGATGGGGCCGCCCACAGCTATTCCCTCACGATCGACACTTCGGACCTGCCCAACCACTCCAACGGATTCTGGTCGGTCACAATGTATGACCTCGACGGCTACCTGGTTCCCAACAAGCAGGATCGGTTCAAGCTGAGCAGCCACAGCGAGCTCACGCCCGACCAGGACGGGAACATCACCATCACCGTCAGCCACGACGAACCAGCTGACAAGAAGGTCAACTGGCTGCCCGCCCCGGCCACCCAGTTCTATCTGATGTTCCGCGCCTACCTGCCGGTGGCCGCCGTTGTCGACGGCACCTACCCCTTCCCGATCATCCGGCGCTCGGCGTGAAAACTGCCTTGCCGAGCGGACTTCCGCTGACGATGGCTGGCTCCATTGCATCCGTAAAACGTGGGATCCTCAGGCCCTCTGGTGCGGATCGGTGATTGTCATAGGAGACCGGTGGCGCTGCCCGAGCGCCTGGCAACGGTGACTTCTTCCGCGCAGGGTCCGAAATGAAGCACACGCATCCTTGCACCGCAACCAAGATCACGACGTCATCATTCGCCGATACGAACATCTCCCGATCCATACCGACGCTGAGTTCCACCGATCAGCGACGTCACAGATCACCGAAAAGGCACGTGTCAGGCTTCCCCCCACCGCATGCGTCAAACCCACCACGAATGACGTCTGCGGGTCAGTTGATGGGAAACACCCCTCGGTGCAGGGCGTTGAGCAGTCCGCCCAAGGGAGCTGACTAAGTTTCTGATCTCGTCCTGCTCACCGGCGAGTTTCCAGCTGCCTGCTGATCCAGTGCGCGCATTCAATGCGCCAATCGGGCGGCCATCGTGGTCAGGTTGTCGGCAAAGGTCAGCACGAATTCGACGCACAGGTTGATCAGTTCGTCGCGGCTGATGTCCATGCCGCCGTCGAGCCAGGCCAAGACCAATTCGGCGGCGCCGCCGGTGATCATCAGCGAAACCGCACGGACCAGGGTTTCGCTGCCGGCGGGCGGGTCGAACAGCGCGCGTTCCTGTTCGGCGACGACGTCGGCGATAGTGCGCATGGCGGCGGCGCGGCGGCGCATCAGGATTTCGCTGCCGTGCGCCTCGGCGAAAGCGATTCGGGCGCGGCGGGGGTCGTCGACGACGGAATTGAGGATGGCGGTGACGGCTGCCCGCGTTTTGGCTGCGATGTCGTCTGGCGCGGCGGCGAGTGCGTCCAATGAGCTGCGGATCGCGGTTTCGATGATCTCGTCGTGTACGGCGGCGGCGAGTGCGTCGAGGTCGTCGAAGCTCTCGTAGAAGAACCGCGGACCGACCTTGGCCTGTTCGCAGACTCCGCGCACGGTGGTCGCGGCCCAGCCCTGGGTGCCGATGATGTCGAGGGCAGCGTCCATCAGCCGCTGGCGGCGTTCGTCGCGTCGCTGTTCGGCCGAGGTGCCGCGATAGATGCCGGTCGCTGCCCGTGTCACAACCCTCAGTATGCCGCACCAAAAACAGGAATCAATCGTTTACGGAAACGACTGATTCCTGTATGTTCCAAGTCACACCACATCGCCACGGTGCGAGAGGACAACGAACATGATGTCGACCCTGGGCCGGCGGGCCAAATCCGCCGTATCCGCTATTGCCGAGCGATATCCTTCGCAGACCCGCGCGCTGGCAGACCCGCTGCCCGGCAGCGGATTACGTCCGATCATGGGCGATTACGGTGTCCCGCTCATCGGGCACGCAATACCCGCGATGAGCGACAGCCTCGATTTCGCCCGCCGCCGTTTCGACAAGTATGGGCCGGTGCACTGGGCCGGACTTGTCGGGCGACGCGTTGTCATGGTCGCCGGACCGGAGGCCACCGAAGAGGTACTCGCCGACCGCGACAAGGTGTATTCCGCGCAGCGCGGCTACACCTTCTTCATCGGCCCGTTCTTCCACGGCGGCATCCTGCTGCGCGACTTCGAGGAACACCGCTACCACCGTCGGATTCTGCAGCAGGCCTTCACCCGGCCGCGGTTGGTCGGCTATCTCGATATCACCAGCCCGGCCATCGAGCGCGGTATGCGCGATTGGACACCGAATCGCGATTTCCAGCTCTATCCGGCGGCCAAACGCCTGCTGCTCGGTTTGTCGTCGGAAGTGTTCATGGGGGCGAATCTCGGGTCGGAGGCCGCCGGGCTGGAGCGGGCGTTCATCGATGCGGTGCGTGGCGGCCAGGCGCTGGTGCGCACGAATCTGCCCGGCGGTCTGTGGGCACGCGGACTGCGCGGGCGCGCGGTGCTGGAAGATCACTGTCGTCGCGAGCTGCCTGCCAAACGCGCGGGAAATGGCGATGATCTGTTCAGCGTGTTGTGCCGCACCGCATCCGAGGAGGGCCATACGTTCACCGACCAGGATATCGTCGACCATCTGATCTTCGTCCTGCTCGGCGCGCACGACACCAGCACGATCGCGGTGTCGATGATGGGGTATCAGCTCGGATTGCATCCCGAATGGCAGGACCGGCTGCGCGCCGAATCGCAGGCGTTGGGCAAGGAGTCACTCGACTATGCCGACCTGGACCGGCTGCCGACCCTGGATCTGGTCTTCAAAGAGATTCTGCGGATGTACTCCCCTGTCGGGCAGCAGATCCGCGAAACCGTGCGGGATACCGCGATTCAGGGTCAGTTCGTCCCCGCTGACACCTTGGTGATCGTCGGCTCGTACTCGGCCATGCGTCAGGCCCGCTGGTGGAACGACCCCGACGTGTTCGATCCCGAACGGTTCACGAACGAACGGCACGAGGACAAGGCGCACCGCTATACCTGGGCCCCTTTCGGTGGTGGCGCACACAAATGCATCGGACTCTATTTCGGCGGTATGACAGTCAAGGCGATCATGCACCGCATGCTGTTGCACTACCGCTGGACGGTGCCCGCCGACTACACGCCGCCGATGGGATGGGCGACCGGTCCTGTCCCCCTCGATGGCCTACCCATCCGACTCGAACGCCTCGGCGCCTCGGTGTCGGCATGAAGATCGCCGCCGACCGCACCCGTTGCGAGGGCCACGGCATGTGCGAAGCATTGCTGCCCGACATATTTCGGGTCGGCGACGAAGGCAACGTGACGGTGCTGACGGACCAGGTTGCCGAAGCCGAACTCGACGACGTGCGGCTGGCGGTCGACAGCTGCCCGGTGGAGGCTCTGCGCCTGGTCGACTGAAGCTCTTCGACAGCCGGGCAATATCCGCTCGATTGCCCTGTTTGAACCACGGGGCTATTCCTCGCCGGCGTGGAGGTCGGTCATCGTCGCCGCCCTTGCCCTGCGTTCGGGCGCGTGGTCGCTACGACGCGAGGCAGGGCGATACCGAGGGCGATCATGCCGAGACCAAGGCCGAGGTGTAGCCAGTCATCAGCGGTGTTGAGCGGCACGAAGTTGGCGGCGGTGTCCTTGTCGACCAGCAGTCCGTACACCCACAGGACCAGATAGATCAGGCCGCCGCCGAGCAGATAGGTCCGCGCAAGTCCCGCGGTGGCCGCGGCGAGAACGCCCAGGACACCGAATGCCAGGTGAACGATATTGTGCAGCACCGAGACCGTGAAGATCCCGAACAACTGAGCATGGGAATGATGGCCCGCCCATTCGAGGCTGGCGTAGTCAGTGGTGACGCCCGGGACGAATCCGAGGACGCCCACCAGCAGGAAGGTCGCACCGACGACCAGCGCGGCGAGCTGGACCGGCGAGCGCGCGGTGCTGCGCACGGGAGTGGACATGGCGTTGTCCTTTCGTTTTGGTGGGCGAACGCCGACGACGATGCGATGATGCGGCGTGGCGAGCCCGGTTCCTGGATATCGACCGCATGCCCGGTGAATGCCGGGGCAAACGGGTGCGTCTGCCTGCACGGTCGCGGCCTCGGAATCGCCCGCGCGGCCTCGCCCACAACGCCTGGTTCGCGGCGATTCGCGGCTTCGCCACGACGTCGACTGGGTCGACGGCGCACCACAGAAATGGGGAGACGGTCCGCCGGCGATCGAGTCGGGCGCGATCAGCGCGGGCGGGCGTCCAGCACACAGTCCGGCGCGGCGGTGGGCACCGTCCGCAGCAGCGTGAAACCGCCGCGGGCGAGCAGCTCGCGGAACTGTGCCTCGGTGCGTTCGTGGCCGCCGTCGGTGTTGACCAGCATCTCGAGGTCGATGAATTTGCCCGCGTGCGGACGCTGATGATCGGGCAGCACCAGTTCGATCACCAGCAGCCGGGCGGAGGGGTCCATCGCGGCGTGGATCGTGCGCAGGATCTGCTCGGCTTTGGCGTCGGACCAGTCGTGCAGGATGTGCTTGAGCAGGTAGGCGTCACCACCTGACGGGACTTCGTCGAAGAACGACCCGTCCCGCGCCGCGCACCGCCCCGCCAGCCCGTGCGCCGCGAGTTCGCTGTCCAGGTTCGCGACCACGTCGGGCAGGTCGAACACGATGCCCTCGGCATCCGGGTAGCGGTCGAGGATCTCCACCAGCAGGCTGCCGCGCCCGCCCCCGACATCCACCAAGGTGTCGAACTGGCCGAAATCGTAAGCTGCCAGCAGCGGTTCGATCGACAGCGTGCTGATACTGGTCATCGCCCGGTCGAACAGGTCGCCGGTCTCGCGGTGCGTCGCGGCGTACTCGAAGAAGCTCGCACCGTCGAGAGCCGGGCCGACGGCTTCGCCGGTGCGTACCGCGTCGGTGAGGTGGGTCCAATGGTTGCGGTGATACGGCGAACCGAAGAACAGGGACGTATCGCGCAGTGTCACCGCGCTGTCGGAGCGCAGCGACTCGCCCATCCTGGTGAGTCCGTAGGAACCGTCGCGGTGCTGGGCGAACACCCCGAAACTCACCAGCAGGCGCATCAGCCTGCGCACGCCGTCCTCGTCGGCGCCCACCGCCGCGGCCAGCTCGGCCGCCCCGCGCCGCCCACGGGCCAATTCGTCGGCGATACCCAGTTCGGCCGCGGCACTGATCGCCTGCGAGAGGAATCCGGCGATCTGTAGTTCCAGTAGCGCGATATGGCCGGGAACTAGTCGGCGATGCAGCGCCGAGAGCGCGTCGCGCACTCGCTCGATGGCTCGCAGAACCGGTGCGGGTGGTGGCTTCTTCGGTGCTGTGGACGTCATGACGACTCCATCGTCGGCCGGTTGACCTGCATGTACGCGACGAAGCTTACGGGAATCGCGCGTCGGGATACCGGAACCGGGGTCAGGTCGGGGGTCGCCAGGGCGAACGGCAGGACCGCGTCGGCTCCGCTGGTGCGTAGGGCGTGCGCCGCGATCGCCATGGTCCAGCCGGCACCGGACAGCCTTTCCGTGCTGAAATCATCTGCGGAGACCAGCAATTCACACAGACCGTTCTGCCGCACTGCCCACGAGGCAGCGAACTCGTGGATTTCCGCATCGGCACCAGGCCCGAGCAATCGCGGTTACCGTGGAGTGCGGTGTCGAGGAGAGGACCGTCGCCATGTACCCGCCCGGCCCCCGACTACCCGCGATCGCGCAGACGATGCGGTATGTCCAAGCGCGAGAGCGCTTCATGACCGCCACCGCTCGCCGTTACGGCGAAACCTTCACCTTGCGCATGGTGCCGCCGTACGCCCGGCATCTGGTCGTGTTCACCCGCCCCGAACACGTCCGCGAGATCTTCGCCGCCTCCCCCACCGACCTGCACGCCGGCGAGAGCAACGGCATCCTGCGTCCGCTGCTCGGCGATCATTCGGTGCTCATCACCGACGAGGCCGAGCACGCTCGCGCCCGCCGCCTGCTGATGCCCGCCTTCACCGGGCCCGCGCTGACCGGTTATCGCACGATGATCGAGCAGATCGCCGCCACCCATGTGGAGACCTGGCGGGCTGGATCGACGGTCCGCAGCCTGGACGCGATGACCGGGATCACCCTCGATGTCATCGGCGAGGTGGTGCTCGGTGTCGCCGATCAGCGCCGCCGCGACCTCCTCGGTCCACCCATGCGCCGCATCACCGACATCGCCCCGCTCACCCTGCTCGGTTCCCGCTACCCAGCCCTGCAAAACCGTGGACCCTGGAAACGGTTCCACCACGACCGCGCCAGTCTGGACGCCCACCTCTACGCCGAGATCGAGCAGCGCCACACCGGCAGCGACGCCACGGGCGCAGATGTGCTGTCGCGACTGATGGCAGCGGGCAGCGGCAACGACACCCCGCTCACCCCGGACGAACTCCGCGATCAGTTGGTCACCCTGCTCGCCGCCGGGCACGAGACGACCTCGGCCGCGCTGTCATGGGCGCTACGCGAACTGGCCGCCGACCCCGCCCAGCAGGACCTCGCCCGCCGAGCCGCGCTAGACGGCGACACCGTTTACCTCGAAGCTGTGATGAAGGAAGCACTGCGCTACCACTGGGTCATCGGCGGGGTGGTGCGAAAGCTCACCCGCGACATGATGATCGGCGGCCACGACCTGCCCGCTGAAACCGTCGTCGCGACCTCGATCCTGCTCGCACACAAGCGGCCCGAAGCCTTCCCCGACGCGGTGTTCCGGCCCGGCCGCTTCCTCGACGGCAGCGTGGCGCCGAATACCTGGCTGCCGTTCGGCGGTGGGGTGCGCCGGTGCATCGGCGCGGGTTTCGCGCTGATGGAAGGCGCGGCGGTGCTCCAGGAGATCCTGCGCCGCCACGTTTTGTCCCTGCCCGCGGCCGCGACGACGCGGGGCCGGGTCCGCAATATCACGCACGTTCCGTCCGACGGGGCACCGATTCTGGTCAACTGAACAGGCGGTGGAGGCGCTGCCTGACCGGACGCCGGATGGAGTTTTCAGACGCCCTCTTCACGAATCCGTGCTGAGATCCATTGATCTCGACCAGTTCAACGGGTGCGGTGAAGTGGTCGAGATCGACGGCGGCGGATCGAGCTAGTCGGCGTGCAGATACACCGGAACAGTCGCGTGCCCGTTGGAGATGAAACTCGGCACCGGCGCCAGCTCACCCTGACTCGTCGCCAGGCTCATCCGTGGGAACCGGTCGAACAGTGCGGGCAGCGCAACGGCCGCTTCCAGTCGCGCCAGCGATGCGCCGATGCAGTGGTGCGCACCGTAGCCGAAAGCGAGGTGCTGCTCGCGGGTGGCACGGGTGGGGTCGAACTCGGCAGTGTCGGCGCCGTGCACTTTCGGGTCACGGCTGGCACCTGCGTAGGAAGCCAGGATGGCCTCGCCCTTGCCGATTCGATACCCCCCGGCGATGTCGATATCCTCGACCGCGTACCGGAGGGGCAGGTGTGCCACCGGCGCCTGGAAGCGCAGCGTCTCCTCGACCACGTCTGCCCACGACACGTGGCCCTCGGTCACCGCGGCGCGCTGCTCGGGATGGGTGAGC
The DNA here is from genome assembly GCF_054031145.1 of Nocardia sp. FBN12. Taxonomy (NCBI): domain Bacteria; kingdom Bacillati; phylum Actinomycetota; class Actinomycetes; order Mycobacteriales; family Nocardiaceae; genus Nocardia; species Nocardia sp. FBN12. The sequence goes on from NZ_CM132926.1 coordinate 2,672,508, forward strand.
AGCGCGACGATCGCCTGGTCGAGCAGATTGACCGTGGTCTCGTGACCGGCGTTGATGACCAGCATCAAGGTGTCGACGAGCTCCTTCTCCGACGGCGCGGAGTCGTCCTCGTCGCGGGTGGCGATCAGCACGCTGGTGACGTCGTCACCAGGATGCTCACGACGATAGGCGACGACCTCGCCGACCAGTCCGTACATTTCGAGGTAGTTGGCCTGCGCCTGCTCGGCGGTGAACGAGCCATCGAAGAAGCCGTCCACGCACTTGTGCAGCGCAGACCCCAGCCCGTCGGGCACACCGACCAATTCGGTGATGACCCGGATCGGAACCGGGTAGGCGAAGCCTTCGCGCAGATCGGCCGGCTCACCGGCGGGGGTGGCCGCCAGCGCGTCGAGCAGGTTCTCGGTGATCTCGGCGATCCGCGGACGCAGCGCGGTACTGCGGCGGTGACTGAAAGCCGGGGAGATCAGCCGGCGCAGCCTACGGTGATCGGCGCCGTAGGCGGTGAACATGTTGTCCACCGCCACCCATGGCAGCAGCGGCCACGCCTCGGTGATCTCGCCGTTGATGAACGACATCCAGTGCTGCCTGGGGTCTTTCGATACCCGTGGGTCGGCGAGCAGGCTCCGGAGCACGGCCTGATCGGTGACCGACCAGGCGGGCACGCCACCGGGCAGCTCGACCAGCGCCACCGGGCCACGCTGCTGAATGCGTGCCGACTCACCTTGGATGTCGGCACCGGTCGTATCCAGCACGATCGGTTCCATGAAAATCTCCTCCATACCAGGGTCCGCAGCCCGTGATCGACAGTGCCGCAGTCGGTTTCGACCGCGTGTGGGGAACATACCCCGCGGCCGCACCGCCTAGCGGACGAACAGGGGCGCGGACGGCGGAAAGCTGACCGGCAGCGTCGTCATCGCATGGTGGAATGGACCAGGACCTACTACGCGATTCTCACCGATCTCGACATCCACGACAGAGAAGAGAGTGATGAGCATGCGGTGCGTGGTTTTCGGAGCGACCGGCTACATCGGCGGACGTTTGGTGCCGGAACTGATCCAGGCCGGTCATCAGGTCCGAGTCGTGGCCAGGACGCCGGAGAAATTGGCGGAGGTCCCCTGGCGGGATCGCGTCGAGATCGTCCGTGGCGATGTCACCGACGACGACCAGGTACGCGCGGCCGTCGCCGACCGAGAGGTCGTCTACTACCTGGTTCACTCGCTGACCCGTGGCGACTTCTCCGATACCGACCGGCAGGCGGCCGAAATCGTCGCGACCGCCGCGGACTCAGCTCACGTTCGACGCATCGTCTACCTCGGCGGCATCGTCCCGGAACACGCCACGCTCTCGCGCCACCTCGCCTCCCGCGCCGAGGTCGGCGCGGTATTCCGGGAATCCGGCGTCCCCACCGCGGAACTGCGCGCCGCGGTGATCATCGGATCCGGGTCTGCCAGCTTCGAAATGCTGCGTTACCTGTCCGAACGCCTGCCCGCGATGATCACCCCCCGATGGGTGCACAACCGGGTCCAGCCCATCGCCGTCCGAGACGTCCTCTATTACCTGGTGCACGCCGCAGCCCTGCCCGCCGACGTCAATCGCTCGTTCGACATCGGCGGCCCCGATGTCGTCACCTACTTGACGATGATGCGCAAGTACGCCGTCGTCGCCGGGCTGACGCGTCGAGTGGTGCTACCGGTACCGGTTCTCACGCCGTGGCTGTCGGCGCAATGGGTCAACCTGGTGACTCCGGTACCTCGCGCGCTGGCCGTGCCGCTCATCGAATCCCTCGTCCACGAGGTCGTGTGCGGCGAGCACGACATCGCGGCCTACATCCCCGATCCCGCCGACGGTCTCACCCGTTACGAACGCGCTGTGGAGTTGGCGCTGCATCGAATTCGCAACGCCGAGGTACCAACTCGCTGGTCCGACGCCAGCACCTTCGGCGCGCCGTCGGATCCGTTGCCCACCGACCCGGACTGGTCGGGCGGCTCCCTCTACGAGGACCTCCGTGAGCACCACACCAGCGCCGACCCCGAGACCCTCTGGGCGGTGATCGAAGCGATCGGCGGCGAGAACGGCTGGTACTCGTTTCCGCTCGCCTGGTCACTGCGCGGCTGGATCGACCGAGTCTCCGGCGGTGTCGGTCTGGGCCGGGGCCGCAAGAACCCGCGCCGCCTGCATCTGGGCGAAGCCTTGGACTGGTGGCGCGTCGAACACATCGACCGGCCCCATCTGCTGCGGCTTCGCGCCGAAATGCAGGTCCCGGGATTGGCATGGCTCGAACTGAGCGTCGAACCCGACCCGCGCGGGGGCTCGAACTACCGGCAGCGGGCCATCTTCCAGCCGCACGGGCTCGCCGGGCATCTCTATTGGAAGGCGATCACCCCGTTTCACAACGCTGTGTTCGGCGGGATGGTCCGCAATATCACCGGAACCGCCGAACGGGCACCCGCCGACGACGCGGCTTCGCCGGGTTGAGGATTCGCCCGCTACCGCTGACGTCCAGCGTTCACATCAGTCGCGAGCCGGGGCCAGTGCGCGTACGCGGCCGCCTCGCCGCGCCCACAACGCGCGAGCCAATGCCGAACCGGCAACACGGGTGCGGCGCACATTGCTCACGGTGGCTCGCGCGGTGAACACCGCGAACTCGGTCTCCTCGATTCGGTCGAGAATCTCCGAGTACAACACGGCTGCCGTGGCGACACAGGGTCGCGAAACCGGATGGAGCAGCGTGATTCCCGCGTCGGCGTATCGGTACCAGTCTCGGGCAACGGCGTGTTGTGCCGCCAGCGCCGATCGCACCCTGGTGTCGGTGCGCCGGTGATCGCGACACCAGTGCAGCAGGTCGCGGTCCACACCGAACGCTGCCAGCTCGTCGGCGGGCAGGTACACCCGGCCGCGGTCGAGGTCCTCGGCGATGTCTCGCAGGAAGTTGGTGAGCTGAAAGGCCTTTCCCAGCGCCGCCGCGTAGGGAGCGGCCTCGGCTCGAGCGCCGACGGTGCCGAGCACGGGCAGTACCTGCAGGCCGATCACCGCTGCCGAACCGTGCACGTAGCGATCCAGCGCGGCTCGGTCGGGGTAGTCGGTCACCGTCAGGTCCATGCGCATCGACTCGAGGAATTCGTCGAACAGGACGTGGTCGATCCGGTATCTGGCGACCGTATCGGCAAGCGCGGCGAAGATCGGGTCGTCATCGCGGTTACCGGAGAGACTGTCGTGCAGATCCTCGGCCACCGCGTCCAGTCGGTCCGCCCGACTGCCGGTGGCGTCATCGATCGGGGGTTCGTCGACGATGTCGTCGGCCCACCGGGCGAAGCCGTAGAGAGCGTGGATCGCCGGGCGTTGGGCGGGCGCGAGCAGTCGGGTGGCGAGAAAGAACGTGCGCCCGTGACGCGCGTTGAGCTCACGGCATCGGAGATAGGCCGCGCGCAGCTGCGTGGCGCGGATACCGGCGGCGTCGAGTTCGGTGCGCATCATCGTCGATCACCCCTGCCTGCGGTCGCGGCCGAGGACCGCGTTGTGGACACCGTGCCGGTGATCCGATCGGCGGCGAGACGACCTGACAGCAGAGCCGTCGGCACACCGACGCCGGGCACGGTGCCGCAGCCTGCCAGTACCGCGTTGGACACGCCACGCGGCAGGTTCGCCGGCCTGAATGGGCCGGTTTGGGCGAAGGTGTGCGCGAGCGAGAACGGCGTACCGGCGAGCAGTCCTCGGCGTTCCCAATCGGCGGGGCTGTCCAGATGCACGACCCGGGAATCGCTGACGAAGCCCGGGACCAACCGATCCTCGACGACGGCGGCGAGCTCCTCGCCGTAGGTGGTAGCACGGCGATCCCAGTTCAGGTCCTTGCTGCGGTACAGGTTGGGAACCGGTGCGAGGACGCTGAACAGATCGCGGCCGGGTGGGGCGAGCGCGGGATCGGTCGCGGTCGGGCGGGTCACCAGCAACGACGGGTCGGTCATCAACTGCCCCGCACCGATCAGTTCGTCGAAGGTCTGTTTCCACGCGGCGCCGAATACCAGGTTGTGATGTGCGGTCGGCACCGCCGCCGGAACACCGACATGCAGGACAACGGCGGAAGGTGCCGGGCGCCAGCTGATCGGGCGGCGCGGGCAGCGATCGAGCAACTCGTAGGCGGTGGGCAGTTCGGTCGCCAGAACCAGGGCATCACAAGGTATTCGACGCCCGCGTTCGGTGAACACCGCGGTGACCCGGTCACCCTGCCGTTCCAGGTCATAGACGGTCTCGTCGTAACAAAACGTCACCCCGGCGTCGACGGCCGCGGCAGCCAGGGCATCGGGCAGTGCGCGCATCCCACCGCGCGGAAAGTAGACCCCGCCCACGGTGTCCATGTAGGAGATCACCGCGTACAGCGCCAGCGCTCGTTGCGGTGACACCCCCGCGTAGAGGGACTGGAAGGTGAAGACCCGGCGCAGCCGTTCGTCGGTGAGGAACGATCCGATCGCCTTGTCGAGGCGCCGGAATCCACCGAGGGCGATCAACCGCGCGAACGCCGGTGTCAGCAGCGAGAGTGGAGAATCCACATTGGCGGCGATGAATCGGTCGAATTCGACGCGGTACAGCTCGCTCAACCACGCCCGAAGTCGGCGATACCCCTCGACATCCCTCGGTCCGGCGAAGGCCAGGACCGATTCCTCCATCACCGCGGGGTCACTGTAGACATCCAGCGCGCTGCCGTCGGCGAAGTGCGCGCGGTAGGCGGGGATCACCGGCAGCAGGTCCAACCGGGATTCGAGGGTCTCGCCGACCGCGGCGAGGGTGTCGGCGACGATGTCGGGCATGGTGAGCACCGACGGCCCGGTGTCGAGCCGATAGCCGTCGACATCGCGCCGCCCGGCCCGACCACCGGCGACCGTCTCGCGCTCCACCACCGTGACGGCGCGACCGCGCCCGGCCAGGTGCAACGCAGCGGCCAACCCTGCCAGACCGGCCCCGACGACGACCACCTCATCGGTTCTTCCCGATACCGTTCGCATAGCTTCCTCTCGATCGGACAGGTCAGTGATGACAGCAGGGTCAATGCGTGCGGTGGGTACACAACAGCGCCATGCGATGCAGCGCGTCGGCCACCGATGGTTCGAGCTGGGCTACATCGAGCAGCCGACGTGCGTGTTCGACGCGGTCGTCGATCATCTGCTCGGCGCGCTCGCCGGCGCCGCTGTCGGTGATCACTGCCTGGGCGAGCGCCACGCCTTGCTCATCGATGAACGCTTGTCGCCAAAGGTCGCGTAGCCGGGCTCGGTCCGACGGCACGGCGAGCTGATCGGCCAGCGCGATCACGGTGGTCGCCTTGCGTTCCCGGACGTCGTCGCCGGTGGGTTTGCCGGTCGCCGAGGGGTCGCCGAAGATGCCGAGCAGGTCGTCACGCAGCTGGAACGCTTCCCCGATCGCTTCGCCGTATTCACCGAGAACGCCCATCACCGTCTCGTCGCAGCCGGCCATCGCGGCACCGAGTTCGAGCGGGCGACGCACCGTGTAGTTGCCGGACTTACGGCGCGCGATGTCCAGCACCGCGCCCACCGTCGGAGCGCGGTTCGCGTCGTTGGTCAGATCCGCGAGCTGCCCTACCGCCAGTTCGCTGCGCATCGCGTCGTAGTGCGGCCACGCTCGATCCAACGCGGCGGCGGTGACACCACTCTCGCGCAACATCCGCTCGGCCCACACCAGATACAGGTCGGCGAGCAGGATCGCCGCGGACTCACCGAATCGAGCCGACGACCCGGACAACCCCTGTCTGCGGTGCCAGTCGGCGAGTCGCCGATGGACGGCCGGGCCACCCCGCCGGACCGTGGACTCGTCCATCACGTCGTCTTGTACGAGCGCGAACGCGTGCAGCAGTTCCGCGCTTGCCGCGGCGCGCAGCGCGGATTCGGATTCCCCGGCGCCACCACACAACCAGCCCAGATAGCCGAACACCGACCGTACGCACTTGCCGCCCGAGGCGAAGTCGATCATCAGCTGACCGGGTAGCGAGAACCCCGCCGTGGCCAGTTCCGCCGCGCAGCGCGCCCGGACGAAATCGTCGACATGGTCGCGTACCGAGCATTGCGTGCGCGCCAGCCAATCCGCGAACTGTGCGGAACCGTGACCCCTGACAGCTTGTTCATCGGGCCGGACCGCGATCGCTGCTCGTTCCGCATCCACCGTTCGATTGTGACACCGTTCGAGCCAAAATGCATCGTTTATGCATCGTTTTACGGGCGGCGACGCGAATTCGTCAGCCCGTATCTCGTGTCGCGTGCTGCACTGCACGACCGACACGCGGTGCGTGCGCCTGCTCACACAACTCAAACTATTTACGTACACAGATAGTAGATTGATCGTCGAGGTTGCCAACGGGTCCCACCACCGGATGGTCGGGAACCTGAAAAGTGTTCCCCAACAATGCGATCGGTCGGGAGGTGTGATGTTGCGCGATGGTCGGACGCCGCGGCGGTGCGGCCAGGCTGCCTCACATGGTCCCGGCAAGAGGGCATCGCGATTGCCGTCACGCGGTCCTTTTCATCGGCACGCGAGACAACTCTTCGCTCGATGGCGCCGCGGTGGCTGGCCGGCTGCGCTGCTGATAGCAGCGCTACTCGCGGTCCCCGCCGTGGACTGCTCAGTGCTTCGCGAACACCCCCACTCCGGCGATCACCATGCGATCGAAGCCGCCGACTCATCGATTGCGGTACTGGCCGATTTCTTCCTGTCGACCGTCACGGCCGCACACTGCGACGCCGACGGTGTCCATTGCGTCGCGAAGGCAATCCCACCAGGCGTCTCGCTGACGCCGGCGGCTTTGCTGCTCGCCGTGGTCTCCGCGGTGACGCTGATATCCCCGACGCAACCCGCCGGTGGAGTCGGCGTTCGCGGACCGCCGGGCAGGCGGCCCAGCACGCGTGGTCGCAGCATTCTTTCTCTGCACTGCATCGCCCGACGGTGATCGGTCAGCGCCAGGTCGAGTTCTTCTCGGCCGGGGACCGCTGCCCGAACCATCACGGTGCCCGCGTGACGCGGCGCCGATGCAGGAAGAGAGACACCCCCATGAGCAAGGTCATGCTCGCCAAGCCGATCCAGCACGAGACCGGATTGCTCGGAGTGCCCGGCGCGACACATCAGCCGCGCGGACTGGTCGGCAACACCCCGGTGCTGTGGATCCGTCAACCCTTGGCACCGGCCGGACACGGCTTCTGGGCCAAGCTCGAAGGTTTCAATCCAGGCGGAATGAAGGATCGGCCCGCGCTCCACATGGTGCGCTGCGCGGAAGAACGTGGCGACCTGACACCTGGTGCGCGGATCGTGGAGTCGTCCAGCGGCACCCTCGGGCTCGGCCTCGCGCTCGCGGGCATGGTGCACCAGCATCCTGTCACCGTCGTGACCGACCCCGGCCTCGAGCCGATCGTCGCGCAGATGCTGGCCGCCTACGGCGCCGAGGTGGACATGGTCACCGAGCCCCACCCGACCGGCGGCTGGCAACAAGCCCGCCGCGATCGCGTGGCGGAACTGCTGGCGCAAGAGTCCGACGCGTGGTGCCCCGACCAGTACAGCAACCCCGACAACGTCGCCGGCTACGAATCATTGGCGCTCGAGCTGATCGAGCAGATCGGCACCGTCGACGTCCTGGTGTGTGCGGTCGGTACCGGCGGCCACTCCGCCGGAGTCGCGCGAGTGCTGCGCCGATTCAACCCGGCGATGAAGCTCATCGGCGTCGACACCATCTCCTCGACGATCTTCGGCCAACCCTCCGGACCGCGGTTGATGCGCGGACTGGGGTCGAGTATCTTTCCCGCCAACGTCGATTACGCGGCCTTCGACGAAGTGCACTGGGTAGCACCCGCGGAATCGGTGTGGGCCTGCCGCACGCTGGCCGCGACCCACCACGCCACCGGCGGGTGGAGCGTCGGAGCCGTCGCTTTGGTCGCGGGCTGGACCGCGCGCGTCCACGAGGCGACCACCCGCATCGCCGCGGTATTCCCCGACGGGCCACACCGCTACTTCGACACCGTCTACAACGACGACTTCTGCAACGAACACGGGTTGCTCGACGCCGCGCCACCGGTCGAACCCGACGTCATCACCCATCCCACCGAGCGGGTGGTGCAGCGCTGGACTCGCTGCGTGACAGTGTGGAAGCCGTCGGCCGAGGAGCTCGCATCGTGACGGTGTTCACCAAGTTCGCCGGCTTCGATCGGCCCGCACAACTGCTGATGATCAATCAGTTCGGCATCAACCTTGGCTTCTACATGTTGATGCCATATCTGGCCGGATATCTGGCCGGGCCGATGGGCCTGGCCGCCTGGGCGGTCGGACTGGTGTTGGGTGTACGGAACTTCTCCCAGCAGGGCATGTTCCTGATCGGTGGGACGCTGGCCGATCGCCTCGGCTACAAGCCGCTCATCGTCGCGGGCTGTCTGCTGCGCACCGGCGGCTTCGCCTTGCTGGTGGTAGCGGACTCGCTACCGGGTGTCTTGATCGCTTCGGCGGCAACCGGTTTCGCCGGGGCGTTGTTCAATCCCGCGGTGCGCGCGTATCTGTCCGCCGACGCCGGTGAACGTCGGGTCGAGGCGTTCGCCGTGTTCAACATGTTCTACCAGGCGGGAATTCTCGCGGGCCCGCTCGTGGGCCTGGCGTTGATGACCGTCGACTTCCGGGTCACCGCAGGTGTCGCCGCGACCGTGTTCGCGGCGTTGACCATTGCCCAGCTGTTCGCGCTACCCGCCCGGCGCGGCGAGACCTCGGCGGTGAAGACCTCGATTCTCGATGACTGGCGCACCGTGATGTCCAACCGCCGGTTCCTGGCGTTCTCGGTGGCCATGATCGGCTCCTACGTCCTGTCGTTCCAGGTCTATCTGGCATTGCCCCTGCAGGCGGAGTTCATCGCGGGCGCGCAGTCTCAGACCCTGGTCTCGGCGTTGTTCGTCGTCTCCGGCGTGGTCGCGGTCGCCGGCCAGCTACGCATCACGGCCTGGCTGCGGGCGAGGTGGGGGCCGGGCCGAAGCCTGGTCGCCGGAATGACCATCCTCGCGGCATCGTTCGTACCCCTGATCGTCGTGTCGGGCCCGAATCGATTCGGGACGATCGCCGCCATCGCTGCCCTGCTGACCACGACGACACTGCTGGCGATCGGCACGGCAGCGGTCTTCCCCTTCGAAATGGACACCGTCGTCACCATGTCCGGCGACAGGCTCGTCGCCACCCACTACGGGTTCTACAACACCGTCGTCGGTGTCGGCATCCTCATCGGCAACCTCGCCACCGGCGCCATCGTCGGCGCCGCCCGCAATGCCGGAATCGACTGGGCGATCTGGGCCGGGTTGACCGCGATCGGCGCTGTCGCGGCGTATGCGTTGCTACGCCTGGACAGATCCGATACCTCGCCCGCCGTCTCGGCGCAGCGAAATGGGCGCCACCGACTCCCAGCAGGCCGTCACCGGCTCGGAGAGCGGACTCCCCCGGCTCGCACGATCGGCCGTTGATCGCGGCGATGCCACCCCACGGCGCGGAAGCCGAAACACCGCAGGCGTGCCACGCGCCCTCCGAGGCGCCGGGTCCTCATGAACCCGGCGCCGCTTACGAGTTACCGAGAGCGAACTACTCGACGATCGCCGCGGTGTAGCCGAGTTCTGTGATGGCGGTGACGATGTCACCCGGGCTGTTGAGTGCGGGATCGAGTTCGACAGTCGCGCGGCCCTTTTTCCTCGACGTCTGGGTGGTGCGGACACCAGGCAGGTCCTCGAGCGCGTCGTCGATGAGCAGGGCGCAACTGCCACAGTGCATGCCGTGGATCTCGAACGTGTGTGTTGCCATGGGATTCGGGCCTTTCAGGAGATGGTGACGATGCCGGAGTACATGCCCATGCTGCAGCTGTAGTCCAGGCGGCCGGGCTGCAGAACGCCCAGATCGATGCGGGTTTCGCCGGTGGACGGCAGTGTCTTCTGGATGCCGAGGTCGGGGATGATCAACGACCTGATGCAACCCTCGGTATCCCTGGTCGTGATCACCAGAGTGGTCGGGACGCCGGACTTCACCGCGGCGTTCGCAGGGCTGAACGCGCGAGTGCTGGCGGCGATCGTCACTGTCTGGGTTCCATTGGCGATCACCGCGGCACCGGCATCGGCGGGGGCCGGTTCGACGCCGACCGTCTCGGCCAACCGACTCGCGGCCAACGGAGAACCAGCCAGCTCCAGACCACTGTTGAGCGTGTAGAGGCCCATGCCCAAGACCACCGCACCGGTGGCGAAGGCCAGTCGTCCGCGCCACGCGGTGGCCGCCACGCGGGCGGCATAGCCGAGGACGGCGAACAGCGGGCTGGTACCGACAACGAATACCGCCATCGTCGCCGCACCCCACCACGGCGATCCGGAAGCCAGCGCAAGGGCCTCCACCGACAGCGTGACGCCACACGGGATGAGGATCGTCAGCACACCGAGTGCAGCCGGTGCGACAGCGGACTGCGAGCGGGTTCGGGTGCGAACCAACCGCATCCAGGAGGCAGGCGGTTCGATGACGATGCCACGGAATCCGGGGACCCCCAACTGCGCCAGACCGAAGACAATGATCAGAAGCCCGGCGCCGATCTGCAGCCAGGTGCGAGTCCCGACCGATAGTTCGAAGGCGCCGCCGAGTGCACCCAGCACGGCTCCGAGCACGGTGTGCGAGAGCAGCTTTCCGGCGAGGAACCCGCCGACCGGAGCGAGGTCGTCGCCGACACGGCTGGACCAACTACGCGCAGTGGGTACCTCGGCAGTCGACACCGCGGAGGCTGACGACGAAGTGGAGGCGGCGGCTGCCGCGCGCTGGCGGGTGATCAATCCGGTGAGCAGACCGCCTTGCACGGCAGCGCAGGAGACACCACCGGCGAACAGGCCGGTGATCAGGACTGGAAGAAGGTTCACGACAAGAACTCCTGTGAGCAAAGGAAGCGAGACCGAGGTGGACCGACGCGATGACGTCGGTCGACGGATGCCCGATGCCACCGGCCGGCCCATCGGGCAGGTGCTCGCTATCTACGCAGGACACAGAGTTCGTACTGGCTCGGCTTCCGCGAAAAGGCTGTGCGCCGCGGCAGTGTCCTCGGTGGGTGCCCAACAGGCAGGGGCGAAACCGTGGCATCGAGTCGCGCGGTCACCAGGACCGCCAGCAGAGCAAGGAATACCGCCAGGCATGCCATCATCACACCGGCGGGCATCGGTGAAAGTCTTTCGGGCGGTTGATCGATCGTCTGCTCGTGCCGGCCCTCGACATCGGTGCCCGTCGACCGCGGCGTGTCCATCGCCTCGGACGAATACACGAATATCGGCTGCCCGATGCCCATTTCACAGTGGTCGGTCGACATCACCACCGAACCGGCCGACATCGCGGCATGACATGGACTGCCTTCGAGCACGGCGATCCCGACCAGCGCCGCGAGCACCGCGACGAGTCGCGCGACGCCGGTGCGGCGCGGGACGGGGGCGGTACTCACATCGCAGATAGTACTATTTGACTACGTAGAACACATCGAGATCCCCGGGCTCCGCGACCGAGACCACTACGCAGGGGTGCACATCCCGAGCCCGACCACAGCGGCCAGAGTCGCGATCATCGGACCGGCGAGAACCGTGCCGATGGTCAGCGCGGAGACAACACCGACCATCGAGCGGCCGACCGGCTCGGGTGCCGTCAGTCGAGCCAGACGATCGACGAGCCCGACCTCGGTGGCACCGAGCGGGCCTTCGGCGTTCGATCCCGCGAGGGTGAGCAATGCCTCGCGAACCGTGTGTCGCCCATGCGAGGCGGTGGCCACATCGTCGGCAACCATTTCGACAAGGCGGGCGACCTGCGCGGAACCGACGGTGAACAGATCGATCCGCGGGAACACCCCGGCCAGAGCTCGGGTCACCGCGAGGAGAAGGTAGTGCTTGCCCGCGAGATGGGCGCGCTCATGCGCCAACACGGCCGCGAGGTGCTCGTCATCGAGGGCGGTGACGATCCCCTGGGTCAAAACAATCGTGTGCGGGTTCCCCGCGACCGAATACGCGGCGGGCTCCGGGTGATCGATGACCACGGCATCGTGACCCACATGCGGTCGCCCGATCATTCTCGCAGCGCGCGCGTGCCCGTGGGTCACCGAACGTGCCCGCACCAGAGCACGACCCAGCCCACCGACCGACACGACACCAGCGGTGATGCCGCAGGCCACCAGGATCAGCAGGCCGATCTGGACGAAAGTTCCGTACTCGCCGATCGCCGCGTCGTGGAGCTGATCGAAGCATCGACTCAGGCTCAGATGTTGCTCGGCGAGCAGGTCACGGACGACATCACCGATGACGAAGAGGATCGAACCCGCCCACGCCAGCACCACCGACCCGATCGCACTGAGCCACGCGATCAAGCTCAGACGCGGGCCGACGCCGGTACGGGTCACACGAGTCAAAACCCTTGGGGCGAGGATCATCACAACCGAGCTGTAGACCAGCAGGCAGATCGCGACACTCATCGTCGGCCGCGCCCCGACGCCACCGGCAGGGTCGGCACCGACTGAACTGCTGACACGGAGGACTCCTAGCGGATCGAGATCCGCGCTCGGCGACGGATCAGGCGGGCGACACCATAGTATCGACCGCTCGTCGGCGACATCGAGCGCCGAACCGCTCGCCCGTTCCGCACCCATAACCAGCGTTGTCGCAGGTACGACATCGAATCGGCGAGCGCCTCAGCGGACCGCCTCGGCACAGCGCTCGATCCTCGGTGCCCCTCGCAGGGTGCCCATCACGCTGGACTTCTTCGTCTCGAGCGACAGCGCGTTGCACCGGCCAATACCCCCTGGGGTATGGTCGGCTCGACAGGAAAAATACCCCAGGGGGTATATCAACGAAAGGTGAGACGGTGAACATGAAGCTTGCTGTCACCGAATCCGATCACCACGGCGTCGGGCATTCGGGTGCGCTGAGCCGGTGGGGTGCGCTCATGGCCGGGCACACCCGGGCGGTCATCGGGGTATGGCTGCTGGTGCTGATCGCGCTCGGGGCCGCCGCGCCGAGCGTGTTCACCTCACTGGCCGGTGCGGGGTGGCAGGCCGACGGCTCGGAATCGGTGCGGGTGCGCGAACTGGCCCAGCAGCACTTCGGCGGCAATTCCTCTGCGGCGGTACAGGTGGTGATCCATTCCGACACCGCCACCCTCGATGCCCCCGCGATGGCGTGTGTGGTCGGTGAGGTCGGCGCGGTGTTCGCGGGCGACGACCGGTTCGGCGCGGCGATCTCCCCGCAGCCGGGGTTCACGATCAGCCCGGACCGGCACACCGGCATCGTGATCGCGGGCGCGAACGCCTCCACCGATGACATGGTCAAAGCCGTCGACGAGCACAAGGACGCGTTGACCGCGCTGTCCGGCGACGGGATCGAGGTGTACCCGACCGGGGCCTCGGCGTTGTGGAGCGACTTCAACAAGGCCAACCACGACGCGATGATCAAAGCCGAGATGCTTTCCTGGCCCGTCACTTTGGCGATCATGGTGCTGGCGTTCGGGTCGCTGGTAGCGGCCGGGCTGCCACTGCTGCTGACCCTCGCGGGCCTGGTCGCCTCGGCCGGGGGGCTGGTGTTGCTGAACCAGATCACCCCGATCTCGGTGTGGGCGATGAACTTCGCCATGATGTTCGCCCTCGCCCTCGGAATCGACTACGCGCTGTTCCTGGTAGCCCGCTTCCGCGACGCCCTGACCCGCACCGGCGATTCCCGCGCCGCGGTCGCCGAAACGATGGACACCGCGGGCAAGGCGGTGCTGCTGTCGGGATCGACAGTGCTGGTGAGCTTGTCGGCGGTGCTGATCGTGCCCGCGCCCGCAGTGCGCACCATGGCGGTCGGGATCATGCTGGCGGTGGTGTTCGTCCTCGCCGCGACCCTGACCTTGCTGCCTGCCACGCTCGGCGCACTCGCCGGCTTGGTCAACGCGGCGGCGTTGCCGTTCGCTCGCCGCCAGCAGCACCGCTCCCCGGTGTTCGCGCGCTGGGGCCAGATCCTGCACAAGTACCCGTGGCCGTTCGCCGCCGTGGCGCTGGCCGTCCTGATCGGGCTGGCGGCGCCGGTGTTCGGGCTGAAGACCGCGATGCCCTCGATCGCGGTCGTGCCCACCGACGCGCCGGTGCGCCAAGGCTATGAACTGATCCAGCGGCAGATGGGCCCCGGAGCCCCCGGCATGCTCTCGATCATCACCCCCAGCGCGGACGCCCAGGCCACCGCGAACACCACGCGCGCCAGCGACGGCATCGTCATGCTCACCCCGCCCCGCCCCGCCGCCGACGGCAGCGATCTGGTGATGATGCAGGCCGTGCCCGCGGTTGATCCGTCTTCCCCGGACATGGCCGAGATCCTGGACCGGCTGCGCGCGGATCTGCCCGAGAACGCTGTGGTCGGTGGCGCGGCGGCGGAGAACCTCGACCTGCAACAAACCCTGGACGACTACCTGCCGATCGTGGTCTCGATCATCCTGGTCCTGGGATTCGTACTGCTGCTGATCGCCTTGCAGGCTCCGCTCATCGCGGCCATGGGCACGCTGGTGAGCCTGCTCTCGACCGCGGCCGCGTTCGGCGTGGCCAAGCTGATCTTCCAGGACGGACACGGCGCCGGGCTGCTCGGTTTCACCCCACAAGGGTTCCTCGATGGCTGGGGGCCGGTGTTCTTCTTCGCGATGATCTTCGCCATCGCCATGGACTACACGGTGTTTCTGCTGGCCACCGCCAAGGAACACTACGAACGCACCGGCGATCCACACGCCGCGCACCTGGACGGGCTGGCGCATTCGGGACGGGTCATCTTCGCCGCCGCGGCGGTGATGGTGGCAGTGTTCTTCACCTTCGCCCTGGCCGACCCGCTGCCACCCAAGGAGATGGGCATCATCCTGGGTGTCGCGGTACTGCTCGACGCGCTCTTGGTCCGACTTGCCCTGCTGCCGGTCATCCTGCGGCTGACCGGGCACGCGGCCTGGTGGAGCCCGGCATGGTTGCGCCGGGTCCTGCCCGCCATCAGCTTCGCCCACGACTGACCTCCCGGCGACACCACCTTCTCGGATCTTCGCCTCAATACCCCTCGGGGTATATTGGAGCCAGGATCCGAGAAGGGAAATATCAATGGTCGGCAACGACGAAGCTATCGCGCAGGTACTCAACAGACTGCGCCGCGCGCAAGGCCAACTCACCGGGGTGATCGCCATGATCGAGGACGGCCGCGACTGCAAGGACGTCGTCACCCAGCTCGCGGCGGTCTCCAAAGCCCTCGACCGCGCCGGTTTCAAGATAGTCGCCACCGGCCTGCGCGAATGCCTCACCGAAACCCCCGAGGGCGACCGCGAACCACTGAGCATCGACGAACTGGAAAAACTCTTCCTCGCCCTGGCTTGACCCCGGCGCGCTGCCGGGGGCCGGGACCCCGGTCCTGCTCAGCGCGCTGCTGAGTGTGACCCTCTCCCCGTGGTGGCTGATATCGACCGCCCTGGTCGGGGCGAACCTGCTGCTCTACAGCGTGGTGGGCTGGTGCCCGGCCACCTTGGCGATGCGTCGCCTCGGTCTCACCGACACCACCTGCCCTGCCCCCACGGCATGACCCCCACTCTCGGATCGGAGCACATGATGAACCTGGCCCTCTCGACCACTCTGCACACCGACTTCGACGACGCGATCGAACGCACCCGTACCGCGTTGGCCGAGCAAGGATTCGGCATCCTCACCGATATCGACATGCAGGCGACGCTGAAAGCCAAATTCGGCCACGACATGGAGGACTACCGCATCCTCGGTGCCTGCAACCCACCCCTGGCCCACCGCGCGGTCGACATCGACCGCCAGATCGGGCTGCTGCTGCCCTGCAACGTGGTGGTCCGCCGCGACCCCACCGATCCCGGCACCATCATTGTCGATGCCATGAACCCCCAACTCATGGTCCAGGTCACCGACCAGCCAGCCCTCGGCCCGGTCGCCGACGAGGCGGCCACCCGCCTGCGCGCCGCACTGGCCACACTCGACTCGACCAGGAGCTGACGACCGCGCACCCGTTTTCGGTGAAGGATCAGCGGACCCGAACCCGGGCGGTTACCGAGCGGCAGACTCAGCCTCGACACCCTGAGCGGGCGCCGTCGTCGATACGGCACACGCACGCTCGCCGACGAGGCGGCGACGCAGAGCCCAGGACAGCAGCAGCAATGACCCCACCGCGATGATCGGCTGCAGCGGTGCCCAGATACTGAGCGCGCCACCGACTCCCAGGAGTGTCACGATCAGTTTGTTGCATACCGGGCACCCCATCGCGAAGGCCGACGCGAGTGTGGCCAGCAGCCCGGCCGACCGCGTCGTCGACGGTATCCGACTTCGGACGTAGGTCGCCGCAACGAGACCGCTGAGTACTGCGGTGAGAATCCAGATCGGGTAATTCCACCAAAGGACCGGGGTCATCCGCGCATAGAACGGCGTCGATATCACGCCGGTAGGGATTCCCACAACAGCCGCGACGACCGCTCCCGCGCCGAACGCCACCAGCCAACGCTGTATCGGCCACTGCGAGATCGTCATTGCTCCCTCTCCTCGTGCCACCCTCAGCCCTTTTTCCGCCGGGAAGTCAAGCCTCGCAACACAGTACGTAGCGCGTTCGACTCGTCTTCGGTGATCTGTTCGATGAAGTGGGCCAGCACCAAATCCGATCTGCCGCCGTCGCCAAGGGCGTCGCGCATCAGCTTCGCGCTGTACTGTTCACGAGTCAGAACGGCCCAATAGCTGTAAGCCTTGCCGAGCCGCTCCCGCTCGAGCCACCCTTTGCGGTGCAGGTTGTCCATCGTCGTCATGACTGTCGTGTACGCGATCTCCCGATCGCGCAGCAAGTCGTCGTACACCTGCCGGACGGTGATGGTGTCGTCGGCCGACCAGACGCGATCCATCACAACCGCTTCCAGATCGCCGAAGCGATGTCCCATCGTCGTTCTCCCTGTTTCCGCTCGCCCGCGCAGCAGCGTCGTCCGGCCCAGCAACTGGCGCCGACCGGCAGCCTGCGAGATGCAAATACTATATCTCTACGTATTCGGGTCGTCATCTGGAACGCACGGTCGCGTACTCGGCACCGGGCTGCACAACCACTGTCGCCGGCCATTCGGCCTGCCGCTTCCGAGCCCGCACGGAAAGGGCCTCGATACCGCCATCGTGAACAGGGCACGAGATGACGCGTCGTCGAGCACAGGCCGGTTCACACCGCTCGAGCGGACCGGCCTGCACAGCTGCCGACCGCTGACTCACCCGAACCTTCCGACAAATCTACTAAATCGTTTAGTATTCAGCTGGTTGGTCGGCGCCTTTGTCACTGCATCGTGGACGGTCGATGAAATCACGACGTCAAGCGGCGAGCTCCTCCGTCGACGCGCAGGCGGCGATGGCGCGCTTGAGGCGGATGAGGTCCTTCGGCGCGTTCACCGCTACCGCTCCGACGAGGACACCTTTGGCCGCGAACGCGACAACGAGGCGATCCTCGGCAGGTTCGTCGATCAACACCCGTTCTTCGTCCGCGAGCGACGGCATGCCCGCAACTTGGATGCGAGCGCCGTGGACGTGCGTCGCGAAGGATGGGACGCCGGAATACACCTGAGCTCCCACAGGGCCGCTCAACAGGTTGCGGGCCGCGAGGGCACCCTGCTCGTTGGCGTTGGCCCAGTGCTCGACGCGGACCAGCGCGCCGCCGTAGAGCGGATGCGACCACCGGGCGACATCGCCGGCCGCGACAATGGACGGCTGCCCTTCGGCGAACAGCGAACTGGTGCAGACCACGCCGTTATCGAGTTTCAGCCCACTGTCGCGCAGCCAGTCGGTATTCGGTTCGACACCGGTGCCCGCGACGACGACCTCGGTGGCAATTCTGCGCCCGTCGCTCAACAGCACCGCGGTGGCACGGGTTTCACCATCGAAGCCGAGTGCCCGGACTCCGGACACGAGTTCGACACCGTGCCGCTGGTGGTGTCGAGCGAGCCACTGCGCGCCGTGTGTCCCCAACGTCGCGGCCATGGGATGCGAACCGGCATCGACCAGCGTGACCGAGATACCCTGCCGCCGAACGGTGGATGCCACTTCGCTGCCGATGAAACCGCCACCGATCACGGTGACATGACCTGGGCCCGCGGCCAACTCGGTACGCAAGGCGAGCGCGTCATCGACTGTCCGAAGGCTGTGCACGCCCGCGGGTTGCGCGGCGAAGCGGCGCGGGCTCGCACCCGTCGCCACGATCAACCCGTCGAAGGCGATTTCCGAGCCGTCGTCGAGTACTACCTGGCGTTCGTCAGCACGGAGCGTGACGGCACGCCGGTTGCGGAGCCAGTCATCGTCGAGTTGCTCCGCACCGGGCAGGGCGATGTCGTCGTCGCCGTCCAAGACGCTCTTCGACAGCGGCGGTCGGTTGTACGGCGCGCGGTTCTCCGCGCCGATCAGGGTGATATCGCCGGCGAAGTCCGCAGTACGTAGCGCTTGTACTGCCCGCAGTCCCGCTAGCGAAGCTCCGACGACGACGATCCGATTCAGCTTTGTCATGACGCCACCATATACCCATTGGGGGTAGTGGTAGCTAGCCATACTCTTACCCCCTAGGGGTAGACAGCCAGCTTCGGGCGTCGTATCGTCTGCTCTCGGAAAGCCACTGAATCACAAGGAGAAGACGGACATGAGCGCCAACAACAGCACCAGTACCTACGTCGTTTCGGGCATGTCGTGTGGCAGCTGCGTCGGCAAGGTCAAGTCCGAGATCGGCAAGCTCTCCGGCATCGACGGTGTCGATATCGAACTCGCCACCGGTCGGATGACCGTGACCGGCACAGGCTCGATCGACGATGCGCAGATACAGGACACCGTCGAAAACCTCGGCTACGAGCTCGTCCAGAACTGACTGCACCCGCCACCGTGTCATCACTCGATGACACGGTGGCCACGCCGGCCGCCACGCACCATCGAGTGATCGCGCGGGATCTACGCGGGTTCGGTGCCAGCAGCCGGGCACCGAACGGGGCCGAGCGAACGTGTGGTGCGGGCCTCACTGCCGGTACGGCTAACGTGTGAGGTTGGGCCGGGGATGCCCGGTTCACCGACATCCCCGCAATGACGTCCGTGCCGAATCGAATGCGGTCCGGCGGCGGAGGTAACGACGACAACAAGGAGTCCACAGGTGGCGGTCCTGGACGCGAAGCTGAGCGACATCTACGACGAAGTGTTGCGCCGCAACCCCGGGGAAACCGAGTTCCACCAGGCCGTGCGCGAGGTACTCGACAGCCTCGCCCCCGTCGTCGCCAAGCACCCGCACTACGCCGACGCGGCGGTGATCCGCCGGTTGTGCGAGCCCGAACGTCAGATCATCTTCCGGGTGCCGTGGGTCGACGATTCCGGTGCCGTGCAGATCAATCGCGGCTTCCGGGTGGAGTTCAATTCCGCGCTCGGCCCCTACAAGGGCGGACTGCGTTTCCATCCTTCGGTGTACCTGGGGATCGTGAAATTCCTGGGATTCGAACAGATCTTCAAGAACGCGTTGACCGGCCTGCCCATCGGCGGCGGTAAGGGCGGTTCGGATTTCGACCCGAAGGGCCGCTCCGAGGCCGAGGTGATGCGGTTCTGTCAGGCGTTCATGACCGAGCTTTACCGCCATCTCGGCGAACACACCGACGTCCCGGCTGGTGACACCGGAGTGGGTGGCCGCGAGATCGGCTATCTGTTCGGCCAGTACAAGCGCATCACCAATCGCTACGAATCCGGTGTGCTCACCGGCAAGGGCCTGACCTGGGGTGGTTCGCAGGTGCGCACGGAGGCGACCGGTTACGGCGCGGTCTTCTTCATCAACGAGATCCTCGGCGCGGCGGGCCGCTCCCTGGAAGGCCAGCGGGTGGTGGTGTCGGGCTCGGGCAACGTCGCCATCTACGCGATCGAGAAGATCCACGAGCTCGGCGGCACCGTGGTCGCGTGCTCGGATTCGAGCGGTTACGTCGTCGACGAGCACGGCATCGATCTCGACGTGCTCAAGGAGATCAAGCAGGTCCGGCGAGGCCGGATCGCCGATTACGCCGAGACCCGGTCGGGCACCGCGCGATTCGTGTCGGGCCATTCGCTGTGGGAGGTGCCCTGCGATATCGCACTGCCGTGCGCGACCCAGAACGAACTCGACGGCGTCGCCGCGGGCAAACTCATCGCCAACGGCTGCCGCATCGTCGCCGAGGGCGCCAACATGCCGTGCACGCCCGAAGCCGTGCGGTTGTTCGGCGAGGCGGGGGTGACCTTCGCGCCCGGCAAGGCGGCCAACGCGGGCGGCGTGGCGACCAGCGCGCTGGAGATGCAACAGAACGCGTCGCGCGACTCGTGGAGCTTCGAGCACACCGAGGATCGGCTCGCCGAGATCATGCGCGGCATCCACGACCGTTGCCTGGCCACCGCCGACGAATACGGCGTACCGGGCAACTACGTGGCGGGCGCCAACATCGGCGGCTTCATCCAGGTCGCCGACGCGATGCTGGCCCTCGGCGTCATCTGAGCTCATTTCTGTTCTGCCGCAGCACAACCGAACCGCTTTCAGCGCCTCGTCGGGTCGTGGTATCCCAGCTTCTCGACAACAGGAGCATCGGAGAACCGGAACAGGTCGAGCTCGGACTCCGCTTCCAGTGACCACGACACCCAGGACGGCACGACGAACAGATCACCGGTGGTCAATGCCCGGAGCTGGTCTCCGAGCCGGACGTGACCCGTGCCGTCGAAAACTTGCCAGATGGACGAGCCGACCTCGCGCCGAGCCGCGGTGGTCGTGCCCGCCCGCAAGCGGTGGAATTCGCAGCGGATAGTCGGCAGCACATCGCCGCCGGTGGTCGGGTTCGTGTACTTGATCGCCGCGTGCCCCGGCTCGACGGTCGCCGGATGTCCTTCCTGTTCCAGCAGCAGTTGCTCTCGGAGAGCCCGGTCGGTGTACTCCCAGCGGTACGCGGCGATCGGCGTAGATTCGCGCGAAGCACTCGCCGAGAGCGGAGTAAGACCAGGATGACTCCACAACCGCTCCGATCGCGATACCGGCGGGGTCGATGCGTCGGTGACCACTTCGGACCCGAACTCGAAGAAGCCCAGGTCGAGGTCGTGCGCGAGGGGCACGTCGAGTCCGTCGATCCACGCCATCGGCTGATCGGTCTCGTTGTGGTGTCCGTGAAAGCACCAGCCGGGGGTCATCAGCAGATCGCCGCGGCGCATCGCCACCGGGTCACCGTCGACGACGGTCCACACACCTTCGCCTTCGATCACGAAGCGAAACGCGTTCTGGGCGTGGCGATGTTCCGGTGCGACCTCGCGCGGGCCGAGCCACTGGATCGCGCACCACAGGGTCGGCGTGGCGTACGGGGTGGGGGCGAGGCCGGGGTTCGCCAGGCCGATCGCCCGGCGTTCACCGCCGCGGCCGACGGGGACGAGCTCGCCGGAGCGGCGTGCGATGTCAAGCAGCTCCGACCACTGCCACAGGTGCGCGACCGCGGCGGGTGCAGGGCTTTCCGGCATGAGGTTGCCGGTTTGGGTCCACAGCGGGGCGGTGGAGTTGCGGGCGAAGTCGGCGTAGAGACGGTCGAGTTCCGGGGTGGATTCGGGGTCGGTGATGTTGTTGCTGGTCATGGTGATTCCCTCGGAGAGCGGGGCGGCACGGCGACCGCCGGGCGGAGTTCAGTGCGCGAGTGACGGCGCGGCATCGGCCGCCCCTGGCCTGGTACGGCTGTCGGTGAGAACAGCGCGCCGGGAACGCAGCGCGAAGATCGCCAGCGCGCCCGCGACCAGAGGGAGGCAGAACAGGAAGTAGAGGTTCTTCGGCGCCCAGCCGAGGTCGATGAGGCTACCCGCGATGATGGGCGAGAAAATCGCGCCGACTCGTCCCATGCCGATGACCAGCCCGACCGCGGTCGCCCGCGCCGAGGAGTCGTAGTACATCGGGGCGATCGAGAACATGCCGGCCATCACCGCACTGGTGGTCATGCCCAGCACCACGGCCGCGACCAGGGCGGTGTTCAGCGAACCCATCGACAGCGCGTAGAGCGCGAAGGCCGCCGCGGCGACACCGAACAGCGCGGTGAGCGCGGGACGCACACCGAAGCGCATGGCCAGCGGTCCGAACACCAGGGCCCCGACGATTCCGCCCGCGCTGAAACACACACCGGCCTGCACACCGTCGGCGGCGCTGAACCCGCTGCTGGTGACCAGTTTCGGCGTCCAGGAGTTGGCGAAGTAGAACCCGGCCATCAACACGAAGAAGCTGAACCCGAGCAGCAGGGTGGTGAGCAGGTTCGGACCGGTGGTGATGTCGCGCCAGTGCCCGGTGATGTCGTTCTTGCGCGTCGCCGCCGACGGCAGCTCGGTCAGGACCGGTTGGCGCAGCCTGGCCAGGATGGCGTTGGTGCGTTCCAGCGCGTTGCGGGGACGCCGGTTGATCAGGAACTCGACCGATTCCGGCAGGATCGCCGCGGCGAGTAGCGAGACGCACAGTGTCGTCACCGCGCCGAAGGCGAAGACCGCACGCCAATCGAACTGCGCGAGAAGGACACCGGCGATGATGCCGCCTAGGGTGCCGCCGATCGGTTGACCGGCGGTGTAGACACTGATCGCGGTCGAGCGGTGCCGGGCCGAGGAGTACTCGGCCACCATGACATTCAGGCACGCCTGCAAGGTGCCGACGGCGATGCCGGTGACGATCCGCACCGCGAGCAGCATGGTGAACCCCGTGGCCATCGCCGAGAGCCCCATACCGACCGCGACGATCAGCGCGGCGACAACGATGGTGCGGCGCCGGCCGACGATATCGGCCACCTGGGCGACGATGATCGATCCGGCGGCCATACCGAAAAGCGCCGAACTGAGCAGGATGCCGAGCTGCGACCCGCTCAGCGACCATTCGTCGGAGATGTGTGAGGCGCTGAACGCCAGCGCGAGCACATCGAACCCGTCGAGCATGTTCAGCAGGACGCAGACCGTCACCACCGCGTATTGCAGTGGTTGCATGGGCGCGGATTCGATGCGGGCTTTGATGTCGTGTGCTGCGATTCCCATTGCGTAGCTCACTTACCCGCGAGCCGGGCGTCGAGCTGCGCGCCCGGACGATCGGCGTAGGCGATGGCGGCCTCGGCGGTGACGCCGACCTCGAGCACACCGATCCGGTCGATCTCGAGCCGGATCGTGGTGCCGTCGTCCAGCGCCCCGACCCCGGCGGGCGTTCCGGTGGCGATCACGTCACCGGGGTGCAGGGTCATCACCGAGCTCGCGTAGGAGACCAGTTCGGCGACCGAGAAGATCAGCTCGCCGGTGTTGGTCCGCTGGCGCAGCTCGCCGCCCACCCAGCAGCTCAGCGGCAAGGTGTCGGGGTCGCCGACCTCGTCGGCGGTGACGATCCACGGTCCCAGCGGGGTGAAGGTGTCGAACGACTTGCGGGTCGAGCGGTCCTCGGTGGAGCGGACGCTGATGTCGAGCAGGCAGGTGTAGCCGACGACGTAGTCGAGCGCTTCCGCCACGCTCACGTGCCGGGCGGTGCGACCGATCACGATGGCCAGTTCACCTTCCTGGTCGGTGCGCTTGTCGAGGTAGGGCAGCTCGACGGTCTCCCCCGGCCCGATCACCGAGGTGTTGGCCTTGAGGAACACGCCGTACTCGGCGATCGTCTTCTGCTCGTGCATCTCGAGCTTGTGATCGAGGTAGTTCACGGGCGCGGCGACGATCTTGCCCGGCCGCGACAGCGGCGCGCGCAGTGCGACGGAGCCGAGGGCGTGCCGTGGGCACTGGGAGAGATCCAGTGCGTGAAGGTCGGCGACGACGCCGCCGCGTTCCAGCCACGGCAACCACGGGCCGCCGTAGGGGCCCGCCGAGGTCGGGAGCAGGTCGCTGACGTCGTAGACGTCGGTGTCGGTGGCAATCGCGGCACGGTCGCCGTCGAGAACTGCGAGACGCATGGTCGGAATCGTCTTTCGGTGGAAGGAATCGGGACAGGATCAGGCGACGGCGAGGCGCGCCTGGCGCAGCAGATCGAAGACCGGGCCCCGGTAGAGCCAGTCGGCGTGGCCGTAGAGGTCCTCGGCGCTGAGCGTGGCGAGCAGCTCGTTGCGCACCACACGATGGACACCACCCGCGTGGCAGATGTCGCCGAACATGCGCGCTTTGGTCTGCACCTCGGCGGTGCGCGGAATGCGGGCGTCACTGAATCGGCGCAGCACCGCGGGCCAATCGGTGGCCTCGGCATCACCTCGCACCAGGAACTCGAGGGTCTTGGCGTCCTCGAGTGCCTGGCAGCAGCCCTGAGCCAGGTATTGCAGCATGGGGTGTGCCGCGTCGCCGGTCAGCACGAGCCTGCCCTCGCCCCAGGAGTAGGCGGGCTTCCGGTCGTAGAGCGGCCACCGGCGCTGCTTGCCGATGTGGGTGATCGCGGCGCGCACCAGGGGGTGGCAGCCGGCGAATGCGGCTGCGAGTTCGTCGGTGCCACCGAATTCCTCCTCGCCGCGCACGAAGGAGGGTGACTCGAACACGGCGACCTGATTGAGCACTTCGCCGGCGCGCAGCCGGTACTGGACGAGGTGGCTGCCGGGGCCGACCCAGACGACGACATCGTCGAGTTCGCGGTCCTGCGTCGACACGTCGGCGATCGGGACCGTTCCCCGGTAGGCGACGTAGCCGGACGCGACGAGGTCATCGCCGACGATCTTCTGGCGCAGCACGGAATTGAGGCCGTCGGCGGCGATGGTGGCTTCTGCGGCGAAGCTGCGATCGCCCTCGGCGACGACGAGGGTGCCGTCGCCGGTGTCCTCGACCCGTTCCACCCGGACGCCGGTGCGCAGGTCGGCCCCGGCTTTGCGGCATGCCTCGAGCAGGATCGCGTGCAGGTCCGTGCGGTGGATGACCACGTAGGGCCCGCCGAAACGAGTGCGGAATTCGCCCGTCAGCGGCAGGCGACCGATTTCCTCGGCGGTCATCGCGTCCCGCATGACGATATTGTTCGGGAGCACACCGACCTCGCTCACCCGTTCGAGCAGGCCCCATGAATCCAGGATGCGGGTGGCGTTCGGGCCGAGCTGCAGGCCCGCGCCGATCTCCCCGAACTCGCGGGCTTGTTCCAGTACAACGACCTTTTTCCCGGCTTTGATCAGCCCGAGAGCGGTAGCCAGACCGCCGATGCCGCCGCCGACCACTACGGTGCGCGCGTAATCTGAGTCACAATTCTGCATGGAGGGAAGCTATGTCCATCCGCTTCTCGTAGGGAATACAATTCCGCTATGCGCAACACGCCCCTGCCTGAGCGCCCGCCGAGTGCGGTCGGCTCCCTCGACCGCGGGTTGCGGTTGCTGCAACTGCTGCGCGACTACGGCAGCCTGCGCGTGATGGACGCCGCCACCCACCTCGACATCTCACGGTCGAGCGCACACCGGTTACTGCAGACGCTGACCTACCGCGGTTTCGCCGTGCAGAACGACAACCACGTCTACCTGCCCGGCCCCTCACTGGACGCGGCACCGGCCAGGCTGGCGTGGACCAAGGCGTTTCGCGCGCTGTGTCAGCCGCATCTGGAAGTGCTGTCACGGCGCAGCGGCGAGTCGGCGAACCTGATGATCCGGGTGCGCGACAGCGTGCGGTTCCTCGGCACCGTGCGCGCCCAATCGGTGTACGCGACCAACGACCGCGACGGCGTGGTGATGCCCGCGCACCAGGCTTCCGGCGGCAAGGCGCTGCTGGCCGCCCTGCCCGCCGACGAGGTCGAACGGCTGTACAGCTTCTCCCGCGCGGGCGGCGATCCACTGCTCGATGAGGACGAATACCATTCTCTGACAGCAGATTTGGAGACGACCCGGCGCCGCGGCTTCGCGATCAACTACGAGGGCACCGAACGCGGGGTGGCCGCGGTCGGTGCGGCGATCACCGACCGGGACGGTCAGGCCATCGGCGCGGTGTCGCTGTCGTGCCACGCCGAGCGCTTCGCGCAGTTGGTCGACAGGACGCTGGTCCCGCTCGTACTCGACGCCCGAACCCAGATCGAGAAGGACTTGGCCATCATCGATCTGGGTGCCGGGAGATAAAGCGAGCTTTCAGCCTTGGGGCACGATCACTGCACGGCCTTGTACCTTTCCCCGGCGCAGATGCTCGTAGGCGGTGGGAGCCGCGTCGATCGGGACCGCCGGCGAACGTTCCCGTCAGCGAGGGAGCTGCTGGAGCTCGAATGTGGACGGCGGATACGGTTCCCACAACGCGAGCGATTCACATTCCGGATATTCGCCCACGGTGGCACTCCCATGCAGCCGCTGTCGGCTGACACTCGCGCAGCCGTTTCACCGACCCGAAGGATGACAATGCCCGTCGGCAACACCCCACTCCTACTCCTGCACGGCGTTACGATGTCCGAGCGCGCCTGGACCGAGGTGGTGCCACTACTGGCCCCACATCACGAGATCATCAACCCCACCGCGCTCGGCCACCACGGCGGACCACCCGCGGTACTGCGCCCGGCGCGATGTGCGCATCTCGTGGATAACGTCGAACGCGACCTCGACGCCAGGGGCCTCGACCGAGTCCACATCGCAGGCAACTCCCTCGGCGGCTGGATGGCCATCGAACTGGCACGTCGCGGCCGTGCGGTCACCGTCTGCGCCTTGTCCCCCGCCGGGTTCTGGGACTCGGGCAGTACGACTCATTCCGATTCGACCGCCAAGATCGCGCACGGACTGACACTCGCGAAGCTGGCGCGACCACTGGCACCACTGGCGCTGCGCTCATCGCTGATCCGACGGATCGTACTGCGCGACATCGCGATTCGAGGTGATCGCGCTACCGACGCAGCCGCCCTCGACATCACCCGCGACCTACTCGAATGCACGGTGACCGCGGACCTGCTGAGCACCGACGAACAGATCGCCCCACTCGACCCGGTGCCGTGCCCGATCACCCTGGCCTGGTCCGAACACGATCGGATTCTGCCGGCCACGATCTACGGCCCCGTCGCCCGCCAACGAATACCGGCCGCTTACTACCGGACCCTGCCGGGTGTCGGTCACGTCCCGATGGTCGACGACCCACACCTGGTCGCCGCAACGATCTTGGAGACCACCGGCGCGATCACCGGTCAGGGTATCGATTCAACGAGGTGAGTCGGCCGGTCGATCACCAGCGCCATTGTTGCGTGATTTGGTAAGGACCATCAATCCGTCGTGCTGGCGTGCGCCGCGATAATCCGCCAGCCATGCAGATCATCGTGCAACCAGGAACGCGTGTACCGCATCCTGGCTCCGAAGGGCTCGCCGTTGACGGTCCCCTCGACGGTCCCGAGAAACCAGGTCACCCCGGCACGTCCGTCGGTGAGTACGCTCAGTTCTTCCTCGACCATGGCCGTCATCACCTGCGTCCGGGTGCGGTGAAGCTCCAGGTCATCCGCTTTGGTGTAGACGTCAGCGCCGAAGGTGAAGATCAACCGGTCATCCAGCAGACGATCCAGCGCCTGCACATCCCCAGCAAGCTGGGCGGCCTGCAACCGCCGCTCAGCGTCGCGCAAGTTCTCCATGCGCCTCACTCTGCCAGCCGATGTCGCACTCACGCCACGATGTTCGCGTTCGGCTGAGCCTGCCAGGTGATGCCGGCCGAGGCGCGAAGGATGGTTGTGGACACATATTTCGTGGAACGCGACAACCCGACCCGTGGACTGTCCTAGCGCGGCACCAAGCAGAACGTCTTACCGTCGACCTCGAAGTAGTAGGAGAATTTGCCACCGGTTGCGATGCCGCCCATGGCAGGGCACTCGGTACCTCTGCTTCCAGCCAGAATCGACGTAACCGTCGAATTGGCAGCAGAGTCCGCGCAATCCACCCGCGTAGGGCGCATCGGTATCTGGTTGCGGCCAGGCATTTCCCTGAAGCAGTCCCCGACCTTGGTCGCACCGAGGGCAGGCTCCTTGTCGTCGGAGTTGCTTCCACAACCGGAAACGACCACGAGGGCAAGCGCTAACGCCCCATATGAACGCTGAAACTGCGTCTTGCGATACATCGCGACGTCCTCGGCCCCTGGTCCACTGTTCTGCCACCACAGTGAACCGCGAAAGGTCCGAAGCCACATCAGTTTTGACGAATATCGGCGGTCAGCTCGGCGATCTGCCGACGCAGTGTCGCAACCTGCTCCGCGGCCCGTGGCAGACCCGAGGTGGCAACGGTCCGGTCAGTACAACTGCCCGAGACACGGGTTCGCAGGCCGAAATTCACCCTGCCGAGGACTCCTGCCGCCGTCAGCCACGAGTTCGGCGTTCGGGCAGCACCTCCCGCGCGATGCGTTCGAACTCGTCGAGCTGTGAACGGACCGGCCAGTCCAGGACGAAGTCCGTCACCCCCACCGCACCGAAACGGTCGAAGATCTCCTCGTAGCTGTGCCGACCCCAGCGCGGATCCCACGGCCCGAAAATCGTGTACGACCTGCGGATCGTTGCTGGATCCCGACCGGCGGCTTCGGCGAGGTGGTCGATTCTGCGGGTCTGCTCCGCCGTAGCCCGCAAAGCCTGGATGTCGGAGGCGCCGGGCGGGCCATGGGTGTTCCAGACGTCCGCGGTCGCCGCCGCCACCCGGAGCACCGTGGGTGATTGACCTCCCACGGTGAGCGGCAACCTGGGTGACTGCCACGAACCAGGGGCTGTGGGAACGTCTTTCACCCAGAGGTCGTCTCCGGTGTAGCTGAACGTCTCCTCGCGGGCTTCCAGCAGGCCGTCGACTATCGCCACATAGTCGGTGAATCGCCGCATCCGCTCCCTCGGCGGCCAAGGCTGCTCGCCCACACTGTGGTGGTCCCACGCGAACAGCCCAGCGCCGACGCCCAGTTCGAATCGGCCGTGGGAGGCGTGGTCGATCGTGATGGCTTGGCGGGCCAGTAGCGACGGTGGGCGCAGGATCTGGTTCGCGACGAGCATGCCGAGGCGGATACGCCCGGTGCTCACCGCCGCGGCGGCCAGCACCGACCAGCTGTCGAACCACCGCCCGCGTCGATCCCGCAGATCGCCGCTGTGGTCCGGCAGGAAGACCTGATCGAATCCCAGTTCCTCGAGCCAGCGGATCCTGTCGAGCAGAACGGGAAAGGTCTCGTCCGGATACAGCATCACGCCGAATCGGGACTCGTGCTGGGACACTGTCACTGGGCGGTCCACCCACCGTCCATCACCAGCACCGAGCCGGTGAAGAATCCCGCCTCGTCCGTCGCGAGGTAGGCGACCGACGAGGCCGCTTCCTCGGCGGTGGCGATTCGGCCCAGTGGATGTAGCGACCGGAACAACGCGGCAGTGTCCTCATCCGCTCCGACCGACGACCGGTACATCGGCGTATCCACCGACGCGAACGCCACCGCGTTGATCCGGATGTTCTGCGTGGCGTATTCGAGAGCCGCGGCCTTCGTCAGCCCGATCACGCCGTGCTTGCCGGCAACATATGCGCTGATACCCGCGCCGAATCCCACGACGCCCAGCTGTGAGGCGTTGTTGATGATGACGCCGCCACCCCGCCGCTGCATGGCGATGATCTCGTGACGCATCGACAGGAAGGTACTGGTCAGCACGGTGTTGACGTCGGCAGTCCAGGTGCTGGGGTTCTGTTCGGCGACAAGTCCCATCGAGCCGAGTGACCCCGCGTTGTTGAACGCGATGTCGAGCCCGCCGAACTGGTCTACCGCAGTGGCGACGGCGTTTTCGACATCGCTGTCCACTGTGACATCGGTAGCGACGCCGACGGCCTTGCCACCGACCTCGGCGATCTCGGCGGAAACTCGGTCCAGCTGGTCGATTCGCCGAGCCGCCAGCACGACACTGGCTCCGCGCGCCGCGAGGATCTTCGCCGCGGCCTCACCGATACCTGAATTGGCTCCGGTCACCAGAGCGACCTTGCCGTTGAGATTGCCTACGGTCACCGCTTCCCTTTCTGTATCGGGCGTTCGACCGGAACGCCGAGCAGCGATCCATACTCGGCCCACGATCCGTCGTAGTTCTTGATGTCGTCGTGGCCGAGTAATTCCCGGAGCACGAACCAGGTGTGGGCTGATCGAGCACCGACCCAGCAGTAGGTGATCACGCCGGGCTCGACGTCGAGCCCGGCGAACTGCGCGGCCAGTTCGCCGTCGGATTTGAACGTGTCGTCAGGATTCACGACCGCGTCCCACGGCAGGTTGATCGCTCCCGGAATGTGCCCCGCCCGTTGGGCGACCTCGTGCGGACTGTTACCTGGCGCGAAGGCGGGTCCGGCGAAAGCGGGCGCGAACAGCAAGCCGCTGTACTCGTCCGGGGTTCGGACGTCGACGATGCTCGCCGCACCGATCGCGGCGAGCACGTCGTCGCGTCCGGCACGCACCGACGGGTCCGGCGTCGGCACGTGATAGACCGCTGGGTGCGGTACGGGGGTGTCGGTGGACAGCGGACGCTTCTCCAGCTCCCACTTCCGGCGACCGCCATCGAGGAGTTTCACCGATCGGTGTCCGTAGTGCGTGAGATACCAATAGGCCAGTGCCGCCAGCAGATTGGAAGCCACGGAATAGAGGACGACGGTGTCGTCGTTGCTGACCCCTTTCGCGGACAGCAGTTCAGCGAATTTGCGCGGTCCGATCAGGCCGAGCGTCAGATCGTCCTGGAACTCCGACCAACCGATCCACGCCGCGCCCGGTACGTGGCCGCGCAGATAGTCCGCCTGTTCGTTGCCGGTTTCGATGAACACCACGCCGGGTATTCCGAGATTCTCCTCGGCCCAGGTGCCGCTCACCAGCGCGGTCGCGCGTCCCCCGGCGTTCGATGATTCGCTCATGCCACAGCCACTTTCGAGTCGTCGGCGCCGGTGGCCACGCGATCGCGATACCACGCCACCCCACTCAGGGCGATTCCCGCGACGGTGACGGTCGCCGCGACCAGATACACCGATCGCAGGCCACTGCTGTCGATGACCCGTCCGCCCAGCCAGCCCGCGAAGGCCGCCGCGAGTTGGTAGGCCGACGCGTTAACCGCCATGGCCAGTGTCGGCGCCGCCGCCGCGGTGCTCAGCACCCGCGCCTGCATTCCGGGGATCACCGAGAAGCCCAGTGCGCCGAGCACGAACACCATCACCGCGATGAGCACGACGGTGGCGCTGACCAGCCACATAACAGCGAGTGCTGCGGCCAACAGAGTCAGCAACCCGATCTGCGATGGCATCAGGGCCCGGTCCGACAGACGACCGCCGATGAGATTGCCTACGGTCGCGCCGACACCGTAGACCAGCAGCCAGCCGGCAACCGAGCCACTGGTGAAGCCGCTCACGTCGGTCAGCAGCGGCGAGAAGTAGGTGAACACCATCAGCACTCCCGCATTGGCGATCGCGGTGATCGCGATCGCCAATTGCACATCACGACTGCGGAATACCCGCATCTCGGCCACCGCGGACCCGCCAGCATTCGCCACCGCGGGGACCAGCCGGATCACCAGCAGTAATCCGAGCGCGCACACCGCGGCGACCGCCGCGAAGGTGGCACGCCATCCGTACTGGGAACCGATGAACGTGCCGAGTGGCGCGCCCAGGATCATCGCCACGTTCATGCCGAAGACCAGCTTCGACACTGTCGAGGCCTGCTTACCTTCCGGTGCTGTCGACACCGCGGTGACGATCGCGTTGGCGAAGAAGGTCGATGTCACCAGCGCGGTGACGACCCGGGCCGCGAACAGGGCCTCGTACGCGGGCGCGAGCGCCGATGCGATATTGCCGAGGACTGCGACCGCGAGCAGCGTCACCATCAGGGGCTTGCGGGGAAACCTTGTGGTCAGGGCGGTCAGCGTCGGCCCACCGATGATCATTCCGATGGCGTATGCCGTGACAAGGAGTCCCGCGGCCGGGATGGACACACCGAGATCGGTGGCGACATCGGGCAGGATCCCCGCGATGACGAACTCGCCGGTGGTGATGCCGAAGACGCACAATACAAGTGATGCGAGACTCAACCGCATGGTTCTCTTCTCTGTCCGAGCGGGAATTGGTCGATGTGCGAGGACCCGGCGCTATGGCATCGGCGCAGGACCTGCGTAGCTGTACCCGTAGGTGGTACCGAGCGAAATGATGTGGTCGAGATCGGGACCGACTTCCTCGGTCGGTGTCCGGGTCGCCTGCGCCGGCGGCATCTCGGCCGCGAGGAACAGGTCGAACTGGGGCTTGTTGCCCAGGTCCGGCGTCGAGTGAATGGTGAGGAAGCTGACCTCGTCCGAGATCGCGACGAATCCGTGCGGGACCATCCGCGGGATGACCACCGTCGTCCCGGCCTCGGCGAGCTGCTCCTGGCCGTCACAGACCATGCGGAGCACCCCGTCGAGTACAAGGAACACCTCGTCCTCGATGTGGTGATAGTGCAACGGGGTGTTGTATCCGCGCTTGCCGGTGTGCTGCACCACTGTGAAGGAGTCCCGGGTGGTCTTGCCCGGGACGCGGATACGCGCGAGTCCATCGAGCAGGAAAACCGCGGTCTGCTCGGCCTCCGGGATCAGCATCCCTTTGTCATCGATCTCGATATCCAGGTCGGTCATGTCACTCCTCGAGGAATTCGGCGAGGAACGACTCGGTTCCCCCTGGGCCGGCCAAGGTCTGCCACATCGCGACCGGGTCGTTGAAGTTGTTGATGAACGCTTCGGCGATCCGTTTGTCCTCGGCGGCCTTCGCGAACAACGCTGTGGTGTGCGCCGGTGCGGGCCCGAGAAACGCGGCACTCCACTCGACAACGTTGCGGGCATGCGCCCAGAGCTGCTCCGAGGCGGCCCGGCAGAACGTCTCGTCATACGGGCCCGCCTGCGCCACGAGCAGGTCGGCGAGCGCGAATGCTGTGTGCGAACCGAGATTCGCGCCCTGCGCGGTCAGTGGGTCGTTGGTGATCCACGCGTCGCCGATCGCGATGGCACACTTGCCGTTCGGCAGGGATGCCCAGCCGTGGCGGACCATCGGCGTAACGCTGCCCTGCGCCAGCTCGCCGGGTCCGATGAGCGCGAAATCCCGGGCATCGACACGTTCTCGCAGTCCGGGCGCGAATTCGCTGAGCAGAGCGAGGACGTCACGGTAGAAACGCACGGGTTCGACCGCGGGATCGACCCGGGAGATCGGCTCGAGCGGCCCGCCGGGAACAGCTTCGAACGCCAGCACATCAGCCCTGCCCTGTGGTGTCAGAAACGGGATACGGAAGATCTCCCCGATACCGGGAAGCAGGCACAGGTCAAGCGATTGTGGTGTGTCCTCGCTGATTCCGCGGTACAGACCGCTGCAGAGGATCCGCTGGGGAGCATCGAACACCGAGCGCGACGCGTCACGTGGGAACAACTCCCGCATCGAGCGATCGCCATTGGCCACCACCACCAGGTCGTGTCGCTCGGCCACTTCGGTGATCGGTCGCGCTCCGACGACGACCTTTCCGCCACGCTCGGCGAAGATGGCGCACAGGTGTGGCAGGTAGAGCCGGAAGTCCACGACGCTCGACGGTGGGCGCAGCTCCCCGTGAAATGCCAGCGTGCGATCACCTGCGCCGACTATGACATCCCAGCGGCGCACCTGGGCGTCCGTGATGTCCCAGTCGAAGACTCCGAGCTGCCGCTCTCGTTGCTGGGTGGGGCCGAATCGGGCGGGGAAGTTGCGCGGTCGCCCGGTTGCGAGCTGGTCGAGCTCCTGTGCGGAGTAGACCACGACCTCGATTCCGAGCTGCTGGAGCCGCAGGGCGAGCTGCAGCCCCGAAATGCCTGTTCCGACAATGCCGATGGTGGTCATACGGTGATCTCTCCGATCTGCGCGGGAGCACGCAGTTCACGTGCCAACCAGGCCACCGACTCGAGCGTGAACGCCGCTGCCTCGGGCGAAGCCATGGCTGAAACCGGGATCAGCATCGGGTATTCGAGACCCGCCTCGACCAGGTCGCCGATTCGGTCGAGCACAGTCTGTCTGCTCCCGACGAGCACCTGATCTGCCACGACCTGGTCTGGGATCACGGCCATTGCCTCCTGTACGTCCTTGCGCGTCAGGGCGTGCGGCAACAGGTCCTTGAGCCCCCGGTAGTCAGCGCCGAAGGGATGCTCGGCACCGTGCGCGGCCCACGCCTCGGCTCCGGCGTGTAGCGCGAGAAACCGGATGGGGGTGCAGTCCAGCAGCGCATGGGCCTGCTCATCGGTTTCAGCGACCACGATCGGCACCCCGCCGGAGGCGACAATCGCCATCGGATCCCGGCCCGCGATCTCGGCCGCCTGCCGAACGACCCGCAATCGCCGCGCGTACTCGTCCGGCACCATGAGTTCCGCCGGCAGCCACCCATCCGCGTATCTACCGGTCAAGGCGAGCATCCGGCTACGACTGCCGCCAACCCACAACCGTGGTTCCCGGCCTTCCGGCGCTCGCAGACCCATCAATGCCTGATCCAGACTGAAGTGCTTGCCTCGGAAATCGTGCGGTCCCGTCCCGCCCAACAGCATTCGAAGGATCTGCAGTGCCTCCTCCACTCGGTCGACTCTGCGATCGTGCGGTAGCCCGTAGGGTTGAAGGTTCTCCAATGCGCCCGCCCCGATGCCGAGCACCGGCGGCCGCTCGGTGAACTGCGCCAGCGTCAATGCTGTCTGCGCCAGAATCGCCGGGTGCCGTCGGTTCGGGTCGGTGACGCCGACGACAAGCTGGACCGGCCCCGCGTGTGGTGCGAAGTTGCCTAGCACCGTGGCGAAGTCGAGGCATCGGTCCGGTGTCGCCGCCTCCGCCGCCAGGTAGGTGAAGTCTGTATCCCATGCCTGGCTGGGGAAGGCATTGATCAAGTGGTCGAAAACCAGGAAGGCATCGAGGCCGTGCGTGCGAGCCAGGTCCAGCAAGCCACGCCCGCCGTCGACGGATCCGACGGCGTCCCACACCAATCCGACGTTCACTGTCACTACGCACTCCTCGTCGACTGGGCGGATTCGATGAACGCCGCGGTGCGCTCGGGCCTGCTGATGCTGTGCCACATCGCTGGTGGATCATCCAGATTCGCGATGAACGCGTCCGCGACCCGCTGGTCACCGGACGCGGCCGCGAGAAGTGACATGACCTGTGGTGCGGGAGCACCGAGAAACATGTTCGTCCAGTCGACGACTGGTTGCGCCGTCGCCCACAACTGTTCGGACAGCGTCATGCAGAACTGCGCGTCGTAGCCACCCCGGTGCGATTCCAGTGCTCGCGCGACCTGAAAAGCTTGCGCCGAACCGAGATTGGCGCCCTGCGCGGTGAGCGGGTCATTGACGATCCACGCGTCTCCGATCGCCAGGGCATGTCTGCCGTCGCCCATCTCGGCCCACCCACGGCGGACCGTTGGCACCAACGAGCCGTGCATGGCGTCGTTCGGCCTGGCCAGACCGAACTCCTTGTCGTCTACGCGCTCACGTAGTGACGGCGCATAGGTGGTGACGAGGTCGAGCACTCCTTTGGCGAACAGCTCGGGATCGTCGCGGTGCTCCGGTCCGATCACGGTCTGGAACGCCCCACCGGGCACGGCCTCGATCAACACAGCTGTTACTCGGCCGTCGAAGGAATGAAAGGTCGGCGCGTGGATCTCACCGACTCCCGGGACCATGTTCATGGTCATTCCAGGCGGTTCCGGCGGCGCGATGCCGTGAAACAGTCCGCCCGCGAGAACTCGCGGCGCTGTCCGAAAGGGAGAACGCGCGGGATCACGGGGAAACACGTCCCGCAGCTCACCGCGCCCCGCCGCGACGATCAGCAGGTCGTGGTGCGCGGCAAGGTCCGCGAGGTCCCGGCTGTCCGCCGGACGACGCTGCACGACAGTCCCGCCGCGCCCGATCACCGCTTCGAGCAGGCCGGCCAGATATATCCGGAAGTCGACCGAGCTGGCTGGTCGCGGCAACGCGCCCCGAAGGGCGAGCGATTCCTCCCCTTCGATTCGCATGTGCATCCATGGGTTGTCGAATTCGCTCGACAGCCATTCGGTGATGCCGAGCGAATTCTCACGTTCCCTGGTGGATCCGAATCGGGTAACAAAGTTCAGCGGCGGACCGCTTCGGATCTCATCCGGATCCTGGCGCGAATACAGGGTCGATTCGATTCCGAGTTGTTGCAGCCTGAGCGTGAGATGCAGACCTGATATGCCCGCCCCGACAATTCCGATAGACGTACCCATATCAAATCACTTCGACACGTTGCAGGTGCCGATTCGTCGGCCCGCTGAACGCGTTTCGTCCGTGCACGAGCGAGAAGTTGTCGGCGATGAGGATGTCGCCTTTGTACCAGGTGTGGTCGTAGCAGTATTCACGACGGTGCAGACGCTCGGACAGCTCCTTCACGAAGAGATCCTGCGCGTCCTTCTCGATACCGTTCACGGTGACGGAGACCGGGTTCCGATACACGTTCGGATCGAGCGGTTCAGCGAAACGAAGCACCGGAAGTCCAGTCGCCGGGTGCCTCGAGACAAGCTGCTCGGTGACCTCACCCCCATAATGGGCCAGTTTTTCCGTCGAGTACGTGAGGCTGATCCTCGACCATAGTTCTCGAGTCGCATCGTCGACGTCGCGATACACGGCCGTGGTGTCGCAGAATACCGTTTCACCACCGGCGTCCGGAGTCGCATCAAGGCACTGGAAGAAGAACCACCGTGGGTCGGATTCCACGAAGGCTCCGTCCCAATGGAACGGCACATCACCGCTCGCGAAGAGATAGTTCTTCGGGTCGTCCTGAACCACCAGGTCAACGACTTCGCCGACCTCCCATTCGAGCACTTCGCCCCATCGCCGACAATAGTCGGCGAATTCCTGCGTTCCGAGCGACGAGAAGCCGCGCAATACCAGCACACGGGACTCGACAGTCCATCGAGCCAAGGTCTCGACCGGAATATCAGATATCGCCGCATCACCGGATGCCTCCAGCACACGACCGAACGGTCGCAGAGGGTTGTGTGAGACCGTCATGCCGAAAGTTCCTCCTTTGAATCCGCGGTGATCTTCGGCGCGACGAAATGGCTCGGGCGGTTGTGTCGCGAAACCATCGTTGCCCCGAGTTCCTCTGCCTTCCAACGCTTTACGAGTCGGCGATGCACTCCATCATCGAGCACGACGCCATGCCACGGGGTGAGCCAGCTATCGCTGGTTCCCACCAGATGCAGCCCGAACTTCTCCGAATGCGGCGGCTGCGGATGAATCGATAATCGGACCGCATCGGGGAAGTGTTCCGACACCACACGGCTCCACGCATTGCTGCGCCGAATGGTCTGATACGCACTTGCTTTCGATTGGTTGCGAATCTTCGTTTTCGACACGTCACCATCACGCGCGCCCATGGCATCCTCGAACATGAACCGGTGAATGCCATCGAAGAGCGCACGCGTAGCGGCGTCCGTCCGAATATTGTTCTTCAATTCTTCGAGCGAATCCGAGTAGTCGGACTCGAGCACGTCTCGCAGCTTCGGATAGTCTCGTTCGCCGAAAGCATCATCCAATCCGAACATATCAAGGGACATCCAGCCGGCGGTGGCGATCAGCTTCTCTATATCATCGCGGTATTCGGCCACCAGAACGTCGGATACACCGACCACGTCACCGAATACATGCCCGTCCGAACAAATAGTGATACGGGCGCCGGGTGAATAGAAGTGTTCTACGTAGTCGCACAGCGACTGCAAGAATCCGAGCGCGATACTTTCCCCGAGGTCAGGCGACGGGCCGAGCACCTTGCTTCGATTCGGCGACTTCGCCGGAAAAGCTGGTATCACGAAGTGAATGGACTCGTTGCGACGGACGAAGTAATCGATCTTCGCTGTGCGCTTCTCATAGGCTTCGCCGATGCGATCCAACGTTGTTGGCACCCCCTCGCCCGACTGATGGACACGCTGATATCGGTGTAAGAATTCCAGAACTTTGCGGGAAATGCCGGTCTCCACAGACATGGCAACAGCCACTCTCCAAACTCAAAATCCACCCCCAGTACACCGGGAGATACCCACTGATTCTCGGTCCCCGTTGACCCGACTCGAACCGCTTGCGGCACAGCCTGCGATCGATCCGGCGGTCGGTCGGCATCTCACGATGTCCGGCCTTCCGTATCAACAGCCTGCCAGGCGGGCACACCGACCAGCAATGGCGCAACGATTAGAATCGGTGTAATTTGATAATGTGTCGATTATTGATCAATCCGAGCTCCGCCTGGCCAGCATCGACGATCCGACCGCTCATCAGCTGCGACTGCTGCTGACCCTCGCCGAGGAACTCCACTTCGGTCGCGCCGCACGTCGGCAGTACCTGACCCAACCGGCCCTCAGCCAGCAGATCCGCTCCCTCGAGGAACGCCTCGGCGTCGCGCTGTTCCATCGTTCCAGCCGCCGGGTCGAACTGACCGCCGCGGGGCGCGCGGTGCTGCCCGCGGCCCGGAGCGTGGTAGACGCCGCCGATGAGCTGCGCAATGTCGCACGGCGCATGGCGTCTGGATCCGAACGTCTTCGACTCGGGGTGTGCGAGAGCTTCACCGCGTTGGATTCCACCCGCCGCATCATCGCGGCGCTCACCGAACTCCACCCCGATCTCGGTCCGGACATTCGGGTACTTGATCGATTCAGCGATCAACTCCTGGCCTTGCAATCGGGCGAGATCGACGCGGCCTTCGCCCATTTTCCGGTGCCGAACGACATGTACTGCCAACCACTCGCTGTCGAACCACGTCTGGCGTGTATCGCAAGCTCCGATCCACTGACCGAGCGCTCGTCGCTGAGCCTGACCGATCTCGCCGACCATCGGGTGATCAGCCTGGTATCACCGACATTCCGAGCAGGCCACGACTTCTGGTCGGTGAATCCACGCCCGGACGGCTCCCAGGTCCGCTATGCCGCGCACGCGGGCACGAGCTTCGAGTCGCTGCTGTCCACCGTCTCGCTCGGTGGCACGGTCGCCTTCGTTCCAGCAGTCGCCGCCGCGCTCTACCCCCGGCCCGACCTGCGCTACCTCACCGTCGTAGACCTCACCGATTGCACATTCGGCATCGCCTGGCACCCGGGAAACCCGGTTCCGGCGAAGTTGGCCGTCCTGAAAGAGGTCGTCAACGACTATCGGCAGGGTAACGGCGCTCGACCGGACGCACCCGAGCAGCCGAAGATGGCCGTGGAAGCCACGTAACATATTGAGGGACAAGGCTTTTGAATGGGGGGATTCATGTCACAGGAGCAGCAGCCGGCCTGGGCGAGGCTGCCGCTGGCACAGCGCTTCGCGAGCGCGCTGATCGATCTCGACGGAGTCGTCTATCGCGGCACGGTGCCCGTGGACGGCGCCGTGGACGCCCTGGCCGCGGCACGCTCGGCCGGGCTCAGAACGTTGTTCCTGACCAACAACGCCTCCCGCACCCCGACCGAGGTCGCCGCGCTGGTCACCGAACTCGGCCTGCCCACGGCCGAGCGAGAGGTCGTGACGTCCGCCCACGCCGCGGCGGCGTTGGCAGCTCGGCGGATTCCCGGGGCACGAGCACTGATGGTGGGCGGCGTAGCTATGAAGACGGCGCTGTGGGAACACGGCCTGACGCCGGTCCACAAAGCCGACGACAACCCCGATCTCGTCGTTCAGGGCTTCGCACCCGACGTCGATTGGCGCCAACTGGCCGAGGCGGCGTACGCGGTCGGGCGAGGCGTTCCGTGGATCGTCACCAACAGCGATATCGCGGTTCCCCGTGAAGGCGGAATCGCGCCCGGCAACGGCGCGTTGGCCGAAGCGGTCCGGTTGGCCA
The DNA here is from genome assembly GCF_054031145.1 of Nocardia sp. FBN12. Taxonomy (NCBI): domain Bacteria; kingdom Bacillati; phylum Actinomycetota; class Actinomycetes; order Mycobacteriales; family Nocardiaceae; genus Nocardia; species Nocardia sp. FBN12. The sequence goes on from NZ_CM132926.1 coordinate 2,712,210, forward strand.
CCGGGGCAACTCCTGATTTCGCGGGCAAGCCCTACGAGCCGATCTACCAGGAAGCCTTGTCGCGCACCAGCGGTCCCCACCTGGTGATCGGCGACTCTCTGGATACCGACATCGCCGGCGGTAATCGAATGGGGCTGCCCAGCCTGCTCGTCCTGACGGGAATCACGTCATTAGGTGACCTGCTGGTCGCTCCACCCCCGCAACGCCCGACCTACCTCGGCCTGGACCTGCAGGAGCTATTCCACACCAGAGAACCCGTCGCCCACGACGGGTCTCGATGGATCTGCGCCGGGTGGACGGTATCGGCATCGAATCACGACCTGACTCTGCGACCACCAGGCAGTACCATGCCGACCCGAACGCAGCTCCTGGACGCCGCACGCACACTCTGCCATGCCGCCTGGGCCCGACCGGACCTGGAGACGAGCCAGGCGCTGGCCACTTGGCATTACTGGTCCCGCCTCCATTGAATGCAGGCCTGCCATACGCCATGGGGAGGCATGGCGCGATAGCAGGCGGGCCATATAAACATACATTCCGTCGTGTATCTTATGACCCTTGATACGCAAGGTGGCTGCTGTGGAGTAGACCGGCTCGACGGACTGCGATGCGGACTCCGGTCGAGATCGGCGCCCGCACCTACACGAATTCGACCAGCAGCTGACCTGCCGATACAGCGCACTCCGAGTCCGAACCACGCCTGGGTGACAAGAAGTACTGACTGGAGACCCGAGACCGATGCCAGACGAGCGCACTTCTTCCGCCTTCGCACGCGCCGCTACGTCGCTCGCTGACCGCAAAGGTTGGGAGATTCGTCGCTCCGAACCAGCACCCGAGACGCACTGCGAGCGAGAGGATCCCGCCCTACACGCGGCCGGGCTCATCCGCGAGTTGTGGCGGGTCAGCGAGGACGAGGTCTTCGGGCTCGGACCGCACGCCGTGCCGCGTGGCGCCTTTCGGCTGCTGTGCCTGGGTACGCGGTCGGCGCCCGATCTCGGATCGGCACTCGAGCGATTCGCCGACCACGCGGCACTTTTCGCCGGATTGCCACGATTCGCGCTGACCGTCGCGGCCGATGAGGCTCGCTGGTCTGCCGACATCGAGCACCTCGACGACCGCGAGCATCTCGTTGCCGATGCCACGCTCGTCTTCACCTACCGAATACTGTGCTGGCTCACCGGAACCACGCTCCCTCTGCGGCACGTGGAATTCTGCTATCCCGAGCCTGCTCATGTCGACGAATACACCCAAATCTTCGCTGCGCCTCTTGCTTTCGACTGCGCTCAGACGGCACTCACCTTCGATTCGAGTGTGCTCACGGCACCGATCGCGAAGTGCGAATCCGCCCTGCTCGACCTGCTCCACCGAGCCCCGGTCGATTTACTTGTGCCAGACCACCCCAGCACACCCATCGCCGACCGGGTCCGCCAGATTATCGCAACCGACCTGAGCAGAAAAGGTCCGAGCGCCGACGAAATAGCGGGCATTCTGCGGATGAGCGAACCGACCCTTCGTCGCAAATTGCGGGCTGAGCAGACGACGATCTCCGATATTCGGGACGATATGCTGCACGCCGCGGCGATAGCAGGTCTGGTCCACGGCGACGAGACTGTAGCGGAATTGTCGAGCCGCCTGGGATTTTCCGAGCCCAGCGCGTTCAACCGCGCCTTCCGTCGCTGGACCGGCTGCTCACCGCGCTCATATCCAGCCGAATCGGCCACGATATCCGGATACTCGAAAAGTTGATCGCTGAGGTCACCCATAACGATCGGTGACGTCATGGCGCAGCCCCTCCGCCACCTCTACCGTTCTGCGTTGTCGGCGCTCCGCGTCCGGCTTCTTCGAATGGCAGGGAGTACTGGATGGGCATCCGTAAACCGCTGATCGGTTTCGGAGTCTTCGCAATTGTGTCGATTCTTGTCACCATCACTGTCTGGAATACGCTGTCGCGCACTGTAGCCGGCGATACGGACACCTACTCCGGGCTGTTCAGCGATGTCTTGGGCTTGCACGAGGGTGACGATGTCCGTATCGCCGGCGTCCGCGTCGGCAAAGTCGTGAAGATCGAACTGGAACATCGCCCCGAGGCGAAGAAATATGATGCCAAGGTGACGTTCGTCCTGCAGCGCACGCAAACGCTGCACGCGAATACCAAAGCCATGGTGCGATACCAGAATCTGATCGGCCAGCGGTATATGGCGCTGGCACCCGGCACTGACGGCGACACCACTCCCCTGCGCCCCGGAGCGACTATCCCGATCAGTCACACCGAACCTTCGTTCGATATTTCAGCACTGTTGAACGGATTTCAGCCACTGTTCGAAGTGCTGTCCCCCGAGAAGGTCAACAGCCTGTCGCATTCCCTGGTTCAGGCATTACAAGGCGACGGCGTGTCACTGAGCGCCTTCATCATTCAGGCCGCGACGCTGGCGAGCGATTTCCAACGGCGCGATGCCATCCTGTCCGACGTGATAACCAACCTGTCCGGTGTCATGTCCAGTTTGGCCAAGCGCGGAGATGAGCTGGAAACGCTCGTCACGCAAACCCGGACGCTGATCGGCGGCCTGTCCGCCCAAGGCCAGTCCCTGCAAACCGCCACGACGCAGATAGCCGATTCAACGGCAAATCTGGTATCCATGATGGCGCAGATCCAGCCACAGCTGGCGGCCACACAATCCTCGACCACTGAGGCTCTCGCACTACTACTCAGCAATGGGGCCAAACTGGATCAGGCGGCAACCGACCTGCCCAGTCTGCTGGCCGGATTAGGCAGGATAAGCTCAGAAGGCACGCACGCCAACGGCTACCTGTGCGGTCTGGATATATCGCTCTACGGTGTGCTGTTCCCCCGCGGTGTGTTCAGTCAGATCGGCGGCAGTTCCCTCTCCGAGGTCTGCCGATAGCACTCCGGATCACACTGTGGCGGAGCCGATGTCGCGTCCCGAGGTGGGCAATCCGTCCCAGCACAGCGCGACGACGGCCTCCACCGCCTCGTTCTTGGAGATCGGCCGGCCGGCGTCGAGCCAGTGACGGGCAGTGAGGTGGGCGGCACCGACCAGACTCCACGCGTGGGCGTCGGCCTGCAATTCCTCGACCCCGCTCGCGCGCAACTCGGCGCTCACCAGGATTGCGCATTCACGCATCGCGTTGCGCACCCGCCATTGCACGCACGGTTCGCTGGGCACTGAGGATTCGAAGACAAGGATGTATCCGCCCGCGTCGTCCTCGACGAAGTCGAAATAGACCAGGACCGCACGGCGAACCTTGTCCCGAGACTCGCCACCCGCAGTGGTGGCTGCGCGCAGTCCGGCTACCATCCGGTCCAGATAGTGCTGCAACACAGCAAGATACAGGTCGAGCTTGCTGGTGAAATCCCCGTAGAGCACCGGCTTGCTCATCCCCGCCACCATGCAGATCTCGTCCATCGTCGCACCGTGGTAGCCGTGCGCGACGAACACTTCCTGCGCTGCGGCCAGCGCAGCCTGCCGACGGCGGACCCGTGCCGCGGGCCCTCGCGGATTGTCAGGCGAGGAAGTGTCCGAGCCGGGTATGCCCAGCGGAGCGCAACGCGGCGCCCAGTGTTCTGGCCCGCTCATGCTCCGTCGACCGGCGTGAGACCGGTTCGATGGCGGCGGGCGAGATCCTGGTAGGCGACCGGATTCGCGTTGACCCAGAACTCGGCGGTCGTGCCCGCGATCGGACCCTTCACCTTCGCGGGGCTGCCGGTGACGAGCACCTCCTCGGGGATCACCGTCCCCGCGGTCACCAGCGATCCCGCTGCCACCAAGGATCGCGCACCGACAACGGCGGCGTCGAGCACGATGGCGCCGTTGGCGATCAGTGCCTGGGCGCCGATCGTGGCGCCGTGGATCACGCACAAGTGCGCGATCGTGGCGCCCGCGCCGATCTCACACACCGCGGCCGGGGTGCTGTGCAGCACCGAACCGTCCTGCACATTCGCGCCGGCGCGCACGATCACCGGACCGAAGTCGCCACGCAATACCGCGCCGTACCAGACCGAAGCGCCGGATTCCACCGTCACGTCGCCGACGAGCGTCGCGGTCGGCGCGATGAACGCATCCTCGGCCACGACCGGGGTCTTGCCCTCGAACGAATACAGCGGCACGCAAATTCCTTTCTCAGTGTTCAGTGTCTACCGATTCGGGCACGCAGGCCACGGGCACGCAACGCGCGCATCATCCCCAGAGCCAGGCCTGCTTTACGGCGTGAATAGGGAAACCACAGCAGTTCCGACGGCGACTTCGCCACCGGCAACCGGTCGACCGTGACGGCTCGGGTACGGCAGTATTTGCGGATCCCGTACGCTCCCCCGAAACGAGCTCCGACACCGGACTGCTTCCAACCACCCATCGGCACAGCGAGATTGAACAGATTCACGTGCGCGTCGTTGATGTTCACCGTTCCGGCTTCCAGGCGACTCGCCACCCGCTCGCCACGGGCACGATCACCGGTCCACACCGTCGCCGACAAACCGTAGGCAGAGTCGTTGGCCAGCCGCACGGCTTCGTCCTCGTCGGCGACGCGAACGATCGGCAGCGTAGGCCCGAAGGTCTCCTCCGCGAGGCAACTCATACTGTGGTCGGTGTCGACGAGCACGGTGGGTTCGAAGAAGTTTCCCTGACCGGTCGCTGCGCCACCCACGACGACGCGGGCGCCGGCGGCGACCGCTTCATCGGTGTGCCGTCGCACGATTTCGACCTGTGCGGAATCGACCAAAGGTCCGATGTCGTACCGGAACTCACGATCATCGACGCCCATCCGAAGCTCGGCGACTATCGCGACGAGCCGCTGCACGAACTCGTCGTAGACCGCATCGACCACGTACACCCGCTCGATGGAGGTGCACATCTGTCCGGCGTTGAGCATGCCGCCGAACGCGATTCCCCGTGCGGCCCGGTCGAGATCGGCATCGGCGAGTACCAGGGCCGGGTCCTTGCCGCCCAATTCCAAGCTGTAGGGAATCATGCGGTCAACGCAGGCGTGCCCCACCGCCTTTCCGGTACGGGTGGAGCCGGTGAACTGCACGAAGTCGACGGCGTCGACCACCGCGGCACCGGTCGCGCCGCGCCCGGTGATCACCTCCAGCACCGGTGGCGCCCCGATCTCGGCCCAGCCGCGCGCAAGTTCCATCGCGCTCAACGGAGTCGCCTCCGAGGGCTTGATCACCACCGCTGCCCCGGCGAGCAGGGCGGGCACCGCATCGATGCCGGGCAACGCCAACGGATAGTTCCACGGCGTGATCACGCCGACCACGGGATAGGGGTGGTAGGTGACGGCGAGTTTCTTCGACATGTTCGCCGGAGAATGCGGGCGTGGATGCTCAGCAGCAAGGAATCGTGCGGCGTTCTCGGCGTAGTAGCCGATCACCTCGGCCACGAACATCGGTTCGATCTCCGCGTCGACGCGCGGCTTGGCAGTCTCGGCCTGCATGAGGTCGGCGATGTCGGCCGAATTGGCAAAGATCCAATCCTGCAGTCGCAGAAGCCATTCGACGCGTTCGGCGGGTGCGAGGGCAGCCCACGCCGGCTGTTCGGACCGCAGCCGCGCGACCGCCGCTTCGACCTGCGACGGATCAGTGTCGGCGACCGCGCCGACGATCCGGCCATCAGCGGGGTTGTGGACTTCGATCACGGTCGAGCTCCTCGGAGATGATGTTGGGCGGTAGCCCGGGTGCGGGTACACATCGACATGGTCAGCGGTACATGGCTTCGATCTCGGCGGCGTACTTCTGCGTGATGATCTTGCGTTTGAGTGACATCTTCGGGGTGAGTTCGTCACCGCCGGGTTCCCAGATCATCGGCAGCACAGTGTGTTTCTTGATCCGCTCCACCCGCGACAGGCGCTCGTTCGCGGCCGCGATGCCCGCCTCGATCGCCGCGACCACGTCGGGGTGAGTCGCCAGCGCCGCGGGTGTCGAGTCGGGCAGTGCATGGCGCTGCGCGTAGGCCGCGCAGGCGTCCGGGTCCAGGGTCAGCAGCGCCGTCACGTACTTGCGGTTGTCGCCGACAGCGATCACCGCGGCGACCAGCGGGCAGGAAACCCGCACCGCCCCTTCGATATTCGATGGCGACATGTTCTTGCCCGCCGCGTTGATGATGAGTTCCTTCTTGCGGTCGAGAATACGGACGTAGCCGTCGGCGTCGATGGAGCCGACGTCGCCGGTGTGCATCCAGCCCTCGGCATCGATCGCGGCGGCGGTCTGCTCCGGATCATCGCGGTAGCCGCGCATCACCAGGGGGCCCCGCACCAGCAGCTCCCCGTCGTCGGCGACGGCGACTTCGGTACCAGGTAGCGCTTGTCCGACCGTACTGAGCCGAATGGCGTCGGGCCGGTTGACGGTGGCTACCGCGGAGGTCTCGGTCATTCCCCAGGCTTCGCACACCGGAATACCGAGACCGATGATGAAGGTCATCGCCTCGGGCGCGATGGGGGACGCACCGGTGAGGGCACCGCGTACCCGGTCAAGCCCCATCCGTCGCCGCAGCGTGCTCAGCACCAGCCGTTCGGCTACTCGGTGCTGTATCCGTAGGCCGACGGGGACAGTTCGGCCGTCGGAGTCGCGGCGGGCCATCTCCTGGCCCACCCCCAACGCCCACGACACCAACGATCGTTTGACCGGATGTTCCTGGGCGACCAGCGTTTCCACTCCGGCCTTGATCTTGTACCAGATCGCGGGCACGGCGAGAAACAGCGTCGGCCGCAACTGCGGCATGGTGGCAACCAGTTGTTTGGGGTCGGCGACCGTGGTGACCTGAACGCCTTCGAGGAGATTGTTGTAATGGCAGAACGCCCGGTTCGCCAGGTGAGCGTCCGGCAGATACGAGATCACGGTGTCCTCGGGCCGCACGTCGAAAAGCGTCTTGACTGCCTGGAATTCGGCCAGCATGTTCGCGTGGGTGAGTTCCACCCCTTTGGGCGGGCCGGTGGTGCCGGATGTGTAGACGATGGTGAGCAGTGAGTCCGGGCCGACGGCGCGCCAGGTGGCGTCGAAATCGAAACCGGGCGATGCCAGGCCCGCCAAGTCGTCGAGGGTGAGAGTCCCTTCGGCCGGGCCGTCGACGCAGACGATGTGTTCGATGCGCCCGGCGACATCGGCGGCTCGAACAGTCTCGAGGAACTGCGACTCGGTGACGACGATCCGGCTGCCCGCGTTGGCCAGCAGGTGGGCGATCTGCTCGGCGGTGAAAGTGTTGTAGATCGAGAACGGTGTCGCCCCGGTGTGCAGGACCGCGGTATCGGCGAGATGGAATGCCGGGACATTGGTGAGCATGATGGCGACGGTGTCGCCTGCGGCGAGGCCGAGCGCCGACAGCCCGGTGGCGAGCTCACGGACCCGGTCGGCGTATTGCCCCCAGGTAATGGACACCGCGCCGTCGGGTCCGCGCAAGGCGATTCGGTCCGACATGCGTGCGGCGGTCGCCTGAAAGGCGGCGCACAGACTCTTCGGCTGCTCGGTCACAGCAAGTTCTCCATTCGTAGTGCGCCACCGGCGGCGATCGTTGCGGAACTCATTGCTGCCGTGCTTATTTCAGGCCGGTGCCAGTGCCGAAGTAGTTACCTGCCTCGACCCCCCAGGCAGCGAGAATGTCGGCAGGATCCGTGCCACGATGGTTCAGCGGCCGCGGCGTCGCGGTGGGCGTACGGTCGAACCGGGGCGCGGGTGCGGGCTGGCGCACGCCGCCGACGTCGATGAACGCCGACCGCGCGATATTGTGCGGATGGTCGTGGGCTTCCCATGGCGAAAGCACCGGGGAGACACAGGCATCGACGTCGGCGAAGATCTCGGCCCATTCGTCGCGGGTCTTCGTCCGGAATACGGCGGCCAGCCGCTCGCGCCAGGCCGGCCAGGTGGTCGGGTCGATCTGGAAACCCAGATCCTCGTCGTCGATCTCGAGTATCGCGGTCAGCTGGAAGAAGAACTCCGGCTCTACCGCACCGACCGCCATATGTTTGCCGTCCGAGGTCTCGTAGGTGTCGTAGTAGGCGGCACCACCATCGAGCATGTTGTCGCCGCGCTCGCGTTCCCACAGTCCGTCGGCCCGCAGACCGTGCAGGAAGGTCGACAGCAGGCTCGACCCGTCGACCATGGCCGCGTCGACCACCTGGCCGCGCCCCGAGCGCTCCCGCTCGTAGAGCGCCGACAGCACCCCGAAGGCCAACAGCATGCCGCCACCGGCGAAGTCGCCCATGATGTTGACCGGCGGCACCGGCCGCTCGCCGCGCCTGCCGATCAAGTCGAGCACCCCGGACAGACCGATGTAGTTGATGTCGTGCCCAGCGCGCGCCGCGAGCGGACCGTCTTGGCCCCACCCGGTCATTCGCCCGTAGATCAGTCGCGGGTTGAGCTGTAGCAGTTGCTCCGGGCCGATGCCCAGCCGTTCGGCGACACCCGGTCGATACCCCTCGAGAAACACATCCGCACCGGCCGCCAGCTCACGGATCAAGCCCGCACCTGCCTCGCTTTTGAGGTCGACCGTGATGCTTTCCTTACCGCGATCGAGCGGCCCCGGGGGCGGCGCGTAGCCGCTGGCTCGATCGATGCGCAGCACCTGCGCACCGAGATCGGCGAGCATCATCGCGCCGAACGGGACGGGAGCCAAGCCCGCCATCTCCAGTACCCGCAGGCCTTCGAGCGGTCCAGCGGAACCGCCTGCCACCTCTGAGGTTTCAACCGGCAAGATCATCAGACAGCACACCTCTGTTGGTAATTCATGCAGCGCGGACTCAGCTGTCCAGGCCGCGCGCGCGGGATTCGTAGGCACGGCGGGCGTCGACGTCGACGCCGTCGAGCATGACGTGCGTCATTCCCAGTCGACGCTGGAAGAATTCGGTCACCGGGCCGGGCAGAACCCGCCCCGCACCGACCAATAGACCGGCGAGTCGGGTGACCGCGACGCGCGGACGCGGATCGCAGATGAGCTCGGCGATGGCCTCGGCGATATCCTCGGGTTCCGCGTTCGGCACCAGTTTGGGGCCATGCGTGCCCGAGACCAGTTCGGTGTTGGTGAAAGACGGCAGCACCGCCGAGAATTCCAGCCCGGTGTCACGGTGCTCGATGCGCAGCGCATCGGTCAGCGACAGCGCCGCGGCCTTACTCGCGCAGTAGGTGACCAATCCCGGTGTCGGCGTCTCGGCGGCGAGGGAGGCGATGTTGATGATATGGCCGGTACCACGGACCAGCATGCGCTGCGCGGCCAGTTTGCTGCCCAGCGCCACACCGTAGATATTGATGTCGAGAATGCGTCGCGTCACCTGTTCGGATTCCTCGACGAATCGGCCGGCCGGCATGACGCCCGCGTTGTTGATCAGCACGTCCAGCGGCCCGAGCCGGCGTTCGACCTCGTCGAGGAAGGACGCGAACGACGCCGGGTCGGTGACATCGAGCCGCCCGAACACCTCGAGCCCGAGGTCGGATCCGGCCTTGTCGACCTGTGACTTGTCGATGTCGCCGATGGCGACCAGCGCACCGCGGTCGCGCAGCAGCCGCGCGGTCGCGTATCCGATCCCGCGCGCGCCGCCGGTGACCACCACGACCTTGCCAGAAATGTTTCCCGCCGAACTCATTTCGTCTCCCATTCGGTTCTTGCTGACTTGCCGATCGAATCCGGCCTGTCGATCACGGGTTGTTGCTCTGCGCAACAGCGGTATTCATGCGGTCCGGCGGGTGCCGGGATCGCAGTCGAGGATCATGCGCGCGACAGCGTTGGGCACGTCCAGTTGTGGACAGTGACCTACTCCGGGCAGGATCCGGACCATGGCCGACGGGAACCGACGCTGAGCGCGATGGGCGGCCGACGGCGGTATCAATTTGTCCCTGCTGCCGTGCACCAACAGGGTGGGCGGCAATTCTCCGTCCGGGTAGCCGGCATCGAACTCGCGCAGCAATGCCCGGCCGCTCGCGATCAAGCGGCCGATCGGCCTGGTCTGTGCGAAGAACTCGAGGAAGTGCGCGACGTCTTCGGCCGAATTCGGTCGGTCGCGCCCGTAGAGGAAGCGGTTGCCGACAGCCACCGCCGCACGGCTGCGGAACATGGCGGCGGGCACGCGGATTGCGGCGAGCAGCGGCTCGGGGGGCCCGAACCGGCCGACCGTGAACGTAGCCAGCGGGCGGTATCCGAAACCGGGAACATCGCACGGGACGGCCGCCAGCACGGGCAATTCCGGGTTCAGCGCCGCACGCAGCGTGAGTCCGGCACCCAGCGAGTTTCCACCCAGCACAACGCCTTCGGCGCCTGCCTGCGCTCGCACCAACGCGGCGACAAACGCATCAAGACGCGGCAGGACCAATTCGCCGGTCCGGCGTACATGCAACGGCGGGAGATCCACCGCCACCGCTCGACGTCCCACCTCAGCGAGACGTTCGAGCACTCCCCTCCACGTGTCGGCACGGTCGTAGGTCCCGTGCAGCAGCACGATCACCGGCCCGTCACCTGCGACAGCGAGCTGTCGTGTTCGTACACCGCCGTAGGTTTCGACCGATTCCGCTATTACATTCTGCCTGCTGCTGCCTGGCGCCATTGCCCTGCTCTCTGACTCGGTGACCGGGGCGACCCGGTGACTGACTGCGAATACCGCGTCCTCCGGCACCGCCTCGATGGCGGAGGACGCGGCTACTTCCACTCGCTAGGCGAGCAATCCCTTGGCGATGTGGGTCACCTGGATCTCGTTGGACCCGGCGTAGATCATCAGCGACTTGGCGTCACGCGCCAGCTGCTCGACCCGGTACTCGGTCATGTAGCCGTTGCCGCCGAACAACTGCACGGCGTCCATCGCGACCTCGGTGGCCGCTTCCGAGCAGTACATCTTCATGGCCGAAGCCTCGGCCAGCGACAGCTTGCCGCCGCGCTCGAGGGAGTTGAACACCATGTTCTGCACGTTGATGCGAGCAACTTCCATCTTGGCCAGCTTGAGCTGAACCAGCTGGAAACGGCCGATCTCCTGGCCCCACAGCTTGCGGCTCTTGGCGTAGTCGACCGAGAGGCGGTGGCACTCGTTGATGATGCCCAGCGCCATGAAGCCCACGCCGATGCGCTCGGTGGTGAAGCTGGAACGGGCGCTCTCGCGACCGTCGCCGCCCTTGTGCTCCTCGGTCTCACCGAGCAGCCGGTCCTTGGGCAGACGCACGTTGTCGAAGAACAGCTCACCGGTGGGCGAGGAGTTCAGACCCATCTTGTGGAAGCGCTTGCCCTGGGTGAGGCCTTCCATGCCCTTGTCGAGCACGAAGGTGAGCACCTTGCGGTCACGCTTGTCGACACCGGCGTCGCCCTCGTCGAGCTTCGCGTAAACCACCATCACGTCGGCGTCGGGGCCGTTGGTGATGAACGTCTTCTGGCCGTTGAGGATGTAGTCCTCGCCGTCGCGACGGACGTAGGTCTTCATGCCGCCGAAGGCATCCGAGCCGGAATCCGGTTCGGTGATGGCCCACGCCGCGACCTTGCGCATGGTGACGACGTCGAGCAGCCAGCGCTCCTTCTGCGCCAGGGTGCCGCGCGACATGATCGTGGTGGCACCGAGGCCCAGGCTCACGCCCATCGCGGTGACCAGACCCATGCAGACGCCGGACAGCTCGCTGACCAGCACAGCACCCATGGAAGCCTGACCGCCGAAGGGATCGCCACCGCCTGACTTCTTCTTCGGCTTCTCCGGCTGCGGCTCACCCGCGGCGATGGAGTCGGCTTTGGCCCGCTGCTTGGTCAGCATCTTGCCGACCATCTCCTCGGCCATCGCGTCGATGCCGAACTCGCTGAACATCTTCCGGATCACCGGGTAGGGGGACATTTCCCCGCTCTCGAGCGAATCCACGTTCGGGCGGACTTCCTTGTCGATGAACTCGCGCAGTGCGTCACGAATCATGACATCGGTCTCGGACCATTCGAACATCGTTGTTCTCCTACGATTCAGGGCAGACGCGACGCGATGTCGTCGATCTGCCAGGGGCCGTCGGCTTCGATCGTCTTCACGTCGTGCCAGCCGGCGAGTTCGGAAATCGCGCCACCCTGAACGGCGTACACCTTGCCGGTGATCGCGCATTTCTCGGAGGCGAGGTAGGCCACCAGCGGGGAGATGTTGGCGGGGCTGAACGCGTCGAAGCCACCCTCGGCCTCGGCATCCTCGGCCTCGGCGGCCATCATCTCGCCCATGCCGGGGGTGGCCAGGGTGAGGCGGGTACGCGCGATCGGGGCGATCGCGTTGACGCGCACGCCGTAGCGGCCCAGCTCTTCCGCGGCGACCTGGGTCAGCGCGGCGATGCCCGCCTTGGCCGCGCCGTAGTTGCCCTGACCAGCGTTGGGCACGGTGACACCGGAGGCCGACGCGGTGTTGACCACCGCGGCGTTGGGCTGGTTGCCCGCCTTGCTCTGTTCCTTCCAGTACGCGGCCGCATGGTGCATGACCGCCGCGTGTCCCTTCAGGTGCACGGCGACGACGGAATCCCACTGGGACTCCTCCATGCCGGCGATGAACGCGTCACGCAGGATGCCCGCGTTGTTGACGACCACGTCGAGGCCGCCGAGCTCCGAGATCGCCTGCGCGATCAGGTTCTGCGCGCCCGACCAGGTCGCGATGTTGTCGGTGTTGGCGACAGCCTTGCCACCGGCGGCGATGATCTCGTTCGCCACTTCCTGCGCGGGGCCTGCGTCGGCGCCGTCGCCGGAGTTGCTGCCGCCGAGGTCGTTGACCACTACCGCCGCGCCTTCCTTGGCGAACAGCAGAGCGTGCTCACGCCCGATGCCGCGGCCCGCGCCGGTGACGACGGCGACCTTTCCTTCGAATGCACCCATGTGCGTCTGCTCCTGTTGGTATACCCCTCGGTCCGGATGGCCGAAGCGACCCGGACCGAGGGCGACTTCTGCTGAATGATGTTCCAGCGCAACGGCTTGCGACTACTGACTGTCGGCGATCTCCGCGCGACCGTCCTTGAGGACCACGTCGTCGCCGACGCGGGTCTCGAACTGGTAGCTGGTGACACCGTTGTCGGTGCCGAGCTGCCAGATCGTCGTCTCGATGTCCTGGCCGGGCAGAACCGGCTTGGAGAATCGGACCGCGAGCCGCTTCAACCGGCTGGTGTCGCCGTCGGCGAGCTCGGTCAGCAAGCCCCAGGACGCGAACGCCATGGTGCACAGACCGTGCGCGATGATGCCGGGCAGGCCGGCGTCCTTGGCGACCTCTTCGTCCAGGTGCAGCGGCACCGGGTCGCCGGAGGCCGGGGCGTAGCGGAAGGTCTGGTCGTCGTCGACGTGCTGGACAACCTTGGCGACCGGAGCCTGCGCTCGCACGTCCTCGTCGAACTTGTGGCCGGGGCCCAGTTCACCGACCGTGCGGCCGTTGCTGGCATCGGCACCCCGGAAGAACATGGTGACGTACTGGTGGTTGACCAGTTCGCCGTCCTCGCCACGGCATTCGACGTACACGACCGCGCGGGTGCCGTTCGAAAGGCCCTCGTAGCCGACCATCTTCGCGTGCGAGACCAGCGTCTCGCCCGGCTCGATCAGGCGGTGGAAGTGGAAGTCCTGCTCACCGTGCAGACCACGGCCGAAGATCTCCAACGGCACCACCTCGACGGCCGGGTCGATCATCGAGTCGAAGACCGGCACGATGGCGAACACGGGCGAACCGTGGTCACCGGCGAGGTGCGCCGGGATGGGATCGTTGGTGGCCGCGGCGTATTCGGCGATCCGTTCGCGGGTTACCGCGAAGCTGTCGTCATCGCTCCAGACGTTCAGACCTTCGTCGTTGAATTCCAGTTCGGCCATGAGGGCTTCTCCTTCGGGCTTCGCTGAATCAGACAGTCGCGGCAATCGTGTCGAGCGCCTCGAGCGACTTGTCGAGCTGCTTGCGGCCGTCCTTCTCCACGGCCTTGCCCAGCGCACCCTTGATGAGGGCGCCCTCGAAGTCACCCTCGACGAGAACGGTGGAGCCGCCCTCGGGGTTGGCGTTGATGTTGAAGGTGAAGTTGGTCTTCACGCCGGCCATACCCGTGCCGTTGAGGACCATCTTGTTCGGGGCATCGAGGGAGGCGACGGTCCACTCCAGCTTGTTCGCCATGCCGAGCATGGTGATCTTGGCGGTCAGCTTGGCGCCCTCGGCCAGGGTGGCGGCCGGCTCATCGATCCAGCGCTCGTGAATGGAGAACCACTTGTCCCAGGTGCTGGTGTCGGAAACGACGGCCCACAGCGCCTCGGGGGTGGCGTTGACGTTCTTGGTGGCTTCGATGTGTCCCATGGTTGAACTCCTCGTCGAGTGTTGTGAAAGGGAAAGGAAGAATCAGCGATCGGCGCGCTGGTATGCGGTGACCACCGCGGCGCCACCGAGGCCGATGTTGTGCTGCAGCGCGGCGGTGACGTTGTCGACCTGACGCTTGTCGGCGGTGCCGCGCAGCTGCCAGGTGAGCTCGGAGCACTGCGCGAGGCCGGTGGCGCCCAGCGGGTGGCCCTTGGAGATCAGACCGCCGGAGGGGTTGACAACCCATTTACCCCCGTAGGTGGTCTGGTTGTCGTCGATCAGCTTGCCTGCTTCGCCCTCGGGGCACAGACCGAGCGCCTCGTAGGTGAGCAGCTCGTTGGCCGAGAAGCAGTCGTGCAGCTCGATGACCTGGAAGTCCTCGGCGCCGAGACCGGCCTGCTCGTAGACCTGACGCGCGGCCTGGGCACTCATGTCGTAACCGACCAGGTTCTTGGCCGAACCGTCGAAGGTGGACGCGAAGTCGGTGGTCATCGACTGGCCGACGATCTCGACCGCCTGAGCGGCCAGGTTGTGCTTGTCCACGAAGGCCTCGCTGGCCAGGATGGCCGCGCCGGAACCGTCGGAGGTGGGCGAGCACTGCAGCTTGGTGAGCGGGTCGTAGATCATCCGCGCATTGCTGATGTCCTCGAGCGAGTAGGCGTCCTGGAACTGCGAGTACGGGTTGTTGACCGAGTGCAGGTGGTTCTTGTAACCGATTTTGGCGAAGTGTTCGGCGGTGGTGCCGTACTGCTTCATGTGCTCACGACCGGCCGCACCGAACATCCAGGGCGCGACGGGGAACAGCACCTCGGAGATCTCGGCGAGTGCGAGGATGTGGCGACCCATCGGCTGCTCACGGTCGTCCCAGATGGAGCCGAGCGAGCCCGGCTGCATCTTCTCGAAGCCCAGCGCCAGCGTGCAGTCCGCCAGTCCGCCACGGATCGCCTGCGCCGCGAGGTACAGCGCGGTGGAGCCGGTGGAACAGTTGTTGTTGACGTTGACGGCCGGGATGCCGGTCATGCCGAGCTCGTAGATCGCGCGCTGTCCGGCGGTGGACTCACCGAAGACGTAGCCCACGTATGCCTGCTGCACTTCGCGGTAGTCGATACCGGCGTCGGCGAGAGCCTTGGTCCCCGATTCGCGGGCCATGTCCGGGTAGTCCCAGTCGCTGCCGTCGTCGTTCTTGCGGCGGCCCGGCTTCTCGAACTTCGTCATGCCGACACCGACGACGTAGACCTTGTTCGTCATCGAACTCCTCACATCAGGCCGCACGCCTGCCTTTGCCTGCGGCATGTTCCGATCCGTATCGATCGAACTTTGCAAAACATACAGCGCTGCACGCATGTAAACAACCCCGAACACGGCCGTCTTCAGATCCGATGACAAATCTCCTGGTCAGTATGGGTATTGAAGATACATTCCAGTGTGTATGTAACAGCGACAAGCGTCATTGGCGACGTCGTGGATGTCGGCGTCAGTCGGCCGCGGGCCGTCCCGACAACGCTGCCTCGGCGGCATCGTGCAGGTGGCGGCAAGCGCGCAGCCACCGTCGGTGCGCACGGTCGGGATCGTCGTCGACGAACGCGGAGAGAAGGATGCCACGCAGCGCGTCCATCGCCGTGTACAGGAAGGCCTCGGCGTCCTTGCGATCCACTTCATCCGGGGTGTAGCGACTCAAGCCCATCAGCACCGCGTTGTTGACGAACGGCTCGACCTTCTTCAGTTCCGTCGCCAACGCCGGATCGGTCCGGCTGGCAACCCACAGCTCCACCGAGGCGATGAACAGCGGACCCTGATGCAATTCCCACAGAAAGTCCAGCACGCCCGCGACAGAATCGGACGAGACCTGGATCCGCCCCAGCTCCTGCATGGCAGCCTCGATGCGCCGTTGCGCGAGACGGCTGATCGCCGCGGTCATCAACTCGGCCTTGGAACCGAAGTGATGAACCTGCGCGCCACGGGTCACCCCGGCGCGCTGGGCGATCCGCGGGGTGGTGGCACCGGCGTAGCCGAATTCGACCAGGCAATCGATCGTGGCGTCCTGCAGCCGGGTACGCATTTCCTGGCTGCGCTGCTCCTGGGTGCGGCGAGGAGCCCCGGACATTGTCGATCCCGTCATAGATCCAGCATAGGGAACCTCATCGGTCGGACCTCGGGCAACGTCAGCCCCGCCGAGTCACTTCCAGCAGGTCTACGTCAGTCCAGGACGGTGATTCGCGCGCCGGCGCGGAGCAGCTCACTGGCGGTGAGCCCGCACATGGTGTGGAAAGTGTCGCTGAAGTGCGAAGGGCTGGCGAATCCGGCGTCGACCGCCGCGGTGGTGAAGTCGGCACCTTTGGCGACTGCACGGCCGACGGCGAGCATGCGCGCCCAGACACGATAGCGACGGAAGGTGGTGCCGGCATGCTCGGAGAACAGGTGTAGTAGCCGAGATTTCGACAGATGTACTTCGGCGGCGAGTTCGCCCGCGGTGATCGATCGAGTCGGGTGAGCGCGCACGATCGCGGTCGCAGCGGCAATCCTGGGATCGAGTGGGATCTGCCGGGGACCGCAGGCAACGTCCATCACCTCGGCCGGGTCCATGTCCGTTCGGTCGGCGAGGCGGATCAAAGCGGCTTCGCGGTGGTGGTCGACGCCGAACTCGTTCGCGCGATCGGTCATTTGGTCCCAGCATGCCGGTACGCGCGGCGACCCGGGGTCGATGTAGCAGAACAGCATTCGGGTCTCCTGCGCGACTACCTGGTGGAGCGTGCGTGGGGGAATCAACGCGCTGCGAACGGTGCGCCGACCGAACGAATCGGCGTGCAGGGTGAACGGGGCATCGACGCCGACTGCGAGGCAGTGCACCGACCCGGAATGGCGGTCAAGCCGCAGCGAAGGCCCGCGGTAGACGGCGTGGCCGATCCACAACCACACCTCCGCGCTCGCTGCTGCCGGGTAGCACGTTTCTGGAAGCGGTCGCTGACCCATGCCCGCCATGCTTGCACGACAGCAACCGGGATGAACGAGGAAAGCAGGTCACCGTGCTGGGAGATACGATCGCGGCAACGCTACTGATCGGCGTCGGCGTCGTCCACGTGCTTCCGGGCGTCGTCGCGCTTTCCCCGCGCCGCGCATCGACGGTGTACGGCACTACTGTCGACGACCCCGATCTGATCCTGCTGCTGCGGCATCGCGCGATTGTGCTTGCGCTGATCGGCGTGGGATTGATCATCGGGGCCTTCACACCCTCCGTCAGACCAGTGGTCGTCGGTGCCGCGCTGATCAGTCTGGTCAGCTTCATCGGCTTGACCGTGCTCGCCGGGCCGGGTGGCCTGAACGCCGAGACCCGCCGGGTCGCCTGGATCGATGTCGGCGCAGTCGGATTGCTGGTCATCGCCTCGTGCCTGCTGATTGCCGCCCACTGAATTCACCGGGCGCTGCCCGCAACCTTCGAAAGGACACCGTGATGAGTGTTGTCACCGAACTCGGGGAGTCTCGCCTCGTACACCTGCCCCAGGGCAGTATCCGTATCTACGAACGCGGACAAGGTGAGCCGGTACTGTTCATTCACGGTTTGTTCGCCAATGCGGCGGCATGGCGGAAAGTCGTTCCACGACTGGCCGATTCGTATCGGTGTATCACCGTCGACTTGCCTTTCGGAGCGCATCGGATTCCGATGGCTCCCGATGCGGATCTGACTCCGCTCGGCATCGCCGGCACGATTGCCGATCTGATCGAGACCGCCGACCTCGGTGCTGTGACTCTGGTCGGTAACGACGGTGGCGGCATGCTCTCTCAGCTCGTTGTGGCCCACCGGCCCGAACGCATCGCACGGCTGGTTCTGACACCGTGCGACGCCTACGAGAACTTCCCGCCGCCGCTGTTCGACTATGTGTGCTGGATGGCCCGCGTGCCGGGCGCCGGACCACTCACGGGTCGGCTCCTGCGTCTCCCCGCGGTTCGGCAAACGTACGCGCGCTCGCGGTTCGGATTCGGTGGCCTGTCCATCAACCCGATCTGCGGCGAGTTGATAGACCACTACCTGTACGGAATGACACACGATCGTGGGGTCCGACGCGACACTGTCGAATTCCTTCGCGCGGTGGACAGCAGATACACAATCGATGCTGCCACTCGTTTCAGCTCGACCAGGCTTCCGGTTCTCATCGCCTGGGCTGAAGAGGACCGGTTCTTCCCGTTCGAGCACGCGAAACGACTCGCCGAGGACTTTCCGAACGCCCGCCTCGAATCGATCGCGAACTCGCTGACCTGGGTCGCCGAAGACCAACCCGCTCGCATAGCGGCACTGATCGACCAGTTCATCAGCGCGACACCCCTGCACGCCGACCAGCCCCGTTAGGCGGAGAGAAACCTCCCACGGAGGTCTCCCCCGCTCCGCGGGTCAGGGCGCCGTCACCAGAGCGGGCTCGACACTGCGCCCTTTCACCAGCAGCACAATCGCCAGCACCGGGTAGAGGAGGATCGGCAGCACCGTGCCGAGATAGAAGGTCTGATCGATCAGGATCGACGTGCCGGTGAGCAGGGCGAAGTCGAACAGACCGTGCAGCACCGAGTTGACGGCGTTGCCCCGCGCCACCCGCCGGGTCAGGTAGAAGAAGTAGCCGGCCAGGCTCACCATGATCGCCTGCCCGATCGCGTTCGCGCCGTGGGTGATGCCGTTGGTCAGATGCACCGCGCCGAACACGATGCTCGACCACAGGGCGACCTTGCCCTCGGTCAGCCCGTGATCACGCAGCACCACGACACCGATCCCGCGGAACATGCCCTCCTCGCCCCAGCCGACGAACTGGGTCGCGATCAGCAGCACCAGGATGTACAGCAGACCTTTGTCAGCCAGCGCGCTGTAATTGATGCCGAAGACGATCGCGACGAGGAACACGATCGGCACGACCCACACCCACGGCCGGGTCGGGCGATCGTCGTGCAGGACCGGCCGCATCCAGCCGAGGTAGGCGATGACACCGTAGGTGAACGCCAGGGCGACACCGAGCGGGATGATCATGCCGTAGAACACCGCACGCGTGGACAGGAAGTCGTCCTCGCCGGTCAGCGCGGTCATCAGCAGACCACCGAGCTGAATGATCGCGAGGTAGACGATCACGACCAGCGCGAACACCGGATACGACAGGCGGCGGCCGGTCGGTGTGACCGATAGCGCAGTTTCGGGTGTGCTCATACGGGTAAAAATATCCGCTCGAAGAGTTGGACGCTTGATTCGGGGGCGAGTCGCTCCACGACGACAGTGAACGTTGTCAGCCTGGTCGATCCGGCCGCCCGAACCCTCGAGCTCCATGGCCGGTATCCGTCTTGTCGGTCTCCGGCAGCCGCTGCCCAGTTAGTTGCTTACTGCAAGTAATCTAATGTATAGTTGCATTCTGCAAGTAAATATTCTCGTCTGGGAGTAGTCATGGCAGTGTCACCCGATACGGCTCAGAGCCTGATCAGAGAGCTCTATCTCATGGGCCGGACGATCCGCGCTGCCCTCTCCCACCCGGACGAAGGGGACCTGCTTCCAGGCGGTATCGGCGTGCTGGGCTCGCTCGAGGCGCGAGGGCCGTGCCGGCAGGTGGATCTGGCTGTGGACTTGTGCATCAGCCCATCGACGCTGAGCAGGCATGTCGCCGAGCTGGTGCGCTCGGGCAACATCGTCCGCCACGCCGATCCCAGCGATGGCCGGGCCACCCTCATCCAGATCACCGGCGAAGGACGCGATCTGCTGCGACGCGTCCGAATATCGCGGGCACACGGATTGCAGACCGCTCTCGCTCAGTGGAGCGAGGAGGAAGCCGAACAGGCCACTTCGGTCGTTCTGAAGCTCAGGAATTCCCTGGCCACAGTCGCGCCCCACACCGCGGTGGGCGCGCGCAAGCCGGGTTCGACAGAAAGTCAGGAAGTGGATGTCTAATTCAGTCGAGGCGGGTACGCGGCGTGCCCCGGACGTGATGACCCATCGTCAAGTCCTCGAGGCCATGACCGGGCTGCTGGCGGCGCTGTTCACAGCACTGCTCAGCACCACGATCGTGGCGACCGCGCTGCCCACGATCATCGGCGACCTGGAGGGGTCGCAGACCGCATACGCCTGGGTTATCACCACAGCACTGCTGGCCAACGCCGCGTCCACCCCGATCTGGGGCAAGTTCGCCGATCTGTTCAACAAGAAGCTGCTGGTCCAGTCAGCCATCGTCATCTTCGTCATCGGTTCGGTGATCGCGGGCATCGCCGGTAACGTGCCGATGCTGTTGGCGGCACGAGTCATCCAGGGCATCGGCATGGGCGGATTGACCGCGCTCGTCGTCGCGATCATCGGTTCCATCGTCTCGCCGCGCGAACGCGGACGCTATTCCGGCTACATGGGTGCGGTGATGGCGGTGTCGATGTCGGGTGGACCCATCCTCGGCGGCGTCATCGTCGACAGTCCCCTCGGCTGGCGCTGGTGCTTCTTCGTCTGTGTGCCCCTGGCCGTGATCGCCCTGGTGCTGCTGCAGCGGACCCTGCGGCTGCCGACCGAACGCAAGGACGGGGTGTCGATCGACTGGCTCGGTGCCGCCCTCATGACGGCCGGTGTGTCGGTGCTGCTGATCTGGGTGTCGTTCGCGGGAAAGGCGGACTACTACGCGTGGTTCTCCCGCGAATCGGCTCTCTATGTCGGCGTGGGCGTAGTGCTGCTGCTCGCGACCCTGCTGGTCGAATCCCGAGCCAAGTCGCCGATCATCCCGCTCTCGATCGTCACCGAACGCACCACCGGTCTGGCGATCCTCGCCTCGATCGCGGTCGGAATCGGCATGTTCGGCGCGACCACCTTCCTCGGCCAGTACTTCCAGACCGCACGCGGATACTCACCGACGGTGGCCGGTGTGCTGACCATCCCGATGGTCATGGGCATGCTCGTCGCGTCGACCGGTTCGGGACAGCTGATCACCCGGTTCGGGAAATGGAAGGCGTTCGTCGTCACCGGCGGTGCGCTGCTGGTGGTCGGGTTCGGGCTGCTCTCGACGATCGATCACGCCACCCACCTGTGGCTGGTCGGCACCTACATCGCCATTGTCGGGCTCGGTGTCGGCATGATGATGCAGAACCTGGTGCTGGCCGTGCAGAACACCGTGAGCGTGCACAATATCGGCGCGGCATCGAGCAGCGTCGCGTTCTTCCGGACGTTCGGTGGCGCGATCGGTGTCTCGGTGCTGGGGTCGGTGCTGGCTACCCGGGTGAGCGAGCTGTCGACAGAAGGTTTCGCGAAGATCGGTGTGACCACGAGTTCCTCCGGCGGCAGCAATCTGAACCTCCACGGCCTGCCCGCACCGATAGCGACGATCGTGCGCGCCTCCTACGGCGATGCGACCGGTCGGATCTTCCTCATCGCCACGGGAGCGGCGGTCGTGGCCCTCCTCGCGACCGCGTGGCTTCCGAACCGTCCGCTGCGCAGCACGATCGATATCGATCCGGCCCTCGACCCGACCACGAAAGAGTCTGCGTCGCAGGACGATCCGACCGACGGGGAAAGAATGGCGCTGGATGCCGAACTGGCGGTACTCACGGAGTCGAGATGGGAAAAGGACCCGGTCTGGGAAGGCGCCGAGCGAGTGCTGTCCGAGTCGGAGCTGGTGCCGGCTGCTTCGGCCGGACGGCATGCGCCGGTAGCTCAGAACGGTCATCGGGCGTACCGGGTCGAGGCGTCGTCGACCGGCGAGTTGTCCGGGTCTGACATCGGCGGTGGAGCGGTGGCCGGTCACGTCCGCCGCGAGGATGGTCATCCGTTGCCGGGTGCGGTGTTGACAGTGATCGATCAGGGTGGCCGTCAGGTCGCGCGCGCAAGCAGTGCCGCTGACGGTGGTTATTCGATCAGTGCGCCGGAGTCGGATGGTCACGTGCTGATCGTGTCGGCGATGGGGCACCAGCCGACCGCGGTCAATGTGCCGGTCGGCCAGCGGAACCAGCGGATGGATCTGACCTTGGTGGGATCCGGCGAGTTGTCGGGTGTCGTCCGTACTGCCGGCCACGGGTCGCCGTTGTCGAGTGCGACCGTCACCGTGACCGATATGCGTGGTGAGGTGGTCGGGGCCGCGGTCACGGGCGGCGACGGCGCCTACCTGTGCCACGGCGTGGTGCCGGGCGTCTACACCTTGGTCGCGGCCGCGGAGCACATGCGTCCCAGCGCGATCACGTTGACAGTGCCCGATAGTGGCGTGGTGCGTCATGACATCGAGTTGACCGCGATGGCGGTGCTCGCCGGATCGGCGCGGGCCGACGGCGGGCGGGCGGTGCCGGACGTGCTGGTCACTGTGCTCGATGGCGCCGGTGAGGTGACCGCGTCGGCGCGCACCGACGAGAACGGCCGCTACGTCGTGACCGATCTTGCCGAAGGGCAATACACCGTGGTTGCTCGTGGTTATCCGCCGGTGAGCGCGCAGGTCACCGTGACCGGTGGCGAGGCCGCCTACGATCTGCGGCTCGGTCACGAGCTCGGAGAACGTTGACGAGTGGGTTGACCGACAGGCAGCAGATTCCGCTGTTCATAGTGCCGCGGGGCCCCGGGTTGAACGCCGGTCCGGCGACCCTCCCGCGGGCCGGGGTCAGTCGCTCGCGGCGCGCGATCTCTACGCTGGAACCGGCAGCAGGACGTTGCTCGCCGCTGCCGCGTTTAGCCCGTCGTGCGACGGCAACTCGGGGGACATGATCGGAAACCTTCGTTCGGTGGTAATCGACTGCAAGCATCCGGCTGGACTGGCGCGCTTCTACCGGGACCTACTCGGCGGCACCGTCGAGGACTCGGATGAGACATGGGCGGTCCTGACCGATCCGCACGGGCGGCGTCTCGCATTCCAGCTCGCACCCGAACATGAGCCGCCGCAATTCCCGGACCCACGAGGATCGCAACAGTTCCACCTCGACATCGAGGTCGGCGACATCGAGTCGGCGCAGCGAGATGTGCTGGGTCTGGGCGCTACCCGGGTGACCGATGCTGTCGGTGAAGACCGCTTCCGGGTGTTCCGTGACCCGGCAGGTCATCCGTTCTGCCTCGTGTGGGGAATTACGGCAGGCGATACCTGAGCGAACCGAAATATCGCGGCGAGCAACAGACCCGATCACGGCAGCGGCTCGCCGCCCAGCTCAGAGGATGGGCCTGCCACCGGTCACCGCGAGCCTGGCGCCGGAGATGTAGCTACCGTCGTCGGCCGCCAGCAGAACATAGGCAGATGCGAGTTCGGCGGGCTGCCCCGCCCGGCCGAGCGGTGTGTCGTCGCCGAATTTCGCGACCTTCTCCGGTGGCATGGTGGCGGGAATCAGCGGCGTCCAGATCGGGCCGGGCGCCACGCTGTTCACCCTGATGCCCTTGTCGCCCAGCAGCTGCGCCAAACTGGCCGAAAGATTCGAAATCGCCGCCTTGGTCGCGGCATACGGCGCCAACGTCGGGTTGGGCATATCGGAGTTCACCGACGAACTGCCGATGATCGAGGATCCCGGCCGCATATGCGGCACCGCTGACTGGACGAGATGGAAGTAAGCGCCCACATTCAACGCGAATGTGTAAGCGAATTCCTCATCGGTGATTTCAGCCAGATCCGTGTGCGTCATCTGATATGCCGCGTTGCTCACCCTCACGGGCGAAGGCGATCGCCACCGCTCTGCCGATCCCGCTGTCGGCACCGGTGATCACGGTGGCCTTGCCCGTCAGCTTTCCCGAGCCGCGATAGGTCTTCTCCCCACAATCGGGACAGGCGACATCCGCGCCTGAAGGCCGGGCACTTCTTGCTGCTGTTCGGGAAAGCCCATGATCGAATCCCTTCGCTCGCAGAGATTGCTGTCTCCCAGTGACTACCGCGATCCCCGCGCGACAAACAGCAATCGAGGCGACTTCCCATCGGCAACAGCGATTGGCCGCCGTCGCCAGGGGTAGGCGCACCGTATGGAGCTCTGATGCCAGTGCACCGCCACCACCCCCAACAACCGTGACAGGAGACCAGCGCCGATGATCGACATGCACGATGTCGCCGAACTGCCGAACCGCGTTGTCCGCACCACCTTCCAGGCCGGGGCGCGGTTACGGCACGCACGGGTGTTCCACCCACGCGGTGTCCGTCTCGCGGGCCGATTCCGCGCCACCAGCGCCTACGAGCCCTGGTTCGGTTCCGGCGACCGAGCGGTCATCGCCCGGCAGTCGAAAGGCCTCGGCAGTCCCGGCGGTGTACCCGACGTACTCGGTTTGGCGTTCCGGGTACTCGATGGTGACGAGCATCCCTGGGATTTCGCGCTGGCAACCACCGGACGCAGCGCGCTGGGCCGGTTCGTCATCACCCCCGCCCGCGCCTGGGCCACCGCCCGTTTCGGCACGCTCCTGCCCTACCGATTCGGCGACGCACCACCGGTCTGGCTGTTCGCCGAACCGCTCGACACCGGCGACCTGCCGACGACAGCGTCATTGCGAGCCCTCGACGATCACCTCGACGACCACGTGATCCGGTTCTCGATCACCGCCGATGGGCTCGGCCACCCACCCGAGACCGTCGGCGAACTCGACTTACGGCGAGCCGAACCAGGCGAACATCGCACCGACTTCTTCGATCCGATCCTCAACCATCCGGCCGATGTCGCGTTGATACCCCCGGTGGTGAATCGGCTGCGCGAAAACGCCTATACCGGAAGCCGCCGCGGCCGCACCGGCGACGGCGCCCAGCCCGCGACCTGATCGGAGTGCTACCCGCGGAAGCCGAGCTCACGTCCGGAGAAGGACCCGAATTCACCCGGATCAACGGCCCGAAGCTCAGCGGCTTCGGGCCGTTCCCGTTGCGGTCAAGCGGTTATCGCGATGCTCCCCGGCGGCCGGTGACCAGATTGACGAGGAACAACAGAATCACCGCGCCGGCGATACAGGTGAAGAAGCTGAACCACAGTCCGCCGCCTTCGACATCGACCCCGAACAATTTGAGCAGGAATCCCCCGAGCAGGCCGCCGACGACACCGACGACGACGTTCAGCAGGATTCCCTGCTGGGCGTCGGTCTTCATGATCTTGCTGGCGATCCATCCGGCGAGGCCGCCGATGATGATCCAGCCGAGAATACCGAGACCGAGCATGGTCTTCTCCCATCATCCGAATACCCTGGCGAGCACCGGGTGCGCCCGTCCCATCGCGACATACCCTCGTCTCGCCCAGCCAATCAGCCCGACCGTGCGGGCCGTCGGTCGCTATTCGGTGTTCCGCAATGCTTCGGCTACCGCCTCGAGCCGCCGCTGGGCCTGGCGGGACAATCCGGACGCGCACGCGCACAGCCTGCGCAGACCTGGGTCCTCGAGGTCGGCGACAAGTTCGTTGTCGTGCGACACCGTCGCCGCGACGGCCTCGCTATCGCCGTAATCAGGCGTTCTGTCGAGCTGCTGAGCTGGACCAGAAATCGGCATAAGCGGTCTCCTCGTGTCCCTTCACGGCGCAGCCACCGACGCGGCGGAAGTTCTCATGGTGGTGCACACGGAATTCCCTTCTCCGACAACATCAAACAGCTTCAGATCGATTATCAATCGCAAACTTCAAGCTAATTCCGGGGCTCGCCGCTGCCCCGAGGAGCCAGCTACCGGGGCTGACGCGGCATCGTGCGGATCAGCGGTGGGCGTGACGGGTGAGCTGGTCGACCGGGTCGTGACCGCCGACACCCGAGGCGAATTCTCGGTAGCGCAAGGTTCCGCCCGCATCGCGGGCCAAGGGCGGGGTGTCGCTGCCCGCGCCGTCGCCGAAACCGTTCAGGACCTCCGTGAGCGCTTCCTCGGCGTCGACGCGCGGCGCCCACCCGAGTTCCGTCCGAGCGCGCGTGGTGTCGAGCAGCGGCAGGTGCATCATCGCGTCGAAGAGCTCCGGCGGGGCGGGCAGCAGTCGCAGCCGCCAGCCCACTGCGAGCGCGGCTTCGACAGCACCCGGCGGCACCGGCACCGTGCGCGTACGCAGGATCCGGGTGATCGCCGCGCGATCGATCACCGGCTCGGCGGCGAGGTTGAACGCACCGCGCGCGTTCCCTGTCACAGCCGCCGCGTAGGCCCGGCCGACGTCGCTGCTGTGCACGGCTTGAAACCGCAGTCCCCACGGAAACGGCAACAACGGGAGCGCACCGGGGCGGATCAGCCGGTTCGGCAGCAGCGGGCCGGCGAACAGGCGGCGTTGCTCGCTCGCGGAGGTGTATTGGAATGTGAACGCCGGTCGCATCCGAACCAGGCGGCAGTCCGGGTTGTCACGCTCGAAGATGTCGAGAAGCCTCTCCACATAAGCCTTTTCGGCCATGTAGGCCGCGGCGGGCCAGCCTTCGGTCGGCCAGCTCTCGGTGACGGGATGATCGTCCTCGCGAGGTGAATAGGCACCCACCGACGACGCGTAGACCAGCGCGGGGACGCCCGCTTGCGCGACCGCCTGCATCACCCGGGCGGTGCCGTCGACATTGGTCCGCCACGTTTCGCGCGGTTGATGGGTCGGCTGGAACACCCAGGCGAGATGCACGACCGCGTCCGCGCCGCGAAACAACGACACCAGGTCGGCGTCCCGCACGTCGGCCCCCAGCCAGTCGACCCCGCCGAGGCCACGCTCGGGCTTCCGTCGTGCCATCCCGACGATCGAGGTCACCGCCGGTACCTTGGTCAACGCGTCGACCACCGCCGTGCCGACGTTGCCTGTCGCCCCCACCACGATCACTCGCATCGCACACCTCCTCTACTCGGTCGCACTGTCGCCATACCCCCGCCTCGACAGTCGACACCGATCGCCGCGAAGACACGGCGACCCAGCAAATACTTGACTGATTCCAGAAAACGCGGAAAACTGCGAACGTGCCCACGGACGCGGAGTTCCAGCAGATGCTGCGGGGCGTTTCTGTGCGGGTGACAGCACCGCGTGTGGCGGTGCTGAGCGCCGTGCACGCCCACCCGCACTCCGACACGGATTCGATCATCCGTGCCGTTCGGTCCCGGTTGTCGGCGGTCTCGCATCAGGCCGTCTACGACACTTTGCGCACGCTCACCACAGCCGGCCTGCTTCGATGCATCCAACCGCGCGGCCTGCTGGCCCGTTACGAGGCGCGAGTCGGTGACAATCACCATCACCTGATCTGCCGCACGTGTGGCGCGATCGCCGATGTCGACTGCGCGATCGGCGAAGCGCCCTGTCTGACCGCCTCCGACGACCTCGGCTTCGTGATCGATGAGGCCGAAGTCGTCTACTGGGGCCTGTGCCCCGAGTGCGCGAATTCCGCGCACAGCGAAGCCAACTCCGCTCGCAGCCGGTAACACCCGTCCAGGAAGGAATATCGTGACCTCCGATAGCCGCCCACCCACTCCTGACACCGAAACTCTCAGCAACAGCGAGAGCGAGAACCCCGCGATCCCCTCACCCACCGCGCAGACCGACCACCGCCCCCGCTCCAACAAGGACTGGTGGCCCGAACAGATTGACGTTTCGGTTCTGCACGCACACTCGTCCAAGGCCAACCCACTGGGCGAGAACTTCGACTACGCGGCAGCCTTCGCCGAGCTCGACGTCGACGCGCTCAAAGCCGATGTCGCCGCGGTACTGACCGACTCGCAGGACTGGTGGCCCGCCGATTACGGCAATTACGGTGGCCTGTTCATCCGGATGAGCTGGCACTCGGCCGGTACCTATCGCATCGCCGACGGTCGCGGCGGCGGCGGTCAGGGCGCGCAACGTTTCGCCCCGCTCAACAGCTGGCCCGACAACGCCAATCTCGACAAGGCTCGCCGGCTGCTGTGGCCGGTCAAGCAGAAGTACGGCGACGCCATCTCCTGGGCCGACCTGCTGGTGTTCACCGGCAACGTCGCCCTCGAGTCCATGGGTTTCCAGACGTTCGGCTTCGGCTTCGGCCGACCCGATATCTGGGAGCCCGAGGAAGTGTTCTGGGGTCCGGAGGACACCTGGCTCGGCGACGAACGCTACAGCGGCGACCGTGAGCTGTCAGGCCCGCTGGGCGCGGTCCAGATGGGCCTGATCTATGTGAACCCGGAAGGGCCGAACGGCAGGCCCGATCCGGTGGCCGCGGCACACGACATCCGCGAGACCTTCGCGCGCATGGCGATGAACGACGAGGAGACCGCCGCCCTGATCGTCGGCGGTCACAGCTTCGGCAAGACCCACGGTGCCGGCGATCCGAGCCTGGTCGGCCCCGAGCCCGAGGCCGCGCCGCTCGAGCAGCAGGGTCTCGGCTGGAAGAGCTCGCACGGCACGGGCAAGGGCAAAGACGCCATCACCAGCGGTCTGGAGGTCGTGTGGACGGCCACCCCGACCCAGTGGAGCAACGGCTTCTTGCAGAACCTCTACGGCTTCGACTGGGAACTCACCAAGAGCCCCGCCGGTGCCTGGCAGTGGAAGCCGAAAGATGGTGCGGGCGAAGGACTTATCCCTGACCCGTTCGGTGGTCCCGGGCGCACCCCGACCATGCTGACCACCGACCTGGCACTGCGTGAAGACCCGGTGTACGGCGAGATCACCCGGCGCTGGCTCGAGCACCCCGAGGAGTTGTCCGAGGCGTTCGCGAAGGCCTGGTACAAACTGCTGCACCGCGATATGGGCCCGCTCAGCCGCTACCTCGGCCCGTGGGTGCCCGAGGCGCAGCTGTGGCAGGACCCGGTTCCCGCCGTCGACCACGCCCTGATCGACGAACACGACATCGCCGCGTTGAAGAACACGGTGCTCGCGTCCGGTCTGTCGGTCTCGCAACTGGTCAAGACCGCATGGGCCTCGGCCGCGAGTTTCCGCAGCACCGACAAGCGCGGCGGCGCGAACGGCGCCCGGATCCGGCTCGAACCCCAGCGCGACTGGGACGTCAACGAACCCACCGAGCTGGCGAAGGTCTTGCCGGTCCTCGAGCAGATCCAGCGCGATTTCAACGCCGCTGCCACCGGCGACAAGGCGCTGTCACTGGCCGACCTGATCATCCTGGCCGGCTCGGCGGCGATCGAGAAGGCGGCCGGCGACGCCGGTCATCAGATCACCGTGCCGTTCTCGCCGGGGCGCACCGACGCCTCGCAGGAGAACACCGATGTCGACACCTTCGATGTGCTCGAGCCGCGGGCCGACGGGTTCCGCAACTACGTGCGTCCCGGCGAGAAGGCTCCGCTCGAACGCCTGCTCCTGGACCGCGCGTACATGCTCGACGTGACCGCGCCGCAGCTGACGGTGCTGATCGGCGGTCTGCGTGCGCTCGGCGCCAATTACGGCAGCAGCACGCACGGTGTCTTCACCGACCGGCCGGGCGTGCTGTCAAACGACTTCTTCGTGAATCTGCTCGATCAGGGCACGGAGTGGAAGGCGTCGGAGTCGGCGGAGAACGTCTACGACGGTGTCGACCGGCGAACCGGCGAGAAGCGCTGGACGGCCACCGCCAACGATCTGCTCTTCGGCTCGCATTCGGTGCTTCGCGCGGTGGCCGAGGTGTACGCGCAGCACACAGCGGGAGCGAAGTTCGTGAACGATTTCGTCGACGCCTGGGTCAAGGTGGTCGACAACGATCGGTTCGACCTGCGCTGACCTCCTCTCGCGAGCCCCGGTCGACCCGCCAGGCCGGCCGGGGCTCGTCGCGTTTCCCCCGGCCTCGGTACCCATCCAGGTGTCTGCGCACAGCGAACTCCGTCGGCCCTTGTGGCCCGATCATTGGGAGGATCTGTGAACAGCGAAGTCGACGAGATAGCCATCGCGAGCACCGTCAAAGCCGGCGACCGGGAGATCCTGGTAGAGATCGCCGATCCGAGGCAGGACAACGCGACACAAGGCTGGCAATGCACCTACCGCGTCGTCGGCTCGCGTGCGCACCGAGCCCACGGCCCAGACCGATTGGGCGCGATCTACGCGGCGTTGATCGAGATCCCCGATGCCGCGGCCCGGGCAGGCGCGCAAGTCCGGGCGACCGACTCGAACGATCCACGTGAACCGGTCTTCCCGCGCCGACGTACCGACGACTCCCCCCTGTCGGCGGCGAGGGCCCGCGAGTTCGGCCCGCCGCTGGGGGCCAAGGCTGTGCAGACTCCGTCGGGTCCCGTGGTCATCATGCTCGGCCTGCCCCGCCAAGACCCCGACCGGCCGCACACCTACCTGTGCCCCTTCCGCATCGATGATCGCACCGAGGCCTTCGGCCAGGGAATCGATGAGGTGCGCGCGGTGATCTCGGCGGTCCGCGGGGTGGGATCCATTCTGGGGATCGCGCTGGACTGGCCGTTGCCGAGCACGAACCGACCGGGTGTTCGCGCCTACCTCGGTCGGTGAAATTCGGTTTCACCGAGCAGTCATTGGATAACCGAGGGAGAAGGTCGGTGCTGGCTACCGACACCGAACGAAGGACATACCGGAAGGAACCATTCCATGTTGATGCTCACTCCCACTGCTATCGAGGTCGTTCGCAGCATCACCTCCGGGGGCGGGATACCCGACGAGGCCGGACTGCGCATCTTCTCCGGAGAAGGGGCCGAGACTTTGCAGATCGCGGTCGCCGCAGGACCGGCTGACGACGACAAAGTCCTGGCCGCCGAGGGGTCACGGGTCTTCCTGGATCAGCAAGCCGCCGCCTTCCTCGACGACAAGGTGCTCGACGCAGGCATCGATACCAATGGCCAGAGCACCTTCGTTGTCGCCACTCAGGGCGACGTCGCCCCGGGAACTGACCCCGCGCCCTAGGTCTTCCTGACCCGTAAGCCGTCGATCAGGATCGTCGAGACCAACTCGGCGTGCTGGTCGACGGACTCGGGATCCAGTGGAGACGCCGGATCGAAATGCAGCGCCAGCGGCACCTGACTGTAGGGCGCGGTACCGCCGTGGGTGATCAAGAAGTGCAGCGCCCGCTGCGGCATCGGACGAATGATGTTCTCGGCCATCAGGTATTCGGCCAGCTGCCACAGCCTGCCTTCCGTCGGCCGCACGTAGGTCTCGAAGATGTAGGTGAGCCGCGGGGTGTCCTGACGGCCCTCGAAGTTCATCAGCGCGGTCAATTCCGGGTACCGCGCGGAAACCTTCAGAAACTCCCGCACCGCCAATCGGAGCTGTTCCACGGGGTCGGTGACGGCCGGGTCGAGAATTCCGTCCAGACGCCGGACCACCCGGCCGAAGCCGAAGTCGACAGCGGCCCGCCACAGGTTCTCCTTGCTGCCGAAACGCTGATAGATCAGGTTGTGGCTCGCCCCGAGTTCCTTGTTCAGCGTCCGCAGCGAAACCCCGTCGTAGCCGTGGGTGGCGAACGCGTTCAGTGCCACCTGGAGAATCGTCTCCAACGGCATCGAATCCTCGGCCTTCGGCCGTCCCGGCGGGCGATTCGGCTTGGTGGTCACCATGTCTCGAGTATGCCCGCACCGATGGCCCGGATCAGCGCGGTAGCCAGTGCGTCTGGATCATTACCCGCGTCGAAGATGTAGCGGTCCGGGCGCACGAGAACAGCTTCGACCCGGTGGCGCCGGAACCACTCGGTCAATTCACCGTCGGCGCAGGCGATCTCGTCGCCGAGGACCATGACCCGGCCGTCGAATCGGCGCACGAACTCCGCGTTCACGGCTGCGTGCGGGTGCAGTGACAGCAGGGTGAACTCATTCCCGATCGCCCGGTCCAGTACCGTCGCGACACCGTTGACGGTCACCCGTGGATTCACCATCAGCGTGCCGGACAATGCGTGGGTGCCACCGATCAGACCCGCCCGATAGGGCTGTTTGCGAAGATCGGCGTTCGCGCGTGCCCGCACCAAGGTCTTGCTGTGTCGCAGGGCGAACAAGACCACCGCGCGGCCGACCCGCGCGAAAACGCCCGTGCCGGTAACCAGCCGCCCCACCCGGACCGCTCCCTCGATCACCTCGGCACAGTTGTCCCAGCGTTCCTGCTCGTAGGTGTCGAGCAGCGCGTCCGGCGCGCGGCCCGCGAGCACCGCATCCAGTTTGAACGCCAGGTTCATCGCGTCACGCAAGCCCATGTTCAGGCCCTGTCCGGCGAAGGGCGGCGTCTGGTGGGCCGCGTCCCCGGCCAGCAGCAGCCGATCCGATCGCCATCGCCGCGGCATGCCCGCGTACCACTGATACGGCGCCACCCGGATGATCCGCACTTTAGCCGGGTCCATGTATCCGGCGATGTGCTCGCGCGCTCGCTCGCTCCAATCGGTCTCGCCCTCGGCCGGATCCACCTGGAAGTCGAATCGCAGATGCCGGTGACAGCCTTTGACGAACACCGCGGCCCGGCCGGGTCGGCACATGAATTCCGATCCCTCGCGCAGGGATTCGAAGAACTCCTGATCGTGTACGACGGCGTCGACAACCACCCACGACTGGGAGAACCCGAAGTCCGTGCGTGCCACGCCCATCGATCGGCGCACGACGCTCGACCCACCGTCGCAGCCGACCACATAGTCGGCCCGATAGCGTCGTCCCTGCCCCGACTCGGCGTCGACTGCGTACACCTCGGCGCCATCAGCGACGTTCGCTACGCCGACGACGTCGAATCCGAAGAAGGCCGAGACCCCGACGCCGTGGTCGAACTGCGCGCGCAGCAACCGTTCGAAGGTCGGCTGATGGAACATCCACCCCACCGACAGCCCGGATTCCAGCGGCCGCAGATCGGCCAGCATGCGATGGCGGCCGTCGACGAAGCGGTGGCTGTCGAACAGGATCAGATCGGCGGCCCGCATCTGTTCCAGTACACCGAGATCGCCGAAGATTCGTTCGCTCTCGTCGTCGATCAACATCGCCCGTGGCGCCGCGAACACCTCCTTCTCGCGATCGAAGACCGCAACCCGATAACCCTGCGCCCGAAGACGATTGGCAAGGGTCGCGCCCGTGGGCCCACAGCCGACGACGATGACATCGAAATGGTCGTCGTGTTCCTCGAACGACGCCGGATCGACGCAGACATCGAAACCCATGAGCTGTTCCCCTCCGTTGGCAAGAACATTAAAGTGTCACTTGTCACTTTTACGATCGCCCACTGCCCAACGGCTGTCAAGGGTCAACTCATCGAGGACCCGCTGTTCGCTCCGGTCTCGACGACGACCTCCCGGTGTGAACCGCCAGGTTTCGTGGTGGCGCGGCGTCGGCCCGGTGTCCATACCGCGAGGAGTACGGCCACACCGATGGTCAGAAAGCCCAGAACTGTCGCGGACTGGTGCATGCCGTGAATGAACGCGGACTTCGCGAAATCGGCGAGCGGTTGCGCCGACGGACCCGCGCGCTCCGCCACCTGAAGTGCCGCCGCGAGTGAGTCACCGACCGGTTCGCGCGCGCCCTCGGGGAGATCGGGGAGCACGGGGGCGATGCGCTGACCGTATCCCGCCGCGAGCACACTGCCCGCGATCGCGATACCGATCGCCGCCCCGACTTCGCGGGCGGCGTCGTTGACCGCCGCCGCGACGCCGTGCTTCTCCACCGGCGTGCCGTCGACGATCGCGGCGGTGGCCGGCGCGGTGCACAGCCCGATCCCCGCGCTCATCAGCAGTAAGGGACCGAGTAGATCCAGGTAGGACGAATGAATGTCGACTTGCGCGATCATGAGCAGTCCGCCTCCGATCGCCAGCAATCCCGCGAAGGTGGGGATTCGCAGTCCGATCCGTTCCGCCAGCCGGGGCGCGAACGCGGAGATCACCACCATCGGAATGCCCATCGGGGCGAGCGCCAGCGCCGAGAGCAGTGGCCGGTAGCCCATGATGAGCTGAAGATGCTGCACGATCAGCATGAACAGGCCGAAGGTCACCAGGAACTGCAGCGTCACTATCGCCGTGCCACTTCCGAAACCTCGGTCGGCGAACAGCCGGATATCGATCAGCGGATGCGTGACCCGTTTCTCGATGACGACGAAAGCGAGGGCAAGGGTCAGCCCGATCACGGTCGCGGCGATCACCATCGGATCGAGCCAGCCACGGGCGGGCACCTCGATCGCCGCGACCACGATCGCGCCGATGGCAAGGGCGCTGGTGACCGCGCCGAGCGGGTCCATCGCGGGCCTGGACGCATCCACCGATTCGGCCACGGTGAACGCCGCCACCGAGAGCACCGCGCCCGCCACGGCCATGCCGACGAAAATCGAAACCCAGGACCAGCTTTCGATCAGGATCCCCGATCCGAGGATGCCGAGGATCGCGCCGACGCCCGCGACTCCGGCCCACAGTCCGATCGCACTGGCTCGTCGTTCCGCCGGGAATCCAGCGGTCAGCAACGACAGCGTGGACGGCATCACCAGCGCCGCGCCGACCCCGGTGAGGGCCCGCGCGGCGATCAGCCAGGTCGGGGTGTCGAGTATCAGCGGTGCGGCCGAAGCGAGCGAGAAGATCAACAGGCCCACGATGAGGACCACCCGCCTGCCGTACCGGTCGCCCAGTGCACCCGCCGGCAGGACGAGACAGGCCAGCGCCAGGGTGTATCCGTCGACGATCCAGGTGAGTTCGGCTTGACTGGCACCCGTTGCCGCCGCGATCTCGGGTAGCGCCGTGTAGAGCGCCGCCATCGAGGCGGTGACGAGAATGACCGCCAGACAAGACAGGGTGAGCAGCCAGCGCTGGGCCGCGGACAGTCGCGCCCGTCCGGTGGGATCCATCGGGTCTCCGATACTATTAGTATTGCTACGCTACAACTTGTAGCACAACTACGCGACAGGAGATAGGCCGATGGGATGGCCCGCCGGAAATGACGACGTCGAGGTCGACCCGCGCAGGGCCCGCTCACGTGCCCGCCTGCTCGATGCCGCCGCCGCTCTGTTGCAGGCCGGCGGCTTGGAGGCGGTGACCATAGAGGGCGTCACCAAGTTGTCGAAGGTCGCCAGAACCACCCTGTACCGGCACTTCGACAACGCGATGCAATTGCGGGCCGCCACCATCGAACGTTTGCTGCCGCCGGTGCTGGAGACTCCGCCGCACGGCCCACTGCGAGACCGCCTGATCACTTTGCTGGAGCGTCAGGCCGAGGCGATCCGAGATGCGCCACTGCAGGTGTCGACCTTGGCGTGGCTGGCGACCGGCTCGGAGCGCGACACCGACAACCCGGCCATCACCTCACTCAGACAGCGCATCATCGACCAGTATCGGGTGCCGTTCGACCAGGTACTCGATACGCCGCAGGCTCATCAGCAACTGGGCGAATTCGATACCTTCTTCGTTCTGTCGCAATTGGTCGGTCCGCTCGTTTTCGCCAAGCTCATCGGCTTGCCCGCGTCGACTCCGCCCGATTGCGCCCGCCTCGTCGACGACTTACTCGCCGCACGTGCCCGGACGTCAGCCGGCGATGGGCAGTAGCGCGGCCAGCGCGCGTAGCGCCGCGAGATAGTCCTCGTTCAACGGCTGGATCGCGACGTGGTCGGCGCCCGCGTCCAGGTGCGCTACCAATCCGGCGGCGACGTCGACGGGTGTGCCGTTGACGGCCAGGATGTCGATCAGCCGATCGCTGCCCGGCTTGGCGATGTCGTCCTCGGAGAAACCCATGCGACGCAGATTGCCCAGGTAATTCACCAGCCCCAGATACATCGAAACCGTGCCCCTGGCGAGCTCGCGCGCCCGTGCCGCGTCGTCGTCGACGACTACCTTCTGTTCCGCGACGAGGAGTGCGTCCGCGCCCAGGGTTTCACGGGCGATGCTGGTGTGCTCCGGCGGGGCGAGGTAGGGCAGCGCGCCCGCGGTCCGGTCGCGGGCGAGCTTCAGCACGCGTGGCCCGAGCGCGGCCAATGCCCTGCGCTCCTTCGGCACACCCGCGGCGTCGAGTTCGTCCAGGTAGGCCACGAGCGCGTCGTACGGCTTGACCGCCCCCGCACCGTTGGACTCCCGGTGGCCCACCCCGATGCCGAGCAGGAAACGGCCAGGAAACCGCTGGTCGATGCGGTGAAAGGACTCGGCGACGGCCTCGGCCGGTGCCGTCCAGATATTCACGATGCTGGTACCGACGGTCAGCGACTCGGTCGCCTCCAGCAACGACTCGACCACCGGCAGATCCGCCGGCGGCGAACCGCCCAGCCACAACGCGCCGAATCCCAGCTCTTCGAGCTCGCGGGCCGCCGCGGGGGTGAACCCCGTGAAATAACGCCACACACCGAATTTTCCGAGTTCATCAATGGCCATGCCGGAGGCAACCTCGGTCTCGCCGCGACTATTCCGAGGCCGAGACGTCCCGCTCGCCTTCGACTTCACGCAGGAAGGACTCGATGAGGTCGATGACGTCGGCGTGGCCGGTGTCGACGTCGAAGGCTTCTTCCATGCGCAGGAAGCGGGACACGCTCGACATGAGGAGCACGAGGGCGCCGGGGGTGTAGCCGGCGGCGTTGTCGCCGTATTCGGCGAACACCGCGGTCACGGCATCGAGTTGGAGCGCGCGGAATCGCCGGGAGGATTCCGAGATCTCGGCGCGAATCGCTTTCCGATGGTTTGCCAGCGCGACGAATTCCATCGTCAAGGCGGTGTGCGACTGGTCGTGGATGGCTTCCCACAGCGCCCACAGCGGCTGGGCGGATTTCAGCGCCAGCAGTTGACGTTCGTAGCTGCGGTCGGCTCCTCGCCGGAACAGTTCGACGAACAGGTTGTCCATGTTGCCGAAGTAGTAGTAGACCAGCGCGGGGTTGGCCTCGGCGCGAGTGGCGAGACGCCGGGAGCTCACGGCCGCGTAGCCCTCTTCCAACATGATGTGCTGGGCCGCGTCGAGTAGCGCGGATCGGGTGCTGGAGTCCTCGGTGCCTGCGTTGCGCTCGGGCTTCACTCGGAGACCTTTCTGTTGCGCGGCAGGCGCGAGGCCTACCGCGTGGGTCGGCTGTTGGACGCCCGGCGGTGCTGCGGTTCAACAGTTTACGGCGACGTGGGGCCGTTCATCGGCGGCGAGGCCGGTTCGCGGATCGACTCTTGACAGTCGTGACCGTCGTCACGTATATCTTAATCACTCGCTCAATTTGAGCAGTCGATTAAGGCCTCCGAGCAGGCCATGAACGGTCATCCAGGGCCGGCATACGGCATGCCAACGGCAGCCCACCCCTCCCCCGAATCGCGCGCCCGCACCGCGCTGACGACAGTCGGCTCGCTCCCAGCGGCGGGGATCGACGAGTAGAGGAACACCGACATGAACGACACAGCTACCGCGAAACACGGACCGGCACATGGCCGGTCGACACCGCACAGGGTGGCGATCGTCACCGGCGGAGCGTCCGGCATGGGGCTGTCGATCTGCACAGCGCTCGCCGAGGCCGGTCATCGGGTGGCGGTCCTGGATATCGACGGCACCGCCGCGCAACGAGCAGCCGAACAGTTGCAAGCAG
The DNA here is from genome assembly GCF_054031145.1 of Nocardia sp. FBN12. Taxonomy (NCBI): domain Bacteria; kingdom Bacillati; phylum Actinomycetota; class Actinomycetes; order Mycobacteriales; family Nocardiaceae; genus Nocardia; species Nocardia sp. FBN12. The sequence goes on from NZ_CM132926.1 coordinate 2,749,680, forward strand.
CCGGGGCGACGGCGATGGCCTGCGCGGTCGATGTCACCGATCGAGACGCAGTTCGCGAAGCCGTGCGCAAGGTTCGCGTCGAGTTCGGAGCGATCGAAATCCTGGTCACCAGTGCGGGATTGGTCGATTTCGCGCCGTTCACCGACATCACGACCCAGGCCTGGAATCGGGTGGTCGCGGTGAATCTGGACGGGGTCTTCCACTGCGCGCAGGCGGTGGTGCCGGACATGCTCGCCGCCGGATGGGGCCGGATCGTGACGATCTCGTCGTCGAGTGCGCAACGCGGGTCGCCGGGGATGGTGCACTACACCGCGTCCAAAGGCGCGGTCCTGGCGATGACGAAAGCGCTGGCGCGAGAATACGCCGCCGCCGGAATCACGGTCAATACGATTCCGCCCTCGGGCATCGACACACCCATGTCGCGCCGGTCGCAGGCGGCCGGGCACCTGCCCGACAGCGCCGTCATGGCCAAGGCGATTCCCGTCGGACATCTGGGCACCGGTGCGGATATCGCCGCCGCGTGCGCGTTCCTGTGCTCGGAGCAGGCGGGCTACATCACCGGACAGGTGCTCGGCGTGAACGGCGGATCGGTGATATGACCGAATCCGTCGGTCCCCGCCTGGCACCGTTGCCGGTCCACGAGTGGGACGAACCGACCCGGGCGATGCTGCGCGGGCATGTGAAAACCGCCGATCGGTACCTGTCCGGCGCACCCGACGCACCAGCCATGCCGGGCATCCTCGGCGTGCTCGCCCACCACACCGAACTGGCGGGCGCGTGGCTGGCCTACAACGGTCTGCTGCTCGACCGCCCACTGCTCGACCCGCGCTGTCGCGAACTGGTGATCCTGCGGGTGGCCTGGCGCAGCGGGTCGGATTACGAATGGGCACAACATGTTCGGATGGCCAAGGCCCTCGGCGTCACCGACGAGCAGGTCGAATCGGTGCGGCGTGGGCCGCAGGCCCCGGTGTGGACGCGCGTGCAGCGATCGCTGATGGACATGACCGACCAGCTGCTGGATCAGCATCGTGTCGACGACAGCACGTGGGCCCAGCTGGAACGCCATTTCGACAAGCGGCAGCTGCTCGAGCTGCTCTTCGTCGCCGGCTCCTATCTGTGCCTGGCGATGGTACTCAACAGTGTTGCCCTGCAACCGGACCCGGAATCGGAGGAACGACCGTGAGCGAACCAGAGAGCGCACCGGCCACCCCACACCAATGGCCGCGGCCTGCCGAGGGCAGTTGGACCCAGCACTATCCCGAGCTGGGAACCTCGATGATGTCGTTCGAGGATTCGGTCTCACCGGAATTCTTCGAACTGGAGCGCGAGGCCATCTTCAAACGCGCGTGGCTCAATGTGGGGCGGATCGAGCAAGTCCCACGCACCGGCAGCTATTTCACCAAGGAACTCGACGTCGCGCGCAGCTCGATCATCGTTGTGCGCGATCGCGACGGTGCCGTCAACGCGTTCCACAATGTGTGCCGCCACCGCGGCAACAAACTGGTGTGGAACGAATTTCCGAAGGAAGAGACCTCGGGAATATGTCGTCAGTTCACCTGCAAGTACCACGGCTGGCGCTACGGAATCGACGGTTCCCTTGCGTTCGTGCAGCAGGAAGGTGAGTTCTTCGATCTCGACAAGAAGGACCTGGGTCTCGCACCGGTGCACTGCGAGGTGTGGGCCGGATTCATCTTCGTCAACCTCGATGCGGTGCCGAGGCAGACACTGCGGGAATTCCTCGGCCCCATGATCACCGATCTGGACTGCTACCCGTTCGACAAGATGACCGAGTGGTACGAATTCAAGGCCGACAATCAGAGCAACTGGAAGCTGTTCGCCGACGCGTTCCAGGAGTACTACCACGTCCCGGCCCTCCACACGCAACAGGTGCCGAGTGCGGTGCGCACGCCGGGCAAGGGCTTCGAATGCGCGCACTTCCAGATCGACGGCCCGCATCGACTGGTGTCCACCGGCGGTGCGCGACGCTGGACGCTGCCCCCGGAGTTCATGTATCCGATCGAACGGCTCACCCGCAGCGGGCTGGTGGGGCCGTGGGAATCACCGGATATCGGCGAGGTCCCGAAAGGGCTCAATCCCGGCCGAGTCGAACCATGGGGCATCGACAACTTCCAGATCTTCCCCAATATCGAGATTCTCATCTACCGCGGCTGGTATCTGCTGTACCGGTATTGGCCGACTTCGCACAACACCCACCGGTTCGAGGGCATGCTGTGCTTCCAGCCGGCGCGCACGGTCCGCGAACGGGTCGAGCACGAAGTGGCCTCGGTGGTGTTCAAGGAATTCGCGCTCCAGGACGCGGGCATGCTCACCGGCACGCAAACCGCACTCGAATCGGCGTACCGGACCGCCGGTCTGACGCATTTCCCGGTCAACGATCAGGAAATACTGGTGCGCCATTTCCACAAGGCCGTTGCCGACTGGGTCGATGAGTACCGGCTCGATCTCGCCGGGACCGGTGCACGATGACCATGCTGCCGCCTGCCTTCGCAGATCTCGAGCGTTTCGCCGAAACCTGGTGCCTGTCCAGCGAATCCGAACGCTACGCCCGTCGCCTGAGCAGTTCCATGCAGGAGTTGCTCACCTTCTACAACGCGTGCTTTCCCCGGGTCGAGGACGCACTCGCCTACTGCGACAAATTTCCGCTCGAAGAACTTCCCGACGACGCGATACACCTACTGCACCTGGTGTATTCGCTGGTGATGGTCGCGATGGCAGTCGAGATCTTCCAGCAGCCCAAGCCCGTCGACAGCGCCGATGCCGAGCTCGAACGCGTCGCACAGCCCTGGCCGTAATACGCAAAGGAAACACCCATCATGACGATGACGATCGACAAGATCGGCGACACTGTCGGAGCCCAGGTGATCGGCGCGACACGCGAGCAGTTACTCGCCGATGACACTGTGGCCGAAACCGTGATGGCCGCGCTCGAAGCCAACGGGGTACTGGTTTTCCGCGACCTGCGATTGGACCCGGAAACCCAGGTAGCGTTCTGCCGCACACTCGGACAGGTCGACACCTCACCGGGCCATCATCCGACCGAGGGGATCTACCGGGTCAGCCTCGACACCGCCAAGAACTCCTCGGCGAGCTACCTGCGCGCCACCTTCGACTGGCATATCGACGGCTGCACACCGGAGGACGACGCCTACCCGCAGATGGCCACCGTGCTCACCGCCAAGGCTGTTGCCGCCAGCGGCGGTGAGACCGAATTCGCCAGCACCTACAAAGCTTTCGACGACCTCAGTGCCGCGGAACAGCAATATCTCGCGCCGTTGCGGGTGGTGCATTCACTCGAGGCATCGCAGCGCGGGGTCACCCCCGATCCGACACCGGAGCAGCTCGCGGTGTGGCGACGGCGGCCGAGCAAGGAACATCCGCTGATCTGGACGCACAAATCCGGGCGTCGATCGCTGGTGCTCGGAGCGTCGACCGACCACGTTGTCGGGATTCCCGCGGCGGAAAGCCGGGAGCTACTCGATGATCTGCTGCGCCGCTGCACCGCACCCGACCGCGTCTACCGACACACCTGGGCGGTCGGCGACACGGTGATCTGGGACAACCGTGGCGTCATCCATCGTGCCGCGCCGTATCCGGCGGGTTCGCCGCGAGAGATGTTGCGCACCACCGTGCTCGGTGAAGAACCGATCGAATAGGAGAACACCCATGCCTCGTTGGCCCAAGCCGGCCGAGGGTAGCTGGACACAGCATTACCCCGAACTCGGCACCGCACCGATGTCCTACGAAGACTCGATCTCCCCGGAGTTCTTCGCCCTCGAACGCGACGCCATCTTCAAACGCGCCTGGCTCAATGTCGGTCGCATCGAACAACTGCCGCGCACCGGCAGCTACTTCACCAAGGAGATCAACGCCGCGCACACCTCGCTCATCGTGGTCCGCGACCGCGACGGCAGCGTGAACGCCTTCCACAACATCTGCAGGCACCGCGGAAACAAGCTGGTGTGGAACGAATTCCCGCGCGAGGAAACAGCGGGGACGTGTCGCCAGTTCACCTGCAAATACCACGGCTGGCGCTACGGACTCGACGGCTCACTGGCCTTCGTACAGCAGGAGAGCGAGTTCTTCGACCTCGACAAGCAGACCCTGGGGCTGGCGCGCGTGCACTGCGAAGTCTGGTCGGGATTCATCTTCGTCAACCTGGCCGCCGAACCACGTCAGACACTGCGAGAGTTCCTCGGCCCGATGGTGACCGGGCTGGAGGGGTACCCGTTCGACAAGCTCACCGAGCGCTATTCCTACCGGGCCGAAGTCGGTGCCAACTGGAAGCTCTACCTGGACGCGTTCCAGGAGTTCTATCACGCGCCGATCCTGCACGGGAAGCAGACTCCGGACAACTTCTCCGTCGCCGCCCAGCAGGCCGGCTTCGAGGCGCCGCACTACCAGCTCGACGGGCCGCACCGGCTTGTGAGCACCTCCGGCGTTGTCACCTGGGAACTCGATCCCACCATGCGCAAACCGATGGAAGACATCACCCGCAGTGGATTGTTCGGTCCGTGGGACGTGCCCGATCTGGGGCCGATGCCGGCCGGGCTCAATCCGGCGGGTTGTGACCCGTGGGGGCTCGATTCGTTCCAGCTGTGGCCGAATTTCAGCATTCTGATCTGGTCCGGCGGCTGGTATCTGACCTATCAGTACTGGCCGACCTCGCACAACACCCACATCTTCGAGGGCAATCTGTACTTCACGCCCGCGCGCTCCCCCCGCGATCGCGTCGCGCACGAAATGGCCGCGGTCACCTTCAAAGAGTATGGGCTGCAGGATTCTTCGACGCTCGAGGCGACGCAGATGATGCTCGAATCCCGGGCGGTCACCACATTCCAGCTCAACGATCAGGAGATCCTGCTGCGGCACCTGCACAAGGTCGCCGCGGATTGGGTCGGCGATTATCAGCGCGAGCGCACGGAGGCCAAGCGATGAGCGCACTTCTGCTCCCTGTCGAGTTCGCCGATCTCGAGCCGTTCGCCGCGGTGTGGTGTCTGCCCACCGAAACCGAACGCTACGACCGGCGCCTCGGTTCGACGATGACCGAGATGCAGCGGTTCTACGACGCGATAGCACCGCGCGCCGAGGACGCGCTCGCCTATTGCGACAAGTTCACGATCGACGACCTTCCCGACGACGCGAAAAACCTGATGTATCTGCTGTATTCGATGATTCAGGTTTCCTTTCCGGTCGAGGTGTGGAGCCAGCCACGCATCCCCGACACCGGATCGGCATCGCTGACCTGTGTGATCGAGCCGAGCATATGACCGGGCAGGTCGTCGTGCTGCGCGCTGCGGCCTGGGTCGATGTCGATACCGGGCGGCGGCACACACCGGCGGTGATCGTCGTGGAAGGTAACCGGATCGCCGCGGTCGATCCGGTCGAGGTGCCCGCGGGCGCGCCGGTGATCGAGCTGGGTTCGCTCACGCTGCTGCCCGGGTTGATGGATATGGAGGTCAACCTGCTCATCGGCGGGCCCGACAATCCCTCAGGGCTGCCCAACCCGATGCACGGTGTGCAGGACGACCCGGTGTACCGGACATTGCGGGCCTCGGTCAATGCCCGGACGACCCTGCTCGCCGGTTTCACCACCGTCCGCAATCTCGGCCTGATGGTGAAGACCGGTGGCTATCTCCTCGACGTGGATCTGCACCGCGCGATCGAACAGGGGTGGCTCGACGGTCCGCGCATCGTCGCGGCCGGCCACGCGATCACGCCCACCGGCGGCCACCTCGACCCGACCATGTTCCAGCGTCTGGCCCCGCACATCATGCCGATCACGGTCGAGGAAGGCCGTGCCAACGGAGTGCCACAGGTCCGCGAATGTGTGCGGTACCAGATCAAATACGGCGCCGAAGTCATCAAGGTCTCGGCGTCGGGCGGGGTGATGTCACACGGCACCGTCGCCGGTGCGCAGCAGTACTCCGATGAGGAATTGGCCGCGATCGTCGACGAGGCCCATCGCGCCGGTGTGCCCGTCGCCGCGCACGCCCATGGCGACGCCGGAATTCGCGCCTGCATCCGCGCCGGCGTCGACTGCATCGAACACGGCTCGCTGGCCGAGGGCGACACCATCGCGCTGATGGTCGAACGTGGCACCTTCCTGGTGCCGACCAGCTACCTCTCCGAGGGCTTGGACCTGTCCAAAGCCGCACCGGCACTGCAGAGGAAGGCCGCCGAGGTCTTCCCCAGAGCGCGCGAAACGCTGCGCAAGGCGATCGCGGCCGGGGTCAAGATCGCCTGTGGCACCGACGCGCCCGCTGTCCCGCACGGGCACAACGCGAAAGAACTGTGGGCGCTGGTCGACCGCGGGATGACGCCCGCGCAGGCGTTGCGGGCGGCCACTGTCACCAGCGCCGACCTGATCGGCGTCGATGATCGCGGGCGTCTGCTACCCGGGTTGCTGGCCGACATCATCGCCGTGCCGGGTGACCCCACCGTCGACATCACCACCATCGAGGACGTGCGGTTCGTGATGAAAGACGGTCGCGTCCACAAGCAACCGTGATCAGCGAAACCCGTTCGCCCGCAGACCGAATGCGCGCATCAGATCCGAGGTAGCAATGTCGCCACGTCACCAGCTCTATATCGGCGGGCAATGGGTCGACCCCGCCACCAGCCAGACGATCGAGGTGATCTCACCGCACACCGAACAGCTCGTCGCGCGGGTCGCCGACCCGGCACCCGCCGATGTCGATCGCGCGGTCGCGGCCGCGCGCAGCGCGTTCGACACGGGGCCTTGGCGGCGCACGGATCCGCAGGCGCGGGTGGCGATTGTCCGTGAGCTGGCCGAGTGCTACCGCGCACGTGAAGACGAACTCGCGCACCTGATCACCACCGAGATGGGTGCGCCGATCACCTTCGCGCGCTCGGCGCACGTCACGCTGCCCGGCGTCATGATGCGCGCTTTCGCCGACACCGCCGCCGACTACCGCTGGCAGGAGACCAGAACCGGATTCCTCGGGGGTGACGTCGTCGTCGGTCACCATCCCGTCGGCGTCGTGGCCGCGATCATTCCCTGGAACATGCCGATGTTCCTGATTGTGGCGAAGCTGATTCCGGCGCTGCTGGCCGGCTGCACGGTGGTGCTCAAGCCGTCACCGGAGACACCGCTGGACGCGCATCACATGGCAGAGCTGCTCGACCAGGTCGGGTTGCCGCCCGGAGTGGTCAGCATTCTGCCGGGTGGGCGCGAGGTCGGCAGGCAGCTGGTCGCACACCCGGGCGTGGACAAGGTCTCGTTCACCGGGTCCACCGTGGCGGGCAGACAGGTGGCCGAAGTCTGCGGTGGCGCGCTGCGCCGGGTCAGCCTCGAACTCGGCGGCAAATCCGCCGCGGTCGTTCTCGACGACGCCGACCCCGACGCCGTCGCCACCGGCATGATGGTCGCGGGGCTGATGAACGGCGGGCAGGCGTGCGTCGCCCAGACCCGGGTGCTGGTCCCCCAGCGCCGTCGACACGAATTCGTCGATGCGCTGGCGAGTTCGATCGAACGCCTCACTGTCGGAGACCCTTTCGACACCGCGACGCGCATCGGCCCGATGGTCTCGCGCCGTCAGCAGCAGCGGGTACGCGAATACATCGACCTGGGACAGCGCGAAGGAGCCCGGCTGCTCGTCGGCGGCACCGACCTGCCCGCAGACATCGATCGCGGCTGGTATGTCCGGCCCACCCTGTTCGCCGACGTGGACAACTCCATGCGAATCGCGCAGGAAGAGATCTTCGGTCCCGTTCTCAGCGTGATCGCCTACGCCGACGACGACCACGCCGTCCACCTCGCCAACGACAGCGAGTACGGGCTCTCGGGCTCGGTGTGGTCACCCGACATCGAGCGCGCCACGGCGATCGCCCGCCGCGTGCGCGCGGGCACCGTCGGTATCAACGAGCCCTACAGCATGGATCCCGTCGCGCCGTTCGGCGGAGTCAAGAACAGCGGCATCGGCCGCGAGTTCGGCGCCGAGGGCCTCGCGGGCTACCTCGACACCGTGTCGTTCTCGATTCGCCGGCCAGTGGCGGATTCCGCAGTGGCGCAAGGCGATACCGTCGGCGCTGACCACGCCGCGGGACCACCGACGGAAATCCGCAGCTCATGAACAGCCGACGCGCGCGATCAGGGCAGCTTGATCGCCGACATGTACATCTCGAGGATCGGTCCGTAGAGGTCGACGCCGTCGAGCTCGGTGCCGAGCACGACCGACGGCGTCGTGTGGATGAGCACCCTCGCCATCGTCATCGGTGGAATCAGCGAGGTCGCTCCGAGGCGGTCGAGATTCTCGATGATGAACCGTCCCAACGCTTCTACCGCCTCTTCCCGCCGGGCAGCGACTCGTTGTCTGACCTCGGGGTTGCGCAGCAGGTACAGCGTGAACTCCATGCCGAGCGCGGCGTGCTCGGTACCGCGGTCGGCGCCGAGCCGTCGCCACAGCTCGCCGACCCGGTCCAGCTCTTCGGTGCCCATCCTCGATGCCGCTGCCAGCACCTCGGCGAACATGTCGAAGTAGCGCTGCAGGTATCGATCGTTCACCTCGAGGAAGAGCTCTTCCTTGGTGGCGAAATGCTTGTAGATCGCGCCCTTGGTGTAGCCGGCGGCGTGCGCGATGTCATCGAGTGTCGCCGCCGCGAAGCCTTTTTCGGCAAATACCTCTTCGGCAGCATCCAGGAGCAACCCCCTGGTGCGCTCGAGTCTCCGCTCTCGGGTCCAACGCTCAGCCATGTCAGCGATTATGGCACGAATCTAAGAAACCCTCGGGAATCTCAGATCCCCAGTGGTATATTTCTGTTCGTACAGATACCTCAGGAGCGTGACCGATGACTCCCTCATCGAATTCCACGGCCATCGCCGATTCCCTTCGGACCACCACAATTCATCGAGGAGGTGCGCTGTGAGCGGACCATCGGAACCGAAAAAGGGAACCACCATCACCGAGCCACTCGGCAATGTGGCCACCCTCGGCGCACAAGTTCGATCCACCAGCAAAGCCGTCAAGATCTGGGCCACTCTCGGTGGCTTGATTCTCGCCTTCCAGATATATGTGTGGCTCCGCTGGATCACCGGCCCCAATTTCGAGCGCGTGCCCACCGGACCGAGCGATCCGCCAACCTTCATGAAGGTGATTCTCACCGTCTGGACCGCGGTGATTCTGCTCGGCCTGCCGGTCGGCCTGTATTTCTTCATCATCCGGCCATGGATGCGCGAGCGGCGAATAACGCTCGACGGCATGCTGTTCGTGGCCTGCGGCCTGATGTTCTTCCAGGACCCACTGCTGAACTACTTCAATACGTGGAGTACCTACAACACCTGGATGTTCAACAGGGGCTCGTGGGTGCAGGACGTACCGGGCTGGCAATCCTATGGTGAACCGGGCGCCATGATGGCCGAACCGATCCTGATGAACGCACCGGGCTATTCGTACGGCGTGCTGCTGTGCACGATCCTCGGCTGCTGGGTGATGCGAAAGACCAAGCAGCGGTTCCCCAATATCAGCACTATGGGTCTGATCGGCGTGCTGCTCGTCTGGACATTCTTCTTCGATCTCGTCATCGAAGGTCTGTTCCTGATGCCGATGGGTCTTTTCACCTACCCCGGCGCACTCCAGGCATGGTCGATCAACGCAGGCACCTATTACCAGTGGCCGCTGTACGAAGGACTCATGTGGGGCGGTGTTCAGGCCGGTCTCTGCTCGCTGCGCTATTTCACCGACGACCGCGGCCGGACCATCGTCGAACGTGGCTTGGATCAGATCCAGGGCGGATTCATCAGGCAACAGTTCACGCGTTTCCTGGCGATCTTCGCGGCGGTCAGCACCTTCTTCTTCGTGGGCTACAACCTGCCCGCGCAGTTCTTCGCACTTCACACCGATCCCTGGCCCGAGGATATCCAGAAGCGCTCGTATTTCAATATGGGCATCTGTGGCGAAGGGACCGACCGGCTCTGCCCACATCCTGATCTACCGGTTCCCTTCAGGAACAGCGGCTATATAGATCCGAATGGCCGTCTCATCTTGCCAGAGGGCGCGGAACTGCCGAAGATCATTCCCTTCGCCGACACCGACAAAGGAAACTGACATGAACAGTCGATCCAGCGCTGTACTCGACGTTCCGCCTGCACCGTTCTATCGGGCGGTCGGTGACGAAGTGGAAGTCTTTCGCGCCGCCGCCGTCGGCGGCCTGCCGCTTCTGCTCAAGGGTCCTACCGGCTGTGGCAAGACCCGCTTCGTGGAAACCATGGCCGCCGAGCTCGGCCGGGAACTGATCACCGTCGCCGGCCACGAGGACATGACCTCGGCCGATCTGGTGGGCCGTTTCCTACTCAAGGGCGGCGAAACGGTCTGGGTGGACGGTCCGTTGACGCGGGCCGTCCGGGCGGGCGCCATCTTCTATCTGGACGAGGTCGTGGAGGCACGCCAGGACACCACCGTGGTGATCCATCCGCTCGCCGATCACCGCCGCGAACTTCCGGTCGACCGGCTCGGGGTGACATTGCCCGCGGCACCCGGGTTCCAGCTGGTGATCTCCTACAACCCCGGCTACCAGAGCGTTCTGAAGAACCTGAAGGAGTCGACTCGGCAGCGGTTCGTCGCCATCGAACTCGGCTTTCCGCCGCCCGAGATCGAGCGCGAGGTGGTAGCCCACGAAGCCGGGGTCGACGCCGAGACGGCACGGACGCTGGTCCGGGTCGGCAGTGCTATCCGCAACCTGGACAACTCGCCGCTGCGCGAGGTGTCCTCCACCCGGATGCTGATCCTCGCCGGTGGTCTCGTCGCCGGCGGGCTGAACCTGCGCACCGCCGTGCAATCGGCGGTGGTGCAGGCGCTGTCCGATGACGCGGATATCGTTGCCGCTCTCGGCGAACTCGTCGACGCCGTGCTGCCGCAGCCATGACCGCCGACGATCCGAACGGGCCGGAAAGGTTCCGGTTCCTCGCCACCCATATCGCAGGCAGGTCTGTGGGTATCGCAGAGCTGCCCGCGGGCGGGGCCCCGTATACGAACGGCCAGGTCGTCTTCGTCTCGGGAGGCGGTTCCGGCACCGAGCAGCGCCGCGAAGTGCTCCTGCAGAGCGCGCTGCTCGGCGCCGGGAGCCTGGATCCGGCATTGGTGCGGTCACTGCGGGGGCGTCCCTCGGCAGCGCGCCGCTACTTGGCTCTCGAAGGCCACCGTGTCCTCAGCGAACTCGCCGAACGTCTCCCGGTCGCAGCCGGGCTCGGGCTCGACGCTGAACCGAGAACCGCGACCGCTGCGGATTCACTCGCGGCGGCCAAGGGAAAAGGGAAGATCGACGAGCCACCGGAGTGGTTCGGCACCATCAAACCCGCCCAGTTGGTGGCGTCGGATCCCGGCCCCGGCGGGCGGGCGACCGACCGGGAGCTGCGGCTGGAATTCGATCTCAGCGAGATACCGGAGGCCGACGAGGAGCTCGAGGACAGCGTCGAGAAATCCGAGGAGAGCAAGATTCTCAAACTCTTCGAGAATCCGCTCTTCAGCGGCAAATCGGTGATGGAATTCCTCCGCAGAACAGCGGGCAGTTCACGCTCGGACGGGGACGGGCCCGCCGGCGCCGAATCCCCGGTCAGTGCGGTGCGGCGGGCGCGCATGGTCGGACCGCAGGCCCGGCCGCTGCCCACCCGGATCAAGTTCACCGACGCGGACAAGCCGGGCGCTGCCGCCGGAATCGGCGGCGCTCTGTATCCGGAGTGGGACGTTTTCAACGAGCGGTACAAGCCGGATTGGTGCCGAGTCGTCGACTTTCCGCTGACGGTTCCCACCGATATCTCGGCCGCGCGTGTTCCGCGCGACGATGTGCTCCGGCGGCGGCTGGCTCGGGTTGGGCTGGGCCCCAAGGTGTTACGCGGGCGCGCCGACGGTGACGAGCTCGATATCGAGGCGCTCATCGATCTGTTCGTCGATCTGCGTTCGGGCTTCTCACGGCCGGAGAACGTGTACCTCGAACACCGCAGGCTCGAACGCAATCTCGGCGTGCTGATCCTGCTCGATGCCTCCGGATCGGCCACCGATGCCGATCTGAAGGGCCTGTCCGTGCACGAACATCAGCGCCGCGCGGCCGCCACGCTGGCCGTCACGCTCGAAGAGCTCGGTGATCGTGTGGCGGTGTACGCGTTCCGGTCCGAGGGGCGCCACGCGGTGCACCTGCCCGCGATCAAAACCTTCGATCAGCGGTTCGGTGCCCTCGGACGCGCCAGACTCAACCAGCTGCAGCCCTCGAACTACACCCGCTTGGGGGCCGGCATCCGCGGTGCGGGCGAGATCCTCAAAAACGAAGCGGGAACACAGAATCGGCTGTTGGTCGTGCTGTCGGACGGTTGTCCCTACGACGGTGGCTACGAAGGCCGCTACGCCGAAGCCGATGCCGCCAAGGCGCTCGAGGAGTTGCGTGCAGAGGGCGTGGCCTGCCTGTGTCTGTCCATCGGCGCCACCACGCCCGCCGACGCCCTCGAACGTGTCTTCGGCTCCGCCAGTCACGCGGGCGCGGCGACCCTGAGCGAACTGAGCCCGCACATGGATGAACTGTTTCTGTCCTCGCTTCGGGAACTCGCCGCGCCCGCACCGCGGTAGCGAGACATCGGACCGGAAGAGGAAGGCTCGCAGTGGAACCCAGCACATCCGCGGTCACCGAGATCAAGGACTGGTCGAAGCAATACCACCGGCGCCACCCCATCGCCTCGCTACAGACCGTCGGACGTCAGGTCACGCTCGGGCGCGACGCGTTTCGCTACCTCGTCACCGATATCGCGGCGCGGCGCTTTCCCTTCGACGAATTCGTCGGGCAGGCGGTGTTCATGGTGAAGACCTCCCTGCTTCCGACGGTGGCGGTGGCGCTACCGATCAGTGCCACGCTGTCCATCCAGTTCGGTTTGTTGGCCGGGCAGGTCGGGGCCACGTCGCTGGCCGGGGCGGCGAGTGGGCTGGCGGTGATCCGCCAGTCGGCACCGCTGGTCACCGCCATCCTGCTCGCGGCAGCGGTCGGTTCGGCGCTGTGCGCCGACCTGGGCTCCCGCAAGATCCGCGAGGAGATCGACGCGATGGAAGTCATGGGTGTGTCGGTACTGCGCAAGCTCGTGGTGCCGCGGTTGGCCGCGGGGATTCTCATCGCGATGGCGCTCACCAGTGTCAGTTGCTTTGTCGGATTCCTCGCCGGCTATCTGTTCAATGTCTATGTCCAGGACGGCACTCCGGGCAGCTACATGGCGACGTTCTCCTCGTTCGCGACCGCGGGCGACCTGTATCTGGCGATGGTCAAGGCGGCGGTGTTCGGGGTGATCGTCGTCGTGATCGCGTGCGAGAAGGGCCTGAACACCCGGGGTGGGCCGGGCGGTGTCGCGAATTCGGTCAATGCCGCCGTGGTGGCCTCCATCGTCGTGCTGATGGTGGTCAATCTCGGCTTCACCCAGGTCTACACCATGCTGTTCCCGAGGACGACGCTGTAATGGCCGCCACCTATCTCCCACCGGGTGTTCGGACCGTGCTGACCGTGGCGGCCGTGCCGTGGCGCGGCATCATCAGGTTCGGGCACATGTTCACGTTCTTCGTGCGCGCGGTGGTGTCGATTCCGGTGGCGCTGCGGCAGTACAGCCGTGAATCCCTGCGGATCCTGTCCGATGTGACCTGGGGCAACGGCTCGCTGATCGTCGGTGGCGGAACGGCGGGTGTGATGATCATCCTCGGTGCCGCCGCGGGGGGCATCGTCGGTATCGAGGGCTTCAACGCCTTGAAGCTGCTCGGCATGGAGCCCGCGACCGGGATGATCGCCGCGACCGCCGCCACCCGTGAACTGGCCCCGATCATGGCCTCGATCGCCTTCGCGGCGCAGGCGGGGTGCCGGTTCACCGCGCAGCTGGGCGCGATGCGGATCGCCGAGGAGATCGACGCGCTCGACGCCATCGCGATCCGCCCTGTCCCCTTCCTCGTCTCGACGCGGCTGATCGCGGCGATCGTGGCGGTGATTCCGTTGTATCTGGCCGCGCTGGCCGCGGACTACCTCGCGGTCGAGTTGTTCGTCGGGTTGGTCGGCGGGCAATCGTTCGGCACCTACGCGCACTATTTCGACCTGGTTCTGGGTGGTACCGACATCGTGTTCTCGCTACTGAAGGCGATCGTGTTCGTCACCATCACCACGACGATCCAGTGCTACTACGGCTACTACGCACGCGGTGGACCGCAGGGCGTCGGTGTCGCGGCCGGTCGCGCGATGCGCGCGAGTATCACCGTCATGATCTCGGTGAATCTATTGATGACGCTGGCGCTGTGGGGTTTCGACGCCGGCTCCAGGATCAGCGGGTAGTGCGATGGCGATAGTGTTCGAATCCGATGACCGGCGCCTGTCGAACGCGAAGTTGTTCGTGCGGGGTGTGGCCGCGCTCGCTGTGGTCGCCGCCGCGGTCACGGCGATGGTCGCCCGATCCGAAGGCGCGTTCGCGCAGACCGTCGAGGTCACCGCGATGCTGGTCGACGTCGGCGACGGCCTCCCGAAACGTTCCGACGTCAAATACCGCGGCGTGCTGGTCGGCAGTGTGGCCGAAGTGGTTCCGGCCTCCGGCGGCGCAGCCAACAAGGTACGCATCGATCTGGTTCCCGAACACGCGGCGGGAATCCCGGCCACCGTGACCGCACGTGTGGTCCCGAGCAACGTGTTCGCGGTGCCCTCGATCCAGCTCATCGACAACGGTCCAGGACCGGTGCTGTCGGCAGGCGCGTCGATTCCCGAGGATCACAGCCGTGCCAGTGTGCAGCTGCAGACCTCGCTGACGGCGTTGAGCCGGATCGCCGCCGCGGTCGCCCGGCCCGGCACCGACCCCACCGTCGGGATCCTCGAGACCGTCGAGCGAGCCACCAGAGGCCGAGGCGACGACGCACTGGCAGCCGCGTCCCAACTCGAGCGAATCGTGCGCGCCTACAACGCCGAAGCGGCGTCCGGCGCCGGTCTCCCCCTCATCACCGGGCTGTCCGAAGGCGTCAAAGGCTTACAGCAGTCCGCCCCCGACTTGCTTGCCGCGCTACACGAAGCGGTAGGGCCGATGCGCAGCGTCGCCCAACAGCGAGAGCGGTTGGCGCAGTTGCTGACCGGTGCCGTCGCCACCTCCGAAACGGTCGGTACGGCGATGACGAATCGGACCGAGACACTGATCGATCTCAATGCCCGACTGGGCCCGGTCCTGCAGGTGCTCGCCGCGGGCAGCGACAACTTCGTGCAGATGACGACCTCGCAGACCCGGATCGCGCGCGTGTTCGCCGACGACTTCTGGCAGGTCGACACGCAGAGCGGCACCGCCAAGGTCATCGTCGAACTCACCCCGCACAAGCAGTACACCCGCACCGACTGCCCCCGCTACGGCGAACTCGCCGGGGCGAGCTGCCACAACGGCCCGGCGGCAGGCGCACCCGTCATCGGCGACGCCGACCAAGTGGTCACCCAACTCGAGCCCGAACAAGCCATCGCCGAACGCCTCGGCCTGCCGGTGGAATCGGTCGGCCTCGCCGAACTGTTCGGCCTGGTCGCACCGACGACGGGAGGACCACGATGAAACGCCGACGCGAACTCGCCGGCCTGACCGCGTTCCTGCTCGTCGCCGCGCTCTTGCTGTGGATGGTCCGGGTGACCCTGCAACGCGATGTCGCCGGTGACACACATGCCTATTCCGCGGTGTTCAGCGATGTCTCGGGACTGCGGGTCGGCGACGACGTCCGGGTAGCGGGGGTACAGGTGGGCCGGGTCGACACCATCGCCATCCACGGACCGCACGCGAAAGTCACCTTCCGGCTACGCCAGGATCAACCGGTCTACGGCAACACCCGCGCCGCCGTCATCTACCAGAATCTGATCGGCCAGCGCTACCTCGGGCTCAGCATGGCCGACTTCGGCGCCCCGGCCCGGCTGGCTCCGGGCGCGGTGATCCCGCTCGAACACACTGAGCCCTCCTTCGATCTTTCCGGGCTGCTCAACGGTTTTCAGCCCTTGTTCAGTACCCTCGACCCGGAAGATGTGGACAATCTGACCTCCGCGTTGATCCGGGCGCTGCAGGGCGACGACGGCGCGGTAGCCGCGCTGATCACCGAAACCGCCACGCTGGCACAGACTTTCGCCGGCCCGGATCAGATTCTCGGTGCGCTCATCGACAATCTCACGGTGGTCATGACCACACTGGCCGGGCAGAGTGCCGGGATACAGACAACGATCGCGCAGACGCGCAAGATCTTCGACGGGCTCGAGGGCAAGCGCGAGGCACTGATGGATCAGACCGGCCGGATCGCCACCGTGCTCGCCGATGCCGCGACTGTGGTCAACGGTGCGAGCCCGTCGCTGAACGAGTTCCTGCGTCGAGAACCCGGCTTCGCGAGCCATTTCGTCGACGGCAGGCAACGTTTCGCCTATCTCGGTTTCAATCTTCCGCTACTGCTGCAGTCGATGGTCCGGGCGACCGACGCCGGCGCCTTCGTCAACGCGTATGTCTGTGACATCGCGTTCAGCATCGTGCCGGGGATCGATCCGGTGATCTCGCAGATCCTGGCAGCCGCCTCCCCGACCGGCCGTCCCCAGAACTCCCCGATCTGTAGGTAGGACCATGATGAAGACACTGCGCGCCCTCGTCCGGCGCCTGCCGCGGCCCGGCACGGCGGGCGCCGGGGTCTCCGATACGGACCAGTCGCTGCGTATCGGACTCATCGCCGTCCTCACGATGGTCCTGTTGCTGGTCGCGATGGTCACGGTCAATTCGCTGCAGCTCGGGTCGCGGACCTGGCGCGCGGAATTCGCGCAGGCCGCGGGGATCGGCGCGGGCGACTCGGTGACCTGGGCCGGCATCCCGGTGGGGACGGTCACCAGCACCGAGCTGGTCGGTGACCGCGTGGAGGTGACCATGAAGATCGACGACGAGGTCAGCTTGGGCGCCGACACCGCGGCCGCGATCAAGTTGACCACCCTGCTGGGCTCACGCTATGTGGAACTGCGCTCGACCGGCGCCGGCACGCTGCCCGGCAATCGAATTCCGTTGTCGCACACCACGGTCCCGTACGATCTGGAGACCGCGCTGCAGGATGCCACCACCACCTTCGATCAACTCGACGCCGACCAGATCGCCGAGTCGATGACGGCGCTCTCGCACGGACTCGACGGTGTTCCCGCCCTGATCCCCGGCATCCTGCGCGACGTGCGATCCCTGTCCACCGTCATCGCCACCCGCCGCCAGCAGATCGGCGACCTGCTCACCACGACCGGCCAGGTCAGCACCGTCATCCGTACTCAGCAGGCCGAGATCGGCGCGGTCATCGGCCAGGGCAGCACCGTGCTGGGGCATATCGTCGCCCGGCAGGAAGCGCTGCACCGACTACTCGACGCGGTCACCACCCTGGTCCGGCGGCTCGAACCGATCGTGGTCGGCGAGGCGACCGAGATCGAACAACTGCTGACCGACCTGCGCGAGATGACCGCGATGCTCACCAGCCACGACGACCTACTCCGCAACATCCTGCAAATCCTGCCGGTGCCGTGGCGAATGTTCGCCAATGCCACGGGCACCGGCGCGGAACTGAACGCCAACGCCCCCGACGGAGCGTTCATCGACTCCTGGATGTGCGCGTTGAGTGCCACCGCGGTCGCCGCGGGCCGAGCCCCCTACCTCCAGGACTGCCGATGAGCGTCACCCTGTCCACCCTCAAACTGGCCGTCGTCAGCCTGACCGCCGCCTGTCTGGCCGGATGCTCGTCCGGCGCCGACACATCCACCACCATCACCGCCCGCTTCGCCAACGCCAACGGCCTCTACGAGGGCAACGCGGTCTCGGTTCTCGGGATGCGGGTGGGCCGGATCGTGCGCATCCAAGCCCACGGCGCCGCCGTCGAAATCCAGATGCGTATCAACGGCGGCATTCGGCTGCCCGCCGATGTTCAAGCGGTCACGATCTCGGACTCGATCCTCACCGACCGCCACATCGAACTCACCCCGGTCTATCGAGGTGGGCCGACCTTGGCCACGGGTGCCATGCTGGACACGGCACACACGAAATCGCCGGTCGAGTTCGACGCCCTGTTGTCGATGGCGCAGCAGCTGTCCGGCTCGCTCGGCGGTGACGGCAACGGCTCGGGGCCGGTCGCGGATCTGATGAACCTGGGGTCGGCGGCGACCAGCGGCAACGGCGAGAACGTGCGCGCCGCGCTCAGCGAGCTCTCCCGCGCGCTGCAACTGGGTGCGGATCACGGTGCGGTCACCCGCGACGCGATCACCACCGTCGTCACCAACCTCGACGCGCTGACGGCCGCGGCCGCGCGCAACGACGTGACGCTGCGTGAATTCGGCGGTGCCGTAGCACAACTCAGCGATTTCCTGGCCGAGCAGCAACTGGGCACCGGCGCGACCGGGGCCGCGATGAACAGGATCATCGTGGCGGTGACCGACCTGGTCCGACGCCACCAGGGCACGATCGCCGGTTTGGCGACCGACGCCGACACCCTGACCGGTTCGCTGGCCGCCTACGACTACAACCTCGCCGCATTCCTCGACGTGTTTCCCATGGTTGTCGACAACGCCTACCACTCCGTCGACCAGAACGTCGGCGCACTCCGTGCCACTGTCGATATCAACCGGCTGCTACTCGACGGCCAAATGGTCAAGGAAGTCTGCAACCTGCTGCAACTGCGGAATCTCGGCTGCGCCACCGGGACCATGCGCGACATGGGCCCGGATTTCGGTATCACCGCCATCCTGGCGGGCATCGCGGAAAAGAACGGCCGATGACACGCCAGGGCAAGGCGAGCCGGTTCGTCGCCACCGCCGCCGCGCTCGCCTTGTCGGCCACCGGATGCGCCGTGGGGCTGGACCGGCTGCCGCTGCCCGCACCAGGGCTCGGTGGTGACACCTACACCCTCACCGCGACATTCGCCAACGCCCTCAACCTCCCGACCAAGGCCAAGGTCAAGTTCAACGGCGCCGACATCGGCCAGGTCGAATCCATGTCCGCGCGCGACTACACCGCGGTAGTCACCCTGCGGATCACCTCGACCGTGCGCCTGCCGCTCGGCACGTCGGCAGAGCTGCGGTCGGCGACCCCGATGGGCGATGTCTTCGTCGCGATGAAACCCCCTCGGATCATCGAACCCGGAACCGCCGCCCTCGACGACGGCAGCGACATCGCGCTGGAATCGACCTCGGCCGCTTCGACGATCGAGGAAATGCTCACTCGCGCATCACTTCTGGTCAGCGGCGGCACCATCGAATATCTCACCACAGTGATCTCCGCACTCAGCGAGCATGTCGGTGGCCGCGGTGAGCGACTCGCCGGACTACTCACCGAGACCCGGACCCTGCTCGGTTCGCTGTCAGCCCGGTCGGGACAGATCAACGAACTCCTGCACTCCGCCGCCGATCTCAGCGCGACCGTCGCCGCCCAGCAGGGCACCCTGGCCGACACCGCCGCCGCGGCCGGACCGGCGATGCAGGTGCTGGCCGAGAACACCGGTTCGATCGTCACGCTGGTGGAGCGCATCGACACCATCGCCGCCCAACTCGCCCGGTTCCCCAGCATCCAGGGCACCAACACCACGAGTATGGCCGCCAACATCAACCGGCTCGCCGCCGGTCTCAACGCCGCGGCCACCAATCCCGAGGCCGATCTCGGCGAGGTCAATACCATGCTCGGCATTGTCATCAAGATGATCAGCGGACCCAACGGGCACGTCAAAGCCGACATCACGGGGATCGCGCTCCCCGATCCCGCCTTCCCCAGCACATCCGGTAGCCGAGCTCCCGACCTCACCGACTGGGCGGCCTTCGTCGGGTCGTTACAGCACATGCTCGCCCGACTGGGCAACCGTCTGGAAGGCGCGCCACGATGACCGAGACAACGCAGCGCAGCGTGTGGGAGGGGCCTGCCACCCTGCTCGTCGGCGGCATCCGCCGCGCCCACCACTATCGGGTGGTGGTCTCCCTGTTGGGCCTGTTCGCCATTCTCGGTGGCGCCTGTGGACATCTGATCTTCAACACTCTCGACCTGGATCCGCTGAGCCGGCCATACCAGGTCCGTGTCGAACTGGACCGATCCGGCGGGCTACTGCCTGGACAGGAAGTCACCCTGCGCGGGGTCC
Source organism: Nocardia sp. FBN12 (assembly GCF_054031145.1). Lineage (NCBI taxonomy): Bacteria > Bacillati > Actinomycetota > Actinomycetes > Mycobacteriales > Nocardiaceae > Nocardia > Nocardia sp. FBN12. The sequence continues at coordinate 2,769,791 of NZ_CM132926.1, forward strand.
GCGTAGGACGCGTCGATTCCGTCGCGGTCGCCGGCGAGGCCGTGGTCGTCGTCGCCGCCATCGACGAGCATGTCCGAATCCCCACCTCCGGCCAGGTCCGTGCCGCGGCCCTGTCCGCGGCCGGCGAACAGTACCTGGATTTCGTCCCGGCCGGTGACGACGGCCCCTATCTGACCGACGGCGCACTGATCACCGCCGATCGCACGTCCACGCCGGTGCCGATGTCGGACATGCTCGAAAGCCTCAGTGGCACCATGTCTCAGATCGATCCGGCGCGCCTCGCGGCGATCTCCGCGGAACTGGGTGCCGGCCAGGCGGGCCCCGACAAGCTGGCGTCGATCATCGATGGTGGGACGTTCCTCATCTCGACCCTGGACACGACACTGCCGCACACGGTGAACCTGCTCCGCAACAGCAGAGTCGTCCTGACGACCCTGCACGACGGTCAGGACGCGCTGCGCTCCACCGCGGCGAACCTGTCCGCCACGCTCGGCGGCGTGTCCTCGATGACCGGCGGATTCGAGCAGCTCGTCGCGCAGACACCACCGCTGCTCGCCACCCTCGACACCATCCTCGCCGAGAACTCACCGACGATGGTCCAACTGCTGGGCAACCTTGTCACCGTCTCCCAGGTCGCCTACTCCCGAATCCCCGCCCTCAACGAATTCTTCTTCCCCCAGCAACGCGCCGGATCGGCTCTGGATGCGGTGACCTCGGCGTTTCATGACGGCGGCGTGTGGGCGCTGGCCAGCATCTACCCCCGCTACGCCTGCGACTACAACGTGCCGCGGCATGCTGGTTCCGTCCCCGACTACGCCGATCCGTACGTCAACGCGGACTGCACCGACCCCGACCCGACACTGATGCCGCGCGGTGCCCGCAACGCTCCCCGACCCACCGACGACCCCGTGCGACCTCCGCCGGTCGGCGACCCCCACCAGACCGCCGACCCCGCGCCGACCGGACCGCTGACCATCCCGACTCCCTACGGCGGCCCCTACGCCCCGGTCCCCCGGTGAGCCATCTCCGCCGCACCTCACCCCACCCGTACCGAATACCGCGAATCAGTTCCCCCACTGCCACCTAGGTGGTAGCGTCGCGCCATCAGTAACACGGTTACTCATGGATGCGGCGTACGTTGGCCGTGTCTGAATGCTGCAGCCGCCCAACAGCTTCCAGGAAAGGCAGCCCCGCTCACGGGGCCGAAACCCAGCCATGACTTCCTTGTTCACCCGGACGGCGCGACGCTGCGCCGCCGTCGCGGCGGTAACGCTGCTGATGCCGCTCGGTGCGGCGTCCATCCAGCCCGCCGCCGGTGCGCCGACGGGGCAGGCGGTGGGTCCGGCCGACTGTCTACCCGGCTCCCTCCCGGAAACCGGACTGCAGGGCGATGTGCCCGCCGCCGACCGTGACAGCGGCCGCACCCGTGACGGATTTCGCTGCAATATGCGCCTGCTCGGCAGTTCGGCAGGTCGTGGTGGCGGCATCACCTCGGTGACCTATGACCATTGCGCCTACATCGGCACCTTCTTTCCCGGCAACCTGCTCGGGCCCGACATCGGTGTGCGCGTGCTCGATGTCGCCGATCCGACCGCCCCGGTGCAGACCGCGACCCTGACCGAACCGGCCATGATCGCGGGGACTTGGGAGAGCCTGAAGGTCAACGCGGCGCGAAAACTACTGGTGGGCGCGGGCGTTCCCGCACTGACCGGTGCCGGGCTGTTGTCGGTGTACGACATCTCCGACTGCGCGCACCCGCGCCTGCTCAATCCGGGTCCCGGCACCGACCTGGCACTGCCGGTACCGATCACCGCCCATGAGGGCGGCTTCTCCCCCGACGGGCGAACCTACTGGGCATCGGGAACAGCGCCCGGGCTGCTCAGCGCCGTCGATCTCACCGATCCGGCAAACCCACGCGTGATCTGGCAGGGTCTGGCCGGGTTGTCGATGCACGGATTCGGCCTCTCCCCCGACGGCAACCGGATGTATCTGGCCAACAACATCGGCGGGATGAAGATCCTCGACGTGAGCGCGGTGCAGCGGCGTGATCCCGAACCACGCGTGCAGGAGCTGGCCGATATGCCATGGACCGACGGCTGGGCCACTCAGCATGCCGTACCCGTGACCTACCGAGGTGCGCCCTACGTCTTCGCCGTCGATGAGGCGGGGTCGGGTGGCGTCAAGCTCATCGACGTCTCCGACGATCACCGACCCCGGCTGGCGCAGTCGATCAAACTCGCGATCAACCTGCCGGAGAACCAGGACAGCATGATCGCCTCGGCCTCGGGCGGCTCGCTGTTCGCCTACGACGCGCATTACTGCGCCGCCGACCGGCCGACCGACCCCACCGCGCTGGCCTGCAGCTGGACCTCGTCGGGTATCCGCGTGTTCGACGTGCGCGACCCCGCGACCATTCGCGAGATCGCCTACTTCAACCCGCCCGCGCGCACCGCTGAGAAGGCCGAGCTGTGGAACTCACCGCACGCGCTCGCCTCGATCATCGGGCCACCGCTGCTCGCGGCACCGACCGTGGCCCAGTCGATGTTGCAGGGGCAGTTCGATCCGCAACAGGCACTCAGTTCGCGCACCGGCACACTGACTTTCGGTGATCTGTCCACAGACTGGTGCTTCTCGCCGCCCGAATGGCGTGGCAACCAGCTCTGGACCACCTGCGCGGACAACGGTTTTCTGGCCCTCGAGCTCGCACCTTCGGTCTACACCCCGCCCTCCGATCAGGCATCGACGACCGGATCATGAACCGGCACACCCTGTTCCGTGTCGCGACGATGGCGGGACTAGCCGTCTTACTGCTGGCGATGGGTATGGCGCTGCGGCCGGTGCTGATCTCGGGTGAACCCGCGCGCGAGCCACTGCTGACCGCTACCGAGATCGGCTTCGTGCAGGACATGGTGGCCCACCACAGCCAGGCATTGATGCTGGTGCAACGGCTCGACCCCGGTGTGGAGCCGTCGGTGGCGAGGTTGGCAGGCCAGATAGCCGACACCCAACGCACCGAACTGGGAATGCTGCTCGGGTGGTTGCGGCTGGCGAACGCACCGGTCACCGCCCCGCATCCGATGGCCTGGATGGCGCAGTCCGAGGCGCACCGGCACAACACCACGGCCCTCGAATCGCGCAACCCGGTGATGCCTGGCATGGCGACCACCGCCGAACTCGACCAACTCGCCGCCGCCCGCGGCGGGCAGGCCGAGGTGCTGTTCCTGCAGCTCATGCGCCGCCACCACTACGGCGGCGTCGAGATGGCCGCCGCCGCCGATGCACTGCTCACCGGCGGTGAGGTCGAGCGCGCAGCGCGCGGCATGGTGACCGAGCAGGGCCGCGAGGCCGGACTGCTCGACCTCCTGCTCTCTCGACATGGCGTCTGAACCTCCGCTCCTCCTATCCCCCGAACCATGAAAGTTGCTGACATGTCCGAGTTCACCCGCCGCTCACTGCTGACCGGCGCCGCGGCTGCCGGGCTCGCCCTCGCCGCGACTCGCACCGCCTCGGCCCACACCGGCATCGCGGTCCGCACCGGCGGCGTACCACTCACCAGGCACGAGCGCCGGGTCGTCGTGATCGGCTCCGGCTTCGGCGGCGGCGTCACCGCGCTGCGGCTGGCGCAGGCAGGCGTCGACGTGCTGATGCTCGAACGCGGCAAGCGCTGGGCGACCGGCCCCAACTCCGAAACCTTCCCGCGCGCCTCGCAGCCAGACAAACGCCTGCTCTGGCACCGCTCCAACCCGGTGTTGTTCGGCCGCCCACTGATATTCGAGCCGTACACCGGCCTGGTGGAAGCGGTGGCCGGTGCCGGGATGACCGCGCTGTGCGCCGCGGGCCTCGGCGGCGGCTCGCTGGTCTACCAGGGCATGTCGCTGCAGCCCACCCGCGAGGTGTTCGAGACGCATCTGCCGTCCGAGCTCGACTGGGGGCTGATGGACCGGGTTCACTACCCCCGGGTCGCGCGCATGCTCGGCCTCGCCACCGCGCCCGACGAGCTGGTCGATCACGAGAACTACCTGGCGGCAAGGGTTTTCGCCGACCGTGTCCGCGCCGCGGGCATGCCGTTGTCAAAGATCCCGATGCCGATCGACTGGAACTACGCGCTGGCCGAACTGCGCGGGGAGATGAAGCCGTCCTACACCAACGGTGACGGTGCCATGGGTGTGAACAACGGCGGCAAGAACTCCGTCGACGTCACCTATATCGCGGCGGCCGAGGCCACCGGCCGGGTCGACGTGCAGACCCTGCACGAGGTCACCGATATCGAACGAGCGCCCGACGGCCGCTGGGTGGTGCGCGTCGACCGACTCGACACCGCGGGCACCGTGCTCGAGAACAAGATCATCACCACCCCCACGCTGGTGCTCGCGGCGGGCAGTCTCAACACCACCCAGCTGCTCGTGCGGGCCGGTGCGAAGGGCCATATCCCCGACCTGCCCGACGGACTCGGCGGCGGGTGGGGCACCAACGCGGACCGAATCTATGTGTGGCGCAACCCATCCGCCGGGTTCGGCAGCGCCCAGGGCGGACCCGTTGTGTACGGCAGCAAGAACTGGGACGACCCGAAGGCGGCGTTCACCGTGATCCAAGCCTCGATTCCCCCGCTGGCCGTCGACCCCGGCAGCACCATGCTGGTCGGTTACGGCGTGAGCAGCGGGCGCGGCGAGTTCGTCTACGAGTCGGGCACCGACAGCGCGACCCTGCGCTGGCCCAGCGATGGCGACCGCGCGATCCAGGACGGGCACATCGACCCGGCGGTGCGCCGCATCGCCGGACCCGACAGCATGCTGCTCGACACCAACGCGGTGTTCCCGTCCACCTGGCATCCGCTCGGCGGCGCGAATATGGGCACGGTCTGCGATCTGGACGGGCGGGTGCTCGGTCAGCGCGGCCTCTATGTCCTCGACGGTGCCCTCATGCCCGGCAACACCGCCGCGTGCAATCCGTCGATGACGATCGCCGCCGTCGCCGAACGCGCGCTCGACAATCTCGTCCACACCGATGTGGGGACGGTGATCTGACAGCAGGCACCCTCGGCTATCGCTGACCCGTGCGGACGCCGTCCGCACGGGCGACGATCCGGCGAGCCTGGCTCAGAATCGGCGCGTCCACCATCGCACCGTCGACGGCGAAGACGCCCCGCGAGTGCTCCGCCGCGCCGAGAACGCGTCGCGCCCAATCGAGTTCGGCGAGGCCGGGACGGTAGGCCTCGGCGATGACCGCGACCTGCGTGGGATGCAGGGCCACCTTGATATCGAATCCGGACGCGACGGCGTCGGCTGATTCGGCGGCCAATCCGTCCAGATCGGGGATATCGAGATAGACCCCGTCCACCGCCAGCTTGCCGTGAGCTTTCGCCGCGAGCAGTGTTGCCGAGCGCAGGTGCTTGGCGACATCGCGATAGGTGCCGTTCGCGTGCCGGGACGAGCTGCCGCCCAGTGCTGCGACAAGATCTTCGGCACCCCACATCAGGGCGCTCACCGCGGACGAGCGAGCGATGTCGTCGAGCTGCCGAACGCCGGCCGGGGTCTCGACCAGCGCGACGATGTCATAGCCGCCCAGCGACGGCGGAATGTCGCCGGTTTCGGTTTTGGGGAGCATGAGTTGGCGGAAGGGTGTGCGCTCGACGACGTCGAGGTCGGGCTGGAAATGCGCCGAACCGAGCGGGTTGATCCGGATGATCGTTCGCGCGGGATCCAGGCGGCATTGCCGGATCGCCTCGCGCGCAGCGGCTTTCGCCTCCTCGCCGACACCGTCTTCCAGGTCCAGGATCACCGTGTCCGCGCACGCCGCCGCCTTGGCGAACCGCTCGGGCCGGTCCGCCGGACAGAACAGCCACACCGGGCCGCCCTGCGCACTACGTCCCTCGATTGTCATAGCGCAAACGATAACGTCATTCTCGCTTGTAATTCAACATATTTCGGCACATTGAGTCGGTGAAGATCTGCCATGAGCGGATATGATGGAAATGCCATTCTCGCAACTCGCCAAGAAAATGGGAAGCTTATGACCTCGCATCACGCCACCGCCGCAGCACGCAAGGGGGCGCCCCGGACCGCCGATGTCCGGTGGCGGCGGCCGGATGCGGTCGATCCGTTGCCGCGCCCGAACGGGCCTGCCTTCCAGGAGAAGCCGCAGTCTCAGGCGGTACACCAGGTACTGGACTTCTTCGAGAAGTGCCCGGACTGCGGCTATCCCGCGGAGGCCACCGAGACGCGGCGAATCTTCACCGACGGGCGCACGGACACGACATTGCAGCCGACCTGCGGGCTGCCGTGCGGATGGCGGGGAGCCCCGCGCGAGAACCGCGGCCGATGAGCCGGTCGGCACCGGGACGACCCCGCCCGATGCCGAGCGCTCAGCGGCCGCTGACGGCGGGCGTGGCGGCACCGACGCGCAGCGTCACCCGATCCTGGTAGAACGCCAGGTGCCCGCGCAGCCGCGCGACCTGTGGGGCCGGGTCCTCGTAGCTCCACGCCAGTGGCTCGTCGCCGTCGCCGTCGAAGCGCCAGTAGGTGGCTTCGCCTTTGAACGGGCAGATCGTGCTGTATCCCGTAGCCCTGCGCAACGAGACGCCGAAGTCCTCTCTCGGCAGATAGAAGACGAGTCCGTGGTCCTGCTCGTCGACCAGTAGCGCCCGCACCGATTCCGCGACCAGTAGCTCGCCCACGTGGACGGTGATGCGGTTGCGGCGGGCGTGGATGTCTATCCGATAGTCGGGGCGGGTCACGAATCCTGGGTACTCGGTCATCGAAATCCTCCTGTCACAGCCTCGCGCGCACAGGTACCGCGGCCTCGTCGGCCCGTGGCCTGCGGATCATGGCCTCCTGCGTGAACGAGGCGAGCAAGCGCCCACTCTCGGTGTGCACCAGTCCGCGAACACACGACATTCCGGCGCCGATCTGGATGCTCTCATGGGTGTACAGCAGCCAGCCCGCCCATTCGACCGGCTCGTGGAACCGCACCGAGACGGTCATGACCGCGGTGGACAGGCTGTGATGCGCCTGCGCGGTGCCGATCCCGGGATGCGCCCGCAAGCTGGCAGACACCGACAGATGCCCGGTGAAGTGCGCCAACAGCGCCTTGCCCAGATCGTCGCGTTCGGGGACCGGGTCGTAGTGCAGCCACGCGTGCAGTTCCGGCGGACCGACTTCGTCGGGGTCGTTCACATCGGCCACCCCGACGATGCGCAGATCCCGGCCGATCATGGGCATGTTCGCGGGCAGCGCGGCCGTTGGGCCCGGCACCTCGGGACGCGGTACATGGTGGCGCACAACGTCTTCGGTCGGCGCGTCGGCCAGCACCGACACGGTGGCGCATCGCCGGCCCGCCTGCTCCACCGCGACCACGGTGCTCGCCATGGAACGGCCACAGTGCGTCACGTCCACGGTGAACCGCACCGGCGCCGCGGCGTCGACCGCCCGGCTGAACACCGCGTGCCCGGAACGAACAACCTTGTCCGGCAACGCCTTCGCGGTAGCGACCAGCGCCTGCGCCAACAGTTGCGTACCGTCGACCACCTCTCGCGCGCCGCCGTCGCTGACGCCGACGTAGCTGCTCGGGCCGTCGGGTTCGACGTCGAAGATTCGCAACATCGCCGATACCGATGACATCGCCGACTCCTGCCGATCCGGTGTGATCGTCATCTGACCTCCGTCGCCCCAGCCCCTCTCGCCGCGACAACAGGTGCCGCACCCAGTGCGAGAGGCTCATTCTCTTCCTATGAGAATCTATATTACACTCACATCATGCCCGACATGTGGAACGACCTGCTCGCGTGCCTGGAATTGAAGCCGGCCGCGAGCACAGACACCATCGCCTACGAGGCCGTGAACCAGACCCTGCCCTACCACCGGATCTTCGGCGGTCAGATCCTGGGGCAGCTGGTCGTGGCCGCCCGGCTCGCCGTCCCCGAGAAGAGCGTGAAGTCGCTACACACGGTCTTCACGCGGGAGGGACGGTCGGACACCCCGATCCGGTACGAGGCGAACATCCAGCACGAAGGCCGTTCCTTCGCCACCGCCACCCTGCTCGCGTACCAGGCAGATCAGGTGATCGCGACGGCCGTGGCCTCGCTGCACACCCCCGAGGACGGCCCGCGGCGCCAGAGCCTGCCCGCGGTCGGCGAACCACCCGGCGCGGAGCACGAGGTGGTATTTCCCTTGCTGCCGTGGGAGGCTCGCTCCAGCGACGACCTCGACAGCACCGCGGCCGGACCGCCCACCTACACGATGTGGATGCGTACCCCTCCTGTCGCACCCGAACTGGGTGCCCCCTTGACCGCCTACGCCACCGACTTGACGCTGATCGGCACCGCGTTGCGGCCCGAGGACGGGATCAGCCATACCGGCAACGGCACCCGGTTCCTGTCCGCGGTCACCTCCCACACACTGTGGTTCCACCAGCCGGTCCGCAGCGATGCCTGGCAGGTGCTGCGCCAGCACAGCCCGATCCTGGCCCAGGGCCGTGCCTTCGGGCGCGGCGACGTGCTCACCGAGGACGGCGAGCTGGTGGCGTCCTACGCCCAGGAGGCAATGTTCCGGCTGCGCCCGTGAAGCACAGCAGAAGGGCCGTCGGCGCCATCGCGCCGGCGGCCCAGTCGCTTTCGCGGGGTCAGTCGCTCGCCGGAAGGGGGGCAGCACCTTTCAATGCCAGCGGCTCGGCGCCTACGCTGAGCGTGCCCGCACCCGCCTTCGTCACGAGAATCTCGGCACCGGACGCGTCGACATAGCGCTTGCCCAGCACATTCCCGTCGGCGAATTTCGCGTCGGGCGCACCGCCCGCCCGCGCACCATCGAGCGGAACCATCGGCACTCCGCCCGCCCGCAGATCGTCGAGACTGCTGCCCGCTTTCACCACGATGACTTCGGTGTCACACACCTGACTGCGCAGTCGCGCACCGTTGTTGACCATTGGCACTGTTCTCCTTCTTGTGGCTATCTACCCGCGCCGGGCACCGGTTGCGAGCTGTACTCCGTGACCAAGTCACGCCGCAGGATCTTCCCGGTCGGCGTCGCGGGCAAGGTGTTCCGGAAGACGACCCGGTCCGGGGTTCGCGAACCGCGCAGGCTGGCGCGGGCGAATCCGCGCAGTTCCTCCGGGTCCGGGTCTCCCTCGGGCACCACCACCGCGACGATGATCTGACCCCACTGCGGATCATCGATCCCGATGACGACGACCTCGCGCACCTGGGGGTGCTCTACCAGCACGTCCTCGATCTCGGCGGGTGCGATGTTCTCCCCGCCACGGATGATGGTGTCGTCGGAACGCCCACCGATATAGAGGAATCCGTCGGCGTCGAGTTCGGCCACATCCTTGGTCGCGAACCAGCCGAACGCGTCGAGAACCGATCCGATCCCGGTGTAGCGACCCGACACCTGCGGCCCGCGCACGTACAGCTCACCCGTGACACCCACCGGTAGCACGGTGCCGTTCGCGTCACGGATCTGCAGCTCGATACCGGGAACCGGGGTGCCGACCGAACCCAGCTTGCGCGCCACCGCCGGATCGCCGGAAGTCACGGCGGCGCGGTGCTCGTCCGGCCCGAGAACAGCGATGGTGGAACTGGTTTCGGTCAGGCCGTAGGCGTTGACGAAACCGACCTCGGGCAGCAGGCGCAGCGCTGTCCGCAACAGCGGCAGAGCAACCTTGGAGCCACCGTAGGCGAGGGTCTGCAGCGACGGTAGCGTCGCGCCGGTGCGTTGCAGCTCGGCGACGACGCGGGCGAGCATCGTCGGCACGACGGTTGCCGTGGTGACCGCCTCACGATCGACCACGGCGATCCATTCGGCGGCGTCGAAAGCGCGCAGGTACACCACTTTTCGTCCGGCGTACAGGTGCGACATCGCCGCACCGATACCGGCGATGTGATAGGGCGGTACGCACACCAGCGCGGCGTCGCGCGGTGCGGCGGAATCGAATTCGATCGTGCCGGTGATGTAGCTGACCAGGTTGTTGTGCGTGAGTTCGACTGCTTTCGGCGTCGAGGTGGTGCCGGAGGTGAACAGCACGACCGCGACCTGTTCCGGGTCCACCGCCACCGAGACCGGCTCGGCCACCGCCGCCTGTTCCAGAAACTGCGCCGAACGCACAACGGCCACACCGGAACCCGGCACTTCGCGCGCGACGATCTCGTGGAACTCGTCATCGCAGACGATCAGCGGGGTGTCGAGTCGCGCGATGAGCGCGCCGAGAGCATCGGCACCGAGTCGGTAGTTCAACGGCGTGAAGGGCACCGACGCTTGCGCTGCGGCGAAAAGCAACAGCGGCAACAGATGCCCGCCGGTCCCGACATAGACGAGGCTGCGTGCGCCGGATCCCGCCAGCACGCCCGCCCCGCCCTGTGCCAGCGCCTGCAGCTCGGCCACGGTCCACTGCACCTGTCCGCAGACCACCGCCCGCCGATCCGGGTTGCTCGACGCCGCCATGTCCAGCAGCAGCGAAATGCTCATGTCGCGCCCTCTCCACCCACACCGCTCGACGGCACGCTGAGGGGCCGTCGAGGCAGCCGGTGCCGTGATATTGCATTCTCCGGAGAAGAGAATAGCATATTCACTGACAGTGACCGCGAGCTGAAGAGGCGGGCAAACCCGTGATCCGTGTCGTCGACGCGCTAGCCGAGCCAGACTTCGATGCCGCGGCGACGCCCGCGGGAGTTGTCGTCGCGGTGGCCGACGATCCGGCGGCCGCGGCGGGCACCTATTGGCTCGAACACGCCACCCTGACTTTGACCACGATGGCAACGGTCGACCCACGGGTGGTGACCGTGCCATCGGTCTCCGACGCGCTCGACCGTCTCGACCGTCAGTGCACCGCCAGCCCGCTGGCCGCGACCATCTGCGACGACGTGCTGCGCGCCGGGCACACAGCGGGTTTCGACCAGGGTCTGCTCATCGAATCGCTGGCGTACTCCACGCTGCAGGGCGGGCCGGAATTCGCCGCCTGGCTCCGTGGGCGCGGAACGAAAAGCCGCACACCCGAGTCCGGCGATCCACTCGTGATCCGCCGCGAGGGGCAGACGCTGCACATCGGCTTCGATCGGCCGCACCGGCACAACGCTTTCGACGATCGCACGCGCGCCGCGCTGCTCGACGCGCTGGCCGTTGCCCGCTGGGACGATTCGATCCGCGCGGTCGAACTCACCGGCAACGGACCCAGCTTCTGCAGCGGTGGCGATCTCGCCGAATTCGGGACCTTCACCGATGTGGCGAGCGCCCATCTGGCTCGCACCCGCTACAGCCCAGCCCGCGCGCTGCACGCACTCGCGCAGCGTCTCGGGCCGCATTTGCGGGCCCACATCCACGGCCGCACCACCGGCAGCGGGCTCGAGATGGCCGCCTTCTGCGGCACCGTGACCGCCCATCCCGACACGGTTGTCGGACTGCCCGAACTTCAGCTCGGGTTGATCCCCGGTGCGGGCGGAACAGTGAGCGTGCCACGCCGAATCGGTCGCTGGCGCACCGCGTACATGGCGCTCAGCGGGAGCGTGGTCGATGCAGCCACCGCGTTGGACTGGGGGCTGGTGGACGAGATCATCGGATCCGGCGGTGCCACAACACCGACGACGGCGCGCTCCACCGCAGCGCCGTGACAGCCACCGATTGGGCCGCTTGCGGTGCCCTGTGGCTGACCGGTGACCCCGATGCAGCACCGGATCAGAGTCGATCCGGAATTCTCGCCCATGCCCGCACCGTCGCCGACGGGTTCACCGCGCGCACCGGGGTCCCGATCGATGTGGGTGTCGAACTGACCGGGCGAGCCGCACTGCTCGGGCTGTCGCGCCGGGGGCGGATTTCCGCGGGCGGGGCAACCCGGCTGATCGCGACCAGGGACGGGTGGTGTGCGCTCACCCTGGCTCGGGATGTCGACCGGGAGGCGATTCCAGCCCTGCTGGAGACCGCCACGGTTTCGGAGCCTTGGACGGCGGTTACCCGTTGGGCCGCAGACCTTTCCGCGTCGGAAGTCACCGCGCGCGCTCGCTTGCTCGGGCTGCCCGTGGCGGCGCTCGGTGAGCAGACACCCGCCCGGCCTGTCGTTCGGCGGATCGGGCCCGCCGGACCACCGCGGAGCCCATCCGGCTGCCTGGTAGTGGACCTGTCGTCGATGTGGGCGGGGCCGCTGTGCGGCAGACTGTTGATGGAGGCCGGCGCCACCGTCGTCAAGGTCGAAAGCCCGTCCCGCCCGGACGGCACCCGCCGCACTCCGCGATTCTTCGACTGGATGAACGCTGGAAAGCTGTGCTATTCCGTCGATTTCGATGCGCCCGAGGCACTGCGCAGCCTGCTCGCTCGCGCCGACGTGGTCCTGGAGTCCTCGCGCCCGACGGCATTGACCCGGCGCGGACTCGGCCCCGACCTCCCCGGCCGACCCGGCCGAGTGTGGGCGCGAATCACCGCCCATGGCAGCGGAATCGGTGCGAACTGGACCGGATTCGGCGATGACGCCGCGGTCGCCGGCGGGCTGGTCGGCATCGCCCAGGGCGGGCCCTACTTCTGCGCGGACGCGATCGCCGATCCCCTCACCGGGCTGGAGGCAGCCCGGTCGGTCGCCGAGGCGCTGGCCCGCGGCGGCGGCGAGCTGATCGAGGTGTCGTTGAGTGCGGTCGCGGCCGAATATGCCGCGCTACCAACGACTCCCGCACTCCCCCGGGGCGTCGCCATCCGGCCGGCATCGCCCCGGATCACCGGGCGGGGGTCGGCGCCGGGTGCGGACCGGGACGCAGTCCACGCACTCGCCTCGGTGCCGGCTCAGTGAACCGAGAACGGGAACTCAGCGGAGGCGCTCGGCGATGACCGCGGCGATCTCGACGGCGCCCGCGCAGTAATCCCAGTCCGGGTGGGGATCTACGACAGCGAACTCGAACGCGAACAGCCCGCCCGAGGCCACCGACACCCAGATCCGGCAATTGCGGCGGCCGCTTTCGCTGTGGTCATCGATGAGGAACGCGGGTCGGTCCGCGATAGTGAGCGTCCGGAAGCGGTCCTCAGTGCGATGGAGGTCCTCATGCGCCCGGAATTCCTGCCGATAGACAGGGGCGAAGTACATCTTGACCTGGCGAGGGTTCGCCGCGGCGGTGAGCCATCTGCAGTAGTGGGGATTGCCCGACCTGTCCGGCTCCCCAGGGCCGGCGAAACCGAAACGGGCGAGGTCGTCGAGCCCGAGCACCGTGCACGGGTGATTCAACAACTGGGCCAGCGTCCACGGCGGGGATACCGGCGGTGGCGTATCCGGCCCCAGAACTGTCGGCGGGGACGTGAGGGCCGCCGACCCCGAGGTGTCACATCCGGTCATCACGGCCGCGATGACCGATCCGACCGCCACGACCACGATCGTGCGCCGCCAACCCCTGGCTCGGTTATGCATAACCATTCCTCCCGCACACGATCACAGCACAACCGACGCGGATGCGCACCTGGCGAGGCCCGAAGTTTCGGCGCGAATGATGCTCTCTTACCAAGAGATGTGTATTCTCACTGCCGAAGAGCATATCCGTTCAAGTGGTGCATGGTTGATCGCCATGCACCGGGCAGGAGGCCATCATGGGCCTTTCCCCGCTTCCCGAGGACCAGTGGGATGACGAGGTCGACAAGGCACTGGCACGAATGCTGCCCGCGGAGCGGCGCAATCCGGCCCAGGCAGGCAACGCACTGTCGGTGCTGGTCCGCCACCCGGCACTGACTCGCGCATTCCTCGGCTTCAACGTGCACCTGCAATTCAGTTCCACCCTCGAGCCCAGGTTGCGCGAACTGGCCATCTTGCGCGTGGCACACCGCCGCGACTGCGCCTACGAATGGCAGCACCACGCCGCGATGGGCCGCGCTGCCGGACTCACCGACACCGATATCGAAGCGGCACGCCGAAACGGCACCGCCGCCGACGAATTCGATCGCCTGGTGCTGGACGCGGTGGACGAACTCGACGAGAAGTCCGCGTTGTCGGACGAGACATGGACGGCCCTCGGCGCCCGACTCGATGACCGCCAGCGCATGGACTTCGTCTTCACCGTCGGCTGCTATGCCACCTTGGCCATGGCGTTCAACACCTTCGGTATCGCCCCGGATGAAACAGCCGGCTACCCGCAACATTGAGCGAGGGGTGCGGGAACGAAAGCATCGAACGCGGCAGTGCCCGGGATGCCGACCTCGCGGCGCCGGCGAGCACCGCCAAGCGCGAAGCCGACGAGCACAACCAAGAGTGCGTCCACTGCCTGGCGAGGGCCGTAGGTACGACGCCCGGCAACGCTTGTCCACCCCTCGATTTCCAGCAAAGTTTGATGCCGGGCGATCGGGTCTCACTCGATCCGCTGGGCCGATGCGGCTACGACCTCCTGTCAGATCGGTCATCGAGATCGGTTCGATCTGACGGAGCCTCCGAACTCGGCGGTTCCGTTCTGCCATCGAATTCCACTACCGTCGAGGGTATGAGCGATACCCAGTGGACAATCCTTGGTGAGCAGGTACTCGACGAGAACCGCCACATCCGGTTGTCGACTGCTGATATCCGTCTGCCGGATGGGGTGGAGTTCACCCAGTACGTCGCCAGGATGCCACGGTGCGCGATGACCCTGGTGCTCAATGACTCCCGCGAGGTGCTGCTGATGTACCGGCACCGGTGGATCATCGACCAGTGGGTATGGGAGCTGCCTGGCGGGTATGTCGACCACGCCGAAGACGTGGCATCGGCAGCGGCCCGAGAGGTCGAGGAAGAGACCGGATGGCGTCCGCGCACCATGCAGCACCTGGTGACCTACCAACCCGCGATCGGCACTCTCGACCATCCGCAGGAGGTGTATCTCGCTCGTGGTGCTGACCTCACGGACACACGGCCGGACATCAATGAAGCCGAGGCGATTCGGTGGGTGCCGCTCGATGAGGCTGTGCAGATGATCGGCCGTGGCGAAATCATCGGAGCGGCAACGGTAGTCGGTGTGTACCGGGCGCTCACACTGCCTTAGCTGCGACCACCCGTTGACGGAAGTCCGCGACTTCTGGCATTTCCTCGTAGGCGGCGAGGCGTGTCCGCACATCGCGCAGGTAGGCGTGGGTTCGGCGGGACTCCATTCCACCGGACAATTCGAGCGCCTGTGCACCGACTCGGACCGCTTCGCGCGGGTCTTCCACCGCGAGGCTCGACGCGAGTAAGCACAAGTTGAACACACGCCCGCGCTGGTATCCGTCGCTCATGTCCAGCGACACTCGCGCCAGTCTCGTCGCACGATCGTGCTCGCCGAGGTCCTGGAAGCATTGACCGGCTTTGGCCGACATGTACGCCGAGTCGAGGTAGGTCAGCCAGTCGGGGCGGTTCGCCTCGCCCCGATCGAATGCGCGCTCGGCCTCGTTGAGCGATGCACCGCAGGACCGCTCGTCGGACCGTGCTGCATGCCCGTGCGCTTCAACCAGATGGCAACCGGCTTCCAATGTCGGAAGGCCCGCCGAGCGCGCCGCGATTCGCGCCGCCCGAGCGAGATCGATTGCGTCACCGGGGCGGCCGACGTAGGTTGCCTGATGACTCATCGCGGCAAGAATCTCCGCGTTCAGCGCAGCATCGCCTGCTGCGCGTGCCATCCGCAGCGACTGGATCAAATACCTTTGCGCGAGGCCATGTTCTTCGAGGTCGTAGGCGGCCCAGCCCGCGAGCTTCGTCAGCTCGGCCGCTGCAGCGAATAGCCGCCGTCCGATCTGTTCGGTGTAGCTGCCACGCAGAAGCGGAGTCACCGAGGTGTGCAGGTAATGCACGACCGTGGAGCGCACCTTGCCACCACCGACCTGATTGTCGAGATCACCGAACGCCGTGGTCATCGTGCGCACAGCGTCGATATCAGCGACCCCGACGCGACGCAGCCCGTTTGATGAGACCGGGTGTTCATGACCCGGCATGGTCAGCCACCGCATGCTCGCGGCCGGGTAGACCGCGACGGCGTAGGCCGTGCCCTCCAGGAACCGGCGACGCTCCACATCACTCCTCCACAACGCGGTCGCCGAGGCGGTCGCCTCCGCGAGGCTCAATGAGAATTCCAATCCCAAGTCGGGCGACTCCGCACCCGACATACCGCAATCGGCGGGCGCCACGCGACGACCACACAATTCGGTGAGGACCTCCGCAATCAGATGTGATCCCGGCTGCGTCGGTTGCTCACCGGTCAGCCATCGACCGACCGACGTGTGGTCGTAGCGGAGTTCGACGCCGATTGATCTGCCACGCTCGACAATTCGGCGCGCAAATCCTTTTCGGCTTGCTCGGGTCTCTGCGAGTAGTTCGGCAAGCTGATGATTTGGCTGCTTGGGGTGTCGGCCCATATTCGCAGTGTGGCACGGCTACCGCGACAGTGACGACCATCAGCCGATTCCGCACACCCCCCGCGCACACACCTACCCGTTGCGCGCGCCTTACATGCTGCCACCTAACGAGGTGTGCTGGAAAAGCCCAACGACATCATCGCGCCCCTCCACCAATGGGCCCAGACGATGACGACCGACGACCCGGTTCGCGAAGCGACCGCCGAGCGCCCCAGGTCGCCGAGCCGACGAACAGAGGTGACCCTGATGACCAGCACCCTCGAAACCAATGTTCTCGCCCTCCTCGAACGGGGCGGGATGCTGACCGCCGACACGATCACCTACAACCTCAACAGCTCGAGGTGGCGTGTGTCGCGTGTCCTGCACGCGTTGCACCGCAACGGCGATGCCTTTCAGAATCGGCGGGCGCAGTGGCAGATTTCGGCCGGCCAGCGTCGCCCGCGACGGCAGTCGACTCGATGAACCATCTCACCCCGCCGACCCCTACGCCCCGTCCGCCACTGGCCGACCTGGTGACCACGCTGGAAACGATGCGCGAAGCCGGATGGGTCAGGTCCGCGCCCGGTCCGACACCGCTTGACGCGACAAACCCGACCCAGCCACACGTCCCGCCCGCTGAAATCCCGGGAAATGAGCGATGACGCAAACCGGCCCACCCGCCAACACATTCGCCGAAACACCGCGCTCACGGTGTGAGTTCTACCGGCGCGTGTGTTCCCTGCCCACCGTCATCGACCCGGCTACCGGGCGGATCACGATGCGGGCAGGGCTGGTCGGTGCGGTGATGATGCCGACCGATCTGGCGCACCGGGTCAAAACCAGCCTCGATGTTCGTGGGGTCGCGCCGTTGCCGATCATCGGCCACCCCCGCGCAGCCATGTGGACCTTTTTGGTCAGGGCCGATATCCGGCCGATCGGTGATCCCGAACAGGTCGCCCGATTATGGGAAGCGCGGGTGGTGGTCATCCGTGAGGGCGATATAGCTTTGCCGTCCCCGGCCCCGGACCCTTTGATGGTCCGTACGTGGGTATCTCCGGCTATCAGCGTGTTCCGGCCCTCCGGAGCGGTCGTCATCGAATGCGCCCTGGGGTGCATACACCGGCGGCGTAGGCGATGAACCACGGCGGTCACTCACCCTGCCCCGACGAACCCGATATCCATCTCACGATCCAGTTCTCCAGTGTGCGAGTGGATTTCGTCGCGTGCCTGACGGCAGCGCTGGTTTTCGTCTGCGAGGTGGCCGCCCGCCGACCCGGCACCGTCGCCGTGGATTCCAGACACTGCACGGGGTTTCCCCGCCTGCCATGCGAACGCCTGTATCTACTGCCCTGACCCGACTACCAACCGAATGCCCGCGCGCGCCCGGTGAGACCACACCTCACCGGCCCCAATCCGCGCCGCACGGGCGGCCCCGGAATCGTTCCCCCGGCGATATCCCGGGGCCACACCAACCTTCGATCCACCCACTCACAACTGAACGAAGGGAGCACGGTGATGTCCCGTGCTGCGATCCCCGTCCATGTCGACAAAGACACCACCTTGCGCATCAAGATTATTGACGCATGCGGCCTGACTTGCACGTTCTGCCACAACGAAGGCACTCCGGTAGCCGTTGACAACCGACACCGTTTGCCTGGCGAGTTCCTCGCGGCCGGACCGAGCGGGCGGATGTCGATTTATGTCCAGACCAACGGCGCGGCCTTTCTCCCGGCCCCGGTTCCTGACAACGATGAACTCGCCTATGCGCTTACTGCACTCGGTGATGCGCTGGAGCTGACCGAAGTGCACCTGACCGGCGGCGAACCGACCTTGCATCCGGGCGTCGCCACGCTGACGAAGATCGCCGTGGATGCCGGGTTTCGAGTCGGCATGACCTCCAACGGAGAACGCGGTGAGCGCGTGATCGGTGATTGTGCCGCTGCCGGGCTGGACCGGGTGAATTTCTCGATTTTCGGGACCACCGCATCCGAACTCGCCGACGTGCAGCACGCCCGGTACCGCAATCCTGTTCTGGCCCAACGCAGAATCGACGCACTCGAACGTTCGATCGTGGCGTGCGAGACCCATGGAGTCAAAGCCAGCGCCAACATCGTCGTCCCCGACCACACACACGCCCCACGAGTGCACCGGCTGCTCGATGAGTTCTCCCCGAACCTGACCGTGCGGTTGCTGATGTCACTCGACCACGGCGATAGCTCGATCACCGCGATCGAACATATCCTCGCCGTGCGGGGCGCTGTTGCCGAAGCCCACTACGTCACGGCCGGAGGTTCCAACTCGCGCACCGCTTACCGCCTGCCCGATGGACGGCGCATCCTCTTCAAGCACATCCGCCCCGTCCGATTGCCGAATACCTGCACTGGATGCCGGTTCAACAACGGCACCGATTGCGAGGAAGGGTTCTACGGCGTGCGGCTCTACTACGACCGCACCGGCACTTTTCAAGTCGGAGTGTGCATCCAACGTATGGACCTGTGCTTGCCGCTAGCCGAATTCCTGAGTAGCCCCTTACGCACCGAAATCCTCGGACTTCGCGAGGCCGAGTACACCCGGCTCACGACCCACCGAGTCGGATAACCTCACCCCAAAGGCAACCCTGAAGGAGTCCCCGTGCCCATCGAGCACGAAGCGAAGATCCTCGACATCGACCCCGACACCATCGAGCGTCACATCCTGGACAAAGGCGGTCACAAGCTCGGCGAGCGATTCATGCGCCGCTACGTCTACGACGTCACTTCCGGTGTCGATGGCAAGTGGATCAGGTTGCGCGACGACGGGAAACGAATCACGCTCGCGGTCAAAGAGATCACCAGCGACGCCATCGACGGCACGCACGAGGTGGAGGTGCGTGTCGATGACTTCGCCGCTACCAACGCCCTGCTCGACATGATGGGATTCTCTGCGAAGTCGTACCAGGAAACCAAGCGAACCAGCTACACCCTCGACGGCGCAGAACTCGAACTCGACACCTGGCCCGGTATCCCGCCGTATCTCGAGATCGAGGCCGCAACCAAGGCCGACGTCGTTCGTGTCGCCGAACTGCTCGGCTATACCGAAGCTGACCTCACCGGCGAGAACACCATCAAAATCTACGCACGCCACGGAATCGACCTCAACACGATACGAGAACTGCGCTTCTGAAAGACGGCCCCCGAATCCGCTGCGGAGCACACGAACAGCACAACGCGAAAGGCGCCGGTTGCTCATCAAAGTGTGAGTGTCCGGGGCCATCGTTGTGCATCGACCGAGAAATTGACGCAGGAGCGGGGCGGACCGATTACATGCGAGCTACAGCCGCACCCCTTGAGAACGGCGAGCCTCCCCCTGGTACCTGACCGCCTCGTCCCGGTGTGAGCCGCACCGACGGCACGTGTGTGAAACTCGCGCGGACTAACCCTGCTCGTTGTCAGGATCGCGGCAGGCCGAGGACCCGTTGGGCGATGATGTTGCGCTGGATCTCCGAGGTGCCGCCCGCGATGGTGCCGGCGAAACTGCGTAGGTATCGCTCGAACCAGCTGCTCGTGAAGCACTCCAGGTTCAGTGGGTTCGGTGGCGCGCTCACCGCGGGATGGGTCAAGCCGTCCGGACCGATGTTGTCCAGTGCCCGTTCGGCGGCCGACTGCACCGCCTCGGAGCCGAGCACTTTGAGCACGGACAGGGTCGCCACGTCCTGTTCGCCCCGTGATTCCCTGCCGAGGGCGGCGGAGCCGAGTAGGCGGAGCGCGAAACTGTCCATGACCAAGCGGGCGTAGCCGTCGTTGTCGAGCGCGGTGCGCGGGTGGAAGTCGACGAGCATGTCTTCTAGGCGGTTGGCGAAACTCAGCCAGAGCAGCGTGCGTTCGTGGCCGAGCGAACCGTTGGCGACCGACCAGCCCTCGTTCTCCGGCCCCACCCGATTGGTCACCGGCACCCGGACGCCTTCGAAGTAGACCTCGTTGAAATCGAGGTCATCGGCCGCGCACGCCGACGCGAACGGCCGCACGGTCACGCCCGGGGTGTCGGTCGGGATCAACAGGACGCTGATCCCCTTGTGCTTGGGCGCGTTCGGATCGGTGCGCACGAACGTGAGCAGGACGTCGGCGTCATGGGCACCGGAGGTCCAGACCTTCTGACCGTCCACGACATAGTGGTCACCGTCGCGGACCGCCCGCGTGCGCAGCCCCGCGAGATCGGACCCCGCTCCCGGTTCGCTCATCCCCAGCGCCGCGGTGATCTCGGCGCGCAGGATCGGCACGGCCCAGTCCCGCTGCTGTTCCCCCGTGCCGAACGACAGGAGCGAGGCGGCGATGATCCCGACACCCTGCGGATTGAAACTGTGGTAGATCCGCCGCTTGGACAGCTCTTCGAGATAGACGTATTGCTGCAGGACCGAGGCGTTGCGGCCACCGAACTCCGGTGTGTTGGTCGGCAGCAGCCAACCGCTGTCGAAGAGCAGTCGTTGCCAGCGCCGAGCCCATTCCGGGACGTGCGCACTGGATTCGGACCGCTGGGTCGCCTCCGCCTCGCTCGGCAGGTGCTCGGTCAGGAACCCGACGAACTCGGCGCGGAATTCCTCGACATCCGGATCAAAGGTGAGTTGCACGGTATTCCTCCGCCACGATGGCCCGATGCTCGGCCGCGCCGCCGAGCAGCAGTTCGCCGGCCTTGGCGCGTTTGAGCGCGAATTGTAGGTCGTTCTCCCAGGTGAAACCCATGGCCCCGAACAGCTGGACGCCGTGCTTGAAAACCAGCGACTGACATTCTCCCGCAGCGGCTTTGGCCATGGACGCGGCCAGCCGGCGCCGCGGGTCGTCGGCGGCCAGGCACAGTGCGGCGAAGAAGCCGAGCGCGCGCGCCCGTTCGATCGCGACGTGCATGTCGGCCGCCTTGTGCTGCACCGCCTGGAACGACCCGATCGGCACGCCGAACTGGTCGCGGCCGCGCACGTGCTCGAGCACCAGGTCCAGGATCCGACGGCAGGCGCCGACGGTGGTCAGTGCCATGCCGGTGAGCGCGCACTGGTGGGCGCGCGCCACGTCGGCGTCGACCCGATCCGAGGCGGCCACCGCCACGTCGTCGAATGTCACGTCGGCCACGTGCAGCACGGGGTCGAAAACCGGTATGCGGCGGGCACTTACGGCGCCCGTATCGACAACGAACACGCCGGCGTCGGTGACCACCGCCAGTCGCGCGGCCCGGTCGCCGTCGAGCACGTGCCGCGCGGTGCCGTGCAGGCGCCAGCCCGCGCCGTCGTGCGCGGCGGAGACCCCGCTGTACACCGCCGCGCCCGGGCGGTCCACCCGGCCCGCTGCCGCGACCAGCGGGGCGAACTGCGACATCGTCGCCAGAAACGGGGTGGGATCGGTTGCCCTGCCCAGTTCCTCGAATACGATGCCCAGTTCGACGGCCGCGGCCGGATCGGCGAGTTCGGTCCAGCCGAGGCCGACATAGGTCTGCCACAGCGCGGCGGGATCGACGCCCTTGTCGACGACATCCCGGATCAGCGGTGGTGCGCACTCCTTGGCCGTGACGTCACGGACGATCTCGCGCAACAGCCGCTGATCGGAGTCGAACTCGAACAGCATCCAGGCCTCCGCGCTACTTCAGCATGCTGCCGGCGTCGACCGGCAGCGATACGCCGGTGACGAACCGGGCCTCGTCGGAAACCAGGTAGAGCACGGCATTGCTGACATCCACCGCATCCACCCACGGTGTGGGCAGGGTGTGGAACATCCGGCAGATCGGCTCGAGGTCGGCCGGGCCCGGGTTCTCCAGGTCCGGGCGGAACAGTTTGTAGGTGCCCTCGTTGAGCAACATGGAGGTGCTCACGTGCGTGGGATGCACCGCGTTCACCCGGATGGACTGGTGTCCGTGTTCCACCGCGAACGTGCGCATCAATCCGACCACCGCGTGCTTGGCCGCGACGTAGTGCCCGACGTTCGGGTAGGCCTTGAGGCCACCGACCGAGCCGGTCAACACGACGGCACCGCCACCGGCCGCGATCAGATGCGGCACACCGGCTTTCACGGTCTTCCAGACGCCGCCGAGATTGACGGCGATCATGTCGTCCCAGAGCGTCTCGTCGAGGTCGGCCAGCGGACCGCCCTCGTTGCCGATGCCGGCGTTCGCGACGATGATGTCGAGCTTGCCCAGCTGCTCCACACCACTGTCCACGGCCTGCTTCAGCGCGTCGTAGTCGCGCACGTCGACCTCGGCGGTCACCACCCGCCTGCCCTCGGCCTTCACCAGTTCCGCGGTCTCGGCCAGATCCTCGGGGGTGGACATCGGAAAGGGCACATTGTCGAGTTGCTTGCAGACATCGATGGCGATGATGTCGGCGCCTTCCTGGGCCAGCCGCACCGCGTGGCTGCGACCCTGGCCGCGCGCCGCGCCGGTGATGAAGGCGACTTTGCCGTCGACCCGTCCGGTCATGGTGAACCTCTTCTCGTTCAAGGGAATTCAGGGATTGGGAGTGAAGGTGATGTGCAGATCGCTGAGTCCGCGCAGGATGAATGTCGGCTCGTAGCGGTAGGTCCGGTCATCAGGCGCACCGTGGTGGGCTTCGTCGATGCCGATGTCGAGCATCCGGTCGAGAATGCGCTCGATCGACACCCGGCCCTCGACGCGCGCCAGCGGACCACCGGGGCAGGAGTGCACGCCGCGCCCGAATGCCATGTGCTCACGGAAGTTGGCGCGGTCGAGGCGGAATTCGTGCGGATTCTCGAATCGGCGCGGATCCCGGTTCGCCGCACCGGGGCAGAACATCACGGTCGAGCCGACCGGGATGTCCACGTCACCGACGGTGGTGGCGCGTGTGGCCAGCCGGAATCCGGACTTCACCGGCGAGTCCATCCGCAGTGTCTCTTCGATGAAGGTCGGGATCAGGCTCCGGTCATCGCGCAGCGCCTGTTGCACTGCGGGATTGTCGGCCAGTACCCGCATCGCGGCGCTGAGCAGTTTGGCGGTGGTCTCCTGCCCGGCGGCGAAAAGGAAGGTGGCCGAACGCACTACGTCGATCACCTCGGGGGTGGAACCGTCCGGGTATTTCGCCAGCGCGAGCGAGGTCAGCACGTCGTCGCGCGGATTGTCGCGGCGTTCGGAGATGTAGCCGACGAACTTGTCGTCGAGCCATGCGAGGGGATTCGTGGCGAGGGATTCACTGTCGAGCGCGCCGACTCGCTGGCCGGGCTGGGCCGCACCGAGCACGATCCTGAACTGTTCGTGGTCCTCCTCCGGCACGCCGAGCATGTCGGCCACCACCAGCAGCGAGAACGGTTTGGCGTACTCGGACAGGAATTCCGACTTGCCCGTCGCGAGGAACTCGTCGAGCTGGCGGTCGG
Organism: Nocardia sp. FBN12; assembly: GCF_054031145.1. NCBI lineage: Bacteria > Bacillati > Actinomycetota > Actinomycetes > Mycobacteriales > Nocardiaceae > Nocardia > Nocardia sp. FBN12. The sequence goes on from NZ_CM132926.1 coordinate 2,793,408, forward strand.
CCAGCCGCCACATGAAGTCCTCGTTCTCCTTCAGCCGCGCCGGCGTGAGCAACCGGTTCAGCACCGACCGCGCGTAGGTGTGTCGCGGCGGGTCCATGGTCACCATGTGCTCGAACATCGGTAGTTGCGCACGGTGCTGCTCGATGAGATCGGTGATGTCGTCACCCTCGATCGCGAAGGGCAACGGCGGGAACGGGCCGCCGACGGCGACAGCGGAGGAGAACAGGTTCGCGTCGCGCAGCACCTCCACCGACTCGTCGTAGCCGGTGACCGCGTAGACGCCGTAGTGCGTTTCCTTCTTGACGGGGCACTGCGCACGCAGGTGATCGAAATAGGGATGCGGATCCGGCACCAGGTCTGGATCGGCGAAATAGTCGACGGTGTCGAAATCGGTCATTCGGATCCTCCTCGGAAACTGCATTGTCTATCTGTGAGAATAACATTCTCGCAAGGTAATAACAGGGTCGGGGCAAAATGAATGCGCGTCAATTCAGGGCAGATAGACCCGGCTCGCCAGCCAGCGTCCGTCGACGAGTTGCATCGTCATCAACACACGGCTGCGATCGACCCGCGGATCGGTGGAGGCGGCGTTGGTGACCGTCTGGTCGATGAACAGCAGCACCTCGACCTCGGTATCGGTCGCCGACTTCACCGCCGCGTCCAGGACCGCGCCTTTGCCGGTTGCCTTGTTCTCTTGCAGCAACTGGCGCAACTGACCACTCGAGCGGGTGTACATGTCCCGGAACTCGCCGGTCGACCCGTCCAGCACCGCGGTGAAGTCGCGATCCAGATTGCTGGAATCGACGCTGGTCAGGGTCACCGCGTACGTGCGGGCTGCCTGCAGTGCCGCCTCGGCCGCGCTGTCCACCGCCCGCTCCTCGCGCAGCTGCCAGCCGAGTACACCGGCGCCGATGAGCGCCGCGACAGCCACGAGGGCGAGCGCGGGAACGGCCGCGCGACGCGCGAAACCAGCCAGCCGTCTACCGCGGTCTTTTCGTTCGCTCGACGCCGAGTCGCCGGACTCCGCGGCAGCGGTGGCCGATTCAGCGGCAGTGGCGTCACCGGACTGCTTCGGCGACCGCGAATCATCCTTCTCGGCAGTCTCTTTCACCTCGTCGTCGTCGGTCGGCAGGTCGGCTACGGCAATGTCGGTATCGCTCATGGTGTCGTTCCTCGCGGTAGGGATCGAGCTCGGTCGGCGGTCTGGTCCGGTCATCGGTGTGGAGCGGGGGGCGGATCGGGCAACGGCGGGCCCGCGAAGGTCAGGGGCAGCGACAGCGGTCCCACCGGTGTCTGGAACGTTTGCCGGACCGCGGGCTCGCCGGGTGGCGGCGGGCCGGGGATCGCGGCACCAGGCGGGCGCGGCGCGTTGGCGGCGCCACGGATCAGGACCGACGGGTCGGTGTTCGGGCAGTACGTATACCGGTACGGCTCGGGAAAATCGGGCAGCGACGGCGACCGGCGTGGCAGGTCGTAGTCGCAGGAATAGCGGGGATACAGGTTCACCAACCCCCAGACACCACCGTCGTGGAAGGCGACCGCGATCGCGTCGAGGGTGGATCCGCCTCGCTCGGTCGGGAAGAAGAATTCCTGGAAAGCAGGCACTCGCGCGCCGGTGACATCGGCGACCACCCCGAGGTTGTCGAGCAGCTTCGCGCCACCGTCGGCGTTGCGGGCGAGCACCGCGTCCAGCGCGCGCAGCGTTCCCGGCGACGCTTCGAGCAAGGCCGCGTAACCACCGGATTTCGCACTCATCCCGGCCATCACCTGATTCATATCGGTGGCGAACGCACCGAGGCCGGGGGCGAAGTCGCGCACGGTCCCGAGCACCTGTCTGCTGTCGCGCAGCAGGCTCACCGTCTGCGGCAGCACCTCGTCGAGCGTGGAGATCAGGAAGATGCCGCCGTCGATGATGTCGGCCAGCTTCTCCGGCCCCTGCGGACCGACCCCGAACCCGTCGACGACCGCCGCCAGCTGAGCCGGCTCCACTTGGGCCAGTGTGGAATCCAGCTGACTGAGGGTCTGCCACAGCGGAGTCGGCGTGCTGGTGCGTTCCACCCCGATCTCGGCGCCGTCGCTCAGGTAGGGACCGTCGTCGCCGGTGGGCCGGAAGTCCAGGTACTGCTCCCCCGCCAGTGACAGGCTCGCCACCCGGACCTCGCCGTCGGCCGGTACCGCGGTGCCGGAGTCGATCACCGCCACCGCGACCAGCCCGGATCCGGTGAGTTCCACCGACTCCACGGTGCCGACCGGCACCCCACGCAGGGCGACGGTCCGGCCGGTCAGCAGCCCGCCCGAATCGGCGAGATGGACGCGAACCCGGTAGGTCGACGCGGCCGGATTCACCCCCAGCGCACCGAATGTCAGATAGCCGATGCCGATCACCAGCGTGAGCACCAGCGACACCGCCGAGGCCGCTGCCCGCCGTGCGCGGACCGCGCCCACCGCGTCGACCACCAAGCGGGCAAGGGCTTCACCCACACCACCCGTCATCGGCCCGCTCCGGTGATCCGGCCCTGCAGTCGAAGCAAGGTGTAGGTGAGCGTGCCGACGAAGTTCGTCCAGTCCCTGGCGTCCGGCAGCCTGCTCTCCGGATCGCCGGGGTGGTTCACATCGGGCAGCACACCCAGTGCCAGATCCTGGAAATCCGCGTCCGTGCTGGCCGCCGTGCTTGTGGTCACCGCGATCACCGGTCCGAGCATCGAATTCATCGCCGCCACACTGGCTTCGGGGTGGGTCGCCGCGGCGTTGAGCTGCTCGGCGATCCGGTTGATATCGGCGATCATGCCGGTGGTCTCGGTGCCGTCGAGACCGGGGAACCGCGCGAGCTGCTCGGAGATCCGGCCGACCTCACCGACCAGCGACAGCGCCTGGTCGGAGTTGGCGCGCAAGGTGTTCAGCGCGGGTCCGGCGGTGGCGAGGACCTCGTCGATGGTGCCGGATTGTTCGTGCACTGTGCGCGCGAGCTGATCGACTTCCGCCAACGTCGCGCGGATGTCGGCCGACCGTGCGGCGAGCGCCTGCACCACCCGGGTCGACTGCGCGATCAGGTCCGCCATCCGATCGCCGCGGTCCCCGACCGCATGGCCGAGCCCGTTGACAATCGTCGTGAGATTACGCAGGGCACCACCATTGACCAGCAGCGATGCCGTGGTGAGCAGTTCCTCGACAGTTGCCGCGGCGGAGGTGTGCTCCCGGGCGATGCGGTCGCCGTCGGCCAGCGCAGGCGTGGCGGGCGTCGCTTCGGCGGGCGCGGTCAGCGAGACGAAGATATCGCCGAGCGGGGTGGCCGAGCGTAGTTCGGCGGTGGACCCCAACGGCAGGCGAACCTCGCGCCGGATGCTCAATGTCACGACGGCGGTGTAGTCGCGCACCACCATCTCGGTCACCTCGCCGACGTCGGCGCCTGCCAACCGCACTTTTGCTTTGGCGGGCAAGTTCAGCGCGTTCGCGAATTCGGCGTGCACCGTGTAGCTTTCGCCGCTGCCGCCGGGCGCGGGCAGTGGCAGGTCGCCGAGCCCGACCGCGCAGCCGGTCCCGCCGACCAGCGCCGCGAGCGCGAGCGCTCCGGCACGACACCAGGCGCTCATCGCGGCAACCTCGACATCGCCTCTAGCATGTCGGTGATCCCGAAGTCGGGCCCGAAATCCTGCAATGTCCCTGTCGCGCAGCCGAGTTGGCGCAGCCCGAGGATATTGCAGAATTCCTTGACCAGCTGGCCGTCGAAGAAGACCTTGTCCAGCAGGGCGTGCACGCGGACACCGCGATAGTCGAAGTCGACAGCGTTGTAGGCGTTGTTCAGCAGCAGCGGTGTCACGTCGATGAACTCGGCGAGCTCGCTGCGATAGTCGGCCATCGCCTTTGTCACGGTGGCGCCGTTGGACAACGTGGCCGACAGCGTGCCCGCGTTGGCGGTGAGCAGCGCGTCGGTCTGGCGCATGATCTCGACGATCTGGGCGCCCGTACCGCCGGTGCCGATGCCCAGATCGGCCACCACGTCACCGAGTTGCCTTGTGGCGGTGCCGAATTCGCCGACGACGCGGTCGTTCTCGGCGGCGGCGCGCAGCAGTTCGGCGAGTTGGTGCACCAGTTGGGTGATCGTCTCGCGGGTGGCGTCTCCGCCGTCCTCGCCGAGTTTCAGCGCCACGGCGAGCTGATCGAGGGTCTCGCGCAGTGGCGCACCGCTGCCGGTGGCGATCGCCGACGACGCGGTGAGCAACCGCGCGACCGGGCCGTCACCGGGCCGCTCACCTTCGAGTTCGCCCGCCATTCGATCGGCGGCGCCGAGCAACCGGTCGAATTCCACCGGCGTGCGGGTGCGGTCAAGGCCGAGGCGCGCACCGTCCGGCAGCGTGGGCCCACCTCGGTAGACGGGTGTGAGTTCCACATGGCGGTCGGTGAGTACCGATGTCGACAGGGTGACTGCCCTGACATCGGCGGGGATCGCGACATCACGATCGACGGCCAGGGTGACCTCCACCTGGGAGCCGCGCGGCTCGACGGCGGTGACCTCCCCCACCGGCATGCCGAGCACCGCAACGGCATTGCCCACATACAGGCCGGCGGCATTGTCGAACATCGCGGTGACGGCGGCTCTGCGTTCGCCCCGGATCGGGCTGTCCGCGGATCCGGCGGCGACGCCGATCCCCAACACCACAGCGGCGGCCAGCAGTACGCGTCCGGCTCTCATCGACAGTCCTCGAAGTAGGGGGGCAGGTTCGCCGTCTCCGCGCGCCCGCCCAGCGCGCACATCCACGAATCGATCAGCGGCCCGGCCGGCGCGGTGAAGTCGACTTCGTTGGCGGTGCCGGAGGCATTGGCGAAGTTGCGCACCGGAATCGGCAGGATCTCGAGCGTGCTGCGCAGGAGCTCGTCGTTGCGCGCGAGGCTGCCGAGCAAGCCCTCCAGACCGGTCAGCAGGGCGTCGACGGCGGGGCGGTCGTGCACCACCAGGGTGCGCACCTGATCGGCGAGATCGCGGGTGGCGCTCATCAAGCGCACCACCGCGTCGCGGCGCGCCACGATCTCGTTGAGCAGGTCGGTGCCCTGGGCCATCACGGCCGCGAGGTCGGCTTGCTGGCCGTGGATCACCGAGGTGAGCGTCGCGGTACTGGTCAGCAGTGCGCTGGTCTCCCCGCGCCGCTCACCGATGACGGCGGCCAGCGCGCGCAGGTTCGCCAGCATGGCGGGCAGCACCGAGGGCATGCCCTCCAGCTGTCCGGCCAGGGTGGTCAGCGAGTCACCGATCTGGGCGGTGTCGATCCGGTCGAAGGTAACGGTGGCGTTGTCCAGCGCGGTCTGCAGGTCGTAGGGAACTTCGGTGTGCGCCAAGGGAATCCGCCGGTCCGGTAGCGCACCCTCGCCCGCGGGCCGAAGCTCGACGTATCGGGCGCCGAGCAAGGTGGTCAGCTTGATCGCCGCACCGGTCTCGGCGCCGAGCGGCACCGCCGCGTCGATGTTCAGCGAGACCAGCACTCGATCGCCGACCAATCGCGACGCGCCCACCGTGCCGACCCCGACCCCCGCGATCGTCACCGAGTCCCCGTTGCTGATCCCGGCCGCCTGGGCGAACTCGGCTTCGTAACGCACCGTCCCGACACCGACCGCGCTCACTCCGACGGCGCCGACGGTGGCCGCGAGCAGGAGCACGACCGCGATCAGCCCGAGCAGGCCGCGCGAATGCTCCTCGATCGGCCGCTGCGCCAACCGGATCCACTGTCGTACAGGTAGTTTCATCGTCGCCTCACCGGCAGATCGGGGAATACTCGGGTTGCCCGCTCGGCGTGGCGAGGCCGACAACGGTCGGCACCAGCGCCTTCAGCGACGGCAACAGGGTGATGTTGAAGTTGCACAGATAGGTGCTCAGGTACGCACCCTCTTGACTGACCCTGGCCAGCCCCTTCATCAGCGCGGGCAGGTTGAAACCGAGGTAGGCGAAGTTCTCCTTGTTCTCCTCGAAATGCCGGGTGAAGCCGGGCTCGCGGTAGAGCATGGCGTCGAGTTCGGGCCGCACATCGTTGAGCAATCCGGCCATCCGGCCGGTGACCAGCGCCGTCGAGTCCAGCGTGCCCAGTAGTTCGTCGCGGTGCGCGGCCAGCCCGCCGATGATCACCCGCGACTGGGTGATGAGCCCGCTCACCTCGCCGCTGTGGCGCGCCAGATCGCCGACCACCTGGTTCAGATTCCCGATCACCGCACCGAGCACCTGGTCGGGCCCGGCGAGCGACTGTGCCAGTTCCGATATCTGTTCGATCAGCAGGACCAGGGAGGTCTGATCACCTTGCAGCGCCTTGATCAGCGCGCCGGTGACGTTGTCCACCTGGGCGGGGTCCAGACCACCGAACAGCGGCTCGAAACCGTTGAGCAGTGCGGAGATATCGAAGGAGGGTTCGGTGTGTTCCACCGGGATCTCGGCACCCGCCGCCAGTGGCGTGCGCGCACCGAAGTCGGCGAGCGCGAGACCGAGATAGCGCTGCCCGATGACATTCTGATAGGTGATCGAGGCTTTGGTATCGCCGTAGAGCACTTGATCGTCCTGCACCCGGAACCGCACCCTGGCCTGGATACCGGCCAGTTCGATGCCGTCCACCCGGCCGACCCTGACCCCGGCCATTCGCACGTCGTCGCCGACCCGCAACCCGCTGACATCGCTGAAAATCGCTGAGTACCGGTGTGTTTGGCCGTTGATGTCACGGTCGAGCGTCACGTAGGTGACCCAGATCAGCGCCATCGCGACCGTGACGAACAGACAGACCCCGATCAGCGGGCGGCGGTAGCTCATCGGGTGCCTCCCATGGGAAAGGGGCCGTCGGCCAGCAACGGCACGAGCACGGATTCGGCACCGTTCTGGTTTCCGCGCAGCGCTCGCTCGATCAGTGCGGTGATCTCGGGCGGCAAAGCGGCCACCCCCGGGTCGGCGGGATGCGATCGCGGGTCCATGACGGGCGGCAACTCCTCGATCGGCACCGACGTGGGGGCTGTCGCGCAGCTCGGGCCCGCCAGCTCTCCGTAGCGCGGGCAGTCAGCGCGGGTGTAGGGCGTGTGTGGTGTCATCCGGAACTGGAACTTGCCGCGCCCACGGGGGCTGTCGGCATTCCAGAATTCCTGGTACCACAGGTCGGACAGTTTGCGGATACTCACCACGATCTGGCTGAAAGCCGGTGAGCCCGCCGCGAATACATCGAGGACCGGGCCCATGTTGTTCGTGATGTCGACGGCCTGGTCGGTTCGGCGGTCCAGCGTGGCGCCGACCGTGCCGACCGTGCTGCCACCGGCGGTGAGCAGTCCCGCCAGCTGGCCGTTCTGTTCGGCAAAGGTACGCATCGGGAGCACGGAGTGATGCAGTGCGTCGAGCAGTTCGGGGGCCGCGGCGGTCAAGCCGCGGACCGATTCCGCGAGCATCGTCAGGGTCGGTGGGCCGCCGTCGTCGGCGAGCAACGCGTCGAATTCCTCGGTGATGCGCTCGAGCCGGGCACCCGCACCGACCAGATCGGTTCCGCGCCGGTCGGTCGCCTCGGCGACCGCGGCGAGCACACCCACCGTGCCCGCCGACCCGATCCGCGCGGTGGCGGCGATGATCTCGCGCAGTTTCGTCAGTGCGGTCTGTAGCTGCACCGTGGACAGGCTGGTGTCCTGCCGGATCTCGGCGTTCGCCGTGAGCGGCAGGCCCGGACCGTTGTCGACCAGCTGCACCGACGAGACCGCGAACACATTGCTGGGCACGACCCTGGCCGTGACGGTGCGTGGGATGCGTTCGGCGACAACAGGATCGAGCAGCAAGCGGACCCGGTTGGCCGAGCCCGCGCCGGCCGGGGACACCCCGTCGACGATGCCGACCAGCATCCCGCGGAACTTCACGTCGGAGCGGGCGGGCAGTCCGTCGCCGAGTTGTTCCAGAACGGCTGTCACCTCGACCTTTTCGTCGAATCGCCCGGTCGACCTCATCAACAGCGCGGTGACCCCCAGCGTCACCACCACGATCACCACGACACCGCGAAGGAGCAACGCCCAGCCGGCGGGACCGCGGCCGTCCTTCTCGAAGAGCACAGACATGAGCTCAGCCCCCCAGCCTGGCACTGGCACCGATGCCCCAGAGCGCGATCGTGAGCAGCAGATTCACGATGATCATCAGCGAGATCGCGGCGCGCATCGCCCGTCCGGCGGCGACGCCGACGCCCTGGGGACCACCCGCGGCGTAGTAGCCGTAATAGCACTGCACGGTCGAGGTGATGATCACGAAGAGCACAGCCTTGCCCAGCGAGTACGCGATGTCCGGCCCGTTGAGTACCAGCTGGAAATAGTGCTGGTAGGTGCCGGCGGAGAGCCCGCCCGACAGCCCGACGACCGCTTCCACCGCCAGGTAGTTGGCGGCCAGGCAGACGAGATAGAGCGGGACCATCGCCACGATCGAGGCCAGCAATCTGGTGCTCACGAGGTAGGGCACCGAGCGGATGGCCATCGACTCCATGGCGTCGATCTCCTCGGCGATGCCCATCGCTCCCAGCTGGGCGGTGAATCGGCAGCCCGCCTGGGCCGCGAAGGCCAGCGAGGCCATGATCGGCGCCAGTTCCCTGGTCGAGGCGGTCGAGGCGATCAGGCCGATGGTCGGTTCCATCCCGAGCAGGTGCAGGGCGTTGTAACCCTCCAAACCGACAATGGCCCCACCGGCCGCGCCGAGCACGATGATCACTCCCGCAGTACCCCCGCCGACAACGATCGAGCCGTTGCCCCAGGTGATGTCGGACAGGATGCGCAGGAATTCGCCACGGTAGTGCCGCAGCATCACCGGGATCGAGAACAGCGCGCGGAACAGGAACGAGAACATGTGCCCGACGCGCATGATCGACACACCGGCATGCCGCGAGACCCGCAGGACGGTGCGCGTGCCGCGCGGGCGGTACGGGCTCGCCATCACAGCCCCTGCCGGGGGAACAGGATCATCGCCAGCTGCGTGAAAACGACGTTCACGAGCATCAGCAGCAGGATCGAGGAGACCACCGTCGAGTTGACGGAATTCGCGACGCCGGCGGGCCCACCCTCGGTGTGCAGGCCCTTCTCGCAGGCAACGACGGCGACGATCATGCCGTAGATCACGGCTTTGACCAGGGTCAACCACAGATCGCTGACGGTGGCGAACGAGGCGAACGTGGTGACGAAACTACCTGGCGCTCCGTTCTGCGCGAACACGTTGAACAGGTAGCCGGCCAGAAATCCCACGAAGCACACCACACCGGTGAGCGAGACACCGACCAGCACGGCCGCCGCCACCCGCGGCACCACGAGGCGCCGCACGATCGAGACGCCCATGACTTCCATCGCGTCCAGCTCGTCACGGATCTTGCGCGAGCCCAGGTCGGCGCAGATCGCCGAGCCCACCGCCGAAGCCATCAGCAGCGCGGCCACCATGGGCGCGCCCTGGCGAATCACCGCCAGCCCACTGGCGGCGCCTGCCAGCGAGGTCGCGCCGACCTGACCGGCCAGCAGACCGAACTGGATGGACAGGGTGACTCCGATCGGGAGTGAGACGAAGATGGTCGGCAGTACGGCCGCCGAGGACATGAACGCCGACTGCCTGACGAACTCCCCGAACGCGAAACGTCGTGTGACGATGTCGGTGACGAGGTATTGGATTGCGCGGACACCGAGGATGAACTGCCCACCCACCGTCTCCAGTGCGGCGACCGGGTGACGCTTCAGGTAGCCGTGCCACCACGCCACGATCGCCCGGGTCGCGGGCTTTGCCTGCGGAGTCCGGACTTCGCCGTCCGGGGTTTCCCCGGCCGCAACTTCGCGGTGGATCGTCATCGCTGGTCTTTCGGGTCGGCTGGGCCGCGACACAGCGCGGCGAGAAGGAGCGGACATTCGCTGCACCACTACCCGGAAACGTGCTTCTCCATTGTGACCATCATTACTCGCACCCGTCAAGAGTGATGACGAACTAACAGGAGAATGTCATTCTCATGGCGTAGTCGACAACGGTCACCCAGCAAGGACCGAACCCACCCAGCGAATGCGCGCCAACCGCGGTACAACCGCACGTTGACGCGCTTCTCGGCACCACTGAGCCAACTCCGCCGGAACCAGTCGACAGCGGTGATCACACGTCGAGTCCGCCGGGGACTCGACCGCAGGAACTCTCGCTACGCGAGCGGCACGAGGTCGCGCATCCGCTCCCGGAACGAGGGCGGGAACAGGGCGCCGGACCGGAAGGACTCGATCGGCGACCTCGCCTCGCCGGGGAATCCGGCGGCGGCCAGCGCGCACGACTTGAACGCCTGCGCGGCCACACTCACGCGGTGGCAGGACGCGCCCACCCGCGCTTCCAGTTCTTCGGGAAGGCTGTCACCCCAGACGGCGACCTCGGTCAAACCGTTGTCCAGGCAGTCGAGCACACCGGCGCGCACCTCGCTTTCGGCGAGGTAACTCTGCACGGATACCGCGACAGCGGTGGGCCACAGATCATGGTTCGCCTCCGCCAGCGCCGGTCGCAGTTCCAGCACGGTGGCGCCGAGAATCTGCAGCGCGCCGACGTTGTCGAGGTCGGACACGAGAACGGTGACCTCCCACCCCGCCGCGGCCCGATCGAACAGCCAGCCACCCGCGTGCCGAACGACGTCGGCGGCGTCAGGGCCGACGACCGCCAAACGGTGACGTAGCGGATGCCGGTGCGCGTGCGCGCGCCAACGAGTCGCGGAATCGACGGATCGTGTAGCCATATCTTCCATCCCGTTATCGCGTACGAAAAGCCGTAACGGTCGCCTCGGGGGTGACCTGGCAGCGCCCGCCTGTTGTGACGCAGCACTACCGGTCTCGCGGAACGCAACTGCTGCCCACAGTAATTCGATTCTCCTCGGCGCGATGGACATTCTCCGATTACGCCCAAATGTGATCCACCTCACAAATAATGCCACGCGGATCGCCTACTTGCCGCCACGCTTTCGGACCTTGTTCGCCGTACGGAAATATGCTTCTCTGTTTGAGAGAACGCTGGAATCATCCAGCTGGCCCGACCTGCCGGAGATGGAGTTCGACCGATGCGCACGATTCCGCCAGACCTGGTCCGTCACTACCGGGAACAGGGCTGGTGGACCACCGAGACCCTCGGCGATCTACTGACCAGCGGGCTCCGCGCCGCACCCGACGCCGCCTTCCGGGTGCATTCCGCGGCACGGCCGTGGTCGGGCACCTTCGCCGATGTCGAACGGACCGCCCGACGGCTCGCGGCGGGCTTGCACCGCCGTGGCGTCGAGCCCGGCGATGTCGTCGCGTTCCAGCTGCCGAATTGGATGGAAGCCGCGGCGACCTTCTGGGCGTCGGCGTTCCTCGGCGCCACCGTCGTGCCCGTGGTCCACTTCTACGGCAGGCGAGAGCTGACCCATATTCTCGAGACCGTCCGGCCCAAGGTCTTCGTCACCGCCGACCGGTTCGGCAGCCTGGAATTCCCGGTCGAGGTCGCTCGCGATGTCCCCATCGTCGGCGTCGTCGGCCGTGACTTCGACGAGTTGCTCGACGACGAACCGCTGCCCGGCACGCTGCCGGTGGAGCCGGATCGCGCGGCGCTGATCGCGTTCACCTCCGGCACGACGCGAGCCCCGAAAGGGGTCGTGCACAGCCATCACACCCTCGGGCACGAAACACGACAGCTGGCCGGGATCTATCCCGGCGATCGCGGAGACCAGATCACCGCCGCCCCGGTCGGTCATTTCATCGGCATGATCAACGCCTTCCTGATCCCGGTGCTCGACGGACAACCGATCAACCTGGTCGACGTGTGGGATCCGGCGAACATCCTGCGCCTGATGACCGCCGAAGGTCTCGCCGTCGGCGGCGGCGTTCCGTACTACGTCACCAGCCTGCTCGACCATCCCGACTGGACCGAAGCGCACCTGCCGTACCTGCGCTACGCCGGGCTCGGCGGTGCCTCCGTTCCCGCCGCCCTCACCACCCGCCTGGCCGGCGCCGGGATCACCGTCTACCGCTCCTACGGCAGTACCGAGCACCCGTCGATCACCGGTTCACGCCATACAGCACCGGCGGACAAGCGGCTGTTCACCGATGGCGCGGCACTGCCCGGCGTGCAGATCCGGCTGGCCGAGGACGGCGAGATCCTGAGCCGAGGCCCGGATCTGTGTCTCGGCTACACCGACCCCGAGCTCACCGCCGCGGCCTTCGATGCCGACGGCTGGTACCACACCGGCGATATCGGCGTCCTCGACGACGACGGCTATCTGACGATCACCGATCGCAAATCGGACATGATCATCCGCGGCGGCGAGAACATCAGCGCGCTCGAGGTCGAGGAGATCCTCCTGACAGTGCCGGGAGTGGCCGAGGCGGTCGCGGTCGCGGTGCCCGACCAGCGACTCGGCGAGCGGACCGCCGCGGTCCTGCGCCTGCTCCCCGGACATCCGACACCCACGCTCGACGACCTGCGTACGCATTTCGCCGCGGCGGGCATGGCCAAGCAGAAGTGGCCCGAACAGGTGCACGCCGTCGCCGATTTCCCGCGTACAGCCAGCGGCAAGATCCAGAAGTTCGTGGTGCGCGCCGACCTCGCCGCACGCGCCGGCGGCGTTGCGATTACCCCTGAAAGAGAATACGATTCTCACAAGGTGACAAGGAGGATTTCATGACGAAGATCGAGCTGCCGTACCAGCTTTTCGATGCCGACAACCATCTCTACGAGACCAAGGAAGCGCTCACCAGGCATCTGCCCAAGGAGTACGCGGGAGCCATCCAGTACGTGGAGATCAACGGCCGCACCAAGATCGCGGTGCTCGGCCAGATCAGCGAGTACATCCCCAACCCCACCTTCGATGTGGTGGCCCGCCCCGGAGCCATGGAGGACTACTTCAAGAACGGCAATCCCGAGGGCAAGAGCAAGCGCGAGATCTTCGGCAAGTCGATGAAGGCCATCGACGCGTTCCGCGATCCGGTGGCACGCCTGCAGGTGATGGACGACCTCCAGCTGCAACGCGCGCTGATGTTCCCGACCTTGGCCAGCCTGGTCGAGGAACGGCTGCGCCACCATCCCGAGCTGATCCACGCGGTGGTCAAGTCGCTGAACCGGTGGATGCTCGAGGAATGGGGCCAGGACGGCAACTTCGTCCACTCCGATCGGATCTTCACCATCCCGGTGATCACCCTGCCGATCGTCGAGAAGGCGATCGAGGAATTGAACTGGGCCGTGGTCGAACACGGTGCCAAGGCGATCCTGGTTCGCCCGGCTCCGGTACCCGGCTTCAAGGGGATGCGCTCGTTCGCGCTGCCCGAGTTCGATCCGTTCTGGAAGCGGGTCGTCGAACTCGACGTGCTGGTCACCATGCACTCCTCCGACAGCGGCTACTCGCGCTTCGATGCCGAGTGGGACGGCAACCAACTGGAGATGCTGCCGTTCAAGACCAACACCTTCGCCATGACGAACCAGTGGCGGCCGGTCACCGACGCAGTCGCGTCCTGGGTGTGCCACGGCGCGCTCAACCGGTTCCCTGACCTGAAGATCGCGGTGATCGAGAACGGCTCCGCGTGGCTGGAGCCGCTGCTGCAGCAGCTGACCGACGTCTACAAGAAGGCGCCGGAGGGGTTCGGTTTCCGCAATCCGATCGAGGCCATCAAGCAGAGCCTCTACGTGAGCCCGTTCTGGGAAGAGGATCTGCAACGACTCTCCGACGTCATCGGCGTCGATCACGTGCTGTTCGGATCCGACTGGCCGCACCCGGAGGGTCTGGCCGAGCCCGCGCGCTACATCCACGAGATCAAGGACATGCCGCTGGCGAACCAGGCCAAGATCATGGGCGGCAACCTGGCGCGGCTGCTGAAGGTATGAACTGGGAATCCATCCCGCAGATGGTCCTGAGCGCGGCGGATCGCTTCGGCGATGCCGAAGCGGTCGTCGACGGCGACCTGCGGTTGAGCTTCATCGAACTCGCGGCCCGGATTCGCCGGGCCGCGGGGGCGTTCGCCGAGGCGGGCATCGGCAAGGGTGATCGGGTGGCGCTGTGGGCACCCAACTCCGCGGAGTGGATCATCGCGGCGTTCGGCCTGCTCACCGCGGGCGGCGTGCTGATTCCGGTGAACACCCGGTTCAAGGCCGAGGAAGCCCGCGACATCATCGCCCGCAGTGGTGCCAAGGCGGTGGTGGTGGAGCAGGGCTTCCTCGGCACCGACTACACCGGCGTCACCGACGTACCGATGATCGACCTGAAGTCCGGTTTCCTCGACAGTGGGCAGCCGCTCGAACGCCCGGTCGCGGGCACCGATATCGCCGACATCGTCTTCACCTCGGGGACCACCGGCCGCCCCAAGGGCGTGATGATGAACCACCGGCAGACGCTGCGGTTGTACTCGGAGTGGTGCGACCTGGCGGATCTGCGGGAGGGCGACCGGTATCTGATCGTCAATCCCTTCTTTCACATCTTCGGGTACAAGGCGGGGCTGGTGGCCTCGCTCATCCGGGGCGCGACCATCCTGCCGGTGGCGGTCTTCGATGCGGACGTGGTCATGGACATCGTGGAACGCGAGCGCGTGACGATGCTGCCGGGGCCGCCCACGCTGTACCACTCACTGCTGGAGGCGAAAGGCACCCGGGACCTGTCCTCGCTGCGGGCGGCGGTCACCGGTTCCGCCGACATCCCGGTGGAACTGATCCGCCGGATCACCGAAGAGCTTCCGTTCCAGTCGATCATGACCGGCTACGGCCTCTCGGAAGCGGGCACGGTCACCGCCTCGCGGCCCGGCGACAGTTTCGAACAGATCGCGACCACCGTGGGTCAGCCGTGCGCGGGGGTCGAGGTCGGCATCGCCGACGACGGCGAGGTGCTGGTCCGCGGTTACTCGGTGATGCTGGGCTATCTGGACGACCCCGACGCGACAGCCGCCGCGATCGGTGCCGACGGGTGGCTGCGCACCGGCGATCTCGGCGAGCTGGACCCCGAGGGCAGGTTACGCATCGTCGGACGCAAGAAAGACATGTTCATCGTCGGCGGATTCAACGCGTACCCGGCGGAGATCGAGGGCTTCCTGCTCGAACATCCCGCGGTGACCCAAGCCGCGGTCGTCGGCGTGCCGGACGAGCGACTCGGCCAGGTCGGCCGGGCATACGTGGTGGTCAAGGCCGAAGTCACCGAGGCTGAGCTCATCGAGTGGAGTCGCGATCGGATGGCGGGATTCAAGGTGCCCCGGTCGGTGCGTTTTCTGGATACCTTGCCGCTCAACGCGACCGGCAAGGTGATGAAAGACCAGCTGCGGTGAGCCATCCCGGGCCACGGCGAGGGCTGATCCGTGGCGCCACCGTGTTCGGCCGGTCGTGCACTGATGTGCGCTGGTCGAACGGGCGCATTACCGCCTGTGGTACCGGATTACGCGCCGAGCGGGGTGAACCGGTGCTCGAGGCAGGCGGCGGTTGGCTGCTACCAGGTCTGCACGATCATCACATTCACCTGCGCGCGCTCGCGGCCAGGGCCGGGTCGGTTCCGTTGGGGCCGCCGCAGATTCGTGGCCGGGAGGGATTCGCGGCGGCGGTGCACCGGGCTTGCGCGCGGCTGCCGCGCGACGGCTGGCTGCGCGGTGTCGGATACCACGAGAGCGTGGCCGGACCGCTCGATCGCGATGTCCTGGACCGGGTGGCGCCGGATCACCCAGTGCGCGTGCAGCATCGCTCGGGGGCGCTGTGGGTGCTGAACTCGGTGGCCTGCCGGGCGGCCGGAGTGGACTCGTGCTCGTTGCCCGGCATCGAACGCGATGCCGCGGGCCGTGCCACCGGACGACTGTGGCGGATGGACAGCTGGCTCGGTGCCAGGGTGGGCGGCGGACGCGTCGACCTGAGCGCGGTCGGGGCGGCGGCGGCAGCGGCGGGCGTCACCGGATTCACCGACGCCACACCGGATCTCACGGTCGAGGCGATCGACAGTGTGGCCGCCGACCGTGCAGCCGGTGCACTTTTGCAGCGCGTGCACTGCATGGCGCCACCGCGGACACCGGACCGGACCGGCCTCGGATTCACCCTCGGTCCCACCAAGATCCTGCTGGACGACACCGACCTACCCACACTGCCCGACTTCATCGCACGCATCCGGGCAGCGCATGCCGTCGGCAGGCCGGTGGCCGTGCATTGTGTCACTCCGGTGCAATTGGTGCTCACCATGGCCGCTGTCGACGAGGCCGGCGTACTGCCCGGCGACCGCATCGAACACGGTGCCATGATCCCCGCCGACACCCTGCCATGGCTGCGCCGCACGGCGATCACCGTCGTCACCCAGCCACACTTCCCCGTGGAACGGGCCGCGCAGTACGCCGCCGAGGTCGACCCCGCCGACCGCGCCGACCTGTGGCGACTCGGCTCGCTGATCGCCGCCGGGGTCGGCGTCGCCGCCGGAACCGACGCACCGTTCGGCGACGCCGACCCGTGGGCGGTGATCCGTGCCGCGACGGAACGCGCGGAGCCGGAGCGCATTTCGCTGACCGCGGCAATCGGTCTCTTCCTCGGCGAACCGACGGACCCGGCCCGCCCGCGCCGGATCACCGTGGGCGCTCCTGCCGACCTCGCTTTGCTGCGCCTTCCACCACAGGACATCACCACGCCACACCGCGACCTCGTCGGTGCCACGGTGATCGACGGACATGTCGTCTTCACCGCGCGGGGCGCTCGTCCGGGGGGCGCTAGGGCTTGCGACGATGCATTCGCCACACTGACAGGTCACCGTCGAGCGTGAGGTGTTCGACCACCGTGAACCCGAACCGCTGATACAGCGGAAGGTTTCGTTCGGTCGAGGTATCGAGCCAACAGGCGTGCCCGGCTCGGTCCAATTCGGTCAGACCATGTTTCATCAGCGCCGTGCCGAGTCCGGTTCCCCTGGAGTGCGGTGTGGTGCCGATGGTCGCCAGCACCCATGCGCCGTCGGGCACCGGCAGCGTCGACATCCGTTCTTCGGCCGCCATCAGACGATCGAGTCGGTCGCCGTGCAATCCCGCGATTCTGGCCGACACCTGCGCGGTCGGCGCTGGGGTGTCGGGAGGAAGGAAGGCGATCACACCGTTGCCGGTGGTGTCGATATAGGCGCTCCCGTGCGGCAGCGCCATGTGCTCGAGGTAGATGCGCTGCAGCGATGAGATGCGTTCCAGGCGAGCGTCTTCCGCGACACACCAATTCGTCCAGGGGTAGTCGGCGAAGGCCTCGCCGAGTATCTGCGCGGCGCGGTCGAGGTCTGCGGTGGACAAGGTGCGAATCGAAGTGGGCATACTCAATTTGTACCTATGTACAAATTTGAGGTCCAGTCAATTTCCGGCCACGTACGATCGCACGTCGACGCTGGGTGTCCGAGGCCGAGCGAACGTGTAACGGAGAGATCGATGGCTTACCTGGCCCGCGCCACGCGCCGTGACTCGATTGTCGAGGCAGCCGCCACGCTGGTGGCACGAGAGGGTCTGAGCGCGGTGACGGCGCGCGCCGTCGCGAGCGAGCTCGGCGGCTCACAAGGACAGATACACCATCATTTCTCCTCGACCGACGATCTTGCCGCCGATGCGTGGCGGCGCTACGCGGCCCGCGAGGTCGAGGCCTACCAGCGCGCGGTTGTCGACCTCGACCCCGGGGCCGCGCTGACACTGTTCTTCGCCGACCTGATCGGCGAGAGCGGCGACGAGGAGCACGCGCTGGCCCGTTGGGCCGAGGCCGGTGCGCACGCCCAGATCCGCGGCCCGGTCGCGACCAGCTATATCGAAACCCTCACACAATTGACCGACGTCCTCACAGCTGTCCTGTCCGGCGCGCACTCCGACGCGGCGCAGGCGCGAGCGGCCGCCGCTCGCCTCCTGATGGTCGGCGTCGGACTCGCCGGAATCACCCGGATCACCGACAACCCGCCACTGCCGATAGGGACGGTCATGCTCGCCGCGATTCGAGCCGAAATCAATTGACGGAAGCCTCGGGGCGCCTTGAGTCATCACGCAGCGGTGTCGGTGCCGTTGCGAGCTGATGCAGCCTTTCCATGGCGGTCAGAATCGCTAGAGCCTTCGTGGTGGGCAACCCAGTGATGATATCGCCGGCCACCCGCGGGGTAAGGCCGGCCAGCAGCGCCGCGGCTACATCTGCGTTCATCTCGGCGACGATGGTTGCGGCTGGACTATCGTCGTTGCGCTCGTCGGCTAGGCGAACGACGTTGTCATGTCGACGACCTCGGGTGAGGTCGGGACGCTGCTGATCGAACTTGGCGCGGTTCCACGCATCACCCCACTCGCTCACCGAAGTCCAGGTGCCGTCGTCGGTTTCGTTCAGCCGGTACGCCTGGTCTGCCTCATCCAGCATCGCGTTCACCAGGCGAAGAGTGACATCGAGACCGGGGAACCGTTTCCCGGTGAAGATGTCCGACAAGGTGGTCGTCGAGTAGCACCGGGCCATCCGGCCGGAAAGAGTGCGCAATCCAGGATTTCCGGTCGCGGCCTTCATCCGCCTGAGTTCGTAACGCAGATCATCGAACGTGTGGATCTCCTCCGGTCGAGGGCGCCACTGGTCGCGAGCAGCCGTGGCGTCTGGTCGCACAAGGCGCAATTGGCCGAGACGGTTCTGCTGTCCCCCGGGCGACGTGGTCGGCAACACGATCGCGGCCTCGCCCGAGTTGCGGCAAATGCTGAGGATCGTCGCCTGCGTTTGTTCCCAGCGTTGTCGCCAATCCTGGATTTCGGCGTCCTCTGCACCACACCCGATCAGAAAAGCCCGGGTGGTCTGCCAGGTGGGGAACTTCTTGCCGGCGGCGGCCGCTGCGAGTGTCGTGTGCGAGTAGGTCGCGATGTAGCCGATCTTTCGGAACGTCCGCTGGGGGGTGACCCTGTCCATTCGGTCCCGCAGGTTCTGCGCGAACTGGCCGACAGGTCCGTGGTCCTCGATCGGATTACGGCTTCTTCCCATCGTTGCGCCGCCTCACGCTCCCGCCGCGATGGCCTCCGATAGCGGCCAGGCAAGGGCGGACGTGGTTGTCAGCCAGCGCATCACGCCGACCGCGGCCGTACTCAGTGTGATCGGCACAGCCAGCGCGATCCAGGGATCCACTCCGTGCAGGACGAGTGCACCTGTCGCTGCCATGAACAGGAGGAATACCCAAACGTAGCGGGCGAACCACCACGACGGCAGACAGCTCGTGCGTGGTGTGGGGTGAGGTTTCAGCGATCCCATGGTCGGGCCTGCTCTTCCATTATCGAACCGGGTCGCGGGGCCTGGGGTAGCCGCCCGAGTGTGCTCCGCGCGTGACGTTCCTATCCTGCACCGAACTACGCGCATCCTCTGTTCGGAATTGTTCGCAATCCGGCCGGTGCTGTTCCCCCAATGTCCGTTGTCCGCAGAACAACTCGAACTCCACGATGTCGGCCCAGGTCAGATCGGCCCGGTCCCCATACGTCCTGATGCGTTCGTTCGCTGCCCCGGCACCAGGAGACTCCCAAGAAGGGCACAAGGACACCGAAAGACAAGGGAGACATCATTGCGGATGTCGGATACACCTCCGCATCGAACCGGGCGTGACATTCCGGCCTCGGGTTCCTGTAGCCGCAGGAACCCAATTCGTTCAGGTCGCCGTAGGAATGCGGGGCTCCCCGTTGAACAGGATCCGCGTCGTCCCGTGCCGCTGCGCGTGTCCGCGCTGCGCTCAGGCGGGGCGCGCGGCCGCTGGTGCCGCCGGGCAGCCGGTGACGCGCGCGTAGTCGAGTGACGGGGAATCCCGCCAGATCCCGATGAATCCGCCCTCGTCGCGCACGGTGCCGACCGGCTGTCCCCGGCGAGCCATCGGACAGGCGTACACCGCGCCGGACGCATCGATCAGGCAGCTCTCGGCTCCCCCGGCGCAGTACTCGGCGAGGTCACCGGTCGGGTGGGTGCCGAGCAGTACTTCGTCACGGTGCTTGTCCAGCCAATCCGCCAGTGCGCGGCGCTGACTCGCGTCGGGCGCGACTTCGGGCGGTCGATCACCGGTGAGGCGCAAGCGGGCGCCGAACACGCCGGTAACCGCCAGCAGCGCATCCAGCCGGTCGGCACTGTGTCTGGTGAGCGGTACCGAAACCTCGAATTCGTAGTCACCGGTGGAGGCGAGCAATTCCATGGCTCGAAGACTCGCGCGGAACGCACCGCGGCCACGAACGGCATCGTCGTCTGTCTCGGTAGGCGCGGCCAGCCGGACCCTGGCCGTCAGCCGGTGGTCGCCCGCGAGCCTGCGGGCCACCGCCGGGGTCATCCTGGTGCCGTCGGTGTCGAAGGCGAGCGCGATCCCCCGCCCGCGCACGTGGTCGGCGATGTCCCAGAAGTCGGCGCGCGCGGTGGGCTCTGCCCCGCCGATCTCCACACCGCACACCCCGAACCGCGCGAGGTCGTCGATCACCGCACGACACTCGTCGGTTCCGAGCCGAGGGCTCCGAGGCCGGATGCGGTCGTCGGGTCGTGCGGCGTCGAGCTCCCAGAAGACAGACATCGGCGGGGAGACGGCGATCGAGTCCGTCCCGGACAGACACAGCTGAGCGTCCACGCGACCTCCTGGTGAGAATCTAATTCTTACCGAAGGATAGGTCATCCAACCCGCACTGAACAGCATTTAGATCGAACAAGCGATCGGATACACCATGGAATGCGGCGAGAACCTTCGCTATGATTACCCTTCAGTGAGAATATGATTCTCGTCGAGATTGCCGCGCAGGGAGATCGCGCGGCCGCCGCGCAGCACATGACAGACCGAGGAGTCCAGTGAAGACCGACGACCTGATACTCGTGAGCATCGACGACCACGTAGTCGAGCCACTCGACATGTTCGACCAGCACGTCCCCCGCAAGTGGGCCGACTACGCGCCCAAGGTGGTCGCCGACGAGAAGGGCGTCGACCACTGGATCTACCGCGACCGACCGACCGGTGTCGCCGGACTCAACGCCGTGGTCACCTGGCCCGCGGAGGAGTGGGGCCGCGACCCGGCCGGCTACGCGGAGATGCGCCCGGCGGTCTACGACGTGCACGAGCGCATCCGCGACATGGACGTCAACGGCGTGCTCGCGTCCATGTGCTTTCCCACCTTCACCGGCTTCAGCGCGGGGCATCTGAGCCGCGGCGGCCAGGACGAGATCACCGTCGCCATGATCGCGGCGTACAACAACTGGCACATCGAGGACTGGGCAGGCGCCTACCCCGGCCGGTTCATCCCGATCGGCATCCTGCCCATGTGGGATCCGCGGCTGGCGGTGGCCGAGATCGAGCGGCTGGCCGCCCGTGGCTGCCATTCGGTGACCATGCCGGAACTGCCCCACATCGACGGCCTGCCCAGCTATCACGACATCGACTACTGGGCGCCGGTGTTCCAGGCGCTGCAGGACAACGAGATGGTGATGAATCTGCACATCGGGCAGGGCTTCGGCGTGCTGCGGCTCGCGCCGGACGCGCCGATCGACAACCTCATGGTGCTGGCGCCGAGCATCTCGCTGATCGCGGCGCAGGACCTGTTGTGGGGACCCGCATTCCGGCGCTTCCCCGGATTGAAGGTCGCCTTGTCCGAGGGCGGTGTCGGCTGGATTCCGTTCTTCCTCGACCGCTCGGACCGGCACTACACCAACCAGCGCTGGCTGCGCCGCGACTTCGGCGGCAAGTTGCCGAGCGAGGTCTTCCGGGAGCACGTTCTCGCGTGCTATGTGACCGACCGGACCTCGCTGAAACTGCGCCACGACATCGGCATCGACAACATCGCCTGGGAATGCGACTACCCGCATTCGGACTCGATCTGGCCGAACGCGCCCGAGTTCGTGCTCGAGGAGCTGGAGTCCGCGGGTGCGTCCGATGCCGATATTCACAAGATCACGTGGGAGAACGCCTGCAGGCACTTCGGCTGGGATCCCTTCCAGCAGATCCCGCGTGCGCAGGCGACGGTCGGCGCGCTCCGCGCCACCGCCACCGACGTAGATATCTCCACCCGATCCAGGGCCGACTACGCGGCCGCCTACACCCGACAGGAAGTCTGATCGACGATGACAGCTCGCCTCATGGTTTTCGCCACCCCGCACGACGGGATGGACGAGGAATACAACCGCTGGTACACCGATGTGCACATCCCGGAGGTCCTGACCATCCCCGGGGTGGTGTCCTGCGAACGGCACCGGCTGGACCGCGGCGGACCGGACGAGGAGCGGTACCTGGCCGTGTTCGACCTCGACGGTGATCCGGCAACCATCCTCGCCGAGCTTCGGGCGCGATCGATGGACGGCCGCATGACGATGTCGACGGCGTCGGACCCCGCGCGGACCAGAGTCACTGTGTGGAGCCCCCTCTGACGCACGACACAGAGCCCGGTACCTGATCAGGTACCGGGCTCTCGCGCGCTCAGCGGCCGGGGCCCTCGAGGATGGTGATCGCGGAGACAGCGGTGGGCCCACCCAGGTTGTGCGCCAACCCGATTCGCGCGCCGTCGACCTGATTCACCGCGGTGCCGCGCAACTGCTCGAACAGCTCGACACATTGGGCGATGCCGGTGGCGCCCGGCGGGTGCCCCTTGGTCTTGAGGCCACCACTGGGATTGACCGGCAGCGCACCCCCGACCGCGGTCGCTCCGGTCTCGAGGAGCTTGTAGCCCTCGAATCGCTCGGCGAACCCGAGATCCTCGTAACTCATCAGCTCGATGCCGGTGAAGTAGTCGTGCACCTCGGCCACGTCGACGTCGCCGGGGCCGAGACCTGCCATCGCGAAGGCGCGCCGTGCCGCGCGCAATGTCGCCGGAAAAGTGGTCAGATCGGGCCGATGCTGGAGCATGACCGAGTCGAGTCCCAGCCCGACGCCGCGCACCCACACCGGAGCGTCGGTGTAGCGGTCGACCACGTCCTCGGCGGCGAGCACCAACGCGGCGGCGCCGTCGCTCTGAGGCGCGCAGTCGTAGACCCGGAACGGGTCTGCCACGATCGGGGCTTGCAGCGCTTGCTCCATGGTGATCTCGAAAGGCAACCGCACCTTGGGATTTCGCGCACCGTGCCGATGATTCTTCACCGCCACCATCGCCAAGTGCTCCGGCGTGGCGTGCGACTCGTGCAGGTAGCGGCCCACATGCAGGGCGTAGCCTGCGGGCGCGAACAGGCCGAGCTCGTAGTCCCAGGCGCGATGCCTGGTCATCGACTCCCATTCGCGCAGCATGTCCTTCTGGGCGGTCTCGCGCAGTTTGTCCGCACCGATCACCAACGCCACGTCCACCGCACCGGAAGCGATGGCGTACAGGGCGTTACGTACCGCGTCGTTGCCGGTGGCGCAGGAATTCTCGATGTGGGTGACCGGTAGTTCGGCGAGACCGAGCGATTCCGCGAGTATCCCGGACCCGAACCCGTCGGTGGTCCGGAGCGCACCGAACCACGCGGCGTCGATCTCGGCCACCCGGAGTCCCTTGTCGACCGAGGCGGCGCAGTCGGCGAAGGCCATCGGCAGCAGGTCACCGATCCCCAAGGCGAAGTGTTCGGCGAAGGGGGTCATCCCCGCGCCGACGACAGCGACTCTTCTCATGGCAATTCCCTTTCCTGCCGCGCGAGAACGGTCTCGGGTTCGAACGCGTATCCGTAGTCCGGGACGCCCGAGCGGGTCGCCATCCGGCGCAACACCATTCGGCCGCGCACGCCGATTCCCGCAGTCCCGGCGTCACCTCCGGTCACCTTCGCCAGCGCGCGTACCCCGACATCGTCGAGTTCGACGATGACCAGCGAGTACGGGCTCTCGAGGCCCGCCACCGGCATGCGCACGGTGGTCTCGGCGTAGACGGTTCCGGTGCGCGGCAACGGCACCAGGGTGTAGTCGGTGGCGAGTGTCCCGTCCTCGCCCAGCCGATAGCGCGGGGGGAAGTCCAGCGTGGCGCTGCCGTCGAACCGACCCGCTTCCCAGCGCACCTTGGCCTCGAAGGCCCGCTCGTAGGCGGCCAGCGAGATCGGCCGATCGGTCGCTGGTTCGACGACGCCGTCGAGCGGCGGGCGCGCCGACGGCTCGTTGCGCCGCAACGACACCGGTCCCGGCACGACAGCGACACCGGACAGGCCCGCCTGTTCCACCCCGACCAGCAGCCCGGCGGCACCCGATTCGGCCATGGCGGCCAGCGCGAACAGCGCCGAGGACGCCCCCGTCGTCGGCAGCCGTGGCGGTGCCTGGCACAACGCGGCCGCCTGCTTGTGATCCACGCCCGCGACCGCGACCGGGGTGTCCAGCCAAGCCGCCGACAACGAGGCGACCACGCCGCGCTCGCGCAGCAATCGGGGATCTCCGTAGTCATTGACCCCGTTGGCATTTCGCGTGCGCACCGGCAGGCTGCGCGCCACCCTCGCGGTGGTGCGGATCTGCGCGCCACCGTGGTCGGAGATCCAGGCGGCCGCGGCGCCCGCGGGCTCGACATCCACGCCGATCACCAGGGTGCGTGGCCGGGCCGAACTCAGCGCGTCCAACGTGGCGGGGGCGCCGCCGAGGCGCTCGATCACTTCGAGCTCGGGATCCAGGCCGAGGCCGGCGAGCAGGACCGCGGTGTTGCTGCTTTCCACCAGTGGCAGATCGCGACTGACCACCACCACCCGCTCCACCGTCTCGCCCTCGGCGAGCGCGGAACGACCGGCCGCCACCGCGAGGGTGACCGCATCCTCGTCGCCACCCACGATCCGGCGGTGCCGGTCTCCCCAGCACGGCAGATATGTCCCTATCGATGCGACATGCGGCATGTCCGCTCCTTCCGGACGCTCAGGTGACCGCGCCCGCGGTCTTGAGCGTGATGATGCGATCCCAGTCGAGTCCGAGTTCGAGCAGGATCTCTTCGGTCTGTGCGGCGAACTCCGGTCCCGGCCGCACCTGCGGCGGCGCGACATCGAACTGCACCGGGCTGGCGACCAGCTCGAGCTCGCCCGCGGGCAGCACATAGTCGTTCGCTCTGATCTGCGCGTCGGCGAGCAGCTGCAGCGAGTCCTGCACCGGCGCCCATGGACCGGCCAGTGTCGCGAATCGCCGCGTCCACTCGGCCAGGGTGCGCCCGCCGATCACCTCGCGCAGGATCGCCACCGCCGCCGCGGTGTGCTCGGCGATCGAGGCCGCGTCGCGAAAACGCGGATCATCGGCGAGTTCCGGGCGGTCGATATGCCGACACACATCGCCCCAGAACTTGGCCGGCTGGAGCATCACGAACGACAGGTACCGGTCGTCGGAGGTGGCGTAGAGGCCCGACAGCGGGTTCGCCGGCGCGCCGTGTACGCCGGGTCGGGGCGCCACCATCGGCTGCTGCTGATGTGCCGACAGCGCGATGGTGTGGCCGAGTGCCCACAGCCCGCTGCCGAGCAGTGACACGTCGACGACCGAGGTTTCCCCGGTACGCTCCCGTTTCAGCAGCGCCGCGGCGATACCGCCCGCCAGATTGGTGCCGGAGATGGTGTCGCCGAACGCCGGACCGGGCGGGGGGATCAGCCCTTCCACACCGGGCGGGGTGATGCTCGCGGCGATCCCTGCCCGGCACCAGAAGGCGGTCATGTCGTACCCACCGCGCCCGGATTCGGCGCCGCGTGGTCCGAGCGCGCTGCCGCGGGCGTAGACGATGCCGGGATTCACCGCGCGGATGTCGTCGAGGTCGATCCCGAACTTGGCCCGAGCGGACGGCAGAAAACTGGTGAGGAAGACGTCCGCGTCGCGGGCCAGCGACTGGACCACCGCGCGTCCCTCCGGCACCGACATGTCGATGCCGATACTGCGCTTGCCCCGATTCGCGTGCTCCACATTCGGATTCGGTTCGCCCTCGACGGTGAAGTTGCCGACCCGGCGCAACCCGCGCTGCGGATCTCCCCCGCTCGCGTGCTCCACCTTCACCACGTCGGCACCCCAGTCCGACAGCACCGCTCCGGCCGAGGGCACGAAACCGTACATCGCGACCTCGAGCACCTTGATGCCCGCCAGCGGCCCGCTCACGCGACGACTTCCGCGAGGGTTTTGCGCTCGAGGAACTCCTCGAACCCGTCCTTGCCCATCTCCCGGCCGATCCCGGATTGTTTGTACCCGCCGAACGGAGCATCCGGGTGAAAGTAGTTGCCGCCGTTGATGCTGAACGTCCCGGTGCGCACCCGGCGCGCCACGGCCTTGGCCCGGTCGGCGTCGGCGCTGAACACCGCACCGGACAAACCGTAGATCGAGTTGTTGGCGATGCGGACCGCGTCGTCGTCATCGGTATAGGGGATGAGCGCCAGGACCGGACCGAACACCTCTTCCTGCGCGATCTCGCTGTCGGGGTCGACATTCGCGAGCAGCGTGGGGGCGTAGAAGAAGCCGGGGTCGAGCTTGTGTCCACCCGTCACCAGCGTGGCGCCCGCGGCGACCGCGCGCTGCACCATGGCGTCGACCTTGTCGCGCTGCTTGTCGCTGATGAGCGGTCCCATATAGGTTTTCGGGTCGTTCGGGTCACCGTGGCGAACATGGGCGAGATTCGCCGCGACCAGCTCGGCGACCTGATCGTGCGCCTGCGCGGGAACCAGCAGCCGGGTGGTGAGCGCGCAACCCTGGCCCGCGTGGGTGACCACGCTGAACGCCGCGAACATCGCCGCCGTGGCGTAGTCCGCGTCGTCGAGCAGGATCATCGCCGACTTGCCGCCGAGTTCGAGGAACACCTTCTTGAGGGTGGCGCTCGCGGCGGCCATGATCTCGCGGCCCACCGGCGTCGACCCGGTGAACGTGACCACGTCCACGTCGGGATGGGTGGTCATCCGCTTGCCCACCTCGATATCGGAGGACGCCAGCACGTTCACCACGCCGGCCGGGATCTCGGTGTGCTCGGCGATGATCTCGCCCAGCGCCAGCGTGGACAGCGGGGTGTCGGGCGCGCCCTTGAGCACCACGGTGCAGCCTGCCGCCAGTGCGGGCGCCAGCTTGGCCAGCGCGAGCTGGTGCGGATAGTTGTAGGCCGCGATCGCGGCGACCACACCGGCCGCTTCCTTCTCGACCCACCGGTGGTGCTGCTGACCCCGGATCTCGACATTGCCGAGGTCCTCGGTCCAGGCGTAGTCGTCGAGCAGGTCGGCGTAGAAGCGCACGATCTCGAACGGTGTCTCGAGCTGATTGCCTTGGGTGAGCGCCCGAGTGGCCCCCACCTCAGCGATCGTCAGCGCACGCAGGTCCTCGACGTTGTCGCGCAGTGCGCGATAGAGCTGGTTGAGGCAGCGTCGACGGAACCGAGGGTTGGTCGCCCAGTTGGTGTCGTCGAACGCGCGGCGCGCGGCGGCGACGGCCTCGTCCACGTCGGCGACGCCGGCTTCCGGCGCGTACCCGTACACCTCGCCGGTAGCCGGATCGAGCGAAGCGAGCGTCCGCCCGGTTTCCCGAAGCCGCCCGTCGACAAGCAAACGACGTGTCACCGTCCCCGCCACTTCCTGCGTTGACATCCCGCCTCCTCGCTGGGGACCGACTCCCCATGGAAATCCAATTCTCTTGCGGTGAGAATGGTACTGCCGCGTGGCGGATCGCGGCAAGAATCCGCCGATATGACCCAATTGGGCACATTTTCCGAACGTGCCACCACCGGCCGAATCCCAATTCGACTCTTGCGAACCACGACGTCGCGAGAGTACGGTTCTCGCATTCGGAAGGGAGATTCTTGTGTTCCGCATTACACCGGCAGCGAGGGCCGGAACGGAGGGTCGCGCGTGAAGACGGCGGTAGTCACCGGAGGTGCTTCCGGCATCGGGCGCGGGATCGCCGAACGCCTACGCGACGGCGGATTCCATGTCGCGACCCTGGATCTCGCCCCGCCCACCGACGACGACTTCGCCTATCGCGCCGACGTCACCGACCCGATCCAGATCGCGGCGGCACTCGATGCGGTCCGGGCGACACTCGGCCCGATCACGATCCTGGTGAACTCGGCCGGGCTCGATGGCTTCCAGCGGTTCAAGAAGATGTCGTTCGAGCAATGGCAGCGGGTCATCGAGGTGAACCTGCACGGCGTCTTCCACACGATTCAGGCCGTGCTACCCGACATGCTCGACGCGGGCTGGGGCCGCATCGTCAACATCTCCTCGTCGAGCACGCATTCGGGCCAGCCGTTCATGGCGCACTATGTCGCGGCCAAGTCGGCGGTCAACGGCCTCACCAAAGCGCTTGCGCTGGAACTCGGCCCATCGGGGATCACCGTGAACGCGGTGCCCCCCGGTTTCATCGACACCCCGATGCTGCGCAAGAACGAACAGGCGGGCCGGCTCGGCGGGACGGTCGAGGACCACATCCAGCGCACACCCGTGCGCCGGATCGGCACACCGGCCGATATCGCCGCCATGTGCGCCTTCCTGATCTCCGACGAAGCCGCCTACATCACCGGACAGATCTTCGGGGTCAACGGCGGTCGCAACACATGAGCACCAAGCATTTCGACCGAGAGGAAATCCCGTGGGACGCGTAGAGGGCAAGGTCGCCTTCGTCACCGGAGCGGCACGCGGCCAAGGCCGCAGTCACGCCGTCCGGCTGGCCGAAGAGGGCGCCGACATCATCGCTGTGGACATCTGCCGCGATGTCGAGACCATCGGCTACGCGCTGTCGCGGCCCGAGGACCTCGACGAGACGGCGCGGCTGGTCGAGAAGACCGGGCGCCGCATCATCGCCGAGCAGGCCGACGTCCGCGACGTGGCCCAGCTACGAGCGGTCCTCGACCGGGGCGTGGCCGAATTCGGCGGCCTCGACATCGTCATCGCCCAGGCGGGCATCGCCGGGATGAAGGGCACGCCGCAGTGGCAGGCGTGGTCGGACGTGATCGACACCAACCTGATCGGTGTCATCAACAGCATCCAGGTGTCACTGCCGCATCTGAAGGCGGGCGCCTCGATCATCGCCACCGGTTCGGTCGCGGCCCTGATGGACATCGCCAAGGTGGATCAACCCGGCCGCGATCCCGGCGGCGTGGCCTACGTGGTGGCCAAGCGCGGCCTGTCCGAGTATGTGCACCATCTGGCCCTGCACATCGCGCCACAGCAGATCCGCGCCAACGTGATCCACCCGACCAACTGCGACACCCCGATGCTGCAGAGCGAACCGATGTACCGATCGTTTCGACCCGACCTCGAGCATCCGACCCGCGCCGACGCCGAGCCTGCCTTCGGTGTCCAACAGGCGATGCCCATCCCCTTCGTCGATGCCGGTGACATCAGCGCGGCAGTGCTTTTCCTGGCGTCGGACGAGTCGCGCTTCATCACCGGAACGCAGCTGCGCGTCGACGCCGGCGGCTATCTGAAGTGGCACGAATACCACATCTGAGAGGAATCACTGTGAAGGTCCACGTCGATCAGCAGCGCTGCCAGGGGCACACATTGTGCGCCATGATCGCACCGCAGTCGTTCGAACTCAGTGACATCGACGGCCACTCCTCGCCGCTGCGCGAGGCCGTGCCGTCGGATCAACAGGAACAGGTGCGCGAGGCCGTGCACTCGTGCCCCGAGCGCGCGATCACCCTGGCGGAATAGAGGTACATGACATGACCGTCGACGATCTCGGCCACGACGCCGAACGCAAACAGCCCAGATTCCACTTCGACCGCTACGCACCGCGATACCGCGAAGAGTTCTCCGAGATCACCGAGTCGATGCAGCGCGAGTGCCCGATCGCCTGGACCGACACCTACGACGGCCACTGGGTCGCCGCGGGCAACCGTGAGGTCTTCGAACTCGCCCGCTGCCCACACGTGTCCAACGACCACGACACCCAGGGCGTCCGCAAGGGCTACCGCGGCATCTCGATCCCGCCCGCGCCGCGCGCCAGGGGTATCCGCGGCGGCATTCTCGAGATGGACGAACCCGAGCACCGGGAGTTACGTTCGGTGCTCAACCCCTACCTCTCCCCCGCCGCGGTCAAGCGCTGGGTGCCGTTCGTGGACGAGGTCGTGCGGGCCGCGATCGACGAGCACATCGAGAGCGGGCGGATCGATTTCGTCGACGACCTGGCCAATGTCGTGCCCGCCGTGCTCACCCTCGGCATGCTCGGGGTCCCGCTGGCGAAGTGGACCATCTACAACGAGCCGGTGCACGCGGCGGTGTACACCCCACCGGACTCCCCGGACTATCCGCGGGTGGCCGAAATGCACCGGACGCTGGGCATCGACCTGCTCACCAATATGGCCGAGATCCGGACCACCCCACGTCCCGGCCTGATCCACGCGGTGCTCGGTGCCACGCTCAACGGTGAGCCCCTGCCGGACATGGAGATCCTGGGCATGCTCAGCCTGCTCATCGGTGGCGGGTTCGACACCACCACCGCGCTCACCGCCCATGCGCTGGAATGGCTGTCGGAGAATCCGGCCGAGCGCGAGATGCTCAGCCGCGAACGCGATGTGCTGCTCGACCCGGCGACCGAGGAGTTCCTGCGCTACTACACGCCCGCGCCGGGCGACGCGCGCACCGTCGCGGCCGACTGCGAGGTGGCGGGCGCTTCCTTCCGGGAAGGCGAACGACTGTGGCTGTCGTGGGCGATGGCCAACCGCGACCCCGCCGTGTTCGAGGACCCCGAAAAGGTCGTACTCGATCGGAAAGGCAACCGGCACTACAGTTTCGGGCTCGGTATCCACCGCTGCATCGGCTCCAACGTGGCGCGCGTGGTGTTCAAGCGCATGCTCGTCGCCGTACTCGATCGGATGCCCGACTACCAGGCTGTCGCGGCGGAGACCGTCCACTACGACACCATCGCGGTGATCCAGGGCATGCGGCATCTGCCTGCCACCTTCACACCCGGTCAGCGGCTCGGGCCCGGCCTGGACGAGACGCTGGCGAAGCTGCAGAAGGTCGTCGACGAACAGCGGCTCGCCGAGCCGGTGACGATCAATCGCGCCAGCGCGCAAATCTGACCACACCGCTCGCTCAGCAGAAACAAGGAGGCGCCCGTGGCGGCGGACAGCACCGGAGGGCGCGAGAAAGACACGGCCGCACCCGCGTCCGGGCGGCCCCTACCCCTGCTCGGCTTGGACACCGAGTTCTTCTGGACCGCAGGCGCCGACGGCGTCCTGCGGATCCAGGAGTGCCTCGGCTGCGCCGCGCTACTGCATCCCCCGCAGCCACGGTGCCGCTACTGTCGCGGCCACGAGCTCGGCGTCCGCGCCGTGTCCGGCCTCGCGACGCTCATCGGCTTCACCGTGAACCACCGATTCGCTGTCCCCGGCCTCGATCCGCCGTACGTGGTGGCCACCGTCGCGCTGACCGAGGACCCGCGAGTCCGGTTGACCACCAACATCATCGAGGCCGAACCGTCCATCTTGGAGCTCGGGATGCGGGTCGAGGTGGTCTTCCACCCGGACGGCGACGTGTGGCTACCCCTGTTCCGGCCGGTCGCCGAGCAGCCGGCGGTGGCCGAGCTGCCCTGCGACGAGATCGCGCCCGACACCTTCGCGCGGCGCGTGCGGCCGATGCTGCGCGGCACCAAGTTCGAGGACGAGGTCGCGCTCACCGGCATCGGAATGTCGCAGATCGGCCGCAGGCTCATGGTGCCCGCCCTGTCACTGACCGTGGCGGCCTGCGAGCGCGCGGTGGCCGACGCCGGACTCACCTTCGACGACATCGACGGCCTGTCGTCCTACCCCGGCGGCGGCAATCTCGGCGGTTTCGCCGAGGGCGGCGTGATGGCACTCGAGGCCGCCCTCGGTATCCGGCCGACCTGGCACAACGGCGGCATCGAAACGTTCGGCCCCGGCGGCGCCGTGATCGCCGCCATGACCGCGGTGGCCGCCGGGCTGGCCCGGCACGTCCTGTGCTTCCGCACGGTGTGGGAGTCCACCTTCAGCGAGCTGATGAAAGCGGGCCG
The DNA here is from genome assembly GCF_054031145.1 of Nocardia sp. FBN12. Taxonomy (NCBI): domain Bacteria; kingdom Bacillati; phylum Actinomycetota; class Actinomycetes; order Mycobacteriales; family Nocardiaceae; genus Nocardia; species Nocardia sp. FBN12. Next base: position 2,825,174 of record NZ_CM132926.1, read on the forward strand.
CATCGGCGCCACCGGTGGCCGGACCACCAGTTGGCTGACACCGTTCGGCGCCACCTCGGCAGCGCACACGCTGGCGCAGAAGGCGCAGCGGCACTTTCACGAGTACGGCACCACCAGGGAGACGCTCGGCTGGATCGCGCTGAACCAGCGCGCCAATGCCGCCCTCGACCCCAGCGCGGTCTATCGCGACCCGATGACCATGGACGACTATCTGAACGCGCGCCCCGTCACCACTCCGTTCGGGCTCTACGACTGCGACGTGCCGTGTGACGGTGCGGTCGCCGTCATCGTGTCCGCCACCGACACAGTCGCCGACCTGCCGAGCACACCGGTGTTCGTCGAAGCGGTCGGCACCCAGATCCTCGAGCGCGTCGAATGGGACCAGAGCACACTCACCCATGAACCGCAGGTCCTCGGCCCGGCCGCGCATCTGTGGAGCCGCACCGATCTTCGTCCCCGCGATGTGGATGTGGCCGAACTCTACGACGGTTTCACCTTCAACTGCCTGTCCTGGATCGAGGCGCTCGGATTCTGCGGAATCGGTGAGGCCAAGGACTTTCTCGACGGCGGCAAGAACATCGCCCGCGACGGGCTGATCCCGGTGAACACCCACGGCGGACAGCTCTCCCACGGCCGCACCCACGGAATGGGACTGATCCACGAGGCGGTGGCGCAGTTGCGCGGGGAGGCCGGGCCGCGACAGGTGGCCGGTGCCAGGGTCGCGGTGGTTTCCAGCGGCGGGCTCACCCCCGGCGGCGCGATGCTGCTGCGCACCGAATCGTGACGGCCAGAAAGCGAGACATCGTGACGCTCATCCACTCCGAACTCCGTGACCTCGGTGACGATGCCCGGGAGTCCGTTGTCACCGAGGTCGGTGGTGTGCCGATCTCCGGGCTGCTGGCCGAGGCACCGTCGCCGCGTGCGGTGCTGCTCGCGCTGCACGGCGGCTCGACCACCTCGGCGTACTTCGACTGCCCCGGCTATCCGGAACTGTCGCTGGTCCGGCTGGCGCACCGGCTCGGCTACACGGTGCTCGCACCGGACCGACCCGGATACGGCAGCTCGGCATCGTACGCCCATCGGCTCGCCGCGCCGGACGTTCGCGCGGACGTGATGTTCGAGGCGATCAGCGCGTTCCTGCGCGACCGCCCGCGTGGCGCAGGTGTTTTCCTCACGGCCCACTCGGCCGGATCCGAACTCGCGATGCGGATGGCAGGCGATCCGCGGTTCGCCGACCTACTCGGCGTGGAACTGGCCGGTACCGGGTGCCGCTACCACCCGGACGGCGCGGGCATCCTGCGCACCGTCGGCCCCGACAGCCCACGACCACCCGGCGTCGGTGACCTCATCTGGAATCCGGCGCGGCTCTATCCGTCGGGTACCCACCGTGGCGCGTCGATCGCGGTGCCTGCCCCGCCGTTCGAGACCGAGGCCGTCGTCGATTGGGGTTCGAAGGTCTTTCCCGAGCTGGCGGCCGGAATTCGGGTGCCGGTACGATTCACCGCGGGCGATCACGAGCGGGTCTGGTGCAACGACGCCGCGGCGCTGGCGGAGGTGGGGGCGATGTTCACGGCCGCACCTCGCGTCGTGCTCAACAGCCAGCCCAATACCGCACACAACATCAGCGTCGGCCATACCGCCGTCGCCTATCACCTGGGCATGCTCGCCTTCGCCGAGGAGTGCATAGTCGCCGCGGAACACGGTGAATTCACCGGTCCCACACCACAATTCGACGGCGGCCCCGTGTCGCCGAGGAAGTGATTGCCATGGACGCGACCGATGTCGCACTCTTGCTGTTGCGAGTAGTTCTCGGCGGCACCATGATCGCGCACGGAGTCAACCATTGGCTCGGTGGCGGCGGGATAGCCGGCACCGCCGGCTGGTTCACCGGACTCGGCCTGCGCAACGGGCTGTTGCAGGCGTGGCTCAGTGTGATCACCGAGATCGGCGCCGGCGCACTGCTGGTCCTCGGCCTGTGCACGCCGCTGGGTGCGGGCGCGGTGGTGGGCGTGATGCTCGTCGCGGGGCTGCTCGCGCACCGCACCCACGGATTCTTCGTGTTCAAGGAGGGCTACGAGTACGTCCTCGTGCTCGCGGTCGCGTCGGTCGCGCTCGGCATCCTCGGCCCCGGCCGGATCTCGCTCGACCACGCCCTCGATATCGCGGTCACCGGATGGTGGGGCGGCGTGGTCGCCCTCGGCCTGGGGATCGCCTCGACAATCGCCCTGCTCGCGGCGTTCTATCGCCCGGCGACCACCGGACAGGAGGCGCACTGAAATGCGCGTCGGATTCATCGGATTGGGCAGTCAGGGCGGGCCGATGGCGCGCCGCATCATCGATGCCGGGTTCACGACCACGCTATGGGCGCGTAGGGCTGCCACGCTCGAGCCCTACGCCGACACCGCGGCAGGTACCGCACAGTCTCCGGCCGAGCTGGCCGCGGTCAGTGACCTGGTGTGCGTCTGTGTCGTCGGCGATGCCGATGTCCGTGAGGTCGTCACCGGAGACAAGGGGGTGCTCGCCGCGATGGCAGCCGGAACGACGCTTGTCATCCACTCGACCGTGCACCCGACGACCTGCCGGGAGATCGCGGAACTCGCTGCACCCCTTGGTATCTCAGTTCTAGATGCACCGGTGAGCGGTGGTGGTCCCGCGGCTGCCGAGGGCAGGCTGCTGGTGATGGTCGGCGGTGCCGTCGAAGCGGTCGAGGCCGCGCGGCCGGTTTTCGCGACGTACGCCGATCCGATCGTGCACCTCGGCGAGGTCGGCGCCGGACAGTTCGCCAAACTGCTGAACAATCTGCTGTTCACCGCGAATCTGGCTACCGCACAAGGGACTTTGCGTCTCGGGGCCGAACTCGGTGTCGACCCCGGTCGGCTCGGGGAAGTCATCACGCACGGCACCGCCAGCAGTTTCGCGCTGGGCCGGGTCGTCGCCGCGGGCGGCACCCTCGACGCGCTAGCCACCCGAGCCGGCGACCTGCTGCGCAAGGATGTCGGCTTGATCGCCGAATTGGCCGATGCCGCGGGCGCCACGCCGGGAATCGAACTGGGTGCCGCCGATGCCGCGCTGGCCGTGATGAACCGCGAGCGCGCGGCGATACCGAGCAGGTAGGAGCCGGCATGCGGGTGGGATTCGTAGGCGCAGGGCGGATGGGCCGCCCGATGGTCGCGCAGTTGGTCGCGGCCGGGCATACAGTGCGCGTGCTGGCCCGCACCGATCGGGCGCACGCGGAGTTAGCGGCGCTCGGCGCTACCCCCGTGAACTCGGCGATCGAGGTGGCACGGGGCACCGAGGTGGTGCTCGTCTGCGTGTTCACCGACGATCAGGTTCGCGAATTATGCTTGGGAGGAACGCTTCTCGGTGAACTTCCGCGCGGCGCGCTGATCGTCCTGCACACCACCGGCAGCCCCGAGACGGCTGATGCCGTCGCCGCTAGGGCGCGCGACCGGGGTATCGGCGTGGTCGATGGCCCGGTCAGTGGCGGCCCGCACGATATCGCCGCGGGCACACTGACTGTGTTCCTCGGCGGCACCGAATCCGATGTCATCACAGCCAAGGCCGTGGTGGGTGCGTATGCCAACCCGATGCTGCACGTCGGAGCACTCGGGGCCGGTCAGCGCGTCAAACTGGTGAACAACATCTTGTTCGCGGCACAGATCGGCTTGGTCGCCGAGGCAGTGCGCCTCGGCGCACAGCTCGGGCTGCCCGAGCCTGCCCTGCTCGCCGCGCTCCCTCATGCCAGCAGCGGCGGGCGGGCGATCTCGAGTGTCGCGGCCCGCGGATCGGTCGATGAATTCCGTTCCACCGTAGGGGAATTCCTGCGCAAGGACATTGCGGTAGCCCACGATCTCGCTGCGGCGCTCGGTGCCGATCTCGGCTTGCTCGGCCCCGCGGTGCGAGCAGGCCTCGCCCCGATCGCACCCGAAGCTCCCACGGCATAGTCTCCTCGGCCACTCAGGCTGAGGACGGATCCGGCTCATCAACCGCTCAGCGCCATAGTCGGATCGGCCCATCAACCGTTCGGCTGGTCAACCGCTCGGTCGATCAACCGCCCAGCCCCGCAATCGGATCGGCCCCATCAACTGCTCGGCCGATCGACCACTCAGCCCACAAACGAATCGGCCGGGTGGATCACGCTGCGGTACAGCATGATCCACCCGGCCGGTGGTTGTCGCTCACTCGACGACGATCGCACTCTCCGGGCAGGCGGAGACGGCGTCGGCCACCGCGTCCTCCAGGTGTTCGGGCACCGCGCCCGCGACAGCTTCGGCGTATCCGCTGTCGGTCAGGGTGAAGACTTCCGGGCACAGCCCCAGGCAGGCACCGTGGCCACGGCAGCGATCCGCGTCGACAGTCACCTTCATCGGGCGTCCTCGGCCACGTCCACTTCCAGATGCAGCGACGTGAGCCCCCGGAGTATGTAGGTGGGCAGATACTGATATTCGCGCGCGTCCGCCGGTCCGTGCACGCTCTCGTCGATCCGCAGGTCGGTGGTGCGGTCCAGCAGTCGCTCGATGGCGATCCTGGCCTCCGCGCGAGCCAGCGGCGCGCCGGGGCAGGTGTGCACCCCACGCCCGAACGCGATGTGCTGGCGGGCATTCGACCGTGCCGGATCGAAGGTCGACGGGTCATCGAAGCGGCGCGGGTCACGGTTGGCGGCTCCGTTGACGACCATGAGCACCGTCCCCACCGGCACGTCGGTGCCACCGACCGTCGTGGTCGTCTTCGCGAGCCGGAAGTCGCCCTTGATCGGGCTCTCCATCCGCAACGCCTCCTCGATGAAATTGTGAATGCGGCTCTTGTCCTCGCGCAGGTGCGCCTGGATGTCGGGCCGTTCGGCGATCAGTTTCATTGCCGCACTCAGCAATCGGACCGTGGTCTCCTGGCCGGCCGAGAAGACGTTGGCGGCCACCCGCACGACATCGAGGACCTCGGGCTGAGAACCATCAGGGAAGGTCGCGGTGGCCAGGCTGGTGAGTACGTCGTTGCGCGGGTTACGCCGGCGATCCTCGATATAGGACGAGAACCTGGTGTACAGGAACTCGATCGGGTTGTGGGACATGCCCTCGCCCTCGGTACTGCCGACACTGGCGCCTTCCCGGTGCGGGTCGCGCTGCAGCGCGTGCAGGAACTCCTCCTGGTCGTCGGCGGGCACACCGAGCAGATCCGCGATGACGTACAGCGTGAAGGGACCGGCGAACTCCCGCATGTAATCACCACCATTGGCCAGATAGTGGTCGAGCATGCGGTCGGCCATCGACCACATCGCCTCCTCGTTCTCCTTCAATCGCTTCGGGGTGATCAGCCGCATGAGCAGCGCACGGTGCTCGGAGTGCATCGGCGGATCCATCGTCGGCAGCTGATCGCTCATCGGGAGGCTGTCGCGATGTTGTTCGATCAGCGCGGCGACATCGCTGTTCTCGTCCAGCGGGACAGGGAATCCGGGAAACGGACCCGTGACGGCGTTGCAGGAGGAGAACCGTTCGACGTCGTTGTAGACCTCGAGCGCCTCGTCGTAGCCGGTCACCATCATCACCTCGTGATGGGGTTCCCGCATCACCGGGCACTGTTCCCGCAGCGAATCGAAATAGGGGTAGGGATCTGCGACCAATTCCTGTCCGAGGAAGAAGTCCAGATCCTGGAAGTTGTTCACCACGCGACGGTCCCTTCGAGATTCCGGTCGACGCCATCCGAAGGCTGTCAGTGCCGGTTGACTTCCGTGATTGAGAATAAGCCTCTCACATGTGAGTATGAGATTTCCACAATGGCAGCTTCGCGTCAACCGAAGGACCGACCACATGCCCCACGATCCCACCGCGGACCAGCGGTTTTTCCAGACGACCACCCGAGATTTCCTCGCCGGCACGGTGCCGATCGCCACCGTGCGCGCGCTCGCCGAGTCCGGTACCGGTTTCGACCGGGACTGGTGGCGCCACGGCGCCGAGCTGGGCTGGACCGCCATGCTGGTGCCGGAGAGCCTCGGCGGCGGCTCGGTCTCGGGCCATCCGATGACCGAACTCGCCCTGGTGGCAACCGAACTCGGCCGCGGTGCGGCGCCAGGACCGTTCGTCACCACCACCGCGGTACTCGCCGGACTCGCCACGGTCGGTGACCGCCTCGCCGAGACGGTGGGTGCCATCGTGACCGGCGAAACCGTTGCCACCTGGGCGGTTTACGAGCCGGGCATGGGTTTCGCCCCGCTCACCGGCACCGTGTACGGCACCCGTGCGGTGGCGACCGGTGACGGCTTTCGGCTGACCGGCGTCAAGGACCGGGTGGAGGCGGCCGATCAGGCGGACCTGTTGCTGGTCACGGCTACCGGCGACGACGGCCCGCTGCAACTGCTGGTGCCCGCCGACGCTCCGGGTGTCACCGTCAGCCCCAGCTGGACTGTCGATCTCACCCGCCGGACCGGGCGCGTCACCTTCGACGACGTCATCCTCGGCGCCGAGGCGGTGACCCACACCGGAACCGAGGCCGTCACCGCCCTGCGCGCGCAGGCCGGAGCCGCCGCGCTGCTCACCGCCGCGGAATCGGCCGGTGCCGCCGACCGGGCGCTCGACAGCACGCTGACCTGGCTGTTCGAGCGCTACACCTTCGGCAGGCCGTTGGCCTCGTACCAGGCGCTCAAGCACCGGATGGCCGACAACAAGACCTGGCTGGAGGCCTGCCGCGCCACCGCGTTCGCCGGCGCGGCGGCCTGGGACGCCGGTGCGCCGGAAACCGCGGAGTACATCAGCATCGCGAAATCCTATGTCGGCGCCAAAGCGCCCGTGATCGCCCAGGATTGCGTGCAGTTGCACGGCGGTATCGGCGTCACCTGGGAACACGATCTGCACCTGTACCTGCGCCGGATCACCCTCGGCCGCGCGCTGTACGGCACGCCGGAGGAACACCGCCGCCACATCACCGATCTGCTCGACACCGCGGCATGACCGCATCGTCCACCGAGGAAGGCACCGCAGCTATGACCACCGACATCGAGCCCGTCGCGGAATTCCGCACCAGAGCACGGAATTGGCTGCGGGCGAACATGCCCCCGGCACCGTCGGTGGCCCCGCCGTCCGACACCGAGGCGGCATGGGATCGTGCTCGCCAATTGCAGCGGTTGCTCCACGACGGCGGTTTCGCCGGCATCTGTTTCCCCACCGAGTACGGCGGGCTGGGGCTCACCGCCGACCACCAGGACGCGTTCACCGACGAGTCCATCCCCTACGAGATGCCGCTGCTGCTGAATGTGCCGACCCTGGCCATCTGCGCCGCCAGTCTGCTCGATCTCGGCACCGAGGAACAGAAGCGCACGCATCTGCCCGCGGTGTTGCGCGGTGAGCAGATCCTGGTGCAGTTCCTCTCCGAGCCACGCGGCGGTTCGGATCTGGCCGGTCTCACCTCCCGCGCCGACCGCGACGGTGATCGCTGGATCCTCAACGGCTCCAAGATCTGGAGCTCGGGCGCCTACGCTGCCGACTACGCCCTGTGCCTGGCCCGCACCGAATGGTCGGTGCCGAAACATCAAGGCCTGACACTGTTCCTGGTCCCGGTGCACGCCGAGGGCGTCACGGTGCGGCGGATCAAGCAGGTCACCGGATCGACGGAGTTCTGCCAGGAGTTCTTCGACGATGTCGAGCTCCCGGCGGACGCGGTGGTCGGCGAGGTCGACGCGGGCTGGGCAGCCGCCTCGCGCCTGCTCTTCCACGAACGGGCCGCACTCGGCGGCACCTCGCCCTACACCAGTGGCGCGCGACCGCACCTCGGCGGCGAGGCGGACCAGTTGCTGCGCCTGGCGACAGCGACCGGTCAACAGGACAATTCGCGGGTGCGCGAGGACATCGGCGAGGCACGGGCGATGAATGTCGTACGCGACCAACTCATCTCGCACGTGACCCAGGCGATCACAACGGGCGCGCTACCCCCCGCGGCGGGCGCCATCCCCCGGCTCTTCTCCGCCGAGAACGCCTGGCTGCAAACCGATACGGCGGTGCGCATCGCCGGGCCGATGGCGGCCACGCACACCCAGGGAGACAGCGCCGACACCGAAACCGTCGGACTCGACTATCTGTTCCGCGCGGCGTGGAGCCTGGCCGGTGGGAGCACCGAGATGGCGCGCAACGTGATCAGCGAACGCGTGCTCGGCATGCCGAGGGAGTCGGCCGCCGATCGCGACGTGCCCTTCAACGAGGTTCCGCACGGACGGTGAGTTGTCAAGAATTCGCCCGACGTGCATCGATGCTGCCCGAAGCGGTTGTGTAGCGCCTTGGACTCACTCCGGTGAGCGGCGGGTGTCCCCGCGTCGTCGGCGGTCGGTGAGATCTACGGGTTCCGTTCGTGGACCGACGACGATGGCGGGTGACACCTGACGAGGGCCGGGCCCTACCGCGCCGGCGACGAGCTTCTGCAACGTCGCCGCGCACGGTCCGCGAGATGACCCGCTCGCCTTTCCTGGCTACCCCTGGTGCGGTTGACTGTCCAGCACGTCGGACTCGAATGCCCCTGTGCCCCAGCCACTGCCACCTCAGCCGCCGGTAGCCGCCGCAAACCCCCGGGCCCGGCACGGCCTGTTGGCGGCTGCAATCATGACCAACGAGACCGGCAGCCTGTATTGCTTGGTGATGCCCAGCCGCTACGCCATAGTCCAGGAAGAACAACGCTGGGCTCCCGATACAGCCGCCATGGTGCTTGCGGCACCATGGCGATCCCGACCGGGCAGGACCTCACCGGCGATAGCCTCGGTCTCGGCGCGAGACCGCACCGGCATCTGGCGCACTGTGACCGAATGCCGAGTCGGCAAGAACGCCAAGGCCTACGATCCTTCCGGCTCGAAATCTGAACGGAGAATCACATGGATAGTCCCGCCGTCGGCATTCTCATGGGCGCAATGATGGTCGGCATCGTGTTCGGGTGCGCCAGCCTGGCTATCGCCGAGCGGAAGCGCCGTAGTCCTGGCGGATTCTTCCTGGTGGGGTTCCTGTTGGGCCCGCTCGGCATCCTGGCAGCGGTGCTGGCAGCGCCCGGTGAACCGGCCCCGCCACCCGGCATGCGCGCTGTGATGTGTCCTCGGTGCAACGCGCGCCAAAACATCGCAAGGGACCAGGCCGACTTCGAGTGCTGGCAGTGCAAGCTGGTCAGCCAGACCCAGGCCGCGTACCGGGGGCGGTAGCCGCTTGCCGAAGTACATTCGCACGGCCGAGCCGGCAGCTGTGATACGTCGGCGAAGACGCACTCCTCACCTACCGGTCCAGTGGGGTGCGCGCTTGTCGGCGAACGCGCGGGGACCTTCCTGCGCGTCCGAGCTGTGGTAGCAGTGCGTCGAAGCGTGCCGTGCCGCCTGGAGGGCAGCCGATCGGCCCATTTCGGTGGCGAGCATGACCGTCTCCCTGGCGGCGCCCACCGACAGCGGGGCACCGGCCGCGACCTCCCGCGCCAGGTCGAGCGCGGCGGACAGCAGGTCCGCGGGCTCGGCGAGGCGGTTCACCAGGCCGATCTCGTAGGCCCGGCGCGCGTCGATCGGCTTGCCGGTCAACAGGATCTCCATCATGATCCGCTGCGGGATCATGTGGATCAGCGGCGCGGCCCACGGCGAACTGCGCCCCACCTTCACCTCGGTGATCGCGAAGGAAGCGGTGGTCGAGGCGACACACAGATCGCACGCCTGGGCGATCATCCAGCCCCCGGCGAAGGCGACGCCGTTCACGGCGGCGATCGTCGGTTTGCTCAGTGCCACAGTGTCATACGGCACCGGGAACATGTCCCGGGGCGGAACCGCCATCGCGGTCTCCACCATCTCCTTCAGATCGCCGCCCGCGCAGAACGCCGGACCGGCGCCGGTGAGCACGGCGACCCGCAGCGCCGGATCGTCCTCGAACCGCGCCCAAGCCTCGAACAGTCCGGCCCGCACATCGCGGGCGAGACAGTTGCGAGTATCGGGGCGGTTCAAGGTGATCACCGCGATCCCGTCCGGGCGGGCCTCGAACAACACAGCATCGTCGGACATCAGAAACCTCTCCGCTGGATCTCGCGCGCCGCACGGTCCAGGTCGTCGCGAAAATCGGGGTGTGCGATCGCGATCAGCGCGCGCGCACGTTCGGCAAGGGTCCGGCCCACCAGTTCGGCGGCACCGAATTCGGTGACGATCACGTCCACCTCGGTGCGTGCGGTGGTCACCGGGCCGGACAAGGTGGCGGCGATCCGGCTGACGGTCCCGCCCCTGGCCGTGGATTGCAGAGCGATCACCGACCGCCCGCCCGGCGATCGCACACCCGCGCGCACGAAATCGACCTGTCCGCCGGTACCACCGAAATAGGCCGTCCCGCTCTGTTCGGCGTTGACCTGTCCGGTGAGGTCCACCTCCACCGCCGAGTTGACGGTGACCAGCCCACTGAGCCGGGCGAGGACGGCGGGGTCGTGGGTGTAGGCGGTGCCGCACATGCGGATGTGTGGATTGCCGTCGGCGAAACGGTAGAGCCGCTGGGTGCCGATCAGGGCACCGGTGATCGACACTCCGCGGTCGATCTCCTTGCGCGCGTTGGTGATCACCCCCGACTGCACCAGGTCGACCACACTGTCGCCGATCATCCCGGAGTGCACGCCGAGATCGGTGCGGTCGCGCAGCAGACGCAGTACGGCGTCGGGCACCGCGCCGATGCCGACCTGCAGTACCGCGCCGTCCTCGATGAACCCGGCAACGTGCCGGGCGATCGCGTCGTCCGCGGGCCCGATGGTCGCGGGCGCGACACAGACCGGGTCACGCGAAACCCGGACCGCGTAATCGATCTCGTCGGCGTGGATGCGCTCGCCCATCGTGCGCGGCACCCGGTCGTTCACCTCGGCCACGACCACCCGGGCCGCCCGCACCGCGGCACGCACGTGATCGCTGATCACGCCGAGGCTGTGTGTCCCGTCCGCGGCGGCGGGCGCGACCTGGACGAAGGCGATGTCGCAGCCGAGCTCACCCGCCTCGAGCATCGGCCCGATCCGGCTGACGTGGCACGGCACCACACCGAGCCGGTGCGCCGCCGACAGTGCCCGCAGCGCGCCGATGGCACCCATGCTCACCGGCTCGAACACCGCCGCGGCCGCCGGTGTGAGAAGACCGGAGAAGCTGGTCGCGATGAACAGTGACAGATCCGGGATCTCGCCGCCTTGCGCGATGAGCAGCTCGATCAGGGAGGTCGGCTCGCCGCACGCCTGCCCCGCGACGATCCGGTCGCCGGGACGCAGGATCGCCCGAAGATCGAGGTCGGCGGCGGACAACACAGCCGTCATCGTGCCCACCCACCACGGACAACCGGCTGAGTGGGCACCTCGCCGGTATTCCTCGACAACGCCTCTCCGGTGACCACCGAGCGGACTCGGTCGAGGACCTCGTCGGTATCGGCGCCGAGTCGGGGCGCCGGGCCTGCGACTCGGCCCGGGGTTCGCGAGAACCAGGCGGGCGGGCCGGGAAAGCGAACCGGTCCGTGGGGGGTGTCGACGGTCTGGAAGAAGCCGACCGCGGCGAGGTGGTCGTTGTCGAACAGCTCGTCGAGGGAGCGCACCGGCGCGGCCGGAATGTCGAGGGCACGTAGCAATGTCAGCCATTCGGCGGTGGTCCGCTGGGCGAAGATCTCGCTCAGCCCCGCGTAGACGGTGTCGATTCGCGCCGCGCGCTGGGCCAGCGTGGCGAACTCCGGCCCCGCCCAAGGCGGGCGCACCGCGTCGACGAACGCCGTCCAGTGCTTGTCGTTGTAGACCAGTGCCGCCAGGTACCCGTCGGCGGTGCGGTAGGGCCTGCGGTCGGGAGTGACCGCCCGTGGATAGATCGCGGGGCCGAGCGGTGGATCGAACATGGCACCGTTGGCGTGCTCGACGAGCATGAACGCCGCCATGGTCTCGAACATGGCGACCTCGACTTCCTGGCCCTCGCCGGTGCGCTCGCGATGCAGCAGTGCCATCGTGGTGGCGTACACGGCGGTGAGTCCGGCGACTTTGTCGGCGATGATGCTGCCCACGTAACCCGGTGTGCCGGTGAGCATTTCCTGCGCGTAGGGCAGTCCGCACTCGGCCTGGACGGTGTCGTCGTAGGCGGGACGATCGGAGTCGGGCCCGCCGCGGCCGTAGCCGTAGCAGTTGGTGTAGACGATGTTCGGGTTCACCCGCGCTACGTCCTGGTAGCCGAAACCGAGACGCTCGATCGCCGCCGCCCGCATCGAATGAACGAACACATCGGCGCCGGCGATCAGCTCACGCAGCGCGGCTGCGTCCCGCTCGGTGCGCAGGTCGAGCACGACACTGCGCTTACCCCGGTTGACGTTGACGAACACCCCGCTCATGCCCGGCTCGGGACCCACCGAGATATAGCGGGTGTCGTCACCGCGCGGCGGTTCGACCTTGATCACGTCGGCGCCCATGTCGGCCATGATCTGCGTGCAGTAGGGGCCCATCACCATCGCCGTCAGGTCGATGACCCGCATCCCTGACAGCGGACCTGTGTGTTCCATCGTGTCCTCTTCGCCCATCACGTCCGATCGGACTAACTAGTGAATCCTTGCAAGGATAGTGCTATGAAAGAAGGCGTGGACAGCAACATCGGCAAAATCCGTGCTCCGCGCCCCATCGCAACGGTGCTCGACACAGCCCTGCGCAGCCGCCCCGGCGCCACCGCGTTGATCGCCGCGGCGGGCGCGTGGAGCTACGCGGAACTCGACGAGCAGGCGGCGCGGGCGGCGGGCGCGCTGTGGTCGCTCGGCGTCCGTCCCGGCGACCGGGTCGCGGCCTGCCTGCCCAACGACCTCGGCATCGTCGCCGCGTTCCACGGCGCGCAGCGCATCGGCGCGATCTGGGCGGGTATCGGCGAGGCGAACGCCCCGGCCGAACAGCAGTACCTGCACGATCTCTGCGATCCCACCGTGGTGCTGGCCGGACCCCAGTGGCGCGCCGAGTCACCGCGGGCCGTGCATCCGGACCGCTGGGCAGACGAACTCACCCGCGCCGAACCCGCGCCCGACCTCACCCACGACATCGACGCCGCCGCGGGCATCGCGTTCACCAGCGGCACCTCCGGGCGACCGAAGGCGGTGGTGCACAGCCAGCGCAACCTGATGCTGCCCGGCGCGGTCGTCCTCGCGACCCGCGGTTGGGGCCCTGATCTACGCCGGGGCGACAGCTTTCCGCTCACCATCCTCAACATGATGGTGTTGTCCACCCTCACCACGGCCCAGGCAGGTGGTTGCGCGGTGATCATGGACCGTCGCGACGTGGCCGGAGTGGCCGAATGGATCGCCGAACATCAGGTGACGGTGTGGAACGGCGCCCCGGCCCAGCTCTACGATCTCGCGCGCCGACCGGACGCGAATCTCCGGTCCTTGCAAGAGATCTGGAGCGGCGGCAGTGACACCCCGGACGCGGTCCGCACCACCTTCGCCGACACCCACGGGCTCGTACCCCGAACGACCTACGGCCTCACCGAGGCACCGACGGTGGTCGCCATCGACCCACCCGGCACCGCCTGGACACCGGGGAGCAGCGGCCTGGTGCTCCCCCACCTCGACGTAGCCGCCTACGACGACGAGGGCGACCGTTTACCGCCGGGCGCACTGGGCGAGCTCTGCCTGACCACCGCGCGGGAAGGCCCGTGGGCGGGACTCTGGCGACCGCCGCTCGGCCACTGGTCCGACGGCGAGATTCACCCGCTTCCGTTGGGCCCCTTGGCTACCGGCGACATCGGCACCGTCGACCCCGCCGGACAGCTCGCCGTGCTGGACCGGAAGAAGATGGTGATCATCCGCGGTGGTGCGAATGTCTACCCACTCGAAGTGGAGCGGGTGCTGGCGATCCACCCGGACGTCACCAAGGTGGCGGTATGCCCCGTGCCGGACGAACGACTCGGACAAAAGGTCGCCGCACTCGTCGAAACAAGCTGTACCACTATCGATTTCGACGAACTCGCGGCACTGTGCCGACGCGAGCTCGCCGGTTACAAGGTGCCCGAGATCTGGACCAGAGTGGATGCGCTGCCGGTGAACGCCATGGGCAAGATCGAGCGCACCGGGCTCACCGCACTCGCGCAGCGGGCGCAGCGATGAGCGCCGACACCGCACTGCGGTTGTTCGACCTGACCGGCCGGGTCGCGGTGGTGACCGGCGCGTCGTCGGGACTCGGCGCCGCGGTGGCCGAGGCGCTCGCCGGGCTCGGCGCTCGTGTCGCGGTCCTCGCCCGCCGAACCGACCGGCTGACCGAACTCGCCACCCGCGTCGACGGACTCGCGGTGGTCTGCGATCTGGCCGATCCCGAGCAGATCGCCACCGTGGCACCGACCGTCGCCGAACGGCTCGGCCCGCCGACGATCCTGGTGAACGCGGCGGGCAACAGATTCACCACCGAGCGCGCCGAGGACGAACCACTCGACGCCGTCCAGCACACCCTCGCCCTCAACCTGGTGGCTCCGTTCCTGCTGGCCCAGGCGCTGTTCCCGCATATGCGCGACGCCGGGGGCGGTTCGGTGGTCAACGTTTCCTCGATCAGCGGCCGGGTCGGCATTCCGGGTATCCCCCAGGCTTCGTACGCGGCGAGCAAAGCCGGATTGTCCGGGCTCACCACCGAACTCGCGGTGCAGTGGGCCCGGCACTCGATCCGGGTGAACACCGTCGCGCCCGGCTTCTTCCGCAGCGAGATCACCGACAGTCTCTACGACAGCCCCCGCGGCGCCGAGTACCTGCGCCGCAACACCCCGCTGCCCAGCGAAGGCACGGCACAGGACCTGGTCGGCGCCATCACCTGGCTCGCCGGCGACGCCGCTCGCTATGTGACCGGCCAAACCATCGTGGTCGACGGCGGCTGGACGGCTCGCTGACACCCGCGGCGGGTTGACACCGACCCCACCCGATGAAAGCATGATTATACCTATCGGAGAATCACATTCTCCTCATAGCGGAAGGCCCCTCCCTGATGTTCTCGGCAATACTCCTCGAGAAGAGCGGTACGGAATCGAAGGTCTCGTTGACCAGCGTGTCCGACAACGAGCTCCCGGACGGTGATGTCACCGTCGACGTCGCGTACTCCACCCTCAATTACAAAGACGCGCTCGCCATCACCGGAAAATCGCCGGTGGTCCGTTCGTTTCCCATGGTGCCCGGAATCGACCTGGCGGGCGTGGTCGCCGAGAGCAGCCACCCCAGCTGGTCCCCCGGCGACACCGTGGTGCTCAACGGCTGGGGCGTCGGCGAAACCCATTGGGGTGGTCTCGCGCAACGCGCCCGGCTGCGCGGCGATTGGCTGATCCCGCTGCCGGACGCGTTCACCACACGCCAGGCGATGGCGATCGGCACCGCCGGCTACACCGCGAGTCTGTGTGTGGAAGCGCTGGTGCGCCACGGCGTGACTCCCGGCGACGGCGAGATCCTGGTGACCGGCGCGACCGGCGGGGTCGGCAGCGTCGCCATCGCCCTGCTCACCGCGCTCGGCTACACCGTGGTCGCGGCGACCGGCAAGCCGGCCGAGGCAGGCTATCTGAAGGATCTGGGCGCGAGCACCATCGTCGACCGAGCCGAACTCGCCGAGCGCGCAAAACCACTGCAGAAAGAGCGCTGGGCGGGTGTCGTCGAGGCCGCGGGCAGCCACACGCTGGTCAACGCGATCGCGCAGACCCGCTACGGCGGCGCTGTCGCGGCGTGCGGTCTCGCCCATGGCATGGATCTGCCGGGCACCGTCGCCCCGTTCATCCTGCGCGGGGTCACCCTCTACGGCATCGACAGCGTGCAGGCGCCCACCGCACGCCGCATGCAGGCGTGGGCGCGGCTGGCCCGCGACCTGGATCCGGCCGCACTCGAATCCATCGCCACCGAAGTGCCGCTGGGCGAGGCGATCACCGCCGCGAACCAATTCTTCGACGGCACTGTGCGTGGCCGTCTCGTCGTCGACGTCAACCGCTGAACTGGAGAATCCTGTGGCCACGAAGAAGCGCACCGCGGATATCGAACTCGACCTCACCGACGTGGACCACCGCGTCGGCAAGCCGGTCGGTGGCGGGCAACTGTGGGATCCGTGTAGTACCTCCGACATTCGCCGCTGGGTGATGGCGATGGACTACCCGAACCCGCTGCACTGGGATCACGAGTTCGCGGGCAACTCCCGCTACGGCGGGCTCGTCGCGCCCCAATCCATCGCGGTCGCACTGGATTACGGGCACGGCGCGCAGCCGGCGTGTGTCGGGCGCATCCCGGGCAGCCACCTGATCTTCGGTGGCGAGGAGTGGTGGTTCTACGGCGCGCCGGTGCGCCCCGGCGACACCTTGTTCCAGGAGCGGCGTTTCCACGACTACTCGGTGGCCGACACCAAATTCGCCGGACCCACCATGTTCTCCCGCGGCGACACGACCCACCGCAATCAGCACGGCGTGCTCGTCGCCAGGGAGCGATCGACCGCCATCCGATACCTCGCCGCGGAGGCCACCAAGCGTGGCATGTACGACAACCAGCTCGGTGCGGTGAAGCGGTGGACCCAGGACGAGCTCGTCGATGTCGACCGCCTGCGCCACGAGTGGATCCTGTCCAATCGCGACGGGACCTCACCGCGTTTCGACGAAGTGAAGGTGGGCGATGTACTCCCCCGCCGGGTGATCGGTCCGCACAGCATCGCCAGTTTCACCACCGAGTACCGGGCATTCCTGTTCAACATCTGGGGCACCTTCGGCTGGACGGCGCCCGCGGGGATCGACGACCCGTGGATCAATCAGGATCCCGGCTGGACCGACGGATTCGGGTTCGACGAGGAAGGCGCGCGGATCGACCCGCGCAAGCGCGACGGCCTCTACGTCGGGCCGTCTCGTGGCCATATCGACGCCGACAAGGCCGGTGAGGTCGGGATGGCCAGGGCCTATGGCTACGGCGCGACGATGGGTGCCTGGTGCACCGACTATCTCGCGTATTGGGCGGGCAACGACGGTCTGGTCCGGCACACCAAAGCCGACTTCCGCGGTCCGGCGTTCGAAGGTGACGTCACCTACTTCGACGCCGAGATCATCGGCAAGGAACCCGATTCGGCATGGGGCGTACCCCTGGTTCAGGTGCGGCTGAAGCTTACCAACCAGGACAACGCCACGCTGGTGACCTGCACCGCCGAGATCGAGCTGCCATGCTGAATTCGCCCGCCGCCGCGGCGATCGCGGTCGGCCCGCCGCTGTCGGACGAACCCGGACTCGGGGCCCTCACCCTGCCCGGTTTCCTGCGCGAGGTGACCGAGCGCTACGGCGACCGGGAGGCGCTGCGCGCGCACGACGGCACCGGTGTGACCAGCTGGACCTACCTCGAGCTGTGGAACCGCGCGGTCGAGGTGGCGCGCGCCCTTCGTGCCTGCGGCGTCGGCAAGGACACCCGCGTCGGCGTGCTGATGACGAACCGGCCGGAGTGGCTGGCCGCGGTCTTCGGTACCTCCCTGGCAGGTGGGGTGGCCGTCGCACTGAGTACCTTCTCCACCTCCGCCGAACTCGACCATTTGTTGCGGGTATCCGATGTCTCGGTATTGCTGTTCGAACGACAGGTCGCGCGAACCGATTTCGTGTCGGTGCTCACCGAACTGGAACCGGCACTGGCTGATTCGCCGTTTGCAGGGGTCCGGTCCACGACCTACCCGTTCCTGCGGCACCTCGCCGTGGTCGGTGAGCCGGCACCCGGCACCGCGATCGAGACGTGGGCCGACTTCCTGGCTCGGGGCACGGCGGAACCGGCCGAGCTGATCGCGGCCATCGCGCAGTCGGTCCAGCCCAGCGACACCGCGGTGATCTTCTTCTCCTCCGGCACCACCAGC
This sequence comes from Nocardia sp. FBN12, assembly GCF_054031145.1. Taxonomy (NCBI): domain Bacteria; kingdom Bacillati; phylum Actinomycetota; class Actinomycetes; order Mycobacteriales; family Nocardiaceae; genus Nocardia; species Nocardia sp. FBN12. The sequence continues at coordinate 2,842,955 of NZ_CM132926.1, forward strand.
AAACCCAAGGGCATCCGCAGCGCCCATCGCGGTGTCGCGGTGCAGATGTGGCGATTCGGGCGAATGTTCGCCTTCGACACGCACGACACCGTGCGCTGCTGGGCGGCCAACGGCTTCTTCTGGTCGGGCAATTTCGGGCAGGCACTCGGCGCGACCCTGGCGGTGGGCGGAACTCTGGTGTTGCAGCGTCTGTTCGACGCCGCCGAGGCGGTCGCCCTGTTCGAATCGGAACAGGTCACCTTCCCGGTGGCCTGGCCACATCAGTGGGCCCAGCTCGCCGCCGCGCCGAACTGGCCGGACGCGGATCTGAGCAGCCTGACGTTCGTGGATCGCGGCACTCCGGCCGGTACGCACCCCACGGTGCAGACCGACTGGACCGAATGCGGGCACGCCTACGGCAACACCGAGACGTTCACGATCTCCACCTGTTATCCCGCGTGCACACCCGAACACGTGCATGCGGGCAGTAGCGGAATTCCGCTGCCGGGGGTCCGGGTGAAGATCGCCGACCCGCTCACCGGGGCGGTCCTCGAGCGCGGTGACAGCGGTGAGATCTGTATCAAAGGACCCACGCTCATGCTCGGGTACCTCGGCACGCCGCTGGACGAAACCCTCGACACCGAAGGCTATTTCCACACCGGCGACGGCGGCTATCTCGACGACGAGGACCGGCTGTACTGGACGGGCAGACTCACCGACATCATCAAGACCGGTGGGGCCAATGTCTCTCCGCTCGAAGTGGACGAACAACTAGCGCGCTGTCCCGGGGTGAAGATCGGGCGCACCGTCGGTGTTCCGCACGACACGCTGGGTGAGGTGGTCGTGGCCTGTGTCGTGCCACAACCGGACACCGCCCTCGACGCCGAGATGCTGCGGGGATTCCTGCGTGAACGTCTCGCCAGCTACAAGGTGCCCCGTCATGTCCTACTCTTCGCCGAGGACGACTTCTCGCTCACCGGTAGCGCCAAGATCAAGTCAGCCGACCTGCGGGAGCTCGCCGCCGCACGGCTGGCGCAGTAGCCCGGCACAGTCACCGAGCAGCACCCGCGGCGCCGACGATGTCGCCGCGGTACCGCCCAGTGATTGTGCGCGCGAGGGGTTCCTACGCCGACAACGGAGTCGGGGTCGGAGCCTCTCGCGCTTCGGCATCACCGCCCGACGCATCCAGCGGGACTACACGTAGCGGGCAGCCAGTGTCTTCCGGTGTGCCGCCGGTGTGCCGAAGAGTGCACGATTCAGGGTCGCGCGCTTGAGGTGGACGTGCACGCCGCTGTCCCAGGTGTAGCCGTATCCGCCGTGCAATTGCATCGCCGCCCCGGCCACCCGCACCGCCGCACCGGTGGTGTACGCCTTCGCCATCGCCGCGCCGACAGCCGCGTCCGCCGCGCCGTCGACGATCGCGCGGGCGGCAGCGTCCACCAGGTGCCGCGCGAGGGTCGCCTGGACCAGCATGTCCGCGCAGGCGTGTTTGACCGCTTGAAACGAGCCGACCGGCCGGCCGAATTGTTCACGCACACGCACATATTCGACCGTCGCCGCCAGCATGGCATCGGCCGAGCCGAGGGAGTCGCACGCGATCGCCACGGCGGCTCGCGCGCGTAAATCCGCCGGTGTTCCTCGGAAACCCCACACGGCCCGCACCGCGGCTCGGTCGGCGATCACTGTCGCCGCCGATCGGGTGGCATCGACGAGCGGTACCGGAGTGATCGTCAGGCCGGGAGTACCGGGCGCCACGGCGACGAGCCGCCAGTTCCCCGCGTTCTCCCGCACGGGAACGAGCAGCAGGTCGGCCGCGGTCGCATCGAGCACGAACTCCGCCGAGCCGCTCAACCGAGGTTCGCCCGACGCGGATTCGAGTACGAACGCCGGATCGGCGTCACTGCTCGCGTCGAGTACCAGCACGGGGAGCGCGAGCCCGGCGATCGTCTGGCGTAATACGTTGTCGCGCAGAGTATCCGCTGTCACATCGACCAGCGCGGGCACCGACAGCGCCAGCACCGTGGGCAGCGCGGTAGCGGCCGCGGCGCGCCCCACTTCATCGAGCAGCACCGCCACTTCGGCGAACGTAGCTCCCGCGCCGTCGAATTCGACCGGCGCGGCCAAGCCGGGCCACCCGGCGCGAGTGACGGTAGCCCACGGCACCGGGTCGGTTCCCACCTTTTTCAGCACTTCCCTTGCGAGAGTGCGTAATTCGTCGTGAAACTCGGTGAATTCGTCGTTCATCGTTGCCCCGCTGCTGGTTCCCGAGGCAGCCCGAGGCCGCGCTCGGCGATGATGGTCCGCTGGATCTCGCTGGTACCGCCGGGAATGGTCCATTCCCAGGAACCGACGAAGTCCAGCACCCAGGCGCCGGACTCCCAGCCGCCGGACATCGGCTTGCGCACCACCGTGTGCGCGCCGACCCCGCCCAGTTCGGCGCCGAAATCGGTCATGCGTTGCAGCAGTTCGCTGTAGAACAGTTTGACGATGGAGGCGTCGGCCGGGCCGACCGTGTTCGTTTCGTGCCGATGCACCAGGTCGCGGCACATCGCGCGCAGTCCGGTGAGCTCGATCTCCAGCTCGGCGAGACGATCGGCGACCACCGGATCATCCAGCGCCCGCCCGCCGTGCCCGATCCGCGCGGCATCCGCGACCAGCCAGCGGAAGCCGGCGTTGCCGAGTCGTTCGGCCAGTTCGAGCATGGTCAGCCCGCGCTCGGCGCCGAGGGTGCGCTGGGCCACCTGCCACCCGCCGTTCTCCGCACCGATCATCGCGCTGGCCGGGACCCGCACCCGGTCCAGGAAGATCTCGCAGAAATGCGATTCACCGGTGGCCTGCCGAATCGGCCGCACCTCGATGCCGGGGCTGCGCATATCGACCAGGAAGTACGAAATCCCTTGGCGGGCAGGAGCGGAAGGGTCGGAGCGCGCGAGCAGCAAGCACCAGTGCGCGTACTGCGCGCCGCTGGCCCACACCTTCTGCCCGGTGATCACCCAGTCGTCACCGTCGCGGCGGGCCGTGGTGCGCAACGCGGCCAGGTCCGAGCCCGCGTCGGGCTCGGAGAAGCCCTGCACCCAGATCTCGCCGTCGAGAATGGCGGGCAGATGCCGCGCCCGCTGTTCGGCCGTGCCTGCCGCCAGCAGCGTCGCGGCCGCGTGATGGATGGCGACGAACGCGAGCACCAGGCGCGGCGCGTCGTGCGCGGCCAGTTCCTGGTACAGCACGATCTGGTGTGACACCGGCATGCCACCGCCGTATTCGGCGGGCCAGTGCGGCACCGCGAACCCCGCCGCACGCAAGCGCTGGAACCAATCCTGTTGGAACCGAGCGAATTCCGCGTCGGAGGCACCGGTCTGCGTCTGGCGCCACTGCGCGGGAATGTGCTGCGCGCACCACCGGCGGACGTGCTCGCCGAACTCCTCGAGATCCTCGGGCCACGCGTGGGGTTGCGTTCCGGTGCGCGTCATCGTGCGTGCCGCCGCAGCCCGCGCAGGCGCTCGCGGTGTTCGTCGGTCTGCATCGACACCACCTCGGCGGCGAATCCGGCTTGCAGCGGACCGGCCAGTGCCTGCGTGAGGTACATGTTCACCACCCGTTTGGTGCCGCGTATCGCCTCGACCGGCTGAGCTGCCAGTCGGCGCGCGAGCGCGTGCGCCTCGTCCAGCAGGGCGTCCGGGGGCGTCGTCCGGCTGGCCAGGCCCACCGAAACCGCGGTGGCGGCGTCGATCCGGTCACCGGTGTAGAGGAATTCGCGGGTGCGCAGAATCGGGGTGAGCAACGGCCAGAAGGCGGCGCCACCGTCGCCGGCCACCAGCCCGACCGCGACATGCGGATCGGCCAGATACGCCGACTCCGACATCAGCACCACATCGCAGAGCACCGCGATGCTCGCGCCGAGCCCGACCGCCGCGCCGTTCACCGCGGCGATGACGGGCAGCGGGAAGCGCAGCAGCTCCTCGATGATCTCCGCGCCTTCGCGGATGCTCTCGTCCCTGGCCGCCGGATCGTCGAGGAAGGAGGTGATCCACGCGAGGTCGCCGCCTGCGCTGAAGGCCCGGCCCGCCCCGGTCAGGATGACCACCCTGGCCTCGGTGTCGGCGGCCAGCAGGCGCCAGACCTGGGCGAGCCCGCGATGGAGGTCGGCATTCACCGCGTTGAGTTCGTCAGGGCGGTCGATCAATACCGTGCGCACGGGGCCGTCCGCGGTCACGGTGAGTCCGGGTGGCAGTGTGTCGGTCACCGGTTCACGCTCCCTGCGGGTCGGAGAACGGCCCGGCCAGCCCGCGGGTGCCGACCCGGCGGGTGAGCAGGTCCTCGGTGCCGGTGATTCCCAACGGCAATCGGCGCAGCGGCAGGCTGTGCCGCGACAGCCACGACAGCGGGGATTCGTCACAGAAACCGAGCGCGCCGTGCACCTGATGCGCGACACGGAAGACGATCTCGGCGGCTTCCAGCGCGGCGAGTCGCAGCGCGAGCGCGTCGGCCACGGCATCGGGCTGCCCGGTCTGGATGCTCCACAGCGCGTAGCGCGCGAGCATCTCCACTCCCTTGCGCTCCACTTCGGCGTCGGTCAGCTGGAACTGCACGGACTGGAATTCCGCCAGCCGCCTGCCGAACTGCTCGCGCACCAGCACGTGGTCACCGGCCAAGGCGAGCGCCCGGTCCAGCATGCCGAGCAACGTCCAACACGGCAGTGCCACAGCCAGAGCCAGGTCGTCGATACCGTCGGCGTCCATCGGCCGCACCGCGATCGGGGTGACGAACGCCGTCTCGCGTGCCGTCCCCCTTGCGGGCAACGCGGTGACCGCACCACGCCGCCCATCAGGATCGATCGCCATGATCCGCAGCGTGAGGCCACCGATCGCAGCAGCGGGTTGCGGCCCCGCCACTACGAAGACAGCGTCGGCGCCGTCCGGCCGGGCGAGCCGCTCCGCCACCGGATAAGGGGTGGCCCAATAGCCCGCACTGCGGCACAACGCCGCGGCCGCCTCCAGCTCCACCGGATCGCGCCGCGGCGCCAGCTCCCACGCACCGAGTCGCGACAGCACCGGGTCGACCAGTGCGCTCCGCTCCGCTGGTTCGGTCTCCGCGGCGCGAACGAGCTCGTCACCACCCGCGGCGCCCAACGCACGCAGCGTCTGCGCACCGAATTCTCTTGCCTCATCAGCTAATTCGAGGTTCATCGGACCCTCTCCCCGCGGCGGCTGTGCCGCCACCATCACACGCGAACCCCGGTCTCCCTCTTGCGGCACCATTGCCATACCCATGCGAGAACCCCACTCTCCATCCAGCGGCGGTGCCGCCACACCCACGCGACGACCCCGCTCTCCCCGCAGCGGCGGAACGGCCGCACCCACGCGAGGGCTCTGCTCTTCCTCCGACGGCAGTGCGGTCGCGCCCACACGAGCACTCGACCCTTCCCTCGGCGGCGGTACGGCCGGACTCACGCCGGAACCCCAGCTCGTCGGGTGCTGAACAGCAATGCGCGCGCCAGCAGGATCTGCTGCATCTCGATACTGCCCGAGGCCACGGTCGCCGCGTTGGCGTACCGCCAGTGATCGTCGACCGCCCGGCGGAACTGTCGCCGCGCGCCCTGTTCGTCGGGCAGATGCGTGGCGAGTTCGGACAGTAGAGCCGCGCTCTCCTGATCCAGGCGGGTGACCGCGATGCGGTAAGCGGCGGCGTCACCGGGTGCGACGGAGCCCGTGCTCTGGGTAGCCAGCACCTGGTAGGCCAGCAGCCGGGCCCGGCGCGCCCGCATGAGCATGCGTGCCCACCGGCCGCGCAGCGCTGCCGGCATGTCGTTCCAGCGCGCACCGATCACCGTCGGTGCCAGGTGCAACAGCCGTTCGCAGCGGGCGTAGCGCGCGATGCCGACCCGTTCGAAGGCAAGCACCTCCTGCACCACCGCCCAGCCCTCGTCCACCCGGCCGAGCACATCGGCTGCCACGGCGGGCACGTCGTCGAAGAACACCTCGTTGAGGTGGTGCGGGCCGAGCATGGAACGAATCGGGCGCACCTCGATGCCCGGCGCCGACATCGGCAGCAGAAACACCGTGAGCCCCTGCTGTTTACGGTCTCCGTCGGAGGTGCGGGCCAGCAGGAAACACCACTGCGCCATGGTGGCGTAGGAGGTCCAGATCTTCTGGCCACTGATGCGCCAGCCGTCGCCGACGCGGCGTGCCGAGGTGCGCAGCGAAGCCAGGTCCGAGCCCGCGTCCGGCTCGGAAAACCCTTGGCACCAGATCACTTCACCGCCCGAGATCGGCGGCAGATGCTCGCGCTGCTGTTCGGCGGTGCCGTGCCGCATGATGGCCGGGCCCACCCAGTTGACGCCCATGTACTGGGCCCCGCGTGGTTCGTGATGGGCCCACATCTCCTCGCGGACCACGGTCTGTTCCCACACCGAACTGCCACGCCCGCCGTAGCGCTGCGGCCATGCCGCGCAGAGCAACCCGCGATCGGCGAGCACACCGCAGAACCGCTGGGCGGTCGCGAGGTCGGCGGGCTCGTCGGTGAACGCGCCGAGGAAGCCGTCGGGAACCTGTGCGGCGATCAACTCGCGGAGCTCACCGCGGAGACCGGCGGCCGCATCACCCATGGTGAAGTCCATGCCACGCACGGTATCCAATCCTCATAAGGATAGCAATATTTGTGGGGTCACCGACGCCCCGACTAGACTGCCCGCCATGGCGGATGCGAACGACTCGGGGAGCAGGGCGGGCCGCACGACAGGGACACGCCGCACCAGGGTCCCGCAACGCCGCATCGCCGAAACGGTCGCCGACGAACTGCGTACCCGCATTCTCACCGGGGACGCCGACTACCGGCTGCCGACACAGGACCAGCTGGTCCAGGATTTCGGCGTCAGCTACCCGTCGATCCGTGAGGCACTGCGCATTCTCGAGACCGAGGGCCTGGTCACCGTCCGCCGCGGCAATGTCGGCGGTGCCGAAGTGCACCGGCCCGACGAGACCTCGGCGGCCTACCATCTCGGCCTCGCCCTGCAGGGCGCCCGGGTGACGCTCGGCGATCTGGCCGCCGGACTGCGGATGCTCGAACCCTTGTGCGCGGCCGCGTGCGCCGGTCGCGCCGACCGCGCCACCACGGTGGTACCCGCCCTGCTCGCGAACGTCGAGAAGTCGGCACAGCTGCTCGGTAACGGCGTCGAATTCACCCACACCGCCCGCGAATTCCACGATCTGATCGTGGCCCACACGCCCAATCTCACGGTGCGCAACATGGTCAGCGCACTGGTCACGCTGTGGTCCTCGCAGGAGGAGGCCTGGGCGCTCGAACTCACCCAGCAGGGCGAGTACCCCTCGCACGACGAGGCGGACGCGGCCGTGCGCACCCATCGGCGCATCGCGGGCGAGATCGAGGCCGGCCGTGCCGCCGAGGCCGAGCGGCTCTACCGCAGCCATCTCGCGGCCACCCAGAGCCTGGTGCTAGAGCGGTTCGACTCCGACATGATCACCGCGTCCAAGCAGGGCGCGCGGCCACGGTCGAACACTCGACCCTGAGCCACCCCTCACCCACATCAGGCGATTCGCCGATATTCGCACGCCCTCTTCCGGCCGTCCGATAATCTGATTCTCACGATTTCGCATACGTTGTTCTTGTGAATATGGGGCCGCATGTCGGCGTCGGTCCAGGTCAGCGCGCCCCAGCGCGCAACCCACCGGGGTCATCTCAGCACATATCCTCCTGAGCAGCGCATTCGGGACTGAAATCCGATATTGCAATCCTTATGAGGATTGCCGTACTGTGGCCCGCAACACATCTGATCCGACCGTATGGGAGGGCCCCGTAGTGACCCGAGGGGCGCGCTACAGCAGCGATACACCGTTCACCGTCGCCGAAGGCTGGCGCGTGCAACGACTCACACCGCCGAGCCGGCTCTTCGGCGCCAACGGCCTGCGCACCGGCGCCGACGACCGCATCTATGTGGCGCAGGTGGCGGGCAGCCAGATCAGCGCGCTCGACGTCGACAGCGGCAGGCTCGAGACCATCAGTGCCAAGGGTGGTGACATCGTCGCCCCCGACGATCTCGTCTTCGACACCGACGGCAATCTCATCGCCACCGAGTACATGGACGCCCGCGTCAGCGTGCGGCACCCCGACGGCACCACCCGGGTCCTGCGCGACGACCTGCCCGGGGCCAACGGCATCACCTTCCACGCGGGCCGGCTGTTCGTCAACGAGTGCCGGATCGGCGGGCGGCTCATGGAACTACCGCTCGACGGCAGTGCGCCGCGCGTACTGGTCGACAACCTCCCGATGCCCAACGCGATGGAATTCGGCCCCGACGGACTCCTCTACTACCCCGTCATGGGCACCAACGACATCTGGCGCGTCGACCCGAACGGTGGCGAGCCCGAACGTGTCGCCGGCGACCTCGGCGTCCCCGACTCGGTCAAGTTCGACGCCGCGGGCTTCCTCGTGTCCACCCAGGTGGGCACCGGCGAGGTGCTCCGCATCGATCCACGCACCGGCGACCGGCAGGTACTGGCGAATCTCGCTCCCGGACTGGACAATTGCACGTTCGTGGGGAATCGGCTGTTCGTGTCGAGCTTCACCGGTGCGATCACCGAGATCCTCGGCGACGGCGCGACGGCACCGATCCTGGCGGGCGGGCTGATGTGGCCGCTCGATCTCACCTTCGGTCACGACGGCAACCTCTACGTCGCCGACGGCACGTACTTCTATGTCCTGCGCGCAGGCGAGCTCGAACCGGTCGCCTCGCTGTTCAGTGTGAACACGCCCGGGTACGTGCGCGGTGCCACCTCGGTCGGCCCCGGCGAGTTCCTCGTCTCGACGTCGTCGGGCGAGATCGCCTACTACCGGCTGGGTCCCGAGCCGAGCACCGAGATCGTGGCGCAGGGCTACGACCAGCTCTACGGCATCGCCGCCACCGCCGATCACGTCATCGTCGTCGCCGAGTTCGGCGCGGGCCGGGTGATGTCGTTGCACGGCGGCCGGGCCGAGGCCATCGCGACCGGGCTCGCGGGCCCACTGGGCGTGGCGTTCGGGCCGGACGAATCCGTCCTGGTCTCCGAATCCGGTGCGGGACGCGTCGTTTCGATCAAGGACGGCAACGTCGACATCGTGGTCGACGACCTGGATACACCGCACGGCATCTTGGTCCGTGGCACGCAACTGTTCGTCGTCGACGTCGGTCTGAAGGCCGTCATCGTTGTCGACTTGGAGACCAAAGCGCGCCGGACGCTCGCCGCGGGGCTGCCGGTCGGCGTGCCCGACGGGGTGGTCGCCAAGCCGCTGCTCGGCACCCCGCCGTTCTCCGGCCCGATGGGCCCCTTCGCGGGCATCACCGCGAGCCCGGACGGCACCCTCTACCTCTCCGCCGACGCCGAGGGCAGCATCCTCACCTTGAATCAGGAAGCGTGACAACGGATATGGCCTACGACGGTCTGGGACTCGACGGGCGCATCGTCATCGTGTCCGGTGCGGGTGGCGGCGGCATCGGTACCGCCGTCACCGCGATGGTGGCCCGCGCGGGCGCGACCGTCATCGCGGTGAGCAGGTCGACCGAGAACCTGGATACCCACATCGCGCCCCTCGTCGCCGAGGGGCTCCCGGTGATCCCGGTCGCCGCCGACGCGGGCACCGACGAAGGAATCGCGACCGTGCTCGACCGGGTCGCCGCGGTTCCCGGCACTCTGCACGGGCTCGTGAACGTGGCCGGTGGCGCGGATCCGTCGCAATGGATGCCCGCCGTCCGGATCACCCGATCCGACTGGCACGACCTGTTCGCGCGCAACCTCGACACGATGTTCTTCATGAGCCAGGCGGTCGCCCGGGAGTTGCGCGCGCGCGATCTGCCCGGTTCCATCGTCTCGATCTCCTCGATCAGTGGCATGAATACCGCACCGTTCCACCTCGCCTACGGCACCGCCAAGGCCGCACTGGTCGCCGCGACCAGGACGCTCGCGGTGGAACTCGCGCAGGACGGAATCCGGGTCAACGCGGTGGCGCCCGGCGTCACCGAGACACCGGCCTCCCGTGCCTACGTCGGCGAGGACCCCGATCGCGATCGCCGGGCCATCACGATGGGCAGGCGCGGGCAGCCCCACGAGCAGGCGGGCCCGATCCTGTTCCTGCTCTCCGACCTTTCCACCTACATCACCGGCCAGACGCTGCTCGTGGACGGCGGCCTGAACCTGCGCTGGACCCATCTCGGCGGTGACCACACCTCGCTGTTCCTCGAGAACGAGGACTTCCGCGCCGCCATCACCCGCTGACGAACCCACGGTTTCCTCCAGGAGGATGTCATGACCGAAACCGCCGAGACCACCGGCGATCCCGCCGCGGATCCGCTGTCGACCCCGATGACGATCGGCGTCGAGGCCTACATTTCCCCGGAGTACGCCAAGGCCGAGGGCGACCTCCTCTGGGCCAGGGTGTGGCAGCAGGTCTGCCGGGTGGAGGAGATCGCACGGGTCGGCGACTACCTGACCTACGAGATCGCCGCCGACTCGATCATCGTGGTCCGCACCGCACCCGACACCCTGCGCGCCTATCACAATGTGTGCGCGCACCGGGGTCGCCGCCTGGTGGACACTCCCCCTGGCGCGCACGACGGACGCGGGCAGACCCGCCAGTTCACCTGCAGCTTCCACGGCTGGCGCTACGACCTCGACGGCCGCAACACCTTCGTCGCCGAACGCGACGACTGGACGTGCGGTCTCACCGAGCGCAACGACGGACTCGCCAAGGTACAGATCGACACCTGGGGCGGCTGGGTCTGGATCAATATGGACCCCGAATGCGAGCCGCTGCGCGACTATCTCGAGCCCGCCGCGGGCCTGCTCGAACATTTCGAGCTGGAGAAGATGCGCTACCGGTGGCGCAAATGGCTGACCTTCGACTGCAATTGGAAGGTCGCCTTCGAGGCGTTCATGGAGACCTACCACGTCCCCTACACCCACCCGGAGTTCTCGAATTTCGGCTCGTTCCTCGGCTGGGCCCGCGCGCAGGGCAAGCACAGCAACATCGGCTACGACGCGCCGAAGGGCATGGAGGAGAACCAGGCCAAGCTGCGGGTGGGCGGCGGTGCCGACGCACGGGTCTCCACCGCCCAGTTGCAGAATTTCACCTGGGAGAACGCCAATACCAACACCACGCGCACGCTGGTGGACGTGGCCAACCGGCTCGTCGACGAGCTGCCCGAGGGCACCCCGTCCGACCAGGTGCTGCGCTACTGGCTCGAAACGGCCAGGGCGCAGGACCAGGCGCGCGGCGTCGACTGGCCCAAGGTCGAGCCCGACGTCGTCGCCAAGAGCGGCACCGCCTGGCAGATCTTCCCGAACTTCCAGATCGGGCACGCGGTCAACAACATGCTCTGCTACCGGTTCCGCCCCTACGGCACCGATCCGGACAAGTGCATTTTCGAGGCCGCCGTCTTCGAGCTGTTCCCGGAAGGGCAAGAGCCGCAGACCGAATGGGAGTACACCCCGGTCGGTGACCCCGGGTGGCGCACCGTGCTGCCGCAGGACTTCGACAATATGGCCGCCGTCCAGCAGGGCATGAAATCGCGGGGCTTCTCCGGCCCGAAACCCAACCCCTATCGCGAGCGCAGCGTGGTGAACCTGCACCACAACCTCGCGCGGTACATGGACACCGGCGCGCCTCGTGATCTCACCTGAATCATCCATCCCAGCAAGGAAATCCGCATGAGCGACTGCGCACCCACGCAGACCCCCGACGTCGATGTCGAGGCACTCCGGGCCCGCTATCTCACCGAACGCGACAAGCGCGTGCGGACCGAGGGCCAGGACCAGTACCTGGTGACCGATGACGAATTCACCGAATTCTACGAGGGTGACCCGTATACGGCGGTGGTGCCGCGAGAACCCATCACCGCCGAGATCGGCATCGCGATCCTCGGCGGCGGCTGGGCGGGCCTGCTCGCCGCCGCCCGGCTCACTGAGGCCGGGGTCACCGACTTCCGGATCATCGAGCTAGCAGGCGATTTCGGTGGCGCGTGGTACTGGAACCGGTACCCCGGCATCCAGTGCGACACCGACAGCTACGCCTACCTGCCGCTGCTCGAGGAAACCGGCTACATGCCGACCGAGAAGTACGCGCGCGGTGACGAGTGTTTCGAACACGCGCAGCGCATCGGCAAGCACTACAACCTCTACGAGCGGTCGATCTTCAGCACGCTGGTGAAGTCGCTGCGCTGGGACGATGAGCTCGACCGCTGGCAGATCGGCACCAACCGTGGCGACGACCTGCGTGCCCGCTTCGTGATCATGGCGCAGGGCCCGTTCAACAAGCCCAAAATGCCGGGTATCCCCGGGATCTCGGAGTTCACCGGTCACACCTTCCACAGCGCGCGCTGGGATTACGAGTACACCGGCGGCACGATGCAGGGCGGGCTGACCAAGCTGGCGGGCAAGAAGGTCGCGGTGATCGGCACCGGCGCCAGCGGCATCCAGATCGTGCCGCACCTGGCCGAGACCGCCGAGCACCTCTACGTCTTCCAGCGCACGCCTTCCTATGTCTACGAGCGCGGTGACGTGCCGACCGATCCGGAATGGGCCGCCTCAGTGCAGCCGGGCTGGACCCGCGAGCGCAAACGCAACTTCCATACCGCCGCGTTCGAGGCATTCACGCCCGGCCAGGCCGATCTGATCTGCGACGGCTGGACCGAGGTCAGCCGCAACCTCGAGGCGCACCTGAGCGCCACCGGCGGCTGGGCGTCGCTCACGCCGGAGAAGTTCATGGAGTTGCGCGAGATCGAGGACTACAAGGCGATGGAGCGCGTGCGTGCGCGTGTCGACGAGATCGTCACCGATCCGGCCACCGCGGCCGCGCTCAAGCCGTACTACCGATTCCTGTGCAAGCGGCCGTGTTTCAACGACCAGTACCTGCCCACCTTCAACCGCCCCAACGTGACCCTGGTCGACGTCGCGAAGACCAAAGGCGTGGAACGCATCACGGCCACCGGGATCGTCGCCGACGGCGTCGAGCACGAGGTCGACTGCATCATCTTCGCCAGTGGCTTCGAGATCACCACCGATCTGGACCGCCGCTTCGGCATCGCGCCGTTCGCCGGCCGCGACGGCCTCTCGCTCTACGAGCACTGGGGTGAGGGCTACCGAACCCTGCACGGCCTCACCACCCCTGGCTTCCCGAATCTGTTCTTCACCGGGTTCCTCCAGGGCGGGGTCACCGCCAGCACCACCGACATGTTCGACCAGCAGGCCGAGCACATCGCCTACATCCTGAAACAGGCCGTCGACACCGACGCCACCACGGTCGAGCCGACGGTCGAGGCCACGCGAGACTGGGTGCGCACGGTCCGCGAAACCGCCGTCGACAACAGCACTTTCCAGCGCGAGTGCACACCCGGCTACTACAACAACGAGGGCGAGCAGCAGATCCGCTCGCACCTCGGCGAACCGTACTGGCCCGGCTTCTACGCCTTCGGTGACCTCTTGCGAGCCTGGCGCGACGGCGGCGATCTGCCGGGTCTGGAGCTGAGCAGATGAGCTTGCGCTTCGACGGTCGCGTCGCGGTGATCACCGGCGCGGGGCGCGGTCTCGGCCGCGCCTACGCGCTGCTGCTGGCCGCGCGGGGTGCCAAGGTGGTGGTCAACGATCTGGGCAGCAGCGTGCGCGGCGACACCGTCGAGGGCGATCCCGCCGCCGAGGTGGTGGCCGAGATCCGGGCGGTGGGCGGCGAAGCCGTCGCGTGCGGCGAATCGGTCGCCACGCCCGAAGGCGGACAGGCGATCGTCGACGTCGCGCTGACGAACTTCGGGCGCCTCGACATCCTCGTGCACAACGCGGGCAATGTCCGCTACGGCTCCCTGCGCGAGCTGAGCTACGACGATTTCGAATCGGTACTCGACGTGCACCTGCGCGGAGCCTTTCACGTGGTGCGCCCGGCGTTTCCGGTCATGGCCGACGCCGGGTACGGCCGCGTCGTCCTCACGTCCTCGATCGGCGGCCTCTACGGCAACAAGGGCGTCGCCAATTACGCGGTGGCCAAGGCGGGCATGATCGGGCTGTCCAATGTCGTCGCGCTCGAGGGCGCGGAATCGGGCATCACGAGCAACGTCATCGTGCCCGCCGCGGTGACCCGGCTGGCGGACGGTCTCGACACCTCCGCCTATCCGCCGATGGGACCCGACCTCACCGCCCCGGCGGTCGGCTGGCTCGCCCACGAATCCTGTTCGATCACCGGCGAGATGCTGGTGGCCGTCGCGGGGCGGGTTGGCCGGGCCTATATCGCCGAAACCCCGGGGGTCCATCAGCCCTCGTGGACGATCGAGCAGGTCGGCGAGCAGATCGACGCGATCCGTGACACCGCGAATTCGTGGATCCTGCCGCCGGTTCCGGCCGGTCACACAGAACACCTCAGGAAGAGTTTCGCGCTAGTCACGAAAGGCTAACCGGCATGTCGGTCAAGGTCTACGAACGAATCCTTCAGCTGTTCGAAGCCGAAGGCATCAACACGATTTTCGGTATCCCCGATCCGAACTTCGTGCACATGTTCCATCTCGCGGAGGAACGCGGCTGGAACGTCATCGCACCCCACCACGAGGAGTCGGCCGGTTTCATGGCCGAGGCGGTCTCCCGGATGACCGGCACGGCCGCGGTCTGCATCGGCACGCTCGGGCCCGGCGTCGCCAATCTCGCCGGCGCGATGATGTGCGCGATGGTGGAGCATTCGCCGGTGATCTTCCTCGGCGGTCAGCGCGCCAGGATCACCGAGCAGCGGGTCCGCCGAGGCCGGATCCAATTCGTCAAACAGGCCGCGCTGTTCGAGAACTCGGTGAAGTACAGCGCGAGTATCGAATACGCCGATCAGACCGACGAGATCATCCGCGAGGGCCTGCGCAAGGCGCTCAGCGGAACCCCCGGCCCCGTCTATATCGAATACCCCTCACACGTCATCCAGGAAGAGCTCGATGTGCCCGCGCCGCTGCCACCGGCGAGCTATCGCCTGGTGGGCCAGACCGCGGGCGCGGACAAGGTCGCCGAGGCGGTCGAGCTGTTGCGTGCGGCGAAGCAGCCGATCCTGCTGGTCGGGCACGGCGTGCACACCTCGCGCGCCGGGGCGGCGGTGCGGGAACTGGCCGAGCTGCTTGCGGTTCCGGTGATCCAGACCTCCGGCGGTACCTCCTACATCAAGGGCCTCGAGGACCGCACCTTCCCGTACGGCTTCTCACCGGCGGCGGTCGAGGCCGTGGTGGGGTCGGATCTGTGCCTGGCGATCGGCACCGAGCTGGGTGAACCCGTGCACTACGGGCGCGGACGGCACTGGGTCGCGGGCGAGGCCGACCGGAAATGGATTCTGATCGAACAGGATCCGGCCGCGATCGGAGTCAACCGGCCGATCGACGTGCCGCTGGTCGGCGACCTGCGCGCGATCGTGCCGCAACTGGTGGCGGCGCTGCGCGACACCCCTCGCACGGCCACCCCGGAACTGGCGGGCTGGATCGAGCAGGACGCCGCGCGACTGGCCGAACTCGCCGAGACCGCACCGTCCGGGCGCACGCCGGTGCATCCGGCGCGGCTGATCGTGGAGGCCACCAAGGCTTTTCCCGCCGACGGCATCATGGTGCGCGACGGCGGCGCCACCACGATCTTCGGCTGGACCTACTCCCAGGCCAAGCCGCACGACGTGATCTGGAACCAGAACTTCGGCCACCTCGGCACCGGTCTGCCCTACGCGGTCGGCGCCTCGGTGGCCGAGGGCCGCAACCGCCCGGTGATGCTGATCTCCGGCGACTCCTCGTTCCAGTTCCAGATCGCCGAGCTGGAAACCGCTGTGCGACTGAATCTTCCGCTGGTCTCGGTAGTGGCCGTCGACTACGCGTGGGGGCTCGAGGTCGGCGTCTACAAACGCACCTTCGGGCAGGGGTCGCTCGAGACCGGGGTGCACTGGAGCACCGAGACCCGGCTCGACAAGGTCGCGGAGGGCTTCGGCTGTTACGGCGAATACGTCGACCGTGAAGAGGACATCGCACCGGCGATCAAGCGGGCCTACGCCAGCGGCAAGCCGGGTGTGATCCACGTAGCGGTCGACCCGAAGGCGAACTCCGAGGAGATGCCCTCCTACGACGAGTTCCGCACCTGGTACGCGGAAGGAACCCAATAATCATGCCTGCCATCTCCACGTTCTATATCGGCGGCAAGTGGATAGAGCCCGCCGGCACCACGACTTTCGACGTTGTCGACCCGGCTACCGAGGAGGTCTACGGCACCGTCGCGGCGGGGACCGTGGCCGATGTCGACCGGGCGGTGGCCGCCGCGCGTGGCGCGTTCGCGAGCTGGTCGCGGAGTTCGGTCAGCGAACGCCTCGAGCTGCTGGCCGCGATCGGTGTCGAGTTCGAGCGCCGCCGCGGCGACATCGCGGCGGCGCTGACCGCCGAGATGGGTGCCCCGGCGGCACTGGCCAACGGGTTCCAGCTGAATCTGGTTGCCGGACATCTCGATACGGCGATCGAGGTGTTGCGCGACTACGCGTTCACCGAGCAGCGCGGGGCTACGCTGATCGCCCGCGAGCCGATCGGCGTCGCGGGGCTGATCACCCCGTGGAACTGGCCGCTGAGCCTGATCGCGGTGAAGGTGTTCCCCGCGTTGGCCGCCGGGTGCACCGTCGTGCTCAAACCGTCGGAGCAGTCGCCGTTCAGCGCGCAGATCTTCGCCGAGGTGCTCGACGTCGCCGGGGTGCCCGCCGGCGTGTTCAACCTGATCCACGGCGACGGCCCCGGCGTGGGCGCTCCCCTGGCCGCACACCCGGACGTCGATGTCATCTCGTTCACCGGGTCTACCCGCGCCGGGATCGAGGTAGCTCGCAATGCCGCACCCAGCGTCAAACGGGTCACCCAGGAACTCGGCGGCAAGAGCCCCAATATCGTGCTCGACGACGCGCAGTTCGCGGCGAACGTCGCGGCGGGCATCGGCCCGCTGATGATGAACTCCGGCCAGACCTGTAGCGCGCTGACCCGGATGCTCGTGCCACGCGCCCGCATGGACGAGGCGATCGCGGCGGCGAAATCGGCCGCCGAGCAGCTCACCGTCGGCGATCCCAATACCGAGGTCACGCTCGGCCCGGTGGTGTCGAAGGCGCAGTTCGAGAAGGTGCAGGGTCTCATCCAGCGTGGCATCGACGAGGGGGCGACCCTGGTGGTGGGTGGCACCGGCCGCCCGGACGGTCTGGCGAAGGGCTTCTACGTCAAGCCGACCGTGTTCGCGAATGTCACCAACGACATGACGATCGCGCGCGAGGAGATCTTCGGCCCCGTGTTGACGATCCTGGCCTACGACAGCGTCGATCACGCGGTGGAGATCGCCAACGACACCGAGTACGGGCTGGCGGGCAATGTCGCGGGCGCCGACCTCGACCAGGCACGGGCGGTGGCACATCGCATCCGGGCCGGGTATGTCTCGATCAACGACGGGTTCGACTTCCACAGTCCGTTCGGCGGTTTCCGCAAGAGCGGCAACGGCCGCGAGTGGGGAGCGTTCGGTTTCGACGACTACCTCGAGATCAAGGGCATCCTCGGGTACGCGCCCGCGGAGTGAGCGAACGCGAAAAGCGCCGGAATCGTTGAGATCCGGCGCTTTTCGCGTGCTGTCAGGACAGGCCGAGGTCCCTGGCGACGATCATCTTCATCACCTCGCTGGTCCCGGCGTAGATCCGGGCCACCCGCGCATCGGTGAAGAGCCGGGCGATCGGGTATTCCATCATGTAGCCGTAGCCGCCGAACAGTTGCAGGCAGCGGTCGACGGTGCGGGCCTGCACCTCGGTGCAGAACAGTTTCACCCGGGCGGCATCGGCGCCGGAGAGCACGCCGTCCAGCAGATCCGCGACGGCCCGGTCGATCATCGTCTGCGCGGCCTCGACTTCGGTGGACAGCGCCGCCAGCTCGAACTTGGTGTTCTGGAACGAGGCCACCGGTGTACCGAAAGCCTTACGCTCCCTGGTGTATTCGACGGTGGCGGCGATCGCCGCGCGGGCCTGGGCCACCGAGCCGACTGCGACGGTGAGCCGCTCCTGCGGCAGGTTGTGCCCGAGATAGCCGAACGCCGCGCCCTCCTCGCCCAGCCTGTTCGCCACCGGCACCCGAACGTCGGTGAACGACAGCTCCATCGTGTCCTGCACCTTGCAGCCCATCTTCTCCAGCTCCCGGCCACGTTCGAAGCCGGGCATCCCGTCTTCGACGACCAGCAATGTGAGGCCGGCCCTGCGGTTCTCCGGGTCGGTTGCCGTGCGGGCCACGACGATCACCAGATCGGCGAGCAGGCCACCGGTGATGAAGGTCTTCGCGCCGTTGAGGATGTAATGGTCGCCGTCGCGCACGGCACTGGTGCGCATTCCGGCCAGGTCGGAGCCGGTGCCCGGCTCGGTCATGGCCACGGCGGTGAGCAGCGACCCGGCCGCCAGACCAGCGAACCAGCGCTCGCGTTGCGCGGCATCGGCGTACTCGAGGAAATACGGCAGGATGACGTCGAGCTGGGTGCGGACCGTGCCCATCGTCACCAGGGCGCGGGCGGCCTCCTCCTGCAGGACCACGTTGTAACGGTAGTCGCGCAGGCCCGCGCCGCCGAATTCCTCGGGCAGCGCGATGCCGAGCAGCCCGAGTTCGCCCATCTCGGTGAAGATCTCGCGCGGCATCCGGCCCGCGCGTTCCCAGTCCGCGTAGTTCGGGGCGATGCGTTTCTCGACGAAACCTCGGACCAGTTCGCGAAAGGCCTCGTGATCGGGGGTGAACAGTTCCCGGCGCATGTGATCCCCTCAGACCAGCTCGACGATGGTGGCGTTGGCGGTGCCGCCGCCCTCGCACATGGTTTGCAGGCCGTAGCGAATCCCGTTGTCGCGCATGTGATGCAGCATGCGGGTGAGCAGGACCGCGCCCGAACCGCCCAGCGGATGCCCGAGCGCGATCGCCCCGCCCAGCGGGTTGAGCCGGGCCGGGTCGGCACCGGTCTCGGCCAGCCAGGCCAGCGGCACCGGCGCGAAGGCCTCGTTCACCTCGTACACCCCGATCTCCGGCAGGGTGAGCCCGGCTTTGCGCAACACCTTCTCGGTGGCCGGGATCGGGCCGGTCAGCATGAGGACCGGGTCCGATCCGGCGACCGCCCCGGCGCGGTAGCGCGCCAGCGGGGTCAGACCGAGTTCACGAGCCTTGTCCGTGGTGGTGAGCAGGAGCGCGGCGGCGCCGTCGGAGATCTGGGAGGAGTTGCCCGCGTGGATGACGCCGTCGTCGCGGAAGGCGGGCTTCAGCTTCGCCAGCTTTTCCGTACTGCTCCCCCGCCGAACACCCTCGTCGGTGTCGACGACACCGTCGGCGGTGGTCACCGGCACGATCTGCGCGGTGAACGCGCCCGCGTCCTGCGCGGCGGCGGCCAGCTCGTGCGAGCGCACGGCGAATTCGTCCAGTCGGGTCCGGTCCAGGCTCCACTTGCCGGCGATGAGTTCGGCCGAGAGTCCCTGGTTGAAGGAGAAACCGTCGTAGCGGGCCAGCGCGCGCGGACCATAGGGTGCGCCACCGGCTTTGGCCGCGCCGAGCGGCACCCGGCTCATCACTTCGACTCCGCCCGCGACCATGACGTCGGCCATTCCCGACAACACGGCCTGGGCGGCGAAGTCGACGGCCTGCTGGCTGGAACCGCAGGCGCGGTTCACGGTCGTGCCCGGCACGCTCTCCGGCCAGCCCGCGGCCAGCACCGCGTACCGGCCGATATTGCTCGACTGGTCGCCCACCTGGGACACGCAGCCCCACACCACATCGTCGACGACGACCGGGTCTATGCCGGTGCGCTCGGCCAGGGCGGACAGGACCAGCGCGGACAGGTCCGCCGGGTGAACACCGGCCAGACCGCCGTTGCGTTTGCCGACCGCGGTTCGGACCGCGGCGGCGATGACTACCTCGGGCATGGCTATCTCCCGTTCTCGGAACTCGTGGGACGGATCGGTGGACGATGCACCGTCCACCGCCCGGTGAACTGTGGCGCGCGCCGTTCGGCGAACGCGGCGAACGCTTCCGGCGCGTCGGCGGTGGCGAAGTTCAGCCCTTGCGCGCGGGCCTCGGCGGCGAGGGCCTGGCGCAAGGTGGAGTCGGCGCCCTCGTGCAGCAGCGCCTTGGTCTGCGCCAGCGCCACCGGTGGGCCCGCGGCCAGCCGGGCGGCGAGCTCGCCGGTGAACGCGTCGATCTCGTCGGCGGAGCGCACCCAGGTGACCAGACCCAGCTCGTGCGCTTCGGCGGCGGCGATCGTCTCGGCGAGCAGGGTCAGCCGTTTGGCCTGCTGAAGACCGACGAGCCGGGGCAGCAGCCAGGACCCGCCCAGATCGAGCGTGAGGCCCCTGGCCGTGAACACCTGCGCGAAGGTCGATTCCGGGGTCGCGACCACCAGATCGCACCCCAGCGCCAGATTCCACCCCGCCCCGATCGCGGGCCCGGCCACCTTGGCAACCGTCGGCAGTGGCAGCTCGTGCAGCAGCGTCGCCACCTCGCTGAGCGGGCGCATGCGATAGATCGGGTGCGCGTTGTCGGGCACCGAGATATCGGCCCCGGAACAGAACGCGCTGCCCGCTCCGGTGAGCACCAGTGCGCGTACGCTGCGATCGGTCGCGACCACTCGCAGCGCATCGGCCAGGGCTGCGAAGAGTTCCGCGTCGATGGCATTGCGCCGATGCGGACGATTCAGGGTCAGTGTGCGCACACCGTCGCGGTCGGCGACCAGCAGCACCTGGTCCGCGACGTCGTCACCGATCATGACCCGGCTCCTACCGCGGGGCAGCGGTCACCTGACAGTTCGGTCGCGATGCGTGTAATGGCGTAGCGGTAGCCGGAATCGGTTGCGGGAGAAGTGGGATCGGGCATGGGCTGCGGTCGGGGCCGCCCAACGCGCGCGGCACGGCCAGTCCCGGCGAGCTGCCGTCCACACAGGTGGCACCGATCGTGGCTGAGCGGACGAGTGCGGCGTGGACCAACCCGGCGGCGGCACGGACCGGCGGACTGTGCGACCCATCGCGCGATGGTTGTCGCGGAGGTGACTCCGGCGCCGGTCATGTTCCGACCTCGGTGCGGACCTGCTCGCCGATCACAGCGGTTGCCCGTAACCGCTCTATTTCCGTTGCGGTGCAGCCTATTTCACTGAGGAGTCGGTCGGTATCGGCGCCCAGGTCGGGTACCGGTCCCATCGGTGGCGCATAGCCGGTGACCACTGCGGGCGGGAGGAGTGACGGGATGGGGCCGGCGGGGGTGTCGATGTCGCGCCAGCGGCCTCGCTGCTCGAGCTGCGGGTGGGCCAGAACCTCGCTGGGCCGGTTGTAGCGAGCGTTGCCGATGCCGGCGCTGTCGGCGATCTGCTGGATCTCCACCAGCTCGTGGCCCGCGCACCATGCGGTGATCGCCGCGTCGAGTTCGGCGCGGTGGGCGGTGCGGCCGGAGTTGGTGCGAAACCTCGTGTCGGCGGCGAGATCAGGGCGTTGCAGGACGGTCGTGGCCAGGCGTTGCCATTCGCGGTCGTTGGTGGTGCCGAGCACGACGGTGTGGCCGTCGGCGGTCGGGTAGGCGCCGTAGGGGGCGACCGCGGGTGAGCTCATGCCGAGCGGTATCTGGTCCACCCCGGCGTGGCGGGCGTAGGTGAGGTGGTAGCCCATCATCTCGGCCATGGTGTCGAACAGGCTGATAGCCATGTCCGCGCCGTTCCGTGCCTCCGCGTTGCGTGGGCGCGGGTCCGCTGACGCACCGGCGTCACGGCGGTACAGACCCATCGTGATCGCGAGCGCGGCGTAGAGCCCCGTGGTCACATCCGCCACCGGCGGACCGGGTTTCGCCGGTTGCCCGGCAGTGCCTGTCACCGCACAGACTCCGGCTTCGGCCTGGACGAGGAGGTCGTAGGCACGTTTGTGCGACAGGGGCCCGTCCCGACCGAAGCCGTCGATCTCCATCGCGACGAGCGAGGGGTAGCGCTCGGCCAGCGCCGCCGGGGACAAGCCGAGGCGGGCGGTGGCTCCGGGGGCGAGATTGCTCACCAGCACATCGGCCCGGCTCAGCAATCGGTGCAGGATATCCAGTCCGGCAGTGGTTTTCAGATCGAGGGCGATCGATTCCTTACCTCGGTTCACCCAGACGAAGTGGGCGGCCTGCCCGAGCACCACATCGTCGTAGTGCCGGGCGAAATCGCCGCCCGCCGGGTGCTCGACCTTGATCACCCGCGCACCGAAATCGGCCAGCACGCGTGTGCACATCGGTGCCGAGACCGCCTGCTCCAGCGCGATCACGGTGATCCCGGCCAGCGGCGCGGCCGCGGGTGGGTCGAGGGGTGCCATCAGATCACCGTGCCGCCGTCCACCGGCAGCACCTGCCCGGTGATGAAGGACGCGGCATCGGAGGCCAGGAAGACGAACGCGCCCGCCACCTCGTCGGGTTCAGCCCAGCGGCGCAACAGGATTCGGTCCAGCATCTGCGGTGCGAACCGCTCGTCGGTGCGGATGGCCTCGGTCATCGTAGTGGCGGCCAGTGGGGCCACCGCGTTCACCAGGATCTGCTTGCGCGCCAGTTCCTTCGCCATCGACTTGGTGATGCCGATGACCGCCGCCTTGGCTGCCGAGTAGTTCACCTGGCCGAGTGTCCCGACGATGCCCGCGGCCGAGGTGACGTTGATGATTCGGCCGGTACCGTCGGTGGGCAGGTACGTCAGCGCTGCCTGGACGCACTGGATGGCCCCGAGCGCGTGGATGTCGAACAGCGAACGCACCGACTCCGCGGTGGTCTTGTTCAGCATCGCCGGTGCGGTCACCCCGGCGTTGTTGACCAGGATGTGCAGCGCCCCGCCGGCGAGCGCGGCCGCTCGCTCGGCGGCCTGGCCCGCCGCGTCGGGATCGGTCACATCGAAGGCGAAACTGGCTGCGGTGCCGCCGTTTCCGGTGATCTTCTCCGTGACAGCGCCCGCCGCCACACCGTCCAGGTCGGTCACCAGCACCGCGGCACCGGCCATGGCGAGCGCCTGGGCGACAGCGGCGCCGATGCCGCCCGCCGCCCCGGTCACCAGCGCGGAACGCCCGGTGAGGTCGAACATCGTCTGCGACACCATCAGTAGCTCCTCGGTAGGCCAAGGGCGTGGGTGCCCAGAAAGCTCAAGATCATTTCCTGACTGACGGGCGCGATCCGCATCACCCGCGACTCCCGGAAGTACCGGGCGACGTGGTACTCCTCCGCGTACCCCATCCCACCGTGGGTCTGCAGGGCACGGTCAGCCGCGGTGAAGCCTGCGTCGGCGCACAGATACTTGGCTGTATTCGCCTCGCGCCCACAGGATTTGCCGTTGTCGTAGCGCCAGGTGGCCTTACGCAACACCAATTCCGCCGCGTCGAGCCGGGCGAGCGAGTCCGCCAGCGGGAACTGGACGCCCTGGTTGCTGCCGATCGGCCGGTCGAAGACGACCCGTTCCTTGGCGTAGCGCACCGCCCGATCCAGCGCGACTCGGCCCAGGCCCAGCGCTTCGGCCGCGATCAGCATGCGCTCGGGGTTGAGGCCGTCCAGCAGATAGCGGAAACCCTGCCCTTCCTCGCCGACCCGGTCCTCGACCGGCACCCGCAGATCGTCGATGAACAGCTCGTTCGAACTCACCGCGTTGCGGCCCATCTTCGCGATCGGGCGGATGTCGACGTGGTCGCGATCGAGGTCGGTCAGGAACAGGGTCATCCCGTCGGTCTTCTTCTCGACCTCGTCGTAGGGCGTGGTCCGGGTCAGCAGCAGGATCTTCTCCGACTCGAGCGCCTTCGAGATCCAGACCTTGCGTCCGTTCACCACATAGTGGTCACCGTCGCGGCGGGCCGAGGTGGTGATACGCGAAGTATCCAGTCCCGCACCGGGTTCGGTGACGCCGAAGCACACATGCAGGTCCCCGGCGGCTACCCGTGGCAGGGTGCGCCGCTTGAGGTCGTCGGAGCCGTGCACCACCACCGGCTGCATCCCGAAGATGGACATGTGGATCGAGCTCGCGGCGTTCATCCCGCCGCCGGAGCGCGACACCTCCTCGGCCAGCAGGGTGGCCTCGGTGATGCCGAGGCCGTGCCCGCCGTATTCGGTGGGAATGGTGATGCCGAGCCAGCCGCCGCTCGCGATCGCCCGGTAGAACTCGGTGGGGAATTCGTGGTCGCGGTCGTGCTCCAGCCAATACTGGTCGTCGAACTTGCGGCACAGCTGCGCGACGGTGGAGCGGATGAGCTCCTGATCCTCGGACAGGTCGAAGTGCATGCCTTCGGGCATTGTCTCGGTCCCCTCAGTCGGCTGATCCGGACGGGACCGGTTCCCGCACTGCCCGTTCGGCGAAACCGTCCAGCTCGTAGGACTGCCGGGCCAGCCAGAACCGCAGGAAGTTGGTCAGTGAAAAGCGCAGGAACACCGCGGAACCGGTGACCGCGGCGGCCACGCCGCCCAACGCAAGGACGATGGCGTCGCGCTGCGCCAGCGGATCGGTGCTGCCGTGCGACATCAGGTAGGCCAGTGCGGCCAGCACCGGCCCGGCCACCATGAGCACGACACCGGTGCGCAGCCACAGCCCGGAGCGGCCGGCCGAAGGGTCGGGGATCTTCAGTTCTCGCAGGTCGCGGGCGAAACGGTCCGCACGGGATTCGGTCATGATGGGTCACTTCCTAGATAGAGGGCAGCCAATTCGTCGCGGAGTTCGCTGTCGGGTGGGCCTTGCCGCATCACCCGTCCGCGCACCAGCACGGCGGCGTGATCGGCGATGTCGAGCACGGCCGCGGCGAATTGCTCGACGACCAGCACCGCGACACCCTGGCGGGCGATCTCGGCGACCTGCGCGTAGAGCCGCTCGACCACGAGCGGGGCCAGCCCCATGGACAGTTCGTCGAGCAGCAGCACCGCCGGGTCGGTGGCCAGTCCCCTGGCCAGCGCGAGCATCTGCTGCTCGCCGCCGGACATGGTGCCCGCGACCTGGCCCGCGCGGGTGTGCAGGATCGGGAACCGGTCGAAGGCGAGCTCTTCGATCTCGGCGCGGGTTCGGCCGGTGCAGGTCATCATCCAGAGGTTCTCGCGCACGGTGAGATTCGGGAACACACCGCGGCCTTCCGGAATCAGGCAGACGCCGGCAGCCGCCAGATCGCGGGCCGCGGCCCCGGTGACATCGCGCCCGGCCAGCTCCAGCGCGCCCGCCGTCGGCGGATGGGTGCCGGCCACCACGTTCAGTGCCGTGGTCTTGCCCGCGCCGTTCGGCCCGAGCAGCGCGACCACCTGACCCGCCGGGACCGCGAGGTCGACGCCGTGCAACACGGTGATGGCGCCATAGGCGGCCCGGACGCCGCGCAGCGCCAACAGCGCTGCCGCACTGGATGTTTCGGTCGACGCCGGGTGCAACGTGGTCACAGGTCCCCCAGATAGGCAGCGAGGACAGCCTCGTCCGAGCGGATGGCAGCGGGCGGGCCGGACGCGATCACCCGGCCCAGGTCGAGCACATAGACCTCGTCACAGACGTTCATCACCAGACCCATGTCGTGTTCCACCAGCAGCACCGCGGTGCCCTCCTCGGCGAGCGCGCGCAGCAGTGCCCCGAAGCGCTCGGTTTCGGTGTGATCCTGCCCCGCCGCGGGTTCGTCGAGCAGAATCACACTCGGGCGGGCCGCGATCGCCCGGCCGACCTCCACCAGACGTCCGGTGCCGGTGGGCAATTCGTCGGCGCAGGCATCGGCCACCGACGCGAGGCCGAACCGGTCGATGATGTCGTCGACGATCCGACCGGCCTTGCGGCGGTCCGGGCCGAGTTCGGCGGCGACGAGCAGATTGTCGCGCACGCTGAGCCGACCGAACAGTTCGAGCCGCTGGAACGTGCGCGCCAGCCCGTGCCTGGCCCGGCGGGCGGGCCCGAGCCGGGTGACATCGCGACCGCCCAGCGCCACTCGCCCGTGCACCGGCGTGCGCAGGCCGCAGATCACGTCGAACAGCGTGCTCTTCCCCGCGCCGTTGGGCCCGATCAAGCCGGTGATCGTCCCGGCCTCGGCGCGCAGGGTGGCCGCGTCCAGTGCGCGGTTTCCGCCGAATACGACGGTCACCTCGTCAACTTGCAGTAGTGACGGCACGGTCGAGCACCTCCTCGTCGTCGGCGGTCCATGGCCGCCGGATGCCCCACCACTCGACCGGCACCACCGACGGATCGGCGGCGGGCCGGTGGCGGGCCGAACTCCAGATCCGCGCCGCCACGGTCGCGACGACGACACCGGCGGTGAAGCCCCAGCCGTCGATCGCCTCGAGCAGCCGCAATCCCCACAGCGCGAGGACGGCGGCCACCAGCAGCGGCGCGACCACCCGGTCGCGCAGCATGGGCAGCCACTCCCGGCGCATCGGGGCGATCGCGCCGTCCTTCAGTACGCCACCGCCGAACAGGATGCCGCCCAACGAGGGCAGCACCTGCGACAGGTTCAGCAGGCCTGGCCACAGCACCGGGATCACGTTCAGCGGTCCGGCGAACACCAGGCCGGTGAACATGCCGGCCCCGATCGCGCCGAGCCCGGCGATCGTGACGATCAGGAAGATCGGCAGCCCCGCCACCAGGTTGAACTGGTCCGGCGCCACGGCCTGCACCTGCATGCCGTAGAGCGCGCCGCCGAGGCCGGCGATGGCCGCAGACAGCGCGAACACCGTCACCCGCGCCAGCAGCAGGCTGCCGCCGAGGGTGGCGTAGGCGGCCTCACTGTCGCGCAGCGCGATCAGTCGCCTGCCGAATCGGCTGCGCCGCAACAGCGCGACACCGATGCCCGCCACCGCAAGGCACATCGCGGCGAACACGGTGATCCCGGCGGTGGTCTCCACCTTCAGCCCGAACAGGTCCGGTCCGACGATCGACACCGAGCCCTGATCGAACAGCGCGATCCGCACACCGAGGATCTCGAAGGCGGGCAGCGTGAAGATCCAGCGGTCGAGGACGACCGCGAACGCCGCGGTGGCCAGCGCCATGTAGACACCCGACAAGCGCAGTGCCGGAATCGCGATCACCGCACCGACGAGCCCGGCGATCCCCATGGCGGCGAACAACGCCCACCACTGCCCGTCCGGTCCCAGATGCCCGTAGGCCACCGCGCCGATGCCGGCCAACCCGAGCTGGCACAGGGAGATCTGCCCCGCGAACCCGAGTAGCGGCACATACGACAGCGCGATGACACCCCAGGCGAACATGGCGCCGTAGGTGATCAGATCCGGCTCGCTCAGCATCGTGGCCAACATCAATCCCAGCGTCACGATCACCGCCGCGAAGGCCGCCGAGCCGCCGAGGGTGGGCAACGGCACCGCGCCCACCTTTCGATCGCGCCCACGCAAGCGGCCGTGCGGGAACAACAGCAGCGCGACGAACAGCAGCAGCGCGGGCGCCGCGAGCCGCAACCCCGGCAGGTACTCGTTCTGCGGCAGATATCCGGTCAGGTAACTCTCCAGCAGACCGACCACCACCGCACCGACGAACACCATCGGCAGATTGCGCAACCTGCCGAAAATGGCCGCGGTGTAGGCACTCACGATCAGCAGCGACAGTTGCGCCGCGTCGAGGGTGACCATCGGCGCGATCAGGATGCCGCCGATCGCGGCCAGTTCGATGCCGAGAATCCAGGCGATCCGGTTGGCCCGCTGCGGGTCCGCACCGGTCAGCCCGACCAGGGCACGGTCATCGACAGTGGCCCGCATTTCGACACCGGTTCTGGTGCGGTACAACAGGATTCGCAGGGCGATCGCCACCGCTATCGCGACCGCGATGGTGAGCGCCTGATGCCAGGTCAGCGTCACCACGCCCAGGTCGATCGAGGGCTGCTCCGGGAAGAACCGCGGCAGGGACCGCGATTCGTTCGGATTCCAGACCCAGCGGGCCAGCACGATCAGCCCGCTGAGCAACGCGATGGTCATGACGAGTTTCTCGGCGTCACCCAAACCCTGTGTCGGGGCGAGGGTTCGGCCGAAGAACAGCCCGAAGGCCGGGGCGAAGACCAGCAGCACCGCCGCCAGCGCGAGCGGTACCGGCCAGCCCCAGCCCACCGACAGCTGCCAGTAGACGAAGGCCGAGACCATGCCCGCCGCCCCGTGGGCGAAGTTGAACACACCTGTCGTGGTGTAGGTGAGCACCAGACCGCTGCCGATCACGGCATAGATCGCGGCGGTGCTCAGGCCGACGATTCCGAAAGCGAGGAATTGCTCCATCAGTGGGCGTACTCCGTCACTTCAGATCGTTGATGCTCTTGCCGACATCGGCCAGAGTCATCGGCGCACCGAAGTCACCGCGATAGGAGTACGGGGTGAAGCCACACCGGAACAGCCCTCCCGTGTTCGGGGCGAACTGCGCGGACTCCCAGCCGCCGGGCCTGGCCTGCTGGACGTTGAAGCAGCGTGGCTGTTCGGCCATCGACTTGGACAGATCCACCGGCGCTTGCAGCCCTCCCGCGGTCCACGAGGTCTCCTTGCTCGCGGCCTGGTAGACACAGGCCCGGGTCAGCTCGTCACCGCAGCCGGTGGCGGCCTTCGCGAACAACAGCCAGGACTGGAACGCCCGCAACACCTGGAACGTGATGCCGCTGCCGGGTGAGTACTGCTCGAAGAGGTCCTTCACCTTCTTCACGGCGGGAACCTGATCGGCCGCGGCCAGCGGTGCGGTGCCGCTCATGTCGAGCACGTTGTTCTGGAAACCCAACGAGCCCTTGGCCGCGTCGAGGAAGACCTGGTTGTAGGCGTTGGAATTGGCGTCGATCCAGTCCAGCTTGTAGTTCATGCTGGTGAGCACGTCCTGCAGCTTCGCCAGGTAGCGGAAGTCACCGTAGAAGATGAGGCCCTTCACTCCGGCCGCCTTGACGGCCTGGGCGTAGGGAGTCCAGTCCGCTACCCCCGAGATCGGGTACAGGTCGTTGTAGGCGATCCTCGCCCCGGCGGCGGTGAGCGATTCGGTGAGCTTCTCCCCCATCACCTTGGTGATCGGCGAATCCCCGTTGATCATGCCGATCGCGCTCTTGGAGTCCGGATAGGCCTCGTTGATGAGCCAATCCTGGAATCCGGTGTAGGGATTGACGTTCTCCGACATCGCCGAGCCCGATCCCCGTTGCAGATCCGAACCGGTGTTGGCGGTTTGCGAGACCTGCGCGGGGAACTCGGGCAACAGGCACTGCAGCCGGTCCTTGACCCCGAGACCGTCGAGTGCGGCGCTGCCGCCGACCAGGACGAAGTCCTCACGACAGGCCTCCAGCATGCGCTGGCGGACCTCCATCAGTTTGGTATCACGCAGGTTGGTGACGATCTTGCGGCCGTTGATGCCGCCTGCCGCGTTGCACCAGGACGTGAAAACCTTGGCGGCGTCGACGAAGTCGGGATTCTTCGTGAAACCGATATCGGAGAAGACGCCGACCTCGATCTCGGTCGCCGTGACGCCCTGCGACGGGGCGCCCCCGGGTGTGCCCGGCTTGCAGACATCGGTCAATGTCCCGAAGTCGCCGGCGACGACCGCCGTGGTGCCGCCGGATCCGTCCTCGCGTGCCCCGCTGTCTCTGCCACAGCCCGCCACCAGAAGCGCGAGGGCCATCAGAGCGACAACTGTTCGCTGTGGTTTCACGGTTTTTCCTCCTCTATGAGCGGCGGCACGCCGATCGACTCCTGCCGCCCACCCGATGCAACGGAAACTATCTTCTCAGCAACGGATAATCAATATGCAGTTTTGAGAGAACATGGATCTAACGAGACGGTGGCCATCCGCGCCGACCGCCGCGGCGACCAGCGATCGACCCCCGCGTTGACAGCACGTCAACGGCATGGAAATGTGGTAGTCAGTTTTTGAGAATGCTATTCTCTCAACCATCGGACCGAGCAAAGGGAATCCCTTGGCACACTTCACGAAACCAGCGGCAGGGAGCTGGACGCAGAACTATCCCGAGCTGGGCACCGCCCCGGTGGACTACACGGACTCGATCGACCCCGCCTTCTACGAGGACGAGCGCCAGGCGATCTTCCGCAAGAGCTGGCTCAATGTCGGCCGGGTGAACCGCTTGCCCAAGGTGGGCAACTACTTCACCAAGGAACTCGCCTGCGTCGGTACCTCGCTGATCATCGTGCGCGGCGCCGATCAGACGATCCGGGCGTTCCACAACATCTGCCGTCATCGCGGCAACAAGCTGGTCTGGGACGACTTCCCCAACGAGGAGACCTCGGGCACCTGCAGGCAGTTCACCTGCAAGTACCACGCGTGGCGCTACGGCCTCGACGGCGAACTGACCTTCGTGCAGCAGGAAGGTGAGTTCTTCGACCTGGACAAGCAGAAGTTCGGCCTCAAGAACGTGCGCTGCGAGGTCTGGCAGGGCTTCATCTTCGTCAACCTCGACGAGAACGCGCGCCCACTCGACGAGTACCTCGGCCCGCTGGCCAAGGGCCTCGAGGGCTACCCGTTCGAGCAGATGACCGAGGTCTACAGCTACAAGGCCGAGATCGGCGCCAACTGGAAACTGTTCGTCGACGCCTTCGCCGAGTTCTATCACGCACCGGTGCTGCATCAGAAGCAGGCGGTCAAGGACGAGGCCGACAAGCTGGCCGGGTACGGCTACGAGGCGCTGCACTACGAGATCGCCGCGCCGCACTCGATGATCTCGTCCTGGGGCGGAATGGCGCCGCCGAAGGACCCGTCGGTGGTGAAGCCGATCGAACGCGAACTGCGCAGCGGCCTGTTCGGGCCGTGGGACCGGCCCGACATCGAGGGGCTGGAACCGCTGCCCGAGGGCCTCAACCCGGCGCGCCACAAGGCGTGGGGCATCGACGAATTCGAGTTCTTCCCCAACTTCTCGCTGCTGTTCTGGGCACCCGGCTGGTACCTCACCTACCACTACTGGCCGACCGCGGTGAACCGGCACATCTTCGAGGCGAGCCTGTATTTCGTGCCCGCGAAGAACGCCCGCGAACGGCTCGCGCAGGAACTCGCCGCGGTGACGTTCAAGGAGTACGCGCTGCAGGACGCGAACACCCTCGAGGCCACCCAGACCATGATCGCCACCAGGGAGGTCACCGACTTCCCGCTCAACGATCAGGAGATCCTGCTTCGCCACCTGCACAAGACCACCCAGAAGATCGTCGAGGAGTACCGCAATGACCGCGCCGACTGAATCACCCACGCTTCCTACCGAATTCGCCGACCTGGCGCGCTTCTCGGACTGGATCCTGGCCACCGAACCGGAGCGCTACGCCAAGCGCCTCGCCTCGACCATGGACGAGATGCAGGATCTCTACGACACGCTCTTCCCCCGCCTGCAGACCGCGCTCGACTTCATCGACAAGCACGACTGGCACGACCTGCCCGACGAGGCACGCCACCTGTTCCACCTGCTCCAGTCGCTGGTGATGGTGTCGTTCCCGATCGAGGTCTGGAAGCAGCCGCGCGTCCCCGATGCCGGTGCCGCCTACCTCGACATCGTGCGCGAACCGGTGGTCTGAGGCAGTGGCAACGCATACCCTGCGAGCGGCCGGCCTGCTCGATGTCGACACCGGCGAGATCATCCGGCCCGGCATCGTGCGGATCGACGGCGACCGGATCGTCGGTGTCGGCGGTGCCACCGAGGGCGAGGTCGTCGATCTCGGCGACCTCGTCCTGCTGCCCGGCCTGATGGACATGGAAGTCAACCTGCTGATGGGTGGACGCGGGGAGACCGGACTGGCTTCCAGCGTCACCGACGATCCGGCACTGCGGGTGTTGCGCGCGGTGGGCAATGCCCGGCGCACGCTGCGGGCCGGGTTCACCACCGTGCGCAACCTCGGCCTTTTCGTCAAAACGGGTGGTTACCTGCTCGATGTCGCGCTGGGCAAAGCCATCGACGCGGGCTGGATCGACGGTCCACGCATCGTGCC
Organism: Nocardia sp. FBN12; assembly: GCF_054031145.1. Lineage (NCBI taxonomy): Bacteria > Bacillati > Actinomycetota > Actinomycetes > Mycobacteriales > Nocardiaceae > Nocardia > Nocardia sp. FBN12. Next base: position 2,874,795 of record NZ_CM132926.1, read on the forward strand.
CGCCGGTCACGCGATCACCCCGACCGGCGGCCACCTCGACCCGACCATGTTCGCCGCCTTCGCCCCGGACGTGCTGCACCTGACGATCGAGGAAGGGATCGCCAACGGCGTCGACGAGGTCCGCAAAGCGGTGCGCTACCAGATCAAGCACGGCGCGCAACTGATCAAGATCTGCGTCTCGGGCGGGGTCATGTCGCTCACCGGAGCACCTGGCGCACAACACTATTCCGACGAGGAACTCCGTGCGATCGTGGACGAGGCGCATCGCCGTGGGCTGCGGGTGGCCGCGCACACCCACGGCGCCGACGCGGTCAAGCACGCGGTGGCGGCCGGCATCGACTGCATCGAGCACGGCTTCCTCATCGACGACGAGGCCATCGCGCTGATGGTCGAGCACGGCACCTGGCTCGTGCCGACCACCCGTTTGGCGGACGCGATGGATGTCTCCAAGGCCGATCCGGCGTTGCAGGCCAAAGCGGCCGAGATGTTTCCCAAGGCGCGTACCTCGGTACTGGCCGCCTACCGAGCCGGGGTCAAGATCGCCGTCGGCACCGACGCGCCCGCGATTCCGCACGGCCGCAACGCCGATGAGCTGGTCGCACTGGTCGAGCGCGGCATGACACCCCTCGACGTGCTGCGCGCGGCTACCGTGCGCGGCGCGGAACTGATCGGCGTCACCGACCGCGGACGGCTCGCCGCGGGGCAGCTCGCCGACATCATCGGCGTCCCCGGCGACCCCGTGGACGACATCACCCACACCCAGAACGTGCAGTTCGTGATGAAAGGCGGAAAGATCCATGTCACGAAGTGACGACCTGCTCGAGATCCAGCAGGTACTCGCCCGCTACGCGGTGACCATCACCAAAGGCGACATCGACGGTGTGATCGCGGTGTTCACCCCCGACGGCACCTACAGCGCCTTCGGCGACACCTACACCCTCGACCTGTTCCCCGAACTCGTCGCAGCCGCGCCGAAGGGGCTCTTCCTCACCGGCACACCGGCGCTGGATATCGACGGCGACACCGCGACCGGCACGCAGCCCCTGTGCTTCATCGAGCACAGCACGCACGACATGCGGATCGGCTACTACACCGACACGCTCGTTCGCGGCGAACAAGGATGGCGGCTCCGGACCCGGCGGATGACGTTCATTCGCCGCAACGGCGAGCACGATTCGGGGATCCCGCACGCGTTCGAGCGTTCCAAGGCATGACAGTGGGCACCGGCTCGCCCGCGACACCACCTGTGCTGCACGGCATCTCAGATTTCCGCACCAGCCTGCAGGCCTGGCTCGACGCCAACGATCTGACCCCGGCGCCGGACCACTCGCTCGACGGCCAAGTGGCACAACTGCTGCGGGTCCGGCGCGCGCTCTTCGACGCGGACTGGATGCGCTACGGCTGGCCCGCCGAGATCGGCGGGCTCGGCGGCCCCGCCGCGCTGCGTGCCGTGCTCGGCGAGGAGATCGCCACCCGCGACCTCGCCGAGCCGGGCATCTGGTCGATGATCGAAGTCCTCGCGCCGACGATGATCTCGTACGCGCCGCCCGCACTGGCCGCGCAGATGGTGCCGTTGCTGCTGTCCGGCCGGGAGCAGTGGTGTCAGGGCTTCTCCGAGCCGGGCTCGGGCAGCGACCTCGCCTCGCTGAGCACGAAAGCGACACCACGCGAACAGGATTGGGTGATATCGGGCCAGAAGGTGTGGACCAGTCTCGCGCAGTACGCGGCCCGCTGTGTGCTGCTCACCCGGACCGGGCCGGGCCACGGCGGCATCACGGCGTTCTTCGTCGACATGGACACCCCGGGAATCACGGTGCGGCCCTTGCGAACCATGCACGGCGTCGACGAGTTCGCCGAGGTGTTCTTCGACGATGTGGTGGTCCCCGGCGACCGGATGCTCGGCGCCCCCGGCGACGGCTGGCAGATCGCGATGGATCTGCTGCCGCACGAGCGGTCCACCTGCTTCTGGCACCGGATCGCCTACCTGCTCACCCGGCTCGATCAGGTGATCGCGCAGGCCGACGACCACGACGAAGCCGCACTCGGCGCCGCCTATCTCGCGCTGCACACCGTCCGCTGCCGTTCGCTGGGCACCCAGCGCCGACTTGCCGATGGCGACCAGCTCGGAGCGGAGACCTCGATCGACAAGGTCCTCCTGGCCGGCGCCGAACAGGAGCTGTTCGACCTCGCGCGCGATCTGCTGCCGGGCGCGGTCGAACTCGACGACGGTCCGTGGCGCACCGAGTTCCTCTATTCGAGGGCGGCGACGATCTACGGCGGCACCGCCGAGATCCAGCGCAACATCATCGCCCGCAGGCTCCTCGATCTCGGAAAGGACTAGCCGTGCCCGAACATTCCGGCCTCGATGCGAGTGAGCGCGCCCTACTCACCGCTGAGGTCCGCCGCGCCATGTCCGAGCGCACCGGCCACGCACTCGACACCGCGTTAACCGAGCTCGGCTGGCCCGAGATACTCGCGGCAGCACCAGAACTCACCGGTCCGGTGCTGTTCCGGCTACTCGGTGAAACAGGCGCGCACGCGCCGCTCCTGCTCGACGTACTCGAGCGCGCCAGCGCAGACGCGCCGCCAGTCCTCGCCGTGCGCGAGCGCGCCAGAACAGACTCCCCGCTGGTGCTCGACGTGATCGAGCGCGCCGGAACAGGCGCGCCGACGGTGCTGGACCATGCCGGCGCGGACGCGTCCGTACTCCCCTTCGCGGGTGGACGCTGGGTCCGATGGGAACGAACCGGTTCGACTACGGATTCCCTTCCACCGCAGGGCGATTCGGTCGACCCCGACCTCCCCCTATACCGCGCATCCGCGGGGATCACCCCTGCCGCGTACCCGCTCGCCGAGGGCAGGCGGGTACTGGCCTGGTGGCTGCTCGGCACCGGGCACGCCATGCTCGCCCTGGCCCGCACACACGCGCTCGAGCGGGCCCAGTTCGGCCGCCCACTCGCCTCGTTCCAGGCGGTCCGGCATCGCCTCGCCGAGACCCTGGTGGCCCTCGACGGCGCCGAGGCGGCACTGATCATCGCCGACGAGGTCGCGCTCGACCCCACCCGCGCCGCACACCACGCCACGGCCGCGCTACTGGCCAAGGCGGCCGCCGGACGGGCGGGGCTCACCGCCGCGCGGCACTGCCAGCAGGTGCTCGGCGGCATCGGTTTCACCGCCGAGCACGCTATGCATCGACACCTGCGGCGCGTGCTGATTCTCGACGGATTGCTCGGCAGCACAAGGGAACTCACCCAGCTGGCCGGTGCGACGATCCGGCGGTCGGGTACCGCGATCCGCATCGCGCACCTGTGAGCGCGCGGCCGGGTGGCACTCACGTCACCGCAACCGCAGGCCTGTTCGGTGACACGGCACGGCCCGGTACCGGGGTACGGGACCGGGCCGCCGACAGTCGGGTTCAGCAGGTCGATGGAGTTTCACCCTGGATTGCCTGTAGTGCGCAGAATGTGGCTTTGGCGACCTTCCAGTCCTGGCCGTCCTTGACGGCCTGCCCGGTCTGATCCGGCAGCACCGGATTGCCGCCCATCAGGAGGCTGTAGGTGACGTCGGCGGTGGTGGCGCCGGTGAGTTTCACCGCGCTCACAGTGACGGATGTGCCCTGCGCCCGAGGGTTCTGAGCCTGGCCGTCGAAGATCGATCGGAAGCTGTCACCCTCCTCGACCAGCGCGACACGGTCGTTCGTCGGCGCCTTGCCGTTGAAGAAGGTCGTGTAGGCCTTGGTAATCGCCTGGGTGGTTGCCGCATCGGCGGCGCCCGCGGCGGCGGCGGTGGTCGCGGCGGCCGAGGTGGTGGCCGGGGCCGCGGCCTCGTCGTCGGAACCACAGCCGGTGAGCGCCGTGGCGACAACCAGACCGCAACAGAGCGCGGCGGTACGGAACAGAGAGGTGCGCATGAAACTTCCTTGTCTCACTTGATGTTGGCTTTCATTTCGTCCATGTCGATCAGGATCGGATATCCGTTGACGCTCAACGCGTTTCCGTGTCCCGTCTGATGGATGTCGAAGACCGACTGGATGGCGGCGTAGAAGCCCTGCACATCCAGGGTCTGGTTGACCGCGCGCTTGGCCTGCCGCAGACCGAACGCGGGCATGCCCGCGATCCGGGTGGCCAGCTGCCGGGTGTGTTCGTCGAGTTCGGCGCGCGGGACGACCGCGTTCACCATGCCGACCTGCTGTGCTTCCTCCGCGGTCACCGGGCGGCCGGTGAACAGGATCTCCTTGGCCTTGCGAGCGCCGAGTTCCCAGGTGTGGCCGTGATATTCGACGCCACCGATGCCCATCAGCACCACCGGATCGGAGAAGAGGGCGTCCTCGGCGGCGACGATCAGATCGCACGGCCAGCACAACAACAACCCTCCCGCGATACACCGACCCTGTACGGCGGCGATCGACGGCTTCGGGATATTGCGCCACCGCAGCGAATACTCGAGGTACCGCCGCGACTCCAGGCTGTATATCCGCTCGACGGTGATCGAGCGCGGATCCGGCCACGACTTGTCGTTCAGATCGTGACCAGCGGAAAAATGCTTGCCCTCGGCCCGGAGCACGATCACCGCGACATCGTCGGACTCGGCCGCGCGAACCCACGCAGCGTCGAGCTCGTCGAGCAGTTCACCGTTCTGCGCGTTGGCGGCCTCGGGCCGGTCCAGGGTGATGGTTGCGATGCGGTCTGCGACTTCGTAACGGATGTACAAATCGATGCTCCTAGCCGGGCGGGGGTGCAGTCCGACGAGAATACCATTCTCACTCAAAGGAAGTAACAGTCTCGTGACTGCCGCGCCATCCGGCGCATGGCTACACAGTTAAACGACGTTCTCCGGTACAGTGCATCCATGTTCTCTTCGCATGTCCGGGGATCGAGGCGCCCGTGACCAGCCCGAGCGAGAAACCCGCCTGGAAGCAGCGCGCGGTCGAACGGTCGCTCCGTACCGCGACGCTGCGTGCCGAGGAGCGGGTGCAACGCTTCCTCGATGCCGCCCAGGCCATCATCACGGAGAAGGGCAGTACCGACTTCACCGTGCAGGAGGTCGTCGACCGGTCCCGCCAGTCGCTGCGCAGCTTCTATCTGCAGTTCGACGGCAAACACGAACTGCTGCTCGCCCTGTTCGAAGACGCGCTGGCGCGCACGTCGGAACAGTTGCGCGCTGCCGCCGACGGGCAGACCGATCCGATGGACAAGCTCCAGGTCACCGTCGAATTGCTGTTCGAGTTGTGCCGGCCGGATCCGGCCGCGCAACGACCGCTGTTCACCGACTTCGCGCCGCAGCTGCTGGTTTCGCACCCGGGGCACGTCAAAGTCGCGCACGCGCCGGTTTTGGCCCTGTTCACCGAATTGATGGAACTCGCCAAGGAAGCAGACGAGATCGGTCCCGACATGAACACCCGGCGAGCCGCGGCCATGGTGATGCAGACTGTCATGTTCACCGCCCAGTCCACCGGCGCGGTCGACGAGGAGACCCAGTATCCGATCACGGCCGCCGAAGTCTGGAACTTCTGCGCCCACGGGTTCGCCCGCTCCTGAGTCCGCGAACGCCCGGCGGGTCGGTGAACCGGTCCGCCGGGCGTTCGCTGTCGCAGCATCGGCTACATGCTCAGCCCGCAGGCACCTCGATCACCGTCGCCGATCCCATGCCGCCGCCGGCACACATCGCGGCGATACCGAATCCACCACCGCGACGGCGCAATTCGTGGACCAGGGTGACGATCATCCTGGCTCCGGTCGCCGCCACCGGATGGCCGAGCGAGCACCCGCTGCCGCTGTAGTTCACAGTCTCCGGATCCAGGTCGAGTGCCCGGATCGCCGCGAGCGGCACCGAGGCGAACGCCTCGTTGATCTCGAGCAGCCGAACCGACGCCAGCGAGATCCCGGCCCGGCGAACCGCCTTCGTGATCGCCTCGATCGACGCCAGCCCGGTGAACGCGGGGTCGACGCCGACCGATGCCCACCCCCGGATATAGGCGAGCGCGGGCAGACCGAGCCGTTCGGAGGCGATCGCCAGTGCGGCCGCACCGTCGTTGGCCCCCGACGCGTTGCCCGCGGTGATCGAGAAGCCGGCTATTTCCGGGTGCAGCACTTTCAGTGATGCCAGCCGCTCCAGGCTGGTGTCGCGGCGCGGATGCTCATCGGTGTCGAAGACTCCGTGCGGCGTCTCGACGGCGACGATCTCGTCCTTGAAAAGGCCCGCGTCGATAGCGGCGATCGCATGGCGATGGGAGCGAAGGGCCCACTGGTCCATGTCGTCACGGGTGAGCCCGGCCCGCACCGCGGTGTTCCAGCCGACCGTGATGGACATGTCCATGGCCGGGGCATCCGGGCGATCCGGGTGACTCGGCGAGACCCACGGGTCGATCCACTCGTCGGGTCCGACCCTGAATCGCGCGCGCGGAGCAGTCGATTCGCTGTTCACGCCACCGGCGATCACCAATTCGTCCATCCCGGCCCTGATACTCGCCGCCGCCGTCTGCACGGCCGACATTCCCGCCGCGCAGTGCCGGTTCTGCGCCAGACCCGGCGCTGCCGTCAGCCCCGCGGTGACGGCCGCGTGCCGCGCGAGCACGCCACCGCCGTAGCGACCTTCCCCGAGGATCACGTCGTCGATTCGGTCGGCGTCGAGATCCTTGGCCACCGCACCGACGACGTGGTGGGCGAGGTCGAACGCGGTGGTGTCGCGCAGTGTCCCCTTTCGGGCCGTGCCGATGGGCGTCCGCAGCGCGGAGACGATGACAGCTTCGGGCATGGAGGCCTCCTGATGGATTGCCGGTAAAGGGCTGACTGCTCGGTATGAGAATAGTATTCTCTCCTACTGAGATTGTTATTCACAAGGAGGGATCGCTACATGCAGATCAGTGGAAGTTCCGCGCTCGTGGTCGGCGGCACCGGCGGCCTCGGTGAGGCGACCGTGCGGCGACTACATGCCGCGGGCGCGAAAGTGGTCGTCGCCGACGTCGCCGACGACAAGGGCAAGGAGTTGGTCGACGAGCTCGGCATCCGCTACGTCCATACCGATGCCACGCAGGAGGATTCAGTGCGCGCGGCGGTCGCGCAAGCGCAATCGCTCGGTCCGCTGCGCATCGCGGTCGACACCCACGGTGGCCCCGCGACCGGCGGCCGACTGATCGGCAAGGACGGCTCGGCGCTCGAGCTGGCGGGCTTCCGCACCACCATCGAGTACTACCTGACCGCGGTGTTCAACGTGCTGCGCCTGTCCGCCGAAGCGATGGCCACGACCGAACCGCTGGCCGAAGGCGCCCGCGGGGTGATCGTGAACACTGCCTCCATCGCGGCCTACGAAGGCCAGATCGGCCAGCTGCCCTACGCCGCCGCGAAGGGTGGCGTCGCCGCCATGACGCTGGTCGCCGCCCGCGACCTCTCGCCACTGGGTATCCGGGTGGTCACCATCGCCCCCGGCACCGTCAACACTCCCGCGTACGGCAAGTCCGCCGACAAGCTCGAAGGCTATTGGGGCCCGCAGGTGCCGTTCCCCAAGCGGATGGGGCGCTCCGACGAGTACGCCCAGCTGGCGACCGCCATTGTCGAGAACGACTATCTCAACGGCGAAGTCATCCGCCTCGACGGTGCGCTGCGGTTTCCGCCGAAGTAGGCCGATGACGCGTCGAACCGGCGCCGCACCGGAGGGAACCGGAGCTGTCCCAGCCCTCCGGTGCACCGCTGCGCGCTACTTCCCGGCGGTGAGGCGGTCGATGATCGTGCGGAAATCCGCCGTCTGGAACGAGATGTCCTCGGCCGCGTTCGCGTAGTCGAGCGTGGCGAGCACGGCACGCTCGAGATGCAGGTTCAGCAGTCGCTTGGTGCTCTCCACGGCCTGCCTCGGCAGTTCCAGAACACGTTTCGCGCAAGCCAGCGCCTCGGTCAGCGGGTCGGCCACCACGTGGTTCACCAAACCCATCTCGCGAGCCCGTTCAGCGGGAATCTTCGCTCCGGTCAAGGCATATTCCTTGGCCAGCATCAGACTGGTGTGCAGCGGCCAGGTGAGCGGACCACCGTCCGCGGCGACCAGGCCGACCTGCACGTGCGGGTCTTTGAGGTAGGCGTCCTCGGCGATGTAGGCGATGTCGCTCAGCGCCACCAGACTGCAGCCGAGCCCGACCGCGGGGCCGTTCACCGCGGCGATCACCGGCACCCGGCAGCGAACCATCCCGAGCACGATCTCGCGGCCGTGCGCGATGGTCTTGGCGCGCAGCTCGCAATCGCGGGACAGTTCGGCGAGATAGGCGAAGTCTCCGCCGGCGGAGAACGCCTTGCCCGCGCCGGTGAGCACCGCGGCCCGTGCCGCGCGGTCGGCGGTGAGCTGTGGCCAGAGTGCCGCCAGGCCCGAGTGCAGCGCGTCGTTGACAGCGTTGAGCGCGTCGGGCCGGTTGAGCGTGATGATCCGCAACGGGCCGTCGGCCTCGACGCTGATCTCGGTGGGCAGGTCGTACATGTCAGGCTCCTAGGTCGAGGATGCGCGTGGCGATGATGTTCTTCTGGATCTGCGACGTTCCGCCCATGACGCTCTGGGCGCGGCTGTAGAGGTAGCTGCCGAACATCTCGTCGTCGTCGGTGCCCGCGACCGCGAGTGCCGCGTGGCCGACGGATTGCTCGACCCAGGTCATCAGCAGCTTGTCGAGTGAACCGTCCGGACCGTGCACGAGACCGTCGAGCTGCTCGGAGAGCCGGCGCCGAACGTGCAGCCGGAGCATCTCCGATTGCACTGCGGCCCAAGCGAGTTCGCCGGGCACCGGTCCGCTCACCCTGGACTCGAGCTGTCGTACCGTCTTCGCGTAGCGGGCCGCGAAACCCAGTGTGGCGGGTTCACGTTCGTGCCCGACCACTGTCATGGCGAGCTTCCACCCGTCGCCGGGTGCGCCGACCATCCGGTCGGCAGGCACCCGCGCACCGTCGAACCGCACCTGCCCGAACTCGCGGGTGACGCCGCTGATCATCCGCAACGGCTGCTGCTGAACCCCTTGCTGATGCATCGAGACGATGAATCCCGAAATGCCCTTGTGCCGAGGTGCGTCCGGATCAGTGCGCGCGAGCAGCAGACACCAATCGGCGACATCGGAGTAGCTGGTCCAGACCTTGTGCCCGTGCAGGACGTAGTCGTCGCCGTCGCGGGTCGCCGTCGTGCGCAGCGAGGCCAGGTCCGAACCCGCGTCCGGCTCACTGAAACCCTGGCACCAGCGCTGTGAACCGTCGATCATGCCGGGCAGAAAACGTTGCTGCAGTTCAGGACTCGCGTGCGCGCCGAGGCCGTGCACCAGATACCCGAGACTGGGCCGTTGCGGCGCACCGGCTGCGGTCAGTTCCTCGTCCAGGATGACGTCGTACACCGGCGCCAGCGCGTGACCGCCGAATTTCTTCGGCCAGGAGAGTCCGAAGAAGCCCGCGCCGTACAGTGCCCGGTGCCAGTCACCCGCCTTGGCCCAGTACTCGTCACCGGCGGAGGGAAACGACGCGGCACTCCCGGCCAGCCACTCCCGCAGCCGAGCACGGAACGCGGCCTCTTCGGGCGAATCACGATAGTCCACAGTCGATTTCCTCCAGACGGGTGGCGAACAGTTCGGTCGAGGTCAGCACCCGGCGCAAGTACACATGGGCCAGGCACTCCCAGGTGTTGCCGATGCCGCCGTGTACCTGAATCGAGGTCTCGCACACCGTCGAAGCGGCGCGACTGGTGTAGACCTTGGCGACCCGCGCCGCGCGCAACGCCTCGGCGGGCGGCAATTCGTCGACGGCCCATGCGGCGTAGCGCAAGACGCTGATCGCGCCCTCGATCAGCGCCTGGCCCTCGGCCAGCAGATGCGCCACCGCTTGATACGAGCCGATGGCGTGACCGTATTGCTCGCGCAGTTTGGCGTAGTCCACCGCCAGCCGCTGTGTTCCGCGCGCCGCGCCGAGCAGATCCGCGGTCGTCGTGGTGACTGCCAGCGCCTGCCAGTGGATCAGCTGGTGCGGCGACAGCTCGCCGAGCAATTCCGGTGGGCCGGTGAGTTCGGCGGTGCGCCTGGTGAGATCGGCACCGGGCAACGCTTTCCCGACCCCGCGGCCGAACAGCTGCCTGTCGTCGAGCAGCAATGCCCGATCACGGTCTGCGGCGTCGACCGCGCGGGTGCCGACACCGAGAGTCCATCGACCGTCGACGCCCCCACGCAGATCGTCGGCCAAGACCGGCCCCAGGAAGGCGACGTCGACCAGACCGCGCGCGAATTCCTCTGTGACGAGCGCTATTTCGACCCCGGAGGCACCGTCGGACCGCAGGTTGCGCCACCCCGCGGTTTCCACTGCCTTCTCGAGCCGGGCGATCCTGCTCGCATTGTCGAGCTCGGCGACCGAGCTCGGACCGAGCTCGTCGGCCAGCCGCGCGGCGGCCTCACGCAGCTGGCGCTGCTCACTGGTCAGTCGGACGTCCATGACGCTCCTCGAGGACTCGTCGGAGCACCTTGCCCGAAGGCAGGCGCGGGATCTCGGGTACGAACACGATGCGACGGGGCCGCTTGTAGGAAGCCAGCCGTTCGCCGACCAGCGTGCTGAGCTCGTCGGCGGTGACGCCGTCGAGCACGGCGACCGCGGCCACCACGGCTTCACCGTCTCGTGGGTCGGGGGTTCCGAACACCGCGCAGTCGACGACCTTGGGGTGCCCGTGCAGAACCGCCTCGATCTCGGCGGGTGCGACCTGGAAACCGCGCACCTTGATCATCTCCTTGGCCCGGTCGGTGATCCGTACCCAGCCGTCGGCATCGACGTGCCCGACATCGCCGGTCCGGTACCACGCGCCGTCGAATGCCTCCGTGGTCGCCTCGGCGGGCAGATAGCCCGCCATCAGCGACCGCGACCGGCACTGGATCTCCCCGGTCTCCCCCGGCCCCACCGGTTTTCCGGTCTCGAGGTCGACCACCCGGAGGCGGACTCCGGGCGCTGCCTTGCCGACCGAGTCCAGCCGCGCTCCGTCGAGCGGATTGCACGCGATGACCGGCAGTTCGCTGGCACCGTAGGCGGGCAGCCACCGCACTCCGCTGCGCGCGGTCACCGTTTCGGCGACACTCGCCGTCACCGGGGTGGCGCCCCACATGATGTAGCGCAGCGAACTCAGGTCGTAGCGTTCGAGATCGGGGTGCGCGGCGAGGGCGATCGCGATCGGCGCGACGGCCATCTCGATGGTGATGCGGTCGTCCTGGATACAGGCCAGCATCGCGTTCAGGTCGAAGCGCCGGTGCAGCCGCATCCAGGCCCCCGCCCGCAGCGCGGTGAGAATGTTGAGCAGGCCGAGGATGTGCGAGGGCGGGGTGGCCACCTGGATTCGATCGGTGCCGGACAGGCCGAGCACCTCGGTCCATTGCCGTACGGCCACTGCCACCGAATCGTGGGTGTGCCGCACCGCCTTCGGCATCCCCGTGGTGCCGGAGCTGAACACGAGCACCGCATCCGATGCCGGATCCGATCGGACCGCGGTGACTTCGGCGGGTTCGATGGGGTCGCCCAGGTACCGCATCGGTAGCAGCTCGCCGAGCACGGCGCAGTCACCGAGTGCGTGAACCGCACTGGTGACGGCGAGCGCGTGCGCGACCTCGTCCCGCTTCCAGGCGGGGCTGATCAGGACGACGCAGGCGCCGAGGCGCCATACCGCCAGGACAGCCACCACGAATTCGGGCCGGTTGGACGACATGAGCGCCACCCGCTCGCCCGCCCGGACGCCGCGTCCTGTCAGCTCGTCGGCCAACCCGGCCGCCAGCTCGTCGAGCTCGACTCCGGTGTAGGCCCGTCCCTCGAATACGAGCGCGCTCGGCACAGCGTCGGACATCTTGGAAGGTTCCCGTCTCATGAGAGAGAATACTATTCTCATTTCGATAGAATCTTAATACCAGGAAGAGGTGGACCATGGCGACACTCTCGTCATTTCTGCGCGCGACAGTGACCAGGGTCGTGACCGAGAGCGCGGACGCGCGGACATTCGTGCTCGACCCGCATGACGGGCCACTGGACTACCGGGCCGGGCAGTTCTGCACCTTCCGGGTCACCGTGGGCGGCACCGTGCGCTTGCGGTCCTACTCGATGTCGAGCGCACCGGAGACCGACGGCGAGATCATGACCACGGTCAAGCGCGTACCCGGCGGTGCCGTGTCCAACTGGATGCTCGACACCCTCACCGCGGGCGACGAGGTGGAGCTGTCCAGAGCCGCGGGCCGGTTCTGCCTGCGCGACACCGATGTTCCGCTGCTCGGCTTCAGCGGCGGCAGCGGCATCACGCCGATCCTGTCACTCACCAAAGCGGCGCTGGCGGGAACCACCCGGCGGGTCCGGCTGCTGTGCGCGGACCGCGACCCAGCGTCCGTGCTGTTCGACGACGCGTTCAGCGATCTGCTCGCCCGCCATCCGGACCGGCTCGAGGTGGTCCGGCATCTCGACAGCGAGCGCGGGTTTCTCGACCGCGCGGCCGTCACCGCGTTCGTCGGCGCCGATGCGCACGGCGACCACTACATCTGCGGCCCCGAGGCATTCATGGACCTGGTGGAACAGTCACTTCCCGGCCCCGGCCTCGTCTTCAGCGAGCGGTTCGGCACACCCGTCGACCCGGCGGCCGCATCGAAATCAGCGAACGCCGTCGAACCGGGGGCGGATTCCGGCGGCACCGTCACGGTGATCCTGAACGGCAAGAAGAAGTCGGTCCCGCGCAAGGCCGGTGAGACGCTACTGGAGAGCGCCAGACGCGGTGGCCTCGCGCCGCCGTTCTCCTGCGAGCAGGGAAATTGCGCGACCTGCATGGCGAAAATGAGCTCGGGCCACGCGACCATGCGCAACAACAACGCCTTGACCGACGACGAGGTCGCCGACGGCTATGTGCTGACCTGCCAGGCTGTTCCGGACTCCGACGGCGCCGTCGTCGAGTACGAGTGAACCCAGCGGCCGCGCCCCGCCGGGGTGCGGCCGTCAGCGCAGCCGACCCGCCAGGTCGGCGATCATCTCCCTGGTTCGCCGCTTGGAGGCGACCAGCGCGTCCCGATCGTCGCCGATCGGAAGCAAACGCACCGAGATGTCGGTGGCACCGGCATCGGCATACCGGCGGAGTCCGGCCGCGATGGCCTCCTCGTTTCCCGCGATACACAGATCGCCGATGGTGCGCGCGTCGCCTTGATCGAGCAGCCGCTGATAGTTGGGCGAGACCTCCGCCTCGCCGAGAATTCGGTTCGCCCGCGCTCGCGCCTCGTCCACCTGCCCGGCCGTGCACAGACACACCGGCAACCCGACGACCACGCGCGGCGCGGCTCTGCCCGCGTCGGCGGCGGCCTTGTTGATCTTCGGCACCACATGCTCGGCGACGGCGCGTTCGTCCGCCATCCAGAGCACGGTGCCGTCGGCCCGCTCCCCGGCGATGCGCAGCATCACCGGACCCAGCGCGGCGACCAGGACCGGAACCGGCGCTACCGGACCGAGATCGAGCGGATTGTGCACCGTGAAGGTGCCGTTCTCCACGTCCACCGAGCCGGTGCCCGCGAGTCCGGCGGCCAGCACCTCGAGATAGTCGCGCGTGTAGGCCGCCGGCTTCTCGTACGGCAGACCGAGCATGTCGCGGATGATCCAGTGGTGCGACGGCCCGACGCCGAGGGCGAGCCTGCCCCCTGCCGCCGCGTGCGCCGACAGCGCCTGTCGCGCCAGCGCGATCGGGTGCTGAGCCTGCAGCGGGACCACGGCGGTACCCAGTTCGATCCGGGTGGTGGCCAGTCCCATCGCCGTGACGGTGATCAGGGCGTCGAAGTCGTTGGGCACCTGCGGAATCCAGGCCGTGTCGAGCCCTGCCGACTCCGCCCACGCGATATCGCGCAGCATCCGTTCGAGCTTGCGCCCCGAGTCGCCCTTCTCCGGGCCGATCATCACGCCGATGCGCACGGTTCCTCCAAGTAGTTCGAAGTCGGATGCGGATATGCTACTTGCGTAGAATGAGAACACCAATACCATCTGAAGAGAATGACTGATTGCCGCCCGGCGGCACGCGAGGAGCACCATGCCCGACCACGACCACTCGCTGCGCGATCGCACCGTCCTCATTTCCGGAGCCAGCCGGGGTATCGGCGCGGCGATCGCCGTAGCCGCCGCCGAGCAGGGCGCCAATGTCGTCCTGCTGGCCAAGACGTCCGCACCACATCCGCGGCTCCCCGGCACGGTGCATACCGTCGCCGCCGCGGTCGAGGCCGCAGGTGGCCGGGCCGCCGCGGCCGTCGGCGACGTACGCGAGGAGGACGACGTCGCGCGGGCCGTGGCGATCGCGATCGAGCGGTTCGGCGGGATCGATGTGTGCGTCAACAACGCAGGCGCCATCGCCACCGACCCCACCGAGAAACTCGGTGCCAAACGCTTCGACCTGATGCAGGACATCAACATTCGCGGCACCTTCCTGCTCACCGCGGCGTGCGTGCCGCACCTGCGCGACTCCCCCAACCCGCAGGTGCTCACCATCTCGCCACCGATCAACCTCGACTTCCGCTGGCTCGGCGCCCATCCGGCCTACACCCAGTCCAAATACGGGATGACCTTGCTCAGTCAGGGCTGGGCGGCCGAATTCGCCGGCGCCGGAATCGGATTCAACTGTCTGTGGCCGCAGACCTACATCGCCACCTCCGCCGTCGCGGCCCTGCTCGACGGCGACAACCAGCTCGCGACCGCGCGCAGCCCCCGGATCATGGCCGACGCGGCGGTCGCGATCACGGCCCAGCCGGCCCGCACGGTGACCGGCAACTGCTTCCTCGACGCCGACGCCGTCTCGAGGTTCGCCGGGATCGACGACCTCTCCCGGTACGGCGGTGGCGACAACCCGACCCGTGACCTCTTCCTGGACTGACCCGCCCCCTGCCCCACTCACCCTCCGCGACAAGGACTGCCCGCCATGGCCTACGTCATCACGCAGCGATGCTGCAACGACGCCAGCTGCATCGCCGAATGCCCGGTCGACTGCATCCGGCCGACACCCGGTCAGCCGGAGTTCGCGACCGCCGAGATGCTGCACATCGATCCCGAGACCTGCATCGACTGCGGCGCGTGCGTCGACGCCTGCCCGGTGGGCGCGGTGTTCTCCATCGAGGATCTCAGCGCCTCGCTGCAGCGCTACAGCGAGATCAACGCCGACTATTTCGTGCGCCATCCGCTCGAGCCGGAGTTCACCCCGCCGGTCGTGACGCCGCGCATCCCGAAGGAACTCGGCACCTTGCGGGTGGCGATCGTCGGCGCGGGTCCGGCGGCGTGCTACGCGGCGGACGCGTTACTGCGCCGCGGTGACACCCAGGTAGAACTGTTCGACCGGCTGCCGACGCCGTGGGGTCTGGTGCGTGCGGGCGTGGCACCGGATCACGCGGGGACCAAGTCGGTGACATCGATGTTCGAGACCGCGTTCCGCCGCGACACTCTGCAGTACTACCTCAATGTCGAGATCGGCAACCACCTCACCCACGACGAACTCCTGCGCCATCACCACGCGGTGATCTACGCGGCGGGCGCCTCGACCGACCGGCGCATGGACCTTCCCGGCGAGGATCTGCCGGGCAGTCATTCGGCGACGGAGTTCGTGGCCTGGTACAACGGGCACCCCGATTTCGCCGACCGGGACTTCGATCTGTCCGGCGAGCGCGCCGTCATCGTCGGCAACGGCAACGTGGCACTCGACGTCGCTCGCGTGCTCACGATGGATCCGGCCGAACTGGCCCGCACCGATATCGCCGAACACGCGCTGAATGCCCTGCGCGACAGCAGGATTCGCGAAGTAGTGGTACTGGGCCGGCGCGGGCCGCTCCAGGCGGCGTACACCTCACCGGAGTTCCTCGCCCTCGCGCACCTCGACGGCGTGGACGTGGTCGTGGAGTCCGCGGACATCGAACTCGACCAGATCGGCAGCGCCGTACTCGCGGATCCGGCCCTCGAGCCGTCGGTTCGGCTGAAATACACGCTCGCGCAGGAATACGCCACGGCACCACGGCGACCGGGCAACAAACGGATCGTCTTCCGGTACCTCGTCTCGCCGACCCAGGTACTCGGGGAGCGGCGCGTCACCGGCCTGCGATTCGCGCACAACGTACTCACCGACTCAGCGGGTCGGGTCAGCGCGGAGGCTACCGAGCGCACGGGCGAAATCGCCGCGGGCCTGGTACTGCGGTCGGTCGGCTACCGGGGTGCGCCGATCCCGGAACTGCCGTTCGACGAACGCCGAGGAGTCGTCCCGAACCACGAAGGGCGGGTGATCGATAGCGCCGGCGCGCCGTTGACCGGGGTCTACGTCAGCGGCTGGATCAAGCGCGGCGCACGCGGGGTGATCGGGTCGAATCGAGTGGATGCGGAACAGACAGTGCAACATCTGATCGCCGACTTCCTGCAGGGCGAACTGGCCACGCCGCACGCGGACCGAGAAGCGCTGCGCGAGTTGGTCCTGTCGCGGCAGCCGCAGATGGTGGACCGGGACGGCTGGAAGGC
The DNA here is from genome assembly GCF_054031145.1 of Nocardia sp. FBN12. Classification (NCBI taxonomy): domain Bacteria; kingdom Bacillati; phylum Actinomycetota; class Actinomycetes; order Mycobacteriales; family Nocardiaceae; genus Nocardia; species Nocardia sp. FBN12. The sequence continues at coordinate 2,891,264 of NZ_CM132926.1, forward strand.
CATCGACACCGCCGAGCAGGCGGTCGGCGATTCCACCGGTCGCCCGCGGGTCAAATTCACCACCCGCGACGACCTGACCGCCGCGGCGCGGGGAACCGATCTCGCGGTTCGCTGAGCTCCCTGCCACCGCTCGTCGCGAGTACACCTCGCCCGACAGACAGCGGCGGACCGGATGACCAACCCGTCCGCCGCTGATCCCGGATGACTCAGAGCTGAGCCCAGACCGACTTCGACTTCATGTACGCCTCGACGCCTTCGCGCCCGAACTCGTGGCCCCAGCCGGACTGCTTGTAGCCGCCGAAGGGCACCCCGTGGTCGAACACCAACTGGCAGTTCAGCGACACCGTCCCGGCCTGCAACCGCTTCGCGAGCCGGTGCCCGCGGCTGAGGTTGGTCGTCCACACGGTGGCGGCCAGGCCGTAGGAGGTGTCATTGGCCAGCGCGATCGCCTCGTCCTCGTCGTCGAACGGCAGGACGGTCACGACCGGGCCGAAGATCTCCTCCCGGTAGAGCCTGCTGGTCGCGGGGTCCACATTGGTGAGCACCGTCGGGTGGACGAAGTAGCCACTGCGGTCGAGGCGGTGCCCGCCGGTGACGACCTCGGCACCGTCGGACCGGCCCTCGTCGAGGTAGCCCATCACCCGGGTCAGCTGTTTGGCACTGATCAGCGGGCCGATCATGGTGCCCTCTTCCTTCGGCCCACCCAGCTTCAGGTTGTTCGCCACGGTCGCGATACCTTCCACGACCCGCTCGTACACCCCCCGCTGCACGAAGATCCGGGAGCCGCAGACGCAGCCCTGCCCGGAGTGAATGAAGATCCCCATCGACGCCATCATCACCGCCATATCGAGGTCGGCGTCGTCGAAGATCAGCACCGGTGACTTGCCGCCCAGTTCGAGCATCACCTTCTTGAGGTTGCCCGCCGACGCGGCCACGATCTGCTTGCCGACCTCGGTGGAACCGGTGAACGCCACCTTGTCCACGTCCGGGTGCGCGGTGATCGCGGCGCCCGCGGTGTGTCCGTAGCCGGTCAGCAAGTTCACCACGCCCTCCGGCACGCCCGCCTCGGCGATCAGCCGCGCCAGCAGCACCGCCGACAGCGGTGTCTCCTCGGCGGGCTTGACCACACTGCTGCACCCGGCCGCGAGTGCCGGGGCCAGCTTGGCGCAGGCGTTGAACACCGGCCCGTTCCACGGGAAGATCAGGCCGACCACGCCATACGGCTCCTTGAGCGTGTAGGCGTGCAGGTCGGCGTAGGCGCCGGAGACGCCGCCGGTCATCTGCACCTCGTACGCCGAGCCGTTGAGTTTGGTACACCACCCCGCGTAGTAGCGGAAGAACTCGGCGCAGGTCGGAATGATCATCTTCGCCTGCGCGAGTGGCATTCCCGTATTGAGCGAGTCCAGCTCGGCGAGTTCATCCGTGTGCGCGTCCATGAGGTCGGCGATCCGCCACATGATCTTGGCCCGTTCGCGCCCGGGCAGACCCTGCCAGACACCCGAATCGAACGCGGCCCTCGCCCGGGCAACCGCCTCGTCGACAGCCTCGGGTCCGCAGTCGGTGAACTCGGTGATCTGCTCTTCGGTCACGGGATCGATGATCGGTATGACCTCGCCTTTTCCGGGTCGTTCACGGATTTCGTCCAGAATAGTTTGCAGCGTCATCGCGCATCCCCTTCAAGCGTCGAGGCCTTCGTGCCTACCAGTGCTCGACCTGCTTAGCACCGGACCGGACCAGCGGTCAAGAGTTTCATTCTAATTTGCGGTAATCTAATTCTCGCATGCGAGAACAGAAATCGGCCCTGATCAGGCCGGTGTCTCGCCGCCGCCCCCTGGTCGCAAAGCTTCGGCAACTTCGCCGCGCATCAGACGCAGTTGTAGTAGGACTGCGGATAGCGCTTCGATCTCTCGGAATGGACACCTCGTGAATGTTGCCCAGGACGCTGGTCTGGTCACCAACTGGTGGACCTACGCACATCAACACCCGTTGCGGTACCGGCTGGCAGTCCTGGCGACCAACGCACGCGAGGTCGTCGAGCACGCGGGCGGCTGGTTGTTCGACCGCTCCATGGCCGGATGGGACGTGAATGTCGTCCTCACCGACGTCACCGGTCTGGCGCCCCTGCACATCCTCGGCGCGACCGTGCTCGAACTCGAAGGCCCGCTCGCGGTCCCTGTCCACCACACCTGGCCCGACGCCCTGGCGGTCGCACCCGATCTCCTGCTGTCCGACAGCCGAGTCCGTGACGGCGTCCTCAACTGCCTCGAGAACGATCTGATCGAAGTCGTGGTGTGGGGTGACCCGCTGCCCACGGAGTTCGAGTGCCGGGTCGAGGGCATGGACCATCGCCTCAGCGCCGCGGCGCACGCGTTCAAGGCACGCGCGCTGGCCGCGACCGACGCCACACCCCGACCCGTCCCGCTGACCGAAGGTTTCCGCTGCAACGCCAGGTCGCTGGCGGCAGCCGGGCGCGAGGTGAACCTGTCACGCAGGCGGTAGCCGCGGGGTCGCGTTGCGTTCCAGCCACTGGGTGAGCGAGCGGCCCGCGTCGAGCACGTGCCGCTCGGCGATCTCGCGGGCCCGCGGCGCGTCACGCTCGGCCAGTGCGTCGATCAGCTGGTCGTGATCGTCGAGCGAGTGCTGCTCGTGGTCGGGAAACAGCCGCAGGAAATTCGACGGAACCACCCGGACCGCCTGTTTGATCTGGGTCAGCAGCCGTGGTGAGTGCGCGGCCCGGTGGACTTCCTGATGCAACCGCCAGTTGGCCTCACCGATGGAGTCGTCACCGGATCGCGAGGCGACCTCGGCGGCGAGCTCGCGCAGCCGCTGCAGCTCAGGCGTGCTGGCCCGCTGCGCGGCCCAGGCGGCAGCCTGCCCGGTGAGGACCCCGAGGATGGTGAAGCTGTCCATGATGTCGGCGGGGCTGATCCCGATCACCGTGATCCCACTGCGTGGCGCGACCCGGACCAAGCCTTCGTAGGAGAGCTCGAGCAATGCCTCACGCACGGGCGTGCGGCTGGTGGCGAACTCGTCGGTGATCGCGTCCAGATCGATGCGCGCACCCGCGGGCAACGCCCCAGTCAGGATGCGATCGCGCAGTTCACGTGCCGCCCGTTCGCGAACAGTGCCTGCGACGTCGACCGAGTTGGTTGCCATCGGCGCAGTTTAGCAGGCTAGAGGTACCAGGTTTGAAATCTGATATGTCAGATGCTAGATTCCAATTATGGCGATGAGGAACGGCGACCGAATGACGTTGGTCGCATTCATGCAGGCGGGCAACACCTCGGTCTACTCGGGTTCCTGGCGGCACCCGGCCACCGAGCACGGGTATCTCGACGCGTCGTACTACGCGAAAGTCGGGCGGCAACTGGAGGAGGGCTGCTTCGACCTGATGTTCTTCGACGACCGTCTGGCGATGCCCGGCATCTACGGCGGCTCCGTCGCCGAGGCGGTGCGCCATGGCGCACGCCCGGTGAAGCTGGACTTGGGGGTGGTCCTCGGCGTCCTCGCGCAGAGCACCTCACGCATCGGCCTCGGCGCGACCTACTCCACGACGTACTACGCGCCGTTCCACGTCGCGCGCACGTTCGCCACCCTCGATCACCTGTCCGCAGGCCGGGCCGCCTGGAATGTGGTGACCTCGGTCAACGACAGCGAGGCGCAGAACTTCGGGATGGACGCCCACCTCGGCCACGACGAACGCTACGACCGAGCCGACGAATTCCTCGATGTGGTCAGCGGCCTCTGGGACACCTGGGACGACGACGCCATCCTGCACGACCGCGCCGCAGGCATCTTCGCCGATCCCGACAAGGTGCACGAACTGCGCCACTCGGGTCGCTTCTTCTCCGCCCGCGGACCGCTGACGGTACCGCGGACACCACAGGGCAGACCGGTGATCATTCAGGCGGGCTCCTCCGGCCGTGGCCGCGAATTCGCCTCGCGCTGGGCGGAATTGATCTTCACCGGCGACCCCGGCCTGGAAGTGGCCCGCAATCACTACGCCGACCAGAAGGCCCGCATCTCCGACGCGGGCCGCGATCCCGCCTCGGTCCGCATCTGCCCGATGGCCTACGCGGTCGTCGGGGAATCCGAGCAGCACGCCAAGGAGCGGGAGGCGATGCTGCTCGAGGACCTGGTGCATCCGATGGCCTCGCTGACGTTGCTCTCGGAATTGATGAACTACGACTTCGCACAGCACGATCTCGACGATCCGGTCACCGACGAGCTGATCGCCTCGGTGTCGGGCATCCGCGGTCTGGTCCAGAACCTGCGTACCCACATCGGCGGAAACGTCACAGTACGGGACCTGGCGGGCCACCGAGCCACCCTGCTGCAGGGTCCACGGTTCGTCGGCACCGGCGACCAGGTCGCCGACCAGATGGCCGAATGGTTCCACGGCGACGCCTGCGACGGATTCGTTCTCGCCGCCACCCACATGCCCGGCTCCTTCGAGGACGTCGTCCGGATGGTGGTGCCGCGGCTGCAGCAGCGCGGACTGTTCCGCACCGCCTACGAGGGCACGACCCTGCGCGAGCACCTGGGTTTGTCCCGGCCGTCTCCGGTCCGCGGCACCGCGCACACAGGCACCGTGGTGTGACATGAGCCGAGCCATGCTCGACGGTGTGCGGGTGCTCGATTTCGCCACGCTCGCGGCGGCGCCGCTGGCGGCCACCTATCTCGGCGAGTTCGGCGCCGAGGTGATCAAGATCGAGCAGCCCAACGGTGGTGATCCGATCCGCACCTGGGGCGCGCAGCGCGACGAGGTGGGCCTGATGTGGAAGTCGGTGTCGCGCAACAAGCGTTCCGTCACCCTGGATCTGCGCGTCACCGAGGGCCAGGAGCTACTGCGCCGGCTCGCGGCGACAGCGGATGTCGTGGTGACCAACACCAGGCCACAGACGCTACGGAAATGGGGCCTCGACTACCCGCGCCTGCGCGCGGTCAACGAGCAGCTGGTGATGTTGCACATCACCGGCTTCGGGCTGACCGGCCCCAAGAGCGAGCGCCCCGGTTTCGGCACGCTGGGTGAGGCGATGAGCGGATTCGCCCACATCACCGGTGAGGCGCACGGTCCCCCGACGCTGCCGCCGTTCATGCTGGCCGACGGTGTCGCTTCCCTCAATGCCGCCTACGCCGTGCTGATGGCGCTCTACCACCGCGATGTGCACGGCGGCCCGGGACAGTTGATCGATATCAACCTGGTCGATCCGCTCACGCGACTGCTGGAACAGACGCTGCTCAGCTACGACCAGCTCGGCATCGTCGCGCAGCGAGCGGGCAACCGCTGGGACATCTCCGCGCCCCGCAACACCTATCGCACCGCCGACGGCAAGTGGCTGGCCATGTCGGGCAGCTCCCCCGCGCTGGCGCTGCGCGTCTTCCGCGCGATCGGACGCGACGACCTGATCTCCGATACCGAGTTCTCCGATCCGCAACGTCGGCTGGCGCGGGCTGCCGAGGTCGACGACGTTGTCGCGGCGTGGGTGTCGAAACAGACCCTCGCGGAGGCGATGGCGGTGTTCGACGCCGAGCAGGTCGCCGCGGCCCCCGTCTACGACATCACCGACCTGCTCGAGGACGAGCAGCTGCGCCACCGCGAGGTGTTCGTCCCGGTCGCCGACGACGAACTGGGCACGATGACGGTGCAAGCACCGGTACCGCGTTTCTCCCAGGCGCAGGGCCGCGTGTCCCACCTCGGCCCCCGCCTCGGCGAGCACAACGCGGAGGTCTACGGACAACTGCTCGGCCTGAGCGACAACGACATCGATGACCTGCACAGCCGCGGCGTGCTGTGAACTTCCGACACCGAAGGATTCGACGATGACCCTGCTGATCCGGCGCTCCGAGCTCGCGCTGCCCGCCTGCAACGACCACATGTTCGCCAAAGCCCTTGCCAGCGGCGCAGATCTGGTGTTCCTCGATCTCGAGGACGCGACCCCCGAAGCACTCAAAGAGCAGGCGCGGGAGAAGGCGATCACCGCGCTGACCACGATGGACTGGGGCGATACCGTGCCCGCGATCCGGATCAACGGTCTCGACACCCGCTGGTGCCACGACGACATCATCGAGGTGGTCTCGCGCGCCGGTTCACATCTGCACACGATCGTGGTCCCCAAGGCCTGCACCGCGCGGGATGTGTGGTGGGTCGATGTGCTGCTGACCCAGCTCGAGGCGAAACTCGGCCTGACCCACCGTATTCGCCTCGAAGTGCTGATCGAGGAAGTGGAGGGACTGGCCAACGCCGAAGCGATCGCCGTCGCCAGCTCGCGGGTCGACGCGCTCATCTTCGGTGTCGGCGACTTCTCGCTGTCCCAGGGGGCCAGGGTGGACACCAACTTCGAACCGCTCGGTGACTATCCCGGTGACTTCTGGCACTACGCCCGCAACAAGGTGCTCGTCGCGGCTCGCATCGCCGGCGTCGACGCCATCGACGCCCCCTTCCCCGACTACGGCAACCTCGCCGGCTACGAACGCGACGCGCGACGCTCCTCGCTGCTCGGCTACACCGGCAAGTGGGCGATCCACCCGAACCAGGTGCCGATCGCCAACACTGTCTACTCCCCCACCCCCGAGGAAATCGCACTCGCGCAACGCAATATCGCCGCGTACCGCGAAGCCGAAGCCAACGGACGCGGTGCCGTCGGCGTCGACGGGGTCCTCGTCGACGCCGCGCACATCAAGATGGCGCAGGCCACCCTCGCCCGCGCCACCGCCATCGACCCGCACCATGACGCGATCGCTGCCCGGAGCTGATCGGGCATGACCCTTTCCGCCGCTGCGCACGGTTTCACCGAGATCCCGACCGAACCGCCCTCGCTACGACAGGCATTCGCCACCTTCCCCAGCCCCGTCGTCGCGATATGCGCAGAGGTGGGCGGCACGGCACACGGGATGGCGGTCAGCACCTTTGTCCCCGTCTCCTTGACGCCGCCCATCGTCTCCTTCTGCGTCCAACGAACCTCGCGCACCTGGCCGCCGCTGAGCAGGGCGACCAGCCTGGGGTTGAGCCTGCTCAGCGTCGACCAGACGAGCGCCGCCCGATCTCTGGGAACCAAACACGGCGACCGCTTCCGAGACCTGACGATGGTGGCGGGGACCGACGGTGCCCTCCTGGTCGGCGGGGCCTGCGCATGGCTGGAAGCGACACCGTCGGCCAGCGTCCCCGCCGGGGATCACCTGGTAGTGCTCGTTCACCTCACTCGCGTCGCGGTCGGAACCGAGGCCGGGCCCCTGGTCTTTCACGACAGCCGCTTCCGCCGCCTGCACGACGAACGATGAGGGGACCAGGGGCCTGTCGCTCAGGCCTCGGCGCCGCTACCCGACAGCGGCAACATCGTCCTCGCCACCCCCGGGTGCAATACAGTGGCCGAATGCGTGGACGATTTCGAATCCTGGTGCATTCGACCGCAATAGCCGCTGCGGCACTGGCACTACCCGCCCTCCCCGCCGCGTCCGCCGACTCGGTCCCCGGCGGCTGCGCGGAGGTCCGGGTCGTCACTGTCCGAGGCACCCTCGAACCGCAGTCAGGCAGCCTGCTGCTCACCCCGCTCGGCGGGCGGATCGCCCAGGAATCCGGGCGCCGCACCACGGTGACCGAGCTCGAGTATCCGGCCTCGATGAACCCGGACAGTGCGGTGCGCGGGGTAGCGAATCTCACCACGTTGCTGAACGAGATCGCCGCCACGTGCCCCGACCAGCGGCTCGTCCTGCTCGGCTACTCGCAAGGTGCGCGCGTTATCGGCAACTCCCTCGACGCGCGAGACGCGTTGACAGCGCGGGCGGCCGCGCGAATCGACGCCATCGTCCTGTTCGGCAGCCCGTTGTTCAACGGCGCAGAACCCTACAACCGGGGCAGCTTCGATCCCGCCCTGTCCGGCACAGGTCCACTTCGCCTCGGCGCGCTCACCGAATTCGCCGACCGCCTGCACGACTACTGCAATGCCGGTGACCGTGTCTGCCAAGGCGGCGATCCGGCCGCCGGGTTCGCGAACGCGGCGAGCTACGGTCACTTCGCGTACTTCGTCAACGACAACCGTGACCGAGCAGCGGCATTCGTCCGCGAACAGCTGGGTTGATGCCGGCGCCGCAGTCGTGTCGGCACCGGCTAAAGCCGAATTCGCTGTTGTGTCAACCGGTTTCCTATGTCCGGGTCCTCGGTGTCGCCGGTGGAGTCCTTGCCTCACTTCGGTGCTGGTCCCACCAGGAGGCACTGTCCTGGTCGGGGAGGTTCGAATATTTCGGCGGCAACGGCGCGTTGGGTATGCCGAGGACTCTCAGTCGCCAGTCGTCCTCGCGGATCGCGGCCACGATTCGGACGGGAACGACCGCCGTGAGCAGCAGGTAGTTCCCCACGCAGATCATCAGACAGACCGGGGGAACCGACACCACGATCGCGGTACCGAGCGTTCCCATCTCGATCGGATCGCGGGAGATGGACAACAGGTTTCCACAGATACTGGACAGCACGGCGGCGACCAGCAACAACTCGTAGACCCGCACCAGGGAGGTGGCCTTCTCGTCGCGTATACCCACCAACGTGATGAAGGTGCAGGCGACCAGCGCGACCGTGAGACCGACCACCACCGGCCACAACCAGGTCAGATGCTCAGGAACTCCGGCCACCCGCGCGAGGGTGGCGGTGAAGGTGAAGGATGCGATCGCGGCGGCGACAACCAACGCCGAACCTAAGCCCACTAGCACCTTCGGCACCGTGACTGGAATAGGGCGGGGGAAAGGGTCCGTGTGGTCCATCAGGCTCCATCCTACGGGCTACGGTCGCCAAATATGCAGGCACTCAACAGAGTACGGCTACTCGCCCCGCAGAACGGCGCGCAGGCGCTCCGTATCGGACCCGGTCCAGTCGGCCGGCGACAGGATGGCCGCCCAGGCGTCGGCGATGTCGGCGCGGAAGGCATGTCCGTGTCCGTCTGGAACATCGATCGATACGGCCATGTCGGCCGAAACCTGGAGGAAGGTCACGACCGGGATCCAGCGGGTGCTGCTCAGCACGTCGGGCCCGCGCTGCTCGTCGAGCCAGTCCGGTTTCTGGAAGAGCAGTTGTGGTGTCCACCAGGTGATCGGATCGGACGCGTGCTGTAGGTAGACCACTCGCGAGCCGGTCCACGGTGTGCCGGGCCGAGCCAGATCGGGAGCGTCCGCGATGAATCGGACCGTGTGTCCGTCGCGGTAGATCGGCAGCCATTGCGGCGACCCGGGGTCGCGGCGCGCGGTGGCGTCGCGCCACACCGGATTGGTGGCGGTGGGACCGACGAACAGGGCGCCGTCGGTGCGGGCCGCCATGTCCTGAACGCTGGAGAACGCGGCCTCACCGCCGAAGGAGCCGAGGCTCTCACCGAAGACGACCAGCTTCGGCCGTTGATCGGCGGGCAGGGTGTCCCATGCGGCGTGCACCGCTTCGAACAGCGCTTGACCGGCCTGGCGGGCGCGTTCCTGGTCGACGACGAAGGACAACCAACTCGGCAGAAACGAGTACTGCATGCTCACCAGCGCGCTGTCGCCGTTGGCCAGATATTCCAGTGCGCCTGCGGTTGACTCGTTGATCCATCCGGTGCCGGTGGTGGTTGCCACGCCGAGAACCGCGCGGTCGAAGCCGCCGGCTCGCCGCAGCTCGGCCACCGCGAGATCGGCCTCGGCCCGGATGTCCTCGGCGGAGTTCAGACCGGTGTACACGCGGATCGGCTCACGCGCCGGTGTGCCGTTGAACGCGGTCAGATCGGCGGCGGTGGGACCGTTGGCAACAAAGATCCGGCCCTGTCTGCCGTGGGAGTCCCAGCTCACCAACGATCCGGGACCACCGGATCGCTCTGGGACGACGGGTTCTGGTGTATCGGCGGAGTTCTCGTCGTTGACGGCTTCGAATGTCGTGTTGAGTACCGACATGGCCACCTCGGCCACCACTCCGTTGAGTGCGGCGATCGCGACAACGGCCACGACGACACCGCCGAGCAAGGCCGCGACCCGGCGCGGCAGCACACGCCCGAGCAGACCACCGACGCCACGCGACATCGCCGCGCACAGCCGCGCCAGCACGAGCAATACCAGGAAGACCACCGCGGCGATGGCCACGATGATCGGGTAGGCGTGCCACGGCAGACCGCCCACCCCCATGAGCGTGCGCAGTTCGCTCTGCCACTCGGCGTACCAGGCCAGCACCGCGACCGAGCCGACAGCGGCGACAACTACCAACCCCCAGCGCAGAATCGCCGGTGCGGGGCCCAGCCGCCGTTGCAGCACCCACCCGAGCAGTGCGGCGGCCGCGAGACCGAGTCCGTAGCCGATGGCCGCGGCCGCGCCGGTGACGACGCCTTGGAACAGCGGCCCGCGGGGCAACAGTGAGGGCGTCAGCGACAGCCACACCAGGATCAACGCGCCCACTGCCCCACCGAATCCGAGCCCGCCGCGCGGCGACACGGCATCGGCGCCGCGATGTTGACCGCGCTCGGTGCCCGCGGCGGGATCATTGGGCGGTGGACTGCTCGACGTCATGTGTTCCCCTGCGGTTGGACCGACTATCCACCGGTGGCTGTCAATCATTGTCGAACCGTGGTCCAGCGATACAAGCGAATCCACGTCGCCCGCAGAACAATCGCGCGGGTGGTCGACTCGGGCTGCCGCTATACGGTTCAGGTTCGTGAACTCTACGACTCATCGGTGCCACGACACCGTATTCACGGCTGATGACACCCCGAATGTGACAGTTCGACCAGAGTTCGGCTTACCACCCTGCGGTACCACCACCGAGCGGGGTTGATCGCCCGCCCGACATCCCATCGCCGTCGAAGGAGCAACGTTCCGCGGCAGCACACCCTCACCCTCGGCCACATATGTTACCCGCGATTCCATGTACTGCCTGTTGATCCCCTGCTGAGACAGAAGTACCTTGTGTCTCAAGCGCCCGTAGGTTCCCGCGGATGCATCGACGCACATCCCTCCGGGAGGGCTGATGGATTACGACTGGTCAGCGGCCGATCTAGCCTTCAGAGACGAGGTTCGCGCTTTCCTCGACGAGAAGCTGACACCCGAACTCCGGCGCGCCGGGCACTTGGCGACAAGCGTGTATCCGGATCACGATGCCAGCATGAAGTGGCAGCGCATTCTGCACGAGCGCGGCTGGGCGGCACCAGAGTGGCCGGTCGCCCACGGCGGCTGCGACTGGAGTCTGACCCAGCATTACATCTTCGGCCGGGAGTTGACGCAGGCCGGTGCGCCCGCGCTGTCGCCGATGGGCATCAGAATGGTCGCGCCCGCGATCACCGCGTTCGGGACGGCTGAACAGCAGGCGTACTACCTGCCGCGGATCCTCACCGGTGAGGTGTTCTTCTGCCAGGGATATTCGGAGCCTGAAGCCGGGTCGGATCTGGCATCGCTGACTATGGCGGCCGTCGACGACGGTGACGATTTCGTGTGCACCGGCAGCAAGATCTGGACCACCCATGCGACGGCGGCGAATTGGATCTTCTGCTTGGTCCGTACCTCGCGCGCCGGTAAGAAGCAGCAGGGCATCACTTTCCTGCTCATCGATATGACGTCGCCGGGGATCGAGATCCGCCCACTGGTGATGACCTCCGGCGAGCAGGTACAGAACCAGGTCTTCTTCGACAACGTCCGGGTGCCGAAAAGTAATGTGCTCGGCCAGATCGACGACGGCTGGACCGTGGCGAAATATCTGCTCGTCCACGAACGAGGTGGCGCACTGTCGCCGATGTTGCAGGTCATGGCCCAGCAAGTCGCTACCGCGGCAGCCGGGCAGACCGGCCCGGACGGCAATCCGCTGATCGAGGACGCCGCCTTCGCGGCGAAGCTGGCCGAGGCGCGTATTCGCACCGAAGTACTCGAGATCCTCGAGTACCGAACACTTTCGGTGCTGGCGCAGGGCAAGAACCCCGGACCCGCCTCTTCGATGCTCAAGATCCTGGCCACCGAATTGAGTCAGAAGATCACCGAATTGGCGCTCGAGGCAGCAGGTCCGCGCGGTCGGGTCTATCAACCGCATGCTACGAAACCTGGCGGGCCGATCGCCGAATTCCACCCACCGGCTGATGGTTACCGCAGCGGCGAGGAATGGCAGGCCGTCGCACCACTGCGCTACTTCAATGACCGGGCGGGCTCGATCTACGCGGGCAGCAACGAGATTCAGCGAAATATTCTTGCCAAGGCAGCATTGGGGCTCTGATGGACTTCACCTTCACCACAGAACAGGAACTCCTCCGCGAGGCGGTGGCCGGATTCCTCGGTGCCCGTTACGACCTGGAGAAGAGTCGTCGTGCGGTCAAGTCCGAGGCGGGGTGGCAGCCCGCTGTGTGGCGCGGTTTCGCCGAGGAGTTGGGGATTCTCGGTGCGACCTTGCCCGAGGATGTCGGCGGTATGGGCGGTGGACCGATCGAGATGATGATCATCGCCGAGGAACTCGGGCACTCGCTCGTTGTCGAACCGTATGTCGACACCGTCATCGTCGGGGCCGGCCTGCTCAAACGCGCCGGTGGCGCGGCGGCCGAGGCACTGCTACGGCAGATCGTGGCCGGTACGGCGCGCACCGCATTCGCCGCCGTGGAGCCGACATCGGGTCACACCCTGCACGATCTTTCGACGACCGCGCGCCGCGAGGGTGATTCGTGGGTGATCGACGGCAGCAAAACCGTCGTGACCAGCGCGCCGTTGGCGACTCACCTGATAATCAGCGCGCGCACTTCGGGAGATCGGCGCGACGAATCCGGTATCTCGTTGTTCCTCACCGAATTCGATGCGAAGAATCCGCCCGCCGGAGTGGAAATCAACTCCTACCGGACGATCGACGATCGGGTCGGTTCCGATATCACCTTCACCGCATTCCGATTGCCCGCCGCCGCATTGCTCGGCACGGCGGGCAACGCATGGCCGTCGATCGAGGCGACCGTGGCTGACGCTATCGCGGCCATCGCCGCGGAAGCGGTCGGGTGTATGCGAAAGGTCTTGGCGGATACCGTCGAATACGCCAAGCAACGTCGGCAATTCGGGCAGCCGATCGGAAGCTTCCAAGTGTTGCAGCACCGCATGGTCGATATGTACATGGAGCTCGAACAGTCAATCGCCGCAGTGTATTTGGCGATTCGCTCGGTGAACGCGGCACCGGCCGACCGGGCGCGGGCGATATCGGCGGCCAAGGTCACCGTCAGCCGTGCCGCTCGATTCATCGGCCAGAGCTCGGTACAACTGCACGGCGCCATGGGAATGACCGAGGAACTCGCTATCGGCCACTATTTCAAGCGACTCACCGCGATCGAGCACGAATTCGGATCCACCGACTACCACCTCGCCCGATACGCCGCGCTGACGAGGCCGTGATCGTGGCCCGCGGGGCGGAATGTCCGGAGGTCCCGTTGGGGCAGCAGGAATCCGCGCACATCCTGGTCGCGGGCGCAGGCCTGGCCGGCTTGGCCACGGCGGTCTGGCTCGCCGAAGCCGGTCACCGGGTGACCCTCGTCGAGAAACGGGGACGACGTGACCGACACCGGCATGCCCTCGACGATGGAGGCCGCCGCCGAGAGCGCGGTCCGCGCCGTCGACGCCGTCCGCGAATACCTCACTGCCCGTAGCAGCGCCGCTGGAACAACGCGCGCCTGAAAGCGTCGCGTTATGGGGCGAGCTGGTTGCCCCGGCCCAGCGGTAGTGCGACGCGCAAGGCTCGAATCTCCTCGACCAGATCGGCATAGCCTTCCTGGACTTGCGCGAAGCGCAGCGCGGCGTGGTGCTGGTGTTCGGCGCCCTTGGTGTGGCGCAGCGTCCACTGCACGTGGGTGTAGGTGTCTGCCACGTGGCTGATCACCTCGCCGAGGGAATGGGTGTGGCGGCGGCCCGAGGTGGGGCGAGGAAGGTGGCAGGCCGACCACTCGTCGATCAGGCCGATGAGCGCGTGGATCCGGCCAGCGGTGGCGGTGGCGTCGAAGTCGGCGGGTCGACGGGTGGTCGACACCGATGCGGTGAACAGGGTCGCGTGCAGATCCGCCAGCTCGCGTGCCCATCCGATCAACGGGGAACCACCCTGCAGATTCCCGGCAACGGCGAGCAGTAACTGACGGGCCTCCAGCAATCCCTCCACCGTCCGTACGCGCGTGTCCTCCACAGCGCGGCTGTCAGCCTTCGCGGCGAAGCCGCCTGCGTGCGTCACTGCTACACATACCTTGCTCACGGGCGTCCGCCCATTGCCCGATGGCCACGTCTCGGCATCGTCGTAGTCATGCACCGATTACAGCGCCGAACAATCTCCGCGACAATGACATTCGACAGGGCATGTCATAAATATCGCGGTGCGGGAACGACATCGTCAGGTCGCGTTCGCTGTTGCTACGCGGTCGCGAGGCGGTGTTCGGTCATCGGACGCGCAGTGTTGCGTGCGGTACGGACCGCACTCCGGATTCCCTGGCAGATGTCGCGAACGTCGGATCGCGAGGACGCGAGGGTCGCGGCGTGCACCAGCTGTCCCAGCCGGTCGCCTACTCGTCCGCTGTCGACCTGGCCGGTCATTTCCAGGGAAGCCGTCGCAAACGAGACCGCGTCGTCGATCTGACCGAGCCGGAAAGCGCCGGTGGCGATCGTGATGTTGTCGAACAGCACGCTGCGGGCCGGTCGCCGGGGTGTCGACGCGGCCAGCGAAGCGCGAGCGGCGTCGACGGCGCGGGCCGTGTAGTGCTCGGCGGTCTGTCCGCGGGTGGTCAGGGCGTACTCGTTGTAGATCACCGATTGCATTCCGGTGAACTCGCCGGGGGTGAAGAACACCCGGGTCCACGGGTCGACGGTGTCGGCGACCCTGGTGGTCTCGTCTTCGGCGCGGGCGAGCGCGGTCCGCATCCGGCCCTCGTCGCCCATCATGGCGTGCGCCCAGGCCTCATTGGCGTACAGGCGCGCGGATTCCCCACTGCCGGTTGCGTCTTGGGCCGGTAGCTGCCCGAGTTGGAACATGCGCAGCGCGGCGCGTGGGTCGCGTTCGATCAAGCTGATCCGCCCCAGGACGTAGAGCGTCGACGCGACCAGACTGTCCGCGCCCGCTCGCCGCGCGGAAACCAAGGCCATCGTCGCGTATTGGCGGGCGCGATGCTGATCACCGATGTCGTGGTAGGCCCAGCCGATCAGCCGGGCCAGGTCGGCGGTGGCGACCAGAAGTGCGTGCGCGAGCGTCGTGTGTCCGCGGTATCCGGCCAGCAGCGCGGTGGTCGATCTCAGGAGGTCGACGGCCGTGCGGGCGATCGAGCCGCCACCGTGTCGCTGATCGCGTTGACGTAATCCCGCAGTTGTGCTTCGCACCGCCTCGAGATCGAGTTGCCCTGTGTCGCAGGCTATCCCGGAAACGTCCAGGGATGGCAACCACGGCGTCAGGATGTCGGCGGAACCGACGACCGCGGTCGCCAGCGCCTCCAGCAGGGTCGCATCCGCGCCGCGACGGGTACCGGCAGTGGGGAACCCTGGAGAGCGTGACACCACGTCGCCGGCGAACCCGGCCTTCAGGTCAGGGGCCGATTCGATCTCAGGCACCGGTGCGCCGAGCGCGGCCAGCAAGGCACGGTAGGACTTGCTCGGCCTGCGGACCTCACCGAGTTCCCAGCGTGCGATGTGGCGTTCCGAACACGCGACGTTGACGCGGTCCCGGCGAGCTCGATCGTTGATCAACTCGGCGAAATCTCCACGGCTGAGCCCTAATCGAGCGCGGCGATAGGTCCGAAGTCGCTGTCCCCAGCTGTTCGCGGCCCCGGCATCGGGAAGGCCGCGCAGGGCGTCGGAGTCGGTGACGTCCATGAGTGGGCCCCACTCTTCTTGCGCCGCAAGGTATGTCGCAGTTCGGACACACCCTCCGACTTGTTCGCCAAATAATCGTGGTTGATAATCTAACCTGATAATCAGGATTGCGAAACAGGCAGCATCCGCCGCCCCGCAGCCCGATACGGTGGGATCCATGGCACGAACCGCACGAAAAGTGCTGCTAGGTCGAGAGATCGATGCGCTGCTGCGCCGGTCTCGCACTACCCAGGCCGACGCGGGAAAGCTGATCGGGGTCAGCCAGTCGCGCATCGCGGCGGTGATCGGCGGCACCGGCAATCTGAGCGCCCAGGCACTCGACGAGCTGGTCAGACAGCTCGGCGTCGCCGACGAGGACTACATCGCGATCCTGCTCGATCTCCGCGAGGACAGCCACCGCCGCGGATTCTGGAACTCCAGCTACCGCCGCGCCTACATCGAGGAGCTACGCCTGCTCGTCGACCTCGAGGCGGTCGCGGATCGACTCCGCGAGACCGCCGCCGAGATCGTTCCCGGTCTGCTCCAGCACGAGAGCTACATCCGCGCGCTACACGAACCCCTCGAACCCGACCCCGACGATCCCGACGCGGTCACCGTCGACGACTACGTCCGAGCCCGAATCGCACGTCAGCGAATCCTGCTCGCGCGGGGAGCACCCGAGTTCCACGCGATCCTGTCCGAGTCCTGCCTGCGCCGCACCTACGGCGGAGACGCGGTGATGCTCGCCCAGCTCACCCATCTGCTCGAGCTGTCCACCCGCCCCAACATCCAGATCCAGGTCATGCCCTTCACCCACCAAGCCCCCGGCGCGGGCATGGAGGACCGCTACATCCTGGTTCGCGTGCCCTCCCCTGGAGCCGCGGGCGATCTCGAGATGGCCGTCGTCGAAACCCAGGGTGAGATCCGCTACATCGACGACAAACCCGCGGTCGGGATCCGCGACAAGATCTTCAACCGCCTGACGATGACCGCGTTGAGCCCACACGACTCCCGCAAGTTCATGGAACACCTCGTCCGCGGCCTCCGCAGCCGACCGACCATCCAGCAATAGACCCCCACCTCAACCGTAGAGGAAACACGATGTCCGACAGTGACTTCGAGCCCCGTCCGATCGACACCAACAAACCCAGCTCCGCCCGCATCTATCACCACATGATCACCGGCGAGGTGATCTTCGAATCGGATCTGCCGTTCATTCAGCGGCTCTACGCCGATATCCCCTTCTATCCGAGGTGGGCCCAGCACAATCGCCGGTTTCTCGGCCGCGCCGTTCGCTACATGGCCGACACCGGAATTCGCCAGTTCCTCGATATCGGATCCGGCCTGCCGACCGGCGGCAACACGCACGAGGTGGCGCCCGACTCCCGCGTCGTGTATGTCGACAACGACGAAGAAGCGATCAACCGCGCCCGCGATCTGCTGCGCGAACAAGGCGTCACCGACAGCGCCACGATGGTCGACGCCGATCTGCGCGAGCCCGCGCGCATCCTCGCCCACCCCGACACCCGACGCCTGATCGACTTCACCGAACCCGTTGGGCTGCTGCTGGTTTCGGTGCTGCCATGGATCACCGACGCCAGCGAACCCGGCAAGATCCTCGCGCAACTGCGCGATGCTCTCGCACCCGGTAGCCACATCGCGATGACGCATGTGTCCCTCGAGGACGCGGGGCCGGAGATAAAAGCACAGGTCGCCGCCGGTGCCGCGGTGTTCACCGATGCCAGCACACCGGTCACCCTGCGTACCCGTGCGCAGTTCCAGACCTTCTTCGACGGGTGGACCATCACCGACCCCGGCATCACCTACGCCACCGATTGGCGCCTGGACGAGCCGATCGACCACGACGACTACGCCCGCCCCTGCAATTTCGCCGCTATCGGCAGTCTCCCCTAGCGTGTGACAGCGCTGCCGGCACCCGCCGACAGCGCTGTTCGAAAGGATCCGCCATGTCGTCGCCGACACCGACCGCTGCCCATTTCCGTAAAGCGGCGGCCAGTTCCCCACAGCAGGCGTGCGTGATGGTCTACCGCGACAACCACCGCACCCTGCTCTGGGACGACAAACTCGCCGGCCCGGTCGACACCGCGGCACAACCCGTCCCGCCCGACCAATGCCTGACCCTCGACCACTACCAGTTCGAGGCCGTCCAAGACGCGATACGAGCAGGTGCGCGCCTGCGCGGCGCGCTGACAATCCAGCAAAGATCCGACGGCCTCTACGAATTCAGCGCCACGCCGGAATGCAGAGCCTCGGTCGGCACCGCCAGGCTGTTCTTCGACCACCTCGAATACACCGCGTTCGTCCACGCGGTGCGCCACCGCGAGTTCGAACGATCGACCTTCCGCTCGCCCGCCGCGTGACCGCCGTCGGCTGACCATCCGCGCGTCACAGCTATCGCCGATCCGGGGCTTCGCCACCTACCCATGCCCCTCGACCCGTTGATTCGGGGGATTCCGCTGGTCGGCGTCAGGCGTACGATCAGCGGACAACATGAGGCGGGGGCTTCCAGTGTGAGGTGATGTCGCATGTTCGATACCGATGTTCTGATCGTCGGCGCAGGTCCGGTGGGCTCGGCGGCCGCTGTCGAGGTGGTCCGGCGCGGTGTGCGGTGCCGGATCATCGACGCGCAATCCGATCCGCCGCAGTACGCGAAAGCGGTCGGCATCCAGCCCCGCACGCTGGAACTGTTCGAGGCGATGGGCATCCTGCGCGAGGTACTCGACGCCGGGATCCGGTTGCGCGGTCAGCTCGGGTACGTCAACGGTGCCGAGGCAGGCCGAATGGATCTGGCGTTGCCACCGGAGATTCCGTTCGGGTTTCTCGGACTCCCCCAGTACGAGACCGAGCGGATCCTGCGCAGGCACCTGGCGTCGCTGGGCACGCGTGTCGAACGCGGGGTCCGGCTCGTCGGGTTCACCCAGGACGAGGACGGCGTCGATGCCGTGCTCGCCGGACCCGAGGGTGAGCGCACGGTGCGGGCACGGTATCTGGTCGGCTGCGACGGCGCGCACAGCACTGTCCGCAAGGCGCTGGGCCTGACGTTCGAGGGCGCGGCCTTCACCGAGCAGTACATGCTCGGCGACGTCGAACTGGACTGGTCACAGCCGCACGGCTACACCGTGCGGTCGACGCACCAGACGAACGGCGGCGCCGACGACGTGCTGGTGTGCGTCCCGCTGCCCGGTCACCACCGCTACCGGGTGTCGATGCGGCTTCCCCCACAACTCCAGACCGACCCCGCCGACGGCGGCGACAAGGTCGAGCACGGACTCGGCACCGGGCCCGGCCCGCGGTTGGCCGATATCCAGGCGGTGCTCGACCGGCTGGCGCCCGAACCCGTGACGGCCTCTCGTCTGCGCTGGTCCTCGGTCTTCCGGATCAGCCATCGCATCGTCGATTCCTACAGTCGGGGAAGGGTTTTCGTCGCGGGCGACGCCGCCCACATCCACCCGCCCACGGGCGCGCAGGGCATGAACACCGGCATCCAGGACGCCTGGAATCTCGCGTGGAAGCTCGCGCTGGCCGTCGCGGGGGTGGCCGCGCCGTCGTTGCTGGCCAGTTACGACGCCGAACGCAGGCCGATCGGCGAGGAGGTGGTCAGCCGCACCGTCCGCGACGCTCGCGAGGGGATCGGCGCCGACGAACCGGACCCCGAACGCCTTCTGCTCCGGGAGGCGCAGCTCCTGATCGACTATCGCGACAGCCCCATCGTCACCGAATCCCCCACCGGCGCACCGTCTCCCACCGCGGGCAGCCGCGCCCCGGACGCGATCGGGCTGAGCCGCGACGGTGTGACGTCGCCTTTCCGGCTCTTCCCGCTGCTCGCCGGCCCTGATCACACGCTGCTCTGGTACGTCGGCAACACCGGCGACGCAGCCGCTCTCGCCGGGATCGAACGCCACGTCGACCTGCTTCGGAAACTGACCTACGACCACCTCGACGCCTACCTCGTCGCGAGCCCGGGGGCCACCGTCGACCCGACGGTCCTGCCGGTCATCCGCGACGGCGACGGCGACTTCGCCCGGCGATATCACTGCGCCGCAGGCGCGGCCTACATCGTCCGCCCCGACGGCTACCTCGGCTACGCCGCCTCGCCCGCCGCCCCGGACGATCTCATCCGTCATGTCGAGTCGACCTTCGCGCCCGAAACTGTTGTGCGGACCACCTCGGTCCTGCCACGCCACCTGCGCACGGGGGAAGACGCTGGGGCGACAGCCCGATTCCCCGCACCATGAACGCGCGGTGACACCGCCGCCCCGGATCGTCTGGATGGGACGCGCGAAACTGTGTGTGCGATAGCCTGATTCGATTGCTCGATGTGTCAGCGTGCCGATGAGCTGGGGCGGTTCGGTGATGGGACGCGTCGTCGTACTCGTCCCACACGGCGACGCCGCGATGGGCATCGGTGAGTTGTCGCACGGGCGGCTGACAGCCGGAGACCGGCGCGCCTGGTTCGCATGGGGCACGATGAAGTGCATGGACCTCCGCATCTTCACCGAGCCCCAGCAGGGCGCCGACTACGACACGTTGCTGTCGGTGGCGCGCGCCGCCGAGGAACTCGACTTCGACGCGTTCTTCCGTTCCGACCACTACCTGGCCATGGGCGATGCCTCGGGACTGCCCGGCCCGACCGACGCCTGGATCACCCTGGCCGGGCTGGCCAGGGACACCTCCCGCCTCCGCCTCGGCACCCTGGTCACCGCCGCGACCTTTCGGCTGCCGGGGCCCCTGGCCATCCAGGTCGCCCAGGTGGATCAGATGTCGAACGGGCGGGTCGAACTCGGTCTGGGCAGCGGCTGGTTCGCCGCCGAACACGCCGCCTACGGAATCCCGTTCCCGGACAACAAGTTCAGCCTGCTCGAGGAGCAACTGGCCATCGTCACCGGGCTGTGGGAGACCAAGCCGGGGGCGACGTTCAGCTTCGACGGCGCCCACTATCAGCTCACCGACTCCCCCGCCCTGCCCAAGCCGGTGCAGGATCCGGTGCCGGTGATCATCGGCGGCACCGGCAAGGTCCGCACGCCGCGCCTGGCGGCCCGCTACGCCACCGAGTTCAACATGCCGTTCGCCTCGATCGCCGACAGCGCCGCCCAGTTCGACCGGGTACGCGCCGCGGTACGCGCGGCCGGGCGCACCGACGAAATGGTGTACTCCAACGCGCTGGTCGCCTGTGTCGGGCGCACCGACGCCGAGGTGGCGCGCCGGGCCGCCGCGATCGGCCGCGAGGTCGACGAACTGAAGGACAACGGTCTGGCCGGATCGCCCGCCGAGGTCGTCGACAAGATCGCTCGCTACCGCGAGATCGGCGCGAGCCGGATCTACCTGCAGATCCTCGATCTCGCCGATCTCGATCACCTGGAACTCATCGCCGCGCAGGTGCAATCGCAACTCTGAGGTCGACGGGGGCCGGGTGGATTCCGCGATCTTCGTGAACACTCGATGTCATGGAACCTCTTGCCCCCGAAGCGATCGACACCGAGCCCCGACTGGTCACCACACTCGACGCCTGGCAGTCGGCAGGTGGTCAGTTGCCCGTCGACGACGACCGGACCACCTGGGCGGCCGATGACGAGTCCGCGCTCCTGGTCGCCGATGCGCTGCCCGACACCGCACAGATTCTCGTCCTCACCCCGCGGGCGGCGTCCGGGCACCTTCCCGTCGGCGAGGTCCGGTGGGCCAGGCGCGGCCCGGCGGGCCACCATACCGAGCTTCTGCACCGGCCGACGACCGCGGAAACCCTCGACCTGCTCCCGCATCCCGAAGGGGGCTGGTTTCGTGAAACCTGGCGCAGTTCCCATACTTTCGTCCCCACCGACTACCCGGGCACCCGCGCCGCCGCGACCGGCATCCTGTTCCTTCTGCCCGAGCACGAACAGTCGATCTGGCATGTGGTGCGCTCCGACGAGCTCTGGATGTGGCATCGAGGCGGACCGCTGGAACTCGCGCTGGGCGGCGACGGCGACACACCCGCGACGACCGAGACCGTGATCCTCGGCCCCGCCATCGAATCGGGCCACCGCGTGCAGCAACTCGTCCCGGCGGGCGTCTGGCAGGCCGCCCGTCCGTGCGGTGGCGCGGAGGTGCTGGTCAGCTGCGTAGTCGCGCCGGGCTTCGACTTCGAGGATTTCCGGAGCTGACCGCGCTTTCGGCCGCACGCCCGCGCTCGTCGTCGCGCAGGCCGAAATCCCTGGGGGCGATCAGCGTCGGTACATCGTGTCGATTTCGTCGGCGAATCGCTCGGCGACCACGTGCCGCTTCACCTTGAGGGTGGCGGTGAGCTCACCGGACTCCTCGGTGAGGTCGCGGTCGAGGATGGTGAACTTCTTGATGGATTCGGCATGGGAGACGGTGCTGTTGGCGTCGTCGATCGCCTGCTGCACCTCGGCCAGCAGGGCCGGATCCGTGCGCAGGTCGGCGATCGTGGTGTCGGCCGGGCGGCTGATCGCCGTCTTCCATGCCGCGAAGGTCGCCGGATCGACGGTGATCAGCGCGGTGATGAACGGGCGTCCGTCGCCGACGACGACGGCTTGCGAGATCAGCGCGTGCGATCGGATGCGATCTTCCATCGGGCCGGGTGAGACGTTCTTGCCGCCCGCGGTGACGAGGAGGTCCTTCTTGCGGCCGGTGATCGACAGGAAGCCGTCCTGGTCGAGTTCGCCGAGGTCGCCCGTGCGCAACCACCCGTCGCGCATCGCACCGGCGGTAGCGTTCGCACTACGCCAGTACCCGGCGAACACCACACCGCCGGCCAGTTCGATCTCGCCGTCGTCGGCGATGCGAACGGCGTTGCCGCCCAACGGTTGTCCGACCGAACCGATTTTCACCGACCCCGGCACGTTGACGCAGTGCGCCGCGGTGGATTCGGTCAGGCCGTAGCCTTCGTAGACCGGGACGCCGACGCCACGGAAGAAGTGCCCGAGCCGCGGCGTCAGCGCTCCGCCGCCGGAGATGACGAACTCGCAGTCACCGCCGAGCGCTGCGCGCAGCGGGGTGTACACGAGCCGGTCACACAGCGCGTACCGCGCGCGCAGGAGCAGTGACGGCCGCTGCGCGAATCCGCCGGTGTGATCGAGCATCTCACTCCACCGGACCGCGGTCTGTTCGGCGAACCGGAAGACCGCTGCGGTGATCTTGCCGCTCTCGCGCGCCTTCTTCTCCGCACCGTCACGCACCTTCTCGAACACGCGCGGTACGCCGAGGATCGTGTGCGGGCGGAATCGCGTGAACTGGCCGGTGATCGTCGTGAAGTCCGCCCAGTGCGCCTGCGTCATCCCGGACTCGAAGGCAGCCAGCGACACCGCTCTGGCCAGCACATGCGCGAGCGGAAGGAAGGTCAGCATCCGCTGCCCGGGATGGGCCACTTCGCCGATGCTGGCGGTCAGGATGCCCCGCACTTCGGAGAGGAAGTTGCGGTGGGTGAGCATGCAGCCTTTGGGACGGCCGGTGGTGCCGGAGGTGTACACCAGCGAGGCGAGGGCGTCCGCGCGCAGGCCGTCGAGCCGTTCTCGCAGGCGGTCGGCGGGAAGGTCAGCGCCGTCGGCGATCAGCGTGGCTTCGGCATCGTCATCGATGACCACCGTCCGTCGCAGCGTGTCCGGTGCACCCGCGAGCAGGTCCTTGTGCCGAGCCGTCTCCACGATCGCGAGCGCCGCACCGGAATCCTCGAGGATCCAGCGCAGCTGCTCGGCCGAGGACGAATCGTAGACCGGGACGGTGACCGCGCCCGCGGCCCAGATCGCGAAGTCGAGCAACGTCCACTCGAATCGGGTCGCCGACAGCAGCACGACCCGGTCGCCGGGCTGAATCCCGTTGGCGATCAGGCCTTTCGCGACCCCGGACACCAGGTGCGCGAACTGCTCGGCGGTGACGTCGAGCCACTGTTGCCCAGCAGGACGGGAGAACAGCACCCGCTCCGGGAACTGGTCGGCCTGGGCGTAGACCGAGCCGACGATGGTCTCGTCCTCGGCAATGGTGAATGTGGCAGGCGCGGTGAACTCACGCATGCTCGCCTCCAAGAGTCTGGTCGGGGTGCTGGAATCGCCGCAGCGCATCCGCGAACTCGGCGACATCGCGGGCGGTCCAGTCGTTCGTGCGCTCAGCGAGCAGGGTGAGGTCCTGCTCGATCGCGGCCGCGTGCGCCCGGCGGCCCGCAGCGGTCAAGGTCAGTGGATACCCGGCACGCAGGGAACCCGCACCCGGCTGCACCCAGCCTGCGTCGATACAGGTCCGCAACTGCCGCGACACCGTCGAGCGATGCACACCGAACGCATCGGCGAGCTCCGTGGCACGACAGCCCGGATTCCGCTCGATGTACGACAACGCCGACCGCTGCGCGAACGAAGGAATCCCTTCCGCTACGGGGCGCCCCGCGATGATCTCCCGGACGATCTGGGTGAGCGCATCGTGGACCGCGACGAGCTCGGGCGACCATCCACCCGCCTGGTGTTGCATGATGCAACTATAACTCTACGGTTCTTAGCCGTGGGCGGGGCGTAGTGGATCAGTGCGGTGGGGGTTGGGATTCGGCGCGGTCGAGTTCTTCGTCGAGGGCGATGGCCGCGGCGATCAGGGCCAGGTGGGTGAAGGCTTGGGGGAAGTTGCCCAGCTGTTCGCCGGAGGGGCCTATTTCCTCGGCGAACAACCCGACGTGGTTGGCGTAGGTGAGCATCTTGTCGAAGGCGTAGCGGGCCTGTTGGACACGGCCCGTTCGGGCCAATGCTTCGACGTAGTGGAAGCTGCACAGGTTGAAGGTGCCCTCGGTGCCGCGCAGGCCGTCAGGTGAGGCTTCGGGGTCGTATCGATATACCAGGCTGTCGCTGACCAGTTCCTTGTCCATCGCGTCGAGGGTGCTCAGCCACATCGGGTCGTGCGGGGACAGGAATCCCATCCGCGGCATGAGCAGCAGCGAGGCGTCGAGGACCTCGGTGGCGTAGTGCTGGACGAACGCTCGGCGCTTCTCGCTCCAGCCCCGGTCGATGATCTGACGGAAGACCGCGTCGCGTTCGGCGGTCCAGCGGGCCAGGTCGGCGGGCCTGGCGTGCTCGGTCGCCATCCGGATGCTGCGGTCGAAGGCCACCCAGGTCATCAATCGGCTGTAGGTGAATTCCTGACGACCGCCGCGGGTTTCCCAGATGCCCTCGTCGGGGCGGTCCCAGTTGTCGGCGAGCCAATCGATGAGGCCGGTGAACGTCCGCCAGCCCGCGATGGCGGCCGTTCCGGATGCCTGCGCCAATGCGTCGGCGGCCTCGCCGTAGATGTCGAGCTGGATCTGGTCGGCGGCTCCGTTGCCGAGCCGCACCGGCGCCGAACCCCGGTAACCCTCGAGATGAGTCAGGGTCACTTCCGCCAGCTCGGGGTCACCGTCGACCCGGTACATGATCTGCAAGGGCTCGCCGGAGGCGGTGGCGCCCGCGTCGACCCGGTCGCGCAACCAGACCCGGAAGGCATAGGCCTCCTCGGTGAAACCCAGATCGGTGAGCGCCCGCACCGACAGCGACGCATCGCGGATCCAGGTGTAGCGATAGTCCCAGTTGCGTTCGCCACCGATCTGTTCGGGCAGACCCATGGTGGCCGCGGCGATCGGGGCGCCACTCGGGGCGTAGGTGAGCAGCTTGAGGGTGATCGCGGAGCGGTTGACCATGTCGCGCCAGCGTCCGCGATAGGTGGACGAGCGCAACCAGGTCTGCCAGAACAAGCGGCACCGGTCGAATTCGTGGGCGATCGATTCCCACGCGGGCGGCGGCGAGACAGCCGCGTCGGCGGGCGCGGTGGTCAGTACGACGGCGGCTCGTTCACCGGCGGACAACGTGAATCGCGCGGTGATGTCCACACCGTCGCCGATCAGCTCGATCGCGTCGGTGGACTGCAGGTGCAGATCGGCGGTGGGAGAACGGAAGACGGCGGTTCGTTCGTCGAACAGATCGAGGGTGTGCGTGGCACGGGCGTAGTCGAACCGGGGGCGGCACGCGAGGGTGAACGTCAAACTTCCGCGCACCACCCGCGCGACCCGCACCAGCCGGTGCCGGTCGGCGGGTTCGGTGCCGCGGATCGGTTCCATGAAGTCGGCGACCTCGCCGACACCGTCGGGCCCGGAGAAGCGCGTCAGCAGGATGGCGGTATCCGGCAGGTACAGCTGCCGGATGGTCACCGCGCTGGTGGTGGGTTCGACGGCGAGCGAACAGTGTCCGCCCTTCTCGCTGTCGAGCAGCGAGGCGAACACGCTCGGCGCGTCGAAGCGGGGCGCGCACCACCAGTCGATCGTGCCCTCGGCCGACACCAGCGCCGCTGTCTGCAGGTCGCCGACGATGCCGTGCTCGTCGATCGGCGGATACGAGTTCACGCACGCTCCTCGCGTCGGACCGCTCGTCCGGGCGGTCGGCGAGTTTGAGGTAACCAGCGAACGCCGGCGACAGCCTCACCCGGAACGGGTGAATCCGCCGCTCGTCAGGCGCGCACGCGCCGCCGGGATCGAGCCGCTGTGGGCTCCGGTGCGAACGAGGTGAGGCCGACCTCGCGGTATCGGCCGACCAGGCGTTCGTATTTGCGTCGGTTGCGGGCCATCGGTGAGTCGGTGACCGCGGCGGGGAGCCGGGTGTAAGCGACGCGGAAGACGGTGGTGAGGACTCGGAATCGGCGGTCGTGGCGCGCGGTCCAGGTGATCGGCATCTTGGCGCGCACGTCGGGGTGCATGATGCCGCAGCCGAGGATCATCGCGACCTGGCCGAGGGCGGGCGCGCTCAGCCACCAGAGTGGGGCGGCGACAGCGGGCAGGAAGTCCGGGCGCGGGGCGCGCCGGACGGCGGTGGTGGCCGCTTCCAGTGCCGGGGTGGCGCGCAGTTCGGTGATCATGCGGTCGTAGTGGGCGGTCAGTTCCGCGTAGTTCGCGATCGGTTGCGAGTTGCCGGGCAGGTGCAGGCCGCGGGTCTTGCCGCGATAGTGATCCCAGATGGCCTGGTCGGTGGCCGGTGACGGGGTGTCGCCGGTCAGTGCCAGGTAGGCGCCGCGCTGGACGAAGAAGGTGGAGTAGAGGATCCAGTTCCAGGCGTGGGGGTTGAGCGCCGAATAGCGTTCGCCGTCTGGGCCGACGCCTTTGACGTCGCGGTGCAGGAGCATCAGGCGCTGCGACTCGGCGTCCCGGTCAGCGTCTTCGCCGTGGTAGATCAGCTGATCCGCCGCCGCCGTGCGCACGGCCCGCGCCCACGGTTGATACCGCGAACGTCCGGTGGCCTCTAGCGCGGCCGAGACCGGGGGCAGCATCGGCTGGTCGAACAGGGCGACGCCGAACAAACCGAACAGGACCGAGCCGCCGACGCTCTCGAATCGTGCGACGGCGCGGCGCGATTCGCGATCGCGTGACGCGCGAGTGAGCGATGCGGCCGGGGCTTCGCCCGAGGACGCCGAGGTGACGTCGACCGAGCGGAATTCCTGGTGTGGCACAGGACAGGTCATCGGTGAACTCCTTTGTTCAGCCACTGGTTCTGGTGCAGGACGGCACCACAAACTAGTCTGGTGTCAGAGTGCACCAGAACTGACGGCTGGTCAAGAGTGCCGGTGGACTACGCTGACTCGCGACGAAGGGGAAGGGCGGCCATGCACGACGACTCCGATGACGCGGCGCCCTCGCGCGTCTACGGTGGCGTGGCGGCGGACGAACGCCGATCCCGCCGCCGTGGCGCGCTGTTCGACGCCGCGCTCGAGCTGCTCGCCGAGGGTGGGGCGCCCGCCGTCACCAAACGGGCTGTCTGCGTGCGGGCCCGGCTCAACGACCGCTACTTCTACGAACAGTTCACCGACCGCGACGCCCTGCTCACCGCGCTGGTCGAGGAGCACACCGCCCTCGGCATCGCCGCGGTGGTCACCGCCACCCACAACGCCGACCCGGATCTGCACAGTCAGGTGCGCGCGGCGGCCGACGCGTCACTCGGCTTCCTGCTCGCCGACCCCCGCCGCCCTGCCCTGCTCCTCAACGCCCACAGCACCGAGGCACTCCAGGGCGCGCGCCTGACCACCCAGCACGCGATCGCCCGCGCCATGTCGGCGGTCGGCCGCGAACTCGTTGCCGAACCCGCCGCCCCACTCGACGCCGACATGATCGCCTACAGCGTGGTCAGCGGGGTCCTGGAACTGGTCGCCGCCTGGATGCGCGGCGAGTTCGACACCACCAGAGAACATCTCACCGACCTCATCGCCGGGCAGCTCCTGCAGTCCGAGAACCGGGCGGTCCCACCGATCATCGGCGCGAAGTCGGCGACGTAGGACGGACCCGGTCAGCTGTCCGCGGCACGGCGTGCCGCGACGCGGGCCCACAGTCGCGGGTCGGTACGGGGGCCGCCGGGAGTGGACGCGCCGTAGCGGGCGATCTCGGCGGGGAGGTCGAGGGGTGCGGTCATGGCGGTGCCGGGGGCGAGGGCGTCTTCGACGTGGGCATCGGGGACGAGCCAGCACACCTCGAACTCGAGGCCGTCGGGGTCGCGGGCGTAGAGGGCCTTGGTCGAGCCGTGGTCGTTGGCGCCGGTCAGTGCCTTGGATTCCGTCAAGCGGTCGCGTACGGCGGCCAGTTCGGACAGCGTTTCGACTTCCCACGCGACGTGGTACATGCCGACCGCCCCGGCGGGCGCCGCCGGCATCCTGGCCTGGAACAGGCCGAGGTCGTGATCGTTGACGGAACCGGGGTGCCGGAGGAACGCGCCGCCGGGGAAACCCTCGGACAGCCGCTCGAACCCGAGCACCTCCTCGTAGAACGCGACACTGCGTGCCAGGTCCGCGACGAACAGCACGATGTGGTTGATTCCCCGCATCTGGCGGTGACCTCCTGGATCAGTCGACAGTCACGGTGAAGGTAGCCCACGCGCGGACGACCACGTTGCCCGACGCGTCGGCGCCGGCCAGGGTGACATCGACGCGCGATTCGCCGTCCTGCACATAACTCTGGATGATCTGGCCCGAGCAGGACATGACGTCGCCGGGTGGCAGCGGCCGCACCGACCTGGTGCGGAAACGGCGGATCGACTCGGCGCCGAGCCAGTCGGTCGCGTAGGTCGCCAGCAGGGCCGCGGCCTGTGGCGAAACCTGATCGCCCGCAAGGGTTTCCGCCGCCGCCCACGACTCGGCGACGAGGCCGCCGGTGCGGTCGAAGTAGCGGGTCAGCGATTCCGCGGCGGCGACAGCGGGCTGGCCGGGGGCGCCCGCGCGGATCGCGGTCAGCTGGTCACCGGCGCGCGGCGGCGGACCGAAGAACCGGTGATCGGTCTCGACCCGCTCCCCCACTCCGGATCCGTCGGCGGGCAGGAAGGTCGGGGGCACGACGGGCCGGTCGGCGAGCCGGTAGGCCGGATTGTCGGAGCGGGCCGCTTGCGCGAACAGCCGGATGGCATCGGTGTCCAGTACCACCGCGACGTTACCCATGATTCACTCCTGCTCGTCGAAAACCGATGCCGTCACGGTAGGACGGCCCGCGGGTTGTGATCGGTTCCTCTCCCGGTCATCGGGACACCGGCCGACCGCCACGAAAACATGTCCGCTGACCGGGAACACCACGCCCCGAGGACCCCCGCGCGGCGCGACCATCGGCGCAGCTCATCCCCACTCCGTCCGAACATGGAGGTTTCGATGCCGGAGAACTCGCCGAACGGCCGATCGCAGGACACCACCGCCGACTACCGGCAGATCGAGGCCGCCGCGGCGCCGACTCGGTTCGCCCGCGGCTGGCACTGCCTCGGCCTGCTCTCGTCGTTCCGCGACGGCCAACCGCACGAGGTGAAGGCTTTCGGCACCATGCTCGTGGTGTTCCAGTCCGAATCCGACGGCGCGCTACACGTGCTCGACGGCTACTGCCGTCATATGGGCGGCAATCTCGCCCGCGGCACCATCAAGGGCGATTCGATCGCCTGCCCGTTCCACGACTGGCGCTGGGGCGGTAACGGCAAGTGCACGGCCATTCCGTACGCGCGCCGGGTGCCCCCGCTCGCCAAGACCCGCACCTGGCCGACGCTCGAGCGCAACGGCCAGCTCTATGTCTGGCACGATCCGCAGGGCTCCAAGCCCACCGACGAGGTGACCATTCCCGAGATCGAGGGCTACGGCACCCCGGAATGGACCGACCTGACCTGGAATTCGATTCTGATCGAGGGCTCGCACTGCCGTGAGATCGTCGACAATGTCGTCGACATGGCGCACTTCTTCTACGTGCACTTCTCCTTCCCGCGGTACTTCAAGAACGTCTTCGAGGGCCACGTCGCCACCCAGTACATGCGGTCGACCCCGCGCCACGATGTCACCGTCGGCACCAGCTACGACGACCCGGATTCCGCCTTGCGCTCGGACGCGTCGTATTTCGGTCCGTCGTACATGCTCGATTGGCTGTGGAGCGAATCCAACGGGATGACAATCGAGACCGTGCTCGTCAACTGCCACTACCCGGTCGACGAGAACTCGTTCGTGCTGCAGTACGGCGCGATGGTCAAGAAGCCGCAGGGCATGTCCGACGAGGACGCCAACGCGATGGCGGCGCAGTTCGCGCAGGGCGTCGAGTACGGCTTCGAGCAGGACGTCGAGATCTGGAAGAACAAGGCGCCCATCGACAATCCGTTGTTGTCGGAGGAGGACGGCCCGGTGTACCAGCTGCGCCGTTGGTACAAGCAGTTCTATGTCGACGTCGATGACGTCACCGAGGACATGACCAAGCGGTTCGAGTTCGAGATCGATACCGAACGCGCGGTGACGAGCTGGGAGGCCGAGGTGGCCGACAACATCGCCCGCGGCGCCGTCATCAACACCATGTCCTGACCCCCGACCACTCCGAACAGAAAGCATCACCGAAGATGACCAGAGTTCTCGACAACATCGCCGCGATCGCGGACAAGCTGCGCGATCAGGCCACCGAGGCCGAGCGTCTCGGGCAGCTCCCCGACGCCACGGCGCAGCTGCTCAAGACGGCGGGCCCGATCCGCCTGCTGCAGCCGAAGAAGTACAGCGGCTACGAGGCGCACCCGCGCGAGTTCGCCGAGACAGTGATGGCCACCGCCGCGCTCGACCCGGCCAGCGGCTGGATCGCCGGCATCGTCGGCGTGCACCCGTGGCAGCTGGCCTTCGCCGATCCGAAGGTGCAGGACGAGGTGTGGGCCGACGACCACGACACCTGGATGGCCTCGCCCTACGCGCCGACCGGCATCGCCCGTCCGGTCGACGGCGGCTACATCTTCAACGGCCGCTGGCAGTTCAGCTCCGGCACCGACCACTGTGACTGGATCTTCCTCGGCGCCATGCTCAGTGATACCGAGGGCAAGATAGCCATGCCGCCGACGATGCTGCACATGATCCTGCCGCGCCAGGACTACCAGATCGTCGAGGACTCCTGGAATGTGGTCGGTCTCAAGGGCACCGGGTCCAAGGACATCATCGTCAAGGACGCGTTCGTGCCCGACTACCGGGTGATGAACGGCGACCACGTCATCGACGGCACCGCGCAGAAGGAATACGGGGTCACCGAGACGCTGTACAAGATGCCGTGGTCGACGATGTTCCCGCTGGGCATCAGCTCCGCGGTGGTCGGCATCGCCGAGGGCGCGCTGGCCGCGCACCTGGACTACCAGCGCGATCGGGTCGGCGCGCAGGGCACCGCGGTCAAGGACGATCCGTACGTGCTGTTCGCCATCGGCGAGGCCGCCGCCGACATCAACGCCGCGCGCCAGGAACTGCTCGCCAACGCCGACAAGATCTTCGACGCCGTCGACGCGGGCAAGGAGATCAGCTTCGCCGAGCGGGCCGCGGTCCGGCGCACCCAGGTCCGCGCCGCCTGGCGCGCGGTCTCGGCCGTGGACGAGATCTTCGCCCGCTCCGGCGGCAATGCCATGCGGCTCGACAAGCCGCTGCAGCGCTACTGGCGCGACGCGCACGTCGGCCTCGCGCACGCCATCCATGTGCCGAGCACGGTGTACCACGCCTCGGCCGTCAGCTCCCTCGGTCTCGAGCCCGCGGCCACTCTGCGCTCGATGATCTGACCCGAATACCAAGAAGGACAACGGAAATGACAGACATCAAAGGCCTCGGCTACGTCAAGATCCAGACCGCCGACATGGACCGCTGGCGCAAGTTCGCGTTCGAGGTGCTCGGCTTCGCCCAGGGCAGCGGGCCCGACGAGGACGCGCTGTACCTGCGGATGGACGAGCGCGCGGCGCGAATCACGATCGTGCCGGGTGACAGCGACGCCATCGTGACGATCGGCTGGGAAGTTCGCGACCACGCGGCGCTCGTCCGCGTGCAGGAAGCCGTCACGGCCGCCGGGATCGCGGTGAAACCGCTGTCGGTCGAAGAGGCCGACGCGCGCCGGGTCGAGGAGGTCATCACCTTCCAGGATCCGACCGGCGCCACCCTCGAGATCTTCCACGGCGCGGTCCTCGATCACAGTCCCGTGGTGACCCCGTTCGGCGCGAAGTTCGTCACGGGCGCACAGGGCCTCGGCCATGTCGTGCTGCCGACCATGGACCCCAACGGCGCGTTCGGCTTCTACACCGACGTGCTCGGATTCCTGCCGCGCGGCGCCTTCCGCATTCCGGCGCCGCCGGAGTTCGGCCCGATGCGGGTGCGGTTCCTCGGTGTCAACGAGCGCCACCACAGCCTGGCACTGTGCCCGGCTCCGCACGGCGGCGCGCCCGGCCTGGTGCACATCATGGTGGAGGTCGACTCGCTCGACGCGGTCGGTCAGGCCCTGGACCGGGTGACCAAGGACGGCTTCTCGGTGTCCTCGACGCTGGGCAGGCACACCAACGACAAGATGGTGTCGTTCTACGTCCGCGCGCCCGGCGGCTGGGACATCGAGTTCGGCACCGAAGGCATGCGGGTCGACGAGACCTACTACAGCGCCGAGGAGATCACCGCCGACAGCTACTGGGGCCACGACTGGTCCGGTAGCGAGCCGCTCGCGGCGATGTAGTCCGCCCACAGCCCACGACGGCCCCCGGTCCGAGCACCCCGCTCGGACCGGGGGCTGTCGTCGTTTTCAGACGAAACCGACGAATCATGTGACAACGACCACAACGGATGGTATGAATAGGTATATGCCTAATCGAAATATGCGAGTGGGCATCAGCTCGTAGATCCGAATGGAGAGCTCATGGTCATCCAGGCCGAGGCCACCACCCCGAGCGCGATCCTCGATCGCGCGTCCCTGCTGCTCGACGCCTTCGACGGCCCGGGCAGGCTCACCCTCGCCCAGATCGTCCGGCGCACCGGCCTACCCCGGTCCTCGGCGCATCGCATGCTGGACCGGCTGGTGCAATTGCGCTGGCTACGTCGCGAGGGGCGCGACTACGAGCTGGGCATCCGCCTGATGGAACTCGGCTCGCTGGCGGTGCATCAGGACCGGCTGCACCGCGCGGCGATGCCGTTCCTGCACGAGCTGCACCGGGTCACCGGGTTCGTCGTGCACCTGGCGGTGCTGGACGGGCCCGACGTCGTCTACCTCGACAAGGTCGGCGGTGAACTGTCGGCCGTGGTGCCCACCCGCGTCGGTGGCAGGCGGCCGGCGGCCTGTACCGCGGTCGGCAAGGCGATCCTGGCCTACTCCGACGAGCGCCGCGTCGCCGAGGCCCTCGCAGGCCAGGCCGGTGCGCGGACCCGCTACTCGATCACCAGCAAGGCCCAGCTCGACACCGAACTGGACAAGGTGCGCGCGCACGGGATCGCCGTCGAACGCGAGGAATCGCTGCCCGGCTTCGGCTGCATCGCCGCGCCCATCGGCGATCTCGGCGAGGCCGCGGTGGCGGCGGTATCGGTGTGCGGGCCGGTGGATCGGATGCTGTTCGATCACCGTCTCAGCGCGCCGATCCGCACCACCGCGCTCAATATCTGGCGCCACGTCGACGACGGGCGGGTGCGGGTGCATCCGACGTTGCAGCAGCATCCGCGTCCGCTCGGGGCTTCGCGTCCGTACGCGGACCAGCGTGGGCCGCGTACGGCGTGATCACGCGTCGCCCGGTCGCCGTCCGAACGCGGGCGGCGACCGGCGCGAGGTCTCAGACCGTCCGGTTCAGCGGTTCGCGGACGATCAGTGCGATCAGACCGGACTGTTCACGCAGAAGCTGTGACAGACGCGGTCGCGGACGATCACGTCAGGGCATTCGGGATCGAACCAGCGGTCGACGTGCGCCCAGTGCACGGGATGCATCAGATAGGGGCCGGTGAGCGCGTCGAGGTCGGTGAACTCCTGTTCCCAGACGTGCGTCCATGGCGAGAGTCCGGTGCCGCGCGTGACCCGGCTCAACTGCCAGGACCGGATGCCAGGCAGGTAGTCGGGCATCCGCAGCAGGTCGGCTTCGAAGCGCTCGACCGTCGCGCGCGGTGTGTCCGGCGCGACTCGTAGCAGCAGTACCCGGTACACCGACCCGGTAGCGTCCGGCTCGGCGATACCGGCTGTGCCGCCCTGGTATTCGGCGCCGTCGACATGGGCGACCGGGTTCTCGCTCAGCAGCGCGTCGATCTCGGCCACTGGCCCCGTCCAGTCGGCGGAACGGTCGAAACGCAAGTGCACCAGGACGTCACCACCGTTGCGCACGCCCGGCAAGGTCGGCTCGACCAGCACGCGACGCGCTGCCGGGGCGGCGATTCCACGCAGCCGGGCCATCAACCGGTCGCGCGCCGTGTCATCGGTGTCGGGTGAGAGATGAACCAGCCGAGTCACGTCAAACATTGCCGAGCCTTTCGATATCGGCAGCGAGCGCACCGGTCGAGCGAGTCCGTTCCACGATCAGCTCCGCCGCCGAAGCCCACCACTGCCGCACCGACTCGTCAGGACGCCCCTTCCAGGTCATCGCCCACCACCCCGGCGCGCCGTCGAGCACCCAACTGGCGATGACCGTGTTCGACTCGTCCGGAAACCACACGGGCGGACTCACCACGATCCTTTCGAGGGTCATGCCGCGTTCGCGCGCGCCCGGCGCGTAGTCGCGCAGATAGGCGTCGACGAATTCCCTGGCTCGCCCTGGCTTCGTCACTACGGTGTCGATCACGTAGACCTTCGTGGCTTCCATCCACCGACCGTAGGTAGCCGCCGACCGGGCATCGACCTGGTGTTTCCGCCCAGTGGGAGAACGCGGTTTCACGATCGTCGCCAACTATATGACATTCACAGCCATCTTGATAGTCTCTGTCATATCGGGTGATACTTTCACCATGGACGCGGCGGATCGTTCGCCGCACAGTTCTCGAAGGGTGGTGCGCAGTGTCACTGCGTGATCGGCAGCGTCGTCGGGTTCGCGACGAGATTCAGCGGGCGGCCTACGCGTTGTTCGCACGATCGGGATTCGAGGTGGTGACCACCGAGCAGATCGCGACGGCGGCCGGGGTTTCGCCGAGTACATATTTCCGGCATGTGCGGAACAAGGAGGATCTGCTCCTGGAACCGGTGCGGGAGGGCGGGAGCGGTATCGCCGGTTTGCTGGAAACCCGCCCAGGAACCGAGCCGGCCGATGTCGCGTTGGCGGGGGCGATCCTGGCGCGCTCGACGTCGTTGGCGGTCGAGGAGCTCGAGCAGTGGCGGGCGGCGTTCATGACCGCACCGCATCTGCTGGAGCGGGTCGCTTTGGTCCCGCCCGATCATCGGGTCCGCCTGGTCGAGCTTGTCGCCCACCGGATGTCGCGCGATCCCGAGACCGATCCCACGCCGGGGCTGTTGGTGCATCTGATGCTCGCGGCCGCGGAATTCGGCCTCCTGCGATGGCTACGTGCCCAAGACCCGGCGGCCTCGCTGCCGGTGTGCATGGAAGCCGCTCTCGCCGCGGTCCAGGACCGCCGATGGCGTCGCGCGCAAGCGTGATCGCCCTGCCTCCCATCATGTTTCACAGACAGGAATTCACCAGCGATGCAACAAGAACATAGCGATACCGACACCGTGGACGTGCTGGTAATCGGTTCCGGCGCCGCCGGGATGACCGCCGCGATCGCCGCTGCCCACCACGGGCTTTCGGTGCTCGTGGCCGAAAAGGCCACCCGCTGGGGCGGGTCGACCGCCCGGTCCGGAGGCGGAGTCTGGATTCCAGGCAATTCCGTGCTGCGCCGGGACGCGCCCGATGACGACCTCGAGGCCGCGCGCACCTACCTCACCACCATCATCGGCCCGGTGGTCGACCAGGACAAGATCGACACCTACATCGACAACGGGCCGGCGGTGTTCGACTTCCTCACTGCCCACAGCCCGTTGAGGATGCGGTGGGTGCCCGGATACAGCGACTACTACCCCGAGACCGAAGGTGGGCGCGGCCACGGCCGCTCCGTCGAACCTGTCCCCTTCGACGCCACAGTGCTGGGTGCGGAGTTGGCCACTCTCGAACCCGATTACTCCAAGGCCCCCCGCAACTTCGTGCTGACCCAGGCCGAATTCCGTCAGATCCACCTCGGTGTGCGCAATGCTCGTGCGCCCTGGTCCGCGATCCGAATCGCCACCCGTTGGCTCACCGCCCGTATCCGGGGCCGCCATCTGCTCGCTCGCGGGCAGGCGTTGAGTGCCATGTTGCGCAAAGGGATGCTCGATGCCGGGGTCCCGCTACTGCTCGACACCCCGCTCCTCGAGTTGATCCGTACCGGTGACCGAGTCACCGGCGCGATCGTGCGCCGTGGCGGCGACGAACACCGCATCACCGCGCGAGCCGGGGTGATCCTGGCGTGCGGCGGCTTCGAACGCAATCCCGCTGTCCGTCAACAGCATCAGCGCGCACCCATCGGCTCGGACTGGACTGTCGGCGCCGCCGCCAACACCGGGGATGGAATCGCGGCCGGTGCCGCGGTGGGCGCGGCGACCGGTTTCATGAATGACGCCTGGTGGGGGCCATCGATCCCGCTACCTCGTCAACCGTGGTTCTGTCTGGCCGAACGAAATCTGCCCGGCAGCCTCATCGTCAACGACCGCGGCGAGCGGTTCATGAACGAATCATTGCCCTATGTCGATGCCGTACACCGCATGTACGGCGGCGAAAACGGACAGGGCGACGGTCCTGCGGAGAACCTGCCCGCGTGGCTGGTCTTCGACCAGCGCTACCGCAACCGCTACCTGTTCGGCGGCCTCCCGCCACGCCAGCCCCTGCCCCGGCGGTGGTTCGACGCCGGCGTGCTCACCCGCGCCGCCACCATCAGCGAACTCGCCGACAAGATCGGCGTCCCTACCGAGCAATTCACTGCAACGGTGACCCGGTTCAACACCTTCGCACGCACCGGCGTCGACGAGGACTTCGGTCGAGGCGAGAGCGCCTACGACCGCTACTACGGTGACCCCCGTCAACACCCCAATCCCAATCTCGGAGCCTTGGCCACAGGTCCCTACTACGCCGCCCGCATTGTGCCCGGCGACCTCGGCACGAAAGGCGGCCTGGTCACCGACACGCACAGCCGAGTCCTGCGTGCCGACCACACCGTCGTCGAAGGCCTCTACGCTGCCGGCAACACCGCTACGCCTGTCATGGGCCACACCTATGCCGGGCCCGGCGCCACCATCGGACCCGCCATCGTCTTCGCCTATCTCGCCGCCCATCACATCGCCACGACCGGGAACCGCGGATCCGAACAACATGTAACGCAACCGCATTGAACGACAGCCGGTCAACCGACCCGACCGGGTGAGTCGGGTACCCACAGTGGTTCGAGGCAGGGCGGCCCGCGCGCGGGCCACCCGTAGTCCGCTCGTCCGGGGTGGTCATCCACCGACCTTGGGCTCACCGGCGGGCATCGACCTGGTGTTTCCGCCCAGTGGGAGAACGCGGTGCCGATCGTGGGACACCGGCCCTACGGTGAGGCCGACGACGTCTGATTCCGTCGCCGACAATCAGGAGGACCAGTGACTGTGCGAACTTTCCCGACCACCGGGCCGGGTGCGGTTCCTGATCCGGAAGTCGCGGCGATGCTCGCTACGCTCGATGCCGGATTCCCCGATGTCGCCACGATGGCGGCGGCCGACGTGCGTGCCGCGATCCGCGCCAGACGCGCCCCGCTGCAACGACTTCCCGAGATGCGACAGGCGCGCGACATCACCATCGACGGGCCGGGCGGCCCGCTGCCGCTGCGCGTGTTCCGCCCGCACCACGACGGCGAGTCACTGCCGGTGATCGTGTTCGCGCACGGTGGTGGTTTCGTCTTCTGCGACCTCGACAGCCACGACGAGTTCTGCCGTTCGATGGCGGCGGGTGTCGGTGCGGTGGTGGTGTCGGTCGACTATCGGCTCGCGCCCGAGCACGCCGGGCCCGCGGCCCATGACGACATGTTCGCGGCGCTGCGGTGGGCCGCGGAGAACGCAGGCGCCTATGGCGGCGACGTGTCGAGGATCGCGCTGGCCGGCGACAGCGCGGGCGGCAATCTCGCGGCCACCGTGGCCATCGCGGCGAGGGATGCCGGTGGTCCGGAAGTCGCCGCACAGATCCTGATCTATCCGGTGATCGACGACGACTTCGACACCGAGTCCTACCGGAAATTCGGGACCGGCCACTACAACACGACCAGCGCCATGCGGTGGTACTGGCAGAACTACGCCCCGCACGGCACCGACGATCCGCGTCTGGTGCCGACCAGAGCGGCCTCGCTCGCCGGTCTACCGCCCGCGGTGGTGATCACCGCCGAACTGGACCCGCCGTGTTCGGCCGGGGATGCCTACGCCCAGCGCCTGGCGGGTGACGGTGTCGAGGTCCGGCATCGCCGCTACAACGGACTGTTCCACGGATTCCTCAGCATCCCGTCCCTGTCCGCCACCACCACCGCGCGTACCCACATCTGGGCGATGGTGCGCGACGTGCTCGATCCGGCGTAGAACGTCCGCTCCGGCCGGTAGCTGAGCAGGCTGATACCAGCGCAATGCAAGCGTCATTCGGTGCCCCACGGCTTCAGCCACGCACCCGTCGCGGTCGGGGCAGCTACGCGGTCGTGCCGCCCGGATTGATGGCGAGCACACAAGCGACGGGCGGTTCGAAGTCGAGTGTTTCGACTCGCAGACCCGTGAAACCGGCTCGGGTGAGCAGGTCCTCGAGCTCTCGGGCCGCGCGGACCGTCGTGTCACGGGTGGCGCCGGGGGTGCGGGGCTGGCTGACGAGCGCGATGCGTCCTTCGGGGCGGAGCACGCGGCGCAGCTCGCGAAGCCGCTCCACGGGGTCGGGCCAGAACCCCACGGAGTTGACGGCGAGTACGGCATCGAGCGGAGCGCCGAAACTCGGCAACTGCGCCACCGACGCCTGCGTGAGATGCACGCGGCCGGCCCGGATCGCGACGGCGTTGCGGCGGGCGGCATGCCGGACCATGGCCCGGGAATGGTCGATGCCGAAGACCTGGCCGTGGGTGGCCCGCTCGGCGAACTCGGCGATCGCGACGCCGGGACCGAACCCGAGCTCGAGTACCCGGTCGGTGGGCCGCACATCCAGCAGTGACACTGCCCATTTGTTGCGCTGCCGATTGGAGGGGCGAAGATCGAACACCCACCCGGCCATCCAGCCGACCACGCCCCGAGGACGACGGGCTTGACGCACCAAGTAGGTGATCGCGTGCTGCTTGACAGCTGTTGTTTCCATGCTCGCCAGTCAACGGCTTCAAGTACGCTCGAAGTCAAATGAGTGACCAGCTGACGATCGGCGAGCTGGCGAGCCGCACCGGTGTCGCCACTTCCGCGCTGCGTTATTGGGAGGAGCTGGGCCTGCTCGCGCCACCGGCCCGGGTCGCGGGCCAGCGGCGGTATCCGCCCCCGACGGTCGGCCTGGTCGGTGTGGTCCTGGCGCTACAGAACGTCGGCTTCACGTTGCGAGAGATCAAGGCGTTCTTCGCCTCTCGTGCGCTGGCTGAGGCCGGGTGGCGAGATCTGTACCAGCGCAAGCTCGCCGAGTTGGATGAGCGGATCGCTCAGGCATCGGCAGCACGCGACGCCATCGCCCATGGCATGGTCTGCCCGCATACCGACATCGTCGAATGCCCCCACTTCACGAGCGGAGTCACCGCGCTCCTGGCGGGATCCTCCCTCGAAGAGGCGCACGCGCAGATTCACGCACACCGGCAGAACTAGTCCGGCGGACCCGCTTCCTCCTCGCGCACCCGCTGTTCGATCTCGCGCCAGCGCCCCGGCGTCGGATGGGGGTAGTCGGAGCGGTCGTCGTGTTCGGCACCGGCCAGCACGGTGGCCGCGTTGTCGATGTCGTCGATCAGCTGCTGGGCGAGGTCGCGTTCGGTCGCGTAGTGGCGCTGCGCCCATTGCAGCACGAGCTGCGAGTAGGCCCAGCCCGGTTCGGATTTCGCGGCTTCGGCATCTATGGCGGCGCGTTGCGCGAGCTTGTCGACGTCGGCGATGTGGTCGTGCAGGATCTGCTTGAGCCGATCCGGGGAACCGAGGTGGCCGAACATGACCCGCAGCAGCACATGGTGTTTGAGCACCGACGGATCCACGGGGGCCTTGTTCCACCACGTCGTCACCGCAGCCCGGCCCTCGGCGGTGATCTGGTAAAGCCGCCGGGCGCGCATGGTGTTGTCCGGATCGAGCCGCGAGCTCGCGAAGCCGTGCTGCTCGAGCTTCTTCAGCTCGGCGTAAATCTGGCTGTAGGAGGGCGTCCAGTAGACGTAGCGCAGGCTCCAGTCCGCCCACTTCTTCAGGTCGTAGCCGGAGATCTCCTCCTCGTACGAGAGCATGGCGAGCACCGCCCAGCTGGTCGGCGGCAGGTTGGGCACGCCGGAGTCGGGGTCAGGGTTAGCCATGGCTGAATGCTAGCAACCGGCCTTAACGGAATTCCCCCTTCGGCAACCACTGACCGGGAGGCGGTCTTGAGCCGCTCCCCGATCTTCCCGGATTCTGGGAAGCATCGGATTCCGTTCGGAAGGACAACTATGAACGCGGACAACGTCGTCGTCGACGCAGGTATCCCGGCTCCCGCCGACCTGCGCAGAGTGCTCGGGCACTTCGCGACCGGCGTCGCGGTGATCGCCGCCCACGATGGGACGCGACCGCTCGGCTTCACCTGTCAGTCGGTGGTGTCGGTGTCACTCGACCCGCCGTACGTGTCGTTCTGCCCGGCCAAGAGTTCGACCAGCTGGCCGCTGCTGCGCGAGGCGGGTTCCCTGTGCATCAACATCCTGGCCCAGGAGCAGAGCGCGCTGTGCCGTCAGTTCGCGGTGAGCGGGGCCGACAAGTTCGCCGGTATCGAGTGGGAAAGGGCGGGCAACGGCGCACCGGCGCTGGCCGGGGCGCTGGCCCAGATCGAGGTGACGGTGGAGCTAGAGCACGATGCGGGCGACCACACCGTGGTGCTCGCCCGCATCGGTGACCTGCGGGCGACCGAGGGCGCCCAGCCGCTGCTGTTCTACAAGGGCGGGTTCGGCGGCTTCGCGGCCTGACACGAACGACGGGGTGGTCCATTGTGGACCACCCCGTCGTCGTCTGTCACGCCTCGATGACGTCGAAGCCCTTGTACCCGGCGGCCGCGACCTCGGCGATGATCTGGCCGTAGACACCGAAGCCGCCGACGAAGGGCATGAACACCCGTGGCCTGCCCTCGATGTTCGCGCCCAGATACCACGAATTCGCCTGTGTCATCAGCGTTCCCGCGGCCCGGTCGACGCACTCGCGCACCCACTCCGCCACCGCGTCCTGGCGCGCTTCGATCGCCACCGCTCCCCTGCTGTCGAGGAAGCCGATGGCCTCGGCCACCCAGTCGACGTGCAGTTCCGAGTGCAAAACCATGTTGGCCAGCACCGACGGACTGCCGGGACCGGTGAGGTTGAACAGGTTCGGGAAGCCCGCCATCCCCAGTCCCAGATAGGTTTTCGGCCCTTCGCGCCACGCCTGGTTGAGTGTCTCGCCGCCGCGGCCGACGATGTTCATCCGCGACACCGATCCGGTCATCGCGTCGAATCCGGTGGCGAGCACGAGGGTGTCGAGGGGGTAGTGCGTGTCGGTGGTGTGCACGCCCGCGGCGTCGATCCGGGTGATCGGAGTCGACTTGAGGTCGACCAGGTTCACATTGTCGCGGTTGAAGGTCTGGTAGTAGTTCGTGTCGGTGCAGATCCGCTTGGTGCCGATGGGGTGATCGTGCGGGACGAGCAGATCGGCGACGGCAGGGTCCTCGATGACGGAGCGCACCTTCTCCTCCCAGAATTCCCGGGCGGTGTCGTTGGCGGCGAGCGTGGTGAGCTGGTCGGGGAAGGTCTTGCTGAACAGCACACCGCCCAGCGCCCAGCGCTTCTCGTAGGCCTCGCGCCTCTCCTGCTCGCTCACCTCGACCGCCGATTCCGGATGCGCCTGGTGGGGCGAACCGCCGCCGCTGGCCATCGACAGCCGCCTGCGCTCGGGATAGTTCGCCTTCTGCGCCGCCCGGTCCTGCTCGGTCAGCGGTGTATTGCCCGCGGGCACACTGTAATTGGCGGTGCGCTGGAATACGTGCAACCGCTCGGCCTGTTCGGCCACACACGGGATCGTCTGGATGCCGGAGGATCCGGTACCGATCACGCCGACTCGCTGACCGGCGAGATCGACCCCCTCGTGCGGCCAGTGCGAGGTGTGCAGGATCTGCCCCGCGAAGGTATCGAGTCCGTCGATGGCCGGGGTGTTCGCGTTCGACAGCGGCCCGGTGGCCAGCACGACGAACCTCGCCGAGACCGCGCGGCCGGTGTAGGTGTCGACCTGCCAGCGCAGGGTCTGCTCGTCGAGCACGATGTCGGTGACGCGCGTGTCGAATTCGATGTCGCGGCGCAGGTCGTAGCGATCGGCGACGTGCTCGAGGTAGGCCAGGATCTCGGGCTGGGTGGCGTACTTCTCGCTCCAGTTCCACTCCTGTTGCAGCGCGTCGTCGAAGGAGTACGAGTAGTCGACGCTCTCGACATCGCAGCGCGCGCCCGGGTAGCGGTTCCAGTACCAGACGCCGCCCACACCGTCGCCGGCTTCGAACACCCGCACGCTGAGACCGCTGCCGCGGAAGCGGTGCAGCGCGTAGAGGCCGGCGATGCCCGCACCGACGACGACCACGTCGACGTCGGCCGGGCCTTTCGCTGGTGCCGATGGGGTCTCGGGGTTCACAGTGCCTACCTTTCGATGGAGACCGGTTTCTCAGCGGGCGACGCTAAGGACACGCACCGCGTTCGAGCAGGCCCCCTTCCCGCTGACCGGCACATTCGCCCTCCCGGTGATCGGGAGACCCACCTCACAGGCATCGGCGCCGGGCCTACCGTCGAGCGCAATTCGAGGTGGTATCAGGAGGAAACAGTGGTGGACTGGAACGAAGAGGTCGATGTGCTGGTCGCGGGATCGGGTGGCGGCTTGGCCGGCGCCTACACCGCTGCCCGCGAGGGCCTCAGCGTCGCGGTGGTCGAGGCGACCGACAAGTTCGGCGGCACGACGGCCTATTCGGGCGGCGGCGGGGTGTGGTTCCCCTGCAACCCGGTGCTGGAGCGCGAGGGCACCGACGACACGATCGACGACGCGCTCACCTACTACAGGGCCGTGGTCGGTGACCGCACCCCGGACGAGCTGCAGCAGACCTATGTCCGACGGGGTCGCGATCTCATCGAATACCTCGAAGCCGACGATCATTTCGCGTTCATGGTGCTGCCGTGGCCGGACTACTTCGGTAAGGCGCCCAAGGCCCGGCTCGACGGTCAGCGCCACATCATGCCGACGCCGCTCCCGGCGGCCGAGATGGGCCCGCTGCGCGAATCACTGCGCGGAACGCTCGACACCGACCGGCTCGGCGCTCCCCCGCAGGACCTGCTGATCGGCGGGCAGGCGCTGATCGGCCGGATGCTGCGCGCGATCTCGAGCTATCCGCACGCGCAGCTGCACCTGAACTCGCCGCTGGTGCAACTGGTGGTCGAGGACGGCGTGGTGACCGGCGCGATCGTCGAACGCGACGGCGCCAGGGTCGCGATCCGCGCGCGGCGCGGGGTGATCCTCGCGGCGGGTGGATTCGAGCAGAACGACGCGCTGCGCAAGCACTACGGCGTGCCGGGCGAGGCGCGAGACACGATGGGGCCCTGGGGAAATCAGGGCAAGGCGCACGAGGCGGGCATCGCGGCGGGCGCCGACACCGATCTG
Source organism: Nocardia sp. FBN12 (assembly GCF_054031145.1). Classification (NCBI taxonomy): domain Bacteria; kingdom Bacillati; phylum Actinomycetota; class Actinomycetes; order Mycobacteriales; family Nocardiaceae; genus Nocardia; species Nocardia sp. FBN12. The sequence goes on from NZ_CM132926.1 coordinate 2,935,083, forward strand.
ATGGATCAGGCGTGGTGGTCGCCGGGACTGACCCATCCCGACGGGCGTTCGGCGTTCGCGCTCTGGTTCACCGGCGGCATCTTCGTCGACCAGGAGGGCAAGCGCTTCGTCAACGAGTCAGCCCCCTACGACCGGCTCGGCCGCGACGTGATCCGGCAGATGAACGACCGCGGGCTCACCCTGCCGTTCTGGATGATCTACGACGACTCCGAAGGCGAGGTGCCGCCGATCAAGGCCACCAACGTCTCCATGGTCGAGACCGAGAAATACGTCGACGCGGGTCTGTGGCACACCGCCGACACCCTCGCCGAGCTGGCCGAGAAGATCGGCGTGCCCGCGGCGAACCTGGAGGCCACCGTCGAGCGGTTCAACGGGATGGTCGCCACCGGCGTCGACTCCGATTTCGGACGTGGCGACGAGGCCTACGACCGGGCCTTCTCCAACGGCGAACCGCCGCTGGTGACCATCGAGAAGGGCCCGTACCACGCGGCGGCGTTCGGCATCTCCGACCTGGGCACCAAGGGCGGCCTGCGCACCGACAGCGCCGCGCGTGTGCTCGGCCGCGACGGCGAACCGATCCCCGGCCTCTACGCCGCGGGCAACACCATGGCCGCCGTGAGCGGCGAGGTCTACCCCGGCGGCGGCAACCCGATCGGCGCGTCGATGCTGTTCAGCCACCTCGCCGTGCGGCACATCCTCGGCGAATGACCACCCCGGTCCCTCCCGCTGGACGGGAGGGGCCGGTCACTCGGGCCACCGAATGTGGTTCTGTTCACATATTCACCCCCTTCAACTTTTTCAGGAGCGACACGATGGCTTCAGCGGACGACATTCGCGCGACGGTGCGCAAATATGTGGAGGCCGTCGGCACCGGTACGGCCGCCGACGTCGTCGCCCTCTACCGCGAGGACGCGACGGTGGAGGACCCGGTCGGCAGCGAACCGCACGTCGGCCACGCCGCGATCAAGAAGTTCTACGACAACATCGAGCCGCTGGAGCGTTCGACCGAACTGTTCTCGGTCCGCGTCTCGGGCGACAGCGCCGCGTTCAGCTTCCGGGTGGTCACCAAGTTCGGTGAGCAGACCTTCACCCTCGATCCGATCGATGTCATGACCTTCGACGAGGACGCCCGCATCGTGAGCATGCGCGCGTTCTGGTCCCAGGACGACATGGTCGTCGGCTGAGCGAGGCGAAAATGACTGCGACCGAACAACACTGGGATCACGAAGTCGGCTTCCTCGTGGTCGGCACCGGCGCGGGCGGGTTGACCGCCGCGCTCGCCGCCGCCGACCGCGGCCTCGACACCCTGATCATCGAGAAGGCCTCCGTCTACGGCGGCAGCACCGCGCTCTCGGGCGGCGGCGTCTGGGTGCCCAACAATCCGACGTTGCTCCGTGCGGGACTCGGCGATTCCCGCGCCGATGTGCGCGCCTACCTCGACGCGGTCGTCGGCGACCGCGTGCCGTCGGCGAACCTCGACGCGTTCATCGACGAGGGCCCGAAGATGCTCGCCTTCCTCGAGACCAGCCCGCACCTGCGTTTCCAGTGGTGCACCGGCTACTCCGACTACCACCCCGAAGCGCCCGGCGGCCGGCCCGCGGGCCGGTCCATCGAGCCGCTGCCGGTCGATCTCAAACAGCTCGGCCCGGACGAGGATCTGCTGCGTCCCGCCGCGCTGGCGACACCGCCCGGACTGTTCATCACCTCGAAGGACTTCGTCCAGCTCAACATGGTGACCCGCACCTGGAAGGCACGCTGGACCGCGCTGCTGACCGGCCTGCGGGCGGTCAAGGCGATCATGATGCGCAGGCACATGGACACCCTCGGCCGCGCACTGATCGCCCGGCTGCGACTGGCCGTGCGCGATGCCGGGGTGCCGCTGTGGCTCGACACCCCGCTGCGTTCGCTGATCACCGACGACTCGGGCGCGGTGCTCGGCGTGCTCGCCGAACGCGACGGCCGCGAGATCCTGATCAAGGCGCGCGACGGTGTGCTGCTGGCCACCGGTGGTTTCGAATACAACCAGGCCATGCGCAAGGACTACCTGCCCGAGGGTGGGCGCGACAACTTCAGCGCCGCGTCGACGGACAACACCGGCGACGGCATCATCGCGGGTGAGAAGATCGGCGCGGCAGTCGATCTCATGGACGACGCGTGGTGGATGCCGTCGTTCCAGCGCCCCGAAGGCATCAACCAGGTGCTGGTGTCGGAGCGGTCGATCCCGCGCTCGATCATCGTCGACAGCACCGGCAATCGCTTCACCAACGAGGCGTCGCCGTATGTGACCTTCGTGCATGCCCAGCTCGAGGGCAGCCACGATCCGGCCTGGCTGGTCTTCGACGCGAAGGCCAAGAGCCGCTACCCCATCGGTGGCATCGTGCCCGGCCAGAAGTTCCCGGCGTCCTGGCTGACGACCGGCCTGATGCAGACCGCGCCCGACATCGAGGGACTCGCCACCGCGATCGGCGTGCCCGTCGACGCGCTGCGCGACACCGTCGGACGCTTCAACGGTTTCGCCCGCGACGGCCACGACGCGGACTTCGGTCGCGGCGTCAGCGCCTACGACAACTACTACGGCGATCCGACCCTGGCCACCCCCGCGCTCGATGTGCTGGACAAGGGCCCGTACTACGCGCTGCGGGTACGGATCGGCGACCTCGGCACCAAGGGCGGCTTGGTCTACAACGCCGACGCCCAGGTGCTGCGCGCGGACGGTTCCGCCATCCCCGGCCTCTACGCCGCGGGCAACACCTCCGCCGCGGTGATGGGCAACGACTACGCCGGCGCCGGCGCGACGATCGGTCCGGCCATGGTGTTCGGGTACATCGGCGCGCGCCACGCCGCAGGCGAGCGGTAACGGCCGTGCAACCCGTCGAATGCGCCACCTGCGGCAACAAGGTGCTCGCCGAGAAGTTCAGTCCGAGCCACACCAGCATCCAGTGGCTCGACAACGCCGAGTCCGCGTGCCCCGAGTTCGCTCGGCGCGCGGCACTCGGTGAGCACAGCAACTGGATCCCCACCTGCCCCGCCCTGCGTGATTCCGTCGAGAACGCAGTCCGCGCGGGCGTATTGGCGACCGATCAGCTCCGCCACGAACCGGTTCCCGGCCGGCTCGGCTGACACTCGAGACCAGGAGTACAACCATGAACAGACTCGACAACCACCGGACGCTGGTCACCGGCGCTGCCTCGGGCATCGGCCAGGCCACCGCCCTGCGACTGCTCGACGAGGGTGCCCGCGTGGTCGCCGCCGACGTGTCGGCCGAGGGCCTCGCCGCGACCAGCGCGCAGGCCGCCGAGCGCGGCACCGCCGATCGGCTCACCACCCTCACCATCGATATCGGCGACGAACAGTCGGTGATCCAAGGCGTCCGATCCTCGATCGAGACCCTCGGCGGCCTGGATTCACTGGTGAACGCGGCAGGCATCCTGCGTGCCTCGCACACCGATCAGACCCCACTCGACCTGTGGGACCTGATCATCCGGGTGAACCTCACCGGCACCTTCCTGGTGGTTCGCGAGGCGCTGCCCACGCTGCTGGCCAACCCGCGCGCGACCGTGGTGAACTTCAGCTCCACCTCGGCCGCGTTCGCGCACCCGTACATGGCGGCCTACGCGGCGAGCAAGGGCGGCATCCAGTCCTTCACCCACGCCATCGCGCTCGAGTACGGCGGCCAGGGTCTGCGCGCGGTCTGCGTCGCGCCCGGCAGCATCAAGTCCGGAATCACCGAAGCCACCGGTGGATACGTGCCCTCCGACGCCAACTGGGCGCTGTTCGGCAAGCTGTCGCCGATCCTGCCGACCGACCTCGAATCCGGCGGCGCGGGCATGGGCGACCCGGCCGCGGTGGCGGGCGTGATCGCCATGCTCGTCTCCGAGGACGGTGCGTTCATCACCGGCACCGAGATCCGCATCGACGGTGGGACGCACGCATGACCGACCTGAGCTACGAGGGCACGCTGCGCGAGATCACCACCGACGCAGGCGTTCTGCGTTACCACGAGGCAGGCGAGGGACCGCCGCTGCTGCTCCTGCACGGATCGGGGCCCGGCGTCACCGGGTGGCGCAACTTCCGCGGCAACCTCGCCGTGTTCGCGGAACGATTCCGCTGTCTTGTCCTGGAGTTCCCCGGTTTCGGGGTGAGTGACGACTTCGGCGGACATCCGATGATCACCGCGCTGGATTCGGTGGTCCGTTTCGTCGACGCGCTCGGCCTGGACAGCGTCGATATCATCGGCAACTCGATGGGTGGCGGGGTGGCGCTCAACTACGCCATCGCCCACCCGGAGCGGGTCGGCAAGCTGGTGACGATCGGCGGCATCGGCCGCAACCTGTTCAGCCCCGGCCCCGGCGAGGGCATCAAGCTGCTGCAGGAGTTCACCGAGGAACCCACCCGTGAGCGGCTGATCCAGTGGCTGCACTCGATGGTGTACGACCCGGCGATGGTCACCGAGGAACTGATCGAGGAGCGCTGGACCCAGGCCACCGATCCCGCGACCCTCGACAGTGCCCGCCGGATGTACAGCAAGGCCGCGTTCGCGATGATGATCAAGGCGATGGAGGCCTCCGACGCGCCGCCGCCGTGGGCGATGCTGCACAAGGTGGCCGCGCCAACGCTGATCACCTGGGGACGTGACGATCGGGTGAGCCCCCTCGATATGGCACTGATCCCGATGCGCACGATTCCGCGCGCCGAACTGCACGTGTTCCCGAACTGCGGGCACTGGGCGATGATCGAACGCAAGAACGAATTCGAGTCGGCGGTACTGGCCTTCCTCACCCGCAAGGACGCCGCGAGCTGAGACAAGAAAGTGCGCGGGCTGCCATCCGGCGGCCCGCGCATTTTCTGTTTTCCGCGGCTAGCGCTGAGTACTGCCCGCGTCGATGGGCAACGTCACCGCGGTGATGAAGCGGCCCTCGTCCGAGCCGAGGAACAGGGCGGCATTGGCGATGTCGACCGGATCGACCCACGGGATCGGCAGCATGTTCATCGACACGGCGGCTTCGGCGAACTCCTCGCGGGTGGGATTCTCCCGGTCGGGCCGGAACACCTTGCGCACCATGTCGTTCTGGATCATCGGAGTGTCGACATTGGTCGGATGCACCGAGTTCACCCGGACATGATGCGGGGCAAGCTCTTTCGCCAGCGATCGCATCAGGCCGACCACCCCGTGCTTGGCGGCGGTGTAGTGCGCGACGCCGACCAGACCGCGCAGTCCCGCGATCGAGCTGGTCAGGATCATCGCGCCGCCCCCGCGCGCGATCAGGTGCGGGGTGGCGGCTTTGCACGTCTGCCACACGCCCGTGAGGTTGACGTCGATCATCGTCTGCCACTGCTGTTCGGTCAGTTCCAATGCCGCACCGCTGGAACTGATTCCGGCGGTGGCGCACACGATGTCGAGCCCGCCCAGCTCCGCGACGCCCGCGTCGACCGCGGCCCGCAGTGCGCCACCGTCGCGAACGTCGACGGTGGCGGCGACGATCCGCGCGCCGGTCGCCTCGACCGCGCGCACGGTCTCGGCGAGGTCCTGCGGCGTCGCACCCGGCGACACCACCGTCTCGACCGGTCCGCAGATATCGACGGCGACGATGTCGGCGCCTTCCTCGGCCAGCCGGATGGCCTGTGCGCGCCCGATACCACGCGCCGCGCCGGTGATCAGCGCGATCTTGCCCGAAACCCGTCCCATGTCACACCTTCTGAGTAAGTCCGGCATCCACCACGAGTTGGATTCCCGTCACGAAACGGGACTCGTCGGATGCGAGGAAGAGCACGGCGTTGCTGACGTCGACCGGATCCACCCACGGAACCGGGAGAATGGTGCGGCGAGCCAGCACCTCCGCCGCGTCCTCCCGAGTCGGATTCGGCAGGTCGGGACGCAGTTTCGCGTACACCGCGTCGTTGAAGATCATCGGCGTGGCGACCGAGCCGGGATGCACCGTGTTCACCCGGATCCCCCGCGGGCCGAGTTCGTTGGCCAGAGTGCGGGCGAGTCCGACCACGGCGTGCTTGCTCGCCGAGTAGTGCGCGGCGGCGGCCGCGCCGATGATGCCGTTGGTGGAGCTCACGATCACGACCGAGCCGCCGTCGCTCAGCGCCGGAACAGCCGCGCGCACGGTATGCCACATGCCGGTGAGGTTGATGTCGATGGTGCGTTGCCACGCCTGGTCGGTCAGTTCCCAGGACAGACCGAGGTCGGTGTAGATGCCGGCGTTGGCCACGATCACGTCGAGGCGGCCGAACGCGGCGACGCCGTCGGCGACCGCCACGTCCAGGGACGCCTGATCGCGCACGTCGGCGAAGCCGGTGACGCACTGACGACCTGTTGATTCGACTTCCTTTGCCGTCTCGGCCAATTCGGCCGCGGCTGCCTCGATGTCGAGTGCGATGATGTCGGCGCCTTCCTCGGCCAGCCGACGGCAATGGGCGCGGCCCATTCCCCCGGCCGCACCGGTCACCAGCGCGACGGTGTGTTGCATGCGGTTCATCGGCCCGACGCTAGGGTCATCGCCCACCGCGTCTGCCCTGGTCTTCCCGGTCAGTGGGCAGTGCACGGCGATGTCCCGACCACCGGGAACCATGGCTGCGCAGCGTCGCCGCGCCTGCGACGGTTGCTCCGCAAGACCAGTTCTGTGATCGAGGAGGACACCAGTGACGAGGGCGACTGTCGACGTTCCGCGTGGCTCGCGGGTGGTGACGCTGCGCGTATCGGCGGTGATCGAGGAGACGGCCGACGCGCGGTCGCTGGTGTTCGACGTGCCCGAAGAGCTCGCCGACCGCTTCGCCTACCGGCCGGGCCAGTTCCTCACGCTGCGTATCCCGAGCGAGCGGGCCCAACCGGTGGCCCGCTGCTATTCGCTGGCGAGTTCGCCGTTCACGGGTGAACCGCCGCAGGTCACGGTCAAGCGCACCGCGGGCGGCTACGGCTCGAACTGGTTGTGCGACAACATCGCCGTCGGTGACACCGTCGACGTACTGCCGCCGCAGGGCACTTTCACCCCGGCTTCCCTCGACACCGATCTGCTGTTGTGGGCGGCGGGCAGCGGCATCACACCGGTGATGTCGATCCTGCGTTCCGCCCTGGCACACGGCACGGGCCGGGTGGTGCTGTTCTACGCCAATCGCGATCAGCAGTCGGTCATCTTCGCCGATGCCCTCCGCGATCTCGTCGCGCGGTATCCGGGCCGGATCACCGTGGCGCACTGGCTCGAATCGCTCCAGGGCCTGCCCACCGCGGCCCAGCTGGCCGAGTTCGCCGCACCGTATCCGTCCTTCGAGTCGTTCGTGTGCGGGCCGGGACCGTTCATGTCGGCGGTGACCGGGGCGCTGGCCGGCGCGGGCTGGCCGCGCGAGCGCGTCACCACCGAGGTGTTCGTCTCGCTGTCCGGTGACCCCTTCGCCGAGCCCGAGCCGCTCGACCCCGCCGATACCGAGGACGCGGCGCAGGTGGAGGTGGAACTCGACGGGACCGTGCACGCGCTGAGCTGGCCGCGCTCGCGCACCCTCGTCGACGTCATGCTCGCCGACGGACTCGACGTCCCGTACTCCTGCCGCGAAGGCGAATGCGGCTCGTGCGCGTGCACCGTCGTCGACGGCGAGGTCACCATGATCAACTCGGCGATCCTCGATCAGGACGACATCGACGCCGGTTACACCCTGGCCTGCCAGGCCCGTCCGCGCACCGATCAGGTTCGTATCCGCTTCTGAACGAGAGGTGTTCTGTGGCAACCGATACCGCACGATCCGACGTCGGCTTCGGCTCGGACCGTGGGCCGGTGCTCGCCTCGCTGATGCTGGCCACCGGACTCGTCGCGCTCGATTCGACGATCCTGGCGACCGCGGTGCTGTCGATCACCGACAGCCTCGGCGATTTCATGTTGTTCCCGTGGCTGTTCACGAGCTATCTGCTCGCGCAGGCTGTCACCGTGCCGATCTACGGCGCGCTAGCCGACACGTTCGGCCGCAAGCCGGTGATGCTGTTCGGGATCGCGGTGTTCGCGCTCGGCTCGCTGCTGTGTGGGCTGGCGAGCAGCATGCTCGCCCTGATCGTGTTCCGCGCGATCCAGGGCATCGGCGCAGGCGCCATCCAGCCGACGACCATGGTGATCGCGAGTGACCTGTACACGCTGGCCGAGCGTGCCACCATCCAGGGTTATCTGGCCGGTGTCTGGGCGGTGGCGTCGGTGACCGGCCCGCTGCTCGGCGGCATCTGTGCCGACTACCTCGGCTGGCGGTGGATCTTCCTGGTCAACCTGCCGCTGGCCGCGCTCGCCGCGTGGATGCTGGTGCGCAATTTCCACGAGTCGGTGTCCCGGCGCCACCGCAGTGTCGACTACGCCGGGTCGGTGCTGCTCACGCTCGGCGCGGGTGCGCTGGTGCTCGGGCTGCTCGAGGGCGGCCGGGCCTGGGCGTGGGGGTCGCCGACCGGCGTCGCGCTCTTCGGCGGTGCCGCGCTGTCTCTGATGCTGTTCGTGGTCGTCGAAGCGCGGGCAACGCAACCGATTCTGCCGCTGTGGGTGTTCACCCGGCGGGTGGTGATCGCCAGCAGTGTCGCCGCCATGCTGGGCGGGGCGCTGCTGTTCGGGTTCACCACGTATGTGCCGATGTTCAATCAGGGTGTGCTCGGGTCAAGCGCGCTGGTCGCGGGGCTGGTCACCGGTGCGCTCACACTCGGCTGGCCGCTGGCCGCCGCCAGAGCGGGAAAGGTGTACTTGCGCTTCGGCTTTCGCACGTGTGCCGTGCTCGGCAGTAGCGTCGCGGCGATCGGCGCGGCGACCACGCTGCTCCTCGACGAGAACTCGCCGCTGTGGCAAGTCGCCGCGTCGTGTTTCGTGGTGGGTGCGGGCATGGGCCTGGTGGCGACACCGACGCTCATCGCGGCCCAGACGAGCGCGCGGTGGGCCGAACGCGGTGTCGTCACCTCGGCCACCATGTTCGCGCGGTCGCTCGGCAGCGCGGTGGGGGTGGCCGTGTTCGGCGCGATCGTCAATGCGCGCCTCGATGGGGTGGGTGCGCCGACACCGCAATCACTCTCGGCCGCAGTGCATCTCGTCTTCGTCTCCATCGCGGTCATGACGGTCGTGCTGGTGGCCGCGTGCGCGGCGATGCCCCGCCGGACCTGAAGAATTTCCTGTCCATCCAGCGGGAGGTGCCTGCCCGGTGCGCGGTGCCGACCACCAGCATGAAGTGGCAAAGACCAGACGAGAACAGGGAGCCAGGATGCTGACAACGGGCATGCGCACCGCGCTCGCGGCCGAACTGGCGCGAGCGGAACTGGATCGGGTGGCCGTGTCCCCCATCGCCGACCGGTATCCGGGCATCGATGTGGTGGACGCGTACGAGGTCCAGCTACTCAATATCCGGCGCAGGCTGGACGACGGCGGGAAGGTCGTCGGGCACAAAGTGGGGCTGTCGTCGAAGGCGATGCAGCAGATGATGGGAGTCGATGAGCCCGACTACGGTCACCTGCTCGCCGACATGGAGGTCTTCGAAGACGTCCCCGTCGACACCTCGAAGTTCCTCCTTCCCCGGGTGGAGGTCGAGGTCGGGTTCATCCTCGGCGCCGATCTGCCCGGTGCGGACTGCACCGAGGCCGACGTACTCGCCGCGACTGTCGCCTACGCACCGTCGATCGAACTGATCGATTCGCGGATCACCGAGTGGAAGATCGGACTGGCCGACACCATCTCCGACAACGCTTCGTCGGCCGGTTTCGTGCTCGGCAAGGAGCGTGTCGCCCCGGGCGACATCGACATCACCGCGATCGACGCCGTGCTCACCCGCAACGGTGAGGTCATCGCCGAAGGCCGCAGCGACGCGGTCCTCGGCGATCCGGTGATCGCCGTCGCCTGGCTGGCTCGCAAAGTCGCGAGCTTCGGCGTGCGGTTGAAGGCGGGCGACATCGTGTTGCCCGGTTCCTGCACCCGCGCCATCGACGCCAGGGCGGGCGACGAGTTCCTGGCCGATTTCACCGGACTCGGCTCCGTCCGCCTGTCGTTCACCTGAGCCGATCTCACCCCGGCCTGCCCGGCCGCCATCCCCCAAGGAGGCCAACCGTGTCCAACGGTTCCGTCACCGCCGCGATCGTCGGATCCGGCAACATCAGCACCGACCTGCTCTACAAACTCCTGCGCTCGGAATCCATCGAGCCCCGCTGGATGATCGGCATCGACCCCGACAGCGAAGGGTTGAAGCGTGCCCGCGGGCTCGGCTTGGAAACCTCCGCCGAGGGCGCGGACTGGCTGCTCGCCCTCGACGAGAAGCCGGATCTGCTGTTCGAGGCCACCTCCGCCTACGTGCACCGCGCGTACGCGCCGAAATACGAGGCCGCCGGCATCCGCGCCGTCGACCTCACCCCGGCCGCGGTCGGCCCGGCCGTGATCCCCGCGGTTAACCTGGATTCGCTGCGGGACGCGGCGAACGTCAACATGATCACCTGCGGTGGTCAGGCCACGATTCCGATGGTCAACGCGGTCTCGCGGGTTGTCCCGGTGTCTTACGCCGAGATCGTGGCCTCGGTGTCCTCCGTGTCGGCCGGCCCGGGTACCCGCGCGAACATCGACGAGTTCACCAAGACTACCTCCAAGGGTGTCGAGACCATCGGCGGCGCGCAGCGGGGCAAGGCCATCATCATCCTCAACCCGGCCGAGCCGCCGATGATCATGCGCGACACCATCTTCTGCGCCATCCCCGAGGACGCTGATCGAGACGCCATCTCCGAGAGCATCTTCCGGATGGAGAAGTCCATTCAGGAGTACGTGCCCGGCTACCGGCTGCTCAACGATCCGCAGTTCGACGAACCGTCGCTGGTATCCGGCGGCTTGGCGAAGGTGTCGATCTTCGTCGAGGTCGAAGGCGCGGGCGATTTCCTGCCGCCCTACGCGGGCAACCTCGACATCATGACCGCCGCGGCGACCCGTGTCGGTGAGGTCATGGCCGATCAGATCCTGTCGACGCGGGTGTGATCATGACCGATTCATCAGCCCTCGACACCATCACCCCCGAGGCCCTGCGTCCGCCGCAGCCGAGCCGGGCGTAAGGAGACTCGACCATGCCATTCTCTGCTGAACTCGACATCCGGATCACCGACACCTCCCTGCGTGACGGCTCCCACCACAAACGCCACCAATTCAGCGCCACCGAAGTCCGCGACATCGTCGCCGCCCTCGACGGTGCCGGCGTCCCCGTCATCGAAGTCACCCACGGTGACGGTCTCGGTGGTTCCTCGTTCAACTACGGATTCTCCAAAACCCCGGAACAGGAACTGATCACGATCGCCGCCCAGACAGCGCGCAACGCCAAGATCGCCTTCCTGATGCTGCCCGGCGTCGGCGTCAAAGAAGACATCAAGATCTCCCAGGACAACGGCGCCTCGATCTGCCGCATCGCCACCCACTGCACCGAAGCCGACGTCTCGATCCAGCACTTCGGCTACGCCCGCGACCTCGGCCTCGAAACCGTCGGGTTCCTGATGATGTCGCACACCCAGCCCCCCGAGGCACTCGCCAAGCAGGCACGGATCATGGCCGACGCCGGTTGCCAATGCGTCTACATCGTCGACTCGGCGGGCGCGCTTGTCCTGGAACAGGTTTCCGATCGGGTCGCCGCCGTCGTCGCCGAACTCGGCACCGACGCCCAAGTCGGGTTCCACGGCCACGAGAACCTCGGCCTCGCCGTCGCGAACTCCGTCTACGCCGTCCGTGCGGGCGCCACTCAGATCGACGGGTCCACCCGCCGCTTCGGTGCCGGTGCGGGCAACACCCCGGTCGAGGCATTCGTCGGGGTCGCCGACAAACTCGCCATCAAAACCGGCGTCGACTTCTTCGCGATCGCTGACGCGGCCGAAGACGTCGTCCGCCCGGCCATGCCGCAGGAATGCCTGCTCGACCGCCAATCACTGATGATGGGCTACGCGGGCGTGTACTCCAGCTTCCTCAAGCACGCCGAACGCCAAGCCGAACGCTACAACGTCTCCGCCGCCGAGATGCTCGTCCGCGCAGGCAAACGCAAGCTTGTCGGCGGCCAGGAAGACCAGCTCATCGACATCGCGTTGGAACTCCAACGCGAAGCATCCGTCACCGTCTGACCGAAACCGACAGCGGCCCCGATCCTCGGATCGGGGCCGCTGTCGTCGCGCAGAGCGCTCAAGCGACGCGCGCGTGCTCCTCGACCGCCGCGGGCGCCTCCGCTGCCGGTGCGGACCGTCGACCGGTCACCAGGAACAGCACCACGAGCGCGACGGCCAACCACACATACGTGTCGCCGATGATGTGCTGATCCCAAGTCCATGAGGTCTCGCGATGTTCACCATCGGGCAGGAAACTGTGCGGCGCGATCACGAAGACCGCGGCGACAACGACGGCCGTGGCGTACCAGCCCCTGGCACTGCTGAGGGGCAGGGTGCGGGCGTGGCAGACCATCGCGAGCAACGCGGGGGCGATCCAGACCCAGTGGTGCGACCACGAGATCGGTGACAGCAACAGCGTGAAGACCGCGTTGAGAGACAGGGCGATCGCGGGAGCGTCGGCGGCCTTGCGCATCGCGGCGACGACGAGGACCAGCAGCAGCGCGCCCAGTACGAGCCACAGCGCGTCGAAGGGCAGGCCGGTGATGTGCAGGCGTGCCATGACGGCTTGGATCGACTGGTTGGTGTGGAAAGCCGAGCCGCTCAGACCCGAGACATTTCCCAGCCCGCCGAACCAGTAGTTGGTCGACTCCTTGGGCAGGATCGCGAACGAGGCCACGGTCGCGATCGCGCCGGTGGCCGCGGCGGTCGCGGCGGCCTTGTAGTCCTTGCGGACCAGGAAGTACAGCACGAACGCGGCGGGCGTGAGCTTGATGGCGGCGGCCAGACCGATCAGCATGCCGCGGGGGTAGCGGGTTTTCGGGAGCAGGCAGTCGGTGGCGACCAGCACCATCAACAGGAGGTTGACCTGGCCGAAGTCGATGGTCGCGCGGACCGGTTCCAGCAGCATCGCGAGCGGGATCGCGCAGGCGGTGACCAGCAGGGCAGCCTGCTTTCGGTCCGGATGGTAGCGACGCGCGACCAGGTAAAGGGTCCAGGCGACCGCGGCGATCGAGACCACGACGTAGAGGATCTTCGCCGTACCCCACGGCAGCAGCGCGAACGGTGCCAGCGCGATGGCCGCGAACGGCGGGTAGATGAACGGCAGGCCGATGCCGATCGAGGTCTTGGGCAGCTGGCCGTACATGTCGGCGCCGTCGCGCATGGCCTCGATCCCGAGGCGATAGACCTGCAGATCGATGAACCCGCCGGAATAGCGTTCGAAGGGCCAGATCGGCGTCCTGACGCAGACGACCGAAACAACGGTGAGCAACACCGGCACCAGCCACCATGCTCGATTGATCGGGCGTGGGGAACGCTCTTGCTCGGGGTGGGTGGTGTCACTACTCATCCGCGGCGACTATACCGACTCGCGTGCCTCGTCGGGGCACCGCCCACCGGCGGGAGTGACGCGCGCAATAGCCAGGTGGATGCTGATCAGTCGCCCCGGTTGTAGCGGGTCAGGTAACCGGCCATCGCCGCGACGTCCTCGTCGGTCCAGTCGGCGAAACGGGCCTGGAAGGCGTCCCTGCGGCGACGTTCGGCCTCGCGGGCGACAGTTCGGCCCGCGGAGGTCGCGTGCAGGACGTGATTGCGCCGATTGCCGGGGTCGACCGCGCGTTCGAGATAGCCGAGCTTTTCCAGCGCACCGACCTGCCTGCTGACGGTCGACTTGTCGAGCAGGAACTGTTCGGCGAGGTCGGTGGCCAGGCACCCCTCGCGCTCGAGGATCAGGTCGAGAATGCTGTAGGCGACCAGGCTCAGCTCGGGGTGCAGTTCGGCGGCGCGGCCCCTGGCGCGACGGGCGAAGGCGGTGAGTTCCCGCTGGATGGTGTCCACAGCCAGGGTTCTTGTGTCGCGCGCGTTCATAGTTGTACTATACAACCATACATAGTTGCATTTACCAACTGTTTGGAGATTTCCCTCGATGACTCGCGCACAGTTCCGGCACATCGCCGGACATCTGCTGACTCCACTGCTGATGTGTCTCGGGATGGCCTTCGCCTATCTCGGCGCGTTCCACCAGCCGGAGCCGAACAATCTGACGCTCGCCGTCGTCGGCGACTCCCCGCAGTCGATGGTCCTGGCGCAGACGATGAAGGACAAGGGCGGCGCGGGCCTCGACATGATCACCGTGCCCGACCGCGAAGCGGCCATCACCGCGCTACAGAACCGCGCGCTCATCGGCGCCTACGTGCCCGACACCGCTGAACCGGAACTGCTCGTCGCCACGGCGAACTCCGATACGAGCGCGATGGCCGCGGAGGTGGCATTCCGGTCGGTGTCGGATCATCAGGGGGTGCCGCTGGTGGTCACGGATGTGACGACCAAGGCCGGTGGCGACCCGACGGGCCAGGGCATCTTCTTCCTGCTGGTCGCGTTGAGCGTCGGCGCGTACGGCAGCGTCGCGGTGATCGGCGCGGCGGGCGCGATGTTGCGGATGCGGGTACGGGCAGCGATCGGGGTGGTGACCGCGCTGATCGTGAGCCTCATCGGCGTTGCCGTGGCGGGCCCGGTGTTCGGCGTCATCGACAGCGACTTCGCGAGTGTGTTCGGTATCGCCTGGCTCTACACCTGCGGCATCATCCTGATCGGCATCGGACTGCACACCTTCCTGAAGCGCTGGACCACCCTGGCGCTGATCACCCTGTTCGTGATGCTGAACTTCACCACCTCCGGCGGCGTCTACGGACCGGAACTCCAGAACGGCTTCTTCGGCGCGCTGCACTCGTTCTGGAACGGCGCCGATTTCGTCGAAGGACTGCGGGACCTGCTCTACTTCGACGGTGGCGCCGGCTTCGGCTCCCGCCTGCTCGGCCTGTTCGCCTGGTTGGCGGTCGGTCTGGTGCTCGTCGTGGTGGCGGGTCGGTACGAAGCACGCCACGCTCCGACACCGGTCGCGCCCGCCGCCGTCGAAGAGGAGCTCGGCGAGTCGGTCGCTGTCTGATCGCTGATGCCACGCCCGATCGGTCGGGTTACGCCCCGGCGAATCCCGTTGCCTGACATCCGGACACACCGATCCGGCCAGGTCGGCGAATTCGCCGGGGCGTTGCCGCATTCGGCTGTCGGTCTTGTCGTAAATCGGCCACGGCACCGCGTAGACGCGAGTACGGTGTAGCGCGCAACCGCGGACCGTCTGGCGCCGCGAGGGGGTTCGACAGCGGAAAGTGTGGGTGCCACCGATGAATGATCCCGGCGCGCAACGCCCTGGCGAACCGGTGCCGCTCGATCAGCGCTACCACGGCGCCGAGCCGATCGAATGGTGTGGTGCGGCGGTGTATCCGATGTACACCGAGGCATTGCCCACCGGGACCACGGCGGTACATCTGCGCGCGCTGTCGGTGATGGCACCAGCGGACGTGACGGGCCTGGGGCTAGGGCTGTCCGTTCACGACGGGCACGTGAATCTGAACGGGAGATCGCTGGCGGGCGTTGACATCTGGTACGAGGCGCTGGCCGAGGGCATCGACATCTCGGTGACCGCGGACGCGCCAGACGCGCTGTTCACCCTCACGCCCGTCTGGGTGGCCGGGTCGGGCACACATCAGTCCTGGACCGGCAATTACGGGATGGTCGTCGACCTGCTCCCCGATGGGGCGTCGACCCTGTGGTGCAGCACCGGCCCCGGTACGCCCGATTTCAACGAGCTGGTCGTCGAGCTGACGACGGGCCCGGCCGAACCGACGCGTCCCCTCAGACCGATCATCTCCACGGTTCCGATCAGGCCGGTCGGCCCACCCGCGCCCGCCGATCCCCCGCCCGAGGTCTCGATCGCACCGCCTCCCCCACGGTCGGCCAGCCAAGGTGTCGGCGGCGCCCTGCACGATCTCGGCACCGCCATGCACGAACGCGGCGAACACGATTCGGCGCGCGCCCTCTGGACCCAGGCCGCCGAGGCAGGCCACAGCGGCGCCGCCTACGACCTCGGCGCCCTCCTCCTACAGCAGGGCGAGCGGGCCGCCGCCGAGCAGTGGTGGAAGGCCGCCGCCCGCGACGATCCGCGAGCGGCGGCCTCTCTCACCGCATTGTCCGAACTACCCTAGGGCGCCTGCTCCGCCAGCGCGCCGACGGTTTCCGGCACAGCTTCCCGCAGTGGGGTGAAATCGCGGGCGGCGATGTGTTGCGGACGGCGCTGGGGGGCCGAGAAAGGCTCGACCAAGGCGTTGTCCACGCTGTTGAACACCAGGAAGATGTTCGAGCGGGGGAACGGGGTGATGTTGTTCGACGATCCGTGCATCAGGTTGGAGTCGAACAGCAACGCCGAACCGGCCTGCCCGGTGAACTGCGTGATGCCGTAGCGGGCGGCGAGGAACGTGATGTCATCCGCCGTCGGAATCCCGATGCGCTGCTCGCGCAACGACTCCCGATAGTGCCCGGTGGGCGTTTCGCCCAGGCACGGCACGAAGGTGCGGTGCGAGCCGGGCATCACCATCAGACTGCCGTTGAACGGGTAGTTGTCGGTCAACGCGATCGACAGACTCACCGCGCGCGGAGCGGGCATGCCGTCCTCGGCGTGCCATGTCTCGAAATCGGAATGCCAGCCGAAACCACTACCACCGAAACCGGGCATGTAGTTCACCCGGGTCTGATGCAGATACACCGGCGACCCGAGGATCTGCTCGGCGAGCCCGACGATCCGCGATTCCGCAACCAACTCGGCGATCGGCTTGCTGAGCTGATGCACCTGGAACACCGAGCGCACCTGCCCCGCAACCGGTTCCACGATCACCCGCTCGTCGCCGTAGAGCACAGGGTCGGCCGCCAAGTGCCCGATCTCGGCGCCGAACGCGGCCACCTCGTCCGGGGTGAGCAGGTCGGGAATCGTCGCGAAACCGTTCGCGTCGAACCCTGACAACTCCGGCGAGGTGACCTGCCCCCACACCGTCGGATCGGTGCGTTCCAGATGTGGGGCCGGCTCGGCGAGCCGGGTCGGGTAGCGGTCGAGCTGATCAGACACTGGCGCCATCCTCCTCGATAATCAGCGGATACACCCCGTTCTCATCGTGTACCTCGCGGCCGGTGACCGGCGGATTGAAAACACACAACATCCGCAGCTGGGTGCGCGCGGTGACCTGATGACGTTCATGGCCGTCGAGCAGGTACATCGAGCCGGGACCCAACTCGTATGTCGTCTTGTTGTCGAGATCGAGCAGGCTGCCCTCGCCCGCGACCAGCCACACCGCCTCGACGTGATTCTGGTAGTGGAACTCGTGGACGGTGCCCGCCTCGATCGTGGTCTCGTGGAAGGAGAACCCGACCTTGTCACCGCCGAGCACGATGCGCTTGCTGCGCCAACCCGGCCCTGCCACATCGCGTTCGGTGCCGGTGATCTCCGCGGTGGTGCGCACGATCATGCGGCACCGCCACACACGGTGTCGATCGAGGAGACCAGCACCGACAGGCCCTGATCGAGCTCGTCGCTACCGAGGGTCAACGGCGGCAACAGCTTCACGACCTCGTCCATCGAACCCGAGGTCTCCACCAGCAGACCCTGCTCGAACGCGGTGCGGCAGACCTTGCCCGCCTGCGACGGGTCGTCGAAGACGATGCCGTGCACCATGCCGCGACCACGGGTGGACACTCCGGCGTGGCGTTCGGCGACAGCGCTCAGCGTGCGGCCCACGTAGGCGCCGTTCTCGGCGGTGCGCTGGGCGAGCTTGTCGTCGGACCAGTACTCGCGCAGGGCGGCGGTGGCGGTGACGAAGGCGGGGTTGTTGCCACGGAAAGTGCCGTTGTGCTCGCCGGGCGCCCACTGGTCGTGCTCGGGCTTGAGCAGCACCAGCGCCATCGGCAGGCCGTAGCCACCGATCGACTTGGACAGCGTGACGATATCGGGGGTGATGCCGGCGATCTCGAAGGAGAAGAACGGCCCGGTGCGGCCGCAACCCATCTGCACGTCGTCGACGATGAGCAGGATGTCACGCGCGGCGCACAGTCCGGCCAGGTGGCGCAGCCATTCGGCGCGGGCCAGGTTGACGCCGCCCTCACCCTGCACGGTCTCCACGATCACCGCGGCGGGGCGATCGAAACCCGAGGAACTGTCGTCGAGGACGCGCTGCATCCAGCCGAAGTCCTCGATGGTGTTGTCGAAGTAGCCGTCGTAGGGCATCGGGGTGGAGTGCTCGAGCGGCACGCCGGCACCTGCCCGCTTGGCGGCGTTGCCGGTGACCGACAGCGCGCCCAGGGTCATGCCGTGGAAGGCGTTGGTGAAGCTCAGGATGGTCTTGCGCCCGGTGACCTTGCGGGCCAGCTTGAGCGCGGCTTCGACGGCGTTCGCGCCGGTCGGCCCAGGGAACTGCACCTTGTAGTCGAGGCCACGCGGCGAGAGCAGATTGTCGCGGATGGTCTCGAGTAGCTCGCGTTTGGCCACGGTCGACATGTCCAGACCGTGGGTGATGCCGTTGCTGCCGATGTAGTCCAGCAGCGCCTTCTTCAGAATCGGGTTGTTGTGTCCGTAGTTCAGCGCGCCGGCGCCTGCGAAGAAATCGAGGTATTCGCGGCCCTGCTCGTCGCGCAACCATGCGCCTTCGGCGGTGTTGAAGATGGCCGGCCAGTCACGGCAGTATCCGCGCACATTCGATTCCATGGCCTCGAAAATGCTGGTGTCGGTGGTCGTGATCATCGTCGTTCCTCCTGGCGCTGAGCCGGTGAAATCACATACAGCAGCTCTGCCTCGTGTGAATCGGGGAAATCGTTTTCTTCGAACAGGTCCTCGGTGCGCAAATCGGCACCGCGTTCCCGGGCCACCGCGGAGAACAGCGCGTGTGAGGCGGTGTTTCCGGGTGAGATCGTGGTTTCCAACGTGGTGATGCCCGCGGGTGCTACGGAATCGAGCAGTGCGTGCAGGATCCTGGCGGCCAGGCCGCGCCCACGGCATTGCGCGTCGACGGCGATCTGCCAGACGAACAGCGTGTCCGGAGCTTCCGGGCGCACATATCCGATGACGAATCCGACGGGCTCACCGTCGAGCTCGGCAACCAGCGAGGTCGCGGTGAAATCGCGACACCACAGCAGGTACGCGTAGCTGGAATTGACGTCGAGTACCTGCGAGTCGCGGGCGATCCGCCACAGCTGAGCACCGTCGCCCAGCCGTGGATGACGCAATCTCGGTTCCGAACCAGTGGCCGCCGTGGCGGCCGGCTCGTTGGACATGGTGGACGTTGTCATATATCTAACGTGCCCAGCAGACTTTGCGGTCTTTGTGTCGAGCTCTTTGCGGTTGTATGACGAATCGTTTACTACGACTGCACATCGAGGCGATACCCGAGACCACGCACGGTAACCACGATGCGCGGGTCGGAAGGGTCGCGTTCGATCTTGGTGCGCAGTCGGCGCACGTGGACGTCGACGATTCGCTCGTCGCCGAAAAAGCCCTGGTCCCATACCCTTTCGAGCAGTACGGAACGGCTCAGCACCCGGCCAGGCGTCTCGGCCAGCTCACACAGCAACCGGAATTCGGTGACCGTGAGATGGATCTCCTCGGCGCCTCGTCGCACCGCGCCCGCGTCGGCCGCGAGCACCAGCGGAGTGTGTGGATCGGCGTCGAGCACCGCCTCGGGGGTGGTGTCGCGATCGGCGGTGATGCGGGCGCGACGGCGGAGCGCGCGCATCCGGGCGGTGATCTCTTTGATTTCGAACGGCTTGCTCACGAAGTCGTCGGCCCCCGCCTCCAGGGCCGCGACCACGTCGTGGGTGTCGTAACGGGTGCTGATCACGATGATCGGCACGTCGTGGTCACGACGGATCTCCCTGATGCAGTCGAAGCCGTCGGCTTCGCCGCGCATCAGGTCGACGATCATCAGATCGGGTGGCCCGTCGTTACGCAGCCGATCGAGGGCGTCGGAAGGGACGCCCGCCTCGGCGACGGCATACCCTTCGTCCTCCATCGCACGACGCAGGTTCCCCCGCATCTGGACATCGTCGTCCACGATCATCAGGTTCGCGCTCATGTGTGTGCACATCCTTTGCTGACACGCCGGGCGTGCGCCGGTGCACTGGGGGTTTTCGCGTCCCCAGACCGACACGACTACCCGCCTTCGAGCTTGTTACCGATCTGTTATGTACCCAGACTGGTGCGGGCGTAAACCCGTCGTAACAATTCGCCCGCTCAACAGGCGGATCGACGGGACCTGACCGGTGGCATAGTCGAGGGGTGACCCCGACTTTCGCTGACATCGAAGCCGCCGCGGCGCGGATCGACGGACTGGTTCGCCCGATCACCCTCGCACCGGCCGGAGCTGGGCCGGACCCGCTGTGGTTCGCACTGGAGTTCTTGCAGTTCACCGGTACTTTCAAGGCGCGAGGTGCGCAGAATTTCGTGCGTGCGCACGCGGCCGCGGAAACGTTGCCGGACGCGGGTGTGACGATCGCCTCGGGCGGCAATGCCGGGTTGGCGTGCGCGTGGGCGGCACGGGAGGCGGGGGTGCCCGCGACGGTGTTTCTGCCCGAGACCGCGCCTGCGGTCAAAATTGGTCGACTTCGTGAATACGGCGCGCAGGTGCGACTGATCGGTCCGGAATATAAGCAGGCGTTGGCCGCCTGCCGGGAATTCGCCGAGACCAGTGGTGCGCTGGCCGCCCATGCCTATGACAATACGCTCGTCGCCGCGGGCGCAGGCACGCTCATGCGCGAGATCCAGGCGCAGCTGCCCGATCTCGACACGGTGCTCGTCGCCGTCGGCGGCGGTGGTTTGTTCACCGGAACCGCGGTCGCCGCACAGAATTTCGGGATTCGCACCGTAGCCGTCGAACCACAGGGCTGTCGATCGCTGAACGCCGCGCTGGAAGCAGGCCGCCCGGTGGATGTCACCGTCGACTCGATCGCCGCCGATTCCCTCGGTGCGCCGAATGTGTCCGCGATGGCGTTGGCCGCCGCCCAGCATCCGAGTGTGCGGTCGCTGCTCGTGCCCGACGAGGCGATCCGGGCGGCCAGGCAACAGCTATGGGACCGGCACCGGATCGTCGTCGAGAACGGCGCCGCCACCGCGCTGGCGGCACTGCTCGACACCGGCTCGGGCCCTGTCTACCGCCCCGAACCCGGCGAACGGGTGTGCGTGATCCTGTGCGGGGCCAATACGGACCCGAGCGATCTCGTCTAGGTTCTGTCTCGCAGTGGTGAGAGCGGGCGATCGGCGCGCCCTCACGAGGGCCTGAGTCACTGGTTGAGCACCGCGATGCCTCGCGCGCGGCACCGCGGGGAGGGACTGCGACTCCCCCGCGACCTCAGATCAGTTTCGCGAGCTGTTCTCGGTCGCCGGCGTCGAGTTTGATGCAGGCGCGGTAGATGTGGCCCTCGACGGTGCGGACCGAGACGCAGAGGCGTTCGGCGATGGCGCGATTGGACAGGCCGCGGGCGATGAGGGCGGCGATCTCGCGTTCGCGTTCGGTGATCGGCAGGGGGCGGGCGGCGCCGAGGATGGCGGGGGTGGTCGCGTTGTCGCAGCGGGCGGCGAGGGCGAGGGCCTGGGCCGCGGCGGCGGCGCCCTGCCTGCGGTTGCTCGCGCGATCGTGGACGGGCACGGCCTGGGCGGCGGCATCGGCGGCCGACAGGAGCAGGCCCGCGGTCTCGAATTCGGCGCTGACCGCGCTCAGGCCGGCCGGGTCCGCGGCGGCCACCGCGGCCGCGTGGCGCGCGTAGAGGCCGGCCACCGGGCCCTGGACATGACCGGCCAGGGCGGCGAGCCGGGTGGCCACGCGCCGGTCGCCGAATCGCGCGGCGTGGTGCAGCGCTTCGGCTTCCAGTGCGAACTGGCCGGACCGGTGGGCCAGATCGGCGGCCCGGCGGGCCAGGTCGATCGCGCAGTGGACCCGGTGCTGGGCGGCGGCGAGCCAGGCCTGGGCGATCAGGCGCTGGGGCTCGTGCAGCAGCGTGTGCGGCCCGTGGTGTTCCTCGGCCTCACCGAGTACCCGCTCGGCGTGCTCGACCTCCCCCATCGCGGCACAGCAGCGGGCCAGCAGTAATCGCGCCGGCAGTTTCCACGGCAGGGAGTTCTCGGCGTCGAGGGCGGCGAGTGCCTGGTCGAATGCCGCGATCGCGTCCCGGAACCGGCCCCGGTAGGTGGCCACGACGCCGGCCGCGATGCGGGCGATCGCCCAGCCGACGAACTGGCCGGCCGAGGAGAAGTCGCGGTATTCGTCGGCGCGCCGGTCGGCCTGGTCGAGATCGCCGATCATGGTCAGCGCCAGCACATCCCCGTAGCGGACCATGACCCGGATGATGCCGTCGGTGGACTTCTGCTCGGAGCGGATGAGCGCGGCGATGGGGGCGAAGTCCGCGCCGCGACCGGCGACCGGCAGGGCAAGCCCGAGTGCGAACGCGGCGAAGTCGACCGCCTGCCTCGGCGCCACGGGGTCGGCGAGCACCTGCTCGGCGACGGCGACTCCCTCGGCGATGCGGTTCTCGTGCACGGCCATCGCCGCTCCCACCGCGTCGACGGTGACCCGCAGGGCGGGGTGATCCACGCGCGCGGTGAGCAGGTCGATCAGCTCGCGGCTCCGGTCGACGTCGCCAAGCAGCCAGAACCGCAGGCTCGCGCGCAGCACTCCCCACTGGACGAGCTGGAGCTGGTCGAGCCGGTCGGGGTCGAACCGGGCCAGGATCTCGTCGGCGTCCTGCGGCCTGCCCTGCCACAGCAGCGCCCGCGATTGCAGTTCCGCCGCGCGCAGTCCCCCGCCCCGCTCGCGGGCCGCGCGCGCGAGCCGTTCACCCAGCGGCAGATTCGACAGTGAGACAGCGTCTTTGGCGGCGCTGATCAGCAGCCCGGTGTCGATCGGCTGATCGCTGTCGACGCACAGCCGGGCCAGCCGGATCCGGTGCGCGGGGGTGCTGAGGTCGCGCTCGCGCAGGACGTCGACGAGCCGGGCCCGCCGCACCCGTGCCCCGGCGGTCCCGATCCGGCGGCGCACCACATCGCCCAGCAGCGGGTGACTGAATCGCACCGCGACGGCGCCGCCGTCGCGGCACACCCGGATCAGGCCGGTGTGTTCGGCGGCGTCCACCGCTTCGGCGCCGGCCAACTCGGTGAGGATGTCGATATCGAGAGGCTCGTACACGGCCAGGGTCTCGAGCGCGTCGAGCACGTCGCGCCGGGCACGGGTGAGGCGTTCGTCGAGCAGGTCGGCCAGGCCCGCGGGGACCGCGGTCGGGCCGCGCAGCTGCCAGACCCCGTTGACGTCGGTGAGCGTGCCCGCCTCGACAGCGCCCTCGACCATGTTCCGCAGGAACAGCGGGTTGCCGCCGGAGGACTCCCACAGCACGTCGGCGCTGAGCCCTTCCAGGGTGCCGCCGAGGACGCTCTCCACGAGCGTGGTGCACTGCTGTTTCGTGAACGGCGACAACTCGATCCGGTCGAGGAAGCCGTCCTTCCACAGTGAGGTGACCGCGTCCGGCACCACTTCCCCGCAGCGCACGGTGGCCATGATGCGTGCGCCCCGGTCGAGCGCGATCTGGTGCAGCAGGGTGGCCGAGAGCCGGTCGAGCAGGTGGGCGTCGTCGACGCCGACGATCGTGCCCGGCTGGGCCAGGAGATTCTCTCTCGCCGAATGCAGCAGCGCCAGCGGGTCGCGTGAGGCCGAGGGCGCGATCCACGGTGCGAAGGCGCCCAGCGGGATCGCCTGGGAGGACTCGGTACAGGCGACCCAGCGCACGGGCTCGGCGAGGGTCGCGGTGACAGCCCGGGCCAGGGTGGTCTTGCCGACACCGGCCGCGCCGACCAGCACCGCACCGCCGTGTCCGTCGGTCAGCGCCGACCGCACGGCCTCGTGTTCGGTGGGGCGATCGAGTAGCTGCCACATACCGCCCATACCGGTGAAGTCTAGTTCCCGGCCCGCGACCCCACAACGATCGTTAGCAGGTGCCTGTGTGGCATATGAGCTGGTCACGGCGGTAACTCTGCTGCGTCTCGTGGCTCGATCCGTGGTGCGTTGTCGACGTGATGGCGGTAGTTGCTCGACGCCTCATAGACCCGCAACTTGAGCCGGTTGATCGAACCCAGTGGCCGGTGCGCCGCCAGTCCGCGCCAGGAGTTGAACGACAGGACCTCGTCGCCGTATGCGCGGCGTGCGGGCGTGTACGGGTCCTGGGTGCCGAATCGCAGGGTGGCCACGGTGCAGTGGGGGGACTCGCGCTCGGGCCAGGCGACGGTGGCGTCCTCGATCGGCATGGTCTGTGTGTTCGTGCACAGCTGGGCACGCAGTTCGTAGGTGGCGCTGTGCTCGGCGAAGAAGTCGATCACCGATTCGCGGTGGACGTTGATGCCGTCGCCGACCGGTTGTCCGTGCAGGGCGACGGCCTCCGGGGAGACCGGGGTGAACAGCAGTTTGGCGATGTAATCGCCGTAGCGCAGCGGCGCGGAGGTGTAGAAGGTCTCGCCGAGGATGTGGGTGTTGGGTGCGATGAAGACGCCGAGGTTCGGTGGGACCCGCAGCCCGATCCGCCGCAGCAGGTGCCGGTCCACCCCGGCGAGCAGGTCGCTGCCCGCGCGCAGGACATGGTCGGGGAGCCGGGCCAGGGTCCAGGCGGTCGGCATGCCGCGGGTGAGGTAGGCGTGGGCGTCGGCGAACAGGAACTCCCGGTGGGTGACCATGATGAAGTCCTGGGTGGTGGCGGTGTCGCCGGGCATGGCCCGCGGCCCCTGGACGCCGAGCACTTTGATGCCGAGACCGCGCACGCCGCGCAACTGGTCGCTGCGAATGGCCCCCGAGGTGCTCGACAGGCGGGCGATGACCGGGTAGCTGCGCGGTGTGGCGAACATGCCCTGTGCCAGTTCCGCAGGCAGATCCGCGTGCACGGTCAGCTCGCCGCGCAGGATGCCGTGGCTCTTGGCGTGCGCGTCGCGCATGCCGCGCTTGTTGCGGCGGTAGGCGCGCTGGTTGTTGCTGCGCAGCACGGCGATGATCCGGTCGATGTCGGCGTCCTCGTCGGGGCGCGGGTGCTCCACGTCCGGTCGGTAGCGCAGATAGTCCGGGTTGGTGCGCGGCGCGGCCACGTCGGTCATCGTGCTGCCCTTTCCTCGGTGTGCCGCGTTGAGCGCCACGGTGCGAACGGGTTACCGACTCCGTCCAGAGCCGGTGCGAGCGTGGGGAAATGCCGCAGCAGGACGCTGCGCATCGAGTTGTCGGCCACCCACGCCATGCCCGCCTCGGTGTAGATCTCGGGCCGGAAGTCGGTGGTGAAGAAGCGATCCGCGGACAACCGCCGTGAGGCCATCAGCACGAAGACGCGGAACGCGGTGTCGCTGAACCCGAATCCGGGCAGCTTCGGCTCGGCGTAGAGCCCGACCATCAGGTCGACGTTGTCGACATCGCCGTACACCTGCGCCAGTTCCCGCGCCCAGGCCGGATCGTCGGTCATCCGGTCGAAGGAGGTCACCGGTGGTAGCCGCAGTTGCCTGCGGAACTCGTTGTAGCGCGGGACGCCCCGCTCGCGCACCCGCAGGATGTCGACGGTGGCGAGATCGAGCATCGGGCGGCCGGGGCGCGTCAGATGGCGCAGGTGCTCTGGGTAGTTGTGCAGGGTCAGTGCGCCGGGATGGGCACGGCCGAAGGAGTAGAACAGGGTGTCCATCGGGGTTTCGGTCAGCCGGTCGCGGATGGACTCCACCCCGAGATCCGGGAAGGGGTGGGTGGCCAGTACCCGGTCGTCAGCCAGGTCGCGCACGGTCAGGTCGTCGGGGATCAGCGGGTGCATGCGGTAGACGGCGACGAACTCCTCGGTCAGCGAGTAGGGCACGCCGAGGTCGTCGACCGCGGAACCCGGTATGCCGCACAGGACTTCGCTGCCCGACAGCCGCCCGAAGCGGCGGGTGAGGCGTTCACCGAGTACACCGAACCAGTTGGCGCGCATGGCCGCGACCGTGGTCGGGTGGGCGATGATCGCGGGGGTCCAGTCGATGGTGTGGATCTTGGCGACCAGTGCCGAGTTGACCAGCCGGGCGGTGTCGTAGAGCTGCTGGTCGGTCAGGTCGGGGTAGCGCTGGGCCAGGCGGCGGCAGATGGCGTTGTGTTCGCGCAGGAACAGCGAGTGCAGCAGGGCAAGGCCGACCCAGGCGTTGACGGCGGTGTCGTCGAGCGCGAGCAGCCGGGCCGCGTCGAGCGGAGGCAGGCCGAGTTCGTCGACGAGGAGTTCGCCGTCCTTGCCCGATCGCAGCGCTTTCGCGAATTCGACTGTGCTGCCGTAGATCTGGGAGGCATCCCACCAGTGAGAGCTGGTGGTCGTGAAGGTCGGCGGGTCGCCGGGTTCCGGGGCGGGCACCGTCGGGGTGCTCGGTATGGTCATGGGCGGTTCCGGCCAGTCGTCGTGATCGCCGAGGGTGACGGTGAACGGGGCGGTGTCGTCGCGGGCGTGGCTGAACCAGTCGTGCACCTCGAACTGGATCCAGGCGGCGGCCAGCAGGTTCAGGGTGCTCGCGGGCCGGAACCGGTCGCGGCGCAGCAGGGTGGCGCTGACCAGGCGGGGGTTGGGTTCCATGAGCTTGTCCCCGGTCTCGGGGAAGGTCGCCGCGATCGGGGCGTTGCGGCCGAACCGGCAGCCGACCGAGCCGGTGCGCGGCACGTCGAGGTCGTTGTAGGTGCCGTCGACGGTGCGGGCCGCGCGGTGGGTGCCGTCGGTGTCCGGGGGCAGTGGCCGGTCGGGGTGGCCGCCGGTGTCGATGAGGTTGTGCGCCCGCAGCCGACTGCGCAGGCCTATCAGCACCACCAGGCCGAGCGGGGTCGGCAACCGTGACCAGCCGAGCCGCCGGTCGACCACCTCGGCGAGGTGAGCGAGCAAGCGGACCGGGTGGGCCGCGAACGGGACCAGGCGCTTCTGCCGGGGCGTGACCATCGGGAACCTCCTGGTGGCGGCAGGAATCGGACCACTGGCCAGTGTCGGCCACGGCACCGGCGCTGTCGCGAGTAGTGCACTACTCGGCTCGCCCGCGCGGGCCGCCGGGAGCAGGTGTGGGCGACGGCAGGTCCGGCGATCGAGTAGCGAATTACGCGTGCCCGTTCCTGGACGCTCGAGCCAAGCTGTATGCGAGTGCCGTCCAGCGGTGGTGGCATAGGCGCGGAAGGGGCAAGGATGACTACTCCGATCGAGATCGGGTTCGGTATCGGTGGCGATCCCGGCACCGCGCTGACCCTGCTCACCGGCACGACCGCCGCCGCGACGGCACACGAACTCTGGTTCGCCGCCCCCGCCCCGGGCGCGCCGGACCCGATGGCGTTGATGTCGAGCGGGATCACCATCCGGCTGCGCAGCGGTCCCGGTGACGATCTCGCGGTCGACCTGCTGCCCTGCTCGCCGCCCCGGCTGGCCGGGCGGTGGGCGGCGCCGTTCGTCGACGGTGACCTGGAATTCCGGATCGAGGGCGCCTGGCGCGGGATGCGCCGTGAGCTCGCCGCCTCCGCGGTCAGCCACCGTCCGGCCGGTGCGATCCGGGCCGCGGTCGACGCGGGCGGCGATGTCACCGAGATTCTCTCCCCCGCTCAGCGTCAGTTCCTGGTGAGCTGCACCCCGCCCGGTGTGGCGGTGGACCACCTGCGGGCGGTGGGGCCCGTGGTGAGTACTCGCTGGACCGGGATCCGGCTCGCCGGTACCGAGGTCACCGCCGAACGCTGGACCGGTGCGGGCTGCGATCTGCTCGAGGTCGCGGCGCGTGTCGTGCCGGTGTCCGGCGAGCCGACCTGGGCGCTGTGCAGCCGGGCGCAGGAGTTGCAGCAGCGGTGCCTCGACGCGCTGCGGGATCGCGATCTGCCCACGGCGACCGTCACCGACCGGACCTCGCATATTTTGCGCGCACTGCTGGCCGGCGACGGCTGACGGCGCCGCCGGTGCCGCGCACGTGACGATGAGGAAGTCGAACAGGACATGCAGCAGCGGTGCCTCGACGCGCTGCGAAACCGCGGTCTCCGCCCGGCGACAGCACCGACCGGACCTCGCACATGCTGCGCGCACAGCTGGCCTGCGACGGCTACCGGTGCCGCGGGGCGCCGCCGGTGCCGCCGGGGCGGCACCGCTCAGGTGACGATGGCGAAGTCGAACAGCACGCGCAGATTGTGTTCCGCGCCAACGTGATACCGCACTGTGGTGGTGCCGTCGCTGTGCGGGACCACCGCGAGTACACGCACCGTGTCGCTGTCGGGCAGGGGAACACCGTCAGGGCCGATCTCGGCCAGGCGCACCGAAATCCTGGTCCCCGCGCGCACCGTTGGGCCGGGGAAACCGAACACCCAGGCGCCGGTGCCGTGGGTGCAGAGGATCTTCTGTGTGCGCCGGGCCGATGCGTAGGCCCGGTGACCGTGGCCGCCGTGCCGGTGTACCGCCGGCGGCTCGTCCATTTCTTCTCTGGTGTCGGAGCTCGCGGCCAGGACCGCGTCCTCCGGATCCGCGTCGTACATCGTTGTACCTTTCGCCGAAATCCTTCCTGTTCAGGATCCCTCGCGACGGCCGGTTCCGAACGCGTAGGGCGCTACGCGAATCCGGAACCGGCCCGTGGACGGCGCGAACGATGCGCTCAGGCGCGCACCGCGCGGCCGATGGTGGCGGCGACCACCGGGTGGGCGAGGTACTCGTCGATGTCGTGCGCGTGTTCCTTCGAGTTCTCGACCGCGGCGTCGTGCACACCGGCGCCCCACACCGGCCGCAGGGGGCAGCCGATAGCGACGGGATCGCCCGCGTAGAAGGTGTTGAGCCAGTTGCCGACTCGTTCGGGGCGGGTCGCGCCGCCGGTGAGCAGCTTGCGGTAGACGGCGTCCAGTCCCAGCGGGCTGCCCGCTGTCACCAGCAGTCGCACATCGAGTTCGCGCGGCAGCTCGGTCAGCAGATCCAGTGCCACCACCGTCCCGAGACTGTGTGCGACCAGGATCAGTTCACCGGTGGCCGGCGTATCGGCCAGGACTGTCTCGAGGACGCCTTTGCGGACCTCGTCGTTGCCGAGATAGGCCGCGACGTCACTGAAGATGGCGCTGATGAGGAAGGTGTCCAGACCGCTGCGCGCGGCCAGCCAGCCGAGCTGGTCGTGCACCCGGCCGAGCAGGCCGGACCCGATACCGCGCAGCCCTTCCTCGGGGACGGCGTCGGTCTCGGCCCCTGCGGACGGCATACCCGCTGCTTCGGCGGCCTCGGTCACCAGACTCTCGTAGAGCGCGGAATCCGTTGCCCCCGTGGACTCCCGGTGCTCGAGGCTCGTGGCGAGCCGGTCGCCGTAGTAGGGGAAGTACGCGTCGGCGGCATCGATGGCCGCCAGGTCCGCCAGGGTGAGGCCCTTGTTCAAACCGGCGGTCCACACGCGGCGCAGGTCGCCGGGGTCGCGGCCCTGCTGGCCGCGGCCGTGCAGGAACAGCAGGCTCCGGCGTCCGCCGAACGCCGTCGTGTTACCGCGCAGACCGCGCAGGCGCGGGACCGATTCCTCCTGCGCGACAGCCGGTTGCGGTGGCACGACAGGTTCCGGCCGCACGACAGCCGGTTCGGGCCGCACGACAGCCGGTTCCGGTGGCACGACAACCGGATCCGCCTGCCCAACAACCGGTTCCGGCCGCCCGACGATCGGCTCCGGCTGCGAAACGACCCCGATGTCCTGCTGTGGTCCGACCACATCCAATCCGGCCTGTTCGCCGAGTTCGTCTAGCAGGGCCTTCTGCGCGGGATCGTAGCGACGCGAGCGCAGGTCGCGCAGGATCGCGCTCACCCGCACCCCTTCGTTGGCGATCCACTGCACGGCGTCGTCGCCGTCGCCGGGCTGCCAGCGCCTGCCGTCGAGGCGCAGGGTGTTGCCCTCGGTGTCCTGCGCGGACACGCCGCAGTGGTGCAGGGCGACGATTTCCCACTGGTCGTTGAACACCGGGGAGCCCGAACTGCCCGGTTCGGTGTCGGAGGAGTAGTTCAGGAAGTCGTCGAGCTGGAGGTCGAGCCGGTTGTCGCGGATCGAGATCTCCTTGAGCCTGCCCATCGGGTGGCCGATGACGTTCATGGCTTCCCCGATGACGATCTTGCCCTGCTCGGCGATCAGCGGATTCCAGCCGAAGGTCACGCCGGGCGCACCGTCGCCGGGTACGGGACCGAGCCGCACGAGCGTGTAGTCGAGTTTCTCGTGGGTGACGAAGAAGTCCTGCGGAACCGGGCGCACCCGGACCGGCGGGGTCGGTGTGCTGTCGAGATCGGTCTCGGCGCGGAACTCGACGATCACCCGCGCGGCGCTCTGCGCGGTCGGCAGGACGTGGTGATTGGTGAGCAGCAGCTGTGGGGAGACCAGTGAGCCGGTCCCGATCGGGACCTCCCGGCCGTTGTCGGCCAGGGAGATCCGCGCGACCGTGGCCGCCGCGCGGCCGCCGCGGCCGAGGAAGTTCGCCGCCTGGAGATCGTTGACCTGACCGATCACCCGTTCGAGCGCCGTGATCCGGCCGACGGGTTCGCCGGCAGCGAGGTCGGTCACTACCTCCGGGGGCACCTCGCCGTTGGCGAACAATCGATCCGCGCGGGCGACGATCTGTTCCTCGCTGTCCACGACATCGGACTCGGCCGTTCGGCGCCGCTGCTCGATGCGGCAGCGCTGGGCGGCGCTGTCGGCGTAGCGCTGGGCGGCGGCCGACACCTGTTCCCGCCATGCGGCAGTGCTCGTCTCGCTGGTCATGTCGATCACCTGTCCGGGTCGGGGTCGCTGGGATCTCAGCGTGCGCCGCGGCCCGTGGGACGGACACGAGTAGTCGATTACTCGTCTTCGGCCGCGCCATTCAGCCGCCGGCCGGGTCGGGGTAGATGGCGTGGGCGGCGGCGATGTCGCCCGCCGAGAGCTCGACGCGCTGTCCCATGCTGACCCCGGGCGGCAGCACGACCCTCGGGACGATGGTGGCCTGTCCGTTGATACTGAAGGCCGTCGCGGGGTAATGCATGATCGAGCCGAAGTCGTAGTCGCCGATGTCGTCGCCGTCGGTGATGTGCTGGGCGAAGTTGTGCCGGGTCGCGGGGTCGACGTTGACCAGTCGCACGTCGATGAAATCGCCGCGGTCCTCGCGGCTCTGCTCGTGCCACAGCCCGATCGCGTGTCCTATCTCGTGCACCACGGTCCCGATGGGCGCGGTGGCGGTGAGTTCGATGGTCTGCATGCCGCCGTGCCTGCCCACCGGCGACCGGCTCGCGGTACTCGGGATGAACCGGAGGAAGTCGGTATCCCCGGCGGTGCGCGGCACGAACCGCAGGTGGGTGCGCCCGTTCCAGTGGGCGACCGCGGCGGCCACCCGTTGCGGGTCGGGCAGTGCCGGGTCGACCTCGAACGGCACCACGCCATCGGGCCAGCGGAATTCCGCGCCGGTGATGACCACGCCCTCCGCCCGGTGCGGCGCCTGGATCGCCGCGAGGGTGCCAAGGACGATGTCGCCTTCGAAGACGGCCATGCCGTCGACCGCGGCGTAGCGCAGGTACCGCGTGCCGTGGGTGACGCTGGGCACGGCGGCGGTGCCCGCTTCGAAGCCGGACCGGAATTCGCCGGTGTCCTCGACGGCGGTGTGTGCCGCCGGGACGGGGTTGTGGATGATCATCAGCCGCACCTTCTGTGCCGGGGCGACCGTGGGCCGGTCGCGTCCACCTCAGTGTGGGCCGGGCGGCCCAGCCGGACACGGGTAGCCGACTACGTGTTCAGTGGCTCCGGCACGACGGTGACCGGGATGATCAGATTCGCCACTGTGCCCTGCGGCGGCACGGGAATCGCCATGGTCGAGACCAGGTCACCGGCGCGCAGGATCCCGTCCCCGGTCAGATCGACATGGCAGGCCAGCGCCTGCGCCGACCGCGCGGGTCCGGCCGGGGCGTGCAGTTCGAACGGGTATCGCGCACCCGGCCCGATCGGCACATCGGTACTCAGCTCGGCGAGCAGCGGTGCCGGTCCGTCGGCGAAGGTGACATCGCGCAGTTCGATCCGCAGCCGCGCCGGACGACGCGGGGCATCCGGGGGGAAGACGACGAATCCCCGGACCCAGCGCGACGGCTCGTCCATATCTCGAGGATAGGCGGCGCGGTGGCCCCGGATGCGCGTAGCCGACTACGCGTGACCAGCCGTGCCGGTCCAGGAAGACTCACGGCGACAGCGGCGAGAACGAGGTGACTCACCATGGGCGCCCAAACCTTCGACTACGACGCCTTCCTCTCCTATTCGCATGCCGATCGCGCGATCGCGGCCGGCATCCAGAAGGGCCTGCACCGGATCGGGCGGCGGATCGGGCGGTTGGCGGCACTGCGGGTCTTCCGTGACGCCACCGACCTGACCGCGAGCCCGGACCTGTGGGGCATGGTCACCGACGCGATGGACCGGTCCCGGTACCTGATCGTGGTGCTCTCGACGCGATCGGTCACCTCGAAGTGGGTCGACCGGGAGGTCGCTTACTGGCTGGCGACCCGGGGTCCCCGCAATCTGATGCTCGTGGTCACCGGTGGCCGACTCGGCTGGGACGAACACGGCGGGCGCATCGATCCCGCCTGCGCCGAGGTGGCGCTGCCCGCGCTCACCGTGCGCGGTGCGCTGCCCACCGAACCGTTCGGTGTCGATGTCGGCGGCGACGCGCCGTGGGATCCCGCGGCGCCGCTGTTCCGGGAGAAGGTCACCGATCTGGCCGCGCCCATCCACGGGAAGCCGAAATACGAACTGGCGAGCGAGGACGCGCGCGAGCTGCGCCGGTTCCGCCGGCTGCGGCGCGGCGCCGTCGCGGCGCTGGTCGTACTCACGATCCTGGCACTCGCCGCGGCGGGGGTGGCGGTGCTCCAGCGACGCGACGCCGTGCAGCAGCGCAATGAGGCCATCCACCAGCGTAATCAGGCGATCGGCCTGCGTCTGGGTTCGGATGCCGACGCCATGTTCGCCGGGGCCCGGCCGCGCGACGATCTCCGGGCGATCAACCAGGCGCTGGCGTCCCGGCAGCTGTCACCGTCGCGTGATCCGGCTGCCGAGATCCGCGCGCTCAACGATCTGAGCGCCACCGAGAAGATCATCCGGACCGGGCTGCCCTGGGCCATGCCCGCCGAAATCACCGCTGAGGCGCTGCGGCAGGAAACCGAAAGGTCCCGGCCGGTCATGGCGTTGGCCGTGCACCCGGACGGCCGACGCATCATCACCGCGGGTGCCGAACTGCGCACCTGGGACGGCGATACGGGTAGACCGGTTGCCACGGCACCGCTCGTCGCCGGCAGCATGACCGTCGCCTACGACCCGGACGGGCGCCGCGTCCTGGTCTCCGGAGCCGACCTGCGCTTCCTCGACGCCGAAACCGGCGCGCCCGTCGGCGAACCGTTTCCCGGCGTCACGGAGCCGCTCGGCGTGACGGCCATCAGCCGCGACGGCCGCTGGGTGGCAGGTGCCGGGCACGACGGCTCGATCCGCGTGTGGGACACCGGGTCCCGTACGTCTCCGATGGTGCTGACCGGGCACGAGGGCGAGGTCCACGCCCTGGCTTTCGGCCCCGACGGCCGCCTGGTCTCCGGCGGCGCCGACGCCACGGTCCGGCGGTGGGATGTCCGGGCCGGCGACACGGTCGGGGAGCCCCTGCGCCGCCACACCGCGCCCGTACGCAGCGTCGCGTACAGCCCCGACGGACTGCGCATCGCATCGGGCGGCGGACCCGACCTGAACGCGCCGATCGTGCTGTGGGACGCGAATACCGGCCTGCCCGTGGGTGATCCGATGACCGCGCACGAAGGCTACGTCGCGGCGGTCGATTTCGCCCCCGACTCCCAGCGGTTCCTCACCGCCGGTAACGATTCCATCCGGGTGTGGGATGCCGCGACCGGCGCGCCCGCGGGGCAACCGCTGATCGGCCACACCGGATACCTCACCGATGCCGCCTTCAGCCCGGATCCGGCCCGGCCACGCATCGCATCGAGCGCGGCAGACGGCACCCTGCGCGTCTGGAATGCCGACGCGGGCAACTCCCCCGGGCACCGCTGGCTGCCACCGGCCGCCGCCACCCCCGCGGGGCACGTGCTCTCGGAGCCGATCGGCAACCGCACCGTGCAGGTGCTGGCCGACCCGGCATCCGGGGAGCTGGAACCGTGGATCGTCGACCTCGAATCCGGTTCGCGCACCGGCCCGCTCAGACTGGCACAGGACCGAGCGATCACCGCCTACGCATTCAGCCCCGATGGTCACCGGGCCGCGTTCGGGCGGCAGGACGGCTCGGTCAGGATCTGGGACACGGCTTCGGGGCACCCCGTCGGCGAGTCGCACACCGGCTTCGGCAGCGCGGTCACCGATCTGGTGTTCAGCGAGGACGGCCGCCGGATCGCCGCCGGCGGCGAAGACCGGACCGTCGTCGTTCGTGAGGTCGACACCGGCCGGATGCTGGGACCGCCGCGGAGCGGACCGGCCGCGGCGATCACCACCCTGGCACTGGATCGGGACGGCCGTCACCTGGCAGCAGCCGACGACACCCATGCGCTGTGGCTCTGGGATGTCGATGCCGGAACCACTGTCGCCGGACCGATCGCGGGCCACGCCTACGATGTCACCCGGCTGATCTTCACCGGTGAACAGCGGCTGCTGTCGGTGAGCGTCGACGGTGTCCGTGGCTGGGATCCCGCGACCGGTCGCGGGATCCATCACACCAACCTCTCCGGCGTGGTCAACGCCTTCGCCGTGAGCCCGGACGAACGCTCCTTCGTCACGGCGACCGGCCTCACCCTGCAACGCTGGGACACGGTGTCCGGCACGGTGATCGGTGCGCCGATGGCCAAGCCGGGTGGTAAGACGCTGATGTTCGACGCGCTCGCGTTCACCCCCGACGGCCGCTATATCGTCGCGGGCGGCCTCGATGGCACCGTCCACCTCTGGGATGCCGTGACCGGTGACCCGGTCGGCGAACCGATGCCGGGACCGGACGGAATGATCCTGAGGTTCCAGATCGGTCCCGATAGTCGCGAGATCCGGGCGGACTGGGCGAGCCGCGACGGCACGGACAGCGGCATCTGGGTGTGGCCGGGGCCCGCGGCGTGGACCGGCACCTTGTGCTCGAAGCTCGGCGAGAACATGACCGAGGCCGAGTGGTCCGACTGGGTGTCCCCCGATATCGGCTACATCCGGCTGTGCCGGGATCTGCCCGGCCCCGGTGGATAGGAGAACGACCATGCATCCCACCGGCGACCGGTCGCCACTGCGCGAGCGGCTCTGGAACGATCCCGATCCGGCCCGCGCCGCGACCACGACCTACGACAGCGCGGTCCTCGAGCAGTACCGGCTCTGTGTCGAGATGGCCGACCGGGTCAGTGCCCGTCGCGGCCTGGCCAATTCGTTCTTCCTCACGCTGAACACCGCGATCTTCGCCCTCGCGGGCGCGCTGGCCACCAGGTCCTCGGCCGAAGGTACCTGGTGGCTGGTGATCCCGCTGGTGGCGGTGCTGTTGCAGTGCGGCGCGTGGTTCTGGCTGGTGCGCAGCTATCGGCTGCTCAACTGCGCCAAGTACCGGGTGGTCGGCGCTTTGGAGGAGCGGCTGCCCGCGTCACCGTTCTGGCGTGCGGAGTGGTGGGCGCTCGGCGAGGGCGTCGATCGTTCCCGCTACCTGCCGCTCTCGGACATCGAGCAGTGGATTCCCCCGCTGTTCGCGCTCGCCTATGTCTCGGGGTTTCTCGCGATCGTGCTGGGGTGACGGTGCGGGCTTCCCCGGCCCGCACCGTCACCCGCGCACCGGTCATCCGATCGAGACATCCTGTGGTGACGCCTGTTCCGCGGCCCGGATCGATGGATCAGTCTGCCCGTTCACCGTGACGGTCATGCTCGCGCCGACCGGTGAGGTCACGGTGACCTCGAAGCCGGAGGAGCTGCCGTCCCACCACCGGCTGCCCGGCGCGGTCGCGGTGCCGAATTCCGCGCCGGGCCCGGCGTAGAGATCGCCGGTGTCGCCGCCGTTGACCCGATTCTCCAGGTCGAACCGGTTGTCGGCCTGCTCGAGTGAGCACTCGTAGTGCAGGGCCGGGGTCATCTGCTCGTTGCTGTTGTTACCGAGTTCGTCGACGTGCCAGATCGCGACACCCTCGTCCGGCAGTCCCGCGTCGTGGCCTGCGCGGGCCCGGTTCTCCACGATGAAGTACTCCGTAGGGTTCCTCCGGTGGACGAGGAATTCGTTGCGCCCGGCCTTCAGCGCGACGGACGTGCCCGGGGTCGCGTTGCTCAGCGCGGAGGCCCAGCCCGCGACATTCTTCAGGTAGGCGCCCACCTGGGTGGGGTTCTTGTCCGGCCCGCCGAAGCACATCAGGCAGTAGTGCCCGATCCCGTTGCCCTCGTTGCCGTAGTCGTAGAGATCCGGGAAATCGCAGACCATGTGCCCGTTCTCGTGGCAGAACGTGCCGAGGGTGAGTTCGTCGCCGATATCGGTGATCTGGTAGTCGGCGAACCGCCTGCCCGGGCCCGCCGGGAAGGTCGTCTGCAGCGTCCACTGGTGGGGCCACAGTCCCTTGGACCACTGGTTGACCCGGTTCCCGGCGTAGAACACGTTGAGCGCGAGGATGTTTCCCGCACTGTCGGCGGTCAGCGCCGAGAAGTCGAAGCCGCCGGCGGCGAGCGAGTTCAGCGCCTCGTGGATGAGCTGCTGGGCGCGGGTGCCGAACGGCACGGACGGATCGGTGTAGTAGGCGCGGGGGTGCTGGGTCCGGTAGTAGGCAGTCACCGTGTTGCGGTAGCGCAGTCGCCCATCCGATACCGACCGGAAGTAGTCGGACACCGAACCGTTGTTCCCGAACCCGGTGTAGCCCGGCTTGTTACAGAAGTCGTCGACCTCGCCGCGGCTGATCGTGCCAGGGACGTCGGGGAATTCGACGAGCACGCACAGCCCGAGACAGTCGCCCGTCGCGGGCGCGAGCTCGGGTGCCGCTTCGCCCTCGGCCGCCCGGCGTGCCTGGGCCAGCGCACGTCGTTCCACCCAGCGGGGCGGCACCCCACCATCGGAGTAGGCGTCGCGCGCCGCCTGTTTCGCGGTCTCGGCGGGTCTGCGCAGATGCGGTGTGAGACCGAGGGATCGCGGGTCCTGCTCGCCCGGCCTTGCCTCGGTCGCGACCAGGTCGGTGCCGTCCTCGGACAGCGTCGCGTAGTGCTGGTAGCCCGTGGCGGGGTCTTCGACGACGGTGTACCCATCGGGGGTTTCGAACACGGCCTCGAACTGGTTGCCCCAGCCGCGGAGCCGGATCTCGGCGCCATCGGGTTCGGTGAAGGAGAATTCCTCACCGGCGAATGGTCTGGGCATGATGTCACCTCTCAGGAGTGGGATGCACTGGTGGATCACCAGGTTTTCAGCGCGGTGTTCGCCGGGCGCGAGTACCGGGCTACCCGAACACCGCGGGGTGTTCCGGCCTGCGCGACCGTGGACGCGCAGGCCGGAACCGGATTCAGGGCCAATTCGTGCGGGCCCAGTCGATGAGGTTCACCATCGCGGCGCCGCCGGCGTTGATGTTGTTGTCCTCGAGGACGGTGCCGTTGGGCGCGGTGATGATGTTGCCGCCGCTGAGTGTGCCGATGGTGTAGGGGATGTTGTCCCACCAGCCGAACAGCGGGCCGCCGGACTCACCCGGTGACGCGTCGCCCAGATGCTCCACTTCGGCGGCGTCGCCGTCGGGATCGTCGTCGATGACGGCGATCGAGTTCTGGTAGGCCGGCCGCTCCCCACTCGCGATGGCCCCCGGATAGCCGGTGAGCGTCCAGTAGGCGCCACCCTGCCAGGCCGGGCTGTACACCTTCGAACCCATCCAGCCGAGCGTGTTCCCCAGCGGTTCGTAGAGCCGCAGCACGCACATGTCCCTGGCCGCGACCCCCGGGTTCCACCCGCGGAAGTCGGAGACCCAGGAGGTCATGGCAGCGCCGGCCAGCGGTGCACCGTCCCAGTAGGACGGGACGAACAGCATGCCCCACTGGGTGGCCGTGTCCCACGGGCACACATGGCCCGCGGTGAGTACGTGCCGGGGCCCGACCAGCACGCCCGATCCCCGCCACGACCAGCTCGGCGACGCGAAATCGGTCTTGGTGAAGATCTTCCCGACACAGCCCCACGGATAGGTGCTGGGATAGTAGGTCTGGCGGTCCTCGGGCGGGAAGACGCCGTAGAAGGGCTGCACCTCGCTCCCGTCGACCCGCCGGATGCGCTGGCGCGGAGCGAATTCCATGGTCGTCTTCGGCTGGTACACCAGGGCGCTGGTGGCGGGCCGGTATCCGTCGGTGGATCGCGGGCCGCCTGCCGTCCCGACATCGTCGGCGTCGGTGACCTGGTATGCGGTGCGGCCGGGCAGGCCGGTGTGGATGCCGGGTGGCAGCCGCAACCGCAGTCCGCCGTCGACCGGTTCGACCAGGGTGGTGAGGTCGAGCTCGGTGGCGGCGATGGTGACGCTCTCCGCCGACGCGGCGGCGACCGCCTCGTCACTCGGCGCCGCCGTGGCGGGTTCGTCGAGGCGGGTGGCGAGTTCGTCCAGGGTGAGCGGTGGTGTGGGGATGTCTGCGCTGGTCATGGTCGTGCACCTTCCGGTCGGGTCGAGGGGACGAAAGCCCGTCGGCGAACCGGTGTTCCGGGCCGAGCGGGTGTCCCGATGGTCGCGCCGGGTCCGGGCGGCAGGCGCGAGTAACGGACTACGCGACCCGCGCACCCGGCGCATCCGGGTGCGAATCGCGTAGCCCACTACTCGCGTACGCGCCACGTCGGCGCCCCTACGGTGCAGTCGAGCCCGCGAGAAAGGCACGACGATGATCGACCCCGTAGAGATCTTCTGGACCCCGCGAGGAACTTCCCTGGCGGCCCTGGACACCAAGCGCCTGATCGACATCCACGACGGCGACACACCCAGCATCCGCATGCCGGTGCGCATGCTGTCGATCGATACTCCCGAGATCACCGCCGGTTCCGCCGAGGGCGCCGCCCGCATCGACGCGAAATTCCTGGAGCTGGCCGAATGGATCACCGACCGGCCTGCGCAGGTGCCGATCTCCCCCGACCTGGCCGCGTTCCTGCTTCCCCGACTCGCCGCGGGCAACGCGGGCACCCTGCAGTTCACCCAGGGCACCGCTGCCGCCGATTTCGCGAAAGACAATGCGGCCCAGCGGCTGACACTGCCCAACGGCAGACAACGCAGCCTGTTCGTGCGAATCGCCGACACGCCGTTCGACGGCAACGCACGCCTACTCGCCTATATCGCGCCCTCCCTGACACGGACCGAGCTGGCCACCCTGCCCCCGGAACAACGCTCCACCTTCAACCTGGACATGATCCGCGCGGGCTGGGCCGCACCGTTCGTGCTCTTCCCCTCGATCCCCGGCGAAACCGACCTGCCCATGCTGCTGCACGCCGCCGCCGATGCGGTCGCGGCGGGCCGCGGCATCTGGGCCGACCCACACACCATGCCCGCCTACGAATACCGCAGCGTGGAGCGCCTGCACAGCATCGCCAAGTCGATCATCGTCGACAACCGCCCCGTGGCCGATCCCCGGGGCTGGCGCGAACGCTATTGCGTCGATATGCGCACCCGCGAACTAGTCGGCCCGGAAGACTATTTCACCATCGACCCGATCTACCGCCTGTGGCTGTGGCCCGCCGACGTCCGAGAAGCCGTCACCACCCTCAACCTCCACCCCTCCCCCCGGCTCGCGGGGGCTGGATGAGGCTCGTCACCACCATGACAACTACGACCCTGCCGGCCGCCTCATCCGCAAGGTCACCACTCGAATCTCCCGTAAGCCCGCCGTAAAGGCGTTGTCGGATGCGGTTATCGAGCTCGATCTGAAGCCACCGATGGAATGCCGTCCAACAACGTCACACGGCTCAGCGTGTGAGGTCGGCCAGTTGGATGTCGAGAGTGACCGGGACCGTGGTAGTCAGCCGGTCGCGGTGCACTCCCGTAGCCACATAGACACCGGTTGTGTCATCGAGTTCGTAGGTGTGCACGACTGGCAGGCCCGATTCGTCCTCGATGCGCCAAAAATGCCGTAAACCTGCTTCGGCGTAGAGGCGGGGCTTGTAGCGCCGATCCCGGTCTTCGGACTCTGCCGAGACGATCTCGACCACCAGATCGACTTCCTCGGG
This sequence comes from Nocardia sp. FBN12, assembly GCF_054031145.1. Classification (NCBI taxonomy): domain Bacteria; kingdom Bacillati; phylum Actinomycetota; class Actinomycetes; order Mycobacteriales; family Nocardiaceae; genus Nocardia; species Nocardia sp. FBN12. Next base: position 2,975,151 of record NZ_CM132926.1, read on the forward strand.
CAGGAAGCGTGTGCGGTCTGGGGAGTACGGGACGCGGGCGGCGATGATGTCCGGCTCCGGTCGGCTCCGGTTGTTCAACTTGATGGTCATCTGCGCTTCAACAGTCCGCTCGGCGGGCACAACTAGCTCCAACGCGGCAGTGAGCCTGCGGATTACCCGGTCGTGCCAACTCCGCTGAGGGGACATGTTGAAGATCAGCGCTCCATCGAGCAGCTCGGTGTGGCGAGGGGCATCGGGCGGCAACAGATCGAGGTCATCAGCTTCCCAGCCGCTGTCGCGCGGCGGGTACATCCACTGCGGAATCGCGGTGCTCACTGAAGCGCTCCTTCCGCTCGGGGGCCGACCTGCGAATCGGCGTTGGCCGGTCTCGCCAAGTCTAGATGAGACCCGCCATCACCGGCGGCACACCGCGATCCCGGAATCGTGGACGCACTCGTCAGCGGACCAGCTCGTTCTTGGTGGCGTAGTTGGTCATCGCGGAGTTCAGGCCGCGCATGGCCAGCGTGTAGGCGTAGGGGAAGTAGCGCTGGCCCCAGTGGGCGAACTGGATGTCGCGGGAGGTGTAGACCCAGTAGCGGTTGCGTTCGACGCCCTTGATCACGGCCGTGGCGGCCTGGTCGGGGGTGACGGCGTGGCGCATGAACAGGCCGATGGCCTTCTGGAGGGCGGCGTTGTCGCGGTCGACGCCCGCGATGTCGATGGTGTCGGCCATCGGGGTGGCCATGGCGCCGGGGCAGACCAGGCTGACGCCGATCTTGTGGCGGCGTAGGTCGAAGCGCAGCACCTCGGAGACGCCGCGCAGGCCGAACTTGGTGGCGCTGTAGGGGGCGTGCCACGGCAGGCCGAAGATGCCGGCCGCCGAGGACACGTTCACCAGGTGGCCGCCGCGGCCCGCGGCGATCATCGGGGTGATGAACTCCTCGATGACGTGGATCGGGCCCATCAGGTTGATGTCGACCGTGCGGCGCCACTGCTGGTGGGTGAGCTTGTCGACGGTGCCCCAGGTGGCGATGCCCGCCACGTTCATGACGATGTCGACGTTGCTGACGGCTTCGAAGGTGTGGGCGGCGAGGCCGACCACCGCGGAATGGTCGCTGACGTCGGCCGCGTGCGCGAGATGCACCGTGGCGCCTGCCGCGCGCAATTCCTCGGCGGTGGTGGCGAGGGCGTCGGCGGTGATGTCGGTCAGGACGAGCGACGCTCCTTTGGCGGCGGCCGCGAAGGCGGTGGCGCGGCCGAGGCCGCTGGCGGCGCCGGTGATCAGGCAGGTCTTCCCGTCGAACTTCGTCATGGTCCCGACCCTACGTTTGGTGAACAGCTGCGTCTACGGTTCCGTGGTGATCGCGATGGTGGTCCAGCCGCCGACGTGGATGCGGCTGCCTTCGCGCAGCGCGACCGCCTGCTGCGGAGGGATCGGCTTCTCGGCGCCGTCCAGGCTGGTTCCGTTGGTGGAACCGAGGTCGGTGATGGTGAGTGCGCCACCCTGATCGACCTGGATCATCGCATGGGCGCGCGAGACACCGATGTCCACGGGGGCGATGCCGAGGTCGATCTCGGGCACGATCCCCTGCGAGGCCGATCTTTTTCCGATCAGGAACTGATTGCCGCGCAAGATGATTCGGCGTTCGGGATAGAAGTCCGGGAATTCGACGCGTTCGGCGTCGGGTCCCTTGCGCGCTTGCACGCGAACGTAGAAGTCGCGGTCGGCGAAGATCCGCGCGACCCACGTCCTGGTCCGGCCACTGTCCGGGATCGCGCCCGCCGCGATCACGGTCGGATCGAACGTGCCGCCGGGCCGCGCGCCCGTGAGCGACGGATCAGCTGGATCCGGTCGCGGGCCCCGCTGCGACAGGTCGGGCCGCGCACCCGACGAGGACGGGTCGCGTCGCGCACCGCCCTGCGACAGGTCAGGCGACGCACCGGCGCTCGTCGGATCGGCCGGGTCCGGCCACGCACCGGCACCGGACGCGGCCGAGTCGGACCGGTCGCCGACTCGCGACGCGGCGGTGGGCGGCGGTAGGGCCGAATCGTGGCCGCAGCCCTCGCAGAAGCGCCCACTGGTCGGGGCTTGGCAGTGGGGGCACAGTCGCAGGGCCGCCTGGTCGGGCACCGGTGCACCGCCGAGTGCCGAGCCGCACACATCGCAGTAGTCCGTCGACTGCGACTGGTGTCCGTCCGCGCACATCGGCATGTCAGCCGCCCTCCGGCCGCACCCTGGCGGTCTTGGTCGAGCGGATGTCGAGGGCGAGTTCGTCGGCCGCGGCGACCTGGCCACGCAGCTTCACGGTGCCGTCGTGCTCGACCTCGACCACACCGCGCAGCAGTTTGGCGGTGGATTCGTGGCCGGAGGCGGCGGCCAGCTCCACCGCGCGCCGCAGTTTCGCGGTCGCGGTGGTGACGTCGCCGTTGCGGCGGGCCGCCAGACCTTCCTGGACGGCCTGTGCCAGTTCGACCTGGCCGGTGTAGTGGGCGACGCGGGTGCTGATGCGGGTCGACAGCGTCGAATCGGTGGTCCAGACCGCACGCACGAGCCCTTGGCCGAGGACCTCCTCACCGGCCAGCACACTCAGTCGCGCGGCCAGCTTCTCGCGGCCCGGCGCAGCCGGTTCCAGTTCGATCTGCACGTGGTATTCGCGTTCCTCGGCGGCCCACGACGACAGCGGGTACTCCCCCACCTGCGCGCCCGCGTCGGTCCGGCGCGCGGTCAGGTCCTCGAGCACCGGTGAGACCTGCTTGACCATCCGCACCCGCGCACCGGCGGGGGTCCAGACCTTCAGGGTCAGTTCCGGGATCACGCGGGCGGCCGACGAGCGCATCATCGCGGCGAAGTCGGCTGCCAAGTCCTTCGGATCGGCGACGATGTTCGCGTCACCGGACAGTTTCGAGGCGATCTTGCGCAGCTCCTCGGCGACCCAGTCGTCGCCGACACCACGGCAGTCGCAGACGAAAAGCCCTTCGGCGCGGTCGAGTTCGGTCGCGAGCTCCTGCGGGGTCTCGTGTTCGTTCTTGCCATCGGTGAGCAGGATCGCGTGCGCCTGCGCGCCGGGGTGCGCGGCGGCGACCTGGCGGGCCAGCGCCAGCCACGACCCCATCGCGGTGCCGCCGTCGGGCCGCAGGCGGTCCAGGGCCCGGCGGGCCGAGCTGCGGTGCGCGCGGTCGGCGGGCGCGGACATGACGTTGTCGGTCGGGTAGATCATCCGGGCCGATTCGGTGCCCTCGATGATGGCGAACGCGGTGCCGTCGGGGATCTCGTCCAGTGCGGTGCGGGTGGCGTTGCGCGCGTTCTCGAATTTGCGCTTGTTGCCCATCGAACCGGAGCAGTCGATGATCAGGATCTCGAGCCGCGGCGGTGGTGTCGCGACGACGGCGAGTTCGGGGCCGGTGGTCACGGTCAGCACCGCGTCCACCACGCTCGCGCCTTCGGCGAGGAACTCGTTCTGGTCGACGGCGATCGAGATACCGGCTGTCTCAGGGGAACTCATGACACTCCTGGTTCTGGCGATACGGCGACGGGCACCGGAGCCAGTGCGACCGTGATGTTGTCACTGCCCCCGCTGTTCAGGGCGAAGTCGGCGAGCGCGCGAGCGGCGGCCTGCGGTGAGGTCTCGACGGTGAAACCGGCGAGCGCGATCGCCTCCGGCAGGTAGTTCCACAGGCCGTCGGTGCACAGCAGCAGGGTGCCAGGTTCGGTGACGAGCATGCGTTGCAGGCAGTTGGCCGACCACGGGGCTTCGCCACCGTCGGCGCCGAGCCAGCGCAGCAGGGTGTGCGCACGGGGGTCGTTCATGGCGGCGGTCTCGTCGAGGGCGCCCGCGTCGACGAGGGCCTGGGCCCACGAGTCGTCGATGCTGAGCCGGCGTGACTTGGTGGGATCGCCCGCCGCGAGCCAGAAGGCCCTGCTGTCACCGACATTGGCGACGGTGATGTCGGTGCCGAGAGTCGACTCACGCACGATCGCGGAGACGTAGGTGCACGACGGCGCGTATTCGGGAGTGCGCGACATGCCGCGCACCGCCGCGGTCGCCGCTGCCAGGCCCGCCATCGCGGCGTCGGAGTCCGCTCGGCCCTCGGCCAGCGCGGCCAGTGCGGCATCGACCCCGGTGCGGGCGGCATTGCCGGAGGCGGCCTGGGGATCCTGGGAGGTGGAGACACCGTCGCTGACCACGATCACCCGGATCCCGTCGCCCTCGCGCACCGCCGCCGCGACCGCGTCCTCGTTGCGCGAGTGGCTGATGCCGCGATCGGTGAGGACGTAGACGGCGCCGAGGTCTTCCTCGAACCGGTCAGGGACGGGCTTCGGGCTGCCACACTTGACGCAGAAGCCGCCCTCGTAACGCCGTTCGCCGCAGGTCGAGCACTGCGGCACCGAGACCGGATCGTGCACGGGCAGTGCGACTTTGCGCACCCCGAGTTCGCGACCGCAGCCTTCGCAGAAGCGGTGTCCCGATCGTGCCGAGCCCGCGCAGTCGGCACAGCCCGGCGCGGTCACAGGGTGGTCCTCGGTCGCACGGAGTTCGCCTGGTCCACCAGGACGAATCGGGTCCACATGTCGTCGGCCTCGCGCGCCAGTGTCCGCAAGCATCGTTCCAATCCTGTCCGCACGCCCTGCTCGGTGAATTCCACGTCCAACAGCTTGCCTGGTGCGCTCGGCCGCTGTCCCGCCCGGATCCAGTTCAGCGCCGCCTCGAGCACGAACATGCGCACCTGCGCGGTGCGTTTGCGCGAGTCGAGGCGCAGTTGGTCGACGCGCTCGCCGGTCTGTCTCAGCAGTGCTTCGTCCAGATCGGCCGGATCACGGTGCGCCAGTAGGGTTTCGACGGCGGAGACCCGCGCCTCGGTGAACATCGAGGAGGTGCGGTCGACTTGGTCGAGAATCGTCACCGCGCCCGTGCGGTCGCCGGTGGTGCGGCGCAGGCGCGCGGCGCCGAAGGCGGCGGACAGGTAGGTGTGGTCGGTGCGCCACACCACTTCGTAGAGGGCAGGCGCGCGGCCGAGTTGGCGGGCACCGGTGTCGGGGTTCTCCGCGCGGGCGGCCTCGGCACCGAGTTCCAGTGCGGCCGCCAGCGCGAGTTTGGGGGCGGGTTCACCGGGCAGCGCGGCGTAGACGGACTCGAAATCCGCGGCGGCCGACGCATAGTCACCGGTCAGCAGGGCGGCCTGGGCGCGATACCAGACGGGGCGCCAATCGAATTCGAGTTCGGCGTCCAAGGCCGCGAGACGGTTCAGTGCCGCCGGTGCATCGCCCGCTTCGAGTTCGGCGCGGACCAGCCGCAGCGGGATCTCGACCGACTCGCCCGATCCGGTGACCACCGCACGCAAGCCCGCGGTGAGCGCCTGCTCGAGCTCGGCGGGGGTCGCGGCGTCGGTGGTGGCCAGCAGCGCCGCGCCGCTGTCGCCCGGGTCGACCAGCGGCGCGGGCAGGCCCGTGATGAGGGCGGCGGGTTCCGGTGTGGCGCTGTCGATCCCGAAGACCGCGCGGGCGGGGCCGAACTGGCTCGACATGCCGGGGCGTGGAATGCCGTCGCCGGTGGCGAGCACCTCGCGCAGGACGCCGGTGAGCTGGTCGGCCATCTCGCTCATCGAGGCGAAGCGAGCCAGTGGGTCGGGGTCGGTGGACCGCTGCAGGAATCGGTACAGCGAATCGTGTTCGGCCAGTAGCGGTTCGGTGTCGGGACCGGGTATCGGGCCGAGTTTGCCGTCGACCGAGGGCACGCGCATCATCAGCACGGCGAGCGTGCGGCCCGCGGTGTAGATCTCGGTGGCCACGGTGGGACCGGTTTCGGCGATCTCGGGTGCCTGGTAGCCGAGCGTGCCGTAGATGGGACTGGTGCGGTCGTCCATCGCGATGACGGCACCGAGGTCGATCAGCTCGAGGCGTTCCTCGGTCTGCATCACATTGTCGGGCTTGAAATCGCAGTAGGCCCAGCCACGCGCGTGCAGATAGCCGAGGGCGGGCAGCATTTCCAGCACGTACGCGATCGCCTGGGCAGGCGGCAGATAGCGCTGGGTTTCGGCGCGGTAGGCGCGCAGGATCTGCTTGAGCGAGGTGCCGCCGACGTAGGCCATGACGATGTAGCCCACGGGCTCACCGTCGGCGTCGGCGTGTTCGGTGAAGTTGTGGATCTTGACGATGTTCGGGTGGTCGACCTCGGCCAGGAACCGGCGCTCGGCCAACGCCGCGGCCAACGCGTCGGCGTCGCCGGTGTCGATGAGGCCCTTGAGCACCACCCAGCGCTTGTTGACGGCGCGGTCGGTAGCCAGGTAGATCCAGCCGAGACCACCGTGGGCCAGGGCGCCCGCCACCTCGTATTGGCCGCCGACGAGATCGCCCGCCCGCAAGCGGGGCACGAACGAATAGCGGGTGCCACAGTGCGGGCAGAACCCCGAGGTGCGGCCGGGAACGCCCGCTTGCCCGCGGCCGACGGGCTTGTCGCACTTGCCGCAGAAACGATCGGATTCGGGGACCTGCGGATCGGTGAGCACCGCGGTGGCCGGGTCGACGCGCGGGACCGGTGGCACCTCGACGAGTCCGGCGCCGAGCCTGCCGCGCGCGGCCGAACGTGCCGAGCCCGACCGGGTTCGCACCGAACGGCTCGAGGTGCGTCCGCTGGCGCTGACCGTCGACGCGGACGGACTGTGCGTCGGGCCCGTCACCGAGGCCGGAGCGGTACCGCAGGTATCGCAGTAACCGTCAACGATCGTACCGCCGCAATCGGGTTCGCCACAGGCACCCGGAACCGGCAGTGGCGCCGGTGGGGCCTGACGGTTTCCGCCGCGTGGTTGCGCTGTCGTGCGCCCGGACCGGCCGTTACCCGCGGGGCGGGCCGGTGCCGGTGGCGCGCTCGCGACGGGGGCGGTACCGCACAGCGCGCAGTAACCATCTTCGATCGTGCCGCCGCACCCCGGTTCATTACATGTCATGCTGTCCGCCCCGCTTTCTCCCCGATGATCGAACGATAGTCCGCGACCGCCCGGGTGACCGCGGCCAGATCGCATGGTGTGCGGGTGAGCAGACCGGCCGCGATCCGGTCGGCGGCGAGCACGTCGCGGTCCTCGCTCACCCCGAGCCGAGAGGCCTTGGCGCGGTAGGCCGTGAGTCTGCCGCGTAGTTCGGCGCGACGATCGAGCAGCCCGCGCGCCAATTCGTCTCGCCGCGTGGCCTTTTCGGTCGCCTCGGCAGTGCGCACCCGCAATGCCAGGAGGTGTTCGACGGTCGCGCGGCCGGGAGAATCACCGAGGGTCTCGAGTTCGGCGCGCAGCCTGGTGGCCGGTTCGCCGCCGTCGGGGAGCTCGCCGGTCGCGACCTTGTGCTCGGCCTGGGTGGCGGTGTCGTCGGCGTGCTGTTGGAGTTCGCCGAGCGTGGTCAGCTGCGCGCGCAAGGTGGCGACGGCGCCGGGTAGGTCGGCGGCAACGGCGAGGTGGTCACTGTGGCGGGCGGATTCGGTGTCGACCAGCGCGGTGAGCGAGGCGAGGGTGGTGTCGATCTCGCCCGGTCCGAAACCGAGCGGGTCGGTACCCGCACGACGCAGGAGGGTGGCCAGTGGTTCGGCGGCCGCGTCCAGCGCGCCCCGTGCCTGTTCGACGCGTTGTTGCAGCGGGGCGAGCGCGCCGAGCACCCGCGCGTCGACCGCCGCGACCTCGTCGGCGAACGGGGCGACGAAGGCGAACGCGGCCCGCATCCGGTCCAGGCAATCGGCGATACCGACGGTCACGACGGTCTCGCTCGGGCCGGTCAGGCCGCGCTGCGCCAAGGGGATCGGGATCCTCGCCACCTCGTGCGGGCGGCCACGCAGCAGCTCGGTGAGCCGCCCGCGGGCGCGCTCGTCGACCTTGCCGCGCCCGGCCCGCACCGTCTCGGCTTCGCCGAGGATCGCCCGCACCCGCCCCAGGTCCTCCCAGAGTTCGCCCAGCGCCTTCTCCACCGGCACCCAGCGACGCGCGGTCTCTCCCGTCGGCGGATAGCGGCGGACCAGCGCGAGGCCGGGGTGGCGGTCGAGTTCCAGCAGTGTCGTGGTCACTTTGGCCAATTCGGCTGTGCGGCTGGCCAGTTCACGATCGATCTCGAGCACGCCGAGCATCGGCCAGGTCATCCGACGTACCGGGGTACCGGCGGACCCGGTGAAGCGCCGAGGGTCGACAGATGCCGGCCGTAGATCCGCTGCCAGGTGCCGTCGGTGCGGGCGCGGTCGAGTACGCCGTTGACGAAACGCACCAGTTCGTCGCTGCCGCGCGGCACGCCGACCGCGTACGCGCCCGCGCCGATCGGGTCGCCCACGACCTCGAGGTTGTGGTCCTGGGCGACCAGACCCGCCAGGATGGGCTCGTCACCGCTGATCGCGTCGACGGTGCCCTGCTGGAGTGCGACCAGGCAGTCGGTCCAGTTGGTCACGCCGAGCACGGTCGGGGGCGTCGGCAAGGAGAACAGTGGTGCGGCCGCGGTCGTGCCCTTCGCCACGCACACCCGCTTGCCCGCGAGCCCGGCCCCGCTGCTGATGCCCGAGCCGTGTGGTGCCGCGATGCGTTGCGCGGCGCGGTAATACACGCTGGAGAAGTCGACTTCGCGCCGACGTTCGCAGGTCGCCGAGAAGGTCCGCACGATCATGTCGACCTTCTTGTCCTGCAGCAGCGGGATCCGGTCGGCGGCGGTGACAGAACGCAGTTCGATCTTGTCCGGGTCACCGAACAGGTCGCGCGCGATCTCCCTCGCGAGGTCGATATCGAAACCTTCGAGCCTGCCTGTCGTCGGATTGCGGAACCCGAACATGTAGGTGTTCTGGTCGACACCCACCCGCAGCCTGCCGTTGGCGACGATCGCGGCCATCGCCGATCCGGCCGGCATCGCACCCGGTCGCGGCTGGGTCGTCGGCGCCAGTGTCGCTTCGGTATCGCAGGATCCGGTGCCTTCGGCGGTCGGTGCCGAGGTGATCGCTTCCGCGCCGGGCAGCGGCGGGGCGACGGCCGTGGCGGGAATGGTCGACGGTTCGGGTGCGTCACCGCAGCCGGCGACCACCAGGACGGCCGCGGCGAGCACCAGGAGCAGGGGGCGTCTCACAAGAACTCCTTCATGCGTGGCCAGAGTCCGCTGATCACCGCGCCGGCCGCGGCCAGCAGCAGGATCAGTGTGCCGAAGGGGCTCAGGATCAACGAGTTTCCGGCGGCCGCGACGCCGTCACGGAGATCGTCGCGGGCCTGGGCGAGGTCGTCGCGCAGTTCCTGATCGAGGCGGGCGAAGCTGGTGGCCGAGCTCTCGGGGCCGGTGCCGATCGCCTGGGTGACCGCGCCGGGATAGTCGGCCTTCTCGTAGGCGGTGCGCTGGGCGTTGTGGCCCGCGCGCCAATTCGTCAGCGCGCGTTCGGCATCGGAGTCACCGCCACCGGCGGCGGTGAGGCGCCCACCCAGGTCGTCGCTGTGCGTCTGGAAGGACTTCTCCGTGGCGGTGATGTCGCCGCGGGTGATCAGGGCCAGGGTTTCGTCGGTGCGGGCCTGCTGGGCGAGGATGCGGGCGCCTGCCAGGTTCTCCACCCGCGCCCCGGCACCGGAGCGACCGGTGTCGAGCAGTTGCGCGGCGGTCATGGTGGCGCCCACGGTCCACAGCAGGGCCACCAGGGCGGCACCGAACGCGAAGGCCATGCCGGTGTTCACCAGGCGGTTGGTCCGCCGCAGCAGTACCACCGAGCCGATCGAACACGCGACCAGGACCAGCAGCAGCGCCACGATGCTCGTCCACGGCAGCGCGCCGATGCGCTGCTGGTCTTCGCGCACGGCGGTGAAGCGGGCCTTGCTCAGCTGTTCGGCATTGGGCAGCAGGGAGGTCTGCATCAGATCCGAGGCTTGCCGCAAATACGCCGAACCGACCGGGAAGCCCTGCCGATTGTTGGCGCGCGCGGTCTCGACCAAGCCCGTGTAGGTCGGCAGGTCGGCGGCGATGCGGGCCACGATCGCCCTGGTCTGCGCGTCGGCGGCACCGGCGGTCGCTTCCGCGAGCGCGGCGGCGGCTTCGGCGAGCGCCTGCTCGTAACTGTCTCGTACCTGCGGTGATTCGATGCCGCCGGACAGGAAGGCGGTCGCCGCGCCCGCGTCGGCGGCCGAGAGTGACACGTACAGACTCTGCGCCGCGAATGCCAGGGGCTCGGTCCGGTCGAGGACCTGTTCGGTGCGCACGATCTTGGCGTCGAGCTGTTGTCCCGCAGTCAGTCCGGCGACCACACAGGCCACCGTGGTCACGATGAGGACCACCCCGATCGCGCCTGGTGTCGTCGCGGCGAATCGCCGCAGCCACGTCCCCGCGTCACGGATGGTCGCCGGTAGGCGAGATCCCACACCGTCCTCCTTCATCTCCCCGGGCGGTGTCTTCGATCGCGATAGTACGTCAGGAGCTGAAAGTTCGCCCAGGTGAAGGAAACCGGCTTCGCACCGACAGCGGACGAGGCCCGCCACAGTTCACTGTGACGGGCCTCGACGGGGTTCGGTGACTACGCGCCGACGACCTTCGCGCCGGGTTCGACGGCGGTGCCGGTCTTGCTGAACTGCAGCACGCCGTCCTCGATCGGGGCCTTGTGCATCAGGGTGCGGTCCCGGTAGTAGTTGTTGACCAGTTTCCAGGCGCCACGGGCGCCCTGGCGGGGCATGGCGTCGTTGCCGCGCTGGATGTAGCCCGAGGTGAGGGCACCACCCATCAGCGACTCGTCGGCGATGTCCTCGGGATTGGCGTGCACCTCGAAGGTGGTGTAGCCGCGGTCGCGCATGATGTTGAGTACGCGGCACAGGTACGCGGCGGCGAGGTCGGCCTTGAGGGTCCAGGAGGCGTTGGTGTAGCCGATGATCATCAGGAAGTTCGGGATATCGGAGTACAGCACGCTCTTGTAGGCGACCGTCTCGTTGAACTTCACCGGGGCGCCGTCGATGGTCATCGTGATGCCGCCGAGCATCTGCACGTTCAGGCCGGTGGCGGTGACGATGATGTCGGCCTCGAGCTCCTGACCCGACTCGGTCAGGATGCCCTTCTCGGTGAACTTCGCGATCCGGTCGGTGACGATGTCGGCCTTGCCGCTCTTGAGCACCTTGAACAGGTCACCGTTGGGGACCACGCACAGGCGCTGATCCCACGGGTTGTAGCTGGGGGTGAAGTGGCGCAGGTCCACCTTCTTGCCGAGCTGCAGGCGCACCTGCGCCAGCATCAGCTTCTTGGCCAGCTCGGGGTTGGTGCGCGAGAGCTGGAAGCTGGCGCGCTGCAGGGCGATGTTGCGGGCACGGCCGATCTTGTAGGCGATGGCGTCGGGCACGCGGGACTTCTTGAAACCGATCGCGACCGGGTCGTCGGACGGCAGTGCCTGGATCCAGGTGGGCGAACGCTGCAGCATGGTGACGTGCGCCGCGGTGTCGGCCATCGACGGGATCAGCGTGATCGCGGTGGCACCGGAACCGATGACGACGACCTTCTTGCCTGCGTAGTCCAGATCCTCGGGCCAGTGCTGCGGGTGCACGATCTGGCCCTTGAAATCGTCCTGACCGGGGAATTCGGGCTGGTAGCCCTTGTCGTAGTTGTAGTAGCCGCTGGCGCCGACGACGAAGTTCGCGGTCCAGGTCTCGGTCTCGCCGGTGGCCTCGATTTCGGCCGTCACCGTCCACAGTGCGGCGCCACGATCGAAATCGGCGGTGACGACCTTACGGCCGAAGGTGATGTGGTCGGTGACGCCGTATTCCTTGGCGGTGTCCTCGACGTACTGACGGATGCTGGCACCGTCGGCGAGCACCTTGGTGCCGATCCAGGGACGGAAGCCGAAACCGAAGGTGAGCATGTCCGAGTCCGAGCGGATGCCGGGGTACTTGAACAGGTCCCAGGTACCGCCGATGTTCTCGCGGCGCTCGAGGATCGCGTAGGTGCGTCCGGTCTGCTCGCGAGTGAGGTGACAGGCCGTGCCGATTCCGGACAGGCCAGCGCCGATGATCAGTACGTCGACATGCCGCGTCATTGAGGAAACTCGTTTCGTAGGGTCGCCGACCCGGGCATCGTCGCCCGAGCCTCCATCGAGGTTACGTGTTTCGCGTAGTTACGTCTAGTTAGGCGCTGGGCGCCGTGGCGTGTCGGGAGTTGCGCGCACGGTGATCGGAATCCGTGACGAGGGCGAGCGCACCGGTCAGCATCGAGGGATGACCGATCAGCGCCTGTCGTTTCACTGGTTCCTGCCCACCTACGGCGATTCACGCGGGCTGATGGCGGGCGGACACGGCAGCTTCATGTCCGGTGATCGTCCGGCGACGCTGCGCTACCTCAACCAGCTCACGGCCGCCGCCGAGGACATCGGCTTCGAGGGCGTACTGACGCCGACCGGCGCCTGGTGCGAGGACGCGTGGCTGACCACCGCGATGCTGGTGCAGACCAGCGAGACGCTGAAGTTCCTGGTCGCGTTGCGTCCCGGCCTGACCAGCCCCACCCTGGCCGCGCAGATGGCGGCGACCTTCCAGCGCCATTCCGCCGGGCGCCTGCTGCTCAATGTCGTCACCGGCGGCGAGCAGCGCGAGCAGGAGGCCTACGGCGACTTCCTCGACAAGACCGAGCGCTACGCGCGCACCGGTGAGTTCCTGCACATCGTGCGCGAGCTGTGGTCGCGGACCGAACCGTTCAGCTTCACCGGCGAGCACCTGCGGGTGAAAGACGCCGTCCTCAGCGCCCGGCCCGACCCGATTCCGCCGGTGTTCTTCGGTGGATCGTCGGGTCCGGCCGGGCCGATCGCCGCCCGCTATGCCGACACGTACCTCACCTGGGGTGAACCGGTGGACGCCGTCGCGAAGAAGCTGGACTGGATCCGCGGACTGGCCGCGATCGAGGGCCGCACCGTGTCCTTCGGTCTGCGCATCCACGTGATCAGCCGCGATACCGCCGCCGAGGCCTGGACCGAGGCCGACCGGCTCCTCGACGGCATCTCCCCCGGTGAGATCGAACGGGTGCAGGCGAACCTGGCCAAGAGCGATTCCGAGGGGCAGCGCCGGATGGCCCGACTGCACAACGGCCGGACCGACGGTCTCGAGATCGCCCCGAATCTGTGGGCGGGCGTCGGACTGGTCCGTGGTGGCGCCGGGACGGCGCTGGTGGGTTCACACGCCGAGGTCGCCGATCGACTGCTCGAATACGCCGCGATCGGGATCGATCACTTCATCCTCTCCGGGTATCCGCACCTGGAGGAGGCGTACTGGTTCGGCGAGGGTGTGTTGCCGATTCTGGAGCGCAAGGGCGTGTGGGCCCATCCGTCACGACCGGTGGCGGTGCCAACGGTCGCGCCGTTCACCGCGGCCGCCAGCAGCTGATCCCGCGGGCGTGGCCAGGCTCCCGCCCGCGCCCGCGGTGAGTTCGCACCCCCGAATGGCAGTCTCTGCACCGATGCGTCCGCTGCCGTTTGCCGGGTGGCGCGGTGGCTCAACAGCTTTCACTGGAGGCGTGACCTGCCGATTTTCCGATTACCGACCGGTAGGCCCGAAATGCCATGACGCACACTGTGCCTCGCCGCACCGCATTCCCCCAACCGTTTTCGGCATCGAGTGCAGCGGGGGTTCCACGTGAATCAGCGCAGTTCGAGGCAGGTTCGGACAACGATCGCCAGGGCCGGAAGCGGTCGGCGACAGGCTCGCCGGCGACCTGTGGTCGACCGGGAAGGCCAGTCCGGAACCCATCAGTGCCCCGGCACGTTGACGGGTCATGCCGACCGACCCCTACTGGAACCACAACGTGCACTACCACCCCTGGGTACTCGATCAGGTACCCGACACTGCCCGTACGGCATTGGATATCGGCTGCGGTGACGGGTTACTCGCCCGCAAACTGGCGACCAGGTGCGATGCGGTGCTCGGCGTCGACATCGACGAGCGGGTGATCGCCGGCGCGCCCGCCGCACCCAACGTCCACCTCGAGCACGCCGACTTCCGCGAGCTCGATCAAACCTTCGACGTGGTCACTGCGGTCGCCACGCTGCACCATGTGCCCGTTCGTGACGGCATCACCGCCCTGCGTCACCTCGTCGCCCCCGGCGGCACCCTCGCGGTGGTCGGCCTCTGGAAGATGCACCCGGTCAGCGACTTTCACTACCTCCCGCTCCTGCCCGCGATCTGGGGAATCGACCAGTGGCGGCGGCGGTCCTTCGGCGGCCCGGCCGTGGCCCTTCGGGATCCACAGGAGACGATGACCGAAATCCGGACGGCAGCGGCCGAACACCTCCCCGGCGCGGAGATCCGGCGCCGCTTGATGTGGCGATACACCCTGCGCTGGCATCGACCCCGCTGAGGGTCAGCGCACCGGCCCGCGACTGATCACCGCCCCAGGACTGATCCGTATTGTCCGAATCGATGTGGGGGTGCGCCGACCGGAGTGATACAGTCCGGCGGGATTTTTCGATGGGGAGGGTCAGACATCAACGCATCACGGACAGTTGTGTGGCGCACCGGGTTCGGGGGGTCGAGTCGATGAATCGCACCAGGTGGATCATCGCGGGCGTGGTCGCGGTGGTCGCGGTGATCGTGGCGGTGCTGGTCGTTGTCGTTGTCACGCGCGACGACGATCCGCGGGAATTCGTCTCCGAGAACTACCAGCGGGCGAAACAACTCGATCAGGCCAACGACGGCGTCGCCTACCTCGCGGCAGGCGCACCGGCGGTCGTCGCCGCGGCGATCGCGAAGGCGACCGACCCCAAGGACCGCCGCAACACCGGCGACAACCACTACCTGCGGTTCCCCACCAGGGATTTCATCGCGGTGACCCCCCACGCGGGCGGCTCGATGGTCCTGCTCGACAGCTATTCGAACGGCAACCGCCGCCATCACGCGCACATCAGCGGTTACGGCTGGACCAGCGGCTCGGCGGCGGGCGACTACCGCGGCGGCGGCAGCGACAACGGCGGCAAGTAGTTCATTCGGGCGTCTCGCCCGCACAGCACAGGAGGACACTCATGCTCGCCGACCTGGCGGCGGACGCGGGCGCCGCGCTCGCCTATTCCGCGGTGGGAATCGTGTTGATGGCCGTCGGTTTCGGCGTCGTCGACCTGCTCACCCCGGGCGACCTGCGCGCCCAGATCTGGATCGAACGCAACCGCAACGCCGCCATCCTGTTGGCCTCGAACCTGTTCGGGGTCGGGATCATCGTGGCCGTGGCCATCTGGACCTCCGAGGGCAAGATCGCCGAGGCACTGCTGTCCAGCGCGATCTACGGGGTGATCGGGCTGGCCGCGATGGCGGTGGCGTTCGTGCTGCTCGACGCGCTCACCCCCGGTGACTTCAGGGCCGTCGTCGCCGACGCCGAACCGCATCCGGCGGTGTGGGTCACGGCGTCGGCGCATGTGGCGGTCGCGCTGGTGGTGGCCGCGGGCCTGACCTGATGCCCCGGCACCGCCTGGCCAGGGCGGCGCTGCTGGCGACCGTGTTCGTCTGCGCGGCATGCGGTTTGGTGTACGAGCTGTCGCTGGTCACCCTCGGCAGCTATCTGATCGGTGACACCGCCGCCCAGGCCTCGATCACGCTGAGTGTGATGGTGTGTTCGATGGGTGTCGGCGCGCTGGTGGCGAAACCGTTGCGACCCCATGCCGCTGCCGCTTTCGTGGCGGTGGAGTTGGCTTTGGCCGTGGTGGGCGGGCTCTCGGTGGCGGCGCTGTACGCCAGTTACGCGTGGCTCAACATCTATACGGGCACGCTGGTGCTGGCGGCGGCGGTGATCGGGATGCTCGTCGGCGCGGAGATTCCGTTGCTGATGGAGTTGCTCCAGGACATCCGCGAGCAGGAAGCCAGCAGCGCGGTCGCCGATCTGTTCGCGGCCGACTACGTGGGCGCGCTGCTGGGCGGCTTGGCGTTTCCGTTCCTGCTGCTGCCGGTGTTCGGGCAGATCCGCGGCAGCCTCGTGGTCGGGGTCGTGAACGCGATCGCCGGACTCGCGTTGGCGTTCTTCTTCTTTCGCGACAGGATGACCCGCGGTGCCCGCCACACCCTGATCGCCGCCACCGTCGCGGTGGCCGGTGGCCTCACCGGCAGTTACCTCTACGCCGATCGTTTCGAGGCGACCGCGCAGCAGGCCCTGTTCGCCCACCCGATCGTGTGGCAGACCCGCACGCCCTATCAGCAGATCGTGCTCACCGAATCGTTCTCCCCGTTCGGCACGACCGATACCCGGCTGTATCTCAACGGCGGACTCCAGTTCTCCTCGGTCGATGAGTACCGGTACCACGAGGCGCTGGTGCATCCGGTCCTGTCCGGCCCGCACCGTGAGGTGCTGGTGCTCGGCGGCGGTGACGGCCTCGCGCTGCGCGAGATCCTGCGCTATCCCGATATCGCCAGCGTGACGTTGGTCGAACTCGACCCGGCGATGGTCGACCTCGCCCGCACCGACGACCGCCTGACCGACCTCAACCAGCACGCCTTCGACGACCCGAGGGTCACCGTGGTCAACGCCGACGCGTTCACCTGGTTACGCAGCGCGCCAGGCCTTTTCGATGCGGTGATCGTCGACCTGCCCGACCCCGACCAGACCTCGGTGGCCAAGCTGTACTCGCAGGAGTTCTACGCGATGACCGCGAATGTCCTTGCCCCCGGGGCTCGCATGGTCGTCCAATCGGGCTCACCCTTCTTCGCTCCGCGCTCCTTCTGGACCATCGACGCCACCCTGCGTTCCGCGGGCCTGCACACCACCCCGTACCACGTGGACGTCCCCAGTTTCGGTGACTGGGGCTTCGTGCTGGCGTCGGCCACCACGTCCCCGAACCCGTCCCTGCACGGCCCTGGTCCCCTGCGGTCCCTGGACGAGAACACCCTCGCCGCGGCCACCGTCTTCCCACCCGACCGCCGGGCAGTCGACCCCGAGGTGTCGACGTTGATGCACCCGGTGATCCTGGATCTGCAACGCCAAGAATGGCGTTGACGTCAGACCTGGCCCGAACACGCGAGGTGCGTGCCGACAACGGCGAGCCCGAGTACGGCGACCGCTGCCGACAGCGCCGGAAGCGGTTCGCGGATCAGCCGGGTCGCCGCCCGCCGCACCGCGTCGCTGAACCGCTCGAGCCGGAGCCCGGGCACGGCACGCCCGGTGGTCTCAGCAGCGGCGGTACCACGCAGTTTCCGGCGGACGACGCCGATGAGAGTGAGAACGAGCGCGGTGATCAACATCGTATTCCCCGCCCGCTCAGCGCGTTCCGACAGCGGCGCGCGATGACGTCGCGCGGCGGCCGGGAGCGGTGACGATGCCGAACGCGATCAGGCTGTCGGCGGTGTCGCGGATGGTGTCCTCGATCGGGCGCATGGTCCAGCCGAGTTCGCGGCGGGCCTTGTCGGCGCTGACGTGTTCGGTGCGGCCGAGGACCGGCACGGTCAGCCGCACACCTTTGTCGAAGACGGCGACGAGGCGGATCAGCAGGTTCGGCAGGACGCGGGTCGGGACACGGAAGCCCTGCGGGTTGTAGTCGCGCGCGAGTCGCTGGGCGAGCTCGCCCATCCAGAGCGGCTCGGCGGCGCAGATGTACCGATTGCCCGCGGCCGCGGGCACTTCCATCGCCAGCCGATGCGCGACGGCGAGGTCGCGCACGTCGACAGGAGTCCAGCCGGTGTTCACCGAACCGGGCACGTCGCGGGCCAGCAGGCGGCGGACCGGTTCGTGGGAGGTGCTGGTCCGGGCTTCGAGCAGCGGGCCGAGGATCATGCCGGGGTTGACCACCACGAGTTCGGTTGTGGTGGGCGAGTTCTCGATGAAATCCCAGGCTGCCCGTTCGGCGAGGGTCTTGCTCTTCTGATACGCGGGGATGCGGTCGACCACCGACCAGTCGTCCTCGGTGCGCACCGCGTCCACGTCATGGCCGTAGGCGACGGCGGCGACCGAGGAGGTGAGCACGACCCGGCGCACACCGGCGGCCGCGGCGGCGCGCAGGACGCGCAGGGTGCCGCCGACCGCGGGTTCGATGAGCTCTCGCTCGTGCTCGGGCGGCGTGGCGGGAAACGGTGACGCGACGTGCAGCACGGTGTCGCAGTCGGCGACCGCCGCCGCCCAGCCCGCGTCGTCGTCGAGGGATGCCGCGACGAATTCCAGCTCACCACCGGTGCGGCGGGCGAGTTCGGTGAGGTGGGCGCGTGTGGTGTGCGCGGCGAGGTCGCGCACCGTGGCGCGGACGGCGTAACCGTGGTCGAGGAGTTCGGCGATGCAGTGGCCGGCGACGAAACCTGTCGCGCCGGTGACGAGGACCCGAGTGGTCATGGTGTCTCCTATCTAAGCGGTGCTCAATTAATCTAAACACTGCATAGATTTGCTGTCCAGTGCCAATTTCGGCACGGGTCTCGCCTACGCTCTTCAGGGTGAAGCGCACCAGTTACCACCACGGCGACCTGCGCGCCACGCTGATGGACGCCTGCCTGCGCCTGATCGAGAGCGAGGGTCTGGCCGCGGTGAGCCTGCGCCGCGTCGCCAGGGAGGCCGGAGTCAGCAGCGGCGCGCCCTACCACCATTTCGCCGACCGGGCCGCACTGCTCTCGGCGCTGTCGATCGACGGCTTCCAGCAGCTGGCCACCTACATGGTCACCGCCAGAGCGACAACGACCGACCCCCTCGCGGCACTGACCGAACTCGGCGATGCCTACGTGCGGTTCTCCCGCGAGCACCCGGCCCAGTTCCGGCTCATGTTCCGGCCCGAGCTGTCCCAACCCGACAAACATCCTGATGCCAGCGCCGCAGGCGACGCCGCCTTCAACGTCTTGGTCGACACGCTCGCCCAATGTGTCGCCGAGGGTGCCCTGCCCGCCGAGGGCGCCGAAACCCTCGCCGTCGCCTGGTGGGGGCTGGCGCACGGGCTGGCATCGCTGTGGCTCGACGGCCATCTCGAGAAACGCAGCGAGCAGATGGGCACCCACGCGCCCGAGCTCGTCGACACGATCATGCGCACATTCACCACGCTGATCACGCCGGGGGCATCGACCACCTGACGCGCCGCCGGATATTCCGACGACGCGGCGGGTGCACTCACCTACAGTGGGTACCACCGTGTTAGCCGTTGCGTAGCCGTTTCGAGCAGGAGGCCCGATGTCTGGCACCGCGAAACTCGATCCCGTGGTCGAGGCGTTCGTCGACGCGCTCAACGCGCAGGACACCGACCAGTTCTACGGTGTGCTCACCGAGGACGCGACCATGTCCGATGATGGTGTCGAACGCAATCTCACGCAGTGGACCGAGGCCGAGATCTTCAGTAGCAACGGGCATCTCGTCGTCGACACGGTCGACGCCGACGACGGCCTCGAAATCACCGCCGACTACACCAACAGCCGGTGGGGTTCGATGCGTACCACCTGGCGGTTCGTCCTGCGCGACGGGCTGATCAGCCGATTCGAAACAGGACAGGCGTGACCGACGATCTTCTGCTCACCCCGCGTTACGGCACAGCATCACTCGCCGATCTACTTCCCTCGATCCTGACCTGCCTCGGCGTACCGGGCGACACCGACCGACTCGGTCTCGACCTCGACGTCGACCGGGTCTGCGTGCTGCTCGTGGACGGACTCGGTGCGCAAGCCCTGGCGGCCGAATCCGCTGTGGCGCCGTTCCTGACGAGCCTGCCGGAGGTGAGCATCGACGCCGGTTTCCCGAGCACCACGGCGACGAGCCTGACCACCCTCGGCACCGGCCTGCCCTCGGGCGAGCACGGCATCGTCGGCTACTGCATGCGCCTGCCCGGCGAAGAACGCCTGTTCAATTCGCTCAGGTGGCAACTCATGGGTGACGGCCCGAAGGTCGACGCGCGCACCGCGCTCCCACCCGACCGAATCCAGCCGCACCGCACCATCTTCGAACGCGCCACCGACGCGGGCATCGCGGCGGTGCAGGTCGCGCCGAGCTACCAGGACGGCTCCGGCCTGACCCTGGCCGGCTGGCGGGGCGGCGGATTCCGCACGGCCTATTCGGTGGGCGATCTGGTCGACGGCGTGTTGACCGCTCTCACCTCGGCCCCGAAAACCCTTGTCTACACCTATCATTCGGAACTCGACACCACCGGCCACGCCCGTGGGCCCGCCAGCCGGTCGTGGCGGTTCGAGCTGGCCAACGTCGACCGGATCGCCGCCGAGATCGCGGCGCGGCTGCCCGCCCGCTCGGCGCTCGTCGTCACCGCCGATCACGGCATGGTCGAACTCGTCGAGCGCATCGATTTCGACACCCACCCGTATCTGTCCGACAATGTCGTCGCACTCGGTGGCGAACCACGCGCCCGTCACGTCTACACCGACGACAGTGCCGCCGTCGCCGACACCTGGCGCGGCGTTCTCGGGGACGGGTTCCTGGTGCGCACCCGCGAGGAGGCGATCGAAGCAGGCTGGTTCGGGCCTGCCGTCACCCGCGACGCCGCCGCACGCATCGGCGACCTGGTCGTGATCGCGAGCGGCGACGGCGGTGTCATCCGGTCCGGCGCCGAACCGCTGCAATCGCTGATGATCGGCCACCACGGCTCCCTCACCCCCGCCGAACTGCGGGTTCCCCTGCGGATCCATCGCGCTTGAGCGCCACCACATAAGCTGGCACCGACGCGCGGCTGCGCGTACACGGACCATTCCAGGAGGAAACATGGCTGCCAACACCCGAACCGGCGCCGTCGCGGTGGGCGTCGCGGTGCTGGCGGCACTGGCCACCGGGTGCACCGAGGTCGAGCGGGCACTCAACCAGGGCGGCGACACGACCTGCCGCGACTACGTCAACCAGGACGCGAACACCAAGCGGATCACCATCACCAAGGCGATCAAGCAGCAGACCGGCAACGACAACGAGCCGATGGGCACCGTGGTCGACTCGATGATCGTGCAGGTCGACCTGCTGTGCGCGACCCAGCGCAATGTCGACACCCCGATCAAGAACGCCGACATCGCCGGGATCTTCCTGAACAAGTAATCGTGGGCGTCAAGGCGACGCGACAGTCGCGAGACCGGTGACCTGGCAGTCCTCGCCGTAAACGTTCCCATGGCGGTGGCGAAACTGATAAACAGTAAGCGCCACACCCGTTCTCGTCGCCGGAACGGTGCGTCACCGACAAGCAGGGAGTGAACGTGGACGAGGAACCAAGGAGGGCTCGTCCGCGCGAAGGACTCGGACGTGCTCGACCAGGCGCCCAGGACGACCTGATCGCCGGACCGCACCGGCCCGAACACCTCTCGGACTACCGGGTCGAGCTCGAGAAGCAGTGGAACCGCCTCGCCGCACCGTCGCGCCCTCTGACCCTGCCCCGCGATACCGGGGCCGTGCGCGACGACGTCGCCCAATCCTGGCAGCGCTCTCTGCACACCGTCGACCCCGCCACCGAAGTCGCTCCCGGCTTCAACGACATCAGCGACCGCTGGACGGAATCCCCGCTGCGCAGACCTGTCACCGAACTCGCGGGCCAGCTGCGCGGAATGGCCGAGGAATCGGGCTATCTCGCTGTCGTCAGTGACGAATCGGGCACCATCCTGTGGACCGCGGGCGATCGCACGCTGCGCCGCCAGGGGGAAGCGGTGAACTTCGCTCCCGGCGGTGTCTGGGACGAAAGCCACATGGGCACCAACGGTTTATCGCTGGCCCTGCACGACGACAGGGCCGTCACCGTGTTCTCCGCCGAGCATCTCGTCGCCGCGCTGCACGGCTGGGTCTGCTACTCCGCGCCCATCCACGGACCCGACGGCCGGACGGTCGGCGTGCTCGACCTTTCCTCCACCTGGGAACGCTCGCATCCGATGGTGATGACCTCGGTGCGCGCGCTGGTCACCGCCGTGGAGACGATGCTGCGCGCCGAGGCACCGACCCCGGCACCGGGTGTTCGGCTCGAATGCCTCGGCGCGGCAAGGCTTTTGCGCGACGGCCGCCCGGTGCCACTGCCGCCACGGCAACTCGAGATCCTGGCACTGCTCGCGCTCGAACCCGACGGCTACACCCCCGAACAGCTGCACGCCGCGGTCTACGGCGAGCGGTCGGTCTCGCTGAACACACTCAAAGCCGATGTGTCCCACCTGCGCCGAGCCACCCGCGGCGAGATCGCGAACCGGCGCTACATGCTCACCGGTGCGGTGTCCTGCGATGCGGTGGATTTGCTGGCCGCCATCGAGGGCGGCGACCTCACCTCGGCGCTGTGGCTGTATCGCGGGCCGCTGCTGCCCGGTTCGGATCTGCCCGGCGTCGAACAATGGCGCGCTCACCTCGACGTCGGTATCCGCAACGCGGTGCTCGGCAGCGATCGGCCCGAACACGCGGTGGCGTTCGGGCAGCGGTGCCCCGGCGATGTCGCCGTGCACGAGCACGCCCTGCGGCTACTGCCGCGCGACGATGTTCGCCGCGCTGTCGTTACCGCCCGGCTTTTCACCGCGCGCCAGGGCTGACCTGCACAAACGCCGTCACCAACCTCGTACCAACCTTCGCCGACAATAGTGTGCAGCACGACGCACAGGTCGCGAGGAGCGAGGCGAATGATCTACGGCAAACCCGGATCGGATACCGGCATAGTCAGCTATGCCGCCCGATACGACAACTTCATCGGAGGTGACTGGGCGCCCCCTGTCGAAGGCCGTTATTTCGACAACACCTCACCGGTCGACGGTGAGACCTTCTGCGCCGTGGCCCGCTCCACCGCCGCCGATATCGACATGGCCCTGGAGGCCGCGCACCGCGCCACCGAACGCTGGGCCGCGACCTCGGTCGCCGAGCGCTCCGACATCCTGCTCAAGATCGCCGACCGGATCGAGAACAGCCTCGAACCACTGGCCGTGGCCGAGACCTGGGACAACGGCAAACCGGTCCGCGAAACCCTGGCGGCGGACCTGCCACTGGCCATCGACCACTTCCGCTACTTCGCGGGAGTGCTGCGCGCCCAAGAAGGTTCGCTCTCGCAGATCGACGCCGACACCGTCGCCTACCACTTCCACGAACCGCTCGGGGTGGTCGGGCAGATCATTCCGTGGAACTTCCCGATCCTGATGGCCGCGTGGAAACTCGCGCCCGCGCTGGCGGCGGGCAACTGTGTGGTCATCAAACCGGCCGAGCAGACGCCGGCCTCGCTGCTGCTCGTCGTCGAACTCATCGCGGACCTGCTGCCCGACGGAGTTCTCAACGTGGTCAACGGATTCGGCGTCGAGGCGGGCAAGCCGCTGGCGCAGAGCCCGCGCGTGGCCAAGATCGCCTTCACCGGCGAGACCACCACGGGGCGGCTGATCATGCAGTACGCCAGCGACAACATCATCCCGGTCACCCTCGAACTCGGCGGCAAGAGCCCCAACATCTTCATGCCCGATGTGTTGGCCGCCGACGACGACTACCTCGACAAGTGCGTCGAGGGGTTCGTCATGTTCGCCCTGAACCAGGGCGAGGTGTGTACGTGCCCGTCGCGGGCGCTGATCCACTCGTCGATCTACGACGAATTCCTCGCCCGCGCCATCGCCCGCACCGAGGCCATCGTGTCCGGTCATCCACTCGACACCGAGACGATGATCGGCGCGCAGGCCGGCAACGACCAGTACGAGAAGATTCTGTCCTATTTCGACATCGGCAGAGCCGAAGGCGCCCGCGTGCTCACTGGAGGGGAAGCACGCAAGGTCGACGGTCTACCGGGTGGGTACTACATCGAACCCACTGTCTTCGCAGGTGAGAATACGATGCGGATCTTCCAGGAGGAGATCTTCGGCCCGGTCGTCGCGGTCACCCGCTTCGATACCGTCGACGAAGCGATCCGCATCGCCAACGACACCCTCTACGGTCTCGGTGCGGGCGTGTGGACCCGCGACATGTTCACCGCCCACCGACTGGGCCGCGGCATCAAGGCGGGCCGGGTCTGGACCAACTGCTACCACGCCTACCCCGCCCACGCCGCGTTCGGCGGCTACAAGAAGTCCGGATTCGGCCGGGAGAACCACGCGATGATGCTCGGGCACTACCAGCAGACCAAGAACCTGCTGGTCAGTTATTCGACGACGAAACTCGGGATGTTCTGATGCAGAATCGAATCCACCGTGTCGAGATCACCGAGCGCGCCCAGAACCTGCTACGCCGCGTCATCGAAGACAACGGACCGGTGCTGTTCCGCCAGACGGGCGACTGCTGTGACGACGACAGCGCGCCGGTGTGCCTGTCGACCAAGCAGTTCCCGATCGAGAAAGCCGACGTCCTGCTCGGGCGCCTGAGCTGGCACACCGAATTCTGGATCAGCGCCGAGCAATTCGAATGCTGGAAGGATACCCACTTCACCGTCGATGTGGCGCGCGGCGAGGCCGCCGAGGACTCCCTCGAAGCCGGTCACGGCCAGCGCTTCGTCTTGCGCGCCAGACAGCTGACCGAGGCGGAGAACGCGGCACTGGCGGCCGCACCGCCACCACGAACGGGCGCCGACCGCACGCTGTAGCGGCGCCGCCGAAAACCTGACCTGGCAGCATCTTTCCCGGCGCTGCCAGGTCGCGGCGAGCCCCCGCCGACTGGGCCATCGAGGCTCAGCCGGCGGGGTGAGCTCGCCGTTTTTTCGTGTCCGCCCCATATAGCAAATGTGTTCCCGCGCAAACCAAATCGCGTCTCGCTCAGCGAGACAGACACGACAACAGTGCAACGATTCCGTTACGTTATGGCGATGTTCTTAGCGAGACTCGGTGTGCGCACCCGGATTCTGGCGATTGCTCTCATCCCGAGTTTGACTCTGGTGGTGGTCGGCGTCGGTACGGCGGGCTACCTGGTCGAGCAGAGCAACAAGGCCAAGTCGTGGGCCGTGCAGTTGCAGGATGCCGCCGTACCGGCCCGTGAGCTGATCGAGGCGGTCCAATCCGAGCGCCACCTCACCCTGGCCCACATCGCAGGCGACGAGACCGCCTCGCTCGCGCTCGCCGCCGCGCGCACGCGCATGGACGGCGCCTTTCGCGGGCTGATCGCCGCGGGTGAGAACCTGCGCGCGATCGATGACTCCAATATCGGCGACGACAAGGCCGGCTTCGCCACGCTCGGCACGCATCTGGACGGCGTCCGCAAGGGCTCCGATGCCCGGATGCTGCCGATCGCGGACGCCTACCTGTTCTACAACTCGCTGCTCAACGTGATCATCCAGGGCACCAAGGTCGCCGAGCGCGCGGCGCCCGACGCGATCGTCGCTTCCGGTGTGTCCGAGGGACTGCGCTTGCTCGGTGCCGCCGAGGCGATGTCACGCAGCAACGCGGTCGCCGCCGCGATGGTGGCCTCCGACGGCGCCTCGACCATCCCGCTCGACGAGTTCACCAACCAGACCGGCCTCTACCACGGCGAAATCGCCAACCTGGCCGCCGGCCTCGACGAACCCGAGCGCAGTGCCGTCGTCGCTTTGACGGCCACCGGGCACTGGCAACAGCTCAGCGCCATGGAATCGGCTCTCGTGCAGCGTTTCGCGGTGTCGGCGGCCGCCCAGGCGAGCACCTCGACCAGCAAGACCCCCACCCCCGCCGCACTGCCGATGGCGATTCCCGAATGGCAGAACGCCGCGGCCGAGGTCAACCGGAGCCTGCTCGACTCCTACACCACCTACAACGACCACGTGCAGAAGCTCGCCGAGGACTCCGCGCGCAAGGCCGAGACGAACGCCGCGCTGGCCGGTGGCGGCGTGCTCGCGCTGAGTGTGCTCGTCTTCCTCGTCGCGGTGGTCCTGGCCAATCGGATCATCCGCCGGCTGCGCCGCCTGCGTACCGCGACACTGCAACTCGCCGACGAGCAGCTGCCCGCCACCATGCGCACCCTGCGCGACGGTGGCGAGGTCGACCCTGCCGAGACCACGCCGACCCTCGACTTCGGGCGCGACGAGATCGGTCAGGTCGCCAAGGCCTTCGAGCACGCCGCGGCCGCGGCGATCGGTGCCGCGGTCGACGAGGCCCGCACGCGCGAAGGTGTGCGCGCGGTGTTCCTCAACATCGCCCACCGCAGCCAGATCGTGGTGCACCGCCAGCTCGAGATCCTCGACGAAGCCGAACGGCGCCAAGAGGATCCGGCGCTGCTCGAGACCCTGTTCCGGCTCGACCACCTGGCCACCCGCGAACGCCGCAACGCCGAGAACCTGATCATTCTCGGCGGCGGTCGCCCGGGGCGGCAGTGGCGGCAGCCGGTGCCGGTGATGGACGTGGTGCGCAGCGCCATCGGTGAAACACTCGACTACGCCCGCGTGCGGGTCACCAAACTGCCCGAGGTCAGTGTCGTCGGCACCGTCGTGGCCGACCTCGTGCACCTGCTCGCCGAACTGGTCGACAACGCCACCGCGTTCTCCCCACCGCAGTCACGGGTCGAGGCGGGCGGCAATGTCGTCGGCAAGGGTGTGGTCGTCGAGATCACCGACCAGGGCATGGGCATGAGCGCCGACGACCTGGACCGCTACAACACCATGCTGGCCGATCCGCCGGACTTCGGTGTCGGCACGCTGTCCTCGGACTCGCGCCTCGGCCTGTTCGTGGTGGCCCGGCTGGCCCTCGCGCACGGTGTGTCGGTGCGGCTGAGCGAATCCGATTACGGCGGTATCCGGGCGATCGTGCTGATCCCGCAGCAGTTGCTGGCGGGCGAGGCCGACCTGGCGGGCACGCCACCCACGATGACGGGCCCGCTGCGCCGTGGCCTGCCCGCGCCGCAGGAATCCGGACCGATCGCCGCCCTCGAATCGGCACCGGCACCGGTCGCGACACTGGTCGCCGATCCGCCGACACCGCGTCCGATGGCACCGGCACCGGAAATGCCCGCCGTGGCACCCCCGCGCTACGACACCGCTTCCGACGAACGCCCCGCGCTGCCGCGGCGCAGCAGGCAGACGAATCTGGCGCCCGAGCTCGCCGAGCCCGCCGCCGAGACGCCGAGCGCACCGGAGCGTCCCCGCTCCCCCGAACAGGCGCGCGACATCATGTCCGCGATCGAGAACGGCACCCGCCAGGGTCGCAAACAACAGACCCCTTCGAATCAGGACGAACAGGAAGGCTGAGGTGAACTCTTCCCCCGGTGATCTCAACTGGCTACTCGACGATCTCGTCGACCGGCTGGCAGGGGTCCGCTACGCGGTCGTGCTGTCCACCGACGGACTGCTGCTCGGACGCTCCTCGCAGATGAAGCGTGAAGACGCCGAACACTTCGCCGCCATGTCCTCGACCCTCTACGGTCTCGCGCGCAGCGCGGGCAGCCGGTTCGACGGCGGCGGCGTGCGCCAGGCGGTGATCGAACTCGATCGAGCGGTGCTCTTCGTCACCTCGGCAGGCGACAATGCCTGCCTGGCACTGCAAGCCAACGAGTCGGCCAATCTCGGCATGGTCGCCTACGAAATGAATCTCACCGTGCAGCGGGTCGGCAGCTATCTGTCGACGGAGCCGCGGCACGGGCATGCGCAGCTATAGAAAGTTTCGACAATGACTCGACTCGGCGATCCGTGGTTCGACGACGCGGCCGGACCTCTCGTCCGGCCGTACGCGGTGACCCGCGGACGCACCATGGGCGCGGCGCACGATCTGGACATGCTCACGGTGGTGGTGGCGGTTCATCCCGCCCCCACCCTGCGTAAGCCGGAACCCGAGTACACGACGATCGCACAACTGTGCAAGCGTCCGCAGTCGGTGGCCGAGGTCTCGGCCGTGCTCAAACTGCCTCTGGCGGTGACCAAAATCCTCGTCGGTGATCTCATCGCCGAGGGCCACCTCATCTTCCGGGCTCCGGTAGCGGCCGAGGCCGGTGCCGGTGACCTCAACATATTGCGAGCGGTTCTGGATGGCATCCGAAAACTATGACCCGACAGCCGCAGGCGGCCAGCACCTCGCCGCCTCGGTCAAGATTCTCATCGCCGGCGGCTTCGGCGTCGGCAAGACCACCATGGTCGGCGCGATCAGTGAGATCGCGCCGCTGCGGACCGAAGAGCTGATCACCGAGGTCAGTACCGGTGTCGACGATCTGTCGGGGGTCGAGCAGAAGCACACGACCACCGTCGCGCTGGATTTCGGCCGCATCACCATCGACCGGGATCTGGTGCTGTACCTGTTCGGCACCCCTGGCCAGGACCGCTTCTGGTTCCTGTGGGACGAGCTGTGCCGTGGCGCGCTCGGCGCGATCGTGCTGGCCGACACCCGGCGGTTGAGCAATTCCTTTGCGGCAGTGGACTTCTTCGAGCGGCGCGGCTTGCCGTTCCTGATCGCGGTGAACTGCTTCGACGGTGCGCCGCGCTACACCGTCGACGAGGTGCGTGACGCGCTGGATCTGGATCCGAACACGCCGGTGATCCTGTGCGACGCACGCGACCGGCCCTCGGCCAAGGCGGTACTCACCCACCTGGTCGAGTACCTGATCGATCGCGCCGCACGGACCCCCGTCACGACCTGAGCGACTACACCGAGCCCGGAGCGGGGATTGCCCGTTCCGCGGCTCGGCTGGTCTTCTCCCAGGCCGACCAGGTCGCTGTCTTGGCGCGGGTGAGGTGGAAGGCCAAGTCGTACACCATGTTTCCGAGCAGCAGCCGCAGCGGCGGCTCGTCGGAGTTGACGAGCGTGAGCAGTGCCTCGGCCGCGAGGGCGGGTTCGCTGTCGACCGATCCCTCGGCCCACTGCGCCTCTAGCTGGGCGCGCAGCGGGGCGTAGGCCTCGATCGGCGTGGTGTTCGCCATGGCCGAGTACAGGTCGGTCCAGTAACCGCCCGGCTGCAGAATGCTCACCGAGACACCGAATTCCCCGGCTTCCAGTGCCAGTGCCTCACTCATTCCCTCCAGCGCGAACTTGCTCGCCGCGTACATCCCCGACAGCGGGAACCCGGCGAGTCCGCCGATGCTCGACACCTGCACGATGTGCCCGGACCGTTGGACGCGCAGGTGCGGGAGTACCGCCTGGCTCACCCACAGCGCGCCGAAGAAGTTGACCTCCATCTGGGCACGGGCCTCGGCCTCGGTGAATTCCTCGATCATGCCCATCGAGAGGGTGCCCGCGTTGTTGATCACGATGTCGAGGCGGCCGAAGTGGGCGACGGCGGCATCGACTGCCTCCTGCACCGCGCCACGATCGGTGACGTCGAGGGTCAGTGGCAGCACCTTGCCCGGGTGGGCCGCGGCGAGTTCGTCGAGCGCGGATCGGGTGCGGGCCGCGACGGCGACCCGATCCCCTACCGCCAGTGCGGCTTCGGCGAAGGCACGGCCGAGACCGCGGCTCGCTCCGGTGATGAACCAGACACGGGATGCGGTGGTACCGGCGGTGGTCATGGAGTTCCTCCTTCGCTAGACAAGACGTTGCGTCTCGCCTGATGAATCGAGGATGCCACCGGCTCACGGCGGTGTCAAGACGCAACGTCTCGTCTCTTTTGATTGCTATCATGTCGGCATGAGCCAGCAGGTGAATCCCGCGCCGAGACCGTCGGCGGACGCGACCCGCCGCAACGAAGGATCCCGGCGCGCGATCCTGTCCGCCGCTTTCGAGCTGGCGGGCGAGGTCGGCTTCGACAAGCTGACCATCGAGGCGATCGCCGCCAGAGCAGGCGTCGGCAAGCAGACGGTCTACCGATGGTGGCCCTCCAAGGGCGCGGTCCTGCTCGATGCCTTTCTGATGCTCAGTGAGTCCGGTGCCGGCGAGGCACCCGGCCTACCTGATACCGGCGATCTGGAAGCCGACCTGAAACTCGTTCTCCGCGCCACCGTCGCCGAACTCGCCGACCCCCGCTTCGATCTCCCCTTACGCGGCCTGACCAGCGCGATCTTGAACGACACCACCCTGGCCGCCACCTACGCCGAACGCCTCCAGGCGCCGATGGACGCGCTCAAACGCCGCAGACTGCAAGCCGCGCAGGCCGCGGGCCAGCTCGCCGACGACATCGACCTCGACGTGGCCATCGCGATGATCTGGGGCCCGCTGCTGGACCGATGGCTACTGCGCACGGGCACGCTGACCACCGAATTCGCCGATCGCGTGGTCGAGACCGCCCTCAGGGGTCTACGCGGCTGAGCCCACCCGAACCGTCCGCTCAGCCCCAGGTCGCCTGATCCGGGACCGGCGAATCGAAGATCACGTAGAAGAAGTGACCAGGGGTCAGTTCGTTCATGTCGTGCCAGCGACCCCACGGGTCTCGCTGGTAATAGTTCTCCATCCCGGTGCCGTCGTCGTAGCAGACGATGTTCGACGTGCCGAACGGGCTCCAGTACACATCGGTGCCGGGGCGTTGCGGCTCGAGCGCGGTGCGGAACAGGTGGCTGCACGGGGTGATGATCGGGTCGTAGTAGGTGGGCTGAGCGACGGCGGTGGCCTGCCCCGCGATCCCGGCGACCGTCACCGCGGCGGCCGCAAGGCCGAGACGAACTGTGGAACGCATCGAAATCTGCTCCTCATCTGAGCGGAAAATGAAGGCCCTTCGTATCGCGAACGATATTACGCCCGGACACCAGACGCCGCCGAAATCCGACCGTAGACGGATCTGCCGAGGCCCCGGTCGCGTTACCGTGGCATGAGCGGTTTCAGCGGAGAGTAGGAAAAGCTGTGGACAGCACGACAATTGCCCGGCAGTGCACCCTGTGCGAGGCACACTGCGGAATTCTGGTCACGGTCGAGGATTCGCGGGTCACCCGCATCGAAGGAAATGCGGATGACGTGCTGTCGAAGGGCTACATCTGCCCCAAGGCGACAGCCATGGGCGGTCTGCACCACGATCCGGACCGGCTGCGGACACCGATGCGCCGCGTCGGCGACACCTTCCAGCCGGTCGGCTGGGACGAGGCGTTCCGCGAGATCGGGCAGCGTCTGCGCGCGGTGCGAGCCGCGCACGGTCCCAGCGCCATCGGGATGTACATCGGCAACCCGGCCGCGCACAGCTCCTCGGTGATGTACGGCGGCCTGTTACGGGCCGTCCTGCTGACCCGCAATTTCTTCTCCGCGTCCTCGATCGATCAGTTCCCGCAGGAATTCGTCGCGTGGCGGATGTTCGGTTCGAATGTGCTGATGCCGATCACCGACATCGACCGCACCGACCGGCTGGTGGTGCTCGGCGCCAACCCCGCGGTGTCCAACGGATCGATCACCACCATGCCCGGCGCGAAAACGCGCATCAAAGACGTCCGTGCCCGGGGCGGCACCGTCGTCGTGATCGACCCGCGCCGCACCGAAACGGCCCGGCTGGCAGACGAACACGTGGCGGTACGTCCCGGCGGCGATGTCTACCTGCTGCTCGGAATGCTGCATGTGCTTGTCACCGAAGAACTGTGCGACGAACAGGCGGTGCGCGCACTGTGCACCGGTTGGGACGAGCTCGCCGTACTGGTCGCCGACACCACCGCCGAACGCATGGCGTCACTGGCAGGGGTCGACGCCGAGACCATCCGGCGGCTGGCGCGTGACCACGCGGCGGCGCCGTCGGCGGTGATCTACGCGCGAATCGGGGTGTGCCAGCAGGTGACAGGCACACTAACCCACTGGCTGGTCAACACGATCAACGCGGTCACCGGAAACCTCGATCGCGCGGGCGGCCAGATGTTCGCGACCCCCGTCGTCGACGCCGCCCGGTACGCGAAATACCTGCCGATGGGACACGGCGCGTGGACCGACCGCTCCGGCGCGCACAAGTCGTTCCGCAGCGAACTGCCGGTCGCGGTCCTCGCCGAGGAGATCCGCACCGAAGGACCGGGCCAGATCAAAGCGATGATCACCTACGCGGGCAATCCGGTGCTCTCGACCCCGCAGGCCGACAAGCTCGATGCCGCGCTGGAATCCCTGGATTTCTACGTGGCCGTCGACATGTACGTCACCGAGACGACGCGGCACGCCGACTTCATCCTGCCGCCGGTCTCGGCACTGGAACGCGAGGAACTGAGCCTGCTGTTCCCGATCTTCAGCGTGCGCAACAACGCCCGCTACGACGCCAAGGTATTCGATCCACCGGCCGACGGGCTGGAGGACTGGCAGATCCTGGCAAAGCTGGTGACCGAGATGGTCCCGCTGCCGGTACGACGGGTCACCGGACGCGCGCTCAACGCCGCGTTCGAACAGTTCAGCCCCCTGCGGCTCACCGCGGCCGCCGTCGCGACAGGCCCCTACGGAGTCCTGCGTCGCGGACGAAACGGGTTGACGCTGAAAAAGATTCGGGACGCGGCGGGCGGTGTCGACCTCGGCCCGTTGCGGCCACGGCTGCCCGAACTGATCGGCACCAGCGACCGCAGGACACACTTGGCTCCCCCGGATTTCCTGGCGGCGGTACGCACGGTTCTCGACGACGCGACCGCGGCGGCCGAGCCCGGCTACGACCTGCAGCTGATCGGCCGGCGTCACCTGCGCAGCAACAACTCCTGGCTGCACAACATCCCGTCGATGGTGAAGGGCCGCGACCGCTGCACCGTGCTCATCCACCCCGACGACGCCGCCGCCCGCGGTCTCACCGACGGTGATCCGGCGACGGTCGAATCCCCCGTCGGTTCGATCGTGGTTCCGGTGGAGATCAGCGGCGATATCCGTGCCGGGGTGGTGGCGATCCCGCACGGCTGGGGGCATCGCGAACCCGGAGTCGGCTGGTCCGTCGCGGCGGCGCTACCGGGCGCCAATGTCAACCTGCTGCACGACCCGGCCCGCACCGACCCGCTCTCCGGCACCTCGGCGGTCAACAACACGTGGGTGCGGGTGAGCCCGGTCGAGGCCGAAACCCCGCACGCCACAACGCCATCCGAGGTCGCCGCCGCGCCGCGGTGAACCCGATCACTGGTTCGGGTCCACCGCGCCGGGTTCAGCGGAAGCGCAGGTTCGCGGTGGCGAGGCCGAAGATCTTGCGGCCGCCGGACTTGGCGGTGATCGCGATCACCGCCGAACGGGTCTCGGGATCGAGGGACTTCACGCGGCCGGTGAACTCGACCTCGCCGCCCTCCCGGCTGACGATCGTGGGGCTCGACAGGCGCACGCCGTAGCGGGTGACGGCGCCGGGGTCGCCGGACCAGGTGGACACGAAGCCCGCGCCAAGGCCCATCGTGAGCATGCCGTGGGCGATGATGTCGGGCAGACCGGCCAGCTCGGCGATCTTCTCGTCCCAGTGGATGGGGTTGTTGTCGCCGGACACACCGGCGTAGTTGACGAGGTCGCCGCGCGAGACGCGGGCATCGCGCAGCGGCAGTTCGGCGCCGACGGTCAGCTCGTCGAACGACAGCGCGGTGTTCGGGACACGCGCGGCGCCCTCGACAGACAGCGGCACCTCGCCCTCGGGACGCAGGGTCGTCTCCACGGCCGCGCTCTTCTCGGCGCTGAAGATGCTGACCCCGTGGAGCATGATGTTCTCCACCGCGGCGGTGATCTCGGGCGAGACGCCGTCGTCGCCGGTGATGCCGACGACCGTGGTGTGCATGATGTGCACGGTCTCGCCGAGCTCGTCGACGAACGTGTTGGTGACGGTGATCAGGTCCTTGCCCGCGATCGTGCGCACCGAGGACAGCTCGACGTCGACCACGAGACGGTCACCGGCCACGATCGGCTTGTGCTGTTCGAAGACCTGCTCGGTCTGCACGAACATGTCGTAGCCGACGACGACCGATTCGAACAGCAGCTTGTTGGCAGCCATAGCCGGAATCGAGACGAACGTCAGAGGCGCGACCAGGCCCGAGTAGCCGAGCGCGGCGGCGGCCTCGTCCTCCCAGTGCGCGGGATGGAAGTCCTGCACGGCGCGCGCGTACTCGCGGATCTTCTCGCGGCCGACCTCGTAGACGCCCTCGACCCGGTAGTAGTGCCCTACCTTCGACGCTGTATCGGGGGCATCGACAGCAAGGTCATCGACTACGGAAGTCACTATGAATCACCTTCGTTCGGGGAACGGACACCCGGCAGGCTAGTCGACGCGCAGGCGGACCGGGCATTCCTTGGCACAGTTCACAGTTCTGTGGCCTTTCGCCGCGGTCAGAAGGAGGGTACGTCGCTGGTGCTGGCGTTGCCACCGATCGAGGGCTGCAGCGTGATCTCCCAGTCGGAGTCACCGTCGAACGGGTCGTCGAACTTCTGGAATTCACGCTCGCGGGTGAAGGCCAGCGTCGCCTCGTCCCAGTCCTTTCCGGTCTTCAGATAGACGTAGTAGGTGCCGTCGATCCCGTTGAGCGTGGCGTTGGAGTTGCCCTGCACGTAGATCGTGGCCTGCGGTTTCTTGGGATCGCCATTGGTCACCACCACCGCGAAGTCGTCGCTGTTGCCGTTGACGATATCGAGCTTGCCCGCGCCGACCAGCCCGTCCTGCTGGACCACCGCACCGTTGTCACCACGCCGGTTCAGCAGCGGGGCCGGCGGCGTGGTGGCGCGCACCGTCGTGCTCGTCGTCGCCGCGCTGCTCGTCGGCGCGGATTCGACCGACTGCCCCGACTCGCAGCCCCCGACCAGAAGGGCCGCCGCGATCGCGGACACGGCATACCACTGACGATTCGACATCGTTCCCACCCCGAGTTCATGGACCGAGCTCCCCGAGCCGGTCTTCCCCGCCAGTATCGCGTGATTCGCCCGATATGTCACCACGAAAACTTCGCGAAAACCCTTCCCCAGTTATCTGGAATGAGTCATAATCTGGAATGTGTCCACCCAACCGGCCTACGAACAGATGCTGCGCGCAGCCTCACTGCGCGTCACCGCGCCACGCCTGGCGGTGCTCACCGCAGTGCACCAGCATCCGCACGCCGACACGGACACCATCCTGAGCCGAGTCAGAGCCACCCTCGGGGCCGTCAGCCAGCAGGCCGTCTACGACGTACTGCGGGCCCTCACCAGCGCCGGACTGCTCCGGCGAATCCAGCCGATGGGCACCGTCGCGCGTTATGAGACCCGCGTCGGTGACAACCATCATCACCTGGTGTGCCGATCCTGTGGGGTGATCGTCGATGTCGAATGCGCTGTCGGCGACGCGCCCTGTCTGACTCCCCTGGACGATCGCGGTTTCGTCGTCGACGAGGCCGAGGTCATCTACTGGGGCCGCTGCCCCGACTGCACGTCAGCACCTTCACTCTCCTGAAAGGATTCACCGTGCCCGAGGAACACCCACCTATCGCGGAAGCCAACACGGAACCCGGTGACAGTGGCTGCCCCGTCATGCACCGCCCCCTCGCGTCCACCGACGCGCGTGGCAGCAACCGTGACTGGTGGCCCAATCAGCTCGATCTCACACTGCTGCAGAAGAATCCGGCCGTCGCGAACCCGATGGGCGAGGATTTCGACTACGCGGCCGAATTCGCCACCCTCGACCTGGCCGCGGTGAAGGCCGATATCGAGCAGGTCATGACGACCTCGCAGCCCTGGTGGCCCGCCGACTTCGGCCACTACGGCCCGTTCTTCATCCGGATGGCCTGGCATTCCGCGGGCACCTACCGCGTCGGCGACGGCCGCGGCGGCGCAGGCGCTGGGATGCAGCGGTTCGCGCCGCTCAACAGCTGGCCCGACAACGCCAGCCTCGACAAGGCGCGCCGTCTGCTGTGGCCGGTGAAGAAGAAGTACGGCCGCAAGCTGTCGTGGGCCGACCTCATCGTCTACACCGGCAATGTCGCGCTCGAGTCGATGGGCTTCGAGACCTTCGGCTTCGGTGGCGGCCGCGTCGACCAGTGGGAGCCAGAGGAGGACGTGTACTGGGGCCCGGAGCGCACCTGGCTCGGCGACGAACGCTACACCGGTGAACGCAACCTCGACCGGCCGCTGGCCGCGGTGCAGATGGGCCTGATCTACGTCAATCCCGAAGGCCCCAACGGCAATCCGGACCCGATCGCCGCCGCCACCGACATCCGCGAGACCTTCGCGCGGATGGCGATGAACGACGAGGAGACCGCCGCGCTCATCGCGGGCGGCCACACCTTCGGCAAGACCCACGGCGCGGGCGACGCCGAGCTGGTCGGTGTCGAACCGGAAGCGGCGCCACTGGAGCAGCAAGGGCTGGGCTGGAAGAGCAGCTTCGGCACCGGCGTCGGCGAGCACGCCATCACCAGTGGCCTGGAAGGCATCTGGAACAGCACCCCCATCACCTGGGACAACAACTTCCTCGAAACCCTCTACGGGTACGAATGGGAGCTCAGCAAGAGCCCGGCGGGCGCGCACCAGTGGATCCCGAAGGACGGCGCGGGCGCCGACACCGTGCCCGACGCGTTCATCGAGGGCAAGAAGGTCGCGCCGACCATGCTCACCACCGACCTGTCGCTGCGGTTCGACCCGATCTACGGGCCGATCACCCGCCGCTGGCTGGACAACCCCGCGGAGTTCGCCGACGCGTTCGCCCGCGCCTGGTACAAGCTCACCCACCGCGATATGGGACCGGTCGTCCGCTACCTCGGCCCGCTGGTCCCGTCCGAGGAACTGCTGTGGCAGGACCCGGTTCCCGCCCAGACCGGGCCGGTCATCGGGGAAGGCGAGATCGCCACGCTCAAGGGCCAGATCCAGGCCTCGGGGCTGACCATCGCCCAGCTGGTGTCGACGGCGTGGGCGGCGGCCTCGTCGTTCCGCGGCAGCGACAAGCGCGGCGGCGCCAACGGTGGCCGGATCCGGCTGCAGCCGCAAGCGGGCTGGGCGGTCAACCAGCCCGACGAGCTCGCCCAGGTGGTGCGCGTCTACGAAGGCATCCAGGACACCTTCAACGCCGCGGGCGGTGCGCAGGTGTCGTTCGCCGACCTGGTCGTCCTCGGCGGCGCGGTCGGTGTCGAACAGGCCGCTCAGGCCGCCGGTTTCCCGGTGACGGTGCCGTTCACGCCGGGCCGCACCGACGCGACCCAGGAGCAGACCGACATCGAGTCGTTCGACGCGCTCGAGACCGCGGCCGACGGCTTCCGCAACTACGTGTCCAAGGACGCGCAGATCCCCGCGGAATTCCTGCTCATCGACAAGGCGAACCTGCTCACGCTCAGCGCACCGGAGATGACCGTGCTGATCGGTGGTCTGCGGGTGCTCGGCGCGAACTACCAGTCCGCGCCGCTCGGTGTGTTCACCGAGACCCCGGGTGCGCTGACGAACGACTTCTTCGTCAACCTCCTCGACATGGGTACCGAGTGGACTCCGTCGGCGACCGACGACGGGGTCTACGAGGGCCGCGATCGCGCCTCCGGCGCGGTGACCTGGACCGGTAGCCGGGTCGACCTCGTGTTCGGCTCCAACTCGCAGCTGCGGGCCGTCGCCGAGGTCTACGCCACCGACGACGCGAAGGAGAAGTTCGTGCACGACTTCGTCGCCGCGTGGACCAAGGTGAGCAACCTGGACCGCTTCGACCTGGTCTGATCCTCACCACGAAACACCCTGCGGCGCACCATGAGCCGCAGGGTGTTTCGCTGTCGATCAGGACTCGGCGAGCTCGGCCAGCCGGTCCACCGACGCCTGCAGCTTGTCGGCGGTCGTCGCCCTGGCCCGCACCTGACGCAGCTCGTCGTGCAGTGCGGTCCAGTCGTAGGTATGGGTCACCCGAGTGTGGGTGTCGTCGATCGGCTCCAGCTCCCAGCGCCACAGGTGGCCGGGCGGGGTCTTGTCACGCTCGGACGGATTCCACGCGATGCGACGGCCCTCCTCGAACTCGACGATGTGGTTGTCGCGGTCGGCACCGTTGGTCAGCGTCGTGGTGAACACGTCGCCGACCGCGCGCACCCGCTGGCCCGTGTTCGCCTGCGCGAGATTGTCGTTACCGTCCCAGCGCGGCTGCTGCGCGGGATCGGCGATCAGGTCGAAGATCACGGCGGGGCTCGCCGCGATCTCGCGGGAGGCGTGGACGATGCGTGGCACGTCGATGGTTTCGGTCACCGGCCGATCGAACCAGCAGCTCACCCGCCTCGGCAACCATTCCGCTCGAGGCAGCGAGAAATAGACGCGGACACGCAGTGTTGCGTCGCCGCGCAGGGCCGGAGGTACGCCTAATTCGTGCGGTACACCGCGAACACGGGGATCTCGCGACTGGTGTTGTCGCGATACTCGGCGAAGCCCGGCAGTCGCTCGACCATCCGGTCGTAGAGGGCGGTCCGCTCGGGATCGGCGACGAGTTCCGCCTTGCCCCGGTAGGTTTCGGATCCCACCTCGAGGGTGAGCTCCGGGTCGGCGACCAAGTTGAAATACCAGGCGGGATGCTTGTCGGCGCCGCCGTTGGAGGCGATCAGCACGATCCGATCGCCGTCGGGCAGATACACCAGCGGATTGGTAATCGCGCGCCCGGACTTCGCGCCGGTCGTGGTGATGATCACCATGGCGTCGTTGCCTTCGAACATGCCGCCGACGCGACCTCCGTTGGCACGGAACTCGGCGATCACCTGGTCGTTGAAAGCGTTCATCGTGGTCCTCTCGTTGGTAGCTCCCCCTGGCCCAACGATCCAGGCGCGCCCCGCATTCCAGCGCTGTCCACGGCATATGCGCCAAAGTAGTGACTTACTCTAACGTTGCGGGGTGCTAGGACATTCACATGCGACGAGTGGGGCGCTGGCCTGGGCCGGTACTGCCGCAGCGTTACCACTCACGGTTGCCGCTTTCCCTCTGTTCGACAGCGAGACAACGAAATTCGGCATCGCCGAACTCATCATCGGTACGTTCCTCACCGCGGGCGCGGCGCTGTTGCCGGACGCCGATCATCCGAGCGGCACCATTTCCCACGTGCTCGGGCCGGTGTCACATCACCTGTGCCGCTTGATCTCCTGGGTGTCGGGCGGGCACCGGCACGGAACACATTCGCTGCTGTTCGTCGTCGCGGCGATCGCGGCCACCTGGGCGGGCGAGCACTACCTTGGGCGGCCGTTCACCTTGAGCCTGGTGTTCTTCCTGCTCGCGCTGGCGGTGCGGTCGCTGCACCTGTGCCCACCGGGGAAGAGCGTGCGGACGTACGGCACGGTGGTTGTGCTGGCATCGGCGGGAACTTTCGCCGTCGATCATTGGATCGTCGATCGACCGGTGTGGCTGCCGATCTGCGTCGGGCTGGGGTGTCTGGCGCATCTGCTGGGCGACTGCCTCACCGATCGGGGCTGCCGGCTGTTGTGGCCGTTCCCGTTGCGCACGCGGGTTCCGCTGATCGAACGCACCGGCAATCGGGTCGAAACCTGGTTTCTCTCCCCGCTTTTCGTCCTCGGCACGATGGGTGCGCTCTGGTACGCGATCATGCACCGGCCGTGATCACCGGGACGGCGGTGCACGCGACCGCCGTCCCGAACCCGACCGGCCCCTCCCCTGCCAGGCCGGCGTAGCCGGTCTTTCCGCATAGTCGTGGCAAACACATATTTTGATGCGCATATCTCTGTATCTCGATGCGATTCGTGTGCACCACAGCCCGAAAGGCCGGGCATCGTCGCTGGTCACAGAACGCGCCCCGGACACAGCGACATTCGGTGCACAGTTGTACTCTCAACCACGTGACGGAGCAGCTCCCCCAACCCCAGGCCGAAGTACAGGCACTCACACGCCTGGCCGGTGACGAGTTCGCCGGCGCGGTCGAGGGGATCGCAGCGATGCACCGCGCCATCTCCGACCGGGTGTTCGCGGCGATTCGGCTGGGCGTCGGACCCGCCGCCGCTCCGGTGAAGACCGTGCACGACGCCATCACCGATGGCGTGTACGCGGCCGTCAGCGGCACCGGATTCGTGGTCGGCGAAGTGGCGAGCGCGGTCCAGCTGCCCGGCGTCACCGCGCCCTCGCGCACCGTGTGGGGCGCGGGCATCTTGGCCGCGATCCAGGGTCTGATCGGTGACACGCTGGCAGACGAGAAGCCGATCCTGTCCTCCCCCATGACTTTTCGCGTCGACGGCGTCCCCGTCCCACCCGAGGAGTTCGCCGCCCACGTCCCGGTACCGACCACCCGGCTGGTCGTGCTCCTGCACGGACTCGTGGAGACCGAACACGCCTGGCGCCTCGGCGGGCGCCCCACCTACGGCGAGCGCCTGGAAGACGATCTCGGCTACACCCCGATCTACGTCCGCTTCAATTCCGGCCTGCACATCTCCGAGAACGCCGCCCAGCTCAACGCCTTGCTCACGCGCCTGGTCGAGAGCTGGCCGATGCCGGTCCACGAGATCTGCCTGATCGGGCATTCGATGGGCGGGCTGGTCATGCGCAGCGCCTGTCATCAGGCCGAGGAGTCGGGCCAGGCGTGGGTGCGCGCGGTGCGGCAGGTGGTGTGCCTGGGCTCCCCGCACCTGGGTGCACCGCTCGAGCAGTTCGTGCACTACGCGTCGGCCGCACTCGAGCTGCTGCCCGAGACCCGGCCGCTGAGCACCCTGTTGCGCAGGCGCAGCGCGGGCATCAGGGACCTGCGTCAAGGGTCGCTGGTCGACGACGACTGGCGCGACCTCGACGTGGACACCCTGCGCGCGCGGGCGATCAAGGAAGTACCGCTGCTCCCCGGCGTCGATCACTACTTCGTCACCACGACCATCACCCACAGCCCGAAGCATCCACTCGGCGTGATCATCGGCGACGGCATGGTCCTCGCGGGCAGCGGCTCGGGTCGCGGACGCACCAGACGTCTCGACTTCGACGCGGTCAACGGCTTGCACATCCCCGCGGCGAACCATTTCAGCCTGCTCAATCACGACGCGGTCTACGAGGCGCTGCACAGCTGGTTGGCGAGCATGCCCCGCCGTTCGCGTCCGGTGGATACGCTGTGGCCATGACTCTCGACCACGGCGACCCGGGCGACGCACCTGCCATTCCGCTGCCGACCGCTCCTCTGGCCAACGAGGCCCGCCCCTCGCCGGCCGAAGAAGCCAGAACGATTGCGGCGGGCACCAATACCGGCACCCTGGCCAGCCTCACCGCCGACGGCGCACCGTGGGCATCGTTCATCACCTACGGATTGCTCGACGGCGCACCGGTGCTGAGCGTGTCGCGCCTGGCCGAACACGGCCGCAACCTGGCCGCCGATCCACGCGCCAGCATCGCGATCGTCACGCCCGACATTCCGGCCGATCCGCTCGCCGGCACCCGGATCACCCTCGCCGGACACGTGGAGCAGCCGACCGGCGCCGAGGCCGAAGCGGCCCGCGCGGCACACCTCACCGCGATCCCGGCGGCCAAGTACTACATCGACTACAGCGACTTCACCCTGTGGGTGCTGCGGATCGAACGGGTGCGCTGGGTCGGCGGCTACGGCCGGATGGATTCGGCCTCGGCCGCCGAATACCTTGCCGCACAGCCGGACCCGATCGTCGCGCACGCAGCACCCGGTGTCGCGCACCTCAACGCCGACCACGCCGAAGCACTGCTGGCGATGGCCCAGCAGCTGGGCGGCTTTCCCGACGCCATCGCCGCCACCTGCGAGAAGGCCGACCGCTACGGCCTCGATCTGCGGGTGGAATCACCGCGCGGCGTGGCACTCACCCGAGTCGGTTACGCCGCACCGCTGCAGGAGATCAGCGAATTGCGCGCGGCGACAGTCGAACTCGCGCGGCGGGCGCGCGCGACGCACTGATCACGCCTCGTACAGCTCGAGCGGCAGGTCGTCCGGATCGAAGAAGAAGGCCATCTGCTTGCCGGTGTGCTCATCGGTGCGCAGTTCCTCGGTCCGGACACCCCGTGCTCGCAGTTGCGCGAGCGTGGCAGCCACATCGGTGACGGCCAGCGCCAAGTGCCGCAAGCCTGCCGCCTCCGGCCTGCTCGGGCGTGCGGGCGGGTCGGGGAACGAGAACAGCTCGATCCGGATCCCGTCGGCCAGCGCGATGTCGAGCTTCCACGAATCGCGATCGGCACGGTAGTTCTCGTCGAGCACGGTGCCGCCGAGGGTTTCGGTATAGAAACGCTTCGAGCGGGCGTAGTCGGTGGCGATGATCGCGGCGTGGTGGATGCCCAGAAATCGCACGCCGGTCACGTCCACAGGACCGCGACTCCGACGTTCACGATCGCGAGTCCGCCCGCGGCGTCGGTCATCCAGTCGATCTGCTTGCCCCGCTTGGCATCGCCTCTGCCCATTTCGGCGAACGCGGCCACCGCGACCGAGATGACCAGCTTCACCGCCAGTTTCGTCGTATCCGGATCCTTGTCGAGCGAGTCGACTCCCGAGGCCAGCCCGGCCAGGATCACCCCGGTGATCAGCTGCGCGCGAGCGCCCCACACCATCAGCTCCGACACCACCGGACGCGACGCGACATAGCCACCGACCACCGCGGCCATGCCGAGCAGGTGGGTGACGACCACCAGGTCGTAAACGAATTCCATGGGTTCGAAGCGTAGTTCAGACGACAGCGGCCGGTGCCCGAAGGCACCGGCCGGATCAGACGAACTTTCCGTGGGGAGGATTCAGCCCAGCTGCTCGTCCAGTAGGTGCGAGTCCTTGCGGATGCCGAAGGCGGTGATGATCTCCATGACGCCGATGATGATCAGGAAGATGCCGACCACCAAGACCAGCGTGGCGATGGAGCTGATCGGCCACACGATCAGGATGACACCGGCCAGCGCGCTGATGACGCCGTAGAAGATCTGCCAGCCGCGGCCGGGCACGCTCGGCTCCGCGATCGCGGCGAACAGCACCGCGATGCCACGGAACAGCCAGCTGATACCGATCCACAACCCCAGCAACACAATCGAGGCGAGGTCGTCGCGGAAGCAGAACACACCGATGATGAGCGACAGCACACCACTGATGAAGGACAGCACCCGGAAGCTGGTGCTCGGCAGATGGGTGAAGGCGGCGATCAGCTGGAAGATGCCGCTGACAACCATGTAGATGCCGAACAGAATGCCCGCCACGAACAGTGACGGACCGGGCCACACGAGCACGATGATGCCGAGGACCACCGCGAGCAGGCCGGTGACCAGAACTGTTTGCCAGGTTTTCTTGGCAAGAGCCGTAAACGGGCTCCCTAGCACGGTATTTGTCGTCATGACGAGATGTTATGCCCGCTCGCTCTGGTTTTCCGGG
Source organism: Nocardia sp. FBN12 (assembly GCF_054031145.1). Lineage (NCBI taxonomy): Bacteria > Bacillati > Actinomycetota > Actinomycetes > Mycobacteriales > Nocardiaceae > Nocardia > Nocardia sp. FBN12. Next base: position 3,017,890 of record NZ_CM132926.1, read on the forward strand.
CATTAGCTGGGCCCGTCATCGTGTCGCGCCCGAGGCGCGCGCGGTCGGCGGGCACGAATGCGGCTCGTCACATCGTTGCCCTCGCGAAAGTTTGGTCGGCGACAGTCCCGGGTAGATGAAGAATGTGTCGGTTGTACTCGTGCTGCAAGCTCGGGGCCTCGGTGAGCTTCTCTCCGCGGTCCCGGCTCTGCGTGCCCTGCGCCGGGCCGAACCGCAGAGCCGGATCGTCCTGGCGGCGCCACATCGGCTGGAGCAGATCGTCGACCTGATCTCCTCGGTCGACGAACTCGTCGCCATCGCCGATCCGGCCGCCTTGATCTGGGATGGACCCGCGCCCGAATTGGCGGTGAACCTGCACGGCCCCGACGGCGCCAGCGCGCGGGCACTGGCCGATACCGGGGCCGCGCGGATCATCGGTCATCGCACGCCCGCCCTGCCCAAGCTCGCCGGTCCGCGCTGGGATCCCGAAGCGCATGTGGTCGACCGGTGGTGCCGGCTGCTCGAAGGTGAGGGCATCGACGCGGATCGGCGCAACCTCGGGTTGGTGCCGCCGGTGGCCTCGATCAGCCGCCGCGATTGCGTCGTCGTCCACATCGGTGCGGGCGCGCCCGCGCGCCGGTGGCCGCCGGAACGGTTCGCCGCGGTGGTGCGGCACCTGCTGGTGCTCGGCCGCGACGTGGTGCTCACCGGCGACCCGTTCGAACACGACATCGCCCGGCAGGTGGCCGCACAGGCGGGCCTGCCCGACGACCGGGTCCTCGCGGGTCGGCAGAACCTCACCGATCTCGCGGCCACGGTCGCCGAGGCCGCGCTCGTGATCAGCGGCGATACCGGTGTCGCGCATCTGGCTACGGCGTTCGGCACCCGCACGGTGCTGCTCTTCGGCCCGACCCCACCGCGCCGTGGCGGGCCGCCCGCGCACCTGCTCGGCAGGCACGCGGTGCTGTGGGCAGGACAGGTCGGCGATCCGGACGGGCTGTCGACCGACCCCGGCCTGCTGCGGATCGGGGTACCCGAGGTGATCGCGGCGGTGGACATGCAGCTGGACAAGCAGGCCTGGGCCGAGTCGGGTCGCTCGCGCTATCGCCGGGTGGGTTGAGCCGGGTCGGCATCGGTCGCCTCCCGCAGGGCGGCGGCATGGGCGGCCAGGGCGCTGGGCCAGTATTTGTCGAGGTAGTCGCGGGCGTCGTTGAGGCCGCGGGGGTCGAGGGAGTAGAGGTGCCTGTTCCCGTCGCGGCGCATGCGCACGAGATGGGCTTCCCGCAGGACGCGCAGGTGCTGCGACGCGGCTGAGCTGGTGATACCGGTGGCGGCGGCGAGGTCGGCTACCGAGCGTGGACCCTGCGGCAACGATTCGAAGATCGCGCGCCGGGTGGGGTCGGATAACGCTGTGATAGCTCGGACTCCGTTAGCGTCCACTGAATCAGTGTCCCCGGGAAGCGGAGTTTCGGCAACGATCTTGCACGGCGACATTTCACCCGGTGAGTCCCCGGATGCTGATATTCGTTAGGGTATTGTTATAGATCAACTGGCGTTATAGCGGTTCGTGATCGCAACCACATCATTCGCGCCGAAGGTTACGGTTTAGCTACGTTCATAACCATGTTCGTGACCAACCCGTTATCTGCTCGAGTCTCCGACGCCTTCGCAGGCCGTTGGGGAGGCGTTGTCGCGGGTGCGGTGGCTTTGTCCGCACTCGTGGGTACCTCCGTCGCCACTTTCAGTGCGCCCGAGAGCCCTGTTCCCACTTCCACGATCGCCGCGGACGCCACCGAGGCCATCAACAGCGGCCAGTCGCCGTACCGCTTCACCGCGTACACTCCCGCCGAGGCCCAGGGCCCGCAGGGCCAGGCCCCCGTGTCCGCCCCGATCCCGTGGGAGGAGCACCGCGAAGCGGTGGCGCTGGAACTGCCGCAGCTGCCGTTCATCGCTCCCCCGCCGCCGCCGCGCCCGCAGACCGTCCGACCGGTCAACGGCCGACTGACCTCCTACTACGGCGCCCGCTGGGGCACCGCGCACAACGGCATCGACTTCGGCGACCCGATCGGCGCGCCCGTTTTCGCCGTCACCGACGGTACCGTGATCGAGACCGGGCCGGCCTCCGGCTTCGGTCTGTGGGTCCGCGTCCAGCAGGATGACGGCACCATCGGCGTGTTCGGCCACGTCAACGACATTCTGGTCGCCCCCGGCCAGCACGTGAACGCCGGTGACACCATCGCCACCGTCGGTAACCGTGGCAACTCCACCGGCCCCCACCTGCACTACGAGGTGCACGTACCGGACGGCTCGCTGTACGGCGCCCCGATCGACCCGCACCCGTGGCTCGCCGCGCGTGGCGTCGATGCCGGCGTCGCCCAGGACTGATACCCCCGCTCACCCACTGATCGCCGCCCGGCGCGCGATCAGAAATTCCCGAAGCCGCGCGACCGCGAGCGTCGAGTCATGGTCTCCCGAGACCAGGCCGACCTCGCGGTCGCGTTCGCCATCGATGGGTATCACCACCAGATCGGGGTTCGCGACTTCGGCGGCGGGCAGCAGCGCGACGCCCTGTCCCAGCGCGACCAGTGCTCGCAAGGTTTCGAACTCGGTGATCTCGAAGACCACCCGGGGGGTGAAACCCGCTGCGGCACACCAGGTATCGAGCAGTGTGCGGAGCTGGTAGGCGGGCGGGTTCGCGATGAACGCCTCGCCGGCGAGGTCGGCGAGGTCGATGCGGGTGCGTCCGGCCAGCCGGTGGGTTTTCGCGACGTGCAGATCGATGCGCTGTCGGCCGAGGTCCACCGCGGGCAGGTCGCCGGGCGGCGGAATCATCACCGCCAGGTCGAGCCGGCCGTCGCGTACCTGTTCGGCCAGCGCCTCGCCATGTGCCTGCACCAGGTGCAGCCGGATCCGTGGCGCGCGGGTGTGGAACTGCGCGAGCAGCGTGGGGATGCTGACCGGGCCCAGCGTGAGCGGGAACCCGAAACGGACCAGCCCGCTCTCCGGATCGGCGTCGGCGCGAACCCGCGCGATGGCGTCGTCGAGGCCGCGCACCAGCTCGCGCGTGCGCGCGTAGAGATCGCGACCCTGCGGGGTGAGGGCGACCCCGCGTCCGACCGGCTGGAACAGGACCACCCCGAGTAGGTGCTCCATCGTCTTGATGCGGCGGCTGAGCGAGGACTGCGGCACCCCGAGCCGCTCCGCCGCCCGCGTGACGTGACCTTCTTCGGCGGCCGTGACGAAGGCTGCCAGCAGCGGAGCGACCGCCTGCGCTCCCACGTCGGCGGAATCATCCATATCCGGATCATATCTTCGGCGATTCCGTGTTGGACGGATGACTGCTCCCGGCGGGACGATAGCGGTACACAGCTCACGGGAGGTTCGACATGAACGACACCACACCCACCAGGCCCGAAACCGGCAGTGGCGAAGACATTCTCGACGCGGTGCTGATCGGCGGCGGCATCATGTCCGCCACCCTCGGCGCGCTGCTGAGCACGCTCGCGCCGGACTGGTCGATCGCGCTGTTCGAGCGGCTCGGCGAACCGGCGGCCGAGAGCAGCCATCCCTGGAACAACGCGGGCACCGGGCACTCGGGAATGTGCGAGCTCAACTACATGCCCGACCCCGGCGACGGCACCAAGGCCGCGGGTATCGCCGATCAGTTCGCGCTCTCGCGCGGGTTCTGGTCCGCGCTCGCACATCGTGGCGAACTGGAGCCCGCTGACTTCCTCACCCCGGCACCGCACGTCACCGTGGTGTTCGGCGAGCACGATATCGCCTACCTGCGGCAGCGGTACGCGACGCTGCGGGAACTGCCTGCCTTCGCCGAGATGGAATACACCGAGGACCGTGCGGTGATCGCACAGTGGGCGCCGCTGCTCGTGCGCGGCCGGGCCGACAGCGAGGCGATGGCGGCCACCCGGCACACCGCGGGCACCGATGTCGACTTCGGCGCGCTGACCAGGTCATTGCTGTCGACGATGCGGGGCGCGGGCAACGCGGTGCGGATGCATCGCGAGATCACCGGGCTCGCGCGTGGCAAGGACGGGCTCTGGACCGTGCGCGGACGCGATCTCGACAGCGGGCGGCGATTCGTCGTGCGCACGCGGTTCGTGTTCGTCGGCGCGGGCGGCTACGCGCTGCGGCTGCTCCAGCGGGCAGGCCTGCCCGAAGTGCGCGGGTACGCGGTGTTCCCACTGGGCGCGCAATTCCTGCGCACCGACAACCCCGATGTCGTCGCCGAGCACCACGCCAAGGTCTACAGCCAAGCCGCCCTCGGCGCCCCACCGATGTCGGTCCCCCATCTGGATCGGCGCGAGGTCGACGGCACGGGCGCCCTGCTGTTCGGCCCCTACGCCACCTTCAGCACCCGCCTGCTGCGCCACGGCAAACTCACCGACCTGTTCACCACCCTGCGCCCGCACAACATCATCCCGCTGGTTGCGGTCGGCCTCCAGAATCTCGGCTTGGTCCGCTACCTGATCACCGAACTCCTGGCCTCCCCGCGCCGCAAGTTCGCCCAACTCCAACGCTTCTACCCCACCGCCGACCCCGCCGACTGGACCCTGATCCAAGCCGGACAACGCGCCCAACTGGTCAAACCCGACCCCCAGCGCGGTGGCGTACTCGAATTCGGCACCGAATTGGTGACCGGCGCCGAGGGCACCATCGCCGGCCTGCTCGGCGCCTCCCCCGGCGCGTCCATCGCACCGTCGATCATGCGAGACCTGCTGGACCGCTGCTTCCCCGAACGCCGCCACGAGTGGGCCCCACTGCTCGCGCAATTGCTGCCGGCTGTCGGCTCGACCACCGAACCAGTCTCGTAAGCTATTGCCGGACAGGCGAATCCGCACCTCGACAGCAGTCGGGGTGCGGGTCTCGGTCAGCGTGGGGCGGCCAGGAGAGCGCCGACGAGGCGGTGGGTGCGGGCAGTCATCTGAGCGCCGCTCTGGTCGGGGTGACGCAACCACCACAGCACCAGGGAGGTCACCGCGCCCATCCAGACATCGGTCAGCGCGGAGACATCCGTCGGGTCGGTGAGTTCGACGGCGCTGATGGCGTCGGCGACACCGCGGGCGGCTTGCGCGGCGATGCGGCGGCGGGCCGCCCGGACAGCGTCGGCGGCGGGGCCGTCGTCGGGGTGGGAGCGGTCGAACAGCACGGTCCAGTCGTGGGGGCGAGGTTCCAGGGCGGCGAAGATCGCGTCGAGGGTGCGTGCTGCCTTGCCGAGACCATCCGCGCCGGCGATGGCGGATTCGATCGCGTCGAAGAGCAGGGCGGCCGCGCGGTCCACGCAGGCGATGTAGAGCCCGTCTTTGGACTGGAAGTAGGTGTAGACCAGCGGCTTGGACACCCCCGCGCGGTGCGCGACATCGGCGAGCGAGAGCCCCGCGTAACCGACGCGGCCGATCTCGGCGACGGCCGCGTCGAGGATCTGCTGTTCGCGCTCGGGACGCGGGACGCCCTTGGTACCGGCTGTGCTCACCGGTCCATCCAACCATCGACCCCCGTGCCCGTTGACACCCAATTGACTATTTTGTAATTTACTATTGAGTAAATTAGTGCTCGTCCCCGCTGTTCGACTCGACAGGAGTCCCCGTGTTCGCCCAGGTCGCACAATCGGTGCTGCTCAACCCGCCCACGCTGCCCCGCTTGCTCGCGCGATTGGTTCGTGACGAACAGCACGAGATCGCGGGAAAGACCGTGGTGTTGACGGGCGCCTCGTCGGGAGTCGGCAAGGCCGCGGCGCACGCACTCGCCCGGGAAGGCGCACGGGTGGTTCTCGTGGCCAGGAATGCCGAGCCGCTGGCCGCGGTGCGTGACGCGGTGCGCGCCGAAGGCGGGGACGCCGAGATGATCACCTGCGACCTGGCCGACGCCGAGCAGAACGACGCACTGTCGAAGGCCCTGCTCGAGCAGTTCGGGACCATCGACGTGCTGGTGAACAACGCGGGCCGGTCGATCCGCCGGGGTGCTGCCGACGCCACCGATCGGTTCCACGATTACGAGCGAACCATGGCGCTGAACTACTTCGGGGCGACGCGGCTCACGATGGGCCTGCTGCCATCGATGCTCGACGCCGGTACCGGACACATCGTGAATGTCGCGACGTGGGGTGTGGCCGCCGGGTCGATGCCGCTGTTCACCGCCTATCACGCGTCGAAGGCGGCGCTCGGCGCGTTCGGTCGCAGTCTCGGCGCGGAGACCAGGCGGCGCGGCGTGCACGTCACCACCGTCGGGTACCCGCTGGTGCGCACCGAGATGATCGCGCCCACCGGCAAATACGACGACGCGCCCGCGCTGTCGTCCGAGGGTGCCGCCGACTGGATCATCACCGCGATCCGGACCCGCCCGGTCGAGTTGTACCCGACCTACACCCGGGTGCTGCAGGCACTCGCGCTCGTCTCGCCCCGTGCGGTCGATGCCGCGATCTGGCGGATGGGGATCTGAGAAAACCCCTAGAACCAGGGTAGGCCGACCCGTACCCCGGTATCGGAGACGAACCGTTCCGCAGCGGGACGTGATGTGGCGCACCGGATTTCTACCTTCGATCCATGGCGACGATCGACCTCACCCACACCCTGTCCCGGATCGGGTTCCGCACCGCGAACGATGCCACCGACCGCACCCCCTGGCACGGCCCACTGCTGCTGAATTCGGCGCTCATGGCCGCACTGGTCCTGGTGTCTATGGTCGGGATGGTGGTCGACGATCGGCTGCTGCTCGGCGAGTCCGTGTGGCTCAAGCCGGCCAAGTTCGGCCTCGCCTTCGCCCTCTACGGCGTGACCCTGGCCTGGATTCTGCGGCTGCCCCATCGCGGGCGGCGAGCCACCTGGTGGCTCGGCACCGTCTTCGCGGTCACCGGTGTCGCCGATGTCGGGTTCATCGCGCTACAGGCGGCACGCGGGACGTTCAGCCATTTCAACGACTCCCCCGACCCGGTCAACGAGATCGGGCAGCTGGTGTTCACCTCCGGCGTGCCCGGTTTGTTCATCGCGAATCTCGTACTGGCGGTGATCATTTCGTGGCAGAAGCTGGCGGACCGGCCGACCAGGATCGCGTTGAAGGCCGGCCTGTGGCTGGCGGTGACCGGGATGGCGCTCGGCTATCTGATGGGGTTCACCGGGCCGCAACTCGTCCGCCAGTCCGACGGCACCGTGGTGGGGCTGGTCGCCGGGCACACGGTGCGGCCCGGTGATACAGCACGTGACAGTGCCGCGGGCATGCCGATCACCCACTGGAGCACCACCGGTGGCGACTTGCGCATCCCCCATTTCGTCGGCCTGCACGGTATCCAGGTGCTGCTGCTGCTCACCGTCGCCCTGGTCGCCCTCGCGCGGCGTTACTCCTGGCTGCGGACCGAAACCATCCGCACAGCCCTGCTCGTGGTCGCTGCCGCAGGCTACTTCGGCCTACTCACCCTCGTGGTCTGGCAGGCCCTCCGCGGCCAGGCACTGACCGACCCCGACCTCGCGACCGCCGGTGCCGCGACCGCGCTGGCGGTATTCGTCGCCGGGGGTGTGGCGGCCGTGTACCTGCGGGCCAGAGAGTCCGCGGCGATTTAGCGTCGACTCCCGCGTTCAGCGAAGACGTTCGGCTTCCCTGGCCAACTGCACCAAGGTGGCACTCAACTCCGCGAGCTCCCCTGGTGAGGCACCCTCGCCCACCGCTGTCGCCACGTCCTCGGCCGCACACCGCGCCGCGAACCACCGATCGGCAAGATCGGCGGCCTCCTGCGCGGTCAGCACGACAGCGTCCTCGGGAATCCCGGTCCCCTTGAGACTGCTGCGGTGCTCATAGGCACGTTGACGGCACGACTGTCGGCAATAACGGCGACGCCGCCCCGACTCCGAATCCACGATCTCCCGCCCGCACCACAGGCAGGACAGCAGGCGACTGCGCGACATGATCCGAAACCCTATCGGCCCGCGAAACAATTCGCCGGTTCAGGTCTCGCTGAGCGGGCATCCTCTCGATACCGAGCTACTGACGGCGCCGATTCGGGGGTCGCTCGGCTGATGTGGCCGGGCGACTACAATGGAACAGTTCAGACTTCCCGTGCGTTGAGGTAGTACGAGTTGCGGCACCAGCCGCCGAAATTACAGGAGCACACATGGCAGATCGCGTACTCCGGGGCAGCCGGCTCGGAGCGGTGAGCTACGAGACCGATCGCGACCACGACCTGGCCCCGCGCCGGATCGCCCGCTACCGCACCGACAACGGTGAGGAATTCGACGTCCCGTTCGCCGATGACGCGGAGATCCCGCCCACCTGGTTGTGCCGTAACGGCCAGGAGGGGCAGCTCATGGAGGGCACCTCCGTGGAGACCAAGAAGGTCAAGCCGCCGCGCACCCACTGGGACATGCTGCTGGAACGTCGCAGCAAGGAGGAGCTCGAAGAGCTGCTCAAGGAGCGACTCGACCTCCTGAAGACCCGCCGCCGCGGATAGGGAATGTGAACGCACGACGCCGAAGGCCGCCTACCCGATTCGGGAAGGCGGCCTTCGGCGTTCTCGTTGTTCTCGGCGCGCCTCCGCCGATGGACTGACCGGAGGGTGCGACGAAGGAGTACCCGTAGGGAGGGAAGAGGCGGAGTTCAGCGCCGAGAACCGCGGCACCAGCCGCCGACAATTCAGTGGCTGGCGACCTTGCGGTACTGCAGGAGGGCCGCCGGCATCGCGATGGCGAGGATGACCAGCGAGCAGATGATCGCGTAGAGGATGCAGTTCTCCGCGGCCCAGCCCGTCGCGGGGACGAAGCTGGGCGGTGAGTCGTTCTCGAAGAGCTTGCGGCCCGCTGCCGAGACAGCGGTGATCGGATTCCATTCGGCGATGGCGCGCAGGGGCCCTGGCAGGGTTTCGGCGGAGATGAACGCCGAGGAGATGAACGTCAGCGGGAACAGCCAGATCAGGCCCGCGCTCTGCGCCACTTCCACCGTCGGGGAGACCAGACCGGTCAGGGCGCCGACCCACGACATCGCGAACGCGAACAGCAAGATGATGGCGAAGGCGATCACGGCGTCGCCGAAGCTGCCGTGGATGCGCCAGCCGACGATGTATCCGCAGATCGACATCACGCCCAGGCTCACGATATTGACGACCAGGTCCGAGAGCGTGCGCCCCATCAGCACCGCCAGCCTCGACATCGGCAGCGTGCGCATTCGGTCGATGATGCCCTTCTGCAGGTCACCGGCCAGGCCGACGGTGGTGAACGCGGCGTTGAACGCCACGGTCTGGGTGAAGATGCCGGCGAGGAGGAACTCCCGGTACTGATCGCCGCCGAGTGAGGCACCGAAGATGTAGGCGAACAGGAACACGAACATCAGCGGCTGGATGGTGGCCGTGACCAGCAGCGTCGGCACCCGCAGGATGGTCAGCAGGTTGCGATAGGCGACGATCGCGCTGTCGCGCACGAATCGGGCCTTCGGTGCCGAATCCTCGGGGGCCGATGGCCGCGGGGTTGCCGGCTGGATGGGCAGGTCGCGGGTTTCGTACTCGTCCCTCGCGACGTCGGGGGCACTCACGACAGGATCTCCTCTTGCACATCGTCGGTTTCGGGTTCGGGCATCGGCTCGGCCGGGGTGCCGGTGAGGGACAGGAACACGTCGTCGAGGGTCGGGCGCACGACGTTCGCGTCCAGGACGCAGACTCCGGCGTCGTCGAGGCGGCGCAGCGCTTCGACCATCGTGCGCGACCCGTTGCCGACCACCACCGACACTTCGTCGCTGCCCGGCTCGTGGATCGGTTCGCCGACGCCGACCTGCTGCAGGACCGAGACCGCGGACATCGGGCTCTGCCCGGCGGCGAGGGTGACGGTGAGCCGGTCACCGCCGATGGAGGTCTTGAGTTCGTCGGCCGAACCACGGGCGATGACCGTGCCCTTGTCGATGACGGTGATCCGGTCGGCGAGCAGGTCGGCCTCTTCGAGGTACTGGGTGGTGAGCAGGACGGTGGTGCCGTCGTCGACGAGATCACCGATCACCCCCCACATGTCGAGGCGCCCGCGCGGGTCGAGGCCCGTGGTCGGCTCGTCGAGCACCACCACCGGCGGTCGCGCCACCAGCGCACCGGCCAGGTCGAGGCGACGTGCCATGCCACCGGAGTAGGTGCCCGCCCGCCTGCCCGCCGCGTGGTCGAGGCCGAACGCGGTGAGCAGTTCCTCCACGCGCGCCACCGACTGCTTGCGGCCCATGCCGTACAGGCGCGCCACCATGCGCAGGTTCTCGTAGCCGGTCAGGTTCGCGTCGACCGCTGCGTACTGACCGGACAACCCGATCCTGGTGCGCGCGGTGGCCGGGTCGGCCAGCACATCGATGCCGGCGACCCGCACCGAGCCCGCGTCGGGCCGCAACAGCGTGGTGACGATCCGCACGGTCGTGGTCTTGCCCGCGCCGTTGGGCCCGAGCAGGCCGAGCACGGTGCCTGCCGGTATCTCCAGGTCGATCTCTTTCAGCACGCGTACCTTGCCGTAACTCTTGGCAAGGCCGCGCACTTCTACCGCGAGACTCACGGACGCATCTCCTTCTGGCCGCTGCCGCACACGGTGATCTCCGGGACGGCATCGAGGTGGCGATGCAGCACAGGGCCGATCGCCGCCAGCGATTCCGGGGTGGTCATCGCCGCGTGCCTGCAGGGCAGGTCGTGGTTGTGGATGTTGCCGGTGACGAACGGCTGCCAGGCTTCGGCAGACCGGTTCGGATCGGCGGCATTGATCTCGTCCGCCGCGGCGGTGAAGAACACGAGATCGCCGTCGAAGGAGCGCGGCCGGAACCGGTTGGCCATGACGGTGCCGTCGGCGTAGCCGGTGTAGAGGCGTTGCAGGTGGTCCACCGACAGCGCGGCGAACGGGCCCGCCTTGGCCCGCAGCAGATCCGCCGCTTCGTTCAGGTCGAGGTCGGCGGGCAACGGTGCGCCGTCGACCAGGTCGGCGCCGAACTCGCCGAGGATGTCGGCGACGCTGGGCATCGAGGTGTCGAGCCAGCGGTCGCCGAGCTGATAGCTGTCCATCATCGCGAGTAACGCGACATCTTCGCCCGCGTCCTGCAGCTGGACCGCGATCTCCTGGGCGATCAGGCCGCCGAGCGACCAGCCGAGCAGGTGATAGGGGCCGTGCGGCTGGATCGACTTGATATGGGCCACATAGTGTCCGGCGGCTTCGGGGATCGAGGTGAAGCCGTCGTCGCCGGACACGTGCGGCGCCTGCAGGCCGTACACCGGTCGCTGGGGGGCCAGGTGCGCGAGCAGTCCCGCGTAGCACCAGGCCAGACCGATCGCCGGGTGCACGCAGAACAGCGGGGTGTCGTGCGGGCTGGTGGACGGGCGGATGGCCAGCACCGGGCTGGTGGCCGCCTCGATCACCGCGTCCGGGTCGATGTCGTCGAGCTTGGCCGCGATGGCCGCGGGCGTGGCATCGCCGAACATCATCTGCACGGGCATGTCGTAGCCCTGCTCGCGCAGTGCCGCAACGACTTTGGTGGCCAGCAGGGAGTTGCCGCCGAGTTCGAAGAACCCGTCGTCCACGCCGACCCGTTCGACCCCGAGCACCTCGGTGAACACCGCGCACAGCGCCATCTCGGCGGCGGTCACCGGCGCGCGGTAGCCACCGGACGCGGTGAACACCGGCTCGGGCAGCCGGGCCCGATCGAGCTTGCCGACCGGACTCAGCGGGACCTCGTCGAGCAGCATGATCGCCTGCGGGACCATGTAATTCGGCACGTGCCCGGCGACGTGCTCGAGCAGTTCGGGCACGCTCGGCGCGGTTCCGTTGCGCGCCTTCACGTACGAGACCAGGGCGGTGACGCCGGCCTGCGTGGTGTGGCCGATGGTGAGCGCGAGCTCGACCTCGGCGTGCCGGGCGAACGCGACGTCGATCTCGCCGAGTTCGATCCGGAAACCGCGGACCTTCACCTGATGGTCGGTACGGCCGACGTACTCCACGTCCAGCGCCGACTTCGCGCCGTCCCGCCAGCGCACCAGGTCGCCCGTGCGATACATCCGTTCGCCCGGCGCGCCGTAGGGATCGGCCACGAACCGCTGGGCGGTGAGCCCCGGCCGGTTGAGGTAGCCGCGGGCCAGCGCCGAGCCTGCCAGCTGCAGTTCACCGGTGACACCGATGGGTGTCGGATGCAGTCGCCGGTCGAGCACGCTGGCCGCGACTCCACGGATCGGCCCGCCGATGGTGATCGTGCCCTGCGGGCTCATCGGCTGTGGCATCAGCGTGACAATGGTCGTCTCGGTGGGGCCGTACACGTTGTAGAAATTGCGGCCCGGCGCCCAGCGGGCGAGCAGTTCCGGCGGTAGCGCTTCACCGCCGGTGAGCACGTGGGCGAGGGAGTGCACACCGGTCGGGTCGACGGTGCCGAGCGCGGCGGTGGTGATGAACGCGTGGGTGATCCGTTCCCGGATGAACAGCTGTCGCAGGTCCTCGCCGCCGACCACGCCGGCCGGAGCGATCACCAGCGTCGCCGCGCCACCGAGCGCGAAGAGGATGTCGAGCATGGCGGCGTCGAAGCTCGGGGTCGCGAAGTGCAGCACCCGGCTACCCGGCCGCACGTCGAAGCGGTCGGCGGTCTCGCCGGCGAAGTTCGACAGGCCACCATGGGTGACGACGACGCCCTTCGGGGTGCCGGTGGAGCCCGACGTGTAGATCACGTACGCCGGATTGTGCAGGCGCAGTGGGCGGATCCGGTCCGCGTCGGTGATCGGCGAATCGTCGGTGCCGAGCACGGTGGCCCTGGTCTGCGGGTCGTCCAGGACCAGCCAGCGGGTGTCGGCGGGCAGCCGATCGCGGTGCTCGAGCAGCGTCAGACCCAGTGCCGCGGCGGAGTCGGTGAGCATGTGACTGATCCGCTGCGGCGGGTAGTTCGGGTCGACGGGCACGAACGCGGCACCGGCCTTGGCGACGGCCAGCATGGTCGCCACCGATTCCACCGAGCGCGGAACACCGAGGGCCACCAGACTTTCGGGCCCGATGCCCTGACCGATGAGGACGCGAGCGAGGCGGTTCGTCCAGCGATCGAGGGCGTCGTAGGTGACCACTGTGTCCCCGGCGCACAACGCGACCCCGTCACGGGAGCGGGCGACGGCGGCGCCGAACACCGCGGCCAAGGTGACCGGCGGTTCGGCGCGGGTGCCGTGCACCGGCGCCAGCGCCGTCCACTCGACCGCGTCGAGCAGCGCCAGGTCGCCCACCGCGGTATTCGGGTCGGCGGCCACAGCGGTGAGCAGCCGAACCAGGCGATCGCCGAGCCTGCGCGCGGTGACCTCGTCGAACAGGTCGGCCGCGTAGTTCACCGACAGACTGATACCGTCGCCGACCCGGTCGGCGGTCTGGGTTTCGGTGAAGGTGAACTGCAGGTCGAACTTGGCGATTCCGGCGTCGGCGTCGACGGCCTCGATCCGCAGGCCGGGCAGTTCCAGCATCCGCACCGGGGTGTTGCGGACCGACAGCATCACCTGGAACAGCGGGTGATGGGACTGGGAGCGCGCCGGGTTGACCACCTCGACGAGCCGTTCGAAGGGCAGGTCGGCATTGGCGAAGGCGTCGAGGTCGCTGTCGCGGACGGTCCGCAGCAGGTCGATGAACGCGCGCTCGTCGGCTACTTCGGTGCGCAGCACCAGGGTGTTGACGAACATGCCGATCATCGCGTCGAGCGCCGGATGTCCGCGGCCCGCACTGGCCGTGCCCACGGCGATGTCCCCGGTCCCGGTGACCCGGTGCAGCAGCACCGCGAGCGCCGCGTGCAGCACCATGAACATGCTGACGTTGTTCGCGGTGGCGATGCCGCGCAGCGCCCGGTGGGTGGCCGCGTCGACCGCGCAGTCGACGGTGCCGCCCTGATAGGAGGGCACCGGCGGACGCGCCCGGTCGGCGGGCACAGTGAGCAATTCGGGCAGCCCGTCGAGCGCGGACTGCCAGTGCTCGAGCTGCTTGCTGATCAGCGAGTCCGGATCGTCCTCGGTGCCGAGCAGTTCCTGCTGCCACAGGGTGTAGTCGGCGTACTGGACCGCCGGGATCTGTTCGCCGAACGGCTCACCGGTCTGGATGCCACGGTAGGCGGCGGCCACTTCGGCGGCGAGCGGCTCGAGCGACCAGCCGTCCATCGCGATGTGGTGCACGACCAGCACCAGCACATGCTCGGTCGACCGCGCGACGGCGAACTTGGCCTTGGCCGGTGCCGACTGCCCGGTCTGGTCGACGCTGATCAGCGCCGCCCGCATCGGCACCGCGGCCGACAGGTCGAACCCCGGGGTGGCGAAACGGGTTACGGCGGTGTCGACCTCGTGTGCGGCGGCCGTCGCGTGGAACAGCGTCACGGCGGCGATCGCCGGGTCGAGCACCATCTGCTCGGGCTCCCCCGCGGTTTCCGGGAACACCGTCCGCAGCGTCTCGTGTCGACGTTGCACCGTATGCAAAGCCGCGATGAGCGCATCGAGATCGATGGTGCCGTGCAGTCGCAACACGACGGGGATGTTGTAGGCCCCCGCCGACTGACCGTCGCCGTCGGCGCCCGCGTTGAACCGGTTGAGGAACCACAGCCGGCGCTGCGCCGCGGACAACGGGATCCGCTCCGGTCGCCGCTGGGGCACCAGATCCGGCCGGTCCTCGTCGCCGGACGGTCCGGATTCGATGAGCGCGGCGAGTTCGGCGACCGTCGGTGTCGCGAAGACCGTGCGCACCTCGAGGCGCACATTGCTGGCCGCGGCCAGGCGGGCCACCAACTGGGTGGCCAGCAGCGAGTTGCCGCCGATGTCGAAGAAGCTGTCGGTGGCGCAGACCTCGCTCGCCCCGACCAGATCCTCGAACACCCGCGCGACGGTCCGCTCGGCTTCGGTCTCCGGCGCCCGGCCCGCGGTGGCGGTGAATTCCGGTTCCGGCAACGCGGTGCGGTCGAGCTTGCCGACCGGCGTGAGTGGCACTCGATCGATCACGTTCAGCGACGCGGGCACCATGTGCCCGGCCAGCCGGGCCATCGCGTGCCGTTTCACCGCCGCGACCTCCGCCGGGTCGGTGCCCTCGTCGAGCTGGATCCAGGCGACGATCCGATCGTCACCCGCGATCCGCCGGACCTCGGTGTGGGCGAAGCGAACCTCGGGATGACTGCCGAGGACGGCGCTGATCTCGCCGAGTTCGATCCGGAACCCGCGCACCTTGACCTGGTGGTCGCTGCGGCCGAGGTAGTCGATCTCCCCGCCAGCGGTCCAGCGCACGACGTCGCCGGTGCGATACATCCGGCTGCCCGCGGGGCCGAACGGGTCGGCGATGAATCGTCCCGCGGTCAGACCGTAGCGCTCGTGATAGCCCTGCGCGATGCCCGCGCCACCGATGTAGAGCTCGCCCGGTACGCCGGTGACGACCGGCCGCAGCCGCTCGTCGAGCACCAGCGCCCGTGAACCGCGAACCGGCGTTCCGATGGCCACCGGGGCACCCACGCGCAGCTCCGACATCGCGGCGATGACGGTGAACTCGGTGGGCCCGTAGGCGTTCACGAACCGCCGGCCCGGCGCCCAGTTCGCCACCAGGTCCGGTGGCACCGCCTCACCACCGGCCATCAGACCACGCAGCATCGGCAGCGGCCAGCGAGTGGCGTCGATCGAGCCGAGCACCGCGGGCGTCAGGAAGGTGTGGGTGATCTGCTCGTGTTCCAGCAGCGCGCCGAGTTCGTCGCCGCCGTAGATGTCGATCGGGCCGATCACCATCTCGGCGCCCGAGTAGACGGCCAGGAGCATGTCGAGGACGGAGACGTCGAAACTGGGCGTGGAGAAGAAGAACGTCCGGGAGAACCGGTCGAGACCCATGCGTTCGCGCAGGTCGAGCGCGAGGCTGGTGAGACCGCCGTGCGTGACCGTCACACCCTTGGGCAGACCGGTGGAGCCGGACGTGTAGATCTGATAGGCCAGGTCGGCGGTGCGCACCGGACGGATGCGCTCGGCGTCGGTGATCCGCGAGCCCTCGTAGTCTGCCAGCTCGACGTTCAGCTCGTCGCCGTCCATCAGCAACCACTGGGTGTCGATCGGCCCCGCGGCTTCGCGCAAAGCGTCTGCGTCCGCGCGGGCGGTGAGGACCGCGCGGGCGCCGGAGTCGGTGAGCATATGCCGCACCCGGTCGGCCGGATAGCGCGGGTCGACCGGCACGAACGCGGCACCGCTCGCCGCGACGCCGAAGATGGCGAGGGCGCAGTCCAGGGAACGGGTAAGGCCGACGGCCACCCGGTCACCGGTCCCGATGCCACGGGCGATCAGTGCCCGGCCGAGCCGGTGCGCCCGGGTGGCGACCTCGGCGTAGTCGAGCTCGCCCACCGCACCGGCGACGCTGCCGTCGGCGAACCAGCGCAGCGCCGGTCGGTGCGGATACTGCGCCGCGGCACCCTCGAGGATGTCGGCCAGGATGACCGGCGTGACCGCGGCAGGCCCCTGTGCGGGCACCCGGTCGCGATGTTCGAACACCGTGAGCGGATCGATATCGCACACCAGTCGCTGTGGGTCGGCGGTCACCTGGCTGAGAATCTGCACGAACCGGTAGGCGAGCGTGTCGATGGTGGCGGCGTCGAACAGCTCGGTGGCGTAGACGAAGTCGAACCGCAGCCCGTTCTCGTCGGCGGGCGCCACCCGCAGTTCCAGATCGAATTTGGCCAGCTCGATATCGAGCTCTTCGGCGGACAGCCGCAGCCCGGGCAGTTCCAGTTCGGGTGTGCGCTCGTCCTGCATGCTGAGCGCGACCTGGAACAGCGGGTGCCGGTTGCTCGCCCTGCTCTCCCGGCCGAGCGCGTCGACAACCCGCTCGAACGGCACATCGGCGTGGGCGAGAGCCGCCAGCTCGGCGTCGCGGTCGGCGTGCAGCAATTCGGTGAAGCTGCGACCTGGGTCGACATCGGAGCGCAGGACCAGGGTGTTGACGAACATGCCGACGAGATCGTCGAGCTGGATGTCGGTGCGTCCGGCGACCGGGGTCCCGATCGGGATATCGCGTCCGCCGGTCACGCTGCGCAGCAGCACCGACAGCGCCGAGCGCACGACCATGAACAGGCTGACACCGGTGGCGCTCGCGAGCTCGTCCAGCGCCTGCTGCAGCGGTGCCGAGACCTGGCAGGTCACGGTGCCCGCTGTGCCGGTGGGTTCGACGGGGCGGGGCCGGTCGAACGGCAGCGGCAGCTCATCGGGCAGTTCGGACAGGGTTTCGCGCCAGAACGCGAGCTGGGTGGCGGTGATGCTGTCCGGATCGTCCTCGGTGCCGAGGACCGCCCGCTGCCACAGGCTGAAGTCGGCGTACTGCACCGGCAACGGCGCGCGTTCGGCTGCCACGCCGCCGGTCCGGGCGACGTACGCCAGTGCCAGGTCACGCGTCAGTGGCCCGAGCGACCAGCCGTCGGCGGCGATGTGGTGCACCACGACACCGAGCAGGTGTTCGCCGGATGCGGTGCGCAGCAACGACACTCGCAACGGCGTCTGCCGGGTGAGGTCGAATCCCGTGCGGGCCAGTGCGGTCAGTGTCGCGTGTGCCCGGTCCGGTGCGGTGTCGACGACCTCGATCGCCGGCATCGCCTGCGCGAGTGGCAGGATCACCTGCTGGGCGCCGGAGAGATCTTCGGGGAAGACCGTGCGCAGGACCTCGTGACGCTCCACCAGGTCGGCGAGCGCGCCGCGCAGCGCGGCGATGTCCAGATCTCCGCCGATTCGCAAGACGAATGCGATGTTGTAGGCGCTCGATTCGGGAGACAATCGGTTCAGGAACCACAGCCGTTGCTGCGGCAACGACAGTGGTATGCGTCCCGGGCGCGGGGTGTGTACCGCCAGCGCCACCCGTTGCGTCCGGGGCGCTTCCGTGATCAGCCGGGCGATGCCCGCCACGGTCGGCGCCTCGAAGATCTGCCGGACGGGCAGGTCCACCTCGAAGTCCGCGTGCAGCGCGGCGGCGAGCCGGGTGGCCAGCAGCGAGTTGCCGCCGATGTCGAAGAAGCTGTCCTCCGCCCCCGGAATCGGGCGGCCGAGGATCTCGGTGAACACCGCGGCCACCCGCATCTCGAGGTGCGTGCGCGGCGCGCGCGAACCGCCGGTGACCACGAATTCCGGTGCGGGCAGGGCCTTTCGGTCCAGTTTGCCCGCCGGGGTGACCGGCATCGCGTCGAGCACCGCAAGCGCGGCGGGCACCATGTAGCCGGGCAGCGTGGCGCGGGCGGTGTCGAGCACGGCGGCCGGGTCGATCGGGGCGTCGGCGGTGACATAGGAGGCGAGCCGCTGCTGCCCCTGCTCGTCGACATGGACGACAGTCAGCGCGGACCGCACGCCCGGGTGCTCGCGCAGCACATGATCGATTTCGCGCAGTTCGATGCGGAAACCACGGATCTTGATCTGGTCGTCGGCGCGGCCGAGGAAACGCAGGCGGCCCGTCATCTCGGCGACCACGAGATCGCCTGTGCGGTACATCCTTTCGCCCACCCGGCCGTGCGGGTTGGCGACGAACCGCTGCGCGGTGAGGGCCAGCTTGCCGAGGTACCCGCGGGCCAGACCAGGCCCCGAGACGTACAGCTCGCCCGGTGTCCCCGGCGGCACCGGGTTCATCCGGCCGTCGAGGACGAACAGCCGCATGCCGCGCACGGGCCCGCCGAGCGGCACCGGCGCCCCCGGCACCATGGCCGCGCTCGCGGTGACCGCGACGGTGGCCTCCGACGGCCCGTACATGTTGTGCATCCGGTATCTGGTGGCCCAGGCGTCGACCAGTTCGTCCGAGCACGCCTCGCCCCCGACGATGACCGTGTTGAGCACCGGGAAGTCACCCGCGGGCACCGTGGCCAGCGCGGCCGGGGTGATGAACGCGTGGGTGATGCGTTCCGAGCGCAGGAAACCGGCCAGCTCCGCACCGCCGTAGAGATCGGCAGGGGCGACGACGATCGTGGCGCCCGCGGCGAACCCGAGCAGCAGTTCGAGCACCGAGGCGTCGAAGCTGGGCGAGGAGAAGTGCATGGTGCGCGCGTGGTCGGTCACCTTGAACAGCTGGGTCTGTTCGCTGGCCAGCGAGGCGATGCCCGCATGGGTCACCACGACGGCCTTGGGAGTGCCGGTCGAGCCGGAGGTGTAGATGAGATACGCGGGCTGACCGGCTCGCATGGGATTGCGCCGGTCGGCGTCGGAGAGCGGAGTGGCCGACCGGATCGCGCAGTCGGCTTCGAAATCGGCCGTGCCGAAGACCATCCACTCCGGTGCCGACCGGTGCTTCCCGGTGGCAGTGGGCAGCGCGGCGAGGTGTTCGGGCAGGGTGAGCCCGAGCATGGCGCGGGAGTCACCGATCATGTGCGCGATGCGCTCGGCCGGGTAGGCGGGGTCGATGGGCACGTACGCGGCGCCGGTCTTGGCGACCGCCCAGATGGCGATGATCGACTCGAGACTGCGCGGCAGCGCGACCGCGACGACCGTTTCGGGCGCGGCACCGTGCGCGATGAGGCTGCGCGCCAACCGGTTCGAGCGTTCGTCGAGTTCCCGGTAGGTGGTGTCGAAGCCGAGGTAGCGCACCGCCACCGAGTCGGGCAGGTGCTGCGCGGTGTCGCTGAGCAGCCGGGCCAGGGTGCCCGCCGGTTCGGCCGGCGCACCGGCCACGGGTACCAGCCGGGCGATCTCGCGCCTGTCGAGCACCTCGAGGTCGCCGATCGCGGTGGCGGGTGCGGCGACGGCGGCGGCCAGCAGGGTGGTGAACCGCCGGGCCATGGCCTCCACCGTGGCGCGATCGAAAACGTCGGTGGCGAAACCGAATTCGGCGTGCAACGGTCCGTCGTCGTGGTTGTCGCGGACCTCGAGCTGCAGGTCGAACTTGGCGACGCCGATCTCGATCGGCACCAGTTCGGCGGTGACACCGGGCAATTCGACGCGCAGTTCGGGAGTGCGGTCGTAGGACAGCATCACCTGGAACAGCGGGTGCCGACTGGTCGAGCGATCGGGGTTGACCAGTTCCACGAGCCGTTCGAACGGCACATCGGGGTTGGCGAAAGCGTCGAGGTCGGTCTCCCGCACCAGATCGAGCATGCGGTCGAACCCGGCGGCGAGGTCGACGTCGGTGCGCAACACCAGGGTGTTGACGAACATGCCGACCAGCTCGTCGAGGGCCGGATCGGAGCGGCCCGCGATGGGCGTGCCGATGGTGACGTCGGTACTCGCGCACACCCGGGCCAGCAGGGTGGCCAGCGCCGCGTGCAGCACCATGAACATGCTCACCCCGCGACCGGTCGCGAGTTCGGCTGCCGCACGCCGGGTTTCGGCGTCGATGACGAATTCGACGGTGTCCCCACCGGTGCCACGCTGCGATGGCCGTGGTCGGTCGAGCGGCAGGTCGAGCTGATCGGGTAGCCCGGCCAGAGTGCCGCGCCAGTGCCCGAGCTGGCGCGCGATGGGCGCCTCGGGGTCGGTTTCCTCACCGAGCAGTTCTCGCTGCCACATCGCGAAATCGGCGTACTGCACCGGCAGGGCCGCCCACTGCGGTGCGGCACCGCCCGCGCGCGCCGACACCGCGACCATCAGGTCCCTGGCCAGCGGGGCGACCGACCAGCCGTCACCGCTGATGTGGTGCAGCACCACGAGCAGCAGGTGCTCGTCGGCGCCGACCCGGTACAGCGCGACCCGCAGTGGTGTCTCGGTCCTCAGATCGAAACCGCGCCCCGCCACCTGCGCGGCCAGCGCGGTGATCTCGGCGGCGGCCACGTCGATCGGCGCGAGTTCGGGTTCGATCCCGGCCGCCGGGTGGATGAGCTGGTACGGGCCGTCGGGGCCTTCCGGGAAACTGGTGCGCAGGCTCTCGTGGCGCTCGAGGACGTCGCGCAGGCCCGCGCGCAGCGCGTCGAGGTCGAGGTGCCCGGTGAGCCGCAGGGCCAGGGGCATGTTGTAGGCCGCGGCGTGTTCGGCGAACCGGTTGAGGATCCACAGCCGCTGCTGGGCCAGCGACAACGGCACCCGTTCGGGCCTGCGCGCGGGAACCAGTTTCGGCGTCGACGTTTCGGACCGGTGGGTGCTGATGTATCCGGCCAGCGCGGCGATCGTGGGCGACTCGAACATCTCCCTGATGGTCACGTTCGCGTCGAGGGTGGTGTTGATCCGTGCCACCGCGCGCGCGGCGATCAGGGAGTTGCCCCCGAGGTCGAAGAAGCTGTCCTCGACACCGATCGCGGTGCCGTCCAGGGCGAGCACCTCGGTGAAGATCTCCGCGAGCGCGCATTCCAGTTCGGTCTGCGGCGCGGCGGCGCCGGTGGTGACCCGCACGCCCACCTCCGGCGCGGGCAGCGCTTTACGGTCGACCTTGCCGTTGGCGCTCAACGGCAGTTCGTCGAGCACGACCAGCGCCGAGGGCACCATGTAGGACGGCAGGCCGCGGCGTAGCGCCGCGAGCAGGGCGGCGGGGTCGGGGGCCGAGGTGCCCGGCGCGGCGACCACGTAGGCGACGAGTTCGTCGTCGCCGGTGCGGCCGGTGCGGGCCACACAGACCGCGCGCGCGATGTCGTCCTGGGCGAGCAGCGCGGATTCGATCTCGCCCAGCTCGATGCGCAGCCCGCGGATCTTGACCTGGAAGTCGGTGCGGCCCAGGTACTCCAGCACACCACCGGCGATCTGCCAGCGCGCCAGGTCGCCGGTGCGGTACATCCGCTGCCCCGGGGTGAAGGGGCTGGCGACGAACCGGTCGGCGCTCAGGTCGGGGCGACCCAGGTAGCCGCGGGCCAGCTGGGCGCCTGCCAGGTACAGCTCGCCGACGACGCCGGGCGGCACCGGTCGCAGATGCGGGTCGAGCACGTAGGTCTGGGTGTTCCACACCGGCGAACCGATCGGCACCGTGGTGGCGTCGGCCGGGCACGGCCAGTAGGTGACGTCGACCGCGGCCTCGGTGGGCCCGTACAAATTGTGCAGTTCCGGTCCGCCGTCGGGCCCGTGCAGCGCGGCATGGAAATCGGCGACGGTGGCGCCGGGCAGCGCCTCACCACTGCAGAACACCCGGCGCAGTCCCGCCCCGCCGCGCACCCGCGGGTCGGTGACGAACAGCGACAGCATCGAGGGCACGAAATGCGCTGCGGTGATAGCCCTTTCGGTGATGATCCGGGCAAGGTACGCCGGGTCACGATGCCCTTCGGGAGCGGCGACCACCAGGCGCGCACCGACCTGCAACGCCCAGAAGAACTCCCACACCGACACGTCGAAGGTGGCCGGGGTCTTCTGCAGGACCGCGTCGGTGTGGTCAAGGGGGTATTCGGCCTGCATCCAGCGCAGCCGGTTCACGATCGCGGCATGGGTGACGCCGACGCCCTTGGGCTTACCGGTGGAGCCGGAGGTGAAGATGACGTAGGCGAGGTGATCGGGCCGCAGCGGCGCGCGCCGGTCGGCATCGGTGATCGGCGCGACGTCGTTCCCGCTGACGTCGAGGGTGTCCAGATCGATCCGGGCCGTGCCCACGGGCAGCCGGACGCCGTCGCGGTCCGCGGTGAGCACACACACCGGATGTGCCTGTGTCACTACCGCTTCCATGCGGTCGACGGGGTGTTCGGGGTCGATCGGCAGGTAGGCGGCACCGGTCGCGAGCACCGCGTAGATCCCGACGACCAGGTCGATGCTGCGGTGCAGGCACACGCCGACGGTGGTCTCCGGGCCCGCGCCGCGCGCGATGAGCTCGCGCGCGAGCTGGTTCACCCGGTCACCGAGTTCGGTGTAACCGAGTGTGTGGTCACCGAATTCGAGACCGATGGCGTGCGGGCTGCGGTGCACCTGATCCTCGAACAGCGAGACCAGTGTCGCGGCCTGCATCGGCATCTCGGTGGCGTTCCACTCCCGCAACACCCGCTCGTTCTCGGCCTCGGTGATCGCGGTGAGCGCGTAGGTGGGGGTGGTCGGCTCGGCGGCCAGGAAGCGCGCGAGGAAGTCGAGGTAGCGGGAGTGATGGGCGGCGTTCTCGGTCTCGCCGTAGAGCTTCGGGTTGGCTTCGAAGTCGAGCTGGATGCGGCCGCCGTCGCTGTTGTAGATGTTGATCGAGAGGTCTTCGACGGGTCCGGTGGCGAGAACGTGCAGCTGACCGGCGATGTCGTCGAACTTCAGCTCGTCGTGGAACAGCATGATGTTGACCATCGGCCCGAAGAAGCCGCGCGCGTCACGGGAGTACCCGCAGTCGCGACGGATGTCGTCGGAGCGGTAGCGCTGGTGCCGCAGGGCGCCGGTGATCTGCAGTTCGGTCTGGCGCACGACGTCGGCGACGGTGGTGTGCTCGTCGAAACGGACGCGCAGCGGCACGACGTTCGACACCACGCCCGCCGACCGGCGCAGCGCGACGGTGGTACGGGCCGAAACCGGCAGGCTCAGTACGACATCCGGGTCGCCGGTGACCGAACGGACGTAGGCGGCGAGCGCGGCGACGATCAGCGCGGAATTGGCCGAGCCGTGCGTGGCGATCGCGTCGGTGAGCAGGGTGTCGAGGTCGGTGTCGAGCACCGCGGTGGCGCGGTGGCGGCCCGCGTCGTGGCTGTCGCCCGCGGCGGTGACCGACGACAGGGTCATCGGTTCGCCCACTCCGGCGAGCTGTTCCGTCCAGTACTCGCGGTCGGCGCGGAACCGGCTGGACTCACGGTAGCGGGACTCGTCGGCGTAGAGGTCGACGAGCGCGGCGGCCCGGGAGACGGACGGTTCGCGCTGCTCGCCGACGGCGGTGTAGATCTCGGCGGTGCGGGCGAGGGCGTTCATCGCACCGTAACCGTCGATAACGATGTGGTGTCCGCGTTCGTACCAGAACCATTCCAGGTCACCGATCCGCAACACGACGTTGATGGTGAGCGGCTCGTGCTCCATGTCGATCGGAGTGCTGGCGTGCGTGTTCATCCAGGCCAGCGCGGCGGCCCGCGGGTCGGCTTCGCCGCGGAGGTCGATCCGGGCCCAGCCGGGCCGCCAGGTGGGGTCGACCCGCTGGTGGGGGACGCCGTCGATCTCGAGTAGGCGGACGTGTCCCACCTGGGATTCCGCGCCGTACCGCTCCACCGCGTAGAGCAACCGGCCGACGTCGAGATCGCCGTGCAGTTCGACGTAATGAGCGATGGTGAGTGGAATGTCGGGCCGAATCCGTTGCGCGTACCACAGTGCTGTCTGACCGGGCGAGAGGGCGAACGGTTGGCCCGGATCCTCGTCGGTGACGCTAGAGCTGACGTGGTCGGTGGCCAAAGAACTCATCAAGCACTCCGTTTCTGCCTTGTGTCACAACTCCCCGAGCAGCGCCCGGGCACACGACGGCCCAGGGCGTGGCTTTTCCACGCCCATGATTCGGAGTACTACGGCGGCCGGATGGCTACCGATGTGAATTTATTTCGAGCTCAACGAATTACACCCCTGAAGCAGCAACTTCGTGCCGCTTCCCCCCGGTTGAAACAAACCGCTTATTCAGAATTGTCCGAACTTCGCACCGGCTGCGTCGGATTCGCGCGGCGGCGTCGAAGTAATAGCAATCCGACACCGATCGCGGTCAGGATAACGGACGCGAGTTCGGGCCACCCACCGATTCGAGTTGCGATTGTCGTCGTGTCGCGCAACGGTAGCTGGGCCACCAACGCGGCGGGGACAACCTGCTCGGTACTCTGTCTGAGCACGCCGTCTGCGGTGATGATCCCGCTGACGCCCGTGGTTGCTGCGACCACCAGCGCGCGCCCGTGCTCGACCGCCCGCACCCGCGACATAGCGAGTTGCTGATATGTCATCTCGCTCTCGCCGAACGTGGCGTTGTTGGTCGGCACCGTCAGCAATTGGGCGCCGGCGGCGAGAGAGTCCCGAAATGCCCGATCGAAAGCGACCTCGTAACAGGTCGCCACACCGATCGGCACGCCGGCGGCCGTGACCGTTCCGTCACCATTTCCCGGCACGAAATACCCCGCGCGGTCGGCATAGGAAGAGAACAGGCGGAAGAAACCGCGCATCGGCAGGTATTCGCCGAACGGCTGGATGATCTTCTTGTCATGTCGCTCCCCCGGGCCCGCTGCGCCGTTCCACACGATCACCGAGTTGGTGGTCGTGCGGTCACCGTTCACCAGGACTGCGCCGACCAGGATCGGGGCGCCGATCTTCACCGAGGCTTCGGTGATCTCGGCGGCGGCGTCGGCATTGCGCAGTGGGTCGATATCGGAGGAGTTCTCGGGCCAGATCACGATGTCGGGCCGCGCGGCCTGGCCGCGGGTGACGGCGTCGGCCAACTCCTCGGTGCGCCGGACGTGGTTGTCCAGCACGGCGCGGCGCTGGGCGTTGAAGTCGAGCCCGAGCCGCGGCACACTGCCCTGGATGGCGGCCACCGTGATCGTCCGGGTGCCTGCATCCGGGGCGGGCAGCGTCGGCCGCAGGATCACTCCGGCCAGTAGCATGATAGCCACGGCCACTACGGCGGTGGCAAATCCGGTGCGCACGGCGCGGGTGTTCGCGCGCGGCGCTGGGGTGCGCGCCCAGGCGACGACGCGCAGTGCGAGCGCGGCGAGACCGGTGCCGGTGAGGGCTACCGCGAAACCGACCAGCGGCGCCCCACCATAGGCCGCCAGCGGCAGGTACCAGCCATCGGCCTGACCGAAAGCGACACGCCCCCAAGGGAATCCACCGAACGGGAAGCTCGATCTGAGCCATTCGGTGGCGGTCCACGCCAGCGCGAGCCACACCGGCCAACCCGGCAGCGCGCTCAACCATCGAGCGAGCACACCCCAGAGCCCGAAGTACACCGCGCAGACCGTCGAGAGCGCCAGCCACGGCACCGGTCCCACATAGATCCCCGTCCACGGCAGCAGCGGCACGAAAAACGCCAGCCCGCCGAGCATTCCGTACCCGAACCCACCGCGCGGCTTGCCCGGTCCGCGCACCGCGACGGTGAGCAGCGCGACAGCCACCGGCGCGAGGAACCAGAACGGGCGCGGCGGGAAGCTGCCGAAGAGCAGTAGCCCACCCGCGGTAGCGGCGAGCATCCGCAGCATCATCAGCTTGGTCCCGATGGAGTCCGGATCGGCGGGCACCGGACGTGATCCGGCGGCGAGTGCAGGCGCACCGGCGGCAGGTGCCGGGTCGTCCGCGTCGGCGGCTGCGGAGTCGGGACGGTCGCCCGTCGCGGGGTCGATCATGGTGTGTTGCTCCGTGATTCGTTGCTTGCGCGGTGCGGCCGGTGAGGTCAGGCGGTGTAGATCGTGGTGCCGTTGTGCACGGTGCGCAGACAGGTCGGGAGGGTCGCTCCAGGGTCGAGGCGCGGGAGGCCGGGGACCCGCGAGCGGGGGTCGGTGGACCAGCGCTGCACGGTGTCGGCGGCCGCGGCGACGACGAGATCGCCCGCGTCCCAGACGGCGTAGGAAGCGGGGGCGCCGGGGACCAGTGTGCCCGCCATCCCGTCACGGACCCCGCCCGCGCGCCAGGCGCCCCGGGTGGCGGCGGCGAACGCGGCGCGCGGGGACAGGCCGTGGCCGGGAGTGCGGTGATGCACGGCCGCGCGCACCTGTTCCCACGGGTTCATGACGGTCACCGGCGCGTCGGAGCCGATGGCGAGCGAGATGCCCGCCGCCGCCATCGCCGCGAACGGGTTGAGGCCCGCGGCGCGCTCGGCGCCGAGTCGGGTCGCGTACATCCCGTCGGGCCCGCCCCAGGCGGCGTCGAAGCCGGGCTGCACGGACACGATCACGCCGAGCGCGGCGAGCTGCGCGATCGCGGCGGCGTCGGTCATCTCCGCGTGTTCGACCCGGTGCCCGCGTGCGGCGATCGCCGGTCCACCGAGTTCGCTTGCGACACGGGCGAATCCGGCGACCACGGTATCCATCGCGGCGTCGCCGATGGCGTGGAAGCCCGCCTGGATCCCCGCCTCGGTGCAGGCGCGGATGTGCGCGGTGACGGTGTCTTCGTCGAGGAAGCTCTTGCCGCAGCCCGCCGCGTCGGCGTAGGGCTCGCGCAGCAGCGCGGTGTGCGAGCCGAGTGAGCCGTCGACGAACAGATCGCCACCGAGCGCATGGACGCCGAGCTCGTCGATCAGCGCGCGCGCTTCGTCAGCGGTGCGCACAGCCTGACCCCAGTACGCGCGCACGGCAACGCCGTGTTCGAAAGCGAGTAGTTCGCGGATGTCGTCGCGACCGGAGATATCGGGACCGGCACATTCGTGCACGGCGACGATGCCGTGTGCGGCCGCCGCGTCCAGTGCGGCCGCGCGGGCCGAATCACGTTGGGCGCGAGTGAGTTCCGCGAGCGCGACCGTGCGCACCCGGTGATGGGCGTCGGCGCGCAACAGTTCGCCACGCCGATATCCGTCCCCGAGTTCACCGGCCACGTCGAGCAGCGCCGAGGAGGCGACGGCCGAATGCGCGTCGACGCGCGCCAGGTAGACGAGCCTGCCCGCACCGGCGGCCTCGTCGAGTTCGGCGACCGTCGGCGGCCGCTGTTCGGGCCAGGCGGTGTCGTCCCAGCCCTCGCCGATGATCACCCCGTCCGGCTGGTTCGCGGCGTGCGCGCGCACGGTGGCGAGCAGGTCGGACAGGGATCCGGCACCGCTCACGTCGAGCCCGGTCAGTTGGAGTCCCAGCGCGGTGACGTGCACGTGTGGGTCGACGAACGCGGGCGCTACGAACGCGCCGTCGAGGTCGATGATCTCCGCGTCGGGATGCATCGCGCGCCCGGGCGCCTCGGCACCCAGCCACACCACGGTGCCGTCGGTGACCGCCATCGCGGTCGCGTCCGGGGAGCTGGAACTGTAGAAACGGCCACCGATCAGCAACTGGGTACTCACGGTGTCCCAGTCTGCCGTATCGACGGATCGTCACCTCGGCAGGGACAGTGTCAGCTCGGCGGTGACGACGCGGATCCGGCCGCCGGCACCGCGCGGGAGGCCGATGAGCTCGCGTCAGCTCGGCCGCGAGGGTGTCAGGTCGGCAGGCACAGCGCGGCGCGCACTTCGGCGTCGCCGAACCCGGCGGGGCAATGCCCGCCCGCCTCCACGGCGATCAATTCCAATCGCCATGCGGCGGTGGTGAAGTCCGACATCGACTGTCCGGCAGCGGCGCTCGCTCTGCGCACCGCGTCGGCCAGTTCCTCGCTCACCGTAATGGTGATCTGCTCGGTGGCCATGCGGGTACTGTAGACCCTCCCCGCCGAACGGGGGGCGTGTCGGTTCAGGCCGTCTCGAATCAGGCGGGGCCGAGTGCGCGCGGACCGCTGGTGTGACCGTCGTCGTACCACTGACCGACCACGGTGCCGTCGACCACGTCACCGTCGGCGTCGACGACCATCCCGCGATACGGCGAGGGCGCGAACGAGGGCAGCGGACCGAACCGCCGGGTGCCCAGCTTCTCCAGCGCCGGTCGCAGCAACGCCCTGGTCGGCGGGAACAGCGCGAGCAGGCCGACGACTCCGGTCACCAGGCCGGGCACGAACAGCAGCACCGATCCGGTGGCCACGATCACCCCGTCGGCGACCGCGCTCTCGGCGGTCACCTCACCGCGCGAGGCCCGCCGGAATCGGTCGAACACCCGCCTGCCCTGCCGTCCGAGCAGCACCAATCCCACGCCCGACACCGCGACGAGCACGAGCAGCGCCCAGCCGACGCCGATCAACTGAGCGAGACCGACGAGGGCGGCGATCTCGACGACGAGGTAGAGGACGAACAGCAGGGCGGTCATGGCGATCCTTTCGGACGATCTATCCCCTCAACGCACGAGCGCCCGATTTTTCTCCCGAGCGGGCAGGCAGGTTCAGGCACCGGGCCGCACGAGCCCGGTTTCGTAGGCCAGCACCACCGCCTGTACCCGGTCGCGCAAGCCGAGTTTGGTGAGTACCCGGCCGACGTGTGTTTTCACGGTCGCCTCCGACAGGAACAGCGCCGTGGCGATCTCGGCGTTGGAGCGACCGACCGCGATCTGTTCGAGCACTTCGCGTTCGCGCGCGGTGAGGACATCGAGAATCTTCGGGTCGCGCAGGCTGGTCGGGTCCTCGGCGACGAGCCGGTCGAGCAGGCGCTTGGTGACCTTGGGCGAGACCACCGCGTCACCGGCGGCCACGCTGCGGATGGCCGAGATGAGATCCTCGGGCGGGGTGTCCTTGAGCAGGAATCCGCTCGCACCGGCACGCAGCGCACCGAGGGCGTGCTCGTCGAGGTCGAAGGTGGTCATCACGAGCACCCGCACGCCCTCGCCCGCGGCGACGATCCGCGAGGTGGCGGTGACCCCGTCGACGACCGGCATCCGCACGTCCATCAGCACCACATCGGGACGCAGTTCACTCGCGCGCCGCACCGCCTCGTCACCGTTGCCCGCTTCGCCGATCACATCGATGTCGGGGTGCGCGCCGAGCACCATCTTCAGGCCCATTCGCATGAGTTCCTGATCGTCCACCACGAGCACGCTGATCGGCATTGCCCCACCATAGTGGGCGGATCAATCCGTTTCGGTGCGCAGCGGAAGGTCGGCCCGCACCTGCCAGCGCCCGTCGTCGAGCCTGCCCGCGTGCAGTGTGCCGCCGAGAACCGCGACCCGTTCGCGCATCCCGACCAGGCCCATTCCCGTGCCGGGGATCTCGGCACCCGCGCTCACCTTGGCCGGAACGCCACCGCTGTCGGTGACTTCGACGAGGATGTCTTCCTCGCGCCGGTGCACCCGGACCACCGCCTTCGGCTCCGCCCCCGCGTGGCGCAGGGTATTGGTGAGCGACTCCTGCACGATGCGATGCACGCCGAGGCTCACCTCGGGGGCGATGTCGTCGAGCTCACCGGTCAACTCGAGATCAACGGCCAGACCGGCCTCACGCATCATCTGAGCCAGCTTCGCGATACCCGCGCTCCCGTGTTGCGGCAGCAGTTCCGGTGCGTGCTCGGTGCGCAGCAGGGCGACGGTGCGGCGCAGTTCACGCAGGGCGTCGCGCCCGGTCCCGGCGATGGTGGCGAGCGCGCGTTCAGCGGTTTCCGGGTCCTCGCGCAGGGCGTATTTGGCCCCGTCGGCCTGCACGATGATGACGCTCACCGCATGTGCGACCACGTCGTGGAGTTCGCGGGCGATGCGGGTGCGTTCGGCGGCGACCGCGTCGTGCGCGCGGCGTTCCTTGTCGTAGTCGGCGACCGCGAGCCGGGCCGCGACCTCGGAGTCGTAGGCATGCCTGGCACCGTTGAACTCGGCCAGCGTCCAGCACAGCGCGTAGATGAGTCCCGCCATCGCCAGGTCGCCGCCCCGCGGCAGGTCGAGCAGCACGACCGACGCCGCCATGTCGACCGCGAGGAAGGCCAGGAAGATGAGCCCCTCACGTCGGCCGACATAGGCGACAAGCGTGTAGAGCATCACCCCGAGCCCGATCAGCGCGACGTGGTCGGCCGTCAGATCGTCGACCAGGTAGCCGATCAGGGTGTTCAGCAAGGACAACACCAGCAGCGCCGCCGCCACCGTCCGCGGGTACACCCGCCGCAGGATCAGCGGCAACGGCAGAATCACCGAGAAGATCAGGTACACGACCTTGTTGCGCTCGTCGCCCACGCCGAGGGCATCGAGGAACAGGAGCAATCCCGCGAGAATCGAGTCGGCGACGATGGGTCGTCCGCGTAGCCACAGGCTGAACCGGCGCACCGGCCCAGCGTAGCCCCGGCTGGCTTTCCGGCCGTGATCTTGATTGCCTGGTCGTGTGCAAATCGGAGACTGGACGGTCCTGCTGGTGGCCGCGGCGGCAGCGGGCTGGGTCGACGCCGTGGTCGGCGGCGGCGGACTGATCATTCTGCCGACGCTGTTCCTCGTCGTCCCCGGCATCGCGCCGCAGACCGCCCTCGGTACCAACAAACTCGCCGCGCTGGCAGGCACCGCGACCGCGGTGGCGACCTTCGCGCGCAGGGTGCCGATGCAGTGGAAGGTGCTGCTGCCCGGTGCGGTGATCGCCGCGATCACGGCCGCCTGCGGTGCGGCAGCGGTCTCGCTGATCGACCGCGACCTGTTCATTCCTCTGGTCATGGTGGTGCTTGTCGGGGTGGCGGTGTTCGTGACCTTGCGGCCCTCGGTCGGCCTCACGATGGCCACCCATCCCCCGACGCGACGCAAGGTGATCCTGGTGATCGGCCTCGCCTCCGGCCTGATCGGCCTCTACGACGGACTGCTCGGCCCGGGCACCGGTACCTTCCTGATCATCACCTTCGCGACGCTGCTCGGGACCGAGTTCGTCCGGGCGGCGGCGATGGCGAAGGTGATCAACTGCGGCTCGAATGTGGGCGCGTTGCTGTTTCTCGGCTCGACCGGTCACATCCTGTGGGGCCTCGGCGCCGGCATGGCGGTGGCCAATGTGCTCGGCGCACTGGTCGGTTCACGGATGGCGCTGGCCAAGGGCGCCGGTTTCGTGCGGATCGTGTTGCTGGTCGTGGTGGTCGTGATGGTGATCCGGTTGGGCTGGCAGCAGTTCGGTTAGCGCACCGGTTCGGCGGGCGCGGAGGCGGCGAGCCACGGCTGCAGGACCCGCGAGGTGGTCTCGTGGATCTTGCGATGCAGGCGCTCACCGTCGTCGATGCCGTGCTGGGGCTGCTGGAACAGCACCGTCAGCGCGCCCGATACCGCGCCGACCACGGCACCGACCAGCGCGGCGGCGCCGACCTCGTCGAGTTCGTGCGGGAACGCGATGTGCAACTGGTGCGCGATCTCGCGCTGCGCGACCAATTGCGCGTGCGCGGCGCGACCGCTCACCGAGGGGACCGTCCGCGAGACCCGCGCCCGCAATGCCGCCACCCGCGAGCCCACATCGTCGACGAGGCGTTCGCCGGGGTTGTCACCCGCGGCGCGTAAGGCGCGCAGCAACACCTCCACCGGGCGCTCGCCGGGCCGACGCGTGGCGATGGCGGCGACGGCCGCGCGCACCCGTTCGTCGGGCTCGGGGAAGAGCAGTTCCTCTTTGCTCGCGAAGTAGTTGAAGAAGGTCCGGGTGCCGACCTCGGCCGCGGCCGCGATGTCGGCAACGGTCGTTTCCTCGTACCCTCTGGCCTCGAACAATTCGACGGCGGCCACGAGGATCGCACGTCGGGTTCGTTCCCTTTTTCGATCGCGCAGGGCAGATGGCGGCACGGCGGGCACCCTACGGCATTTCCGGCACCGCTCGCGGGAGGAGGCGGAGTCCGCGCGTCACGGTAACGACTGTCGCAACCGGCTTTTCGCGCGCGATCGCACCCGGTGTCATGACACGAGCTGCAGGTCGGCAGCCGGTGCATCGATCCGACATGACGCCGGTCGATGCGGTTCCGGCGCACAGGTGTCGGTGGCACCGGTTAGCGTAGGTCCGGTGAGGGATACCACGACTTCCAGAGATGTGGACGAGGAGTTCCGCGGGCTCGGGCTCGGCGCACTGGCCGAGGCCGCGCTGTCGGCGGCCCGCGCGGCCGGCGCCGACCATGCCGATCTGCGCGTGCAACGTCTGGTGACCCAGTCGATCCGGTTGCGCGACGGGCGCGTCGAAGCGGTCACCGATGCGACCGAGCTGGGGCTGGCGGTGCGGGTGATCGTCGACGGCACCTGGGGTTTCGCCTCGCACGCCGCGCTCACGCCCGCGACCGCCGCCGAGGTGGCGCGGCGCGCGGTGAAGGTGGCCCGCGCATTGCGCTCGCTGAATCGGGAGCGCGTCGAACTCGCCGATGAGCCACGCTACGACAACGTCTCGTGGGTCTCGGCCTACGATCTCGACCCGTTCGCGGTGCCGACCGCCGACAAAGTGGCGCTGCTGCAGGACTATTCGGAACGCCTTACGGCGGCCGATGGTGTCGACCACGTGACCGCCTCGGTCTTGCAGGTCAAGGAACAGTCCTTCTACGCCGACACCGCGGGTTCGTCGATCACCCAGCAGCGGGTGCGTCTGCATCCCCAGTTGGAGGCCGTCACCGTCGACTCCGCGTCGGGCGTCTTCGAGACGATGCGCACCCTCGCCGCACCCGCGGGCCGGGGCTGGGAGTACGTCACCGGTGCCGACGGAACATGGGACTGGACCGGCGAACTCGCGCGAATCCCCGGCTGGCTGGCCGAGAAGGTGAAGGCGCCCAGCGTCGTCGCCGGCCCCACCGACCTGGTGATCGACCCGACGAACCTGTGGCTCACGATCCACGAATCCATCGGTCACGCCACCGAATACGACCGGGCGATCGGCTACGAATCCGCTTACGCCGGTACCTCGTTCGCGACGCCCGATCAGCTCGGGACCTTGCGGTACGGCACGCCGATCATGCACGTCACCGGTGACCGCACCCAGGTCAACGGCTTGAGCACCGTCGGTTACGACGACGAGGGTGTGGCGGGCCAGCAGTGGGATCTGGTGCGCGACGGCGTGCTCGTCGGCTACCAGCTCGACCGCGTGTTCGCCCCACGTCTCGGGCTCGACCGCTCCAACGGTTGCTCGTATGCCGATTCGCCACACCACGTTCCGATCCAGCGGATGGCGAACGTGTCGTTGCAGCCCGACCCTGAACGAGACACCAGCACCGCCGACCTGATCTCCCGGGTGCAGGACGGCATCTACATCGTCGGCGACAAGTCCTGGTCGATCGACATGCAGCGCTACAACTTCCAGTTCACCGGACAGCGGTTCTTCCGAATTCGCGACGGCGAGCTGGACGGGCAACTGCGCGACGTCGCCTACCAGGCCACGACCACCGATTTCTGGGGGTCGATGGAAGCGGTCGGCGGACCGAGCACCTGGCAGCTCGGCGGCGCGTTCAACTGCGGCAAAGCGCAGCCCGGTCAGGTGGCGGCGGTGAGCCACGGCTGCCCGTCGGTCCTGGTGCGCGGGGTCAACATTCTCAATACCCGGACGGAGGGCGGTCAGTGAGCGAGGGTCTGTTCCCGGCGGGCGCGGTGGTCGAGCGTGCGCTGGCGGCGTCGAAAGCCGACGAGGCGATCGTGATCGTCACCGACGCGCACGACGCGTCGCTGCGGTGGGCCGGTAATTCGATGACCACCAATGGTTCGTCTGTTTCGCGGGAGTGGGCGGTGATCTCGGTGTTCCGCGACGGCCCCACCACCGCACGGGTGGGCTCCATCAGCTCCACCAGTGTGGACCCCACCGAGATCGATGCCGTGGTGCGGGCCAGCGAGGAAGCCGCTCGCACGGCCGCCCCGGCGCGCGACGCGATGCCGCTCCTGGAGCCCACCGACGACGACACCGCCACCTGGGACCAGGCGCCCGGTGCCACCGAGATCGAGGTCTTCGCCGGATTGGCGCGTGACCTCTCGACCGGCTTCGACGGCACCGACCGCCTCTACGGATTCGCCCACCACCAGGTGCACACCACCTGGCTCGGCACCTCGACCGGTATCCGTCGCCGGTTCAGCCAGCCGACCGGTTCGGTGGAAATCAACGGTAAACGCGGCGAGGGCAAGGATCTGGCCAGCGCGTGGGTGGGGGTCGGCACCGCCGACTTCACCGACGTCGACACCCCGGGCCTGCTCGCCGAGCTGTCACGGCGCCTCGACTGGTCCAAGCGCCGCGTCGATCTCCCCGCGGGCCGCTACGAAACCCTCCTGCCGCCGTCGTCGGTCGCCGATCTGATGATCTACCTGGCCTGGAGCATGGAAGGCCGTGGCGCCCACGAAGGCCACACCGCCTTCTCCCGCGCCGGTGGCACGCGAATCGGTGAGCGGCTCAGCGACATTCCGCTCACCCTGTACTCCGACCCGAACGCGAGCGGTCTCGAATACCGGCCGTTCGTCGCGACTGCGTCGTCATCGGAATCACTGTCGGTGTTCGACAACGGCTTGTCCGCGCGACGCGTCGACTGGATCGGCAACGGCGTCATCGAATCGCTGGTCTACCCGCGCGCGACGGCCGCCGAATTCTGCGCACCCGCCACCATTCCCGGCGAGAACCTGCTACTCACCGGCGGCGGCGACGCCACCCTCGACGACATGATCGCCCGCACCGAACGCGGCCTGCTCCTCACCTGCCTCTGGTACATCCGCGAGGTCGACCCCGCCACCCTCCTGCTCACCGGCCTCACCCGCGACGGCGTCTACCTCGTCGAAAACGGCCAGGTCACCGGCGCGGTCAACAACTTCCGCTTCAACGAAAGCCCCCTCGACCTGCTACGCCGAGTATCGGAAGCGGGAGCCACCGAGATCACCCTGCCCCGCGAATGGAAGGACTGGTTCACCCGCACCGCCATGCCCCCACTCCGCATCCCGGATTTCCACATGTCCTCGGTCAGCCAGGCGACCTAGCGGGGGTTGGCCCACAACGGTCGACCGTCTGGGTAGACGCCGATTAGTCCCGTCGGCCCGCCTCATCCCGACGTGGTCGTCGACGTGGCGCGTGACAGCATGATCGGGTGACTCGAATCCGGATGTTCGCCACCGACCTCGACGGCACCTTGCTGCGTTCCGATCGCACCGTCTCGCCGCGGACCGCCGAAGCCATGGCCGGCGCGCAGGCGGCGGGGATCGAGGTGGTGTGGGCGACGGCGCGTGCTCGGCATTCGGTGCACGAGTTGGCGCAGTCGTGCGGTTTCCGGGGTAAGGCGGTGTGCGCCAATGGTGCTGTGCTGCTCGACCTCGCCGACGGGACGCCTGAGATCATCGACACCGTGTCGATCGACGAGGATGCGGCGGGTGTGGTGATGTCACAGATCCGCGCGCTGATTCCCGGCGTTGTGTTCGCCAATGTCGGCGCTACCCGGTTCGTCGCCGAGCCTGCCTATGCCGCGCTGTGCAAGTTCAGCGATCATCATCGCCATCCACATGAGATGGCGTTGTCGGAGACCTTGCCGACCGGACTCGAAGCGATGGTGAAGATCGTTGCCCGTCATCCCGAGTTGCCCGGCGCGGAGCTGTACCGGACGGCGGTGGCGGTCGGGATCACCGGGGTGGAGCTGACGCATTCCGGTGCGG
Source organism: Nocardia sp. FBN12 (assembly GCF_054031145.1). NCBI lineage: Bacteria > Bacillati > Actinomycetota > Actinomycetes > Mycobacteriales > Nocardiaceae > Nocardia > Nocardia sp. FBN12. The sequence goes on from NZ_CM132926.1 coordinate 3,053,686, forward strand.
CCTATATGGAGATGGCCGCCGAAGGTGTGTCGAAAGCCAGTGCGCTGGAACGGTTGTGCGCGCTCGACGGCATCGACCTGTCGGAGGTCGCGGCCGCGGGGGACGCGCTCAACGATGTCGCGATGCTGACGTGGGCGGGTACCGCGCTGGTGCCTGCCAACGCGGTCCCCGAGGTCATCGCCCTCGCCGACCAGGTCCTACCGACCAACGACGAGGACGGTGTGGCTGCCTACCTGGAGGAATTGGTGCGCTCGGCACAGCGCGACTCGGCTACCTGACCGATGCCCGCGCGCGACCAACGTCGAGGTGCAGGATCGTGTCCGCCGTGGCCACGGTGTCCGCATCCAGCGGGAAGTACCCCTGTTCCTGGGTCACATCGGTGCGGGTATGTCCTGGTCCGAGTTCTGCCGCCGGGATCAAACCCCACGTGTCGATGCGCTTGTGCAGCGTGTGCTCGTAGGTGCCCGGCTGGGGTTCGGCGAGTTCGAGGCCGTCGCTGCGGCCCAAACTGCCGAGGATCACCCCGTACTGCTCCCCCAGCAGCGATCCCACGATCGCTCCCGCGCCGGACCAGACGAGTTCCATCGGCCCCATCTGCATGATGCTGGTGTTGCGGCGCAGATGCAGGTTGTGCGAGTACACCAGCGTCGGCCCACGGCGCGCCTCGACCGACCGGATATCAAGGAGGTTCTGGGCCATGAGCGCGTCACGGGCGGCGGCCAGGCTGTTCCATCGCACGCCGTCCTCGGTCGGAGCCGCGGCCTGCCGGTGATAGCGCAGCAGGCCGATGCCGGCAGTGAGATGGATTGCCGTCCTTCGCCACTCGGCGAGTGAGGTGGCCGCGATCCGCTCCGGCGCGCGGGTATAGAGGAGGGTGAGCATGTCGTCGGCCATCACCCGCAACTGCTCGGCCTCGGCGGTGGCACCGGGCGACACCTTCGCGTCCAGGACTGCTTCGCTGCGGCTCCATCGCTCGTCGCCGCCGGCCGGACCGGCGATGTCGAAGTCGAGTTCCAGGTAGTCGCGGGCGAATTCGAGGTAGGTGCGCGGGCTGGGAGCGCTCATCGTTTCCATCGCGGCGTCGAATCCGTAGAAGCCGACCTGATCCTCGGTCGCCCGACCTGCGTTGTGGTCGCGCAGCCACGCGACCAGTTCCCGGTTGCCGGTGAGTTCGCCGAAATCGTGGGAGAAGCCTGTCCGCAGCACCTCGTCGAGGTCGCCGTTGCCGCCTCGAACGAACTCGTCCACGGCGAGCGCGGCCACTCGATCCGTTTCGAGAGCGATCGACCGGAACCCACTCGCCACCAACTCGACGAACAGTTCATTGCGGATCGACGCGAAACCGGGTTCTTTGTGCGTCGGCTCCCCGAGCGCAAGCAGCTCACAGGACGAAGGGACGAAGTCGCTGATTTTCTGACTCATGTCTATCAATCGTATCGTTGACAGAACGGTGGAGACTTGATCAGGAGCTATTCGGCTGAAAGTGTCGTAAAGTCTCAAACCAGTGAGAACCCTTCGACCATCGGACCTGGCCCGCGAGCACGCGATCTCGACCCAGGCAGTCCGCAACTACGAACAGGACGGCTGCCTGCCACCGGCCGAGCGCACTCCCACCGGCTACCGGATCTACACCGACCTGCACGCGAGCGCGCTGCGCACCTACCTCACCCTGATCACCGCCTACGGCCACGCCACCGCGGGTCAGATCATGCGCGCCCTCCACGAGGACGATCTCGACAAGGCCCTCACGATCATCGACCGTGGGCACAGCCAACTCCTGCGAGACCGTGAAACCCTGACCTCGGTGCGCCGGGCCGTCGACCACCTGATCACCGAATCACCTTCTGACACCACCTTTTCAGCGGAGACCAGAACCATCGGCGAGCTCGCCCACCACCTCCGAGTCACCCCCGCCACCTTGCGTGCCTGGGAAGCAGCGGGCATCCTCACCCCCACCCGCGACCCCGCCACCGGCTACCGCCACTACGGCCCCGCCGACCTCCGCGACGCCGAACTGACCCACATCCTGCGCCGAGGCCACTACCGTCTCGACCACATCGCCACCGTCATCGGCCAGATCCGCGCCGCAGGCAGCACCGAGGCGCTGGCGCGCGCCCTCGCCGACTGGCAGGCGAGAATCACCACCCAGGGCCGCGCGATGCTCGACGCCGCCGCAGCGCTGAGCCGATATTCCGCCGCGCTACACCGCTAGGCTGGAACGACCATGCCAGACCTTCTCGGAATCAACCACCTGACGTTGAGCACCACAGATCTCGATCAGCTCGTGCGGTATTACACCGAATTCCTCGGCGCGACACTGGCTTTCGAGCGGGCTGCCACCCCAGCCGATCCACGGATCGCGGTTGTCGACGTCGGCGGCGCCGATCACCTGATGCTCGTGGAGACCACCACCCCGCCGCTCACCGATCGCGATCCCCTCGCACGCGCGGGATGGGGTCTGCGCGTCGGCACGCTGGAGCAACTGCGTGCGGTTCGCGAGCACCTCGCGGACGCGGGCTTGCCGGTCGGCCCGATCGAGACCCTGCCCACGCAGTGGACGATGACGGCCGTCGACCCCGACGGACGCCCCGTGGACCTCCGGGCGCACCGTCCCCGCCGCGGTGCGCCCGGCTGAGCTGTGCTAGACGCGTTCGAGTACCGCAGACGCGCCGATACCGCCTGCCGCGCAGATCCCCAGCAGCGCCGTCTCTTTCCCGGTACGGGCCAGTTCAGCGGCCATGGTGGTGACCATGCGGGCACCGGTGGCGCCGAACGGGTGGCCCAGCGAGATCGAGCCGCCGTGCACGTTCAGCTTGTCGATGTCGACGGTGCCGACCGGCTCGTCGCGGTCGAGGCGCGCCTTGGCCCAGTCGGTACTCTCCAGCATCCGCAGCACCGAGAGAGTCTGGGCGGCGAAGGCTTCGTGGATATCGACGAGGTCGATGTCGGCCAGCGTCATGCCCGCCTTGTCGAGGGCGCGCGGCATCGAGATCGCCGGGCCGATGAGGACCTGGTCGGCGGGGTCGACGCTGACGAAACTCCACGAGCGGAAGGCAGCCTGCGGGGTGAATCCGAGGGCGCGCGCCTTCTCCTCGCTCATCAGCAACACCGCCGACGCGCCGTCGGTGAGCGGGCTGGCATTGCCCGCGGTGACGGTGCCGTTCTTCTCGAACACCGGCTTCAGGGTGGCGAGTTTCTCGATGCTCGTGTTCGCCCGGACGAGCCCGTCGACGTCGATCAGCTTGCCCGACGGCGTCGTGACCGGCACGACCTCGTCGTCGAAGCGTCCCGAGGCGATCGCGGCCGCGGCGCGCTGATGCGAGCGGGCGGCGAAAGCATCCTGATCAGCGCGGGAGATGCCGTTGATCCGCGCCATCTTCTCCGCGGACTCCCCCATCACCTCGCCGGTGGTGCGCTCGGCGATCTTGGGCTGGCGCGGCAAGATGTCGGTGAACGGCGCGAGCTGGCGGACGACGTCGAGGTAGTCCATCGCCTTCGGCTTGCCGAGGGCGACCGGCGCGACCGCGTGCACGACCTTCTGCGGCAGCTTGATCTCGGCATTGCTGGTGGAATCGCTGCCACCGGCGATCATGATGTCGTACTCGCCGCGTTCGATCGCCGCGGCCGCCGAGGTCACCGCCTGCAGACCGGACGCGCACGCGCGGGTGACGGTGTACCCCTCGCACCCGAAGTCCAGGTTCAGATCGAGGGCGATCTCCCGCGCGATATTGGGCGCGTGACTCGGCAGGACCACCCCGCCCCAGACAATGGACTGGATCTCGCCGGGTGCGATCCCGGTCCGCTCGATCAGCCCGCGGACGGCCGCGCCGGCCAGGGCGATGCTGTCGAGGCGGGTGAAGTCGGTGAACGCGCGCACGAACGGTGTCCGTGCGCCCGCGACGACGACGGCTCGGTTGCGTTTCACGGCCATGTGAGTCCCTTCGGAAGTGCTGCCGAAGACTCACAGTATCCGATACCAGCGGTTCTGCATATCGGATCGGCACACATCAGGCAGGCGTGATCTCGATACCGATCGTGCCGGCCTTGCCCCGGCGCAGATTGCTGCCGAGGATCACAAGTGGCCCGGTCAGCCAGTACTTCTTGCGCAGCGCCGACCGGAGTTCGTCGGTCTCGGCCGCGTCGAGCAGCCGTGCGGTGCCGGTCACGATGGCACCGTGTGCATCCCCGCGCACGGTGCAGGGTTGCACCGTCACCTCGGGGTTGCGCCGGACCCGCTTGACCTTCCAGCTGTCGGTGACCGTCCAGACGAACAGCTTGTCCTCGCGCGCCACCGCCCAGACGGGCGTACCCACGGGAGTGCCGTCCTTGCGGAATGTGGTGAGCAGTACGTAATTCGCGGTCGCCAGTTCGCCGAGGCGGTTCGTCATGCGCACAGCCTAGTGGGCGCGGCGAACCTTGGCCGAGTGGCCGAAAGAGGTATGGGCGCTTTCTCGAAACTCTTCGTAACCTCGAGGCGAATCGACTCTCCGACGAAAGGCCGACTGTGACCGATACCGCGGTGCCCCTGCTGTGGAGCGGCGACCTGCCGAGCACGCTCGAGTTCTACCGAGCGCTCGGCTACACCGTCACCCATGAGCAAACCCGCCCCTACGTGTACGGCGCGATCGAGCACCATGGCTGTGCGCTGCATTTCGCACCCGCGCCGCCGGGCGTCGAACTTCCGGCGGAACACGCGGGCGCGCTGGTGATGGTCGACGACGTCGCCGCACGCCACGCCGAGTACACCGCCGCCCTGCGCGCCCACTACGGCAAGATTCCGAGCAAGGGCCGTCCACGGATCACCCGATTCCGCCCCGGCCAGTCCCGTTTCTCGCTCGTCGATCCGGTCGGCAACACCGTCCTCGTGATCCAGCGCGACGAGCCGATGGAACTCGAGTACGGCGGCTCCCGCGAACTGGAAGGCCTGGCCCGCGTCCTCGACAACGCTCGCATCCTGCGTGATTTCAAGAACGACGACCGCGCGGCGACCCGCGCCCTGGAAGCCGGGCTGCACCGCTTCGGCGCCACCGCGACCACTCTCGACCGAGCCCGCGCCTACGCCGCCCTCGCCGAACTCGCCCTCGCCGCCGAGAACCCCGACCGCCTCGCCCACTGGAAATCCGAACTCGCCACCGTCGAACTGACCCCCGAGGAGCGCACAGCGCTCGCCGCCGACGCCTCCGACCAACTCACCGCCCTGCTCACCACGACCGACTGAATCGGCCACGCAACCTCTCGGCCGCCAGGCCCCGGCCATGCCCGAACGCACCACCCGACGGCGCCTGACCCGTTGCCTGGCAACAGCACTCACGGTTGCCGCCCCCTCGGAACCGGCTCGGCGGGGACGACTGGTGCACCTGCTGGAGGCGACCGGAGAGGTGGCGTGCGGTGGATCCCTGTGGTGGACTGACGGATTCGGCTATTGGGGAGGTCGGTGTGCGATCGAGACCGCAGTGGGCGCGGCAGGACGGGTTCGGGATCCGGGTGGAGTGGGGGCGAGCCGGGGCGGCGGCGCTCGGGCCTGGCGCTGGATGTCTGGTGGTGATCGATGTGTTGTCGTTCACGACGTCAGTGTCGGTGGCTACCGCTGCGGGTACCGCGGTGTTTCCGTATCGGTGGCGGGATGATTCGGCGCGGGCCTTCGCCGCGGCGAAGGCCGCCGAGTTGGCTGTCGGACGACGCGAGGGCGGGCCGTGGTCGTTGTCGCCGGCGGCGATCCGGCGCGCGCCGTTCACCGAACGCCTCGTGCTGCCATCACCCAACGGATCCACGATCGCGGCAGCTGTCGAGGGAACGCCGGTTGTCGCTGCCTGTCTGCGCAATGTCAGCGCCGTTGCCGATTGGCTTCTCGCCCAGCGCTGGGGCACTCCCGATCGCCCGATCGCGATCATTGCCGCGGGCGAGCACTGGCCGGGCACCGATATCGTGCGGCCGGCGCTCGAGGACTGGCTCGGTGCCGGTGCGCTCGCCGCCGCGCTGATCGATCGCGGTCTCGCTACGCCGTCGCCCGAAGCAGCAATTGCGGCAACAGCGTTCGATGGAACAGCCGACGTGGGAGCGCTGGTCGCGGACTGCGCGTCCGGGCGTGAACTCGCCGCGATCGGTTTCGCCGAGGATGTGGCCATCGCGATCGAACTCGATTCGGATTCCACCGTGCCGGTCCTTGCCAACGGCGCGTTCGCCGATCGCCGGCCCGGATAACGCGAGAACCGGAAGCCACCGTGGTGGTGGGCGCTTTTCAGCGCCGACCACCACGGATCGGACTACTGGTTCGAGCCGATGATGCCGCCGATCACCGCCCCGATGACACAACCGGGGATGGCGCTGACGAACAGGAAGATCAGGCCGATGAGGGCGCCGATCACACAACCGATGGCGATGCCGGCGACGATATTGCCCGTCTGGTCGATGTGCTGCAACGCCGCGGGGTTCGCGATCGGGGCGCCGACGGGAGTGAGAGTGAGGGTGGTGGCCGCGGCGTCCAGTCGCGGGACCACGGTGATGGCGGGGCCGGCTACCGTCTGCACGGTTGTCGGGATGAGGCCGATGCGCTGACCGTTGGGTGCGAGAACGGCGACGCCCTCCTCGGGCGTGAGCTCGAACATGCCCGCCGTGAGTTCGACGGACGCCTGCGAACCGTCGCGCGCGACCGCGGCCGTATAAGCCACGGCGCCGTCGACACCCGCCACCGAGGGCCCGGTGAGCGGGGCGCCGTTGGCGGTGGCGGCGGTGATGCCGGTCGCCGCGACAGTGAGCACGCAGGCAGCCAGCAACTGCTTGAACATCATGGGTTGTCCCTCCGACTTGCTGATCCGACCTACCCCGAAATCAGCCCGTACCTCCCATGATGCGGCATGGCTATGTCACATTACCCACGATCGGCGGAATACGAATCGGCGTGCGGCAACACAGAATTCGCAAGCACCGCAAAGTACCGATCAGTCTCGCGAGGTGAGGATGCTCGGTCCGTCCGCGGTAATCGCGATCGTGTGCTCGCTGTGCGCGCAGCGGGAGCCGTCGGCGGAGCGGATGGTCCAGCCGTCGGCATCGGTGTAGACCTTCGCGGTGGTCGCCGCGAACCAGGGTTCGATCGCCACCGTGAGACCGGGCCGCAACCGGAACCCGCGACCGGCACGGCCGTCGTTGGCGATGTGCGGATCCTCGTGCATGGTCCGCCCGAGCCCGTGCCCACCGAACTCGGTATTGACCGGATACCCGTATCCGCGTGCGACATTCGCGATCGCCGCGGAGATGTCACCGATGCGGTTGTCCGGCTGCGCGGCCGCGATCCCGGCGGCCAGCGCCTCCTCGGTGGCCCGCACCAGTCGCGCATCCGCGGGCGCCGCGGTGCCGACGACGAACGAGATCGCCGAGTCGGCGACCCAGCCGTCGATCGACACGGCCAGGTCCGCCGTCAGCAGATCCCCATCACACAGCACATAGTCATGCGGAAGCCCGTGCAGCACAGCATCGTTCACCGCCAAACACACCGTATTGCGGAACGGGCCGCGCCCGAACGACGGCGAGTAGTCCCAATAACACGACACCGCGCCACGCTCGCGAATCCGTTCCCGCACATACGCTTCCAGCTTGAGCAGGTTCACCCCGACCGCCGCGCGGTCGCGCACCCCGGCCAGCACGTCGGCGACGAACCGGCCGGTCACCCGCATGCGCTCGATCTCCGCGGGTGATTTCAACTCCACCATCACGCCTCCAATTGGTATTTTCATACCGACACTAGCCGCGCCGGTATAAAAATACCAATGTCAGCGGTTCAGGTTGCCCATGTCCACGGGGATCTGCGCGCCGGTGATCTGGCCCGCCTCGTCCGAGCACAGCCACGCCACGGTCGCCGCGATCTCCTCCGGCTGGCAGATGTGGCTGGGCAGCGCGTTCATGAAGATGGGCGCGAGGGTGGCCCCGTACTCCTCGAACAGCGGACCCATCTCGTTGATCTGCATGCCGGTCGCCACGCCCGCCGGATGGACGGTGTTCACCCTGATCCGGTGGGCGCCGAGCTCGTTGGCCATCGTCTTGGCCAGGCCCGTGATCGCGTGTTTGGTCGCGACATAGTGGCCGGTGAACGGAATACCCTTGAGCCCCGCCACCGAACTGGTGAACACCATCGCACCGCCGTCACCCTGCGCGATCAGATGCGGCACAGCGGCTTTCGCGGTGTGCCACACACCGGTGAGATTCACGTCGATGGTCTCGCGCCACTGCTCGGCGGTGATCTCCCACGACATCGCCGCCGAACAGATTCCCGCGTTGGCCACGACCACATCGAGCCTGCCGAGCTGTTCGATCCCCGCTGCCAGCGCCGCCGAGAGCGCCTCGAAATCGCGCACGTCGGCCTTGCTCGCGACGATCTTGCCGCCCGCCGCCTCGACCAGCTGCACGGTCTCGGCCAGATCCGCCTCCGTCGCACCCGCGTAGCTCGTGCTGGCGAACTCCGCGCAGGCGTCGATCGCGATCACGTTCGCGCCCTCTTCGGCGAAACGCACCGCCTCCGCCCTGCCCTGCCCGCGCGCCGCTCCCGTGACGAAAACAACCTTGCCCTCGAACCGTCGTGTCATACCCATACCTTTCGAACCTCGATGTTCTTCCCCTGACACCTACCACCGCCATCGCCCCGGTGCGGCGAAAACGGAGATCCGATCTCAGCTTGACGGCGCCGCACCTTGGCCAACAGGTTCGCGACGGCATACCATCGGTCGCATGGTCCGTCTCCCGCTCAGTCCCGCGCAGGTCGAAGCAGGCCGCCGCCTCGGCCGCCGCCTGCGCACGGCACGCGGCGATCGCGACCTCACCGAGGTCGCCCTGCGCGCAGGCATCTCCCCCGAGACGCTGCGCAAGATCGAGTCGGGCCGGCTGCCCTCACCGGCCTTCGGCACGGTCGTCGGCCTCGCCGAGGCCCTCGCGATCCCCCTGGCCGAGCTGGCCGAGACCTACCGCGACGAGCAGGTCGCCGAGTCCGCCTGATCGCCCGCGCCGATCACCAGCGCGATCTGTTCGTCCACCGTCCTCACCGCCCGATGTCGTCCGCCGTCGCACCGTCCAGGCCGACCAGCCGTGCGCTGTCGTTCCAGAGTCGCCACCGGAGGTCGTCTCGCCGGGCGAGTTCCGACAGCTCTGGATCGGTGAGGCGGCCGCGGCGCAGTGCGACGAGAACGGGTGCCGCGGCTCCCCCGCCGGGTGCCGCGGCGTCACAGGCCAAGCGCGCCAGGGCAGTTCCCGCGGCGTCCGGTGTGTTCATCGTCGGCTGGAACCAGCGCAGCGGGGCACCGGCCGGTGTCCCGAAGACCGACCAGGCCAGCCGCAACGGTGCGGCCAGCTCGCGTGCCAAGCCGGTACCGAACACCTGTCCCGGGTCGTAGGCGATGGCGATGATGCCGCGTTCGCGCGCGACCACCAGCTCGCGCAACGCGCATGCCGTCGAGACGGCACACAACTTCGACGCCGTGTACGCGTGCTGACCCGCCCGTGCCGGATTCGACTCGCGACCGGGATCGCGGTCCGGGTGGGCGAGCAGGTCGGCATCGGCATGTCGGGGTGTCGCCAGCCCGGCACCGGTCGCCGGGTCGTAGGTGCCACTGGTGGTGAGCACGACCCGCGCGCCGTCGGCCAGCGCGGGCAGCAGCAGCCGGATCAACAGATAGTGCGCGAGATGATTCACCGCGAAGGTCGTCTCGTAGCCGTCGGTGGTGCGACCGTCGGCATCGGGCCGGATCACGCCGGCGTTCAGCACGAGGGCGTCGATTCGCTGATCCCCGAGGGATTCGCGCACAGTTGTGGCGAAATCGCGCACCGAATCCAGTCGACCGAGGTCGAGCGCGAGCGTGTCAGCAGCAGCTGCGCGGGTGCCGATGAGCAGCCGCGTACTGTCCCGTCCGGCTAGTCGCCGGGCGGCGATCGCACCGAATCCCGAACTGCCGCCGGTCATTACAACGGTGGTCATGACGGGCCCTTCCGTCGATATTCCCGTGGCGGGCCTTCCAGCGTGGCACCCCCGCGAAGCGGCTCGGCCGCCTACTCACTGTACTGCGGGGCGGCGGGGTCAGCGACGGTTCATCGACTCCTCGTTCTCGTATCCCAGTGTGACATCGTGGGTGATCTCGCCGCGAGTCACCGAAACCTGACTCGCGACAGGCGGATAGCCACGCGCGACCACCGTGTACTCCCCTTCCGGCAGGTCGGGAACCAGGTATTTGCCCTGCTCGTCGGTGCGTGCCGTCGCCGCCGGATCGCCGCCCGAGTCCAGGACGGTGATCTGCACGTCGGCGACGGGACGGTCGCCGTCCACCCAGGCCGAGCCGAGGAGAATAGCCATCGGTTCGAGGTCGAGATCGCGATTCAGCGAGCCCGTCTCCGGCACGGTCAGCGTGACCGCCGACGGGCGCATGTGGTCGGCCACCGCGACCAGCGTGTAGGTACCGCTCACGACATCGCGACACACATACGTGCCGTCCTCGCCGGTGATCGCCGCGCCCACCACCTCGCCCTCGGGATCGGTCAGCGTGACGGTGGCACCCCACAGCGGTTCGCCGCGCCGCGCCGAGCGCACGATGCCGGTGAGTTCGCCCGCGCCGGTCAGCATCAGGTCGACGTGCTGGGCGCGCTCGCCGATCGACACGCTCACCGCCTCGGGCTGATGGCCGGCCGCGGCGGCGATGAGCACATAGTTGCCGGGCCGCGGCGCCTCGATCACATACGCGCCGTCGGCATCGCCGTTGCCGCGGGCCACCTGATGCCCGTGCTGGTCGATCAGGGTCAGCGTGGCGGCGGGCACCGGACGCTCGTCGTCGCGTCGCAACAGCCCCGCGATCACCCGCCCGGTCGCGGCGGGCCGCAACTTGCCCGCCATCTCGTGCGCGTCGTGCAGGCTCACATCGCGCAGCAGCGTGGCATCCTCGGATTCCTCGGGGGCCGGATCCTCCTGCAGCGGAACCTCTTTCATGAACACCAGCACCAGGCAGGCCACCACGGCGAGGTCGGCGGCGAGCAGGAACACGGTGTGCATCGAGTCGGTGAAGCCCTCGAGGATCGGGATCCGCAACTCGTCGGGCAGGGTGGCGATGCCGCTGGTATCGCTCAGCATGCCCTCGAGTCGCGCGCCGTCGAAACCGGGCGGCAGGCTTCCACCGAAGGCTTGCAGAATCGAACCGGGCAGCCGGTCGAACAGCACGGTGAGGAACACCGCGACACCGAGCGTCCCGCCGAGCTGACGGAAGAACGTCGCCGCCGCGGTCGACACCCCCATCTCGGTGCGCCCGACCGCGTTCTGCGCGGCGATGATCAGGGTCTGCATGCAGCCACCGAGGCCGAATCCCATGATCGCGCTGTAGGCCAGCGGCTGCCAGAGCGGACCGTTGTAGCTGATCCGCGCGAACAGCGCGCACCCGATCGCGAGGATCAGCGCACCGAGCACCGGTAGCACTTTGTAGCGTCCGGTGGCTTTCGTGATCAGCCCGGAGATCTGCGCGCCCACCATGATCCCGAGGACGAGCGGCAACATCAGCAGCCCCGCCTCGGTCGGCGAGAAACCACGCACGACCTGCAGATACTGCGGCACCATCGTGATCGCCCCGAACATCGCGACACCGACAAGGAACCCGCCGAGGATCGCGATGCTGAAGGTGGAGCTGCGGAACAGCCGCAGCGGGATCAGCGCCGAGTCCTTCATCAGGAACTCGACCAGCACGAACAGCAGCAGACCACCCGCGCCGATCCCGTAGCAGAGCAGCGATTTCGGTTCGGTCCAGCCCCAGATCCGCCCCTGCTCGGCCACGATCAGCAGCGGCACCACACCGACGATCAGCGTGACCGCGCCGAACCAGTCGATCCGGCTGCGTTGACGCGTGTGCGCCACGTTCAGCACCTTCGCGACCACCAGGAACGCCAGGATGCCCACCGGCACGTTCACCAGGAACACCCAGCGCCAGCCCTCGATGCCGCCGAGGCTCTCGTAATCGGACAGGAAACCGCCGACCACCGGCCCGAGCACCGTCGCGATGCCGAACACCATGAGGAAATACCCCTGGTAGCGGACCCGTTCGCGCGCGGGCACGATGTCACCGACGATGGTGAACGCCAGCGACATCAACCCACCCGCGCCCAAACCCTGGAACGCGCGGAACCCGGCCAGCTGGTACATGGTGGTCGCGAAGCAGCAGGCCGCCGAGCCGATCACGAACAGGGCGATCGCCAGCAGATAGAACGGCTTGCGCCCGTAGATGTCGGCGAGTTTGCCGTACAGCGGCGTGGTGACGGTGGCGGTGATCAGGTATGCCGTTGTCGCCCATGCCTGTTCGTCGAAGCCGTCGAGACTGTTCGCGATCCGGACGATCGCGACGCTGACGATGTTCTGGTCGAGCGCGGCGAGGAACACCCCGAGTAGCAGGCCGGACAGGATGGTGAGTGTCTGGCGGTGCGTGAGGCGTGATTCGGCAGCGACGGTATCGGTCATGGAAAAGCCCTGGTTCTGATCGGCTGGCAAGTGGGGGTCGATCATTCGGCCCACACGAGGGCCGACAACCCCGCTGCGAGGAAAACTTTGCGCCGCGGGTGGAACTCTTCATGCACTGAGCGCAGAGCTTACCCACGTCGGATTCGCCCCCGTCATCGAGGGATCAAGTTACCGATCATTTCATTGGGAAACGATAGGCGGCGGCACTCGGAACTGTCAGTTCGGCAGCGGTGAATTCAGCTGGCGAGTTCGGCCAGCGCGCACAGAGTTTCCGAGCAGCCCGCCTCGATTCGGAGCGTGGCGAGTTCGTCGCCGCGGGTGCGTCCGCGATTCACGATCACCACTGGCACACCGTTTTTCGCGGCTCTGCGCACGAAGCGCAGGCCCGACATCACCGTCACCGAGGAACCCGCCACCAGCAGCGCCTGCGCATTGTCGACCAGGTCGAAAGCGGCTTCGACCCGGTCGGGCGGCACATTCTCGCCGAAATACACGATGTCGGGTTTGAGCATTCCGCCGCACGCCATGCAGTCGACCATCCGGAATCGGTCGGTATCGGTCACCACCGCGTCCGCGTCCGGCGCCACTTCGATACCGGTGGCGCTCGCTGAGAGACTTTCCGCGAACCCGGGATTGGCGGCTTCGAGATGGTGGGCGAGTGTCATTCGGGAGATGAGATTCGCGCAGTGCAGACACCGCACGCGCGCGTAAGTTCCGTGCAGATCGATCACCCGGCGCGCACCCGCCTTCATGTGCAGCAGATCCACATTCTGGGTGATCACTCCCGACACCACCCCCGCTCGCTCTAGCCGCGCGACGGCGCGATGACCGGGGTTGGGCCGAGCGGCATCCATTCGCCGCCAGCCGATGTGATTGCGTGCCCAATACCGCTGCCGGAACACCGGGTCGCCGACGAATTGCTGGTAGGTCATCGGCGTGCGTGACGGCGAATCGGGACCACGATAGTCGGGAATGCCACTGTCGGTGCTCAGTCCCGCGCCGGAGATCACCACCGTGCGGCGCCCGCTCAACAGCTCGGCCGCGCGTGCCACCGCGTCGGTGGTGTCGTCGTCCACCATGGGCTCCACTCTACGAGCGGCAGGCGCCGGGGTGCGCGCGGGACGAACACGCCGGGCGGAGTTGCGTGCGGTGGGCCCGCGACGACATGATGTTTCATCCGCCCGGCATCGACCGCTGCAGAGGAAAACCTATGTCCGACACCGATGAGCACAGCCGCACCGCGCTCAATGCCGCGGTCGACGGGACCATCGTCGCCGTCCGCCGGATGTTCTATGTCCTCGGCGACGAGATCGACCGCACCGAGGGCCCGATCGAATTCACCTTCCGCGATGGTTCGACCCTGCTTTTCGACGCCGGTGTCGACGGCGCGGAACTGCGCATCGGCGGATCGCCGTGGCGTGATCCCTTCGAACCGCTGGTCGACCCCGTGAACATCGAATACGTCGCCAACTCCGGCAAGTACACCGCCTTCGACGTCACCGACGAGGCGCCCTACGACGAGCTCGCGGGCCGCCGCGTCGACGCGGTCTCGGTGGTGCCGCTGGCCGACGGCCGCCCCCGCGCGGCAACCCTCTACCTGGGCACGGGCATGGTGAAGGCGGAGTCGATCGCGGACGAACTCATCGTGACCCTGATCTCCACATAACGACTCGTTCCCTGCTCATCCGGCACACCAGGAGTCGCGATGGCATTCACCGGGTTTGCGGCTGCCTGACCACGAACGACTCCGACAGTTCGTCGATGACGTCGCCGCGGATCTGCCTGCGTTCGTTGGCCAGCGCGGTGGTCGTGCAGATGCCGAACGCGCCCTGCTCGTCGTAGAGCACCGCGGCGCCCGCCGCGATCCCGTCGTCGCTGAGATGGCTTTCCGCCTCGAGACCCATCTCGACGCCGACGGGCATGCGCGAGAACGTGATCGACACATCGGTGTTGATGAAACCGATGCCCTCGGTGCCCCAGTTGGTGACCAGGCTGGTCTGCTCGCCGGTCATCGCGGCGTAGCAGAACGGGGACGACTCCTCCCCCGCGACGACCGGGATATTGCGTACCCACTTGCGTTTGCGGGCGTCGTTCTGGTGTTCGGTCATATTCATCGACCACCCCTGCCCGTCACTGCTGAACAGATGCATCGTCTCGTCGATGGTGGCCAGCACGCTCGGGGGCGGCAGCGGGCGGTCCCGGTCGAGGCGCCACACCTCGCCCGGGGGCTGGGTCGAGCGCTTCAGCAGCAGCGCGCTGCCCCGGGCGACGATCTCACCGTCGGCACGCACGACGATCGCCACCGACCGCACCCGGTTGCCGTCGCGCACCAGTTCGCTGGCGATCGTCAGCGGCACGGCGGGCACGGACCGGTGCAGGTCGACGGTCAATCGCGCCGGGGCGAACCCGTCCGTGCAGTAGCTCGCCTGCACCTCGCGCGCCATTAATCCACATACCGGCGGACCGGACAGCGTGTTGGGCGACCACAGGCTCTGCGAGTACCGCGTCGGCGTGTAGACGCCGTCCGCGTGCGTGAAATAGCCAGGGGAGGTGCTCATCGTGACCCTTTCCGCTGCGCGCGCCGGGCGGGATCGCCGCGGCACACTATGCCTCAGACTAGAACGTGTTGCAGTTTTGCGGCAAGCGGGGTCATTCCAGCTCACCCTCGGTTTCCAGATAGACCTGGCGCAGCTTGTCCAGCGTTTCCTGCTCGGGGTGCTCCCACAGCTTGCGCTCGGCGGCTTCCAGGAGGCGTTCGGCGATGCCGTGCAGCGCCCACGGGTTGGACTGCTCCATGAACTTGCGGTTCACATCGTCGAAAACGTAGCTCTCGGAGAGCTTTTCGTACATCCAGTCCGCGACGACATTGGTGGTGGCGTCGTAGCCGAACAGGTAGTCGACGGTGGCGGCCATCTCGAAGGCGCCCTTGTACCCGTGGCGGCGCATCGCCTCGAGCCAGCGCGGGTTCACCACCCTGGCACGGAAGACGCGGGCGGTCTCCTCCGAGAGCGTGCGGGTGCGCACAGCATCGGGACGGGTGGAGTCGCCGATGTAGGCCTCGGGGTTCTTGCCGGTCAGCGCGCGGACGGTGGCCACCATGCCGCCGTGGTACTGGAAGTAGTCGTCGGAGTCGGCGATGTCGTGTTCGCGGGTGTCGGTGTTCTTGGCGGCGACCGCGATGCGTTTGTAGGCGGTGCGCATGTCGTCGGCGGCGGGGGCGCCGTCGAGGTCACGGCCGTAGGCGTAGCCACCCCAGGTGGTGTAGACCTGCGCGAGGTCGTCGTCGGTGCGCCAGCTCTTGGAGTCGATGAGCTGCAGCAAGCCCGCGCCGTAGGTGCCGGGCTTGGAACCGAAGATGCGGGTGGTGGCGCGGCGGGTGTCGCCGTGGTCGGCGAGATCCGACTGTGCGTGTGCGCGAACGTAATTCGATTCGGCGGGTTCGTCGAGGTCGGCGACGAGCCGGACCGCGTCGTCCAGGAGTGCCAGCACGTGCGGGAAGGCGTCGCGGAAGAAGCCCGAGATGCGGACCGTGACGTCGATGCGCGGCCGGGCGAGTTCGTCGAGGGAGATCACCTCGAGGTCGGTGACGCGGCGGCTCGCTTCGTCCCAGACCGGCCGAACACCCAGCAGGGCGAAGACTTCCGCGATGTCGTCGCCGGAGGTACGCATGGCCGAGGTGCCCCACACCGAAAGGCCGACCGACTTCGGGTACGCGCCGTGGTCGGCCAGGTAGCGGGCGAGCAGCGATTCCGCCATCGCCTGGCCGGTCTCCCAGGCCAGTCGCGAGGGCACGGCCTTGGGGTCGACGGAGTAGAAGTTACGGCCGGTGGGCAGCACGTTGATCAGGCCGCGCAGGGGTGAGCCGCTGGGACCGGCGGGGATGAAGCCACCGTTGAGGGCGTGCAGGACGCGGGCGATCTCGATGCTGGTTTCGCGCAGGCGCGGCACGACTTCGGTGGCGGCGAACCGCAAGACGGTCCGCACCGCTTCCAGACGCCCACTCACCGCGACACTGCCCGCCGCGGACGTGGCGGCCCTGGGCGCCGCGGCGGCGTCCGGCACCTCCGCGATCCCGGGCGTGGACGAATCATCCACTCCCCCAGCGAGAATCGCGGTGGCGTAGTCGTCGACCAGCGCGTCGACCGCCGCCACCGACCAGTCCGTCGCCTGCAAGGCGCCGAGCAGTTCGCGGGCACGGCTTTCCACCACGTCCACACGTTCGCGGGATTCGTCGCCGGCCTCGCTGAGCCCCAATGCTTCTCGCAGGCCCACCACGTTCTGTTCGCCGCCCCACAGCTGGCGGGCGCGCAGCATGGCCAGCACCAGGTCGAGTTCGGTGTCGCCCTCGGGTGCCTGGCCGAGGATGTGCAGACCGTCGCGGATCTGGACGTCCTTGATCTCGCACAGCCAGCCGTCGACGTGCAGGAGCATGTCGTCGAAGACGTCCTCTTCGGGGCGTTCGGCGAGACCGAGGTCGTGGTCCATCTTGGCCGCGCGCATCAGGGTCCAGATCTGCTGGCGGATGGCGGGTAGTTTGGCCGGGTCCAAGGCGGAGATGTTGGCATGCTCGTCGAGCAACTGCTCCAAACGGGAGATGTCGCCGTAGGTTTCGGCGCGCGCCATCGGCGGGATCAGGTGATCGACCAGGGTGGCGTGGGCGCGGCGTTTGGCCTGGGTGCCCTCGCCGGGATCGTTGACCAGGAACGGGTAGATCAGCGGCAGATCGCCCAGTGCCGCGTCGGTACCGCAGGACGCGGACATGCCGAGGGTCTTGCCGGGCAGCCATTCGAGGTTGCCGTGCTTACCCAGGTGCACCATCGCGTCGGCACCGAAACCGTCCGGCGAGGACAACCAGCGGTACGCGGCGAGGTAGTGGTGACTCGGCGGCAGATCCGGATCGTGGTAGATCGCGACGGGGTTCTCGCCGAACCCGCGAGGCGGCTGCACCATCAGCACCACATTGCCGAAACGCAGTGCCGCGATGACGATTTCACCCTTGGGGTCGGCCGACCGGTCGACATACAGTTCGCCCGGCGGCGGACCCCACGACTCCACGACGGCCTCGCGCAGGTCCGCGGGCAAGGACTCGAACCAGCGGGTGTAGGTGGTGGCGCCGATCCGAATCGGGTTGCCCTCCAGCTGTTCCGCGCTCAACCACTCCGGATCCTGACCGCCCGCGGCGATCAGCGCGTGGATCAGCGCGTCACCGTCGCGTTCCACCAGGCCGGGGATCTCGTCGATGTCGCCGAGATCGTAACCGGCGGCGCGCAATTCGGTGAGCAGGCGGATCGCGCTGGCGGGGGTGTCGAGGCCGACGGCGTTGCCGATGCGGGCGTGCTTGGTCGGATACGCCGAGAGCATGATCGCGATCCGCTTGTCCCCAGCCGGAATGTGGCGCAGGCGGGCGTGTCGCACGGCGATCCCCGCCACGCGGGCACAGCGTTCGGAATCGGGGACATACGCGGACAGGCCGTCGGCGTCGAACTCCTTGAAGGAGAACGGCACCGTGATGATGCGACCGTCGAACTCGGGCACCGCGACCTGTGTCGCGACATCAAGGGGTGACAGGCCGTCGTCGTTGGCCTCCCACTGCGCGCGACCGCTGGTCAGGCACAGTCCCTGCAGGATCGGCACGTCCAGCGCGGCGAGCGCGGCCACGTCCCAGGCTTCGTCGTCACCACCGGCCGAGGCGGTGGCGGGCTTGCTGCCGCCGGCCGCCAGCACGGTCACCACGAGGGCGTCGGCGCGGCCGAGCAGGGTGAGAAGTTCGGGTTCGGCGGTGCGCAGCGAGGCCGCGTAGACCGGAAGCGGTCGCGCGCCCTTGGCCTCGATCGCCTTGCACAGCGCCTCGATGTAGGCGGTGTTGCCCGCGAGGTGCTGGGCGCGGTAGTAGACGACCGCGACGGTCGGAGCGTGCGGCTCCAGGATTCGCGGAGACCGATCGAGCTCGCCCCAGGTCGGCAGCTGGGCGGGCGGTTCGAAACCGTGACCGGTCAGCAACACCGTGTCGGACAGGAAGTTGTGCAGCTGCAGCAGGTTCTCCGCGCCGCCGGCGGCGAGGTAGTTGTGCGCGTCGGCCGCGACACCGACCGGCACCGTCGAGCACTCCATCAGCTCGGCGTCGGGCGCGATCTCGCCACCCAGCGCCACCATCGGCACCCCGCTCGCCCGAATGGCGTCGAGGCCCTCCTCCCAGGCGCGCTTGCCGCCGAGGATCCGCACGATCACCAGATCAGCGCCGTCGAGCAGGCCCGGCAGATCCTCCACGAGCAGCCGCGCGGGATTGCCCCAGCGGTACTCGGCGCCGCTCGCGCGGGCGCTCAGGAGATCGGTGTCGGAGGTGGACAGCAGCAGGATCACAGGGTGAGACCTTCCTCGGGTTACGCGCCCATCGGGGGTTGCGGTGCTCGCCGGAGAGGGTCTGGCTGTTCACAGTGGCGCGACCGCACCGGATTTCCACCGGTTTCCTCGACGCCCGCCGAGCAAGACGATGCTACTGGGCCCGTCCGGCCCGCAACTTTCCAGCCCGTGCCCGACGCTGGACAATTGATCAGCAGACAACGGTGCGGGCCTGGTCCGAGGGGCCGTCCTGCAGCGTTGCCTGGTGATCTTGATCTGCGCCGCGGTGCTCAGCGATCGGGCGGCTCGATGTGAACAGCTGCTGTCGTCAATGGGTGGGTCGCGCGGTGGTGTCCTCGGTCGTGACGGCGGTGGCGACTTCGGTGAGGGCGCGGCGGATGGTGTCGCCGTAGTCGTCGTCGCCGAGGGTGTGGAGGCATTCCCGGGCGGCATCGAGGTGGCGGGTGGCGGCCGGGAACGCGCCGAGGCGGCGGAAGTTGTCAGCGAGGTTCAGGTGCAGGGAGGGGTAGAAGCCGGCTACCTGGATGCCCGCGTGGTAATCGTGCAAACGGGTGTCGGTGAGGGCGTCGGCGGCATCGAGAGCGCGGACGTCCCAGACGAGGGCCTCGGCGGGGTCGTCGCAGGTGTCGGCCACGTAGTGGGCAAGGGCGCAGCGGTGTAGCGGGTCACCGGCGGGGCCGATGTCGCGCCAGACCTCGAGCAGGGCGCTGCGGGCGCGATCGGGGTCGCCGGTGCGGAAGTCGGTGACGCCCTGGGTGATTCGGGTCATGATCGGATCGGCGGTGGTCATCGGACGGTCTCCTCGGTGGGGTCGGGTTTGCACGGCATTGCCAGGGTCGACAGGTCGCCGTCGTCGGCGGAGCGGATCAGGGCGGGCTGATCGGGGGCGATGAGATCGAGCATCACGTCGGGACCGACGGCAGTGGCGATGGCGGGGTAGAGCGTGGTGACGGCGAAATGGATCGTGACGGCCGGACCGGTGATGCGTGCCGGGATCGTCGTGGCGCGTCCGTCGGACGCGGTGACGGACACCGTGTCATCGGGGTTCGCGTGCAGCGTCACCGTCGCCGAACCGAGGGTTTCCACCGCGTCGAGCAGGGTGGCCCGGGCGAGGACGACTCTGGTGCGAACCGCGGGTAGCGCCGCCAGCATTGCCCGGTAATCGGGGAAGTCATCGGCCGAACGTCGGCAGAAGACGGATTCACCGTTCGCGGCGGTCGGCCCGTCGACACCGGAACCCGCAGTGGCCGTGGTGAACTCGATGCCCGATGGTGCCGGTCGGAGGGCCACCGAATATCGGCGGCGCAGCCAGGACACCGCCGAGCGGAGGTCGTCGGCGTCGACCGTGGCAACCCAGTCCGCGATGCAGGTGAGCATCGGGCGCACCGTGCGGGTGGCCAGCCGGTAGCGGTCCGTCGCGGTGAGGATCAGCTGCTGCCCGTCGACCTCGAACAGGACGGTATCGAGCACCCGTAGTTCGGGATGGGCGACGGTAGCGGTCGCGATCTGGTCGACGGCAGCCGCGAGCGCCGGGCCGCTGACCCACAATTCGCCGGGTAACGCGGCCGGCGTCTCCTGCGGTCCGTGCGTGGCGAGAACCGCGCGTGCGGCCGCGGCGGCGGCGCGAACCTCCTCCTGATGGCGGTCGAGGTCGGCGAGGTGGTGGTCGAGCAGGGTGATCGCGCGGGTGGGGTCGGGTTCGGCGAGGACGGTGGCAACCGCGGGCAGCGGCATGCCGACGGCGCGCAGGTGGCGCAGCAGGCGGGCCGGGGTGGATTGTTCGGGGGCGTAGTAGCGGTAGCCGGTGTCCTCGTCGATGAGGGCCGGGGTCAGGACGCCCGCGTCGGCGTAGAAGCGCAGGGCGCTGGCGCTCAGGCCGCAGGCGCGGGCGAACGCTCCGATGGTGATCAGCTCGGTGTCGGGCACCGGTTCATCATCGGGGTTCGAGCTGGTCGAAGGTCAAGTCGTCGATCGCTCGGTGCCCGCCGCGACCATCTCCGGGGAACCGGTGCCGAGATTGCGGTACACGTTGGCGATCACCAGTTGGCCGAGGGCGTTGTTGCCGACGCCACCGATCACCGCGCCGATCCCCGCGGGGATGAGGGTGCCGAACAGCAGCAGACCGCGTTTGACCAGGTAGTTCACAATGAAGCGCTTGGCCGGGGAGTCGGGCATGCTCGCCAGACCGGGGATGCGGTCGGTGACGACCGAGAGCCACTGGCCCGTCTTGTGGCCCGCGGTCTCGTCGAGCACCTTCGTGCCCGCATCGCCGAGCACGACCTTCGACACCAGATGCGCTTGCCGGGAATCGTCGGGCTCGAGACCGTACGCCGCGGCGGCACCGACGGACAGCACCGACGACGCCTCGAGGAACACGAGGGTGTCCACCCCGGTCGCGGCCAGCCCGATCAGCGTGCCCACCCCCGGCACCGCGGCGGTGAGCCCCACCGTGACGCCGCTGGCGGTGACAACCACCAGGTACTGGCGCGAGAGCCGCTGCACGATCTCCACCGGCGCGTCCTCCGGGTGCCTGCGGCCCAACCAGTCGACGTAGCGATTCACCACCGGCGCCTGCGCCTGCGCGACCCTGTCGAGTGCGGGAACAACACGCTTGTCCACGAATTCACGCAACATGCGGCGACTCTCCTGTCAGTACTCGGCTGGCGAAGGAACCGCCACTCACCCTAAGCGACTACCCGCGAACCGCCCCGTCACGCGAGTCGGCCTCGTCACATCGGCCGGGCCTCGCGGCTGATCGACCGAGCACGGTGGACGAGCACCGAACACCGCACTCGCCACTGCGCGCGGCGGACCGGCCGATCACGCTGCGGTTCGGGGCGGTGCGGGTGGGTCGTAGGCTGGAGCATCATGACCAGGAGTGCTCCCGATTCTTGCCCAGGGGTGCTGCGGCTGCATCAGGCTGCTGATGGGCCGTTGGCACGGATTCGCGTGCCCGGCGGGCGGCTGGAGTCGGCACAGTTGCAGACGCTGGCCGATGCGGCGCGTGATCTGGGCAACGGCAACCTCGAACTGACCTCGCGCGGAAATATACAGCTCAGGCAGATACGTGACGCCTCCGAACTCGCGCTGCGATTGGGTGCGGCCGGGCTGTTGCCCAGCGAGACCCATGAACGGGTCCGCAATATCGTGGCCTCGCCGCTGTCCGGGCGGGTCGGCGGGTTCGCCGACGTGCACGGGCTCGCGGTGGACCTCGATGCCGGATTGCGCGACGATCCGCTGCTGGCGGATCTGCCGGGACGTGTGCTGTTCACCCTCGACGACGGACGCGGCGATGTGAGCACCCTGCACGGTGACATCGGCATTCACGCGGTGGGCGGCGACGAGTTCGCGCTCCTGCTCGCGGGCGCCGACACCGGGATTCGGGTCACCGCGAGCGAAGCGGTCGACGTGATGCTCGACGCGGCGCGCGGCTTTCTCGATCTGCGGGGAACCGGCGAGTCGGGGCAGTGGCGGCTGCACGAGATCCCCGGCGGGGTCGAATCGGTGGTCGAGACACTGGACCGCTCGCCGGCCGGCGAACCTCTCGAACTCGGTGCGACACACGCTGTTCCGATCGGCTGGCTCGACCAGGAGAACGGACTCGTCACGCTCGGCGCCGGCGTGCCGCTGGGCACCCTGTCGGCCAGGACGGCCGAATTCCTGGCCGCAGTCGAGCGGCCCGTCTTCGTCACCCCGTGGCGCAGCCTGGTGATCACCGATCTCGCCGAGGGACCCGCCGAAACCGTGGTGCGCGTGCTCGCGCCGATGGGTCTGATCTTCGACGTGAGTTCCCCGTGGCTGCAGGTCAGCGCCTGCGCCGGCCGCCCTGGCTGCGCGAAATCGCACACCGACGTCCGCGCCGACCTGGCTGCCGCCATCGAATCCGATCGCGTTCTTCCCGCGGCGACCGGCGCCGCGGGAGAGCTCAAGCAGCCGACCGAGAACGCCACGCCACCAGCCGATCCCGAGAACGCCACCGTGACCGAGGCCTTCGCACCTCAGGTGCCCGCGGAGGTCGAACTCGTCGCGGCCGACGCCGTCACCGTGGCGGGTCGCCAGCACTGGTCGGGGTGCGATCGCCGCTGCGGTCGCCCGCGCGGACCTGTGGCCGATGTCGTCGCCACCGATCACGGCTATCGCGTCGAGACCGACCACGCGACGATCACGCCCTGACCGCGGGCGGCCGGGCGAAACTCGATCGACGATTCCGGGTTCGTTTCGTACCCTTGCCTTCTCATCACGAGGGGGTTCCCATGTCCACACTGCAGGTGACGGCCGAGCGGCTCGTCGTTGTCGCGCATCCGAATGCCGATCGGCTCGAGCTGGCCCAGGTCGGGCTGTATCGAGCGGTGGTCGCCAAAGGTCAGTTCACGACCGGGGATCACGCGGTC
This sequence comes from Nocardia sp. FBN12, assembly GCF_054031145.1. Taxonomy (NCBI): domain Bacteria; kingdom Bacillati; phylum Actinomycetota; class Actinomycetes; order Mycobacteriales; family Nocardiaceae; genus Nocardia; species Nocardia sp. FBN12. The sequence goes on from NZ_CM132926.1 coordinate 3,076,903, forward strand.
TACATTCCGGAACAGTCGGTGCTGCCCGAGGAGCTGATCGCCGAGCTGGGGCTGACCGGGAAACTGGCGGGCTCGCTGCGTAATCGGGTGAAGGCGGTGCGACTGCGCGGCGAGGTGTCGCAGGGCATCGTGTGCACTCCGGCCGCGCTGGGCGGGGTGGATCTCGCGGTGGCCGCGGTCGAGCGTACCGACTTCGCCGAGTCGCTCGGGGTCGTGAAATGGGTTCCGCCGGTGCCGGTTTCGATGTCGGGGCAGGTCGAGTCGGCGCCGGAGCTGCTGCGGTGGGTCGATGTCGAGAACATCAAGCGATTTCCCGGCATCTTCGTCGACGGGGAGCCGGTGGTGGCCACGGAGAAGATCCACGGCACCGCCTGCCTGCTCACCCACGTGCGTGCCGATGACCGAATCCTGGTGTCGTCCAAAGGTGTTGGTGGTCGGTCGCTGGCTTTGACCGCGACCGACGGAAACCTGTACTGGCGTGCCATTCGCGCCAACGGGCTCGACGAGGCCGCTCGCACGCTCGCCACCGCGCTTCACGCGGACCGGGTCGGCATGTTCGGTGAGGTGTACGGCGCCGGCGTGCAGGACCTGCACTACGGCGCGTCGGCCGCGCACGACGAGTCGCTCGGCTTCGGCCTGTTCGATGTCGCGATCGAGCGGACCGGCGAAGCGGTTCGCTGGCTCGACCATCACGAGATCGGTGCACTGTTCGCCGAACTCGGCATCGCGGTGCCCCGGGTGCCGGTGCTCTACGAGGGCCCCTACGACGCGGAGTTGCTGCTGAAGCTGGCCGAAGGCACCGAAACCGTCACCGGCGCAGGCACCAATATCCGGGAGGGCCTCGTCGTGCGCGCGGCCGCCGAACGACACTCGCCGGTCCTCGGTGGTCGTGCCATCGGCAAGATCGTCTCCGACGCGTACCTGCTGCGCGACGGCGGCACCGAGTACGAGTGATTCACGCGGCGGGTCGCGGCGGGCGCGTTGTCTCCGCGACCACCGCCGCCGCGAGGGTGACCATCACCCCGAGCACCAACCACACCCGGCCGATATGCGGTGCCGCCCAGCCGAGCCCGAGCGCGACAACCAGGCACGGTAGCGGCCACCGCAACAACCAACGCGCCCCCTCGCCGCGCACCCCGCCGAGCCCACACACCAGGAAGAACGCGGCGGCACCACCACCGAGCACCCAGCCGAGCCCGGCAGGCAGATAACCCGACGGGTGGGCGGCGACCAGGCCCAACCCGCCTGCGACGGTCGCGATCGCACCACTGACCGGGTGTGCCATCGGCCCAGTATGTGGGCGGTGGCGATCCGGTTCGGCTAGCTCGCGGTCGTGTCGCGACGGGTGTGCAGCTCGAGCACACAGCACTTCACGCCGCCGCCGCCCGTGCGCAGTTCGGACAGGTCGACCGGAACCGGGACGAATCCGCGCTCGCGCAGGCGCCCGATGAGCTCGGTGGCGCCGGGGTCGAGGAAGACGTGCGCGCCGTCGCTGAGCCCGTTCAAGCCGAAGCAGAGCGCGTCGTTGTCGTCGGCGAGGATCGCGTCCGGGTAGAGCGCGGTCAGGATGTCGCGGGCGGCGGGGCTGAACGCGGCCGGGTAGTAGGCGATGGCGGTGTCGTCGAGGACCATCAGCGCGGTATCGAGGTGATAGAAGCGCGGGTCGACCAGTTCGAGCGACACCACCGGCACCTCGAAATACCGCTCGACCTCCGCGTGCGCGGCCAGCGAACAGCGGAATCCGACACCCGCCAGGATCCGCTGCCCGGCGAACGCGAAATCGCCCTCCCCCTCGTTGGTTTCGCACGCGGCCGCCAGTTCGCGCAGTTCCCTGGCCGCGAACCACTGATGGAAGGCCGGGCCCTCCGCGGCGCGTTCGGGGTGGGCGAAGCGGGCCGAGAGCGCGTGTCCGCCGATCACGATGCCGCTGTTGGCGGCGAAGACCATGTCCGGCAGACCTGGCTCGCCGGGCACCGTTTCCACAGTGTGCCCGTGCGCTTCCAGTGTCGCGCGCAGGGTCTCCCACTGCGCCAGCGCGCGGGCCCGGTCGACCGGGGCGGCCGGATCCATCCACGGGTTGATCGCGTAGGTGACCTCGAAATGGTCGGGACGGCACAGCACGTAGCGGCGCGGTGAGGCGGTCCGCGCGGGCGCTGGTCCATGAGGCGCGGGCGCTGATACACGCGGCACGGGCGCGGAGGTGCGAAGCGGGCTGGCGGCGGTCATCAGGACTCCTGGTGGCGGCGCGGACGGTTTCCACGACCGTAATTGCCGTTCCATTGCACGGGGAACACCGATTCGTTGTGCATTTTGGTGCCAGAATGGAGGTTCATTGCGTAAGAGGGAAGGGGAACGACGTGGACACCATCGATCGGCGCATTCTCGCGGAGCTGCTCGTCCATGCCCGCGCCTCGTTCCAGGAGATCGGTTCGGTGGTCGGCCTGTCCGCGCCCGCCGTGAAACGACGCGTGGACAAGATGGTCGCGAGCGGGCAGATCACCGGGTTCACCGCGCAGGTCAACCCGGCCGCGCTGGGCTGGACGACCGAGGCCTATGTCGAGGTCTACTACCGCGACAACATCTCCCCGGCCGAGCTACGCCGCACGCTCGAACCGATTCCACAGGTCGTCGGCGTGTGGACGATCGCGGGCGAGGCCGACGCGCTGGTGCACGTGATGGCCACCGATATGGCCGAGATCGAGGTGACGGTCGAACGGATCAGGGAGAACGCGCGCGTCGGGCGCACCCGCAGTTCGCTGGTGATGTCGCGCATTCTCGAACGCCCCCGCACCTGAGCCGCGCGACACCACGTCAGACCCAGGTTCTAGGGTTGTCCGCATGTCCGACGTGCGTGCCAGCTACCTCACCGACGGGGCCGAGATCTATCGGCGCTCGTTCGCGACGATCCGCGCCGAAGCCGACCTCGCCGGTTTCCCCGCCGATGTCGAGCGGGTGGCGGTCCGCATGATCCACGGCTGCGGCCAGGTCGACCTGGCCCCCGACATCGCCTACTCCCCCGGCGTGGTCACCGCCGCGCGCGCCGCGCTGCACGCGGGCAAGCCGATCATCTGCGATGCCAACATGGTCGCCTCCGGCGTAACCCGCAAGCGCCTGCCGGCCGACAACGCGGTGCTGTGCAACCTCACCGACCCGCGCGTGCCCGAACTCGCCGCGCGACTGGGCAACACCCGCTCGGTGGCGGCGCTGGAACTGCTGCGCGACCAACTCGACGGTGCGGTGGTGGCCATCGGCAACGCGCCGACCGCGCTGTTCCACCTGCTCGACATGCTCGACGCCGGTGCGCCGCGACCCGCCGCGATCATCGGCATCCCGGTCGGATTCATCGGCGCCGCGGAATCCAAGCAGGCGCTGGCCGACTTCGGCGGCATCGAGTATTTGACCGTCCGCGGCAGGCGCGGCGGCAGCGCGATCACCGCCTCGGCACTGAATGCGATTGCGAGCGAACAGGAGTGAGTGAGATCAGCACCGGCAAACTGTGGGGTATCGGCCTGGGTCCCGGCGACCCGGAACTGGTGACGGTGAAGGCCGCGCGGCTCATCGCCGAGGCCGATGTGGTCGCGTTCCACAGCGCCAAGCACGGGCGCAGCATCTCGCGCGCCATCGCCGAGCCGTACCTGCGCGCGGGGCAGATCGAGGAGCACCTCGTCTACCCGGTGACCGTCGAGACCACCGATCATCCCGGTGGGTATCAGGGCGCGATCGACGAGTTCTACGAGCAGGCCGCCGCACGGCTGGCGACACACCTGGCCGCGGGGCGCACCGTCGCGCTGCTCGCCGCCGGTGATCCGCTGTTCTACTCCTCCTATATGCACATGCACCGGCGGCTGGCCGATCGATTCGACGCCGAGATCGTGCCCGGCATCACCTCGGTCAGTGCGGCGTCGGCGGCGCTGGGGACTCCGCTCGTCGAGGGTGAGCAGGTGCTGACCGTGCTGCCGGGCACCATGCCCGTCGACGAACTGACCGCGCGACTACGCGAGACCGACGCGGCCGCGATCATGAAGCTGGGGCGCACGTTCCCCGGTGTGCGCCAGGCACTGTCGGACTCCGGTCGACTGGGCGACGCCTACTACGTCGAACGGGCGAGCAGCACCCGTCAGCGGGTACTCGCCGCCGCCGATGTCGACGAGGCGGACGTGCCGTACTTCTCGATCACCCTGGTCCCGGGACCGACGCCGACCACACCGATCCCCGCTCGCCGCACGGCCGACCGCGATCAGTCCGCTCCGGCGACCGATGGCCGCCGCGTACCGGTCGCCGATGCCGAACTACCGGACGCCACAGGCGAAGTCGTGGTTGTCGGGCTCGGCCCCGGGGACACCGACTGGACCACACCGCAGGTCACCGCCGCACTCGCCGAGGCGACCGATCTCGTCGGCTACACCACCTACATCAACCGTGTCCCCGAGCGGGCGGGCCAGCGACGGCACGCCAGCGACAACAAGGTCGAATCCGAGCGAGCCGCGATGGCGCTGGATCTGGCCAAGCGGGGCGCTCGCGTCGCCGTGATCTCCTCCGGCGATCCGGGCGTATTCGCCATGGCCGCGGCCGTTCTCGAAGTGTCGGCCGAACCGCAGTTCAAGGATGTTCCGGTGCGGGTGCTGCCGGGTCTGACCGCGGCCAACGCGGTGGCGAGCCGGGTCGGCGCGCCGCTGGGACACGACTACGCGATGATCTCGCTGTCGGACCGGCTCAAGCCGTGGGATGTTGTCGCACAACGCCTTTCGGCGGTCGCGGCGGCCGATATGGCCATCGCGATCTACAACCCGGCCTCGTCTCAACGCCGCTGGCAGGTCGGCGCCATGCGCGACGTACTGCTCGAGCACCGTCCGCCGCAGACGCCGGTGGTGCTCGGCCGCGATGTCGGCGGCCCGACCGAAACGGTCCGGGTGATCACCCTGGGCGAGCTCGATCCGGACGAGGTCGACATGCGCACCCTACTGATCATCGGCTCCTCGACCACCACCGCCTTCGACACCCCCGACGGCACCCGAGTCTTCACCTCTCGCCGGTACGGAACGTCGTAGGTCCGAGGCGGTCGGCCGGCGGGCCCGGCGCGGTCGAACCACGGCGGCGTTCGACCGGCGTGTCCGGTGCCGGTCGAGCCGGAAACCTGGCGTGACCCCCCGCGAGCAGGCCCGCGGCACGACCCGCGCGGTCGGCAACCCCGGCGATGCTCGCGGGCAGTGGCACACTGGTTCCGCGGGCATGCCCGCAAGCACCACAGCGTGACAGCTCGTTTCCTGGTTCGATTCCCCAACGCGTCCCACGAGGACGATGAAAGGATTCACCACGATGAGAGTTCAGCACCACGCACGGCACACTCTCGGCACCCGATTACGGCGCGGCGTGACGGTCGGTCTGATCGCCGCCGCCATGACGGTTCCCGTCGCCGGGATCATGCCGGTCACCGCGTCGGCCCAACCGGCCCCACCCCCGCCCCCGGCGCCCGCGGCACCGGAGGCACCGGGCGCGCCTGTGCTGGAAGGCGCACCCGCGGCACCCGCCGCACCGGCAGCACCTGCGGCACCCGGCTTGCCCGGCCTACCAGGCCTGCCGGGCGCACCCCTCGCCGAGAACGCCACCAGCATCACGGTGATGGTCAACGGCTTGGACAGCGAACCCATCCCGATCAGCATCGACGCCACGGCCACGGTCGAGGATCTGAAGATCCTCATCCAGGAGCAGACCGGCGTTCCGGCGGCTGAGCAGCAGCTCATCACCGAGAGCGAGGTCAAGCTCGAGGACTCCCGGACGCTGGCGTCCTACGAACTCACCGACGGCGCCATCGTGAACCTCGCGATGGCCTGAATCCGACGGGTCGAACACCGCGGCGGTGGTGCTCAGCGCGCGAACACCACCGCCGCACCCGGTCCGGCGAACACGCCGCGACAGGCAGCACCTTGGTGGACCGGGCACCCAGGCGTAACATTCCACTTAGGAATGTAGTTCGAAGGGAGTTGACCGTTGACCGACACCGCGACTCGACGCCGCCCGCTGAACTCCACCGCGGCCTCGCTACTCGGGTTCCTGCACGAGGGCCCGAAGTCGGGCTGGGATCTCGCCACACAGGCCCAGCAACGCATCGGCGACTTCTGGACGATCACGCAGAGCCAGGTCTATCGCGAACTGTCCACGATGGACGCCGCGGGCCTGGTCACCAAGGGCGAACGCGGCGCCAGGGAGCGCACGCCGTACCGGATCACCGAGATCGGACGCGAGGCCTTCGCCGAGTGGATCGGGCGCGACCCGGGCGCCGAGACCATCCGGGTGCCGCTGCTGCTCACCCTGTCTTTCGGCGAGCACCTGGATCCGGCACACCGTGATCGGATCATCGCCGCCAACAAGAACATTCATCAGGATCGGCTCGATCGCTACCTCGACGAAGACGAGACCGCCCTGGCGCCGAACCAGCGCGCCACCCTCGAATTCGGTATCGCCTACGAGCGCGCGGTCCTGCACTGGTTCGATCAGCTGCCGACGATCTTCACGCCGACGAACCCCCCACCCGCGGACTTCGGCCGCCCACGGCCCGACTGACACCGACCGGGCTCAGCGCACCCGGTGCGACGCGGACTCGTGCAGCCACTCGACAGCGTCGCCGACCTCGGCGACGGTCACCGCGCCCGCGGGCAGCGGCGGCCGGTCGATCATGATCACCGGCAGGCCCGCCGTGCGGGCCGCGAAGATCTTCGCCTCGGTCTGCTCGCCGCCACTGTTCTTGGTGACCAGCACATCGATGCGATGCCGCGACATCAGCACCAGCTCCTCATCGAAGGTGAAGGGCCCACGCGCCAGCAACAGTTTGGAGCGCGGCGGCAGCGGAACCTCGGGCGCGTCGATCGAGCGGATGACAAAACAGTGCCCGGTGCAGCCGATGAACGCGCCGACCCCTTGTCGGCCGATGGTCAGCAACACTTGTTTGTCGCGCGCGCTCAGCGCCGCGGCGGCCGCGGCGAGATCGGGCACCCGGGTCCACAGGTCACCGCGCCGCTGCACCCACTCCGGACGGCGCAGATGCAGCGCGGGGATGTCCAGGTCGGCCGCGGCCGTGGCCGCGTGCGCGCTCACCTGCGCGGCGAACGGGTGGGTCGCATCCACGACAGCGTCGATCGCGTTCTCACGGAGCCAGGTTCGGAGGCCCTCGACGCCACCGAACCCACCCACGCGGACCGCACCGACCGGCAACCGCGGATTGGCGACCCGACCGGCAAGGGAGGACACGATGTCGAGTCCACGCTCGCCGGACGCCCTGCGCGCCAACTCCCTGGCTTCACCGGTGCCACCGAGGATCAAAACTCTCAGGACAGCCCTCCGAAATCATCGGCACCGGCATCGAACTTCGAGTACTTCATGCAGCTCCCCATCGTGGAAATCGAACCGGGGGGATTACCCGGAACGGCAACGACCCTACCCCCGAGTCGATGGTTCTACACGTTCGGTCCGAAATTTTTTCGGTGCGCATGCCCTGCGGGAACGGATTCACCGTGATCTGCGCGTGATCTGCTCGTGATCGAAACTACGGGTCCGAGCTCTGCCGACCAGCGGGTTTTCGGACAATCCACTGGGCGATCGGCAGGTGCGGCCGCCAGGCCGTGAACCCGCCGAGGGGTTCACCTCGATAGATCTGGAATTTCCGGAGGGTTCCACCGAACTCGGCAGACCAGTCGAGCAGCAGCGCTTCCGATTCCACGGTGACCGCGTTGGCGACGAGGCGACCGCCGGGCCGCAGACGCTGCCAGCATCGCTCGAACATGCCGTCCTGCGTGAGGCCGCCGCCGAGGAATACGGCATCGGGTGCCGGGATCGTTTCCTCGGCTAACTCTGAGCTTACTTCGCCACGGATCGTTATTCCCGGCACGCCAAGTGCATTGATATTGGTCGCGATTTGTTCGCGGCGGGCGGGCAGCCGTTCGAACGTAACGGCGCGGCACAGTGGATGGGTGCGGCACCATTCGATGGCGATACTTCCCGAGCCGCCGCCGATATCCCACAGCATTTCCCCCGGTGCCGGGGCGAGAGCGGTGACGGTGAGGGCGCGAACCTCGGATTTGGTGAGCTGTCCGTCGCCGGCGAAGGCCGCGTCGTCCAGGCCGGGCAGGCGGGTGTCGCGGCGGGTGCCCGGGTCGGCGCGACAGTCGATGGCGACGATGTTGAGCGGGTCGCCGGGCGAGTGGTCCCAGGTGGCGGCGAGGCCGGTGTGCCGCTGCTCGGCGGGGCCGCCGAGTTGTTCGAGTACGGTCAGTGTCGAGGCGCTGAACCCGTTGTCGCGCAGCAATTCCGCGATCCGGGTGGGCGTCTTCTCGTCTTCGCTGAGGACGAGCAGACGACGACCTTCCGACAATTCGGGCAGGACAGTGGGCAATGGCCGGGCAACCACGCTCACCACCGGAGTTTCGGCCAGCGGCCAGCCGAGCCGGGCGCACGCCAGCGATGCCGACGAGGGCTGCGGGAACACCCGCAGCGCCGCCGGGCCGAACCGGCGGGCCAGCGTAACGCCGATGCCGTAGAACATGGGGTCGCCGCTGGCGAGCACGCCGATCCGCCGATCGGCGTTGCGCGCGAACAACTCCGGCAGCGCGGGCAGCAGCGGTGTCGGCCACGGCACGCGTTCGATCTCGCTCGGCGGGAGCAGCGCCAGTTGGCGGGAGGATCCGAACACCACGGCACAGTCACCGAGGGCTCGGCGGACGTTCTCGCCCAGCCCGGACCAACCGTCGGCCCCGATTCCGGCCACCACGATCGGATGGCCTGCCCAGTCCGCTGCGCCGATCACCGGGCCTCCCGTCACGGCCACCCCCGCGACTCGGCCTTGTCCAGCGGCATCACCGCTCGCGGCAGATCCCGTCGCCCGGTCCGGTCCAGCGACATCACCGGTCACAGCCGGATCCGACGCCCGGACGCCTTCGGTGGGCACCCCGTCGCCTGGTTCGATCACCGTGGCATCCGGCGCCAGACAGATTGCGGGAGCAGGCGCATCACGAAGAAGGCCAGGGCCAGACGGCCGGGAATGGCGACTCGGGTGGCGCCCTTGGCAAGGGCGCGGGCCACCGCGTCGGCGACCTGGTCGGGGGTGCTGGACATGGGGGCCGGGTCCATGCCGGTGGTCATGCGGCCGATCACGAAGCCCGATCGCACCAGCAGCAACTGGACACCGGTGCCGTGCAAGGCGTCGCCGAGGCCGCTGGCGAAGCCGTCGAGGCCCGCTTTGGCCGAACCGTAGACATAGTTGGCCCGGCGCACGCGCACGCCCGCGATGGAGCTGAACACGACGATCTGGCCGGACTCCTGCGCGCGCATCAAGGTGGCCAGCGTCGTGAGGACACTGACCTGGGCGACATAGTCGGTGTGCACAACGGCGACCGCGTGCGCCGGATCGTGTTCGGCGCGATCCTGATCGCCGAGAACACCGAAGGCGAGCACCGCGGTGCCGATGCCACCGTGCTCGGCGGCGAGCTTGTCCAGCAGGGGCGCGTGGGTGGCGGTCTCGTCGGCGTCGAATTCCACCGTGTGCACCGCGATCGCGCCTGCCGCGCGTACCTGCTCGATCTCGGCGGCCAACGCGTCGGCCCGGCGGGCGGCCAGGATCACCACCCGTCCGGGTGCCAGCCTGCGCGCCACCTCCAGGCCGATCTCACTGCGCCCACCCAGGACCAGCACCGGCCCGTCGTTCTGCTGCTTTCCCATAGCGTCAGTCTGTCATCCCGCCGATGGGCCCGGTTCCGGCCGCTACCGCATTCCCGGCGTCTTTTCGGCCGAGAGCGGCCCGTCACCGGAAACCCGCGGACTCGGCCGCCCACCGACCCGACTAGCGTTTGCGGAATGCCGACCGCCACCGCACAGCTGTCCCACGCCGCTCTCGAGTTCGTCACCGAGCGGCACCTGGCCACGCTCACCACGCTGCGCGCCGACGGCACCCCGCACGTGGTCGCGGTGGGCTTCACCTGGGATCCCGAGAGCGGAATCGCGCGCGTGATCACCGATGGCGCGTCGGTGAAGGCGCGCAATGCCGGACGCGGTGGCCACGCGGCGGTGAGCCAGGTCGACGGGGCGCGCTGGCTCACGCTCGAAGGACCGGCGACGGTCCTCGCCGACAGCGCCGACGTGGCCGAGGCGGTGCGCCGCTACACCGAGCGCTACCGGGTGCCTCGTGAGAACCCGACACGTGTCGTCGTCGCGATCCAGGTGAGCCGGGTGCTGTCGTCCCGCACCTTGAAATAGCCCGCGCCCGAACCTTCGACAACCGATCCGAAGTGGACGCGCTGCCCGGCGATCCTGGAATCGCCCGCGCGCGAACCGATTACAGCACCGTCAGGCCGTGCGGCCGGTTATTCATCGACTCCACACCGTTCTCGGTGACGACCACGATGTCCTCGATCCGCGCGCCCCATTCGCCGCGGAAGTAGATTCCCGGTTCGATGCTGAACGCCATGCCCGCTTCGAGGACCAGGTCGTTGCCGCCCACGATGTAGGGCTCCTCGTGCACCGACAGGCCGATGCCGTGACCGGTGCGGTGGATGAACGCGTCGCCGAGACCCGAGTCGGCGAGCACGGTGCGCGCGGCGGCGTCGATGGACTCCGCCGTCACCCCTGGCCGCACCGCCGCGACCGCCGCGGCCTGGGCGGCCTCGAGGACTGCCATCTGTTCGACGATCTCCGGACTCGGGGTGCCGAGCACGTAGGTGCGGGTCGAGTCGGAGTAGTAACCGGGCTCGACCGGCCCACCGATATCGATGACGACCACGTCGCCCTGTTCGACGACGCGATCGGACATCTCGTGGTGCGGAATGGCACCGTTGGGACCACTGCCGACGATGACGAACGCCGCCTCGGTATGGCCCTCCTCGATGATCGCGGCGGTGATCTCGGCGGCCACCTCGGCCTCCGTGCGGCCCGCGCGCAGGAATTCACCCATCCGCGCGTGCACGCGGTCGATCGCCGCTCCCGCGCGGCGAAGCGCATCGATCTCGGCCTCGTCCTTGATCATTCGCGACTTTCGCAGCACCGGTGTCGCCGAGGCGGGCAGACCGGTCGTCGATTCAGCGAGCGGGACCAGGTGTAGTGCGGGCATGTCGTCGGCGACCGCGATGCGGGATCCGGCGTGGAGTATCGAGCGGACCAATTGGTACGGATCGATGCCGTCTACCCAGTCGAGCACCTGCAGGCCCAGTTCACCCGCCGCGGAGTCATCGAGGGCGGCCAACTCGAGTTTCGGAATGACCACCGACGGTGTCGCTCCGTCGGCCGGAATCACCAAGCAGGTGAGCCGTTCGAAGGAGGCGGCAGCCGAACCGATCAGGTAGCGCAGATCGGGGCCCGGCGTGATCAGCAGGGCGTCGAGATGCGCCGCGCGCATCGACTCGACCGCCCGCTCCAGCCGCTGACCGTAGACCGTCGCCGCAAACCTGGCATTCGTGTGCGCGCTCATAGCGTCCGACGTTACCCGCCCCACGCCGCCCCCCGCCGGATCGGTGGCCCCAGCAGGACCGCTCGCGAGAACCGGCCCACCGGGGGCCGACCGGCACGGCCGCGGGCGCGGTGTCGGTGCTTCGGGGCACAATCACCGGGTGACCGCTGACGAGAGCACCCGTGGGCCCCTGTTGATCCTCGACGGCGCCAGCCTCTGGTTCCGCGCCTATTACGCCATCCCCGACAAACTCAGGGGCGCGGACGGCCGCTCGGTGAACGCGCTGCGCGGATTCACCGACATGGTGGCCTCGCTGGTCACCAAACATCGCCCGAGCAGACTCGTCGTCGGGCTCGATCTCGATTGGCGGCCCCCGTTCCGGGTGGCTCTCGTCCCCTCGTACAAGGCGCACCGGCTCGACACCAGCACCAGCGCGGCGCCAGGGGCCGAGGAGGTACCCGACACGCTCACCCCGCAGGTCGAGATGATCCTCGAGGTCCTGGCGGCGGCGGGCATCGCCACCGGCGGCGCGGCGGGCCTCGAGGCCGACGATGTGCTCGGCACCCTCGCGAGCCGGGAACGCACCGACCCGGTGGTCGTCGTCAGCGGCGACCGCGACCTGCTGCAACTGGTGCGCGACGAGCCCGCCCCACCGGTCCGTGTGCTCTACGTCGGACGCGGCCTCGCCAAGGCCGAACTGTTCGGCCCCGCGGAGCTCTCGGCGAAATACGGTGTGCCAGAACAGAACGCGGGCCCGGCCTACGCCGACATGGCGACGCTGCGCGGCGATGCCTCCGACGGGCTGCCCGGGGTGGCGGGCATCGGCGACAAGTCCGCCGCCCAGCTGATCACGAAGTTCGGTTCGCTCGACGCGCTCATGGCCGCCGTCGCCGATCCGGGTTCCGATATCGCCAAGGGTGTGCGCGCGAAACTCGATGCCGCGCAGGACTATCTGAAGGTCGCCGCGCCGGTGGTGCGAGTGGTCCGCGACGCCGAGGTGATCCTGTCCCGCCCGGACATCCTGCCCGCCACCCCAGCCGATCCCGACCGGCTGCTCGCGCTGGCCACTGCCTACAACGCCGAAAGTCCGATCACCCGCCTGGTCACCGCACTGACCGCCGCCCACAGCGGCTGACAGGGCCGAACGCCCGTCGGCGCCGTCCCGTTCTCGCGATGCCGGATATCGGTGTGCGCGAAGCTGAAACCGCCGGGACGCGTGCCGTCGACCGCACCCGGGTCGGCGTGCGGCCTAGGACAGGAACGACACCGGGCCGCCCGCATACTTCGCGGACGGCCCGGAAAACGTAGTGCGCGCGCCTAGTTGGGGCGGCCGACCTCGTAGGTGCCATCGTCCTTGGTGATCTTGACGGTGACCTTCTTCGCCTCACCGCTGACCTTCAGGTCGCACGTGAAGGTCGCCTCGACCTCGACGGCCTGACCGGAGGGGCAGCTGACATCGGAGACGTCGGCGATCCCGTAGGAGTCCTTCAGCACGCGCGAGACACCGTCCTGCACAGCCGCGTTGTCGAGTTCGTCCGAGGACAACAGGACAACGGCAAGTCCGATGACCGCGGCGATCACGAGCACGCCCGCGGCGATGAGCCCGATCATCAGACCCTTGCTCTTGCCACCGGAGGACTGCTGCGGCTGCTGACCCCACTGCTGCTGCGGTGCGGGCTGCTGACCCCACTGCTGTTGCGGTGCGGGCTGCTGGCCCCACTGCTGCTGCGCGTTGGCGGCCTGGTTGTTCCAGTCCTGCGGCGGCGGCTGGGTCTGACCCCACTGCTGCTGCGGGCCGGTCGGCTGCTGGGGCGGCACACCACCCTGCTGCGGCTGCTGACCCCACGGCTGCTGCGGCTGCTGCGGCTGTTGTCCCCACTGCGGCTGCTGCGCGTTCGGATCATTCCACTGCTGGGTGGGCTGGGCGCCCTGTTGTGGCGGCTGCTGCGCGCCACCCCAGTGCTGGGTGGGACCGGCGCCACCGGCCCCTTGCTGGCCCCCCCAGTGCTGGGTGGGATCGTTGTTCCCCTCCCCGGGGTTGTTCGGTCCGTAAGGGCCGCTCATCCACTCGCCTCCACTCGCATCATTAGTCCATACGGTAGCCCCCCGCGCCGGGCCTGCCGCATTCGCACGACATCCGCCTCACGGTCGGTACGCGAAGAAATCAAATCACAGACGCCTCGACTACGCGGCGTCCACTGCGACGACACCCCGCCGCACCGCCCGTACCGCCTTGGCCGCCGTCGAGGCGATCTCGGGGTCGTCGGCGGTGTTGTGGATCTGATCGAGCAGGTCGATCACCTGCCTGCACCACCGCACGAAATCGCCCGCCGACATCGTCGTGCCCTGGTCGCCACTGGCCAGCAACGCCTCGGCCAACGCGTCACCGCGCGCCCATTTGTACGCCCCGGTGACGAACCCCAGATCGGGTTCGCGGGTGGGCGGGAGTTTGTGCCGCGACTCGTCGGAGCGCAGTTGCGACCACACGTCGATGGTGGCCGCGATCGCCCGGCGGATCGGATCGGTCGGCCCCGCCGGTGTCAGCAGGCCGGCTTCCTGCCGCGACTCGTAGACCAGCGTCGATACCACCGCGGCGAGCTCGGCCGGGCCGAGTCCGCGCCACAGACCCTGACGCAGCGCCTCGGCGACCACGAGGTCGCTCTCGGCATAGATCCGGGCCAGGCGCCTGCCGTCGGCGGTGACCTCGCCGTTGGCGACGAATCCGCGTTCCTCGAGCAGTCCGACGATCCGATCGAAGGTGCGTGCCAGCGAATTCGTGGTCGCGGCAACCTTCTGGCGCATCGTCTCGGTCTCGCGGGCTAGCCGCGCGTACCGCTCGCCGGTGCGGCTCAGTTGCTCCCGATCGGGACGATCGTGCGCGGGATGGGACCGCAGACTGCGCCGCAATGTCGAGAGTTGCCGATCCTCACCACCGCGAACACGGTCGTTGCGCTTACCCCGGCGCGGAGCCGAGATTCCGGTGCCGCGCAACGCCGAGGCCAGGTCGCGCCGGATGCGCGCGGCCCGGTGATCGACCCGGCGCGGCAGATCCATCCGCCCGAGCGCTTCGGCGGGTTCCGGGAAATCGGCCGCGGACACCCGGCCGGCCCAGTGGTCTTCGGTCAAGACCAGTGGACGCGGATCGCCGGGCGTCTGGTCGGGTTCGAGGATCACCGCGAGCCCGGAACGTTTGCCCACGGGGATGGACACCACGTCGCCACGACGCAACCCGATCAGCGCCTTCACCGCGGCGCCCCGCCGGTCGGCCCGGCCCTGCTGCTGAATATCGCGCTCGCGCTGCTTGATTCGGTCTCGCAGCGACAGGTACTCCATGAAATCGCCGTCGACGCCGCCGAGCTGACTCTCCAGCTTGCGCAGCGCGCCCTCGTTGCGTTCGATGCCACGCACGAGCCCCACGACCGACCGGTCGGCCTGGAACTGGGCGAACGACCGCTCGAGCAGCGTCCTGGCTTCCTGGGCACCCATCCGGTCGATCAGGTTGATCGACATGTTGTAGCCGGGCCGGAACGAACTGCGCAGCGGATAGGTGCGGGTGGAGGCGAGGCCCGCCACCGCGCTGGTGTCGACCTCGGGCTGCCACAGCACCACCGCGTGACCTTCGACGTCGATCCCGCGCCTGCCCGCACGGCCGGTGAGCTGGGTGTATTCGCCAGGGGTGAGCTCGGCGTGGGTTTCCCCGTTGAACTTCACCAGCCGCTCCAGCACCACCGTGCGGGCGGGCATGTTGATCCCGAGCGCCAGGGTTTCGGTGGCGAACACCGCGCGCACCAGCCCCTTGACGAACAGTTCCTCGACGGTGTGGCGGAACGCGGGCAGCATGCCGGCGTGATGGGAGGCCAGCCCCCGCTGCAACGCCTCGCGCCATTCCCAGTAGCCGAGCACCTCGAGGTCGCCCTTGGGCAGGTCACCGGTGTGCTTCTCGATGATCTCGTCGATCTGCTCGGCCTCGCCGGGACGACTCAGATCGAGCCGGGCACGCCGGCACTGCGCCAGCGCGCCGTCACAGCCGGCACGGCTGAAGATGAACGTGATCGCGGGGAGCAGGTTTTCCTCGTCGAGGCGCGCGAGGACGTCCGGCCGCGGGAGCGGACGGAAGTTGCCGCCGCGACCACCGCGTCCGCGCGGACCGCCGTAGCCGTGCATCCGGTCGGCACTCTCGCGCTGCCGGATGAACCGGACAAGGTCCTCGTCGACGACGACCTTGCGATCACTGGACTTGGTGTCGAACAGATCGAACATCCGCCTGCCGACCATCACGTGCTGCCACAGCGGCACCGGCCTGGTCTCGTCGACCACCACCGCGGTGTCGCCGCGCACGGTTTCCATCCAGGCGCCGAATTCCTCGGCATTGGACACCGTCGCCGACAGGCTGACCAGCCGCACATCCGGCGACAGGTGCAGGATCACTTCCTCCCACACCGCGCCGCGGAACCGGTCGGCCAGGTAGTGCACCTCGTCCATCACGACATAGGACAGCCCGTGCAGCGAATCCGAGGACGCGTAGAGCATGTTGCGCAGTACCTCGGTGGTCATCACGACCACCGGCGCGCCGGGATTGATCGACTGGTCACCGGTGAGCAGGCCGACGCTGTCGCGGCCGTAGCGGGCGGTGAGATCGGCGAACTTCTGGTTCGACAGCGCCTTGATCGGCGTGGTGTAGAAGCACTTTCCGCCCGAGGCCAACGCCATGTGCACGGCGAACTCGCCGACGATCGTCTTGCCCGCGCCGGTGGGGGCGCACACGAGCACACTGTGCCCGTCTTCCAACGCCGCGCACGCGGTGCTCTGGAAGGGGTCGAGATCGAAGGAGATCTCGCCGGCGAATTTCGCGAGTTCGCTGGGCAGCCCCGGGGTGTCGGTCACCCTTCAGAGGGTATCGGAGTAGTCCGACACCGGGCGCGCGGTTTTCTCCGGCTCGGCCACCGGATCGGTGGGCGTCACCGGCGCCGGATTCTCCAGCGGTGAGGCTTCTTCGTCGTCGAGGGCGCCCCAGCCCTCCTTCGCCTCCCGGCGAGCCTTGCGCGCGTCGCTGAACCGCGCGAACTGCACCGCGAACTCGAACAGCACAGTCAGCGCGATCGCCAGCGCCAGCATCGAGAACGGGTCCTGCGGGGTGACGATCGCGGCGAAGACGAACAGGCCGAAGATCATCCCGCGCCGCCACGCCTTGAGCTTGGTGTAGGGCAGCACGCCGACCAGGTTCAGCCCGATGATGATCAACGGGGTCTCGAAACTGACGCCGAAGATGATCAGCAACTGGATGATGAAACCGAAGTACTGATTACCGCTGAGGGCGGTGATCTGAACGTTGTCGCCGATGGTCATCAGGAACGACAACGCGTGCGAGACCACCACATAGGCCAGGACGGCGCCGGTCACGAAGAGCACCGAGCCCGTCACCACGAAGCCGACCGCGAGCTTGCGTTCCTTCGCGTACAGCCCCGGGGTGATGAACGCCCACAGCTGATAGAGCCAGAACGGCGTCGCGATCACGACTCCAGCGGTGAGACCGACCTTCAACCGGAGCATGAACTGGTCGAAAGGCCCGGTCGCGAGCAACCGGCAGGCGCCGTCGGGGCTCAGGCTGGCCCGCGCCGATTCGGGCAGCGCGCAGTAGGGGCCACGCAAGAGCTCACCGAGGCTCTCGAGACCGAAGAGCGTATGCGCGTACCAGAAGAAGCCGATCAGCGTGGTGACCGCGATCGCGGCCAGCGCCAGCAGCAGCCGGGTGCGCAGTTCCTGCAGGTGCTCGACCAACGACATGGTGCCGTCGGGATTCGTCCTGCGCTTGGCGCGCCGGGGATCGAACGGGATGCGCATGGTGGGTGGTGGCCTCTAACCCTCGGTTCGGCGGATGCTCGGCGACAACTTTTGACGAGACAGCACTTCGCCCCGGAGCGGTCGCTACCGCCCCGGGGTGATGGCCGAGGTCAGAGGGTTTTGTGGCCCTGCTGCGGTTCGACGACCGGGGTCTGCGCCTGCGTCGCCGACGCGGACAACTGCTGCTGCGGTGCGGGGGTGGCCGGGGTGGCCGCCGGTGCGTCGGATGCCGACGACTCCGCCTGCATCTGTCCGACCTCGCTCTTGAAGATGCGCAGCGAGCGGCCGAGACCGCGTGCCGCGTCGGGAAGCCGCTTCGCGCCGAAGAGCAGAACGAACAGCAACGCGATGATCAGCAGGTGCGTCCAGCTGAACGTGCCCATTATCAGATACCTCCAAAGACTGTGGTGATTACCGATGCTACCCGGGTTCGGACCGCGGTGAACGCTCAGCCGCCGCGGTGTTCGCCACGCGTTCAATCCGCGACAGCGGCCGCCGCCCCGCTCAGCTCGGCGAGCAACCGGCTTCCGGTGAACCGCGCGGTGTCGCCGGATTCGGCGATCCTGATCAGCTCCGTCAGCCGCCGGTTGACCGGTGCCGGGTGCCCCACCATCTCGCCGAGGCGCACGATTTCCCCACACAACCACGCGATTTCGGTGCGACGGCCGAGCGCGAGATCGTCGGCCATCGACGAACGGGCGATCGGATCGATGGCGAGCACCCGGCCGAACACCCGCCGGAAGACCGCGTCGGGAACGCGCAGCAAATGCACCATCAACTCGGGTGGAACGGGGGTGAGCTGGGCGGGCCGAATTCGCGCAGTGTTCATCACGGCGAGGGCTTCGGACTGAGCCAACGCGAGGCAACGGCGATAGTCGCGCTCGGCGAGTTCTTCGCGCAGCGGCCTGCCGGACAGTGCGTTGATCGGGTTGTTCAGGTTGAGCAGCAGTTTGGCCCACTGCACCGGACGCAGGTCACGATGGCGGCGCAGTGGCAGGCCCGCCGCGCGAAAGTGGTCGGCGAAGCGGTCGACGACCTGATCGTCCTGGATCGCGAGCACGCCGTCGCTGGCACGGTGGAAACACCCGCGACCGCGATGCACCACGTTGAACATCACCATCCCGGCCAGCGCGATGCTGGTCGGCAGGATCTCGCGGATCAGGCTCGCGTTGCCGATGCCGTTCTGCAGGCTCACGACCGGCGTGCCGGGGCGTAATCGACCGGCAACGGCGCGGACCGCGGCGGCGGTGTCGGCCGATTTCACGGTCACCAGGACCAGGTCGGCCAGTTCGGGTTCGTCGGGTTCGAGCGCGAGGCCGAACCGGTCGGGTGGGACCTCGGTCGAACCGCCGTCCAGATCGGTCAGGCGCAGGCCGTGTTCGGCGATGTCGTCGAGGATCCGCTGACGGCCGACGAAGATCACTTCCATGCCCGCCGCGGCCAGATGACCGCCGATGAAGACCCCGACGCTGCCCGCGCCGAGGACCAGTACTCGCTGACTCACGCGGGTTCGGTCTCCCCCACCAGTCCGGCCGCCGCGTAGGCGGCCAGGGCGGCGTCGGCGCGGATGCGCACCGCCGACACCAATTCCGGTGGTCCGAGCACGGTGACACCGGTGCCGAAGCCGAGCAGCAGCCGGGCCATCCAGTCCGGCGAGGCGAAGCGCATGCCCGCCTCGATGCTGCCGTCAGCGCGCGATTCGATGCGGTGCATCGGGTACTGGTCGAGCACCCACGCGTAGTCGGCGCGGATCCGCAGCCGGGCCAGCGGTACGTCGGGGTCGTCCTGGAACAGGTCGAGCGCGGCCGCGTCGTTGGCGGCGTGGCTCGGTGGGTGGGCCGGTTCGTCGAGTTCGGTGGCGTCCTCGATCCGGTCGAACCGGAACAGGCGAACGCCTTCGGCCTGCCTGCACCAGGCCTGCAGGTAGCTGTTGTTGTCGACCAGCACCACGCGAATCGGGTCGACGATGCGTTCGGACACCTCGTCGCGGCTGGCCGAGTAATAGACCAGGCGCAGCGCCCGCGCGTCGGCGAGCGCGGCGCGCACGGTCGCGACCACCGGCTTCTCGACCGGAACCTCGACCGGTTTGCCGGTGACGGCGGCGTCGGTGCTGGCGATCGCCGATTCGATCTTGGCGATGGCGGCGTGCGCGGCGGTGGGGTCGACCATGCCCGGCATCTCCACGATCGAGCGCAGGGCGACCAGCAGGGCGGTGGCCTCGGTGGAGGTCAGCCGCAGCGGCCGTTCGATCCCGGCCGAGAAGGTGACCTCGATGCTCTCCTCGGAGAACGACAGGTCGATCAGATCGCCGGGACCGTAACCGGGTAATCCGCACATCCACAGCTGGTTGAGGTCGCTCATCAGCTGTTTGGTGGTGACACCAAGTTCGGCGGCGGCCTCGGCCGCGCTGATGCCCGGATGCGCAAGTAGGTACGGCACCATGTTCAGCAGGCGCGAAAGGCGTAGGGACAGACGCGAACTCACGACGTGACCTCCGTGTGGTCGAGTACCGACCGTAGCCGGTTCATCACGTCGGCGCGCAGTTCCGGTGGTTCCAGGACGAGGACATCGGGGCCGAGACCGGTGATCAGCCGGGCTACCCAGTCCTTGGATCGGACCGGCACCTCGAGCACCGAGCCGGGGCGTCCGCCCAGGTCGCGGGTGTCGACTTCGGTGCCGATGCGGCGCAATTCGCGACCGCGCCCCTTCGCCACCCACACGGTGGCCGACCCGGTGACCGGAGCGTCGCCGGTGACCCGGTCGACGATCGCGCGCAGGTCGGTGTGCGCGGGCTTGTGGACCGCGTCGACCGGACCGTACGGCCGCACCTGACCACCGATCCGCGACAGCCGGAACGTGCGAACGGCGTCGCGTTCGCGGTCGTGCCCGACGAGGTACCAGCGCCCATGCCTGGTCACCACACCCCACGGTTCGACGTCGCGGGTCACGAACGGATCGGTGACGGCACTGTGATGGCCGAACCGCACCGCCTGCCCCGCGTCGATCGCGGCCAGCAGTTCCCGCAGTACCGGCTCCGATCCGCGGGTTCGGGCGGGCACGGCGGGCACCGACACCCCGACGTTGTCGGTCTCGACGGTGACCCCGGCCGCGCGCAGTTTCAACAGCGCGCCCTCGGCCGCGCCCGCCAGCTCCGGTGAGGCCCACATCTGGACCGCGACCGCGACCGCCGCGGCCTCCTCGCTCGACAGGTCGATATCGGGCAACTCGTAGGCGTCGCGGTTGATCCGGTACCCCTCGAGTGTCGAGAACCGCCCCACCGGACCGACTTCGAGAGGGATGCCCAGATCGCGCAATTCGTTCTTGTCGCGCTCGAACATCCGGCTGAACGCGTCGTCGGTCACGGAGTCCTCGTAACCGGCCACACTGGTGCGAATGCGTTCCGCACTCAGGAACTGCCTGGTCGACAGCAGCGCGATGACCAGATTCATCAGCCGCTCGACCTTGGATATCGCCACCCGATAGAGGGTAATGGTCGCGTCCACTGCGCCGCGCGTCGGCGCACAGTTGCACCAGGCCCGAGGGATGTGAGAATGCGAAGGTGGAACTACACCAGGCAAGTCGTGCCGCGGGCATCGGTGTGGTGGCGGTCAGCGAGCATCGGGGACCAGCTCGCCTCCATCGTGCGGTTCCCACGCTGTCCGCTCGGCTGATCGTCAGCCTCGGGGCGCCGCTCGAGGTCGGCTACCACGGACACACCCGGACCGCCCCCGCGATGGTGGCCGGGTTCATGCGGCCCGGAATCGCTACTCCGGCAACGACGCTGCTGCCGCGGCAGCCGACCGTGTACGCCGAGTTGTCGCCATCGGCGTGGCACCGGCTGACCGGGGTGCCGCTGAGCGAGGTGGACGCGGGCGGGGTCGCCGCTGACGCCATCCTGCCGTGGGTGAACTCGCTGCGCGAGGAGCTGGCGAACCGTCCTGCCGATGACCGCGCGGAGGTCCTGCGAATCCGGTTGCTCGACCAGCTGCACCGGGCCGATCGCGACCGGATGGCCGGCGACGCCCTCGCCGCGCTGGAGCTGATCAGAGCCGGTGACGGGCTGGTGTCGGTCGACGATCTGGCACAGGCGGTGCACCTGAGCCCGCGGCGATTGCGCGCGGTGATGCGGGGATCGTTGGGGATCACGCCGAAGTTCGCCTCCCGCGTGGCCCGCTTGGCGGCCGCGGTGGGGCGTGCGGGCGCGGGCGTGGCCTCCTGGACCCAGGTGGCCGCCGAGTCGGGCTATCACGACCAGAGCCATCTCGTGCACGAGTTCCGCGACCTCATGAACACCACGCCGACCGCGTGGCTCGGTGAAGAGGGCCGAAAACTACAAGGGTGAGAGCCACCGGCCGCGCGACCATGGGTGGATGAACAGCCAACTGGTCCCCAAGCTGCTGGTCGCCGATGCGGACGCCGCGATGTCCTTCTACACCCGAACGCTCGAAGCCGAGGTGAGTCTTCGAGTCGCCGATGACGCCGGAGTGGTGAACCACGCCGAACTCACGCTCGGCTCCGTCGTCTTCGCCGTGGCTCAGAGTGTCGAGGAGTGGGGGTGGACCGATCCTGGGTCGGTCGGCGGTTCGCCTGTCCTGCTCGTGCTCACCGTGGCCGACCCCGACGCGACAGCACACCGGATGGTGCAGCACGGTGCCGAGCTCGTGATCCCTGTCGACAACCGTCCCTACGGCAAGCGGCAAGGCAGGGTCGTCGACCCGTTCGGCCACATCTGGGTCCTCAGCGGCGAACTCCGCTAGGCCACGGGTCCCGATTGTGGCGAGCACACGACGCGCTCGCCACAGCGGGACCTCACAGCAGGCAGCGGGCGATGGAGTCGGCTACACAGGCGGGGCGGGGCGCGTTCTCGAGTTCGACGATGACATGGCGGTGGATCTGGACGCCGCCGGGGACTTCGGTGACCTCGGTGAGGGTGAGGTGGGCGCGGATGCGGCTGTCGACCGGGACGGGGGTGAGGAAGCGGACTCGGTCGAGGCCGTAGTTGATGCCTGCCTTCGCCGCGCTCACGCTCATGATCTGCTGGGTCATGGGCACGATCAGGGACAGGGTGAGGAAGCCGTGGGCGATGGTGGTGCCGTAAGGACCCGCGGCGGCGCGGTCGGCGTCGACGTGGATCCACTGGTGGTCGCCGGTGGCTTCGGCGAACAGGTCGATACGGCGTTGGTCGATGGTGACCCAGTCGCTGGGGGCGAGTTCGGTGCCGACCGCGGCACGCAGGGCATCGAAATCAGCGAAGTCCGTGGTCATGCCGCTCCTCTGAAACGTTGGCGCAGTTCGCGCTTGAGCACTTTGTGGGTGGGGCCAAGGGGTAGCTCGGTGACGAATTCGACCCGGCGCGGGTACTTGTACTTCGCGACCTGCTGCTTGGCGAAGTCGATCACTTCCTGCTCGGTCACCGCGCCCTCCGGCACGACGACCGCCACGATCTCCTCACCGTAATGCGGGTCGGGCACGCCGATCACCGCGACCTGCGCGATCCGCGGGTGCCGGATCAGGGCCGCTTCGACCTCGGTGGGATACACATTGAATCCGCCGCGCAGGATCATCTCCTTGATCCGGTCGACGATACGCACCCGACCGGTTTCGTCGCGGGTGCCGAGGTCGCCGGTCCGGAACCAGCCGTCGATCACGGCGGCGGCGGTCGCCTCCGGCCTGCCGGTGTAGCCGCTGAACACATTGTGTCCGCGCACCACCACCTCTCCGACCTCGCCGATCGGCAGCAGTTCGATGCGGTCGGCGATCGCGGGATCGGCGATCTCCACGTCGACACCCCACACCGGGTGGCCGACGGTGCCCGCCTCGGTGCCGAAGACCGGCTGGTTCACGGCTGCGGTCGGCGAGGTCTCCGAGAGTCCGTACCCCTCGAGCACCGGCGCATGGAAAATCCGCTCGAACTCCTCGAGCACGGCGACGGGCAACGCGGCACCACCGCTGATGCACAGCTTCAACTCGGGCAGTTCCGGTGCCGCTGCCGCCGCCTCGATCAGCGACAGATACATGGTCGGCACCCCGTGGAACAGGTTGACCCGCTCGGCCGCCATCAGTGAAACAGCCGCGGCCGCGTCGAATCTCGGCATCAGCACCAGCGTGCCGCCGACCCGCCAGTGCGAGTTCATCGACACCGTCTGCCCGAACACATGGAACAGCGGCAGCGCGCCGAGCGCGATGTCGTCGCGGTGGATCTCGTTGGCGTCGAACGTGTTCACCGTCGCGCACATCACCATATTGAGATGGCTGAGCTCGGCGCCCTTGGGTGTACCGGTGGTGCCGCTGGTATAGAAGACGACCGCGGTATCGAGCGGACTACGGGAGACGAAGTTCGAGATCGCCTCGCCGACAAGCTCTTCGGGCGTCACCACCTCGATGCCCGCACTCGTCGCGGCTTCGGTGCCCGCCGCCGCGACCATCGGATGACAGATCAGCAGCGAGGCGCCACTGTCGCGCAGCACGTACTCCATTTCCGGCGCGGTGAGCAGCAGATGCACGGGCACCACCGTCGCGCCGGCGGCCAGAACGGCGAAGTACGCGCGGGGGAAGTCCGCGGTGTTCGGGCACAGCAGCCCCACCCGGTCACCGGGTTTCACCCCACGCGCGATCAGCGCGCCCGCTTGCTCGCGGGCCTGGCGCCACAGATCGGCGAAGGTGATGCGCGTGTCACCTTCGATCAGCGCGAGGTGGTTCGGCCTGCGGCGGGCGGGTTCGGCGAGAATGCTCGCCAGCGAGAGTGTGGCGTTCACAAGCCCATGTCCTTCGCGATGATCATCTTCATTACCTCGCTGGTGCCGCCGTAGATCCGGTTCACCCGGTTGTCGGCGTACAGGCGGGCCACCGGGTACTCGTTGATGTAGCCGTAGCCGCCGTGCAACTGCAGACAGCGGTCGATCACCCGCGAGGCCACCTCGGAGCAGAACAGTTTGGCCGAGGCCGCGTCGGCCGCGGTGAGCTCCTCGCGATCGAGGGCCTCCAGCGCCCGGTCGACGACCGCCTCGGCGGCGTCGACCTCGGCCTGGCACGCGGCCAGTTCGAACTTGGTGTTCTGGAACTGCGCGACCGGCTGACCGAAAACGTTACGGCCCCTGGTGTATTCGAGGGTGAACCGGATCGCCGCCTTGGCCTGCGCGTAGGCGCCGAGCGCGATCGAGAGCCGTTCCTGCGGAAGATTCTGGCCGAGGTAGCTGAAGCCCTTGTTCGCCTCGCCCAGCAGGTCCGACACCGGAACACGCACATCGGTGAACGACAGTTCGGCGGTGTCGGACACCTTGAGACCGAGCTTGTCCAACTTACGGCCCACCGAGTATCCCGGCGACTTCGTGTCGACGACGAGCAACGAGATCCCGTGTCTGCGATCGGTTTCCGACGGCGGGGCGGTCCGCGCGCAGACGATCACCCGATCGGCGTGCACACCACCGGTGATGAAGGTCTTCGAGCCGTTGAGCACGTAGTGCGTGCCGTCCTCGGACAGCTGTGCGGTGGTGCGCATTCCGGCCAGATCGGAACCCGTGCCCGGCTCGGTCATCGCGATCGCGAACATGATCTCGCCCGAGACGAACCCCGGCAGCCACCGCTGCTTCTGCTCGTCGGTCGCGAGGTTCTTCAGATACGGCAGACACAGGCCGACGTGTACGCCCGAACCGCCGAAAGACACACCGGCACGGGTGGTTTCCTCGAGCAGGATCGCCTGGAACTTGAACGATTCGATGCCGGCGCCACCGTATTCCTCTGGCACCTCGATCCCGAACACGCCCAGATCGGCCAGCTTGCGGTAGAACTCGCGCGGCACGATGCCCGCCTCGTACCACTGGTCATAGACCGGCGAGACCTGTGATTCGATGAACGCGCGCGCGGTTTTGCGGAAGGCTTCGTGCTCGTCGTTGAAAACTGTTCTCTGCATGATGTTCTCCGAAAGCTAGAGACGGCGTCCGCCGTCGACGTACACGGTCTGTCCGGTGACGAATCCGGCGTTGCCGGAAGCCAGGAACGCGACCACGTTCGCGATATCGGCAGGCACGCCGACGCGTCGCAGCGGGGTGATCTGCGCGGTCTTGGCCTGCAACTCCTCGGCGCTCACCCCCATGCGCGCCGCGGTGGCCGCGGTCATCTCGGTGGCGATGAAGCCGGGCGCGACGGCGTTGACGCGAATCCCGAACGGGCCGAGTTCCATCGCGAGGGTGCGGGTCAGGCCCTGGATGCCTGCCTTGGCCGCCGCGTAGTTGGCCTGGCCACGATTGCCGAGCGCCGAGACGCTCGACGTGTTGACGATGGCGCCGCCGCCGTTGTCCACCATGTGCTTCTGCGCCGCCTTGCAACACAGGAACGCACCGCGCAGGTGCACCGCCATCACGGTGTCCCAGTCCTCGACCGACATCTTGAACAGCAGGTTGTCGCGCAGCACGCCCGCGTTGTTCACGAGCACGTCCAGGGAGCCGAAGGCGGCCACGGTGCGCGCTACCGCATCGGCGACCTGCGATTCGTCAGCGACATCGCAACCGAGGCCGATCGCGGTGCCGCCTGCCGCGTTGATCTTCCCGGCGGCCAGCACCGCGGCGTCGGCGTCGAGGTCGACGACGGCCACGGCGAATCCGTCGTCGGCCAGGCGGGCCGCGGTCGCCGCGCCGATACCGCGGGCAGCCCCGGTGACGAAGGCTGTTCTGTGGATCATGGGTCGTACTCCTGTGTCAGACAATGGCGTTCACGCCGGTGAGGGCGCGCCCGATGAGCAGTTTCTGGATCTGGGTGGTGCCCTCGTAGAGGGTCAGCACGCGGGCATCGCGCAGGTACTTGGCGACGGGATATTCGTCGATGTAGCCGTAGCCGCCGAACACCTGGATCGCGTTGTTGGCGGCCTTCACCGCGGCCTCGGAGGCGAACAGCTTCGCCATCGACGCGGCCGTGCCGAAGGCTTCCCCTCGATCGGCGAGATCGGCCGCGCGCCACGCGAGCAGGCGGGCGGCCTCGGTCTCGACTGCGATATCGGACAGCAGCTCCTGGACCAGCTGGTAGCCGGCGATCGGCTTGCCGAACTGTTCGCGTTCACCGGCGTAGCGCACCGCGGCCTCGAGGCAGGCGCGGGCGACGCCGACGCACCCGGCCGCGACACCGATGCGACCTTTGTCCAACGCCGACATCGCGATCCGGAACCCCTGACCCTCTTCGCCCAGCCGCGACGAGTCGGGCACCCGAACACCGTCGAGGACGAGCTCGGCGGTGGCCTGGCCGCGCAAACCGAGCTTGCCCTTGACCTCGGTGCGCGCGAAACCCGGTGTGTCCGTTGGCACCAGGAACGCGGTGACACCCTTCGGCCCCGGCCCTCCGGTCCGCGCGAACACCAGCGCGGTATCGGCCCAGGTGCCGTTGGTGATGAAGATCTTGGTGCCGGAGACGACCCAGTCCGCCCCGTCGCGGGTCGCGCGGGTGTCCAGGTTGGCGGCGTCGGAACCGGTGCCCGGCTCGGTCAGCGCGAAACACCCGAGCCGCTCCCCCGCGCAGATCCCCGGCAGGAACCGCAGCTTCTGCTCCTCGGTGCCGTACGCGGCGATCGACTTGCCGAACAGGCCGAGCGAGACCGACACGATGCCGCGCACCGCGCTGTCGCCGCGACCGAGCTCTTCCAGGAGCAGGCAGTAGTCCATCGTGTCGCCGCCGGACCCGCCGTATTCCTCGGCGATCCCGATGCCGAGGAAGCCGAGCGCGCCGAGTTTGCCGACGATCGCGGGATCCACCGATTCGTCGCGATCCCACTGCGCGGCATACGGCACGACTTCCTTTTCCACCCACGTGCGGGCGAGTTCGCGCAGGTCGGACTGCGCGGGGGTGAGCTGGAAATCCACGAGAACACTCCTGAACCGAACGCTGTTAGGTTTACTTCCGCACCGTATCCTAACGCCGTTTGGTTAATCAAGGGTCATTTTCGGCATCGGTGATACCGTTCGATTCCCGATGAGAGATGGAGGACCGCATGGCCAGGCCGCGCGTACCGCTGTTGAGCCGCGAACGCATTCGCGATGCCGCGCTGGTCCTGATCGACCGCGACGGGCTCGCCGAGGTCTCCATGCGCAAACTGGGCGCTGAACTGGGCGTACAGGCCGCCTCGCTCTACGGCCACTACCCGAACAAGGACGAGTTGTTCGACGACATCGCCACCGGCATCATGCGCCTGGTCGACACCTCGGCCTTCGACACCATGAGCTGGGACCTCGGCCTCGCGGCCTGGGCACGCAGCTATCGCACCGCACTGGCCACCCACCCGAATTTCGTGCCGTACCTGGCAACAGGCCCCGGCCGCCGAGCCGAGAACCTGCGCGCCGCCGACGCCGTCCACGGCGGTCTGGTCGGCGCAGGCTGGCCACCGCGCTACGCCACCATGATCGGCGCCGCCACCCGCTATCTGGTCATGGGTTCGACAGTGGGCTCCTTCGCCGGCGGCTTCGCCGACGATGTCCAGGTCTACCGGGACCGCTACCCGCACCTGAACCAGGCACACCTACTCCGCGCGATCGCCGACGAAATCGACGACGACAGCTTCGAATTGGCGCTCACGTCGTTCATCGCCGGACTGACCGCCACCTACGCGACGGTCGTCACCGCGGACTGAGCCGCCCTACACACGACGGAACCGGTGGCGCCTACGCAATCGCTCCCATGCGCCACCGGTTCCGTCGTTGGTCCCCCCGTCTGAGGGGTTCGCCTACATCGAGGCGATCAACCGATCGACGCGTTCGTCAACCGACCGGAACGGATCCTTGCACAGCACGGTTCGCTGCGCCTGATCGTTGAGCTTGAGATGCACCCAGTCGACGGTGAAATCACGGCCGGCCTCCTGCGCTGCGGTGATGAAATCACCCCGCAGCTTGGCGCGCGTCGTCTGCGGCGGAGTGTCCACCGCGGCGTCGACAGCGTCGTCCTCGGTGATCCGCTTGGCCAGACCCTTGCGCTGCAGCAGATCGAAGACGCCGCGACCGCGCTTGATGTCGTGGTAGGCCAGATCCAGCTGGGCGATCTTGGGATCCGACATCTCCATGCTGTAGCGATCCTGGTAGCGCTGGAACAGCTTGCGCTTGATCACCCAGTCGATCTCAGTGTCGACCTTGGCGAAGTCCTGCGCCTCGACCGCGTCGAGCGTGCGACCCCACAGGTCCACCACCGCGTCGACCTGCGGATCGCGGTCGCGGTTGCGCAGGTGCTCGACCGCGCGGGCGTAGTACTCGCGCTGGATCTCCAGGGCGCTGGCCTGTCGTCCGCCGGCAAGGCGCACCGGACGACGACCGGTGAGATCGTGGCTGACCTCGCGAATGGCCCGTATCGGATTGTCGAGCGCGAAATCGCGGAACGACACCCCCGCCTCGATCATCTCCAGCACCAGCGACGCGGTACCGACCTTGAGCATGGTGGTCGGTTCGGCCATGTTGGAGTCGCCGACGATCACGTGCAGGCGCCGGTACTTCTCGGCGTCGGCATGCGGCTCGTCGCGGGTGTTGATGATCGGGCGCGACCGGGTGGTCGCCGAGGAGACGCCCTCCCAGATGTGCTCGGCGCGCTGCGACAGGCAGAACGTGGCCGCCTTCGGTGTCTGCAGGACCTTGCCCGCGCCACAGATGAGCTGGCGGGTGACCAGGAACGGGAGCAGCACATCCGAGATCCGGGAGAACTCGCCCGCCCGGACCACGAGGAAGTTCTCGTGGCAGCCGTAGGAGTTGCCCGCGGAGTCGGTGTTGTTCTTGAACAGGTAGATGTCGCCGCCGATACCTTCTTCGGCGAGGCGCTGTTCGGCGTCTATGAGCAGGTCTTCCAGTACCCGCTCGCCGGCCCGGTCGTGGGTGACCAACTGCACCAGGCTGTCGCATTCGGCGGTGGCGTACTCGGGATGCGATCCGACGTCGAGGTACAACCTGGCACCGTTGCGAAGGAAGACATTGGAGCTACGGCCCCAGGACACGACCCGGCGGAACAAGTACCGGGCTACCTCGTCGGGGGACAGCCGACGGTGACCGTGGAAGGTGCATGTCACACCGAACTCGGTCTCGATCCCCATGATTCGTCGCTGCACACTATCGACACTACAGCCATGACCAGTGCCCGCGCGGCGCTCCTGACATCCCATTCGCATACGTGTTCACAACGATTCGGACAGCGAACGACCGCCGCGCACACGACGAGATCGGGCCTGCGAACCGGTGTGATTCGCAGGCCCGATCATGATCGTGACGGTGGGTTATTTCCCCGCGTCGTCGTCGGGTTCGGGCAGCTTCGCCTCTTTCACCGGCTTCGGCGTCGACGCGGCGAGCGCCGACTCCAGGGCGGGGCCCTGCAGCCTGCGGAACGCCCGGCGCGGGCGCTCCTGCTCGAGCGTGGCCACCTCGAGCGAGGACTCACCGAGCGAACGCTTGTCCTTGTCGGCCTCGGGCTGACCGGCCAGCAGTGCGCCGATCGCCACCTTCAGCGCGTCGTCCAGGGACAGACCCGGCTTGTAGGCGGCCTTGAGCTGGGTCAGGATCGGCTCGGTGGTGCCGCCCATGACGACGTACTCACGTTCGTCGACGATGGACCCGTCGAAGGTGATCCGGTACAGCACCGAGGTCGGCGACTGTTCCGGATAGCCCACTTCGGCGACACACAGTTCCACCTCGTAGGGCTTGAGCTGATCGGTGAAGATCGAACCCAGACTCTGCGCGTACAGGTTGGCCAGCCCCCGGCCGGTGACATCGCGCCGGTCGTACTGGTAACCCTTGAGGTCGGCCTGCAGAATGCCACCACGGCGCAGTGCCTCGAACTCGTTGTACTTGCCGACCGCGGCGAACCCGATGCGGTCGTAGAGCTCGCTGATCTTGTGCAGGGTCGCCGAGGGGTTCTCGGCGACGAACAGCACACCTTTGTCGTACACCAGGACCACCACGCTGCGACCTCGACCGATGCCCTTGCGGGCGAGCTCGGTCTTGTCGCGCATGATCTGCTCGGCGGACGCGTAGTAAGGCAAGGTCATGCGCCTGCACCCCCGTTCTGTGCGGCCTCGCGGTCGGCGGCGATCGCCGCGGTGATCGAACCGAGCTGCTCCTCGGACACCTCCACCGCACCGTCGGCGTCGATCAGCACCACCGTCGGGAAGATCCCGCGCAGTGCGTCGGGCCCGCCGGTGGCGGTGTCGTCGTCGGCGGCGTCCACCAGCGATTCGACCGCGATCCGCAGGGCCCGGTCCCGGTCGAGGCCGTGACGGTAGAGCTTCTTGAGCGAGGATTTGGCGAAGGTCGAGCCGGAACCGACCGAGGTGTAGCCGAACCGTTCCTCACTGCGGGAGCCGACGACGTCGTAGGACACGATCCGGCCGGCTTTGTCGGGATCGGTGACCTGGTCGTCGAAACCGACGAGCAGCGGGATGACAGCGAGTCCCTGCATCGCCGCCGGCAGGTTGTCGCGCACCATCTTCGACAACTTGTTGGCCTTGCCGTCGAAGGTCAGCGATACGCCTTCGATCTTCTCGTAGTACTCCAGTTCCACTGCGAACAGTCGCACCATCTCGACCGCCAGCCCGGCGGTGCCCGCGATGCCCGCCGCGGAGAAGGAATCGGTGATGTACACCTTCTCCATGTCCCGGGACGCTACGAGATTGCCCTGGGTGGCGCGCCGGTCGCCCGCGATCAGCACGCCGCCGCGGTAGCTGACCGCGACGATGGTCGTGCCGTGCGGCGCGAAGTCCGCTGCCACGGTCAGCTCCGAGGCACCGGACCTGTTGCCCGGCAACAGGTCCGGTGCGTGCATGCGCAGATGTTCGGTGAACGAGGAGAGAGCCCGCCCCGCATGGAGGCGCAAGGGGTCACCTGAGGTCACTGGCCGCCCTTCTGCACATATGCCCGCACGAAGTCTTCGGCGTTCTCTTCGAGCACGTCATCGATCTCATCGAGCAAGTCGTCGGTTTCCTCCGCGAGCTTCTCGCGGCGTTCCTGCCCTGCCGCGTCTACGCCCTCGGGGCCATCGTCCTCGTCGCCACCCCCGGCGCGCTTGGTCTGCTCTTGTGCCATGGCAGCCGACCTCCTCTTCCTCATCACGATGATCGTGTGTGTCCCACAACCCTACCGAGCGGATCCGACAAGGTGGTCGATAGCGATCGGATTGTCGCGCAGTCGACCCCTCCCCTCGCCTCAGTGGGTGAGCTGTTCGACCAGTTCCGCGGCCGTGCGCGAGGCGTCGAGCAGCTTGCCGACGTGCGCTTTCGTGCCCCGGCGCGGTTCCAGCGTCGGGATCCGGACCAGTGAATCGCCACCGAGATCGAAGATCACCGAATCCCAACTGGCGGCGGCGATATCGGCGCCGAAGCGGCGCAGGCATTCGCCGCGGAAGTAGGCGCGGGTGTCGGTGGGCGGGTTGGTCATCGCGTCGAGCACCTGCTGCTCGGTGACGAGCCGCTTCATCGACCCACGCGCCACCAGGCGGTTGTAGAGGCCCTTGTCCAGGCGCACATCGGAGTACTGCAGATCCATCAGGTGCAGTTTGGGCGCGGCCCAGCCCAGGCCCTCACGGCTGCGCATGCCCTCGAGCAGGCGCAGTTTGGCGGGCCAGTCGAGCAGGTGCGCGGCGTCCATCGGGTCGCGCTCCAGCAGGTCGAGAACCATCGCCCAGTTGTCGAGGATGTCGAGCACGCGCGGGTCGTCGTTGCCTTGGCGGTGGACGAACTTGGCGGCCCGCTCGTGGTAAAGCCGTTGCAGCGCAAGCCCGGTCAGCTCGCGACCGTCCACGAGTGCGACAGTGGCGCGCAGCGTGGGGTCGTGGCTGATCTGGTGCACGGCGGTGACCGGCCGGGCGAGCTGGAACTCCGAGAGGTCCTCGCCGCCCTCGATCATGTCGAGCACGAGCGCGGTGGTGCCGACCTTGAGGTAGGTCGACATCTCGGCGAGGTTGGCGTCGCCGATGATCACGTGCAGTCGCCGGTACTTGTCGGCGTCGGCGTGCGGCTCGTCGCGGGTGTTGATGATGCCGCGCTTGAGTGTGGTCTCGAGGCCGACCTCGACCTCGATGTAGTCGGCACGCTGGGACAGCTGGAAGCCTGCATGATCACCCGACTGACCGATGCCCACCCGGCCCGCGCCACAGATCACCTGCCGCGAGACGAAGAACGGGGTGAGCCCCGCGATGATGTGGCTGAACGGGGTGTCACGGCTCATCAGATAGTTCTCGTGGGTGCCGTAGGAGGCGCCCTTGCCGTCGACATTGTTCTTGTACAGCTGTAGCCGGGGCGCGCCGGGCACGCTCGATGCGTGCCGGGCGGCAGCCTCCATCACCCGTTCGCCCGCTTTGTCCCAGATGACCGCGTCGAGCGGGTCGACGACCTCGGGCGCGGAGTACTCGGGGTGGGCGTGGTCGACGTAGAGCCGGGCGCCGTTGGTGAGGATCATATTGGCCGCGCCGACCTCGTCGGCGTCGATCACCGGGGCGGGCCCGCTCATCCGGCTCAGGTCGAAACCACGCGCGTCACGCAGCGGGGATTCCACCTCGTAGTCCCACCTGGTCCGCTTGGCCCGCGGCAATCCCGCGGCGGCGGCGTAGGCGAGAACGGCCTGCGTGGAGGTGAGGATCGGGTTGGCCGTCGGCTCCGTGGGGGTCGAGATGCCGTATTCGACCTCGATTCCGATGATGCGCTGCATGCTGTCGAGCCTAGGCGACGCGCCGGACACATACCGGCATCTCGGCCCAGCGGGCTCAGTTCAGGCGCGCGGGCGCAGACCGGTCAGCAGCTGTGTGATGTCGCCGCCGGCCTGATCAGGCCGCACCGCAGTGTGTTCCATCAACAGCCGGTACCAGAACAGGCCGAACAGGTGGTCCGCCGCCCGAGCCAGGTCGATGTCCGGGGCGAGCTCACCGCGTTCGATCCCGCGCGCGAGCATGGCCACGACCACAGCCCGCCGGGATTCGATCCATTCCCGGAAATGCCGCGCGAACTCCGGATCGAGCTGTGCCTCGGCCATCATTCCGCGCAAAGCCTGTGCGCGAACAGGGAATTCGGTGACGCGATAGAGCTCGGTGACGAATTCGACCAGGTCGGCCTCGACCGCGCCGGTGTCGGGCTCGGGCATCCGCCGGGCGACCGCGTCGCCGTAGGCGTCCATGGCCAGTTCGGCGCGCGACCGCCACCAGCGGTAGATGGTGCTCTTGGCGACGCCCGAGCGCGCCGCGACGCCCTCGATCGTCATCCGGCCGTAGCCGTGCTCTTCCAGGATCTCGGCGCTGGCCCGCAGCACATCGGCGCGCGCCGCGTCGCTTCGTACCCGTCCACCGGTCCGCGCACCCGCGGTGTTACCCATGTCACCTCCGCGTCGACTTTTCGACCACTCTAGTTCGCTGCTATCGTCAATTCAAACGCTACGGAGCGTTTCGGTAGCGCAACGTGCTGCGCATGCACGAGCAGTACGAGGGCACGCCCTTCGCCGGTGCGGTACTGGTGTCGGCGTCGGCGCACGAGGTCGGCTACGACATCCTCGCCGAGTTCTTCGACGGCCCCTTCGACTGGTCACGCATCCGCGCCGCCGCGGGCGAGTTCCGGCTGCTGTCGGCGATCGACGACCCGGTCAACGCCGCCGGCCCGATGGAGCATGTCGAGCTCCTGGTCCGCGGTCTCGGCGCCCGCGCCGTCGTGCTGCCGAGCGGCGGGCACCTCGGCGCCTTCGCCGACGACCACATCGACCTGCCGGAGGCGCTCACCCTGGCGGAAGAGGTGCTGGCACACCGCGGCTGAGCGCCGTCGGCCCCCGAGGTCCCCCTTCGGACGGACCTCGGAGTGGTCCTCGCGGGCGATCCGCTCGGCCGGGCTGATCGCGATACTCGGATCATGAGCGAATCCACTCAGCAGATCGCCAGCGACGTCGCGAACCGCCACGGTCGGCTGATCGCGCTGGATGTACTGCGCGGCATCGCGATTCTGGGCACGCTGGGCACCAATGTCTGGATCTTCACCGACCCGGCCGGGCTGATCGGGTACCTCGATAATCTCAGTGCCTCGGCCGGGACCGGCTGGGAGTGGACCGAGCGGGTGCTCCAGCAGCTCGCGCAGGGCAAGTTCCTCGGTTTGCTCACCGTGATGTTCGGGAT
The DNA here is from genome assembly GCF_054031145.1 of Nocardia sp. FBN12. Classification (NCBI taxonomy): domain Bacteria; kingdom Bacillati; phylum Actinomycetota; class Actinomycetes; order Mycobacteriales; family Nocardiaceae; genus Nocardia; species Nocardia sp. FBN12. The sequence goes on from NZ_CM132926.1 coordinate 3,111,260, forward strand.
CGGCCTGGCCATCCAGCAGGATTCGGCTCGCCGCGGTGGCAGGCGCTGGCCGGGCAAGTATCCGATCCGGGCCGGCTTGCTGGTCCTGGACGGGCTGGTGAACTTCCTGCTCGTGGCCGAGTTCGATGTGCTGATGGGCTACGCGTGCACCGGACTGGTCGTCGCGTATCTGCTCGCGACCAGCGAACGCGCACAACGCCGTTGGGTGATCGCGGCGACGGCCGTGCACGTGACTCTCCTGACTCTCATCGCCGCCGCGCTGGCCTACGAGCCCGAGGGTGGGCGTGCCACCACCACCGACCTCGACCCGAATCCCTATGCGGACGGATCGTTCTGGGATCTGGTGCTGTTCCGGATCGACAACGCCATCGCGTTCCGCGTCGAGGCGATCTTCGTCTTCCCGATGTCGGTGGCACTGTTCCTGGTGGGCGCCCACCTGTACCGGGCGGGTGTGTTCCGGGCAGAGGGCGCGCGAATTCGCCGACGGCTCATGGTGATCGGCTTCGGTGTGGCCGCGCCGCTGGACTTCACGGTCGGGGTGTTCGGCGGCGGCGATCTGGTGCTGTTCACCCGCTACGGCACCGCGCCGTTCGTCGCGCTCGGCATTCTGGCCGTGGTCGCGCAGTTCTACCTGCGCAGGCCGACGGTGGGATTCGCGGGCGCGCGCCTGAGCGAGGTCGGGCGGACCGCGCTCAGCTGCTACATCCTGCAGAACCTGATCGCCGGAATCCTGTGCTACGGCTGGGGATTCGGGTGGGCGGCGCGGGTGCCCGACACCGCGCGGGTGCCGTTCACGATCGGGATCTACCTCTTGGTCGTCGCCCTGATCGTCGGGTTCGCCCACCTGTGGCTGCGCCGCTTCGAGCGCGGGCCGGTGGAATGGCTGTGGCAGCGCACCTACCGCCTGCTGGCCCCGACGGGCTGAGGATCAGCGCAGCCGCTCGCCGGGCGGTGGGGCCGCATCCGGCGCGATGAGCAGGTCGGCGATGAGCGAATCCCGTTGCAGCGGAACACCGAGACTGCGGGCATTGCCCTCGAACAGCGACAGCACCGACTCGGTCAGAATGCCCTGCACCTGCTCGGTGGTGAGCACCGACTCCGGCTCCGCACGCCAACTCGCCACCACACCATCGACGAGACCGACGATGCCGAAGGCCATCGGCCTGCCTCGCGCGGGTTCGATGCCGAAGCGGGCCAAGCTGGCCGCGAAGATGTCGGCCAGCTGGCCACTGACCGCGCGTCCGGCGCCGCTCAGGCTCGGTGCGCCCTGGGGTGCGGCGTCACCGAGGAAACGGTGCAGGTTCGGGTGACGCTCGATCCAGCCGAGGTAGGTACCGATGGCGCCGCGCACGGCGTCCTTGAGCGTGCCGTCAGGCTGCAACGCGGGCAGCAACTCCGCGAGCAGCAGTTCCAGGATCCGCTGACGCGCCAGTGCGTCGAGTTCAGCCCGGCCACCGACATGGCGGTAGACCACCGGTCGCGGCAGGGCCAGATGTTCGGCGATCAGCTGCACCGAGATCTCGAGACCGTGTTCCTCGATCACCTCGATGGCGGCATCGATCATCTCCGCACGACGGCGCTCTTTGTGGCCGTGCCAGCGGGTGGCGCGGCCGTCACCTGCGGTCTGATCGGCATGCGCGGATGGTGCAGTCACAGCGCCAACGATACGCGCGTCAGAATTGACCGTGACACCGCGTTCCATCAACATAAGTGTTACTTGCGGTAACACTTAGTGCGCGGTGTGCCCCCTGGGATGTTCGCATACTACCCGATCCGTTCCTTCGACACGCAGGTACGGCGGCGAGCACCGGTATGCTCGGTGACATGCAGGCACGGGCGATGGTGATGGCGTACGCGGTTCTCGCGTGCGTGCTGCCCGCCTTCGTGCTCATCGCCATGCCAGGTAGCGAGGCCACGCGCATGCTCGCGTTCGGCGCTGTCGCCGCCGCGATGGTGTGTGCGCTGGTCGCGGTCACCGGCCGCGGCCAGCTGCCCGTTCGGGTCGCGTGTGCCGGTCCACCCCGGTCGGCGCAGCGCCGATTGCGCGGTTCCTTTCTGCGACAGAGCAATCCGAATGCCGCCGGTCGACCACGTCCACGAGCTCCGGGGATCGATCACCACTGACAGCTGCCGCCCCGTCGGCGCCGCCTGTCGGATTTCGTGATCCCACTCCCCCTTTCGCGCGTTCGCGCGCGCTGCACGGACAGGTCGTCCCGCCATGCTCGATGTCATCTATTACCCCGTGTCCGCGGTGCTGTGGTGCTGGCACCAACTCTTCGCCGTTCCACTCGGCCCGGCCAGCGGTCTCGCATGGCTACTCGCCGTCATCGCGCTGGTCGTCACCGTCCGCGCGCTGCTCGTGCGCACCGCTCTGCGACAAGCCAGATCCCAGAAAGTCCTGCGTGCACTGCAACCGCAGATGGATACCATCCGTCGCACCCATCGCGACGATCCGCGCGCCCAGGCCGAGAAGATCCGGCTGCTGCATCGCGAGCACGGCGTCAGCATGTTCGCCGGTTTCGTTCCGCTGATCGCACAGGGGCTGGTCTTCCTCGGCCTGTTCCACGTGCTGCGCTCGTTCGATCGAACCGGCACCTACGCGGTCGGTCCGTTCGCCTCGACGGACAGCCCACTGCCGGTCGAGGTGAACAGCGCCACCGCGAACTACCTGTTCGGCGCACCCGAGGTCCGCGCGTTCCTCGACGCCAGATTGTTCGGCGCGCCACTGTCGGCGACGCTGTCCGGCGCGGGCGAGGTGTTCGTCGCGGTTGCCGTCCTCGCCGTCCCGCTCGTGCTGATCGCCGCCATCGCCACGCACGTCACAGCTCGGCTCACCCCGCCGGCCGGCGACAACAGCACCGCCACGATCATGCGAAACCTGTCGCTGTGGGTGTTCCCGGCGGGCGCGCTGATCGGCGGTGCGATCCTGCCCGTTGTCGTGCTCACGTACTTCGCCACCAATGCGCTCTGGACCTGCGGCCAGCAGTACCTGATCCGCCGCACCATCGACGCCGAAACCGCCGCGGAAAAGGCGTTGGTCACGACCGCGGCCCGCGCCACCGCACCGCGACCGGGGGTGAAACCACAGCGCCGCAAGCGATGATCGGCCGGCGGACTCCGGCCTGGCCGGCCTTGTGCGCACTCGCGGCCGGTCACCGCCACCTTTCACCTCTCGCGGCGGTTACCCTCGGGCGGTGTCAGCGAATCCGGAGGACGAACTGCTCGCCGTCTACAACGCCGAGGGGCTGGTGATCGGCGAGGCCGATCGGGGCACCGTCTACCGCGAGGGCCTGTGGCACGCGAGCGCGGGCGTCCTCGTGCGATCGACGGACGGAACCCGCGTCTACGTCCATCGGCGTACCGACACCAAACTCGTTTTCGCCGGCATGCACGACTGCCTCGCGGGCGGTGTGGTCGACGCGGGCGAGAACCCGTCCGACACCGCGATCCGCGAACTCCGGGAGGAACTCGGCATCACCGTCCCCGTCGGCACCGTACTTCCGTTGCGCGCCACCGCATCCTGGGACGGCGACTGGGCGGGCCGCGCGCTGCGCTGTCACCTGTTCGGGTACGAGTACCGCTGCGACGGTCCGATCGTCCACCAGCCGTCCGAGATCGCGGACGGCTGGTGGTGGACCGATGCCGAACTGCGTGCGCGCCTGCGTGATCCGGCGTGGCCCTTCGTTCCCGACACACGGGCCGTCCTCGACGGCCTGCTCGCCGGCGACGGCGAGCGCTCCCGCTGAATCAGCGTTGCCATCGCGAAGATCAGTCGAGCGCGCGCAGCGACTCCTCGTCGCGGGCCACCACCGCGCCGCCGTCGGCGGTGAGCACGATCGGCCGCTGGATCAGCTTCGGATTCTCGGCCAAAGCACTCAGCCACCGCTCCCGATCAGCGTCGGTGCGGCCCCATTCCGCCATGCCGAGGTCCTTGGCGATCTGCTCGCCGGTGCGGGTGATGTCCCACGGCTGCGCCCCCAACCGCATCAGCACCGCCCGCAGTTCCTCGACGGTCGGCGGATCGTCGAGGTAACGACGCACGGTGTACTCCACCCCGGCCGCATCGAGGTGTGCGGTGGCATTGCGGCTTTTCGTGCAGCGCGGGTTGTGCCAGATCTCGGTCTGCCCAGATGTCATCTTCGCAGCGTAAATCACGTGCGCTGCGGGGCCGAGTAGCCCGTCGCGATACTTGACCCATGAGCGATACCGCATCCCAGGAAAACCCTTACGGCACACCGACGACCACCGGCCCCGAGCCGATCCGCCCGTTCCAGGACAAGCTCAACACCCTCATCCGCGGTCTGCTGAAGGTGCCGGTCCTGTCCGGTATCGTCGGCAAACGCCTGGCCACGCTGCACGTCGTCGGCCGCAAATCCGGCGCCGTCTACGACGTTCCGGTGGCCTACACCGTGTACGAGGACACCTTGCTGATCGGCACCGCGCTGCGACCGTGGGTGAAGAACCTGCAGGGCGGTGCGGAGCTCAGCATCTCGCGCGGTGGCGCCCCCGAAACCTTCGCCGCGACCGTGTACACGGAGGAAAAAGACGTCATCGAGCTGTTCGCGGTGATCGCACGCGACAACAAGCAGAACGCGAAGTTCAACGGCATCGGCTACCTCCCCGACGGCGAGCCGTCCAAGGCCGACATCTACCAGACGTGGCAGCAGGGCGGTGTGGTCATCGGACTCACCCCGCGTTGAGCACTCCCGCGGCGGCCCATCAGCAACTCCGATAGGCCGCCGTGGCTGGGACCTGCTACTTACCGCCCTCGGTCGGGGTGACCTGCGCGGGCTGGTAGCTCGCGCCCGTCACGTCCACGCCCGCGGCCTTCAGCTGGTCGAGAGCCTTGGTCACGTACTCGGTGGTATAGGCGTCGGAGCCGGGGTCCTTGGTGAGAACCGTCGCGCCCTCGGCGTTCTTGGTGTTCCTGGCGATCGAGACCGTGCGATCCCATGCGGTCTTGTCGATGGTGCCGATGCCCGCGGGTGCGGGCCAGATCAGCTTGTTCACTTCGTTGATCTGCCACTGCTGGTGTCCCGCACCGAGAGTGGCGCCCGCGGCGACGGTGATGTCGCGGCATTTGTCGAGATTGTCCCGGCAGAACGCCCAACCCTGCAGCGAGGCGACGAGGAACTTGACCGTCTGGTCCTGATACTCGCTGTCCTTCAGCTTCTCGGTGTTGGCCCACAGCGCGTCCTGGAGCATGGCCACACCTTCGTCGTTCCAGTCGATAGTGCTGAAATCATCTGCGGTGTACAGCTTTCCGGTGGCCGGGTTCTTGGTTTCGAGCAGCTGGGCGTACTCGTTGTAGGACATGGCCTGGGCGGCGGCGATGTCCTTGGCCAGGAAGGCGTTCATGTCGAACTGCTGCTGGACCAGTGTCACGTCCTTGGCCGGATCGATGCCCGCCTTGGTCATGCCGGCGAAGAGCTCGAATTCGTTGCCGTAGCCCCAGTTTCCGACGGTCTTGCCGCGCAGCGCGGCGGGACCGGCGATATTGTCGGCTTTGAACGAGACCTGCTTGGTACCCGATTTCTGGAAGATCTGCGCGATCTCGGTGATCCCGGCGCCCGCCTCGCGCGAGGCGAGGGCCTTGGGCACCCAGGCGACCGCGTAGTCGGCCTGTCCCTGGGCGAGCACCGTCTGCGGCACGATGTCGGTGCCGCCGTCGAGGATCTCGACCGACAAGCCCTGTTCTTTGTAGAAGCCCTGGTCCACGGCGGCCAGATAGCCCGCGAATTGCCCCTGCTTGAACCATTGCAGTTGCAAGGTCACCTTGGTGAGGCCGTCGGCGGTCGTCTCGGATTCGGTGGTACTACAGCCGGTCAGCGCGGCGGCGGCCACGGCGGCCGCAGCCACCGCGCTACCCAACCGGAGTGCGGTCTTGCTCATGGATGGATCTCCCTCATCGGATCGTGGACAGCAGTGGGGTTCGGGGTCGGCGGGTGAGTTGTTCGAGGAGCAGCACGGCGGCCAGGAACACGAGGCCGACGCACATCGCGCCGACGACGTAAGCCCAGGCCCGCGGATAGGCGGTATTGGCCGCGGCGGAGGTGATCCGGCTGCCCAGTCCGTTCTGCAGGCCGCCGAAGTACTCGGCGATGATGGCGGCGATGACCGCGCCGGGTGCCGCGATCCGCAGGCCGGTGAACAGGTGCGGCAGCGCGGCGGGCAGGCGGACGGTGCGGGTGATCTGCCAGCCCGACGCGGCATAGGACGTCATCAGGTCGGCCTGCACCTTGGGCACCTGACGCAACCCGCGCGCGGTGCTCACGAAGACCGGGAAGAACACGACGATGGTGACGACGAGCCGTCGCGGTGTCTCCGTGGTGGTCGAGTACATCGAGTTCAGCAGCGGTGCCAGCGCCACGATCGGCACCGCCGCGGCCGCCGCGGCCAGCGGGGTGAGCAGCCCGTCGATCAGCCCGAAACGCACCGCCAGCACGGCGGCGGCCAGGCCGAGCACTGTCCCGGCGACGAACCCGATCAGCGCGTTCGCGCCGGTGGCGAGGGAGGCGTCCAGGATCCGGCCCGCGTTCTCGCCGAACTGGGCGGCGATCGCACTGGGCGCGGGTAACAGGAACGAGGGCACGCCGGCGACCACGGTGAGTACCTGCCACAGCGCGAGCACGACGACACCGACCAGTAAGGGTGGCAACCAGGTCCTCATCGCAGATCCCGTCCGGCTACCGCGGCGTCGTCGTGCTCGCCGCGCAGCGCCGCGCGGACCGCGGCGACCGCGGCGAAGAACTCGGCGGAGGCCCGGACATCGGTGCCCGTCGTGCGATCCCAGCCGCCGGTCGGCACGATGCCGCTGATCCGGCCGGGTCGCGCGGAGAGCACCACCACCCGGTCCGACAGGTACACCGCTTCGGGAATCGAGTGGGTGACGAACACGACGGCCGCGCCGGTCTCCCCCGCGATCCGCAGCAACTCGCCCTGCATGCGTTCCCTGGTCATCTCGTCGAGCGCACCGAACGGTTCGTCCATCAGCAGCAGCGACGGTCGGCGGGCCAGCGCGCGGGCGATGGCGACGCGTTGTTGCATGCCGCCGGACAGTTCGGCCGGGTACCGGTCGGCGAATTCGCTGAGCCCGGCCATCGCGAGCAGTTCGGCGCTGCGCGCTGCGCGCTGTGCTCTCGGCACCTTGTGCAGTTCGAGCGGCAGTTCGACATTGGCTGCGACAGTGCGCCATTCGAGCAGACCGGCTTGCTGGAACGCGATGCCGTAGTCCTGATCGATCCTGGCCTGCCGCGCGGGCTTGCCGTGCACGGTGACGGAACCGCTGCTCGGCGTCTCGAGGTCGGCGATGATCCGCAGCAGGGTCGACTTACCGCAACCGGAAGGCCCGATGAGGGAGACGAATTCGCCGGCCGCGACGGTGAGGGAGACGTCGGAGAGCGCCGTCACCGCACCGGCGGCGAAGATCTTGCCGAGGTGGCTCAGCTCGACCGCGGCCGGCGACACCGGACTGCCGGGTTCGGTGACTGTGGTGGTCATGGGTACTTCTTCCTGAAACGTTGTGATGGAGAGTGTTTCGGCGGCGGTCATCAGCCCTCGCTCGACGCGCCGGTGCCCGGCGGGTGGCTGTACCGGCGTAGCGCCAGCTCCACCAGGCCGACCAGCGCGGTGAGGACGAGGCCGAGTAGCGCGGCGGCCAGGACGGCGGCGTAGAGCCGGGCCGCGTCGCCGGTGGCCTGCTGGGAGAACACGATGATCTGTCGTCCGATCCCGCCCGCGGTGCCGGTGGAGATCTCGGCGACGACCGCGCCGATCACCGCGGCGGCGGCAGCCAAGCGCAGCGCGGGGATCAGCGACGGGACCGAAGCGGGAAAACGCAAGCGCGTCACCGTCGCCCACCAACCGGCCGAACAGCTGCGCATCAATTCGACCGAGGCCGCCGACGGTGCCTGCAGGCCGCGCAACATCCCGATGGCGATGGGAAAGAAGGCGAGGTAGGCCGCGATCACGACGATGCTCATCCACGGCCGCCACGGCTCACCGCCGATGGACAGCTTGCCGCCCCACGCCGCCACCAGCGGTGCGAGCGCGATCAGCGGCACCGTTTGCGAGAGCACCACGTACGGCAGCAGCCCGCGTTCCAGCCAGCCGAACCGCTGCATCGCCACCGCCAGCGCCACACCGACCACGGCGCCGAGTACCAGCGCGAGCAACGACAGGCCGAGCGTGAACATCCCGGTGCGCAAGAGTGTTTCACCGACAGTGCCCTTGCCGTCCGGCTCACCGAGCACGGTGAACACCGCCCAGACATGCGGGAGCGCGCCATCGCTGGTTCGCGGGAGAACCCGGGTGCCGCCGATGCTGACACCGTCGGCGGGCACCAGTACCTTCACCAGCTCCCAGATCACCGCGACGAGCACGAACGCGCCCACCGCGTAGGCCGCCCGCAACACCCGGGTGCGGGCCGCGGTGGCCGCTCGAAGCTTCGGTGGGACCACCGCAGTGGCCGGATCGATGGTCGCCGTGGTCACGAGTGATCTACTTCCTGGGTAGCGGTGACCGGCTGATGCAATCGCGGCAGGATCTGCTCGCCGTACGCCTCGAGGGTGGCCGTCTTGGCATCGTGCTGCAGATACACCGCGAACTGGTCGACGCCGAGTTCTTCGAGCTCCCACAGGCGGGCGAGGTGTTCGTCGGGTGTCCCGATCAGGCAGAACCGGTCGACGATCTCATCGGGCACGAAATCGGCGTGCGTATTGCCCGCGCGCCCGTGCTGGTTGTAGTCGTAGCCCTGCCTGCCCGCGATGTAGTCGGTGAGAGCCGCCGGAACATCGCCGCCCGCACCATATTTCGCGACGATGTCGGCCACGTGGTTACCGACCATGCCGCCGAACCACCGACACTGATCGCGGGCGTGTTCCAGCGCGTCGGCCGATCCATCGGTGACGTAGGCGGGCGCGGCGACACAGATCTGCACCGACAGCGGATCACGCCCCGCCGCCGCGGCCGCCGCACGCACCTTCGCGATGGTCCACGCGGTGATGTCGGGGTCGGCGAGCTGCAGGATGAACCCGTCGGCGACCTGCCCGGTGAGCTCGAGCGCCTTCGGCCCGTACCCGGCCACCCACACCTCGAGCCGCGAGTCCGCGGCCCAGGGGAAACGCACCTCGGTGTCACCGACGAGGGCGCTACGGCCGTTGCCGAGTTCCCTGATCACCTCGACCGATTCGCGCAGGGTGGCCAGGGTGGTCGGCTTGCCGCCGAGGGTGCGGATCGCCGAGTCGCCGCGGCCGATGCCGCACACCGTGCGGTTGCCGAACATCTCGTTGAGCGTGGCGAAGGTGGACGCGGTCACCGTCTGGTCCCGGGTGGCCGGGTTGGTGACCATGGGCCCGACGATCACCTTGCGGGTGGCAGCCAGGATCTGGCTGTAGATCACATAGGGCTCCTGCCAGAGCAGGTGCGAGTCGAAGGTCCATACATGCGAGAACCCATGGGTCTCGGCCACTCTGGCCAGTTCGATCACCCGCGAGGCGGGTGGTGTGCACTGCAGGACCACACCGATGTCCATGGGCACTCTCCGTTCGAGAATCGGGGTTCTACAGAAGGTTCTGCGAGAGGCCGCGCCGAATGAACCGGCCGTGCCCGGCGCGACCGTGATAAGCGCCGTCGTCGACGATCACCGTGCCGCGCGACAGCACCGTGTCGACGTGACCGTCGATCTCGAAGCCCTCCCACGCGGAGTGATCCATGTTCATGTGGTGGGCCTTACCGAGCCCGATGCTGGTGTGCCCGTTGGGGTCGTAGATCACGACATCGGCATCGGCACCTGGGCTGATCACGCCCTTGCGCGGATACATGCCGAACATCCGCGCCGGGGTGGTGCAGCACACCTCCACCCAGCGTTCGAGGGAGATCCGCCCGTCCTTGACGCCCTGGAACAGCAGATCCATCCGGTGCTCGACACCGCCGATCCCGTTGGGGATCTTGCTGAAATCGCCGATGCCCAGCTCCTTCTGGTCCTTCATGCAGAACGGGCAGTGGTCGGTGCTCACCGCGGTGACATCACGGGTGCGGATGAAACGCCACAGCTCGTCCTGATGGCCCTCGGCGCGCGAACGCAACGGCGTGGAGCAGACCCACTTGGCACCTTCGAAACCCGGTGCGCCCAACTGTTCTTCGAGCGAGAGGTACAGGTACTGCGGGCAGGTCTCGGCGAAGACGTTCTGCCCGTTGCCCCGCGCCGTCGCGATCTGTTCCATCGCCTGCTTGGCCGATACGTGCACCACATACAGCGGCGCACCGGTCAACTGCGCCAACATGATCGCGCGATGGGTGGCCTCCTCCTCCATCTGCCACGGACGGCTGGTGCCGTGGAAATAGGGCGAGGTGTCGCCGCGTGCGATGGCCTGTTCGACGAGGACGTCGATCGCGATGCCGTTCTCCGCGTGCATCATCATCAGCGCGCCCAGGTCACCCGCGGACTGCATCGCGCGCAGGATCTGGCCGTCATCGGAGTAGAAGACGCCCGGGTAGGCCATGAACAGTTTGAAGCTCGTAACGCCTTCACTGACGAGTTCGCTCATCCCCTTCAGCGATTCGTCGTTGACGTCGCCGATGATCTGGTGGAATCCGTAGTCGATCGCGCACTGCCCGGCCGCCTTGCCGTGCCATTCGGCGAGGGTGTCCTGCACCCGCTGGCCCGGTTTCTGCACGGCGAAGTCGACGATCGTGGTGGTGCCGCCCCAGGCCGCGGCCCTGGTGCCGGTTTCGAAGGTGTCACTGGCCTCGGTGCCGCCGAACGGCAACTGCATGTGCGTGTGCCCGTCGACACCGCCGGGGATCACGTACTTGCCGGTCGCGTCGATCACCCGGTCGGCGTCGGCGGCCAGATCGGTGCCGAGTGCGGTCGAACCCGGTTGCAGCACAGCGACAATCGTCTCGTCGGAGATCAACACGTCGAGCAGCTGGGACCCGGTGGCGCTCACCACCGTCCCGCCGTGGATGAAGGTGCGCATCAGGGGTTCACCAACGATCCGTAGGCGTCCGGACGACGGTCGCGATAGAACGCCCACCGCTCACGAACGATCTTGATCAGCTCCATATCAAGATCACGAACAACCAATTCCGGCGACGTATCGGACGCGACCTCCCCGACGAATTTCCCCTCGGGGTCGACGAAATAGCTCGTGCCGTAGAAGTCGTCGTCGCCGTATTCGCTTTCGATGCCGACCCGGTTGATCGCGCCGACGTAATACTCGTTGGCCACCGCCGAGGCCGGCTGCTCGAGTTTCCACAGATAACTGGAAAGCCCCCTCGACGTCGCCGAGGGATTGAACACGATTTCCGCACCGGCCAATCCGAGCGCCCGCCAGCCCTCCGGGAAATGGCGGTCGTAACAGATGTAGATACCCACCTTGCCGACCGCGGTGTCGAATACCGGCCAGCCCAGATTGCCCGGCCGGAAGTAGAACTTTTCCCAGAATCCGGCCACCTGCGGGATATGGTGTTTGCGGTATTTACCCAGGTAGGAGCCATCGGCGTCGATCACCGCCGCCGTGTTGTAGAGCAGGCCGTCCATCTCACGCTCGTACACCGGCAACACGATCACCATGTTCAGCTCGGCGGCCAGCGCGGCGAACCGCTCGGTCGTCGGGCCCGGCACCGATTCGGCGTACTCGTAGAACTTGGTGTCCTGTAGCTGGCAGAAATACGGGCCGTAGAACAACTCCTGGAAGCAGATCACCTGCGCGCCCTGCGCCGCCGCCTCCCGTGCGTAGTCCTCGTGAACCTTGATCATTGATTCTTTGTCGCCGGTCCAGGTGGTCTGAACGAGCGCCGCTCTAACGATTCCCATGCTTTGTTATACTGCACCTACAACTGATTCCGTTGTGTTACAAGAGTGCGGAAACAGTTTCGGTGCCGTAAACCTTGGCGGCGCCCCCCGGATCGGCCGCGGACAACCCCGCAGAATGGGTCCATGACCGAAGCCTCGCCGACCGCACTGCCCGCGGACTTCGCCGGGGACCTCGACGAACGAACCGCAGCCGGCATCGCCGCCGCCATCGGACGTCGAATCCGCTCGGGCGCACTGGCTCCCGGCACCCGGCTGCCCACCGTGCGTGAGGTGGCCCGCGAACTCCGGGTCTCCCCCGCGACCGTCAGCCAGGCATGGCGGGCGCTGGCCGCGACGGGTGCGATCACCGCGCGCGGGCGGGCCGGCACCTTCGTCGGTGCGTTGCCGGAAGCGCCGGTCGGCCGATACCAGCGCCTGCACTCCCACTCCGACAACGCTTTTCGCATCGATCTGTCCCGCGGCACCCCGGATCCCTCACTGCTTCCCGATCTGGCCGCCGCGCTGCACGCACTCTCCCGCGACACCGCGCCGGGCGACCTGTCGGCGCACTACCTCGGCGAGGCGGTGCTGCCCGCGCTCGCCGACATCCTGCGGGCCGACTGGCCTTGGCCGAGTGAGCGACTCACGGTCCTCGACGGCGCGCTGGACGCGGTCGATCGACTGCTCGCCGCGCATGTGCGGTTCGGCGACCCAGTGATCGTCGAGGACCCTTGTTTTCCGCCGTTCCTCGACCTGCTGGCGCGGCTCGGCGCCCGCGCGATACCAGTATCCCTTGACGAATCCGGTTTCCGCCCAGCGGAATTCGCACGGGCATTCGACGGGCCCGCGCCCCGGGCGGTCATCCTGCAGCCGCGCGCGAACAACCCGACCGGTGCCTCGCTCACCGCGACCAGGGTCCGCGAGCTGGCCGCCGTGCTCGACGCGCATCCCGCGCTGATCGTCGAGGACGACCATTCCGCCGGCATCGCCACCACCCCGCTGCGATCCCTCGCTGCCCGCTTCCCCGACCGCGGCGTCTACATCCGCTCCTACTCCAAGTCCCACGGCGCCGACCTGCGATTGGCCGTCGCGGGTGGTCCGGCGTCGTTGCTCGACCCGGTGGTCGAACGCCGCATGCTCGGCCCCGGCTGGTCGAGTCGGCTGTTGCAGCGGGTCCTGCTGACCATGCTGCGCGACGGCGACGCGTGCGCCACCGTCGCGGGTGCGCGCCTGGAATACCGTCGCCGCGCCATGGCGTTGCGCCGCGCGCTCGCGGTCCACGGGGTCACCCTCGCCACCGGCGACGGCATCAACCTGTGGCTGCCCGTCGACGACGAGAACGCCGCCATGATCAGCCTCGCCGCCGCGGGCATCAAGGCCGCTCCGGGCGGACCGTTCGAGGTGAGCCCGAACCCACCCCGCGACCACCTACGCCTCACCCTGGGCGCGCTCGACGCCACCACGGACCTGCCTTGGCTCGCCGCGGAACTCGCCGCCGCCACGACCGCCACCCCCACCTACCGACGCATTCGCCGGACCTGACACCCGCCCCCGACAGTCCGGGCCGCACGGCGCCTGCCGATCCCGGCCACACAGCACCTCCCGATCCGGGCCACACAGCACCTCCCGATCCGGGCCACACAGCACCTCCCGATCCGGGCCGCACGGCGCCTGCCGATCCGGGCTGCACAGCACCTCCCGATCCGGGCCACGCGGCACCTCCCGATCCGGGCTGCACGACTGTGCCGAGCTGCGACGACCCGGACGACGCCGACCTCGGCCGATGCGGCAGAATCGAAGCTCACCCCTCTCGGACAGGCAGCGGCGACACCGCCGTCTCGCCGTAGCGACCGCCATCAGCACCGCCGACCACCGGGAGCAGCCGTGTCCACCATCGCCTGGACCGAAGACACCACCGCGCGATCCGCGGTCTGGCATTCGGAGAACGGCGCGCCCGCACCGGCGAGGCTCACCACCGCCGACGACAGCCTCTCGGCCGATCACGCCTTCCGCCGGATCAAGGCAGGCGAAGCGCTGCTGTGGCGGGGCGACTACAACAACGGCCGTCAACTGCTGTCCGCGCTGGGCCGCCGAGCCGACCGGGTGCGGACCGCGCAGCCACGCGCGGCCCGTGGTCTCGGCGCTCTCTATGAATACGAGCGGACGAAGAGGCGCACGCGCGCAGGCATTCTCGGCAGTGTGCTGGTCGAACTCGACGCGAACAACGACCTCGATCTGCGTCGCGCACCCGATGTCCGGGCGGCCTGCGAGGCGGCCTATGGGCCGGCGGACAGGCCACGGGTGGTCGCGTTCACCGAACTGCTCGGCGTCCTGAGCGCCTACCGCTGGCAGGAACAGGGCGTCGAGGTGCCCGCGCTCGGCGCCCGGGTCTATCCGACGTACGGCGTATTCTCGCCCACCCGAAGCGAATACGTGGATCTCGTCGCCGAGGCGCCCCTTGGTCCCGAGGTGCGTTCGGCCTTCGATCTCGGCACCGGCACCGGCGTGCTGGCCGCGCTGCTCGCCAAGCGCGGTGTCGCTGAAGTCGTCGCCACCGACATCAACCCGCGAGCACTGCGCTGCGCCGCGGACAATGCCCGGCGCCTCGGTTACGCGAAGGTGATCACCGTGGCAGGGCCGACGCTCTACCCGCCGGGCCGCGCCGATCTCGTGGTGTGCAACCCACCCTGGCTGCCAGGCGTCCCCACCTCGGATCTGGAACGTGGTGTCTACGACCAGGATCAGTCGATGCTCACCGAGTTCATTCGCGACCTCGGCGCCCACCTCACCCCCGGCGGCGAGGGTTGGCTGGTCCTCTCAGACCTGGCCGAACTGCTCGGCATGCGCCCTGCCGACCACATCCCGAACCTCGTGGACAAGGCGGGACTACGGGTTGTCGACACCCTCACCACTCGCCCGCGCCACCCACGCGCCACCGACCGTGACGACCCACTCGCGGCTGCCCGTACGGCGGAGACCACCACACTCTGGCGGCTTCGCCTGCCCTAGACGCGTCCGATCACGCCACCGTTCTCCCGCCGCAGACCGGCTCGAACGGCCGTGGTTCTGTGTCGATCACACGACCAGCCGACCGGATCCGGTGGTCTCTCCCCACGAGGACGGGTGCGGCTGGCAGGATGCGCGGTACATCGTCCGGTAGCACCCGTTTTCGAGGAGATCCCGCCAAGGTGACCAGCATTTCGCAGGACCGTCCCTTCATTCGCGCGCTCGTCGGCGTCGGCATCGCCGCGGCCGCCCTGGTCGCGCTGGCACCCGCCGCGCAGACCGCGCCGAAGCACCAGGCCGTGATCCCCGGCTGTGCACCGGCCGTGGCGGGTCAGCCCAACGGCAAGCAGTGGCCCACCGAGCCCGCGCTCACCATCGACACCTCCGCGAGCCACACCGCCACCCTCGAAACGACCTGCGGCACAGTCTCGATCGCGCTCGACGCCGCGGCGGCCCCGCGCACGGTGAACTCGTTCGCGTTCCTGGCAGGCGAGGGCTACTTCGACCACACCCGCTGCCACCGGCTCACCACGCAGGGCATCTTCGTACTCCAGTGCGGCGACCCGACCGCCACCGGGATGGGCGGCCCCGGCTACAAGTTCAGCGACGAGAACCTCGCGGGCGCGGTCTACCCGGCGGGCACGGTCGCGATGGCCAACGCGGGCCCCGGCACCAACGGCAGCCAGTTCTTCCTGGTCTACCGCGACACCCAGCTGCCCCCGAACTACACCCCCTTCGGCACCATCACCGAGGGCATGGACGCGCTGACCAACGTCGCGAACGCGGGCGTGGCAGGCGGCGGCGCCGACGGCACCCCCGTAGCGGACGTCGTCTTCAACGCTGTGACCACCGCACATGGCTGATCAACGACCGAGGGCCGCGTCTCCCGGCTGGGAGACGCGGCCCTCGTCGTACGACTGGGGGTCAGCCTGCGCTGATCGAGCTGAACAGGTTCTGGATGGTCTGCAGGATGATCTCGGTCAGCAATTCCGCGGCGGAACCGGCCATGTCAACGCTCCTCGTTGGTCCTCATCAGGTGAAACGAACAAGTGAAGCGTGCCCTATTCACTTGGTTCCGCGCAGCGTTTTCGGTGAAAAAGTGAACAGAAGCACGAAGGCCGCGCCCCATCGGGACGCGGCCTCCGCAACTGGCGACTACAGGTACTGACCGGTGTTGGACTCGGTGTCGATCGCCCGGCTGGCCGAGGCGTTCTTGCCAGTGACGAGCGTACGGATGTAGACGATCCGCTCGCCCTTCTTGCCCGAGATCCTGGCCCAGTCATCGGGATTGGTGGTGTTGGGCAGGTCCTCGTTCTCGGCGAACTCGTCGACGATCGAGTCGAACAGGTGCTGGATCCGCAGACCCGGGTTACCCGTGTCGAGCACCGACTTGATCGCGTACTTCTTCGCCCGGTCGACGATGTTCTGGATCATCGCGCCGGAGTTGAAGTCCTTGAAGTACAGGACTTCCTTGTCACCGTTGGCGTAGGTGACCTCGAGGAAACGGTTGTCGTCGCTCTCGGCGTACATCCGCTCGACGACCTTCTCGATCATCGCCTCGACGCACGCCTGCTTGTCGCCGTCGAACTCGCGCAGATCGCTCTCGTGCAGCGGCAGCGTCTCGGTGAGGTACTTCGAGAAGATGTCCTGCGCCGACTCCGCGTCGGGCCGCTCGATCTTGATCTTCACATCGAGACGACCGGGCCGCAGGATCGCGGGATCGATCATGTCCTCGCGATTGGACGCACCGATCACGATGACGTTCTCGAGCCCTTCCACACCGTCGATCTCCGAAAGCAGCTGCGGCACAACGGTGGTCTCCACATCGGAGGAGACACCGGAGCCACGGGTGCGGAAGATCGAGTCCATCTCGTCGAAGAACACGATCACCGGCGTGCCCTCGGAGGCCTTCTCACGCGCCCGCTGGAAGATGATCCGGATGTGGCGCTCGGTCTCGCCGACGAACTTGTTGAGCAGCTCGGGGCCCTTGATGTTGAGGAAGAACGACTTGGCTTCCTTGGCATCCTGACCACGGGATTCGGCGATCTTCTTGGCGAGGGAGTTGGCCACCGCCTTGGCGATCAGCGTCTTACCGCACCCGGGCGGACCGTAGAGCAGCACACCCTTGGGCGGGCGAAGCGCGTACTCGCGGAACAGATCCTTGTGCAGGAACGGCAGTTCCACGGCGTCGCGGATCTGCTCGATCTGTCGGCCGAGACCACCGATGTCGGTGTAGTCGACGTCGGGAACCTCTTCCAGCACAAGGTCTTCGACCTCGGCCTTGGGGACCCGCTCGAACGCGAAGCCCGCTTTGGAGTCCACCAGCAGCGAATCACCGGGGCGCAGTTTGCGAATCGGCTGATCGGGGTCTGCCATATCGTCGTATTCGGCGATCTTGGACAGCGGGCCGGACAGCCACACCACGCGCTCTTCGTCGGCGTGGCCGACCACGAGCGCGCGCCTGCCGTCGTCGAGAATCTCACGCAGCGTGCCGATTTCGCCGATGGCGTCGAAATTTCCGGCCTCGACGACGGTGAGTGCCTCGTTGAGGCGAACGGTCTGGCCGTATTCCAGTGCGTCGGCGTCGATATTGGGCGAGCAGGTGAGGCGCATCTTGCGACCGGAGGTGAAGACGTCGACCGTCTGATCCTCGTAGGCGTGGATGACGATGCCGTAGCCGCTCGGCGGCTGGCCGAGGCGATCGACTTCCTCGCGCAACGCGATCAGCTGCTGGCGCGCTTCTTTGAGCGTGTCCATCAACTTGCCGTTGCGGATGGTCAGCGAATCGATCCTGGCTTCCAATTCGCGTGCGCGATCCGGCGAATCGGCGAGTTGCCTGCGAAGAGCAGCCGACTCGGCGCGTACCGCCTCGAGCTCTCGCCAGGCCGCCGAATCCGAATTCTCGTTGGGGCTCATGATGCTGCTCCTCCCAGTCCCGGTCTATCAACGCTACCGGGCGCGGTCCGTTCTCGCTTTCCGACATGGTTTCGTCGTGATCACATCTTGTACGGTCGGTACGACATCAACCACATAATCACACCTGTTAGGCTCCCCTAACACCCCGTACGGGGCACTCGCCCACCGAGTCGAAAGGTTTGCTGAGCATGCACCTTCCTCCCCGCACGATCCGTGTCACCGTCGCCACCGCCGCCGCGGCGCTCGCCGTCACCGTCGGACTGACCGGTTGCGGTTCCGACGATTCCTCGACGAATGCCACCACGAGCAGTACCAGCATCTCGGCCGCTCCGTCCAGCGTTTCGGGAACTCCGACTCCTTCCGGTGACAACACCGCGGCCCCCACCGCCGATTCCCTGAAGGCGACGCTGATCGAGTTCGCCGATCCCGGCGTATCCACCGACGACAAGGCGAAACTGATCGTCGGCGGCGACGCGCACAAGTCCAACATCGACCAGATGAACGGCATGCTCGCCGGCTACACCCTGACTTTCGCGGTCGACAACGTCGCCACCAGCGGTAACACCGCCACCGCCGATGTGACGATCACCTCCCCGCACGGCACGGCCCCGTCGTTCCCGATGACCTGGGAGCAGGATGGTGGCAGCTGGAAGATGTCGAACACGAGCGGCTGCCTGTTGCTCGGCTTCGCGCAAGCTCCCTGCACGCCCGCCTGACGGATCGGCCTCGTCTGAACGGTCCGCGAGTACCGCCGGAGCCGGAGAGCCGCTCTGCGGGGCACGGAGCCCACCAAGATCACCGCTGTACCTCCTCGACCACCGTTGCGCCGCGGGCGGTGGTCGATTCGGCACTCCCGATCGCATCCGCACACTCGAGTAGTCCCCCCCGGCGACCGGGTAGTTCCGCGCTGGGAGTGTGCGGCGAATTCTGCGATCGTCTGTGCCATGAGTGTTGTTCCCAGCGTCGCGGTGGTGTCCGCGAGCACTCCGGCCGATCGTGACCGGTTCCTGGATCTGCTGCGTATCGCGTCGCTGGTGATCGTCGTCGCGGGGCACTGCCTGATGCTGACCGTGACAGCGTCCGGCACCGAGGTGCATTTCGGCAATGTGCTCGCTGACCTGCCGATATTGCAGCCGCTCACCTGGGTGCTGCAGGTGCTTCCACTGTTCTTCTTCGCCGGGGTGGCCGCCGGGGCGCGCGGCGTCAGGCCCGGGACGTCATGGGGCGCTTGGCTTTTCCGGCGTACCCAGCGGCTGGTGCGACCGCTCGGCTACTTCGTGGCGGCCTCGGCGGTGCTGCTGGTGGTGGCCGATCTCGTGCTCGCGCCGGGCTGGCATCGTCCGCTCGCGGTGACGAGTGTGCAGCTGCTGTGGTTTCTCGGGATGTATCTGGCGGTGCTGGCGTGTGTGCCGGTGCTGGCGGCGCTCGTCACCAGTGGTCGCCGGCTGTTCGTCGTGGTGGCGGTGATCGTGAGCGTCATCGCGGTCGTCGACGCGGTGCGGCTCACAGGCGGCCCCGCTGAGCTCGGCTATCTGAATTTCATCGGCTGGCTGGTGCCCGCGGCGCTCGGAATCGGCTATCTGCGCGAACTGCTGTCCCGGCGAACCGCCGCGGTACTCGCCTGCGCGGTGCTGGTCATCGATGTGGCGCTCGTGCTGGTCGGACCGTACGAGGCGAGCCTGGTCACCGTGCCTGGTCAGCGACTGTCGAATCTGGCGCCGCCGTCGCTGCTGCTGGCCGGGCACGCGGTGATGCTGTGCTGCGCGGCCGTCGCCGTGGCGCCCCGGCTGCGCAGGCTCGCCACCCGCCCGCGGGTCTGGTGGTTGACGGTCATCGGCAACACCGGCGCCATGACGCTGTACCTGTGGCACATGCCCGCGCTGCTCACCGTGCTCGTGCTCAGCCATCTGGCCGGACTCGACCGCACGACACCCGCCGAGCCTGGATTCTGGCTGCTCACCGCGGTGCAGCTCGCCGCCACCGCCGCGCTGACCGGTGTGCTGTTCCTGACGTTGCGCGGCCTGGAGAACACTCCGCTGCGCTGGTGGGACGGCCCGGTGGCCGCGGTGCGCGGGGTCAGGTCGGCCGCCGTCGTACTCGCCGTGATCGCGGCCGGGCTCGCGATCCTGCAAGCCACCCGCTGGGGACTCACCCCGGACGGTCGGGCGTGGTTCGCAGGCGGCGCGGCAGCGTTGCTCGCCGCCCGCCTGCTCACCCGCGCGTAACGTCAGCCCTTGGACGGACGCCGCTGCGGCTTGGGCGTGACGGTGCCCTCGGCCAGGCGCCGCGCGCTCACCAGGAACGCGGTGTGGCCCTGCATCCGGTGCTCAGGCCGCACCGCAAGACCGACGACGTGCCAGCCACGCACCATCGACTCCCACGAACGCGGTTCGGTCCAGCATTCCTGCTCGCGCAGCGCCTCGACCACCTTGGACAGCTGGGTGACGGTGGCGACGTAAACCACCAGCACACCACCCGGAACCAAGGCCTTCGACACCGCGGGCAACGCGTCCCACGGCGCGAGCATGTCGAGCACCACACGGTCGACCGGCTCGCCCTCGTAGGCGGCCACATCGGCGATCGTGATCGACCAGTTCGGCGGACGTTCACCGAAGAACGTCTCCACATTGCGGACGGCGTGCTCGGCGTGGTCGTCGCGGATCTCGTACGAGATCACTTCGCCCTCGGGCCCGACGGCACGCAGCAGCGAGCAGGTCAGCGCGCCCGATCCGGCGCCGGCTTCCAGCACGCGCGCACCAGGGAACACATCGCCCTCGTGCACGATCTGGGCGGCGTCCTTGGGATAGATGACAGCCGCACCGCGTGGCATCGACAGCACGTAGTCGGTGAGCAACGGCCGAAGGGCCAGATACGGGGTGCCGTTGACCGACTTCGCCACGGTGCCCTCGTCCTTGCCGATGAGGTCGTCGTGCTTGATGCCGCCGCGATGGGTATGGAATTCCTTACCCTCTTCCAGCACCACCGTGAACAGGCGTCCCTTACCGTCGGTCAGCTGCACGCGGTCCCCGATAGCGAATGGACCGGTTCGTCTGGCCGTCATGAATCTCCTTCTTCGAGTGGACCCATCAGCCTGCCAGGCGCGGCGATTCCCGCGCTCGACGGGTCAGCTGTTTCACCGCAGCCAACGCCCGGTCTGGCTCGGTCAGCGAGCGCGGCCACCGTGACCGGTCCCGTCTCGCGCTATCGTGTCGGTGGTTGCGGTTAACCTGCGAAATATGTCAGCGCCCTTGTCCGTGCCTCTGCCCGATGACACCGCCGACGCGCCGGTACATCGGTCGCGTCCGGCGTTGTCGCCCTCGCGGGCAAGCGATTTCAAGCAGTGCCCGTTGAAGTACCGGTTGCGGGCGATCGATCGGGTGCCGGAACCGCCGTCGCGGGCCGCGGTGCGTGGGACCGTGGTGCACGCGGTGCTGGAAGACCTGTTCGTGTTGCCCGCGGCCGAGCGTCAGCCCGAGCGCGCGGCGGAGTTGGTGCCCGCAGCGTGGGAGCGGGTGCGGGCCGAGCGCGACGGGGTGGACGAACTCGTCGCCGCCGACGGGCCGCAGGCACTGTTCGACGAGGTGCGAAAGCTGGTCGCGAGCTACTACGAGCTCGAGGACCCGCGGCGGTTCGAGCCACACGCGCTGGAGGAACGGGTCGAGGTCGACCTCGACGGTGATATTCCGCTGCGCGGTTTCGTCGACCGAATCGATTTGGCGCCCAACGGCTTACTGCGCGTTGTCGACTACAAGACCGGTCGCTCGCCGGGCCCCCTGCACGAAGCGCGCGCCCTGTTCCAGCTCAAGTTCTATGCCCTGATGATCCTGCGGACCCGCGACATCGTCCCGGCCCAGCTGCGCCTGATCTATCTGGCCGACAAGAACATCCTCACCTACACCCCCGACCGCGAGGAATTGGACCGCTTCCAGCGCATTCTCACCGCACTCTGGCAAGCCATCACCGACGCGGGCAGAACCGGTGACTTCCCGCCGACCCGCAACTCGATGTGCAAATTCTGCGATTTCAAACCCCTGTGCCCCGAATACGGCGGCACGCCACCGCCCTACCCGGGCTGGCCCGTGCAAGCCCCAGTCCCTGCCGATCTGGTGACAGAACGCCTCCCCGAAGACGTGTGACCGCTGAACTGCTCGCATCGGCACATCGATTCGAGGGAGTCCGGTTAAGCTGCGAACACCCTATGCAACTCGTTGAATATGAGGTGAGCTGACAGATGCATCCTTTCCGCGCGGCGGTCGAAGCACGCGACGTTGTGGCCATCGAGGCACTGCTGGCCGAGAATGTGGTCTTCACCAGCCCGGTCGCCTTCCAGCCCTATCCCGGCAAGGCCATCACCGCGGCCATCTTGCGTGCGGTACTCCGCGTGTTCGAGGACTTCCACTACGTGCGTGAGATCGGCGAGGGACGCGATCACGCCCTCGTGTTCGAGGCCACCGTGGACGGCAAGCACCTCACCGGGTGCGATTTCGTCCACCTCGACGAGGACGGAAAGATCGACGAATTGATGGTGATGGTCCGCCCGCTGTCGGCCGCGACGGCCCTGGCCGCGCGGATGGGCGAGCAGTTCGACCGGATCAAGGCTGAGGCGACCGCGAGCAGCCGGGCCGATTCCTGAGGCTGCTCGCGGCGGGCACTCAGACCGCGAAGTCGCGGAACAGCAGTACCGAGAGACCGAGGCCGACAGCCAGATTGACGACTACCGCCGAACCGAAGACCACGATCGGCCGCCACCCCGCTTCCCGCAGGCCACGCAGCGAGAACTCCAGACCGATGGAGACGAAGGCCAGGATCAGGAACCAGGTGCGCAAGTCGTTGATGACCGCGATGTGCGCGGCGCCGGTCTTCTTGTCCACCGACTGCAGATAGAGCGTGCCGATGATCGACGCCACGATGAAACCGAGGACGAATTTCGGGAACCTGGACCAGAATTCGCCGATGCTCGGCCGCGCGGCGCCCTCGGTCCGATCCACCCGGAACGCGAACCACGCGGTGAGCGCGATCGCGACGAGCCCGATCAGCGCGTTCTGCGTGGTCTTGACGATCGTGGCGATCTGCAGCGACTCCTCCCCCGCCAGCGCACCCGCGGCCGCCACCGCGGCGGTGGTGTCGATATTGCCCCCGATCCACGCGCCGGCCACCGCATCGGAGAGCCCGAAAACATCAGCGAGCCAAGGCAACAGGAAGATCGACGGCAACGCGAAGATGATCACCAGCGACGCGACATAGGCGATCTGTTCCCGCCGCGCCTGCACCGCCCCCGCCGCCGCGATAGCCGCGCTCACCCCACAGATCGACACCGCCGACGACAGCAGCGCCCGCAGCTTGTCATCGAGCCCGAGCACCCCACCGAACCACCAGGTGAACCCGAAAACGATGGTGATCAACGCCAGCGCCTGCACGATCGACGGCGCGGCGGCCGTCACCAAGATCTTCAGATTGATCGAAGCACCGAGCAGCACCACCCCGGTCTTGATGAAGAACTCGGTCCGAAACCCGGCCGAAAGTCGTTCCCGCAGACCGAGTCTGCCCAACACCACATTGCCGGCGAGCCCGATCGCGATGGCATATACCGGGTACTCGACCGACTTCGCCACCCGTTTCAACGGAGTGCCGGCTACCCACTGCGGCACCTGGGTGTCGAAGAACCGCGTCAGTGCCCCGAGCGCGAGCACGACCAGAATGCCCGCCACGATGTCGGTCGCCGTCGGCCGCGAATTCGCCTGCAGCGCCGCGGTTTCCGTCGTGGTTTTCGATTCGGCCATCACGGCACCAGCCAATCGGGAATCGCCCCGACCAGAACCAGTCCGATCAGGACGAGCCCGACGACAGTGGCCAGCCAGTCTTCGTTCCAGCTGAATGCGCTACCCGGCCGCGGCTCGGGCTGTATCTGCGACACGACGACTCCTTGCGTTCCTCTCGGGAAACGCAAGGTAGCAACGGGACCGCGCGAGTACACCGATTGCACTCACCCTGAATCAATCGTCGCGGTCGCGGCCGGGGTGCCGCGCGGGAACTACCGCAGGCGGCGTTCCTCTTCCGCTTCCAGCCGGCGCCGCTCCTCTTCGCGCTCGACCTGCTCCTTCTCGATCTTTTCCTCGTGCTCGTCCTTGTTCGACATGTTCGCCCCGATCATGGATTGTCCGGAGAAATCTGCCGTCCAGCCTACTCGCGGCGCAAGGCCGAGCGCCGGTGTCGACCCGGCACGCACGGTGACGGCGCAGGCCCCCGATGTTCCGGGTCTCCCTGGAGCACCGCATCCTCCGTAGTATGCGGGTCGAGTACCACCAGCTAATCCGCACGGCGAGGAGACATGATGAACCGCAGCCTGTCCAGGACCGTCGCCGCCGCCGGTATCGCGCTCGCGATGGGAATCTGTCCGGCCGTCGCCTCGGCGACAGCGCCGACCGGCGCCCAGCCCATCATCGTCGGCATGCCGACGGCACCGTTCGACCCGCACTGCCCCCTGTGCTTCGTGCGTGAGGCGCTCGAAAGTCTCTCCGCGGCGTAAACACATCTGCCCCGACTTCCTCTGCTTTCCGAGTGCGGAAACGTGCCAGTAGAATGCCGGGCGAGGGTGAAAGCGAGTGCGGCACAGCGGGGAGGCTGATTCGATGTCCGACGGCGACGGCCGCGAGCGCCTCCGCGCTGAGATCGCTGCGTTCTATGCGGGATTCGGGCAGCCGACGGCCTTGCGTGCCGCGTTCCGGCAGGCCGCGCTCCTCGTTCCGTTGACAGCCGATGATCATGTCTTCTTCTCGCAGGTGGGTGGCGTCGACTGGTTGTGCACCTTCACCAGCATCGAGGAGTACGCCCGATTCATGGCGACTCGCGGTCAGCTACAGGACGGCGGCGTTGACGCGAACCGCGAGTACCGCCACCACTGGCTGTTCGGCTGGCGACTGCAGGAATACGTCGAGTCCCGCGCCGAACCCGCCGGAATCACGATCGACATCGTGGGTTCGGCACCGATGGCGTTTCCACCGGACGTCGCCGGGTAATTCAACTGATTTCGGGAGGGGAGCGCGATGACGAAACTCGAGGTCGATCCGTCGGTCCTGCAGCAAGCCGCGAAGGGCATCGAGGACACCATCGGTCAACTGTCGGAGTTGGGAATCGGCGAGACAGGCAATATGGGCCGGGGCTTCGCGCTGCTCACACTCTCGACCCTGGAGGCCGGCAAACACACGGTGCAGAAGACTTTCGAGGAGTTCACCGAACGGTGGTCCTGGGGCGTGCGCGCGCTGGTCCAAGGAGGAAACTCGATCGCGCGGACTCTCGGTTTGGCCGCAGGTCGTTATGACGAAATGGATGCCAAGGCCAACGGCACGCTCAAGAAGATGTGGACGCACATGGCCGGCAATCCGCATCTGTCCGACGAGGAGATCACCCAGCGTTCCTGGGGCGATACCTTCGCCGACAACTCCTTCAATCACATCCGCAACGCGGACTACAGCATGAAGTCGTTTCAGGACGCCAACCAGACCATTCAGACCAATATGAAGGTCGTCGAGGCGGTCGGTCCGCAAGCGCTGGCGAATGTGAGCCCGGTGAGCGGTCTCGTCAGCGGTGAAACGCCGGGTTGGAACACCGGTGCCGCCCAGCGGGCGGGCGAGATCATGAAACAGGGGCAAGGGGGGCAGTAGTCCGTGGGAATCGGCGACTTCATCGACAAAGTCGGAAGCGCGATCGAGGACGGTGTCGAGGATCTCGTCGAGGGTGCCGGGCAGGTCATCGATGACGGCCTGGACATGGTCGGTGACGCGGCCGGGTATGTCGGGCTGGACAGTGTCGACGACGCACTCGACGACCTGGGCGACAATATCGCCGCCGCGACCGGCGGCGATGTCGAAGAGGAAGAACTCGGCCAGACCGAGGACCCCAAGGAGCTGATCCTGGGTGAGCCGTCCGAAATCGGTTCCACCGCCGAGACATTGAAGAAGATGGCCGCGGCGATCGAGTCGACCGGTCAGGCGTTGCAGAAGATCGACGCGGCCGCATGGACCGGCAAGGGCGCGGACGCGTTCAACGAGGTCTATGACAAACAGCCGAAACTCTGGTTCGACGGCGGCGATGCCATGACGGCGGCGGCGGGCGCCCTGGAGGCGTGGCAGAACGAGGTCAAGACCGCACAGGACAAGGCGGGCACTGCCATCGAACGATGGAAGGCCGCCCACGCCGAGGAAGTCCGGCAGAAGAACTGGTGGAACTCGCTGACCGGCGAGCAGCAAGCACAGAATCCGCTGGTCGACACCTGGACATCCCTGCGCAACGAAGCGCGAGAGATCCTGCGGGGCGCCCGGATTCAACGTGACAACGGGGCGTCGATCGCCGACGGTGCGCTGGCCGCGGCTACCGAGAAGGCGCCGAAGGAACCCCCTTTCAGCGAACGGTGGATCGCCAATATCTCCGATCTCGGTGGCGTACTCGAGCACGGAGCGCTGAATTTCTCCGCCGGGTTGCTGACCAGCCTGACCGGGCTCGTGCAGTTCGTGCGCCAGGTGAATCCGACCGATATCTACAACATCACCCACCCGGCTGATTACGTCGAAGGGCTGTCCAATCTCGGTACCGGACTCGTTGTCGCCGTGGCGGATCCCGGCGCGACCGTCGACGCGATCCTGAAGGATGCCAGGGCAAACCCGTTCGAGTTCGTCGGTGCGCTCACCGGCGATGCGCTGCTCACCGCCGCCACCGGTGGTGGGGGTAGCGCGAAAGTCGCCATCAGTGCATTGAAGAAGGTCACCGACGCGGGCAGAAGACTTCCCGACGGCGGTTCCGGTCCGAGCCCGCACAACCCGAGCTCGCACCGTCAGAACCCAACCGGCGAAGGCGCCCCGACCAGGCATAACGACCCGACGGGGCAGACCGGCGAACGACAAGGCGCCGGCCTTCCGGATTCCGATCGAGGGCCCGCCCCGGAAGGACGCCCGATCGAGGGTGCACCGCAACGAGAAGCACCGACCCAGCGAACCGAGGACACCGGCGACGCATACTCGCCGACATCGGACCACACTGAGCCGCGGCACTCCGAGCCGCCGGCGCGCACGGAGCGCGACGAGCCGTCGACCCCCACCGAAACCCCCAGCAGCACACCCGATCCCGAACCCACCCGACAGTCCGAGCCCACGCCGACACCGGACCGCACCCCCGATGCCGACCCACCAACGAGCCGGCCGGAACCGCGTCCGGAAGCGGCAGCCACATCAACCACTGACTCGACGCCCAACCAACGCGCAGATCAAACACCGGCTCAGCAGACCGACCACACACCGACCCAACGCACCGACCCGACCCTCGACCAGCAAACCGATCGCACCCCAACCCAACGCACCGACCCAACGCCCACCCAGCAGACCGACCCAACGCCCACCCAGCAGACCGATCACACACCAACCCAACGCACCGACCCGACGCCAGCCCAGCAGACCGACCACACACCAACCCAACGCACCGATCCGGCGTCGACGCACCAGACGAACCCGGATTCACCAGCGACTCCGCACGGGGACTCGCCCCGCTCGCAGGCGGATTCCGACACCACGCCGCACACGGATCAGGACACTGACCCGACGCAACACCGCGATCCCGACCGCACACCGCGCGAGGACAGCTCGGCGCCGGAAACCCGGCTGAACCTCACCGGGGACCGAACGCCGCACACGAACGACGCCCCGGCCGACGTCGACACCCGACCGACCGGGCACCCGGATCCGACGCCACAGACCTCGAGCCCCACCACACCTGTCGCAGGCTGGCAACCCGGTCACAGCACCAATCCCGACAACAGCCCCGCACACCGACCGACCCCCGACGCACAGCCAGCGCGGACCCATCCCGGGGCCACGCCGTCCCACCCGCCGCAATCACCCCGCGGCGATTCGATACCACAACGGCCACACCACGATCCAGGCACAGGACCGCGGAAATCCCCGGACTCGCCACGCGCCGGCGCGGCGCCCGACCCGGCCGTGCGCGCGAACGGACACTCGCCACTTACCGCCGGACCCCACCCGGACTCGCCGACCAGGTCGACGCCAGGACACACGCCGGCCCGCGCGGATGCCGAAGCCCCTGCCCGCCCACACCCCGATTCCCACGGCCGAGGACCGGACCACGACCCGGACAAACCCCGCGATCGCACCGACAGACGCTCCCCAGACCATGAACCAGCGCCGAAAGATCGCACGCCCGAACGCGATCCGGCCACACCCACCGACCGCACACCGAACCGGGATTCGAACACTCCCACCGACCGAACGCCACACCGCGACACCGACCCCGATCACGACTCCCCCACCGAGCGCGACCGAGACACCGACAACGATCGCGATACCCCCACCGCGCAAGACCGCGCCGACGGCGACCGCGACGCACACGACGAGGCACGTAAATCCGGCGCCGAACACGATCGGACGCCGGACCAGAAGACCTGCTCCACCGACCCGGTCGACATCAGCACCGGGGAATTCCTGCTCCCCGAAACCGATGTGGAGCTGGCCGGGGTTCTACCGCTGGTGCTGCGGCGGTCCCATCATTCGAATTACCGCTTCGGCCGGTGGTTCGGCCCTTCGTGGTCGGGAACGCTGGATGCCCGGGTTGTCGCCTCGGACGAAGGTGTCACCTTCATCGGCGAAGACGGCATCATGCTGGCCTACCCGCACGCCGAGGCAGGAGAGCCGGTCCGGCCGCTGACCGACGGCCAGGGCTGGTCGTTGACCCGCACCGATGCCGGCGGCTACCGCGTGTGGGATCAACGGCGGGAACTGATCTGGCATTTCGCACCCGAACCGGTTCTCGATGGCCTCGAGGTCATGCTCGGAAACTACGCGGTGTCGGCGATCACCGACCGGCACCACAACCGCATTCGGTTCCACTACGACGCCGACGGCGTTCCGGTCGAGGTCTCACACTCCGGCGGTTACCGGGTCCGGGTCGAAACCGCACACGGCCGGATCACTGGTCTCGCCCTGATCAGCGATGATCCCGAGCTCGGCGAAACGACGATCCCGCTGC
Organism: Nocardia sp. FBN12; assembly: GCF_054031145.1. Classification (NCBI taxonomy): domain Bacteria; kingdom Bacillati; phylum Actinomycetota; class Actinomycetes; order Mycobacteriales; family Nocardiaceae; genus Nocardia; species Nocardia sp. FBN12. The sequence continues at coordinate 3,140,010 of NZ_CM132926.1, forward strand.
GCGAATTCGACTATGCCGCCGGTCAATTGATGGCGGTGACCAACGCCGTCACGGCGACGACATGCTACACCTACGACGCCGAGCACCGGATGACCTCGTGGACCGACTCGAACGGCAATCGGATGGTGAACACCTACGACGAGTCCGGTCGCGTGATCCACCAGCGCGGCAGTGCGGGAATACTCAACTGCGACTTCGACTATGTGGAGTTTCCCGGCGGCGCGGGCAGGCTGACCGCCGTCACCGACTCCATCGGCGCGGTCACGAGCCACGGTTTCGATCGCGATCTGCAGTTGCGCGACCTCGTGACCCCCGATGGTGGCCATTTCCATACCGACTACAACGCCGAACGCAAACCTCTGACCGTCACCGGCCCCGACCCGGCCACCATCACCACCTACCGCTACAACGGCGCGGGTGATCCGGTGGAAATCACTCGGCCCGACGGTGTCTCGATCGACTACGAGTACACCTGGCGGAACCGGCCGACCACGATCACCACGGCAGACGGTGCGGTGCACCGGCGTGAATGGTCCGACAACGGCGACCTGACCGCCGCCATCGACCCCTCCGGATCTCGCACCGAGTTCACTTTTCACCGATCCGGGGCGCTGGCAAGCGTCCTGGCCGAGGGCGTACGAACCACCGTCGACGTCGACGCCGCCGGGTTGCCGATCGCCCTGGTCGATCCGCTCGGCGCGACCACGCGCATCGAACGCGATGCCGCGGGGCGTCCCGTGCGCACGGTCGATCCCGCCGGTGCGGTCACCCTGTACCAATGGTCACCGGCCGGAAACCTGCTTCGCAGAACAGAACCCGACGGTCGCCACGAATCGTGGGCCTATGACGGCGAAGGCAACCTCGTCGCCCACACCGATCCCGCGGGTGGGGTCACCGAATACTCCTACGGCGCGTTCGATCTGCTCGAATCACGCACCGACTCGGACGGATCGATCACCCGCTACGGATGGGACACCGAACGGCGCCTCACCGCCGTCCGCAATCCGCTCGGCCAGACCTGGACCTACGCGTACGACACGGCGGGACGCCTGATCGCCGAAACCGATTACGGCGCAGCGACTACCACCTACACCTGGGACTCGGCAGGACGGATCGCCACCGTCACCCCGGCGACCGGGGTCACCCGCAGGCACCGGTACGACATTCTGGGCAGGCGCACCGAGATGGTCACCGACGACGGTGACCTGATCCGATACACCTACGACCAGGCGGGTCGAATCCGCACCGCACGCACCGGAAACGGTGCGGCGCGGGGCCACACCGTCGAATACACCTACGGCCCCACCGGCCTGCTCGAGTCCGAGCAGGTCGATGCCCGGCCGCCGATGCGGTTCACCTACGACCAGCACGGCCGCCGCATCGGCCGCACCAGCCCGACCGGTGCGGAAACCAGCTGGCATCACGACCTGGCGGGCCGGGTCGACCGCATCGGCATCGGCACTCACGACGTCACCTTCGAATACGACCTCGCCGGTCACCTCACGTGCTGGCGCACCGGCGAGATCGCGGTCAACCGCCAGGTCACCGCGCTCGGACAGCTCCTCGGACAGGAGGTGACCGCGTTCCCCGCCCGCCTCGTGTCGCTCGACCTCGACCGACCCGCGCGCCCGGCCCCACGCCGGGTGCGCCGCGACGAATTCCTGTACCGCGCAGACGGATACCTCACTTCGCACACCACCGCCCGCCCGAATGCCCCCGCCCTGCACCGCGACTACGCACTCGATACCAGAGGCCGGATCACAACCGTCGCGCACAACGACCATCCGGCCGAGCGCTACAGCTACGACCCGCTCGGCAACATCACCGCGGGAGCGCAATCCGCGGCCCCGCCCACCCTCCGTACGTATCGCGACAACCTGCTGATCCACGACACCCGCAGCCGCTACGACTACGACCGCGCGGGCCGCCTCATCCGCAAGACCGCAGGCGAACACACCTGGCATTACCGCTACAACAGCTTCGACCAGCTCATCGACGTCTACACCCCCGACCGCCAGTGGTGGCACTACACCTACGACGCCCTCGGCCGCCGCACCACCAAACAACACCTGACCGACGACGGCACCGTCCTCGAACGCATCGACTTCACCTGGGACGACACCCGCCTGATCGAAAGCACCACGGCGACAACAACAACCCGCTGGGACTACCAACCCGGCACCCATACCCCTCTCACCCAGTCGATCGACCGACCGACCTCCGCCGAGTTCTGCGCGATCATCACCGACCTCGTCGGCACACCCACCGAACTCATCGACCCCACCACCGCCGAACCCACCGCGACCGCCACCACAACCCTCTGGGGCCACACCACCTGGCACGGCACGACCAGCACCCCGCTGCGCTTCCCCGGCCAATTCCACGACCCCGAATCCGACCTGCACGACAACCTCCACCGCGTCTACAACCCCCACACCGCCCGCTACCTCACCCGGGACCCGCTCGGCCTCACCCCCGCACCCAACCCCCACACCTACCCCCACAACCCCCGAACCTGGCGCGACCCCCTCGGCCTGATCCCGGACGAGTGCAAAGACCCAACGCCCGATCCCGACGGCGACCGCACCCCCGACCCGCACTCCGTCACCCCGCCCGACCCCACACCGGCGCAGCCGACCGTCGATACCGGCCAACTCCCCGTTGCCCCGGAAACGGTCCCCGATCCCAACACCTCGTCGGGCGCCGGCCGAACGGGGACGGGTGACGAGTCGCCAGAAGGACTTCGAGAGCCACTACAGGACGAAATCATCGACGGGCGTCGAACGATCATGGACCAGAACGGAGTGCCACATGTGCTGTCCGACACTCCCGACAACGCCGCATCCGCGGCCGCGCGGGATTTCTTGAACGACGAGCTGGCTCGCACGGGCCGAGCCTACGACCCTCGCACCGGAAATGGATCGCAGGTCTTTTTCCAAGACGACCTCAATCGCTTGATGGAGAAAGGACATATCAACGGCACCGTGACGGGCACTACCGCTGATATGGTCGAGGTAACTTGGCGCAATGGACACATTACCGAGGTCCGTTCGATAGATGCCACCGAATCGTCGGGAATGAATGCCGACAATATTCGGCGAACTCTTATGAACAAGCTCGCCGAGGGGCGTAAATATCAAACCGAACGAGCTATATTCGTAGCCAAGAACGATGAGCAAGCACGCCTGGTCGCGGAAGCAGTGGCTGACGAACCGAGGGTACGAGTAATCAACCCCGCCACCGGATTTGACAGTGGTCCGGGCTGGCAATGACGATGAACCGTTCCGGACCAGATCTCGCAGCGCTGAACATGGAGGACACCCGGTGAGTAGGTTTGCGGAAGTTATCGTGCTCGCACGCGACGCCGAGGAGGTCATGCGGCCACTGACCGAGCCGGACCCGAATCGCGAATGGCACCAACGCTTCACTCCGATCGACGATTCGAAGTTCTCCGGCGAAGGCGCCGGCTCGGAGGAATGCTATATGTGGGTGATTCAATTCTATCGACACAATTGGTCAGGCCTGCTTGCGCATCTCGAACAGATCGAATGGCCGGACCCATCCTCGGTGCAAGTTCTGATCCACGACGAGGACGACGATTGCTTCGGCCTCTGGATGATGTTCGATGGAATATTGCGGGAAGTTCCGATCCCCGCCACCAAACGCGAAGCATTCGCCGGCTCGCCGACGGGGACATTGATCAGAACAGACCGAGGCTAGGGCGCGGATCGTTACGCCCCCACCCGGAAGACAAGGTGAGGGGCTTCGAACGGAACGGCTCAGAAGGCTCGGCAGGAGCGGATGTCGGTGGCGAGGATGGCCTTGGCGCCGAGGTCGGCCAGTTGGTCCATCAGTTCGTTGCCCTGCTTGCGCGGGACGAGCGCACGCACGGCGACCCAATCGGGGTCGGTGAGGGGCGACACGGTCGGCGACTCGAGGCCGGGGGTGATGGCGACGGCTTGGTCGAAGAGCGACTTGGGGCAGTCGTAGTCGAGCATCAGGTACTGCTGGGCGAAGACGACGCCCTGGATGCGGTTGATGAGCTGGTTGCGGGCGCGGTCGTCGCGATCGGAACCGGTGCGTTCGATGAGCACGCCTTCGGAGTCGCACAGGGACTCGCCGAACGCGATCAGGTTGTGCTGGCGCAGGGTCCGGCCGGAGCCGACCACGTCGGCGATCGCGTCGGCGACACCGAGCTGGATCGAGATCTCGACCGCGCCGTCGAGGCGGATCACCTCGGCTTCGATGCCGAAGCGGGCGAGGTCGGCGCGGACCAGGTTCGGGTAGGAGGTGGCGATGCGCTTGCCCGCCAGATCCTCGACCTTCCAGTCCTCGCCGGCGGGGGCCGCGTAGCGGAAGCTGGAGCGGCCGAAGCCGAGTGAGAGGCGCTCGCTGACCGGGGAACCGGAATCGAGGGCCAGGTCGCGGCCGGTGATGCCGAGGTCGAGCTCACCGGAGCCGACGTAGATGGCGATGTCCTTGGGACGCAAGAAGAAGAACTCGACCTGATTCGCGAGGTCGAGGACGGTCAGCTCGCGGGAGTCGGTGCGTTTGCGGTAACCGGCTTCGCTCAGGAACGAGACGGCGGCTTCCGACAGCGAGCCCTTGTTGGGAACTGCGACGCGCAACATGGGATTGGGGTCCTTTCGGGGGAAGTGGAACGTGTCGATCGGGACGGATCAGCCGTCACAGATGTCGGTACACGTCCTCGAGCTTCAGCCCACGACCCAGCATCATCACCTGGACCCAGTACAGCAGCTGGGAGATCTCCTCGGCGAGCGCTTCATCGCTCTCGTGCTCGGCGGCCAGCCAGATCTCGCCTGCCTCCTCCAGGACCTTCTTGCCCTGGAAATGAACGCCTGCGTCCAGCGCGGCCACGGTGCCAGAGCCCTCGGGGCGGGTCTGGGCACGCTCGGTCAGCTCGGCGAACAGGGATTCGAAGTTCTTCACGAGTAGAGATTGTTTCACACCCGACCCAGCGGTTTTCCCGGCGTACCGCGCGATGCGGCACGCCGGGAAACGATCATGCCGGTTCGGTGAGCAGTTCGCGCAGGTCGGCTACGGCTGTGCGCAGGTGGTCGGCGAAGGCGTACATCTGGTCGGACACCGATTTCGGGGTGGCCAGGTAGATGTTCCAGCGATCCGGGAGCAGCACGTAGGCGATGCCGATGCAGCGCGGGCTGGTCGAGCCGAAACCGAAGTAGCGGATGTACTTCGACGGGGCCGAGCTGGTCGACAGGTAGTCGTCGCGCATGACCGTCCAGCCGGGGCTGTCGAACAGCGCGATCCGCTCATCAGCGACGCCGAGCTGAACGCCGCGCCGACGCTGGATCCACTCCAGCTCCCACAGGTGCTGCTCGGGCGCCTGCCCGGCCTGGCATTCCTTCGCCCGGGCGACATGGGCGGACGCCGCGGTGCGCGCGGCGGCCAGTTTGGTCGCCTGATCGGCATCCGGCGAGAGCATCGCGTCGACGAACGCCACCATCTCCGGGGTCACCACCCGCATGGCCTCGGTGCGGCCGTTGCGGTACTGCCGGGTGGCGATGGATTCGTAGGTCGCGCCGGTCAGCCCCTTGCTGCGCCGGTGGGCGAGCTGGTAGCTGAGCTGCGCGAAGGCATCGGGTGAGATGCCCAGCTTCTTGGCCTCGCCGGTGCCGAAGTCGTCGAACGACACCAGCGAGGTGGCCGTATCGGCGGCGAAGCGGGCGAAGTCGGCGCCCGCCGCGGCGATGTCGGCGCGGGCGGCCGAATCGAGCACGAACTCGATCGGCTCCACCGAGGGCAACCCCTGCGATTGCGCCCCGTTGGTTGCCGCGTGGTCCTGGGCGGTCCGCTCGAGCAGCGCGTCGACGAACGACAGCACGGTGGTGCCGTCGAGCCCACAGTGCTCGATATTGATGCCTGCCTGACCGTCGGCGAAGACGATGAACGACACCGACTTGTCGAAGTAGCGGTTGCCGCTGTCACCGTGGAGCAGCTGATCGCAGGCGTGCAGTTCGTCGCGGGGCGCGAAGTCCTCGAGACACACCGAGAACAGTGCCGTCTCCACCGCGTCGAAGGCCACGACATTGGCGGGCTCGGTGCGCAGTACCTCGCGGCTGCGAGCCCAGGCCGCACGGGCTTTCGTGGTGAGATGCCCCACCGAGGTGTCGGTCGCGGCGGGCTTGGTGCCGCCCTTGATCACCGCGCGCAGCCCGTCGACCACGTCGTCGAACGCGTACGGCGCGCCGTCGGGTCCGATGACATCCATCCGGAAGATGTTGCCGCGGTAGAAGACCGCGATGTGGCGGGCATCCGAGGGCCCCGGCCATTCCGGGCTGTAGGGCTTGCGGACGCTGTCCTGGATCTCGCCCGGAATCCGGGTCTCGGAGAACAGGTACTCGTTCTGCCACATCGACAGTGCCTGCCCGCGCTGGGTCACCGGCGGGATCTTCTCCGCGTCCAGTGCCAGCTTGTAATCGACTGCCGCCTCGATGATCGCGGCGGCCCGCTCGGCCTGCCCGGCCGGCGTCGACGCGGCGAGCGGGGTGTCGTCACGGAACAGGAACACGAAGTTGGCGTTCAACGCGATCCGGTCCCGACGGCCCAGATACCGCGACGGCCAGAATTCGTCGAGCCAGCTGCCGACGCCGGGGGTGGCGTCGTACTCGGCGAGCGCGGCGTGCAGGGCGCGCCCCGCCCCACCGGGGCGCAGCAGCTCGGCTACCGCGCCCTCGGTGGTGGCGTAGTCCTCGGCGCCGAGCAGTGGCTGACACCATTGCAGGAACCGCGCGCAGCTGTCGTCCAGACTCGGCAGCGGTACCCGGGGCAGCGTGTCTTCGGCGGCGAACGTGGGTTGGTTCAATCCAAGTCCTCAGGTCTCGATGGGATGCGGGCGGGACAGGAACAGGTTGGCGTAGAGCCAGCCTTCTGCTTCGTGGTCGGTGGTGTCGATTCCCTTGGCCGCCAACGCATCCAGCACCTGTTCGCGTTCCTGCGCCGAGGCGAACCTCCGCTGCTGGAACATACCGGGACGCTGCTCGCTGCGATAGCCGAGCGCGGCCAGTTCCTCGGCGATGGGACCGAAATCGAACATCCGTAACACGAAATGCGCCATCCACGGTCGCTTGCGCGGGTCTGCCTGGGCGACCCTGGACAGGGTTTTCTCGGTGATGTAGCCGACGCATCCGGTGGAGATCACCAGATCGGCGGAGGCGAGCACACGGCGCTGCGCCTCGGTGGGCTCGGTGGCCTCGAGGTCGGCGTGCACGTAGTCGTGCAGGAATCCGGCGGCGTGGGCGTAGGTCAGCGCCGGGCGTGCGGCGTCCATCCCGATGAAGCGTACGTCGGGCATGAGGTCGCCGCGCAACCGCTCCCGGTCCGCGGCGATCAGCCCGACCTTGTCGGTGTCGCCGTGATCGCGGTAGTGCCGGGCCAATTCGTCGACGGTGGTGTCGCTGCGCAGCAGGGCCGCGTTCACCCCGTAGGAGCAGCCGAGGTCGAGAACCGTAGGAATCCGGCCCGGCCGTGCGGCCCGCAGCTGACGCAGCTGCTCGGCGAAGTGCGGCTTTGCCAGTTCCGGGATCCGGTAGTCCAGATCGTTCATCCGCTCGAAATACGCGCGTGGATCCGGACTTTCGTAGATGTCGTCGAAGGATGCTTTGCCGGTGGTGTGCAACGGAACGGACATGGGCGGTTCCTCTCAGTCGAGCAGTCGGTCACCTCGGACGGCGTCGGCCGAGGCGGCCACGTGGTCGGGCAGGACACGGCCGAACAACTGCCTGGTGCGTTCGACCGTGCCGATCACCCCTGGACGGTCCGTGTAGGCGAAAATCGCCGAATGTCGTTGTCCCGCACCGGCTACCTCGGTGACGCGATGCAGGGAGAAGCGGCCCTTGAACAGCTGCAGATCGCCGGGGCGCAGTTCCAGCGCGCGGATGAACCGGGTGCCGTCACCGGTGAGCACGTCGCGCACATCGTCGAGGTGCTCGGCGTGTGGGTCGCGGATATTGGGGCAGTACTCGAACACGCCGCCGGCTTCGGGCTTGCGGGTGAGCATGCTCACAGTGAACTCGTTGGTGTCGAAGTGCCACGGGTGCGACATCCCCGGCTCGACCACGTTCAGGCACAAACCCGCCAGCGGGTCGGCGAATTCGTGCAGATCGTCGAGTTCGAAGCAGTCGGCGACGAAACGCTGGAACACCGGGTCGGTGTAGAGGCGGTGGATCAGCGCCTCGGCGGGGATGCGGTCGCGGGCCACGAAAGCGTTGCCGCGGTCGAGCACGATCCGAGCCGGATGGCCGGCGGGCAGGTCGGCATCAAGGGGGATGTTGTAGGCGTTGACCCGCTCCACCTCGTAGTGGGCGTGCGGCGCGATCGCCTCACCCTCCACGCGCAGCGTCTCCAGCAGCTGCGGCCGGATGAACTCGCGCAGGACCGTGCAGCCGTCCTCGGCCAGTTCGGCGCGGGCGGCCTCGATCGCCGCCTGCCTGCCGGAACCACCGAGATCGGTGAGTGGATACCGTGCGATATCGACGATTTCGTCAAGCCCCCGCGTGCCCGTCATGTACCCAGTTTGCGGGAATATTCGGGCGCGCGCTCGTGGTTTCGACAAATCGGGCATATCCCGGGCAGATCACAATCGTGCGAAATCAACTGTGTGGCAACAGTTTTCGTAGATTCAACCTGTGTTTCGATACAATCACGGTAGGCTATTGCGCCCTATCACGCACGGCCGCCGAAAGATTCAGATGCGCGCGTCGAGTGCGGCCCGCAGATCGTCGATCGACAATCCGATCAACGACTCCCGGAATACCCGCCCAGGCGCCTCGGGAACCGCGATCTCGCACGGGATCACAATCAGACCGCAGCCCGCACCCTGCGCGGCGAGGGAGCCGGTCGGCGAATCCTCGATCGCGACACACGCACTCGGGTCGACCCCGAGCAGTTCGGCGGCGCGGCGGTAGATGGCCGGATCGGGCTTGCCGTGCGGCACTTCGTCACCGCAGACGGACGTGTCGAAGAAGTCGCGGCCCAGGGTGTCGAGGCCGTATTCGGTGAGCGAGCGCTTGGTGTTGGTCACCAGCGCGCACCGCAGGCCCGCCTCGCGCACCATCGCGAGGGCGTCCTTGGCGCCGGGTCGCCACGGGATCGGGCCGAGCATCAACTCGGTGACCCGGCGTTCGAGGAACTCCCCCGCCTCGGCGATCGTCTCCGGCGTCGGCACCACGCCGATGCCGTCGAAGAGCATGCGCAGGGCGTTCGGGCCGGAGGCGCCGATCAGGGCGTGGCGGACCTCGTCGGTCAGCTCGCGGCCGTGTTCGCGGGCCAGTTCACGAACCGCTATGTCCCACAGCTTCTCCGAGTCCAGGAGCGTGCCGTCCATGTCCCACAGCACCGCGGCCGGTCGCGCGCTCACCTGTTACTCGCCTCGTTCTCGTCACATATCGCGTCGGTGACCGGCGGTCGCCGGACCCGTTCAGGGTAGCGGGTGCGCCTCAGACGCCCGAGCCGGCGATCTGCAGGTTGCCCGCGTCGCCGGAGACCTGGATCCAGCGATTCTCCGAGGTCACGGTGCCATTCGTGAGCTGGTAGGTGAGGGTGACGACCGCGCGGTTCTGGCCGCTGGGGGTGATCGAGCCGACAGTCACCGCCCGCACCGACGACCAGAACGACGAGTACTGCCCGAATCCGCCGGTCTGCGCCTGGTAGCCGGGCGCGAGCTGGGCCCACGCACCGCCGATGTTGCCGGGCAGCATGCCGTAGTACCCGGCGATGAACTGATTGATCCGGTCCGGGGTCGGCGGGCCGACCGGCGTGGTGGTGACGGTCGTGCCGGTCGGTTTCGCGGTAGTGGGGGTGGGCACGGCCGAGGTGCTGGTCGGCGTCGCGCCGGTGGTGGTCGCGCCGCCGGGGACGGCCGCGGGCGGGGCAGGCACGGTGATCGTCTCCTGTTCGGGCACGATCACGACGGTGCTCACCTTGCCGTCGACCATGGTCGTGACGGTGACCGGCGAGGCGGGGATCTGGGCTTGCTGATCGGCCTCGCCGCCCCGGTCGCGGGTCACGACCAGCACCACGAGCATCACGGTGAAGGCAGCGACCGCGGCCGCGAGGAGTAGCACCGCGCGGTTGTTGTTCAGCCGGTCGGTACGTGACGGCGAGGCAGCGAACGCGGGATGCAGGCCAGATCCCGGCGCCGGAGCAACCGCGGCGCGGGCGCGGGCGTCCGCCTCGGCACCGGCACGTTCGACACCGGCCGAGTTCGATCCGGCGGCATCACGCGGCCGCACAAGTCCGGGATCGCCCGCCGCTGCTTGGCCGACCGCACCACTCGCCGCATGCCCGGTCCCGGCCGACGCCCCCGGACCGACGCCCGCCGCCGGGCCGACACCGCGGGGAGGCTTCGAGCCGTGCCCACCGGAAGACGCCGACGTGGCATCGCCCGAGGCTGCCTGTCCGACCCCGCCCGAAGCCGCCTGACCGCGACCGCCGGAAGCCGCCTGACCGGCCTCGGCGGATGCTGTCTGCGCGCCAGAGGCCGGCGATGTGCCCGTGGTCTCGCCTGTCGAGTTTCGACCCGAGATCACCGATCGGGCGGCCTTCGCCATGGCCCAGCCACTGCCGAACAGTGCGGCCGCGCCGGATTTCGCCGCCGCTCCCCCGTTCGAGGCCGACTCGGGCCGGGCGATCATGGTCGTGTCCGCTTCGCCGATCGGCAGCATCTTCGTCGCCGTGGCGGGCAGCGCCGGAACCCGGCCCGCCGCGACATCTTCCAGCGCGACGCGCGCCTGCGCCATCGTCGGCCGGTCATCGGCGGACGCGGTCAGCAGCCACATCAGCACCGGGGCGAGCGGGCCCGCGTTCTTCGGTTCGGGCACCACACCACGCGCGACAGCGTGCAGCACCGCGAGCGGGTTGTCGCCCTCACCGAAGGGCGGCGCGCCTTCGGAGGCGGCGTAGAGCGTGGAGCCGAGGGCGAACACGTCGGCCGCGGGTTTCGGGTTGTCGCCGCGCGCGATCTCGGGCGCCAGGTACGCGGGGGTGCCCGCCAGGAACCCGGTGGCGGTGACGGTGACGTCGCCGGTCGCGTGCGAGATGCCGAAGTCGGTGAGTTTGACCGTGCCGTCGTCGCCGACGAGCAAGTTGGCCGGTTTCACGTCGCGGTGCATGATCCCGGCGTCGTGGGCGGCCGACAACGCGGCGGCGGCCTGTGCGCCGATCCCGGCCACATCGAGCGGCGGCAGGGTCACCCCGCCCGCCAGCTTCACCGCCAGGCTCGGCGCGTTCATGTATTCCATGACCAGCCAGGGCTGGCCGTCCTCTTCGGCGACGTCGAAGACGGTGATGGCGTTGGGATGGTGCAGGCGCGCGGCGATCCGGCCTTCCCGCATGGCGCGTAGCTTGCCTTCGAGCGCTTGCGTTCCCGTGAGTCCCGGCGCGAGCAGCACCTGTTTCACGGCGACGGTGCGTCGCAGCCGGACGTCGGTGGCACGCCACACGACTCCCATCGCGCCCGTGCCGATCGGGTCGGTGAGTCGATAGCGTCCTGCGATCAACCGATCCGATGTCATATTTTTGTGCCCCTCCTGCTTACCGCTGAGTCGTCTCGCCCTCCGCGCCACAGCGGGATGAAACTTTCGAAAATCCTACGTGCTGAACTACTTCGATCTTGTTGCGGGACAGCGCGGCCCAGGCCGCCGCACCGCATCGTGACCAGACTCACAGACACCACAACGACGATCGGACCGGTCCGCGGGACCGATCCGATCTGCCGACGCGTGCGTTGCAGTGCTCAGTTTGTCAGGCGTTGAAGTATTTCGCCTCCGGATGCAGCAGCACGAACGCGTCCGTGGACTGCTCCGGGTGCAACTGCAGTTCCTCCGACAACGTCACCCCGACCCGGCCCGCGTCGAGCAGGTCGACCAACTTGGCGCGATCTTCCAGATCCGGGCAGGCCCCGTAACCGAAGGAATACCGCGCACCCCGGTAACCGAGCTTGAAGTAATCCTGCACATCAGCGGGATCCTCGGCGGCGACGGACTTGCCGTCGACGGTCAGTTCTTCACGCACCCGGCGATGCCAGTACTCGGCCAGCGCCTCGGTGAGCTGCACACCGATACCGTGCACCTCGAGGTAATCGCGATAGTTGTCGGCGGCGAACAACGCGTTCGCGAAGTCGGCGATCGGCTGTCCCATCGTCACCAACTGGAACGGCAACACATCGACCTGCCCGGTCTCGCGAGCCCGCTCACGCGAACGAATGAAGTCCGAGATGCACAGGAACCGATCACGCTGCTGACGCGGGAACGTGAACCGATACCGCTGCGGTGCATCAGGATTCGGCTCGGTCAACACGATGACCTCGTCACCTTCCGACACGGCGGGGAAGTACCCGTAGACCAGCGCCGCGTGCTGGAGCACACCCTCGGTGGCCAGGCGATCGAGCCAGGCCCGCAACCGCGGCCTGCCCTCGGTCTCCACCAGATCCTCATAGGTCGGGCCTTCACCCTTGCGCTGCCCGCGCAGACCCCACTGGCCGAGGAACAGCGCCCGCTCGTCGAGCAGCCCCGAGTACTCCGCCAAAGGCAGACCCTTGATCACCCGCGTGCCCCAGAACGGCGGCGTCGGCACCGGCAGATCCGCGGCGACATCGGAGCGCTCGGGCACCACGATCGGCGCCTCGGTGGCCTTGCGCTCGGCCGCGATCCGCTTGGACCGCTCATGGCGCGCCTTACGCTCGGCGGCCTTCTCCTTCGCCGCGATCGCCTCCGGGCTGTCCGGGTCGAGGCCACCGCCACGCTTGACGGTCATGATCTCGTCCATCAACCGCAGGCCCTCGAACGCGTCGCGGGCGTAATAGACCTCGCCGTCGTAGACCTCGGTCAGGTCGTTCTCCACGTAGGAACGAGTCAGCGCGGCGCCACCGAGCAGCACCGGGAACTGCTCGGCCACACCCTTGGTGTTGAGTTCGCCGAGGTTCTCCTTCATCACCACCGTCGACTTCACCAACAGCCCGGACATGCCGATCACGTCGGCCTTCTTGTCCTGCGCGGCGTCGAGGATGGTCGCGATCGGCTGCTTGATGCCGAGGTTGACCACCTCGTAGCCGTTGTTGGACAAGATGATGTCGACCAGGTTCTTGCCGATGTCGTGTACATCGCCCTTCACCGTGGCCAGCACGATCCGCCCCTTGCCCGCGTCGTCGGTGGCCTCCATGTGCGGTTCCAGGTGCGCGACAGCGGTTTTCATCACCTCGGCCGACTGCAACACGAACGGCAGCTGCATCTGCCCCGAACCGAACAGCTCACCGACGGTCTTCATGCCCGAGAGCAGGGTCTCGTTGATGATCTGCAGCGGCGGCACCGTCTGCATCGCCTCGTCGAGATCGTCGCCGAGACCGTTGCGCTCACCGTCGACGATGCGCCGTTCCAGGCGTTCGAACAACGGCAGCAGCGCCATTTCCTCCGCGCGTGAGGCCTTCGACGACGCCGTCGAGACACCCTCGAACAACGCCATCAGCTTCTGCAGCGGGTCGTAGTCCTCGGTGCGGCGGTCATAGATCAGATCGAGGGCGACCTGCTGGTGTTCGTCGGGGATCCGGCTCATCGGCAGGATCTTCGACGCGTGCACGATCGCCGAATCCAACCCCGCCTGGACACATTCGTGCATGAACACCGAGTTCAGCACCTGCCGGGCGGCCGGATTCAGACCGAAAGAGATATTCGACAACCCAAGAGTGGTCTGCACCTGCGGGCGGCGGCGCTTGAGCTCGCGGATGGCCTTGATCGTCTCCTCGCCGTCCTTGCGCGACTCCTCCTGCCCGGTGCCCAGGGTGAAGGTCAGGGTGTCGATGATGATGTCGGACTCCGCCAGGCCCCAGTTGCCGGTGATGTCGTCGATCAGGCGCTCGGCGATCGCGACCTTGTGATCGGCCGTGCGCGCCTGGCCTTCCTCGTCGATGGTCAACGCGACGACCGCGGCACCGTGCTCGGAGACCAGCCGCATGATCTGCTGGAACCGCGAATCCGGGCCCGCGCCGTCCTCGTAGTTCACCGAGTTCACCGCGCACCGGCCACCCAGATGCTGCAGACCTGCCTGCAACACCGGCACCTCGGTGGAGTCGAGCATGATCGGCAACGTCGAGGCGGTCGCCAGCCGCGAGGCCAGCTCGTTCATGTCCTCGGCACCGTCGCGGCCCACGTAGTCGACACACAGGTCGAGCATGTGCGCGCCGTCGCGGGTCTGGTCCTTGGCGATCTCGAGGCAGCGCTGCCAGTCCGCGGCCAGCATCGCGTCACGGAAAGCCTTGGAGCCGTTGGCATTCGTGCGCTCACCGATCATCATGATCGACGCGTCCTGCTCGAACGGGACAGCGGTGTACATGCTCGACACAGCAGGTTCGTGCTCGGGATGACGACGATCGGCGATCGCGGGCAGGGTCTTCTCGACCTCGCGCACCGCCTCGGCGACCTGCCGAATGTGCTCCGGGGTGGTGCCACAGCAGCCACCGACCAGCGAGAGCCCGAACTCGGAGACGAACCCGCTCATCGCGACAGCGAGCTCTTCGGGGGTGAGCGGGTACTCCGCGCCGTTGGCACCGAGCACCGGCAGACCCGCGTTCGGCATCACCGACACCGGGATGTTCGCGTGCCGCGACAGGTGCCGCAGGTGCTCGCTCATCTCCGCCGGACCGGTCGCGCAGTTCAGCCCGATCATGTCGATGCCGAGCGGTTCCAGCGCGGTCAGCGCCGCACCGATCTCACTGCCGACCAGCATCGTGCCGGTGGTCTCCACGGTCACGTGGGTGATGATCGGGATCCGGCGACCGGCGGCGATCATCGCCCGGCGGCTACCGGTGATCGCGGCCTTGACCTGCAGCAGGTCCTGGCAGGTCTCGATGAGAATGGCATCGGCACCACCGTCGAGCATGCCGAGCGCGGCTTCGGTGTAGGCATCACGCAGCGAGACGAACGGGGCGTGGCCCAGGGTCGGCAGCTTGGTTCCGGGGCCCATCGAGCCCAGCACATAGCGCGGGGTGCCATCCGCCGAGGGACCCATCTCGTCGGCGACATCGCGGGCGATGCGGGTGCCACGCTCGGACAGATCGCGGATGCGGTCCTGGATGTCGTAGTCGGCGAGGTTGGGCAGGTTGCAGCCGAAGGTGTTGGTCTCCACCGCATCCGCGCCCGCGGCGAAGTAGGCGCGGTGGATCTCGGCCAGCACATCAGGGCGGGTGTCGTTGAGGATCTCGTTGCAACCCTCGAGGCCGCGGAAGTCGTCGAGCGACAGATCCGCGGCCTGCAACATCGTGCCCATCGCGCCGTCGCCGATGACGACACGCCGCCGGAGCGTGTCGAGGAGCGTGGTATCGAACCCGGTGGGCAAGGACGCAGACATGATTCAAGACTAGAGGGCGCCTCCGACGAACAAGACCACTGTGGGTGAATCAAGTGGCGTGGACCACTGTCCGCGGGCGAAACACGCAACACCGTCGGTCACCGCAAAACAATTCGCACAAGACACTAGGCTGACCGGGTGGATGCCAGTGAGACCCCCGAGACGGAACTGCCGACGTTGCGCAATCCCGTCATGGTTGCCGCCTTCGAGGGCTGGAACGACGCCGGCGATGCCGCCAGTGGCGCCATCGAACATCTGGAGTTGATCTGGGATGCCGAGCCGCTGGCCGAACTCGATTCCGAGGAATACTACGACTACCAGGTGAACCGGCCGACCGTCCGTCAGGTCGACGGGGTGACCAGGGAAATCCAGTGGCCCTCGACGATGCTGTCGGTGTGTTCCCCGCCCGGCAGCGACCGCGATGTGGTGCTGCTTCGTGGCATCGAACCGAATATGAAATGGCGCAGCTTCTGCGACGACCTGCTCGAATTCATCGAGCAACTCGGCGTGGAGACGGTCGTGATCCTCGGCGCGCTGCTGGCCGATACCCCGCACACCCGTCCGGTGCCGGTGACCGGTTCGGCCTACAGTCCCGAGGCGGCCGAGCGGTTCAACCTGGAACAGACCAGGTACGAGGGCCCGACCGGGATCACCGGCGTGCTGCAGGACCAGTGCGTCAAGGCTGGTGTGCCCGCGGTGTCGTTCTGGGCCGCCGTCCCGCACTACGTGTCGCAGCCGCCGAACCCCAAGGCGACGATCGCGCTGTTGCACCGGGTCGAAGACGTCCTCGACATCGAGGTTCCGCTCGGTGAGCTGCCGAAGCAGGCCGAGGAGTGGGAGGCCGCGGTCAACGAGATGACCCTCGGCGACGAGGAGATCAGCGAGTACGTGCGCTCCCTGGAAGAGCGCGGCGACGCGGCGATCGACCTCAACGAGACCATGTCCAAGATCGACGGCGACGCCATCGCGGCGGAGTTCGAGAAGTATCTGCGCAGGCGCGGACCGGGCAGCTTCGGCCTCTAGACCGAAGATCCCGCGCGGGTACGCGCGTTGTCACCGCTGGCCTGTTGGTACTTCGTTCACGGCGGGGCCGGAGCGAAGGCGACGGCAGTCTGGCAGCGGCTGATCGTCAGCGCCGTGCTGCTGGCGTGAGCTGAAAGGCCTTGTCATAGCTGGGCATTCGGCGACCAGCACGCTCGCGCCGATGGCCTGTCCGGCCGCTGGGGCGGCCGCTACCGAGATGGCGGATCGGTGCCTGCATCGGATCCCATGGTCAACGCTCCAGGGTCAGCACCTGGGCGGCCGCCTCGTGCGCCAGCTTCGCGATCAGCAGGTCACGCGGAATCGTTTGGCCGGCAAGGTGATCGAGCGACGGCACCACCACGTGGTGGGCGTCGGCGCGCTTCAATTCCTGGGTGAGTTCGGCGAACGCCGCACCGTCACCCGCGGGTGCTTCGTGGAACGTCGCGGCGAAACACATGCCCGCGGTCCGTGCGAGGCTGCGTAGCGCATCCTCCAATTGGTCGCTCTGGCCATCGGCCAGATCGTCCCGCAAGTATCCATAGATCAACGCTTCCACCCGAACCTCCGTTGGATTGGGATCGCTGTTCTGTTGTCGGACCTGTCGTGTACCGATCCCCCCGCGTCACGCGGTGCGCCACGCGGGGGTACTGCGTTGCCCTGCAAGCTCTCCTGCAAAGCCGGCATCCGGTTATCGAGCCGAGTACCTGCTTACATCATGAACATTCGTGGCCCCCGGCAGCAGATGTCAATCCGATGACATCTACATGCCCTATCCGGGACGCCGAACGTTAACTGGTGGAATACTACCGCCGTGACCGCAACTGATGATCGACCCGTCTGGGCTGTTCGGATGCGCTCGGAACGTGACGCGAGGGGGTGGTCGCAAAGCGATGCCGTTCGCGCGATGCGTGCCAAGTCCTCCCACAACCTGCCGACGGACAGTACCTTGCTGCGCAACTGGCGCCGCTGGGAATCCGGGGAATCGCGACCTGACGAGTTCTACGCGCCGATCATCGCGGCCGCGTTCGACACCGTCCCCGCCGCGTTCTTCCCGAAGTCCCGTCCCAACCGGGATGACGAGCTGTTATCGGCAACCGGTATGGACACTCTGGAGTTCATCGGACGACTCAGAATGTCCGACGTCAACAGCGCCACCCTGGACGCGGTGCGGATCACCGCCGAAAGGCTGTGCTGCGAATACGCCTACGCCGACCCCTACGCACTGCACACCGAGGGGACCGCGTGGCTGCGCCGGATCACCTCTCTGCTCGACGGCAGACTGACGCTGAGCCAGCATCGCGAAATCCTCGTTCTGGCAGGCTGGGTCGCGTTGCTGGTCGGTTGCGTCGACTACGATCTGGGCCGCCGCGGTGGCGCCGAGGCCACCCGCCGAGCCGCCGATTCGCTGGGCCGCGAGGCGGGCAATGCCGAGATCGTCGGGTGGGCCGCGGAGATGTCGGCGTGGTTCGCGTTGACCCAGGGCAACTTCCGTGGCGCGATCGATGTCTCGGAGAAGGCGATGGCGGGTACCACGTCGTCGAGTGTGGGGGTGCAGTTGGCGGCGCAGCGCGCCAAGGGCTGGGCCCGGCTGGGTGATCGCCGCAATGTGCAGACCGCGCTCGACGAGGGCAGGGCGATCCTGTCGCGGATGGGTCATCCGGCCGATCTGGACAACCACTTCGTCGTCGATGCCACGAAATTCGACTTCTACGCGATGGACTGCTGCCGGGTGGCGGGCCAGGATCGACTGGCCGAGCGCTACGCCCAGCAGGTGATCAGCGATTCGACCCGACCGGACGGTTCGGTCCGCAATCCCATGCGGGTCTCGGAGGCGCGGCTGACCCTGGCCGTCGTCGCCGTGCGCGATCGCGATCTCGAGCGCGCGGTCGAGGAGGGTGTCGCGGCGTTCTCGGCGGGCCGCAAGTCGTTGCCGTCACTGGCGTGGATCGCGGGCGAGGCGGCCAGGGAGATCATCGAACGGTACCCAGGAGATCAGCGCACCCAATCGTTCCTCGAGCAGCTGCGATCGCTCAATGTGGGGTGAGCTCGCGCGGCGGTGCCACGCCGATCGGGGACGGGTCCGGCGTCGCACCCGGAGGCCACCACTAACCTGTCTACGGTGACCGACTCCGCCGACGGGCTGCCCAGCGCCGTCCCCGCCCTGTGGGACGAGCGTCTGCGGTTGTTCTCCTTCGCGACCGCCGAGAAGCGCGCCGACTACCTGCGGGTGCTGCGCGCCTTCGACAGCGCTCGCGCCGCCTACGTGGTGTTGTTGCACGCCGACGACGTCGCGGAGTGGATTTCGAAAGCCGAGTCGGGCGGCCGGATCGAGGCGGCCGCGGGTGTTCCACTGCCCGCGGTCGAGATCGGTCCGCTGCTCGAACAGCTGCATCGCTGGGGTGTGCTGGAACGCAGTTACGACGGCACCCGGGCGGCCACCCTGGCCGAGTACCGCAATCGGCACTACGTCTACCAGTTCGCGCAGGCGGGCTTCCAGGCCTACCGGGCGGTGGCCGGGGTGCTCGCGGCCCGGATGGAGGACGCGTCCCTGTCGCGGCTGGTGCTGCCCGAACTGCTCGCCGACCTGCGCACCCTCTCCGCCGCCAACCGCGACGGCGACGCCGAACGGGTCTACACCACCTTGCGCAGGCTCGACGCCGCGCTCACCGACATGGCCGCGCGGGCCGCGCATTTCTACCTGTCGCTGGGCGATCTGGTGCGCACCACCGAGATCACGCCGGAATCGTTTCTCGCGCACAAGGACGCGTTGCTCGCGCACATGCGGGAGTTCAGCATGGATCTGGCCCGATTCGCGCCGCGGCTGGCCGCGGCGATCGGCGAGGTCGAGGAGACCGGGGTCGAACAGTTGATCGGCCGCGCGGCCGGGTGCGACGAGCGGGTGTTGCTGAGTTTCGCTGAACGCGAAGCGGATTGGCGTGCGCGCTGGGCCGGGTTGCGCACCTGGTTCGTCGCGGCGGGCAGCGAATCGCCGGAAACGTGTGAGGCCGATCGACTGCGCGAGGCGACGATGAGCGCGATCGCGGCGGTGCTGTCGCTGTTGCGGCGGGTCACCGAGACCCGTCGCGGTGGTGTCAGCCGGGAATCGGCGTTGCGGCACCTGGCCGAATGGTTCGTCGCCACGCCCACCGCGGGCAGCGCGCACGCGCTCTACGATGCGGTGTTCGGACTGGGCAAGCCGCGCCATCTGTCGCTCGAACATCCCGATGCGGAGCTGATCCCGGCCAGCCGATCCTGGTGGGACGCAACACCTTTGGAAATTTCCCGCACACTCGCCGAGACCGGGCGCGCACCCACCGCGGGCGCCCCCGCCCGGATCTCGCGCAACGACGCGGGCGTGCGGCGGCTGCGCGAGGCCCAACTGGCGGCGCAGCGCGAACGCGCCGCGGCCGCCGCGTCGTTGTCGAAGGGCAATGTGCACGAGCGGGAGCTGGACCAGCGCGAGACCGAGGTGTTGCTGCGCCTGCTCGACGCGGCCTCGACCGCCTGGGTTCCGGTGAGCGGAAAGGTCGACGGCACAACAGGTTCCGACAACGGCGTGACCTTGACGGTACGTCCGTGCGACGGGTCGACAGTGATCCGGACCGCCGCGGGCCTCCTCCACCTGAACAACCGCCGCCTCGAAGTGCGCGAATCGGCTCGACGGGGGGTCGTGCGATGACACCGCGGCGGTCACGCCGGGCTTGCCCGCGCATCGACTCGCTCGATGCCCGCACCCACCGCGCGACGCGAGGGACGAACCTGTGAAGCGACAACGGATCGATGCGCTGGCGCTCGACAGCTACCAGCGGGCGGCGCGGGTGATGCTGGCCAATCACCTGGTCACCCGCGTCTACCCCGACCGGATCGCGTTGCCGCTGATCCGCCGGTGGGCGACGGAATTGCGCGAGGACCTGGCCGAACTGTTCGGCTACCGGCTCGAAGTCACCGAGACCACGGCCCGGCTCTACCCGGTGCACGACCGGCTCGATGACGCGCGGCCCGCCCGCAGTGTCAACGATCGGGTCTTCGACCGCCGCCGCTACGCCTATCTGTCGCTGGCGCTCGCCGCGCTCGGCCGGGCCGGCGACCAGATCACCCTGTCCGAATTGGCCGAGCACGTCGCCGATTACGCGAGCCGGATCGAGGGCCTGGACCTGTCGACCGAGCGGGCCGCCGATCGCGACGCCTTCGTGGATGCCATCGGCTGGCTGGGTGCGCGGGGTGCGCTGACGTTGGCCGACGGTGACGCGGGCGGCTGGGCCAGCGACCCGGAGGCGGGCGAGGCGCTCTACGACATCGACCGGCCGGTGGTGTTCGCCCTGTTCCGGCCCCCGCGGGCACTGCAGCATCTGCACAGCGTGCGCGGGTTGCTGGCCGAGGACACCGACCAGGCATCGGCCGATCAGGCCCGCCGGGTCCGCCGGGCACTGGTCGAGCGCCCGGTCGTCTACCTCGACGAACTGTCGGCAGCCGAGGGTGCGCTGCTCGGCCAGGACCGTCTGGTCGGCGAGGTCGAATACTGCACCGGCTTGCGCGCCGAACGCCGGGCCGAAGGGGTGGCGCTGATCGACAGCTCGGGTCGGCTGTCCGACACCCGCTTCCCCGGCACCGGAACGCTGGCCCAGGTGGCCCTGCTGCTGATCGGCGAGATCGCCGATGCGGTGCTCGACATCGACAACCCGATCCCGCAGCGACCCGGTGCGCTCGCCCCCGATCACACACTGCTCGAGCATCTCGATGCGTCCATCCCCACGGCGGGCGTTTTCGCCCCACTCGCCGAGGACATCGACACCGATACTCCAGCACCCGATTTCACCGACGACAGCGCGGACGCCGAGCCGGTCAGCTACCCGTTTCTCGACGACGCCTGGGTGCGCACGACCGTCACCGCGCTCACCGACCGCTACGGCGCGACCTTCGCCGCGCAATGGCAGGCCGATGTCGGCGGGCTCACCACCGAGGTGCTCGCGCTGCTCACCAAGCTGCGACTGATCCGCCCGGTCGAGGACGGCGTGCTGGTCTTGCCCGCGCTGGCCAGGTATCGGGGCGCGGTGGTCACCGTGCGTGTGCGCAAGACCGAGGAATTGTTCGTCACCGCCGCCGATACCGACGGCAGCACCGGAGAGGCAGGGGTCTGAGCATGGCGCTCATTCACGGCGGAGTGCGGTTCGTCCCGACCCGTGCGGGCATCGTCAACCTGTGGGACTACCGCGACCAGGAGTTCAGTTTCGCCGACGGTCGCCTGGTGCTGCGCGGACCCAACGGTTCCGGCAAGACCAAGGCGCTGGAGGTGCTGTTCCCGTTCGTCCTGGACGGGCGGATCGAACCGCGCAGGCTGAATCCGTTCGCCGGTGAAGAACGCACGATGAAGTCGAATCTGCTGTACCGCAAGCAGGAATCGGCCTACTCGTATGTGTGGATGGAGTTCGCGCGCGGGGACTGGGACGATCCCGTGACCGTCACCGTCGGTATCGGTATGCGCGCCACCCGCTCCTCGGACAAGGTGACCCGGTGGTACTTCGTCGCCGACGGCCGCGCCGGGGTCGACTTCTCCCTGATCGGACCCGATGATCGCCCGCTCACCCGCAAGCAACTGGCCGAGCAGATCGGCAGCGACGCGATCGTCGACCGCCCCGTCGAGTACCGCGCCGCGATCGACGCGCGCATGTTCGGGCTCGGCGTGCAACGCTACGACCAGCTGATCAACCTGATCCTCACCCTGCGCCGACCCCAGCTCGCCAAAAACCTCGATCCGCGCGGACTTTCGCAGGCACTCACCGACGGCCTGCGCCCCCTCGACGAGCAGTTGATCCTCGACGCGGCCCGCTCGTTCAGCGATATGGAGGAGGTCGGGCGGACCCTCGACGGTCTCATCCAGGCCGACACCGCCACCCGGCGGTTCGTCGACGTCTACCGCAAATACCTTGCGGTACAAGCGAAAACCGACGTCGACCAACTTCGCACCCGCCTCGACGCCGTCACCAACGCCTCGACCGCGCTCTTCGCCGCGACCGCCCTGCGCACCCGCCGCGACACCGACCGCACCGAGGCCGAGACCAGGGCCGAAAACGCCGACCACGCCTACGAACAGGCCATCGCCGACCGCGAGAACCTCCAGCGCTCCAGCGCCTACGAGGGCAAACAGCAACTCGACGACCTCGCCGACGCCGTGCGCCGCCTCGAAACCTCCGCCGCCGCCCACCGCGACAAGGCCGCCGAAGCAGCGCACACGCTGCAGCGCCGCGCCGAAGAAGCCACCCGCGCCACCGAAGCGGTGCGCACCGCTGCCGCCGGCCTCCTTCGCGGCGAAGACGCCGTGCGCGCCGCCGCCGAAGAAGCGGGCATCGAATGGACCCAGCCGAGCGCCGAGGGCCGCGGCGACCAGTTCACCGCGGCGGTCCGCGGCCACGCGGAGGAACGGGACGCCGACGTCCGAGCCGTCCGAAAAGCACTGGGCAAGTGGGAAACCGCCGCCGCTGAACGCACCCGCTCCGAACGCCTCGCCGAGCGCGCGATCGAACTGCGTGACTCGGCCGCCGCGGAAGTCGCGCACGCCGAAGCCGCGGTCGCCTTGGCCCGCAGTGAATCCGCCGCCGCCCTGCGCACCTGGTGGACCGCGAACACCGAGGTTTTCGCCGCGGTCGCCGAGCCGGTGGGCACCGCCGTCGGCTTGTTCGCGGCGCTCGACGCCGCGATGGCCGGTGCGGGTGTGGAAGACATTCCGTCCGCCTCCGAGGTCTTGGCCGAGCGGTGCGAGCCGCTGCAGGAGCAGATCCGCACCCGCCGCCAAGAGGCGCGCTCCCGCACCACTGCCGCTGCCGCGCGCCGCGACGCCCTGGTCGCCGAGCGTCAGCAGATCGCCGCCCAGCGCGACGATGCTCCCCCCGCGCATCCCGCCAGAACCGGTGTCCGCGAGGGACTTCCGGGTGCGCCACTGTGGCAGCTGGTGCGCTTCGCCGACGCGGTGTCCCCACGGGACGCGGCCGGTATCGAAGCGGCACTCCAGTCCAGCGGTCTACTCGACAGCTGGATCTGCGGCCCGACCCTGCCCGCCGACATCGACTCCGACCACTTCCTGCTGCCCTTACCGGTAGACCAGCGCCCGCCCGGCCCTACTCTCGCCGATGTCCTTGTCGTCGAGGAGGATTCGACCGACCTCACGGTGCCCACCGAGACCGTGAGCGCCGTGCTCGCCTCTATCGCCCTGCACGATGTCTCCGCACAGCCGCGGCCCACAGGACTCGACGCCGAGGCGGCAGCTCTCGGCGCGGCGCGGTCATTCTCCGGCGCCACGCTCACCGCCCTCACCACCACCGACGCGCCACGGGTCGTCGTCGGCCTCGCCGGATGCTTCCGGCAGGGCGTCCTCGTCGGCCACCATCACAAGTCCGAAGCCGAGTTCATCGGGACCACCGCGCGAGCCCGTAGGCGCGAGTCCCGGCTCGCCGAGATCGAAGCCTCGATCGAGGCCGCCACTGCCGAGCACGAGACCGCGCGGGCCGAAGATGCTTCCGCCACCGCGGAATTGGCCGCATTGTCGGCCGCCGCCAAGGCGCTACCGCGCCCGTCGGCGGTGGTCTCCGCCTTGCGTGCCGTGGCCGAGACCGCGGGCCTGATGCGCTCGCGGGTGGAAGCGGCGTCCCAGGCCGAACGCGAACTGGACCAGGCCGTCGCCGAGGTCGCCGCACTGGACAAGAAGGTTCGCGCCGCAGCCCAGGCACACCGAACCCCCCGCGAGGCGCGCGAACTCGACGCGCTGGCCGCCGCGATCCGGCATTTCGAGAACACCGGTACAGGCCTGTTGCGCCTGCGCGCCGAACACGAGCGGGAGCGCGAACGTGAGCGCGAGGGCGCGGACCGGCACGACGAAGCGCGCGCACTCGCCGAGGCGTTCGCCGAAGAGGCCGAGGCTGCCCGGCTTGGCTTCACCGAACAGCAGCGCAAACTCGAAACGCTACGAGAAGCGTTGGGCGCCAGTGCCGCCGACATCGACCGTGACCTGGACCTGGCTCGCGGCGCCATCGAGGCGGCCAAGGCCGAACAGCGGGCTGCCCGCAAGGCCGCCAATGCCGCGATCGAAGCGGTCGGCGATGCCGAGGCCGCCTATCGCACCGCCAACGAAGCCCTCGCCACCGCGCTCACCGAGGTACTCGCCGAGGTCCGTTCGCTGGCCCCCTACGCCCGGCCCGACCTGCTGAGTTTGCTCGGCGCCTCGATCGAACACCGGTGGCCCAGTAGCGATGCCGCGTGGTCCACCCCGGAGCAACTGCAATACCGCATCGTCGCCGCGGGCCCGGAAACCGATCCGGTGGTGCTGCCCGACGAGGTGGGCGCCCTGTTCGCCGACCTCGACACCGCCACCAGCCAGGTGCGTGCCACCGAGGCGGGCCGCAAATCCACGCGGTCCGCGGTCACCAGCGCACTGCAGGAGTTCGACGCCGCTCTCACCGCCTCGGGCCGCGACTATCGCCTGAACTGGGACGCCGCCGACGGTCTCACCGTCGTCGCCGTCCACGACGAGAA
Organism: Nocardia sp. FBN12; assembly: GCF_054031145.1. NCBI lineage: Bacteria > Bacillati > Actinomycetota > Actinomycetes > Mycobacteriales > Nocardiaceae > Nocardia > Nocardia sp. FBN12. Next base: position 3,164,934 of record NZ_CM132926.1, read on the forward strand.
CGGCCAGGCAGCCCTCGCTGACTTCGCCGCCCGCATCGACGCCGCCCGTCGCGACCAGGAGCTGCTGCTCACCGACGCCGAACGCCGCATCCTCGAAGACGCCTTGCTGACCGGCCTGGCGCAGCAGATCCACGAACGCACCACCGACGCTCGCGAACTCATCTCCCGCATGGGCGCGGAGATGAAGCAGCGGCGGATGTCGTCGGGCAACACCATCGGCGTGCACTGGATCCTCGCCGACGGCCTGTCGGAGTCCGCCCGCTCGATGTGCAAGCTGCTCGACCGCGACACCACCGCACTGAGCCCGGAAGACCTCGGCTCGGTGCGCGCCCACTTCGCGGCCGAGATCCGCGCCGCCCGCACCGCCCACCCGGAGCGGTCCTACCCCGAAATCCTCGCCGCCACCCTCGATTACCGCACGTGGCGGGTCTTCTCCTTCACCCTCATCTCGGGCGACGGCACCGAGGACAAACTCACCGTCGCCCGGCACAGCGCCCTCTCCGGCGGCGAACAATCCGTCTCCCTGCACCTGCCCCTCTTCGCCGCCGCCCACGTGATGCTCGACTCCGCCGATCCTCAGGCGCCACGCCTACTCGCTCTCGACGAAGCCTTTGCCGGCGTCGACGACAACGGCCGCAGCGAATTGCTCAGCCTGAGTGTGCAATTCGACCTCGACCTGTTCATGACCGGCTACGACCTCTGGATCACCTACCCCCACGTGCCCGGCTGCGCCCACTACGACCTGGCCCACTCCACCGCCGAGAACACCGTCAGCGCAACACTTCTCGTCTGGGACAGCGGCGAACTCCTCGCCGAACACGACGGCGGCGACCTCACGACAGCGCTGAGTTCCCCCAACCGCCGCCGCGTTCCCAACACCATCGAGGGCGGATTGACGCTGGAGGGCATGCCCGGCGAACCGGCACCGGTGGGCTGACCCTCCGGTCTGCGGGTGACCCGTCGCACGACCGGTCGACAGTCACCTGGCAGACGAGGGGTCATAGCAGGTAACGAGCGCGGCGGCGCGGTTGCGCAGGGAGGTCCGCAACCACGGCGGGTCCAGCACCTCCGCGTCGGTGGCGAGCTGCCATATCGCCCATTCGGCGTGTCTCGGATCCTGGAAGGTGACCTCCAGCCGCAGTCGGCCGGCGTCCGATTCTTCGCTGTGGACAGCCAGCGCGGTGCCGACCAACATCTCCCGTCGCGCCGGGTCGACCAGAACCTGCACGGTGACCAGGTCGCCGCCTGCCCGAAACCGGGCGCTGCGTTCCTGCCAGGCCTGGTCCAGGTCGACCCGGTCGGGTCGCTGGGCAGGCTCGGAGAGCTCCTCGGCGGCCACGACCCGCGACAGTCGGTAGGTTCGGTCCGCGCCGGATCGCGTGGCGAGCAAGTAGCCCTGGCCGCGGACGGTGACCAGACCGATCGGGTCCACCGTGCGCCATTCAGGGCGCTGGTCGACGGCCGCGTAGTGGATGCGCAGCTTGTGCCCGGCGAGCACCGCGCGCCGGACCTCGGCAACGATCGTGTCGGACAATTCCTCGGCGTCCAGGCGACGCGACAGCAGATCGGTCGCGGGATCGATGAGCAATCGCGCGGCCGCGTCGCTCGCGGTTTCCCGATAACTTTCGGGCAGCGCGTCCACCACCTTGAGCATGGCCGACGCTAGGGCCGATCCGAGCCCGAATGCCTGTGCGCCACGCCGTGATCCGGCGATCAACAGCGCCAGCGCCTCATCGTGATTCAGCCCGGTGAGCTCGGTCCGGAACCCCGGCAACAACGCGAACCCACCGTGCCTACCGCGTTCGGCGTACACGGGAACGCCCGCCGTGGACAGCGCCTCGATGTCGCGCAGCACGGTCCGGGTCGACACCTCCAGCTCGCGCGCGAGGGTATCCGCGGACAGCTGCCCGTGCCGCCGCAACAGCAGCACCAGTGAGACCAGCCGGTCAGCTCGCATACGAAAACTATGCCAGGAATACACGACACAAGATGTCGTGTATTCCTGGCAGGTTCATCGGTATGACAAACACCGATCACGCGCCCCACACCCTCGTCAATCCCGACGGGCTGCACGACCCGACCCCCTTGGGCTACAGCCACACCGCCGTCGTCCCCGCAGGTACGGAATTGGTGCTGGTCTCAGGACAGTACGGCTCGCGCCCGGACGGCGCGGTCGTCTCCCCCGACTTCACCGAGCAGGTGAACCAAACCTTCCGCAACATCGCCACCGCCCTCGCCGCCCACGGCCTCACCCTCGCCCATGTCGTCCAGCTCAGGACCTACGTGGTGAACCACGATGTCAGCAAGCTCGGCCCGATCGCCGGTGCGGTACAGGCGAATTGGGGTACGACACCACCTACCCAGACTCTCGTCGGCGTCGCGAGCCTGGCCACCCCCGATGTGCTGTTCGAGGTCGAAGCCGTCGCCGCCCACCCCTGACCAGCACGCTTGCGTCTTAACGCCGTAGCGGAATGACTCGCGCGATCGGACGCAGGTCGTTCCGGTCGGGAACCGCCTCGTAGGCGCACGGTCCGCCTACGAGGTGCCGGATCGAGCTTGCTCGGGGATCCCGCAGGTCTCGGCGAGCAGCTCCAGCGGATCTCGAGCCGAGCAGCGATCGTGTGCTCGGCCGCGCCCACCGAACGGCTCGTTCAGGAGGAGTGCGATCGTGGCTGGTCAATCGGCCGATGCGTGCTGGAGGCGGGCCGCGAGGACGCGGAGCTGTGCGGTCAATTCCGGCGAATCGTGGACGCGGAAAGCCACACCCAGTCCCGTCAGTTGTACGGCGAGCCAGGTGGGGTCGTCGTCGCGGGTGGCGGTCAGGCGGCAGGTGGTGTCGGTGTCGGGGCGCAGGGTATCCGGTTCTTCGCCGAGGCGGCCTGCGATGCGGCCGTGCGGTGCTTCGATGGTGACGTCGACGTGGTATTCAGGTGTGGCCCAGTCGGTTCGGCGGCCTGCGACGTAGTCGGCCGGGTCGGCGGCGGGGAGATCGCGGGCGATGATGCGGGCGCCGGTGGGGTGGGGGGTTTCGATGCGGTCGGCGCGGTAGGTGCGCCAGGCGTCGCGGTCGAGGTCGTAGGCGACGAGGTACCAGCGGCGGCCTGCGGCCGCGACGCCTGCGGGTTCGGTGTGGCGTCGGGATTCGGTGCCGGTGGCGTCGCGGTAGGTGAAGCGGAGGCGTTCTCGGTTGGTGACGGCGGCGGCGAGGGTGGTGAGGACCTCCGGGTCGACGGTGGGGCCGTCACCTGCGCGGACTGTGAGCGCCGAACCGACCACGCGCACCCGTCTGCGCAGTGTCGCGGGGAGGACTTGCTCGAGTTTGGTCATGGCCCGCACCGAGGCGTCCTCGATGCCCGCAACTGCCTGTCCCGCGGCGACTCTCAGCCCGACCGCGACGGCTACCGCCTCGTCCGCGTCGAGGATCAGTGGTGGTAGCGCCGAGCCTGCGGTGAGCCGGTAGCCGCCGGCCGCACCCATCGCGGCGACCACCGGATAACCCAGGTCACGCAGCCGGTCGATGTCGCGTCGCACGGTTCGGTCGGTGACGCCGAGCCGGTCGGCCAGTTCGCTACCCGGCCACTCACGTGGCATCTGCAGCAGCGAGAGCAAACGGAGCAGTCGGGCGGCGGTATCGGTCATGTTCTCGATTCTCCCGGACATGTAGGACCGGAACTGTCCTAGATGGGAGATAGCGTCGGAATCACACCGACAACGAGGAGTCCCGATGACCACCATTCGCCCGTTCCGCATCGACATCCCCCAGGCCGACCTCGACGACCTGCACGACCGCCTGACCAGGGTGCGCTGGGCGGCCCCACTCCCGGGCGAGGGTTGGGAACGCGGTGTCCCCACCGCGTATCTGCGCGAGCTGGCGCAGTACTGGGCGAACGATTTCGATTGGCGCGCAAGGGAATCGGAGCTCAACGAATTCCCCCAGTTCATCACCGAGATCGACGGCCTCGATGTGCATTTCGTGCACGTCCGCTCCCCCGAGCCCGACGCGGTGCCGCTGCTGCTCACCCACGGCTGGCCCAACTCGTTCGTCGAATTCACCCGCACCATCGGCCCGCTCACCGACCCACGCGCCCACGGGCTCGACCCCGCCCTCGCCTTCGACGTGGTGATCCCGTCCGTCCCCGGATTCACCTTCTCGGCAGCACCCGCCGAAACCGGCATGACCACGGCACGAGTCGCGCGGATGTGGACCACCCTCATGGATCGTCTCGGGTATGACCGCTACGGCACCCAGGGTGGCGACCTCGGCGCCTACGTCGCGCCGGAGATGGCGCTGGCCGCACCGGAACACGTGATCGGGGTGCATCTCGACGGCGGGATCGGTATGCCGACCGAGGCTGACGTCCCCGCGATGTCGGCCGAGGACCGCGCGCAGTGGGCGGAAATGCAGCAGTGGATGACCGGCGGCGTCGACCACCACGCCCTGTTGCGGGCGGCGCCGCAGACCTTCGCGCTCGGCTGGAACGATTCACCGGTGGCACTGCTGGCGTGGATGATGCAGAAGTTCCAGGAGTTCGCCTACATGGCCGATCGCGCCGAGGACGTGATCGACCGCGACCATCTGCTGACCAATATCGCCCTGTACTGGTTCACCCAGACCACCGGCACCTCGTCCTGGCCGATGTACGACGGACTGCGCGCGGGCGGCGGTTTCGGCTGGCCCACCGACCAGAACCTGGTGCCGACCGGCGTCTACGGTGGCGGGTCACCACTCATGCGCAAGATCGCCGATCACGGCAACAAGATCACCCACTGGCCGTCGGAAAACCCGGGCAACCATTTCGTCGCCATGGAGGAACCGGCCGCACACGTCGCCGACATCCGGACATTCTTCGCCGAGCTGCGCTGAACTTGCGCGTGGCAGTGCACGCGGGTGCACTGCCACGGCACTGGCGACCCCGAGACCGGATTCAGCGCTAGCGCTGACTCGCGTCCGGCACCCGGGGCGGACACGGCGCGCCGGGTGCGGTGACCAGCTCGAAGTGCCACCACTCATTGTCGAAGGTCCGGCAGAGCCCCCACCGATTGCCGTTGGCCTCGAGCCACTGCGCGCCCTCCTGCGGGCCGACGTCGACGGCGTGGCCCGAGACGTGGGTGGATTCTTCGGGCGGGAGGACCCAGCGGCGGGCTTCGTCGGGGCTGCCGTAGGTGGCGAGGCCGTCTTGCCAGAGCCATTCCTGCTGCTCGTACGTGCGGTGACCGGATGTGACGGACAACGGCACATCCTCGGCGTGGGCCTGTTGCTCGGCGAGGGTGTAGGCGGCGGCGAGGGCTGGGTCGAGGCCTTCGGTGCCCGCGGCCGATTGGAACTGTTCGCGCGGGTCGGGGTGAGCGGTTCCGATGCCGAGGGTGGTCGCGGTCGCGGCGGCGGCCATCGTCACCAGGATCCGGTCGGCCACGCGGCCGAGCACAGTATTCATAGGCGGATTCTATCGACCGGTCTGATCACCCAGACCGCGGCGCCACTGCTCGATCACCCGGCCGGTTTCGGTCTGCGGGGGTTCGCCGTAGAGCCATTCGCGGGCGAGTTGATGCCAGTTGGCGGTAACGCGCAGCTGACCGAGGGTCGCGAAGGTGAAAAGGTCGGCGCGGCGGGAGAACACGTGCTCGGGCGGCAGCAGCTGTTTGTGCATGCCCTGGAAGTCGGACGCGCGCGGGTCGACGGCGAGAAGTAGTGCGCCGGTGGCCAATTGGGGGGTGATGGTGACTTCCTCGTCGAGCAGATGCCAGCCTGTGGCAGCCCAGACGTAGGCCAGACTCTCCTCCACGGTGACCGCGGAATCGGGGTCGATGATCCCGCGCCCCACCCACGCCGCGAACAGATCCTCACCCCGCCCCTCCGCGGCTGCGCGCAGGACGTCACGTTCGAATTCGACGTGCGCCGGGTCCATCTCCTTGTAGAGACCGAAGTCGACGAAGGCGAGTTTGCCGTCGTCGGCCAGCAGCACATTGCCCGGATGCGGGTCACCGCAGAACTCGTTGTCGGCGAACAGGCCCGCGATATAGAAGCGGTAGATCAGCTCGCCGAGCCGGTCACGCTCGGCAGCGGGCAGCGTCTGGATATGCGAAAAGGGTTTCCCCGCAACGAATTCGGTGACCAGCACATTGTGGGTGCAGAATTCCTCGATGCTGTCGGGCACGATGATGAAGGGATGGCCGCGATAGCGCTGCGCGACCCGATGCTGGGTCTGAGCCTCGCGCTCGTAGTCGAGTTCGCTGCGCAGATTGCTGGCGACTTCCTCCAGCACGCTCGTATCGGCCATGCTCGGCAACACCGTGCTCGCCATCTTGCCGAGGAACTCGAGATTGCTGATATCGGCGTGGACGGCACGATCCACCCCGGGATACTTCACCTTGACCGCGACGACGCGCCCGTCGTGCAGTCGTGCCCGGTGTACCTGGCCGATCGACGCCGCCGCGATCGATGTCTCGCCGAACTCGGCGAAGGTCCGCGACAAGGGACCGAGGTCGTCCTCGATCACCTGCCGCATCATCGAGAACGGCATCGCGGGCGCCCGGTCCTGCAGGGCCGCGAGCTGGGCACGGAACTGCTCTCGATGCGCTTCGGGAACGAAGTCGAGATCGAGCACCGATCCCATCTGCCCGAGCTTCATCGCCGAGCCCTTCATACTTCCCAGCACCGCGACGATCTGCTGTGCCTTCATCATCGCCGACCGCTCGGCGAGAACCTCTCGCGCCTCGTCGGTGCGCCCTATCATCGACAGCCGCCGCCCGACTTCCCGCATAGCCTGACCGGCAGCGAACTGCCCCAGCTTCGCGCTGCGCGTCGCCCGCCCTCTGGGAACTCCACCGCTCGCCAATCCGCACCCCTGCCAGGCCCTGTACGCCGTATGTCGTGCGTCACATTACACCGGGGTGGCAGTCGCCGCCGGGCCGGCGAAACAGCCGAAAACCCCGGCACCCGCCGACGCGGACACCGGGGTATCGGAGCGGATGACTACACGCGTTCCTTGGAACGGGTGCGCACGCGCAAGGCGATCGGCTTGGAGGTTTCGGCGAAGAAGTCGTTGCCCTTGTCGTCGACGACGATGAAGGCGGGGAAGTCTTCGACGTCGATCTTCCAGACGGCTTCCATCCCGAGTTCGGGGTATTCGAGGACCTCGACGTTCTTGATGCAGTCCAGCGCCAGGCGCGCCGCGGGGCCGCCGATGGAGCCGAGGTAGAAGCCGCCGTGTTCGTCGCAGGCCTTGGTGACCTGGGCCGAGCGGTTGCCCTTGGCGAGCATGACCATCGAGCCGCCCGCGGCTTGGAACTGGTCGACATAGGAGTCCATGCGACCGGCGGTGGTGGGGCCGAACGAGCCCGAGGCGTAACCCTCGGGGGTCTTCGCCGGACCGGCGTAGTAGACGGCCATATCGCGCAGGTATTGCGGCATGGGTTCGCCCGCGTCGAGGCGTTCCTTGATCTTGGCGTGGGCGATGTCGCGGGCCACGACCAACGGGCCGGTCAGCGAAAGACGGGTCTTCACCGGGTATTTCGACAGTTCGGCGCGGATCTCGTCCATCGGGCGATTGAGATCGATCTTGACGACATCGCCACCGAGGATGTCGGCGGTCTGCTCCGGAAGGTACTGGGCCGGTTCGGTTTCCAGCTGCTCCAGGAAGATGCCGTCCTTGGTGATCTTGGCCAGTGCCTGGCGGTCGGCCGAGCAGGAGACGGCGATCGCGACGGGGCAGGACGCGCCGTGCCGGGGCAGGCGGACCACGCGCACGTCGTGGCAGAAGTACTTGCCGCCGAACTGCGCGCCGATGCCGAACTCACGGGTGAGCTGGAAGACCTCTTCTTCGAGCTCGACGTCACGGAACGCGTGGCCGGTGATCGAGCCCTCGGTGGGCAGGTTGTCCAGGTAGTGCGCCGAGGCGTATTTCGCTGTCTTCAAGGCGAATTCGGCGCTGGTGCCACCGATGACCACCGCGAGGTGGTACGGCGGGCAGGCCGCGGTGCCCAGCGAGCGGATCTTCTCGTCGAGGAACTCGAGCATGCGCTCGGGGTTCAGGACGGCCTTGGTCTCCTGGTACAGGAACGACTTGTTGGCCGAACCGCCGCCCTTGGCCATGAACAGGAACTTGTACACCGGGTTGTCGGCGTCGCCCTCGGTCGAGTACAGCTCGATCTGGGCGGGCAGGTTGGTGCCGGTGTTCTTCTCGTCCCACATGGTGATCGGGGCGAGCTGGGAGTAGCGCAGGTTCAGCTTGGTGTAGGCGTCGAAGATGCCACGGCTGAGCCATTCGGCGTCGTCGACACCGGTGAGCACGCCCTCGCTCTTCTTGCCCATCACGATCGCGGTGCCGGTGTCCTGGCACATCGGCAGGACACCGCCCGCGGAGATGTTGAGGTTCTTGAGCAGGTCGAGCGCGACGAAGCGGTCGTTGCCCGAGGACTCGGGGTCGTCGATGATCTTGCGCAACTGCCGCAGGTGCGCGGGGCGCAGATAGTGGCTGATGTCGTGGATCGCCGTCTCGGTCAGCAGCCGCAGCGCCTCGGGATCGACCTGCAAGAAGGTGCGCCCGTTGTGCTCGAAGGTGCTGACCCCCTCGCTGGTGAGCAGGCGGTAGGGCGTCTCGTCGGCGCCGATCGGCAGCAGATCGGAATAGCGGAACTCCGGCGCGGTCACGGATCGCACTCCTTCGGGCAGGGCGGGCACCGCAACACTGCGGAGCACCAGGCAGGGCTGGTCACAAAGCAATCCGCAGCCTACGACTCCTGCACACTGAGCCTCTTGTTAGGCAACCCTACCTTCCCGGTAGTGCCAGGAAACAGCTAGCTCAAGGATTGTCGAGGTTGCACGTTCAACACAAACGGTGCTACCCATTCTCCGGGCGGTGGCGGGGATGCACCGTTCAATCCGAAGCCTGCACCTTCAGAATCTGGAGCTCGATCGTGACCGATCCACAGTGGCTCGATGATGTCGAAATGCGTGCCTGGCTGGGCTATGTCCGGACCCGCGACCTGATCGCCGCGGCGATCGGGCGCGATGCCGGCCGGGCAGCCAACCTGAGCTATATCGAATATTCCGTCCTGGTCCACCTGGCCGACGCACCAGGTCAGCGGCTCACCTTCGCCGATCTGGCCGGTGCGCTCGAATGGTCGCAGAGCAGGCTCTCGCACCAGATCACCCGCATGCAGAAACGCGGCCTCGTCTCGCGCGAGACGATGCCGCACGACCAGCGCCGCACCGTGGCCAGGCTGACCACGACCGGCGGCCAACTGCTCACCACGGCCGCACCCGCGCATGTGCGCAGTGTGCGCAGGCACATGATCGATGTCCTCGATCGCGACCAGCTCGCCGCGCTCGCGGAGATCTACGACACCCTCGTCGACCATCACCGCAGTGCCGCAAGCGAATAGAACTTCGGCCGTTCGTGCTGGGCCGGTCGGCGTGCGCATTCGGTTGAAGGTTGCCGAAACTTCGGCTTTCGCCGAGTTCGTCAGTTCCACAGCGGCATCGCCGGCTCGACCAGGTGCGAGGTGCGGGCCCGCCCGGCGCGGATGTGCCGGGCGGGCTCGTCCTATGAACCCGAACTGCCACCGGAGGAATCCGGGCGCGCCTTGCCCAGCCCGCCGCGGCTGACCGTGCCACCCTTGTCCGGAGCGCCGCGATCGAAGACATCGCCGCTGGTCGGGCGCAGGAAACTGCCCGCGGCGAGGGCCACGGCGACACCGATCGCCGGGTACACGAACGTGTCGGTGTGCTGGTACCAGAAGCGCGAATACCTGGAATCGGAAGTGTCGCACCGGTCGTCGGCCACGCGAACGTCGGTGGTCTTGTCCACGCAGACAGCGACCGACGCCGGCTTCGCGGCGGCCGAGGTGGTCGTGGTCGCCCGCGATGTCGTCGTCGGGGGCTTCGAGGTGGTCGTCAGGGTGGTCGACGCCGCGCGCGGTGCCGGTTTCGGGGTGGCGGTGCCACACCCGGCCGAGACCAGTGCCACCGCCACCACGGCAGGCAACGTATAGGACACACTGCGCGACATCATGATTCGGCTACGCGAACCTTCGATATCCGAAACCGCACTCACGAAATTCCCCCTCGGACGGTGACGATCAACCGCCGATACTATCCAGCCGCGGCGCCGCTGGCGACTGTTCCGTTGGTCGCGAAATCCCGGTTGCCGGAATTCTTTTGGACCGAATCGACGCCCAGCGCGCGTTCGAAGCCGGCCGGAACGATGATGTCGTCGCGGGTCAGGTCGGTGATCGAGGTCTTGCGCAGACCCAGTAGCGCGGAATCGATGCCGCCGCGCAGGATGTCGAGAACATTCTCGACACCGGCCTGACCGTTGGCCGCCAGACCCCACAGGGAGGCGCGCCCGATCAGCACTGCACGCGCACCGAGCGCCACGGCCTTCACGACATCACTGCCGCGCCGGATGCCACCGTCGAGGAGCACCTCGATCTGGTCACCGACCGCGTCGGCGAGCACCGGCAGTGCGCGGATGGCGGCGGGAGTGCCGTCGAGATTGTTGCCGCCGTGGTTGGACACCGAGATGCCGGCAACGCCCGCGTCGACGGCGCGCAGAGCGTCGTCGACGCGCATCACACCCTTGAGCAGCACCGGGCCGTCCCACTGCGCGCAGATCCAGGCGACATCGTCCCAGTCCGGTGCGGGGGTCTGCATCCATTCGCCGTAGGCGCCGAAGAACCCGGGCGCCGCGCCGCCGCCGACCGCCATATTGGGCGCGGTGAGGTCGGGAATGCTGCCCGAGCGCAGGTAGGTCGCGAGCCAGCGCGGGCGCGCGAGGGTCTGCGGCGCGAACTTCATCATCGTGCGCAGGTTCAGCGATTCCGGGATCACCGGGCTACCCCAGTCGCGACCGTGCGAGAACGACCAGTCCAGCGTGAGGATCAGGCCCACCGCCCCGGCCTTCTTCGCCCTGGCCATCCGCTCGAGGATCTGGTCCTTGTTGCCGCACCAGTACAGCTGGAACAGGGTCGCCGGGTTGGCGGCGAGGACATCCTCGACGGGCTTGCTCGCGAAAGAGCTGAGCCCCATGGCGATTCCGCGCGCCGCCGCGGCGCGAGCGACGGCGACCTCACCGTCGGGGTGCACCGCCTGCACGCCGGTCGGCGAGATCAGCACCGGCATGGAGACCTGCCGACCGAGCACCGTGGTCGACTGGTCGCGCTCGCCGATCGGGCCCGCGCAGTGCGGGGCGAAACCGAGTTCGGTGAACGCGGCCTGGTTGTCTTCGATGGTCTGTCCGCGTTCCGAACCGGCGATCAGCGCGCCGTACACCGACTTCGGCAGGCGCTTGCGGGCGCGCCGCTGCGCCTCGGCAACGGTCTCGAACCAGGGATTCATCGGGGTCCTTCCTCATGATCCTGCGGCCACCATCGGCGCAGGTCTTCCAGTAATGCGATCGTGGCGATCCCGAGCAGATCGGCGCCTTCGTCGGCGTTCGATCCGGTGGGATCGCCGAGGATTCCGTTGGGGCTCGCGGCCCGCACACCGCCCGCGCGCAGCAGCGGCAGCAGTTCGGTGAGCGGGCGCCGATCCCCTGGTTCGGCCAGTTCGGTGCGCACCAGGTCGGGGCTCAGCGCGAGCTGGATCGAGGTTTCGGTGCGCCCGGCGTGCGGGTCGCCGCCGTAGCCGGGCGAGAACAGCCGCACATCACGCGACTCCGACCGCAGCAACGCCACCGCGCGGCGCAGCGCTTCCATATTGCCGCCGTGCCCGTTCACCAGCACGATCCGCGAGAAGGTGTCCGTGGCGGAGCGGCACAGTTCGACGACGAGGAACTCCAGCGCGGCCTGGCCGATCGACAAGGTGCCCGCGAACCCCGCGTGCTCGCCGCTGGCCCCGTAGGGAACGGCAGGCGCGATGAGCACGTCGGAGCGCTCGGCCGCGGCCCGCAGGCAGACCGCCGACGCGATGTCGCTGTCGGTCGACAGCGGCAGATGCGGGCCGTGCTGCTCGGTCGCGCCGAGCGGGATGACCAGGATCACTCCCGCGGCGGCGCGCACACCTGCCTCGGGCGATGTGAGGTGCGCCACGAACATGGCGCCAACATTAACGTCAGTCACTGACATAATCAATAGCTCGTGCAGGTCGAGCGCCCCTCTCTATCCTGTATCCATGTCCGCCCCGCCTTCGCGCGCACCGATGTCGACTCCGAAGCAACCGGGGCACCGCGGGCGTCCGCCGCGCACCACGCGTCGCCAACTCGAGGTGATCGCGATGAAACTGTTCGCCGAGCACGGGTTCGACGACGTCACCGTGGAGCGCATCGCCGCCGAAGCCGGCGTCAGCGAGCGGACCTTCTTCCGCTACTTCCCCACCAAGGCCGAGGTGCTGTGGCACCAGTTCGACAACGAGGTCGACGACCTGCGCGCCGCGTTCGCCGCGGTTCCCGCCGACGAGCCGATGATGGCGGCAGTTCGCCGAATCGTGGTGGCGGCCAACAGATATCGCGCCGAGGACATTCCGGAATTGCGCACCAGAATGCGACTGGTCTCCGGCGTTCCCGCACTCTCGGCGGGCGCGGGAGCGCACTACGACGCGTGGGAACACGCCGTCGGTGAGTTCGCCGCGAGCCGCCTCGGCGCGAGCGCGGGCGACCTCGTTCCGCTGGCCATCGGACGCACCACCCTGGCCGCCGCGCGCGCCGCGTTCGACGCCTGGCTCGAGCGCGGTGACACCGATCTGACCGTCTATCTGGACCAGGCACTACGGGCACTGGAGCGCGGGTTCGCTCCGGAATAGCCGACAGCGCCACGTTTGGGCAGCACGGCAAAGGGGGTATGAGTATTCTCAGGCTCAACGCGCACTGTGCGCACCGAGAACATCCGTCGTCGAAAGGGGCAGGGGTTTCCATGTCCGAGGTGTCCACGAGTCTTTCGGCGGATTCGCTGCCAGCGCAGCCGCTCGACAATCTGCTCCCGCAGCTGGTCGAGCACCTGCGGCAGAACCGCACCGGGCTGCGGGAAGAGTGGGCACGGCGTATCACCGAGGCCGAGCTGCTGACCGCCATGACCCCGGAGGAAATCTTCTCCGAGGCGACGTCGATGTACGACAACTACGTCGAGGTGCTGGTCACCGGTAGCGTCGAAGCACTGCAGGCCTACGCCCGCGACCTGTCCGAGCGCATCATTCCGCGAGGCGTCGAGACAGACGAGGTCATCGGCATCGTGCTGCTGCTGCGCGACGTGCTCGCCCGCAGCCTCTTCGAGAAATACCAGTCCAACTTCGAGCTGCTCAACCGCGTGCTCGACGCCTACGAACCGGCCGCCAACCGCATCGCCAACACCGTGGCCGTGTCGTTCGTGCAGGAGCGCGAGCGCGTCATCAGCCGCCAGCAAGAGGCCATCCGCGAGCTGTCCACCCCGGTGCTGCAGGTCCGCGAGCAGCTGCTCATCCTGCCGATCATCGGTGTGCTCGACTCCCAGCGCGCCCGCCAGCTCACCGAGCAGCTGCTGCGCGCCATCCGCGCCAATCGCGCCAAGGTGGTCGTCATCGACATCACCGGTGTGCCCGCGATCGACTCCGTGGTGGCCAACCACCTCGTGCAGACCGTCGACGCGTCCGGTCTGATGGGCGCCAGCGTGATCATCACCGGCCTGTCCTCGGAGATCGCGCTGACCCTGGTGACCATCGGCCTTGACCTGTCCAAGATGAACGCGGTCGGCGACCTGCAGGGCGGCATCGAAGAAGCTGAGCGCCTACTCGGGTACGAGGTCTCCCGAGTGACCGAGCGCTTGAGCGAGCGGGACGGGCGCTGACCAAGCCACCATGCCGGTACCTATTCTCAAGCAGGGCACGTACCTGATCGCCTCGGTACAGTCGGCCCTGACCGACGCCGACACCGAGCGGTTGCAGGACGACCTGATGAAGCAGGTCAGTCGCTATCGCGCGACCGGCATCATCGTCGACGTCACCGCCATCGACGTCATGGATTCCTTCGCCGCGCGCTCGTTGCGCACCATCGCGCACATGACCCAGTTGCGCGGCGCGGAAACCGTCATCGTCGGGCTGCAACCCGAAGTCGCCTTCGCCATGGTGCAACTGGGCCTGACATTCGAAGACATGCACACCGCGCTGGATCTCGAGGAAGGCCTCTCCTGGCTGAATCGGCACCCGCGGCGACGAGACGGTCGCGACAGTGGCCGCTGAGCAGGTGGCGATCGCGGTCAAGGTGTCCGAGGACATCGTCACCGCCCGGCAAGCCGGCAGCGAATTGGCCGGTGATCTCGGTTTCACCCTCACCGATCGCACCATGATCTCCACCGCCATCTCCGAAATCGCCCGCAACATCACCAGCTACGCGGGCAGCGGCGAGATCAGGCTGCTCATCGACTTGCGCGAGGGTCGCCGCGCGCTCGTCATCCAAGCCGAGGACCAGGGCCCCGGCATCCGCGACATTCCCCGCGCGCTGGAAGACGGCTATTCCACCGGCCGCGGACTCGGACTCGGCCTGCCCGGCGCACGCAGACTGATGGACCGCCTCACCATCGATTCGGCCCCGGGCCGCGGGACGTTGATCGAGATGTGGAAGTGGGTACCCGACGTTGCATGAGGACGGGATCATCGGGCGCATGGAGTGGTCGACGGCCGGCCGGGCACTGCCCGGCCAGAACGTCTCCGGTGACCGCGCGCTCGTGCTCGACACCGGCGCCGGCGTGCTGTTCGCGGTGCTCGACGGGCTCGGCCACGGTGCGCCCGCGGCCGAGGCGGCCGATCGCGCCACGACCATCCTCACCGAGAACTGTGGCGAACCGCTGGATGTGCTGATGGTGCTCTGTCATCGCGCGATGGTCGAAACTCGCGGCGCCGCAGTGTCTTTGGCCTTGATCGAGCCGGGCGAGACGTTGCAATGGCTCGGCGTGGGCAATGTCGATTCGCGACTGCTCACCCTCGGCCCGGCCGGTCCGGAACTGCGGGCCACGATGCTGCTCACCGGCGGCATCGTCGGCTACCGGCTGCCCTCGCACCTGCAGCCGCAGACGCTGCCGATCCGCCCCGGCGATCTGCTGCTGATGGCGACCGACGGCATCGTCGCGGTCGGCCCCGAATCGCTCGACCTGGCCAAACCCGCCACCGCGATCGCGGGCGACCTGCTCGCACGCGACGCGAAGGACACCGACGACGCACTGGTACTCGCGGCGCGTTTCCGTGGGCCCTGCCCATGAGGCCGCGACACCGCGGCCCGTTCCCCCAGACCTGGCCGATGAGAGGTTGCCGATGAGCGCTGTCCTGGTCGCATTTCTGGACGACTATTCGGCGGCTATGCGCCGCCATGTCGCCGCGCCAGGCCAGGCCGGGCTCTCCGAGGGCTACGACCTCGGTCGGCGGGCCCTCGTCGAGGACATCAGCCTGCTCGACCTCACCGAGAACCACTTCCGGGCCGTCGCCGAGGACCCCGAGATCCGGGACGACCCACGCCGCGCCGAAATCGCCCTGGAATTCCTGCTACAGACGATGGCGGCCCTCGATATCGCCACCCGTGGTTATCTCGACGGCACCCGCCGGTACGAGCAACAGCGTTCCCGCGCAGAGGATCTCGAAGGTCGCGACGCCTTTCGTACCGCGCTGGTGGAATCGTTGCAGGACGGTTTCTTCGTCGCCGACGACCACGGCACCATCGTCGAGGTGAACTCGGCGTTCGGGGTACTCACCGGCTACGGCGCCACCGAGGTGCCGTTTCGGCTACCGCATCCGTGGGCACTGTCCGATCGCTCCGGGTACCCCCAGATCGGCACGGAGGCAGCGCGATTCGTGATGCCGGTACGTCATCGTGACGGCCGGGAACGCTGGCTGGCGGTGAGCGCGAGCTCGCTGGTGAAGCAGGAGAACGACGAACGGATCTTCGTCGGCACCGTGCGCGATGTGACCGCCGAACACGACGCACAGGCCCGCGACCAGGCCGCCTCGCGCCTGGCGACCGCCGTCGGCGCGGCGACGAGCATGGTGGAAGTCCTCGCGGTCGGACTCGACGAACTGCGCCGGACGATGGGTGCCGCGACCGCCCTGGTCGCGATCTGGCCGAGCCGGACCGGGCGACCCGACGTCTACTCCTGCGGCGCGACGCCGTCGAGTACCGAACAGGAGCCCGAAACCACCGGCACCGCACCACAATTCACCGCCGCGCCGATGCGCCAGAGCGGGCCACGCGCCGACGGCCCGGTCGTGCTCGACGACGACACCCAGGCGCTGCTCGACCGCTCGCGCAGGCAGACCGCCCGCGGGCTCTCGGCAATCACCGGCGACGAAGGCGGCGTCGACGCGGTCGTGGCGCCGCTCGGCGAGACCGGTGACGCGGCGCTGTGGGTGCGCTTCGGCGCACCGCGCGCGGTCAGTGCGGCCGATTGGGCGCTGTACTCGTTGCTCGTCGGCCATCTCAGCGTCGCACTGCAGCGCGCACGCAACTTCGATCAGGCACGCGCCACTTCGCTGACTCTGCAGCGGGCGATGCTCGGACCGATCGAACTGCCGCCGCGGTTCTCGGTGCACTACGAACCCGCCTTGCCACCGCTCGAGATCGGCGGCGACTGGTACGACGTGGTGCCGTTGCGCGACGGCACCATCGGCGTCGTCGTCGGCGACTGCGTCGGGCGCGGCCTGTCCGCGGCGGTGGTGATGGGCCAATTGCGGACCGCGGCAAGGGCTTTGCTGCTACGTGGGGCCGGACCGGCGCAGTTGCTCGCCGAACTCGACGCCGTGGCCTCGCGGATCCCGGGCGCCATGTGTACGACGGTGTGCGCGGCCGTGCTCGATCCCGAGCGCGGGATGGTGCGGTACTCCAATGCCGGCCACATGCCGCCGGTCCTCGCACCGCCCGGCGGTCCGGGCCGGATTCTCGAGGGCGGCCGCGCGGTCCCGCTCGCCACCTTCGACACGCCGCGCAGGCCCGAGGCCACCACGGCGGTGCCGCCGGGCGCGACCCTGGTGCTGTTCACCGACGGGCTCGTCGAGCAGCGCGGGTACGACATCGCCGAGGGCTTCGTCAAGATCGCCGAAGTACTGAGCGAAACCGGCGCCGCACTCCCCCGCGATGTGGCCGACGCGGTGCTGTCGCGACTGTGCCCACCCGCGGGTTATGACGACGACGTCGCCATGGTCGTCTACCGTCAGCCTCCCGAGCCGTTGTGTCTCGACTTCCCCGCTGCCGCAGCGGAATTGGCCGGCGTACGTCGCGGCCTGTACCGCTGGTTCGCCACCGCCGCGGTCCCGCACGACCTGGCCGCCGACCTCGTCGCCGCGGCCAACGAGGCCTGCAGCAACAGCGTCGAACACGCCTACCGCGACGCCGAAGCGGGCCGCGTCAGCCTCACGGCCCGCTGCGACGGCGACCGGGTGGTCCTCGAGATCGCCGACAACGGCCACTGGATCCCCACCCCGACCGATCCCGGCTATCGCGGTCGCGGTGTCGAGATGATGCGGGTGCTCACCGAGGACCTCACCTTCGACCACGACGAGAACGGCACCCGGGTTCGCATGTGGGTGACGCTGCCCTCGATCACCTTCCCCACCGCGAACCCGCTGCGCGCCTCCTCACGTCCGCCGACGGTCAGCTCGCGGCAGAATTCGTTCTGACGGGTCGTCCCGCGACAGCGGTGACGAGCGAGGTCAGCGGGCGGCGGTACTGCCGAGAACCAGCAGATCCGGCACGGGGTGGTCGACGAGCGGAGTGGAACGGACCGCCGGGGCGATAGTCGTGCAGCGGCGCGCCAGCAGGGTGCCGCACGAGTGAACGGCGGTCGTGATCAAGTCCTCGGCCAGGGGGAGGTCGTCCTCACGGTAGGCGTACACCGTGAAGCGCACGGTGTGCTGGTCGTTGCGCGGATCGGCCTGCAGCACCGCTTCGGCGGGGCAGCTCGACAGGAGCATGATCGCGGCAGCCAGGTCGGCGCAGGGATCACCGCCGATCAACGAGCCCGAGGCGAAGGCAGCGAAAAGTGTACGCAGGCAAGGCTGTTCGGGACGCAGCTGGGAATCCTGGATCTGTGACCAGCGACGCAAGGCCGGGTGGTCGGCGATATCAGGACGGTCCTGCCAGCGTCGGCGCGCGCAGGCGAGCAGCCGGGCCGCGGTCGAGTCCCACAGGTGCGGCGCCTCGATACTGGCGACGATGCGCAGGCGACGACATTCGTCGACAGCGGCCGGGGGTGGTTCGATGGGCGGTTTCGCCGCCGGTCGGTACGTCTGCATTGTCGACCTCCTACCGCACGAGAGAAGAACCGAACGGGTCCTGCGCGGTGGCGCTACCGCGACGCCAGGCCAGGCGGAATGCCCACGCCGAGGCCGTGACGGACATGCCGACGAGGATTCCGATCACCCCGAAAACGATCGCGGCGGACCAGCCGACACCCTGCGATCGAGCGATCAGCGCCGAGGCGAGGATCGGCCCCGCGGTGATCAGCACGGGAATCAGCAGGATCAGTCCGAGCGTCACCAGGGTCGGCGGCGTCATCGCTGTTTTCGCTGCGGAGAATTCTCGCCGAGAGACGATTGTGTGCGGCCCCGACGGCTGCGTGACTGTAGCCATTTCCGCCCTCTCCGTTACCTGAATGGAACCCAGCGAAACCCTCGAGTCCAAACGTACAGCCCCGGTCCGGCCTCCTGCGCACTTCGTCACGAAAAAGTGATAACTCACAATTGAACCGAACTCGGCTTTTATCTATATGCCCAGCTCACCACATGTTTTTCGGTTAGCTAACAATTTGCTGCTTATCCTTTTTATTCAGATCGGATAACGATTGCAGACGTCGCTCACGCACTGACCGAGAGAGCCGGAACCCATCGGGAACATACTCGAAAAACGCGGGTTTCTCGTCGACGAAATATCCGGCTATCTCCCTGATCAGATGTCACCACGCATCAGCTCGGTTCACTACCGAAGCTGCCCTCCAAGCGATTTCGCGAACCGGGATGCACGAGCCGTGCCACGCTGACCAGCCCGCCCGACGACCAGGTGCGGCGCCGGATCAGCAGGCACGGCTCGTCGGCGTCGATGCCGAGCAACACGCACTCTTCGCGCGCCGCCCGCACCGCCTCGACGACATGCTCGCCGCGCAGCAACGGGGCGACCTCACTGAGGTAGATGTTCGGGGTGACGGCGGTGAAGTCCTGGGCAAGATAGTCGGGGGCCTGCGCCGGGTTGACATAGCGGTCCTCGAGCTGGATCGGCACACCGTCCTCGAAGTGCACCAGCAGCGAGTGGAACACCTTGGGGCCCATCGCATTCGCGAGTTCCTGATCGCCCGGTACCTCGGACCGCACGAACACCACCTCGGTGCGATGACGGTGCCCACGGCCGGTGATCTCGTCGGCGATGTTGCGGACCTCGAACAGCGGCGAGGTGGCCTTGCTCGCCGCGACGAACGTGCCGACACCCATCACCCGGGTGAGCGCGCCGTCGGCGGTGAGATCACGCAGCGCGCGGTTGATCGTCATCCGGGACAGGCCGAGCGCGGCGACGAACTGGTTCTCGGACGGTATCTGCTCCCCCACGGTCCACCGTCCGGCCTTGATCTGCGCCATGATCAGCTGCTTGACCCGCTCGTACGCCGCGAACTCGCTGCCCAGCTCGCCGTACAGCGCGGCCAGCTCCGCATCGATTATCTCGATCGCCACCACCGAATATCTCCTCGCCTCGCCCAGAGAATACGTTGCGCCCGAACGTCCACGTCACTTGTATATACAGGACTATACTGGTCGCATGAACGACGCGACACCGCCTGCCTCCGGCCCTCGTCCTGTGTCCGCTCCGCGCGGCACCGAGCTGCACACCCTCGGTTGGCAACAGGAGGGCGCGCTGCGGATGCTGATGAACAATCTCGATCCCGAGGTCGCCGAACGCCCCGATGACCTGGTCGTCTACGGCGGAACCGGGCGCGCGGTGCGCAGCTGGGCGGCGTTCGACGCGATCGTGCGCACGCTGGAGACCCTCGCCTCGGACGAGACGCTGCTGGTGCAGTCGGGCAAGCCGGTGGGGGTGTTCCGCACCAACGAGTGGGCGCCGCGGGTGTTGCTGGCGAATTCGAATCTCGTCGGCGACTGGGCCAACTGGGCCGAGTTCCGCAAGCTCGAGCAGTTGGGGCTGATGATGTACGGGCAGATGACGGCCGGGTCGTGGATCTACATCGGCAGCCAGGGCATTCTGCAGGGCACCTATGAAACCTTCGGCGCGGTGGCGCGCAAGCGTTTCGGTGGCACCCTCGCGGGCACCATCACGCTCACCGCGGGGGTCGGCGGGATGGGTGGCGCGCAACCTCTCGCGGTGACGATGAACGACGGCGTCGCGCTGTGTGTGGACTGCGACCCGGCACGCATCGATCGGCGGATCGCCCACGGATACCTCGATACGAAAGCCGAAACCTTGCGGCAGGCACTGGATCTCGCCATCGCCGCGCGGGACGAGCGCAGGCCGCTCTCGATCGGCCTTGTCGGCAACGCGGCCGAGGTGTTCCCCGAACTGCTGGCCATGGGCGCGCCGATGGATATCGTCACCGACCAGACCTCGGCCCATGATCCGCTGTCCTACTTGCCGATCGGGGTCGCGCTCGAGGACTGGCACAGCCTCGCCGAGAAGGACCCGGTCTGGTTCACCACCGAGGCACAGGCGTCGATGGCCGCGCATGTCGAGGCGATGGTCGGATTCATGGATGCGGGCGCCGAGGTGTTCGACTACGGGAACTCGATCCGCGACGAGGCCCGAAAGGGCGGCTACGACCGGGCTTTCGCGTTTCCCGGCTTCGTGCCCGCCTACATCCGCCCGCTCTTCGAAGAGGGCCTCGGCCCGTTCCGCTGGGCCGCGCTCTCGGGCGATCCGGCCGACATCGCCGCGACCGACCGCGCGATCCTGGAGCTGTTCCCGGACAACGACCACCTGCGCCGCTGGATCACCATGGCGGGCGAGAAGGTGAAATTCGAAGGGCTGCCCGCGCGGATCTGCTGGCTCGGTTACGGCGAACGTCACCGTGCGGGCCTGAAGTTCAACGAGATGGTCGCCTCGGGCGAGCTGTCGGCTCCCCTGGCCATCGGCCGCGACCACCTCGACTCCGGCTCGGTGGCCTCGCCCTACCGGGAAACCGAGGCGATGGCCGACGGTTCCGACGCGATCGCCGATTGGCCGCTGCTCAACGCACTGCTCAACACCGCGTCCGGGGCGAGCTGGGTGTCGATCCATCACGGTGGCGGGGTCGGGATGGGTCGTTCGATCCACGCGGGTCAGGTGTGTATCGCCGACGGGACCGCGCTGGCCGCGCAGAAGCTGGAGCGGGTGCTGACCAATGATCCGGGCACCGGGGTGATGCGGCATGTCGACGCGGGTTACGAGCGTGCGGCCGAGGTGGCGCGCGAGCGCGGCGTGCGTATCCCGATGCGAGAAGGCTGACAACACCTCTCTTCACTTTCAATATATAGCGCAGGTGGGGACTTGCGGCAAGGCCCAGGGGTTGCTGCACAATCATCCGGTCGCACCGGAAAAAGTACAGTTAGGGGCCTATGTCAGCGCACGGGTACGAAGAGGAACGCCGGTCCGAGCAAAGCTATGTCGCCGGGTTGTACTCGCGCCTCGATGCCGAGCGGGCACGGGTGAAGGGCCGCTACGGCGCCGCCCTGCGGTCCAAGGGCGACTCCCCGATGGAGCGCGACAACGAGGTGCGGGCGCTGGGCAAACAAGTGCAGCGCCTCGACGTGGCCGACAACGGGCTGTGTTTCGGCCGCCTCGACTCCGCCTCGGGTGAGCGGTCCTACATCGGCCGGATCGGGCTGTTCGACGAGTCGAACGACCTGGAACAGCTGCTCCTGGACTGGCGGGCGCCCGCGGCGCGCGCATTCTATGTCGCCACCGCGGCGAACCCGGAGGGCATGCGCAGGCGGCGCCAGTTCCACACCAGGGGACGGCAGGTGGTCGATTTCACCGATGAGGTGCTCGGCCGCCCCGATGGGAGCGAGGGTGGGGCGGACGCCGCGCTGCTCGCCGCCGTCGACGCGCCGCGCGGGGACGGGATGCGCGATATCGTCGCGACGATCCAGGCCGAACAGGACGAGATCATCCGTCTCGAGCACCCCGGCGTGACCGTGATCGAGGGCGGCCCCGGCACCGGCAAGACCGTGGTGGCGCTGCACCGCGTGGCGTACCTGCTCTACACCCAGCGCCGGCGGATGGAGCGCCAGGGCGTGCTGGTGGTCGGGCCCAACCCGGCCTTCCTGAACCACATCGCCCATGTGCTGCCCTCGCTCGGCGAGACGAACGTCGTGTTCGCCACCACCGCCGACCTCGTGCCCGGTCTGCGCGCGATCGCGCAGGACGCACCGGAGGCGGCCCGGCTGAAGGGTTCGCTGCGAATTCTGGACGTCCTCGCCGCGACGATCGCGGACCGTCAGCGCCTGCCCGAGGTGCCGCTGACCATCGCGCTGACCGATGTGACGGTGCGCATCGACGCCGCGACCGCGGAGTGGGCCAGGCAGGAAGCGCGCGAGAGCGGGCGGCCGCACAACGAGGCGCGCGCGGTGTTCGCCGAGATCGTCACCTACGTGCTCACCGAACGCGCGATCGCCCGGATCGGTGAGGGCTGGCTGACTCGCGACGACACCGAGGCCTGGGAGCAACTGCGCGCCGACCTGGTCCGCGAGCTCGCCGACACTGCCGAGTTCACCGCGGCGCTCGATCAGTGCTGGCCGATCCTGCAACCGGAAACCGTGCTGTCCCAGCTGTATTCGTCGCACGATCGGTTGCGGGCGGCGGGCGCGGACGCGGCGCTGTGGCGGGCCGACGGTGGCGCGTGGACGGTGTCGGACGTGCCGCTGCTCGACGAACTGGTCGACCTGCTCGGCCGTGACAAGGCCGCCGACGACTCCGCCGAGCGCGAACGCAAAGCCGAGGCCGAGTACGCGGCCGGTGTGCTCGACACGCTGATCAGCCGCGAAGACCTGATGGACGACGAGGACCACCTCCTCGCCCAGGACATGCTCTACGGCGAGGACCTGGCCGAACGCTTCCTCGAGCGCGACACCCGCGAACTCGCCGAACGTGCTGCGGCAGACCGGGACTGGACCTACGGTCACGTGGTGGTCGACGAGGCCCAGGAACTGTCGGAGATGGATTGGCGCGTGCTGATGCGCCGCTGCCCGAGCCGCTCCTTCACGATCGTCGGCGATCTGGCGCAACGCCGGTCGGCAGCAGGCGCGACCTCGTGGGCCACGATGATGGAGCCCTATGTCCAGAGCCGCTGGATCTACCGTTCCCTGACCGTGAACTACCGGACCCCGGCGGAGATCATGGCTGTGGCCGCCGACGTGCTCGCCGAGTTCGCGCCCGACGTACGTCCGCCGGATTCGGTCCGCTCCTGCGGTGTCGCGCCCTGGTCGCGCCGAGTCGCTGCCGACGAATTGCCCTGCGCGATCGAGGAATTCGTCCGGGACGAGGCGGGCCGCGCGGGGACGAGCATCGTGATCGGGCCGCCGGGCGTCGCCGGCACGGTGCCCGCGTCGGAGACGAAGGGCCTCGAGTTCGACGCGGTGCTCGTCGTGGATCCGCAGCGAATTCTGGCCGACGGACCGCGCGGTGCCGCCGAACTCTACGTCGCCCTCACCCGCGCCACCCAGCGCCTCGGCGTCCTGCATCAGACCCCGCTACCGGAATCGCTGCGTGGGCTCACCGCGGACGAACCCGCACAGCAGTTGCGGGCGTAGCCGCCGCGGCGCGCAGATCAGCCGAGCGGGCCGGTCGCCGACTCGGCGGCGGCCAGCAGGGCGCCGGTTGCCGCCAGCCGGACCGCTGCTTCGATTTCCGGAGCGAGGTGGCGGTCGGGGCCAGGGCCGGGGATCTCGGTACGCAGGGCCGCGACGACGGCCGCGGTGGCGGGCGCCGGGGTCAGCGGTGCACGCAGGTCGAGGCCGCGGGCAGCCGTGAGCGCCTCGATGGCCAGGACTCGGGTCAGGCCGTCGAGGGCGCGGCGGAGTTTGCGGGCGGCGGACCAGCCCATCGAGACGTGGTCCTCCTGCATCGCCGAGGACGGGATCGAGTCGACCGAGGCGGGCGCGGCCAGGCGTTTGAGGTCGGAGACGATGGCGGCCTGGGTGTACTGGGCGATCATGTGGCCGCTGTCGACACCGGGATCGTCGGCCAGGAACGGCGGCAGGCCGTGGTTGCGGGCCTTGTCGAGGAAGCGGTCGGTGCGGCGTTCGCTCATCGAGGCGACGTCGGCGATCACGACGGCGAGGAAGTCGAGGACATAGGCGACGGGGGCGCCGTGGAAGTTGCCGTTGGATTCGACGCGACCGTCGACGGTGACGACGGGATTGTCCACGGCACTGGCCAATTCGTAGCCCGCGATGCGTTCGGCGTGGTCGAGGGTGTCGCGGGCGGCGCCGGCGACCTGGGGTGCGCAGCGCAACGAGTAGGCGTCCTGGACGACGGTGCAGTCCGGGGTCGCGTGGCTGGCGACGATCGGCGAATCCGCGAGCACGCGAATCATATTCGCGGCCGCGATCGCCTGGCCCGGTTGCGGGCGCAGCGCCTGTAGGTCGGCGGCGAACACCTTGTCGGTGCCGAGCAGACCCTCCACGCTCATCGACGCGGTCACATCGGCCAGGCGCAGCAGGGCGCGCAGGTCGTGGCAGGCGAGCACCAGCATGCCGAGCATGCCGTCGGTACCGTTGATCAGCGCGAGGCCTTCCTTCTCCGCGAGCTCGACCGGGGCGATGCCGGCGGCGGCCATGGCCTCGGCCGCAGACATGAAGTCGCCGTGCGTATTTCGCACCATCCCCTCACCGATCACCGCCAGCGCGACGTGCGCCAGTGGCGCGAGATCACCGGAACAGCCGAGGCTGCCGTACTCGTAGACCACGGGGGTGATTCCCGCCGACAGCAGCGCGGCATAGGTCTGCGCGACCACCGGGCGCACCCCGGTCCGGCCGGTGGCCAGGGTGGACAGGCGAAGCAACATCAGCGCGCGCACCACCTCGCGCTCCACTTCGGCGCCGGACCCGGCCGCGTGCGAACGAATCAGACTCCACTGCAACTGCTTACGCGACTCCAGTGGGATGTGACGGACGGCCAGCGCACCGAAACCGGTCGACACGCCGTACACCGGCCTCGGGTCCGCGGCCAGCGCCTCGATCCGCGCACGGCTGGCCCCGATGGCGGCGACCGCCTCGTCCGACACCACGACGCCGGCACCGTCCCTGGCCACCCGCACCACATCCTGCGGCGAGACCGAACCCGTGCCGACGACGACCGGTCCGGACCGATCCGAGTCGATGCTCACGATGCTTCTCCCTTCACTGCGGTCCACTCTTGACGTTCTTGTCTATACAGGTCTATACCTATCGTACGTGACCTGGCGCACATCCGCCGGGTCCGCGCTCTACGGCGTCACCGCAGAAAGACAGGCCGCAATTGACACGCACCGGCACACCAGACGATCTCCTCTCCCCCGAACGCCGAACCATCGACGTCGTCCCCGACGACGAACGCCACGGCACACCCAGGAGCCAGTTCACCCTGTGGTTCGGGGCGAATATGCAGATCACGGCAGTGGTCGACGGCGCACTGGCGGTGGTGTTCGGCGCCGACGCGATGTGGGCCATCATCGGCCTGCTGCTCGGCAACGTCTTCGGCGGCACGGTGATGGCACTGCATTCCGCGCAGGGACCGCGGATGGGATTGCCGCAGATGATCTCGAGCCGCGCGCAGTTCGGCGTCAAGGGAGCGGTGATCCCGCTGGTGCTGGTGATCCTGATGTATCTCGGGTTCGCTGCTACCGGCACCGTGCTCGCCGGGCAGGCGGTGAACAACATGCTCCATGTCGACAATCCGGTGATCGGGATCGTGGTGTTCGGGGCGCTCACCGCGTTCGTCGCGATCACGGGCTATCGCCTGATCCATGTGGTCGGCCGGGTGGCGACGGTGGTCGGCATCGTCGGCTTCACGTATCTGACGGTCCGGTTGTTCACCCAGTACCCGGTCGGCGACTTCATCGGCGTGAAGGGTTTCGACGCGGTGACCTTCCTGCTGGCGATCTCGCTCAGCGCGGGCTGGCAGCTCACCTTCGGTCCCTATGTCGCCGACTACTCCCGCTATCTGCCCCGCAGCACCAGTGAGCGCACCACCTTCTGGTCGACGTTCCTCGGCAGCGTGCTCGGTTCGCAATGGTCGATGACGCTCGGCGCGCTGGTGGCGGCCGTCGCGGGCAAGGCGTTCCTCGCCGACCAGGTCGGATTTCTCGGCAAGCTCGCCGGGCCCGCGGCACTCGCGTTCGGGGTCTATCTGGTGATCGTGGTCGGCAAGCTGACCGTCAACTGCCTCAATGCCTACGGCGGATTCATGTCCATCCTGACCACCGTCACCGCGTTCGACGGGCGCTCGCAGATCTCCACGCGGGCCCGCTCGCTCTACATCGTCGGCTTCGTCGGGGTCTCGATGGTGATCGCGCTCGCGGCGAGCGCGGACTTCCTGAACAACTTCAAGAACTTCGTGCTGGTGTTGCTCATGGTGTTCACGCCGTGGAGCGCGATCAATCTGATCGACTACTACCTGGTCTCGAAGGAACGCGTCGACCTGCCCGCGCTCTACGATCCGCACGGCCGCTACGGTGCGTGGAACGTGGCGGCGCTGCTCTGCTACGGGCTCGGCGTGATAGCCCAGGTGCCGTTCCTCGCGCAGAAGCTCTACACCGGTCCGATCACGGGTCTGCTCGGCGGCGCGGATATCTCGTGGATCGTGGGCATCGTGTTCACCGGCGCGATCTATTTCCCGGTCGCGCGACGCATCAGCAATCCGCCTGCACAGATGATCTATCCAGCGCACACCACCATGCTCGACACCCGCAGCTAGGAGGACTCCCCCGTGCCCACCACCGTGCTGAGCAATATCGGCACCCTCGTCACCAACGACCCGGCGCTGGGCGACGGCCCGTTGGGGCTCCGGCACGCGGCCTCGCTCGTCCTCGATGACGGGCGAGTGGCGTGGGTCGGCGACAGCGCCGACGCACCCGCTGCCGACACCGGCTTCGACCTCGGCGGGCGCGCGGTGCTGCCGGGATTCGTCGAGTCGCATTCCCACCTGGTCTTCGCGGGCGATCGCGCCGAGGAGTTCGCGGCCAGGATGGCGGGGCGGCCCTACGCGGCGGGTGGCATCCGTACCACCATCGAGGCGACACGCGCGGCGAGCGACGAGCGGCTCGCGGCGAATGTGCAAGGGCTGCTGAACGAGTCGCTGCGCGCGGGCAGTACCACCGTCGAATGCAAGAGCGGCTACGGGCAGACCGTGGCGGACGAACTGCGCAGCGTCCAGATCGCCGCACGCTTCACCGACGAGGTCACACTGCTCGCCGCACACGTACCGCCACCCGAATATGCCGGGCGCGCAGACGAATACGTCACGATGGTCTGCGAGGAGATGATTCCGCGGTGTGCGCCGTATGCCCGGTGGATCGATGTGTTCTGCGAGCAGGGTGCGTTCGACCGCGATCAGGCGCATGCGGTGCTGCGGGCCGGAATCGCGCACGGGCTGGTGCCGCGGGTGCACGGCAATCAGCTACATCAGGGACCGGGAGTTCAGCTCGCCGTCGAGCTCGGGGCCGCGTCGGTCGATCATGTCTCGCACGTGAATCGCGCCGATATCGACGCGCTCGCGGGCAGCGACACGGTGGCCACGCTGCTGCCGGGCGCCGACTTCTGTACGCGCAACAGCTATCCCGAGGCCAGAGCGCTGCTCGACGCGGGCGTCACGGTCGCGCTCGGCGCGGACTGCAATCCGGGCACCAGCTACACGACGAGCTTGCCGTTCTGTATCGCCCTGGCCGTCCGGGAGATGCACATGACGCCCGACGAAGCGGTCTGGGCGGCGACCGCGGGCGGCGCGAAGGCATTGCGGCGCACCGATATCGGCACCCTCTCCCCTGGTTCCCGGGCAGATGTCATCGCACTGGACGCCCCCTCGCACCTGCATCTCGCCTATCGGCCCGGCGTTGCCCTGGTCAGCCAGGTGTGGCGCGAAGGAGTGCTGGTCGTTCCGAATCGAGGTGTGGTGCGGTGACTTCCGAATCCGCCTGGACCGGTCGTGTCGACGGCACCACGCCTGAGCATCTGCGCTGGCATCAGGCCGTCACGCCCTACGCACCGGGCAACGACCCCGGAGCATGTGTTTTCGTCGGTTTCGCCTGTGAGGAAGGAGTGCGCCGGAACAAGGGCCGTCCAGGAGCGGCGGCAGGACCGGACGCGCTGCGTGGCGCGCTCGCACCGATGGCGCTCGCCACGCCACTGCGCGCCTTCGACGCGGGCACGATCGCCGTCACCGACGACCGGCTGGAGGACGGTCAGCGGCGACTGGGCGAGACGGTCACCGCATTACTGGACGACGGCGCTTTCCCGGTGGTTCTCGGCGGCGGCCACGAAATCGCCTACGGCACCTACCTCGGGCTGGCCGGTTCCGCCCGCCGCACCAAGGGCAGCATCATCGGAATCCTCAATCTCGACGCGCATTTCGACCTACGTCCCGATCCCGTGCCCAGTTCCGGCACCCCGTTCCGGCAGATCCTCGAGACCGATGGCGACGTCCGGTACGCGGTGATCGGGATCAGCCAGCCCAGCAACACCCGCATCCTGTTCGACACCGCGGACCGATTCGGCGTGCGCTACCTGCTCGACGACGACTGCGAGCCGACCCGGGTCGCCACGTTCATCGACGACTTCCTGTCCGGCATCGACCTGCTGTATCTGACCATCGACCTCGACGTCCTGCCCGCGTCGGTGGCCCCCGGTGTGAGTGCCCCTGCGGCATACGGTGTTCCGCTGTCCACGATCCAGTCCGTCTGCGACCGGGTCACCGCAAGCGGCACACTCGCGGTTGTCGATGTCGCCGAACTGAATCCGCGGCTCGACATCGACAACCGCACCGCCCGCACCGCCGCCCGGCTGCTCCAC
Source organism: Nocardia sp. FBN12 (assembly GCF_054031145.1). Taxonomy (NCBI): domain Bacteria; kingdom Bacillati; phylum Actinomycetota; class Actinomycetes; order Mycobacteriales; family Nocardiaceae; genus Nocardia; species Nocardia sp. FBN12. The sequence goes on from NZ_CM132926.1 coordinate 3,193,840, forward strand.
CGGATCGTCACCCGGCACGTCGGGTGCGAATCGTCGCGGACTCAGAAGTAGCGGATCCAGACATAGATCCAGGCGATGAAGCTGCTGAGCATCGTGACCAGCATGCCGTACTTGGTGAACTGCCAGAAGGTGATCCGCTGCCCCGCGCGGGCGGCGATCCCGAGGGCGACCACATTGGCGCTGGCCGCCACCGCCGTACCGTTGCCACCGAAGTCGGCGCCCAGGGCGAATGCCCACCACAGTGATTGCCCGGTAGCCGGATCGGGGGCGCCCGCGACGATGTCCTCGACCACCGGCGCCATGGTCGCGGTGTAGGGGATGTTGTCGACGAACGCGCCGAGGATCGCCGAACCGAACACCAGCGCGGTCGCGGCCAGGAAGTAGTTGTCGCCCACCCAGCCGATCGCCGCGTCGCCGATCGCGGCGATCACCCCGGTGTGCACCAGGCCCGCGACCATCACGAACAGGCCCATGAAGAACACCAGTGTCGGCCACTCCACCTCCTGCAGAACGTCGCCGATGTCGAGGCCGGAGACCAGCACCATGACGCCCGCGCCGACCAGCGCGATCACCGACGGCGCGACATGCAGCACGCTGTGCAGGCAGAAGCCGGCGACCACCCCGGTCAGCACCACCATCGAGCGCACGAGCAGTCGCGGATCGCGGATCGCGCGCCGTTCCTGCAGCGCCATCACCGCGTCGACCGAGGTGGGATCGGTGCGCAGCGCCGAGCGGAACAGCACCCGGGTCAGCGCGACGAACAGCACGAAGGTGATCACCACGATCGGCGCCATGTGCACGAGGAAGTCGTTGAAGCTCAACCCCGCCCGGCTGGCGATGATGATGTTGGGCGGATCACCGATCAGTGTCGCCGCACCACCGATATTGGACGCCAGCACCTCGGCGATCAGGAACGGTTGCGCGGCGATGCCGAGGCGCCGGCACACCACCAGTGTCACCGGGGCGACCAGCATGATGATCGTGACGTTGTCGAGAAACGGTGACGCGACCGCGGTGATCAACATCAGCATCACCATCAGGCGATACGGATTGCCCCGCGAGCGCTTGGCCGACCAGATCGCCAGATAGTCGAACAGGCCGGTCTGCTTGATGACACCGACGATGATCATCATCCCGAGCAGCAGGAAGATGACGTTCCAGTCGATGCCCTCGTGGGCGGAATAGAACACTTCGTCGCCGGGAATCAAGCCGAGCACGGCCATCGCCCCCGCGGCGATCAGGACGGTTTTGACCTTGTCGGCTTTCTCCGTGGCGATGAAGAAGAAGGCGACAACGAAGATGATGACGGCAAGCGCTGCGGCCATGCGCGGCGTGCGGTTCAGTCGCCGGGGCCGACGACAGCGAGGCTCGTCAGCAACCGTTCCAGGGTGATCGCGCCGCGCAACGTGCGCGAGCGGTCGACCACGGCGATGAGCGGACTGTGCTTGCGCGCCATCAGGATCGCGATTTCGAGCAGGGTCGCGTCGGGGGCGACGGTGACCGGCTTGCTCGCGCCGTCGGGCAGACAGTCGCCGACGGTCAGACTGCCGGGTTCCTGCCAGAACAGGTCGGCGTGCACCTCGTCGATCGTGCGGACCAGCGTCGGGTCGTCGTGGTAGGAGGCGGGAATCGCCAGGCGCAGCACCTGGGTGCCCGGCAGGACCGCCACCGGCCGGTCCAGCTCGTCGACGACGATCAGACCGGGCAACCGGTTCACGACCATCAGCCGGACCGCGCGGGCGACAGGGTCGCTGGTGCGGACGGTCGGCAGGTTCATCGCGATATCGCGTGCACGCATGGCTTGGCTCCGGGGGGATTCGACGGTGCTCATGGATGTGCCTTCCGTCCGGTCAGCAGGTCCAGGCGTTGTTCGAGGCGGGCGAGCCGGTCGCCGAACGGCCGCGAATGCATCAGCTCGGCGACCTGGTCGGCTTCGTCGGGCTCCAGTTCGATGTCGACCGTGGGTTCGTCGCTGCCCCCCGCGTAGGCGAGCAGGCGTCGCTCGCCCGTCGATGCCGTCAGCAGGGCGAATCGGATGCCGTGGTTGGTGTGGAAGCTGTGCAGCACACCGGCTCCCGGGATCGTCGTCCGGTCGATATCCATGGCCGGCGGTCCTTCCTGGATCGTCGAAAGCGTCTGATCCGAGTCTGGTTCGCGCAGGTGGCGGGCACTATCGGCCGTGACACCCATTTCGGTCGCCGGTTCGCTGCGGTCAGCGGGTGCGGGATGGGTGCGCGACCCCATGGACAGAACGCGCGGCCGTCAGCATGCTGGTGTCATGAACCGTCTCGCAGCGCTGCGAGCAGGACGTGCGCAGCGAATCCGGACGCCGGTGACGGCGTTGTTCTGGCGGATCTGCTTGCTCAATGGCGTGATCTTCACCCTCGGCACGCTGATCCTGGCCCTCTCGCCGGCCACGGTGTCGGCGCGGTTGCGCCTGACCGAGGTGCCGGTGCTGGTGATCGGGCTCGCGGTGATCCTGACGGCGAACGCGGTGGCGCTGCGTACCTCGCTGGCTCCGCTCGACGAGCTGGTCGCCTCCATGCGCCGCGTCGACCCGCCCCGGCGCGCGGTCCGGCTCGAGCGCGGTGCGAGCGGGGACTTCCATCACCTGATCGAGACCTTCAACGCGATGCTCGACCGCCTGGAGGCCGAGCGTTCGGTCGCCGGTGGGACCGCGCTGGCCGCCCAGGAGGGTGAGCGGCGGCGCATCGCCCGTGAACTGCACGACGAGATCGGGCAGAGTCTGACCGTGGCGCTGTTGCGGCTCAAACGGGTCGTCGACCGGGCGCCCACCGACCTGCGCGAAGAAGTCGAAGCGGCGCAGGAGACCGTGCGCGGCTGCCTCGACGAGGTCCGCGGGATTGCCGCGCGGCTGCGGCCCGATGTCCTCGAGGAGCTCGGCCTGCACAGTGCGATCAACGCGCTGTGCCACGAGTTCGCCCGTACCGCAGGCATTTCCGTGCGCCGAGAGGTCGATCCCGCGATCAGCCGGCTCGACCCCGACATCGAACTCGTCTGTTATCGAGTCGCCCAGGAGAGCCTGACCAACGTCTTACGGCACGCGCGCGCCGACGAGGTGACCCTGCAGATCACCCCCCGCGCGGACACCGTCATCCTGCGCGTCACCGACAACGGGTGCGGCGGCGTGGTCGAAGACGGCGCAGGCATTCGCGGGATGCGCGAGCGAGCCACCCTGATCGACGCCGCGCTGACGATCACCTCACCGCGGTCGGGCGGCACCGCGGTCGAGCTGATCATCCCGGTACGTACGCGCGCGGAGGTACCGGCATGAGCGAGCGCCCGATCACATCCACCCTCCGACCGTGCCGAACGGACATCGCATGAGCGCCCCGACCCGGATCCTGCTGGCCGACGACCACGCCCTGGTACGCAGCGGGTTGCGGATGATCCTGGACAACGAACCTGACCTGCTCGTGGTCGCCGAAGCGGCCAACGGACTCGACGCGGTCACCGCCCTCGCCGACGACAGCATCGACCTGGTGATCCTCGACATCGCCATGCCCCGGATGACCGGCATCCAGGCCGCCCGCGAGATCACCAGGAACAACCATCCGGTCCGCATCCTGATGCTGTCGATGTACGACAACGAGCAGTACTTCTTCGAGTCGCTGAAGGCGGGCGCTTCGGGCTACGTGCTGAAGTCGGTGGCTGATCGCGACCTCATCGAGGCGTGCCGGGCCACGATGCGCGGTGAATCCTTCCTCTACCCGGGCGCGGTCACCGCGCTCGTACGCGACTACCTGCAGCTCGCCCGGCAGGGCTCCGCACTGCCGGAAACGATCCTCACCCCGCGCGAGGAGGAGGTGCTCAAACTGATCGCGGAGGGGTATTCGGCGCGCGAGATCGCCGCCGAGCTGGTGATCAGCGCGAAGACCGTCGACCGGCATCGCGCCAATATCCTGCAGAAACTCGGTCTGCGCGATCGGCTCGACCTGACCAGATACGCCATTCGCGCCGGATTGATCGAGCCGTGAGAACCCCCGAATGCCCCCGCTTCGAGCAGGGGCATTCGGCGCGGGGTGTCATTCAGCGTGCGGATCGACCTGCACACGCTGCTTGCGACCGACCACCAGGCGCATGACCGGTTCCACGATGCGGGCGCCGATCGGGCCGATGATCGCCATCAGGAGCACGTACGTGGTGGCGAGGGCGGCGAATTCGTCGGGCACCGCACCCGCGGCCACCGCGAGGCCCGCGATGACGATCGAGAACTCACCGCGCGCGATCAGGGCCGTACCGGCGCGGGCCCGGCCCAGTTGGGACGCGCCCGCGCGTTTGGCCGCCCACCAGCCCGTGGCGATCTTGGTGAGGGTGGTGACCACGGCCAGCAGGACCGCCCAGCCGAGGACCGGCGGGATGGTCGTCGGATCGGTACTCAACCCGAACAGCACGAAGAACATCGCCGCGAACAGATCGCGCAGCGGTTCGAGGATCTTGGTGGCGTCGTGGGCGGTGGAGTCGGAGATCGCGATGCCGAGCAGGAACGCCCCGACCGCCGCCGACACCTGCACCGCCGAGGCGATACCGGCCACCAGCAGGGCCGACCCGAGCAGTTTGAGCAGAAAGATCTCGCGATCCTCGCTCGCCACGATCGCCGAGACGTATTTGCCGTAGCGCAGGGCGACGACGAGCACCAGGGTCACCGCGACCAGCGCGATCCCGACCGTGGTCATCCCCGCCACGAAACCGACACCGGCCAGCACCGCGGTGAGCACCGGCAGATACACCGCCATCGCCAGGTCCTCGAACACCAGGATCGACAGGATCGTCGGCGTCTCCCGGTTACCGAGCCGGCCCAGGTCGTTGAGCACCTTGGCGACGATGCCGGAGGACGAGATGTAGGTGACGCCCGCCATCGCGATCGCGCCCGTCGGCCCGAGTCCGAGCATGAGCGCCACGATGACGCCGGGCGTCGCGTTGAGCACCAGGTCGAGCAGACCCGCGGGCCACGATTTGCGCATACCGGTGACCAATTCACCGGCGGTGTACTCCAAACCGAGCAGCAACAGCAGCAGCACGACGCCGATCTCGCTGGCGATGTGGATGAAGTCCTCGACCTCGTGCAGCTCGATCAGCCCGCCCGTGCCGAAGACCAACCCCCCGAGCAGGTAGAGCGGGATGGGCGAGAGGCCGATGCGGGCCGCGATCCGCCCGAGCACACCCAACCCGAAGAACACAGCCCCCAGCTGGATCAATGCCAGCGCGGTTCCACTGATCTGCACCGGCTCAGCCGTCGGTGAGGATCGAAGCGGCGGCGTCGAGTCCGGCATTCGTGCCGACCACGACGACCATGTCGCCGCCGGCGAACACGAACTCCGGTCCCGGTGAGGCCAGGACTTGACCCGCACGCAGCACCGCCACGATCGAGGCGCGGGTCTTGGTCCGCAGCTCGGTGTCACCCAGGCGGCGTGACGCGTACGGCGAGTTCGGCGGTACCAGCATCGACCGCGTGCTCACCCCATCGAGTTCGCGGTGTTCCTCGCGCAGTTGCGCGACCAACTGCGGTGCGCCGAGCAGGCTCGCCAGCGTGCGGGCCTCGACCGCGGACAGGGGAATCTGGACGGTCGAATCCGGGTCGCCGACCTTGGTGAAGATCAGGTCGGTCTCGCCGTCGCGGTGGTCGACGATGCCGATCCGGCGGTCCACCTTCGACAGTGAAAACTCTTTGCGGACACCGATTCCCGGCAGGGATGTCACTTCTACATTCATGGGATCACCTAACCTCAGCTAGGGATACCTTACCTGCCCTTTACCAACCGCATGGATTTGTCAGCCCGCGTCGAGCAGCCGTCCGGCCGCGTCCAGCCCCTCGTCGGTGCCGACCACGACAACCAGGTCACCGGGAATGAAGGTGAAATCCGTTCCCGGCGAAGGCGTTACCTCACCCGCGCGGACCACCGCGACGACCGAGGCCTTGGTGCGCGTGCGCATCTCGGTGTCGCGCAACGGGCGGCCGTCGAAGGGGCTGCCGCGGTCGATCGCGAACTGCCTGGTCGACAGCTCGCCCGCACTGTGGGTCTCGCGCGTCTTCTGCACCACCTGCGGCGCCCCGAGTAATCCGGCCAGCACACCGATCTCGGTGTCGGACAAGGGAATCGAGGTGGTCGAGTCGTAGTCGCCCGCTCGCGAGACGACCAGCTCGACGGAGCCGTCGCGGTGTTCGATCACGCCGATCCGGCGGCGCGCCTCCGCCAGCGGAAAGTCCTTGCACACGCCGATTCCCGGTAAAGGCGTCACATCGATGTTCACGCCCTCACAGTACGACCAGATCGGAATAACACCAGCCCCTACCCTGCGCACCCGGCCATACCAGCCGAAACACCGACCTCACATGATCACCTCGGTTCGACTACGTCGACGATCCGGCGAACATCGTGATCGACCTGTCCGACAGCCACATCTGGGACGCCTCCACCGTCGCCGCGCTCGACGCCATCACCACCGAGTACGCGAGCAAGGGCAAGACGGTGGAGATCATCGGGCTCAACGCCGCCTCCGAAGCACGCCACGGTCGCCTGTCCGGCCTCGGCGGCGAGCAGATCTAGGACCTTCGCCACCGACGCCTACCATGGCGATCCGGTGGCGAGCACCGCTGTGGCTTGCGTATTCGGGCAAAGTTGTGTGTTGTTGAACAGTGACCAACTCTTCCGGAGACGCGTATCCACTCACGGACACGATGACCACCACGACGGCGGTGCACGACGGCGTCACGGTGCTGACGGTGACCGGCGAGGTCGACCTGGCGACCGCACCCGCGCTCGATGCCACCATCGAGACGATCCTGGCCGAGAAACCGGCGGCGCTGGTGATCGACCTGACCGCGGTCGGGTTCCTGGCGTCGGCGGGCATGGCGACGCTCGTCGCCGCGCATCAGCGGGCAGGCGAGACCACCTCGATCGCGGTCGTCGCCGACGGACCCGCCACCAGTCGTCAGCTGAAGATGACGAGCCTGGACCAGGTGTTCGCCATGCACACCACCCTCGACGCCGCGTTGGCGTCGTTCGCGTCCTGACATAGCAGAACGCGCCGCCGACCGGGAAACTCCGGCAGGCGGCGCGTTTGTCGTCGGTGGGTGTCAGCAGAGCGAGCGCAGCTGCTCGATCAGCTTCACGCGACCGGCGGCGTTCTCCGCGATCGGCGTGACGTTGAGCGTGGTGACACCCGCCTCGGCCATCGCGACGAGCCGCTCCTTGACGAAGCTCTCCGGGCCGATCAGCGAGACGTCGCGCACCAGCTCGTCGGGCACGGCCTTGGCCGCGGCCTGCTTCTCACCGGCCAGGTAGAGCTCCTGGATCCGGTCGGCGGCCTCGCCGTAGCCGTACTTGGTGGCGAGGGTGTGATAGAAGTTCTTGCCCTTGGCACCCATGCCGCCGATGTAGAGCGCCAGGTGCGGCTTCACGAACTCGAGCAGCCCGGTGACGTTCTCGCCGATCGCGAGCGCCGGACCGGCGAAGATGTCGAGCTCGCCCAGCGCCGGGTCGCGCTTGGCCTTGCCCGCGGCGAGCGCGTCGCCCCACACATCGTTGGCCTTCTCGGGCAGGAAGAAGATCGGCTGCCAGCCGTTGGCGACCTCGGCGGCCAGCTCGACGTTCTTCGGGCCGAGGGCGGCCAGGAGCACCGGAATGTGTTCGCGGACAGGATGATTGATCAGCTTGAGTTCTTTGCCGAGACCCGTGCCGCGCTCGGCGGGCAGCGGGATCTGGTAGTACTTGCCCTGGTAGTTGAGCTTCTCGCGGCGCCACACCTTGCGGCAGATCTCGAGGAGTTCGCGGGTGCGACCGATCGGGGCGTCGTAGGGGACGCCGTGGAAGCCCTCGATCACCTGCGGGCCCGAGGCGCCGATGCCGAGGATGAAGCGGCCGTCGGAGACGTAGTCCAGGCCGGCGGCGGTCATCGCGGTGAGGCTGGGGGTCCGGGTGTAGAGCTGCAGGATGCCCGAGGCCAGCTGCACCCGCTCGGTGCGGGCGGCCAGGAAGCCCAGCGCGCTCACCGCGTCGAACGAGTACGCCTCCGGCACGAAGACGATGTCGAGGCCGGCGCGTTCCAGGTCGGCGACCTCGGCCGCCGTCTCCTTGAAACCGTCCGTGTAGTTGATGCTCAATCCGATCCGCATGCTCTCAACATAGCCTCGGGCACAGCGCACACCCCGACCGGTCGGTCCGTCGGCACAGGTGCTGGTCGCGCGGGGTGCGCGGCCGGGCACGCGGTAGCGTTGAGGGGAAGATTCCACGCACTTCTCGCCACATCGAAAGGCCTCCCCGTCGTGTCGCAGCCCACCGTTTCGCCGCAGCAGATCGCCCCCTCCTTCGGTTCGGTGACCTTGGAGCACTATCTGTCGGAGCTGGCCGCGAAGGTGCCCGCACCCGGTGGTGGCGCCGTCGCCGCGCTGCACGCCGCGCAGGCCGCCGCGCTGGTGGCGATGGTGGCGCGCTACACCACGCGCGCCAAGGACGCGCAGAACCGCCCGGTGATCGATCAGATCATCGTGGCCGCCGACGCCGCGCTGGCCAGGGCACTCGACCTCGCCGACGCCGACGCGGCCGCGTTCACCGCCGTGGGTGCGGCCTACAAGCTGCCGAAGGACACCGACGCCGAGATCGCCGCCCGCACCGCGGCGATCAACGCGGCACTGGTCGAGGCCGCCCGCGTGCCCGCCGCCGTGGTCGACGAGGCCGACGAAATCCTCTCGCTGGCCGCCGAACTGCTGCCGATCGGCAATCCGAACGTGGTCACCGACATCGGCGCCGCCGCCGATGCCGCCAGGGCCGCGGCGATGAGCTCGCAGCTCAATATCGAGATCAACGTGGGCTCGCTGCCCGCCGAACTGGGCGACCCGTTCGCGGCCGCGCTGCTCCGCGTTGACACCATCGCGGCCCGCGCCGACGCCCTGCACGGCGACGTGCTGCACGCCGTTCGCAGCTGAGTCAGCGGTCCGCGGTGAGCACGATCTCCCCGCTGCCGCAGCCGGGTCGCGCGGTGGCGCCGGTCTCGAACTGAGAACGTTTCATCCGGGCCTCACCTGCGCGAACGCAAGCCGACACACCGTCTGACCCGTCGGCCGTTACCACTTCGATAGGTCGAGTTGATCATGGCGGCCTAGACTTGGTTTCCGCCTACGAGTGAGTGAAGGGGTGGCGTTTATGAGAAGCGCATTTCGTTTCCTGTTCGTCGCGATCATGGCGGCATTACTGGCCGCGTCCTGGTCGGGAGCCGCGTCCGCCGACCTGATCGGCGACCAGCGCACCCAGTACGGCGGCGGCACCTACGCCGACGCGGACCTGTCGAACCACACGTTCACGGTGACCGCGAACGGACAGACGCGCGTGATGCCCGCCTCGATGGGCAAGCCCGGTTTCGAAACGCCCACCGGCACCTTCAGCGTCCTGGAGAAGGATCGCTCGGTGGTGTTCGATTCGCGGACCATCGGCATCCCGCTCGAGGATCCGGAGGGCTACATCATCGACGGTGAATACGCCGTGCGCCTGACCTGGGGTGGCGTGATGGTGCACTCGGCACCGTGGTCGGTGGACTCGCAGGGCAACGCCAATGTCAGCCACGGCTGCATCAACCTCGCACCCGACGACGCCGCCTGGTACTACGAGAATGTCGGCATCGGCGATCAGGTCTACGTCCACTGGTAAACATTTTCCCTCGTGGCATTCGGCGAACGCGCCGTCAGGGCAGTATCGTGCCCGTAACGAAATCGTTGCGGGACATACCCTGACGGCGACGAGCCTGATGAAGGTGGGGCGATGGATCGACCGGAAGCGCACAGACCGATCGGGGCTCGACAGCACGACCCGGGATCGGCCGGTGCTCCGCTCGCGGCTGTCACCCCGATTCGGCGGTCCCGCGACCTCGCCGCGCCACGGCCACGACGGCTGAACGAGCAGCCGGACAGCGGCGCCCGGCATCGCATCGAAGGCGGACCGACGACGCCCGCCGGTATTCCGGTCGTTTCGGCAGCCGTAATTCGTGCGGCCGAGCGGGCGGAGGCGGCCGATCCCTACGCCACCGATCGACTGCCCGTGGTCGGCGGGAAATTCGATCCCGGTGCGCGCCACCGCGTTCCGGACACCGCGTTCTCGATCGAGGACAACGGGCCCGACACCGATCAACTGCCGATCATCACCTCCCCACCCCCCACCTGGGCGACTCTCGAGCACCCCCGGCCCAGCTTCGACACCCAGCGTTCGCGGCCCGCACCCGAGGACCGTGGTGCGGACACCTCGTCATCGCGCCCCACGCCGGACTTCCGCGGCGCAGACACCTTCCCGCCGCGCCCCGCGCCCGATCATCGTTCCGCGGACGCCTTTTCGGCACACTCCACACCTGACGCGCGCGATGCGGAGAGCGAACCTTCGCGCCCCGCACCCGACTACAACGGTGACGACGAAGTCTTCGCGCGGATGATCGACCGTTCGAAGCGACGGCGTGTGCCCCGGTGGGTCGCACCGCTGGTCGCCTCGGTGGCCGGTGCCGTCCTGCTCGGCGGCACCTATGTCCAATTGCGCGGGCCCGACCCGGCATCCACGTCCGCGAGCACTCCGCTCGTGCCGAGTTCGGCGAGTCCGGTGACGGCCGCGTGCCCGACCGAACAGATCGGCACCATGGCGCGGGGCAACGGGGCAGGCGGCACCGAGTCCGGCATCGCGGCGATCCTGGCCTTCCAGCACGCGTATTACGTTGCGCGATCCGGTGATCAGGCACGGACCCTCGTGGCGTCCGACGCCGCCGCGCCCTCCGCGGCCGCCATCCAGGCCGGGATCGACTCCACGCCGGTGGGAACCACACACTGCGTGGAGATCACGCCGGGCGCCTTCGCCGGTCAGTACCTGGTCAAAATCACCGCGTTCCGGCCGGATTCGGCGCCGAGCACCTACACACCGCAGCTGGTGGGGACGGCGCAGATCGGCAACAAGACGCTGATCACCTCGTTCGGGGCGGCGCCGCGCTAGACCCGAACGAGGGTGTCAGATCGCGAAACGCGCTCAGGCGCGGGCTTTTTCGGCCGCGACGACCACGTGGCGCATGAGCAACGCGGTAGTCACCGGGCCGACACCGCCGGGGACGGGGCTCAGCGCCGCCGCCTTGCCGATGACCGATGCCGCGTCCACATCGCCCACGATCCCACCGTCCGCGGCCTCATTGGTACCGACGTCGATCACCACGGCGCCGTCACCGATGTGCTTGCCGGTGACCAGACCGATCCGGCCCGCCGCGGCGACCACGATATCGGCCGGGGTCGTGACCGCGGCCAGGTCCGCGGTGCGCGAGTGCGCCACGGTGACGGTCGCGTTCTCGGCGAGCAGCAGCTGGGCGAGTGGCTTGCCGACGACATTGGAGCGCCCGACCACCGTGACGAGGCGGCCCTGCAGCGCGATGCCGTGATGCTTGAGCAACTCGACGACGGCTTCGGAAGTGGCGGGAACGAAACCGTCAAGGCCGGAGGCGAGCAAACCGAGCGAGAGCGGGCTGACGCCGTCGACGTCCTTGGTCGCGGCGATCGCGGAACTCACGTCGTCGAGGTTCACGCCCGCGGGCAGCGGAGTCTGCAGCATGATCGCGTCGGTGGCCGCGTCGGCGCTGCGCGCGCTCAGTTCGGCGCGGATCGTCTCGGCGCTCGCGTCGGCACCGAGATCGATGCGCTCGCAGGCGATTCCGAGTCGTTCGGCGGCCTTGCGCAGCGAGTTCACGTACCAGGCGCTGGCCGGGTCGTCGTTGGCGACGATCAGCGCCAGCGTCGGCGCGGTGCCCGCGGCGGTGAGCGCGGCCGCGCGCTGTTTCGAGTCGGCGTTGATGGCGGCGGCGAGTTCCTTGCCGGTCAGCGAAGCGGTATCCACGGTGAGTCACCTTATCCGCCGCGGGCCCGACGGCCTGTCGCCGGGCCGCGACGCGCGCAAGGTGGTCGAGGTCCACCGCGGCCCGAATACGCGGTCGTAGGGTGTCGGCAGCTCTGCTCTGCCAGCACGTACCGAACCGTTCGCGGGAAGGGTTGCGACTGTCGTGAAGATCTCGAGGCACTGGAAACACCTGGCCGCCGCCGTCCTGGCGACCGCCGCGCTGACCGGCACCACCGTCGGCCCAGCCGCCGCCGAAGCGGATGTGGCGGCGCTCTACAACTCGGCGCAGCGGCATTTCACCGACGGTGACGACGCCGCGGGACGGGCCGACCTGCGGGCCCTCATCGCCGCCGACCCGCACGACGCCGATGCGCTCGCGCTGCAGGCGATCTGGTCGCACTACGCGGGCGACCCGGCTGCGGTCGGCGACGCCCTGACCCGGCTCGGCGGGATCGACCCCGGCAAAGCGGCCGGCACCAACCACGTGCTGCACGCGGTGACCGCGGCCGCCGCCACCCTGCCCAACCCACTGCCCGCGCTGGTCGGTCCGCAGACCGGCATCGTGGTCCTCGGCTACGGCCTGTTGCCCGACGGCGCGCTGCGCCCCGAGCTGGAGAATCGTCTCACCGCGGCGTGGTTGCAGGCGATCGCCGCACCCTTCTCCCCGGTGATCGTGACCGGCGGCAATCCGCAGAACGGGATCTCCGAGGCCGAGGCGATGCGGCGCTGGCTGGTCGCGCGAGGGCTGCCGGGCGATCGGATCCATGTCGAGGATCGGGCAGGCTCGACGGTGCAGAACGCGCTGTTCAGCACGCGACTGCTCCGCGATCTCGGTGCGACCAGCGCGGTGGTGGTGACCTCGCCGAACCACATCCGGCGCGCGGTCGCCGACTTCATCGTGGCGGGCACCGCAGTGGTCGGGGCGATGACCTCGCTCGAACAGCTGGTTTCGCAGTTGCCCCCACCCGCGCGCAGTGCCCAGCGCGGGATCTACCTCGACGCGACCCGGACGTTCGAGCTCGATACTTCGCGCTGACGTGGTCGCAGGTGACCCCGCCAGGGTGGACGCGGCGAGATAATTCGGTTGCCCGGCCGGGCACAATCGGCCCATGAGCGTTACCGAAACCGCTGCGGTGGTCACCACGTTGCGACGCGCGGGCTGCGTGTTCGCCGAGGACGAGGCAGCGCTGCTGCTCGAGGCCGCTGCTGAGGACGCCGACCGCCTCAGCGAGCTGGTCGCGCAGCGGGTTTCGGGGACGCCGCTGGAATACCTGCTCGGCTGGGTCGAGTTCCGCGGTGTCCGGGTGGGGGTGCGGCCCGGGGTGTTCGTCCCGCGACAACGGACCGCGTTTCTGGTGGAACAGGCGGTGGCCGGCGTCGCTCCCGGGACGGTACGGGCGTGCGTGGTCGACCTGTGTTGCGGCAGTGGGGCGCTCGGGCTCACGGCGACGACCGAACTGCGCGTCCTCGGGTGCGATGTCGAACTGGTCGCCGCCGATATCGACCCTATCGCGGTCGAGTGCGCGCGGGAGAACCTAGCCGCGCTGAACGCACCGGTCTTCAGCGGCGATCTGTTCGGCGCGCTCCCCCTCGACCTACGCGGGCGCATCGACGTGCTGCTCGCGAACACCCCCTATGTGCCGAGCGCCCGAGTCGCGGATCTACCGCGCGAAGCACGCGAACACGAACCCCTCGTCGCCGTCGACGGTGGCGCGGACGGTCTCGACGTGTTCCGCCGGGTGGCCGAGGGCGCGGCCGAATGGCTGTCGCCGGGCGGCACGGTCCTGGTGGAGACCGGGACCGGCCAGGTCGGCACCGCGTGCGCGGTGCTCGCCGAGTTCGGGCTCACTGCGCGGGTGGAGCATTCCGAGGAGCGCTATGCCACCGTCGTCCTCGGAACCAGGGCAATCGAGTCACCCTGAATGCGCGGCGGAGCCGCCGAATGTCGTGCACCCGCGACGACGTCGTCCTCGCGGGTGCAGGCCGGGCCTACTTGCGTCCGGTGAACTGATCCATCGAGTGGTACACGCCCACCGCGTTCAGGTACAGGTCGCGAACCTTGATCGGCAGCAGGCCGGTCAGTGCGCGGTTCATCCGCGAGGTCCACGGCATCACCACCAGCGCGCCGCCCTGCTTCATCTCCGACCACGAGGTGTCGACGACATCGTGCTGCTCGAGCATCGGGGTGAACAGAATGCCCTTCGCGCCGTCGAACATGCCGGTGTTGATGTAGGTCGGGCAGACCGTGGTGACCTTCACGTGGTCGTGGCCCGCCTGCTCGAGCTCGAGGCGCACCGAGTCCGACCAGCCGAGCGCCGCCCACTTCGACCCCGCGTACACGGCCATGCGCGGGTTGGCGACCAGACCGGCCGAGGACGCGATGTTGAGCACACGCGCCTGGCCGGCACCGGCGACCATGCCGGGCAGGAACTCCAGGGTGACGTACATCGGCGCCAGCGAGTTGATCGCCATCGTCTTGTCGATGTCGGCGCGGTTCTCGGTTTCCCAGAAGTAGGTGTTGCCGCGCACGATGCCCGCGTTGTTGACGAGGATGTCGATGCCGCCGACCTCCTTGCGCACCGCCTCGCCCGCCTCGCGGATCGAATCCTGCGACGACACGTCCACCACGTAGTGATGCACCTTGCCGCCCGCGGCGGTCAGCTGCGCGGCGGTCTCGCGCAGCGCCAGCTCGTTGATGTCCCACAGCACCACCGCGTCGGCGCCCTCGGCGACAGCCTTCTCCGCGAACAGCTTGCCCAGACCCATAGCGGCGCCAGTGATCAGCACCCGCTTGCCAGCGACCGTTTCCAACTTCATGTGCGCTACCTACCCCTGCTCGTGTTCCGCTACTTCTGGCGCGTCTATTTCTGGCGCGTCTATTTCTGGCGCAGCGTCTTCATGACACCGAAAACCAGCGTCATCGTCTTGGCCCACATCTGCTCGGACATGCCGGGCAGCGGCGCGATCGGCAGCAACCGCTGGACCGCGATGGTCTGGGTGTCGATGTACTTCAGCAGCCCTTCGGGACCGTGGCGACGGCCCTGCCCGGAGATGCCGAGACCACCCGACGGCGCGTCGACGCTGCCCCAGGCAGCACTGAAGCCCTCGTTCACGTTGACTGAACCGGCGTTGATCCGGGCGGCGATCTCCTTGCCGCGGTTCACATCCCGGCTCCACACGCTGGCGTTGAGGCCGTAGGCGGTGTCGTTTGCGGCCTCGACGGCGGCGTCGTCGGAGTCGACCTTGTACACCGAGACGACCGGGCCGAAGGTCTCCTCGCGGTAGACCGTCATGCCGGGCGCCACATCCGCGAGCACGGTGGGCTCGTAGAAGTACGGGCCGAGATCGGGACGGGCGCGGCCACCGGCGAGCACCTTGGCCCCCTTGGCGACGGCATCGTCGACGTGCGCGGAGACGGTCTCGAGCTGGCGCGGGAAGGTCAGCGAACCCATGTCGCGGCTGTAGTCGAGCTCGCCGCCGAGCGACATGTTCTTGACATTGCCGACGAACTCCGCGACGAACTGGTCGTAGACCGAGGCGTCGACGTAGATTCGTTCCATCGACTCGCACAGCTGACCGGCCGACGAGAAGCACGCGCGCACAGCCAGTTTGGCGGCCTTGGAGACATCGGCGTCGGCCAGTACGAGCAGCGGGTTCTTGCCGCCGAGCTCGAGCGAGTACCCGATCAGGCGCTCACCGGCCTGCTGGGCGATGGTCCGGCCGGTCGCGCTGGAACCGGTGTAGTCGACGTAGTCGGCGCGCGCGATCACGTCACCACCGATTTCGCGACCGCGGCCGAGCACCGCCTGCCACAGACCGCGCGGCAGCCCGGCCCGCTCGGCGGCGTCGATGGCCCACAGTGCGGTGAGCGCGGTCTGGTTGTCCGGGCGCGCGATGACCGCGTTGCCCGCGATCAGGGCGGGCAGCGCGTCGGAGGCGGCCAGCGCGAGGGGGTAGTTCCACGGCGAGATGACCGCGACGACGCCCTTGGGCCGGTGGTGCACCTCGACCGAGGTGAGCACCGGCAGCACGCCGCGCGGCTTCCGGTCGGCGAGCAGTTTGGGCGCGACGGTGGCGTAGTAGCGCGCGTTCAGCGCGACGTCGGCGATCTCGTCGAAGGCGTGCGGCCGGGACTTGCCGGTCTCGGTCTGCACGATGTCGAGGATGGTGTCCTGCTCGGCGAGCACGATGTCGTGGAAGCGGCGCACGATCTCGGCGCGCTGCTTCACCGGCACCTTGGCCCAGTCGCGCTGCGCGTGCCGGGCCACGGCGAACGCGCGCTCGATGTCGTCGACCGAGGACTGCGGCAGGTCGCCGATCTTGTGCCCGGTGGCCGGGGCGAAGACCTCGACCGACGGCGCGCCACCGGCGACACCGCGTTCGAACAGGGGCTTGACCAGCGCGGTGGGCAGCGCGGTGGGTTCGGCGGTCAGCTCGGGGGCTGTCGTCATTGTCGGCCCTTCTCCTCAACAGATGGGTCACGCGGATCTGGTCGCGCACGTTCAGGTTATTTACTGAACACTAGTGTTAGATTAATGCCAGCGCCCTGGTTCGTGTCAAGCTTTCAGTGCGCGAACAGTGACGGTGAGGGAGGTGCGATGACCGAGGATTCCGCCGCGGTGCGTCGTGGGCGCCCGCCGCAGACCCAGGAGCAGGCCGAGGAGGTCCGCGCCCGGATCGTCTTGGCGACCGCCGCGGTATTCGCGCGCAACGGATCGCGCGGGATGAGCGTGGCCCAGATCATCGAAGAGGCCGGGCTGGCCAGACCCACTTTCTACCGCTATTTCGGCAATGCGTCCGAGCCGCTGCACGCGGTGCTCGACGCGTCGAACGACGGCCTGGTCGGCGGGATCCGCGACGCGCTCATGGGCACCGAGGAACCGGTCCAGCTGGGCATCCGGCTGATCGACGCGTATGTCGACTGGGCGCGCGGGCACGGTCCGATGCTGCGGCCGCTGTTCGCCGAACTGCACGATCCCCGCTCGGTTGTCTCGGCCTACCGCGAACGCGCGCTCGACGACATCCGCGATCTGGTGCGCAAGACGTTCGGCGAACTCGGGCGCCCGGTGCCCGCGCCCCTCGATCTGGACGCGGCGCTGCACGTGTGCGAGTACGTCGTCTACCGGCTCACCGCCGACAGCGAGCCGGGCAGCGATCCCGATCCGGCGCTGGCGTCGGAGGCCAGGGTGACCATGATTCGCGTCCTGCTCGTCACCCTCGGCACTCGCGACGATCTCGCCTACGCGATGGAACTACCCGGCCTGTTCCCCGACCCGTAGCTCCTCGGGTTCGGCGGCGGTCCGACCTGCCGTGAGCAGCGCGATCGAGAGCAGCACCGCACCGGCCGAGCCCGCGACGCCGAGTCGCTCGTCCAGGAACAGCACTGCCAGCAGGGTGCCGGTGAGCGGTTCGAGCAGGGCCAGCAGTGCTCCGGTGCCCGCGCCCGCCTCGGTGAGACCACGGAAATAGAGCGTGTAGGCGATCGCCGTGGGGAACAGCCCGAGGGCGAGAACGCCCAGCACACCGTTCGCGGTGGTGTGGATCGCGGTGGTGGTGAGGGCTGCCGGGACGGCGAGCAGAATCGCGCCCGCGGTGAAACCGAGACCGGTGCTGGTGACGGGATCGAGACCGGGGACCGGGACCGCGACGATCACCGTGAGCACGGCGAAGGCGGTCGCCGCGCCCAGTGCCATGGCTGCGCCGAGCAGAACCGCCGACCCGCTCGCGCCCGGTGTACCGACGAGCAGCGCGAGCCCGGTCAGCGCGAAGGCGATGCCGCGGGCGCGGGTGCGATCGAGTGTTCGCCGGCCGGTGAGGTGTTCGATCACCGCGACGACGACCGGGGACATGCCGATGGTGATCAGCGTCGCCAGGCTCACCGAGGACAGGGCGACCGCGCCGAAATAGCAGCCTTGGAACACCGGCGCCAGCACGGCGACCACGCCGATGCGGTGCCACGCGGGTGCGCCCCGCGGGATCGCCCTTCGGGTGAGAACACACAGTCCCACCAGCAGCAACCCGCCGACGGCCAGGCGTACGGCGGCGACTGCCACCGGGGACAGGTGGGTCGATCGTTGGACGAGGGTGCCGAGTATGCCGCCGGTCCCCCAGAGGATTCCGGCGATGACGAGATCAGCTGTGCCCGCGCGGGCCGACAGCGAAACAGACATGGGTGTGCGCTCCTGCGACAGAAGGTGAGGGGGTCGCGAGAAGCGAGGTGCTGGAGTGGACACAAGTCGACGAGCGGCCTGTTCGGCCGGTACGCGCGCGGTTCAAGCGCGGCGGGGCACCTCGCTCAGGAGGCGGGGGGCGGCGTGGAACGGAAGCACTTGTGCACGGCGCGAGTGTACTCCACACAGAATCTCCACATTTGGCGACGCAACCCTCCACACCCGCTCGCTAGGGTCGCACCATGGAAAACAGTGGGGGCGGGACAGGACCGGCGGCACGCCGGATCCTGGTGGTCGATGACGAGGTGACGATCGCGGAGTCCGTGGCCGCCAGGTTGCGGGCCGAGGGGTTCACCGTCGACCTGGCACACGACGGCCCCGCGGCGGTGGCGGCGGCTCTGGCGGGAGAACCCGATCTGGTGGTTCTCGACGTGATGTTGCCGGGGTTCGACGGCCTGGAGGTGTGCCGCCGGATTCAAGCCGAGCGTCCGGTGCCCGTCCTCATGCTCACCGCGCGCACCGACGAGACCGACCAGCTCGTCGGTCTCGGGGTCGGCGCCGACGACTATCTCACCAAACCGTTCTCGATGCGGGTGCTGGCCGCCAGGGTGCACGCCCTGTTGCGGCGGGTGGATCGGGCCACCGAGCGCGGCGACAACAGCATCGTCGTCGGCGATCTGCGGATAGATCTCGCCGAGCGGCGGGTGTGGCGCGGTGACACCGAAGCACGCCTGACCCCGCTGGAATTCGACTTGCTGACCCGGTTCGCGCAGCGTCCGCGAGCGGTGCTGGCCAGGGAGCGGCTCCTGGAGGACATCTGGGACTGGTCCGATGCGGCCGGGACGCGCGCGGTGGATTCGCATGTGAAAGCGTTGCGGCGCAAGCTCGGTGCCGATCTCATCCGCACCGTACACGGTGTCGGGTATGCCTTGGACGCGCGATGACGGCGCCTGAGCGCGCCGCCGCGTTGATGGACCGGATCGCGGAGGTGCTGCCGCGGCCGCTGGATCGGCTGCGCTCGATCAAGCTCAAGCTGGCCGTGTTGATGTTGTGTTCGGGCGGAGTCGCGTTCGGGTACTTCCGGCTGAAAATCGGCTGGCTGCCGCCGCGCACCACCGTGGCCGCGATCGGGATCGCGCTGCTCACCTCGCAGTTCCTCGCACACGGCATCACCCGGCCACTACGCGAGATGACCTCGGCCGCCCGGCGAATGGCTCAGGGCGACTACCGCTTTCGGGTACGGGCCTCCTCGCGTGACGAAGTGGGTCAGCTGGCGACCGCGTTCAACCAGATGGCCGCCGACCTGGCCGCCGCCGATCGGCAACGTCGCGACCTCATCGCCAATGTCTCCCATGAGCTGCGCACGCCGGTGACCGCGCTGCACGCCGTCCTGGAGAACCTGGTCGACGGCGTGAGCGAACCCGACCCGGCGACGCTGCGCACCGCGCTGGCCCAGACCGAGCGCCTCGGCCTGCTCGTCTCCGAACTCCTTGATCTGTCCAGCATCGAAGCGGGCGCGTTCACCCTGGATCGCGAAAGCCTGCCGCTGGCACCGCTTTTGGCGGCGGTGATCGCCGAAGCCGAGGTGATGACCGCCGCGCTCGGCCGTGGCGTCCGGTTCACGACCGCCATCGAACCCGCCGACGCGATCGTGTTCGCCGACCGGGCCCGCCTGCATCAGGTGCTGTTCAACCTCCTCGACAATGCCGCCAGGCACGGTCCGTCCGGCGGCGAGGTCCGGGTCTCGGCCTCGACCCGCCCCGAGGGCACCGTGCTCGAGATCCAGGACGACGGCCCCGGCATCCCGGAAGCCGAGCGCGCCACCGTCTTCGACCGCTTCACCCGCGGCGGTCGCACCGACGGCGGCGGCACCGGCCTCGGCCTGGCCATCGCCCGCTGGGTGATCGACCTGCACGGCGGCACCATCGCCGTCGCCGACCCCGGCTCCCGCATCCGCGTCGTCCTCCCCACGGACTGACACCTACATCCCGTTCACCCGCCCGGCGCTTCGGTGCCGGGACGCATTCGCACATCTCCAGGAGGGGAAACCCCATGTCCGACAAGCCGATACCCGAGGCACCAGCGGCTGATCACGGCGCTGATCAGACTGAGAAAACCGCCGCCGGGCCCAGTGGCGACACAACCGCGACCGCTTCGCCCAGTGCCGACACGACCGCGACCGCTTCGCCGGGTGCCGCCACGGGCGATCCTGTCACGAGTGGCGAGACCGCGGCTTCCGGCCCGGCGAGCGAGGCGGCCGCGAACATCGCGCCCGACTCCGGCGCCGCGAGTGACCCCAAGGTGGGCGGCGGTGCCTCGACGGCAGTACTCACGAAGACCTCGGAGTCAGCCGAGGGCCCGGAAACCCCACCCGCCGCACCGAACTCCGATGGCTCGGTGCCGTTCGCGACATTGCTCGCCGCGAGTCGTGAGAGCAGCGCTGTTCGGCCGGGGACGGCGGGCTGGCAGGCGGCGGCATGGCCGACGGCGCCGTCGGCGGGTTCCCCGCTGTCCGGGCGTTCCATGCCATTACCTGTGATGCCACCTCCCCTGCCGCCGGTACCCAAGCGCTGGCAGCACGTAGCTCGCCCACCCGGCGTGCTCCCCGCCGCCGCCCTGGCCGGCATCGTCGGCGCCACGGTGATCCCGATCGACCGTCCCGGTATCGGCTGGCTCCTCGCGGGCACCGCCATCACCGGCGCCCTCTGCGTGGTCGACTACCGCGCCCGGTCCCTCAGCACGCGTGAGCAGGGCGCACCAGAATCCGCGCCGACGACCGGAACCGCACCCGCGACCGCTCGGCCCACAACAGCGCCGACCTCCTCCGACGCGAAATCCGCTGAACCACTGTCACATTCGGTGCCTGACAAGCTCGCAGCGCCGAACGCCGACGAGGCCGTCACCGGCAGTTCCGAGGCGGGCCGCACGGCTGACACCGAACCAGCCCGCGAGAACGCGTCTTCGAACGCAGCGACAGCGACCGAGGCCGGCTCCGCCGATGCCCGTTCGGGAGCGGCGGGACAACCACTCGATGTCGAAGCGGCTGATGATTCGGTGTCCGGTGAGCGTACGTCCGAACGCTCCGCGATATCCGGTGCTACCACCCCACCCGCCCGCGCATCGGCCGACATCCTCGCAACGCCGCCGAAGGAGGTTGCCTCCCCCGCTGTTTCGATCCGTGACCGGGTCTGGTGGGCGGCAGCGGCGATGTTGCTGCTCGGGGTCGGGACGGTTCGAGCGGCGGGCTGGCTGTTCGTACTGTGTGTGATCGCGGCGTGTGTCGCGGGTTCGTTGGCGGTGCTGGGGCGGCGGAGCGTGCGTGGCATCGCGCACGACATGTTCGCGGTACCGTTCGCGTCGTTCGGGGCGGTGCCGTGGGCGTTCTCGGGGTTGCGGGAGTCGCGGTCGGCGGGGACTTCCAGTGTGCGGCGCTACGGGGTTTCGGTCGCGGCGACGGCGGCGTTGCTGGTGGTGTTCGTGCCGCTGCTCGGCGGGGCGGACGCGACCTTCGCGGGGCTGTTGAACGGGCTTGTTCCGACCGTCGACGGCCCGGCGGCGTGGCAGTGGACCTTCTTGTTCGTGATCGTCACGGCGGGTGTGCTGGGGGCGCTGTATCTGCTCGCGGGGCCGCCTTCCCGTGCGGCGGATTCGGTTCGGCCGGTGCGGCTGTGGTCGCGCAGTGAGTGGATGTTGCCGGTCGCGGCGTTGACCGTGCTGTTCGCGGTGTTCGTCGGCGCGCAGTTCGTCGCACTGTTCGGTGGCGACGATTACGTGCAGCGCACCGCGGGTCTGACCTATGCCGAGTACGCGCGCAGCGGGTTCTGGCAGTTGTCCGCGGTGAGCATTCTGACACTGGCCGTGATCCTGGCGGTACTGCACTGGTCAGTGCAAGAAACCGCGGCCGATCGCCAGTCGCTGCGCATCCTGCTCAGCGCGGTGAGCGTGCTGGCGCTGGTGATCGTGTGTTCGGCGCTCGGCCGGATGTGGACCTACCAGCAGGCTTACGGGTTCACGGTGCTGCGACTGCTGGTGACGATGTGTGAGCTCTGGGTCGGCCTCGTCTACGTCCTCGTGCTGATCGCCATCGCACGACTACGGTGGACCTGGGTGCCGCGTGCCGCGATCGGAACGGCTCTAGCCACCCTCATCGCCCTCGCCGTGATCAACCCGGAACACCTTGTCGCCGAACGCAATATCGACCGTTGGCACGCCAGCAAGCGCCTCGACGCCGGCTACCTGAGCAGCCTCTCCCCCGACATCCTGCCCGCCCTCGACGGCCTGGGTGATTCGTACCTCCGCGCTGAGATCGAAGACGCCGTCCGCACCGACTTGGACGAGGACCACTGGTGGTCCTGGAACTGGTCACGCAGCTCAGCTCGCTGACCTCGCGAACGCGGTCGCTCACCACGGGCGACCGCGTCAGCGCGGCTCGCTCGACCGCCGAAGATCCGGTGATCGCTCTTCTCGATGATCCCGAACAACTGCGGCACACCTCACTACTCCTGTGGCGCAACGGTTCTGGACAATCCGCTGGCCCGCAGGACGCGGCGTCCGATGGCGGCGCGGATGGAGTCCTCCGTGCCGATGATGCGAACGTGAGTGCGAGCTCGGGTGATGGCGGTGTAGAGGAGTTCCCTGGTGAGCAGGGTGGATTCGGGTTCGGGGAGCACGACCGAGACGGTGTCGTACTGGCTGCCCTGACTACGGTGGATGGTCATGGCGAAAACCGTGACCACAGCGGGGAATTGGGTGGGGTGGACCAGGTAGGGCTCGCTGCCGCGCTGGAGTGCGGCGCGCAGTGAGCCGTCGGGGCGGCGGATGATGACACCGGTGTCACCGTTGTAGATACGGGCTTCGTGGTCGTTGGCGGTGACCAGCAGCGGCTGGCCGGGGTACCAGACCGATTGCGGCCCTTCGGGTCCCGCGCCACCGGCCGCGGCCCACTCGGCTGCCATCCGGTCCCAGCGCTCGACACCGAAGGGACCCTGGCGGTGGGCGCACAGCAGGCGGTGTGATTCCAAGGCGGTCAGTGCGCCGATGGCGTCACCGCCCTCAGCGGCGGCGGTGACGGCGAGAGCGGCGGTGGTCACGTCCGCCCGCACAGCACGGATGTCGTCGGGTCCGCACAACGACACGTCGTCGCCGCCCGCGCGCAGAATCGCCAGCGCCGCATCGGCATCGCCCGCGCGAACGGCGACCGCCAGGTCGGCGATGTGTCCGCCGAATCGCCGCCCCCTGGTCAAACGGACGATCCCGCCCTGCAACCGCCGCTGCTCGAGAGCCGTGAGTGCCTGCGCCGCTCCCGGATTCACCGGCGATCCTTCCGACGTCCCTGGAATCGCAGCTACGCCGGGTACCGAGCCCAGCGAGTCGCCGCCGGGAATGTCCCGGGGGCCACCGCCCGATTCGCCGGCGCCACCGTTGTCGCCCGGTATCTCAGCGCCCGGAGCGTGCGACAGGCTCGCCCGCAACCCATCGAGATCGAGCACCTCGCGAAGTGCGGGATTGGGCGCGCCGCTCACCGGGCCTGCGACGAGGTCGGCGAGCACCGCACCGGCGTCGACCGAGGCGAGCTGGTCGGGGTCGCCGACGAGGACCAGGCGGGTGTCGGGGCGCAGGGCGGAGAAGAGGTGGCTCATCATCGTCAGCGACACCATCGAGGTCTCGTCGACCACGACGACGTCGTAGGGCAGCCGGTTGTGTTCGTGGTGCCGGAATCGGGTGGTGCGGCCACGTTGCCAGCCGAGAAGGCGGTGCAGGGTCGAGGCAGCGAGTTCGGGGAGGCCCAGCACGGCGGCTTGTTCGCGCACAGCTTCCTGCAGGCGCGCGGCCGCTTTGCCGGTGGGCGCGGCGAGGGCGATCCGCAGGGCGGGCAGCTTCGGCGAGGCGCTGCGGTGGGCGGTGAGCAGGGCCAGGATGCGGGCAATGGTGTGGGTTTTGCCCGTGCCGGGTCCACCCGCGACAACGGTCGTCCAGTGCGTCGCGGCGAGCGCGGCGGCCAGGCGTTGCCGGTCGGGGCCGTCACCGAGCGGGTCGGCGAAGAGCCGATCCAGCTGCACGCGAACAAGGTCGGTATCGATGACGGGATGGTCGGTACTGCGTTCGGTGAGTACCCGCCGCAGGATCTGTTCCTGCTGGTAGTACCGGTCGAGGTAGAGCAGCGCGCCGCCCTCGGCATCGGCTTCGACGATCCGCAACGGGCGCAGCGGACCGGACTGCCCACCACAGATCAGCGGGCTTCGACGCAGTCCGATCAGCACCCGATCGGTGTCCGGCCACGGCAGCGTCGCCGGGTCGATTCCCAGTGCGCTGTCACGAGTTTCGTCGGCATCGATGCCGATCTCGCGCATTCGGGCCAGCTCGAGACACACCGATCCCGAGCGCACCGCGCGCACCGCCAGTGCCGCCGCGAACAGCACCTCCTCGCTGTCCTCGCGCCCCATCCGACCCAGCCGCACCGCGACATGCACATCCGCCGCCGACAGCACGCCCGCCTCGTTGAACACCCGCAGCAGCCCGGTCCCCCGCTGCGCCACCTGAATGGACGTCATGATCGGTGCCTCTCGACGGTCGACACCGGTCGCCGGGGCGCCGCCCGGCGATCACCTGCTCCGGCCTTCATCGCTGCCCCGCGAGCAGGTCGGACAGCGCGACAACGAGTTCCGCGGACGGGTGCCAATCGAACACGCCGTGGCCCGGTGGTGTCGACGCCCCGATCATGCCTCGGACGAACAGGTACCGGGCACCACCGAGATGGCGAGCCGGGTCGTAGCCGGGCAGCCGCCAGCGCAGATAACGGTGCAGCGCAACGGCATACAGCAGCGCTTGCAACGGATAGTGCGAGCGGATCATCTCCGCGACCATGTGTTCGCGACGGTAGTGCTCGACGGTGAGGTCGCCGGTGCCGAGCCGGTTGGTCTTGTAGTCGACGATCAGATAGCGGAGCTCGCCCGTCTCGTCGGCTACCCGCAGGACCGCGTCGATGCTGCCGGTGAGATACCCGCGCAGCACCGTATCGGGCAGTGCGGCAACATGATCGGCGTATCCGGCCAGATCGTCGTCGGCGGGCAGGTAGGTGCGCAGCAGCGCGGCGACGGCGTGCATCCCGGCCGCGCGCGGACCGGGGGTGTCACCACCGCCGAGCGGCAGCTCGAATTCCAGTTCGTTGAGCCGGTCACGCGTCGCGACAGCAGCCAGGGAGCCGAAATCGGCGGGGGTGCGCAGCACTTCGAGCAGGGCGGTGGCGAGCACGTCGACATCGAGCTCGGCCATCGTGTGCTCGACCGCTTCGACACACCGTTGATGGACCTCGGCTGCCAGGTCGGGCACCGAGGTGTCGACCGTTTCGAGCACGCCGTGGACCAGCGTGCCGAACTCGGCGCCATAGGGTAGGTCATTCATCAATGACGGCGCGGCAGTGCTGCCGGTCAGCGCGTCGAGCGGCGCCTCGGTCGGCTCGTCGTCCGGGCCCGGGCCGTCCTCGGGTTCGGAGTCACTCACTCCGGGGGCGTCGTGCGCGCCCGCGGTGAGCGCCGAGTAGGACGTGCGCCGCCACAGCTGGTCGAGCGCGCGGCTGAACCCCGCGGCCGCCAGCTCGCCGGTCGGCAACTCGGTGCGCACCCGCCGGGGCGCCACGTCCTCGGGACGGTCGACCATCGTCACCGAGATCACCTCCGCAGCGGCGGCCGCCCATTCGGCGATCCGTTGTGCCGCAGCGGTATCAGCGGGAATCTCCGCGCGGCGCGGTACCTGCGCCGAACCCGGCCGCCTGCCCAGCATCATCCGGTGCAGCGGCGCGGCACCGGTCGTCACCGCGGGCGCCCACCACACGACGGCCTGGCACATCGCCCGGGTCAGCGCCACGTAGAGCAGACGCAGCTCCTCCCCCGATTCCTCGGCCTCACACCGCAATTGGCGCTCACCGTAACCGGGGGCCTCCTTGCCGCCGATATCGAGGACCCTGGTGCCGTTGTCGTCGTGGAACAGCAGCGTCGCGGGATACGGATTCTTGGCGCTGTCCCAGGTGAAAGGCAGGTAGACGATCGGGAATTCGAGGCCCTTGCTGGCGTGCACGGTGGCGATCTGCACCGCCGCCGCGTCCCGGTCGAGCCTGCGGCTTCGTCCGCTGACGCTGCCCGCCTCTGGCTCGCGCACACGGTCGGCGAGCCAGCGGGTGAGCGCGGTCAGACCCAAACCCTCGGCGAGCGCGACTTCGTCGAGCAGCTGCGCGATGTGGCGCAGGTCGGTGAGTTCGCGTTCGCCGTTGTCCACCGCGAGCAGGCGCGGTGCGAGGTCGGTCTCGGTGGCGAGCTTGTCGAACACGGCGGCGAATCCGGCGCGCGCGAACAACCGCGCGGCGTCGCGCAACTGGGTGGAGACCCGGCCGACGAGATCCGCGCCACCGGAGTCGATCTCGGCAGCGCTCACGCCCAGGATCGGTGTGCACGCGGCCAGCCGCACCCGGTCTCCACGATGCGGTTGTTCCAGTGCCCGCAACACCCACAGCCAGTCGGTGGCGGCGACGGTCGCGAAGACGCTGGTACCACCGGCCAGCACGGAGGCGACCCCGACGCGGTCCAAAGCCGTTCGCACCACATCGATCTGGGAGCGAGTGCGCACCAGCACCGCGATGTCGCCGGGTCCGATCGGCCTGCGCGCCCGGCCGTCGCCGACCTCGCGCAGCGAATGATCCCCGCCACGTAGGGGTTTGGCGTCGATGCTGGTGCCGGATTCGAGCAGGGTGACGATATCGGCGGCCAGGTCGTCGGCCACCTTGGCCCGCTGTCTGCCCACCGACGGGAACCCCGACCGATTGCGCGGACCGGCCCCCGTCCGCGGCAGCACCCGCAGGCGCAGCGGACTGATCACGTCCGGGTCGCCGTGCAGACTGGTCGCGGGCCGCGTCGGCGTGACCGGGTAGACGCTGATCTCGGGGTGACCCAATTCCGCACCGCCACAGAGGTGGTCGACGGCGCGCAGCAACCCGGCGTCGCTGCGCCAGTTGCGG
Organism: Nocardia sp. FBN12; assembly: GCF_054031145.1. Lineage (NCBI taxonomy): Bacteria > Bacillati > Actinomycetota > Actinomycetes > Mycobacteriales > Nocardiaceae > Nocardia > Nocardia sp. FBN12. Next base: position 3,220,884 of record NZ_CM132926.1, read on the forward strand.
GTAAGCTCGCTGCGTCGATCCGCCAGAGCCACGGCATCGAGATAACTGAGCACTTCGGCACCGCGGAAGGCGTAGATGGCCTGTTTCGGGTCACCGACCAGCACGAGGGTGGCGTGCTGATGGAACGCCCGGCGCAGGATGTCCCACTGCAGCGGATCGGTGTCCTGGAACTCGTCGACCAGCGCGACCCGGTATCGCTGCCGGATCCGGGCGCAGGCCCTCGGTCCGTGTTCCGGGTCGGCCAGCACGTCGTGCAGCAGAACCAGCAGATCGTCGAAATCACGCAGTCCCGCACGGCGCTTACGACGTTCGGTCTCCGCGCGCACGGCGCTCGCGAAAGCGACTCGCTCGCCCGCGGCGCCCTCGGTGCGCGGCGCGAGCTCGGCGTGCCGGTCGTGGACCGCCGCCAGCGCCAGGGTGTGCGCATCGCGCACGGTGAACGGGGCGCGATCGCGGGCGTAGCGGGCCAGATACAGATCGTCGGCGACGGTGGCGACGAGCTCGTCCACCGATTCGACCAGCCGGGCGCCCGGATCGTGTTCGCCGGCCAACCCGAGTTCGTCGAGCATCCGCTGACAGAACGAGTGGGTGGTGGCGATGGTCCCCGCGTCGAAATCAGCCAGGGCGGTGAGCAATCGGCCCCTGCGCAGGCGCACGGTCGCGGGATCGGTGTCGGCCATCGCCCGGACGAGTTCGTCCTGATGGTGGCGCGCGGCATCGGGCTCGGCGAGCGCGGTCGCCACCGTGACGAAACGGTCCCTGGTGCGCTCGCGCAGTTCCTGGGTGGCGGCGCGGCTGAAGGTGACCAGCAGCAATTCGGTGATCGCGATGCCCGCCTCGGCGACGTAGCGCACCGCGAGCCCGACGATCGCGTGCGTTTTGCCGGTGCCCGCGCTGGCCTCGAGCACCGTGGTGCCCTGCGGCAGCGGGCCGGTGGCATCGAAGGCGGTCGGCGCCGAGACGGTCCCGGTCACGGCTGTCCCTGGCTTTCGGCGGCGAGTAGCGGCGCCCACCAGCGGCGGGCGAGGGCACCGAAGTGGGTGGTCTCCGGCTCGCCCGGTCGGTTCGATTCGCCTGCGAGGCAGTCGAATCGGGGGGCGCGACCCCACACATAGCGCAGGTAGCGGTCGGTGTGGTCGCCGAACTTGTCGGGGCCGTTGGGGCCGCCGTCGAAGGCGTGTTCGGCGGCGAGCAGCGCGTCGGCGACGCTGTCACCGCGGAAGCGCCGCTCGGCGTAGGCGGCGGTGGCGGCGGGCGCGCAGGGCAGTGGTTCGCACAGCCCTTCGTCGCGCAGCCGGACCAGGTCACGCAGGATCGCCAGTGCGGCGGGCGCTTCGGGTGCCGTGATCACCGATCTGGCCACCGGCCGGCTGCGGAACTGACCGCGTCCGGTACTGATCGCCTGCCACGAGCGGTCTTCGGTGGCGGCGAGGGCGAGCAGCGAGACCCAGGACGCGAGACGGTGTTTGGGCGCGAGCCGGGAATATGTCGTGCGCACCAGCGTCTCACCACGAACCTCGGGCACGGTGCCCGCGAGGGTGCGGCCGTTGCCGAGGTCGACGGCGATGTCGACGGCGCGCGGGGGCGCCTCGTAGTCGGGTAGCGCGGTGCGGACCAGGGTGTCGACCGTGCCTTCCACCTCGTCGAGCACCTTGGTCCCGAAACCGAAGGGGGGCAACGTGCCTCGACGCCACTCGGCGGCGCGCAAGCCCGCGGGGTCGGCGCCGGTGAGACGGGCGCTCAGCATTCGCTCGCCGAGATCCCACTTCGCCAGACCGTCGAGTTCGATCGGGAGCTGATCGGCGATGTCCTCGGATTCCTCCGGTACCCGCAGGCCGAGTCGCTGCCACAGGAACGCGCGCACCGGGTGTTCGGCGAACGAGATCAGTTCGGCCAGTGCGATATCCGCGACAGGAACGGGCGGCAGCGGCGCGCAGAGCAGCGGGGGGCGCGGCCGGGACGGGCGGGCGGCGGCGCGCGCACCGGCCAGGGCGACCGTGTCGAAGCTGCGTGGGTTCTCGGGGGCGAAGTTGCGGCGGTCGAAGGCCTGCAGCGGGTGACGCAGATGGACGGCGGCCATGGCGGCGGGTCCGACATGGGTGGCGAGCACGTCGAGCAGCTCGGCGACCGGGACGGCGGGCGGGCGGGCGGCGCCGGTGACCGGGTCGGCGCCGGTGTGCAGGACCAGCAGCCGGTCACCGGCCGCCATGACGGCATCGAGCAGGAGTTGACGATCCTCGCTGCGCGCATCGCGTTCGCCGACCAGCGGGTGGCGAGCCAGCAGATCGTCGCCGTCGACGCTGCCGGGACGGGGGAAGACGTCGTCGTCGAGGCCTAGCAGCACCACCACACGGTGGGGCACCGAACGCATCGGCACGAGGGTGCACACGGTGAGCTCGCCGGTGCGGAAGTTCGCGCGGCCGGGGCCGCCCGCCAGCCGACTGGTCAGCAGGACCGACACGTCGGCCAGCCGCAACGGGGTCGCACCCGCGTGCTCGGTGGCGGCGACGATCTCGCGGCGCGCTTCGGTGCGGATCCACGACTGCGCGGCGGGCACGTCGGTGAGCAGGTCGACGGCCCGCAGCAGCACGGTGGTCCAGTCGGCGGCGGGTCGCGGGCCACGCAGGTCGCGCAGGCAGACCGCGAGCCGGTCGATGAACTCGGCGAAGCGGCCCGCGAGGTCGACGTCGTTGGAGTCGACATCGTCGAGGGGTAACGCCAGATCGAGCCAGTCGTCGCCCGATTCGTCGGCGGTGACGCCGAGCAGGATGCGGTCCACCGCGGCGTTGAGGGTGTTCTGCGCGAAATCGGCGAGCCCGAACGCCTCACGTTGCCGCTGCCCGATCCCCCATCGCGCGCCGGACTCGGCCGCCCACTCGCGCAGTCGTTCGATGTCGTCGTCGTCGAAACCGCAACGGCGGCGCACTGTTTCGCTCGCCGCCAGGTCGAGCACCTGCGTCACCGTGACGCGACCGTCGGCCAGTTCGAGTAGCTCGATCACCACCGCGAGCATCGGGTTGGTCACCGCCCGCCCGCGATCGGCGAGCCGCACCCGCAACTGATGCGCCGGGTGTTCGCCCTCGGTCGGCAGATCCACCCCCGACCCGCGCTGGCCGAACGCCGCCCGCACCAGCGGCGCGAACGCCTCCACGTCCGGGCACATGATCAGCACGTCGCGCGGCTCGAGCGTGGGATCCGCCGCGAACGTGGTCAACAGCAGATCCCGCAGTACCTCCACCTGCCGCGCCGGGCCGTGACACGCGTGCACTTCGACAGTTCCGTCCGGCGCCGCACCGATCTCGGGGACACGGTCCGCACGGACGGCGGCCTGTAGTGCGCCGAGCAGGGTGTTCGCGGCGGGCTCGCCGGCGAGGTGAATGTCGCTGTCCAACACCGGGTTCAGGCGCAGTTCCAACTCCCGCACATCGCGGGCGAGCCCCGAGAGCAGCGGGTGCGAAACCTGATCCGCGGTGTGATCGTCCGCGCGTGGACGAACGGCCGCTTCGTTCGCCTGGCCATCGGCACTGACGGCGTCGCTCCGCTTCGTGCCGGCGAGTGCCGACGCGTCGCTGGTCGCCTCGACGTCGGCGGCCACCAGAGCATCACCGAGCACGGCCCACATCGCCGGGCTCGGGTGCGCCAACCAGAGGTGGACGTCGCGGTGCGCGGCGAGAGCGGTGATGACGGCCAACTGGTCGGCGGGCAGGCGGGTGAGGCCGAACAGGGAGAGCCGGTCGGGCAGGTCTATCGAGGCGGGTTCGGCGCGGAGGTGGGCGCAGGCGTCGGCGAGTCGTTCGGCGGGACTCGGGGCATCCACGGCGGTGCGCAGCGCGCGCCACAACCGCGGTTGCCACGCGAGGTCGTCGGGCACCGGTCCACCGGCACCGTCGGTGTCCGCACCCGCTGCCCAATCGAGCAGTACTCGCGGACGTTGCGCGGCGTAGGAGTCGAAGAGCGCGGCGAGGTGGGCGGCCGTGGAGTAGCGCCTGCCGAGGCGGTGGTCCGTGCCGGGGAGACCGAGATGCCGCGCCAGGACGGCTGCCCACGGCTGGTCGGCGATCTCGTCGATCACCCGCAGCAGCGTCCACACCAGTCGTTGACCGGTCCACGGATCGTCAGCGGGCGCGACCCCGCTCGCACCGGCCAACACGTCGGCCACCAGCGCGGCGGGCGCCGGGAACGCGATATTCGCGGCTACCCCGTCGCCGACCGGCCCACGACCGATCCCCGCCACGCCGGAACGAGAAGGTGCGGCACTGTCGTCGCCTAGATCCTCGGCCACCCCGGCCCCGGCGCCCACGACCCCCAGCACGCCGGACAACCGCTGCGCCAACCAGCGCTCCACCCCTTTGGCCGGAACCGCGACCACTTCCGTGACGAACGGATCGGCGGGTATGTGCCCCAGCAAACGCCCGAGTCCGTCGGCCAGCGCGTCGGCGCGTTCGGCGCGATGGAGGTGCAACGGCATCCGTTGTTTATACGCTCAGCGACCGACCCGCAATCGCGCGGCCCCGCCGTCACCACTGGACCGGGCTAGTGAAATACGCCACACCGCAACGCGTCCCGGCCACGCCTGCGGCACCCTCGACGCCGGGCGTGGGATCGTTGCGATTCGGGTGGGACAGTACGGCCGCGGGCGAAAGGCTGGTTTCGTTTCATGATCGCGCAGGTGTTTCCCCTGGTTCCCGGTGGCGGCTTCGTCGTCCGCCGAGCAGGCGCGCGCTGGGAGCTGATCAATTCCCGGCGCTACGGGCCTGATCAGGTGCTGCATTCGTGGCCGCTGGACCGGCACGGCGAAGCGTTCGAGCACTGCCATCGTCTCAACGGCTGCACCATCGCCACCCCGCACGCCGCGCATCACTGAGCGCAATTCGGCTGCGCCGCAACAACCCTGCGCGAGAACAATCCGGCGTCACACAGCGCTGTCGCGCGGTGCCGGATTTACGGCGAATTAGTGCATTGCGGCGTTCGGTGTGCGAATGTGGTCCATCGTGCGTGACCGTTCCCCCTCCACCCGTGTCGTTTCCCGAGTCGCAGCTACTGCCTGCCTGCTCGCCGCCGCGGCCGCCCTCACTCCGGGCGTCCCTGTTCTCAACGGTCCGGCCCATGCCGCGCCGCCCGCGTTGACCCAGGTCTCGGTGCCCGGTTTCGACGCCGACATGAGCTCCCGGATCGCCAAGGTCGACGCCTATCTCGCCGGCCGCCCCGGTGTCCTCGGCTACGTGGTGCGTGATCGCAAGACCGGCGGCATCTATGCCAACGAGCACGCCGAGAACCAGGTCTGGACCGCGTCCACGATCAAGCTGGCCATCGCCGCCGACCTGCTCAACCGGGCCCGCGTCGGCGCCATCGCGCTGTCCCCCGACGACCGCTTCAATATCGAAGCGATGCTGGCCACCTCCAATGATCACGCCACCGACGTGCTGTGGCACAAGTACATCGGCTTCGACCGGATGGCCTACAACAACGCGTTCCGCGCCTACGGCATGGTCAGTCTGATCCCGCAGCCCACCACGAGCGCGCTGTTCCCGGACTGGTCGTTCCAGAAATGCACCGCCGCCGATCTGGACCGGCTGATGAACACCATCCTCGACACCATGCACCCCGACGATCTCGGCTACCTGCTCGACCGGATGCGCTCGGTCGACTCCAACCAGCACTGGGGTGTGTGGGGCGCGGGTTCGTCGATGCGGCCGGGTCTGAAAAACGGCTGGTCGGCCGAAGCAGACGGCTGGGTGGTGAACTCGGTCGGCGTCGCGGGGGCCGACGAGCGGTACACGCTGTCGATCATGAACGCGCTCGGCGGCGCGGGCGGCTACACCGAAGGTGCCGAAACCGACACCCGGGTCGCCCAGCTACTTCTCGCAGGTCGCTGAGCCTGCGCTGCGGCGTATTGTCGATCTTGTCGTTCGATGAGACACCGCATCACACGCCGCGATCGGGTTCTTGTTGCGACGTCACCACCGGAGCCGACTACGGTTAACCCTGTCACCACCACCACCGCGGGGCCCACCCCAGTCTGTCGAGGAGCGCGACGATGAGCACTGAGTCTGTCGGGAAGCGGCACCACGTAGTGGTGATCGGTTCCGGGTTCGGCGGTTTGTTCGGTACCCGGCATCTGCGCAGAGCCGATGTCGACGTCACGCTCATCTCCAAGACGTCGACCCACCTGTTCCAGCCGCTGCTCTACCAAGTCGCCACGGGCATCCTCTCGACCGGCGAGATCGCCCCGGCCACGCGCCTGGTGCTGCGGAAGCAGAAGAACGCGCAGGTGCTGCTCGGCGACGTGGTCGATGTAGACCTGGCGAACAAGAAGGTCACCTCGCGACTACTCAACCGCGACACCGAGACCGACTACGACAGCCTGATCGTCGCCACCGGCGCCCAGCAGTCCTATTTCGGCAACGACCACTTCGCCACCTACGCGCCCGGCATGAAGACCATCGACGACGCCCTCGAATTGCGCGCGCGCATCCTCGGCTCCTTCGAACAGGCGGAGCTGGCGACCACCCAGGAAGAGCGCGACCGGCTCATGACGTTCATCGTCGTCGGCGCCGGCCCGACCGGGGTGGAGCTGGCCGGTCAGATCGCCGAACTCGCCGACCGCACCCTGGATGGCACCTTCCGCACCATCGATCCCCGCGACGCGCGCGTCATCCTGCTGGAAGGCGCGGGCGCGGTACTCGGCCCGATGGGACCCAAACTGGGTGCCAAGGCGGCCAAGCGGCTGGAGAAGATGGGCGTGGAGATCCAGCTCAACGCGATGGTGACCGATGTCGACGCGCACGGCGTCATCGTCAAGGACGCCGACGGCACCACCCGCCGGATCGAAGCCGTGTGCAAGGTGTGGTCGGCGGGCGTGCAGGCCAGCCCACTGGGCAAGATGATCGCCGAGCGGTCCGAGGGCACCGAGGTCGATCGGGCGGGGCGCGTGATCGTGGAGCCCGACCTGACCGTCAAGGGTCATCCGAATGTGTTCGTGGTCGGCGACCTGATGTCGGTGCCGGGTGTGCCGGGTCAGGCCCAGGGCGCCATCCAGGGTTCGACCTACGCGGCCAAGGCGATCAAGGCCGGGCTGCGCGGTCAGACCCCCGACCAGCGCGCGCCGTTCAAATACTTCAACAAGGGCTCGATGGCCACGATCTCGCGGTTCGACGCGGTGTGCCAGATCGGCAAGCTCGAGTTCAGCGGGTTCCTGGCCTGGCTCGCCTGGCTGGCACTGCACCTGTACTACCTCGTCGGTTACCGCAGCCGCATCGTGACGGTGATCGGCTGGTTCGTGTCCTTCCTCGGCCGTAATCGCGGTCAGATGGCGGCGACCGAGCAGTGGATCTTCGCGCGGCTCGCGATCGAGGAGGTCAACGCCGATCAGGCCGAAGCCAGGGAACTCGCGGCCGACGTGGGCGCGCCGGCGGGCACCGCGGGGCAGCGCAAGATCGGCTGACACAGACACGTGAGGCCGGGTGGTTCCGTCGAACCACCCGGCCTTCGTCGTTCCGATCACCTTTCCGCACACCGGTATTGCGGGTTGCCGTCGTTTCGGACCCATCCGAGTCGCGCACCGGTCCGAATGTCGGAGGTCATATGTGTGACCAATCCCCAGGATGAAAGGTGATCTATGGCGACGGGGAAACACAGGGCGCCGAACCTGCAGCGACAGAAGGTAGGTTCGGTCGTCGCAGCCGGAGCGGTCCCCCTGGTCATGGCCCTGATCGGCACGGGCACCGCGAATGCCGATCCCGCGCAGGCGGCGGTGACCCAGCCCGAACACCAGACCGGACCGGAGTTCGACGCGGTGGCGCCCAACGCCACTCCGTATGTGGGCCAGCCGATGCCCGCGAACACCCGCAGCTCGCTGCAGTGGTCGCGGACGGGGCCGGAAACGGATTACCTGTCTCCGGTGGGACCGCTGCACGCGCCGACCGCGGTCGCGCCGGTGCCGCCGATCCTGCCCCCGCCGGGGCAGTTCCGCTTCGGTGACCAGCAGGTTCCGGTGCCGGACTTCGTGCCGGTCGACACCTCGATCCAGATCAACGACGCCGCGGCCACTACCGAGGCCAACCTGGCGACGTTCCTCGACTCGGTCGGGCTCGAGCGCAGCCGTTCGGACCGGATCGCCTCCGAGACACTCGGTTCGGCGGCCAGAGGCGCCGCGGTCGGTTCCACCGTGGCGATCCCGTTCGCCATGATGGCCAGCACGGGCGGTGCCGTGGCCGGGCTCGTCGCCGGTATCCCGTTCGTGCCGATCGGCTTGGTCGCGGGCCCGATCCTGGGTGGCATGGCCGCGTACATGGCTGTGTCGATCCCCATCACGGTCGTCGGCGCCGGGATCGGCGCGGCGGTCGGCGCGGCGGATGCTTTCCTCGCGCCGCCTCGTGGGATGGTGCCCGAGGCCGCTGATCCGGCAGCCGAGCTCGTCAACGCTTGATCGAATTCCCCGCGGTGGGAGTCGGGCTTTCCTCGCCCGGCTCCCACCGCCATTTCCTCAGTTATCCGTGGGCAATCGCGAGCGCGCGGAGTCGGCTACTCGTTCGGGTGGCGAGCGAGCCACCCGCGGCCAGCGGCAGCCGAACCTCGTCGACGCTGCCCGACCAGGCCGGACGGTCGTCCGGATAGACCAGTTCGCTGTCGAGCGCACGCGGAGTCGTGAGCCGATCGTCGGTCGGCGAATCCGCTCCGAGCTGCAGCCGGTGCCGGAGCAGTGGAACCTCGCCGAGGTCGGCGAGCAGGTCACCACGCCACCCGCCACCGTCCTCGCCGCTTCGTCCGAGTTGCACCCGCTCACGCAACCGCAGCCGCGCATCTGGTGCCACCCGCACCGTGGTCACGGTGTGATGGTGTGCGCCACCCGCCACGATCGTGGGTTCCGGATCGAAATCCAGTTCGCCACCTTCGCCGATCTCGAAGCGCCAGTGCGCGTTCGACAACAGCGTGGCCGCACCCGGCAGGGCGATCGTGGCCGCCACCGAACGCACCACCAGCCGCGCGCCGGGGTGGACGACGATGGTGATATCGAGTTCGTCCCCACCGAGCGGGGTCGCCGCGGTGCCGATCAGGTGCACGGTATCGATGCCGGTGTGGCGCCCGGCCAGGCCGCCGACCGCGTCGATGCGGGGCAGTCTGCCCGGTGCGGCGACGATGCTCAGTTCAGTGCGCAACGCCGGTGGCCGCGTCCTGTTCGGCGACGACCCGCAGCTGCTCGCGCACCCAGGCCAGGACCGGGGTGGCCGCCGGGTCGTCGGTCAGCGAGACCAGTGCGGTGGGACGGCCGTCGCGGACCTTGGCGGCGTCGCGCTCCATCACGCCCAGATCGGCGCCGACCAGCGGGGCCAGGTCGGTCTTGTTCACCACGAGCAGGTCGGAGAACGTGACGCCGGGGCCGCCCTTGCGCGGCACCTTGTCGCCGCCTGCCACGTCGACGACGAAGATCTGCACGTCGATCAGGCCCGAGGAGAACGTGGCCGTGAGGTTGTCGCCCCCGGATTCCACCAGGATCAGATCCAGCGGCGGGTTGGCCGCGACGAGGTCATCGATGGCGTCGAGGTTGGCGGTGATGTCGTCGCGGATGGCGGTGTGCGGGCAACCACCGGTCTGCACGGCGGTGATCCGCTCGTCGGGCAGGACCGCGTGGCGGCGCAGGAAGTCCGCGTCCTCGGTGGTGTAGATGTCGTTGGTCAGCACCGCGAGGGACAGCTCGTCGCGCAGTTGCCTGCACAGGGCGGCGACCAGCGCGGTCTTGCCGGAGCCGACTGGACCACCGATGCCGATGCGCAGCGCCTCGCCCGCGGCGCGGTCGCGCTTGGGCCGGTCGTGGCTGTGGTCGTGCGGTTCGCCATCGATCAGATGGGGCGGCATGGGGGCTCCTTCTTCTCAGGATCTTCGGGTCAGGACGCGAACAACGGCATGTCGCGGTGGAGGTGACGTTCGGCGAGCGCGTCCTGCAGCGGATCGGACAACGCGGCAAATCCGGTAGCGGCCTCGGCGGCGATCCGATCGCACAGCGGCGCGAGGCGCATGGTGCTCGCGGCGATGGCGGCGGGATCGAGGGCGAGCAGTCGCTGCGCGGCGGTGGCGGCGCCGGTGAGTGTCGTATAGACGACGACACCCGCCAGCTGTTCCGTGCTCACGCCACTGGCGGCACCGACCATGCCGAACACCGTAGACAGATGGGGACGCGCCCCCGCCGGAGCCCAATCATGGTGCGGCCACAGCTGTTTGGCCAGCCGCAGCAGACCACGGCCTTGCGCACGCGAAGCCGTCCGCGCCGCGGGTGACGGTGTCCTGGCATCGGTTTCGAGTTCGGCGCGTTCGGGAGTCAGCGTCGCGCCGCACACCGCGGCGGCGAGGGACGCGGTCACCAGTCCTGAGGTGGCGACCCGGCGCCGCAGATACACCTCGACGCTGGCGTTGTCGCGCAGCAATCCCGACGACACCGCTTCCTCGACGCCACCGGAATGCACGTGCCCACCGATGGGCAGGCGCGAGTCGGCCAGGGCGAGCAATGTCGCCAGTCCCGTCGCACCCTCGTTTCGCATCCGACGATCCTATGCAACCGACCTGGACGTCCGCCCGGTGAGGGCGACCACCATCGCAGACCGTGGCGGCCATCACGTCGCCGGACGGTCGCACACGGCCGACGGTCCGCAAGCCACCGTGGGCAGGGCGTTCTCGATCAGCTCCAGTCGGCGTCGATCCGCGGCCAGCCCGCCGGGTGGCGTAGCGCACACCCGGCGGACGTCGCTCAGGGGCTGGTGCGAGCCGAACGCCAAGCCAGGGCCGCCATCGCGATCAGCAGCAGCGCGCCGACCGTGGTCGCGAGATGCATACCGCTGACGAAGGACTCGCGGGCCGCATGGATCAAGGCGTCGTCGCCTGCGGACTGCAGCAGGGTGTCGCCAAGGGTCTCGCCGAAGTTGCCGCCGGAGCGGAACACCAGCGCGGCCACCGAGCCGAGCAGGGCGAGGCCGAGCGCGTTGCCGAGTTCGAAACTGGTTTCGGAGATCCCGACCGCCGAGCCCGCCCGCTCGACGGGCACCGCCGACACCGCGACGTCGGACACCAGGGTGAACGAGAAGCCGTACCCGACACCGGCGATCACCGAGCCGGCCACGTACCAGCCGAGGCCGCCGTCGACACCCACACCGAGCAGCATCAGATTGCCGATGGCCGACAGCATCAGCGCGAGCGTGAACGTCGCCCGCACACCCAATCGCAGCCCGAGTCGCGCGCCGCTCATCGAGCAGACGAACACCGCGACCGCCATCGGAATGCCGAGCAGCGCGGCGGCCAGCGGGTCACGGCCGGTGACCGATTGCAGGTAGATGCTGGTCAGGTAGCTCAGCGCGGCAAGCGACATCATCCCGGCCATGCTCGCCCCGATCGCCACCCGGAACAGCGGCCGGGTGAACAGCGACAGGTCGAGCAGCGGTTCCGTCAGATGACGTTGCCTGCGCACGAACAGCACGAGCAGCACGACGCCGATCATGGCGATCACCAGCGACACCGCGTCCAGCCCTTCGGCCGCGATGTGTTTGATGCCGTAGATCAACGGCAGGATGCCGCCGATCGAGAGCGCGACGCTGGGCAGATCGATCGGGCCGAGGGCAGCGGAGCGATGTTCGGGCAGCAGCATCGGCCCGAAGATCAGCAGAATCGCCAGCACCGGGATATTGATCAGGAACACCGAGCCCCACCAGAAGTGGTGCAGCAGGAAGCCGCCGATGATCGGCCCGACTGCCGAACCACCGGCGAAGAACGCGGTCCAGATGCCGATCGCAGTGGCCCGCTGCCGGGCGTCGGGGAACAGGGTCGAGATCAGCGCCAGGCTCGACGGCAGCAGCGTCGCGCCGCCGATGCCCATCAGGACGCGGGCCGCGATGAGGATCGGCGCGCTGGGCGCGAACGCGGCGAGCACCGACGCGATGCCGAAGATGGCGGCGCCGACGAGCAGGATGTTGCGTCGACCGATCCGGTCGCCGAGATTGCCCATGGTGATGAGCAGGCCCGCCAGCATGAACCCGTAGATATCGAGGATCCAGAGTTGTTGCGAGGCAGTGGGATCCAGGTCGGCCGTCAGCGTCGGCATGGCAAGGAAGAGCACTGAGATGTCCATCGACACCAAGAGCACCGGCAGCAGCAGCACGCCCAGTCCGAGCCATGCGCGGCGTCCACCGGCGACTGCGGTGGGCACCGCCGGTTCCAGCTTCGTCATTCCGACATCCTTCCGAGGTTCGCGTACACCGTACGCAGAGACTGGGTACAGTGTACGCATGAAGGTTGTGTTACGAAAGCGAGTCATGGGATGACCGAGACGAAGCTCACCCGCACCGCGATCGTCGACGCCGCGATCACCCTCGCGGACGCCGACGGACTCGACGCGGTGTCGATGCGTCGCATCGCCGACCGCCTCGATGTGGGCACCATGTCGCTGTATCGGCACGTGGCGAACAAGGACGAGCTCATCGCGATCATGACCGACGAGATCGCCGCCCGGCACCCCTACCCCGATCCAGCCGGTCAGGGGTGGACCTGGCGCGACCGGGTGCGCATCGCCGCGGAGATCGATTGGCAGCTCTACCAGCAGCATCCCTGGGTGCTGCTCACCTTCGCGGTTCCCCGCTACAGCTTCGGCCCGCAGGGTCTGACGAGCCTGGCCTGGCTGGTCGAGGGTCTGCGCGAACTCGGCGTGACGGCCCGCGAGGCCACCACGATGGGTTTCTCGGTCTGGAACTACATCTCCGGCGCCAGCTTGCCGGTGGTCGGCGGTGCGTTGCTGGCCGAGAAGCGCACCGCCACCGACGACACGAACGGGCTGCGCGATCTCCTCGAGGGCAAGCCCTCCTTCCCCGTCCCCCCGGCGCTGGCCGACCTCGAAGGCGCGGGCGTCAGCGACCTCACCTCCGAGGATCTCCTGTTCCTCGGCCTCGAGGCACTGTGCGACGGATTCGCCGCGCGGGCCGCCCGCCGAACCGTGGATTCCGCACCTCGACCGACGGCGACCAAGCGATAGGCCCCGGGGTCCACCTACTGTTTCGACCAGGCTCCACCGAATCGGCGTTGACCTCGGCACCGCGCCGGGTGGCTATGCCGAACTCGCGGTCGCCGAAGCCGCCACCGCCCACCCGTGCCCTCGAATCCCGTGCCACCACAGGCAAAGTCGTGCTGGTCGCCTAGTTCGCTCGAGATCATCAGGCCCTGATGGTCGACATTCGCGGGCTGACTCCGCCCTCAGCGCCTGGTGATCAATCGACCAGATTCCTGACGGCTGGGCGAGTCGCCCAATATCGGGCGACACGGCGCGGGTCGGTGGTGAAGACTGGGCTCATGACCGACGCGCAGCCGCCCGCCGATCGTCGCCTCGCCGCTCAGGCACTGGCCGCGAACGATCCGACCGGGTGGTTCGAACCGCTCTATGCCGAGGCCGCAGCGGGGACCTCGGTGGTTCCCTGGGATCGCGATGTTCCCAATCCCCTGCTGGTGGACTGGCTCCGATCGGCCTCCCTACCCCAGGGAACGCGGGGCATGGTGATCGGTTGCGGCTACGGCACGGACGCCGAATTCGTCGCCTCCCAAGGTATCCGGACCACCGCCTTCGATGTATCGCCCACCGCGATCCGCGGCGCCCGTGCCCGTTTTCCGCAGTCGCCCGTCACCTACAAGGTCGCCGATCTCCTGAATCCGCCATCGTCCTGGCTCGGGGCCTTCGACGTGGTCATCGAGTCGATCACCGTCCAATCCCTCCCCCCGGACGTCCGCACCGCCGCCATCACCAATATCCGAAATCTCCTGGCCCCCGACGCAACCCTGCTCGTCATCGCCGACATCAGCCGAACCCCCGCCACCACCGGCCCACCCTGGCCCCTCACCCGCGCCGATATCGACTCCTTCACCACCCCCGACCTGACCCAGATCCGCGTAGAAGTCCTTCCCCGCCCCGACTCTTCCGGGCTGCACCGCTGGCGAGCCGAATTCCACCGCCCGCCGGACCGACAGGCCGGCTAGCACCAGGCCGGAACGCTCCGGCACCACGCGGAATCGGCACGTTATGCGCCGGACGGCCTGCGCTCTTCGGCCGGCCGCCGCCAGGCCGGGATGGTCAGGTACGTCGCCGCGCGGAGCAACCACTCCACCGGGCCGTAGCGGTGACCACGCAACCACCAGGCGCTGAGCGCGAGTTGGGCGGCGAAGGTGAGCAGGGCGATCGCGATGACGGCGAGCGGCGGGACGGTATCGGCGAGAGCGAGGCCGTAGCCGGAGTAGACGAGCATCAGAACGATCGACTGGCCGATGTAGTTGGTGGCGGCCATGCGGCCCGCGGGGGCGAGCAAGGCGGTGGCGCGGCCGAGGCGGACGGATTGCGCGGCCAGCAGGATCGCGGCGACGTAGGCGAACGTCATGGCCGGGTTCACCAGAGTCTGCAGACCGTGGACCACCGAGGGCGCATGCCACCACTTCATCGACTCGGCGAAGGTCATTGCCGAGATCGGTAGTCCGAGACCGAAGCCGAGCACCAGCGCACGCGATGACCAGCGGCGCAGAAGATCTGGGTCGGCGAACAGGTTTCGTTTGCCCGCCGCCATCCCGATCAGGAACATGGCCAGGCTCGGTACCCCCTGGGCGAACCAGATCAGCAGGAGGAAGACCGGCGCGAGGGCGGTCTGGGCGGCGAATGTCGAGGCGAAACCGCCGGTGTAGTCGGCCGACACGGCGGGCAGATCGACGAACTCCCCGAAGACGAGGACCCCGCTGTAGCCCGGCAGGAAACTCCACGCCGACCAGATCGTGTACAGCACGATCGCGGTGATCACCGCGGTACGCGGCCGCAGCTTGCGCAGGGCGATGAGAATCAGGCACAGGAACGCGTAGAGGGTGAGGATGTCGCCGATCCACAGCAGGTAGACGTGCACGAGCCCGATTGCCATCAGCGCGGCACACCGTCGCAGCAGTCGTCGCGTCGGCGACACCCCGGCTCGCTGCGCCGCCGCGATCTGCAGGGTGAACGAGTACCCGAACAGGAACGCGAACAGCAGGTAGAAGCGCCCGGTGAACAACGCGTCGACCGTGGCACGCACCACCAGGTCGACGGTGCCGTCGAAGCGCAGCACCGGGTGATCGCGCGTGCCGACGACCGACCACAGCGAGGTCGCCACGATCACATTGGTGATCAGAATCCCGAACAGGGCGAACCCGCGCAGGATATCGACCTCGGCGATTCGCGATCCGGATCGCACTGCGGCCGAACGTGTTCCGAGTGCGTCTGCCATGTACTGAGCGTACGCACGCCGACAGTCACATTCGTCCCTCGTGGGAGCTACTTCCTGCGCCCCGACGGAGCTACCCTCAGTCACTCCTGCGGCGTATTGACACGCACGCCGCACCGTGGGCCGTCGACGGGCGAGCGGCCACCTGAGCGACCGGTGACCGCCACGGTGCCACAATGGAGCACGATCACGCTCGGCAGTCACTCGCAACCACCACGGAGGCGGACATGCAGGCAGTTGTCATCGACGAATTCGGCGAGCCGAAGGACGTGCTCACCGCGCAGCAGGTGCCCACCCCCGAACCGGGGCCCGGTGAGGTACGAATCGCGACGTCGCTGTCGCCGATCCACAACCACGATCTGGCGATCATCCGCGGTGTGTACGGCTATCGGCCGCCGCTGCCCGCGATCCCGGGGACCGAGGCCGCCGGTGTCGTCGACGCGGTCGGTCCCGGTGTCGACGCACTCCAGGTCGGACAGCGGGTGGCGATCGCCGGCGTGCGCGGGGCCTGGGCGGACTCCTTCGTCGCCCGAGCCGAGCAAGCGGTACCGATGCCGGATTCCGTCTCCGACGAGACCGCGTGCCAGTTGCTCGCCATGCCGCTGAGCGCCCTGATGCTGCTCGACGATATGCGGGTGCACGCGGGTCAGTGGATCGTGGTGAATGCCGCCAACGGCGCGGTCGGTCGCCTGCTCAACCTGTTCGCGAAGGAACGCGGTGTGCGGGTACTCAGCCTGGTCCGCGGCCAGTCCTCGGTGCGGGCGCTCGAAGAACTCGGGTACGGTCCCGTCCTCGACACCGAATCGGTGGGCTGGCTCGCCCAGGGCGCCGACAGCACCGGCGGCGAGCCGATCGTGCGCGCCGTCGACCAGGTCAGCGGGCCCGCGGCGGGCGAGCTGATGGCCTTGCTCGCCCCGCGCGGTGAACTGATCTCCTTCGGCGCGCTGTCGGGCAAACCGCTGATCATCGACACGGGCGCCGTGATCTTCAAACAGGCTGTGGTGAAGGGGTTCTGGGGCCAGCAGCGCAGTTCCGAGATCGACCGCGCCGATTACCTCCGATTGATCACCGAACTGGTCACCCTCGCCGCCGCCGGCACCGTTCGACTCGACGTCCAGGCCGATCTGCCGCTGGCGCAGGCCGCCGAGGCCGCTGTGGTGTCCGAAACTCCCGGCCGCAACGGCAAAGTGGTCCTGCACGCCGGAACCCGCTGAGCTCCCGGCCGGGCGTCGGCACCTCGCGGCGCCCAGCCCAGCTTCTTTCCAGACCCCGAACAGCAAGCGAAATTTCCGCGTTCGGGGTAGTCACGCGCGGCGCCGGCGGGCAGGATTCGCCGCAGGAGGAGCAGCGACGCCTCCACCGCTGCCGAGCAGAGGACTGAGCCGATGACCGCACAGGCCCCCAATCCCGACTTCGCCCAACTGGTTCCCGCGGCGGTGCTGTCCATGCCCGCCGCCGCCCACCTGGGGTTCCATTTCACTCGGGTCGAGCCCGGCGATGTCGAGATCGTGCAACCGCACCGCCGCGAACTCACCCAGCACGACGGCTATTTCCAGGGCGGAGTCCTCGGCTCGCTCGCCGATTTCGCCGCCGGTTCGGCCGCGGGCACGCTGCTGCCCCCGGGCTGGGTGAACATGACCATCGATTACACCGTCAAGATCCTGGCCCCCGCCAAGGGCGCGACGGTGGTCGCCCGCGGCCGGGTGATCAAGCCCGGTTCGCTGCTCACGATCGCCGCCGCCGACGTGTTCTCGGTGGAGGACGACGACGAAACCCTGTGCGCCACAGCACTGGTGACGATGCGCAATGTTCGCCTCTCGGCATCCTGACCCCCGGGAACAAGCCATGCCGATCATCCATGTAGACGGCGTTCCGATCGCCTGCACCGACACCGGCACCCCCGCGGGCAAACCCGATGCGGCCACTGTGGTCTTCGGTCACGGATTGTTGTTCGGCGGCTGGATGTTTCGGGCCCAGCTCGAATCCCTGCAACGCGATTACCGCTGCGTCACCCTCGACTGGCGCGGTCAGGGCGATACCCCGCCCACCGCCGGCGGCTACGACATGGACACCCTCACCGCCGACGCGGTCGGGGTGATCCGCGCTCTCGATGTCGGCCCCGTGCACTGGGTCGGCCTGTCCATGGGCGGGTTCGTCGGTCAACGACTCGGTGCCAGGCACGGCGACCTGCTGCGGTCGCTCACCCTGCTCGACACCAGTGCGCGAGCCGAAGATCCCACCAAGATCGGCGAGTACCACCGTCTCGCGTGGGCGCTGCGCTGGTTCGGCATTCGCCCCATCGCGGGCCGGGTGGCCACGCACCTGTTCGGCCCGGCGTTCCTGGCTTCCGATACCGGGGCGGAGACGGTCCGCGAGTGGTCGCGTCGCCTGGCGCGGGTCGATCGCGTCGGCATGCGCGACGCCGTCCACGGTGTCACCGGACGTGCGGCGGTCGACGACGAACTGCGGTCGGTCACCGTGCCCACTCAGGTCGTCGTCGGCGCCGACGACGCGGCCACCCCGCTCCCGCACGCTCGCCACCTCGCCTCGCTCATCCCCCACGCCCAGCTCCACACGATCCCGGCGTGCGGCCACACGAGTTCCCTCGAACAGCCACAGGTCGTCACCGCCCTCCTGCACGGTTTCCTCGAATCGGCCGAGTACGTCGGCTGAGTCACGTAACTCCGCGACGACGGGGAGCACGCTGACCTACACCCGAAGGAGATCGGCGCCCGGCGGGTCGGCCGAGCCTCAGTCGGCGCACGCCGCAGGGCCCGACAGCCTGCGAACAACGCCTGCGGCGGTTCGATCAGCCACTGCCGACGGTGCATGTGCGGCCCAGTAGGGCCGAGATGATTGGACCGATCGACGTTCACTATCGCAACGGCGGATAGGCCGTGGCCGGCTCGACACTGGGGGCATGGCACGACTGCAGATCGAAGCGGTGTCGAAGAAGTTCGATGCCGAGTACGCGGTGCGCGAGGTGAGTCTCGACATCGCCGATGGTGAGTTCATGGTGTTGCTCGGGCCGAGCGGGTGTGGCAAGTCCACGCTGCTGCGCATGATCGCCGGGTTGGAGGAGCCGAGTGCGGGACGGATTCTGGTGGGCGGCGTCGATGTGACGGATGCGGCGCCGCAGCGGCGGGATCTGGCGATGGTGTTCCAGAGCTACGCGCTGTATCCGCATCTGTCGGTGGCCAAGAACATCGGGTTTCCGTTGCGGGCCCGGCGTCGGCCGCGGGCGGAGATCGCGCAGCGAGTGGCCGAGGTGTCGGCGACCCTGGAGATCTCGGCACTGCTGCAGCGGCGACCGGTCGCGCTGTCCGGCGGGCAGCGCCAGCGAGTCGCGTTGGCGCGGGCCATGGTTCGCGATCCCGGCGCGTTCCTGATGGACGAACCACTGTCGAACCTCGACGCGAAACTGCGCAGTGCGACCCGCGCGGAACTGATCTCGCTGCACCAGCGGCTCGGCGCGACGTTCCTCTACGTCACCCACGATCAGGTCGAGGCGATGACGATGGCCACCCGCATCGCGCTGCTCAACGAGGGCCGCGTCGAACAGTGCGGGACCCCGGAGGAACTCTACGACCGCCCGCACTCGACCTTCGTCGCCGGCTTTCTCGGCTCGCCTCCGATGAACCTGTTTCCCGCCGTCGTCACCTCGGGCGACGGCCACCTGAAGGTGATGGCCGACGGCATCGACGCCGCGCTGGACATCGCCGAGGATTCCGGCGACGCCACCGCTGTCGTCGCCGGAATCCGCCCCGAACGCCTGCGCATCGACGACACCTCGACCGATGTCCGCGGCCGGGTGCGGATGGTCGAGAACCTCGGCAGCGAAGAACTCGTGCACCTCGAGTCCGGTCTCTGTGTGCGCGCGGCCCGACCCGCCGGTGTCGCGGTGGGCGAGGACATCGCCTGCCGCGTCGACCCCGCCGACATCCACCTGTTCGACCCCGACACGGGTCTGCGCCTGACCTGGCAAGCACCCCAGCGAAATTCGGCCCCCGTCGTTGATGCGGCCGCGGTTTCCGTCCCCTGATTTCGGCACACCCCGATGAGGAGAACCACCATGAAACGCACACTGCCCGCACTGGGCGTGGCGCTCACCACCGCCATGGCGCTCACCGGCTGCGGCCTCGGCACCACCGGGTCCACCGACAGCACGACTACGGCGCAGATCCCCGAACTCACTGCCGACCAACAGGTTTCGATCGTCTTCGAGTCCTACAGCTACGGCGTGGCAGGCGCCTGGACCGACACCTTCAACGCCCTGATCGCCGACTTCAGCGCCAAGCACCCCAATATCAAGGTCACCGCGCAGAAGCCGCAGGGCAACAGCCCCAACCCGGCCACCGACACCGTCTCCAGCATCCAGAATCAGATGGTGGCGGGTTCCCCGCCCGATGTCGCCCAGCTCGGTTTCTCCGACCTGGACTTCACCATCCATCAGCTCAAGGCCAAGCCCCTCGATCAGCTGGTCGGCGCACCGGCGGTGCAGCAGAACTTCGACGGCGCCCGGCACGCCTACGCCCCGCGCGCCCGCACCCTCGACGACTGGGACGGGCACACCTACGGCGTTCCGTTCGTCTTCTCCACGCCCGTCCTGTATCTGAACGCCTCGCTGTTCACCGAGGCCGGACTCGATCCCGCCAAGCCGCCGACCACCTGGGACGAGGTCACCACCGCCGCGAAGACGATCGCCGACCGCACCGGCAAGGGCGGCGTCTACATCGACTGCCTGACCAAGACCGCCAAGGACTGGTGCTTCCAGTCTCTGGTGCGCTCCAACGGCGGCCGCGTGATCTCCGAAGACCGCAACTCCCTCACCTACGCCGACGCGCCCGCCGTCGAGGTCACCAAGATGGCGCAGAACCTGGTGACCAACGGCAGCATGCCCAAGCTCAACCAGAAGCAGGGCTACGAGGCGTTCGGCCGTGGCGAGATCGGCATGATGCTCGAAACCAGTGCGCTGCAAAGCGTTTTCACCACCGGCTCCAAGGGCAAGTGGGACCTGCGGTCGGCGCCGATGCCCGGCTTCGGCAGCAAGCCGGCCATCCCGACGAATTCCGGTGCGGGCCTGCACATCCTGTCCAACGATCCCGCCAAGCAGCGCGCCGCCTGGGAACTGATCAAGCACCTCACCAGCGAGGACTCCTACAAGAAGATCGCGCAGAACATCGGCTACCTGCCGCTGCGGACCGGCCTGCTCGAGGAAGCGGGCGGCCTGAAGGACTGGGCCGACCAGAACCCGCTGCTGCGCCCGAATGTCGCGCAGCTGGCGAACATGGAGCCGTGGGTGTCCATGCCGGGCAACAACTATCTGCAGATGCGTGACGGCATGATGGACGCCGTCGAAGCCGTCGTGTTCCAAGGCGCCGACCCGCAGTCCACGCTCACCGCCGCCCGCGCCGCGGGCACCGAACTGATGCCGAAATCATGAGCGAACTGACGATCGTCCAGATCACCGACACCCACCTGCGGCCGGAGGGCGAATTGCTCCACGGCGTCGACACCGCCGCCAATCTGACCGCGGTGCTCGAACGACTGCGGGAATTCGGGCAGCGCGTCGACGTGCTGATCTTCTCCGGTGACCTCAGCGACAACGGTTCACCCGAGGCGTACCGGCGCTTGCGGGCCGCCGTCGAGCCCGTCGCGGCCGACCTCGGCGCCGAAATCGTCTACGCGATGGGCAATCACGACGAACGCACGGCCTTCGGCATCGAACTGCTCGGCCGCGACACGGTGGACCCGGATCTGCCGCACGACCACCGTGTCGATGTCGCGGGGTTGCGCATCATCGTGCTGGACAGCACGACTCCGCACCAGCACGACGGCAGGCTCGAGCCGGAGCAACTGGCCTGGCTGGCCGAGGAACTGCGCACCCCCGCCCCGCGCGGCACCCTGCTGGTGGTGCACCACCCGCCGCTGCGTTCCCCACTCGCCACCCTCGACTTCCTCAGGTTGAAGGACGCCGAACAGCTGGCCGAGGTCGTGGCGGGCACCGATGTCCGGATGATCCTCTGCGGGCACAACCACCTCACCGGCGCGGCGGCCCTGGCCGGGATTCCGGTGTGGATCGGGCCCGCGATGGCCTACCGGGTGGACGCGATGGCGCCGGCGGGCAGGCACCGCGGGTTCGCCGGCTTCGGCTACAGCCGCATCGACGTGCTCGAGTCGACGGTGCTGGCCACCGCGATCGACGCCGCACCGGCTCACCCCGTCTACGACCGGCCGGAGTCGGAGATGCTCGAGCAGATCGCCGCGATCGTCGCCGCCCGGGCGGCGGTGAAGTAGATGTTCGTCATCGATGCACCGGCCGCGCCGATACCGCCAGTCGCGGCGAAGCCGGTGCGCCTGCGCTTCACCCGCCGCCGGGTGGCGCGGTTCGTCGCGCCGTACCTCTACCTGAGTCCGGCCCTATTCCTGCTGGTCGTGTGGACCTATCAACCGCTGGTGCAGGCCTTGCAGCTGTCGACGTACTCGTGGAACCTGCTGCCGACCGCGCCGATGACACCGGTCGGCACCGCGAATTACGAACGGCTGGTCGATCTTCCGGCGTTCTGGGGCGCGCTCGGTCGCACCGGGACACTGATTCTCGGCCTGTTGCCGTTCACGGTGGTGCTGCCGGTCGCGATCGCGATGGCGAGCAGGCGGGTCACCGGGCGGGCGCGCACGATCTATCAGGCGCTGGTGTTCGCGCCGTTCCTCGTCGCGCCGGTCGCGGCAGCCGCGGTGTGGCGCTGGCTGCTGCATCCGGGCACCGGTTTCCTCGCCCAGGTGAGCGGCTCCGACCGCAACTGGGTGTACGAGACCGAGACCGCGCAGGCGGTGATCATCGCGATCACCGCCTGGCACCTGATCGGCTTCGCGGTCCTCGTGGTGTGGGCTGGCCTGGCCGGAATCAGCGGCGATTACGACGAAGCGGCCAGGGTCGACGGTGCTTCCGCCGGTCAGATCCGGCGCTGGATCACGCTGCCACTGCTCTCGCCCACGGTGTTGTTCCTGGTCCTCACGACCGTATTGCTCAGTCCCACCCTGACTTTCCCGCTCATCGACTCGATGACCCAGGGCGGTCCCGCGCAGGCGACCACCAATATCTACTACCTGCTCTGGGACTACGCCTTCCACAGTTTCGACGCCGGTCTGAGCGCCGCGGCGGGCGTGCTGCTGTTCGTCGGCTTCGGCCTGGTGGCCGCGCTGCTGGTCTGGATCTCGGAAAAGGTTGCCGTCCATGATGATTGAACGACTGCGTGGGGTGGGCAGCCATCTGCTGCTCGCGGCCACGGCGCTGGTGTGCGTGTTCCCGATCTACTGGCTGTTCGCGACGTCGTTGCGCAGACCCGAGGACGTCACCTCGCTCTCGCCGATCCCGTGGCCGCTGTCGACGGCCAATTACCTCGACGCGGCGCAGAAGGTCGACATCGCTGGTCTGATCGCGAATACGTTCTTCGTCGCGGTGCTCTCGGCGGCCGGGCAGCTACTCATCGCGTTGCTGGCCTCCTACGCGTTCGCCATCTACACCTTCCCGCTGCAGCGGCTGCTGTATCTGGCGTTCGTCGGGGTGTGGCTGGTGCCGTTCCAGGTGACGATGCTGCCCAATTACATCCTGCTCAACGAGCTCGGCCTGATCAACACCCTGATCGGCGTCGTGCTGCCCACGCTGTGCTCGGCGCTGGCGGTGCTGCTGTTGCGCCAGCACATGTCGGCGTTCCCCAAAGAGCTCATCGCGGCCGCGAAGATCGACGGACGCTCGTCGTGGTCGATCCTGTGGACCGTGGTGGTGCCGAACCTGCGGCCCGCCCTTGCCGCGCTCGGCATCCTGCTGTTCATCAACGCGTGGAACGAGTACTTCTGGCCCGCAGTGGTTCTGCGCCAGTCCAATGCGGTTCTCCAGCTCGGGCTGCGCAGTTTCATGGGCACCGAGGGCGATCAGTGGGGGCCGATGATGGCGCTGGCCGGGCTGGCCTGCTTGCCGGTGCTGCTGCTGTACCTGGTGCTGCAGCGCCACATCGTCAACGCGTTCGTGCGGTCGGGACTGAAATGAACGACGACTTCAGGCCGTCAACAGCGGGTCGTCGGCCAGGGCAGGTGCCGAGGACGCGAGGCAATCGAGAAACATCGCCACCGCCGGATTCTGTTCGTCGGCCCGCCACACCACGTGCAGATCCAGGGTCGGGACCGGATCGACCAGCTTCACTGCCACCGGGTCGGTGTCGGAGGACCCCATCCCCGCCGACACCGCCCGCGGTAGCGAGGCGAACCCGACCAGTGGGCGCATCGAGACAATGTGGGCGGTGGCGCCCGGGTCGTCGGCGATCTGGGTGATGTTCAACGAGATTCGTGTCTGCGCGGCCGAGCGCAGGATCGTGTCGTACATCGCCGGGCACTGATCGCGGGCGAACAGCACGCAGTCCTGATCGCGCAGTTCGGCGAACGGCACGTGCGAACGGTGGGCCCAGCGGTGCTGCCTGCCGACCACCGCGACCAGCGGAATCCGGTGCAGCAGACGGCGATACCGGAAATCGGCGGTACTGGGGTGGCCGTAGACCATGGCCAGGTCGAGGGATCCGTCGGCCAAGGCGGCCAGCTGCGGCCCGGTGCGCTTCTCCCACAGTGACACCGAGATGCCGGGGTGGCGGTCGGTCAGCTGGGCCAGCGCGTCGGGCAGGATGTGCTTGCTGGCGGGCAGGTTGTAGCCGATGTTCAGGCTGCCCGCGCGACCGGCGGCGGTCGCCTTCGCAGCCTCCGCCGCCCGGTCCAGCTGGGCGATGATCTGGCGGGCCTGGAGTTCGAACTCCCGGCCCGCCGGTGTCAGGCGCACCTCGTGCGAGTTACGCGCGACCAGCTGCACGTCGAGGGACTTCTCCAGCTTCTGCAACTGGGCACTCAGGCTCGGCTGGGTCAGGTGCAGGCGCTGTGCCGCGCGTCCGAAATGCAGCTCCTCGGCGAGCGTGACGAACGAGACGAGATGGCGGAATTCCATGATGGCGGCTCCCTGAAGTCGAACACTCCCACGCTAGCCGCAGCGAATAGCCCCGGGATGAATCCCCGGCGCCCGGCAACCGCCATCCGCGTTGCCGGGCGGTGAAGATCAGGAATTCGGACCGTTCACCACCGCGTAGGCGAATCCGTCCCAGCCTTTGGCGCCGACGGTCTGGATGACGGTGGCGTCGAGGCTCGGTTCGGCGGCGAGCAGTTCGATCAGGTCGCGGCTGGCTCTAGCGTTCGGGTCCTCGGTCTGCTCGTCGGCCACCGCGCCCGCGCGCACCACATTGTCGACGATGATCACCGAACCGGGGTGGGTCAGGCGCAGCGCCCACTGTACGTAGTTGGAGTTGTTCACCTTGTCGGCGTCGATGAAGACCAGGTCGAACGGTTCGGTCAGGTCCTCGGCGACACCGGGCAGGGTGTCAAGGGCCGCGCCGACGAGGATCTCGACCCGCTCCCCCACCCCCGCACGGTCCAGATTCTCCCGGGCGACCCTGGCGTGACGGGCTTCGAATTCGAGGGTGACGACGAGGCCGCCGTCGCCGACCGCGCGCGCCAGCCACTCGGTGCTGTAGCCACCGAGAGTGCCGATCTCGAGTACCCGGCGCGCTTTCGCGGTGCGGGCCAGCAGGTTCAGCAGTTTGCCCTGCGGCGGGGAGACGTCGATGGCGGGCAGCCCCGCGTCGGCGTTGGCGGTGAGTGCGGGCACCCCTTCCTCGCCCACGAGGGTGGTGACGAGGTAATTGTCGACATCGGCCCAATCGTTGGTCGTCATAGTCGCAGTCTGCCACCGAGCACCGGCTCGCGCGTCGAGCCGAGCCGCTACTTCGCGGTCTCGACCTCGGTGACGCCCTGGATGATCTTCACCGCGCTCTGGGCCAGTGCCTTCGTGTCGATCAACGCCTGCGACAGTTTCACCAGCATCTGCGAGACCGTCATCGTGGCCAGCGAGATGTCGAACAGCGCCCGGGCGATGAGCGCCGGAGTGGCCGTACCCGCGGAGACGATCAGCAGGGCGGTCATCTCGGCGAGCATGCCCGCGAGGTTGCTGAGGATCTCGACAACGATCTCGCGCACCGTCTCCACGATGCCCTTCATCGACGTGTTGCACTCCGCCAGCACTTCGGCGACGGCGGCCTTTTCCGCGATCTTGCCCGTCAGATCTGTCGCGGTGGCCACGTAGGCCTCGGCGGCGGCGCCTGCCCATTCACCGATGCCGCTGTCGAGTGCGGCTGCCCACTGTTGCGCCGTCTCCGTCAGATGCTCGGCGATCTCCGTCCACGAATCCGAGTACGCCTGAACCATATCCGGGCTTCCGGTGATCGATTCCAGCGATTTGCGCACCGGTTCGACGTGTTCGAGCATCCAGCTCATCAGCTGCGCACCGATGAAGTTGAACGGATCGAACTTCGCCAGCGTCGAGGTGCCCTTGATCGCCTTGGCGAACATCGACCCCGCCGACGCCCAATCACCCGCGGTACCAGCCGCTGTGGAGATGGCACCGACCTTGGTCATGATCGATCCGTCGCCGGTCATCGCGTTGTAGAGGCCGAGGCCGTTCTCCCAGGTGTCGCCCTGGAGGGTGCCTTTCATGATTCCGGCGTCGGGCTCGTCCCCACCCTTCGGGACGCCCACATTGCTGAACAGGAAATTGCTTTCCTGGTAGTAGGTGTCCCGGTAGTCGACGCCGTCCTGGAGCAGGTCGTTCTGCGGCGCTTCGGCGTCGTCGAAAGTGCTCACCGCGCCGGGGAAGACCGTGTGCTCGTTGAGGAACTCGCCCGCCGCGTTGGGTCCGTCGGCCATGATCAGACGTTCCTTTCGATCTCGGCGGCCTTGCCTGTGAGATCGCCCGCACGGGTGGTGTCACACAATTCGAAAGTGTCGGCGGCGGTGCGCAGCTTGCCCGGCATCGCCGCGGCCAGGGTGTCGAGCTGGGCCAGTGTCGCGGTGATCTCGTCGTGGAGCGAGTTGAGGGTGCTCACCGCGTACGGCTTGATGAGCAGGCCGTACCCGTCGTCGGCGTGCGCGAGGTAGTTCGCCGCTTCGAGCGCCTTCCCCACCCCGCTGGACACGACATCCACCGAGCAGGCCTGCGACCTGATCGCATCCAGATCCACATTCACCAGACTGGTCACCCGAAATCCCTCCTCCGGCGAACTCGGTCGAGTCCGCAGCTCTCGATCTAGTTGGACGCGCCCCGGCCCCGTTCGGTTCCCTCGAATGTGTGCCGGGTTGGTGCGGTGACTACTGCAACCAGGATTTGCGCTGGTAGAACATGTCTTCGTCGGACGGCTCCGCGGGAGCGACAACCCGGTCACGGTCGGGTTTGCGGGTCGCGGGAACGCCGGGTTCGGCCTGCCACGGTGTCGCGGGGGCGGCGAGCCGCGCCGGCGGCGGGACGGGTGCCGACGCGGGCGGGACGAGGTCGGGGAACCGGTCGCGGTACTGGTCGACGATGGCTTCCCCGGCGTCGTCGGTGCCGACCGTGTCATGGACCAAGCCGGTGACCTGGTCACGCAAGCGCGCCTTGGCCCGGTGCGTGCAGGCCATGAGCTCGGTCGCCACGACAGTGGGATCCATGCCGCGCACCGCGGCGGTCAGGGTGATCGCGGTGGTCGAGCCGTTCGCGTCCACCGTGACGCTGATCCGGCCGTCGGCCGAGGTGGCGGTGACGCTCACCGCGGCCATGTTGGTGTGCAGCTCCTGGTAGCGCTGCGCTTTCTGCTCCAGGTCCGCCGCCCAGCGCGAGAGCTCCGCGGCGGCGTTGTTCAGGTCGTCCATGCTGTGTTCCCCTCCCGCCGGGTACCCGGCGCGCTGCGGCGGAAGGCGTGCCGGAACCCGCCCCGCTCGGATCGCGACGAGCCTAATCGAGGCGGACGCGACGGCGTTCATCAGCCCGCGCACGGTCGCAGCGAACGCGCGGCTACCCCTTGCTCACCCGGCGGCGTGCATCATGGCCTCCCACACCGCCGGGTGCGGCGGGTCAGAACAGGAAGTAGCGCTGTGCCATCGGGAGTTCGGTCGCCGGTTCTTCCGCCCAGACCTCGCCGTCGATGCGGACGGTGAAGGTGTCGGGGTCCACTTCGATGCGGGGCATGGCGTCGTTGTGGGGCATGTCGGCCTTGGTGACGCGGCGAGCGTTCTTGACCGGCACCAGCTTTCGGCGCACGTTCAAGCGGTTCGCGAGACCGTCGTCGATGGCCTGTTCGGAGACGAAGTGCAAGGAGGTGGCGGCGGCGGCGGGAGCCGCGGCGCCGAACATGGGGCGCGGGAGCACGGGCTGCGGCGTGGGGATGGAGGCGTTGGCGTCGCCCATCGCGGCCCAGGCGATCATGCCGCCCTTGAGAACCGCGTGCGGGCGGACGCCGAAGAACGCCGGCTCCCACAGCACCAGGTCGGCGAGTTTGCCGACTTCGATCGAACCGATCTCGTCGTCGAGTCCGTGCGAAACCGCCGGGCAGATCGTGTATTTGGCGATGTAGCGCTGCACGCGGGCGTTGTCGGCCGCGCCGTCGCCGGGCAGGGCACCGCGGCGGCGTTTCATCACGTGGGCGGTCTGCCAGGTGCGCATCACCACTTCACCGATGCGGCCCATCGCCTGGGAGTCCGAGCCGATCATGGAGATCGCGCCGAGGTCGTGCAGCAGATCTTCGGCCGCGATGGTGGAGGGTCGGATCCGCGATTCGGCGAAGGCGAGGTCCTCGGGGATCGACGGGCTCAGGTGGTGGCACACCATCAGCATGTCGAGGTGCTCGTCGAGGGTGTTGACGGTGTGCGGCCGGGTGGGGTTGGTGGAACTGGGCAAGACGTTGAGATGGGAAGCGACAGTGATGATGTCGGGCGCGTGGCCGCCGCCCGCACCCTCGGTGTGATACGCGTGGATGCCGCGACCCGCGATGGCGGCGAGGGTGTCCTCGACGAAACCGGCCTCGTTCAGTGTGTCCGAATGCAGGGCCACCTGCACGCCCGCCGCGTCGGCGACGGTGAGACAGGCATCGATCGCGGCCGGGGTGGAGCCCCAGTCCTCGTGCAGCTTGAAACCCGATGCGCCGCCGCGCAATTGCTCCCACATCGATTCCTGGCTGACCGTGTTGCCCTTGCCGAGCAGCACGATGTTCATCGGCCAGTGGTCGAGGGATTCCAGCATCCGCGCCAGATGCCAGGAGCCCGGTGTGACGGTGGTGGCCTTGGACCCCTCGGCGGGGCCGGTGCCGCCGCCGATGAGGGTGGTGATGCCGCCGCCGAGCGCCTCGTCCATCAGCTGCGGGCAGATGAAGTGGACGTGGCAGTCGATCGCGCCCGCGGTGAGAATGCGGCCGTTGCCCGCGATGATCTCGGTCGACGGGCCGACCACCAGGTCCCGGTGCACCCCCGACATCGTGTCGGGGTTGCCTGCCTTGCCGATGCCGCAGATGCGGCCGTCGCGGATACCGACGTCGGCCTTGATGATGCCCCAGTGGTCGATGATGACCACACCGGTGATGACGGTGTCGGGGGCGCCGTCGGCGCGGGTGGCGCGCGACTGCCCCATCGACTCGCGCAGCACCTTGCCGCCGCCGAACACCGCTTCCTCACCGGCGAGTCCCGGTCCGCCGCTGCGGTCTTCGGTGATCTCGATCAGCAGGTCGGTGTCGGCCAGGCGAATGCGGTCGCCGGTGGTCGGCCCGAACAGTTCGGCGTAGCGGGCGCGGCTCAGTTCGGTCATCGATTCTCTCCCGGACGTCGCGGTGAATTGCCGGTATCCAGCTGCCCCGGCGGGTGCATGCTGATGCCGTGGACCTCACGGGTGCCACCGAGCGGGACCAGCGAAATCCGCTGCGGCAGACCGGGTTCGAAACGAACCGCGGTGCCGGCCGGGATATCGAGCCGGTGCCCGTGGGCGGCATCACGGTCGAACTCCAGCGCGGCGTTGGACTGCGGGAAATGCACATGGCTGCCCACCTGAACCGGGCGGTCACCGGTGTTGACGACATCCAGCTCGACGCGCACCGCGCCGGCGTTCAGTTCGATCGTGCCCTCGGCACAGAGATATTCGCCGGGAATCATGGGTCTCGCCTATCCGATCGGGTGGTGCACGGTGACGAGCTTGGTCCCATCGGGAAACGTCGCCTCGACCTGCACGTCGTGGATCATCTCCGGCACCCCGTCCATCACATCGTCGCGGGTGAGCACCGACCGTCCCGACGACATCAGCTCCGCCACGGTCCGCCCGTCCCGCGCACCCTCGAGCACATGATCGGTGATCACCGCGATCGACTCGGGATGGTTCAGCTTCAACCCCCGCGCCTGCCTCCGGCGCGCCAGCTCGGCCGCATAACTCAGCAGCAACCGTTCCTGCTCGTGCGGCGACAGGCGCATTGGTTCTCTCCTCGGCGGGTCGTGTTCGGTGAGCGACATTCTGGCACGTCCCACGTCCGCGCGGAGACCGCCAGAAAGCACGACCGGGGACGACTCCGCAGCGATTAACGAGATGTTAACGAGCGCTCCACTGTCACCCGACCCGTACCGTCAGACCCATGAACGAATGGACCGGCCTGCTCAACGTGGTCGATGTGGAAGCCACCTGCTGGGCCGGTGATCCGCCTGCCGGGCAGACCAGCGAGATCATCGAGATCGGCATCACTGTTGTCGACCTCGCCGCCCGGACCAGGGTGAGCAAGCACGGGATCATCGTGCGGCCGGAGCGGTCGACGATCAGTGAGTTCTGCACCGAGCTCACCACACTCACGCAGGCGCAGGTCGACGACGAGGGCGTCGAGTTCGGCGAAGCGTGCCGCCTGCTGGTGCGCGAGTTCGCGGCGGGCGAGCGGCCATGGGCGAGTTGGGGCGACTACGACCGCAAGCAGTTCCGTACGCAGTGCGCGGCAACCGGCGTGGAGTATCCGTTCGGGCCCGAGCACACCAATGCCAAACAGGTGTTCGCCGAGTCCTACGACCTGCGGCGACGGTTGGGCATGGACCGGGCGCTTCAGCTCGCCGATATCCCCCTGGAAGGCACCCACCACCGAGGTGAGGACGACGCGTGGAACATCGGCGCGCTGGTCGTCGACGTGCTCGGCCGTGGCGGCTGGCGGGTCACCACCGTCGATTGACGCCTGCGCATGTCGGACCCGGCAACCGCGGCGGAACAGTTCCTGGTCCTGATCACCGGGCCGATGGAGGGCCGCACCCGACTCGGCACCCGCAAGGTCTCCACCGCCGAGATGCGCACCGTCGCCGCCACCGCTGTCGACACTTTCCTGCGCGCCTACGAAATCCCCTGACCCGCACGCACAAAGGACCCGCTGTGACCGGATCACTCGACACCCTGCTCGCCACGATCGAAGCCGAGCGCGCGATCTTCAAGACCTTCTACAAGTTCTTCCGGATCGCCGACACCCAGGAGAGCGAACGCTTCTCCGAGTGCTTCACCCCCGACGCACTGATCGAATACCGCATCATGCCCGGTCCGCCAGTGCTCTTCCACGGCCGCGAATCGTTCACGAACCACATGAGCCGGGTGCCGAAATCCCAGCGCGCCCTGGTGGCCCACGTGATCGGGCAGGCCACGATCGAATGGACCGGCGACCGCCCACTGCTCACCGCGTATGCCACTGTCTGGCACTGGTTTTCGACCACCGATGTGGGTAAACCCGCCGACTGGACCGTGATCGGCCTGGTCGAGGACGAGTTCGAGCGGCACGAGGGCGAATGGCTGATCTCGCACCGCGAGGTGCGCCATGTGGCAGGCAGCGTCGCCGCGGGCCGCGGCCCGCGCTGATCGACGGTGTCAGGCGGCGAGGTTCTGCAGGCGGACCTGGCCGCGGGCGACGGTGCGACCTTCCGCGTCGGTGATGACGACGACCCAGAGTTGCTGGCTGCGGCCGCGGTGGATGGGGGTGGCCTCGGCGGTGAGGAGTCCATCGCGGACCGCGCGGAGGAAGTCGGTGTTGTTGTTGACGCCGACGACCTGGCCGCGGTCACCGAACCAGACACCGCCACCGACGCTGGCCAGCGTTTCGATGACGGTGCAGAACACGCCGCCGTTCTGGATGCCTGCGGGCTGGAACAACTGGGGGTGGACGTCCCATTCGCCGCGCACCCGATCGGGGGTGACCTCGGTGTAGCGAAGGCCGATGAAATCGGTGAAGGTACCGACGCTGGCCTTGTTCATCAACTCGGGAGTGAGATCGACCAGCGAGAACGACGGGTTGCTCATACCGTCCGGTTTACACCATCCGAAACGCTGCGCCGCAGCCGGTAAGACGTAGCGGCGGACTCCGTCTCGAAAACGGAGCCCGCCGCGGCAGGATGGCGGAGTCGACCGCAGCCCTCGGGACCACCGGCTCATCCGTACGCCGAGTTCAGAGTAGGTCAGGCTTACCTAAGTAGTCAAGCGGGCGCTCCGCGGCGTGACGCGCCGATAGTGCGCCCCCGGGCTTGCTCAACACGATCGCAATACTCCATGATCGCTGATACCTCTATGTTCCGAGGCTTGTGTCGATGGTGATAGCTCATGTTCTGGGCGTACGACGACCAGGGGTGGGCGCGGCGAGAGAGGCAAGATTTCGTGAGTAGTAGTCGTATCCCCCGATGGGCTGTGCAGGCGGCGATGTGCGCGGCGGTGGTCGGGTCCGCGGTCGCAGCGCCCGTACAGGCCGAACCACTGTGGCCAGGCGGGCCCGATGTGCCCGGCGTGCCCGCCATCATTCCCGCCCCGCCGCCGGAGCCCGTGGTGGCCCCGTGCAGCGAGAAAGCTCGTGCGTGCCTGCAGTTGTCGACCAATAACGCGTGGTTGATGGACGGCGGGAAGGTCACTTTCGGGCCGAGCCCCATGTCACACGGCCGGCCCGGCTACGAAACGCCGCCCGGGGTCTTCAAGGTGGCGTTCAAGAAGCCGTTCCACTGGAGCACTCTGCACAACGCCCCCATGGAATACGCGATCTTCTTCAACGGTGATATCGCGTACCACATCGGACCCACCGAGGAGCAGTCCCACGGGTGCATCCGGTTGACCCCGGAAGGCGCCAAGGCGCACTACGAATGGCTGGAACCGGGCGACATCGTCGAAGTTGTTCCCTGAGTTCTGAACACCGGAAAGGGAGGCCACGAACGGCCTCCCTTTCCGTGTTCCGGCCCTACTTCCGCACCCCACCGCCGACGCCTGGCCGAACCGAGGAGGACAGGGCGTCGAAGAGCCAGAGCTGGGTGGCGCCGGAGGTCGCGCGTTCGCCGGTGAGAGTTGTTGTGAGGTGCCAGTATCGGCGGACCCGGTGGTCCGCGCCCGCGGCGTCGGTGAGGAGTTGGCGGCGGAAGGTCGCAGTGTCACGACGGGCTCGGGCGGTGGCGTGGACGTCGACGTAGTGGTCGAGTTCCACGCCGGGTCGGGGTGCGGTGTTCGCGGCCACGAGGGGTGCTACCGCTACGCAGGCGTCGGCCACGTCGAACAGGAGACGGCGTTCGTCGCGGATGCCGGGGGTGCTGCGGTGGCGAATGGTGTCGTACATGGCGGTGGCGATATCCGGGTTCGACACCGCGCCGATCAGTTCCGCGTAGGCGATGAGGTGTTCTGGGCGGGCGTCGGCCGTGAGCTCGGGGACGTTCATGCTGAGGAAGCCGTCGATGGCCGAGGTCGGCAGTGGGGCGAGTTGGCGGCGCCAGAAAGTTACGAGCACGTCGCGGGCAGCTCGCGGATCGACCACGGCGGCAAGCAGATCCAGCTGTTCGGCGTGTGCGTCGGGGGCGGCTGATTCGACCGCTCGCAGGAGTGCCCGGCGCCGGTGCAGTGCGTCGAGCTCGTCGTCGAGGGCGATCCGTTCGGCGGCGATCACCTCGGCGATCGACCGGGTGCCGTCCAGTACGTCCTCGATCGCGGGCAGCCCGATGCCGAAGGAACGCAACCGGCGCAGCAGCAGGAGTCGATCGACCGCGCCGGGTTCGAACACCCGGTGGCCGGTAGGCGTGCGGGCAGCGTCGAGAAGGCCCGCATCGCAGTAGAACCGGACCGTGCGCACCGCGACGCCGGTCCGGGCAGCGAGCTCGCCGATCGTCAAGTAGGTGATGTGAGTCACTTTCGCTGGCACCTCCACCTCGGTGGAACTCCTACGGTACCGAGGACACCCACGCGACGGAGGTTCCAACGATGGCCGAACTGGACACGATGAACGACACGATCTGGGAGGCGGTAGCCGAGGAGCGCTCCACGCTGGTCGAATTACTGCGCGAGCTGCCCGAATCGGCGTGGGACACCGCGTCGCTGTGCGAGGGGTGGCGGGTCAGGGATGTGGCGGCACACCTGGTGCTGGCCACCCGCGTCACGATCGTCTCGCTGCTGGTGAATCTGATCCGCGCTCGCGGCAATACCGACCGGCTCATCCACGACACCGCGGTTCGGCACGCCGACCGCACCCCGACCGCCGCGTTGCTCGCCGAGCTCCGCGCCACCATCGACTCCAGAGCCATCCCGGTGGGCACCACACCGATCGACCGCCTGATGGACCTGTTGGTCCACGGCCAGGACATTGCCGTTCCACTCGGTATCGACCGGGTCATGCCCTCGACGCCGGCGCGACTCGCACTGGACCGCGTGTGGACGATGGGCGCGCCCTTCCACGCCCAAGATCGGCTGGTGGGATACGCGCTCACTGCCACCGACACCGCGTGGGCCGCGGGCAACGGCACGCCGATCACCGGCACCGCGGCGGCACTACTGATGATCGTGACCGGTCGCCGCTCCCCCGCCGAGCGAGCCGACGGGAACAGCGACTGACTCCGTCGGCACGCTGCGGTCATCGCCGCCGACCGACAACGCAGTACAGCGATCCGTAGCACCGGTGAGGTGCCACGGATCGCAGTGTTCGACGGGGATCCCGCGGCGATCAGACGGCGACGGTGGTTCGCCCGGCGCCACCATCCGCCGCCGAAACCTCCTTTGCCTCATCGATTTCCGGCACGGAAGTCGCACCGGCCGGAATTCGTCGCAGCAATGCCACCGCCAGCACCGCACCCGCGGCCGAGAGCACAGCAGCGGTCAACGCGGCGGCGTTCAGGCCGTTGGTGAAGGCTTCACGAGCGGCGGCGATGACCGAGTCGGCGAGATCGGCGGGCAGCGATTGCGCCGAACTCAGTGCTCCCGGCAGGGTTTCCGCGGCGGCACCCTCGGCGTCGGACATGTCGGCGCGGTAGATCGCGGCGCCCACGCTGCCGAGCAGGGCGACTCCCGATGCCACGCCGAGGTCGCTGGCGGTGCTGTTCACGGCCGAGGCCGCGCCCGCCTTCTCCGCCGGTGCGGCCCCGATGACCAGACCCGGGATCAGTGCCATCGCCGGGGCGATGCCCGGGTAGAGGATGTAGAAACCGACGATCAGCAGGGGCAGCCCGGCTTCGCTTGCGACCTGGGTGAGGACCAGATAGCCGATTGCGGAGACGGTCAGACCGGCCGCGATGAGGTAGGCGGGGCGAATGCGGCGAGCGAGGGCGGGGGTGACGGTGGAGACGATGACCAGACCGAGGGCGGCGGGCAGGATCCACAGCCCGGCCGCCAGCGGCGACTGGGCCGCGACCAACTGCAGGTACTGGGTGAACAGCAGATACACCCCGCCGAGGGCGATGGCGGCGAGCATGTACACACCGAGCGAACCGCTGAACGTCCGGTTGGCGAACAGTCGCACATCGAGCAGCGGATCCGCCAGGCGCAGCTGCCTGCGGACGAAGACCACCGCGAACAGCACACCGGCGAGCAATGTGAGCACCGATTCGGCGGCGATCCCGGACTCGGCCAGCTTCTTCACGCCGTAGACGAACGGCAGCAGCGCGGCCAGCGACAGCGCGACGCTGATCGGATCGAGCCGACCCGCGAGCGGTGCACGGTATTCGGGGATCAGCACCGGCACCGCGAGCACGACCAGCACCATGACCGGCACACCGATGAGCATCGACGCACCCCACCACAGCGACGCGAGCATCAGACCGCCGAGCAGCGGCCCGAGCGCCACACCCGCCGAGACCGACGCGGCCCAGAGTCCGATGGCGGTGGCGCGCTGCCGGTCGTCGCGGAACATGGTCGTGATCAGCGACAGCGTGGCGGGCATGACGGCCGACGCACCGAGGCCCATCACCGCGCGAGCCGCGATCAGCAGTTCGGGGCCCGGTGCGAACGCGGCGACGATCGAGGCGATGCCGAACAGCACCGCACCCGCCAGCAACAGCCTGCGGCGGCCGAGCCGGTCACCGAGGGTGCCCATGGTGACGAGGAACCCGGCCATCACGAATCCGTAGATGTCGTTGATCCACAACAGCTGGCCGCTGCTGGGCGACAGGTCGGCCGCGATATAGGGGGTGGCGAGGAACAGCACGGTCATGGTCAGGAACAGCAGGACCGTCGGCAGCAGCAGGACCGCCAGACCCAGCCATTGGCGGGTGCCAGCCCGCTCGGGGGTATCGGTGAACTCGGACATCAGGAGTTTCCCTTCTCAGGTTCGAACTTGCGAGCAACAGTGCCGAGCCGCACTTCGGGAACCCTTCGGGTCGACTCCAGACGACCTCGAGCCGCGCACCGCGGTGCGGGCCACCTCGCATCGTCGACCCCCGTTTAGGGTGGGTGACATGCGTTTCGGAGTGCTCGGTCCGCTGGCGGTCTGGACCGACGACGGTCAGCCCGTCCGGGTTCCAGAGCTCAAGGTGCGGGTACTGCTCGGCGCGCTGTTGGTGGAACCCGGCCGGATCGTGCCCGCCGATCGACTGGTCGAGGACCTGTGGGGCACGGCGTTGCCCGCCAACCCGGCCGGCTCCTTGCAGACCAGGGCCTCGCAATTGCGGCGGGTCCTCGGCGACGCCGAAGCGGGCGGGCGGGAGTTGCTGGTATCGCGCTCCCCCGGCTATCTCCTCGACGTCGCCGCGGGTGCCGTCGACTCCCAGGTGTTCCAGCTGTTGCTCCAGCGGGCGCGCGCCACCGACGACACCGCCACGCGCGCAACACTTCTCGCGGAAGCGCTCGCATTGTGGCGCGGCGAGGTCTTGGCCGATCTCACCGATCACGACTTCGCGCGGATCCCGGTACTTCGGCTCGCGGAACAGCGGCTCACCGCGGTCGAGGAACTCGCGCAGGCCCGGATCGCCCTCGGCGAACACGACCGGGTCGCCGACGAGCTCGGTGAGCTCACCGAACTCCACCCACTGCGTGAACGTCTGCGGGCCGCCCACATGCTGGCGCTGTACCGATCGGGACGACACGGGGAGGCCCTGGATTCCTATCGGCGACTGCGCGAGCACCTGGCCGAGGAGCTCGGCCTCGACCCGAGTCCCGAGCTCGCCGGCCTGCATCGTGCTGTGCTGGAACAGGATCCGGCGCTGGGCGCGCCGGTTCGGACCGCGCCCAGCGCCTCCGTGACCCCGCGCCCCACGCTGCCAGTGCCGGTGACCTCGCTGATCGGGCGCGACGACGATCTCGCCGCGATCGACGCGCTGATCCGGGCCGAACGACTGGTGACCCTCACCGGACCCGGTGGGGTCGGCAAGACCCGTCTCGCCTTGGCCACCGCCGCGGCCGACTCGGCGCGCGACGGCGTCTTGTTCGTCGAGCTCGCCGGCCTGTGCCTCGACGCCGAACCGGACAGCGCGCTGACGACACTCACCGAGGTGGTGGCGGCAGCCTTCGATATCCGCGACGATTCCGCGGGTTCGAGCCCGTTCCCGGTGCGCGGCAACGGCACTCAGCTCAACCGTCTCGCCGACGCGGTGCGCGCCAAACAGGTGCTGCTCGTGCTGGACAACGGTGAGCACGTCGTCGACGCGGCCGCCGCGATCGTGTCGCGACTGCTGGCCGCCGCGCCGGAACTGCGCGTGCTGGTCACCAGCCAGGTACCGCTGAACATCGCGGGCGAACACATCTGGCCGGTGGCCCCGTTGCCCCTGCCCACCACGCGAACCTCACGGGTCGCCGAGGCGTCCGACAGTAACGCGGCGCAGCGTGGCGGGCCCGAGATCCGCTCCGCGACGGCTACGCGGGCGCAGGAACATCCGCATGACGGCACTGCCCGGTCGAGTGACGTGGAGACCTCGCCTGCCGCACAGCTTTTCGTCGAGCGCGCCCGCTCGAGCGCGCCCGGCTTCGCGGTCACCGATGACAATGCCGACGCCGTCGCCGCTATCGTCACCCATCTCGACGGCCTGCCGCTGGCCCTCGAGCTGGCGGCGACGCGGGTGCGCGCACTCGGTGTCCATGCGGTCGCCGAGCGGATCGAGGACCGTTTCACCCTGCTGTCGTCGGGGTATCGCGATGCGCCGGACCGTCAGCGCACCCTGCGCGCGGTGATCGATTGGAGCTGGGAGCTCCTCGACGAGGCCGAACGTTCGGTACTGCGGCGTCTTTCGGCGCAGGCCGACGGCGGCACCCTGGAGTCGGCCAAGGCGGTGTGCGCGGGCGGTGACGTCGAGGGTGTCGATGTGGCGGAGGTGCTGGCCCGCTTGGTCGACCGTTCCCTCGTCATCACGCCCGGCGCCGATTCCCGACCGCGCTACCGCCTGCTGAAATCGGTCGCCGCCTACGGTATCGACCGGTTGCGGGAGAGCGGCGAGGAATCCGCCACTCGGCGGCGGCATCTCGACTACTACGTCGCCTTCGCCGAACGCGCCGACCAGCACCTGCGCACCGCTGACCAGCGACGCTGGCTGGCCAGGCTCGACGCCGAGTCGGCGGACCTGCGCCGGGCACTCGAAACCGCCTGCGCGACAGAACGATCCGGCGAAGCGCTGCGCTTGGTCAACGCGCTCGCCTGGTACTGGGTGATGCGCGGCCGGTTGGCCGAGGGCATTCGATCCCTCGGCATCGCACTGGCCGTGCCGGGCGGGACCGATCCCGCCGAACGCCGGGTCGCCCTGCTGTGGCGGCGCGCCCTCGAGCTCGGCGCGGGCCGCACCAACGACACACCGGCCAGCGACCAGTCGGCGCCGGGGAACGGGGGCGATACCACCGCCGAACACACCGGGTCAGTGGGCACGGCCGACCGATCGCAGGCTGTCGAACACCGCCTACCGGCGGAGTTGCGCGCCCGGTGGTATCTCGCGCACGTGCACACCGGATTCGCCGCGCAGCGGGGGATGGACAGCGCGGCCGACCTGCGAACCGCCTTCGCCGGCGACGACTGGGGCGTCGCGGCGGCCTCGGTATCGCTGGCCCGCGAGGCGTTCTCCCGCGGCGATCTGGCCGGGTTGGGTGAACACGCGGGGCGCAGCATGGACCTGTTCACGCGGGTGGGCGATCGCTGGGGGCAGGGTATCGCGGGATTCCTGCTCGGCAGCCACGCCGAGGTGACCGGCGACCTCGACGCGGCCCGTGACCACCACCGGACCGCGCTGGCGACCGCCGAGGAACTCGGACTGTGGACCGAGGTCGGTGAGCGGCTCACTTCCCTCGGCCGGATCGCGTTGCTGCGCGGCGAACTCGAACGCAGCGCCGACCTGCACGAACGAGCCCGTCGGGTCGCGGTCGAGCAGGGTCACCTCGTGGGCGAGGAGTCCGCGGTGCTCGGGCTCGGGTTGGTCGCGCGGCGCCGCGGCCACCTTCGCGCGGCCCGCGAACATCTCAGCGCCTGGCTGGACTGGCACCTGCGGGCCGGATCGCATTTCGGCGCCGCCCTGATCCTCGCCGAACTCGGGTTCACCGCGGAGCTGGCGGCTGACGCCGACGACGCCGAACAACAGCACCTGCGCGGGCTGGACTCCGCGCTGCGCACCGGCGATCCCCGCGCCCACGCGCTCGCGCTGGAAGGCCTGGCCGGAGCCCGTTCGCTCGCCGGGCATTCCACGCACGCGGCCCAGCTGCTCGGCGCCGCCGACGCACTCCGCCGGTCCACCGGCGCCCCGCTGCCCGACGCCGAGCGCGGCGACGTCAACCGCATCGGGGCGCGCATCATCGCCGATATCGGCGCCGGCCAATTCGCCACCGAACTCGACACCGGCCGGGCCACCGACCCCCACACTCTGCACTCCGCCCGAACTCCGAGTCGACCCTGAGTCCAGCGGGCAACACAGAGCCGCACCACCGCACCGAGCCGACTCACGAGTGCGGCCGGCATGCGCCGGTCGCCGCACCCGCGCCGGATACCTCGAGTCGACCCTGAGTTCACCCGAAGGCCGCAGGCGCAGGGTGAATCCATGACTCCCACCGTGACCGACAGCCCCGATCCCTCGGTGACCGACCACGTCCGCCGTTACCTCGCCACCGACGGGCGTGACGGCTTCCTCGAAGGCGGCACCACCAACCTCGTTCTCACCACCGTCGGCCGCCGCACCGGCGTGCGCAGGCGCACCGGACTGTTCTTCGGCGACGACGGCGACCGCCTCGTCCTGGTGGCCTCCGGTTCGGTGCCGGGCCGTGCCGAGCTCCCGCAGTGGTACCGGAATCTGCTTGCCACACCAGAGGCGGAGGTCCAGGTCAGAGCAGATCGGTTCCGGGTGCGAGCGCGCGTCGCCGAAGGCCAGGAGTATCAACGGCTCTGGCAGTCGATGCTCGCGCAAGCACCCGTCTACCGCCACTACGCACGACTGGCCGCGCAGCCGATTCCGGTCGTCGTGCTCGAACGCGTCGAGGAGCGGAAATGAGTACCCGCGGCCGCGCCCAGGTCCACACTTTCGCCGATATCAAAGCCGACTTCGACGCCATCGTCGGCACCGTCAACTACGCGACCATGACCACGGTCGACGCCGAGGGCCGACCGCGGTCGCGCGTCTTGATTCCGGTCTGGGAAACCGAGCCCGACCGCCCGGTCGGCTGGCTCGGCACCTATCGCACGCCGGTGAAAGCCGCCCATATCGCGGGAAATCCGCACGTGACATTTTCCTATTGGAGCCCGGCGCAGAACACCGTCGCCGTCGACACGGTGGCCGAATGGACCGACGACCCCGGCGAGCGGGCACACGTGTGGGACCTGTACCGGCACGGCAGTCCGCCCGGCGCGGGCTATGACCCCCGGCAGTTCTGGCAGGGGCCGCAAGACCCCGCCTTCCAGGTACTTCGCCTCGATCCGTGGCGCATCCAGGTGTTGCGGCGCCAGGATCTGGTCAGCGGAATTCCGGCCCGGATCTGGCGCGGCCCGCTCCAGGGGGATTGACAGAAACGGCGGTGAACGCCACCGTTCACCGCCGATCTGACGTGACTGGACATCTGTACAGGTCACGGCGCGATCCTTCGTGACAGGTACCAATACCGACGACCATTTCCACCGGGAAGGATCCTGAGCCGAATTACGCGAATCGGGCGATTTCCTTGCCGGAGAAAATTCGCGGAGCTACGTTACCCACATCACAACAGAGATCTGATTGTGATCCACATCCCGGCCGACGATATCCCCATTTTCCGGCGGGATGCTTACCGATCATGCAAGGAGATTCACCATGGGTTCGCTGACGGAGATAATGATGGCCGCAATTGCGGGACTGGGTTCCATGGTCGAGGGCGACGGCCTTCTCGCCGTATTCCTCGGCTCGGTCGAAGCCTTCTTCCCGTAAACCGCGTCACCCGACGAACACTGCTGAACTCGAGGACGAGTTCGCTATTCATTTCAGCACCCGAGGAGAACGCACAATGGGATCACTCTACGAATTGATGCAGACCGGCGCAGGCAGCCTGAGCGAAGCCGTCCTGCCTTTCATTCAGGCACTGATCTCGGTCAGCGGCGGTACGCCGACGCCGGGTAAGTAATACGCGGCAATGCCGTCGGGGGTGGGCCGTTCACGGTCCACCCCCGATCCATTCCTACCGACCTGGCCGAGTGGTGTCAACGCCGCATTTTGATAGCGTCTATGCATAATAGGACACAATCGCGAGCCGGAAAAAAGAGGAATGCCGATATCGTCTCACTCACCGGGAATCTCAGGTCCCGGCAAACGGTCCGGCAACAGGCATCCGCAACGGCAGGACCCACTTCAGCCACAGCCATCGACACCTTCTCCGCCAGGGGATCGCCGGGCCGGCGATGCCGGTCTCCTCACCCACTCTTCGAATTCACCGCAGATCAGCCTACTCATCGCCGATATCAATCCCCCTTGACGCACTCACGATGAACGTGCGCGTTCGCAGCGAAACGGTCGCTTACTGTGCCAGACAGTCGCAGTAACTACAGGTCACACGTAGTCCCCGGACGCGCTGCGGCAATCGCCGAACAGCTTCCATCGGGAAAGAAAAAAATGAACGATTCACCGTGAGTGAAACATCGGCTTGCCACACATCTGCAGCGGCGCTACGTTACCGGCATCACATCAGCTACCGATCGTGATGACCACCCGGACCGTGGGGGCCACCCCAGTTCCGGGGGCTAGACAACAGCGCAAGGAGAGACATCATGGGCTCATTCGATGAGCTGCTGCTGGGCGTCCTGGAAGGAATGGCGTCCGCGAACTCGGGCGACCTCCTGCTCGGGACTTTCCTGGGCTCGCTG
This sequence comes from Nocardia sp. FBN12, assembly GCF_054031145.1. NCBI lineage: Bacteria > Bacillati > Actinomycetota > Actinomycetes > Mycobacteriales > Nocardiaceae > Nocardia > Nocardia sp. FBN12. The sequence continues at coordinate 3,262,549 of NZ_CM132926.1, forward strand.
GAAGCGTTCTTCTCGTAGCCCGATCACCTCATCTTCAGGAGTTACACGTGGGATCCTTTTACGAATTGTTCTCGACCGGCATGGCCAGTCTCGGCAATGGCGCGCTGCCCTTCGTCGACGCACTGATCAGCGCGAGCGGCGGACCCTACACCGGCTAGCCGCCAGCACGCAGTTTGTTCCACCACCAAGCAAGGAGATTCACACATGGGTTCACTGACCGAGATCATGATGGCCGCGATCGCCGGACTGGGTTCCGCGGCCGAAGGCGACGGCCTGCTCGCCGCCTTCCTGGGTTCGGTAGAAGCCTTCTTCCCGTAATCCGATCCACCTCACTACCAGGAGTTTCACATGGGTTCCCTTTACGAACTGATGCAGACCGGCGCGGGCAGCCTGAGCAACGCGGCCCTGCCCTTCGTCCAGGCGCTGATCAGCGCCAGCGGTGGCACGCCCACCCCGGGTAAGTAATCCCAGCGAACGTAGTTCAGCGCGGTTCGGGGGTCGGCCACAGGTGGCAGGCCCCCGTTTCCGCCCGAGAAGTCAGCAGGCTCGCGACACCATGAACAACCAAATGCTCCGCGCCATCATGTCGGCCGTCTGCGCCCTCGCCGTGGCCTCGACGCCGGTCTTCGTCGACGGCGCGCAGGCATCGGCCGCGCCCGGCGCACGGCTGGTGAGTCAGACGCACGCCGGCCAGGTCGCCGACATCAGCGTGTACTCCCCCGCCATGGATCGCACGATCGCGCTGCGGGTGCTCCGGCCGGTCGACACCTCGACCCCGGCACCGACGCTGTATCTGCTGAACGGCGCGGGCGGCGGCGAGGATTCGGCCAACTGGCCAGGTCAGACCGATGCGGGTGGATTCTTCGGCGACAAGCATGTCAACGTCGTCATCCCGATGGAAGGCGCGTTCAGCTACTACACCGACTGGCAGCGACCGGACCCGGGCCTGGCGAAGAACCTCGAGAACAACGGCAACAACAAGTGGACGACGTTCCTCACCCAGGAGCTGCCGCCGGTGATCGACGCGGCCTTCGACACGAACGGCGTCAACGCCCTGGCCGGCATCTCGATGGCGGGGACGTCGGTGCTCGATCTCGCGATCCAGGCGCCTGACCTGTACCGCAGCGTCTCGGCGTACAGCGGCTGCGCGATGACCAGCGATCCGATCGGCCGCGCCTTCGTCTCCCTGGTCGTGCGGATGGGCGGCGGGAACACCGAGAACATGTGGGGTCCCGAGAGCGACGCCGCCTGGCGCGAGCACGATCCGTATGTGCAAGCCCATCGTTTGCCGAATATTCCCATCTACATTTCCGCGGGCACCGGATTGCCGGGACCGCACGACACTCTGTCGAATCCGCGCGTGCACATCAATGGCAAGAATCCGACGTCGATTCTCACGAATCAAATGCTCGTCGGCGGTGGCATCGAAGCGGCGACGGCGTACTGCACGGCGAATTTGGCGCAGCGCACCAGGGAACTCGGCCGGACGAATATCACCTACAACATCCGCCCGACCGGCACCCACTCCTGGGGCTACTGGGAAGACGACCTGCACGCCTCATGGCCGATGATGGCGACAGCCCTGGGCATATGAGCACCGAACTCCGGGTGGGCACCCGGCAGCTGAGTCCCCGGGACGCGGTCTTCGTCTACGACGAGACCGACCGGCACCTGTCCCATATCGTGGCGGTGTACTTCGCCGACTCGACGCGGGCCGCACCGCTCGACGCGGAACAGACGCTGGCGTGGGCACACAGCCGGATCGGGCACGCGGCGCTGTTCCATCGACGGCTGCGAAGGGTGCGGCTGGACGCGGATCTGCCGTACTGGGTACCCGACCCGACGCTGTCGGTCGACGCGCACGTGAGCTTCGAGCGGCCGGGCAACTGGGATGACGCTCGCACCCGGATAGCCGAACTCGCTTCCGCGCGTATGGATCTCACGCGACCGCCGTGGGAGATCCACATCCTCGATCGCGTGGACGGTGTGCCCGCGATGCCCGGCGAAACGACGCTGGTGGTGGTCAAGTTCCACCACAGTGTCGGCGACGGTATCGCGACCCGAGAGCTGGAACGGCTGCTGTTCGGCACCGAACCCGCACCGCCGGTGCGGCTCGAGCCGGCCCGGCCGCTCTCGACCGCCGTGCGCACGATCGCCGCGCTCGGATATCGCCCGATGCGGTTCGTAGCCGGACTGCGCCGCTTCCGGGTCGCGCGGGAGCAACTGCGGGCACTCGTCGAGACCGGTGCGGTGCGCGAACCACTCCCCGAGCGTCCGGCGACCCGTTTCAACCGAGACATCAACTCGGCGTTGACCTTTCACCTCACACCCATTCCGATGCGGGAAGTACTGGCGGCCAAGAACGCCGCACCGCACCGGGTCACGATCAACGACCTGATGTTGACGACGATCGCGGGCGCGCTGGCCACCTACCTCGCCGAGCACGACGAGACGCCCGACGGCTCGCTGGCCGCGATGGTGCCGATGTCGATGCGCGGCATCGCCGACTGGGACTCGGCGAACAAGCTCACCCAGATGGTCGTCGACCTGCACACCGACATCGCCGACCCGATCGCCCGTTTGCACGCCATCCAGGACTCCGCGGGCGCGGCCAAGAAACGAACGCGGGACCCGGTCGTGCAGCGCACCGAGCTGCGCGTGGAAACCGCGCCCGCGCTGCTCCTGCGCGCCGCGGGGTGGGCAAGGGCGCAGCGCCGCTTCGACGCGTCCCCGACGGTCCCGCTGTGCAACACCACGATCAGCAATGTCCCGCCGGTGACCGACGCCCTCGAATTCTGCGGGCGCCCGGTCACGCGAGCGGTCGGCGCGCTCCCCATTCTGGACGGCGACGGCCTACGCCACCTGATCACCTCGCAGGGTGACGAGATCGTCATCGCGATCACCACGAACGCGGAGATGATGCCCGACCCCGAGCATTACGACAAGCTGATCCTCGCGTCGTTCCACGAGCTCGCCGCCGCCCTGCACGCCCCCCACTAGCGCTGCAAGCAGCTGCTGCGGCGCACCGGAAGGCCGCGTTCCTCGAAGGCGCCGAGCAGGAGCTGGCCGCGGCGGGCGCCCGCGGACACATCCGCACGGGCCAGGTCGGGGACGTAAGTCGCCGCGCCGATGATGGATTCGCCGACGAGGGTCCAGAACCGGCGGGCGGGCAGGCCGGAGCAGCGGGTGAGCACCGACTGCAACGGGATCAGCGAGGAGGCGCAGCGTTGAGCGAGCCAGACCGCCATGGCGGCTTCGCAGGGGAAGGCGACCGCGCCGGGTTCGGGATCACAGTCGACGACCCGAATCGTGGTGTCCGACAGCCCCGCCCAGTCGATACCGCCGTCGTTGTCGTGGTGGATCCACAGGTTGTCGCGACCGGGATCCCAGGCCTGGGCATCCATGACGAACAGCGCGGTGACCCGGCCCGCGACGGCGTGGATGAGCGCGGTGGCGACCACTTCGGCGGCGATCTCGTCGTTGATCATCTCCGCGGCGTGGCGCCGGTACATCAGCTCGACGCGACCCTCGGAGAGCCCGTTCGGGACATGCCACCATCGCCGTTTGCCCTGTCCGCTCATCGCCGCGACGGCATACACGCGCGGATGCTCGGGTTGCAGCGATTGCAACCGGGCACAGGCGCGATCGAACGCGGCGGTGGTGCGGGACATGGCGGTGGTGACGGGCTCGGACATCGAACCTCCTCGAACGGTTGGTTCCCGTGACGATGATGTCTCGGAACATAGGTTAGGCTTACCAGACTTCACAAGTCGTGTCCGGTTTCGAGGCAGGAGAAGTTCGTCGCCGTGATCCACCCTGGCACCGTCAGACGTCGTCGTCTGACCGGGCTTCTTCTGCTCGTTGTCCTGCTCACCGTGGCGGTGGTGGCCAGCATTGCCGTCGGCACCCGCTCGCTCGCACCCACCACGGTGTTCGACGCCGTCACACACGCCCTCGGCTGCGACGGCGGCCCGTTCCGATGCCCGGCCCGCTCCACCGCCGAGGAAATCGTGCGTGAGCTTCGTCTGCCGCGCACCGCATTGGCCCTGGTCGCCGGGATGGCGTTGGGCGTCGCGGGCGCGCTCATCCAGGGGTATACCCGGAATCCGCTCGCTGATGCCGGATTGTTAGGACTCAATGCCGGCGCGGGGTTTCTGGCAGCGCTGAGCATCTTCGCGTTCGGGTTCACCGCGCCCGCGCAGTACATCTGGTTCGCCTTCGCCGGGTCCGCGATCGCGGGGATGATCGTGTTCGGGGTGTCCTCGATCGGCGGAGGTAAGGCGAGCCCGTTGAGCCTGGTCCTGGCCGGCGCGGCCGTCACCGCGTTTCTGCAGGCGATGACGAACGCGGTCATCGTGCTCGACAACGCGGCGCTCGACACCTACCGGTTCTGGGTGGTCGGCACCGTGAACGGTCGCGAAGCCGGGGTGTTCTGGCAGGTGCTGCCATTCCTCGTGCTCGGGATGGCGATGGCGGTCGCGGCGGCGCCGGGGCTGAATCTGCTGAGCCTCGGTGACGATGTGGCGCGCGGCCTCGGTGTCGACGTCGGGCGGGCGCGCGCGTTCGGGTTGGTCGCGGTAGTGCTGCTCAGCGGTGCCGCCACCGCGGCGGTCGGGCCGATCGCGTTCCTCGGGCTGGTGGTGCCGCATATCGCGCGGGTGATCACCGGGCCGGACAATCGGTGGCTGATCCCCTACTCGGCGTTGCTGGGTGGGTTACTGCTGCTGGTGGCCGATGTCGCCGGGCGGGTGATCGCGCCACCGGGAGAACTGCAGGTCGGCGTGATGCTGGCCGCCGTCGGTGCGCCGTTCTTCATCGCGCTGGTGCGTCGCAAGAAGTTGGTGTCGCTGTGAGCAAGATTCAGCCGAACACACCGGCCGAATCGGCAGGCTCCGAGCAGGCAGGTGCGAATCGAGCGGACGCCGACCACACAGTTCGGGCGGGCGCCGGGGAAGCAGGTACCCCTCCGGTGGGCAGCGATCGGCTCGACCATCATTCGGCCGACACGAACAAGGCTGTCCTGGACGCCGATTCCGTGGGCGCTGAGCAAGCAGACGCCGCGCTGCGGAAGGTGCGTCCCGCGCTGCGGGTCGGGCCGGTGTCGCTGGTGCTGCGTCCGGTGATGCTCGGCGTCGTCCTGGCCCTGGCAGTCGCGGTGTTTCTGCTGTTCTGCCTCGATATCGCCGTCGGCGACACCCATATCCCGCTCGGGCGCGTGCTCGATGTGCTCGGCGGCGGCGGTTCCCGCTCACAACGCTTCATCATCATCGAATCGCGATTGCCTCGCGCGCTCACAGCGGTGGTCGTCGGCGCCGCGCTCGGACTTTCCGGTGCGCTGATGCAGTCGATCCTGCACAACCCCCTCGCCGGGCCGGACGTTCTCGGCATCACCACCGGCGCGAGTGTGGGCGCGGTCGCGGTGCTGGTCGGCAGCGGTGGCGCGACGACCGGGCTGATCGCGACCGTCGGAGCACCTCTCGCCGCGCTGACCGGCGGCCTGCTCACCGCTGTTGTCATCTATCTCCTGGCCTGGGGACGCGGGCGCGGCGGCGAACGCGGTGTGACCGGGTTCCGGCTCGTTCTCATCGGCATCGGCGTGAACGCGGTGCTGATGTCGGTGATCAGCTGGCTGCTCACCCGCGCCAGCCTCACCGACGCCGCGCGCGCCCAGGTCTGGCTGAACGGATCGCTCAACGCGGCCGACATGTCCCGGGTCGTGCCCGCCGTGATCGCCCTGTCGGTGGTGACCGTCGTGTCGCTGGTGTCCGCGCGGACGCTGGCCACCTTGCGCCTCGGCGAGGAATCGACCCGGGTGCTCGGCGTGCGGATCCAGTCCCAGCAGGCGCTGCTCATCGGGGCGTCCGTGGTGGCGGCGTCGGTGGCGACCTCGGCCGTCGGGCCGGTCGGGTTCGTCGCACTGGCCGCGCCGCAGATCGCGCGGATGGCACTGCGCACGCCCGGCGAACCTCTGATCGCCTCGACCCTGACCGGTGCCGCCCTGGTCGCGGGCGCCGACATCATCTCGCGCACGCTGCTGCCCGTCGATCTGCCGGTCGGTATCGTCACCGCGGCGCTCGGTGGACCGTTCCTGCTCTACCTGCTCGTCCGCATGAATCGGAAGGCCACGCTCTCATGACCAGCCCCGTCCACCGCCTCGCCGCCGATACCGTTTCCCTCGGCTACGGCGACCGGGTGATCGTCGACGAGCTCACACTCGACATCTCTCCCGGCGTGGTCACCACGGTCATCGGCCCCAACGGCTGTGGTAAGTCGACGCTGCTGAAGTCACTGGGCAGGCTGCTTCGCCCGCGCGAGGGACAGGTCGTCCTCGACGGCAAGGCCATCTCATCGATGAAGACCAAGGACGTAGCCAGGGTGATCGGCATGCTGCCGCAGACACCCGTCGCCCCCGAGGGGCTCACCGTCGCCGACCTGGTCGCGCGCGGACGCCATCCGCATCAGTCCTGGTTGCGGCAGTGGTCGACCGACGACGAGACCGAGGTCGCCGCCGCGCTGGCCCAGACCGGCATCGCCGACCTGGCCGACCGCACCCTCGACGAACTCTCCGGCGGCCAACGACAGCGGGCCTGGATCTCCATGGCCCTGGCCCAGGGCACCGACATCCTGCTCCTCGACGAGCCGACCACCTACCTCGACCTCGCGCATTCCCTCGAAGTGCTCGACCTTGTCGACCGCCTGCACGCCGAGTTCGGGCGCACGGTGGTGATGGTGCTGCACGATCTCAATCTCGCGATCCGCTACAGCGACGAGCTCGTCGTCATGCGCGACGGCAAGATCGTCGCGCGCGGTAAACCGGCCGACATCGTCACCGCGAAACTGCTCGCGCAGGTGTTCGGTCTCGAAGCCACCGTGCTCACCGATCCGGTCTCGGGACGGCCGATGATCGTCCCGATCGGGACCAGACACGTGCACGGCGCGGCCGACTATGACGAATGACACACAGCAAACACCCCGTTACGACAAACTGTAGTACGCATGTTTGTCGTTGAGGCCGTAAAATCGGTGGGATGGCAGGTCTCGGCGAACTCGAAAAAGCGGTCATGGACCAGTTGTGGTCGGCCGATGAGCCACTCACGGTGCGGCAGGTCCACGAAGCACTGGCCGCGCGGCGCGAGCTCGCGTACACCACGGTGATGACGGTGCTCCAGCGACTGGCGAAAAAGGATCTGGTGGTCCAGCGACGCGACGATCGCGCGCATCGATACGCACCGGTGCACAGCCGCGACGAATTGGTCGCGAGCCTGATGGTCGACGCCTTGCAACAGGCCGACGCCGCAGGTAGTCGCGCCGCGGCGCTGGTGCACTTCGTCGAACAGGTCGGCAAGGACGAGGCGGATGCCCTGCGCGAGGCGCTCGCCAAGCTCGAATCCGACGAAAACAGCGGCTAGACTCCCTGGCGGCTCTCACAATGGGGTGAGCGCCCCTGGCCCCACAACGCAGTGAGCAGAGTCGATGAACGCAACCGCGGCAGTCTTTGCTGGTCTCGCCTTGCTTCTCGCAGGGCCGGTACCAGCGCTGCTCAGTCGCGCTACCTGGGTGCACCGCAGCCCGCGCGCGGCGCTGGTGTTGTGGCAGGCGATCGCCCTGGCCGCCGTGCTCAGCGCCTTCGGATCCGGACTGGCCATCGCCAGTCTGCTGCTGGTCCCCGGCCCCGACGGTAGGCCGACCACCTCGCCCACCAAGGAGATCGACGCGCTCGGTCTGCCGCTGTGGACGCTGTATGTGCTGGTCTTCGCGCTCACCTTGATGGTCGGCGCCCGCCTGATGTTCTCGATCGTGCGCGTCGGTGTCCACACCCGGCGCCGCCGCTCCCGCCATCGCATGCTGGTCGACCTGCTCGATCAGAGTGGCCCGGTACGTCGCGCCGCCGATATCCGCGTGCTGGCCGCCACCGAACCCATCGCCTACTGCCTGCCCGGCCTTCGTCAGCGGGTCGTGATCAGCGAAGGCACCCTGACCAGCCTCGACGACTCCGAGGTCACCGCCATCGTGAGCCACGAGCGCTCGCACCTGCGCGCCCGCCACGACCTGGTCCTCGAGGCCTTCACCGCCGTGCACGAGGCCTTTCCCCGGGTGGTCCGCAGCAAGGCCGCGCTCGGCCAGGTGAAACTGCTGATCGAACTGCTCGCCGACGACTCCGCGGTGAAGGTCACCGGGCCCAAACCGCTCGCCCGCGCCCTGATCGCCTGCGCCAAGTCCACCGCACCGCAGGGCGCGCTCGCCGCGGGCGGTCCGAGCACGCTGATCCGGATCCAACGGCTCGCAGGCCGCACCGGAGACGTGAGAGTCGCCACCGCCGCCTACCTCGGCTCGGCCGCGATTCTGGTCGTACCGACGCTCGCTGTCGCGGTGCCATGGCTGCAGGAACTCAGCCGGCTCTTCCACGGCTGACCTGGCGATCCCCCGCCGTACGCCGCGAGCGTTCCCAGCGCGGCGGCGCTCGCGCCGCTCCCTGTTTCGCGGCGGAACAGACCTTGCCACAACCACTTACCTGACCAGCCTGTTTACCCAACCGAGGCCGAACACGCCTATCCTGGGAGACCGGTCCTTCCTGCTGGGCCGCACCCCGCTCACGCCGAAGCGCGTATTCGGGTAATCGGCGCCGATCATCGTTCGGCGCGATTCGCAGCCCAACGAAAGGCCACCTTGACCAACTCTGCCCTGCCCACCGAACCGACCTTCGCCGAACTCGGCCTACCCGTCGAACTGGTGCAGACCCTGCGCAACGCGGGTATCGACAAGCCCTTCCCCATCCAGGCCGCCACCATCGGCGACGCCCTCTCCGGGCGTGACGTGCTCGGTCGCGGCCCGACCGGCTCGGGCAAGACCCTGGCCTTCGGCCTGCCGATGCTGACCCGCCTGGCCCAGGGTTCGCAGTCCAAGCCGGGCCGCCCGCGCGGCCTCGTGCTGGTACCGACCCGCGAACTCGCCACCCAGATCGAGAAGGCCCTCGAAGAGGCCGCCCGCTCGCTGGGCCTGCGCGTCGCCTCCGTCGTCGGCGGTGCGCCGATCAAGCGCCAGGCAGATCGCCTCGCACGCGGTGTCGACCTGCTCATCGCGACCCCTGGCCGCCTCGACGACCTGATCAAGCAGCGCAACGCCGACCTGTCGGATGTGACGATCACCGCGCTCGACGAGGCCGACCACATGGCCGACATGGGCTTCCTGCCCCAGGTCACCCGCCTGCTCGACCGCACCCCGAAGCAGGGTCAGCGCCTGCTGTTCTCGGCCACCCTCGACGGTGATGTCGACAAGCTGGTCAAGCGCTACATGCACAACCCGGTGACCCACTCGACCGCGCCCGCCGAGGCTTCGGTCAGCACCATGACCCACCACCTGCTCTACGTGCGCGACAAGAACATCAAGCGCACCGTGGCCACCGAGATCGCGGCGCGTGAGGGCCTGACCATCATGTTCGTGCGCACCAAGCACGGCGCCGACCGCCTGGCCAAGCAGCTGCGCGGCGCCGGTGTCGACGCGGGCTCGCTGCACGGCGGCAAGGCCCAGAACAACCGGGTCCGTACCCTGGCGGCCTTCGCCGACGGGTCGGTGCCGGTGCTGGTCACCACCGACGTCGCCGCGCGTGGCATCCACATCGACGGTGTCTCGCTGGTCGTGCACTTCGACCCGCCCGCCGAGCACAAGGCCTACCTGCACCGTGCGGGCCGCACCGCGCGCGCCGGGGAGGACGGTGTCGTGGTCACCCTCGTCACCGACGAGGAGCGCAAGGACGTCGCCGCGATGACCCGCAAGGCGGGCGTGCGGACCGACGGTGTCGACGTGCGCCCCGGCGACCGGAACCTGGTGGAGATCACCGGCGCCCGCAAGCCCAGTGGGATCGCACTGGCCGCGCCGGTCGCCCCCGCGCAGCCGACCAGGTCGGCGAACGGCGGCGGGCGGACCCGTCGTCCACGCACCGGTGGCGCGCCTGCCGCCGAGGCGGGCCGCGGTGGCGCACCGCGCCGCGAGCGTCCGGCACACGAGCCGCGCACGCGCTCCGGTGGACACGCCCGCACGGGCGACACGCCGACGAATTCTCGTCGTCGCGCCGCGCGTCCGGCCGCTCCCGCCGCGCACCGCAACCGCACGGCAAACTGAATTATCGCGTGGCCGAACCGATTACGGTTCGGCCACGCGTCTGTTTCCCAGAGTTGGAACACGGCGACTTTCCGCTCGTAGATCAGCGCAGGCAAGGGCCGGATCCCGCACACTGAGCCCGTGACGAACCATGAGATCGCCACCGTCGTTTTCGCGCTCATCGCGGCCATGTTGATCGCGCTGGGCGCCGTAGCGCAGCAACGGGCGGCCGCGGCGGTACCGGAAGGCAAGTCGCTGCTGGGCGGCCTGCTCCGCAGCCCACGCTGGTGGTCCGGCGTCGTCGGCGACGCCGGTGGTTACGCGATGCAGGTCGTCGCGCTGGCCTTCGGCGCGGTACTGGTGGTGCAACCGATTCTGGTGAGCGCCTTGGTCTTCGCGCTCCCGCTGTCCGCGCGACTCAACGGGCAGCGGATCACCGCCCGCGCCGCCACGATCGCGCTGATTCTCGTCGGGGCGCTCGCGCTGTTCCTGATCGTGGGTGATCCGACCGCGGGTGAGGACACGGCGCCGTTCCGAGAGTGGTTGATGCCCTTGGCGATTCTGCTCGCCGTCGTCGTGGCCGCGACCGTCACCGGACTGCTGATCGCCAGCCGATCGGGGCAGGCGCTCGCCCTCGGCCTCGCCGGTGGCGCCCTGTTCGGAACGGCCGCGGCACTTACCGATCGCGTGGTCACCCTGTTCGGCGACGGGATCGGCGCGGTGCTCGGCGGGTGGCAGACCTGGACGCTGCTGGCCGCGGGACTGCTCGGCGTGTACCTGCAACAGCGCGCGTTCCAGGCCGGACCGTTGTCGGCCTCGCTGCCCGCCGCGACCATCGCCGAACCACTGGCCGCCGCGTTCCTCGGCCTCACCGCCCTCGACGAGCACCTACGCACCGACGGCGTCGGCTTGATCGTGGTCGGCGCCTGCGTGGTGGTGATGTGCGCGGCGACGGTCGCGCTGTGCCGCACCAGAGCGGTCGCCGACGAACCCGCGCGCTGAAACGTCGCGAGGATTGCACACCGCGGTGCTCACAGGGCTACTATCAATCAAGTGCGATTTCTTCCGGGACCCCAGCCGCCGTATGACCTGACCTACGACGACCTGTTCCTGGTCCCGAACCGGACCGAGGTAGCGTCCCGGTTCGATGTGGACCTGGCCAGCGTCGATGGGTCCGGCACCACCATCCCCCTCGTGGTCGCGAACATGACCGCTGTCGCGGGCAAGCGGATGGCCGAGACCGTCGCCCGGCGCGGCGGCCTCGTGGTGCTCCCCCAGGACCTGCCGATCCCGGCGGCCGCCGACACCATCGCGTTCGTCAAGAGCCGCTCGCTCACCGCCGACACCCCCGTCACCCTCGACCCCGATCGTTCGGTGTCCGACGCGATGGCGCTGATGCACAAGCGCGCGCACGGTGCCGTCGTGGTCGTCGAGGGCGGCAAGCCCGTCGGGGTGGTCACCGAGGCCGCCTGCGCCGATGTCGACCGGTTCGCGCGCCTGCGCGAGGTCGCGTTCACCGATTTCGTCCAGGTGCCTGTCGAGGCGTCCCCGCGCGACATCTTCGACCGCCTCGCCGAGGCGCACGCCCAGCTCGCGGTGCTCACCAACTCCGACGGCACCCTGGCCGGCGTGATGACCCGCACCGGCACCGTCCGCGCGGGCATCTACACCCCCGCCGTCGACGCGAACAACAAGCTGCGCGTCGCGGCCGCCGTCGGCATCAACGGTGACGTGGCCGCCAAGGCGAAGGCACTCGCCGAGGCGGGCGCCGACGTGCTCGTCCTCGACACCGCGCACGGCCACCAGACCAAAATGCTCGAATCCTTGCGCACCGTCGCCGATCTGGGCCTCGGCCTGCCCCTGGTCGCGGGCAACGTGGTCTCCACCGAAGGCACTCGCGATCTGGCCGAAGCCGGCGCGACCATCATCAAGGTCGGTGTCGGCCCCGGCGCCATGTGCACCACCCGCATGATGACCGGTGTCGGTCGCCCGCAGTTCTCCGCCGTGGCCGAATGTGCCGCCGCGGCAAAGGAACTCGGCGTGCACGTGTGGGCTGACGGTGGCGTTCGGCACCCCCGCGACGTCGCCCTCGCGCTGGCCGCCGGTGCGTCGAACGTGATGATCGGTTCCTGGTTCGCGGGCACCTACGAATCCCCGGGCGACCTGCGCATCGACCGCGACGGCAACAAGTACAAGGAAAGCTTCGGCATGGCCTCCAAGCGCGCCGTCGCCGCCCGCACCGCCGCCGACAGCAGCTTCGACCGCGCCCGCAAGGCACTGTTCGAAGAGGGCATCTCCAGCTCGCGGATGCGTCTGGACCCCGAGCGTCCCGGCGTCGAGGACCTCATCGACCACATCTGCTCCGGCGTGCGCAGCTCCTGCACCTACGCCGGGGCCCGCTCGCTGCCGGAATTCCACGACAAGGCCGTGCTCGGCGTGCAGTCCGCCGCGGGCTTCGCCGAGGGAAGGCCGCTGCCCAGCGGCTGGTGAACCGCGCACACGGCGGTCGATCGAACCTTCGATCGACCGCCGTTGTCGTGTCCGGCCCCGCGCCGCTGACACATCATGGGTGGGCACCGATTACTATGGAGTTGCCGATCACGGCACCTGCTCGACTCCCGCCTCGAAAGGATCCAGTTGTCACCCGCGTCCAAGGGCGCCACACAGGAGGGCTCCTCTACGGAGCCGGGTGACAAACCCGGCGTCCTCCTTTTCGCAGCGTCCGTTCGACCTTTCCCGCCGGCACCGCTCGGGCGGTGCTGAGAATGTCCATCGTTCTGACCGTGCTCAGCCTGCTCGGCTTCGTCGCACTCACCCTCGGAACGGCGCTGTTCGTCGCCGCCGAGTTCTCCCTCACCGCACTGGAACGCAGCACCGTCGAAGCGGCCGCCCGCGAAGGTGACACCCGGTCACGGCTGGTGAAACAGGCCCATCACACCCTGTCGTTCCAGCTCTCCGGCGCCCAGCTCGGCATCACGATCACCACACTGATCACCGGCTACATCGCCGAACCCGTCCTGGCCAGATTGCTCGATCCGCTGCTGAGCGGCCTCGGCTTGAGCGAAACAGCTTCGCACGCTGTGGCATTGGCACTGGCCTTGATCATCGCGACCTCGCTGTCGATGATCTACGGCGAACTGGTGCCGAAGAACATCGCGATCGCCGAGCCGATGAAGGTCGCCCGGCTCACCGCTGGTCCGATGATCGGGTTCTCCGCCCTGTTCAAGTGGCTCATCCGCTTCCTCAACGGCTCCGCCAACCAGGTGGTCCGCAGGTTCGGCATCGAGCCCGCCGAGGAATTGCGTTCGGCCCGCTCGCCCCAGGAGCTCGGTTCGCTCGTGCGCACCTCCGCCCAGCGTGGCGCGATGGATCAACGCACCGCGCAGGTGATGGACCGCTCGCTCGAATTCGGTGAGCGCAGCGCCGAGGACCTGATGACCCCGCGCGTGAAGGTCGAATCGCTCGACCGCCACGACACCATCGCCGACCTCATCGCCGCCGCCGCCCGCACCGGCTACTCCCGGTTCCCGGTGGTCGACGGCGACCTCGACAACACGCTCGGCGTGGTGCACGTCAAGCAGGCGTTCACCCATCCGGGCGAGCTGCGCAAGCAGATCCGGTTGAGCGAGCTGGCCGTCGCGGTGCCGATCGTGCCCGCCAGCCTGGACGGCGACGAAGTCCTGGAGCGGGTGCGCGCCGACGGCATGCAGGTGGCGCTGGTCGTCGACGAATACGGCGGCACCGCGGGCATGGTGACCATGGAAGACCTGATCGAGGAGATCCTCGGCGACGTGCGCGACGAGCACGACGAGGAGGAACGCGATGTCCGCCGGGTCTCCGACGGCTGGGACTGCTCGGGTCTGATGCGCATCGACGAGGTGTCGCGCGCGACCGGCTACGACGCGCCGGAAGGTGAATACGAAACCCTCGGCGGGCTGGTACTGGCCCAGCTCGGCCGCATCCCGGTGACCGCCGACGACGTGGTGCTGCCCGAATCCCGCGGTTCCGGTGGCGGCTGGATCGCCCGGGTGGAACGAATGGACGGACGGCGCATCGACCGGGTGCGGCTGATCCCGGTCGACGCGGCGAACCTGGCGGAACGGGAGCACAACCATGGGTGACCTGTTCGGACTCTTCCTGACCGTCGCGCTCCTGGCAGGCAACGCGTTCTTCGTCGCCGCCGAGTTCGCGCTCATCTCCGCCCGCCGCGACCGCCTCGAAGCCCTTGTCGCACAAGGGAAGAAGAAGGCGCAAACAGTGATCGAGGCGGGCGAGAACCTGTCGATCATGCTGGCCGCGGCCCAGCTCGGCATCACCATCTGCTCGATCCTGCTCGGCCGCGTCGGCGAGCCCGCGATCGCGCACCTGATCGAGCGTCCGTTCGAACTGCTCGGCCTGCCGGATCAGCTCCTGCATCCCGTCGGTTTCGCGCTCGCGCTCACCATCGTGGTGATCCTGCATATCCTGCTCGGCGAGATGGTGCCGAAGAACATCGCGCTCGCGGGTCCGGAACGCTCGGCGCTGCTGCTGGTGCCGATCCACCTGCTGTGGTTGCGGATCGCCCGGCCGCTGATCGCGCTGTACAACCTCGCCGCGAACATGACACTGCGGATGATGCGGATCGAGCCGAAGGACGAACTCGACGCCACCGTGTCGACCGTGGAACTGGCCGAGATGATCGGCGAATCCCGCTCCGAGGGCCTCCTCGACGAAGAGGAACACCGCAGGCTCACCCAGGCCCTCGGCACCTCCGACCAGGTCGTCGGCGACGTCATGGTCCCGTTGGCCAAAGCCAGATCGGTACCGCTGATCGGCAACGGCACCACCCTCGGCGAGGTCGAAGCGGCGGTCTCCGAAACGGGCTTCTCCCGCTACCCGGTGGCCGCGTCGGACGGCTCCCTGGTCGGTTACCTGCACATCAAGGACGTCCTCGACGAGGTAGCCGACGACAACGCGGGTCCCGACACCGTCATCCCCCGCACCGACATCCGCCCCTTGCCCACCGTGAGCACCGGAACTCCGCTCTACGAGGCACTGGCTCGTCTCCGCCGCACCAGCAGCCACCTGGGCCGCGTCGTCGACAGCCGAGGCAACACCGTCGGCGTGGTCGCCCTGGAGGACCTCATCGAAGAGTTCGTCGGCACCGTCCGAGACGGGACCCACCGCATCGCCGACTGAATTCCTCGCTCCACACCGGACCCCGGCCGCAGGCGGTCCGGTTCAGAGTCGAGCCTGCGAGCGGCGAACCGTCTCGGGATCGATCTCCTGGATCTGGACGACAACACCGTCGGGATCGGTCACCCGGATGCTGCGGCCGAAGTCCTCCGCGACGAGCGTGTAGTCGTAGCCGCCCGCCGCAAGGCGGGCGGCTACGTCCTCGAGCGGCTCGTCGGTGGAGAAGCCGAGCTCGACCGCCCCGGGCGCGCGCCCCTTCGACACAGCGGCGTCGTGGACACCGACCGCCCCGGCAGGCGCGTCGAGCTGTGCCCAGACCGCGACGCCACCGTCGGCGCGATAGGTGAGTCCCAGACCTTCGTAGAAGCGGCGCGAGGCCGCCACGTCGGCAACGTATCGGATGGGCAGAACTGTCAGCACGGAATCTTCTCCTCGGAAATCATGCGGTCCGGCGAGCCGGGCGACCCGTCGGCGGGCCACGAACTCACTGTGCTTCGCGTGCGGAAGATCGTCGTTCACACGACCACGTCCCGGCGGATACTGACACTAGAGTGGCGGATTGTGGTGGAACCAGTCAGCTTGGACGCCGATGACCGGCGCGTGCTGCATGCGCTGCAGCTCGAATCTCGCGCCTCGTTCGCCCGGATCGGCGCGGTACTCGGCATGTCGGAGCGCAGTGTGTCCCGCCGCTATCACCGCCTGCGTTCTCAGCTGATCCTGCGCATCGTGGGTATCACCCGCCACGACGGGCCGGACCAGGCGGACTGGATCATCGACCTCACCCCGTCGCCGGGCTCGGCCGGCACGGTTGCCCGCGCGCTGGCCGCCCGCGCGGACACATCCTGGATCGCCTCGCTGGCCGGTACCGGCGGACTTTTCTGCATTCTGCGGACGACAGCCGCCGACTGCCACGCGCTTGCCCAGCTCCGGCAGATGCCGCAGGTCGGGGATGTCACCGCCCAGCGGCTGCTCGCACCCGTCGCAGGTGTCGGCGGGTGGCCCGGCCGGCTCCAAGCCCTCACCCCCGAGGAACAGCGCGCTCTGCTCCAGCACGATCATCCCGACCTCGCGCAGCCTCGGCCCGTCCCGTCGCACACCGCCGAGGACAAGCGCCTGCTGACACTGCTGGCCACCGACGGCCGGATGAGCGTCGCGCGGCTCGCCAGAGCGTCAGGGATCGCCGAATCGACTGTGCGCCGCCGGATCACCGAGCTCACCGCGCACGGCGTCCTGATGTTCGAAGTCGAAGTCGATCCGAAACTGTACGGCCGCAGCATCGACGTCATCTGCCGGCTCGATGTTCGTCCCGAGTCCCTTCGGTACGTCGCCGACGCCCTCGGTACACATGCCGAGGTGGCCTTCGCCGCCACCACGAGTGGCACGAGCACCGTGCTGGCCATCCTCGAACTCACTGACGCCGAGGCCCTGCACAACTACCTCGCCGACGGCATCGGGGCGCTACCCGGGGTGAATCGGGCGCACACCGAGGTCGTCGCCGAGTGGATCAAACGTGCTGGCCCGCTTCCACTTCCCCGCCGCTGAGGCCGGCCCCTCTGCGTCGGCCGAACGAAACCACGCCGAATCAGGGTTTGCCCGGATGTGAACGGCCGCCCGCCATCCGATACTTAAGATACGATTCCGTATCTTAAGGGGAGTTCATGTCGCGAGGTCTTCGCCATCTGCTCGTGTGGCTGCATGTGATCTCGGCGGTCAGCTGGCTCAGCCAAGCGGCCGCCTTGTCCGTACTCCTGCTGGTCAGTGCCATTTCGGCACCGGGCGAGCGAAAAACGGGCACTGCGGCCGCGGCGGAACTGCTCGATCAGACCGTGCTGGTGTATTCGGCCAATACGGCTGCTTTCACCGGCCTGATCCTGGCTGCGGTCACCGCGTGGGGGTACTTCCACCACTGGTGGGTGTGCGTGAAATTCGTTCTCACCATCGGACAGCTGTATGTCGGCATTTTCATTCTGTCCTCGGCGATGCACGAGTCCGTGGCGGCGGCCGAAAAGGGCGTCGACGGTTCCGCGGTCGCGCTGGGGATCACCGGTGGCGTGATGGCCGCGGTGCTGGCCTTTCAGGTGTGGCTGTCGGTCGCCAAGCCGTGGGGACGGACGCCGTGGGGTGAACGGGCTCGCACACGTCCGGTGGCGGCACCGACCTGGCTGTACGCGCTCGGTGTCCTCGCGCCGCTGGTCGATCTGGGTTTCGGTGTCGCGGTGGGTGATCCGACGCCGGTGGTGTCGTTGTCGACGCTGGTCATCGCGCTCGTCAGCCGGTTGTGGCGAGCGCGGAAGACGACCACGCCTCGCCTCCGCGACGAACACACCTCGACAGGCACGATCGAACGGGTCATCATGCTCACCCCTGCCGTCGCGGCATTGCGCATCGCCGGTGACGCGAACCCATGGGAACCGGGCGCACACCTCGACCTCACCCTGCCCTCCGGAAAGACCAGGCAGTACTCACTGTGCGGCGACCCCACCGACCGGACCGGCTACGACATCGCCGTGCTGCGCGAAGACGGCGGACGCGGCGCCTCGCGAGAGATCCACGCACTGACAGTCGGTGACACCGTGCGAATCAGCCGCCCGCGCAACAACTTCCCGCTGGTCGAAGCGCCCGCGTACGTGTTCGTCGCCGGCGGCATCGGGATCACGCCGTTCCTCCCGATGATCGCGCGCCTGGCCGCCGACGGCCGACCGTGGCGGTTGATCTACCGCGGCCGATCGCGCGACGATATGCCGTTCGCCGCCGACCTCGAGCGCGCCTATGGCGAGCGGGTCACGGTGCTGCCCTCGGCGACCACACCACGTCCCGACCTACCCGCCCTGCTCGCCGAGCAACCCGGCGGAACCGCCGTCTACTGCTGCGGGCCCGACACCCTGATCCGCGCCATGTCGGAATATGCCGGTCCCACACTACATTTCGAACGTTTCGCACCCGCCCCACGAGACGACGCACCCAACGCGGCCTTCGACCTGTACCTGGCGCGAGCCCACCGCGTCGTCCGCGTTCCCGCCGAGGTCAGCGCCCTCGAAGCCCTTCGAACAGCTCTGCCCACCGCGCCGGGGTCGTGCGAGAACGGGCTGTGTGGCAGTTGTGTGCTGCGAGTCGAAGCCGGGCATCCCGACCACCGCACAGACGTCGCCGAGGACTGCGCGGACATCTTCCACCCGTGCGTATCTCGGTCCCGAGGACCGTTGCTGGTGGTCGACGCCTGACAGCACCCAGCACCGCTACGCTGGTCGGAATGGATTCCGCACAGCCAGTACGCACCCGGCGCCGGGGTGAGGATCTGCTGCGTGCCATTCATTCCGCCGTGCTCGGTGAGCTCGCCGACGTGAGCTACGGCAACCTGACGATGGAGAGCGTGGCAGCCAGAGCCGGTTGCGGCAAAGCACCCCTGTACCGACGCTGGAAAACCAAGGACGACATGGTGCTCGACGCTGTGCGCCACGGGTTTCCGCTGCGCGCGGGGCCGACATATACCGGAAACCTCCGCGACGATCTGTTGGCGCTCCTGCGCGGCATGGCGGCCGGGCTCGCAGGCCCGTTCGGTGGCATCCTCCGTGCCGTCCTCAGCGAGACCCACCGCCGACCCGCGCTGATGACGGCACTGCACGAATCGATCTTCGACCCGCGCGCGGTCGACATGCGCGCACTGCTGCGCGCCGCGGCCGCCGCAGGCGAGATCCGCGCCGACGCCGTGCACTCGCCTGCCGCGACCCTCGGACCCGAACTGGTCATGTTCCGGTTCCTGACCGAGGGCACTCCCCTGCCCGACACGACGATCACCGAGATCGTCGACGACATCGTCCTGCCTCTGCTGTCCTGAATATCGCGTAGGCCGTCCCCGGCGATTCACCCTTGACGATTGGTAACCGATAGCTTACCAATTAAGGAGTGGACGTATTCGAGGCATTGGCCGACCCCGTGCGCCGCGACCTGCTCTGCCGCCTTGCCGACGCACCAGCCAGGGTCGTCGATCTCGCCGCGGAATACCCCATCAGCAGGCCGGCGATCAGCAAGCATCTCCGGATACTCACCGACGCCGGCCTTGTCCGCGCCGAATCGCACGGCCGCGAACGCCACTATCGCCTGGCCCGCGCGGGCCTGGCACCGTTGCACGACTATCTGGAACAGCTGCAGCCGACCCGGCTGCCGATTCCGGAGCACGCGCTCGACGGTCTCGACCTCGAGGTCCGCCGCACCACCCGGGAACGCCGAGCCACGCCGAGCACAAACAGCGACAAGGAGCAGACCGCATGAGCACCCCCACCGCGAGCGGACACCGCCGCGACCGCACCGACGGCATCTACTGCGAATGGACCCGAACCTTTCGCGCACCGATCTCCGACGTCTGGGCCGCCGTCACCGACCCGCAGCGACTCGCGCGCTGGCTCGGCACCTGGACCGGTGACCCGTCGTCCGGCGAGGTGAAGTTCCAGATGCTCTTCGAGGATGAGATGCCCGCCGAGCGATTCCGGATCGACGAATGCGACGCCCCGTACCGGCTGCGGGTCACCACCTCCATGCCCTACGACGGGGAGAACCCCGAACACTGGCAGCTGCGCCTCGACCTCACCGAGGAAGGCGGCATCACCACGCTGACGTTCGCCCAGAACGTGCCCGACCCCACCATGGCGGAGAACGTCGGACCGGGCTGGGACTACTACCTCGACCGTCTGGTCGCCGCCGAAGACGACCGCGACCCAGCCACCGTGAGCTTCGACGACTACTACCCTGCCTTGTCCGAGCACTACCGCGAGGAATTCGGGCGCGAGAGCTGAGCTGGATCCACGATGTGCCGCCGCGGGGCTCGACTACTGTTCGCCGGGTAAGCGATCAAGGGTCCCGAGGCCGTGGATCAGGATGTCGACGGGGTGCTCACCTGCGCAGCAGCGGCTGCGCGCTGTGCGTGCCCGCTCGCCGTCCGGAGAAGACGCAGTCGGCCAGCGACAGCCCGCTGACGTAGGAATTCGCGCAGACGCCGACCGCCGCACGCCCGGCGGCGAAGAGTCCCGCCACGACTCCCCCGTTCTCGGCGCGCACAGCGCCGGTGTCCTCGTCCACCAGCAGACCACCGAGGGTGAGCATCGGCATGGGATAGGTGAGCCGCGCCTTGAACGAGATGTCGAGCAGGGCGAAGGGTCCGGTGCGAAGAGGTCGACGGATGTCGTCGGGTTTACCCAGCGGATCGGGACGGTTGTGTTCGACAGCTCGGTTGTGCGCGTCCACGGTTTCCCGCAGCGCGGACCCGTCGATCCCGGCGCGCGCGGCGACCTCTTCGACGGTGTCGCCGCCCACTCGCCCGATCCGCAGCAGGCGCTCGGTCTGCATTCGCTGGAACCACACCGACTGGGTGCCGATCTGCCGACGGGCTTCGGCCTCGAGCTCCGCGTCCACGAGCAGCCATGCGCGGTGGCCTGGGCTGGCCGCGATGGCCGCGCCCAGCGCCGCGCCGTAGCGGGACTCGTCGATCATGCGCCGGCCCGAGGCATTCACCGCGATCGCTCCGAACAGGGCGCTGGGCGGGGCGATGAAGCGCCACGTCGACATCGCGTCCATGTTGCCGCTGGCCGCACCGATGTCGAGGGCCATGGTGATGCCGCTGCCGTCGTCACCAGCGCTCCCCAGTGGCAGTCCTTGCGACCACGGATAGGCGGGGGCGTGCCGAGCGACCATCTCCCCGTTCGCGATGAACCCACCCGTGGTGAGCACGACTCCGGATCTGGCCTGGATCCGGACCGGCAGTCCGTGTTTGTGCTCGATCCGGGCCAGCAGCGTTTCCATCGCCCGGCGCAGACCAGGGTGATACACACCGGGTTTCGCCGAGAGGCGAGCGAGCGCGGCGAATCGGCGGCGCACCGCCACGGGCGCGTTGTCGATCGTGACCGCCTCGACGCCGGTCACCCGCCCGTCCTCGACAACGAGCCGCGTCACCCTGGTACCGGTGCGGACGCGAACGCCACGCCGGGCCGCCGACTCGGCCAGCGGCCCGAACAGTGCCTTGCCGGAGACGCCGGGACCGTGGACGCGGTGGCCACGCTGGCGTGGCTTCGCGAGTTCCCGATAGCGGCCCGACATTTCGCTGCCCGAGAAGTACAAGTAGTAGTCGTCGGTGGGGTACGACGTCTTGTACGGACACACCGACGCCTGGAAGGGCACGCCGTGCTCGGTCAGCCAGTCGATCATCGCCGCGGATCCTTCGCAGAATCGGCGCAGCGTCGAGGCGCTCACGGCGTCACCGACCTCGGCCTGCAGATACGCGAGCATGTTGTCGACATCGTCGTCGATGCCGGCCGCACGTTGCACCCACGTGCCGCCGCCCGCGTACACGATGCCACCCGACAGCGCCGTGGCACCGCCACCCAGATACCGGTCGACGGCCAAGACCTCGGCGCCGGATTCCCGCGCGGCCAGCGCCGCGGCCACCCCCGCGCCGCCGTATCCGACGACCACGACATCGGCTGCATCGTCCCAGGTCCGCACTTGTTCCACCTCTCGAGCAAAGGCCGACCACATCGCCGCCCGACTGTCACATGTTCCAGTCAAACTATAACGTGTTCTAGAAATCCGGCGGGGTCAACCGGCAGCCTTCTCCTCGCGCGCTTGCGATGCCTGTACACAGCCACTGTCGTCCTGCATCCGATGCCGATCCGGACAGCGCCGGTTCACTCGAGTAGCCCCACAGCGGGCCACGTGTCGACCCGAGGGCGGGTTCGGGGCGGATCCGTCGCCGTGGACCGGTGCGGGAGAATGGCCAGGTGAACGTGCACGACGACCTGACCCCGCCCCTCGACCCACCGGTGTTACCAGTGCTCGAGTGGCAGGCTCGTGCGCAGGCACACCGGCAGCGGCTCGACCGCCTGGTCGGGCCGTATCTGGAGCGGCGGGCGGCGGGGACCACCCATCCGGTCGTGGATTTCTTGTTCACCTACTACGGCAACAAGCCTTCGCAGTTGCGCCGCTGGCATCCGGGCTTCGGGATCGGATTGCGCGACGCGGGCGAATACCGCGGTGCGCGCGGGTACTACGAGCTTGCTCGGGAGCGGGGCGTGTTCACCGCCGACCCGGCGTATCTGTCGAAGCGACGCGACACGATCGCGTTCGTCTCCCGGCTGCTCACCGCCACCGCGCGGCGTCCGGCGCAGTTGTCGTGTTTCGGACTGCACGAGTGGGCGATGGTCTATCGCACCGACGAGGTGCGGCACCAGCAGGTTCCGCTGCGTCTGGGCCACGCGGGCACCGACGCGGTCGTGGAGTCGATGTCGTTGCGCTGCACGCACTTCGATGCGTTCCGCTTCTTCACGCCGGAGGCGGTGGGCCGCAACGCCGAACCGCTCGCCCGCGCAGACCAAGTGGAGCGCGAACAGCCGGGTTGCCTGCATGCCAACATGGATTTGTACAAGTGGGGATTCAAACTCGCCCCACTGATCTCCTCGGATCTACTCCTCGACTGCTTCGAACTCGCCTGCACCGCACGCGAACTCGATATGCGAGCCAGTCCCTACGACCTGTCCGATTTCGGCTACGAACCGGTCCGCATCGAAACCCCCACCGGCCGAGCCGATTACGTTCGCGCCCAGGCAGCCATCGCCGAATCCGCTGACGCACTGCGCGCTCGCCTGCGGCTGGCCTGCGCCGAGTTGTCCTCGGCGCAGGCCGGATTCGACGCTATCGGCTAGCTCCGATCCGTCGCTCGGGGCTCGTCCTTGTCGAGAGTCAGACCTTCCGGCTCCTCCACCGACGCCTCGGTGACGAGGGCGAAATCACCGTCGTGCAGTTCGGTGCCCTTGTCGACGGCGATCTCGACCAGTTCGACGCCGCGGTCCATTCGCACGATCAGCGGGTCGTCGCTCAGGTCCTTGTACAACGACACACACATGGCCACCATCACCACCAGGAACGGGAGCGACACGACGGTGGTCAAGGCTTGCAGGCCGGTCAGCGCACCGCCGAGATTGTCGGAATCGGCGATCGCCAGCATGATCGCGGCGACGGCGCCGGTGGCCGCACCCCAGAAGATGACAACCCATTTCGACGGTTCGATGCTGCCACGCTCGGACAGCGTGCCCATCACGATGGAGGCCGCGTCGGCACCGGAGACGAAGAAGATGGCGACGAGGATCATCACGACCACCGTGGTAACCGAGGTGATCGGGTACTGGTCGAGCAGGTGGAACAGCGCGAAGTTGGAGTCGACCGTGCCGTCGGCTTCGGTGAGGTCACCGTCCTTGGTCTGCTCGAAGATGCCCGCGCCGCCGAAGATCGCGAACCACAGCAGGCTCACCACGCTCGGCACCAGCAACACGCCGGTGACGAACTGGCGGATGGTGCGGCCACGGCTGATCCGCGCGATGAACATGCCGACGAACGGCGTCCACGAGATCCACCAGGCCCAGTAGAAGATCGTCCAGCTCGACAGCCACGCCTTCATCGCCTCGTCACCGGCGCCGGTGCGCGAGGCCATGGTGGGCAGGTTCTCGATGTAGTCGCCGAGCGAGGTCGGCAGCATGTTCAGGATGAACAGCGTCGGGCCCGCGATGAACACGAACGCCGCGATGGCAAGGGCCAGCACCATATTGATGTTGGACAGCCACTGGATGCCACGCGCGACGCCGGAGACCGCCGACAGCACGAAGGCCACGCACAGCCCCGAGATGATCGCGACCAGACCGACCTTGCCGATGCTGTCGATCCACCCGTTGAACTCCATGCCCGCGCCGATCTGCAGGGCACCGAGGCCGAGGGAGGCGGCCGAGCCGAACAGGGTCGCGAAGATCGCCATCATGTCGATGACCCGACCGCCGATGCCGTCGGCGTGGTGGCCGAGCAGCGGCCGGAACACCGCGGAGATCAACTGTGAGCGGCCTTTTCGGAACGTGCCGTAAGCGATGGCCAGGCCCGCGACGGCGTAGATCGCCCACGGGTGCAGGGTCCAGTGGAACAAGGTGGTGGCCATGGCGATCTCACCCGCGGCCGGTGAGCCGGGTTCGGCGGTGTGCGGCGGCGGGTTCACGAAGTGCGACAACGGTTCCGCCACACCCCAGAACATCAGGCCGATGCCCATGCCCGCGCTGAACATCATCGCGATCCACGACACGGTGCGGAATTCGGGTTTCTCGTCGTCGGCGCCCAGCGGGATCCGGCCGTAGCGGCTGATCGCCAGCCAGATCACGAACACCACGAACGCTGTCGCGGTGAGCACGAACAGCCAGCCGGTGTTGGTGATGACCCATTTCTGAGCCGTGCTCGCCGCGGAGGCAAGGCCCTCGTCGTCGAGCACACCCCAGGCGACGAAGGCGAGTGCACCGATCGCGGTGGCGCAGAAGATGAGTAGATCCAGCCGGGGTCTACCCGGCGACCCACCGGCTACCACTCCGCCGGGCGGCGGTGCGGTGCCGGAACTTCCTACGACATCGTTCGACATGGATCCGAGTCCTCTCCGATCGCGGAAACTCCCCGCCTTTACAGACGCGCTTGTCGTGCAGAGCAACCGTACAGCGTATGGACGGTGACCCGCCGTAAGCGCGAGCACCGCCCAACACCCTGTTCCCCGAAACGCCCCACGGCAACCATTCGTGCGGCTTAGTATTCGTGACAGGACACAACTGTCTGAGCCAGTTGGGTTCTCCGCATCATTGATCGGGGGGCAACAAATGCCATCACGTCCGCACACCGGTACACCGTCGACTGCCGCACCCACGGTCCGGCCAGGGGAAATAGCCAGCACACCACCCCGACGACATTCGCTTGTCCGGTACGTGGCGCTGGCCGCGATCACCGCGTTGGTGGCGATCGGCCTGCCGTCGGGTGCGTCCGCGGATTTCGGCGCCGACCTGACCGGCACGGTGCAGGAATTCCTCGACGTGGGCCGAACGGCGGTGCCGCGCGCCGATTGTGGGCCCGGATCGCTGCCGGAATCCGGATTGCAGGGCGATGTGCCCGCGGGTGACCGAGACAGCGGACGCAGTACCCAGGGCTATCGCTGCAATATGTCGATGATCGGCGGTTATGCCGGGCGCGGGGCAGGCATCACCTCCACCAGTTTCGAGCACTGCGCCTATATGGGCACCTTCTTCCCCGGGAACATGCTCAGCGAGCACCAGGGCGTGCAGGTCCTCGATGTCTCCGATCCGGCGAATCCGCGGCTCACCGCGACGCTCGCCGAGCCCGCCATGCTGGCCGGGACCTGGGAGACATTGAAGGTCAACACGACTCGCAAACTGCTCGTCGGGACGGGCGTGCCGGTGGGCATCGGCGCCGGCTACCTGTCGGTGTACGACATCTCCGATTGCGCGCATCCGCGCCTGCTCAATCCGGGTACCGGCTCGAATCTGCTGATGCCACTGCCGATCACCACGCACGAGGGTGGCTTCTCCCCCGACGGTCGCACGTATTGGGCATCGGGCCTGGTGCCCGGCTTTCTCAGCGCGGTCGATCTCACCGATCCGGCGAATCCCCGGGTGATCTGGCAGGGGTTGACGGGGATCGAGGCGCACGGGCTCGGGGTGAGTCCGGACGGAAACCGGCTCTACATCTCCGCACTGGGCGGATTCACCGTGCTCGACGTGAGCGCGGTGCAACGGCGCGACCCGAATCCGCACGTGCCGCACCTGGGCCGGACGTTCTGGACCGACGGCTGGGCCACCCAGCACAGCGTGCCCGTGACCTATGACGGTGTGCCGCACCTGTTCACCGTCGACGAGGGCGGTTCCGGTGGGGTGAAACTCATCGACGTGTCCGACGACAGCGCGCCCCGGATCACCGCGAAGATCAAACTCGAGATCAACCTGCCCCAGAACATCGACGCCGGTGTCGGTTCCGCCATGGGCGGTTCGGCGTTCTCCTACGAATCGCACTACTGCACTGCCGACCGTCCCGACAATCCGACCGCACTGGCCTGCGGGTGGATCTCCTCCGGTATCCGGGTGTTCGACGTCCGCGACCCCGGCGACATCCGCGAGATCGCCTATTTCAACCCGCCCGCCCGCACTGGCCACAACCTCGAGATCTGGAACTCGCCACACGCCCTTGCCTCGATCATCGGCATTCCGGTGATGAGCGCACCGGCGGCACTGCGGTCGATGGCCGAAGGGCTGTTCGATCCGGCACAGGTGCTGACCTCCCGGGCAGGCGATGTCGCGTTCGGTGACCTGTCCACGGACTGGTGCCTGTCGCCACCGGAGTGGCGTGGCGACCAGCTGTATGTCACCTGCTCCGACAACGGGTTCATGGTGCTGCAGCTCGACAACGAGGTGTACACACCGCCCGCGAATCAGCAGTCCACGGTCGGGTCGTGAGCATGAACCGGGTGATCCGCCTGGCTTTCGCGGGTGCTGCCGCCGTGTTCCTCCTCGCGCTCGGCGCGGCACTGCGACCGCTGTTCATCACTGAAACATCCTCTCCCCCAACAATTCTCACGGCGACAGAGCTCGGATTCGTCCAGGACATGACCGCCCACCATCAGCAGGCGCTGATCCTCACCGAGCGCCTCGACCCGGCCGCCGACCCCACCGTGCGCAGACTGGCCGACCAGATCGCCGACACCCAGCGGGTCGAGATCGGCACCCTGCTCGGCTGGACCCAATTGGCCGGCGCCGCCCCCACCGCGACCGTCCCGATGACCTGGATGGCGGGCACCCACCACCACTCGACCACCGCACCGACCACGATGCCGGGCATGGCCACCACCGCCGACCTCGACACCCTCGCCTCGGCTCGCGGGTCCGACGCCGAAACCCTTTTCCTGCAACTGATGTATCGCCATCACGCGGGCGGAATCACGATGGCCCGCGCCGCCGACACCCTCCTCACCTCGGGACCCGTCAAACAGGCCGCCCGCGCGATGGCCCAATCACAAAGCCAGGAACTGGGCTACCTGGGCATGCTCCTCGACCTCCGAGGCGCCAGACCTACGTCCTGACCGAGATCAACAGGCACTCACGTGGATCGGCTCGCGGGACATCCCTGGTGATCAATTGTCCAGCGCGCCTGCGCCTATCAGGTGCGGTCGGTGAAGTGGTCGTTGAGGGCCGATTGGCTGAGTTGGGTGTCGCCGTAGGTGAAGGTGCCGTGCTCGGCGAGCTCGTGAGCCGCGTCAAGGAGGTGGCGATAGAGCGAGCGGGCGATACTGCCGCCCACCGTGACCCGGCGGACGCCGAGGTCGGCGAGTTCGGCCATCGACAACGCGCCGGTCAGTCCCATGACGACATTGAGTGGTCCGTCCAGGGCGTCGACCAGGGTGGCGATCGTGCTGGCGTCGGCAGCGCCGGGGACGAAGACGCAGTCCGCACCGGCGGCGAGGTAGGAGTTGCCGCGGCGAATCGCCGCGTCGAGTCCCGCGTCGACCAGCAACGCGTCGGTTCGGCCGACGAGGACGAACGGCTCACCGCTGGCAGCCACCGCCGCGCGCGCCGCCCGTACCCGATCCACGGCATGCACCTCGTCGAACAGCGGGGTGCTCCGATCGCCGGTGAAGTCCTCGATATTGCCGCCCGCGGCACCGGCCTCGAGCGCCAGCGAGATGGTGGTCGCCACCTCCTGGGCGTCCGGTCCGTACCCCTCCTCGAGGTCGGCGCTGACCGGCACCCGCACGGCGCCGGTGATCTCGTGGATCCGCCGCATCATCGTCGGCCGATCCACCCGACCGTGCGCACCGTGCTCGGTGAAGAAGTCGTGATCGGGGCGGCCGAAGGAGAAGGCGACCCCGGCGCTGGTGGTCGCGATCGCCGGAAATCCCACCGACTCCAGAATCCGCGCGCTCCCCGCGTCCCAGGCATTCGGCAGCAGGAAGCACCCTTCGCGGTGCAGATCGACGAATGCCTGTGCGCGTACTCGCTGGGCGCTGTCCACGAGAGCTCCTGCGGGGAGTCGGGGTGTCCTTACCCGGCCCATTCTGCCCTGCCGGTCCCCACCGGACTTCGCCGATGACCCGGCCGCGGGTCTGAACTAGCATCGAAACGCTGGCGATCGGATGTGAGGGAGGGGCAGCGGGTGCGCGACGGTGCGGTTTTCGCCGGATACACGATCGAGCGGCGGGTGGGTCATGGCGGCATGGGTGCGGTGTACCTGGCCAAACATCCGCGACTGCCCCGGTTGCTCGCGCTGAAATTGCTGAACGAGGAGTTGTTCTCCGACAACGAGTTACGTGCCCGGTTCGAGCGGGAAGCCGATCTGGTCGCGCAGTTGGAGCATCCCAATATCGTCACCGTGTTCGACCGTGGTGCCGATGAGGGCCGACTCTGGATTTCCATGCAGTACATCGATGGGGTGGACGCGGCCACCGTCGACCCGCTGACGTTGCCGCCCGAACGGGCCGTCTACATCGTCGGTGAGACCGCCAAAGCCCTCGACTTCGCCCATCACAAAGGCGTCCTGCATCGCGACGTGAAACCGGCCAACATCCTGCTGGCGAAGGCGTCCGACGGCCAGCAACGGGTGTATCTCACCGATTTCGGCATCGCGCGGGTCGTCGACGACGCGGCGAATCGCCTCACCCGAACGGGGACCTTCACCGCGACCCTCGCCTACGCCTCGCCCGA
Source organism: Nocardia sp. FBN12 (assembly GCF_054031145.1). Classification (NCBI taxonomy): domain Bacteria; kingdom Bacillati; phylum Actinomycetota; class Actinomycetes; order Mycobacteriales; family Nocardiaceae; genus Nocardia; species Nocardia sp. FBN12. The sequence continues at coordinate 3,291,369 of NZ_CM132926.1, forward strand.
GCAGTTGACGGGGGCGCAGATGGACGGCCGCGCCGACCAGTACTCACTGGCCTGCACCCTGTACCTCTTGCTCGCGGGGACAGCGCCGTTCGAATCGGTCCATCCGGCGGCCGTGATCCAGGGCCACCTGCAACAACAGCCGCCCGCGGTGTCTGTCGCTCGCCCCGGCCTGCCCGCCGCACTGGACGCGGTCCTGGCCCGCGCGATGGCGAAACGACCGGCCGACCGATTCGCGTCCTGCGCGGACTTCGCTGACGCGGCACGGCTCGCGCTGAGCGGGATCGCCCCGCGACAGCGACCAGCCGCGGCCCCGCCGCCGAGCCCCGCGCAGCCGTATCCCGCTCCGGTACAGCACAACTCGCCCGCGCCCCGTCCGTATTCGCCGGCACCGCACGGCGCGTACCCTTACCGCCCCGCACCGCGACGCCGCTCGAACGCGGGCTGGATCATCGGGCTCTGCGTCGGCCTCGTCGTGGTGGTGGCCGCGAGTATCGGCGTCTGGGTCCTGACCACGAATCGCACTCCGCCGCAGCGCGATCTGGACGAGGCGCGCCAGGCATTCGCGCACATGCTCCCCACCACCGAGATACCGGCCGGGCAGACATGGGGTTCGGGACCAGGATTCGGCGAAGCAACCTGCAGTGGCGACGTTTTCAACGAAAGGAGCACGATCCACTGGTTCTTTGTCGGTTCCCAACCGGACCCGCAGCTCGGCAAGCCCACCGCGATGTGGGAATGCGGGTACGCCAACAGCTACATGATTCCCGCGAGTCTCACCCGGTGGCCCGACGTCAGAATCTTCCGCTACGCATCCGCCGCCGAGGCGAAGCAGGTAACCGACACCTTCGCGGGCGCGGCCAGAGACGTCGACATCAACGGCGACACGGCCTACACGAATTACAAATGGGGTTCGACGCCCACCGACGCCCCCCGCATCGCGACGGTCTTCCCGAACGACCCTCGCCGCGACAAATTCATCATGTACTCCTACGGCCTCGGCGCGACCAACGATCCGTCCATGGCCCAGTTGCTCGACTGGTGGAAGACGGTGCCGTTGACGTGATCGACGGCGGCTAGCGGTCGCGCAGGCGCCGCACCGCGTCGTCCATGTGTTCCCTGAGCAGGGCACGCGCACGTTCCGGGGAGCCGGTGCCGATCGCTTCGTGGAGTTCGACATGTTCGCGGGCTTGTTCGCGCAAGTCCGGGTAGGTGGTCTGCAGCGCGCCGAGGCACATGCGGGTTTCGATGAGGAGGGTGCGGGCGGCGCGGACGAGGCGGGGGCTGTCGGCGGCGGTGACCAGGGCCTCGTGGAAGGCCTGGTCGGCGTCGGAGACACCGGGGGCGTCGCCCGCTTCGGCGGTGATTCGCAGGGCGGTGACGCTGGGTTGCAGGGCGGCGTAGGCGATCTCGCGGCGGCCGTCGAGGATCAGGTCGAGCGCGCCGCCTTCCAGGGCGGCGCGGGCGCGGTAGATGTCGATGACGTCGTCGGTGGTGAGTTCGATGACGAAGATGCCGCGGTTGCGGATGCTGAACAGCAGGCCCTCCTGGACCAGGCGTTGCATGGCCTCGCGCACGGGTCCGCGGGAGACACCGAAACTGGTTGCCAGATCGGCTTCACCGAGTTGGGCACCGGGTGCGAGCGCACCGCGCATGATCGCCTCGCGCAGCCGGTCGGCGATCATCTCCGCGGTCGACTGCTGGTTGACGGGTTCGAAATCAATGATCGACATGGCGACCCCCTTCCGCGAACAACGCGCCGAGTTCCGGCGCGACCGCGGTCACCCCGGCCAACCGCAGACCTTCCCAGATGGTCACCTGGTTCGCCGTGAGCACCGGCTTGCCGAGCGCGGCCTCGAGTTTCGGGAGCACCTCGAGAGTATGCATGGCGGTATCGGGGATGAGCAGCGCCTGAGCGTCGGGGTGGTCGTTGGCGACGGCCAGGGTCAGGACCTGCTCGGGTGTGAGGGTGCCGACCTCGGCGGCGGTGTCGATGCCCGCGCTCGACATCGACACCACGTCGATGCCCGCGTCAGCGAGGAAGTCGACGAACAATCGCGCCACCTCCTCGGGATAGCTCGCGACCACGGCCACCCGCCGCACACCGAGTGCCCGCGCCGCTTCGACGAACGCGAAGCTCGTGCTGGAGGCGGGCACACCGGCCGCCTCGGCGAGGCTCTCGACCTGGCCGCGAGCGCCCTCGGGGCCATAGACGAAACTGCCCGAGGTGCATGCCCACACCACTACGTCGGGCTTCTCGGGTGCCAACAGCGACGCACCGTGGCTCAGCTTCTCCGGGCTGCCCAGGTCGAGCAGTTCGGCGATCGCGTGCAGGTCGGTGCCGTAGATATGGGCAACCGGCAACGCGGCATTCAGCAGGGCGGCCGCGCGTGGGTAGTCGTCCTCGGCGGCATGGTCGGGGTAGATGAATCCGATTGTCGGCATGTGCATCTCGCTCCGTTCAGAAGAAGTTGTCGCGTCAGAAGACATTGACGAGCCATTTCCCTGGGCAGAATGTCGCGTCCACATTCGTTCAGAAGACATTGACGAGCCATTTCCCTGGGCCCATCATGGGCAGCTTCATTCGGCCGAGGCAGGCCCACATGGTCAGCTGGTTGGCGGTGAGGACGGGTTTGCCGAGTGCCTGTTCGAGCGGCTCGATCACGTCGTAGGTCGGCAGGTTCGTACAGCTGACGAAGATCGCTTCCGACCGGGGATCGTCGGCGCCGAGTATCCGTTCGGCGATGGTGCGGTAGTTGACCTTCCAGATGCCGCCACCCAGCCCGAGATGATCGGACTTGATCGTGGCGCAGCCCGCTTCGTCGAGGAAGTCGTGCAGTTTGCCGGTGAGGATCTCGTCGTAGGGGGTGATCACCGACATGCGGGTGATGTTGAGATGCTTGATCGCCTCCACCAGGGCACCGGAGGTGGTCACCGCGTCCGGCGCACCGGCCAGGCAGATCGTTTCCCGCAGCGACCGTTCGTAGGCCAGCCCGTTGATGAAGCTGCCCGAAGTACACAGGTAGGCAACGACTTCCGGTTCCACATGGAGCACGTCGTGGGTGGCCGCCGTGAGATGCAGCGGGTTGGACACCAGTTCGGCCATGGCCAGGGATACCGGCACCGGTTCATAGGGGGTGCGGGCCAGGTGCAAACTCACCTCGAGGGGCGCCCACCGCCACAGTTCCCGTTCGAGGGCGAGGTCGAACGGCGCGATCACGCCGATGCCTCGTTGGGCTACCGGCCCGTCGATGTCCGGGAAGCTGAACTCCACTGCGGCCCCTCTCGCGCTCAGCCGGGCAGACCTCCGAACACGATCGGATTGTTGACAATCATACGATCTGAATTTACGGTGTCAATGTGGAAAACGGGCCGATTGTCACCGTCTTACATCGTGACAGTGTGCCCGAATCGGACCTCATGGCCCCCGTAGCCGAGCGCGCCGAGGTGCGCTATACCGAGGCCGACGGGCTCGCCGCCGCGCTACGCGGCGCCGAAGTGCTGTTCGTGTACGACTTCCAGACCCGCGCGGTGCCCGGTGCGTGGCACAGCGCCGATCGCTTGCGCTGGCTGCACATGGGCGGCGTCGGCGTGGATGCGGTGATGTTCCCCGAGCTGCGGGCCTCCGATGTCGTGGTCACCAACACCCGCAACGTCTTCGACTCCGCCATCGCCGAATACGTTCTCGGACAGATCATCTCGTTCGCCAAGGATCTGCCCGGCTCGATCCGGTTGCAGCTGCGACACGAGTGGCAGCACCGGGAGTCCGAACGGGTCGCCGGCACGACCGCGCTGATCGTCGGCACCGGCTCGATCGGGCGGACCATCGCACGATTGCTGCGCGCGGCGGGGATGACGGTGCGCGGGGTCGGGCGCCGAGCCCGCACCGGCGACCCGGATTTCGGCACCGTCAGCGACGATCTGCACGCCGAACTGCCCGGCGCCGACTACGTGATCGCCATCGCACCGCTCACCGCGCAGACCACGCACATGTTCGATGCGGCCGCGTTCGCCGCGATGAAACCGCATGCGAGGTTTGTCAACGTCGGGCGCGGGGAACTAGTGGTTACCGACGATCTCGTCGCCGCGCTCGGCAACGGCTCGATCGCCGCGGCCGCGCTCGATGTGGTCGACCCGGAGCCGCTACCTGCCGCTCATCCGCTGTGGGATCTGCCGAATGTGGTGCTCACGCCCCACAATTCGGGTGACTTCCACGGCTGGCGCTCCGAGATCGTCCGCGCATTCACCGACAATTTCGGCAGGTGGGCAGCGGGTCTGCCGCTGGACAACGTTGTCGACAAGACGCTCGGGTACGTGCCCGGCTGAAGGAGCCCCGCCATGACGCAGCCCGATCTCCCCACCGATCCCACCGTGCTGACGGCGGTTCAGTTGGTTTCGGCCTACGCGGCCGGTGAACTCTCGCCCGTCGAAGCAGCACAGGCCAGCTTGGACGCCATCGCCGCCCGCGACGGCGCGTTCAATGCCTTCTGCCTGGTCGACCCGGATCGGGCGCTCGTGCAGGCCAAGGATTCCGAGGCGCGCTGGCAGTCGGGCAATCCGCGCGGGCTACTCGACGGTGTGCCGATTTCCATCAAGGACATCTTTCTGACCGAAGGCTGGCCGACCCTGCGCGGTTCCACCTGTGTCGACGAGGGCGGGCCGTGGTTGATGGACAGCCCGGTCGCCGCTCGGCTGCGCGAGGACGGGATGGTATTCGTCGGCAAGACGACCACGCCGGAGATCGCCTGGAAAGGTGTCACCGACAGTCCGTTGACCGGCGTCACCCGCAATCCCGCCGACCCGGCGACAACGGCGGGTGGATCTTCCGGGGGCAGCGCGGCGGCGGTGGCGGCCGGGATGACGCCGGTGTCGGTCGGCACCGACGGCGGTGGCAGTATCCGGATTCCGGCCTCGTTCTGCGGGATCGTCGGCTTCAAACCGACGCACGGACGGGTTCCGCTGTACCCGGCCAGCCCGTTCGGGCCCCTCGCGCACGCCGGGCCGATGACGCGCACCGTCGAGGACGCGGCGCTGCTGATGGACATTCTCTCGCTGCCCGATCCGCGTGACCCGACCGCGCTGGCGCCCACCGTGACCACGTTCCGCAGTCAGATGCAGCGAGATGTGCGCGGGCTGTCGGTCGGCTATTCCGCCACGCTCGGTTTCGCGCAGGTCGATCCCGAGGTCGCCGAGATCGTCGAGCGCGCGGTACGGCGGCTGGCCCAGGCCGATCTGACCATCGATGCGGTAGATCCTGGATTCGCCGATCCGCGGGACGCCTTCGAGACGCTGTGGGCCGCGGGTGCGGCGACCATGCTGTCGAAGTTCCCCGCCGGGTCCCGCGAGAAAGTGGATGCCGGTTTGGCCGCGGTGTGGGCGCGCGGGGAATCCGTCAGCGCCATCGACTATCTCGACGCCCGCCAGGTAGCCGCCGAGGTCGGCATCACGATGGGCAATTTCCACACCGCCTACGACGTCCTGATCACCCCGACGATGCCGATCACCGCCTTCGCGGCCGGCCACGATGTGCCGCCCGGCAGCGGACTGCACGGCTGGCCCGACTGGACCCCGTTCACCTACCCGTTCAACATGACGCAGCAGCCCGCCATCAGCATCCCCGCCGGCACGACTCGTGCCGGTATGCCGGTGGGCTTACAGATCGTGGGGCCACGCCACTCCGATGACCTGATCCTCGCGGTCGCCAGGCACGCCGAATCCGTGCTGAACAGCTGAAACAGGTTGGCAGCACACCCGTGACGACGGTGCGGTAGCCGGAGCCACCCCACCAGATCCGCCCTGAGCGGAAGGCCGAATCGACAGTGGCACTTCAGGCGCGGGCGAAGGCCAAGGTCTCTCCTTCGACACCGCGCAGCCACAGCCCGTTGCATGCCGTAGCGAGGTCGGCCAGGCCTTCTTCGATCGTGGCGAAGACGCTGCCGGGGACCCAGCCGAGGTCGCCGTTGATCAGTAGATTGTTGCGGCCGTAGAACAGGGCGAGGTCGGTGGCGCCCTGGGCATGGTGGGCGGCGGAGCCGGGTTCGTAGCCGTAGGCGGGGTTGCCGATTTCCCACGGTTCGAAGTCGAAGAGGCAGACATCGCCGGGAATCGGTGTGACCGTGGGGTTTTCGCGGTGAGGGGCCGCGGTGATGCGGGGCACCAGGGCGTAGACCTCGTTGCGGGCGTATTTGGCGTGGAAGGCGTCGCCTTCCTGGGGTAGCGCATCCCAGACGGCGGCGCACGTCAGCGGGGCTTCGTCGTCGAGCAGGCGGGCACGACAGGTGACGCCTGCTTTGGTGAGGGTGATGCTCATATAGCGGGCCATCGGTCCTGCTTCCTGGTGGGGGCGAGCGGAGGGTGCGAGATCGCGAGTTCCAGAGTTCGGTGCGTGGTCCCACCCGCGCTCCGGGTGGGACCACGACCGAGGACTACAGCTCGGCGAGAACCTCTGACCAGATCGCCAGCGCATCCTCGACCTGGGTCTCGGTGACGATCAGCGGCGGGATCATGCGCACCACGTTCATGTGGGCACCGCAGGTGAGCAGCAACAGTCCCTTGTCGACGGCCGCCTTCTGCGCGGCCGATGCCGTCGCGGTGTCGGGTTCGCCTGTCGGCGTGGTGAACTCGGCGCCGACGAGCAGGCCGAGGCCGCGGACGTCCCCGATCGCTTTCGTCGCGAGCTTGTCGACGCCGCTGAGCAACTGCGCGCCGCGCACGGCGGCGTTGTCGACGAGCCCCTCGGCCTCGATCACCTCGAGTGTCGCGACAGCGGCGGCACAGGCCACCGCGTTGCCGCCGTACGTGCCACCCTGGGACCCCGGCCAGGCCTTCGCCATCAACTCCCGCGACGCCGCGATACCCGACAGCGGGAAACCACTGGCCAAGCCCTTGGCGATGGTGATCACGTCGGGTCGAACGTCGAAGTGCTGGTGGCCGAAGAACTTTCCGGTCCGGCCGAACCCTGTCTGGATCTCGTCGAAGACCAGCAGAATGCCGTGCCGGTCGGCCCGCTCACGCAGCCCTTGGAAGAACCGGGTGTTGCCGGGGATGTACCCGCCCTCGCCGAGCACCGGCTCGACGATGAACGCGGCGGTCTCCGCAGGCGAGGTGAGGGTAGCGAACAGATAGTCGAGCTCACGCAGCGCGAAGTCGGTGGCTTCCTCCTCGCTCCAGCCGTAGCGGAACGCGGTCGGAAAAGGTGCCACGTGCACACCCGGCATCAGCGGGCTGAAACCCGCCGAGAACCGGGTCCCCGAGGTCGTCATGGTCGCGGCGGCGACGGTACGACCGTGGAAACCGCCGTGGAAGACGATCACGTTCGGGCGCCCGGTGGCTTGCCGGACCAGCCGCAGCGCCGCCTCGACCGCCTCACTGCCGGAATTGGCGAAGAACAGAGAATCCAGGCCCGCGGGCAGCACGGCGCCGAGACGCTCGATGAGTTCCAGCAGCGGCCGGTGCATCACCGTCGTGTACTGACCGTGGATCAGCTTGCCGACCTGGGCCTGCGCGGCCGCGACCACGGTGGGATGACAGTGCCCGGTGCTGGTGACGCCGATCCCGGCGGTGAAATCCAGGTAGCGGCGACCGTCGGTGTCGTAGAGGTAGCAGCCTGCGCCGTGATCGACGTGGACGGGCGTGGCCTGCTTCAGGACGGGAGACAGCTCGGTCATCAAAGACTCCCCAGATTGTCCATTGTCGGATTGTTGACAATATGCATAACATGGCGGGAGGGTTCACAGCAATGGGTGATTCACCGCGTCGGGAGGCAGGCACCGTATGAACGAGGCACGAGGGCTGCTCACAGCCGAGTCCGAGAGCGGCGCACAACCGCTCGAACATCTGAGCGCCGCCGAGCGCGCCGCGATCGACAGCGTCCCGACGGGGTTGTTCATCGGCGGCCGCTGGCTCGACTCCCCCGCGGCGCTGCCCGTCCTCGATCCCGCGACCGGCGCGACACTGTGCGCGGTGGCCGACGCGACCCCGGCCGACGGAATCGACGCCCTCACCGCCGCGGCCGAGGCCCAGTCGGGCTGGGCGAACACCCCGGCACGCACCCGCAGCGACATCCTGATGCGCGCCCACCACGCGCTACTCGCCGACACCGAGCGCCTCGCCCTGATCATGACCCTCGAGATGGGCAAGCCGCTGACGGAAGCGCGCGGCGAAATCGCCTATGCGGCCGAGTTCTTCCGCTGGTTCGCCGAGGAAGCCGTTCGCCTCGACGGCGGATACATGCCCGCGCCGACGGGAGGTTCACGGTTTCTGGTGACGAAGCAACCGGTGGGGCCGAGCCTGCTCATCACGCCGTGGAATTTCCCGATGGCGATGGGCGCCCGCAAGATCGCGCCCGCGCTGGCCGCGGGGTGCACCTGCGTGGTGAAACCCGCTGAGCAGACACCGCTTTCGATGCTGGCGCTCGCGGCGATCCTGGCCGATGCCGGTGTGCCTGCCGGTGTGGTCAATGTGGTGACCACCGCCGACCCCGGCGCGCTGATGACACCGCTGATCGCCGATCCGCGTTCCCGCAAACTCTCCTTCACCGGGTCGACCGCGATCGGGAAACTCCTGCTCGAACAGTGTGCCCGCACCGTCATGCGGACCTCGATGGAACTCGGCGGCAACGCGCCGCTGCTGGTGTTCGACGACGCCGATCTCGACGAGGCGATCGAGGGCGCCTTGTCCGCCAAGATGCGCAATATCGGCCAGGCTTGCACGGCCGCGAACCGGATTCTGGTGCAGCGCGATATCGCTGACGCGTTCGCCGAGGGACTGGCCGCGCGGATGGCGGCGTTGCCGATGGGCCGTGGCACCGAACCGGGCGTCGTCGTCGGTCCGCTGATCGACGACGATGCCGTCGCCAAGGTCGAGCAGCTCGTGGCCGATGCCCGCCGGCGCGGCGCCGAGGTGCGGCTCGGTGGCACCGCGATCGACGGACCCGGCACGTTCTACCCGGCGACCGTGCTCACCGGCGTCCCCGACGATGCCGAGCTGTGCCACACCGAGATCTTCGGACCCGTCGCGGCGATCGGCACGTTCGACACCGAGGACGAGGCGATCACCCGCGCCAACGACACCCCCTACGGGCTGGTCGCCTACGTATTCACCGAGAACCTGCGGCGTGGACTTCGCGTCTGCGAAGCTCTCGAAACGGGAATGGTCGGCCTGAACCAGGGCGTGGTCTCCAATCCGGCCGCACCGTTCGGCGGGGTGAAGGAATCCGGACTCGGGCGCGAGGGCGGTTTCACCGGGATCGACGAATTCCTCGAGTCCAAATACATCGGCGTCAAGGTTTAGGGAGACAGCGTGCGCACATACCGGATCGCGACCATTCCGGGCGACGGAATCGGCGTCGACGTGACCGTCGAGGCGGTGAAGGTGCTCGACCGGGTCCTGCCTGGTATCAGCTGGACCGAGTTCGACTGGTCCTGTGAGAACTATCTGCGGACCGGTGCGATGATGCCCACCGACGGAGCTGAGCAGCTGGCGGAGTTCGACGCGATCCTGTTGGGCGCCGTCGGATTCCCCGGGGTGCCCGACCACATCTCCCTGTGGGGCTTGCTGATTCCGCTGCGGCGCGCCTTCGGCCAGTACGTCAACCTGCGGCCGGTGCGGCTGCTGCCCGGCACCGAATCGGCGCTGAGCGACCGCACCGCCGAGGACCTCGACCTTCTCATCGTGCGCGAGAACTCCGAGGGCGAGTACTCCGAGATCGGCGGCATCCACAACCCCGGCAGGCCGGACGAATTCGTGCTGCAGGAATCGGTGTTCACCCGCACCGGCTGCGAGCGGATCATCCGCTACGCCTTCGACCGCGCCGCCGAGCGCTCGGGAAAGCTGTGTTCGGCGACGAAATCGAACGGCCTTATTCACTCGATGCCGTACTGGGACAGCATCTTCGAGCGCATCGCCGCCGAATATCCCGCGGTACAGACGCGGCAGATGCACGTCGACGCCCTCGCCGCCGAAATCGTGCTGCACCCCGACCGTCTCGACGTGATCGTCGGCTCGAACCTCTTCGGCGACATCCTCTCCGACCTCGCCGCGGCTGTCACCGGCGGACTCGGCCTCGCGCCCTCGGGCAACATCAACCCCGCCGCGGACACGCCGTCGATGTTCGAGGCCGTGCACGGTAGCGCGCCCGACATCGCGGGCCTCGGCATCGCCGACCCCGTCGCCCAGATCCTCGCGGGCGCCATGCTCCTGTCCCACCTCGGCGAGCACGCCGCGGCTGCCGCCGTCGACCGGGCGGTCTGCGATGTGCTCGCCGCGGGCAAGGTCCGCACACCGGACCTCGGCGGCACCGCCACGACCGCCGAACTCGGCACCGCCATCGCCGACCGCGCCGCCGAACTCGCGAATTCGCTCGCCGAAGCCTGAACCCCGACTGCGCACCGCCGGACCCGCGCTGTCGTGAGCACAACGTCATCGCGAGGCAACTGCCAAGAAAATCGCAGGCAATCGGTGGTGCGCACGATGAGTCGCAGAGTCGGTGACAGGTGAGGTAGAAGGCGAGACGTGGTGACGAGCGCACGGGTGGGCGTAGTTCCGGTGGTGCACTGTGGGCTGGCTCTGGTGCGCGCGCAGATAGCCGCGGACCTCGAGCCGATCCCGGTGCGCGAGCGACCCGTGGCCGAGGCCGTCGGGGCGACCCTGGCCGTGCCGCTGTCGGCGGGCACTCCCCTGCCGCGCGTGGACACTGCCGCCATGGACGGCTACGCGGTCGCGGGCCCTGGACCATGGTGGCGCCTGCACCAGCAGGTCAGCTATGCCGGACGGGGCTGTTCGGTGGTCCTCGCGCCCGGCGAAGCGGTCCGCATCGCGACCGGCGCGGCGACCCCGTTGGGCACCACGGCGACCCTGCGCGACGAACACATCGTGATGACCACCGTGTCCGGCAAACCGGTGGTGATGCGCGCGCCCGGCGCGCCCGTCCGCGACGACACCCGCCGCCAAGGCGAACACTGGCACAGCGGAACAGAATTGGCCGGCGCCGGTGCCCGCGTCTCGGCGGCACTCGCCTCGGCAGCACTGAGCTCCGAAGCCGAAACCGTCACTGTGCGTGGGCCTTTGCGCGCCGACGTGGTGATGACCGGCGACGAGATCCGCGCCGTCGGCCCGCTCGAGCCCGGTGAAACTCGCGACTCCCTCGGCCCGGTCATGCCAGAGTTCTTGCGCTGCTGCGACATCGAGAGCACCGGCCTGTGGCACCTCGCCGACAGCAAAGATCTCCTACGGTCCTGGCTCACCCTGAAATCACACGCTGATCTGGTCGTCATGGTCGGCGCCACCGGCCGCGGCGCCGCCGACCACCTGCGCACCCTGCTCGCCGACCTCGGCGCTCGCATCATCGTCGAACGCATCGCGATCCGCCCCGGCGGCTCCACCCTGGTGGCCCAACTTCCCGACGGCCGCGTCCTGCTCGGCCTGCCCGGCAACCCCTTCGCCGCTGTCGCCGCCCTCCTGGCCGTCGGCCCGGCCATCGTCGATGCCCTCACCCTGCGCACCCCCGGCCCCACGATGTGGGGCCGGCTCTCCGACGCGGGCGTCATGGAAGGCGACGCGACCCGCCTGGTCGGTGTCCAGCAACACCCCGGCGGCGTCTGGCGCAGCACCGGCCCCGCCCACACGCCCCACCTGGCCGGCCTCATCCCCTCCCAAGCCCTGGCCGTCCTCCCACCCGGCACCGGCCGAGGCACCCTCGTCGAACTCCTCCCGCTCCCCCACTGATTCACCGGGCGGGCGGCACACTGCTGCCTGCGTCGTCACGCCGTGGCAGGTGGGCCTGCAACCACAGCACTACGCGGTAGGCGAGAACAGCAGGTACGACAACCATCAGCACGATGCGCAGCGCTACCAGCGCCACTACAAGGATCGAGAAGCCGATACCGACACCGTCGGGCGAACCGAACCCGTGGCGCGCGGACACGGCCGCGAGAATCCAGTGCAGCGCGAGGTAGATCGCACCCAGGATCGCCGGTAGCCGGACCAGCCGCCAGCCGTCGAGCAGCCGGGTGTGGCTCATCGCGTCAGCTCCGGGCCGGAGGTGAGGAAGGCCAGCAGCAACGCGTTGCCGATCACACCGCCGGTCGCGAACCGCACCCGGGTACCGCTGCGCATCGACAGCCCGAAGAGGTCCGCGGTGCGGAACAGACGGGTGAAGGTGTCACGGTGGCCGAAAGCGCGCGCCGGGGCGAGCGCGAAACCGGTCCGCACTGAGATCTACGTCGCGCCGCGATTCACTTCGTGCGGTGGACCTCCGCCGTGTTGGCGATCGCGGCGGACGGTATCTCGATCACCGGGACCGGTTTGTTGCTCGGGTTGCCGCTGTTCTCGCCGCGATAGCTGAAACTCAATTGGCCGCCCGCGCCGGGCACTTCGTCGAGGCTGTTCAGATTGAGCATCTGGTTGAGCACGTCGAGGTGGGTCGGCATCGTGTAGTCGGACTGGGCGCGGGCCGACAGGCGGGCCGCTTTCGCCGCGATGAGAATCGCGTCGTGGGTGGCGATGGCGCCGCCGTCGTTGAGGTTCACCGACGCGAAACCCAACTGCTGGAACTGTTCGTGGAATTCCCGGAAGAACGGCGGTGTGCTCGGCGAATTCTGTATCCAGCCCTGCGGATCGGTCTCTGTCGCATAGACGACGCGAATGTTCTTCGCGCGCAGCACCGCCTCCTCGGCACGGAGGTCGAGGACACCGAAATCGGCGCCTGCGGCGACAATGGTGATCGGCGAATCCGGGCACACCCGGTTGAACATCGACTCGAGGAAACTGCTGAAATCGACGACCCGTCCCGCGAAGGCAACTACTTCGGGCTTCACCGCACAGACATTCTGCACGATATTGGAGAACAGGTTGGGGCTCGCCGCGGTCTGCCCGTACAGGCCCACATAGCCCTGCGGGGGATATTTGATCAGGTCGGCCAACCGCGCGTTCATGTCGTCGCGCAGCGACTTGGTGAACAGATCCGTGCCCTGCGTCGCCTCCGGGTCCGGGTTGAGATCAGAATTCAGGTCGTACACCAGCATTGCCGACTCCAGGTCGGGATGGTTGCCCAGATAGCCGTGGAGCGCCTCGGCGTACTCGAGATTGGGTGGCGATGCCCGGACGAAACCGCGAATCGCGCCGTAATTGAGTTGATCGGCGGTGGCGATCGAACTCACGATCGGAATGCTGCGCTGAGCAAGGCGCTGGGCCGCCAATTCGGTCTGCACGGTGGAGACACGCAATCCGGTGACGGCGACCAGCGGTTCCGGACCACCGACCATCGCCTCGAGTTGCCCGACCACCGGCTCCCACTGCAGCTGATGGCTGCCCCAATTTGCCAGCACGAGTTTGACCAGCGGCTGCTGGTCGCCGACCGCTTTGGTGTGGTTGATCCGGTACTGCGCGGTGTAGGCGCCCTCGAGTTCATTGCGGACCATCTCGAGGGTGATCGCCGAGGTCTTGTCGACGGTCAGCGAGTCGAGCAGCGCGACGGTCACGGTGTGTCCCGACCCGCTCACCCGTGCGTTCTCCTCCGCGATCTTGCGCTGGACGCCGGCCAGGGATTCGTGGAAGGCGTAGGTGCCGTCGGTGACTCCGACACATTGGCCGTCGATTTCCTGCACACCGGAATCCGATGCACCACAGGTGTTCTCGGGCCACACGCGATATACGGCGTAGCCCGCCACCAGGGCGACAACGAGACCGACGGCGAGTTTCGGCCACTGCCGCGCTGCCCAGAGCCGAAATCTCGTCCGCCAGTCCAGGATCCGGGGAAGCTCGATACCCGGGCCGTCATTGTCGTGGTCGGCGCTCATCAGCTCATCAACTCCACAGCTCGGCGTTCCGGTGATGGTGGTCCGCCGCGGTGAACAGCGGCCCTGGGTCTCCGCGCACCGTGCCGGCGACGCTGTCGAAATGGACGGCGATCTGCCGATGCAGGGTGCGGCGGACATTGGAAATGAACGGATCGAGGACAACGGACTGCTCGATCACCAACCGGGTCAGGGGATCCGGATCTGACTGGGCGGCGAGCGCGTTGTCCACCTGGTGCATCGGCGAGACGTCCGGGTCGACGGCGCGGCGCGTTGCGGCGGCGACCGCGTGCAACAGCCGAACCCCCGCGGCTGTCTCGCCGGATTCGACCAGCTCGGTGCGCAGGGCAGCGCACACGGTGTCGATATCGCCCGCGGCCATCGTGTAATACAGGATGTCCTCGCGGTGATCGGTGCCGCCGGACTCGTCCTGCAACCGCTGGGATCGTCCGCGCAGCCATTCGAAGACCGCCGGCCAGCCGGGCGCACCGCCACCGGTTCGGTCCGCGAGTTGCCGCAGCAGGAGCCTGCGCAGGACTGCGGGCCCCGCCCCGCCCGATTCCGGCCACAGCACCGCGGCGATATCGCGCAGATAGGCGAGATCGCTGGTCAGGAACCCGCTCCCGGTGGCGAGCAGCGCGGCATGCTGGTAGGTGCGCGCCGCCGCGCACGTCACCAGATCCGCGTAGGCCTCCTCGGGGAATCCCGCGAGCAGTTGAGCGCGCAGTTTGTCTTCCAGCCGGACGGGCTGACTGCCGTTGCCCGGCTCCAGCCGGTCGAGCGTCAGGGCCAGGGATTCCCCCTCGGCGAGCGGCCGTTCACGCAGGGCCGCGACGAACAACCCGGTCGATGCTCGATGACCGGCGAGCAGACCGAACAGCATGGCGGTCATTTGATGGTTGCCGATCGGCACGGCGCCGCCGGGCAGCACGGGCCGCAAGGTGGAGACGATCCGGCGGGTGTCGTCTTCATCCAGGTCCGGCAGCTTGTACCGACACCACAGGTGGGGGCGCCGTTGGGCGTCGAAGGTGAGCTCGCGGTTGCCCAGCGACGCGTCGAATTCGACCAAACGCTGGGTGTGGGCGGTGAGCAGACCGCCTCGACTGGTGACCACAGCCGTCAAAGGATCGGTCGCGATCTCCCCGGAGGCCGGGCGGGCGCGCCGGGCGTCGACCAATCCGTTGACGAACTCCTGCCCGAGTATCGTGTCCGCGTTGTCCAGCAGCACAACGCAATTCAGCGTCATCGCACCCGCCCGGAACGACGACCTGAAATTGTTGCGCAAGTCAGCCAGGAACGCGGACCACAACAGTTCGTTGACCGACGCCATCTGGTCGGTCGCCGCCCACTGATGCAGGTCGACGAGGACGTCGAGCGGGTCATCGGCATGGCCCTGATCACGATGGCCGTACCACTCGGGCGAGAGGGCTTTCGCCCGCCGGACGGCCCGCATCGTCCAGTCGACCCCGAGCTGTGCGAGCAGTCCGAGAAAGGGCGAGACGGGCGAGGGCATCAGCGCACCGCCGAGCAGAGGTGCGAGCTCACCGGCCGACGTCCGAAAGACCTCGTGCATATCGGCCAGATCGACTTTCGTTTCGAGCTTCTTACGCAGCACCGCACGCGATTCCGGACGACCGGGAGACAGCGAGGCTGTCATCGCCAGCGCACCGATCGTGAGCAACGGAAACTCGAACGAACCGTAGGGCTCACTGATCCGCGCCAGCTGAAAGGCAACGCCGAACAACACTTCGGGAACCGTGGCCTGGTGCAACTGTTCGAAATCGATACGCGCACGCGGAATCTGCTGGCCGGCCAGCTCCCGCTCCAGTTCGTCGATCACTCCTGTTTTGCCGCATCCGCGAGCGCCTTCGATGACCAGCACGGGGTGGTGCAGACTCCTGGTGGGACTGCGTCCGATGTCGCGCGTCATCAATCGCCCGACGAGAGAATTCACCACAAAACTGCCCCGATTCACTGTTCTGCGGATATCACGAACCGAATCGGATCCCCGCCGAAGGTGGGGACCACCATCCCAGCAGCTCGGCTAATTGTCAACCAACACAACGTCTTTCATGCCGCAATGACAAGCTTGCCGCACAACAGAAACGGCCCCGAAAACTCGGGGCCGTTTCTGCTAGTTCTCTACCGGATCAGCCGTGTTGCGGCGGCTGCCAGGGGCGACCGTACGGGTCGTCGGGGCGGGGAGCCGGCTGTTCCTGCGGGGCGATCGGGGGTGGGGTCGGCAGTTCCGGGTCCCCCTTGGCCACGGAGGTTTTCGGGCGAGGTACCGGTGTGTCGAACCCTTCGACCGGGGTGCGGGCGGTGGCTTCGGCGGCGCGGACGGCTTCGGCGATTTTCGGGTCAGAGGCGGTTTCGAACCAGTCGGCCACGTCGGAATCGTCTTCGATCTTCACCGGTGCTTCATCGGCGGACGGCTCGTAGCGGAACACACCGTCCTCGCCCTTGGTGGCGAAGTTCTGGGCGAACCCTTCGAGTGCCTTGCCGAAATCGGACGGCACCAGCCACACCTTGTTCGCGTCGCCCTTGGCGACCATCGGCAGCGTCTGCATGTATTGGTACGCAAGCAGTTCCGGGGTCGGCTTGCCGTTCTTGATGGCGGCGAAGACCTTCTCGATCGCCTTCGCCTGACCCTGAGCCTGCAGGTAGGAGGCGGCGCGTTCACCCTGGGCGCGCAGGATGCGGCTCTGGCGTTCGCCCTCGGCCGACAGGATCGAGGACTGTTTACCGCCCTCGGCGGTCAGGATCGCCGCCTGCTTGGCGCCCTCGGCGGTCTTGATCTGCGCTTCGCGGTTACCTTCGGCGGTGAGGATCGTCGCGCGCTTCTCGCGATCGGCCTTCATCTGCTTCTCCATCGATTCCTGGATCGACGGCGGCGGATCGATGGACTTGAGCTCCACCCGGGCCACCCGGAGGCCCCAGCGGCCGGTGGCCTCGTCGAGTACACCGCGCAACTGGTTGTTGATCTGATCGCGCGAGGTCAGCGTCTCTTCGAGGGTCATGCCACCGACCACGTTGCGCAGGGTGGTGACGGTGAGCTGCTCGACCGCGGCGATGTAGTTGCTGATCTCGTAGACGGCGGCCTGCGGGCTGGTGACCTGGAAATACACCACCGAGTCGATCTGCAGGGTGAGGTTGTCCTGGGTGATCACCGGCTGCGGCGGGAACGATACGACCCGCTCGCGCAGGTCCACCTTCGCGCGGACACGATCGGCGAACGGGACGAGGAACGTCAGCTGACCGGACACGGTGCGCGAGTAACGCCCGAGCCGTTCGATCACCGCCGCCTCGGCCTGCGGAACGAGGGCGATCGATTTGAACACCACCACCACGACCAACAGGACGAGGACGGCGGCCACGATCAAGGCAACCATTGCTAGGGACCCTTCCAGACGACGGCGGTCGCGCCATCGATCTTCATCACATAGACAGTCACACCGGCTTCGTACACTTCACTCGGGTCGAGCGGACGCGCGGTCCAGACCTCGCCACCGAGCTTGACCTGACCCGAATACTCCGCGACCTGCTCGAGCACCAGCGCCGACTTGCCCGGCAGCGCATCGGCATTCGTCGGAGTGGGCGGCGGCGTACCGAACTTGCGGCGCAGCAGCGGGCGCACCCCGAGAAACAGCACGCCTGCCATCGCGGCGAACACCAACGCGTCGCCCCAGATCGGCAGATCGGTCGCGGCGCTCACGCCCGCGGTGCCGAGTGCGGCCACGCCCAGCGTGAGCAGCATGAGATCGCCGGTGAGCATTTCCGCCGCCGCGAGAACAATGCCCGCGATCAGCCAGACTATTGCGGCCACCCTGCCAGCCTAGCCGTGATGACCGGTTTACGGGCGGCCTCGCGTGATCGCCGGTCACGGTGCGGCGGTGCTTAGCGCTGCCTTCTGCGCGCGGTAGTTTCGGGGACGTGAGTGCACGAGACAGCTACGGCGACATCTATTCCGGACATGATCGGACCAAGAAGAAGCCGGTGCCGACGGTGAGCGCCGAACGCGACCTGGTGGTGGAGGACGCGGCGAGCGGATTCTGCGGTGCCGTAGTCGGTTTCGATCGCAGCTACGACGGCGAGTTCGTGAAACTGGAGGACGCGCGCGGGGCGGTGCGGTTGTTCGCGATGCGCGAGGCCGCGTTCCTGATCGACGGGAAACCGGTCACGCTGACCAAACCCAGCACGACCGCGCCGAAGCAACCGGCACGGTCGGCGTCGGGTTCCACCCGGGTCGAGGGTGTGCGCGCACGAGTCGCGCGGACCAGCCGGATCTGGGTGGAGGGCGTGCACGACGCGGCCCTCGTCGAGCGGGTGTGGGGCCACGACCTGCGGGTGGAGGGTGTGGTCGTCGAACATCTCGAGGGCCTCGACAATCTCGGCGCCCGGCTCACCGAGTTCGAGCCAGGCCGGGGCGCGCGGGTCGGCGTGCTCGTCGACCACCTGGTGACCGGCTCGAAGGAGACGCACCTGACCACCGGCCTCGGCCCGCACGTGCTGGTCACCGGCCATCCCTACATCGATGTCTGGCAGGCCGTGCGGCCCGCCGCACTCGGCATCGAGGCCTGGCCGTCGGTGCCACGAGGCGAGGATTGGAAGACCGGAATCTGCGCGCGGCTGGGTTGGGGAACACCGCAGCAGGGCTGGCGCCGTGTCTACGATGCGGTCGACTCGTTCCGGGATCTGGAACCCCCACTCATCGGCGCCGTCGAACGACTCATCGACTTCGTGACCGAGCCGGACTGACGCGCAGCAGGTCAAGTGGGCCGTGTTCGAGCACTCAGTGCGCGCACGCGAAGCCGGGCGAACCTTTATGCTCGATGATTATGTGCTCTCCCAGTGCCACGCTGACGCTGTGGGCCGGCTCCTGGCTGGCCGGTACCAGCGCGCCCGACGACCTGCTGGAGGCACTGCACGCCTGGGCACCGCGCCACACCATCGCGGCGGGCGACCCGGTCACCGGCGGACGCACGGATCTGCCGTGGACCGCACGCGGCGAAGCGGGCACCGGCGCCATGCCACTGCTCAAGGTGATCCGCGAGGCGATGGCCCCGGCCGGCGCGCAGTTGCGTCTGGTCCTGCCCGCGCCGGGTGATGTGCGCGGGCTGCCCGTCGGCTCCGCCTTCGCGGCCGACGCGATCGACGCCGAGGAAGGCCTGCTGCTCGGTGTTCCCGGCGAGCCCGGCACCGGCCTGATCCCGCAGTGGGACGATGACGACACGCTGCAGTGGACCGTCTACGGCGTAGACCTCCCCCGCGTCGCCGGGCACGACATGTCGCTCGGCGAGGCCGAATACACGATGCGCGAATCGGTCCGCGACGCCGCCGACGCCCTGATGCGACTGCACACCACCGCGGTCGGCAACGGCGACGACGATCCGCGCGAGCAGATCGAGGCGCAGCTCGCGGCCTACTCTCGCCACGCGTACCCGGACTCGATTCCGTTGCGTGCCAAGCGAATTCTCGATACCGCAGATCATGTGGCCGCGATCCTCACCGTCGCCCAGCACGAGCCGGCGTCCTCGCCCACCTCGGCTACCGCGCTCGGCGCGCACGAATCCCTGCTGCGCCCACTGTGGAACACGATCCGCGAAGCCCGCCTCGTCGCGGTCCACGCCGCCGCCCGCCGCGACACGTAGCCGACCGAGTCTTCCGCTCGGCACCGGCGAAGGTGCCCTCGCCGGTGCGAGTCATGCGCCGTCGCCGAAGTCCAGCGGGCATCGCCGGACCCGGCGGAGGCCGATTCGTCAGCGCCGGTACGGCTGCTGGTACTGCGGCTGCTGGGGGTACGGGTACGGCGCCTGCTGCGGGTACGGCTGCTGCTGCGGGTACGGCTGTTGCTGCGGATACGGCTGTTGCTGCGGATACGGCTGGGGATAGTGGCCCTGCGGATACTGCGGCGGATACTGCGCCTGCGGGTAGCCGGGAGCCGATGGGTGCTGCTGCGGATAGGGCTGCTGATACTGCGCCGGGTACGGCTGCTGCGCCAGCTGCTGTGGCGGCATCTGGTGGGGCGCACCCTGATTCGACCCACCGCTGAACTTGCGGATCAGCACGATGAGGACGATGAGCACGATCACGCCGATGATGAGGTACCAGACCCAGTCCGGCACGCCGATCCCGACGCTCGTGCCGCTGCCACCCCCACGACGGGCCAGCACTGTCGCCGCGTCGCCCGCGAGTACGCGTTCGCCGACGAACAGACCACCTCCCCCGGATAGTGCGGTCACCGTCACATCGACATAGCTCATCGGGCCCTCCCCGTAGCGTCATCGAACCTTCGGGCGAAGGTCCGCGGCGATGCTAACGCAGCGACGGCGCCAAGTGGGAAGTGCCGGTTCAGAATCCGCCGAGGGCGGCCTTCAGGTCCGGAACATCGAGCGACTTCATCGTGGCGTCGCGGACCTGCGGGCAGGTGCGGATGGTGACGGTGTCGACGATGCGGCGGTTGTAGGAGATGGCGGCGTTGGCGACGGTGTCGTTCACAGTCCACAACTTCATCGCGCCGGTGAACGCCACCCGTGCGACCGGCGGGCCGAGCGCCTTCCATGTCCCCTTCTGGCCGTCGAGAATGCCGCACAGTTCCTGGACCGAAGCTTGCGAGATCGTGGGCTCGGTGGGGTGCGGAGGCTGGGTCTCGTAGCCGGACTCGCCGCACCCGGTCAGGCCGAGGGCGGCGGCGGACAGGACCAGGGCGAGCCCGGTGGCGCGGCGCGGCGGTGTCGAAATCATCGGAAATCCTCCGATCAGTCGAGCGCAACTGTGAAAAGGCTACTCCTCGAACCGGGGACTACCGGTGAATGGTTATCCGGTTGTGTTCAGCGCCGGACGGGGCGCGCGGGCGGTGCGCAGCACCCGGGCGCGCACAGGGCACCGTCGACCGTGCAGCCGTAACCAGCGACTTCACCCAGTTCACGGACCGGACCGGCGCTCACGCGTTCGGCGATCAGTTCGACGATCATCCGGGCGAACCGCGGATCGGTGCCGGGGGTCGCGGCGCGCGCGAAAGCCATGCCGAGTTCGGCGGCGCGGGCCGACGCTTCGTTGTCGAGGTCCCAGATCACCTCGAGGTGATCGGAGACGAAGCCGACCGGGCACACCACCACGGCGTCGATGCCCTTGCCGTGCAACACATCCAGGTGGTCGACGATGTCGGGTTCGAGCCACGGCACCTGCGGTGGGCCCGACCGCGACTGCCACACCACGTCGTAGTCGGCGAAACCTGTTGCCGCGGCACACAATCGGGCGGCTTCGGCGACCTGTCGGCTGTAGAGGCGGCCACCGTCAGCGGGCGGGCCCGCGGCAATGTCGGCGGCGACGGGGATGGAATGGGCGGTGAATACGAGGCGAACACCGGCCCGCCGATCGGCCGGAATCTGTTGCACCGCAGCGGTGATCGCGTCGGCGAAGGACTCGATCAGCAGCGGATGGTCGAAGTACTGACGCAGCTTCACGAGTTCGGGGGCGCTGTCACCCACCGCCGCGCGGGCTCGGCTGATGTCCTCGTCGTACTGGCGGCAACCGGAATATCCACCCCACGCCGAGGTCGTGAAGACCAGTGCCGAGCGCACGCCGTCAGCGGTCATCCGCGCGACAGTGTCGGAGACCATGGGGTGCCAGTTGCGATTGCCGAAATAGACCGGCAGCTCCATCCCGGCGGCGGCGAGGTCGGCCTCGAGCGCGGCGATGATCTGCCGATTCAACGCGTTGATCGGCGAGACACCGCCGAAATGCAGGTAGTGCTGCGCGACCTCGGCGAGGCGCTCCGGAGGCACCCCGCGGCCCCGAGTGACGTTCTCCAGGAAGGGGATCACGTCCTCGGGGCCTTCGGGGCCACCGAAGGACAGCAGCAGCAGGGCGTCCGGCATCAGCTCAGGGACATGTTCTCCGGGAACCACATGTTGTGGCTGGCGCCGCCGTCGACGTAGATGATCGAGCCGGTGGTGGCGGGCAGCCAATCCGAGAGCAGCGCCACGATCGACTTGCCGACCGCGCGCGGGTCGTTGCCGTCCCAGCCGATCGGCGACGCGCCGTCCCAGTACTGGTCGAGCTGGACGAGCTGCTTGGCGTCGTCGGTCGCGGTGCCCGCGATGGCCTTGGCCGCGAGGGTCTTGATCGGGCCCGCGGCGATCAGGTTCGAGCGCACCTTCTTGGCGGCGCCGACCTCACGCGCCACATAGCGGTTCACCGACTCCAGCGCGGCCTTCGACACGCCCATCCAGTTGTAGTACGGCATCGCCACGCGCGGATCGAAGTCCATGCCGACGAGCGAGCCGCCCTCGTTCATGACGGGGAGCACGGCGCGCGCGAGCGAGGCGTAGCTCCACGCGGAGATCTCGAACGACTTGGCGACATCGGGGCCCGGACCCTCGAGGAACGGCAGCGCGCCGGGTCCCATGATCGACCGCGGCGCGAACGCGATGGAGTGCAGCGCGCCGTCGATGCCCTCGGGCGCCAGCTCACGCAGCTTCTCGGTGAGCGCGGCCAGGTCCTCTTCGTTGGTCACGTCGAGGCCGATGGCAGGCGGCACTTCCTGCGGCAGCCGCTTGGCGATGCGGTCGATGAGCCGCAGGCGGTCGGGGATACCGGTGATGATCACCCTCGCGCCCTGCTCCTGCGCTATCGCGGCCGCGTGGAACGCGATCGACGAGTCGGTGATGATGCCGGTGACCAGGATGGTCTTACCTTCGAGCAGTCCGCCCATGAGTTTTCGGTTCTCCTGAGATCAGTGTGGGGTGCTGCCACCTTGTCGGTGGCGCGGTGCGGTCCGTTAGCGGGTCAGTGACCCATACCCATGCCGCCG
The DNA here is from genome assembly GCF_054031145.1 of Nocardia sp. FBN12. Lineage (NCBI taxonomy): Bacteria > Bacillati > Actinomycetota > Actinomycetes > Mycobacteriales > Nocardiaceae > Nocardia > Nocardia sp. FBN12. The sequence continues at coordinate 3,313,974 of NZ_CM132926.1, forward strand.
TCGACCGGGATAATCGCACCGGAGATGTAGGACGCATCGTCGGAGGCGAGGAAGCTGATCGCCGCGGCGACATCCTCTGCCTGGCCGATCCGGCCTGCGGGGATGAACTCCAGCGCGGCCTTGCGCATCTCCGGGGTCATGTCCTCGCGGGTCATGTCGGTGTCGATCAGGCCGGGCGCCACCACATTCGCGGTGATGTTGCGCTTGCCCACCTCACGGGTGATCGCGCGCGCCATACCGACGAGACCCGCCTTCGCCGCCGCGTAGTTGACCTGGCCAGGCGCGCCGATCTGACCGACGACCGACCCCAGGAAGATGACCCGGCCCCAGCGGCCCTTCAACATATTGCGATTGGCGCGCTGGGCGGCTCGCCATGCCCCGGTCAGGTTGGCATCGATGACCTTGGTGAAGGAGTCCTCGCTCATACGCATGAACAGCGTGTTGTCCACGATGCCCGCGTTGGCCACGATGACCTCGACAGGTCCCTGATGCGCCTCGACCTCCGTGAACGCGCGGTCGATCGAATCACTGTCGGTGACATCGCATTTCACGCCGAACAGACCCTCGGGCACCCCCGATCCACGATGGGTGACGGCGACCTTGTGGCCGTCGGCCTGCAGACGCTGCGCAACGGCGAGACCGATACCGCGGTTACCGCCGGTGACCAGGACCGACCGTGATGTGACGTTCGACATAGGGTCCAACCTATCTGTTCCGATTCGTGCGCCCCGCGTCAGGGTCGCGCCGTTGCGACAGCTCACAACGCGGGGCGTGGGGAGCTAGGGCAGGCGTTGACGATAGAGCAAACTGACCACGACTCCCGCCGCGATGGCCAGCATGCCGAGCAGCAGCCATGGCCTGCTCGCGTCGCCCCGCGTGGTCTCGTAGCCGATCTGTTCCTCGAGGGTGTCGTAGACCGCGGTGAGTTCGGCCAGCGACGAGGCGGTGTAGAAATCGCCGCCGGACAGCTCGGCGATCTCGCGCAACGAGTCGTTGTCGACCGGGACCTTCACCCGCTGTGAACCCTTGCCGTCGGAATCCGGGATCTCGACCGTGCCCCATTCGGTGCCGAAGGAGATCGTCGAGACCGGGATGCCCTTGTTCTTGGCCAGGCGCGCGGCGGTGAAGCCGTGGCGCGGGTTGTCGACGTCCTTGTCGTCGGGCACGGTCTGCTTGCCGTCCGACATCAGCACCACCCGCGCCGGCGGGGGCGTCTCGGCGCCACCGAGCACGGCGGCCAGGGTGTCGATCGACTGCAGCGCGGTGAGGACGCCCTCGCCGGTGGCGGTGCGCTCGGCCAGCTTGATGTTGTCGATCGAGTGCTTCACCGCCTCGCGGTTGGTCGTCGGCGACACCATCACCGAGGCCGTGCCCGCGAACGTGACGAAGCCGAGGTTGATACCGGGCGTCAGCCCGTCGACGAAATCCTTACCGGCCTTCTGCGCGACCTGCAGCCGGTCCGGCTCCACGTCGGTGGCTTCCATCGACAGCGAAACATCCATCACCAGAACAACAGTCGCGCGGTTGCGCGGCACCTTCTGCACGGCGGTCGGGCCCGCGGCGGCGATGGTCAGCAGCACCAGGCCGACCAGGATGAGTGCGATCGGCGCGTGGCGCATCGGACTCGGCCGCGAGGGGGCGACCCGCTCCAGGATGGCCATGTTGCCGAACTGCAGCATCCGCTTGTGCCGGGCGCGCTGCACCAGCACATAGCCGAGCACCAGCAGGGCGACGACCGCGAGGAAACCGAGCCATGCAACGGCCGTGAAATGCGAAATACTCACTGGCGAGGCACCCGCCCGCTCGGGGCGCCGAGGCTGTGGCGCCGGGTGGACACGAACCGGACCACGTCGGCGATCCAGTCCCGATCGGTCTGCAGGGTGAGCACCGGCGCGCCGCAGCTACGCAGCGCCTGCGCCACCTGCGCACGCTGGGCTCCGGCCGCGGCCGCGAAATCGGCACGCAGCGTGGGGGTGACGCTGAACTCGCGGGTGCGGCCCGATTCGGGATCGTGCAGCACCACGTCGCCGCCGTCGGGCAGCGCGATGTCCAGCGGGTCGAGCACCTCCACCGCGAGAATGTCGTGACGGGCGGAGATCGCGCGCAGGGAACGCTGCCAGTCGACGTCACCGAGGAAGTCGCTGATCACCACGGCCAGACCACGTTTGCGTTGCGGACGGCGCAGCGATTCGATCCCGGCCTTGAGATCACCGCGCACACCGTCGCGGGCGTGCGGGGTGGTCGCGATGCCGCGCAGCAGGGTCTGGGCGTGCATTCGCCCGCTGCGAGCGGGGATGCGTACCAGGTCCTGACCGGTCGCCACGACCGCGCCGATCCGGTTGCCGCCACCGGAGGTGAGGTGGGTGATCGCCGCGGCGGCCGCGATCGCGAGGTCGCGCTTGTGTACCCGGCCGGTGCCGAAATCCAGGCTGGACGACAGGTCGACCACGAGCCAGGTCTCGAGCTCGCGGTCGGCGATCATCTGCCGCACGTGCGGATGGGTGGTGCGGGCGGTCACCGACCAATCCATCTGCCGCACATCGTCACCCGGCTGGTACAGCCGCGCCTCCCCCGGTTCCGACCCCGGTCCGGGGATCAGCCCCTGATGGTCGCCGTGCAGCACGCCGTCGAGACGGCGCCGCACGGTCAACTCGAGGGTCTTGAGCGCCGCGGACAGCTTCGGGTCGGTCAGCTCACCGGCCCGGAACGACGGCGGAGCGTGAGACGACATGGGCACGCGGACAACGGGTTCCGGCGCACTCACTGGGGCGCAGCGGAGCCGGCGGGCTGGGACTGCTGCCCGTTCACCGACTGCGGCACAGCCTGGGCCTGGGGCGGCTGGGGCACCGGCGGCTGCTGCGGGGCAGCCTGACCGTTGGCCTGCGGGGCGACCTGCGGCAGACCGACGGTCTGCAGCACGCGCTTGATGACGTCCTCAGGCGACACCTCGTCGGCCAGTGCGTCATACGACAGCACCAGACGGTGACGCAGCACGTCCGGGATCACCTCGACGACGTCTTGGGGCACCACGTAGTCACGGCCACGGATCAGCGCCACCGAGCGGGCCGCGGCGATGATGCCGAGGCTCGCGCGCGGGGAGGCACCGTAGGAGATCCAGCTCGCCACGTCGTCCATGCCGAAGTCGGCGGGCGTGCGGGTCGCGGTGATCACGCGGACCACGTAGTCGACCAGCGCGTGGTGCACGAAGACGTTGGCGGCCACCTTCTGCAGGCGGATGATGTCTTCGGGGTCGAGAATCTGATTCGGCTCGGGCGCGCTCACACCCATCCGGTAGATGATCTCGCGCTCTTCCTCGACCGAGGGGTAATCCACGACGACCTTGAACAGGAAGCGGTCGCGCTGCGCCTCGGGCAGCGGGTAGACGCCTTCGCTCTCGATCGGGTTCTGGGTCGCCATGACCAGGAACGGATCGGGCATCGGGTAGGTCTTGCCGCCGATCGACAGCTTGCGCTCGGCCATCACCTCGAGCAGTGCCGACTGCACCTTGGCCGGTGCGCGGTTGATCTCGTCGGCGAGCACGAAGTTCGCGACGACCGGGCCGAGCTCGGTGTCGAATTCCTCGCGGCCCTGCCGGTAGATGCGGGTACCGATCAGGTCGGTGGGCACGAGGTCCGGGGTGAACTGCACCCGGGAGAACGAGCCGCCGATGACCTTGGCGAAGGTTTCCACCGCAAGAGTCTTCGCGACGCCCGGCACACCTTCGAGCAGCACGTGTCCGCGCGCCAGCACGGCGACGAGCAAACGCTCGACAAGCCGATCCTGACCGACGATAACCCGCTTGACCTCGTAGATCGCCTTCTCGAGAGTCTGGACGTCACGCTCCAGGGTGCTCGGCGTAGCCGTACCGGCGTCCTTCGCCAGCTTCGGCCCGCTCACACCTTCCGTCGAAGTCACCAACATCCCCGCTTTCGCTTTGGTCCTGTGCGTGCGGCACCAACTATTCCATTGAATCGCCCGGTCCGCCGCAACCGGCCAGTACTAGACGGGGATTCGTCATGGTGGTGACGGCGCTCACGCGCATCGGCGAGTGTGGTGCGCACTTCGCCGATCCGGCCTCTACCAGCACTGATACCCACTCAGTCGGTGACGATGCGAACCGCGTACGGCATGATGCCGTCCTCGCGAACCGGCGAAATCTTCACGATATCCCCAGATTCAGGGGCCTCGATCATCGTGCCGTTGCCCAGATACATCGCCACGTGCGCGCTGCCGCCGGGGCCCCAGAAGAGCATGTCGCCGCGTTCGCGGTCCTCGACGTCGACGCGGGTGCCCGCGTTGTACTGGTAGCCGCTGTAGTGCGGTAGCGAGACGCCGATGCCGGCGAAGGCGTAGAGCATCAGACCCGAGCAGTCGAAGCCGACCTTGTTGAAGTCGCCGTGGGCGTCGCCGGTGCCGCCGTCGCGGATGCCGAGGGTGGGGCCGTCCTCGTCGCCGCCGCCCCAGGCGTAGGTGACGCCGAGTTGGGACATCGCGCGGTCGACCACCGTTTCGATCGCGGCCGAACCGGTGATCTGGGGCTGCGAGGGGCGCGGTTTGGTTCGGCGGGGGGAGGCGGGGGTCGATTCGAGGTCGGTGTGGGGGCGCTGGCCCTCGTTGAGTTCAGCGGCGCGTTCGCGGGCGGCTTTGTCGGCGGCGGCGCGGGAGGCGGCGGCGTTGGCGGCGGCCAGTAGGGCCATTACCTCGGCCTCGCGTTGGGCGTCCCAGGTCAGGAAGATCTCGCGCTGGCCCTGCAGGCCGGCGACCGTCGAGCGGGCGGCGTCGAGGGCGGTCTGGGCGGCGCTGCGGTCGCGGCGCAAGTTGTCGCGGGCCACAGCTTGGGTGTCGAACTCGGTCTTGGCGATGTTCACCGCGGTCTGGGCGGCGTCACGTTTCTGTTCCGCGCCCGCGGCGGCGGTATCGGCGTCGGCCTTGGCTTGCCGGGCGGCGGAGTTCTGGTTGGCCTGGTCGATCTGGGCACGACGTAGACCGTCCAGGACCTGGCGCTGGTTCTTCGACACCATGCCGAGCACCTGCGCGCGATCCATCGCGGCGTCGGGGGTCGAGGAGGCGAGGTAGGTGACGACCGAGCTGTTGGCGGGGCGCACGTAGGCCTGGGTGGCGACCTGATCGAAATCCTGGCGTGCCACACCGACTTTCGTGCCCGCGTCGGCCAGTCGGTCCTGGCTGTCGGTAACGGCCGCAGCGGCCGCGTCGGCGGCGTCGCGGGCGGTCTGCAGGTCGACGAGCGCCTGGTTGACCGCTTCGCGTTTGCCCGCGAGCTGGTCGTCGAGTTCGCGCAACTGCTGATCGGCCGCGGCGACGCGATTGATCAGTACGCCGATCTCGCTGACCCGCGCGTCGACTTGGGCGCCCGCTCCCGCGATCTCACCGTCGGAGGGATTGGGCGGCGGAGGTGGCACCGCGGCGACCGGGCCCGCGGTGAGCAGCACCGCCATCACCGCCAGCAACCCGATCGCTATTCGTAATAGACCTGGTTCGTCCTGCCTGCCCGCACCGCGCACGGCACCTCCGAGTATCTCGACTCGACATACGCCACCGGCACATCAGCCGAAACACCGACCACAAGAGTCGACCAATGCCCCCTGTACCACTGCATTCACGATCGCGATCACCGCTACCGTACGACACATAGTTCCCAAAGGAAACAACTGCCACAGTGGCGCGCGGCAGCAATTCATCGATTGCTCAGAATTAGCCTGACGCGAGACAGTTTTCTACGCCATAAAACAGACCGTTGGTCTGGAAATGTGACTGGAGTGAAATCAGTTAGTTGGCGGAGCTCGCATCGACGCGCGGCGACTCGGTGACAGCCGGGACGTCGGGGCCACGGCGGACCTTCACCAGGTACAGCCCGGCGATCGCCAGCGCCATCAGGCCGAGCATCACGGCGGTGATGACGCTCCAGGAGACGCCTTCCGGCTGCTCCAGCCGGTCGACGAAGGCCTGCACGGCCTCTTCGGGATGGTTGCCCTTGTACTTGGCCGCGTCCTCGGCCCATTCGAGGCGAACCCGGCTGATGCCGTCGCTGTAGGTGCCGAGCCAGTCGTCGCTGAAGACCGCGACAGTTCCGTGCGTGCTTTCGCCGACCTCGGTGGCCAGATCACGTAGGCTCGAGTCGTGGCCGGGATTACCGGGAACGATGACGACGCTGAGCGGGATCCCCTCGGATCGCGCCTGCGCGACGATCGCCGCCAGTTTCTCCTGATCCTGACCCTTGGGGGCCGCGACGTGATTGTCGGCGAGGTCGGACGCGACGCTGCTCAGCACGGTGTTCGGTGGCAGCTCAGCCGCCATCGGCGCAAAAGTGGTCATCTTCCATCCGGTCTGTCGAGCCACGATCGCCGGTGTCGCGACGGGCGTCCAACACTGCCAAGGTGAGCGTCACTGCGTCTTCGGCCGACTTCGCTCGTCAGGCACAGTACGCGACGTAGCGCTCTCCTACGTCCGCACGCCGCTGTCGGCGGCCCCCGCGTATTTCATAGGACAAGCGTACTGTTAGGCTCGTACGGCGAGGAAACCGGCACATAACGGCGCCGGATACCCCCTCCGAAGACGCGAGTCGCCGGCACAGCCCCGCCGGCGGCACACCCTCACACATGAGTGGAGCTGACGTGACGAAGATTGATACCTTCGGCGCCAAAGGCACGCTCGAGGTCGGAAGCAACTCCTACGAGATCTTCCGTCTCTCGGCTGTTCCCGGCACCGAGAAGCTGCCCTATGCCCTGAAGGTGCTGGCAGAGAACCTGCTGCGCACCGAGGACGGCGCGAACATCACCGCCGACCACATCCGCGAGATCGCGAACTGGGACCCCTCGGCGCAGCCGAGCGTCGAGATCCAGTTCACCCCCGCGCGCGTGATCATGCAGGACTTCACCGGCGTGCCCTGCATCGTCGACCTCGCCACCATGCGCGAGGCCGTCACCGTCCTCGGTGGCGATCCGAGCAAGGTCAACCCGCTCTCGCCCGCCGACATGGTCATCGACCACTCGGTGATCCTGGACGTCTTCGGCCGCGCCGACGCGCTGGAGCGCAACGTCGACCTCGAGTACGAGCGCAACGGCGAGCGGTACCAGTTCCTGCGCTGGGGCCAGGGCGCCTTCGACGACTTCAAGGTCGTCCCCCCTGGCATGGGCATCGTCCACCAGGTCAACATCGAGTACCTGGCCCCCACCGTCATGGTCCGCAACGGCCAGGCCTACCCCGACACCTGTGTCGGCACCGACTCGCACACCACCATGGTCAACGGCCTCGGCGTGCTCGGCTGGGGCGTGGGTGGCATCGAGGCCGAGGCCGCGATGCTGGGCCAGCCGGTCTCCATGCTCATCCCGCGCGTGGTCGGCTTCAAGCTGACCGGTGAGATCAAGCCGGGCGTCACCGCCACCGACGTGGTGCTCACCGTCACCGAGCAGCTGCGCAAGCACGGCGTCGTCGGCAAGTTCGTCGAGTTCTACGGCAAGGGCGTCTCCGAGGTACCGCTGGCGAACCGCGCGACCCTGGGCAACATGAGCCCCGAGTTCGGTTCCACCGCCGCGATCTTCCCGATCGACTCCGAGACCATCAACTACCTGCGCCTGACCGGCCGCAGCGACGAGCAGCTCGCGCTCGTCGAGGCGTACGCCAAGGAACAGGGCATGTGGCACGACGCCGAGCGCGAGCCGGTGTACTCGGAGTACCTCGAGCTCGATCTGGGCGACGTGGTGCCCTCGATCGCGGGCCCGAAGCGTCCCCAGGACCGCATCCTGCTCAGCGACTCCAAGCGCGCGTTCCGCTCCGACATCGTCAACTACGTCGGCGAAGGTGAGCTCACCGCGCTGGACGAGGGCGTCGACGAGTCCTTCCCGGCCTCGGACTCGACCGCTGTGTCCGCCAGCGCCGCCGACGACACCTACACGCCCGCGCACTCCGCGGCCAAGGGTGCCAACGGCCGGCCGTCCAAGCCGATCGAGGTCGTCGGTGAGGACGGCAACAAGTTCGTGCTCGATCACGGCGCCGTCGTGGTCGCGGGTATCACCTCCTGCACCAACACCTCCAACCCGTCGGTCATGCTCGGCGCCGCCCTGCTCGCCCGCAACGCGGTGGAAAAGGGTCTCGCGACCAAGCCGTGGGTGAAGACCAACATGGCGCCGGGTTCGCAGGTCGTCACCGACTACTACGAGAAGGCCGGTCTGTGGCCCTACCTCGAGAAGCTCGGCTTCTTCGTCGGTGGCTACGGCTGCACCACCTGCATCGGTAACACCGGTCCGCTGCCCGAGGCGATCTCGGCCGCGATCAACGACAACGACCTCTCGGTCACCGCGGTGCTCTCGGGTAACCGCAACTTCGAGGGTCGCATCTCCCCCGACGTGAAGATGAACTACCTGGCCTCCCCGCCGCTGGTCATCGCGTACGCGCTCGCGGGCACGATGGACTTCGACTTCGAGACCGACGCGCTGGGCCAGGACACCGACGGCAACGATGTCTTCCTGAAGGACATCTGGCCCTCGGCCCAGGAGATCGACGACACCATCAAGACGTCGATCAGCCAGGACATGTTCCGCAACTCCTACGCCACCATCTTCGATGGTGACAAGCGCTGGCAGGGTCTGGCGACCCCGGAGGGTGACACCTTCGCGTGGGACGAGAAGTCGACCTACGTGCGCAAGGCGCCTTACTTCGACGGCATGTCGATGGACCCCTCCCCCGTCACCGATATCGCCGGCGCTCGCGTGCTGGCGCTGCTGGGCGACTCGGTCACCACCGACCACATCTCCCCGGCGGGCCCGATCAAGCCCGGCACCCCGGCCGCGCAGTACCTCGACGCCAACGGTGTGGCCCGCAAGGACTACAACTCGCTGGGCTCGCGTCGCGGCAACCACGAGGTCATGATCCGTGGCACCTTCGCCAACATCCGGCTGCGCAACCAGCTGCTCGACGACGTCTCGGGTGGTTACACCCGCGACTTCACCCAGGACGGTGGCCCGCAGGCGTTCATCTACGACGCCTCGCAGAACTACCAGGCCGCGGGCATCCCGCTGGTCGTGCTCGGTGGCAAGGAATACGGTTCGGGCTCCTCGCGTGACTGGGCCGCCAAGGGCACCAGTCTGCTGGGTGTGAAGGCCGTCATCACCGAGTCGTTCGAGCGCATCCACCGCTCGAACCTGATCGGCATGGGCGTTGTGCCGCTGCAGTTCCCGGCCGGCGAATCCGCCGCGTCGCTGGGCCTGACCGGCACCGAGACCTTCGACATCGCCGGGATCACCGCCCTCAACGAGGGTGTCACCCCCGAGACCGTCAAGGTCACCGCCACCGCCGAAGACGGCAAGGTCACCGAGTTCGACGCGGTCGTCCGCATCGACACCCCCGGTGAGGCCGACTACTACCGCAACGGCGGCATCCTGCAGTACGTGCTGCGCAACATGATCCGCGGCTAACTGCTCGACCCGGTGGCGTGACATCGTAAGATGTTGCGCCACAAGGGCATTCGTATGCCCGTGAATAATGCGACAGCCCCCGTCTCGGTTCGCCGGGGCGGGGGTCCGTGTATCCGCTAGCTGGAGGAATCATGCCCAAGGTCAGCGACGACCACCTCGCCGCCCGCCGCAGCCAGATCCTCGACGGTGCACGACGCTGCTTCGCCGAATACGGCTACGACGGCGCCACCGTGCGCCGCCTGGAAGAAGCGATCGGCCTCTCGCGCGGCGCGATCTTCCACCACTTCCGCGACAAGGATGCCCTGTTCTTCGCCCTCGCCAAAGACGACGCAGAGCGGATGGCCGACGTCGCCGCCAACCAGGGTCTCGTCCAGGTCATGCGCGATATGCTCGCCCGCCCCGAAGAATTCAACTGGCTCGGCACCCGCCTCGAAATCGCCCGCCGGGTCCGCACCGACCCCGAATTCCGCGCGGGCTGGACCCAACGCTCCGCCGAACTCACCGCCGCGACCCTGGCGCGCCTGGAACGCCGCAAGGCCGCGGGCGCCCTGCGCGACGACGTCCCCACCGACGTCCTGCTCGGCTACCTCGACCTGGTCCTCGACGGTCTGATCGCCCGCATCGCCTCGGGCCACACGAACGAAAACCTTTCGGCCGTACTGGATCTCGTCGAAGCCTCGGTGCGCCGCAAGGAGTCCTGAGTCAGGCTCCACACGGTTCCCGCCGCCATGGCCGCCACTCTTGCGCCCGGCGGGATCATCGCGAGGCGCCGTTTCGCTGATCGGGATCGGGCGGTCACTCCGCCCACCGACTGAGCAGAGTTCGCGAAATTCGGTCCAGGGCGGCCCGATCCGCGGGATCGAGAACCGAGAGCATGGCCGTCTCGTTCTCGGTGTGGGCCACGACCACCGTGTCGATCAGTGCGCGCCCGTCCTCGGTGAGCGCCACCCGCACGGCGCGTCGATCTTCGCGGTCGGCGACCCGACGCACCAGGCCCGCCGTCTCGAGCCGGTCGATGCGGCCGGTCATGCCTGCGCGCGACAGCATCAGAGTGTCGGCGAGCACCGACGGGTTGAGTTCACAGGGCGCACCCGAACGGCGCAGTGCCGCAAGCACATCGAACTCACCCCGTTGCAAACCGTGTGCGGTGAACACGGTTTCGATCCGCGCCATGGCGATGGTCATCAGCCGGCCGAGCCTGCCGAAGACCGCCATCGCCTCGAGTTCCAGCTCGGGTCGCTCCCGCCGCCACTGCGCTGCGATCGCATCGACCACATCCGGTTCGCGTTCATCCATGGACACGATTCTATTCGCTGAGATATAGTTCGGTACCGAATTATCAACCGACGAACGGAACGGTCATGACGAACTCCCGCGACATCGCCCTCTGCCTGCCCGAAGACGCCGAGACTCTGGGCACCGAGAACGTGCGGATGCGCCTGCTCGTCGACGCGAACGCCAGCGACGGCGCGGTCAGCACGCTCGAAGTCACCATGACGCAGGGCGCCGACGGCGCCGCGCCGCATTTCCACACCCGCTCCGATGAGCTGTTCTACGTCGCGGACGGCGAACTCCAGGTCATGGCCGGGGACCGCATCCTCACCGTCGGTGCGGGCGGCTCGCTGGTCGTGCCGCGGCAAGTGCCGCACGCCTTCGGCGCGACCCCCGACAGCGGCGCGCGCATTCTGATCGCCTTGATGCCGGGCGTACAGCGCTTCGAGTACTTCCGCCTGCTCGACCGGCTGATCCACGGCCAGGCCACCCACGACGAATTCGTCGCTGCCCAAGAGGAATTCGACAATCACTTCGTCGACGCGCCCGCCTGGTGGGCCGAGCGCAACGCCCATCGCGGGTAATACGCCCTCGGCACCACTGTGGCCGATATTGCACCCGAAACGGGAACAACCCGTCGAGAGCGCCTGGTTATACACCGTATGACGTTCTCCGTACCGGTCCTCGTCCGCGGCTACGAGCTCGACACCCAGGGCCACCTCAATCACGCCGTCTACCATCAGTACGGTGAGCACGCCCGGTGGGAGTTGATGCGCGCGGCGGGCATCTCGCAGGACAAGTTCATCGCCAGCGGTGTCGGCGCGGTGGTGCTCGAGTCGACCATCAAATACAAGCGCGAGCTGCGCGGCGGCGACGAGGTCACGGTGACCTGCGTCTTCGACTGGAAGGAAGGCGAGAAGGTCTTCCGCTTCCACCAGCAGATCATCAAGCTCGACGGCACCGTCTCCGCGGAGATCACCGTCGTGGCGGGTGCGATGGATCTGACGACCCGTCGACTCGTCCCCGAACCGGCCGAACACTTCCGCGGCCTCGCCGAGAATCCCGAACTGCTCGGCCTCTAGCGACCACACACGGCGCGGCGCGCAGCTCCCGGCATCCGTCCGGGATTGCCCGTCGCGCCGTTGTCGTATATGTTTGCTGCCGGATTGCCCATGCGAACACAGTTGACGCATCCGAGTTGTCCGAAATTCTTTCCCCGCAAGGCGATCACGCGCCGCTCGGCGGTTTGCCCGGCGCTCCGCAAATCTTGCGAACCCGCTCGGCAGGCCACCCGTTCACGCTATGATCCGAAGCACCTTTTGGGGTTCTGGCAAATCGCGAGCAGACGAGAAGATCGGAGTGAGTGCCCATGACCGACGCCATCCACCTCCCCGCTACCGCGTCGTCCCGAGATCGGGGCCCCGCCTTGCGCGGATTGCTGGTGGCCGAGTCCGATCGCGACATCTCGGTGCGGGTCGACGGTGGTACCTGGACTTTCGACCGCAGCGACGTCGTGCGACTCACCGAAGAGGGCGCGGGAGAACGTCAGGTGCGCGTCGACATCCGCCCTGGCGCGACAGCGGATTTCACCCGGCGCATGCGCGTCGAGCTCGTCGACCGGCCGATCACGCTCGCACCGGAACCATCGGAAGCGCTCGGCGACGAGCAGCTGGCCCGCGCCACCCGCAGCTGGGCGACGAAACTGCGCATCGCCGAACGAGGTGGTGTCACCGGGGCGACGTTCACTTTCCGCGACGGCATCAACTGCGACAGCCTCGACTGAAGCGGACCGGGCTCATGGAAGGCGCTACCGACGCCGTGCTCATCGTCTCCGAAACCGACGACCTGCACGCCGATGCGCTGGCGTCGACCCTGCGAGAACACCACGGGCTGGACCCGATTCGGCTCGACCTGCGCGACTTCCCTTCCGAGACAGGAAGTTTCCGGCTCGACAAGGCGGGCACCAACCGCGCGATGTCGCATATCCACGGCCTCGACGACGTCCGTGCGGTGTGGTGGCGCAGGCCGCATCCGTGCCGGGTTCCCACCGGCGTTCGCGCGGCCGACGACGAGTTCCGCCAAGCCGAGTGCGACGGGTTCATCCAGGGCATGCTCTGGTCGATCCCGGCGTACTGGGTCAACGATCCGGCAGCCGAGCGCACCGCGGCCCGCAAGATCGTGCAGCTCGAAACCGCGCAGCGGGCGGGCTTCACGATCCCGGAAACGCTGATCACCAACGACCCGGACGAGGCGCGCAGTTTCGTCGAATCCCGGTGCGGTCCAGTGGTGTACAAGCGCACCGGCACCGGGCGTGGCGAGTTCTCGGAGACCAGGATCATCACCAGGCCCGAGCTGAGCAGGCTCGAGTCGATCCGTTCGACGCCGACCACGTTCCAGGATTATGTGGAGGCCAGCTGCGATCTGCGGGTGGTGTGGGTCGACGGTGTCGAGTGGAGTGTGCGCATCGACTCGCAAGCGGGCGTCGGTCGCATCGATTCGCGGCTCGACACCTCGGTCGCGTTCGCGCCGGATCGGCTGCCCGCCTCGGTGAGCAAGTCCCTCGCGACCCTGATGGGTGCGCTCGGGCTCAGCTTCGGCGTCGTCGATCTGCGCCTGGGCAGCGACGGCGAGTACTACTTCCTCGAGGTGAACCCGCAGGGACAGTTCGCGTACCTCGAGATCAAGACGGGGCTGCCGCTGTTCGCCAGCCTGGCGAATCTGCTGGTCCGCGGCGACGGAGCCGTCGCAGGCTGGTAGCGGCCGGCGTCCGCGCCGCGGCTCAGTCGGCCGGATTCTTGCGCCGGTTGGCGCCGCCGCGCCCACGCAGTTCGACATGCGACTCGACCAGCACATTGTGAATGAAGCCGTACGAGCGACCGGTGGACCTGGCCAGGGTGCGAATGGACGCGCCCGCCTCGTACTGCTTCTTCAACTGGGACTGCAACCGGTCGCGGGACTTGCCCGTCACCCGGGTGCCCTTGCCCAGCGCTGCCTTGCCGATCGTCGATTTACCCTTGGCCGATCTAGCGGCCTGTCTGGCACTGTCGCTCATGGCTTCCTCCGAGTCGCCGAGCACTGCCTCCAGGCTAGACACTTCACACTCGGTGATCAACGAAAACAGTGATCAAACTCACGCGACCCCGGCGAGTTCCGCCCCGACACAGCGTTTCACATCAGATCAGGCAGTATTCGACTTCGCCTGACTCCGGGCCATGACGGATCAGGCGAGATCGATGAGCTCCGCGTACTCCGCGGACCAGTGGTCCTCGGTGCCGTCGGGCAGCAGAATGACCCGCTCCGGGTTGAGCGCCTCGGCGGCACCCGGATCGTGGGTCACCAGCACCACGGCGCCCGCGTAGGTGCGCAGCGCCTCGAGGACCTGCTCGCGCGAGACCGGGTCGAGGTTGTTGGTCGGTTCGTCGAGCAGCAGCACGTTGGCCGCCGAGGAGACCAGCCCGGCCAGTGCCAGACGCGTCTTCTCACCGCCGGAGAGCGTGCCCGCGGGCTGCTCGAGCTGCGGCCCGGTGAACATGAACGCACCGAGCAGGCTGCGCAGCTCCTGCTCCCCCGCATCCGGGGAGGCGTGGCGGATGTTCTCCCACACCGAGGCCTGATCGTCGAGGGTGTCGTGCTCCTGGGCGAAATAGCCGACCTTGAGCCCACGGCCCTGTTCGACGCCACCGGCGGTGGGCGTCTCCACACCGGCGAGCAGTTTCAGCATGGTCGTCTTACCGGCACCGTTGAGCCCGAGCACCACAACGCGGCTGCCCTTGTCGACGGCGAAGTTCACACCGGTGAAGATTTCGAGGGAACCGTAGAGCTTGGTCAGGTCCTTCACCATCAGCGGTGTCTTGCTGCAGGCGGCGGGCTCGGGGAACCGGATGCGGGCGACCTTGTCGCTCACGCGCACGTCGTCGAGCTCGTTGATCAACCGTTCGGCGCGACGCACCATCTGGTGTGCCGCAGCGGCTTTGGTGGCCTTCGCGCCGAGCTTGGCGGCCTGCTGACGCAGCGCACCCGCCTTCTTCTCGGCGTTGGCGCGCTCGCGGACACGACGCTGCTCGTCGGTGGCACGGGCGTCGAGGTACTTCTTCCAGCCCATGTTGTAGACGTCGGGCTCGCCGCGCACGGCGTCGAGGAACCACACCTTGTTCACCACGTCGCCGAGCAGTTCCACGTCGTGGCTGATCACGATCAGGCCGCCGTCGTGGTTCTGCAGGAATCCGCGCAGCCAGGTGATGGAGTCGGCGTCGAGGTGGTTGGTCGGCTCGTCGAGCAGCAGGATGCGATCGGAGCGCCCGCCGGAGCCGTCGGAGGCCGAGAACAGGATGCGGGCCAGCTCGATGCGGCGACGCTGACCACCGGAGAGGGTGCGCAGCTGCTGGTCGAGGACGCGGTCGGGCAGGCCGAGGCTGTTGCAGATGCGTGCCGCTTCGCTCTCGGCGACGTAGCCACCGAGCGAGGAGAACTGGTCCTCGAGGCGCCCGTATCGGCGAATCGCCTTGTCGCGCGCGGCATCATCGGCCACCTCGGCCATCTCGACCTGGGCCTTCTCCATATCGCGCAGCAGCACGTCGAGCCCACGCGCCGACAGCACCCGGTCCTTGGCGATCACATCGAGATCGCCTTCCTTCGGGTCCTGCGGCAGGTAACCGATGTCGGTGGAGCGAGTGATCTTTCCGGCATACGGCTCACCCTCGCCCGCGAGGATGCGCAGGGTGGTGGTCTTACCCGCACCATTACGACCGACCAGTCCGATCCGGTCGCCGGACTGCACCCGCAGCGCCGGCCCCGGGGCCGAGAGCAGGGTGCGGACTCCGGCCCGGACCTCCAGGTCGGTCGCCGTGATCACAGAGTTCTCCTCAGAGTAAGACAAGCGGGAAAGGTATATCGGCAAGAACCACTTATTTTACCGTCGCCCTCGCCGGAAGCCGCACCCGGCGCTGCCCGATGTGAGCGTGGTTACTCTCTTGGCATGACTACCGATCTACTTGGCCGCACTGCCCTCGTCACCGGAGCCAGTCGCGGCATCGGCCTCGCGACCGCGGCCGAACTGATGCGCCGGGGCGCGAACGTGCTGATCACCGCCCGTAAACCCGAACCGCTGGAGGCCGCCGCTACCGAGCTGCGCGCGCTGGGACACAAGGGCCAGGTGAGCTTTATCGCCGGCAACGCGGGTGACGCCGACGCGCGCGCGGAAGCCGTGGCCAGGGCCGTCACCGAGTACGGCTCGCTCGACATCCTGGTCAACAACACCGGCATCAACCCGGTCTACGGTCCGCTGATGGACGCCGACCTGGGTGGCGTGAGCAAGATCTTCGACGTGAACGTGGTGGCGTCGCTCGGCTTCGTCCAGCAGGCCTACCGCGCGTGGATGGCCGAGCACGGCGGCGCTGTGGTGAACGTGGCCAGCGTCGCGGGCATCCGGTCGTCCGGGGTGATCTCGGCCTATGGCGCGTCGAAGGCGGCGCTGATCCGGCTCACCGAGGAGCTGGCCTGGCAGCTGGGCCCGAAGATCCGGGTCAACGCGGTGGCGCCGGGCGTGGTCAAGACCAAGTTCGCCGATGCGCTCTACTCCGACGACGAGGAGCGCGCCGCGAGCGTGTACCCGATGAAGCGACTCGGCGAGCCCGAGGATGTGGCTCGGCTGATCGCGTTCCTGGTGTCCGACGAGGCCGCGTGGATCACCGGCGACTGTGTGCGGGTCGACGGCGGGTTCCTGTCCACCGGCGGCATCTGACACGCACTCCGCCGAAACTCGCAGGGGCGGGCCGCGTTTCCGCGTTGCCCGCCCCTGCGACTTTTCGTCAGTCCGGGGTCGCGTCAGTCCGAGGTCGCGCGGCTTCCCGACGAGGCCGAGATACTCGCCTGCGGCCGCGCGCCGCCGGTCCCGTCCTCGGCGCGCTCTGCCTCGGCCCGCTCTGTCTCGGCGCGTGCAGCCTCAGCGCGTGCCGCCTCGGCCCGCGCGAGCGGATCCACGACAACGACCTCCTCGCCCCTGGCCGCGGCGAGCGGATCGCGCACCACCACTTCACGTTTCGGCGATCGCGCCGCGCCGCTGTCATCCAGGCCCCACCGGTCGTGCAGGCGGCGCAGGAATTCCGGTGCGTACCAGTTCGCGTCGCCGAGCACCTTCATCGCGGCGGGGAGCAGGAACCCGCGCACGAGGGTGGCGTCGACGATCACGGCCAGCGGCAGGCCGATGCCGAAGGCCTTCATGAAGGTGATGTCGGAAGCGAGGAAGCCGAGGAACACCAGGGAGATCAGGATCGCCGCGGCGGTGACGATGCGTCCGACCCGTTCCAGGCCGAGCGCGACCGCGGTCTCGTTCTTGCCGGTGCGGTCGTATTCCTCGCGGATCCGCGAAAGCAGGAACACCTGGTAGTCCATCGCGAGCCCGAAGGCCGCGGCGAACAGCATCACCGGGACGGTGGCCGACAGATCCCCGGTAACGGTGAAGCCGAGCACCCCGGACAGGTGCCCGTCCTGGAAGATCCACACCAGCGCACCGAAGGTCGCGGTCAGGCTCAGCGCGCTGAGGACCACCGCCAGCACCGGCAGCACCACACTGCCGGTGAGCGCGAACAGCACGATCAGCATCATGATCACCACGAAGCCGAGCGCCCACGGCAGTTCGTTCTCGATGGCGGCGACCGAGTCGGCATTGGCCGCGGCCACGCCACCGACCAGCAATTCGCTCGGTGTCTGCACCGCGCGCACCTGCTCGACCAGGCTTGCCAGGGCGTCGCTGTCGCCGCTGGCGGGCACGATCGACAGGTAGACGGCCTGCTCGACCCGGAATCGCGCGTTGTCCGCGGTGGGTTCGACGAGCAGCCCGCCCTGGGCATAGCTGCCGGTGGCGGTGTCGACGCGGCGGACATTGTCGAGGTCGGACAGGTCACGGGCGATGGTGTCGAGTCCCGCTGCGCTGTAAGCACTGTCCGGCAGCACCGCTACCAGGGTGTGCTGGTCGCTCTCGCCGAAGTCGCGGGCGACGATCTCGGCGACCTGACGGGAGTTCATCGCTTCCGGCAGGATTCGTTCGTCCGGGAAACCGAGTTTCACGCCGAGGAACGGTGCGCCGAGCAGGAGCAGCAGCGCGGTGACGGCGAGCCCGATCGAGATCGGCTTGCGCATCACGGCCGTAGCCAGTTTGTGCCAGGCACCCTCGCCCGGTGCGGGGCGCGGCGCGCGCAGGAACCACCAGCCCAGCTGACCCTTGTCGATGCGTGTGCCGATCAGCAGCAGCGCGGCGGGCAACACGGTGAGCGACACCAGCGCGGCCAGCGCCGCGACAACGATGCCCGCGTACCCCATCGACCGGATCGCCAGCAGCGGGAAGAACAGCAACCCGGCCAGCGCCACCGCGACGGTGAGCGCGGAGAACGCGACCGTCCGGCCCGCAGTGCGCAGCGTGGTGGCCACCGCGCCCGCCGGAGTGCGGCCATCGGCGAGTTCATCGCGATAGCGGTTGACGATCAGCAGGCTGTAATCGATGGCGAGCCCGAGGCCGAGCAGCGTCGCCACATTGGTCGCGGTGACCGAGAGCGGCGTGAACAGCGTGAGCAACCACAGCGCGCCCATGGTGGTGAGCACGGTGCCGATCGCGACGAGCAACGGCAGGCTCGCGGCGACCAGGCCGCCGAAGACGAACAGCAGCGCGATCAGCGTGAGCGGGAACGCGATGGCCTCGCCCTTGGCGATATCGGTCTTGCTCTGCTGGACCGTCTCGTGCATCAGCATGGCGAATCCGCCCGCCCTGACCTGCAACGATCCCTGGTTCCCCGTCAGCTCCCCGGCGATGGCGGCGACGCGCTGGTCGATCTCGCGTTCGCTGCCGAGCACACTCGCGACGATCAGACCCTGCTTGCCGTCGACACTGCGCAGCGCGGGCAGGTGAGTGGTCCAGTACGACATCACCTCGGTGACGCCCTCGCGTTCCTGCAGGTTGGCGACCAATGCCGTTGCCGCCGCGGTGGATTCGGGATCCTCCACCGAGGACTCGGTCTCCACCAGCAGCAGCAGATTCGGCGGCGACTGCCCGAACTCGGCACGCAGCACCTCGAGCGCGCGGCTGGATTCGCTGCCGGGGTCGGTGTATCCGCCGCCCTCCACCCGCTCGAACAACGTGGCACCCAGGGCGCCGAGCACCACCGCGAGCACCGCGAAAACACCGAGCACCCAGCGACTGCGCCGCCTGGTGAATTCGAACACCGAATTGTCCCCTAACTGATCACGCGATGACGCGACCGCATGTCGACGCGCGGGGGCTCGGAATACAACCGGGCCGTCCCGCCTCGTCTCACCCGATCCTGTTGGCGGGTCGGCGCGTTCGCGTGGCGATCGTAGCAACTTCGTGGCGGTGCCGCCGGGCCTCCGGCACACCCTCGTCCGTCCGGTCGGCTACGGGTCTCGGCTTCGGCTACCGGCGAGCCGCATCGACACTCGCGGTCACGACAGCGCGGCGCAGATTCGGCGGAAGGGCGGCGAACAGAACGCGCATCGCGGCGAGGGTGCCGCGCAGGTCGTCGAGGCCGGACAGATAGGAACGCTGCAGCGGTGCGGGCAAACCGAAGAACGCCTCGAAGAAGACCGGGACCTCGCGCGGCGGGAGAGCCAGCAGCGCACGCAGTCCCGCGCGGCGCAGCGCGGCCACGGCCCGCGCGCGCGGCGTCCACACCGTGTCACCCGCGACAACGGTGTCCGCCGCGGCGAGCGCGGCCGCGACGCTGTATCCGGTCGCGGGGTGGATCAGCCCACCGGCCGCACCGAATCGGCCATGCCCCGGTCTGCCGCCCTGTACCGGAAACCGCACCCGTTCAACAGGTTCGGTTCCGGTGAGTGCGATCCCCCGCGCAGCTAACCGGTGTTCGAGCCTGCGCCGCAACACCTCCGGTGCGAGCGCGGGCCGCCCGGCGAGGCAGGTCTCCTCGAACAGCATGGTGTCGGCGCTCAGCGGTATCGCGTATAGAAACGACGGTGGGTCGTCCGGATCGGCGCCGTTGTCGAGGCGCCAATCCATGAACAGCGTGGGTTCGAGTTCCGCACGGGCCACGACCACGCCGTACGCGGTCTGCTCCGCGCGACGCGGCGACCTGGCCAGCCCCCGCGCATCGACCACCTGCCCGGTGCGGGTCAGCCCACCCGCCGTCCGCACCGATCGTGTCGTCACCTCGACGGCCCGGTCCGCGATCACCGTCGCGCCGTGCAGTGTCAACGACGACTGCAGCGACGCCGTATCGAACACCTGATAGCCGCGGTCGATCCGATGCTCGCGCGCCGCCCACGCCGATGGGCGGTCAACCGCCGCCGCGACCACACCGGAATCGAGCCACCCGGGCAATTCGTCGACCCACGCCGCATAGGTCGGCGTCCACACCCGATCCGGGTGCGGATCGATCACCGTGACGTCGCGTCCCGCCGCCAGCGCACGATGAGCAACGGCCCGCCCCGCGGGCCCGAGCCCACACACGATCACCTCGACACCCACCCGGCAATTGGATCAGACACCACGATTTCAAGCACCGCCGGATCACGGGCGGGCACCTATTCGAGATCGCTTGCTCGCCCCGGCGCGACATTTCGACCATGATGGGGTGCATGAGATCGATCTGGAAGGGCTCGATCGCCTTCGGGCTGGTCAATGTCCCGGTCAAGGTCTATACCGCGACCGAGGACCATGACATTCGGTTCCACCAGGTCCATGCCAAGGACGGGGGCCGGATCAAATACGACCGCGTCTGTCAGGTGTGTGGCAAGTCCGTGCAGTATGCCGATATCGACAAGGCCTATACCTCGCCGGACGGTGAGCAGGTGGTGCTGACCGACGCCGATTTCGCCACATTGCCCGCGGCGGAGAAACACGAGATTCCCGTGCTGGAATTCGTGCCGTCCGATCAGATCGACCCGGTGCTGTTCGATAAGAGCTATTACCTCGAACCGGATTCCACGACGCCGAAGGCCTACCAATTGCTGGCCGCGACGCTCGAACGCATCGACAAGACCGCGCTGGTCCATTTCACGCTGCGGCAGAAGACCCGACTGGCCGCGTTGCGGGTGCGCGACGGTGTGCTGGTCCTGCAGACGCTGCTGTGGCCCGACGAGGTACGCGCGGTCGAATTCCCGTCGCTCGACGACGCGCCCGCCCCGCGCCCGCAAGAACTGAAGATGGCCGAAACCCTCGTCGAGTCGATGTCGGGCGATTTCGACCCGTCCGAATACACCGACGAATACCAGATCGAATTGCAGAAACTGCTCGACGAGGCGATCGCCAGCGGCACCGGCAAGGTCGAGCCCGCCGCCGAGACCGAGCCCGCCGAACAGGCGGATGCCGAAGTCGTGGATCTGGTCGCCGCGTTGCAACGCAGTCTCGAGACCAGCGGGCGGCGCGAAGCCGCGGCGGAGAAGAAGCCAGCGAAAAAAGCCGCCAAGAAAGCCGCACCGCGCAAAGCCGCCACGAGCAAATCCACCGCGGCCAAGACCGCGACCCGCAAGGGCGCGTAGGGCACACTGGCGGCCATGGACACCGCCATCGCTGTCGTGCCGATGGGATTGGGACACCTGCGTCAAGTCCTCGACCTCGGCCATCAGGTCTTCGACACCACCATCAAGCCGTACACGTCGTGGTCGCTGACCGCCGTCGCCGCACACCTCGACAGCCCCGATAACGCCTGCTGGGTGGCGCTGGATTCCGACCGGGTGGTCGGGTTCGTGCTCGGGTCGATGGAGTTCGAGCATCGCGACGACTGGGCCTACCTCGAGTGGATCGCCGTCGCACCCGACATGCAGGGTCACGGGATCGCGCGGCGACTGGTTGACGTCTGCTCGAAGGCGTTGTTCGCGCGCGGCGCCCGCCATATCGTCACCGATGTCGAAGACCGCAACAGCGCCTCGGCCGCGCTGATGACCAGCAGCGGGTTCGTGCCTGCCGCGACCGTCACCTTGCTGGTGCGGCCCAACCCCGCCGCCCCCGACGACGACGCCACGCTGCCGCCGATCACCAAACGCGACCTCGTCCGCCGCGGCAGGTTGTCGGTGGAGCACCCGCTGCGCTGATTCACCCCGGCCGCCGCTTCGCACGCGCAACCGCAGCGTGTCCACAAGTTAGACGGCCGTCCAGGTATTTGCGAGGGTTTCGCTCGCGGCAAGCTAAACCATTGTCGAGGGTCGCGAGGGACGGCTTGGATGACCGAGTTCATCTTCTGCGATCAACTCGGGAGTACAAGTGAAATTCCGTCGGACACTGGCGATCCCGGTGCTGATAGCAACCGCGGCCCTCACCCTGACCGCGTGCGGTTCCGACGACGAGTCGGGCACGGTGGTGCGGATCGGCACCACCGACAAGGACAAAGCCTTCGAAGTCTTCGAACAGAAGGCCAAGGAGCAGGGCATCACACTGAAGGTCACGAACTTCTCCGACTACAAGCAGCCGAACACGGCGCTGTCACAGAAGCAGATCGACCTCAATCTGTTCCAGCATCTACAGTTCCTGGGCCAGTACAACGTCGCGAGTTCGGATACTTTGACCCCGATCGGCTCGACTTACATCGTGCCGCTGGGTCTCTACTCGAAGAAGCACACGGCGCTGGCAGACATCCCCGCCGGCGGTGAGGTCGCGATCCCCAACGATCCGACCAATCAGGCGCGTGCGCTGTTCGTGTTGCAGGCGGCCGGATTGCTGAAGCTCAGCGGCACCTCGGTCCAGCCGACCCCTGCCGACATCGACAAGGCGGCCTCCAAGGTGCGGGTGACTCCAGTCGACGCCGCCCAGACCGCGCTGTCGCTGCCCTCGGTCGACGGTTCGGTGATCAACAACACCTTCCTCGAGCGCTCGGGCGTCGACCCGAAATCGGCGCTGTACAAGGATGATCCGAAGAACCCGGCCGCCGAGCCGTACATCAATGTGATCGTCAGCCGCGCCGAGGACAAGGCCAATCCCACGTATCTGAAGCTGGTCGAGATCTGGAAGGACCAGGCAGTGGCGACCGCGCACGCCGAGGTCACCAAGGACACGGCGGTCGCGGTGAGCCGTCCCGGCCCCGAGCTCGAACGGATTCTGGACCGGGTGCAGCAGGGCATCCGTACGACCAAGTGAACGCGGCGGTCGAATTTCGGTCCGTCACCAAGGTTTTCGGCAGCGGCGACGATCGGCACACGGCGCTCGACAACATCGATCTGCGGATCGAGCCGGGTGAGATCTTCGGCGTCATCGGCTATTCCGGGGCGGGCAAGTCCACGCTGGTGCGGCTGATCAACGCGCTCGACAAGCCGACTTCGGGCACCGTCACGATTTCGGGCACTCCCATCACCGGGGTGCCCGAGTCGGCGGTACGGACGCTGCGCCGCGATATCGGCATGGTGTTCCAGCAGTTCAACCTGTTCCGATCTCGCACTGCCGCAGGCAATATCGAGTATCCGCTGAAGGTGGCGGGCTGGAAGCGGGCCGAGCGCAAGGCCCGCGTGGCCGAGCTGCTCGATTTCGTCGGGCTCACCGACAAGGCGCGCGCCTACCCCGATCAGCTCTCCGGTGGGCAAAAGCAGCGGGTGGGGATCGCCAGGGCTTTGGCGACCTCGCCGTCACTGCTGCTTGCCGACGAGGCAACCTCCGCGCTCGACCCGGAAACCACGGGCGAGGTGCTGCGGCTGTTGAAGAAGATCAATGCCGAGCTCGGGGTGACCATTGTGGTGATCACCCACGAGATGGATGTGATCCGGGCGGTGGCCGCCCGGGTGGCGGTGCTCGCCGAGGGGCGAATCGTCGAATTGGCGTCCACCTTCGATGTTTTCGCGGCACCGCAGGCCGCGCCGACACGATCGTTCGTGGCGACTGTGCTGCACAACCGGCCCGATGCGACGGAATTGGGTCGATTGGGCGAGCTGCACGGCGGGCGGTTGGTCACCGTCGACATCGATGATGACAGCGGTCTCGGCGCCGCGTTGGCCGCCGCGACGGCCGCCGACGTGCGCTTCGAGATCGTTTACGGTGGGGTGAGCACGTTGCAGGACAAGACGTTCGGCAGCGTCACCCTGGCGCTGCACGGACCCGATGCCGCGGTGGATCGCGTTGTCGCCGACCTGGAACGGAACGCGGGCTGATGGAAACCAACTGGGAGAAGCTGCGGCCCACGCTGTTCGAGGCGATCGGCACCACCATCTACCTGGTCGGCGTGACATTCGTCGCGGCCGGGGTGATCGGGCTCGTCCTCGGGACCGCGCTCTACACCACCCGCAAGGGCGGGCTGCTGGCGAACGGGCCGATCTACTTCGTGCTCAATGTGTTCGTCAATATCGTGCGCCCGATCCCGTTCATCATTCTGCTGGCCGCGCTCGGTCCGGTCACGCTGGAAGTGGTCGGCACGACGATCGGTTCGGAGGCGGCGCTGTTCGTGATGATCGTCGCGGCGTCGTTCGGCATCGCCCGGATCGTCGAGCAGAACCTGGTGACCGTCGATCCCGGTGTGATCGAGGCGGCGCGTGCGGTCGGCGCGGGGCCGCTGCGGATCATTCTCACGCTGCTCATCCCGGAAGCGTTGGGGCCGTTGATTCTCGGCTACACCTTCGTGGTGATCTCGATCGTCGACATCTCCGCGATGGCGGGCACCGTCGGCGGTGGCGGGCTCGGCGATTTCGCGATCGTCTACGGGTATCAGCAGTTCCAGTGGCAGGTCACGCTCGTGGCGGTGCTGATCATCATCGTCGGCGTGCAAGCTGTGCAGTTCTTCGGCAATTGGCTGGCGAGGAAAGTTCTGCGCCGCTGAATACAGCAGGGGCACGGAGTGATTCGTGCCCCTGCTGGTTCAGGTTCGCCTCAGACGTTGGCCGTACAGGCCGACAGGATCACGCTCGCCGCGCGCGGCGACGCCGAACCCAGATCCGGGAAGGGCGGGGCGCTGAAGCCGAGCACATCCACCGCGCCACGCTCGGCCGCGGCCAGCGAGTGATCCCACGCCCACCCGAAGCGGTAGTCCGCGCCCTGCGCCACCGCACCGCAAGCATTGCGGAACTCGACGACGACCTGGCAGTCACGCACACCGCACTCATCGAGCGCGGCCCGGCTGGCCGCCGCCCAGCTGCCGTAATTCACCGCAGAGGCGACCACGGCACGGCTCGACGACAAGGCCAGCGCCCCATAGAGATCCCCGGCCGCGGCCTGGAATCCACCATCGCGCGAGACGGCCGTGTACCCCGGCGCCTCAGCGATCGCCACACCGCTGGCTCCCGCGGCGGCAGGCCCCGCGGTCACCACGGTGAACGCGGCCACCGCAGCCGTGGCAGCAATACCCAGGGCATATTTGCCCACAACAGACATCAGAGATTCTCCCCGTCGAAATACCGGCTCCGCGCCTCGAAGCCGAACCAATCATGAACGGCCGCCCACTCCCCCGGAAATAGTTATCCGACATCGCCGCGACGGCCGTCCGGCGAATCTGTCATAGCGCCGAAACATCAGCTCCAGCAGCCATATTCGCCGCATGCAACGCCCGATTCCTCCCGAACCGTTCGTCCGCTACAGACTAACAATGCCCTCCGACAAGTAACGGCCACCACGACTACCGACCGCCCAGCTCATCCCGCGCCCGCATCAACGCGAACCCGAGCAGATTGAGCCCCTTCCAACGCCCAGGATCCGCGACATCGGGGTCGTCGGCAGCCATCCCGATTCCCCAGATCCGGTCGACCGGACTGGCCTCGACGAGCACCCGAGAACCGGTCCCGGTCAGATACTTTCGCAGCGCGTCGTCCTGCCCGAACTTGGCGACGCTCCCCGCGACGACAATGTCGAACCGCGCACGTTCCCACACGTTTTCGTCGAAGCCGCCGATCTGCCTGCCGAGCTTCTTCGCCTGGCTCGGATGACCGACCTCGAGAACCTTCGCCGCGATCGCCGAATCCTCGAACAGCATTGCCTTGCGCCACATCATGTAGTGCTCGGCACTGGCGAACTCCACCCCGTCGACCTCGAATGCCGCAGGCCACCACTGACTCAGGCAGCTCGACCCAATCGTTGCGTCCCGACGCGGAGCGTGCCCCCAGAACGCCAGGTATTTCGGCGAAGTACCCTGCGCGATCGCCTGGCACAACTGCTCTACGGATTCGAAAGCCATCACCCCTCCTAGTTTTGGTCTATGTAACCATAGATAGGAAGTGGGTGCTACCCACTCTGCGAGGCGCCTGGCGGATTCGCTTGGCAGACTGGGTAATCGGCATTCGCGGGTACGAGCGCCGACACCTCGACGCACTCGCGTCGTGATGCCGATGCGGGCGACTTCGGTGTCAGGCCGAGCGGGCGCGGTCCAGGGCGGGGTAGGAGTGGCGGGGGACGCCGGTTTCGGCTGCGACGTGCGATTGAGGGGCGGGGCCGGTGTGGAAGCTGCGGGCGATCATCGAGGAGCGCAGTTGCCAGAGGCCCGAGGATTGGGCGGGGTCGAGGCCGGTGAGCTGGGCTACTCGGCGCAGGCGGTAGTCGACGGTGTTGGTGTGGATGTGCAGCAGGCGAGCGGTGCGCTGGCGGTTCATGTTGTTGGCGATGTGCACGCGCAGGGTTTCGTAGAGTTCGGGGTGGTTGTCGAGGGGGGCGAGGAGTTCGCCGAGACGGGCGCGGCCGGGGCCGGGGCGGGTGAGCTGGTATTCCAGGGCCAGATCGCCGAAGCGGTAGAGGCCGGGGGCGCTGTCGAGGCGCTCCACCATGTCGAGGAGTTCGTGGGCGCGCTGGGCCGCGTCGGGGATCTCGTCGGTGGTGGCGGGTACCAGGGCCGCGGTGATGTCGACGTGCGCGGCCCGCGCCAGCGCCTCGACCAGGGCGTCGAGTTGGCCGTCGACCAGCAGATCGGCCGGGATCAGCAGCGTGCCGCCGTCGACCGACAGCAGCGAGAGCACCTGGTCACCACAGCGGTGCGCCAGCGCCGTCTGCACCCTGCGCAGCTTGCGCCGGGCCACCACCGCACCGTTCACACGCGGGTCCCGCTCGTCGGGATGCGCCCCGATCGACAGGGCGAGAACCGAATACGCGTCGGCGACGGTGATGCCGACCTCCCGCGCCATGGTGACGGTCGACTGACCGGCCAGCAGCGCCGAGGTGAGCGTGTGCACGGCGGTGTGATGCTCGCCGACCGCCTCCCGATGCTCGCGGATATAGGACCGGGTCACGGTGGTACACAACAGGTCCGAGATCTCGACCGTCCGGCGGAACCCGTGGATCAGGCTCGCGCGGTCGGCGTCGGCCGCCTCGTCGTAGACCGCGTCGAAGGCGAGCCGGAAGCCCTCGTGGAACGCGTGCAGGATCGTGTCGATCGGCACGCCTTCGCGCGCCCAGCCCGCCGCCGCCACCGCGAGGCGGTTCAGCTTCACCTCCTCATCGCGCCCGTCGAGCATTCCGCCGACGATCTCCAGGCACATCCGGGTGACAGAAGTGACGTCGCCGGCGATCACATCGCCGGGTAGCGTCCGGCAGGTCGCGACGTTGTCGACGAAATGGCCCACCAATCGGCTGGTCATCGTCCGGACGTCACGCAGGGGCTGCCACAGGGCCGTCTCGTCCAGTTGGATCGTCATCGTCGACTCCTCCTTCTACACCCCGGCGCCGCCGGTGGTGGTTGTGCTTGCCGCCCTGTCCGCCGATGTGATGGCCTACACTGCGGTTTCTCTGTGATCATGACTGTAGGGTGAGCAACCGCTCACCTTCTACTCTTCTTTCTGCCGAGGTCGATAGATGCCCCCGCAAGCCGATAAGCAGCGCAAACGCCCCAAGCAGGACCGGGCGAAGGAGACGAGAACACGCATTCTCACGGTGGCCGCTCATCTTTTCGGCACCCGCGGCATCGGCAATACCTCGACCAACCGGATCGCCACCGAAGCGGGCATGAGCATCGGCACCCTGTACCGGTATTTCAACGACCGCGACGAGATCGTCAAAGAACTCAACGACAGCCTGTTTCTGCAGGTAGAGGAGCGCTACAGCCAGCTGCTGACCGCTAGCTCGAACCAAACCCCGCGCGATGCCGTGGTCGACCTGATCCGCTCGGCCGTAGACATCCTCGTCACGAACGGGCCGCTCGTGCGCGCCCTGGTCGCCGACCTGCAGTTCTACGGCAGCGGCATCCCCGAATTCGAACCCCGGCTGCGGATGCTCATCAAGCTCTACATCATCCAGTTCATGGGTCCGATCAAGCACGCCGACATCGACGTGATGGCCTTCGTCGTGCTCAACGCGGGCTTCGCCACCGCGTTGCGTTCGGTCGAACTCGACGACGCCGAACTCGACGCCATCATCGTGGGCACCGCCGACATGATCAGCGCCTGGATCGACACGGTCGCCGCGGCCGAAAACGCTGAGCGCACAACGACAAAAGGCCCGGATCCGACAAGGATCCGGGCCTGATCGCTACGCGGTGATCAGCGCGCGTTCGCCGTGCAGATGACGTCGATGATCTTGGCGCCGCTGAGGTTCGCCGAACCCGTGTTGGCCAGGATCGCGGTGGGCGTCACCGTCGAAAGCTTCTCGTGCGCGAGGCGCTCAGCCTCTGCCCGGTTGGGGGCGACGGCCCATGCGAAGGCGTCGTTGCTCTGGATGAGCGCGCCGCAACCGTTGGCCCAGGTGGCGATGACCTCGCAGTCGGCGAAGTAGCAATCGGCCAGCGCGATCGTTTCTGCCACCGCGGCATCGACTTCGTTGGCGCTGGTGCCGTAGATCAGTTCGCTCTTGCTCACCGCGATCGACGCCCACTGATTGCCCGCGGCACTCGCCGAACCGGCACCCAGCAGCGAACCGGCCGCAAGACCCATCGCCGCAACGGCGAAGCCGGCCTTACCCATGAAACTCATCGAAAGATCTCCTCTTGAAAGCTGTTCCGGAAGTCCGGAACCTTCAAGATCATCACCGATCGCCCGGTGATAGCCAACCGGACCGGGAAACGTCACACCGAGCACGGTCGACACATATCCGCAATATCCGGGCGGTGCCCAGCACCCGAGGCGAGGACGACGCAAGCCCGGACCGATGTGCGGTCCGGGCTTGCGCGGTTGCCGTGCGGATCAGCCCGCGTTGTCGGTGCAGAGCGTGTCGATCACGCGACCGCCGGCCAGCTGCGACGAGCCGACGTTGACGAGCAGGTTCTGCGGGGTGCCCTCGGTCAGCGCGAGGTAGGCCTCCCGCTCCGCCTCGGCGCGGGTCGATCCCTTGCCCCAGGCGATGAACTCATCGTTGTCCACCAGGGCCAGGCACCCGTTCGCCCAGGTGACCTCCACGTAGCAACCATCCGCGGCGCACTCTTCCAGCGCTGCGGCCTCGGCCTCGGCCCGCGTCGGATAGTTGATCGAACGACCGAAATTCGCCCAGTCAGCGTCGATGGCCATCGCGCCCCACTCGTCGCTCGCCGCATTCGCCGAACCAGCACCCAGCAGCGACCCGGCCGTAAGAACCGACGCCGCGACGGCGAAGCCGACCTTACCCATGAAATTCATTCGAAAGTACTCCTCGTGAAAGCTGCTCCGGAAGTCCGGAACCTCGAGATCATCATCGAATGTCCGGTGAAAGCCAACCTCACCCGCGAAATGTCACATTGTGACCGGTCAGTGCAATACCGCCAGCACATGAAAGGGCCCGGATCCCTGCAGGATCCGGGCCCGACATGCGGAATGTTCTACACCGTGAAGCCGAGGGCGCGCAGCTGTTCGCGGCCGTCATCGGTAATCTTGTCCGGGCCCCACGGGGGCATCCAGACCCAGTTGATCTTCAGGTCTTCGACCATGCCGCTGCGCACCAGCGCGTTGCGGGACTGGTCCTCGATGACGTCGGTCAGCGGACAGGCCGCCGAGGTGAGCGTCATGTCGAGGGTGCAGATGTTGTCCCCGTCGACCGACAGGCCGTAGACCAGGCCGAGGTCGACGACATTGATGCCGAGTTCGGGGTCGACGACGTCACGCATCGCCTCCTCGAGGTCCTCGAGGTGCTGAATCTGTTCGGCCGTCAACTCGACCTCGGCGGGTTTGTCGACCTCGACCGCCGCCGCGACGTCCGGGGTCTGTGCGATATCGGTGCTCTCACTCATGTGGCAGACTCCCCATTTCCCATCGGTGCCTTGGTTTCCTCGGCCGAACTGATCTGCACGACAGCGTCTTTGAACGCCATCCAGCCCAGCAGCGCACACTTCACACGCGCCGGGTACTTGCTCACGCCGGCGAGGGCGATGCCGTCGCCGATCATGTCCTCATCGCCTTCGACGGTGCCACGGCTGGAGATCATCTCGCTGAACGAGTCGACCACCTTCAGCGCCTGCTGCACCGGCAGCCCGATCACCTGATCGGTGAGGATCGAGGTGGCGGCCTGACTGATCGAGCAGCCCTGGCCGTCGTAGGAGACGTCGGCGACCTCGCCGGCGTCGTCGATCTGCACGCGCATCGTCACTTCGTCACCGCAGGTCGGGTTCACGTGGTGCACCTGCGCACCGAACGGTTCCCGCAGCCCGCGGTGGTGCGGGTGCTTGT
This sequence comes from Nocardia sp. FBN12, assembly GCF_054031145.1. Classification (NCBI taxonomy): domain Bacteria; kingdom Bacillati; phylum Actinomycetota; class Actinomycetes; order Mycobacteriales; family Nocardiaceae; genus Nocardia; species Nocardia sp. FBN12. The sequence continues at coordinate 3,344,159 of NZ_CM132926.1, forward strand.
AGTGATCCAGGATCACTTCCTGGTACATCTGTTCCATACGCATGATCTAGGCAACTCCACGGTGTCTAATTGTCGGCCTTCGCTTCGCTCACGCCGAAGAAGGCCTTGGCCTTCCGCACGGCCGCGACCAGTGCGTCGACCTCATCGAGGGTGTTGTAGACGGCGAACGAGGCACGCGCGGTGGCGGCGACACCGAACTTGCGGTGCAGCGGCCAGGCGCAGTGGTGTCCGACCCGGATGGCGACACCCTGGTCGTCGAGGATCTGGCCCACGTCGTGGGCGTGGATCCCGTCGACCACGAACGACACCGCGCCACCGCGATCGGTGTTCTCGATCGGCCCGACGATCCGCACACCGTCGATGGCGGCGAGTCCGTCGAGCGCGGCACCGGTGAGTGAATGCTCGTGCGCGGCAACGGCATCCATGCCGAGGTCTTCGAGATAGCGCACCGCGGCGGCCAGCCCGACCACCTGCGAGGTCATCGGTGTGCCCGCCTCGAAGCGCTGCGGCGGCGGCGCGTAGGTGGTCTTCTCCATGGTGACGGTCTCGATCATCGACCCACCGGTGATGAACGGCGGCGTCTCCGCCAGCAGCGCGCGTCGGCCGTACAGTCCGCCCACACCCATCGGGCCGAGCATCTTGTGACCGGAGAACGCGGCGAAGTCGACACCGAGCTCATGGAAGTCCACCGCCATGTGCGGCACCGACTGGCAGGCATCGAGCACGACGAACGCGCCGACTGCCTTCGCCCGGCGGACCAATTCGTCCACCGGAGCCACCGCGCCGGTCACGTTCGACTGGTGGCTGAACGCGAGAACCTTTGTCGCGGGCGACAGTTCGAGCGAATCCAGGTCGATGCGGCCGTCATCGGTGATGCCGTACCACTTCAAGGTCGCACCGGTGCGGCGCGCGAGCTCCTGCCACGGCACGAGATTCGCGTGGTGTTCGAGCTCGGTGATGACGATCTCGTCGCCGGGGCCCACCTTGTAGGGGAACCGGTCGTCACCGAACGCGTTGGCCACCAGGTTCAGCGACTCGGTCGCGTTCTTGGTGAACACGATCTCGCCGGGATCGGCGCCGACGAAGCGGGCGATATCGGCGCGCGCCTGCTCATAGGAGTCGGTCGCTTCCTCCGCCAGCTGATGCGCACCGCGGTGCACCGCGGAGTTACGGGTGAGCAAGAACTCGCGCTCGGCGTCCAGCACCTGCAGCGGACGCTGCGAGGTGGCACCGGAATCCAGGTACACCAACGGTTTCCCGTCCCGCACCGTGCGGTGCAGGATCGGGAAGTCGGCCCTGATCCGGGCCACGTCGAGGGCGGGCACCGTAGCGGTCATATCAGGCTCCAGCGGTCGCGGACGTGAAGCGCTCGTACCCGTTCGCGTCGAGTTCGTCGGCCAGCTCGGAGCCACCCTCGGCGACGATCTTGCCGTTGACGAACACATGCACGAAGTCGGGCTTGATGTAGCGCAGGATGCGGGTGTAGTGGGTGATCAGCAGCACGCCACCGTCGGTGCGCTCCTTGTAGCGGTTGACGCCTTCGGAGACGATGCGCAGCGCGTCGACGTCCAGACCGGAGTCGGTCTCGTCGAGGATCGCGATCTTCGGCTTGAGCAGACCCAGCTGCAGGACCTCGTGACGCTTCTTCTCGCCACCGGAGAAGCCCTCGTTCACCGAGCGGTCGGCGAAGGCCGAGTCGATATCGAGCTCCTTCATCGACTCCTTCACCTCCTTGACCCAGGTGCGCAGCTTGGGGGCCTCGCCGCGCACGGCGGTGGCGGCGGTGCGCAGGAAGTTCGACATCGAGACGCCGGGGACCTCGACCGGGTACTGCATGGCCAGGAACAGGCCGGCGCGAGCACGCTCGTCGACCGACATGTCGAGGACGTTCTCGCCGTCGAGGGTGATGGTGCCCTGGGTGACGGTGTACTTCGGGTGGCCCGCGATCACATAGGACAGCGTGGACTTGCCCGAGCCGTTGGGGCCCATGATGGCGTGCGTCTCGCCGGACTTCACGGTGAGATTCACGCCGTTGAGGATCTGCTTCGACTCACCCTCGGGGGTGGTGATCTCGGCGTGCAGGTCCTTGATTTCCAAGGTGGTCATCGAATTCGAATCCTTCGTTGCAGTAAGTGGTGTCAGATACCGACAGTGGCGAGTTCGGCCTCGATGGCCGCCTCGAGCCGCTCCCGGACCTCGGGGACCGTGACCTTCTGGATGATCTCGAAGAAGAAGCCACGCACGACCAGGCGGCGGGCGACGTCTTCGGGAATGCCACGAGCGCGCAGGTAGAACAGCTGCTCGTCGTCGAAACGGCCGGTGGCACTGGCGTGTCCGGCACCGGCGATCTCGCCGGTCTCGATCTCCAGGTTCGGCACCGAGTCGGCGCGAGCGCCGTCGGTGAGCACCAGGTTGCGGTTCGCCTCGTAGGTATCGGTGCCCTCGGCGGCCGCGCGGATCAGCACATCGCCGATCCAGACCGTGCGAGCGTCACCCTTGTCCGAGGCCGGATCGCCCTGCAGCGCACCCTTGTACAACACATTGGACTTGCAGTTGGGCTCGGCGTGGTCGACCAGCAGACGCTGTTCGAAATGCTGGCCCGCGTCGGCGAAGTACAGGCCGAACAGCTCCGCTTCACCACCGGGACCGGCGTAGCGCACGGTGCCCGACAGGCGAACCAGGTCACCGCCGAGCGTCGCCGACACGTGGCGCAGGTTCGCGTCACGGCCCAGCTTCAGGTGATGCGCGGTGACGTGCACGGCGTCTTCGTTCCATTCCTGGACCGCGACGACGGTGAGCTTGGCGCTGTCGCCGAGCACGAATTCGACGTTCTCGGCGTAGGTTCCGCTGCCGCGCTGGTCGATGACCACGGTGGCGACGGCGAAATTGTCCAGGCGGATCTGCAGGTGACCGTAGGCGATCTTGCCCTCACCGGGACCGGTGATGGTGACGGTGACCGGGTCCGACACTTCGGTTTCCGGGCCGACCGTGATCACGGTCGCCTCGGAGAAGCCCGAATAAGCCTGGGCGGCAACACGATCGGCGGGGGTACCGGCCTGGCCGAGGCGAGCGTCGGTGCGGCCCACCGTTTCCACGGTGACACCGGCGACTTCGCTCACCTCGACGGTTGCCTGACCATCGGCGACAGCGGTGCCGTCGTGCAGGCCGCGCAGGCGGCGCAGCGGGGTGAACCGCCACGCCTCGTCGCGGCCCGACGGGATCTCGAACTGGTCGACGTCGAACGAGGTGAAGACCTCGCCCTTGTTGACCGCGGCGCCCGCGCCAGGATTCTGGATCGGCGTCTCGAGCGTCGACATCAGCCCACGGCCCCTTCCATCTGCAGCTCGATGAGCCGGTTCAGTTCCAGTGCGTATTCCATCGGCAATTCCTTGGCGATCGGCTCGACGAACCCGCGCACCACCATCGCCATCGCCTCGTCCTCGGTCATGCCGCGGCTCATGAGGTAGAACAGCTGCTCCTCGGACACCTTGGAAACGGTCGCCTCGTGACCCATCGTCACGTCGTCTTCGCGGATGTCGACGTAGGGATAGGTGTCGGAGCGGCTGACCGTGTCGACCAACAGCGCGTCACACTTCACGGTCGACTTCGACCCGTGGGCGCCCTTGTTGATCTGGACCAGACCGCGGTACGACGCGCGACCGCCACCACGCGCCACCGACTTCGACACGATGGTCGATGAGGTGTGCGGGGCCAGGTGCAGCATCTTGGCGCCGGTGTCCTGGTGCTGGCCGGGGCCCGCGAACGCGACCGAGAGGACCTCGCCGTGCGCGTGCTCGCCGGTCATCCAGACCGCCGGGTACTTCATGGTGACCTTGGAGCCGATGTTGCCGTCGACCCACTCCATGGTGGCGCCCGCCTCGGCCTTGGCCCGCTTGGTGACCAGGTTGTAGACGTTGTTGGACCAGTTCTGGATGGTCGTGTAGCGGCAGCGGCCGCCCTTCTTCACGATGATCTCCACGACCGCGGAGTGCAGCGAGTCGGACTTGTAGATCGGGGCTGTACAACCCTCGACGTAGTGGACGTAGGCGTCCTCGTCGACGATGATCAGCGTCCGCTCGAACTGGCCCATGTTCTCGGTGTTGATCCGGAAGTAGGCCTGCAGCGGGATGTCGACGTGCACGCCCGGCGGCACGTAGATGAACGAGCCACCCGACCAGACGGCGGTGTTGAGCGCGGAGAACTTGTTGTCACCGGCGGGGATGACCGAACCGAAGTACTTGTGGAAGATCTCCGGGTGCTCCTTCAACGCCGTATCGGTGTCGAGGAAGATGACGCCCTGGGACTCCAGGTCCTCGCGGATGGAGTGGTAGACGACCTCGGACTCGTACTGTGCGGCGACACCGGAGACCAGACGCTGCTTCTCCGCTTCCGGGATGCCCAGCTTGTCGTAGGTGTTCTTGATGTCCTCGGGCAGGTCTTCCCAGCTCTCGGCCTGCTTCTCGCTCGAGCGCACGAAGTACTTGATGTTGTCGAAGTCGATGCCGGCGAGGTCCGAACCCCAGTTCGGCATGGGCTTGCGATCGAAGATGCGCAGCGCCTTGAGGCGCACGTCGAGCATCCACTCTTCTTCGCTCTTCTTCGCCGAGATGTCGCGGACGACGGCCTCCGACAGGCCACGTTGCGCACTGGCACCGGCCACATCGGAGTCGGACCAGCCGTAACCGTAGGTGCCCAGCGAGGCGATGGTTTCGTCCTGGGTGAGCGGTTGCACCTGGTCGGTAGGGGTCGTCATTCGGCACTCCTTCCGGAGTCGTTCGTTCGTCCCGCCGCGGGCTGTGCGGCGGATGGGATCTTCGGCACCGCGACCAGCGGTACGTGGGTGGTGCAGGCGCAATCGCCGTTGGCGATCGTCGCAAGTCGCTGCACGTGGGTACCGAGCAGGTCGCGGAAAGCGTCCAATTCGGCAGCGCACAACTGCGGGAACTCCTCGGCGACGTGAGCCACCGGGCAGTGGTGCTGACAGATCTGCACACCGGCGCCGACCTGACGGGTGGTGGCGGCGAAACCGGCCTCGGCGAACGCTTCCGCGATCTCCTCCACCTTGGCTTCGATCACCGGTGCGGTGTGGTCGGCGACGGGCTCGATGCCGTCGACGATCACCCGAACCCGCTTACGCGCGAATTCGGCGATCGCGGCGTCGCCACCGATCTCGCCGAGCTGGCGGATCGCCGCCCCGGCCAGATCGTCGTAGGCGTGACCGAGATTGCCCCGGCCCGCCGCGGTGAGCTGGTACTGCTTGGCCGGCCGACCGCGCCCCTTCTGCTGCCACGGCGCGGAGCGGCTCGCCCGAGCCTGGCCGGCGTCGATGAGCGCGTCGAGGTGTCTGCGCACCCCGGCGGGCGCGAGACCGAGTTCGGTGCCGATCGCCGTCGCGGTGATCGGCCCCTGCTCGAGCAGCAACTGGACGATGGCCGCCCTGGTCTGCCCTTCGTGCGCGGTCGCCGCGGGCACAGCAGACGACCGAGCGCCGGTCGTCTTACGACCGCCACTTTCCACGTCTGTCCGCAAACCCACGGTTTTCACAACACCAGTGTGGCGGAATTGCTTCCCTAAATCTAATAAGGGTCACCTGACAAAGGGTGCCCTGACCTGCGATGAAGATCATCGGGGCCACACCTTCCACCACAAAACCCCAGGTGCACCCCCTGCGGACTGATCTGCGGCCCGCTGCGCGGTGATCCATCGCACAGGCCTACCCCGCCGTCCGGGCGTCTCGTGGCACGATGTCGAGGCATCCGATCGGCAGTCAGGGGGAACCACCGTGCAACGACTGTTGCTCGCTGTCGCACTGCTCGTCACCGTTGTCGCGTGCGGGGGCCCGAAGCCGGCTGCCCCGTATTGGAGCGTAGAGGCGACCACGGATGCGCAGGTCTTCGAGGTATTGCGGCAGGCCGGGAAGGTCGAGGCCTGCGCATTGCTTCCGCGAGCGGAACTGGCGGACCTCGGTACGCCCGGCCCCGACCGACTGCACCAGACGGCGGGCTGCCGGGTGAATCTGCAACGGCCGGACGGCACCGGGACGCTGTTCCTCCAGGTAGTGGCCGGGGTATTCGACGGCGCGTGGGGATACGTTCCCGAGGGGAACCGTCCGGCGACGATCGGCGGCGCGTCGGTCGTGACGGTCGAAGACCGTGCGACCACCAGAGATGGCAGGGTGCCCGATGGCGAGCGATGGTGCCGCGTCGATGTGAAGTATCCGGCGTCGGTCGGTTATCAACTGAACTTGCGCCTACCGGCGGGCAGCGACAGTCCGTGTCCGGCAGCCGAGCGACTGGCGCGGGTCGTGATGGACCGCTGGGTCGAACAGCCACCGCACGGCACCACACCGGGTCTGCCACGCAGCATCGTCGCAGGCATCGATCCGTGCGCGGTCCCGAAATCTCTCGGTGCCGCCATCGATGCCCGTGAGCAGCAACTCGGGGCGTGCTCGTTCACTCTGGACGGGGCGCCCAGCGGCATCATTTTCGACTACTTCCCCGAGGAAAGCTTCGCCGGCGGACGTCGTGACGACCGCGGCCGATATGTGCTGCCCGAGGGATACGCGCTGATGAAAGGGCAGCTGGGGCCCGCATTCGCCGACAGCGAGAACGGCCGCCTGGCGCCCGCGGTGATCGTCCCGGACGACACTCCCACCTCGCACCGCGTGATGAACGCCGTCCTCGACCACTTCGCGTAGCCATCACCGCGTGCTCGGATCGCGGGGTGCCGATACAGGGCCGCCTGCGTCGGGGTCTGGCACGATGGGCAGGTGTCGAACCCGCTCACACCAACGTGTGTCCGTCATCCCGATCGGCCTACCGGACTCGCGTGTACGCGGTGCGGGCGGCCCGCCTGTCCTGATTGCCTGCGCCCGGCGTCGGTCGGGCAGCACTGTGTCGACTGTGTGCGGCAAGGGCAGCAGGACGTGCGACCGGTGCGAACCGTCAGCGGGGCACGCCAGGGCGGGCCCGTTCCCTATGTGACCTACGGGCTGATCGCGATCAATGTGCTGGTCTACGTGATCACCGCGGCGCAGGCCGGTAGCCCGATGGACAACTATCGCGGGTCGGCGGTGTTCCGCGAGTTCGTGCTGGTGCCGCTGCTGGTGGCCGACGGCGAGTGGTGGCGACTGTTCGGGTCGGGGTTCCTGCATTACGGCGCGATCCATCTGCTGGTCAATATGTTCGCGCTGTACGTCGTGGGGCGTGACCTCGAGCAGGTGCTCGGCCGGGTCAGGTACGGGTGCGTTTACCTGGTCTCGCTGCTCGGCGGGTCGGCGGCGGTCATGATGCTGTCCGATTCGATCACCGCGACGGCGGGCGCCTCGGGTGCGGTGTACGGCCTGTTCGGCGCCGTCACGGTGACGCTGATCCGGTTGCGGCAGAGCCCGACTCCGATGCTGGTGGTCATCGGCGTGAACGTGCTGATCAGTTTCTCGATCCCGGGAATCTCGCTGTGGGGCCACCTCGGCGGCCTGGCCGCCGGCACGTTGAGCGCGCTCGGCATCCTGTTCGTGCCCGGTTGGCTGTCGGCCCGCGATCAGCGATCCGCGCAACGCATCGGCTGGGCGGCACTCGGGGCGGTCGCGCTGGTCTGCCTGGCCGTGATCATCGCCGCCGTATTCTCGCTGCGCTCGGACCCGGACTTCGACGGACCACCGGCCGTCGCCGCGCCGACCCCTGTCGAAGTACCCAGGTAGTTCAGACCGGCAGTGCACGATCGCCATTCGGACCGAGTCGTTCGGCGTGGCGGCCTTCTGCAATGATCACGAACGACCAGCGACCGTCTGGTACTGCCGATATCGCGCGGTGACACAAAGATCGGGCTCCGATGATCAGAAGAAGCTTCGCCGCTGGTTGCCTGGCGGTAAGCGCGACAACGCTGGTTGCCTGTGCGGGCAATTCCACCGAGGACCGCGCGAATACGGTAGTTCCAGCGACCACCGCGCCCACGACCTCCGCTTCCGTGCAGGTTCAGGTCCCGCCGGCACCGGTGCAGACCGGCGCCACCCAGGTTCGGTTCGACCCCTGTGTCAGCGTGGGCGACGATCTGGTGACCCGCGCTGGATTCGACCCGGCTACTCGCGAAAGAGCCGCAGACGAAAGCGTATCCAGCCTCTTGACGACAATCGGTTGCCAATTCTGGCGTGAGGAACTCGTCGATGGCGAGAAGTATCCGACCGGCGGTTTGGGGGTGACGTCGAGCGACATGACGCTGGACGACATCAAGCGCAACCCGGGCCACACCGTATTCGACTCCGACCCGATCGGCGGGCGCGAAGCCGTGCTGTACCGGACTCCACAGGTCCCCAGCTCATGCTCAGCGTCCATCAAAGCCCCCGATGGAACCTTCACTGTGCGTCTGACAGTGCCCCCCGGTCCGGTTGCCGTGCCGGAGCCATGTGACCAGATCCGCCAACTGGCCGAAATCTTCAGCGAATCCCTCGGCGGCAACTAGGTCATTCGAGCATTGGGACATGGCACAGTTCTTCGGTTTTGACAGGCCATAGTCGTGCCCCTAAGGTCCGACCATGACCGGAGCGGGAGTCCGGCGGTGGGGAAACGACGTTCAGCTCCGCCTCGTTGAGTAGTGCACAGTTAGGGCATAACACCGATGGCGGAAACCTTCGCGGCGAATCCCAGTGAGATCGCTGGTCTCGGCAATCTCGTCACCTTGATCGCCGCGGACGCCCAGGCAGCCTCAGCCTTCGTGGCCAAGGAGGGGCGGGCCGCTGATTGGCTCCACGGACCGATCATCGACACGCTGGTAGCCCCCATCAATGACGCCGCCGAATGGATGTCCAAGCGCCACGAAGTGCTGGCGACTACCACCGCGAGCACCGGCACCGAACTCAACAAGGCCGCCTGGATGTATCACAGCCAGGATCAGAAGACCTACGCGGCGCTGAACGCACACACCGAATCCGGTCTCGCAGTAGGCGACAACGTCGAGGAGACCGGCGCCACGGCCCAATACGAGGGTGCCGCTACGTACCCGAAGCCGAAAGAGGTCAAACTCGACCCACCATCGGCGAACAAAGATGACGTCATCGGTCTCATCGCAGATATTTTCCCAACGCTCGGCAGCGTGAACGAATCGATCAAGAGCATGACTCGCGCGGCCGGCAACGAACAAGATCCACTGGGCAAATGCTTGTCGCCGATTCCCGGCAACTGGTCCGAGATCCGCAGGCTCGGCGACGTCTACAAGTCGGCAGGCAACGGCCTCGAGGCATGCGGTGAGAATCTCGAATCCGGAATCAAGCGGATCGACGGGACCACGAACAACACGCCGAATTGGGACGGTCAAGCCTCGGTAGCCTTCACCGACTGGGCTACAAAGCAGATCGCCGCGATGAAATGGGAAGGTCCTGTCGGCCGCGTCGTCAGCGACTGCGCGGGCGTGGTCGCCGATTTGATCAGGGATGGAATCAAAGCCATCATCGAAGGCTTGTGGGGGATGCTCAACAAGTATGTCGATTTCGACGACATCAAAGGTGCTCTCAAGTCGGTCGCCAACATCTTGTCCGCGGCCGTCCCGGCGCTGGGCGCTGCCCGGATCGCCAAACTCGTCGTTGATATCGCCACGATTGTCACAAACGCCGTCAACACGGTTCTCAAGATCAAAGAGCTCGTTGAGGCTTTCCAGAAGCTGCTCGAGTACATCAAGGATCCGATAGGCAAGTTGCAGGACAACGCGAAACAAAAATTGGAGGAGGCCGTCGCACCCGTCACCAAGAGGGTTGACCAGGCGACCCGAGCCACAGCTATCGGCCAGGATCTCACGCGAATCGCCGACTACGGCAACTACACGAACCGGCCGACCGAGGGCTATGACACCGGTGCCGCGCCGTGGGAGAACGCGAAATGACCCGGCCGCAGTGGGGCAGCATGCGAGAGCCCGATCTCGACGCCGAGGTGGAGGCTTTCGCGCGCAAGGTCATGGACGCCGCGGACGATCTACGAACGGCCACTATCCGCCTGAACAGCATAAACGTTGACGAACTCTTCAACAGCGCCACCGAGGTGACCGAGGAGTTCATCTCGATGGTCGCCGGGATGGACACGGCGTCCCCGGCACTGAAGGCCTACGCCGAAAGAGTAGCCGCCGGTGAATGCCGATGGTGCGACATCGAGACACTCGCCCGTCCGGTTCCACCGGAGGTCGCCGAGATGAAAAGCTTGCCGCAGGAGTTCATTTGGAAATGGACACCGGAACCCCCGCAAGCGCCACCTCCACCACCGCCGCCCGCGTGGCCACCCGCCCAGACTTCCACCGGTCGATTCCGACCAGCGGATAACGTCGTCGGCCCCAGCGACTGGCCGGAGGACTTCGAGGATTTCCCCGACGATCGGCCTTGGCGCTGAGACGCACCATGCCGTGACGTCGTGTTCCGAGGTGCCGCTACAGGTGGCTCATCACATTTCCGTTTTGCTTGAGGAGTTCGTATGGCGCGGTCGGGCAGGCTGGTCAACCCGATGACGCTGGTGTGGATATCGGGTGTCGCGGTCGGGTCGGTCATCTTCGTCGGGGGCGCACTGAATCTCGGTGTCGCACTAGCCCGATGGACCGGTTCCGGCGTCGCAATGGCGCTGTTCTTTCCAGCGAGCCTGATACTGGGAGTCCTTGGATGGATGGTCTTGTTGGCCGGCGCTTGGCGGATGCGGCGGGCTTATCTGCGGCGGGTCGGTAGCGAGGTGTCCGCAGTAGTGGTCGAGTCGGATCTGGAATGCAAACGCAGTAGAAGGCTGTTCAACTTCGATTTGTGGCGGCTACAGATCGAGGTTCAGTTCCCGCACCCGGATTCCGGTGCGGAGGTCCAGGTACGGAAGCAGTTCTTGTACCACGAGTTCCGGGTGGCCACAGCGCGAGCAATGGGTGAACAGCTGAGCATCGGGGCCTCGGTTCCCGTCCTGGTTCGTAAGAAGTCGGCCCTGATCGAAATTCCGAAGCGGCCTATGTGGATCGATATCTGGTGATGTACGGATCGATTCCCCGACGAAGTGCCCAGGTAGAAGCGAGTGCCCTGGTCGCGGCCGCATCGGCTCGGTGGCTACTGAAGAACCCTGTCGTGTCCGCGCACACTAGGCTCTGACTTCGTGGCGGTACTGGAGGGCGCGGCGCGCAAGACACTGGCGTTCGGGCGGCGAGCTCTCGGGCTCGACGTGTCGGCGCCCGATCACACCGTCGCGGTGCTGCATCGCGACGAGACCGAGGTCCCGGGGCTCGACAAGCGCGAACGCGCGCAACTGGACCGGATCCGGCTGATGGGCGCGACCGGCGCGGTGCTGATGGCGATCGCGGCGTTGGGCATCGGCGCCCAACCCGTGCACCAGAATCCGGTCTCCGGTGTTCGGGTGCTCGGGATCTTCGCGCGAGCGCACACCGGGTCGCTGGCGATGTGCATGTTCGGCACCGCGCTGGTGATCGGGGCGTGGTTGCTGCTGGGACGCTTCGCGATCGGTGGACTCGCGGGTTCGCCGCTGCACCGGCTGAGCCGCTCGCAACTGGACCGCACACTGCTGCTGTGGATCATCCCGCTGTCCGTGGCGCCACCCATGTTCAGCAACGATGTCTATTCCTATCTGGCACAGAGCGAGATCGCCGCCCGCGGCATCGACCCCTATTCCGAAGGCCCGGTCGCCGGACTCGGGATCGACAATGTGCTCACCAACAATGTGCCGACGATCTGGCGCGATACGCCCGCGCCGTACGGTCCACTGTTCCTGTGGATGGGCCGCGGTATCGCCGAGCTGACCGGCGACAACATCATCGCCGGGGTGTGGGTGCACCGGTTACTGGCGCTGGCCGGTGTGGCGCTGATCGTGTGGGCGCTGCCGCGGTTGTCGGTGCGTTGCGGGGTGGCTCCGGTGAGTGCGCTGTGGCTCGGTGCGGCGAACCCGCTGGTGCTGTTCCACCTGGTCGGCGGCGTGCACAACGACGCGCTGATGCTCGGTCTGATGCTGGCCGGAGTGGAGCTCATGCTGCGCGCGATCTACGGCGAAGGCGGCAGACCCGACCGGCTGACGGCCACGAATCTGCCACCTTTCGATGCCCGCGCCTACGGGCTGCTGATCGGCGGGGCGGTGGTGATCACGCTGTCGTCGTCGATCAAGCTCACGTCGATCATCGCCCTCGGGTTCGTCGGCATGGCATTGGCCAGACGCTGGGGCGGGTCGTTCGCGGCCGTCGCCAAAGCCGCGGCTCTGCTGGGTGTCATCGCCGTGGTGACAACGCTTTTCATCGGGTTCGCCAGCGGGCTCGGCTTCGGCTGGGTCCACACCCTCAGCGTCGCCAACGCCGTCCGGAGCTGGATGTCGCTGCCGACCATCATCGGCATCGTCACCGGATTCGGGGGCGTCCTGCTCGGCCTCGGCGATCACACGACCGCTCTGCTCTCGATCACCCGCCCGATCGCGGGACTGGTCGCGGTCTTCGTGACCCTGCGCATGCTCGTCGCGACCGGCGTGGGCAGGCTGCATCCGGTCGGCGCGATGGGTGTCTCGCTGGCGGCGATCGTGCTGCTGTTCCCGGTGGTCCAGCCCTGGTATCTGCTCTGGGCCATCATCCCGCTGGCGGCCTGGGCCACCCAGCCGGTGTTCCGCGTGCCCGCCGTCGCCTTCTCGGCGGTGGTCTCGATGCTGGTGATGCCGCGCGGTGCGGAATTCCAGGTCTTCCAGATCATCGGCGCCGCGCTGGCCGCCGTGGTCTGCTTCGCGCTGTTCTTCGCGCTCACCCGGCACACACTGCCCTGGCGGGCCCAGCCGGGGGTGTCGGCTCCGTCACAGGAGGGCACGGCTTACCGTGTGACATCGTGACAAGTCGCCCTGGACCCGCCGTTAGCGTCGACGGTGTGGTCAAGCATTATGGCGAGACCACCGCGGTAGACGGTCTCCGGTTCGACGTAGAGCCCGCCCAGGTCTTCGCTCTGCTCGGACCCAACGGCGCGGGCAAGACCACCACCGTCGAGATGTGCGAAGGCTTCGTGCGCCCGGACGCGGGCACGGTCCGCGTCCTCGGCCTGGACCCGATTGCCGACTCCGAACAGCTGCGACCGCGGATCGGCGTGATGCTCCAGGGCGGCGGCGCCTACCCCGGCGCCCGCGCCGGGGAGATGCTCGACCTGGTCGCGGCCTATTCCGCCGATCCCATCGACCCTGACTGGCTGCTGTCGACGCTCGGTCTGCGGGACAACCGCCGCACACCCTATCGACGCCTGTCCGGCGGTCAGCAGCAGCGGCTCGCGCTCGCGTGCGCGCTGGTCGGCAGGCCCGAGATCGTGTTCCTCGACGAACCCACCGCCGGTTTGGACGCGCAGGCGCGCCTGATCGTCTGGGAGCTCATCGACGCCCTGCGCCGCGACGGCGTGAGCGTCGTGCTCACCACGCACATGATGGACGAGGCCGAACAGCTCGCCGACCAGCTCGTGATCATCGATCACGGGCGGATCGTCGCGCAGGGCACCCCCGCCGAGGTCACCGCCCACGGCGCGGCAGGCCAGCTGCGGTTCTGCGCCCCACCGAAACTCGATATCGCCTTGCTGAAATCGGCCCTGCCGGAAGGTTTCTCGCCGCACGAGACCACGCCGGGGATGTACCTGATCGAGGGCGAGATCACCCCGCAGGTCCTGGCCACGCTCACCGCCTGGTGCGCCAGGATGGACGTGCTCGCCACCGACATCCGCATCGACCAGCGTCGCCTGGAAGACGTTTTCCTCGAACTGACCGGACGGGACCTGCGCGGATGAGCGAGACCACCAGCCGTTTCCTGCCCGGCACCTTCGCCCCCGATCCGCGGCCTGCCTCGCGGATGGCGATGCTCACGGCGCAGACCGGGCTCGAGCTGAAGCTGTTGTTGCGCAACGGCGAACAGCTGCTGCTCACCATGTTCATCCCGATCACCCTGCTGATCGGCCTGACCCTGTTGCCGTTCGGCGATCTCGGCGAGCATCGGGTCGACCGGATTGTGCCGATGGTGATGATGACCGCGGTGATGTCGACCGCGTTCACCGGCCAGGCCATCGCTGTCGGCTTCGACCGCCGCTACGGCGCCCTCAAACGGCTCGGTGCGACACCGCTGCCCCGCTGGGGCGTGATCGCGGGCAAGTGCGCGGCCGTGCTCATCGTGGTGGTGCTGCAGGCGATGCTGCTCGGTGCCATCGGCGTCGCGCTCGGCTGGCGACCCGGCATCGGCGGACTCGCGCTCGGCGCCTTGGTGATCGCTCTCGGCACGGCCACTTTCGCGGCGATGGGACTGCTGCTCGGCGGAACGCTCAAGGCCGAGGTCGTGCTGGCGCTGGCCAACATCCTGTGGTTCATCATGCTCGGCATCGCCAGCCTGGTGCTCGTCGACTCCCTGCCCACCGCGCTCACCGTGATCGCACGGCTCATCCCGTCCGGTGCGCTGGCATATGCGCTGGATGCGGCGCTGTCGGGGTCGATCGACTGGTTCGGGGTGGCGGTGCTCGCGGTGTGGGGCGTGGTGTGCGGATGGCTCGCGACCAGGCTGTTCCGCTTCCACTGACGTGACCAACGACGCACTGTAGTAGCCCTGGTATCAGCGTCGAATTATCGGCCGGTACCATTCCTGACGTGCTGTATCGCGCCTTCGTTGGCCTCGTCGACCGGCTGCCGCTCCCCTCGCTGCGGGTGCAGCGGCTCATCGCCATCGCGGTGATCCTGAGCCAGGCGGGCATCTCGGTGACCGGCGCCATCGTGCGCGTCACCGCCTCCGGGCTCGGCTGCCCGACCTGGCCGCAGTGCTTCCCCGGCAGTTTCACCCCGATCGGGGTCTCGGAAGTACCCGTCCTGCACCAGACCGTGGAGTTCGGCAACCGGCTGCTCACCTTCGCGGTGACGCTGTGCGCCGGGCTGATCGTGCTCGCAGTCGTCCGGGCGCGCAGGCGCAAGACAGTTCTGACCTACGCCTGGCTGATGCCGGCGGGCACCGTCGTGCAGGCCGTCATCGGCGGGATCACCGTGCGCACCGGGCTGCTGTGGTGGACCGTGGCGGTGCACCTGCTCGCCTCGATGGCGATGGTGTGGCTCGCGGTGGTGCTCTACGCGAAGATCTGCGAACCCGACGACGGCATCGAGACCGTCCAGGTGCCCGCTCCCCTGCGCTGGCTCACCGCCCTGTCCGGGGTGGCGCTCGCGGGGGTGCTCATCGCGGGCACACTGGTCACCGCGGCCGGGCCGCACGCCGGTGACAAGAGCATCGAGCGACAGGTCGAGCGCCTCGAAGTCGAGATCGTCACCCTGGTGCATCTGCACTCGCAGTTGATGATCGGGTATCTCGCACTGCTCGTCGGGCTCGCGTTCGGGCTCTTCGCCGTCGGCATCACGCCCGCTGTCCGCAAGCGGTTGTTCGTGTTGCTCGCGATCGTGCTCGCCCAGGGGCTTGTCGGTGTCGTCCAGTACTTCACCGATGTGCCCGCTGCCCTCGTCGCCATCCACGTCGGTGGCGCCGCCGCCTGCACCGCCGCGACCGCCGCGCTGTGGGCGTCGCTGCGCACGCGCGAGAAGGTCGAGGTGCCCACGGTCGCTCAGGCTTCCGTGCGCTGACCCGTCCCAACGAAACAGCCCGCGATCGGTGCATCCGATCGCGGGCTGTTCGATGTTCGTCGGCCGTTGCGCCGCGAGGATCAGGCGCCTGCGAACAACTTTCCGTTGCGCGCCTTCGGGAACTTGGTCTGACCGGCGACCCAGCCGGCCATCCTGGCCCAGTGTGACGGGGCCGGGGTGACGATCGAGCCGAGCTCGCGGCTCCACTCGTCGGTCTCGACGAGCCCGTCGACTCGCTCGACGAGTGCCTTCGCGGTCGCCAGATCGCCGACCACCCGGTCACCGAGGATGCCGTCGGCGCCGACAAGGGTGATCCGGACACCCTGCTCGCCGAGATACTGCAGCACGGCCGTTCCCGAACCACCGTGCTCAGCGAGGAATTTCACGATGGACTTCTCGACCTCGGCCGGCACCTTCACGGCCTCGGGGGTGGCGGTTGTACTCATGCACCGCAGTTTACCGGCCGGTAGTTTCCAGTCCAGCCCCGAGTGGTCTGGAACACGGGGTGTAGAAAGGGGACTCATGCGCGCGATTCAGGTTTCCGAGCACGGCGGTCCCGAGGTTCTGCAGTACGTGGAGGTGGCCGACCCCCAGGCCGGCCCCGGCCAGCTGCTGGTGAAGACCCAGGGTGTGGGTGTCAATTACATCGATATCTACTTCCGCACCGGCCTCTACCCGCAGGCGACGCCCTACACCCCCGGCTCCGAGGGAACGGGGCTCGTGGTGGCGATCGGCTCGGACGTCACCGAATTCGCGGTCGGCGACCGGGTCGCCTGGGCATCAGCGCCCGGCAGCTACGCGGAGTTGGTCGCGGTCGACGAGGCCGTCGCGGTGCAGGTCCCCGACGGCGTCGAACCGGCCGTCGCCGCCGCCGCGCTCCTGCAGGGCATGACCGCCCACTACCTCACCGAATCCGTGTTCACCCCCGAACCCGGCGACCCGGTCCTCATCCACGCGGGCGCGGGCGGGGTTGGCCTGCTGCTCACCCAGATGGCTGTCGCGAAGGGCGCCCGCGTCATCACCACGGTCTCCACCGACGCCAAGGAAAAGCTCTCGCGTGAAGCGGGTGCCACCGACGTCCTGCGCTACGGCGACGACCTCGCCGCCCGCGTCCGCGACCTCACCGACGGCATCGGCGTAGCCGCGGTCTACGACGGCGTCGGCGCCAGCACCTTCGAAGCCGGCCTCGCCTCCCTCCGCGTCCGCGGCACCCTCGCCCTCTTCGGCGCGGCCAGCGGCGCGGTCCCCCCTTTCGACCCGCAACGACTCAATCCCGCCGGTTCGCTCTGGCTCACCCGACCGTCTCTGGGCGCCTACACCCGCGACCGCACCGAATTCCTCTGGCGCGCAACGGATGTCTTCGACTGGATCGCCGCGGGAACCCTGAACCTGCGCGTCGGCGCTACCTACCCGCTGGCAGATGCGACTCAGGCACAGCGCGATCTCGCGGCGCGCAAGACCACCGGCTCGATCGTGCTGCTGCCCTAGCCACGACCTCGACTGTCCGCTCACCCGGAAAAGCGCATACCGGCTCGAGCAGCTCTCACCGCGGCCCCGACAGCCGGAAACGACAGTGGCCGGGCATCGCTGCCCGGCCACTGGTCGAGAATGTCTTACAGCCCGATGAAGCTGCCGACCGTTTCCCACCCGAGCACCGAGTCGACGGCCAGCCCACAGAACACCACCGCGAGGTAGTTGTTCGACTGCAGGAACAGCTTCAGCGGCTTCACCGACTCGCCGCGGCGCACCCCGGCGTAGAGCTGGTGCGCCATCAGCAGGAACCAGGCACCGGCCACCAGCGCCACAGCGGCGTAGATGACGCCCGTCGCGGGAACCAACGCCATCGTCGCGAGCACCGTCAACCAGGTGTAGATGACGATCTGCTTCGTCACGACCTGCTCGGTAGCGACCACCGGCAGCATCGGCACGCCGGCCGCGCGGTAGTCCTCCTTGTAGCGCATGGCCAGCGCCCAGGTGTGCGGCGGCGTCCAGAAGAAGATCACCGCGAACAGCACCAGCGCGGGCCAGCCGATATCGCCGGTCACCGCGGACCAGCCGACGAGGGCGGGCATACACCCGGCCGCGCCACCCCACACGACATTCTGCGAGGTCCGGCGCTTGAGGCCCTTGGTGTAGACGAAAACGTAGAACAGGATCGTCGCGACGACGAGCGCGCCGCTGAGTAGGTTGGCCTGCCACCACAGCCAGGCGAAGGAGATCGCGCCGAGCGCGACACCGAACACGAGCGCGTGCGAGGTGGGCACCGCATCGCGGGCCAGTGGCCGCCGTGCGGTCCGCTTCATCACCTTGTCGATGTCGGCGTCGGCGACACAGTTGAGGGTGTTGGCACTGGCCGCGCCCATCCAGCCACCGAACAGGGTGACCAGGATGAGCCGGATATCGACGGTGCCGCGGTCGGCCAGCAGCATCGTCGGAATAGTCGCGACGAGCAGCAGCTCGATGACGCGTGGCTTGGTGAGGGCGATGTAGGCAAGGGGCTTGCGCACTATCCGCGCGCCGAGACTGTCGCCCGCCAGGCGATCGGCCAGCGCCGTCGACGAAGTTCCGTGCGCACCGCTACTACCCGGCTCGTGACCGATCCGCACTGTATCTCCTCGCACGCTGTGCTTCGCTTCGCATCCGGTAATGGAACGAGCAGCGCGCGGCTGCGGCGCGGCCACTACTACAGAGGATGGTAGACCCACTCACCTGCCGCTCCGCGCCAGACCCCCGCCACCGTGGGCGCGGTCACTACGCCCCACGAGCCCGCATCCCGGGCCCACTCGGCGGTGAACCCGCATCGACGCGCAGGTGAACGGCACCGCGACGGGCTCCGTCCGCACGGCGGCGAGGGTCTGCACCGCACACCGCCGACGCACGGCGATCCGCACTAGACTCAACGCCAGGGTTCGCGCCAACCGCTGTAGCAGCACCACTAGGGTATTCCTGTACATCGGTACGCATCCCGGCCGCGTGCGACCCGCTGTCGAACACCATCGCCGCTGCCAAGCTATCGCCGTCGACGAAACCTAGGTCAGGAGAACTACGGTCGTGCCAGTCACAGACGACATTCGCGCCCTCACTCAGCGGAACTATCCCAGCGACTGGACGGACCTCGACACCTTGGCCGTCGACACCGCCCGGGTACTCGCTGCCGACGCCGTGCAGAAGGCGGGCAACGGGCACCCCGGTACCGCGATGAGCCTCGCGCCGGTCGCCTACACCCTCTTCCAGCGCACGATGCGCCACAACCCGGCGGATCCGAGCTGGGTGGGTCGCGATCGCTTCGTGCTGTCCTGTGGACATTCCAGCCTCACCCTCTACATCGAGCTCTACCTGGCCGGTTTCGGTCTGGAGCTGACCGACCTCGAGCAGTTGCGCCAGTGGGGTTCGCTCACCCCGGGTCACCCCGAGTTCCGCCACACCGACGGCGTCGAGATCACGACCGGCCCGCTGGGCCAGGGCCTGGCCTCGGCGGTCGGCATGGCGATGGCCGCCCGACGTGAGCGTGGGCTGTTCGATCCGAACGCTCCCGAGGGCACCAGCCCGTTCGACCACTTCATCTACACGATCGCCTCCGACGGCGACCTGCAGGAGGGCGTCACCGCCGAGGCCTCCTCGATCGCGGGCACCCAGCAGCTGGGCAACCTCGTGGTGATCTACGACGACAACGAGATCTCCATCGAGGACGACACCGATATCGCCTTCACCGAAGACGTGGCCAAGCGGTACGAGGCCTACGGCTGGCAGGTGCAGATCGTCGAAGGCGGCGAAGACGTGGTGGCCATCGAGAAGGCCCTGGATGCGGCCAGGGCCGAGACGTCGAAGCCCTCGATCATCATCCTGCGCACCATCATCGGCTTCCCTGCCCCGAACAAGATGAACACCGGTGGCGCGCACGGCGCCGCGCTCGGCCCCGACGAGGTCGCCGCGGTGAAGAAGGCGCTGGGCTTCGACCCGGAGAAGTCCTTCGTCGTCGACCCTGCCGTCATCGAGCACACCCGCAAGGCACTGGCCCGCGGCGCGCAGGCACAGGCGCAGTGGCGGCAGAGCTTCGACAAGTGGGCCGAGGCCAACCCCTCGAACAAGGCGCTGTTCGATCGTCTGCAGACCCGCTCGCTGCCCAAGGGCTGGACCGAGGCGCTGCCGAGCTTCGAGGTCGACCCCAAGGGCATGGCCACCCGCAAGGCGTCGGGCAAGTTCCTCGCCGCGGTCGCCGACGAGCTGCCCGAGCTGTGGGGCGGTTCGGCCGACCTGGCCGAGTCCAACAACACCACGATGCCGGGCCAGGCCAGCTTCGGCCCCGAGTCGATCTCCACCGGCGCGTGGAAGGCCAACCCGTACGGGCGCACCCTGCACTTCGGTATCCGTGAGCACGCGATGGGCTCGATCCTCAACGGCATCGCGCTGCACGGCCCGACCCGCCCCTACGGCGGCACCTTCCTCGTGTTCAGCGACTACATGCGCCCGGCCGTCCGCCTGGCCGCGCTGATGCGGGTGCCCGCCATCTATGTCTGGACCCACGACTCCATCGGCCTCGGCGAGGACGGCCCGACCCACCAGCCGATCGAGCACCTGGCCGCGCTGCGCGCGATCCCCGGCCTCAACGTCGTGCGCCCCGGCGATGCCAACGAGACCGTGTACGCCTGGCGCACCGTCCTCGAACGCGACTCCGACGAACACACCTCGCACTTCTCGGTCCATGACGCGCCGCACCAGGACGGCCCGTCCGCGCTGGCGCTGACCCGCCAGGACATCCCGACCCTGGAGGGCACCAGCTACGAAGGCGTGAAGAAGGGCGGCTACATCCTGGCCGAGGCTTCCACCGGCACCCCCCAGGTGATCCTCATCGGCACCGGTTCCGAGGTCCACCTCGCGGTCGCCGCGCGCACTACGCTGGAAGAGCAGGGCATCCCGACCCGCGTGGTCTCGATGCCGTGTGTGGAGTGGTTCGACGCGCAGGATCAGGGATACCGCGACGAGGTGCTGCCCCCGTCGGTGCGGGCCAGGGTCGCGGTCGAGGCCGGTATCGCGATGCCGTGGCACCGATTCGTCGGTGACGCGGGCGAGGTCGTCGGCATCGACCACTTCGGCGCGTCGGCCGACTACAAGACTCTGTACCGCGAATTCGGTATCACCCCCGATGCCGTCGTCCGCGCGGCACTGCGTTCCACCGACAAGGTGAAGGGGTAAGACCATGGCACAGAACGAGAACCTCGCCGCGCTCGCGGCCGCGGGCGTCTCGGTGTGGCTCGACGATCTCTCGCGTGATCGCATCCAGTCCGGCAATCTCGCCGACCTGGTCGCGACCCGCAGCGTCGTCGGTGTCACCACCAATCCGAGCATCTTCCAGGCCGCGATGAGCGTGGGCCACGCCTACGACGCACAGCTGAAAGACCTTGCGGCCCAAGGCGCCGACGCCGACGCGGCGATCCGCACGATGACCACCGATGACGTGCGCGCCGCCTGCGACGTGCTCGCGCCGGTGTTCGAGGCGACCGGTGGGGTGGACGGGCGGGTGTCGATCGAGGTCGACCCGCGCTTCGCCTTCGACGCCGACAAGACCGTCGCCCAGGCGATCGAGCTGTGGAAGATCGTCGACCGCAAGAACCTGTTCATCAAGATCCCGGCCACCGAGGCCGGGCTGCCCGCGATCACCTCGGTGCTCACCGAGGGCATCAGCGTGAACGTGACGCTGATCTTCTCGGTACCGCGCTACCGCGCGGTGATGGGCGCCTACCTCGACGGTCTGCGCAACGCCAAGATCGGTGGCCACGACCTGGCCAAGATCCACTCGGTCGCGTCGTTCTTCGTGTCCCGGGTCGACACCGAGATCGACAAGCGCCTCGAGGCGATCGGTACCCCGGAGGCACTTGCCCTGCGCGGCAAGGCGGGTGTGGCCAACGCCCGGCTGGCGTACGCCGAATACCAGGACGTGTTCGACGGTGGCGCGCACACCTCCACCTACAACCACCTGGCCGCACAGGGTGGCAACCGGCAGCGGCCGCTGTGGGCGTCGACCGGGGTGAAGAACCCGGATTACCCCGACACCCTCTACGTCACCGAACTCGTCGGCCCGAACACGGTCAACACCCTGCCGGAGAAGACGCTGCAGGCGTTCGCCGATCACGGTGAGCTGCAGGGCGATACGCTCAGCGGCCGCGGCGCCGAGGGCGCACAGGTCTTCGCCGACCTGGCCGCGGTCGGTATCGATCTCGACGATGTGTTCGCACTGCTCGAGCGCGAAGGTGTCGACAAGTTCGAGGGCGCGTGGGGCGAACTGATCGAGGCCACCACCGGCCAGCTGAACATCGCGGCGGAGGGCAACTAGCACGATGGCCGGCACAGCATCGACGGATCAGGCGGCGGGGCTGTGGCACAACCCGCTGCGCGACGAACGCGACAAACGGGTCCCCTTCATCGCGGGCCCGTGCAGCTTGGTGATCTTCGGTGTCACCGGAGATCTGTCCCGCAAGAAGCTGATGCCGGCCATCTATGACCTCGCGAACCAGGGGCTGTTGCCGCCTGGTTTCGCCCTGGTCGGCTTCGCTCGGCGCAACTACGCCGACGAAGACTTCGCCTCGGTGGTACTCGAGGCCGTGAAGAAGCACGCGCGCACCCCCTTCCGCCAGGAAGTCTGGGATCACCTGGCCGAAGGGGTGCGGTTCGTGCAGGGCAGTTTCGACGACGACGCGGCTTTCTCGACGCTCGCCGACACCCTGAAGAGCCTCGACGAGACCCGCGGCACCGGCGGCAATTACGCCTTCTACCTGTCGATTCCGCCGAACATGTTCCCCGTGGTGCTCGACCAGCTCTCCGAGCACGACCTGGCCGAGGCCGAGCCGGAGCCCGACGGGTACACCCCGTGGCGGCGTGTGGTGATCGAGAAGCCGTTCGGTCACGACCTGACCAGCGCCAAGGAGCTCAACGCGCTGGTGAACCGGGTGTTCCCGGAGGAGCAGGTCTTCCGGATCGACCACTATCTCGGCAAGGAGACGGTCCAGAACATTCTGGCGCTGCGCTTCGCCAACGAGTTGTTCGAGCCGATCTGGAACGCCAACTATGTCGACAGCGTGCAGATCACCATGGCCGAGGACATCGGGTTGGGCGGTCGCGCAGGCTATTACGACGGGATCGGCGCCGCGCGCGACGTCATCCAGAACCACCTGTTGCAGTTGCTCGCGCTGACCGCGATGGAGGAACCGACCTCCTTCGAGCCGATGCAGCTCACCACGGAGAAGATCAAGGCTCTCTCGGCCACCAAACTCGTTGCGCCGCTGGATGAGACGACCGCGCGCGGCCAGTACACCGAGGGCTGGCAGGGCAGCGAGCACGTCGTCGGCCTGCATCAGGAGGAAGGCTTCGATCCGCAATCGCGGACCGAGACCTACGCCGCGATCACCCTGCACGTGGAAAACCGGCGCTGGGCGGGTGTGCCGTTCTATCTGCGCACCGGAAAACGCTTGGGCCGCAGGGTGACCGAGATCGCGGTGGTGTTCAAACGCGCACCGCACCTGCCCTTCGATCAGACGATGACCGAGGAGCTCGGCCAGAACGCCCTGGTCATCCGGGTGCAGCCGGACGAGGGCATCACCCTGCGCTTCGGTTCCAAGGTCCCCGGCTCCGGCATGGAAGTGCGCGATGTGAACATGGACTTCAGCTACGGCGAGGCGTTCACCGAGTCCTCCCCCGAGGCCTACGAACGGCTCATCCTCGACGTGCTGCTCGGTGTGCCGTCGCTGTTCCCGGTCAACGCGGAGGTCGAATTGTCCTGGCGCATCCTCGATCCCGTGCTCGCGCACTGGGCCGCGGGCGGCAAACCCGAACCCTACGAGGCCGGGACCTGGGGTCCCACCTCGGCCGATGAGATGCTCGCGCGCAGCGGGCGGGAATGGCGGCGTCCGTGATCGTCGACATGCCCGACACCAATACCGTCGATGTCGGCAAGCGGATGGTGCAGTTGCGCGAGACCAACGGCGTGATCACCCAGGGCCGGGTGCTCACGCTGGTGGTATGCACCCTCGACTCCTCCGAGGCCGAGGACGCGATCGACGCCGCCAACGACGCCAGTCGCGAACATCCCTGCCGGGTCATCGTGCTGGCCCGTGGTGACCGCGACGCCGAGGACCGCCTCGACGCCCAGATCCGGGTGGGCGGCGACGCCGGTGCGGCCGAGGTGATCGTGCTGCGCCTGCAAGGTGCGCTGGTGAACCACGAGAGCAGCGTCGTGACCCCGTTCCTGCTGCCCGACACCCCGGTGGTGGCGTGGTGGCCGCGTGGCGCGCCGGAGTTCCCGTCGCTGGATTCGGTGGGCAAGCTCGCCAAGCGCCGCATCACCGATGCCACCTTCGCTCCCGATCCGATGGGCGCGATCAAGAAGCGCGCGGCCAGTTACGCCGCCGGCGACACCGATCTGGCCTGGAGCCGGATCACCTACTGGCGGGCGCTGCTGGCCGCGGCACTGGACGAGCCGCCGTTCGAACCGGTCACCTCGGTGATCGTGTCGGGCCTTGCGTCCGAACCCGCACTCGACACCCTGGCCGGTTGGCTGGCCTCCCGGTTGCACTGCCCGGTGATCCGCCGGACCGGGGAGTTGAAGGTGGAAATCCAGCGCGCCACCGATTCGATCGCCATCGAACGCCCGCAACTAGGAAGGACGGCCACGCTGACCCGCACCGGCGAACCCGACCAGCGGATCGCGCTGGCACGCCGGGAAACTCGCGATTGCCTCGCCGAAGAACTGCGCCGGCTCGACGCCGACGAGATCTACGCCGAGGCGCTCGCCGGAATCGAGAAGGTGACCTATGAGTGATCTCGACCATGACGACCTCGGTGCCGAATTCCCCGCCAATACGATCGAGATCCACGACGACGCCGACTTGCTCGCCGACGCCGCCGCCGAACGCTTCGTCGACGTGATCGTCGCCGCCCAGGCCGAACGCGGCCACGCCTCGGTCGCGCTCACCGGCGGCAGTGACGGCATCCGCCTGCTCGAACGCGTCCGCCAGACCCCCGGCGCCATCGACTGGTCCACCCTCTACGTCTACTGGGGCGACGAACGTTTCGTCCCGGTCGGGGACAAGGACCGCAACGAACTCCAGGCCCGCGAGGCGCTGCTGGACTTCGTCCCGCTCGACCCGGCCCACGTCTTCCCGATCGCCCCCTCCGACGGCGCCTACGGCTCGCCCGAGGAAGCCGCCGCCGCCTACGCCCAGCTCGTGCACACCGAACTCGACGAACGCGGCGAATTCGACCTCACGGTCCTCGGCATGGGCCCCGAAGGCCACATCAACTCCCTGTTCCCGCACTCACCGGCAGTGCAAGAAACAACGGATTATGTTGTCGCCGTCCATGATTGCCCGAAGCCCCCACCGACCAGGGTCACGATGACCCTGCCCGCGGTGCACCGCTCCCGCCACGTGATGCTCGTGGTCAGCGGCGAAGGCAAGGCCGCCGCCGTGGCCGCGGCCGTCAACGACGCCTCCCCCGACGAGATTCCGTCGGCAGGCGCGGTCGGCATCGAGTCGACCACCTGGGTGATCGACGAGCCCGCCGCGACGGGCCTGCTCCTCGACGAGGAATAACGCACCTGACGAAGCCGGGCCCGTGATCGGGCCCGGCTTCGTCGTGTCAGGTGACGGGAGTCAGGGAGGTCGTCCAGAAATCGGCATAGCGACCTGCTCGGCGGAGGAGTTCTTCGTGGGTGCCGTCCTCCTGGATGTGGGCGTTGTCGAGGAAGACGATGCGGTCGGCGCGGTGGACGGTGCGTAGGCGGTGGGCGACCATCACCACGGTTCGGCCCGCCATCAGGCGTTCGATTCCCTCGTGGACCGCGGCCTCGTTGAGTGGGTCGAGGGCGGAGGTCACCTCGTCCAGCAGGACGATCGGGGCGTCTTTCAGTAGTGCTCGGGCGATCGAAACACGTTGGCGTTCACCGCCGGACAGTGACGTGCCGCCTTCGCCGACGTTGGTTGTCCAGCCGCCGGGGAGCCGGTCGATCACCTCGTCGAGGCGGGCCGCGGTGGCGGCCGTTCTGACCTCGTCGTCGGTGGCGTCGGGGCGGCCGAGGCGGATGTTGTCCTCGATGGTGCCGTCGAAGAGGTAAACGTCCTGGAACACGATGGCGAACTGGGCCATCAGCGTTTCGGTACTGATCGAGCGCACGTCGACACCGCCGATGCGCACGGTCCCCGCGTCGACGTCGTAGAAGCGGGCGAGTAGTTGCAGGAGAGTGGTTTTACCCGCTCCGGAGGGGCCGACAACGGCGAGCCGTTGCCCCTGGGGAACCGTCAGTGACACGTCGTCGAGCACCGTCCTGGTGCCGTGCCGGAAGCTGACGGCGTCGAAGGTCAGGTCGTGGGCTCGCGGCTGGAGTGGCGTGCTGGGTTCGGGCAGGGTCTCGGTGCGCAGGAGTGCGTCGAGGCGAACCAGTTCCGATCGGGCGCTGCGCAGTTGACCGCCGATATCGGCCAGTGACAGCAGCGGGTCGGCGCAGCGGGCGGCCAGGATCAGGATGGCCAAAACCTCTGCCGCGCCGATGTTTCCGCCGAGGGCGAGGTAGGCGCCGAGGGCGAGCAGCACGGTGAACATCGCCTGCACCGCCAGCGAGAGACCGAGGATTGCGGGCAGCGCGGTGAAGGCTCGGCGGCGCGACGCGCGAGCGACTTCGCGCAGCGAGTCGTCGAGCAGGTCGAACCGTTGCGCGGTGCGCCCTCCGGCCCGCAGGATCGGCTGGGCTTGCAGGTATTCGATGACACGTTGCGCGGCATCGTGATCGCGCTGGTGCCGATCCTCGTCGCCGGCCGCCATCGAGCGCCCGGACCAGACCTGGATCGCCGCCACGATCGGTACCGCGGCGGCCGCGGCCGCCCCCAGCTGCCAGTTGAACGCGAACATCACGACGATGATCGTCAGCGGCGTCACGGCGGCGGAGATGAGCGGCGCCATCAGGTGGGCGAGCACGCTCAACGCTTGCAGCACACCGCGACTCGCGAGCACCGATACCTCCCCGACGCGACCCGCTGTGTACCAGCCGATGGGGAGCCGGGCCAGGTGGTCGCCGAGTCGGTAGTACACGCCACGCAGCAAGGTGGTTCCGACGCGGAAACCGGAAAGATCGCTGCGGTAGCGCAGGACCGCGTAGAGGGCGACGGCACCTCCCAGCGCGATCAGCCAGGTTTGGGCGTCGGCGGGCCGGTCACCGAACAGCGCTCGCAATACCGGAACCAGTAGCGCGTAGGAAAAGCCCTCGGCGACCGCGGTCACGGTCATCAGCGCGACGGTGCGCCGCACCGGTTTCGCGTACTCGGGTCCGAGCACGCGCAACAGCATGCGAATCATCGTGGGTCTCCCTGTAGTTCCGCGGTCACCGTCCGGTGCGCGTGCCAGAAGTCGGCGAATCTTCCTTGCCGGGTGAGCAGATCCGCGGGTCGGCCCTGTTCGATGATCGTGCCGTTGTCGAGCAGCACGACGGTGTCGGCGTCGGCGATCGTTTCCAGGCGGTGGGCGATGACCAGGACGGTCCGGTCGCCGCCGCGCGAGGCCAAAGCTTGTCGCACCGCCTGTTCGGTGTGTGGGTCGGCGAACGCGGTCGCCTCGTCCAGGATCAGGACGGGCGCGTCGGCGAGCAGTGCCCTTGCGAGCGAAATCCGTTGTGCCTCACCGCCGGACAGGGACGCGCCGTCACCGATCACGGTGTCGTAGCCGTGCGGCAACGCGAGGATTCGGTCGTGGATGTTCGCCAGCCGCGCGGCGCGAATGACGGTGTCGCGGTCCGCGTGTGGGACGGCCAGGGCGATATTGTCCGCGATCGACGCGCGCAGCAGGCGCACATCCTGGAAGACGAACGAGACCGTCCGGTAGAGCTCGCGGCTGCCGAGTTCGCGTAGATCGACTCCGCCGAGCGCGACGGTGCCGTGGCTCGGATCGAAGAACCGCGGCAGCAGCTGGACCAGGGTGGATTTGCCGCTGCCCGACGGCCCGACGAGCGCCGTGACGGTACCGGGCTCGAGCACCAGGTCGATCCCACGCAGTACTTCGTGCTCGGTGTCGTAGCCGAACCGGACCCCGCGCAACTCCACCCGGTGCCCCCGCGGTGCTCGCGGCCGGGTCGGCTCGGGCAGCGGCGCCTCGTCGAGAACGTCACGAATTCGGCCTGCCGCGCGACCGGCGGCTTGCAGGTCGTCGAAACCGTGCCCGAGGGCCGCCACGGGCGCGGTCAGTCCGATGCCGAGCAGCAGAAACGGCAGTAGATCAGCCGGGGCCAGCCCACCGTTCGTGATCAGCACCGCACCGCCGATCAGCACGACCAGCAGCACGAACGGCGGCGACAACGCCACCTGCATGCCGGCCGCGGGACCCGCGAGGCCACGCACCATCCGCAGGAAGATATCCGCGAAATCGTCGGTGGCCGTGCGGAATCGGCGATGGGCACGCTCGGAACCGCCGAATGCCTTCACCACGGCGATGCCCTGCACGAACTCGACGACCGAGCTGGCGATGCCACCCATGGCCGTGTCGAAATCCTGCTGTTCGCGCAGCCGGGTGGGGGTCATCATCAACGGGACGAGCGCGATGGCCAGCACCACCGGGATCAGGGTGATGAGGGTGAGCCGCCAGTCGACGGTGAACAGGTAAGCCAGCGAGACCAACGGCACCACGAACGCGGACACCAGCTCGCCGGGCGCGTGGGCGATGAACGGGTGCACGGCGCTCACGTCCTCACCCACGATCTTCGCCAGTTCGCCCGTGCGGCGTCGCGCGAACCAGCCGATCGGCACTCGCCCGAGCTGGTCGGCCAACTGCCGCCGGAACGACAGCTGAACCCGATCATCGAGAAGGTGCCCGATGGCCGAAGATGCCGCGGTACACAGCAATCGGACCAGCAGGCCCACCGCACCGGCCAGCACGACGAGCCACACATGAGCGCGGTCGATCTCGCCGGGCGACAACACCGTGCGGCCCAACTCGACCACTGCCAGCAAGGGTGCAAGCCCGGCCACGGCACCGATGACCTGCAAGATCACCACTGCCGTGAAACTGCCGAGATACGGACGAAGCAGCGCGGTGAGGCTCGTTGCCGGAGCTTGCTCGCGGATCATCGACGCGCTCCCGGACGCACGGACAGGTGGCTGCGCAGATGGTCGAGAATCTCCGCACGAGCCGGTCTGGCGGCGGGGATCAGACCAGACATGCTCAGAAAGCCGTGTACCGCTTCGGGATAGCGGGTCAGCGTCACCGCTGCCCCCGCCTGCCGCAATCGATCGGCATAGGCCGACGATTGATCTTCCAGCGGATCCAGGCCCGCGGACTGCAGGAGCGTCGGGGCGGAACCGGCGAGGTCGTCGTGGAACATCGGCGATATCGCGCGGGC
Source organism: Nocardia sp. FBN12 (assembly GCF_054031145.1). Classification (NCBI taxonomy): domain Bacteria; kingdom Bacillati; phylum Actinomycetota; class Actinomycetes; order Mycobacteriales; family Nocardiaceae; genus Nocardia; species Nocardia sp. FBN12. Next base: position 3,373,094 of record NZ_CM132926.1, read on the forward strand.
ATCGAAACCCGCTGGCAGCGCGATGCGGTGCACCGCACGGCAATGGGCCGGGGTCGCCGTGGGGCTGTCCGCGTTCTCGGTGAACGAGGGGTACTCGAACGCCCCGTCGGTCCAGTCGAGTTGGGGATTGATCAGGACCTGCGTCCGCAGCTCACGAATCTCGCGGGCGGTCGACACCGCCAGCGATGCCCCCGCACTACTACCGAGCAGCGCGAGCAGCGCCCCGTCCGCGCCCCACTCCCCCGCCCGCGCGACGAGCACCGGCACCGCATCCCGGGCATCCTCGAAAGCCGCCGGAATCGGATACTCCGGCGCGAGCCGATAGTCCACCGACGCGACCACCGCCGGACACTCGGCAGCCAGGTGACTCAGCAACCAATCATCCTGCGCGGGCACCCCGCTGACGCACCCACCGCCGTGAAAAGCGACGATCAACGGCAGCCCCGAGCCCCCGCGCACCGGCCGATGCACGCGAACATTCAGTGTGCGACCGGGCAATTCGAGTGTGTGGTCGGTGCCGAGTGCACCGCGGTCCGACTTACCGGTGATCAATGTCCCGAGCGCGGACCGCCGCAACTTCTCCTGCGCCGCCCGCACTTCGACTACCTCCGCCTGGGTGATCGAATCCCAATCCGGCCCAGCATGGAGGGCGGCCAACACCCGCATCCGTAGGGGAACTCTGCCTCGCATGACGTACCTCCTGGCGCTCGCTCACCGCCCGTTCCCGGCGGCGTACCGATACCCTGACAGCCGCGAACACCGCGGCGCTTTCGGAAACATGCGGTCACCTTCGACGGCGCGTTCGAGTCGTCTAAACCTTTTTCTGCCAGATCATGATCAATCGCACAGCGCGTCGTCATATCCCCTGTCCGCCCTTCCCGTCCGGTTTCGCGTCGGGGTTCAGCGGTTAAAATGTCGGGCGATCGGTGTGGCGGGGGACGCGAGTTTGCCAAACCGGGACGTCACGGCTTGCCTGCCGGTGGCGGTGTCGTGCCCCGTGCGCCGAGTTGCGCTTGGGCCGGGTGCGAGGTGCCGGCATGGGAAGGGAAAGGGTGATGGGTGGGTTCCTCAGGACCATGGGAGGACGAGAGTCCGGGGTCACCATTCGGTCCGCCGCTGGACGCGCTCGGACCTGATCCGGCCGCCGTGGCGGGTTTGCACGAGCAGGCTCCGACTTCGTGGCGACCAGCCGATCCGGAGCCTGCCCCGGTAGCGATGATCCCGGCGCCACCGCCTCAGTTCCGGGCGCCCGCGGGGGACGAGCCGATGCACGCCACCGGCGCCGTCGGGCTGCCGGACCGGTCGGCACCAGCCCGGCCGGTTCAGCAGGACCGGCGCGAGCCTCCGCCGTCGTGGGACGACGATCCGATGGCCGCGATCTTCAAGCCTGCCCAGGCATCTGGTCGACAGCAGTCCTCGTGGGATGAAGACACGAACACCACGCCCACCGACCCGTCGTCGAGATCCGGCCGCGGCAAGGTAGGAATCGTCCTGCTTGCTTCGGTGGCCACGATCGCGGTCGGCGTGGCGGCGGCGATGACCTACGTCGTCATGACCGGTCAGGACAGCGGACCGGAGAAGACGGTGGTCGTCGCCGCGACCAGCCCACCGACGACCACGGCGCGAAAGACGGCGGGGCCACTCGCCTGTGCCGACGAACAGCGCGGCAACCTGACCATCGGCCGCGGTCCCGGTGACAGCAACTCCGGTCCCGGCGTGATCCTCGGCTTCGAGTACGCGTTCTACACCGACCGCAACGGCGAGAAGGCACGGTCGTTCGTGGCGCCTGAAGCCGACACCGTCGGTTCGGCCCCGATCATCCAGGACGGCATCGACAAGTACGTCCCGCTCGGTACCACCTATTGCGCCCAGATCAGCCAGATCGGCCCGGACAGTTACGAACTCGACCTGACCGAACGTCGTCCCGGCGGCATGCCGGCCGACGATCTGCTCTACACCCAGCTCATCACCACCACCGTCCGCGACGGGCGAACGATGATCGCGTCGATTCGCGAACGGGGACAGTGAGATTCGGCCCGGATACGATCGGGACCACTGAACGACGTTGCCCTCCAAGCCGAATCAGCTTGGAGGGCAACGTATTCAGATCGACGGGCGATGCGACGCGGGTCGCGTCAGATCGCGCTACCCACCGCACCGCCGATGACTCCGCCGACGACGGCCGCTGGCACGCCGCAGGCGACAGCGCCGACTGCCGAACCGGCGGCGACCGTCGCCGCGAACGCCGCGCCCGCGGCCGGAGCCGCCATGACCCCAGCCGTTGCGGCGCCCGCCGCGGTACCGGCTGCTACCGCGGCAGCAGGGGCGAGGGTCGCGGACGTGATCAATCCGCCGGCCACACCGCACACGACCGCTGCGGGCACGCCGCCCACCGCCGCGCCGGCCAAGGCGCCCGCCGCGATCTTGTCCGACCGGCTCGGGTCGATGCCGATCGACTTTCCGCCCGTGGCGATCGCGGCTTCGGCGTTGGCGGCGGCCGAGTTCACGCCGTCGAGAAGGTCTTCCGGCACCGCGTCGGGCACCGGGGAGGTGAAGTCGCCGAGGCGCAGCGTGCGGTCCGGCGGCGCGATGGGCGCGACCGGCTCCACCGCTTGCGGCGCGTGCAGCGCGCCGAGGTCGACCGGCGGCGCACCCTCGTTGCTCGGTACGGTCCGGTGCCCCGGCGGGACAGCGTATTCGCCGAACGGGCCCGGCTTCGCCTCTTGCGGCACGGTGACACCCGGCTGACGCGGAGTGGTGCGCGGACCGAACGCGGCGTTCGGATCGTCGCCCGGTGCGGTGACGCCCGGCTGCACGGTGGTGGTGGGGCCCGGTCCGACCACGGGCGTGGGGCCGCCCCGCTCGCCGGGCGGCGGCGGGGTCGCGGTTCCCGGTTCCGGTTTCGCCGGGTTCGGCGTTGCCGTAGTGGGTTTCGGCGCCTGCGTGTCGCTGGGTGCCAGGCTGGTGGATGTCGAACTCGCGACATCGGTGCCGGTGTTGGTGCAGGCGACCGCGAACATCACGGGCAGGACCCCCAATGCCGGCGCCGCGCGCCTCGCGATCACTCCTGCTTTGACTCTTCGGTGCTTGCCGGCCATCTCGAACTCCCCGCTTCTGATCATGTCGACATCCGGCACCGTCACGGTGCCGGACGCGCCACTGTAAACATGACCAATACGACGGCGTCAAAACCTGAGTGCGGGTTGACAATCACCGAGCTATACGTCTGTCCGATTCCACCATGGCCTGCCACCAGCGGAATCACCCCGCGAGATCCCGCCTCACGACGTAGACTGTGTCGTCACTCACTCCTTGCTCAAACGTGGCCGGTTCGGGTCATCGCCTCCGCCATGATCACGAGCCGCCGCCGGCACCGCGCCCCATCGCGAGTCAGCCAGGGACACCGAGTCGGCCACGTCCCCGAGGTCGTCGATGAGCGGGGACAGCGCTCGGTCGAGTCGCACCGACACGGCGAGTTCTTGGTTGCTGACACAATCCGCGCGCATCTGGCGGAAATTGCACGTTATTCATCGAGAATCACAGTAACTTTCTTGGCATAGCGACGGAATCGAGGTCGACTCGACTGCGGGCGAGGAGTTGTTGCGGTGGCGCTGGGTTCGCTTGACCTGGACGGGGCCTTTCGGGCCGCGATGGACAGTCGCGCGGTGCCCGATAGGATCGACCCGCTCGAGACCGTCGACGCCGCGTTCGGGATCGAACTGTTCGAATCGCAGGTCGCCAGTCGGCATCTCGATCTGGCGGCGCGGCGGCTGGGGGCCGCTCGGCAGGGGTTCTACAGCATCGGGTCCTCCGGACATGAGGGGAATGCGGCGGTGGCGGCCGCGTCGCGCGTCGATGATCCGGCGTTGTTGCACTATCGGTCGGCGGCCTTCTTCGTGCAGCGATGCAAGCGGATTCCGGGGCTGGATCCGATTCGGGATGTGCTGCTGGGGGTGGTCGCGGCGGCCGCGGATCCGATTTCCGGTGGTCGGCACAAGGTGATCGGGAGTGCGGCGGCGTCGATCATTCCGCAGACCTCGACCATCGCTTCGCATCTGCCACGGGCGGTGGGTCTGGCCTTCGCGTTGGATCGGGCCGCCAAGCAAGGGGTTTCGTGTCCGTGGCCCGCGGATGCGGTGGTGGTGTGCAGTTTCGGCGACGCGTCGGCCAATCATTCGACGGCGGTCGGTGCGATCAACGCCGCACTGCATGCCACCCATCAGGGGGTGCCGATGCCGCTGGTGTTCGTGTGCGAGGACAACGGGCTCGGCATCAGTGTGCCCACCGCGCCGGACTGGATCGAACGCGCCTATGGCCCGCGGCCGGGACTCACCTACCTCGCCGCCGACGGTTGCGACCTGCCCGATGTGCTCGGTGCCGCCCAGGACGCGGTGCATCTGGCGCGGACCTGGCGGACGCCGGTGTTCCTGCATTTGCGCATGGTCCGGCTCGGCGGGCACGCGGGGTCCGATGTCGAGTCCGCCTACCGAGGTCCGGCCGAGATCGCCGCCGACCTGGCCCGCGACCCACTGCTCGGCACCGCCCGCTACCTGATCGCGGCGGGAGTCACCGACGCCGACGAGCTGCTCGAGCGCTATGAGCGGATCGGGGCACACGTGCGGGAGACCGCGGATGCCGTCGTGCACGAGGCTCGCCTCGATTCGGCTGCGGCCGTGATCGCACCGCTCGCACCGGCTCACCCCGACGCGATACGCGACGATGTCACCCGGCCGTCGTCGGCCACGAATCGGCGCACTGCCGCTCCCGATCCGACGTCGGATCACCAATCACCCTCCACCACAACGGAATTGCCCCACGCTGATACCGCCGCGGCGAAGGCCGACGACCGTGTCGCCTTGATGACAATGGCGCAATCGATCAACCACACCCTCGGCGAGCTCCTCGCCAGGGATCGCGATGTGCTCATCTTCGGTGAGGATGTCGGCCGCAAGGGCGGCGTCTACGGCGTCACGAAAGGCCTCAGAAAACGCTTCGGAGCGCGTCGCGTCTTCGACACCCTCCTCGACGAACAGTCGATCGTCGGCACCGCACTCGGCACCGGTCTCGCCGGATTCATCCCGATCCCCGAGATCCAATACCTCGCCTACGTCCACAACGCGGCCGACCAGATCCGCGGTGAAGCGGCGACCCTGCAGTTCTTCTCGAACGGCCGATACCGCAATCCGATGGTGGTACGCATCGCGGGCCTCGCCTATCAGAAGGGCTTCGGCGGCCACTTCCACAACGACGATTCCCTGGCGGCACTGCGCGACATCCCCGGCGTCGTCGTCGCGGTACCGGCGCGCGCGGACGACGCGGCCGCGATGCTGCGCACCTGCGTGTCAGCGGCCCGCGTCGACGGCCGAGTTTGCGTGTTCGTCGAACCGATCGCGCTGTATCACACGAAAGATCTGCACCAGGGCGACGAAGCCTGGCTGGCCTGCCCCACCACCGAACACGCCCCGATCGGCAGCGCCCGCACGTACGGCGACGGCACGGATCTGACCATCGTCACCTTCGGCAACGGCGTTCCGATGAGCCTCCGCACAGCGAAACGCCTTGCCGCCCAAGGAATCAACGCGCGAGTACTCGACCTGCGCTGGCTCGATCCCCTACCGATCGCCGATTTGGTCCACCATGCCGAGACCACCGGGCGTGTACTGGTCGCCGACGAGACCCGTCGCAGTGGAGGCGTGTCCGAGTCGGTGTTCGCCGCACTCGTCGACGCCGGTTACCGCGGCGCACTCGCCCGGGTGACCAGCGAGGACAGCTTCATACCGCTGGGACCGGCCGCGGACACCGTCCTGCTCGGCGAATCAGCGATAGAAGCCGCCGCCCGACGAATCGTGTCGTCGAGCTAGCCGACTCAGGCGAACTTGATCTCGAGGCCGATGCCGAGGATCGCGATGAACCAGACGATGCCGACGAAGATCGTGATGCGGTCGAGGTTCTTCTCGACGACGGTGGAGCCGGACAGGCTCGACTGCACGCCGCCACCGAAGAGGCTGGACAAGCCGCCGCCCTTGGCGCGGTGCAACAGCACCAGCAGCACCAACAGCAAGCTGGTGATCACAAGGAGGATATCGAGGAACAGCGACATGAGGTTCATCCTAGGTGGTGGAGGGCGGACTGGTCTAACCAGCCTCGACGGCGACCAGGTGTGAGACGGTGTGGGGACCCGCGGAGTAGTGGGCGACGGTCTGTTCGATCTCGCGGTCGCGGGCGGTCAGGCGCACTTGATGCTGATGCATGTGCTCGGCCCAGGACCGGACGACGAAGGCTTCGACGAAGCGGTCGACGGTGCCGACGTCGCGGTAGAGCCGCCATTCCATCGCGCCGGTGCGCTGCCGTGACCGGCCGACCAGCGCCATCGATTCGGTGAAGACGGCCACGTCGGCGGGTGGCACGTCGTAGCCGCGCATTACCAGGACGGGCCCGTCCGCGGGTTCGGGTTCGACGACGAGTTGCGGTTCGGGCCAGAATGCCGCCGGGGAGAGGTCGATCTCCTCGACGTTGTGCCGGATCGGCCACCACAGGGTGCTCACGGCACAGCAGGCGAGCAGCACCGCCGCGATGAGCAGCGCCGCCACGGCACCGTAGGCGCCGGCGACCAGGCCCCAGAGCAGGGAACCGATCGCCTGACCGCCCATGAACACCAGCATGTACACCGACAGCCCACGGGCCCGGACCCACGCGGGAAGCAACAACTGCATGGTCGAGTTCAGCGTCGACATCGCCAGCAACCACGCCAGCCCGGCCCCCACCAGCAACACGAGTACCACCACCACGTGGTGGACCAGCGCGGCGGCGACCGCACCGAGCCCGAACAGCACCGCGGCGAGCGCGAGCCGCTGGGTGGGGGTGAACAGGACCCGCAACCGTGACAATCCGAGCGCGCCGCAGACCGCCCCGAGCCCGAGCGCACCGAGCAGCAGACCGTAGCCGGAGGACGACAGTCCCAGCCGGTCGTGCGCGATCACCGGCAGCAGCGACCACACCGCGCTGGCGGGGGCGATGAACAGGATCGCGCGGAACAGCACCCGTCTGATCGCGGGCGCGGCCCGAATGAACCGGGTCCCCGCCTGCAACGCCGCGAGGGGCCGTTCGCTGGGCAGTGGGCTGGTTCGCGTCGGCCACTTCGACACCAGCAGCACCGCGACGATGCCGACGAACGACACCGTGTTGAACCCGAACACCACGGTGGGCCCGGCCAGCGACACGATCACCCCCGCCACCGCGGGCCCGACGGCACGACCGATATTGACACTCATGCTGCCCAGTGCCGCGGCCGAGGTGATCTGATCGCGCGGCACCAGCTCCGGCTGGATCGCCTGCCAGGCCGGGGCGGTGAGCGCCTGTCCGCAGCCGAGCAGGAACAGCAGACCGAGCAGGACCGCGGGGGTGGTGTGGCCGGTGGCGGTGGACACGGTGAGGGTGAGCGAGACCAGCGCCATGCCGGTCTGCGCGCCGAGCAGCAGCCGCCGTCGATCCACCAGGTCCGCCAGCACCCCGGACGGGATCGACAGCAACATCACCGGCAACGTCAGCGCGGTCTGCACGAACGCCACCAGTGCGGCCGCGTTCGGTTGGTCGACCACCAGCCACTGCGCGCCGACCGTCTGCATCCACGTGCCGAGATTCGACACCAGCTGAGCGATCCACAACGCCCGGAACAGCGGCGACCGCAACGGCGCCCAGGTCGAGATCCGTTCCGCCGCGACGATGCCCACCCGACGAGCTTATCCCCGGCGACTGCCATCGCGCGCGAGGTGACCCCCGCCGAGCTCGCCGCTCGCCGTCCGCGCGCGGCCATTGCGAAAGATCCCGGCGAACTATCAGATACCTTGTGGCCCACGACAATAGGGAAGTGATCGACCGATACGGTGTTATCTTCTGACCGCTTTCGAGCGATCAGCACCGCAGCTCCCGTTTCGTTCGGGGGGAGCTCGTACGACACGGAGGACAACGCATGAATGCCCCGCAGCAGCCGTATGGCCAGCAACCCTATGGCCAGCAACCGCCGTACGGCCAGCAACCCCCCGGCGGTGGCTACCCGCCGCAGGGTGGCTACCCGCCGCAGGGCGGCTACCCGCAGCCGCCGCGCAAGAAGAAGGTGTGGCCGTGGGTGCTCGGTGGCATTCTCGTCGTGCTGCTGCTGATCGTCGGTGGGTGCGTGGCCTTCGTCGGCACCGTCGCCAATGAGATCGAGAACGAGGTCAGCCGCGAGGTGACCGTCTCCTACCAGGCCGCGGGCTCGGGCACCGGCACCGTCATCTACTCCGACGGGACCCTGGACGTGCAGACCGAAGCCGACGTGCCACTGCCGTGGTCCAAGGATGTGACGATCACCGGTCTGGTGAAGCACTCCGCGCTGAGCGTCATGTCGGGCATCGACGGCGGAACGGTCTCCTGCAAGATCGTCGTCGACGGCAAGGTGATCGCGCAGGACGAGGCCAGCGGTTCACTCGCCACCGCGGACTGCACGGGTGACGCAGGCAAGTAAGTCGACCGCCCGCCCCGGACATCGCCTGGCGGTGTCCGGGGCGGGCCGTACCATCGGCTTCATGCGGATATTCCTTCGACGACTCGCCGCCCTCGCGATACTCGGCACGGCAATGGCCGGGTGCGGATCAGCCGAGAAGGAACCGGTGGACGACACCGCCACGCCGATGGGCCATACCTACATCTCCACCGAGGTCGTCGGCGACAAGATCCCCGGCGGCGGGCCGATGACGCTCGGTTTCTCCGACGGCCGGATCTCGGCGAGCTCCGGCTGTAATTCCGCGGGCGGCACCGTCGACCTGAGCAACCACGTCCTGCACACGTCACCGCTGGCAGGCACCCTGATGGCATGCCCCGGCGAGCGCGGACGCGCCGACGCCTGGCAGTCCGACTTCCTGGAATCCGATCCCACCTGGCGCCTCGACGGTGACCGGCTGACACTGACGGGCAAGTCCGTCACCATCCATCTCACCGACAAGAAGATCGTGAGCCCCGACAAGCCGCTGATCGGGACCACCTGGGTGGTCACCACCATGCTCACCCCGGACGCGCAGATTCGCTCGACCGCGCTCGACGAGGCGAGCCCGACCCTCACCATCGGGGAGGGCGGCACCGTCAACGGCAACGCCGGCTGCAATCGGATGACCGGAACCGCGGGCGTCGGTCCCGGCGAGGCGGTGAACTTCGCCATCGGCACCACCAAGATGATGTGCCCGCCGGAGGTGATGGAGGTCGAGCAGAACGTGCTGCGTGCGCTGGACGGGAGAACCACCGCCACTATCGACGCAGACGCGCTCACGGTGCGCAACGACAACGGCTACGGCCTGATCCTGCGCGCGCGGTAACCGCTCACGTAGACGAAGGGCCGGAAACCCAGCGGTTTCCGGCCCTTCGGCGTTGAACTACCCGATCAGGGCAGCGGACCGCCCGCGGCGATCGCCGACAGGGTGGCGAACTCATCACCCTTGAGCGAAGCACCGCCGACCAGCGCGCCGTCGATATCGGTCTGGCGGATCAGCTCGCCGATGTTCTTGGCGTTCACCGAGCCGCCGTAGAGCACGCGGACTCCGGCGGCGACCTCCGGGGAAGCCAGCTTCTCCAGCTCGCCGCGGATCGCGCCGCACACTTCCTGCGCGTCGGCCGCCGAGGCGACCTTGCCGGTGCCGATGGCCCAGACCGGCTCGTAGGCGATGACGACCTGCGAAATCTGTTCCGCCGTCAGGCCTTTGAGCGAACCGCGCAGCTGCTCGAGGTTGTACTCGACGTGCGTACCCGCCTCACGGACGCCGAGACCCTCACCGATGCAGACGATCGGGGTGAGCTCGTTCTTCAGCGCCTGCTTGGCCTTGGCCAGCACGGTCGCGTCGTCCTCGTGGTGGTACTGACGACGCTCCGAGTGCCCGACCACCACGAAGGTGCAGCCGAGCTTCGCCAGCATCGACCCGCTGATCTCGCCGGTGTAGGCACCGGAATCGTGCGCCGAGACATCCTGCGCACCGTAGGTGATCAGCAGCTTGTCGCCGTCGACGATCGACTGCACGCTGCGCAGATCGGTGAACGGCGGGATCACCGTTACGTCGACCTTCGCGAAGTACTTCTCGGGCAGCGCGAACGCCACCTTCTGCACCAGCGAGATGGCCTCGAGGTGGTTGAGATTCATCTTCCAGTTGCCCGCGATGAGCGGTTTACGTGCTGCCATCGCTCAGCCCTCCAGCACCGAAATACCGGGCAGCTCTTTGCCTTCCAGGTATTCCAGGGAAGCGCCACCACCGGTGGAGATGTGCGAGAAACCGTCGTCGGGCAGGCCGAGCGCACGCACGGCCGCGGCCGAGTCACCGCCACCGACGACCGTGAACGCACCCTTGGAGGTGGCGGTCACGATGGCTTCGGCGACACCGCGGGTGCCTGCGGCGAACTTCTCGAACTCGAACACGCCCATCGGGCCGTTCCAGAACACGGTCTTGGCCTCGGTCAGCAGGGCGGCGAACCGCGACACCGACTCGGGGCCGATGTCCAGGCCGAGCCAGCCGTCGGGGATCTCGGTCGACGCGACGGTCTTGGTGTCGGCATCGGCCGCGAACTTGTCGGCCACCACGATGTCGACCGGCAGGTGCAGCACGTCGCCGAAGCGCTCGAGCAGATCCTTGCAGGTGTCGATCATCTCGGCCTGCAGCAGCGAGCCACCGACCGGAAGTCCTTGCGCGGCAAGGAAGGTGAAGCACATGCCGCCGCCGATGACCAGGGTGTCGACCTTGGGCGCCAGCGCCTCGATCACTGCGAGCTTGTCCGAGACCTTCGAGCCACCGAGCACCACGGCGTACGGGCGAGCCGGGTCCTGAGTGAGCTTCTGCAGCACCTCGACCTCGGCCGCGACCAGCGTGCCCGCGTAGTGCGGGAGCTGCTGGGCGACGTCGTAGACCGATGCCTGCTTGCGGTGGACCACGCCGAAACCGTCGGAGACGAACGCACCGTCGTCGCCGACCAGCTCGACGAACGCCGCCGCGAGCTTGGCCCGCTCCGACTCGTCCTTGCTGGTCTCGCGCGGATCGAAGCGCACGTTCTCCAGCAGCAGCACGTCGCCGTCGGTGAGACCCTCCGAGCGCGAGAGCGCGTCGTAGCCCACCACGTCACCGGCCAGCTGGACGTTGCGGCCCAGCAGCTCGGCCAGCTTCGCCGCCACGGGGGCGAGGGAGAACTTGGCGTCGGGCTCGCCCTTGGGGCGACCGAGGTGCGCCATCACGACCACCTTGGCGCCGGCCTCGACCAGCGCCTGAATGGTCGGCACCGAGGCGATGATGCGGCCCGGGTCGGTGATCTGACCGTTGTCGTCGAGGGGAACGTTCAGGTCGGAGCGCACGAGCACGCCCCGACCCTCGACACCCTCGGCCAGGAGATCCTGCAGTGTCTGAACAGTCATCGCGTTCAGAGCGACTTGCCGACGAGATCGACCAGGTTGGCCAGGCGGTTCGAGTAGCCCCACTCGTTGTCGTACCAGGAGACGACCTTGACCTGGTTGTCGATGACCTTGGTCAGCGGCGCGTCGTAGATCGACGAGTGCGGGTCGGTGACGATGTCACTCGACACGATCGGGTCCTCGTTGTACTTGAGGATGCCCTTCATCGGGCCCTCGGCGGCGGCCTTCATCGCGGCGTTGATCTCCTCGATGGTGGCGGGCTTGGCCAGCGTCGCGGTCAGGTCGGTGACCGAGCCGGTCGGAACCGGAACGCGCAGCGCGTAGCCGTCGAGCTTGCCCTGCAGCTCGGGCAGCACCAGGCCGATGGCCTTGGCGGCACCGGTGCCGGTGGGCACGATGTTCAGGGCCGCGGCGCGGGCGCGACGCAGGTCCTTGTGCGGCGCGTCCTGCAGGTTCTGGTCCTGGGTGTAGGCGTGAATGGTGGTCATCAGACCGTTCACAATGCCGAACGAATCGTTGAGCACCTTGGCGATCGGGCCGAGGCAGTTCGTGGTGCACGAGGCGTTGGAGATGATGTTCTGGCTGCCGTCGTACTTGTCGTCGTTGACGCCCATCACGATGGTGATGTCGTCGCCGGTGGCAGGCGCGGAGATGATGACCTTCTTGGCACCCGCGGACAGGTGGCCCTTGGCCTTCTCGGCGGCGGTGAAGATGCCGGTCGACTCGACGACCACGTCGACGTTCAGGTCGGCCCAGGGCAGTGCCGAGGGGCCTTCCTTGATCGCGAGCGCCTTGATGCGCTGCTCGCCGACCACGATGGTGTCGCCCTCGACGGAGACGTCCTGCGGCAGCCGACCCAGGATCGAGTCGTACTTCAGCAGGGTGGCGAGGGTGTTGATGTCGGTGAGGTCGTTGACCGCGACGATCTCGATATCGGTCTCGCCGACGGCCTTCAGCGCCTCCACCGCACGGAAGAAATTACGTCCGATACGACCGAAGCCGTTGATACCTACCCGGACAGTCACGTTATCGCTCCTCAGCTTTCAAGCGGATTCATTCCGACGGTCACCACAGTAGTAGCCGCGCCAGCCTTCACGACAGCCACCTGTGAGTTGTGAGCTCCCCGGCCTCAGGCCTGCGGAGACCCCAGAATAAAGGGCAGAGCGGTCAGGTATGACCGCTCTGCCCTAATCGTCGGATTCGCCACACCTTTCGGTGCGAGGAGTCTGTGCGAAGTTCCTACTACGCGTCGTCGAGCAGTTCCGCTGTCACCGCGGACTCGGTATCGGGGATGCCGAGGTCCTTGGCGCGACGATCGGCCATCGACAGCAAGCGCCGGATCCGGCCCGCGACAGCGTCTTTGGTCATCGGCGGCTCGGCCAGCTGACCGAGTTCCTCCAGCGACGCCTGCCGGTGCTGCACCCGCAGCCTGCCCGCCGCGGCGAGATGCTCGGGCACATCGTCGGCGAGGATCTCGAGTGCGCGTTCGACCCGCGCCGCCGCCGCGACGGCCGCCCGCGCCGAGCGGCGCAGGTTCGCGTCGTCGAAGTTGGCGAGCCGGTTGGCGGTGGCCCGCACCTCGCGGCGCATCCGCCGTTCTTCCCAGGTGAGCCTGGTGTCCTGCGCGCCCATCCGGGTGAGCAGGGCGCCGATCGCCTCGCCGTCACGCACCACGACCCGATCCGTGCCGCGCACCTCCCGCGCCTTCGCGGTGATGCCGAGCCTGCGCGCCGCGCCGACCAGTGCCAACGCCGCCTCCGGACCCGGGCAGCTCACCTCGAGCGCCGAGGAACGACCCGGCTCGGTGAGCGAACCGTGCGCCAGAAACGCGCCACGCCACGCCGCTTCGGCGTCACCGATGCTGCCGCCGACCACCTGCGCGGGCAACCCACGCACGGGACGGCCACGAACATCGAGCAGACCGGTCTGGCGCGCCAGCGCCTCGCCTTCCTTCGACACCCGCACGACATACCGGGAAGTCTTCCGCAACCCACCCGCGCCGAGCACGTGCACGTCGGAGCCGTATCCGTACAGCTCGAAAATCTCTCTGCGCAGTCGCCGGGCGATGGACCCCATGTCCACCTCGGCTTCCACGATTACCCTGCCCCCCACGATGTGCAGACCGCCCGCAAACCGCAGCAACGCCGACAGTTCCGCTTTACGCGAGCTGACCTGCGACACCACGAGCCTGCTCAGCTCGTCTTTCACCTCGGCTGTCATCGCCACGAGACGCGCTCCTTTCCCACCGACCCGGAACGCACATCTGTGACACTGTGCCGTCCCTCGACTCGAAGCCCTGCCAGTTGCGGCCGCGGCGACCGGATCAGCTGATCCAGTGCGGCGGCTAGTTTTCCGGGATGATGCCGATCCGTTCCCGGCTCGGCGACATCGCAGAACGTTACCCGTGCACGCAACTGTTCGGCGGCTCTTGCTACATGTTCCCGTTGCCGCCCCTCGGGCACCGACGCCGAGTCGACGAGCACCTCGTCGACCGCGAAATCCGGTGCGTGCTGGGACAATACATGCAGATGACGCTCCGCGGAAAAGCCGGCTGTCTCCCCTGGCTCCGCGGCCAGATTCAGAACGAGTACTTTACGTGCCCCGGTACGCACGAGTGCGTTGTGTAGTTGCGGTACGAGGACATGCGGAATGACGCTGGTGAACCACGAACCAGGTCCCAGCACAACAACATCCGCGTCTTCGATGGCCGAGGTCGCCTCGGGGCTGGCAGGCGGATCGGACGGAATCAGCCGCACCCGCCGGACCTTACCCGGCGTGGTCGCCACCGCAACCTGACCGCGCACACACCGGCCGATCCGCGGATCCGACTCGAGGCCCGACACTTCTGCCTCGATATCGAGCGGAATCGGCGACATCGGCAGCACCCGGCCGGTGATCCGCAGCAACCTGCCGACCTCGTCGAGCGCGGCAACGGGATCACCGAGGATGTCGGTGAGCCCGGCGAGAATCAGGTTGCCCACCGAGTGTCCGGCGAGCGCGCCGTTGCCGCCGAAGCGGTGCTGCACGGCCGTGGTCCAGACGCCGTCGGCGTCGTCGGACAGTGCGGCCAGCGCCATCCGCAGATCTCCCGGCGGGAGCATGCCCAGTTCGGCACGCAGCCGCCCGGACGACCCGCCGTCGTCGGCGACGGTGACGACGGCGGTGATCCGCCGCGTCAGCCTGCGCACCGCTGTCAATGTCGCGTACAGCCCGTGCCCGCCGCCCAGCGCGACGACGGCTGGGTCGGCTTCGGTTCCACTCATTCGCGCCCCAGATCCCGGTGCACGACGCGGACGACGTCCACCGCCGTGTGCCCGGTCTCGGCGCCGATGCGGGTACCCAGTGCCTCGGCGATAGCGACACTGCGATGTTTGCCGCCGGTGCACCCCACTGCCACGGTCATGTATCGCTTCCCCTCTTGGCGGTATCCGGTCGTCGTCAACTCGACCAGGTGTTCACCGGTCCGCAGATAGTCCTGCGCGCCCGGCCTGGACAACACGTAGTCGCTGACCACCGACTCCTGTCCGGTGTGTTCCCGCAATTCCGGAATCCAATGCGGGTTGGGCAGAAATCGCACGTCCAACACCATGTCGGCGTCGAGGGGAACACCGTACTTGAAGCCGAACGACTGCAGGGTCAGCTGCAGTGCGGCTGGCGCGCCCGCGCCGTAGGCCTCCTCCAGCTTGCGGTGCAGCTGGTGGATGGACAGCTCGGTGGTGTCGATGACGAGGTCGGCGGCGCCCTTGACCGGGGCGAGCCTGGCTCGTTCGGCGGTGAGACCGGCGCTCAACGTGCCGTCCGGACTGTCGCTCTGCAGCGGGTGACGGCGCCGGGCGAAGCCGAATCGCCGGATCAGCACATCGTCGGAGGCCTCGAGGAACAGCACTCTCGTCCGGATGCCCGCGCCACGCAACTCCTCGGTGACACCGGAGAGCTCACCGGTGAAGAATCGGCTGCGCACGTCCATGACCAGCGCCAACCGCCGGATCGGCGGGTCGGCCGCGGCGCCTAGTTCGATCATCCGCCCGATCAGTTCGGGCGGTAGGTTGTCGGTGACGTACCAGCCGAGGTCCTCTAGCACGCGCGCGGCAGTGCCGCGGCCCGCGCCGGACAAGCCGGTCACGATGACCACTTCTACTGGTTGCTGTGTGTCGGTGACCGTCCCGGATTGCCCGGGTGCCGCCCCCGCATTGTTATTCGATTCGACGCGTGTCATGTCCTACCGGATCCGTTTCTGGGTGCCTTTCGATCATCCCGCACCGGTTCGGGTATCGGGCGCAGACACACAACGTACGGCACACGCAATCTTGCGTCCTGCGATACCGGCCGTCGGCGGTTACGGGCTGTTGAGTGCCGCGAGCACTGCTTTCGCCGTCGAGACCCCGATTCCGGGCACCGAGGTGATTTCCTCGACAGTCGCGTCCTTGATCCTGGCGACCGAGCCGAAATGGGTGACCAAGGCGGTTCGCCTGGTCTCGCCGAGGCCCGGCACCGAATCCAGCGCCGATGCCGTCATCCGGCGTGAGCGTTTGCTGCGGTGGAAGGTGATGGCGAAACGGTGAGCCTCGTCGCGCACGCGTTGCAGCAGGAACAGCGCTTCGCTGTTGCGCGGCATGATCACCGGGTCGGCTTCCCCGGGCACCCAGACCTCTTCGAGGCGTTTGGCCAAACCGATCACCGCGACATCGGTGATGCCGAGTTCGTCCAGGACCTCGGCGGCGGCGGCGACCTGGGGTGCGCCGCCGTCGACCACGTAGAGGTTGGGCGGATAGGCGAAGCGGCGCGGGCGGCCGGTGGTGGGGTCGATGCCGGGACGTGAGGCGGGTTCGTCGACCTCGTCGGGTTCGATCTCGACGGGCTGTTCCCGGTCGCGGGCCAGGCGGGCGAAGCGGCGGCGGGTCACCTCGGCGATGCTGCCGACGTCGTCGGAGCGGCCGTCGCCCGCGGCTTCCTTGATCGCGTAGTGGCGGTAGTCGGACTTGCGGGCAAGGCCGTCTTCGAAGACCACCAGCGAGGCGACCACGTCGGTGCCCTGCACGTGGCTGATGTCGACGCATTCGATCCGCAGCGGGGCGCTGTCGAGTTCGAGCGCGTCCTGAATGTCTTGCAGCGCTTGGGATCTCGAGGTGAGGTCACCGGCGCGGCGGAGCTTGTGCTGGGCCAGCGCCTCGGCGGCGTTGCGCTGCACCGTCTCGGCGAGCGCCTTCTTGTCGCCGCGCTGCGGCACGCGCAGCGAGACCGCGGAGCCTCGGATCTCGGTGAGCCACTCCCCGATCTCCTCGGCGTCGGCGGGCAGTTCGGGTACCAGCACTTCCCGCGGGACGACAATGGCCGCGTCACCGTTCTGGTCCGCCAAGGCGGCCTGTTCGCCGTAGAACTGGGTGAGGAACTGTTCGACCAGGGCGGCCATTTCGGTTCCCGACTCCGCGACATCGAGTGCGTCACCGGATTTGTCGACGACCCAGCCGCGCTGACCGCGCACGCGTCCGTCGCGCACATGGAAGATCTGGACGGCGGCTTCGAGTGCGTCGGTGGCGAAAGCGATCACGTCGGCGTCGGTGCCTGCGCCGAGGACCACGGCTTGCTTCTCGAGTGCGCGGCGCAGCGCCTGCACGTCGTCGCGCAGGCGGGCGGCGTTCTCGAAGTCGAGGTCTTCGGCGGCTTCGTGCATCCGCCGTTCGAGGGCGCGCACCATCTTGTCGGTCTTGCCGGAGAGGAAGTCGCAGAAGTCCTCGACGATCTGGCGGTGCTCGTCGGCGCTGACCCGGCCGACACACGGCGCGGAACACTTGTCGATATAACCGAGCAGGCAGGGGCGCCCGATCTGGTTGTGCCGCTTGAAGACTCCGTTGGAGCAGGTGCGCGCGGGGAACACCCGCAGCAGCAAGTCGAGGGTCTCGCGGATCGCCCAGGCGTGGGCGTACGGACCGAAGTAGCGCACCCCCTTCTTGCGGGCGCCGCGATAGACGAACAGGCGCGGGTACTCCTCGTTGAGGGTCACCGCGAGCACCGGATAGGTCTTGTCGTCGCGGTAGCGCACGTTGAACCGCGGATCGAATTCCTTGATCCAGTTGTACTCGAGTTGCAGCGCCTCCACCTCGGTGGACACCACCGTCCACTCGACCGACGCCGCCGTGGTGACCATCTGCTTGGTGCGCGGATGCAGCGAATACACATCGGCGAAGTAGGAATTCAACCGACTCCGCAGGCTCTTCGCCTTACCGACATAGATGACCCGCCCGTGCACGTCCCGGAACTTGTACACACCGGGTTCGACGGGAATCGTGCCCGGCGCCGGCCGGTACGTCGCGGGATCTGCCACCCATCCAGCCTAGCGAGGGGCTCCGACAGGTCCGCACCGCCGACGGTTGATCGAGCAACCGCCCTTCGGCCGAGCTGACGAACCAGGTGGCGCGCTGACCGTCACCCCGCATCGGGTGTGGTCGGCCACGGGCTCGCACGCTGTGGCGAGGGCCGGTCGCCGGGGCCGCCTGTGTACCGTGATTGCTCGGAACATGTGCCCGAAAGGACGTGCGATGACCAACGCTGCTGCGCCGCGCACAGGCGAGGACCTGTACGACGACGAGGTGACCCCGCACGGGGTCATGCCCGGCACGGTGCGCGGGGCTCGGCTGATCGTCGCGGTCGCCTCGGCTGTCGGGGTGGTGCTGATCACGATCACCGTGGCGCTTGGCGGTTCGCTCGGCGCGCTGCTCGCGGGGTACCTGCCGTCCTTCGCGCTGGTCCCGTTGGTGCTGTTGTTCCGGCAGGGCGGCGACCTGGTGCGCAAGGCCGCGGTCGCGGTCGCGGTGCTGGCGTTGCTCGTGTCCTCGACCGGCATTCTCACCGGACTACCGCCGGGTGCGGTCGGCATCGTCGCCAATGGCGCGGTCGCCGCGATGCTCCTTCGCCCCTCGGCTCGCGCCTGGTTCACCCGCGAACGCTGACCTGCGATCGGGTGATTCGTCCCGCGCTGAAAGGTGCGCGAGCTGACTGGAAGGTCGGGCGCCGAGACCGTCAGCGTCGCGGTCAGTCGACCGTGCGGATCCCGTGTTCGGCGAGTGCGTCGATGAGGCCGCGGGGACGGTCGACGGTCGGAACCGCGTCGACGAGGGCGAAGCGGGCGCCGAGGATCGTCGCGCCGCCGTCGGCTTCGGTGCTGTCGCCGACCATGAGGACGCGTTCGGGATCGACGCCGAGGCGACTGGTGGCGTCGCGGAAGATCTGGGGATTCGGTTTGATGGCGCCTACTTCGTAGGACAGGGTCATCGAGCCGATCAGGTCGGTCCAGCCGTGCTTGCCGAAGGCGGGTCGGATGTCGAAGGCGATATTGCTGACGATGCCGATCGGGATTCCTTGGGCGGCAAGCGATTCCAGTACCGTGCCGGTGTCGGGGTACGGAGTCCAGGTGAACGGGTCGATGAGGCGTTCGTAGAGGCGGGTTGCCTGGATATCGGGAACCCCGGAGCCGCGCAGCACCTCCAGGTAGGCGTGGCGGTGCAGGGCGGGGTCGAGATCGCGGTTGTCCCAGGCGTGTTGGCCTGCCGTGTCGAAGGTCATGAACTGCTCGACCGGGGCCGTCATCCGCCGCAGCACTTCGGCTTTCGCGGCCACGTCGAACGGTGTTCCGTCGTCGCCGACGAGTTCGTCGGCCCAGGTCCGATCGTCCTCCAATCGGAAGACCGTGCCGGAGAAGTCGAACAGCACCGCGTCGATGTCCATATCAGCCAGGGTAACCAGCTAGCCGGTGCGCGCCTGGCGGAAATCGGCCGGGTAACCCAGGATTCGCGTGCCCGTCATCGGGGCGCCGTCGGAGCCGGTTGCCGGCACCGGGCCGAAAAAGATCCAATCGTGTCGGACCGGAGAGTTACGCTGCCTACATGACGCCAAGGCGACGGACGTGGATCGGGGCCACGACGGCCGCAGTGCTCGCGGTGGGGGTACTGGCCGGTTGTTCGACAGACGACAAGCGTGCCGCGGAGTGCACGAGCACGCCCAACGGCACGCCGGTGTCCGCGGCACCCGCGACCAGCGCCGGTGCGCCGACCTCGCAGAATCTCAGTACCAATCCCGAGATCGCGTCGGGGTACCGCTTGGACATGACGGCCGTGCGCACCAGTACCTACGCGGTGTCGACCGCGAACCCGGTGGCCACCGAGGCCGCGTGCCGGGTGCTGCGGGCGGGTGGTACCGCCACCGATGCGCTGGTCACCGCGCAGGCGGTACTCGGGCTGGTCGAACCGCAGGCTTCCGGGATCGGGGGCGGCGCGTTCCTCGTGCATTACGACGCGAAGTCGCGCACCGTCGACACCTACGACGGCCGCGAGACCGCACCCGCGGCGGCCACCGAGAACTATCTGCGCTGGGTCAGCGACACCGATCGCACCGAGCCCGCCCCGAACACCCGGGCGAGCGGCCGCTCGATCGGCGTTCCCGGGGTACTGCGGATGCTCGAACTCGCGCATTCCGAGCACGGGATGACCGCCTGGAAGGAACTGTTCGATCCCGCGATCAGCCTGTCCGACAGCGGTTTCGAGATCAGTCCGCGCCTGGCCGGGCAGATCGCCGAATCCGCGCGGGATCTGGCAGCCGACGAAGCCGCACGCGGCTACTTCCTCGAACCCGACGGTTCACCCAAGAAGGCCGGCACCGTCCTCACCAATCCCGCACTGGCGAAAACACTGTCGGCGATCGCCACCGACGGCGCGAAAGCCCTCTACAGCGGCGCCATCGCCCAGGACATCATCGCGGCGGCGGGCAGCACCGCGGGCGGACGCACCCCGAGTCTGCTGACCACCACCGACCTGGCGAACTACCAGGCCAAGAAGCGCACCGCGCTCTGCACCGGGTACCGCAAGTACGAATTGTGCGGCATGCCCGCGCCGTCCTCGGGTGGCAGCACCGTCGCCGCGACGCTGGGCATCCTCGCCAATTTCGATATCCCCGCGCTGCGCCCCCAAGAGCTCGACGCCAACGGTGGGCGCCCCGACGCGCAGGCCGTGCACCTGATCTCCGAGGCGGAGCGGCTGGCCTACGCCGACCGCAACAAGTACGTCGCGGACCCGGATTTCGTTCCGCTGCCGGGCAATTCGGCCCTGTCGCTGGTCCACCCGCAGTACCTGAAGGAGCGGTCGGGGCTGATCGACCCGCAGCGCAGCATGGGCACCGCCAAGCCTGGCAACCTCGGTCCGGTGCCCCTAGGCAACGGCCCGCAGCCGCCCGAGCACGGCACCAGCCACATCTCCGTCGTCGACAAGTACGGCAACGCCGCGGCGATGACCACCACGGTCGAATCGGCGTTCGGGTCGTTCCATCTCGTCGACGGGTTCGTGCTCAACAATCAGCTCACCGACTTCGCCGCCGATCCGGTCGACCCCGACGGCACCCCGGTGGCCAACCGCCTCCAGCCCAACAAGCGCCCGCGAAGTTCGATGGCGCCGACCCTGGTGTTCGAACGTGACGACAAGGGCGACCGCGGCGAACTGAAGCTCGTCACGGGTTCACCCGGTGGTTCGGTGATCATCCAGTTCGTCGTGAAAACGCTGATCAATACGCTGGATTGGGGCCTCGACCCGCAGCAGGCGGTCTCCGGGGTGTCGTTCGGCGCCGGCAATACGCCGGTCACCGGCGTAGGCGGTGAGCACCCCGACATCGATCCCACCGACAACGGCGACCACGATCCGCTGGTCCAAAAGCTACGGGCGATGGGTCACCAGGTGTCGGTCGCACCGCAGTCCAGCGGGCTGAGCGCCCTGCAGCACAACGGCAAGGACGGCTGGATCGGCGGCGCGGATCCGCGCCGTGAGGGAGCGGTCCTCGGCGATACTCGCTGACCGCAGGCGGTTCGTCGCCGGGACTCGCACCTCCCGTCCCGGCGACGCCGCGCTGACCTACCTCGGCATGCGGCGCATGGTGAGTGCCGAACGAATCCGCCGGGCGCAGGCGCACGAGTCGCGGCAGCGGGACTGTTCGCGAGCGCGACTCAGTCCTGCGGGGCGTACCGGGCCCCGAGTTCGCGCACACGCTCTATCGCGTCGGCGGCGTGGGCCTTGTCGTTGGAACGGATCGCGAGCATCGGGACATAGTCGTCGTCGGCCAGTTCGAGGCGAGCCCAGGCCTTGCGGTCCGGGAAAGACGCGCCTCGGATGTAGGCCCACGGGTAGACCTGCTCGCCCAGGATGTTGCGCACCCCGACACCCTGGCGACCCGCGCGCACCCGCGGACGGGTGAGCATCAAAACCGCGCCCGCACCGACGACCCCGATCAGGATCATCGCGACCTGATCGGCGACCCGGAAGTTCACCCCGGTCGAGCCGGTGCGCAGCAGCAGTCCGCCCGCGGTGAAGGCGACGACGATGACGATCGCTGCGACGACGGCGGTGCGGATCGCCCGGCGCGGACGCACCTCGAACTCCCAGCCCGTGTCCGGCTCGGGAACACCGCGCCGCCACGTCCGCACCACCGGCACGGTCACGCCGATCGCAGCGCGCGCAACGTGAGCGCGGCGTCGAGGGCGGCGGCACAGGCCTGCTCGCCCTTGTCCTCCGACGAACCGGGCAGCCCGGCCCGATCGCGCGCCTGCTCTTCGTCGTTCGTGGTGAGCACACCGTTGGTGACCGGCGTGGCCGCGTCGAGCGACACCCGGGTCAGCCCTGCCGTCACCGCGTCACACACGTACTCGAAATGTGGTGTGCCGCCCCGGATCACGACACCGAGAGCCACCACCGCATCATGCGTGCGTGCCAGTTCCTGCGCGACGACCGGCAGCTCCATCGCACCGGCGCAGCGCACCACGGTCACCTGCTCGACGCCGGCTTCCTTGGCGACCCGCTCGGCATTGGCCACGAGCGTGTCGCAGATCTCGGTGTGCCAGCGCGAGGCGACGATGCCGAGTTTGACGTCTTTGGCCTGCGCCAAAGCGAAGCTCGGAACACCTGTGCCGCTCATCGTTGCCGCCTTTCGTGGGAAGTGATCACTGCGCGGTTTCGCCCAGGTCGAGATCGTCGAGGCCGACCAGGTCGTGGCCCATCCGATCCCGCTTGGTGCGCAGGTAGTGCAGGTTCTCGGCATTGGCGCGCAACGGCATCGGGACGCGCTCGGTGATCGCGAGGCCGTAGCCGTCGAGGCCGACCCGCTTGGCCGGATTGTTGGTGAGCAGACGCATCGAGCGGATCCCGAGATCGACCAGGATCTGCGCGCCCGTGCCGTAATCGCGGGCGTCGGCGGGCAGGCCGAGATCGAGGTTGGCGTCGACGGTGTCGCGGCCGGTGTCCTGCAATTGGTAGGCCTGCAGCTTGTGCATCAGGCCGATGCCACGGCCCTCGTGCCCGCGCATGTAGAGCACGACGCCGCGGCCCTCCTGATCGACCATCTCGAGCGCCGCGTCCAGCTGCGGGCCGCAATCGCAGCGCAGCGAGCCGAAGACGTCGCCGGTCAGGCATTCCGAGTGCACGCGCACCAGCACGTCCTCGCCGTCGCCGATGTCGCCGCGCACCAGCGCGACGTGCTCGGCGTCGTCGAAGATGCTCTGATAGCCCACGGCCTTGAAGTCGCCGTGCGCGGTCGGAATCCGGGCCTCGGCCACCCGCACGACATGCTTCTCGTGCTTGCGCCGCCAGGCGATCATGTCGGCGATCGAGATCATCGCCAGGTTGTGCTCGTCGGCGAACACCCGTAGCTCGTCGGTGCGGGCCATGTGCCCGTCGTCCTTCTGGCTGACGATCTCGCAGATCACGCCCGCCGGACGCAAGCCGGCCATCCGGGCCAGATCGACCGCGGCCTCGGTGTGGCCCGGCCTGCGCAGCACGCCGCCGTCCTTGGCGCGCAGCGGCACCACATGGCCGGGGCGGGTGAACTCGTCGGCCTTGGCCTGCGCGCTGGCCAGCAGGCGCATGGTGACCGCCCGGTCGGCGCCCGAGATACCGGTGGTGATGCCCTCGCGCGCGTCCACCGAGACGGTGTAGGCGGTGCCGTGCTTGTCCTGGTTCATCGCGTACGCGGGCGGCAGGCCGAGCCGGTCGCAGTCATCGGCGGTCAGCGGCACGCAGATGTAGCCGGAGGTGTAGCGGATCATGAACGCGACCAGCTCCGGGGTGGCCTTCTCGGCCGCGAAGATGAGATCGCCTTCGTTCTCCCGGTCCTCGTCGTCGATGACGACAACAGCCTTGCCGGCCGCGATATCGGCGACCGCGCGCTCGATGCTGTCCAACCTGGTCACGTCTGCTTGCTCCGTAATTTTGGCGGCTGGCGCCGCGGGTTTCTCGGCCCTGAGGCCTCGATCTTCCCTCCCGGCGGGCACTCCTTCGTCGCACCCTCTGGTCAGTCCAGATCGAGGCGGCCGAGAAACTGCCTTGGGATGGCAATGACTTCCTACATTACGGCGTGGCCTCGGCGTGTTCTGTGAGGCCCGGCGCCGATCGGTGTCAGCCTCGCTGGGCGAGGCGTTCTACGTACTTCGCGATGACGTCCACCTCGAGGTTCACGGTGGCGCCGACCGGGGCGGTGCCGAGGACGGTCAGGGCGAGGGTGGTCGGGATCAGCGAGACTTCGAACCAATCGCGGGATCCGTCGGCGTTCGGTTCGTCGTCGATGCCGAGCGCGGAGACCGTCAGCGAGACGCCGTCGACGGTGATCGAGCCCTTCTCCACCACATAGCGCGCGATGGAATCCGGCAGCGAGATCCGCACGACTTCCCAGTTCTCCGACGGGGTCCGCCGGAGCACGGTGCCGGTGCCGTCGACGTGGCCCTGCACGACGTGCCCGCCGAGGCGGCTGTTCAACGCGGCCGCGCGTTCGAGGTTGACCGGCGATCCGGGGACCAGGCCGCCGATGCTCGAGCGCCGCAACGTCTCGTCCATGACGTCGACGGTGAAGCTGTCGCCGTCGACCACGTCGACGACGGTGAGGCAGACGCCGTTGACGGCGATCGAATCGCCGTGTCCGGCATCGGAAGTCACCAGCTTGCCGCGGATCGTCAACCGGGCGGCGTCGGTCAGCGCTTCGGTGGCCACGACCTCGCCGAGCTCCTCGACGATCCCTGTGAACATGCCTGACTCCCTTGTCGCGTCATCGATACCCGTTCGGCCCAACAGCAGGTGCGTTGCCGCTATTCCCGCGCGGCCGCCCGGCTTGTCGCACAGCCTAGTAGCGGGGCCGGTGAGACCGGGGCGGGGGCCGAACCCGACCGAACGCAGCACAAGGTCACCGGAAGCGATCGATAGCGCATCGATTCGGCGACAAAGGTGTATCGACATGACGCGACGCCGCCGTTAATCATTCCGGCGGTTGTCGTTCAATCCAATTTTCGGCGAACCGATCCCCCGCATTCATCCGGCTGCCTTAACCTGGGAATACCCGCCATTACGAACTGGAAACACGGTGAGTGGAATGCTTGCGCCCGCCGCGCCATTGACGCAATATTGTTACGTCAACGATTCCTGCTGTTCAACCAGATGTCGGGCCCTGGAACTGCGGGTTTCCCCGACATCATCGCCCGGAGCACTGCGGCTGCCGGGAGTTCGCCCCAGGGATAGTCCACCACTCCAGGAAGACAACACTGTGGGTTACAACAGGTTCGCAATATGTGGGGGTGCCGCGTGAGCACGCTGATCGATTCGACGCTGGAAATGCGCTGCGTACGTTATCGGCGAGAGCTGCACCTGCCGGCCAAGATCGATTTCGATTCCCGCCGCATTCTGCTCCACATCGGCGCGCACTACGGCGCGGTGACCATGCCCAGCGATCTGGGCGAGCGGGTACAGGCGCGCCTGCGCGAGGCCTCGATCGCGGGTCCGGTAGTCGATCACCCCCGCGCTCGGCGCTGGACGTTCCTCACCGGCCCGTGCCGACCGGACTCGCTCACCGCGACCGCGTCGGCCGAACTGTTCCGCCTCTACGCGACCGTCGCCTGCGCGGGCAGCCAGATCGTGCTGCCCTCCCCCGACGACGAGCGCACCGGCTATCGCACCTGGGTGCAGGTACCCGAATCCGGCGACCAGCGGCCGCCGGTGCAGGCTGTCATCGAAGCGGCGCGGGCGCTGGGCACCCGCAAACTCCGCTCCCTGTAATCACGGCAGCCAGGCCGAGGTGGCCAAGTTGCGCAGCTTCTGCACGGCGGCGCCGGGATCGGCCGTGTTGTAGACGGCCGATCCGGCCACGAAGCAATCGATCCCGGCCGCGGCGGCCTGCTCGATGGTGTCGTCGTTGATGCCGCCGTCGATTTCGACGACCAGCCGCAGTTCGCCCGAGTCGACCAGGTTGCGCACGATCCGCGCCTTCTCCAGCACGCCGGGGATGAACGACTGCCCACCGAAACCGGGTTCCACGCTCATCACGAGCAGGGTGTCGAATTCGCGCAGGATCTCCAGGTACGGCTCGATCGGGGTGTTCGGCTTCACCGACAGCCCCGCACGGCCGCCCGCGGCGCGGATATCGCGCGCCACCGCGATCGGATCATCGGTCGCTTCGGCGTGGATGGTGACGTTGTAGGCGCCGGCCTCGGCGTAGCTCGGGGCCCAGCGGCCCGGATCGTCGATCATCAGATGGCAGTCGAACGGGATGTCGGTGGCCTTGAGCAGGCTCTGCACGATCGGCAGACCCAGTGTGAGGTTCGGCACGAAGTGGCCGTCCATGACGTCGACGTGGAGCCAGTCGCATCCTTGCACCGCGGCGGCCTCAGCGGCCAGATTCGCGAAGTCCGCGGACAGGATTGACGGGGCGATCATCGGCTTGGACGGACGGGAGAACGTCGGAGTGGACACAGCGCGACAGTGTAGCGACCGAATGGTGATTGCCCTGCCGGGTTATGGGTAGCCTTCTCAGGGTGACCAATTTTTCGGCGGAACATGGGCCCTTCGGCGCCCCGGTGGAGATTCGTGTGGCAGCACAGCTGACGCAGCTGCCAATCGTGCGCGGACTGGCCGAAACACTGGTGCTACTCAGCGATTTCACCCTCGACGAGGTGGCCGACGTGCGCCTCGCCGTGGACGAGGTGTGCTCGACGATCATCGCGATCGCAGGCCCGGATACGCTGCTCACCTGCCAATTCCTCGTCGGTGACAGCGAATTGCAGGTGCGGGTCGACGGAGTGGCGGCGGCCGAGGGCATGCCGGATCAGCGCAGCTTCGGGTGGCATGTGCTGCGCACGCTCTGCGACGAGGTCATCGCCGAACAGCAGGACTTCGACGCCGGCGCGTCCGGGTACCCGACGACGGTACGATTCCGCAGGGTCCGGGGGAAGGCATAGTGCACGGCGAGGACAACCAGCCCGACCAGCACAATCTCAGCGAACCCGACAAACCCGACGCTCCTGCCGTGGAGTCGGAGAACGCCGCGGAACCGGACAAGGAAGCCCTCGAGCAGGAAACTCTCGAGGAGGAGGCCGAAACTCCGGAACCGGTGTCCGGATACGACGACGTCAGCGCGCTGTTCGAGCGGCTCGCGGCGACCGAGCCGGGCAGTGTGGCGCACGCGGTCGCACGGGACGCGCTGATCAACCGGTGCATCCCGCTGGCCGACCACATCGCGCGCAAATTCAGCGGGCGCGGTGAGCCGTTCGACGATCTGTCGCAGGTGGCGCGTGTCGGTCTGGTGCACGCGGTGGACCGGTTCGATCTGAGTCGCGGCTCGAATTTCCTGTCCTTCGCGGTGCCGACGATCATGGGTGAGGTCCGGCGGTATTTCCGCGACAACACCTGGGCGATGCGGGTTCCGCGGCGCGTCAAGGAGACTCATCTGCGCATCGGCGCGGCAGTGGATCAGCTGTCGCAGCGGTTGGGGCGCTCCCCCACCGCCAAGGAGATCGCCGCCGAACTCGATGTCGACCCCGACGAGGTCACCCAGGCCGTCATCGCGGGCAACGCCTATCAGCCGACCTCGATCGACGCGGCCTCGATCGGTCGCGACAGCGACGCCTCGCTGCTCGACACCCTGGGCGAGGAGGAATCGCAGTTCGACCGGGTCGAGGAGTACATCGCGGTGCGCCCGCTACTGGCGGGCCTGCCGGAGCGTGAACGCCGCATCCTGACCATGCGGTTCTTCGAGTCGATGACGCAGACGCAGATCGCGTCGCAGCTGGGGATCTCGCAGATGCACGTGTCGCGAATTCTCGCGAAAACCCTTGCGCGCCTGCGTGAATTGTCCGAGCGGGACTGAGTCGCGGACGGGACAACGAAGTCCTACGCGCCCTGCCGGGCCCGCCGCAGCTTCGCGGGTGCGCGCAGCCACCAGGCACTGTCGAGCAGCTCGGCGAGCTGTTGCCGGTCGACCGTGTCCAGGTCGATGAGAATGCACGGGTACCCGTCGTAGTGCGGGGTCGTGTAGAAGGCTGGGTCACCGGAGGCCAGCAGCGCCTCCTTCTCCGTGGGCTCGCAGAGCAGCACGAGACCACCTTCGGCTTCGTCACGTAATCGGGCGAAGCTCTTGCCACCGACGTTCAGGCCCGGACTGCGCCACCAGGTGCCTTCCGCCACACCCGGCAGCGCCGTCGCCATCGCGACCACTTGATCCCACGTCATAGCCATACGCCGATTCTCCCCCTCGGCGATCGCTGCGCGCTTGGACGAATGGAACGGCGCCGTCCCCCGTACAGGGGACGGCGCCGTTGTACTGTCGCGTCTATTTCTTGCGCAGAGTCGCCAGGAACATGGCGTCGGTGCCGTGGCGGTGCGGCCACAGCTGCGCGGACGGACCGTCACCGAGATCGGTGACACCGGGCAGGAACTCGCGGCTGTCGAGCTCTTCGGCACCGGTGCGGCGGACGAAATCGGCCACCACCGACACTGTTTCGGCGAGGTGCGGTGAGCAGGTCGAGTAGACGACGACACCGCCCGGACGCACCAGGTCCCAGGCGGCGGCCAGGAGCTCACGCTGCAGGGTGACCAGTTCCGTCACGTCTGCCGGGGTACGACGCCAGCGAGCCTCCGGACGACGGCGAAGGGCGCCGAGGCCGGTGCAGGGCGCGTCGACGAGAACGCGGTCGTAGCCGGGGGTCAGCCCACTGTCGCGGCCGTCCGCGACGTGGACGGTGACGGGCAGGTTGCGGGTGGATTTGCGAACCAGTTCGGCGCGGTGTTCGGCCGGTTCGACGGCGTCGACGGTGAACAGGTCGATCGCGGCGAGCGCGCCGAGCAAGGCCGCCTTACCGCCGGGACCTGCGCAGAGATCGAGCCAGCGGCCCTTGTCCTCGCCGTCCAGTGGCGCGCGGGTGAGAGCGAGCGCGACCAGCTGACTGCCCTCGTCCTGGACGGCCGCGATGCCGTCGCGGACCGGCTCCAGCTGACCCGGGTCGCCGCCGTCGAGGTACACCGCGTACGGGGACCAGCGACCTTCTTCGCCACCGGTGACCAGGGCGAGTTCCTCGGCGGTGATTTCCCCGGGCCTCGCGACCAGGTGCACGACCGGGCGCTCGTCGTCGGCTTTCAGGAGCTCGTCCAACTCGCCTGCTTGTGCGCCGAGCGCGTCGGCGAAGGCTTGGGCGATCCACTTCGGATGCGCGTGCTCGAAGGCGAGCTTGCCGACCGGGTCGGCGGGGGCGAGTTCGGCGATCCACTCCTCGGCGGTCTTGCCCCCCGCCCGGCGCAGCACGGCATTGACGAAACCGGCACGGCCCTGGCCGAATTCGGCGCTGGCCAGGTCGACGGAGGTGTCGACGGCGGCGTGCGCGCTGGTGCGGGTCCGCAGCAACTGGTAGACGCCCAGGCGCAGGATGTCGAGGATGGGGCCGTCGATCTCGTCGACCGGGCGGCCCGCGCACGCCGAGATCACCGCGTCGAGCTGTCCCTGCGAACGACTCGCACCGTAGGTGAGCTCGGTCGCGAACGCGGCATCACGGCCACTGATCTTGCGCTCGCGCAACAACTTCGGCAGCGCGAGGTTGGCATAGGCATCGCGCTCACGCACGGCCCGCAACACATCGAGGGCCACCTCACGCGCCGGATCCACAGGCTCGCCGCGCCGCTTGCGCGGACTCGGCACGGTGGGATCGGGACGCTCGGGTCGCCGCTGCGTGGGCGCCTTACCCGCCGTTCCCGCACCGGCGTCGCGGGTGCCCGCGCCACGGCCGCGCGAATCTCCTACGCGCGCACCACGATCGGGACGCGACGCGCCACGGCCGGTTCGGCCCGCACCGGAACGTCCCGCGGCGCCACGCTGGTCGGCCGAGTCACGACTCTGCGCCCTGTCGTTCGCGTCGCCGAAACCTGGGCGGTCGTCGACACGACGAGGTACACCGGATCGCGGAGCGTCGTCCCGGCCACCACCGTCACCACCCTGCGCGCGGTCGTCTTCGCGACGTGGCCCACCGGATCGCGGAGCGGCAGCACCTCGATTGCCCGCGCCGCGCGCGAAACCAGGGCGATCGTCGGAACGGCGGGGTGTGCCCGATCGGGTGCCCCCGTCGCGGTCGTCGCGGCGGGGTCGGTCGGAGCCGCCACGGTCATCGCGGCCGGTCCAGCGATCGCCGTCCGCACGCGGGGTGGTGGTGCCCTTCGCGGCGCGGGCGGCCCAGCCACCATCGACATTCTTGCTGGTGATCTTGCGGTCGTCGCGGGAACCGGTGCCGCGCGCGTCGCCAGATTTTCCGGTGGGTTTGCGATCCTCGCGGGGGCTCACGCCCTTCGCGGCGTCGGCTTCGCGGCGACGGCGGCGGTCGGAGGCGCTCATGCGCGCACCTCGCTGTCGATCGGCTCCGGCATGACCGCGGTATCTGCTCGCTGCTCCCTCATCCGATCACCGTGCCGGGAGCGAGGCGGGCGCCGCGGGCCCAGTCGAGGGCGTTCATCATCTTCTTGCCGGGCGGTTGGACCTGTCCGAGGCGGACCGCCGTGGTCGATGTTCCGACGAAGACGCCGGACTTGCGCACCTCGATCTCGCGTTCGGGCAAGGTTTCCTCCACCATTTCCACCGGGCCGAGTTTGAGGCGCAGCCCGTTCACCTCGGTCCACGCGCCCGGCGCCGGGGTGACGGCGCGGATGTGGCGGTGGATGGCCAGCGCGGGTTCGTCGAACCCGATTCGTCCCGCCTCCACGGCCACCTTCGGTGCGTAGGTCACGCCGTCGTGGGATTGCGGAATCGCTTGCAGCGACCCGTCTTCCACGCCGTCCAGAGTTTTCTCGAGCAGCACGGCGCCCGCTTCGGCGAGCCTGGCCAGCAGTTCGCCCGCGGTGTCGGTGAGCCCGATCTTCTCGGTCATCACCCCGTACACCGGGCCGGTGTCGAGGCCCGCTTCGATCAGGAAGGTCGACGCACCGGTCATGTCGTCACCCGCGTCGATGGCCGCCTGCACGGGCGCCGCACCGCGCCAGGCGGGCAGCAGCGAGAAGTGCAGATTGATCCAGCCGTGCGCGGGGATGTCGAGCACCTGCTGCGGCAGCAGCGCACCGTAGGCGACGACCGGGCAGCAGTCCGGCGCGAGTTCGGTGAGCGCGGCGACGAATTCGGGTTCGGACGGCTTGCGCGGCGTGAACACCGGAATGCCGTGCTCGTCGGCGAGCTGCCCGACCGGCGAGCGCATGATCTTGCGGCCGCGACCCGCGACCGCGTCGGGCCGGGTGACCACCGCGACGACCTCGTGGCCTTCGCTCTCGATCAACCGGCGCAACGACGGCACCGCGGGTTCCGGCGTGCCGGCGAAAACTACCCGCATCAGCGGCCACCGCCCACACCGCTGGATTCGCGCACGGTGATCCCGCCGCGGAACCAGTCGGATTCGCGGATGGTGCGCATCGCGTCCTTGCGGTCGGCCGGTTCGAGCCGGTTGATGAACAGCACGCCGTCGAGGTGGTCGTGCTCGTGCTGTACGCAGCGGGCGAGCAGCCCGTCGGCCTCGAACTCCACCGGCGCACCGGTGACGTCGACCCCGGTGACCCGCACGCGCGATGCCCGGCGCACGTCGTAGCGCACACCGGGAATCGACAGGCAGCCCTCGGGGCCGACCTGTTCATCGGCCCCGAGGGCCGACCATTCCGGGTTCACCACGTGACCCGCGGCGTCGCCGGTGTCGTAGACGAACACCCGCAGCCCGACCCCGATCTGCGGCGCGGCCATTCCGACCCCACCGTCGTCGTGCATGGTCTCGGTGAGGTCGGCGACCAACGTGGCGAGGTCGGGACCGAACTCGGTGACCGCGTCGGCACGCGAGCGCAGGATCGGGTCGCCGAACAGGCGAACGGGCTGAATGGTCACGGCGGCTCCCGGGGAGGACGAATTGCGGTCGTCCCAGTCTAGAGACCCCGCGAGGTGCTTCCGTCCAGCCCGGCCGTCAGGAGTTGCCCGCGATGATCACCTCGGGGATGCCGGTGCCGAGCGGGACCGGGGTACAGACCGGGGCGGGTGCCCGGACGGGGTCGAGGATGCGCTGCAGCAGCTGCTGCACGAAGGGGTCGTAGACCAGGTGGAAGTGGCCGGTCATGTCGTCGGCGCACAGGTCCTGCAGGACGAGGTTCTCCGCGCCCGCACCGCGCAGCGCGATGTTGGAGAACGGCTGGATCATCTCGTCGACCCGGCTGCCGACGGTGACGTAACGGACACCGGGCACGGTGTCACCGCCCGCGTTGAGCTCCACCATCAGCGGTTCCCCCTGCGCCTGCTGGACGGCCGCCGTGGAGGTGACTCTCGCGAACACGTCCATCATTCCCGGAACGGCCTGACCCACCGGCACCAGTCCGTACATGACACCGCCGTAGCTGGGCGAGGCCAGGCCGACCCAGGTCCCGACCTTCGGCGCACCACCGAGCTTGTTGACATAGAACCGGCTGACATTTGCCCCCTGCGAGAAGCCGACCAGATCGACCTTGGCCGCCTTGGTCGCGACGAGCACATCGTCGACGAACTGGGCGAGCTGAGCGAAACTGATCCGCATGTCCTCGGTGCCGTAGGTGTCGGCGCCCGGCGCCCCGCCGTAGTTCAGCGCGAAGACGCAGTAGCCGGCCGCTACCAGTTGCGGCCCGATTCCCGCCCAGTCGGAGTAGGCGCTCGAGTCGGTGCCGTGCACCAACACGATCGGCCGCGGGTGCTCGGCGCTCGGCGTACACCCGAAGTTGTTGAGGCCCACCGGAACCGAGTTCGGATGGGCATTGATGTAATGGGCGGCATCCAGGTGATCGGACTGCGCCGGACCCGCCTGCATCGGAATGACAGCGGGCCGATAGCCCGCCGGTTCAGCGGCGGCGATCGGCGCGAAAGACACACCGATCACCGCCGTGCAGGCGAGTGCCGCGACCGATACCGCGCCGCGCAATCGTGATGTTCCCCAACCCCACAACGTTCCCAGTTGTTCCATGACCCAAACATTTACTCCATGGGTCCGACAACCGCACGTCGGGAAGGCGGTTCACGACGCCCTCACTTCTCGGGGGTTGCGTCGCCCTCGGAGGTGACATCGTCCTCGGCGAGGATTCGATACAGCGCCCTGCGGGTCTCGGCGAGCACCTCGGCCGCCTTCGCCGCCTGCTGCGCGGTGCCGACCTGGGCCACCTGACCGACCGCGCCCATCACCTGTCCGACCAGCCCGCGCAGGTCCAGCGCCTGGGCGCCGACGTCCTGCTTGACCTCGGCCCACGGGTCGCCGAGATCCTCACGATGGGTCTCGACATAGGCCTTGCCCTCGTCGGTGAGCTGGGCGGTCTTGCGACCGGCCACCTTCTCGATGAGCACCAGACCCTCGTCCTCGAGCTGGGCCAATGCGGGGTAGATGGACCCCGGGCTCGGACGCCAGATGTCGTCGCTGCGGTCGCGGATCTGCTGGATCAGTTCGTAGCCGTGCATGGGGCGCTCGACGAGCAGTAGCAGCACCGCGGCCCGCACGTCACCGCGCCTGCCACGACCACCGCGGCCGCGTCCGCGACCGAAACCGGGACCGAATCCCGGTCCGAAACCTGGGCCGAAGCCCGGTCCGAACTCGGGGCCGTGCCCGTGTCGACCGCCGTGGCGGAACTGCTGACGGTCGGGACCGAATTCCCGGGGGCCCGGTCCGCGACCGCGCCGGAAGTGTCCGAATTCTCGTTGCTCTTGGTTATGCATGACAGCCTCCTGTGGCCTCTCGTTGTTCTTGACACTATCGACGATATATCGGCAATGCATCGAATGCAAGGAGTAATCCGAATTCCTGCCGGACCCGCCCCTGCCCCTTCGGCTCGCCGAACTGGTCGCCTCGCTGTCACTGGCCACCGACCTCGGGCTCGGCCAGCCGCAGGAACACGTCCTGCGCCAGACCGTTCTCGCCGTCCGGCTCGCGGACGATGGCGCGATCACCGACATCGACCTGTTGTGCCCAGGCTGGCAGCCAGTCGAGTGAGCCGAGGCGACACGATGCCCGACGCGCCGACTCCTTTCGCGTTTCACCCCGGCGGAACACACCGCACCCTAGGCTTGAACTGGACAAGCGTTCAGTCGAAGTTCACCGGAGGGTCGGCGTGACGGGTACCGATGTTTATGACGTTGTCGTGGTGGGGGCCGGACTGGCCGGGCTGGCCGCCGCGCGAGAACTCACCGCCAAGGGCCGTCGCGTCCTGGTTCTCGAGGCACGCGACCGGGTCGGTGGCCGCACACTCAACGAATCCATCGGCGACGGCAATGTCGTGGAGGTCGGCGGCCAGTGGGTAGGCCCGACACAGGATCGCGTGCTCGCCCTGATCGACGAACTGGGCCTGAGCAGGCACGCCACCTACAACGAGGGCCTGGCCCAGATCGAATTCGGCGGCCGCACCAAGCGCTACCGCGGCGCGATCCCCCCGCTGCGCCCGATGGCGCTGGCCGATGTCGCCCAAGCTCAGGTGCGCCTCGACCGGATGGCCCGGACGGTGCCGCTCGACGCGCCATGGACCGCCCGGCGCGCATCCGTATGGGACGCACAGACTTTCGACAGCTGGCTGCGCCGCAATGTCCGCACGAAGGGCGCGCGTGAGGTATGCACGCTGGTCTGCCAGGCGGTATTCGCGGCCGAACCCGCCGATATCTCACTGCTGCACTTTCTGTTCTACCTACACTCCGGTGGCGGCATCGACCGGCTGATCTCCACCGTCGACGGCGCCCAGCAGTGGCGCATCGTCGGCGGCTCGCAGCGCATCGCGCAGCGGATGGCCGAAGATCTCGGCGACGCGGTCGAACTGTCCGCACCGGTGCGGCGCATCGAGACCACCGACTACGACGTCACCGTCGTCGCCGACGGTCGCACGGTCCGCGCGAGCGCGGTGATCGTGGCCATCCCGCCGACCCTGACCAGCCGCATCGCCTACGACCCACCATTGCCGGGACACCGAGACCAGTTGGTACAGCGCTACATTCAGGGCTCGGTCGTGAAATGTATGGCCGTGTACGCCGAGCCGTTCTGGCGCCGCGACGGGCTCAACGGCCAAGCGACCAGCGACGTCGGCCCGGTGAAACTCTGTTACGACAACTCACCACCCGACGCCAGCAAAGGTGTGCTGCTCGGCTTCCTCGAGGCTGGCCATGCCCGCCGCCTCGGGCAGCTGCCCGCCGCCGACCGTAAAGCTGAGGTGCTCGCGTGTTTCGCGCGCCACTTCGGGCCCGCGGCCGCCGAACCCGAACAGTTCGTCGAGAAGGACTGGAGCCAGGAAGAGTGGTCGAGGGGCTGCTACGGCGGTTACCTGCCACCCGGCGCCTGGACCGCCTATCACGACACCGTGCGCGTCCCGATCGGCCGAATCCATTGGGCGGGAGCGGAATCCGCGACCGTATGGAACGGCTACATGGACGGCGCGCTCACCTCGGGCGAACGCGCCGCCACCGAAGTCCACACCCTGCTCGACGCCGGGGCACGCCTCATTCCCGGGTGAGGATCTCCCAGATCCATTCCGCGACAACCGGCGCCGGCGTGTCGGGCAATCGCTCGAGCCAGTGCGTGAGCACCGCGAGCATCGCGCCCGCCAGCGCCGCCGCGTCCACCTCGATCGGCACGCCCGAGACCACCGGCGCGTGCTCACCGAGCAACCGGATGCCCTCGGCGAGGATGGTCGCGATCCGCCGGGTCAGCCGGGCGTGCACCGCCGCCGAGCCGTGCGCGCCCAGCACATTCCGGTAGAGCTGGGCATGATCGGCGATGTGCTGGACGTAGCCGATCAGGAATTGCGGCGGCTGGTCGGGTAGACCGTCGTCGAAGCCGCCCTCGCGCAGCGAGATGCCCGCGTCGAGCGCGTGCCGTTCGATCGCGTCGGCGAGCAGCGTCTCCTTGTCGGTGTAGTGGTCGTAGAAGGTGCTGCGGCTCACGCCCGCACGACCGGTGATGTCGGAAATGGCGATGCCGTCGACCGGGCCTTCGAGTCCGAGCTCGAGGATCGCGTCCTGGAGTAGACCGCGGCTGCGCAACACCCGCGGATCGTCGGAGGTCGGCTTGCGCCCGGCCGGCTGCGTTCGAATCACATCTCCACCTTCACATCCACGGGTCGTTGTGTCGCGCGACACGTTGACGTCCGCCGGGCGACCGGGCTTATCCTACACATGTAGGTAATCAGCCAGTTGTAGGTTAAATACCCTGGAGGGGTAACCATGGCGCGGGCTCTCTATCGCCTCGGCGATCTCTGTTTTCGCAATCCGTGGTGGGTGGTCGCCGTTTGGTCACTCATCGCCACTGCCGTCGCACTCGTCGGAATCACCTTGGGCGCCAGGGTTTCCGATCGGTTCGACATTCCCGGCACCGAATCCGACCGCGCCCAGATCGTGCTGAAGGACAGCTTCGGCAAGGGCGCACCGACTACGCAGGGCGAAGCGCCCGCCCGGCTCGTCGTGCGGGCACCCGACGGCAAACCGCTGCCGCTGACCCAGATCGATGCCGAACTGGCGACGCTGAGCGGCACACCCGGCATCGATGGCGTCACCCCGGCCGTGTTCGCGGTGTCCGAGAAGGGCGACGTCACCTTCGTCGACATCACCTTCGCCACCCCGGTGAACCCGACCGCGAAGCAGTCCGTGGAAACGGTCCACAACCGGTTGAGCGCGCAGGGACTGCGGCCGATGCTCACCGGCGGCCCGTTCTACACCGAGGCCTCGTTCGTCGGGCCGTCCGAGGCGGTCGGTGTGGCGATCGCGATGGCCGTTCTGGTCATCACCTTCGGTTCACTCCTCGCCGCGGGGTTGCCGTTGCTGCTCGCGCTGGTCGGAGTCGGTATCGGCACCGGTGGCGTGGTCGCGGCCTCCACGCTGTTCGACGCGTCGTCGGCCACGTTGGCACTGTCGCTGATGCTCGGTTTGGCGGTCGGTATCGACTACACGCTGTTCATCGTGTCGCGACACCGTCAGCAGCTGGCCGAGGCGATGCCGGTGCGTGAATCGGCGGCGCGATCGATCGGAACGGCGGGCAGCGCGGTCGTTTTCGCCGGCGCCACCGTGCTGATCGCCCTGTGCGGCTTGGCGATCGCGCGGATCCCGTTCCTCACCGGGATGGGTCTGGCGGCGGCAGCGAGCGTCGGCGTCGTTGTGCTGCTGGCGATTACGCTGCTGCCCGCGATTCTCGGCTTCGCCGGCGAGCGATTGATTCCGCGTGGGCGGGGCCTGGCCTCGATCGTGGCGGCACAGCGGCCCAACCGCTGGGGCGACACGGTGACCAAGCGGCCGATCCTCACCCTGCTGGCGGGCATCGGCGTGCTCGCCGTCATCGCACTGCCCGCGCTCGGACTGCGTCTCGGCTTGCCCAACGCGGGCCAGGAGCCGACCGATACCGTCGCGCGACAGTCCTACGATCTGCTCGCCAAGGCCTACACACCCGGCCTGAACGGGCCGCTCGTGGCGGTGGTGCAGGGCGAACCGGGCCGGATACAGGCACAGACCAAGGCCGCGATCGAGCAGATCACCGCGCTGCCCGGCGTCGCGATGACGCTGCCGCCGGAGGTCAACGCCGCCGCGGACACCGCCCAGTTCGTGGTCGTCCCGACCACCGAGCCCAGCTCGGAAGACACTGCCACGCTGGTGAAGTCGATCCGGCGCGGCGGGGCGATTCCATTCCATTCCATTCCATTCCATTCCATTCCATTCCATTCCATTCCATTCCATTCCATTCCATTCCATTCCATTCCATTCCATTCCATTCCATTCCATTCCATTCCATTC
The DNA here is from genome assembly GCF_054031145.1 of Nocardia sp. FBN12. Classification (NCBI taxonomy): domain Bacteria; kingdom Bacillati; phylum Actinomycetota; class Actinomycetes; order Mycobacteriales; family Nocardiaceae; genus Nocardia; species Nocardia sp. FBN12. The sequence goes on from NZ_CM132926.1 coordinate 3,410,568, forward strand.
CATTCCATTCCATTCCATTCCATTCCATTCCATTCCATTCCATTCCATTCCATTCCATTCCGACCTGCGGGCCGAGCACGGTGCGACCCTGCACCTGACGGGCGAGACGGTGATCGCGATCGACGTGGCGCGCAAGCTCTCCGCCGCGTTGGCACCGTTCCTGATCGTCGTCGTCGGCCTGGCCCTGACACTACTGATGCTGGCATTCCGTTCACTGCTGGTTCCGCTCACCGCGGCACTGGGCTTCCTGCTCTCCCTGGCCGCGGCGCTCGGCGCGACCACGGCGGTCTATCAGTGGGGATGGCTGGGTTCGGTCCTCAATGTGCACCATCCGGCACCGATTCTGGCGTTCCTGCCGATCCTGCTGATCGGTGTGCTGTTCGGGCTGGCGATGGACTATCAGGTGTTCCTGGTGTCGCGGATGCGCGAGGCCTACGTCACCGGAGACAGTTCCGCGCTCACCGCGGTGCGCACCGGTTACGCCCACAGCGTGCGGGTGGTCGCGGCGGCGGCGGTGATCATGATCGCGGTTTTCGCCGGATTCCTGTTCAGCCACAACACCATGATCGGCCCGATCGGGTTCGCGATGGGCGTGGGCGTGCTGTTCGACGCGCTGATCGTGCGGATGACCCTGATCCCCGCCGTGATGGCGCTGCTCGGCCGCTGGGCGTGGTGGTTGCCGGGCCCGCTGGAGCGGTTGCTGCCGCACGTCGACATCGAGGGTGAGTCACTGCCGAAGGTGACCGGCAGCCGACCGGAGCGTGAAGTCGTCACGGCCTGAGCGGATTTCACCCGCGTCGACGACGCCCGGCGAGTTTCGCGCCGGGCGCCGTTGACGTGGGCTTTCACGGCTTCCGAGGCGGAAAATCACACGGTCGCCGATCGCACCGGGAAATGGCCCGATCGCCTCCCCGAGTTCATCTGGACGTCACCGGAAATCGAAATCCATTGGGCTACTTTGGATTTCGCGGAGGTCACAACGACGTAACACATCCGCTTCTCGGGTCCACCGAACTACTACCGGGTGCACGACGAATTCGTTCGTTCCCCGCCCCGGAGTGGAGGGAACATGAGCATCAACCGTGAGTCCACTTTCCTGATCACCGGCGCGTCCGGCGTCATCGGCGGCGCACTGGTCGAACTACTGCCCGACCATCGCATCTACGCCGTCGGCCACAGCAAGACCGGGGCCGCGCGTCCCGGTGTCACCTGGCTCAGCGGCGACATCCGACAGCCCGACCTCGGTCTCGGCGACGACTACCAGCGCATCGCCGACGAGGTCGACCGGGTCATCCACGTGGCGGCCATGGTCGACTTCAATCGGGACGAAGAGACCATCCGCTCGATCAACGTGAACGGCACGCGCAATGTGCTGCGGTTCTGCGAGGTCGCCGGCGCCGATCTGGTGCACACCAGTTCGTCGTTCGTCGCCCGCGCCGAGTCGGCGCTGGTCGTCACGGGCACCGGGTGTGCCGACGGTCGCGACATGTACCTGCGCTCCAAGATCGACGGCGAAGCGGCGGTGCGCGAGTCGGGCGTGCCCTACGTGATCGCTCGTCCGTCGTTGCTCATGGGCGATTCGGCGACCGGGCAGATCATCCGCCACCAGGGCCTGCACACCTTCCTCGGCGCCTACGTCAAGGGCGCACTGCCGTTCGTGCCGTTCAGCGACACCGCCCAGGTCGACTTCCTCGCCCAGGATGTCGTCGCGTCGGCGCTGGCCCGCCTCGCCACGGCCGACACCGACGGCTCGGAGTACTGGCTCACCGCCGGTGACCACGCCATCGAGACCGGCGCGATCGTCGAGCTGTGCCGTGAGCTCTACGGCGCCGAGGGCACCGAGCTCGACAGCCCGCGCTACTTCCAGATCGAGGCGGTGCAGCGATTGATCCTGCCGATGCTCGGCGATGTGCTCGACGCCAAGGCACGCAAGAAGTTCGACAATCTGCTCGCCATGGCGTCGCTGTTCACCGACGCGCCGTTCGAATCCAGTCTCGGCACCGGTCCGTTCGTCGGTATCCAGCCGAGTCTGGACACCGCGCGCGATCTGCTGACCCGCACCGTGCGCGCGTACTGGCTACCCGAGACGGTCGCGGCATGAGCGGTCAGCGCCCGGAGGCGGCCGCCTGTGTAACCACGGAGGGAGCCCGAGCATGCCGAATGGAGACAGCATGACCATCGAACGCGCCGAGATCGTCGAGCTCTATCGGGCACATCTGGGTCGTGGGCGCGCGGCCCTGGCCGAATTCGTGAGCGCACCGGTCGAAGTGGCCTCGCACGGCGCGATCGTCGAGACCGCCGACGGCCGTTCCTTCATCGACTGCGGCGGGTATGCGGTGTTCCTGCTCGGGCACTGCCCCGAGCCGGTGGTGGCCGCGGTGGTCGAACAGGTACGCACCCACCCCCTGGCGACCCGGCTGCTCTTGGAGCCCAAGGTCGCCGAGGCCGCTCGGGCGCTGGTGTCGATCGCGCCGGAGGGGCTCGAGTCCGTCGCGTTCCTCAATTCCGGCGCCGAGGCCACCGAGCTCGGGCTCAAGATCGCCCGCGCACATGGCAAGGACCGGCTGATCACCATGCTCGGCGGGTACCACGGCAAGACCACCGGCGCACTGGCGGTGACGCCGAAACCGGAGTACCAGCGCCGTTTTCAGCCGTTGCTGTCCGCCACCGCGATTCCCTACGACGACATCTCGGCACTCGAGGCCGAGCTCGTCGCGGCCGAGGGACGCGGGGCGGTCATCCTGGAACCGATCCAGGGTGAGGGCGGCGTCGTCATCCCGCAGCCGGGTTATCTCGCCGCCGTGCAGCGGTTGTGCCGGGCCAACGACGCGTTCCTGATCGTGGACGAGATCCAGACCGGCCTCGGCCGCACCGGCACGATGTGGGCGCACCAGCCCGAGATCGATTGCCCTGACGTGCTTTTGGTGGGCAAGGCGCTGTCCGGTGGCGTGGTTCCGGTCTCGGCGGTGCTCGCCACCGCCACGGCGTTTCGGCCCTTCGCCGATGACCCGACACTGCACTCGTCGACCTTCGGCGGGTCACCCCTGGCAGCGGCGGCCGTGATCGCCACGGTCGGTGCGCTCGTCGCCGGTGACACCGCCGCACGCGCGGCGGAACTGGGTGAGCGGATGCTCGCCACGGTCGGTGACCTGTGCGCGCAGTACGTGGGCCGCACCGTCCGCGAGGTACGCGGTCGCGGCCTGCTCATCGGCATCGAGTTCACCCGGCCCGATCTGGCCGCCGAGCTGGTCACCGATCTGCTCGCACACGGGGTGATCGTCAATCACTCGCTCGGTGCGAGTGCGGTCGTGCGGCTCACCCCGCCCGCCGTGCTCACCGACGACCAGGAGCGCACCGTCCTGGTCGCCCTCGACAACGCACTCACCGCACTACTCGCACACGTCTGATCACAGGAGTTCTGCCATGCCTACTGTTTCGCTCAGCCGACGCATCGAGAACATCGACGCCGACACGGTTTTCGCTCAGCTCAAGGATCTCGACAGCTACCCCCACATCGCCGACGGTGTGCAGCAGGTCGAGGTGAACTGGGATGCCGACGGTGGCGCCGCCACCAGCGAGTGGGAGGTCCGTTTCCGTGACGGCTCGCTGCGCTGGACCGAACGCGACCTGTTCGACACCGCCGCCCGCACCTACTCGTTCGTCCAGGTCGCCGGCGATCTGGTCGCGTTCGAGGGCCGCTGGGAGGTGGCCGCCGACGGCGCCGACGCCGTGGTGAGCTTCGACGCCGATTTCGATCTCGGCATGCCGAGCCTGGCCGCCATGCTCGACCCGATCGCCACCCGCGCCCTGCACGACAACATCGACGAGCTGATGACCGCCATCAGCGCGTCGGTAGCCGTCGGATCCTGATCCAAGCCATCTGACCAGGCGTTCTGCCGAGCCCAACGACGTGCCCGGCAGAACGCGCCCCTATTTCCGGGCCAGCTCGTCGATCCATCGCTCCAGCCGCGCCCCCTCGGTGACCATCAGCTCCGGGTCACGGAAGGTGTTGGTGAGCAAGGAGATTCCCTGATAGGCGGCGACGAACGCGATCGCGAGCTCGTCGGCATCGGCGCGGCCCAGCTCGGCGAACTGCTCGCGCGCCCACTCCACGAGTAGCCCGATCACCCGCGCCGGTTCCCCACCGAAGGCATCCTCGCGCTTGTCCAGTTCGGCGGCGAGTGAACCGGTCGGGCAACCGAATCGTGCCGCCATCTCCCGTTGCTCGACCCAGCTGCGCACCATCGCCTTCAATTTCTCGGCAGGGCCGGGCAGCTCCGCGAGCTCGGCGACAGCTCCCACCAGCACCTGTCCGTGCAGCTCGATGACCGCGGCGATGAACTGGTCTTTGGTTTTGAAGTAGTAGTAGACATTGCCGACCGGCACGTCGGCCTCGCGCGCGATATCCGCGATCGTCGTCTTCTCGATGCCCTGCTGGTAGAACACGCGCATCGCCGCTTGGACCAGGCGTTGCTGCTTCCCGATCGGGGGTCTGACCTGCGCGTCCGATTCAGTCATACAACTAACTATAGAGTGAGCAGGTCAGGCGCCGTCGCCCGAGGAACTCGCCCCGTCTCCCTGACGACCGTCACGGCCGCGCAGCCACCCCGGACGCCCACTGGGCACAACGCGATCGGGCGATGTAGGCCTAGGCGCGGATCACCCGATATCGACCGGGTCTATCTGCACCCGCAGCGGCGCATCGGACCGGTGCGTGCTGCGCACCGCCTGCGCCGCGGTCAACGCGCGGGCGAGCGGAGCGCCATCGGACCGGGCCACGCGCAACAGCATTCGTTCGACTTCGGCCGGAGAGTCGCTGCCCGAGAAGGGTTTACGCGCGGTCGGTGGTAGCGGGACGGGACCGAGGATCTCGGTGCCGTCGGGAAGTTCCGCGGCGTCGAGTAGTTCGGCGATCGAATCGGTCGTCCCGTCCACGGCCGCCAGCCGAATCGCCGGCGGAAACCCGACTTCGGCCCTGGCGTCGAGTTCGGCGGCGGCGTGGTTGACCGGGTCCCAGCGCACCAGCGCCTGCACGGTCGGCAGGGAGGGCTCGGCCATGACGATCACCTGGCCGCGCGGGCGGACCAAGGCGGCGGCACCCATCCAGCGGCGCAGGGTGTCCTCGCTCGCGCGCAGGTCGGCGCGGCCGAGTAGGGCCCATCCGTCGAGCAACAGCGCCACCCCGTAGCCACCGGGAACGAGCGGCTCGGCGCCGACCGTCGCGACGACCACCTGGGCGCCGGGTTCGACGGTGTCGAGTACCTCCCCGCCTCCCGAGGCCCGGATCGGAACCCCCGAGAACGCACGCCCGAGTTCCTCCGCGGTCCGGGCCGCCCCGATCACGGTCGCCCGCAGCGCTCGCGCCCCACACGCCTGACAGCGAAACGCGGCCTCGGTGATCCCACACCACTTGCACTGCGGACTCGCCGCTTCCCCATTCGTGGAGTGCGGCAACGCCAACGGGCCGTTGCAGTGCCGACACCGCGCGGGTGTCCGGCACTTCGCGCAGGCAAGCGACGGAACGTACCCCCGCCGCGGCACCTGCACCAGCACCGCCACGTTCTCCTTGATCGCCGACCGTGCCGCGGCGAACGCCACACCGGGCATCCGCACCGACCGCGCCAACGCATCCCGCTCCAGCGCGAAATCGCTGTCGCCGGGCGCGCTGATCCTGGGCGTCACCTCACGCAACACGTGACGTTCCGCGAGAAGGTCACGTGCCCAACCGGATTCGACGACCGCCTGAATCTCGGCCGTCCGCGCGAACCCGGCGGCGACGAACGCGGCTCCTGTCTCGTGCGCCCGCAACATCGCCACCTCACGAGCATGCGGATAGGGCGAGCGCGGCTCGGCGTAGGTGTCGTCGCCGTCGTCCCACATCGCGATCAACCCGAGATCCCGTGCGGGCGCGAACACCGCCGCCCGAGTCCCCACCACGATCCGCGCCTGCCCCCGTAGCACCGCCAGCCACCGCCGATACCGCGCCGCGGGCCCCAATCCGGCCGACAACCCGACGGCCCGATCCCCCACCAGCGCAACACATTCGGCGAGCAATCGATCGAGATCCCGCTGATCCGGCACCATCAACACCGCACTGCGCCCGGCGGCCACCACCGTCGCCGCCAACTCCGCCAACCGCGCCGCCCAGTCCTCCCCCGGCAACGCCTGCCACGCCGCTCGCGCACCCCTACCTTGCGCCACTGCGCTGACAAAGCCCATGCCGTGCGCATACCGACCCCACGCCGACGCGTCGACCTCAGGAGACGGCGAATCCGACCCACCTGCTGCCACTGCGCCGACCACCGTGGTCGAATCGCCGACGTTGTCCGAACCCACCGAGGCCGAGCCGTCCGCACCGGTGGAGCTGTTCACACCGGTAGACGCACCCTCACCGTTCAAGCCGACCGCTGCGGTCGAGCCAGCCGCTGCGGTCGAGCCGGCTGCTGCGGTCGAGCCAGCTGCTGCGGTCGAGCGCGAAAGATGCTCGACATCAACCGCTCCCGGCGCCGCGATGCCCGCGCCTTGCTCATCGGCGGCGGGTGACTCCGCCTGCTCGGACGTCGAATCATCGGCGGTAACGACAACGTCGGACGCCGAACGCGCCGACTTCTTCACGACATCGGCCTTCTTCGTGCCGCCGGTTTCGGTGCGGGCGTGACGCGGGGGAATCGCCAGGCGAAGGACATCGGCGCGCGTCCCCGCATAGCGGGCGGCGACAGCAGTGGCCAGTCGCAGAATATCCGGGGTGAGGACGCGTTCCGCGGAGACGACGCGTTCGAGCGACATCATCTTGCCGGTGTGGTCGCTGTGTGGGAGCCGCTCCAGCAGGTAACCGTCGACGAGGCGACCGGCGAACCGCACGCGCACCCGCACGCCCGGTTGCGCGATCTCGTCCAGTTCGGCGGGGACGAGGTAGTCGAAGTCGCGGTCGAGGTGGGCAGGCGAAAGCAGCGGGAGCACCCTCGCGATGGGGTGTCCCGCTGCTGTCGATGAATCGTCCGCTGTCACGCGGTCCGTGACTACTACAGGCCGACGGCCGCGCGCAGCTTGTCGGCGCGGTCCGTGTGCTCCCAGGGCAGGTCGACATCGGTGCGGCCGAAGTGGCCGTAGGCCGCGGTCGGCGCGTAGATCGGGCGCAGCAGGTCGAGATCACGGATGATCGCGCCCGGACGCAGGTCGAAGACCTCGGAGATGGCGGTGGAGATCTTGGTCGGGTCGATCTTCTCGGTGCCGAAGGTCTCGACGAACAGACCGACCGGGGCCGACTTGCCGATCGCGTACGCGACCTGCACCTCGACGCGATCCGCCAGGCCCGCGGCCACGACGTTCTTGGCGACCCAGCGCATGGCGTAGGCGGCCGAGCGGTCGACCTTCGACGGGTCCTTGCCGGAGAACGCGCCGCCACCGTGGCGGGCCATGCCGCCGTAGGTGTCGACGATGATCTTGCGGCCGGTCAGGCCCGCGTCGCCCATCGGTCCACCGAGCACGAACTTGCCGGTGGGGTTGACCAGCAGCCGGATGTCGGAGGTGTCGAGGCTGGGCAGGTTCAGATCGCCGATGACGGCGTCGACGACCTTCTCGCGGATATCGGGGGCGAGCAGGTTGTCCAGGTCGATATCGGCGGCGTGCTGGGTGGAGATGACGACTGTGTCGAGCCGGACCGGGCGGTCACCCTCGTATTCGATGGTGACCTGGGTCTTGCCGTCGGGACGCAGATAGGGCAGCACACCCGACTTACGCACCTCGGTCAGCTTGCGCGAGAGCCGGTGCGCGAGCGCGATCGGCAGCGGCATCAGCTCGGGCGTGTCGATGGTGGCGTAGCCGAACATCAGGCCCTGGTCACCGGCACCCTGGCGCTCGATCGCGTCGTCGGAACCGCCGACGCGCGCCTCGTGCGAGGTGTCGACACCCTGGGCGATATCGGGCGACTGAGCGCCGATCGCGATGTTGACACCGCAGGAGTTACCGTCGAATCCCTTTGCGGAGGAGTCGTATCCGATCTCGAGGACCTTCTCGCGCACGATCCGCGGGATGTCGGCGTAGGCGGAGGTGGTGACCTCGCCCGCGACATGGACCTGCCCCGTGGTGACCATGGTTTCCACCGCGACCCGGCTGCTCGGGTCCTCCGCGAGCAGTGCGTCGAGGATGGAATCGCTGATCGCGTCACAGATCTTGTCCGGATGCCCCTCGGTCACGGACTCACTGGTGAATAGCCGACTACCTGTCGTACGCACAGTTATTCCCTCTCCCTCAACGGGTTACTCGTTCGGCTTGTGACGGTAACTTCTCGGTGTTACCGCGCAACCCTTCTCATCAAGACTATTCCAAACCACCGACATGGTGGCGAGTAAATACCAAGCCACCCCGCGAACACCCGCGCGGACGGTACACTGCGCGACCATCGTTGTAGCGCAACAGCTTTCGCGTGAACTACCCGGTCAGCGCAGCAACGGGACCAGCGCGTCGAGCACCCGGCTGGCCAGCAACGCCTTCGAACCGTGATCGAGGGCCTGTTCGGTGCCGTCGGCACCGAGCAACCAGCCGTCGTTGGTGTCGACCTCGAACGCCTTGCCCTCGCCGACCGCGTTGACCACGAGCAGATCGCAGCGCTTGCGTGCCAGTTTCGCGCGGGCGTGGGTGAGCACGTCGCCGTTGTCGTCACCGGTCTCGGCGGCGAAACCGACGATCGCGGTACCGGCGAGCCGTCCCTCGGTGCGGGCCTCGACCAAGCCGGCGAGGATGTCCTCGTTCTTGGTCAGCGGGATCACGTCGGGTTCGTCGGCGCCCTTCTTGATCTTCGCGGCGGCCACATGGGTCGGACGGAAATCGGCGACCGCGGCAGCCATGATCACCGCGTCGGCGCCGAGCGCGTGCTTGTCGACGGCGGTCTTGAGCTGGTCGGCGGTGGTGATGTGGACCAGTTCGACCGCGGCGGGTGGCGCGAGCTCGATGGTGTTGCCCGCGATCAGCGTCACCTGGGCACCACGCTGGGCGGCGACCCTGGCCAGGGCGTAGCCCTGCTTGCCGGAGCTGCGGTTGCCGAGGAAGCGCACCGGGTCGAGGGGTTCCCTCGTGCCACCGGCGGTGATCACCACGCGGCGACCGGTCAGGTCGCGCGGCAGCGCGTCGGCACGTTCGAGCAGCAGCGAGGCCAGACCGAAGATCTCCTCCGGTTCCGGCAGCCGTCCCGGACCCGTGTCGGTGCCGGTGAGTCGGCCCGACGCGGGCGACATCACGTTGGCGCCGTGCGCGCGCAGAGTCGCGACATTGGCCACCGTGGCCGGGTGCTCCCACATCTCGGTGTGCATCGCGGGCGCGAACAGCACCGGACATCGGGCCGTCAGCAAGGTGGCGGTGAGCAGATCGTCGGCGCGCCCCTGTGCGGCGCGCGCCATCAGATCCGCGGTGGCGGGGGCGATGACGACGAGATCGGCCTCCTGGCCGATCCGCACGTGCGGCACCTCGGGCACGTCGGCGAACACCGTGGTGTGCACCGGCTGACCGGACAGCGCCTCGAAGGTCGCCTTACCGACGAACTGCAGAGCCGACTCGGTGGGAATGACCCGCACCTGATGTCCGGTCTCGGTGAAACGGCGAACGAGGGCACACGCCTTGTAGGCGGCGATGCCCCCGCCGACCCCGACGACGATCCGCATGGTCTTACGCCTCCGGAGTAGAGATTGTCACTCGCCCTCGGTGTGTTCGAGCAGGTCGGAGTGGATTTCGCGCATGGCGACCGACAGCGGCTTCTCCTGCAGACCCGGCTCGACGAGCGGGCCGACGTACTCGAGGATGCCGTCACCGAGCTGGTTGTAGTAATCGTTGATCTGACGGGCGCGCTTGGCCGCGTAGATCACCAGGGCGTACTTGGACGACGTGCGCTCGAGCAGCTCGTCGATCGGGGGGTTGGTGAGGCCGATCGGGGTGTCGTACGCGGGTACTGCGGTGATGTCTGTACTCACTAGGAGTGGCTCCTGCGGGTTAGTGGGTCAAGAACTCGAATTTGTGCTAACGAACAACGATACCAACTGCTCACAAGCAGTGGTTACCTCGCTGTTCACGATGACCGTGTCGAACTCGTCACGGGCCGCCAATTCGACCCGGGCGGTCTGGAGCCTGCGCTCGATCACCTCGGGTGTCTCGGTGCCGCGCGAACGCAACCGCGAGACCAGTTCTTCCCAGCTCGGCGGCGCGAGAAACACCAGAAGTGCCTCGGGCATCGCCTGCCGGACCGACCGTGCACCGGCCAGGTCGACTTCGATCAGTACCGAAAGTCCGCTCGCCAGCGCTGCTCGCACCGGGGCGGCGGGGGTGCCCGATCGCTGCAACCCCCCATGGATGTCTGCCCATTCGAGCAGCTCGTCCGCCACGATCATGGCGTCGAACTCGGCTCGGGAAACAAACCGGTAATCGCGACCGTCGACCTCGCCGGGACGGGGGTCCCGCGTCGTGGCCGACACACTGAAAACCAGTTCGGGCAGGCGTTCCCGCACGCACCGTACGACCGTGGATTTACCCACGGCCGAGGGGCCGACCAGTACTACCAGCCGGCCCTTCCGCGTGTTTTTGTCCACCAGACTTTAGGCGTCGAAGTCGAAGCGGGTGAGCAGCGCAGCGCGCTGCCGGGCACCGAGACCACGGAGACGACGCGTAGGCGCGATCTCCAGCTCGGTCATGATTTCGGCCGCCTTGACCTTGCCCACCTTCGGCAGAGCCTCGAGCAGCGCAGAAACCTTCATCTTGCCGAGAATCTCATCGGACTCGGCGTCGGTGAGGACCTGCTTCAGGTTCGTTCCACCGCGCTTCAGGCGCTCCTTGAGCTCTGCCCGAGCGCGGCGAGCGGCAGCCGCCTTCTCCAGAGCAGCGGCGCGCTGCTCATCAGTCAGCTGGGGAAGGGCCACGGGTTCCTCCGTCTCATCGTTCATTGCCAGATCTACCGCCGGTTACCCGGACGGTCTGTGCGACCGTACCCACGGTGCGCGCCGATTGCGAACCCGACCCCCAGGTCAGGGCAGGATTACGGATGCCGTATGGCGCGCGCGGACTCGATGCGGTGACGGCCGATTCCCACGCCTCGATCGTACCGCCGAATTCCTAAAATGCATCCTCACCTGCGGTTATACCGATATGGGCGATGATAGCCACCGGGTAGCGTGAGGGCCAGGTGCCGCCCTGGCAAACCCGGCGGCGCGCGACCAGCGGGTTTCCTGAAAAAGCCCGCGTGTCGCTCGATTTCGTACCGCGTGTCGTCACGATCGGGCCCGAAACTCGTCGAGAACCGCACCCGAAGCGGTCGCGACGACCTCGTCGATCCAGTCCGGAATCGGGGTGGCGCGGGCGATGTAATCTCGGACCAGACCGTACGGAATCGCCTTCACGGCGGCGCCCGCGATGGCCAGCGAGCGGTCGTCGGCGGCCCCGAATTCGGTCACGACAGCGCCGAGCAGAGCGGCGTTCATGTCGTCGTTCACCCCGGCGATCGCGGCCCGCAGATCCTCGGCGCCGACCTCGACGAGTTCGTCGCGATGGAACATCTTCATCGCCCGCGCCTCGGTCGGGTACGCGCGGCAGTAGCGCGGCAGAAAGGTAGCGGCGGACAGCAGCGGCGCGGGGCCGGTGAGTGCCGTGATGAAGCCCTCGTGGAACCGTCGGATCGACCGCAGCCACAGCCGGGCGAGTAGTTCGTCACGTGAGGCGAAACGCACATAGATCGACCCGGAATGCACGCCGGCGGCGGTGCTGATCGCCGTGATGGCGGGACGGGTGATCGCGGGGTCGGCGAGCAGATCGCGCGCCGCGTCGAGCACCTGATCATCGGTGAAAAGGCGGGGTCTTGCCACCGGATCAGCCTAATGGCACAGTTTATGAATATGGATTCAAAAACACGATTTCCCCTTGCCGGCGCCCTCATGACGTTCATCGGCACGGCGCACACCGCGCTCGGCATCGCCGTGTGGCTCGGCGGTGATCAAGACGTGGAGCTCACCTTCTGGTTCACTCAGTTCGGCGTGGTCAGCGTCGGTTTCGGGCTCGCGATGATGGCGCTGGAGCGGACGCTGGGGTATGTGCCCGGCGCGGTGCTGCTCGCGCTCGGCGCGGTCACCGTATTCGGTCTGGTGTTCATGCCCGTGTCGGGGTTCGTGACCGTGCTGCTGCCCCTCGGCGTCGGCGCGTTCGGTTGGTGGCGTGCCAGGAACCACCGGGTCGCCGCTGAGATCGCACGGCTGGACGGGCCCGAGTAGCCCTTGCACGGCAAGGAAGCAGAGCACGGCCCCTGGCAGCGCCCGGCGCCGCGACCGTCGCCCAGGTGACCCCGCCCCGTGCGTCGCGTCAGCCCTGGAGGAAGGCGAACTCCGCTTGCAGCTGAGCGGTCTTGTCGCACAGCGCCGTCACCGATGGGCCCGCGTTGAGTACCTCCCGAGACACGTTGGGCACGACAGCAGCCAGGTTCGCTTCGGCGACCAGGGCGCGGATCGAGTCCGCTCCCCCGCCTTGCGCGCCCACACCGGGCATCAGAATCGGGCCGTTGAGGGCCGACAGATCGGGTGCCTCGGTGAGCGTCGCGCCCACGACCACGCCGACCGAGCCGAAGCCGTCACCCGCATTGCGGGCCGCGGCCTCGTCGACCATCGTCTGCGCGATCGTGCGCCCGTCCGCGGCGGTGATCCGTTGCAGTTGCGCCCCTTCAGGATTCGAGGTCGCGGCGAGCACGAACACGCCACGATGATTCGCCTGCGCCAGATTCAGCGCCGGATCGAGCGATCCGAATCCGAGGTAGGGCGAGACGGTCACCGCGTCCGAACCCAGCGGTCCGTCGCCGAGCCAAGCGTGGGCGTAGGCATCCATGGTGGAGCCGATGTCGCCACGCTTGGCATCGGCCAGCACCAGGGTGCCCGAGGCCCGCAGCACCGAGATGGCGCGCTCGAGCACCGCGATGCCGCCGGAACCGTAGGTCTCGAAGAACGCGACCTGCGGCTTCACCAGGGCGACCCGGCCGTCGAAGGCCTCGACACAGATCTCGGCGAACGCCTCCAGCCCCTCGACGTCCTCGGTGAGCCCCCACGCCCGCAGCAGGGCAGGGTGGGGATCGATGCCGACGCACACCGGGCCGAATTCGCGCATGGCGTGCTGCAGTCGGCTACCGAACGTCGTCATCGATCCTGCTCCTGGTTGTCGTCGTGGTGTCGCGGACGCCTCGCGTGGTCAGCCACGCAGTGTCGAGTGCAGTTCCTGCAGCGAACGCACCCCGATGCCACCGTTGATGCTGGCCTCGATGCCCTGCACCGCCGCGGCAGCGCCCTGCACGGTGGTGATGCACGGGATGTTCGCGCCCACCGCGGCGGTGCGGATCTCGTAGCCGTCCACGCGGGGGCCCGAGTTGCCGTAGGGGGTGTTGAACACGATGTCGATCTCGCCGTCGCGGATCTGCTCCACGATCGAGGCTTCCGGCATTCCGGTGGCCGGATCGGTGGCTTCCGGGTCGGAGTGCTTGCGTGCCTGTTCGCACGGAATACCGTTGCGGCGCAGAGTTTCCGCGGTGCCCGAGGTGGCGAGGATGCGGAAGCCGAGATCATGCAGGCGCTTGATCGGGAACACCATGGCACGCTTGTCGCGGTTGGCGATCGAGACGAAGACGGTGCCCTCGGTCGGCAGCGAGCCGTAGGCGGCGGCCTGGCTCTTGGCGAACGCGGTGCCGAAGTCGGCGTCGATGCCCATGACCTCGCCGGTGGACTTCATCTCCGGGGAGAGCAGCGAGTCCACGCCGGAGCCGTCGGCGCGACGGAACCGGTGGAAGGGCAGCACGGCTTCCTTCACCGCGACCGGCGCGTCCAGCGGCACGTGGCCACCGTCGCCCTCGGGCGGCAGCATGCCTTCCTTGCGCAGGTCGGCGATGGTGGCGCCGAGCATGATCCGCGCGCAGGCCTTCGCGAGGGGCACGGCGGTCGCCTTGGAGACGAACGGAACCGTCCGGCTCGCACGGGGATTGGCTTCCAGGACGTAGAGCACGTCGTCCTTGAGGGCGTACTGCACATTGAGCAGACCCTTGACCCCGATGCCCTTGGCCAGCGCGATGGTGGAGCGACGCACGGCCTCGATATCGCTGCGGCCCAAGGTGATCGGGGGCAGCGCACAGGCGGAGTCACCGGAGTGGATGCCGGCTTCCTCGATGTGTTCCATCACGCCGCCGAGGTAGACCTCGTCGCCGTCGCACAGGGCGTCGACGTCGATCTCGATGGCGTCTTCGAGGAACCGGTCGACCAGCACCGGGTGATCGGGGCTGAGCTCGGTCGCGCGGGAGATGTAGCCCTCGAGCGAAGTCTCGTCGTAGACGATCTCCATGCCGCGCCCGCCCAGCACGTAGGACGGGCGGACCAGGACGGGGTAGCCGATCTCGCCTGCGATCTTCTTCGCCTGCGCCACGTTGGTGGCGGTGCCGTACTTGGGCGCGGGCAGGCCCGCGGCGACGAGCACATCACCGAATTCGCCACGGTCCTCGGCCAGGTCGATCGCGGCCGCGGAGGTACCGACGACGGGCACGCCCGCGTCGGTGAGCCGCTGCGCCAGACCCAGCGGAGTCTGGCCGCCCAGCTGGACGATCACACCGGCGACGGTGCCGGACTCGGCTTCGGAGTTGTACACCTCGAGGACGTCCTCGAAGGTGAGCGGCTCGAAGTAGAGGCGATCGGCGGTGTCGTAGTCGGTGGAGACGGTCTCGGGGTTGCAGTTGACCATCACGGTCTCGTACCCGGCGGCCGACAGAGTCTGTGCCGCGTGCACACACGAGTAGTCGAACTCGATGCCCTGACCGATGCGGTTCGGGCCCGAGCCCAGGATGATGACCTTCTCGCGCTCGCGCTGCGGCGCGACCTCGGACTCCGCGCCGGGATCCAGCTCGTAGGTGCTGTAGTGGTAGGGCGTCTTGGCCTCGAACTCCGCGGCGCAGGTGTCGACGGTCTTGTAGACGGGGCGCACCCGCAGGCGGTGACGCAGCGAGCGCACGCCTGCCTCACCCGCGAGCTCGGGGCGCAGCGCCGCCAGCTGACGATCGGACAGACCGTAGTGCTTGGCGCGACGCAGCAGGTCCTCGTCGAGGACGGGCGCGTCGAGAACTTCCTGACGCAGCTCGACCAGGCCGAGCACCTCGGCGACGAACCACGGGTCGACGCCGGAGGCCAACGCGACCTCGGCGACGCTCGCGCCGTAGCGCAGTGCCCGCTCCACCTGGTAGATGCGGCCTTCGGTCGGGACGCGCAGGTCGGCGAGGACGGCTTCGATCGCCTCGCGCACCGAGGCCGGGTCACTCGGGTCCGCCGGGGCCCACTGGCCGTCGTCGGTGGTCCAGAAGCTCGTGGCCTTGGTCTCGAGCGAACGCAGCACCTTGCCGAGGGCCTCGGAGAAGTTGCGGCCCATCGACATCGCCTCGCCCACCGACTTCATGGTGGTGGTCAGCGTGGCGTCGGCGCCGGGGAACTTCTCGAACGCGAACCGCGGCGCCTTCACCACGACGTAGTCGAGGGTCGGCTCGAACGAAGCCGGGGTCTCGCCGGTGATGTCGTTGACGATCTCGTCGAGGGTGTAGCCGATCGCCAGCTTGGCCGCGATCTTGGCGATCGGGAAACCGGTGGCTTTCGACGCCAGCGCCGAGGAGCGCGAGACGCGGGGGTTCATCTCGATGACGATCAGGCGGCCGTCGGCCGGGTCCACCGCGAACTGGATGTTGCAGCCGCCGGTGTCGACGCCGACCTCGCGCAGGATCGCGATGCCGAGATCGCGCATCTTCTGGTATTCGCGGTCGGTGAGGGTCATCGCGGGGGCGACGGTGACCGAGTCACCGGTGTGCACGCCCATCGGGTCGACGTTCTCGATCGAGCAGACGATGACCACATTGTCGTTGCGGTCACGCATGAGCTCGAGTTCGAATTCCTTCCAGCCGAGGATGGACTCCTCGATCAGGACGTTCGCGGTCGGCGAGGCGGACAGGCCGCCACCGGCGATGCGGTCGAGGTCGTCCTCGTTGTAGGCCATGCCCGAGCCGAGGCCACCCATGGTGAACGAGGGGCGCACGACCACGGGGTAGCCGAGGTCGGCGACGGTCTCGCGGACTTCGTCCATGGTGTAACAGACTGCGCTGCGGGCACTCTCGCCGCCGACCTTGGCGACGATGTCCTTGAACTTCTGCCGGTCCTCACCGCGCTGGATGGCGTCGAAGTCGGCGCCGATCAGCTCGACGTTGTACTTCTGCAGCACACCGTTCTCGTGCAGCGCGACCGCGGTGTTGAGCGCGGTCTGTCCACCGAGGGTGGCCAGGATGGCGTCGGGGCGTTCCTTCTCGATGACCTTCTCGACGAACTCCGGGGTGATCGGCTCGACGTAGGTGGCGTCGGCGAATTCCGGGTCGGTCATGATGGTCGCCGGGTTGGAGTTCACCAGCGAAACGCGCAGTCCCTCGGACCGCAGTACCCGGCAAGCCTGGGTACCGGAGTAGTCGAATTCGCACGCCTGGCCGATCACGATCGGGCCAGAGCCGATCACCAGGATGTGCTTCAGATCCTCGCGGCGAGGCATCAGGCTCCTTCCATGAGACCGGCGAAACGGTCGAACAGATATGCGGCGTCGTGCGGGCCTGCGGCGGCCTCGGGGTGGTACTGCACCGAGAAGGCGCGGCCGTCGATCAGCCGGACCCCTTCGACGGTGCCGTCGTTGGCGCAGATGTGAGAGACCTCGGCCTTGCCGAACGGGGTGTCGAACACCTCGCCGCGCTCGCCCTCGAGGGCGAAGCCGTGGTTCTGGGCGGTGATGGACACGCGACCGGTGCCCTCTTCGATCACCGGGATGTTGATGCCGCGGTGGCCGAACTTCATCTTGTAGGTGCTACGGCCCAGTGCGCGGCCCAGGATCTGGTTGCCGAAGCAGATGCCGAACAGCGGCATTCCGCGTTCCAGGACACCCTGGGTGAGCGCGATCGCGCCGGTCTGGGTGGCCGGGTCGCCGGGGCCGTTGGACAGGAACACACCGTTGGGGTTCAGCGCGAGGATGTCGTCGAGGGAGGTGTTCGACGGCACCACGTGGGTGCGCACGCCGCGCTCGGCGAACATGCGCGGGGTGTTGGTCTTGATGCCCAGGTCGACCGCGACCACGGTGAACCTGTGGTCACCGACCGGCTCGATCGTGTACATCGCGTCGGTGCTGACCTCTTCGGCGAGGTCGGCACCCAGCATCGAGGCCTGGCCGTTGACCCGCGCGAGGAGTTCCTCGTCGGCGGCCAGCGCGGCGCCGGAGAAGATGCCCGCCTTCATCGAACCGCGGCTGCGCAGGTGGCGGACCACCGCGCGGGTGTCGATGCCGGCGATGCCGACCACGTCCTGGCGGTCGAGCTCGTCGGTCAGCGTGCCGGTGGCGCGCCAGTTGGAGGAGACCCGCGAGGGGTCGCGCACGGCGTAACCGGCGACCCAGATCTTGGCGGACTCGTCGTCCTCGTCGTTCCAGCCGGTGTTGCCGATCTGCGGGGCCGTGGCCACCACGATCTGGCGGGCGTAGCTGGGGTCGGTCAGGGTCTCCTGGTACCCGGTCATCGCCGTGCAGAACACGGCCTCACCGAGTGTCTGGCCCTGTGCGCCGAAGGCGGTACCGCGGAATACGCGGCCGTCCTCGAGCACCAAGGCTGCTTGTGCCTTCGTCATTCATCGTCTCCCGTCGTCACCCTGGTCGCATCCGCAATCCATGCCGGGTACACCGTCTTGTCGTCGCCCCGGAAACCGGTATCGATCTCGGTTCCGGTCGGCAGTGTCCAGCGAATTACCAGCACACCGCCTTCTGTCATCACTTTGCCCGCGTGTCCGCGCTCGGTGCGCACGGCTGTCACCGATTCCTGCGGAATCCAGATCACCGTGGCGCCGTCGCGTTCGAGCAGAATTCCGCGTTCGAACCGCGTCAGTTCGGCGGTCGCCCGGAATCCCAGGTCACCGACCGCGATCCGGTCCTGCCAGCTGGGTGCGATGGTGCTGCCCAGGTACATACCGGTGGTCGGTTCCAGTAGTTGTGCGCCCAGTTCGGCCGGCACGGTCGGCAGTTCGCCGATGCGTGCCCGTTGCCGCGTGGCCTTCTTCTGCCAGGCCCGGTACATCAACCACAGGCACAGCACGAAAAAAGCCAGCAGCCCGACAATCCACAGCGTTCTTTCCACTTCCTGGCCTCCCTAGATCCCGACCGCCTTGCCCTCGCGGGCAGTTACCCGGCCGCGCAGCACAGTGGCTGTCACCTCGGCCGGGAACGTCATGTCCTCGAACGGTGTGTTGTTCGAGATGCTCGCCAGTTCGGCGCCGCGCACCGTCCACTCGGCGTCGGGGTCGATCAGCGTGAGGTTGGCGGGCTCGCCGACGGCGAGCGGGCGGCCGTGGTCGTCGAGTCCGACGATCGCGGCGGGCTTCTCGCTCATCACCCGGGCGACACCGCGCCAGTCGAGCAGGCCGGGCTGGACCATCGTCTGCACGATGATCGAGAGCGCGGTCTCGAGGCCCAGCATGCCGGGGCGGGCGGCCGCGAATTCGCAGCACTTGTCCTGTTCGGCGTGCGGGGCGTGGTCGGTGGCGACGCAGTCGAGGATGCCGTCGGCCAGTGCCTGGCGCAGGGCGGCCACGTCGGTGGATTCGCGCAGTGGTGGGTTCACCTTGTTCACCGCGTCGTAGGTTTCCAGGCGCGAGTCGTCGAGGAGCAGGTGGTGTGGAGTCACCTCGGCGGTGATCGAAATGCCTTGGGACTTAGCCCATTTCACCAGTTCGACGGTGCCCGCGGTGGAGGCGTGGCAGATGTGCACGCGGGCGTTCGCGTCGCGGGCCAGCAGTGCGTCACGCGCGACGATCGACTCCTCGGCGGCGCGGGGCCAGCCGTGCAGGCCAAGGCGCGCGGCGTTGGGGCCCTCGTGCGCGATGGCGTTCTTGGTCAGGCGCGGCTCCTCGGCGTGCTGAGCGATGAGAACGCCGAGGGAGTTCGCGTATTCCAGCGCGCGGCGCATGATCAGCGGGTCGTCGACGCAGTAGCCGTCGTCGGAGAACATCCGCACCTGGCCGACACCGGCGGCCATGGTGCCCATCTCGGCGAGTTGCTTGCCCTGCAGGCCGACGGTGACGGCACCGACCGGGAACACGTCGACGAGGCCGACTTCCTGGCCGCGGCGCCACACGTGGTCGGTGATGACGACCGAGTCGGCGACCGGGCTGGTGTTGGCCATCGCGAACACCGCCGTGTAACCGCCCAGTGCGGCTGCGGCGGAACCGGTTTCGATGGTCTCGGTGTCTTCGCGGCCGGGTTCACGCAGGTGCGTGTGCAGGTCGACGAAGCCGGGCAGCAGGATCTGGCCGTTGCCCTCGATGACCTCGGCGTCGTCGGATGCCGTGAGGCCAGGTCCGATGTCGGCGATGACGGTGTCGCGCACCAGGACGTCGACCGGATCGCCTTCGCCGTAGGGCTTGACGTTCTTGATCAGCAGCTCACTCATACCGTTTCCTCCTGACCGACGAGCAGCCGGAACAACACGGCCATCCGCATGTGCACTCCGTTCGAGACCTGCTGCAGCACAGCCGATTTCGGCGAATCGGCAACCGCTGAGGCGATTTCCATCCCGCGCAGCATCGGGCCGGGGTGCAGGACCACGGCGTCGTCGTCGAGCAGCGCGAGCCTGCGCTCGGACAGTCCGTAGTTGATCGAGTATTCGCGGGCCGACGGGAAGAACCCGCCGTTCATCCGCTCCGCCTGCACCCGCAGCATCATCACCGCGTCGGCGCCGGGCAGTTCCGCGTCCAGCGAGCTCGAGACCCGGCAGGGCCAGGCCTCCACACCGACGGGCAGCAAAGTGCGCGGCGCGACCAGCACGACTTCGGCGCCGAGGGTGTTGAGCAACGAGACATTGGAGCGGGCGACCCGGCTGTGCAGGATGTCGCCCACCAGGACGATCCGCTTGCCCTCGACATCGCCGAGGCGCTGGCGCAAGGTGAGCGCGTCGAGCAGGGCCTGGGTGGGGTGCTGGTGGGTGCCGTCGCCGGCGTTGATGATCGACGGAGCGACGCGGTCCTCGTCGCGGGCCCACTGTTCCATCCAGCGCGCGATCTGGTGCGCGGCACCCGAGGCCGGGTGGCGCACGATCAGCGCGTCGGCGCCTGCGGCGTGCAGGGTGAGGGCGGTGTCGCGCAGCGATTCACCTTTGGAGACAGAGGAACTCGACGCGCTCACGTTGATCACGTCGGCGCTCATCCACTTGCCTGCCACCTCGAAGGACACGCGCGTACGGGTGGAGTTCTCATAGAACACCGTCATCACGGTGCGGCCGCGCAGGGTCGGCAGCTTCTTCACCTCGCGGCCCAGCAGGGCCTGTTCGAAGCGTTCGGCTTCGTCGAGGAGTTCGGTGGCGGTGCCGCGATCCAGGTCGGCGACCGTCAGCAAATGCTTCACGCCTCCACCTCGCTGGCGCTCGGCTCCGGCGTGAACCATCGAATGGCTGTGTTCATGGTTCGGTCGCTACGCTCCCTCACTGCTCCTGACCTTCCTGATGCAGATACACACCGTCGCGACCGTCGTGCTCGACCATCAGCACCGAGATGTCCTCGGCGCGCGAGGTCGGCACGTTCTTGCCCACGTAGTCGGCGCGGATCGGCAGTTCGCGGTGGCCGCGGTCGATGAGTACCGCCAACTGCACGGCGCGGGGGCGGCCGAGGTCGCGCAGGCCGTCGAGGGCGGAGCGGACCGTCCTGCCGGAGAACAGCACGTCGTCGACGAGGACCACCAGGGAGTTCTCGATGCCGCCATCGGGCACCGAGGTGCGCTCGAGCGGGCGGTGCGGGCGGCTGCGCAGGTCGTCGCGGTACAGGGTGATGTCAAGGGAGCCGAGTGCGGGCCGCACGCCCGAGAATTCCTCGATCCGGTCCGCCAGCCGATTGGCCAGGGTGGTGCCGCGCGTCGGGATTCCCATGAGAACCACCCTCGGTGCGTCGGCGTCGCCGGAATCCAGGGCGGTCTTCTCGATGATCTGGTGCGCGATCCGCGCTACGGTCCTGGTCACGTCCGATGGCGACAACAGCTCGCGACCGGCCGCCACCCACTCCGGGGTGTGCCGCTGCGATGTTTCGCCCGCGCCGGTTCTGGCGGCCCGTTCGGGCACAGCCATGCCGACCTCCTTCCCCGCCTCACCGGACGGTCCGTTAAAGGATGCCTAACTCGCCCGTCAGCCTATCAGCGCCGCGGGGCGCCTTTGACCAGGTAGGCCCGCCTGTGAGCGCGGCCACGGAGCGCCGGTGGACCACCGCCGCCGTGCCGGTGATCACAGTCACGCCGAAAGCGCAGTGAGCGCGCGTGTTTCACCGCCGTGGAACGAGGCGGCGACCACTCGGCGCGGGCCGGTCCGTGATCGCGTTCACCTCGTCGCGACGACCGCGACAACTGATACCGACCCGGCCCGAGTGGTCGCCTTCGGTCACACCCGCTCGGCGAGCACGACGCCGACCTTCGGATCGTTCACCGCCACGTCTCTGCCGAGGGCGACGATCAGGTCGTCCCAGGCGCGGAACCGGGTGCGCCAGCCGTGCTCGACGAGCCACTGCTCCCCCGGACGCCCGGCGTCCAGCGGCGGCATCCCAGCGTCGTCACCGGCGACGAGTCGGCGCAGTTCGACGTAGGGCGGCGCCTCGGGATCGACCGCGAACCGGCTGAGACCGAATCGGCTACCGGGCGCGGACAGTGCCGTCAGCGTCGCGACGGCTCGTCGGTGATCCTCGGGCGGGAGGTACGGGAGCGCGCCCTCGTCGATCCAGTGAGTCGGTTCGTCAGGGCGAAATCCCTGCTCTTGCAATGGGACAGCCCAGTCGGTTCGTAGGTCGATCGGCAGGACGTGCCTGCGTGCCGTCGGTATGGCGCCCGCGGCGCGCAGCACCGGTTCTTTGAAGGCGAACAGCTCGGGCAGGTCGAGTTCATAGACGGTGAGGTCGGCGGGCAGACCCAGCCGGAACGCGCGGGTGTCCAGACCGGCGCCGAGCAGAACGATCTGCCTGCATCCGGCGGCGACGGCCTCGGTCACCCGCTCGTCGACCAGACGGACCCCGACGGATCTTCCCGCGAAGAACTGTTCGGCCACGGCCTCGACTCGCTCCCATTTCGCCGCGCCTTCCTCGGTGCGGGTGAAGTCCCGCCGCGCCGCGTCGACGAACGCCGTGGCGATCGGGTCGTCGTAGAGCCGATCCGGCCTCCGCGACTCCCGCTCACGGATCAGCGCGACGCCGATCGCTGTCAGTGCCACCCCTGCGGTGGGTGCGTTCACGTGTGTCATCTACCCCTCCTACCAAACTAACTTGCCGACCGGCTAGTGATTTCGGTCATTCTGCGACGGTAGGCTCCCCCTAGCCGGTCGTCAAGCAAAGGAAAGCCCCGTGGACGGACGTCGTAGCGACACCAGGGAACGCATTCGCACAGTGGCGATGGAACTGTTCTCCGAGCACGGCTACGAGAAGACATCGCTGCGCGAGATCGCCGAACGAC
Source organism: Nocardia sp. FBN12 (assembly GCF_054031145.1). Taxonomy (NCBI): domain Bacteria; kingdom Bacillati; phylum Actinomycetota; class Actinomycetes; order Mycobacteriales; family Nocardiaceae; genus Nocardia; species Nocardia sp. FBN12. The sequence goes on from NZ_CM132926.1 coordinate 3,433,089, forward strand.
TCGGTGTCACCAAAGCCGCGCTGTACTACCACTTCCGGACCAAGGAAGACATCGTCGTCAGCCTGTCCGACGATCTGCGTCGCGGCATCGACGACATCGTCACCTGGGCCGAGCAGACCCCGCCGGGACACGAGCGCGCCGAGCAGATCCTGCGCCGCTACAGCGCGCTACTGCACAGCCTCGGCCGGGACATGGTGCGGTTCTGGCACGAGAACCAGCCCGCGTTCCGCGACCTGGGTTTCGGTGCGGGCCTGCGCTACCAATTCCGCGTCCTCGCCGATCTCATGACCGGCCCCGACGCCGCCCCGCTCGACATCTATCACGCCAGGCAAGCGCTGCTCGCGATAAGCTGGAGCCTGTCGATGATGGGCGATCTCGAGCTGACCGACGACCAGATGCACACCGCCGCAACGGATATCGCGGTCGACATTCTCGCCAAGATCAGTTAGCCGAACGTCGTCGAGCATCGGAGATACCGTCCTCGCCTAGGCGCGATCCGTTGTCGAGGCCGCTTGTCGCCCCACTACCCGCGGACTAGACTGTGACGCGCACCACATCGGGGCGGCGAGTTTCGCACCGCCGCCCAGAGCGATCGTGATCCGATCGGAGCGCCGGGTCACGATGTTCGATCGCGAGCCCCCCGTTCGCCTGCCGGGCCCGAAGTCACTCCGACCCCGCTCGACCGCGCAAGGAGATGACCGTCATGGCGGTTGCCGTCGAACTCGAATTCCCCGGCTCGACCCTCGAACAGTACGACCAGGCCCTCGCGAAGATGGGCTTCAAACATGGCGGCTCCGGCGGCCCTGGCCTGATATTCCACTTCGTCAGGAAGACCGACACCGGATTCCACGTCACCGACGTCTGGGAATCCCCCGAGCAATTCCAGAGCTTCGCCGAATCCACCCTCGGCCCCGTCGGCATGGCAGTGGGCATGCCCAACCAACCCACCATCGAGGTCCACGAGATCTACAACTACCTGGCCCAGAGCAACTGACCTCGCGGAACCCGTTCCGCGACAAGCCTTCTCGATGATCGCCCGACGACATTCGGTATTCGGTTGCGGCACGGGTGGGTGTGGGCTGCAATCGAGGTCATGGAATCGACGGCGTTGAGTGGGCGGGTCGCGGTGGTGACCGGGGTGAGTCGGCGGGGCGGGATCGGGTTCGCGGTGGCGCGGAGGCTGGCCCAGCAGGGTGCTGCGTTGTTCCTGACGCATTGGGCACCACATGATGCGGAGCAGCCGTGGGGTGCGCAGGACCCGGGCGACATCTGTCGCGAGCTGGGTGAGATCACGCGTGTTGCCGATCTCGCAGTCGATCTGGCCGAGCCGACGGCCGCGCAGTTGGTGGTCGACAAAGCCGTCGACGCTTTCGGGCAGGTGGACATACTGGTCGCGAATCACGCGCGCAGCGGGGGTGACGGGAACCTCTTCGAGGTCGATGCCGAGATGCTCGACGGGCACTGGGCGGTCGATGCCCGGTCCGTGCTGTTGCTGACGCAGGCGTTCGCACGGCGCTATCGGGCCGAGGCGCATCCCGTGAGCGACCGGGGGCGCGTCATCTGGATGAGTTCCGGCCAGGATCTCGGGCCGATGCGGTCGGAAATCGCTTACGCCGCAGCGAAATCGGTGCTGGCCGGGCTCACGAGCACCGTCGCCGCCGAGTTGATCGAGCGCGGGATCTTGCTCAATACGGTCAATCCGGGCCCGGTGGATACCGGGTACCTGACTGCGGCGACAGCGGATCGCGACCTCGCGGTGATCGAGGAGGTGCGGGCCGCGTTTCCGCGCGGCCAGGTCGGGGTGCCGGATGACCCGGCTCGGTTGATCGCCTGGCTCGTTTCCGATGAGGGGCGATGGATGGTCGGGCAGGTGATCAACTCCGAGGGCGGGTTTCGGCGATCCCGGTGGTGACCTGCTGATCAGGGGGTGAGCGTGGCTCATCGCCGTGATCGGGATCGGGCACCTCACGCTCGGAATGCCGGCCAGTTGGTCCTATTTCGATGACTGGCTGGCATTGGAGCTGTGGGGGCATTGGTGGGAGGACACTGGGGCAGCCAATGCCTTCTGGTCGAATCCCGCCGGTTTCGGCTGGCCGCTGTTCGTCGTCGGCGTGCTCGTGATGTGGATGGACCGGCACGGGATCGTTCCGCCGGTTTTCCTGGCTTGGATGGTGCTCGGCTGGGGCGCACTCTGCGCGGTCATCGTCAAACCGACTCCGGGACCGATCGTGGTGGTCGCGGGCGTCTTGCTGCTACGCGGAATCCGCAGCGCCGGTGCACATGTCGAATCGCCGAGCCTGGCGGCTCGCGCATGAACGCGCCGAACAGTCACAGCGGTGCCGGTGGCTCCGGTGCGGGCTGACGAGTCGGCAGTGCACTGATCGTCAGCGCCAGCATGACCAGTGCGATGCCCGCCAGTTCCAGCACGGTGGGCCGTTGCGCGAGGGCGATCGCGCCGACGACGGTCGCGGTCGCCGGGAGCAACGCCAGCAGCAGGGCGAAACGCGCGCGGCCCACCGCGGTCAGCACCACCTGGTCCAGCGCGTACGGCACCGCGCTCGACAGCACGCCGACGCCGAGACCGAGCAGCCAGGTTCGCGGGTCGGCGAACACTCCGGCGTCGATCGCCAGTTGCGGGATCAGGACGAACGGCGCCAGCAACACGGCCGCGGCCGCCATGCCGACGGCGAGGGAATCCTGGCCCTCGCCAGTGTCGGCCACTCGCTTGCCGAGCAGGATGTAGGCCGCCCACAGCACCGCCGAGGCGAGCGCGAAACCCACGCCGACCGGCTCGACATCGAGTTGCACACCGGCCAGCAGCACCACGCCGACGGCCACCAGAGCGACCGCGAGCAGATCCCTGGCCCGCCGCGAACCGAGCGTCGCGACGGCGACCGGGCCGAGGAATTCGATGGCGACGGCGGTGCCCAGCGGGATGCGCGCGATCGCCTCGTAGAACACGATGTTCATCGACACGGTGACGATGCCGAAGCCGGCCGCCACCACGATGCCCCGCCGCGTCCAGCGGGTTCGCCACGGCCGACGCCAGGCCAGCAGCGCGACGCCCGCCGCGGCGGCGCGCAACCAGGCGACGGTGGACGGCTCGGTGGTGTCGAACAGGAAGACGCCGAGTGCCGCGCCCACATACTGCGAGGTCGCGGCAATGATGAACACCATCGGCACCGACCAGCCGGGCAGCGCGCTCTTCGTCGGCCGCTCGGTGGCCGAGATCGAATTCATCCCAGGAGTAATGCACAGCCGGGCCCGGAATTCAACGCGGACCCGGCCCCGAACCGAATGATCCTGGGCCGGGCGGACATTCGGCCGACGTTACGTCACGTGGCGACCTCGGCTGGTCGGGCCGACCCACAGCGCCGAGCTGCGCAGACCATGGTGAGCTGCCTCTCCGGACCTTCCGCGCAGGAAGGGCGACTCCCCATGTGTCTCGATCGCGTCGATTCCTAGACGCCGAACCAGCGCGCCAACGCCTCGCGCAATGCCGATTCCGCAGTGTCCGACGGTTCATCGATCGTCGCCGCCCAGGCGATATGACCGTCCGGGCGGATCAGCAGAGCATCCGCGAGACGATCACCGACCTTCGCCGCGCGAATCTCGACGCGCGGTGCCAGCTCCTCGACGATCGTGCGCAGGTCCGGGCGTTCGGCCAAGTCGAGGAAGACCGGTCGTGCGGCTCGCATGAGTTCGGCGACGCTCGTCGTTCCCTGGTCGGTGTGCAGGGGCAGGTCGGGCACGAAAGTGCCGGTGAGCGAGTGTGTTCCGGGGATCGGGTAGCGCAGATCGGTGCCCGCGACAAGGGCTCCCATGCGGCGCAGCGCGGGTTCGTCGGTGAGCAGTTCGGAGAACACTGCGCGCAGCGCCTCGGCGGCCGGATCCTGACCCTGACGCAGCGCGGCCTGGGCGCGGGTCTGCAGCAACGCGCGGCCACCGGCAAAGTGGCGTTCGGCGTGGTAGGTGTCGAGCAGATCGGCCGGTGCCCACCCGTGGATATCGGCGGCCAGCTTCCAGGCCAGGTTCACCGAATCGGTCATGCCGAGGTTCATCGCGGCACCGGTGGCGGGCAGCAGGTGGGCCGCGTCGCCCGCCAGGAAAACCCTACCCACACGGTAGTTTTCGGCTTGCCGGTCCTGGAACTGGTAGCGCGACAAGCGAGTCGGCGGACCGAGTGGAACCTGTGCGCCGAGCACGCGTCGCACGCTGTCGCCGAGTTCGGACATGGTCAGTGGTTCGTCGTTGTCGTATTCGGCTTCGTCGTTCTCGGTGGTCTGGAAGAACATCACCCGGTCTTCGGCGCTGACCCGGCCGAGCGCGAACACCCCGCTGTCGGTGTGGGTGAATCCCGGATCGATCCGGCCGACACCGGGCACTTCGATGCCGCCGTCGTCGTCGAGCACCGTCACCGACTCGTGCACCGCCACCACTGCCAACCGGTTGACCTCCGGATAGGTGCTGCCGGGGAAATCGATTCCCGCCAGCTCACGAATCCGGCTGCGGCCACCGTCGCAGCCGACCAGGTAGCGGGCGCGAATCCGGTACGAGCCGTCCGGCCCGTTCACCTCCGCGATCACCGCATCGTCGTGCTGCTCGATGGCGACGACTTCGTGCCCGCGGCGGATCTCGGCGCCGAGCTCGGCAGCGTCGTCGGCGAGCAGTTCCTCGACCCGCGCCTGCGGAATCGCGATGGCGTGCAAGGGCGTTTCGTCGAGGCCGGTGAAGTCCAGGTACACCCCGCCGAACGGGAAGATCGGCTTCGGACTGGCGTCACCGCTGACCGCGGTCATCCGATCGAGCAGCCCCCGGTACCGCAGCACGTCCAGAATCCGCCCGCCGAGCCCACTGGCCTTCTGCGCGGTACCCGGCTGCGCGCGGCGTTCGAGGACCAGCGGCCGCACCCCGGCGCGACCCAATTCTCCCGCGAGCATCAATCCGGCAGGCCCAGCGCCGACAACGATCACGTCGGTGGTCATCTCTTGCATCTTCGTCACTCCCGAATGTCACTGGTCCCCACGTTGCCCAGCGATTCTGCAGCACCACCGGGGCCTTGCCGCAAGCCCCCGGATGCGCTATAAGTTGGAAACGGAAGCGAGTGCGTCGACGTCAGTGAGTTCCGGTTAGCGCCATTCCCGCCCCGACTCCGATGATCATCACCCCGCCCGCGCTGCCGACAGTTTCCAGCCGACGCGGCGAACGAACCAAGACCGCGCGGCAGCCGAATCTGCCTGTGCGGAAACGTCGTTGCGGCCCGACGTCCACTAGCGGAAGTACACGTAGTCCTGCACCCAGTGGAATCCGCGGCTGCGCAGGGTGAAGGTGTTCGGGTCCCGTCGTTCGAGAGTGATCGTGATCGAGCGGTCGTGCAGAAATCCGCGGAGCAGTAGTCGGTCCGGGGTGGGTTTTTCGGCGGACAGCGTCGCGAACGGTGGCACCGGGTCGACCGCACCGACCGCGTTCATCGAGGTGAGTTCCAGTTGTCCGCCGGGGCGGAAGGAGGCGCGTGCGGGTACCAGTTCGCCGTTCATCCGCTGGTAGGTGGCTTGCTGTGGATCATCGAAAACTAGTCGCCGCCACCGTGTTTCGTCGGTGGTCAGCGGCGGGATCAGCTGCCCGTCGATGGTGAAATCCCGGACCTCCCAGATTCCGTACAGCGCGGACTTGGGGCTCGCGGCACCGGATTGTTCGTGCCAGACCACCCAGCGGTCATAGCCGCTGCCCAGCGCCACCCACAGGCCCAACGCCGCCACAGCCCAGACCGCGATGCGGTTCCTCCTGGCGTCGGTGAACAGCGAAGGCTGGGTCAGTGGCGCGCACGCGCGTTGCCGCACGAAGACATCGGACAGCCGGCGCAGGTACGGAGCGAGCAGGAACACGCTGATCAGCAGCAGGTGCGCGGCGAGCAGTTTCTCCGGTATGTCGAACGTCATGTTCAGCAGGAGAATTTGCGCCGTGCTCAGCAGCGTCAACGCGGCGCCGAGCACCGCGGTCCGGGACACGAACAGCAGCAGCCCCGCCACCACTTCCACCCCACCGAGCACCATCTCGTACGGATACGAGCTGCCGACCTGCAGCCACAACACCGAGGCCGGGCTCATCTCGCCGTACGGCTGCAACAGCTGAGCCAGGCCGGGGGCGGGCATCTGGGTGGGGATCAGTTTGGCGAACCCGAACCCGATCATCTGCCCGCCCAGTGCGAGCCGTAGGAACAGCGAGAACCAGGCGAGCAGGCGGGCGGACACCCGACGACGGTCGACGGCCGTCCACACCGCGGCGCCCACCATCGCGATGATCAGCAGGCAGAACACCAGCACCCAGACGGCGGTTTGGTCGCCCGCTCCGGAGTCCTGGTGCAGCTCGGCGTCGACCCCGAAGACCGCTCTGCCGACCGGACCGGTGAGGGGGTCGGTGATGGGCATGTTCCACGGCCCCGGGTAGTCGCGGACCCACCGGCCGAGGATGCCGAGGAACGCGAACGGGATATAGGTGAGCAACAGGCAGAGCAGGCCGAAATAGATCATCGAGAAGCGCAGGACGAGCTGGGTGAACGCACCGGACTGTGCGACGGGAGCTGCGGTGATCACGGCTGCATCCTCGGGTCATGAGTCGGGTCGGCGTACAGGGGCGGGCAGCCGAGCTCCCCCGCGTCGGGGCGAAGTTCGTAGTGCCAGGGTTCGTTCGCGTAGATCTGACACAGCCCGTAGGCGGCGCCGTGCGCGGACAGCCATGCCGCGCCCTCGGTCCCGATATCGACCGCCTCGCCCGCTACGTGCGCAGACGTGTAGGGGGTTGCCACCCACCGAGCGGCCGCGTTCTCCGAGCCGTACTTCGAGACCGCCTCGCGCAGCAGTTGTCCCTGATATTGCGGCGACCGCCAGCCACTGTTGACGATCAACTCGACCCCGTCGTCGGCGGCATCGGTGGCAGCTTCGCGCAGAGCGGCGAGCAAACCGGGGTCGAGGTTGCCCACGGACGGATTCTCGTCATCGAAGAGCGTCGCGCCGGGCGGCCCACGGTGGCCGCCGACATAGCTGTCGATGGATCGCGCGACCGAGGACAAGGATGGCAGCGACTGGTAAACGAGGACACCGACGGTCGCCGCACTGACGAGGACAACGGCAACGAGGACACTCGATCGGAGACGGCGAGTCGCTGGTTCACTGTGGTTCATGCCCTCAGTCAAGGCAGCATGGTGTTGCCGGCGCGTATGCCGTTTCAGATATGCCGACGATATCCCCCGGCGGGGAGAATCGAGCGTCTATGCGTGTACTGATCGTCGAGGACGAACCCTATTTGGCGGAAGCCATCCGCGATGGCCTGCGCCTGGACGCGATCGCCGCCGACATCGCCGGTGACGGCGACACCGCGCTGGAGCTGCTGAGCGTCAACAGCTACGACATCGCCGTCCTCGACCGCGATATCCCCGGTCCCTCCGGCGACGAGATCGCCGAACACATCGTCGCCTCCGGCAGCGGCCTGCCGATCCTGATGCTCACCGCCGCCGACCGGCTCGACGACAAGGCGAGCGGCTTCGGGCTCGGCGCCGACGACTACCTCACCAAGCCCTTCGCGCTCCGGGAACTCGTCCTGCGGCTCCGAGCACTCGACCGCAGACGCGCCCACATCAGGCCTCCGGTGCGCGAGCTCGCCGGGCTGCGTCTGGATGCGTTCCGCCGTGAGGTCTACCGCGACGGCCGCTACGTCGCGCTGACCCGCAAGCAATTCGCGGTGCTCGAAGTCCTCCTCGCCGCGGAGGGCGGTGTCGTGAGCGCCGAAGAACTGCTGGAACGGGCCTGGGACGAGAACGCGGACCCGTTCACCAACGCGGTGCGAATCACCGTGTCCGCGCTACGCAAACGCCTCGGCGAACCCTGGGTCATCGCCACCGTGGCCGGTGTCGGGTACCGCATCAGCACCGGGCGTGACGGACAAGACCGTGGGTAGGCCGCCCGGGTTTAGTGTTCGGCTCAAACTCACCCTCAGTTACGCCTGCTTCATCATGCTCGTCGGTTCGCTGCTGATCGCCGCACTCGGTGTCTACTACCTGTGGTATCTGCCCGAGGGCTGGATCAACACGCGCAGCGGCGATTTCTGGATCGATCGCGGCATGCTGGTGCGCTCCTTCGCTCCGTTCGTGATCGTCGTGATGGCATTCCTGCTGGCGATCGGCCTGGTGGGAGGCTGGTTTCTCGCCGGTTGGATGCTCACTCCACTGGCCCGCATCACCGCCGCCACCCGCACAGCCGCGAACGGATCACTCGCCCACCGCATCCGGCTGCCGGGCCACCGCGACGAGTTCCGCGAACTGGCCGACGCCTTCGACATCATGCTCGCCCGGCTGGAAGCACACGTCACCGAACAGCAGCGATTCGCCGCCAACGCCTCCCACGAACTGCGCACGCCGCTGGCGATCACACAGACGCTGCTCGACGTGGCCCGTACCGATCGCACCCGCGACACCGGAGAGCTGATCGACCGCCTCTACACCGTCAACGCGCGGGCGATCGACCTCACCGAAGCATTGCTCCTGCTCAGCCGCGCCGATCAACGGTCGTTCACCCGCGAACCCGTCGACCTGTCGCTGCTCGCGGAACAAGCCACGGAAACGCTGCTTCCCCTTGCTGAAGAACACGGCGTCACCCTCGAGACCGCAGGCGAGGTGACCCCCACCATCGGCTCACACGCCCTGCTACTGCAGCTGACGACGAACCTCGTGCACAACGCGATCGTCCACAACCTGCCCACCTGGGGCACCGTGTGGGTCATGACCAGACTGCACCCCGAGGCCGTGGTGCTCACCGTCGAGAACACCGGTCCCCTGCTCACCCCCGAACTGGTTACCACGCTGGTCGAGCCGTTTCGACGCGGCACCGAACGCATCCGCACCGACCACGCGGGGGTCGGCCTCGGCCTGGCGATCGTCCACAGCATCACCGCGGCACACGCCGGAACTCTCACTCTCATCCCTCGCCCGGCCGGCGGACTCCGCGTCATCGTGCAGATTCCTCGTCAGCCACTCCAGCCCACAGCGTGGCGGTAGCAGAAGCGCTCGGACCTGTTCTCGGACAACATGGTCAGGGAGCGCGCAACACCGAACGAACCAATTCCTCGATCGCCGAGCGCAAACGGTCGACCTCGCCCGCCCTGGCCAGTTGCTGTGCCAGTTCCCCGCCGACTGTCGACAGCAATAGTGCGCCCACGGTGTCGGCGTCGATATCGGGACGGACCTCACGCAGGAGCGTGCCGATGTGCTCTGCCCAGAACGTGTGGAATTCAGCGCTGCGTGGGTGTGGCGGCATCGCCTGATAGGCCGCGATCAGTTCCACGTCGTCGGTGACCAGGCTCGTCATGGCGTCGAAGAAGGCGAGTAGCCGATCGGTAGCAGGCGCACCGGGCCCGAGGGGTGGTCGGCCGCTCGAGACCGCCGTCATCAGCTCGACAGCACCCTCGGCGACGAGCTCGTAGAGCAGCCCGGCACGACTGCCGAACCGATGGAAGATGGTGCCCTTCCCGACGCCTGCCGCCGCCGCCACCCGATCCATGGTCACCCCGGCCGCGCCGTGCTCGGCCAGCAGCGCGGAGGTGGCGTCGAGGATCGCCCGACGGTTGCGCGCGGCATCGGCGCGTTCAGTGGGACGTCGGTCGGTCATCGCACCCGCTTTCTCGGCACCCGCCGATCCGTTGACAAGTTGACCGCCGGTCCATATCGTTCGTGATATCTGGACCAGCAGTCAACTTATGGAGTTCTGATGCAGGCAATCGTAATGACAGAGACCGGCGGACCCGACGTCCTGGTGGCGCGCGAGGTCGGCGAACCTCGGCCGGGCGCCGGGCAGGTCGTCATCCGAGCCGAGGCGGTGCCGGTGCTGTACCCGGAGACCAAGATCCGGGCAGGGACGTTCCCCGCTCCCGCGCCGCTGCCCGAGGTCTTCGGATTCCAGGCGGCGGGCACGGTGATCGATATCGGCGCGGGCGTCGATCGGGGATTGCTCGGCGCCCGGGTGGTCGCGTCGACCAGCGGTTTCGGCTCCTATGCCGAACTCGTTGCCGCCGACGCCGATTCGGTGACGGTGATCCCGGCCGAGCTGACCATCGAGCACGCCGCCGCGATCCAGATGCCGGGGTCGGTGGCACTGACACTGATGCGGACCGCGGCCGTCGCCGCTGGCGACACCGTTCTCGTCGAAGCGGCAGCTACTGGCGTCGGCAGCTGCCTGACCCAGCTCTGCGCCGCCGCGGGGGTGCGCGTCATCGGCACCGCGGGCGGCGAACAGAAGGCCCGGCTCGCACGCGACAACGGCGCGCACGAAGTGCTCGATCACACCGCACCCGACTGGGCAGACCGACTGACCGACCTTCTCGCGGACGGCACGGTCGACGTCGTCTTCGATTCGATCGGGGGCGATTCACTGACACCACTTCTCGATCTGATCACTCCGCTGCGCGGCCGAATCCTCAGCTACGGCTGGCTCGCGGGCGCACCGGCGCAACTGGGCGCCACCGACCTGATCCTGCGCGGGCTGACCCTCACCGGCTGCGCGGGCACCGCCTGGCTCGGCGAAGTCGCCCGGCAGCAGTCGGCAGCACTGACGGCGACGGCGCAGGGCCTGCTGACACCCGCGATCGACTCGATTCTCCCCCTCGCCGACGCCGCGCGGGCACACCGAATGCTGGAGGATCGGATGGCATTCGGCACCGTTCTGCTGCGGCCGTGACGAACCCGGTGGACACCTGGGACATGATTCTCGACGCGAGCGGGTGGCAGGACTGAGCCCGCCGCCGAGCCGGTTCGGCGACCTGCAGTCGTATGTTGGAGCGATGACTGCCGATACACACGGCGTGCGCCCGAGGGCCGCCGTCGTCGCCACGGATCAGGACGCCGCTCCAGCCGCGATCACGAAGGTGTTCGGACGTCTCGAAGCCGCGCTCGCGGCGAAGGATGCCGTGGCGTTCGACAGCGTCTTCACCGATGACGTGGTTTTCATCAATCCGGCCGGCTCGGTCTTTCCGAACTGGGACGAGCTGCACGCCTACCACCAGACCGCGCTGCGGGATATCCCGGACGCCGAGGCGCACTACGAGATTCTGGCAGTGCGACTCCTTGCCGGCGGGCACGCGATCGTCACTGTCGAGCAGACGCTGCGAACACCGGATTTCTCGGTAACCAACCGCGGCACCTGGGTTTTCACGGAACGAGACGGCAGCTGGTGGGTCTGTTCGGTGCACAATACGAATGTGGCGGGCAGCGCGGTATCGCAGGGGACTGACGCTGTCAGCGACTGACTCGACCGCTCGCGTGATCACCTGCGGGGTTGGGTGCGTCCATGTCGGAGCCACCGAAAATCGGTGGCGAACGACTGCGACCACTGCTACCTTTCGGGAGTCCGTGCCAGAGAACGAGGAGGTGGTACCCGTGAACGCAGTATCGACGTGGGTGCTCTTCTCCGAGGTCACGGTCGGGCGATAGGTCGTCCGGGAGCGCCGTTCAGCGCACTCCCGAAAGGCACGACCGTGCAATTCATTACCGAACAGCGCCTCGACGACATCCTCGAACGCGAATTCACCCTCGGCGAGATCCCCGGGATCCTGTGGACGCCCGGATCTGCATCCACACCGGTGCCGCTGATCCTGGCCAGTCCCCCTCCCCTCGGGCTACGCAAGGCGTACCCGCGACTGCTGGCCCGGGCCCGGCACTCCGTGGCCCAGGGCTACGCCGTGGCCACCATCGAGCTCCCCGGCAGCGGTGATCGGCCCCGTTCGGCTGCCGCCGATCAGGCCCTCGCCGACCTGCGCCGGGCGCTGGCGGCCGGCGGGCCGGTCGACGACGAGATCGTCGACCGGCTCATCCTCCCGCTAGTCGACAAGGCGGTCCCGGAATGGCGGGCCACCCTGGACGCCCTGCTCGCGCTGCCCGAGATCGGGGGCCCGGTCGGCTACTCGGGCGGGGTGATCTCCATCGGCACCCGGCTGGCGGCGGTCGAGCCGCGCATCGCGGCCGCCGTTCTGTTCGCCGGTAGTTTCGTGCCCCGCGCCATACTCGGGGAGGCCCGGCACGTCACCATTCCGCTGCACGTTCTGCTGCAATGGGACGACGAGGGAAACGACCGGCAAATGGCCCTTGACCTGTTCGACGCCTTCGGCTCCGGGGAGAAGACGCTGCACGCCAATATGGGCGGGCACACCGGCGTACCGCAGCACGCCGGTGCGGAAGCGAACCGGTTCTTCGCGCGCCACCTGAAGTGATGCCGGGCCGTCAGGCCAACTGGTGACAAGGAGCTGCTATCGAGGACAGGTCCCGGCCCTCCTCGATAGCAGTGGCCGCAGTCGAGGCACTGTCATGCCGCCTCCTGCGCGACCTAGGAGACAGATGTCCTGATCAAGTGACATTCGCGGCAGCCGGTCGAGGCGACGTTCACGGTGCGGTGTTCTCGACCACGCGGCAGGCGTCAGCGTCGGCGGACTCAGGCGGTAGCGCCGCTGCCACGATGCTGTCCAGGACAGAACGTGCGGCCAGCAGATCGGCTACCGCCTCGGCGATCCGTTTCTGCTGACGATGAAGATCGGGAAGCATTTCCTGGCACCCGGGCGCCAGGCCTCGTTCGTCGTCGACCATGCAGGGCAGCATCTGGGCGATCGTGTGGGTGCTGAGGCCGGCCGCCAGCAGCGTACGGATGTTGCGTACCGTCCCGACGTCGTCTTCGCGGTACGCGCGATACCCGCTGGGCTCCCGCACGGGCTGTAACAGGCCTTGCTCCTCGTAATAACGCAACAGGCGAATGCTGACGCCGGTCCGGCGCGAAAGCGCTCCGATGCGCATCTGCGGATCACCACCCAGTTCCGAGTTGACTCTCACATTGATGTGAGACTTTAATCTACCCGGCATGACACCTTCCTCGAATACCGTGCAGGACAACCGCGTCAGCCTCCTCGGGCTCGGACCCATGGGCCTGGCACTGGGCAGAGCACTGTTGAAGCAGGGGCATCGCCTCACCCTCTGGAACCGCACCCCCGACAAGGCCGACGAACTGGTCGCGCAGGGCGCGCAGCAGGCGCGAACCGTGGCCGAGGCGGCGACCGCGAGCACGATCACCATCGTGTGCCTCAACGACTACGCGACCATGTATCGGGTCTTGGACCGCGCTGCCGCGGAGCTCGAAGGCAAGGTCCTGGTCAACCTCAACTCCGGCACGCCGGCCGAAGCGCGTGCGGCCCTCGCATGGTCGGCCGAGCGCGGCATCGACTATCTCGAGGGCGCCATCATGGTTCCACCACCGCTGGTGGGCGAACCCGGCGCGGTGATTCTGTACAGCGGCGACCAGGACGTCTTCGATCGGCACCGAACGACGTTGGCAGGCTTGGGCGACCCGCGCTATCTCGGTGCCGATATCGGGCTGGCGGTGCTCTACAACACCGCCCTGCTCGAGATGATGTACGCGACCATCAACGGCTGGCTCCATGCCACCGCCCTACTCGATTCCGCGAACGTCTCGGCACAGAAATTCGCCGAGCTCGCCCTCGGCTGGTTCATGCCGACCGTGGTCGATTACGCGTCCCTGGCCGAGCAGGCGCCCGATCTGGACGCCGCCGACTATCCAGGTGACCTGGGCACGCTGGCGATGAATCTGAATGCGCTGGAACACATCACCCGCGCCAGCGAAGAACAGGGCGTCCACTCCGACCATCCGCGGCTGATGAAGGAGCTCGCCGAACGCGCCGTCGCCGAGGGGCATGGCAGCCAGAACTACTTCGCCATCTACGAGCTGTTCAAGAAGGCAAAGCCGCGTTCGTGACCGTATGCGGATCGAAGCACCTGCATCTTCGTCGCATCGGTGCTCACACGAGGACCAACGTCCGGTTGAACGATGACCAGGTGTTTTCGGCATCGCTCCAATCGGCTCGCCGCAGTGTGGCTGACCGCCGTATCTGTCACCACTCATGACGCCCGGGCTGGTAAGACGCCGCGCGTTGACCAAGCTATCTGTCACCAGATTTCCATCACTGTTGTCACCGGCCGCACGTTCGGTGCCTCCTAGGCGAGTTGCCCGCCTTGGAACGCCCGCTCATGCCGGTGTGCGATTGTTCCGAGGTCCGTTGTTCGACGTTGGGCTGGCAGTGTGGATTCGATCACTTAGCCTGGAGAAGCCCGGTAAACCAGCCTTCGGCGCATGTCACCGGGCTTAGCGTCTAGCCATGAGCTGGTCTTCACCAACTTCCTCACCGGGTGACCCCTACTACACGCTGCCGAACGAATGGGGTTTCGCTGACGAACGCCTTGCCCTGCTTGGCGCGGCCTATGACTCAGGAAGTATCGCGCTTGCGCAACGGCTGGGTGTGAATGCCGGATCGCGGTGCCTGGAGGCCGGGGCCGGTGGTGGATCTTTTGCACGATGGCTGTGCAGTGTCGCACTGCCCGGCGGTCGAGTGCTTGCGGTCGATGCCGACCCGCGCCACCTCGCCGACCTACCTGGCCTTGGTGGCGAAGTTGCCCAACTCGACCTCGTCACCGGCGACATCCCCGAGCGCGCATTCGATTTCGTCCATACCCGATTCGTCCTGCTGCACATTGCTGACCGGGACATCGTTTTGGAGCGGTTGGTCCGAGCACTGGTACCGGGCGGCGTTCTCATGCTCGAAGAGGGCGACGGACTCGGCGTACTCGATGAAATGTCAGGTGCATTCGGCGAAGTATGGCGTGCCTTCGCATGCTCGACCGAAATCGCGGGCGCGAGTCAATCCTGGGCTCGGAGCTTGCCCGCGCAGTTGGAGGCACTCGGGCTCGTAGATGTTCACGCCGAAGCTGAGATTCCGATGTTTCGCGGAGGCTCACCGATGGCGCGCATGTGGAACCTCACCTGGGTACAGACCCACGACACCCTGGTCACTCTTGGTATCCCACCCGAAGTGATAGCCGCTGCGCAGGCCGAGCTGGAAGACGAACAGCAATGGTTGTACGCCCCACCCACGGTCCGTGCGTGGGCCACCGCGCCAGTATGACCGACCTGTGAGCCGCAGCAAGATGAGACCGGAGCCATGCCCGCTTCGTAGGACCTTCCCTGACGTGCCGAATAGTCTTAAGGACGGGAGGTTGTCATGACGGTCGGTCAAGGGCGAGACGTCGTCAATTCTGAGGTGCAGGAAATCCTGAACTACTTCGGGCAGTGCCCCATATGCGGCCACCCTGCCCGTGCGTGGCATATCACGGCGGAGTTCGATGACAATCGCGTCAGCAACCAGGATGTCGCTGAATGCGGCGGCTGGTGCGGCTGGAAAGGACCGGTGCGGCCGGTCGCGATGACGGACGGCGCGTTGGTACTCACGAAGGAACACAAGGCAATCGGACCCAAAGTTCCGGGCCTGCCCTCCGTTTGAGGCCCGACGCACTATTTTGCCGCATGTCGCGCTCTTGGTGACAGGTGTCCCCGCTAGACGCGGTTTGGTCCGAGGATGCGGTGGGTTGATCACGACACCTGTCACCGATTTGCCATCGCGAGGTGTCACCGATCTGCTCGTTTCGCGCCGCATGACCTACGACATGAGGTTGTATGTCGCGGTGCCGTTGAGCCGTGATCTGCTGTGGTCGCACTCCTGCCGTTGGACCGAGTTGGCGGTTCCTGCAGTAATTTCCGCCGGTCAAGCCCGGAGAGGGCAAACGAGCAATCCGGCCTGCCTGCGGCCTCCGTCTCGACCAAGTCCATGACGCTCCCCTCGTCGACACACCGACCCTGAGAAGACTGCTCGCGGTCCAACGCGACCTGACCATGCTGCTGGAAGACCGCCAATCGACCGCAATCAGCTGCGGGCTCCAAGCTCCTGCGCCGCAGTACTTCGTCGATCTCCGCGTCGTCACGGAACTGCTCAGCTCGTCCTGGCCCGCCGCGCGGGCGTTCGCGCCAAGCGCAGCGATTGCCACCGCCGTCGACAGAACTGTCGAAGCGCGGCAACCAGAAATCTCCACACAGCGAAACGGCCAGACTAAGACCCATCGCGCCGCTCCGCACCGGCGGCCTCCGCTTCCAGCTGATGAGTGCGGCGCGCTCCTCTCCACTGCGACGCAGATCCTGGGCACACTGAAGTGTCCCGCTGACGCAGCCGAACTGCTGGCCGAGCTCCTTGCGCATGATCGAACACGTCAACCCACCAGCAGCATTGGGTTGACAGACCGGGTCCTTCAAAGAGCTCAGAACGACTGCTCCCGAGGTCTTCGAACTGCGATTGGCATCATCACGCAGAAGATGTCCTAACAGGACGTTTCGCGACGCGGTCGTCATTGGTGGTGACAGAAATCGTGATCAGGTGACAGATATGGTGGTCAGCCACACGCAGCTAGCTTTCGCTGACCGCGTAGGTTAGCGGGTGATAATCGAACATACATTCGAACACGTTGTAGACTGGCGCTCATGTCGCTGCCCCTGCAAGGTTCACTGTTCGACGGTGACGCGGTTGCCCTGGGTTCGATCGGGGCGATTCGGCGCACCCAGCTCGACGCGACCAGCTGGGTCGATTCGCTACCCGGTTGGCTGAGCGGGGCGAGTCAGCTGTTCGATCGGTTGGCCGAGCGGGTGCCCTGGCATGCCGAGCGCAGGCCGATGTATGACCGGGTGGTCGATGTGCCGCGGCTGGTGTCGTTCTTCGGCGAGAACGATCCGCTGCCGGATCAGATTCTGGTGGAGGCCCGGGCGACGTTGAGCGCGCACTATGCGGCCGAGCTGGGTGAACCGTTTCGAACGGCCGGGCTGTGTTTCTATCGCGACGGACGCGACAGCGTCGCCTGGCACGGCGACACGATCGGCCGCGGCGCCACCCACGACACCATGGTCGCGATCGTCTCGGTCGGGGCGCCGCGCTCGCTGCTGTTGCGGCCGCGTGGCGGGGGTGCGAGTGTGCGGTTCACGGTGGGGCACGGGGATCTGCTGGTCATGGGCGGGGCGTGTCAGCGGTCGTGGGAACACGCGGTTCCCAAGACCGCGCGCCCTGTCGGACCACGCATCAGTATCCAGTTCCGTCCGCGGGGAGTTCGATGAGAACCGACCCGGCCCAGATCGGCGTTGGTCAATATTTACGGATCTCGCCGACATGGCGGATTGTCGGTGACTGGTCGTAGGATCCGGGGATGGGGAGTTCACTTCTGCCGAATATGGGGGCGTCGAGCACGTTGACGGGTCAGGTCACGAAGCCGCCGGTGGAATGGGTGCGGGCGGCCGCGGCAGGGCGAAATCCGGGGCCGCCGTGGTGATATCGGTAATCGGCATTGCCGAAGCCGTTGCTCAGCAACAGGATTCGGTTTCGATACGGCTGGTGGAGGCCGTATCCTGGTAGGAGTCCGCAGTCGGGTGCACAGGGGGTCGTGGTGATCGTCGTTGTCGCGGACGAGACCGAACTCGAAGGCGCAGAACAGATCGTCGGCGCGGCTCTCCGTGACCATGCGTTTCGGGCGGGCGGGGTGGCCGTGTTCCGCTGTCATGTGCCGGAGAGCCGGGGCGGGTCGGTCGAGGTGGACGCGCTGGTGTGCACGCCGCAGAGCGTGACCATCGTGGAGGTGAAGGGGTTCACCGCCCGCCAGGAGGGCACGCTCGCCACTCCGCCGAACGGGCCGTGGACCATCGACGGCGAGCCCGCCGCGCTCTATCACGCCGTGCGGGTGCCCAACCCGTTCGTCCAGGTGCGCCGACAGGTGTTCGCGGCGAAAAGCTTGCTGCAGCAGACGGGGATCTTCGGCTGGGTGAACGCGGTGATCGCCTTGGTCTCCCAGCCCGGCACCGAGATCACCATCGAGGAAACCAGGATCGCCGACGGCTACCGTGCGGTGCTGGTCGATCGCGACGACGCCAGTGCCCTGCACGACTATTTCCAAGCGGAGAGCGGACGCACCGTCCGGCTCAGCATCGATGATGTCACCCGGGTGTTCGCCGCACTGAACCTGGGCCATCTGCTGCCGGCACCCGATGAGCTGCTGGCACAGGGCTTTCCGGCCACACTCGACCCGGCAACCACCTCGCGCCCCGCTGCCCCGACCACAGTCGAGCTCGGTACGTCCGCGGGGACAGCGGATTCCGCTTCGCCCGCGGAACCGACCGGTTCGCCCTCGGCCGCCCAGGCCGCTACGCCCGCCTTCCTCGCCGCGATCGATCGGCTCGCCCATCGATCCCGCCCGCCGGCTCGCCCCGAAGAGCCCGCGACACCGATCCCCACCGAAGAGGGTGTGGAATCACACACTGCGAGTGAAGAATTCACCGAGGTCCCGGTCGGCGATCCGGACATCCCCGCGGAATCGGCCGCCGAGGTCGAACCACTCGGCGAGTCCGCACCCGATCCCGACCTCCCGGAAACTGCTGTCGCCGAAGAAGTCCCACCGCGCGATCCTTCCCCTGAACCTCTCACGAGCGTTACCGCGCCGCACGACGAGCCTTCCGAGACTGCGGCGACGGATGACGCTTCCGGAAAAGCTGTCTCGCTGAGTAAGTCGCTGCCGGGAATCGAATCAGGCGCGGCGGGTGATCCGTCGGCCGATGACGAACCTTCGACGGGTGTCGGCAGTTCGGAGCCCCGCCACGACACCGTCATGGAGGACGACTCCGCCGCCGGTACTCCTGCTGCTGCGGGTGTGGGTCCGAATGCTGGCGCAGGTGCCGCGATCGGTACCGCCGCGGCTCTTGGTGCCGTTGCGGCACTCGGTGCGGCTGCCGCCGCCGGTTCCCGTTCCTCCACTGGCTCCGCATCCTCTGCGAGTTCCGCTCCAGGCGCTGGTCCTGCTGCCCCCGCTGGTTCTGCCGCCGCCGCTGGTTCTGCCGCCGCCGCTGGTCCTGCTGCCCCCGCTGGTCCTGCTGCCCCCGCTGGTCCTGCCGCCCCCGCTGATCCTGCCGCCCCCGCTGATCCTGCCGCCCCCGCTGGCCCTGCTGCCTCCGCTGGCCCTGCTGCCTCCGCTGGCCCTGCTGCCTCCGCTGGCCCTGCTGCCTCCGCAGGATTCGGCGAGACCGGATCATGGAGTACCCCATCGACAACGAGCAGCAGCCCCGCCGTGGCACCCTCGTACCGTTCGCCGGAACCCGAAGAGCCCCGGGAGAACCCGGAGCACTGGTCCGATTGGGTCGAGCGTGACCGGACGTCGCGTCGGCTGACGCTGCCGGAAAGGTGGCGGGCACGGCGGCGGGGAAACGGCCCATCGCTGATCGAGCGATGGCACAACCGTCCCGTTCGGGAGCGGACTACGCCGCGGCGCGGGCTGCGGGTGGGGCCCGGCGTCGCTTTGCTGCTGTTCATCGCACTGTTCGGGGCCGGGTTCTTCGCGATCACCGCGGTGCAGGCGAGCCGATTCGAGATGTCGGACTACGACCGGATGTGCGGCGAGGACAAGAAGGCGTTCCCGAATGCCGCCCCTTATCAGCGAGACGGCGCACGCCCGATCTACCTGTCCGGCGAACTCACGGCCATGGTCGACCCGGACGACCCGACCGCATGGAATCCGCGCGATCCGTCGACCGTGCAGCTCATCGCCTGCATGAAACAGCTGGAACTGCGCGACCTCGTCCAGACCTGCCAGTACGGCCCCTCCCCCGGCGCACCGATAGGACGCACCGTCAACCTGTTCCGCGCCACCTACGAGATCGCCGTCTACGAACTCCATACCGGTCGCGAGGTCGCCAAGGCGACCATGCTCGGCGAGCGCTATTCCGCCGACCCGTCCAACACCGACCCGGACCGGTGCCGAGCCGCGGCCGACGCCCCCGACTACCTGGGCCGCCGCCTCGGCCAACCCTCGACCGCCCAGCTCACCGGCTTCCTCGCCCCGCTGGTCCACGCCGACCGCGCCACCCCTTGACCTGAAGCCCACTCGAGGTAGCAAGATCACTTCGTGCCCAGCGCACACCCGACACCGCGCCCACCCAGCGCCGGTCGCGCCTCCGCCGGTTTCCTCGTACACCCACCGGCGGAGGCCGTCGGGACCATCAAGTGCCGACGAGGGTCCCGGCGACTACGGCGTCGGGACGCCCTGTTCCGCGGTCGGTCTGCCACCGGTCGGCTCCCCACCGGTTCCGAGTTGTTGTGCGCGAGCGAGTTTCACCTGAGCTCGCAGGAGGTCCTGGCCAACGATCTGCAAGGTGTGCGGCTCCACGAGGCCCCGCTCACGGATCAATTCGGTCACGGTTTCCAGACGCAGCAACGAGGCCGCCAGATAACCCTGCAAGACGCCGATCCGATCGGCGGGCACCGTCTGAATCGACCGGCTCGCCAATGATTCCAGATCGCGTTGCGCCTTGAGGGTGTCGGAGGTGAGCACCGCGAAAACACCCCAGAGATCGTCCACTGCCGCGCCGGCGATCTGAGCGCGCAGCGACTCATAGGATTCGTGACGGCGTGCCGAGGCTTCTCGCACATCGCGCAGGGCATCGTTGAGGTGCGATCTGACCGCATCCGGAATGTGGTAGACGTGATTGACCTCGGTCGTGCCGATACGCTCGGCCACCCGGCTCACAACCGCCAGCGCGTCGTCGAGATCGGTGAGCGCGACGCGGAGCAGCGGCGCGGTCGCGTGAAACCGCGGCTCCATGGCCTGCAGATCGTAGAACTCGTTGATTCGCCTGCCCGCCACCGCGATATCCCGGCTGAGCAGCGCGACGTTCTCGTGTAGTCCCATCGCATGCAGTCGCTGATCGACGGCGGCATCAAGTGCTGCAGCGACATTCGGGTCGCGCGGTTCGTGGATATGGTGCACAGCCGAGGCGATCCCCGACCGGGAGAACGCCTTGGTGAAGAAGATCGTACTGATCGACAACGACAGTCCGAGGACGAAATCCGGTTCCGCGGTGAAGACGTCGCGGATGTTCCCCCGTGCCATGATGAGAGAACCGCCGGCTACCAACAAGCCGAGGACAGCCCACAGATATTGCGCCCGAGTCATGTGCCAGCTGCTCAGCGTCAGGTTGTCGCTCATCTTCTCCCCCACTGCTGCGGTCGAGCGGGCGACCGCGACTATCTCCTACGCATCATCCTGTACACCACCGTGATTCGCACCCCCGATCGTGAAACTGCCACGCGTCCAACGGCCGACCCGCCTGGCCCGCGGACGACGACAGCCGCACGTTCAGGATGAACGTGCGGCTGTGACAACGGGATTCACGCTGAGACGGTGATTTCCCATTCGTAGATCGTCAGATCCGAGGCGCCGGTAGTGTGGAGCGGGTCGGCGTGGGCAATTGTTGTTGCGGCGGTGAGATTTTCGGCCAGGATGACGTAGGCGCCACCCGTGCCGTCGGTGAACCCGCCGCTTTCCTGGAGTTGCCCCTCGGCCAGCAGCTCCTGCAGGAAGGTGCGGTGCGGTTCGATCACCGAGGTGTCGAACTTCGGGGTGCGCTCGGCCAGCACGAGGTACTTGCGCGCCACGCCTCAGGACTCCGTCTCGCCGCGCGCGGCCTTCGTCGCGGCCGTTGCGGCCGCCGCGGCGCGGACCTGGGGTGCCACCTGCACCACCTGGCCGAGCACGCCGTTCACGAACGACGGGGAGTCGTCGGTGGACAGTTCCTTGGCCAGCTCCACAGCCTCGTCGACCGCGACGACCGGGGGCACGTCGGTGGCGTGGAACAGTTCCCACACCGCGATCCGCAGAATGGCCCGGTCGACGGCGGGCAGCCGCTGCAGGGTCCAGTCCTGGAGGTAACCCTCGATGGTGCCGTCGACCCGGTCGAGGTCGTCGGCGACGCCCTCGACGAGGGTGGTGGTGTAGGCGTGCACGGGGGCTACGCTCTGGTCGCGGGTCGCCAGCTCAGCGCGATCCGAGAGCAGCACGGAGACGTCGACATCGCGCGCCTCCGCCTCGAACAGCAAGTCCACGGCCCGGCGGCGCGCCTTGTGGCGTGCGCCGAGCTTCTTGAACGAGCCCTTCTTGTCTGCCGGGGAGTCGGTCACGATCAGCCGTTGACGCGGCCGAGGTAGCTGCCGTCGCGCGAGTCGATTTTCAGCTTGTCACCGGTGTTGATGAACAGCGGGACGGCCACCTCGGCGCCGGTTTCCAGGGTGGCGGGCTTGGTGCCGCCGGTGGAACGGTCGCCCTGCAGGCCGATATCGGTGTGCTGCACGACCAGCTCGATGGTGACGGGGAGCTCCACGAACAGCGGCGCGTCCTCGTGCACGGCGACCTGCACGCCCATGTTCTCCAGCAGGAAGCGCGCACCGTCACCGATGGTCGCCTCCGGGATGGCGATCTGGTCGTAGGTGTCGCCGTCCATGAAGATGTAGTCGCTGCCGTCGTGGTACAGGTAGGTCATGTCGCGACGGTCGACGGTCGCGGTCTCGACCTTGACGCCCGCGTTGAAGGTCTTGTCGACGACCTTGCCGGACACGACGTTCTTCAGCTTGGTCCGCACGAACGCGGGGCCTTTGCCCGGCTTCACGTGCTGGAATTCGATGATCTGCTGGAGCTGACCGTCGATCTTCAGCACAAGGCCGTTCTTGAAGTCGCTGGTGTCCGCCACTGTCCTCGGATCTCCTCGTTCGTTTTACTGCGTACTGGGGGTTACTGCGTTCTGCGCGCCGACGTCAGTCGACGACGATCAAGTCCTTGCTGGTGCGGGTGAGCAGTTCCGGGCCCGCTTCGCGCACCACGAGCGTGTCCTCGATCCGGACCCCGCCGCGGCCGGGAAGGTATACACCAGGTTCGACGGTCACCGCCACACCAGCCAGAAGTGTACCGGTACTCGTTTTCGCCACTCCGGGTGCTTCATGGATCTGCAGCCCGACCCCGTGTCCGAGACCGTGCACGAACTGTGGGCCGTACCCCGCGTCTTCGATGATCATCCGGGCCGCGGCGTCGACCTCGCTGGTCTGCGCACCGGGTTTGAGCGCCTCGGTGCCCGCGCGTTGCGAGCGGGCGACCAGTTCGTAGATCTCGCGCTGCCAGTCGGCGGGGGGACCGAGGACCAGCGTGCGGGTCATGTCGGAGTGGTAGCCGCTGACGGTCGCCCCGAAATCGAACTTCACGAAGTCGCCGACGGCAAGGACGGCGTCGGTCGGGCGGTGGTGCGGGATGGCCGAATTGACGCCCGCGGCGACGATCGTCTCGAAGGAGATCTCGTCGGCTCCGTGCTCGAACATCGCCCACTCGAGGTCGCGGGCCACCTGCTTCTCGGTGCGTCCCGGACGCACCAGGCCGCGTTCGAGCAAGGTGGCCAGGGCCTTGTCCGCTGCCGTACACGCGGCGCTGAGCTGGTCGACCTCGTAGGGGTCCTTCACCATGCGCAGCTGTTCGACCAAGCCCGAGGTGGGGGCGAGCTGCAGGCCGGTGCGCAGTTCCTGGAACGAGGTGTGCTGATCGACGGTGACCACATGACTCTCGAAGCCGACACGGCCCAGCTGCCATTCCCCGGTCAGCTCGAGGATCCGGCGCGCGGTGGCCCGGCAGATCTCGGCCTGCAGATCAGGGACCTGTCGGGCGACCTGCGCGGAGTAGCGGCCGTCGGTGCCGATGACGGTGCGGTCCTCGGCACCGCGCATATCCCACGAGTGCACCAGCACAACGGCATTGGATCCGGTGAAGCCGGTCAGGTAGCGGATGTTGACTAGATCGGTCACCAGCAACGCGTCGACACCGTTTTCCACCAGCAAGCTCCGCAGGGCACCGCGCCGGGCCGCGTAATCAGGAGCGGTGAATTCAGCACACATGGGTCAACGCTACCGCTGAACACGCGACACGTCGGCACGCGATGCCGTTGATTCCGTGTCGGCGGACAACTGGAGACGGCTTTGTTCACATGCAAGGAAGTTGTCCACATTCTCTGCTGAGGCCCACTTCTGGTGGTCGCGACGCAGCACGATCGAACCCATGACCACTGCCGCGTTCTGTTGCCTCATCGCCTGGTGCTTGCTACTCGGCGTCATCGATATCCACGCCCGTCGGCTTCCCAACGCGCTGACCGGCGTCGGGGCGGCCGCGGTGTTCCTGTTCGCCCTGTCGACAGGGCAATTGGGGACCGCGGTAATCGGCGCCTCGCTGTTGACGATGCCGTATCTGGTCACCCACCTGCTCTCCCCGGCCGCACTCGGGGCCGGGGATGTGAAGCTCGCGGTAGCGCTCGGTGCCGCTGCGGCGATCGCCGGGCCACCGGCCTGGGTGTGGGCCGCGATCGCCGCACCGGTGCTCACCGCGGCCGTCGCGGCGGTGCTGCTCGGCAGTGACCGGCTGCGTGCGGTGCTGGGTCGCGATTCGGGGCAGGTGCGTGCGGCACCGGCACGACGGCTGGTTCCACACGGTCCGGCGATGTGCCTGGCCACGGTGACCGCGATGGCGCTGGCATGACCACCGGTGCGACGCGCCGGGATGCTCCCGGGGACGCGGTTACGTCGGCGGCCCATGGGAGGTCGGTTCGGCCGGATCAGGGCGGCGACCGCCACCGCCCGGCCAGGCGCGGGGCCGACGTGCCGCTCGTCACGTCGGCCCGCATTCCCGGCTACACGTGTCGACATGGGAAGATGGTCGGCGTGTTGCGCTGGATAACTGCCGGAGAATCCCATGGTCCCGCTCTCGTCGCCCTCCTGGAAGGGATGGTCGCCGGAGTCGAGGTGACATCGGACGATGTCTCCGCACAGCTCGCCCGCCGCCGGCTCGGTTACGGGCGCGGCGCCCGGATGAAGTTCGAGGCCGACAAGGTCACCCTGGTCGGTGGCGTGCGCCACGGCCGCACCATGGGTGGTCCGGTCGCGATCGAGATCGCCAACTCCGAGTGGCCCAAGTGGACCGAAGTGATGTCGGCCGATCCGATCGACGAGACCGAGCTCGCCGGGATGGCGCGCAATGCGCCGTTGACCCGTCCGCGCCCCGGGCACGCCGATTACTCCGGGATGCTCAAGTACGGCTTCGACGACGCCCGCCCGGTGCTCGAGCGGGCCAGCGCCCGCGAGACCGCGGCCAGGGTCGCCGCAGGCACGTTCGCGCGCAACTTCCTGCGCCAGGCCTTCGGCGTCGAGGTGATCTCGCACGTGGTGTCCATCGGCACCGCGGCCAACACCACCGGTGTCACGCCGGGCCCGACCGATCTCGACGCGATCGATGCCAGCCCGGTGCGGGCGTTCGACGCCGAGGCCGAGGCGGCCATGATCGCCGAGATCGAGGCGGCGAAGAAGGACGGTGACACCCTTGGCGGTGTCGTCGAGGTGATCGTGGACGGCCTGCCCATCGGGCTCGGTTCGTTCGTCAGCGGGGAGCAGCGGCTCGATTCGCGCCTGGCCGCCGCCCTCATGGGCATCCAGGCGATCAAGGGTGTCGAGGTGGGCGACGGGTTCGAGACCGCGCGCAGGCGCGGCAGCCAGGCCCACGACGAGATGCGCCCCGGCCCCGACGGTGTGCTGCGTTCCACCAACCGCGCGGGTGGCCTCGAAGGCGGCATGACCAATGGCGAAGCACTGCGGGTGCGCGCCGCGATGAAGCCGATCTCGACCGTGCCGCGCGCGCTGTCGACGGTCGACATGTCCACCGGCGAGGAAGCCGTCGCCATCCACCAGCGCTCCGATGTGTGCGCCGTGCCCGCCGCGGCTGTGGTCGCGGAGTCGATGGTGGCATTGGTGCTGGCGCAGGCCGCGCTGGAGAAGTTCGGCGGCGACTCGCTGGCCGAGACCGTCGACAACATCACCAGTTACGTCAAGCGGATCGGCAGCCGCCCACACGTGCCCGCGGACAGCCGTACCCCGTGACCGAGCAGGGGCAGGAGGGGACCGCGCCGGAGAGCGACGCGGGCCCCTCACCGGCGAGCGCCGAGCCGGTCACCGCGACGACCGTGGAGCCCGAGGCGTCGGCCGCCGAGAACGCCCGAGCTCGGACAACCGCAGAACCTGACGCTCGGGCAACCGTCGAGGCCGAAGATCCGCTGACGGCCGGCTCCGAAGCCAGCGGCACCGACGCGGACGCCCGGACCACACCGGTGGCGCGGGTGGTGCTGGTCGGGCTGCCGGGGTCCGGGAAGTCGACGATCGGGCGCAAGCTGGCGAGGGAACTCGGGGTCGCGCTCTACGACACCGACGCCGGGATCGAGGCAGATACCGGGCGGACCATTCCCGACATCTTCGCCACCGACGGCGAGGCCGAGTTCCGCCGGATCGAAGAAGACGTGGTGCGCCGCGCTGTGCTCTCCCACGACGGCGTGGTCTCCCTCGGCGGTGGGTCGGTGCTGTCCGCACGGACCCGGGATCTGCTGCGTGGCGCGACGGTCGTCTACCTGGAAATCAGTGTGTCCGAAGGGGTTCGGCGTACGGGCGCGAGCAGTACCCGCCCGCTGCTCAACGGTGTCGACCCCGCGGCCAAGTACCGGGATCTGATGCGCGAGCGCCGCCCGCTCTACCGTGAGATCGCCTCGGTGCGCGTGCGGACCGACGGGCGAAGTCCGGGTCGGGTGGTGCGGATGATCCTGGCCAAACTCGGTCTGGAATCGGTGCGCACCGATCTCCCACCCACCCGCGCCAACGCCGGAAACATCTCTCCCGCTTCGAGTTCGGTCGCCGGCAGGCCGGGAACGGGCAGCAATCGGTCCAAGAACCGGCGGCGTGCCAGGGCGCGCGCCGCCGCCGCGCGCCGAGGCGGAGTCGAGCAGGCGGGTGTGGTGGCGACCGAACGTCGCGCAGGCACTGACGACCGGAACCGTTCGGCGGCACCACACTCCGCGGCCGATGGCGCGACAGTCGACGACACCACCGGCGCCGCCCGCACAGCTGGTGCAGCGCAGGGTGAGTCGCGCACGACCGGCAGTCGACGGTCCCGGCGCGGTCGGTCGCGCCGAGGTGGCGCGCGCATCCGTTCGGCGACCAGCGTCACCACGCGTGACACGGGCGGCTCCGTGTCCGAGAACCCGGCGAGCCGCGCGGACGCACGAACAGGCAACGCCGAAACGCAGCCGGGTAACCGCAACGCCGGTCCGCACGAGCCGGGCGACCGCAATACCGGCACCAGCCAGCCGAGCACTCGCAACGCCGGCACCAGCCAGCCGAGCACTCCCCAAGCCGACACCGACCAGCCAGGCGACCGTGCTGCCGGTACCGGGGGGCGGGCGAGCAGCCGCGGCGCTCCCAGTGGTCGAGCAGGCGGGCGCGGCGCTGTCACGAAAGGCCAGGCGAGCAACCGCACTACCGGCCGAGGTAGACGGTCGGCCAGCCGCGAGGCAGGCGCCCCGGGACGGGCGGGTCATCGTGGTGGCGAGTCCGCCGAATCTTCGGGTTCGGCGGCGACCCCTTCGCCGGAAGGCCGGGCCGGGGCGCCGCAAAAGGTTCAGCGGGCCGGACCGTCCGGTGACGCGGACCGTGCGACGAGTACCAACGAACGCAGGCGACGCAGTCAGCCGCGGCGACGCAACGGACGACGCAACAACAACGACCAGAAAGAATCGGAGCAGCGCACGTGACAGAGCCGAACATCATCCAGGTCCGCACCGCCGACCCGTACCCGGTGATCATCGGCCGCGGACTGCTCGGCGATCTCGTCGAAGCGGTCAACGCCGGCAATGCCGTGCGAACCGTGGCGATCTTCCATCAGCCGCCACTGGCCGAAACCGCCGAGGCGGTGCGTAAAGCACTGGCCGACACCGGGATCGACGCGCATCGCATCGAGATCCCCGACGCCGAAGACGGCAAGGAGCTGGCCGTGGCCGGGTTCTGCTGGGAGGTGCTCGGCCGGATCGGCCTGACTCGCAACGACGCCATCGTGAGTCTGGGCGGTGGCGCCGCTACCGACCTGGCCGGCTTCGTCGCGGCCACCTGGATGCGCGGAGTGCGCATCGTGCACGTGCCGACCACGCTGCTGGCGATGGTCGACGCGGCGGTCGGCGGCAAGACCGGTATCAACACCGAGGCGGGCAAGAACCTCGTCGGCAGCTTCCATGAGCCCAGCGCCGTGCTGGTCGACCTCGCGACCCTGGAAACGGTGCCGCGCAACGAGATCGTGGCGGGCATGGCCGAGATCATCAAGGCCGGTTTCATCGCCGACCCGGTGATCCTCGACCTCATCGAAGCCGATCCCGAGGCCGCCCTCGACCCCACCGGCGAGGTGCTGCCCGAATTGATCCGCCGCGCGATCCAGGTCAAGGCCGACGTGGTCGCCGCCGACCTCAAGGAATCAAGCCTGCGCGAGATCCTGAACTACGGCCACACCCTCGGCCACGCCGTGGAGCGGCGCGAGCGTTACCGCTGGCGTCACGGCGCCGCGGTCTCCGTCGGCCTGGTCTTCGCCGCCGAACTCGGCCGCCTGGCCGGTCGCCTCGACGACGCGACCGCCGACCGGCACCGCACCATCCTGGAAAGCGTCGGCCTGCCCGTCACCTACGACGGCGACGCCCTCCCCCATCTGCTGGACGCGATGCAGACCGACAAGAAGACCCGCTCCGGCGTCCTGCGCTTCGTGATCCTGGACGGTCTGGCCAAGCCCGGCCGTCTCGAGGGCCCCGACCCGTCGCTCCTGGCCGCGGCCTACTCGGCCATCGCCCGCGAAGCCACCCCTGGCAGCACCCCGATCTTGCTCTGAGGTCCGCGCTGGCTGTCCGTACGCTCCCTCAGCACCCGACCGGGAGCGTACGGATTCGGTCACACATCTCGTTGCCGGGTCTGATTCGGTTGCCGGAGAGCGAGATTCCGCTCAGTTCGCGGTGGCGAACTGTTGTTCCGTTGCAGGAGCGGCGGTTTCACTCGACCGCCGAGCCCGGGAGTGACCGAAAGCGACACCGACCATCGCGGGCAGGAAGACCAGCAGCATGATGAACGATGCCGCCGACGTCAATTCGTAGAGGATGCCCGCGTCGCCGAGTTCGATGCCGGGGATCTGATCGAGGGCCCAGCACACCGCCGAGCTGGCCAGGCCTGCACCGAGCCCCGCGGCCAACCAGCGGACGATGAGGCCGTCGTCGCCCGTCCGGCCGTCGCGCACGCCCCAGGTGACGGCCGCCGCGATGATCACGAGCAGGCACGCCGCCCGCCAGAAGGTCCCATAGGTGGGCCAAGAGACCATGGCGAAGCCATCGAGGAGGACGCGGCAGGCGACGACCAGCGCGCCGAGGACGGTGGCTCGTAACACCCAAGCGGTCATGGACAACACCTTAGCGGGCTAAAACTAGAACCGGTATCAATTCTGCGGATCAGTCGGAGATCATGATCGTGCGGCGAAGCCGTCGGCTACTGCCGCGGGGCGGACTCCGCCAGTGCGGCCGCCATCGTCGCACGCGGTGCTGGCTGTCCGGTGAACAGCTCGACCTGCCCGAATGCCTGATTCAGCAACATCTGCAGCCCGCTGACCACCGTGTGCCCGGCCGCCTCGACCGCGGTCGCCAGTGGAGTCGGCCACGGGTTGTAGATGGCGTCGAGCACGACCGGGGCGGCGGCCACCGCCGATGCGATCATCGCGGCGGCCTCCGCAGGCACCGTACTGACCACCGCACCGGCCGACGCGCACACCGCGCGCACCTGCTCCTCGTCGAGCGGAACGACCCTCGCTCGCATCCCGAGTCGATCGGCCAGTTCCAGCGCGCTCCGTGCCCGTCCGGCATCACGGGCGATCACCGTGACGGTCTTCGCGCCGAGTTCCGACAGCGCCAGCAACGCGGGCCTGGCCGTGCCACCGGCCCCGAGCACGACAGCCTCGTCGAGAGCGGAGACACCACCACCGCGCAGCGCACCGAGCACGCCGTCGACATCGGTGCAGTCCGCCGACCAGCCGCCATCGGCGCGCACGAGCGTGTTGGCCGAGCCGACCAGCACGGCGCGTTCGGTGCGCTCGACGGCCACCGCCAGCGCCGCTTCCTTGCCCGGCATCGTCACCGACAACCCGACCCACTCCGGCCCGAGCCCGGCGACCACACCGGGCAGCTGCTCCGCCGAGCACTCGATGCGTTCGTAGCTCCAGGGCAAACCGAGCGCCCGGTAGGCGGCCAGGTGCAGCTGGGGTGAGCGCGAATGCGCGATCGGCAGACCGAGCACCGCGGCCTTGCGGCTCATCTCAGCGCCCACTGTCGAGAATGCCGCTCTGCTCGGCCTTCACGATATTGCGCAGGTGCTCGGAGTAGCTCTCGGTGAACAGGGTGGTGCCCTTCTTGTCGATCGTGACGAAGTACAGCCACTTGCCCGGCTCCGGATTCTCCATCGCCTGCAGGGCTTTGAGCGACGGCGCGGAGATCGGGTTGGCGGGCAGGCCCGACATCGCGTAGGTGTTCCACGGCGTCACGGTGCCGCGGTCGGCGTCGGTGGTGGCGACCTCGGTCTCCTCGAGCGAATAGTTCACCGTCGAGTCGAACTGCAACGGCTGGTCGATCCGCAGCCGGTTGACGATGACCCGCGCGACTTTCGGCATGTCCGGCGCCAGCGCTTCGCGTTCGACCAGCGATGCCGCGATCAACGTCTGGTACGGGTCGAGCTGGGTTTCGGCACCCGAACGCAGCAGCCCGGTGGACTCGTAGAGCGCCGCACTCGCGGTGATCAACTGCCGCAGAATCTGCACCGCGCCACCACTGGGATCGAAATCCAGCGTGCCCGCCGAGATCAGCCCGTCGAGCTGCCGACGCCGGTCCGGTGCGGCCGCGACCGCCGCCTTGGCCCAGTCGGGCACGCCGAGCGCGGCCAGGTCGGTGCTCGCGCCCGCGGCGTCGAGCTGCTCGTAGGTGACGCACTTGGCGGCGGTACCGGCGCCGAGGCAGCTGGCGGCCGCGATCTTGGTGTAGATGCCCTCGGTGGGGGCACCGGTGTGGACATCGGTCCGGTTGTGCAGCTGACGTCCCTCGGAGATCACGACATTGCCGACGCGCGAGTTCTTCGACACCAGCGAGGTCACCGCGTGTGCCGCCGGACTGGTTTTCTGGACCGCGTAGAAACCGGGCTGCACGTTGTTCATGTTCGAATTGCGCACGGCCGCTTCGTAGAACGCCGCCGAGCTGGCCACGACACCCTTGTCGTGCATGGTGTCGGCGATCTGGGTGGCGGTGTCACCGGAATGCACCTGGACCACCACGAGTTCGCCGGGCGGGCCCGCGAAATCCTCGGCGGGGGCGAGGCTGCCCATCAGTTTGTAGCCGGCGAAACCGGCGGCGGAGACGAACAGCACGACGAACACCGCCGCGATCACCCACATATTGCGGCGTCGCTTCTTGCGCTCGGCCGCCTTGCGCGAGGCGATCCGCGATTTGGCGCGTCCCGACGGCTTACCCCGGCCCGACGGCTTACTCCGACCCGGCTGTTTGCTCCGGCCCGATGCCGGGCGCGGGCGGCCACGCTCGGCTACCGCGGCGCGCTGCCCGATGCGCCGCGGGGGGACGACCGGCTCGGGGTCCGGTTCCGGTTCGAGCTCGTCGGCCACCACGTGGTCGTCGTAGATCTCGTCCTCGTAGCGGGGGATGACGTCGGTTCCGTCCTCGTCCCACTCGCCGCGATCGGGCGCCTGGTACTCGTCGTCGCGCACCGTGCGGGCATCGAGGCCCCAGTCGTCGCGGCGGGGATAGCGCCGATCAGCTTCCCGTGCCCGGTAGCGTTCCTCGGCCCTGGTCCATCGGTCGGTCATGCATCGTCTCCGACCCTCGCCGTATCCGCTGAGTCCTTCAAGTAGTCGTTCAACACCGAACTCCGCTCGTCCAACCATCCTTGCAGAATCGACACGGCTGCCGCCTGGTCGATCATCTGCCGCTGGCCACGTGCGCGAACTCCACTGTCGCGCAGCGCACGTGCAGCAGACACCGTAGTCAAACGTTCGTCGGAAAGGCGTATCGGAATCGGGTCGATCACCCGGCGCAACTGCTTGGCAAACTTGCGGGCAATCGCGGCGGCGGTGCCGTTTTCGCCGCGCAGGGTGCGTGGCAGGCCGATGATCACCTCGACCGCTTCGTACTCCCGCACAATGTCGGCAATTCTTGCGATGTCGGCGGGTGGGCCCGCGCGCCCACCGGATTTGGCGCGCGCGACGGTCTCGACCGGGGTGGCGAGGATGCCGTCGGGGTCGCTCGAGGCGACGCCGATGCGCACGCTACCGACGTCGACCGCGATCCGGCGGCCCCGCCCGGGGTCGGTGTCCGGGTGCGGTCGGTCGGCGTCGGATTCGGAGTCCGGCGATCCGGGGGTCGTCATCAGCCGGCGAGTTCGGCCACCCGGGCACGGACCGCGGTCAAACCGGCCGGGATACCCGACGGATCCGAACCCGCGCCCTGCGCCATCTCCGGCTTGCCGCCACCGCGACCGGCGATACTCGGCCCGAAGGCCGCGACCAGATCACCGGACTTGACGCCGAGATCCTGGGCGGCCTTGTTCACGGTCACCACGAACGGCGCCTTGCCCTCGACACTGCCGAGCAGCACGACGACCGCGGCCTCACTACCGAGACGGCCACGGATATCGGTGGCCAGCGTCCGCAGGTCACCGGCCGACACGCCCTCGGGCGCCGCGGCGGCCACCAGACGCACCGCACCGACCCGCTCGGCCTGCTCGGCGAACGTGCCCGCCGAGGACAGCACCGCGGCGATCTTGGTGCGCTCGAGTTCCTTCTCGGCCACCTTGAGCCGCTCCACGAGCTGCTCCACCCGCGCGGGCACCTCGTCCGAGGGCACCTTCAGCGACGACGCGACACCGGCCAGCAGCGCACGCTCCTTGGCCAGGTACTTGTAGGAGTCCAGGCCGACGAAGGCCTCGACGCGACGCACACCGGAACCGACCGAGGACTCACCCAGCAGGGTGATCGGGCCGATCTGCGAGGAGTGCTCCACATGGGTGCCACCGCACAGCTCCATCGAGAACGGGCCGCCGATCTCCACGACGCGCACCTCGTCGCCGTAGTTCTCGCCGAACAGCGCCATCGCGCCCATTTCCTTGGCCTTGGGCAGATCCGTGACGAAGGTGTTCACCGGGAAGTCCGCGCCGACAGCGTCATTGGAGACGACCTCGATATCGGCCTTCTGCTGCTCGGAGAGCGCGCCCTGCCAGTTGAAGTCGAACCGCAGGTAGCCGGGCTTGTTCAGCGAACCGGCCTGCACGGCGTTGGGGCCGAGGATCTGGCGTAGCGCGGCGTGCACCATGTGCGTGCCGGAGTGCCCCTGGGTGGCACCGCGACGCCAGGCGGGATCGGCTTGCGCGAGCACGACATCGCCCTCGGTGATCTGGCCCTGCTCGACGGTGGCCTTGTGTACCCAGACCTTCTTTGCGATCTTCTGCACGTCGTTGACCTGCAGTTTCAGGCCACTCGCCGTGATGGAGCCACGGTCGGCGATCTGACCACCGGACTCGGCGT
Organism: Nocardia sp. FBN12; assembly: GCF_054031145.1. Lineage (NCBI taxonomy): Bacteria > Bacillati > Actinomycetota > Actinomycetes > Mycobacteriales > Nocardiaceae > Nocardia > Nocardia sp. FBN12. Next base: position 3,466,315 of record NZ_CM132926.1, read on the forward strand.
AGAGCGGGCTGCGATCGAGGATGACCTCGATGTCCTGGCCTGCGGTGGCCACCGGGACGCGGACGCCGTCGGCGATCAGGGCCAGCACGTTCGCCTCGGAGGTCAGCTCGTCGAAGCCGGTGAACTCGGTGGCGCCGCGGTCGACCAGTTCCTTGTAGACGGTGAGGTCGGCGTGGGCGTGCTTGCGGGACTGGGCATCGTCCTTGGCGCGCTTGCGCTGCTCGGCCATCAGCGTCCGGAAACCGTCCTCGTCGACGGAAAGGCCCGCCTCAGCGGCCATTTCGAGGGTGAGGTCGATCGGGAAGCCGTACGTGTCGTGCAGGGCGAACGCGTCGGAACCCGTGATCTGCTTGCCGCCCTTGGACTTCACCGCGGTGGCGGCGTTGTCGAAGAGGGTCTCGCCGGTGTTGAGGGTCTTGAGGAACGCCATCTCCTCGCCGACCGACACGGTCTCGATGCGGGAGAAATCGGTGGCCAGTTCGGGGTAGGACGGTGCCATCAGGTCGGTGACGACCTTGATCAGCTCCGCCATCACCGGCTTCTCGGCACCGAGCAGGCGCGCCGACCGCACGATGCGGCGCAGCAGGCGGCGCAGCACGTAGCCGCGGCCGTCGTTGCCGGGGTTCACGCCGTCGGCGATGAGCATCGCGGCGGTGCGGGCGTGGTCGGCGATCACGCGGAAGCGCACGTCATCGGTGTGCTCGACGCCGTAGGAGCGGCCGGTGAGTTCCTCGGCCTTGTCGATGATCGGACGCATCAGGTCGGTCTCGTAGACGTTGTCCACGTCCTGGAGCAGGAACGCCACGCGCTCGACGCCCATGCCGGTGTCGATGTTCTGCTTGGGCAGCGGGCCCAGGATCTCAAAGTTGTCCTTGGAGATACCGGCACCGCGCTCGTTCTGCATGAACACGAGATTCCAGATCTCGATGTAGCGGTCCTCGTCGGCCTCCGGACCACCCTCGACGCCGTATTCGGGGCCGCGGTCGTAGTAGATCTCCGAGCACGGGCCACACGGGCCGGGAATGCCCATCGACCAGTAGTTGTCGGCCATGCCGCGGCGCTGGATGCGGTCGGCGGGCACGCCCATCTCGAGCCACATCCGCTCGGCCTCGTCGTCGTCGAGGTAGACGGTGACCCACAGGCGCTCGGGATCGAAGCCGTAGCCGCCGGCTTCGACGCTGTCGGTGAGCAGCGTCCAGGCCAGCGTGATGGCCTCACGCTTGAAGTAGTCGCCGAAGCTGAAATTGCCCGCCATCTGGAAGAACGTGTTGTGGCGGGTGGTGATGCCGACGTTCTCGATGTCGAGGGTGCGCACGCACTTCTGCACGCTGGTAGCGGTAGCCCACGGCGGGGTCTGCTGACCCAGGAAATACGGTACGAACTGGACCATGCCTGCGTTGACGAACAACAGGTTGGGGTCGGCCAGGATCAGCGAAGCACTGGGGACCTCGGTGTGTCCGGCACGGACGAAATGGTCCAGGAACCGTCGTCGAATCTCGTGGGTCTGCACAAATACCCAGCCTACCGGGCCGGGGCGCGAGGTTTTCCATCGACCGGGGTGGTTCGCGCCACGCCGCTGACCGGCTACTTTCCGCGGATGATGCGGCGCAACTTCTCCAGGCGCGGGGCGATGGTGCGTTCGTTGCCGTGATCGGTGGGCAGGTAGTAGTCGGTCCCGACCAGTTCGTCGGGCGGGTACTGCTGGGTGACGACGCCCTCGCGGTACTTGTGCGGGAATTTGTAGCCCTGGGCGTTGCCGAGCAGCGCGGCACCCGCGTAGTGGCCGTCGCGCAGGTAGGGCGGGACGGCACCGGCCTTACCACCGGAGATGTCGGCCATGGCGGTGCCGATGGCGGTGGTCACCGCGCCGGACTTGGGGGCGGTGGCGAGGTGGATGGTGGCCTGCGCCAGGGCGAGTTTGCACTCGGGCAGGCCGACCAGTTGGACGACCTGCGCGGCGGCGGTCGCCGTCTGCAGGGCCATCGGGTCGGCCATGCCGATGTCCTCGCTCGCGTGGATCATCAAGCGGCGGGCGATGAATCGGGGGTCTTCGCCCGCGGCGAGCATGCGCGCCAGGTAGTGCACGGCCGCGTCGACATCGGAACCACGAATGGACTTGATGAAGGCGCTGATCACGTCGTAGTGCTGGTCGCCCGCGCGGTCGTAGCGAACGGCGGCCTTGTCGACGGTGGCCTCGACCGTTTCCAGCTCGACGGCGCCCCCGGTCGCGCATTCAGCCGAGGCCTCCAGGGCAGTGAGCGCACGACGGGCGTCGCCGCCGGCGATCCGGACGATGTGTTCGATCGCCGCGTCGCTGACGGTGTAGGCGTCGGCCAGTCCGCGCGGGTCGCTGATCGCGCGGGCCAGAACCGCGCGGATGTCGTCCGGGGTGAGCGGTTGCAATTGCAGGACCAGCGAGCGCGACAGCAGCGGGGAGACCACCGAGAACGACGGATTCTCGGTGGTCGCGCCGACCAGCAGCACGACCCGGTTCTCGACGGCAGCCAGCAGCGCGTCCTGCTGGGTCTTGGAGAAGCGATGGATCTCGTCGATGAACAGCACGGTCTGTTCGCCCGCGGTGAGCCGGCGCCGGGCCAGGTCGATGACCGCGCGCACCTCTTTGACGCCGGCCGAGAGTGCCGACAGCGCTTCGAACCGCCGGCCGGTGGCCTGTGACAGCAGCGAGGCGAGGGTGGTCTTGCCGGTGCCGGGCGGTCCGTAGAGCAGCACCGATGCCGCACCGGAGCCTTCGACGAGCCGGCGCAGCGGGGACCCGGGGCCGAGTAGATGCTGCTGACCGATCACCTCGTCGAGGTTCGCGGGGCGCATGCGCACCGCGAGCGGCGCACCCGAGTCGCGACGGAACACCTCGTCGCCGGGTTCGGCGGACGCGTGTTCGCCGGGCACGTCGAAAAGGCTGTCGCTCACGTTCTGCAGGGTACCGACGCCCTCGGACATGTTCTGCGAGGACCAGCCCGCTCGCGCGCGGCGGAACCGACGCACAGTTGCCGACAAAGTGGACAATTGACCAACACTTTCCGCGAAGACTTGCGCTCGAGTGATCCGTGCGATGAGATCGCTGATCGTGGCCGAAATCGCCGAAGTCCCCGCCGTTGTCGAGTCTGCCTTCGCGCGGCGGGCCTTGTTCAAGGGCAGCAGCGTCATCGCCGTGGCGGCGTTGACCACCGTCGCGACCACGGCACGGGCGGTCGGGGCCGTCGGGGTGTTCCAGCACGGCGTCGCCTCGGGCGACCCACTGCCGACCGCCGTCATCCTCTGGACCAGGGTGACGGTCGCCGAGGACGCCACCCCGGGTTCCGGCCTCGGCCCGGCGACAGCGGTCCGCTGGGAAATCGCCACCGACGCCGGTTTCGGCGCGCTCGCGGCGTCGGGCACCGTCACGGCTTCGGCCGAGACCGACCACACCGTCAAGGTCGACGCGACCGGCCTCACGCCCGGCCAGGACTACTTCTACCGGTTCACCGCGCAGGGCGAGACCTCCCCTCTCGGCCGCACCAGGACCGCCCCCGCACCGGACAGCGACATCGACCGGCTGCGCCTCGGCCTGGTCTCCTGCGCCAACTGGGAAGCGGGCTGGTTCGGCTCCTACCGCCATCTGGCCGCGCGCACCGACCTCGACGCGATCGTGCACCTCGGCGACTACCTCTACGAATACGGGCGCGGGAAGTACACCGGCCGCAGCGGCGCGGTCCGCGCACACGATCCGGCGAACGAGATCGTCACCCTCACCGACTACCGCACCCGCCACGGCCAGTACAAGACCGATCCCGATCTGATGGCCCTGCACGCGAGCGTGCCGTTCATCTGCACCTGGGACGACCACGAGTCGGCCGACAACTCCTGGCGCGACGGCGCGGAGAACCACGACCCGGCCACCGAAGGGCCATGGGCCGACCGCAAGGCCGCCTCGACCCGCGCCTACCTGGAGTGGATGCCGGTGCGCGCGACCCGCGCCGACGGCCAGGTGCAGATCTACCGGCGGCTGCGTTTCGGCACGCTCGCCGAACTGTCGATGCTGGATCTGCGCAGCTATCGCGACGAGGAGGCCGGGCCGGTCGCGGGCTGGCGCCACGCCGATGATCCGGCCCGCACGATCACCGGCCGTGCTCAGATGGACTGGCTCACCGCCGGTCTCACCTCCTCGCCCACCCGCTGGAAGCTGATCGGCAACTCGGTGATGGTCGCGCCGCTGATGTTCCCGCCGCTGGAACCCGCCACGACCGAGGCGATCACGACCGCCCTCGGCCTGCCCCAGGGCGGCATCACCGTCAACGGCGATCAGTGGGACGGCTACACCGCCGACCGGCGCACCCTGTTCGCCGCCATCACCGACAACCGGGTGAGCGATGTCGTGTTCCTGACCGGCGACATCCACACCTCCTGGGCCGCGGATCTGCCGGTGGACCCGGCGAACTACCCCGGCGGGCCGACGGCAGGCGCGGAGTTCGTCATCCCGTCGGTCACCTCGTCGAGTGTCGGCGACCTGCTGAAAATGCCCGCGCGCACCGCGTCGATCCCCGCGGAAGCCGCGATCCAGGCGGCCAACCACCACCTGCGCTACGTCGAACTCGACTCGCACGGTTTCGGTGTCCTCGAGGTGACCGCAGGCCAGACCCAGATGGACTGGTTCTACGTGCTCGACGTCACCGATCCGGGTTCCGGCGTGCGGCACGGGATGTCGTTCGCTGTACCCGCGGGCGGACGCCTGGAACCTAGGCCCGCACCGGTGCTCTGACCGCGGTTCGCCGCGAGGTCGCGCACATCGGCGCAGAATTCTTCGGACAGGGTTGTCGATTGCGCCCTCGGTCGCTCGTCGGGTGAGTACGGCCACCCGACGAGCGGGTAGCCCCAGACCCGAAGGAGACCGTCATGAGCCAGTACCTGGTCCTGATCTACGGCGACGAAGCCACCTACGCCGCCTACTCCCCCGCCGAATCCGAGGCCATGCTCGCCGCGCATCGGACGTTCCAGCAGATCGCCGGTGACACCAATCTCGGCGGGCAAGCCCTGCAGCCCACCGCGACCGCCACCACGATCCGCCGCGATGCCGACGGCGAGGTCGTCATCACCGACGGCCCGTTCGCCGAGGCGAAGGAAGCGCTCGGCGGCTACTACCTGCTCGAGGCGCCGGACCTGGATGCCGCGATCGCGCTCGCGGCGCAGGTGCCCGCGCCCACCGGTGGCGTCGAAGTGCGCCCGATCCAGGTCTTCCCGCAGCGGTGACCACGGCGGCGGCCGCGGCCGTCGAGCAGGCGCACCGTCGTGAGTGGGCCTTCGTGCTCGCCGCGACGGTGCGGCTGGTCCGCGATTTCGACCTCGCCGAGGAATGCGTGCAGGAGGCATACACGACGGCGCTGACCGCGTGGGCGAACGACGGAGTCCCGGCCAGACCCGGCGCCTGGCTGACGACGGTGGCGCGGCGACGCGGCCTCGATCTGCTGCGCCGCGACAGCGCCTTCCGCCGCACCCTGCCCCGGCTCGTCGTCGACGAACCGGTGGCCGACACCGCCGAGCTGGCGCTGGCCGACCTGGACGACCCGGCGATCCCCGACGACCGGCTGCGCCTGATCAGCACCTGCTGCCACCCCGCGCTCGCACCGCAGGCGCAGGTCGCGCTGACACTGCGGCTGGTCTGCGGTGTCACCACCGCGGAGGTGGCGCGGGCGTTCCTGGTGAGCGAGTCGACGATGGCCGCGCGCATCACCCGCGCCAAGAAGAAGATCGCGGTGGCGGCTATCCCGTATCGGGTGCCCTCGGTACGCGAGTTGCCGCAGCGGCTCGATTCCATCTGCGCGGTGATCCACTTGCTGTTCACCACCGGCCACACTGCGCCCGCGGGTGAGGTACTGGTCCGCGCCGATCTGGTCGACCGTGCGCTCCAGCTGGCCAGGATGATGCACGCGCTGGTCCCCGACGACCCGTCGGTGACCGGGCTGCTGGCACTGATCGTGCTCACCGACGCCCGCAGGGCCGCGCGCGTCGACGACGACGGCAACCTCTGCACGCTCGAACACCAGAACCGCGGCCGGTGGGACCACGCGGCCATCGCCGAGGGCATCGCACTGGTGAAACACGCTCTGCCACATACCGACCGCTATACCTTGCAGGCGGCGATCGCCGCGGTCCACGACGAGGCACCCACGTGGGCCGACACCGACTGGCGCGAAATCATCGGCCTGTACCGGCTGTTGCTGCGGAATTCGCCGTCGCCGGTCGCCTGGCTCAATCACGCCATCGCGGTCGGCCTCGCCGGCGATCCGGCGCGGGCACTGGCGCTGCTCGATCCGCTCGGCGCCGAACCCGCGCTGGCGACCTACGGCTATCTCGACGCCGCTCGCGCCGCTTTCCTCACCGAGCTCGGACGCACCGGCGAAGCGATCGCCGCCTACGAGTCGGCGCTGCTGCTCACCGACAACGCGGTCGAACGTGCCCATCTGCAGCGCAAACTGCGCACGCTGACCGGCTGATCACGCACCTTCGGCAGCCAGCTCCCGCTTCCATTCGCGGAAGCCCTCCTCGGTGCGGCCGCGCCGCCAGTACCCCGAGATCGAGAGCCATTTCGGCGCGACACCGCGTTCCTTGCGCAGGTAGGGGCGCAGCTGACGCATCACGGACTCGGCCTCGCCGTGCACGAACGCCTGGACCTGTCCCGGCAGCCACTCGGCCGAACGCACCGCGGCCACCAGTGGCGAGTGCGCCCCGGCGAGGTCGTCGGTGATCCGGTCCGAGGACACGCCGCGATGCACCCAGTGCAGGCGCAGGTCGGCAGGCGAGTCGAGGGCGATCTCGTCCTCGGTGCCGCCCACCTCGACGAACACGAGCGCGGGAGCGTCGGCCGGGAGTGCCGCCAGCGCGGCCGCGATGGCGGGCAGCGCCGATTCGTCACCGGCGAGCAGGTACCAGTCAGCCGCCGGGTCGGGCGCGAACGCACCGCCCGGGCCGTTCAACCAGAATCGGGTCCCTGGCTCCACCGAGCGCGCCCATGGACCGGCGATGCCCTCGTCACCGTGCACCACGAAGTCGATACTGATCTCGCGCCGCTCGGGATCGAAGGACCGCACGGTGTAGGTGCGCAGTACCGGCTGGCTCTCCGGGCCGAGCGTCGCGCGCACCGTGTCGAGATCGAACGGCTCCTGGTATTCGACACCGGGCGCCGGAAAGATCAACTTCACATAGGCGTCGGTGAACTCGTTCGGGTTGAATCCGTCCGAGACGGTGCCGACCACCCGCACAAGATGCGGGGTCAACCACTGCTTGCGGACGACTGTGACGGTAACCGGTTTCGGCACGGCAGCTCCCAACTCCTGAAGAAGAACCCTGCCGACGGTACCCGCGTCGCGCCCGAAAGTGGGGCGGCCGTTACTCCGACCAGCGCTCTTCGAGCATTGCCGAGACCTGTTCGGCGAAGTCGCCGACCGCGTCGTCGCCGGTCATCCTGGCGTCCTCGGCCAGCGCCGACCAGCGGTTGATCAGCGCTTCCGAGCGCGGCACCGACAGCCCGTGTTCGCGGGCCGTGGCGATGCGGGTGTGGTCGGCCGGCAGGAACCAGTAGGTGGACAGCCAGACCCAGATCAGCCGGGCCTCGAGGATCCGCTCGGCCAGCACCGTGTCGTCGGCCAGCGACGGCCAGACGCCGACCACGGCCGAACGCCAGGCCTCGACCATTTCCTTGGCACGGCTGCGCGAGAGCTCGAAATCGCACAGGCAACCGGGGAACGAGACCAGCGCGTAGGCGATGTCGAGGGTGGCGTCGCGGAAACCGCCCCACTCGTAGTCGAGGAACCGCGCGCCTTCCTCGTTCATGATCACGTTGTCGGGGCACAGGTCCGACGGGCTGAACGCGCGGTAGCGACCACCGGTGAACAGGCGGTTGCCGTGCACGATGCGTTCGGCGATCTCGCCCGGCACCTCGATGCCGAACTCCGCGAGCAGCAATCCGGGGACATCGGCGATAGCGGCCTGCGCCTGCTGGGCGATCCCGTCGACGCGATGGACCGAGTCGACCCGGCGCATCAGGGCGACGAAGTCGGGTTCGCGACCGACGGTCGCGGCGTGCATCCGGCCCAGCGCCTGCGCGAAGGCCATCAGCGAGTTGCGGGTGCCGGGCTCGACGCGGGCTTGCAGCACCGAGGTGAGCAAGGCGTTGTCGCCGAGGTCGGAGAGCACGAGCAGCCGGTCGGGGACGCTGTGCGCGATCAGGAACGCGCCGGGACGCTGTTCGCGGCTCAACGCGGTGGTGAACTGGTAGGACACCGCCTCGCGCAGGAAGGCGGCGTCGATGCTGGCGACGCCGGGCGCCATTCCACCGATGCGGCGGTCAGGACTGGAACCGCGCACCTGCTTGACGATCAGCGTGCGCGGCAACGAAAATGCGTTCTCCGCAACACGCACGCGTAGGACTGTCGTCCTACCACTGCCGCTGAGCTCCATCGGATCACTCAGCTTTACCGGAGCACCCATTCGCTTTGTGAGCAACTGTTGTGCTGCGGACACGACGTCGGCGGCGCGTTCGGCCAATAGTGCGGTCATCGCCTCTCAAGCTACTCGTACCTGGTCACTTCTAGCGAGCGGTTGGACAACCTTTCCGCGTCGTTCGGCGTGTTGGCGCTGAGGTTGCGCGTGTGTGCCTGTTCGCTTGACACATCAGCCGCTCTTCGGGTTTTCTCATCGTGAACTGCTGTGCGCCACACCGCAAACCGGTTGAGTCGAAAGGTCTATCACAGTGACCGACACTCCGTACGCCGCATCGAGCGATTCACCGGGCGGGTCGCCGGTTCCGGGCGGTGGCGGACAGTTCGCCGGACCCCCCGGCAGACATGAGGGAACCGGTCAACCGCCCACTCCGGCCTCGGGCCAGAGCAGGCACGGAATGGCCGGTGGCGCAGGCTATCCGCAATTCGAAGGACCCGGTGCCGCCCAGTACGGACAGGAGCCGGTCGAGCCGCCACCGCCGATTGCCGGCCAAGGTGGCCCCACACCGCACTACGGGCCCGCGGGCACGGGGCCCGGTTACGCGGTCCCCCAGGCGAAACCGGAGAATCCGGCCTACGCCGCCGCCCCCGCGACCGGCGTGTCGCCGGGCGGTGGCGGGCAGACGCCCGGTTACTACCATTCGGGAGCACAAGCCCTCGATATCGGCCGTTCGCTGAGCTACGGCTGGGAGCGATTCCGGGCGAATCCGGGTCCGTGGCTCGGCGTCACCGCGGTGGGTGTGTTGATCTATCTCGGCTTCGTCGCCGTGGTCCAGATCGTCGAACCGACGTCACCGTTCAGCGTGCTGTTCCTGTTCTTGATGGTGATCGTCGCGCTGTGGCTGTTGCAGGCGGCGATGGTGCGCGGCGCGCTCTACGAAACCGACGGGTACCCACCGGCTTTCGGGTCGTACTTCCGATTCGTGAACGCGGGCAATGTCCTGCTCACTTCGCTGCTCGCCTTCGCCATCACCCTGCTCGCGTCGACGCTGTGCCTGCTGCCGGGCATTATCGCCGGGTTCCTGTGCATGTTCTCGATGCACTTCGTGATCGATCAGGACTACGGTCCGGTGGAAGCGATCAAGGCGAGTGCGCAGTTGGTACTGGCGAATCTGTGGGCGGCGGTGCTGCTTGCGCTGACCATCACGCTGGTCACCGTGGTCGGCGCGGCGCTGTGCGGGCTCGGCCTGTTCGTCGCCGGGCCGGTGTGTGTCATCGCGGTGACGTACTCCTACCGGATGCTGACCGCGGGACCCGTCGCCCGCGTCTGAGGTCAGCGTTCGAGGGTGGTCCGCATGCCGATGGCTCGTTTGAACCTGCCGATCGGGCCCCTGTCGTCGCCCGCCTTCGGCCGCAGCTCGAGCACCAGCACCCCGGCGATCACGATGCCGACCAGGTTCACCGCCAGCTGACCGGCCGACTCGAACGCGCGATGCCACTGTCCGAGCGTCGCCGCCACCACCGCGTACCCGGCCGCGGGCACGGTCGTCACCGAGATGAAGACACCGATCAGAGCGGCCGACTTGGCGGTGACCAGCGACAACATGCCCGCCGCGCCGGCGAGCAGCGCCACAACCAGCGAGAACGGACCGACCTCGTAGATGAAGTCAACGCTGTGGGCGTCGATCACGCCCTCGGTGGTGATCCAGCCGAGTTGCTCCCACACGATCGTCGCGCCGAGCGTGACCACCATGGCGATCGGAAATGCCACCGCCAAGGCGATCACCGAGCGCCGGGCCAGCCGCCAGTTGCGGCGCACCAGCGCCACCGACAGCGCTGCCAGGGGACCGAACTCCGGGCCGACCACCATCGCGCCGACGATCGTGACCGGCGAGTCGGTGGCCACCCCGATCGCGGCGAGCAGGCACGCGATGGTCAGGAACGCCACGAAGGTGGCGTTGAGTGAGGATTCCTCGTGGGTTTCCTTGAGCAGCTGTTCCCAGATCACCGCGTCGCTCGGATCACCGGGCGCGGCTCGGACGGCGCGGTCGGCGGCGTCGGAGAGCACCGCGGTGACCGGGCCGAGAGTGATCCCGCCGTGCTCGACGATGCCGAGCGACTTCACGTCGGCGAGTACCTTGTTGCCCGCCTCGCGCGCCACATCCGCCTGGACGAGATCGCCCGCGGGCTCGAGCGCGACCCCGCGCATCACCGTGAGGTGGGTGACGCCGGCGTCGGCTTCGAGGATCCGCACCAATCCATCGGTCTGATCGGGCGGGCTGATCACTCGCAGATGTAGCACCGGAGTCCTCCTGGTCGGTATCGCCGTGGCGATACGGCAACTGACCAGAAGGTACCGGGCTACCCTCGACGGCCGCTATTTCTCGGGCGCAACAACTTTCGGCGCGTCGGCGGCGGCCTTGACCTCGGGCTTGGCGTCGATGCCCGCCTCCTTGCGCTGCTGCGCGGTGATCTGCGCGGGCGCGTCGGTGAGCGGATCGACGCCGCCACCAGTCTTCGGGAACGCGATCACCTCGCGGATCGAGTCCTCACCGGCCAGCAGCGCGGTGATGCGGTCCCAGCCGAAGGCGATGCCGCCGTGCGGCGGGGCGCCGTAGGCGAAGGCGTCGAGCAGGAAGCCGAACTTGTCCTGGGCCTCGTCGTGGTCGATGCCCATCACCTTGAACACGCGTTCCTGGACGTCGCGGCGGTGGATACGGATGGAACCGCCACCGATCTCGTTGCCGTTGCAGACGATGTCGTAGGCATAGGCCAGCGCCGAACCGGGGTCGGTGTCGAAGGTGTCGATCGACTCCGGCTTGGGCGAGGTGAACGCGTGGTGCACCGCGGTCCAGGCCGAGTAGCCGAGCGCCACGTCGCCGCTGGCGGTGGCGTCGGCGGTGGGCTCGAACATCGGAGCGTCGACGATCCAGACGAAGGCCCAGGCGTTCGGGTCGATGAGGTCGCACTTGCGGGCGATCTCGCCGCGCGCGGCACCGAGCAGGGCCCGGCTCGACTTCACGGCACCGGCGGCGAAGAACACGCAGTCGCCCGGCTCGGCGCCGACCTGCTTGGCCAGGCCGTCGCGCTCGGCGTCGGTCAGGTTCTTGGCGACCGGGCCGCCCAGGGTGCCGTCTTCGTTGATCAGGATGTAGGCCAGGCCCTTGGCGCCGCGCTGCTTGGCCCAGTCCTGCCAGGCATCGAGCTGACGTCGCGGCTGGCTCGCGCCGCCGGGCATCACGACCGCGCCGACGTACTCCGACTGGAACACGCGGAACGTGGTGTCCTTGAAGTAGTCGGTGAGCTCGGTGATCTCGACGCCGAAGCGCAGGTCGGGCTTGTCGGAGCCGTAGCGCCGCATCGCCTCCGCGTAGGTCATGTGCGGGATCGGGGTGACGATGTCGTGGCCGACCAGCTTCCACAGCGAGGTCAGAATGTCCTCGGCCAGCAGGATCACGTCGTCCTGGCGGACAAAGCTCATCTCGATGTCGAGCTGAGTGAATTCGGGCTGACGGTCGGCGCGGAAGTCCTCGTCGCGGTAGCAGCGCGCGATCTGGTAGTAGCGCTCGATGCCACCGACCATGAGCAGCTGCTTGAACAGCTGCGGGCTCTGCGGCAGGGCGTAGAAGCTACCCGGCTGCAGACGCGCGGGAACCAGGAAGTCGCGGGCGCCCTCGGGGGTCGAGCGGGTGAGCGTGGGGGTCTCCACCTCGACGAAGTCGTGGCTCGCCAGCACATCGCGGGCGGCGGCGTTGACCTTGGAGCGCAGGCGGATGGCGTGGCCGGGGCCCTCGCGGCGCAGGTCGAGGTAGCGGTACTTGAGGCGGGTCTCGTCGCCGGGGGTCTCGTCGAGCTGGAACGGCAGTGGTGCGCTCTCGTTGAGCACGACCAGTTCCTTGGCGTCGACCTCGATCTGCCCGGTCGGCAGCTCCGGGTTCTCGTTGCCGTCGGGACGCCGTTCCACCACACCGGTGACCTGCACACAGAATTCCGCGCGGAGCTTGTGGGCCTGTTCGGCCGCCTCGCCCTCGCGGAAAACCACCTGCGAGACGCCCGAGGCGTCGCGCAGATCGATGAAGGTCACACCACCGTGGTCACGACGCCTCGCCACCCAGCCGGTGAGGGTGACGGTCTGACCGGCGTGCTCGCCTCGCAGCGAACCAGCCAAGTGGGTGCGCAGCACGGTATTCCTTTCGACAGACTTTCGTGGACTCGTCGCACCGGTGCGGATCCCCGGGTGCACTGCCATCGTAGTGAGACACGGTGCCCGGATGAAAACCGATATCTTCCCCACCGTGTCAAGCTTGTGACACCTGCCCACCGTCGCCGCTCCCGCCGACGGTGAATCGCGCTGTGGGGCAGCCGGACAACGAGCGAAGGCGAGTACCGCGATGACCTTCAACGAAGGTATGCAGATCGATCCCGGCCGGGCTTCCTCCGGCGGCGGGCCCGGTATGGGCGGCAAGGTCGCCCTCGGCGGCGGCGCGGGCGGTCTGATCCTGCTGGTGATCACGTTGCTCCTCGGCGGCGATCCGGGGTCGGTGCTCGGCAACTTCACCGGCGCGCAGGGCGAGCAGCAGGCGCAGCCGGGGACCGCGGGCACGCCGTCACACTGCAAGACCGGCGCCGACGCGAACAAATACGTCGACTGCCGGGTCGTGGCGACCGCGCAGAGCCTGGACGCGGTGTGGTCGGTGCAGTTGCCGAAGCAGACCGGCACGCGGTACGTGGAGCCGAAGCTGGTGCTGTTCACCGGCGGCGTGAGCACCGGGTGCGGCAACGCCACCAGCGATGTCGGCCCGTTCTACTGCCCCGCCGACCAGACCGCCTACTTCGATACGGCGTTCTTCCAGGAACTGACCGATCGCTTCGGCGCGAGCGCGGGACCGCTGGCGCAGGAGTACGTGGTCGCGCACGAGGTCGGCCACCACATCCAGAACCAGCTCGGCGATATCGGCAAGGCCCAGCGCGACCCGCAGGGTGCGACCTCCGGCGCTGTGCGCACCGAGCTGCAGGCCGACTGTTACGCCGGCATCTGGGCCCACTTCGCCGACAAGCAGCCGTCACCGGGCGGCGGGCAGCCCTTCCTGAATCCCCTGTCGGATACCGACATTCGGGACGCTTTGTCGGCCGCCAATGCCGTCGGCGACGACCGGATCCAGCGCAGCGCGGGCCGCGGTGTCAACCCCGAGTCGTGGACCCACGGGTCCTCGGACCAACGGCAGAAATGGTTCCTCGTCGGCTACCGGACCGGGTCGGTGCAGTCCTGCGACACCTATTCCGCGCGTGACCTCGACAACCCGCCCGGGCTACGCTGACTCCCCGAACGCGAAACCCGCGCACTGTCTTTCGATCGAGGGGAACCCATGCGCCCGACCATGACCGGACTGCTCGTCTGCGCTCTCGCACTCACCGGCGCGAGCGCCGTCGCCCATGCCGATCCGGCGCCGCTACCGTTGGTGAGTCTGACCACGATCCCCGACGGCTGGTCACAGCGCACCGACCTGCGCCCGGTGTTGCAGGTCTTCGCCGACGGCAAGGCCGTGCACATGCCCGACGCGGTGAGCAAGGACCGCAAGCCCGAGACCGCGCCCAAGAAGGTGACCGGAAAGGTTGCCACCGACGTGATCTCGGCCGCGCGCGACGAGATCAACGCGCTGAAGGACACCGATTTCGGGATCCCGGCAGGCGAGAACCGTGGCACCCAGATCATCGACCTGATGCCCGATGACCCGGCCGACGAAGCCCACCTGGTCATCTACTCCCCCGAGGCATCCGATGGCCTCAACCCGGAGCAGCAGGCCGCCCGCAAGCGCTTCACCGACCTCTACAAGAAGCTGGTCGACGCCTTCAAGAGCTGATCGTTCGACGCGGAACCACCAGGGCTCGCCGGTTTCCACCGGCGAGCCCTCGTCGGTCAGAACCGATCCGCGGTCGCGTCCGCTTCGCGTTCGTCCTCGTGGACCGCACCGATGACGTCGGGCGTGGATTCGCCCAGCGGACCGGTGAGATCGTCGTTGCCGGTGCGGCTCTGGTAGGGCTGCACGGTACGACCGTGTTCTTCCTCGTTGTTGCCGCGGCCCGCGCCCGCGCCCGCGCCGCCGCCCATCATGCCGGAGGTACCGCCCGTGCTCGCGGCGGTGGTGGAGCCCATCGAGCCTGCGGTCATCGCGCGACCCGCGGGAACCGCCGAACCCGGCACGGCCGCAGAGCTCTTCGGGGTGCCCGAGGTCGGGGTGCCACCGGTGCCCGCACCCGCGCCGGAACCACTGCCACCACCGCGCGCGGTGCCGAGCGCGCCGAGGGCTGCGCCGGAACCGCCACCACTGCCACCGGAACCACCGGTGCCCGCCGGGGTCGTCGCGCCGGGTGTGGCGGTGCCCGCCGTGGCGCTGGCCGCGGACGTCGCGGAATCGCCGGTGCCGGTGAGGGCTTCCTCCGCCTGGGACAGCAACGGTTCGCCGATGTTCTCCGAGGCCGCGGCGAGGACTTCATCGGGCGAGGGCAGACCACTCTGGCTGGCGAGCTGCCCGACGACGCCGCTGAGTTCGCCGGTGTATCCCATCAACTGACCACGGGTGACATTGACGACCGACACCGCTTCACCGAGATGGGTGGTGGCCAGGCCGATCAGGGTCGCCTGGGTGGGCGGCAGCATGATCGTCGGTGCGAGCGCGGTGGCCTGGGCCGCGAAGGTGGTGGCGATGGTGGTGAGCTGCGCGTTGCCGGTCTGGACCACCGCCGCCGCCTGCTGGGTGAGCGCGGAGATGTCGATGCCGCGCTGGCTGGTGTCCTGGCCCTGGGTCTGCGCCTGCTGGCTGGCGGTGGTCGCCGCGTCGGCGGCCTCGCCTTCCCACAACTGCTGGACGGTTTTCACGCCACCTTGCGCCAGACTCATCGCCTGTTCGATGACCGCCGAGGACTGACTCAGGATCGCGGTCGGGTCGAGCGAGCTGAAAACGCCGGTCCCGAAGCTGCTGAGCAGGTCGAGGAACGGCTGGAACAGGGTGTCGATTCCGGGCAACGCCGGCAGCGACAGTCCGCTCATCAGCGCGGCGACCGGATCCTCGGTGAGCGTGGTCGCGGCGGCGGACGTCCCCGCGCCGGAGGTGCCCGAAGCACCGGCACCCGACGTGCCGGTGAGCGCGGCCTTGGCCTGATCGAACGCTGTCGACGCGGCGGCCGCCGCGGGTGCCGCGACCTGAGCCACCGTGCCCTGCAGGCCACTCAGCGCGGACGAGGCGTCGTCCGAGACGCCGGACAGGATGTCCTGCGGCTGCATTCCGCCGCCGAGGCCACCGAGCCCACCGAGGCCGGCCGGCGACATACTGCCGTTCTGGGCTTCGTCGGTGACCTTCTGCGCGAGCGTGAAGACCGCTTCCTCGGTCTCGGCCGCATCCTCGGGCAGCTGCACCAGCGGCACATCCTGGATGGCTTGCGAGTAGTCGAGCGGGACCGCGCCCATCGCCGAGGCGGTCGCGGCGTCGGCGGTGGCAAGGGCGGCCTCGGGGGCGATGACGCCCGCGTCGGAGCTCAGCGGCTTCATGCCCCGCCTCCGAGCCCGGCTGCCTGACGCGCGAGCTGGGCGGCATTGTCGATATCGGTCGTCTCGAAGGTCACCGACGACTTGAAGGCCGCGTCCGAGAGCGAGCTGAACTTGGCCGACAGGTCGTTGATGTCCTTGGCCTGCAACGCTTGCGCGGCCGCGAACATCGCGAGGTAGTCGGCGCCGATGAGGCCGAACACCGGCGTCGCCGCCGACACGCTGGCAACCAGGTCGATATTGCCCGCGGCGGCGACCTGCGCCGCGACCCCGCCATTGGTCGCCGCGAACGCGGCGACGTCTGCGGGTTGCACCGAAAGGTTGTTCATGCGAAATCCCCCCAACTCGTCGTGAAAATTCTGCCCTGCAGAAGTGAACGCTGGACGCGAAACTCCCGACGCGACCACCCAACTGCGATTGGCGCCAAATATAGCCGAACACCCCGACAGTTTTCGAGTCGTGCCACCTTCGATCTGCGGGATCCGCTTTCAAAACTAGAACATGTTCTATATCGTCGTGCGCATGAAGGTCGCAGTGACCGGCGCAGCCGGCTACCTCGGTACCAACTTGATCCCCCTGCTCGTCGAGCGCGGCCACGAGGTCGTGGCCATCGACCGCGCGGCCCCGACCACCACCGACCCGGCGGTGACCTGGGTCGACGGCAATGTGCTCGACCCGGCGTCGATGCGCGCGGCGCTGGCGGGCACCGAAGTGGTCTACCACCTCGTCGCGTTGATCACCCTCGCCGAACACAACGATCTGGCGTGGCGGGTGAACACCGAAGGTGTCCGCGTCACCGCGGAGGCGGCGCTGGAATCGGGTGTGCGCCGGTTCGTGCACACCAGTTCCATCCACGCCTTCGACCAGTATCGCGCCGGCGGGCACATCGACGAGACCTCCGGCCGCTCCGACGATCCCAGCCTGCCGGTGTACGACCGGTCGAAATGGTCGGGCGAACTAGCCTTGCGCCCGGTGATCGAGCGCGGCCTCGACGCGGTGATCGTGAATCCGACCGGCGTCTACGGCCCGGTCGATCACCTCGACCGGCTGTCCCGCCTGAACACCACCGCCGCCCAGGCGATGCGCGGCCGCATTCCGGTGATGATCGGCGGCGGCTTCGACCTGGTCGATGTGCGCGATGTGGCCCTCGGCCTGATCCTGGCCGGCGAGAAGGGCCGCACCGGCGAGAACTATCTGCTCGGCGGCGAGATGACCACCATGATCGACTTCTGCCGGATGGCCGCCGCTCGCACCGGCGCCAAAGGTCCTCGCTTCGCCATCCCGGCGAAGGCGCTCGGCGCGCTACTGCCGGTGCTCGAGCCGATCAGCAGGCGATTCGGCTCCGACATTCTGTCCAAAGCCGCACTGGGCGCCCTGATCTCGGCACCGGTGGTCGATCACGGCAAGGCCGAACGCGAACTCGGCTACCACCCTCGGCCCACCGTGGACACCGTCAACGACCTCGTCGACTTCCTGCGGGCGTCGCGTCAGGCTTGACACCGGTTCGAACAAATGTTCGACTCGTGGGGTGCGGTGGCAAGCCCAGACCCTGGACGCCGATGACGGCGCGCTGCCCGGCCTGACCAGGGCCGGGCTGGTTCGCTCCGTCCGCACCCCCGAGTTCGACGGCATCACCTTCCACGAGGTGCTGTGCAAGAGCGCGCTGAACAAGATGCCCGAGAGCTCCGCGCTCCCCTTCCGCTGGACGATCAACCCGATGCGCGGCTGCTCACACGCTTGTCGCTACTGCTTCGCGCGTGGCAGCCACGAATATCTCGGCCTCGACGCGGGCGAGGATTTCGATTCCGAGATCGTGGTGAAAACCAATATCGCCGCGGTGCTACGCCGCGAACTCATGCGTCGTTCGTGGCGGCGCGAGGCGGTGGCGCTGGGCACCAACACCGACCCGTATCAGCGTGCCGAGGGCCGATACCGCTTGATGCCCGGCATCATCGGCGCGCTGGCGGATTCGGGCACCCCCTTCTCCATACTCACCAAGGGCCCGCTGCTGCGCCGCGATCTCCCGCTCCTCGTCGAGGCGGCCCGGCGAGTGGAGGTGAGCGTCGCGGTGTCGATCGCCATCCTCGACCCCGACCTGCACCACAGTCTCGAGCCGGGCACTCCCGAACCCCGCGCCCGCCTCGAGCTGGTTCGCGCCCTGGCCGACGCCGGCTTCACCGTGCACGTCATGGCCGCCCCGATCATCCCCTGCCTCACCGACAGTCGTGCCCACCTCGAGGCACTGTTCGCCGCGATCGCCGACGCGGGCGCAGCCAGCGCCATGGCCTTCCCGATGCACCTGCGCGGTCCCACCCGCGACTGGTTCCTCACCTGGCTCGGCACCGAACACCCCGCCCTCATGCGCCGGTACCGCCAGCTCTACGCCCGCGGCAGCAACGTCACCCCCCTCTACCGCGACTGGCTGCGCGACCGGGTGAATCCCCTGCTCGACCACCACGGCCTCCGCCGAACCCAAGGCCACACAAGCCCACCCGCTCCCCCGGCAACACCACAGGACACTCAACTCGCCCTCTTCGGCTGACCACCCGCCGAGAGGCAGTGACCTGCCCATAGATGGCCTGGACCCGCTCACGAGTGATTCCGTCAGGTAAACGACTACCACCCAGACCCCCGCGATGCACGACTCGCCGGGCGACGCTCAGCTCAGCGCGGCGACCTCGGAATCGGTCAGCACCACCGGCGAGACACTGTCCTTACTGCGTACCGACTGCACCGCGCGGTACAGCGGGCGTTCGTCGAGGCCTGCGTCGCGGGCCTCCGCGCGCAGTTGCTGGACGAGCACTTCCGAGATCGCGATCGCGGCGACGAGCTGGCTGGCGGCCAGCGCGTCGGCGAGTTTGCGCAGGCCGAGCAGGTGTAGTTCGCGGCCGCTGCCCATGTCGGTGTACATCGCCAGTGGGACGAGTTGAGTGTCGGGGCCGACCGTTGCTCTCAGCACGATGCGACTGAGCCTGCCCGGGTACACCAGCAGTTGTACGCCGGTGGCGTCGGCGAGGTCGACGGTGCGCTCGCCGAACAGCCGGTGCGCGCGGATCACGGTGCCGCTCAACCACATTCGACGGCGCCGGAAGGCGAACACGTAGCCGATGGTCGGGATCGCGACGACAAGGCCGATCAGGATCGCGTACGGCCAGCTCAGCCATACCGCCGACAGCAGTGCCGCCCCGATGCCGACGCCGAGCGCGGCCAGTGCGAGCCTGCGCAACATCGGCGCGAACACCTCGGGCGCCACCAGGTCGATACCGACCGGTTCCGTCGCCGCCGACTGCCCGGACTGCCCGTCCACGATTACCTCTCCACCCCCACCGGCCCGCCCGGCACGAGGCGCGGTCAGATTACCGCGCCCCACCGACGTCGGCTGCCCAGCACGGCGCCCGGGGCAACTGCCCGCCAAGACGCCGGGCGGGGCTCAGCGACCTACTGCCGAGCCCCGAGTCAGCACCCGATCATGCACTCAGCGCCCGAGCTCCGCACGCAGCACCCCGACGACGCCGTCGAGCGGAACGGACCGCTGCTCGCCGGTCGCCATCTCCTTGACGCCGATCGTGTTCTCGGCGAGATCGCGATCGCCGAGCACGAGCGTGTATTTCGCCCCCGACCGGTCGGCGCCCTTCATCGCGCCCTTCATTCCGCGGCCACCGTAGGCCAGGTCGACACTGATGTCGGCGGCGCGCAGTTCACCGGCCAGCGCGACCAGTTTCGCCTTGGCCTCGTCACCGAGCGCCACGCCGTACACCTGGCAGCGCGCCGGATCAGCCGCCGACTTGCCCTCGGCCGCCAGCGCCAGCACGGTCCGGTCGACACCGATCCCGAAGCCGATGCCCGACAGCGGCTGTCCGCCGAGTTCGGCCATCAGCCCGTCGTAGCGCCCGCCGCCGCCGATGCCCGACTGCGCGCCGAGCTGGTCGTGCACGAATTCGAACGTGGTCTTGGTGTAGTAGTCCAGCCCGCGCACCATCCGCGGGTTCACCACATACGGCACGCCGAGCGCGTCGAGGTGGGCGAGCACCTGATCGAAGTGGGCCTTCGCCGACTCCGAGAGGTGGTCGATCATCAGCGGCGCGTTCGCGGTCAGCTCACGCACTTCCGGCCGCTTGTCGTCGAGCACGCGCAGCGGGTTGATCTCGGCGCGACGCTGCGTCTCCTCGTCCAGCGGCAGTCCACGCAGGAACTCCTGGAGTAGCTCGCGGTACTGCGGACGGCACGTCTCGTCACCGAGCGAGGTGATCTCGAGGCGGAAACCGTCCAGGCCCAGCGAACGGAATCCGGCGTCGGCGATCGCGATGACCTCGGCGTCAAGGGCCGGATCGTCGATGCCGATCGCCTCGATGCCGACCTGCTGCAGCTGCCGGTACCGACCGGCCTGCGGGCGCTCGTACCGGAAGAACGGTCCGGCGTAGCAGAGCTTCACCGGCAGCTGACCACTCTTGTCCAGACCGTGCTGGATCACCGCGCGCATCACCCCGGCAGTGCCTTCGGGGCGCAGCGTGAAACTCTCGCCGTTGCGGTCGGCGAAGGTCCACATCTCCTTGCTGACCACGTCGGTCGACTCGCCGACACCCCGGGCGAACAAGGCGGTCTGTTCGAATACCGGCAGCTCGACATGCCCGTACCCAGCGAGTCGGGCGGCGTGGATCAAGCCGTCGCGCACGGCGACGAACTCGGCCGAGCTGGGCGGCAGGTAGTCGGGGACCCCCTTCGGGGCCGTGAAGCTGCTGGTCTTGGTCACGATGGTCCAGTTTTCCCCACGGGCGGGGTCCGCGTCCAACCGGTTACCCTCTAGACGAACCTGACGACACGGGAGGAACGCGGTAGTGCCGAGTAACGAACAGCGACGGGCGGCGGCCAAGCGCAAGCTGGAGCGCCAGCTGGCACGACGGGCCGAGCAGGAGAAGAAGCGCAAGCGCTTGACGATCGCGGGCTCGGTACTGGGTGTGATAGTCGTCGCGGCCGCCGCGGCGGGCGTGTATTTCCTCACCAAGGGCGACGACAGCGAGGCAGCGAACGCCGAGTCGTCCTCGGCGGTGCCGACGACCCAGTTCGTCAACACCCCCCTCGACATCCCCGGTCCGCCGCCGCCCGCGGCCAAGCCCGCGACCGTCGACTGCAGCTACCCGGTGGGCCAGGAGCCGCCCGCCAAGCCGGTCACAGCGCCGGCCACGACGTCGGTGGCGACCGATGGCCCCGAGGTCAAGGTGGCGATCGATTCGACGCAGGGCCCGATCGGGTTGTCGCTCAACAGCGCTCAGGCACCGTGCACGGTCAACTCGATGGTGAGCCTGGCCCAGCAGGGCTACTTCGACAAGACCAGCTGCCACCGCATCGTGGCGACGCCGGGCTTCGGCATCCTGCAGTGCGGTGACCCGACGGCCACCGGCAAGGGCGGCCCCGGCTACAGCTTCGACAACGAATACCCGACCGACCTGTTCGCGCCCGGCGACCCGGCACTGGAGTCGCAGCCGGTGAACTACAAGCGCGGCTTGGTCGCCATGGCCAACGCGGGCACCTCACCGGACGGCAAGGGCACCAACGGCAGCCAGTTCTTCCTGGTCTTCGGTGACACGCAGCTGCCGCCGAACTACACCATCTTCGGCACGATCGACGAGGCCGGTCTGGCCACGCTGGACAAGGTCGCGGGCGGTGGCGTGAAGGGCGGTCAGGAAGACGGCGGCCCGGCCATCCCGATCTCGTTCAACTCTGTCAAGGTGGGCTGACACCGCCTTTTCACAGCGACGATCACGGACCGGACACCCTGGTGTGTCCGGTCCGTTTCCGGTTTTCGGGCTCCGACGTGCGAAGAAGATCATCAGAGGCTAGGCAACCCTACGATTGATCCGGCCGGCAACCCGCTCACCGGGGATTTTCTCCCCACCTGCCCGCCCTGCCTGACATCGCACCGTATCCTTCGCGCGGTAGGCTCAGATGTCCACTTCCACAGCAGCATCGGGAGCAGTCATGGCGGAACTCGACGACATCGGCAGCGAAACGGCGTCCATGATGCGCACTATGCTGCAGATGGCCACCCTGGTCGCCCTCAAGTCGCGTGAACACGGTCAGAAAGAGGCCGAGTCCCGCGCGAAGGCGATCGAGGCCAAGATGAAGGAAGCGCGCGAGCTGCAGGTCCGCGAGGCGCGCGATCTGAAAGCCAAGGATCCGCGCAATATCGAACTCGTCCAGATGATGTCGATGGGGTCGCGGACGATCGAATCACGCGGCATCGAGACACGCGGGGTCGAGACGCGCGGCATCAGCCTGAACAAGGACGCGGGGTCTCCGTTCGCCGCGAGTGGCGCCGGACAGCCGGCGAACTATGACTCCACCGAGCGGCGCGCGGCGATCGCGGCACATCTACAGCGCGCAGGCGTCGCCCCGGAATTGAGCCAGGTACGGATGCTGGTCGAGATGGGCCACGGCATCTCGCCCGATGACGCGATCCGCTTGCGTGATGCCGCCGCGCGGACTCCGCAGGTACGGGCGCGTGGCCCGGAGCTCGGGATCGAACTGGGGATCGAACGCGGGATCGAACGGCGAAGCTGAGCTCGGCGGCACTACGCAGGTACCGCCGAGCCCTGGTACGTCGCTAGCCGCCCGGCGTAGTGCCTTTGTCCCAGAGACCGTTTTCCGGTTCGGTCCACTGTCCCTGGTCCGGCTTCTTCAACGGCAACGAGGAGAGCATTTCCTTGTGTCCGTTGCGCACACTGCAGTACTTGAACGGCCCACGCGGGTCGAACAGTTTGGTCATGTGCGGGTCGGCATGTTCGAGGAACCACACGCTGATACCGGGACCACCCTTCATCCGGTAGTACTCCCATGCCTGCCACAGCGCATCGAGGCGCACGGCGGCCTCGGGATGGCGCCACCATTCAGGACACCACACGGTGTCGCTGATATCGGTGACCTGACGCTGATAGAGCTGGCTCAAGTACTCGCCGACGAACTCGGTCACGCCGGTATAGACCGCTTGCTTGTCCGTACCCGAAATATCATCGCTCACAGTGGCTTGACCTCCTCGACTTCACCGATCTCGTCCGGCGGAATGGATTTCGCTAACGTCGGCGTCCCGAACAGATCGTCGATGCGCGTCTTGCGTGTCGGATCGTTGTACTCGATCGACTCCTTGACCGCGGCCGCATATTCGGACTCCCACCAGGGCACCGTCCGCACGAGCACGGCAGGCTGACCGGAGGTGAACACCACCGCGCGACCGCGTGGCAAGGTCGCCAGACCCTGTGGGGTGAAGGTCACCGATGAGCTGAGCGAGCGCGAGTAGCTCTTGCTGTTGCCCGACTGCGACATCGACGACGAGATCGAGTCGTACTCGCCGATCGCCTCGGAGCGGTCGCGCAGGAACGCCATGTCATCGACACCGCTGCCGAGGACCTTGATGTTGGCCGCCGACCACAGGGCGCTCATTCCATCCTCACCCCAGCAGCGCGCCCCCTGTGCCCACGACTGCAGCACCGTCATCACCACGATGCCGCGCGAGCCGAAGTGGCTGTACTGCTTGGGGAGATCCTTCCAGCGCACCACGTTGGCGGCCTCGTCGAGCACCGCGAGCAGCGGGATCGGTAGCCGCCCACCGGAGGACTGCGACGCTTTGCGCATCGCCACATCGATGACGGCTTCGGTGAGCGCGCTGACCAGCGGGGCCGCTGATCCGCGCCCTTCGAGCGACAGGGAGTACAGGGTGCCGTTGCGTTCGATGAACTCGAGCTCGTCGAACTGCCGACGAGAGTCGCTGCCGGGGGTGATCCAGGGATGGATGTTCGACAACTGCAAGCAGCGAATCATCTTCTTGGCGTAGGCGAAGGTGCCACCCTTGGTGCGCTGTTCGGCGTTGTACTGCATGGCCAAACCGGACGCGAGGTAATGGTGGCCCACATCGCGCAGGATCTGAATCGCCTCGTTGTTCTGCGGCGTGGTTACCCACTCCCACACTTGCGTGATCGGCTTGCCCGCGATCGCGGCTGCGAGAAAGAGCGCCGCGAGCAGATCCTCCGCCTCCGGCCCGAAAAAGCTGTCACCGTCGTCGGCGCCGGCGCCGATCTCGGCGTCGGCGAAGTGGCCTGCCAACCGCACCGCCCGCATCTCGCAGCCTTCCCGGCGGTGATCGACCCACGCCAGCGGATCCCAGAACCAGGTCGGCCGTTCGCCGGCGACACCTTGCGGGTCGAAGACAAATGTGGCGCTGCCCTTGGCTTCTCGGACATTGCGGGTCGCGTCGACCACGTCGCGTTTATTGGATGTCGCCAAGACCGGCCCGATCGCCGACAGGATCGCCGGGATCACGCGCGAGGTGGACTTGCCCTGCCTCGGTCCCCAGATGTCGAGGTGCAGGTCTTCATAGGAGCCGTAGAGTGGCGTGCCGTCGGCGACGGCGATCCCGATCGGCACACCGGGCGCGTCATCGGAGCCGAGCCGGACGCCGAGATCCTTCGCCTTCTCCCTGACCCCGGACTCGGTGATCGACGCGATCGCGCTACCACTGCCCATGTAATCGGCCTTGTCGTCCACCGCCAATCGCCCAGCACCCGCGCGCTTCTTCAGCTTCTTCCGGATCACCACAAAGGCGACCGCCGCCGCGATCACCAGCAGCACGATCACCGTCGACGCGCGCGGCCACTGCAACTTCCCGCGCGCCAGGTCGGCGACCACCGCGATCGGGTTGGCCGGAATGTTCTGCGGCACCACCGATAACGCGTTGCCCAGGTGCAGGGCGCCGGCGAGGGTGAACAGCGCCGCGAAGCCGAACACGATCATGATCAGTGTCGTATCGGGTCCGACCGCGGCCGGATCCGTCACCTTCTTCTTCGCCACGGGTGCCTCCTTTGTGTGGACGTGGTGGGTGGTCAGCGGAACGCGTCGAGGCGCCAGCCTTGTGGCGTCTGCACCACGGTCGCGATGACCGTGCTCGGCGGTAGGGCTTCGGTGCGTCCGTTCGGGTAGACGACCGTTTGTTCGATGCCGATCTTGTACTGCGCGACAGTGGGATCCGCGCTCGGGGGCGCGGGCTCACCGGACGCGAAGGTGAACGCGTCGACGTGCGCCTTCGCCTTCGCCCAGTCGGCCCATTGCAGCGAAGGTTTCGGGGTGTCGGTGGCGCCGATCGAACTGTCCAGCATACGTATCATGCTGGGCCCCAGCCATTCTCGCGCGCGCTGCAGCGAGGATCCCGGTTGTTCGGTCGCGGGTTTCCAGGTGTAGACCTCGCGCAGCGCAACCACCGCGACACCGTCAGGCGTGGTCGGGTCGGCGGCGGCTTCGAGCAGGCGCGTCGTGGAGGTGGCCTCGGGGCGTGTCGGTTCGGCGTCGCCACCGCAGGCGGAAACCGAGACCAGGACTGCCACGAGCATCACCGCCGGGGTTGTGCGGATTCGTGTTCTCTCCCACCAGGTTATCGCTGGTCGCGCGCTCACAACACCCTCCTCGCCCGTGCGTCGCCGGGCACCGCCACCTCGGCGACACCGCCACCACCGCGCTCGCTCGTCGGCGGCACCGACTGGATCACCTGACCGTTACCCGAATAGATCCCGACCTGTGTCGGCCCTCGCCGCCCGAATCCGCTGAACACCAGATCACCGGCCGCCGCCTTCGCGATCGAGACCTCCCGCCCTGCCTCCCACTGCTGTTCGGCGGTGCGCGGCAGCGTGACCGCGCCCGAGGACGCGGCGAACACCGCCGCCGCGGTCAGTCCCGGCCCGTCGAAGCCCCCACTGCTCGGACCCTGCACGCCACCACCACCCCACACGTACGGGGTGCCGAGCCAGTCGTGCGCGGCCTCGACGATCTGTTCCCCGTCGCTGCCCTCCCCCGGCGTGAACCGTCCCTGCGCGCCGGGCGCCCGGTACTGCGGTTCCATCGACAAGATGTTGGTGACGTAGGGCCGGGTCTCGGAGAAGTGCGCCGCATACTGATTCGGCATGCCCCCTGATGTCAGCACCGCGCCCTCGCCGGCGTTGTAACCGGCCAGGGTGAGTGCGGTCAGGTCGCCCGAGACGCGCCCCGCCGCCATCCAACCCGCGATCTTGTGGGCGATCGAGCACATGTAACGAGCCTGGCCGATGATCGCGTCGCCGTCGTCCCACACGCTGGCGGAACCGTTGCCGTCGGCATCGATGATGTAGGGCTGACCGTCGTCGGGATTGATACTCGCCGCGGTGCCGGGCAGGAACTGGGCCAGGCCCTGGGCACCCGCGGGCGAGGTGAGTCCGCGCCGGAATCCCGACTCCTGCTTGGCCTGCGCGGCCAGCAGCGACGACGAGATCTCCGGGCACACCGTGCCCGCGCGGCGATACCAGATCTCGAGTTCGGCGGGCACCTTCCCGTCGGCCAACGCCCCACCGGCGCTGCCGAATCCGCGCACACAGTTCGGGTCGCTCGAAAATGCTCGCGCGCCACCGACATCCGGGGTGGGTGCGCCGTCGAGCCACGGCATCGGGTCGATCTGACGACCGCCGGTGAACCGGCCGCCGGGGACGATCTCGAAATGCAGGTGCGGGCCACTGGATTCGCCCGCGGAACCGACCATCCCGATCGGCTGGCCCGCGGTCACCGTCTGGCCGGTCCGCACCTTGACGCCCGCGTCCCACATGTGGCCGTAGACCGCGGAGTAGGCGCGGCCGTTGGTGTCGACGGAATCGACGACGATCCAGTTGCCGAAACCCGAAGCGGCACCGGCGGCGACGACTCGACCGTCGGACACCGAGTAGATCGTGGTCCCGTCGGCGGCGGCCATGTCGATGCCCTTGTGGTCGCCACCGCGTGACCCGTACACATCGGAGATGGTGAAGGTTCCGGTCTCCAGCGGCAGCGTGCGGCGTAACGGCCCGACACCCGCGGCCAGCGACGGCGTACCGCTGACCGCCGGATTCGAGGTCGGCGCGGCAGCGCTGGTCGCGCCGGCGCGATTATCACCACCGAGTTCGGGCAGCGTCGGCACCGCCGACCCGTCCAGCACGTCGCCGGTTTCGCAGGTCTCGTCCGAGGACGGCAGCACGATCACCAGTACCAGTGCCACCAATCCGATGATCGAGCCGAGCGCCGTCATCATGATCGTGCGGACGTTCACCGGCCGCCTCCCCGCGTTCCGCGCCGGGCGCCGACTCGCGCAACGTCCGCCGCGGCGGCGGTCATGTGCGGCGCCGGGACTCGTTGAGCGTGTCGGCGAGCGTGCGGTTCATCTCCGCGGCGGCGGCCAGCTGTTGTTGCAGCAGCGCCACTTTGCGACGTAGCGCGGTGGCGTCCATCCGGTCCAGGCTCGGATCCTGGGTCGCGCGCACCCAGTTGCGCACCGAATTGGCGTGCACGCCGATCTGTTCGGCGACCATTCGGCAGGCCTCCGATTCGCTGCGCAACTTGTCGGTCAGCGCCACCACCTGGGCGACGGCGGCATTGCGGACCTCCGGCGAGACCCGGCGATAGGACCGGTGCGGCATCATTTCCCTACTCACTCCCGTTCGAATAGTCCGGCGTGCCACGTGGGTTGTCGCCGAACTCGCTGAAGCGCTGGTTCGTGTCGTGGATTCCGCTTTCTCGCTCCGACACCGTGAACTCCATGTGAAAAGGAATACCGGGCCGGCGATCCTCGCCGACCTTCAACAGGAACTTGCCGGTACCGGGTGGCGACGGCCGCTGCTGACCGGGCTTGAGCGCCTCACCGGTGAGTGCCTGTGGCGCCGACCAACTGGTCACCATCTCCTGTTCGGCGGAGGTGAACGGCACCGTGGAGTCGAGCCTGCTGATCTCCTCGGCGGGTAGC
This sequence comes from Nocardia sp. FBN12, assembly GCF_054031145.1. Classification (NCBI taxonomy): domain Bacteria; kingdom Bacillati; phylum Actinomycetota; class Actinomycetes; order Mycobacteriales; family Nocardiaceae; genus Nocardia; species Nocardia sp. FBN12. The sequence goes on from NZ_CM132926.1 coordinate 3,494,069, forward strand.
GCACCGAAGATCTTGGCGCGCGCGCGTTCCAGGAAGCCGATGGCCTTGGCGATCGCGGCGTCCGACCCCAGCGCCTGCAGGTCCTTGATGGTGTGGCTGATCATGATCAGCGCGGTGGCGAGACCACGCTGCAGACGGGTCAGTTCGTCGACGCGATCGACCATGAAGTCACCGAGCCCGAGCACCTGCCACAGCTCGTCCATCACCACCTGGAAGTAGCGCTGTGGGCCGAGATCGGCGTCGGCCAGCACGTGCGCGGCTTCGACGGAGGCGAACCCGTCGGCCCAGCAGGCCAGCATGACCGCGGCTTTGAGCTTTTTGTCGCCGCTGGGGATGTGCGAGACATCGATGCACACCGCGACGGCGCTGGTGTCGATGGGAACACTGGTCTGGCCGTTGAAGATCGCGCCGAACGGGCCCTGGGTGAGCGCGCGCAGCGATCGGCGCAGGCCCTTGATCGCGTTCTGGAATTCGTCGGGATTGTCGGCGCCCGCGTCGAGCATCAGTTCGGCGCCGCCGCGGACGATCACCTCCAGGAGGTTCTCCATGATGGGCGGCTTGTCGGGGGTGAAGCCGCCGGGCTGGTAGAGGATGCGCAGCGCGGTGGCGATCAGCGTTTCCTCGAAGTCGGCCACGCGTGCGCCGCGGACCAGTTCCACCAGGCCCGCGATCAACGTCACCTGCCTGGCCCGCAGGTCCTGCAGCACCTGACGTTGCAGGGCGGGTTTGTCTTCCAGGCGCGGCACGACCGAACCGAGCACGCCCGCGGCGAGGGGGTTCAGCTTGCCGTGCCCGTAGCCGAGGTCGATCACCTGACCACCGACGAGTTCGACCATCTTGCGGTAGTCGGGTTTCACGTCGGCCAGGATCAGCGGGGTGATGCCCTGGGCGATGCCGCCGAGCACGATCCGGCGCACCAGTGAGGACTTGCCGAAACCGTTGAGACCCAACACGAACAGGCTGGGCGCGGTGATGAAACTGCCACGCATGAACCAGTTCATCGGATCGAAGCAGACCGGCGCGCCGGTGTGCAGGTGCGAGCCGAGCGGGGTGCCGATCAGCGGCGCACCGGCACCGACCGACCACGGCCACAGGCCGGCGACCTGGGCGGTGGTGGCCCGGTACTCGACCGGGCGGCCGACCACGTTCATCTTGCCGCCGCCCGCGCCCGAGTAACCACGATCGGTCAATTCGGCGGTGGTGCGGTCGAATCCGTCCTTGACGACGGCGTCGGTGCGGGCCTGGGCGTTGTTGCGGCGCAGGTCGTCGGTGTGGATGCGGAAGGTCGCCCAGGCCGCGCGCAGGCCGGACTGCTCGCGGGCGATCATCTCGTAGCGGGCGCGAGTGGTGTCGTCGAGCAGCGAGGGACCTTGCGGACGCCGGTCCGGCTTGGCCGATTTCGCGGACCGTCCCGAGCCCATCGCCCGATCGGCGGCATCGTCGGCGCGCACCGCGCGCACCGCCTTCGCCGGGCGCGCCTTCTTCTTCGTCAGCTTCGGTTCGGCCTGCTTCGGCCGCCCGCGCGGATCACCCTGGGGGCGTTCGTGTTCCCGGCGTGGGCCGTGGTCTTCCTCGCGCAGCCCCCGTTCGGCCCGCGCCCTGGCGGCCCGCTCGGCATCGGGACGCGGGCGCCGAGTGCGCCGCTCCCCCGCACCTTCGCGGCCCGCGGCCCGCCCTCCGTCACCGCGACCGCGCATCTCGTCACCACGGGGACGAACGCGACCGTCCTCGTCCGCCCGCGGCCTGCGCGGTTCCTCACGCGGTCGCGCCGGTCGGCCGCGGTCGCCACGCGGTTCCTCACGCGACCTGCGCTCGCCCGGCGGGCGCTCTTCGGTCGTGCGTGATCCCCGCGCCGAGTCCCGCTCGTCGCGTTCGGTGCGCTCGTCGAGACCGAGCACGTCGTCGCTCACGCGCGGCGCGCTCCCCGCGGGCCGTGGCTCGCGTTCGCCGCGGATGCGCGGCGGCCGGTGGACCGGGCGCAACGCGACGTCGTCGCGATCGCGCACCGGGGGTTCGTAGTCGCGTCCCATAATCGCCTCACCCCGCCAATGCCTTCGGAATGGTCGCGTGTTCGGGCAGGATCACGCCGCAACCGAGCGAGGCCGCGAACGCCGCGGACTGGTACCGGTAGCAGCGCCGGATCTTGAGCCGGGCCTGCGTGGAGAGGTCACGGGTGATGGCCTCGATCCGGGGCAGGTCACCGCGTAGCGGTTCGGTGATGGTGACCAGCGCGCCGAACCGGGTGACACCGTGTCCGCGTGCCTGTTCCTCACGCGCCTGCTGGGTGGCGCCGACCCGCAGCGTCGCCGCCGCCGACACCACGCCGCGTTCGCTCTGCTGCGCGACGAGCGCGTTCTTGAAGTCGTCGTCGACGATCTCGGCGGCATCGGCGGCCGAGTGCGGCCGGTAGACGATCGCGATGCGTTTGCGTGGCACTTCGGGATTGGGCGCGAGCAGTCGCTGCAGGACCCGCTCGTCCACCGCGCCCTCGGGCGCCGCGTCCATCTCCCAGGTCACCGAGCGGCCACCGTCGTGGATCAGGTGATCCCATTTCTCGTCGTAGGACACCGGACCCGCGTCGTCCCACCCGAGACCGTGCCCGCCGGGGTCGGCCGCGGCCACCTCGAGGTCGGCCTGCGAGGCCGGGTCGTAGCTGCGGCGGATGAAGGAGATGACCTCCTCCGCCGACATCGGCTGCGCCCGCACGCCCGCCTCGGCCAGCGCGGCGCAGATACCGGGCAGCCTGCGCCCGATCTCCACCGCTTCCTCGGCCGGGTTCTTGCGGCGCTCGGCGGTCGTAGCCTTGAACGTGATCGCCACCCGTGGCAGCAATTGCACACGCTCCTGCGGCAATTCGGTGGCCAGCTCGTACATCACCTGCTGGGCCAGCTCGGGAGCTTCGGGGCGGGTGATCGTGGAAACCTCGTTGAGCAAACGGTTTCCGGTCTCGGGCACCGTGTCGATCACCGGCACCACCGCGACGATGTCGCTGGTCTGCCCGACCGAGGCGAGAAAGGTGCCCCAGGCCGCGACCCAGCGATCGATCACCGGCTGGTCCACCGCCTCGTGCCCCTGCGGCCAGGCCCGCAACACCACGGTGTACTGCGCGAACGCGGGTAGATGGATCATCCCGAAGTGATAGCCACCGGCGTCGATGCCTTCGTAGAGCTTCGACGGCGCGAGCAGCCCCGGCAGTTTCGTGACACCGCCGGGGATCCGGGAGAACCGGCCACCGCGATACACGTGCTCGCCGTTGTTGCGCGAGCGCCTCCAGTTGAACATCATCAGTCCCGTCTCATAGCCCGAGCGGCCCCCCGTCCGCCACACCAGGGGCACCATCACCAGCGCGCCGAGCCCGCCGACGATGAAGCCCCATTTGAATCCACCGACCATCGCGCAGATCAGTGCCGTGATCACCACGACGAAACCGATCACGGTCTCTTCCCAGCGCAGGCCGAAAAGGCCCGCGCTGCGCGGTTTCTGCCACAGCCCGTACGAGCGGCGCTCGTAGGTGTCGGTCGCCGAGGTGGTCATCGCGGAATCGTGCTCCTGCCGAGGTCGGGTGAACGATTCGCCCAGCGGTCACCGGCGACGTCGCCCATCGATTGGTCCGCGCGCGCGGTGGTGTTGGCCGCGGTCCGCGCGGCCGCCACATTGCGTGCCCCCGCGGGCACCGAGCCCGAACTGGTGGTCGCCGGTGGCGCGGAACCACCCCCACGTGGTGGTGGTGTCGGTCGCGCCGCGCCGCCACCGCCACCGCCGTTGCCGCCGGGCCCGGGTGGCCGCTGACCCGCACCGCCACTACCGAAGTAGCCCGCCGTACCGGGCGCCGCCGCGGGCCGGGAGGCCACGGCCTTGGTACCGATCGCACCCAGCGCCATCGCGCCGACCGCCGCACCACCGGCCACCATCAGACCCGAACCGCCGGTGCCGACGGTGGCGACCGCGGGGGCGACCAAGCGCATCAGCGCCGGCAGCACGAACGCCACGCTGCACAGCAGCACCAGCGCGACCAACATCCGCTGCGCGTCCTCACCGCTGGGCAACCCGCCGGACTCGGTGGTCTCGTCGACGTGTCCCGCCGTGGTGAACGCGATCATGTACACGATCGCGGCCACCGGTTTGAACAGCATGAACGCGATGATCCAGCCGACCAGTTTCTGATACGACTGCTTACCGGTCCCGGTCGCCGACGCGGCGGCAGCCAGCGGCAACACACCCGCGGCGACCACAAGCAGACCCTGCCGGACGATGGCCAGCACGATCTGGGCGAGCGCGCCGAGCAGGCCGACGATGGCGATGATCAGCACGAGGCCCGGCGAAAAGGCCTGCAATTTCGACGTTTTCACCATCAACTCGGCCATGTTCTTGGCATTGCCGCCGGTGGCGTCGGTGATGATCCACTCGGAGAACTTGTCCGAGGCCCGTGTGCCTGCCACGATCACCGCGCCGAGCATCCACGAACTGAACACCACTCTGGCGAACAGGCGGAACGATTCGGCGGCCTCGCTCACGGCCGCCCCACGTCTGGCTTCGGCCAATCTGCCGCCGGTGATGATCACCGAGGCGATCAACAGCAATATCTGGATCTGATAGGTGTAGTCGTTGATCTTGGTGAACAGTGCGCCCGAGTCGCTCACCGCCTCGTTGGGCACCTTCATCCAGAAGGTCAACGCCAGGATCAGCGCCTCACCGAGGCCCTTCATCAGCGAGTCGACCACCTTGCCGAAGGTGGAATCCCACGCCTTGTCCTTGATGGCGGTGGCCGCCTGGTCGGGATGGGAGCCGGCATTGCCTGCCTTACAGACCGCCGAGGCCGCGTCACCGAGCGAGACGCCCGGGATGGCGACGCTGTCGAGGGTGTCGTGCAGTTCGTTGCACGCCTCGTCGAAACCGTAGGTCTGACCCATCGCGACCGTCGGCGTCGCGAGCATGACGGTGAAGATCACCGCGAAGATGGTGACGATCCGCCTCAGCATTGTTGGCACCCCTCGATGGTCCGCGCGGAATCGATCCGGGCTGTGCTGTACCTCGATCACCATGTCGTCCACCCCGCCAGCGATTCCACGTACTCGGTCTGGGTATTTGCTGTCGTCGACGGTTTGAGCCGCCAGTCACCGGCGTCCCATACCACGATCAACCGGATGGCGGCATAGAGCTGCTTGCCGTCGATCACCGGGCCGCGCGATGCCAGCCGCACGATCGCCAGGTCGTCGGCGAAGTCGTCGATCTTGAACGCGTCGGAGGCCACGAAGTACTGGGTCACCTTCTTCGGCTGCTGCGCAGGCAGCCTGTCACCCGACAGGGCGGAGTCGTAGGCGGCCAATTGGGCTGTGCTGACCCGCAATTGCGTCACGTACAGGTCGCGGTCGCCCGGGCGGGCGTTGAGCCGGTAGGTGATCTGCGCGGCGGCCAGCGCGGCGCCCTGCGGGGTGCGCGCGTAGCCGACGGCGAGTCCGTCTTCGATCCGCGACGGCCCGTCGGAGGTGGAGAACGGCACCGACGCGCCGTAGACACGCTGCCAGCCATGCGGTTTCGTGGTGCCCTCCGGCGCGCCGGTCAGCCAATCCGGGTCCGCGGCGGTACGTTGCGTACCCGGTTCCTGGGCCAGCGGCTGACCCGCCGGGTTGTTCGGGATGTCCACCCGCCTGCCGAGCAGGTCGACATCGGGTTCGGCGAAACCCGTTCCACCCGCGGCCTGGGCGGGCGGTGGCGCGTTGTCGACCGGGCTGTCGCCGTCGCGAGTGAAGTACACGACGGCGCCGACGACCATGATCAGCGCGAGCAGGGCACCGGAGGCGATCATGCCGAAGGACGCGCGGTCGCGCGTGCCCGGCTCCTTCTCGCTCACTGTGGTGCCTCCAATGTCACGATGTCTTGCGGTAGTTCGCCGATCGGGTCGACCGGCCGGTCGAGCGAGCTCGGATCGGGTAACTGCAGTCGCCAGTCTCCGCCGTACCAGCTCACCGTGGTGTGGTTCACCGCCCGTGACCGGTCGGAGTATTCGGTGTAGACGTCGACTGTCGTTGCCTCGTCACGATATTCGGTAATTTTGTAACCCAACAATTTCGGCGCGTACTCCGCCGTGGCGGGTCCGGTGATCGAGAGCTGTACTCGGTTGATCGCCCACTCGTCGCGCGCCGGTCCCGGGACGAGTTCGGCGTTCACCACCTGGGCCCACTGATTGTCCGGTGCCACCGACAACCGGATGGTGTGGGTCAGTGCCGCCAGCCCGGCCCCGCGCGGGGAATGCTCGAAACCCGTCGCGGCGCCCTGGCTCACCGTTTTCGGGCCCTGATCGGTGTGCGGCAGGGAGATGCCCTGATAGTCCTGCCAGCCCACCCCGGTCGGGGCGGCTGCCAGCTCGGGGCCGGTATCGCCGCCACCGCAGCCGACGGCTGCGGCGAGCAACGCGATACCGACCGCAACCGGTCGTTTCACTGTGGAATTCATGCCGGCAGGAAAGCCAGCGCGATCGCGGACGCGGTACTGGCGACCGAGGCACCGATCAAACTCATCAGGACGCCGTGCGAGGCGTCGTTGACCGCCAGGTCGCTGCGGAACGCGATCCACAATCGACCCGCCGACAGGATCATCCAGGCCAGGCACGACAGCAGGACGAACCAGAGCAGCCAGTTGAGCAACTGCATCAGCGGCGCCAAGACATCGGCCGGGATCTGTTTGTAGGCGAGCATGGTGATCACTAACCGATGACCGCACTCATGATCGTGCCTGCGCTGGTCGCCACGACGCCACCGATCATCGCGCCGGCCACCATCTTCGGCGACTCGAGACCACCACCGGTCCAGCGCTCCCACGCGAACTTGCCGCCCGCGTAGGTGATGCCGCAGATGCCCGACAGCAGCACGAACCAGGTCAGGTAACGCACCAGCTGCAGGATCTTCTCCGAGCCGGGAGGAGCCTCCGGGGTCGGGTTACCGACCTGGGCCAGCACGGTGCCGTACGTGTCCTGCACGGCGAGGAGGAGCATGCTCATCGGGTGCCTTTCTCCCACAGTAAAGGTGTTGTGCCACAAACACTTCGACGACGACACACGTTTGTACACCACCGACCGGCGAACCGCCCGGCGTTCATGATCGACCCTCGCCCGACGCGGGTGCGCCGAGACTCGTGCGAATCGCGGCGACCACCTCGGTACCGAGGTCACCGATTTCGACCGGCACTTCGTCGAGCGGGTCGGGGCGGCGCTTCTTGACCGCCACCTCGTCGCCCGGCGACCACACCGGAAGCACATCGGACTCCACCAGAGTCCATTCCTCGAACCACGGCACCTGCCAGACGTGCCCGGCCAGCGAGCCGACCACCTCCCGGTACCGCCGGATCTCCGGTGCCATCCGGCCGGGGCGCGCGGCCACGGTGATCAGGCCGAGCACCAGCGCCGGACCCGCGAGCCCCGCGTGGTGCTGGCGCAGCAGATCGTGCGCGCGGGTGAGTCCGGAGATCGTTTCCCTGGCGACCAGGACGACATAGGGGGATTCGCGATCGAACACACCGGGCCAGCGCCCGCGCGCGTCGGCGGCGGGGGCGAGCACGTGCGACAGCGTGGTCGCGCCCGCGCCACCGTGCACGCCGAGCAACCACACCAGCGGCGCCCGGCCCACCCCCGGCACCGGGCGCTCCCAGATCTTGGCGCGCAGCGATTCTGGCGGCGCGACTACACCGGCGGGGGCGTCCGGTTCACGACGACGACGAAGATTCATGGCTGCCGTCATGATGCCACCCCCGCGAGCAAGCTCGCATACGCCGAACGTGTCGTCTCGGCCAGTTCGGCATGGCGAACGAGTTCCCCGCGCGCGAGATGCGGGTCGTAGGGGATCTCGACGACCTCACGCACCCAGCCGGACAGGTGTTCGCGCAAATGCTCCGCAACGCGCGAGTCGTCGTGCGAATACTGGTGCGAGACAACAATGGTGGTATCGGCGACCACGCCCGCGCCGTCGTCGCCGTAGTGGTCGTCGAGCCATTCCAGGGTGACCCGCAGCCGGTTGGCGGCGTCGACGCGGGCCGGAATGGCGAGCACAAGGGCAATATCGGCGTCGTCGAGCAGTGGCCGCAGTTGCCGTCCGGCAATCGGGTTGCCGCCGTCGTACACCGCCGTGTACCCACCGGTGTCGAGCGCACGCGCGACAGTGAGGAATGTCGCGCGGCGGCGCAGCGGGGTGGCGTCGCGCCAGAGCAGTCCGAAACCGGAGGTCGAACGGGAAAGGCAGTCTTCCAGTGGTGCCGGTTCGTCGTCGCCGCGGCCGTACACCCACGACTGCAGGTTCACCGGGTGCAGGTGCTTGTCGGCGCCGCGCAGGGCGATGTCGCTGCCCGCGGCGGTCGCGTCGACCGCCACGGTCGTCGCACCCGCGGTGACCAGTTCGGCGGCCAGGCCGAGCGCGGTCGTCGTGGTGCCCGCACCGCCGCAGCCGCCGACCACCAGGATCGGCCTGCGGGTGCCGTCACGTCGTTCTCCGTTGCGCCGCCGCAACCGCACCACCGGAGCCGGATCACGCGCAAGGTCATCGGACGGGCCCCCCTCGGGGGCCTCGTCGAGCCATCGGCTCCAGTCGTCTGTCATCGCCTCTCCTTACCCTGCCGCGATGCCCGTGATGAGCGTGCGATCGCCGACCAGCGCGGTCCGCACCGATTGCTTGGTGTAGGTGGCCGGTGCGCCCGCGGGCCGGAACTCGGTGACCTCCACCGTGAACCGGTCCGCCGCGACAGTGGTGATCCGCACGCAGTGGGTGGTCCCCACCGGGATGGTGTCGATGCCGCGCTGGATCACGGCGGCAGGCGAGACGTCGGCGTCGGGAGTGACCACCGCTCTGGCCTGCGCCCCCGATCTGGTCACGTAGTAGGCGTACTGGAAGGCAAGAACGGCGTCCGGACCCGAGTCGGTGCCGCCCGCTTCGGCGCTGCGCAACACGATCTCGGTGCGTTCGGTCGGGCACGAGCCCGCGGTGTCGGCGGTCAGGTTGCCCGCGGTGAAGTGCAGCGGCGGGGCGGTGTCGCGGGCGGTGTTGCCGTCGGCGCGGCCGAACAGCAGGAAGAACACGCCGGTCGCCGCGATGACGAGCACGAGAACCGAGATCGCGAGGACCACCCAGGCGCGCTGGCGTTTCCGGTTCGCGCGCAGGGCGCCCGAAGGTTCGAGCACGCGGGCGTCGTCGTATTCGTCGGCGTCGGCGTCCCGCCAGGGGAACTGGACGAGTTCGGCGTCGTAGTCGTCGTCGGGCCCTGGCGCGGGCTCGGCGACCCAATCTGACCAGCCGCCGGTGAAGTCGCTACGCCGTCCGGCCAGTTGCGCGAGGGGCGTCGGAGCAGGCTCGTCCGGGTACGGCCGCTTCTCGTACTCGGAGGCGCCGAAGTCGGCGGATCCGGATGCCGGGGACCCGGCGTCCCAGCCGTCCTTGCTGCCGACTGTCGAAGCCGTCTCGACGTTCCAGCCGTGTTGGTCGCCGACAACTTTCGGCTGCTCTTCTCGGCCCCTGTCGTGCGCGGCGCCGGTGCCGGTCGGCTGATCGTCGAGGGCGAGACCGAACTGCTCCGGCAGACGCTCCCCCACCGTGCCGGAATCCGGCATCGGCGCAGGGTCGGGGCTGTCCGGATATCGGTCGATGCTGTCGTCGTCGCCTGCCACCGGGTCGGTGGTGTCCGGGCGCGCGGGGGCACCGGCATCGGTCTCGGGCTCCAGCGCCGAGTACCAGCGCGACAATTCGTTGTACGACTTCAACATTCCCCCCTTTCCACGGCGCCGGGCACAGTTCGCATCGAAGACCTCTCGGTGATCAGTTCACAGAGAACGGACGGGTGGTGGGTGCGGTGGTTACGGGTGTCGCGGCAGGCGGAGTCGTCGCGCCGCCGGATGAGGCGCCATCGGCTCCTGTCCCGAACGGAAATTGTCCCCCACCGGAGGGTTTGGTTGTCGTAGACGCGCCGGTCGGGCTCTGGAATATTCCCATTCCACGCGAGTCGGACCCGCCGACCGGTACGGTTCCCTTCTCCGAAACACCGGCCACATCGCGGGCGAGCGCGGCGAACCACGCGCCGACGTACTGCGTCGGGGTCGCACCGCCGGCGCCGACGCCCATGCGCGAGTAGGCGTCATGGCGCTGCATCGTGTGCCAGTAACGCACCCAGGTGGTGACATCGAGGAGTTCGGCATTGTCGGTGACGTTCTGCTGGACCGCGGTGAACGCCTCGTTGACCAGTCGCACCCCGGTGGTCGGCGGCACGAGTTGCGGGACCGCGCCTGCCAGTTTCGTGCCGAGCAGCGTCAGCCCGGCCAGTGGATTCGACAGTGTGGCCGTGGCCAATTCGCTGATAGCGGCAGGATTGATCATCGTCTTCACCACGGTCGCGACAGCGTTCAGGCCGATCATGCCGACCTTCAGCAGCGCTCGGTACGCGGCGTTCACGTCGAGCTCGCTGCTCGGGTCGGAGGCGTCGGACAGTCGCTGCGAGATCGACTTCTGCGGAGAGAGCGACACATCGGCGAGGGTGCTGCCGGAGATGTCCTCCTCGGCCACCGCGGTGGCGGTTTTGATGGAGGTGAACGCCAGCGCCTGCGCGATCGAGGTGAGCGAACCGATCGGGTCGCCACCAGAGAGTTTCGACTGGCTCATGAGGTTGGTGACCGCCCGCACGATCGGCGCGCCTTGCGGAGCATCACACGCGAGATCGCCTGTGGCACAAAAGCTTGCGACGCGACCGGTGAGTTTGCCGAAGTCGCCGGTCTGGTCGCTTTGCGGTCCGAGGCCACCGCCGGAGGCGACGCCCTGGCGCACCTCGCCGATGGCGGCCAGTGCCGCGCCGGAGGTGCCCGGAGCCGCGAGTGGTGCGCTCCGGTCGGGCGCGCCGGGGAACAGCGGTGCCTTCTCGCCGCGGGTCGGGTCGGCGAACAACGCGACCGCGGCGACCTTGTCCGCGGACAACACGCCAGCGCCCGCGCCGACCTCCTGGGCGAACAGCGAGGCAACGTGGGCGCCTTGGGAATACCCGACGACCGCGATTCGGGTATCCGGGCATCGCTGAGCGACCTGGGTCGCCATCGAGCGAAGCCGCTCCAAACCGCCCGCCACCGATTCCGTGTACGGCACCGCGCCGCCCTGCACCGCACCGCCGAAACCCGCCTCGTAGGGCACGTACGCGCGATCGACGAGTCCCGCGTCGGCGGCACCGGCCAGCATCGGGCGGAACACCGTCGACAGCATCCCGGTGTCGGTGCTGGGCGCCGCGTCGGGTGACGACTCGCCCGTCCCCTGAATCCCCAAGGCGTACAACGCCGGACACGCCGCGATAGCTACCTGCGTCGACGGCGTGGTGGGTGTACCGTCTTCCGCGCCGGCCACCCCCGCCGTAACCGACAGCGAAGCAACGGTGAACGCGATGAGCGTCCCCGTCAGTCGTGTCGTGCACCGAGCAAAATCGATCCGCATCACAGTCCGTTTCCGCTGACCAGTGGAGCGTTGAAACGCACTAAACCGTAACAGATTCCGGGTAACCCAACCGCTGCCCTAATCGGCCCTTTCACTGCCCCCAGCAAACCCCATGCAGCCAGCAAACTCTCGGCGATCACCTGCACGGTCAACGGCCCGGGCCTCCTCGCGAGGAGGCCCGGGCCGTTGACCGAGATCAGGCGGCGGAGGTCACCCGGTACACGTCGTAGACACCTTCGACGTTGCGCACCACATTGAGCAGGTGACCGAGATGCTTGGGGTCGCCCATTTCGAAGGTGAACTTGCTGATCGCGACGCGGTCGCCGTGGGTGGCCACCGAAGCGGACAGGATATTGACCTTCTCGTCGGCCAGCACCTTGGTCACATCGGAGAGCAATCGGGTGCGGTCGAGTGCTTCGATCTGGATCGCGACCAGGAACACCGACGAGGGCGACGGCGCCCATTCGACCTCGATGATCCGCTCCGATTGCTCCTGCAGCGAATCGGCGTTGGTGCAGTCGGTGCGGTGCACGCTCACCGCGCCACCACGGGTCACGAAGCCCATGATCTCGTCGCCCGGTACCGGTGTGCAGCATTTGGCCAGCTTCGCGACTGTCCCCGGCGCACCGGGGATGAGCACGCCTGCATCACCGGTGACCCGTTGACGGGCTGGCGTGGTCGACGGTGTCGACCGCTCGGCCAGCTCGTTCTCGACATCGCCGATGCCGCCGAGCTGGGCCATGAGCCGCTGCACCACGTGATGCGCCGACACCTGGTGCTCGCCGACGGCGGTGTAGAGGGTGGAGATGTCGCTGTAGTGCAGCTCGTGCGCGACCGCGGTCATCGCCTCGACGCTCATCAACCGCTGCAACGGCAGCCCGACGCGACGGACTTCCTTGGAGATCTGCTCCTTGCCGCTCTCGAGGGCTTCCTCGCGCCGTTCCTTGGCAAACCACTGGCGAATCTTGGCTTTCGCGCGCGGGGAGACCACGAACTTCTGCCAGTCGCGGCTTGGTCCCGCGTTCTGCGCCTTGGAGGTGAACACCTCGATGACTTCGCCGTTCTCCAGCTGCCGTTCCAGCGCGACGAGGCGCCCGTTCACCCGCGCGCCGATGCACTTGTGCCCGACCTCGGTGTGCACGGCGTACGCGAAGTCGACCGGGGTGGACTTCTGCGGCAGCGTGATCACATCGCCCTTGGGCGTGAACACGAAGATCTCCGGCGACTTCAGGTCGAAGCGCAGGGATTCCAGGAACTCGGCGGGATCGGCGGCCTCTCGCTGCCAGTCGAGCAGCTGACGCATCCATGCCATGTCGTCGACTTCGGCGGCGTCACCGGAGTGCTTGCCCTTGGTCTCCTTGTACCGCCAGTGCGCGGCGATGCCGAACTCGGCCGTCCGGTGCATGTCCTGGGTGCGGATCTGCACCTCGAGGGGCTTGCCGTCGGGGCCGACCACCGTGGTGTGCAGTGATTGGTAGACGCCGTAGCGCGGCTGGGCGATGTAGTCCTTGAACCGGCCCGCCATCGGCTGCCACAGCGAGTGCACGACGCCGACCGCGGCGTAGCAGTCACGCACTTCCTCGCACAGGATGCGCATGCCGACCAGGTCATGGATGTCGTCGAAGTCTTTGCCCTTGACGATCATCTTCTGGTAGATCGACCAGTAGTGCTTGGGCCTGCCTTCGACGATCGCGTTGATCCGCGACGCGGCCAGGGTGTTGGTGATCTCCGCGCGCACCTTCGCCAGGTAGGTGTCACGCGAGGGCGCCCGGTCGGCGACCAGGCGCACGATCTCGTCGTATTTCTTGGGGTGCAGGATCGCGAAGGCGAGGTCCTCCAGCTCCCATTTGACGGTGGCCATGCCGAGGCGATGCGCCAGCGGCGCGATCACCTCGAGGGTCTCCTTGGCCTTCTTGGCTTGTTTCTCCGGCGGCAGGAAACGCATGGTGCGCATGTTGTGCAACCGGTCGGCGACCTTGATCACCAGCACACGCGGGTCGCGCGCCATGGCAATGATCATCTTGCGGATGGTCTCGGCCTCGGCGGCCGCGCCCAGGTTGACCTTGTCGAGCTTGGTGACGCCGTCGACGAGGTGGGCGACTTCCTGGCCGAACTCTTCCTTGAGCTGCTCCAGCGAGTAGCCGGTGTCCTCGACGGTGTCGTGCAGCAACGCCGCGACCAGGGTCGTTGTGTCCATACCGAGTTCGGCGAGGATGTTGGCGACCGCGAGGGGGTGCGTGATGTACGGGTCACCCGACTTGCGGAACTGCTTGGCGTGGCGCTCGTCGGCGACATCGAAGGCGCGCTGGAGCAGGCCGAGGTTGGCCTTCGGGTACAGCTCGCGGTGGACGGTGGCGAGGGGTTCGAGCACCGGCTTGACCGCCGCGATCCCGCGCTGCCCGGTCATCCGCCGAGCGAGCCGCGCACGCACCCGCCGCGACGCCGAGCTGGGCACCGAGGCGGTGGGAGACTGCTTGGCGGTTTCGGGGGGCGTCGCCGAGGCACCCTGGCTCGGCGTGGCGCCGGTGGATTCCTGCCCAACCTTCGCCTCGCCCAGTTGTCGAGTCATGCCACCACCTCTCACGCTGCATTCGGACCTTGTCGGCCGAGTGCGGCAACCGCCCAGGTCCTCACTTTAGTCCTCGTACCGACCTGGTGTTCGAGTCACCGGGGTCACAGGCCTGCGGCTAATCCGCCTCTCCGCGGTTTCTGCCGGTCGTTCCCGGGCAGCGTAGTGAGTTCGCGGGCCCGCGGATAGGTGTTCAACGGGTTTTGGACGTCCCCGACGAGTTACCCAGGTCCTGGCGTGATCGGCGGTTCTGTTCCGGCGCGTGTCGCGGGATCTCTGATGAGAACGAGTGCGTGGGGGCGACGAACCGGTCAGCGGTCGTCGGCGTGGGTTGGTCGGGCGCGGAGGCTGTGGCCGTCGAGGCGGCCGGGCGGGGCGGCGAGGAGGTCGAGAACGGTGGGGGTGATGTCCACGAGGGTGTGGGCGCTGGTCACCGTTCCCGGGGTGAAATCGGGGCCGCGGGCGATGACGAAGTTGGCGGTTTCGGCGGCGGTCTGGCCGCCGTGGCCGCCGGTCGGGAGGTGGCCGTGGTCGGTGGTGACCAGGATGGTCCACTGTTCGCGGGGGTTGGCTTCCGCGCGGCGGTCGACCGCGGCGACGATCTGGCCTACCAACGCGTCCACCCGGCGAATCGCGGCCAGGTAGGCACGGGAGGCACCGCCGTGCTGGTGGCCTGCCAGGTCGATCTGGTCGAGGTGGGTGAACAGCAGATCGGGTCCGGAACGCTCGATCGAGGACACCACTTCGGTGGTGGTGGCGGCATCGGTGGCCGACTCGTCGGGGTCGTCGGCGACCGGTGCGGTGGTGAGGGCGAGGTCGGCGCGACGGTCGCCGGTGGCGGCGATCGTCGCGATCTGGTGCCAGGTGCCGATGGAGACCGTGTGCCGGGCGGGGTCGGCCCGTTCGATCCGGGTGAACACGCTCGGGTGCGCCAGGAACGGGCTCGCGTCGAATTCGTTGTCGGTGATCCCGTGCTCGGTGTCCCACACCCCGGTCAGCGCGCTCGCCCACGACGGCCCGGAAATGGTGATGTGCCCGGCGATGTTGCCTTGCGACAGCAGCCCCTGCGCGGCGAGGTGCCGCAAGCGCGGGGCCTGCACTGTGTCGGCCTTGTCGAACATCAACCCGTCGATCCCGATGACGACGGCTTTGTTCACCACCGCGCCGACCCCACGCCGCGGCGTCCCGAACTCCCCCGCCGCGTCAACCGTCGCCCCTACATCGTCGAACGCCGCCACCGACCCGGCGGCCGACCCCACCAGCGGAATCGTCACCAACGCGGTGACCAGCGCGACAAGCACTTTCGCCGGAGCCGACATCTCGCGCATACCCCTCACGATGAGGGATTCATGCCGTTGCGGCGAGACCGGCGCGACGGTGTTCATCGACGTTTCATCGGCTCCGCACGCAACGGACGCCTCGCTGAACAACCCGCGAACCACAGGTCGAGCCGCGAACTCCGATCCACCTTTCGCCGCCTCGGCGCGCGCGTCGAAATGCTGCTGCCTACCGGCGATCTCACCGATGGCGGCATCGAGCAGAGTCGGAACTCCGTGCGCTGCTCAGTCCTCGTCGATGCCGAACGCCCACACCACGGCCGGCCGTCCGGTGGCCTTCACCCGGCGACGTTCACCGGTCCGGCCGAGGCCGGGAATCGCGGCGAGCGTGCGGTTGAGGTTGGCCGGGTCCGGGCGGGCGCCGTTGAGGGACGTACTGAGGTCGACCGCGCGGGTGGCCGGGAACTCGTCGCCCGCCAGTGCTCGGGTGAGCGTCGCGTCCTTCCAGAGCAGCCCGGCCAGCAAACCACGGCTGGTCTCGACGATCCGATTGTGGTCGAACGCCAGCGGCGGGACCTCGTCGAAGCCCACCCACTCGGCGGGCCCCTCGTGTTCGGCGACCACGGCCCACATCGCGATGGCCAGGGTCGGGCCGCGCGGGTCGCGATGCGGTTCATCGAAGGTGACGAGCTGACCGACAGCGCCGATCACCTCGGCCGGTATCCCGAGTTTGGTGTGGACGGCCCGTCTGGCGGCGTCGACGAGACGTTCGCCGCGGCCCAGCAGCACACCGGGTAGCGCGAGTTCGCCGGTGAACGGCTCGAATTCGCGGGGTGCGATGCCGATGCGAACGCCGTTGTCGGCATCCCAGCACCGCAATGTCACCACATCGATCGACACAACGGATTGCTCCACGTCGTCCCATCCTGCCTCGAGCGCCGTGCACTGTCTCGAGCGCAGTGCGTCGGTCACTGACCGGTACCGTGGTTCACGATACGGACGCCCCGATTGTTCCCTCCTCGACGAGTTCACCGGGCCTTCGCGTCCGTTCGGGACGCCCAGTGGACGCATCGCGATTCGGCCAGGGTCTGCGGTCGCGCCGATCCGGACCGTGGCCGGTCAGCACCACCGGCACCAGCAACCGCTCGGCCAGCCACGTCGCCGGGTCGTCGTCTATCGGCACGAGAACCGGTGTCGCGTCGGCGAGTCGCTCGGTCAGTCGCTGCTGGTGCTCGAGATCACGCCACCGGCCGGGAACGAGCTCGGTCAGCCTTCCCGCGGGCGTGTCGTATGCCTGTGCGGCACACAGCGTTGCGGGCACGTCGAGGTGGTTCACGACCAACCCGTCGATCCCGCCACATACGTCGATGGCGTAGCGCAACAGGATCGGATCCATGTGCCCTTGCCGGAACGCGCCCTGATACTGCCCGGTTCCGTTGTGCGGCTCGGGAATTCGGAGCGGCGCCTCGGTCGGTAGCGGACCGGCGCCGTGCCGGGTCGAATAGGTGCGGGTGACGCCCAGAACGGCTGCGGTTCCCCCGATTTCGCGGATCATGGCGCGTGCGTTGCGCGGCTCGACTGTCGACCAGGTGGTGTGCGGGTGCAGGCCACGCCACTCGTCGAGCAGCACGCCCTGCGCACCTTCGAACACCAATCGCCCCGCGCGTGCCGACCTCGCGAGTTCGTCCGCGCCGGTGACACGCACGGCGCGCGCGAAATCGCCGTACATCGCCACCAGTGTGTCGATCGATTCGTAGCCGTGCGCGCTGGGCCCGACGAGACTGTCGTAGTGCGCGGCAAGCCGATCCAGCTTGGCACGTAACACGGCGGGCGCGCGGCAGTCAGCCACCGTCGGTGCGTCGTGTTCGAGTGCGTACCACGCTGTTTCGCCGATGCCACGTCCGCAGGAACCGTGCCGCGAAGAACCCCTCGCGTCCTCGCGGGCACGGTTCGCGGCGATGTGGATCGGGGTGGTCAGCAGGGCGCGCCCGTCGACGGCGAGCAGTCCGAGCGGGTCCCGAACGCCGAGCCCGGCCAGCTGTTCGGATTCGGCGGCGAGCGCGATCGGCTCGACCAGCATGTGCCGCGACAGCAGGGTCGAGACCCCGGAGAAGGTCCCCGATCCGAACTGCGCGAAGGTGTGGTGGCGACCGTCGGCCACGACATTGTGCGCCGCCTGCGCACCGCCGTTGAACCGCACGACGGCCGCCACCCCGAGATCGGCCTCGGCCGAACACAACCAGTCGACCGTCGCGCCTTTGCCCGCGTCACCGAATCCCAGATCGACAACGATGAGGTGATCCGCACCGAACATCGCAGTGCTCCTTGCTCTTTCGATCTCAACGACCGGGCGGCAAGGCGCGCATGGTCCGCCCTGGCTTCGAACCGAGCGCCCGCCCGACCGCGTCCGCCTCGTCACCCGACCCGACATCGCGCAAATCGGCCAGCCCGGTATCGAGATCCACGCGGTCCTCCCCCAATCCGATGGTCAGCGCGATGAGTTCGCAGACCGCGCCTGGGTCGTCGAGTTTCAGGAAGTTCTGCCCCAGCAGTTCCCGCCAGTGCTCGGCGATTTCCGGATCCCGGTAGTAGGAGGACTGATTCGGCAGAATGTAGTACACGTGCCACCGCCGCTCGAGTTCGCGATAGATCGACTCGACCGACACATCGCGCCGCACATGATCACCGACCACCGCCCTGATGTGCCGCGCGGCCAGGCGAGGTTTGTTCAACTCGTCGCCGATCAGGAACAGATACCCTTTCTTTCCGCGCTTGTCCCAGGCATCCGTCGCCACATGCTCGGCCATGAAATCGGCAGCCAGTTCGTAACTTTCGGACTTCTGACCACCGCCGCCACCTTCGAGCAGAATCGCCCGCAGCTGTTCGTCCATCCGATTGTCGGATTCGAACTGCCCGACCTGCAGCGGCACCCGATCGGTATCGGCATCACCGATCGCGCCGAACAGGATCTGCGGATCCTGGGCATATCCCTTGTTCTTCAACAGCCCGTGCAGTTTCCCGAGCTTGTCCTGCATGATCCGCGGCACCCGCCCCATCGACCCGGTCACATCGAACAGCACGGCCACCGGCAGCGAATTCCCGTGCTCGGCCGAATCCCGGCACTCCCGCTTACCGACCCCGAACGGATCCAGCAACGGATGCGCGCACCACGTGTCATACGGCTTGGCCCGCATCTCGGCCGTGTACCCGAAATCGTCCACCCCCTGCCGCGCCCGAAAGGTCTTCCCCGCCCGGTAGGCGGTGTCGTCCCAGCTCCCGTACCCCATCCGAACCACTCCCTCTCGCGTTATCGTTGTTTTAGTCTATCCAACCAAAACAACGATCGTCAAGGCGCCCGGGCAGATTCACCCTGGGCGCACCCGTCAGGGGCAACGGCCGTCCGACAGTGGCGTCAAGCGCGTAGCGACGAGGCCGACGCCGGGACCAGGCCTACCGCCGGGACCCGGATGCCACGTGACGTTGTCCGAGGCAAGCGGGGTGGCACACTCCTTGCAGACGACCACACCCTCGGTCACCCGACCACAGTCGCGGTGGACCACCAACAGCGGCACCCCTTCATCACCGGCCAGCCAGCGATCACCCCAGGCCAGCAGCATGGTCAGGATCGGATAGAGATCGCGACCACGATCAGTGAGTACATACTCGGTGCGGGTCGGATTCTCCTGGTACACGCAGCTTTCCACGATCTCGTGGTCGCGCAGCGTGCGCAGCCGGTCGGTCAGCACGTTGGACGCGATACCGAGGTCGCGACGCAGATCCTCGAAGCGGGTGATGCCGAGGAATACTTTGCTCGGCACCTTGACCGACGATGCCGAACTCCTCTCACCGGTGTCGGGTCGGCTCGTCTTCCGTGGCCGAACCGACCTCGCCCCGCTGCTCACCCTCGTCTATCGAGCAGTCAGCGATCTGCGGTGGACCGACACCCTCGGCACCGGCGACACCCGAGTCCTGTTGGGCGAAGCCAGATTCGGCCCTTTTCGGATGACCGAGGCGATGGTGCTCGACCTCGATCCCGACGGTCGCATCCGGCGGTTGCGCCCCCATCTGCGGCCCTGGCTCGCGCTCACCGCGGTGGCGGTGTGGCTGGGCCCGAATCTGCTCCGGCATCCGGGCGCGGTGCTCCGGGCCGCACGTGCTGGGCGGTAGGCGCCAGGCCGTCTTCGACCAAGCCGTCGGGGGTCAGCTCCAGCCTGCGGGTGACGCCGATGTCGTCGAGGAAGCGCTCGTCGTGGCTCACCACGATCAGCGCACCCTCGAAACTCGCCAGCGCCTGGGTGAGGTGGGCCAGGCTGGGGAGGTCGAGGTTGTTGGTGGGTTCGTCGAGCATCAGTAGCCGGGGAGCCGGTTCGGCGAGCAATAGCGTGGCCAGGGCGGCGCGCAATCGTTCTCCGCCGGAGAGGGCGGCGGCGGTGATGTCGGCGTCGGTGCCACGGAACAGGAAGCGGGCCAGCTGGCCACGGATCTGTTCGGGTGTCGCGTGTGGCGCGGCAGCGGCGACGTTCTCGAACACCGTCCGCGTTTCGTCGAAGACATCGAGTCGCTGCGGGAGCAACCGCCACGACACCTTGGGCTCCTCGGCGACGATCCGGCGCAGCAGGGTGGTTTTGCCCGCCCCGTTGCGGCCGGTCAACGCGATCCGTTCGGGTCCGCTCACGCGCAGGTCGACCACCGGCCCGTTGGCCAGCTCGACCTGCTGCAGATCGAGCACATCCTGGCCCGGATACAGCCGCGTGCCGGGGAGCTCGACCCGGATCTCCCGGTCCGCGCGCACCGATTCCTCGGCGTGGTCGAGAGTTTCGCGGGCGGAGTCGAGTTTGTCGATGTGGGAGTTGCGCAGTTTGCCCGCCGACACCTCGGCGGCGTTCTTACGCAGTCCCGCAACGATTTTCGGCACCCGTTTGTTGTCCTGCATCTTCTGCGCGAAGCGCGCCCGCCGGTCCAGTTTCGTTCGCGCGTCGACGAGTTCGCGCGCCTGCTTGCGCACATCGCTGCGCGCATCACGCACGGCCGCGCGCGCCGCCTCCTGCTCCGCCTCGATGATCCGCTCGTAGTCGCTGAAACCACCACCGAAGGAACGGATTTCACCCGCGCGCAGTTCGGCGATGCCGTCCATCCGGTCGAGCAGTTCGCGATCGTGGCTGACCACGATCACGGTGCCGGCGAACTGCCGGATCACCTCGTAGAGCCGCCCGCGAGCGACCGCGTCGAGGTTGTTGGTCGGTTCGTCGAGCAACAGCACGTCGGGTTCGCGCAGGAGCTCGGCGACCAGGCCGAGCAGCACGGTTTCGCCACCGGAGAGGGTGTCCAGGGTGCGGTCCAGGTCCTCGACCGAACCGGCGACATAGTCGAGCCCGAGCTTGCCGAGCAGTGCGACAGCCTCGTCCTCGACCTGCCAGGACATGCCGACGGTGTCGAAGTCAGCGGGCTCGCCGGTGCCACTTTCGATGCGGTGCAGCGCGTTGCGTACCTCGGCGATACCGAGCACCGCGTCGACTCGCTGTCCGGTCTGCATGCCTAGGTCCTGCCGGAGATAACCGAGACTGCCCGGCACGGAGATCGACCCACGCACCGGCTTCAGTTCACCGGCGACCAGCCGCAACAGCGTCGATTTCCCGGCGCCGTTGCTGCCGACGAGACCGATCTGACCGGGACCGACGACAGCATCGAGCCCGTCGAAAACAGCGGTGCCATCCGGCCAGTGAAAAGTGAGATCGGAAAAAGAAAGAGAGGTCATGCGGATCCCCTTGAGGTGCGACGGAAACACGGTGCGCAGAATGCGGACCGTCCGAGAGCGCTACCTCAAGAAATCAACGCGTGACTCCGATCGCCGGGAACAAGACCCTTCATTGATAACACCGAGCCGCCCCGACGCGCCACCCCTTTTTGTCCTCCTGTGACCCCCGTCATGAAAACGCTAGCCTGGACGCGAGTCGCCATCTCGCGGGCGAACCGGACCGAAGGAGTGCGATGGCGACGATCGTGGTGCGCAAGGCCGCCGGGCGCGACGTCGACGGGGCAGCCCAGACGCTGGCCGCGGCGTTCCAGCACGACCCGGTGATGAGCTGGATCCTGCCGGACCCGGACCGCCGAGCCGCCGGCCTGCCCCGGTTCTTCGCCACGGTGGCGCGCCATATCTTCTTCCCGGCCGGCGCCGCCGACCTCGCACTGCGCCCGGACGACAGTGTCGGCGGTGCCGCCCTGTGGACCCCGCCGAACCATCCGGACCCGTCGCCGCTGACCGAACTGCGCACACTGCCGGGGATCTGGCGCGCGCTCGGCCGCCGCACCCTGGCCGGCAAACAGGTCGGCGACCTGCTCAAGAAGAACCATCCGGCCGAACCACACTGGTACCTGGCGATGCGCGGCTCGGCTCCCGATGTCCGGGGCAAGGGCTACGGGCACGCCCTGCTCCACAGCAGACTCGACCGCGTCGACGCCGATCACGCAGCCGCCTACCTGGAATCCAGCAACCCGGTCAACGTCCCGTACTACGAGCGGTTCGGCTTCGTCGTGACCGGCGAACTGCAGATCCCGGGCGGACCGACACTGTGGCAGATGTTGCGGGCAGCGCGCTGAGTCAGAGCTTGACGATCGAGGTCACCGGGTAGTCACCCTGGTGCTCGCGGCCCTTCAGGAACTCGAGTTCCAGCACCACGGCGGCGGCGACCACCTCGGCGCCGACCTCTTTGAACAGCGCGGCGGCGGCGGCGAGGGTGCCACCGGTGGCGAGGACGTCGTCGAGCAGCAGGATGCGCTTGCCTTCGAGCTCCACACCGTTGGCGGGGATTTCCAGTGCGGCGGAACCGTATTCGAGCTTGTACTCGCGCGAGACGACCGGCGGCGGGAGCTTGCCACCCTTGCGGATGGCGAGCACGCCGGTGCCGAGGGCCGCCGCGACACCGGCTCCGAGCAGGAAGCCGCGGGCGTCGACACCGGCCACGAGATCAGCCTCGGGCGCGAGCGCGGCGAAGCAGTCGATCACCGCGCGGAACCCGGCGGCGTCGGCGAAGACCGGGGTGAGATCGGCGAAACGCACACCCGGCGTGGGGAAGTCGTCGTGCCAACGGGTCAGCCGGGTGACCGCGTCCGCCGCCTCGGCGGTGCGCTCACTGGCCTGATCGTCGGACTCGACCACCGCGTGCTTACTCATCAACCCTCTTTCATCACGTGCACTCATCGCTGCAACACCCAGCGATCCATGTTCCACCCGGTCCCGGCCTGGGTCGGCCCGGCGATCCCGTTCTGCATGCCGTTGCCGAAGGCGATGATGCGCGGCGTCGCGAACAACGGAATGCTCGGCAGCTGCGCCCACAGCAGGTTCTCGGCCTCGGTGAGCAGGTTCAGCGTCGCGGTCGAGTTCGTCTCGCCCGCAAGCTGATCGGTGATCGCATCGTAGCGACCGTTAGCAAAGCCACCGAAATCGAGTCCGCTACCGGCCCGCAACGCGGCGAACGCGACAACACCCGCGCTCGACCCCGCCGGCCCCGGCACCGCGCCGGTTCCGCCGAGTATCGCGTCGACCGCACCCTCCCCGAGCTTCACCGGCGTGAAGTCGGGCGCACCCGCGTCGACCACCGTAATGCCCGCTCCACGGCAGGATTCGGCGATCATCGCCACGGTCTGCGCCCGGCGCGCATCCGGCCCCTGGTACCCGATCCGCACTGTCGGCTGCGCCGTGCCCGAGGACGCCAGGGTCGCGGTGGCCGCCGGAATATCGGCGCCGGGATACCGCTCGGCTCCGCCGGTCACCGCCGGGTAGTACAGCGAATCCTGCTGCACCACATGGGCATTCAGCACACCCGCACCGAGCCCGTGCTTCGCGGGCTCGCCCGCCTTCCCCAGGCTGTCGAACAGCGCCTGGCGCGGCACACACTGCGCGAACGCCCGGCGCACCTCCACCCGCGAGAACACTCCACCGGTGGCGAGCACGAGCTGTTCGGCGCTGCGGCTCGGCACCGTCTGCTCGTCGAAACCGTCGAGCTTCAGATCCGCGACCGACCCGGCCCCGAGATCGACGACCCCGAGCGCGTTCTCCGCGGCCTTGGCGGCGAAGTCGGTGCCCTTCGGCCACACCACGATCCGCTTCGTCTCGGGCGCGTCACCCCACCACTTCTCGTTGGCGACCAGCACCAAACCGTCCTTCGCGCTGAAGGATTCGATCCGATACGGCCCCGATGACGGGAACTTCGTCAGGTCGAGCGCCCCGGACTTCACCGTCCAGCCGGTGTTCCAGAAGTCGGCGATCCGGCCGATCACCTGTCCGTCGCCGGTTTGCAAGGCGTTCACCACGTTCGGCACACCGACCGCCTGCGCCACCACATGCGCGGGCATCATCTCGGCCGCGGTGAACAGCGTCCGCCACGGCAGGTAGTGCTTGCCCGGCCGGAAGACCACAGTGGCGTCCTTGGAGCCCGGCTGACAGTCGATCCGCTCGATCTCGTCGTAGCCCACAGTGCTCGCGGCGTCGAACATCGAGACCGGCCCGCGGTCGCCGGGCCGGGTGTACTTGCCCGAGCGCGCCGACCACGCCAGCACCAGATCGTCGCAGGAGGTCTTCACCCCGTCGGAGTACACCCCGTCCGGGTTGAGCCGGTACTGCACCGTCTGGGTCTCGCCCGGCACCTCCTTGGCCGTGCCGACGTCGGTGTCGGCCACCTGCTGACCGTCGGGTCCGGTGTAGAAGAACCCGGTCAGTACCCGGCCGAACACCGCGGCCGCACCGCTACTGGCGCCGAGCGTGCTCGCGCCGTTGTAGCTGGCCACCGCGGCGTCGACCGCGTAACCGATGGAAGGCACCTGGTTCTTGGTGGAGCACCCGGCCACCACGGAGGTGGTCACCGCCGCCGTGGCGAGCACGGTGATCAGTCGAATCGTGCTGCGTCGCATGATGGGACCCCCTGCTAGTCGGTCGTCAGTGCCTTCTCTTCTGACGCTTCCCGCTCGGCCGCGAACCGGGCCGCGGCGCACCGCTGTCGGTCGGTCGCGGACCACGGGCAGCCGTCGCGCCCACCGGAACCCGAGCGCCCACACCGACTCCCGCACGCTTGTCCAGGACCTTCTTGGTGTGCGCGGCCACCGGACCCCAGCGTTCCTTGATCGAGACCAGCACCGGAACGGCGAGGAAGATCGAGGAGTAGGCACCGACGATCATGCCGACCAGCTGCACCAGCGCGAGGTCCTTGAGCGTGCCGACCCCGAGCAGCCACACCGCGATCACCAGCATGCCGATGATCGGCAGGATGCCGATGACGGTGGTGCTGATCGAGCGCATGAGCGTCTGGTTGGCGGCCAGGTTGGCCTGTTCGGCGTAAGTGCGTTTGTTCAGGTGCAGCACGCCGCGGGTGTTCTCCTCGACCTTGTCGAAGACCACCACGTTGTCGTAGAGCACGTAACCCAGAATCGTGAGCAGACCGATCACCGCGGCCGGTGTCACCTCGAACCCGACCAGCGAGTAGATACCCGCCGTCACGAACAGGTTGAAGAACAGCGACACGATCGCCGCGATGGACATGTCCCGTTCGAATCGGATGGCGATGTACACCATCGTCAACAACACGAACACCGCCAGCGCGATCAACGCCTTCTGGGTGATCTCGCCACCCCAGGTCTCGCTGATCTCGGCGATGCTGATGGCGTTGCGGGTCACCTGCCCGGACGAGTCCTTGGGCTGGAATTCATCGTAGAGCGCGGTCTGGACCTGTTCGATCTGTTCCAGATTCAGGGTTTCCGAACGCACCTGGATGGTGGCCGAGGCACCCGACCCGACCTTCTGCACCGCGACCGGCCCGTGGCCGAGCGCTTGGGCGTAGACGTCTTCCACCTGCTGGGTGCTGACGCCCTCGGCCGCGGGGATCTGGATGCGCGAGCCACCCTCGAAGTCGATACCGAGGGTGAAACCGCGCACCGCGATACTGAGCAGCGAGACCAGCAGCAGCACCGCAGACAGGGTGTAGAAGAACTTGCGCCTGCTGACGATCGGGAAGCCGCCGGTGCCGGTGTAGAGACGTTCGAAGAACCCGTGCTTCGGGCCCTGTACGGACTCGTACTTGTCCAGGTTCACCGATTCCTCGGTGGGGTTGTCGTTACTCATCGTGACATCTCCTTCGACCTGGCCTGGCCGCGTTCCCTGGCGATCTGCTGAACCGAGCCGAGTCCGTTCACCGACGGCTTCGCCCAGAACGGCGAGCGCGCGGCGAGCATCAGCAGCGGTGCGGTGACCAGGTACAGCACGATCACGTCGAGGACAGTGGTGACACCGAGGGTGAAGGCGAAGCCCTTCACCTGACCGGCGGCGAGCAGGTACAGCACGACCGAGGCGATCAAGCTGACCGTCTTACCGGACAGGTTGGTGCGCTGGGCGCGCTGCCAACCGCGCGGCACCGCCGAGCGGAAGCTGCGGCCTTCCCGCATCTCGTCCTTGATGCGTTCGAAGAACACCACGAACGAGTCGGCCGTCAGACCGATACCGATGATCAGACCGGCGATACCGGCGAGGTCGAGGGTGAAGCCGATCCACCGCCCGAGCAGCACGATGATGCCGTACACGGCGACACCGGCCGCGATCAGCGAGAATCCGGCCAGCAGGCCCAGCATCCGGTACACCAGCAGGCAGTACAGCAGCACCGCGATCAGGCCGATCGCGCCGGCGAGCAGACCCGCCTTCAGCGAGGAAAGACCCAGCGTCGCCGAGACCGTCTCCGCTTCCGAAGTCTGGAACGACAGCGGCAGCGAGCCGTACTTCAGGGTGTTGGCCAGCTCGGACGCGCTGTCGGCGGTGAAGCTGCCCGAGATCGAGGTGCGACCACCCAGCTGCGGACCCTGCTGCACCTGCGGCGCGCTGACGACCTTCGAGTCGAGCACGAACGCGACCCGCTTGTTGACGTACTCACCGGTCAGCTTCGACCAGGCGTCGGCGCCGCCGGATTTGAACTCGAGATTCACCTCGTGCCGGGCCTGCTGCGAGTTCAGGCCGGAGGTCGCGTCGGCGATCTCCTGGCCATCGATGCGGCTCGGGCCGAGCAGGAACACCTCGGTGCCGTCCTGCGAGCAGGTGACCAGCGGCAGGGTCGGGTCGTCGTTACCGGCCAGCGGATCTGGCTTGGTGCAGTCCATCGCCGCCATGGCGACCTGCTGCACCTGCTGATCGGTGCTCTGCCGCAATGCCTTGGCGTCGGCGATCTCCTTGGCCTGCTGCTGCTGGTAGGTGAGACCACCGGGCGCCGGAGTCGGCGTCGGGGTCGGCGGTGCCTGCGCGGGGAACACGCGCGACTGCGGCGCCGGGGTCGTCGCCCCCTCGGCGGGCGGGGTCACGCCCTCGGCGGGCGGGGTCGCTTCGCCGGGCACCGGCGCCGGGGTGTCGGTGGCCCCCGTGGGCGCGGTGCCGCCCGGCGGCGCGGTGCCGGTCGCGGGCGGAGCCGCGCCGCCTGCCTGCGGCTGGGTCGCGAAGAGCACCGGACGGATGTAGAGCTTGGCGGTGGTGGCCAGCGCGCGTGCCTGCTGGCTGTCCTCGCCGGGCACCGTGATGACCAGGTTGTCACCGTCGATGACCACCTCGGAGCCGAGAACACCGAGACCGTTGACACGGCTGTCGATGATCTCCTGCGCCTTCTTCAGGCTCTCCTGGCTCGGCTTGTTGCCGTCGGGGGTACGCGCGGTCAAGGTGACGCGGGTACCGCCCTGCAGGTCGATGCCGAGCTTGGCCGACGGGGAATGGTCACCGGTGAAGAACACCAGCGCGTAGATCACGGCCAGCAGCGCGGCGTAGACGCCGAGCAGCCGGAACGGATGCGCCGATCCTTGGGAAGGTGGCACAGCAGGTCATCTCCTAGGCGGAAGTCGAGGCTGGATCGGTGGGCACAACGGTGCCCGGCCCGGAACGCCAGTGCGCCCGGGCGGGAAAAGGGACTGGTCAGTCCTTGGTCAGCCGGGTCTCGGTCTGCTCCACGACTTCCTCGACGGGGGCGTCGGTGGCGTCGGTGACCTCGGGGGTCTGTTCGACCGTCTGCTCGTCGGCGCGCACCTCGCGGATCGCCTGGCGCAGCCAGGTGGTGACCACATCTTCGGCGATCTCCAGGTCGACAGTGTTCTCGTCGAGGTCGACGACGGTGCCGTACAGACCCGAGGTGGTGACGACAGCGTCACCGACCTTCAAGGCCTCCTGCATCGTCGAGACCTTCTCGGCCTCCCGCTTCTGTTTGCGGATACCGAAGAACATCGGCACGAGCAGGGCCAGGATCAGCAGCGGAAACAGGAAGTCCATCGTCGAAGTCAGTCCCTAGTCAGTGGTGGACGTGCAAGTACGCCTGACAGTCTGCCAGTTCCCCGCCGCGGCGACACACCGGACACCGACGCGCACGTGAAATGGGGACTCAGACGGCACGACCGTAGGTGTAATCGTCGAGCGGGAAGGTGACAGCCTCGCGGTGCGCGGCGGCGGTGCTGGTCGGGCGCAGCAACGCCGCTTCACCGTGCTGGTTGAAGTAGTAACTGCGCGCGGTGGCGCAGTCGCCGCCGTAGAAGACCGAGGAACCCAGCTTGTCGGTCATCCGGTCGAGGAACTCGGCGTTGGCCGCTTCGGTCACCTCGAAGGTCTGCTCGCCGCGGCGGAACATCTCGGTGAACAACCGGCCCATGTGCTTCATCTGCGCTTCGATGGTGGTGAAGTACGACAGCCCGCTGTAGGAGTAGGGGCTGTTGAGGCTGAGGAAGTTGGGGAACTTGGGCACGGTGATGCCCTCGTAGGCCTGAAAACGGTTGTCGCGCCAGAACTTTCCGAGATTCACGCCGTCGCGGCCGACGATCTCGATTGCCGGGAAGTTCACGTCCCACAGGTTGAAGCCGGTGGCCAGCAGCAGAGTATCGATCTCGGTCTTGTGGCCGTCGGCGGTAACGATGCCGTCGGATTCCACATGGTCGATCGAGTTCGTTTCCAGCCGCACGTGCGGTTGGTTGAACGTCTTGAAGTAGGTGTTGGAGAACGTCGGGCGCTTGCAGCCGAAGTCGTAGTGCGGGGTGAGCTTCGCCCTGGTCTCGGCGTCGCGCACCTGCGCGAACAGATGCGCCTTCGCCAGCAGCGCGGCCGCCTGATTCAGCGGTTTGGCCTGCCGGTAGTGCAGCACGCCGACGACCATCAGCGCTTCGAGCATGCCGGTGTTGACCAGCCGAGCGGCCTTCTGCGTGAGCGGAACTCTGTCGAACAGTTCCTGCACCACCCCCGGAATCGGCGTGTCGACCTTGGGTACCACCCAGATCGGGGTCCGCTGGAACACGGTCAGTTCGTCGACCTGCTTCGCGACCTCGGGCACCAGCTGCACCGCCGTGGCACCGGTGCCGATAACGGCGGCCTTGCGGCCGGTCAGGTCGTAGTCGGCGTCCCAGTCGGTGGTGTGGATGATCTTGCCCGCGAAAGACTCGATGCCGGGGAACGGCGGGGTGTAGGGCTGGGACAGGAACCCGGTCGCCGCGAGCAGATAGCGCGCGGTCAGCGTCTCACCACCGGCGATCGAGACCACCCACTGCTGGTTCTCCGCATCCCAGCGAGCGCCGTCGACGACGGTCCCGAACCGCATCCGCCTGCGCAGGTCGTATTTGTCCGCCACGCGCTCGGCGTATTCCTTCAGCTCGGCGCCCGGCGCGAACAGCCTGGACCACGACGGGTTCGGCTCGAAGGAATAGGAGTAGGTCACCGAGGCGATGTCGACCGCCAGACCCGGATACCTGTTCACATGCCAGGTGCCGCCGAGATCGTCCTCCCGCTCGAGGATGACGAAATCGCGCAACCCGAGCCGGTCGAGTTCGATACCGGCACCGATGCCACCGAAACCCGCTCCGACCACAATCGCGTCGAGCTGAGGAACCACGCCGAACCTCCATCGTGAGAATGACATGTCATTCTGATTACATCGACTGTAACATCGTCAATGTGACGAAGCCACTCTCGCGAATCGACCAGCGCAAAGCCGAATTGCGCAGGGAGATCATCGATACCGCGTTCGACTGCTTCGCCGAGAAGGGCTATCACGCCACCGGAATCGCCGATATCGCCACGCGCCTCGGCATCGGGCACGGCACCTTCTACCGCTATTTCGCCAACAAGCGCGACATCATCGACCATGTCATCGACGAGGTGAGCGGGCGCATCTTCGGCGCGCTCGACAACGACATGGTGCCCGAAAGCGCCGCCACCATCGAGGAATACGCCGCACTGATCGACCGGATCAGCGATTCACTCAACCGCGTCCTGCTCGACGATCCGCGCACAGCCCATCTGTTGCTGTTCCACGCCACCGGCATCGACGACGAACTCACCGAGCGGGTGTACGGCCTCGTCGACGCCACCGAGATCCTCATGACGCGCTACCTCGATCACGGTGTGCGTGTCGGCTATCTGCGCGCCGACATCGATACCGCCAACACCGCGAAGGCGGCACTCGGCATGATCGTCGCGGGGCTGGTCGCGGGTATGCGAACACCTGATCCCGCGTCGATGGCGGTGTACAGTCACGCCGTGCGGCGGCTGTTCATCGATGGCGTGCGCGCCGCTGCCCGATAACGAAAAGCCGTGGGATAGAAGGGCAATCCTGAGACAATGACCGCTGTGACGCCCGACGATGTGAGCCGCACCCACTTCGCCATGCCGACCCTGGGGCATCGCGGTTATCACGCGGACGAGGTCGACGCCTTCCTGGAAAAGGTGTCGGCCACCCTCGACGGGCAGGGTGGACTCACCGCCGACGACATCCGCCACGTGCACTTCGGCGCACCGCGTTTCGGCGGTCGCGGGTACCAGGCCGACCAGGTCGACGACTTCCTCGACCGGGTGCGGACCGAGCTCGAACATCGCCAGAAGGGCGGCGCTCCCGTTCCGGCGGCGCGCGCGGGCGACGATGTCGCCGAGCTGCTCACCCCCGACGACGTGCACCGCATGCGCTTCACCCAGTCCGCTGTCGGTCGGCGCGGCTACCACGAGGAAGAGGTCGACGCCTTCCTCGACCTGGTCGCGGCCACCCTGGCCCACAACGGGCCGGGCAGCCTCACTACCTCCGATGTGCGCAGTGTCCGCTTCACCGACACCCGCCTCGGCACCCGCGGCTACTCCCGAGAAGAAGTAGACGCCTTCATCGACCTCGTGATCACCGCCATGGAACACCCCGAGCGCCGGCTGTGATATTGGCGGCTGGTGCCGCGGGTTCTCGGCCGCGATGGGCGGCTACGCCGCGGTAGTGGCACCCGTCTCCCTATCCCTGGATGCTGTGGAGTTCGGCTTCGCGCAGGTCGTCGGGGAAGACGTAGCGGCGGAAGGCCCAGAAGCGGAACGCCATGGCCAGCAGGACGCCGAGGATCTGGCCCGAGATGAAGTTGGCGACCATCTGCACCGTCGGATCCACGTGCGGCACACGCAGATTCAGCACGTAGAGCGACAGGGCCTGCGGGATCATGGTAACCGCGATGCCCAGCGCGCTCACCGTGAAGAACAGCGCGGCCTCGTGACTGCGCTGCCTGCCGCCGCGTGCGCGGAACGACCACTCGCGGTTGAGGATGTAGGACGCGATGGTCGCGATCAGCGCACCCAGCAGCCGCGCGGTGAGCGGCTTGTCGCCGAGCACGGTCAGTTTCACCGCGTACACCACGCCGGTGTCGATGAACCAGGTGATCGCGCCGACCACGGCGAATTTCAGGAGTTCCCGGTGCTTCAGGAGCAGGGAACGCAACGGCTCGGGGAGTCGTTGCACCACCTCTAGGACTGCCACCGAATCGACAGTAGACGACGTTGCGGTGCCGCGCCCGCCCGGAGCGGCGCGCGCTCACTCGTAGCGGTCGGCGCTCGGCTGTGGTTCGCGGCCACGCACTTCGATGGCGCCGATGACCAGATCGGGCGGTGGCACCAGGCCGAGGTGTTCCCAGGCGCCCGCGGTCGCGACCCGGCCGCGGGGTGTGCGGGCGACGAGTCCCGCGCGGACGAGGAACGGCTCACAGACCTCTTCCACGGTCGCCGATTCCTCGCCGACGGCGACGGCCAGGGTCGATACGCCCACCGGTCCCCCACCGAATCCCCGCACGAGCGCACCGAGAACGGCACGGTCGAGGCGGTCGAGGCCGAGTGCGTCGACGTCGTAGACCTCGAGCGCCGCCATCGCGATGGGGTGGGTGATGATGCCGTCCGCCCTGACCTCGGCGTAGTCGCGTACCCGGCGCAGCAGCCGGTTGGCGATGCGCGGGGTGCCGCGAGAACGTCCGGCGACTTCGGCGGCGGCGTCGTGGTCGATCTGCACGCCGAGGATGCGGGCCGAGCGGGTGAGGATCTGCAGTAGTTCGGCGGGGTCGTAGAAGTCCATGTGCCCGGTGAAGCCGAAGCGATCGCGCAGCGGGCCGGTGAGCGCACCCGACCGGGTGGTGGCGCCGACCAGGGTGAACGGGGCGATGTCGAGCGGGATCGAGGTCGCGCCTGGACCCTTGCCGACCACCACGTCGACCCGGAAGTCCTCCATCGCCAGGTAGAGCATTTCCTCGGCCGGGCGGGCCATCCGGTGGATCTCGTCGATGAACAGGACATCGCCTTCGACCAGGTTGGACAGCATGGCGGCGAGGTCGCCCGCGCGTTCCAGTGCCGGTCCCGAGGTGATGCGCAGGGCGGTGCCGAGTTCGCCCGCGATGATCATCGCCATGCTGGTCTTGCCGAGTCCCGGCGGGCCCGACAACAGGACGTGGTCGGGGGTGGCACCACGTTGGCGGGCGCCGCGCAGGACAAGTGCGAGCTGTTCGCGCACGCGGGGCTGGCCGATGAATTCGTCGAGTGAGGTCGGGCGAAGGCCCGTCTCCGCTTCGCCGTCGGTGCTGAGATACCGGGCGGTGAGGTCGGATTCGTCGGTCTCGTCGAAGCTGTCGAAGTCGGAGGCGGAGTCCACGGTCTACCTGTTCTTGCCGAGCAGGCCGAGCGCGGCACGCAAGGCGACCGAGGTGGTGGCGGCCGGCTGGTCGCCAAGGACGGCATCGACGGCCTGTTCGGCCTGCTTCGCGGGGAACCCGAGGCCGATGAGCGCCTCGCAAACCTGTTCACGCACAGGCGTACTCGGTGTTTGCGCGCCGGGCGGACCGGTGGGAACAGCCACCTGGTTCACCTTGTCGCGCAGTTCGACGACCATCCGCTCGGCACCGCGTTTGCCGATGCCGGGCACGCGGGTCAGGGCGGCGACGTTGCTCTCGGCCAGCGCTTTTCGCAGCGCTTCGGGTTCGAGCACGGCCAGCACCGCCATGGCCAGCCGTGGGCCGACGCCGGACACGGTCTGCAACAGCGCGAACAGTTCGCGGGCTTCGGTGTCGGCGAACCCGAACAGCGTCATCGAGTCCTCGCGCACGATCATCGCGGTGTACAGGCGGGTCTGCTCGCCGCGGGTGAGCCCGGCGAGGGTCGCCGGAGTGGCATTGAGGCGGTAGCCGACACCCGCGGCCTCGATTACCACATGATCGAGCGCGATCTCGAGTACCTCACCGCGTACCGACGCGATCACCCGCGCACCACCTTCCGTTGTTCGGCGAGCCGTTGTTCGTAGCGGCGGCGGACCTCGTCCGCCTGTGCCTGCGCGGCCGCCATCCGGTCCATCAGCGGCGCCCGCCAACAATGACAGATCGCCAGGGCGAGCGCGTCGGCGGCATCCGCGGGTTTCGGCGCGACCTGCAAACCGAGAATCCGCGTCACCATCGCGGTGACCTGCGCTTTGTCCGCCGTACCGTTGCCGGTGACGGCCGCTTTCACCTCGCTGGGCGTATGAAAGGCCACCCGGATCCCGCGCCGTGCCGCGGCCAGCGCGATCACCCCACCGGCCTGCGCGGTTCCCATCGCCGTCCGCACGTTGTGCTGCGCGAACACTCGCTCGATCGCGACAGCCTCGGGCCGATGGGTGTCCATCCACTCCTCGGCGGCATCCGCCACAGCCATCAACCGCAACGCCAACTCGGCCTCCGGCGGTGTCCGCACCACCCCCACATCGAGGGCGACCACCTTCCGCCCCGGCCCACTGTCGACCATGCTGAGCCCGCACCGGGTGAGCCCGGGATCGACGCCCATCACCCGCACCGGCCACCCCTTCGAAGACACGAACAGTTGTTCGAAAGTCTAGAGCATCTCCCGGTCGCGGCCGACCAACGACACGAGCGTCACGCCGGTCGTGGTGGCAACCCGAGCAACACGGGATCGCGTGCGTGCTCGGCCCAGACTCGCGCCGGATCCGGAATCAACTTGCGCGCTCGTAGGTCGAGCAGGCCGCTCACATAGGACACCGTCGCGGCGACCTCCCCGTCGTCCCTGGTGAGTGTGTGCTCCACCCGATAGGTCTTGCCCTGCCCCCACTCCCAGCGGCAGTCGACCTCGACCGTCTCGTTCGCGCGTAACTCGCGCAGATAGCGAACGTTCAGTTCGAGATTGACCGGCCCCACCCCCGCCGCCAGCAAGTCCGGCACCGAGACCCCCGCCTCGGTCACACACGCAAACCGCGCGTGATCAGCGAACTGCTGATACGCCGCACCGGTGACGTGCAATTGCGGGTCGAGATCGGACACCCGAATTGGAATCCGAACCCGAAACGGCACACTGGTTTCCGCCATGCCCGCGAGTGTGCCACCGGGGTCCGACACATTCCGTCGGCCGAAACCGAGGAACCGGCGACTACGGCGCGCTCTCCAACCCGATCGCCTGGTCGATGAACCTGTTGGTGACGATCGCGTCGGCGGCGAGCCCGTCAGGAACCTCGACACCCCGTTACGCTGAGCCCGGGTGACAAGCTCGACCAGACGCGGGCTGAGCTTGTCGGGTTCACCGGTGCGCACGGACCAGGCGTGCGGGCAGATCTCGTCGCCGGATTCGTGCATGAGCTGCGATTTAACCGGCATGAGCCAGTTCACGTAACATTCCCGGCGGTAGGGGCTCGTTGGAGGCGTAGCCCCGCTGCATCACTCGGCCAGGCTCGGCGACGAACTGGCTGGGCGTGCCTTTGGAGGAGGCATCCGCATACCCGCTTTCACGTCACCATGTGCGACCAGGTAGTCGATGAACAGTGGCCGGGTCGAACAGGACGATGTGCGGATTGACCAAGAAGAAGACTGGTCGACCACAGACATGGCCGCGGTACTACCTTCACCGACCTCCCCGCGGCGTCGCGACTGCGCGGCAACCTCGCCGCCCTGCGTGCTGTCGAATCGAATCTGCTGCCCCTGCACGAGATCATCGACCGCTCCGACGAAGCCCTCAGCCAGAAGAAATCGATGGCCATCGGCATCGAATTTCACACCTACTGGCGCCTTCCACCCCAGAACCCGCCGCTGGTCACCCTCTGCACGATAACCACGGAATGGACCCGACACACCCGGGCCCCGTCTCCACCGCACGCCCCTTGGCCGGCGCGCCTCCGTACACGGCCACACCCAGATCCTCCTCGCGGTCGACGGCCCGCCGCCGCGATGGAACAACACCTGCGCGCAGGCCGCGAAATCTTCACTCACTAACGACGCCGAACAGACTCGGGCACAGCATATTTCCCGGTTCATCGCACCTATACAACAAGTTCGCCGCCGCCTTCACTCGAGTGGAAGCACTACCTAACCGGCACGTTCTATCGCGACGAGCCGGGAATGACCAGCCGAAACCTGCCCCTCGAACTATGGAAAACGAAGACCAACCTGCCAACGAAAATCAAGGCCGAGCAGTCCTCGCCACCTCCCATCAAACAGCCTCCGGACGAAAGCCCCGGTCCGCAGCTTCGCTCAACTCGAAACTGCACCAATCTCTGACAGCTCACCGCTGTCAGAGACCCCAACCCAGACATGCCCACATTCGATAATCGACGATGCCCGGCTACTGGTGAACCGAAGTCTGATTTCTGGTCCGTCGACAAGAAGCCCCAGTTCGTCATGCAATTGAACTATGGATCCATGCCGCAATCGCCCTGCGTCGCCATCGGTCGGGCCCCAGATACTCCGATCGAGCACAGGAGCTGCACCTTCGGCGATCCTGTGATACCCCGACGAACTCTCGACGGACACATTCGATACAGGCGGCGCGACCAGAACAATCGCCGCCATCAACATACCCGTCTCTAAATCCAATTTTAGCTCGACCTCTCCACCTTCATGCCCTGAAACTCGAAGGTAGAGTAAATCAGTTGAGGGCCGAGGCGACCACGAGACTTTCATCGGAACCCAAGGATCGACCTCGACCGAGGTATCAGAACAGCCCGTGTGTCCAACCACTTTTACCATTGATCTCCAATCAACCGAGCGGGAGCGCACGGATGACAACGGGGAGCTGACCAGCCTCGCGCGGCGGAGCAAATTTCAATTTTCAACCACCAACACGTACGAGCTCATTGTAGGGGACGCCATCCCGGCTGGCCTCGGCGGCCGCAGCCTGCAGACTTTTCATCTGCGCCTGCGTTGCCAGATCCAGTTGCTCCTTGGTAGCGCCACGCCCCGCCATGTGTTGCAAATACTCCACCATATGCTCGGTCGCATTACCATGAACCCACATCCGGTTTTCACCGACCTGCATTTCATAGGAACGAGGCAGTTCACTTCCAGGATAGTTATCCTGCGTTGCCTTGATGTCGTTCCAGAACGGGTCATCTCGAACATTCGGATCAGTAGTCTTTTTTCCTGTTCTCCGGTCTTCGAATTTTTTCACGAGTTGTGTTGTTAGATCTTTGATGCGCTGGATTGTTTCTCTTGTTTGTACACCAACGCGCTCAATGATAACCGCTGCCCGGACCTTTGCCGCTTTGACAGCTATCCTGATCAGGTCCACGAATTTGTCGATGATCTTGGCGACGGCGACAGCGGTCTTGGCAGCCACCGCGGCGCCACCTACTCCGAAGCTGACAGCGGAAGCTACAACGGACAGGGCTAGGTTGACCGCGACTTCGACGGCGATCTCTGTGGCGAGTTGTTCGCACAGTTGCCTGAGGTCTTCTCGGAGGTCATCGTGAGCTGTTTTCTGGTCGCGGCAGGCTTGCGCGAGTTCACCGTACGCGCCGCCGAGATCGCTTGCGGCTGATTTGAGTTGGCGCAGGTCTTCATCGATGAAGCTTGCATCGGGAGAGGTTACCTGCTCGAACAGAGCGGCAGCACGTTCGATTTCAACCGGTGCCGCTGTGACGAAGGCGTTGTTGACCAGGTTGTGCCAAACGTCGCCTGCGCGCGACAGTTTGGCGTGTCGCCGTCGGGTATCGGTATTCCGACCTTCACGGCCAGTTCGAACCCGTCGTCCACAAGCCCGCGACCTGGCCCTCCCGCTGAGGGAGGTACCAGGAGGGATGTGAGTTCCTGTGGGGTGAGAGTAAACGAAGGATTAAGGTTGGGAGCGGCCGGTTCCGGCTCGCCGCTCTTCGGGTCATGGTCGGCGAGGGCATGGTTGTACCCAGCCTGTCTAAGGACCTGGGCGTACCCGTCGAGTGCGAGCACGATGTCGATCGACATGGTGTAGATGTCTTTGCACTGATGGTCGTAGGATTCTGCCCAGTTCTTGCCGTCGCCGACGCTTCCCGCCATATTGGTGGTGTCGCCGAAAGATCTCATAGCGGTTTTAAACGCCTCGAAGTGGCCGAAGGACGCCTTCGCGCAGATGTCGGCCGCGTCGTAATAGGTCTGCGCGG
This sequence comes from Nocardia sp. FBN12, assembly GCF_054031145.1. NCBI lineage: Bacteria > Bacillati > Actinomycetota > Actinomycetes > Mycobacteriales > Nocardiaceae > Nocardia > Nocardia sp. FBN12. Next base: position 3,531,018 of record NZ_CM132926.1, read on the forward strand.
ACACATCCAGAACTGTCACGACTGGTGACCCGCCGAGCGGCCAAGCATTTGCAAGTTCGTCGCGACGGCGGCGTTGTATCGGTCCCGTGCCGCCAGCGCTGACGTACGCATGGTCTCGATGCCTTCGGTGACATCCTGAGCGCCGCTCACCCATTTCGTGAACGCATCGTTGGCGGCTACCGCAGACGGGCCGGTCCACTTGGACTGAAGATTGGTCGTGCGTTGCTGGATACCGGCAATACTCTCGGTAAGAACCCGACGAAGCCGCTGAGCTGTGTGGAAATGTCGTCGAGATCGTCCAGGTCAACGCGGTACGAGTCGGTCATGAAGTACTTCCCCCAATGCGTTACGGCAGATCCACCGAGCTGGTGTCCGAGGCGGGTCGCGTGTCCAGCTCGACGTGTGTGTCGGCGACCACACCAACAATTCGGCCATCGTGGCCAATGCTTCCAGAACAGTTTGCGCGCCCCTGCGCGTTTCGTCCCAGCCGACGCGATATGCCGTCGCCGAGTTGCCGGTCCAATTCTCGAGCAACCTGTTGACATCAGCGTCTATCGCGCGGAGTCCGTTCACGAGTTCCTGCGCCGTAAGCTGGACGTATCGACCAGCGCCGGAGACTTCGGCGGGAACGACGTCGAACTTACCGTCCCACGATTGCGACAAAGGTTCCCCCCAAAAAGCGGACATTCGATTGCCGCGAGCCAACCCGATCCTCCGGCCGCCGAAACGAGCCTGGTCCGCGAACTGCTGGTTCGTCGAGCCTATGGCGTGCAGTTGCGGATCGATACCGGATGCACAGATCGGGATCCGCACCCGAAACGGCACTATGGGTTCCCCATGGCCGCGAGTGTGTCACCGGGGTCCGGCACATTCGTGGCCCGACTGATCATCGCGGCCGGCTGCGGCTCGCACTCGCTGACACTTGCCACACACAGTCGCTGAACGGGCGCTATTCGAGGGCAGCGGTGAACACCTCGAGCGCGCGATCGTCGAACAGGACGAACCGCACCAGGGTCACGTTCGTTTCGGCCGCGCGTACGGTCTCGACCGCGATCCGCGCGCCGTCGTCCATCGGCCAGCCGAAGATGCCGGTGGAGATCGCCGGGAACGCGACCGTTGCCGCCCCCAATTCGTCTGCCACGCGCAGGGATTCGCGATAGCAGGAGGCGAGCAGTTCGGATCGGTCCTCGGTGGCCGACCACACGGGCCCGACCGTGTGGATCACCCAGCGCGCGGGCAATCGACCGGCTGTGGTCGCCACCGCCTGCCCCGTTCGCAAACCTTTGCCGTAGTGCGAGGCGCGCAGGTCGCGGCATTCGGACAGGATCTGCGGGCCGCCTTTGCGGTGGATCGCCCCGTCGACACCGCCGCCGCCGAGCAGCGAGGAGTTCGCGGCGTTGACCACCGCGTCCACCTGCTGTTCGGTGATGTCACCCCGGGCCATCTCGATTCGCGTCATGTCGTCATTGTGCCGGGCGTTGACTTCGCCCGCGGGTACCGTCGAGGTGGTCGGTCCGTCCGAGGCGAGGAGAACCACACATGGCCAAACCCACCGGTGACATCGTGGCGACGCCCGAGGGGCGGGATCTGGTGATCACCAGGTCGTTGGGGTTGCCGATCGAGGAGGTGTGGGCGCGGTTGACCGATCCGCATCTGACCTCGGGGTGGTACGGCACCTGGGAGGGCGACGCGGGCACCGGCAACACCATCCAGGTGCAGATGCGGTTCGAGGAGGGTGAGCCGTGGACGGCCATGCGCATCGACGACTGCACCCCACCGATCCACCTCGGCATCTCCTCGACCGATCAGATCGGCCTGTGGCGCCTCGAAGTGACCCTGCTCGATACCGGCGCGGCCACCGAGCTGCGCCTGGTCCACCATCTGACCTCGGAATATCAGCTGGCGGAGATCCCACAGATCGGTCCGGGCTGGGAGTACTACGCGGATATGTTCGTCGCCGCGTGCACGCACACCGAACGACCGGATTTCGCCGACTACTACCCGTCGATGTCGGGCTACTACCAGCAGCGGGCTTCCTAGCCGAAACGTGAACCGCCCCGGCCGAATTCACGGCCGGGGCGGTTCCACGGAAATCCGACTACTCGTCGTCGAGTTCCGCGGCGACCTCGTCGGAGATGTCGACATTGGTGTACACGTTCTGCACATCGTCGCTGTCTTCGAGCGCGTCGACCAGTTTGAACACCTTGCGCGCGCCCTCGGCGTCGACCGCGACCGACACCGACGCCTGGAACCCGGACTCGGCGGAGTCGTAGTCGATGTTCGCGGCCTGCAGGGCCGAGCGCACCGCGATCAGATCGCCGGGCTCGGAGATGATCTCGAAGACGTCGCCGTGGTCGTTGACGTCTTCGGCGCCCGCGTCGAGGACCGTCTCGAGGACGTCGTCCTCGGACAGGCCGTTCTTCTCGAGCGTCACCACGCCCTTGCGGGCGAACAGGTACGACACCGAACCCGGGTCGGCCATGTTGCCGCCGTTGCGGGTCATCGCCAGCCGGACCTCGCCCGCGGCGCGGTTGCGGTTGTCGGTGAGGCACTCGATCAGCACGGCGACACCGTTGGGCCCGTAGCCCTCGTACATGATCGTCTGCCAGTCGGCGCCGCCGGCCTCTTCACCACCGCCGCGCTTGCGGGCGCGCTCGATGTTGTCGTTGGGGACCGAAGTCTTCTTCGCCTTCTGGATGGCGTCGAACAGCGTCGGATTGCCCGCAGGGTCACTACCACCAGTGCGGGCCGCCACCTCGATGTTCTTGATCAGCTTGGCGAAGAGTTTGCCGCGCTTGGCGTCGATTCCCGCCTTCTTGTGCTTGGTGGTGGCCCATTTGGAGTGGCCGCTCATGCCCTACTTCCTTCAAGTCGGTTGCGCGTCTGCCCGGGCGGACAAGCTCGATCCAGCCTACTCACCGTCCGCCACGCCCGGCGACGCGGGCTTTACCGCGCTGAACGAACCAGGTCGGCGAACAGTTCGTGCACGCGAAGATCACCGGTCACCTCGGGGTGGAACGAGGTCGCCACCACATTGCCCTGCCTGGCTGCCACGATGCGCCCCTGCGCGGGCCCGTGCGGCACCCGCGCCAGCACCTCGACACCGTCACCGACTCGCTCCACCCACGGCGCGCGAATGAACACCGCGCGCACGGGCGTGTCGAGGCCGGTGAAGTCCAGATCCGTCTCGAAGGAGTCGACCTGACGCCCGAACGCGTTGCGCCGCACCGTCATATCGATCCCGGACAGGTGCTGGGCGTCGGCCCTGGTGTCGAGCACCTCCGAGGCGAGCAGGATCATGCCCGCGCAGGAACCGAACGCGGGCAGCCCGTCGCGCAGCCGCGCCCGCAACGGTTCCAGCAGGTCGAAGGCCTGCAACAGCTTGGAGATCGCGGTCGACTCACCGCCGGGCAGCACGAGCCCGTCGACGGCGGCCAGCTCCGATTCCCGCCGCACCAGCACCGGATCGGCACCGCAGTGCGCCAGCGCGGCAACGTGTTCGCGCACATCACCCTGGAGCGCGAGGACACCGATGGTCGGCCGGGAGGCAGTCGAGGAAGCGTTCACAGGCATCGAGCTTACGAGCACCGGCGATGTGTGCCCGCTCACGCCGCGGTGTCAAGGTTGCGTCAACGGCGGGTGCATCCGCGCGAAACGGGTCGACACTGCGATATGTGATTGCACTGCTGCCACGCAAGTCTCCTGGACCTGCGCAGATCGTCCCGGAGCGCCGCGGACTGACCGTTCCCACCGGCCTGGCCGGACTGTCCCTCGACGCGATGGCCTCGGTGTCCTACGGACCGGAAGCCATCGTGCTGGTCCTGGCCACCGCGGGCGGGCTCGGACTCGGCATGACCCTGCCGGTGACCCTCGCCATCGCGGCCCTGCTCGCCGTTCTCATCGCGTCCTATCGCCAGGTGATCGTGGCGTTCCCCAACGGCGGCGGTGCCTACGCGGTCGCCAAGAAGCACCTCGGCGACCGGACCAGCCTGCTCGCCGCGGCCTCGCTCATCGTCGACTACGTGCTCAATGTCGCCGTTTCGATCGCGGCCGGTGTCGCCGCGCTGACCTCGGCGTTCCCCGCGCTGCACGGGTACACGGTGGGGATCTGCCTGGCGGTGCTGGCCGGCATCACCGCGCTCAACCTGCTCGGGATCACCGAGAGCGCGAAGGCTTTCATGCTGCCAACGGCGGTGTTCGTCGGCAGCATCTTCGTGGTGATCATCGGCGGCCTGCTGCGAACGGAACCGGCGGCCGTGACGGCGGGGTCCGCGGCGGTCAGCGATATCCACACGGTCGGCGTCCTGCTGCTGCTCAAGGCCTTCTCCAGCGGCTGCGCGGCGTTGACCGGCGTCGAGGCGATCGCGAACGCGGTGCCCAGTTTCGAACAGCCGCGGGTGCGCCGCGCCCAGCGCGCCGAGGTCGCGTTGGGGCTGCTGCTCGGCACGATGCTGATCGGGCTGGCCGTGCTGATCGAGAAGTTCTCGCTCCAGCCGATCGAGGGCACCACCGTGCTCTCCCAGCTCACCGAGGCGGCGCTCGGCCACGGGGTCGGGTACTACGTGGTGCAGTTCGCCACCGTCATCCTGCTCGCCCTCGCGGCGAACACCTCCTACGGTGGCCTGCCGACGCTGACCCGGCTGCTGGCCGACGACAACTGCCTGCCACACCGCTTCTCCGTCGCGACCCCGCGCCGCGTGTACCGCTACGGCGTGCTGACACTCGGAATCAGTGCCGCGGTACTGGTGGTGGCCGCGGCGGGCAGCATGAACGCGCTCGTCCCGCTGTTCGCGATCGGCGTGTTCGTCGGGTTCACCATCGCCCAGACCGGCATGGTGCGGCACTGGTGGCTGACCCGCGCCGAGGGCTGGCGCTGGCGGATCACGCTCAACGGGTTCGGCGCGCTACTGACCTTTGTCGCGGCCGTAGTCACCACCGCGATGAAGTTCACCGAGGGCGCCTGGCTGATCGTGGTCGTGCTGCCGCTGCTGATGCTCGGCATGGAACGGATTCGCCACGCCTACACCAGGATCGGTGGTTCCCGCGGTACCGGTGCGGTGCCCGCGCAGCCGCGCCCGACCGGCACCGCGATCATCGTGCCGATCGCCGAAGTCTGCGAACTCAGTCGCGAAGCGCTCTCGGCCGCCATGTCGATCGGCGATGACGTCACCGCGGTGCACGTCTGCCTGCCGGGCGAGTCGACGACGGCGTTCACGAAAGCGTGGGAGGTGTGGCATCCCGAGGTGCGCCTGGTCCTGCTCGAGGACAGCGACGCCACCGTCGCCGGGCCGGTCGCCCGCTATGTCCGCGACAATTTCGGCGGTCGGCGCAAGGTGGTGGTGATCGCCGAGATCGACCCGCCGAGCGGGTGGGATCGGGTGCTGCCGAGCCACCGCAGCGACGAGCTCGAACGGGTGCTGCGCCGGATGAGCGACACCGTGGTCTGCCATCTGCGCGTGCAGGTTCGGTGATCATGGTCCGGTGCGGCGGCCACCGCACCGGACCACCACCGGCGTACTACTTGTGGCGCGGTGTCCGGATCAGGCCTTCCTGGACGACGGCGGCGACCAGGTTGCCCGCGCGGTCCCAGATCTTGCCGCCGGTCAGCGCCCGGCCGAAGCCGGCCGAGGGCGAGGACTGGTCGTAGAGCAGCCATTCGTCGGCGCGGAACGGGCGCAGGAACCACATGGCGTGGTCGAGGGACGCGTTCTGGGTCGGTTCGTCGGGGTGGATCACCTTCGACGAGCCGAGCAGCGTCATATCGCTCATATAGGCCAGCGTGCAGACGTGGAACATCGGGTCGTCGGGCAGCGGATGCCGGTACCGGAACCACACCTGCTGCGGGGAGACCGCACCGTCACGCGACACGACCTGCTCCTGCGGGACGGTGCGGATGTCCCAGTGCTCCCATTCGCGCATCGCCCACAACCGCTCGGGGGTCATGGTCACGCTCGCGTCGGGCAGGTCGTCGGGACCATCGACCGAGGGCATCACGTCCTGATGTTCGGGCCCTTCGTCACCGTGATGGAACGAGGCCGACATCGTGAATATCGCCTGCCCGTCCTGCACGCCGGTGACCCGCCTGGTGCAGAACGAGCGGCCGTCACGGATGCGTTCCACCAGGTAGACGGTGGGTTCCTCCGGATTGCCCGGCCGCAGGAAGTAGCCGTGCAGGGAATGCACCTGGAAGCTGGGATCGACGGTACGGACCGCCGAGACCAGCGCCTGGCCTGCCACCTGACCGCCGAAGGTGCGCGGTAGCTGAGACTCCGTGGACGCGCCGCGGAAGATGTCGCGCTCCAGGCGCTCGATTGCGAGCGCCTCTTCGATTGTCGCCATGCGCTCGAGATTATCGCCTCGCCGACCGGGCGGTATGTCCGGCTCTCCCGCGACGGCGCGGAGTTTGCTGTGATGGTGGCGTGCCGACATTCACGCCCACCTCGCCCACGGCCCTGGCCCGGCTCGTCGCCGACCGGCTCGTCGAGCTGCCGGGGCGACGGGTGCTCGCGGTCGACGGTGCCGATGCCGCCGTGCCCGTCGAACTGGGCAGGCGGATCGTGGCGACGCTCGCCGATCGAGGTAGATCGGCGGCGGCGGTGTCGGTGCACGACTTCGTGCGGCCCGCGTCGTTGCGGATGGAATACGGGCGTGATGACGAATGGTCTTATCGCACAGCGTGGTTCGATTACGCGGCGATTCGCCGCGAGATCCTCGACGCGATGCGCGAGGACGGGCGGTGGTTGCCCGCGCTGTGGGATGAGCAGCGGGATCGGTCGGCGCGGGCGAGGATTCGCCCCGCGCAGGCCGATCTGGTGCTGGTGCTCGCGGGGCCGATGCTGCTGGGGCGCGGTCTCGACTTCGATCTGACGCTGCGCTTGGAGCTGAGCGAGCAAGCGGCGCTGCGGCTTACGCCGGTCGATCAGCGGTGGACCTTGCCCGCTGTGCGCGATCACACAGCCGAGAATCCCGAAGACGCGACCTGGACGGTCCGCTGGGATCATCCCGATCGGGCGGCGCTGCGTAGCTGACAGCACGGACACCGTTGCGGCCGAGGTGCTCCAGATCCGCGAAAGCCCCGTCCGAGATTCCGGACGGGGCTCGAGCGTGCAGAGATCAGGCGCAGGCGACCGAGGTCTGACCGAGGTTGGTCAGCATGCCGCAGGCCCACGACTTCTGGACCTTCCACTTGCCCTCTTCGGCCACGAACGGCACGTCGACGAGGTTGGTCTGGCCGTTGACCGTGAAGTTGGCCTTGGCGTTGACACTGTCACCGAACGAGGTCACCTCGGTGACCTGCACCTGGACGTTGTTGTCCACAACCGCCTGGGCCAGTCGGTTCGGCAGCTCGGGATCGGCCTCGATGCCCTGCACGAAGTCCAGCTTCTGATCGTTGGGGACCGCCGGATCCAGCGCGGTGCCGAGCTGCGCGTTGAGCTGCTCGACGGTAGGCACGGCAGGCAGTTCCGCGGTGGGCGCGCCGCTCGCCGAAGTCTTGGCGCTGGTAGCGGTCTTGGACGTGGTGTCACCCTTGTCGTCACTGCACGCGCTCAGCCCGAGGGCGGCGACCACAGCCAGTCCTGCGATCGCGACTCGTCCGGTCCTACGAAACTTCATCCACTCGTCCTTACGTCGGGTCGGTCTCTCGCCCACGGGGCGACGGCGGAGGCCGGCGCAACACAGCGCAGGCCTCGATGCCACGGCCCGGACGCTACCCAGTGAATTTGAGGAAACCCTAAGACACAGACAACGTGGGTCTGTGAGACGCGTCGGATTGTGTTGTTCCCCAGTGTTACCCGGGGCGCAGACCGGCCACCGCGTCGACCAGGCGGGCATGAGTCGGCGCGTCCGCTGCGGCGATCAGTCCGTGCGGGGCGGTGTGCAGTGGTTGCCCGCCGAGACCGGTGACCACACAGCCCGCTGCCTGGCATATCGCGATCGCGCTGGTGAAGTGCACGCTGTCACGCAGGTCACCGCCGGTGATGTAGGCGGCGCGGCGGCCTGCCGCGACCCAGGCCAGGGCCAAGGAGGTCGATAACACGCGCGGGTGGAATTCGCCCGCGAAGCCGTCGGCGTCGAAGAGTCGCGCGGGGGTCGACCAGGGGAACGGGTGGTCGAGGTCGACGTCGACGAGGTGGCTTCCGGCGTGCGGGTGTAGTGGCTCGTCGCGGCCGTCGGCGCGGAGGAACGAACCCTGCCCCGCTGTCCAGAAGACCTCGTCGGCGAAGGGGTCGGCGGTTGCCGCCGCCTGCACGGTGCCGGTGTCACGCAGGGCGACATTCACCGCCACGAACGCGGTATCGACCGCGAAATTCCTTGTGCCACAGAGTGGATCGATGAACCACGTGCGGTCGCTGCGGGCTGATCCGGTGACTCCCGACTCCTCGGCGACGAACCGGTCGCCCGGGAAGGCGGTCGCGAGGACATCGAGGATGGCTTTCTCGGCGGCGATATCGGCCTGGGTGGCGAAATCGTCGCCCAGTTTGGCGTAGTGCGTGAGCGGGGCGTGGAAGGCCGTCCGAATCACCTGCGAAGCGACTTCTGTTGCGTGGATTGCGATTTCACTATCTGAGTGGTGCACCGTCTCCAGACTACGGACCGCGCGGCACCCCGGCAGGCGAATCCAGGGCCCTGACGGCGCGCGCATGCGGGGTTGCGCAGAGGCGCTGGCCGGAGCGAATCCGGAGCTACGCCGGAACGGCCAAGTACACGGCGAGGCCGAGGCCGCAGATCCCGACCGCCACGCGCAACACGCTCGGCGGGATCACCTTCACCACCGGCGGACCGCACCAGCCACCCGCCAGCGCCCCCGCGCCGAGGGCCAGTGCCGCGCCCCAGTGCACGGGCCCGAAGGCCGCGAAGCCGACCGCCGCGACCAGGTTCGCGATGCCGAGCAGGAAGCTCTTGAGAATCGATGCGCTCCAGAGGGATTCGGAGGTGCACAGCAGCATCATCGACAGATAGATCACGCCCGCGCCCGCGCCGAAATAGCCGCCGTACACGGAGGTGAGCAGGATGCCGACCGGCACGATCCAGGGCGCGCTCAGCTCGCCGATATGGCGGCGCACCAGCGGTTGCACGAGCAGCGCGATCGACGCCATGGCCACCAGAAACGGCACGACCACCTCGAATGCCCCGGCCGGGGCGACCAGCAACGCGAGCGCACCGAGGAGACCGCCCACCGCCGCCAGCACCGCCCAGCGCACCAGCGTGGGTCCGCGGCCGATGAGTTCGCGCCCGGAATTCGCGGTCGCGCCGACGCCGACAGCGACCATCGCGACGGTATTGGTGACATTGGCCGCGACGGGCGGCAGACCGGCGGCCAGCAGCGCAGGATAGGAGACGATCGAGGCCATCCCCGTGACGAAACCGATCAGGCCGGTGAAGAATCCCGCGACGACGAGCAAGGAGAAGTCGAGCGCGGTCACGGACCGACTGTACGGTATGCCCAGTTGGCAGCAATTTCTGGGCCAACCGCGGCCCACATCGACTCCACACCGCCCACCGGCGGCGGGATCACTCCGACGCGCCGTAGGCCGTGCCAGGATGTCGGAGTGCAGATGACGACTTTCGAGCCGGGCGAACCACCCGTTCGACGTAACCGGCTGGACTCCAACACCGTTGCCCGCCTCGACGACGTCACCACCTTCGCCCAACTGCTCGACGCCTTAGAGCTCGTCCGCATGGATCATCCCGATGCCAGGATCCTGTGCACGCTCGACGACCTCGGCCAGTGCGCGTACACGAGCATGCACGCCACGCTCGGGCTCGTCGAAGGCGACAGCGAACACCCCGACGACGCGGACGACCCCGCTGCCACCCACCACGCCGAGAACGCCACGGTCTCCCGGATCGCCGCCCTGCTCGACAATCCGTCCGCCCGCGTCCCCTGGGAAGCGTTGCGCGACACCCGCAATGCCTCCGAGGACGAGCTCACCGCCCTCGTCACCGCCAATCGCTCCCCCGACCGCGTGGTCGACGACGTCGTCCTGATCCAGCGCGTCCCGGTCGACCGCGACGACCTCGCCATCGCCGGCATCCCCAACGGCTACTTCGCCGACGACTGGTCCACCTACGACAACCACACCGTAGTCCGCCGCATGGCCACCCACGGCTACCGCCACATCGCCATCGGCGCCTCCCTCCTCGCCTTCGCCCGCCCCACTTCCCCGACCCCCGAACAAGCAGCGGCCCTGATCACCGACCTCACCCACCTCTACGGCTCCCCCACCGCCATCGCCTGGCACGAACTGGCCGTCCAACTCCCCACCCACCGCCACCTCATCCTCGGCTACGCCGAGAACTTCGCCGACGCCCTCACCACCGACACCGAAGGCGCAGCGGGCCAGCCGTAGCAGCGACCTGACCGCACTCGAGCACAGCGCTCAGCCGCGAGCCTGCCGACAAACAGATGCGGCGTAGCCGACGTCTGGGCGGTCGACCCACCCGAAAATGCCTCGGCGGGCGTCGTGATCACGACGCCCGCCGAGGCGAATCTCTCAGTGCCCGAACAACTTCGGGCCCACAATCACCAGCCGCGCTCGGCGAGGCGGTGGGGCTGGGGGATGTCTTCGACGTTGATGCCGACCATGGCCTCGCCCAGGCCGCGCGAGACCTTGGCCAGGACGTCCGGGTCGTCGTAGAAGGTGGTGGCCTTGACGATGGCGGCGGCGCGCTGTTCGGGGTTGCCGGACTTGAAGATGCCGGAGCCGACGAAGACGCCTTCGGCGCCGAGCTGCATCATCATGGCGGCGTCGGCGGGGGTGGCGATACCGCCCGCGGTGAACATGACGACCGGGAGCTTGCCGGTCTGGGCGACCTCACGGACCAGCTCGTACGGGGCCTGCAGTTCCTTGGCGGCCACGAAGAGCTCGTCCTCGGACAGCGAGGTCAGGCGGCGGATCTCGCCGCGAATGGTGCGCATGTGGGTGGTGGCGTTGGAGACGTCGCCGGTGCCGGCCTCGCCCTTGGAGCGGATCATGGCCGCGCCCTCGGTGATGCGGCGCAGGGCCTCGCCGAGGTTGGTGGCGCCACAGACGAAGGGGACGGTGAAGTTCCACTTGTCGATGTGGTTGGCGTAGTCGGCGGGGGTGAGGACCTCGGACTCGTCGATGTAGTCGACACCGAGGCTCTGCAGGATCTGCGCCTCGACGAAGTGACCGATGCGGGCCTTGGCCATGACCGGGATGGAGACGGCGGCGATGATGCCGTCGATCATGTCCGGGTCGCTCATCCGGGACACGCCACCCTGGGCGCGGATGTCGGCGGGCACCCGCTCGAGCGCCATCACGGCCACGGCGCCCGCGTCTTCGGCGATCTTGGCCTGCTCGGCGTTGACCACATCCATGATCACGCCACCCTTGAGCATCTCGGCCATGCCGCGCTTCACGCGGGCGGTGCCGACGGTGTTGGTGGTCTCAGGCGTAGTCACGAATGTCTCCTGTGTCATGGGCGCCAATCAAGTCGCTCGGATCGGGGTTCACCGTCGATTCTAGAGCTGCCCGAATTCGGCCTTCATAGCCAGTTGGGCACCACTGGCCTTGTCGCGACCAGCGCAGATGCGGAACCAGTCCACGGCTGGCCTTCTCCAATGGCCTCCTGATCACCGCGCGCCGACCCCGACCGGGTCCGCCGCCGGGCCGCGCCGGGCGCGGTCGAACTGCACGATCACCGCCGCCACAGCCGCGGTGCCCGCAGCGCACCACAACGCCGCGACCGGGGTCTGCGTGCGATCGACGGCCACGCCGGCGACCATCGGACCGAGCACCGCGCCGATGTTGAGCGCGGTGGTGGCCATCGCGCCCGCGAGGCGCGGCGCGGTGGGCGCGGCGGTCCGCACGATCGTCGCGATCAACGCGGATCCGACGCCGAACGCGGCCGCCCCGGTGAGCAAAGTCATGACCGCGACCCCGGCGATCGTGTGCGCGGTCACCGCCGCCAACGCCCACACGCCGACCAGCCCGACCGTGCCCACGGTGATGATGGAGCGGCCGCGGCGGTCGCTGTACCGCCCGGTGAGCGTCACCCCGACGAAGGAACCGAGACCGAACAACGCCAGCACCAGCGGGACCCAGCCCCTGGTTGTTCCCGCGATTCCAGCGGCGATGGTGCCGAGGTAGGTGAACGCGGCGAACGTCGCGGCGTTGACCAATACCCCCACGACCACCGCCGACCGCACCTCGCGCACACCGAGCACCGCCCACTCCGACCACATCGACCGATCCGATGCGTCCGCCCCCGCGCCGTCACGCGGCACCATCGACGCCACCGGGATCAGAACCGCCGCGCTCACCACTGCGACGGCCGCGAAGGCTGATCGCCAGCCCCACAGCTGCCCGAGCAGCGTCCCCGCGGGTACGCCCGCGATGCAGGCCACGGTCACCCCGGACACGATGATCGAGGTCGCCCGCCCGAGCAGCGCGGGCCCGACCAGCCGCGGCAGCGCGGCCAGTACGATCGCCAGAAATCCGGCATTGGCGACCGCGGCGACCGCACGGGTAGCCACCAGCACCGCGAAATCGGTGGTGACAGCACCCACGATATGGGCGACGCAGAAGAGCGCGAGAAACGTTGTCGCCGAACGCCGTAGCGGCCACCGGCCCGCGGTGGCCGCCATCGTCGGCGCCCCCAGCACCATGCCGACCGCGTACACCGAGGTCAGCAACCCCACTGTGCCGAGCGAAACGGCGAAGTCGGCGGCGGTCCGCGCCAGCAACCCCGACATCATGAATTCCGATGTGCCCTGCGCGAAAACCGCGGCAGCCAGCACGAAAACCCCGATGGGCATAGTCAACTCTCCGGATACCGGGACACCGCGCGTCGCGCGCGGTGTCCGAGACGATGCGGCATCGGGCGAATCATGGCCCGGCCGCGAGGAATCGACGATCATCCGGCGTTGCGAACGACACCTCGCACCGGTCCGCGGACCGATGGAGGATTGACCCACAACGCCGCCCGACCCGCAGGCCGGACGGCTACCTTCTGGACGCCTCCGGAGAATTCACCCGCTCACCTTAGGTGAGCCGACACCGGGAACGTCAACTGATTTTCCGACGTCGACCGTCGAGGCGGGAAGGGCAGTCGGTCAGCTTGCGGGACGGTCGAACTGAACGTGGACTTCGGACGCGCCGCGCAACGCCGCCACGGGTGCCGCTTCCGCACGCACCTGTGCGCGAACCCGCGAGCTCATCGATTGGAACGGCGTAACGGTCAGTGTCAGTGTGTGCCCGCTCTTGCGTGGCCGCCAGATTCCGGCGACGGCGCCGTCGGACAGCACCACGCCCGGTGCGCCGACCGTCTTCCATACCGCGCGTTGATATTTCGATTCGACGATGGTGTCGCGATCCCGTGTCTGCGTGTAGGGATCGCCGGGTGGCAGCAGCCGTACACCGTGTGCTTCGTGCGCTGACCGGAGTTCATCCAGGTCCTCGGTGCGGATCCACCGGCGCCGACCGTCGTATTCGACCGGAGCGAGTTCGTTCGCCACCGTGTCCCACCACGGATCCACGTCACCGGCTCGCACACCGAGCCAGGCTGCGAATTCACCACGGGACGACGGTCCGTAGCACCGCAGATAGCGGCGCAGCAGTGCGGCGCGATCCGCTGCGGGGTCGGTCTCGGGCAACGGCTCGCCGAGCCATTCCTCGAGCAGGACGAACGGTGCTGTGTTGTCGGTGCGCGGCGCGATGCAGACGATGCCGCGTAGCGTCAGGATCCGCAGGCAGAAGTGCACGACGGCCTCGCCAAGCGGCTGGTTCGCGCCATACGGACCCGGGGCATCCCAGGCTGCGCGCTGGGTCGCGGTGAGTGTGTCCGCGATGCGTGTGGCGAGCTCCGCGCCGAGTTCGCCGATCGCCACCGCGCGCTGCGAGAGCACCGGGCCGATCTGCGCGACGGTGCGGTCCACCACGTCGTCGAGGCCCATCCCGAGCGTGTCGAGCGCCGGACCGACACCGCTGATCAGGCGCAGCCGCGCCGCCTCGGTCGTCGGCAGGACACCCGAGGTGAACACCGGCGCGTCGGCGGTCGGGAAGAAGTACGGCGAACCACGCATGCACCAGGTCTGTAACAACGACTTGTCCTGCGCGACAAGGTCATCGACGCGCGCACCGGTCACGCCGTCGACCCGGGCCGCCAGTGCGAGCAGCGCCGAACCTGGTGGACTGTTCTGCACCGCGCACGCGCCGGCCACCTCGAGCAGATCGTCGAGCGGTCGCCGGGTGAGCAGATTGTGTGAAAGCAACCGAAACCCGATGACCTCAGCGATTCCGACAGATCTTTCCCGAGCTGCCATGCTTCGCCTCCGATCGTCGTCGCGCACCAGATCGACCGACCGTAACCGCCGCACCGATGACCTCAGCGGACCACAGGCCCCGTGTTGTCCCAGCCGTCTCTCATCATGCCGAACGGTCTACGAGTTCAGTGCCGTCCCGGCCGGGTTTCAGCATCCGAACGCACCACGAGCCCTGCGTCGTTTCGACCGCCCAGCGGCCCGAACGCACCGCGAGCCCGTGCCGTCGCGGCCTTTCAGCGAATCGAGCGGACCACGTGCTTGGTGTCGTCCACGGCCGCGGTCACAGCTTCGGCGAGCAGTTCGTCGAGGTGATACGGGTAGACGGCCTCGCCCGCGGCGTCGAGGCTGCGGATGTCGTCGGCCGAGCACCAGCGGTGGTCGGTGATCGTGCGGCGTTCGAGGGCGGTGAGGTCGGCGGGGCGCCATTCGAAACCCGGCGAGCGCAGGGTGAAGAACAGTTCTTCGGAGCGGATGAGTTCGCCGTTGAACGGGAACACCGCCACGCGTCGCCACAGCGGACCGCGCAGCGCGGCGGGGTCGACGCGCTGGCCGGTTTCCTCGTAGACCTCACGGACCGCGGCGTCGCGCAGGTTCTCCCCCGGTTCGACACCGCCGCCGACGGTGAACCAGAAGGCGACCTCGGGAATCATCGGGTCGTGGCCGCGCAGCAGCAGCACGCGGTTCTGCTCGTCGAGCAGGACGACCCGCGCGGACGTGCGGGTGGTGTGGACGACGAGGCCGGTGGCCGCGGCGGGCGTCGCGCGTTCGGTGATCTCGAAGTAGTGCGGCAGCGGTGCGGTGCCGCCCAGATGCAGAATGCGCACGGGCCTGCGGGTGCGCAGGGCGAGGGTGTCGCGCACGGCGTCGTTGTGGAAGCGGCGCGCGATCAGCACGCGCGCCTCGGCGTCGGCGAGTTCGGCCACCAGCTGGGGTCGCAGGTGGTCGATGTCGACGAGCGACAGCGCGGCGGAGAGCTGGTTCTCGATCGTTTCCCGGTCACCGCGGTCGGCACGTTCGGCGCGATCGGCCAGCGCGGCGAGCTGGGTGGCCCGTTCGGCGCGGCGCGGATCGGCACTCACCGGACCGGCCTCCGACATGGCCACCGCGCGCGCCACCACGGCACGACGAGCGAGCGCGGCATCGAGTGCCTGCCAGGACTGGTCGGAGCGCACGTGCAGCCGGTCGAGGCGGTTCGCGGTGGAGTAGGCCCACACGCCGAGCGCGAGAACGAGCAGGGCGATCAGCCCGAGAACGAGAACGGTGGTCGCGGAGAAGGTGATCATCCGGCGGCCCGCACCCGATTGTCGCCGACGGTGACGGTCTCGTACACCCGCAGGATCTGTTCGGCCACGACGGGCCAGTCGTAGCCGGCGACCACCTGGGTCGCGGTGCGCACGAGACGCTCGCGGGTCTCGTCGTCGGTCAGCAACGTGTCGATCGCGGTGGCCAGCGCCTCGGAGTCACCGATCGGCGTGAGCATGCCCGCCGTCCCGTCGCGCAACACGCGCCGGAAGGCGTCGAGCTCGCTCGCGACCACCGGCGTGCCCGCCGCCATCGCCTCGATCAGGATGATGCCGAAGCTCTCCCCACCCAGATTCGGCGCGACGTACACGTCGGCGCTGCGCAGGGCGGCGGCTTTCTCCTCGTCGGAGACCTGTCCGAGGAACCGCAGATGGCCTGCGTGCTCGCCGGCTTCACGACGCAGCCGCTCCTCGTCACCGCGCCCGACGATGAGGATCTCCACGTCGGGGTGGTGCTCGATGAGGGCGGGCAGCGCACCGAGCAATACGTCCATGCCCTTGCGCGGTTCGTCGTAGCGACCGAGGAACAGCACCGCGCGACCCGCGCGCGGATACCCGTCCAGTGGCGCACCGCGCGCGAACGCCGACACGTCGACCCCGTTGGGAATCTCCACCGCGTCGGAGCCGAGCGCCTCGACCTGCCAGCGCCTGGCCAGCTCTGACACGGCGATCCGTCCGCTGATCTTCTCGTGATACGGACGGAGCACACCCTGAAAAGTGCTGAGCACCAACGACTTCGTGGTCGAGGTGTGGAAGGTCGCCACGATCGGACCCTCGGCGATCTTGAGGGCAAGCATCGACAGGCTCGGGGCGTTGGGTTCGTGGATGTGCAGCACGTCGAAGTCGTTGCTGTCGATCCAGCGCCGGATCCTGGTGTAGGCCATCGGACCGAACGACAACCGCGCGACCGACCCGTTGTAGGGAATCGCGACCGCGCGACCGGCCGAGACGACGAACTCGGGCAGCGGTGTGTCGTCGGAGGCGGGGGCGAGCACGCTCACCTTGTGCCCGCGTTCGATGAACACTCTGGCGAGTTCGACGACATGAGCCTGCACGCCGCCGGGAACATCGAACGAATACGGGCAGATCATGCCGATCCTCACGGCTGTCCCCCCGCCTGCTGCGCGGTGATCCGCGACAGTCGTTCGGGCGACAGATCGCCTTCCCAGAGCGGTTGCAGCATGTGCCAGTCGGCCGGATGCTCGGCGATATCGGCGGCGAACTGGTCTGCGAGGGCCTGCGTCGCGGCCGCGACCCCGCCGGAAACATCCAGTGCCGGTTCGACTTTCAGTCCCCAGCCCTCGGTGCCGTCGTCGCCGACGGTGAACCAGCCGTGCACCGGCATGAGCGCGGCACCGGTCTCGATGGCCAGTTTGGCGGCACCGGCGGGCATCCAGGTGCGCTCGCCGAAGAAGTCGACGGGCACGCCCTTGCCGGTGAGATCGCGTTCCCCCATCAGGCACACGATCCGGTTCTGCCGCAGCCGTTGCGCGAGCGCGACGAACGGCGGCTGCTCGCCACCGGTGAGCGGGAAAACCTCGAAACCGAGGCTCTCGCGGTAAGCGACGAACCGCTCGAACAACGATTCGGGCTTCAGCCGCTCGGCCACGGTGGTGAAGGTGTCGTAGTGCTGCACCAACCACACACCGGCCATGTCCCAGTTGCCCGAATGCGGGAGCACCAACAGGACGCCTCGGCCCTGTTCGAGTGCCGCGTCGAGATGTTCCAAACCGCCGACGTAGTAGTCGACGGTGGTGTGGTCCATCGACGGCAGCCGGAACGCCTCACGCCAATAGCGAGCGTAGGAACGCATGCTCGCCCGCATCAGGTCATCGGGCACCTGCTCGGGCGGCACGCCGAGGACACGTGCGAGATTGCGGCGCAACTGTTCCGGGCCGCCGCCCTTCACCGCACGGTCGGCGCCGAGATCGAAGACCCTGCGCACCAACCCTTCCGGTGCCGAACGCACAAGGCTCCAACCCGCGGCGTACCCCCAGTCGCTCAATCGATCTTTGAGGCTCACGACGCCGATCCCCCTGTCGCGTCCGGCCGCGGCGCCGGCGCGATAACCACCCGGGCACCCGGCGAGTTGCGCACCGCCAGCACTCGCTGGAACACCGTCACGATGCTCAGCACCGCCAGCACCCACATCGCCACGTACACGGCCCAGGTGAGCCAGTCGATCCCCCAGTGCCCGCCGATGCCGGTGAGCCCGGTGCCGACCAGCACGATGACCAGGCGGTCCGGGCGTTCGATGAGCCCGCCGTCGGCGGACAGACCGCTCGCCTCGGCGCGCGCCTTGGCGTAGGAGATCACCTGCGAGGTGACCAGCACGATCAAGGTCAGCGCGAACAGTTGCTTGCTGTGCTCGTGATAGACCGCCCACCAGGCGAGCCCGCCGAAGATCGCGCCGTCGGCCACCCGGTCACAGGTGGCGTCGAGGACGGCGCCGTACTTCGTGCCGCCGCCGCGGGCGCGCGCCATCGCCCCGTCGAGCATGTCGAACATGACGAACAGCCAGATGACCATCGTTCCCCAGAACAGATGTCCGGAGGGGAACAGGGTCACCGCGGCGGCGATCGTCGCCGCGGTGCCGATCAGTGTCATCGCGTCCGGGGTGAGCCCCGTCCCGACGAGCGCTTTGCCCAGCGGCGCAGTCGCTTTCGCAAACGTCTGGCGGCCGAAGAAGCTGAGCACGTTCTTTATTCCTCCCACGCCTCCGCCAGCAGCTGCCGCGTTTCGCGCAACAACTGAGGCATCACCTTCACCCCGCCGACCACGGTGATGAAGTTCGCATCCCCGCCCCAGCGCGGCACGATGTGCTGGTGCAGGTGGTCGGCGAGCGAACCACCGGCCACCCCACCGAGATTGAGACCCACGTTGAATCCGGCAGGCCGCGAGACCTGCTTCATCACGCGAATGGCCCGCTGCGTGAAGGCCATCAGTTCCGCGCTCTCGGCGGGCGTGAGGTCCTCCAGGTCGGCTACCCGGCGGTAAGGCACCACCATCATGTGCCCTGGGTTGTACGGGTACAAGTTGAGCACGGCGTAAACATTCTCGCCGCGGGCGATTATCAGACCGTCCTCGTCCGACATCTTGGGGATATCGGTGAACGGATGCCCGGTCGCGTCCTTGGGCTTGACCTCTCCGGTGATGTAGGACATCCGGTACGGCGTCCACAACCGCTGCAGGCGATCAGGCTGGCCTGCCCCGGCGTCGACGATCTCACCGGCGTCGGGGGCGAGGTTCTCGCTCATGATGCTGCATCCTCTCGGCCTGCCCGGGCGTCCTGCGTGGTGACGCAGGCTAGCGCCTCCGGGCGCTGACCGCTCATGCCTGACCCGCCGCGGAGACGACCTCGAACCCCTCGGCGGTCGGTGAGGCGTTCTCGCGGTGGGCGACCCAGGACTTGATCGTGGCGACCGCGTCAGCGACCGGCACCCCGTTGACCTGGGTGCCGTCGCGGAACCGGAAGCTCACCGCGTTCGCTTCCACGTCACGCGCACCCGCGAGCAACATGAACGGCACCTTCTGCGCGGTCTGGTTGAAGATCTTCTTCTGCATCCGGTCGTCGCTGCGGTCCACCTGGGCCCGCACGCCGGCGTCGCGCAGCTGCTCGATCACCGAATCCAGGTGCGGGACAAAGTTTTCCGCCACCGGGATGCCGACGACCTGCACCGGCGAGAGCCAGGCGGGGAACGCGCCGGCGTAGTGCTCGGTGAGCACGCCGAAGAAGCGTTCGATCGAGCCGAACAGGGCGCGGTGGATCATCACCGGACGCTGCTTGGTGCCGTCGGAGGCGGTGTACTCGAGGTCGAAACGATCGGGCAGGTTGAAGTCGAGCTGCACGGTCGACATCTGCCAGGTGCGGCCCAGCGCGTCCTTGACCTGCACGGAGATCTTCGGACCGTAGAACGCGGCGCCGCCCGGGTCGGGCACCAGGTCCAGACCCGAAGCCTCGGCGACCTTTTCGAGGGTTTCGGTGGCCTCGGCCCACAGCTCGTCCGAGCCCACGTACTTCTTCGGGTCCTTGGTGGACAGCTCGAGGTAGAAGTCGTCGAGGCCGTAGTCCTTCAGCAGGCCGAGGACGAACTGCAGGGTGCTGGTGAGCTCGGCGTGCATCTGCTCTTTGGTGCAGTAGATGTGCGCGTCGTCCTGGGTCATGCCGCGCACGCGGGTCAGGCCGTGGATCACGCCGGACTTCTCGTAGCGGTACACCGAGCCGAATTCGAACATCCGCAGCGGCAGTTCACGGTAGGAGCGGCCGCGCGCGCCGAAGATCAGGTTGTGCATCGGGCAGTTCATCGGCTTGACGTAGTAGTCCTGGCCGGGCTTGCGGACGGTGCCGTCCTCGTTGAGTTCGGCGTCGAGGTGCATGGCCGGGAACATGCCGTCCTTGTACCAGTCGAGATGGCCCGAGATCTCGTACAGGTGCCCCTTGGTGAGGTGCGGGGTGTTGACGAATTCGTAGCCCGCGTCGACGTGGCGCTGACGCGAGTACTCCTCCATCTCCTTGCGGATGATGCCGCCCTTGGGGTGGAACACCGGCAGGCCCGAACCGAGCGCGTCGGGGAAGGAGAACAGGTCGAGTTCGAGGCCGAGCTTGCGGTGATCGCGGCGCTCGGCCTCGGCCAGCAGTTCCAGGTAGGCGTCCATCGCCTCGGTGGATTCCCACGCGGTGCCGTACACGCGCTGCAGGTCCTCGCGGTCCTGGTCGCCACGCCAGTAGGCGGCCGAGGAGCGGGTGAGCTTGAAGGCGGGGATGAACTTGGTGGTGGGGATGTGCGGGCCGCGGCACAGGTCGCCCCACAGCTTTTCGCCGGTGCGCGGGTCGAGGTTGTCGTAGATGGTCAGCTCGTTGCCGCCGACCTCCATGATCTCGGGGTCGTCGATGCCGGACTTGTCGCTGATCAGCTCCAGTTTGAACGGCTCGTTCGCCAATTCGACGCGGGCGTCGTCGACTTCGACGACACGACGCGAAAAGCGTTGCGCGCCTTTGATGATCTTCTTCATCCGCGATTCCAGCTTGGCCAGATCCTCGGGGGTGAAGGGCTTGTCGACCTGGAAGTCGTAGTAGAAGCCGTCCTTGATCGGCGGGCCGATGCCGAGCTTCGCGTCCGGGAACTCCTGCTGCACCGCCTGGGCGAGCACGTGCGCGGCCGAGTGCCGGATCACGCTGCGCCCGTCCTCGCTGTTGGCGGGAACCGGCTCGACGTCGGCGTCTTCTTCCGGGATCCAGGACAGATCCTTGAGCGCGCCGTCGACATCGCGTACGACCACGACGGTGTCGGGGCCCTTGGTAGGCAAACCCGCTTCCCGTACCGCCGCGCCCGCCGTAGTCCCGGCCGGCACTCGAACGAGGGCGACTGGACTGATGGGTGCAGAGGTGGTCACGGGGATGCTCTCCTTGACTTCGGTGCCGGGTCGATCCGGCAGTTCTCGCAGGGTCCTTCCTGCGCCCGCCCATGCTATCGGGAGCGCCGACAGGCCGTGTCGATGGACCTAGGCCGCGTGTTGGTCGATGACAGCGACGAGGACGCCGTCCGCGCCGGGCACGGTGCCGGTCCCCGCGGATCCGCGCGACCCGTTCGCCGATTCAGGGCCGGGCGCGCGCGGCCGCGGCCAGCTGCTCGGCTCGGTCGGCGGGCGAACGTTTCGGGCAACTCGTGCACATCTCTCGGCCGGGCACCTCGTAGACCAGGCAGCACGACGCGCGCCGGACGAAGGTGCGTCCGCCTACGGTGACGAATCGCGGCGTCGGCAAGCGGGCGCCCACGTCGGCCGCGAGGCGGGTCGCGGCTTCCTTGGTGCCCGCGTCGAGCGCGCGGTTGCCGATGGCATCGGCCACGACCGCCCACAGCGACGGAACTCCGGCCCCGGAAACGGTCGCGACCTGGGAAATCACCGCGGTCAAGGTGTCGCGCAGTGCGGTCGCGACCTCCTCGGCAGCGGCGGCGCCGATCTCGCCACCCACATCCGAGCGCACGGAGCGACCGGCGGCGTCGACCGGTACCCGATGGAACCGCGCGCGTTCGACGCCGCCGTCGGGGCGGACCACGCAATCGAATTCGCCCAGTGCGGCGACCGGAGCCGGTGTGCCCGCCGCGTAGGCGACGGCGATCTGCTCGACCAGCGTCGAGGCGACCATGCACCACCACAGGGTGCCCGCGACCCGGGGAACATCGGTGCCCCAGGTATGGCTCATCGCGTCGATCTTGGCGGCGACCCAGACCGGATCGGTGAGCAGATGACCGGGAGCGGTGCTCACGACATCAGGGGACTGCGTAACCATGGCCAATCGACTCCGATCCACCCTGCGACCATCGAAAAGGTACCGAGCAGCCACAACGTCACCAGGACGAGGGCGAAGGTGGCCACCGCGCCGAGCACCTTGATGAACCAGCCGCGCGAGGTGTACCAGTCCATGACGATCCGGTACTTGCCGCGCACCCAGTTCAATGTGTGATGGGCCCAGACGAACTCGGTGGCAAGGATGCCGAATCCCGCGAACACCAGCGCCCAGCCGGGTCCGGGGTACGGGATCGTGATGATCCCGACGATCAGTACCAAACCACCGACCACGCCGACGACGATGCGGTAGCCGAGGTTGAGGGTAGGGCGCTGCGCCACGTGTTCCCGGAAGGCGCGCCCGCGCTCCTTGAACCCATCCCACCGCCCGGCGACGGACTCCTTGTCCGCGGAGTCGGTGCCGTCGGTGACGCGCGCGGCGGCGGTCGAATCGCTGGTCATGATTTCCAGCCTACGAGTCCGACCGCCGCCCGGTCGCGTCGTGCGCGTCCGGTCCCCACCCAGCTGGGCGCAGGATCACGTCACACGGTGACGGCGAGCGCGGCGTGATCGTCGATCGCACCGACCCCGTCGACGGTCACCTCGAGCACCCGCGCACCCGCGATGTCGAAGAACAGCCCCGACACCGTCAGGCCACGTTCGGCGACAGCGCGGCGCACCGCGGGATTGCGGCCCAGCGTCTCGAGCTGCACGGCGACATTGACCATGCTCAGCTGATCCACCTCGCTGTACCCGGCTGCCCTGGCGGCGACGGCTACCGGATGACCCGCGCGGAACCGCTGCAGCGCCGGCTCGGCGTGACGCAACCAGGAACCCAGCCCACCGCCGGTGTCGGCCGCGGAGTGGACGGCCTTCATCGCTCCGCAGGAGGAATGCCCACACACCACCACCGAACGGACCGCGAGCGAGTCCAAGGCGAAACTCAGTGCCGCTTCGACCGAATCGTCGCCACTGACCGGCACCAGATTGCCGACATTGCGAACGGTGAACAGGTCACCCGGGCCGCTGTTGGTGATCACATTGGGCACGATTCGCGAATCCGAACAGGTGAGGAAGAACGAATCCGGGTCCTGGTGCATGCCGTCCAGGTGCGGACGCACCACATGCGCGTGGCCGCGATGGAAGGCCGCGATACCCGCGGTCATGGCGTCGCCGCCGGATTTCTGGTGCCGCCACGGCCGGAGCATGTCGTCGATGGCGACCCGGCCCAGCGCGCGCGTCGGTGGCGCGGCCGGGGTATCGGCCATCTTAGCGTGCCCGATCTCGACGAAATCGACGCGGCCACCGGTGCTTTCGTGCTGGCGCTGCCAATCCTCGATCGCCTCGAACGCGGCATGGTCGAGGAAGTCGACGGTCATCTCCACCGTCACATCGACGCCTGCGGGCACCTTCGCCAGCTCGGCCGACAGCTTCGGCAACGCGAGGAAGGTGCACGAACCGTCGATGTGGACCTGCCAGTCCCCGCCGGCCAGCGGCTTCGCGTGGACGTGCACCCGCACGACTCGCCACAGCAGCAGGCCGAACGCCAGGCCCAAGCCGATAACAACGCCTTCCAGCAGGTTGGTGAACACCACGCCGAGCACAGTCACCACATAGACCAGCAGGTCACCGGTGCGCCGGGCCAACCGGATGTGCGCCAGTTTCAGCAGCTGCATGCCGATGACGATGAGCAGGCCCGCCAGCGCGGCCTTGGGGATCTGTTCCACCAGGCCGACCAGCGCCACCGAGAACAACAGAATCCAGAGACCGTGCAGAACGGTCGAAGCCCTCGTGCGCGCGCCCGCCTGCACATTGGTGGCGCTGCGCACGATCACACCGGTGATCGGCAAGCCACCGACCAGACCTGACACGACGTTCGCTGTGCCCTGACCGATGAGTTCCCGATCGAAGTTCGTGCGCGGACCGGTGTGCATCTTGTCGACGGCGACGGCCGAGAGCAGGCTCTCCACGCTGGCGATCAAGGCGATGGTCAGCACCATCATGGCGATGGCGGACCAGTTGCCCGAAGGCAGTTCCGGCAGGCCGAGCGCGTCGAAGATCGACCCGCTCAACGCGATGCGCTCGACGTCGGACAGGCCGAGCGAGAGCACGGTGCCGACGAGCACCGCGACCAGTGGGCCGGGCACCGCGCGCAGCTTCGGTGGTACGTACTTCCAGCCGAGCATCACCGCGATCACCACGGCGCCGACGAGCGCGTCGTCGCCGTGCAGCGACAGCAGCTGACCGGGGAGTTCGATCAGATTGCGCAGCGCGGTGCTGTGCGAGGAACCGCCGAGCAGCACGTGGATCTGCTGCAGGGCGATGGTGATGCCGATACCGGCCAGCATGGCGTGGACCACCACGGGCGCGACGGCGAGCGCGGCCCGCGCGATCCGGCTGAGCCCGAACAGGATCTGCAGCACGCCGGCGGCGACCACGATGAAACAGGTTATGCGCCAACCGAATTGGGCGATGGACTCGGCGACGACCACGGTCAGGCCCGCGGCGGGACCGCTGACCTGTGGGACCGAGCCGCCGAGCAAGCCCACGACCACACCACCGATCACGGCGGCGACGAGACCGGCGGCGATCGGTGCGCCGGAGGCGACCGCGATGCCGAGCGAAAGCGGCAGTGCCACCAGGAAAACCACGATGGAGGCGGGAAGATCGTGACGCAGCAGCGTCTGCTGCCATGCGGGGCGGGACGACTCGTTCAACGGGCCGTCCGCGCGGGGCGGAGCAAGATCGTTTTCGACAGACATGATTCTCCTTCGCCGGCTCCCGGCGCTGGGCCGAGGCCGATCATCGCAAGGCGGTGGTGACGCAAAGGGGACCCCGGTGCAACGTCGAACCGGGTCGAAGATGGATCCAACCTATTGGTAAAGAATTGGCAAAGCCAGTGTGCCGCAGAAACAGTGGGTCTCGCCATAACGGCAGGCAGTCTGTGGTGTGAGCCACAACTATCCCCCTTTACACCGGTTCGGCTGCCGCGCGACGAGCCTCGTCGAACTCGGCGATCCCGTCGGCGGTGATCTCGATGACCCGCGCGGTCGCCAGGTCGAAGAACAGACCCGACACCGCGACCCCGCGCTCCTGGATGCCGCTGCGCACCGCCGGATAGTCGATCAGGGTCTGCACCTGCCGTGCCACGTTCACCATGCCGAGTTGGTCGATCGGACCGAAGCCCGCCAGCCTGGCGGCCTCGGCGACGGGGTGACCGGCGTGGAACGCCGTCAGCGTGGGCTGGGCGTTGGCCAGCCAGTCGTCGAGTCCCGGCCCGGCCTGCACCTGCCGGTACAGCGCTTCCATCGCGCCACAGCCGCTGTGCCCGCACACCACCACCGAGCGCACGTCGAGCTTGTCTAGCGCGTAGATCAGCGCCGCTTCCACCGAAACGTCGGAGCCGCCGACCGGCACCAGGTTGCCGACATTGCGCACCGTGAACAGGTCGCCCGGGCCACTGTTGGTGATGACGTTGGGCACGATGCGGGCGTCGGCGCAGGCCAGGAAGAAGGTGTCGGCATCGGGCCGGTGCCGCAACCCGTCCAGGTGTGGACGCATCAGGTGCGCGTGCTGGCTGTGGTAGGCCGCGATGCCCGCGGCGATCGGGTCGACCCCGCCGCTGCGACGCCACGGCCGGATCGCCTCGTCGTTCGCTTTGCGCGCGTGACCGTGCGCGGGCGGTCCGTCGTTGGTGCGGGCCATCCGCGCGGCGCCGAGTTCGACGAAGTCGACTGTGCCGTCGCCGGATTCACGGGCATCGGCCCAGTCCGAGAGCAACTCGCACGCTGCGTGGTCGAGGAAGTCCACGCTCAGTTCGACGGTCACGTCCACCCCCGCCGGTACCTTCGCCAGTTCGGTCGTGAGCCGGGGCGCGGCCAGGAAGGTGCAGGTGCCCCCGATGCGTACCAGCCAGGTCCCGTCGGCGCGCGGTGCGGCGGTGATGGTGAACTTCACGACCCGCCACAGCAGCAGCGCGAACGAGGCGAGGAGTCCGATCACCATGCCCTGCAACAGGTTCAGCGCGACGACGGCGATCACGGTGACCAGGTACACATAGATGTCGCCGGTGCGGCGAGCACGTTTGATGTGCGCCAGCTTCACCAGCTGCACCCCGATCAGCACCAGCAGCGCGGCCAGCGCCGCTGTCGGAATCTGGCGGACCAGGCCGACCAGCGCGATCGCGAACACCAGGATCCAGCCACCGTGCAGCACAGTGGCCGCCCTGCTGCGCGCGCCCGCGTTGGCGTTGGTGATGCTGCGCACGATGACCGCCGCGATCGGCAGGCCGCCCAGCACGCCCGAGACCATGTTCGCCGCACCCTGACCGAGCAGTTCCCGGTCGAAGTCGGTGCGCTGGTCGGGGCGCAATTTGTCGACCGCCACAGCCGAGAGCAGCGTCTCCACGCTGGCGATGAGGGCGATGGTGAGCATGGTGAGCGCGAGCGGCAGCCACCCACCGTGCGGCAACGCGGGCAATCCGATGCCGTCGAGCAGCGAGCCGTCCAGGCGAACTCGTTCCACCGTCACCGGCAGCACCAGCGAGACCACCGTCGCCAGCGCCACCGCGACCAGCGGACCGGGCACCACCCGTACCCGGCGCGGCAGGTACTGCCAGCCGATCAGTACGGCGATCACGAGCAGCCCGACGAACAGATCACCCTTCTGCACCGACATCACCTGACGCGGCAGCGCGACGATGCTGGCCCACGACGAACTGACCGTCGTTCCGCCGAGGAGGACGTGCACCTGTTGCAGCGCGATCACCACCCCGATGCCGGCGAGCATCGCGTGCACCACGACCGGCGCGATGCCGAGCGCGGCGCGCGCGATGCGACTGAGCCCGAACAGGATCTGGATGACACCCGCGCCGACGGTGATGAAACACATAGCGGCCCAACCGAATTGCTGGACCGCCCCCGCCACGACGACTGCGAGACTCGCGGTCGGCCCACTGACCTGAACCTTCGAGCCGCCGAGTAACCCGGCGACCACCCCGCCCACGGCGGCGGCGATAAGCCCGGCGACGACCGGCGCGCCGGAGGCCAGGGCCACCCCGAGCGACAGCGGCAGGGCGACGAGGAAGACTACGAGTGATGCTGGAAGGTCTTGCTGGAGAACCGATTTCAGTGACACGCACGACAGCGTGCGTGTCGTGGAGGTAGTAGTGGTGCCCGGATCATTGTCGGTCATCATTCTCCTTCGCCGGGGCGGGTGAGCTCCCGGTTCATCGGTCGAACATGCACTGGCAATTGATGCTGAGCTGCGAGCGAACGGCGGATCTGCGGCACTGCTCGAAGAGCTCGGACCCCAGACACAGAGTCGCGTTAATAGTAAAGAACTTCCCAAGCATTAGAAAATGTTCCGGGAAGAATGGGACGGAATCGCCGTCGTTTTGTGACCTCAGTCACAGAGCAAGTTGTCGGCCAACCGCCGCTGCGTCGCCTGGTCGAGACCGGCACGGGTCGCCCACTCGGCAGGGCCGCCGTGCTCGGCATCCAGGTGCGCCAGGAACTGGCGCATGGTGGTCGCGTCGGCGGCGTAAACCCAGGCGGGGAGCCGATCGACCGCGCCATCCGCCTGTGCGCTCCGGGCCCGCAGCGCCGCGATGTTCGGGGTGGTCGCGGCGTAGTCGGCGATGATGTCATCGGCGCGCACCCCGGCGACGGCGAGCAGCAGGGCGATCACCACCCCCGTGCGATCCTTGCCCGCGGCGCAGTGGATCAGCGCGGGCAACTGGCCCGGGGTCGCGAGCAGGCTCAGCACCGCGGCGATGTTCTCGCTGCTGTGCTCGAGGTATTCGCAGTACCGGTCGAACATGCTTCCGTCGGGCGAGACCTCGGTGAGGTCGAGCCGCACCCGATCCGCGCCGTACACGTGCAGGTTCCGATAGGTCGCCACGGCATCGATCACCGAACCCGTTCCGTCCGTGCCGATCTCACCGGGCGCGCGCAGGTCGACGATGGTGCGCAGACCACATTCGCTCAGCAGGAACGACACATCCGCGGCGTCCAGCCCGGTGAGCAGGTCCGATCGCAACACCCGCAGGCGGCGCACCGACCGCCCGTCCGTCGTCTGCAACCCGCCCAGATCCCGCGCGTTCACCGCACCGCGCAGCGGCAATTCGCGGTCCATCGAAGACGTCGCACCGTTTGTCATCACAATCCCCGTTCTCATTTTCCCAGCACCTACTCGCACACGTTGATCAACGGTATTCGGTGCCGGACACCAGACATTCCGGAATGCGGCTCACACCGAATGCGATCGGGGGTAACTACCCAGGTCAGAGCGCTGATGCAGTCGATTCGATCAGCAAATGCGATGGACGGATCGGAATATTCGATGCGAGTCGGCCGGGCTCGTTCTCCTCGATACCGTCGGGCACGGAAACGTCCGTGTCGAAAGGTACGCCGAATGCACCTGACCATCGTCGGAAATCGAGCCGGTATGCCCGCCGACGGCGCCGCCAGTTCGGGCTATCTGGTCGAAACCGGCCAGTCGAAAGTCCTGCTCGACTGTGGCCCCGGGGTCGCGGTGATGCTCGGCAAGTACCTGCACGCGAGCTTGCTCGACGCGGTGGTCATCAGCCACCTGCACCTGGATCACTGCTACGACGTGTTGCCGATCGGCAAGCAGGCGATGCGCCGAGCGGCCGACGCGCCGGATCGCCGGATCAAG
This sequence comes from Nocardia sp. FBN12, assembly GCF_054031145.1. NCBI lineage: Bacteria > Bacillati > Actinomycetota > Actinomycetes > Mycobacteriales > Nocardiaceae > Nocardia > Nocardia sp. FBN12. The sequence continues at coordinate 3,559,575 of NZ_CM132926.1, forward strand.
CTGTTCGTGCCGAAAGGTGCTCGTACGAAGCTGGACCAGCTCGCGGCGCTGTTCCCGGTGCGGACCTACCCCGATCTGAACCGGGCGTTCGACCTGGCCTACGAGGTCATCGAGTACGAGCGCGGCGCGGCCCACGCGCTCGCCGACTGCAGCATCGAACTGGTTCCCATGGTGCACAGCGAGCCCGACTGCGGCGTCCGTATCGAAAGCCCCACCGGCAGTGTCGCGTTCACCGGCGATACCGGCTGGAACGACAATCTGGTCGCCCTCGCCGCCGATGTCGACATCTTTCTCGCCGAGTCCACCCTCGTCGAGCCGGATCGCACACCACACGGCCATCTTTCGGCCACCGAAGTCGGGCGCGCCGCCGCGGCCGCGGGTGCGCGCTCGGTGGTCCTGACGCACTTCGGCTCAGCGCAGGACGCGTGGCAGCAGGCTCGCCGCGCTGATGTGTCCGCCGAGTTCGACGGGCCAGTGCACCTGAGCCGGCCCGGCATGCGGTTCTCGGTACCCGCCGAGCAGCCCCGCTGACCGCTACACCGCGATCGTCAGTGTCGCGAGGCCGCGCAGATTGATCCGGCCGTTCCAGGTCAGATCGACGACCGCGGCCTCGGGAAAGCGGGTGACGAAGCGCGGGAACACGATCCGGGCCTCCATCCGGACCAGGGCCGCACCGAGACAGTGGTGGATGCCTGCGCCGAGTGAGACGTTCTGGTGCGCGTTCGGCCGGTCCAGGCGCAGTTCGTCGGCGTCGGCGCCCCAGAATTCCGGGTCTCGGTTGGCCGCGGCGAGGGCGCCGATCACCCAGCTACCCGCCGGGATCTCGTGCTCGCCGATGTGCAAGGGCGCGAGGGTGATTCGCCGCATCAGGTGCACCGGGGTGTCGAAGCGCATCAGCTCGTCGACGGCACCGGCCGCCAGATCGGGCTCGGTCCGCAGCCTGCGTGCCTGGTCCGGATGCCGCAGCAGCGACAGTATTCCGCTGCCGAGATGGGTCACGGTGGTCTCGTGGCCTGCGATGTAGAGGAACATCACCTGCGAGATCAGTTCGTCCTCGCTGAGCATGTCGCCGTTGTCCTCGGCGCTGATCAGCGCGGTGAGCAGATCGTCGCCGGGGGTGGCGCGTTTCCAGCGGATCAGTTCGCGGACCATCCCGAACAGTTCCTGGTTGGCGGCTCTGATCCCGGCCTGGGTCTGCGGGCTCGCGAAGGGCTCGAACACCAGCACGACGATCTCGGTGAGCTCGCGCAGCCGGGTGTGCTCGCCGACCGGGATGCCGAGCATTTCCGAGATGATGGTGAAGGGCAGCGGAAAGGCGAGTTCGGCGATGACATCCGCGGTGCCTGCCGCGGCGATGCGGATCAGTGCTTCCTCGACCAGTTCCTCGACCCGCGGCTGCAGCGATTCGATGGAGCGGGGTGTGAAGGCCTTCGAGACAAGCCTGCGCAGCCGGGTGTGGTCGGGCGGGTCCTGATCCAGCATCGACAGCCCGCCCATGACGCGGCTCTCCTTGCGGACCTCGGTGCTGCCGCTCTTCCAGGCCGGCAGATGCCGCAGGTGCTGCTCGTCGACCGAGTGCGGTGAGCGCTGCAGGGCGGCCACGTCGGCGTGGCGGGAGATGATCCAGAATCCGAGCGGATGTCGCTGCGCGGGTCCCGCGGCGCGGAGCTGGGCGTAGTGCGGATAGGGGTCGTCGGCGAAACCCGGTGTGGTGGGGTCGAAGACGAAGGTCTCGGTGCTCATTCCAGGTATCGCTTTCTTGCCGCTGCTCGCATGATCTTTCCGCTGCTCGTCTTGCGCACCGTGTCCGGCGCGGCCAGCACCACGTCCGCGACGGCGAGTTCGTGCTCCCCCAGCACCGCCGCGCGGATGGCGCCGGTGATGTCGTCGGCGTCGGCGTCGGCGTCGCGCTTGATCTCCTGGACGACGACGAGCTTCTCGCCGTCGCGACCCGGCACCGCGAACGCCGCGCCACTGCCGGGCCGCAGCGCCGGGTGCGCCTGCTGCACGGTGTGCTCGATGTCGTGGGGGTAATAGTTGCGGCCCCGGATGATGATCATGTCTTTGAGCCGGCCCACCACGTACAGCTCACCGTCGACGACCACGCCGAGGTCGCCCGTGCGCAGGTAGGTGCGCGCGGGGTCGGCGGCGTGGAAGGTCTCGGCGGTCGCCGCGGGCAGGCCCCAATAGCCCTGGGCGACATGGTCACCCGCTACCCAGATCTCGCCGGCCCGATCCGGCGGGCAGAGGTTCCCGGTGTCCGGGTCGACGATGCGCAGGTCCTCGCCCGGCAGCACTGAACCCGAGCCGACGAGCGTGCGGCCCCGATCCACCGCGGCCGCGACGTAGCGTCGATCGGCGAGCGCATCGATGTCGGCGTCCAGCAACCGCGGACCACGTCCCTTCCCGCTCGCCGACACCAGCAGCGTGGCCTCCGCGAGCCCATAGCACGGGAACACCGATCGGTCGCTGAAGCCCAGTGGTGCGAAGGTTTTCGCGAACCTGTCCAGGGTCTCGGCCCGGATCGGCTCGGCGCCGTTGAAGGCGACCTTCCACGAACTCAGGTCGAGATCGGGCAGTTCGCCCGCCGCGGCGGCGCGCGCGACACAGGCGTCGAAGGCGAAGTTCGGGCCGCCGCTGGTGTGCGCGCGATAGCGCGAGATGGCCTCGAGCCAGCGCAGTGGCCGCCGGATGAAGGTGCTCGGCGACATCTGGATACAGGTCGCGCCGACGTACACCGGTTGCAGCACATTGCCGATCAGGCCCTGATCGTGGAAGAAGGGCGCCCAGCCGACGACGGTGGACTCCCGGTCGTGCCCGAAGCTGTGCCGGATCATCTCCTCGTTGGCTACGAGGTTTCGATGCGTCACCATGACACCCTTGGGCGCGGCGGTCGACCCGGAGGTGTACTGCAGGAATGCCACGGAATCCGGATCGGCGACCGACGGGGTGAACGAGGCGTCCGCCGTGGCCAACTCGTCGACAGCCAGCCACTGCCGCGCGGTACAGAGCGGCTCGAGCACCGATCGCAGCGGCTCGAGCAGCCCGCCGATCGTCAGCACGGCAGTAGGCGCGCAGTCGGCGACGATCGCGCGGGTCGCGTCCTGGACTTTGCCACGGCGGGGCGGATTCACCGGCACGGCGATGATATTCGCGTAGAGGCAGCCGAAGTAGGCGGTGATGAATTCGACGCACTGCGGGAAGACCAGCAGGGCACGCTCGCCCGGCTCGCACCGTGCGCGCAGCAGTCCCGCCACCGCCGTCGCCTGTTCGTGGAGTTCACGATAGGTCGTGGTGGTGTGCTCGGCGCCGTTGTCGTCGAGGAAGATGTAGGCGATGCGATCCGGGTCGTCGGCCGCGCGACGCGCGAGGATGTCGGGGAATAGCTGCACGTCGGTCCTCAGGTCAGGGCGGCGGTCATGATCGCCGCGACGGCCGCACGATGTCGATGGTGGAACAGGTGATCGCCGGCGAACTCGTGCGTGGCGAACAAGCCGTCGGTCAGTGCGCCCCATGCCCACACCTCGTCCGGATCGGCGATCGGGTCCTCGGCGCCGTAGAACGTCGTGATCGGGCAGGTGAGCCGGGGCCGCGGCCGATGGGTGTACTCCTCCGACAGCTCCAGGTCCGCCCGGGTCAGCGGCAGCGCGTACCGCAGGAAACTCGCGCTTCGGCCCGCCGCGCCCCAGGCCCCCATCGCGGCCATCGCGGCGGCGAAGTCGTTGTCGGGCAAGCGATGCAGGACCGCGCGACTCGCCGCCAGGTGTGGTGCCCGGCGACCGGATACGAACAGGTGAACCGGTGGCCGGCCGGCGACTGTCAGCGCGCGAGCGAGTTCATAGGCGATCAGCGCGCCCATACTGTGGCCGTAGAGTGCGACCGGCGAAGCTCCCGATCGGGTGATCTGACAAGCCAATTCGTCGACTGCCTCGCCGACCCGGTGCAGCGGCGGATGCTGTGCGACGTCCTCACGGCCGGGGAGCTGGACCCGGACGACGCCGATCTCAGGTCCGAACAGGTCCGGCCAGCGGTTGAACGACGAGGCCCCGGCGCCAGCGTGCGGGATACACACCAGCCGCACCGCCGCGGAGCCGGCGGCGCCGCGCAACCACGATTTGGCCAGTCCGGTGCCCGTCATCGGGCCCGCCGCACATCGGCGGGAAGGCCTTTCAGGCCGCGCACGATGAAACTGTGGTCCTGCCACTGGAATTCGTCCGATCGCGCTGCCAGCGCTTCCGAACGGACGAACAGGTACTCGAAGGCGACCTGCGCCTGCAGTTCGGCGAGCAGTCCGCCGAGACACCCGTGCATACCGTGGCCGAAGCCGAGATGTCCGCCACCGGTGCGGGTGAGGTCGAACTCGTCGGGCCTGGCGAAGACGGCGGGGTCGCGGTTGGCCGCGCCCAGGCACACCAGGATCTGCTCGCCCGCCGAGATCCTGGCACCGCCGAGCTCGACATCGCGGGTGGCCAGACGCTTGGTCAGCTGCAGCGGCGGATCGTAGCGCAGGGCCTCGGTGACCGCCGCCTCGACCGATTCCGGTCCGCGCCGGAGCAGGGCGGCCTGCTCGGGGTGCCGCAGCAGCGCGAGAGTGCCGTTGCCGATCAGCGATGTGGTGGTCTCGTTGCCCGCGACGAAACACATGATGCAGACGAAGACCACTTCCTCGTCGGTCAGCACATCGCCGCCCCCGGTTCGGGCGGCCAGCAACTGGCTGATCAGATCGGTGCCGGGCCGAGCTCGACGCTCGGGCAATACGGCGTCGACGGCGGCGGCGAACTCCTCGACCACAGCGCAGACCTGTTCGAAGTCCCCGGCTTTCATCATCCCGGGTTCGAGCAGGAATCGGATGTCGTGGGTCCACGGCCCGACCCGCGCGTGCAACTCCGCGGGTAGATCCATCCACTCGCACAGCACGGCCACCGGCAGCGGCCCGGCCAGGTCGGCGATGACATCCAGGCCACCGTCGCGCCAGGCCCGCTCCATCAGGTCGCCGGCGATCCTGGCCACCAGCGGGCGCAGCGACTCCACGGACCTGGCGGTGAACACCCGGTTCACCAATCCGCGCAGCCGCGCGTGATCGGGGTTGTCGGTGAACACCAATGACTTTCGCCCGAGCCGCTCGATCTGCGCGACGCTGCAGTGCCCGAGCCGCTCGGCCTGCCTGCTCACCAGAGTGGGGATCAGACCGGCGCTGAACGAGCGATCGTGCAGTACCCCGCGGACCTCGGCATGCCGGGTGAGCACCCACATGCCGAGCGTCCGGTGCACCGGTTCGGCCTCGCGCAACTGCTGGTACAGCGGATACGGGTCGTGCCGGAATTCGGCACCGAACGGGTTGAACCGGACCCGCGCCCTGGTCGGCGCGGCGGATTCGGGCGCGCTCATGCCGACCGCCCACCATGGCCGGCGAAGAATCCGGTGCGATACGGCACCAGCACGAGTCGCAGCAGGCCGATCTTGCCCATCCGGAAACCGAGCGCCGACAGTTTCAGGTAGCGCTCGTAGCGGGCCACCACATCATCGCCGACGATCGCGGTGGCTTCGGCGCGGTGCGCCCGCAGCCTGCGTGCCCACTGTTCGCACGTCCAGGCGTAATCGAGGCGCCCGTTGCTGATCGAGCGCACCTCGAACAGTCCTTCGGCCGCGGCGGTGATCTCGGCCAGGGTCGGCAGGTCGGCGTCGGGGAAGATCTCCTGTTGCATGAAGGCGCTGGCTCGGTCGCGGGACATGTTCGCGTAGGCGATGGTCTGCAGCGACAGTGTGCCCTCGGGCGTCAGCCAGTCGCGGCACCGCGTGAAGAACTCCCGGTACACCCGGATCTTCTCGTCCGGTGAATCGTCCGGGGTCGCGAAGTGCTCGAAGGCACCGATCGAGATGATGCCGTCGAATCGGGTGTCCGGCTCGTAGTGCAGCCAGTTCTCGGTTCGCACTTCGACGCCGGGATGCGCGCGCGACCGGACGAACTCGGCCTGCTCGGGGCTGAGCGTCAGCCCCACGGACCTGGCCACGCCGGCTCCGGCCAACCGCGCGAGGATCGCGCCCCATCCGCAGCCGATGTCGAGGACGGCGGTGGCGTGCTCGGCGTCGATCGCGTCCAGATGGCAGCGCAGTTTGCGGTCCTGCGCGAGTTCCAGTGTGTCGTCCGGATTTTCGCGCAGTGCGCAGGAGTAGGTCAACGACTCGTCGAGCCAGAGGCGATAGAAGTCGTTGCCCGCGTCGTAGTGGTGACGGATCGCTGCGGCGGCCGCGGTGGACCGCTCGGTATGCACCGGCATCGCTACCCCACACTCCGCCGGCTCTGCTCGTGCAGGTAGGCGGCGACAGCGTCGAGGTTCGGGTTGTCGAACAGGTCCTCGGGTGCCAGATCGACTCCGTAGCGGTCCTCGACCTCGATCAGCAGCGCGACGGCAAGGGCCGAGTCGATGCCGAGGCGGTCGAAATCGGTGGCCGGGTCGATGGTGGCGGCCGGTACCTCGAGCAGACCCGCGAGGTATTCCTGACACCAGGTGACAATGGCTTCTTTACTCGTATCCACGGTGAGAATTCCTTAGATTCGCTTGGCTGCCATGCGTTCGGCTGACGGCATTTTCAGGTCCCAGGCGAGACCGCAGAATGCCAGTGTTCGGATGAGCCAGAAACCGGGGTCGAGTCGATACCAGTCCAATCCGAAAGAGGGCGATTCGGGAAAGGCGTGGTGATTGTTGTGCCACGACTCCCCCAGCGTCGCCAGGGCGAATACCCCACCGTTGTGACTGTTCTCGCGGGATTCGTAGTTGCGGGTACCGAACATGTGCAGGAAGGAATTGATCGCCCAGACAATGTGTTCGAGGACGAAGATGCGCACCAGCCCGCCCCACAGCAGGCCGGCGACCGCGCCGGTCCAGCTCATCGAGACCAGGCCCCCGACAACGGTCGGGAGCAACAGCCCGAGGGCAACCCAGTAGTAGTAGAGGCGGGCGATACGGACCAGACCGCGGTCTTTGATCAGGTCGGGCGCGTAGTGCACCACGTTCGGGTATTCATGGCGGCGCATCCACAGGAAGTGCGAGTGGGCCAGGCCGATCAGGGCACCACGCAGACCGCCACCGGCGAGGTTGGGTGAGTGCGGGTCACCTTCGCGATCACTGTATTCGTGGTGGCGCCGGTGCAGGGCGACCCAGGAGATGACCGGCCCCTGGCCCGCCATCGAACCGAGGATCGCGAGTACCCACGCCACCCACGGCGCCGCTTTGAACGTGCGGTGGGTGAACAACCGGTGATAGCCGACCGTGACGCCGAGTCCGGTGAGCAGCCACATCGTGAACAGCAGGGCGAATTCCAGCCAACCGAAAGGCCGGACCGCCAGGAAGGCGAAGGCGACGACCGTGCCGATGATCGGGAGAATATCGAACAGCAGGAAATGGCGTCGTTGCAGTCGGTGAATGTACGGACTGCTGATCGTTTTCCTGCGCGGATCGGGGTTCATTGTTCAATTCACCTCAGCGGTATAGAAACCGGGCTGAACATTATTTACCGTAACCGTGTGTTCAGCGGTCGGCGACGGCGTGTGACAATTGCCGATCGACGGATCGGAATTGTTTATGACGGACCAGCGACAGCGCCACACTGATCGCGCCGAAGCCGGTGGCGAACAGCCAGATCCGATCGGCACCGAAGACCGCGATGACGGCTCCGCCGATCGCCGAGCCGAACGCCGCCCCGAGGTACATCGCGGAACCGTTGAGCGACAGCAGCATCGGTGCCTGCTCCGGAATCGCGTCGGCGATCATGCTGTGCTGCTGGGCAGGCAGGAAGGCCCAGCCCACCACGCCCCACACCGTGACGAAAAGGACAGTGGTTGCCAGGGTGTGCGCGGCGATCGGCTGCCAGGCCAGGTTCGCGGTGAAGATCGTCAACGCGCCGAGCAGGACCGGCCGCGCGCCGAATCGGTCGACCAGCACGCTGCCACCCCACAACCCGAAGATCGCGCCGACGCCGTGCGCCATGATCAGCGCGCCGACATAGGCCGAGCCGACCGCGGGGACCTCGGCGTAGATTGGACCGACATAGGTGAAGACCATCAATCCGGCGGTCATACCCGAGATCGTCACCGCGAGCCCCAGCCACACCGGTGGGTGACGCAGGGGTGCGAGTCGCTGCCGCAGCGACACCACGGGCGTGCTGTCGCCGGCCGGAACAGTCAGTGCGACGCCAACAGTCGTGATCAGCGCCACCGCGGCGACGACGACGAACGCCATCCGCCACGACGACAACCCGGCGACCCACACCCCGAGCGGTACCCCCGCCACGGTGGCGATCGAGATACCGCCCAGAATGACCGCCAGCGCTCGTCCGCGCCGGTCCGCCGAGGCCATTCCGGCCGCCGCCGCACCCGCCAGGGGGACATAGATCCCCGCGACGCACCCGGCCGCGACGCGAGCCACGGCCATCACCCACGGCGACCAGGCCACCGCGGCAAGCAGATTGACGGCGACGAACAGCGCGATCGCGGCCAGCAGCAGTTGCCGCGGCGAGCGCACCCGCAGCACCGTGACCACGACGGGCGCGGCGAGGGCGTAGGCCAGCGAGTAGCCGGTGACGAACAACCCGGCAGCGGCGACCGAGACCCGCAGGTCGGCGGCCATCGGTGCCAGTACCCCGGCGACGAGGTAGTTGTCGGTCCCCGCGCAGAACGCGCCGAGTGCCAGCACCAGGACCGGCAGCCACCTGATCGACGACGGTGGCGCATCGGTGGCCGGATGCCCTTGGTTCTCACCAGGGCTGGGCGTCGGCATCGCGCAGCTCCACAGCGACATCGGTGAGTTCGTAGATCCGCATGCGCGGTTTCCAGACGCTCGCGTCGGCGATCACCCGAATCCGGCCCGGGCGGCGTTCGACGCTCTTGATGTGCACCTCGAGGGTCATCAGTTCGTCGCTCGCGAGGATCTGCCCGCGATACCGCCACGACAGCGCGACCCCGACCGGAAGCACGAATTCCGGCGCTGCCAGTTCGGCCGCGAGGCCGGTGTCGATCGCCCACTCCTGCATCGCCTGGATCACCGCTTCGACACCGAGCGATCCTGGCATCACGGGGTCGAGGTAGAAGTGATAGTCGAAGAACCAGTCACCGGCGGTGACGGGCCGGGTGGCACGCAGGTAGCCGAGCCCGAATGTGCCTGCGTTGTCGACGGTTTCGATGCTTTCGAGCATTGCCAGATGTCCGGACGCCGACCCGACGGCGCCGCGATCCCGTCCGGCGGCCACATCGATCACCCGGACAGCGGGCCGTCGCTCCTGACTGTCGAGCCACGTGGGCACGAATTCGCCGTTGTCGAGGCCGTTCTGGTTGGCCAGGGCCGGGGCGTTGAAGAACCCGAACAGCGACTCCCCCGCGTAGAACGGTTCGCCGTCCACCGAGAGTTCGTAGGAGAAGGTCTGCAGCACCACACCGACCAGCACGGTGGTGTCGATCAGGGTGCTCGTCTGCTGAATTGTCTTGTCCCGCAGGTCGACTTCGCGCAGCACGGTCGCGGAGCCGTCCAGATTGCGGAGGCTGAAGTCCTCCTGCGGGGAGGTGAGGGTGGCGCCGAGGAAGTAGCCGAGCAGCAGCGCGGACTGCAGGGAGGTCTCCATGTACACGACATTGGGCATGGAGGCGTTGGCCGACTCGGCGTAGTACCAGGAGTCGGCGGGTGAGTCGTATTCGGTGTGCGAGCGGGCCGAGTCGAGCTGGCCGCGTCGCCCGTCGACGTCCATGACCCGGTCACAGAGCTGGAGTCCGTGGTTGGGCATGCGCGTGGCCCGGCGGCCCGCGTAGGCCGAGAACTCGGGGCCGAGCGCGATGCCGAGATCGCCGCGGGCGCTGTGGGTCATGTGGAACTCGCCGAGCAGGGCTCGTTGCCCGAAGACGTTGCGGCGGCCGAAGAATCGGGGTATCGCACCGCCCTGCTCCGGGCCGATCGGCAGGCCTGGTTCCTCTCTGATCTCCACGGCGAGACCGTGGACGCGTGCCACGACTGTTCCCGAACACCGGATCTCGGCGTTGACGCGAAGCCAGGGGCGTGGGAGCAGGTCCATCTGGACCACGTCGGCGATCAGCTCGGCGGGACCTGTCAGCGGTGCGAGCACGGTCACCTCCAGGGGCTCGCCTGCCTGGAATCGGGCACCTGCCAGGCACAGGTGCATGCCCGCGCGCAGCGCGAGGATCTGCGCTGCCTGCCAGGCGACCTCGGTCGCCGCGGTGAGAAGATCGCCGCCGTCGAGTCGGCAGGTCGCCCGGAGTTGCCCTCTGGCCCAAGGGCCCTCGCGGCCGGCGATATCGAGAACCTCGGTGAGGTTTCCGTGGGTGCCTTCGGTGAGCCGGATGTCGGGGTTGACGCCTTCCTGGTCGTAGGCCGGGCCGAAGACCGCCGCCACGTCGCCGCAGGCCAGTGCCGTGAGGGCTCGGCCGTCCACTGCGGTGATCGGGGTGCGGGCGAGGAACTTGAAGGCGTTCATGGTGGTTGCGGGTGGTGGGAGTTCCGATACCACCGGGTGGCCGGGGGCAGCGGAGACGGTGAGCCCGGTCGTGGGTGCGTAATCCACCATGACCGCGAACGACTGCTCCGCCCATGCTGTCGGCTCGGGTTCGGGCGCCGGGATGGGCAGGGGGCCCTGCTCGCGGCGGCCGAGGGTGTCGAGCGCCTGTCGCTGTAATGCGGTCTGAACGTCCATCGCCGAGAGGTGAGCGGCGACCAGCTCGGACCGAACCTCGTGCAGGAGAGCGGAAATGGGGTCGACAGGAGACACCGCCGCCGTGACGTGGTGCGCCGCGCCTGCGGTCGGCCCCTGTACATCGGGCCGCAGCACCGGCTGAGCCGCGGCAGTGGCTGACGGTGCCGCCGCGGCGGCCGGTGGGCCCTGTGCAGCGGGCTGTTGGAGCACCGCCCGCTGCGAGGTGGGTGGATAGACCGCCGACAGCGACGGGGCGGCCGGGTGCACTACGGATCCCGGCGCTGCGTGCGGGGTGGTGGCCGGTTCCAGTGCCAGGGACCAGGCGAGGACGTCGAAGGGTTCACCGTCGAAGTCGAGGGTGTCCAGTGGTGTGATGGTCATCGGATCTCCGTTCCTGACATCGGCGATGCTCACGAGCGCTGCTCGCGCAAGCGCACGGCCTCGGCGAACTTCTCGGTCATCTCCGGGGTGGCGATGACCGCGAGGGCGGAATAGCGCTGCAGGACTGTGCCGTTCGGGTGGCAGGCGGTGACCGTCACGGTGACCTCTGTGCTGTTCGTGTTGGCCTGCAGGTCGTCGACCACCACCACGAACGGACCGTCGTCGGGCAGCGGCGCGAAATACTCGATGCGGCCGATGGACAGCGGCAGGCAGGCCGAGTTCATGAACCACACGCCTAGCAGCGCCCCGGACTGAATCGCGACATCGGCCAGCACCGGACTGTGCAGTGCCCCTGCGAAATTGCCGGTGCCGATGCCGGTGTCGGGGAGCCTGCCTTCGACGACGAGGCGCCGGTCCGCTCGTTCCAGGATGCGGCGGACGCCTTGGAGCAGCGGCCCGTGGAACAGATCCGCGGCACGGTAGACGTCAAGGCCGTTCTCCGGCCCTTCACCGATCGCGTAACCCGGCCAGCCGGAAATAGCTGGTGCAGATGGTATTTCGGCGGCGAGGAGGAAGGTGCCGGTGAAGTGCGACGGAGCGAGAGTCTTGCCGGGTTCGTCACTGCGAATCCAGACCGTGACACTCAGTCGGTCGCCGGCGACCGTACCGGCCTGGACGTCGAGCCGGTAGGAGCGCTCTTCTTTCCCGTCGTACACGATGCCCCGGAGCACCTCGAACCCAGTGCATTCCACGACTCGCAGGCCGGGGTTGGCGCGCTCGAGCACGTTGATCGCCCAGCCGAGCCCGGCGGCCGCGGGGAACACCGGGAACTTGCCGACTCGATGGTCGCCGATCACCGGATCCGCGGCCAGCGATGCGAGATCGCGGTAGGCGGTGAAAGGTTGTGTGGCAGCGATGGTTACGGCCGTTGCGAGCGGGGCAGCGGGGCCGACCAGCACCGACACGTCGTCGGCGCGACCGGGGGCGAACTGTTCGGCGAACATCCGGGCACCCGCGTCCATCCCGAGCAAGGCGACACCGCGCGCGAGGAAGACTTCGCGCAGTTGCGGAGTCACCATGCCGCCGTCCCAAGCACCCCAGTTCACGGTGGTGACGTGCCCGGCGAGACCTTGGCGGCGCCAGCTCACCGCCGCGCGGTTGAGCGCTTCGTTGGCGACGGCGTAGTCGGCCTGACCCGGATTGCCGTAAACCCCGGCCACCGACCCGAACAGGATGAGATGTCCGAGCGTGGCGTCGCGCAGGGCGCTGACCACGTTGTACAGCCCGTCCAGCTTGGTCGCGAGAACGACGCGGATGTCGTCGGCGGACTTGGCTGCCAGCAGGGAATCGGCGAGCGCGCCCGCGCCGTGCACGATGCCGGTGACCCGGCCCGCGTCCGGCGCGAGTGCCCGCTGTGTGGCTTCGGCGTCGGTGATGTCGACCGCGAGGTAGCGCACCCGTGCGCCGGTCTCGGCTACCGCGTCGACGGTCGCGCGGATCTCGCGCTGTGCCAGCAGGTTTCGGGTGAGCCGGTCGACCTGTTTCGGTGTCGGCTGCTCACCCGCGGCGCGCACGGCGGCGATGGCTGCGGCCTTGAGAGCATCGTCGGCGACGCCCAGCGCCCATTCCGGCTCGTCGTCGAGTCCGGTGCGTCCGAGCAGGACGAACTCGCAGGGTCGGCGAGCGGCCAGTTCACGCACACACCGCGCGGTCACACCCCGCGCACCACCGGTGACGACGAGAACATCGTCGGTGGTGAGGGCCAGTTCGGTGGTCTCGGTGGAACTCTCGACCGACTGTGGGCGCAGGGTCCAGCGGGCGTGGCCGGCGTCGATCCCGACTTCGCGAGCGTCGATGGCGGCGTCGTCGAGTTCGGCGAGGAAGGAGACGATCACCGCCTCGTCGGTCAGCTGCGGCGAGAGATCGAGTGCCCGGCAGAACAGTCCGGGCGCTTCCTGCGCGAGGGTCTTGACCAGACCGCTGACCCCGCCGACAACGGCGGCGGCAGCGGCTCGCTCGCCTCGGTGGCCGAGCACACCGTCGATGCGGGTGAGCGTGACGAACGCCGCCCGCGTACCCGCTTCGGCGGTCGCCACCAGGCGATCGTGGACCAGCGTGGCAGTGTGGATCGTGTCGGCGAGCCGATGACCACCCGCCAGCCACTGGCTGTCGGTGGGCAGGACGGACAGGCACAGATCCAGCCGCGCGACATCTTTCAGCGCGGACTCGATCGCCGCCTGCACGGTGACACCGTCCCACTCGCGGACTCCCGCATCGTCGCGGGCGGTGACCGAGGCCGTGTGAACGGTCCATCCCTGTTGCTCGAGGCCGGTCGCGAGCGTCGCGGCGGTGTTGTCACCGTGGTCGACGATCAGCGCGGTCCGGTCCGTGGCGTAGGGCTGGTCGAGCCGGTCGATGTCGGGAAGTGCGACAGGCACGATCCGCAGCAGGACCGGATCGTCGTCGATCCCGCCGCGAGTGTCGCGCTGCTGCGCCCCGGGGTACGCGGTACTCGACGACGTATCGGTGCCATGTGTGGCGGCAACGGGACCAGTGGTTACCGAGGTGCCAGCAGCTGCCGACGAGTCGGCGGCTGCCGCACCTGGCGAAGCTGCGCCGGTCGCGGCAGAGCCCGCGACGAAATCGACGATGTCACTCAGCGTCCGCAACTCCGCGACCTGCTCGGGACCGACGGCAGGCACACCGTCGACGCGCTCACCGACCGCACCCATGATCTGCACCCGCTTGATCGAATCCACACCGAGATCGGCTTCCAGATCCAGCGACATCGCCAGCATCTCCGGCGGATAACCGGTCTTCTCCGAAACCACCTGCACCAACACCGACCACACCGCGTCGGCATCGACCACCGATCCGGTCGCGGGCGCGACGCCCGGCACCGAGACCACCGATGCGGCGACGAAATCCACGATGTCACTCAGGGTCCGGAGTTCGGCGACCTGCTCGGGACCGACGGCCGGTACCCCGTCGATGCGCTCACCGACCGCACCCATGATCTGCACGCGCTTGATCGAGTCGACACCGAGATCGGCCTCGAGATCCAGCGACAGTGCCAGCATCTCCGGCGGATAACCGGTCTTCTCCGAAACCACCTGCGACAGCACCGACCACACCGCGTCGGCATCGAGTGCCGGAGACGTAGGCGCGGTTGCCGGCGCCGAAACCACCGATGCGGCGACGAAATCCACGATGTCGTTCAGGGTCCGCAACTCCGCGACCTGCTCGGGACCCACAGCGGGCACACCATCGATGCGCTCACCGACCGCACCCATGATCTGCACCCGCTTGATCGAATCCACACCGAGATCGGCTTCCAGATCCAGCGACAGTGCCAGCATCTCCGGCGGGTAGCCGGTCTTCTCCGAAACCACCTGCGACAGCACCGACCACACCGCGTCGGCGTCGAGCGCCGGGTCGGTTGTCTCGGCAGCGGCGACCTCTGGGTGACGGGTCACGGCTTCGGTGTCGAGCGATCGGTGCCCTGACACCGCGTCGCCGGTGCGCGGCGAGTGCTCGGCCGTCGGGTCGGCGGCGTCCGTCGAGCCCGCTGTGAACCTCGGTGCGGCCGAATCAGAATGCGGGGCAGGTGATTGCGGGGAGCGCTCCGGCGGGGCCGCCCGGTCGCCGGTCTGACGGTCGAGCAGCGCGGCCGGGGCCGACGGCTGCGAATTGTGGGTGCCGTTTCCGTTGCCGACGGAAGGTTCGGCGTGGAATCCGTTGGTACCGGTTCGGCCAGTGGCATCGACTGGCGTCGGTGATGCGTGTTCCAGGCCGGACAGCGAAGCGAGGATCTCATTGACCCGAACATGGGTTCGGCCGATCGCCAGGCTTTGCTCCTTGATGGCGTGCACGGTCGAGTGGAGGCGGTCGTCGGCACCGCCTGTCCGCTGCGCGTCGCGCAAGACCGAGACCAGTCCTTCGGCGACCTCGAGTTGCCCCTCGGCGTATCGGCTGTGGATGTCGAGGTGCTGCTGAGTCACGGTGTCCCGCCCGGCGCCCGGATAGGCCGAATCGGAGGAGTTCGTCATCGGAACATCACGGCCAGCCGCGGAACCCTGTGCGGCCATGACTGTTTCGGGTACTCGCACGACCGCCGAAGTCTGAGTCGCTGTCGACCGCACGGCAGTCTGTGCCTGGACCTCGGCGGCCGCCTGATTCTCGGCGGCGGCTCGCGACTGCGCAGCGGCCCGCGTTTCCGCTGCCTGGGCCGCGGCCTGTGCTTCAGTAGCGATCTGGGCCTGGGCGGCAGCCTCCGCTTCGGCGGCTCCCCGAGCCTGCGTGACAGCTTCCAACACGACCTGCTCCTCGATTCCCTTGCGGTAGAGCTCCTTACGGGATTCCGGGACGAAGTCGCGGCCGTTGAGCCGGACCACCATGCCGGGCGCCTCCGGCACCGCGAACGGCGCGGCGTCGTGGCGGTGGATGTCGACGATCGGCGCACCGAGCACCGCTAGTTGCAGCGCCGCCTTCTTGAGTGCCACATCGCTGTCGCCGGTCGGGCCCTGGTCGGTCGAGAGGGCGATGACGTCGGCGCCGAGAGTCCGGCGTACGAGCGAGGTGAGCGTGGCCTTGGGCCCGAACTCGACGAATACATTGCAGCCGTCGGCCTGCATGGCCTGCAGCCCCGCGACGAACTCGACGGTTTCGAGCAGCTGGTCGGTGAGCACCTTGCGGTTGCTCGCGACCCGCGAACCATATTCGGCGTCACGGGAATTCGCGTAGATCTTGGCCTTCGGAGCACGAATGCCGACGTTCTTCACGGCGGCCTTGAACGGCTCGACCGCGTGGGCGACGTAGCGGGTGTGGAACGCGCCCGCCACCGGCAACTCACGCACGGTCAGCCCGCGCGCCCGGCCCGCCGCGACGAATTCCGCGACGGCCGCGGTACCACCACCGACCACCACCTGGTCGGGTGCGTTGTGGTTGCACACACTCACATCGGGATGGTCGGCGAGGATCGCGCTGACCTGTTCGCGGTCGGCCTGCACCGCGGCCATCGTGCCCGCGTCGGCGTCGGTGTCGATCGCCATCGCCGCGCCGCGCGCCCTGGCGAGAGTGAAGTAGTCGGCGGTGTCGAGCGAATCCACCGCCCACAGCGCGGTCAGCTCACCGAAGCTGTGGCCCATGAATCCGGCGCAGGTCAGGCCGCGCTCGGACAGGAACCGGTACTGCCCCACCGACAGCGCCGCGATCGCGGGCTGCGCGAACTCGGTGCGCCGCAGCGTCGCCTCCTGGGCATTGCGCTGCTCGGGGTCGAAGACCGGCGCGGGGAACACCACCGCGGCGGGCGGCCGGGCCGCGTCGGCGAACACCGCGTTGGCCTCGTCGAAGGCGGTGGCGACGGTGGGATTGTTCAGTACCGCGGCCAGACCCATGTCCACGTACTGGCTGCCCTGGCCGGCGAACAGCGCGCCGATCTTCAGATCGGGCAGCGCCCGGCGACGGAAGACGATGCCGCGCGGATGGTTCCACTCGTCGGCGTCACCGGCGAGTTCGGTCACCGCCAGCGCGCGCAGCGCCGACGCTTCGTCCTCGTCGCGCGCCACGAATCCGACGCGGGCGTGTTCGTCCGGAATCCCGGCGTCACCGTTCGGCTCGGCGCCCGAACTCAGCAGGCTCGCCAGTTCGGCGGTGGACTCGGCGTGCCACAACCAGACCCGCGCGGTGCGATGCATCGTCGCCGCGCGATCACCGGCGGCCTCCTCGAGCACCGCGTGAAAGTTGGTGCCGCCGAAGCCCATCGCCGACGCGGCCGCACGACGTTGCGGGCGGTGCGGATCGCGGATCCACGGCCGCGTCCTGGTGTTGATGTAGAGCGGCGAGGAATCGTCGAGCGCCTTGTTCGGCGCGGTGACATTGATCGACGGCGGCAGCACCTTGTGATGCAACGCCAGCGCCAGCTTGATCAAACTGGCCGCACCGGCGGCACCCTTGGTGTGCCCGATCTGGGATTTCACGCTGCCGATCGCGGCGTATCCGGTCTCGTCGGTGGCCGCACGCAGTACCGCGTTCAACGCGGCGAGCTCGGTCTGATCGCCGACGCGGGTGCCGGTGGCGTGCGCCTCGAACAGCCCGATCGTGGCCGGTGAGCAATCCGCGTCTTCGTAGGCGCGGCGCAGGGCGGCCTGCTGGCCCTCGGCGCGCGGGGCGTAGATGCTCTTGAAGCGCCCGTCGCTCGAGGACCCGATGCCCTTGATCACCGCGTACACCCGGTCACCGTCGCGTTCGGCGTCGGCGAGGCGCTTGAGGGCGATCATGCCGATGCCCTCGCCGACCAGCGTGCCGTCGGCACTGTCGTCGAGCGGCTTGATCACGCCCGAACGCGACAGCGCCCCCACCTTGCTGAAGCACAGGTACCCGAAGATCGAGTTCTCGGTGTCACAGCCACCGGTGATCATCATGTCGGCACGCCCGGACACCAGTTCGCTGATCGCGACGTGGACCGCCGACAGTGAACTCGCGCACGCCGCGTCGACGGTGCAGTTCATGCCACCGAGGTCGAGGCGGTTGGCGACCCGGCCCGCGATCACATTGCCCAGCAGGCCCGGAAACGAGTTCTCCTCCCAGGACGGGAAGGCGTCCGCGTACTTCTGCGCGATCTGTTCGGCGTCGGCCTGCGTCAGCCCGCAACTGCGGATGACCTCTTTGAGCACCGGCGTCGACAAGCGCGCGGCCAGCGGGTGCGACAACGTCGTCGGTCCGGCGACGCCGAGCACCACCCCGGTGCGCTCGGGCCGGTACCAGTCCGACCCGACCGCGCCCGCGTCGGCGAGCACGTCACGGGCCACGAGCAGGCTCAGCAACTGCACGACCGTGGTGACCTCGAGCTGATTGGGCGGCAGCCCGAACTCGGTGACGCTGAACGGCATCTCGGGCACGAAACCGCCACGGCGGCAATAGGTCTTGTCGGGTGCCGTCGGGTCGGCGTCGTAGTAGTCGTCGAGGTTCCAGTGCGTGGCCGGGACGTCGGACATGCAGTCCGCGGCGTCGACGACGTTCTGCCAGAAGTCACGGAAATTGGCGGCCATCGGGAACAGTCCGCTCAGTCCGACGATCGCGATCGGGTTGTCGGCCAGGCGCCGCGTCATGGCCGGGTCTTCGGAGTGCCGAAGGTGGTCGTTCATGGTTGCTATCCCTTGTCTTCTGCTCAGAGTTGCGTAACTCGCACAGTCCGGACCTCGTCGATGAGGTCGGCCATCGCCGTACCGATGAGCTGATGGCCCGCCGGACTCGGATGCATGCCGTCCGGGGACCACATGACCGGGTCCGCGGTGATGGGTGCGTTCACCAAATCGAGTCGCACGAGGTCGAACTCGTGGACGAGGTCGTCGAGATAGTCGTTGGCTTGCGCGAATCGCGACCGCAACACCGTGCGCACGGATTCGGGCAGACCGGGCAGGCGGTCCGGGATATCCGGCCAGTTCGTGGTGAACACCAGCCGATCCCGGCGCGCCAACCCGGCATAGATGTGACGCAGGTTGCGGCGGAAGCGATCCGGGTCGTAGTCGGTGACCAGGTCGTTTCCGCCGACGATCACGCCGATCAGCGGAGCATCGGCGGCGAGGGCCACCGGCAGCTGCCGGTCGAGGACATCCTGGGTGGTGGCCCCGTAGGAACCGAGGTTCAGTGTCGCGCCGTGAATTCCGAGCAGGTGCTCGACGTGCGCGACAAATCCCGCGAAGGAGCCGTCGGCGGTGACCGCACCGCCGCGCCCCTCCGCGAAACTGTCGCCGAGCACCATCAGCTCATACGTTGGCACCGAGTAGTTTCGCGATGCGTTCGGGTGCGAAGAATTCCTCGCCGGTCATTCCGCCGCCGACCATCGCGAAGAAGTCCGTGGCATATTCCTCGTTCTTTTCCAGCGCTCGGAAAACAGCCAGCAATTGCGGAGTCAGCTCGAGCGTGGAAATCGTGCAGGTGAATTCGAAACTCGACTGCGATTTCTCGTCACGTTCGCGCTGGTAATCGGCGAGCGCCTCGGCCATCGGCCGCTGTTCGGTCAGACCCTCGTGCACCCGTTCGGCGAGCAGTGCCGCGTAGTCGAACGCGTCGGAGATCCCGAGTCCGGTGAACGGGTCCTTGTGGTAGCCCGCGTCGCCGACCAGCGCCCAGCCCGCGCCGTGCGACTGGCGGCGGTAGTTGTCCGGATACCGCATCGGGTAGAAGCGGTCCTCGCGCTTGCCCTTGGTCACCAGTTCCTCGGCGAACTCGGGCAGGATATCGCGGGCGACCTGCACGAAGTTGGTCTCGACATCGGCCCGGAAGTCGGAGTACTTGTCGATCTTGCGCATGACCGCGACGAGCGTCTGGTCGTTGTGTGTCGGCCAGATGCCGATCTGCTGCTTGTCGCCGATGCGGCTGTGGAACTCGGTCTGCGACAGGCCGCTGAAGTAGCTGTAGTAGATGAAGCACTCGGCCGCGACCTTCGTGTAGGTCTCGGCGCCGACAGCGTTGGCGACGAACGAGTTGGTGCCGTCCGCGCCGATCACGATGCGGGCCCGCTCCTCGGCGATCTCGCCGCCTGCTACCGAACCGCGAATGCCGACGACCACGCCGTCTTCGATGATCAGTTCGCTGACGGTGTAGCCGGTGCGAACTTCGGCGCCTGCCTCCTTCGCCCCCTCGACCAGGATCGTGTCGAGTTCGGTGCGCCGCGGCGCGTAGGTGGCATCGATGCCCTGGATGGGATCGGCGAACCCCGCGATGACGATGTCGAGGTAGGACACCGTCATCCGCTTGATCGCCGGCACACCGGTGGCGATCAGCTTGTCGAGCAGACCCCACTGGGCCAGCCGGGCCACGCCGCGCTGCTGAATGTAGTGCGTCGAGACGGTGTCACTGGGGAAGGTGGCCCGGTCCACCACCAGGACTCGATGTCCCTGCCTCGCCAGCAACATGCCGACCGGTGAACCCGCGCACCGCGCGCCGACAACAATCGCGTCATACATCAGGGTGACTCCTCAGTAAATGAAACGCTTATGGCCCCGGTTGCGAGTTTACGGAGGAGAACCGCATGATCCGCATACCGATTTCCAATCGGATTACATGAATAGGTGTTCCCTAACAATGGATCTCAGTATTAGCGATCCGGCAGCTCGACGGAATAGTTGAATTCAACTTCCGTTCATCACGAAAAACGGTTGAATATGCGCTAATTGGGGCATGCCAACTGGAAATGAACCAGCCCCCGGAATCGCCGCAGCGCAGGCTCGGCTGACGAATATGACCGGTGCCGCGACGCCGGACTACGAACAGATCCGCAAGACCGTCGACACGCTCGTGCCGTTCGTGAATCTGGTAGGGGTGCGCATGACCGAACTCGGCCCCGGTTCGGCGGTGGCCGAGATCCCCGAGTCACCGCAGATGAGCAATCACCTGGGAACCGTGCACGCGGGGGCGTTGTTCCTCGCGGCCGAAGTCGCCTGTGCGGGCGCGTTTTCCGGCATCATCGCACCGCGCATTCTGCATGTGCGGACCTTCGTGCTGCGCGGCACCAAGACCACCTTCTTCCGGCCTGCTCGTGGGCGGATCCGCGCCAGTGGCACGGTGAGCTCCCCGATCCTGGCCGACGTGGTCGGGCGCAGGACCGAGGAACAGTTCGACATCACCGGAAAGGCCTTGCTGCACGACGACAGTGGCGCCTTGCTCGCGAAGGTGGACCTCGAGTACTTCTGCTGGCTGGCCGCGGGTCAGCCGGGGTAGAGCTCGGCGATGACGGCGTCGTAGTCGGCTTCGATCGCCGCGCGACGCAGTCGCAACGACGCCGTCAGCTGCCCCTTCTCCATCGAGAAGTCCTCCGCGAGAACGGCGAACCGGCGAATCGACTCCGCCCGCGAGACGAGCTGGTTCGCCGCCTCGACACCGGCGGCGATCTCCGCGAGCAATCGGGGGTCGTCGGTCGGGATGCCGGCGGCCAGGTCGACGTCGTGCTGGGCGGCCCACCGGGCCAGCACCATCGGATCGACGGTGATCAGCGCGGTCACATACGGTCGCCCTTCACCGACGAGCATGCAGTTGCTGACCAAGGCGTGCAGGCGAACTCGATCTTCGAGGGGCGCGGGTGCCACGTTCTTGCCGCCGCTGGTGACGATGATCTCCTTGCGCCGACCGGTGATGAACAGGAACCCATCCTCGTCGAGACGGCCGAGATCCCCTGTGGCCAGCCAGGTTTCGGCCGAGTGGCCGCCGTCCGGCCAGTACCCGGGGAAGACCTGTGGGCCGCGGACCAGGATCTCGCCGTCGTCGGCGATCGCGACGGTCGTGCCCGGCACCGGTCGGCCGACCGCGCCGGCCCGATTGGCGTGTGGCGCACTCATACTCACTGTCGACGATGCCTCGGTGAGACCGTACGCGCCGATGATCTCCACGCCGATCCCGGTGAAGAAGTCCGCTGTCGACGGTTCCAGCGAGGCGCCGCCCGCGACCATGTGCTCGAGCCGTCCGCCGAGCATGCCGCGCCATTGCTTGCCGATATCGGTGTCGATCACCGCGCTCGCCGGGGGCGGCTGACCGCGTCGGCGTGCGTGGCCGATCGCGATCGCCGCCGCCTCTGCCGTGTCGTAGGCGGCGCTGCCGAGTGCTTGACGTGCCGCTTTGCGGATCTTCTCCAGGACGTACGGGACGCCGATCAGGAACGTCGGCCGGAAGTTCGGCAGTTCGGCGGGCAGCTGCGCGGGGGTGGCGACCAGACCGGTGCGGACCCCGGCCAGTACGCAACCGAACTGCACGACCCGCCCGTACACGTGGGCGAGCGGAAGGAACAGTAGCGTCGACGCGGGATCTGCTGGGGTGCGCCGGAATACGGTGTCGAGGAGCTCGACGACGTTGGCAGCGGCGGCGAAGATGTTGCGGTGGGTCAGCAGGCACCCCTTGGGCACTCCGGTCGTGCCGCTGGTGTAGACGATCGTCGCGACATCGTCGGCGCGCACCGCCAGCCTGCGTTCGGTGGCCTCGGCGTCGGCGACCGCTGCGCCCTGCTCGGTCAGCGCGGGCAACGACGAGCCGAGCAGCCAGGCTCGCCCGCGCAACGCCTCCCCCGCGGCCGCGCCGATCATCTCGGACTGTTCGGCTGTCTCCACGAAACACGCGCTGGGCCGGGCATCGGCCACGATGTGCTGGATCTGCTCGGCCGAGGACGTCAGGTACACCGGCACGACCACCGCACCGACACTCAGCACCGCGAAGTCCGCCGCCGACCACTCGAAACTCGTACCGCCGAGGATCAGCACCCGATCGCCGACGCCGATCCCGTTGGCCGACAGGCCTTTCGCGAGCCCGAGAACAACTCGCGCGAACTCGGCGAAGCCGACATCGACCCAGCCCTCGTCCGTATTGCGACTGAACACGACGGCCGCCGGATCGGCAACGGCCTTGCGGAACACCACGTTGGCCAAGTTGTCGTCGGCCGCCATAGTGACCAGTGGCGCGACGCTGTATTCCTGCGCAACACGGTGCCCCTGCACGGCACTGTCTTCCACCACGCCGCCTCCTCGCCCGGCCGTGTCTCCTCGCACCACGCTGCCCTCTTGCCCGGCGGTGTCTCCTCTTACCACGCTGTCTGCCTGCATGGTGACGTCTCCCTGCCCAGCGGCGTGCCCGTGCACCGCGCTACTCATCGCGACTCGACAGTGGCGAGCGGGGCCGGAACGTACGTGGCGCAGCGGCCAGGTAGCCGCACACCCGCCGCGCGCAACTGACTCACGCGGGTGGTGAAGGCCGCGCCGCGCATGATCTGCAGCCCGACCTCGGCGACGTGGCGGTGCGCCGGTGCGGCTAGGTAGGTGCCCGCGACCCAGTCGTTGAACGCGCCCATCGCGGGCCCGCACCAGATCTGGTAGTCGAGCGTGCGATCGGGTGTCGCCGCGGTGCTCCAGCCCGACGAACGGCCCAGATACCACCGGAAGATCAGCGCCATCCGGCGTTTCGGGTTCCCCTCGGCACGCGCGATCTGCTCGGGGTCACGCTCGCGGAAGTAGCCGAGGCAGTCCTCCCACACCTCGTCGAACGAGCGAGCCAGGATCCGCTGCTCGATTTCGGCGCGCTCGGCGACGGGGATCGCCTCGATGCCGTCGTAGCGTCGATAGGTGTCGTACAGGCGCCGGGCCCGGCTCGCGAACATCGTGCCGCGTTGCAGCACCTGCACGTCGACGCCGAGTTCGAACATGTCCGACGACGGCGCCATGGTGGTATCGGCCACACCCGCTGCGGCCAGCAGTCGCTTCGCCGTATCCGACTGCGCCGCTTCGACAGTGGCCTGGTTGACCGACCCGGTGACCACGTAGGAGGCACCCATCGCGAAGGCCGCCGCGGCGGCCGCCGGGGTACCGATGCCACCGGCCGCGCCGACCCGGACCCGCTGGGCGTATCCGTATTCACGCTGGATCCGTTCACGCACCGCCAGCAGCGACGGCAGCAGAACCACCAGCGGACGGCGATCGGTGTGGCCACCGGAGTCCGCCTCGCCGGTGATGTCGTCGGCCATCGGGACCGACGCCGCCAGCTCGGCCTGCTCAGCCGTGATCTCCCCCGCGTCGAGCAGTCCGCGCACCAGGTGCTCCGGTGCCGGGCGAAGGAACAGCTCAGCGACCTCGGCGCGAGACACCTTGGCTATCAAGCGGTTTCGGGCGATCACCTGACCGTTCGGGTCGCGGTGCAGACCGGCCAGCCGGTAGCGCACCACCTGTGGGGTCAGGTCGAGGAACGCCGACGCCTCGACACAGCGCACCTCGTGCCGCAGGCAGGCATCCACGATCGCCCGCTCCAGCGCGTTCTCGCTGGGACTGTGGATCAGGTTGCAGGCGAACGGTTTTCCCGGTGCCTCGCGCCCGATCGTGGCCAGTGCCTCGTCGATCCGGGCGGGCAGCACCCCGGCGGCGCCGAACGAGGCGAGCAACCCCGCGCGGGCCATGGCGACCACCATCGGGGCCGAGGCGATCCCGTTGGCCATCGCACCGGCGTGATAGGCGAAGTCCACCCCGTGCGTCTGCCGGAACTCGTTGTTACCGAGCGTTTCCGGCCGCAGCGCCGGTGCGGCGGCCAGCACTTGCGCGCCACGGGCGGCACCGGCATCGGTGGTCACCGCGACACCGCGATCGTCACGAACCACGAACACCGGCTTGTCCAATTCCGACAGCGCGCGGTAGATGGAGTTGTCGTCCCTGGCGAGCGCCGAGGGTGCAAGGGAAGTCGTCACTGTGCCAATCCTTCTGAGAGCCCGAGAAGAGGTCGCTATCGAGTGGTGCCACGAACGGTCGGCCTTCCCCACCAAGGCAGCTGGCCTTCGTCACCGAGGCATCCGACCGTCGTCACCGAGGCAGTGGGTCTTGGTTGCCGAGTCGATCGGCCATCGCTATTGGGGCGGTCGGCCTTCGACAACCCACGCCGCGACCGCGGGCGCGACCAGTTCGCTGTCCTTCACCCACGACGCATGGCCGATGTGGGTGAAGCCCGAGGTCCGGTCGATGTGCCAGCGGTGCTGATCCGCCGCGCCCATCCGCTTGCTCAGGAAACGCACCGTGGATTCGGGCCCCAGCGGGTCGCCGTCGAGCGAGATGAGCAGCACCGGCAGCGTGAATTCGCGCAGCAGCCGGTCATAGTCGCGGGTGCTGCCACTGGGCCGGTAGTTGCCGGTCCGCAGGTGGCGCGCCCAGTCGATCATGACGCCCGCGGTCATCGGCCCGATCCCGCCGCCGCCGGTCCACCGTCCGCGCAGCCGGGTAACCGCACCGACCGACAGTCCGCGCGCCAAAACCTCGAGGCGCCTGCGCAGTTCGAACGACCACCAGTACACCGAACCGGTGCCGATCGTCGTGATGCTCGCGATCCGCTCCGGCTCGGCCGCCGCGAACAGCAGCGCGAGCTGTCCGCCGAGGCTGTGCCCGAACAGGTGCAGCGGCGCCTGCGGGAACCGTTCGCGCAGCGCGTCCGCCACGGCGGGCAGGTCGACCTCGATCAGCTCGCGATAGCCGAACCCGGGCCCCTCCCCCAGCGCGGGCTTGCTGTCGCCCTGCGCGCGCAGATCGAGGACGGCGGCCGTGAGCCCGGCCGCGTGCAAGGCCGTGACCAGCGGCAGGTAGTACTTGGCCTTGATGGACATCGCGGGCAGGATCAGCACGACCGGCGCGCTCGAATCCGCTTGCGGCAGCAGCCGAACCGCGAGTGCGGCGCCGTCGGTGGTGGGGACGGTAGTCGTTTCGAGGCCGGCGATCTCGGTGCGTTGCTCGCTCATCACGCCGCCATGGTGCAGACGTAGTCGAGCGCCACCTTGCCGACCAGCACGCCGGCCGCGTCGTACATCAGCGCCCGCGCGTCCACGTCCACCCGCTGCCCCGCTTCGGCCGCCAGCACCGTCGCGACGTCGCTCGGGTCGATGACCCCGATCGCCCGGATCCGGCCGAGGGCGGGTTTGCGGAACGACAGCCGCGCGTCCCGCAGTACCAACGTGTCGACCGCCGACAACCGCGAAGCCAGCGCGCCGACGAAAGCGCACGCGCCGGCGATATCGGCGGCCAGGAATTGCGCACCTGCGTGCACGGTCCGCAGATGGTTGAGGACGTAGGGCTCGTCGGGAATCTCCACGATCGCGCGGTGCGGACCGATTTCGGTGATTTCGGTACCCGCGTGGGTGCCGAAGGGAACCAGCTTGCTGACAATTCGCTGCAAGAGCAAGAAGTCGGGATTATCCGGATCGATCGCCTCGAATACCGAACCGAGGGTGGCTGAGGTTTTCAGTTCAGGTGCCATGAATTAATTGCATCATCCCCGGCCGCCGATGCGGATTTCCATTGCCGATCTCAATCGACCGAATGGAAATCAACTCGCCAATGGTTCTCCGTATACTTTGCCGCGGACGGTGGACTGCAGAAAATTCCGCGTCGCGTCGAGACTGTCCAGGAATACCTGCACCACTTCATTGGGACTGTCGACCCGCCAGGCGACCTGCAATTCCACCACCGGTTCCGGATCCACGAGCGGAACCACCCTCAGACCCATCGGCCGCGGCTCGTCCATGCTGATGAACGACGCGAACCCCAGATACCGGCGGGCCGCCACGGTGATCCCGGTGGCCACCGAATCGTTCATGTACTCGGCGACCTTCGGGAAGGCGCCCGCGCGCTCGCCCGCGGTCATGATGGCGTCGTACATCGCGGGGCTCACCTCACGGTTGAACAGCACGCACGGCGTCTCGGCCAGTTCGCGGATCGCGATCGACGACCGGTCGGCCCACCGGTGCCCCGGCCCGACCAGCGCGCCGATGCGCATCTGCAGCAGACACCGCGACAGCACCGAGTCGCCATTGGACGTGCCACCGTAGAGCAGCCCGACATCGAGTTCGCCGCGCGTGAGCGCGGTGAGCTGCGGACCGGAGCGACCCGAGCTGAGCTTGGTGGTGATGTTGGGGTAGTTCGCGTGCAATTGGGCCAGTGACCTGGGCATGATGAGCTGCCCGGCCCGGCCGTTGAACCCGATGTTGATCTTGCCCATCCGTCCGGCCGCGATGTCGCGGACGGTACTCGTCGCCGAGTTCACCTCCCCGAGAATCCGCCGGGCGTCGGTGCGGAACGCCTCGCCCGCGGGGGTCAGCTGCACCACCCGCGAGGTCCGCGACACCAGTTCGACGCCGAGATGGCGTTCCAGACGCTTGAGTTGCTGACTCAGTGACGGCTGCGTCAGGTGCAGCCTGGCGGCTGCCCGCCCGAAGTGCAGTTCGTCAGCGATGGCCAGAAATGCCTCGATATGCCGTGTCTCCATAGTTCGCGCCTCGCGTGATCAGGTACGTGACTCGTCCGAGATATTCCCCTTGTATAGCGGCACCGCACGTCATCGGGGAACGGGCCCGTGAAGCACAGATGAGCAGCGCCCTAATTCCTGCCGACCGCACGGCGTGTCCTGCCCGCCTCGCGGTGACCGCGGTCGCGGCCAGCGCTGTGAACGCGGTCGATTCGGCATTCGAATCGCTGACCCGGTAAAGCCCGATGATCCCCACCTTGACAGTGCGATCCATTTCGTACCGCAATGGATCAATAATGCGTTCCGCGTTGTCGCCCGCGACTTCGGGGTGGAAGACTTTTATGCGGTGCAGGCGAAAGAAATTCGACGCCGATTTCGAAGGAGCCCAGAAAATGACGACCACGGTTGCCAGTCAGCACGACGCCGAGTCGACGCTGGCCGAACTGTTCGCTCCCGACACCCGACCCGATCCGTATCCCGTCCACCGCGCCCTGCGCACGAAGTCGCCGTTGGTCACCAAAGGCGGCGACCTCGTGATCATCGCCAACTATGCCGATTGCCAGCAGGTGCTGCGCGACCCGTCGGTTCGCAACGACCCCAGCCTTTCCCGACTCGGCAAGGATCACCCGGAGCGCCCCGAATCCCTGCTCTTCCTCGATCCGCCCGCACACACCCGCATTCGCCGGCTCGTGTCGAAGGCTTTCACCCCCAGGGTGATTCGGGCCTCGCAGCCACAGATCCACTCGATCGTCGACGATCTCGTCGCGCAGATCGCGAGTAAGTCCGAATTCGACGTGATCTCCGAATTCGCGCTGCCCTTGCCGGTGCGGATCATGTGCGCGCTGTTGGGCATCCCGGTCGAGGAGTTCGACGACTTCGAGCCGGCCGCCCGCAGGCTGGGCCGCGTCCTCGACTTCAACCTCGTCGTCCACAACGACGACCTCGACGACGCCGAAGGCGCGCGCAACGAGCTGATGAACTACCTGAAGAACCTGATCGTCCGCCGCCGCGGCAACCTCGGCGACGACCTGCTCTCGCGGCTGATCGAGGTCGAAGAGGAAGGCGAAGTGCTCAGCGAGGGCGAACTGCTCGCCACCTGTGTGCTGCTGATGGTCGCGGGCCACGAGACCACCGCCAACCTCATCGCCAACGGTGTGCTCGCCCTGCTCCAGAACCCGGACCAGCGCGAAATCCTGCGCGCCGATCCGGAATTGGGGATCAGCGCCGCCGACGAGGTGCTCCGCTACGACGCGCCGATCCAGTTCGTGATGCGCATCGCCACCCGCGACATGGCGGTGAGCGGCACCGCGATCAGCCCCGGCACCGCGATGCTGGTGCTGCTCGCCGCGGCCAACCGCGATCCCGAGCACTACCCCGACGCCGATCGCTTCGATGTCGCCCGCGGTGCCGCCGACCACCTCGCCTTCTCCGCCGGTGCGCACTTCTGCCTGGCCGCGGCGCTGGGCCGGGCCGAGGGCGCGGCGGCGCTGTCGGCCTTCGCCGCGCGCGTGATCGACCCGGTGCTCGTGCCGGGTTCGCTGCGGTACCGGCCCAATGTGAACTTGCGTGGCATCCAGAGCATGACCGTCACGCACGGCGGAGTCCGACTCCGCTGACGCCCGATTCGACCACCCCCTCCACAGAAAGCCTGTTATGAACTCGCACCACCACGGCCGTAAGGCCGGATGGGGGATCGTGCTCGTCGCGGTCACCACGCTGCTCGCGGCCTGCGGCCAGAACAGCTCGGCCCCAGCCGGGGCCGACGACCCGGTGACCATCACCTTCCTGTCCTACACCTACGGACAGACCAACCCGCTGGGCAAGGGCATCGAGAAGTTGATCAACGACTTCCAGACGGCCAACCCGAAGATCACGGTCAAACCGCAGTCGGTCCCGACCGCGGACGCGCTCACCAAGCTGCAGAGCGAAGTGGTAGCGGGCAACCCGCCCGACGTCGCGCAGATCGGGTGGAGCAAGGTCGCGCAAGCGTCGCAGACCTTGCCGCTGCGGTCGCTCGAAGAAGTGGCCGGGACCGACGAGTGGAACAAGCACATGGCGGGCTTCGTGCCGTCGGTGCTGAAGGCGACTCCGGTCGCCGGTGCCAAGAAGCCGGTCGCGATGCCGTTCATGATGGCCACCCCGGTGGTCTTCTACAACGCCGATCTGTTCACCGCCGCCGGCCTCGACCCGGCCCAGCCGCCCAAGACGATGGCCCAGCTCAAGCAGGCGGCACAGGCGATCAAGGACAAGACCGAGGCCCAGGGCGTGTACGTCTCGGCGGCCGATCCGGGCAAGTCCGACTACCTGACCCAGTCGCTGGTCAACAGTGCCGGTGGCGGGCTGGTGTCGAGCAGCGGTGAGGTCACCGTCGATTCGGCCCCGGTGATCACCGCGCTGTCGACGATTCAGGATCTGACCAAGTCCGGTGTACAGCCCGCGGTCGACTTCGCCTCCGCGCAAAGCGCTTTCAACTCCGGCAAGCTCGGCATGCTCGTCACCACCGGCGGCGGTCTGCTGACCCTCGACGCGGCGGCCAAGGGCAAGTTCGCCCTGCAGGTGGCGCCCCTGCCCGCCTTCGACAACCTGCCCGCCCGCCCCACCTTCTCCGGCTCCGGCCTGACGGTCGTTGCCAAGGACGCCGCCAAGGCGAAGGCGGCGTGGAAGTTCGTGCAGTTCATGACCAATGACGAGAGCTTCAAGCTCATCGCCTCGCAGATGGGCTACCTGCCGCTGCGCACCGCGGCGGAGTCCTCGGCCGATCCGCGGCTCGGCTCGGCCGTGAAGCAGATGGCCGACCTGGCGCCCTACACCGCCTTCCCGGGCAAGCAGTCCAACCAGGGCGTCGTGATCCTGCAGGACGAGGCCGTCGAGCCGATCGTCCTGCGCGGTGCCGACCCGGCGGCGACCCTGCGCGCCGCCGCCACGAAGATCCGCGGACTCAACTGAGTTCGCGCACCCTCCGCTGACCCACCACCCCTCGAAGAGAGACAACGTTGTCACACCAGGTATTCGCCCACACGCCGCCCAATGGTTCGCACGGCGGCGCGGTCCCGGACAAGATCGGCCTGACGGTCAATCCGTGGTCGGGAAAGCAGCTCCTCCGTTCCGATTTCGAGGAGATGCGCGAATTCCTCGACGAGGCCGCGACCGCCGGATTCGGTTATGCCGAACTCGGCGGGTGCGGCCTCGGGGTGGTGATCGGCGGGCGGGTGCAGCGCTCCCGGCTGGCGGCGCTGCGCGACGCGCTGGCCGGGTGCCCACTGCGGCTGACCCTGCACAGCTCGTGGCATTCGTCCGGGCGCACCGGCAATCTGCTCGACACCGGCAGTGCTCCAGCCCAGCAACTCGGGCTGTTGGCGGATCTGGAAGTAGCCGCCGCGATCGGCGCCGAGGTGCTGGTCTACCACGCCGGGGTGCTGCCGAACCTGTACAGCGACGGTGACGAGTTGACCGCGGGCATGGCAACCGAACGCGCGATGCTGCGCGATCTCGCCGACGAATCCGGTGCGCGCGGGGTGATGATCGCGGTCGAGAATCGGGCGCCCGGGCCCGCGGTGCTCGCCCGCCGTTCCTACGGGATGCGCCTGGATCTGGTCGCCGAGCAGGTGCAGCGGATCGATCATCCGGCGGTGTCGATGTGCCTCGATGTCGGCCACGCCTATCTGTCGGCCGGCTATCTGGACTACGACTTCCTCGGCGCGATTCGCGAGGTCGCCCCGATCGTCGGCCACATCCACCTGCACGACAATTTCGGCCGGATGGCGCGTCAGCCCGACGCCAGCCCGTACGAACTGGAACTGCTCGGCGAAGGTGACCTGCATCTGCCGCCCGGCTGGGGCACGATCCCGCTCGGCGACGTACTGGAAACGACCTTCGTCCGCGACCCGGCGATCATCATCGAAATGCGGCACGCCCGCCACTACGCCGAGGCGCTGGACACCACCGTGCGCATGCTCGATGCGCGGGCGCGTTCATGACGCTCACCAAGGACCGCGAGGTCCGTGCGGTCGAACGCCCCGCCGCGACCGGGGTGGCCTGGCTGTACTTCTCGCCGACCATGCTCGCGATCGTGGCGTGGGTCTACGGCCCGCTCGTGTTCACGGCGGTGCTCAGCTTCCTCGATTGGAACCTGGTCTCCCCCGACATCGAGTTCATCGGCCTGGAGAACTACGAAACCCTGCTCACCGAACCGGAATTCGGCAATGCGGCCTGGAACACGCTGAAGTACGCGCTGTTGGTGCTGCCCTTCGCGACGGTCGTCCCGTGCGCGCTGGCCATCGCCCTGTGGAAGCGGCCGGGCCGGACCAGCGAGTTCTACCGGATGTTGCTGTTCCTGCCGGTGGTGCTCGCACCGGTGGCCAATGCGCTGTCGTGGCAGTTCATTCTGGATCCGCTGTACGGAATCGTGAATCAGACGCTCGGATTCGCCGGGGTGGAGCCGGTCAACTGGCTCGGCGACCCGGCCACCGCGCTGCCGACCATCGTCATGGTGACGGCACCGAAGGTGGTGGCGCTCAACACTTTGCTCTTCGGGGCGGCGCTGGCGAATCTGGACCGGCGCACCGTCGACGCCGCGCGCATGGACGACGCCACCGAAGGTGAGATCACCCGGTCGATCATTCTGCCGCAGCTGCGCCGCCCGATCATCCTGCTCGGGCTGCTGTCGATGGTGGTGGTGTGGCCGTGGCTGTTCACCAATATCGGGGTGCTCACCCGAGGTGGGCCGAGTAATGCCACCGACAACGTCTACTACCGGCTCTACACCTACGGTTTCACCTTCTTCGACGCGGGCACCGCGTCGGCGGCGGCCATCGTCATCGCCGTCGTGTTCGGCCTGCTCCTGACCTTCTACACCCTGCTCTCGAGGAGATCCAGTGCGACGCGGTGACGCGATCGGCAGGCACCTGCTACTGATCACGGCGGTGGTGCTGATGTTGTTCCCGGTGGTCTTGGCATTGACCACTTCGTTCAAACCGGTGTCGACGATCTTCGATCTGAACCCGATCCCGTATCCGGCGAGCCTGGAGAACTACGAGATGGCGGTGGGCCGGTTCCCGATCGGGCGGCTGCTGCTCAACACTTTCATCATGGCCGCGGGCGTCACCATCGCGACGATGCTGGTCGCACTGCCCGCCGCCTACGCGCTCGTGCGCTTCGACAAGGCCCGAGGTCGTGGCTTCGTCCTTGCGGCCGTGGGTATTTCGCTGCTGATCCCGCCGCAGGCACTGATCATCCCGCAGTTCCTGATGACCGCGAAGCTGGGTTGGCAGGGACACACGATCGGCGTGATCATCCCGCAGCTGGGTGTCAGCGCGCTCGCGGTGTTGTTGCTGCGCGACCACATTCGCTCGGTGCCGCAGTCGCTGATCGGTGCGGCGGTGCTCGAAGGCGCCACGTCGTGGGAGATCCTGCGCCACGTGGTGCTCGGGGTGCTGGGCCCAGCCTTGGGCGCGGTGGCGATTCTGCTGTTCATCAGTACGTGGAACGAATTCCTGTGGCCGCTGCTGGTGATGCCCGATCCGGAGGACACGACCATCCAGCCGGGTCTGGCCCTGTTCCTCGGTCCGGAGAGCGCGGAGTACGGCCCGATGCTCGCCGCGGCGATGCTGGCGTCGCTGCCGGTCGTCGTGATCTATGTCCTGGCGTCGCGACGGATCGCGGACGCCTTCCTTCATTCAGGGGTTCGGTGATCGACATGACAAGTCTCAGTGTGAGCGAGCCCCCGGTGCTGACCACCGAGCTCGACCTTTCGGCCGGCGTGGTGCTCGACGGGGTCATCAAGCAATACGGTGAGGACCGTCCGGCTCTCGACGTCGACCTCCTGCACGTGCCGGGACAGTCGCTGACCGTGCTGGTCGGGCCGTCGGGCTGCGGGAAATCGACCGCGCTCGGCGTGGTGTCGGGGTTGATCCCGCCCACCGCCGGACGGGTGCTCATCGACGGCACCGACGTCACCGACGTGGCGCCGGGGCGACGCGGTGTCTCGATGGTGTTCCAGGACTTCGCGCTGTACCCGCACATGACCGTCGAGCGCAATATCTCCTTCGGCCTGCGGCTGGAAGGCAAGCACAACCGCAACTCGGGGCTGGACCGCACCGAGATCGAGCGGCGGGTGGCGGGTGCGTGTGACAGCCTCGGGCTCAGTGAGCTGCGTCATCGCAGGCCCGCGCAGTTGTCGGGTGGTCAGCGGCAGCGGGTCGGGCTGGCCAGGGCGATCGTTCGGCAGCCGAAGGTGCTGCTGCTCGACGAGCCGTTGTCGGCGCTCGACGCGCAGTTGCGCCAGCTCGCGCGGGTGGAGCTGGTGCGGTTGCATCGCGAGCTCGGCAATACCGTCGTGCTCGTCACGCACGACCAGCTCGAGGCGTTGTCGATGGCCACGCATCTGGTGGTGATGAATGATTCGCGGGTGTTGCAGGTCGGCAGTCCGGCGCAGGTGTACCAGCGGCCGGTCGACCTGTTCGTCGCGACGTTCCTCGGTAGCCCGCCGATGAACCTGGCGACGGTGACCATGAATTCGGACGGGATAACCGGCCCGGGGTTGGATGTGCTTCTGCCACAGTCGGTTCCGGGTGTTCCGGCGGAACTGAAGCTGGGCTGGCGGCCGGGCGACGGCACACTGCGCGATCGTGACGACGCGGGATTGCTCGTGCACGGCGTGGTGGAGCTGGTCGAGTTCACCGGTGACACCAAGATCGCGCAGTGCACCGGCGAATCGGGTCGGTGGGCAGTGACACTGCCCGCGAACGATCAGGCGCCCGCGATCGGCTCGCGGATCCGGGTGTCCGTCCCGGCTGATCGACTGCACCTTTTCGACCCCGAAACCGGCGCCCGCGTAACGGCTTTCGATGCACCTGCTGATCACCAACGATGACGGCTACCGCGCGCCGGGTCTCCTGGCGTTGGCGGAAGCCGTGCGCGCGCTCGGCATCGACGCGACGGTGGTAGCACCGAGCGGGCCGATGTCG
Organism: Nocardia sp. FBN12; assembly: GCF_054031145.1. Classification (NCBI taxonomy): domain Bacteria; kingdom Bacillati; phylum Actinomycetota; class Actinomycetes; order Mycobacteriales; family Nocardiaceae; genus Nocardia; species Nocardia sp. FBN12. The sequence continues at coordinate 3,593,366 of NZ_CM132926.1, forward strand.
GGCGCGAGCCAGTCCCGGCGCAGTGGCGTCGCGATGAACTGGGAGTGGGCCGCACCGACCGCCGGTATTCCCACGCTGCACGTGGGGTCCACGCCGGCGGCGTGTGTGGTGTTCGCGCTGACGTCCGGGATCGTCGCGCCGGTCGACTTGTGTCTGAGCGGGGTGAACGCGGGCGAGAACATCGGGGCCACACTGAATGTCAGCGGTACCTTCGGCGCGGTCCAGGAGGCGGGCGCGCGTGGGGTGCCCGGGATCGCGTTCTCGCGGGAGTTCGGTGGGCCGTGGGCCGAGCCGGGTAACTGGGACTGGAGCTGGGTGCCCGCGGCGACCACTGGCGTACTCAGCACCCTCTTGGCGGAGCGGGCAAGCTGGTTCGCCGCGAACGTCAATCTCTCCGGCACCGATCGCGGCGCCGATCCGGCCTACACCAGGGTCAGTCGCGCGCGGTACTACACCGACATCTTCGACCTCGATCGCTCCGCCATCCTCAGCACGATCGGCTACCGTGCCGAGGACCTCGACCCCGGCGACGACATCTACGCCTTCGCCGAGCAGAAGCGGACCAGCATCACCCTCGTGCCGCGGGCTTGAACGGCTCGGACCGCAGCACGGTCTTCACGATCTTGCCGCCCGGGTTGCGCGGCAGCGGTTCGGTCCGCACCGAGAAATACTGGGGGACTTTGAAATCGGCGAGCCGCTCACGCAGGTAGCCGAGCACGGCGGCCTCGTCGAACTCGGTGCCAGGCACCGGCACCACCACGGCGCCGACCTTCTCGCCCATCATGTCGTCGGGGACCCCGACCACCGCGGATTCACCGATGCCGGGGGCGCCGGCGAGGGCGTTCTCCACCTCGACGCAGTACACGTTCTCGCCACCGCGGTTGATCATGTCCTTGGCTCGGTCCGCGATCGACACCAGCCCCCGCTCGTCGATCCGGGCGAGGTCACCGGTGCGCAGCCAGCCATCGACGAAGGTCGCGGCGGTGGCTTCGGGGTTGTTCCAGTATCCGGCAACGACATTGGCGCCACGGATGAGTAGTTCGCCGACGCCGCTGACGGGGTCCGGCGCGTCGATGGCCAGGTCGACGATCGGCGCGGCGAACCCCACCGAGTCCGCGTGGTCGGTGGCCCATTCGTGGGGCAGGTAGGTCGAGATGGACGCGGTCTCGGTGAGGCCGAAACCGTTGGCCAGGCGCGCGTTCGGGAAATGCGCGGCGATCTCGGCGACCAGCGCGGGCGCCACCGGCGCGCCACCGTAGGCGACCCGGTTCACCGCGCTCAGGTCGAACTCGGCGAAGTCGGGTTGCCGGAAGGCGAGGTAGTAGATGGCGGGAGGGTTGGTGAGCGAGGTGACTCGCTCGTCGACGATCGCGCGGAGGAAGTCCTGGATCTTGAACCGCGGCAGGATGATCGTGGTGCCGCCGATGGCGAGCTGGGGGATCAGCTGACTGTTGCAGGCGGTGACGTGGAACAGCGGCACCGAGACCAGATTGCGCAGGGTCGGGCCTTCGTCAACGGCGATCCGGGCGAGCCGGCGGACGTTCTCCACGGTGGCGAGCAGGTTGCGATGTGTGGTCATCGCGCCCTTAGGGCGGCCGGTGGTGCCGCTGGTGTAGAAAATCGCGGCCAGGTCGGTGGGGCCCGCGCCGTCGTAGACGTAGGGATCGCCCTGCGGCAGCGACTCGTTCGGCCGCAGACTGTAGGCGGCATCGGAGTCGGTCAGGACATAGTCGATCTCCGGGGCGGCGAACCGGGTGTTGACCGGGACCGCCACCGCACCGGCGAGCACGATACCGAGAAAGCCGACCACCCAATCGGTTCCGGCGTCGAGCAGGCTGGCGACGCGGTCACCCGGCTGGATTCCCTTGTCCCGCAATCCACCCGCTGTGTGTGCCGCGCGATCCCACAGTTGCCGGTAGGAGAGTCGCTCACCACCGATCTCGACGACGGCTTCCTGGTCGGGCGAGGTGTGCACCGTGTGGCGGAGCATGTCCACCAGAGAATCGGGCAGGTCGGCGTAGTGGGCGACACCGTGCTCGTCGCGGAAGATCCCCGCGGTGTCGAACGGTCGCACGATCATCATGAGCCCTGCGGGTTCAGCAGCGGGGCGAGGTTGTCCTCGGCGAAGAACTCCCGGCCGCTCAGCCCGCCTGCCATCATCCGGAACCACTGCTGGGTGTGTTTCGGGCTGCTCGGCAGTGCCCGCATCACCTCGACATGTTTGTCCGGCAGGACAAGTCGCGAGGATTCACAGGTGAATCGGTACATCGGCTTGCTCGACCGATCCCGCTGCGCCTGATAGTCGGCGAGCGCTTCGTCGATCGGCCGCGCCGCCGACAGCCCCTCGTGCACCCGCTCGGCGAGCAGGTCGGCGTAGGTGAACGCGTCGCTGATCCCGAGACCGGTGAAGGGGTCCTTGTGATATCCGGCGTCGCCGACCAATGCCCAACCGGGGCCGTGGGATTCGCGGTAGAAATTCTCCGGGTAGCGGGCGATGTAGAACCGTTCGTCGCGTTCGCCGGTGTCGAGCAGTTCGGCGAGGTCGGGCGCGGTTTCCTTGAACGCCAACGAGAAGTTGCGCTCGACATCGGTGCGGAACGGCGCGAACCGGTCGACGTATTGCACACACCAGATCAGCGTCTTGCCGTCGTTGGTCGGCCAGCCGCCGACCGCCTGCTTGTCGCCGATCCGCAACTGGCTCTGCATGTTCAGGCCGGACCAGTACGAGTAGGCGGTGAAGGTCTCCCCCGGGATCACGTCGTACTTCTGGGCACCGGTGAGCTGGGCGATAGTGGACGCGTATCCGTCGGCGCCGATGACGAGGCGGGCGTGTTCGGTGACCGGTTCGCCGTCGCGGTCGCGGCCGACGATGCCGGTGACGATCTCACCGTCGCGCACCAGATCTGTCACGGTGACGCCTTCGCGCAGATCGACCCCGGCCTCGCGGGCGGCATCCTGCAACAGCTTGTCGAGCACGATGCGCCGCGGCGCGTAGGTCTCGGCGATGCCGTCGATCGGGTCGGAGAAACCCTCGAAGTGGGCGTCGGCGTACGACATGGTGATCGAGTGGATGGGCGTGCAGCCGGTGGCTTCCAGCCGATCGAGCAGTCCCCAATCCCGCAGTCGCGCTAGTCCACTCTGCCGCAGCATGTGGGTCGACACGGCATCCTTGGGAAACAGCGCCTGGTCGACGCAGAGCACCCGGTAACCACGCCGCGCGAGCAGCATCGCGACCGTGGCACCGGCACAGCGGGCGCCGACAACAATGACATCGTGCACAGTCTTCGACCTTTCAGGCATCGAGCACGAGACGGTCCGTGCGCGCTCGGGAAACGCAGATCATCATGGTTTTGCCCGACTCCTGCTCAGCCGGGGTGAGCACCGAATCACGGTGCTCGACTTCGCCTTCGAGCACGGTGGTCTCGCAGGTCGCGCACGTTCCTTCGCGGCACGACCACAGCACATCGGCGCCTGCCCGTTCGAGTGCGTCCAGGACCGACGATCCCGCCGGTACTTCGATGTTCCGGCCGGAACGGTTGAGCACGACAGTGGTCGGCCGGTCGGGTCCGGTCGCCGCGAGCTCTTTCGGATGAAAACGCTCGACCCGCAGGGCATCCGCCGCACAGTGCTGCTCGACCGCGGCCAGCAGCGGCTCGGGACCACAGCAGTACACGAGGGTGCCCGAGGTCACCGGCGCGAGAATCTCGGCCAGTGGCATCAGCCCGACTTCGTCCTGCGCGTAGCGACGAACCCGCGCGCCATAGGCGGACAGCTCGTCGGCGAACGCCATCCGCGCGCCGGTGCGGCCGCCGTAATGCAGTTGCCAGTCGGCGCCGTGTTGTTCGAGTGCGCCGATCATCGGCAGCAGCGGGGTGATCCCGATGCCGCCGGCGATCAGGAGGTAGCTCGCCGCCTGCGTGAGCGGGAAATTGTTGCGTGGTTCCCGGATCTCCAGCAGCGTGCCCGGCCGCACTTTCTCGTGCATCCACGCCGACCCGCCCCGGCCCTGCTCCTCGAGCAGCACCGCGATGCGATAACTGTCCCGATTCGCGGGGTCGCCACACAGCGAGTACTGGCGAACGACGCCGTCGGGCAGCACGACATCCACGTGCGCACCCGGTTCCCACGGCGGCAGTGGCGCGCCGCCGGGGTCGGTGAGCACAAAGGACAGCACGCCCTCTGATTCGTAGGTGATGGACCGAATTCGCACAATCGCGCTGATCACACGACGAGTCTCGCAGGGGTTCGGCGGCCCGCGGGGATTGATACTTTCAACGAATTGCCGGATTGAAAACGGCTCGATCGACTATCGGTCGTCGGCGTGCGAAACGATCAGGAATCGAGAAGTGTCGAGGTCGGCGCCGTGTCAGCATTGTTTTCTACCGACCGAGGAAAGGGTTTTCGATGAACATCACCTGGGTTCGACGAGCTCACCGCTGGCTTGCCGTCGGCTTCTTGGCGGCAGTGGTCATCACGGTGATCGGGTTGTCGCTCAGCGGACCGGAGTGGGTGGTCTACCTGCCCCTGATTCCGCTCGCGGCGCTCTTCCTGTCCGGTGCGTCGATGTTCGTGGTGCTCTTGCGCGGCTCGCGAGCAGTGCTGGTTTCCCGTGGCAGTACCGGACTCGTCGGCCTGATACACCGTTGGTCGGCGGTGGTGTTCGTCGTCACCGTTGTCGCCACCGTGATCGCGCTGGCGCAACCGGAACCGATCGTATGGGTCTCCTATCTGCCGTTGATTCCGCTCGCCGGGCTCTTCCTGTCCGGCTCGTTCATGCTGGCGACATGGGCACGCCGTACGGTATTGTAGGTACGTACCTACAATGGGAGATTGCGATGACTTCGATGAGCGCTCGGGAGTTCAACCAGGACGTCAGCGCTGCGAAACGGGCTGCGACCGTGGAGCCGGTCGTGATCACAGATCGCGGTGAGGACGCTTTTGTGCTCTTGTCTATCGACGAGTACCGGCGACTGAAGGCCGACAGTCAGGACCTCGTCTCCCGCCTGAGCATGGACGACGAAATCGAGTTCGAACCGGCACCGCTGCAGGTGAATCTGCGGGTCGCAGACCTGTGACTTTCCTCCTCGACACCAACGTCATCAGTGAGTTGCGCAAGTCGCGGCAGTCGGCGAACCCGCAGGTGCGCTCATGGGTGGCGCAACGACGACCGTCCGACTTGTTCCTGAGCGTCATTACGATCATGGAGGTCGAAATCGGTATCGGCCGAATTGAACGACGCGACGCCGCGCAGGGCAATCGATTGCGCACGTGGCTCGAAGACGATCTGTTGGATGTCTTCGCGAACCGGATTCTGGCATTTGACCTCGCCGTCGGCCGACGCGCCGCACGGTTGCACGTTCCGGACCCACGCCCCGAGCGCGATGCGATGATCGCGGCAACCGCGAGTGAGCACGGCATGATTGTAGTGACTCGCAATCTCGCGGACTTCGAGCCGATGGGCGTGCCTGTCCTCAACCCCTGGGTGCACGCCTGACGGTCCGTCCTATAACACCGTCATCTCGGCCTCACCCGATGTCGACCACCCGTGCCCACGCAGGTGGTCGGTCCGGAACGTAGTCCGGATCGCCCTCCTGCCATGCGCGCGGGCGGCGGAACAGGCCGACCACGGTTCGACAGGCCGGTTGGTGTGTGGGCCAGGGAGTTTGGCCGTCGGTCAGGGCGACGAGGACGTCCGGGCGGGTGCGCAGGGCAAGGGTGAAACCGGTGCGCAGGTCGGTGCCGCCACCGCCGATCAGCGTCATGCCCTCGGCCTGGCACAGTGGGTGGGCGATTCTGGCCGCCGCGTCGCAGGAAAACACGGTGACCAGGTCGCGGCGGCCGCCGACGGCGCGGATGATGGCGGCCACTTCGAGTAGGGCGCTGCCCAGTTCGTCGTCGCTGACCGATCCCGAGGTGTCGATCACCACGCTGACCTTGGGTGGGGTGCGGCGCAGGCTCGGCAGCACGATGCCGGGGAGTGCGGTCGAGCGCCGGGCGGGGCGGCGGTAGGTGTAATCCTCGCCGACGCCGGGGGCCGAGGCGGCCGCGCGGAGGGCGGCTCCGAGCAGATCCCGCCACGGTTGTGAGGGGTGCAGGGCCTCGTTCGCCCAGCGTCGCCACCCCTGGGGCGCGTCTCCTGGACGGCCGACGATGCCCTGCGCCACGAGGAATCGGACGCCTTCGCGCTGCTGTTCGCTGAGACCGTCGGCGCCGTCGGGTCCCAGTTCCCACTCACGGTCCGATCCGTCCGCGCCGCTACCGCAGTCGAGCCACGCCATGCCTTCCGTCAGATGCCCGAGGCGGAACTGACCCAGGTAGTCCTCCATGAGTTGACCTGGATCCAGCCCCAAGGTGCTGGGCAGGACCGCGCCCTCGGGCCAGACCAATCCGTCGCCGAACGCGTCGTCGTTGATCTCGGCATCCGCGGCGATATTCATGCGCAGGCGCTCCCCCGGGCCGGTCAGCTCGTGGGCGTGGGCGTAGCGGTCGCTGCGCGCGTGATGGTCTCGCAGCAGGTGCGAAACCTCGTGCACCAGAATCGAAGCCAGATCTTCCACCGGCGTGCTGTCGACGAACCGGGGCGACACGTAGCACCGCCAGTGTTTGTCCACCCCCATCGTCGGCACCCCTCGCGACTCGACGATGTGCAGCGCGTACAGGGCAGTCGCCAGATAAGGACGGGCCGAGACCGCTTGCAGCCGTGCGGCATACAGCTTGTCGAAATCCAGCCCGGTGGTATCCGCCGTCATCGGCCCGCCTTGACCGCAACGCGGGCCGCGGCGCGATCAGCGCTCTGGGATACCGACACCACCGCGGCGAGTTGTTCGATCGACGCGGGCACCTCCCAGTTGTCGCGGCGCAGCGTGGCCAGGGTGGTCGCGGGAACGACCACCAGGTCGGGTGCCCCGGTTTCCAGGGCTTTGACCAGCAGCGACCAGGCCGCGTCCCACCGTGCCTTCTCCGGTCGTTTGCGGACCGCGGCCACCACACCGTCGAGGGCCGCCTGGCGCAGGTCGCCCCGCGTCGGCAGTTCGGCGGCGGCCGGATCGGCCAGCAGCGCTTCCGGGTCGGGCAGGTCCATCCGATCGATGCTGGTCAGCAGTTCGAACCCGGCGCCGTCGCCGACCGTGCCGCGGATCAACTGCGACAGCACATCGCGACTCGCGTCGGCCGCGGTGGCGAAGGAGATCAGGCGCAGGGTCATCTCCCAGCTGCGCGGCGACGGCCACGGCCCGCCCCGCCGGGTTTCGGTGGTGGGAATCTGATGCACGAGTTTCGGTCGCGCCGCGAGCAGCGTGCAGACCGCCCGCCGAGCGAAAGCGACTGCCTCCGAAAAGCTTTCGGAGGCCAGCTGCGGCAAGGTCGCGCGCGGCCAGGTTCCGCCGAGGCCCCGGACGACGACGTCGTGCTCATGGGTCCACTGCAGGTGCACGAAGCGGTTCGCCAGCGGTGGGCTCAGCTCCCAGCCGTCAGCGGCCGAGGAGCGCGGGTTGGCGGCCGCGACGATGCGCACACCCGGCGGCAGTTCCAGTGCGCCGACCCGCCTTTCGAGAACGACGCGCAACAGTGCGGCCTGCACGGCGGGCGGTGCGGTGGACAGCTCGTCGAGGAACAGCAAGCCGCGCCCGGCCCGCACGAGTCGCACCGCCCAGTCCGGCGGCGCCATCGGCACACCCTGGTTGGCGGGGTCGTCGCCGATGATCGGCAGGCCCGAAAAGTCCGACGGCTCGTGCACACTCGCGATGACCGTGGTCAGCGGCAGGTCAAGGGACTCCGCGAGCTGGGTGAGGGCCGCGGTCTTGCCGATGCCCGGCTCGCCCCACAGCAGGACCGGTAGGTCGGCGGCCACTGCCAAGGTGAGAGCTTCCAGTTGGGTGTTGCGACGCGGCTCTGTCGTCACTTCACCCAGCATGGCGAGGAGTTCGCCCGCGATATCGAGCTGGGAGTGGGCGGCGCGAATCGGGAGCGGCGGGCAGAGGGTGTGAACAGTCATGTGTGAATCACCTTTGGGTTCAGAAGAATTCGATGGATGATGGCAGGTGGAGCGAAGCTCGGCCTCGGCCGACGAAGGCACCGGATGACCTGCTCGGAATTCAGCAGCGACGCCAGCATGGTCGGCACTGCGAAAGCCGCACGAGCCGAACGCGCGAGTCAGCCCGTCGAGGCGGATCAGCTGGTCATCGCAGGTCGGCACGACTTCGCCTGTCAGTGCGACACCGCGTGATCCCGATGGCCCGGACGGCAACTCAGCGCAAGACCGCGTGTCTCGGACGGGCGCGACGGCCTTTACGGTCGTACCGGTCAGGAGGGGTATGGCCGCGACCCGGCGCGGGCAGGCCCGCCCGGAAGAGGCCGTAGGTAATCCGTTGTCGTACAGCGGCTTCGAGCGCGTCACGCAGGGGTCCGTCGCGCAGCACCGCGTCGGCGCCGAGCTTTGTTTCGACGATGGTGAGCGCGCCGTCGATATCGCCGTGGTCCAGACGGTCGCAGACGCCGACCAGCCAATCCGGCTGGCGCAGTGATCGGTCGATGGCTTGCAGGCAGGGCATCGGCGTGCCGGTCAGGGCTGCCAGGAGTTCTTCGCGCCGGATTTCGGCAGGGTCGTGGTCCAGGGCGGCGAGCACCCCGTTCACCAGGCCGATCCGGTGGCGTTCGCCCCGGCATTCCACGAGCCGATAACCGGCGGCGATCGCGGATCTCTCGATCGGCGCTCCGTCGCGGCCGAGCGCGGAAGCGACCAGCGGATGCAGGCGATCGGCGGTGATCGCGTCCGCGCGCAGCAATTCCAGGTCGGGGAGAACCCAGGTCGCCGCGTCGGGCAGGACCGGAAGGGCCGAGATGCCGCCACGCGGATGTTCCCTCGAAATCCGCACCGCGGGTGGATCATCCGCGCGCACATCCAGCACAACCCGTTTCCGCGCACCACACCGCACCAGGACGAGCCCGGACCGGCGCCCCTGCGCCCGCAGCAGAATTCCCGCTTCGTCCGCCCAGCGATCGACGGCACATCCCGGCGGAATCGTTGCGGGCAGACCGGAGCCGGGATCGTCACCCGGTGGCAGCGACACGGGTTCCCCGGAGGCGGGTTCGATGCCTGACGCAATCGCCGTGGCGGCGAATTGCGCTGCTCCAGAACGGGTTCGCAACTCCTGCGCTCTGCGCGAATCCCACAGGTGCCGGTGCAGGTCGAGACGGTAGCGACTGTTGGGCCGAGGGTGGGGGTGCATGCGCGCACTGGTCGCGGGGCTCGCCATGTCCCACAGCGTGAGGCCGATCCGCTGGCCGGCCGCCGCCCAAGCCGGTGGCGTGCGGACCACCAGGTACACGGAACCGGCACTGGGCGTGGACATTCCGATATCGAGGTCGCCGATGTCATCGGCGTCGTAGCGAGCCAGCACCATCGTCAACCCGGGCCGCAACAATCCGTCCGGCGCGATTCTGGGGAGATGCCAGCGCAGCAGATCCGGCGCCAGGTGTCGCAGGTCGGCCCGCACGTGGGCGGCGAGTCCCCGCCCGTGCGTCCGCGCCAATGCCCGCAAGTCCACATCGACGTCGACGTGAGCCGCGGCGCACGCACCGGACCAGTCACCGACGAGACGCCGTGCGGTAGCTACTTCGATCATCCCGGGCGGCACAGCGAGCTCGCGCACCCGTAACCAAAGGGCTTGGCGCGCATCGTCATATGACGAACGAGTGCTCTGCGGAATTTTCGTGAATTCCCCGCGATCGAGCGGGAGAGAAGCCGGTTCGATGACCGGCGTGGGGCTCAACGGCCCGGGCGCAGGACGCCCTTTCGACTGGATGTCATGTGGCCAGTATGCACAACATCGCGCACCCCGACAAGCGGTGACGTTCGATCGCCCGGCCCGCGACCGGGTCGACGAACAAGGCGGGCCCAGGTCAGCGACCCGGACCCGCCTCAGCGATAACTCGCTATCGCGCGTCGGTCAGCTCGCGCGCGTCGGACCGGTCGCCCAGCTGGGGATAGGTCGGGTATTCGATGCCCGAGATGTACTGCACGGTCCGCACCACCTGGCACGAGTAGCCGAACTCGTTGTCGTACCAGACGTAGAGAATCGCGGTGTCGCCCTCGACGATGGTGGCGTTGGCGTCGATGATCGAGGCCGCGCGCGAGCCGATGAAGTCGCTCGAGACCGCGTCGGTGGCGGCGGTGTAGTCGAGGTTACGGCTCAACGGGCCCGCGAGCGATACCTGACGCAGGTACGCGAGCACGTCTTCCTTGGTCGTGTCCTGCTTCAGCTGCAAGTTCAGGATCGCGACGGAGACGTCCGGGGTGGGCACGCGGATCGAGTTGCCGGTGATCTTGGCCTTGAAGTCCGGCATCGCCTTGGCCACCGCGGAGGCGGCGCCGGTCTCGGTGAGCACCAGGTTGAACGGCGCGGACCGGCCGCGACGATCGGCCTTGTGGTAGTTGTCGAGGAGGTTCTGGTCGTTGGTGAACGAGTGCACCGTCTCCACGTGACCGCGCACGATGCCGAACTCGTCGTCCATGGCCTTGAGCGGCGGCACGATCGCGTTGGTCGTGCAGGAGGCGCAGGAGAAGATCTCCTGCGACAGGTCGAGGTCGCGGTGGTTGACCCCGTGCACGATGTTGGGCACGTCACCCTTGCCCGGCGCGGTGAGCACCACCTTCGCGATGCCGGGGCGCAGGTGCTGCGCCAGGCCCTCGCGGTCACGCCAGCGACCGGTGTTGTCGATCAGGATCGCGTTGTCGATGCCGTAGGCGGTGTAGTCGATCGTCGTCGGGTCATCGCTGTAGATGAACTTGATGACGTTGCCGTTCGCGGTGATCGTGTCGTTGTCGGTATCGACCTTGATCGTGCCGTTGAAGTGCCCGTGCACCGAGTCACGGCGCAGCAGCGACGCGCGCTTGGCAAGGTCGTCGTCGCCACCCTTGCGCACCACCACCGCGCGCAGGCTCAGCCCGTTGCCCGACCCGGCCTTCTCGATCAGCAGCCGGGTGACCAGCCGCCCGATCCGCCCGAACCCGTAGAGCACCACATCACGCGGCCCCTGCGACACGGCCTTGTTGCCGTCGCTCACCTCGGCCAGCACCGCGGTGGTGTACTCCTCGACCGACAGCCCACGCTCATCCGCGTGAAATGCCATCACGAGCTGACCCAGATCGATCTTGCACGGCCCCAGATCCAACTGGCTGATGACCTGCAGAAACGGCAGAGTCTCGTCCACCGACAGCTCTTCGCCGCCGATCTGGCGCGCGAACCGATGCGTCCGCAGAATGCTGATCACCGACTTGTTCACCAGCGACCGGCTGTGCAGCAGAATCGTCACACCCTTGCTGCGATACAGCGTTCCGATGATCGGAATCATCGCCTCCGCCGCGGCTTCCTGGGCGTTCCAGCGATCAAGTTGTTCGGTAGTCAACACACGTCCTCTAGTTTTCAACGATGTTTGCGTTGTATCGATGCTAGTGAGGGCGGAATTTTCACCGAGGGCCACTCCCCACCGGTGAGATCATGCGCACTGTGTGTATCGGCGAGCGATCAGAACTTTCCTGTGTGATGGTCGACTCGGTGGCCCAGCCGGGTAGTGAACTCGGCGATGAACTCCTCGGTCAGGGATGGCCAGCCCCAGAAGTCGAAGGCGAGGGTGCCGAGGGCGAAACCCCACGGCCACTGCCAGTCGATGATCGGGCTGGTCGTCTGGCACGCGGGGCACGACACCGCGCCGGCGCCTGTCTGCTCCCAGGCCTCGATCGCGGCCGAAAAGGGTTGCCATACCGCGGGATCCGCTTCCCAGGCCTGTGGGTAGTCGATGATCACCGTCTTCGCCTGGCAGCTCGGGCAGGTCGCGTCGGCCGGTTCGATCTCGCCCTGACCGCCGTAGTGAGCGTGGCGGCCGACGATGACCGCTACCGGTGCGGGAATCCAATCGGCGTCCGAATTGTCGGCGATCTCGGCCCAGGCACGCCCCGCGACGTACCCTTCGTCGGCGTGGAGGCTGTACATCGCGTAACCCGATTTCTCCCGGAGCAGCCACCCCCTCGACACCATCCAGTCGACCATCCGCTCCGCCACCACCTCCGCGTCCGCCGCAGCTACGTCGAGATCGACAATCCGTTCGAAGTAATCACCCACCCCTGCATCCTGCCACCGGGGACCGACACCCGCCGCGGGCCGGTGGACACCGCACTCAGGTCGCGGCAGTCCAGCTGATCATGGCGGGTTTCACCCTGGCGCACAGCGGGTTTCCGGTCGCGTCGGTGAGGCCGAGACGCGCCTCCAGTACTCCCGATTCCGTCGCGGCGGCGAGGGTCTCAGCGGGGACGTCGGCGAGCATCAGTTTGGCCCGGCGGAACATGGTGAGCGTGCCGCCGTCATCGACGGTGACCCAACTGAGGTAGACGAACCGCTCCCCTGGTCGACCCTGGATGTAGGCCCCGCGAATATCGGCGTCGACCACAGTGCACTCCACCGTCCACGCGACAGTGTCCGCGTCACCGCGTTGCGGGTCGAGCAGTTCCTGTGGCCGGTTCTTCCGCTGCACGCCGACGTGGATGTTCGAGTACGTGGCCTCGTTCCCCGCCGGCCGGCAGGACGACCCGGGCAGCTGCGTCCCCACGATTCGGATGAGCATGCGGCCATTGTCGCGCACACGCCGATTCTCGCTCGCTCGTGCCCGACGATCAGCCCACCGTCGCCGACTCGTCCGTAGGAGACTGCGCTGCTTGGTCTTTCGTGGGCGTTGCCGGCCACCACACCCTGTCGCCCAGGAGCGCGAACAACGCGGGGACGACCAGCGTGCGAACCACGAACGTGTCGAGCAGGATGCCGATCCCGACCACGATGCCCAGCTGGGTCAGGGTGATCAACGGCAGCACACCGAGCACACAGAACACCGCGGCGAGGACGACACCGGCGCTGGTGATCACGGCACCGGTCGAGGCGACGGCGCGCACCATCCCCTGCGTGGTGCCGTGCGCACCCGCTTCCTCGCGCGCCCTGGTGACCAGGAAGATCGTGTAATCCACGCCGAGCGCTACCAGGAACAGGAAGCCGAACAGCGGCACGTTCGTGTCCAGCGCGGGGAAGCCGAAGACCGTGCCGCTGATCCAGCTGCCCGCACCGAGCGCGGCGAGCGCACTGAGAACCGTGACGCCGACGAGCAGCACGGCGGCGGGCACCGCGCGCAGTAGCGCCAGCAACACCAGCAGCACGACCGCGAGGATCAGCGGAATGACCAGCGCCTGGTCGCGGCGGGCGGCGTCGCGGATGTCGAGCGCTTCGGCGTCCGACCCACCGACGAGCGCCTCGGCGCCGGGGACCGCGCCGACCGCCGTCCTGATCGCCGCGATGGTGGTGAACGCCTCCGCTGAGCCCGGTGCGGCGTCGAGCACGACGGACCAGCGTGTCGAACCGTTCTCGGCGGTGCCGGTGGCCGTGGCGCGCGAGACACCCTGCACGCCGTCGAGTGCCGTCTGGATCTGGGCGGTGGTCGTACTCCGCGCGATCACCACGGCTGGATCCGACGAGCCGGACGGGAAGTGTTCGGCCATGGCCTCCAGCCCGTCGACCGATTCGGCCTCGACACGGAACTGTTCGGTCTGCGAGAGGCCGATGTCGGTGGTCGCGAGCCCGGTGGCGAAGACGATCAGAACCGCCGAAGCCGCCCCGGCGACCACGGCCGGACGTCGCACCACGCGCCTCGCGACCACCGCCCACGCGCCCTGCTCGGCCGCGTCGCGACCGTCCGGGCGCGGCACGAACGGCCAGAAGATCCGCCGCCCGCACAGTGCCAGCGCGGGCGGCAACGCGGCGAGGACGAAGACCAGCGCCACCACGAGCCCGGCCGCGGCGAACGCGCCGAGGCTGCGGGTATTGGGTAGCAGGGCGAGCAACAGCGTCAGCAGGGCGAGGACGACGGTGACATTGCTGGCGACGATGGCGGGCGCGGCATGGCGCACCGCGGCGCGCAACGCCACTCGATGGTCGGTGTGGCGATGCAGTTCGTCGCGGTACCGCGACACCAGCAGCAGCGCGTAGTTCGTCCCCGCTCCGAAGACGAGCACGCTGGTGATACCCGAGGTCGAACCGTCGAAAGCCAGCCCGGTGAGCTCGGCCAGCAGCGTGCCGACGCTGGTGGCGACGCGATCGGCGAGGCCGACCACCGTCAACGGCACCAGCCACAACACCGGCGAGCGATAGGTGAGGATGAGCAAGACCATCACCACGATCGCGGTGACGATCAGCAGGAGCGCGTTCGCGCCGGAGAAGGAATCGGCGATGTCGGCGCCGAAAGCCGGTCCGCCGGTGATCTGCACGCGCACCGTATCGGGCAGGTCGGTGGTGACGGCGACCCGCAGTTCGCCGATCCGGTCGGTGAGCGCGAAGCCGTTGAGCTGGGCGGACACCGGGATCTGGGCGAGCGCGGCGCGCCCGTCGGGAGCGATGATCACCGGGGTGTGATCCCCCGCGCGGGTGAGCGCCGCATCCGTTGCCGCGAGATCGCCCGGGGTCAGTACGCCGCCGTCGGCGCGCGTCGCCACCATGATCGCGGCCGCCGTTCCGGCATCGGGAAACCGTGCGGCGGCCTCGGCGGCCTCGGCCGATTCCGCCGATCGCGGCAACGACACCGGGGCCTGGCCCGCGCTGTCGTTGCTCCCCGCCAGCGCCATCACGGCCATGGCGGCCGCGACGACCACCAGCAGCACCGCCCACGATCGCCGACCCGTCACCAGCCCAGCGAACCGGTCCCAGCCGTTCCCGTCGCTCATTCGCATCACGCCAAAACTATTTCAGAAACTTAAATAGTTGGCAATCGCGGCGCGTCCGACAGCTAAGCTCCCTGTCGGACAGAGAGGAGGCCGCGCATGGGTGACGACACCGACCCGGCCACCGACCGGACAGGGTTGGAGACCGACATAGCCAGGGACCTCCGTGCCCTGACCGCGATCTCCGAACAGATCGGCCACGTCTTCGCTCGCTCGAACGACCTGCGCCCCAATGATTTCCGCGCCCTGATGCATATCGCGACCGCCGACGCAGAGGGCGCACCGCTCAGCGCGGGCCAGTTGAGCAGATCGATGGGCGTCTCCGCACCCGCCGTCACCTACCTGGTCGAGCGCATGATCGAAGCCGGACACCTCGAACGCGTCGCCGATCCGACCGACCGGCGACGGGTCCACCTGAGCTATACCGACCAGGGCATGTCCGTCGCATCCGGCTTCTTCGGCCCACTCAGCACACGCACCCGCGCCGCGCTGGCCTGCCTGCCCGACGCCGATCTGACCGCCGCCCACCGTGTCCTCGTCGGCGTCACCGCCGCGCTGCGCGAGTTCTACGCCGAGTTACCGGAGCCGGGGCAGGCCGCCGAGTAGTAACATCACCACAGCGGAACCGGGGTGGCGCCCATCTTGTACCAGCCGGGCAGATTTCCCTTGGCGTTCACTACGCGGTCGATGCGCTTGCTGATGCCCGCGGTCATGTCGCCGTTGGTGATCATCTCGGTGAACAGCGCGGTCAGGTTGCCGTAGTCGAAGAAGTCGCGCTGCCACTTCCACTGGAAGTCGCCGCCGTATTTGAACCAACTGCCCTGGATACCGGTGAGCGCGTAGTTCGTTCCGTCGGTCCGTGTGACATCGCAGACCTGTTTCCACAATCCGAGCATGCCGCCGGTCTGCTCGTCGACCACCCAGGACTGATACGGGTAGGTCCAGCCGTCCAGACCGTCCATCTCCGAACCGATGGCCCAGTCCCGGATCTCGGTGCGCCCGACCGCCATGAAGTCGTGTTTCGGGCCGTAGTTCCAGCCGTAGGTGGCGTCCTCGGTGTAGAACTCGGCCAGCGGGCGCCAGTCGCCTGCGCGTTCGCAGTCGACGTTCGCCTGCAACCAGCGTTCGATCATCTCGTCGAGTTCGGCGCGGGGAAATGACATCGAGATCTGCTCCGATCTGTGCAACGCACTCTTGGTAGCAGGTACGTTACGCACAGGATCGACGGTTGTACAGACACTTGTCCAATTATCTGTCCGGCAGTTTTCTTCGATGCCCTTCCTATGTCCGCCACAGCATTTCAGCCCGACGACACACCGCCGCTACCCCGGCCCGGTGACGTCCTCGCCAGCCCGTCGCGGCCGGGCGACAAGCTCCAGCGCGAGCAAGACGACGCCGGTGACCACCGCGATCAGCACCGCCACCCGTACGGTCGGATAGTCCCAGAACAGCAGTACCGCGGCGGCGACGAGCAGCACGGCCCCACGCACCCACCCCAGATTCGCCGCGACGAACCCCGATACCGGACCGCCCTCGCCGCGCCGGAGCCGATCCCCTACCCGACCGGCGGTCGCGCGTACCCAGGACGCCGGCGCCGACGGGCCGGCGAGGAAGGCACCCAGCCCCACCGCGGCGGCCGACACCGCGAGCACCCGCATACTCATCCGCAACGGACCCACCAGGGTGTCGAAGACGATCCGGGCGACCTCCGGTGAGATCGACTGCGCCGGAACATGTTCGAGATACACGCGACGCGCGATCAGCAACGCCACCGCGAGCACGACCATCGACACCAGCACACCCGCCGCGACGGCGAGGATCGCGCGCCGACGGAAACCGTTGCCCGCCACCAGAACCGCGCTCAGCGCACAACCCACCGCGACGGCCGCCAGCACGATCGCCGCCCGGTCCAGCAGCCGCACCGCCCGCTGCGCCTGTGCCAGGTCGTCCGATTCGGCGAGCACGAATTCGGTCGGTAGGTCGATGGCGCGGTCAGCGAGGACGAAACCGCGGCTGTCCAGTTCGTCGACGAGCTCGGCCACCATCGGAGTGAGCGAGATCGACACCACGCCGGCCTGCACCCGCAAGGCGCCCTCGTCGATTCCGGTGACCGCCGCGACCAGCCCGCGATGCGCCTGCCGGTTCGCCGCGTTCCACAGTTCGGGGAAGGCATCGCTGTGCACAAGGGCGCTCACCGCGTTCCGGACCAGCCCTTCGGACTGCGCCGCCAGCAGCGCGGGCACGCTCCGCAGCGCGGCGGTCACGCGCGGACCGCGGTTCTCGGCGTCGCCGACCGTGTCGAGCAGATCGGATGCCAACCGCTCGACGTCGACCCGGGACATGACAGACCGGGTGAGCGCGTCCACGACAGCCGTCTGAATCGCAGGGTCGGCGGCGAGCGGGGCCACGGTGTCGACATAGTGGTCGGTATCGAGGACCTGCGCCCGCAGAAATCCTGCGATAACGGCGGCGAATGTGAAGATCCCCATGACGCACACCAGCAATGCGACGGCAGTTCGCCGCCCCCGGCTACCAGAATCAGTCGTCATCTGTCCGGCTTTCTCGCTGACGTCGAGTCCGATCATCGTATCCCGCACCCGCTGACCGAACGGACTGCCGCGCAGCGGACCAGATCTGCTCCACAACACTTGTCGTGGCGATCATTCGGCACACCCAGCGTGCTCGGACTGCCGACCCGCTAGATATCCAGGCGGATCCGGATGCCCACCATGCGCTCGGAGCCTCCGCGCAGCCTGCTGCCCAGCAGTCCTATCCGGGCGACCAGCCCGTACTTGCGCTTCATCAGCCCGGTGAAGTGCGCGCTCGCGTCCGGCGCGAGCACCTCGGCGATGCCGGGAACCGCGGGACCGAACGGCTTGCCACGCCAGTCGCAGGGCGCGACCGTCACGCGGCCCCCATTGCGGATCCGCTTCACCTTCCCCGCGTCCGCCGCGCTCCACACGGCCAGCGTTCGGCCGTCGCGCATCACCCAGACCGGCGTGGGGACCGCCCTGCCGTCTCGGCGGAACGTGGTGAGTAGCAGGTACTTGCCGGCGGCGAGCTCGCCGAGCACCGTGTCGGGGTGTTTCATGGCACCATACTAACTAGTTAGTTAACTATTGTGTCCGAGGAAGCGCACGACGCGTTCGAAAGGAATCCGCATGGGGCGATTCGTCGGGACTCTGCTCGCGGGCTTCGCGGTGGGCACCCCCGCGATCCCGGTCGGCCTCTCCCTGTCACTGCCCGGCCCGGTCGCGTTGATCGCGGTGTTGCTCGGCGCGGCCTGCTGTGTGGTCTTCGCGGTGTTCGCCATGGAACGCGCCAGGGCGCGCTGGCAGTCGTGGCGCGGACGCCGCAAGTCGGTTGCCGCACAGGCTGTTTCGGTGAATACCGCCAACGGTGCGGCCCCCTGCGACGCGACCGTCGGGCAGACGCCCCCCGTGCACGCCCGGCTCTCCGGCGCGACGGGCCTGCGGGCCCCGCGAGTCCTCGACCGCTATGGCGTCGCGGGCTTCGGCATCGTCGGACCCGCGCTTTTCGGCACCTGGGGCTCGGCCCTACTCGGTGCGGCACTCGGCATCCCCCGCTGGCCGCTGATCTGCTGGCTGATGATCGGGATCACCCTGTGGTGCACGGTGCTGCTCGTCGCATCGGACGCGGTCTTGGCCGTCCTACGATGACCCCCATGTCCCGAGCCGACGCCACCAAGGCCCGCATTCTCCAGGCCGCCACCGACGAGTTCGCCACGTACGGCATCGCCGGAGCCCGGGTGGACCGGATCGCCAAGACGGCGGCGGCCAACAAGAACCTCATCTACGTCTACTTCTGCAGCAAGGACCAACTCTTCGACGCGGTCTTCGACGCCCACGTCACCCACGGCCTGAATTCGGTCCCCTTCACCCCCGAGGACCTCCCCGAGTACGCCGGACGGCTGTTCGACTACTGCCGCCGACACCCCGATGTCATCCGGCTGGCCACCTGGCACCGCCTGGAACGCGGCGACCGAGACCTGGCCGGCACGCCCGCGCGGGACGCCAAACTGGACGCACTCGCCGCGACACAGCGCAAGGACCGCATCGGCTCCGACTTCTCCCCCACCGCACTGCTGACCATCGTCTTGAGCATTGCGCTGGCGTGGAGCCCCGGCAACGTCACGAACCTGCCCGCCGTAGCGGCCGAGAGCGCCGACGAACGCCGACGCGCGATCGTCGAGGCCGTGCGTCGCCTCCTGTGAGCCGCACCGCCGCGTACCGCCGACAGGCAACCCGAGGGATATCCCTGAGCTGAAGCTCCGGGTCGAGACCTGATGTGCCCGGCCCCCTCCGACGGGACCATTGCAGGATGGAAAGCGTTGGCAATCAGGATATTTCAGGCAGCGTTCGACGGCGGCGCGGTATCGCCGTGCTCGCATCGGCCGTCACGGCAGCGAGCCTGCTCGGGCTCTCGACGGGAACCGCGTCCGCGAACACCGCAGGCAGCTGCTTGTGGGCGGACAGCCCGTCTTCGCAGGGAGTCACCGTCATCGCAGGCGGCTGGACCTTCACCTGCGGCCGATCGCGGACCGGGGACGCGCGCTGGGATCGCGGGTCGTCGACGCAGCGCGCGAGCACAGTCGCCAATCCCGGCGCCGCAGGCGATCCCACCGGCCGTTTCAGCGCGGGAGCCGTCCAGCCGGGCACCAGCTACACCGACTACTGCGTAGGCGACCAGCTCGTCAGCGGTCGCGAAGCGGTCTACGAAGCCGTGCCGGACGGCCACGGTCTGCGCTGGCGGCCAGCGGGCCCGATCGCACAGTGGCGTTTCGATCAGGGCGACGGTACTGCGCCGACCGCACGGTCCGCGAGCGAGTGCCGGGCAGATCCTCAGTACTGAGCCCGGCTCACCCGCGGCGACGACGCGGTCATCGAACCAGGTCGGATCCGGCGTCGGCGCGGACACGCTTCGGCAACGCCGAGGACACGGCTCTGGCTCTGCGGGCGAATCGGAGAAATGATCGAACATAACCGGCACTCCCCGGCCATCGGCACAACGTGGAGGTTCGACGATGTGGAACGCGATTGTTCAGATCTGTGGATTCTTGATCATCGGTGCGGTGGTCGGCGTGCTGGCCAGGATGCTCAAGCCGGGCAAGGAGAACATGAGCATGGGCATGACCCTGGTGCTCGGGATGGCCGCGGCGCTCATCGCCGGGGTGATCGCCAGCCTCATCGGCGTCGGCTCCATCACCGAACTCAACTTCTGGGGCTTCGTCCTCGCGGTCATCGCCGCGGTGGTGCTGCTGTTCGCGGCCGAGTCGATGGGCGCCCGTAAACACCCGCCTGTCGCCTGAGCCGAAAATAGCAGGTCATCGCCGGAACCGGCGGTGACCTGCTTGGCGAATGACCGGTTCGCCGCGACCACCCGCTACTTCCGTCCGAGCGACCCGGTCGCGGTGAGCCGCAAACCCGAGATCGTCGACATCGTGTCCATCACCGACGCCGGTCTGCTGGTCTGGTACGGCGGCAAGGACACCTTCGGCACACCGTGGTCAGACATGGCCCCGCTCCTTCCCATCGAACTCGACGTCCCTATCCCCTGACATCCCCTGACGCCCGGCCACGCCTGGCCGAGGACGATCATCGCCATCCGCCATGCCCAAATCGAGGACGGCCGCCACCTCCACTTGCTACAGTCCCAGACAGCTGACTACGGGTGCGTAGAAATGTTGTAAACATCCGTGTAGATCAGTGGTCAGATTCGGTCGTACAGCTCGGCGACCGCATTGAACACGGGGCGGTCAACATGGCAACG
Source organism: Nocardia sp. FBN12 (assembly GCF_054031145.1). Lineage (NCBI taxonomy): Bacteria > Bacillati > Actinomycetota > Actinomycetes > Mycobacteriales > Nocardiaceae > Nocardia > Nocardia sp. FBN12. The sequence continues at coordinate 3,613,908 of NZ_CM132926.1, forward strand.
ATAGGCGATAAGGCAAGCTCACCAACCGATTTCGACCTTGTGGTGCGATTCTGCCTCGACTGGTGGCGCGACCATCCACGACAGTCGGTGGAGACCGCCGGCCGTCAGGTCACCATGGCATGGCAGGCCACCGCCGAGCTGGTCCGAGCCGTGGTGCATCGACGCTTTCCGCTGGCCGAATTCCTCCGTCAGAGCTCGTTCATGGCAGGTGTCTCAGCCACCCCTACCCTGCTGGTCGCCATCCCGATCGCGGCTATCGTGTCGATCCAGATCGGTTCGCTGGTCAGCCAGGTCGGCGCGACGACCTTCATCGGGGCGGTCAACGGCCTCGGCATCATCCGTCAAGGCGCGCCGCTGGTCACCTGCCTGATGATCGCAGGCGCGGTCGGCTCGTCGATCTGCGCCGATCTCGGTTCCCGCACCATCCGCGAGGAGATCGATGCCATGCGGGTGATGGGCGTCGATCCGATCGCGCGGCTGGTCGCGCCGCGACTGCTCGCCGCGGTGCTGGTGAGCATTCTGCTGTGCGGGTTCGTGGTGTTCGTCGGGTTCGCCACCGGCTACCTGTTCAACATCTTCATTCAGGACGGCACACCCGGTTCCTACATCAGCACATTCGCCTCGTTCGCCGTCGCGAGCGACCTACTGGTCGCGCTGGTGAAGGCGGCCATGTTCGGCGCGCTCACCGCGATCATCGCCTGTGATTGCGGCCTGAACACGAAGGGCGGCCCGGGCGGTGTCGCGAACGCGGTGAACTCCGCGGTGGTCAGTTCGGCGATCGTGTTGTTCGCGGCCAATATCGCGCTCACCCAGATCTACAACACCCTGTTCCCGTCCAAGGTGCTCTGAGATGGCGAGCTACCTACCGCCCCTGCTGCGTCCACTCCGGGCCGCCAAGGCCGCGACGACCCCGCTCACCGAGGCGAACGCCAGGTTGGGACACCAGGGCGTCGTCTTCGTGGAGGCATTGCTGGCGATTCCGTTCGTCCTTCGGCACTACCGCAAAGAGGTCGTGCGGCTGATCATCGACGTCACCTGGGGCAACGGCGCGCTGGTGGTCGGTGGCGGCACGGTCGGCGTGATCCTGATTCTGTGTGGCTTCGGCGGCATCACTGTGGGAATGGAATCGCATACCGCCTTGGATCTGCTGACGATGAGCCCGCTCACCGGCGCGATCTCCGGTTTCGCCACCACCAGAGAGCTGGCTCCGCTGCTGGCCACCATCGCCTTCGCCGCGCAGGCGGGTTGCCGGTTCACCGCCCAGATCGGCTCGATGCGGATCGCCGAGGAGATCGACGCGCTCGAGTCGATGGCGATCCGCCCGCTGCCCTACCTGATCACCACCCGCATGCTGGCCGCCGCGGTCGCGATCCTGCCGCTCTACAGCGTCGGTATGGCCACCGCCTACCTCGCCACCAAGGTCACCGCGTTCTTCCTGGGTGGCAACGGGATCGGCACCTATGACCACTACTTCCACCAGTTCCTCGACCCGGGCGACATCGTCTACTCGGTCCTCAAGGCGGTCGCGTTCGTGCTTGTCGCCACCTTCATCCAATGCCACTTCGGCTATATCGCCGCGGGTGGGCCGGAAGGCGTCGGGGTCGCGGCCGGGCGCGCGATCAAGATGACGATCATCGTGGTCGTTTTCCTCAATCTGCTTCTCACACTCGCGATCTGGGGCGTCGACTCCGGTATCCGGATCTCCGGATAGGGGGACTGCTATGTATCCGGATCCCAGCGGACGCGGGTGGTCGCGCGGGCGGCTCAGCCTGGCGGGTGCCGCGATGGCTCTGAGCCTGACCGGTGTCGTCGCGTTGCTCGGGCTGCGCTACGCGGGCCATTTCGAGGAAACCGTCGCGGTGACGGCACGGATGACCAGCACCGGCGACGGGCTGCCCGCGCGCGCCGACGTGCGCTTCCGCGGGCTGCTGGTCGGCACGGTGTCGGCGGTGGAAATCGCCGAGAAGGGCCTGAGCCAGCGGGTAGACCTCGACCTGGAGCCTGCTGCCGCCGCGGCCATCCCGGCCTCGGTGACGGCTCGTGTCGTGCCGGCCAACATCTTCGGAGTCACCTCGGTCGAACTCGTCGACAACGGCCCGGCCGCGACGCCGCTGCGCGCGGGTGCCGTCGTCGAGCAGGACACCAGCCGCGCCACGGTGGCCCTGCAGACCACGCTGACCACCTTGCGCGACGTCCTGAACCGCATCCAGCCCGCCAAACTCGCCCGGGTGCTGGCCACCCTGGCCGAGGCACTCGACGGTGACGCCCGGCTGCCCGGCTCCACGATCGAACGGCTCGACCAGTGGATCACCGAGGTCCGCGCCATGCCCGGCATCGGCGAGCTGCTCGGAGATCTCGGGGCGGCCACCGCGGCGGTGAACCAGTCGGCACCCGAACTCGCTGACGCGCTCGGCAAATCGGTGCAGACGGCACACACGATCACCGTCCGCCGCAACCAGGTGATCGCACTGCTCACCTCGGCGGGCACGGCCACCGACGCGACCCAGGCGCTGTTCGCCCGGAACCCGGACGCGGGCAAGGAGCTCGTCGTCGGACTGGACGAGACATTCGGTGCGCTCGCGGCGGATCCGTCCGCGTTGACCGAGACCGTCATCGCACTCGGCGATTCCCTGAGTCGCCTTGCCACCGTATTCAATTGGGGGCCGAGTAAGCAGATGCAGTGGGACGTCACGGTCTCGTTCACACCGTTTCGCCAGTACACCGCCGCCGACTGCCCGCGCTACGGCAGCCAGGCCGGACCGCGCTGCGATACCGGCAGCATCCCGGATTCCCCAGCGCCACAGTCTTATCCGACGCAGTTGATCCCCGGCTGGCTGGCCTCGGCCGGCCCCGCGCCGATTCCCACCATGCCCGCCCTGCCCACGCTGCCGAATTTCCCGGCCCTGCCGAATATCCCCGGACTCTCCCTACCCGGCCTCGTGATCCCCGGCATCACCGCCCCGGCGAGTTCCACCCCGCGACAGCCCGGCCACCGCGCCGGACCGGTGGCGCTGACCGGCCCCGCCGCGGTGGCCGCGTTCCTGGGCGAGCGACCGAACACCACGCAACAGCTGCTGCTCGGCTCCGTCCTCACCGGTGCGACCGTGACGCTCGCACCACCGTCCTCCGGAGGTCACTGAGATGCGCACCCGCACCATCTATTTCGGGCTCGCCGTCTTCGTCGCCCTGTCGATGATCGCGACCTACACGATCTGGTCGACCTTGCGACGTTCGGTGCCGGGTGACACCCATCGCTACAGCGCCGTCTTCACCGACGTGCTCGGCCTGCGCACCGGCGACGACGTGCGGATCGCCGGCGTGCGCGTCGGCCGGGTCGACGCGATCGACCTGGTCGACCGGCGCCGTGCCCAGGTGACGCTGTCGGTGCAGTCGCGCCAGCACCTGAGTACCACCACGAAAGCGCTGATCCGCTATCAGAATCTCATCGGCCAGCGCTATGTCGCGCTGGCCGTGGGGGAATCGGCGGGTGAGCCACTACCCGCAGGCGGCACGATTCCCCTGGAGCGCACGGAATCCTCGTTCGATGTCTCCGCCATGCTGTCGGGCTTCGAACCACTGTTCAGCCTGCTGCAACCCGACGACGTGAACTCGCTGTCGGAAACCCTGGTCCAGGCGCTGCAAGGTGACGGAGTGTCGTTGTCGGCCTTGATCACTCAGGCCGCCGCACTGGCTACGACCTTCTCCGAACGCGACGAGATCCTCGGCGCGGTGATCACCAATCTCAGCGATGTCATCACCAGCCTGGCCAACCGCAGCGGCGAGCTGGAGACCCTGATCACCCAGTCCCGTGCCCTGGTGAGCGGGCTGTACGAACAGGGCGAGGTACTCAAAGGCTCGGTCACCGGGATCGCCGAGTCGACAACGAAACTGACCGACCTCATCACCAGGGTCGCACCGGGGATGGCGCAGGCGCAGCAACAGGCGAGCGAGGGTGTGGACCTGCTGCTGTCCAATGGCGCGCGCCTCGACCGATCGGCGATCGAACTACCGCTGATCCTTGCCGGACTCGCCCGGATCAGCGGCAACGGCACCTACGTCAATACCTATGTCTGCAGCCTGGACGTTTCGCTGTGGGGCGTGCTGTTTCCCCGCGGAATGTTCTCCCAGGTCGGCGGCAACGAGCACTCGGAGGTTTGCCGATGATCAAGTATCTGTTCTTCCTTGTCCGCACGACCCTGCGCGATGCGTTCGGCAACCGGAACTTCGCCCTCGGCATCGCGGCGGGGGTCACGGTGATCGTGCTCGTCCTCGGATCCGGGATTCTCTCGCGCGCGCACCTGGGCGAGGACACCGTCCACGCGGAATTCGCGCAGGCCGCGGGCCTACGGACCGGCAACAGCGTCGACGTGGCCGGCATCGAAGTCGGCACGGTCACCGCCGTGCGGCTCGAACGCGATCGGGTCCTGGTCTCGATGAGTGTGCGGCCCGATCTCGGCGTGGGTCACGACGCGAAAGCGGCGATCAAGATGTCGACCATTCTCGGCAAGATGCACGTGGAACTCGATCCGGGCACCGAGGGGCAACTACCCGGCTCCCGTATCCCGTTGTCGGCCACCACCGTTCCCTACAACCTGGCCAAAGTCGTGAACGATCCGAAGTATCGCAACTCCTTCGAGCACCTCGAACGACTGGACCCGAACGCGCTGCGCGCCGGCCTGGACGCGGTGAGCACGCAGCTGGGCGATTCACCGCAGCTCACCGCTCAGGCGCTCGACAGCGTCGGCGCACTGGCCAAGGTGATCGCCTCCCGGCGCGACGAGGTGGACCAGCTGCTCGGCAGCATGGATCAGGTCTCCGGACTGATCGCCGACAACCAGAACAGCGTGCTGGTGCTGCTGACCAACGGCCAGGCAATCGGCGAGGCCGTCGTCGCGCGCCGTGATCTGATCAGAGAACTGCTCGACAACATCGCGGCGGCCTCGAAGATCCTGCAGGACATGGGCGTCGACGACGGCGGCAGGCTCGGCCCGCTCATCCACAACCTGAACACGATGTCGCAAGGTCTGGAAAAGAACCGCGAGCACCTAGACGCGCTGTATCAGGTGATGCCGGTGGCGGTCCGCCAATTCAACAACGCGTTCGCGCAGGGCCCCTACGGCGACATCTACATGCCGTGGCTGTTCCCGGACAACTGGCTGTGCCTGGCCGACGCGGTAGAAGGGTGCAAGTGATGCGCAGAGTGCTCCAATGCCTCGCACTGGCGATCATCACCGGCATCGGCACGGGCTGTTCCTCGATCCCGGTGTCGCTGCGCCCCGAGGCCGTCCACCTCACCGCCGACTTCGAAGGCGCCGCCGGCCTGTTCGTCGGCAACGACGTTTCGGTCCTCGGTGTCCCGATCGGGCGGGTCGACGCGATCGAACCCAAGGGTGCCTTCGTCGAGGTGCGGATGACGATCGAGCCAGGCGTCGAGCTGCCCGCTGACGCCATGGCCGCCCTGGTCTCCCCCCAGCTCATCACCAACCGGCACGTCGAATTGACGCCCGCCTATACCGGCGAGGGGCCCACTCTCGCCGACGGTGCCCATATCCCGCTGGCGCGCACCAGGACTCCGGTCGAACTCGACCGCATCCTGCGCAACTTCGAACAACTCGGCGAAGCGCTGAAGGGCGACAACGCGACCGGGCCGATGGCCAGCCGGGTGCTGTTCCCGATGCTCGACGGCAACGGTGATCGCATCCGCGAGACCCTCGACGCCCTCTCCACGACATTCGAGGTGTCGCTGGCCAACAAGGACCAGATCTCGCGCACCATCGTCGAACTCAACGAGCTCACCACGATGATCGCCGGAAACGACCAGACCGTCCGGGACTTCAGCGGTCGGCTGACCGAACTGGTCGCGCTGCTGGCCGAACAGGCGCCGGGCCTGGCCGCGGTGCTCACCCAGGTGAACGACTTCATCGCCAATACCTCGACGGTGCTGGCCGAGAACCGCGCACCGCTCACCGACGCGGTGAACCGCCTGGTCACGATTACCGGCCAGATGCGTGACAACGCACGCGGCCTCACCGAGATCGTCGATGTGACGCCGCTGATGGCCGACAACTTCGCCCGCACGGTCAGCACCGACCAGCGGGCGATGCGGCTGCATCTGCTCACCGATAAATCGTTGCTGGACAACGAAACCCTGTCGCTGCTGTGCACGCGGCTCGCGTTGCGTGCCGACGGCTGCCGGACGGGAAAGCTCATGGATTTCGGTCCGGACTTCGGTCTGACCGCCGCACTGCTGGGACTGTCCGAATGAGCAGAGTCACCCGCCTCACCGTCACCGCGCTGGCCGCGATCAGCGTCAGCTCGTGCACGGTCACCGTCGACAACGTCCCGCTGCCGCGCCCCGGTGTCGAAGGGCCCTCCTACCGCTTGCACGCGGTGTTCGACAACGCACTCAACCTGCCGGAACGGGCCAGGGTGAAGATCGGTGGCACCGATGTCGGAGTCGTCACCAAGATCGATACGACGAACTTCCTCGCCGACGTCGAGCTCGAGGTGCGCCGCGACATCGCGCTTCCGCAGGGCACCCGGACCGAACTGCGACAGCCGACCCCTTTGGGCGACATCCACATCGCCATCGTGCTGCCGCAACACCGCCCCGGCACCCCGTTGCTCGCCGACGGCGATGTCATCGACCGCGAACACACCTCGGCCGGCGCCTCGGTCGAGGAGTTGATGATGGCGATGTCGATGCTGCTCGACGGCGGTGCGATGAACCAGGTCGCCCGCATCACCTCGGAACTGAACGCCATTATCGGCGGGCGCGGCCCCCAACTGTCGCACCTGCTCACCGAACTCACCGCGACGCTGAGCGCGTTGAATCAGCGCACCGGGCAGATCGATTCGGTCCTGCACGGACTCGACGGGCTCACCGCCACCCTGCGCGCCCGCAAAGCCGAACTCGGCCAGGCGGCCGATACCTTCCCCACGCTGATCGCCGTGATCGCCGAGAACAACCGCGCCATCTCCGATCTCACGACGAAGGTCTCCACGGTGACCGCCGCGCTCGGCGATTTCACCTCGACCACCGGCCCTGAATTCCTCAGCCTGTTCGACAGCGTGCAGCGGTTGATGAACGGATTCACCCAGATGGGGGACAACTTGGGCACCACACTGGACCGGCTCAACACACTGGCCCCGGTGGCGCGCACGTCGATGCAAGGGTCGAGTCTGGCTGTCGCGGCGCGGATCTCATACCTCGACATCGGCGCGCTCACCGATACCGAGGGCAGCAGGTTGCCCGACGGCACCGACGTCACCGCGTTCATCGGCAGCCTCGCCCAGGTGCTGGCCCGGGTGCTCGGCCGGCTGCAGGGAGGTCATCGATGATCGCGCGCGCCGCGACCCTCGTCGTCCGGCTGGCCCGCTGGGCCGAGCGCCACCAGACCGCCGGGGCGATGCTCGGCATGGTCGGGATGCTCGTCCTCGGATCCGGCTACATCGCCATCGACGTCGTCGGCGTGCGGCCACTGCACACGACCTATACGGTGCGGGTCCAGCTCGACAGCTCCGGCGGCCTGCTCCCGCACAGCAACGTCACCGTGCGCGGGGTGCGGGTCGGCGCGGTCCGCGCCATCGCACTCGACGATGCGGGGATCCTCGCCGAGGCCGAGATCGACAGCGCCACCACCATTCCCGTCGGCACACCGGTCGCGATCGGGCGGCTGTCGGCGGCAGGCGAACAGTATCTCGACTTCCGGCCGACCAGCGGCGAGGGCCCATACCTCGCCGACGGTGCGACGGTGACCGCCGATCAGGTGAGCACCCCGGTCACGATCGACTCGTTCCTGGACAACACCGGAGCCCTCATCGCCGGGATGAACCCGGACCGGCTCACCGTGATCGTCGACGAACTCGATCGCGCGCTGCGTGGTGGGCCCGATGTGCTGCGCAATGTGATCAGCGGTCTCAGCCAGGCGATGACCGGCCTCACCGGACTGCTCCCGCAGACCACCCAGTTGATCAGCAATCTACGGGTCATCGCCGACACCACCGCCCACGCCCAGCCCGACCTCGCCACCCTGGTCCGCGGGTCGGGCGCGCTGTTCGACCAGATGAACGCCGCCGACAACGAAGTGCGCGAACTCCTCGACGAGGGTCCAGGCAGGCTCACCACCCTCGGCGGCGTGCTCACCGAGACCAGCGATCCGCTGACCAGCCTGGTGACCAATTTTGTCGCCATCACCCGGGCGGCCCGCTTGCGAACCCCCGCGATGTCGGCTCTGTTTCCCGCCCTGCGTGCCGGTGTGGTCGCCCTCGGAGTTCCCGCCCACGACAACGCCTTCCACACCATGGCAGACATCTGGCCGCGCCCCACCTGCGAGTACGAAACCATCCCGGTCTCCCCCGCCGAGGTCTCCGACGGCCGCGGGCGGCTCTACAACTACTGCGTCACCAGCCATCCCGAGCTGCAGGTCCGCGGATCGGCCAACGCGCCGCGCCCCGCCGGACCCGACAACGGATCGGGCCCACCGCCCGGCGTCACCGGCGACGAACTCACCGTCCCCCTGCCCGCCAACTGACTCCTACCCACCGAGGACTTACCCATGACCGCCGAACTCCAGCCACCGATCGACGATTCCGAAACGACTGCGGAACCTCGGCGAATTACCCTGCGCCGCATCATGATTCCGGGAGCGGCGGTGGTCACGACCGCCGCCGTCGCCATCGCCGCCTTCCTCGCCGTGGACAACCATCGGATCCGCGCCCGCGAACAGGCACGCGACTCCGCGCTCCAGGCGGCCTGCACCTACGCGCCGACGCTGGCTCGCTACGACGCCAAAGACCTCGACACGTATTTCGCCGCGGTGCTGGCGGGCGCCACCGGCAGCTGGAAGACCGAATTCGACGCCACCAGTAAAGATCTGCGTGACGTACTCACCCAGGGGCAGGTGGTCTCGACGGTCGGCAAGGTCACCTGCGCGATCGAGTCCGCCGACGAGACGTCCGCGACAGCGGTGGCGGTCATCAATCAGACCATCACCAGCCTCGGCACCAAAGGCGCGCCCGCTCCCGGACAGCTCTCGGTGAGCATGTCGCTCCGTAAGGACCTCGACCGCTGGCTGGTCAGCGAAGTAAGCACCCCGACGCTTTCCCGCTGATCGAAAATGCCGCGGACCATAGCGATTCCGTGGTGTGCGCTGTTAGTATCCTACTTGATAACTACACTCGAGTAGTAATTGGTTCGGCCAGTCCGCGACCGACAGCAAGAAATTTGGGGAGAACCACATGGCAGCAATACGCGAATGGTTGTCGCTACCGGAGGTGGCGCCGGCCGAGGATTACGGATTCTTCGGACCCGATTCGGTCGCGTGGCGGGTCTGGAGTTACCCGACCGGATTGACCATCGGCTTCCAGCGAGCGGTCGTCATCGAGGAACTCGACCCCGCGCTCATCGCCGCGGTGGACACGACCAGCGCGATCTACAGCCGCCCGCGCACCCGCTACGACCGCACGTTGCGCTATTTCGCCATGGTGATGTTCGCCGACAGTCGATCCACGACCAGCGCGGCCGACGTCTTGGTCAAGATCCATTCCAAGGCCGTGGGAATCGATCCGGTCACCGGGAAGTACTACGACGCGAATGATCCGCAGTCGCAGTTGTGGATTCACCTCACCGCGTGGCACTCCCTGCTGATCGCCTACGAGAAGTACGGACCGGGGCGGCTCAGCGCAGACGACGAATCGCGCTATTGGCACGAATGCGCCAGGGCCGCCGAACTCCAAACCTGCGATCCGGCGGACGTTCCCCGCACTCGCGAAGGTGTCGCGCAGTACTTCGAACGGATGCGGCCCCAACTCATCGGCTCCGATATCGCGAAGAAGGCGATGAATCATCTCCTCGACGCCGAGGTGATGCTGCCGCCGATGCCGCGTTTGCTGCGACCACTGTTCACCATCGTCGCGGCATTTCTGCGACGTGGAACACTGGCCACGATGCCGCGATGGATGCGGGAGATGGCCGGACTGCCGACCGGACGGGTTCTCGACCTCCTTGTCCTGCCCTGGCTGAGCGCGGCGATGACAGTGGTCAGCTTGAACACTCGGCTGCAATTGCTCCTGCTGCAGTTGATCTCCCCGACAACAGTGCCGGTGGCGGCACCGATGCTGCTCGGAATAACGCCGACCGATCCGGTGACGACGACACCTCGGCAGGCTCAGAAGAAATACGGGTACGACATCCCGGCGCAAGCCCACCACGCATTACGTGAGAAACAACGTCAGCGCGTATTGATGGACGGCATCGCTCCCTCCGATGAGGGAATCATCGAATCGCAGCCGATCCTCGGCGACATCGCCTGAAAAGAAACAGAGAGCGACAGTGTTGACAAAGCTACTGGAACGCCGGATCAGTATCCGCCAGATGATGTACCTGGCAATCGCGGGCGGCGTCCCCTATTTCGCGATCGGTGTGATCTGGTTGATCACCCACGACAGCCATCTGGGTGACGTGGCCGGGCTCGATCGACTGTTCTCCTCGATCGGCGAGGTGATCGCCTGGCCCGTGCTGATCATCGCCGATATCCAATTGCGGTAGTCCATCGGCACGAATCCGCTCACCGCGTCACGGTGAGCGGATTCTGCTCGCGGCGATCTCAGCCGGAACGGTCGCCGCTGTCGACACCGTTCGCAGGTGCGGCGCCGGACTCGGTGGGCAACGTTCGGATCATCGACCGGACGGTGGCGCGCAACCTTTCGGGCGGAAAGCGTTGCGGATCCGACAACACCATCCGCCCCAGCACTTCGGTGAAACCGAGCATGACATGGGCGATCAGTTCCACATCGACCTCTCGCGGGCCACCGCGCACCGCGAAACCCGCGGTCAACAGCTCGACGCACTGATCGAGGAGCTTGTCGCGCGCGGCGCCGAGCAGCTCGCGATAGTCGGTCGGCGCACCGTCACTGTGCAGCAGGATCAGGCGCCAGCGCGTCGGCGCCGCGGCGACGGATTCGAGAAAAGCCATCACCGCCGCGACGTATTCCTGATCAGGATCGGATTCTTGCAGGTCACGTGGCATAGCCGCGGAAACCTGCCCCATGCCACGTGAGTGTTCCCGGTGCAGCAGGTGCGCCATCAACTCCGGCGCGGTGGGATACATCGCATACAGCACCGGCTTGGCTACGCCGGCTTCCTTGGCAACTGCCTGCATCGTCAAATTCGCGAGCCCGGCCTCACCGACGACACGAAGCGCGGCGTCGAGCAGCTGCGTTCTACGCTCATCCGGCGGAAGGCGGGGCCCGTTGCGGCGCTTCGGGCGAGCGTCGGTCGGCATGCTCTCGGTACTCACACCGACATTATCTCCCACTCCTCCAGCGGGGGTCGGCCATCCTCTGGAACAAATTCCCAGCGACCACAGCATCGAATTGCACTTCGGCTCCGGTGATTCGTATCTTCACCCGCGCACGACCGGCTCAGCGAACTGCCGGCCTGCGATTCGAGCTCGAAATCGCCGTTCACGTTGTGATGCGCACTGCCATTCGGGTCCGCTGACGTCCTTACGTCAGTTTCGGAAGTACCGCGCGTTGCGGTACCCCGGAGTATTCGCTCAACGGGCGGATGAGCGCGTTGGACGCGCCCTGCTCGATGATATGGGCCGACCAGCCGGTAATGCGGCTCATCACGAAGATCGGGGTGAACATCTCGACGTCGAAACCCATCAGGTAGTAGGCGGGGCCGGTCGGGAAGTCGAGGTTCGGCTTGATGCCGGTCGCGTTCACCATCGTCTTCTCGAGTGCGTCGTACATGCGCACCCACTTTTCTCCGCCCGTGTGTTCTGCGACATCGTGAAACGCCGACTTCATGGTCGGCACACGCGAATCACCGTTCTTGTAGACACGGTGGCCGAACCCCATCACCTTGTCCTTGGCGGCGAGCTTGGCCACCAGCCAGTCCTCGGCACGGGCGGGATCGTCGATCGCGAGCATGTCGTGCATGACGGCCTCGTTGGCACCACCGTGCAGTGACCCCTTGAGCGCGCCGATCGCCGCGGTGACCGCACTGTAGATGTCGGACTGTGTGGAGGTCACCACGCGCGCGGCGAACGTGGAGGCGTTGAAACTGTGCTCGGCGTACAGGATCAGCGAAACCTCGAACGCCTTGACGATCGCCGGATCCGGCACCGCACCGAAACACATGTTCAGGAAGTTCTCCGCGAACCCCAGGTCGGTACGTGGCGCAATCGGGTCGAGCGCACGGCGCCGCCGGAAGTCGGCCGCGACGATCGTGGGGAGCACCGCGGTCATCCGCAGCGCCTTCTCCAGGTTCTCCTGGGCCGAATTGTCATCCTCGGTGGGATCTTCAGCTCCCAGATAGCTGATCGCGGTACGCACGACATCCATCGGATGGCAGTTCTCGGGCATCTTGGACAGCAGCGAGAGCATTGACCGATCGGCGCGCCGGAACGCGCGCTCACGCTCGAGGAACAGCGAGAGCTGAGAATCCGTCGGCAGCTCACCGTGCCACAACAGGTAGGCGACCTGCTCGAAGCTGCAGTGCGCGGCCAAGTCCTGCACCGGATAGCCTCGGTAGGTCAGCGAGTTTGTCTCGGGCACCACCTTGGAGATCGCCGTCGTGTCGACAACGACACCGGCCAAACCTTTGCAGATTGTGGGCGATATGGTGCCGGTCATCGCCGACCTCCCTCGACGGTGAAATTGAAGATGCCGGAATCGAATTCGTTGTAGCGCTGGTACTCGAGCAGTTCGTATAGGCGGCTGCGGTGTTGCATCTGGTCGAGCAGTCCGGATTGCGTTCCCGTTGCGGCTATTTCGCGAAGTCCGTGTTCGGCGGCGAACATGGCCAGCCGCAGCGTGGTGACCGGGTAGATGACCGCGTTGTAACCGAGATCTTGTAGCTGCGCCGCGGAGAGCAGCTCGGACTTGCCGAACTCGGTCATGTTCGCCAGCAGCGGGATATCCACGGCAGCGCGGAACTTCTCGAATTCGGACTCGTCCGCGAGCGCCTCGGTGAAGATCAGATCGGCCCCCGCGTCGGCGTAGGCCTTGGCCCGGTCGATCGCGGCGTCGATGCCGTCGATGCCCGCGGCATCGGTGCGGGCACAGATGACGAAGTTCGGGTCCCGGCGCGCTGACACCGCTGCCCGCAGCCGCCGGACCATCTCGTCGGTCGGCACGACGGCTTTGCCGTCGAGGTGCCCACACCGCTTCGGGTTGACCTGGTCTTCGAGGTGACAGCCCGCGATGCCCGCGTCCTCGAGGACGGTGATCGTGCGGGCGGCGCTCATCGGCTCACCGAACCCGGTGTCGGCATCTATCAGGGTCGGCAGGTCGGTGACCCGGGCGATCTGCTGCCCGCGACCGGCAACTTCGGTCAGGGTGGTCAGACCGATGTCGGGCAGTGCGAGGTCCGCGGAGACGACGGCGCCGGAGACGTAGACGCCTTCGAAGCCGATCTCCTGGATCAGCTTGGCCACCAGGGGATTGAAGGCGCCGGGCAGCCGTTGGATGGTTCCGGAGACCAGGCCCGAGCGGAACGCGATGCGTTTGTCGGTCGCGGCGGTGGCGGCGGCGATGAGTCCGGTCATCAGAACAGTCCCTTCGCGAGTTTGGGCGCGCGGGCGAGCACGTCCTCGGGAACGGTGAACGTGAGCTGGCCGAGTTCACCGGACTTCAGGTCGGCGGTGCGCTGGACGGCGTCGAGGAATCGGTCCTGTTCGGCCGGGTCGATGACGCCCTCGGCGAGGGTGCAGAACTTCTCGATGTACTGATCGCGGGCGAAGGGCCGGGCGCCGAGCGGGTGCGCGTCGGCCACCGCCAGCTCGTCGACGATCACGTCGCCGTTGCGCAACCTGATCTCGGCGCGGGCGCCGAACGCCTTCTCGGTGGGGTCGGGTGAGTGATAGCGGCGTGTCCACTCCGGGTCCTCGGCGGTGGAGATCTTGTTCCACAGCGCGACGGTTTCCGGGCGCTGCGCCCGCTCGGGCGCGTAGGACCGCTCGTGATGCCAGGTTCCGTCCTGCAGGGCGACGGCGAAGATGTACATCACCGAATGGTCCAACGTCTCACGGGAGGCGGTGGGGTCGAATTTCTGCGGGTCGCCCGAGCCGGTACCGATGACGACGTGCGTGTGGTGACTGGTATGCAGCACAATGGATTCGATCTGCTCGAGGTCGCCGACCCGCTCACGCATCCGGCGAGCCAGATCGATCGGCGCCTGGCTCTGATACTCGGCCGAGTGTTCCTTGGTATACGAGTCGAGGATCGCGCGCTTGGCTTCTCCGGGTCCCGGCAACGCAACGTTGTACTCGGCTTCCGGCCCGCCGAGCAGCCACGCGATGACTCCGTCCTCGCCCTCCCAGATCGGCGACGGCGCGCCCTCACCGCGCATCGCGCGATCGACGGCCTCGACGGCCATCTTCCCGGCGAACGCGGGAGCGTAGGCCTTCCAGCTGGAGATCTCGCCCTTGCGTGACTGGCGGGTCGCGGTGGTGGTGTGCAACGCCTGACCGATGGCCTGGAAGACGGTGTCGGTGTCCAGTCCCAGCAGGGTGCCGATGCCTGCCGCGGCCGAGGGCCCGAGGTGGGCGACGTGGTCGATCTTGTGTTCGTGCAGGCAGATCGAACGCACCAGGTCGATCTGGATCTCGTATCCGGTGGCCAGGCCCCGGATCAGATCCGCGCCGCTGCGGCCCGCATGCTGCGCGACGGCCAGGATCGGCGGAATGTTGTCGCCGGGATGGGAGTACTCCGCCGCGAGGAACGTGTCGTGGAAGTCGAGTTCACGCACAGCTACGCCGTTCGCCCATGCCGCCCACTCCGGCGAAAACGTCCTATCGATGCCGAATACCGTCGATCCGGGACCGTACGGGTGCGCCTGGGCCTGAGCTCGGGCGTTGGACACCGGGCGCCGGGTCAGCGAGGCGGCCGCGACGGCGGCATTGTCGATGATCCGATTGATGATCATCTCGGCTGTTTCCGCGGGCACGCCGACCGGATCGGTGGCGACCTCAGCTATCCGCCAGGCTAGGTGCTCCCCCTTGGGGAAGTGCTCGGCGGAACGATGAGTGCGTACTGGATAGGTCTTCAATTCTGGTCCTCCAACGGGAATGCGACGGCACGAGCGCCGATCGGCGGTATGCACAGCGGTCATATGTTGTGACATCGCTGATTGTGTTGAGCTTCACAGTGTTTCGACGGTCAGGAGCTGGCTCACCCGCCGAACAACGCCACATGGGTCGCGCCTACCACCAAGCCGAGCAGCGCGCCGTGCAGATACAACAGCCAGGCGTCCTGCTCGACCGAGGCGTAGAACATTTCCATGAATTCGCCCGGGGTCAGCAACTGCAATTTGCGAGCGGCGAATTCGTTGATCTTCGTCGCTTGTTCCTGCGCGAACTCCCTGTCCTCGACCAGGCTCGGCGCCAAGCCCACCGCGGCGTCGACCGCGCCGACCTCGAGACTGTCGAAACGGCTTTCGCCGAACGCCATGCGCACCATCGATCGGGTGGGGCCGAGCTGGTGGTGGATCTCGGCGGAGATGACGTGCTCGATGAGTCGGCGGGTCTTGTCCCCATTGGGACCGTCGAGCAGCTCCTTCGACAGATTCGGCAGCGTCAGCACCTGGTAGGCCAAGACCTGGGCGAGATCCTTTGCCGCCTGCGGCTGCCGTTTGGCCAGCAGCGCCTGCCGCCACAGGTACTTGTACCGCGGCTGCGGATCACCGGGTTCGAACACCATCTTGACCGCGATGACATTGACGGCGACGCCGATCATCGCCGCGGCGACCACGATGACCAGCCAGCCGGGAATCCCGCCGAGCACCGGAATGCTGTGGTGCACTTGCAGGTACAGAGCTAATAGCAGACCGAAGGGCGCGCCGAGCAAACCGATCCGGACCATGAACCGCAACTCCGGGGCCGCGACAGTCGTGGTGAGATCCTTGAGTATGTACGGATTTTCCTGCAGGTAGCGGATCACGAAGCTCTTGACGTCGATCAGTTGGTCGACGCTGCCGCCCAAGGTATCGAAGGCTCGGCGACACAAGGCCGGGAGCTCTCGGTCCACCTGCTGGTAGACAATCTGCTTCACCGGCCTCGGCACTGTGCGCCACAAGACCTCGTTCTCCCGCGCCACCACGTCGTCGACAAGTGGCCCAACCTGTGCGCGTACGAGCTCGGCGATGTAGTCGGCGATGCCGTCCAGGTCGAGTTCGTCGATGAAGTCACGCGGGCTGCCGATCCGCATGAGTGCCTTGTCGACACAGATACTGGCCATCTTCTCCGCTCGGGCCGGGGTGAAGCCCTGGAATCCGAATCGCCTTCCGTCGCCGGAGAAGACCGGCAGCACCTGCACCCGGCGCGGGAAGTACGGATACAGGACGTCGAGGCCGGGTATTCGGATTCCGCGGAAGTGGACCGGCCAGAACAGCATCAGAACACCGGTCCAGTTGGTGAGCCAGCCGGCGATCGCACTGAAAACCGAAAAGCTCACGAGGTCGAAGAGAAACCTCGAATGCGCGCTCATCTCCCAGTCGATGAGCCCGCCTGCGGCGATAGTCGTCATGACAAAGCTGCCCCACAGCGGCGACGACGGCGAAACGCAGGACAGACCGCGACAACGCGTGTCATTGCCGTCCCCGCGGGCTGACGCCGAACTTCCGGAGACCTCGGCTGGTGACCGAGCGCAGGATTCCGAGCGTGAACAGTGCCTTTCGCCGCGAGTACGGGTACCACAGCAGTTCCTTCTGTGTCGTGGGTATCCGAGGTGTCGTGATCGCTTGCGATCTGCAGTACTTGTGCACGGCGGCCGCACCGCCGAATCGTGTGCCGATTCCGGATGTTTTCCAGCCGCCCATGGGCAGCGTGAAGTTGAACAAATTGGAGAATGCGTCGTTGATGTTGACCGCGCCCACCTCGAGCTGGCGCGCGACGCGGGCGGCGCGAGTCTTGTTGCCCGACCACACGGTGGCTGAGAGTCCGAACTCGGAATCGTTGGCCAGACGGATCGCCTCTGCCTCGTCAGCGACCTTGATGACCGGAAGGGTAGGTCCGAAGGTCTCTTCCCGGATACACGACATCGAATGGTCGACATCGACGAGAACGGTAGGCGCGAAGAAGTTCCCGACCCCGGTCGGACGGCCTCCGGTGACTACCGTGGCGCCTGCGGCGACAGCCTCGTCGACGTGGCGCTTCACGACAGCGAGCTGGGCGGGAGTCGCCAGCGCACCGACGTCGAACCGGAAGCTGTCACCGTCCTGGCCCTGACGAAGTTCCTCGACATTCCTGGTCAGCTTGGCGAGGAAATCGTCGTACACCGGCGCCTCGACGTAGACGCGCTCCACCGAAATGCACACCTGGCCGGAATTGAACATGCCACCCCAAGCGATGCCGTGGGCCGCCCGGTCGAGGTCGGCATCGGCCAGTACGATCGCGGCATCCTTGCCCCCGAGCTCCAGACTGCACGGTTTCAGCAGCTCACCCGCTCGCTGGGCGATGATCCGGCCCGTGTGCGTGGAGCCGGTGAACTGGACGTAATCGACGCTGTCGACTACGGCCGCCCCGGTGCCCCCGGCACCGGTCGTCACCTCCAGGACCGGTGGCGCGCCGATCTCTTTCCAGCCCTGCACCAGAAGTACTCCGGACAGCGGCGTCACTTCCGACGGTTTGAGCAGTACCGCGGCACCCGCCGCGAGGGCGGGCGGAATATCGAGAGCAGGCATGCCGAAAGGGAAGTTCCACGGCGTGATGACCCCGACCACCGGATACGGCCGATACACCACGGCCAGCCGTTTCGGGAAGACCGCCGGGCTGTGCGGGGTCGGGTGCCGATCGGCCATAAACCGCTCGGCCCGGCGGGCATAGAAGCCGAAGATGTCAGCGGCGGCGGGGCCCTCGATCGACGCATCCATCCTGGGCTTCGAGGTCTCCGCTTGGACCACATCGGCGATCCGGCCGGCGTTGTCGATCAGCCAATCCTGATACCGCAGCATCCAGACCTTTCGGCCTTTCGGGCCGAGAGCTTCCCATTCGGGTTGGGCTGCTCGCAGCGCTCGCACCTTGGCGGCGACGATGTCGGGTGAGTCGTTGGGCACCGTACCGACGACGCGCCCGTCGGCAGGATTACGCACCTCGATGTCGGCGCGATTCACCGTGGGGTCCACGGATGTCATCTGTGACTCCTCAGAATTGGATCGCGGTGAGTTTGTTGCGCAGCAGCTTGCCGGTGGCGTTACGGGGCAGCTCATCCATGAAGACGACATCGCGTGGCACTTTGTGCCGAGCGAGGTTCGCCTTGACGAAGTCTCTGATCTCTTGGGGATCACGGCGCGAATCCGGTCCGGGAACAATGAAGGCGCGCAACCGTTTTCCGAAATCCTGGTCCTCGACGCCGACCACCGCCGCGTCGTGCACGTCCGGGCGCTGGACGAGCAGGTTTTCCACTTCGAGCGGGAAGACGTTCTCGCCGCCGGAGACGATCATGTCGTCGTCGCGGCCATCGACGAAAAGCAGTCCGTTGCTGTCGAAGTGGCCGACGTCGCCACTGGAGAGTTTGCCGTCGACGATCTCCTTGTTGGCGCCGTCGGTGTACCCCGCGAAGCTCAGGCCGCTGGAGACGAAGATGGTGCCGACCACTCCCGGTTCGGTGATCAGGTTGCGGTCGGCGTCGTAGACCGCGACCCGGCAGCCGACAGGGGGCTTGCCGACAGTGCCCGGCGCCGTGCGCATGTCGGCCGGTGTCGCGACGGCCGCCACCGCGACTTCGGTGGATCCGTACAGGTTGTACAGGACCTCGCCGAAGATTTCCGCCGCGCGTCTGCTGAGGTCGGGCGACACCGATGAGCCCGCACAGAAGATCACTCGCAGACTCGAGGTGTCGTATGCGGCGAGAATCTCGGGGCCGACGTCGAGGATCCGCTGCAGCATGGTCGGAACGACGACCAGCGTCGCCGCCCGATGTTCGGCGACATTGCGCAACGTCTGCTCAGCGTTGAACTTGCGCTGCTGGAAGACGATCTTGTTACCGAGCCCCAGACCCAACAGGAACTGCGACAAGCCGGTGCCATGGAAAATGGGAGCGGCCATCACGATGGTGTTGTCACGTGGTAGCGGCACCCGGTCCAGGAATTGCGCGGATACCAACGGGGAGGCGGTATCTCGGGGTGCGCCCTTCGGCGTCCCGGTGGTTCCGCTGGTCAGGATCACCATTCCGCCGGGCTTGGCCGGGGCCGGCACGGGATCGCTCGCCCGTCCGGCCAGCAGGTCGTCGATGGTCACCGCATTCGGCGCGACGTCGTCGGCGTCATCGACCCACGTGAGCACGCGGGGGATGTCGCCGGGAACAGCGTCGAGCACACCGGTGAATTCACTGTCGTGCAACACGGCGCTGACGCGTTCGCGGGCAGCGACATCGGCGAACTGTGGTTTCGCGAATCCGGTGTTCATCAACACCATCCGCGCGCCGAGCTTGCCGAGGGCCAGCATGGCGAGCACCATTCCCCGGTGGTCACGGCTCAGCACCGCGACGACGTCACCGGGTGCGATTCCGGTGGTCGCCAGTCCACGGGCCAGTGCGTTCGATTGCCGGTCGATGTCACCGAAGCTGAGAGTGCCACGCTCGTCGACGATCGCGGGCGCTCCCGCATGCAGATCCGCGCCGTGCATGACGGTGGCCGCGAACGGCCCGAACCGGTCCGCACGCCGCGACAACCGCACCAGCTGGTCCGGACGCAAGGGATTCATCAACCCGCGCTTGCGCAAGACATTGACGCCACGCGCGAGATCGGCGACGGCGCGCAGCCGATCCAGAGACTCAGGAATTACGTCGAGCATTTCATTGGTCCTTTCACCGCGGCGCCGCCGTCCCACTGGAGGCAGCCCTTGCCCTCGAACTCGTACAGCGGCATGGCGTTTGCCTCGACCGGCTCAGACGACGGTCCCGGACTGGACCAGCCCGGCAGCGTCGGTTGCGGTGATCCCCCAGGCCGCGAGGGTGTTGAGCAGGTCGCGCCCGTCGGCATCCATCGGCACCGGGTGCGCGCTCGCGGTACGGCTGAATCGCGGGGCGGGGGCCGGCTGGACGACGCCGCCGACCTCGACGAAGGCGTCACGGGCCCGGTTGTGTGGGTGCTCGTGGGCTTCCCACGGTGAAAGAACCGGGGACACACAGGCATCGGAGTCGGCGAAAAGATCAGCCCAGTGCGCGCGAGTCTTGGTCCGGAAGGCATCGCCGATGAGCTTTTTCAGCTGATCGAACCCGGCCGGATCGATCTGGAACGGCAGACCCGAGGCGTCGATCTCGAGCTTGTCCAGGAGCTCGGCGTAGAACTGCGGCTCGACACAGCCGACAGCCATGAACTTGCCGTCGGCGGTTTCGTAGGTGTCGTAGAAGGGGGCCGCGCCGTCGAGCATGTTCTCGCCGCGCGGGTTCGGCCACATGCCGCCCGCGCGCATGCCGTGCAGGAACGACATCAGGGTGTTCGCACCATCGACCATCGCCGCGTCGATGACCTGGCCCTTGCCCGACCGCTCTCGTTCGTAGAGGGCCGCGAGCACACCCAGTGCGAGGAACAGGCCGCCGCCGGCGAAGTCACCGAGCAGGTTCAGCGGTGCGTGCGGACGTTCTCCGGCGCGACCGATCGGCTCGAGCGCACCGGCAACGGCGATGTAGTTGATGTCGTGGCCTGCGCGGGGCGCGAGCGGTCCGTCCTGACCCCACCCCGTCATCCGGCCGTACACCAGTTTCGGGTTGAGTTCGAGCAGCTTGTCCGGCCCGATCCCGAGTCGCTCGGCGACGCCGGGACGGAACCCTTCGACGAACACATCCGCGTTGGCGATGAGCTCATGGACGACCGCGACGCCGGCGGGATCCTTGAGGTTCACCGCGATACTGCGGCGACCACGATCGAGCGGACCGGCAGGCGCGACGACGCCGGCCTGACCGCTCGCCCGGTCCACCCGCAGCACCTCCGCGCCCATATCGGCCAGAATCATGCAGCCGAACGGGGCCGGTGCGAGACTTGCTATTTCGACTACCTTGACTCCGGTCAATGGACCCATCGTCTGTTCACTCTCTATCGAAACGGGTTGTGGCACTACAGGCTTCGCGCGATGAGTTCCTTCATGATCTCGCTGGTGCCGCCGTAGATCTTCTGGATACGCGAGTCGGCGTACATGCGGGCGATCGGATACTCGACCATGTAGCCGTAGCCGCCGAAGACCTGAACGCAGCGGTCGACGACAATGCACTGCTGCTCGGTGAGCCACCACTTCGCCTTGGCCGCGGTGGTGATGTCGAGCTCACTGCGCAGATGCTTCTCGATACAGTCGTCCAGATACGTCCAGCACACCGAGGCGAGCGTGTCGCATTCGGCGAGCACGAATTTGGTGTTCTGGAAGCTGAAGATCGGCTTGTTGAATGCCGTGCGCTCCTTGGCGTACTCGACGGTGACCTGTACCGCCTTCTCGACGGTCGCCGCCGCCGAGACGGCCAGAATGAGCCGCTCCTGAGGCAGTTGCTGCATGAGCTGGATGAAGCCTTGCCCCTCGACACCGCCGACGACATTGCTTTGGGGCACGCGGACGTCCACGAAGTTCAGTTCGCAGGTGTCCTGGCCGTGCTGGCCGACCTTCTCCAGGTTCCGGCCGCGCGAGAACCCCGGCAGGTCAGCGGTTTCCACGCCGATCAGCGAGACATCGCCGATTCCACCGTCATCGGCGGTTTTGGCAACCACGATGACGAGGTCGCACAGGAATCCGTTCGAGATGAAGGTCTTGGCGCCGTTGATGACGTAGTCGTCGCCGTCTTTGACCGCACGGGTCTTGATGTTCTGCAGGTCCGAACCGGTACCCGGCTCGGTCATGGCGATAGCCGCCACCAGCTCGCCGCTGGCCATCTTCGGCAACCACGCGAGCTTTTGTTCCTCGGTGCCGTAGGCATTGATGTAGTGCGCGATGATGCCGCTGTGCAGCACCCCACCGAAACTCGGCGCGAGCGCCCGAACCTGTTCGATCGCGATGATCGCCTCATGGGCGAAATCGCCACCGCCGCCGCCGTATTCCTCGGGGATGCTGGCGCACAACAGACCGAGTTCACCGGCTCGGTGCCAGACCTCGCGGTCGACATGTTGCTGCTTGCCCCACCGTTCTTCGTGCGGGGCACAGTATTTGGTGAAGAAATTGCGGGCCAGTTCGGCGACCTGATCGAGGTCTTTGTTCATCCAACTGGATCGGTGCGTAGTCACGAGATATCCCTTGTTTCGGTAGAGATGCCCGCCAATTCGCGTGCGAGCTGGGCGATTACGGCGGTGGCATCGAGCTGGGGACAATGTCCCGCGTGCGGCAACACGACCAGACGACTACCGGCGTTGGCCGCCTGCAGGATCCGGCCGGCGGAGACCGGAACCAGAAGGTCGCGAGCACCCTGCACGACGACCATCGGCACCCGCACGCCGCCATGGTCATCGTTCTCGTCGAGCTCGGCCTTGAGCCGGGCGCCCAAGCTCAACAGCCGATGGGTTTCGGCGGGGTCGGTGGCGACCGCGACAAGTTCTGCCACCGTCTCGGGGTCGACCGCCGACTTGCGGCCGTACAGCAAGCGCGGGCCGATCCTGGCGACAAGGGCTCGATGAAGTCTGGCGGAAAAGCCGAGGGCGGCAGAAAGATGATTGACCGCGATGATAGGGCCGAGCCCGATCGAGACGAGTGGCTTCCAGGCGATCCCCGCGGTATCGAGTGCGACGACCCCCGCAACCGGAAGGTCGCTGCTTCGGCTCGCCCGTAAGGCCAGGGCAGCGCCGAGCGAGTTGCCCATCAGCACAACGCCTTCGGGCCCCGCATGCTGCCGAATTGCCTCGGTGAGGAACATATCCAGCTGCGGCACCAACGCTCCCGGCCGCAACGGATCGGCGCGACCGAAGCCGGGCAGGTCGACGGCGACCGCCGCCCGCCCGGCCGCGCGCAGGTGATCCATGGTGTGACGCCAGGCCTCCGAGGCGTGCGCGAAACCGTGCACCAACAGAATGGTGGGGCCGTTGCCGGCCACTACCAGTTCACGCGTCTCGTACCCGGCGTAACTGGCGCGTCGCTCCACACTGAACGACGTGCTCATTACGACCAGCGATCGAACTGCGCGGGAAGTTCGTCGAGCACCCACGGTCCGTCGACCTCGACGGTCTCCTGGAAGGTCCAGCCTTCCAGCAGCGAGACCGCGCCGCCCTGCACGGCGAGCACCTTGCCGTTCAGCGGGCACTTCTCACTGGCCAAGTAGGCGACGATAGGAGCGATGTTCGCCGGGCTGAAGGCATCGAACTCGCCTTCGGGCACCTCGGCCGCGAAGATCGCGCTCATCCCCGGGGTGGCGAGGGTGAGCCGAGTGCGGGCCACCGGGGCGATCGCGTTGACGCGCACCCCATATCGGGACAGTTCCTCGGCGGCAACGAGCGTCATCGCCGCGATAGCGGCCTTGGCGGCGGCGTAGTTGACCTGGCCGGGAAGTACCGAGAAGGTGCCCGACGCGGAGGCGGTGTTGATCACCGAGGCGTTGCGCGGGGTTCCCGCCTTGGACTGCGCTTTCCAGTACACCGCGGCATGACGCATCAGGTTGAAGTGGCCGTGGAGATGCACTCCGAGCACAGAGTCCCACTGCGACTTCTCGATGCCGGCGATGAACGCGTCGCGCAGGATGCCCGCGTTGTTCACGACGATGTCGAGGCCGCCGAACTCCGAGATGGCCTGGTCGACGAGACTCTGCGCACCATCCCAGTCAGCGACACTGTCGGTGTTGGCCACGGCCTTGCCGCCGGCGGCGATAATCTCCTCGACCACCTGCTGCGCCGGACCGGCGTCGGTGCCGCTGCCGTCGTTGCTGCCGCCGAGGTCGTTGACGACGACGCTCACGCCCTGCGCGGCCAGCAGCAGTGCGTGTTCACGCCCGATGCCACGACCTGCACCGGTGACGATGGCGACGCGATTCTCCGTTGAACCCATGTGAATTCCCTTGCGTGAGTGAGGTAATGGTCAGGCGAGCAGATCGGACAGCTTCTCGAGCGAAGCCTCCAGTTCCTTGAACGCGGTGCGCTCGATGGCCTTGCCGATCGCGCCGACCATCATCTGGCTGATGAACTCGGCCTCGATCTTGGCGACCGACCCGGCCCCCGCTGCCTCGACGGACATCGTGAAACTGACCTTGGCGTTGGCCATGCCGACGCCGGAGATCGTGAAGGTGTTGGGCGCGTCGTAGTTGGTGACATCCCACTCGATGGTGTTCGGCATTCCCATGATCGAGAGGACTTCACTCATCTTGTCGCCCTGCGCGACCGAGGTCGGCGGCTGGGACTTCCACTTGTCGTGCATGGTGTTCCATTCCGCGTTGCGGCTGGGGTCGGCGATGATCGCCCACACCTTGTCCTGCGAAACCGCGATTTCCTTCGACGCCGATGCCTGTGCCATGTGTCTTTTCCTTTACTCGAATAGCGTTGCTGGAGAGTGGTCTTGCCGGTATATGTCGTGGTGGGTCAGCGCGCGGCCGGGCGGTAGGCGGTCACCACAGCCGATCCGCCGAGCCCGATATTGTGCGCGAGCGCGATCTTCGCGCCGGAGACCTGGCGCTTGTCCGCCATACCGCGTAGCTGCCAGTTCAATTCGGCGCACTGGGCCAGGCCGGTCGCGCCGAGCGGATGACCCTTGGAGATCAAACCGCCGGTCGGGTTGACGACCCAGCGACCGCCGTAGGTGGTGTCGCCGGCGTCGACAAGCTTGTGCGCTTCGCCTTCGGCGGCCAGTCCGAGTGCCTCGTAGGTGAGCAACTCGTTGGCGGCGAAGCAGTCGTGCAGCTCGATCACGTCGATGTCATCGGGACCGATCTGCGCCTGCTCGTACACCTCGAGAGCGGCGCGGCGGCTCATATCGCCACCGACCAGGGTGATCAGGCTGCCGCTGTCGAAGGTGCCCGGAACATCGGTCACCAATGACTGGCCGACGATTTCGATGGCCTGACCCGCGAGGTCGTTCTCCTCGACGAAGCGTTCGCTGACCACGATCGCGGCGGCGGAACCGTCCGAGGTCGGCGAGCACATGGGACGAGTCACCTGGCCCGCGGCGTAGATCATCTTGGCGGACTTGATCTCGTCGGCGGTGTAGCTGTCCTGGAACTGGGCATACGGGTTGTTCACCGAGTGCAGGTGGTTCTTGACCGCGATCTGCACCATATGCTCCGGGGTGGAGCCGTACTTCTCGTTGTGCTCGAGACCGGCCGCGCCGAACATCCAGGGCGCGGGCGGGAACGAGATCTCACGCAGCTCCGCCATGGCCAGCAGATGCCGCTGCATCGGCTGTTCGCGGTCCTCGTAGGTGGAACCGAGCGAGCCGGGCTGCATCTTCTCGAAACCGATGGCCAGGGTGCAGTCGGCCAGGCCGCCACGAATCGCCTGGGCAGCGAGGAACAGCGCGCTCGAACCGGTCGAGCAGTTGCTGTTCACGTTGAAGACGGGGATGCCCGTCAGGCCGAGCTCGTAGACGGCGCGGTGACCCGAGGTGGATTCGCCGTAACAGTAACCGGCGTAGGCCTGCTGCACCTTGTCGTAGGCGATACCGGCGTCCTGCAGAGCTTTGGTACCGGACTCCTTGGCCATGGCCGGGTAGTCCCAGCCTTCACGACGGCCGGGCTTTTCGAACTTCGTCATGCCGACACCGACGACGAATACACGATTGCTCATTGATCTGACTCCTTGACGTGAGTGTGCTGGGACGGGCTACGCGATCTCCGCGATGCCGTCCTTGATGAGAGCGTCGCCGTCGCCGCTGGCACTCTCGAACGCGTAGACCTGGCGTCCCTCGGTCTCGCCGGTACGCCAGATCGACGTGGTCATCAGCTGCTCGGGCCGCGCGGGCTTGCTGAAACGGACCGCCAGGCGCCGCAGGCGCGCCGGATCATCGATGGCGACCTGAGACAGCACCGCATGCGAAGTGAACGCCATCGTGCACAGCCCGTGGATGATGATTCCCGGCAGGCCCATCTGCTTGGCGAAGTCGTCGTCCAGGTGGATCGGCATCGGGTCACCGGCAGGTTCGGCGTAGCGGAAGGTCTGGTCCTTGTCGAACTGCTGCTCGACAACGAAGTCGGCTGCACGCTCACGCAGCGACTCGTCGAAAGAGTGTGCCGGCGCGGGTGTTCCGGCCTCATGGGGCCAGACGCCGCCCTTGAAGAAGCCGGAGAAGTACTGCTCGTTGACGAGCGCACCCGCGGCGTCCCTGGTCTCGCCGATGGTCGTCACCACCACGCCGGTGGACTTGCCGTGGATGCCGACGACCTTCGACCGGACCGTCAGCGTCTCACCGGGCACGATCGGGCGGTGGAATCGGAAGTCCTGCTCGCCGTGCAGAATTCGCATCATCAGTTCGTCGGGAACGACACCCATCGTGGTGTCGGCCAGGTCCGACAATGCGGGCACGACGGCGAACACCGGGGGCGCGTAGGTACCGTCGAGGTGCTGCGCGATCGGGTCATTGGTCGCCTCGGCATACGCGATAGCGCGTTGCTTCTCGACCGGGAATTCGATTTCGGAACTCCACGTACCGATGCCGTCGACGTTGAACACGTGCTCGGACATTCACCATCCTCCTCGACTCAGCGTGGCCGCGAACACGGCCGCATCGCTCGTAACTCGACGCTACGGACGGCACGGGCCGTTCGAAATGACTCGACCTCGCGTAGTTCGTGACCGAAACGCGCATTCCGCTCGCGCTGCTAGATTTCCTGTGTGGCAGCACAGGGCGGAAATGAATCGGTGACGGCGGGTCGCACGGTGGCGATTCAGTTCGTCCGAGCGGCGATGTCCACCGCGGCGGCTCGCGGCATCGATATCCGCGGCGCTTTGAGCAGCGCACGCATCACTACCGAAATGCTCGGACACGATCGGGTCCGGGTAACTCGTGCGCAGGCGATTCAGGTCGTGACGGCGTTGTGGAAGCAGACCGACGACGAACTCGCCGGACTCGGACCGCGCCCTGTTCCCCGTGGCGTTTTCCAGATGATCACCCTCGGCCTCATCCATGCGCCCGATCTACACACCGCGCTGACGCGGTTCACCGAATTCGCGACACTCACCACCGGGATGCGGTCGGAGTTGATCGTGTCGGGCCGCCGTGCTCAGGTGGTGATCAACAGCGGTTCCGACGTTGCGCTCGACCCGCTGGTCGTCGATGTGGGCGTCGCGGTCATCCATCGCCTCGCATCGTGGCTGATCCGCAAACAAATCCGGCTGACTTCGGTGGACCTGCCGTTTCCCGCACCGCCGTACGCGGCCGAGTACCGACTGATCTACGGTGCGGTGCCGACTTTCGATGCCGAGTGCGCGGCCTTCAGCTTCGATTCGATGTTTCTGGCGGTTCCGGTCGTGCGCACCGAACCGGAACTCAGCGCGTTCCTGCGTACGGCACCAGCTGACCTGCTCTTCCGCACTCGTTATGACGTGACCACCGCGGACCGAGTACGAAACATACTGGAGCGCACGGACTCCGCCGACTGGCCGGACACCGAGGACGTCGCCAAACGCTTGTCGGTGAGTGCTCAGCATGTCCGGCGACTACTCCGGGAAGAGGGCACCTCGTTCCGCGTGATCCAGGAGGACATCCTGCGTGACCGCGCCATCGACAGCCTCGTCCGCGGCGAGGAGACCATCGAGGAACTCTCCGAGCGGCTCGGCTACTCCGAGCCGAGTGCGTTTCGCCGCGCCTTCCGCCGGTGGACCGGTATCGCGCCGGGCTCGTATCAGACCGGGAGTCCCCCGACCGCGTAGTGCGCGGTTCGGTCACACATTGTGCGCGGTCCGGCCCTGTCATCGGTCCGTGCCGGCCCGTACCGTCAAGGCAATTATGGCCAGCCGAAAGGGCGGAGAACCCACAATGACACCGAAGTCTGTGCGGGATAAGGTTGTGGCGATTACCGGTGGTGCCCGTGGCATCGGATTCGCGACTGCGAAAGCGCTCACCGAGCACGGTGCCAAGGTCGCCATCGGAGACATCGACGAAACAACGCTCAAAGAATCGGCTGCTGTCCTCGGGCTGACTGCCTACAGCAAACTCGATGTCACCGACACGGCGTCGTTCGAGGCTTTCCTGAACACTGTGGAACAGACGCTGGGCCCGATCGACGTTCTGGTCAACAACGCGGGAATCATGCCGGTTGGCCGGCTCATCGACGAACCCGAGCACGTCACCCGGCGCATTATCGATATCAATACATTCGGTGTGATCATCGGATCCAAGTTGGCGGCCCAGCGCATGGTGCCCCGGGGCAGCGGCCACGTCATCAACGTCGCCTCGTTGGCCGGCGAGATCTATACACCTGGACTGGCCAGTTATTGCGCCAGCAAGTACGCCGTCGTCGGCTTCACCGACTCGGCTCGGGTCGAACACCGTGGCACGGGAGTCGATTTCTCGCTGATGATGCCGTCGTTCGTGAACACCGAACTGACCGCGGGCACCCACGGTATCCGTGGCATCAAGAGCGCCCAGCCCGAAGATATCGCCGCGGGCATCATCCGGCTGATCGGCAAGCCCACCGCACGCGTCCGGGTAACCAGACTGGCCGGGGCACTGGCGGCGACGCAGAAGTTCATTCCGCGCGGCCTCGCGGAAGCGATGACGAGGGCATTCGGCGGGGAGTCCGTCTTCCTCGACGACGTCGACGCCGACAAGCGTGCGGCATACGAACAGCGGGCCCGACACAACTGAGCGCAGCCTCGAAACGCACTGGGACCCGGAATCGATTCCGGGTCCCAGTGCGTTTTCGCTGTTCGCTCCGGCTGTGCGCCGGCCGGCTATCGTGGCACGGGTTGTTCGGCTGCCGGGGCCTGGGCAGGCGAGGCGGGTTCCAGTGCCGGCGCATCGAGCTTGCTGACCAGCCAGTGACCGTCGATTCGGTCCATCGTGGCCACCAGGGAGATCTGGCTGGGCACCTGCCTGCCCTGGGTGCCGAGACTGCTGATGGAGACGCTCATGGCGACGACCACCTCGGCGTGCTCGTCGTCGGCATTGGCCACACCGCAGCTGGTGTCGCGGGCCTCGGACTTGATCTGGGCGCTCGTGATCACGTCTTTGAGTTCACTGCTGGTCTTGGAGAACTCGGTCTTGAATTCGCCGGTGGCACCGTCCAGTACATTCCCGATGTACTCGTCGATATTCTGGGCGTTGTAATTCGTCATCGTCTTCGCGTATTCGCACGCCGCGGCCCGCGCCGAGTTCTGCACTTCGAGTGTCGAGTGATCGGCGGTGTATCGCATGTAGAAGAAGGCGGCGGCGGCGATGGGGACCAAGACGGCCGCCGCCATAGCGGCCGCGCGAACCGGGCGCGACCATCGAGTTCCTACGGCCGGACCGGTGGGCGCCGTCGACTCTTCCTTCGGATCGGCGGAGGCATCAACTTTCGGCGCCAGGGTTTCCGATGCTTCGACGTCGTCGGAGGCTGAGGGCTTTTCGCGTTCGGTGGGTGTCATCTGAATGCTTCTCACTGTGGGTTCAGGGCGCTCGGGTCAGCGCCGCGGGATCTCGGTGTCGATCGGGATCGACTGCTCGTCCGGGTTCACCCCCGGCGGCCGGGCGGCGCCGTTGTCCGGCTGATCGGGTCGGGGTGCGTTGGCCGACCCACGGATCTGAAGTGCGGGATTGTTGGTGACGCAGAAGTTCCAGCGCCGCACAGTGGGTCCGTTGAGTTGGGTCGGCGAGACCGGCACGGTCTCGTATTCGCAGGTCGGGCGCGGCCAGATGTCGACGAGTGTGTTGAAGGCACCGTCGTGGATGGGGACACCGAGCGCGCCCGCACCATCGCGCAATGCCGGGAAGAGTTCGCGCATGGCCGGTGTGCGCAAGCGCGCCGAGCGGGCGATGGCCAGGAAGTTCGTCGCGAGATTCGTGACAGGGTCGGAGGTTTCGGCCAGTACGCCGCCGACGGTCGCGAGCTGACCCGGCGCCAGATCGAGCATCCGGCGCAATTCGGCGTCGGCGGCGGTCAGTTGCCCGAACAGCGTGCTCGAATTGCGGGTGAGCGTGGTCAGATCCGGTTGAACGAGCGCGGTGGTGGCCGCGATTGTCCGCAGGTTCGTCAGCAGCGCGACGGTCTGCGGCAGGAGGTTGTCCATCCCCACAGTAATGGCGCTGATTCCGGAAACGAGGTTGCGCAATTGGTCCGGGCCACCGCCGAGTGCCTTGTCCAGTTCGGTGATGATCGTCTGGAACCGCGCGGGATCGCCGACCGGATCGAGTTGCGCGATCAACGCGTTCGCGTTTTCCAGCACGTCGGCCAGCGGCACCGGGGTCGTGACATCTTTCGACTTGATCACCGATCCGTCCGCCAAGTAGGGACCGTCGCCGGAAGTCGGCCGGAAGTCGAGGTACTGCTCCCCCACTGCCGAAAGAGACTGCACGGCAACGATTCCACCCGACGGGATCCGAGCCGAGGAATCGATGCGCGCGAGCGCCTCGATCCCCGTGCCGGTCAACCGAATCGCGGTGATCCGGCCGACCCGATAGCCACGGAAGGTGACATCGCTGTTGTTCATCAGACCGCCGGAACGAACCAGCTCGACCCTGACCGTGTAGGCGGCGCGCAGCGGATTGATATCGGCCAGTCCCACGAAAAGGTAGGTGCCGCCGAGGATCAGCGCGAACACCAGCCCGAGGTTGGTGAGCAATACCTTGCGACGCAGTAGTCGCGAAACGAACGTCATCGCTGTCCTCCGTGCACTCTGGCGTAGACCCGTCGCAACACATCGAGCAGGCTGCCTCCGAAGGCGTCGACGTCGGTGGCGTCGGGTAGCTTGCTGCCCGGGTCGTAGAGCGCGCCGAGGCCGAGATAGTTCGCCGTCCCGTAGAAGGCCATCGCATTGCCGCGCAGAGTGCTCAGCAGCTTCGGCGTGACCTCATGGAGCGCGTCGAGGGTTCCGGCGAAGTTGTCGCCCATCCGGGCCAGGCTGGAGGTCAGTTTCTCGGTGCTGTCGAGCAACGCGGCCAGATCGGTGGTCGAGGTGTCGGCGAAGTCGTGCAGCGCCGCGCTGGTGACCGCGATCTTGCCGAGCAGGTCACCGATCTTGCGGTTGTCGTCAGCGATCGCGCCGATCATTCCCGGGACGGTGTCGGCGACGGCGCTCAGTTCGGCCCGGCGCTGGTCGAATTGCGTGAGCAGGCCGTCCACCTGGACGAGCATGCCGTCGAATTGATCGGACCGGTCATTCAATGCCGTTGTCGCCGATGTCATTTCGGTGATCAGGTGGGCCAGCATCGGCCCGCGACCAGCGACCATGGAGTCCAGCTCGGTGGCGATGTTCGCGACCCGGTTCAGCGCGCCGCCATTGACCAGGGTGGCGACCGACAACAGCAGATCCTCCACCGACGCGCCCGCGGACGTGTTCTGCTGGGTGATGGTGTCTCCGGGGCGGAGTAGTTGCTGATCGGCGGTACGCGGGGGCAGCGAGATCGCTACGTACACATCGCCGAGTGGGGTGGCCTGGCGCAGTTCGGCCGTCGCGTTCGCCGGCAGGCGCACATCACCGCGAATGCTCATCTCGACATCGGCGAGGTAGTTCCGGGTCGAGATCTCGGTCACCTCACCGACATCGGATCCACCGATCTTCACATGCGCGGACGCGGGCAGATTCAGCGCGTTGGTGAAGATCGCGTGGACCCGGTAGCTGTCCGCACCGATGCTCGGACGAGGCAGTGGCAGATCCCCGACGGTGACGCCGCAGCCTGTCGCGGTGCCAAGGGCGGTGGCCAGTAGCAGTGTCGTGGCCAGGCGGGTAGCGGTGGATCTCATCAGGTACCACTCAATCCGAGCAGGGCGGCGGTGAGGCCGAAGTCGGGACCGAAATCCTCGATTTTGCCGGTACGGCAGCCGTCAGAGCGCATCTGGATGCGGGAACAGAACAGGCTCAGTGCCTCACCGTCGAGCAACGACTTGTCCACCAGGAAATGCAGGCGAATCTGTCCCTCATCACGCATCACGGCGTTGTCGACGTTGCGGAACAGCAGCGGCGTGACGTCGACGATCTCGATCAGATTGCGCGCGTTGCGTTGTAGCTGACCGGTGGTGCCGGTCAGCCCGGTCAAGGCATCGCCCAGCTGGGTGCCACGTTGGTCCAGCACCGCGCTGGTGTTGGCGAGGAAGTCGTTGAGCTGGGCGAGGACAGCTTGCAGGCCGGGTGACTGATCGGCGAGCAGCTCGCTCAGCTGGGTCGTCTGACCGCTGAATTCCCGCACCGCCTGGTCATTGCCCGCGATCATCTGAGTGATGTCGTTGAGCCGCACGATGATTCGGGAGATGGCATCACCATTGTCAAGTCCGAGCTGCACAGAGTTCGACAGCGCGGTGATGGTCTCCCGGATCTTGTCGCCGTTACCGCGCAACACCTGCGCGAGGTCCTCGCCCGAGAGCGGGCCTTCGCCGCCCTCGGTGCCCTTCAGCGAGGTGGCGATACTGTCGACGGTAGCGAGTACCCGGTCCAGATCGACGGGGGTCCTGGTGCGTGCCGGACCGTCCATCCCGCACGGGCTGCCGCACGGGATGTGGTCGCCGTCAGCCAGTTTCGGCCCGGTGCCCGAGTAGGCGGGTGCCAGCTCGATGTGCCGGTTGGTCACCAGCGAGGGCGACAGCGTCGCCGCGATGGCATCGGCGGGCACGGGGGTGTCGGCGCTGATCGTCATCCACACGGTGACGTAGGCACCGTGTGGGGCGATCTTGTCGATCTGGCCGATCTTCACTCCGAGCAGCGAGACGTCGTTGCCCTCGTATACCCCGGCGATATTCGCGAAATCGGCCGTCACCTGGATCTTGTCGACGAACGGACCGCGCAGTTCGCAGCCACTGATCGCCAGCGCCGCGGTGCACATGGCTGCCACGGATGTCATAATTCGGCGCAGTGTCATCACCGGCACCCCTCGATGATCGGTACTCCGGGAACTCCGCAGAGCATCTGGTCGGTAATGGGTCCCCACGGTGCCCAGACATCGCCGTAGTTGCCGTTTCCGAAGGCGTTGTTCATCTGTCGCACGGCGATCGGCATTACCTGGAGCAGCTGGTCGAGCTGCTGACGATTCTTCTCCAGCCCCGCGCCCATGACTGCCAGCTGCTCGATCATCGGGCCCAGTTGTTCGTCGTTCTCCGCGCCGATCTGCTGGAACTGGCGCGAGAGTGCCGCCATATTGTCGAGCAAGCTCTGCACCATCTGCTTTCGCTCGTTGACGCGGTCGCCGATGGCACCGGCCTGCACCATGATCAGCAGGATGTTGTTGCGGTTGCCATCGAGGATTCCGGCGACCTGGTCCAGGCTCTTCACCAGGGCGTCGACCTGTCCGCGCCGGGCGTCGATTGTTTTCGCCAGTGCGCCGACGCTGTCGAGTGCAGTGGCGGCGAGCTGGGGTGAATCACCGAGCTGGTCGCCGAGCACGTCGATCGCCTCAGAGACTTTGGTGGTATCGATGCGTTCGATTCGTTCGAACTGCGACGCATAGTCGGGGTCCTGCACGATCTTGGCGAGATTGAAGGGAACGGTGGTGTGCGACAGCGTTATTCGGCTGCTACGCAACTCATCGCCGTGTCCGGTGTCCAGCGCTACATAGGTGCCGCCGAGGATCGTCGAGGTCTTGATCTCGGCCCGGGCATCCCGCCCGATCGCCAGGTCGCCGTCGATATGCATCCTCACCGCCACGTGGCCGGCCTCGACCTCAGCCGTCACCACCCGGCCGACCTGGATACCAGCCACCCGCACCTTGTCGCCGGACGTCAACCCGGCCGCTTGGACGAACTCGGCGACCACGGTCTTGTCCCCGATACCGAGCGAGTTGTAGACACTCGACCCGACCAGCAGTGCCGCGATGACAACCGCACCGATGAGACCGGAGCGGATGTCGCGGCGGCGGGGAGTGTCATCTCCGAGCCGGGTACGCAGTCTCGCCATCACCCCCGCGAACCGAATACGAGTCGCCGCGATCATCGGCACACCTCCGAGTGATGGTTGCCGATCAACGCGTTCATGATCTCGGGGAGGACGCCTGGTGGGAGCAGCACGCCGTAGAGCGCGATGTCGAGTTCGCAGGCATAAGCGTTCGCGTAGGCCCCGTTCTCGGTGAGGTGTGCCACGCCGAGCAGGATCTTCGGCAGGTCGATCGCCGCCTGGTCGAGTTTCGCGCCGTTGCCGACCAGTAGGTCGAAGGCCGCGGTCGTCGAGTTCTGCGCCAGGCGCAGCTGGGACTGCACCTGCCCCATCATGTTCGCTACCGACCCGGTGGCGCCGGCGACCTGCTCGGTCGAGTGCAGCAGGGTCTGGCCTTGTTCGTACAGTCCGGCGACGAGGTCGGCGGTCCGGTTGACGAGAGTGTCCAATTCGCCACCGCGCGCGGCCAATCCGGTGACAACGCCGGTCAGGTTGTCGATCACGTCGCCGAGGATCTGGTCGCGCTGCTCGAATTCGGCGGCGACCGCCGCGGCCTGGGTGATGAAGGCGCTCAGCGACACGTTGTCACCCTGCAGCGCGAGGATCAGGGTGTTCGACAGCGAGTTGATCTGTTCCGGCTTCAGTGCGCTGAACAGCGGCTCGAACCCTCCGAGCAGGGCCGTCACATCGAAGGATGGCTCCGTCTGGAAGGTCCCGTCCGCGGCGCGCAGCGGGATGGCTCCGTCGGCTGCCAGCGTGGTGCCCTCACCTTTGCCCGGTGCGAGCGCCACGTAGCGTTGCCCGATCAGATTCTGGTAGCGAATCATGGCCCGGGTATTGGTGAACAACGCCTGATTCCGCTCGACCTGGAACGTCACGCGGGCATGGTGATCCTCGTCGAGCGCGACGGACTGGACCCGGCCGACCCGGACACCCGCCATCCGTACATCGTCGCCGGGATGCAGTCCGTAGGCGTCGGAGAATGTCGCCGAGTAGTGGTTGGTCTCGCCGGGGATGGCGCGTTGGAGCGTCGACCAGACCACCCAGGTGACCAGCACGGACACGATGGCGAACAGGCTGAATCCGATCAGTGGTTTTCGGTAGCTCATTGGTGGCGACCTCCTTCCGAGGTGTCCTGAGTCAGCGATCCGCCGGTCAGCGCAGCGCCGAGCAATATCAGCTGTGTCGCGTTCGGGGTCCGGCCGAGCAGAGCGGTGACCGCCGCCGGCCCCCGCAACGCTGCCGGGCGAACGGGACCGCTTGCTCCGGGTAGCCCGGGTAGAACAGGCAGGCCCGGCAGTGTGGGCAGACCGGGAATGCCTGGCAGACTCGGCAGCGGACCTGGTGCGGGATCCGCTGGTGCGACGGGGGATTCGGCTGGGCGTAGTGCCGCAGGGAGCTCCCCCGGGTCGGCGACCTCGGGAGCAGTGCCGCAGCTCGGTCCGGCCAGCTCGCCGTAGCGCGGGCAGTCGGCCCGGGTGTTGGGCCGGAACGGTGTCAGCGATACGTCGATCTTCCACTGCCACATGAGTTTCCCGTCCGGACCGCCGCGGTAGGTGGTGGAGAATGCCCGCAATGTGTTGGTGAAGTTGACCATCGCCTGCGGCAACGCCTCCGGATCGGCCGCCAATGCCCCGAAGGTCTCAGCGAGCCCACCGACGAGTTCCTTGCCGGTATCGGGATTGCGGGCGAAGAGTCCGTTCACCACATCGACGGTGTCGCCCGCACCGGTGAGCAGCGCCGTCAGACGATCTCGCCGTTCGGCGACCGTCCGGGCCGTGGTCACCGACTGACTCAGCACGTCGAGCAGTGCCGGCGCCGACTGGTTGAGGCCGGCGGCGGCGGTGGTGAAGTTCTCCAGGTCCGAGGCGATCCCGACCTGGTTGACACCGGTGAGCCAGCGATCCAGCCGCTCCAAGGTCGAGCCCGGCATGCGGGCGCTGCCGTTGAGCGCTTCCGAGAGCGTGGCCAGGATTCGCCCGAGCTTGTCCGGCTCCAGTTTGGTCAAAACGTTCCGGAAAGTCGTCAAAGCCGTTTGCAGCGCGACGGTTTCCTCCGTCCGGTCCTGCAGAACCACCGCGCCCGAGGTCAATCCTGTCCCCGGACCGTTGTCGAGCAGCTCGATGGAGGTGACGGCGAAGATGTTGGCGGGCACCACACGGGCGGTCACGGTCGACGGAACGCCCGTGGCGAAACCCGGTTCCAGTTCGATCCGCACCCGCTGGACATCTCCGGCCGCCGCGACCTCGGAACCGCGCACCCTACCCACGGTGAGCCCGCGGAACTTCACGTCCGAACCGGCGGGCAGTCCGTCGCCGGTGGAGGTGAGCTCCGCGACGACAGGCACGGTATCGGTGAACTTGCCCCCATAGCGAAGCAGTAGCAGCGTGGCGACAGTGGCCACCACCGTGCCGAGCGCGACCCCGGCGACCAGCAATTGCCGGCCGCTCGGTCCACGCCCACTGGGATCGTTGATCATTTTCCCACCTATCCCGAGAACCGAATTCCCGGATCAATGCCCCAGATACCCAGTGTCAGAAGCAGATCAGCGATCACCACGACGACGAAGCAGACCTTGATCGCCGAGCCCGCCGCGATGCCGACGCCCTCCGGACCGCCCTGCGCGAAGAATCCGTAGTAGGACTGGATGAACACGGTCAGCGTCACGAACACGATCGCCTTGAGGATCGAGAACAGCAGGTCGGTACTGACGAAGAACTGGTGGAAGTAGTGGAAGTAGGTGCCGCTGGAGGTGCCGCCCATCATCACCACGGTGATCCGGGCCGAGATGTACGCGGCGCTCAGGCCGACCAGGTACATCGGGACGATGGCGATCCACGCCGCCAGAATCCTGGTGCTCACCAGGTAGGGCAGCGGCCGGATGGCCAGCGAGTCCAGGGCGTCGATCTCCTCGGAGATCCGCATGGTGCCCAACTGCGCGGTGATCCGGCAGCCACCCTGCACCACGAACGCGACGACCGCGATCATCGGGCCGATCTCCCTGGTGACCGCGAACGCCGTGATCGCACCCGTCACCGGGCCCATGCCGAGCAGATCCAGCTGCGAAAACGCCTCGAGACCGATGGTGACGCCGACGAAGATGTTCATCGCGATGATCACGCCCATCACCCCACCGCCGACAACGAGTGAGCCATTGCCCCACGTCACATCGGAGAGCAGGCGCCACACGTCTTTGCGATAGTGCTTGAACGCCAGCGGGATATCGGCGAGGCAACGCACGAAGAAGAAGGCTTGATGGCCGGCTTTGCGCACCGCGTTCGCCGGCTGCCCAGCGGCGCGGCGCAGGGCGCGAAGGGGTCGCAGCAGGGGTGGCACATAGGTCGCGGACATCTCACACCACCTGGTGCGGGAACAGCGCGTTGAACACCTGCGTGAGAATCACATTGGTGGCGAACAGCAATAGCGCGGAGTTGACCACCGCCGAGTTCACCGCATTCGCCACCCCGCCGGGACCACCGCGGGTATTCAGGCCCGTGTCGCAGGCGATGATCGCGGTCAGCAGCCCGAAGATGAGCGACTTCAGCACCGCCGCGACAAGATCGGAGGGCGCGGCGAAGGCGGCGAAAGTGCTCACGAACGAGCCTGCCGTGCCGCCCTGGACGTACACATTGAACATGTAGCCGGTGATGAAGCCGATGAAGACGACGAATCCACACAGCAGCACACTCACCAGCATTGCCGCGAGCAGGCGCGGGGCGACCAGTCTCGTCAGCGGGTCGACGCCCATCACGCGCATGGCGTCGATCTCCTCGCGGACCGTCCGCGACCCCAGATCCGCGCAGATAGCCGAACCCACCGCGCCCGCGATCATGAGCGAAGTCACCAGCGGCGCACCCTGTTTGATGATCCCGAGACCGCTCGCCGCGCCCATGAACGACGTGGCGCCCACCTGGACGACCAGTGAACCGACCTGAATGGAAAGGATCACTCCGATCGGTATCGCGATCAACAGGGTCGGGGCGGCCGAGGCATTGGTCATGAAGGCGCACTGGCGGACGAACTCGCCGAAATGAAACTTGCCCCGGAACAGGTCGACGACGAGTTGCGATATCGCCTGGCGGCCCAGTGTGACCTGCCTGCCGAAGGTCTCGATCGACTTGACCGGATGGTCACGGAAATAGTCCCGGCTCCACTCCAACGCGGTCGAGGTCGGGGCACCCGGATCCTTCGTTGATCGCACCTGTGTCACGCCCTCGTGATCGGCGGCCGATGACCGGCATCGGCCTCGGAGCCCACCCGGTCTGCAGGCGCGGTCTGCGGCGTTGCGACGATCGTCGCCATGGTTCCTCCCAGGTTCTACGTGAAGTCGGCGTAGTGTAACAGCAATCACACATGGTTTGGCAAGAGCGATATTTGAGCCACCAAAATGCGCCTCTGATCTGCTATTTCAGGACTAGATTGACAGACGAGCACACCATCGTGAAGATTTAAGTGAATATTACATAGTGACGAGTCATCAGCGCGAAAGTGTTGCCGGAAGCAAGCACTTCGCAGCAGGGCATCTCGGCGCCACCATGACGAATGCGGCCGGTAGCGTAGGAATTCGGTGCGGCATGAAGACCGTGGCGCGTCGGCGATCGATGCTCGCCACCTGAACAAGATCGGAGGCGAAGATGGGCAACGGGACCGACCTGCGCACACACGGCCATCCCCCGCGCGGTAAGCGTCCGGCGAACCGGCGTCAACTGATCTTGCGTGCGGCAGCGACACTGTTCTGCCGGAATGGCTACGCCAATGTCGGCGTCGGTGAAGTGGCGGACGCGGTAGCGATCGGCCCGTCCGCGTTGTACCGGCACTTCCAAGGCAAGCAGGATCTGCTGGCCGCTGTCGTCAGCGACGCGCTGAACACGTTGAACGAAGCCCTGGCCGCGGCCACCG
This sequence comes from Nocardia sp. FBN12, assembly GCF_054031145.1. NCBI lineage: Bacteria > Bacillati > Actinomycetota > Actinomycetes > Mycobacteriales > Nocardiaceae > Nocardia > Nocardia sp. FBN12. Next base: position 3,652,699 of record NZ_CM132926.1, read on the forward strand.
CCGATGATCTCGCGACACGGCTCGCGGCGGCGGCCCTCGCGGATCGCGACATCGGTGTGCTGGTGCGCAGGGAATCCCGGCACCTGTCCGTCGACCATCGCCGCCTGATCAACGCGTCGATCAACGGAATCGGTTCGCGCACCGCCGAATTGATCAGCGAGCGCAGGCCCGATCTCGGTACGGCGGAAGCCGACCTGCTGGCCTGGTGCACGCTCGCGGCGACAAGCAGTGTTTCGTTCCACAGCCTGTCGCTGCCCGAGCCCGAGTTCGCCACCTTGCTCGCGGAACTCATCACGACGGTGGTCGAGTCACCGATCGCGCTGACCGAACGAAACCCGGAAGCGACCGCGGACCGCGGTTCGATGGTCCCCCGCTCCCGGCGCGAAGCCATCCTGACCGAAGCGACGCGCCTGTTCGCCAGGAACGGGTTCGCGAACGTGAGTATGGAAGAGATCGGCAGCGGCGTCGGCATCGCGGGCCCGAGTGTCTACAACCACTTCTCGGTGAAGTCGGACGTGCTGTCGGCGGCGATGTTCCGTGGCGACGCATGGCTACGGATCGACATGAATCGGGCATTCGCTCGGTCCACCGATCCGCGTGAGTGTCTGCACAGGTTGCTCGGCAGCTACCAGGAGTTCGTCTTCGAGAACGCCGGTCTGGTCCAATTGCTCGTCTCGGAGTCCATGTATCTTCCGGATGCGGACCGACATCGAGCGCGGGCGGCCCAGCACGAATACGTCGCGGAATGGGTGCATCTGGTCACCACGGTGCATCCGGACTGGGATGCGGTCAGCGCCCGCATCCGGGTTCAAGCGGCACAGACGATGATGAACGACATCGCGCTCATGCCACCATTGCGCGCACGCCCCGGTGTCGACACGGCACTGCTCACCATCGGCGCGCGACTCCTGGCGATCGGCGACTCGAACTGAGCGCCGCCGGTGCCGCGGTACGTCAGGCATCCGGTTGCAGCGGCACCCTCGACAGTCCGTCCCAGCACAACCCGACCGTGATCTCGACCGCCGCTGTCTTCGTGATCGGCCGACCTGAGTCCAGCCATTGGCGCGCGGCCATCTGACTGGCACCGACCAGCCCGACAGCCAGTAGGCGCGCTCGGTGCGGATCGAGCCCGGAATCATCGACGACGACATCCGAAATGCATTCCACGCACTCGTCGATCGCGTTTCTGATCCGCCATTCGACAGATGGTTCGGTGCTGACACCCGATTCGAAAATCAGCCGAAGGCCAGCCGGGTAATCGTCGGCGAAGTCGAAGAGGGACTGCACCGCGGCGTGTACCCGCTGGTGATTGTCGCCCGAGGCCAACGCGTGCCGCACGCTGCGTACCAGCGCGTCGATATGCGATTGCAAGACCGCCAAGTACAGCTCAAGTTTTCCCGAAAATTGTTCGTACAGCACGGGTTTGGTGAACCCGGCCCGCAGCGAGACCTCGTCCATGCTGGTGCCGTGATAGCCGCGATTCCCGAAGACTTCGCTCGCGGTGAGGATGACGTGTCGCCTGCGGGCCTCGCGACGGAGCATTGTCGGCGTGGCGTTCATGTTGTGGTCGTCAGACGTTCGCGGAGCACCTTTTTCAGGATCTTCCCGGAGGGGTTACGCGGCATCTCGGTGATGACGATCAGCTCGTGGGGAAGTTTGTAGGACGAGATTCGTTCGCGGCAGAATTCCCGCAGCCCATCCAACGTCAGTTCGACGGCTTCCCGCACTACCGCGACGGCGACGATGCTCTCGCCGTATTCGGCATGCGGGCGGGCGATCACGGCGGCATCGAGAATGCCGGGGTGGGCGGCGATAGCGTTCTCCACCTCGATCGAGTACACATTGCGGCCGCCGGTGATGATCAGGTCCTTGAGCCGGTCGACCAGCGTCATGTAGCCATCGGGATCGAGCCTGGCCAGGTCGCCGGTGTGCAGCCAGCCGTCCACGATGGTGGTGGCGGTGGCCTCGGGCTTGTTCCAGTAGCCCTTCATGACGGTCTCGCCGCGCAGGACGAGTTCACCGACCTCACCCGGAGCCACTTCGGTGCCGTTCACGTCGACGATTCGGCATTCCGACAGCATTAGCGCCTGGCGGCCACTGGCGTCGGGGCGTTCGAGGACCTGCTCGCGATGGGAGAAGATGCCGCCGGGGCCGCCCTCCGTCTGACCGCACAGCTGCATGAAGTTCACCCCTGGCCACAGGGCGACCAACTGCTGAACCACGGTTGCGGGCATGGGCGCCGCACCGAACATCGCGGTACGCCAGGCCGACAAGTCGCGCTCGGCGGCGCCGGGAACCCGCAGCAGGAACTGATACATCGTCGGCACCCCGAAGAACATCGTGATGCGTTCGCGCTCCAGGGCTTCCAGCACGCCGGCGGGGTCGAATCCGCTCTGCACGACGTGGGTAGCGCCGATGAGGGTGCCCGGGATCAGCATGATGCACAGTTCGGCGGCATGGTAGAGCGGGGCCACATGCAGGAAGCGGTCGCCGTCGCGCATACCGCACGTTCCTGTCGTCGCCGCGGCGACCCACATCGCACGATAGTGGTCGAACAACGCTCCCTTGGGCGAACCAGTGGTGCCGGAGGTGTAGAGGATCTGCGCGTCGTCGGAGTCGTGGACGGCAATGTCGGCCACACGACATTCGGCGGTGTCCGCGAGCGCGAACAGGTCCGGGAAATCTTCGACCTCTGACATCGCGAGGGCACGCAGCGACTCGGGCAGGCCGTTGCCCACCGCTGTTCGCACCACCGGCGCGACGGCCGCATCGAAGACCAGGGCGGACGCACCGCAGTCACGAACCAGGTAGTCGAGCTCGGGGGCGGCGGACGCTGGATTGACAGGGACGAAGATCGCACCCAGACGGTGCGCGGCGTAGAAGACGATCACGAATCGGTCGGAGTTGGTGGCCATCAGAGCCAGCCGATCACCCTTGGCGATCCCCTGCACGGCAAGAGCACCGGCTACGCGGTCGACTTCCGCATCCAGTTCGGCGTAGGTGTAGCGGCTGCCGCCGAATACGAGCGCCTCCCGGTCCGGGACGCGCCTCGCCGTCGAGCGCAACGTGGCACCGATGGTCACCATGAATCCTCCAGGGCTGCTTTATGTGAATTGTCAGTAGTGTAACAGCAGTCACAAACCGTCGCACAAGAGGCAGCCCAATCCGATCTTCGAGGGTATACGGTGCAGTACGAGTGACCTCACTTGCGTCGGCGCCAGCGATCGTATTCACTAAGTGAATTCGAGATAGTTATCTAGACTGAGGAGTCGATGTGAGTCAACGCGTGGTGGTCGCCGGTGTCGGGATGATTCCCTTCACGACGCCGAGCCGGACCGAAACCTATGACGTGATGGGCACAACCGCGGCGCGCGCGGCGCTCGCAGACGCGGGCATCGGGTACGAGAAGATCCAGCAGGCCTACGCCGGCTATGTCTACGGCGACTCGACCTGTGGCCAAGCCGTGGTCTACGGCCTCGGCCAGACCGGAATTCCGGTCATCAATGTCAACAACAACTGCTCGACCGGATCGTCGGCGCTGTTTCTGGCCCGTCAGGCGATCGAATCCGGCGCCATGGACGTGGTCCTCGCGGTCGGCTTCGAGCAGATGCAGCGCGGCGCACTGGCGATGGGCTACACCGATCGGCCTACTCCGTTCGATCGGTTCAACGCCGTGATGGACCAGATCCAGGAGCGTACCGACGCTCCGTTCGCCGCACAGATGTTCGGCGGTGCCGGGCGGCAGTACGCGGAGAAGTACGGCACCTCGCCGGAGACCTTCGCCAAGATCTCGGTGAAATCGCGCAAGCACGCCGCCAACAACCCGTACGCGGTGTTCAAAGACCCGGTAACCGTGGAGGAAGTACTCGCCTCCCCGCACATCTACGGCAGCTTGACGCGATTGCAGTGTTGCCCGCCCACCTGCGGCGCGGCCGCGGCGGTGCTCGTCAGCGAGAAGTTCGCGAAGGCCAACGGCATCGACGCGTCCGTCGTGATCAAGGCGCAGGCGATGACCAGCGATTTCGCCTCCACTTTTACCGAGAAGGACATGGCGAAGATCGTCGGTTACGACATGTCCAAGGCTGCCGCACAGCAGGTGTACGAGGCATCGGGCGTCTCTCCCACCGACATTCGGGTCGTCGAGCTGCACGACTGTTTCACCGCCAACGAACTACTCACCTACGAGGCCATCGGTCTGACCCCTGAGGGGACCGCAGAGCAGTTCATCAATGACGGCGACAACACCTACGGCGGCCGGGTGGTCACCAACCCGTCCGGCGGACTGTTGTCCAAGGGACACCCGCTCGGCGCGACCGGACTGGCCCAATGCGCGGAACTGGTGTGGCAGCTGCGTGGGCAGGCACAGGCCCGCCAGGTGGAAGGCGTGAACCTCGCGCTGCAGCACAATATCGGGCTCGGCGGCGCGGCCGTCGTCACCCTGTACGAGAAAGTGAGCTGAACATGGCCGTGGACTCCTCGGCAATCGGGATGGAACTGCCCCCGACGACGTTGCGCGTGGATGCGGGGCGGCTGCGCTTCTTCGCCAAGGCGATCGGGGAAACCGATCCCGTCTTCACCGATCTCGACGCCGCACACGCGGCGGGTTACGCGAATCTTCCGGTCCCTCCGACATTCCTGTTCGGCATCGAGCTCGAGCAGCCTGACCCGTTCGAATGGCTGGCGACCCTCGGGATCGACCTGCGTCGGGCACTGCACGGTGAACAGTCGTTCACCTATCACACGACGGCGGTGGCCGGTGACGTACTGACCGCTACGCCGCGGATCGGCGAGGTGTACAGCAAGAAGGGCGGTGCGCTCGATTTCATCGAGAAGACCTCGACCATCACACGGGGAGACGGTGAGCTCATCGCCGAGCTGAAAACTGTACTCGTCGTGCGCAATCCGATCGAGTCTCGCTCGGCGACGGAGAGTACGGAGGCAGGAAAATGACCACGACTCCATCCATCCAGGTGGGAACCGAGCTGCCGTCCGTGCAGATTCAACCCATCTCGCGAACCACGCTGGCACTGTTCGCCGGTGCGTCGGGTGATCACAACCCGATTCATGTCGACATCGACGTGGCCCGCTCCGCCGGGCTCGATGACGTGTTCGCGCACGGCATGCTGTCGATGGCCTACCTCGGCCGACTGATCACCAATTGGGTACCACAGCAACAGCTTCGGTCTTACCGGGTGCGATTCGCCGCCATCACACCGGTGCTCGGTCAGCCGATCGCCACCGGCAAGGTCGTATCCATCGAGGAGGTGGGCGGGGAACGCCTCGCCACACTCGAACTCGTCGTCGCTGTGGCCGACGGCACCGTCACACTCACCGGCGACGCTGTCGTCGCACTCTGAAAGGTATCGCCCACCATGGGAACTCTCGATGGCAAGGTAGCCATTGTCTCCGGCTCGGGTCGCGGCATCGGCCGTGAGATCGCGCTCAAGCTCGCCGCCGAAGGCGCGTCGGTCGTGGTCAACGACCTCGATGCCGAGCCCGCCAAGGAAACCGTCGCCGCGATCGAGGCCGCGGGTGGCAAGGCCGTCGAATGCGCGGGCAGCGTCACCGAGGAAGGCTTCGCCGAGCGTTTCGTGCAAACCGCGGTCGACTCCTTCGGCGGGCTCGACATCATCATCAACAACGCCGGCTACACCTGGGATTCGGTGATCCAGAAGATGACCGACGAGCAGTGGGACGCCATCATCGACGTACACCTCAAGGCACCGTTCCGGATTCTGCGCGCCGCCCAGCCGGTGATCGCCGCACAGGTGAAGAAGGCCAAAGAAGCGGGCGAGCCGATCCCGTGCCGCAAGGTCGTCAACATCTCCTCCGTCGCGGGCACCGGAGGCAATGCGGGACAGTCCAATTACTCCTCGGCCAAGGCAGGCATCACCGGCCTGACCAAGACCCTGGCCAAAGAATGGGGTCGCTACAACGTCACCGTCAACACCGTGGCGTTCGGCTTCATCAAGACCCGCCTCACCGAGGCGGCGGCCGACGGTGACAGCACCATCGACGTGCAGGGCAAGACGCTCAAGGTAGGCGTGAACCCCGACCTGTTCGCCGCGCTCGAGCGCTCGATCCCGTTGGGCCGCGCGGGAACCCCGCAGGAGGCCGCCGGATCGGTCTATCTGTTCTGCACCCCGGAGTCCGACTACGTCAGCGCCCAGACCCTGGTCTGTGGCGGTGGCTTCAACATGTAAGGACCGACGTGACCACTCCTGTGTACCGATCCCCCTGGGCCGACGACGAAGTCCTCGCCCTGCACGATATGGCTACGAAGTTCTTCGAGGCCGAATTGCTGCCGCACGAGGAGCGCTTCGCGGCGCAGAAGCATGTCGATCGCCAATTCTGGAACCAGGCAGGCGAGCTCGGGCTGCTGTGCGCCTCGATACCTGAGGAATACGGTGGCGGAGGCGGCACCCTCGCTCACGATTTCGCGGTGTTCGATGCGCAATATCGACTGGGCGACACCAGCTTCGGCAATATGGTGCACAGCGGGTTGGTCGCGCACTACATCCTCGCCTACGGCAACGAGGAGCAGAAGCGGCGCTGGCTGCCCGGCATGGCCAGCGGCGCGATCGTCGGGGCCATCGCCATGACCGAGCCCGGTGCGGGATCGGACCTGAAGGCATTGCGCACCATGGCTGTTCGCCATCGCGACAGCTATGTCATCAATGGTTCGAAGACGTTCATCTCCAATGGCAAGCACGCCGACCTGGTGATTGTGGTGGCAAAGACCGACGCTGCGGCCGGGGCCAAGGGCATCTCGCTCATCGTGGTGGAGACCGCCGATGCCGACGGCTACCAGGTCGGCAGGCTGCTGGACAAGGTCGGCATGAAGGGCCAGGACACCGCCGAACTGTCCTTCACCGATGTTCGGGTACCGGTCGGCAACCGGTTGGGCGAGGAGAACGCGGGCTTCGGCTATCTGATGAAGCAGCTCGCCCACGAACGACTCGTCATCGCCGTCTGCGCGGCAGCGGCAACCGAAGCGGCCGTGGCCTGGACGGTGCAATACACCAAGGAGCGCAAGGCCTTCGGCGCGACCTTGTTCGATATGCAGAACACCCGCTTCGAACTCGCCCAGTGCGCCACCCTCGCGCGGGTCTGCCGGGTATTCGTCGACAACTGCATCGAACAGCACCTGCGCGGCGCCCTCGACGGTGCGACCGCGTCGATGGCCAAGGCGTACTCCACCGACATCCAGGGCCAGGTCGTCGACCGCTGTGTGCAGCTGTTCGGCGGCTACGGGTACATGCTCGAGTATCCGATTGCCCGCATGTACGCGGATGCGCGAGTTCAGCGCATCTACGCAGGCGCGAACGAAGTGATGAAAGAACTCATCGCACGTTCGTTGTAAGTCGGCCGCCCCATCGAGAGACAGATCCTCGGTGGGGCGTGCCAGGCGTACTGGCGGCGGATTCGACTAGGAGATACAGACAAACGTGACAGGCGGATGGCAAGCGCGCACACCCGCCGGTCCCGTACGCGGGGCCCGGCCGGCGAATCGACGTGCGCTGATCGTGCGGGCCGCGGCGGAGCTGTTCTACCGCAAGGGATATGCCGCCGCGGGGATGAGTGAGGTAGCCAAGGCGGTCGACATCGGCCCGTCCGCTCTGTATCGGCACTTTCGTGGCAAACAGGACCTGCTCGCAACGGTAGTCGGCGATGCCCTCCACACCGTCGACGCCGCACTGGCAGCAGCATCAGCCGGTGACGTCGGCGCACGACTGGCTTCAGTAGCGATCGAACACCGCGGTATCGGGGTGCTGTGGCGCCGGGAATTACGCCATCTGTCAACGGACAATCGCACCGAGCTACGGGCCATCACCGGCAGTATTGTCACCCGGCTCACCGCACTCGTCCGCGCCCGTCGGCCCGAGCTCGGAGCTGCCGAGTCCGACCTGCTGGCGCGGAGTGCGCTCGCGGTCGTCATCAGCGTCTCGTTCCACGGGCTTTCCCTGCGCGGAGCCGGGTTGCGGACTGAGCTCGGGGAGCTGGTCTCGGCCACCATCGACGCTCCGATCACACCGTCCGCTCCAACTGCGGATCACAGCAGATCCGCAGGGATTCGAAGGTGCAGTTCCCGACGCGAGACCATTCTCATCGAGGCGACAAAACTGTTCGCTCACAACGGTTTCGCGGGCGTGAGGATGGACGATATCGGGATGGCCGCCGGAATTTCCGGTACGAGTATCTACAACCACTTCCCAGCCAAGACCGACATCCTGATGGCGGCGATCTTCCGGGGCGACGAGCGGTTGAGGATTTGCTTGAATCGTGCGTTCGAGCAGGCGATCGATCCGCCCGACGGCCTGCGCCGACTGCTACGAGGCTACGGCGCGTTCGTTTTCGAGAATCCCGACCTGGTCCAGTTGATCATCTGCGAATCGGTGCACTTGGCGGCACCGGACCGGGAACGAGGACGGACCGCCCAGCACTCCTACCTCGCGGAATGGGTACACCTCGCCCGCCAAGTGCACCCGACTTGGGATCCGAGCAGAGCCCGGATCCGGATCCGGGCCGCTCAAAGCATAGTCAATGAGCTGGCGCTGACCCCGCGATGCCGACCGCATCCAGGAATCGAATCGGCTGCGGTGGCAATCGGCGAGGAGCTACTCGCGATTTCCGATACGTAGGCTGCAACACCTCGGTTGCTCTCTACCGCTCGAGACCTTCGCTGACCCGCATGAGTAGCTCGACCTGCGGCGCCTCGCCGACCTGCAAGCCGCAATACGTGCAGAATCGCGATCAAGCCCGAACACCGAAACGGTATTGCACGGCCATCAGTTCCAGTAATGGACAATTTGATATCGCCTTTCATCGAGTCCCCTCCTGGCAGTCGCCCTCGATGACCGACCAGACGAGCGGATGCTGATTCCTATGGTGGGCGGTAGTTTTCGATGATTGAAGGGCGTAGGTGAATAGCTTTGATTCACGCCTCCACTGAAACTCGGAGTTAGGGTGAACCCATGGGGTCATCGACCACGATGCAGTTTTGCCCTCGGTGCCAGCGACCGGCGGCCGCAGTCAGTCCGCGGTCGCTGTGTGCCGAGTGTGCACGCGCCGAGTACGCCACGCGGGTCGACGAAGCGCAGTAGGGGGCTGGCGAGCTTCGAGATGCGTTGGGCAGCAGGAGCATCGGGTCGGTACTGGCCGCCTACCGGCACCACTCCGCGCACGTGCACCGGCCGTTGCCCCAGACCGAGTTGGCGCGGTGGTTGGGCATTTCGCAAGCGCGGCTGTGTCGATTGGAAAACCACCGCGCCCAGGTCGACGACGATGCACTCGCGAACATCGCCCACATAATCGCCATCCCGGACGAGCTTGTCTGGTTCGATGCCCGGCCCGGGCGCACCGGCCCATCAGCAGCAAACCCTGCCGATCCCGTGATCTGCCGGCACATAACTCACCATCCGGGCCGGAAACCGCGCCGCCACTGCGGCGGATATTGGCGCCATATTGATGAACCCGCACGGTCGTCGAATCGAACGAGACCACCGAATCGAGTTGCCGGTCGCTTCCGTCAACGCGGTCAATGCGACCAGCACCGATCCCAGGTGCCGTCGGTGAAATAGCGGCGGTGGCGTTTCCAGAGCGCCTGTCAAGTCCGAATCAAGTGAAATCTCGAGCCGTGTCGTCGCCACGCCGCGGATTCGACAACAACGCCTACCAGGTGATTACCCACCGGCGAAGCGGGTCGAATACCTCAAGCGGTGACCCGGGCGGCGGCACCGGCGTCGACCGGCATCACGGTTCCGGTGATATGAGCGCTCGCCTCGGCCGCCAGGAACAGGACGGCGCGGGTCACCTCCACAGGTTCGAGGAACGGCACCGGCTGGGCGTGGAGGCTCATGAGGACCGGTTCGACGTCTTCGCGCGTCGGCGCATCGAGATCAGGACGCACCATCCGATAGAGGGCGTCGTTATGCACCATCGGAGTCGAAATATTGCCCGGAGCAACGACATTCGCGGTGACACCCCGACCTGCCAGCTCGAGCGCCACGCTCTTCGTCATCCCGATGACGCCCCATTTCGAAGCGCAGTAGGCGGCTTGGCCGGGGGCCGCACCGCGCCCGAGCATGGAGCTGATCGTCACGATCCGGCCGTACCCGCGTTCGGCCATTCCCGCCGCGACCGCGGCGATCGTGTTGAAGACACCGGTCAGATTGGTCCCGATGACCTCGTCCCACTGGCCGCCGGGCACTTCGTGGATGGGGGCGCCTGCCGCGACGCCGGCGTTGGCGACGGCGATGTCGATCCTGCCGAACTCCGATTCGGCGCGGGCGACCAGCGCGTCCATGGCGGCACGATCAGCGGTGTCGGCGCGGACTGCGAGGCAACGGCGCCCGGTCGCCTCGACCAGTTTCGCGGTCTCGGCGAGTTCGGCTTCGGTGCCGAGCGGGTAGGCGACCGCCGCGCTGTCCTCGCAGCGGTCGCAGATCACCAGGTCGGCGCCGCGCTCGGCCAGTGCGACGGCGTGCGAGCGCCCCTGTCCCCGGGCCGCACCGGTGACGAGTGCCACCCGGTCCGTGAAGTCGTCCATGTTTTTCTCCTTACGAGGTATCCAGTGTCTGCTGCGGAAATGAAGCAGGTTCGGCTTATCGGTCGTCGAGAACGACCACGGCACGCCCGCGCAGGCCGCCGGCTTCGAGATCGCGATATGCCTGTCCGACCTGGTCGAAGGTGTACGTCTCCACGTCGTTGCGAATCGCGCCGGCCTCGGCCAGCCGGATCACGTCGTGCGCGTCCGAAATGGTCGATCCCTGGAACGTGAAGATCTCGCCGTCCTTGGGCAGTGCATCGAACCACGCCGCGTCGAGCTTTCCGCCTGCCGCACCGATCAGTGCGAACGCGCCACCGGCGCGGGTGGCGGCGATCCCCGCCGCGATGGTGGAATCGGTGCCGACGAAGTCGAGGACTGCGTCCGCTCCCAGCCCTCCAGCGCTCATCGCCCTGATCGTCTCGGCAGTGCTCGCCCCGATCTGCGCGATCGCGTTGTGCGCGCCGAGTTCCATCGCGACCGCTCGTCGAGTGGCGTCGGTGTCGATGACCACGACCTGCGCGGTGGTGAGGTGTCTCAGATATTGGAGCGCGAACGAGCCGAGCCCGCCTGCCCCGATCACCACCACGACGCCACCGGGGGTGATGCGCGGCACCACTCGGCGAACACCGTGGAACGCGGTCGCTCCGGCATCGGTGAGCGTTCCCGCCGTTCGCGGATCGAGGCCGGACAGCCTGATAAGACCCCGCGGACTGGACACCCGGACGAACTCGGCCAACCCGCCGTCACGTCCGTATCCGCGACCGGCCAATCCTTTCGGGCAGCAATTGTCCTGTCCCCGAATGCAATACGAGCACTCGCCACACGATGACGGGGAGACCACCGCGACCGGGTCGCCCTCGGCACAGCTGGTCACACCGGCGCCCAGCGCCGCTACCCACCCCGCAGTTTCGTGGCCGAGCGTGAACGGCACCTGCCAGCCCAGCGACTCGCACACCTCCCTGGGCATCTGCATCATGCCCAGATCCGAATGGCACAACCCGCACCCCGCAACCCGCACCACGACCTCACCCGGCCCCGGCTCGGGGATGGGGACGTCGACGACCTCGGGAGGTCGGCCCCACTCGAGGATTCGGTATGCCTGCATGGTTCCAGCCACGTGCTTCCCTTCTCAAGATCTGCCGACCACAAGTGGTCGAAATATCGACCGTTACGGTCTAAATATGGGATTCTTCTGAGGTTACAATCCGTTCACTCAGCGGTCAACGGCCGGTTTCCTGCCGAGCGAAGGGATTACGCCCCCCGACGTCGGCGGTCACCGCAGCCGCCACCGCCTTCAATGCGGATGCGCGCTTCGCGATCTCGAGGTTCGAGATCGCGCCGCCGACATAGACGGACAGCACCATCGACTGCCGGCCGTCCGAGTCGAATACCGGGGCGGCAAGGAGGCTGACCTCGTGCGTCTCCGCGGAATCACCGAGCGCCCCCCGAACGAACATCGGCTCGCCGACGCCCGACACCAGCTCGGAGACCAGCTCCCGCAGCTCCGGCGACATGTCGTGCGCGGCAACCCCGGCCATGAGCCGGTGCAACCGCCGCACCGTCGGCGTGAGGCTCTCGATCAGGTAGCCGGACTCCCGGCACTCCGCGGCCATTCGGTGGACGTGCTCGACATCCAATCCCGCCGACAGCACCGGCTCGCGGCGCAGCCAACTGTTCAGCTCCTCGTCCGGCTCCCAGAGCACGAACATCAGCCCGACCGGCGGCGCGAACGGATACACCTGACCCACGGAGGCCGGCGGGGAAACGCCGGGCGGCGTGACCATCTCGAGCACCATGACCTCGTCGCGGACCACGGCCGCCGCGGTGCAGATGGCGCCGAACTGCTCACTGAGCCCGTCGAGGCGGTCGCGGACCAGCGAGCCGAGCGCGAAGTCGCGTTGAGCCGCCCGGCCCGCGGCCACCAGCGCGGGGCCGAGCCCGTAGGACTTCGTCCGGGAGTCGCGGATGAGATACCCGCTTGCGGTCAACTCCGTGACGATGCCCAGGCAGGTCGGCTTCGTGATCCGGCAACGCCGCGCCAACTCCGAGAGACCGAAGCGTTCCCCCTGGTGGCGCACCAGAAAATCGAGGACCTGAACCACGCGCGCAGTCGGGGGCGAAGCTACCTCGCGCTCCACCGATCCCACCGCCTCCCGGGAATCAACCATTGACCATTCCTTCCACAGTCGCCTACAGTGACGCCCATCACCTTACCGCATCGGTCCATATTTCGACCAATGCGCAGGAGTGCACGGCCGGCTCGCTTCCGGGCAGTTCAGCTGAGTCTCTCTGATTGTTGACGCACCCGTAGCCAATGGCTACAGTGAGTCCAGTCACAAATCGAATGGGTCGTGGCATCACTTGCGATTTCGTTCGCACTCGGTCATCGGCACCTTCAGAGCCGTCCGGCAGCCACCCCGAACCTCGCTGGCGAGGACATCACGTTTTTAGGAGTCACTGTTGAGCACACGTAAGTCGAACTGGGGCCGCTGGGGCGAGTCGGATGAGTTGGGGGCGCTCAATCTCCTCACGCCGGAGCGAGTGCTCGCAGCCCTGCGCCTGCCGAAGACCGGCAAGACCTACAGCCTCAGCATTCCGATCCAGCGGTCGGGCGTGCCGAACCTCGACTATCGCGGTACTCCGCAGCGGCTGACCATGATCAATCAGGAGGACGAGGCGATGGCCCGCGCCAACGGCGGCGCTCCCGGTGTCGGCGCCAACGAGGATCAGCTCATCATGCCGTCGCACACCTCGACGCATATGGACGCGCTGTGCCACGTGTACGCCGACAACAAGATCTACAACGGGTACCCGGCCGATCAGGTCACGCCATACTCGGGCGCGGCCAAGTGCAGCATCGACAAGGTCGGCGGCGTCGTCGGGCGCGGCGTCCTCATCGACGTCGCCGCGTCGAAGGGAGTCGCCCTCCTTGCCCCGGGCTACGTCATCACCGCGGCCGATCTGCAGAACGCGCTGGACGATCAGGGCGTCGAACTGCAGACAGGTGACCTGGTGGTGATCCGCACGGGGTGGCTCGAGGACTACCTCGCCGACCAGGGCGCGATGATGCCGCAGCCGGGCATCGGCCTCGAAGCGGCCGCCTTCCTCGCCGCAAAAGACGTGGCGTTGGTCGGCTCGGACAACACGGCCATCGAGCCGATCCCGTTCGACCAGAACGTGTATCTCGGCGGACACATCATCCTGCTCGTCGAGAACGGCATCCACCTTGTCGAGAACATGAACCTGGCAGAGCTGGCGGCCGACAAGTGCTACGAATTCCTGCTCACCATCGGCGCACTGAAGATCACCGGCGCCACAGCGAGCCCTGTCACTCCCGTCGCCATCGGTTGACCGTACCCATTTCACACGACAAGGACTCCGGATGAACGAGAACGCCGAAGCGGCCGCGCACGAGTACCGCACCTCCCACGTCGGGCTGTGCGTCTCCGATCTCGCGAAAAGCATTCGCTTCTACTGTGACGGACTGGGTTTCGTCAAAATCATGGAATACGACATCGACGAGCAAATTCCCGAAGTCGATGCGCCGTGCAGCCTCACCTCGACCTTCCTGGAGAAGGACGGTCTGCGCGTCGAGTTGCTCACCTACCGTCAGCCCGGCGTGATCGGTACCCCGCCCACCCGGCGCAACCATCTGGGAATGACCCACCTGTCGTTCTTCGCCGAAGACATCGACGGCGCGGCGAATGCGCTGTGCGAGTACGGCGGAGTGCTGGTGCCCGACACCCGCGCAGGTGCCGACGACCCGACCGCACCGCAGTTCGTGTTCGTGGCCGACCCCGACGGCAACCGCATCGAGCTCATGCACATCCCTGCCGGCACCCCGTGGTGATCGAGCAACAAGCAAAAGGACAGTTATGACCGCCCCAGAAAAGACTGCACGCGATCCGCACCTCTGGGTACCGCAGCGCAAGGTGGAAGACCTGGAATGGTTCCGGGAGAAGTACGCGGCCGAACGCGACAAGCGTCTGCCGAACACCGGCGCCGACACCTTCCAGGCGATCGATTTCGACGGCAAGTTCGCCGCGTTCGATATCGATCCGCACGCTGACGGCCCGCGCACCCTGCCCCCCGTTCAGGAAGACGTCGACGTGCTGATCATCGGCGCGGGCTTCATGGGGATGAGCGCGGGCATCGAGCTCGACAAGCTCGGAGTCTCGGACTACAGGATCCTCGACGTCGCCTCCGACTTCGGCGGCACCTGGTACTGGAACCGATACCCGGGCGTACGGTGCGACGTCGAGGCGTATGTCTACCTCCCCTACCTGGAGGCGACCGGCTACATGCCGACCGAACGCTACGTGCGCGGCAGCGAGATCTTCGAGTACTGCAAATCGCTCGCCAAGCAGTTCGACCTCTACGACAGAGCCCTGTTCCAGACGCGTGTCACCGGTATGGAGTGGGACGATGACGCAGCTCGCTGGACCGTCAGCACCGACGCAGGCGACACCTTCCGCGCCCGTTTCGTGTCGACGCAGAGCGGTCAGTTCAGCCGCCCGCAGCTGCCCGGAATTCCGGGAATCGAGAAGTTCGCCGGCGCCAGCTTCCACACCAGCCGCTGGGATTACGACTACACCGGTGGCGACATCACGGGTGGTCTGGACAAGCTGCACGACAAGCGCGTCGCGGTGATCGGTACCGGTGCCACCGGCGTGCAAGCCATCCCGCAGCTCGCCGAATACGCTGAGTCGGTCGTCGTTTTCCAGCGCACGCCGTCGCAGATCGCCCCGCGCGAGAACGCGCCGACCGACGTCGACTGGTTCAAGAATCTGCCCGAGGGCTGGCACGCCACGCGCCGCGCGACCTTCGACAAGTGCGCGATGGACCGCGCCACGATCGACTGCGAGGTCGACGACGGCTGGATCAAGTTCGCGAAGTTCCAGATGAACGCGATCTACGAGGCCGGCGGCGCGGAGCCGACGCCCGAGCAGTACATGAACGCGATGGAGCGTTCGGACTACGAGTGGAACGAGATGCTGCGCGATCGCGTCGACTCCATCGTGAACGACTCGGCCAAGGCCGCGAAGCTCAAGACGTACTACCGCACCATGTGCAAGCGGCCGGGCTTCAGCGACGATTTCCTGCCGGTGTTCAACAAGGATTCGGTCGACATCGTCGACACTTCCGAGACCCCGATCGACCGGATCACCGAGACCAGCATCATCGTCGGCGACCACGAGTACGAGGTCGACCTCATCGTCTACGCGACCGGGTTCCAGCAGGGACGTACCTGGACCGACAAAGCGGGCTACGACGTTCTCGGCCGCGACGGGAATCGGCTGTCGAAGAAGTTCGCCGACGGTGTCAGCACCTACCACGGCTTCCTCAGCGAGGAATTCCCGAACCTGTTCTTCTTGGGCTTCATCCAGTCGACCCAGGTCTCGAATATCGCCAACCTGATCGATCACCAGTCCGTCCACATGAGCTACATGATCAACAAGGCCATCAGTGAGGGCATGCGCGCAATCGAGCCGACCCCCGAGGCCGAGGCCGGCTGGAACGAGACCATCGACACGATGGCCGAGCTGCGCCGCGACTGGAACATGACCTGTACCCCGGGGCAGTACAACAACGAGGGCCGCATCGACGACAAGCGCAGCAACCTCGTTGGTGGTCTGTACGGACCCGGGTACGAGTACTTCGATCTGCTCCACAAGTGGCGTGAGGACGACCAGTTCCACGGCATCGCGGTCACTCGCTGAGTGGTCGAGCAGATTTCCATGGACCGGCGGACGGCCTCATTCGTGGTCGTCCGTCGGCCTGCACAGATTGACCAAGGAGATAGAAATGGCATTGACTCCCGTCAAGCTCGGGTATTCGCTGTTCACCCTCGTGGATCCGGCGCGCGGTCACGAGGTGGACTACAACCGCTGGTACGAGCGCGACCACCGGTACTCCGGCTGCATGGTCGGCCCGGGCTGGTTCACCGGCAGTCGCTGGGTCGCCACGAAGGCGCTCAAGGACCTGCGCTTCCCGGAGACCGGGCCGGTCGCGACCAAGACCGAGAACGGCTCGTACCTGGCGACTTACTGGGTGCACGAGCCCGACGCGGAGATCGCCGACGCGTGGGCCCAGAAGCAGGTCGGCGAGCTGTACGCGGCCGGCCGCGGCTTCGCCGAGCGGGAGCACGTGCACACAGCGCAGTACCTGCCCGACTCGACGGTCTCCGCCCAAGATCACGGCGTGCCGCTGGAGCTGGCGCACGACCATCACTACGGCGGCCTGGTCACCGTGATGATCGAGCCGGCCGAGGGCGTCGATCGCGCAGCCGCCCTCGAGGCCATCGACAATGGCCCGGCCGAGAAGCTGGTCGGCAAGGGCGCCGTTGACCTGATCAGCAGCTGGCGGATGAAGCCCTGGCCCTCCGACCACAGTGTCCCGATGAAGATGGGCAACGACGGCGGAACCTCGGACCGCATCCTGCAGATGCTGTTCCTCGAGGAGAGCCCGGTCGACTGCTGGCAGCAGATCATCGACTACGCGGCCGACATCGCGGCGTCGGGCGCCGGCACCGTGACCTTCGCGTCGCCGTTCATCCCGACCGTGGTCGGAACTGACAAGTACACCGACGAGTTGTGGTGACTGCGCGATGCTGAACGGCGAGAAGATCCTGGTCACCGGCGTCGCCGGCCAGATCGCCTTCCCTATCGCGCGCATGCTCGCGGCCGAGAACGAGGTGTGGGGGCTGGCACGATTCAGTCGAGCCGACGACCGGCAGCGGGTGTGCGACGCGGGGATCACCCCGGTCGCCTGCGACCTCGGTGACGGCGACTTCGCGGGTGTCCCGAGCGACTTCACGTACGTCGTGCATCTGGCGGCGAGTCTGGCACCGGGATGGGACTACGACGCTGCGATCCGCGCCAATGCGGAGGGCACCGGACTGCTCCTCCAGCACTGCCGGTCGGCGAAGGGCGCACTCGTGATGTCGACCCACTCGGTCTATCGGCCGCAGGACGATCCGAGGTACGTGTTCACCGAGGAGTCGCCGCTCGGGGAGTGCAACAGCACCCACACACCGACCTACTCGATGTCGAAGATCAGCCAGGAGGCCACCGCACGGCTCGCCGCGCGCGCCTTCGGCGTCCCGGTCACGATCGCGCGGATGAACGCCTCGTACGGGCCGGGCGGCGGACTGCCCGCCATGCACATCGACGCCCTCGCCGAAGGTCGGCCGATCACCACCCGCTGGGACCCGTGCATGTACAGCCCGATCTATGAAGACGACATCACCGTGCAGGTCGGCGCGTTGCTCGACGCAGCGTCCACACCGGCGACCATCGTCAACTGGGGTGGTGACGAAGCGGTCAGCGTCCAGGAGTGGGCGGCATACGCCGGCGAGCTGATGGGCGTCGACGCGACCGTCGACGTGGCCCCGATCGAGGGGACGCTGCGCGGGTCGATCGCGGACACGAGTCGGCGCGCATCCATCACCGGACCGTGCACGGTGGGTTGGCGCGAAGGCATCCGCCGGACAGTTGCACTCCGCCATCCGGACATGCTCGTCGAGACCGCGCACTCGTGAACATCGTCTCGTAGAACACATTCTTGTAGAACACATTCGGGAGAAGACATGCCGACGAGACTGCACGAGTCGCTGCCCGCCGAGCGGGCCGGTGCACCGGCCAGCCCAGAGCTACTCGAACGCCGTGCGAAGTTCGCCGCGACCGAGATCAACCCCGCACTGGGAGTCACGGCGGGCGATGCGGACTTCGCCGGCGTACCGTGCCGGACCGTCCGCGTTGGAGACCGGGCCACCGTCCTCTACCTGCACGGGGGCGGATACCGGATGGGTAATCCGGAGGCTTACCACGCATATGCCGCGGGGCTGGCGGCGGGCGCCGAGGCGGCGGTCATCGTACCGCGGTATCGGCTCGCGCCGGAGAACCCGTTCCCCGCCGGACTGCGCGATGCCCTCGCGGTCTACGAGGATCTCGCGACCGCGACGGACGGGCCGATCGTCATCGCCGGCGATTCAGCGGGCGCCGGTCTCGCCGCCGCGGTTGTCGTCGCTGTGGACACCAGCGACGTTCGCACTCCTGACGGGCTGATGCTGTTGTCGCCGTGGCTCGACCTGCACTGCTCGTCGCCGTTCTATGAGACCGCGACCGATGCCTTCTTCCCGCTGGCGACCGCGGAGTCGGCGCGGGACGACTATTTGCAGGGCGCCACCGCGGACGACCCGTTGGTCTCACCGTTGCTCGCCGACCACACCGGCTTCCCGCCCACCTTGATCCAGGTCGGCGGCACCGAGGCACTGGTCGGCGACGCTCTCGACCTGACTCGGGCGCTCGCGACCGCGAATGTCACCTGCACGCTGGAAGTGATTGCGGATCAAGGGCACACGTGGCCGCTGATCTACCCCGATCACGCCGTCTCCATCGCTTCCATCGAGTCGTGTGTCCGGTTCGTCCGGTCGATCGAAGCCGACAAAGTTTTCGAATAGGCCTGGTGCGGAGGCGGAGGTTTCTGCCCAGCACCAGGCACTCCATGTAGAAAGGCAGAACAGGTTGAGCACTAGTCCACATCAGTCGACCTGTCGTGTCGGCGTCGTTCGGGAGACGAACGACGCTGAACGACGGGTCGCGCTGGTTCCCAAGATGGTCGCGTCGTTGATCGGCAAGGGCGTCGACGTGATCGTCGAGACTGGTGCCGGGCTCGGTTCCCGCATCCCGGACGAGTCGTACAAGGAAGCCGGCGCGGCGATCGGTGACGCGTGGTCCGCCGACGTTGTCGTCAAGGTCGCCCCGCCCAGCGATGCCGAGGTGGCCAAGCTGTCCTCCGGGCAGACCATGATCGGTTTCCTGGCGCCGCGCAATGCCGAGAATCAGATCGGCGCGCTGAAGTCGGCCGGTGTGCAGGCTTTCGCCGTCGAGGCGATTCCGCGTATCTCGCGCGCGCAGGTGATGGACGCGCTGTCCTCGCAGGCGAACGTGGCCGGTTATAAGGCCGTGCTGCTCGCCGCGTCGGAGTCGACCCGGTTCTTCCCGATGCTCACCACCGCCGCGGGCACCGTGAAGCCGGCCACCGTGCTGGTGCTCGGTGTCGGTGTCGCCGGTCTGCAGGCCCTCGCCACGGCCAAGCGCCTCGGTGGGCGGACCACCGGTTACGACGTGCGTCCCGAGGTCGCCGATCAGGTGCGCTCGGTCGGTGCGCAGTGGCTCGACCTGGGTATCGACGCCGCCGGTGAGGGTGGGTACGCCCGCGAACTCACCGACGAGGAGAAAGCCCAGCAGCAGAAGGCCCTCGAAGACGCCATCAAGGGCTTCGACGTCGTGATCACCACCGCGCTCGTGCCGGGTCGCCCCGCACCGCGCCTGGTCACCGCCGCCGCGGTCGAGGGCATGAAGCCCGGCAGCGTGATCGTCGACATGGCCGGTGAGACCGGCGGCAACTGCGAGCTCACCGAACCGGGTCAGACCGTCGTCGCGCACGGCGTGACGATCTGCTCCCCGCTGAACCTCCCGGCCACCATGCCGGAGCACTCGAGCGAGCTGTACTCCAAGAACCTGTACGCCCTCATCGAGTTGATGCTCGACGAAAGCGGCGCGCTCGCACCGGACTTCGACGATGAGGTGCTCGCCGCCGCGTGCGTCACCCGACAGCCGGTGGTGGTGTGATGTCGCACGGAACCGAGATTCCCGAGTTCTCGCAGCTCAACGCCTCCGATCCGACTACTGCCGAGGTTGCCTGATGTACACCGAACTGTTGGCCAACATCGCGATCCTGGTCCTGGCCGGATTCGTGGGCTTCGCCGTCATCTCCAAGGTGCCCAACACCCTGCACACGCCGCTGATGTCGGGCACCAACGCCATCCACGGCATCGTCGTGCTCGGCGCGCTGGTGGTGCTCGGCCACCTGCCCGGCGACGCGCCGTGGAGCGTCGAGATCATCCTGTTCGTCGCGCTGGTGTTCGGCACCCTGAACGTCGTCGGCGGCTTCGTCGTCACCGACCGCATGCTGTCGATGTTCAAATCCAAGAAGGGCGCTCAGAAGGCGGCCGAGAAGAAGGGGGCTGACGCCTGATGGGCTATCTCGTCTCGATCCTGTACATCGTCGCATTCGCGATGTTCATCTACGGCCTGTCCGGCCTGACCGGCCCGAGGACCGCGGTCCGTGGCAACTACATCGCCGCTGTCGGCATGCTGATCGCGATCGTCGCCGTCCTGATCGACATCCGCGACACCGACAACTGGGCCCTCATCGCAGGCGGTCTGCTGGTCGGTGTGGTCCTCGGCGTCCCGCCTGCGCTGAAGACGAAGATGACGGCGATGCCGCAGCTCGTCGCGCTGTTCAACGGCGTGGGCGGCGGCACCGTCGCGCTCATCGCGTGGGCCGAGTTCCTCGACTCCGACGGTTTCACGACCCTTGCCGACGTGCCGACCGCGCCCGTCGTCGTCGGCTCGCTGTTCGCCGCGATCGTCGGCTCGGTCTCGTTCTGGGGATCGCTGGTCGCGTTCTCGAAGCTCCAGGAGCTGCTGAACAAGAACCTCGAGCGCAAGTTCGTCTCCGGTGCCAAGGCGTTCCAGCTCGCGAACATCGCCCTGGCGGTCCTCGCGATCGTCATCGCGGTGTACATCGGTGTCAAGGCGGATCCCGCCAACGACCCGACCTCGTCGCTGTGGATCATCGGGCTGCTCGTCGTGGCGGGGCTGATGGGTCTGTTCGTCGTGCTACCGATCGGTGGCGCCGACATGCCCGTCGTCATCTCGCTGCTCAACGCGCTCACCGGTCTGTCCGCCGCGGCCGCGGGCCTGGCGCTGAACAACCAGGCGATGATCGTCGCGGGCATGATCGTCGGCGCGTCGGGCACCATCCTGACCAATCTGATGGCCAAAGCCATGAACCGGTCCATCCCCGCGATCGTCTTCGGCTCCTTCGGCTCCTTCGGTGCCGGTGACTCCGGTGACGGCGGTCCCGGCGGAGACGCGGGCGGCACAGTCAAGGCGGCCTCCGCCTCGGACACGGCGATCCAGATGGCGTACGCCAACCAGGTCATCGTTGTCCCCGGCTACGGTCTCGCCGTCGCTCAGGCGCAGCACGCGGTCAAGGAGATGGCATCGCTGCTCGAGGCGAGGGGCGTCGAGGTCAAGTACGCGATCCACCCGGTGGCCGGCCGGATGCCCGGGCACATGAATGTGCTGCTCGCCGAGGCGGATGTCGAGTACGACGCCATGAAGGAGATGGATGACATCAACGGTGAGTTCTCCCGCACCGACGTCGCCATCGTCATCGGCGCCAACGACGTGACCAACCCCGCCGCGCGCAACGATCCCAGCAGCCCGATCCACGGCATGCCGATCCTCAACGTCGACGAGGCCCGCTCCGTCATCGTCCTCAAACGGTCGATGTCCTCGGGCTACGCCGGCATCGACAACCCCCTGTTCTTCGCGGACACCACCTCGATGTTGTTCGGTGACGCCAAGAAGATGGTCTCCGAGGTCACCGCGGAGCTCAAGGCCCTCTAGCCGGACTTTGTTCGGTCGGATAGCTGTGATGGCACAGTGGGCAGGTGCCGATCCAGATGGCGAGTGCGCGTTGGATGTCGCGGACGATGCCGTCGACGGTCGGCCCTGCCCACCGGCGTTCTGGGTCCGCCAGCGACGTTTCGCGAGGCAGACGAGATCATCGATCGTGGTGTCGGCGGGCAGTGTGGACCAGCCAGTGGTCGGTGGGTTCGGTTGTGCTGGTGGGCCATTCGGCCAGCTGCCACATCTGATCGACCGATCGGTCGGAGGCGCGAGGCACCCTGGGCCCGGCGGGGCGGAACGGCGGTGATCATTCAGATCGGCTCGTGCGAACGCTCGGTGCCAGGGTCTTTCGAGGTGTAATGCGATGACGCGCACGGTCATGCCGCCGACGTAGTGGAAGACGATCGTCTCGTCGAAGCCGCCGACCGGTCGGCGCAATCGTCTCGGGCGTCAGCTCGGCCAGGTTCCGATGATCAGTTCCCCGAAGCCGCAGAGGTAGTCCGACACCGCGTCTACCGACCGGGCGTCGGCGTGCACACACAGATGTGTAACGCCGATCTCGCTGAGCTCATCGGCGTGCTCGGCGAACCGTCGCACTGAGCGGGGATCTGCAATATCGACCGGCGGCGCCGCCACCTGAATCGAGATCTGCGCCGGGTCGCGTTCGACGCGAAGCAGTTCGGTCCGCAGACGCCCCACCGCGCGACGCAGATCGTCGAGATCCTCGATCGACGTCGTCCGAATGGACGATGCCATCTGCGCGGGTCCGATGACCGGACACCAGCCCTGACCTGAGACCACCACCCGCCGGATCGCCGCACGGCTGTTGCCGCCGATCCACAGCGGCGGATGAGGCTTCTGCACGGGAGCGTGCAGCCGCATCTCACCGGTTCCGCCGAACCCCTCCCCCACTACCGGTGCCGTGGGCGAGAGCCAGATGCGGCGCAAGGCGTCGATGCCCTCGTCGAGCAGCTTGGCGCGGTCGTCGAAGTTCACGCCCAGCGCGGCGAACTCCGACCGCAGGTATCCCGCCCCGACACCCACGACGAGACGGCCGTCCGAGAGGATGTCCAGCGTGGTCAACGCTTTGGCGGCGAGATATGGGTTGCGGAACGGCAGCACGTACAGGTTGGTCATCAGGGTCAGCGACGTGGTGGCCGCCGCCGCGTACGCCAGCGCGACCGCCGGTTCGAGGCTATCGTGCCCGCCGGCAGCGAACCACTTGGCGGACGGTGCCGGATGGTCGGCCAGACACAGCGTTTCGAAGCCATGATCCTGCGCCTCGCGACTGATGCGGGCGAGTACGACGCCCTCCAGGAATCGGGCATCCGCTTGGGCGACATCGCCTGGATACTCCAGCGTGAACTTCACGTCGGTCGTCCTTCGTCTATCGAATCGGAGGGCGGGTCTGCACCCCTGTCACCGCGTGAGCGGAGCGAGCCGAACGCTGGACCGTTGATGCTGATCTCAGATCCAGCACCGGCACTGACCGTTTCGGCTCGCTCCGCTCATCGGAGAGGACGTATTAGTGTGCGTGTGTGAACTCGAAGTGCGACTCATCGGGGCTCGCGCACAATTCGTAGAACTTCTCGCCGCTCCACGGTGCGTTCATCTGCAGCCGACCGAACTCGTTGACATAGTAGTTCTTCCCTGTCGCGGTGCTCGGCGACAGGTAGATGAGCTTCTTGGCTTCCTCGTGCAGCTGGTCGTTGTAGTCGTCGAACGCGTCCTGGCGAATGACCATCGACGAACGACCGTTTTCGAGCATGCCGGCGATGCCTTCGGCGATGTAGCGGGTCCAGATCTCGAACCACGTGGGCAGTCCCGATCCGCTTGCCACCGGCTGCGAGTTGGGGCCGTAGAGCATGAACATGTTCGGGAATCCCGGAACGGTCATGCCTAGATGCGCCTGCGCGCCCTGGACGGTCCAGACATCCTCCAGAGTCACACCGCCGATGCCGAAGTACTGCGTCGGCCAGATGTACTTCTCCGTCTGGAAGCCGACCGCGGCGATGACCAGGTCCGCGTCGCGGGCTTCGCCGTCGGCAGTGACGATCGCGGTGTCGGTCATCCGGTCGATCGGAGTCGTGACGAGCTCGACGTTGTTCCTGGTCAACGAGGCATACCAGTTGTTGTCGACCACCGGACGCCGAGTCATCGGCGGGTAGTCCGGGACGAGCTGTTCGATGAGGTCGTGTCGACCGTCGACCTGGCTGGAGATGTAGCCGACCAAGATCTCGCGCAGCATGTCGTTGCGCTCGCTGACGTCGCCGCCCTTCGCGATCCACTCCGCATCCGGCATGAGCGCGTTCCGCAGATCGATCGTGCTCAGTCCGGCGACGTACTTGTTCCAGTTCCAGTAGAAGGGCATCTCCTGAATCAGCCACTGGAGCTCGTCGGCGATCGGCATACCGTAGTTGGCGCGCGGCGAGATCCACTGCGGCGTGCGCTGATACACCACCACCGACTCCGCCTTTTCGGCCACCTTCGACAGGAGCTGGACTCCGGTCGATCCGTTGCCGATAATGGCGACCTTCTTTCCCGCGTACTCGACGTCGTCGCTCCACTCGGTGGTGTGCACGGTCTGTCCGGTGAATCCGGAGACGCCCTCCACCGGCAGGTCCCGCGGAGTCGCGAACACACCGCTGGCGGCGACCACCACATTCGCCTCGACGTCGGCGACGGAGTCCTCGCCGCACACGGTCAGAGTCCAGCGGTGTGTCGTTTCGTCGAAGCGGGCCGCCTGGACATCGGAGCCGAACTGAATGTTCTCGTAGACGCCGTACTTGTGTGCCACGTGATCGATGTAGGCACGGACATCCGACTGACGGGCGAAGTATTCGGTCCACGGATACTTCTTCTCGAACGCGTACTCGTAGGTAAAGCTCAGCGTGTCGACGCGGACGTCGGGGTAGGTGTTGATACTCCACACCCCGCCGACCTCGGCACGACGCTCGTACACCGTGAACGGGATGCCGAGCTGAGCCAGCTGCACACCCATGGCGACGCCGGCGAATCCCGCACCGACGATCGCGACGTGGTAACCCTCCGGGATCGCCTTCTCGCCGGTCCAGTGCGCCTGGAAGGGCATGTCGGCGAAGGCCGGGATGTGGTGGCGCATGATCAGGTCGTCGGGCCCCAACTTGCGGGCTTCGGCCATCTGGAGCAGTTCGACGATCTCGTCACGTGACGGGATCGGCAGCTCGGCCTCGTCGGGTTCGGTGAGCAAGTATTCGACGGCTTTCGCCCGGATGAGCGCGATATCGTCGGCAGAGAACTCGACGGTGTCCGCGACCGGGCCGAAGACGCGTTGGGGGGTGATCGCGGCGATGTCCGCGTCACGGGTCGCCTGATACAGCGCCATCCGCAACGCGTTCGTATCGGCGCACTCGACGGCGCGCTCTATGTAGCTACGTCCTGGCATCGAAACTTCCAATTCTCGAATCTAACGGCGGAATTCGGGCACGTGTCACTCAGCGGCAGCACCGGACCCAACCCGCTGGTCGATGACGGACTGCCGAAGGTTCTGCTTGCGGATCTTCATCGTCGGCGTCTTCGGCATCTCCGAGACGATCACGACTTCTTCGGGAAACTTCGCCGGCGAGATACCGGCATTGCGGCAATAGGCCCGGATCTCGTCGACGTCGACGTCGGCCGCGCCGTCGCGCAGCTGAAGCACTGCACAGATGCGCTCGCCCGACCGGTCGTCGGGCAAACCGATGACGGCGACGTCGGCGACCGCGGAGTGCTTCGCCAGCACCTCTTCGATCTCGACTGGACTGATCGACTCGCCCTTGCGGATGATCAGGTCCTTCTCCCGGCCGACCAGGACCAGGTGCCCATCCGCCTCGAGCTTTCCGGTGTCACCGGTGAACATCCAGCCGTCGGCGTCGAAGGGGCGCACGATCTCGCCGTCGGCGCGGTAGTGCTTGAACAGCATCGGGCCGCGCAGCCATACTCGGCCGACCTCGCCGGACGACAGCACATCGTCTTCCTCGGAGCGGATCTGCACCTCGCATCCCAGGACGGGACGTCCCGAGGTAGTGGCCAGCTGTTCGACACTGTCGCTCATCCGCGCCGAGGTGATCATCGGGCACTCGGTCATGCCGTAGGCGTGCAGAATCGGAATGCCGACCTCGGCGCGCACGTCCCGGAACAGCTTCTCCGGCATCGGCGCTCCGCCGCCGGTCACCATGCGCAGAGTCGGAACCACGGGGGTGCTCGGATTCTTCCGCTGTTCCCCGAGCAGAAGGGCGTAATGCGGGGTAGATCCGCCGGTGATGGTCACCCCCGTCCGGCGCATCAGCTCCACGGCGGCGACCGGCTCGTAGATCTCCATGACCACCAGCGACATGCCGCTGGTGAGCGATGCGATCAGCAGGTCGGGGCCGGCGATGTGGGCGTACGGGGACAGGATGGTTCCGACGTCGTCGGCGGTGGCGCCGATCGCATCCGCGAGCGCGATGCCGCCGGCGATGAGCGTGCCGTCGGTGTGGCAGACGCCCTTGGGTGCCGAGGTTGTGCCGGAGGTGGTGTAGATCCAGCGCACCTCGTCGAGGCCGAGCGGCGCGGCGGGAAGCGTGGCCGGGTCACCGTCGGGCAGCTCATCGGAGACGATCAGCAGTTCGAGGCGTTCACCGCTCGCCGCACGCAGATCATCGGCCATCGCCTCATGGTCGAACCCGCGGAACTCGGGC
The DNA here is from genome assembly GCF_054031145.1 of Nocardia sp. FBN12. NCBI lineage: Bacteria > Bacillati > Actinomycetota > Actinomycetes > Mycobacteriales > Nocardiaceae > Nocardia > Nocardia sp. FBN12. The sequence continues at coordinate 3,679,431 of NZ_CM132926.1, forward strand.
AGGGTGATCAGCCATTCCGATGCGCACTGCTCGGTCATGGCCTTGACCTCGCGTGCCCGGTAGAGCGGAATGATGGGATTCTGGGTCACGCCGAGACGCGACAGCGCCAGGCTGAGCACGATGGTTTCGATTCGGGTGGGCAGCTGCCAGCTCACCGTGGAACCGGGCTCGATGCCGCGAGTCAGCAGCCCTGCCGCGGCACGTTCAGCAGCGGAGACGACCTCAGTGAAGGTCAGACGCCGGTCGAACTCGTCGATGACGGCGACGGCGTCGCCGGTGGCGTTGGCGCGCAACGCCAGCAGATCCCACAGGGACCTCGCGTCGTTCGGCGCGATATCCGAGTTCACGAGTTCTCCGCCTTCCTACTTGCCTCCGACGGAAGCGGGCCTGGTGTCAAGAGTGGGTAACCGGTGCGAAGCAGCGCGTTCGCGTGTCCGTGCCAGTGGATGTCGAATGCCGACTGCATCGCAGCATGCTGGCCCATGACGTCGAGGGTCTGGTTGACGGCGCGCTTGGCCGTGGCCAGTCCCCACGCGTCCATCTCCGAGATCTCGTGCGCCAGTTCCATCGTCCGCGCTTCGAGCTCGCCGAGCGGGACCACCCGGTTCACCATGCCGGCGTCGAATGCCTCTGCCGCGGTGAACTTTCGGGCCGTGAACAGCATCTCCTTGGCCCGTCGGGCACCGAGCTCCCACGTATGCGCGTGGTACTCGACGCCGCCGACACCGAACTTCACGACCGGGTCGCTGAAGTAGGCGTTGTCGGCCGCGATGATCAGGTCACAGGGCCAGATCACGTTGAGCGCACCGGCCACGCAGGCGCCCTGGACCGCCGCGATCGATGGCTTCGGTACGTCGCGCCACTTGCGGGAGAAGCCGAGGTAGTACTCGTTCTCCCACCCGTAGGCGCTCTCCAGGGTTGTCCTCCCCTCTCTGAAGTAGCCCGGAGCTGGAGTCTCGAGGTCGTGGCCCGACGAGAAGTGGTCGCCGTTGGCGCGCACGACGATCACCTTGACTGCGTCGTCGGCGGCGGCCTGCTGCCAGCGGGCGTCGAGGTCGCGCAGCAGGGACTCGTCCTGAGCGTTGCGCTTGTCCGGACGGTTGAGGATGATCACGGCGACGGCGCCGTCCACCTCGTAGTCGATGTAGCTCATCGTCATGCTCCCGTGTAGATCCGGTCGAGGGCCGACACGATCTCGGCGTCGTTGCGCGCCGCCGAGCCGAAGTCGTATTGCCAGCGCTTCGCGGCGTCGGTGAACAGGTGCACGTTCGACTCGACCATGTACCCGATGCCGGCATGGACCTCGTGTGCCGAGTGGACGATCTGCAGTGCTGCTTTGGCCGCCTGCCTGCGCATCAGGCCGAGGTACGGTTGCGGGTCGATTCCGGCGTCGATCGCGCCGGCCGCGGACCGGGCGTGCGCCGAGGTCAGATGCGCGGCGATCGCGATGTCGGTGCACAGGTACTGCACCGCCTGGAAGCGGCCGATCGCCCCGTCGAACTGGTGGCGCTGCTGCGCGTACAGGACCGTGATGTCGAGCAGCCGCAGGCCGGCGCCGTAGACCTGCGCCGCGCGCAGGACGTCAGCCCGCTGCTCGGCGACCAGGGCGGCGCGATCGGCGTCGGCACCGCGTGCCAGCACGGCGTCGTCGACCACGGGTATGTCGTCGAAGGTCACCGCGAACATCGGGTACTCCCCCATGTTCGGCATCGCTTCGATTCTCGCGGCCGCCGAATCGACCACTGCCACAACGCTTTCACTGCCGGTTGCGTGAACGAGGAAGCTGTCGGCGCGATCGGCGTATCCGACGGCGAGTGCGGTTCCGCGCAGGACGCCGTTCTCGTACGACACCACCGATCCCCAATCGGCAGCCGGGAAGGCCGGGATCACCACGGCTTCGCCGCAACCGATGCGCTCGGCGATCGCGGCGGCCTTCTCGGTGCCGCTCAGCAGCGCGGCATCACGCGCCGTCATCAGGTCGAGCAGCGGTGTGCCCGCCAGCGCACGGCCCATCTCGACGAAAACGCCGGCGATCGTCCCGAGCAACGGACTGTCGGCGTCGACGCCGGTTGGGTCACCGAGTTGCAGCCAGCCGAGCTCGGCGAACTGCGCAATCTGATCCGCGAACGGAACATTGTTCGACCGGTCTTCGAGCGGCGAGTAGCGCACGAAGACCGACTTGCTCACATCTGAGAGGACGGTGAAGTCCTCTCCCCATGCCAAATCCATCATCTGCTCCTATCGCGGCAGGCCGAGGCCTCGCGTCGCGAGTACCATCCGCTTGAGTTGGGACGTTCCTCCGGCGTGGTTGGCGAACGACTGCCGATACCAGGCCTCGGGCTTTCCGTTGAGGGGCGCGAATGACGACTCCGACCGCAACTGGCTGGTCGGACCGAGGACGCGGTCGTAGATCTGCGCGAACAGCGGCTCGTACTCCTTGGCGGCGACCTGCTGGACGCCGCCGCCCCACGGGGTCCGCCTGCCGTTCGCGTTGTCGCCGATGATCTCGTACGCCAGTAGCCGCTGCGTCTGGATGATCTCGGCGAGCACGGCCAGGTCGGCCTGCACATGCGGGTCGTCGAGCTTGCCCGGGATCGCCTTGCAGTGCGCGATCAGATCGCGCAACCGCGACTCCTGCATCGCGTAGATCGGCTCGACGGTGCCCGATGCGTAGAAGGCCTTCATGATGTACGACCAGCCCTTGCCCTCTTCGCCGATGAGGTTCTTCGTCGGGACGCGGACATGGTCGAGGAAGGTGGTCGACTGGACGCCGCCGCCGTAATTGCGCATCGGGTGCAGGGTGACGCCGGGGTTCTTCAGATCGACGACGAAGATGCTGATGGCGTCGCGAGCGGTGTCGTCGGCTGCCGTGCGCGCGGCGACGTACAGGACATCGGACATCGGGCCCCACGAGGTGAACGCCTTCTCGCCGGTGATGACCCACTCATCGCCCTCGCGGACCGCCTTGGTCCGCAGGGAGCCGAGGTCCGAACCGGCACTCGGCTCGGTGAGGCCCTCGGCCCACAGCACCTCCATGTTGGAGATCTCGGGCAGCAGACGCTGCTTCTGCTCTTCGGTGCCGCCGACCAGGATGGTGCCCGCAGCGAGGAAGATGCCGACCGAGTTGATCATCGGTGCGTCGGCGGCGTACAGCTCCTCGAGGAAGATCTGGTTGTGGATCGGCGTCAGTCCCTTGCCGCCGTACTCCTTCGGCCAGGTGAGGCCGATCCAGCCCTTGGCTGCGACCTTCTTGCTGAACTCGACGGCGATCGTCCACTGGTCGGGGGCGTCGTCGAACTCGGGATTGAAGGCGTTCTCCTCGGGCAGCTCGGCGTCGAGAAACTCCCGGATCTCAGCGCGCCACGCCTCGTGCTCTGGTGTCAGTGCCAGTCTCATTACGCGAATTCCGCCTGTAGTTCATCGGTGCCTGCGGTCTGCTCGGCGGCACCGTGGCCGAGGTGACCCTCGGGGTAGAAGCGACGAGCCCACTTGCGGATTTCGCGGAAGCCTGCGGCTTCGGCGGTCGCCAGGCCCGGCGGCTCGGTGTAGCGCTGATGCTCCCAGATCTCGATGTCGGCCCTGACTTGTCCGATTGCACTGCGCTGCCGCTTGGCCACGCGCGAGTCGTCCTCCCCGTCTTCCTTGCTGGCCCACGCGGAGAACCGCAGGATCGAGTGCTCGTCGTCGACGGGCGTCACCGCGGTGAGCGAGCAGATGCCGCCGACACCGTCGGCGTACGAGAAGCCCAGACCGAGGCCGAGGAGCGAGGCGAAGGTGCGTCCTTCGACGGTCTCGAGCTCGCCGTCGGCGCCGCGCCGCTTGAAGTTCAGCGACAGCTGCGTCCGGAAGTCGTACTCGCCGAACTCCCGGGCGACGACGGTCGGAATTTCGTCGGCGCGGTGCACGTACTTGAAGTGCGCGAAGTCGACGCCGTTCTCGGCTGCGTACTGCGGGTGGATCGCCAGCTCGGCGGTCTCGAAGCGCCCGGCCTCACCGAGGTTGTGGTAACCGCTCGCCGGGCCCGAGTCGGGGAAGAGCTCGAAGATACTGGGAACGTCGTACTGCGGCTCGCCGCCTTCGACGTCGTGCCAGATGTACATGATTCCGTCACGCTCGGCGGTGGTCCAGGTACCGATCTTGCGTACCCGATTGGTGGCCTTCTGGTACGGAATGCAGGTATTGCGGCCTTCCGGACTCCACTGCCAGCCGTGGAACGGGCACTGGATGTCGTCGCCGCACACGGTGCCGCCGTGCCCCAGGTGGGCGCCGAGGTGCTCGCAGTACGCGTTCAGAACCACCAAGCGGCCGCTCTGGGTGCGGTAGGCGACCAGGTCATGACCGAAGTAGCGCAGCGGTTTGACGTCGCCGGCTTCGAGGTCGGCAGACCAACCGAGCTGGAACCACCCCGTCGGCCTCATCGATAATGCCATTGGTGACACTTCATCCTCCTGAACTGTTGCAACAGCAGCACTTTCGGAAACTGCGCAGAAGCTGCTCTACGACAAGGGCTTTCACGGATCGCAACCGGCAGGTGTGCGCCGACACGACGCTCCACCCGAGTTCGGCGAAGCGATCCTCGACCACGTCCACCGATCAGCGCGGCAGCACACCGTGACTGCCATCACTGTAGCCAGTGGCTACGTAGGCGTCAACAAACGGGGCGAGCGTTCGACCATCGCCACAGGTCACAAGGATTTCGACGGAGTCGAAGCCACTTTTCGGAACGGCCGCGCCGTTACGGCAACCTGCACGGCGTGGAACGCCGGCCGACCTCCGGGGAGCTTGACGGTGGCACTCCCCGGCCCTACCATCACCAGCGTTGAGACGGTGGCCACAGTGCCGGCCTGATTTTTCCTCATCAACCCCCTTCATTTACCACCGCAACTTGCTGCGCTTTCGCGCATTGTGCGAGGCGGATTCTCTGAGAACAGCGAGGTCAAAGGGTGAAAGCAATTGTCTTCGACGGCACCGCCAACAGGCTGGTTGACGGCGTCTCCGTCCGCGACCCCGGCCCTGGCGAAGTCCAGGTCCGTATCGTCGCGAGCGGCCTGTGCCAGAGCGACCTGAGCGTGGTCAACGGAAAGATCCCGTTCCCGTCCCCGGTAATCCTCGGCCACGAGGGTGCGGGCATCGTCGAGGCCGTCGGGCCGGGCGTCACCATGCCCGCGGTCGGCGACCACGTGGTGCTGTCAACACTGGCGACGTGCGGCCAGTGCGCCGCATGCACCTCCGGACATCCCACGATGTGCCGTGCGTCGTTCGGGAAGACGGCAACCCCGTTCGACCTCGACGGCACCCCGATCCACAACTTCGCGGCGCTCTCGACCTTCAGCGAACGGATCGTCGTCCAGGCCGGGCAGGCGGTGTCGATCCCGAAGGATATTCCGCTGTCGACCGCGTGCCTGATCGGCTGCGCGGTGCTGACCGGCGCCGGGGCAGTGCTGAACCGGGCCCGCGTCGATCCTGGCGACTCGGTCGTCGTCATCGGCGCCGGCGGCATCGGACTCAACGTCATTCAGGCCGCTCGAGTCGCGGGTGCGGCGACGATCGTCGCCATCGACACGAACCCCGACAAGGAGTCGAAGACGCGCCTCTTCGGCGCGACCGACTTCATCGATGCGACCGCGGGCGACACCGTCATCGCCGTCCGTGAACTCACCGACGGCGGCGCCGATCACGTCTTCGACTGCGTCGGCGGCCAGGCGATCACCAGCCAGGCGATGGAAATGCTCGACTGGGGCGGGCAGTTGATCATGCTCGGTGTCGCCGGACCGGAGGCCAAGCTGTCGGTCCCGGCCACCACCTTCTACATGGATCGCTCGGTGCTGGGCTGCCGCTACGGTTCGTCGCGACCGGGCGCGGATATCCCCAAGTACCTCGACCTGTACCGGTCCGGCCGACTCCTGCTCGACGAACTCGTCACCAAGACCTATGAGCTGGAGGACTTCGAGTCCCTCATCGACGACGCGAAGAACGGAAAGCTCGACCGCGGAGTCTTGCTGATGCCTTCCTGACGTCGACGCCCCGGTTCGCCGGTCAACACGCGGATAAGAGCCCTCCCGGGCCTTCCGCGTGTTTCGGCTTCTCCGGTGTGCCGAGCCGCCTACCTGTTCGGCCGGGTCGCGTAAACGAGGACTTTGAGCATGTCGGTGACTTCCTGCCGGACGTCTTCTCGACTGCGATCTGGATTGTCGGCGAGCTCGGTGAGATACGGCTCGTAGAGATCCCACACCGAGCCGACGAGGGCGACCAGCGACGCCAGCACATTCGAATCGAACTCTGCCCGCACTTGCGGCTCGACCGGGTTCTCCCACAATGCATCGATTTGCGAACGATAGCCGCGTGAACGGACTCCGCCGAGCAGGCGATCCGGTCGAGTTCCCTCAAAGACCGACCACGTCAGCATCCGGCCGAACTGCCCCGCGTCGACATCGGCGCCGAACGAGTTCTCGATCGCGGCGTAGGCGTCTTCCTCACCGGACAGACGCTCGCCGCCGTAGGTGACGAGCAACTCCATCACCGCCACCAACAGGTTCTCTTTCGTTCGATAGAACCGATAGATCAGGCCGTAAGACACGTCCGCCGCGGCGGCGATCTCCCGTAACGTCACCTTCGCCGGACCTTTGCGCGAGAAGAGATCCGCGGCAGCGAGAAGAATGGCCTGTTGCGCGCCGGTCGAGCCCGCACGAGTCGGTGTCCACTCGACGACCTCCTTGTCCGCGCGCTGCACACTCGACTCGGCATCCGGTACGGAGTGCTCTTCGACCGGGTCGGCCACGTAGTCACCGGCCAACCGAAGCGCATCCCCCGTGGTATCCGGACACAGCAACAGTTCAGCAGGCGTGCGAGCGAACTCGTCGATTCTCGTGATCGACCACCGGGCGATGGCGTGCGGTGCGACATCCGCGTCGAACATCGCGAGAAACTCGGGGACCTCCGGACGGATTCCGCGATTCTCCACATCGAACTGCCATACCGGAAACAACGTCGATCCGCCGCCCGGATAACCGAGCATCTTCCGATTCTGGACGCGCTTGTTGATCGCCTGACGGCTGATGCCGAGAAACTCGGCCGCCTGTGGCGTGGTCCAGACGTCGTCAGGGCGTTCGGTGAGGTCACGAGGGGCTGCCATATCGCGCGAACACTATCACGATCACCGGAGCCGAAATCGACAGTGAGAGGCCGAGACTGCTGCGGTTCGCACCCGTTCCGCCCGTGGTCGCGAGGCGAACCGGCCGCGCCTATTGACGCACGCGTAGCCATTGGCTACTGTGACAACAGTCACTGCGAGCCGATGAGTGATCCGTCAACCCGACTGCGGGTCCCTTCGCTCGACTTCTGCGCCTCCGTGTTGACGCCTACCGCCTGTCGGTCGCGTCCGTGAAAGCCATTGCCGCTACGTGCGGGTCGGATCGATTCATGAACGGAACCCAGTACTCGACCTCAGCACTGCATTCCCTCGGTCATCACATCGAACAGGATAAATATGAGCTCACCCGAGATCGCACCTTCACCGAACCTGGTGCGCAGGGCGTCGATGACCGGCTTCTTCGGAACTGCCGTCGAAGCCTATGACTTTATGGTTTTCACTTTTCTCATCGCCTATCTGTCCCCCGAGTTCTTTCCCAGCGACAACCCGGCGGCTGGAATTCTGAGCTCGCTCGCGGTCCTCGGCACCGGATTCCTTGCCCGCCCGGTAGGAGGCATCGTCTTCGGGCGAATCGGTGACCGTCACGGTCGTCGATTCGCACTGATCCTCACCATCTCCGGCATGGGTGGCGCCACCATCCTGATGGGGCTGCTACCGACGCACTCGGTCGCCGGAATCCTGGCCCCTGCGCTTCTTGTTCTCACACGCCTGTTGCAGGGATTCTTCGCAGGCGGGGAGCAGATGGGTTCGGCCACGTTCGTCACCGAGCACGCATCTGTCAGGAACTACGGCATCCTGAGCGCGATGACCCCGGTGGGGTTCGCATTCGGTGGCACACTCGCTCCACTGGTCGTCGCCGTCACGACCTCCCTGTCGTCGGAGGAGACGATGGCCGACTGGGGTTGGCGCATTCCCCTCCTCATGTCGCTACCGCTGATGCTGTACGTGCTGTATCTGCGTACGCGACTGGAGGAATCACCCGATTTCAAGGAACTCGCCGGCAAACACGAAGTCCAGTCCTCCCCGCTGCGTTCGGTCATCACGCGGTACCCCGTGACATTGCTGCGCGTGATCGCACTCAGCACATCGGTTCTCGCGATCGGTTACGTGGTTCCGACGTACATGCCGCTGTTCCTCCAGCAGGAGGTCGGTATGACCCCGGGCGCCACCGCCTGGCTGGCCACCGCTGCATCGACCTTCGCCATCGCCATCGGATTCGCGGCCGGATTCATGATCGACCGGAGCGGCCGTCGGAACACCATGATCCTGGGGCTGGGCATCATCTTGGTGGCGATGTTTCCGATCATGTACCTCATGAAGGCGACCGGCGGGAATCTGATCGTCACCGGGCTGGGCCAGATGCTCCTTGTCGGCATGGCCGGCGCCTCCGCTGTCCCTGTCTACGCGACACTCACCTCGGCCTTCCCGGCCGCCGTTCGCTACACCGGCGCGGCGATCGGATTCGGTCTCGGTTCGGCGATCGGCGGCGGGGCCGGGCCCTACCTCGCGGGAAAACTCACGGAGACGACAGGGAACTCCTACGCCACCTCCGGCGTCGTCGGCGTCGCAGCCCTATTGGGCATCGTGGTGATCGCCACCATGCCGAACAGCAACAGCAACGCTGCGCCCGAGGCAACACTCATGACAGGCGATATCGAGTCCGCCAACACGGATCCGGTCGGAGAGTCGACCCACCTCTCGCGGTTGACGAAAAAGTAGCCAATGGCTACAGTTGACTCAGTCACAGTGACCGCGGTCACGCCACGCCGGATCGGTCAGGGTCGACCAGGTGGCATTCACGCCTATCGCACAAGGAGGAATCGATGTCGTACCCCGTCGATCCCGAGTACCTGCCGATGTTGGGATTCCTCCCGCGCCTCGACGTCTCCGACGCCGAAGCGGCTCGCGCGCTCGTTCGCTCGATGAGCGCGGAAGATCCGATGGCGGCCGTGCCCGCGGATATCTCGGTGGAACGCCGGACGGCACCGGCAGCCGACGGATCGGACATCGAGGTCGTGGTGTTCCGGCCGGAACGCCGGATCGAGCAGCCCCTCCCCGGTATCGCCTACTTCCACGGCGGAGGGTTCGTCTTCGGCGACGCAGGCACCGATGTCCGGGTTCCCTCCGCGCTCGCTGCAGACCTCGGCGCGGTGGTGGTGTCGGTCAACTATCGCCTCGCTCCCGAGTACCCGTTCCCGACAGCGTTCAACGACTGCTTCGCTGCTCTGACCTGGCTCGCCGGCGACAACGACCTCGGGATCGACCCGGCCAGAATCGTCGTCGCCGGGATCAGCGCCGGTGCCGGACTCGCTGCGGCGGTCGCGCTCGCGGCACGCGAAATCGGCGGTCCCGCCCTGTGTTTCCAGGCGCTGGACTCGCCCGTTCTCGACGACCGCCTGCTCACCGCCTCGGCGACCGAGTACACCGACTCCCCGCTGTGGAACCGCCAGAATTCGATCGACAGTTGGTGCCACTACCTCGGGGTCGACGCCGACCGACATCGGACGTCGCACTATGCCGCCCCCGCGCGCGCACGCGATCTCGCGGGGTTGCCGCCGACCTACATCGCGGTGTCCTCGTTCGACCCCCTCCGCGACGAGGGGATCGACTACGCACAACGACTGACGCGCGCCGGTGTGCCCACCGAACTGCAACTCTTCCCCGGGACCTTCCATGGATCGTCGGGAGTGTTCCCCCAGGCGGCGATCTCCCGGCGGATCAACGCCGAATACACAGCCGCCATCCGGCGAGCGCTGAACAGCTCGGCCACGAGCACAACACTGACATCGGAGAATCATGCCGAATCGCTTTGAAGGAAAGGTCGCGATCGTCACCGGGGGCGCACGTGGGCAGGGTGAGCAGATCGTTCGGACGCTGGCACGCGAGGGCTGCTCGGTCGTGATCGGCGACGTCCTCGACGATCAGGGAAAGGCCGTCGCCGACGACCTCGGTGCGTCCGTCGTCTACTCCCGCCTCGATGTGACGACCCCAGCCGACTGGGCGCAGGCCGTTGCTGTGGCGACGTCGACGTTCGGCGGGCTCGACGTCCTCGTCAACAATGCGGCGATCTATCGCAGGCAGCTGCTGGAGGACGAGACCGTCGCCGATCTCGACAAGGTCCTCGACGTCAACCTGCGCGGACCGTTTCTCGGCATCCAGGCCGTCATTCCTGCCATGCGCGCCCGGTGCGGCGGGGCGATCGTGAACGTCTCGTCGCTTGCCGGAACCACGTCGTACCCGGCGCATGGTGCGTACAGCATGTCCAAGTGGGCCCTGCGCGGACTGACGAGGACCGCCGCGATCGAGCTCGCGCCGTCCAACATCCGGGTGAATGCCGTTCTCCCCGGCAACATCCGGACCGGCATGTCGCCGACGACCGCCGCCGATGCCCCGACCGGCCTGAAACGTCAGGCCGACCCGGACGAGACCGCGAACGTCGTGGTCTTTCTCGCCTCGGACGACGCGTCGTTCGTCAACGGCACCGATGTCATCGCTGACGGCGGCTCCCTGCTCGAGTAGCGGTCACACTTCCCCGACCCGACCCCCGTCAGCCGACCGCACCAGACGCGGTTGACGCAGATCCGATCTTTGGAGGAACATGTCCGCCTCTACCCCGGCAGCCGACCCCACCGCCCAGCACTTCGATGTCGTCGTCATCGGCGCGGGATTCAGCGGAATGTATGCGCTGCACCGTCTCCGCCAACAGGGCCGACGGGTCGTCTGCCTGGAGGCCGGCGACGGCGTCGGCGGCACCTGGTTCTGGAACCGCTACCCCGGCGCCCGCGTCGACATCGAGAGCATGCAGTATTCGTACTCCTTCGACGAGATCCTCCAGCAGGAGTGGTCGTGGTCGGAGCACTTCTCCCCGCAGCCGGACCTGGAGGCCTACGCCAACCACGTCGCCGACCGCTTCGACCTGCGCGAGGCCATCCGGTTCGAAACTCGTGTCGATGAGCTGACATTCGACGATGCCGCGGACGAATGGCACGTCGGCACCGCATCGGGCGAGCGCTTCGTCGCCAAGTACGTGATCGCGGCCACCGGCAGCCTGGACGTCTCCAACGTCCCGGCCTGGCCCGGACTGGACAACTTCCACGGCGAGGCGTACCACACCTCGCGGTGGCCCAAGGCCGGCGTCGAGTTGGCCGGTAAGCGGGTGGGCCTGATAGGCACCGGTTCCACCGGTATCCAGCTCACCCCGGAGGTGGCCGCGGCCGCCGACCATCTCACGGTCTTCCAGCGGACGCCGAACTTCAGCCTCCCCTCGTTCAACCGGGAACTGGATCCGGAGTACGAGCGCGACTGGAAGACCAACTACCCCCAGCGGCGCCAGGAAATGCTGAACACCCACGGCGCCGTTCTGATGAGCAATGTCGCCGAGCAGCGCTCCATCTTCAGCTACACCGAAGAAGAGCGCGAAGAAGTGATGGAGCGCGCGTGGAACGCCCGGAACGGACTCGAGTTCATCCGTACGTTCACCGACACCTCCTCCGATCCGGAGGCGAATGCGATTCTCGCGGAGTTCGTGCGGAACAAGATCCGGGCTGTCGTCGATGACGCGGAGACCGCCGAACTTCTGTGCCCGAAGACCTATCCGATCGGCGGCAAGCGGATCTGCGTGGATTCCGGTTACTACACGACATTCAATCGGGCCAACGTGCAACTGGTCGACCTTCGGTCGAATCCTATCGAGGAGATTACCGAATCAGGGCTTCGCACAACCGGTTCCGAATACGAGCTCGATGTGATCATCTTTGCCACCGGCTTCGACGCGATGACCGGTTCGATGCTGAAGCTGAACGCGACCGGGCTCGACGGAGTACGACTCGCCGACAGGTGGGCCGACGGTCCGAAGACTGTCTTCGGTCTGATGACCGCCGACTTCCCGAATCTGTTCATGGTGCACGGTCCCGGTAGCCCGTCGGTCCTCGCACAGATGATCACCACGGGCGAGTGGCAGGTCGACTGGGTCCTGCGGACCATCGATTACCTCGAGGATCATCAGATCTCCCGCTTCAATGCCACCTCCGCGCAGGAAGATCAGTGGGCCACCGAAATGGACGCTGTCGCCGCACGCACAATGCACGCGAAGACCGACTCCTGGTACACAGGCGCGAACATACCCGGCAAGCCGCGAGCGCTGCTGATGTATGTCGGCGGATTCGAGCGGTACTCCAACTGGTGCACCCAGGCCATCGATCAGGAGTACGCGGAATTCGAGAAGAAGCAGCGGGTGTCTCTGCCACAGGTAGGCGACTGACAGTGATTACATCGCGAATCATCGGGCACGAACTGACCGTTGTCGATGTTATCGAGGAAACCTCGGATTCGAAGTCGATCGTGCTGCGGAAGCCGGAGAGATTTCGTGAACTCTTCACCTACCTGCCCGGGCAGTTCCTGACCGTCCGTATACCGAGTGACCGCACTGGACACATCGCTCGATCGTATTCGTTGTCGAGCGCCCCCGACGTCGATGACGATCTGAAGGTAACCGTCAAGCGCACAGCGGGTGGATACGGATCGAACTGGTTGTGTGACAACGTGACACCCGGGAGCTCGATCACTGTCCTGCCCCCGTCGGGCCGGTTCACTCCCGAGGGCTACGAGGAGAAACTATGCCTGTTCGCGGCAGGTAGTGGCATCACTCCGATCATCTCGATCCTGAAGACCGCCCTCTTCCGATCTGACTGTTCGGTGGTGCTGTTCTACGCAAATCGCGACAGCGACTCGGTAATCTTTCGCCAGGAGCTCGATGATTATGCCGTCAAGTTCGGAGACCGACTGGCAGTGCACTACTGGCTCGACGATCTCCATGGCTTTCCTACGCAGGACACGATCGCCGAGTTGGTGGCGGAGGATTCATCATGCGAAGTCTTCGTATGTGGCCCTGCACCATTCATGAATACGGTGGGTGCGGGTCTTCGCACGTCGGGCGTGGCGCAGGAACGACATCATCAGGAACTCTTCGTGTCGATTTCGGGCGACCCCTTCGCAGCGCCCGGGCCGATCTCGGGCGGTCATTCGGTCTCAGTGGTGGATACGATCGTTCACTTGGCTGGCGAATCTCACCAATTCGGCTGGCCGACGGGCCGGAATCTCGTCGATACGCTGCTGGATCGCGGGGTCGATGTTCCGTTCTCCTGCAGATCGGGCGAGTGCGGGTCCTGCGCATGCACTGTCATATCCGGCACGGTCGCGATGGAGAATTCGGACATCTTGGATCCCGCCGATATCGCCGACGGACTCGTACTCGGGTGCCAGTCGCGTCCTGATACCGGACCGATCGAAATCGAGTTCTGAGAACCCGACTCGACTGTGACACCACCTTCGGAAAGTGACATCGAATGACTCGGTTGTTCGACAATTGCCGACTTGGCGGCATCGTTCTCAGAAACCGCGTTGTGATGGCCCCCATGACCCGGGCCCGCAGCGTCGACACCATCGCCGGCGCAGTGACGGCGCAGTATTACCGTCAGCGCGCGACCGCGGGACTGATCGTCACCGAAGGAACGCCGATCTCCCCGGAAGGTCAAGGGTATGCGTACGTTCCCGGTATCTGGTCCAGCAAGCAGGTTGCCGGATGGCGAAGAGTAACCGATGCCGTCCACGATGAGGACGGCCGCATTTTTGCCCAGCTCTGGCACGTCGGCCGACTGTCGCACACGTCGCTCCAGCCTGGACGGCAGCGGCCCGTCGGTGCCGGCGCGGCACCGGCCCACGGGGGCAAGACTTTCGCCTTCGCCGACGACGGCACTGCCGGCTTGGTCGACGTGAGCACGCCCCGGCCGTTGTCCACGCAGGAAGTCGGTCGGGTGATTCGCGACTTCGTCTGCGGTGCAACCAATGCCAGCGACGCCGGCTTCGACGGCGTCGAGTTGCACGGCGCAAACGGCTACCTGTTCGAACAGTTTCTCAACCCCTCGACCAACACGAGAACTGATCACTATGGAGGGTCGATACGACATCGTGCCCGCTTCCTCCTCGAGACGGTCGATCGGGTGAGTGAGGCGATCGGTTCCACCCGTGTCGGGATTCGGCTTTCGCCCTTCAGCGAGCTGTTCGACATGCCCGCCTACGCTGAAACCGCCTCTACCTACCTGTATCTGGCCTCCGAGCTGTCTCGCCGAGACCTTGCCTACGTGCATCTCGCCGATCAGCTTCCCGCAGGAGATCGCGTCATCGATGTCGATTTTCTCACCGCGTTCCGAGCCGCGTACCGGGGAGCGATCATCCTCGCAGGAGGCATGACCCGAGAGCTGGCTGAGGATCTGATGGCGAGGAACGTGATCGACCTCGCCGCATTCGGACAGCCGTTCATCGCCAACCCCGACCTTGTCGAGCGCCTGCAGAACGGGTGGCCGCTGACAACACCCGACCGGGACTCGTACTACGGCGGTGGCGCAGAAGGCTACCTCGACTACCCGAGGTTCGACCCGGCGAGCGTGTGACCCGCGGCCGGTTCCAACGCACGGCCGATAGGGAATCCACCTACGAATCCTCCACTGCAATTCCGATGGCGTCGTCCAACGACGCGGAGCGAGAAGGACTTTCATCGATGATCGTAACGGCGCTGTCTCCCGACCAGTGGCGTGGCCGGAACTTGGGTACCCGTGTGATCGGTTACGACGAGCGTGACGCCATCTTGTACGCACTTGCGGTCGGTGCTCGAGCCGCCGACCTCGACCTGGTGTTCGAGGATCGACTCCGTGTGTTGCCGACCTTCGCGCTGACGTTGGCCCAGTGGGCACCGGATGCCTTGGGCGCACTCGGTGCCTTCGACACACAGACTACCCTCCACGGATCTCAGAGCCTCGATGCTGTGTCTGCGTTGCCTCGGTCCGGCGAGATCGCGATGTCGGCGCGCGTCGGCGAGGTCTGGGACAAGGGGCGTGCGGCGGTGTTCGAAGTCGTCGTCGAGAGCGACTATTTCGTGGCGACCTGGTCGTTGTTCGCACCCGGTGCCGGCGGCTTCGGCGGCGACCGCGGACCATCGGCACCGTCGGCGACGGAACAGGAACCCGCCATGGTCGGAACACTCACCACTGGTGGCGATCAAGCTGCACTCTATCGGCTCACCGGTGACCGGCACCATATCCACATCGATCCCGCTGCCGCGGAACGGATCGGGCAACCCCGCCCCATCCTGCACGGGCTGTGCACACTGGCCGCCGCGACGTTGCCTCTCGCGGACATGCTCGGCGCCCATCCGGCCGATGTGACGTCGCTGTTCGGCCGATTCGCTGCTCCTGTGTTCCCGGGCGACTCAGCGCATATTCGAGCATGGGGCCAGGCATCGAATTGCCGCTTCGACGTCACCACAGGCGGCGGCGCTGTGTTGTCCGGGGGCCGAGCCGTTTTCGCTTGATTCCTGCACCCTACCCGGGTTCCGTCCCGCATCTCATGGAGGTTGAATGTCCGAATTGCAAATACCGAGTTATGACCCGGCCACACTCGTTCGATCCATAGCAGTCGAGATCGAGGCACCTGCGAGTGTTGTGTGGCAGGTTCTCACGGACCTCGACAATTACCCGAACTGGAACCCCTTTTGCATTTCGGCGAGGTCAACACTGGAAATCGGAGCGCCCGTCGAGATGACGCTGGCGGACTACTCAGGTGCTACGGAGACCTTCGCGTACACCGAGTTCGTCTGCGCCGTCGTGCCGGAGCGTCTGCTGTCGTGGGAACTGCGACCCACGGAGGTCTCGCCGCACGCTGCCCGACGTGATCAGATCATCGAGCACATCGGCGAGAATCGTTGTCGCTACTACTCCACGGACGCGTTCCTCGGTGCGGCCGCGCAAGAAATCATGGACGACAGCGGCGCTTGGGTAAAGCGTGCGTTCGATGAAACCGCTGTGGCGTTGAAGATGCAGTGCGAGACCCTCCATGCCGATCGCAGTCGCGAAAACCTACGGTCCGGCACGATCACTCGGAAAGGTTGAGAGATGGCGAACCGCATGCAGGACAAGGTCGTCATTGTTACCGGCGGATCGTCGGGTCTGGGGCGAGCGACAGCCGAATTGATGATCGCCGAAGGTGCTCGTGTCGTGGTCGCGGACATCGACGGGGAGAAGGGGGAAGCTGCCGCGAACGCGATCGGTGCCGAATTCGTCCGTACCGATGTCGGCGACCCGGTGGAGGTCGACGCACTGGTCGCCGGCACCGTCGCCCGGTTCGGGCGGCTTGACGTGATGTGCAACAACGCCGGCGTCATCGCGACCACGCCAGTCCTCGAGACGACCAACGAAGCGTTCGATCGCATGGTGACCGTCAACTTCGGAGGAGTCTTCTACGGCACCAGGGCGGCAGGGCGGGTGATGGTGGAGCAGGGGTTCGGCGTCATCGTCAACACGGCTTCGAACGGCGGGTGTTCCCCTTCGGAAGGAATGGCTGTCTACAGCGGTACGAAGGCAGCAGTGGTGGCACTGTCGAAAGCATGCGCCATCGAGTTCGCGGCCGAAGGGGTTCGGGTGAATACGATCTCACCTGGAACGATGCTCACCGGAATGGTGCCGGACGTGGACGGAATCGTCGAGGTTCTGGACAAACTTCAGCC
The DNA here is from genome assembly GCF_054031145.1 of Nocardia sp. FBN12. Taxonomy (NCBI): domain Bacteria; kingdom Bacillati; phylum Actinomycetota; class Actinomycetes; order Mycobacteriales; family Nocardiaceae; genus Nocardia; species Nocardia sp. FBN12. The sequence goes on from NZ_CM132926.1 coordinate 3,696,137, forward strand.
CATCGGATACGCCGCGAACCCTTCTCAGATGGCGGCAGCTGTCCTGTTCCTTGCCTCCGACGAAGGTAACTACGTCACCGGTCACGATCTGGTCGTCGATGGAGGGGCAACCGCAGGCCGGCGCGCGGTAGGAGTCTGACTCAGCGACTATCAGAACAGGCCGTTGGTGTGCGGCAGCTCGGCGGGGATGGGGGCGATGACATCCCAATGCTCGACGATCTTGCCGCCGCCGACGCGGAACAGGTCGTAGTACGCGGCCGGGTCGCCGAATTCGCCCTCCGACTGGAGCAGCACGAAGTCGCCTTCGGCGATCACCTTGTGGACCTTCTTGTACACAAGGTTCTTCCCCTGCGACGCCCACGTCGCGGCGGCGGCACCGAACCCGTCCAGACCGTCGGCGGCTTCCGGGTTGTGCTGGTCGTAGGTCTCGGTCGAGATGTAGTCGGTCAGCACCGAATAATCCGCGCCGACAAGGACTTTCTGCGCGAACTCGGTCACCAGCGCGCGATTGGCCTCCGTCTTGTCCAGCTCGGTGACTTCGGCGGGCCCGTCGGTCTGGCTGCGGCCGGAGACGGTGCCGGAGACGAGCGGGGTGAGTGCGTCCCAATGTTCGGCCAGTTTGCCGTTCGCGTCGACACGGAAGATGTCGAACCCGACCAGCGGATCGGGACCGAAGCCGTAGTAGGTGCCGTGCAGGGCGACCAAGGCTCCGTCGGCGATCACCCGAGCCGGGTCGTAGCGGAAATCGTCGCCGAGGCCGGCAACCAACTGATGCAGGGCGTCAGGGCCGTCGGCGGCCAGCGCGCTGTGCTGGGTGTAGTCAGAGGCGAACCAACGATCCACTGCGGTCGGGTCCTTCTTGCCGAACAGTTCGGTGGTGGCGGTCACGACGATGTTCTCGGGGTTGCTCATATCTGTACTCCTAGTGGAGGTGGCGAATCGGAACGTACGCTGCTTCGCTTACTCTTATCCGACACTCAACGGGCACCGGATGAGTGAACAACCCAAATCTACGGTGAAAGCGCAGTTGGATTCGGATACGCTGAGGTCTGGATATGGTCAAAAAACGACATCCTCGGGCCGAAAGACTCCTCGAGGTTCCCTTTTCCGCCCCTGTTGGTACCCCAACCGGTATCGAAGTGCTGTCGCTGACCGAGCTACGAAATCGGGTACCCGGCGACCTTCTCGCCACACCACAGCGTCCCGACTTTCATCACCTGCTCACCCTCACCGAAGGTTCCCTGCGGCATACAGTCGACTTCGCCGCCTACATTCTCGAGCCCAGCTCCTGGCTGTGGATCCGCCCCGGCCAAGTCAACCAGTGGGGCGATCTCACGCATGCCGAAGGAACGCTGATCCTGTTCCAGCAGAGTTTCCTGAGCCCGGCCACCGTCGCGGGCGCCCGCATCGACGACCCACATGCCCCGGTTCTGCATCATCCGTTCCCCGGTGATGTCGCGGCCTTGCGGCTGGCCACCGACCACCTGGCCAACGAGTTCGATGCGTTCGGCAGGCTTCCCCTCGAGATCCACACTGCCGCTCTACGACACCTGCTGTCGGTCCTGGTGCTGCGCTTGGCCTATCTCGCCGTCCCGGTCGGCGCCCCGGTCACCGAACCCAGCCCCACTTTCATGATCTTCCGAGACGCTGTGGAAGCTCACTTCACCCGCACCCGCCGGGTCGAGGACTACGCCCGAGACCTCAGATATTCGCCCCGCACCCTGTCTCGTGCCACTCTCGCCGTGGCCGGGCTGGGAGCCAAGGAGTTCATCGATCGCCGAGTGGTCCTCGAGGCCAAACGCCTACTGGCCCACAGTGATCAGACCGCGACCCGCATCGCCGACCGCCTCGGCTTCACCAGCGCGACCCACTTCAGCAAGTACTTCCACCAGCGCACCGGGCAGACTCCCATCACTTTTCGCGACGCGATCCGCGGGCACGAGTCGGGCTTCATGAGTGAATGACTTCGGTCGCCCCTGGCCGGTTTTGACGACAACCTGTCCAGAATCGCCGTCGTCAGCACGGAAACAGCTTGCCACGATGGATCCATGGACAAAGTATCCGAGAACATGGACATCTTTCGCCGGGGCGACCGTTCCTGGAATGCCCGAACTGCGGAGTTTCTCCGAGCCCATACCGATGATGTCGTCGTTCACCAGCCCGGATCGCATGTGCCCCGGGCCGGTGTCGGTATGCACGAGGCCGATATGCAGGTCTTCTTCGACGCTTTCGCCGACATCACGATCGGTCCGGTCGGTGACGACGGGTTTCCTGAGTACAAGGTGCAGTTCGGGTCCGGTGACTGGATGGCGGGCATCAGCGTGATGACCGGTACCCATACCGGCACGTTCAACCTGTACGGGCTCAGTGTGCCGCCGACCGGCCGCGAGGTCGAGATCACGCTGGCGACGATCGCCCGATTCGACAACGGCAAGATCGCCGAGGAATACCTCTTTTATGATTTGTTGCTCCTGGCGATCGACCTCGGCGTATGGCCGCCGAAGCCCGCGGAGAATCGATGACAGAACCTAAGCTGATAGTCGAGAACGCGCTGTCCGACCTACTCGGGAAGCGCGACATCGACGCTGTCGATACTCACATTTCGCCCAACTACATTCAACACAGCGGTTCGGTGGCAGACGGACCCGACGGGGTCCGTGATTTCCTCCTGAACATCCCCGACGAATTCGACTACGAGATCGTTCGCGTGCTCGCAGACCGCGATCTTGTGGTTACGCATGGCGTGTTCCACGGGGTGGCACCCGAGCCGATGGTGGCGTTCAGCCTGTTCCGTATCGAGAACGACCAGCTCGACGAGCAGTGGGACGCCGCGACCCCGCTGGTGTCGAGCACGGTGAGCGGGCGCGGCCAGCTCGACGGTCCCACTGTGGTCACCGATCGTGATCGGACCGACGAGAACCGGTCCCTGGTACGGGAATTCATGGCGCGGGTGCTGGTGGGTGGGGAATACCTGGCGATGGCGCAGTACCTCGCCGGTGATACATACCACCAGCACAATCCGGTGATCGCGGACGGCATGTCGGGGATGCGGGCCTTTCTGGCCGAGAATGCACGTCACGGCATCATGATGGAATATCACCGTCTGCACCGCGTCGTCGCCGAGGGACAGTTCGTGTTCACTCAGTCGGAGGGGACCTTCGACGGGTGCCCGCACGCGTTCTACGACCTGTTCCGGATCGAGGACGCCAAGATCGCCGAGCACTGGGATGTGATGGCCGCGCTGCCCGCCGCGCTGCCACACGACAACGAATCGTTCTAGGCGACGCTCGCGGACTATTCTGAGGCAGTGGAACAGGACCGAGCGGTCGCCCATCGTCTCGACTACCGCAACCCGCGTAGACCACGGCTCGGCGTCGAGGCCCTGACGTTGGCCGAGATCCGCAGCCGGGTTTCGATGGCCACGTTTCGCGCCCCTCAGCGACTTGCCTTTCACCAGATCATCCTGATCACCTCCGGCACCGGCAAGGCGCAGTTCGACTTCATCGGTTATCCCTGCGCGGTGGGCACCTTGTTTCACGCGCGTCCCGGGCAGGTCTCCAAACTCCCCGACGGCGACGACCCGGCACTCGATGGGCGCGTCATCCTCTTCACCGAGGAGTTCTTACCGTCGCTGGCAACAGCATCGGACCTCATCAACGACCGGTACGGCCAGGTCAACTGGCTCCTCGATCCCACCACCCATCACGAGATCGACCGCGCGATCGCGCTGTTCGACGAGACCTACCGAACCGCCTCCGACAGCGTTCGCCATGCCGAACGCCTCGCCCATCACCTCGCCGCGGTGATACTGCGAATCGCCGACCTGCCCCGGCCGGACCGGGAAAAGATCCTCACCTCCGGCGGCGAGACGTACCAACACTTCGAACGAGCTGTCGAAGAGGGATTCGCCGAGCGCCGCACTGTCGAGGACTACGCCGCCCAGCTCGGCTACTCGGTCCGTACCCTCGCCCGGGCCACCGAATCCGCGGTCGGCCGCACCCCCAAACAGGTCCTCGACGATCGAGTCCTGCTGGAAGCCAAACGGCTCCTGGTGGAAACCGACCACACCGTAGCGGCGGTCGGTCGGCGGCTCGGCTTCCACGACTCGGCCACGTTCGGCAAATTCTTCCTGCGTCGTACGACGATGACGCCCACAGCATTCCGCTACGCCCACACCAAGACCGCGATGTCGACGACAAAGCTCTGAGCGCGGATTCCATCGACGTGTTGGCGGCGGCAGCTTTCCGCCATTCCTGTAGATCAGGCGACCGAGCACCTTCAAGATAGGCATAGCAAACGCCAGAATTTGCATTTGTTCAACATAGGAGATTCCTCAATCATGTGTTCATGACCACATCGACCGAACGTTGGATTCGCAACTACGTGGATGGCGAATTTGTCGATCCCAACCCGCAACGCGGCTTCGACAATCTTGACCCCGCTACCGGCGCGCTGGTGGGGCGTGTGCACGAGGCCGATTCGCCGCTGGTCGACCGAGCCGTCGCTGCGGCGCGCCGGGCACTACATCGGGGGTGGGCGGATACGCCGGTCCGCGAGCGCGCAGAGCTGCTGCGGCGGGCCGCGAATCGGATCGAGGAACGGTTCGAGGAGTTCGTGGCCGCCGAGATCGCCGACACCGGGAAGCCGATCACGCAGGCTCGTGAACTCGATGTCGCGAGGGCGCCGGCCAATTTCCGAGCCTTCGCCGATACCGCGGCAGCAGCCGGGCAAGAGTCCTTCCTCACCGACCTCGCCGGCGGCAAACAGGCCTTGAACTACGCGGTACGCAAGCCCTTGGGAGTGGTCGCGGTGATCGTGCCCTGGAACCTGCCACTGTTGTTGCTGACTTGGAAGGTGGCGCCCGCACTCGCCTGCGGCAACGCTGTCATTGTCAAGCCGAGTGAAGAAACCCCTTCGACAGCGACTCTGCTCGCCGATGTGCTCCAAGAGGTGGGGCTGCCGCACGGTGTATTCAACGTGGTCCATGGTTTCGGATCGGGCTCGGCTGGGGAGCTTCTGACAGCGCACCCGGGAATCGATGGAGTGACCTTCACCGGGTCGTCCGCAACCGGCGCACATGTGATGAGAACAGTCGCCCCGCGGGTGCGGCCGGTGTCCTTCGAACTCGGTGGCAAGAACGCGGCCGTTGTGTTCGACGACGTGGACCTCGATGAGGCGCTGACCGGGCTGACCCGGTCCGTGTTCACCAACACCGGACAGGTGTGCTTGTGCACCGAGCGGGTGTACGTCCAGCGGGGAATATTTGACGACATCGCAGGAGGTCTCGCCGAGCGGGCCGCCCGGTTGCGTCTGGGTGCACCTTCGGACCCCGCGACTACCACAGGGCCACTCATCTCCCAGGCGCACCGAGACAAAGTACTCGGCTACTTCGAACTAGCGGAGCAGGCCGGCGCCGAAGTCATCGCCGGTGGCGGCGTTCCCGACCTGGGTGCTGCTCTTGACGCCGGATCCTGGATAGAGCCCACCCTGTGGACGGGTCTGACGAATGCGGACCGCCCGGTACGGGAGGAGATCTTCGGTCCGGTCGCAGCGCTGATCCCCTTCGACACCGAGGACGAGGCGATCGCACTCGCCAACGACACCGAGTACGGTTTGGCCGCTGCGGTGTGGACCAATGACATTCGGCGGGGTCACCGTGTCGCGCAGCAGATGCGAGTCGGCATCTCCTGGGTCAACACCTGGTTCACCCGAGAACTCCGCTCCCCCTTCGGCGGTGCCGGGCTCTCCGGTATCGGGCGCGAGGGTGGCGAATCCTCGCTGCACTTCTACACGGAACCGACGAATGTGTGCGTGCAGCTATGACCGAGCAGGAGACGATCGTGAACACCGACTTTATCGCTGCCGCAGCCGACCGGCTACGCGTCGCAGCCGAGACCAGGAGAGCTACCGCTCCCGTGCGAGAGTTCGTGGGCGAAACAAATCTCGACGCGGCCTACGCGGTGCAACGCGAGGTGATCAGCGCGCGAGTCGCCGCAGGCGCGCGGGTGGTCGGCGCGAAGATCGGTCTCACCGCACCGGCAGTTCAACAGCAGTTCGGAGTCTTCCAGCCCGACTTCGGCATGTTGCTCGACGACATGATCTACGGTCACCGCGAACCCGTGCCGTACTCACGATTCCTCCAGCCGCGGGCCGAAGGCGAGATTGCGTTCGTCCTAGGCCGTGACATCGAAAAGGCCGGCGCCACTGCGGCAGACGTACTACGCGCCACCGACTTCGTACTGCCGGCGATCGAGATCGTCGACTCCCGAATCGCGAACTGGGACCTCACTATCACCGATACGGTCGCGGACAACGCCTCCAGCGGGGCCGTCGTCCTGGGCGTCACTCCGGTTTCGCCGACCGGACTCGATCTGGCTCGGGTCGGGATGGTGCTCGAGCGCGACGGTGAGCCGGTCTCCTTCGGCGCGGGGCACGCCTGTTTGGGGTCGCCGGTCGTTGCTGTGACCTGGCTGGCTCGGGAACTCGCCCGACGCGGACATCCACTCCGCGCAGGCGACGTGATCATGTCGGGCGCATTGGGTCCGATGGTACCGATCTCAGCCGAGGGCACATTCCGGCTACGACTCGACGGCCTCGGCGAAGTCGACGCCGTCATCGAGGGCGGCCACGACGGCATGTTCCTCGGCATCGAGCCGGGCTCCGTTCGGCAGCGGGGTGTAGCAGCATTGGAGAGTGAATCTCGTTGAATACCAAAACAATCGATATCGCTAGTTTAGCCACCCGCCTCGATGAGGCTCAGTGCACTGTGACCGATACGCCCAGCCTGGCTGACACCGATGACATCGGCATCGACGACGCGTACCGAATCCAAAACGAACTGATCGGCCGCCGACTTGCCCGGGGCGAGTCACTTGTCGGGGTGAAGCTCGGCTTCACCAGCAGGGCGAAGATGTCGCAAATGGGTGTGTCGGAGGTGATCGTCGGCCGACTCACCGATGAGATGAGGATCGATGACGGAGGCGAGGTGAAGTTGTCGCGCTTTATCCACCCCAAGATCGAGCCCGAGATCGCCTATCGGATTGCTCGCGATATCGACCCGGACGATCCGATGGTGGACATCGAATCGTATGTGGACTCGGTTGCGCCGGCTATGGAGATCATCGATTCGCGATATCGGGACTTCCGGTTCACCTATACCGATGTCGTCGCCGACAACACCTCGGCCGCAGGCTATGTGATCGGCACGTGGCTGAAGCTACAGGACGTGGCGAACCGCGCGGTCCGCTTGGAGGTCGGAGCCGAGACCGTGACCGGATCGACAGCCGCAATCCTCGGCAATCCGGTCCGGGCGCTGCATGCGCTGCTCGATATCAGCCGCCGCAGGAAGATTCCGATGCGCGCCGGCGAGGTCATTCTCGCGGGTGCTGCAACGGCAGCGATCCCGCTGACCGCAGGCACTGCGCAATGCGACATTGCAGGACTCGGCCGCGTCACAGTGAAGGGAATCGCATGAGCCGCAGCGCAAACAGTGCCAAGGTGATCGATCGTCTTGCGACCCCGCGCGGTCGGTTCCCACACGTGAAGGTAGCCGGGGATTTCGTGTACGTCTCCGGGACCAGCTCCCGGCAGCCCGACAATACCTTCGTCGGTGTCGAGGTCGACGAGATGGGCACCACCGATTTGGACATCCGGGCGCAGACCCGCGCGGTCATCGAGAACATGCGCTCGATCCTCGCTGAGGTCGGCGCCGAGCTGTCGGACCTGGTTCAGGTCACCTCCTATCTGGTCTCGATGAACGATTTCGGCGGCTACAACGAGGTTTACGCCGAACTGTTCGACGAGAGCGGACCAACACGCACCACCCTCGCGGTGCACCAGCTACCGCACCCACATCTGCTCATCGAGATGCAGGGCGTGGCCTACTTGCCCGCCCACCGCCAGCACACCCCGACCACGGAGGCCACGTCATGACCCACATCCCGCCCACCATCGACTTCCAACAGTGGATCGCCGACAACGAGCACCTGCTCAAGCCACCGGTCAACAACCAGACCATGGCGCTAGGCGACGACTTCATCGTGCAGGTCGTCGGCGGCCCGAACCAGCGGACCGACTTTCATCTCGACCCGTATGAGGAGTGGTTCTACCAGCTCAGGGGTGATATGCACGTCAACGTGATGACCGACAACGGTCCCGAAACAGTGCACATCCACGAGGGCGAAACCTGGCTGCTGCCGGGAAACCTGCCACATTCGCCGCAGCGTCCGGAGGCCGGCTCGATCGGTCTTGTGATCGAGCGGGTGCGTCGGGAGGGTACGCTCGAGAAGTTCCAATGGTACTGCCAGAAGTGCAGCGCGCTGATCCATGAGGTCGAGCTCCAGGTCCGCAACATCGTGGCCGACCTTCCGCCCGTCTTCACCCAGTTCTACGACAGTGTCAAGGCCCGTACCTGCGGGAACTGCGGAACTGTTCATCCAGGCAAGGGGTGAGGCAGTGTCCGGAATGATCGATATCCACACCCACTATGTACCGAGGAGCTGGCCCGATCTGACCGAAGACGGCGGACCGGAGGCACCATGGTTGCGGTTCGAGACCGAGTCGGACGCAATGCTCATGATGGGCACCAGGGAGTTCCGCCGGATCCAAGCGGACTGTTGGGACGCCGAGCACCGGTTGCGCGACATGGACGCCGATGGGGTGCATACCCAGGTTGTCTCACCAACACCCGCGTTCTTCAACTACGGCCGCTCGGGCGACCAGGGCTCGCGGATCGCCCGGATCTTCAACGACTTGGCACTCGAGATCGTCGCGCCGGCTACCGACCGGCTGATCCCTTTCTGCCAAGTGCCACTGCAAGACACCGACGCCGCCTGTCGCGAACTCGAGCGATGCCTGTCCAACGGCCACCGTGGCGTCGAGATAGGCAATCATGTCGGGGACAGCGACCTGGACAGCGAGGGCGTGGTCACTTTCCTCCAGCACTGCGCCTCCCTGGACGTTCCAGTATTCGTACACCCCTGGGATATGGCGAGCTCGCCACGCCTGGACCGGTGGATGGCGCAATGGCTGACCGCGATGCCGGCCGAGACGCACCTGTCGATCCTCGCGCTGATTCTCGGGGGGGTCTTCGACCGGATCGACAACCGCCTGAAGATCGGCTTCGCCCACGGCGGCGGATCATTCGCGTTCTGGCTGGGAAGGATGGAGAACGCCTGGCATGGACGCAACGATGTGATCGGAACGTCGGAATTCCCGCCATCTCACTACATCGGCCGCTTTTACGTCGACTCTGTGGTGTTCGACGAGCGCGCCCTGCGCCTGTTGGTCGAAACAATCGGCGTCGACCGGGTCATGGTAGGAAGCGACTACCCCTATCCCCTCGGTGAACGGCCGGTCGGCGAGGTCGTCCGCAAGAGCGAGTTCCTCGACAGTACTGCGCGACAACTGATCACACGTGGTAATGCGGAACGGTTCCTGGGCCTCTGAGGGGCCCGCCCTCGCCTGTCCGCACGATGGGCTTTGCGGCGGCTTCGCAGGCGAACCGCGGTGGTCAGCCGGATCCGGGCACGCTCAACTCCTCCAAATCCTGTTCGGTGGGCTCGATGCCGCCATCGACCAGTGCCCGCATACGGGCGTAGGTGTCTCGCTCGAATTCGTCGGCGGTACTCGACCGTCGCCAGTACCCTGCGATTTTGGATGTCGCTTTCGTGTAGGCGCCGTCGTCGCGCAGTACTCGGCGTACTTGTATGAGGGTAGTCGCCTCGCCCGCCACCCACACGTAGTCCGGGTGGCGAGCGGATAGCTCACCGCGAACCGCGTCGGCGAGGGCCGTGCCCGCGTTCGAGGCGCCATTCGGATACAGCCAGCGACCGCAATCCCGGGCGGCAGGTTCGAGGGGAAGAACATCCGACGGGCCGTCGGCGAGGAGCAGTACGCGGCGGGCGATCGATGGATCGGCGCTGTGCAGGATGGTCATGATCGCGGGTAACGACGACGGATCGCCCACGAGCAGGAGGTCACGAATTCCGCCGGGTAGGGACTGCCCGACGCCATGGGAAATCGTGATCACGTCGCCGACACGAGCTCCTGCGGCCCACCTCCCGCCCGGCCCATTCGGGTGCACGACGAAGTCGATGTCGATCTCCCCTGACTCGGGCCGGTGAGCGCGCACGGTGTAGGTCCGGGCGACCGGCGCATCCGCTCCGGCCGGAAACTCGAAGCTTGACGGTGGGAGAGTGGGCGCCACCGGATCCGCGTCCGGGTCGGTCGGGACGAAAACCTTCACCCTCGCCGCGGTTTCGCCGGTTTCGTAGTTACGCATCTCGGGTCCGCCGAGGGTGACGCGGACGAATTGCGGGCCTACATGGCGCACCCGCGTGACGATCGCCCGATAGGTGACCAGTCGCGGACGCGACCCGGTTCGGGGCGTTGTCGGTGGTTGTGACATCGTTCGTTCCTCAGTTCTCGGCGTTGGTTCGGGAAATACATTCAGGCGTGGGGACCGGATGCGACGATCGCGCAACCCGGAGGCATTCGGCCGGACTCCCCCGTGCAGAGAGATCGCAGGGATCCTCTGCGTCGATCGACGAGCAAAACACACCTTCGAGGACTTCCGCACCGAACTCCACTGTTGCTGAGCCCGTATCGATGGAGACCACGTCGCCGGCGGTACCAGAGATCACGACGATGCTGCCGGGGAGGAATCCGCACGCACGCATCCGCGCCAGAAGATCGGAGTCGGCCTGCAAGTGCTCGGCGATCCATTCGATCCGGACGACTACCTCTCCTGCCCGTACGACCGCGCCGAACCGCGCGGGTGCGCGCTGCATCAGGAACGGCTCGATGCCCAACATCGCCAGCCCGGGTATCGGATTTCCGTATGGCGACGTGTTTGGATAATCGAGGAGTTCGAGGACGCGACGTTCGACCGCATCACTGATCACATGCTCGAGCCTGCATGCCTCGGGATGCACCCGCTCCCACGGCACCCCGATCACGTCCGCAAGCAGCCGCTCGGCAATTCTGTGTTTACGCATCACCGAAATCGCTACTCCTGCGCCTTTGTCGGTCATTTCTACCCGCCGGTCGTCAGCGAGAACTACTAGTCGATCCCGCTGCATGCGGGCTACTGTCTCGCTCACAGTGGGGCCGCTCTGACCGAGCCTCTCGGCGATACGCGCACGCAGCGGGACTGTTCCCTCCTCCTCGAACTCGACGAGGGTGCGCAAATACATGTCTGTGGTGCTGATCAACTCGTTCATGGTCGGTTCCCAACGATTTCGAGTAAATTAGGCTACCCTTATCTTGACTAGTGAAGTCGACTTGATGTCAACACGCGGAGGAGTGCGTTGAAATGCGCGTCGGGATCGGCGGCGCAGCCGCGTTGTTCGGATTGAACCCCTCAACGCTGCGGTGGTGGGAGCGACAGGGCGTGCTGCCGACTCCGGACCGCTCTGGCGGACGGCGGGTGTACGGCCGGGATGACCTCCGGCGGATTGGGCTCGCATACCTGTGCTGCGTGATCGGCAGGATGCCGCTCGACCGCGCAGGCGTGGTCACCTCCGGCTCAACGGGTCTCGACGAGTGGCAGAACGTCATCAGGGAGAACATCGTCCGACTCGATCGGGAGGTGGAGCGGTTGGATTCGGCGCGTAGCTACCTGAAACATCTGCTCAGATGCGAGGCCGACGACATCGTCGCCGATTGCCGGATGCTCGAGATCGAACTCGTCAGGCGCACGCCTCGTGGCGGTTCCCCAGATCCGGATCTCATATCCGCCGCACGCACAATGGGAGATCTGCACGTACCGCGGCCGACCAGGGAACCCGGTGACGAAACATCTCGAAACAACGACGCCTGTGACGAAAATGACGGCCAGCGCGCTGTCTGTCCCACGTGCGCCGACCCACTCGTCCAACCCACACACGGACGCCACCGACGCTATTGCTCACACCGGTGTCGGCAGCAGGCCTACCGGGCGCGCCGCGCTGACCGCAGCAACAGTTGACGGTGCAAGAGGGCGCACCCAGCCTATTCCATAAACGGCATACCTCAGGTGCCGAATTGCATTCGACAGGTATGTGCCCTGAGACACAAGATGGGTGGACTACCCCTGCCGCGTCACATACACGGCACGACACCGGAGGTCACGGACCTGTGACGGAGACCAGCACTGCCGCAGTCATCGGCGCGGACGTAGGTGGGGTGTGGGCATTTACATTCGGGGCGAAGTCTCGCATCGCTCGAAGCACGCGGGCTCGGCCCTCACGTTTGCGCGCCGCCCGGACTATCCAAAACGGGACCTGCCACTTCGTCGGCACCGACCCGAATCGAAAGGAAGCCTGATGACCTCCACAATGAAGAGCCTCGATGTTGCCGGACATGCGATCTCGTACGATGAGCACGGCGATCGCGGCACACCGACGATCGCCCTTCTTACCGGCTGGTGCCAGGACCACCGGCTGTTCGACCCGCTGGTCCCGCTGCTGGCCGAAGACCACCATGTCGTCCGAATCGACTGGCGCGGCCACGGCGAAGACCGCACCCCGGTAGCGGATTTCGGCCCGACCGAGCAGGCAGGCGATACCCTGGCCGTCCTGGACGCAATCGGCGTCGACCGGTTCCTGCCGCTGTCGACCTCGCACGGCGGCTGGGCGAACCTCGAGCTCACCGATCACGTCGGTGCCGATCGCGCGCCGGCAGCAATAGTCATCGACTGGCTCATGACGCCTGCCTCGGCGGAGTTCCTTGCCGGCCTCGCCGGCAGCCACGACCCGGACAACTGGCAGGCAGCCCAGCGCGAGCTGTTCGACATCTGGCTCAATGGCAGCTCCAACGAGCTGGTCCGCAACCATCTCGACAATGAGATGGCAGCCTTCGACCACGAGATGTGGGCCCGCTCTTGCGATGTCATCGCCGCCGCCTACCGTCAGTGGGGATCGCCCCTGCAGCGGATGGACAAGGTGGCCGAGCACCGGCCCATCAGGCACTTGTTCTCCCAGCCGACCGCGCCGGAATACCTGCAGGCACAGCAGGACTTCCATGACGCCCATCAGTGGTTCACCTTCCGCATGCTCGGCGGCGAGACGCACTTCCCCACCCTCGACTCGCCTGCCCTGGTCGCCGAGGAAGTTCGCACCCTCGCTCGCTCCACGTTCTGACCGTTCGATGTCCGATCCCCAGGTCGACGTCGAGTACAACGTCCGCAACACAGTCACCCCGGAACTGTTCGACCAGGTAATGGCCGAGTACCGAGCCCAATCCGAACGGGCAGTCGCAGGGTTGCACGGGTTCGAGGGCCTGTACTACGACCCGGACAGTCGGCAGAAGCTCGACGTCTGGGGCACGGCCACCGACGAACTGCGCCCCGTGTTTCTGGTCATCCATGGAGGCTACTGGCGGGCACTGTCGCGGCACGACACGGCCTTCATGGCACGTACTCTCGATGCCGCCGGCATCGCTACCGTCTCGGTCGACTATGGCCTCGCACCCGGGACCTCGCTGGAGGAGATCGTCCGCCAGGTCCGGGCCGCCGTGGCCTGGGTGCATCACCACGGAGCAGCACATGGGCTCGACCCTGAGCGCATCGTCGTGGGCGGCAGTTCGGCCGGCGGTCATCTCACCGGTTCCGTCATGACGGCCGGCTGGCAACGTGACTTCGACCTACCGGATCACGTTGTCCGCGCAGCGATGCCGATCAGCGGCCTCTTCGATCTACGTCCCCTGATCGACTCGTTTGCCAATGAGTGGCTCGGTCTCGATATCCGTCGCGCCGAGCTACTCAGCCCTATGCTCCATGCATCTGGTACCGGCCCGAGGGCGGTCTTCGCCGTCGCCGAACGCGATGGAGCCGGATTCCTCGAACAGAGCCGGAAGTTCCACCGGATGTGGGCGGCCCACTCCCCCAGCGAACTGCTCGTCATCCCGAACCGGAATCACTATGACGTCTTCCTGGACCTGGCCGACCCCAGTTCGGACCTCACCATCGCCCTTGTCCGCGTGATCGATGACCTTGGGAAACGGGACGCCGTCAAGGATCGTGTCACCGGCCGCAAACGAGTGACGGGTTAGCCGTCCGGGAAGGCCGATGCTGGGTTCGGCCGGACCACTGGACCACAGTCGCTGACGGCTCCACCCACACCGTTCGGTCAGGTCTGTGACGCACACCTGGCAGCGCCTGGCAAGGGATCCGACCGCGGTCACCGCAGACGGGCTCGCCGAGGTCGCCCTGTGGGTGTGGGATGCGCTGTCGGCGAACGGTTTCCGCCGAACCACGATCATCGGCAACAGTGTCGGCCGCTACCATCCGGGTCGCGCAGAGCCGGCCCGGGCGGTTCGCGGTATTGGTCCTGGTCCAGTCCGCCGGATTCGCCCCCATCAATGCCGCGACATCATGCCGCGACCAGGACCCTGGCTCGGCTCAGCTCGCGATCACCGTCGAAGCGAAGGCCGCGCAGTCCGGCCAAGGCCGGTATCGCCGCGGTGGCCGCGCGTGCGGGTACGGACGAAATACCCAGGTTCTCACAGCTGAGCGAAGCGGCGATCGGTACGATCCGTCATTCGGGTCCCGAGGAGCTCCCGACGAATCGCGTTGTGGAATGCGCCAACCTAACGCTGATCTCTGGCGGCGCGGTGCTGTCCGCCGGCGGGCGCGCCTGGCATCGCAGATTCCGCGCCGGCCATGGCCACAGCGCCGAACGGCTCAGGTCAATCCTCGACGTAGGCCTGGGCGAAGTTGGCGGAGGCCGTCTGCTCGGCCGCAGTGAACCAACCGTAGATTTCCTCGGTGCTGTGCGTGGCCAGGCCCGCGGCCGCCTTCTCGATCCGGTCGAGTGCGGCGTTCGCGTTGGATCGAACCGCGGCTAGATCCTGACCGACAAGGCGACCGTTGTGCTTGCGGATCACGCCGTCGACCATGACGGTGTCCACGTCTGCTGCGGTGGACTGCAGCACCACCGAGCCGGCCGGGTAGCTCGACCGCACCAGGTCCATCCGCGGTTTGACGACGATCACGTCGGCCTTCTTACCGGCGGTGATCGAACCGACAGCGTCACCGAGCCCCAGCGCGGCGGCGCCGTTGCGCGTTGCCCAGCTGAGTGCATCATGGACACCGAGTTGCACTGTTGCGGGCACAGTCCCGATCGCATGGGTGACGGCGTGGTCGAGCGCTCGCTGGAACTGCAGACCCAGACGCATCTGAGAAAACAGGTCGCCCGAGCCGACGCACACGATGTCTGTGCTGATCGCCGGGGCCAGACCGTGATCGAGTGCCGCCCGGAACGGCGGATGTCCCATGCCCATCTGCATCTCGGTCTCGGGCGCGATGGTGACCTTCGCACCGGTGTCGGCGAGTAGCCTCCATTCCCCATCGTCGAGGGCTGGACAGTGGATGTGCAGGTGCCCGGGCAGAAGCAGTCCATGGTGATGAAGTTCGTGCAGCCCCCTCAGCAGGATCGAGTTCGTCGCGGCACCGGTGTGTGAGGCGCCGAGGATTCCCAGCTCGCGGACCTTTCGGATCTCCGCTGCGG
Organism: Nocardia sp. FBN12; assembly: GCF_054031145.1. Lineage (NCBI taxonomy): Bacteria > Bacillati > Actinomycetota > Actinomycetes > Mycobacteriales > Nocardiaceae > Nocardia > Nocardia sp. FBN12. The sequence continues at coordinate 3,711,625 of NZ_CM132926.1, forward strand.
TTTCGGCGAACGCGACGGTGCCGAAATCGCTGTACAGCATCCCCATTCGGGACAGACTGTCATCCGAAGCGAAGTACTCCGACCGCAGCCGCTCCGCTTCGCCGAGGCGGTGCTCATGAGATTCGAAGACAGGCGGCCGGTAGTCGTACTGCTGCATGCCATACGCATAGACCGAGCGGATTCCGACGGCGCGCAATGCCTCGATGTCCGCGCGCGCGTGATCCGGACTGTTCACACAGTCGTGGCAATCCATGATCGTCGTTACCCCGGCGTCGAGGGCTTCGAGCGCGCCGACCGTCGAAGCCGCAGCCGCATCCTCCGGTCGGACGATCGAGCCGATCCCGTAGAAGGTCGAGGCCAGGAACTCGAGCAGGGACTGGTCCGCTGAGATCCCTCGCAGCAATGCCATCCACGTGTGCCGATGGCTGTCGATCATTCCGGGCAGGATGTAGCCACCCTCGGTATCAATGACCTCAGCGTCGATACCAGTGAACTCGTCGGCGGACCGCACGACGGCCGTGATCCGGTCACCCTCGATGAGAACAGCTCCGTCCGGGAGGTCGCCGTACTCGTCGTCCATGCTGATGACAGTTCCGCCCGTGATGACAGTTCTTCTCATGCTCATCCGTACATCGTCGTCACGTGACGAGGGTCATGCCAATGCTTGTTCGTTCCGGACTCATGCCCCAACGGACATGGCTTCACAGCGAACTCGCCGATTTCACCTATCGCAGCGCTCGGCTTACCGATACGCTCGGCTCGTGGACATGCCCAAACTGCTGGACGGGCGGCTGAAGCTGCGACACCTCGTCCTCGTCGACGCCCTGACCAGGCAGGGTAGCGTGGTCGGCGCTGCGGCCGCACTACACGTGACCCAGCCTGTCGCGACCCGCAGCCTGCACGACCTGGAGACGATCCTCGGTGTCTCGCTGTACAAGCGGGGCGCACGCGGTATCACCCCCACCATTTTCGGCGAGGCATTCACCACGCATGCCCGGGCCGTGATGGCACAGCTGAGTCAGGCGGGTCGGCATGTCATGGAGTTAGCCGATGCCGACCGCGGCACGGTAGCGGTCGGCACACACCTTGCGGGCTCCAACGTGCTGCTCCCGGTCGCGATTGCCCGACTCAAAGCCCAGCGCCCCTTGCTCACCGTGATCGTGCGAGAAGGAACTCCCGAGACGTTGCTCGTCGAACTCGAGGCTGGGCGCGTCGATCTCATCGTCGGCCGACTCACGGCGGCGACCGACGAAATTTTGACGCGCAAGACCCTATATCAGGAATCCATCGAACTCGTCACACGCTCGGACCATCCGCTGTCCGATCGCGTTGATCTCACGCTCGAAGACCTACGTGGGTTTCCTTGGATCCTGCCCGGCACCGAGACTTCGCTGCGGCGCGAGCTCGAGGAGTATTTCGTACGCAATGCAATGGCGTTGCCGGACAATCGTGTCGAGGCAACTTCCTTCCTCACCGTGCGGCGACTGCTCCTGGAAACAGACATGATCGCGGCGCTCCCAAGTCTCATTGCCAGGGACGACAACAGACTGACGCCCCTTCCTGTTTCGCTGGAGCCCATCGGACACAGCGTCGGCCTCACACTCTCCGCCAGCCGAACCCTGAGCCCATCAACAGCAGCCCTCGTCGACAACCTGAGGATAATCGCGGGCGAGATGGCACCTACCTGCAGCTGAGCGGCAATGGTCGATCAAAAATTACCCCTAGCCTATGCACTGGGGGCATTGATCAAGGATCAATAGGCATTTGTCCGGCATGGCTCCCAAGCGTGATGCTTAGTGCAACAAGGAGTGAGACCTCCGACACACTGCACGGCCACCGAACAGGAGCACGCCATGACCGAACAAGTTCTCGACGGCATCAGGGATCTTCTGCCAGCATTGCGCGAACGCGCGCAGGAATCCGAGGACAACCGCATGGTTCCGGACGAATCCATCAAGCAAATCCGCGAGACCGGTTTCTTCCGGATGCTCCAGCCTGCCCGCTACGGTGGATCCGAATCCGGCCTCGTGCCCTTCTACTCCGCCGTCAAGCTGATCGCGAGCGCCTGTGGATCCACCGGCTGGGTCGCCTCGGTCCTCGGCGCCCACAACTGGCACCTCGCAACATTTTCGGAGCAGGCACAGGATGACATGTGGGCAGACGATCCCGATGTCCTGATGTCGTCGGCGTACGCCCCGATGGGCAGGGCGACCGCCACCGAGGGCGGATATCGGCTCAGTGGTAAGTGGAGCTTCTCCTCGGGCTCCGCCTATGCCGGCGGCGCTATTCTCAGCGCCCTCATTCTCGGTGAAGACGGCAAGCCCGTCGACAATCTGGCCATGCTGGTGCCGGCCGAGGACTACACCATTGAGGACGTGTGGCACACCGTCGGACTTCGCGGCACCGGCAGCAACAACATCATCGTGGATGATGCCTTCGTGCCGGAGCATCGGGTCCTGAGCTTCGCAGATTCCTTCCGTTGCGAGTGCCCCGGTCAGGCAGTCAACACCAATCCCCTGTATCGCGTTCCACTGTTTTCACTGATGAGCACGACGATCACCACACCCATTGTCGGCATGGCAGTCGGCGCTTACGACGCCCACGTCGCACACCAGAAGGAACGGGTCCGCGTCTACGGTGGTGCACGGTCCAAGGATGATCCATTCGCCAAAGTCAGGGTGGCCCAGGCCGCCAGCGAAATCGACGCCGCCTGGCTTCAGCTGACCACGAACATCACCGATATCGAGGCCGCCGCACGGTCCGGCGAGGTCCCGATGCCCTTGCGCACCAAGGTGCGCCGCGACCAGGTCCGAGCATCAGAACGCGCCATCTACGCCATCGACCGGCTCTTCGAGAACTCCGGCGCCTCAGCCATCTCCACCGGCGCACCGATCCAGCGCTTCTGGCGGGACGCGCATACGGGCCGAGTACATGCCGTCAACGACCCGGAGGCCGCGCTGAAGATGTTTGGCGACGAAGAGTTCGGCGCGACGATCGACGGCGGGATGCTGTGAGCGTCATGATCGCCGCGACCGTCACCGAGGCCACCCCGACACCTGCAGCGAACACCGTGGATCCGACACACTTCCGCCGAGTTCTCGGCAACTTCTGCACCGGCGTTGCGGTCATCGCGACAGTCGAAAACGGAGAACCGGTCGGCTTCGCATGCCAGTCGTTCTCCGCGCTGTCGCTCGACCCGCCGCTGGTCCTGTTCTGCCCAGCAAAGAGTTCACGCGCGTGGGCCGCCATAGAACGTGTCGGGCACTTCACAGTCAATCTGCTCGCAGCCGATCAGCATGAGGTGAGCACCGTCTTCGGCCGGCGCGGCGAGGACAAGTTCGCCAAGACTCGATGGACCCCCTCACCCGGCGGCGCACCTGTACTGGATAACGTTCTCGCCTGGATCGACTGCGAGGTCGGCGACGTCCTCGATGGCGGCGATCACCACATAGTCACCGGCCGCGTCACCACCCTGTCGGCGGGCGGCCCAACCGCTCCCCTGCTGTTCTACCGCGGCGCCTACGCCGCCATCGACGAGACCACCCCGGCAACGATTGCCATCGATCAGCTAGCGTGCCGACCCGACGACTGGTTCTAGCATTTCCCAATCCGATTGCGCACCGGCACGGCCGAGCCCGTGGGACCCGAGCGAATCCGCTCGAGGCATCCACAGGCTCGGCCGTGCTCGTCGTCGGGAGGCGCTCAGCCGACCCGTCTGGTAGCAGTACCCCCACCGGAACCAGCGCTTGCGCGAGGCCCTGATCTACCGCGAGGCTCGACCTATTCGGGCGAACGACACGCCTTGGCTCGGGCAGCTCGACTGTTCAGCCAGAACGCTTGCCAGCGCGACGAATTCGGCCGTTCGGATGCGCCCCGAAGCCGGTCGTCGATGTCCGTGTGGTCGTCGAAGCCATCGATTGCTCGTGGAGCCCATCCTCGCAGTGGCTGATGTTGGAACCACAATGACTCCATAGCGTTCCACCGAGTCTGGGCAGCACCCACGGCCGCGGCCTGAAAGAGGCCGCGGCCTACGAGCCGACTCCGCCCGAGCCCGCATCAGCCGCAACTACAGATCAGACGGCGCCTGCACGCGAGCCATCAATACCAGCTCGCTGTACGCCGCACCGATCAGACCGCGAGTTCCCCTGCACCACTGTCACGTTCGGCCATCATCGTCAGCGCGATATCGACGATCATGTCCTCTTGCCCGCCAACCAGACGTCGCTTACCGGCCTCCATCAGCAGAGATCGTACGTCGACGCCATAGCGCTCGGATGCGGTCTCGGCATGGCGGAGGAAACTGGAATACACACCGGCGTAGCCGAGAGTGAGCGTTTCCCGATCCACGCGCACCGGGCGGTCCTGCAATGGACGGACGATGTCGTCGGCGGCGTCCTGCAGAGCGAACAGGTCACAGCCGTGGTCCCACCCGTAGAGTTCGGCGACTGCGATGAATGCCTCGAGCGGGCAGTTGCCTGCGCCGGCACCGTGCCCTGCTAGTGAGGCGTCCACTCGGGTGACGCCGTTCTCGACGGCGACGACGGAATTGGCAACCGACAGCGACAGGTTCTCATGGGCGTGGATGCCGATCTCGGTGCCGGGATCGAGCACGTCGCGGTACGCGCGCACCCGTTCGGCCACACCGGTCAGTGTCAGACGCCCACCGGAATCGGTGACGTAAACACAGTGCGCGCCATACGATTCCATCAACATCGCTTGCCTGGCGAGCTCGTCCGCGGGTGCCATATGGCTCATCATCAGGAAGCCCGAGACGTCCATCCCGATCTCACGGGCGGTGGCGATGTGCTGGGCCGAGACGTCGGCTTCGGTGCAGTGAGTCGCCACCCGCACCGAGCGCACACCGAGGTCGTATGCGCGTCGCAGGTCATGGACCGTACCCACACCGGGCAGGAGAAGCGTAGTCAGGCGTGCACGGTCGATCGACTCGGCGGCGGCCTCGATCCACTCCCAGTCAGTATTCGATCCCGGCCCGTAGTTCAGCGATCCCCCGGCCAAGCCGTCACCGTGGGCCACCTCGATGGCGTCGACCCCGGCAGCATCCAGCGCAGCAACGATGCGGCGTACCTCGCTGGGCCGGATCCGGTGGCGCACGGCGTGCATGCCGTCGCGCAAGGTGACGTCCTGGACGAAAACGGTGGTGCTCATCGCGCGAGTTCCTTCCGCTGGGCGATCCGTTCCGCGATCTGCAAGCCCGCGGAGGTCATGATGTCGAGATTGCCCGCGTACGCGGGCAGATAATGGGCAGCGCCCTCAACTGCGAGGAACACCGACACTTGATGGGTGGGGTGGCGACCATCGGCGAACAACGTGTGCACCGGCTGGTCTGCCGGTATCTCGGTGATCTGCACCTGCTGTTCGAGCCGGTAACCCGGAACGTAGGCGGCAACGTCGGCCACCATTTCCCGGATCGACTGCCGGATCTGTTCGTGCACAACGGGATCTGGCGCATCGACGAGGCAGAAGACGGTATCGCGCATCACCAGCGGCGGCTCGGCCGGATTCAGTACTATGATCGCCTTCCCCCGCCGTGCGCCACCAACCGACACAATCGCGGCGGAGGTGGTCTCGGTGAATTCGTCGATGTTGGCCCGGGTTCCCGGGCCGGCAGACTTCGACGCGATCGAGGCGACTATCTCGGCGTAGGCCACATGAGCAACGCGGGAGACCGCCGCCACGATCGGGATCGTCGCCTGGCCGCCGCAGGTCACCATGTTCACGTTCGGAGCGTCCACGTGATCGTCGGCGTTGACCGCGGGCACAACGTACGGCCCGATTGCCGCCGGCGTCAGGTCGATCATCCGTTTCCCGAACGGCCGCAGTCGTGCCTCATTGGCGAGGTGCGCCTTGGCCGAGGTGGCATCGAAGACGATCTCTATCTCGTCGAATCCTGGCATCGCAACCAAACCTTCGACGCCTTCGGCAGTGATCGGGATGCCGAAGCGGGCAGCACGTGCTAGCCCATCCGACGCCGAATCTATGCCGACCATCGCGCCCATTTCGAGGTGAGCCGAGGTGCGAAGCACCTTGATCATCAGGTCGGTGCCGATATTTCCCGAGCCGATAACCGCGACTTTGATCTTGCTCATGCTCCGGCTCCCAGGCGCACGGTCACGGTACGGTGACCGGACAGTGTCGGGCCGGGCTCGACCGAATGTAACTGGGCCACCGCCCGCAGTTGCACCTGGACCGCGTCGGCAGTGCGGCCTGCGGTCGCGGAGGTCGTTGGGTTTTTTGAGACGTTCATGGCACCCACTCTCCGTGCCGCAATTCGACGCCACCACCGTTTCGTCTCGCTGAGCGATACTGTGACACCATGACCGCTGGCGCCGATGTCGGCACCGTCCTGGGCAAGGCGGTAACGATCCTGCGCGCATTTCGCACCGATGACCAGGCGCTCCCGCTGGCTGAACTGGTCCGGCGGACCGGCCTGCACAAAGCAACCGTCCACCGGCTCGCCGGGGACCTGGTCACGAATCGCCTTCTCGATCGGAGCGATGAGGGGTACCGACTGAGCGGCGGCCTGTTCGAACTCGGCATGCGCGCGTCAGTGGAACGCAGCATGCTCGAGATTGCGATGCCGTTCATCCAGGACCTCTACGAACGTACCCACGAAACGGTCCATCTCGGCGTACGAGACGGCCACGACGTGGTGTATCTCGCCAAGATAGGCGGACACAAACAGACCAGCGCTCCATCGCGCACCGGCGGCCGGCTCCCCCTGTACTGCACGGCCATCGGCAAAGCCCTGCTCGCCGACGCCGATCCCGCGCTGCGCCGGGCGGTGCTGTCGGAGCCACTCACCCGACGAACGCCGCATACAGTCGTGGCGCCCGGAATACTGCGCCGTCAACTCCAGCAGGTCAGCAAGACCGGCTACGCATTCGAGCACGAGGAATCCGCAATCGGCCTTGTCTGCGTGGCCGCGCCCATCTTCGGCAGCGACAACACGCCGGTCGCCGCCATCAGCATCGCCGGCCCGAGCACCCGATTCCGGCCCGACGCACATATCCACGCCGTACGCGCCGCGGCCGCTGGCATTGCCCGCACCCTGACCCGTCGTGACATCCTGCGGGATGTGAAACGACCGTCATGACCGGCCCCACGGGTCTCGCCCCAACCATCAGCTCACCTTTGGCCTGCGGTCCACGACGACCTCCCACGCAGCCTACTGGATCATCTCGGTGTTGCTGGACGTGGCCTTCTCGCCGCCGCAGCACGATAGCGTTCATCTCACTTCGCGGCGACAGACACAATCAGCGCTAGCTCCGGTAAGAGCTACTTATCCGCGTGGGCAAGAGCTCGGCCACGGTTCACCCGTGCGAGAGCCGCTACCGCGTAGGCGATGGCGTGAGCGATGTCCTCGGCGACCAGCGGTTCCGCCGCGGCGCGGATCTCGGCGGCGTGCCGACGCTCGACGGGGGTTCCGACAGCAGATCCAGATAGCGATCGACGACATCAACGCAGCAAATGTGACCGACCCAACGGAATATGTTGAGACACACCACATTTCGACACTTAGTTGCGTCGAGTCGCGGCAGTTTGTTGGCCGAAGTTGCCCCGCGTCAACGCATCGAGCGGAGCGGGCAGTTGATAGCGATTATGACGGGCGCCACACATCCGCGTGCCTGTCGAGCGTGCTCGGTACCCCTACGCATCAGCGTTCAAGCCCAACACCCGAACGCTATTGCACGTATTGCACGGCCGAGCCCAAAAGGGGCCTGACCTGCACTTTGTGGTGGTCCCAGCTGGTTTCGAACCAGCGACCTTCCGCGTGTGAGGCGGACGCTCTCCCACTGAGCTATGGGACCGAACACTTCGCCGGGCGGTTTTGAGCCGCTCGAACGAGATGGAACATTAGCACGGGGGGCCGGGATGACACCAAATCGCCTTGTGAAGCGGGGTTTCGGGGTTGGGCCTGGCAGTCGATGCCCGCGCTTGCGCGCGTGTGTGCGTGAGCGCGCGATCGACGTTCCGCTCCGAAGACCCTGGCATCATATAGATGCGCATATCTATGTTTCATGATGTGAGTGGGTGGCGTCGGTGGGCTGCGGATCGGTCCGGTGGGCGTGGGTGACACGGGTGTAATTCATATTTAGGCCTGTTTACCAGGCGATTTGTAGTCTGCGTCGAACGTCGGCTAATGTTCTCATCGCACCGCAGAGAGCAGCAGAGCCGCTAGGCCGAGCCGCTCCCCTAAGTGTGAAGTAAATGCGGATGTGGCGCAGTGGTAGCGCATCACCTTGCCAAGGTGAGGGTCGCGAGTTCGAATCTCGTCATCCGCTCGAGAGGTAGGTAAGGCACTAGCCCCATCCTCCTTTGTACGGTGGAGTGGCCGAGTGGTGAGGCAACGGCCTGCAAAGCCGTGCACACGGGTTCGATTCCCGTCTCCACCTCGCGCGATTAGCTCAGCGGGAGAGCGCTTCCCTGACACGGAAGAGGTCACTGGTTCAATCCCAGTATCGCGCACCACCGTACCAAGTCAGGCCCCCTTTCGAGGGGGCCTGACTTGTTTGCGTTGCGGTCAGTTCGGCGGGTGTTGATCGGCGTGCATGATCGCCGTGAACGTCATCCGGTCGCCGCGATACAGGGATCGACGTTGTTCGATGGGGATGTTGTTCTGGTCGTAGGAGACGCGGTTCAGCAGGAACATCGGGGTTCGGGTGTCCACCGACAGCAGGGCCGATTCGCGGGCATCGGGGAGCGCGGTCTCGATCGTGTCGACGGTGCGCTCGAAGGTGATTCCGCGGCTGCGGATTTCGGCGTACAGCGAATCGCGGTAGTCGAAGGTATCGGCCAGACCGGGGTAACGGTCGGCGGGGAGTTTGGTGGTCTCGAGGCCGACCCGCACACCGTCGGTGGTCAGCACGCGCTCGAGCTGGATGATCGGCGCACCGGTCTCGATGGCCAAGGTCGCGGCCAGTGTTTCGTCGGCGGCCAGGTCCAGCCAGCCGACCAGAATGCGCCCCGCGGTCAGGCCCTGCGACTTGACGGCTTCGGTGTAGGAGCCCATCGCGAGGGGCTGACGGATCTTGGGCCGCGCGACGATCGTGGTGCGGCCGCGGCGTTCGACCCGGCCCGCGAGCAGGAGTTCGCGCAGCGCCTGGCGCACCGTTTCGCGAGCGACATCGTAGGTCTCGGCGATCTCACGCTCGGCGGGAAACGGGTCACCTACCTGCATGTCATCGAGCATTCGATCCAGCTGCGCGCGGACGACTTGATGTTTGAGCACTCGGGGTTCAGCGGGTGCGGTCATTGCACGAGCGTATCAAATCTTGGTCTAGACCAAGAAAGTCGATTGCTGTTTACCTGCTGCTTCCCCGGCATGCACGTCTTGGTATAGACCAAGGATCACCGTCATGGGCATGAAGATTCGCATGCGCCGCCCCGCCTTGATCGCCGCGGCGTTCGCCGCAACACTCTTACTCGCCCTCGCAGGCTGTTCGGGATCCGATTCCGGCGCGGTGACCGCGCAGGGATTCCCCGAAACCCTGACTCTGGCAGCTATCCCGGCAGAGAACTCGACTGACCTCAAAGCCAGCTACGAACCGCTGATCAAGATACTCGAGAAGGAGACCGGCTCGAAGGTCGAGTTCGTCCAGGCGTCCGACTACGCGGGTGTGGTCGAGGGCATGATCGCCGGCAACGTCGACCTCGCCTTCTTCGGCCCGTTCGCCTATGTCGTTGCCGGTGTCAACGGTGCCGACATCACGCCGGTGGGCGCGGTCATCAAGAACAAGGGCGCCACACCCGGCTACCAGTCCTACGGGCTGGCGCGCTCGGACGCGAGTTCGATCACGGGGCTGAAGGACTTCGCGGGTAAGAAGGTGTGCTTTGTCGATCCCAGTTCGACCTCGGGATTCCTGTATCCGACCGCCGGTCTGATCGAGGCCGGGGTCATCAAATCCGGTGCGGAGGCCGACATCTCGGCCGGGATGTCCCCGATCTACGCCGGCGGACACGATTCCTCGGCGCTGGCCATCGCCCACGGTGACTGCGACGCCGGCTTCGCCTTCGACACCATGGTCGACAAGACCATGATCGACAAGGGCGATCTGAAGGCAGGCGAACTCAAGACGGTGTGGAAGTCCGAGATGATCGCGGGGTCGGTGTTCGCGGCCAACAACGCGCTGGGCACCGCGGCCGTCGAAACGCTCGCGGCGCTGTTCACCGAGAAGGTCAACGTCGAGAATCTGGAGCGCGAAGGGTACTGCGCCGGCGATGCCTGCCGCATCACCGACGAGCGCGCGTGGGGTTTCGTCCCCGTCACCGACACCGACTACAGCGGCGTCCGCAAGGTCTGCACGGTCACCGGCTCCGAGAAGTGCAAGGGCTGAGCAGCATGACCACTCCCGGACAGGTCGTCGCAGGAGACGATCTGGTCATCACCGCACGTGAGGTCACCCGACGATTCGGGGACACCCTCGCGCTCGACAACGTCTCGCTCGACGTGCACCGCAGCGAACTGCTCGTCCTGCTCGGCCTGTCCGGGTCCGGCAAATCCACCCTGTTGCGGTGCCTCAACGGCCTGCAACCGGTGAGTTCGGGAACCGTGGAAGTCGGCGGAACTCGCGTCGACCAAGCGTCCAAGCGGCAGTTGCGGGCGCTGCGCCGCAACGTCGGGTTCGTGTTCCAGGACTTCAATCTCGTTGGCCGACTCAGCTGCCTGGAGAACGTGCTCATCGGCGGTCTGGCCCAGCTGGCCCTGCCACGCTACGGCGCGCTGACCTATCCGGCGAAGATGCGGGCGGCGGCCCTCACGCATCTGGATCGGGTCGGGCTCGCCGACTTCGCGCAGCGGCGCGCCGACACGTTGTCGGGTGGGCAGCAGCAGCGGGTAGCCATCGCGCGCACCCTGATGCAGCAGCCCGGACTGCTGCTCGCCGACGAACCGGTCGCGTCGCTGGATCCCGAGAATGCCGCCATCGTCATGGATCTGCTGTTCCGGGTGTGCATCGAGGAGAAGCTGACGGTGGTGTGCACCCTGCACCAGGTCGACCTCGCGCTCGGCTGGGCCCATCGCATCGTCGGCCTGCGCAATGGACAGAAGGTGCTCGACCGGCCTGCCGTGGGGATGACCCGCGACGACGTGATGAGTGTCTACCAGCGCGTCGACCCCGCGGTCGTGGCGCGGCCGGAACCGTCATGACCACCACGCTCGACAAGCCCCCGATCCGGCCGCGGCCTGGTCTGCTGCACCTGATCGCCCTCGCCTTTCTCGCCGCCACGCTGATCTCGGCGTGGTTGATCGACTTCGCGCCCGCCGCGCTGCTCGACGGCGCCGACGACGTGGTGGCACTGCTGGAACGGATGCTGCCGCCGCGGCTCGACAATCCGGGGCGGATCGCCGACCTGGCGGTGCAGACCCTGTTGATGGCCGTCCTCGGCACGGTTCTCGCCGCCATCGCCTCGGTGCCGCTGGCCTTTCTGGCCGCGCGGAACACGAGTCCGCACCCGGCCGTCTACGCGGTGGCCAGGGCGATCATCACCTTCTGCCGGGCCATGCCCGACCTGCTGTTCGCGGTGCTGTTCGTGCGGGCTCTCGGCATCGGCGTGCTGCCCGGCATCCTCGCGCTCGCGCTGCATTCGATCGGCATGCTCGGCAAACTCTTCGCCGACGCCATCGAGGCCACCGACCCCGGGCCGCGCGAAGCGGTACGGAGCACCGGCGTCGGCTATTTCCGGGAAATGCTCAATGCTGTTGTTCCCCAGGTTGTTCCGTCGTGGATCGGCACCTTCGTCTATCGGATCGACATCAACCTGCGGATGTCGGTGGTGCTCGGATTCGTCGGTGCGGGTGGCATCGGATTCGCGTTGCAGGACGCGCTGCGCGGGCTGATCTATCCGCGGGCGCTCGGTATCGTCGGGGTCATCCTGGTCGTCATCACCGCGATGGAACTGCTGTCGATTGCGATCCGGCGGATGCTCCTCGACCCTGCGCACACCCGCCCCGGCTTCGACCGTGCGGTGCGTTTCGGCTTCAGCGGGTTGCTGATCGGCGCGGTTCTCGCCGCGTTCGTGGTCCTCGACCTGAACCCGGGCTCGTTGTTCACCTGGATCGGGCCATCGGTCGAGATCTTCGGGCGGATGATTCCGCCCGATTTCGACGCGCTGGGCACGGACCTGTTCGAGGCTGCCGCCCAGACTGTCGCGATCGGCGTCGTCGCCACGGCGATCGGGATCGTGTTCTCACTGCCCGTCGGTATTCTCGCCGCGCGCAATGTGACCCCGAACGCCGCGCTGTACTGGCTCGCGCGGGCCTGGATCCTGCTGGTCCGCGCGGTGCCCGAACTCATTCTGGCCGTGGTCTTCGTCGCGGCGCTCGGGCTCGGACCGGTAGCCGGTACCTGTGCGCTGGCGATCGGGTCTGTCGGGTTCCTCGCCAAACTGGTCGCCGACGCCGTCGAGGAGATCGAGCCGGGACCGATGGAAGCGGTGCGGTCGATCGGCGGTGGCTGGTGGGCGACGCTGTTCGCCGCGGTGCTCCCGCAGTCGATGCCCGCGATCGTCGGGGCCGGGCTGTATCTGCTCGACGTCAACGTGCGGACCTCGACGATTCTCGGCATCGTCGGGGCGGGCGGCATCGGCTTCCTCCTGTTCGAATCGATCCGCACGCTGAACTTCGACGTCGCGGGCGCCATCGTGATCGTCATCTTCGTGATCGTCTACGCCATCGAAAGGTTGTCCGGATGGATCCGCTCTCGTCTCGTCTGACCACCGCCGCGATCTGGGTCGGCGGCTCGGACATCGAGTTGCGCCAGGTCGAGATCCCCGACCTGGCCGATGGCGAAACCCTGGTGCGAGTACGCCTGGCGACGGTGTGTGGCAGCGACCTGCACACCGTCACCGGCCGCCGGTCCGGCGCGTGCCCATCGATCCTCGGCCACGAAGCCGTGGGTGAGGTCGTCGCCGTCGGTGCGGCCACGACGGCCGTGGTCGGGCAGCGCGTGATCTGGTCGGTGACCGTCACCTGCGGCAAGTGCGCCCGCTGCCGGTCCGGGCGCACCGCCAAGTGCGAGTCGGTGCGCAAGGTCGGGCACGAGCCGTTCCACGGCGACTGGCCGCTGTCGGGCGCCTATGCCCAGCACATCATCCTGCCGCGCGGAACGACGATAGCCGTTGTGCCACCGGATCTTCCGGATGCGGTGGCCGCGCCCGCCGCGTGCGCCACCGCGACCGTCATGGCCACCATCGACGCCGCCGGTGACCTGCGAGGCCGCCGTGTCCTCGTCGTCGGCGCGGGCATGCTCGGCCTCACCGCCGTCGCCGCGTGCGCCGAGGCCGGCGCCGAGGTGCAGGCGGTCGACATCGATCCGGACCGGCTGACCACGGCGCACCGGTTCGGCGCCACGACCGCAGACACCGATCCCGTGGACGTCGCCATCGACTACACCGGGTCGGCGAGCGCCATCGACGCGGCGCTGCGCCGGCTCGACATCGGCGGCGTCCTCGTCCTAGCGGGTTCGGTCGCCCCGACGCCGCCGTTGCCGGTCGACCCGGAAACACTGGTCCGTCGCTGGCTCACCATCACCGGCGTGCACAACTACGAACCGCGGCATCTGCGGCGAGCCGTCGACTTCCTGGTTCGCACTGTGCGCGAGTACCCGTGGGACGAGGTCGTCGCCGAGCCGGTCGCCCTCACGCAGCTGGGCGCCGCTCTGCATCGGCCGCCGATCGGGATTCTGCGGACCGCCGTGGCCCCCCGCCTGTAACCCAGCTCACTCTCCGTACGGTTTCGCAGTGCGCTCCCCTAGTATCGGCACACGGTATCGCCGGGCCGGTCCGGTGCGGGACCGGCGGCATGGAGGGCAATCTAGTGAGGCAGATCCTGTTGTCGGCCGGGATCGCCCTGGTCGTCACCATTACGCTCACGCCCGGGCTGATCCGGATCTTCGCGCGGCGCGGGTTCGGGCAGGAGATCCGGATCGACGGGCCCGCCAGCCATCAGGCCAAGCGCGGGACGCCCACGATGGGCGGGCTGGCGATCGGGGCCGGGGTGTGGTCCGGGTATCTGGGATCGCATCTGATCGGGCTGCTGTGGGACGCGCCGGGGCCGAGCGCGTCGGGGGTGCTGGTGCTGCTGCTGGCGTCGGCGCTGGGCATGGTCGGCTTCCTCGACGACTCGATCAAGCTGCGCAAGCATCGCAATCTCGGGTTGACCGCGGCCGGTAAGTACATCGGGCAGATCGGGGCGGCGGTGGTGTTCGCCGTTCTGGCGCTGCGTTTCCCCGGTGCCACGGGGCTCACGCCCGCCGGGCGCAACCTGTCCTATGTTCGCGATATCAGCACCATCACCTTCGCGTCGCTGTTCTTCATCGCGTTCATCGTGTTGCTGGTGGTGGCGTGGTCGAACGCGGTGAACATCACCGACGGGCTCGACGGGCTGGCGGCGGGTTCGATGAGCCTCACGCTCGGCGCCTACGTGGTGATCACGCTCTGGCAGTACGACAACTCGTGCGAGATCAGCCCGGGACGGGCCTGCTACACGGTGCGGGATCCGCTCGACCTGGCGATGGTCAGCGCGGCGGGCGCGGCGGCGTGCATCGGATTCCTGTGGTGGAACGCGGCGCCGGCCAAGATCTTCATGGGCGATACCGGTTCGCTCGGGCTGGGCGGTTTGCTGGCGGGCCTGTCGATCACCAGCCGCACCGAGCTGCTCGCGGTGGTGATCGGGGCGCTGTTCGTCGCGGAGATCATGTCGGTGGTGCTGCAGATCGTGGTGTTTCGCACGACCCATACGCGGCTGTTCCGGATGGCGCCGTTCCATCATCACTTCGAACTGAACAACTGGCCCGAGACCGCGGTGATCATCCGGTTCTGGGTGCTGGCCGGGATCGCGTCGGCGACCGGACTGTGCCTGTTCTACGGCGAGTACATGACTTCGCTCTAGTTGTCGGACGCTGCCGCTACGCTGACCCGACCGAGCGAGGGAGGTCGCCGCAGTGAGTGCTGAGATCGTCGTGCAACCGGGCCACGATATCGCCGCCGACGTCTCGTTCGAGCTCGAGGAGCTCGACGAACTGGTCGGCGAACTGCTCACCGACCATGCCGAACGCGCGGCCCGCGACGCGCGGATCGTCGCGTTGCGCCTGGGGATCGGCGGGCAGCGCCCGGAAACCCTCACCCGGATCGGCGCGCGCTACGACCTGGCCCGCGACCGGGTCCGCCAGCTCTACGCCAAAGCGGTCGGGCGGATCGTGCGCGATGCCGCGCGCTCGGGACACCGGTCGGCACGGGTGTTCGCGCGCCGCTATCCGGTCGAGGCGGGTGATCTGCGCCTGGTGCGCATGCTACTGGCCGAGACCTACGCGACCGATACCGACCTGGTGGCCATGGAATGGTCGTATCTGAAGCTGCGGCTGGCCGGCCATGAGCCGGGCGACGCCAAGCGGGTCGCGGGCTACGTGATGCAGCGAATCCTGGGCTGGCAGAAGAAGACCGCCAGCATTCTGGCCAAGCTGCACGTGCCCGAGGACGGCACCGACGAGCTGCTGCTGGATCACGTCGAATGGCCGACCGGGTCCGCCGCACCGCTGCCGACCGAATCGGCGCGGGTGGCCGACGGTGACGACGACGGCCGCGGGCGGTTCTACCTGGCGAAGGTGGGCCGCGACGTCGCCTACGACTCGGCCATGGTGGCCCGGCTGCTCCGGACCCTCGATGCCGACCCGGCCGTGGCGGCGTTCCAGGAGGAACCGACCGCGCTGACCTACCGGTTCGGCGACGCGGAGCAGGTGCACTATCCGGCGGTCGCCGCGCAGCTCACCGACGGTCGCGCCGTGCTCATCGATGTGGTCCCGTTGGGCCGCATCGCCTTCCACCACAATCGGGTCCAGACCGAACTCGGCCGCACCTACGCGCACGAGCACGGCTGGGGCTGGCTCGTCTGGACCGGCAGTGCGCTCGGCCCGACCCAGCTCGCGGACCGCACGGTCGATACCTCGATCGAGGACCGCCTCGCCACCGAGCTGGAACACGGACCCTACGATCGGCCCGCGCTGGCCGCGGTGAGCGCGGAGACCGGCCTGGATCTGCTCGACCTGGCCGGTCTCGTCTTACGCAACGACTGGCGGTGGGACCGGGTGCCGATGCGGCTCAGCGCATCACCATCGCGCCGACCATCACCGTGAGGACAAGCAGCATCGCGCAGCAGGTGAGCCACTGGTATTGATTCAGGGTGCGATCCATCCGGCCGATGCTCGCGCGCAGGCTCGCCGCGACGCGCTGCTGGGCGACGAGTTCGCTGCGCAGCCCGGCCATCGTGATGGCCTCGGCGTCGGCATTCACGCCCGCCCGATCGATCCGGTTGTGCAGGCGCCCGACCAGTCGCTGCTTGTCGCGCACGGCCTGACGCGAGACCGCCAGCTGCACGCGTTGATCGCGCAACTCGGTGCGCTGATGCTCGATCATCGCGGCCTGCGCTGCGGTGTGCCGTTCCCAGGTGCCCACGTCGGCCCACCCTCCTGTTGTGAGATCCGCGTGCCCCCAATGGATTTCGCCGGACACCCAGCCTGCGAGAAAATCGCGCAACTCCGCGCCGGCGCGCACCGGGGCGGCGAAACCGGTGTCGCCCGCGGCGAGTATGCCCTGGTCGATGCGATAGTCGGCGGCCGCGGGCGCGAAATCGGCGATGCCGACCGCGGGGACCAGGGGCACCCAGAAACCCTGTGGACACACCCACAGCACGTCGTCGATTCCGGCGGCCTGCAAGCGTTTCCGGTGTGCGCGTGCCGCGGTGATGTCGAGGGGCCCACTGCGCACCTCGACCACGCAGCGCCGGTCGCCGCGGCGCCAGTAGATGTCGACCGGGATATCGTCGATGTGCGCGTCGACCTGGGCCTCGTCGGCGCCCGCAGCAGTGAGCCTGCCGCAGATCCAGTGTTCGAGACGCTGCGTATTCCATTGCGTGGCGGCGCATTCGGGGCACCCACAGCCGTAGCCGGTACGTTCGGTGACGGCGCGACGGCTGCCCTCGGAAATACCCAGTTCGTCGAGCAACGCTCGGCGTCCACACGCCACCTGGGTCTCGCTCAGCCGCTTCGTCCTCACACCATCACTCCCTCACCATGGGACCTGCCGTAGGCTCACGCGCACGTCCTGGACACCAGGTTCCCGCAGCCGCCGAAAAGGCGCCAGCCCCCTTGACCCGCGTTCGGGTGCGTCACCGATCGGTGATCGAGATCACAAACGCGACTCTGCTTGTATATCAAGCCATTTCATTGTGCCAACGTCGCACGATGCCGCCTATATCTTGATCATTTCGATACACAGACCCGGCCTGTTGCATGTCCGTTTCATCCTGATTGCGAATCAGTTCGGCGCGTCGTGGAGGAGGTCACGACAACACGTGCTGTTGCCCCGATGGATATGATCGCTGCGGCCGAGGCGGGCACGCTCGGGCGACCACGGGAAGTAGGGTGTGCATGAACCACGCTGAGCACGACGAATCCATCGGGTCGATGCTGGCGAGTATCGCCACGGCGCTGCGTGAAGTCAGCGACAAGCTCGATATCGTCGCCGCGCGGGTCCAGCTCGATGTGCCCATCTTCCCGGTCGACGAGGATCTGCCCGACCACACCCGGATCCGGCGGCTGGAATCCTGGGCCTTCCGTGCGTCACAGGACATTTCACGCCTGAGCTCCCGGCTCGACGCTCTCGACAACGGCGGTGAGACCGATTCCGGTCCGGTCCGGGACACCCGCAGCCGCCGCGAGGTCCGCGAAGCCGCGGAGGCGGCCGAACGCGCCGTCGACGGATTCGGCGACCACCTACCGGCTCCCGATCCTTTACCGGCGCACCAGGACCGCGACGCCGACGGCTCCCGGCCACCGCTGGAACGCCGCAACTCCCCCACCCGGCCGGCCACCGACCACCTCGGTGACCCCACCGCGTTAGCCGCGACCCCGGTCCCGCGCACCGCACCGGCCGAGGCGCCCTTCGGCCAACCGGTCTCGTTCGACAGTGCTTCGTTCCCCGCGGTCGACGCCGGTAGCGAAGCGCCGGCACCGAGCCGGCGACCCGCGCCCGCGCGACTCAGCGGGGCAACCACCAGCGCTGGGCCCGGTGAGCGGGTCGCGCCTGCCTCGACCGGCAACGCGCCGTCGACGCGCGGGACCAACGGCGTGGCCGGTGACATCGCTTCCCCACGCAACGGCACACCGGTGCCCGCGGTGATCGGAACGGTGCTCACGGCCCCCACCGGCGATCACACATCGGGAACAGGTGCGCCTTCCCCGACGAAACATGGCGCGGCGGCGCCGTTCGAAGGTCGTGTGCCCACGTCAGGTCTCGACGGCGCCGACCGCGCCACACCGTCGGCCGCCGCGAGCTCGACCCTGCCGGGGAGCTCGGAGCTGAGCGCCGTCGTGCGTGAGGGTGGCGTGAACGGGTTGGGGCCCAGTTCCGGTGCGATGAAGCAGGTTCCGGTCGAACCACCGGTGCGGAGCGCGGCGGCCGGTGATCCGCTGACGGCGGACATCAGCGCCGATGCCGTGATCGAGCGGGCTCGCCCGGTCAAGAAGCCGACGGAGAGCTCGGCCATCGAACTCGGCGCTGCGTCGCCGGATGCGCTGTCCGGCAATGGGAGTGGTGCCGCACGGCCCGCGCCGTCGCGTTCGACCCATGACCTCCCGTCCTCGGGATTCACCGGCGAGCGGTCCGGTTCGAATGGCGTGCCGGTCAATGGATTCGACCCGCACACCCCCGACGCAGTGCTGCCTCGCGGCGAAAACATCCCGCTGGCAGGTGAATTCCAGCCCCGCCCCGACACCTCGGACGCACAGCCTGTGGTCAACACCGCCAACGGAATCCACTGGTCGTTCACCGACGATCCAGCGCCGACACCGACGGACCCGGACCGAAACGGACACGCCCGCAACGGTTTCACCACCGGCTCCGCGCATCGCACCGATTCCCTCTTCGACGATTTCACCCCGCGTGAGCGCCTCACCACCGGCGAAACGGCCGAGCCGCCTGCCGCCCCCGGCCCGCCCGCACGCCTCACGCCACCGGCAGAACTCACCACCCAGCCGAACCACCTCCCGGTGACTCCGACGCACTCCGCGGGCCCATCGCCCGTCAACGGCTCGAGCGACGGCCCTGCCCACCCGAGTCTGTCGAACACCGACCGGCCGGCGAACGGCGGCAGGCTACCCGACCCCGCCGGCCTGTCCGGCCAGGCACCGCCCGCGAACCACGCGGCGCTCACGAACCACGACTTCGATCCCCCGACCCTCGGCCTGCCCACCGGGCGTGACGCAGCGACGAGCACCCCTGACCCCCTCGAACGCCCTGTCGCCGACCCGATTCCGCCCACCGACACCGACGCGGCCGGCATCACCGTCACCGGCACCTATCGTGCCTTCGACATCGAACGCGCCCACGTCGACAAGCTCCAGGCCATGCTCGACGAACTGAAACGCTCGGCGGGCCTCCCCCCGGGCCGCCGCGACGTCTTCGGCCCGCCGACCCCGGAACTCGGATAACCGCCCGCCTTCGTGGCAACGTCTGTCAGGCGGGCGTAGC
Source organism: Nocardia sp. FBN12 (assembly GCF_054031145.1). Classification (NCBI taxonomy): domain Bacteria; kingdom Bacillati; phylum Actinomycetota; class Actinomycetes; order Mycobacteriales; family Nocardiaceae; genus Nocardia; species Nocardia sp. FBN12. Next base: position 3,731,167 of record NZ_CM132926.1, read on the forward strand.
GAGCGTGACGAGGCCGGGGTCCACGTCCGGTTTCGGGGGTTCGTGCAGGACGGTGCCGATGAGGTCGCGCAGGGCTCGATGGCCCGCGTCGGCGGTGTTGCGTGGGTGCCACGCCATGGCGACGACGGGGGCGGGTAGTGGCAGCGGGATTTCGAACATCGCAAGGCCGAGTGCGGTGCGTGCGGATCGGGACAGCAGTTCCGGTGCGGGGCAGACCAACTCGGTCGAGGCGAGGGTGAGCAGGGCGGTGGGGAGGTCGGGGACGGTGGCCACCACGCGGCGGGTGCGGCCGTGCAGGGCCAGGCGGTCGTCGATCGGGCCGTGGGTGCGGCCGGTGGGGGAAACCTCGAGGTGCCGAGCCGAGGCGTAGGCGGCGACCGTGGGACGCTCGGTGGCGAACGGGTGGTCGGGGGCGGCGACGCCGATCCAGCGGTCGGCGAACAGGCGCTTGACCACCGTTTCCGGATCGGTCTGCCCGATCATGCCGACTTCGACATCGACCCGGCCGTCGCGCAGGGCCACCGCGCCGTCGGCGGCATCGGCGGCCAGCAACCGCACCGTCACCCCCGGCAGTTGTGCGTGCACCGCGGCCAGCAGCGGTCCGGACAGCCGGGCCCCCACCGAATCACCCACGCGGACAACGAAATCGCGGTGCCTGCCGGGACCGTGTCCGTCGCGGGCGGTGAGCAGCGACCGGCCCTGATCGACCAGGCTCGCCACATCGTGGCGCAATTCGAGTGCCCGTGGCGTCGGCACCATCTGCCGACCGGAGCGCACGAGCAGCGGATCGCCGAGCACCTCGCGCAACCGGGTGAGGGTGCGACTCATCGCCGAGGTGGAGGTGTGCAGCCGCCGGGCCGCCTCGGTCACGCTGTTGGTGTCGAGCAGCGCGTCGAGAGCGAGCAGTAGGTTCAGATCCAGCGCGTCCACGCGAGGATTATCACCAACGCACCGATCGCCGCCAAGCGAAGCCGACGGCGATCCGGCGTGTCGGCTACCGCTCCGCTACGGGCGCCGGGGTCCGCGCCTCGGGAGCGGCCACCGCGCGATTGCGCAGCACCCCCCGATAGGACGAGGGCCGCACGGGTCGCACCCACTGTGCCAGCCTCGACAGGAACGGCAGCGGCGTGCCGAGATCGTCGAGCATCTCGTCGATATTGGCCAGCGAGAACGGGACCACCGAGGCGCCGTGCGCGTGGTTGCCGTCGCTGCGCAGCCGCGACCATTCCAGGCGCGCGTCGATCTCGTTGTTCATCAGCTCGGCCATCGGCGGCACGAACCGGCCCGTGAGCAGCCCGGCGATCCAGTGCGCGCTCACCTCGGCGCTGAGTGCGCTCACATTGGAGCTGTTGTAGCCGGCGAAGCTCAGGTTGGGGATCTCCACCGGCAGGATGTGGCGGTAGAGCCGGAAGTCGCTCACCTCGTCGGTGAGGGCGCGCCGCACGAACGGGGTGAGGAACGGGACCTCCTGGCGATACCCGGTAGCGCACAGGACGATCTCGGCCAGTTTCAGGCTGCCGTCGGCCAAGCGCACCGCGGGCCCGTGTGGCCCGCCGATCAGTTCGGTGATCTCGGTGTCGCGGTGCACGCTGATCCGGCCCGCCTCGACCTGCTCGGCGAAGCCTTCGGTGGCCAGGCTCGCGCTGCTGGTGCCGATCTCGGAGATCGGGCCCGTCGGCACCAGATCGAGCTCACGCAGCCGCAGCTTGCGCGTCACCCGCTCCTGCAGCAGGTCCATGTTCGCCTGGCGCAGCGCGAGGCGGTCGAGCAGTCGTTCGGCGCGGTGCGGGAAGCGCGAGGGGAAGTGCGCCTCGCCCGCGCGGGTCAGCAGCAGACGCTCGTAGTCGGCGCCGAAGCCGAGTTTGCGCGGCATCTTCCAGGTGAGTCTGCGTGCCACCACGGTGGTTTCGTCGGCGATATGGCTGACGGCCTCGGCCACATCACACGCGGACTTGCCGTAGCCGAGCACGACCACCGAGCGATCACGCGCCTGCTCGACATCGTGGAAATCCGAGACGTGGCACAGTCGCCCGCCCGCGGCGCGGAATGCCGCGGCCCCTGGCAGGTTCGGCAGCACCGGGTCGCTGTAGACGCCGTTGGCGACGATCAAGTGGTCGCAGGTGGTGCGGTGCCCGCCCCGCTCGTCGCGGATCTCGAGCAGCCAGCCGCTGTCGACCGGGTCGGCCGCCACCACCTCGGTGCCCAGCCGCAGGTGCGGGCCGAGGCCGAACTCCTGCACGTATCCGGCCAGGTAGGCCTGCATCTGCTGACCGTCGGGCCAGCGGGGGAAATCTTCGGGCATCGGGTGATCGCTGAAGGCGTACGTGGACTTGCTGTTCTGCGCACGAAGTCCCGGATACCGGCGGGTGGCACTCCACACACCGCCGACGTCGGGGGCCCGGTCGAAGACTTCGACCGGGAACCCCGCCTGACTCAATACCTTCGCGCAGGCCAAACCCGCCACTCCCGCACCGACGATCCCGATGCGGCTACCGCTCGTCATGCGCAGGAGACTACTCGGACAGACACCGAAGTTGCCACCGCGCTGGACAGGTCATAGTCGCTCGGCAGCCGGGGTGACCCGTGCTGTACTGGAAGGATGACCAACAGTTCCGTCATCGTCGACCGGGCCGGACTCTGGGACGCCGAGGCGCTCAGCGATGTCGCCGCCGCGACTTTCCCGCTCGCCTGCCCGCCCGAGGCCACCGCGAGCGACATCGAGATCTTCCTCGAGCAGATGCTCTCGGGCGAACGCTTCGGCGAATACCTGTCCGACCCGGCCAGAACCGTACTCAAGGCCGTCGAGGGTGACGAGATCGTCGGCTACGCCATGCTCATCGCGGGCAGGCCGAGCGATCCCGAGGTCGACGCGCAGGTGAGCGCGGGCGAGGTGGTCGAACTGAGCAAGATGTACGTGCTGCCCGGACACCACGGCAGCGGTGTCGCCGCGGCGCTGATGGAGGCCGCGGTCGACACCGCGCGCAACTCGGGCGCCGGGACGGTGTGGCTGGGGGTCAACCAGGCCAACGAGCGCGCGCAGAAGTTCTACGCCAAGCACGGTTTTCGGCAGGTGGGCACCAAGACCAACATGGTCGGCAGCCAGCTGCACGCCGATTTCGTCTTCGAACGCGCGCTCTAGCCCTCCACGACCGCAAATTACACAGCTGCCTCGAAACGGGACAGGGCCAGCAGACGCGAGATCGCGCGCAGGTACTTCTTGCGGTAACCGCCGTCGAGCATCTCCTTCGAGAAGATCTCGTCGAGCTTCACGCCCGAGACCGTCACCGGGATGCTGGCGTCGTAGAGGCGGTCGGCCAGCACGACCACGCGCAGCGCGACAGCCTGATCGGTCACGGTGTGCACGTCGGAGATGAACACCGATGTCACGCCCTGGATCAGCGCACCGAACTTGGACGGGTGCAGGGTGCTCAGATGCTTCAGCAGCACATCGAATTCGTCGAGCGTGGAACCCGGGGTGGCCGCGGCGCGCTCGACGAGCACCTCGTTCGAGGTGGGTTCGGGAGCGGGCGGCAGGTCGCGGTGACGGTAGTCGGGGCCGTCGACGCGGACCGGATCGAAGATCGAGCCGAGCTTCTTGATCTCGCGCAGGAAGTCCGAGGCCGCGAAACGACCCTCGCCCAGCTGGCCGGGCAGGGTGTTCGAGGTCGCCACGATGGAGACGCCGCGGGCCGACAGCTCGGTGAGCAGTCGCGAGACCAGCATCGTGTCGCCGGGATCGTCGAGTTCGAACTCGTCGATGCACAGCACGCTGTTGGCCGAGAGCCGTTCGACGGCGTTGTTGAAGCCCAGCGCGCCGACCAGGTTGGTGACCTCACCGAAGGTGCCGAACGACTTGGGCGCCGGGGAGCTGTGGAAGATCGAGGCGAGCAGGTGGGTCTTGCCGACACCGAAGCCGCCGTCGAGATACAGGCCGGCGCCGGAGATGGCCTTCTTCTTGCCGAAGAGGCTCTTCTTCGAGGCGGCCCTGTGGATTTTCGCCACCTGACCTGCGAAGGCCTCGGCCTTGGCGACCGCGGCCGCTTGGCTCGGTTCGTTCGGGTCCGGGATGTAGGAGGCGAAGCTGACCTCGTCGAACATGGGCGGGGGCACCATCTGCGCGACTAGTTGGTCGGCCGGGACCTCCGGATGGCGATCGACAAGGCGTTCTTGCATATACGAAGCTTAGGGACGTGGTTCCATCGATCCCTATGCAGCGTATCCACAATGTGACCCAGCTCGCAGACCTCGACGATGACGCACTGGCCAGGTGCTACGCCTACCCGCGCCATCTGGACGAGCCGTGGGTGCGGGCGAACTTCGTCAGCAGCATCGACGGGGCGTTCACCGTGGACGGGGTTTCGGAAGGCTTGGGGACCCCGGCCGACAAGCGGGTGTTCAAGGTCCTGCGCGAGCTGGCAGACGTGATCGTCATCGGGGCGGGCACAGTGCGCGCGGAGAACTACGGCGGCGCGGGCACCGACCCGCAACGCCGCATCGCCCACCACCAGCAGGGAATCGGCGGTCACCCCGACGGCGCCGCCCCACCGATCGCGGTGGTCACCGCTACCGCGCAACTCGATCCCGGTTCGAAGTTCTTCACCGAGGCCGAGGTCGCGCCGCTGATCATCACCACCAGCCACGCGGCGCCCGAGCAGATCGCCGCACTGGAGAACGCGGGCGCGGAGATCGTGATCGCCGGTACTGCCTCGATCATGCCCGCCGCGCTGATCAGGGTGTTCGCCGAGCGCGGGCTGCACCGCGTGCTGTGTGAAGGCGGACCGCACCTGTTCGGGCAGCTGGCCGAGGCCGGCCTGGTCGACGAACTGTGCCTGACCACCGCCCCGCTGCTGGTCGGGGGCGCGGGCGGGCGAATCTCACTGTCGGCGAGCACATTCGACCTGCCGATGACGCGCAAGCAGTTGGTGCTCGACGAGGACGGCACTGTCCTGGCCCGCTGGGCCCGTCGATGAAACCTGGCGCCGAACCTGGCAGTGTGTAGCGCATGCGTTGGACTCGGGCCGCGGCAACGGCCGCGACACTGTCGATCATGCTCGCGGGCTGCGGGGCCGGGCCGTCGGATCGGCCTGTCGTCGCGGTCGAACGCCCCGGGGCCGGTGGCGCGCAGACCGAGGCCCCCGCGCCGCAGGACCTGGCCAAGGCCGAGGTGCCCAAATCCGATCTCGCCTGGCGTGATTGCACCGCGGCCACCCTGAGTTCGCTCGACTTCGGTGCCGCCCCCGCGGGCCTGGTCCTCGAGTGCGCCGAGTTCTCCACCCCGATCGACACCGCGGGCACCGTGCTCGGCACCTTCCGCGCGGGCGCCCTGCGTGCCCGCCTGCCGCAGACGCCCGCCGACGCCGCCCCGCTGGTACTCACCTCCGGCTCGGATCGTTCGTCGGCCTCGACGCTGGCCGGGCTGGCGATCGGGCCCAACAGCGCGTTGCTGGCCGCGCAGCCGATCGTCGCGGTGGACCGGCGCGGCATCGGCGCCTCCCAGCCCATCGACTGCATTCCGGCGCAGCTGCGCGCGGTGATGACCGACCTCGGCCAGACCGGCGCCGGCAATGCCGATCAGGTCGGTGCCGTCGCGGGTTTCAGCCAGGACGCCACCATCGCCTGCCGCGATTTCCTGCAGCCCTACGAGGGCACCTTCGACGCGCCGCACGCCGCCGACGACATCGAACAGCTGCGCAAGCAGTGGCAGGTCGACAAGATCAACGTGCTCGGCGCGGGCAACGGCGCCAAGGTGGCCCTGAGCTACGCCCGCCGCTATGGCGACCACCTGGCCCGGCTCGTGCTCGACGCCCCCGAGCCGGTCGGCGCCGACGCCGCCACCATGGCCGAGGCGCGCGTCACCGGCGCCGAAGCGGCCCTCACCGCGTTCGCGCAGCGCTGCAAGGCGGCCGACTGCGCGCTCGGGGCCGATCCACGCGCCGCGATCACCGCGCTGATGAACAAGGCCAACAGCGGCGGGCTGGGCGACATCTCGGCCGCGGACCTGTCGACCGCGCTCACCGGATTCCTGTCCAGTCCCCGCGGTGACCAGGCGAATCGGGTCACCGCGATGGCCGATATCCTGGCCGCCGCCGACCGCGGTGACCGCGGACCACTGTCGGCCATGATCGTGCGCGAGGCCGCCGCGATCACCTCCGACGGCGAGTTCGTCAACCGGTGCACCGACAGCCAGCAGCCACCGACCGCGGACAAGGCCCGTGAACTCGCTGAGACCTGGTCCGGCAAATATCCGGTGTTCGGGCGCACCGCGGCCATCGGGCTGATGGTCTGCTCGGCCTGGCCGGTCTCCACCGCGGCGCCGCTGCCGTCGAAACTCGCACTGCCGGTGCTGGTGTTCGCCGGTGCCGCCGATCCGATCGTCGGCGGGGCCGCCGCCTCGGTGACCGGCGCGCTCGGCTCGGCCGGGGCCCGGCACGCCACGATGACCTGGCAGGGCTGGGGTCATCCGGTCGTCGGGCACTCCGGTTGTGCGCAGAAGGCGGTCACCGACTACCTCGCTGAGGGCAAACTCCCCGCCGACGGCGGCGCCTGCCCGGCCTGATCCGGGTCGGGGCAACCACCCGGTTCCGGCGCGTCATCCGGGTCCGGCGACACCATCGCTACCCGATCCGGTGTACCGTGCCCCAGTGTTGTTCCGACAGCTCGAGCCTCGTACCGCTCGCACCTCCGCCGAGGTGATCAAGTTCGCGCTCTGGCCCTTCGCGGTCATGATGGTGCTGAACCGCGTCTTCATCAAGGCGATCAACGGTTTCGTCACCGACGACTACCGGCCGGTCTACAACGCCTCGTTCGAGTTCCTGAACGGCAGGCCGCTGTACACCGCCGACTTCTCGTCGGTCGACCCGCATTATCTCTACTATCCGAGTGGAACGTTGCTGATCGCGCCGGTCGCGATCATCGACTACGAACTGTCGCGATGGCTGTTCATCGGGCTCAACGCTGTCGCGATTCTGCTCGCGTGGTACCTGCTGCTGCGCCTGTTCAAGTTCGGTCTCGGCTCCATCGCCGCGCCCGCGCTGCTGCTGGCGATGTTCACCTCCGAGACCGTGACCAACACGTTGGTCTTCACCAACGTCAACGGTTGCCTGCTACTGGCCGAGCTGCTGTTCATCACGCTGCTACTGGCGCGTCGGGACCTCTGGGCCGGCGTGGCGCTCGGTTTGAGCATCGCGGTGAAACCGACGCTGGCACCATTACTGCTGGTCGCGGCCGTTCGTGGCCAGTGGAAGGTGTTCATCACCGCGCTCGGTGTGCCGTTGGCGCTCACCGCGATCGCCTGGCCGCTGTCGGCCGACCCCGAGAAATTCTTCACCCATGTCGTGCCGTATCTGGGTGAGACGCGCGACTACTTCAACAGTTCGGTCGGCGGCATCGGGCTCTACTACGGGCTGCCGCACTGGATGATCCTGCTGACCCAGGTCCTGATCGCCGGTGTGGTCGCAGTCTCGCTGTGGCTGCTGTGGCGCTACTACCGCCACGACGAACTGTTCTTCGTCACCACGTTCTCCGGCGTGCTGCTCACCGCGTGGTTCGTGCTGCCCTCGCTGGGCCAGATGTACTACTCGATGATGCTGTTCCCGTTCCTGATGACAGTGGTGCTGCGCAATTCCGTGCTGCGCAACTGGCCCGCGTGGCTGGCGATCTTCGGGTTCATGACCTACGACAAGTGGCTCTCGGATCGCTGGCAGGGTGTCGGCCGCAACCTCGAATACCTGCGGGTGACCTTCGGCTGGGGGCTGCTGCTCATCGTCGTGTTCTGCGTGCTCGGCGATCGCTATCTGGCCGCGCGTCGCGAGGGCAGGCTGCAGTTCGGGATCGACCCGACGTGGATGAAGGACGCGCCCGATTCGCGCGACGGCACCGATGAGCCCGCGCCGGTCGCGCCGGTCGCGGATACCCCGCCGCACCGCGAGGATCCGGTGGCGCCGGTCGAGGATCGCGAGCCCGCGCTCAAGTAGTTTTCGGCTGGTGACGCACCGCTCACGGCGCGCACCGCCCGAAACCATTAGCGTGGAGCCATGAGTTCCGATACTTCGTTGCCCACGCCGCGCATCCAGCTGACGCCGCAGCAATGGCGGGCGAAACTGGACCCCGAGGAATACGCCGTCCTGCGCGAGGCGGCCACCGAGCGCCCGTTCATCGGCGAATACACCGACACCAAGACCGAAGGTGTCTACACCTGTCGTGCCTGCGACGCCGAATTGTTCCGCAGCACAGAGAAATTCGACTCGCACTGCGGTTGGCCGTCGTTCTTCGATCCCGCCGATTCCGACGCGGTGATCCTCAAGGCCGACGACACGCTCGGCATGCGCCGGGTCGAGGTGATCTGCGCCAACTGCCACAGCCACCTCGGACATGTGTTCGAGGGCGAGGGCTACCCCACCCCCACCGACCAGCGCTACTGCATCAACTCGATCTCGTTGCGCTTGCAGCCCACGGAGGGGTCTACCAGCTGAAACACCTGAAGCTCAATCGCTCGGGAAGCCCACCGCGGCCAGGTGTGGTCAGTTGCCGCGGGTGGGTGCGGTGCGCTTGGGGTAGACACCGTGGCCGACCTGTAAGTAGGACAGCCGATCGGCCAGCCGGGTGCTGAGCCGTCGGAGGGCGTCGTAGCCGTGGGCGTCTTTGCCGATCACGACACGGCCCTTACCCTTCACAGTCGTATCGACGATGCGGCGCGCCACCTGCTCGGGCTTGGCGGAGAATCCCTTGGCGAGCCACTCTGGCGCACCCATTTGCTGGGCTACCTTGCGCACCAGGTCGGTCCAGACCGAACCAGGAAGCACCGTGGTCACCGTGACATTCGAGCGGCCACGCAGATCCTGCGCCAGACCGTAACTGAACAGGGCGAGCGCGGCCTTGGACGCGCCGTACACCGCTGAGCCGGGCACCGGAACGATCGCCGACAGGCTCGAGGTGTTCATGATGACGCCCCGGGGTCGTTGCAGCAGGTGCGGGAGGAAAGCCCGCGACATCCACACCGCGCCGAAGAAGTTCACCTGCATCAGCGTCTCGATGCGAGCGTCGCTGAGGTCGGCGACGGTCTGCAGTTCCTGGGCGATTCCCGCGATGTTGAACAGACCGTCGACCTGTCCGTGGGCGGCGATCACGCTGTCCGGGAAGGCGGCCACGGCGGCGCGGTCGCAGATATCGATCGGGTGGGCGGTGAAGCGCTCGCGGTCCGCGACCAGTGCGGCGGTGGCGGCCAGCGCCTGCTCATCACGATCAGCGCCGACCACGACCGCACCGCGGGCGATCAGCTCCAAGGCGACGCATCGTCCGATGCCGTTCCCCGCTCCGGTGACGACGAAGACGCGTCCCTCGATCTGCCTGCGCGATCTCCCAGTTGTCGCGGACAGCGGTCTACTCATGATGTCTCCTCCCTCGGGTGTGTCAGCCGAGGGTCAGCTGGATCGGCTCGTGCGAAAGGGTGGGGCGATATACGCAGCGCGTGCCCGAGTAGATGGTGGGCATGCATTCGTTGCAGTGCACACACGCCGAGCGCGTCGATTCATCTACCTTGATGCGGTGCAGTAGATCCGGTTCGCGCAGCAGGGCCCGCCCCATGGCGACGAATTCGAAGCCCTCGGTCCGTGCCAGCTGCATGGTGTCGAGGTTGGTGATGCCGCCAAGGAGGATCAGCGGCATGGACAGTGCGCGCCGGAAGTGGCGAGCCCGCTCGAGCAGGTAGGCCTCCTTGTACGGGTACTCCTTCAAGAAGGACTTCCCGACCAGGCGGAAGCCCATGCGGGCGGGGGCGGGCAAGACTTTCGCGAACGAGCGGTGCGGGGGTGTGCCGTGGAACAACATCATCGGGTTCAGTAGCGAACTACCGGCGGTCAATTCGAGGGCGTCGAGCGCGCCGTCGGCCTCGAGCCAGGCGGCGAACTGGAGCGATTGGGGAATGGTGAGGCCACCGGCCTGACCGTCCTCCATATTGATCTTGGCCGTGACCGCGATCCGATCACCCACGGCATCCTTTACCGCACAGGCGATTTCACGTGCCATCCGAGCCCGATTGAGCAGTGATCCGCCGTAGGCGTCTTTGCGGCGGTTCAGCACCGGGCTCAGGAACGAGCTGGCCAGATAGTTGTGGCCGAAGTGAATCTCCACCGCGTCGAATCCGGCCTGCTCGGCCAGGCGTGCGGCCTCGGCGTGCGCGGCCACGGTGTCGGCGATCTCGGCGATGGTGGGAGTCTTGGTGAATCGCATGCCGAGCGGGTTGAACATCCGGCTCGGCGCGAGCGCGGGCACTCGATTGGAAGCGGCGTTGGCCACCGGTCCGGCATGACCGATCTGCGCGCAGGCGGCGGCGCCCTCCGCGTGCACGCCGTCGGTCAGCTTCCGCAGTCCCGCAACGGCTTCCGGGCGCATCCAGATCTGATGCCGATCGGTGCGACCGCCCGGTGCGACCGCGCAATACGCGACGGTGGTCATGCCGACACCGCCGGCGGCGACCTCCCGGTGGAAGTCGATCAGCTCCTCGGTGACCAGGGCGTCCGGCGTGCGGCCTTCGAAGGTCGCGGCCTTGATCACCCTGTTGCGCAAGGTGATCGGACCCAGGGTGGCAGGTGCGAAAATGTCGTTCATCACTGTTCTCCCGTCGGCGCGGTCAAACCGGCCACCACGAAATCTCGCAGTGTCTCGAGGTCCGGCTGCGTCATTCCGTGTTCCTCGATTTCGGGGCTGCCGAAACGCATGATGATCAGATCGAAGGCGAGCATCCACCGGCGGCGGCCCTCCTGGCCACTCAGCTCCGGGAGCAGCGTGACCCAGGTGGACATTCGGAACCACGGGCCTTGCCACGTCGTGAGATGCCGTCCGAGCACGAACCTCGACAGCAGTCGAAGATGCAAGCGGCCCAAGGGATCTCCCGCGAGCTGGACGAAGGGGGCCAGGATCGTGTCGACGACAGCGGGGAGCGAATCGCGTCCGGCGCTCGCGCGGGCCAGACCATCGGCCCACAGTGGTCCCAACCGGTCCTCGATCAGCGCACCGACCAGGGCTTCCTTCGAACCGAAGTGGTAGTGCACCGCGGCGGTGTTCGCACCGGCGGCGGCACAGATGCCGCGCACGGAGACCTCGTCGTACGGCTCGGTCAGCAGCAGTGATTCGGCGGCGATCAGCAGTCGCTGCCGTGTCCCCGTCTTGACCTCATCGACCATACACAGAAGTGAAACACGTTTCAATCGATATTTCAATCACTGTTTGAATCATCGGGTAAATACCCCTGCCCTGGTTACCGCCTGCGAGTCACCACCGGTTCCGGGCTTCCTCTGCCCATCCCACGACACCGTCCAGGTCGAGCCAGCGACCGTCCTCGCCGCGCACACGGCCGGCGAAGTCCCCGAAACACTGATGCGTTTCACCGGCGACGATCAGCAGGTTCGACACCGCGACGCGCTCATGGAACGGCCGGAACTCGACCTCGACCCGATCGCCGGTGATCGACCACGGCCGCAGCCAATCGGCGGTGTCGTAGTCCCAGCGCAGCTCATCGCTGATCTTCTGGAGGCGACCGTCGACAATGAGGGCGTTCTCGGTGCTACCGGTCCCGGCGGTCCACTTGCCACCGAACTGGATTCCCAATCCGGGCCGCGCACCGGCCGCCCAATTCCAGGTCATCGAGTACGGCCATTTTCCCCGGCTGTGGTCGAGTACCGCGAAACCCTCCTCGATCCGATGTACCTGCGAGCCCACGGTCAGCGTCCCGGACACCGGACGCCCCACATCCTTGACCGTGTATTGGAAGCGCCGCGTACTCCACGGCACCACCACGCCGAGCGACTCATGACCGGGAGGCAACGGCAACTGCGCCGAGAGCCGTACGCCCGAGGCACTGGCCTCGATCGCGCTACCGCCCTCGTCCTCGGAAATGTCGATCTCGACACCACCACCGCGCGCGGACGTGATACCCACACCGCTGCGCGCGGCCATCACCGTGCCGCGCGCCAGCGGCACCACCGCATCGCGCGCGATTTCCTCGCCGCTCTCCCGGTCGAGCACGTAAATCCCGTGCACCCCAGCGTAATCCAGCGACGATACGACAACGCCGACAATATGACGGGGAGTGACAATGCCCCAGTACTCCCAGCGCTTACACCGCCCCCAGCCACGCAGATCGGTCCGATGCAACGGCTGCCGCGTCCACCCGACGGCAGCCGGGTCGAGCCGACCGCCGGGTCGGCACAGATCGACCGGCGTGGTGATCTCGCGTTCCATGCTCGTCCTCCGACTTCTCACACCGCTTTACTACACGCGATGCGAACGGCAGGGGTGCGGATGGACTGACTACGGTCGGCGGCCGAGCTGGACAGTGTGCGGAATCGCCCTTCCCGGGCGTTACGGCAGTGCGGTGACCAGTTGTTCGACCTCGACCCGCGGTCCGGTGAAGAACGGCACCTCTTCGCGCACATGCAGGCGAGCCTCGGTCGCCCGCAGGTCACGCATCAGATCGACGATCCGGTGCAGTTCGGGCGCCTCGAACGCGAGGATCCACTCGTAATCGCCCAGTGCCATCGAAGTCACGGTGTTCGCGCGAACGTCCGGATATCCGCGAGCTTCCTTGCCGTGGTCGGCGAGCATCTTGCGACGCTCCTCGTCGGGGAGTAGGTACCACTCGTAGGACCGCACGAACGGGTAGACGCAGATGTAATTCCCCGCGTCCTCGCCCGCCAGGAACGCCGGAATGTGGCTCTTGTTGAACTCCGCGGGCCGGTGCACCGCGACATTGCTCCAGACCGGCGCGCTCGCCCGTCCCAGCTCGGTGGTCCGCCGGAAATCGGCGTACGCGGCCTGCAGATCCTCGACCCGTTCGGCATGGGTCCACAGCATGAAATCGGCGTCGGCCCGCAGCCCCGCCACGTCGTAGATCCCCCGCAACACCACGCCCTTGTCAGCGAGCCCGTCGAAGAACGCCCGCGCTTGCTTGATCGCCTCCGCCCGATCCTCACCGAGCACGCCCGGCTGAACCTGGAACACCGAGAACATCAGGTAACGGATGGTGGAGTTGAGAGCCTGGTAGTCGAGTCGCGCCATGGCATCCATGGTGCCACTGCGGCGTTTTCGCGTACCGCTCGGGCTCAGTCCAGGTTCGGCCTGCTCGCCCGCCACGGCGACGATTCGTCACTCCCGAACACCGAGGTAACCGTCGTCACCGCACCGTCGTGAAGTTCGACGGGCCCGAGATCGGGATCGAGAATCAGGATCCGTCCGCTGTTCTGCTCGCCGTTGATGGCCACAGCGAGCGATCATGCAATATCGCTATCGCCGACGCTCCACGACACGCCGCTGGTCAGTGCGCGCTACCCCGATCGGTGCTTTCGAGATCGCCCATCCAGCATCCGGATCAGCGCTGTGTGCTCTGGATACAAGCGTCAGCCACACGTTCCGCGGCGGCGGTGCCCGAGGCGACGCAGGCGGGGACGCCGACGCCGTGGAGGTAGGCGCCCGCTACAGCGAGGCCGTCGAGGGGGGCGAGAGCGGATTCGAGGGTGGCGATGCGGTCGGTGTGGCCGGGGGCGTACTGCGGGAGGCCGCCGGGCCAGCGTTGGACGACGGCTTCGAGTGGGGTGATCGGGATGCCGGTGACGGTGGACAGGTCCGCGACGGCGGCCGCGATCAGGTCGTCGTCGGTCCAGGACAGCGGTTGGTCGTCGCCGAGGCGGCCGAACGAGGCTCGGACGAGGGCGACGTCGCGTTCGGCCAGATGCGGCCATTTACGGCTGGACAGGGTGAAGGCCTTGGCGCGCAAGGGTTCTCCGGTGGCGACGAGGATGCCGGAGTTGTCCGGAAGTGGGGTGTCGCGCGGGATCGCCATGGCGACGAGCGCCGAGGAGGACAGCTCGATACCGGCGGCAGCCTGCGCGGCTACGGGTGCCACGTGGTGCAGCAGGCGGGCGGTGATCGGCGCGGGCGTCGCGATGACCACGGCGTCGACGGCGCCGAGCGGGTCGACCACCCAGCCACGGGGTGCGCGGGCCACCCGCGTCGCGGCCATCGTGGTGACGAAACGTGCTCCCGACGCTTCGGTCAGTGCGGCGAGCAGGGCTCCGTAGCCATCGCGCAGTCCACCGAATACCGGGGCCGAACTGGGGGCCGGCATCGCTGCGCAGACAGCCTCGGTGAGGCTCGAAGCGCCGTTGTCGAGTGCTTCGGCGAGGGTGGGCAGCGCGGCGCGGACGCCGATGGAAGCGCTGATCCCGGCATACACCCCGCCGAGCAACGGATCGACGCTCCGCTCGACCACCTGCCTGCCGAAACGGTCGCCCACCAGGGTTTGCACGTCGACGTCGGAGCCCGGCTCCCAATGCAGCGGCCGCTGCGGCTCGGTCGCGACCCGGTCGAGCGTCGCATCGTCGATCAGCCCGCGCAGCGACTCCGCATCAGACGGAATCCCCATCAGAGTGCGCCCCGGCAGCGGATGCGCCGCCCCCTGCGACCAGATCAGCGGCCGCTTCCCCGCAGGCCGCACCAACTGGTCGTCCAGGCCGAGTTCACTCATCAACTCGATCACCTCGGGTCTGCGCCCGACGAATGCCTCGGCCCCGAGATCGACTGGGTCCCCGGCCAATTCACGGGTGTGCAGCACCCCGCCGACCCGACCGCCCTGCTCGAGCACGACAATGTCGGCGTCCTCCCCCAGCCGCTGTCGCAACCGGTACGCCGCGACTAGCCCGCTGATTCCGCCACCGACGATCGCGATCCTCATGCCTCGACCGTAGCCGCGCGCGCACCGGCTGCCGACGCGCGCCCTGACCGATGTCGGCCGAGTCACTGTCCGTGGACTCCCCTCGCCGCCGGCGGCATCGAGGGGATCGAGCTCTACAGCGAATGCACCAACTCGACCAGCGCGGTCAATACGCCGGGATCGGTGTCGGGCAGCACGCCGTGGCCCAGATTGAAGATGTGCCCGGTCGCGCCGAGGGTGATCGCCTCGTCCGCTTCCCGGGCGATCCGGCGCGTCTCGGCCTCGACCGCGTCGAATCCGGCGAACAGGATCGCGGGATCCAGGTTGCCCTGCAAGCCTTTTCCGGCGCCGACCCGTCGCACGGCATCGGTAAGCGGCACTCGCCAGTCCACCCCGACCACATCCGCACCGGCCTCACCCATGGCACCGAGCAGTTCGCCCGTGCCGACACCGAAGTGAATGCGCGGCACCCCCGCCGAGGCGACTTCGGCGAACACCCGCTCCGAATGCGGCAGCACATACTCGCGGTAATCGGCCAGCGAGAGCGCGCCCGCCCAGGAATCGAACAGCTGCACCGCGTCGACCCCGGCCGCCAGCTGGGCCTGCAGGAAGGCGATGGTGATGTCGGTGAGGGCACCGAGCAGGGCGTGCCAGGTCTTCGGGTCGGCGTGCATCATCGCCTTGGTGCGCTCGTGCTGCTTGCTCGGCCCACCTTCCACCAGGTAGGAGGCGAGGGTGAACGGTGCGCCTGCGAAGCCGATCAGCGGAGTGTCGCCGAGCGCGGCGGTGAGCAGTCGCACGCCTTCGGCGACCGCGCCGACCTCTTCGGGGCGCAGCCGCGGCAGCGCGCGCACGTCGGCCTCGGTGCGGATCGGCGAGGCGATGACCGGGCCGACGCCGGGCACGATGTCGAGGTCGATGCCTGCCGCTTTGAGCGGAACAACGATGTCGGAGAACAGGATTGCCGCGTCGACGCCGTGGCGGCGGATCGGCTGCATGGTGATCTCACACACCAGCTCCGGGTCGAAGCACGACTCGAGCATCCCGATGCCCTTGCGCAGTTCGCGGTACTCCGGCAGCGACCGGCCGGCCTGACGCATGAACCACACCGGGCGCCTGCTGGGCGTCGCGCCGGTGGCGGCGGCCAGGAAAGGGGCATCGGTCAACCGGCGGCGGGTGTAAGTGCTCATCGCCGTTCATCCTAAGCGTCGAGCCCGGACAAACCTCACCCCCTGGCGGGTGTGGGACCGACAACACGTTTCAGCGGGTAGTGACCCGGAAGCCGTGTCTTCCCGACACAGTGCTGTGGACGCGCTCCTGAGCGCACCGGGCACCGCTGCGCGGTCTCCTCGCCGATGCATCGTGGACGAGGCGGCCACACAGGACTCCCGTGGCACTTCTGTCGCACATCGTGCATCGCACCGACCTCGAGAATGCGCCCTACGCAACGTGACCCGCACGCAACGCGCACGGCGGCGCGCCTCCGACGGCGCCGGGCACCCACCGTCTACCGTTCCTCCTCGTGACACCGCTCGACATCCGCGACGGCGCCGCACCGACCGGGGGAACGCCCCGCGAGCCTGCTCCTTTTCGGGCGGCGGTCGATGCGATGGGCACCGCAACAGTGCACCCTCGAATCGAGCTGGCGCCTATCCGTCCTCCGCAACGGTTGGCGCCGTTCTCCTATGCGCTCGGAGCGGAGGTCAGCCACCCCGACAGCCCGGTGGTGCCCATCGACTCCGAGGGCGACGCGTTCGGCAGGCTGATCCTGCTACACGACCCCGACGGCGACGAGGCCTGGAACGGTGTTTTCCGGCTCGTCGCCTACATCCAGGCCGATATCGACGCCGCGCTGGCAGCCGACCCGCTGTTACCCGAGGTGGCATGGAGCTGGCTGGTCGACTCCCTGGAATCGCGCGGCGAACCGTTCACCGCCCTCGGCGGCACGGTCACCGCGACCAGCTCGGTCCGCTACGGCGATATCGCGGGCCCGCCTCGCGCGCACCAGCTCGAACTGCGCGCCTCGTGGACACCGACGACCACCGAGATGCGACGACACGTCGAAGCGTTCTGCGAAGTGCTGGCCTTTGCCGCCGGGTTGCCGCCCGCCGGGGTCACCCATTTACGACCGGACTCCTATACCCGCACCGAACACCCTTGATCGCCACGTAGAGTTCACGTTTATGTCGGTCGCCGAGGAACCCACCGCAGCAGAGCCACTGCTCGTCCCTGCCGAGGGGGTTCCACCTGTGCTGGCGACCGCCGAAGAGGTCGCCGCGGCCGCCAAAACTCTCGCCGCGGGCACCGGTCCCCTCGCTGTCGACGCCGAACGCGCGTCCGGTTTCCGCTATTCGGCACGGGCGTACCTGATCCAGCTCCGCCGCGAGGGCGCGGGCTCGTTCCTCATCGACCCGATACCCATCACCGATGCGCTCACCCCGCTGGCCGAGGCGATCAACGACCTCGAATGGGTCCTGCACTCCGCCGATCAAGACCTCCCCGGCCTCGCCGAACTCGGCCTTCGCCCCGCGCGCCTGTTCGACACCGAACTCGGCGGCCGCATCGCAGGCTACGAACGCGTCGGCCTGGCCGCGATGGTCGAAAACCTGCTCGGCCGCACCCTGCGCAAGGGCCACGGCGCCGCCGACTGGTCGAGCCGCCCGCTGCCCGACGAATGGCTCAACTACGCCGCCCTCGACGTCGAACTGCTGCTCGAACTGCGCGACACTGTCGCCGCCGACCTCACCGCCCAGGGCAAACTCGACTGGGCCGCAGAGGAATTCGAGCACGTCCGCACGATGGACCCGCCCGCCCCCAAGGCCGACCGCTGGCGCCGCACCTCCGGCATCCACACCCTGCGCCGCACCCGCCAGCTGGCGATCGTCCGCGAACTGTGGACCACCCGCGACGAACTCGCCCGCGCCCGCGACGTCGCCCCTGCCCGCATCCTCCCCGACTCGGCGATCGTCACCGCCGCCACCAGCGAACCCCGCTCGATCGCCCAACTGCGCACCCTCCCCGTCTTCGGCGGTCCCCGCCAGCGCCGCTACTCCCGAGACTGGCTCGCCGCCGTCGAACGAGGCCGCTCCCTCCCCGACAAACAACTGCCCCCACTGACCCTCCCCTTCGACGGCCCACCCCCGGTCAACCGCTGGGAACGCCGCGACCCCATCGCCGCCGCCCGCCTCACCACCGCCCGCGGTGCCATGGGCGAACTCTCCACCACACACGCCATCCCGGTCGAGAACCTGCTGTCTCCCGAGCTGGTTCGCCGACTGTGCTGGGACGGACTCCCCGACTACAAGAACGTCGGTACTCCCGAAGAGTTGTCCGCGAGGATCGAAGCCTTCCTCCGCGCCGGCGGCGCCCGTCCATGGCAGCGCGCCCTCGCGGTCCCCGCTCTGACAAGCGCACTGACTCCCGCGTCCGACTAGTCCTGCCTGGCCCGGTTGTCTCGGCGACGTGTCGCCGGGTCACGTTGCGGGCGCGGCACGAAAACCAGTCGACCCGGCGGGGTGCCCATCGGTAGCGTCGATCCTCGCCATCACACTGCCGTCGAAGGGTCACGCCGTGCTCGAAGCCGAAGCGATCGCCGCCAACCGCGCGAATTGGGACGACCGGGCCGACGTGCACGCGCGGTCGCAGATGTACGACGTCGATGCCTTCCTGGCCGATCCGGGCGATATCTCCTCGGTGGTGCGCAACGATCTCGCGGTACTCGCGCCGCACCTGCCGAGATCCGGGATCACGGGGCGGTCCCTGCTGCACCTGCAGTGCCACATCGGCACGGACACCGTGTCCTGGGCGCGGCTGGGTGCAGTCGACGTGCACGGACTGGATCTGTCGCCGAACTCGCTGCGCCACGCCGCGCGGATCGCCGAGGCCGACGGTCGGCACATCACCTGGATCGAAGGGGATGCCCGGTTCGCCTCGACTCTGATCGACCGGCGTTTCGACACCATCGTGACGAGCGCGGGAACCATCGTCTGGTTGCCGGAGCTCACCGCGTGGGCGCGGTCGATCCATGACCTGCTCGAGCCCGGCGGGGTGTTCGTGATCCGCGACGACCATCCGATTCTGGGCGCGATGCAGTTCGAACCGTGGGAAATCGACGACGACTACCTCGGCGGTGGCGGTGCTCGTATCTACTCGGATTCGGGTACCTATACCGAGGATTCGGCGGGGCAGGTCGCGCACACCATCAACCACGAGTGGCGCCACGATCTGGGCGAGATCGTCGGAGCGCTGATCGGGGCCGGGCTCGTCATCGAGTCGATGGCGGAACTGCCCTATATGGACTGGCCCGCGTTTCCCGATCTGGTGCCCTGCGAGCAGGGATGGAAGCTGGCGGAAGGCAAACCACGCATCCCGCTCAACTTCGCTGTCGTCGCCCGGCGGCCGGGCGACGACAGCGACGATGCCTAGCGCGACTGCAGCCAGCCGCCGATCCGCTGGGCGATGGAGTCGGGGGTGAGGCCGAGCTCTTCGAGGATCTCGTTGCGGGAGGCGTGGTCGAGGAACTGCTGGGGCACACCGAGATCGCGGGTGGGGACGTCGAGGCCCGCGTCGCGCAGGCGGGCGGAGACGGTGGAGCCGATGCCGCCGTGCAGGCCGCCGTCTTCGACGGTGACGACGAGACGGTAGTTCTCGGCGAGCTTGACCAGGGTGTCGGAGACCGGGATGACCCAGCGCGGGTCGACGACGGTGACCGAAATACCTTGGGGCTCCAGGAGTTCGGCGACCCGCATGGCGGTTTCGGCGAAGGGGCCGATGGCGACGATCAGGACGTCGCCGTGCTGGGACTGCGCGGACCCCGCACTGGGCACCGCCAGTCGAAGCACATCAAGGCCGTCGAGCCGTTCCACGGCCGTGATGTCTTCGGCGACACTGCCTTTCGGGAAACGCAGCACGGTCGGACCGTCGGAGACGGCGAGCGCTTCGGCGAATTCCTCCCGGAGGGTGGCGCCGTCGCGGGGGGCGGCGACGCGGATGCCGGGGATGATGCCGAGCAGCGAGAAGTCCCACATGCCGTTGTGGCTGGCGCCGTCGGGACCGGTGACACCCGCGCGGTCGAGCACGACCGTGACGGGCTGCTTCAGCAGCGCCACGTCCATCAAGAGCTGGTCGAACGCCCGGTTGAGGAAGGTGGAGTAGATGGCGATCACCGGGTGCATGCCGCCCAGCGCCAGCCCGGCGGCCGAGGCCATGCCGTGCTGTTCGGCGATGCCGACGTCGAACATGCGCTCCGGGAAGCGTTCACCGAACGCGGCGAGGCCGGTGGGGCCCGGCATGGCGGCGGTGATGGCGACGATGTCCTCGCGACGCGAGCCGTGTTCGATGAGCTCCTCGGAGAACACCGCGGTCCAGCCCTTGGCCTTCTTGCCCGCGAGCGGGCGGCCGGTGAGCGGGTCGATCGGGTCGCAGGCGTGCATCTGGTCGGCGACGTGGTTCTCGGCGTGCTCGTAGCCGTTGCCCTTGCGGGTGACCACGTGCACGACAACGGGACCGCCGAAGTCCTTGGCGCGCCGCATCGCGGCCTCGAGCGCGACGAGATCGTGGCCGTCGACCGGTCCGACGTACTTCATGCCCAGATCGGAGAACAGTTCCTGCGGGCTCACCGCGTCTTTGATCCCGGCCTTGAGCGCGTGGACCATCGAGTACGCCGAATCCCCTACGGCGGGAATGCTTTTCAGAATGCGTTTCCCGGCGTCGAGGGCATGCTCGTAGGCGGGCTGGGTGCGCAGCGCGGTCAACCGGTCGGCAAGTCCACCGATCGTGGGGGCATAGGAGCGGCCGTTGTCGTTGACCACCACCACCACCGGACGATCGGGCGCGCCCGCGATGTTGTTGAGCGCTTCCCAGCACATGCCGCCGGTGAGCGCGCCGTCGCCGACGATCGCGACCGGAGTGCGGTTCTGGTCGGTGAGCGCGAATGCCTTCGCCAGGCCGTCGACATAGGACAGCGCGGCGGAGGCGTGCGAGGACTCGACCCAGTCGTGTTCGCTCTCGGCGCGGCTCGGGTAGCCCGAAAGTCCGTCGCGGCTGCGCAGCGAGTCGAAGCGATCCTTGCGGCCGGTGAGGATCTTGTGCACGTAGGCCTGGTGGCCGGTGTCGAAGATCAACGGGTCGGCCGGCGAATCGAAAATCCGGTGTAAGGCGATGGTCAGCTCGACCACCCCGAGATTGGGGCCGAGATGGCCTCCGGTGGCGGCGACCTTGCGCACCAGGAACTCGCGGATCTCGCCCGCCAGTTCGCGCAGTTGCGGCACGCTCAGCCGGCGCAGATCTTCGGGTGAATCCACCCGCGACAGCACTCCCACCTGAACTCGCTCCCTCCGGACTACATTGTGATCCGCCCAGTGTATTTGCCCGCGTGACGGGCACCGGCTCGCGGGCCCTTCCCAGCGTGGGCCCGGCGAGGTTCACGTTCGCGACGACGATACCGCCGCATGCCCGCTGAACAGGACGCGCGAGCGGAAAACCACTTCGACCAAGGCTTACCTCACTGCGTCGCCTGCTGTGAGGACAATCTCCCGCGCGTCGGCGGACCGGCCCGCCTGCTTACCGACCTACAGTGACGCTGTGACCCGACCGCACGGCGCGACGCGCACGATCGACCCCGGTGTGGTGGCGGGGATGCTCGACGAGGTGTACGCGGTCTGTCGCGACGACACCTCCGGCGCACCCGCCGACTACATTCCCGAACTGGCCGCCGTCGCGCCGGACTCGTTCGGGCTGTGCCTGGCGACCGCCGACGGGCTGGTCTACCAGGTAGGCGACACCGAGATCGGGTTCACCATCCAGTCGATCTCCAAGCCGTTCACCTACGCGCTCGCGCTGGCCGATCGCGGGCTCGACGGGGTGGCCGCGCACATCGATGTGGAGCCCTCGGGCGAGCCGTTCAACGAGATCAGCCTCGAACCCGACACCCAGCGCCCGAGCAATCCGATGATCAACTCCGGGGCGATCACCGCGGCCTCACTGGTGAACGGCCGCGACAGCGCGGACAAGTTCGAGCGGGTGCGTCGCTGCTACTCCCGCTTCGCCGGGCGCGAGTTGACGATGAACCAGGCGGTCTACGAATCCGAGGCGCGCACCGGGTATCGCAATCGCGCCATCGGGTACATGCTGCGCTCGGTCGGCATCCTCGACGTCGAACCCGACGACGTGGTCGATCGGTACTTCCGGCAGTGCTCGCTCGAGGTCACCTGCGCCGACCTGGCCGTGATGGCGGCCACGCTGGCCGACAACGGGGTCAATCCGCGGACGCGGGAACGGGCGCTGTCGACCTCGCTGACCGAGCGGGTGCTCAGCGTGATGACCACCTGCGGCATGTACAACGCGGCGGGCGACTGGGTGACCACGGTCGGGCTGCCCGCCAAGAGCGGGGTCGGCGGCGGGATCATCGCGGTGCTGCCGGGTCAGCTCGGGATCTCGGTGTACTCGCCGCGACTCGACGGTCAGGGCAACAGTGTGCGCGGGGTCGCCGCGTGCCGGGAGCTGTCGAAGCGGCTCGAACTGCACTTCTGTCACGTGACCCGATCGGCGCGCACGGCGATCCGGGCCGACTACACGGTCGCGCAGCTGCCGTCACGATTGCGCCGCACGCCCTCCGACGCCGCGGTGTTGGCCTCACACGGCGATCGCGCGCGGGTCTACGAACTGCACGGCGACCTGTTGTTCGCCGGTGCCGAGCGGGCGGTGCGGGCGATCGAGGGCAAGGCCGACGAACTCGACGCGCTGGTGATCGACCTGCGCCGGGTGGGTGAGGTGAGTCAGGTAGCGCGCGGCATGCTCGACCAGTTGCAGGCCGAGCTGGTGCGCCGGGGCAGCCGGGTGGCGCTGGTCGATCCCGACGCCACGCTCGGGCACGAGGTGTCGAGCCTGGATCCCGACGATCCGCGCGGGCGGGTGTTCATCGACCGGGACACGGCCACCGAATGGTGCGAGGACATCGTGCTCGACCGGCACCGGCCGCCGGGAACGTCCGCGCGCA
The DNA here is from genome assembly GCF_054031145.1 of Nocardia sp. FBN12. Lineage (NCBI taxonomy): Bacteria > Bacillati > Actinomycetota > Actinomycetes > Mycobacteriales > Nocardiaceae > Nocardia > Nocardia sp. FBN12. The sequence goes on from NZ_CM132926.1 coordinate 3,753,867, forward strand.
CGTCCATTGCGCTCGACGACCATCCGCTGCTGGTCGGGCTGGAGGAGGCCGACCGGAACCGGCTGTGCGCGGATTTCGTCGCCAGGACCTTCGCCAGGGGCGAGGTGATCGCCGAGCGCGGTGAGCCACGATCCGGGCTGTACCTGATACTCGACGGACGGGTGCGGATGACGTTCCCCGGGACCGACGGGCGGGTGCATCGGTTGGTGACATTGTCATCGGGGATGTCGTTCGGCGAGATCCCGATGTTGATCGGGGAGAAGTTCGTCAACGATGTCGTCGCCGAGACCGGGGTGCGGGTGGCGGTGATGAGCCCCACCGTGTTCGACGAGCTCGCCGAGCAGCACCCGCGATTGAAACTCGCGCTGCTGCAACGACTCGCCGCCGGGGCGTACGCGCAAATGGACTCCGCTGTACGAACCATATCCGCGAACTCGGAGAACTACTGACCGCGCGACGGAACTCGGCCAGGATGCGAGACGTTGAGCAGCACAGCAGCCTTCGACCGACAGGAGTACCGCGGTGAGCAAGAAGTCCTGGCAGGCGAGCACCACCACCTTCGGGCGCGGAGTGGTACGCGCGGTCCCCGATCTGATCCGGTTGACCTTGTCGGTGGAATCGCGGGCCGACACCGTCGTGGCCGCCTACGGACGTGCGGGCGGCCGGGTGAGCGCGGTCGTCGCGGCGCTGCGGGCGGCCGGGGTCAGTGACGCGGACATGGCGACCAGCGGGTTGAGCGTGCGCACCGAGACCGTGTACACCGACAACGGCCGCAACGAGATCGCCGGATACCTGGCGTCCACCGGGCTCAGCGTGTCGCTGCGCGAGGGTACCGGCACCGACCCCGCCGAAACCGTCGCGGCCGCGGTGAACGCGGGCGGCGACGATGTACGCCTCGGTGGCCTGACCCGAGGCATCGCCGACCCGGCCCCGCTCCTCGAACAGGCCCGCGACGCGGCCTTCGACGACGCGAAAGCGAAAGCCGAGCAGTACGCGGCCCGCGCCGGTGTCACCCTGGGCGCTGTCCTCCAGATCACCGAGGACACCTCTCCCCCGACCTCGCGCGCCTACGACATCAGCGCCGAGATGGACTCGTCCCCGATGCTGATGGCCCGCGCCAGCTCCCCTGTGCCCATGGTCCCCGGCGAAACCGAGGTCGGCGCGAGCGTCCGCGTGACCTGGGCCCTCGACTGACGCCGCCGGCCGGGGCTATCCGGGCTGCGCGAGAAGCGCTTCGACGGCACGCTCGGCGCTCTGGACGGCGCTTTCCATCGTCGCGCACCAGTCGGTGCGGGTCCAGTCGCCTGCCAGCATCAGGTTCGGGACCGAGGTGCGCTGGCCGGGGCGCAGGTTGTCGGTGCCGAGAACCTGGGAGAAGGTCGCCTTCGGCATCTTCACCACATGGCCGGTCACGACCTGAGCATCGGCGGCTTCCGGGTAGTAGCGGCGGATGAGATCCATCTGCTCGGCGACGATCTCGCTGTTGCTCTTGTGGATCTGCTCGTACGCGCCACTGGTGGTCAGGCAGTACAGCCAGGTACCGTCGGGCGTGCGCTGGTGCATGCGCTGCCGGTCGAAGACCTGATCGATCACACCGCCGCCGCCGATCAGCGCCTCCATGGCCGACTTGGTCTTCAGCGGCCGGTCGAGATACAGGTTCGTGCTCACGATCGGAGTGAAGCCGAGTTTGTCCGCGGCAGCGTAGATTTCGGCGTGTTCGGGCAGGTCGTCGAGGAGCCCGCCGACAGCGGAGTTCGGCACGGCGCAGATCACCGCGTCGGCCTCGACCACCGAGCCGTCCGCCAGCTGCACCCCGGTCGCCTTACCGTCGACGATCACGATCTTGCGGGCCACCGCCCGATAGCGCACGTCGACCCCGTGGCGCTCGAAGACCCGCTCCGCGCCGGTGATGTAGAGCGTGTCCAGGTCCACGGTGGGATAACCGATGGTCACGCCCGTCCGGTCCCGCAGCCCGATCCGGACCCCGGTGGCCAGCACGTCGGCGAACACCTTCGCCGACTCCTTGTCCACCGGCTCGGCGGCGATGCCGAGTGCGAGCCAATCCCACAGGGCCTCCCGAGCTTTCGCCGGCATCGCCAGGCGCCGGAACCACTCGTCGGTGGTGATGTCGGCGAGGTAGTCCGGCTGCCACAGTGCCTGCCGGACCAGCATCAGCGAGGAACGCAGCGCGCGTAGCCGCTCCAGTGGTCCCGCGTCGGGATGGGCACCCATCAGTGTGCGCAGGGCGCCGAAACCCTTGGTGTGCAACATGACCGCGCGACCACCCGGCCAGCGCAGACTCCCGGCGCCCGGAAACTCCACGTGCTGCCGGGTACCCACGCTATCCAGATACCGCCACAGACTGCGGTACCCGCTGGCCACCACGTGCTGGCCGTTGTCGGGCAGGTCGTCCACCTCGGCAACCCGCATCGCCTGGGTGCGACCGCCGAGCCGACCGCGCCGCTCCAGCAGAGTCACCTGTTTACCGGCCTCCGCCAGCCACACGGCGGCAGCCAGCCCGGCCAGCCCACCCCCGATGACAACGAAACGGCGCGAGTCGTTCACATCCACCATTGAGGCAATGTAGCGCGAATTCTCTCTTTCTATCGCCGAAATCGTCCGGGACTACCGAACACTCAGCGGTCGAGCAGCGCCACGCACTCGACATGATGCGTGCCCGGGAACGCGTCGAACGCCCGCAACTCCGCCAGGTGATATCCCGCGTCCAGATACAACCCCAGGTCACGGCCGAAAGCCGCTGGATCGCAACCGATGTGAACGATCCGGCGAGGATCCGCGTCGGTCACCGCGGCGACGACGTCCTTGCCCGCTCCCGCACGCGGCGGGTCGAGGACAACGACATCCGGTGTGCCGGAAGCACTGCGAGCCCAGCGCTCGACGCGGTCGGCCCGCAGATCCAACCAGGGCAGGTCGCCCAGGACCGCCACGCCGTCGGCAACCGCCGAGCGAGCGGATTCGACACCGGTCACCGCCCCGGTCTGACCCGTCTGCTCAGCCATCCGCGCCGCGAACACGCCGACACCGGCGTAGAGATCCCAGCCGGAACCACCGGGAGCCAGGCCCGACCACTCCGCGATCAGATCCGAATAGCATTGCGCCGCACCATGATGCGCCTGCCAGAACCCCGTCGCCGACAGTTCCCACCGACGCCCCGCCACATACTCGACGACCCGTCCGGAGCCCTCGACCACGCACTCCTCCCGAGGCGCGTTCATCGCCGACTTCCGCGAAGCCGCCCGGTCCCGAATCGCCCCACGCTCATCCCCCACGGGCGGCGCCGACTCACGACGACGACCCGGGCGCTGCCCACGACCGCGACTGGCCCCACGCGGCGTCTCGGGGCGTCCGGACGGTCCGGCGGCAGGCGTCTCGGCCAATTCGACGATATGGCGCACGCCGTCGCCGTCCACCGCGACAACGAGATCCGCGCCCGGCGTCCACAACCGATCCGCGACACCGTCGAGAGCCCCGGCGACAGGCTGCGGACACCGCAGATCCGTGATCACCTCGGTACTGCGGTGACGGTGCACCCCCGCCCGTCCCGCCGCGTCGACGACCAACCGCACCCGCGTGCGCCACCCGCCGGTGACCTCGCCGGAATCCCCGGCGATCGGTTCGACCGTCACCTCCGGCTCGATCTTGGCCAATCGCCGCAACTGCTCCGACACCACCGTGGCCTTGAGCGCGCGCTGCGCCTCGGGTGCGGCGAAGGAGAAATCACAGCAGCCCGCCCCACCCGGCCCCGACACCGGACACGTCGCGGGCACCCGATCCGGTGACGCCTCGATGATCTCGACGGCATCTGCCCGGCAGAACGACCCACCACGGTCCTCGGTCACCCGCGCCCGCACCAGCTCACCGGGCAGCCCGTGCCGCACGAACACGACCCGGCCCTCGTGGCGCCCGACGATGAAACCACCGTGCCCCGGCGCCCCGAGCCGCACCTCGAATTCCTGTCCGCTCCAATCACTCACGGTCACACCCACTCTCACCCTCGACCGGCGCCCCGCTCATTCGCGAGTGCCTGGTCGTTCGAAACCTCGGCGCACCGAACCCGGCGCGTTCCCTTCGACCGCCTGCTTGGCCCTGGTGGAGGAGCTGAGCTGCCACGGCACGCTCGTCACCATCACACCCGGCTCGAACAACAGCCTGCCCTTCAACCGCAGCGCGGACTGGTTGTGCAGCACCTGCTCCCACCAGTGTCCGACCACGTATTCGGGGATGAACACGGTGACCACGTCGCGCGGTGCGTTCTTGCGCACCCGCTTGACGTATTCGAGCACGGGCTTGGTGATCTCGCGGTAGGGCGATTCGATCACCTTCAGCGGGACGTTGATCTCGCTGTTCTCCCACTCGCGCACCAGCTTGCGGGTGTCGGCGTCGTCGACGTTGACCGTCACCGCTTCGAGGGTGTCCGGGCGGGTCGCGCGGGCGTAGGCCAGCGCGCGACGGGTCGGCAGGTGCAGTTTGGAGACCAGCACCAGGGAGTGGGTGCGACTGGGCAGCACCCCGTCCCAGTCGGATTCGTCGAGTTCGCGCGAGACCGAGTCGTAGTGCCGGTGGATCATCTTCATCACGACGAAGATCGCCACCATCACCATGATCGCGATCCAGGCACCGGCGAAGAACTTGGTGACCAGCACGATCACGAGCACGGTGCCGGTCGCGGCGAGACCGACCGCGTTGATCGCCCGCGACCGTTTCATCTGCCTGCGCTGTGCCGGGTCGGTCTCGGTGCGCAACAGGCGCGTCCAGTGCCGCAGCATGCCGGTCTGGCTCAGCACGAACGACACGAACACACCGACGATGTAGAGCTGGATGAGCTTGGACACCTCGGCGTCGAAGATCACCACGAACGCGATCGCCGCGCCCGACAGGAACAGGATGCCGTTGGAGAAGGCCAACCGGTCGCCGCGGGTGTGCAGCTGGCGGGGCAGGTAGCGGTCCTGCGCCAGGATCGAACCGAGTACGGGGAAACCGTTGAACGCGGTATTGGCGGCCAGCACGAGGATCAGCGCGGTGACGATGGTGACGAAGAAGAAGCCGATCGGGAAGCCATGGAACACCGCTTCGGCGATCTGCGCGATCAGCGTCTTCTGGTGGTAGTCGGCGGGCGCGCCGACCAGGTTCGCGGGGTCGTGGGCGTACACGACACGGATCTTCTGGGCCAGGATGATGATGCCCATCAGCAGCACGATCGCGATCGAACCCAGCAGCAGCAGGGTGGTCGCGGCATTGCGCGACTTGGGTTTACGGAACGCGGGCACACCGTTGCTGATGGCCTCGACACCGGTGAGCGCCGCACAGCCGGAGGAGAAGGCGCGCGCGATCAGGAAGGCGAAGGCCAGGCCGTAGAGGTGCTCGTCCTCGGCATTGAGCCCGAAACCGGCGGACTCGGCCTGGATGTCGTCACCGAGCACATAGGTGCGGAACAGCCCCCAGACCAGCATCGCGCCCATTCCGACGATGAACGCGTAGGTCGGAATCGCGAAGGCGGTACCGGATTCACGCACGCCGCGCAGGTTGATCGCGGTCAGGATCACGATCGCGACCACCGCGAACAACACCTTGTGCGTAGCGACGAACGGTATGGCCGAACCGATGTTCGACGCCGCCGAGGAGATCGAGACCGCCACGGTGAGCACATAGTCGACCAGCAGCGCGCTGCCGACCGTCAATCCCGCGTTGGGGCCGAGGTTCTTCGTCGCTACCTCGTAATCACCGCCACCGGACGGGTACGCGTGCACGTTCTGCCGGTAGCTGGCGACGACCACCGCCATCACGAACGCGACAGCCAAGCCGACCCAAGGCGCGTATACATAGGCGGAGATGCCCGCGGCCGACAGCACCAGGAAGATTTCCTCCGGCGCGTAGGCGACCGATGACATCGCATCGGAGGCGAACACGGGTAGAGCGATACGCTTGGGCAGCAGCGTGTGGCCGAGCGTATCGCTACGGAACGGCCTGCCCAGCAGCAGACGTTTGGCTGCTGTCGTCAACTTGGACACCGGGCTGAGCATAGAGGAGTTCACCAGTACCTTCGCACGCACGCTCACGGGCGTCACGGCGATGTCGCAGATTGTTTGTCCCGCGTCGGCGCGGGGAAAATGGGCGATGGGAGCATCCGGCGGGTACGGTCCTTGCCGGACGCCACGGGTAGGCCAGGAACGAGGGTGCACGGTGTACGTAGTGATCATGGGGTGCGGGCGAGTCGGCTCGTCGCTGGCGCGTGCGCTGACCCGGGTGGGTCACGAGGTCACGGTCATCGACCGCGATCCCAGCGCGTTCCGCCGCCTCGGCGAGGGGTTCACCGGGCAGGAGGTGATCGGCGTCGGGTTCGACCGTGATGTGCTGACCCGCGCCGGGATCGAACGCGCCGACGCGTTCGCCGCGGTGAGTTCCGGTGACAACTCCAACATCATCTCGGCCCGGGTGGCCAGGGAGATGTTCGGCGTCGAACGTGTCGTCGCTCGCATCTACGACGCCAAGCGCGCCGAGGTGTACGAACGGCTCGGCATCCCGACTATCGCGACCGTCCCGTGGACCACCGACCGGTTCCTGCGCACCCTGATCGGCGACAACTCGACCACCACCTGGCGCGACCCCACCGGCGCGGTCGCGGTGACCCAGCTGACCCTGCACGAGGACTGGTCCGGCCGTACGGTGCGCGACCTGGAACGCGATCTGCAGGTGCGCGTCGCGTTCATCCTGCGCTTCGGCCAGGGCCTGCTCCCCGATTCCAAGACGATCGTCCAGGCCGACGACGTCGTCTACGTCGCGGCCACGTCCGGCACGGTCGGCGAGGCGATCGCCTTGGCCGCCAAGGCCCCACTGAGCGAGGACTGAACACATGAAGGTCGCCATCGCCGGCGCGGGTGCGGTCGGGCGCTCGATCGCCAGGGAACTACTGCGCGGCGGACACCGGGTGATGCTGCTCGAACGCCAGCTCGATCACATCGACCCGGCCGCCATCCCCGACGCCGTCTGGGTGCACGCCGACGCCTGCGAGCTGTCGCTGCTGGAGAACGCCGATCTCGAGACCTACGAGGTGGTGATCGCCGCCACCGGCGACGACAAGGCGAATCTGGTGCACGCGCTGCTCGCCAAGACCGAGTTCGGCGTACGCCGGGTGGTGGCGCGGGTGAATGATCCGCGCAACGAATGGCTGTTCAACGAGGCGTGGGGCGTCGATGTCGCCGTGTCGACGCCGCGCCTGCTCGCCTCGCTCGTCGAGGAGGCCGTGTCGGTCGGCGATCTGGTGCGGCTGATGACGCTGCGGCAGGGGCAGGCCAACCTGGTCGAGATCACCCTGCCCGCCGACACCCAGCTGGCGGGCAAACCGGTGCGAACGTTGAAGATGCCGCGCGATACCGCGCTGGTGACGATCCTGCGCGGCGGCCGGGTGATCGTGCCGCAGCCCGACGATCCGTTCGAGGGTGAGGACGAACTGCTGTTCGTCACCTCGGTGGAGGCCGAAGAGGACCTGCGGCTCACCCTGGCCACCCACGGCGTGAAGCCCTGAGTCCTTACGCCACTTTCAGTTCCGCGCGCAGCTTGTTGAGCGCGCGGTGCTGCATCACCCGGACCACTCCGGGGCTGGTGCCGATGGCCTCGGCGGTCTGCGCCGCGCTCCAGCCGAGCACGATCCGCATCATCAGCACCTCACGGTGATTCGGGGCGAGGACCTTCATCAATTCGAGGGTGGCGGCGCGGCGTTCGAAGGCCAGCGCCCATTCCTCCGGGCCCGCCGACGTGCTCGCGGTGTCGGGCACCTCGGCCGTCGGGTACGCGGTGTGCTTGCCGCGGCGGAACGCGTCGGAGACCTTGTTGGCGGCGATGCCGTAGACGAACGCCAGGAACGACTTGCCCTGATCGCGGTAGCGCGGGATCGCGTTCACGATGGCGATCAGCACTTCCTGGGTGACGTCGTCGGCGGTGACGGTGAGGTGGCCGGTGGCGCCCATGCGGGCCGCGCAGTACCGGCGGACCAGCGGGTGCACCAGGCGCAGGATCTCGGCGACGGCGTCGCGATCACCGCGGGCGGCCGGGCCGACCAGCGCGTCGAGTTCGGCGCCGATGCGCTTGCTCTCCGACAGCACGGGCGCCGGGGTCTTGGCGGTGTCGCGTCGGGGTGCGGCGGCCGGTCGCTCGTCTCGGTGCTCGGTTGCCATCATGGTCGCCGTCCCTTTCACGATCTTCGCGTATTTCCTACGCATTGATCGTGCGACGAACGAGCGGCCGCGACCAGACACCCCAGGGTGGGTACTTCCCCACCTCCGGCGGCGCGCTACCCACCCTTACGCGGGCACGGATTCCGTTCCGGCACCGGACTTGTCGGTCTTTTCGGCGGGCAGGTGCCCGGCCTTGCGGACCGCCCACACGGTGACCACAAGGGCGACCGCGGTGAGCGGCCAGCCCATGCCGATGCGGGCCACGGCCAGCCAGGTGGTGTGGTCGGTGTCGTAGAGCTGCGACTGCACCAGGTAGCGGGCGCCGAAGACGACCACCCACACCACGGTGGCCAGGTCGTAGAGCTTGCGGATGCGCTTGTCGGTACGCCAGCGGTGACCGTGGCCGTTGAGCGCGCCCCAGATCACCCCGACGAGTGGGCGGCGCAACAGGATCGACAGCGCGAACACGCCCGCGTACACCAGGCTGGTGTAGATGCCGAACAGGAAGAAGCCTTTGGCCTCCCCCACCCGCTGGGCGATGAGCGCGCACAGGCCGACGCCGAGGAAGCCGGAGATCGCGGGCTGAATCGGGCTGCGCTGCACGAGTCGCCAGATCAGGATGGCGGCGGCGACACCGAGGGCGGCCCAGATGGCTACGGTGAGATTGGTGAAGGAGTTCACCGGAACGAACACCAACACGGGCAGGGTGGAGTAGATCAGGCCGCTGAAGCCGCCGAGCTGCTCGAGCAAGGTCTGTTCGGCCTTGCCGACCTCGGCGTCGACTTCCGGGTCCACCGTCTCATCGGTGACCACGGGCAACGCCACGGTGGCTTCGGGGTCCGCGGCAGTGCGGTACTCGTCGCTGGAGGGCATACGTCAGCTGTTCCCGCGCAATTCGTAGTAGGGGTTGAAGATCACCTTGCGGCCGTCGCGGTCACCCACGCGGCCACGGACCAGGATGCGCCTGCCCGGTTCGATACCGGGAATGCGCCTGCGCCCGATCCACACCAGGGTGATGGCGTCGGTGCCGTCGAAGAACTCGGCCTGCACGCTGGCACCGGCCGCCTTCGGACACGCCTCGACACTGCGGAGCCTGCCCAGAATGGTCGCCTCCTCACCGCGACAGCAATCCTTGGCCCGCCGGGCACCGGAGGCATCGGCCGTCTCCGCCAATTCCTCGGCGTCGAGCTGGTCGATATCGGCGGTGAGGCGGCGGCCGAGTCGTCGAAAATATCCTGAATCCGGGCCCGATCCCGACTTGTGTCCGCCCGTGGATGACGACATGGCACGCTTCTCCCGCTAGTTGGCCGTACACCGCCACTGTAGATGGGCAAACGCCCGGCCGCTACGCTCGGTCGGTGTTGCGCACCCCACCCCAGGTCACCGTGGTCGCCCTGCCGGGAACCGGCTCCGACGCCGATTTCGCGGCCCGCGCGTTCGGGCCTGCCGCCCACGCGCGCGGACTCACGTTCCACGCTGTCGAACCGGACCCGCAGGCCGTGATCGGGAGCTGTATCGCGGCTTTGGACGCTGCCGCGGCACGCGGTCCGGTCCTGGCCGCGGGCATCTCCCTCGGCGCCGCGATCGCACTCGACTGGGCAGCCGAGCACCGCACCGCGGTTGTCGGTGTCGTTACAGCATTACCCGCCTGGACGGGCGCCGAAACCGCCACCTGCCCAGCGGCATTGAGCGCCTCGGTTACCGCCGGGCAACTGCGTGCCGACGGGCTGGACGCGGTGATCGAGCGGATGCGGGCATCGAGTCCGCGGTGGCTCGCCGACGCGCTCACCCAGTCGTGGCGCGGCCAGTGGCCACACCTGCCCGCGGCGCTGGACGAGGCCGCCGCCTACGCGTGGCCGTCGCCGGAGGAATTGGCCGGCAACGAAGTGCCGGTCGCGGTGGTCGGCGCGAGTGACGACCCGGTGCACCCGATCGCTGTCGCGGAGGAATGGGCGGCAACATTGCCGTCGGCCCGACTACACCGGGTAACGCTCGCCGAGCTGGGCGCCGACCCGGCGATACTCGGACACGCCGGTTTCACAGAGTTGAGCGCGTTGCTAGCGACGACCGCACCGGCAACGGAAAACCCTGCAGGACAACTGATCTCGCGAGTACACGGGTAACTCGCCGGGCAACCGACACCAGAACCACCCCGACCGCAGGCCCGGTCACCAACTGAACCCGCCTCCCCACGACCGGCAAAGTCGCGGAGAGGCGGGACCGTTCAGTTCAGGCCTAGTTTCAGTTGAGGCCCAGTTGCTGCATTGCCGAACCGTCGGCGCCGCGGCGTGGCTCGTCCGGCAGTTTCGGTGGGAGGGCCGACGGAGGCGGGGCGGCGGCCGCGGCCGCTTGGGCCTCAAGCGCGTCCTGATGGGCCTGGACCTGCTGCTGGTGGGCGGCGGCCAGCTGTTCGGCCAGCTCTTGGGGCAGGACCACCGGGAGCGGGTCACGCACCGGGAGCGGGTCGGTGCCGCGGCGAACCACGGCGTCGGCCAGCACCGCGCGGGCCGCGGTGATCAGCGGGCTGCGCTCGTCCACCGCCCCCGACGGGCCTGCGGCGACCAGCCGGATCATCCAGCGCGGACCGTCGACACCGATGAAACGCAGATCGGCGCCGTCGGTGAGCGCCTTGACCTCGCGACCCCAGGGACCCTTCTCCACGGCGACCCGCGCACCGTCGCCGCGCAGCGATTCGGCCAGATCGGCGGCGACCGTGCGCCACTGCCCGGCCGACTTCGGTGCCGCGTACGCGGCCACGGTGAGCCTGCCCTGCACGGGCGCGACGCCCGGCGACGCGGCGAACTGGATGGCCAGGTGCACCGCCTGCGGCGTGCCGTCCGGGCTCATTTCCACCTGCAACTGCCCACCCTCCGGCACCGGGATCACCACCGATCCCAGATCGAGGCGCCGCGCGATCATCTCGTCGGACACCTCGCTGATGTCGTACGGACCGGCGAGGGCATCCGGTGCGTGGTCGAAGTTCCCGTAGATGCGCTCGTCGGTCGGGGCGTCGTCGAAATCGAGGCGGGCGAAGTCGGGGCGCACGAACTCGTCGGTGTCGTACTCGTCGGAGTCGGCGTCCAGGTCGTAGTCCGCCTCGTCGTAGGCCACCTCGTCGTATTCGACGTAGTCGGCGTCGTCGTCACGCGCGCGCTTCTTCTTACCGAACAGACCCATCACGCCTCCTTGCCGGCCAGGCTGGCATGCCCGCCGCTCGACCCGTACCCGCCGGTGCCGCGGGCGGTGTCGTCGAGATCGTCGACCTCGGCGAAATCGACCAACTCGACCCGCTGCACCAGCAACTGCGCGATGCGGTCACCGCGACGCAACTCGATGGCGGTGCGCGGGTCGTGGTTGATCAGGCACACCTTGATCTCACCGCGGTAGCCCGCGTCGACCGTGCCCGGCGTGTTGACCACCGACAGGCCGGCCTTCGCGGCCAAGCCGGACCGGGGGTGGATCAAGCCGACCGTGCCCATCGGCAGCGCGATCGCGATCCCGGTGCCGACCAGCACCCGCTCGCCCGGTTCGATGATCACATCCTCGGTGGTACAGAGGTCGACGCCCGCGTCACCCGGATGGGCACGCGTCGGCACAGGGAGGCCGGGATCGAGCCGCCGCAGCGGAATCGGTGCAAGTGCGTTCACATCGGTCGAGACTACGCGCTCGACCCCGGACCTTCTCGTCGCGACCCTGGCGCGGTGACCTAGTGTTGAGGGGTGCCCGACCAGCCCCATTCCTCGACGACCGATACCGCAGACACCGACCATCGCGCGCCGAGCGCGCAGGGTCCGTCGCCCTACTCCGAACGGCTCTGGGTGCCGCTGTGGTGGTGGCCGGTCGGCTTCGCGATCGCGGGACTACTGGCGGCCGAGATCCACATGGGCGCGCCGGGGTTGCGGGCCTGGCTGCCGTATGTGTTGCTGGCGCCGGTCCCGGTCTGGATTCTGTTGTGGATGAGCAGGCATCGCCTGGATGTCACGGTGGCCGACGACGGTACGGCGGAACTGCGCGTCGACCGCGCCCACCTGCCGGTGAGCTTCGTCGCGCGCGCCGCGGCCGTCGCGCCGACGGCCAAGAGTGCGGCGCTGGGCCGACAACTCGACCCCGCCGCCTATGTGCAGCACCGGGCCTGGATCCGCCCGATGGCATTGCTGGTTCTGGACGACCCGGACGACCCGACGCCGTACTGGTTGGTCAGTACGCGTAGGCCGGACCGGGTCTTGGCCGCGCTCGGACTCCCGAGCGCGGGCTGACCCTTCCTCGCTGATCCCTTCCCGGATCAGTTCGCGCAGTCCCCGCTGCTACAGGGCGCTGCGCACTGCCCTGCTTCTAGAGCGCGCAGTCCATGCAGATGAGCTGTCCACCCTTTTCGGTGGCCAGTCGGCTGCGATGATGCACGAGGAAACAGCTCGAGCAGGTGAACTCGTCCGCCTGCTTCGGGACCACCCGAACGCTGAGTACCTCGTCGGACAGGTCCGCGCCGGGAAGCTCGAACGATTCCGCTGTATCGGATTCGTCGATGTCCACGACGGCGGACTGCGCCTCGTTGCGGCGGGCCTTCAGCTCCTCGAGCGAATCCTCCGACACCTCGTCGGATTCGGTGCGCCGCGGTGCGTCATAGTCGGTTGCCATGTCGTCTTCCCCTCAGTCCTTACTCCGTATATCCCGGATCAGTCGATTGCCGTAACCCCGCAGGGGTCCGGCGTTCGTACCGCCCCGCCGGTGGTGCACCTCACACGTGCACCGGTCGTCTATCAGGTTCGATCGTCTGGCGATCAACTCCGACAGCGTTCGGTAAACGCAGGACATGCCCTTGTTGTTCCCGCGACCGACCACCGTTTCACCGGTAAATATTCGATCTGGGCGGCCAGACAATAGCGGACGAACGGGAGAAAGTCGCAATCAAACCCGCGCCGTGCCGAAACCGACGGCGAATCGTCACCTGCTGGGAAACTCGCCGAGACCTCCCCGACTCGCGCACGGCCGCGAGACTCGTAGAGTGAGCGCGTGGTTTCACTGATCACCGAAGGCAGCGCGACTGATCGCGACGGCAAACCCTTTCCGCGGCGGCGGCCCGAGCTCTGGCTCGCGCTCGTCCTCGTGCTGGCTCTGGTGAGCCTGTTCGTCTGGATCACGGCGTTCCGAACCCGTGACGACAGCAACGAACCGATGGCGTGCAACGCGCCGAGCACGCCGACGGCCACCAACGCGGCGCAACCCGCGGCGCTGGGCACCCGGGTGGGTCCGACGCGGCTCGAAGAGGTCGACCCGGCGGCCCTGTCGGAGTCCAAGGTGCGGGTGTTCAACGCCAACGGCAAGAGCGGACAGGCGGGCAACATCGCCTCGGCACTGGCCGACCTCGGCTTCGCCGGCGCGCCGGGGACACAGGTCGGTAACGATCCGGTCTATGTCAGCGGCGACCTCACCTGCACCGGGCAGATCCGCTTCGGCGTGAACGGCCGGCCGGCCGCCGCCTCGGTCCAGCTGGTCGCGCCGTGCGCCGAGCTGATCGAGGATCCGCGCACCGACGACACCGTCGACCTGGTCCTCGGGCAAGCGTTCGGCGAATCCCTTCGCCCCGGCGCCGACGCCGAGGCGGTGCTCCGGTCGCTGAAGAACCTGGCCCCCGGCGCCAGCTCGTCCTCGATCGACCCGGAACTCCTCGACGCCGCGCGCGAAGTGAAGTGCTGAGCTATCGGCGGCCGGCGCCGCGGGTTTTCGGCCTGTTCCCTTGATCTTCCCTCCCGGCGGGCACTCCTTCGTCGCACCCTCTGGTCAGTCCAGATCAAGGCGGCCGAAACCTGGAATCTCAGTCCGGCAAGGCTGTCGGCGCGCCGACGCGGTCGAGTAGGTCGTTGAGGTCCTTGGCGATGCCGGGGGCCGCGACGACCGTCAGTTCGCCCGCGGCGCCGCCGACGGTGACCGGCGGGACGTGGACGACCGCGCCCGCTTCGGCGGCGATGAGGGCGCCCGCGGCCCAGTCCCACGCGTTGAGGCCGTGCTCGTAGTACGCCTCCAGCCTGCCCGCGGCGACGTGGCACAGATCCATGGCGGCGGCGCCGAGGCGGCGGATGTCGCGGATCCGCGGAAGGATCTCGGTGAGCAGCTCGGCCTGCCGGGCCCGGCGCGCGCTGCCGTAGGCGAAACCGGTGGCTACCAGGGCCACCGAGAGCGCGTCCTCGCTGCTGCAGCGCAGTGGCACGCGGGTGCCGTCCGGGCGCACAGCGTGGGAACCAGCGCCCAGTGCGGCGCTGTAGGTGGTCGCGGCGGCCACGTCGACCACGGCGCCCGCCACCGGCTTGCCATCGATCACCGCGCCCACCGACACGGCGTAGCCGGGCAGCCCGTAGAGGAAATTCACCGTGCCGTCGATCGGGTCGACGACCCAGGTGACGGTGCCAGGGGTGGTGGCGCCGACATCGCCGCCACCCTCCTCGCCCAGGATGGCGTCGGCGGGCCTGCGCTCGGCGAGCAGCCCACGGATCAACTGTTCGGATTCGGTGTCGACGATGGTGACCGGATCGGTGACGTGCCCCTTGGTGGCCACGGCACCCTCGAGCGGTCCGTCGGCGGCGAACACCTCGGGCCTGCGGGCACGAACATGCGCGGCGGCCGCCTCGGCGAGCTCGACGGCCAGGCGCCGCAATTGCTCGTAATCGGCGGATGTGATGGGGGCGGTTGCGTTCTCGGGCTCGGTGTATTCGGGCACGTACCCATCGCATCACATGTCGTGGCGCCTCGCTCGAGGGGTGACTACCGCTACTCTGCTCCGTGGTGTCTGTCAGACACATCGACCGCGTCAGCAAGGGGTTGAACCATGTCCACTCGGGGGCACGCATTCGGGATCGATATCGGCGGTAGCGGAGTGAAGGGCGCCGAGGTCGATCTGGCCACCGGTCTGCTCACCCACGACCGCATCAAGATCGCGACGCCGCAGCCGTCAACGCCCGCCGCCGTCGCCGCGGCGGTGACCGAACTGGTGACACAGGCAGGCTGGGAGGGTCCGGTCGGCATCACGATGCCGTGCGTGGTGCTCGACGGTCACGCCAGAACCGCGGCCAACATCGACCAGGCCTGGATCGGCACCGACGCCCGCGCGTTGTTCGCGAAGGCGCTCGGCGGGCGGTCGGTCACGGTGCTCAACGACGCCGACGCCGCGGGCCTTGCCGAGGACTCCTACGGCACCGCGCGCGACCTCAACGGGCTGACGCTGCTGCTCACCTTCGGCACCGGCATCGGCTCCGCGCTGCTCTACAACGGCGTGCTGGTACCCAACTCCGAGCTCGGCCATCTCAAGATCGACGGCGTCGACGCCGAGGATCTGGCCGCGGCCTCGGTCAAGGACAACGAGGACCTCACCTACCCGGATTGGGCACAGCGGGTGAGTCGCGTGTTGCGTCACATGGAGGATCTGTTCTGGCCGCAGGTGATCGTGGCGGGTGGCGGGATCAGCCGTGATCACGAACAGTGGATTCCCTTGCTCACCAACCGAACTCCCGTGATTCCGGCCGTATTGAAGAACACCGCGGGTATCGTCGGCGCGGCGATGGCCATCGATGCGGGCATCGCGCCGTAGCCCCGCGCGGCGGGTGACGCAACGCCTGGGTGGCATCGTGCCATGAGTACCCTGGTTGGATCGTTACAATGGAACACGTCCGGCGGTGAGCCGGTGAAACCTTCCGGCCGCGGCCGGTCGCGAGAAGGTCGGTGAACGAGCGCCGACTTCCCCCGGCCGACGCATCGCCGGTGCAACCCGACCGACCGCTCCGCCGGAAAACCACTCTGGCGTGACGCCGCACGAGACCGTCACGAAAGGGCGTACGTGGTAGCCACGAATACCCGTCAGACCGCCGACTCGGCCTCCGACGCCGATGCCGACGACGCCGCGAATCCGGCCAAGAAGGCGCCGGCTAAAAAGGCCGCCGCCAAAAAGGCCCCGGCGAAGAAGGCCGTAGCCAAGAAGGCGCCGGCGAAGAAGGCTGCCGCCAAGAAGGCTCCGGCCAAGAAGACCGCCGCGAAGAAGGCGACCTCGGGCGAGGGCGGTGAAGAGCAGCTCGACGACGAGTCGGTCGAGGTCGACGATCTCGGTGATCTCGAAGTCGCCGAGGACGAACTCGTCGGCGAGGAAGTCGTCGTCGAAGACGTCGCCGAGGAGACCGCCGAGGTCGCCGAGACCGCGGAGCCGTCCGAGAAGGACAAGGCATCCGGCGATTTCGTCTGGGACGAGGAGGAGTCCGAAGCGCTGCGCCAAGCACGCAAGGACGCCGAACTCACCGCCTCCGCCGACTCGGTGCGCGCCTACCTCAAGCAGATCGGCAAGGTCGCGCTGCTCAACGCGGAGGAGGAGGTCGAACTCGCCAAGCGGATCGAGGCCGGCCTGTTCGCCGCGGAGAAGATGCGCGAGTTCGCCGAGGCGGGCGAGAAGCTCTCGGTCACCACGCGCCGCGATTTCAACTGGATCGTGCGCGACGGCAACCGGGCCAAGAACCACCTGCTCGAGGCCAACCTGCGACTGGTCGTCTCGCTGGCCAAGCGCTACACCGGCCGCGGCATGGCGTTCCTGGACCTCATCCAGGAAGGCAACCTGGGTCTGATCCGCGCGGTCGAGAAGTTCGACTACACCAAGGGTTACAAGTTCTCGACCTACGCCACGTGGTGGATCCGTCAGGCCATCACCCGCGCCATGGCCGACCAGGCCCGCACCATCCGTATCCCGGTGCACATGGTCGAAGTGATCAACAAGCTCGGCCGCATCCAGCGCGAGCTGCTCCAGGACCTGGGCCGCGAGCCCACGCCGGAGGAGCTCGCCAAGGAAATGGACATCACGCCGGAGAAGGTGCTGGAGATCCAGCAGTACGCGCGTGAGCCCATCTCCCTGGACCAGACCATCGGCGACGAGGGCGACAGCCAGCTCGGTGACTTCATCGAGGATTCCGAGGCGGTCGTCGCGGTCGACGCGGTGAGCTTCACCCTGCTGCAGGATCAGCTGCAGTCGGTGCTGGAGACGCTGTCCGAGCGTGAGGCGGGCGTGGTGCGGTTGCGCTTCGGCCTCACCGACGGTCAGCCGCGCACCCTCGACGAGATCGGCCAGGTCTACGGCGTCACGCGTGAGCGCATCCGCCAGATCGAGTCGAAGACGATGAGCAAGCTGCGCCACCCGAGCCGTTCGCAGGTTCTGCGCGACTACCTCGACTAGCGGTTACTCGACAACGAGGCCCGTACCACCCGATTCGGTGGTACGGGCCTCGTTGTCGTTTCGGCAACTACATTCCCAGCGGTCTGCTTTATCCATCAGTACGCCGGGGTAATCGTTTCGTGATCAACCCCACACTGTCGAATTGCACTGCGGAGGACCCGGATTGGCGATCTTCACCGTATTGTCACATCCAGTTTTTCGTTCTACCGCCTCAAGTCTGCGGTATCGGCATTGAGGGTTCTGCACGCGTGCTCGACATCTATCACTTCAGCTACGGCTGGATCACCCCTGTTCTCGCGTATTTCATGTCTGTCACCGGATGTCTGCTCGGGCTGCAGTGCGCGGCGCGCGGCCGTAACGCCACCGAGGGACGCGTCGGCTGGCTCATCGGTGCCGCGGTCGCGATCGGCGGAACCGGTATCTGGGTCATGCATTTCATCGCCATGCTCGGCTTCACCATCCGCGGCGCCGATATTCGCTACGACATCCCGTTGACGCTGTTCAGCGCGATCACGGCGATGGTGGTGGTCGGGATCGGGCTGTTCATGGTGAACAAGCCGCAGCCGACCCTGCGCTCGCTGCTCTCCGGTGGCGTGATCACCGGCCTCGGTGTCGGGACCATGCACTACACCGGCATGTACGCGATGCGCTCCAGCGCGATCGTGCGATACGACCCGGCGATCGTGACACTGTCGATGGTGATCGCGGTGGTGGCGTCGGTCGTGGCGCTGTGGTTCACGTTGCGCGTCAAGGGTTTTCTCGCCACCGTGGGCGCGGCGCTGATCATGGGCGTGGCCGTGTGCGGCATGCACTACACCGGGATGGCGGCGATGCACGCGCACAGCGGACATCAGATCGCGCCCGCGTCCGGTGCCGATGCGATGGAACTGCTGGCACCGCTGATCGGGGTGAGCAGCATCGTCACCATGCTCGTGTTGATCAGCGTGAGCCTGACCGAGATCGAGAACGAGGAGGCGCTGCCGCGCATGTGGCTGACCTCGCGGCATCGTCCGCGACCGCGACCGGCCGAGCCCCTACCGCCGGTCGCGCCGCCCGTGCAGCACGAGTACCGCACGGAGGAACTGAGTTACGACGGTGCGGGCGCCTGGCCGCGCCGGGTCGTGGACTGATCAGGTCGTCGCGACACCCGAACGGCGCCTGACGAATTCGACGACC
Organism: Nocardia sp. FBN12; assembly: GCF_054031145.1. Classification (NCBI taxonomy): domain Bacteria; kingdom Bacillati; phylum Actinomycetota; class Actinomycetes; order Mycobacteriales; family Nocardiaceae; genus Nocardia; species Nocardia sp. FBN12. The sequence goes on from NZ_CM132926.1 coordinate 3,772,434, forward strand.
GGCTCGACGACCCGCGCCGCGATCGGCCCGAGGATCGCCATCAGCAGGACATAGGCCGACGCGAGCGCGGCGAGTTTCGCGTCGGCTTTGCCGTAGGCGACCGCCAAACTGGCGATGACGATGGAGAATTCGCCGCGCGCCACCAGCGCCGCGCCCGCTCGCGCGCGACCCATCCGCCGGATGCCCTGGCGACTCGCCGCCCACCAGCCGACCGCGACCTTCGTGCCGGTGGTCACCACCGCCAGCGCGACCGCCCACCCGAACACCGGGGGGATCGCGGTCGGGTCGATCGACAGGCCGAACGCGACGAAGAAGATCGCGGCGAACAGATCACGCAGCGGTTCCAGGAGTTTCGCGGCTTCGTGCGCGGTGGAGCCCGAGATGGCGATACCGAGCAGGAACGCGCCGACCGCGGCCGAGACGTTGAGCGCCGAGGCCGCGCCTGCCACCAGCAGGGCGGCGCCGAGCAGTTGCAACAGGAACACTTCACGATCGGCACTGTCGAGCACCGCCGTGACGACCCGCCCGAAACGCAGCGCGACCACGAGCACCACCGTGACCGTCGCCAGCGCGATGGCCAGCGAGATCAGCCCGCTCAGCAGACTCAACCCCGCCAGCATCATGGTCAGGATCGGTAGGTACACCGCCATCGCGAGGTCTTCGAACACCAGGATCGACAGCACCACCGGGGTCTCGCGGTTACCGAGGCGGCCCAGATCGTCGAGCACCTTGGCCACGATCCCGGACGACGAGATGTAGGTGACCCCGCCCAGCACCACGGCGCCGAGCACGCCCCAGCCCAGGATCAGCGCGACCGCGACACCGGGGAGCGCGTTGGCCACCAGGTCGAGCACCCCGGCCCCCCAGGAGCGACGCAGCCCGGTCATCAGCTCGGGGGCGGTGTACTCGAGCCCGAGCAGCAACAGCAGCAGCACGACGCCGATCTCGCTCGCCATGTGCCCGAACTCGGTGGCGACGTCGAGCTCGATGAACCCGCCGCGCCCGAAGGCCAGTCCGCCCAGCAGGTACAGCGGAATCGGCGACATCCCGAACCGGCCTGCCACTCGCCCGCAGATCCCCAGTGCGAACAAGATCACGCCGAGCTCGAGCAGCGCCAAGGCCTGCGAGGTCACGGCGTCTCAGCCGTGCACGAGAATCTTCGCGGCCGCGTCGAGGCCGTCCGGGGTGCCGACGACCACGAGCAGATCGCCCTCGGTGAAGGTGAAGTCCGGGCCGGGTGAGGGGTGCAGCTGACCGGCGCGCATCACCGCGACGATCGAGGTCTTGGTGCGGGTGCGCATACCGGTCTCGCCGAGGGTGCGTCCCGCATAGGGTGATTCGTCGACGATGCCGAGCTGGCGGGTGGTGATACCCGGCAGGTCTCGGTGGTCGTCGTTGAGTTTGGCGACCAGTTGCGGCGCGCCGAGCAGGTTCGCCAGCACCGACGCCTCGTCGGTGGACAGCGGCACCTGGGCGGCGATCGCGTCGGGGTCGTCGGGTTTGGACACGATCAGGTCGATGTCGCCGTCGCGGTGGGCGACCACTCCGACGCGCCGGCCCGACCTGACTTCGAAATCCTTACGCACTCCGATGCCCGGTAGCGCTGTGACGTCGACGTTCACCTCATCAACAGTAGCCGCGCGCGGAGCCGATTGTGGTCTACGCCACTCCCTCCCGGCGCGGTGTGGTGAACACGCCGTCAGGACCGGGCAGGTACGGCTGCGCGGCCAGCACCGCGGCGACCGGCAGCGGGGCGTAGAGGTGCGGGAACAGCATCGACGACGGATCGCTCGGCACGCCCGGCTCCCACTTCACCGCACCGGTGAACGCCGTCGGGCCCAGCCACAGCACGACCAGGTCGACGCGCCCGGCGAAGAGCCGGTTGGCGGGCAGGTGGACCTGCTCCGGGGTGGACAGGTGCACGAAGCCGGCGTCGGCCAGCGACGGCGGCCTGCGTTCGCCCGCGCGGCGCGCGTCTTCCCATTCTTGGGAAGAACACAGGTGAACAAGCGTGTGAGTGTCGGATGTCACGGGTAATCTCCGGGTAGACAACAGGTTCGGACGGTCAAGACCCTGTCACAACTCGATGATGTTCGGCCCGGTTCGGTGGTTGCGCCCCGTGCGTAACGAGCAACACCGCAGCGAGCGACGTATCGGTGAGTATCAGGATCGAGTGGGAGGTGGCATCAGCGCTTCGCGGGTGATCGGTAGGTGCTCGAGAATGCCGGCCGGCGGGTGTTCGCTTTCAGCGAAACCGCAGGTCTGTTATCGAAAACACAAAGATTCACTTCCGGGAACAAAGCCTGAACCCCGAACGTCTGACAGAGTAGTCGTACCACTGCTGGGAAGTAGCGGATGCGAGCCTCGTGGAGTGACCACGGGGCCCACACCTAGGCGAACGGCCACGCAGTGCCGGGAGCCGGGACGGAGGAGTCATGCCAGGAACCCTGACCAGCACCCCACTGACCGCAGTTGATCGTTGCGATCGTTGCGGGGCGGCTGCCCGAGTGCGTGCAGTTCTTCCCGCGGGTGGCGAGTTGCTCTTCTGCCAGCACCACGCGAATGAACACATGGACCGTTTGCGCGAACTCGAAGCCGTCATAGACACCGACGCAGCGCCCGCGATCTGACTACTCCTCGCGTCCGAAACAACCACATCTGACAACAGAAAATCCCGGCAGCGGGCGACCTGGACAAGGTCGCCCGCTGTTGTCGTATCCGGGTCGCGCCCTCAGGCGTCGGCGAGGAGACCGTCGACGAGGGTGGCCACGCCGTAGTCGAAGGCGCCGTCCGGGTCAGCGGGGGCCTGGTAGTGCTCGCCGACCACGGTGCCGACCCGGCCGGCCAGGGGGAATTCGCCGGCGGGCATCACCTGGGCGAGCAACGGACCGTTCACCGCCCACCAGTCCGCGTCGCTCAGTTGAGCGGCGGCGCCCGCGGCGGCGACGGCGAGGCGGGCGTTGCCGGTCGCGAAGTCGGTGAGCACGGCGATCGCGCGATCCATGGCCAGATCGCTCAGGCCGACGCCCTCGATGGCGGTCAGTTGACGTTCGTAGCGGCGCATCCTGGCCGGACCGAGGACCTGGCGCCACGGGGAGACTTCGAGCAGCCAGGGATGTTCGATCAGTTCGGTCCTGATCTGGGTGGCGATGGCGATCATGCGTTCCCGGACGGGCAGGTCGGCCGGAATCGGGATGTCCGCGGCGACGGCGTCGACCATGAGCACGATCAGTGCGTCCTTGCTGGGGACATAGGTGTAGAGGCTCATCGCGCGCAGGCCGAGTTCCGTGGCGACCGCGCGGATCGTCAGCTTGTCGATGCCGTCCCGGTCGGCGAGGGTGATGCCCGCCGCGACCACGTCGTCGACGGTGAGGCCCGGTTTCGGGCCGCGCGTGCCCGGTTTGGCCGGGAGCGAGTGGCGCCACAGCAGTTCGAGGATCTGGGTGGCGTGCGCGGTCTTGTCGTCGGTCGGCACGGGTACCCCTGCCTTCTTTCTGGCACTCGGGAACAAACTCGGTACAGTGTACGTTATTCGTTTGCCCGCCGCCTCGATCGTCAGGAGAACGTTCTGCTCGCCATTCAGGCCACCTACCTGCCCGACCGTCACCTGTTCGCGCTGTGGACGTGGACCGGGCACGACGCCGGCCCCGCGCCGACGGGAATCGGCGATCCGGAACAGCTCGCCCTCGCGCTGCCCGTCGGCGAGCGTGGCGCGATCGAGCCCGTCGAGATAGCGACCGCCGTGGTGACAGCCGCCGAACTCGCGGACCTCACGATCGACGATCTCGCTCCGTCAGGCCTCGCCTGGCGGGCCCTGCTGGCCGCTCAGCCGACGCCCGGCGATATCGGCGCGCGTCAGCGGTCGAGCCGCCGGAGCGGGCAGGTCGAATCGCCCGGCGCGGCGACTGGACCACTGCCTGTCGCCGCGCATGCCGTGCCGGATGCGGTCGGGACCGCGATCGTGTCGGCCGAGCGGGCGGCGCGGGTGTTGCGCGAGACGCGGGCGCTCGATGGGGAGCTCGCGGGGGTTGTCGACGCCACCCTGCGGCCCTATCAGGTGCGTGGGGTGGGGTGGTTGCGCGAGACCGTTGCCGCGTACGGCGGGGCGGTGCTGGCCGACGAGATGGGTCTCGGGAAGACCGTGCAGACGATCGGGTTCCTGCAGGGGCGCGCGGACGGGCCACAGCTGGTGGTGTGTCCGACCTCGCTGGTGGGCAACTGGGTGCACGAGATCGAACGGTTCGCGCCGGGGTTGAAAGCGGTGTCGTGGCGTGGCGGCGCGGTGTCCGCGGGGGCCGGGACTGTGGTCGTCACCGGGTACCCGACGTTGCGGCTGCACGGGGCGGCGCTGACCGGTGAGCAGTGGGCGACCGTGGTGTTCGACGAGGCGCAGGCGCTGAAGAATCCGCGCACCCAGGTGTCGAAGGCGGCGCGCGCGTTGACCACCGACGCGAAGGTCGCGCTGACCGGAACGCCGGTGGAGAACCACCTCGACGAACTGTTCGCACTGCTCAATCTCACCGTGCCGCGACTGTTCGCGCATCGCACGCAGTTCCGGCGCCGGTTCGTCCGGCCGATCGAAGAGGGTTCGGCCACGGCGGCGGCCCGGCTGCGCGACGCGGTGGAGCCGGTTGTCCTGGGGCGCAAGAAACTTCAGGTGGCGGCGTCGCTGCCCGCGAAGATCCACAGTGATCTGCTGTGCGATCTGACCGCCGAGCAGGAGCGGGTGTACGACACGGTGCTCGCCGAGGCCCTCGACGAGGGCTTCGGTTCCGGCCTGCAACGACAGGGACGCGTGCTGGCCGCGCTGACCCACCTCAAGCAGGTGTGCAATCACCCCGGACTGGTCTCGGGTGACCTCGACGACATCGCGGGCCGCTCCGGCAAACTCGACCTCTGCACCGACATCGTGGCCACCAACCTCGACACCGGTGATCCCACGCTGATCTTCACCCAGTACCGCAAGACCGGCGACCTGCTGGCGCGGCACCTGACCGAACAGTTCGGGATCGAGGCGCCGTTCTTCCACGGCGGGCTCGACGCCACCCAGCGCGGCGACCTCGTCACCCGGTTCCAGGCGCCAGACGGCCCGCCGGTGCTGATCCTGAGCCTGCGCGCCGCGGGCACCGGCCTCACCCTCACCCGCGCGGCCGATGTGATCCACTTCGATCGCTGGTGGAATCCGGCCGTGGAGGCGCAGGCATCGGATCGGGCGCACCGGATCGGGCAGACCCGCACTGTCACCGTCACCACCTTGACCAGCGCCACCACGGTGGAGGAACACATCGCGGCGATGCACACCCGAAAGTCCGCCCTGACTGATCTGTCCGATGCCGCGGGCATCGCCGAACTGGCCCGCCTCGACGACGACGCCCTCGTCGACATCCTGCGCCGGAAGCGAGGGAACTGATGCCCGACAACGAATTCGGTTACACCCCATGGGGCATGGACTGGGTGCGCCTGGCCGAACCGCTGCGCCAGACCCGCCCGGAACCCCTGCTGCCCCGAGCCCGCAGCATCGCCCGCAACGACGGTGCGCGCCTCGAGATCGAGGGCCGAACTGTGCGCGCGCACCTGCATCGCGGCGGCCAGGCCTCGATCGCGCACGTCGAGGTGGCACCGCTGTCCCGGGCGGCGGTGACCGCGATCGGTCAGACGATCACCGACCCGACCGTGTTCACCGACGAGATGCACCGGGCACTGCTCGACGCCGGGCACTCCCCCGCGCCGACCCTGGTGAGCACCGATTGCTCCTGCTCGGCGCGGACCGCGCGCTGCGTGCACGTGTTCGCGACGCTGTACACGATCGCGCGCAGGGTCGACGAGAACCCGCGCGTCGCACTGGAATTGCAGGGGTACTTCGACACGACCGCCGAATCCGATGCGCCCGCGCCGGAGCAACGCTGGACTCCCCTGCACACCCTCGACCCGGCCGACTTCTTCGACGCCGTCCACTAGTCGACCGGCCGACGAGATGTGCTGCGCAAGGGACATCCGCGAGACCTGCCGTGCCGAAGCCGGCAGGTGCACAGAGATCGTGATGCGCCCGCCGCTCAGGCGTTGGTACCGCCGTCGACGGTGAGGATCGCGCCGGTGATCGACCGGCCCGACGGGCCCGCGAGGAAGGCGACCAGATCGGCCACATCGGCGGCGGCACCGAAACGGCCCAGCGCGTTGAACTCTCGTTGGGTCGGGGCGTGCCCGCTGTCGGCGGGGTTCATGTCGGTGTCGGTCGGGCCGGGCTGGACGAGGTTGACGGTGATGCCGCGCGGACCCAGTTCGCGCGCAAGGGCTTTGGTGAAACCATTGAGAGCCGACTTGCTCAGGTTGTACAGCGACAGTCCGCCGAAGAGCGCGCGTTCGGACAGGTTGGAGCCGATGGAGATGATCCGGCCACCGTCACCGAGATACGGCAGGGCGGCCTGGCCAGCGACGAAGGCGGCGCGGGCGTGGATGTTCAGCGCGCGGTCGATCTCGTCGAGGGTGAACTCCTCGTAGGGCTTGGCCGGGAAGATGCCCGCATTGTTCACGAGCACATCGAGACCGCCCAGTTCCCGCGCGGTCCGTTCCACGGCGGCGACGACCTGCGCGGCGTCGGCGCTGTCGGCCATGATCGGCAGCGCCCGCCTGCCCAGCGCCTCGATCTCGGACGCGACCGCCTTGGCGGCGACCTCGTCGCGCTGATAGGTGAACGCCACATCGGTGCCCGCGGCGGCCAGCGCGCGGGCGATGGCCGCGCCGATCCCGCGGCTCGCGCCGGTCACCATGGCCACGGTGTTGCTGCTCGTCATCAGGCTCGCTCCAATTTTGTAGTGGTCGATACATAAATAGACGAGCGCATGCGCGGCACTCCGTCAAGAGTTTCTTAACGATCGGTACAGAATTGGTCGGCGGCTGCCGCGACCATCGGCACACGCGGTATATTTACCGATCGGCACAGAAAGGTTTCCCGATGGCAGAACGCGGCCGCCCACGCGGTTTCGACCGTGACATCGCCCTGCGCCGCGCGATGGAAGTGTTCTGGGAACTCGGCTACGACAGCGCCTCGATGAGCGATCTCACCACCGCCATGGGCATCAACTCCCCCAGCCTCTACGCCGCGTTCGGCGACAAGGAGGCCCTGTTCCGCGCCGCCGTCGAGCTCTACGGCCGCAGCGAGGGTTCACACACGGCCAGGGCGCTACGCGAGCAACCCACCGCCTACGCCGCGGTCGAGGCCATGCTGCGCGACAATATCGCCACCTACACCGATCCCGGCGTGCCGAACGGCTGCATGGTGGTGCTCGCGGGCGCGACCTACGCCACCCGCACCGCGTCGGTCCGCGAATTCCTGGCCGAAGCCCGCCGCCGCACCACCGCCGACATCCGCGACCGCCTCGACCGTGGCGTCGTCGAGGGCGACCTCGCGCCCGGCACCGAAACAGCGTCGCTCGCAATGCTGTACAGCACTGTGCTGTACGGGCTGTCGATCCAGGCCAGAGACGGCGTCAGCCCCGACGAGCTGAGTGCCGCCGTCGACAGTGCCATGCAGACACTCGCCGCCGCGACACGCTAGGCGACGCAGCTTCGGTCGGATCTCTCAGAGTCGGCGCAGGGCGGCGATACGTTCGCCCAACTGGTCGACACTCGCCAAGGCCGTTGGCGGACCACCACACTCGCGGCGCAGCTCGCCGTGGATCACGCCGTGCGGCTTGCCGGTGCGGTGGTGGTGCATCGCGACGAGGCTGTTGAGTTCGCGGCGCAGCTCGCCCAGCTTGTCGGAGGTGGCGACGCGCTCGGCGACGGGCGCGACCTGCGGGGCGGACTCCTGGGCGGCGCTGCGGTCGGCGAGCTGGCGGGTCTGCCGGTCGCGCAGCAGCGCGCGCATCTGGTCGGCGTCGAGCAGACCGGGGATGCCCAGGTAGTCGGCTTCCTCGTCGCTGCCCGCGATGGTGGCGGTGCCGAAGGAGGAGCCGTCGTAGATCACCTGGTCGAGTTCGGCGTCGGCGGCCAGTGCCACGAAGGATTTCTCGTCCTCGCCGGGCTCGTCCTTGGCCTTGTTCGCGTCCATCAGGAGCTCGTCGTCGAGGCCGTCCTTCTCGCGATGCGGCTTGCCGATGACGTGATCGCGCTGCAATTCGAGCTGGGCGGCCAGATCCAGCAGCACCGGCACCGACGGCAGGAACACGCTCGCGGTCTCGCCCGGTTTGCGGGCACGCACGAAACGGCCGATGGCCTGCGCGAAGTACAACGGGGTCGACGCGCTGGTGGCGTAGACGCCCACGGCGAGGCGCGGCACGTCGACACCTTCGGACACCATGCGCACCGCCACCATCCACGGCTGGGTGCCCTTGCCGAACTCACCGATCCGCTGCGAGGACTGGGGGTCGTCGGACAGCACCACCGTTGGCCGCTCACCACAGATGTGTTCGAGCAGTTCGGCGTAGTCGCGGGCCCGTTCCTGGTCGGTGGCGATCACCAGCCCGCCCGCGTCGGGCATGCCGGAGGCGCGCAGCTGACGCAGCCGCATGTCCGCCGCGCGCAACACCGCCGAGATCCAGTCGCCCGCCGGGTCGAGAGCCGTGCGCCAGGCCCGTGCGGTGTGCTCGGCGCTGAGCGGCTCGCCGAGGCGGGCGGTGTGTTCCTCGCCCGCGCTGTCGCGCCAGTGCGCGTCACCGGAGTAGGCCAGGAACACCACCGGACGCACGACGCCGTCGGCGAGGGCGTCGGCGTAGCCGTAGGAGTGGTCGGCGCGCGAGCGCGGGAATCCACCTTCGTCGGGCTCGTAGGTGACGAACGGGATCTTCGAATCGTCACTGCGGAACGGGGTTCCGGTCAGCGCGAGCCGGCGCGTCGCGTCGCCGAACGCCTCCTCGGTGGCCTCGCCCCAGGTCTTGGCGTCACCCGCGTGGTGGATCTCGTCGAGAATCACCAGCGTGCGCCGGTTCTCGGTACGCACCCGGTGCCGAGTGGGGTGGGCGGCAACCTGCGCATAGGTCACCACGACGCCGTGATAATCGCCGGAGGTCGCGCCGGTGGAATTGGAGAAGCGCGAGTCGAGCTGGATGCCGGTGCGCGCGGCCGCGGCGGACCACTGGTGCTTGAGGTGTTCGGTCGGGGCGACGACGGTTATCTGGTCCACCGTCCGATCGGCCAGCAACTCCGCGGCAACCCGCAGCGCGAAGGTGGTCTTACCGGCGCCGGGCGTCGCGACCGCGAGGAAGTCGCGCGGCTTGGTGGCCAGGTACTTCGTCAACGCGCGACGCTGCCAGGCGCGCAAGGAACCCGACGGGGCACCTCCCGCGGCAGTCTCGCCCGGTGTCCCCGCTTGCTTCGCCGTAGCGGCGCCACCCGACCCAGTCACGCAGACGACCCTAGCCGCCCGATGCGGCGTGTCGCCAAACCGACGCGGGGTGGGCGACAGGCATCACAGCCGCACCCGTGGTCACCGGCCATTTACCTGTTACCCGCCGACACGATGCCCAGCCCGCACCACGCCGACCACCGTCGTGGGGGATGCTTGACCACGAGATGAGCAACGACCAGGTCCCGGCTGCCGACGCGACGCACCAACCGCAGGCGCTCGCGCCCGGCGACGCGCCCGCCTGCCCCACCAGCGGTGCGCACGCCGCCCCGCAACGTCACAGCGATCGACCGTGGTGGGCCCGGTGGCTGTCGACGGCATGGCGACTGGTGGCCCGGGTCGCGGTGAAGTGCTGGGACAACTCGATCTTCGACAAGTCCGCGGCCGCGGCGTTCTGGCAGACCCTGTCGCTGGCACCGCTGCTGCTCGGCCTGCTCGGCAGCCTCGGCTATGTGGGCGGGTTGTTCGGGCCCGACACCCTGCAGATCGTCGAGAGCAAGATCATCGCGTTCAGCCGCGAGTTCTTCAGCCCGTCGGTGGTCTCCGATCTGATCGAACCGACGGTCGACGACGTGCTCGGCAAGGGTCGCGGCGCGGTGGTGTCGGTGGGCTTCGTGCTGTCGCTGTGGGCCGGATCCTCGGCGATGGCCACCTTCGTCGACGCCATCGTGGCGGCGCACGGGCAGCAGGATGCCCGGCATCCGATCTGGCAGCGGATCTTCGCGCTGTTGCTGTACGTGCAGTTCCTGGTGGCCGCGGTGCTGATCCTGCCGGTGATCGCGCTGGGACCGACCCGGATCGGGCGGGTACTGCCCGACGCGTGGCGCGAGCCCGGCTTGCGGCTGATCGATGGGTTCTACTACCCGATCGTCGGTGTGCTGCTGATCGTCGGGCTGACCACGCTCTACAAGCTGGCCCTGCACAAATCGCTGCCGTGGCATCGGCTCTTCGGCGGCGCGCTGGTGGCCGGGGTGTTCTTCCTGGCGGCCAGCGACCTGCTGCGCCGGTATCTGTCCTGGATCTCCGAGACCGGGGTGAGTTACGGCGCGCTGGCCACCCCTATCGCGTTCCTGCTGTTCACGTACTTTCTCGGCTTCGCGGTGATCCTCGGTGCGGAGTTCAACGCCGCCGTGCAGGAGTTCTGGCCCGCCCGAGCCACCCGGATCGAGCAGGTCAAAGATTGGATCACCAGCCAGGTGCGCGGTGACGACGACGAGCACGACGACATCGCCGGGGCCTCACCCGAGACACCGGCGTCACCTACCGAGCGATCGGCTCAGTCGCCGTCTTTGCGCAAGCCCTCGTAGACCTTCTTGCAGTCCGGGCACACGGGCGAGCCGGGCTTGGCCGAACGCGTCACCGGGAAGACCTCGCCGCACAGGGCGACGACCATCGTGCCCATCACGGCACTCTCGGCGATCCGGTCCTTCTTCACGTAATGGAAGAATTTGGGGGTGTCGTCGCTGGTCGTCTCGTCGGTCGTGGTTTCCGGGCGTACCAGAGTGTCTGTACTCACGCCTTCCATGATGCCGCATCCCCCGCCCGGTCCGCTGACCAGCCGCGTGTGCGCTCGACGACGCCGGGTGGAAGACTTGCGGTATGCAGTCCTACGGCGATGCCTCCAGCGCCGACGAACCGAAGCCGGACCCGGACGTGACCATGCCCGCCGAGCCCACGCCCTCGCGTGGGTTCTTCCGGCCCGCCGCCGCCGAACACGCGGTGCTGATCACCGAGGCCGCGCCCTCGCTCGACGACCAGCATCGCGCCAGGGTGCGCCGCTACACGTTCATCATGGCCTTCCGGATCCCCTGCCTGATCCTGGCCGCGATCGCCTACAGCGCGTTCGAGAACCCGCTGCTCTCGATCCTGATCATCGCCGCCTCGGTGCCGCTGCCGTGGATCGCGGTGCTGATCGCCAACGACCGGCCGCCGCGCACCAAGGACGAACCCAGCCGCTGGGACGGCCGCGCGAACCAGATCGCGCTGGAATCCGGGCAGCACAAGACGCTCGAGTAGGCAGTCGGCGCCGCGGGTGCTGTCGCACCCTTCACGCGGTCCGGATCAAGGCGGCCGAGAACCGGCGGGATTCGTTCACACGGTGACTTTCGGTCTGCGGACCAGCATCGACATGACGGCGGCGATGCCGCAGAGGGCACCTGCCAGATACCAGGCGAGGTCGTAGGAACCCTGCAGGTCGCGGATGAAGCCGGCGCCGGTGGCGGCGATGGCGGCGCCGACCTGGTGGGCGGCGAAGACCCAGCCGAACGCGATCGGGCCGTCGGCGCCGAAGAGTTCGCGGCACAGCAACACGGTCGGCGGGACGGTCGCGATCCAGTCCAGGCCGTAGAACACGATGAACACCCACATGCTCGGCTCGGTGTGCGGGCCGAGCAGCGAGGGCAGGATCAGTAGCGAGAGCCCACGCAGCGAGTAGTAGCCGAGCAGCAGGTAGCGCGGATCGACGCGGTCGGAGAGCCAGCCGGAGGCGATGGTGCCCGCCACATCGAAGATCCCCACCAGCGCGAGGAGTCCGGCCGCGGTGGTCGGCGGCATGCCGTGGTCGTGCGCCGCGGTGACGAAATGGGTGCCGACCAAGCCGTTCGTCGAAGCACCACAGATCGCGAAACCGCCCGCCAGTAGCCAGAATCCGGGTCGGCGCGCGGCGGAGGCCAGCACCTTCAACGCCCGGTTGGCACCGCCCGCGATCGGGACTCGCGCGCCCGCGTCCGAACCGGCGGGCGCCCCGTAGGCGCGCACACCGACATCGCTGGGGTAGTCGCGCACGAACAGCCAGACCAGCGGCACCACCGACAGCGCCACCGCCGCCACGATCAAGGACGGCAGCCGCCAGCCGTGCTCGGTGGCCAGCATCGACACCAGCGGCAGGAACACCAGCTGGCCGGTGGCGCCCGCCGCGGTGAGCACTCCGGTGACCAGGCCACGACTCTGGACGAACCAGCGACCGGTGATGGTCGCGACGAACGGCATGGACATCGACCCGACGCCGACACCCACCAGCAGTCCCCACGTGGCCACCAGCTGCCACGCCTGGGTCATGAACACCGTCAGCCCGCTGCCCGCGGCGATCAGCACCAGCGCCGAACACACCACCTTGCGGATGCCGAATCGGTCCATCAGCGCAGCGGCGAACGGCGAGATCAGGCCGTAGAGCAGCATATTCAGCGAGATGGCGGTGGAGATCGTGGCGTGTGACCAACCGAATTCGGTGTGCAGCGGATCAATCAGGACGCTGGGGACCGAGCGGAAGGCGGCCGCGCCGAGCAGGGCCACGAAGCCGACACCCGCCACGATCCACGCGGGATGAAGCCGACGACGGTCGTCGGTGACCGATGCCGGTGCGGGAGTGAGGTTGTCGGCCGGGTCGTCGCCGGTGGGCGGCAGAGACGCACGTAAATCGGTCACTCGGCTAGCGTGCCGGATCGATGCCGGACGAACGAGTGGCCGGTGTGACATGTTTCGTCAACATCCTGCCAGCGATCGCCTTCAGGAGCACCGCGTCCTGTGCGGTGAGGCCGACTACGGGGTCGGACCGACGCGTGTCACCGACCATCGAAAGCGCTGCGCACGAAGCACCGTGACGGCGGAGCCCCACGTACCGCGCCGACAAGGCTGTCGACAGCGGCACCCGGGCCGCCTACCGTTCGGACAGGACCACCCGCGCTGTCCTGCAGGGCGGGCGTATCCGGCTGACAGCTCGCCGGTGCCCCATATCGGAAGGGAGACAGCATGATTCGCTGGACCTGGGCCTTTCTCGACCGTCCCGTCGATACATTCGCCGCCTGCGCGCGGTTCTGGGCGACGGTCACCGACTCCACCGTGTCGGCGCCGCGCGGCGACAACGATGAGTTCGTCACGCTGCTGCCCGCGAGCGGTCCCGCGTGGATCAAGATGCAAGCGGTCTGCGATGACGGTGGCATCCATCTCGACCTGGACGTCGACGACATCCCCGCGGCGGTAGCGACCGCGACCGGACTCGGCGCCCGCGTCGTCGCCGAGCCTGCTGCGTACACGATTATGGAATCGCCTGCGGGACAGACGTTCTGCTTCACTCCCGCGGCCGAGCAGGCGCGCCCGCACCCGGCACCGGTCACGGTCACCACCGCGCCCGACGGCACGGTCACCCGCCTCGACCAGATCTGCCTCGACCTCGCCCCCGCCGACATCGATGCCGACACCGCCTTCTGGCAAGCGCTCACCGAGTGGACACCCGGGCCGAGCAGCCGTCCGGAATACGCCCGCCTGCGTGGCCCCGATCAGCCACTGCACTTCCTGCTCCAACGCCTCGACGACCCCCGCCCCGCAGGCGCCCACGCCGACTTCGCCGCCTCGAACATCGCCGCCGCTGCCGCCTGGCACGAATCCCTCGGCGCCACCCGGGTCACCGACGCCGAACACTGGATCGTCCTGCGCGACCCCGGAAACGCCCTGTACTGCGTGACAGCGAGAGACCCCTACACCGGCTGAGCCACCGCTGCCCGGGCAGCGATCCACGGCGCTGCGCTCGGCGACACGCAGCGCAGCTGGTCGATCTCCGCACTCGCGGTCCTGGCAGAGTGAGCGGGTGCCTACGAACCCGACGATGACCGACTCCCTGCTCACCGCGCTGTGCCCGGACTTGCGCACCGCGCTGATCCGGGTCGGGTACGACGCCGACACGCTGGTGGAGGCGTTGGGGCCGGATGTGCATGCGGCACTGAGCCGTTCGGAGCCGGTGCCGGTGCGCCGGGCCGCGCGAGCGGCAGGTGAGCTCGGCACGCTGGTGCGGTTGTTGCTACTGGGCGACGTGTTGCCGGAGCGTGCGGTCGCGGCCGCGCTGGCGCCGGTGCGCATCGACGCGGCGGTGGCGGCTGGGCTGCTCACGCGCGAGGGTGACGAGGTCAGGGCGGCGCTGGATCTGCGACCGCTCGATGCCGGCGCGGGTACGCGGTGGATCCTGTCCGATCTCGACGATTCGATGCGGCGGCGCACGCTCACCGCCGACCACGTCCTCGGCGTCGGGCACGCGTCACTGTCCTTGCTGCGCGCGACGCCGACAGAACCTGTCGGCACCGTGCTGGATCTGGGCACCGGCTGCGGCGTGCAAGCCGTACACGCGGCCGGTTACGCGGGCCGGGTCACCGCGACCGACGTCAACGCACGGGCCCTGTGGCTCGCGCGGGCCACGGCCGCGCTCAACGAACTCGACATCGAGCTCGTCGAGGGGTCCTGGTTCGAGCCGGTGGCCGGGCGGCGTTTCGATCAGGTCGTGGCCAATCCGCCGTTCGTGGTTGGCCCGGGTCGCATCGAACACACCTACCGCGACTCCGGGCTCGCCCTTGACGGCGCCAGCGAACTGGTCATCGGGCAGGCGCCCGAGCTGCTTGCCCCCGGCGGCACCGCGGCCATGCTCGCCGCCTGGGTGCACGTGGACGGCGAGGACTGGCGCCACCGTGTGTCGAGCTGGTTGCCCGCGCACGGCGTCGACGCGTGGATCGTGCAGCGCGATGTCGCCGATCCCGCCCTCTATGTCGGCACCTGGCTGCGCGACGCGGGCCTCGACCCCCGTGATCCGGCCGCCCAGGAGCAGGCGGCGCGGTGGCTCGACGCTTTCGAGGCCGCCGACGTCGAGGGCGTGGGTTTCGGGTTCGTCTATCTGCGGGCGATCGACGGCCCCACCGAACTCCTCGCCGAGGACCTCACCCACGGTTTCGACGACCCCCTCGGCACGGAAGTGGCCGGCTACTTCGCGCGATCGGCGTGGCTGCGCGCGGTGGCCACCGACGAAAACCTCGCGTGGACATCCCGTTTCGCGCCGAGCCCGGCGACCGCACTGGAACGGGTGTTCCTGCCCGGCGAGTTCGGCTGGACCGAGCAGGTGGCCCGGCTGCATCGCGGCGACGGACCGCGCTGGCAGCACGAAGTCGATGAGACGACGGTCGCCCTGGTCGCGGGAATGCGGCCCGACGGGCTGCCGTTGTACGAACTGATCGAACTACTCGCGCTCGCCGACGGAGCCGAGCAGGTCACGCCGGAATTCGCCGCACAGGCACTCGGTGTGGTCGCCGGACTCGTCCGCCACGGACTCGTGCGGCCCGTCTGAGGCTCCCGTCGGTAGGGGTGAGTTCCGACCACGGCCCTCTTCTCAGGAACTTCTCAGCCGTTGGGGTGGGAACCAGCAGCTCAGAGCGGTTTATCGACCGCGGGATCGGGAACTTTCTCTAAGTCGGGTCCGTTGATCGGAGTAAGACACCACCGACAGGAGGCAAGTCATGACAAGCCCCGCCACCACTCGCTTGCGCCCCAGCGAGGCCGATATCGACGCCCAGAGCCCCGCAGCCGATCTGGTACGCGTGTACCTCAACGGAATCGGACGCACGGCACTGCTCACGGCGGCCGACGAGGTCGAATTGGCCAAGCGCATCGAGGCGGGCCTGTACGCCCAGAACCTGCTCGATACCGGTAAGCGGTTATCGCCGGCTCGCAAGCGTGATCTGCTGATCCTGGTCCGCGAGGGCAATGCCGCCCGCTCGCACCTGCTCGAGGCCAACCTGCGCCTGGTCGTCTCCCTGGCCAAGCGCTACACCGGCCGTGGCATGCCACTGCTCGACCTCATCCAGGAGGGCAACCTCGGACTCATCCGCGCGATGGAGAAGTTCGACTACGCCAAGGGCTTCAAGTTCTCCACGTACGCCACCTGGTGGATCCGGCAGGCCATCACCCGCGGCATGGCCGATCAGAGCCGCACCATCCGGCTGCCCGTGCACCTGGTCGAACAGGTGAACAAGCTCGCCAGGATCAAGCGTGAACTGCACCAGCAGCTGGGCCGTGAGGCCACCGACGCCGAACTCGCCAACGAATCGGGCATCCCGGAGGGCAAGATCGCCGATCTGCTCGACCACAGCCGCGACCCGGTGAGCCTGGACATGCCCGTCGGCAACGACGAGGAGGCCCCGCTCGGCGACTTCATCGAGGACTCCGAGGCCACCTCCGCCGAGAGCGCCGTGATCGCGGGCCTGCTGCACCACGACGTGCGCAGCGTCCTCGCCACCCTCGACGAGCGCGAGCAGCAGGTCATCCGCCTGCGCTTCGGCCTCGACGACGGCCAGCCGCGCACCCTCGACCAGATCGGCAAGCTGTTCGGCCTGTCCCGTGAGCGGGTCCGCCAGATCGAGCGCGAGGTCATGTCCAAGCTGCGCAAGGGCGACCGCGCCGACCGGCTGCGCGCCTACGCCAGCTGATCCTCCGAACTCGACGGCCCCGCGGGGTCGTCTGCCCAAACGCCGACCGGCGACCGCGCATCCCTCCCCCTCCGGGTCGCGAGCCGGTCGGCGTTGTTCGTTCCACCGGCCGCACGCACCATCTCGCAGTCACCTCGATCGGCCGATCACCGGTCGTGCAGGTCGGCACGTCAGTGCCCGGCACAAGCCGAGGCCACGCCGCTGGGCGGGTCGGTCGGTACCGCTTCAGGCCAAGCGGCGCGGGCCTGTGTCGAAGCGGCTGGGTTCGGGGCCGATGCGGGCTCGTGCGTAGATGATCTCGGCCGATGCCGGGGCGGCGAGGACGGGGTCGCAGGACAGTTCGCGCATCTGGGGGATGTCGTCGAACAGTGCCGAAATGCGTTGGGCCAGTTCGGCCAAGGCAGCTTTGTCGACACCTGTCCGGCCTGGTCCTTCCGACAGCAGGGGTGCCGCGCGCGGTGCGTCGATGAGCGCGGTCGCCTCCTCCTCGGTCAGCGGGAGTGCACGGTAGGCGCGGTCGCCGAGCAGGTCGATGATCATGCCGGACAGGCCGAATTGGATAACCGATCCGAACGAGGGGTCGTCGGTGACCCGCAGGACGCAACCGACACCCTTGGTCGCCATTTTCTGCACGTGCAACAGCGGATCTCCGCAGATCTCCACCAGATCCGTGTAGGCCTGGCGGACGGCGTCCGGTCCCCACAGATCCAGGCGAACGCCGATCAGATCCGGTCTGCGCCGCCACAGCTCCCCTGTGGCCTTGGCCGCGACCGGATATCCGAGCTCCGCGGCGGCGGCAACAGCCTGCTCGGCGTCGCGCACCGCCCGGAACTCCACCACGTCGATGCCGTAGCACCCCAGCAGCCGCGCCGCCTCCTCGTCGGTGAGCCACCGCCCGCCCGATTCCGCCAGCCAGCCCGCCACCAATTCCTCGGCGGCCGCGGTGTCGATCCCCTGCGGGCGAACCACCGGGGAGATCGGCCGGTCACGCCAGCGCGCGTATCGATCGACCCTGGCCAGCGCACGCGCGGCCCGCTCCGGGTCCGGGTAGGACGGGATGGATCCACGCGCCGGCGCCCCCGCGGTGGTCCGCACCGCCAGCTGGCGCGGAATCCCCGATTCCGCGACAAACGTGGTGAGCACCGGCTTGCCCGGCGCCGCCGCGGCGGCCGCCCGCAGCGCGTCCCCGAAACCCTCCATCGGTACCGGAACAGGCGGGGCGACCACCACGATCACCGCGTCGACCTCGTCGCTGCGCAGCGCGGCGAGCACCGCTTCCCTGAAGTCGGCCGGCGTCGCCTCCGGTCCGAGGTCGACCGGCCCGTCCACGACCGGGCTGTCCACACCCGGCTCGATGGGCCCAGCGGTGTCCAGATCCCGCTCGACGGGCTCGGCAGCGTCCGCACCACGGTCTGCCCGCCGGGCACTACGCACGCCCCACGAGGTCCGGCCGACGCGATCTGGTCCCCACCCCACCCCACCCCGTCCGGCCCGCCGGCCAACACGATCTGCACGACCGGAATCCCGCTCGGTCGGCTGGGCGCTGTCCGCGCCCCACCCGTCCGGCCCGTCACTCTGCGCATCCGTCGGCCGGGCACCTTGCGCTCCGTGCTCGGTCGGGCGGGCACCGGGACCCCGGTCGACGGCGGTGACGGGCCGATGCACTCTGAGCCCTTCGCTGCGGGCGGCGTCGATGGCCAGCCAGTTCAGCGCGGCACTGTTGCCGACCACCGCGACCCTTGGCCCCTTCGGCAGCGGCTGACAGGCCAGCAGGGCAGCGCAATCGAACAGTTCGGAGATGGAGTCGACCTGGATGATTCCGGCCTGACCGAAGAGATCACGGACCACAGTGCGGTCCATGTCGGCACCTGCCGCGAGACGGCCACTGCTCACCGCGACGATCGGTTTGCCGCGGGCGACGCGGCGTGCCAGCCGGGAGAACTTGCGCGGGTTACCGAAGCTCTCCAGATACAGCAGGATCACTTCGGTGTCGGCAGCGGTGTCCCAGTACTGGAGCAGGTCGTTGCCGGACACATCGGCTCGGTTGCCCGCCGAGACGAACGTCGACAGGCCCAGGTTGCGGGCCGCGGCCTCGCCGAGAATCGCCGCGCCGAGGGGACCGGACTGGCAGAAGAAGCCGATCCTTCCGCGCTGGGGAAGCACGGGGGCCAGGGTCGCGTTGAGGCCGACAGCCGGGTCGGTGTTGGCGATGCCGAGCGCGCTGGGGCCGACCACCCGCATACCGTGCCCGCGTGCCGCGGCGACCAGGTCGTGTTCGGCGGCCAACCCGGCTGCCCCGGTCTCGCCGAAGCCCGCGGTCAGCACGACCAGACCCTTGACGCCTTTGGCCATGCAATCGTCGAGAACGGCCCCGATCGCGGCGGGCGGCACCGCCACCACCGCCAGGTCCACCTCGTCGGGAATCTCGCGCACCGTGGCGTACGCGCGCACGCCACGCACCGAACGCCGGTGCAGATTCACCGGGAACACCGGCCCGCTGAAACCGCCGGCGAGCAGGTTCGCCAGCACGGCACCGCCGACGCGCGTCTGTTCCGGCGACGCACCGATCACCGCGACCGAACTGGGCGCGAGCAGGTTGCCGACGCTGCGCGCCTCTGAGGCCGCCTCGCGCGCGTCCCGCACGGTGCGCAACGCCTCGGTGGGGTCGATGGCGAATTCGAGGTGCACTTCGGAACCGTCGCGGCTGCGCTGCAGTTGATAACCCGCCTCACGGAAGACCGTGATCATGGCCTCGTTCTCGGCCAGCACCTCGGCGACGAACGCGACCACCTCGTTCTCGGCGGCGGCCCCGGCCAGGTGCTCGAGCAGCACCGAGCCGAGCCCGCGCCCCTGATGCTCGTCGGCGACCACGAAGGCCACCTCGGCCGCGCGTGGGCCCTGCCGGGCGAGCAGTTCGTAGCGGGCCACGCCGATGATGGCGGGGCCGAGCACCGCCACGAGTCCGACCCGATCGCGGTAGTCGACGTGGGTGGTGCGGTACATGTCCTTCGGCGAGATCTGCGGGTACGGACCGAAATAGCGCAGATACCGGGTGCGGTCGGACAGGCCGGTGTGAAAGGCAGCGAGTGCGTCGGCATCGGCGGGCATGATCGGGCGCACCCGGACGACACCACCGTCGGCGGCGAGTACATCGCCGTACCAATGCTGGGGTGGCGCAGGCGGATTCGCCGGTGTGTCGGCGGTATCGGGCAGCAGTGGCTCAGTCACGGGGGTCCTCCGGGTCGAGTCCGAGCAGGCCGAAACTCGCCCGCCGGGTGGCCGTGATGGCGGTGTCGACCGCGCGCTGCGCGCGGATCTGGCCCGCGACGCCGATCTCCGGTGTGCCGCCTGGTCCGTCCCAGGCGCGGTAGTCGGTGTCGCCGCCGTCGCCCATCGTGGTCGGTGGTTGTACGCGCGGCGCGGACGCACGCACCTGTTCGATCCAGTCGGCGGGCACCGGCGTTTCGGGGGCCAGGGGCCGGTCGAGTGCCGCGGCGAGCAGATGAGTCCAGGCTCGCGGTACCACCCGCACCACGCCGTATCCCCCGCCGCCGACGGCCAGCCACCGTCCCTCGGCGTACTCGTCGGCCAGGTCGCGCATCGCCAGGAAGGCCGCCCGCTGGCCGTCGACGGTGAGTTCCAGGTCGGCCAGTGGATCTTCGCGGTGGGTGTCGACACCGCATTGGCTGATGATGATCTGCGGCCGGAACGCGGCCACCGCACCGGGCACCACCGCGTGAAACCCTCTCAGCCACTGCGCATCCCGCGTGCCCGGCAGCAGCGGCAGGTTGATCGAGGTGCCTTCGGCCGCCCCGACGCCGGTCTCCTCCGGCCAGCCGGTATTGGGCCACAACGTCGCCGGATGCTGATGCATCGATACGGTGAGCACACGGGGATCGGCGTAGAACGCGCGCTGCACGCCGTCGCCGTGATGGACGTCGACATCGAGATAGGCGATGCGGTCGAAGCCGTGGTCGAGCAGCCAGGAGATGGCGATCGCGGCATCGTTGTAGACGCAGAACCCCGCCGCCGAATCCGGCATGGCGTGGTGCATTCCACCGCCGATGCTCACCGCCCGCCGGGTCCGGCCCGCCGCGATCTCCCGTGCGGCGGCGAGGGTGCCGCCGACGATCACCGACGCCGCCTCGTGCATGCGCGGAAACACCGGATTGTCGGCGGTTCCGAGCCCGTAGACGGCGTCCTCGGCCGTCGGCGGCCCCTGCCCTGCCCGGCGCACCGCCTCGATGTAGGAGCTGCTGTGGACCCGCATCAGGTCGGCCTCGGTCGCCGCATCGGGTGCCAGCGGCTCGACACCATCGAGAACACCTAAGCTTTCGGCCAGTGACATGGTGTACCGCAGGCGCGCCGGCTTCATCGGATGCTCCGGACTCCAGGTGTAGCCGAGGAATCGCTCGGTCCACACGACGGTCCCTGCGGGTTCGCTGCGCGGCGACGTGACCATGCTCGCCACGCTAGCCGGAAGCAGCAGCCCCCGTGTGGCGTTGACATGCAGTAGAAATAGGGCCGCTGGT
The DNA here is from genome assembly GCF_054031145.1 of Nocardia sp. FBN12. Classification (NCBI taxonomy): domain Bacteria; kingdom Bacillati; phylum Actinomycetota; class Actinomycetes; order Mycobacteriales; family Nocardiaceae; genus Nocardia; species Nocardia sp. FBN12. Next base: position 3,793,547 of record NZ_CM132926.1, read on the forward strand.
CCGACGGGCGGACCGGCGTTCGCGCGTGGGTAGAATTCGTGCAGACGAAGGGGTATCAGGTGAAGGATCTGGTCGACACCACGGAGATGTATCTCCGTACCATCTACGACCTCGAGGAAGAGGGCGTGGTGCCCTTGCGGGCGCGGATCGCCGAACGCCTCGAGCAGAGTGGTCCGACGGTGAGCCAGACGGTCGCGCGGATGGAGCGCGACGGCCTGTTGCTCGTCGCCGGCGACCGCCATCTCGAGCTCACCGACAAAGGCAGGTCCATGGCCGTGTCGGTGATGCGCAAGCACCGGCTCGCCGAGCGGTTGCTGGTCGACATCATCGGTTTGGACTGGGAGAACGTGCACGCCGAGGCGTGTCGCTGGGAGCACGTGATGAGCGAGGAGGTGGAACGACGCCTGATCGAGGTGCTCAACCACCCGACCACCTCGCCCTACGGCAACCCCATTCCCGGTCTGGACGAACTCGGCCTCGCCGACGCGCCCGCCGCCGAGGAGAAGCTGATCCGGCTCTCCGATCTGCCCAACGGCGCGCTGCACGCGGTGGTCGTGCGCAGACTGGCCGAGCACATCCAGACCGACCCGGAGGTCATCGGTCGGTTGCGTGAGGCGGGCGTGGTGCCCGATGCCCGCGTTACCGTGGAGACCAAGCCGGGTGCGGTGCTGATCACGGTGCCGGGCCACAGCGGTTTCGAACTGTCCGAAGAGATGGCGCATGCCGTCCAGGTGAGGCTGGTCTGATACGTGAAACTTCTTGTCACCGGCGGCGCCGGCTACGTGGGCGGCGTCTGCGCCGCAGTGCTGCTCGAAGAGGGCCACGAGGTGGTCGTCGTCGACGACCTCTCGACCGGTAACGCCGACGGCGTCCCCGCCGGCGCCCGATTCGTCGACGGCGACATCGCCGTGGCGGCGCCCGACCTGCTGCGCGCCGAATCCTTCGACGGCGTCCTGCATTTCGCGGCGCAGTCGCTGGTCGGTGAGTCGGTGGAGCAACCGGAGAAGTACTGGCACGGCAATGTGGTGAAGACGCTGACGCTGCTCGAGGCGATCCGCGAGACCGGCACGCCGCGCCTGGTGTTCTCCTCCACCGCCGCGGTGTACGGCGAGCCCGAGCAGGTCCCGATCACCGAGGCCTCGCCCACTCGCCCCACCAACCCCTACGGTGCGAGCAAGCTGGCCATCGATCACGCCATCACCTCCTACGCGGCGGCGCACGACCTGGCCGCGACCAGCCTGCGCTATTTCAATGTGGCGGGCGCGTATGCCGGGCTCGGCGAGAACCGGGTCGTGGAAACGCATCTGATTCCCCTCGTGTTGCAGGTGGCGCTGGGTCACCGCAAGGCCATTTCGGTGTACGGCACCGACTGGCCGACGGCGGACGGTACGTGTGTGCGTGACTACATCCACATCCGCGATCTGGCGCAGGCACACCTGCTCGCGCTGTCGTCGTCGCAGCCGGGCACGCACCGGATCTGCAACCTCGGTTCGGGCACGGGTTTCTCGGTGCGCGAAGTGATCTCGGCGTGTGAGCGGGTCACCGGTCTGCCGATCGAGACGATCGACGCGCCGCGCCGCGCGGGCGATCCGGCTGTGCTGATCGCCTCCAGTGATCGCGCGGTCGCCGAACTGGGCTGGCGCCCCGAGCACAACGACCTCGACGAGATCGTCTCCGACGCCTGGGATTTCCTGCGTTCGCTCGGCACGAAAGCCCACAGCACCCGCTGAATCACACCAGCACCCGCTGAATCAATCAACGGCGGCCGCCGCACGTCGACAGCGGCCGCCGGATCGCCTGTCTCACAGGGCGATCGGGCCGATATCGACCCCGAGGTCGGCTGCGATCCGGTGACCGCAGTGTGCGAGTTTACGTAGCCGTTCAGGCCGCAAACCGGTCTGCAGCGAGGTCTCCAGCAGCACCGCCATCGAATGCTCGGCGTCGGCCTCCACCGCGGCGGCGATCGCCACGCCGGCGAACGGCCCGTCACCGCGCAGGTAGGCGCTGAAGCCGAGCAGGGCCGCGGCCTCGGCGCGATCGCGCCCCGGCGTCGCCCTGGCCAGCTGGGCCCACAGCAACTCGGCTGCTTCGGCGTGGTCGCCCAGCGCCAGCCCGTACATGGCGTCGCGGATCGGCCGGTCGCGCAGGGTCGCGGCCAACCGCGCGAGTTCGCGTTCGGCACGCGGGGCACCGGAGGCCGTGTCGGCGATCTGCCACAGCACCCATTCCAGTGCCCGTCGCTGGTAGGCCGACACGGTGCCGGCGCGCGTCGCCGCCGTGAGCCCACCCCGGTATCGCGCGTCCGCCTCCGCGAGCTGGGCACGCACCCGCGCGCTCAGCAGGTCATCGGGAATCATCAGCGCGGTCATCTCGTGGCGGGAACCGCGGATCTGTTTGCCGTCCAGGACATGTGAGACCGCGACGATCGAGGACGAAGGATCGGCGACAAGGCCGGTCCCGAACGTGCCGAACACGCTGCGATAGCGCTCGCCTGCCGCGATCGCGGGCACCGACCAGGCACCGCGAACATCGATGCCGTCATCGGCCAGCACCGCGACCAGATCCGCCGCACGCAAGACTTCCTCACCCTCGAACTCGGCGCGGTCCTCGACGAAGACGGCGAGTACCCCGGTGGCCTCTTCGCGCAGGCAGATCGAGCCGAGGCAGGCGATGAACTGGTCGAGAAGCCGCATGTCGGTGGTCACATCGAGGTCGAAACGCACTACCGCCTCGATCGCCTCGGCGGCCCCGCCCGCCACCTCGTGCAGCACGGCGACGACGAGGGATCGTTCCGGGACGAAGCCGAGCATCGCGGGCAGGGCCGCGATCAGTTCGCCGGGTTCGTCGACCCGCAGCGGTGGGCGCGGCAGCCCGCCTGGGTAGCGGGGCGTGGATTCGGCGCAGCCGAGCGCGCGGGGAAACGGTCCGGTGCGCTTGGCCCGGCGGGTGGAGTTCGTCGAAGGCGTCATGGCTCCACCGTGCCCGTTGCCTACCGCACCACCGGTGCGGCGACCTGGACTTTCATCCGCCCTGTGAGTAGCGCCGAAGCTGTGGAGTAATCCCGGTCCCGGCGATGCGCCGCGAACGAATCTGTCACCGCCTCGTGGTAGAGGCTTCAGCTACCGCGCACGGAGGCAACGGTTGTCGCGAACATTTCGTCGACGGCGGCCGTATCCGGTTGCCCCACACCGAAAGTCATCGATGTCACGGTGATCCGTACGTCGCCGATCTGCCCGATCGAGGTCTGCATAGTCTGGGTCAGCCCGGCCCCGCCGACATCGGGAACCACGGTGCGCCGCAACGCTATCGCGTCGTCGGCCCCTGGCGGCACGACTTGGTCGAGCACGGTGGTGACGGTCGAGCCCGCCCCTGCCCGGGAAACGTGGATCTGCCCGCATCTGCTGAGCTGCTCGCGCAAGCGAGAAATCAGCTCGGCACTGCGCGACAATTCGACCGTCAGCGTCGCACGGCTCACCTCGTCGGACCCGACGGCCACCGCCGCAGGCTCCCCACCTGGCTCGATTTCGGTCGGTGTGCACTCCGCCGGGCGCACAGTGGCGCCTGCCCCCACGCCGTCGAGATCACCCGCGGCGGCCGATGCGGCCTGCGCGGGCAGCACCACCGCCGGGTACCGCGCCGGAAACCGCGCCGGCGACGGCAGCAGGTCGGCCAGCGCACCGTCGACCTGTCGTACCGACACCGCGCTCTCGGCGACCGGCGTCCCGCTGACGCTGTCCCCACACCCCGTCAGCACGAACGACACCGCCGCCAACCCCAGCCACCAACGGCGCAGGCCAGGATCACCCGCGCGGATCGGTGTCGCCTGCGCCACGTTCACCCTGTCCACTGTGCCCCACCTCGTCGTTCGGCCCGCTGACGCCACGCCGGGTGGGAGCGCGCGCGACGCGTAGACCGCCGCCAGCAGCCCGGTCGCGACACCCAACGGGAATGCAGGCGACGTGCATGATGTTGTCTACCAGGACGAGCCGTCCCCGGCCGTGTGTGATGGCACTGCTCGCGTGGGGGACAATGGAGATCCGCTTCCCCACCCCCGCGAGCGATGGTGGACCGCGCAGGAAGGAGAAACGCGATGGATGACCAGTCGCATATGTACGAACTGGAGTTCCCGGCCCCGCAGTTGTCCGCGGACGACGGCGCGGGCCCCGTGCTGGTGCACGGCCTCGAAGGGTTCACCGATGCCGGGCACGCCGTGCGCTTGGCGACCACTCACCTGCGCGAGAGCCTCGAATCGGAGCTGGTGGCGTCCTTCGACGTCGACGAACTGCTCGATTACCGTTCCCGGCGCCCGCTGATGACGTTCAACACCGATCATTTCGCCGATTACGCCGAACCGGAACTGAACCTGTGGGCGCTGCGCGACACCGCGGGCACCCCGTTCCTGCTGCTCTCGGGCCTTGAACCGGATCTGCGCTGGGAGAAGTTCACCACCGCGGTGCGGCTGCTGGCCGAACAGCTCGGCGTGCGCCGCACGATCGGCCTTTCGGCGATCCCGATGGCGATTCCGCACACCCGTCCGCTCGGTGTCACCGCGCACTCCTCGGATCGTTCGCTGATCGGCGAGCACCAGCGCTGGCCGGGCGAGTTGCAGGTGCCGGGCAGCGCGTCGTCGCTGCTCGAGTACCGGATGGCACAGCACGGCCACGAATCGCTCGGGTTCTCGGTGCATGTGCCGCACTACCTAGCCCAGACCGATTACCCCGAGGCCGCGCAGACGCTGCTGGAGAATTTCGCCGACAACGCGGGCCTCGACCTGCCGCTCTCGGCGCTGGGTGAGGCGGCCGCGCGCGTGCGTGAGCAGGTCGCCGAGCACATCGCGGGCAACGAGGAGGTGGAGACGGTCGTCACGGCGCTGGAACGCCAGTACGACAGCTTCGTCACCGCTCAGGAGCAGCAGTCCAGCCTGTTGGCCGCCGACGGCGAACTGCCCAGTGGCGAGGAGCTCGGCGCCGAGTTCGAGCGCTTCCTGGCCGAGCAAGGTGGTTACGACGACACCTCCGGCAGCGGTAAGGACTGACCCGCCGCACCCACTAGGGTGGTCGGAGTGGATCTGACCGACCTGCTGGAAATTCCCGGAACCGACGCCGACGCACTCTACGAGTCGTTCGCGGCGTGGGCCGCCGAGCAGGGCACCACCCTGTATCCAGCGCAGGACGAGGCGCTGATGGAGTTGGCGTCGGGTTCGAACGTCATTCTGGCGACCCCGACCGGCTCCGGAAAGTCTCTGGTGGCGGTCGGCGCGCACCTGTTCGCCATGGCCAACGGACAGCGCAGCTACTACACCGCGCCGATCAAGGCCTTGGTCAGCGAGAAGTTCTTCGCGCTGTGTGAGGTGTTCGGCGCGGAGAACGTCGGCATGGTGACCGGTGACGCGGCGGTCAACGCCGACGCCCCGATCATCTGCGCCACCGCCGAGATCCTGGCGAACCTGGCCCTACGCGAGGGCGCGGCGGCCGAGGTCGGCCAGATCGTGATGGACGAGTTCCACTTCTACGCCGACCCGGACCGCGGCTGGGCGTGGCAGGTGCCGATCATCGAGCTCCCCCGCGCCCAGTTCCTGCTGATGTCGGCGACGCTGGGCGAGGTGGACTTCTTCGCCACCGATCTCGAGGCACGCACCGGCCGTTCGACCACGGTGGTCGCGGGCACCGAACGTCCTGTCCCCCTGACGTTCTCGTACGTGCGTACCCCCATCACCGAAACCCTCGAAGAGCTGGTGACCACCCACCAGGCGCCGGTCTACGTCGTGCACTTCACCCAGGCCGCCGCGCTCGAACGCGCGCAGGCGCTGACGAGCGTGAACTTCGCCTCCCGCGCCGAGAAGGACGCGATCGCCGCCGCCATCGGCGATTTCCGGTTCGCCTCTGGCTTCGGCAAGACCCTGTCACGCCTGATCCGCCACGGCATCGGCGTGCACCACGCGGGCATGCTGCCCAAATATCGCCGCCTGGTGGAGAAGCTCGCCCAGGACGGCCTGCTGAAAGTGGTGTGCGGCACCGACACCCTCGGCGTCGGCATCAACGTCCCGATTCGCACCGTGCTGCTCACCGGCCTCACCAAATACGACGGCGTGCGCACCCGCAGGCTCAAAGCCCGTGAGTTCCACCAGATCGCCGGGCGCGCGGGCCGCGCGGGCTACGACACCATGGGTACCGTGGTGGTGCAGGCGCCCGAACACGAGGTGGAGAACACCCGCCTCGTCGCCAAGGCGGGCGACGACCCGAAGAAGCAGCGAAAAGTGGTGCGCCGCAAGCCGCCCGAGGGTTTCGTCTCATGGAGCGAGGAGACCTTCGACCGTCTCATCGCCGCCCCGCCGGAGCCGATGGTGTCGCGCTTCGCGGTGACCAACTCGATGCTGCTCAACGTGATCGCCCGCCCCGGCAACTGCTTCTACGCCATGCGCCACCTGCTCGAGGACAATCACGAGCCGCGTCCCGCGCAACGCAAACACATCCTGCGCGCCCTGCGGCTCTACCGTTCGCTGCGCGACGCCGGTGTGGTGCAACAACTTTCCGAACCCGATGCGAAGGGCCGGATGGCACGGCTCACCGTCGACCTGCAACGCGATTTCGCGCTCGATCAGCCGCTGTCGCCGTTCGCGCTGGCCGCGTTCGACCTTCTCGATCGCGAAAGCCCTACCTACACAATCGATGTCGTCTCGCTGATCGAGGCCACCCTCGAGGACCCGCGCCAGCTGCTGATGGCCCAGCAGCACAAGGCCCGTGGCGTCGCCGTCAACGAAATGAAGGCCGACGGTATCGAGTACGAGGAGCGCATGGAACTCCTCGAGGAAGTCACCTGGCCCAAGCCCCTGGCCGAGCTGATCGATCCGATGTTCGAGACCTATCGTGCCGGTCACCCCTGGGTGTCGGAATTCGCGCCGTCACCGAAGTCGGTGGTGCGCGACATGGTCGAGCGCGCGATGACCTTCGCCGAACTGATCTCGCACTACGAACTGACCCGCTCCGAAGGCGTGGTGTTGCGCTACCTCGCCGACGCCTACCGCGCCCTGCGCCGCACCGTGCCCGACGCCGCCCGCACCGAAGACCTCGACGACCTCACCGAATGGCTCGGCGAACTGATCCGTCAGGTCGACTCGAGCCTCCTGGACGAATGGGAACAGCTCACCAACCCCGGCGCCGAGAACGACGCCCAGCAGATCGCGTTCGGCGCCGAAACGGTGCGCCCGATCACCGCCAACGAACGCGCCTTCCGGATCATGGTGCGCAACGCCATGTTCCGCCGGGTGGAGCTGGCGTCGCGCCGCCGCTGGTACGAACTGGACCAGCTCGGCACCGGCCCCGACTGGGCCGAGGACTTCGCGCCCTATTTCGACGAGTACGCCACGATCGGCACCGGTCCCGACGCGCGCGGCCCACAGCTGTTCCAGATCGAGCAGCGGCCCGGTTTCTGGCACGTGCGCCAGGTGATCGACGACCCGGCGGGCGATCACGGCTGGGCACTCACGGCGATCGTGGACCTCGAGGAATCCGACGCCGCGGGCGAGGTCGTGTTCGACGAGGTCACAGTCACCGCAGGCTGAGTAATACCAGTTGCCTATGACGAATATGACGAATGTTTGACGGATTCGTTGTTGGGTAGGCGCCGCTGATAGTCTCTCCCGGCCGCCGACCGAAAGTTCACCGTGCCCGAATCTCCGTACCTTGTCATCGACCCCGAGCGGGTACGTGCCAACTACCGAACCCTCGACGCCGCCGTCGCTGTCGGCACCAGGATCCGGTACGCGGTCAAGGCAGCGCCGGTGGCGGAACTGATCACCCTGCTCGACGACGAAGGCGCCGAATTCGACGTCGCCAGCATCGGCGAGATCGACCAGTGCCTCGAGCTGGGCGTCGCCCCCGAGCGCCTCTGCTACGGCAACCCGATCAAGAAGAGCGCCCACATCGCGCGCGCCTTCGCCCTCGGCGTGCGCCGCTACGCCTTCGACACCGAAGACGACCTCGACCGCATCGCCTCCCACGCCCCCGGCGCCGAGGTGGAATGCCGGTTCCTGTCGAGCGCCCCCGAGTCACGCACCCCGTTCGGCACCAAGTTCGGCTGCGCGCCCGCCGAGGCCCTTCGCCTGCTGGTGCGCGCCCGCGATCTGGGCCTGACGGTCGGCGGCCCGTACTTTCACGTCGGCTCCCAGCAGCTCGACCCCGCCGCCTGGCGGATCGGCATCGAGCAGGCCGGTGAGATCGTGAAAGCATTGGCGGACAAGGGCATTCATGTCGGCGCCGTGAACGTGGGCGGCGGGCTGCCGATCTCCTACGCCGACGCCGCCCCCGAGCTCGCCGCGATCGCGGCGGCCATCGGAGCTGCCGCCGCCGAGTTCCTGCCCGCGGCCACCGGCCTGATCGTGGAACCCGGCCGTGCGCTGGTGGGTAACGCGGGCACCATCCACGCCGAGGTCGTCGGCGTGCGTTTCGCGCCGGATGGCCGGCGCTGGGTGTATCTCGACATCGGCCGATACAACGGTATGGCCGAGACCGAGAACGAGTACATCGCTTACCGTTTCGTCACCGATCGCGACGGCGATCCGGTCGACGAGGCAGTTGTCGCGGGTCCGACCTGCGACGGCGACGATGTACTGTATCAACGCACGAAGGTCCTTCTGCCGACCACGTTGCGAGCCGGTGACCGGATTCAGATCCTGCACACCGGCGCCTATACCGCGAGTTATTCGTCGGTGTCCTTCAATGGTTTTCCGCCCTTGACCGTTCATGTCTCGGGCGCTGAGCGAGAGTGAGTTTGCCATGACGGCGGAATTCACCGGCTGGCACGTGCTGGCCGAGTTCGGTGGCGTCGACACAGATCTGTGTGACGATCTCGAACGACTCGAATCGGCGTTGCGTGAGTCTCTGCTCGCGGCGGGCGTCACCATCTGCGAAGTCGTCCATAAAAAGTTCGATCCGCAGGGGGTGACCGTCCTCGCGCTGTTGGCGGAGTCTCACGCCTCGATTCACACCTATCCGGAGTCCGGCGACATCTTCGTCGACGTCTTCACCTGCGGCAGCATCGGTGCGGGCGCGACGAAAGCAGTCGACTTGCTCCGAGACAAGTTGTCCCCCACCACAGTTCGGATGCAGACGGTCCAGCGTGGCCACGGCGCCGAGAAGATCTACGAACCGGTGGGCGACGGCCTGACCCGGATCTGGGATCTGCACGAGGTGATCGTCGATACGAACACCCCGTTCCAGCACATGGTGATCGCGCGGACTGACCAGGGCATCTCCCTGTTCTCCGACGACGACCGCCAGTCCACCGAGTTCTCCCAGATCACCTACCACGAGGCCATGATGGTCCCCGCGTTCGTGCTGGCGGAGAAGCTCGATCGGGTGCTGATCATCGGTTCCGGTGAGGGTGTGGCCTCGCAGATGTCGGTGGCGGCCGGGGCGACCCTGGTCGACCATGTCGACATCGATCAGCGCGAAGTGGAGCTGTGCGCCGAGCACCTGCCCTACGGCTACACCACCGCCGAGCTCACCGCCGCGGTGGCGCACGAGGGCCCGATCCACGTGCACTACGCCGACGGCTGGGACTTCCTGGCCAAGGCCCAGGAAGCGGGTACCCGCTACGACGTGATCGTCATCGATCTGCCCGACGAGCGCGTCGAAGACGCCCAGCACAATCGCCTCTACGAGTCGGAGTTCCTGTCCCGGTGTAAGGCGCTGCTGGCACCCGGCGGCGTGCTGACGGCCCAGGCCGGTTGCGCGACGATGTGGCGCAACGAAACGCTGAAGCGCTCGTGGGGCCGTTTCCAGGAGCAGTTCGCCACCGTGGTCCCCTACGGCAGCGATGAGCACGAGTGGACCTTCCTGTTCGGCCTGAACGAGAAGATCGACGACCCGGTCCGCGGCATGCGCGACCGTCTCGCCCTGCTCCCCTACCGCGCCGAGACCATCGACGCGCGGGCCTTGGAGCGCGGCGCGATCGAGCCGTACGCGCTGCGCGGCCAGTAGTAAACCGCGCCGCCAGCGGGCCGGGACGCGTGATGCGCCCCGGCCCGCTGTCATCTCCGTCGGCGAAACCGGCACGGGCAGGCACTGTTGCTTGGCACCATGCGAGGACCGAGTTTCGACAGAATCGAGTCCGCCCATGAAGCCGACACCGTTGTCCGCACCCGGTCTGATGCCGGTGCGCCGCCCGTCCGACCACCGCCCCCGCCTCGACGCGCTGTCCGCGGCGGGAACCACCGAATTCCGCGGGCTGTTCGCCGGAGCGCCCGACGTGACGGCGGCCGACTTCGCGCGGCTCGACGGTGACGTGACGATGCGTTCGTTCCCCGGTTCGGGCGAGCGACTACTCGGAACGGCGATGGCTCGGCCGTCGTACTTCTGGGTGGCCAAATCGTTTCGTCACGTGGACGAGATGGCGATCGGCCACAATGTCTTCCGCCTGCTGGGCGGCATGCGTGCGTTGAATTTCGTCGCCACGGTGGGTGATTCGGTGATCGACGGACGACCGGCAGTGCTGTTCGACTACGACGATCCTCGGGTGGGCTCCCGCAGACCCGCCCGGCGGATCTACGACGAACTGCGCGAGATCGAACCGGATCTGTGGCTGGGACCGAGCTACTTCTCGACGCGGAGCAAGCGAATCCCGATGGGCTGGTTCGCACTCGACGCCTCGGTGCCGTTCGACGGACTCGCCTGAGTTCGGTGAGCCGGGCGGTTGTCCCGGCTCACCGATCACTTCAGTCCTGCGTCGCGTGCTTGGCCCGGAACTCGGCGACGTTCAGCCCGCCCACACCCCAATCCGTCAGCGGCACTTCATCGATCACCACGAAGGTGAGGTTGGGGTCCTTCCCGAGCACATCGAAGAGCAGATCGGTGACGCCCTTGATGAGCTGCGCCTTCTGCTCGGTGGTGACCCCTTCATCGGTGACTTTGATGTTCACGTACGGCATGGCGTGTCCTTTCGATGGGTGCAGCTCTTCCAGGATGACCGCAGGACGAGCCGCTGCGCACCCGAATACGTTGTGCAGGAACCTTTTTCACTGACTCAGGCGGCCCGGCCGGAGCGGAAGCCGCCGTCGACGGGCAGGATGTGGCCGGTGACGAACTCGGCGTCGGTGAGATAGAGCACGGCCGCGGTGGTGTCGGCGACCTCACCGATCCGGTTCAGCAGTGCCAGTGCGCCCGAGGCGGTTTCGTCGCCGGCACCGAAGAGCGGGGTGCGGATGATGCCGGGCGCCACGGCGTTCACCCGGATGTTCGCGGGCGCGAGTTCGGCCGCGAGGCTGGTGGTGAGCGCGTGCACGCCACCCTTGCTGATGAGCGCGGCCGAGGCGGGCAAGCCGGTGATGGCATGGTCGATGAGGACCGTGCCGATATTGACGACACTGCCGCCGCCCCCTTGGGCGAGCAACTGCCGGACGACGGCCTGGGTGGTGAAGTAGGTGCCCTTGAGGTTGCCGCCGAGGTAGCGATCGAGTTCGGCCTCGGTGACCTCGACGAACGGCGTGGCTCCGAAGACACCCGCGCTGTTGACCAGGGCATCGACCCGATCGAACCGATCGAGTGCGGTCCGCACGTACGCGGAACCCGTGGCGGGCGAGCCGATGTCACCGATCACGGTTGCCACCTGGTCGGGTGCGGCGAGTTCGGCGGCGACCTCGGCGAGCTTGTCCGCGTCGCGCCCGCCGAGAACTACGTTGTCGCCACGGGCGACGAGAGCACGAGCGACATCACGCCCGATGCCGCTGGAACCACCGGTCACCACGACTGTCTTCGATGTGGACATGAACTGATCCTTTCGAGCAATATACGACCGGTCGTCTATGAATGGCGACCGAAGAACGGCAGGCCCGAAGGCCGACGATGATGGTCACGGCACCAGATGGGCGCCGACGGGAGTTACGGCCGGAAGTAGTCGTCGAGCAGGCGCCGCAAACACTTGTCGAGCGGTGCGATGGTGCGGTCGATCTTCATCCTGATGACCGCACCCTCCCAGGATTCGAGAAGAAGGTCCGCCAGGTCAACGGCGTCGATGTCGGCGCGCACGGTGCCCTGCGCCTGCGCCTCGCGCAGAGCACCGGCGATACCGTCGCGCCAGACCGCCCACGCGCTCGACAGCGACTGCCGCAGTAGCTCACTGCCTTCCAGCTCCCCGCCGAGGTTGGCGATCAGGCAGCCACCGGTGTACTCGGCGGCGACGAAATCTTCGGTCAGGGTCGCGAAGAAGGCCCGGATGCCACTGAGCGGGTCCGATGCCGCGGCGAAGGCGGCGGTGAGATTGCGCCGCACGCACTGCGAGTGATGCTCGATCACCGCCTGCGCGAAGCTCTCCTTGCTGTCGAAGTAGTTGTAGAACGAGCCTTTCGGCACCCCGACCTTGTCGAGCACCTGCTTGATGCCGGTGCCGTGATAGCCGTTGGACAGCAGGCCGACCGCGCCCTCCTCGATGAGAAGCGCCCTCGTGTCGTCACTGCGCCGTGGTCGTGCCATACGAAGGACTATACGACCGGTCGTCTATGAATGGCAAGGTGAATGTCCGCGACCTCAGTCGTCATCGACACCGCGTGCGGCCAGCGCTTCACCCATCGCGTCGGCGGTCCGCAGCGCCCGCACCAGCACGGGCGTGACCAGTGCGGTCGCCGACCACGACACCCCCCTGGCGCGCCGCGCCTCGCCGACATCGTGGACGATCTGCGCCAGCAACGGAACGCATCGAATGGCCAGCGCGAGAAGCAGACTCACCCGCTCCGGGTTCACTCCCACGCGACGCAGCGGGCCCAGCGCGCGAGTCAAGGCGTCCAACATGGCCGTTACCCGCGTGGTCACCGTGACCAGCGCGGCGAGCGCCACCGATACGAGCAGTACCCCGCACACCACCAGGGCCCGCCCCGGCGAGGTGGTGAGCAGCTGAAACGCCCCGATGATCGCCGTCATCCACAGCACCGGGCGCACCTGGGCGAAGGCCACCCGCCAGGAGATGCGCGCGAGCGCGAACAAGCCCGCCACCAGCGCCACCGCGATCAGCACACCGAGCGGACCGCGCACGAACACCGTCATCACGAGGATCGCGACCAGCAACAGCGCCAGTTTCACCCCCGCGGGCATCCGGTGCGGCAGCGAGTCGCCGGGGCAGTACAGACCGATCATTCGATCAGTTGCCGATATGCGTCGATCGCCGCCACCGGCGGACCGTCGAACACGACGGAACCGTTGTCCAGCACCACGACTCGATCGAATCCGTCGAGCAGCCCGAGCTGATGGGTCACCACGATCACCTGCTGATCGAGGGAGTTCAAGGCCTGCGATACCCGCCGCGCGTTGCGCAGATCGAGCAGCGTGGTCGGTTCGTCGGCGACGATCACCTCGGGCTCGCGAATCAGCGCGGAACCGATGGCCAGTAGCTGTTTCTGCCCGCCGGAGAGCAGGTGCGCCGGATGGTCGGTGTGCGCGGCGAGGCCGAATCGGTCGAGCATCCGCCGCACGCGGACCGCGATGTCGTCCTTGCTCAGGCCGCTGCGGCGCAGGGAGAACGCGAGGTCCTCGGCGACCGTCGGCATCACGATCTGGGTGTCGGGGTCGGTGAATACGAAGCCCACCTTGCGCCGCACCTGCGCACCCTTGCGGGCGACGTCGAGTCCGTCGACGGTGACGGTGCCGGTGGATGGCTTCAGCAGTCCGTTGAGCATCCGGGCCAGCGTCGATTTGCCGGACCCGTTGGCACCGATGAATCCGACCCGGCGTTCGGTGATCCGCAGGTCGATATCGCGCAGCACGGTGCGCTCACCGAAACGGTGCCCGACCGCGCTGACGACGATCTCGCTCACGCGGACCGGGGACCGATCAGCCCGGGATACGCGCGATGTACACCCTTCGCGACGACCGTGGCGATCACGACCTTGGCCAGGTCGCCGGGTATGAACGCGAAATTGGTCGACAAGGCCGCCCACGGGCCGAGATCGGTGCGCACCAGCAGTCCCGCGGTGCCGAACAGGTAGATGATCACGATGCCGCCGAGGGCGTTGATCAGCAGACCGAACACGAGCGGATACTTCGGCAGGATCATGGCGGTCAGCAGCCCGATGACCAGCGTCGCCGGAATCCAGCCGATCAGGTACCCGGCCGTCGGCGAAGCCAGCGCGGTGAGCCCGGTGCGACCACCGGACAGCAGTGGCAGCCCGATCATGGTCAGCGCGATGAACACCGCCACCGCGGCCGTGCCCTTGCGGGCGCCGAGGATGGCGCCGGTGAGGATCACTCCGAGGGTCTGCAGCGTGATCGGCACCCCGCTGAACCCGACGGTGATCGCACCGGGCAGGCCGAGGGCGGCGATCAGGGCCGCGAACACCGCGATCTGGGCCATGTCCCGTGCGGCGAACCCGGTCACCGGCTTCGCATTCTTCTCGACTTCAGGCACGGCAAGCATCCTTCACGGCAGAATTGAACAACGTTCAAAGTAACAGGTGATCAGGCAGGCGCCGCAACCGGACGACACAGTGGAGGATGTCGCCCCCGCGCTGGATCGACTACGCTCTACAGGTTGGAACAACTCGGATGGCACGCGCCGTACGACACCATCGTGCGCGCGATCGGTGCCCGAGGAAGGCCAGTCATGTCGATTGCGCTACAACGCTTTTCGAACTTGATCGCCGATATACACACCGCAGGCATCGAGCCGGACCGCTGGGATGGGGTGGTTCGCCAGCTCACCGATACCTTCGACGCGATGCACGGTTTTCTCGTGATCGCCGATCCGGCACGCGGCGACGTCGAGGTCAACTCCGCGGGCGCGATCACCGCCACCGAGGTGCACAGCCAGCTGGCCGCGGTCGCCGCCCGCATGCGCTGGCTACCGGTCGGTGCCTGCGCGACCGGCGAAGAACTGTTCGAGTACGGAAACGGTGGCAGCGGCAGGGCCGTGCGAGCGAACGGCCTGGCCAACAGCTTCATCGCCCGGCTCACCGGCGATCTGCCGTCGTCATGGCTGTCGCTGACCATGGCCGACCACCGTGCGGTCACCGACCAGCCGGGCGGCCCGGTTCTGCTGCGCGTGCTCGTCCCGCATCTGCGCAGCGCATTGCATACTCGCGCGAAGCTGGTCACGATGGCACGCGAACGCGCCTTCGCGCTCGCGGCCCTGGCGAAGGCTCATCACGGTGTCATGATCGTCACCGCCGATACGGCCCTGGTGTTCGCCAACGCGGCGGCCGAGCGCATCGCGCGGGAATGCGACGGGCTGACGGTGGATTCGTTCGGACATGTGCGGGCCGGCTCGGCACGCCTGCAGGACCAGCTGCGGCAGCTGATCGACGAGGCCGCCGGGTCGGCGTCCGGCGGCGGGAACGTGGCGGTGGCCCGGCCGTCGGGCAAGCGGTCGCTGATCCTGCGGATCTCCCCGCTGGATACCCACTCCGGCAACGGGCAGTGGCCGGGGGCCGCGCTCGTGGTGATCACCGATCCGGATCACGAACCGACACCGGATCCGGGCGTGCTGCACGAGCTGTACGGGTTGACCGAGGCGGAGGTATCGGTGGCACTCGGTGTGCTGCGCGGCGACGGACTCCCCGCCGTCGCCGCGCAACTCTCCGTTTCGGTATTCACCGCCCGGACACATTTGCAGCACATTTTCGCCAAGACGAAAACACACCGGCAGGCCGAATTGGTCCGGTTGTTATCGACCACCGCGATTTCGGCGCAGTGACTTTTGTCCGTTTAAATCGGGTGGAATCCCACCCCCACGCCGCCGCGGGCATTCACATCATCGAGAATTCGGGTGAAATTGGCGCCCACTTGCGGGCCGAGGCACGGCACCGCGATATAGCCGTTGACAATGGCGACAAGGGTATTTCCGACCACCACGGGCGCACCGGAATCACCGACGATCACGCAGATCTGCGTCAGCGTCCAGCTGGCGCCGCCGAAGACATCGCCATAGACCAGACCGCAGGTCTGTCCGGTGGTTCGTCCCTCCTTGCACGCCACGGCCGGGAACTGCGCGGGCAGTCCGACACCGGTGATCGCCGTGGCACCGACCTGGTTCACGGGATTCACCAGGCCCGCGTCGAAGGTGATGACCGCGTAGTCGTAGTCAGGATTGGTGAACGCGACGGTGCCGACGGGTCCGGCACCGGGATCGGCCTCCGCGGAGACTCCCGCGCCTTCGGCCGCACAGTGTGCCGCGGTGAAACCGACCAGCTGACCTGCGCCGTCGTAACCGATGGTGGTGAGTGTGCAGGTCGAGCCCTCGTCGAAGACGATGCCCGATCCACCACCGAGGGTCACCGGCGCTTGGGCCTGCGCGGATCCGAGAGTCGCCCACATCAGCAGCAGCGTGGCAGCGACAATGGTCCATCGACCCGAAACGGTCGAGACACTCCCGTACCGGAGTACGGGAGTGTCTCGGTCGATCCTCTTGTTCAGCATGTATCTCCTCAGACCACGCACAGTGGGTAGAGAATGGGCAGGGTTACGAGCAACGGAACACACGTCACCAGCGCGCCGGGAATCGTGATGAACGGCGACAAGACGACGGGCTCGACCTGAACAGGCACCGGTGCGACGGGGACGGGGGCCGGCGCGGGTGCTGCGCCGGCTACGCCGGCACCTAGGGCGATCAGCGGCGCACAAGCGAGCACCGCGACGGTTGAACGAATCTTGTACATGACGCATTCCTTCGACTGTCGAGACTTCGAGTTGTGTCGGTCCCGAATCGGGATCGTCACCGCTATCAAGAACAGCACCGGCGGTCGGGAATTACGTCGTTCGAACGAATGAAATCAGAAAGGACGCTTGGACCGGATGACCGCTGCCAGGTATTCGTAATCCGCGGCCCGCGCGGATGACCCTCGATATGCGAGCCCGATCGTGCGACCCGGCGCGGGGTCGGCGAAGCGGGCGGTGTCCAGACTCGCGCGCGCGGTTTCGGCCGCCACGGCCATCTCCGGGATCAGCGTGACGCCGAGCCCGCCCGCCACGCATTGCACCACCGTGGTCAGCGAAGCGGCGCGGGTGTCGCCGACCGTGCCGGGCTGTACGTCTGCCGAGCGGCACAGATCGAGGGTCTGATCGCGCAGGCAGTGGCCCTCGTCGAGCAACAGCAGCGGCAGGTCGGCCAGCGCGGGCGCGGCGAGGTCGGTGCGGCCGGCGAGCTCGTGTCCGCGCGGGGTGACCAGGACGAATTCCTCACTGTAGAGCGGGATCTCGACCAGACCGCTCGCCTCGGTCGGCAGCGCGAGCACCGCCACATCGAGCACGCCGGTGCGCAGCCCGTCGAGCAGCCGCGCGGTCTGGTCCTCGACCACCTGGGGCAGCACCCCGGGCAGTTTGCGGCGTAACTCGGGCAGCAGCTCGGGCAGGACATAGGGCGCCACGGTCGGAATGATGCCCACGCGCAACGTGCCACCGAGCGTGTCGCCGGTCGCCGAGGCGACGAATCGATCGGCCGCTTCCAACGTCGCCATGGCCTGGGGCAGCAGCCGCATCCCGGCCGCGGTGACGAGCACCCGGCGGGTGCTGCGCTCGATCAACTGGAGCCCGAGACCGTTTTCCAGTGATGCCAGTGCCTGCGATAACGTGGGTTGACTCACAGTCAAACGCGCTGCGGCGGTGCCGAAATGCCGGTATTCGGCGACGGCGACGAACGCACGCAGCTGCGACAGGGTTGGCTGATAAGTCTGATCACTCACACCTATCAGTATACGGGCAGCAATCGGCTTTACCTTTCAGTACGCTGACATCAACCACACCACGAATGAGGAGACGAAGCATGGCTCTGCTGACCATCGGCGACCAGTTCCCGGCATACAACCTCAAGGCCGTCATCGGAGGCGATCTCTCCAAGGTCGACGCGCAGCAGCCCGACGATTACTTCACCCAGATCACCAGCGACGACCACGCGGGCAAGTGGCGCATCGTGTTCTTCTGGCCCAAGGACTTCACCTTCGTGTGCCCCACCGAGATCGCCGCGTTCGGCAAGCTGAACGACGAGTTCGCCGACCGCGACACCCAGGTCCTCGGCGCCTCGGTGGACAACGAGTTCGTGCACTTCCAGTGGCGCGCCCAGCACGAGGATCTCAAGACCCTGCCCTTCCCGATGCTGTCGGACCTCAAGCGTGAACTGGCCACCGCCACCGGCGTTCTCAACGCCGACGGGGTCGCCGATCGCGCCACCTTCATCGTCGATCCGAACAACGAGGTGCAGTTCGTCTCGGTGACCGCCGGTTCGGTCGGCCGCAATGTCGACGAGGTGCTGCGCGTGCTCGACGCCCTGCAGTCCGACGAGCTGTGCGCCTGCAACTGGAAGAAGGGCGACCCGACCATCGACGCGGGCGAACTCCTTTCGGCCAGAGTCTGATTCACCCCTTCCCCACCGAAACATCCCAGAGGAGCCCCACTGTCATGAGCATCGAGAACCTGAAGAACTCTCTTCCCGAGTACGCCAAGGACCTCAAGCTCAATCTGTCCTCGCTGGCACGCACCACGGTGCTCAACGAGCAGCAACTGTGGGGCACCCTGCTGGCGTCGGCCGCCGCCACCCGTTCGGCGACCACCTTGCGCGAGATCGCCGAAGAGGCCGCCGACGTGCTCTCGGCCGAGGCGTACGACGCCGCGCTGGGTGCCGCGTCGATCATGGGCATGAACAATGTGTTCTACCGCGGTAAGGCGTTCCTCGAGGGTCGCTACGACGATCTGCGCGCCGGTCTGCGGATGAACATCATCGGCAACCCCGGCGTCGACAAGGCCGACTTCGAGCTGTGGTCGTTCGCGGTGTCGTCGATCAACGGCTGCGCGCACTGCCTCGAGGCGCACGAGAAGACGCTGCGCGAGGCCGGTGTGTCGCGCGAGGTGATCTTCGAGTCGCTGCGGGCGGCGGCGATCGTGGCCGGTGTCGGCCAGGCGGTGGCCTCGACCGAGGCGCTGGCAACGGCCGCGGTCTGATTCGGCTGCATTTTCAGGCACTGCTTTTTTCCAGGCACTGCGCGGCCCCGATCCGGATTCCGGGTCGGGGCCGCTGCCGTCGGTAGTGGACACGGTCGCCGGTCTCGCGGTGCGGTCGGCGCAGATGAACGGCCCGGTAGGCTCGCGATCATGAATGCACACGATGTGCCCGATGCCCCGGACATCCAGGTCGAGGTCGTCCGAGTGTTCACCGATCCGGCCGGAAATCTCGGCAACGCGCTGGGTATCGCCCGCGCGGGGGATGTCGTCGCCCTCGACAAGCAGGAGCTGGCGGCCCGGCTGGGGTTCAGCGAGACCACGGTGGTGTCCGACCCTGTCGACGGCGTCGCCGACGTCCGCATCTACACACCCGCCATCGAGTTGCCCTTCGCCGGGCATCCCACCGTCGGCACCGCGTGGTGGCTGGATGTGCAGCGCACGCCGGTGCACACCTTGCGCGTGCAGGCGGGGCCGGTGGCCGTCACCCAGACCGACGGGCTGACCTGGATCACCGCGCGTGCCGAGTGGGCGCCGAAATTCGACTTCCAGCAGGTGAATTCGGCCGAGGACCTGGCGGCGTTGTCGCCCGTCGACTTCACCGAGGGCCAGCACTACTTCTGGGCCTGGACCGACGAGGCACGCGGGGCGGTGCGGTCCAGGATGTTCGCCCCCGCGATGGGCATCGCCGAGGACGAGGCAACGGGGGCGGCCGCGGTCGCGCTGACCGGGCAATTGCGGCGCGGACTGATCATCACGCAGGGGCAGGGCTCCCAGCTTTACACCGAATGGGACTCCGACGGGTGGGTTCGCCTTGGTGGCCGGGTCGCCGAAGACCACGTGGTGGTGCTCTGACGAGCACGGGGGACGCCTAAGCCTCCGGTGGACCGCCGAAGCGGCGCAGCCAGGGCGGTCTGGTCGTCCAGTGGCCGCGCCGCTGCGGTGCGCTGGTGCCCAGATCGGCGAGGATGCGGGTTTCGAGGTTGCGGGGCGGGGTGTGCTGGTCGTCGGCGGCCAGCTGGGCGAGCACTTCGTGGACGCCGCGCACGCGGGCGGCGAACTGCGACAGGCTGTTCGGGGTGGTGGCGGTGAGTTTGCTCTCGATGTGGTGGTGTTCGATCTCGGCGACCGCGTCGAGCGCGTAGGCGTCGGCCAGGGACAGCACCGAACCGGGTGGGCACCACGACTGCCTGGCCGTCCACCGGTCGATCCGCTGGTCGGCGAGTCTTTCGATGCTCTCGGCCAGCAGTCTCGTGACCATCGGTACGCGCAGGCCGAGCTCGCGGCCGATGGCACGGTAGGTGCGACCGCCGTAGTAGGCGAGGACGAAGATTTCGCAGCGGCTGTCGAGTGGGTCGTCGAAGCCGAGTCTGGCGGCGGCCGCCAGCCACGGCATGTCGTCGCCGCGTCGGTCCACGCGCAGTCGCTGGACCGCAAGGCGATGGATCTGGGCCAGTAACCAGGTCTGGTCGTGGGTGAACGCCGAGGTGCCGTTGGCGTTGCCGGTGGGCGCTCGGTCCATCCCGAGATGTTCGGTATCGATGCCGAGGTGCGCGCCTGATCGCTGTGGATCGAGGTGGCCCGAGCCCGGTTGCGCCGTACCGAGAAGGTCCGGACCGGCATGGCCTGTGCCAGGGTCGGCATGGGCTCCGTGGTCCGCGGTACGACCGGGGTAGCCGCGGCCTTCGTCATCGGTGCCCTCGTCGCCAGACTTCGGATAGCCGGCGCCGAGGTGATCCGGTGCCGCGGCCCGAGAGCCCGCGTCCGCGCGGTCGGGCAGGCGGGAACCGTCGTGGGTGTAGACGACGCCGCGACCGAACGTCACGTCCATCGAACCGTAGGTGTGGGGGGTCAGATCGGATCGCTGTTCGGTCGCGACGAACGCCGAACGGCCCCATGGTGTCCCGAGATCCGGCCCGGGACGCGTCGGCGCGGTGTCGGCGCCGGATTCCGTGGAGCTGGACTCGGATTCGTTGTCCGCGCCGTCATCGTCGACGATCCATTGGGCCGCCCTCGCACGCCGATAGCCCTCGCGGACAACATCTTCGGCGGCACCGCGACGGTGCAGCACCCGCAGGGCCAATCCGAACGCGGCGGCGCCGGTGGCGCGATAGAGCGCACGCATCTCCTCGCGATCGTCGGCGCCGGCCACGATCGCGGGTGTCCGCGGACCGCCGCCGCGCGACCCCGGCGGCGGTTGGGGACCGCGCTGCCCACTCATCGTCGAATTCCTGCCCGCACTAAGGCAATTCGCAGCGCGGGCGGTTGTGGATCGGTATTCACCGGCCGATCGCGGCGATCAGCATGAACGCGGTGCCGATATCCATCACCACATGGGGCACCAGCGCCGAGGTCAGCGGGTGCGCGCCGGCCGGATGAACGAAGCGGTGCCAGCGCGATCGGTGACCGACGGTACCGAGCGCGAGCAGCGCGTCCAGCCCGAACAGCACCGCCAGCGCGACGGCGGGCCAGCTCGCGCCCGCTGCCGTGTGCATCGCCCCGTGCCCGGCCATCGCGTAGAGCATCGCCGCGGCGGCGACGGTGTGATAACCCAGTGCCAGCACGCCGTCGGGGGCCGATCCGGCGCGCCATTGCGCGGTGCGTTCGGCGAGCAGGATCGCGAAAGCGACCGTCAGGGCGGTGAGCAGCCCGCGCATCGCGTGCGGGTCGGTGGCGGCGGGGAACACCAGCATGGCCAGCATCACCAGGCACATGAGCAGGTGCGCGCTGTCCGACGCGGTGTCCACCCGGTGCGCCGGTGGCGGTCGCCTGGTCAACCGGGTCGCCACGATCAGCGACGCCAGGACGAACGCGGCGACCACCGGCCACCGCACGTACGCATACTGCTCCACGAAATCGGCCACACCCCACCACTTTCGAGTCGACACCCGCACCACCATGCTCGCACCACAGCGGTGCCCTCGGGCCGTTTTCCGCGGTCAGGGGATCGCATCGCGCCGCCGCACGGCGGCCGCGGCAACCGGAGTCCGCCGCCGCACCCCGTGCGCTGAGCACGGCGAGATCACTTCATCAGAGGCCGACCCGAGTCGATAGACGTGAGCATCGACCGCCAAACTGGACACATGACAGACAACCCGACTGCTGAGGTCGACCAGCTCCGCGTCGTGGCCGATGATCTCGCCGGCGCGGACATCAGAGCCCTGCTGGCCGCTCACCACGCGGAAATGGCGGACACCACTCCCGCCTGCAGCATGCACGCCCTCGACCTCACCGCCCTGCGCGATCCCGCGGTCACCGTGTGGAGCGCGTGGGCCGGTGCCGACCTCGTCGGGTGCGGCGCATTGAAGGAACTCGACGCCGAACACGCCGAGATCAAGTCCATGCGCACCGCTGACGGCTACACCGGCCGTGGTGTAGCCGCCGCAGTGCTCGCCCACCTGGTCGCGGTAGCCGGAGAACGCGGGTACCGGCGGCTGAGCCTGGAAACCGGCGCCGAAGACTTCTTCGCTCCCGCGCGCCGCCTCTACCTGCGCCACGGGTTCGTCGAATGCGGCCCGTTCGGCACCTACTCCACCGACCCGCTGAGCCGATACTTCACCCTGCCGCTGGATCCGTCCTGATCCCGCTGATGTCGACACAGCGTGGTCGGCTCCGACGTTTCCGGTGAGGATGGGTCATCGGGACGCATCCGCGAGCGCGAAGGAGCCACGATGAAGTACGTGATCTTGATCCACTCCAACCCCCAGCCGTGGGGCCACCCGACCGGCGACTACCTGCCCGAATTCCAGGCGCTGCCCGCGGCAGAACGCGACCGGATCACCGCGGATTTCGAGGCGTTGCTCGGCGAGATGAGCGCGCGGGGCGAACTGGTGGGCGGCGAGGCGCTCGGTGCGCCGCAATCCTCGCGACTGTATCGCTGGGACGACGGCAAGCCGCTGGTCACCGACGGTCCCTACTCCGAAGCCAAGGAGCATCTGGCCGGGTTCTTCCTGATCGATGTCGAGGATCACGCGCGGGCCGAGGAGATCGCCGCGCAGTTCGCCGGCCCGGGCGAGACCGTCGAACTGCGCCCGGCCATGAGCTGAGCCGATGGACGCGAGCGCGGTCGAACACGTGTGGCGACAGGAGGCGCCGCACATTCTGGCCGCGCTGCTGCGCAGGCACGGCGACCTAGGCAGTGTCTCGAAGTCGTGAGGGCGGCCCGCAGGCCCGCTCTCACGAGTGCCTGAGCCACTGGTTGATCACCGCGATATGGATCGTGGCCTGGTAGCGGACAGCGAGTTTGTCGAACCTGGTAGCCACCGCACGATGCTGTTTGAGCTGATTGATACCCCGCTCGACAGCGTTGCGGTCACGGTAGAGCACCGCATCGAACGCCGGGGGCCGACCACCGGCTCTGCCACGACGGCGACGGTGCGCAACCTGATCGGCAGGGACCGGGATCGTTGCCCTGATCCCGTGACGGCGCAACCATTCCCGGTTACCTCGACTGGAATAGGCCTTGTCGGCCAACACCCGCTCAGGGCGGACTCGTGCCCGCCCGCCACCGAGTTTCGGCACCTCGATGCCATCGAGCACTGCGGTGAACTGCGGACTGTCACCGGCTTGACCTGCGGTGACCAGTACCGACAGCACACGGCAGCCCTGGTCACACGCCAGATGCAGTTTGCTGGTCCACCCGCCCCGCGAACGCCCCAGCCCGTGATCGGCCGGCTCGGATTCCCCTGGACCGGCCGGTGGTTCGGATTGCCCGCCGCTGTCGCGGCGGGCGCCAGCAGCATGCGGGTGAGCCCGCGCGATCGTGGAATCCACACTGATCTGCCAGTCGATCACTCCAGCTGCGTCGGCCTGGACCTGCAGCGATCGCATGATCGCGGCCCATGACCCGGCCCGCTGCCACCGGCGGAACAGTCCATACACCGCTTGCCAGGACCCGTATTCGGCCGGAACGTCTCGCCACGGCGACCCGACACGACACCGCCACCGGATCCCGTCGATGAGCTGGCGTTTCGTCCATTTCGGCGGGCGTCCCGCCTTCTTACCGCGGGGCAGCAACGGCTCCAGCCTCGCCCACTGGGCATCGGTCAGGTCCGCTCGCCCCGCCACCGCTAGGCTGGCCACGAGGTCTCCGGTGCTATTCAGATTTGCTTGGTCGCTAATCCGAATACCGGAGGCCTCACCTATATGCCAACGCGGGCAACAGCTTCGGTCGAACATGCTGATGGGGTGGCGCCGCTGCGCGGTGCCACCCCATCACTCATTTCGAGACAGAACCTAGGTGACTGCGAGGACGCCGCCCAGGAAGCGGCCGCCGCGGCGACCACCCAGTGGCCCCGCGAGGGTGTGCCGGCCAACCCGCGCGGCTGGCTCATCAGGGTCGCGTCGCGACGACTGATCGAGCCGTCCTCGACGTGTGCCACCTGCTGTTCGCCGAGGGACACACCCGCTCGGCCGGTGGCACGCTCGTCGACCCGACGATGGCCGCCGAAGCCATCCGCCTGACCCGCCAGCTCCACGCGGCGATCCCCGACCACGACGAAGTCACCGGCGCGCTGGCCCTGATGCTGCTCACCCACGCCCGGTCAGCGACCAGGATGCGCGACGGCGAGCTGGTGCCGTTGTCCGAGCAGGACCGGACACAGTGGGATCCATCGATGATCGCGGAGGGTGTCGCGCTCCTGGAGCGGATACTGCCACGCGGTCACGTCGGCCGATTCCAGCTCCAGGCGGCGATCGCGGCGGTCCACGCGGAGGCTCCGACCTGGGCGAGCACCGACTGGCGCCAGATCACCGTCCTGTACGCCATGCTCGACCGCGTCGCCCCCAGCCCGATCGTCACGCTCAACCGCGCGGTCGCCGTCGGTACGGCCTTCGGCCCGAAAGAAGGCCTGGCACTGGTGGATTCCCTACTCGACGACCCGGTGATGGCCCGCCACCACCGCACCCACGCGGTCCGCGCCCACCTGCTCGAACTGATCGGCGACCACCCCGCTGCCCTCGACAGCTACCGCCGCGCGGCACAACTCACCGCCGGCATCCCCGAACAGCGCTACCTCAACACCCGCATCATTCGGCTCACCGGCATCACCGCCGACGACGCGCGGGATGTCGGCTCAGCGCAGGCGTAAGACCGTTGCCGGTGATGCGATTGCCCGCGCCGATCACCACCGAACCGGTGGGCAGAGCGGGCCGGCCCGCACGACGCCGGGCCCGCCGGCGAGTTTCGCCGACGGGCCCGGTGTCGATCCGAATCAGCCGAGGGCGCGGGCGAATCCCGCGGCCAGGTCGGCGACCTGGGCGTCGGTCATGACGAACGACGGGGAGATCTGCATGGCGCCCGCACCGGCGGCACGACCCGAGATTCCGTGTTCGCGCAGGGTTTTCACCAGGGCAGGGCCCTCGGACGGATCGGCGAGCTGCACGGCCGCCACCGCGCCGAGACCGCTGCGCACCTCGGCGACGCGAGGATGATCGGCCAGCGGGGCCAGGGCGGTGTGCAGGGTGGACTCGAGGCGGGCGGCCTCCTCGAGGAGGCCCTCGCGTTCGACGATGGCGAGATTGGCCAGGGCCGCGGCGGCCGCACCGGCGTGGCCGCCGTAGGTGTAGCCGTGGCGGAACCAGGTGCCGCCTGCGTAGAAGGGCTCGGCCAGGTGGGGAGCGATGAAGACAGCACCCATGGGGAGATAGCCGGAGGTGAGGCCCTTGGCGGTGGTCATCAGGTCGGGTCGCAGGTCGAAGCGGGTGGAGGCGAACCAGGAGCCGCCGATGCGGCCGAAACCGGTGACGACCTCGTCGGCGACGAACAGGATGTCGTGGTCACGACAGATCTGGCGGACCTCGGCCAGGTAGCCCTCGGGCGGCAGGTACACCCCGCCCGCGCCGATGATCGGTTCGCAGAAGAACGCGGCGATCCGCTCGGCGCCGACCTCTTCGATCAGGGCGAGCAGGGACTTCGCGTCGTCCCACTCGACGGTGCGGGTGTCGTCCACCAGCACGCCGTAGCCCTCCTTGTTCGGCGTCAGACCGCCGAGCGCGGTGCTCGCGTAGTGCATGCCGTGGTAGGCCAGCCGGCGCCCGACCAGGATCTTCTTGTCGGTGCGGCCCTGCTCGTGCCAGTAGCGGCGGGCCAGCTTGGCCGCGGTCTCCACCGAGTCGGACCCGCCGGAGGTGAAGAAGATCTTGCTGCCGGGAACGGGAGCGATCGACGACAGTTTCTCGGCGAGTTCCTGGGTGGGCGCTTCGGTGAGGTCGCCGAAGTTGGAGTAGTGCGCGATGGTGCGCAACTGGTCGGCGACGGCGTCGGCGATCTCGCCGCGACCGTGCCCGACATTGGCGAACCACAGCCCGGCGGTGGCATCGAGGTACCGCTTACCCGCGCTGTCGAAGACGTAAGCGCCCTCGCCGCGAGCGACAACGAACGCGCCGTCACGATTGACGGCACCCATATCGGCGAATCCATGCCAGAGCGCATTCATAGGTCCACATCTACCCCACCCGGCCGGCGCGCGCGCACCGGGCCCACCGCTGTCTCAGTCCGCGGACTTACGTTCGCGCCACCGGGCAGGCAGGTCCCCCAGCGATGCCATGGCTACCGCGAGCACGACGAACACCACCAGCAACACCACCAGCCCGATCGTCAGCGACACATAGCCCTGGCTCCGAGGGTCGATGAACGGGTACGGGTACCAGTCGACGATCGGGCCACGGATCAGGCTGTAGACGCCATAGGCGACCGGGAAGATCAACCACAGGCCGACCAGTTCGGGAGTGGCCCGCAGGCGTTTCGCCATCGGGACGAACAGCCAGTCCAGTAGCAGGACCAGCGGGACGATGCGGTGCAGGACGTCGTTGATCCATTTGTCGGTGAGCATCACGTCGACATCGGCCAGCAGGATGGCGTAGACGACCATCGTGATCAGCATGTACAGGGTGACGGCACCGCGGAAGGTCTGCCAGCGTTGGCTTTGTGGGGCCAGGGTGCCGCCGACGAGCAGCACGATCACCGACAGCACGTTGGATTCGATGGTGAAGTAGCTCAGGTAGTTGGTGAGTGAGAAGGTCGCCGAGTCGATATTGCGGATCGGAATCCACAGCAGGGCGAGCATGCCGAGCAGCCCGAACCCGATCCGGTACGCCCTGATCCACCACGCCGTATTCACCGATGCGCTCATGCTGTCTCCTCCGGAACTGCGGGGCGCCCACGTGGATACGAGAGCTGCCGCGCCCTGGCGCTGATGCTGTTTCCTCAGTGGGTGCTCGGATCTACCTCGTGACGCGAGCCGCCTCCCCGCCGCGCATCGACCCGCTCATGCCCGCTTCATTCGGCATGCTCAGACGCCGTGCGTCGCTACATCCGTACCTGACCGCTCATGCCGGGATCTTCGCACGATCGGCCGAGCTCGAGCGGGAGTTCGGTGGTCGCGTCGCGATCGGACGTCGGACTCGCGGAAAAATCCGGTGGCGGGCTTCGCTAGGCTGGTAAGCGCAATGACCAGGACAGCTAGCACCGGAACCCGCGCGCTGCGCACCCGCCTGGCGGAGGTCTCGCTGCGCGATGAACACCGGATCCGGCGCAAGCTCGACCGTGCGCGCCCCGACGACCTGCCCGCCATCGAGGCCGAGGTCGCCACCGCCGAGACCCGCGTGGCCAATCGCCGCGCGGCGCTTCCGCAGATCACCTACCCCGAGCAACTTCCCGTTTCCGCGCGCCGCGACGACATCGCCGCCGCCATCGCCGCGAACCAGGTCGTGATCGTGGCCGGCGAGACCGGGTCGGGCAAGACCACCCAGATCCCGAAGATCTGCCTCGAACTCGGTCGGGGAATCCGCGGCACCATCGGGCATACCCAGCCGCGCAGGCTCGCCGCGCGCACTGTGGCCGAACGCATCGCCGAGGAACTGCGCACCGAACTCGGTGACGTGGTCGGCTATACCGTCCGCTTCACCGATCAGGCGTCGGATCGCACGCTGGTCAAACTCATGACCGACGGCATCCTGCTCGCCGAGATCCAGCGCGACCGGATGCTGCGCCGCTACGACACGATCATCATCGACGAGGCCCACGAACGCAGCCTCAATATCGACTTCCTGCTCGGGTATCTGAAACAGTTGCTGCCGCGGCGGCCCGATCTCAAGGTGATCATCACCTCGGCGACGATCGATCCCGAACTGTTCGCCCGCCACTTCGCCGATGCGCAGGGCACGCCCGCGCCGATCGTCGAAGTGTCGGGTCGGTCGTATCCGGTGGAATTGCGGTATCGCCCGCTGTCGCTGGAACTGCCCGCCGATGACGACGACGAGGACACCCGCGTCGTCGACCGCGATCCCACCGATGCCATCGCCGACGGGGTCGTCGAACTGTTCGCCGAGGGCGACGGTGACGTGCTGGTGTTCCTGTCGGGCGAACGCGAGATCCGCGACACCGCCGACGCCCTGCGCGACCTGAAACTCCCCCGCACCGAGATCGTGCCGCTGTACGCGCGATTGTCGGCCGCCGACCAGCACAAGGTGTTCGCCCCGCATACCGGTCGCCGGGTGGTGCTGGCCACCAATGTCGCCGAGACCTCACTGACCGTGCCGGGCATCCGCTACGTCATCGACCCCGGTACGGCCCGTATCTCGCGCTATTCGATGCGCACCAAGGTGCAGCGGCTGCCGATCGAAGAGGTCTCGCAGGCCTCGGCGCGCCAGCGCTCGGGTCGCTGTGGTCGCGTCGCCGACGGCATCTGTATCCGGCTGTACTCCGAGGACGATTTCGAGGCGCGGCCCGCGTTCACCGAGCCGGAGATCCTGCGCACCAACCTCGCCGCGGTCATCCTGCAGATGACGGCGCTCGGCCTGGGCGATATCGAGAGCTTCCCGTTCGTGGAGGCCCCGGATCGCCGGGCCATTCGCGACGGCATCGCCCTGCTGGAGGAACTCGGGGCGCTGGCGCACGGGAGTTCGAAAACCATTGATGGCGAAGCCGATTCGGGCGGGCACCTCACGCTCACGCCGATCGGACGGGAGATGGCGCAGCTGCCGGTGGATCCGCGAATGGCGCGGATGCTCGTCGAAGCCCAGCGCAACGGTTGTCTCGACGAGGTGCTGATCATCGTCGCGGCGCTGTCGATTCAGGATGTCCGCGAACGTCCCGTCGAGCATCAGCAGGCTGCCGACACCCAGCACGCGCGTTTCGTTGTCGAGGGCTCGGACTTCCTGGCCTATCTGCGACTGTGGGATTACCTCACCGAGCAGCGGAAGTCGCTCTCGTCCAACCAGTTCCGGCGGATGTGTCGCGACGAGTTCCTGCATTACCTGCGGATCAGGGAGTGGCAGGACCTGCACGGTCAGTTGCGCACCATCGCCCGCGGCATGGGCTGGAACGATGCGGGCGGCAACCGCGGGAACTCCGACACCACAACGACTGGCGAGTCAGCCGACGATCGGCGCACCGCACCCGCCGAAGGCGGCGGCAATCGTGGACGCCGTGGTCGCGGCCGCGGGAATTCCCCACGGGCGGTGGCGGACTCGACCGCCGGTTCCGGAACGAACGCCACCCCCGACCGTGCGGACATCCAGGGGGACGGCACGCGCCAGGCGGGTGGACGATCTCGGCGGGGCGGCGACGGTGCCCCGCGTGCGGCCTCCGCGAAAGCCGTTGGTGGTTCCGATGACGACGCGATGCCGTGGCCGAGTGCGCAGATCCACCAGTCACTGCTGGCGGGCATGCTCTCGCATATCGGTGTGCGCGAGGCGGAGTCGCGGGAGTTCCTCGGGGCGCGCAACGCGAAGTTCATGATCTTCCCCGGGTCGTCGCTGGCCAAGAAGGCGCCGCGCTGGGTGATGGCAGCCGAGCTGGTGGAGACCTCGCGGCTGTGGGGCCGGATCGCGGCGAAGGTGGAGCCGGAGTGGGCCGAACGGCTCGCTGGCGATCTGGTGAAACGCACCTACTCCGAACCGCATTGGTCGGCTAAGCGCGGTTCGGCGCGGGCCTACGAGCGCGCGACGCTGTACGGCGTGCCGTTGGTGACCGGGCGACCCGTCGACTTCGGGCGCATCGACCCGGAACTGTCGCGCGAGCTGTTCCTCCGCCACGCCCTGGTGCAGGGCGAATGGCAGACGCGGCACGGGTTCTTCGCCCGCAATCGCGCGCTGATCGACGATGTGGCCGACCTCGAACATCGGGCGCGTAGGCGCGACATCCTCGTCGACGACGAAGTGCTGTTCGAGTTCTACGACCAGCGCATCCCCGCCGACATCGTGTCGGTGCGCCATTTCGACAGCTGGTGGCGCAAGACCGAACGCGAAGACCCCGCGCTACTGGACTTCTCGACCGACACCGTGGTCAATGCCGGTGTCGCCACGCTCGACCCGACCGACTTCCCCGATGCCTGGCGCCAAGGCGAACTCAGCTTCCCGCTGACCTACCAATTCGAACCGGGCCAAGACGACGACGGCGTGACCGCGCGAATCCCGGTGGAGCAGCTCGCGCACGTGCGCGCGGTCGGCTTCGACTGGCTGGTGCCCGGCATGCGCGAAGAACTCGCTGCCGCGTTCATCAAGACTCTCCCGAAAACGTTGCGGCGCGCGGTGGTTCCCGCGCCCGACTTCGCCGCCGCGGCGTTGCGCGCGCTGACACCGCGCGCCGAACCGCTGCGCACCGGGCTGTCACGGGAACTGTCCCGACTGGGTTCGGTCACCATCGCCGCCGACGACCTCTCCCCCGCCGCACTGCCCGATCATCTGCGGATGACCTTCGCCGCAGTCGATCAGGCCGGCAAGGTGCTCGCCAAGAACAAGAGCCTCCAGCAGCTCAAAGCACAACTGGCCGACCAGGTTTCGGCGTCGGTAGCGCGTGCGACCGCAGGTGCGGAACGCGCACCCGCGACAGTGTGGACTACGGAATCGCTTGGCTCGGTCGCGCCGACCGTGAGCCGCGAAGTCGCGGGTCAGACGGTGACCGGATACCCGGCGCTCGTCCCCGAGGGCGAGGGTGTGGCGGTGCGCGTGCTCAGCTCACCCAGCGAGCAGGCCGCCGCGATGCGCGCGGGTGTGCGTACGCTGCTGCTCGCCGCGATTCCCACCTCGACGCGCGCGGTCACCGCCGGGCTGCCTGCCCGCGATCGGCTGGCGCTGAGCCAGAATCCCGACGGTTCCCTGGACAAGCTGGTCGAGGACTGCCGCGTCGCCGCCGCCGACGAACTGATCGCCAAGGCGGGCGGCCCGGTTCGCTCGCCCGCGGAGTTCGACAAGCTGGTGGCGGCCGTGCGCCCACAACTGTCCACGGCGGTCGTCGCGCTGATCCGCACCGTCGTGCCGGTACTGGCCGCCGCCCAGCAGGCGCGTGCCGCGCTCGCCGACACCCTCGAAACCGATATCGCCGACGACGTGCGTCAGCAACTCGACGACCTGCTGTTCCCCGGTTTCGTCGCCGAGTGGGGCCGGGTGCGGCTGCGCGAACTCCCGCGCTACCTCCTCGCCGCGGCCCAGCGGCTGGAATCACTGCCGGGTTCGGCGGTGCGCGACCGGCAGGCGATGGTCGAGGTGGACCGGATGCTCGCCGCGTACGACAAGCTTGTCCGCGCGCTGCCCCCGGCCCGCAAGAACGCGCGCGAGGTGACCGAGATCTGGTGGATGATCGAGGAACTGCGCGTCAGCCTGTTCGCCCAGAAGCTGGGCACGCCCTATCCGGTGTCAGCCAAGCGCATCGAGAAGGCGATCAGCTCGATCCGCCGCTGAATCCGCTGCGGGCGTGGGGGTTTCGCCGCTCGAACATGTCGGCCGAGGGATCGCGCGGCGGGCCGAGAAGCGTCCGAATACGCGGCGGCGGGCCGATGTCGCGCCGGAGCTCAGTCGGTCGCGGCGACAGCCGCAGCCGCGCGGGCCGCGCGCATCTCGGTGATCTCACGTTCGAAATCAGCTGCGCTGGTGAAGGATCGGTAGACCGAGGCGAAGCGCAGATAGGCCACTTCGTCGAGGTCGCGCAGCGGGCCGAGGATGGCGAGGCCGACCTCATGGCTCGGTACCTCGGGAGAACCCTTGGCACGCACCGCGTCTTCGACCTGCTGGGCGAGCAGGTTCAGGGCGTCGTCGTCGACTTCACGGCCCTGGCAGGCCCGGCGGACACCGACAATCACCTTCTCGCGACTGAACGGCTCGGTCACGCCACTGCGCTTGACCACCGACAAGATCGCGGTCTCGACCGTGGTGAACCGGCGCCCACAGCTCGGGCAGGAACGACGGCGACGGATCGCGGTGCCCTCCTCGGCTTCCCGCGAGTCGACGACGCGCGAGTCGGGGTGTCGGCAGTACGGGCAATGCATCCGAGGGTTCCTTCGTCGATGCGCATTTCTATTCCATGGCTCTTGACAGGATACCGCTCAGGATGGCACAACCTGCCACTGCGTGGTCAGGTCCGTGATGATGTCAGGTAAGCGGGCAAGCATCCGGCCACGGTCGAGCTTGGCGGCGAACGGCTCGCGATACACCGCCGATGCACGGGCCGTGGCGGTGGCGAGCTCGAGATGACGCGGCAGCAGGTCGGCGGCGATGTAGTCCCAGCGGGTGTCGCGGTCGGCCCAGTTGAACGCGGGCAGCGGCATCCGCAACCCCAGCGGGCTCCCGGCGGCGATCGGCGACCACACCGTGACCGGGGCATACACACCGGGCGCGCGCGTGCCGGGGACGGCGGGCTTGCCCGCGACCGTCGTCACGTAGGTGAGCACCCTGCCCATCCCGTCGCGGCCACTCGCCGTCACATCCCACTGGTCGGCGATGATCTCGTTCTGTTCCCGATCGGCCATGGCGGTCAGCGCGTCGGCGCGACCCGCTTCGGTGCCGCCGTCGATCCCCCGCCACGCCGCCAGCATGCCGTCGCCGATCAGGCCTGCCGCGTGCAGTTCGTCGATGCCTGCCATTCCGTGCGCGAGATAGGCCTCGTGCATCGGAACCAGGTCGATGAAGATGTGCTTCTGCATGATCATCAGTCGCGTCTGGTACCAGACCAGATCGGCGGCGGTCAGGCGTGGACCGAGGGTGGCCAGGCCGGTGATATCGGACGGGACGCCGGTGAGCAGTT
The DNA here is from genome assembly GCF_054031145.1 of Nocardia sp. FBN12. NCBI lineage: Bacteria > Bacillati > Actinomycetota > Actinomycetes > Mycobacteriales > Nocardiaceae > Nocardia > Nocardia sp. FBN12. The sequence goes on from NZ_CM132926.1 coordinate 3,826,475, forward strand.
CCGGCGGGGTGGCGCGAAGCAGGTCGGCGACGGTATTGCCGAGCTGGTGGATGCCACCGAGGGAGACAACGGAGCCGACATCGCCGACGTCGAAGAAGCCCGCGGCGAAGGAGGCACCGGCGATGCCCGCCATGCCTGCCCAGTAGAGATCGGCGCGGGCGGCGGCGAGCCGGAAATAGTTCACGTACACCAGGCTGAAGGTGGCGGAGTTGGCCGCGACGCCACGCTCGGGCGCCCAGGTCTCGAGGTCGATCGCGGCGTTCCCGGTGGCGACGACGAGCCAATACTGGTGCAGCAGCGTCGCATACCGCGCCGGGTCGATGCCGTCGGCCCGCGCCTGGGTGAGTGCGTCGCGCAGGGGTGGCTCGGCCAGCGGCAGCATCGGGTGCAAGCCGCCACCGTATTCGCCGTCACCGTTGAGCGAAGGCAGATCGAGGTATTCGGTGTAAGTCGGAACCGCGTGCGCGGCGGGCGCCAGCAAGGCACTGAGCACCACACTGAGCAGTAGAGCGAACGAGCAGCGCCGCACCGAGACCTCGCATCCGGGTTCGACCAGGGCCCCCGCCCCGATTCAGGATGGTCGCCACCGTAGCAACGTGTTCTAGTTCAGGGGTGTGATTCGTCGATACCGACGATCTTGCACGCTGCCGAATCCTCCCCGAAGACCTATCCGCGCAGCTGTTTTCGACTCATCGACCCGACGTGAACCGCGCGTCGGACGGCACCCCCGCCTGCTCCGAAATCCCGGGCACCGTCGAGTCGACGTGGTCGACGAAACTTCCCGCGCGCACGTGCGCCAGCCCGAGGAAGGCGACGACGATCAGCGCGGTCACCAGCGCCGTCACGGCCAGCGCGGCGAACCCGGCCTTGGCCTGTTCGACTCGGCGCAGCGGATGCGCACCCTCGGCACGGCCGGTGCGCACGGGACCGCGCGCGTAGAGCGAGAGTTCGCTGCGCGGCGCGCGGTGCTGTGGGCTGCGATCCGCCGACGGGCGGGCGATCTCGCGGGTGCGACGCGCCGGTTCGCTGCGCGGCACGGTGGCGAAGGCGAGATCGAGTTCGGCGTCGGTGAGTTCGATGCGGCGCGGTGCCCACACGAGATCGGTGGACGGGTTGTTCACGGGCGCACTCAACACGCCGGATCGGACGGTACTGCGGGTGACATCCGCGGGCGGCGTGGCGACCGGACGTGGCGGGGCAGAGTGCGCGGCCGACGACGTGTCGACCGTCCGTGATTCGTCGCTCGCGGGAGGGGATGCAGTCGGCCGGACCAAGGCGAAAGGTCGTGGGGCGCGGGCGGTCCGGCGCCGGCGGAGCGGCGGCTCCGTGGCCGCGGTGGGGTCGAAGGAACGCAGGGCGCTGGTTGCTGTGCTCATCGGAAGAACCTCCGGGGGTGGTGTGCTCCGCTGCTGAGAGAAAGTACTGGTGAGGCGGCGATGCCTCCCGCTGTTCGAACACCTGTGCGACGAACTGATGTTCGATTTCTACCAGATCCCGGCGCCGCTGTCAGCACGAAACGCCCGACATGCTCGAACAGATGTTTGATAGTTCGGCGTGGCACGACTAGCCTCGAGAGAGCGAATTCGACAACTCAGAAGGGCGGGACACGGTGACCCACACAGACGACACGGGTGACGAAAGCGGCACCGGCACCGTCACATCGGGATCCGGAACGGATCTCACCGTGCGTCAGCGCACGGTCCTCGATGTCATCCGGTCCTCGGTGACCGAACGGGGCTATCCGCCCAGCATCCGTGAGATCGGCGACGCGGTCGGTCTCACCTCCACCTCCTCGGTGGCTCACCAACTGCGCGCCCTCGAACGCAAGGGCTATCTACGCCGCGATCCGAATCGGCCGCGCGCGGTGAATGTCCGCGGGCTCGACGAGGCGGTCCGCTCGGTCACCACGCTGCCCCAGCAGACCGATGAGGTCGACCCGAGCCGCCCGACACCGACGTTCGTCCCGGTCCTCGGCCGGATCGCCGCCGGTGGGCCGATTCTGGCCGAGCAGGCCGTGGAAGACGTGTTCCCACTGCCGCGCGAGCTCGTCGGCGAGGGTTCACTGTTCCTGCTCAAGGTGGTCGGCCAGTCGATGGTCGACGCGGCCATCTGCGACGGCGACTTCGTCGTGGTCCGTCAGCAGAACGTCGCCGAGGGTGGCGACATCGTCGCCGCGATGATCGACGGCGAGGCCACCGTGAAGACCTTCAAGCGCAGCGGCAAGGACGTGTGGCTGATGCCGCACAACCCGCACTTCGAGCCGATCCCTGGCAACGACGCGCAAATCCTGGGCAAGGTCGTCACCGTCATCCGCAAGGTCTAGCGGCGCGCGGTCGCGGTCATCTCCCAGATCAGCAGCTCGGCGGCGGTCACCGCGATCATGCGGTGACCGCCCGTCGCTGTCAGGCGCACGGCATCGCCCTGCTCCAGGGTGCCCAAGCCCTCGTAGTCGACGGTGCCACGGGCGAGGAAAACGTGACCGTAGGGCGCGTCGGGGACGGTGATCGCCTGACCCGGATCCAGTCGCGCGACGTGAAATGCCGCGTCGCGGTTGCCGATGCCGATCGCCGCCTCGCCCCGATGGCGCGGCATGCCCGATGCCACCGGTACCAGCGTGTTGCGGGCGAGTTCACCCTCGATGTCGAGTTCCTGGTAGCTCGGGGCGAGGCCCGTGATGTCCGGCGGGATCCACATCTGCACGACGTGCAGGCGCTGCTTCTCCCGGTACCCGGCGCCGTTGCGCTCCGAATGCAGGATCCCCGTACCGGCGCTCATCCGCTGCGCGAGGCCTGGATGGATCAGACCCGCGTTGCCGGTCGAATCCTGGTGCACCACAGTGCCTTCCAGAACCCAGGTGAGGATCTCGGTGTCGCGGTGCTGATGGGTGTCGAAACCCTCGCCGGGGTCGACGATGTCCTCGTTGTGCACGAGCAGCAGTCCGTGCGCGTAGTCCTCGAGCACGAAGTTGCCGGTGGCGGGGAACGACTGTCGTGAATCGAGCCATTCGTTGCGCCAGCGCCTGCGGTCGGTGCCGCGAACAACCTGCAGCTGCTCCGTCACGGTCATCGTCACCCTCTCATTATCCGGACCCTAGTCCGTATAACTGGGTAACGAGATCGGCGCCGCGGGCATTCCGTGCGTGCCCCGGCGCCGATCAGCCGATCAGCGGGTTCCGGTCACCAGGGCAGCACGGTGCGCAGGCGGCCGACCAGGGTGCGCCCGGTATCGCGTTCGCGTTCGTTGAACAGGAACTGCAGTTCTTCCTCGAGACCCTTGCGCACCACATCGCGCAGATCGGCGGACGCACCGTCGATGTCGTCGGCGTCCATCCACGGCGCGGGGTCGATCGGCGCGCCCGCCGAGAAGTAGAAGCGTTCCGGGCGGGGCAACGGGGTCGGACCGACGCCCTTGACCAGCGGCGGACTGAGCTCGGGATTGATCCCGAGCAGTCGGCACGTCCAGCGCAGCGGGGACATCACCGGGTGCTGACCGTCGAAGACGATGTCGTAGGCATCGTCGATGCCGATCATCGCCAGCGGCACGATCGGCACGCCCGCCTGGATCGCCATCCGCGCGAAACCGGTGCGGCCGTCCCACTTGAGCTCGTACTTCTCGCCCTTGCGGCGGATCGCCTCACGGCCACCACCGGGGAACACCACCACCGCTTCCCCGCGCTCGAGCAACGCCAGGCAGTTCGATCGCGTCCCACGCACCGCACCGAAGTGATGCAGGAAATCCCGCACGCCGGGCACCATCAGCACATGCTCGGCCAGGCCGCGCACCAGCCTGCCGCGCTCGCGCAGGATCGCCGGCATGATCAACGGTGCGTCGATCCCGCCGAGCAGATTGTGGTTGGCCACGATCAGCACCGGCCCTTCGGCCGGAATGTTGTCCAGGCCGTAGAACTTCGGGCTGGTCCACATCCGCACCGGCGCGAACAGCGCCTCGAACGCGCGGATATCCCATTCACTCGGCGCCGGGTTCAACGGCGCGCCATCCGAAAGAACAGGGGCGCCCTCCGCGCCCTTGTTCTTCCTCACAATTTCCGTACCTTGATGGTCGTTCGACATAACACCCTCCTGCTGTCGATATTCGACCATAGCGTTCGAAAATCCCTGTGTCGCATCGACATTTGTCCGCAACCGGCGGGCAAATCAGCGAAAAAGATCAGCTGACCGCCGGCTCGGCCGGACCGGAGTGGGCGTACTCGGACAGTGCCGCCGCCAAGGCGTGCGGCACGCGCGCGCGAACCCGGGTGCCACCCTCCTCGTGGTCGGCGGTGACGATCCGGCCGTCGGCGTGGATCCGGGCCAGCAGGTCGCCGCGGCTGTAGGGCAGCAGCACGCTGATGTCGACATCGAGTCCGCCGAGCACCTCGGAGAGCCGCTCGCGCAACTCCTCCACGCCGGCACCGGTCTGCGCGGAGACGAAGGCCGCGTTCGGCAGCATGCCGCGCAACCGGGTGAGCTCGTTCGGGTCGGCGGCGTCGATCTTGTTGACCACCAGCAGTTCCGGCGGCGCCTGCGTGCCCTGCTCCTTGATCACATCGGTGATCACCTCGCGCACCGCCCTGATCTGTTCGAGCGGCAGCGGGTCGGCGCCGTCGACGACGTGCAGCAGCAGGTCGGCGCCGGTGACCTCTTCGAGGGTGGAGCGGAAGGCCTCGACCAGCTGGGTCGGCAGGTGCCGGACGAAGCCGACGGTGTCGGTGAACACCATCTCGCGGCCGTCGTCGAGCGCGGCCCGCCGGGTGGTCGGGTCGAGGGTGGCGAACAGCGCGTCCTGCACGAGCAGGCCCGCGCCGGTGAGCGAGTTCATCAGGCTGGACTTGCCCGCGTTGGTGTAGCCGACGATCGCGATCGACGGCACGCCGCTCTCGCTGCGGCGGGCGCGCATGGTGTCGCGCGCGGTCTTCATCTCACGGATCTCGCGGCGGAGTTTGGCCATCCGCTCGCGGATCCGACGGCGGTCGGTTTCGATCTTGGTCTCACCGGGACCACGGGTGCCGACGCCACCGCTGGCGCCACCCGCCCGGCCACCGGCCTGACGTGACATCGACTCACCCCAACCGCGCAGGCGGGGCAGCATGTACTCCATCTGCGCCAGCGCGACCTGGGCCTTGCCCTCGCGGGAGGTGGCGTGCTGGGCGAAGATATCGAGGATCAGCGCGGTGCGGTCGATGACCTTCACCTTCACGACCTTCTCCAGCGCGGTGAGCTGCGCGGGGGTGAGTTCACCGTCGCAGATCACGGTGTCGGCGCCGGTATCGAGGACGACCGTGCGCAGCTCTTCGGCCTTGCCGGAACCGATATAGGTGGCCGGGTCTGGCTTGTCGCGGCGCTGGATCAGCGCTTCGAGGACCTCCGAGCCCGCGGTTTCGGCGAGCGCGGCCAGTTCGACCATGCTCGCGTCGGCCTGGGTGGAACTGCCGGTGGTCCAGACACCGACCAGCACCACGCGCTCGAGGCGCAGCTGGCGGTATTCGACCTCGGTGATGTCGGTGAGCTCGGTGGACAACCCGGCGACGCGGCGCAGCGAGGAGCGCTCGTCGAGCTGCATCTCACCCCTGGTCGGTTCGGCCGCCCAACCAGGCTGTTTCATGCGGGCCGCGTGGCGGGCCAGCGCATCGTCGACGTCACCGCGCTCGGCGGCGACGTCGGGATCGGCCGCACTGGTGTGCTCGGCCGATGTGGATTCTGTGGGCTCTACTGGTTTCGTCATACGTTCTCCATGCTGCCACGTCCGGGTGACAGCGTGCACGCGGTTATCGGTGCTACTGGGCGTCCCACCACTGCCGCGTCAGAATTCCCGAGGCCAGGAGCACCGACGGACCGCGCAACCAGGCGCGTCCGCCGGCGAAGGTCACCCGTACCTGCCCGCCGGGCACCCGCACCGTCACCTCGCCGGATTCGGTGCTGACCGCCACGCCCGCCGCGGTCAACGCGGCGGCCGCCGCGGCGACGGTTCCGGTTCCGCAGGAACGGGTTTCGCCGACACCACGTTCGTACACGCGCATGTCGACGGCGTTGTCGGCGTCGAGTGCGGTGAGGATCTCGACGTTCACACCGTGCGGGAAGAGGTCGGGGTCGAAACCGGGCGACACGCTCAGGTCCAGCTTGGCGAGCGCGTCGACGGTCAGGCCCTCGTCGACGCAGGCCAGGTGCGGATTGCCGACATCGATGCCGACTCCGGCCAGCGCCCAGCCGGCCAGCGTGGCGGTGGAGGGGCCGAGTTCGCGCACGACTCCCATGTCCACGGTGACTTCGCCCTCGGTGGGGCCTGCCGAGTGCACGACCACCGGACGGGCGCCCGCACGACTGCCGACGACGTACTCGGTGCGGGTTTCCAGGCCCGTGGAGTTGAGGTAGTGGGCGAAGACCCTGGTCCCGTTGCCGCACATCTCCGCGATCGAACCGTCGGCATTGCGGTAGTCCATGAACCAGTCGTCCGCACCGACACCTGCCGGTAGCGCGTCCAGCACACCGGTGCCGAGCAGCGCACCGGCCTTCGCCACGCGCAGCACACCGTCGGCGCCGAGCCCTCGCTGCCGGTCACACAGCGCGGCGACGCGGTCGGCGGTCAGATCGAGGCGCACCTCGAGGTCGGGCAGCACCACGAAGTCGTTCTGGGTGCCGTGGCCCTTGCTGAATTCGATGTCGGACACGTCCGCCATTCTCCTCTGCGCCGCGATCGGGTGTACTACCGGGCGAACGTGCGACGCTGCCTGGCGATCTCGTAGAGGCTGATCGCGCCCGCCGACGGTGCGCCGAGCGAACTCGCGGTGCCGCCCATCGGGATGGTGACCAGGTCGTCGCAGGCGTCGGCCCAGGCCGAGCTCATCCCGGTGGTCTCGTTGCCGACGACCAGGATCGTGGCCTCGGTGAAGTCGTGGTCGTAGATGGTGCCCGGCGCGTGTTCGTCGGTGCCGACGACGCGGGTGGGGATGCCGCGAGCCACCTGGCGGTCCCGGAATTCGAGCACCTGGCCGGGGCCCGCCGCGCGCAGGACCGGCAGGGCGAACAGGGATCCGGTCGAGGCGCGCACGGCCTGCGGGTCGAACTGGTCGGCGCCGTGGCCGGTGACGATCACCCCGGACGCGCCGAAGGCGTCGGCCGAGCGGATCAGGGTGCCGAGATTGCCGGGTGAGTTCGGACGGTCGAACACGACGACGATCGGCGCGTCCTCCCCTGGTTCGCCGGGCTCGTAGTCGGCCAGGTCGGGCTGCTGCGATACCGCGACCGCCACGATCTCCGGCGCGCTCGCCGTCTTCTCGCCCAGCTCGGCCATGAGCTCGGGGACCAGGCCGACCTGCGGCACGTCGGCGGTGTCGAGGACCTCGCGCGCCCAACTCGACAGTTCTGGGCCGCCGAGCCGGTAGAGCAGCGTTTCCAGGGGCCAGTCGTTGGCCAGCGCCTGGGTGATCGGGCGCACGCCCTGCACGAGGAACCGGCCGTCACGGGACCGTTTGCTCCGGTTGTTGAGGTACGCCTCCCACACCTGTACCGAGGCGTTGCGGGTACTCACTCGTCGCGTCACTGCGCTGTTCGTCCTGTCTGTTCGGTGTTCGCTGCGCGGAGCTTGCCCAGCGCGGTCGCGGCGAGCTCGGGATCGGCGCCGTCGACCCAGGACACCCTGGGGTCGCGGCGGAACCACGACCGCTGTCTTCGCACGTATCGGCGGGTGCCGATCAGGGTGCGTTCGCGGGCGTGGTCGAGGTCGTACTCGCCGTCGAGGTAGGCCAGCACCTGGGCGTAGCCGATGGCGCGGCGGGCGGTCTGGCCCTCACGCAGGCCGACGTCGCGGAGGCCGCGGACCTCGTCGACCAGACCGGTGTCGAACATCAGGGCGGTGCGCGTTTCGATGCGGGCGTCCAGGGCGGCGGTCTCGCGGTCGACGCCGAGGATCGCGGTGTTCCAGCGTGGGGTGCCGATGGTCGGAGCCGAGGCGGCGAACGGGCGGCCGGTCAGTTCGACCACCTCGAGCGCGCGCACCATGCGTCGGCCGTCGGTGGCCAGGATGGTGGCTGCGGCGACCGGGTCGGCCTGCCGCAGGGCGGCGTGCAGCGCCACCACACCACCCTCGGCGAGCACTGCTTCCCAGCGAGCGCGCACCGCGGGGTCGGTGGCGGGAAAATCCCACTCGTCGAGCAGGGCCTGCACGTACATCATCGAGCCGCCCACGATGACCGGGGTTTTCCCGCGCGCCATGATGTCGTCGACGAGGGCGCAGGCCGAGCTCTGGTAGGCGGCGACGCTCGCGGTCTCGGTGACATCCAGGACGTCGAGAAGATGGTGCGCGATGCCCCGGCGCTGGTCGGGCGGCAGTTTCGCGGTGCCGACATCCATCCCGCGATAGAGCTGCATCGCGTCGATATTGACGATCTCGCCGTCGAGTTCCTGTGCCAGGTCGAGTGCGAGGTCGGACTTGCCGGTGGCGGTGGGACCGACGACCGCGATCGGTCTAGTCGACACTGGTCACCTTCCTGTCCCTGGTTGCCACACGCTCACGTCGTAGCCGACGCCGAAAGGTGCGTCTTGGTACAGCGTACGTACCTGCGGATCGACCGGATCAGCAGCGAACAGACCGCCGAGCACCTGGTAGGCGGCCCGCCCGTCGACGAGCAGCGCGGCGCACAGGTCCGGCTCCAGCGCGGCCAACCCGGCCCGCGAACCCGAGCGCAAGGCGGCGTCGAGATCGTGCTGAACCATGGGGGCCCGTTCGTCGAGATAGCCCGGCGCCTTGACCGTAAGGGTTGCGGCACCGTCCGCCACGACAAGCACCCCGTACGGCTCCCGCTCGCTGTCGAGCTCGGCGCGCAATGCCCGTCCTGCCTCGGAGCAAGCGGCGGCCGTGGCGTCGGCGGCGAACAGCCGTGCCCGCACCGAGATCCCCGGCGCGACCTGCTCCCGCAACCATCCGGCGATCAGCACCGGGAGGGGAAGCTGGGCGTCTGCTGGACCGGGCTCCGCACCTGCCGGACCGAGCCCGACGACGACATCGGCACCGAACCCACGAAACGTCCCCCTGGTCGCGCAACCGTAGATCCGGTCATGGCTGCCGACCCCGACGACGATCCATCGATCGGCGGTCGCGGCGAGGGTGGCCGCGGCGGCGAGGGCGGCGGTACGCAGCACCACGATCGGATCGTCGGGATCGCTGCCGGACACCGGGACTCGCCCACACAGTTCGGGCACCAGCATCGGCGGCGACGGGACCAGGGCCGCAATCGAGAACACGCGGTAACCGTAGCCGCAGCGCGCACGCGAGCCCGCATCCGGCGCGGCACAGGCGTGCGGCGGTCTGCGAGTGTCCGGCGTCGGGATGCTCGCCGAGATTGCTAGTGTTTTCAGGTGCGACTACCCACGTCGTCCGGGACGAAATCCCAGGAAATCCGCTTTTCGATCCTCCGGATCGATAGTTTCCGCGGCTCGAACCGGGTTCAATGGGATGTGCTAGGGCGTAACCAGGCAGCCGTGACGCGCGGCAGGGACGGAGAGCAATGACCGACAGCAACGGAACCGCGAAGCCCACCCCAGGTCCGGCCCCGCGACCCTCCGGTACCCCCAAGCCCGGCGGGAATGCTCCGCGTCCGCCGAAACCGCATGCCGTGAAACCGGCGCCGGGCCCCGACCAGCCGCATCCGCACGCCGTGATCGTGCCGAGCGCCACCGACCCGGGCAAGTGGGGTCGCGTCGACGAGGACGGCACGGCCTGGGTGCGAACCTCCGAGGGCGAACGGATCGTCGGCTCCTGGCAGGCGGGCGACGCCGCCGAGGGCCTCGAACACTTCGGCCGCCGCTTCGACGATCTCGCGACCGAGGTCGCCCTGCTCGAGGCCAGGCTGGCCGCGGGCGCCGATGCCCGCAAGACCAAGGCCGCCGCGCTGGCACTGGCCGAGACGCTGCCGACCGCGGCTGTGATCGGCGATCTGGACGGCCTCGCGGCCCGGCTGCAGGCGATCACCGAACACTCCGAGGAAGCCGCCGCGCACGCCAAGGAGGAGAAGGACCGCGCCCGCCACGAGCACACCGAGCGCAAGGAAGCCCTCGCCGCCGAGGCCGAGCAGATCGCCGCCGAGTCCACCCAGTGGAAGGCCGCGGGCGACCGGCTGCGCGAGATCCTCGACGAGTGGAAGTCGATCCGCGGTGTCGATCGCAAGGTCGACGACGCGCTGTGGAAGCGCTACTCCAAGGCCCGCGAGGCGTTCAACCGCCGTCGCGGCGCCCACTTCGCCGACCTCGACCGCGAGCGCGCCACCGCCAAGACGCGCAAGGAAGAGCTGTGCGTGCGCGCCGAGGAACTGGCCGACTCGACGGACTGGACCGGCACGGCCGCGGTGTTCCGCGACCTGCTCTCGGAGTGGAAGGCCGCGGGCCGCGCACCGCGCGAGGCCGACGAGTCGCTGTGGCGACGGTTCAAGAGCGCCCAGGACGTGTTCTTCGCCGCGCGCAACGCCGCCGTCTCCGAGCGCGACGCCGAGTTCGACCACAACGCCACCGCCAAGCTGGAACTCCTCGCTGCCTACGAGCACATCGACCCGGCCAACGGCGTCGACGCCGCCCGCAACGCGCTGCGCGAGCTGCAGGACAAGTGGGACGCCATCGGCAAGGTCCCGCGCGAACGCATGCAGGAACTGGAAGCCAAGCTGCGCGCCATCGAGAAGCGGGTCCGCGACGCCGCCGATCAGCAGTGGCGCCGCTCCGACCCCGAGGCTGTCGCGCGGGCCGCGCAGTTCCGCGAGCGGGTCGCCCAGTTCGAGGAGCAGGCCGCCAAGGCCACCGCGGCGGGCAAGAAGCGCGACGCGGAGAAGGCACTCGAGCAGGCCAAGCAGTGGCGCGAATGGGCCGAGGCGGCAGAAGGCGCCGTCAGCAATTTGTGAGTGAGAAGCGAACGAAACCCCCGACCGCTACGGTCGGGGGTTTCGTTGTCTCCCAAGACTATTCGCCGGTGAGGCGCTTGCGGTCGCGGTCTTCGGCTTCGCGGGCCGCAGTGCGACGCTGCTCTTCGGCGGCGAGTTGCACGGCGGTCCGGCTCCAGACGACGCGGACCCAGTGGAAGGTGAGGACCATGATCGCGAGGGTGCCGAGGATCAGGCCGATCCCGGGGCCTGCGCCCTGGTAGTTGCCGAGGCCGGGGGTCTGGCGGTGCCAGATCGAGAGGACGCCGAACACCGAGCCGACGGCCGAGCCCGCGCAGGCGATCCAGGCCAGCACCCAGCGACGGGTGGTCAGCGCCAGCAGCGAGAAGCCGACACCGAAGACGATGACCAGCCACACGAAGATGCGCGAGGGCAGGCCGATGTGTTCGACGCCCGCGGCGTCGGTGTTGAGCAGGATGTCGAAGCCGCGCGCGGTGCCCGCGGTCGGCAGGACCAGCGAGATCAGCAGTGCGAAGACCGCACCCGCTACCACCAGCGCCCGCGCGCCGGGGTCGATCTCACCGGCGATGCGGCGTTCGACGGCGTCGAGTTCACCGCGGAATTGTTCGAAGTCCTGGTCGTTGCGCGCCGGGTTCACCGCGTGTCCGCTCCTGTCCACAGGCTGATCGTTGGCGGGTCCCACTGTGCCATCACCGGAATCGTCGTTCGCATCCGACCCACTACGACCAGTAGTAGAGCCGCTCACGACGAGCAGCCCGTCGAACAGCCGCTCTCGACCGTCTCGACCACCGGTGCGCCGATCCGGGGCAGCCCGAGTCCCACCCCGATCGGCGCGGTCTTGGGCGTGATGCCACGTTCGTGTGCGTCACCGGCGGCGGTGCGCCGATGCGACTTCACCGCGCTGTCGGCGATCAGGTGGTGCGGGGCCGCCTCGGTGATGTCGACGGTGACGACATCACCAGGACGGATACCGGTCACGTCACCGGGACGGAAATGCACCAGCCGACCGTCGCGCGCGCGTCCGCTCATCCGCGCGGTCACCGCGTTCTTCTTGCCCGCGCCCTCGGCGACGAGCAGTTCCACCTCGGTACCGATGAGTGCCTTGTTGTTCTCCCAGGAGATCTGGTCCTGCAGCGCGATCAGCCGCTCGAAACGTTCCTGCACGACCGCCTTCGGCAGCTGATCGGGCAGCTCGGCGGCCGGGGTGCCGGGACGCTTGGAGTACTGGAAGGTGTACGCGCTGGTGAAGCGGGCGCGGCGAACCACGTCGAGGGTCTCGAGGAAATCATCCTCGGTCTCGCCGGGGAAGCCCACGATGATGTCGGTGGTGATCGACGCGTGCGGCATCGCGGCGCGCACCTTGTCGATGATGCCGAGGAAACGCTCCTTGCGGTAGGAGCGGCGCATCGCCTTGAGCACCCGATCCGAACCCGATTGCAGCGGCATGTGCAGCTGCGGGCAGACGTTCGGGGTGGCCGCCATCGCCTCGATGACGTCGTCGGTGAACTCCGCGGGATGCGGTGAGGTGAACCGGACGCGTTCGAGGCCCTCGATCTGTCCGGTCGCGCGCAGCAGCTGCGCGAAGGCGCCCCGGTCGCGCGGCTGCTCGGGGTCGACGAAGTTCACGCCGTAGGAGTTCACGTTCTGACCGAGCAGCGTCACTTCCAGGACTCCCTGGTCGACCAGTGCCTGCACCTCGGCGAGCACATCGCCGGGGCGGCGGTCCACTTCCTTGCCGCGCAGCGAGGGCACGATGCAGAACGTGCAGGTGTTGTTGCAGCCCACCGAGATCGACACCCAGCCCGCGTACGCCGACTCGCGCTTGGCGGGCAGGGTCGAGGGGAACGCCTCGAGTGATTCGAGGATCTCCACCTGGGCTTCGTCGTTGTGGCGGGCCCGCTCGAGCAGCACCGGCAGCGAGCCGATGTTGTGGGTGCCGAACACGACGTCGACCCAGGGCGCCTTGCGTACGACGGTCTCGCGGTCCTTCTGCGCCAGACAGCCGCCGACGGCGATCTGCATGCCCGGGCGACCCTGCTTGACCGGGACCAGCTGACCGAGCGTGCCGTAGAGCTTGTTGTCCGCGTTCTCGCGCACCGCGCAGGTGTTGAACACCATCAGATCGGGCGTCTCCCCGGTGGCGGCCTTGGTATAGCCCGCGTCCTCGAGCAGCCCGGACAGGCGTTCGGAGTCGTGCACGTTCATCTGGCAGCCGAATGTGCGAACCTCATAGCTGCGTTGCGTCACGGAGCTGCGCTGCGTCGCGCCCTCAGTCGCGTCCTGAACTGTCGAATCCACCCGTCCAGGGTACGGGCAGCCCTGACTGTGACGCGCGTCACGGTTGCGTTCGCGTGATAATACGCAAAGGTAACGGGCAGCCGCCGGGTTACCAGCAGGTGTCGTTTCGGCGTGCCGTCACGGCATGTCTTCGAAAGCCGGGCAATTCTCCAGATTGGACATAAGGTTTCTCACCATGACCGACGACGCCGCACCCGCGACCGGGACCGCCGACGCCGCAGCCGCTGTCGCTGCTCCGCCGATGATCTCGATGCGCAGCGTGGAAAAACACTTCGGTGATCTCCATGTCCTGCGCGATATCCACCTCGAAGTGCCCCGTGGGCAGGTCGTGATCGTCCTGGGCCCGTCGGGTTCGGGGAAATCGACCTTGTGCCGCACCATCAATCGCCTCGAACCGATCGACTCCGGTGACATCGCCATCGACGGCATCGCACTGCCCGCCGAGGGCAAGGCGCTGGCCGCGCTTCGCGCCGATGTCGGCATGGTATTCCAGTCGTTCAATCTGTTCGCGCACAAGACCATCCTCGAGAACGTCATGCTGGCGCCGACGAAGGTGCGCGGAAAGAAGAAGGACGAGGCGCGCAAGCACGCCATGTCCCTGCTCGAGCGGGTCGGCATCGCCAACCAGGCCGACAAGTACCCGGCTCAGCTCTCGGGTGGTCAGCAGCAGCGAGTGGCCATCGCGCGCTCGCTGGCGATGGACCCCAAGGTGATGCTGTTCGACGAGCCGACCTCGGCCCTGGACCCCGAGATGGTCAACGAGGTGCTCGACGTGATGGTGGCACTGGCCAAGGAAGGCATGACCATGCTCGTGGTCACCCACGAGATGGGCTTCGCGCGCCGGGCGGGCGACCGCGTGCTGTTCATGGCCGACGGCGAGATCGTCGAAGACTCCGCGCCCGAAACATTCTTCACCGCACCGAAATCCGACCGCGCCCGGGACTTCCTCGGCAAGATTCTCAGTCACTGACTCGCAGCACCATTTGTCACAAGGAGAAGGAAACCCATGAGGATCAATCGTGCGATGCGCGTCGGAATCGGCGCAGCGGCACTGGCATTGGCAGTCACCGTCACCGCGGGTTGTGGTGGCGGTAGCGACAAGTCGGCTCTGGAGAACGCCAAGGACGGCAAGCTGACCGTCGGCATCAAGTTCGACCAGCCTGGTCTCGGCCTGCGCAATACCGACGGCACCTACAGCGGCCTCGATGTCGACGTCGCCAAGTACGTCGCCGACAAGCTCGGGGTGAAGCCGGAGAACGTCACCTTCAAGGAAGCGCCGTCGGCGCAGCGCGAGACGCTGATCGAGAACGGCCAGGTCGACCTCGTCGTGGCCACCTACTCGATCAACGACAAGCGCAAGGAGAAGGTCGATTTCGCCGGCCCGTACTACATCGCGGGCCAGGATCTGCTGGTGCCCGCCGCCAACACCGACATCACCGGCCCCGATTCGCTGGCGGGCAAGAAGGTCTGCTCGGTGAAGGGCTCCACCCCGGCCCAGAACATCGAGAAGAACTACCCGCAGGCGCAGCTGCAGACCTACGACACCTACTCGCTGTGCATCGAGGCGATGCGCAGTGGCGCGATCGACGCGGTCACCACCGACAACGTGATCCTCGCCGGCTACGCGGCGCAGTCGCCGGGCACCTTCAAGCTGGTGAACAAGACCTTCACCACCGAGAAGTACGGCGTCGGCCTGAAGAAGGGCGATACCGAGCTTCGGGGCAAGGTCAACGACGCCATCCAGGCGATGATCGATGACGGTTCGTGGAAGGCCGCGCAGGAGAAGAACTTCGCGGGAACCGGTTTCGCGGTTCCCGCGCCGCCGACCGTCGACCGCTACTGATCGACCACCGCGTCGGTGACCTGGTCTTCCTGGTCACCGACGCGGTGTTGCCCTGCTGGCCTTCACACCGATCGGAGGACGCGCGTCCGTGTTCGACCTGATCTCGACGTATCAATCCCGAATCTTCGATGCGTTCTGGGTAACAATCAAACTCACCTTCTTCTCGGCGATCGGTTCGCTCATCATCGGTACCGTCGTCGCCGGCATGCGCGTGTCGCCGATCCCGGTCGCGCGATGGGTCGGCGCGGCGTATGTGTCCGTATTCCGCAACACCCCGCTCACGCTGATCCTGGTGTTCACCTCGATCGGTCTCTATACCACCCTGGGGTGGACACTGGGCAGCGGTGACATCAAGGTCATCAACTACCGGTGGGCCATCATCGGCCTCAGCATCTACACCGCGGCCTTCGTGTGCGAATCGCTGCGCTCGGGCATCAACACTGTCGCGCTCGGCCAGTCCGAAGCAGGGCGATCACTGGGCTTCGGGTTCGCACAGAACCTCCGGTTGATCGTGCTGCCCCAGGCGTTTCGCGCCGTGATCGCGCCCCTGGGCAGTGTGCTGATCGCGCTGACCAAGAACTCCACCGTCGCCTCGGTCATCGGCGTGGTCGAAGCGGCGTACCTGATGAACGACATGATCGAGAGCGAGGCCGCGCTGCTCACCATCGGGGCGATCTTCGCGCTCGGCTTCGTCATCCTCACCCTGCCCACCGGCCTGTTCTTCGGCTGGCTGGCCAAGCGTTACGAGGTGGCACGATGAGCAGCGCTTCGGTTCTCTTCGACGCTCCCGGGCCCCGCGCGCGGCTGCGTCACAACCTGTACTCGGTCCTTGTCGTGGTCGCGCTGGTCGGCGGTGGCTGGTGGCTCTACGACGCGTTCGCCGAGAAAGACCAGTTCACGGCGGCCAAGTGGGAACCGTTCCTCGAGTCCGAGGTCTGGGAAACCTATATCCTGCCCGGCTTGGAAGGCACGCTCACCGCTGCCGTCATCTCGATCATCGGCTCGGTGATCTTCGGCATGATCTTCGGGATCCTGCGCCTGTCCGATCACGCGTGGGTGCGCGGTGTCGCGGGCACGATCGTGGAGCTCGCCCGGGCGATCCCCGTGCTGATCTTGATGATCTTCCTGTTCGCGATCTTCGCCGACTACGACCTGTTCCCGTCCGATCAGCTCGCGCTGGCCGCGGTAGTCATCGCGCTGATCATCTACAACTCCGCGGTCATCGCCGAGATCGTGCGAGCAGGCATCAAGTCGCTGCCCAAAGGCCAGACCGAAGCCGCCGTCGCACTCGGTCTGCGCAAGAACCAGCTGATGCGGCTGATCCTGCTGCCGCAAGCCGTGACCGCGATGCTGCCTGCGCTGGTGTCGCAGATGGTCGTTGTCCTCAAGGACACCGCGCTGGGCTACCAGATCACCTTTGTGGAGCTGGTGCGGTCCGGTGCGCAGATCGGCGCATCGTTCTCGAACCCGATCCCCGCGCTGATCGTCGTCGCGGTGATCATGATCTCGCTCAACATGGCGCTGAGTTTCCTGGCCACCACCCTCGAAAAGCGGCTGCGGTCGCGGAAGAAGAGCGGTGGCGCGGTGCTGGCCGCCGATTCGATCCTCACCGACGCCGCGCCGGGCGTCGACATCACCAAGAAGTAGGCGCGCACACGACGAGCGGGGCCCGGTCCGATCGGATCGGGCCCCGCTCGTTGTCTCCCTAGTCGCCGATGAGGCCGAATTCGCGCAGCAGCGGCCCGATCTCGGTGTCGTCCAGCTTCTTCAGCAGGCGATCACGGACGAATTCCGGGCCGGGCAGGCTCACCTCCTCGCCGTCGCGCAATCGGCTCGTCGCCGCCAGGAGCGCCCGGATGTCGTAGGTCGAGCCGAAGACCTCCGGCACTCCCCGCTCGACACCGAGCAGCGTGTAGGCCGCCTCCATGCCGGTGCGCACCGAGTACTCGGTGGTGAAGATACAGTCGCGGGTGGTCTCCGCGAACTGGCCGATGAAGGCGAAGTTCACCGCGCCCGCGGGCACCACGTCCGGCCGGTCGCCGGCCTGACGTGGCATGAAGAACGCGGTCACGTACGGCATCATCACCGGCACGCACGTCGCCGCGTCGGCAGCCATCTCCGGGATCTCGGCCTCGGGCACCCCGAGGTGGTACAGCCATTCCTGGGTGATCTCCGCGCCGGTGCAGTCCTGCATCGACTTCTTCACGAAATCGCCGGGACGGTCGACGAACAGCGCGTACACCCACACCACGATCTGGTCGGCGGGCTGCTGCTTGAAGTGCGGCTGCCGGTTCACCGTCCAGCTCATCAGCCAGGACGAGTCCTTCGCCGTCACGATGCCGCCGGTGACCACTTTGCCGCTGAACGGGTCACGCTTACAGATCTTCTGGATGTAGCGGGGAATCCGCTCGTCGAGAGTGGTGACCGTGGCCGACTCCCACTTGGTCTGCTGAATGTGACCACCGAAGACCTCGGGATGACCGAACGCGGGGTCCTTGGCGGCGATCCGCCGCCACAGATCCCAGGCCGGCGCCGGGCCCTCGTCGAGCACGGCCGGGGTGTGCTGGTCGCCCTCGTTCGAGTTCTCGGTGAGCGAACCGATGGTGACGAACAGCAGATCGCCGGCGGTCAGGTCGACCCCGCCGTCGACGCCCTCGGACACCCAGTGCAGCCGGGTGGCCTGCTTGCGCGGCCCGCTGATGTCGAAGTCGACATCGGTGACCTCGGTGTCGAACCGGAACCGCACGCCCTGGTCGAGCAACCACCGATACAGCGGCAGCACCAGCGACTCGTACTGGTTGTACTTGGTGAACTTCAACGCGGAGAAGTCGGGCAGGCCACCGATGTGATGGATGAAACGGTGCAGGTACAGCTTCATCTCGAGCGCACTGTGCCACTGTTCGAACGCGAACATGGTGCGCCAGTACAGCCAGAAGTTGCTCGCCAGGAAATCCGGGCCGAACACCTCGTCGATGCGCTTGTTCTCCATGTGCTCGCGGGTGGCGAGGAACACCTTCACGATGTCTTTCTGCGCGCGATCGGTGAGGGTGAACAGGCCGTCGGTATGCGCGTCCTGACCGCGTTTCACCGTCGCCCGCTGCAAGGAGAAGTTCGGGTCGTCCTTGTTGAGCCAGTAGAACTCGTCGAGCACACTGGCACCCTCGATCTCCATCGACGGCACCGAACGGTAGAGATCCCACAGACATTCGAAGTGGTTCTCCATCTCGCGCCCGCCGCGGATGACGAAACCCTTCTTCGGTTCCTTGATCCCGTCGAGCGCGCCGCCCGGCAGCTTCAGCCGCTCCAGGACGGTGATCTTGTCCCCGGACATCTGCCCGTCCCTGATGAGGAACGCCGCACCCGAGAGGGAGGCAAGCCCGGCCCCCACGAACCAGGCCGATTTGCCTTCTACCCCTTCGGGTTTGCGTGGACGGGCGAACGCTTCGTAATTGCCACTGCTGTAGTACATCCGACTCCTCTGTCCGATCCAGCAAGGTCGAGCGGGACTAAGCGGTGTAGCGGTAGAACCCCTCTCCCGTGGCGGCGCCGAGCTTGCCCTTGTCGATGTAGTTCTCCTTCAGCCAGGCCGCGAGCTTCTTGTGGTCGTCGCTGCCGTTGACCAGGATGTTGTACGGGGTGGTCAGGCCGACGATGTCCAGGATCTGGAATGGGCCCATGGGCGCGCCGGTCGCGATGCGCCAGGTCTCGTCGACGGCGGCCGGTTCGGCGTATCCGCCCGCCGCGAGCTCGATTCCGGAGTTCAGGAACGGCACCAGCAGCGAGTTGAGGACGTAGCCCGCCTTCTCCTTGTGCAATTCGATCGGCACCATGCCGATCGCCTTCGCGAACTCGACCACCGCACCGAATACCGCCGGATCGGTCTGCTCGGTGCCCATCACCTCGGCGGTGTTGAACTTCCACACGTGGTTGGCGAAGTGCAGTGCCAGGAAACGATCGGGGCGCCCGGTGTAGTCGACGATGTCGCTGGGCAGCAGCGTCGAGGAGTTCGTCGCGAACACAGTGCGTTCGGGCGCGAGCGCACCGAGCTTGCCGTACAGGTCGCGCTTGATCGCGAGCACCTCCGGCACCGCCTCGATGACGAGATCCGCCTCGGCCGCCGCGGTGGCCAGGTCGGCGGTCAAGGTGATGCCCGCCGCGGTCGCCGCGGTGTTGCTCGCGTCGGCGCCTGCCACGTCCTGCTGGTACACGGTGGCGAGTCCGTCGAATCGGGTGCGCGCGGCGGTGAGCGCCGCGTCATCGATGTCGTAGGCGGTGACGTCGAACCCGTGGAACGCGGTCTGGAAGGCGATCTGGGATCCGAGCACCCCCGTTCCGAGGAGGGTCACCTTGCGGAATTCGATGGTCATGGGTCGGCCTCCCAGTCTGGACGCGGCCCCCACCGCTGCGCGTCGCGGTTTCCGGTTGTCTCTACCGCCGTCCATCATGGCCCGAGAAGCTGAGGCAGTGGTGTGAGCGACCCGCGCGTTCCGGACATCTCAGACAAGTCGCCGGTAACAGTTCGGCAAACCGCCGCGGTGGATCAGCCGGTGGTGACGAGGCCCTCCGCGACCATCCAGTCACGGGCGACGTCGGCGGGTTCGCGGCCGTCGATGTCGACCTGCCGGTTGAGTTCGGTGATCACCTCGTTGGTGAGGCGGGCCGAGATCGGGGCCATCACCTCCGTGACCTTCGGGTTGGCGTCGGCGAAGGCGCGGTGCATGACCAGGGAGGCGTTGTACTTCGGGAAGAACGCTTTGTCGTCTTCGAGGAGTACCAGTTCGAGGGCGGGGATGCGGCCGTCGGTGGCGGCGACCGAGCCGAAGCGGCACTGTTTCGCGTCGGCGGTGGCCTGGTAGACCAGGGCGTCCTGGACGATCTGGCGCTGCGCCTTGCCGAGGTCGATGCCGTAGGCGCCTGCCAGGCCGGGGTAGCCGTCCGGGCGCACGTTGAATTCCGTGCCGACGCAGGTGGCAGCCGCGCCGGGATCTTTCGCGAGGAGTTCCGCGTAGTCCGACAGCGTGCGTACCCCGGTCTCCTCGGCGGTGCCCTTGCTCGTGACGAGAGCGTAGGTGTTGTTCATCGGCGCCATCGCCGCCCAGACCATGTCGTGTTCGGCGAGGTCGGCGTCGCGGACCGCCTCGAACTGGGCGGCCTCGGTCGGGATCGGCTTCTCCTTGCCGAGGTAGTTGATCCAGCCGGTGCCGGTGTAGTCGTAGGCGATATCGATCTGGCCGTTCAGTTGCGCGTCCCGCAGGCTGTTGGAGCCCTGGATATTGGTCAGGTCACGCACCTGCGCACCCGCGGCGGTGAGTGCGAATTCGATCATGTAGCCGAGGATGTTGGCCTCGGTGAAGTCCTTGGAGCCCACTGTCACCGCGACGCCGTCGAGCTCGGGCACCGGTTGGATACTGCCCGGCCCCACGGGAAGTGGCACCGAACCACCCGACTGCAGACCGCAGCTCGCGAGTACCAGCACGCTCAGAACGGGGGCGAGCCCGCGCAGCAGTCCGATGCACCTCACCGCAACCCCCTCGGGCCGAGGAACTGTTCGGCCAGTGCGCCCAGCCAGTCGACGAACAGTGCCAGCGCCACCGCGAGGACCGCGCCGAGCGTCAGGGTCACGGTGTCGCGCAGTTTGTAGCCGGTGTCGATGAGAATGCCGAGTCCACCCGCGCTCACCATGAACGACAGGGTCGCCGTGCCGACGGCCAGCACCAGGGAGGTTCGCAAGCCCGCCAGAATGTAGGGCACGGCGAGCGGGAACTCGATGCGGCGCAGGACGAGTCCGGCCGACATGCCCTGTCCCCGGCCCGCGTCGATCAGGTCGGGGTCGACCTGCTGGTAGCCCAGGATGGTGTTGCGCAGCACCGGCAGCAGCGCGGTGACCGCGATCGGTGCGACACCCACCCAGAACCCGGTGGTGCGAGTGACCAGATAGCACAGCACGATCAGGCCGATCGCGGGCGCCGACGCCCCGATATTGGCGATGCCGACGAAAAGCGGTGCGAGACGGCGGAATCGGTGCCGGGTGAGCAAGGTGCCGAGCGGCACCGCCACCGCGACGACGATGAGCACCACGGCTGCCGTGATCAGGATGTGCTGCCAGGTCACCTGGGCGACATTGCTCACGCTGATACTGGCCTGCTGCGTGACGGTGAGATCGCGCCGGAACGCCCAGACGAGCACCCCGACGGTGAGGATCAGCACGATCACCGGCTGGGCCAGCAGGCGGAGGTATTCGGCACGCCGCTGGGCCGCGGGGGCAGCGGTGACTGCGGGGACGTCGACGATCGAACGCGAGGTAACCGAAACAGTATTCGTCACTGTGGAGCCCTCCGCCCCTGCTGAAGCCCTGCTGCCGAGGCAGGATCTCGAACTGCTCCGCCGCGGGGCATCGCGAGTTCGGGCGTGCTCGCGCCGCGATGCCGCTCGGTCATCATGCCGACGCCGATTCGGTTGCGGCGAGGTGGTTCACGAGGGTGTCGACGGTCACTGTTCCGGCGTAGGTGCCGGTGTTGTCGACGACGACCGCGGAGGCGGTGCGTTCGGTGAGCAGCGCGGCCAGTGCGTCTTGGAGGGTGGCGTCGGCGGGAAGGGTGGTGCCGATCGGGGTGCCGAGGTCACGCAGTGAATCCGCGTGGGCGAGTTCGTCTGTCGTCACTCGCCGGAGTGGGCGTCGTCGCGGGTCGAGCACGATGCCCCAGGTGCGATCCGCGTCGCGCAGGGCGGTGGTGAAGGCGGTGGGGGTGCTGTCGTCGGTGACGGTGACGCCGTGGTCCAGGTCGAGGTCGGCGAGGACGGCGAGGCCGAGGCGGTCGATGGTGGCGGTGGCGCCGACGAACCCGGCGACCGTCTCGTCGGCGGGGGCGGCCAGGATCGCGGCGGGGGTGTCGTACTGCAGGATGCGCGAGCGGTCCCCGAGGACGGCGATGCGGTCGCCCAGCTTCACGGCCTCACCGAAATCGTGGGTGACGAAGACGATGGTCTTGCCGAGTTCAGCTTGCAGGCGGAGCAATTCGTCCTGCAGGAGGGCACGGGTGATCGGGTCGACCGCGCCGAAGGGTTCGTCCATGAGCAGGACCGGCGGGTCGGCCGCCAGCGCCCTGGCCACACCGATGCGCTGCTGCTGTCCGCCGGAGAGTTGGCGCGGGTAGCGGTTGCGGTAGGTGTCGGGGTCGAGGCCGACGAGGGTGAGCATCTCGTCGGTGCGCTCGGCGGTGCGGCGGCGGTCCCAGCCGAGCAGGCCGGGCACCGTGGCGATGTTCTTGGCGACGGTCATGTGTGGGAACAGGCCGGCCTGCTGGATCGAATAGCCGATGCCGCGGCGCAATTCGTCGGCGTCGATCGCACTCGCGTCGCGGCCGCCGATGGTGACGGTGCCCGAGGTGGGTTCGATCAGCCGGTTGATCATCCGCATGGTGGTGGTCTTGCCGCAGCCGGACGGGCCGACCAGCACCACGATCTCCCCGGCCGGGATGGTCATGGAGACCTCGTCGACCGCGGGTTCGGGCTGTTCGGGATAGCGTTTGGTGACCCGGTCGAGGACGATCTCGACCCCGGAGACCGCGGCAGCGCCTGGCGCCTCGGTGGTTGCGATGTCAGTCACGAATTCCCCTCGGAATAGTGAGCCGTCCGAGCAGAACAAGGACGCCGTCGAGTGCGAGTGCGAGCACGACGATGAGGACGGTGCCGGTGAGCGCCTGCGGCACCGCGTTCGGGCTGCCGAGGCGGGAGAGCCCGGAGAAGATCACGTTGCCGAGGCCGGGGCCCTTCGCATAGGCCGCCAGCGCCAGGATGCCCATGATCATCTGGGTACTGACCCGCATGCCGGTGAGAATGGACGGCCAGGCAAGGGGCAGCTCGATCTTGGTCAGCAGCCGCAACCGGTTCATCCCGACACCGCGCGCGGCGTCGGTCACCGCCGGATCCACCGACGACAACCCGAGCACCGTATTCCGCAGAATCGGCAGCAGCGCGTACAGCACCAGGGCCACGATCGTCGGCCCGACACCGAGCCCGAGGAACGGAATCAGCAATCCGAGCAACGCGAACGAGGGCACCGTCAGAATCGCCCCCGCTGTCGCGGTCGCGGCCGCGGACCCGAGCGGACTCCGGTACACCAGCACCCCGAGCGCCACCGCGATCAGCGTTGCCAGCACCAACGATTGCACCACCGCCGACACATGCAGATACGAATCGACCAGCAACTGCTCCCGCCGGTTCACCACGAACGACCACAACGCGTCCAGGGTCCACCTCCCCGTCGTTCGGCGGCCGCCTACGGCCCTGCTCCCCGGATTTCCCACCCGAATCGGGGTGAAACATCCCGTCCCCACACCGCATGATTCGGCGATGCGGCGAATCAACTTGCGCGAAACCAGGTTTCGCCGAGCGAGATCATCCTACGCGCCGCGTACAGCTCTTGCGGCAGTTCGGCGCCGGTCTCCGCAGCCGAAACCTGTCGCACCACCGATCCGGCAAGAGCCGCCGCCCGGACCGGTCGTATCCGGGCGAAGCTCACCGATCCGCCTGCGACAGCTCCGCTTTCACCACGGCGAAAGCCGTGGATGGGCTGTATCCGCGGCGGGCGAGCATGTCGACCAAGCGGCGAGTGGCCTTGGTGCGGTCCAGGTCTGCGGGCATGGAACGGAGCTTGCGACGGACCAGGTCGATCGCATCTTGTTCGTCGCCAGGAGTCGGGCGCCCGGTCGAACGGCGGGCGGTATCCGATTCGGCTGTATCACTGAGGGTTGCACCGGCGTCCGCCGAACCAGCACCGCGCGACAGCGAGCGGCGTGTCCGCCACGGGCCGCCTGCCTCGTCGGGATGGGCCGCCTGCTCGCTCTCGGAGGCAGCGCGAGCGGGGCGAGGCGGGGTGCGTTCGAACCCCGCTTCGTCCAGTTCCGCGGTGGCGACAGCGAAGGCGGTGGACTGGTCGTAGCCGCGGCGGGCGAGCATGCCGACGAGGCGTCGGACTGCCTTGTCGCGGTCGAGGTCCGAGGGGAGGGTGCGGAGTTTGCGGCGGACCAGGTCGGCGGCGCGGGCATGTTCGGCATCGTCGGTGACCATCGACAGCGCCTGTTCGGCGTCGCCGGGGGCGACGCCCTTCTCGCGCAGCTCACGCTGGAGCGCCCGCTTGCCACGGCCGGAGTAGGTGTGGCGTTCGTGCACCCACTGTTCGGCGAAAGAGGCGTCGTTGATCAGGCCGACTTCGGTGAACCGTTCGAGGGCGGCCGCTGTCACCTCGAGGCGGAAGCCCTTCTCGCCGAGGCGTTTCTCCAGTTCGGCGCGGCTGCGAGCACGCACCGAGAGCAATCGCAGGCACACATCTTTGGCCTGTTCCAGGGTCGCATCGGGACGGTCGCCCGGGGCGAGCCGGCGTGCGCCGGCCCGCCTGTCGGGCTCTCCCGGCTGGGATCCGGCCGCCACCGGATCCGCCTGCCGTCCGTCGTCACCACCGACGACGGTCGACAGGGAGACTTCGTCGCGCCGCGCGGACTTGCGTTCGCGTCGTGCGCCGCGGGGCCGTCGCCGGCCCTCGCTCCCCCACTCTTCATGATCATCACCAACCCGCGCAGCGAAATGCGGTGGTTTGTCACCATCGGTGAATCCGGTCGGGTGCGCGCGCTGCGGATCGCCCGCACCCGACCGAATCCTCTCCGCGTCCTGGTCGGCTCGCTTGTCACGAGCCGACCGGACGAGTCCATCGGCCGTGCCCCTGCCGCGGCCCCTCGCGGGCGCTGTCACCGGCTCGGGCTCGACCTCGATACCGAGGCGAGCCAGCTGCCTGCGCATCTGTTCGACCGGGTCGGCCGGATCGCGGTGGCCGCCGGGGCTCGGCGTGGTCATCGGCTCAGAAGTCGGCGGGCGCGTCGGCCTCGGCGGTCAGTACGGCGCCGATGCCCAGCTTCTCCTTGATCTTCTTCTCGACCTCGTCGCATACATCCTTGTTCTCCAGCAGGAACTTGCGGGCGTTCTCCTTGCCCTGGCCCAGCTGGTCGCCCTCGTAGGTGTACCAGGAGCCGGACTTGCGGACGAAGCCGTGCTCGACACCCATGTCGATGAGCGAGCCCTCCCTGGAGATGCCCTGGCCGTAGAGGATGTCGAACTCGGCCTGCTTGAACGGCGGGGCGACCTTGTTCTTGACCACCTTCACGCGGGTACGGTTGCCGACCGCGTCGCTGCCGTCCTTGAGGGTCTCGATGCGGCGCACGTCCAGGCGGACCGAGGCGTAGAACTTCAGCGCCTTACCACCGGTGGTGGTCTCCGGCGAGCCGAACATGACGCCGATCTTCTCGCGCAGCTGGTTGATGAAGATGGCGGTGGTGCCGGAGTTGCTGAGCGCACCGGTCATCTTGCGCAGCGCCTGGCTCATGAGGCGGGCCTGCAGACCCACGTGGCTGTCGCCCATCTCGCCTTCGATTTCCGCGCGCGGCACCAGGGCGGCGACGGAGTCGATGACGAGGATGTCGATGGCGCCGGAGCGCACCAGCATGTCGGCGATCTCCAGCGCCTGCTCACCGGTATCGGGCTGGGAGACCAGCAGCGCGTCGGTGTCGACGCCCAGCTTGCGGGCATAGTCGGGGTCAAGCGCGTGCTCGGCGTCGATGAAGGCGGCGACACCACCCGCGGCCTGGGCGTTGGCTACCGCGTGGAGCGCGACGGTGGTCTTACCCGAGGATTCCGGGCCGTAGATCTCCACGACGCGACCGCGCGGCAACCCGCCGATGCCGAGCGCGACGTCGAGCGCGATGGAGCCGGTGGGGATGACGGCGATCGGCTGACGGGTCTCCTCGCCGAGGCGCATGACCGCGCCCTTACCGAAGCTCTTCTCCACCTGCGCCAGTGCCAGTTCCAGCGCTTTGTCGCGATCGTAGGCCTGCGGTGCCATGATGTGTGCCCCTTCTCGAGGTGAGTGTCTCTCTGGTTGGCGCCCACAGTAGAGGCCGGCACCGACAAGTTCTGGCGCCCAGGTTAGTCGAACACCCATTCGAGTCAAGCGACGCGCCCGGCAACACGCGAAGCGGCCGCTCAGACCGGCAATCCGGCAGCGAAACGGCGCGTCAGTGCTGCGGCAGCACCGAGTCGTCGCCCTCGGCGCGCGGCCCTAGGATCCGCCGCTGCGATTCCTCGATGCGCACATCGTTGATGCTGGCCTCTCGCCGCGCCATCCGCCCGTCCGCCGCGAACTCCCACTGCTCGTTGCCGTAGCTACGCCACCACTGCCCCGACTCGTCGTGCCATTCGTACTGGAAACGCACGGCGATCCGGTTGTCGTGGAAGGCCCACAGATCCTTGCGCAGGACATAGCCGTTCTCGGTCGCCCACTTGCGGGTCAGGAAGTCGACGATCGCGGCGTGACCGGTGAAGAACTCGTCGCGGTTACGCCATGCCGAATCCTCGGTGTACGCGGCGGCGACCCGCTCGGGATCCCTGGTGTTCCAGGCATTTTCGGCGGCGAGCACCTTCGCGCGCGCGGATTCGAGATCGAAGGGTGGCAGCGGAGGTCGCATGGGACAGGCCTTTCGGGGAGATCAGGGATTGTTCGGGGAGAGTTCGGGCAGACCCCACCGCACAGCGAGCGCGCCGGGGCGTTCGATCACCTGCTCGATGGTGAAGTCGACGGCACACTGCGCACCAGCGGTGAATGCCGCCGCGTCCCAGACCAGCTCGGCCCGGCCGGTGAGCTGGAGCAGCGCACCGGAGGACCAGTCGGCGACGAGCAGCCCGCAGCGCGGTTGCACCACGAGGTTACCCAGTGTCATGAACATCGAATTACCGCGATAGTCCGGCCAGCGCAAACGGTTCGGTGAAAGCACCTGCAGGAAACCGGGATTGCCGCCGCGATGGGAGGCGTCGGCATGCCCGTCGGCATCGGCGGTGGCGATGAAGAAGGTGTCGGCGGCGGCGATCATCTCGGCCGCGGCGGTGCTCAGTGCCGTGCCGCGGCGCACCGGCCCGGGTGACCCGGGCGCCTGCACTTCCCGAATCTGCCTGCGCGAGATGTACTTCGGGCAGTTCGCGTAGACCTGTTCGGTGGTGATCCGCACCCCACCCTCGCGCACCGCCGACCTGCCGTTGACGCGCATCCGCCGTCGGCGCTGCGGTTGCAGGGCGATCAACCCGACCTCGGCCTCGCCGGTCAGCGCCACCGAGAGCGGGTCGGCGTCCTCGGGTCGCGTGTCGATGTCGATGGTCGCGTCACCGACAGCGCGCACGAACCCGGCGGGACCGGTGAGCGGGCTCGCCCACAGGTGCCCCGCCGGATCGGCGGCGCCGAGCACCACCATCGACTGGTCGGCCAGGAAGGACGCGGCGACCGCCGGGATCTCGGCGCGAATCGAACGGCCGACGCGGGCGGCCACTTCGGCCTGTCCCATCCGTTGCTGCACGGCCTGCTCTCCG
Source organism: Nocardia sp. FBN12 (assembly GCF_054031145.1). Classification (NCBI taxonomy): domain Bacteria; kingdom Bacillati; phylum Actinomycetota; class Actinomycetes; order Mycobacteriales; family Nocardiaceae; genus Nocardia; species Nocardia sp. FBN12. The sequence goes on from NZ_CM132926.1 coordinate 3,853,900, forward strand.
GCATGGAACATGAGATCCCCATCCTTACTGGTCGATGACGTGAAAGGGCGTGCGAATCAGAAGAACCCGCACGTCGGGGCAGGCCCGGCCGGGGCAGGTGCGGTGTCGGCACCCAGCGGGGCGAAGACTTCCAGGCGGATGCCGTCGGGGTCGGCGAAGAAGATGCCGCCGGAGGACGCGCCCTCGCCGTGCGCGACCACACCGTCATGGAAGAACTCCGCATCGAGCGCGCGCAGCGCCGCTTCGACGACGCGCACCGTCTCGACACCGTCGACCTGGAACGACAGGTGATGCAAACCCGGTGTGCTGGTGGAGAATTCGCCGCTGCTCTGCTGCCACAGCGTGAGTACCAGCGCACCGTCGCGGCCCAGGAAGGCCCAGCGGCGATCGCCCTCGGCGCCACTGCCGAGCTGTTCGAAGCCGAGGCCTCGGCGGTAGAAGTCGACGGAGCGGTCGAGGTCGGCGACGTTGAGTCCGATGTGACCGGTGGTGAGCACAGGTGCGGCGACGGTGGTCATGGTTTCCTCCTGGAATGAATAACTGTCTATCGATGTTTTAACAGTTAGAACATAGAATGAGGGCACCCCCTTCGTCAACCCTTGAATTACTTTTAGACAGTTAGGAGGGTCGTGTTGGTAACCTCTGGCATGCGCGATCCCCGTCCGCACACCGGCGAACCCCCCGCTCTCGACCTGCTCAACACCCGGTGGGCGGGCGCCGAACCCGGCGATCTGCTCGCCGACCTCGACGGGCTGCGCACCTGGCTGGAACTCCTCGGACTCGCCGATCGCGTGCCCGTCGACGAGCGCACCCTCACCGCACTGCACACCGCACGTGATGCCGTGCACGACGCCGTCACCCGCGCCGATCACCTCGCCCTGAATCGGGTCCTCGACCACGGCCGCATCCGCCGCGAACTCACCGACGCGGGCCCGCGCGACCTCCCCGAGGTCGCCGACCCGGCGTGGTTACCCGGCTGGCTCGCCGCCGACAATCTGCTGTACCTGATCGCCGAGGCACCGCACCGGATCCGTCAGTGCGCGCACCCCGACTGTGTGCTGTTCTTCTACGACACGTCCAAGAACGGCACCCGGCGCTGGCATTCGATGGCCACCTGCGGCAATCGCACCAAGGCCGCGCGGCACTACGCCAAGACCACCTGAGCGGGCGTCAGAACAATTCGTCGAGCAGCCGGTAGTAGTCGAGCTTCACCCGGTCCGGTTCGGTCAGGCCGTAGGCGGCATAGAAGGCCGAGACCGCCTCGATGCCGAAGTCGCCGGTCAGGTCGCGCTCGGCCAGCGCCAGGTCGCGATAGCGGTCGCCGGGCCCGAGTGCGGCGACATCGATCAGCAAGCCACCGGTGAGCACATTGCCCGGCGTGAAATCGCCGTGGGTGACGACCAGATCCTCGGCGGCCGGGCGCTGATCGCGTAGCTGCTCGAGGATCGCGGCAGGTGACAGGTCACGGTGATCGTCATCGAAATCCGCGGTGTCGACGAAACCTTCGACCACGTTGCGATGCGCCCGCTCCAGCGTGTCGTCGAGACCACCGCCGAAGGGGCAGTCCGCCACCGGAAGATCGTGCAGCGCGCGCAGCGCCCGGCCCATCTGCGCACCGGTCTCGGTCGAATCAGTCTGTGCGGCAAGAGCTCCGCCGGCATCGGCGAGCACGAGGACGTCCTCCGCGAAGGCGACCACCGCGGGCACCGCGATGGCGTTGTCGCGCAACCAGGTCAGCCGCGCGTGCTCGGCCACCGCGCGCGGGCCACGTTTGATCCAGTACCCGCCCGACCGCACCAGATTCCCGTCGCGGCCCTCGTGCTCATCCGACCACGCGGGCACCGGTCCGAGCAGCTCCTCGATCACCGGCGGCAGCGGCAGCGCCAATTCGTCGAGGTGATCCAGCGCCGCGCGGGTGGATTCGATGAGTTCGGATTCGCCGTCGGCCACCCGCAGCCGCATGGCCTCGTTGAGCAGTTGGCGCGCCTCGGCCGGGCGGTGTTGTTCGGCAAGGGATTTGCCCAGGTGATGGGCAGCGAAGGAGACGAGATCGGGATCGAGCGCGCGGCTGGCCTCCAGAGCCCGGCGGTAGAGGATCTCCGCGCGCGCCGGTTCGCCCTGGTACCGGTAGACATCGGCGATATTGATCCAGACGGTGATCCGGCGCCGCTCGGTATCGGCCAGTTCGAGGGCCTGATCGAGCCGGTCGAGAGCCTCGTCGTGGCGTCCGAGCAGCATCAACGCGATGCCGAGCCTGCGAAAGCCGGGGAAATCGCCGGGGGCGGCGAGGGCCACCCTGACCGCGAGGGTCTCGGGGTCGACCGGGACCATCCGCAGCCGCTCGTCGAACCGATACGGTCGCGTGTCCGAGTTCTCCGCTGTCACGGCCATGGCCTGGTCACCACCGATTCGGGGGTACGTCGAAGTCGGCACACAATGCTCGCCACACGTCGCGCGGGTCGACACCGCTGTCGATCGCGACCGCGCCTGTACGCCCCAGTTGGGGTATCACGTGATCGGTCAGCATGGCGTCGGCGCGCGCCACGCCGAACTCGGTGTGCATCAGCTCCTGGAATTCGGTCAATCGCACGTTGCCCAAGATACTCGCGCTGAGTAACAGCCGACAGTGCCCCGCTCGCGGCCCCTTCTCCACCGCACCCGGCAACACCCAGGATCGTTTCCTCCGCAGGTGCTCGAGGGCCGTGATGGGTCCGAGTGAGCCCGCCGGAGCAACACTCAGAGCGCGGTGGCGGACCACCGCTTGGCGGCATGCCAGACCTGGACGAGGTCCGCTCCTCCGCCGGACCGGCGGCGTGGCCGACCCGCGCGTGCCCGCTGATCCGCGAGCGGCCGACGAGAGCAAACGTCCGACAGGACGTTTACTGTTTGGCGGCGTCGTGACAGACCTGGACCGGGTCATCGACCTCCGCCAGACCGGCGGCGGCGTGACGAGCCGCTTCGGCATAGGCGGGGTCGTCGAGTACCTGCCGCACCGCGGCACCGACCGCCTCGGGAGTGAGTGGTCGCACCAGCACCGAACTACCCTGCCGCACCGCACGATTGGCCAGCTCCCACTGGTCACCGCCACCGGGGACGGTCACCACCGGCACGCCCGCCGCCAGGGATTTGGCGAGCAGGCCGTGTCCGCCGCCGCCGACGACGACCGCGGCGTGGGTGAGCAGTTCGTCCTGGCGGCCGAGGCCCGCGGTGGCCCAATCCGGTAGGTCCGCGGGTGGGGTGTCCAGGGTCGAGATGGCCGCGCGCACACCGAGTCCGGTCAGGCCCGACACGACGATGTCGACCATGTCGGCCACACCGGTGTGCGCGGTCGACGGCGCCACCATCACCAGCGGGGCAGCGCCGGGAGGCAGCGGAAGTACGGCGTCGGTGGGTTCCCACAGCAGCGGTCCTACGACGTGAGTGTCGTCGGGCCAGTCGGGGCGGTCCATCTCCAGCGCGGGCAAGGTGGCGACCAGGCGCGCGGTCGGGCCGGGATCCTCGGCGGGCAGGCCGATGGTTTCGCGGGCCGCGGAACGCTGACGGTGGCCGTTGCGGACCGCGCGCGCGGTCATCGTGCGCAACACCCCGTCGCGCATGCGACCGCGCACGCCCTCCCCCGGCGCCAGGCCACTGCCGATCGGCGGCAACGCTTTCGAGGGCAGATAGAGCGGGTGCGGTGACAGTTCGACCCACGGCAGCCCCAGCCGTTCGGCGGCCATGCCGCCGCCCGCGGTCAGGACGTCCGACACGACCAGGTCGGGCAGCATCGCGCTCAGTTCGGGCAGGTTCTCGGTGGCGATGTGGGCGGCGCGATCGTGGATCCGGGCACCCGCGTCGGTGTCGTCGTCGGTCGGGCGCGGCGCGAGGCCCTTGAGCTTGCGCACGTTGATCCCCGCGGCGCGTGCTTGATCGAGCCATCTCGGTCCGGTGAACAACACGGGCTCGTCGCCCGCGGCCAGCAATCGCAGACACAACGCGATCGCGGGAAACGCATGCCCTGGATCGGGCCCGGCCACCACAGCTATTCGCATCCGCCCACCCTGCCATATCCCCAGGCCCCAGCCACCTCGAACAGCCGAACCGCGGTTTCTGCGCTACCTTGACCGCCGCACCACTACGTCGAGCGAAACCGGCAGGAGCGATCACGTGCTACCCGACAGCCCCCACTCCACCGGACCGGGCGAGCCCGGCTGCCCAGACCCCCTCACGCCCAGCGGCTCCGGCAGCAGTGATCCGGTGCGGTCCTTCCCGGTCGCCTGTGCGATCGAGGGAGCCGGTACCGCGCGGTCGGCTCCGATCGACACTGTCGACGACCTGTTCGTACTGCTCGAGCAGTGCGCCGATGCCTGGGACACCGCCGACCGTACCGGCGACCCCGTCGACATCCTCGATCACGATCGACAGTGCGCGCAGTTGCTGCGCCGCGACTTCCCCGATGACGAACAGCTCCAGGTCGCGGGCCTGCTGCACGACATCGGCCACGTCCTGGTCCCCGGCGACGACGCGGGCCACGGCACGCACGGCGCCCAAGCGGTGCGCGGGTTGCTCGGCGCCCGAGTGGCTCGCCTGATGGAACTCCACGTGACCGCGAAACGCTTTCTGGTAGCGACGGATTCGAGACATGCCGCCGCCCTGTCGGCGTCGAGTCGGCGCACGCTCATCGCACAGGGCGGCCCGATGACGCCCGCCGAGGCCGAAATGTTTCGCCTCGACACCGATTTCACCGCCGCCCTGGCGCTCCGCAAGGCCGATGACGCGGGCAAGGTAGTAGGCCTGCGCGTTGCGCCCCTGCAGGCCTGGCGACCTGTTGTCGAACGCGTCGCGGCCCGCGCGCGCTGACCGACGCCCGTTCAGCCGGCGAAGGTGAACAATTCGAAGCCGACCGCGTGCGCGGCGGGAAACCCTTCCTTGGGACCCGTTGCGAACGTGACGATCTCGCGCACCTGCTCTGCCACCGGCACCGGGCTCAGCACCTGCAGATAGCGCCGATGCGCCGACAACGACGCGCGCGCCTGCTCCAGATGAGCGCTCACATCGACAGCGTGGGTGGCGGCCGGGCCGACGACGGCCGCCCAGCGCGCCGACCACGGTGCCAGATCGGCGAGTTCGGGGAAGATCCACTCGTTGCCCGCGTCGGAGATCGCGTCCATCGCCGATCGGCCGACAGCCCGGTGATCGGCACTGTTGACCATTCCCGGCGCCCAGGTGTCGCCGAAGTTGAACAGCACCACCATCTCCGGGCGGTGCCTGCGCAGCGCGGCCGCCAGTTCGCGGCGCAGGGTGAGGCCTTCCTCGATGCGGCCGTCGGGATGGTCGAGGAATTCGACGGTGTGCACGCCGACTTCGCGCGCTCCCGAGATCTCCTCGATCTCCCGCAACGGCGCGGCCTGCGCGGGCGGCATCCCGGCGATCCCGGCCTCACCGCGTGTGACGAGGAGATAGCGAATGTCTTTGCCCTGCCCCGTCCATCGCGCGACCGCCGCCGCGGCGCCGTATTCGATGTCGTCGGGGTGCGCGACGATCACCAGACCGCGCTGCCAGTCCTCGGGTACCTGTTCCACCCCGCCATGCTAACCACTGCGCGACTAACTGATCGGGGTCTTGTCGCTCCCCGACACCGCCTTGTACAGCAGGTACACGCCGGTGCCGATCGCCCCGATCACGAGAATGGGCATCAATGCCTCGAGCAGGGCACCGAGAATCCAGAACGCGATCACCGCGACAACCACGATGCCGATGACTTTCAAGACCATGACGACTCCTTCACCTCTACGACCGCCATCCAGCGATCCGACACCGTCGATCCTCCCACCGATCGACCGATAGACCACCAGGTCAGCGCCGATATCCGGGTGTAGATCAGGGTTCACCCCGAGACCGGCTGCGCATCCGGGCTACCGTGATCGGCATGGACTACCTGGCGTTGCTGTGCGCGAAGCTCACCACCTTCGGAGAGCTGATCACCCCCGATGTCGATCTCGCCGCACCGGTGCCGTCCTGCGGGGACTGGACGGTCTACGACCTCGTCGACCATGTCGGGCGCGGGAATCTGTGGGTGGTCACCGCGGTGGCCGAGTTGCGCGGCGATTTCGAGGGCGAGCCCGCGCCGAAAGATCCGGTGGCCCTGCGGGAGTGGTACGAGACGACCGCCGACGCGATGGCGACCGCGCTGTCCGCGGACGAAGACCAGCAGGCGTGGACCTTCACCCGGACCATGCCGCGCACCGTCGGCTTCTGGCGGCGGCGCCGCGCCCACGAGACGCTCATGCACCTGTGGGACGGCCAGAACGCCCTCGGCACGGCCGATCCGTTCGACGCCGATCTCGCCGTCGACGGCATCGACGAGGTGTTCGAACTGTTCGCACCCCGGATGATCCACCGCGGCCTCGCGGTCGAACCCGAGGTGGCGCTGCGGCTGCGTGCCACTGACACCGGCGGTACCTGGACGTACGGTCCCAGCGAGCCCGTCGCCGAGCTCGCGGGCACCGCATCGGACCTGCTCCTGGCCCTGTGGGCGCGCACATCCGCCGATGGTTCCGAGTTCACCTGGGACGGCGACCGCGCCGCGGGCGAACGCGTGCTGGCCGGACCACTCGTTCCGTAGGCAAACGACCGACGGCGACCCGGACAAACGTCCATAATCGGGGCTCACTGCGCGTAGGAGGATTTTCATGGAACCGATCGTCACGATCACGAGCGGCGCGATCCGGGGCCGGACCGAGGCCGGGGTCACGCGATTCCTCGGCGTGCCGTACGCGGCGGCACCGGTCGGGCCGAAGCGTTTCCAGCTGCCCGAACCCGCCCCCGCCTGGGCAGGGGTGCGCGAGGCCACCGAGATGGGCGCCACATGCGCGCAGACGCCGTATCCCGCGTATGCCGAGGCGCTGATCGGCAGCGACGGCATTCCCGGCGACGAGTACCTCAACGTGAACGTCTGGACGCCCGATCCCGGCGCCACCGGTCTGCCGGTGCTGGTGTGGATCCACGGTGGCGCGTTCACCCGCGGGTGCAACGCGAAGCCGATCTACGACGGGACGGCGTTCGCCCGCGACGGTGTCATCATGGTCGGGATCAACTACCGCCTCGGGGTGTCGGGATTCGCCGAGATCGCCGGCGCTCCGTCGAATCGCGGTCTGCACGACCAGATCTTCGCCTTGCGCTGGGTGCGCGAGAACATCGCCGCCTTCGGTGGTGACCCCGGCAATGTCACGATCTTCGGTGAGTCCGCCGGCGCGATGAGCGTGGCGGCGTTGATCGCCGCACCGCAGACGGCCGGCCTGTTCCGCCGGGCGATCATGCAGAGCGGCAACGGTGTGGTCGCCGCTGATCCCGAGGACGCGCGTAAGGTGTCCGCGGCGCTGGCCGCCGAACTCGGAATCTCGCCTACCGCAGCGGATTTCGGAAAGCTGGGACCGGCTGAGTTGTGCGCCGCGCAGAACGCCGTCGGGCTCGCCCTGATGACCGATCCCGATCCAGAGCGGTGGGGTACATCGGTGATCCGATTGGGCGGCGGCATCATGAGCCTGTTCCCGGTGACCGACAACGACATCGTCGAAGGCCCACCGACCGAGGTGCTGCGCGCGCACCCGGACCGCGCGGTCCCCCTCATCGCGGGTACCACCGCCGACGAGTTCCGCTTCTTCACCGTCCCCGCCGGCCTCGCCGCCGCTGTCACCGCCGACGCGCTCCCCTTCGTCCTCACCCGCTACGGCATCGATCCCGCAGTCGCCCAGGCGTATTCGGCCGAGCGCCCCGATGCCACCCCCGCCGAGATCTTCAACGCGGTCCTCACCGACCTGACCTTCCGCGCGGGCACCTACGACTTCGCCGAGGCCAACGCCGCCACCGCCCCCACCAGCGTCTACGAATTCGGCTGGCCCACCGCCCTTCCCGGCCTCGGCGCCTGCCACGTCCTGGAAATCCCCTTCGTCTTCGACACCGTCAAAGACGCCCATTCCCTCACCGGCACCACTCCGCCGCAATCCCTGGCCGACGAAATGCACGCCGCCTGGGTCTCTTTCGCGACCGACGGCACCACCGGATGGGCGCCGTTCACCACTGACGAGAAGAACGTCCGCGTCTTCGACATCCCCGAATCCACCACCGTCACCGACCCACGCCCCACCGAACTCGCGGCACTGCGCCAGTCGATCGCCTGACCTCCGGTCGGCACGCCACGTTCCGAACCAGCGTGCCGACCGGGCTGGTGGGTTGGAACTGCGGTGGTCCGATGATGTGCATCGCCGGAGTACGGGCGCCTGGGCGTTACGCCTCGAGGGCTTCGTGCCGACTGTGGAATCGCTGACGGCTGGAGCGGCGGCTCAGCGGTGGGCTAGCGGGTGGAATCCGTTCCGCTGGTGAACAAGTCGGGGCCCTGGTCGGCCATTTCGGTGAGCGCCTGGGCCCAGCCGTCGAGCCGGTCGGCGGCTTCGCGCAGGTCGGCGACGATGCCGTTGAACTGGTAGGCCAGCACCGAGTCCTCTGGGACCGCGAGGATGCGGGCCGCGGCGGCGACGAGCTGTTCGTATTCGACGACGCCGGTTTCCAGGCGGGTGAGCACGCCGACGACGGTGGTTTTCAGTGCGGCGACGGTGTCGGGGTTGGCGCGGCCGACGGTGTCGGCGGCCTGTTCCATGGCGACCACGTCGGCGGCCAGCGCGTGCAGGGCGGCCGCGCCGGAGCGGGCTGTTTCGAGGAGGTCGCGCAGTTCGTCTTCCGGGAGGCGGCGGGTGCGCTGGATCTGGGCACCGAGGTCGTAGAGTGCCCGTTCGGCGCGGATCAGCCGCTGGATGGGTGCGCGGGCGGCCGAACGGAGGCCGGGCGATTTGCGGGCGACGAAAGCCGCCTGGGGCAGTGGCTTTCCGCGTAGTTCCAGGTAGCGGCGGGCGGTGAGCGCGGTACCGGTGACGAACGCGATCGCGCCACCACCGATCACCACGACCGCCCAGGCGGGCGCCGAGATCACGGCCAAGCCGACCGCACCGACCGTGGTGATGCCGGACGCTGTACCGAGCTGAAAACTGCGCCTGCGCACCCGGCGTCGACGCCGCAGTTCACGTTCGCGTGGGTCGGCCCAGCGCCGCACCGCGACCAGTGCCTGCTCACCGACCCCACGCAGAGTCGCGGGCACCGACCCGACCTGCGCGATCGTCGCCGGATCAACGATCTCGACACGGTCGCGCCGCGTATTGCCCTTCATCCCCTCATCCTTCCACCGCACGAGCACACCCCGGGTATCGATGCTGGACTTCCCAGCCCCGTACGACCCGACCTCGAGGAGGGTCCGCCGCGAAGCGGCGGTTCGCGGCCGTCCCGTCGATCAGGTGCCGTTGCGTAGGCGACGAAGGAGCAAGCAACGGTGCCTGATCGACGGGACACAAGGGGCCGCGAACTCGAGCGCGCCAGCGCTCCAATATTACAGCGCTTGGCCCTTGTCGATGTTCGGCGCCGGTGCGGCCTGGGGCTGCGCCGGGTTGATCGCCGAGTTGGCGTTGCCGGTGGGCAACGCGTCACCACGCATGGAGGCGCGGATCTGCTCGAGCTTGCTGTGCCCGGCCATCTGGACGCTGGCCTGCTGCACCTCCATCATGCGGCCCTGCACCGTGTTCTGCGCCAGCTCGGCCGAACCGAGCGCGTTGGCGTAGCGGCGCTCGATCTTGTCGCGCACGGCGTCCAGGCTGGGCGTGGAGCCCGGCGCGGACAGGGTGGAATCCATCTGCTGCAGCGACGCCGAGACCTGCTCCTGCATCTTGGCCTGCTCGAGCTGGCTGAGCAGCTTGGTGCGCTCGGCGACCTTCTGCTGCAACATCATCGCGTTCTGCTCGACCGCCTTCTTGGCCTGTGCGGCGGCCTGCAGGGACTGATCGTGCAACACCTTGAGGTCTTCCACCGACTGCTCGGCGGTGACCAGCTGGGCGGCGAACGCCTCGGCGGCGTTGGTGTACTGGATCGCCTTCTCGGTGTCGCCCGCGGCCTGCGCCTGATCGGCCAGGGTGACGGCCTGACGGGCGTTGGCGTTGAGCTTCTCGACCTCGTCGAGCTGGCGGTTCAGCTTCATCTCCAGCTGACGCTGGTTCCCGATCACCGATGCCGCCTGCTGCGACAGCGCCTGATGCTGACGCTGCGCCTCCTCGATAGCCTGCTGAATCTGGACCTTCGGATCCGCATGCTCTTCGATCTTGGAGTCGAAGAGGGCCATCATGTACTTCCAGGCCTTCACGAACGGATTAGCCATCGATTGATCCCGCCTCCATCTGTGCGTCGCTCGTGCGACTGGTGGTACGCGACCGTCACGCACCAGATACGTGCTTATCCTTCACCATGCGGCACCCGGACCGGCGGTAAGCCGGACCGATCGACGCCTGATGAGAATCTATCCGTTCTCACCAGCGGTGTGCAGCGTCTCGCGCGGCATGCGCGGGGTTCGCCGCGTCACATTCCCTTCACCAGTACCAGCATCTCGGCCCTCGGGGCCGGGATGACGATGCGAGTGTCTTCGGCGATGCCGATCCGCGGGCCCTGTTCGGCGGAGGCGGTTGCCTCGCCCGCGGCGGGTTCGGCAGCGGCGATGGGCTCGGCCGCGGCGGGCTCGCGCTCGGCGGCGGGGCCGGTCAGCGCGGGTTCGCGCGGCGCGGAGCCGTCGGCGCCCGCCATCAGGGTGCTCACGTCCCACAGCACGCGCGAGAGCGGCACGTCGAGTGCCTCGCAGATGCTGGCGAGCAGTTCACTGGAGGCTTCCTTGCGGCCGCGCTCCACTTCCGACAGATAGCCGAGGCTCACGCGCGCCGAGGTAGACACCTCGCGCAGCGTTCGATGCTGGGCGAGACGCGCACGCCGCAGACTGTCCCCGATTGCCTCCCGCAGCAGCGTCATCTCGTTCTCCTCCACCTCGTGTCACCGCCGTAGCGGTGCTCACCTCTTTCTGGCACAACGTCGAGCATGGACCGGTGGTTCCCGAACCGGGCTACTTCACACTCACCGAGCCGGACTGCACACAACGCAGCAACTCCCGCACCGCACTGTGCACCGCACCGAGTCTGATCGTCCACCGGTCTCCGTGCAGTTTCAACCGGACCACTTCGCTGTGCTGTGGACCGGCTAACCCGAGGTATACCGTGCCGACGGGATGCCCGTCCTGGGAATCGGGTCCGGCGACCCCGGTCAATCCGACACCCCAGTCCGCGCCACACTGCTCGCGAGCCCCCACGGCGAGCTGTTCGGCGGTCGAGGCGGCGACCGGTCCCTCGGTGCGAAGCAGGTTGTCGTCGACGCAGGCCAGACGGCTTTTGAGGTCGGTGGCGTAGACGATCAAACCGCCTCGCAGCACCGCGCTCGCACCGGGAACGCCCGCCACTGTGGCGGCCAGCAGACCGGCCGTGAGCGATTCGGCGGTGGCCACGGTCTGACCCGCGCTGTTCAGCGCCGTGACAAGTTCGGCGACCGGCGCTCCGTCGACGAGCGGGTCGCTCACGCGCGCGACCGTCCACCCGCCAGCCATACTCTGGCCGCCTGCCCCACGTAATCCAGGCCGGTGACCACCGTGAGCGCCACAGCCAGGTACATCAGCCACATGCCCGCGGTGGCGTAGATGCCGGACAGCGGCAAGACCAGCAGCGCGATCGCCACCGACTGCACCAGCGTCTTGAGCTTGCCGCCGCGTCCCGCCGGGATCACGCCGCGCCGCACTACCACCAGCCGCAGCAGGGTGATGCCGACTTCGCGGCCGCAGATGACCAGGGTGATCCACCAGGGCAGATCGCCGAGAACCGAGAGCCCGATCAGAGCCGCCCCGATCAGCGCCTTGTCCGCGATGGGGTCGGCGAGCTTCCCGAAATCGGTGACCAATCCGTATTTGCGGGCCAGTTGCCCGTCGAAGCGGTCGGTGATCGCGGCCAGGCCGAAAACCGCCGCGGCGATGACGCGCCAGCGGGTGTCGTGCCCGCCCTCGGCGAACAGCGCCAGCACGAACAACGGCACCAGCACGATGCGCGCGATGGTCAGCACATTGGCGATATTGAGCAGCGGAACCGGGGTCTCCGCCACCCCGTGCATCGGTGTCACCGCACTCGACCCACGATCGATCTCTTCGGGTCGCACGCTCATGCCCTGTCCTCTTGGCATGACCGGGCGCCTTCCGTGGCCACGCGAGCTACCGCCTCCAGGCGCTGACCGTTCATGTGCTGCCCTCTCGGCACTCACCGGCACTGCGCCGAAATCCAACGGTTTCGCGAGCTGTTTGCTCGCACGATCGGTGCCACGCGATCCGGTCGCGGAGCCCGGCGCGATGCGAAGAGCGGAACGACAGGATGTGCGGCACATGTTCAGACTATCGGTAACCCGGCCGACTACTGTGCACCCATGACCTCACGGGGACCCTCGAGTAGTCCGACCAGCGACGCGCATCCTGTCGCGCCCACTGTGGCGCCTGTTTCCGGCGTGGTCGTCCGACGAGCGCGAACCTCCGATGTCCCCGAGATCAAGCGCCTGGTCGACGAGTACGCGGGCCGCATCCTGCTGGAGAAGAACCTGGTCACGCTGTACGAATCGGTGCAGGAATTCTGGGTCGCCGAGCTCGACGGACAGGTCGTCGGCTGCGGCGCGTTGCACGTACTGTGGGCCGATCTGGGCGAAGTGCGCACTGTCGCAGTCGATCCCGTCGTCAAGGGCCGCGGTGTCGGCGGCGCGGTGGTGGAGCACCTGGTGACCGTCGCCCGTGAACTGCAGTTGCAGCGTGTGTTCGTGCTCACTTTCGAGGTGGACTTCTTCGGCAGGCACGGGTTCGTCGAGATCGACGGCACGCCGGTTACCGCCGAGGTGTACGCGGAGATGTGCCGTTCCTACGACACCGGTGTCGCCGAGTTCCTCGACCTCAGCTTCGTCAAACCCAACACCCTCGGCAACACCCGCATGCTGCTCACCCTGTAGAAAACCCTCGCGAGAAAGTGATCGACTGTGCCGATCTTCGCTGTCCACTACACCTATTCCGAGTCCACCGCGGCCGACCGCGCGACCAACCGGCCCGAGCACCGCGGCTGGTTGAACGCGCTCGTCGACGCGGGCACGGTACTCACCAGCGGCCCCTACCCCGACGGTTCGGGCGCGCTGCTGCTGTTCCGCGCCGAGGACGCGCACTCGCTGACCGAGCTGCTGAGCAATGATCCGTTCGCGAAGCTGGGCCTGATCGACGCCGTCCGCGTGGTCGAGTGGCTGCCGGTGATGGGCGCCTTCGCCGAATAACCGGCCATGAACACAGCACTGCCCGGAACCGCAGCGGTTCCGGGCAGTGGCGTTTTCAGGCGCTGGTGCGGCGGGTGCGCAGCAGGCTCGCCACCGTCGCGATGACCAGAATGCCGATGATCACGCTCAGCGAGAACGCCGTGGAGATCTCCGGCACGCTCACGTGTTCACCACCGTTGACGAACGACAGCGTGTTCTCGTGCAGCGCGTGCAGCACCAGCTTGACGCCGATGAACGCCAGAATCGCGGCCAGACCGTAGGACAGGTACACCAGGCGGTCGAGCAGCCCGCCGATGAGGAAGTACAGCTGACGCAGACCCATCAACGCGAAGGCGTTCGCCGTGAAGACCAGGTACGGCTCCTCGGTGAGACCGTAGATCGCCGGAATCGAGTCCAGCGCGAACAGCAGGTCGGCGAAACCGATGGCCAGCAGCGCGAGCAGCAACGGGGTCACCACCCGTTTGCCGTTGATCCGGGTGACGAGCTTGTCGCCGTCGTACTCGTCGGTGGTGGGCAGGACCCGTTTGGCCAGCGAGACGATGTAGCTGTCGCGTTTCTGCTCGTGCTCGGCCTCGTGCCCGCTCTCACGCAGCAGTTTGATCGCGGTGTAGATCAAGAACGCGCCGAACAGGTAGAACACCCAGCTGTACGCGCTGATCGCGGCCGCGCCGACCGCGATGAACACACCACGCATCACCAGCGCCAGCACGATGCCGATCAGCAGTACCTTCTGCTGGTAGATCCGTGGCACGGCGAAGGTGCTCATGATGATGAGGAAGATGAACAGGTTGTCGACCGAGAGCGCTTTCTCGGTGACGAAGCCCGCGTAGTACTCCCCCGAGAACGTGCCGCCCCACTTCCAGGCGACGAACAGGCCGAACAGCAGCGCCAAACTGATGTAGACCGCCGACCAGATGCCCGATTCCTTGAAGGTGGGCTCGTGCGGGGTGCGCACGTGGGCGTAGAAGTCGAAGACGAACAGGCCGAGGATCACCAGTCCGGTGATCACCCACTCGAGCGTGGTCACCTGCATGTGGTGGTCCGATCGATAAAGTTCATGTCGCCCATCATGCCCGAATTGTCCGTTTCAGTCGTCTTTGCCGAGTCTTTACCCGCCATGATTCCACACACATCCGGCCTGCCCTGCGCATCGCCCGGGCGGCGCGTCGGATGCATCCGTTCGCCGCGCGACCCCGATACTCCCCTCGGTCACCGAAATCGACTGCGGGAGTTCACACCTCCCTGGTGCGGTGCAGCAGCCACACCATGTACGGCGCGCCGACCAGCGCGGTGACGATGCCCACCGGAATCTCGGTCGGGGCGAGCAGCCGGCGACCGAGGGCGTCCGAGCAGACGACGAGCACCGCGCCGAGCACCGCGGCCATCGGCATCATGCGCGCGGTGTTGTTGCCCACGATGCGGCGGGCGAGGTGCGGTGCGACCAGGCCGACGAAGCCGACCGCGCCGACGGCGGCGGCCGTGCCCGCGGCCAGCACAGCGCCCGCACCGAGGACGAGCAGCCGGGCGCGTCCCAGATCGAGCCCGAGCGCGGGCGGCAGTTCCTCGCCGAGGGCGAGCAGGTTCACCGGCCGAGCGACGACCACGAGCAGCACCGCGACCAGGGCGGGCAGGACGAGCCAGCTCAGCGCCGAGAAGTCACGACCGTAGGTGCTGCCTGCGAGCCAGCCCAGTGCTGCCGCGAGGTTCATCTGCGCGCCGACCACGATGATGTTCACCAGGGCCATGGAGGTGGCGGCCGCGCCGAGGCCGACCAGGACCACCCGGGTCGGATCGAGGCCGGTCCGGCTGCCGCTGCCGCCGGCCACCAGCAGGACGAGTGCCAGCATCAGCACGCCACCGATGCCCGCCGCGGCGGGCAGGGCGGCCAGTGGCGCCGACGGGACCAACAGGATGACGGTGATCGCGCCGAGCGACGCCCCGCCGGTCACGCCGACGAGCCCCGGTTCGGCCAGCGGGTTGCGCACGACCGCCTGCACCGCCGCTCCGGCCACCGCCAAGCAGGCCCCCGCCAGCGCCGCCACCAGAATGCGCGGCAGCCGGAAGGACACCACCGCTTCGGTGATCTGCTCGGCGGAACCGAATACCCACGCGCCGATCTGGCTCCAGCTGATCTGGACGTCGCCCACCCGCAACGAAACGGCCATCGCGACGGCCAGGACGATCAGCCCGCCACCGAGCGCGACGGCGTACCGGGGAGCGCGACGCCGGTCGGACACCACGACGGCCGCACCGGTGTCGGCGTCGCCGGTACTCACCCGGCGGGCCAGTGCCATGAAGACCGGGCCACCGATCAGCGCCGTGACCACGCCCACCGGGATCTCGGAGGGCTGCGCGGCGGCGGGCGCCGCGATGAGCTGCGCGGCCGCGTCCGCGCCGAGCACCAGCACGGCCGACACCAGCGCCGCCATCGGAATGAGCAGCGCGTGCGCGCGGATGCCCAACTGCCGCACGATGACCGGGCCGATCAGTCCGACGAAGCCGATCGGGCCCGCGAGGGACACGGCCGACGCCGACAGCAGCACAGCGAGGAGGAACGCCGCGGGACGAATCCGTTCGACCCGGACGCCCATCGCCTGGGCCGTCTCGTCGCCGAGGGTCAGCAGGTCGAGCGGGCGCGCCAGGAACGGGGCAATCAGAGCACCGGCGACGACCACCGCGCCGAGCGTGAGCGGCCGTTCCAGACCGGACTGCAGCAGGGAACCGTTGCCCCAGAAGAACAGTCCACGGGTGGCCTGTGAGTCTAGTATCTGGAGGAACTCCGCCGCCGAGGTGGCGGCCATGGCGATGGTCGCCCCGGCCAGCAGCACCCGTCCCGGCGTCATGACGCCCCCACTGGTGAGCAGGTAGACCAGGGCCACCGCGACGAGGCCGCCGAGAAAAGCCGCGCCCCCGGCGGGGAGCGGACCCAGACTCACGCCGGTGAAGGCGACGAGCACCACCGCGAAGTACGCTCCGGCGTTCACGCCGAGCGTGTCGGGGGCCGCCAGTGGGTTGCGGGTCGCTCCCTGGACGAGCGCCCCGGAGACGCCGAGCGCGATGCCGACGACGAGCCCGGTCAGCGTACGCGGCAGACGGCTGCCGAGCAGGACGTCCTCGGTGCGGTCGTCGCCGTGGCCGAGGAGCAGGTCCACGATGTCGCCGAGCCCCACCCCGGACGCGCCGAGCCCGAGGTGAACCACACCGACCAGGCACAGGACGAGGGACAGGGCGCCGCCCATGAGCACAGCTCGTGGGCGGCGACCGAACGGACGGGCCACCGCGGCCGCCAGTGCTGCCGAGGACATCAGACCTTCAGTGCCTTGCCGGTCTCGTCCAGGATGTGCATGGCCGACAGCGGGCCGCCGAAGAGCCAGGTGCCCGGGTCGAGCGGCAGCGTCTTGCCGTTCTTGACGTACTCCAGGCCTGTCCACACCGCGTTGTCGGCGAGATCGCCGGTGAAGGGGTTGTCCTTGTCGGCCGCGACATAGAGGAAGGTGGCGTCCGTCTCGACCTGGGTGAGCCCCTCGACGCCGACCGTGGTCATCCCCCACGAGTCCGGCTTGCCCTTCCAGCCGTTCTTCAGCCCGGCGAGGTTCAGCAGCTGGGGCGCGATGGCATCGTCGGTGAGCATCCGGATCGATGCGACACCGTTGGCGGTGAATGCCTGTGCGAGCGCGTACTTCTGGCCGCCCTTGCCCGCCTTGCCCATCCGGGCCGCGAGGTCGGCGGCCTTGGCGTCGATCTGGCTGTTCACCTCGGCGGCCTTGTCCTGCTTGCCGACCGCCTTCGCCAGCTCGGTGAAGTTCTTCTTCATCGTGTCGAGCTGGGGGTTGGTGGTGTAGGTGAACGCCATGACCGGCGCGATGCCCTGGAGCTGAGCCAGGTTGGCCTTCGCCCGGTCGTTGTCGACGACGATGAGGTCCGGCTGCAGCGCCTTGATCTTCTCCAGGCTCGGCTCGCTGCGGGAGCCGACATCGGTGACCTCCGCGGGCAGGGCCGCCCCCTTCGCGGTGACCCAGGTGCCGTAGCCCTTGTTGTCGGCGTTGCCCGTCGGGGTGACACCAAGGGCGACGAGCTCCTCGGCGTAGGTCCATTCGAGTGTCACCACCTTCACCGCGGGCTTGTCCAGGGTGACCTGGCCCTGCGCGGTTTCGACCGTGATCGCGCCGCTCGCGGCCTTGTCCCCGCCCGACGGGTCGCCCCCGGCCCCACCGACCGTCCCTGACCCGCAGCCGACAGCGGCCAGCGCGAGTACTACGACGGAACTACCCGTCGCCAGGGCGCGCAGCATTCTCTGCATGGTGAATCTCTCCTTGTACTGGTGAAAAGCGGCGAACCTGGGTAAGCCGAGGATTCAGGAAGCGTCGGGGGCACCGGCCCGCTGCGGGAAACAGGCGAGATATCCGGTCGCCGGATCACGGACGACGCTCACGCGCAGGCCGAACGCACGCTCGATGACGTCGGGAGTGAGGACGTTGTCCGGGGTGCCCGCGGCCGCGATCGCGCCGTCGGCGACCACCACGACCTCATCGGCGTAGGCCGCGGCCTGCATCAGGTCGTGCAGCACCACGCCGCAGGCGATGCCGTGCTCCATGGCCAGCCGCCGCACGAGGTCGAGCACGTCGAACTGATGGCGCAGGTCGAGGTAGGTGGTGGGTTCGTCCAGCAGGAGCACGCCTGCCCGTTGCGCCAGCACCATGGCCAGCCAGGCTCGTTGGCGCTCGCCTCCCGACAACTCGTCGAGGCGACGCTCGACCAGCGGCGCCGCGTCGGCGACGTCGAGCGCCCAGTCGATCGCCTCCGTGTCCTCGTCGGTGTGCCGGGCGAGGGCGCCGCGATGGGCGTACCGGCCGTGCCGGACCAGCTCACGAACTGTCACCCCGGCGGGCGCCTGCGACGACTGGGGAAGAAACGCCAGGCGCTGCGAAAGAGCGCGGCGGCCGAGCGAACCGAGCGGCGCGTCATCGATGCGTACCGCACCACCGAGCGGCGGCAGGAGACCGGCGAGCGTGCGCAGCAGCGTGGACTTTCCGCAGCCGTTGGGGCCGACCAGCACCGTGATCTCCCCGGCCCGCAGCGACAGGTCCACCTGTTTCAGCACCGGCCTGCCCGCGTGCCCGACGTCCAGGTCCTTCGCTGCCAGGCGGACCTCACCCACGGACACCACGTTCGAACTCCCTCTGTCGGACCTACCGCGCAACCTTACAACTAAGGTGAGCCACACCTTAGTAGTACGTCAGTTCCGCGTGGGGCCCCAGGGGCGCAGGCCTACCTATTCGTCGTCGGCGGCGGCGGGGTCCCCGCCCCGAATCGACCAGAGCAACCCGTCGAGCTCGTCCGGCTTGATCAGCACATCGCGCGCCTTCGACCCCTCACTCGGCCCGACCACGCCGCGCGTCTCCATCAGGTCCATCAACCGGCCCGCCTTGGCGAAGCCGACGCGCAGCTTGCGCTGCAGCATCGAGGTCGACCCGAACTGCGAGGTGACCACCAGCTCCACGGCCTGCAGCAGCACGTCCATGTCGTCGCCGATATCGGGGTCGACGTCCTTGACCTCGCCGGCCTTGGCCGCGGTGACGCCCTCCTGGTATTCGGGTTCTGCCTGGGTCTTGCTGAACTCGACGACGGCCTGGATCTCCTCGTCGGAGATGAACGCGCCCTGCAGCCGGGTCGGCTTGCCCTGACCCATCGGCAGGAACAGACCGTCGCCCATGCCGATCAGTTTCTCCGCGCCCGGCTGATCCAGGATGACGCGCGAGTCGGTGAGCGAGGAGGTGGCGAACGCCAGCCGCGAGGGCACATTGGTCTTGATCAGACCGGTCACCACGTCCACCGACGGCCGCTGGGTGGCCAGCACCAGGTGGATACCGGCGGCACGCGCCTTCTGGGTGATCCGCACGATCGCGTCCTCGACGTCGCGCGGGGCGGTCATCATCAGGTCGGCGAGCTCGTCGACGATGGCCAGGATGTACGGGTAGGGCCGGTAGACACGTTCGCTGCCCAGCGGGGCGGTGATCTTGCCCGACCGCACATTCTTGTTGAAGTCGTCGATGTGGCGGACTTTGTTGGCCTGCATGTCCTGGTAGCGCTGTTCCATCTCCTCGACCAGCCAGGCCAGCGCGGCGGCGGCCTTCTTCGGCTGGGTGATGATGGGCGTGATCAGGTGCGGAATGCCCTCGTACGGCGTGAGTTCCACCATCTTCGGGTCGATCAGGATCATCCTGACCTCCTCGGGCGTGGCTCGGTGCAGCAGCGAGATCAGCATCGAGTTCACGAAGCTCGACTTACCCGAGCCGGTGGAACCGGCCACCAGCAGGTGCGGCATCTTGGCCAGGTTCGCCGAGACGAACTCGCCCTCGATGTTCTTGCCGAGGCCGATGACAAGGGGATGGTGGTCGTTGCGGGTGTGCGGCGACTTCAGGACGTCGGCCAGGCGCACCAATTCGCGGTCGGCATTGGGCACTTCGATACCGACGGCCGATTTTCCGGGGATGGGCGCGAGCAGGCGCACGTTCTCGGTGGCGACCGCGTAGGCGAGGTTGCGGGCCAGCGCGGTGATCTTCTCGACCTTGACGCCGGGGCCGAGCTCCACCTCGTAGCGGGTGACGGTCGGGCCGCGCACGAAACCGGTGACGGCGGCATCGATCTTGAACTGCACCAAGACCTCGGTGATCGCCTCGATCATCGATTCGTTGGCCGCGGAACGCTTCTTGGGCGGGTCGCCGTCGAGCAGCAGCGTGAGCGGCGGCAGCGTGTAGTCGCCGTCGACGACGCGGTCGGTGACGAATTCCGGTTCCGGTGGCGGCGGCGGGGTCTGGTCGACCGGCTTGGCCACCGGTCGCTTGCGCGCCGGTTTCGGTGCGGGGGCTGACGCATTCTGCGCGGACGCCCCCGGTTCCTCGATCGGCTTGGCATCGCGCAGGGGCGGCTCGCCCAGCGACTCGGTGACCGCGTCGGAGCCGCCGAACTCGTCGGGCGGGTAGTTGTCGTCGGGGTTGCGGCCGCGGCGACGGGTTCGGTTGCGGTGCACCGGGAATCCGTCGGCGTCGTAGTTGGCCGGATCGTAAGGGTCGGCGCCGTCGGCATATTCGCCGAGACCGAAGTACTCGCGCAGCCTGGTCGGCACCTCGCGCACCGTGGTGCCGGTGAGCAGCAACACACCGAACATCATGGCCAGCAACAGGATCGGTAGTGCGAGCCATGGTGTCAGGCCCTGCCCGAGCGGACCCCCGATCGCATAGCCCAGCGCGCCGGCCGCCGTGGCGCGCCCCTCCGCATCGGTCGGGGAACCGGCCGCCAGATGCCATATCCCCAGCGCGGGGAGCACTACGAGCAGCCCACCGAGGACCAACCTCGGCCGGATCTCCGGATGCGGTTCGGTGCGCATCAGCACCACCGCGAGCGCGACCAGCAGAATCGGCGCCAGCGCGGCCGCGGATCCGGCGATCGCGCGGACGACGTCCTCGAGGAAGCGCCCGACCGGCCCGCCCGCCGAGAGCCACATCGCGGCGGCGATGATCGCGCTCAACGCGATGAGCGCCAACCCGATTCCGTCGCGACGGTGCCCGTGCTCCAGTTCACCGGCCCGGCTCAACGTGCGGGTGGTGGCGCCGACACCGCGCGCCAACATGGTCCAGCTACTGCCGATACCGCGGCCGATCACCGCGAGCGGTGCGGTGTTGGACGCGCGTTTGACCGGCCTGCGGACGGGCGTGGTGCGTCCACGTGGGGCCGGCGTCGCGCGCGGTGTCGCCGAACGAGACCGCGCCGCAGGCGTGCGCCCCCTGGTCGATCCCGCCCGCGCACGAGAGGTCGTGGTGCTGCGGGACTTACCTGCCATGACCTCAGGCTAGCCGCTCGAGCACCTCCGAGACCATCCGCAACACTGGTCCCACCCCGCCTGCCGGGGTTATCCGGCCTGGATGCGCAGGTCGCGGCGCCCCGGTCAGCGCGGGGAAATCTCGCCGGGAACCGCGTTTCGCGGACCCGAACTTATCGAATCCTTGCCGATCTCCTCTATTTCGGCCGTTCTGGGCCCGCAACAGTGGCGCGAGCAGCACACCGGTCGGTACCTTGACAGCGCTCTATCGGGTCGTCGACCCGTGCTTATGAAGGGGAAGCTACAAGTGAAGAGATTGCTCACCAGCGCGGTCGTGCTGGGTGCCGCCACCGTCGCCATGTTCGCGGGGCACATCGCACCGGCGCACGCGCAGGCCGACAACTACGGCGCGCTCGCGCTGTCGCGCAACGGCGCATCCAGTATCAGCGCCAACTACGACAGCTACGCCGAGGCCGAGTCGGCGGCGATCAACGGCTGCCAGCGCAGCGGCGGGGGCGCCGGTTGCGACGTGAAGGTGTCGTGGCGCAACGGATGTGGCGCGCTCGCCGAATCGCGTCGCTCCTACAGCTGGGCGTCGGCACCGTCGCTGCGTGAGGCCAAGCGCAACGCGATCAACGCGAACCGTGGCGGCGCCGCCAACATCATCAACTGGAACTGCACCTCGGGCTACGGGGTCTAGTCGCCACTCGCCGGAGAATCACTCCGGCGACACCTTTTCATTTTTTGGGGAGATCAGTGAACAACCGCATGTTCAGAACGGCGGCCGCCCTGACGGTGGCCGCCGCCGCGTTCGGCCTGACCGCGTGCAGCAGCAGCGACGAGCCCGCCACCGCCGCGCCGACGACGACCGCCGGTGCCGGGTTCGAGGACGGCAAGAAGGTCGACGGCACCCAGGACGGTGACGCGCCGATGACCACCACCGTGCCGAACCTGCCCGCGCCGACCGTCGAGGAGCTCAACGCCCGCCTCGACAAGGCGCTGGCCGGTCAGCTGACCGACGACGAGAAGGCCGCCTTCATCGAGGATGCCGAGCGCGACCCGTACCTGGTCGACAAGTTCGTCGAGGCCGCGAAGAAGAACAATGTCACGGCCAAGATCACCAGCGTCGGCGCGCCTGCCGACGGCAAGGTGACCGCACCGGCAGACGTCACCATCGACGGCAGCCCGGTCAAGGGCGCGACGGTGGAATTCGTAGCGGCCGAAGGCGGCTGGCGGGTGTCCCACGAGTTCACCTGCAACATCGTGAAGTCGGCCAAGCTCGACTCCGCGGCCTGCCAGGCCTGAACGAACGAAAACCGCCGAGCGACGTTGTCGCCCGGCGGTTTTCGGCTATCAGCGGATCAGACGGCGACGACTGTCGGCACAATCATCGGGCGACGACGGTAGACGTCGGCGACCCAGCGACCCACCACCCGGCGCACGCCCTGGGCGATGCGATGGGTGTCGGTGATGCCCTCACCGGCCAGGCGCAGCAGCTCCGCCTCGACCAGTTCGTTGGCGCCGTCGAGCGCGGTGCGGTCGTCGGAGAAGCCGCGCCCGTTGAGCTCGGGCGTGCTCACCGCCTTGCCGGTGGTCGAGTCGATGACGATGGTGATCGAGATGAAACCACCCTCGCCGAGGACAAGGCGGTCCGACAGGGTCGACTCGCCGACGTCACCGACGGACAGGCCGTCGACGTAGACGTGCCCGACCGGCACCCGGCCGACGATGGAGGCGATGCCGTCGACCAGGTCGACCACCACGCCGTCCTCGGCCAGCATCACCCGCTCCTCGGGCACACCGGTCGCGATGGCCAGCGCGGCGTTGGCGCGCAGGTGCCGCCATTCGCCGTGCACCGGCATCGCATTGGTCGGGCGCACCGCGTTGTACAGGTACAGCAGCTCACCGGCGGAGGCGTGTCCGGAGACATGCACCTTCGCGCTCTGCTGGGTGATCACGGTCGCACCGAGCCGGGCCAGGCCGTTGACCACCGCGAACACCGAGTTCTCGTTACCGGGGATCAGCGACGATGCCAGCACCACCAGGTCGTCGGCCCGGATGTTGATCTGGCGGTGCTCGCCACGCGCCATCCGCGACAGCGCCGAGAGCGGCTCGCCCTGGGATCCGGTGGAGATCAGCACCATCCGGTTGCCGGGCAGGTTCGCGGCCTGGTCGAGGGTGACCACGACATTGTCGGGCACCGTCAGGTAGCCGAGGTCCTGCGCGATCTCCATGTTGCGGACCATCGAGCGACCGACGAAGCAGACCTTGCGGTTGTGCTTCTGCGCGACGTCGACCACCTGCTGGATGCGGTGCACGTGGCTGGCGAACGAGGCCACGATGACGCGGTTGGTGGCCTTGCCGATGACATTGTCGAGCACGCCACCGATCTCGCGCTCGGGGGTGACGAAGCCGGGGACCTCGGCGTTGGTCGAGTCGACCAGGAACAGGTCGACGCCCTCGTCGCCGAGACGCGAGAAGCCGGCCAGGTCGGTCAGGCGGCCGTCGAGCGGCAGCTGGTCGAGCTTGATGTCACCGGTGTGCAGCACCACGCCCGCGGGGGTGCGGATCGCGACGGCGAGCGCGTCGGGGATCGAGTGATTGACCGCGAAGTACTCGAGCTCGAACGGGCCGTGCACCGTGGTCTCACCCTCGGCGACCTCGCGCAGCTTGGGCTGCAGGCGGTGTTCGCGCGCCTTGGCCGCGACCAGCGCGAGGGTGAACCTGGCGCCGATCACCGGGATGTCCTGGCGCAGGCGCAGCAGGAACGGCACGGCGCCGATGTGGTCCTCGTGGCCGTGCGTGAGCACGACGGCCTCGACGTCGTCCATCCGGTGCTCGATGGGCCCGAAGTCCGGCAGGATCAGGTCGACACCGGGCTGCTGGTCCTCGGGGAACAGCACACCGCAGTCGACGATCAGCAGCTTGCCGCCGTATTCGAACACGGTCATGTTGCGACCGATTTCGCCGATGCCGCCCAGTGCGAACAGGCGAAGGCCGTTCTTCACCAGCTTCGGCGGCGCGCCCAGCTTGTCGTGGGCGGCCTTCTCGCGCGGCTCGGCCACCGGCGCGGAACCGCGACCGCGACCGCCACCCTGCCTGCCACGGCCACCGCCGCGGGACTGCTCGGCGGCGGGCTTGGCCTTGGCCTCGACCTTGCCCTTGGCCTCGGTGGCCTGCTTGGTCCTGGCACGGCGCGGCGCCGTCTTCTTCGCGGTGACGCGTTCCTCGGCGGCGTTCACCACGTCGGTGCCCGCTTCAGCGGCACCGACCAGGTCGGCCTCCGCGGTGATCTCGGCGATCGGTTCGGCGATCGCCTGCTCCTGCGCGGGAGCGGCCTTCGCCGGCGCCACCTTTTTCACCGCGGCCTGCACACTCTCCACAGGTGTCGGCTCGGGCGCACCGGCGGCACGTGATGCCGCACGGCGACGGGGCTTACGGGCTACGGGTTCGGTCATGCCGACACCCCCGCGGCCTGCAGGTCGAGCGCTAGCTCCTCCAGCTGTGCCTGCGTCGGCATCAGCTGGGGCAACCGGGGCTCACCTACGTCGATGCCGAGCAATCGGAGTCCTCCCTTACACATCGCCACACCTCCCAGGCGGGTCATGGCCGCGTACAGCGGCAGTAGTGTCGCGTTGATCTCTCGCGCCCTCGCCACGTCACCGGTGGTGTAGGCGTCGTGGATCTCGCGCAGTCGTTCCGGCACGAGATGTCCGATGACGCTGATGAACCCGACCGCCCCGACCGAGAGCCAGGGCAGGTTCAGTCCGTCGTCACCGGAGTAGAAATCCAGGTCGGTGGTCGCGATGAGATCGGCTCCGGAGACGAGATCGCCCTTGGCATCCTTCACCGCGACGATGTTGGGATGCTCGGCAAGGCGCCGGATCGTGTCGATGGCGATAGGCACCACCGACCTCGGTGGAATGTCGTAGAGGGTGACCGGCAGCGCAGTGGCATCGGCGACCGCGGTGAAATGCGCGATCAGACCTTCCTGCGTGGGCCGCGAGTAGTACGGCGTCACGACGAGCAGACCCTGCGCGCCCGCGTTCTCCGCGGCACGCGCCAGTTCGATCGAGTGCGCGGTGTCGTAAGTACCCGCACCCGCGACCACCGTGGCCCGGTCACCGACACCGTCGACGACCGCGCGGAGCAGATCAGCCTTCTCGGTTTCGGTGGTGGTCGGCGATTCGCCGGTGGTGCCCGAGATGATCAGCAGGTCGACCCCACGGTCGACCAGGTGTGCCGCCAGTGCGACACCGGCATCGACGTCGAGCTTGCCCGCAGCGCTGAAGGGGGTCACCATCGCGACACCTACCGTGCCGGACGCGCGCAGCTCCGTTGGCGTCGATTCACCGTTCGTCATGGTCAGAAAGGCTACCCGGTCGCCGGACGCGCCTCGACACCCTAGCGTCCGAAGCGGCGGCCGGTGGGTGGCTTTCACCTTGCGTGATGTCATATATGACGTCACACTGATGTCATGGATCTGAATGCTCATACCGCGCGCTTGCGCGAGGAACTGATCGCCGCCGCAGCGCTCGGCGACGAGAAAACGCAGGCCACCGCCGCCGCCCTCGCCGCCGCGGTGGAGAGTTCGAGCCGGCTGGTGCTGCTCTCGGCGCTGTCGGAACTGGCCGCCGAGATCAGTACCGAACTCGGTGACCGCACCGTGCACGTCCGTCTGGAAGGCACCGACGCGAAGGCCGACGTGCGCAAGAACACCCCGCCGGGGGACGAGGAACCGCAGACTTTCGAGGAGATGACCGGCGATATCAGCCGGGTGACCCTCCGTCTGGTCGAGCAATTGAAGTCGAAGGCGGAAGAGGCCGCCCAGCAGAACGGCCAGTCGCTGAACTCCTGGCTCTCCGGTGCCGTCAGCGGGGCGCTGAAGGATCAGATGCGCGGATACGGCGGCAAGGGCTGGTAAATCACAGCAGCGGGGCGAGGTCGCCGCGTTCGCCGATAACGACTTCGTCGAGTTCGAGCCAGTCGGCCATTTCCCGCAGCGCCCCGTGTAATGCCCGCGCGGTCTCGACCGTCGCGTAGCCCGGTTCGGCGAACGCGCCGGGGGCGAGCAGTCGGCCGGTGGCGCGTTCGGCGCGCAGATCCACCCGGCCGACGAGCTTGCCGTCGACGAGCAGCGGGAAAACGTAATACCCGTGCACCCGTTTGGGTTCGGGGGTGTAGATCTCGATCCGGTAGTGGAAGTCGAAGACCCGCTGGGTGCGCGGGCGGAAGAAGATCAGCGGATCGAACGGGCACAGCAGTGCGGTGCCGGTGATCCGGCGCGGGGTGGCGGCCTCCGGGTGCAGGTAGGCGGGCGCGTCCCAGCCGTCGACGTCGACCGGGAGCAGTTCGCCCGCGTCGACCAGGTCGGCGATCGCCGGGGCACTCTGGCGCCGGGCCAGGCGGTAGTAATCGCGCAGGTCGGCCTCGGTGCCGATACCGAGGGCCCGGCTGGATCGGCGGATCAGCTCGCGCACGGCCTCGTCCTCGCCGATCTCGCGGTCGCGGACATCGGCCGGGATCACCCGTTCTGCGAGGTCGTAATGGCGCGTGAACCCGACCCGGCGGGCGGTGGACAGCTCACCCGCGGCGAAGAGCTGCTCGCAGATCATCTTGGTATCGCTCAGGTTCCACCAGGTGCCCTTCGGACGCGGCTTGTCCAGCTCGAGATGACGTTCGATCTCCCCCGCGCTCGCCGCCCCCACCTCGGTGACGACGTCGAGGATGTCCTTGCCCAGCGTGGGATTACGTTCGACGACCTTGCGCATCCCCGACCAGCGCCCGTGCCGGTACTCCGCCATCCGCCAGCGCATCAACGGCCAGTCGGCGACCGGGATCAGCGCGGCCTCGTGCGCCCAGTACTCCACCAGCCCCCGGCGCGCCTTCGCGCTGTCACTCCAGGCGGCGCCGTCGAGCAGGCCGCGATCGTAGGGACCGATCCGGCTGAACACCGGCGCGTAGTGCGCCCGCACCACCGCCGAGACCGAATCTATTTGCAGCAGACGGGTTCTGGCGACCACATCGAGCACGGCCCGACGCTTCGGGTTGGTGGGCCTTCGCTTGCCGAAGCCCTGCGCGGCCAGCGCCGTTCGACGGGCCTGCGCCGCATTCATCCGCTGCATTGCCTCAGCCTGGCACAGAGGTCCGACAAGAACTGGGCCTCAGGTGGAGACCCGGACCTCGCCCGCGGTGTCGATCTCGGTCCGCCGATCCCCGCCCGGCGCGGCGGCCAGCACGGTCGCCACCCAGCGCCTGCCGACCGGCAGCACACGCACGGTCACCGAACCTGCTCCGGCCATGTCGAGTTCGTCCACCGCCGCCTCGATCACGTTGTGGCGCACCCATTCCGGCACCCCGCGGAAGCCGCCGTCGTCGAGCAGAGTCACCTCGACCCCCCGCGCTCGGGCCCCGCGCGCAGCGGCGCTGAGCCGCTCGGTGACCAGCTGCGGCGCCCGCAGCCCGTCGCGCAGTTCCGCTTCGAGCAGCCTGCACTGTTCGCGTTCGGTGTCGGTGAGCTCGATCCCCGCCGCGATGCGCGCGAGCAGCGGCCCCGCCACCCGATCGAGCGCCCCCAGCTGACGATCCCGCTCGGCGTTGGCGGCGGCCAGCGCGGCCTCCGTCGCCGCCCGGCGATTGGCCTCGCTGCGCAGCTCGCGCAGCGAACGCTGAGTGGGCGCCACGATGGACATGAACACTGTCACCGCGCCGACCGTGGCCACCGGGGTCAGCGCGCGCACCACCGTCTCGGGCGACCAGCTGGTGAACGCACCCATCGTGACCAGCACCGTCGCGGCCGCCGCGACCCCCAGCCAGGCCGACATGATCCGCCCGCGCAGCACCAGCATCGCCAGCAGATACGAGGTCGGATAGGCGGTCCAGAGCTGGTGGGCGAACCCCGTCGAACTCTCGAGCCACGGCACCGTCATCGCCATCGCGGCCGGGCCGGCGCACGCCACGAAGATCGTGGCAGGCCACGGCAGGGGATCCACCGGGAACACCAGCACCACCAGCGCCGCCACGGTCATCAGCACCAGTGCGCCGAACGCGGCCACGGGGGGCGCGATATCGAAGTTCACCCGCAGATACATCACGATGGTGGCCTCGAAGATCACCACGAACAGCCATGCGGTGCCGTCGCTGAGCCCGAACAGATCGCGCATCGCGAACGGCAGATCACGATCGACCATCAACTACCCCACACCAGAGTCACCACGGTCCCCGCGCCGGGCGCCGATTCCACGAAGGCCGCGCCACCGGCGAGCGCGCGCATCCGCCCCAGGATGCTGCCCGCGATCCCCATCCGATCGGCCGAGACCCGCGCCGGATCGAACCCGGCACCGTCATCGGACAGCACCACCCGGATGCCGCCCGTCGCGATCGTGACCGACACACCGCGCCGCACCGTCCGACCCGCGACGTCGGCGTGGCGCAAGCTGTTGCGCACCGCCTCCGTCAGCGCGGCACCGAGCACCTGCGCGGCGTCTATCGGCAGGCACAGATCGGCCGCGCGCCGCGAGGACACCTGCACCGGGACCTCGGCCGCCACCTCGCGCACGGCTTCACGCAGGAATTCGATGGTCGCGGCGGCGTCGAGATGGTCGATCTCGGGCACGGTCCGCGATTGCTCGAGCTGTTCGAGGGTGCGCGCGGCCTGATTGCGCAGCACCGACGAGGACTCCTGCGCCCGCGAGGCCTCCAGCAGCGTGGAGAGCACCGCGTCGTGGATGAGCGCCGCGAACCGCGCGCCCTCGCGTTCCCTGGCCGAGGTCGCCGCGACCGCCGCCGCGCGGCTGCGCTGCCGGACCGCTTCCCGGTCGACCCGCTCGGCCGCGGCGCGCGCGTACACCACACACCACAGGAACAGCGCGGCGACGCCGAGTCCGCGGGTGATGTCACCGAACAGGGCCCACGTCGAACTGTCCGGCACCACAAGGGCATTCGAGACGCTGGTCGCCACGGCGAGCAACGCCCCGAAGACGGCCGCACCACGGCGTGACCAGGCCAGGCCCGCGGCCATCACGCCCACCGCCATCCCGCGGTAGGGCCAGGACGCGAAGGAACCGATGGTTACCACCGAATACACCAGCGGCGTCGCCAGGGTGGCCGCGAGGTAGCACAGGGCGGCCACCGCGGCGGTGCGCCGGATCGCGGCCACGGGACCGCGCGCCGACACGATCGCCAGCGCCGCGAACACCAGGTAGGCACCAAGCAGATGCGTTTCCGGCCATACCGACTGATTGACCGGCTGCACCAGGATCGCGGGCAGCTCCAGCACCATCACGATCATCGCGCCGGTCCCGATACACAGCCCGAGCCTGCGCAGGATCTGGTCGGTCGCCGCCCGCGAGAACTCCACGTCGCCGACCTGTGCGGGCGCCGTCGCGACCGCGAGATCACTCACGTGCGTTGCTGCCTCTCCGGCACGGGCAGCCACCCGTCCTCGACGGCCCGCTTGTACAGATCGGTCTTGGTCGGTGCTGGTCGGCCCGCATCGGCGTATTTCTGCCGGATGCGGCCCAGGTAGTCGTTCACGGTCTGTTCCGACAGCCCGGTGAGCCGGGCCACCCGCGACGCCTTCTCCCCCGAGGCGTACAGCATCAGCACTTCCTCCTGACGCGGGCTGAGCCCGACGTCGGAGAGCTTCGGATCGCCGTCGATGGCGGCGGCCCAGTCGGTGGTCACCACCTGCTCGCCCGACGCGGCCCGGCGCACCGCCGCGACCACCGTCGCCACGCTCTCGGACTTGCGCAGCACGCCCAGCACGCCTGCCTTGGCGGCGGAGCGGACCAGGAAGGCGTTGTCGGCGCCGGTGAACACCAGCACCTCGATCCCCCGGTCGCGCAGCGCGGTGACATTGTCCTCGGGCGATGATCCGTCGGGCAGCCGCAGATCGAGGACCACGAGATCGAGATCGGTCGTCTCGGCGAGCAGCCCGGCAACGGACTCCGCCACCGCCACCAATTCCAGATCGGGTTCGGGGCCGAGCATGGCCGCCAGCCCGATCGCCACTGACTCGTGGTCCTCGACCAGCCCGACCCGTCGCACCGCGTGCGTCTGCTCCAACTCGCTCACCGACCACTCCCCATCCTCGAACACCCACCGCGGCCAGCCCGCAACACTTCGGTCTCGAGTTCTACCGCATCCCGAGCCCCCATGTCAGCCCACCAATATTCGGGGCGGGGGCGCCTCAGTCCATCAGACCAGCGGCGACGGTCGCACCGAGTTCCCAGCATTTCTCCAGATCGGCCTTGCTGGGCGGTCCCGACACGACGACCGACTCGGCCGCGCGCTGCCACCCCAACCCGGTGGTGATCCGCTCCACGCCGGTCTCGGCGCCTTCGGTTCCCTCGTTCCCGTGCAGGTAGAGGCCGTAGG
The DNA here is from genome assembly GCF_054031145.1 of Nocardia sp. FBN12. Taxonomy (NCBI): domain Bacteria; kingdom Bacillati; phylum Actinomycetota; class Actinomycetes; order Mycobacteriales; family Nocardiaceae; genus Nocardia; species Nocardia sp. FBN12. The sequence continues at coordinate 3,884,333 of NZ_CM132926.1, forward strand.
GGCGCCCACCGGTCGAGTCGAGGCAGGGGTAGTAGATCGTGTCGAAGGCGTGTTTGAGCGCACCGCTCATGTAGCCGAGGTTGGCCGGGGTGCCGAGCAGGTAGCCGTCGGCCTCGAGCACGTCGACGGCGGTCACCGCCAGCGCGGCCCTGCGGACCACCTCGACCCCTTCGATCTCCGGGTCGCTCGCCCCGGCGAGGACCGCTTCGAACATCGCCTGGGTGTGCGGCGACGGGGTGTGATGGATGATCAGCAACCGGGCCATGATCGCTATTCTCCCGGGTCGCGTTCCAGCTTTTCCAGGGCCACCGCGCGGCGCATGGTGTCGCGGGCGCGGCCCCGGTCACCGGCGTAGTCGTAGGCGCGGGCCAGCCGGTAGGAGGAGCGCCAGTTGTCGGGGTCGGCTTCCCATTCGGTCTTGATCTGTGCGAACAGCGCGTCGGCCGCGTCGCGTTCGATCCGGCCGGAGGGGCGACGCGGCAGGTCGGAGGTGTCGACCTCGAGGCCCTCCTCGTGGATCCGCCGGGCCAGGCGTTGATGAGCGAACGCCGCGCTCAATGTCGCCCACAGGATCCAGACCCCGACCACCGGCAGCAACAGCATGCCGATGCCGATCGTGATCCCCGCGAACCCGCCGTCGGCGATGTAGGCGATGGCAAGGCCGCCGAGCCGCACAAAGTAGTACAGCAGGGCGATCACCAGGAACACAACGACCGCAACGGTTTTCATCACCTGCCGGTCAGGTCGCTGCGTGTCGGAGTCGCTCACAGATCGAGGAACGGGTCGAGCCCGACGGTCAGACCCGGGCGTCCGGCGATCTCGCGGACACCGAGCAGCACGCCCGGCGCGAACGAGGACCGGTCGATGGAATCGTGGCGGATGGTGAGGGTCTCGCCCTGCGTGCCGAACAGCACCTCCTGGTGGGCGACCAGTCCGGCCAGCCGCACCGAATGCACCCGCACCCCGTCGACGTCGGCGCCGCGAGCACCCTCGAGTTCGGTGGTGGTGGCGTCGGGACTGATCCCGACTCCGGCCTCGGCGCGCGCGGCGGCGATCACCGCGGCGGTGCGGTAGGCGGTGCCAGAAGGCGCGTCGGCCTTGTTCGGGTGGTGCAGCTCGATCACCTCGACCGAGTCGAAGAACCGCGCCGCCTGCTCGGCGAACCGCATCGACAGCACGGCGCCGATGGCGAAGTTCGGCGCGATCAGCACCCCCACCTCGGGCCGCTGCGCCAGCTGCCCACGCACCTCGGCGAGGCGAACCTCGTCGAAACCGGTGGTGCCGACGACCGCGTGGATACCGTTCTCGATCAGGAACTTCAGGTTGCCCATCACCACATCCGGATGGGTGAAGTCGACAACCACCTGGGTCCCGGCCTCGGTGAACGTCTCGAGCGCGTCACCCTTGTCGACCTGCGCCACCAGCTCCAGCTCGGGCGCCGCCTCCACCGCCGCGCAGATCGCCTGCCCGACCTTGCCGCGTGCTCCGAGCACTCCGACCCGAATGGTCACCGCATCTCCTCGTCCTCGACTCGCATTGCCCCTCGAAGCCTATCGAGCACCCAACCCGACCGCGGCGCCGACCTCGATGCCCTGATCACCACGCCAGTCACGAGCGAGCAATCGTGGGCTCGAGCGAACGGCGGTCGGACACTAGCGAGCTCGCAACGTTCCGGGGGTGTGTCCGAAGGTGCGGCGGAAGACATCGATGAACGCACTGGCCGAGGACCAACCGCACAGGTGTGCCACGGTGGTTACCGGAGTGTCCTCGGCGAGCAGGACCAGGGCTCTGTACAGGCGCAGTTGGGTGCGCCATTGCGGAAAGCTCATGCCGAGATCGGCTTTGAAGAGGCGCGACAGGGTGCGGTCACTCGCACCGACGTGCCTGCCGAGAGCGGCCAGTGTTCGGTCGTCAGCCGGGTTCGCGTGCAGGATCTCGCACACTGCGCGCAGTTGAGGGGTGGTCGGCGTGGGCAGATGGAGAGGCTGTTGGGTCGAGGCTCGCAGTTGATCGAGCAGTACCGCGCGGAGTCGTCCACGTTCGGGGCTGTCGTCGTCTGGGTCGCGCGTGTAGGCGGGGATCAGTTCCCGTAGGAGGGGGCCGACTGTGAGCACGGTGGGCTCGTTCAAGCCGAGCGGATTGCCCGCGGTTGGAAGGCCGACCAGGTGCAGTTCGAGTTCGCCGTGCGCCTGATGCGCGTGCATGGTGCCCGCGGGAACCCAGATTGCGCGGGTGCTCGGTGCGATCCACGTACCAGCGCTGGTTGTCACGGCCAATACGCCGCGACCCGCGTACACGATTTGGTGGTCATCGTGCCGATGCGCGTCGATGGCGCCGCCGGGTACCAACCATTGGGCGCGGGTCGGCGCTCTCGGCACGTGGCGGATTTCCGTCATCAGATGGCAGTTTATCGGAAGCGCGACACGATGCTGCTGGATGAGCATGGTGGACGTGGCAAAGAATCGATCGATCATCCTGCTTTCGACCAGTCACGCTTGCGTGGACATCTACCAAGGTGCGGTCGCCGCACTCGTTCCGTTCTTCGTCGCCGAACACGCCTACAGCTACGCCGCGGTATCGGGCATCGTCCTCGCCGCGTCACTGCTGTCTTCAGTCGCCCAGCCGGTGTTCGGTCTGCTCACCGACCGCTGGGCCATGCCGTGGCTTCTTCCGGTCAGCACGATCCTGGCCGGACTCGGCATCGCGCTCAGCGGGCTGAGTGGCTCCTATGCCCTGACACTGGCGTTCGTGGCGGTGTCCGGGGTCGGCGTTGCCGCCTATCACCCGGAATCCGCTCGCGTCGCACGGCTCGTCAGCCGGGGAAGTCACAGCGCCATGGGCTGGTTCGCCCTCGGCGGCAACCTGGGATTCGCGGCAGCGCCACTCATGGTCACGGCCGTCGCCGTGCTCGGCGGTCTGCGCCTGTCGCCCCTGCTGATGGCGCCGGCGCTGGCAGGCAGTGTGCTGTGCTTGCCTGTCCTGCGCGCACTGCGCAAGCCGGCTCCCACGGCCTCGGGCATCGCCGTCGGTAGCGACGACAAGGCATCGTTTGTGAAACTGTCGCTGGCCGTTGCCTTCCGGTCCATCGCCTTCGTCGGCCTGAGCACTTTCATCGCGCTCTACGCACAGCAACGGCAAGACGGGAGCGCGGGCGCAGGCACCGCAGCCCTGTTCGTGCTCTACCTCGGCGGCGCAGTGGGTTCGGTGCTGGGCGGCAGGCTGGCGGACCGCTGGGATCGCGTCATCGTTGCCCGCTGGTCCTACCTGCTCACCATCGCTGCCATCGCCGGGATCGTGTTCGTCCCGGGCCCCGCGATGTTCCTGTTCGTCGCAGCTACCTCCGTGGGCATGTACGTTCCCTTCTCCCTGCAAGTCACCCTCGGTCAGGACTACCTTCCCACGCGCCCAGGCACCGCAAGCGGGATCACGCTCGGCCTGACCGTCAGCATCGGTGGCCTGGCCAGCCCTCTCATCGGCGGCATCGCTGACGCGACCTCCCTGCAAACCGCACTGATACCGCTGATCTCGATGCCCGCTCTGAGCTGGTTGTTGTTCCGCACCCTGCCCGAACCCGTCACGCCGACACCCATTTCGGCGGAGTCGACCGTCGATTTGCGCCGAAATACACACTCGGACGCGCGATCGTTCGTGAAGGACCCTGTCTGACCGCCACCAGCCTGCAGCCCCGCAGGCTGTCAGTCGAAGACGATGACCTGTCGTAGCGCCGCGCCCGCGGCAAGGTCGTCCATGGCCTGGTTCACCTGGTCGAGGCCGATGCGCGAGGAAACGAGCCGTTCGAGTGGCAGCTTGCCCTCGCGCCACATCCGCACGTACTCGGGGATGTCACGGGCGGGGACCGCCGAGCCCAGGTAGCTGCCGATGATGGTGCGACCCTGCGCGACCAGTGCCAGGGGGGAGACGGTGGCGGTGGCAGTGGGGGCGGGCAGGCCGACCGTCACGGTGACGCCACCGGGTGCCGTTGCGGCAACCGCGGTTTCGAACGCGCGTACGTTGCCCGCCGCCTCGACCACTACGTCGGCTATGACGCCCTGCTCGGCGATCTCGCCCGGCGTGCACGCTACCGTCGCACCGAATTCGCGGGCGAGCGCGAGCTTTTCGGGAACCGTGTCGACGGCGATCACGTCACCGAGGCCGAGCGAGACCGCGACCAGCACCGTCGCCATTCCCACTCCGCCGAGCCCGACCACCATGATCCGGTCTCCCGCACCGGGTTTCGCCGCGTTGAGCAGCGCGCCGCCGCCGGTGAGCACCGCGCAGCCGAGCACCGCCGCCAGCTCCGGCGGCACATCGTCGTCGACCGGCACGACCGAGCGCCGGTCCACCACCGCGTGCGTCGCGAACCCCGAAACGCCGAGGTGGTGCTGCACGACCTCACCGTCGCGGGTGAGCCGTCGCCCGCCGCCGAGCAGTTCGCCCGCGTTGTTGGCCACGCTGCCGGGTCCACACGGCGTGCGCCCGTTGCTCGCACAGCCCGCGCAGTCACCACAGCGCGGCAGGAACGTCATCACGACCCGCTGCCCTGGCGCCACATCGGTGACGCCGGCACCCACCGATTCGATGATTCCGGCGGCCTCGTGGCCGAGCAGCATCGGTACCGGACGCACCCGATTGCCGTCCACCACGGACAGATCCGAATGGCACAGCCCGGCCGCTTCGATCCGCACCAGCAGTTCACCGGGGCCCGGTTCGGCCAGCTCCAGGTCGCAGACGGTGATCGGCTGCGAATCGGCGAACGGCGCCGGGTCGGCGATCCGTTCCAGAACGGCTCCACGAATCTTCATGCTCGCGACGCTACCGCGAGAGCCCTTTACAGGTTCCGGGATCTGTCGCTAACCTCGATCTCGGTGATGGTGCTCCTGTCGGCCGCCTCGTACCGAGCCCAGGGTCGGTGCCATCACGAACAAGGAGAAATCCCCTGTCAGTGCAGTTCAATCACACCATTGTCGGATGTCACGATAATCGGGAAACCGCCGAGTTCTGGGCGGACATCCTCGGGTTGGACGTCGGAAAAGAGTGGGGGCCGTTCATTCCGATCGCCCTCGAACACGGTGCCGCCTTCGATTTCGCGAAGGTGCCGCCGTTCATTTCCGAGATCCAGCCCCAGCACTACGCGTTCCTGGTCTCGGAGGCCGAGTTCGACGCGGCCTACGCCAAGATCCAGCGCTACCGGCTGGACCACTGGGCCGACCCCCAGCAACACGGGGTCAACGAGATCAATCACAACGACGGCGGTCGCGGCGTCTACTTCCTCGACCCCAACGGCCACTTCCTGGAACTGATCACCGTTCCCTACGGCGGTTGGCCCGCGTAGTCACACAGGCCGGTCCCTGCCGGGACCGGCCTGTCCGCGATTACGCGAGTTCCGCGGCCGCGCGGGTCCCGCGCAGGCCGAGCAGCGCCGCACCCACACACGCCACCGCGACGGTCACGATGAACCAGGGGAACACCGTGGTGAGGCCCCAGGTCGTTGCCGCCCAACCCGCGGCCAAGGTCGGCAAAGCCATCGCCGAATAGGCCAGCAGGTAGAAGGCCGACATCGTCTCGCCACGGCGATGCGGCGGCACGACTTCGGAGAGGTGGCGCAGCGACCCACCGAAACCGAGCCCGAAGGTGGCGCCGAGGATCAGACCCGCGAGCACCACGACCGCGGGCTGCTTCGTGGCCAGCGCCGGAATCGTGGCGAGCAGGGACGCCGCCATGCCGAGATCGCCGATCATCGCGGCGCGACGGGCCGGAATACGGGTGGCCAGCAGCTGGACCAGGGCGGCCGACAGCGCGGTGCTCGCCACCACGACGCCACCGAACACCAGGTTGTGCATGCCGGTCTTCGCCGCGGCCAGCGACGGGTACAGCGACAGCAATACGCCCAGCACCGACCAGGCGGCCATCACACCGATCGCCGAGAACCAGAAGTCGGACCGGATCTCTTGCGGGACAGACGGTTTCGAAATGGTGATCCGGGACTTCACCCGAGCGGTGTGCGGTTCACGCAGCGCGAGAATGCCGGCGCCCGCGGCCAGGCACACGACAGTGATCACTACATACGGTGTACGCAGCGGCGACGGCGCGTACTGGGCCAGCACCGCGGTGCCGAGTACCGCGACGGCGATGCCGACGTTGAACGCGACACCACTGAGCTGCCCCGATCGCGCACCACGCTCGGGCCGCAGATCCAGCAGCGCCGCGGCACCCGCGACGACCGTGGCGCCGACGGCCGCGCCGTGTAATGCCCTGGCCAGCAACAACATCGGGACCGAATCGGCGAGCAGGAACACGACCAGCCCGAGGATCATGGTGGCGAAGGCGCCGATCATCACCGGCTTGCGGCCGACCACATCGGAGATCCGCCCGGATACCAGCACCGCGCCGAGCGCCGCGAAGGCGTACACGGCGAACACCATGGTCGTGGTCAGCGGCGACAGGTGCCACTCGGTCTCATAGATGCCATAGAGCGGCGCGGGCGCCCCGGAAACCCCGAGCGCCACCGCACTCGCCGCCAGGACGAGCCCGTACGCCCAGCGCTGCCCGGCCTCGACCGGCGCCATCGTTGTCGCTGCCACTTCCTGCCCCCATCAGCAGAGTTTGATAACCATCGAACGAGACTCAGGCTACGCCGAGTATGATGACTATCAAACCCCCAGTGAGGTAATTCATGACACAGGCTAAAGATATTGCGGCAGCGCCGACCATACCCGTCGCCGCGCTGCCGACCGTCCTTGGCGCCCTGCACGACCCCGTCCGGCTGGAAATGGTCCGCCGCCTGAGCAACGCCGCCGCCCCCATCCGCTGCGCGGCCCTCTACGACGCGATCAACAAATCCACCGCGACCCACCACTTCAAGATCCTGCGCGAAGCAGGCCTGATCGAACGCCTGACCATCGACGGTCAGACCTTCCAGAACCTGCGTGCCGACGCCATCGAGCGCGCCCTTCCCGGCCTACTCCCCTCGATCGTCGACGCCGCCAACCGCGCGGGCGCGTCCGAGGAGGCCGTCCACGCGCCCGACCGCCAAGACCCGGTTGCCCACGACGGCCAGTGAGCCGTACCGGCGCGGGTAGTCGTTCAGGTCAGCGCTCGACGAGCTTGCGCACCGAGGCCGGGAGGTCGCGGGTGCGCTGGTACGGGCCAGAGACCGCCGCACCGTAGGGACGGGCGAGCAGCGTGCGGGCGATCTCGCTGACTTCGTCGGTGGTGACGGCGTCGATGCGGGCCAGGGTCGCCGAGACACTGCGATGGTTGCCGTAGCTGAGTTCACTGCGCCCGATCCGGTTCATCCGGGAGGCCGAGTCCTCGAGACCCAGCACCAGCCCACCCCGCAAAGAGCCCTTGGCCCTGGCACATTCGGCGTCGGTGACACCGTTGACCGCGACATCCTCCAGCACGTCGCGCGCCAAAGTGGTGACCTGACCCAGATTTTCGGGTTGGCAGCCGAGCGAGACCGAGAAGGCCCCGGTGTCGGCGAAGGTGTCGACGCTCGAGTACACCGAGTACGCGAGGCCGCGCTCTTCCCGAATGCGTTGGAACAGACGGGAACTCAGGCCCCCACCGACGATCGTGTTGAGGATCGACAGTGGCCAGCGCTGCTGGCCCTCGTGCCTGCCGAAGGCCCGCACCCCGAATGCGAGGTGGGTCTGTTCGCTGTCCCGATCGATCCTGATCAGCCCCGGTGCGCCCTGCGCGCGGAACTTGCCTTCGCGACGCGGCGCGGGTTCGGCGGCGGTGTCGAGATGCGGTCCGAACGCGCGGTGCACCAGTTCCACGACCCGCTCGTGCTCCACATTGCCCGCGACCGCGACCACCATGCGTTCGGGCCGGTAGCGGCGCTGATGGAAGCCGCGCAACTGCGCTGCCTGCATGTTCTCGATCGATTCGACGCTGCCGATCACCGGGCGCCCGATCGGGTGGTCGCCGAACATGGCGGTCAGGAAGGAATCGGCGACCAGGTCCTCGGGGTCGTCGTCGCGCATCGCGATCTCTTCCATGACCACCTGGCGCTCCACGTCGACGTCGACCGCGCGGCACAGACCGTTGAGCACCACGTCGGAGACGAGGTCGACGGCCAGCGGCAGATCTTCGTCGATGACGTGGGCGTAATAGCAGGTCTGTTCTTTGGCGGTGAAGGCGTTGAGTTCGCCGCCGACCGCGTCCATGGCCTGGGCGATATCGAGGGCGGTTCGCGTCGGCGTCGCCTTGAACAGCAGGTGTTCGAGGAAGTGCGCGGCGCCGGCCACGGTCGGGCCTTCGTCGCGCGAACCGACGCCGACCCACACCCCGATGGACGCCGAGCGCACGCCGGGCACGTGTTCGGTGACCACGCGCAGGCCACCGGGTAGCACGGTGCGACGCACCCCACCGTTGGTGGAGACATCGTCAGCGGGTTCGGTACTCGACTCGGTCAACTTCGGTTTCGTCACCCGATCCCCAATTGCGGTGTCCTCATCAGAGTTGGTATCCGACCCGGTGTGCTTGGACCTCGTCACCCGATCCCACCGGACGGCTGTGCTGGCATGGTTCCTCAACCTCTCGAAACGGGTACTGGCGACGTGCGCGTCATGCCTCGTTGTGCCGGCAGCGGGCACGACGGCCAGCTCCGCGATTCTATGCTCCCACCGCCCCCGCCCGCGCATCGGCCCTCGTCGTCGGGCCCTCGCTCGCCAACCCGGGTGCGTCGGATTCGGTCCCGTCGAGGACGTCCGCGATCCGGGCCAGCGCCGCCTCGCCCGCCATCGCCCAGTGCGTGGCGTCGATGCCGTGCCGGTGCACGGTGCCGCCGATCGCGCCTGCCCAGCTCGCCGCTCCGCGCGATCCCGTCGGGTCGTCGACGGTGGCCGCGAAGTAGACGAGGTCGCCGTCGAAGGTGCGCGGCCGGTAGTCGTCGACCATCCGCATCGAGGCCGTGGCGGCTTCGATGATGCGGGCGATGCGGGCACGGTCGAGTGCGGCCAGTGGTCCGCCGATGCCCGCGGCCGCGGCGGCGAGACCGTCGGCGTCGAACGCGAGATCGTCACCGGCGAGGCCGCCGAGCAGGTCGCCGACGGTGGGCATCGGGGTGTGTCCGGGTCCGTCGCCGAGCCAGCTGTCCATCATGGCCAGCCGCGCGACCTGCGCGCCGTCGGCCTGCAGGGCGGTGGCGACGGCGTGGGCCAGCAGCCCACCCAGCGACCAGCCGAGCAGGTGATACGGCCCTTCCGGTTGTACTTCGCGGATGGCCGCGAGGTAGCGCCGTGCCCAGGCGTCGATGGTGGCGGGCAGCGGTTCATGGGCGGTGAGGGCCGGCGACTGCAACCCGTAGATCGGGCGCTGCGGGTCGAGGTGGCGGGTCAGCCCGGCGAACGACCAGGACACCCCGCCCACCGGGTGGATGCAGAACAGCGGTGCGCCGGTGCCGCTCGCGCGCAGCGGTAGCAGGACCGCGAACGCGTCGTCAGCCGTGTTGTCCTCGGCCCGAATGCGTTCCACGACGACAGCCGGCGTGGGGTCGGTGAAGAACCACGCCACCGGCACCGTGCCGCCCAGCGCCTCGCTCAGTCGCGAGGACAGCTGGACCGCGGTGAGCGAGTTCCCGCCGAGGTCGAAGAAGTTGTCGTCCATGCCGATTCGCTCGAGGCCGAGCACCCGAGCGAACGCACCCGCCACGAGCTGCTCGGTCTCGGTGATCGGCGCCCGGTAGGTAGCTTGGCGCAGTTCCGGTCTCGGGAGTGCGCCTCGGTCGAGTTTGCCGGAGGTGTTGACCGGCAACGCATCCAGCTCGAGCACCACCGCGGGCACCAGATAACCGGGCAGGTCCGCCGCCAAGGCCACCCGCAGGGCGGCGGCATCGAAGCGCGAACCACCCTGCTGCGCAGTTGCGTCAGCAACGCTGTCGGCGCCGGCCGCACCGGGATCGAACTCCTGGTCACGCGCGGCGACGACGTAGGCGACCAGCCGATCCGCGCCCACCCCGGACATCACGGCGGCCGCAGCCTGCGCGACCCCCGGCCTGCGCTGCAGCGCGGCTTCGACTTCGCCCAGTTCGATGCGCTGACCGTTGAGCTTCGCCTGCAAATCGCCACGACCGACGTATTCCAGTGCGGGAGTGCCACTTCCACGCATCCGAACGAGGTCGCCGGTGCGATACATCCGCGCACCGGACGCACCGAACGGATCCGGCACGAACCGCTGCGCGGTCAGCGCGGCCGAGCCCACGTACCCGTGTGCGAGTTGCGCACCACCGACGTACAGTTCGCCGGTCGCCCCGGGGATCACCGGCCGCAACCGGGCATCGAGCACATAGAGCCCCGTATTCGACACCGGCGCACCGATCGGCACTGTCACGACGTCGTCCGCTGTCACCACGTGCGAGCTCACCTGCACCGCGGTCTCGGTCGGCCCGTACAGGTTCACCACCTGCGCACCGGTCAGCACGCGCACCTGCTGTGCCAGCGCGGCGGGCAAGGCTTCGCCGCCCGCGAACACCCGCCGCGGCGACCCGCCCGCGACGCCGTTGCCATCAGCGGCCGACTCCCGCAGGTGCGCCACGTAGGCCGCGAGCAGCGTGGGTGCGAATTGCACTGTGTCGATGTGATGTTCGGCGATCAGCGCGGCGAGGTAGGCGGGGTCCCCGTGTCCACCGGGCCTGGCGATGACCGTGCGGGCGCCCACCCGTTGCGGCAGCAGCAATTCCCAGATCGAGGCGTCGAAGGTCGTCGGTGTCTTGTGCAGCACGGTGTCACCGGGGGCGAACTCGAAACACTGTGCCAGCCAGTCGAGTTGGTTGACGATCGCGCGATGCGCAACACCGACGCCCTTGGGTAGGCCGGTCGAACCGGACGTGAAGATCACATACGCGGTGTGCTCCGGCGACAACGGCGACACCCGCTCGGCGTCGGCGATCGGCCCGACCGGGAAGCGCTCGAGATCGACCGTGTCGAGCGTGATCACATCATGGCCGCGCAGCACGAGATCGGGGGCGTCGCGGCTGGTGGTGAGCACGCAGACCGGTTGCGCGATCCGCAGGATGCGGGTGATCCGCTCGGCCGGATGATCGGGATCGATCGGCACGTAGGTGCCACCCGCCGCCAGCACCGCGTACACGCCGACCAGCAGGTCGGCCGAGCGCCGGACTCCCACCGCCACCGCATGATCCGGCCCGACACCGTGTTCGATCAGCTGCCGGGCGAGCCGGTTCACCCGTGCCGCGAACTCGGCGTAGGTGAGGACGGTGTGACCGTCGATGAGCGCGACGGCGTCCGGTGTCGCCGCGACCTGGCGGTCGAACGCCTCGGAGATACCCGCTCCGCCGAGCGGAGAGGCAGTGTCACCCCAACTGCCGAGCAGTCGACGGTCGGCGTCGGTCAGCAGGTCGACATCGCCGACCGCGTTCGCCGGATCGGCAGTGACCGCGTCGAGCATGCGAACGTAGCCGTCGGCGATGCGGGCCGCCGTCGCGGCGTCGAACAGGTCGGTGGCGTAGGTCAGGCTCACCGCGCAACCACCGTCGGCGGTGCCGGCGAGAACCAGGTCCAAATCGAACTTGGCGACGGCCGCGTCGGCGTCGAGTCCGGTCACCGTGAGATCGGGCAGCACCACCTGGACCGGGCTCGTGGCCAGGTTCTGGAAGGCCAGCATCACCTGGAACAGCGGGCTGTGCGCGGTCGAACGGGTCGGGTCGAGCACGTCGACGAGCCGCTCGAAGGGCACCTCCGCGTTCTCGAAAGCGTCCAGGTCCACTCGCCTGGTCTCCCGCAGCAGCGCGGTGAACGAGGCGGCGGGGTCGACGCCGGTGCGCAGCACCAGCGTGTTGACGAACATGCCGACGAGATCGTCGAGGGCCCGCTCACCGCGACCGGCCACCGGGGTGCCGATCGCGATGTCGCCGGTGCCACTGAGCCGTGCGAGCAATGCCGCCAGCGCGGCGTGGGCGACCATGAACTCGCTGACGTCGGCGCGCCGTGCCAGCTGACCGGCCCGTTGCCATACCGACTGCGGCACAACCCTTTCGATACTCGCACCGCGATGCGAGGCGACGGCCGGACGTGGCCGGTCGGCGGGCAGTTCGAGCAGCCCGGGCAGCCCGGCCAGTTCGCTACGCCAGAATCGCAGTTGCCGTGCGGCGACCGCCTCGGCGTCGTCCTCGCTGCCGAGCACCGCCCGCTGCCACAGCGTGTAGTCGGCGTACTGGACTTCCAGTGGCGCCCAACCGGGTTCGCCCCCCTGGCGGCGGGCGAGATAGGCGGCGGTGGTGTCGCGCAGCAGCGGCCCGGCGGAGAACCCGTCGGCACCGATGTGATGGATCACCACCACCAACACGACTTCGTCAGCCGCACAGCGCAATACGCGTACCCGCACGGGCGGTGCGACGGTGACGTCGAATCCGCGCCCGATCTCGGCCGCGACGATCGCCGGTACCGCGATCGGATCGACAGTCTCCACCACCGGCGTAGGCACGAATTCCCACACCGCCTGGTGCCCGATCCCGTCGATCGCCGGATAGGCCGTGCGCAGCACCTCGTGCCGGTCGAGCACATCGGTGACCGCGGCGGCCAGCGCTGCCGCATCGATATCGCCGGTGAGCCGCACCGCGATCGGGATGTTGTAGGCGGCGGACGCGGGATCGAGGCGGTTGAGCAGCCACATGCGCTGCTGGGCCGCCGACAGCGGAATCCGTGCCGGTCGTTCGCCTGCTGTCAGCGCGATCCCCGCACCACTGCCCGCCCGCACCGCGAGCACGGCCGCCAGGTCGGCCACGGTGGTCGCTTCGAACAAGGTCCGTACCGGCACCCGGGTCGACAATGCCGCGCCGAGGCGGGCGGCGACCCGGGTGGCGATGAGCGAGTTGCCGCCGAGTTCGAAGAAGTCGTCGTCGAGGCCGACCCGCTCGCGCCCGAGCACGTCGCCGAACACCTCGGCCACCGCCCGCTGCGCCGCACTGATCGGCGCCCGGAACGGTCGCGCCACGAATTCCGGTGTGGGCAGGGCTTTTCGGTCGAGCTTGCCCGAGGTGTTGAGCGGGAACGCGTCGAGCACCACGATCGCCGACGGCACCATGTACGACGGCAACACCGCGCCCACAGCCGACCGCAGCGCCGCCGGATCCAGCTCGGCGCCCGGTGTGGGCACCGCGTAGCCGACGAGCCGATCGCCGGTCGCGCTCGCCGAGACGACTACCGCCGCCTGACTGACGCCATCCACCCCCTGCAACGTGGTTTCGATCTCACCGAGCTCGATGCGCTGGCCACGGAACTTCACCTGGAAGTCGATGCGCGCCAGATAGACCAGCACGCCGTCGCGAGTCCACTTCACCAGGTCCCCGGTGCGATACATGCGCCCACCCCGGCGACCGTTGTCGCCGCCGGCACCGACGGAACGCGCGCCGCCCAGGCACGAGTCCGCGCCGGCCCGTGCCAGATCGAGACCCGAGTCCGCACCGGCGAACGGATCCGCGACGAACCTGTCCGCCGTGAGGTCGGCGCGGCCGAGGTACCCGCGCGCGAGCTGTTCACCCGCCAGGTACAACTCACCGGCGACGCCCGGTGCGACCGGGCGCAGCCGCTCGTCGAGCACATACACGCGCGAATTCCACGCGGGCACACCGATCGGCACCGTCTGGCCCGTCGCACCTTCGGCGGGCCACGCCGTCACCGACACGGCGGCCTCGGTCGGCCCGTACAGGTTGTGCACCGCCGCCGACGATTTCGCACGCAGCGCGCCGACCGTCTCCGGAGTGAGCGCCTCACCGATCGCGAGGACCAGCCGCAGACTCGTCAACTGCTGAGCGTCGGCGTGCGCGGCGAAGATCGCCAGCATCGACGGCACGAAGTCGACGACGGTGATCCGGTGCGCGGCAACAAGTTCGGCGAGATACAGCGGGTCACGGTGCCCATCAGGTGTGGCGAGCACCAGTGTCGACCCCGCCGCGAGCGGAGCGAAGTACCCCCATACCGACAGGTCGAATCCGGCCCCCGACTTCTGCAGGTACACGTCGTCGCCGTCGAGTTCGTAGTGCTCGATCAGCCACGCGATCTGGTTGCGCACCGCGGCACGGCTCACCGCCACACCCTTGGGCTTGCCGGTCGAGCCGGACGTGAACAGGACGTAGGCGAGGTTCGAATCCCGCAGGGGGGTGCGGAGTTCGGTCTCCAGGACCGGATGACCCGGGTAGCGAGCGAGGTCCACGCTGTCGAGCACGATGATTCTGCTCGGCGAAGCATCCGTCGTGGCGTTGTCGGCGGCACCCGGAGCCGACGATCCCCCATTACTCCCGGTCGCGCGCAACGATGTCCCAGCGGTTGCGGCGGCAAACGACGCATCGGATTCGGCGCCGGCCGTCGATGCCGATCCGGCGAGCGAGGTGCCGGTCGGCGCCGACCCGTCGTAGCGGTCCCTTGCGGTGGTGAGGACCAGGTGCGGGCGCGCGGTGTCGAGGACCTGGGCGATGCGGTCGGCTGGGTGGTCCGGGTCGATCGGCACGTAGGCACCACCCGCGGTGAGTACGGCGTACATGGCGACGACCAAGTCGATCGAGCGCCGGATGGCCAGCGCCACCAGCACGTCGGGCCCGACGCCTTCGGCGATCAGGTGCCTGGCCAGGCGATTGACCCGGATGTCGAGTTCCGCGTAGGTCGGTGCGGCGTGCTCGAACACGACCGCTGTCGCATCGGGATTCGCCCGGACCCGCGCACGGAACGGAGTGAGCAGTGTTGTTCCGCTGCCGGTTTCGTGGGAGGTGGCATTCCACTCGGTGAGGATGCGGGTCCGCTCCGCGGGTTCGAGTACATCCACGGCGTCCAGCGGTGTGTGCGGCGACGCGGCTACCGCGGTGAGCAGCCGTTCCAGCCGTCGGGCGATCGACAGCGCGGTCTCGGTGTCGAACACGTCGTGGGCGTAGGTGAGTACGCCGGTGACGCCCGCGGCCGTACCGTCGGCGTACTCGTCGCTGACGATGAGGTGCAGATCGAACTGCGACAGCGTGTTCTCGGTGTCCAGTCCCGACACGGTGATCCCGGGCAGCGCCAGTTCGGCACGCTCGAAGTTCTGGAACGAGAAGCCGACCTGGAACAGCGGATGCCGTGCGGTGGAGCGCGTCGGATCGAGCACCTCGACGAGGCGTTCGAACGGCACCTCGGCATTGGCGTACACGGCCAGATCAGTGGTGCGCTGACGAATCAGCAACTGCTGGAACGACTCCCCCGCACGCAGGCGGGTCCGGAACACCAGCGTGTTGACGAACATGCCGATCAGGTCTTCGAGTGCGGCCTCACCGCGCCCGGCGACCGGCGTACCGACGGTGATGTCAGCACTGCCGGAGAGGCGACCGAGCAACGCCGCGAACGCGGTGTGCACGACCATGAACAGTGTGGCACCGGACTCCCTGGCCAGCGCGCTGAGTCGGGCGTGCGTGCCGGCGTCCAGGCGCACCGGCACGGTGCCACCGGCGAGGGTCCGCACCGCCGGACGCGGCCGGTCCAGCGGCAACGCGAGTTCATCGGGCAGGTCGGCGAGTTCGCCGCGCCAGAAGTCGAGCTGGCGGGCGGCCACCGAATCGGGATCGGCTTCGTCACCGAGCACCGCCCGCTGCCACAGCGCGTAGTCGGCGTACTGGATCGGCAGTGGCGCCCACGGTGGTGCGGCACCGTCGCGGCGGGCGAGGTAGGCCGTCATCAGGTCACGCACCAGTGGCGGCATCGACGACCCGTCGGCGCTGATGTGGTGTACGACCATGGCCAGCACAGCGTCGTCGGCGCTGATCCGATACAGCACCACCTGCCACGGCACACCCGCCGTGGCATCGAAGGTCGTGGCGGCCAGCGCCGTCACCACATCGACGATCTCCTCGGCGGCGATGTCCTGGATCCGCAGTGCCACACCGGCTTCGGCGACGGGCAGGATCCGCTGTACCGGACCGTCGGCGGTCTCGGGGTAGTAGGTACGCAGCACTTCGTGCCGACCGACGAGGTCGTCCACCGCGGCGGTGAGCGCGTCGAGATCGAGCACGCCGCTGAGCCGCACCGCGATCGGCACGTTGTACCCGGCCGAATCCGGATCGAACCGATTGAGGAACCACATCCGCTGCTGCGCGGGCGACAGCGGAATCGAAGCAGGCCGCTCCCCCGCCACCAGCGCCACGCGCGCCACACCACCCTCGGCATCGAGCCCGGCGGCCAACGCGGACACCACCGGTGTCTCGAAGATCCGCGCCACCGGCACCTGCCGGTTCAACGCCGCCCCGAGCCGCGCGGCGACCCTGGTCGCGATCAGCGAGTTCCCACCCAGATCGAAGAAGTCGTCATCGGCACCCACCAGTTCGGCACCGAGCACCTCGGCGACGATCCCCGCCACCAACTGCTCCGACGGCGTCGCCGGGGTACGGAATTCACGGGCGACCAGCTCCGGCGCGGGGAGTGCCCGCCGATCGAGCTTGCCGGAGGCATTGACCGGGAACTCACCGAGAACTACGAACGCGCTCGGCACCATGTAGGCCGGAAGCGCCTGCTGTAGCGCAGCTTTCACGACATCGAGGTCGAGCGCAGCGCCGACCGCGGGGACGAGGTAGGCGGCGAGATAGGCGCCGACGCCGTCGTCGCGGACGGTGACCACCGCTCGGTCGATGGTGTCGAGACCGCTGAGGACCGCTTCGATTTCGCCCAGTTCGATGCGCAGGCCGCGCAGCTTCACCTGGAAGTCGGTACGGCCCAGGTATTCCAGTTCGCCCGAGCGGGTGCGGACCACGAGGTCGCCGGTGCGGTACATGCGCTCACCCGGGGCACCGAGCGGGTTGGCGACGAAGCGGTCGGCGGACAGGTCGGGCCGGGCGAGGTAACCGCGCGCCAGTTGGACACCGGCCAGATACAGCTCACCCGGTGTGCCGACGGGAACGGGACGCAGCCGGGCGTCGAGCACGTGCAGGGCGGTGTTGGCGACCGGGGCGCCGATCGGCACCGTGACCGTGTCGGCGTCGGTGACCTCGTGGAAGCTCACGTCGACCGCGGCCTCGGTCGGCCCGTACAGGTTGTGCACGGCGACACCGGGAATGAGCGCGCGCAGGCGCTGAGCATCGGCCGCGGGCAGCGCCTCACCGGAAGCGAACACCTGCCGCAGCGAAACACAGCCGGCGGCAGCCGGTTCGGCGAGAAAGGCCGCCAGCATCGACGGCACGAAGTGCGCCACGCCGACACCCGTGCGGGTGATGACCTCGGCCAGGTAGGCCGGGTCACGGTGCCCGTCGGGGCGCGCGATCACCAGGGTCGCGCCGATCTGCAAGGGCCAGAACAGCTCCCACACCGACACGTCGAAGGTGATCGGCGTCTTCTGCAGCACGGTGTCAGCGTTACCGAGCCGGTAGGCGTCCTGCATCCAGACCAACCGGTTGACGATCGCGGTGTGGGTAACCGCGACCCCCTTGGGCTTACCGGTAGAGCCGGAGGTGAACAGCACATACGCCAAGTCCGCGCCACGCAACGGCCGGATCCGGTCGGCATCGGTCACCGGGTCAGGAGCGAACCCGGACAGGTCGAGCGTGCCGGGTTCGACAATGCGCGTGCCGGGCTCGGTATCGGGGAAGTCGGCGGCGGCCAGCACGTAGACCGGGGCCGCGGTCGCCAGGATGTCGGCGATTCGGTCCGCCGGGTGGTCGGGGTCCAGCGGTAGATAGGCGGCGCCTGCCGCCTGGACCGCGTAGACGGCAACCAGCAGCTCGATGCCGCGCCGCAGCCCGATACCGACGACGGCGCCGGGACCGACCTGCTCGGCGATCAGCCATCGCGCCAGGCGGGCGACACGAACCGCGAACTCGCCGTAAGTAACCCGCTCTCCCTCGAACTCGAGGGCACTCGCGTCGGGGGTGCGCGCGGCCTGCGCGGCGAACAGCGAGACCAGGGTCGCGTCGGTGTCGAGCGGGGCGGCGGTGTCATTCCACGCCACGAGCTGGGCGGTCTGCGCGGCATCCATGAGATCGATCTCGCCGACCGCGATGGCGTCATCGGCGACAACAGCGCTCAGCACCCGCACGAACCGCGCACCGAACGCAGCCACGGTGTCGGCGTCGAACAGATCGGTGGCGTAGCGCAGCCAGCCGCGCATCCCGGGTTCCCCTGCGGCATCGACGATCTCGTCGATCGCCAGCGACAGGTCGAATTGGGTTGTCGCCGCGGGCAGAGCGAACTCGTCGATCCGCAGCCCCGGCAGCTCGATGATGGTGTCGTCGCGATGCTCGAATGCCAGCATCACCTGCACGATCGGCGAATACGACGTGGAGCGAACCGGATTCAGCTCGTCGACGAGCCGCTCGAAGGGCAGATCCGCATGCGCGAAAGCCCGCAGATCGGCGGCCCGTACCTCGGCGAGCAGCTCACCGAATCCGGCGCCGCCGTCGACCGCGGTCCGCAACACGAGAGTGTTGACGAACATGCCGACCAGATCGTCGAGCGCCGCGTCGGCCCGCCCGGCAACCGGAGTGCCGACCAGAACATCCGCACCAGCACCGTGACGGGACAGCAACACCGCGAACGCCGCGTGCACCACCATGAAGGTGGACACCCCATGGCGACGAGCCAGCGCCTCGATCCCCGCCACCACCTCGGCGGGCACATCGAACCCGACGGCCCCACCCACACCCGTGCGCACGGCGGACCGAGGCCGGTCCGTCGCCAGGTCGAGAACCGGTGCGGCCCCGGCCAATTCGTCACGCCAGTGCGCCAGCTGCCGCGCCAGCGGCGACTCCGGATCGGCCGCATCGCCGAGCACGGCGTGCTGCCACAGGGTGAAGTCCGGATACTGCACCGGCAACGGCTCCCACACCGGAGCGAGTCCCGCCGCGCGCGCGGCGTAGGCGCCGATCAGGTCGCGCGCCAGCGGCGTGGTCGACACACCATCGGCGGCGATGTGATGCACCGCGAGCACCAGAACATGCTCGACCTCGCCCGCCATGGCACCACGCCCGGGTGCGGCGATAGCCGTAGCGATGACTTCGGCCCCACCGGTCACCCGGCTCCCCATTGCGAGCTCATCGCGCAGGTCGGACCCGGATTCCGACCGGTCCTTCGGCTCTCGACGGAGCAGCGCGGCGCGCAGCGGCGGCTGGGCCGTGAGGTCGAAACCCGCGCCGACGACGGCGCGCACGGCCTCTGCCAGATCGGTCTCGGCGACAGTAGCGACGATGGGTTCGGGCGTCATCTGGTCGGCCGGGAGCACGATCTGGGTCGGGCCGTCGGCGTCTTCCGGGAAGATGGTGCGTAGCGATTCGTGTCGGTCGAGCACATCGGCGAGCGCCGCCCACAGGGCGTCGGTGTCGAGGTCGCCGGTCAGGCGCAACGCGATCGGCAGCGTGTAGACGGCGGATTCGGGATCGATGCGATTCAGCAACCACAGCCGAGTCTGGGCCAGTGACAACGGGATTCGTTCCGGGCGCGGGCGCACGGCGGTCAGCGGCGGCAACTGTTCGCGGCCGGTGCCCGCGCGCTCGGCAAGTCCGGCGACGGTCGGGGCGTCGAACACATCGCGCACGTCCAGCGCACTGCCGAGGGCCGCGTTGACGCGGGCGACCAGACGCATCGCGAGCAGCGAATTGCCACCGACCGCGAAGAAGTCGTCGTTGGCGCCGATGCGCCCCACCCCGAGTAGCTCGCCGATCACACCGGCGAGCGCGGTCTGCGCACCCGGTCGCGGCGCCACGTACTCGGTGGTGGTGGACAGGTCGGCGGCAGGCAGCGCGGTCCGGTCGAGTTTGCCCGCCGAGTTGAGCGGCACGGTATCGAGCACGACCAGGTGCGTGGGGACCATGTACGCGGGCACCCGGCCCGCGACATGCGCACGCACAGCCACGGTGTCGACAGCGCCGGCGACGTAGCCGACCAGGCACTGACGTCCGGCGTCGTCGGTGGCAGGAAGTACGGTCGCGTGGGTGACGCCGCGTGCGTCGCCGAGCGCGGCCTCGATCTCGCCCAGCTCGATTCGCAGCCCGCGGATCTTAACCTGGAAGTCGTTGCGGCCCAGGTAGATCAGCGCTCCCGCGCGATCGCGCCGAACGAGGTCGCCGGTGCGGTACATTCGCCCGCCGTCGGCACCGTACGGATCGGCGACGAAGCGGTCGGCCGTCAGATCGGGCCTGCCGAGGTAGCCCCGGGCCAGCTGCGCACCCGCGAGGTACAGCTCTCCCGCGACGCCACTGGGCACCGGGTGCAAACGCTCGTCGAGCACATACGCGCGCACGTTCCAGGTCGGCCTGCCGATGGGCAGCTCGGTCTGCTCGACCGGTGCCGTGATCTGCTGAAAAGTACTGGTGATAGCCACTTCGGTCGGGCCGTAGGTGTTGTGCAGCTCGCCGGGAATCGCGGCGAGCACAGCGGCCGCCAGCGGGGCGGGCAGTTCCTCGCCGCCCACGTGCAGCATCCGCAGCCCGCTCAGCGCCTCGCCGAGCCCTTCGGCGAGCATCGCGGCCAGCACCGACGGCACGATCTCCATGATGGTGACGCCCTGCTCACGTACCGTTCGCGCCTGATAGGCCAGGTCGAGATGGCCGCCGGGACGCAACAGCACCAGCGGGGCACCGAGCAGCGCGGGAGCCAGGAGTTCCCAGAGCGAGACGTCGAAGGTGAGCGGCGCGCGCTGCAGAAAGCGATCCGCTGCGGTCATCGCGTATTCGCCACGCAGCCAAGCGATTTCGTTGACAACGGCGCGATGCGAGATCAGCACACCCTTCGGCGTGCCGGTGGAGCCGGAGGTGAACAGCACATAAGCCGGGTGCTCCGGGTGCAGCGGCGCGAGACGTTCGGCATCGGTGAGCGGGCCACCCGCGACGGTCTCCTGCGTCGGGTCCTCGAGCTGTGCGACGGTGAGCACCGGGAATCCGGAACGCGACGCGGCGGCGAAATGCACTGAGGCCGTAGCGGATCGGATACCGCTGTCCACATGATCGAGATCACCGGCCGACGCGACCACGACGAGGCGTGGCGTGGCAGTCGCCAGCACCTGCCCGATGCGTTCGGCCGGCTGGGCCGCGTCGATCGGCACGTACACACCACCGGCCGCGAGCACGCCGTGCAGCACCACCAGCAGTTCGATGCTGCGCGGAACCGCGACGGCCACCGGCGTTTCCGGCCCGACGCCGCAGTCGATCAATCTGCGCGCGAGCCGGTTGGCCCTGGCCGCGAGCGCACCGTAGGTGATCTCGGCACCTTCGAAGATCGCCGCCGCTGCCCGCGGATCGCGTGCGGCCGCGGCGTCGAGCAGGTGAGCGGCGAGTGGGGCGCGCACGCCCAGTTCGGCCAGTGCGCTGTCGAGTGGAACCACCGCACCGTGCGGGCCCGCCAGCAGCGTGGCCTCGTCGGCAGCGGCGAGCAACCGCAGGTCGCCGACCGCGGTCTCGGGGGCGGTGACCGCGTCCCGCAACACCCGCTCGAGCATTGCGACCATCGCCGCCACGGTGTCGGCATCGAAAAGGTCGGTGGCGTAGCGCAGTTCGAGGTCGAGACCGGCGGGCGCGCCGTCGGGCGCGAAACGGTCGACGAAGGTGAAGTCCAGATCCACTTCGATCGGCGCGTCGGGCAGGGGCAGCCCCGACAGCGTGAGGCCGGGCAGTTCGAACGCGGTCCTGCGCTGGTTCTGCAATGCCAGGGAGATCTGGTACAGCGGTGAATATCCTTGGGAGCGCGCCGGATTCAGCGCGTCGACCAGGCTCTCGAACGGCACGTCGGCATTGTCGAAGGCATCGAGATCACCCGCGCGAACCTCGTCGAGCAGATCGGCGAAGCGAACATCGGGGTGGACCCGCGCCCGCAACACGAGGGTGTTGACGAACATGCCGACGATGTCGTCGAGCTCGCGATGACCGCGCCCGGCCACAGGTGTACCGACGACGATGTCGGCACCGGCCGAGAGCCGCGCAAGCAACACCGAGAGCCCCGCGTGCAGGACCATGAACGGGGTGGCGCGGTGCGCGCGAGCCAGCTCCTCGATCCCGCGATGCAGATCGGCGCCGAGGGTGGAGGTGAAGGTGGCGCCCCGGTTGGTGGCGATCAGCGGCCTGCGCCGGTCGGCGGGCAACGTCAAGACGTCGGGCAAGCCAGCGAGTCGATCCGTCCAGTAGCCGAGCTGGCGGGCCAGTGGCGCGTCCGGGTCGTCGGCACGGCCGAGCCCCTCGGTCTGCCACAGCGCATAGTCGGCGTAATGCACGGCCAACGCGGGCAGCCGCGGCTGCGCCCCCGCCGCGCGAGCGGCATAGGCCGCCACCAGATCCCGGGTCAGCGGGCCCATCGACCAGCCGTCGGCCGCGATGTGATGCACGACGAGCACCAGCACATGTTCGGTCGCCGCGACCCGAAGCAGCGCGGCGCGCACCGGCACCTCGGTCGTGATGTCGAAACCGCCGGCCAGCACCGCGACCACCGCCGCCGCCACATCATCGACATCGGTGACGGCGAGGCCGGGCACGAACGCCGGGCCGACGAGTTGCGTTGCCTGCCCGTCGAATTCGGGATAGGTGGTGCGCAATGTCTCGTGCCGGGCGATCAGGTCACCCAGCGCACCACGCAGCGCTCGCGCGTCGAGCTCGCCGCTGAGCCGGATCGCGACCGGAATGTGGTACGCGGCGGAGTCCGGGTCGAAGCGGTGCAGGAACCACATCCGCTGCTGCGCAGGCGAGAGCGGAATCCGTCGCGGGCGTCGACCCGCCACCGGCCCGCGCCTGCTACCGGTGCCACGCAGCGCATCCAGCCGCCGCGCGAGTCCGTCGACGGTGCTCGCCTCGAACAGTTCCCGCACCGGCACCCGAGCATCGAGCGCGGCACCGAGTCGCGCCGCCACCTGGGTGGCCAGCAGGGAGTTGCCGCCGAGCGCGAAGAAGTCGTCACCCGCGCCGACCCGGTCGAGATCGAGCACCCCGGCAAAGGTCGCGGCGACGATCCGCTCGGTGACGGTGGCGGGCTCCCGGTAGTCGAGCTGCCGCGATCGCGGCGCGGGCAGTGCCCGGCGATCGAGCTTGCCGGAGGCGTTGACGGGCAACTCGTCGAGGAATACATAGGCGCCCGGGACCATGTAGGAGGGCAGCGCCGCGGCGATCGCGGCATCCAGGTCGGCGGATACAGCACTGCCCGTTCCCGCGACCGGGGACGCACCGGCAGCACGGACCACGTAGGCGACGAGCTGATCGGGTCGGCCTTCGTCCGAGCGGACCATGACGGCGACGCGACGCACACCGGGAACAGCGGCGATCGCGGCTTCGATTTCGGCCGGTTCGATGCGCAGGCCGCGCAGCTTCACCTGGAAGTCGGTGCGGCCGAGGTACTGCAGGGCGGGGCCGTCGGCGCCGGTCCGCCAGGTGACGAGGTCGCCGGTGCGGTACAGGCGTTCGCCGGTGGCGAAGGGGTTGGCGACGAAACGTTCGGCGGTGAGGTCGGCGCGGCCGTGATAGCCGTCGGCGAGCTGCGCGCCCGCCACATACAACTCACCCGGGACACCGGCCGGAACCGGGTGCAGGCGCGAATCCAGCACGTATACGCGGGAATCGGCAACGGGTACACCGATCGGCACCGATGCTCCCCGCTCGTCGCCTACCTGGTGCGTCGTGACCTGGATGGCGGTCTCGGTGGGGCCGTACAGGTTCACCACCGTCGCGCCGGTGCTCGCACGGACGCGACGTGCCAGGTCGGTCGTCAGCGCTTCACCGCCCGCGAAAACCAATCGCAGCGAATCCGCCTGCGCTGACACCGGTTCAGCGAGCACGGCGGCGAGCACCGACGGCACGTACTGGACAACGCTCACCCGATGACGCACGGTGGCCGCCGCCAGGTATGCCGGGTCACGATGCCCGTCGGCGGTGGCGAGCACCAGCCGCGCACCGACCTGCAAGGGCCACAGCAGTTCCCACACGGACGCGTCGAAGGTGAACGGCGTCTTCTGCAGCACCACGTCGTCGGCGCCGAGCCGGTATTGCCGCTGCAGCCACTGCAGCTGGTTCACCGCGGCCTTGTGCGGCACGGCCACGCCCTTGGGCCGGCCGGTCGAGCCCGAGGTGAACAGCACGTACGCGAGATGCTCGGGACGCAGCGGTGCCGTCCGCTCGTCATCGGTGATCGGGTCGCCGGACAGTTCCGACAGGTCGAGCGCATCGATCTTCAGCACCGGCTTCCCCACCGCCGCAACGCTTCCGGTGACGGTCAGTACGCAGGCCGGTGCCGTCTGCGCCAGCACGAAGGCGGTCCGCTCGGCTGGGTGATCCGGATCCACCGGCACATACGCGGCACCGGCCGCCAGCACCGCGTGGACAGCGACCAACTGCTCCACACCACGGCGCATCGCCACCGCGACCAGCGAGCCAGGACCGGTCCCGAGCCCGATCAGATGGCGGGCCAGCCGTGCGACTCGCCCACCGAACTCCTCGTACGAAAGCTCCACCGCTGCCGAGGAATCGACAGCGCCACCGCCGGGCACCTCGTGCGCCGCGGACCCGACGCGGTGCGCGGCGATCGCATCGGCTGCCGCGAGTTCGAGCCGGGAAATCGCGCTCGACGAATCCGTGTCGACGACCACCGCGATCGCCTGCGGTGCGGCGGCCACCCGGTCGGCGAAGAGGGAGGCGAGCGTCGCGGTGTGGTCGCGGTCGGCGGTGGTGTCGTTCCAGGTGGTCAGCAACTGGGTCTGCTCGGTGTGGTCGAGGATTTCGATGTCGCCCACGGGGCGGTTCGGGTCGGCCAGGACCGCGGCGAGCAGGCGCTCGAGGCGGGTGGCGAAATCGGCGACGGTGGCGGCATCGAACAGGTCGGTAGCGTAGAGGAACGCACCGGACATGCCTGTGGGAGTGCCGTTGCCGTCGTGATGTTCGGTGAGGGTCAGTTCGAGGTCGAACTTCGCGACGCCGGTGGGCAGGTCGAAGCCCGCGACCGTGAGGCCGGGGAGGACGAGGTTGCCCGGGGTGTCCTCGTTGAGGGACAGCATCACCTGGAACAGGGGGTTGCGGGCGGTGGAGCGGACCGGATCGAGGATCTCGACCAGGCGCTCGAACGGCACGTCGGCGTGCCCGAATGCCGCGAGGTCGGTGTCGCGGACCTGGGCGATCAGTGTGCTGAACGGGGTCGCGGGCCTCACCTCGGTGCGCAGGACGAGGGTGTTGACGAACATGCCGACGAGATCGTCGAGTGCGCGTTCACCACGGCCCGACACCGGTGTGCCGATCGCGATATCGGTGGTCGCCGACAGTCGTGCCAGGAGCACCGCGAACACCGCGTGCGCCGCCATGAACACCGTGATGCCGTGCGCACGAGCGAATTCCGTCAGCGCGTGGTGTGTTTGGGCATCGATCTCGATCCCGTGCGTCGCACCACGCCGCGAAGCGACCGCAGGCCGGACCCGATCGGTCGGCAGCTCCAACTGCTCGGGCACCCCGGTCAGGGCGTCGCGCCAATACGAGAGCTGCTTCGCCGCCATCGATTCCGGATCGGCCGCATCGCCGAGCACCGCGTGCTGCCAGACGGCGTAGTCGGCGTACTGCACGTCCAACGGCGCCCACTGCGGCGCCACCCCAGCGGCCCGCGACCCGTACGCGGTGAGCACGTCCCGGATCAACGGCCCGAACGAGAACCCGTCAGCCGCGATGTGATGCAACACGATGACCAGCACGTATTCCGCAGCGGACCCGGTCGGGTCCGTCGCGTCGACTTGTTCCACGGCACCGAGGGCTGTCGCCGGCCGACCGTGGCTCGCACGGTCGATGCCGGGTCCGGCCGACCCATCATGTGCCGCATCGGTATTCGCGGCAACGCGGAACAAGGCCGCACGGATCGGAACGTCGACGGTGAGATCGAAACCGGTGGCGGCGAAGGTGCGAACGGCGTCGGACAGGTCGGCCGTCTCCGTGATGCGCGGGTGCACGTCGGGAAGCAGGCCGGTCGCCGGAAGGATCTCGGCGACGGCGTTGCCGTCGAGTTCCGGGTAGCGGGTGCGCAAGACTTCGTGGCGGCCGAGTACGTCGACGATCGCCGCCTGGAGTGCGGTGATGTCGAGGTCGCCGGTGAGGTGGACGGCCATCGGGATGTTGTCGGTGGCCGAACCGGGGTCGAAACGGTTGAGGAACCACATGCGCTGCTGGGCCGGTGAGAGCGGGACCGGATCGGGCCGCGGACCGGCCACCAGCGCGGGGCCGGCGCCCGTGCCACGCAGACGGCCGGCGGCCGCCGCCAGCGTCAGCACCGTGGTGGTGTCGAAGAGTTGGCGGACGGGAATGCGGATATCGAGGTCGGTGCCGATGCGCGCCATCAACCGGGTGGCCAGCAGCGAGTTTCCGCCCAGATCGAAGAAGTCGTCGTCGCGGCCGACCCGGTCCAGGCCGAGGACCTCGACGAAGGCCGCGGCAACCACCTGCTCGGCAGCGGTTTCGGGCGCCCGGTAGGCGGCGGCTTCGAAGACGGGCACGGGCAGTGCGGTCCGGTCGAGCTTGCCGACGGGGGTCAGCGGCACGGCGTCGAGGGTGACGACCGCGGCGGGCACCATGTGCGAGGGCAGATGCGCGGCCGTGTGCGCGATGAGTGTCGCGGTGTCGATCACGGCACCCGAGACGGGCACCACATAGGAGACCAACAGGGTCGCACCGGCATCGGTGCGGTGCCCGATGGTGGCGGCAAAATCCACCGTCCGATGACGGGCGAGGACCGCGTCGATCTCGCCGAGTTCGATCCGGAACCCGCGCACCTTCACCTGGAAGTCGTTGCGGCCCAGGTACTCCAGATCGAACGAGCCGTCACGCCGGACCCAGCGCACGGTGTCGCCGGTGCGGTACATCCGTTCGCCGGGTGCGCCGTAGGGATTGGTGACGAACCGTCCCGCCGTCAGCGCGGGCCTGCGGTGGTAGCCGCGCGCCAGCTGCGCACCGGCGATGTACAGCTCGCCGACGACCCCGGCGGGCACCGGCCGCAGCCGCTCGTCGAGCACCAGTTCGGTCGTGCCCTCCACCGGTGCGCCGAGGGTGACAGCTGTTGTCGCACCGAGCGGTTCGCTGATATTGGTGACGATGGTGGTCTCCGTCGGCCCGTAACCGTTACGGAAGACCAGCCCCGGAATCGCGGCAGTCCACCGCGCCACCAGTTCCGGCGGGCACGCCTCGCCACCGACCACCACCACCCGCAACTCGTCTA
The DNA here is from genome assembly GCF_054031145.1 of Nocardia sp. FBN12. Classification (NCBI taxonomy): domain Bacteria; kingdom Bacillati; phylum Actinomycetota; class Actinomycetes; order Mycobacteriales; family Nocardiaceae; genus Nocardia; species Nocardia sp. FBN12. Next base: position 3,911,452 of record NZ_CM132926.1, read on the forward strand.
GCCCCCGCGGGTTCACGGTCGCCAACGCCGACGGCGTGATGACCACATGGGTCACCCGCTCCACCCGCAGCAACTCGCCCAGCTCGGCCCCACCGAACACCCCGGCGGGCGCGACAACCATCGTCGCCCCCTCGGTCACGGTCAGCAGCAGCTCGGCCACCGAGATATCGAACGAGGGCGATGCCACATGCAGCACCCGCGCATCCGCCGACGCCAGGTACCGCCCCGCCTGCACCGGCAGATACGCCGCTACCGCACCGTGCGGAATCACCACGCCCTTGGGCAGCCCGGTGGTGCCGGAGGTGTAGATGACGTACGCGGGATCCAGCGGATCCACCGCCCGCCCACCCGCCGCGCGGCCACGTGCTGCGCCGCCCGTACGGGAATCCGCTACGTCGGCATGTGGAGGGGTGCCGGCGCTGTTGCCACCACCGGTACCGACGGCGCTGTCACCGGGACGTGCGGAGGCACCGAGGCGCGCCTGCGCCGCATCACCTACCGTGGGTGCTGTGTGGTCGAGCAGGAGCCAATTCACCGAGGTAGGCAGATCCGCCGACACAGCCTCCGTCGTAATACCCGCTGCCGCACCGGAATCGGAGAGCATGTGGGCGATACGGTCGGCGGGGTAGTTCGGGTCGACCGGGAGGAATCCCGCGCCGGACTTCACGACCGCCCAGATCGCGGTGATCGAGTCGGCCGAACGCGGAATACTCACGGCGACAAGGTCACCCGCGCCGATACCGAGATCGGCGAGCCGCGCGGCCAAGTGCGTGGACGTGGCGTCGAGCTCGCCGTAGGTCAGCGTGCGGGCGCCGTCGCGGATCGCGATCGCGGTGAGGTCGGCGGCGGCACGGGAAAGCACCTGCGGCAGGAGCGGGGCGGGGTTCGACGGGCCGCCGGTGCGGGCGGTCAGCTCGGCGAGTTCGGTGTCGATCAGCAGCGGCAGATCCGCGACCGGGGTCTGCGGAGCGGCGGCGATCGCGGCGAGCAGCCCGGTGAAACGGGCCACCATGCGCGTGACGGTCTGCTCGTCGAACAGATCTGTGGCGTAGGAGAATTCGCCGGACAAGCCCGTGGCAGCGGAATCACGCAGGGTCAGTGAGAGATCGAACTTCTCGATGTCATAGGGCAGGTCGACGGCGGCAGCGCGCAGACCGGGCAGTTCGAAGCTCGTCGGCGGCAGGTTCTGCAGTGACAGCGCCACTTGGAACAGCGGGTGGCGACCGGCCGAACGCGGCGGCGCGAGCACCTCGACGAGCCGCTCGAACGGCAGCGTGGTGTGGTCGAAGGCGGCCAGATCCGCGGTGCGGACGCGGCCGAGCAGGTCGGTGAACGGCTCGGCGCCGCGCACCTGGGTACGCAGGACCGCGGTGTTGACGAACATGCCGATGACATCGTCGAGTTCCGCGGCGCCACGGCCGGCGACCGGACTGCCGATCGCCACATCGGTATTGCCCGACAGCCGCGCGATCAGCACCGACAGCGCCGCGTGCAACACCATGAACAGCGTCGCACCCTGTTCCGCGGCAACAGTATTCAGCGCCGCGACGATATCCGGTTCGAGCTCGAACTCGACCCTGCGGCCGTGCATCGACGCGGTGGCCGGGCGCGGTCGGTCGGTCGGCAGGCTCGACTCATCCGGCAGCCCGGCCAAAGCCGCACGCCAGAACGCGATCTCACGCCCGGCCTGCGAAGTGACGTCGCCTTCCGCGCCGAGGACCGCCCGCTGCCACAGGGTGTAGTCGGCGTACTGCACCGGCAGCGGAGTCCACTGCGGCGCAACCCCTTCGGTGCGCGCGTAGTAGGCGGCCATCGTGTCGCGCACCAGCGGCCCCGCCGACCAACCGTCGGAGGCGATGTGATGCACCACCAGCACCAGCACGTGATCGCCGTCGACCTCGAACAGTCTCGCGCGCACCGGTGGAGCTGCAGTGACATCGAACCCACGCAGGATCACGGCGGCCACAGCGTCCGGAAGTTCCTGGGCACCAACGCGGATGGGTTCGAGCAGCATCGACGCCCTCGGCGGATTCGAGTCGCTCACCCCGCTGTGGCCCTGCCGACGCGCGTCAGCCGTACCGATCCCGACGCCCGCACTCCCAGCCGCGAGAGAACCATCGACGCCGACCGACCGACCGATGCCATCGGCACCACCGGCGATGGCCTCCGAGTCCGATTCGGCAACAAGCCATTCGAGTGCTTCGGCAGGCGTGAGCACCCGCTGCGTCCCCACCCCGTCGACCTCGGGGTACATCGTACGCAGCACCTCGTGCCGCGCGATGAGGTCACTGACCGCCACCCGCAACGCCGCATGATCCAGCGCGCCGGACAACCGCACCGCGATCGGAATGTTGTACGCCCCGGTCGCCGGATCGAACCGGTTCAGGAACCACATCCGCTGCTGCGCCGGCGACAACGGCACCACTGCCGGGCGCGGCCCCGCGACGAGTGCGGGCCGATCATCGACCACCCCACCCTCGACGAGCTTCGCGAGCACCGCGACAGTAGGGCTGTCGAAGAAGTCACGAACATCGACCCGCACACCGAAATTCGCCTGCAGGCGGCCGATGGCACGGGTGGCGATCAGCGAGTTGCCGCCGAGCCGGAAGAAGTCGTCGTCCAGGCCGACGGCATCCACCTCGAGCAGCTCGGCGAACAACGCGGCGACAGCACGCTCGGTCGCCGTGCGCGGCTCCCGGTACTCGACGGTGGAGACCCGGAAGTCGGGCTCCGGCAATGCTTTCCGATCCAGCTTGCCACTGGCATTGATCGGCATCGCGTCCAGCTGCGTCAGCAGCGAAGGCACCATGTACTCCGGCATCGACGCCTTGACGTGCTCGACCAACTCGGCTTCGTCGAGCACCGCACCGTCGACGCTCACCACATAACCGACCAGCGCCTCGCCGGCGGCATGCCGATGCAGCACCACCGCCGCGTTACCCACCCGAGGATGCGCGGCCAGCACGGCCTCGATCTCCCCCAGCTCGATCCGCAGCCCGCGCAGCTTCACCTGAAAGTCGGTGCGCCCCAAATATTCCAGCTCACCGCGCGATTCCCGCACCAGATCACCGGTGCGATACATGCGCTCACCGGCCACGCCGTAGGGATTGGCGACGAACCGGTCAGCGGTCAACCCTGGCCGCGCCACATAGCCGCGCGCCAACTGGACACCCGACAGGTACAGCTCGCCGACAACCCCCACGGGCACCTGATCGAGATTCTCGTCGAGCACCAACAGCCCGGTGTCGTCGGCCGGGCCACCGATCGGCACCGACACCTCGTCCGCCGCGGTCACCTCGTGCGCGGTGACATCGACAGCCGCCTCGGTGGGCCCGTACAGGTTGTGCAACGCGGTCGACGACAACGCCCGCAGCCGCGCGGCGGTGGCGCCGGGCAGCGCCTCACCCGAAGCGAACACCATCCGCAGCGACGACAGATCCACGTCGGGACCCAGTTCACCGACGAACGCGGCCAGCATCGACGGCACGAAGTGCGTCACGGTGACCCGATGCCGCGCGATCAACGCCGCCAGATACCCGGGATCACCGTGGCGTCCCGGTTCGGCCACAACGAGCCGAGCCCCGATCTGCAAGGGCCAGAACAGTTCCCACACCGACACATCGAAGGTGAAGGGCGTCTTCTGCACCACCACATCGGCATCGGTCATGCCGTACCTACGCTGCCGCCAATCCAGGTTCGCCACGATCGCCCCGTGGGTCACCGCCACACCCTTCGGCCGGCCCGTGGAACCGGAGGTGAAGATGACGTAGGCCGTATTACCCGCCCGCACCCCCGAATCCACCTCGCCGGACGCCGCCGACCAATCGAGGTCATCGGTACGCAGCACCGGCACATCGCCGAGATCGGGCTCATCACACGCACGCGTCACGACCACCACCGGCCGCGCCACCTCGAGCACATAGCGCAACCGCTCCACCGGATGATCCGGATCCAGCGGCACATACGCGCCACCCGCGCGCACGATCGCGTGCACCGCGACGATCAACTCCACACCGCGCCGCACGGCCAACCCGACCAATGCCTCGGGCCCGACGCCCAACTCGACCAACCGCGCCGCCAGCACCCGCACCCTGGCATCGAACTCCGCGTAGGTCAGCACCACGTCACCGAACTGCACCGCGACAGCATCCGGCGTCCGCGCCACCTGCGCGGCCAACCGGTCGACCAGCGTCGCTGCCGCCACCTCCTCCATCCCCAGCGCCGCCATCGCATCACCCGCGAGCGAATCCAGCAGCACCCCGAAGGTCCCCTCGGCCGCATCGACCACGCCGGGGAACAACTCGGCGAGCACCACCTGTACGAGCGAGTCCGCGTCCAGCGCCCCACCGGTGAGCTCGGCCATCAGCGTGAGCTGGGCATCGAGCTCGGCATAGGACACCGCGGCACCGTCGAACTCGACCGCGATCCGCGCCGGATCCATCGCCGCGACCGTCGCCACCAGCGCTGCCAGCTGTTCTGTTTCGGCGCGCGCCGGAGTGGGGTTGGTCATCGCACACTGCCTTCCATTACCGGCCGCGGGTAACGCCACGCGACCGCACATACACTCGGAACTCCCCGGCTCGCGACCGGGGTGGGGTGGATCGGCGCGGGGTGGCCAACCTCGGGCACCCTGCCCGAAATCCACCCGCTCACACCGGATTCAGCGCGATCGGCTATGACACGATCGCGGCAATCCGGCTCGCCGCCACGCAACCAGCAATGACTCGGTTATCTCCCGACCTCCATCGTCAACCCCGACACCAAACGCGTCCGTAGACGATGAGAAGCGTATTCGTTTCGATAATAAACCGGACCAGATTCAGTCAAAATCTCGATACCGGCGAGTATTTACTGTGTCCGACCACACTATGTGAAATAACGTTGCACCAACGTTGCATCAACGTGACCCAGGTCACGAGAAGTCCGGAGACGACGAAGCCCCCGCCGTGCGAACGGCGGGGGCTTCGGCAGTCAGGTGGAGCGGCGACGCTTACTCGGCGTCGGGGGTGGTCTCCTCGACGGCAGCCGGCTCGGCGGCGGCCTCGTCTTCGACCGGGACGAGCGAGATCTTGCCGCGGTTGTCGATATCGGCGATCTCCACGCGCAGCTTGTCGCCGACGTTGACCACGTCTTCGACCTTGGCCACGCGCTTGCCGTTGCCCAGCTTGGAGATGTGCACCAGACCGTCGCGGCCCGGCAGGAGCGACACGAACGCACCGAAGGCGGTGGTCTTGACGACCGTGCCGAGGAAGCGCTCGCCGACCTTGGGCAGCTGCGGGTTGGCGATGGCGTTGATCATGTCGATCGCGGCCTGGGCCGAGGGCCCATCGGTCGCACCGACGAACACAGTGCCGTCATCTTCGATGGAGATGTTGGCGCCGGTTTCCTCGGTGATCTGGTTGATCATCTTGCCCTTGGGCCCGATGACCTCACCGATCTTGTCGACCGGGATCTTGATGGCCGTCACGCGCGGGGCGTAGGGGCTCATCTCGTCGGGATCGGTGATGGCCTCGGCCATCACGTCCAGGATGGTGGTGCGGGCGTCGTGCGCCTGGTTCAGCGCACCGGCGAGCACCTGCGAGGGGATGCCGTCGAGCTTGGTGTCCAGCTGCAGGGCGGTGACGAAGTCACGGGTGCCGGCAACCTTGAAGTCCATGTCGCCGAAGGCATCCTCGGCGCCGAGGATGTCGGTGAGCGCGACGTAGCGGACCTCGTCCTCACCCTTGTCGTTGGTGATGGTGTCGGAGACCAGGCCCATGGCGATACCCGCGACCGGCGCCTTCAGCGGCACACCGGCGTTGAGCAGCGACAGCGTCGAGGCACAGACCGAACCCATCGAGGTGGAGCCGTTGGAGGACAGCGCCTCCGAGACCTGACGGATGGCGTAGGGGAACTCCTCCTGCGAGGGCAGCACCGGCATCAGCGCACGCTCGGCGAGCGCGCCGTGGCCGATCTCGCGACGCTTCGGCGAACCGACGCGACCGGTCTCGCCGGTGGAGAACGGCGGGAAGTTGTAGTGGTGCATGTAGCGCTTGGAGGTCTCCGGGCCGAGCGAGTCGACCTGCTGCGCCATCTTCACCATGTCGAGGGTGGTGACGCCCATGATCTGGGTCTCGCCGCGCTCGAAGATCGCCGAACCGTGGGCGCGCGGGATCACGTCGACCTCGGCCGACAGCTGGCGGATATCGGCCAGGCCGCGACCGTCGATGCGGAAACCGTCGGTGAGGATGCGCTGGCGAACCAGCTTCTTGGTGACCGAGCGGAACGCGGCACCCAGCTCCTTCTCGCGACCGGTGAAGTCCTCACCCAGACGGGAGAGCACCTCGGCCTTGATCTCGTCGATCTTGGTTTCGCGGGCCTGCTTGTCGGCGATGCTCAGCGCCTGGTTCAGCTCGACCTTCGAGGTGCCCTCGACAGCCTCGAACACGTCGGGACCGTACGGCGGGAAGAGCGGGAACTCCTGGGTCGGCTTCGCGGCCAGCGCGGCCAGGTCGGCCTGGGCGCGGACCAGGCGCGCGATGAACGGCTTGGCGGCTTCCAGACCCTCGGCCACCACGGCCTCGGTCGGGGCCTGCGCACCGTCTTCGATCAGCGCGATGACCTTGTCGGTGGCCTCGGCCTCGACCATCATGATGGCGACGTCGCCGGTGTCGGTGACGCGGCCCGCGACGACCATGTCGAACACGGCGCCTTCGAGCTGCTCGACGGTCGGGAACGCGACCCACTGGCCACCGATGAGGGCGACGCGGACGCCACCGATCGGGCCGGAGAACGGGATGCCCGAGAGCTGAGTCGACGCCGAGGCGGCGTTGATGGCCACCACGTCGTAGAGGTCGGCCGGATTCAGGCTCAGGACCGTGACGACGACCTGGATCTCGTTGCGCAGACCGTCGATGAAGGTCGGGCGCAGCGGCCGGTCGATCAGGCGGCAGGTCAGGATCGCGTCGGTGGAGGGGCGGCCCTCGCGACGGAAGAACGAGCCGGGGATGCGGCCCGCGGCGTACATGCGCTCTTCGACGTCGACCGTCAGCGGGAAGAAGTCGAACTGGTCCTTGGGGTGCTTGCCCGCGGTGGTCGCCGACAGCAGCATGGTCTCGTCGTCCAGGTAGGCGGCCACGGAACCCGCGGCCTGCTTGGCCAGACGGCCGGTCTCGAAGCGGATGGTGCGGGTGCCGAAGCTACCGTTGTCGATCAGCGCGACCGATTCGAAAACTCCGGGCTCGACCTCGACCGCAGTCGAAGGGCGTTCAGTTGTCTGCGTCATATTTTCTTCTCTCGACCTCTCGTCTCGCTGGTCGCGCTGCCGTTTCCAGGCGTACTTTTCCCCTGGTGGGCGCGAACCCAGCTGTCGTCAGCCGTACCGGACACGGACACGTGGAAACCCTCCTGGCGTCCACGCGCAGCACCCGGCCGTGTCCCCTTGGCTGAAACATTCCACGCTGGAACATTCCACAAATAGGGCAACGCGGAGGCGATCATCGATCGAAGCCCGACGGCGGCGAGAACAACGCCTGCCGAAAGGCCACTACCGAAGACCGACGCCACGCGGACGGATGCATACGGCTGTCACATGTTGTAATGCAGCCGGGAACCCGATGGTCCCCGAATACACGAATAGCCAACGAGAAGAAGTGTACTTCTTCTCGTTGGCCAGGTGTCGACCGCCTCTACGAGGAGGCGTGTCTGATTCAGATCAGCGACGCAGACCCAAGCGCTCGATGAGCGAACGGTAGCGGTTGATGTCGTTGGCCTGCAGGTACTTCGACAGGCGACGACGACGACCGATCAGGGCCAGCAGGCCGTGGCGGGTGTGGTGATCGTGCTTGTGCTGCTTCAGGTGCTCGGTCAGGTCCGAGATCCGCTTCGACAGCAGCGCGATCTGCGCCTCCGGCGAGCCGGTGTCGGTGGGGTGCAGGCCGTACTCGGCGAGGATTGCCGACTTCTGCTCAGTGGTCAGCGCCATGTGGCTCGACTCCTATTTTTCAGTTCCGCGCTCGAAGGTCCGGTTACCCGGGATGGGCGCCACCGCGGACCGCAGCAAACCCGAGGAGCCACTTTACCGGACGCTCGAACGCGCTACCGAATCGGCCTTAGGCATCGGCGGCGGTGAGTACCTTGCGCGCGGCCTCGACATCGCGGCCCATCGCCTCGACCAGATCGTCGATGGTGTCGAATTTGCGCATCCCGCGCAGTTGTTCGACGAAATCGACACCGACGTGCTGGCCGTAGAGGTCGGCCTCGCCGTCGAGGACGAACGCTTCGACGGTCCGTGAGCGACCGGAGAACGTGGGGTTGGTGCCGACCGAGATCGCGGCCATCGCGCGCTCGCCGGGGGCGGCCTGACCGATCGTCGGGCCCGCGCCGAGCACGGTGAACCACCCCGCGTACACCCCGTCGGCCGGGATCGCGGCGTGCATCGGCGGGGCGACGTTGGCGGTCGGGAAACCGAGCCCGCGACCACGCCCGTCACCGTGCACGACGACACCTTCGACGCGATGGGGGCGCCCGAGCGCCTCGGCGGCGGCGGCCATATCCCCCGCGTCGACACAGGCGCGGATATAGGTGGAGGAGAAAGTGACGGCGTGTTCGCCGAGCAGGGTCACCCCGTCGACCTCGAAGCCGAACCGCTCGCCGAGGTCGCGCATCGTGTCGACGGTGCCTGCGGCCTTCTTGCCGAAGGTGAAGTTGTCGCCGACCACGACCTCGGTGACGTGCAGGCGCTCGACCAGCAGGTTGTGGACGTATTCGCCCGGGGTGAGCTTCATGAATTCCTGGGTGAACGGCATCACGCAGAAGACGTCGATCCCGAGTTCCTCGGCCAGCTCCGCGCGGCGGGTCAGGGTGGTCAGCTGTGCGGGATGCGAACCGGGTCGCACCACTTCCATGGGGTGCGGATCGAAGGTCATCAGGACCGAGGGAACGCCACGCTTGTCCGCCGCGGCGACCGCGCGGCTGATCAGCTGCGCGTGCCCCCGATGTACCCCGTCGAACACGCCGATCGTGAGAACGCAACGCCCCCAGTCCGCGGGCACGTCGTCGAGACTTCGCCATCTCTGCACAGAGCGAAGCCTACGCAAAGCGGTGCGCGAACAGAATTCCGGTGTGAGGCGGATCGCCGGTGCGCCGTTCGTCGATGTGTCATTCGGGCCAGGGATGCCTAACATTGGTGATGTGCCAGCCAAACGAGATGTCGCGACCCGTAGCGCGCTGACGCAGCCCGCCGAGCAGGCCGAACTCAGCCCCACGATCGCCCCGGAACTGTCGGCGGTGGCACAGGATTATCTGAAGGTCATCTGGACCGCCCAGGAGTGGTCGCAGGAGAAGGTGTCGACGAAACTGCTGGCCGAGCGGATCGGCGTGTCGGCGTCGACGGTGTCGGAAGCGGTCCGCAAGCTCACCGACCAGGGGCTGGTCGAGCACGCCCGCTACGGCGCGATCACCCTGACCGAACACGGCCGGCGCGCCGCGGTCGCGATGGTGCGCCGCCACCGGCTGATCGAGACGTTCCTGGTGAACGAACTCGGCTACGGCTGGGACGAGGTCCACGACGAGGCAGAGGTCCTCGAACACGCCGTCTCGGACCTGCTCATGTCCCGCATCGACGCGAAACTCGGCCATCCCGACCGCGACCCCCACGGCGATCCCATCCCGTCGGTCGACGGTGCCGTTCCCACTCCGCCCGCCCGCCAGCTCAGCGACTTCGCCGCGGGCGAATCCGGCCGGGTGGCCCGCATCTCCGACTCCGACCCCGCCATGCTGCGCTATTTCGACTCCGTCGGGATCGCCCTCGACACCGCCATCGCCGTCGAGGAGCGCCGCGATTTCGCCGGCACCATCGCCGTGCGCATCGCCTCGGCGGACTCCCCCACCGAACTCGGAACCCTTGCCGCCGAAGCTATTTGGCTCACCGCATAGCTCACGCGAGGTGGTTCCGGATCAGCAGTTGAAGTAGGCGCGGAGGCGGTCCGGTACGCCATCGGCGGAGGCACTCGACCAGCAGGTGTCGTGGGGAAACCGGACGTAGGTGGTCCAGGTTCCCGCTGTGCGGGTGATGACGCGCTGGTTGTCGCCCGGGGTGTCCCAGCGGATGACGGCCCATTGCCCGTCGCAGTCGGGGATGGTGGCGGCGGGTCCGGGATCGACGCCGAGTTCGGTTTCGATCGTGGATTCGGCGCAGGCGGGAGCCGGTTCGGGGGTGGTGTCCTGGAAGCGGAGTTGACCGGTAGCGGTGCCGCCCGGGGTGAGCAGGAACAACGTGTGCATCCCTTCGGGAACAGGATTCGTTCCCAAGGGCGCGCTCATCCCGAAGCGATAGCAACCGATTTCGGTGACGAAAGCCGCCCGGCCTTGCTCATCGGTGACACCGTCGCGACGCAGCGTTTCCACCGTCTCGCCGACGGGGATGTCGTTGCTCGCCGGATCACACGGCTGCTGCAGCGAAAGGTGTACCGGCACACCGGGAACGGGAATCCCGGACAGGGTCACGGTGTTCAGGACGACCGTACCGGTCGCGAGTTCCGGCGGCCGGGCGGTGGCCGCCGGAGTGGTGGAGGCAAGCGCGGAATTCGACTGGCCGCCGGCAGAAGTACCGGACGGCGGACCGCCGGGTACAACGGCCGGAGCCGCGCTGGGAGTGGCGACCGATATCGGTGCGGAACTCGCGATCGTCGGGCGCACCGAACTCGGTGCCGACGTCTGCGGATCACCGCCCCCGCAGGCCGCGAGCAACAGCGTCGCACCGGCGACGACGCCGATCCAGGTCTTCCCGATCGCGGTCATGGTCTGCCCTCCGACGCGCAAGCTGTACAACCTCGCTATCGCCCGATCCGAGCAGGTCGTTAACTCTGCGTCCACCACCCCTGACACCCGGCCGGTTCCGCCACCGCAATCCGGTGACTCGGCATCTGGCAGGCCGGATGATGCCGGGTACCCCGACGTGGCGCCCTGTTCGATTCGGTGGGGTCCGACGCCAGGAGCTCAGCTCGCGCGGCCGTCGAGGACACGGAGCGTGACCGATTCGGCCGCCGGTTGCCGGTATTCGGTGAACAGGGCCGCGACGAGCTCGCCACGGCTGGTGACACCCGTTTTGTCGAAGATGGATTTCACGTGGTCGCGCACGGTGTGCGCGGAGACGAGCAGGTGCCCGGCGATGGCGGCGGTGGACAGCCCCGCCGCGATCAGTTCGGTGACCTCGAGTTCGCGGCGGGTCAGTTCATAGGCCGCGACCACGAGTGCGGCGACGTCCGACGGGGTCGCGTGTTCGATCACCAGCGCCGTCGTACTCGGTTCGCCGTTCGCGTCGCGCAGGCACGAGGCGTGGCAGACGAGCCACTGCCCGGTCAGGGTGCGGATGCGAATGCGGGCGCTGTCGCCGGTGAGGCGTGCGCGTCCGGCGGTACTGAGAATCCAGACAGGCAAGGGCAATGCGAGACCGGCGGCGGTGGTGGTGGACGGGCCAGGCGGCATCAGCGCGAGCAGCTCACGGGCCTCGTCGTTCACCGAGAGCAGTGTGCCATCGGCGCCGAACAGGAGCAGACCGGGTGCGTGGTTGCCCTCCGAGCTCGCGGTCGAAGGGCGGGCGAAACCGCGCAGGCGGCGGGCCATCGGGGCCGAGAGTGTTTGCAGCACAGCGATATCAGCCGCGGCGAACGCCGCCCTGCCGCGTTCCCGGAACAGACTGACCTGGCCCCAGCCCTGCCCGTCCACCCGCAGCACGGCCCGCAGCTCGTCACCGAAACCGCGCGGCCGCATGAAGTTGCGATACAGCGGGCTCAGTGTCGGCCGGTCACCTGTCACCGCGCGCAATCCGGCCACCGGCACCGGCGCCACCGCGAGATCGCGGAACAGGTTGACGTGCTCGGCGAACAGCTCCGACTCCCAATAGATTCCACATCCGCCCTCGTGCAGGTTCTCCACCCGCACCGGCGCGGTGGTCAGCCCGTTGACCGGATCGGTGGCCACCCACACCGCCGCGTCGAAATCCACCGCCCGGCGCAGTCGGGTGGAGGTCTGCGCGAACAACTCGTGCGCGTCCGGCGCGGCCGCGATCCCGGCGAGCAGAGCGGTCATCGAAGGTGCGGCCGGGGCGGTCATGCACCTCATTGTCGTCGTGTTCCACAGCCGAGGCCATCCCGCAATCGGGGGGTCGTGCCGCGCGGAGACCGCCGACGCAGGCCACACGCGGCGGTGGAGAAGCGGCGGCCCGCATCCCGCAAACGCGGGATTCCACTGCGGCCCGCACGCGAGCACGCTGATCACGGAGCGTGCACGACGCTGTGCACGCCATCGAATGAGATTGCGCGGCAATGCCGTCCGACGACAGGAGTCGACATGCGAATCGGGATCATCGGCGCGGGAGTGGCCGCGGTGGGACTGCTCGACGCGCTCGCTCGCGCCGAAGCAGCGCCGGGCACGATCACGGTATTCGAGGCAACCGCGGCAGTCTGGCGCGGTCGTGCCTACCAGCACGACGTGCCCGCGGTGCGGGTGAACGCCCCGCCCGGGTTGATGTCGGTGCGCGCGAACGATCTCCGACATTTCGAACGGTGGCTGACGCGGCAACCGGAGGCGATGCGCTTCCTCGACCCCGGATTGGGGCAGCCGATCGTGCCACGCGCGATGTACGGGGAGTACCTCGAACACGCGGCGCGGACGTCGATCGCCCGGCTGCGGCGCGACGGGTGGCAGGTCAGCGTCGTGAACGACCGAGTCACCGGGATCGCCGAGGGCAAGCTGCGCACCGAGGGCGGTGTGACGCATCCCGTCGATCGCGTGGTGCTCTGCGTCGGCAGCGGCCGACCCCGCGATCAGTACGGGCTGACCGGAGCACCCGGCTATATCGACGAGCCGTACCCGCTCGCGCACTCCCTCGCCGAGGTCGACCCCGAAGCTCGGGTCGCCGTGATCGGCAGCGGCCTGACCGCCGTCGACATCACCGCGGCACTGACCGCCAACGGCCATCGCGGGCCGATCACCCTGCTCTCGCGCAGCGGCATCCTGCCGTTCGTCCAACAGCGGCCACGACCACTGGCACCGCGGCACCTCACGCCGGCCGCCGCGCTGGATCTCGCCGCCGGCGGTGTGGTCTCGTTCACCGATGCGGTCGCGCTGCTGCGGGCCGAATTGGCTGAACTGGGTGAGAATTTCGAGGAGTTCGCCGCCGAGATCCGCGACACGGGCACCGAAGACCCGGCGCGACGGCTGCGCCGCCAGCTCACCGAGGTCGATTCCACCCTGCTCGGTCGACGCCTGCTCACGATGGCGATTCGTACGATGGGCCCGATCCTGTGGCCCGCACTGACCGACGCCGACCGGATAATGTTGCGTACCACCCATTTCCGCACGATCAGCAGCCTCAGCTCACCCATGGTCCCGCACAATGCGGAAATCCTGCTGCGCCTGCTGGATTCGGGTCAGGTCCGGTTGCGCACCGGAATCACCGCGATCACGGCGGCTGAGACGGAGTTCACGATGACCGGCGAATCCGCATGGAACGCCGATGTCGTGATCAACGCCGTCAACCCGCCCGCCTACGTCACCCCGCAGGACACGGAGTCACTGATCGCCGACCTACTCGATAGTGGCGCAGCGGAATTCGCGCCCACCGGCGGCCTGCTGACATCCGCAACGCCCGTCGGCGGCTGGCACGTTCTCGGCAACCTGGCCGCGGATTCGATGTTCATCGCCACCAACCCACCCGGGCTCGCCGCCGAAGCGGCAAGGCTGGCCGACCACCTGACGAAGGAGACCGGCCTACCTCAACCGGCAGCGCCGATGGTGAGCATCTGATCTCCGCGGCCGTGCGGGATGGCCGACACCGAGCACGCCGGTCAGTCGCCGATCCCCCTTGGCCGCACCACCATCACCGAGCCCGCACGCTTACCGCTCTCCTCGAGCAGCGCGATGGCCCGGCCGCGTGGGTCGATGGCGGCGTAGACGCCCTTGATACCGACGGGTTCCAGCCAGCGACCGGTGCGCAGGTCGGTGGCCTGGGATTCGTCGATGTCGCGCAGCGGGAACGCGGTTTTGACCGCCGCGTCGACGTCGAGACTGAGCAGGGGCTCGTCGGCTTCGGCGGCAGCCGCGAGTTCTTCGAGTGTCCGGGCGTGCTCGAGCGTGAAGGGGCCGACCCTGGTGCGGCGCAACGCGGTCAGGTGGCCACCCACGCCGAGCGCCGCACCGAGATCCCGGGCCAAGGCCCGGATGTAGGTGCCGGACGTGCACTCGACATCCACGTCGAGATCGACGAACTCCCCGACATCGCGGCGGGCGAGGACGTCGAACCGCGACACTGTGACCGGCCGGGCGGCCAACTGCACCTCTTCGCCGGCACGCACGCGCGCATAGGCCCGTTCGCCGTCGACCTTGATGGCGCTCACCGTGGCGGGCACCTGCTCGATATCGCCGGTCAGCGCCGCCACACCGGCCGCGATCTCGTCGTCGGTGACGTGCAGCGCGGGCGTCGTCGCGGTGACTTCCCCCTCGGCGTCGTCGGTGTTCGTGGCTTGGCCGAGCCGGATCGTCGCGGTGTAGGCCTTGGTGGTGAGCAGCAGCTGGCCGAGCAGTTTCGTGGCCCGCTCCACCCCGAGCACCAGCACACCGGTGGCCATCGGGTCGAGCGTGCCCGCATGCCCGACCTTCTTGGTCTGCAACAGCTTTCGGCCGCGCGCCACGACATCGTGGCTGGTGAGCCCGCTGTCCTTGTCGACGATCACGAGACCGCCCAGCTCGCCGACCCGCGACACGCGCGCCGCCATCAGCCGTGCGCGATCGCGGTCAGGATCAGCCCGTCGGCGATCAGCCAACTGCCGTCGAACTGCGTCAGCGGGGCGCCGCCGTCGTTCGTCAGACCCGGCACCAGCAGCTTCGTGTGAAAGGTTCCGGAACCGGAATCCGAGGTGCGGGAATCTATCTCGAACGTGATGTGGGCGTCCTCGAAACCGAGCCAGCGCAATGTCAGCGGGAACCAGGCCTTGAAGGTGGCTTCCTTGGCACAGAACAACAGGCGATCCAGGTGCAGGCCCTCGCCGTCCGTGTCGGACAGCCACTTGCGTTCGGCGGGCAGGCTGACCGAATCGAGCACGCCCTCGGGCAGCGCGCCGTGCGGTTCGGCATCGATGCCGACCGAACGAAAACGCAACGCGTGCGCCATCGCGGCGGCCCGGTAGCCGTCGCAATGGGTGAGGCTGCCGACGATGCCACGGGGGAACAGCGGCATGCCACGCTCACCCTTACCGATCGCGACGGGCTGCTCACCGAGCTCTTCGAGCGCGAGGCGAGCGCAGTGCCTGGCGCCGATGAAATCGCGGCGGCGCTTCTCGACGGACTTGGCGATGAGGTGCTCTTCGGCGGGATGCGCCGTCAAGTCCTCGGGAAACACCAACAACTCCGCCGAAGCCACACTCCGCGGCAAAATCCTCTCCAGCAAGTGCTTGTCCGCCTCTCCGCGTATTCAGGCCAGACTCAGGTGCCGGTTGGGTCAGCGTCGGCGTCTGGCGGTACCGGGTGGGCGGGGATTGCTCGTACCCGGTGAGTTACCGATGTGCTTACGAAATCAGGTGGTGGGATCTCGTGCAAATTCACTGGTCAGATACCTCGGCGGCGGTCGGATTTGGCTCGCATTTCGGCGGCTGCGGCTTCCATCTCCGGTGTCACCTTGAAGTGGCCGCCCCAGGCATTGAGGTCGCCCTCGGCGTATTCGGGGTCGGGGAGGATCTGTCGCAGTAGGGGGTCGGGCATGCCTCGGCGTTTCCATTCGCGGGGGTAGCCGAGGGAGACCTCTTCGAAGCGGACGCCGTCGTAGTAGGTGGTGCGGGGGATGTGCAGGTGGCCGTAGACCGAGCAGACCACGTTGTAGCTGGTGTGCCAGTCGGCGGTCAGGTCGGTGCCGCACCACAGCGAGAACTCCGGGTAGAACAGGATGTCGGTGGGCTGGCGGACCAGGGGGAAGTGGTTGATCATCACCAGCGGGGTTTCCGGCGGCAGGGCGTCGAGGCGGCGCTGGGTGTACTGGACGCGGGCGTGGCACCAGGCGTCGCGGGTGAGGTACGGGTCGGGGGTCAGCAGGAACTCGTCGGTCGCGACGACATTGCGTTCGCGCGCCAGCGCCAAACCCTCCGCCTTGGTCTTCGTGCCCGCCGGACGCCACGAGTAGTCGTACAGCAGGAACATCGGGGCGAGGGTGACCCCGCCGCCGTACTTCTCGGCACCCGAACCCGTCCACACCGGGAA
Organism: Nocardia sp. FBN12; assembly: GCF_054031145.1. NCBI lineage: Bacteria > Bacillati > Actinomycetota > Actinomycetes > Mycobacteriales > Nocardiaceae > Nocardia > Nocardia sp. FBN12. The sequence goes on from NZ_CM132926.1 coordinate 3,927,682, forward strand.
CGGGTCCTCCGGCGTCACGACATCGAGGTCACGGCACATCGCCACGAGATAGTCGTAGCGCGCGGCCCCGTGCATCTGCACCGGATCCTTCGGCGTCGTCCACAGCTCGTGATTGCCCGGCACCCAGATCACCTTGGCGAAGCGGCCGCGCAACAACTCCAGCGCCCACCGCACCTCCTCGGCCTTCTCCCCCACGTCCCCGGCCACGATCAGCCAGTCCTCGGGCGAATCGGGCACGATCTGCTCCACCACAGGCTTGTTCCCCTGATGTCCCACATGCACATCGCTGACCGCCATCAACTTCGGAATCACCTGTCCACAGTGGCACACCGACCGCCGAGCGGTGCGCGAGCACCCGCCACAGACCGCGCCCGCCTCCCCGTGAACGGTTAGGATTTCCCGGATAACGTTGTGTCACTGCAATTCTGGGGGATCTTGTGCTGTTGGCAAAAGGGGGCAACTGTGTGCTGCCCGAGGGACGGGTCGAGGTTGAGCCCGGCCTGTTGAACGGCTCGCTTCCGCAGCTGTTCGCGGTGTGTCTCGACGACACCGGTCGGCTACGCGCGGCAGGCGACCTGGTTGTCCCCGGTGGGGAACGCTCGACCGACGGTGCGGTCGAGGTCGAGGAGGGTGCGGTCCGGGTCGACCCGAATCTGGTCGACCCGGCGATCGCCCGGGTGGTGGTCGTCGTCAGCGCCGGCGAGCGCGGGTTCGCCGGCCGCGAGATTCGGACCGTCGTGCGGGCCGGCAGCACGGAGATCGTCGCGGTGAGCAGCGGATTCTCGGCGGAGAAGCTCGTCATGCCGGTCGAGCTGTATCGCCATCAGGGGCGATGGAAGGTTCGCCACCTCGGCGAGGGCTACGCGAACGGGATCGTCGGCCTCGCGCACGACATCGGACTAGCGCTGCCTGCGCAGCCCGACCTCGGCCCTCGATCCGCGAACGCGACGACAGGTTCAGGTCGATCGACGCCGGCCGCAGGCCCAGCCGTGGCGCCCGCGGCGCCCGGCGGCGAACCGCAGACACCGGGCGCACGGATCGCCGGTGTTCTGATGGGCCTCGCGATCTTGCTGTTCTTCGGCGCCCTCGCCTTCATCAGCCTGCCCGAGTCCGGCGATGCCGGCGTCAAGTGCGGCACCGAGGTGATGGATGCCGACGATGTGTGCGTCACCGACAACACCGTCCGCCACAACCGCGACGAACAGGAAGATATCAACCAGCGAGGCGATTTCCTCGGGCTCTTCTGCTTCGTCCCGCTCGCGCTGGTCGGCGCCGCCGTCATCTACGGCTCGGTGAAGAAGGACTCGCCCGGCTAGCCGCGCTGGAGCGCCCCGGCTCCGGCGACCGGACGACGTATCCGCCCGGTCCGCCCGTCAGGCGGCGAGCAAGCCGTCGACGAAAGCCAGCACCTTCTCCCGCGCTTCGACGCCGACCTCTTCGTGTCCGCCCGGGTACTGCGCGAACTCCACTCGGGTGCCCGCCGAACGCATCTGCGTGAGCAGCGCGAGCGTCATCGGCAGCGGAACCACGGTGTCGGCCGCGCCGTGGGCGATCAGGATCGGTTGTCGATAGCCGAGCGTCGGGACGACCATGTAGTCGTGCAGGGCGGCGCCGATACCGTTGGCGGACAGAGGTTTCGCGAGCAGTGAGCCGATCGACGCACCGCCGACGGCCCGGTCGAAATCGTCGACACAGCTGGTGGCTACGGCGTCGACCACCTCGCGCCCGCGGGCGCTGAGCAGGCCGTTCACATCCAGGTCCGGTCGGGTGGCGCGCAGCCCGGCGAGCATGCCCGCGAACGGGCCGACGAGCCGGTCCACGATCGGCAGGTTCGGGATGCTCGGGTCGAGCCGGGACAGGATCTGTTCGAAATTGGATTCCGGCGCCAGCGCCACGGTGCCGCGGAAATCGAGTTCGGGCGCGTAGTCGTCGGCGAGATTGCCGGTGCCCAGCGCGGCATGCCCGCCTTGGGAACCGCCGACCACGGCCCAGGTCTTCGCCAGGCTCGGCTCCGCGGCCCGTGCCGCACGCACCAGGTCGATCGTGGCCGTGGCCTCGGTGCGGGTGTGCAGATAAGGGTGCACGGTATCGGAGCCGGCCGACAGGCCGAGGTAATCCGGGGCGAGGACCGCCCAGCCGCGATCGAGGAATGCCTGCAGCAGCGGGCGCTCGTTGCGGGCCTGGTTGGTGGTGAGGCCGCAGTGGGGCGCGAGGCCGCTGGTCCCGTGATCCCACGCGACGACCGGATACCCGCCTGCCGGCGCGGGCGACTCCGGGAGCAGCAGCAGGCCGGCCGCCGCCGTGGTGCCGCGCGTCGCGCCCTCCGTGCGATATTCGACGATGGCCGCGCGCGACCATTCACCCCAGCCCGCGGGCAGCGCGGTGTGCGAGATCAATTGTCCGGGCGCGCTGGGCACCGCCTGCGCCGCGGGCAGCCCACCTACCGCACCGATCAGGACCAGCGCCGCGGACACGGCCACCCGGCTACCTCGGGAAATCACCTTGCGCACGGTCTCCGCCTCCATCGTCGGCACGTCGTCCCTTCGACGGTAGGCGATCGTCGGCGGGGAAGCGCGGTCATACATTGCATCGTCATCAATCCCCCTGCGCATCAACGGATTCCCCGCGCAGCTACGCGGCACCGTGCGGGAGTTCGGCACCTACCTTGGCCCACCGCCCCGATCGTGCGCGAGCGACGACAGCGAGCAACCGGCCCAGCATGAAGACGACCAGGCCGGTCCAGATGCCGGCGACGCCCCAGTCGAAGATCAATGACAGCCAGATCAGCGGGAGGAAGCCGATCAGGGCGGCAGCCAGGGTCGCCGTGCGCAGGAAGGCGGCGTCGCCCGCGCCGAGCAGGACACCGTCGAGGGCGAAGACCGCCCCGGCTACCGGGATCATCGCGACGAAGAACCACCAGATGACGTGGGTGCGGTCGAGGACCTGGAGGTCATCGGTGAACAGCAGCGGGATCACCGCCGCCCCCGCGGCGAAGGCGGCGGCCAGGAGCAGCGAGAAGGCGACCGACCATGCGGTGACTCGGCGCGCGATTGCCTTGGCGCCGTCGGCACTACCCGCGCCGAGCGCCGCGCCGACCAGCGTCTGGGCGGCGATGGCGAGTGAATCCAGGGTCAGGGCCAGGAAGTTCCAGAGTTGCAGGACGACCTGATGGGCCGCGACGGAGGCGGCGCCGAAACGGGCGGCCACCGCGGCGGCGGACACGAAACAGATCTGGAAGGACAGGCTGCGGACGATGAGGTCGCGGCCGAGGACGAGTTGCGCGCGCATCACCGCGAGTTGTGGACGCAACGAAACACGTTCGCGCAGCAAGGCATAGGCGAACAGGACGCCCGAAACCGACTGCCCGACGAGATTGGCCACCGCCGAACCGGCCAGCTCCATCCGCGGCGCGCCGAGTAGTCCGTACACCAGCACCGGACACAGCACCGCCGAAAGTGCCAGGCCCACAATCACATAGGTCAGTGGCCGTCGCACGTCCTGCACACCGCGCATCCAGCCGTTGCCCGCCATCGCCAGCAGGATCAGCGGCACGCCGAACAGCGCGATCCGCACCCAGATCAGTGCTTCGCCGGCGATCTCCCCACCGCCGGAGAGCACCGAACACAGCGGCACCGCGAACAATTGGATCACCGCGACGATCACGAAGCCCACCGCCAGCCCCACCCAACTGGCTTGGACGCCTTCCTCGACCGCGCCGACCCGGTCCCCCGCACCGTGTCTGCGGGCCGCGCGCGCGGTGGTTCCGTAGGACAGGAACGTCAGCTGGGTGCTCACCGTCCCGAGAATCACCGCGCCGACGGCCAGCCCGGCCAGCGCCAGCGCGCCGAGTCGGCCGACCACCGCGATGTCGAAAAGCAGATACAGCGGCTCGGCGACCAGCACTCCGAGGGTGGGCACCGCGATACCCAGGATGCGTCGGGGCCCCGCCCGGTCGACCTCGTCGCCGGTCACGGCCTCGTCCATCGGTTCAGCGGACCCCACACCGACCTCCCACCCTTGTCATGGACCCATGGCCCGGAACGCGCTGTCGACCTGCCGATGGTGGCACACCCCACCGACACCGCCGCCCAGCGCGCGAATCGACGCACCAGGCCGGGGGCCGGCGGCGAGCACCTCGACCTCGCTCGCCGCCCTCCGAGCAACCCTCGGCGACCGGTACGTGCGCCGCCTCTGCGTCGCCGTGTTCTTCCCGTTCGGCACCTTCGTCGCACTGGCCACCTTCGGCCAGGCCCTGCTGGAACCGTCCGGCGTCAGCGCCGACGCGGCAAGCATCGTGCGCTGGTGAACGTCCTCGCCGGGGTGGTCGGCTGCGCGGTGATACCGGTCGCGGTCCTACGCCGCGGCGTCGAACTCCCCGCGGTCATGATCGGCCTCGTCGCCCTCGCCCCCGGCCTGGCAACTGGCTTCCTGGCCTTCACGTTCTGCGACACCACCACGATCCCCGGCGTCCCCCTCGCCCTACGGCTGCGCCGCGACTCCGCCGTCATCTGACCAAGCCACCGGACGCACTGGCGCGGTCCGGTGACATCACCTCATCCCAGCGCGGTGATCAGCGCGCGCACAACATCGTCGGGGTTGCCGTAGGTGGTGTAGCCGGCGGCGAAGCGGTGGCCGCCGCCGCCGAAAACGCCGGCTACCGCGGCGACGTCGATGCCGTCGGTGCGGCCGGGGGCGGAGTCGCGGGAACGCAGCGAGACCGTCCAGCGGTCGTTCTGGCCGCGAGCTTCCTTGAAGACGGCGGCGATCCCTGCTTCGGCAGTGGTGCGAATGACGTCGATGACGCTTTCGACCTCTTCGGGGCCCACGTCGTGGGTGTCGGCGGCGCGAACGAGCGCGTAGACCAGACCGACACCGGCGGCGGAGGGCACGACCACCGCGGTGGACAGCACCTTCGACAGCATCGGCAGCCAGGTATAGGGGTGGGTATCGAGCAGAACTCGGGTGATCTCGGTGCCGTCGATGCCGGTGGCGAGCAGGCGCTCGGCCATGGCGTGGCTGCCGGGACGGGCCCAGCGGAACGAGCCGGTGTCGGTGACCAGGCCCGCGAACAGGCAGTGCGCGATGGGGGCATCGATCTCCACACGCCAGGCGTCGAGCAGGCGGGTAACGAGTTCGGTGGTCGAGGCCGCGGATTCGTCGATCAGATCGACGGTGCCGAAGCCGTCGTTGGCGCGGTGGTGATCGATCACCAATGTCATGGTGGCACCGGGTAATCGGTCGGCCAACGAACCGAGTCGACTGCGCGCCCCGCAGTCGACGACGATCAACAGATCGACCACCTCGGGTACCTGCGCGGGCGGTACCACAAGCTCCACCCCCGGCAGCGTGCGTAACGACGCGGGCAGATCAGCGGGCTCGGCGAAGGACACGCACACCGGCACATCGCGCCGGCGCAGCGCCAAAGCCAGTGCCAGCCCGCTACCGACGGTGTCGGCATCTGGCTGCACGTGGCACAGGATCGTCACCGAGCGCGCCGCCGCCAGTGCGGCGACGGCCGCGCCCAGTTCGGTCCCGTCGCGGACGCTGGTCATCCGGCCACCGGTCGCCGGCCCGACAAGGCGGTGCCCACCGGGCAGGACGCGGCGTCCTGCGTGGTCACTCGAGCTACCGGGCGCTGACCGGACATGCCTGCCTACTCGTCTTCGTCGTCGCGATCGACCTTGTACGGGTCGGCCTCGCCCGCGTGCTTGGCGTTGGCGGCGACCTTGGCCACCTCGTCGTCGATGGCGCGAGCCCTGGCGAGCAACTCTTCCATCTCGCGGGCCACCTCGGGCACCTTATCGAGTGTGAAAGACAGGATCGGGGTGAACTTCACTCCGGTCCCCGCGCCCACCTTCGACCGCAACACACCCTTGGCCGCATCCAACCCGGCGGCGGCTTCGGCGTAGTCGGGTTCGGCGTCGATGGTCTCGCCCATGACCGTGTAATAGATATTCGCCTCGCGCAGATCGCCGGACACCTTGGCATCGGTGACGGTGACGAACCGCAGCCGCGGATCCTTGATCTCGTATTCGATCGCGGTGGCCACGATCGCGGAAATCCGCTTGGCGAGCCGGCGTGCCCTGGCTTGATCCACCATGGCGGTGCTCCTTTCTATGGCGGCGTGGGTGAGGCCAGGGCCTTGACACCCATGCCGCAGCCTCAGTCTTCGGGTCCGAAGATCCGGCGGCGTACTGCCAGCAACTCTATCTCCGGACGCGCGGCAACGTGCCGCTCACATTTGTCGAGCACCTCGTTCAGGTGTCCCGTTTCCGCACTGACCATGGCCACACCGAGCAGTGCCCGGCGGTGCAGGTCCTGATCTCCGGCTTCGGCGGCATTCACGCCGAAGCGCTTTCCCAGCTCGGCGAGGATCGGCCGGATCACCGACCGCTTCTCCTTGAGCGAATGCACGTCACCGAGCAGTAGATCGAATTCGAGCGCACCGATGAACAGCGGTGCTCACCTCCTGATAGATGGGGTAGCCGCAAGACCCCACGCCGCACCCGACGAATCGGATGCGGCGTGGGTCGAACGGTTATTGCGTTTGATCAGTCGCGCGGCTTTTCACGAAGCTCGTAAGCCTCGATGATGTCGCCGTCCTTGATGTCGCTGTAGGTGACGGTCATACCGCACTCGAAACCTTCGCGCACCTCAGGAGCGTCGTCCTTCTCCCGCTTGAGCGAGGAGATGGTCATCGTCTCCGCGATCACTCGGCCGTCACGGATCAGGCGCGCCTTGGCGTTGCGCTTGACCGAGCCCGAGGTGACCATGCAACCGGCGATGTTGCCGATCTTGGACGAACGGAAGATCGCGCGGATCTCGGCGCGGCCCAGCTCGACCTCTTCGTAGATCGGCTTGAGCATGCCCTTGAGGGCCTTCTCGATCTCGTCGATCGCCTGGTAGATGACCGAGTAGTACCGGATGTCGACGCCTTCGCGGTTGGCCAGCTCAGTGGCCTTGCCCTCCGCGCGAACGTTGAAGCCGATGATGATCGCGTTGGAGGCCGACGCCAGGTTGACGTTGGTCTCGGTGACGCCACCGACACCGCGGTCGATGACGCGCAGACGCACCTCGTCGTCGATCTCGATGCCGAGCAGGGCCTCTTCGAGGGCCTCGACGGTACCGGAGTTGTCGCCCTTGAGGATCAGGTTGAGCTCCGAAGTCTCCTTCAGTGCGGCATCCAGATCTTCCAGGCTGATCCGCTTGCGGCTGCGAGCGGCCAGTGCGTTGCGCTTGCGCGCATTGCGGCGATCGGCGATCTGACGGGCGATGCGGTCTTCCTCGACCACGATCAGGTTGTCACCAGCGCCGGGGACGGAGGTGAAACCGATGACCTGGACCGGGCGCGACGGGGTCGCCGCGTGGACGTCCGCGCCGTGCTCGTCGACCATGCGACGGACGCGACCGTAGGCGTCGCCCGCCACGATCGAGTCACCGACGTGCAGGGTGCCGCGCTGGATGAGCACGGTGGCAACGGGGCCACGGCCGCGGTCGAGGTGCGCCTCGATGGCGACACCCTGGGCGTCCATGTCCGGGTTGGCCCGCAGGTCGAGCGAGGCATCCGCGGTCAGCAGCACTGCTTCGAGCAGCGCGTCGATGTTGGTGCCCTGCTTGGCCGAGATGTTGACGAACATGGTGTCGCCGCCGTACTCCTCGGTGACCAGGCCGTACTCGGTGAGCTGCTGCTTGATCTTGTCCGGGTTCGCACCCTCTTTGTCGATCTTGTTGATCGCGACAACGATCGGCACATCAGCGGCCTGCGCGTGGTTGATCGCTTCCACCGTCTGCGGCATGACGCCGTCGTCGGCCGCGACCACGAGGATCGCGATATCGGTGGCCTTCGCACCACGCGCACGCATGGCGGTGAACGCCTCGTGACCCGGGGTGTCGATGAAGGTGATCAGACGCTCTTCGTCGTTGAGGTTGGTGAGCACCTGGTAGGCACCGATGTGCTGGGTGATGCCACCGGCCTCGCCCTCGGCGACGTTGGCCTTACGGATCGTGTCGAGCAGTCGGGTCTTACCGTGGTCGACGTGACCCATGACGGTCACGACCGGCGGACGGTGCTCGAGGTCGTCCTCGCCGCCGGCGTCTTCGCCGTAGGTGAGGTCGAACGACTGCAGCAGTTCGCGATCTTCGTCCTCGGGGCTGACCACGTGGACGACGTAGTTCATCTCGCCGCCGAGCAGCTCGAGGGTCTCGTCGTTCACCGACTGGGTCGCGGTGACCATCTCGCCGAGGTTGAACAGTGCCTGCACCAGAGCTGCGGGGTTCGCGTCGATCTTCTCGGCGAAGTCCGACAGCGAGGCGCCACGAGCGAGGCGGATGACCTCACCGTTGCCACGGGGCAGACGCACGCCACCGACGGCGGGAGCCTGCATGTTCTCGTACTCGGCGCGCTTGGCCCGCTTCGACTTGCGGCCACGGCGAACCGCGCCACCGGGACGACCGAACGCACCGGCTGCGCCACCACGGCCACCGGGACCACCGGGACGACCGCCGCCGCCACCGGGACGACCACGGAAACCACCGGCCGCGGGAGCACCGGCACCGGGAGCGCCTGGGGCACCGCCACCGCCACCGCGGTAACCGCCACCGCCGCCGCCACCACCGGGACGGCCTGCGCCGCCACCGCCGGGAGCGCCACCGGGACGACCCGGACGGCCACCGGCCGCGGGGCCGGGACGTGCGGAGCGGGCCGGCATGGCACCGGGGTTCGGACGCGGAGGCATCGAACCCGGGTTGGGACGGGGACCACCGGGACGCGGGGCACCGCCCTGCGCGGCGGCCGGACGCTGACCCTGACCACCCTGACCGGGGCGGGGACCGCCCTGACCGGGAGCCGGACGCGGGCCACCCTGACCGGGAGCCGGACGGGGACCGCCCTGACCCGGAGTCGGGCGAGGACCGCCCTGACCCTGACCGGCCGGACGCGGCGCGGGACGCTCACGATCGGGGGCGGAGCTGAACGGGTTGTTGCCGACGCGCGGAGCCTTGGGCCCCGGCTTCGGGCCGGGACCGGCCGGACGCGGGCCCGGTGCGGCCGCACCGGGAGTGGCCTGGCCCGGACGGGTCTGACCCGCGGCCGGAGCCTGGGTCGGACGCGGCGCGGGAGCCGGGCGCGGGCCGGGCGCCGGAGCGCCTGCGGGCTTGGTAGCCGGAGCCGACTGCGCGGCGGCCGGAGCGGGGCTCGCGGGTGCCGGGGTAGCGGGCTTCGCCTCGACCGGGGCGGCCTGTTCGGGCTTCGGCGCGGCCGGCGCGGCAGCGGCTGCCGGGGCGGGAGCGGCCGGAGCCGGACGCGGACCGGGGCGGGGGCCACCGGGGGTGGGCTTGGCAGCCGGACGGGCTGCTGCTGCCGACGACGGGCCGGGACGGGCCGCCGACTTGGCATCGGCCGCCGGAGCGGACTTCGACGCCAGAGATTCGCGCAGACGACGTGCGACGGGTGCTTCCACCGTCGAGGACGCCGACTTCACGAACTCGCCTTGCTCCTTGAGCTTCGCGAGTAGTTCCTTGCTTGTGACACCGAGTTCCTTAGCCAACTCGTGCACGCGGGCCTTGCCTGCCACTGCTCTCCTCACTGAGAGGCCGAGCAGTGACGCCGCCTAGGTAAGGCGGGCCCGCACGACCTCGGGTTATCTCCGACGGACGTTCATCGTTGGTGCTTCACGGTGTGCTCATGAGTGCTCGTGCCTGTTCTCGAGGTACTGCTCCAGGGCTGAGATATCCAGATTTCCGGACACTCGTAGGGCTCTGCCGAATGCTCGGCGCCGCTCTGCGGAACGCAAACAAGCTGAAACGGGGTGCAGCCAGGCACCCCGTCCGGGAAGTCTGCGCCGCGGATCGGGAACAATCGCGACATCGGTGTCCCGATGCTGCGCCACGATCCGCAACAGGTCGGCAGACGACTCGCGCTGACGGCATCCGATACAGGTGCGAACGGATTGCGCGGGCCGGTCCTGTACCCACTCTACCGGTGACCCGGTCATAACGACGAACCCCTCCCCTCCGGAAGTTACGAACATGTCATCCGCAGGCAGGAATTCGACGTTCTCGAATCAACTACGGTGCGCGCTACGGCCGGGCGGACTCGTCCGGTATCGGAGCCGCGTCGCTGCGGATATCGATCCGCCAGCCCGTCAGACGGGCCGCCAGGCGGGCATTCTGGCCCTCCTTGCCGATGGCGAGGGAGAGCTGGAAGTCGGGCACGACCACGCGGGCCGCCCTGGCGTCCGGATCGACGACAGTGACCGACACCACCTTCGACGGCGAGAGTGCGTTGCCGACAAAGGTCGCCGGATCCTCGTCGTAGTCGATGATATCGATCTTCTCGCCGGCCAGTTCGCTCATCACGTTGCGCACGCGCTGACCCATCGGGCCGATGCACGCGCCCTTGGCGTTCACGCCCTGCACGGTGGACTGCACGGCGATCTTGGAACGGTGTCCCGACTCGCGCGCCACCGCGACGATCTCGACGGACCCGTCGGCGATCTCGGGCACCTCGAGCGAGAACAGCCGACGCACCAGGTTCGGGTGCGTGCGCGAGAGCTGGATCTGCGGGCCACGGGGGCCACGCGAGACGCCGTAGACGTAGCATTTGATCCGATCGCCGTGCTCGTAGGTCTCCCCCGGCACCTGTTCGGCGGGCGGGATCAGCCCCTCGGCGCCGTTGGCCTCGCTACCGATACGGACCACCACGATGCCGCGGGCGTTGGCCCTGGCGTCGCGCTGGACCACGCCACCGACGATCTCGCCCTCATGGGTGGCGAAGTCGCCGAAGGACTTCTCGTTCTCGGCGTCACGCAGCCGCTGCAGCACCACCTGACGGGCGGTTGTCGCGGCGATGCGGCCGAAACCCTCAGGGGTGTCGTCCCATTCGGAGATCACGTTGCCGTCGGCGTCGAGTTCGCGCGCCATCACCCGCACCACACCGGTCTTCTGGTTGATGTCGATGCGCGCGTTGGCCTCGTGGCCGTCGGTGTGCCGGTAGGCGGTGAGCAGTGCCGACTCGATCGCCGAGATCACGGTCTCGATCGAGATACCTTTGTCGGCGACGATCGCCCGCAAGGCTTCGATTTCAATATTCATTCCGCAACCCCTTCGGTGGGAGTGTCACTGTGTTGTCCTGGTGCGGCGAGGTCGGCGGGTTCTTCGCCCGGTACGGGGCGACCCGGCGCGATGCCGCCCGCGAGTTCGAGTTCGGCCGCACCCGGTGCGTTGAACTCGACCTGGACGACAGCCTCGGCGATATCGGTGAGCGGAACATGAACGCGATGGGGCTTGACCTTGCCGCCGATCACGAGCGCGATGGCGGGGTTCTCGGTGGCGGCGTCGTCGGCGAGGCGGCCGACGCGCGCGTCGAAACGGGCCTTGCCCTCGATCCGCTCGGCACCGTCGGCCAGCTTGACGCGGACCTTGCGGCCCTGTGCGCGCCGCCAGTGCCGTTCGGTGGTGAGCGGGCGCTCCACGCCGGGTGTCGTCACTTCGAGCAGGTAGGCGGCTTCACCGAAATCGCCTGCGGCATCGAGAAGTTCGGACATCTCACGGCTGAGCGCGGCGATGGCGTCCAGATCGGCGGGGCCGTCGCTGTCGACGGTGACCTTCACCCGGACCGGAGCCAGCTCGCCATTGCCCGCGGCGGCGATCGCGACGCCCTCGAGGTCGAATCCCCGGCGTGCGACGAGCTCAGCGACTAGCTGGCTCACCCTTTCCTCGGTGGGCATCGGCATATGGGCAGCTCCTGGTTCAGTTGTGACGCGATCGGAAATATCTACGCCGAAGGTCTAGCGTAACGCGCTCAGAGAGTGTAAAGGACCAGGCGCTGAGCACCACGCACCGGTCCAGCTCGGCGTGCCAGACGCGTGTCACCACGCGCGCGAACTACCCGCGCGGGATCTGGCACGATGGTGCACGTGCCCCACCGCCATACCGCCCCGCCGAACGCCGGGCGACCTTCCGGCATGCGCTCCGACCGGCACGAACCCCTTCCGCTGCGGGTCGAGCCTGCCATCGCGTCCACCCAGCCGACCTGGCGCCGCCGTACTCTGCTCCGACTCGCCGGCGCGAGCGCGATCGGCATTCCGGCGGTAGCCACCCTGACCGCCTGCGCCGAGGACGATACCGTGCACGCGCCGGATCCCCTTGCCGCACAAGAAGTTCTGGCCCGCGCCGATGCCGCCGCCGCGACGGCCGCCATCGCCATGGCGCCCCAATCGAACGCCGCGTTGAGCACGATCGCCGCCGAGCGCACCGCGCACGCCGACGCGCTACGCACCGAGATCGACCGGGTGATCGGCGTTTACGGCGACGGCACCACCCCCGTGCATCGCACCGGCGCGCTGACCGTCCCCGGACCCGACGGTTCTCCGGTACCCGCCACGGAGGTCGAGACCGCCGCCGCGCAGCCGGCTACTGTGGCCCAGCTGCGGGATCAGCTGGTGCGCTCCCAACAGTCCGCCGCCGCGCTGGCTCGCACCGAATCCGGTTATCGCGCAGGGCTTCTCGCGTCGATCAGTGCGGCCTGCGCCACCGAGGCAGGAGTTCTGCTGACATGACCGACCAACGCAAGTCCTTGCAGAACGCGCTCGATGCCGAGTATGCCGCCGTCTACTCCTACGGCCTGATCGCCGCGTACGCCAACGCCGACCGGGCCCGCCTGGTCGCCGAGTTCAGCGCCGCGCATCGAGCACGCCGCGACGCCACGATCGAGTTGCTCGAAACCGGTGGCACCGCACCCGAACCGCCTGCCGCGGCGTACAACCCACCCGCGCCCGTCGACGACCCGATCCCGGCCGCGCACCTCGCGGTGAGCGTCGAATCCGATTGTGCCGCGGAGTGGTACGCCGTCGTCGAGAACGCCACCGACGAATCGGTACGCGCCGTCGCGACGGAGGCGCTCACCGAAGCCGCCCTCCGCCGGGCCCGCTGGCAATCGATCCTGGGCACCGGCCCGTGGACCGTGGCCTTCCCGGGCCGGGCGTAGCCGCAGCCGTCGTCGAACATCCACGCCTCCGGCGTGATCGTGCCTACCCCGTCGCTCCAGTTTTCCGACCGGAGCGACGGCGGTTTGCCCGACTACGCAGGCGACACCCAGCTACGGACGCATCGCGTACGCGCCGTCGTAGGCCTCCACCTGCTGCCACACCCGATCGAAGCGTTCCTTGTCGGCGACCGGGCTGCGCAGTGCACCGATCGCCCACGCACGCTGCGCCTCGGTGACCGACGGCTTGCCGAGCAGCGCCGAGGCCTGGGTGTTGAAGTCGCGGATCTGGAAGTCGAAGATCTGGTCGAGCACATCGCGGTCGAGCCCGGTGAGCTCGGCCTGCTCGAGGATCAGCTGGCCGTAGACCACCGTGGAGAACAGGTGGCCGATGGTCAGCATGAAGTCCAGGTCCTTCTGCTGGGCGGCATCGGGCGCGGCGGTGAGCAGCAGGGTACGCAGCGCCTGGGCCTGCTCGTAGAAGCGCGCCACGTTGGGCACCTCGGTGGCCCGCTCGTAGGCCGGGGTCCAGTCGGCGAACTGCACCTTGCCCGCACCGCGGGCGGGACCCTGCTTCCAGAAGAACTCCTGGTCGCCCGGCGCGAGGTCGGTGCCGATCTCCGGGTACTCGGCGGGGTTGAGCAGGTAGTTCGGCATGAACTTCAGGATCTGGCCCACGTTCACGTGCACGGTGCCCTCGAGGCGCGGCAGGTGGTTGATGTAGCGCGAGGCCTGCGCGAAGTAAGTGGCCTTCTCGAAACCCTTGGCCGCCAGCACATCCAGCAGCAGGGTCATCGCGACCTCGCCCTCGGAGGTGACCTTGGACTTGGTCATCGGGTTGAACAGCAGGTAGCGACGGTCCTCGAGCGAGGCGCTGCGGAAGTAGTCGACGGCGCGATCACTGAACAGCTTCATCGCGATCAACCGCGCGTAGGCGTCGACGAAGTTGCCGCGCACGTGACCGAAGTCCGTGACCGGGTTGCCGTAGAGGATGCGGTTGTTGGCGTGGGTGATCGCCTCGAAGAACGAGTGCTCCACCATGCCGATGCTGCCGTGGCAGAGATTGAACTTGCCCACGTTGACGGTGTTGAGCGCGGCCGAGAAGCCTTCCGGCCCTTCGTGCAGCACGTCGGCGGCGGTCACCGGGTAGTTCTCCAGCCGGAAGTGGCTGACGTACATCTGCCCGTGGATGACGCTCTCGACCAGGTGGTAGTCGTCGTGACGGCTGTCGGCGGCGAACCAGATGTAGCCCTCCGGGCCCTCGACGTCACCGCGCCGGGAGAACACCGACACCATCGAGGCGACGTTGCCGTTGCCGATGTAGTACTTCTCCCCGTTGGCGCGGAACAGGATGCCGGCCTCGGCGTCGGCGCTGCCCGGCTCGCTCGGGGTGAGCACCAGGTCGGTGTTGTAGATATCGGCGCCGTGGTCACGCTCGGACAGCGCGAACGCCATCACCTGACCGTCGTCGAGGTCGGCGGCGGCCTTGCGCTTGGCGATCTCGTTGTCGCTCTGCCAGATCGGGCCGAGGCCCAGGATGGTGACCTGCTCGGCGTACCAGTACGCGAGTCCGTAGAACCCGAAGATCTCCGCCAGCGCCGCGTTGCGCGCCGCGTCCCAGCGCTTGTTCGGGTCACCGTCGGCGTAGGCGGCCGGGGTCAAGAACGTCGCGAACAGCTTTTCCTTACCGACGAACTCGAGGAACTCCGAGGTCCACACCGCGTCGCGATCCTCGGCCAGCAGCTGCGCCTTGCCCTTGGACTCGAACCACTCGATGGTGGCCTTCAGCAGCCGCCGCGTCTCGGCGTCGAAGTGCTGCGGGTCGTAGGTGGCCGGGTTGAACAGCAGGCTGGGCGAACTCGTCATGCCCGCTAACTTATCAGCGCCACCGACTCGCCCCACCCAGCGCCGATCCCTCTACCTGCACTTTCTCCTACGTAACCGTAGGTTCACCGGCGAACACCGTCGTCGCGCCGACCGCGGCCGGACACAGCAATCGCGCTGCCCCACCTCGAGTGGGACAGCGCGATTCGTAGTACGAACTCAGCCGCGGATCTTGGCGGTGACCGCGCTGACGGCGTCTTCGGCCGGGATCTCCTCGGCTTCGCCGGTGAAGCGGTTGCGCAGCTCCACCTTGCCCTCGGACCAGCCACGGCCGATGACGAGAATCCACGGCATGCCGAGCAATTCGGCGTCCTTGAACTTCACGCCGGGGGACGCGGTGCGGTCGTCGAAGAGGACATCGAGGCCCTCGGCGTCCAGACCGGCGACGACGTGTTCGGCGCCGTCGCGGGCGGCGGCGTCCTTGTTGGCGATCACCACGTGCACGTCGAAGGGAGCCACTTCGGCGGGCCAGCGCAGGCCCTTCTCGTCGTGCTGCTGTTCGGCGATGACCGCGACCATGCGGGAGACGCCGATGCCGTAGGAGCCCATGGTGAGGCGGACGGGCTTGCCGTTCTCGCCGAGGACGTCGACGTCGAAGGCGTCGGTGTACTTGCGGCCGAGCTGGAAGATGTGGCCGATCTCGATGCCGCGGGCGGACACCAGCGGGCCCGCGCCGTCGGGCGAGGGATCGCCGTCGCGGACCTCGGCGGCCTCGATGGTGCCGTCGGGGGTGAAGTCGCGCCCGGCGACGAGCCCGACCACGTGCTTGCCCTGAACGTCGGCGCCGGTGATCCAGGCGGTGCCCTCGACGACGCGGGGGTCGACGAGATAGCGAACGCCGTTGGCCTGCAGACCCTTCGGGCCGATGTAGCCCTTCACCAGGAACGAATTGGCGGCGAAGTCGGCCTCGGTGAGCAGTTCCACCTCGGCGGGTTCGACGGCGGCACCGAGGCGCTTGTCGTCGACCTCGCGGTCACCGGGTACACCGATGCCGAGGATCTCGGTCTTGCCGTCCGGGTGGCGCAGCTTCACCATCACGTTCTTCAACGTGTCGGCGGCGGTCACCGTGCGGCCCAGCACGTCCGCGGAGTTGGCCCAGTCGACCAGCGTCGCGATGGTGGGGGTGTTCGGGGTGTCGTACTCGACCGCGGCGGCCTGGCCCTCGATGGGCAGCGGCGCGGGCGCGGGCGTGACCACGGCTTCCACGTTGGCCGCGTACCCGGACTCGGCGCAGGCCACGTAGGTGTCCTCACCGACGGGGCTGACGGCGAGGAATTCCTCGGACGCACTGCCGCCCATGGCACCGGAGGTGGCGGCCACGATCACGTACTCGACGCCGAGCCGGGCGAAGATCGTCTGGTAGGCCTTGCGGTGGGTGGCGTAGCTGTTGGTGAGACCGTCGTCGTCGATGTCGAAGGAATAGGAATCCTTCATCACGAACTCGCGGCCGCGCAGGATGCCCGCGCGGGGGCGTTCCTCGTCGCGGTACTTGGTCTGGATCTGGTAGAGCGTGACGGGCAGATCCTTGTAGGAGTTGTACTCACCCTTCACGGTGAGCGCGAACAGCTCCTCATGGGTGGGCCCGAGCAGGTAGTCGCCACCCTTGCGGTCCTTGAGCCGGAACAGGCTGTCGCCGTATTCGGTCCACCGGTTGGTGGTCTCGTAGGGCTCGCGCGGCAGCAGCGCGGGCAGGGCGATCTCCTGGGCGCCGGTGGCGTCCATCTCCTGGCGCACCACGTCGGAGACCTTGCGCAGCGTGCGCAGTCCGAGCGGCAACCACGAGTACACGCCCGGGGCGACGCGGCGGACGTAGCCGGCGCGAACGAGCAGTTTGTGGCTTGGCACCTCGGCGTCGGCGGGATCGTCTCGCAGGGTGCGCAGGAACAGGCGGGAGAGGCGGGTGATCACGGATGCACAGGGTAGTCCCTGGTCCGGGCACGGCGACAGCCGATTACCACCTGGGCGCGATCGGGCGCCCGAGAACCGGCCAGAACAGAAACGCGCCTATCAGGTTACCCATTACAATTCCGTTTGAATCATCAGATAACAACCTGATAACGTACCGCACCTGACAATTATGAGATGACTAGATTTTCTCGATAGGTCAATTACTCACTTACAACAGAAAATTGGCGGCGGACACGCTGCCCTTGCGAGAGGTCACAATGGCTGAGACGAAATCTATGTCGAAGCGCTGTACAGCAGTGTTCGCCGGTGCCGCGATGGTGGCCGCGGCCCTCGCCGGATGCACCAAGACCGAGACCACCGAGAGCGGCCAGCTGCTGCAGTCGCTGAAGGACAAGGGCACCGTCACCGTGGGTTTCGCCGGTGAGGCGCCCTACTCGTTCGAAGAAGGCGGCCAGCTCACCGGTGCCACCGTGGCCCTGCACAAGGAGATCTTCGCCAATCTCGGCATCAAGACCGTCGACGGCGTGCAGACCGAGTTCGGCGCGCTGATCCCCGGCCTGCAGGCCAATCGATTCGACGCGGTCAGCGCCGGAATGTCGATCTTGCCGAAACGCTGTGAACAGGCCTCTTTCAGCGAACCGGAATTCATGTACACCACCGCGCTGATGGTCAAACCGGGTAATCCGATGAATTTGACGGATATGCAGTCGATCAAGTCGAGCGGCGCGAAGATGGCCTCGATGACCGGTGCCATCGAATCCGACTACGCCAGCTCGCTCGGTATCGACGCCACCCAGGTGGGCACCCCACAGGACGGGATGGACGCGGTCACCTCCGGGCGCGCCGACGTGTTCGCGCTCACCGCGATCTCGCTGAACTGGCTCAAGAGCCACACCCCCAACGCCGCGGTCGACGTGACGCCGTCGTTCGTCGCCGTCATCGACGGCAAGCCGCAGGTCGGCGCGGGTGGCACGGTGTTCCGCACCAGCGATCCCGATCTGCTGGCCGCCTATAACGCCGAGCTGGCCAAGATCACCGGCGACAAGGACAAGTACCTGTCGATCGTCGGCAAGTTCGGATTCACCGAGCGCGAGCTGCCCGATCCGAAGTACACGACGGACGAGCTGTGCAAGGGCGAAATCTGATCCACGCATGAGCAATTTCGACGCGGTCCGCGATGCCTTGCCTTCGTTGTGGCAGGGCATCGCGGTCACGCTGGAGCTGACCATCGGCGGCGCGTTACTCGCGTTCGTCCTCGCCCTCGCCCTCGGCACCACCGCCCGCGTGCGCAATCTCGTGGCGCGCGGCAGTGCCCGGGTCATGATCGAGTTCTTCCGTGGCACTTCACTTCTGGTGCAGATCTTCTGGCTGTTCTATGTCTTGCCGCTGCTCGGCTACAAGCTCGACCCGCTGTTCTGCGGCATCCTCGCGCTCGGGCTGAATTACGGCGCCTACGGTGCCGAGGTGGTGCGTGGCGCGCTCAACGCGGTGCCGCGCGCGCAGTTCGAGGCGGCGGTGGCGCTGAACTTCAGTCCGTGGCAGCGGATGCGCCGAGTGCTGTTTCCGCAGGCCTGGGCGCTGATGCTGCCCTCGTTGACCAATCTGCTGGTCCACCTGCTCAAAGGCACCGCGGTGGCGTCCTACATCACCCTGCACGACCTGACCTACGAGATCGGTGACCTGCGCAAGACCACCAGCGACACGCTGTTCTCCTTCGGTGTCGGCCTGGTCATCTACTTCGTCCTCGGCTATGTACTCACCCTGGGCATGAACCTCCTGGAAACCCGCGCGAAGACCAAGCTCGGCCGCGGGGCGTCGCTCAAGGACGTCCTCAGCCTGGCGCCCGACGACACGAAGGTGGCCTCATGACCGCCGAATGGAGTTGGGAGCGCGCCCGTGAGGCGCTGCCGGTGCTGTGGGAGGGCTTCCAGATCACCCTGCTGGCGACGCTGCTCGGCTTCGCGCTTGCCGCGGTGCTCGGGCTGGTGATCGCGGTGATCCGGCGGACGACGCCGCGCGCGATCGCCGCGCCGGTGCACGCGGTGAGCGAGTTCATCCGGCTCACCCCGCTGGTTGTGCAGTTGCTGTTCGCCTACACGCTGCTCACGCAGTTCTCGGCGCTGCAGATCGGCATCGTGGTGCTCGGCATCCACTATTCGAGTTACCTGGCCGAGGTGTATCGCGCCGGGATCGAGTCGGTGCCGACGGGGCAGTGGGAGGCGGCGCGCGCGCTGTCGTTGCCGCCGCTGCGCACCTGGGGTGCGGTGGTGCTGCCGCAGGCGATCCGGGCGAGCCTGCCCGCGCTGGGCACCAACGCCGTCTCGATGTTCAAGGACACACCGTTCCTGTTCGCCATCTCGGTCGTCGAATTGGTGACCGCCGCACAGCAATTCGGGGCGCGCAACTTCGCCTACCTGGAGTCGATCACGCTGGCGGGCGTGTTCTTCCTCGTCGCCAGCTACCCGACGTCTGTGCTGATCAGAAGACTGGAGAAGCGACTTGCCTACTACTGACGAAATGATTCGATTCGATCAGGTGGTCAAACGCTTCGGCGACCTCACCGTGCTCGACCACCTCGATTTCAGCGTCGAGCGCGGTGAGAAGGTGACGCTGATCGGGCCATCCGGGTCGGGCAAGACCACCATCCTGCGACTGCTGATGACGCTGGAGACGATCAGCGACGGCGTGATCTGGGTCGACGGTGAACCGCTCACCCACACCCAGCGCAACGGAAAACTGGTGCCCGCCAAGGAGAAACACCTACGCGCGGTGCGGACCAAGATCGGGATGGTGTTCCAGCAGTTCAACCTGTTCCCGAACATGACAGTGATGGAGAACATCACCGAGGCGCCGATCCACGTGCTCGGCAAGTCGAAAGACGAAGCGCGCGAACGTGCTCGGCATCTGCTCGAGGTGGTCGGCCTGTCGGACAAAGCGAATGCGCATCCCTCGCAACTGTCGGGCGGCCAGCAGCAACGGGTGGCGATCGCGCGCTGTTGCGCGATGGATCCGAAGGTGATGCTCCTGGACGAGGTGACCTCGGCGTTGGACCCGGAACTCGTCGGCGACGTTCTCGACGTGTTGCGCACCATCGCCGAGACCACCGACATCACCATGCTGATCGTCACGCACGAGATGCGTTTCGCGCGCGAGGTGTCCGATCGGGTGCTGATGTTCGACTCCGGTCGCATCATCGAACAGGGTCCGCCGGAGCAGATCTTCGAAGCACCGACCAACGAGCGCACACGCAAGTTCCTGGAAGCGGTGCGCTGAACTCGGCGAGACGGGGCCGCTGACAGCAACGGCTCGGCCTGCGGCGGGGTGAGCGCTGGGCCCTGCCGCTGACACGGTCCGCGGCAGGGCGGGGCGGGGTGGTAGTTCCAGCACGATTACCGTTGACGATCGTGCTGGTGCTGCTACCTCCCTCCGAAACCAAATCCGACGGCGGATCGGGCGCGCCGCTGAACCTCGACGATCTCGCGATGCCGCAGCTCAGCCCGGTCCGCGACAAGTTGATCACCGAGGTGGTGCAGCTGGCGGCCGACCCCGCGCAGTCGGCGGCCGTGCTCGGCTTGGGCAAGGGCGCCGATGCCGAGGTCGCCCGCAACGCGAGCCTGCGCACCTCGGCGACGCGCCCCGCCTTGGAGCGCTACACCGGCGTGCTCTACGACGCGCTCGACGCGAAGTCGTTCACCAAGGTGCAGCGAGCCAAGGCCTACGCGCGCCTCGGTATCGGCTCGGCCCTGTTCGGCGCCGTCCGCGCCGCCGACCCCATCCCCGCCTACCGCCTCTCCGGCGGCACCAAACTCCCAGGGCTGGCGACCCTGTCTGCCGTCTGGCGCGATGTGCTGCCCGACGCCCTCTACGCCGAAGCTGGGGGCGAGCTCGTCATCGACCTGCGCTCGGGCACCTACCAGCAACTCGGCCGCGTCCCTGGCGCCATCACCGCCAACGTCCTCACCGAACATCCCGACGGTTCACGCACCGTCGTCAGCCACTTCAACAAACATCACAAGGGACTGCTGGCCCGCGCCCTTGTCCTCACCCGCGCCGACCCCACCGACATCCGTGCCGTGGCACGAGTCGCGACGACAGCGGGCCTGCGGGCCGAAATCGCCTCCCCCACCGAACTGCTGATCATCACTCGGTAACGGTAGCCATCAGCTGGATGAGGTTGCCGCAGGTGTCGTCGAAGACCGCGGTGCTGACCGGGCCCATCGGCGCGGGTGCCTGGGTGAAGAAGACGCCGCGTTCGACGAGGCGGGCGTACTCGGCATCGAGGTCGTCGACGGTGAAGACGATGACGGGGATACCTTCGGCGCTCAGTGCCGTTTTGTAGGCCTTGGCCGCGGGGTGCTGGTCGGGCTCGAGCAGCAGCTGGATGCCGTCGACGTCGGCGGGTGAGACGAGGGTGAGCCAGTCGAATTCACCGACGGGGACCTTGTCTTTGACCTGGAAGCCGAGCACGTCGGTGTAGAAGGCCTCGGCCTTGGCCTGGTCGTCGACGAAGACGCTGGTCACTCCGATGCGGATCATGAATCCTCCTTGGGGATGGGCCATCGCGTCGAAACAGCCCGTAGGGGCGCGAAATCGGCGTGATGGAACTTGTATCGACCTTGTCTGCGGGTGTGGACGAGACCGGATTCCTCGAGCACGCCCAGGTGCTGGGTGATCGCCTGGCGTGACGAGCTGATGTCGTGCTTGCTCACGAGTCTGGCGCACAGTTCGAACAGGGTCTGCCCGTCGCGATCGGCCAGTTCGTCGAGAAGTGCGCGTCGTGTCGAATCCGCCAGTGCGGTGAAAATGTCGGTCACGCTGCGCCCTCTCTGTCTCCCCTCGAGACCATAGGCAAGTGCGTGATTGCCTGTCAAGCGCAAGTAACTGCTTGCTTGTCAGGCGCCGCAACCCGCGCGCCACCCCTGAGCCGCCACCACCAGCCTCGCGCGCACCAGGTCGACGTGCGGTCGCGACGGCGCACCGACCCGCCGAGCCAGGAAGCCGGTGTTGATCGGCGGATCCGCGGGGTCGAGGAGGGTGACCAAGGTGCCGTCGGCCAGCTCCCGCCCGCACAGGTAGTGCGGAAGCACACTGATTCCCGCCCCTGCCGTGACTGCCGCGAGCACCGCGCGCAGATCGCCGACGATCAGGGCCGGTTCGGTTTCCAGACGGGTGCCGAATACGTGGCGCCAATAGCGCCGCAGAATCGGCAGGTCGGGGGCGTAGCTCACCAGCGGGATGCCGTCGAGCGCGATCGGGCCGTCGGCGAGCAGCCCGACGGTGTCGATGCGATCAGCGATCGACGGGGCGGCCACCAGCAGGAATTCCTCGTCGACGAGCGGTTCGGCCAGCACCGTCCGCCCACGCGGGCGAGTGGTGGCGAACACCAGATCCAGTGCGCCCGAATGTAATCGGGCGAGCAGATCGTCGGTGAGCCCGGTCGTGACGGTGAGCCGCACGCCGTCGGCGACCAGCGGCGCGAGCGCAGGCACCACCTTGGCGGCGAGCATTTCCGCGGGTCCGCCGAGGAGCACCGGCGGTTCGGGCGGCAACGCGCGGTCGCTCGACGCACCGGCGACGACCGTTTCCAGTGCGTCGAGCGGCCCGCTCACCCGCGCGGCGAGTTCGTGTCCGGCCGCGGTGGGTGTCACCCCGCGGGGCAACCGTTCGAACAGGGGTCGGCCGAGGTGCCGTTCGAGTGCCTGGATCTGCGTGGTCACGGTCGGCTGAGACAGCCCGACCTGGGCCGCGCCTGCCGTGAGCGAACCCGTGCGGAAGACGGCCAGGAAGGTCCGCAACTGCACCAGATCCATCGACCCATCGGCTGACCTATGTCTCATATAGGCGAGTCTATTGGTCAGGAGATGCCATCGACCCTAGCGTGGACGATGCGACCCGACGTCGACGCTCACCCCCGAGATCCGTTGAATGGAGAAGGAATCCGATGGCACACATCCTGTTCGTCCTGACCGGCGCCGACCACTGGACTCTGGCGGACGGCACCGAGCACC
This sequence comes from Nocardia sp. FBN12, assembly GCF_054031145.1. Classification (NCBI taxonomy): domain Bacteria; kingdom Bacillati; phylum Actinomycetota; class Actinomycetes; order Mycobacteriales; family Nocardiaceae; genus Nocardia; species Nocardia sp. FBN12. Next base: position 3,950,464 of record NZ_CM132926.1, read on the forward strand.
CCACCGGGTACTGGGCCGAGGAGTTCGCGGCGCCCTATGCGGCGTTCACCGGCGCGGGCCACACCGTCACCGTGGCGACCCCCGCGGGGGTGATCGCGCCGGTCGATCGCGGCAGCCTGGCCGCCGAGGTCAACGGTGGCCCCGAAGGCGCGGCCGCGGTGGCCGAACTCCTCGCGGGCGCGACAGAACTGCAGAACCCGATCCCGCTCGACAAGGTCGACCTCGCCGACTACGACGCCGTCTTCTACCCCGGTGGACACGGCCCGATGCAGGACCTCGCCGTCGACCCCGTCTCCGGCGCCCTGCTCGGCGCCGCCCTCGCCTCCGGCAAGCCGCTCGGCATCGTCTGCCACGCCCCCGCCGCGCTCCTCGCCACCGGCGACGCGGGCATCTCCCCCTTCGCCGGCTACCGCCTCACCGCCTTCAGCAATGCCGAGGAGACCCAGGCGGGCTTCGCCGACAAGGCGAAGTGGCTGCTCCAGGACCGCCTGGTATCCCTGGGCGTGGACTATCGCGAAGGCGACCCGTGGGCTCCCCACATCGAGGTGGACCGCAACCTCTACACCGGCCAGAACCCCGCCTCGTCGGCCCCGTTGGCCGCGGAAATGCTCAGGGCCCTCTGAGCCACACCTCGCGAGCCGTCAGTGTCGGGCCGGGCGGAAGCCGGGCATCAGCCGATCACCGCGGTGAGTTCGGCGAGTTCGGCAGCGAGGTTGGCGCGGGCGACGGCCTCGTAGCGATCGTGCGCGAGGTCGGTGCGGAACAGGCGGGGCTGGTCGGCCAGGTTGCGCAGTACCGAGGCGCGACCGGCCCGGAACAGATCGTCGGGCACGTGAGCGTATTCAGCCCGGATCGCGGTGGTGTAGGCGGCGTATTCCTCGGGCGTACCGCCGAGCACCACCAGGTCGGCATCACAGAGGACAGCGCCGTTCGCATCGCCCGGTTGCGGTTTGTGCCCACGGGTCAACACGACCAGCCGCACCACTTCCTCGACCAACGCCGGTGCGGCACCGAGCGATTCGAGAATGTCGCGGCCCAGATCGGCGCTGCGCTCCTCGTTGTCGGCGCGTGCGACGGCGTAGATCGCATCGTGGAAGAACGCCGCGTACCGCACGGCATCGATATCGGCTGCGGCATCGGCCAATTCGTCGATGGCCGCGAGCATCACCGCCAGGTGGGTACCGGTGTGGTAGCGCCGGTGCGGTTCGTTGTAGCGCCCCACCACACCGGCCCCGATTTGTTCGGCCTCGACGCCTGCCAACGCGATCCACCGGTCCATCAGGTTCTGTGACGCACTCATACAACAAGTTTCGTCGTCGGCACCGGCACCCACAACCCCCGATCCTTACTGTCATCCACCCCGAACAGTCCTATCGGGCGGCTCGGGGTCGCCGGGCGACGAGCTTCGCATCGCGCAGGAGCCACACCGCCGGGACCAGACAGCACAGCAGCGCGAACAGGCTCGCCTCCGGCCCGAACGTCGCACCGGTCAGCAGGTCCGGCCCGGAAAGGACGGTGCGCAGCAGGCCGGGTTCGACGTCAGCGCCGGACACCGCAGTGCCGAATACGCCGGACTCGGTGAAGTTCCAGGCGAAATGCAGGCCTATCGGCAGCCACAGCGACCGTGTGACGGTGTAGGCGATGGCCAGCAGCGCGCCGCCTTCGACCGCGATGGTCAAGGAGCCCCACAGCGTGGCGCCGGGGTTGAGCAAGTGGATCAGACCGAAGATCAGTGACGAGACCGCGATCGCGACGATGCTGCCGGTTCGTTCCTCCAGAATGCGGTGCACGACACCGCGGAACAGCAGTTCCTCGGTGACGGCCACCGAGGCCATCGAGCCCGCCACGCCCAGGCAAGCCCCGAACGAGCCACTGGTGACGTCGATGTCGGTGCACAGGGCCGCGAGCAGCATCGTCGCGAGGAAGGCCCCCGCGCCGAGAAGTGCGCCGCGCCCGAGCCCGCTCCACCGCCCAGCGGCGGCCAACTCCGTGACCTCCACCCGGTTCTCCACCTGCCGGGAAAGCCACGTGTAGGCGAAGATCGCCCCGATGGCCGCGCCGAGCCCGATCGAGAAACGCAGCACCGGCACGCCCGAAACGAGCGCGTCCAGTCCCCGGGCGATGATCAGCAAGGCGGCGGTACCGACGAGCAGGACCGGCAGCCGCAATCGCCGCAGCGGTGCTTTCCGCTCGGTGGGGATGGCCATCGAAATCCTCTCGCCGGTCGTGCAGTAGGGCGAGACTACGAACGAGCCGAGCCGAACCACATCACTCCGTGGGAGAGTTCCTCAGTAGTACTCGAGAGGGAGCCCGGCGCCCGCCGGAGGCCGGTCGCGAACATCTGGCGTGGCGCGCTCGGGGCGCGCCAGATAGCGTGGGGCGATGGTTTCCTCGGCCCATCTGGTTTCGTTCGCGGGTTTGGCGTTTCTGCTGGTCATCGTGCCCGGGCCCAGTGTCTTGTTCACCATCGGGCGCGCGCTCACCGTGGGGCGGCGGGCGGCACTGCTGACTGTGCTCGGCAATTCGGTCGGGGTGTACGGGCAGGTTGTCGCCGTGGCCTTCGGGTTGGGTGCGGTGGTGGCCGCGTCGGCGGCGGTGTTCACGGCGATCAAGCTTGTCGGCGCCGCCTATCTGGTCTACCTGGGTGTGCAGGCGTTTCGGCATCGTGGCGCGCTGCAGACGGCATTTCATGCCGAACAGGACGTGAGTTCGCACAGTCCGGCGGCGGCGTTGCGGGACGGTTTCGTGGTCGGGGCCGCGAACCCGAAAACGATCGTCTTCCTGGCGGCGCTACTGCCGCAGTTCGTGGACACCGCGCGTGGTTCTGTGCCACAACAGATGCTGATCCTCGGGCTCTGCATCCCGGTGTTCGGGCTGATCTTCGACTCGCTGTGGGCGCTCGTGGCAGGATCGGCACGGTCCTGGTTCGCGCGGTCACCGCGTCGGCTCGCCGCCGTCGGCGGTACCGGTGGCCTGGTGATGATCGGGCTCGGCGCGTCACTGGCTCTCACCGGCCGCAAAGACTGAACTACGACAGTCAGGATGTTCGATGAAGAGCTTGCTGCTCAGTGGCGCTGTGGCACTGATGTTTTCGATGCTCGTGCCCGCCACCGCGCAGGCCGGACCCGGGGCCACCTATGTCGCGCTCGGTGATTCCGGCGCGGCAACGACGGGTGCGGTCGATCTCGACGTCGCCGCTCCGCTGCGGTGCGTGCGTTCCACGTCCAATGCGCCCAAGCTGGTCGCCGAGAAGCTCGGACTGGCGCTGGACGACCGGACGTGCAGCTCGGCGAAGATTCCCGATCTGTACAACGCACAGGGCGCGGGTATCGCCCCGCAGTTCGACGCGCTCGGTCCCGCCACCCAGATCGTCACGCTGCACATGGGCGCCAACGATGCCGACATGACCGAGTACATCCTCGGCCACTGCCATGCGGGGGCGGTCAGCGGAGGGTGTGCCGCCGAGGCGGATCCGGAGTGGGACAACAAGATAGACGCGATCGCACCCGCCTACGCCGCCGCACTGGCCGAGATCACCCGGCTCGCACCGAATGCCACCATCTTCGTCGACGGCTGGCCGACCTACCTCACCAACACCAGCTGCCCGGCCATGCTCGGCCTGCTCCCCGCCGACGCCGCCTACATCCAGTCCAAGTTCGAACGCCTCAACACCGTCGTCGCCCGAGCTGCCGCCGACCACGGCGCGGTATACATCGATACCGTCACCGCCTCGCGCGAGTTCGGGATGTGCGCCGACCCGTCGGTCCGCTGGTTCGACCCCGTCCTGGCCGATCAGACCCTGCTCCCCTATCACCCCACCCTCGCCGGGCAGCGTGGCGTCGCCGACCTGATCGTCACCGCGATCGAAGCGAGCGGAGTTCTCGCCCGCTGACCCGCCGCGAGCGAGTCCGCCGCGGGATCGACGTCGACCATGGCAGTGCCATCACACCGAGCAGCCGAAGTGGGTGCGCCACTTACAGTTTGTCGCCCCCAGCCGTGAGCTCGCGAACCAGCAGGGCGGTGTGCAGGGAGGTGCGGGATTCGCCGTCGTCGAGGTCGACGGCGAGAATTCGTTCGATCCGGGCGAGCCGGTCGTAGAGGGTCGGCCTGCTGATGTTGAGCGCCTTGGCCAGCTCGGTCTTGTTGCCCGCCAGGTCGAGGAAACGGCGCAGCGTGCCGGTGAGGTCGGCGCCGTGTCGGATGTCGTAGCGCAACAGCGCGCTGAGCTCGGTCTCGGCGAAACTCTGCACGCCGGGCTCGTCGCGGATCAGCGAGAGCAGGCCGCGCAGCCGAATATCAGCGCTGCGGAAGAAGATTCGCGTGGTCGCACCGCGCATCGAGAGCGCCACCGCGGCCACCGCCGCCGCGTGTGCGAGCTGACCTGAGGTGTCGAGCAGCGACGTCGAGTCCGCGCCGACGCCGACGACCGCCCGCTCGACCCCGTCCACCCGGCGCACCTCGGTGAGCACAGCCGCGCACACCGCCGTCAGCGTCTCCTCGACGGCACCACCCTGCGAGACCGCGACGATCATCGCGACCCGCTCGACGCCACCTGCCCCCGGATTCCCCGCAGCTCCACCCCGCACGCCCGTCTCGAGACCACCACGCACACCGCCATCCCGCGCGGCAGGCCCGGGCTCACCCCGAACACCAGGCGCACCGCTACCCCGCGCGGCAGTCGCAGCGTCACTCCGTTCGGCGATCACGGGCCGGTCGGCGCCGGGCGAATCCACCGTGAACGGCTCACTGCGCCGCCCGGTCGCCCGGTGCTCGATGGCACTCAGCGCCGACACGCCGGTGAGCCCCAGACCGTGGGTCACCGCCTCGAGCAGGGCGGCACTGCGCCGCTGCCGGGCAACCGGATCCGGCTCGGCTGTCACCGCGATCTCGACGGCCGTCGGCACATAGCGGGCCCGCCGGGTCAACCCGAGCGCGGACGCACGGGCCTGAGCATCGCGTTCGTCGGTGACGCGTCCTTCGACCAGATCGTCGATGAGCCCGGTCTGAGCCTGCCGGTGCAGCCCGAAGCGGTCCTTGTCGATCATGCGGTGCAGGGTGAGCGTCTGCGCGGCGCGTTCGAGGACCATGGTGGCGCGGGGGGTCTGCACCTGCTCCGAGCGCAGGATCAGCCTGCCCCAGCGCTGGGTGTGCGGGCCGACCGCGACCACACCGGGCCCGGCGGGCAGCATCCGGGAGATCGATTCCCAGTTGTCCAGCAGCGCAGCCGAACTCGTGTGCCGTGCGGTGGCGGCCAACACCCGGTGGGCCAGGTCCTCCAGCACCACCGAGGCGTCGAGCATGCTCGCGGCCGTCTGCACGATCTCGGCCAGCGCGGCCCGGCGCACACTCAGCTCGGTGAAGGTCTCGTGCACGGTGCGCGCGAATTCGAGCTCGGCGTACTGGTCGGCGACGATGGCGCGGTGCACCGCCTCGGTGATCTCCACGAAGCGGGTCACCCGGTGCAGCGCGATCACCGGGAGGCCGAGTTCGGCGGCGGTGGCGGCGACGACAGGACCGAGCTCACTCACGTAGCTGCCGAGTTCGACGACCAGACCGGCGACACCGGCGTCGGCCAGTGATCGCAGGTAGGTGATCCTGGCTTGCTCCGGCGCGGCCAGCGCTTGGCCGGTGGTCAGGATCAGCTCCGATCCCATGAGGAGGCCGGCGACCGCGGCCTGGTCGCTGACGTGGACCCAGCGCACCGGCCGATCGAGGTTCGCGGCACAGATGACCTCCGGTTGCCCGGCCTGCACCACCGGCGTCGCGAGCACATCGGCCACAGTCAACAGCACCTACGAATCGTAATATGAAACCCGGAATCCCATACAGATCGTCGGCCGAGCAGAGGCTCTGGATAGGCCAGGGTGGAAGCACCACACCCCGGCGAAACGAGGCATTCATGCAGTCCATCGGCCATTGGATCGACGGCAAATCGGTCAGCGGCACCAGCGAGACCACCGCGCCGGTGACCAATCCCGCCACCGGCGTCGTCACCGGGGAACTGGCGCTGGCGAATGTGGCCGATACCCGCGCCGCGATCGACGCCGCGACGATGGCCTTCGCATCCTGGCGTGACACCTCGCTCACCCGGCGCACCCAGGTGCTGTTCCGCTTCCGCGAGCTCCTTTCCGAGCGCAAGACCGAACTCGCCGCAGTGATCACCGCCGAACACGGCAAGGTGGCCGCCGACGCGCTCGGCGAGGTGACCCGCGGTCTCGAGGTCGTCGAATTCGCCTGTGGCATCCCGCATCTGCTCAAGGGCGGGTTCACCGAGAACGCCTCGACCGAGGTGGATATCTATTCGATCCGTCAGCCGCTTGGCCCGGTCGCGATCATCTCGCCCTTCAATTTCCCCGCCATGGTGCCGATGTGGTTCTTCCCCCTGGCCATCGGCGCGGGCAATACCGTGGTGCTCAAGCCGAGCGAGAAGGATCCGTCGGCGGCGCTGTGGCTGGCGAGGCTGTGGCAGGAGGCCGGGCTGCCCGACGGCGTATTCAATGTCGTGCAGGGTGACAAGGTCGCCGTCGACGAACTCCTGGACAACCCCGAAATCAAGGCGGTGTCGTTCGTCGGCTCGACCCCGATCGCCAAGTACGTCTACCAGCGCGGCACCGTGGCGGGTAAGCGGGTGCAGGCACTCGGCGGCGCGAAGAACCACATGGTAGTGCTGCCCGACGCCGATCTGGACCTGGCCGCCGACGCCGCCGTGAACGCCGGTTTCGGGTCGGCGGGTGAGCGGTGCATGGCGATCAGCGTGGTCGTCGCCGTGGGCGGGGTGGCCGACGACCTGGTCGCCAAGATCAGTGCGCGGGCCGCGAGCATCGTCACCGGTGACGGCGCCAGCGGCGCCGAGATGGGCCCGCTGATCACCCGCGCGCACCGCGACCGGGTGGCCGAGTACATCGATGCGGGCGAAACCGCCGGTGCCCGGGTGGTTCTCGACGGCCGCGACCTCACCGTCGACGGCGCACCGGACGGATTCTGGCTCGGGCCGACGATTCTCGACGGCGTCACCCCCACCATGAGCGTCTACACCGACGAGATCTTCGGTCCCGTGCTGTCGGTGGTGCGGGTCGGCACCTACGAGGAGGCGGTGGCGCTGATCAACGCGAACCGCTACGGCAACGGCACCGCCATCTTCACCAACGACGGCGGCGCGGGACGTCGATTCCAGCACGAGGTGGAGGTGGGTATGGTCGGCATCAACGTCCCGATCCCGGTTCCGATGGCCTACTTCAGCTTCGGTGGCTGGAAGAACTCCCTGTTCGGCGACTCGCACGCGCACGGCACCGACGGAGTGCACTTCTTCACCCGCACCAAAGCGGTCACCAGTCGCTGGCTCGACCCCAGCCACGGCGGGCTGGAACTCGGCTTCCCGCAGAACAAGTGAATTCAGGAGACCCAGCCATGACGCTTTCCGATGAAGCCGCTCGCGCCTACGAGCTCGATCGCCGCCATGTCTTCCATTCCTGGTCCGCCCAAGCGACTCTCACGCCGACGGTGCTCACCGCCGCCGAGGGCTGTTATGTGTGGGACGGCGAGGGCAACCGCCTGCTCGACTTCTCCTCGATGATGGTGAACACCAATATCGGCCACCAGCATCCGAAGGTGGTCGCCGCGATCCAGCGGCAGGCGGCCGAACTCTGCACTGTCGCACCGTCGTTCGTCAACGATGCCCGCTCGGAGGCGGCCCGTCTGATCAGCGAACGTACGCCGGGCGACCTCGACAAGATCTTCTTCACCAACGGCGGCGCCGACGCTGTCGAGCACGCGGTCCGGATGGCGCGACTGCACACCGGCCGCTACAAGGTGCTCTCGCGCTACCGGTCCTATCACGGCGGCACCGAGACCGCGGTGAATCTCACCGGCGACCCGCGCCGCTGGCCCAACGACCACGGCAATACCGGCACCGTGCATTTCTTCGGCCCGTTCCTGTACCGCTCGGAGTTCCACGCCACCGACGAGGCGCAGGAAACCGAACGCGCGCTGGCGCACCTCGAGCGCACCATCGAGATGGAGGGACCGGCCACCATCGCCGCGATCGTCCTGGAGTCGGTGCCGGGCACCGCGGGCATCATGGTGCCGACCACCGAGTACATGCGTGGGGTCCGCGCACTCTGCGACAAGCACGGCATCGTGTTCATCGCCGATGAGGTGATGGCCGGCTTCGGCCGGACCGGAAAGTGGTTCGCCATCGACAATTTCGATGTCGTGCCCGATCTGATCACCTTCGCCAAGGGCGTGAACTCCGGTTATGTCCCGCTCGGCGGGGTGGCGATCAACGCGGCCATCGCGGCGACCTTCGACCACCGCCCGTATCCCGGCGGACTCACCTACTCCGGCCATCCGCTCGCCACCGCCGCCGCCGTCGCGACGATGAACGCGATGGCCGAGGAGCGGATCGTCGAGAACGCCGCGGACATCGGCGCGAAGGTCATCGGACCCGGCCTTCGTGAACTGGCGCAACGGCATCCGAGTATCGGTGAAGTGCGTGGGCTCGGCGTGTTCTGGGCGATCGAGCTGGTTCGCGACCGGGCCACCCGCGAACCACTCGCCCCGTACGGCGGCACCAGCCCCGCGATGAACGAACTGGTCGCCGCCTGCCGCACAGGCGGGCTGCTGCCGTTCGTCAATTTCAACCGCCTGCATGTGGTTCCGCCGTGCGTGATCACCGAGGCCGAGGCCAAGGAAGGACTGGCCATCCTCGACCAGGCACTCACCGTCGCCGACGCGCACACCGTCTGAGGCGACACGCGGCGGGCGGAATGCGCTCGCCGCGTTCAGCGTTCCACCGGAGCGTGACCGATACCGCCGTGCTTTCCGATGAGCTGAAAACCTATCTCGACGAGGAGAAGGTCTACGCGACCGTCGCCACCGTCGGGCCGAACGGGCATCCGCATCTGACCGTGGTCTGGATCAAGCGCGAGGGCGATGACCTGGTGTTCTCCACCACCGTCGCACGACAGCAGGCCAAGAACCTGGTGCGTGATCCGCGGATCACCGTGATGGTGAATCCGCCGGAGCGGCCGTTCCTCTACGCCGAGGTGCGCGGAACCGCCACCACCACACCGGATCCCGAACGGGCGCTGCCCGACGAGATGTCACTCAAGTACACCGGCAAGCCGTACCGGGAGTTCAACCCGGCATCGGTGGACGACGCGGAACGGGTCGTCGTCCGCGTCACGCCGACCAAGGTCACCGGACGTCTCTGAGACGCGGGCCCGGCGGAGCCTCAGCTCCGCTGGGCCTCTTCTTGCGCGTGCTGTGCCTGCGCCAGCTGCTGCGGGGTGTAGCGCACGGTCAGCGCGACCAGGGCGGCGGCAGCGGCGATGATCGCGCAGATGAACAGCACCAGGGTGTAGCCGCTGTTGAGAGCATCGATCTGGGCGGGTGTCCTGTTCGCGCTGGGGGCGTCGCTGCCCCCGAGGGACAGCGTGCGTGACGCCGCGATCGGGCTGAGCAGGCCGATTGCGATCGGTGTCGCCAAGCTCAGGAACATCTGGCCCACCGCCGAGAGCGGGCCGATGTTCGACGGCGGAACCCCGACCAGCACGCAGAGTGGCGCGAGCACGATCGCCATCCCGACGCCGAAGCCGATCACCAGCAGCAGCGCCAACAGTGTCGGCAGGTACTGCACGTGCCGGTCCAGCGTCGACCCGAACAGCAGGCCGACGGCGAGCACCACCCCCGCGGTGGCCAGCAACCAGCGCGGCGCGATCACCAGCGCGGCCTTGGACGCCACCGCACCGCCGACGCCGATGCCGATGGTGAACGGGATCGAGGCGATACCGGCCCACAGCGGGCTGTAGCCGAGCACGTTCTGCAGTAGTTGGGCGACGAAGAACGTCATCGCGCCGAGCACCGCACCGGCCAGGAAGATCAGGACGAAAGTGGCGACCCGGTCACGGCTGTCGAACAGCGACCACGGCAGCAGCGGATCGGATTCGCGTCGCTCGGCGAGGACGAAGACCACCAGCAGCACGAAACCGCCGATCAGCGATCCGAGGATCAGCGGGCTCGTCCAGCCCATGGCCGGCCCCTCGGTGGCGCCGAACACGATCGTCGCGCAGGCCAGGGTGCCCAGGATCGCGCCCTTGATGTCGAGCGGAGTGCGGTGGTGTTCGGTGTCGGTGAGCTTGTAGATCGCGCCGAGCACGATGAGCGCGCCGATCGGAACGTTGATCAGGAAGATCCAGCGCCACCCGACCTCGGTCAGCGCACCGCCGACGATGAGACCACCGACCGAACCGATGCCTGCCATCGAGCCGACGATCGCGATCGCCTGATTTCGGGCCGGTCCCGGTGCGAATGTCGTCGCGACCAGCGCGAACGCGGTCGGTGCCGCGATCGCGGCGCCCGCGCCCTGGAAGGCGCGCGAGATCAGCAACATCGCCTCGCCGGTGGCCAGACCACACGCCAGCGAGGCCGCGGTGAACAGGCCGACGCCCCAGATCAGCATGCGTTTGCGGCCGAACGCGTCGCCGAGCCTGCCGCCGAGCAGCATCAACCCCGCGAAAGTGAGGCCGTAGGCGGTCACCGTCCAGGCGCTGCCCGAACTGGACAGCCCCATGTCCTGCTGCAGGCGCGGCAGGGCGAAGATCACGACGGTGCCGTCGAGCACCACCATGAACTGCAGACCGCTCAGCACGAGAATGGCCAGGCCGAACGCCCGCTGCTTCACCGGATACTGCATCGTCGCAGCGGGTTTATCGAGCACAGTCAGGCAGTGTAATTGGCGCACCGGCACCGAGTGGGCGCGCCGTCGGTGAAGCTAGTCGAGGCCGAAGCCCGCCGTGGGGCCGATGACGATGATCGCGGGCGGGCGGATGCCCTCTTCCTTGACCCGATCGGCGACCGTGGCGAGGTCGGCCCGCACCACCCGCTGAGTACGCAGGGTGCCCTCCTGAATGACCGCGGCCGGGGTATCGCTCGGGCGACCACCGGCGAGCAGGGCGGCGGCGAACTTGTCGATCCGCTCGACCGCCATCATCAGCACGATGGTGCCGCGCAGCTTGGCCAGCGCCGACCAGTCGACGAGCGAATCGGGGTGATCGGGGGCGACGTGTCCACTCACGACGACGAACTCGTGCGTCACCCCGCGATGGGTCACCGGGATACCGGCCGCGCCGGGCACCGAGATCGGACTCGTCACACCGGGCACCACGGTCACCGGGATACCGGCCTCGGTGCACGCCTCGAGTTCCTCGTAGCCGCGGCCGAACACGTACGGGTCGCCGCCTTTGAGCCGGACCACGAACTTGCCTGCCTTGAAGCCCTCGACCAGCGCGAGGTTGATCGCCTCCTGCGCCATCGACCGGCCGTACGGGATCTTCGCGGCGTCGATCACCTCGACGTGCGGGCCGAGTTCGGCGAGCAGTTCCGGCGGGGCGAGCCGGTCGGCGACGACCAGATCGGCGCGGGCAAGGAGCCTGCGCCCACGCACGGTGATCAGGTCTGGATCGCCGGGGCCGCCGCCGACCAGCGCGACGCCCGGGGTCACCGGCTCCGAATCATCGGTCACCACACCGGATTGCAGCGCTTCGAGCAGGCCGTTGCGCACGGCGGCCGAGCGGCGGTGCGCGCCACCGGCGAGCACGCCGAGTGAAAGTCCGTCGTAGCGGGCGGTCGCCGGGGTGACCGCGGTGCCGTCCCTGGCGATGTCGGCGCGGACGCAGAAGATGCGCCGGGCCGTGGCTTCGGCGACCACCGCGGCGTTGGTCTCGGGTTCGTCGGTGCAGGCCATCGCGTACCAGGCGCCGTCGAGATCACCGTCGGCGTAGGCGCGCAGTTCGATACTCAGCTGTCCCGCCGTCCCCATGCCTTCGACGGCCGGAGTGACGGCCCGGCTGATCACGTGCACATCAGCACCGGCGGCGACAAGTAGTCCCAGCCTGCGCTGGGCGACCGTTCCACCACCGACCACGACCACTCTGCGTCCCCGCAGATCGAGCCCGACCAGGTAGTTCGGGTCGCCTGCGGGCGGGGTCGATGCGGTGTCAGCGGTGTTCGGCACAGTATCCCAGCCTAGTTCCTGGTTCGATGCGGCCCGAACGCACCCGCCGACAGACGGGATCTGATCGTCGAGCGTGTCCCGCGTTGCCAACCCGCCCGGCAGGCGGGACAGTGGAATCCATGACCCAGCCGGACGCACTCCTCGAGGTGGCCTACGACGAAGCGCGCCGAGGTCTGGCCGAGGGTGGCATCCCGATCGGCGCCGCCCTGTTCGATGCCGACGGCACCCTGCTCGGGCGCGGGCACAACCGTCGCGTCCAGAACGACGATCCGAGCGTGCACGCCGAAACCGACGCCTTCCGTGCGGCGGGGCGGCGCCGCGACTACCGCCCGACGATCATGGTCACCACGCTGTCGCCGTGCTGGTATTGCAGCGGCTTGGTGCGCCAGTTCGGGATCGGCACCGTGATCATCGGCGAGGCGCGGACCTTCCACGGCGGACACGACTGGCTGGCCGAACACGGGGTGCGGGTGGTCGTGCTCGACGATCCACGGTGTGTGTCGATGATGAGCGAGTTCATCGCCGACCACCCCGACCTCTGGTTCGAGGACATCGGCGGCACCCGGCCCGATCTCAGCTGAAATGCGGCTGGTTCTGGACCCAGCGGAAGTCCGTGCTGCGCAGAGGGAAACTGTCGAGGTCGGCGCGTTCGACAGTGATCGTCGCGGGGCGGCCGTCGAGTTCTCCGCGCAGGGTCAGCGTGTCCGCCGAGGTCTTGTCGATGGTGAATGTCGCGTAGGGTTTGGGGCTTTCGGCCGGGCCGGTTGGTGCGGCGGACAGTGTCATCGTGTTCGCCGCCGGGTCGGTCGTGGCCAGCACCGGCACGATCGTGTCGTCCATTCGCTGGTAGCCCGCGGATTCCACATCGATGACGAGGCGCTGCCAGCGCGTCGGGTCGGTGGTGAGCGGTGGGATCGGGGTTCCGTCGACGGTGAACTCGCCGACTTCCCAGATGCCGTACAGCTCGGGTTTCGGTGCGCCGCCGCCGTATTCGCGCCAGCTCTCCATGCCGGCATAGACCATTCCCACCGTGATCCACAGCCCGACCGCGACTTGCGCCACGGTCGCCCACCGGTTCGCCCGCGGCGACGCGAACAGCGGTGGTTGCACCGCCGGTCCCGAATCTCGTTCCAGCACGAGGATATTCGCCAGCCTGCGGGCCTGGGGAGCGAGCAGCACCAACCCCATCAGCAGCAGATGCCCGGCCAGCATCTTCACCGGGACGTCGAAGGTCAGGTTCAGCAGGAACACCTGCGCCATACTGACCACGCTCAGCATGGCGCCCAGCGTCGCGGTGCGCGGCCAGAACAGCAGCAGCCCGGCGACCACTTCGGCCGCACCCAACGCGATCTCGTAGGCGGGCGAGGATCCGACCTGCGTCCACAGCATCGCCATCGGGGTCAGGTCGCCGACGCGAGTGAGCAGAGCGATCAGTGCGGGTTCCGGCATCTGGGTCGGGATCAGCTTCGCGAACCCGTAGAACAGCATCTGCCCGCCGGCGAACAACCTCAGCGCGGTGAGAAACCAGCTCAGCAGCCGTGGATAGGCGCGCCTGCGCCGGTCGAGGACCGACCACACGACCGTGATCAGCACCGCGGCCACCAGGACCAGTCCACACTGGATCCAGATCGCGGCCTGATCACCGCTGCCGTTCATCGCCAGCCGCGCATCCACCCCGAACACGTGCTCGCCGACCCACTCGCTCACCGGCTCGAGCGCGATCATCTGCCAGAGCATCGCCTCCTCCGGCAGCCGCAAGGCGAGGACGCCGAGAAAGACGAAGGTGATCTGAGCCATCCACAAACAGAAAAGCCCCAGGTACGCGACACTGAACCGGAACGCGAGCCGGGTGAGCGGATGCCAGGTCGGTGGTGGTGACGGCGGGCTCGCGATAGCATCGTGCGCACGTTCAGCGGTCGCTGTGGTCACCCACGCCTCCTCATCGAGTTCGGTTGTTACCGAAGCTAATCGAAGGAAACGGCCGGGCGCGTCCGGGAAAACCCCGATCTTTGCGGCTGTCAACCCTGAGTCCCGCTGACCGATGCCGCCCTTACATTCCGGTCGGCCGTCCGGTACTCAGAAGTGACACACGTTACAGGTTTTTGTGATAGGGGTACCCCGTAGATGTCCGAAGATCAGGATCCGGCCGCTCAGATGTCGCTCACGGTCAGTGAGCGCGATCTGGACGAGCTCGCGGGGAAGTTGGCGCGCTGGCTGACCGGCAAGGTCGGCGCCGAGGCGATGGTCAGCAATCTGGACAAGCCGTCCACCGGCGGCATGTCGAGCACCACCATTCTGTTCGACGCCGAGTGGCAGGCGGACGGGGGCAGCGAGCAGGGGTCCTTCGTCATCCGGATGGCGCCGGAGGACAGCTCGTTCCCGGTGTTCGAGTCCTATGACCTGGCGATGCAGTACCAGGTGATGGCCGGTGTAGCCGCGGCGTCCGAAGTCGCCGTCCCGCCGCTGCGCTGGCTCGAACTCGACGATTCCGTGTTCGGCTCGCCGTTCATCGTGATGGAGCGGGTCGAGGGTAGGGCGCCGTCGGACAATCCGCCGTACGTGTTCTTCGGCTGGCTGTTCGACGCGACCGCCGCCGAACGCGAACTGGTGGCGGACGCGACGGTCGAGGTGATCGCCCAGGTGCACGCCATCGACAAGGTGGCAGAGCGCTTTCCGCTGCTCGACGGTGCGGGCACCGGGCTGCGCAGGCATTTCGAGGCCCAGCGCGCCTGGTACAAGTGGGCGCTGACCGACCACGGCGTCGAAGTACCGCTGATCGAGCGAACTTTCGACTGGCTCGAGGCCAACTGGCCCGCCGATCCCGGTCCCGAGGTGCTGAACTGGGGCGACGCCCGACCCGGCAACATCCTGTTCGAGGGGTTCACCCCGGCGGCGGTGCTGGACTGGGAGATGGCGACGTTCGCGCCGCGCGAACTGGACCTGGGCTGGACCATTTTCATCCACCGGTTCTTCCAGGACATCGCCACCCGCTTCGACCAGCCCGGTCTCGCGGACTTCCTGCGCCGCGACGCGGTGGTGGCGAAATATGAAGAGATCACCGGACATTCGGTCCAGAACCTGGACTTCTACATCGTCTACGCCGCCCTGCGGCATGCGATCGTGATGGCCAGGATCAAGTGCCGGATGATCCACTTCGGCGAGGACACCGTGCCCGCCGAACTCGACGACTACGTGATGCACCGCCTCAGCCTCGAGGCGCTGCTCGACGGCACCTACGAATGGGACTGATTATGAGCGCTGTCATGCCCGTCCCCCTGGACGAATACCCGGTCCATCAGACACCGCTGTCGCTGGCGCGAGCGGCCACCAGCGACCGGAACTTTTACGACCGCTACTACTTCAATGCCTTCGACCCCGCCGGCGACGCGATGCTGGTCACCGGGTTCGGTGTGTACCCGAACCTCGGCGTAGTCGACGCGTTCGCGACCGTGCGCCACGGTGAGGTCCAGCGCAGCGTGCGGTTCTCCGACGCGCTCCGCTCGCGCGACCTGAACACCGCCGTCGGTGGCTACCGGATCGAGGTGATCGAGCCGCTGCAGAAGCTTCGGGTCGTGTGCGAACACGACGATCTCGGTTTCGACCTGACCTGGACCGGCGCGCAGCCCGCCGTGCAGGAGCAGCCGCACCTGATCCTGTCCGGCACCCGGCCCATCATCGAGGCCTCGCGCTTCGCCCAATCAGGTTCGTGGGAGGGCACTCTCGCCGTCGACGGCATCGACTACACCGTGGATCCGGCGGTCTGGACCGGCAGCCGCGACCGCTCGTGGGGCATCCGGCCCTCCGGTGAGCCGGAACCAGCCGGTCGACCCACCGGCATGGACGGCTTCTGGTGGCTCTACGCGCCGCTGCGGTTCCAGGATTTCTCGATCGTGGTGATCGTGCAGGAGGAACCCGACGGCACCCGCACGCTCAACAACGCGGTGCGGATCTGGAACGACGGCCGCAAGGAACAACTCGGCTGGCCCCGCATGCACTGGACCTACGAGTCCGGCACCCGGCACCCGAAGTCGGTGCGCCTCGACATGACCACCCCCGATGGAAAGCCGCTCGAGGTGGAGGTCGAATCGCGCCCCGGGATCGCGCTGCATGTCGGCTGCGGTTACGGCGCCGACCCCGACTGGACCCACGGTCGCTGGATGGGCGAGAACTGGTCGTTGTCGAGCAGTTACGACCTCACCGACCCCGCGATCAAGGCCCGCACCCCCTACGGCGTGATCGACCACATCGGCTACGCCCGCTGCGGTGACGCCGAAGGGTGGGGCCTGTTCGAACACGCCTCCATGGGCCGCCACGACCCCACAGGTTTCGCCGATTGGTCCTCCGTCGCCCCTTGACGGAACTCTCGCGCGAGAAGAAAAGGCGCCGCCGCGACAACGAGGTCGCGGCGGCTCCGATTTCTTACCTCTTATGCGCCCGTAGCGAAGTCGGCCAGTAGCGACGGCACCGCGGCGTCGAAGCCCGCGACGTCGAGCATGCCCGCGTCGTCGGGATCGGCGATGCTGAACTTCGTCGCGGTCATGCCGACCACCACGAGCTTGGCCCGCGGGTTCACCTCACGGCGGTACCGGGCCAGCGCCTGGTGCGGGTGCACCGTTCCCGCCCATGTCTCGCTGTCGGTGTAGATCGAAAACACATCGACCTCGATGCCCTTGTCCAGCGCGTGCAGGATGGGCAGTGAGCAGTCGGTGCCGCCGAACGGCAGATTCGACACCGCCCGCACCGCATCGTCGAGCCGCTGACGCGGCGAGATCGCCAGCTCGGACAGGCCGCGTGCCCCCTGCCACCCCCGACCGCCCGAGGTGAACCCGACGATCTGGTGCTGCGGCTCGGTGCGTGCGGTGACCAGAACGAGCGCGGCCGAGGCCTCGCGCGCCGAGATCGGCAGCCCACCGTCCAGCTCCGGTGCGCGGCCACAGATCCAGTCGAACAGCCTGCGCCGGTCGTCGTCGATGGTGGCCGGGTGCGACAGACGCAGCAGGTCGCGATTCGACCAGCCCTCGCGCTGCCGGTACTTGACCACCTGAAACGCCAGGTCCTCGACCGGCTTGTCCAGGTACCAGTACGCGACGGCACGCCGCAGCCCACGACCCCAGCCACGGAACTGCTCGGCATAGCCAGCGAACAGGAACAGGTGCGTACCCGTGCGCGCGACCAGCGGCAGCGCGGCGAACGCGGCTCGACGACCGTCGACATCACCGAGTGATGCGGCGGCGGCCAGCGCGAACAGGGCCGGGTGCTGGCCCGGCGCGCGCCCGGAGGTGGAGATCTCGACGATCTCGCGAACCAGGACGGCGGTGTGCTCGGCGGCGTATTCGATGATGAATTCAGCGTTGTCCGCCGTCAAAGTCTTGGCATTGACGTAGTACGTCCCGGATTCCGTGCCGAGCGTGATGAAGCGGTGGACCCTAAGGTCGTGCCAGATAACCGACCGAATCCGGTCCGTCCTGCTCGTTCACGGTGGACAGTTGCTCGGCGGACGTGTGTGTCCCGACCGGTACAGGTGCTCTACCAGCTGAGCTACCGCCGTCTTCCGACGACGGGCAGGAGTCGAACCTGCGACATCCCCATCCCGAGTGGTAACCGATCAGATCCGGTCCGCCTCGCAACTGCTGAAATGAATTTACTGCGCGCGATCGAGCTTGCCCAGCGAATTTATTTCGGCGTCGGCGATCGCCGCGAAGTCGACGCGGCGGCGACCACTATTCCGTCGACAATTGTTCTGCCGCAGACAAGTTCACCATCACCCGCGAGCAGTGCCGCGGCCTCCGCGACACTGGGCGTTCCGACGGCAACCGACGTGCGGTCCGAGGCATACTGCACATCGACCCCGGCCAACTCACCGGCCGTGTACGCGACCACAGGGACGCCGAGCATCGCGGCGGCTGCGCGAACGCCCGCCTCGGCGGACCGGCTGTCGAGAGTCGCCAGGCAGGCGACGTGGAGGTCCCCGACCACCGACTCGACCGCACGCACGATCCGCTCGGCATCGGCACCCGGTCGCAGACCGATTCCCACCGCGACAGCGAGCACCCCGGTTACCCGGCCCCCACCGTCGGCAGGCGGCACCATCAGTGGTCGAATCGGCTTGCGACAGCGACGAACCCCGCGATCGCGCTGGGGTTTCCCGCCGGGTGGGTGTGTAGGTAGGAGGCGTGTACCTGGCGGACCACGGCGCCTTCGACGACGGAACCCGTTGTCCGCCAGCCCCAGGCGGCGTTCTCGGCGCCGGTGCGGGCCAGGCGCGTGCGATGGAATTCGTGACCGCGCACTCGGGCCCCCGCCCGCCAAAGGGCGGAGTCGTGCAGGGCGACGGCGTCGCGATAGCCCAGCGTCAGGCGCGGGCCGAATTCGGCGTCGGCGTCGATGACCCCCGCCATCGGATGGCCGTCGAGGGAACGGGTGAGGTAGAGCAGACCCGCGCATTCGGCGTGGATCGGCAGACCTTTCGCCGCGCCGTCAGCGACTGCGGCGCGTAGTCGCTCGTTGGCGGAAAGCTCGCCCGCGTGCTCCTCCGGAAACCCGCCCGGCAGCACCAATCCCGCTGTGCCGAGCGGGAGTTCGTCGGACAGTGGATCGAAGACGACCACCCGCGCTCCCGCTGCGTCCAGCAGTTCCCGATGCTCGGCGTACCCGAAGGTGAACGCGGGACCACCCGCCATCGCGATCAATGGACCTTTGCCTGATCGAGTCGATGAGGTCGCCGCAGGCTGATCGAAGGACGTCGATGGTGCGTCGGTCGTCGCGGGAGCGCTGCCCTCATCGAGTTCGGTCGAGGTTGCATGTTCAGCGGCAGCGGCCAGTTCTGCGCGCGGGTCCCATGCGGGCCCCTGGGCCGAGCCTCCGGCCAGCGCGACTATCGCGCGCAGATCGATGTGTGCCGCAACGAGTTCGGTCATCGCATCGACGGCGGCGGTGGCGGCCGTGCCGTGTTCGACGGCGGGGATGAGGCCCAAATGTCGTGAGGGAACTTCCAATTCGGCCATGCGGGGCAGGGCGCCGAGAACCGGGAGCCCGGCGCGATCGCAGGCTGCGCGCAGGACTTGTTCGTGGCGCTCGCTGCCGACGCGATTGAGGATCACCCCGCCGAGGCGGACCGAGGAGTCGTAGGTGGCGAAGCCGTGCAGGAGCGCGGCGAGGCTTTGGGAATGTCCGCGAGCGTCGACCACCAGGACCACCGGTGCCCCGAGCAGTCCGGCCACCTGCGCGGTGGATCCCTCGGCGATCGCATCGGTGCGGTTCTCGTCGATCCGGCCGTCGAACAGGCCCATCACGCCCTCGACGATCGCGATATCGCAGCCCTGCGCGCCGTGCCTATACAGCGGCACCACCCGATCCTCGCCCACCAGAACGGGATCCAGGTTGCGCCCCGGTCGCCCGGCCGCGAGCCCGTGATAGCCGGGGTCGATGTAGTCGGGTCCCACCTTGAACGGCGCCACCCGATGCCCGGCCCGGCGCAGCGCACCGATCAGCCCGGTCGCCAGCGTGGTTTTCCCGCTACCCGAGGCAGGCGCGGCGATCACCACGGCGGGCGCGCTCATCACCCTGTACCTCGATCTCGCAGCACGATTCGCTCTGCGGCGATTCCCGCATCGATCGCAGCGCCTCTCGAACCACCCCGAGAACGACACATCGCGTGGGGCCCGCGGCCCGATGCGCGCCGGATGGCCGCACCGTTGACCACGGCGCGCGCGGCCGGCCCGGTCGCGGACTCGATCACCATTCGATGCCGCGCTGCCCCTTGCGGCCCGCGTCCATCGGGTGCTTGACCTTCGTCATCTCGGTGACCAGGTCGGCCGCCTCGATCAGGGCCTGTGGTGCGTCGCGGCCGGTGATGACGACGTGCTGGTTGCCGGGGCGGTGGGTGAGGGTGTCGACGACTTCGTCGATGTCGACCCAGCCCCATTTGAGCGGGTAGGTGAACTCGTCGAGGACGTAGAAGCGGTGCTGTTCGGCGGCGAGGCGGCGGGCGATCTCCTGCCAGCCGGACAGGGCGGCGGCCGCGTGGTCTTCCTCGGTGCCGTGTTTGCGCGTCCAGGACCAGCCTTCGCCCATCTTGTGCCACTCGACCGCGCCACCCGCGCCGGTCTGCTCGTGCAGGGTGCCGAGGGTGCGGAAGGCGGCTTCTTCGCCGACCTTCCACTTTGCGCTCTTCACGAACTGGAAGACCGCCACGTCGAAGCCCTGATTCCAGGCCCGCAACGCCATCCCGAACGCCGCGGTGGACTTGCCTTTGCCCGGCCCGGTGTGCACGGCGAGCACCGGCTGGTTACGCCGCTGCCGAGTGGTCAGACCGTCCTCGGGGACGCTCTCCGGAACACCTTTGGGCACAGAAACTCCTCTTCTCGACGCACTCGCTGTGCGGGTTCTTCGCGACCTCGCGGTGGACGTCGGTCGCACGCCCGGCTCTGCCACCATTGCGTCCGTCGGCCGTGCGTGCCGGTTCGTCACCATTTCTATCAGGGTGCGGCCGCGGCACTCACAGGGCTGGGCACCTGCATCGCCGTACGCCGCGATCCGCCTGACTGCCGTCAGCGGGTGATGCCGGACGGCATCGCACTTCATCCGCGTCAGCTGATCCGGTCGACGATCGCCTGAGTCTCGCTTGCCGTTCGCGTGGCGGCGGCTTACGCCGCGCGAGCGGGCCCGGCGGTGGCGCGGACGACGTCAGCCACCGTCTCGCCGGTCAGTTCGTTCAAGCGCAGGTATCGGGCGCGCAGGTCGCGGGCCAGTTCGGCGGCCAAGCCGAGGCGGATCATGCCGCGTTCGCAGTCGATCACCATCGCGGTGTGACCCTCGGCGGCGATCAGCTTGGCGGCGGTGCGGGCGCGCGGGAGTGGGTCGGTGCCGCCGGTGGCACGGCCGTCGGTGAGCAGCACCAGCATCGGGCGACGGCGGGGGTCGCGGACGTGTTCGCGAGCGATCACCTCGCGGGCCTTCAGCAAGCCTGCGGCGAGGGGGGTTTTGCCGCCGGTACGCATTCCGGCCAACCGGCGGACGGCGATGTCGACCGAAGAGGTGGGCGGTAGGACCAGTTCGGCTTCGCTACCGCGGACGCTGATCACGGCCACCTTGTCGCGGCGCTGGTAGGCATCGCGCAGCAGGGTGACGATGGCGCCGGTCACCGCGGTGAGGCGGTCGCGCGCGGCCATCGAACCGGACGCGTCGACGACGAACACGACCAGATTGCCTTCTCGACCTTCGCGATACGCGCCGCGCAGATCTTCGGTCGCCAGGGCGAGTGGGCCACTGAGCCTGCCGCGCTCGAATTGTTTCGGTGCGGCGGCGAAGATCGTGCCGAGCAGGTGCAGGCCGGTGGACGGGTCGGTGTCGGGTCGGACCGTGCGACCGGTCCGGGTCCGGGCGCGCGAACGTCGGCCGGGGGCACCTTCGCCGATACCGGGGACCTCCCAGCGCGGGGCCGGCTTTGCCGCCGAAGTCGGTGTGCCCGAAACCCTTTCGTGGCCGGGACGCGAACCGTTGCCGTCGGAGCTGGAGTTGTCCGCCCGATCACCTTCGCCACCGGTGCCGTTCGGTCCGCCCCTGCCCGGTCTACCACCGTCCGGCCCCTGGTCGTCCGGGCCATCATCGTCGGGACCACCGGCCGGACCGCCACCATCAGGCCCCTCGTCGTCCGGGCCCTGGCCGTCACCGTCGGTTGCATCCTGACCACGGCCTCGCGACCGCTCATCGCCCAGGTCACCCGGGTCGAAATCCGCCGCGCGATCGCTACCGTCGACACGGCTTTCATCCTGGTCCAGGCGACCGTTCCCGCCCTCACCTGATCCGTGCGGACCGTCGAATTCCTCATCCCCCGAAGCCTTGTCGACCTCAGCCGCCGCCTCCTCCATCGCCTCGTCGAGCTGCTGCTCACTGATTCCCGGCTCGTCGAACGGATCCCGCCGACGCCGATGCGGCAGCGCGAGTTCCGCCGCGATCCGCACATCGTCCTCGGTGACCCGATCCCGCCCGCGCCACGCCGCGTGCGCGGTCGCGGTCCTGGCGACGACCAGGTCGGCGCGCATCCCGTCCACATCGAACGACGCGCACAGCGCCGCGATCCGGCGCAGCTCCGCATTGTCCAGCGCGACATCGGGCAGCCGGTCCCGCGCGGTCAGAATACGTTCGGCCACCCTCTGATCGGCGTCGACATAGCGGGCAGCGAACGCGGCCGGGTCGGCCTCGTAGTCGAGGCGACGGCGCACCACCGCCATCCGCACATCGACCTCACGCGAGGCCGCCACATCGACGGTGAGCCCGAACCGGTCCAGCAGCTGCGGCCGCAACTCCCCCTCTTCGGGGTTCATCGTCCCCACCAGCACGAACCGCGCCGGATGCGAGTGCGAGACACCATCACGCTCGACGTGCACGCGCCCCATCGCCGCCGCGTCGAGCAGCACATCCACCAGGTGGTCGTGCAGCAGGTTCACTTCGTCCACGTACAGCACCCCGTGGTGGGCCGCGGCGAGCAACCCCGGCCGGAACGCCTGTTCCCCGTCGCGCAGCACCCGCTCGAGATCCAGCGAGCCGACCACGCGATCCTCAGTGGCACCAACCGGCAACTCCACCAACCGAGCGGGCCGTGCCCCCGTCTCGTCGACCACCGGCGGCAGCAACTGCGCAAGCGCCCGCACCACGGTCGACTTCGCCGTCCCCTTCTCGCCCCGGACCAGCACCCCACCGATCCCGGGATGCACGGCCGACAAGATCAACGCCAACTGCAGCCGCTCCTGCCCCACCACAGCCGAGAACGGAAACCCCGCCTCACCCCCCACACGCGCGGCGGTGTGCGGACCAGCGGCAACATCAGCAAAACCAGGCACACCCCAACTCTATGCGCGCCGCAAACCCACCCACCCCTCGGGCACCGACGACGCAAATGCCCGCAACCGCACTCCCCCACCACCACACCGCACACGCAGCCTTTCCCCGTCTTCCACAACCCACCCAACCCAACCACCACACTCCCGACCACCACACCGTGCACACCGGCCTGTCCCCGTCTTCCACAACCCACCCAACCCAACCACCACACTCCCGACCACCACACCGTGCACACCGGCCTGTCCCCGTCTTCCACAACCCACCCAACCCAACCACCGCACTCCCGACCCCTAGGAAGGGACGGCCACGAAGTGGCCGGTCGCGGCCGGGTCGCCGGTTAGGCGCCGGTGCGTAGGCGACGAAGGAGCAAGCACCGGTGCCTAACCGGCGGCCCCTCGGGGCCGCGACTCGAGCGCGCCAGCGCTCCAATAAACACAGCGTCAAACCATCTGGGACTACTCAAACCCCGGTCACCCCCACCCACCGGCGCGACAGCGAACGAACTAACCCCGCCGCATCGGCACGTGCATGATCCCGTCGTCATCGTATTCCGCCCCATCGACGACAAACCCGAACTTCGCGTACATCCCGACCAGATGCGACTGAGCATCCAATCGCACAGTGACCGAACCGATTTCAGCGAGCGCGGCCCGCATCAGCCGGGTCGTGTACCCGTGCTTACGGGCGTTCACCGCTACGCACACCCGCCCGATCCGGCAACTCGTCACACCGTCGACAACCTCTTCGAGCAGCCGCAACGTACCGACGATCTCACCGCCGTCGTCGAGCCAGAAATGCCGCGTCGCCGCGAGCAGATCACGCCCGTCCAACTCGGGATAGGCGCATTCCTGCTCGACGACGAACACCTCGACACGCAGTCGCAACAGCCGGTAGAGGGTGGCGGTATCGAGATCCGCCGCCCACGACCGCCTCAGTTCGGCACTCACACCTGCGCGAGGCTCGAGACCTGCTCGCGTGCAGGCGCGTTGTCGCGGTCCAGCTTCAGCGACTTGCTGGTCCAGTCCCACACTTCCTGGAACAGGGCCTGGTTCTCCGACAGCTTCTGCCCCAGCGAGGGGATCATCGTCTGCAGCTGCGGCGTCCAGCCCGCGTACTGCTGCGGGAAACACCGCTGCATCACGTCGAGCATGGCGGTGACACAGGTCGAGGCACCCGGCGACGCACCGAGCAGACCGGCGATCGAGCCGTCCTCGGCGGAGATGACCGCGGTGCCGAACTCGAGCACCCCACCGGCGCCCTTACGACGGATGACCTGCACGCGCTGACCGGCGGTGATCAGCTCCCAGTCGCGGCCCTGCGCACGCGGCAGGAACTCGCCGAGCACGCCCACCTTGCCGTTCTGCGACTTGAGCAGCTCTTCGACCAGGTACTTGGTCAGGCCCATCTCGGTGAGACCGACGCCGACGAGCGAAGCGATGTTGTTCGGCTTGATCGACTTGAACAGGTCGGTGTTGGAACCGTCCTTGAGGAACTTGGGGGTCCAGCCGGCGTAGGGGCCGAACAGCAGGCCCTTGCGGCCGTTGATCACGCGGGTGTCGAGGTGCGGCACCGACATGGGCGGCGCGCCGACGGCGGCCTTGCCGTAGACCTTGGCCTCGTGCGCGGCGATCAGCTCAGGGTTGGTGGAGCGCAGGAACTGGCCGCTGATCGGGAAGCCACCGAAGCCCTTGGCCTCGGAGATACCGGCCTTCTGCAGCAGCGGCAGCGCGCCACCACCGGCGCCGACGAAGACGAACTTCGCGTTGATGGTGCGCGACCGGTAGGTGCGCAGGTTGCGCACGGTGACGTTCCAGGAACCGTCGGACTGCTTGTCGAGGTTGCGGACCTCGGTACCGAAGCCGATCTCGCCGCCGGAGTAGCCGATGTAGGCGAGCAGCTGCTTGGTGAGCGCGCCGAAGTCGATATCGGTGCCGCCGTCGGACCAGTTCAGCGCGATCGGGTCGCTGAAGTCGCGGCCCTTGGCCATCAGCGGCAGGCGCGCGGCGAACTCGTCGGGGGTGTCGATGTACTCCATGCCGCGAAACAGCGGGTGCGGGGCGAGTGCCTCGTAGCGCTTGCGCAGGTAGTCGACGTTGTCGGCGCCGTGCACGAAGCTGACGTGCGGGATGGGGTTGATGAAGCCCGAGGGGTCGTCCAGGACGCCGGTGTCGACAGCCGAGGCCCAGAACTGGCGCGAGACCTGGAAGCGCTCGTTGATGTCGACGGCCTTGCTCACGTCGACCGAGCCGTCGGCGTTCTGCGGGCTGTAGTTGAGCTCGCACAGCGCCGAGTGGCCGGTACCCGCGTTGTTCCACGGGTCGCTGCTCTCCGCGGCGGCGGCGTCGAGCCGCTCGAACACCGAGATCGTCCAGTCCGGCTGCAGCTGCCGCAGCAGCGCGCCCAGCGTGGCACTCATGATGCCTGCGCCGATGAGAACTACATCGGTCTTTTCACTCTTCGCAGCGTTCGGCACGGGTAGATCGACTTCCTTGTCCTTCTCAGCTACCCACCGGCGGGTGAGTTCGCTTGGCGCGGGCGCTTTGGCGGTGTTCATGCGACTCTCGGTGAATCGCCGGGAGGTAGGTTACCCGTCGTTCACCTGACCCCAATTGTGCACCTGCGCTGATCGGACTTCTGCAACGGAGGTCCCTAATGTGACGCAAACCAACACTGCACGTCGCTACGACCGCGAGATAGATTGAGCAGTGTGACGAACGAAACCCTCGCCGCGGCGCAGTGGCAGCCCGATGTCCTCGGCACCGCCTATCAGCAGCGGACTCTGCCACTCGGTGTCGACCCCGACGGCGAGGGCGACGTCGTGGCCACGCTGGTGCGCTATCTGCCCGACGCCGCGGCACCGGCGGTCGAACCGACCGTGCTCTACGTGCACGGGTTCACCGACTACTTCTTCCAGGAGCACCTGGCCGAGCACTTCGCGGCGCGCGGCCACCGGTTCTATGCTCTCGACCTGCGCAAATGCGGTCGTTCGCGGCGCGATGGGCAGAGCGCGCACTACGTCAGCGACCTGGCTTTCTACGACGACGAACTGAACGAGGCGCTGCGGATCGCGCGCGCCGAGACCGGCAACGATGTGCTGATCGTCGCGCATTCGACCGGTGGGCTGATCGTGCCGCTGTGGCTGGACCGGCTAGAGGCAGCCGGGGGCAGCGCGGCGGCGGGTGTGGTCGGGGTCGTGCTCAACAGCCCCTGGTTCGACCTGCAGGGACCGTCGTTCTACCGCACCATCGGCACCCCCGTCATCCACGCGGTCGGCAGGTTCCGCGCCTTCGCCCAGCTGCCCGCCGGTGTCAGTACCGCTTACGGCGACAGCCTGCACACCAGCCGCGCGGGTGAGTGGGATTACAACCTCGACTGGAAGCCGCTCAGCGGTGAACCGGTCCGCCTGGGTTGGCTGCGCGCCATCCGCCGGGGACACGCCCGCCTGCACCAGGGGCTGACCATCGGCGTGCCCGCGCTGATCCTGCGCTCACGGATCACCAAGTTTGCCCGCGAGCACTCCCCCGCCGTCGACGTGGCCGATGCCGTGCTCGACGTCAAGCAGATCCAGCGCTGGGCGGGCTGTCTGGGCGAGCGCACCTCGATCGTCCCGATCGACGGCGCCCGTCACGACATTTTCCTGTCGTCAGAGGCGGTGCGCGCCAACGCATTCCAGGAAACCGACAACTGGCTCGACTGGCTGGCGGCCTACCGCAAGTCCTGATCGGACAGACGCCACCAGGCCTCGGCGTGGGTATCGCTCGACGCCAAGGCCTGGTGATCTCGGCCTGCGCCGGGCTGATCGGCCTGTCGAGTGGCTACCAGAGACTGGTGCGCAGGACGATTTCGGTGGCGAGTTCGTGGCCTGCTTCGGTGGCGATGTTGTCGACTTCCAAAGGGACCACCCGGAATTCGCCGTAGACGTAGCGACCGGACGCGTCGGCGGTGGCGCGGGGCAGGCTCTTGGTGACCAGCATGGTGACGGGCAGCTCGAGCGGCGGGCAGGAGGCATCGGGAACTGTGCCATCGGCGTCGGGAACGGCAGGATGCCCGTGGTCGGCGACGACCAGGCTCATGAACCGCCCGAACCGGCCCGCGCACACCCGCCACGCCAACGCCGCACCCGACCCACGCCCGGCGACATTCACGTAGGGCAGTTCGAGCTCGTCGAGAATCGCGAGCACCCCCGCGGGCTCGAGCCCCCCGACAGACTCCACGACAACGGTCTGCAGGTCGGATTCGTGCAGCCGCGCGCACACCTCGTCGAACACGTCGGCAGGGTCGTCCGCATCGGGAAGCAGCAGCACATTGTGCCGCGAAGAAGGTCCGTCGACCCGCACCGTCCAGGCCTGGTCACCGACCGTGATCTGCCGAGATTTCATGCCGGGTTACGGTACACGTCCAGCCTGAACAACGAGGCCTGTTCCGACGCGCCCCGCCGATCTCCACACCCCCGTGTACTGGGCTTTCACTGCCCATACCGGCGAAATTGCCAAACCTGTCACAACGCCGCGCACCGAGCTGTGAGGCGAGACGGGCCGCACACCACCGCACGCTCAGCGATCGACGCCACGCATCGGCCCCGATCTCCCGGCCCGCCACCGTCGGCCCACCAACACTGCCGGGTTCCGCGCGGCGGGCAGGTCACGGGGCAGCGCGGATCCCGGTCCGGATCAGCGGGATGTCGGCCGGGGCGCCTGTGCAGATCAGGTGGTCCAGCGCTGCGAGGTCGACGTGTTTCTCGATGAGGTCGGCGAGCAGGTCGAGTTGGGCGGATCTGACGGCGGTGACCGAGGTGCCGGGGGCGACGGTGAAGCCGGTGCGACCGGCTCGGGCGGCGACCTCGGTGAGCCAGCTGCGGCGGAACTCGTCGGATTCGAGGAGGCCGTGGACATGGGTGCCCCAGATCGATGCTCGCGCACTGCCTTCGGGGTCGTCGTCGATGGTCAGCCAGGAGGGATCGGCGGTGCGGGTGACTCTGCCGTGGTGGATCTCGTAGCCGTGCAGGGTGTTCGAGCCCGCGGTGCCGGTCACCTGACGGGCGATCTTCGGGTCCGCGAACTCGATGTCGAGGTCGAACAGGCCGAGACCGTCCACCACGCTGGGGCGCGGCGCCGCGGCGCTTTCCGCTGCCGAAGTAGGCGCTGGTGATGCCTCGGACGTCACGTGCTCGACACCGTCAGTGATTCGGCGGCCGAGCATTTGGTAACCGCCGCAGATGCCGAGGATGGGGCGCCCTGCCGCGGCGCGATCTCGGAGAGCATCGGCTATCCCGTTGGCGCGCAACCAGTTCAGGTCGGAGACGGTCGCCTTGCTGCCGGGGATGACCACGAGATCGGCGGCGGTCAGCTGGTGGGGACTGTCGGCCCAGCGGACCGAGACGCCGGGTTCGCAGGCCAGGGCTTCGATGTCGGTGGAGTTGGAGATTCGAGGCAGGCGGACGGCGGCCACGGTGAGCCAGTCGGTGCCGTGGGGTGGGCCGGGGCGGCCGACGGGAGCGCCGGAGATGGTGCCGAGGGAGTCCTCGGCGTCGAGCCAGAGGTCTTCGGCGAAGGGCAGGACACCGAAGGTGGGGCGGCCGGTCAGCGTGGTGAGTTGATCGAGGCCGGGTTGCAGCAGGGAGACGTCGCCGCGGAATTTGTTGATGAGGAATCCCGAGATGAGTTGCTGGTCTTCGGGTTCCAGCACCGCCACGGTGCCGAACAGGTGCGCGAGGACACCGCCCCGGTCGATGTCGCCGACCACCAGGACAGGAATGTCAGCGGCACGCGCCAGCCCCATATTCGCGAGATCGGTGGCGCGCAGGTTGATTTCGGCGGGCGAGCCCGCGCCTTCACAGATCACGACGTCGAATTCGTCACGCAACGAAGCCAATTCGGCCGCGACGACTTCACGCAACTCCTGCCGGCGAGTGAAATAGTCACGCGCACCGACCGTCCCGACGGCTTTGCCGCGAACCACCAACTGCGAGCGGCGATCACTACCGGGCTTCAACAGCACCGGATTGAAACGCACGCTGGGCTCGAGCCCACACGCGCGCGCCTGCAAGGCCTGCGCGCGCCCGATCTCCCCGCCGTCGAGCGTGACGACCGAGTTGTTGGACATGTTCTGCGCTTTGAACGGCGCCACCCGCACCCCACGCCGCGCCAGCATCCGGCAGATACCCGCCACCACAACGCTTTTCCCGGCATCGGAGGTGGTACCCGCGATCAACAGCGCGCCGCGCAGGGACGCGCTCACGGCAGGGTCAGGATTTCCGCGCCCGTCTCGGTGACAACGAGGGTGTGTTCGAACTGCGCCGTCCACTTGCGATCCTGGGTGACCACGGTCCAGCCGTCGTCCCAGATGTCGTAGTCGATGCCGCCGAGGTTGATCATCGGCTCGATCGTGAAGGTCATGCCGGGCTCGATGACCGATTCGATGCTGGGCTGGTCGTAGTGCAGCACCACCAGACCGCTGTGGAAGGTGGGGCCGACGCCGTGGCCGGTGAAGTCGCGCACCACGCCGTAGCCGAAGCGGTTGGCATAGGCCTCGATCACACGGCCGACCACATTCAGGGCCCGACCCGGCTTCACTGCCTTGATGGCCCGGTTGGTGGCCTCTTCGGTGCGCTCGACCAGCAGGCGCACCTCTTCGTCGACATCGCCGGCGAGGAAGGTCCGGTTGGTGTCGCCGTGCACGCCGTGGATGAACGCGGTGACGTCGATATTGACGATGTCACCGTCTTCGACCACCGTCGAGTCGGGGATGCCGTGGCAGATGACCTCGTTGAGCGAGGTGCAGCAGGACTTGGGGAAGCCTTTGTATCCCAGCGTGGAGGGATAGGCGCCGTGGTCGCACATGTACTCGTGGGCGATGCGGTCGAGCTCGTCGGTGGTGACACCGGGCACCACGGCCTTGCCCGCTTCGTCGAGTGCCCGCGCGGCGATCTTGCCCGCGATCCGCATCTTCTCGATGGTCTCGGCGGTCTGCACCCAGGGCTCGTTGCCCTCGTTCGCGGTCTTCTTCCACACATATTCGGGACGCTCGATGGAGCGGGGAACTTCCCGGATCGGCGACTGGGTGCCGGGAACTAGTGGCTGACGGGTGCGCACGGACATAAGGGGAGTGTATCTATGACCCCCGGCCTGCGCGTCAGACGGAGGCCTTGGTCGCGTCGGCACCCGAACAACACTTCGGTCGGGCGGCGGCCACCGCGGGGTTCTGATAGATCGCGCTTATCAATTCATCGAAATCTCGACTTTGACGTTGATCACACAGCGGCCTTACTTTTCTCGGCACGAGAAGACGTAGCGCGATCAGCGACGCGGCGTGACCCACTCGTCAAGCAACACCTCGAGGAGGTGCGCAGTGCCTGCGCTGTCTTTCCTGGACCGGGAGCACACCATCGCTCCCCCCGGCTACAGCCGGTGGCTGATCCCACCTGCCGCGCTGGCCATCCATCTGTGCATCGGTCAGGCCTACGCCACGAGCGTCTACAAGGACGCGCTGGTCAAGCACTTCGATTCGAGCCTCACCGCGATCGGGTTGATCTTCTCGATCGCGATCGTGATGCTCGGGTTGTCGGCCGCGATCTTCGGCACCTGGGTGGACCGCGTCGGCCCGCGCAAGACGATGTTCACCGCGGCCTGTTGCTGGTCGTCGGGATTCCTGGTGGCCGCGGCCGGTATCGCCACCGATCAGCTGTGGCTGGTCTATCTCGGCTACGGCGTCATCGGCGGTATCGGGCTCGGCCTCGGCTATATCTCGCCGGTGTCGACGCTGATCAAATGGTTCCCGGATCGGCCGGGTCTGGCAACCGGCATGGCCATCATGGGCTTCGGCGGTGGCGCCATGGTGGCCGCGCCGCTCTCGCGGGAGCTGCTGGCCCGTTTCGGCGGCGCCGAGGCCGGTGGCGACGCGGTGATGAAGCTGTTCATCACCCTCGGTATCGCCTACTTCATCGTGATGATGCTCGGTGTGTTCACCGTGCGAGTGCCCGCGCCCGGCTGGAAGCCCGCGAATTTCGATCCGACGACCGTCGCCGTCAAGCCGATGGTGACCACCGCGAATGTCTCGGCCGCCAATGCGATCAAGACCCCGCAGTTCTGGCTGCTGTGGATTGTGTTGCTGTGCAACGTGACCGCGGGCATCGGCATTCTCGAGCAGGCCGCGGACATGATCCAGGACTTCTTCCGCGATGCCGACGGAGTGTCCACGGTGAGCACCGCGGTGGCGGCCGGGTTCGTCGGTCTGCTGTCGGTGGCGAATATGAGTGGCCGGTTCGTCTGGTCGACGACCTCGGACTATCTGGGCCGCAAGCCCACCTACACGATGTATCTGGGCGTCGGCATGGCGGCGTATCTGGCGCTGGCGCTGATCGGGTCGAACGCCACCGCGCTGTTCGTCATCCTGTGCGTGATCATCATTTCCTTCTACGGCGGCGGTTTCGCCACGGTGCCTGCGTATCTGCGCGACCTGTTCGGCACCTTCCAGGTCGGCGCGATCCACGGGCGGCTGCTCACGGCGTGGTCGACGGCGGGCGTGCTCGGGCCGCTGATCGTCAACGGGGTGCTCGACGCCCAGGGCGAGCCGGGCCAGCTCGTGGCCCGCGACTACCGGCCCGCGCTGTTCATCATGGTCGGTGTGCTGGCCATCGGGTTCGTCGCGAACCTGCTCGTGCGCCCGGTCTCGGCGCGCTGGCACGAGAAGCAGCCGGTCACCGACGCCGCCGACGGCGCGGCCGTACCGGCCCCCGTCCGTACCTGAAATCCCTTGGCGCGCTGGTAAGGAGCTCACCACATGACCGGAATCGAAGCCGAACATCCCGCACCGCACAGCTACCGGGCGCAGCTCGTGATCTCCTGGCTGGTCGTCGGACTACCGCTGGGCTACGGGATCTTCAACGCCGTCAAAGCCGCACTCAAGCTCTTCAGCGGATAGCGGCGACCCGAGGTCGTGGGGTTGGTCGCCGCCGAGCTGAATCTCTCGCGCGCCGATGTGCCCGGGGTGGTCAGCTTCTACAAGGACTTCCCGCGCCCTTGTCAGACCGTGGGTTCGAGCCGCACGATGATGCCCTTCGATGTCGGGGTATTGCTGACGTCGGCCACGCTGTCGAGCGGAACAAGCACATTGGTCTCCGGGTAGTACGCGGCCGCCGAACCACGGCTGGCCGGATACCCGACGGCGACGAACTTCTCCGCTCGCCGCTCGGTGCCGTCGTGCCAGATGCTGACGATGTCGACCACATCCCCGTCGGCGATCCCTCGCTCGGCGAGGTCGTCAGGATTCACCATCACCACCCGCCGAGCATTGTGGATGCCACGGTAGCGATCATTGCCCGCGTACGGGATCGTGTTCCACTGATCGTGGGACCGAAGTGACTGCAGCACAAGGTATCCCGGTGGCGCGTCGATCATGTCGAAGTCGTTGCGGGTGAACTCCGCCTTGCCGCTCGCGGTGCGGTAGATGCCCTCGTTGACCGGGTTGACCAGCAGCATCCCGCCCGGTTTGCCGATACGGGCGTTGAAGTCCTCGAACCCCGGCACGACCCGGGAGATGCGGTCGCGCACGGTGCCGTAGTCGGCGACGAACTCCTCCCACGGAATCGTGGACTCCGCCCCCAGCGTGGCACGGGCCAGCCGGGAGATGATCGCCACCTCGCTCAGCAGGTCGGGTGAGGCCGGGTCGAGGCGCCCCCGCGACGTGCGGACCTGACTCATCGAATCCTCGACGGTGTAGAACTGCTCGCCGGTGGCCTGGATATCGCGATCGCTGCGGCCCAGTGTCGGCAGGATCAGTGCCGTCTCGCCGCAGATCGTGTGCGAGCGGTTGAGTTTGGTGGAGATCTGCACCGTCAGCGAGCATCGCCGAAGGGCCGTCTCGGTCACCTCGCTGTCGGGTGTCGCCCGCGCGAAATTGCCTGCGACACCGACGAATACCTTCGCCTTGCCGTCGCGCATGGCACGGATGGAGCCGACGGCGTCGAGGCCGTGCGCGGCGGGCGGGGTGAAGTCGAATTCCTTGCCGAGCGCGTCCATGAACGACTGTGGCATCCGCTCCCAGATGCCCATGGTGCGGTCGCCCTGGACATTGCTGTGTCCGCGCACCGGACACACCCCGGCGCCGGGACGGCCGAGGTTGCCGCGCAGCAACAGGAAGTCGACGATCTCGCGGATGGTCGGCACGCCGTGCCTGTGCTGGGTCAATCCCATCGCCCAGCACACGATGACCTTCTCGCTGGCGAGCACCTGCTGATGAACGGCCTCGATCTCCGCGCGGGTCAGCCCGGTCGCGGTGAGCGCGTGGTCCCAGCTCACCGTCGCGGCGTGCGCGGCGAACTCGTCGAAGCCGGTGGTGTGCGCGGCGATGAATTCGTGGTCGAGCACCGTGCCCGGCGCCGCGTCCTCGGCGTCGAGGAGCAGTTTGTTCAGCATCTGGAACAGGGCGAGGTCACCACCGGGGCGGATCTTGAGGAAGATATCCGCGATTTCGGTGCCGCGCCCGATTACGCCGCGTGCCTTCTGCGGATTCTTGAACCGGATCAGCCCCGCCTCTGGCAGCGGGTTCACCGCCACGATCTTGCCGCCGTTGCGTTTGGTCTCCTCGAGCGCCGACAGCATGCGCGGATGGTTCGTGCCGGGGTTCTGGCCGACGACGAAGATCAGGTCTGCTTCGTAGATGTCCTCGAGGGACACACTGCCTTTGCCGACACCGATGGTCTGCGTCAGCGCGGAACCGCTCGACTCATGGCACAGGTTCGAGCAGTCGGGCAGGTTGTTGGTGCCGTAGGCGCGGGCGAACAGTTGCAGCAGGAACGCGGCCTCGTTGTTGAGCCGCCCCGAGGTGTAGAACAGCGCTTCGTCGGGACTGTCGAGCCCGCGCAGTTCGTCGGCCAGCAAGCCGAACGCGTCGTCCCAGCCGATGGGCTCGTAGTGCGTGGCGCCGGGCCGCTTCACCATCGGCTCGGTGAGCCTGCCCTGCTGGTTGAGCCAGTAGTCCGACCTGGTGTCGAGCTCGGCGACGGGATGCTCGGCGAAGAACTGCCTGGTGACGCGGCGGGTGGTCGCCTCGTCGTTGATGTGCTTGGCGCCGTTTTCGCAGTACTCGTTCAGGTGCCGATTCTTGGGCTCGGGCCACGCGCAGCCCGGGCAGTCGAACCCCTTGGTCTGATTGATGTTGAGCAAGGTGAGCGCGGTGCGGGCCGGGGAGTTCTGCGAGAGCGAGTACTCGATCGCGTGCCTCACCGCGGGAACGCCGACCGCCCAGGTCTTGGGCGGGGTCACGCTCAGATCATCTTCTGGGTCCTCGATCGAGGTCATGTGTCAGCTTCTTTTCAGTTCTGCGGCACCGCGCGTTCGGCATATCTGACAAAAGGCTTCTCACATTGTCCACCCTTGTCAAAGCGGAAAGCCCGATCACCTCATAGATGTCGGTTATCGGGCTTCCCGCTCCGCGCGTGACCCAGTCCTGTTATGTCTCGAAGACGCTGCTGCCGTAGACGTCCTCGGCGGTGAGGGTGATGAGGTCGGACTTGCCCAGTGGCCGGTCGAGCGCGACCAACCGGCGGGCCTGCCGCAACCGGCACCGTTCGATGGCATTGCGCACGCTGCGCGCATTGGAGAACCTGGGCTGCTCCATGCGCAGCGTGAGGTACTCGGCGAAGGCCTTGTGGGCGTCGTCGTCGAACGCGAACCCTTCCGACTCCACCATCAGACCCGCGATCTGGGTCAGCTCCGCGTGGTCGTAGTCGTCGAAGGTGAGATGGTGCGGCACACGGGAACTCAGGCCCGGATTGGCGGCGAAGAAGGTCGCCATCCGGTCGGGATAGCCGGCGAAGATCACCACCAGATCGCCACGCTCGTTCTCCATCTCGGTCAGCAGGATCTCGATGACCTCCTGCCCGTAGTCCCGCTCGTTCTCCGGCCGGAACAGGTAATAGGCCTCGTCGATGAACAGCACGCCCCCGGCCGCACGGGCGATCGCCTCCTTGGTCTTGGGCGCGGTGTGGCCGATGAACTGACCGACCAGGTCGTCACGGGTAACGGTGTGCACGCGCGGCGCCCTGATGTAGTCGAGCGCGTGCAGGATCGCCGCCATCCGCAGCGCGACCGTGGTCTTGCCGGTGCCGGGGCCGCCGGTGAAACTCATGTGCAATGTGGGGCGCGTGGTGGTGAGCCCGAAGCGACGCCGCGCCCGGTCGACCTGGAGCAGCGAGGCGATCTCGCGCACCCGGCGCTTGACCGAGGCCAAGCCGACCAGCTCGGCGTCGAGTGCGGCCAGCGTGTCACCCACCCTGGCCGCGGCCTCGTCGGCCGAGAGATCGAGCACCTCGTCGTCGCCGAGAATCGCCGGCTCCCGCGTTTCCTCCTCGACCGCCGCGATCTGCGCCGAGCCGCCCGCCGACGGCCGGTGGAACCCGAATCCCTTTGGTGTGTCCATCAGTTCACCCGCCCACGTACCGATCGCCGGTCGGACGGGCGGTGGCGTAGGACTTCACCGAGTACCGCTGGGTGCGGTCGGGGCCCTCGACGCGTTCGAGCAGGAAGCCGGGCTCGTGCGCGGGTCGCTGGACGAGGAACGACATCGCGGTGGACTGCCTGCCCAGGGTCGCGTCGTAGGCCAGCAGCCGGATGTAGTGCTGGGGGAAGGTGGCCCGGCAGTCCGCGAGCTGGGCGAGCACGCCGTCCGGTTCGACCAGGTCGAACATCGGCAGCCCCCACATCTCCCAGTAGACGTTGCGTGGGTGCGGGTCGTCGGTGTACTCCAGCGAGACCGGCCAGCCGTGCTCGAGGGCGTACTTCACCTGGGCCGCGATCTCGTCGTCGGTGAGGTCGGGCAGGTAGGAGAAGGTTCCGTAGCGCAGTTTCATCGGATGCTCCTGGTCAGATCGAGGGCACCGGAGTCGCCACCACATCGGGGGCGTCGGTGCTGGTGTAGTCGAAGGTGATGTCGCCCCAGGTGTCCAGCGCCGCCTGCAGCGGTGTGCAGTGCTTGGCGGCCCGACGC
Organism: Nocardia sp. FBN12; assembly: GCF_054031145.1. Taxonomy (NCBI): domain Bacteria; kingdom Bacillati; phylum Actinomycetota; class Actinomycetes; order Mycobacteriales; family Nocardiaceae; genus Nocardia; species Nocardia sp. FBN12. The sequence goes on from NZ_CM132926.1 coordinate 3,986,303, forward strand.
AGCACGTCGGGTCCTTCGAGCAGCAGCTCGCGACCTTCGTTGCGCGCCTTGACTATCGCCTCGAGCGCCACCCGGTTGGCCTCGGCGCCCGCGGCGATGCCGTACGGGTGCCCGATGGTGCCGCCACCGAACTGCAGGATCACGTCGTCGCCGAAAAGGTCGAGGAGCTGGTGCATCTGGCCCGCGTGGATACCGCCGGAAGCCACCGGCATGACGCCGGGCATCGAGATCCAGTCCTGATCGAAGAAGATGCCGTTGCCGAGATTGCGGGGAACGTTGTTGTCGCGCAACGTGTCGTAGAAGCCACGGGTGGTGGCCGGGTCGCCCTCGAGCTTGCCGACGACGGTGCCCGCGTGGACGTGGTCGACACCCATCAGCCGCGACCACTTCCCGATCACCCGGAAGCTCACGCCGTGTGTCTTCTGCCGCGTGTAGGTGGAGTGCCCGGCCCGGTGCAGGTGCAGCAGGACGCCGTTCTCGCGGGCCCAGTGCGCCATCGACTGGATCGCGGTATAGCCGATGGTGAGGTCGATCATCACCACCACGCTGCCGAGTTCCTTGGCGAAGCTCGCCCGCCGGTACATCTCCTCCATCGTTCCCGCGGTGACATTGAGGTAATGGCCCTTGATCTCGCCGGTTTCGGCCATCGCCCGGTTCACCCCCTCCATCGCGTAGAGGAAGCGGTCGCGCCAGCGCATGAAGGGCTGGGAGTTGATGTTCTCGTCGTCCTTGGTGAAGTCGAGCCCGCCGCGACAGGCCTCGTAGACCACGCGCCCGTAGTTGCGGGCCGACAGGCCGAGCTTGGGCTTGATCGTGGCGCCGAGCAGCGGGCGGCCGTATTTGTTGAGCATCTCCCGTTCCATGACGATGCCGTGGGCGGGGCCCTGGAAGGTCTTGGTGTAGGCGACGGGGATGCGCATGTCCTCCAGGCGCAGGGCCTTGAGCGGCTTGAAGCCGAAGACGTTGCCGATGATCGAGGAGGTCAGGTTCGCGATGGAACCTTCCTCGAAGAGGTCGATGTCGTAGGCGATGTAGGCGAAGTACTCGCCGGGCCTGCCGGGAACCTCGTCGACCCGGTACGCCTTGGCCTGGTAGTGGCTGTTGGCGGTGAGGCGGTCGGTCCATACGACAGTCCAAGTGGCGGTGGACGATTCGCCCGCGACGGCGGCCGCTGCCTCGATGGGGTCGACGCCGTCTTGGGGGGTGACCCGGAAGACGGCGAGGACATCGGTGTCCTTGGGGAGGTAGTCGGGGTTCCAGTAACCCATTCCGGCGTAGCTCTGCACGCCCGGATCCCATCGCTGTTTCATCGCCGCGCCGTCGTTGTCGATCGTCGTCATCGCCGTTCCTTTCGCGTCACGCCTGGAGAGGCATTTCCAGTGTGTGGGCGCGGACTGTTCATCGACAATGGAATCTTTCCTGACAATTGTTAAGGCATAGTTGAATAATGTTCGCCAGCCCGGATCTGCCCGCCGCTGCTACCTGGGGTCGGCTTCGCACCTTTCTCGCCGTGTACGAGACGGGCAGCGTGCGGGCTGCGGCCGCGACGTTGCACGTGACACCGCCTGCGGTGTCGGCGGCCGTCACGGCACTCGAAGAAGCGTTGGGTACCACGCTGTTCGGCAAATCCGGGCGCGGCATCGTGGCGACGGATTCGGGGGAGATCTTCGCCGGATACGTGCGCAGACTGCTCGGGCTGCTCGCCGAAGCGGCCGGGGCGGTGCACGACGCCGACCGTGGGCGGGTGCGGATCGGGGCGGTCGCGACGGCCAGTGAATACGTGCTGCCGGTCCTGATGGCCACGTTCGCGCAGGCCCATCCGCATGTCGAACTGTCGCTGTCGGTGCTCACGCGCGGCGAGCTGTTCGCCCGCGCCGCCGACCATGTCTTCGATATCGCCATGGCCGGTCGGCCGCCGCGTGGGTCCGGGCTGGTCACCGCGGCCCGGCGGGCCAACCGGTTACTGCTGGTCGGGCGGCCCGGGCTGGTCGGCGATCCGCTCACCACACCCTGGCTGCTCACCGGGATCGGCTCCGGCACCCGCGATACCGCGCTGTCGTTGCTGAGCCGGTTGCAGGCCGCGCCGCCACTGCTCACCCTCGGCACCTCGGGTGCCGCCGTGGCCGCCGCACGGGAAGGACTCGGCGTCACACTGGTGCACGAGGAAGCGGCGCGCGAGCAACTCGCCTCGGGCGAACTGGTGTCCTACGGCGTACCGGGAACACCTCTCGACCGGCCGTGGCATGTCTGCACCACCCCGGAACCGACCTCGGCGACCCGGTTGTTCCTGGCCCACCTGTGCGATCCCGAGCAGGTGGGCGCGGCCGCGTTTCACACCCGGTCTCGCCCGAAGGGGTGAGGACGGCGGCGGCGGATGCTCGCATGCTGGTCGTCATGACGACACTCCCCGCCACCGCCCTCGCCGACGTCGCCCAGCAGCTGACCAGCGGCGGCCGCGGCATTCTCGCCGCCGACGAGTCGATCAAGACCATGTCATCGCGCCTGGAACAGCGAGGGGTGCCCGCGAGCGCCACGGCCCGCCGCGACTACCGCGAATTGCTGCTCACCGCCGACGGCCTGGCGGAGTGGATCAGCGGAATCATCCTGTGCGACGAGACATTCGGCCAGGATCTCGCCGACGGACGCCCGTTCCCGATCGCGGCGCGCGAACTCGGCATCCTGCCCGGCATCAAGGTCGACACCGGCACCACCGCACTACCGGGCCAGGGTGGTGCGCTGGTCACCGAGGGGCTCGACGGCCTCGGCGCCCGGTTGGCTTCCTACGCCGATCGCGGGGCCGCGTTCGCCAAGTGGCGGGCCGTGTTCGACGTGCACACGATCACTCCCTACTCCGCCGGCGCCAACGCGCACGCGCTGGCCCGCTACGCCGCGCTGTGTCAACAGCACGGCATCGTGCCGATCGTCGAACCCGAGGTGCTGTGCACCGGCGACCACGCCCTGGCTGCCTCGGAACGGGCGACGCGCGTCGCGCTGAGCGCGGTGTGCACCGAGCTGGTCGATGCCGGGGTCGACCTGTCCGGCATCGTGCTCAAGCCGAACTTCGTCACCCCTGGCCTGGACGCCGCGCCGATCCCGCCCGCCGAGGTCGCGGCCGCCACCTTCGCCGTGCTGGGTGAGTTCGTGCCCGCCGAGGTGGCGGGGATCGCGTTCCTGTCGGGTGGGCATCCCACGTCGCGGGCGTGCGCGTTCCTGAGCGAGCTCGCCCGCCTCGACGAGCGGCCGTGGCCTGTGACGTTCTCCTTCGGACGCGCACTCGTGAGTGCGGCCCTGCATACTTGGGGTGGATCCGACTCCGAAGTCTCTGCGGCACAGCACGTTCTGCTCGCGAACTGCCGCAATGCCTCCGATGCCACCGATCACGCCGAGTAGGGGCGGCGCCCCTGACTGAGCGCGGCGGCAACGCGCAGCAGCGGCGCTACCCCTCGGGCACCGCTGCTGCGTTCGTTGGCTACTTCAGCGGTAGTTCCACCAGCAACGTGGTGCCGCGCCCCCGCATCGACTCCACCCGCAACGAGGCTTCGATGAGGGCGCAGCGTTCGGCGATCGAGCTCAGCCCGAAATGCTGTTCGCCGTCGGTGTCGGCGGCGCGGTTCGCACGGCGCGAGGCTGGGTCGAAACCCTCACCGTCGTCGGAACAACCGAGGATGACCGAATCCCCGACTCGGCGCAGTGACAGCACGATCCGTTGCGCCCCAGCGTGTTTCACGGCGTTGGCGAGCGCTTCCTGGGCAATTCGGTACAGGGTGGCGGCGGCGTGGTCGGGGACGTCGTCGATGGCGGCGGCGTGGTCGACCAGGAACTCGATGGCCGGCGGGCCGTCGCCGCTCACCGTGCGCACCAGCGATTCGATCGCGGCGACGAGGCCGAGGTCGTCGAGGACGAGGCTGTGCAGACCCGAGATGGCCGCTCTGGTTTCGTTGTAGGCGAAATCGGCCAGTTCGCGGGCGCTGACGAGTTCGGCGCGGGCCCTGGCGAGATCACGCAGGCTGGCCTCGTCGGCGACGTCGACGTGGGCGACGAGTTCGGAGACGGTGAGGTCGGCGGCGGACAGGTGAAACGACATCGAGGCCAGCGCGGTGGTGACGCCGTCGTGCAGGTCGAAGGCGATCCGCCTGCGTTCGGCTTCCTGCGCGGTGATCGCCTGCTCGACCAGGCGGTCCCGTTCGGTGCGCTGGCGGTTGACGGTGCGGAACAGGCGCTGCGCGTGCAGCCACAGCCCGAGCACGGCGGCGTACTGTTGCGCACCCTCGAGGTCCTGCTGCCCGAACGGCTCCCGCGGGTCACGGTGCACCGCCAGCACGCCGACCACGTCACCTTCCAGTCCGGGGAGCGGTAGGCACATCCGGGCGACGGTCTGTTGCGGCTCCAGCCGTAAGAGCCTGCGGTGCAGGGCATTACGTGGAGAATCATTGTCGAGCAGCACCGGCTTGCGGGTACGGGCCACCAAACCCGTCACCCCGAATCCGACCTGCAGCCGCAACGAACCCGCCGAGGGATGCGGGGGCCACATGTCGACGATGCTCAGGTCCTGGCCGTCGATGGCGTAGAGCAGCACACCGTCGGCGCCGAGCACCGGTGCGAGCTCCGCTGCCGTGGGGACCGCGCCGCCGGCATTGCTCACTTGAACAGACCCTCCCGCAACGCGACCGCGATCGCCCCGCTGCGATCCGACACTCCCAGCTTGCGATACAGCCCGCGAATATGGGTCTTCACGGTGTCCTCGCTGACCACCAGCTTGCTCGCGACCGCCCGATTGGAATGACCGGAGACCAACAGCCCCAGCACTTCCGACTCACGCTGGGTCAATCCGAGATGCGCCCCTGACCAGAACTGGCCTGCGCTGAGCCGGGCCGCGGCCAGTGCCACCCGGCCTGCCAGCGCGGCGTCGACCACCGTCTCCCCCTCGCGGACGCGGCGCAGCTGAGCGACCAGTTCGCGCCCGTCCACCCGCTTGAGGATGTAGCCCGACGCCCCGACGCGCAACGCCTGGTAGAGGTAGTGCTCGTCGTCGTAGACGGTCAGCAGCACGACCTTGGTCTCGGGATATTGCAGGGTGATCTGGCGGCACAGATCCAGGCCGCTGGCCTTGCCGATGCGCACGTCGCACAGGACGATATCGGGCCGATGTTCGGCGACCATCCGCAACGCGGCGGTCTCGGTGGTGGACTGGCCGACGATCACGACCTCGTCGGGAAAATGTCCGAGCATGGCGTCGAGCCCGTGCAGCACCATCTCGTGATCGTCGACGAGGACAAGCTTCAACGGGGTCGGAGGTAACTCCGGCATGCCTTCACCCTACGGCGGGCTGCACCCGCGTTACGGGCATTGACGAGATCTCACCCGGACCCCCACCCCCGAGGGGGAGTACGGCGGATACGCCGGTGCGGTCCGATGAACGGACCCGATCAGAAAGGCCGCGCCATGACCCTGATGACCGACGTCGCGCAACCGACCTTCGTACCGTCCGTGACGACCGACCTGCTCGCCGTCGACACCCTGCGTTTCCTCGCCGCCGACATGGTGGAGGCCGCGCAGTCGGGCCACCCCGGCATGCCGATGGGGGCGGCGCCGATGGCGTGGACGCTGTGGAGCCGGCATCTGCGCCATGACCCGGCAGATCCGGATTGGGCCGACCGGGACCGGTTCGTGCTCTCGGCCGGGCACGGGTCGGCACTGCTGTACGGGCTGCTGCACCTGTTCGGATACGACCTGCCCGTCGAAGAATTGCGGCGGTTCCGTCAGTTGGGGTCGCGGACACCGGGTCATCCCGAGTTCGGTGACACACCCGGCGTGGAGTGCACCACCGGGCCGTTGGGTCAGGGGCTGGCGATGGCGGTGGGGATGGCTCTCGCCGAGCGGATGACCGCCGCCCGATATCCGGAGATCACCGGGCATCGCACCTATGCGATCGTCGGCGACGGCTGCCTGATGGAAGGTGTCAGTCACGAAGTCGCCTCATTCGCAGGGCATTTGGGGCTCGGTGGGTTGATCGTGCTCTGGGACGACAACGAGATCACGATCGACGGTGCGGTCGGGCGCTCGTGTAGCGACGATCAGGTGGCGCGGTTCGCGGCCTACGGGTGGCATACCGAGGTGGTCGCCGACGGAACCGATATCGAGGCGATCGACGCCGCGCTGACCCGGGCGAAGGATGATCCGCGCCCGAGCTTTCTCGCGGTGCGCACGGTGATCGGTCATGGTGCGCCCGATGTCGCCGGAACCGCGAAGGCGCATGGCTCGCCGCTGGGTGCCGAACGACTCGCACAGGCCAAAGAACTCGCGGGATGGACTCTTCCACCGTTCGCGGTGCCCGAACAGGTCGCGGCGACGTGTGCGGTCCTTGCGGCGATCGGTGGTGAGGAGCACGCGACCTGGCTCGAGGAGGTCGCGGCGTTCGACGCGGTCGCGCCCGCGCGTGCCGCCGAGTTCCGGCGCGCCCGTGCGCGATTGCTGCCCGCTGGTCTACTGCCCGCGCTGGAAGCCGTCGCGGCACCGGCACCTCGTGCCACACGACAGTCGTCGCAGGCGTGTTTGGCCGCGGCGTTGTCGACGATGCCGGAATTGGTCGGCGGATCGGCCGACCTCGCCGGCTCGACCGGCACCGTGTGCGGCGACGTTGTCAGTCGTGCTGATTTCGCCTCCAGCGCTATCGCTTTCGGCGTCCGCGAGTTCGGGATGGCGGCCATTCTGAACGGGATGAGCCTGCACGGTGGGTTGCGGGTGTTCGGCAGTACGTTCCTGGTGTTCGCCGACTATCTGCGCCCCGCGCTGCGGTTGTCGGCGTTGATGGGGCAGCCGGTGATCTATGTGCTCACCCACGATTCGATCGCGGTCGGGGAGGACGGGCCGACGCATCAGCCGGTCGAGCACCTCGAATCACTGCGGGTGATTCCCGGATTGCAGGTGTTGCGCCCGGCGAACGATGTGGAGACCGCGCTCGCGTGGGAACTCGCGCTGAGCCGTGTCGATGGGCCGACCGCGCTGATCCTGTCGCGCCAGTCACTCCCCCAGCTGGACCCGGCGGGCGAATCATCCGCGTCGCCCGCGATCGACATCGTCGCCACCGGTTCGGAAGTCGCGCTGGCGACCGCCGCCGCGGCGCAGCTACGGGCGGAGGGGTTCGACGTGCGGGTGGTGCCGGTGCTGGATCGTTGCCGCTTCACGCCGGGCGCCGCGGCGCACACCGTCAGCATCGAGGCGGGTAGTACCGCGGGCTGGGCGGGGCTGGTCGACCTGGCGATCGGCATCGACGAGTTCGGGCACAGTGGCCCCGGCGACGAGGTGCTGGCTCATCATGGGTTCACCGTGGCGGCCGTGCTCGACCGGATTCGCGAATACCTCGACGGTGCACCGTGACGCCGCTGCGGGCAGTGATCTTCGACGTCGACGGCACCCTTGTCGACAGCGAGCGAGACGGTCATCGGGTGGCCTTCAACGCGGCCTTCGCCGAGGCAGGGCTCCCCGATCGCTGGGCGGTCGAGGAGTACGGGAAGCTGCTGAAGGTCGCCGGTGGTGCCCAGCGACTGGCGTTCTGGTTCGAACAGCATGGCAGGCCGGTCGAGCAAGCGCGTGAGCTCGCACAGCGGTTACACCGCAGCAAGACCCGCATCATGCGGCAGATGGCCTCGGACGGGCGCATTCAGGCCCGTCCGGGGGCACGGGAGCTCATCGAACTGCTCCAGTCGCGTGATGTCCGGTTGCACGTGGCGACTACCGGCACTCGCGCGTGGGTCGAGCCGCTGCTGAAGCACGCGTTCGGTGAACCGTTCGACACGGTGACCACCGGGACCGAAGTGCCCGTGCTGAAACCGAGCCCCGCGGTGTATCTGGACGTGCTGATCCAGACCGGGCTGTCCGCCGATCAGGTGGTGGCCGTGGAGGATTCGGCGAACGGCGTGCAGTCGGCGGTGGCCGCGGGGCTGCGGTGTGTGGCCGCGCAGAACGCGTACACCCGCACCGATGATCTGTCGGCGGCGGTACTGGTCGCCGACGGCCTCGACGATCCCGAGCTGTTGACCTGGTTCGACGACCACCTCGGGTGAGGTGGTCGTCGCATTCATCTCAGCGGGAGCGGCCGCGACGTTCCATGAGCCGCAACAACATCGGCGTGAAGATCAACTGCATTGCCAGGTCCATCTTCCCGCCAGGACACACGATCGTGTTCGGGCGGGACATGAACGAGTCGTGCAGCATCGACAGCAGATACGGGAAGTCGATGCCGTGCGGGTCGGCGAACCGGATCACCAGCATCGACTCATCCGGTGTCGGAATGGTGCGGGCGACAAAGGGATTCGACGTATCCACCACGGGGACCCGCTGGAAGTTCACATGGGTGCGGGAGAACTGCGGGCACATGAAGTTCACGTAGTCGTGCATGCGGCGCAGGATCGTCTCGGTCACCGCCTCGGTGGAGTAGCCGCGTTTGTCCTTGTCGCGGTGCAACTTCTGGGTCCACTCAAGGTTGATCACCGGCACCACTCCGATGAGCAGATCCGCGTATTGCGCCACGTCGACCTGCTCGTTGGCCACGGCGCCGTGCAGACCCTCGTAGAACAGCAGGTCGGTGCCGGGGCGAACGTCCTCCCACGGCGTGAATGTGCCGGGTTCCTGATCGTAGGGCGCGGCTTCTTCCTTGTCGTGCAAGTACTTTCGCACCCGACCCGTTCCGGTCTCGCCGTAGCCTCGGAACAGCTTCTCGAGGTCTTCGAACAGGTTGGCCTCCGCACCGAAATGGCTGAAGGTGTGGTCACCGTCCGACAGCGCTCGCGCCAGCTCCTCCTTCATGCCTGCCCGGTCGAACTTGTGGAAACTGTCGCCCTCGACGTAGGCGGCATCGATGCCTTCCCGGCGGAAGATCGAATCGAACGTGCGCATCACCGACGTTGTTCCGGCACCGGATGACCCGGTGATGGCGACGACAGGGTGCTTGGCGGACATGAATCTCCTCCTCAGGTGGTGGAACGGTAGAGACCGCGTAGACCGAACAGCGGACTCCACTGGCCGTCGGGCTCCTCGGCCGCTTCGGCGTGATAACTCACGATGCGTGCTACCTCGTCGCGGGAACCGAAGATGAACGCGATCCGCTGGTGCAGCTCGGTGGGGGCTACCTCGAGGATCCGCTCGCGGCCGGTCGAGGCGAGTCCGCCTGCCTGCTCGATCAGGAAGGCGATGGGATTGGCCTCGTAGAGCAGCCGCAGCCGGCCCTTTTTCGACGGATCCTTCGAATCGCGCGGATACAGGAACACCCCGCCGCGGGTGAGAATGCGGTGGGTTTCGACCACCAGCGAGGCCACCCAGCGCATGTTGAAGTCCTTCTCGCGCGGGCCCGTCGCGCCCGCCAGGCATTCGTCGATGTAGCGGCGCACGGCCGGTTCCCAGAAGCGGCGATTGGAGGCGTTGACCGCGTACTCCGAGGTGGACTCCGGCAGTCGCAGGTTCTGCCCGGTCAGGAAGAACTCGCCGAGCTCGGGGGCGAGGGTGAAGGCGTGCACGCCGGTGCCGACGGTGAGCACGAGTTGCGTTGCGGGACCGTAGATCGCGTATCCCGCGGCCACCTGCTCGGTGCCGGGCTGCAAGAAGTCCTCGAGAGTCGCGTCCAGGCCGGGGGTCGGTGCGCGCAAGATGGAAAAGATGCTGCCCACAGCGACATTCACGTCGATATTGGATGACCCGTCCAGCGGATCGAACGCCAGCAGGTATTTTCCGCGCGGATACTCGGGCGGGATCGGGTAGGGGTCGTCGAGTTCCTCCGACACCATGCCCGCCAGCTGTCCGCCCCATTCACTGGCGCGCAGGAAGAGGTCGTTGGCGACCACGTCGAGCTTCTGCTGCTGCTCACCCTGCACGTTCACCACTCCGGCGCCGCCGAGGACGCCGGTGAGCGCACCGGAGGCGATGCGCTGGGAGATCGCCTTGCAGGCCAGCGCGACGTCGAGGATCAGGGAATTGAGCTCACCGCTGGAACCGGGATGGCGGCGGCGCTCTTCGATGAGAAACTTGGTCAACGTCGTGCGGTCGGTCAGCATCCTTCGAGGACACCACCGAACCCCCGGGTGAACATCCACCCAGGGGGTGAATCGCAGGGGTGGTCCCCTGCGATTCGCCCGCTCAGAAGGCGGGGACCGCCTCGGCGACCGGCTTCGCTTCAGCGCTGTCCTGCTTGCGCAGTACGGTGGCGCTGATGACGAGCGCTGCGGCGAGCAGACCGGCCGCGACGGTGAATGCCAGCCGGTAACCGCTGGTCAGAGCGGCGGCCTCGGATGTTCCGGCCACCAGTGCGGTGCCGGTTCGCGCGGCGGCGAGGGTGGACAGGACCGCGACACCGATCGCCATGCCGACCTGCTGGGTGGTGTTGAACAGCCCCGAGGCCAGGCCCGCGTCGTCGGCTTCGGCGCCCGACATGCCCAGCGCGGTGAGCGCGGGCAGTACCAGCCCGCCACCGGAGATGGCCACCATCACCGGCAGCACGTCGGTGATGTAGTCGGCACCTACGGGGAGACGCATCAGCCACGACATCCCGGCCAGCAGCAGGGCCAGACCGGCGATGAGCACCGCCCGCTCACCGAAGCGGGTGATCAGGCGGGCCGAGGCGAACAGCGACACTCCACCGATGGCGACGGCGGCGGGCAGCATGGCCAGGCCGGTCTGTGATGCGTTGTAACCCAGCACCTTCTGCAGGTAGAGCGCGACGATGATCTGGAAGGCGAACATGGCCGCGAGAGTGAGCATCTGGACCAGATTGGCACCGGAGACCGTGCGGGAGCGCAAGATTCGCAGTGGCAGCAGCGGGTTGGACGCGGTGGCCTGACGGACGACGAAGGCGGCGAGCAGCGCGGCGGCCAGCGCGCCGAGGCCGAGGGTGTGCGCCGAAATCCAGCCGTAGCGTTCGACTTCGACGACGGTGTAGATGCCGAGCATCAGACCGGCGGTGACCAGGGCGGCGCCCAGCACATCGGCACCGGCGGACCATCCGAGACCGCGGTCGGCGGGCAACGCCTTCACCGCTATCAACACGGTCAGCACCCCGATCGGCACATTGATCAGGAAGATCCAGTGCCAGTTCAGCGCGTCGGTGAGCACGCCGCCGAGCACCTGCCCGATCGAGGCGCCCGCCGCACCGGTGAAGCTGAAAACACCGATGGCCGTTGCCCGTTGGCGTGGCTCGGTGAAGATCGTCACCAGAATGCCGAGCACCACCGAGGCGGCGATCGCACTGCCGACGCCCTGGAGGAATCGGGCACCGACAAGCACGGCGGGGGTGGTCGCCACGCCTGCCAGCACCGAGGCGGCGGTGAAGACGATATTGCCGGTGACGAACATCGTCTTGCGGCCGATCAGGTCACCGAGGCGCCCCGCCAGTAGGAGCAGACCGCCGAAGGCGATCAGGTAGGCGTTCACGGTCCAGCTCAGACCGGCGGGCGAGAAGCCGAGGTCTTCCTGGATGGCCGGCATGGCGACGGTGACGATGCTGCCGTCGAGGATGGTCATCAGCATCGCTGCCGACAGCACCGCGAGGGCGGTGCGCTGGGACTTGGTCATGGGTCATCTCCTGCTTCGAGCCAACAAGAGAGACCGTACTAGATAGTTCCGTAGTAGACAATCTATAACGGACTATTGCCTGGCGCGGCGCGCGGGAGCAGCCTCCACCACCGTCGACAAATGACCCTCGACCAGGCCGTTCAGTGCGCGGAGCAGGGATTCGCGCTCATCCTTCGGTAGCGAACCGAGCGCTCGCTGATGGACGCCATCGACGATTTCAGTGCTACGCGCGGCAAGTTCCGCACCCGCCGGGGTCACCGAGATGATGCGGGCACGACGGTCGGTGCTCGAGGGCCTCCGTTGCGCCAGACCCGCCTTTTCCAGCGCGTCGACGGTGACGACCATCGTCGTCTTGTCCATGTCGCCGAGCTCGGCGAGCTGGGCCTGCGTGCGCTCGTCTTCCAGCGCGTGAACCAGCACGCAGTGCATGCGCGCCGTCAGTCCGATCTCAGCCAGCGCCGCCGCCATCTGCGTACGCAGGACGTGACTGGTGCGGTCGAGCAGGAAGGACAGGTCGGGTTCGGTGCGCGTCGTCGCCAGGGCAGTCATACCGCTCACTATAGTTTTGTCATAGATAATCCGCATCCATCCATAAACCGAGGGAATGATATCGGACTGCGGTCCGTTTAGACTGGGACCGCATCCCGAAGAGAGGTTCACATGGAACTGGGGCTCACCACCTTCGCCGAGCTGTACCCCACCGGCGACCGGCCTGCGCCGACCGCTGCCGAGCGGCTGCGTCAGGTGGTCGATGAAGCCGTCGCCACCGAGACCGCCGGGCTCGATGTGTACGGCGTGGGCGAACACCATCGCCGCGATTTCGCCGCGTCCTCCCCCGCTGTCGTACTGGCCGCCGCTGCCGCCCGGACCGAACGCATCCAGCTGACCAGCGCGGTAACGGTGCTCAGCTCCGACGATCCGGTGCGGGTGTACCAGGACTTCGCGACGCTGGACGGGCTGTCGAACGGGCGCGCGGAGTTGATGGCGGGGCGCGGGTCGTTCACGGAGTCGTTCCCGTTGTTCGGGTACGACCTGGGCGACTACGACGCACTGTTCGAAGAGAAGCTGGCACTGCTGCTGCATGTGCGCGAGGAAGGTCCGGTCACCTGGTCGGGCCGATTCCGGGCACCGCTGCACGAGGTGACGGTGTACCCACGCACCGATAACCGGCCCTTGCCGGTATGGATCGCGGTCGGCGGCAGCCCCGAATCGGTGATTCGCGCCGGCCTACTCGGCCTGCCCCTCGCCATCGCGATCATCGGCGGTGAGCCCGCACGGTTCAAGCCGCTGGTCGAGCTGTATCACCGAGCACTCGCCGAGGGCGGCCACGAGAAGCAGCCCGTAGCGGTGCACGCGCACGGCTATGTGGCAGACACGGACGCGCATGCCGTCGCCGAGTTCTACGAGCCCTACGCCCTGGCCATGTCGACGATCGGCCGCGAACGCGGCTGGGGTCCGATGACGCGCGAACAATTCGACGCCCTGCGCTCGCAGAGCGGCTCCCTGTTCGTCGGCACTCCCGACTACGTGGCGAACAAGATCGCCGAGGTCCGCGACACCCTCGGCCTCGACCGATTCATGCTGCACACCAGCGTGGGCACGCTCCCGCCCGAGCAGGTGCTGCACAGCATCGACCTGCTGGGGACGAAGGTGGCGCCGCAGGTGCGGTGAACCCCACCTACTCCAGCGCGGACTCGATGCCGTGCGTCCGAGCGGCACGGCGTTCGCGCCGTCGTCGAAGATAGCGGCGGATTCGACTGGCGCACATATAGACCACCGACAAACCGATCACCAACAGGACAGCGGCGATCACCGCGGCCAACACCGGGAAGAACACCGCGAGGGTGACTACACCGCCGACCGTGAAGTCTTCGGCGGTGCTCATCGCGATATTGGTGACCGGCTCCGGGGACGTGTTGATCGCCATCCGGGTGCCCGCTTTGACGATGTGGCTGAGCAAAGCGGTGGTGCCGCCGACAGCGGCCGCGAACATCGTGGGCAGCGAATCGTCTTGGCCCGCAATCAGAGCCGAGACGATCGCGCCCGACGCGGGCCGCACCACCGTGTGCACCGCGTCCCAGAACGAGTCCAGATACGGAATCTTGTCCGCCACGGCCTCGATCAGGAACAACACCCCGGCAGCGACGAGTACATCGGTCCGCTGCAGCCCCGGTGGCACGTCACCGGCCCACCCGATCCGCCCGAACAGCCCCAGCAGAAACACCACCGCGTACGCGTTGATCCCGCTGGCCCAGCCCGCGGTGAAGATCAGAGGTAGCACCGACACTCGCTCAGCGTAAACCGGCGCACCGACTTCGAGCGGCACCCGACTCCCTTGTCGTCACCGTGGTTTCATGGCCGCCCTTTCGACTGAGTCAGTCATACAACTAACTATTTACAGATCGTCGAGACGTCGGCTATGTTCTTATTAGTCAGTTAACTAACTTAGGGATGAACATGATTGTAGTGACCGGAGCAACCGGCAACGTCGGACGTACCCTCGTGCAGACCCTTGCCGCAGCGGGCGAGCAGGTAATCGCCGTGTCGCGCGGTGCCACAGAGCCCGCACTACCCGTCGGCGTGCGCCACCAGCGCGCCGATCTCACCGCACCCGAAACCCTCTCCCCCGCCTTCGTAGGCGCGAAAGCGCTGTTCCTGCACGACACCGGAATCAGCGCGCACCTGATGGACCCCCGAGCCATCCTCGCTCTCGCGAAATCCGTTGGTATTCAACGGGTTGTGCAGCTTTCGTCGCAGGGCGTCGCCACCCGGCCGGAGTCCGCCTCACACGGGCAGTTGGGACATTCCTTCGAGGAGGCCGTCCGCGGGTCGGGACTGGAGTGGACGATCCTGCGGCCCGGGGCCTTCGCCTCCAACGCCTACGCCTGGGTGGAGTCGGCCCGTACCGAACGCACCGTCACGGCTCCGTTCGGCGAGGTCGGGCTGCCGGTGATCGATCCGTCCGATATCGCCGAGGTCGCCGCGGCCGCGCTGTGCGAAGACGGCCACGCCGGACGGATCTACACCCTGACCGGCCCGGCGCTCAGCACCCCCGCACAACGTGCCGAAGACCTCGGCGCAGCACTCGGCGAACCGATTCGTTTCGTCGAACAGACCAGGTCACAGGCACGAACCCAGATGTTGCACTTCATGCCCGAACCCGTCGTCGAGACCACCCTCGATATCCTCGGCGCGCCGACACCCGATGAGCAACGAATCTCCCCCGACGTCGAGAGGGTGCTCGGCCGTGCACCACACACCTTCGCGGCCTGGGCTCACCGAAACGCCTTCGCGTTCAAGTAGTTCGATGCTCGCGGCACTCCTATGACTTGGCTCGATGGCCAATGCGGCATCTGCCGTGCGAGGCGAAGTGCTGCGTGATTTTCCCGCGCTCGTGGCGGAAGCGAATCGGTCCGAGCGAGGCGGGTCTGCCGACGGTGGGGCGTCGGCGGACTCCCCGCCCATGGAAGGGAAGTCACCTGATCACAAGGGCCGGATTTCGTCGTTCGCTGACGTGCTGCCAAGAGTCGTACCAGATTGAGGTATTGCGGCGAGCGGCACCCGCGACCTCGGGGATTCGTATTCGATGGATTGTCGTATCGCGTCGCGGTATGCCCCTTCCCACCATGGCGTCGTTCTCACCAACAGGGGTGAGCCGGTCTGCGGTAGTACGACAACTTCCCCACGCTGCAATGTAAGCAGGTCCGAGATAGAGAACTCAGTTCTACCTCGCCCAAGGCCGAATACTCCGCCTAATCCACTTCGACGCGCGCCGGGAACAGCCGGGAACCCCAGCGCTTCGAAGTGGGCGCGGGCGAACTCGATGTTGGGCAATCCTCCGCCGATGCACCGTAGAGCCGCGGCCGACCAGACATCGGCCATTCCCGAGGCGCCCCAGCCCTGGACACCGTGTTCCCACGACTGCATGATCGCGATCGCCACGATTCCACGTTGACCCAGTCCAGCATATACGCGCGGGAAATCCGGCCACCGAAGTAGCTGCGGGGCATCATCAAGTATTGCGATGAGCGGGATCGGCAGCGAGGAACCTACGGACCGGGCTGCCTTCTTCGACGCCTCGTCGAGAATTGCCCCGACCAACGCGCTCACTATCGGGGCCCCAGTGCCACGCCCAGCGGCCGACAGCGCCATCAGCGTGAAATTTTGCTCGATGAATTCTAATTCGTCGAACCGGACTGTATTTTCACTCCGGGTAATCCAGCGATGCAGCTCAGGCATTCGCAGACAGCGAGCCATCTGCATTGCGCCGGCAAAGATACGTTCACGCGCCCGATAGTCGCTGTTGTAGTGGTGGGCGAGAGCATTCACAGCAGCATGCATGTCGGCAGTACGTAGATTTACCACAGGCTCGGAATTGATTGGATCAGTCAGCCATTCCCAGACCAAAGTAATAGGTTCGTCTCGAACTGCCGCTGCCAGAAATAGATTTGCCAGGACGTCCTCACTCTGAGCAGCGACAGAAGCGTCCTTGTGGACGTCGATTCCGTCGGCGCTGTGCGAGAAATACCCCGCCAGTCGAGCCGCCCGATTCTCGGCACCGCTCCGTGAAACATCAACCCAGTCCAACGGGTTCCAAAACCAGGTCGGCCGCTCGTTGACCAGGTCATGTGGATCGAAGACGTATACCCGACTTCCTTGCCCTTCTCTCACGTTGCGAGTCAACGCGACCTCGTCGCCCTTCGTCGACGTGAATATCACGGGTCCGATGGCCTCGACCAAGGCCGGGACAATTGTTGAGGCGCTGATTCCTCGACGAGGGCCGCAAATCCATAACTGCGAGTCGAAGTATGACGAGTAGGCGGGTACTTTTCCCGGAATGATTGTGCCAATTCGGACTCCGGGAGCGTCCGCGGTACCCAACCGAATTCCGTGTCGATACGCCATCTCCCGTGCGCTCGACTCGGTAAATGCTCCGATATCACGACGTGAGGAAGAAAGGCGCTTCTTCCGTGATCCGGCACGAGTCAGGATCGGTCGCCGCTGCTCGGCGGGCTCCTCCGGTATATCGGCAAGAATGCTCTTCGTGGGCGTTGCAGACAAGCTGGAGGGTGTGATGATATTACGGGCAAAATGAAAAGTGTGCGAGAACCCGGTGCTGTTGTGGTCGGGTTGGGGTTTGCCATCGAATACCAGCCGGTTGGCGGCCTCTTGAAACAATATGTCCAAAGTCAGCCCGCGCCCAGCCCGACTTACACCGCTCTCGACCACGTCAACGACGGCTTTGGTGAAGAACGTCTGAGGTGTTTCGTGCTCGGCCCCGAACTGAAACCAGGCGGTCGAGTATGGGCCCGTCGCCATCATCAAGTAGGCGCCTGGTGCCGTGGGTACCTTGGCATCAACCGCGAGGGTTCCGTTTTGATTGACCGCCAATCCCGCGAAGCAGCAGTCCAGCAGTGCGATCTTCATTCTCGCCGGGCTCATCTGGAAAGCGTGCCGAACCTGCGAGTACGCTAGGCTTGTCGTTTGTCTGCGGTGCGCTTTCCTGGATGTGTTGCCCAGGGCGAGGCACAGCTGGTCGTACGCATCTTGCTGTCCGTGGCCGACAAAATAGAACAGCGCGACATCCTCGGCCTGATTGAACTTCCGGACCAGAAGATCCGGTAGCTCCCCTACCATCCGCTGGTTCTCGACCAGTGTGACTCGCTCACTCGGCCAACCACACAGATCGCTCGTCAACAGCGACGCCATGCGTCGCAGGCTGTGCTGCGCGGCGGGAATCTGCTCGAGCTCGGAATAGTCCCAGGTACCGACCAGAACGGCCTGTGATCCGGAGTAGTCCCCGTCAAGCGCGTCCGGCATCGATCGACTTCTCGATGAGGGTGACCGCGTCAGCGGCAGTCGCGGCCGTAATGGTCACTTCCATGTCCCCTGCCTTGTACACGATCGAAACATCACGTCGCCGGGACCGGATGAAGTCAGGAAGCGTTCGAATCATCAGCAGTAGCGCTCCACCACCTCCGCCAGCAGTAGCGGCAATCTGTAGGAAGTCGAACGCCCCCTGCTCACCGGGGGCCGTCCGACCGGTCATCTGCCGCACTCGGAGACCGGGGATTCGCTCCACAATCTTGCGCAGCGAGGCCAGTTCTCCGGGATCCGAGATCGAGAGATCTACCACCGCAACCACTTCCGCTCCCCTCAGCACTGGGCACCCAGCATCACCTTAGCCCGCTCCGGGTCGCCGTGATGCGCAGTTTCACAGAGACCGAGCGGCTCCGAATCGCGTCATCGTCCGCGCGACGCGAGAGCGCCCAGCGAATCCACCGCCCACGGCACATCGGGTGGTCGTATCACGGTGCCACGCAACGGTTTCCCGGTTGCGGAACCAGCTCGACAGCACGCGGGCGGGCGAAGTCCGTTGACTACCATGCCGTCATGCTGTTGTCATCAGGCGTCTGGACGCGCGTTCTCTCGGGGCTCGGCGCGTGTGTCGCTGCTCTGCTGGCGTTGGTCTACGCGTTCGTAGTGCTGGTCGAAGGTATGCCTGACGAGGAGGTCTCGTCATGCAGTCACGCCCTGGCAGTTACCAAGCTGATCGTTGCGGGCATGGCGGGTTTGGCATTGATCGCTGGTGCCGCGAGCGGGTGGAGGTGGGTGATCCTTGGTGGTTGCTCGTTGTTCTTCGCCGATTTCGTACTCTGGCTCGTGTGGGCCTCAGGGGTTTTCATACCTGTGGGTCCCGATCGTCCCGACTCTGGCCCGTTCTCGCAGCCACCGTTGTTTTGGTTGGTGCTGGTAACCGTCTGGGGCGTGTTTCCCGGTCTGCTCGCAGTGCTCGCGAGTCGACGGCCACCCGAACGCCCGCTCGACCGTCCCCAACTGCCGACAGCGCCATATCCCACATAGTCCGGACAACCTGTAATGCCGCGTGGCTCGCTGACCGAACCGGCCAGCGACCACCCGCGAAAGACCAAGTGGCCGTGCCGGTCCGAGGTCGGCCCGACGCACCGTAAGACCAGGCGCCGTATGCAAGCGGGAGTGCTAGTTGCTGCTCGCGGGGAGCGGACCCATGTCGCACATCTCGCGGTCAACCATTCGGGTTTATCGGCTGCCTCGATATCGGGGGCTCGCCAGAAAAGCGAGCAGCACCCCGCTCGCCCCGTTGTTACCGTGGATTCATGGTCAGTGCGGCATTCCACCCGGCGGCGCGAAGAGCTCCGTGACTTCCTGCGATCGCGGCGGGAGCGGATCGGACCGGGCGAGGTGGGTCTGCCGGTAGCGGGGCGACGGCGAACCCCCGGCCTACGGCGCGAAGTAGTCGCGATGTTGGCCGGGGTGATATCTCGGCTATGCACTCCTTGAATGGTCGCCTGCGGCGGTCTCCTAGCACCAGTTCGTCGATGCCCTTGTCGGAGAACAGCACTCCCGCGCCGATGAGGTTCTCGCGTAGGTGGGTCGCCGAGGAGGTGCCGAGGATCAGTCGGACGTTCGGTGACCGGTGCAACAGCCAGGCCAGGGCGGCCGACATCTGTGCGGCATTCACCCGTGCGGCGACGGCCGACAGTGCTGCGGATCGCAGCAGAGTGAAGCTACCGAAGTGGGTAGAAGAGGCACATGGGCGATGCCCTGTCCGGCGAGGGTGTCGATCAGTTTGTCGTCTCGGCGTAAGGCCAGGTTGTACATGTTCCGCACGCACACGATCGGCGCGATCGTCCGCGTTTCGGCGTCCTATTCGGCCGTCGCGTTACTCACGCCGAGGTGGAGGATCAGCCCTCGCTGCTCAAGCTCGGGTGAGGGCCTCGAAGCGCTATGCGGGTGAACCTGGTTGCGGCGCTACGGCATCGCCGAGCCGGAGTTTGACCACGTCGAGCGCCTCGAGCTAAGTGCCTTCAGGTTCTCGTTGACTGCGCGGCGCAGCTGTTCGGCTCGTCGGTCGGGGGCAGCCGCCCTGCTGATCGCGCCAGCCTTGGTCATGGTGTGCAGCGATTCGGGGTAAGGGTGCAATGCTTCGCGGATCAACTGATTGGTGGCGCGCGGCTGTAGGCGTCGGGCGGCGGCATCGATGTAGGTGATTCCGAACGCCGCGACCCCACGCAGGGCGGCGAGCGCGCCGTTGCGATCGGCATGGGTCTAATGACCCCGGTCTGGCGAGTTGCATTGCGCCGTAGCCGAACCGGGTGAAAGTCAGGTCGCCCAGGGTCTAGCTTCCCCCCGCGGGAAGCGAAGTGGAGGGTGCGTTCATCCCTCTGCCTTCAACTCGAAACCGGTTGGCGTCTATCGGAGCCTTGCTTCAACATTGACGTGTAAGTTCCCAACAGGAAGTAGGCACTTCGAAGTGCCTAGTGCACCCGCGGGTGGGAGGAGCGACCGATCGCGACGATGACGGCAGCGAGAAGAGAGCTCAGCCCACGTCTGAATATGCTGTTCTACCTGCAGTTTCCTTCAGATTTCTTTCGACTTGCAACACCAGATAGTCAGCCTGCGACAGGATAGGGGAGCTTTCGGAGTAGCGCTGCTGTGCTCGGCTTAGCCAGCAGGACACGCGCCTCGGAGGTCGGTCTTGTGGGTCAGATTGCGAACGAAGGGGACGCCTTGAGTCAGTGCACCGAATCCCACAGTGAGAAGCAACCTTCCGTCGATCGCGTAGGGCTTACCGCGGACGAGTGTCAGATCCTGGGGAGAGCGAGGATCG
Source organism: Nocardia sp. FBN12 (assembly GCF_054031145.1). Lineage (NCBI taxonomy): Bacteria > Bacillati > Actinomycetota > Actinomycetes > Mycobacteriales > Nocardiaceae > Nocardia > Nocardia sp. FBN12. The sequence goes on from NZ_CM132926.1 coordinate 4,006,512, forward strand.
CGAAATCGGCAGCCGGCGCCCTCGGCCGGGCCGACCTCATTGCCGAAGTCCCGAGGCTCGATCCTCCTCACTCCGGCTTTCTGTACAGGAGACTCAAGCTTCCTACCAGCGCGCCCCCTGCGAAGATCGCCGTGGCAGTTCAGGCCACACTTGCTCGCGCGGACGATGAGCGGGCGGCACATATCCTGCACGACTTCTTCCACGGATCGATCAGAGCGACCTTCGTGACCAGCACGCTGGCTGAGTCCCAACTCGCCGCGATCCTCAGCGCCGACCCCGACGAGCTGACAGACGCCCTCGGCTCGCTGAACCAGAGCTGGCGCGACGCCGGCCTGTTCGATATCGAGGTATTCGGATCGACACCGGCGGCACGAGTGGCGCTCTGGTCGTCGATGGTGGTGACCGGGCACGCCGGCGATGCAGCCGCGCTCGCCTGGCTGCTCGCCGACCCGCCTCCGTTCTGGAGCACAACGCAAACCGATGCCGCTCGACAGGTATGGCAATCGGTTCGAGAACGGTACCCATCGTTGCCGGAACGACCCACCCCGCTGGCGGTGCTCGTGGAGATGCTCTCCGAGCTCGGCGATTACGACTATCCCGACGATCCGAAGGCCCTCGACATCAGCAGCGAGGACATGGATGCCCTGCAGGGCGGCGATATATCCCGTGGAGCCACCGCGGCGGCGCCCGAGTCCACCGTGGCGGGTCTGACCGAACGTATGACGGCCGAAGCAGCCCAAGAACTTCGTACCGGAAAGAATCCGACACTGCTGGCCGAGTGGATTTCCCTAGGTGAGCGCGTAGAGCAGGAGCGGCAGACGATAGCCGCTGTCGTCCTGCCGGACCTGGCTACTGCGGTCGCGCACGGTGTCCCGTCCGAGACGACCGATATCGCCAGAATCATGGAGTTTTTCGTGAACCTGCGCGAGCTGCTGGCCGCCGCCACAGCCGTTACCGACCAGGCGCCCGCGGACCTGGGCACGGCGCGTGCGGCCCTGCAGCGAGCACAACACGCCGTCGCCGAGGCCAGCGCTGCCGCCGAACGGGTCGAGCGCGTGCGGCGCCTTATGGCATTGATGGCATTGGCCGGATACGAGTTCCTTGCCGCCGACATCGCGCAGGTCCAAACTCTGGCCGGTGAGGTCACCGTCGACAGCGATGCAGATACAGTCCGTGCTCTCCTCGCGTTGCTCGACCTCATCGGACTCGCCGGCCGAGACCCCGAGCGTGCCCACAAGCTCGACCAGGTGATCAGGGCCACGCTGCCTGCCGCGATTCCATTGCTTTCGTTCGCGAATGTCCCCGACGTATTCGTCCTAGGTGATACGACTGTGGCCGGGGCGAGCGCCGAGTCGCCCGACGCGTACACGCCAGTACCCGTCACCATCGCAGCCCCATACGACGACAACGGCGTGGACAAACGCGCTGCTGCGGCCGACGGCGGCGCCACCAGCGACGAGAACACCGCGGCGGCCGACCATGGACAGCGGGCCGAGCGACTTGAGGATTTTCTCGCCGAGTTGGAGTTCGTTGTCCCGCAATCGAGTTCGGCCCAGTACACGTCACAGGCCCGGACTGCTCCGCCATCCGGCCTCGACACGGCCGGCCCGCAGACATCGAATTCGACCTCGCTGTACACCGCGCTCCTTCGTTCCGGTGAGCTGGCGCTGGCGTACTGGCTCACGGTCGCGGAAAACGGCGGTACTTCGATCCGAGCCGCACACCGGCTCGCTGCGCTCGCCGCTGCGATAAAAAGCTCCACCGGATCGAATGCGGCCGAATTCGCCGCGACTATCGCCGACCTCGAACCCAGCGACCTCAAAGACCATCCCGGTCTGCAGATGCTCGTGTACGGGGCCTCGGTCCGCGCGGGCTTGTTGTCCCCGATCGCTGGCGCATCCGATCCGCTTCGTGCGTCCGCCACCAGCGTCGTGCGTTCCGGCGACGCCGTCGGCAAGCTGACAGAGCTGCTCCAAGCCGCCATCTACGCCGGGGTTTACCTGACTCCCCGCAACGCCAACGCAGTGATCGAAGCGTCTGAAGCCGCCTCGGAGTACGAAGCCTTCGCCCACGAGGCGGCCGCCAAGCTCCGCAACGCCCCCAATCGCACGATCAAATACGGCCCGGCGACAGAACTATGGCAAAGCTGGATGGCACCGGAAGACGGCTACCTTGGCGCGCCTCTGCGCGTTGTCGCATCCGCCACGCCGTCGCCGGAGGACCTGGGATTCGTCCGCACCCGCGTTGCCGAGCTACGCACACCTCGTAGTCTCGAGCAAGCCCTGGACCGGGCGGCAACACATACCCGAAGCCGCAAGCGGAACACGAAACCGATCGAGGCCCAGGCACGGCTCAAACTGCTCGACTGGGCCGGTGACGTCACCGAACTACTGGCCAGATGGGTCACCGCTACGGAAAACACGCTGTCCTTCGGCGGTGGGACGTGGATGACCGATCCGATAGCAGATTTGCAGAACAGCGTGGCCGCAGTCCGAAAACCAGCACTGGCCGAACTGGCAGAGCTGTGCGAGAGCGGAGATGAGGCCCGTGATGCCGCGACCGATGCCGGGCTCACACTGCTGAACAATGCGCTGGATCTGCTCATGGGCACCGAGGTGATCGACGGTCCGGAAACCTCTTCGGCCCGTACCCTCAACGGACTACTGACCCTGGCCCCGGCTGTCGAACTCCTTCCATCGATTGAGCCACGCCGTCCGCCCACGGCGACAGACATCCAGACCGCGTTCGACGCTCTGCGTAACGGGGAAAACGGCTGGATCGCGACATTCAACGCGCGCACCGAACGACACGACCAACTAGGTACCCAGCTCCTCATCGAAACCCTGCGGCCTCACAACCCGCGGCTTGCGCAACAGTTGTCGGCCGAGCGCGAAGCTGCGATCGACGCCTCCATCGCCGAGGTGGATCAGAACGCCGCCGCGCTCGCGGCTCGTATCGACACCGACCGGTTGTATGGTCGGTTGAACGCGGACGCATGGACCGACCTGACCACCCGCGCCCGCGCCTGTCAAACCCCGCACCGCGGCGCGCGCAGCGACTTCGATGTCGTGCTCGACCGTCTCAGCAAGATCGAGCTCGATCGGGCCGAGGCCGTGAAGTCCGCGATCACCACCGCCCGCATTGCGCTCGACACCGCCGGGATGCCCCTCGACGCCGCCGATCGGATCCAGCAGTGTATCGACAAAGGCGACCTCACCACTGCGGCGGAGTATGTGGTCACGATCCGCGACAACGGCCAGCTGCCCGCCCGGCACGACACCACCGATCACCTGTCCCTTTTTCTCAGGGCGTTCCCGGACAGATTCGCCGTCCCCTGTCCAGCGGTCGAGGCCGCCGGCCCTGTTCTCGCCCAGCTGCGCAGCGCACTCAATGCAGGCGCATCGACCGGCGACCTGGCTGCCGGGGAGCTCGCCGACACCCTGATCTCCGCCGGGATCGAGCTGAGTCAGGTCGGCCGCGGATCAACCGCCGCGGTCCGGATCGATCAATGGATACAGCTTGCGCAGGCCCGGTCGTTCGAGTCTCGGATCGGGAACGTGCGGTCGATTCTCGGGCAGGTCGGATTCCAATTCGACAAGGCGACCACCCCGCCTACGCGGCGCGGGCACTCCGGGCGCCGTGGTCGGTGGTTGGACTTGCACGGTGTGCAGCCTACATCTGGCAGTGCCCTGCTGCCGGCCTTCGGGTCGGCGATGAGTCCATCAGGCGACTCGTTGCGTCTGCTGGGGATCTGGCACGGTCCGACACCGGGTGAACTCGTGGAGACGCTGCGCGACGAGCCGAACGATCACTCGGTCATGGTGTTCTACTTCGGCACGCTCGATTCCGTCGCACGTCGCGAGCTGGCTGGTCTGTTCCGTAGCGACCGACGGCTACCGACGACAATCGTGATCGATGACGCCGCTTTCGCCTACCTGTCGTGCCAGCCCGAACCGAGTCGTGAGATCACCATGTCAGCCTTGTTGCCGTTCACCGTATCCTCGCCGTTCGCTCCGGACATCCCTGGCGCGAGCATCCGGCAGGAAATGTTCTACGGCCGAAACGAGGAACGCGCCAAAATCATCGACATGATGGGCCCCTGCATCGTCTACGGCGGCCGACAGCTCGGCAAGTCTGCATTACTGTTGCAGGCAGCTCGACAGTTCGATGACCAGAGTGACCGGATTGCGATCTACGAATCGATCTTCAAGATCGGCAGGGCGGTGTCGGTCGAGGCGGTGTGGACAACGCTCTGGCCGCTGCTGGCCAGGCGGGACATCGTGCCAGCCGATATTCCGGCCGGTGATGTTGCCGGTGCGCTCACCAAGCACATCACCGACTGGATTATTTCTCGTCCGGGACGGCAACTGCTGCTACTGCTGGACGAGTCCGACAAATTCCTCGACGGCGACGCCGAAGCGGTCAACGGACGATTCACACATGTGACCCATTTCAAGGAACTGATGGAGCGGACCGGGCGCGCAGTGAAAGTGGTGTTCGCCGGGCTGCACCAAACGGCACGATTCGATCGCCTCGCGAATCATCCGCTGGCGCACTTCGGTGAACCCGTTTGCGTCGGACCTCTGGCCCCCCAGGCCGCCTACGATCTGCTCACCGGTCCCTTGCGCGCGCTGGGATATCACTTCGATGACCCCGACCACGCCGCGCGGGTCCTCGCGCTCGCGAACAACCAGCCCGCCCTCATTCAGCTGTTCGCCGCGCACCTGCTACGCAATCTGCAGGCTGCGTCGATGCCTGAGGACGCGCCACCGCAGACCGTGCACGCCGACGATGTCGAACAGGTGTGGGCCGACGCGCATCTGCGCAGGTCATTCCGCAAGCGGTTCGATTGGACTCTAGACCTCGATCCCCGGTACAAAATCATCGCTTACAGCGTCGCGTTGCATGCACACGCCCGCGGCATCGACGCGACCATGACACCGAGCGAGCTACGCAACGAGTGCGAGACGTGGTGGCCGACCGGGTTTTCCGCCGAAGACGTTCGCGCCGGCGAATTTCGGGCGCTGCTGGATGAATGTGTGGACCTCGGAGTGCTGTCCTATGCGACCAACGGATACCGACTACGGACACCGAATGTACTCGATCTGCTGGGTGCCAGAGAGGAGGTCGAAGCGGTACTCGATCAGGCCGAGTCGATCGAACTGCCCGAAAGCTTCGACGGCAGCATGATGCGGCCAGAGTTCGGTGGCGGACCGACCCGAGGGCCGTTGACCTCACAGCAGATCGCTGATCTGCTCGCAACCCGAAGCCAGGTCCGCTATGTCATCGGCTCGCCTGCCCTGACCGTCGAACGCTGTCTGAGGGCGCTACAGGACGAGAACGACCGTGCGGTCTCGGGCCATCGCGGGGGCCACATACGAGAAGCAAACCCGGCTACCCTGGCCAAGCAGTGTCAGCAGGGAACGTTGATGGCCGCCGGGCGACATGTGATCGTGCTCGTCAACCTGAAGACCGCTTCCCGGGACGTCGCATGGGCGACATGGAAGCAGGCGCGAGAACTGATCGCGACCCACTCCGGTGGCACCCTCGGGATCGTGCTGGTGTCCGGACCAGCACAGGCACCGACATGGCCAGCCGCGGCACGCGAGGCCGACATCTCCTCAGGCTTGACCGAGCTGCGCCGATACGACCGGACCGACCTGCGGCTGTGGCTGACCGAAACGCCCTTGCCATTCCAGGACAACGCCGCTCGCGACGAATTGCTGGCGGTGACGGGCGGCTGGCCGATCCTGCTGAACAAGATCGCCGAGGATCTCACCGCGCATGGCTCGGGCCTGCGTTCGGACCCACTGCGCGAGATCCGGACTCGCCTAGAGGATTCCGAGCGCTGCCACGAGCTGGTCGAGACGTCCGGGGTACGCAGCGACGCCACGCTGAGCCAGGCCTGGGATTTCCTCGTGCAGACGTGCGCGCAGGACCGGGCCGATCTCGATACGCTCGCCGAATACCTCACCCTGCGCGGCGAAGACGATGACGAATCCAATGCGCTCACCCCCGCCGCGGTTGCCGCCGCCGGGTACGCAAGTACGGCCGACGTCATCGAGGTGCTGCGCGGGCTGGGTGTCCTCGTCGGCCTGGGCGAGGACGGACGGTTCAAGCTCGAACCCGTCATGGTCGGCGCGACCAAGCGTGCACGCCGATGAGTCGGACCGCACCGCAGCTGCTCGAAGCGATCGTTCTCGATGCGGCCTGTGCGGTTCTGAAGTCGCCGGCCTACGCCGGGCAGCAGATAGATCCTCGGGCGTTTGCCCAGGCCAACAGGGCCACGCTGCTGGAACTCGTGGCGAGGGCATCGACGTTGCGAGCAGAACTTGCGCAGACCTATCGCGACGAATTGGGCGAAACGCATCCACGGGTGGTGGCACTGCTGGGCGATAGTGCCACCGACAGTGCCACCGCAGCAGCAGCGCTGCGAGACCCGCGGGCGATCCGGGCACGACGTGGGCGGGCCAAGCCTTCCTCGAAGGCCGGAGCCGACGGCGAGCAGTCGGCGATTGCGGACGAACGCCGACCAGCCACGCAGGACCCGGCGACCGCACGTCGGCTGGAACGGTACGAACGACGCCTGACCGAGATCCGCACGGCCCGCGACCGAGCCAGAGCGCAGCGCGACTACGCCCGTGCAGAGACCGACGAATTGCGCCGCGATCTCGAAAGGGCCGAGGAGGACCGGGACGAGTCGCTGGCCGTCATCGACGGGCTGCGTGCCGAACTGGCTGCCGAACGCGACCGTGTGGCGGAACTGGCAACCGACGTGCTGGCAGCGGCAGCGGTACTGAAGGCAGCGATTCTCCCACCACTGACCACCCTTCCGCCGGTCGGGGACATCGACGTCGATCCCCGTGAACGTGAAGCGGCCGTCGATACTCCGCCGGCAGAGGCGGCACCGGCAGCCGACCCGATGGTTGCTGCGGCACTGACGTGTGCTGAGGTATCGCCGGACGTGCTGTTGTCAGTACTGAACGCCTTGCTCGAACCGCCCGAACCAGTGAACCGGGTGTCGGTCGGTGAGCCGCGCGAGATCGCGCTCACGCCGCTCGGCGGGGGGACCGACATCGGTGGCTCCTGCATGCTGGTGACCGCCGGCGACGTCCGGATTCTCATCGACGCCGGGATGCGGGTCAACAAGCGCATCGACCAAGCCGGGCCGGAAGATATAGATGTGGCCCTCGCCGGGCCACTCGCCGCGATCGTGATCACGCACGCCCACAACGACCACGCCGGGTACGTACCGGCACTGACCGCGATTTACCCGACAGTGCCGGTGATCTGCACCCCCGAGACCGCGGCGATCCTCCCGACGATGTGGAGCGATTCGGTGCGGGTATTCGACCGCTCCCGCGGCAACCATGTCGGCAGTGATGAACCGCTGGCCGAGCCGCCCTACGGGGACGCGCAGGTCCATGCAGCGCAGCGCCGCATCAAGGAGGTGCAATGCGGTCGGGTTGTCGAGATTGCTGCCGGTGTCACGGTCACGCTGTTCCCTGCCGGCCATATCCTCGGCGCGGCTGGCGTGGTGGTCTGCGCCGGCCCGAACCGGGTGACGGTGACCGGGGACGTGTCGGACCTGGCCCAGATCAGTGTTCCCGGTCTGGTCGTGCCCGATGCGGCACGCGGGTCCGATCTACTGGTCATCGAGTCGACCTACTGCGGGCAGCACAGTTCCAACCGCGAGGCCGAAGTGGAGAAGTTCGTCCGGATGGTGTCGGAGACTGTCGGCGACCCGGCGAACGGTGGACGGGTGCTCGTGCCAGCCTTCGCGCTCGGGAGAGCGCAGGAAGTGGCGTTGACTCTGCGCAACCGTCTGCCGGATGTGCCGGTTCTCATCGATGGAATGGCCAAAGACATCGCGAGGATCTACGAGGAACAGACCGCTCGAAGCGCGAGGCCGTTGAAGATCTACGGCGATCAGGTGTCGGCGGTGCAGCCGGGCGCGCGCGAGCAGCTATTGCGCACATTCCGGCGCGGGGTCATCGTCACTACGTCGGGCATGTTAACTGCCGGTCCCGCGGTCACCTGGGCACGCTCGATCCTCCCGGATCCGAACGCGGCATTGCTGCTCGCGGGCTATCAGGACGAGGAATCTCCGGGGTTCGAGCTGCTCGAGCTGGCCAAGGCCACCAGACGAGCCACCTTCGTACTCGACCGAGAGGAACTCGTGGTCAACGCGCGAGTAACGAAGTTCGGCCTGTCGGCGCACGCGGACAGACGCGGCCTGTCCTCCATCATCACCGAGGTCGGCGCCACCGAAGTAATGCTGGTCCACGGGGTGGCGTCCAAACAACGAGACTTCGCCGACAACCTGACCCGCCGTGGGTTCCGCGTTGCCTCCACCGACCGTTGGCAGCCCATCAGTTGACAACCTTCCCGCAGAAATCGCTGATCCACGCCACGCCTCGTACTGTCTGCGGGACGTGGGGCCCGCGATCGACGTGACCACTCGGCCGGCCACGCCATCGATCTCAGTCGACAAAGCCGGACAACCACCGATCTCTTCTGCCCGGCATGAAAGGCTCTCGGATGACCGAAGACCCATCCCTGATCGACCTCCTGCTGCCCGGGACCACGGATGCAGGGTTGGACGGCCTTGCTTACAGCACTTTCCTCGACAACGGGGTTGCTGTCCCGGTATCGGCGGTCGACCAGTTGCTGGTTGCGTTCAGTCGTCACCTGATCGACCAGATGCCCCGTACTGTGGCGGTCCTACAGCTACCGCGTGCCGACCACAGAATCGCGCTGACGCTCGCAATCTGTCTGCACCTACTGCGCCTACAGCAACCCTTGGTTGCCGGACCGGTTGTATTCGCCGCGCTCGACGTCGATTTGACCGAGCAACTGCGAAACCTCCGGTGGCGCAACTACCGCAATATGGCCCTGGACCGAAACAACCCGCTATCGGCCCAGCGGCTTACCCGTAGTGGATACCTCGTTCCGGTGGTCGGCGCCGCCCCCCGCTCGGCAGATAGTTCCCTCATCTATGTCAACACTCGAATCGGCAATCCCGTACTGCCGCAATGTAATCCACCACTGGTCATCATCGATGCGGCCTCGATCACCTCCGCGGACAGCCGAGCGAGGATGCTCACCTGGGCCTCACACCACTCAGCTGTGTCGACAGTTGTCTTCGGCGATATCGGCGACGAATCGCTGGTAAAAGCCGTCACCGCGACTGGCTCCACACCGCTGGTTCTCCCCGTGACCGATGCGGAGGTCAATGCGCTGGTCTATGAACTCAACAGGCAGAAGCCCGAACCCAGTCCACTGTCGAGTATGTGGATGCTGTGGCGTGAGAAGCAACCTCCGCTCAGCATCTACCGCGCCGGTGACACGGAGATCAACGCTGCGATCACGCATGCCTTCGCCTGTTTGGCGACCCGGCCCGACGGGCTCGTGCCCCAAGCACTCGATTACCCGACGAAGCTGCTTTATTCGGGTACCCGGCTGGCTGCGGCAGTGTACGACTATCGCAGGGCCTGTGCCATGGCGGTCCGCCCCGGGGAGGGCCCCGCGGCCCTGCTGCGTGTCCTCAACGGCCTGACGTTCACCGGCCCAGGACCATGGCACGCATGGGGCGTCGCGCGGTGGGGCGAGCTCAAGGTCGCTGTCGAAGCACTGTGGCGACATCTCGAGGAATCCACCCCGAAGCTCGACCTCCTCTGGGGGCTGCTCGCACGCGCCGAGCATGCCACCTGCGGTCGGATCCTGATCCGTTGCCACAGCAACGCCGGGGCCGTGGCCACGGCGCAATCGCTCAGCAGCGAGAACCGGACCAGCGCGCAGATCGCATTGTGGGCGCGTATCAGCGCAAGGGTCGAGATCGACACGTTCGCCAAGCGCTATCCACCCCGCCACGCCGGCGTTCAGATCCTTACCGGAAATCCCCCGGCACGGCATTTCTCACTGCTGTTCAGTGGTGAGGCCGACGAGAATTGGCTGCTTGCATACGATGTCGAAGACGCCATCCTGCGGCACCAACTACGTCGCTGGTACGATACGACCGATGCATGGCGGCGGAATACGTTCCGGGCGCTCGGGGCATCTGAGCCCGCATCCGTCGCTGGCCCACTAGTGGCCACCGAACTCCACAGCACACCGCCGGAACCACCAGAACTGCATCTACCTCAGCTATCGATACTAGATGTACTCGACAGCGCCAACAGGTCGATCGACCTATCATCAATCCTCGGCACGGCATCCAACGATTGGTTCGGCCCCGAAACCACCAGTTGTGTGCCGATACTGCTCGATAACGGCCGGACCTGGTGGGTGCGTACCGAGAACGACCACGACGGCGACCTGGCCACGCCGATACTCGTGGTCACCGGCAACCACCGCTATCTACCCCTGCGAGACATTCGACCGGGTGATGTAGTTGTCGTTCCGGCCGGTGACGGCGCCGATTCGGTGCATGCCCGCCTGGTAACCCTCAGTCACACCAACGATGATGTCGCTGCGCTCGATGCAATACTCGGACAGTTCCGCAGGGCCGCCCGCACAGTGCTGCAGACGCATACCACGCTGCAGGCCGCGATAGCGGCGGTACGCGATGCCGGCGCGCAGGCCCCCGGCGAGCTGAAAATGTGGGCCAGCGGCCACACCATCGCCCCCCGAGTACCCCAGGATATCGCTGCCGTCTTTCAAGCCGCACAGCAAACGTCTCCTGATCTGTGGCTTCTACACAGTGTGGCCGGACGGCTCCGTACCCTGCACCGATCACTCGGCCATTTCGTGAAAGCACTGGCCTCGGGCCACGCCGGGGACGCCGTGAAAAAGCTCCGGAGCCTCATCGGCGACGGAGCCGATGAACTATTGGACGAGTTTCTCGTCGCCACGGTCATCAGCGTGGGCACGCCCACCGACGTACCGGCCAGCTTCTCGGGGCGGATCCAGTGAACCAACGCTGACCGGCCGCGGCCGAAGCGTAGTCTTTGTGCCGAACACCTTGGCGCACAACAGAAGACATCATTTCTCGGACCTCGAGAGGTTGGGTCACCGACCAGAGACGTCGGTTCGAATGCAACCGCACACTGTTCAAGGACGACATGACCGCAGTCACCCCGCACACCACCGGTACCCGGACACCGCCCGTCGACGTCGGCCGCAGTCGGCAGAATCGGGCCGAGGAGACCCTGGTCCGTTACATCCTCGCGGAACTGGTCGATGCGCTGACCGACCGGTCCGGTGGCGAGCACCCTTTCCCCTGGGCTCCTGAGCACAGAGTCCGCATCGGAGTGCTGGGCGCCACGATCGCATCTACGGCCGCGTCCGGTACCAGCGAAGGCGGCGAAACCACGCCTCCGACCACGACACCTCCGGTTGAAAACCGCGGAGTCATCGGTGTGGATTTCGTGGTGAAAGGAGCTCCGGCCACCGTCGATTTTACCCTTGAGGTCGGCTACGCCATCTACCAGCCGCTCTTGCCGGCCTTCACCGACGTGTCGGCAGAAGCCGGGCGGCTGACCGCTTCGGCCTCCGACAACTCCCGACGCCGCCCAACAGTCACGCTCAACCCGACCTGGTATCGCGATCAACGCCACGTGAGCCTGTCGATGTCAATCCCCATCATCGGGGACGAGTACATGCTCATCAGCAGCGAGCTGCCGGGAGGCTGCCCGTTGGCAGCAGACGCGCAGAACGCGGTGCGGGACCACTACGCCGGCGCTACCGCGCTCTGGAAGCTGACGAACAACCAAACACTGCCGGTGGCCGCAGTCTCGGGCACCGAGGCGGCCTACCGCCAGACAGTCGACTCGCGCCGTGATCGGCGGTGGGCGCCAATCGCTCCGATACCCCGTGTGACCGTCTCGACGCTGCCCACCGTGGACGGGGATACGGCTGTATCAGTATCGATCACCAACGCGTTGGTGATCGAAGCACGCGGCCTACAGGATGTGGCCATCTACGACACGACTCTCTCGGTCACCATCGATACCCCTGAGCTGCTACCCCGCCGACTCGGGTTTGCCGACGACGACTGCCGTTATGCCTCCGCCGCAACAGTGGTCGGCCGGGGGCGTGGGTGCGTCGCCCGTCCAGGAGACAGACCGAATATGGTGATCGCCGACACTCTTCCGATCCACACCCAGCACCACACCAGTTCCAGCGAGCCGACAGACATCTCGTTCGGTAATCTCGCCGGCAAATGGACTGCCGCGTTGAATTCGCTGAGTGCAGAGATGCGCGGCTTCCACCGTGGTTGGGACTTCAGCGCAGCGCAGACCACCGATGAGCGGCGACAGATTCAAGCCCTCCGAGATCACTTCGAGTCCGAGGTCCAGCGTTTCGAGCTCGGATTGGATCTGCTGCGGACCGATCCGCACCTTGCCCGCGCCTTCGAGCTCGCCAATTACTCCTTCGCTGCAGCCCGCGGGGCGACCGCACGATGGCGACTCTTCCAGCTGGTCTTCATCGTGTCCGAGCTAGCCGCCCTGGCCGGCCGAGAAAACCCTGCCGACCCGCGCCTGCGCGAGGAGCTCGATACCGTTGACGTGCTGTGGTTTCCCACCGGTGGCGGCAAAACCGAGGCATATCTCGGACTGATCGTCGTTGCCCTCTTCTATGACCGCTTTCGCGGCAAAGAACGAGGAACCAGCGCATGGCTGCTGTTCCCGTTGCGAATGCTGTCCGTGCAGCAACTTTCGCGGGTCAACGCGATACTGCATCACGCGGAGATCGTGCGTAAGGCGCACAACCTTCCCGGCGACTCCTTCACGCTCGGTTACTTCGTCGGTGCGGGCAATACCCCGAATCGTTTGGCCTACCCCGACACCCACGGTTGGTGGCCGGGCCTGGCGAACTTCGCCAGACAATCGCAGTCAGAGCGCGACAAGAGACGACTCGTCGGTGCGTGTCCCGCCTGCGGTGACGACAACAGCGTCGGCCTGGAATGCGATCTCACCGATCAGCGCTTACGCCATGTATGCCGCGCCTGCGACCATGAGCTGGCGATCCATGCCAGCGACGACGAGACCACCCGCTACCAGTCCTCGGTCGTCGTATCGACCCTCGACAAGGTCTGCGCCTTCGCTCGCAACGGCCAATTGACCGCCATCAACCACGGCCCTTCCGCGCGATGCCCACAACACGGCTGGTACACACACCAGGGATGCATCGCCAAGGACTGCTCGACCGCACCGTCGACGCACACGCCGCCCACTGGGTTCAAGGACCCGACACCGGCACTGTGGGTCCAAGACGAGCTGCATCTCATTCGAGAAGAACTCGGAGTATTCGCCGCGCACTACCACACTTTGCTGGCCGAACTCGCGCGCGGTGCACACAGTGAACCCTCCAAAGTGATCGCCGCTACCGCCACCATCGAGCAGTTCGAGGACCAGCTTTCCCAGGTCTACGGCCGCCGGCCGCGCATGTTCCCCACCGGCGGGGGCACTCTGGACCGATCCTTCTACACGACGGTCACCGACGACGTTCGCCGTCTCTATCTCGGCGTCTTGCCCTCGGGCGGTGGCACCGTCAAAGTGGACCTCACCGGCGCGGTCACCGCCCACATCGTCGAACACATCCACCACCTCACCGACGACCCTGCCCCGCTGCTCGCCGCGATGACCGACGCCGGATTAACGTTCACCACGGCCGAAGCAAGGTCGATGCTGTTCGCATACGAGCTCGCACTCGCCTACGTAAACTCCAAAGCACACGGGGTCAACATCGTCGACGATCTCAATCGTCTATCGGAAGACTTCATCAACGCCGGTACCGACCGGGTGCGATCGGAATACCTCACCGGCGAGTCGTCATTGGGCGAGCTCGCCGCGATCATCGCCGAGATCGAGGCATCTGATCCCGCCATGAGTCGGGCAGAACGCATTCGTGGCATCGTGGGCACCTCAGTCGTGTCCCACGGCGTGGATCTCGACCGGCTGAACTTCGAGATCCTCGCCGGAATGCCGCCCACCTACGCCCACTACATCCAGGCAACCGCACGAGCCGGCCGACGGCACGTAGGGCTCGTCATCGACATCTTCGACCGGAACAACCGACGTGAGACATCGATGTACCAGAGCTTCCTTACCACCCACGCAGCCCTGGAACGCATGGTCGAACCGGTTCCGGTCAACCGATTCGCGAGCAGAGCCATCGAGCGAACCCTGCCCGGCATCGTCTGCGCTCTGTTATGGGACGAGACCCGGCACTCGACCTGGGGGACGACGCAGAACATCGGCAAGACCAAACGGTTTCATGAATGGTGGAACGCCAGAGCTGCAGACCTCCTACCCCACATTTCCGAACGTATTGCACGGGCCTATCGCTGCCCGGTTCCGGGCGTCGTCATGCATGCCGACGAACAACGGCTCGTAGACGACGCCCAGCGCCGCTGGCAGGAGATCGAACTTCCCCGTGTCCAACAGTGGCAGTCCGACTGGCTCACCGAGCTGTTCACCGGCCCCGCAATGACCAGCCTCCGCGATGTGGAACCGCCCGCCGAATTCCGCGGCGGCAATCAGGCCCAACAGGTCATTTCCCGACTACGCCCCTGAGGAGGGTCCACCGTTGAAGCGCTCGACCACTCAGGTTCTATACCGCTACCTCCCCGGTGCAATTTTCGCCCACGACGACGGCTTCTACGCGCGTGTCCAACGCATCGACGGCCGCCGCGTCAGCGGTGAAATCAACCAGACAGTGCTGCTGGACGAGCTGGCGAACGAAATCAACCGCTGGCATCGCGACCAGATAGGTCTACCGAACCCCCGGACCAACCGCGACGAGTTCGTGTTCATCAGGCCCGAGGAGGTGGTCTGGGACGTCTTCCCACTCACCTTCGAGTGCGTGAACTCCACCTGCGGTCGTGTTCGGCGCTGGTGGCACCAGGACCAACTCGTTACCGACACCAAACAGACCGGGCGGCTCCGCTGTCAGCACTGCTCCTCGAAGATGCGACAGCTCCGATACCTTACTGCCCACAACTGCGGAGCCATGGAGCCCCTCTACACACCGAGCTGCTCGGCCTGCGACAGCGCAGCGAATTTGTACCTCGAGGATCTCGGGTCATTCCGGGCATCGTCGTGGCGATGCCGCACCTGCGGCAGCGCACGAAGCACCCGCTTCACCCCCTGCGACTGCGGCCGATACTCCGACGGAAACACGCCCTACCGTCAGGGCTACACCGCGCGCGATCAGCGCGTCTGGTATCCCCACGGCCTCACCATCCTCAACATCTCCTCGAATCAGACCTACGACAACCTTCAGCGCAACAACGACCGCGGCGTTGTCGCGCTGGCCTCCTGGCTTGGAGACGAAGAGAGCCTGGCCGCGTCGCTCACCGAGCTGAACCAACCCGCCGCCGGCCCACGCATGACGGCCGAGAAGTGGGCCGAGACTGAAGCCACCCTACGGAAAAGTGGCATCGACGCGCTCACCATCGATACCGTCCGACAGCGGCAGGCACCAGCCGCGCTCGGACCGCCCGCGATCATGGCCGGCGTCGACACCGACGTAATAACGATGGCCGCTGAAAGGCCGATGGTCGAACGCGCGGGGCTGTTCGACCGCAATGTCATCACCGACCGCCGCAGCTTCGCCGAAGTCGTGGCGAGCTCCTCCGGAGCGGCGGCGCGTGCGACCACGTCCGCTGTTTCCAAGGCCATCGCCGGGCTCGGCATCGACGACATCTCCGTCACACAGAGGTTCCCGATCGTGACAGCCAGCTATGGATACAGCCGAGCACGCCGAGAGCCTGGTCAGGCACATCTACGGACCTACGCCGTGACCCATCGGTACAACAACAAGACGCCGATCTTCGCTGTCCCAGCGAACACAGAAGCATTGCTGATCACATTCGACGCCCAGGCGATCCTCGGTTTCCTGCAGCACGCTGGCCTGTGGGCAGGCACTACACCGGCCACGCTGCGAGATGCGAAGCTGAAAATTGCCGAGATCCTGGCCGATCGTGATGATGCGAACGGCAGCGCCCGCGTTGTCCGCCGCCTCGTGCACTCCGCCTCGCACGCCCTTCTCCGCGCGCTGGATGACGGCCAAGCCGGCTTCGGCGAATCGAGCCTCGCCGAGTGGATCGTACCCAATGCACTGACCTCGGCCATCTACGTGGTGTCGTATGCCGACTTCACCCTCGGAGCATTCGACACCGTGCAACGCCGCCGAATCGGACCATGGCTCGAGCGAGCCGTGGATACGATCGACCACTGCGACAACGATCCGTTGTGCTCGCAGACCTCGACCTTACGACCCCATGCTGCCTGCGATCGTTGCCTGTATATGTCGTACGGATGCAGAGTGTGGAACGCCGATCTCGATCGCAAGCTACTACGCCGCTTCTGGTTGTGGACGAGACAGCGAGCTGCGACACGATGACCGGGATCGTCGACCTTGTTCCCCTCGCCGAACTGCTGGCCAGTATGGTGGGCACTCGCGCAGGTGCCGCTCATCTCGCAGCGCGGATACTCACCAGCGGAGCACAGGCTCTTCCGAGAGACACCGGCGACATCGGCTACACCGTGCGCCAAGAACTGGTCCGCACCGCAGTGGTCGCCGACGATGGCTGCCCAGTGCCGCACCGGGCTGCCGAGCTGGTGATCGTCTGCGAGGTGCTGGCGGCCAGTACGCTGCCCGACTCCAAGCCACCCAATGAGCAGCGGCTGGTACTTTCCGCGCCAGGGGAAGCCGTGTCGATAGGCGATGCCGAACATCTCGACAGTCTGGTACTCGACGTGATCCGCCGTGCGACCAGCACACTGCACATGGGGGGCGCCTTCTGGAACCACGCCGGCTTCGAGCGCCTCGATGAGGTGCTACTGCCGGCGCTGAAGGTCCGCGCCATCGCCACGGTCATCTACGCGAACAACCCTGCAGAGGAGCATCACCACGCAACGCTGTGCCGCCACCTCAATCGGCTCGCCCATACCGGCCCGGTTACCGTGCGCTGGTTCACCGGCCCCGCCCCTGCCATGCTGCACGCCAAATTCGTGATCGCCGACCGCCGCATCGGCTATCTCGGCACCGCGAATCTCACCTCATGGGGACTCCGCGGCCACATCGAGGCAGGCGTCGAGTTGACCACAGGCCAATCGGAGCGGTTCGTCCAGTTCCTCGGCGACCTCGAAGCGGCCGACCATTTCACGGCAACGCCACCCGCGCGAAAGATCACCCGGACAACAGATGACATCCGGCAGAGTAAAAACGGATGATGGCTACCCCTGATGCGCGGCGAAGCGTGCTCCGCCACCTTGACGTGGCCGACGTTAACACCAGGGCCCGCGCCGAAGCCCGATCCCGGCAGAACGTACTACCACCCCTGACCACTTACCGGTGGTGGGCACGGCGCACCGAGGCCGTGACTGGAGCACTCATAGACGCCGCCAACGTCGACCAACCAGGCCGACTCGTCGTTGCAGATCCGTTCACCGGCGGTGGCGTCATCGCCTTGGCCGCGCTGCTGCGCGGTCACCGCGTCTATGCCCAAGACATCAACCTGTGGGCCGCCCAAAACCTCACCACGATGCTTTCGCTCCCACAGGCGGAGCGACTCGAACCTGCGGCCCATCGACTCCACACCGCAGTGGCGCCCCTACTCGAAACCGCATACTCCACGTCGTTCGAGGACGGCACACCAGCGACAGTGGCGCACACCCTCAGGGTCGCAGTGGTCGCCTGCCCGAAGTGCTGCGATCCCGTACGGCTCTTTCCCTCAGCAATTGTCAGTCTCACCGAACGGGTCGACCAGGGCGGAAGAGCGGGCTGGCTCGCATGCCCGTCCGGTCACCTCCAGTTCGGCGCCGCAGATCGGCGAACCCAGTGTCGAACCTGCAAACGGACCATCCAACCGGATGCCCGCTACACCCAAGGCCGGAAGTTCCGCTGCCAATGCGGCTACTCTGGCCGAATCTGGGAGGCTGGACAAATACGCTGGGTGCCGATTCTTGTCGAGCGCACCGCTCCCGGCTGTCGCGAATTCGGACCTCCGAGCGACCACGAACTCATGCTCGCCGCAGACACGTCGTGGCCCCACCAACCCTGCCTCCCCGAGATCCTGCAGGGCACTGAAACCAACGTGCTCCGTCGCTACGGCATGACACATTGGCACCAAGTCATGCCACGCCGACAGCATGCGGTAATCAACGCACTCGTCGACACGGTCGAAGCCGCCGCCTCAGGAGACAAAGCTATCGCGTCCACGCTCCATGCGGCAGTACTCGGTTCGGTCGAAATGGCCGGTTACCTGTCCCGATGGGACGCCCGCTATCTCAAGGCCTACGAGGCAATGGCCAATCATCGCTACAACGTCACAACCCTTTCCGCCGAACCGAATGTATGGGGTGCTCCACAGTCGGGTCGAGGCACCGTCGGGCGCCGATTGGCCCATCTCGCAAAAGCAGGCAACTGGTATGCCGAACGCCTCGGGCGTACTCCCTCGGTGGCCGGGCCGCTACCCGCTCAACAGCGGCGTTCACGTGGGTCCCGCACCGTTGATGTCCGAGTCGTCGTCGGGTCGAGTACAAGGCTCCTCGCCCCGAGCAACTCATTCGACCTGGTGTGCACAGATCCGCCATACCACGACGACGTGAAGTACGGAGAACTGTCTGAAATCTTCCGCGCGTGGGCCGGCTTGGACACCTCACGTGTCGATGGCGAGGCAGTCGTATCCACAGATGCCGTTGACACAGACGCCTACGAAGCCACCCTCACCGAAGCCTTCCTCGAAATGCGAAGGGCCTTGAAGCCGGACGGCCACCTCGTTCTTTCCTACGCCAATCGCGACCCAGCAGCATGGGTGGCGCTATTCAGCGCACTCCAGGCTGCAGGGTTCACAGCGATCGGCTTCCAAGTAGTCCACGCCGAGAACGATGTCGACCACGCAAAGGTGCACCGTCGCGCCTGCAATCTCGACCTGATACTCGACCTCGTGATCGCCACCGATCGCCCTATAGAACAGTTCACCCCCATCGATTCGCAGAGACGAGCAGAGGAGGATGACTTCTGCCGCGCGATGGGGATGATCGCTTTGCAGATCGGTAGACTTAAAGGGCCATGGCGCGAGAGGCTACAGCACGTCGTTGCCAAAGACCCGTTTGTGACAAGAGGCAAGTCCACGATGTAGACGAGTCGGACGGACGCTGCATGTGCTGACTCCGACCTCAAGTCAGGCACTCGACAGCGGTGACGCCATCATTCGAATCATGGATTCCGACAATCGACTCGGCATGCTACAGCGGACACGTCGCGAACTGACGCGTCCGGACGAGTTCGGGATGCCCGCCGACGGCAGCGCCGAGTGTCCGGGGTTCGCGGCAGAGAGGTCGCATATCTGGCTGGGGTGAGATGCCGGTTACACACTCCTCGAAGCCCGAGCACGAGAGGAGAAGACAACGTCACCTCTGCCGTCCGCAGATCGGTCTGCGCATGCATCGCTATCACCGAGCCCGTCTGAGCATCCTGTAATGCCGATGAGCGCAAGATTTGAAGCTCTCCTTCGAAGCTGTTCTGGCGGTGTGGATTCGATCACTTCGCACCGAGCAAGGTCGCTAAACCGGCCCTCGGCTCACGAGACCGGCCTAGCGTCTGGACATGAGCTGGTCTTCATCAATCTCCTCGCCCGACGGCTCGTACTACACGCTGCCGAACGGTTGGAATTTCGCCGACGAACGCCTTGCTCTGCTCGGTGCGGCATACGACTCAGCAAGTATCGCGCTCGCGCGACGGCTGGGTGCGCGTGCGGGATGGCGGTGCCTGGAAGCCGGAGCAGGCGGCGGATCCTTCGCACGGTGGCTGTGTAGTGCCGTGTTGCCCGGTGGGCGAGTGCTCGCCGTCGATGCCGATCCCCGCCACCTCAGCGACCTACCCGACCGCGGTGGCGAAGTCGCCCAGCTCGACCTTGTCGTCGACGACATCCCTGAAGGGGTATTCGATTTCGTCCACACCCGATTCGTCCTGCTGCATATTGCCGATCGGGACCTCGTTGTGCAGCGATTGGCGCGAGCGCTGGCACCGGGCGGCGTGCTCGTGTCCGAAGAGGGCGATGGGCTCGGTGTACTCGATGAAATGCCGGGTGCATTCGGCGAAGTCTGGCGCGCCTTCGCGCGCTCGACCGAAAACGCGGGTGCGAGTCAATCCTGGGCCCGGAACCTGCCGACGCAGTTGGAGGCACTTGGGCTCGTAGATGTTCATGCCGAAGCGGATATCCCGATGTTTCGCGGAGGCTCGCCGACGGCGCGCATGTGGAACATGACCTGGGCACAGGCGCACGACACTCTGGTCGGACTCGGTGTCCGGCCCGAGGTGATTGCCGCTGCGCAGGCCGAACTGGAAGACGAACAGCGGTGGCTCTACGCTCCGCCCACGGTCCGTGCTTGGGCCCGCCGAGTCGACATACCCGGGTTGTGAGCGGGTCATCCGCTCGTGCCGCGACCCGCGCGGTCCGGAGCGGCCAGTGCGGGCCTGCGGAAGATCAACGGGCAGAGATCATCTCGAGGCCGACGACTCACTGACATGCCGATGACGAGTTTGGGACTCGCGACAGGTTTGACAGGCTCTGGCCCTCCGGACACACTCGAACACCTCGGCGCACAGCGGGCGGCCGTTCGGGGAGGGTCTTCACTCATGGGTATTCGTCATGGTCGCTCGGTGTCCGCATCGCTCGCCCTGCTCCTGGTGGTCGGCGTGGCCGGTTGTTCGCAGGGCGCCATGGTGCAGTACAAAGCGGGATTCTCCGAGCTACCCGCGCGCTGCTCCGAAACGTTGCAACCCGCCGAACAGGAAATCAAGGCGTTCGCAGGCGAGGCGTACAGTTCCGTCGCAGAATCGCAGGACACCAACCGTCGAGTCACGGACACCAGTCAGCATCTGACCTGTGCGATGAAGTTCGGTGGCTCGGTTCTGCGTGAACCCACAAAGGTGCACCGGACGCCGATGTGGCGAAACGTTTCGATCTCATACTTCCTGTCCCTGTATCCCATCAGTGCAAACGAGACCCCAAAGAACTTGGTGGACTACGTCCCCGGATCGACTCTCCCCAACCCCCCGCGAACTACACCCGTCGCCGGCATCGGCGAGAACGCGATCACCTGGGTCAAGGAGAATAGGGGCGATCCGCCGCGGGTCAGCGTGAAATTCGCCATCAACAATCTGATCGTGACTGTCGAGACGTGGGGCAAGGACTGGTCCGGACGCCCCGAGACATTCCCCGTCATCGACTCGCCGGAACTGCGAGCAGATTTGCACAACGGTACTCGAGCGATCGCGAAAGCTCTTGCCCGACAAGCTCCGTCAGCACTCCCGACAGCAATTCTCACCCAGCCCTCATTGACCAGCAGCACCAGTACACCCACGACCACACCCACGAAGGCTTCCGGTGGGGTGTGGGATCCCTGTGAGATCCCGGAGGACATCCTGACCGTCGCAGGACTCGATGTGAGGTCGCAATTCCGCGGCGATAAACAGGCCGGCAGTGCGATGTGCATGTGGGGCGGCGGATGGTATCGACTCCGGGTGTTCCACCAGGATGCACCGTTCGAATGGTCGGTCTATCAGAGCTCCAACTATGTGCGTCCAAAGCCGGTGACCATCGGCGATCGCCACGCGGTACAGGTGAACTGGGCCGATTCCGACAGCTGGTGCGTCCTGGCGTTCGAGGTGTCCCAAGAAGCGAATCTTCCTGATGCAGGCGGCCAAACGCTCACCTTCGAGGCCTCGTTGACCGAGGATCGATCCCAAACCGAGCTGTGCGACGAGCTGATCCGGGTGACGACCGCGGTGGCGGGAGCCATGCCGCCGACCACGTGACCGACCTCCGGGCGAAACCATCGTGCTCACCCTCGGACAAGATCACCCTGCACGACAAGCCCAGGCCCACGAACAATCGCGAGAGCGAGCGCGGCAAGGGTTTTCACTATTGCGGGCACGCTACTCGGACAACGCATCGACCTGCGAACACGACGTGAATAAGGGCTCAATCAGTGGGCTGCCAATGTATCCCAGGCTGCATATGACCAGGTCGAGCCTGCTGGAAGGTATCCAGCACCATCCGAATCGCCGCAACGACGGCACCTGGACCGTATTCGGGCCTGCTGTCGAAGTCCTCGTATCGCACTGCGGCCGAGCCGTGGACGATCAGTTCTTCGGTGTCCTCTGGATAGAAGCCGTAGCCCACTCCGTCGGTGAGTTCGGTGTACCGATGACGACTGGAGAATGCTGTAGCGACAACGCCCGGGCCGGGAAAGTGCATCATATCGCCGGCCACTGCACGGTTGATCAGCGTATCCAGTGTCGCTTCGATCGAGAAGTTGGGGTTGCGGAAGCCGAGCAGATCGGCCCAGTCCGGAAACGTCGACCGGCGTAGCTGCAACGCCGCTGGTATTCCGACGACCCAGGCTCGGGCCCACTCGTCGATCGCCGGATCGATCACGAATTCCCAACTCCGCGCATCGAATTCCTCCCGTGCCCGCTGCCGACGCCGGGAGTCCTCGACGTAGTAGGCCTCGCGAAACGCCGCAGTCGAGCGGTCGACAATCCGGGAATTGCTGCGCGCCCTGACCCGATCGTCCCAGCGCCGCTCAGTGGCGGTGCGCTTCAGATAGAGTTCGCATCCGGACGGCTCTTGCTTCATCCACGCACCGTACCGATGTTCAGCTTCCGAAGGTGCCGCAGCGAACGAGCGCCATCGTCGCGAATAGTGTTGGGTGAGAGTCATTGCCACCGTTGTGCCGCAAACCGCGGGCATCGCGACAACCGATCCGACCGGCCACGGACTGTGTGGCCAGTGCAGTTCATTGAGCAGGCGCAGTGCGGTTTCGGCTCGCGCGAGATCGCGCTCCGCATGTCAAGTCGTGCCGTGCTCGGCAAGGCGGCGTTGCAATGTACTCGGCGCAAGCGCGAGTATCGCAGCAACGGTCGCCGACTGATACTGCTGTCCTGTAACGCAATTCCAAAGGGCGTTGCGAAAGTCGTCGGACCATGTCGCTGCCGGGCGGCTGGGACAACGAGAGTAATTTCGACGACCTGACATAGCAGGGGTGAGCGATACTCATCGGGAGCCATCGAATTGTCAAGCGCAACAACATACTTCGCATGGAAACGTGCCGTCTCGATGGACGTCGGATGGATTAGCCCGAAGCAGGATCGTTGAACGAACCGAGCGACACCCGAATCCGCCGTTGTTACCTTGTTTGCATGATGAGTGCGGCATCTGCTCGGCGGCGCGAAGAGCTGCGTGACTTCCTGCGATCGCGGCGGGAGCGGATCGGGCCGGGCGACGTGGGGCTGCCGGTGGCGGGGCGACGGCGAACACCTGGCCTCCGCAGGGAAGAAGTTGCGATGCTGGCCGGGGTGAGATGTCGGTTACACACTCCACAAATGCCCGCGTACCGAGACGGAGGCGCAATGTTGTCTCTCCGCTACCCCCGTCCCATGATTCGGCGCAACGAGAGCGGGGATCGCCGTTGATCGGCTAGGCAGTTGCGGAACAGCTACCGCCGGTCCGCGGACCCTGGACAACCAGTCCAGCGCGGACAGATCTCACCCCCGGAGACTGGGTGGGTGGCGCATGTGCCACCGAAGCAAGCCCTCGAACAGCCAGAAGCGGACTATAGCTTCCTCACCCATCGTGTGATCGAATCGGACTGCCACCCTGCGGGATTGCCCTCCGATCGGGACCGGCACACAACGGGCAACTGCCGCTGTTGTGCCTCAGGCGCAGGCATCGCGTTACAACCGAGCCAGTGCGCGCTCCGGTGAATACAGCGCGCGATGCCATTTGACGACAGAGCAATCTGCGGATGCGACCGACACCAGACCAAGCTCGCCCCGCGTCGCCACGATTTCTCGCATCAGCAAGTTGCTGTCGCCGAGAGGCGGGGCGTCGCATTGCGGGCAGCGGACCGCCAGGATCTCACCATCGAGGGACGGGATCCGCTTCGGAGTAAGAGCGTCGACGAGTTCAGATGCCACCCGAGCGCGTTCGAGGAGGTGCTTGACCAGCCTGCATGCTGAGTCGGTCGTGGACAGGACGAGCAGATTGAAGCTGCGAGCTGGTGTGACTGGAAAGACCCCAGCGGCGAAGGTGACCTCGTCATTACAGGAACGGCAGTGATCGCGGATGCCGTAGAGGCGCAACCAAATCCGCTGGTGTGCGTTGCTCGGTGGTTTGTCGATCCGGACCGTCGGCAGCGGAACATCGATCTGGTGGTAGTTGTGCCCGGAACGGCGGCCCATGTCTTCGCATCGCCCACACAACACTGCCCACTCGCCTGGACTGCCTACCAACAACCCCTTCTCATCTACTACCTGGACCGAACACAGCGCGCACGCCGCGCCCCAACGAGCCCGTCTACCCGTTCCTGACATGTCATCCTCCTCGGATTCTTGGCCTGACAGCTGGGCTGTCAGGCCGCGTCCAGGATCTCGTCGAGTGCAACGCGGGCAGCTTCGAGGAAGGCGCGATGAGAGGACAGGAAGTTCGTACCGGCGGTGTCGACCTTGCGGCGGAATTCAACGACATCGCCTGCAGTTGCACGCGCTTGTACGAATTCTTCCACGGCACAGACCAAGTCCCCGAGTTCCTTGAGGAGCGCATGTGCGGCCTGGGCGACGCTATGAGGCCCTTCCAGAATGACCTTGTAGTGCGCCTTTTCGGCGCCCTTGAACAGTTCGCGAATCTCAGCCAATCGTGCTTCGTCGACGGCAACTGGTTCTGGCTCGGATCGTAGAGCCCGGAAGTATCGCTGGTTGGCCCGATCTGCGCTGCTCAGAGCCTCGAGTAGATCGAGGTATGCGGTTTGGCGTCGTTCCCGACGCCATCGCAGGTGCTCGGACCGCAACTCGCGTAGTTGCCTGTCTGCGTGCGTCTGTTGCTCCCGAGCGTGCTGGCGTTCCAACGCCGCTTGACGTCGTCCGTCTGACTTCGCGGCTATGGCCGCAGTCAGCGCGGCCCCGATTGCCGTGCCGAAGATGCCTACGGCTGCGATGAGAACACTGATCACTGGATACCCTCCCCCGGCTCTCCATGAAGAGTATGCGTGATTCGGGTAGTAAAACAGGGGTATCGTGACGGTCTGTATGACAGTAGTGATTTCGAAATCTGTTAGTAGACAGTCAGTTCCGGCATGGCCAGCTTCGCCTGCTGCAGTACCGGGCGGCGATAGCGCGGATCGTGCTTGATCGGTAAGGCAGTGGCGGAACCGCCACCACCCGTTCGCGGACCCGGGACACGGAGTCCGGCGCAACGGATGCCCCCAGATTGACGTTCCCCCTGTCGGGCCTCGGTACACGTTGGAACAGGTCAGCCATGAAGGTGTGTCGGCCGGATGCCTTGAAAGCAGCGGACACGCTGCCCGATGACGCAGGGTTTCACGGTGTCGAGGAATCCCGAAGATGCTCGTGGACGCCACATCGACGATGGTGGCGTGCCGCGCCAATGCGCAGTTACGCTGGCTGCGTGGTCATGTGGCGTGGCATCACACTCGGCACTCGCCGAACTAGCCACCAAGGACAGGGGAGGTCGGGTGGACGTCGGGCAGGATCCTCGCCACATTCCAGCGCCGGACAACACGGGCACCGAGACAGAGAAGCGGTTTGCTTTTCAGGCGCACGTGGCCGTGCGGTATGCCATAGAAATGTTGGGTGGCTACCCCGTAGCCAATGTGACGTGCGAACACATCGAAGACGTCGTGGTGGCCCGCACCGTGGGCACACCCCATGGCGGCGACACGACTTTGTGGGATTTTCAGCAGGTCAAATCGCGTGAGCGCGACAAGCCCTGGACGCTCCTGCAGATCGGTGACTCCAAGGCCCTGCGCAGCCTCCTTCGAACGGATCGCGTTCTCCGACAGGCTATTTCGAAAGGCTCGGCCCTTAACTATCGTCTGACTGTGGCGATCGAAGGGAAACTCGCTGCCGGGGAACCTTCGTTTCGTGACATAGCACGCAGCGGCGGCAAGCGAGAATCCAGGATTCGCGCGGGGCTCGGGTCGAAACTCGAGGATCTCGACGTCGATCCGGGCGAGCTGAGCAACTTTCTTTCCCGTGTCCACATCGACGAGCTCCCGCTGCGTGGTGAGCTCGAGCGAGACAATCGAGATGCGCTGGCGGCACTGTCAGAGCATCTGACCGTCGCCGAGATACGACACGTTCATCAGACCTTGTTCGACCTGGTGCGCTCGGCCATGTTGGAGCAGCTGTGCCCGCAGTGGCAACTGTTCGTCACCCAGCCAGACCCTGCCGAGGTGATCCTTCGAAAACGGCTGACCCAGCAAACACTTGCCACCATAGCCCTCCGGTTGCAGCGTCCCGAGCTCTTGGATTTTCTCCAAGCCAGTCGGCGCGCGGACCGTCAGCATCCTTATGGGCTGCCGGAGGCGAGCCGCCCTACTAGACTGTCGGACGTTCGAGTCCCGCAAAGGATCTCGATCGCCGCGAGCAGTGACACGCTTCCCGATACCTGGCTCGGGCAGGACGCGCTGTGCATGCTGACCGCTGGACCGGGTGGGGGTAAGACCAGCCTCCTGCGCACGATTCAGGCACGCTCAGCAACGCAGTGGCTAACAGGTATCGAAACGCAGCCGCTGGCTCTGACTATCAACGCCGCGGCGCTGACTCCGTCTCGGCCCCTCGGCGCCGCTCTCGCCGCGGCGGCAAACGAATCCCTGTCGCTGCTCGGACTCGAGCGCACACTCGGTGAGGAGTTTTTCCGAACAGCGCCACGACCCGGCACCACATGGCTCGTCCTCATCGACGGAATGGACGAGATCACCGACCCTGAACTCCGCAGGGAAGTCCTCGAATGGATCGCGCACTGCGCTGATCGTCCACGTGCCGTTCACTCCTTCGTCGTGGCCGGACGACCGATATCCGATGCCGAGCGCAAGCTCTTGGGCGTCGTTCCCGAATATCGACTCGATCAGTTCTCTGCCGACGATCTTCGCAGCGCTGTCCAGGGATGGTTTCGCCAACTCGGAATCCCTCGGCCCGACACCTCGACGGAGGCATTCATTGCAGCGCTGAGCTCTGTTGGAATGTCCAGGCTGGCGCGAACACCACTGATGACCGCCCTTCTGTGCCAAGTCTATTCGCTGAATCCGGGCGGTGTGATACCCGACAGCAGAAATGCACTCTACTCGAGCTTCGCGGATCTCCTGCACGAGCGAATGCATCGTCGAGGGCCATCCGGATTTCGCACGCAGAGCAAGTCGCTGACGCAGCGATTCGGCCCGGCAGTGGCCGAGCATGCCGAATCGCTTCTGAGCGAACTGCTCGATCTCATCGGACAAATGGCCGCTGCAGACGAATCGCGACCGGTCGATCCACTGATATACATCCGCCCCGCAAAGCCCGAATACCTCCCCGACCACAGTATCGAGGCATGGATCACGCTGATTTCGTGCAGCCCGGCAGGCGAACGACCACCCGGCGTCACTCGCAAGGTGTGGACGGACTTCATTGTGTCTGCACTGACCAGATGCGGTCTCCTCGTCCGCGAAGGCGACCGGCTCGAGTTCGCACACAAGACTGTGCAGGAATACTGCGCTGCACGATGGGCTATGCGTACCCCACAGGCATACGAGCAGGAACTGGACAGGACCCTCCACCCATGGATTCGCAACAGGGGATCCAATCCCTGGGGGGCGCCGCTGGAAACGGCGTCGTACATCAGCTTCCTGATAGAAGCCGACCGATCGGTACTACGCGACATCGCCCAGCGGAAGCTGTACGACAGAGTTACGCGAGAAAGCCTGCATTGCTGTCTGCTCGTTGCGATGATCAACCGCTTCGGATCCCTCGAACCCGAAAGTTGGCAACCTGTCATCGATCAAGCGATCCGCTCGATGACTGCAGTCGCCGAGGTCGATGAAGATCCGACAACGCGGGTCTGGGCGGCAACGATACTCGCCGAGCTCGACGAGGACCCTGGACTTGCCGCGCTGGAATCACTCGGAAAAGAACCAACCCTGGATCACAGTTTCAACGAAGATCCGCACACACCGGATTTCAGTGTTCGGCTCCAGGCTGCCAGAACGCTGATGGAGTTCGATACTCGCCGCGGCGCGGACGCCTTGATGCAACTCGTGCTCGACGACGAGGACCTCGACGAGCTAGTGCGGGTAAGAGCTGCGGAAATCCTGTTCGAAAACTCCGACGAACGGGCCGAAGCAGCACTGAGCATGCTCGCCGAGGATAGCCCCTGGTACTACTCGCGATTCACGGCTATCAAGCTGTACTCGAAAATCGATCGCCACATCGCCGCAGAGTATTTGAACAGATTGATCGAGGACTGGCGCTACGAGGACCCCGAATCGTGTCAGGACGACGCCTACCTCCTCGCCCAGTGGGGCGACCCCCGCCAACTGCACTTGGTGAAGGATCTAGACGAGGACGACATCTGACTGTGGATTTTCGGCGGGTATCCAGGTCGCGAACTCCAGAGTGTGGCACGACGTCGGCGACTCTTCTTGAACTGCAACGTCATTCGTGCGAATCAGTGCGCGCTCCTCCGGCGCTCGTGCGCAAACTATAGACACGAAGTGCCCTTAGCTCGGCTGCATAGGCGCATACCAAGGAGTGAACGCACGCATCTGCCGCTGATCGCGCGAGCTGCTACAGACCTTGAGAGCGCAGAGGCGGCCCCGCTCGCTGGGGTTGAGATCCGTTACACACTCCTCAAGTCGAGTCTCAGCAAAGCAGTGGCCGTCAGCAGGGGAAGCGGGACACCTGCGCGAGCGGGCCGCCCGCACCGAGAGGGCGTACGCTGGTTGACGATTTAAGCGATCAGTAGCCTACGAGCGAATGTCTATGTACCACAGCTTATCTCGTGAATTGCTGAATGCCGAGAAAGGCTGACGCGGGTTAGACGAGGCAAGAGGCGGACTTTCGCGGACCAATCTCTCGTCACCGCGCACTACGATCCGGAGGTTCCATTGCCGAAGGTGCCTGATGCTCGCAAAACCAGTCGTGCGGCGGTCAACGCACTGCGGGCGCTGCTGGAGCGACACAATCACATCGTTCAGGAGATCGACGGCCAAAACGACTTCGGCGAGGACCAACACGTCACGTTGACCGAGGACGGTGAGGTCACCGGCGACCTGGTCAAGATCCAGGTCAAGGGCGGCCGTTCGTGGCGCAGGGCCGACGGGTATGCCGTGCCGATCGGTGACCACGGTGGCACTTGGGCCGATGGCAACATCCCGGTCCTCTGCGTTGTTCATGACCCGGACACCGACCGTCTCTATTGGGCCAACGCCACCAAGCAACTGCTGTCGGCACGGCGCGAAGGTGAGGTGCCCAAGACGATCACCATCAACTCGGAGCAGGAGTTGGATGACGAATCCGTCGCTGACTTCGTCGCCGAGGTCAGAGCCTACCTGAGCCGCTATCGGGGCAACCAGATCATCCAAGCCCAGTTGGGTGAGATGGCGGGCGTCGAGTTCGGTCCATCGGACATCGTGCAGCACCACGTGAACGTGTACGGCGAGGATTTGATCTTTTGGCAGCGCCAAGGTGAAGGATTCGCGACTTTGCTCCACAGCGACTTCGACTGGTATCCGGAGCACATCGGCCCCGAGCACTTCTATCCCAACGGCAGACCAGGGCTTCTTCCCGGCATGTCCGTACTGGTGGACAAGATACTGAGTAAAGCTGAGGCACAGTGGTTAGCGGCCTGTTTCGATGCCGCTCAGTGGGCTCGCAAACCCACCGTTGACGTACCGCAGCTTCGCACCAACATCGACGCACGTGACAACTACGTTGCCAGGCGAATTGAACACCGTCTTCGGGTCGAACCCGATTCTTTGCCCCGGTCAATCCAGGTACTCCGCACCGAGATCGCGACCGACCACGATCTGGCTGCCATCGCCACGGAGTTGGAGTCGGATGCTGACGCATATGCCGAGGCGCTCTCGAAACCTTGCCGCGAAATGTCAGATAGGGCGCGCCGACTCGTCACCTTCTACCTGGTCAAAGAAGTTCACGTGGGTCTACCTGTCCTGCCGATCGACGAGCAGTTCCGGATCGCCTGGCGATGCCCCCGGCCGACCGGAGAATACGGTTTCGATGCGCGAGTCGGACAACCGAGTACTCGCATGACGTCGGGCCGGCAGTTGGTCAGCGCATTCCGGCTCAGGCCGGGAGACAGAATCTACTGGCTGAGCCGCTATGGGAACGAACGGGGCCGGAATGTATCGGCTGTCTGGGATTCCGAGGACAACCCGGGAACCGTCTGCGTTCTGTTCGATCAGCTGACGTTGGGAGACACCTTCTGGCCGGAGGAATACTTCGTCCGGAAGGCGTCCACCGAGCCGCGGTGATGCGCAGCCGGCAGACTGGCTTGACTGGTCCTGGGATGGCTTGTCTGCGCACGATGACCTCATCTCGATGCGCTCCCGCCCGCGCGAAAACAGCGGCTCGCCTGATGTGGGTAAGAGTCTGGCCGAACAACGGATGCAACTGTGCACCACCAACCCCGATCAGATCGACCTTCACCACCGTCCGTTCGCGCATTAGGCCCACCAAAGCACCGGCGCCTGCGCAGCCGGATAGCTATGGCCTACAAGCTGATCAGGGCCGCCCAGGTCACTGGCGCAAGATCAACGCATCCGAACTGTTCGCGCTCGTCCGCAACGGCGTCCTGTTCACATGGGCAAGCTCGCAGAACGCACAGCGCAATCGCCTATCGCCGCGTCGACTGAACCGGCTGAATCCACCCGATCGGGGTGTCTCGAACGGCCCGGTCTCCAAGTAGGGTCACCAGCACCAGCTTCTGAGTAGGGGTTTGCGGGCACGGGTGATGTCCGGCACCACTCAGGGGTTGTCCCAGCTACGGCCATGAGGAGTGTGAAGGTGGTATCACTCCTCGGGTTGAGACATCGGTTACACACTCCTCACACGCTTCGCCGAACGGACGCCGCCAACCGGCTCCAGTCCGCGTTGCAAGAGAAGTCAAAGTGCTGCAGCGCCGTGGGTCACCACATGGGTCCGCGGCGAAGAGACTTCCAGAGCAGCGTCGACGGCCCTCTCCGGATCGCTGAACACAGGCGAGGGTCGCAATCCCTCGCTCCTTGCCGACAGTCCCCACTGCGCCCCAATCCGCAATGCCACCTACAGACCGAACGCCACGGAGCATGCCACCCCTCGGCGACGACGAGCACAAGTCATCCGTCGGGGTCAGGCCGGTCTGCCTGTTGTCAGCTCATCTCATCCACGCGGTGCTGGTGGACTAGGTAGGGTGGCATGAATCTTCTTACAAGCGCTTAGGTTTCAGGTATCTGAGCCGTTCAAGAGTAGAAAGGAATGGCTACCGTTGGTTGCTAGAAGCGTCCAAAACGCATGGATCCGGTCCGTGTCAGTCGACTACTTCCGCGGTATCGAGCATAGCGTTCTCACATTTACGGATGAAATCGGCATAGCAACATCTGCGCTCCTTTTTGGGGACAACGGTTCCGGAAAGTCGAGCCTGCTTGAGGCGGTTGCATACGGACTGTCGGGGCGCGAACCTCGACATATTCAAATTGGTCGAACTGTTCGGATCGACCCCCGGAGTAAATTGGCTCGTGACGGTGACGAAACCAGGGCTTCCGTACTTCTGGAAGATGGTCGCACCGCAACTTCGGGCATCAAGGTTCCGTTTCCAGAGTTCGAGTTGGTTTCCATATTGATCAAACGAGATCATTTGCTGGCATTCGGCCGAAGCAATGATGAGCAACGTGGGAAACTGCTACATACAATCGTGGATACACGCTTCCTATCCAATGGTGAACTCAGCCAGAGGGAAAAGGAATTGCTGGCATCGAAGGCTGATTCGAGACAGAAATTCTCGGAGGTGAATTCGGAATTAGCACAACTCCTGAAAATTCGACCCCAGGAAATGCCGGGCTTACAGCCTGATGAGGTGCAAATTTTTCGAACGGCCAAGAGAATAACTTCCAAGCAAGTTTACCGTGGGCGCGCCAAGCGGTATGGGGACGGGATCCAACGTTTGACCGAGCTGGGCAACCAGTTGCAGGGATACGCAGACGATCACGAGCGGATCGTGAATGAACTGGCCCGGGCAGCCGTAAAACGCCGACGCTCAGCTGTCATCGAGGTCTTGACGGCCGCGTCAGACCGTCTCAATTCCGCATTCCATGAAATTGCGCACTTTAGTACCAGGAAGATTATCTCTAGGATTGAGCTATCACAGGTGCCCGACAGTGGACATGTGGCGTTATCTGCAATCTTGCTAAATGGTCGAGCAGTGCCCGCGTATTCAGTCCTGAGCGAAGCAAATTTGGATCTGGTGTCTCTCCTTGCCATCGTCGCGCTTATACGAGACGGGGCGAATCGAGGTCAGTCACGTGTTCTATTGCTGGATGATGTATTTCAAAGCGTGGACGACTCGCTTCGCGACCGGGTTGCCGAGTTCATGTTTAGCGAGCTGTCGGACTGGCAGCTGATCATGACTTTCCATGATCGAGCTTGGTATGAGCGCTTTTCCGACATCGCAAAAGAGTACAACTTCCCACATGTACGGCGGCGTGTATGGACCACCGCCGATGGGTCGGTCTGTGTATCAAGCGGGTACAATTCGAGCTACGTCGATCTCGGCAAATCCTTGAAGGAAGGCGATTTCAATCGAGTCCCGACAATCGCGACACGACTTCTAGAGGAGATGTTTGAATCACTAAGCGTATCATTGAAGTGCAAAGTTAATCGAAATGATAGCGACAAATATACTCTTGGAGACCTAACCCCGGGGATCAGAGAGCGATGTGCTGCGTACAGTTCAATTAATTCGGCCCTTGAGAAGCTGGAAAAGGTCCAGTATATGCGCAACCTGGTGGGTGCTCATTCTACGTCCTGGGCAGAAGGCTTCACCGATGCTGAAGCGAGAGATTTCGGGGTTGCCGTGCGAGACGTATATGAACTGGTGGTCTGTCAGGTGTGTAACACTTCCTTGCGGTATCGGAAGGGTGCGGTCGTGTGCAAATGCGGTTCACTGCACGGTGTTTGACGCGGACCTAGGCAGGGGTGCTCGACCTGAAGGAGGTCGGTCGCTGACCGTGAATGGGTCAGAGCTGCGTGAGTGACAGCTGCCGCGGAGGTGAACTGTCACTTGCTTTTTGCCGCGCTTCCTCCACAACGGCCCAACATCGACGCGGCTGCCGATGAGCTGAGGATCGACGGCAGGTTGGCTCGCGACGGTGTCGTGCCGTATGCCGCGATGGCGACCCACTTGCCGGCCGCGCCGCGGCGCGCGCAGGGCACGCACGGCGGCGGGCTAGTTGGCGTCCGACCGACACCATCACTCCAACGGCACGCCGGGTGACTGCGCGATCAGGCCACGGGATCGACCACACTCGAGGTACGCACAGTCCAAGCACAGCACGCGATTGCTTGACCCCGGCCCAAAGATGAACCCGCCGCCCGATCCAACGCCTTCATGGCAATCGATGCACAACGCGCCGAACTGATTCAGTTGCATTTTCAGTCGCATTCGGTCCTCCTGACCGGTCCAGACGTCCTTGACGTTGATGCCTAGAAATCAATAGCTGCCGAGCAGAACGAGAACCGCCAGCACGAGACAGACGGCGAGCAGAACCTTCACCAGCCTCGCACGCCAAACCAACGCGGCCTCAGTGCGGTTATGCGCCTCGCGCTCGGCTTCGAGTTGGGCTTCCAGAGCGGAGGCCGCCCCGGCGTGCTGGTCGCGCTGGCCGATGGCCTTCTCGATCAGCGACCGAGCCTTCTCGAAGGTTTCGGCATCACGGGCCTTGTGGCGCTTGCCCTCTTCGACCTTGCCCTGCTCCAGCGACAGGTCGGCCTTGGCGCCCTTCAGGTCTGATTCCACCGCGTCGATCCGCGCGCTCTGCTTGCGAACTGTCGTGCTGAGCCGCTCGATCTTGTCCGTCGCCTTGCCGAGTTCACCGCCAAGTCGCTCGATCTCTTCTGCCTGCTGCTTGGTGTGCTGCGCCCAGTCCTGCACGGTGGCCCATCCCGCCTTCTCGAAGTCTCGGTAGGCCCACGCGATCTCGCCGTCGAGCCATTGATGCAATGCCTGCCGCACTGGCCGGATGGCTGTCCTGAGTCCACCGCTCGGGGTGAGCGCAAGGAAGCCGAACTCGGTTCTGTAGCCATCGCTGTCGGGATTGAACCCGTGTAGGCCGAGCGTGGGCAGCTTCTCGACCCACGTGTAGCCGCGGGTCAACCACATGACCTCGTCGGCGCCGGCGCGTCGAAGATCTGCCGTTCGCTCCTGAGCGATAGCGAGACTCAGCGACGACCATTGGACTTCGACTGCGAACCGTCGGCCATCACGCACCGCGAGCACGTCAGGGCGGCGGTCACCGAGTTGCTGTTCGACTTCAGCGATCGCGCCGGCCTCGCGCAACTGGTCAGCGACCCAGTACTTGCATCGCTGGTGCAGAAATGACTCGTGCGCAGTCCTCTTCGCGGCCGCGGAAGCTGAGGTTCCCTCTCCGCTCTGATGACGAACGAACCGGTTTTTCTGGGTGGACAAGAACGGTGTGACGACGCGACGGCAGAGTACGCAACGCAGACCCAGCTTCCCGATTCCGTGCCACTGCTCCCAGTTCTCATCGACGCGAATGTCGATGAGATGGTCGCGATACGGATCGAGCGCCGCGTTCATCTTGTACGCCACGCACAGATCTTGGTTGTCCCCCATCGAGCACCCCTGCCTAACCAATGGTCTACCGCCCCACGGTAACTCGAGCCTCTGACTAGAACAGGGGTCTGATGTTTGGGCTGCCGCCGCCGATCGTGGAGGTGGGCCGCTGGCATCGACCGGCGAACCAGTGCAGGAATCCGATGACTCGGCCATTCGCGTCCCATGGGTCGTCCAGATATTATCTTCTGTGACCAACATCACTCATGGTCCTGCACGGTCCTCATTGGGGACTCAATGGTGACTCCGTGGGAACCTCGCGGTACATCATGGAACCTCACAGCGCCCTTGCCGCAGGCGAATTCGCCCACCGGCGCGGCTGGCGGTGCGGTTTCTCGCCCTGGCGGCAGTAGACTCTGAATCGGCGAACCCGCTGCGGGAAACTGCAGCGGATTCGGCACCTTGTTTGCTTGCTCTCCCGGAACCGTGGTCCGCAAAGAGTGTGGCGGGCGGGAGGTCTCGATCAACCGGCATCGAGACTTGCCCGTCCGCCGCAACCAGCGGGCATCCACTGGGTCGTTGACCCCCGACTGAGAGGTGGAGCCCCGTATGGGACCCGCCAAGGCGAACAACCGCGCCCGCAAGGTCGCAGCGACCGCTGCCTGCAAGGCAATGGCTATCGCCCGCAAGGGCGTAGCCGACAGCCGAGCAAGCGCGCTGATGCTCCTCAAGCATCTGCGCATGCTTCGTACGGTGCACTGGCTGTTGTACGTGGTCGGAAACGACGACGCCGTCAGCCCGGCGCATACCGTGCTGACGGCGATCGTGCAGTACGGAGAGATCCTGATAAGCAGCCTGTGAAACTGACAGGATCAACCCTCCGCTAGGGCCGCCCCCAGTTCGAGTACGTCGTACTCGAACTGGGGGTTTCGTAGTTTCGCTGTTACTTGTCAAGCCAAAGAGCACGACTCAGCACTGAACGAAACCTTCTGCGCGTCCCATCTTACGCATGTCACGCATTTCTAGCCGACCGCCCAGCGTCTCCTCAGATCAGGATGTCGCTCGCATAGGAAACCAGCAGCCCGGAGAACGAGCACGTCACCGCCCCTCCACAGGCACCACACGGGGTCGCAAGCAACGTTCAACCGAGTGCCAGACCACATTTCCTGTTGCGCGTAACAGGCTGCGTAACTAGGCATCTGCGTTGCCGTACGGCTTACCGGTCCCGTGCAACCCCGCCTTCAGGCTCTCCAGCGAAGACCTCACTGCAGATTCCACACAGAATCGGACCCGCGTCGGTGGTGCGTTTCGCCGCGCGGATCCTGCGAACCGGCGAGGTGCATCCGCAGGTCAAGTTGAACCCGTTGCGGGTGCCCGTTCGGGCTCGTCTTGGTCCGGCGTGGTTTCGGCATCGTCGATGTCGGAGCTGTCGCCGATGGCGGCGATCACGCCGCGCTCGATGCGGCGGTGCGCGACGAGCACGCCGACGAGGTCGTCGATCTGCGTGCGGTACAGCCTGTCGGTCTCCTCAGGCAGAGTGGTCTGCAACCAGCCGTTGCTCTTTTGCCGCTCGACGGTGAGGCCGACCTCGACGGCCAGCCATTGGTACTTCTTGTTGTGGTACACCCCGCCGCGGCTGGTGTCCACACAGTTGGTTCGGTGTCGGTCACGGCGCCCCCGGTTGCGGCGCAAGGCGTTGCCAGGACGAAGCTGCGCAGATCACGGTCGATCTGTCGGTCTCTCGATCCTGACGCCGAGCCGATGTCGGTGCTCCGCAGGATCGAGTGGTTCTCTCCTGCGACCGCAGAGAGATCGAGTCGTTCCGAACCCGGACAAGCAGGAAAGCGACCTCGCGGCTCCTGCCATACGGAGTGCGTAGGTGACACCATTCGCTGGGGTGAGATCGTTACACACTCTATGGTGTGTCCCCATGGTATCTGGGTGGCGGACTGGATGTGTACGGCAGCGCCTACGCCACGACGCCAGCCCTCGGTCTCTGAGCACGGAGTCTCACCCGGCACCGGTGTCGATCCGTCGAACCAAGTGATGCATTCTGAGCGGGTGGGAGATTCAGTTACCGACCTGTTGCGGCCCGACTTGTGGGAGCTACTTCTGCCTGCGGTAAAGGCTGCACGTCAGGCAGGGCGTGCGTACGCGGCCAGCGGACGTCACGTGCCAAGACAGACCCTGATCAAGTACGAGGAAAACGATGCGGGATGGCCCCAGGTCACCACGGATCTGATCCTTGGCCCCAAGAGCGAACTCATGGACTGGTCAAATCTGTTCGGATTCACGGACGGAGCTAGCACAACCATCCTGGTTCCCGATGTTTCAGAGTTGGCTGCGCCCGTGCAAGAAATCAGCCGACGCGCCATGGAAGACGAAGAGCTCATGCGTGGCATCAGCTGGCTTGCTCCACTGATGGATGGCGAGAACACAGAGCGTCGGCGCGAGCAGATCGAGTTCGAGACTGTTCGGTTGCTGATCGGCTGCATACTCAATCGCGCGGACGCTGTTTGCGCCGAGACGGACGAGGAACTCAGGTCCATCTACGAGCAGATCGAAAGAGCCCGGTTCAGTGAAAAATTGACTGGCGATGTGATTGTGCCCCTTGTGGCCGTATCGTTTGACGCCGACGAGCCCGTTCGAATTAACTCAAACACCTGGATCGAACCCCTGACGAAGGACGTCCACCGGGCACGTGCACTTCCATGGATGCGCCAGGAAAACGTCTCACCATATGTCGCCGCAGCAGCTACCCACGCTGTCGTAGTGCGCAACGTTCAGTTCTCAAATCAGGTCCACGGCCGGTCGCCCGGAGACCTCCCTCCCGAGATATCAGTTGATATCGCGTACTTGGTGGCGGAGGCCGTCTACATAGTCAGCGAGATTTCTACCGGGTACGCACAGATACTCGTTCGACCCCGGGACTGGGCCGACACCTGGGCACTCGATCTGCCTCCACTGTGGTCCGCCTGGACGGGTCGTGCCTACCCAGAGGAGCTAAACACTCGAGGGTGGAGCAAAGTAAGGAAGTCGATCCCGGCACCCGAGATCGACGAAATCATCAGGATCGCCAAATCCCTGGAGAACGCGCCAAAGAACGTGTCGATCGCGGCTCGGCGTTGTCGACGCAGTTCGTTCCGCGACGATGTCGAGGATGTCATCCTCGACATCGCAATTGGGATTGAAGCACTTGTTGGCCTGGAGCCCGATGCACTGACTCACCGCATGGCCCAGAGGGCCGCGATCGCATTAGCTGACGAGGTCCCGCCAGAGAATACCTACGGTTTGCTGAAGCAGTTCTATGGCATCCGATCCAAGATAGCGCATGGAAATTCACCAAAAAAATGGACGGTCAAGCTCGGCGATAGCGAGTTCAGTGCGGTCTCGGCTGGCAGGTATCTGCTTCGAACTCTGCTTCGAAGTCTTCTGTTGTCCGACAAGCCATGGAACGCGACCTCGCTAGATGAGCGCATGCTTGAGCTGTTCGAGCGACCGAACGGGTATCACTCCACCGCGGACTGAATTGCCCCAGAGTTGGTGCCAACCTATGTATCACAGCCCCACCCACACTGCCCAGCATATGGGCGAACAGTCGCTAAGCAGTAAGAGGGCCGAACTTACATACTTCCGCTGTCCGATTTCTCATCTGATTCGGGATTATGTAGTTCATAATACCGTTTGTAGAGTATCTCGGATAGCTGATCTGGGCCGAGATGTGGTTTCATGGTTAGATATGCTGGCTGCTCGTCGTGTGCATCTGATTGAGATTCCTGATCGGAATCCAATTCTTCCGATTCCCATACTGCGGCGCCGGTAAGGATCTGCGCCGAGAACTTGTTTACACGCTCGACGAGTTCGAGTACCGAATTCTTGGCGTGCTGAGCGTAGTCAGCCAGAAAATCGTACTGAATTATGTCAAATCCCGAAGTATCGGGCCATCTTCCGACCTTGGAAGTCGGCTCTGACCTCACTGCACGTACATGTGGAACCTCTGCAAGTTGAACCGTTCCGTTCTGAACCCGCGCCTCAAAGAGTGGGGCGCGTACGACGGCGATTGGAAAAGTAAGTCTTAGATCTAGGTACATTCTCTGCTCTGACGGTCTGGAGCTCTCCTTCAAATAGTCTATTGCCTTAAGCATCGGTAGGGTGAGACTTCGGTAGGTCTCCTGCCCAGATAGCTCCAGGTGTCCGCCTTTCATCCATTGAGCCTTCGATATCGATACGGCCACTGGTGGACCTTCTCCACATCGTGATCCAAACTCGTAAGTCCCAAGAGCATCCTCAGTCGACATGCCAACGGTCGCGGTTTTGCCTGTTCCATGAAAGCGAATCCCTAGGTCTTCATGCGGCAAACCGAGCAGCAGCGGAGTCCTGCATCCCGATGCGGTGTCTCGAGTGAAT
The DNA here is from genome assembly GCF_054031145.1 of Nocardia sp. FBN12. Classification (NCBI taxonomy): domain Bacteria; kingdom Bacillati; phylum Actinomycetota; class Actinomycetes; order Mycobacteriales; family Nocardiaceae; genus Nocardia; species Nocardia sp. FBN12. The sequence goes on from NZ_CM132926.1 coordinate 4,045,498, forward strand.
GCCACGTACGGCAATTCCGACTGTTTGCATTCTATTAGAAATGTCAAGTGTACGCGAATGAAGCTGCTTGGATCCGAAAAGTCGGCTATCGGACTAGGATTTGAATTGCTTGCCTGCCAGCTAACCAAGGCGTCGATTTGGCGTACGTCATTGGTGTCGCCATCGACAAAGCTCCATTCCTCTTGAATATCCCATTTTACAGAGGATGGCTCTCCGATCGTCTCGACCAACTTATCGACCACCATGCCCTGCAAAGGATATCCGGACCGGAGTACCGCAGCCCTCAATTCCTCCTCAGTTGCTCCGTTTTTATGTTCTTGCGTCATCGATTCCCTACTTTCCGGGCGTAGCACATCGTTAGTTAGGATTGAGGCCAAGAACTAGCGCGCTCGCCTGTACTATCAACCCTTCCCTCGGCAGCCATTTGCGTGCGGATTGATAGTTTTCCGAGGGACCGGCGATCGCTGAGACATTCAGTTCGTTGACTGACCGGCATAGAGTGCCGCGGGGATTGCATTTGGTTGCGTCGAGCGCGATCACCCTCGACTCGGGTCAAACTATTTGAACGCTCCCTAGAATTCAAGGGTACATTCAATTGCTCCACGCTTAAATGCACTAATCCACGCAGATAGGGAGTGGAAACGCCGCGAGGATTTGATCCAAACGAGACTAAGGACCGGCAAGTTTGGTAATAGTTTTTACGTCGCATCAAAGGATCTCAGTATTCTTACGCAACTTATTGACTAAGATCTTTCCATCCTCGGTTAGCGCATATCCGCGAGTGATGTGAAACGTTCGGCCATCTGCTAATTCCCCGTGCATCGCTTCTTCAACTTCTGCACCTGGGAGACCTTCGATCAGGCCATCTTTCAATAGATATCCGAAGAGTACTGATGTTTCAGGAAGGAGGACGTACGGAGCAGTATCATTTTCGACGAAATGTTCAATTATTCGACGTTCGACATCGTTGTATCGACGATTCACGAGAGCAAGGTTTCGTTTTATGATTCTCAGTGCCTTTTTGTCGAGCTTTCGAGGTCCAATACCTTTCCTGCGATGACAGTTTGCACATAACACGACCATATTGGAAAATTCATGTTTCCTGACCGTGGCGTATTCTTCTATGTGTTCGATTTCAAGTGGTTCCGCCGTCCGGCAGGTTGTGACAGCGCAGCGGTATCCAGCCTCGATCATCAGATCACGTTGGAGGTCGGCGGGTACGGGTTCTCGATCGGTCATGCTCCACCTCGCTGCGTTGAACCGTTATCATATTGTCCCCACCGCCCACACCGTATGCTAGGTCAGCGTGTCACGAGTGCATGTCTCCGGGAGGATAGGTTCGTACCCGGACAGGACGACGCGCTCGGAAGTCGCGCTGAGTCGAGATCGGTGACGGCGATGATGTCTATCGACCTGGGCGGACGTACGCCTCCTACCACACCGAGCCAACAGGCGAACCCTCGTGCAGCACCCAAGTCACTGCGGGCGGTTCACCGCCATGCGCATCCGAACCGTCCGCAATGTGTCGCAGCGCTGCGCTACTGGTCGAACGATGCACCGCCGCAGCGAGCCGAAAGACCCTGAGGCCAATCCGTTGCTGGCGCAGGCGAATCGAGATGCAAGGTGTATCCTGCGTCAATGCTGGGTTGCGCCTGTATTCGTTGCATCCGTGTCGCCAACACGATTGGCCACTCTATCCCGACTCCGAGATAAGAACATGGACGTAATAGATGAGTTTATCAAACAGTACGAGCGAGAGTTCGACTACTATTCAGAGGTTGCCAGAATAGTTGAAGGCCGCCTCAAAAGCGCTCTACATTCCGCTGGCATCAGGTGCATTGTTACCAGCAGGGCTAAAAGCATTGACCGCCTCCGTGACAAATGCTTCCAAAGAAGCAAGAAGCGCGACTATGCTTCGGTCGATATTTTGCGGGCCGATATTGCCGACCTAGCCGGCGTTCGAGTCGCTCTCTACTTTCCGGGAGAGAGGGATGAGGTTGACCGAATCATCGCCCGGCTATTCGACCAGGTCGGTGCGCGAAAAGAGTTTCCCGAGGAAACAATCAGCCGCAAGGGGAACCGTTTCTCTGGTTATTCCGCAATCCACTATCGTGTCCAGATCAAGTCGGACGATCTAATCGGAGCTAATGTCAGGCTCTCGCTGGCTCGCGTGGAGGTACAAGTCGCATCCGTTCTCATGCATGGATGGTCGGAAGTAGAACACGATCTTGTATACAAACCCCTCAATGGGGACCTATCTGATGAGGAAATTGCCCTACTCGACCAGTTGAACGGCTTAGTGCATGCCGGAGAAATAGCACTGGAACAGTTGCAAAAAGCTGAGCGGAAGAGAATTGACGAAGGTGTCAGAGAGTTTGCAATACACTACGAACTCGCGAGCTTCCTCCTCAACCATGCGCGAGAGCTAGGAAAGGGCGAGGTAAGCGAGACAGAACTTGGCCCTGTTGATGTCCTTTACCGATTTGCAAAGCGACTGAACCTCGCGACCCCGAACGAACTGAAGCCCTACCTGAACAAAGTCCACGAACGATTTGACGAAGGAGCCCTCGCTGAGCAGGTTATTAGTCAAATCCTAAACGAAGACCCGGAACGCCGGATCGAAATATTAAGAAAGGCATCTACGCTCCCGCAAAGCGTGCATGATAACTTCATCAATACCGAGCGTTTGCACCTTTTGGGTAAATTCGTAAGGGAATGGACGAAGCTCGAACAGCTACTTCTGGATGTAGCACCAGGGTCAAGAAATCCAATTTCGGCAATCAAAGCACTTGACAGTGGCGGGAAAATTAGCCCCGAATTGGCCGCCGAAATCCGACATCTTAGGCATATGCGAAATAGCATCGTGCACGCTTCGTCAGATCCTGACCCGCAGGTTCTAGCTAGCCAACTGCATCGGATAGAGAATGTGGCAGAGACGATTTCGAAGGTCGGTTGACGGCTACGCGCCCATCGGGATTCGATCATTGCCCCCACTGGTCCCGATGTCGTTGTGGGTGCACGGATGTAGGCGATCACTGCGGCGTGCAAGCTTCGGCGGCTCGTTTCAGGGCGCAACCCATCGCCAGGGCCGCAAGCCCTGGTGCCCGTGTAGGCAGGCCAGCCTGTAGTCCGCCTGGTGGCGTGCGTGGTCGGAGACAGCGGCATGGCGTAGCGCGAACAGGCACAACTCGAAGGATCGGACGTCACGGATCACCGGGTATCCCTCCCATTTGGTGACGTCGGAGCCGTAGGCGTCGGCGAACTGTTCCCATCTCGCTGGTGGGTCCGCGAGGGTGTCGGACTGGAAGGCGACGGTGGCTTGGTCCCATTGTGGGGGTCCGATGCAGCAGCGTTCCAGGTCTACGACGTGTCCTCCGGTGGCTGCGGACATGGTGTTGGCTGGGGATGGGTCGCCGTGGATGACACACCAAGGGCTCGGCCACTCCAGCGCGTGCCACCGTTCCGCGATGTCTTCGGCGTAGCCACGCAGCCACGCCTTTTCCGTGCCGTCGGTGAGGCATTGATCGATGCGGTCGGTGAAGTCGGGCAGGGTGAAGCGGGGCAGCCCGAGGTGGCTGGGCACGCGAAGTGTGTGTAGCCGTGCGAGCATCGTCCCGGTTTCGGCAGCCTCGGCGGGTCCGCCCGATCCGAGGTCTTCCCAGAAGGTGACAGGCCGCCCGTCGACCACGACCGGGTCGGGCACCAGTGGTTCGGGTGCGCGAACGTGATGGGAACGCAGCCAGTCCGCGGCCCGCAGCTCCCGGACCGCCGTCGCCAGTTCCCCGCGCTGATGCACACGGATGATGGTCGCGGTATCCGTGCGCAGCATAGCGTTGTCACGCAACCGAATTGGGTCGATCCGAGCAGCGGCGACCTGAGCCTGAGCGCAGGCCGCTCGTGCCAATGCCACGATGTCTTTGCTTCTCATGGTGTTTCGCTTCTTCTGGTCAATGACCGGCGGCGAGTGCTGCGGCGGTTTCGAACAGGCCAGCGGAGTTGGCACCCTTGATCAGGACCACGTCGCGACCGCGCAGACCTTCGGTAAGTATTGCCAGCACTTGGTCTCTGGTTTCGACATGGGTGACCTGCGCCGAGCCTGCGTCTCGGGCGGCGGTGGCCATGAGTTCGGCGTGGTGGCCGCCGACGGTGATCAGGGTGCCGATACCCAGATCGGCGACCTGACGTCCGATCGTTGCGTGCAAGGCCGGTGCGGTGTCGCCGAGTTCCCGCATCTCCCCGAGGACCGCGACGGTGGGCCGTTCAGTCGCGGCGATCGTGGCAAGCGACCGCAGAGCGGCTTCGACGCTTTCCGGCGAGGCGTTGAACGCATCGTTGATTACCATGACCCCGTCGGGGCGTTCGGTGACCTCCATCCGGCTGCCCGACGCCAACCTCGCGCCGTCGAGACCTTCTGCGACAGTGGTAAATTCGACGCCTGCGCTCAATGCCAGCGCGGCCGCGGCGAGTGCGTTGGTCAGGTGGTGCTCCCCGACCACGCCGAGGGTGACCGGTGCGGAATGGTCACCGTGGCGCAGGGTGAACTGCGCACGGGCATTGGCGTCGAGGGTGATGCCGGTGGCACGCACGTCGGCATCCGGGCCGGCGCCGAAGCGCAGGACCTTGGCGCGGGTGTGCTCGGCCATCTCCGCTACCAGCGGGTCATCTGCGTTGAGGACGGCGATACCGGAGGCGTAGAGGGCTTCGACGAGTTCGCGTTTGGCGACCGCGATTGCCTCGCGGCTGCCGAATTCGCCGATGTGGGCGGAGCCGATACCCAGGACCGCGCCGATCTGTGGGCGGGCGATGGCCGCGAGATGGCTGATGTGACCGCGCCCGCGCGCACCCATCTCCAACACGAGGAAGTCGGTGTCGGCCTCGACTCGCAGCACGGTGTGTGGGAACCCGATCTCGTTGTTGAACGAACGCTCGGTGGCGACGACGCTGCCGTGGCGGGACAGGATCTGGGTGAGCAGGTCCTTGGTGGAGGTTTTGCCCGCCGAACCGGTGATCGCGAGAACTCGGCCGGTGTAGCGGGTGGCTACGGCGTGGGCCAGATCGCTCATCGCGGTCACCACGTCCTCAACGATGATCGCCGGGGTGCCGGTCGGACGGGAGGCCAGGACCGCGACCGCACCCTTTTCTATTGCGGCAGTGGCGAAGTCGTGGCCGTCGACACGGTTGCCGTCCAGCGCGGCGAACAGTCCACCGTCGTCGACGTGGCGGGAGTCGAATGCGGTCGGTGCGGTGACGGTGACTTGGTCGTCGGTTACGGCGTCGAGCCGACCGTTGACGGCTTGGGCGATCTCGGCGAGGGTCATGGGGATCATGGGTTCGACCTTTCGATTTCACTGCGGTGTCGGGAGTTCGGGGCGAGATCCTGTGCGGACGGCGAGATCGGGTTGTGCGCCACGATCATGCTCGTCACCGGACCGGTTTGATCGCCCGGATCGGCTCGAGTCGGCCACAGTTGGCCGATCGCTGCGTCTGCGCTCAGGTCCCACACTTTTGCGGGTGCGGGACGGAAAGTTTGGGTGGCCCCGGACATCGCGATATCGCCGGGAAACGAGTCCGGGGCCGCCTTCGCTCGCGCCGTGGTGAGGTGTCTCGGGGCCTCACCTGGGTGCGTTGAAGGCCATTCAATTGGCCTGGATGCGAGCCGGTCGTGCGGCTAGGGCAGCAGGTAGAGGCGCTCGTTGGGCAGCCTTGGGAGCCCGACACAGTGGCCGGAATCGACGGCGACAGCGCAGGGTCGGCGTGCGGCCATGTCTTGCACGAACACGAGTGCGACAGTCAGGCATGCGGCGAAATCCATTCGTACACTGGCAAATTGGATGGTGAGGTGAATATCGGGCTCGTCGGGACAGGGCGACCGGGGGCCGGGTTTCATCGGGGGAACTGGCTCGGTAAGCACGCTCGGGTGCATGCGAGGACAACCGCCCCGGATGGCCGGAACTTACTGATTGCCGGCGAGATCCACGTTCGGGCGATCAGTGCGTCCGGCACCGGTGACGGCAACGCGATATCACCCTCACGGATCACCACTACCCGCGCACGCCATAGGCGTGCCACGACGGCAGCGTCACCGATCGGGCGAATGTCGGACCTCACCAAGAATGTCCACATTCCGGCTCGGGGGTGGCCGATAATCGGCAACGGCGCGACACCACGCACATCGAGGGCGGCTTTGACCCGTTGCGCCAGGTCGGTGGGCATCATCACCGCACCGACGAACCCGGCCTTCATGGTGATTCGCCCGGTGTCGGGGTCGATCACGGTGGGTAGTGAGCACTCGTGCCGGTAGAACTCGCAGCGTGAGCGGGGAGTTTCGGCGTAGGCGGCGGGTGGCCTGGTCTGCGTCATCGGCATTCCTCGGGCAACCCGGTCGTGGGGGTACCTGTTGCATCGACCGTTGGTGGCGTGGGTGAGTTCGTGAGCCAACCGGCTTCGCACATCGCTTCGAGCGTTCGGGTGAGTTGGGTGAGCGATGGCTGTGGTGCGGGCGTGGCCGGGGTGAGGTGACTCATCGCGCGGCCTGCCGTTCCGTATGACTCTGTCCGGCTGTGATCTGCCACGCCGCGCGCCGGTTTCGAAATACGTCGCCGTTGCGGCGCAACGAGTGCAGGGCGCGCCCCACGCGCCGGGGTGGCACGTTCAGATTGCGAGCGATCGTGTCGGCGGTGAGCTGTCCACCGACCGCGAGAATGGCGAGGACATCGGTTTCGATGGTGGATGTCATCTGGTCGCCGATGAAGTGGGCCACCCAGTGACGACCGCATTTGGCTGACCGCTTGACGGGTCTGGCTCGTTCATCGTTCCTCCGTGTCGTCCTTCGCGCTACCGCAAGCTGATTCGCTCTGCCAGACCAACATTGACTCATCACAAAGGTCGAAAGAAGGACAAATAAGAGGACATAGAGCGGCCATATACGAAGAGCGCTCTCGTCAAATGTCCAGATAGCGGACTACTCTCGCTTGCATGGCAAACAATGGGAATGCGGCTCTTCGCGCGGCCCGTCAGGCGCTGGGATATCGATCTCAGGCGGCCTTGGCTGATGCGCTGACCGACGCCGCGCGCGCGATCGGACTCCGCATCGAGGTAGCAGCCCGCACCGTAAGGCGTTGGGAGTCGACCGATCCGCCGTGGCCGCATCCAGAGCATGCAGCCGCCCTGGAAGCGCTGTTCAAACGCCCTATTACCGAACTCGGGTTCGCACCTCCCTGGCCGAACGGCTCGGAAGGTCGAGGTTCCAGAGAAGCGTTGGGCACCAATGTGATTCAGAAGCCCGGCCGATACCGGCGCACGATGGGTGGAGCGGAACTGCCAGCAGCGGTCGCGAAGAACTACGTGGCGATCACGGTTGCCCATCGCGGCATGTACTGGTCGCTGCCGGCGAAGCAACTGCACCGGTCCGTTTCATATCACGCTCGGATGGGGTCCGATCTCATCCCGCAGATCGACGTACGGGCCACCGTCCCCTTGGCACGAGCAGTCGCTGAATCAGCCCTGCTGGCAGGCCGTCTCGAGTTCTTCGATCTTCAGCAACCCGACGAAGCCCAGACCAGTTTCGTCCTCGCGCTACAGGCAGCCCACGAAGCAGCAGACGCCCTACTCGGCTGCGCCGTCCTCGCGCACATGGCCTTCGTTCCCGCATTCTCCGGCGAAGCGAAAAGGGCCGAGGAAGCGAGAGAGCGCGTTCGAGCGGCCCGAGCATTCGCGCGGCGGGGCAACGGAAACCACGAACTGACGGCATGGCTCGATGCTGTCGAGGCCGAAGTCGAGACGCGGTTCGGCAATACCCGACAGGCACTGAGCCTCATCCGGCACGCCGAACAGTCCTATGCCCTGCATGATCCGCAGGAACAGCCGTCGCCGCAGTGGCTGGATTGGTTCTCCCCGACGCGGCTCGCGGGCTTCAAAGCCAACACTTTGATTTCCGCGGGAGACGGCCGGGAGGCCCTGGCGACCCTGCGGCAAGTCCTCGACGACCTTCCCGCGGAGTCGGTGAAACAACGATCGGTTTACCTTGCCGATGCTGCGGCTGCGTGTGTGTTGCAGAAGCTGCCAGAGCAAGCGTGTGGCTTCCTCGAGGATGCGCTGGACGGAATCGGCGAGCACTGGTACGCAACGACTTTGGATCGGATCAAGGTGGTTCGGCAGGACCTGCGCAAGTGGGACTCGCTACCCGAGGTGCGGGCGTTGGATGAGCGGTTGTACGACTGGCATACAACCGTCAACTCGCTCTCTGGCTAGCGCTCAGCGTTCACGATGTCGGGGAGTTCGGACAGGCTGAGGATTCGCCAGTCCGAGAGCTCCTTGACGTCCTGCCGGTCCTTGTGGATCCATCCCCATGGTCCGCGCTGGATATAGGCGGTTCGCATCCCGACCTTGGTGGCCGGGGTGATGTCGTTGTCGATGCGGTCACCGACGTAGATGATCTGTTCTGCCGGGCATCCGGCGACCTCGACAACCTTGTCGAAGAACGCGACATCGGGCTTTGCCACGCCCCAGTCATCGGAGGTCGCGATGAAGTCGGTCGGCAGATCGAGCCCGCGCAGCAGGCCGCCAGCGCGTATGGTCTGGTTTCCGACGATGCCCACCCAGACACCCATCTCGCGCAGCGCCGACAGAGCTGGACGCACATCCGGGTAGAGGTCTTCCTCGCCGAACCACTCTGGTTTGCCTGCATCTGCGCGAGCTTGGCGCTGTTGATCGAGATCGAATCCGGGCTGGAACACCTGGAACGTCTCTCGATAGTCCAGCCCTTGGGCGATCACTGCACCGAACACGGAGACGAAGGTATGGCGGGGTACGCCCAACCAGTCCGCCCAGGTGCCGTACTCCCGAGTCTCGTCCACAAGGGTCTCGCCGACATCGAACACAACAGCCCGGATCACCACGCAACTCCTATTCGACCGCCCTACGGTGCGGTGCCAACCTTGCCCGGGTCAGTCTAGTGAGCGCAATACAAACAGGTTGTTCCCTCGGTGCGCCCGCTGTCGCCGTGGCCGACGGTGCAGGAGTGACGACCGACTACCAGTCGATTCCGTGGCCGACGTCGCGCTCCTGGTGGCCGTAGGGGTCGAACTCCTCGATGCCGTTGACCTCACAGGTGGATTCGGTGCAGCCGCTAGGTGTCGCTGCATCGATTGCGCTGGCGATGACCGATCCGATCGGGTCTGCTTCGTCGCCCGGTCCGACTGCATCGGAGGGCAAGGGTTCCGTCGCGCTGTACTGATCGGGCTCGGGACCGTTGAGGTCGGTGTCGGCGATTTCCAGACGTGCCCAGAGTGCGGCGGCGGGCATTTCGTCGGGTAATGGGCGGGCCACAACGGCATCGGTGAGCTGGGTTTCTATGTCGAGGCCGACGCGGGCAGCGGCGTCGATGTTGGTGGCGATGATCGGCCATGTGGGGTCGGCGCTGATGCGGGGGTCGATGCGGTCGACAGTGGCAGCCCATCGGTGCTGAGGAAGGCCGGTGTTGCCGTCGAGTTCGAGAATGCGGCGGTGCAACTGTTGTTGATGTGCGCGTTCGACGGCGGTGTAGCGGTTGGGTCCGGTCGGCCGGTGGTCAGACTCTGGGATGTGCTGCCCAGCACGCCAAATAGCAAGTTCGGCAACGAGTTCGGGGTCGGTGCCGAGCAGCCGGTCGTGCCCAGCTGGGGTGGTGGCAGCGGTCCAGCCGCGGGCCACATCGCTGATCTGTCTGGCGAGTTCGGCCACGATCCTCGATCGTCATCAATGCTTCGTTCGGCCTGCACCGTGGCGTCCCCGGAGCCGCCCTGTACTCCGCGAGCAAGGCCGCGGTGCACAACCTGACCCGCACTCTCGCAGCGGAATTGGCGCCACGGCGAATCCGGGTGAACTCGGTCAGCCCTGGTTACATCGACACCCCGGCCTTCCGCGCCGAACTCTCCGAAACCGCCCAGCGAAGCGTCGCGGGTCTTTCCCCCGCGGGCCGCGTCGGCACCGCCGACGACGTTGCCGCTGCCGTCGCCTTCTTGGCCTCGGCCGACGCCACCTTCATCAACGGGCACGACCTCCGCGTCGACGGTGGGCTCACCGCAGTCGACGCATCGGCGCTCCTGTAATCACCGGCGCCGCGTGCTGTGAATGCCCGGCGCGACCCGACCGACCTCAGCGCAGAGCCGCGCGTCCTCGCACGCGTCCGAGGACGACCAGGACCACCAGCGTGACGACCACGAGGACCGTGGTTCCGGCGGCCGCGTCGAAGACTTCACCACGGTCGGTCTGGGCGAAGATGCTGACGGGCAACGTCTTCCAGGTCGCCGGGTAGACCATGATGGTCGCGCCGAGCTCGCCCATGGAGAGGGCAACGGCCAGGCCCGCGGCGGCGCCGAGGGCGGGCAACAGCAGGGGCAGGGTGATCTGGCAGAGGACTCGGACCGGCCCCGCGCCCAGGGATTCGGCGGCTTGGCGGTAGGCCGGGTCGAGGCGGTCGAGAGCGGCGGAGACCGCGCTGAAGGCGTAGGCCAGGACCAGAACGGCGTGGGCGAGGATGACGATCCATTTGGTGCCGCCGAGCAAGAGCGGGCGTTCGTTGAAGGCGATGAGAACGCCGAGGCCGACCGCTACCGAGGGGACAGCGACCGGGAGGTGGAAAACGGCGTCGGTCAGGCGGCGCAACCAGGAGGGCGCTTCCCGCGAGGCCAGAGCTGCCCAGGTGCCGAGGACGAGGGAGATCGCGCCGGCGAGCAGCGCGGTTTGCAGGCTCACCGACAGGCTCGCGGCCTGCTCACCGCTGAGGACGGTGCCGATATTGGTGAAGCCGAGATCCGACGGCAGCGGACCGGTCCAGCTGCCTGCCAGGGCGGCGGCGATCACGGTGGCGATCGGGGCGACGAAGACCACCGTGACCACCAGCGCGAACACGCCGAGTACCAGTGCTTTTCCGCGCGGAGTCCAGACGAGCACGATCAGTCCCCCTTCGGGCGGGCGATGAACCGGGCGAAGACGAACCGGTAGACGAGATAGAGACTCAGGGAGAGCAGCACCTGGACCGAGGCCAGCACCGCCGCGCCGGGCAGGTCGAAGGTGACGATGCCGCGGGTGTAGATCAGCGCGGGTAGGGTGATGACCCCCTTGGCGCCGGTGAACAACACGATGCCGAACTCGTTGAGCGTGAGCAGCAGTACCAGGGAGCCGCCCGCCGCGAGCGCGGGCCACGCCTCGGGCAACACCACCTGGCGCAGCACCCGCCACGGCGAGGCGCCGAGACTCGCTGCCACGTCGAGCTGTTCACGCGGCATCTGCGCGAACGCGGCCAGCACCGGGCGCACCACGAAGGGGGTGAAGTAGGTGATCTCGGCCAGGATCACGCCGAGCGGAGTGGTCAAGAAGTCGATGACCGGTGTTGTCGCGCCGGTCAATTCAGCGATCAGGGCGTTCACCGCGCCCGCTGTCCCGTAGAGGAAGGTGAAGGCGAGGGTGATCAGGAACGAGGGCAGCGTCAGGATCGTATCGATGAGCCTGCCGACCAGACCTGATCCGGGGAACGGCACGAAGGCCAGCACGATCGCCAGGAACGTGCCGAGGACCAAGCACCCGGCGGTGGCGCAGACGGCGATGGACACGGTGCGCCACAACGCTTCCCGGAACGCCTCCGACCCGAGCACCGAGGACCACACCTCGGTGCCGCGGCCGGTCGGAGTCTGTGTGGACTCCGTCAGCACCCGCAGAATCGGATAGCCGGCGACGCCGAGCACCACCAGCACGGGCGGCAAGGTCCAGAGAATCGGCAACCACGACCGACGGGGTGCTGGATCTTTCGGCGGCGGCGACACGTCCGGCGGATCGAGTACCGAAGGTGCCGTCGTCATGACGCGTCCTCCGAAGGAGTAGAAGCGCCTGCCGCGGCATAGGTCGCGCCGATCGAGCGAGGAATGAGCACACCCGCCGGGTCCGGGAGCTTCACCCCGACGACGGCACCGACTTCGGTCGTGAAATGCCCCGACACGTCGGCCGCGAGCACGCCGGGTAGACCGTCGACGGCCAGCTCGACCCTGGTCGTGGCGCCACGCCATACCGAGGTCGACACGGTGGCGCGCAAGGCGTCCCGCTCGCCGGGTTTGCCGACGATGATCGTGTGCGGGCGGATGCACAGCAGGGCGTCGTCGTCGGGCGCCCAATCCGCGAGTCCCACCCCGGGTTGCGGCGCTTGCACGCGCAGGGTGTTGGTGCCCGCGGTGACCAGAGCTGCGGTGCCGGTGACGTGGTTGACGACGCAGGGCACCAGGTTCGCGCCCCCGAGGAAACCGGCGGTGAAGTCGGTGGGTGGACGCTGCCACAGGTTTTCGGCGGTGTCGATGTCGACGAGGCGGGAGTCACGCATCACCGCGATCCGGTCGGCCAGCGCCAGCGCCTCGGCCTGATCGTGGGTGACGTACAGCATCGCTGTGTCGGGCAGCGCTTTTCGCAGCGCCTGCAACTCACCGAGCATCGAATGGCGCAGTTGCGCGTCGAGCGCGGCGAGGGGTTCGTCGAGTAGCAGCACGGTGGGTTTGATGGCCAGCGCACGGGCGATCGCCACCCGCTGCTGCTGCCCACCGGACAACTCACGCGGGAGCCGCTGCGCGTAACCACCCATGCCGACCATGTCGAGCGCCTCGGCGACCCGCACGGAGATCTCCGCACGGGGCACCCGATGCGATTTCAAGCCGAACGCCACATTGCTGTGCACGTTCATGTGCGGGAACAACGCGTAGGACTGCACGACGACACCGATCCCGCGCTTGGCGGGCGAGAGATCGGTGACGTCGCGGCCCGCGAGCCGGACCGAACCCGAGGTGGGCCGGACGAAACCGGCCAGGGCCTTGAGCGCGGTCGACTTGCCCGACCCACTCGGACCGAGGAGCGCGACAGTCTCGCCGACGGCGACGCGCAGGGTGAAATCGGCCAGCGCGACGGCGGCCTTGCGGCCCCTGCCATAACTGACCCCGACCCGATCGAACACGATCGCGGGTTCGTTGGTTGCCGCGACCGAAGTGGCGGATTTCATCTGGAGGTCACCGTCGGACATCATCGAACTCCTTGTGTCACAGCCGCATTCAGCTGCCGGTTGCCTTCTGGTACGCCGCAACATCGGCGTCCAGCTCGGTCAGCACCTTGTTCCAGTCGACCGCGACCACCTCGACACCCTGCAGCGCGGCGGCCGGACCGCCATCGGCCGGTGCGGGCACATCGGTGCGGGGCGACACGGCGAAGGCGTCGGGGCCGAGTTGCGCCTGCGCGGCCGGGGCCATCAGGAAGCTCATCAGCTTGGTGGCGTCGTCCTTGTGCGGGGCGCCCTTGGCCAGACCCATCATGTACGGCACGGCCACGGTGGAACGCTTGCCGTCGGCGGCGGGGAAGAAGACGTTGAACTTGGAGCCCTTCTCCTTCACCGTGGTCAGGTTCATCTGCACGTCACCGTTGGCGATGAGCAGCTCACCCTTGTCGACCTTGGCCTGCAGCTTGCCGGTCGAGGACGACGGGCCGACATTGTTGGCCTGCAGCGCCGTCAGGTAATCGAGGGCGCCCTGCTTGCCACGCAACTGCTGCAGCAGCACCAGCACCGCGGTGCCGTCACCGGCCTGGCCGGGGGTGGAGTACTGCAGCTTGCCCTTGTACTCCGGCTTCAGCAGGTCTTCCCAGGTGAGTGCCGAGGCGTCGACCGCGGGGTTGGCGATGAAGCACAGGAAGTTGTTCGCCATGGTCACGTAGGTGCCGTCGGCGTCCTTGGCCGCGGCCGGGACAGCGGCGGTGTCGATGCCGCTTGGCTGCAGCAGACCCGACTGCTTGGCCTTCTGGATGAACGGCGGCAGGGTGACCACGACGTCGGCCTGCGGGTTGGACTGCTCCTTGTCGACCCGGTTCACGACCTCGCCGGAGCCCGCCTCGACCAGGTTGACCGCGATGCCGGTCTCCTTGGTGAACGCGTCGAACTGGGACTTGTACCAGCCACCGACGCCATCGGCGGAGTACACGGTGACGGTCTTGCCGTCCACGGATTCGGTACCGGTGCCACCGCAGGCGCCGGTGAACGCGACGGCGGTGACGCCGGCCAGCAGCAGCGCGGCCCTGGACAGGCGACGCGCGGTGAGTGAAGTACGCACGATTACAGCAACTTTCGTTTCAGTGTCGGGGGAATCGCAGGGACGGGTGGATCGGAGGGCGACGACGCGGCGACTACCGCGACGGCAGGTTTCAGTACGCCAGTACCAGCGCCGGGAAGTCGGCAACGGAGTCGACGACGTGGGTAGCGCCGGCGGCGCGCAGCTGATCGGCGGTGTGCGCGCCGGTCAGGGTGCCCGCGACGATGCCCGCGCCGGCGGCGAGGCCGGTGGCGATGTCGCTGGTGGTGTCACCGAGCACGGCGATGCGGTCGACGGCGTCGACGCCCAGCCGGAGCGCGGCGGCCAGCACCATGTCGGGATAGGGGCGACCGCGACCGGCGTCCGACGGCGCCAGGGTGAGATCGACCAGGTCGGCCCAGCCCAGTGCGGCGAGGAGCTTGTCCTGCGTGCCCCGGCTGAATCCGGTGGTCAGCGCGACCCGGACACCGGCGTCACGCAATGCGGTGATCGCTTCCACCGCACCGGGAATCGGCGCGATGTCGGCCTCGTCGACCAGGCTGTCGTAGGCGATCTCGAAGGCCCGGTTGGCATTCTGGGCGGCGGCCTCGTCGCCGTCGAGCAGCGCGCGGAACACCTCGATCTTGGACTGGCCCATAGTGTCGACCACGTAGCGGCGAGCCTGGTCCCGGCGCGGGCCCTCGGTCTCGATCCCGGCGGTGGTGGCAGCGCTCTCGAAGGCGCGCAGCACCAGTCCGCCGTCGGCGACGGTGGTGCCTGCCATGTCGAGGGCGGCGAGCTGAATCTTGTTGTCCGGCATAGTTGTTCCTCACAGTCCGATCTGGTCGGCGGTTTGTTCGCCGATGGCGGGGCCGAGCGTCATACCGCGACCGCCGGGGCCGGTGACGACCCAGACGTTGGTATCGGCCCGCACCCGGGTGACGACGGTGCCCGGGTCGACGCTCTGGCTGTAGACGCCCGCCCAGCGCCGCACGATCGGCGGCAGCTTGCGGCCGAGCAGTTCCTCGGTCACCTCGGTGAGGTGGTCGTAGGGCGCTTCGTCGACGTCGAAGGCGAACGGCTCGGTGTATTCGTGGGTGTCGCCGATGGTCAGGCCACCGTGCAGGCGCTGCACGCACAGCAGCTGCATCTTGTGCTCGGCGGCGGTGGCGGTCTGGGACTGCTCGGCAGCCAGCGAATCCACCTGCGGGCCCGCGAAACCCGGGTAGTAGCGGAAGCTGTCGCCGTCGGCGATCGCGGTGGTGAGCGGTTCGCCCAGCGGAGCGGTCTGCATCATCTGCAGGCGCACACGGCGCACCGCCAGCTCGCCCGCCAGCTCACGGGTGAGTCCGGAGTGGGCGGCGCCGGGGCAGTGGATGACGAGGTCGGCCTCGTGGCGGCGACCGTGATCGTCGACGACGACCGCGCCGGAACCGGTGTCGAGCACCGAGCGAGCCTCGGTGCCCTCGTGGAAGGTATAACGATCGGTCGCGGCCATATGAGCGCGCAGGGCGGGCAATGCCTGACGCGACTCCACGGCCGCATCGGTCGAACAGTGCAGGCCGGCAAGGTATTTGCCGCGGACCGCCGGGTTGATCGCGCGGACCGCGTCGGGGTCGAGCAGGCTGAATCCACGGGCTTCGGCGGTGTCGCCGGCGGCGGCCGCCTCGGCGACGGCGAGCTCGGCGGGGGTTCGGACCAGCGTGATCGAACCGGCGGGCCGGAAGCCGACGCCGGCGACCCGGCCGCCGATCTCCTCCCACAGCTCGCGCGAACGCAGCGTCAGCTCGAGCTCGTTCGCCGACCGGCCCGAGACCCAGACCAAACCGAAATTGCGGACCGTCGCGCCGCGGGCCTCGCGTTCGCGTTCGAGGTGCACGACCTCGTGTCCACGGGCTACCGCCGCCCAGGCGTGAGCGGTGCCGAGGATCCCTCCACCGATGATGACCAATCGCATGCCACCGATAGTGGCAAATGGTCTAGACCGATAGGTGAGGGCCGCGAGAACAGCAAGTTAAATTTTGGTATAGACCAATCCGGGTATGGTGGGCCCCATGGATTCGCCGCACACCACCCGCGTTCCGAAGGTGTTCCTGGTTCGCACCGAAATCGATCTGATCCTGGCCGATCTCACCGAGGGCGACCCGGTTCCATCAGAACGCGACCTCGCCACCCGCTTCGGCGTCGCGCGCGAAACCGTGCGGCAGGCACTGCGAGAACTGCTGGTGGAGGGGCGAATTCGACGCCAGGGCCGCGGGACGGTGGTCTCCCGCCCCAAGCTGACGCAGCCGCTGTCGCTGCGCTCCTATACCGAGGGCGCGATCAGTCTCGGCCGCACGCCCGGCCGCATTCTGGTCGCGTGGGAAGACGTCGCCGCCGACGCGGCGACGGCCACCGACCTCGAGGTGGAACTGGGCACCGAGGTGATGCACCTGGAGCGGGTTCTGCTCGCCGACGGTGAACGCGTCGGACTGGAGAGCACCTACCTACCCCTGCACCGCTTCGCCACCCTGCGCGGCACCTATGACCCCACCACTTCGCTGTACGCCGCGATCCGCGCGACCGGCGTCGAACTCGCCGGTGCGCGCGAACGCATCGAAACCGTACTCGCCGCCCCGCGCGAGGCGGGCCTGCTCGAATGCACTACCGCACTACCGATGTTGCTGTTGCACCGGCGCAGTGTCGACGCCGACGGCGCACCCATCGAACGGGTGCGCTCGCTCTACCGCGGTGACCGCATCGCCTTCGAGGCGAGGCTGTCACCGGAGCCGGTGTAGCCCTTACTGTTCGGGCAGTCTGCGCCGTCCGCCTGCCACATCCGTGACCAGGTCGGTGTAACCGTCGACAAGCTCGGCGAGGTGATACCAGTGCTTGTGTGTGTTGTCGCTTCGCGCGCCGTTGATGTCGATGGCCTGGTTGGCATCCACCCAGCTACGCGCCATCCGGTCGACGACCGCACCGAGACTCTCGGTGTGCAGCGAGGCGCCGTTGCGATGCAACGGGATCTCCTGGACACACCAGTCGTTGATGTCGTCGACCAGTTCACTTCGACGGCAATCGATCTCGGCGATCAATGCCGTGTCACGCACCTGCCCCCGCCGTTCGTGCAGTTCAGCGAGCGCGTGCGCTGACCGCAACAATTCGCGATCTTGAAATCGCCGCCCCTGAAATGCGCACAACAATTGCGGAGCGGTGGGCAGTATCCCCATCACCGGCGCGCTCATCGCACTGCCCCGAATTCACCCGACACCCAAGATTTGTCTACCAACATGATTGGCTCTCGATTCGGTTATCCCGGTCATCTGTTCGGATTGTTCGCAACCAGGCTAACTGGATCATGCTCGCTCAGAAGACGAAACGCAAGATTGCGTTATCACTCCTGCAGTAAAGCCACCCTGACAGAACCGACAGTCACATGCGCAGCGCCGCACGGTCTTCCGGCGCGCCTCGCGGACTCGCCGAACACCATGGTTGTCCCTACGCCGCTGTCTTCGCCGATCGCGTGACATAGCGGCCTTGCAGCGCAATAATGCGATTCATGGCAGGCAAGCGTACGACCCTGACCGTCCGGCTTCGCCGGCTCGCAGCCATGTTGCGCGAGTTGCGCGAAAGCGCCCAGCTGAGCAAGGAAGACGTCAGCGCGCGGACCGGTATCAACGTCACCACGCTGTACCGGATCGAAATGGCTCAGGCGCGCCCACAACGTCGCACCCTCGGCGCCATGCTCGACCTGTATCAGGTCGACGACAAAATGCGCGAGGAAGCACTCAGCTTGCTGACCGACGCGCTGAAACCCGGCATGTCGCAGCCCTACGAGGGCGCGGTGTCGGAGGTGTACGCGAATTACATCAACTTCGAGGCGGAAGCATTGTCGGCCAGGCAGTACCAGACCTCGACGGTGCCCGGCCTGCTGCAGACGTTCGAGTACGCCGCCGCCGTGATCGACACCTCGATGCCGCGTCTCGACGCCTCGGTGATGGAGAGCAGGGCGCAGGCGCGCATGGATCGCGCCATCAACCTGACCAAGGACGACCCGCTCGAATTGTGGGTGGTGATGGACGAGGCGGCCATTCGCCGCGTGGTCGGCGGCCCCGCGACGATGGTTGGCCAACTCGATCGGCTGCTCGACGAGACCAAGCGCAAGAACGTGATCCTGCAGGTGCTCCCGTTCGACGCGGGCGCTCACCCCGGCATGGCGGGCTCGTTCACGCTGCTCGACTTCCGCAATCCGGTCGACCCGGAGCTCGTGTACGTGGAGAGCATGTCGGTGCACAACCTGGTCGAGGGGCACTCCGAGATCCGCCGGTTCGGCGTGATCTTCGACCAATTGCGGGCGATGGCGTTGAGCCCGCGCGACTCGGCGAAGTTGATCACCGAGGCCAGGGACGCGATCACGCAGGCCGCGGCCGCTCAGTAGCGGCTGGCGCGGCGGAAACCGATCGCGGCGGGTAGCGCGAACACCACGATCGCGCCGAGCGACCAGGCCAGCGTGGCCAGCAGCGGGTCGCGCACGGGACCGCCGAGTGAGAGTCCGCGCATCGTCTCGATGGCGTGGGTGAGCGGGTTGTGTTCCACGATCGGGCGGGCCCAGCCGGGGTAGGCGGTGAGCGGGACGAATCCGGTGCTGAAGAACATCAGCATCGACGATCCGAGCGAAATAGACTCCACCAGTGCGGGTTTCGCCGTATACACGGCGCACGCCGTGACCATGGTCGCGAAGCCGAGACCGTACAGCACCGGGATGCCGAACAGCGCGATCGCGGCGAGCGGGCCCTGGGTGAAGCGGAACCCGAGGGCGATGCCGACGGCGAAGATCACCATGGTGCAGAGCAGGATTCGCACACCTTCGGCGAGGACCCTCGAGAGCAGGCCCGAGGCACGATGGACCGGCAGCACCCAGAATCGGGACAGCAGTCCGCCATCGCGTTCGCGACCGAGGGTGACGGCGCCGGCCAGCGAACCCGACATCACCCCGACCAGCGAGACCATCGGGACCGAGCCGTACAGTGCGTCAGCACCCGCGAAAGACGAGACCTGTTTGCCCAGCACGGCATTCAGCATCACCAGCAGGAGCGCGGGGAAGAGCAGGGCTTGCATCACCGTCAGCGGGTCGCGGCCCCAGCGGGTCAGCAGCCGTTTGGTTTGAATCACCGTCTGCGGCAGTAGCATTCGCAGCGTCTCGGTGTGCCGGTCGATGACCGCGGGCAGCGTTTCGGTTGTCATGCGGTCCGCCGCGCGGCGTGTCGCCAGGCCAGGCCGCCGCAGACCACCAGGATGCCGAGCGCCCAGGCCAGGCCGGGACCCAGTGTCGCGATGTCGACCGAGCCGGCGTTGCCGGTGGCGTCGCCCGCCAGTGCGCGCAGGCCGTCGACGAACTGGGAGACGGGCTGATTGCGGACGAAACCCTGGATCCAGCCGGGGAATTGGCTCGCGGGCGCGAACCCGGTGGACACCATGCCGAAGATCAACTGGGGCAGCACCAGGAGCTGGGTGGTGGCCTCGGGGCTGGTGGACATGCTGCCGAGCAGGTCGGCGGCACAGCACAGGGCGGTCGCGATCAGCAGCGCGAACGCGAGGAAAGCCACGGTGTGCCACCAGTTTCCGCTGAACCGGAAGCCGATGAGGGTGCCGCAGACCAGCGCGGCGCCGACCGCGATCACCGCTCGGTGGGCGGCCACGGTGATTCTGGCCGCGAAGGGGATCCACCGCGGCATCGGCAGGGTGGCGAAGCGGAGGTCGAGGCCGTCGCGGGCATCGGTGGCGGAGCGGAACGCGGCGGTGACGGCGCAGAACGCGACCGCCTGCATGACGATCATCGGCATCAGGAACTGGGCGTAGCTGCTCAGGCCGTGCCCGTAGACGGTCATCACGAGCTCGAGCGGGACGTAGAAGCCGATGGTGAACACCGCGGGGGCAAGGAGCGCGGTCACGATCTCGCCGGTGCGCCACGCCGGGCGGATCAGCCGTTGCGCGAGCACCCACCACTGCGTGAACGCCGCCGTCGGCGCGCGGTCGATGCCGGGCTCGTCGGTGGTCTGCACGCCCCCATCGTTGCCGATGTGCGCTGTGCCGGCGGGGAACTCGGTCTGCATGTCGCGCCTAGGACGTGGCTGTCGCGAGGATTCGGGCGATCTCGGGGAGAAGTTCGGGTGTGGCGAGTTCGTCGGAGGTCGCGTCGAGGACGAAGCCGGTAACCGGGCCCTCGACGTAGGGGCGCCAATTGCGCACCGTGGCACCGGGATCGAGGCGGTCGGTGCCGTCGGGCTTGCGGCCCGCGATGCAGACGGTGAGGTCGCCGGGGAGCCAGGAGGGCCGGTAGCCGGACACCATGCGCGCGGCTGTGGTGCTCAGGTCGGCGATGCGGTCGAGATCGCGGCCGGGGAGGTCCGTCGTTCCCGCGAGGCCGAACAGCGGGGCGAATCGGTCGGCGGACAGCGGTGCGGGGGTGGGACCCGCCGGGTCGGTGGCGAGGACGACGACGCGGACCTGTTCGCCTGCCGCGCGAAGTCGCACCGCGACTTCGTGGGCGACGAAACCGCCTGCGGACCAACCGAGTAGCTGGTACGGGCCGCGCGGGGCGATACGGCGGATCTCGGCGAGGTAGCGGGTGGCGTATTCGCGGATCGTGCGCGGTCCGGTGCTCGCCTGCAGGCCGTAGATCGGGACCCGGGGCTCGAGATGGGTGACCAGACCCGCATAGTTCCAGGCCAGCGATGCTTCACCGGCCAGACAGAACAGGGGCGCGCCGTCGACGTAGGTGGTGCGCGGGCGGATCGGCAACACGATATCGGTCGCCGCGGAGTCGGCGCGCTCCTCGTCGACGGCGGATTCCGCCGCGCAAGCGTCGGGCCGGTCAGCCGTCCATCCGCAGGCAGACGGCTGGCCTGCCGGATCGTCGCGAGTGCTCACAACAGATGATACGTCGTACGAAACCCCTGGCAGCCCAATACTTTCGGGGGCAATCGCTGCCGACCGACTTCGCATCAGAACTCCTTCGCCGACCCGACCACAGATGGTGTGAGTTCCACTGTCGTGCAGGAAGGCCGCGGCCCCAAGCGACCCCGGGGCCCGATCTCACCCACCCAGGTGGCGGTGAACCCACCCTAGGTGTCATCGAAGGGAGGCCGCGAACACCTGTCCGGCACTAGTAGGTGTTCAGAGGGAGGCTGCGGACTCCTGACCACAGGTCGTCGATCAGGCGCTCGTAGCTGTCGGCGAGGTCGTCGAGGCGGACCCACTCGTCGTAGAAGACCGATTCGGGGGCACCTGCCAGGGCGACGAACGTCTGAGAGCAGTGTTCGGCGAGGCGGTCGACCAGGCCGCCGAGGGTTTCGCAGTGTTCGTCGGCCGCGGCGGGCGGCACGGGGGCGGCCAGGATGACCCAGCGGTCGATCGCGCGCATCAGCTGGGCGCGACGACGGTCGATGCGCTCGGACTCGCTCAGCGGGGTGCGCTCGCGCAGCTGGTGCAGCAGCGCGAGCTCACCAGCCGCGTCGAGAAGGGGGTGGTCATCGTGTGGCAAACCACGGAAGGCCGCCAGGAGCACATCGCGGCCGGGCAGCATCGCCTCTCGTGCCGAATGCCACATCTCACCGCTCCCCGTCGAACGGCCGACGTCAACGCGCGCAACCTTCATCTGGCACACCTCCGGCTCGGGCACGACACCCCGGTGGAGGTGCCACAGCGTGCGGACGGAACGGCCCCGAACCCGCGCGGATCGCACATATCCGGCAACCATTTCGCCACCAACTGTCCCTCACAGCGCACGTGGCGGAAGCACTTTGCCCACCGGACACTTGCATTGTCCGCTCCGCCGCCTTGTCCGCTCCCCCGCCTGTCCGCGCATTCAGGCCAGGCGTGGGAGCGGGTCCCATGGTCTTCCTACTGCACGCGCAGGCTGCCGAACAGGCCGTCTTTTTCGTCTTCGGGACCCGCGGTGAAGTAGAGGGCGTTCGCGTCGCCCTGGCTTTCGCCGTTGCCGAACATCAGTGCCCACAGGCCCGCGATCTCGACCGGCTTCGCTTCACCGTCGCGCAGGTAGTCGACGAAGGTGCCAGTGGTGTCGTCGTAGGCGAGCACGCGGCCGAGCCCGCCGAAGTTGCCGATCAGCAGCTTGCCCGACAGAGCACCGAAGTTCGACGGCGCGATCGCCACACCCCATGGCGCGTTGAGCCTGCCGCCGTCGTCGATGATGCGCACCAGCTTGCCCGCGCCGTCGAACTCGGCGACCTTGCCCCGGTCCGGTGTGCCGTCCGAGGCCTTGTCCTGAGCGGCGTCGAGCGAGACTTCCGCGCCCTTGTCGAAGGCTTTCGGGTCCGCCTTGCCGGGCGCCGTCATGGCGTAGGACACGAACACTCGGCTACCGAGCGTGGTGATGTTGAACGGCGCCGGATCGCCGGGCTTGGCCTTCTTGCCCTTTTCCGGCGAGGACGCGTCGATCACCTCACCGGTGGCGAACGGGTTGGCGAAGCCGGTGGTCGCGACCGGCTGCCAGTTCTTGTCGAAGGTGCGGACCTGCGGATCTGCGCCGAAGTCGGCTGCCAGCAACTTGTCACCCGAGGGGGCAAGCGCGATGCCGAAGAAGGCCATGCCCGCCGCGGTTCCGTCGAACACCTGGTTCGCGCCGCCGTCGCGACGCACGATCACGCCGTCGGGAGCCTGCTCGGTCCAGGCGGAGATCTTGCCCGAATCGGTAGCGAAGATGAAGCGCGCGGAACCGCCGAGCGGAACCGGCATGCCGTCCACGTCGACCCACTGGTCACGCACCACGAACAGATCCGAGGTGATCGGCGCCGGGTTGGACACGACGCCGGTGGTCTTGCCGATGCTCTTGTCGGAGGTGTCGGCATCGGCGCCGGGAATGCCGACAAGCTTGAACTGGTCCTGAGTCAGCTTCTGCAGCTTGGGATCCGAGGACGACTGCACGTCACCGAGGAACTGGAACGACTTGCCGCCCGCACCGACCCAGAAGTGCCCACCCGTGCCGTTCGGCCGATCGGCCAGGCCCCAGGCGTTGACCATGCCCGGCACCGTGAACTGGGCGTGATAGGAGTCCTTGTCGGCAGCCAAGTTGGTCTGGCTGTAGCGGTTGCCGTCCAGCGCGGCCACGTCGTCGGTCGAGGGCTCGGCGTTCGAGCACGCCGCGGCGAGCAACACGGCCGCGCCGAGTACCGCACCGCGCACCAGCCCGGACCGCACCCCGCGGGCGCCCCTCACATGTCCGTTCACGTTCTTTTGTCCTTTCGACCCTCCGCCGGACGGCGTTCAGGCGAAGGTGACCTTATCGCGGCTGATGCGCCGGTGTGCCGTGACCGCCGCCGGAACCGCGGGGTTAGGCTGTCGGCCGTGGTCGAACCCTCCCCCAACATCGCCCCGCATCCCGACATCGCCGCTCTGGCACCACTACTCGGTACCTGGCGCGGCCGCGGCAGGGGCGAATATCCGACGATCGAGTCCTTCGACTACGTCGAGGAGATCACCTTCGGGCACCTCGGAAGGCCGTTCCTCACCTACCGGCAGAAGACCAAGGCGGGCTCCGACGGTCGCCCACTGCACGCGGAGACCGGCTACCTGCGCAGCCCGGCGCCCGGCCGGGTCGAACTGATCCTCGCCCATCCGACCGGAATCACCGAGATCTGCGAAGGCACGATCACCGAAACGGTCGACGGAATTCGCCTGGAATTGAACTCCACGAATATCGGTCTGAGCGAATCCGCGAAGCGGGTTACCGCGGTCGGCCGATCGTTCCATGTGACCGGCGACATGATCGAGTACACACTGCGGATGGCGGCTGTCGGCGAATCTTTGCAACACCATCTAGCGGCAACTCTGCAACGCGGCTGAGTCACGTGTAATTCGGCAATTTACCCGAACATGACCCCTGATCAGCGCATTTGCGCGATCGAAACCGATAATTCACCTTTTCATCACGGTGCGGTAGCGGTTGTGTTCGAACACGCCCGCACATAGGGCAACAATTGTGTGTCGCTTACTGACGCCGCCTGTTGCCGCAGTAACCATCGTTCTACGGTTATGCATCAGCTAATCCCCAGACAATCGAACGACTGCCCCGCGAACACGTCGAAACCCTGAATGAGGGAGACGAACTATGAGGCGTTCCACTCTGATCTTGACCACTGCGGGGATGATCCTCGGCGGCGCGGCCGCCATCGACGTCCTCGACGGCGCGGCCATGGGGGCCGCGCCCGAGCCCGTTGTCAGCTACAACGTGCTGCACGACACGGCGTCATCCCATACCGAGAGCACGTCACTCGCGGTGGTGCGGGGTCTGCTGGCGACTCAGTAGCCTGCGGGCAAGGCGGCGAACATATCCCGGGTGGTGGCGACCGCATTGTCGGAGCTGCCGCCCTTGACCAGCAGTGTCGCGAACGCGATATCCCCGCGATACCCGATGAACCACGAGTGCGAACCCCCGTCGACCTCGGCCTCGCCGGTCTTGCCGTAGACCTCGCCCTGATCCCTGATGCGTTCGGCCGTGCCGCCGGTGACCACCATGCGCATCATCGAACGCAGTCCCTCGACCACCTCCGGCGCGATCGCGGGCCGCTCACCGGTGACCTCGGTCGGCCTGCCCGCGATCAGATACGGCACCGGCGCGCTACCGTGCGCGACCGTCGCGGCCATCACCGCCATCCCGAACGGGCTCACCACCACTCGGCCCTGGCCGATGCCGTCTTCGGCGCGCTGGACGAGCCCCTCGGCTTTCGGCACCGAACCGGACATCGTCGGCAGACCTTCCACGTTGTAGTCCTGGCCGACGCCGAGGCGCGCCGCCGCCTCGGTGAGCGCATCGGGTTCGAGTTTGCTGGCCAGCCTGGCGAAGGTGGTGTTGCACGAGCGTTCGTAGGCGGTGGCCATCGGCACGTCGCCCACCGTGAACATGTTGTAGTTGGGGATCGTGCGTTCGCCGATGATGGTGCTGCTCGGGCAGGCCAGCACGGTGTCGGGTGTGGCAAGGCCCGATGCCATCGCCGCCGACGCCGTGACCGTCTTGAAGATCGAGCCCGGCGGGTACTGGCCGCTGGTGGCCACCGGGCCGTCGCGGTCGGCGAACTTGTTCTGGGCCACCGCGAGGATCGCGCCGGTCGACGGGCGCAGCACCACCATCATGGCCTGCTCGGTGCGCAGATCGACGGCGTGCTGGGCGGAATTCTGGACGAATCGGTCGATGCTCAGCGCGAACGAGGGCGCGGGTTCGGCCGCTTCCTCGTGCAGCACAGCGAGATCGGCGCCGTCGGCATTGCGGGTGACCACGCTCCAGCCCGCCTTGCCGTCGACCTCGGCGATCACCGTCTTGCGGACCTGGGTGAGCAGGTCGGGCGCGAACTTCCGGTCGGTGGCCACCATGTCCCACTCCTGGGTCAGGGTCACACCGGGCAGGCCGATCAGTTCGCCACCGATGGTCTCGGCCTCGTATTCGTTGAGCAGGATCACAGTGTGCGCGCCGTCGGTTTTGCGCGCCGCGGCGAGGATGGACTGCGGGGTGTAGGCGACGGGGTCGATGCGGCTCAGCGCCGCGGCGAGCGCACCGGCGACGCGGCTCGGGTCGGGGGCGTCGGCCACGGTGAACTTCACCCGCGAGACCTTGCCGGGCACGAGCACGTCACTGCCCGCCGCCTCGTTCACCCTGGCGCGCGGCGCGGGGCGGGTGCGCAGCTCCATGCTCTGGGTGTCGCCGAGTTCGGGGTGGATGTCGGCGGAGCTCCAGCGCACCAGCCAGCGCCCGTCGCTACGGCCCATCTGCAGTTCGCCGGAGTAGGTCCACTGGCGGCCCTTGGGCAGGGTCCACTCGTAGGTGTAGTCGACCGTCGCGGTGTCGCCGTTGACGCGCGCGTCGCCGGTGCGGATCGACAACTTCTCCGCCTGCAACGCCTGCCACGTCGAAGTCAGTGCCGCCGTTGCCTTCTCGGGTGCGGTGGTGAGCGCCGCGGCCGCGGGGAGATCGTGTTCGGCGAACGCCGCCGCGAAGGCGTCGGCGGCGGGCACCGGCCCCTGGGCACCCGAAGAACAGGCGGTCGCCGCAACGGCGAGGGCGGCCACCGCGCACGTGGTGAGCATCCGTGTCCTCATCGGCACCGATCGTAGCGGCGAACAGCCCGCTGACCTCGGCGCAACACGGTGTCGCCCTTACGGTTTGCGGCCGCCTCGATCTGGACTGACCGGAGGGTGCGACGAAGGAGTACCCGGAGGGAGGGAAGATCGAGGGAACAGGCCGCAAACCCGCGGCACCAGCCGCAAAAAACTCAGTCCACCAGGACAGTTGCGAAGGTGGCGATCTGGCGGAAACCCACGCGGCTGTAGGCGCGGCGGGCGATGCGGTTGTAGTCGTTGACGTAGAGGCTGGCCGTACGGCCTGTTGCCACAACAGCATTGGCGACCGAGGCGGTGCCCGCGGTACCGACGCCGGCACCCCGGTATTCGGGATGTACCCACACGCCCTGGATCTGGCCGGTGCGCCGCGACAGCGCGCCGATCTCGGCCTTGAAGACGACCTCGCCGTCTTCGAAACGTGCCCAGGCCCTGCCGGATTCGATGAGACTGTTGATCCGCCGCCGGTAGCCGCGGCCGCCGTCGCCTGCGCGCGGGTCGATGCCGACTTCTTCGATGAACATGGCGATCGCGGCGCTCAGGTAGCGGTCGATCTCGTCGGGCCGTACCCGGCGCACGCCCCCGTCGGCGCGCACGGTGGCGGGTTGGGCGAGTGCCAGCAGCGGTTGGTCGGCGCGCAACTCCCTGGCGGGACCCCACGACGGAAGCAGCATCTCCCACAGCGGGAGGGCGAGTTCCTGCCTGCCGACCACCGAGGAACACACCCGTGGCCAGCGGCCTGCCCGATCGGCGAACGCGCGTAAGGCCTGCTGGTCACCGCGGAGCGGAACCAGATTGGCACCGGAGAAACACAGGGAGTCGGCCGGTCCGCCGCGACTCCACAGCTCACCGACACCACTGCGCGTATCGAGCCCGAATTCCTGCACCCGGGCGGCGATCATGCACGACGCCACCGGGTCGGCGTCGAGGACGCGCAGCACTTCGCCGAGATCTCGCACGGCCACCGGGCGCGCGGGAGCGGTTTTGGACCGTCGCGTCGGCTCCAGCAGACTCCGCACGGCACCAGCCTGCCACGAAAGCACGCCGAGCGGTACGGGTCCGCCGAATCCGACGCCTGACCGAGAGTTGCCCGGCTCAGCTGACGGTGACGACCGGTTCGCCGCCCGGCTGCTCGCCCATCTCCTCGGCGATGCGCATCGCCTCTTCGATCAGGGTCTCCACGATCAGATGCTCGGGCACGGTCTTGATGACCTCGCCCTTGACGAAGATCTGGCCCTTGCCGTTACCGGAGGCGACTCCGAGGTCGGCCTCACGAGCCTCGCCCGGCCCGTTCACGACGCAGCCCATCACCGCGACGCGCAGCGGCACTTCCAGGCCGTCCAGACCGGCGGCGACGGCGTCGGCCAGGGTGTACACGTCCACCTGGGCGCGTCCACACGACGGGCAGGACACGATCTCGAGCTTGCGCGGGCGCAGGTTCAGCGACTGCAGGATCTGGCTGCCGACCTTGATCTCCTCGGCGGGCGGGGCCGAGAGCGAAACGCGGATCGTATCGCCGATGCCCTCGCTGAGCAGCGCGCCGAAGGCGACCGCCGACTTGATCGTGCCCTGGAACGCCGGGCCCGCCTCGGTGACACCGAGGTGCAGCGGGTAGTCACTCTGGGCGGCGAGCTGGCGGTAGGCCTCGACCATGATCACCGGGTCGTTGTGCTTGACCGAGATCTTGATGTCGCCGAAGCCGTGCTCCTCGAACAGGCTCGCCTCCCACAGCGCCGACTCCACCAGCGCCTCTGGCGTTGCCTTGCCGTACTTCTCGAGCATCCGCTTGTCGAGCGAACCGGCGTTGACGCCGATGCGGATCGGGATGCCCGCGGCGCCTGCGGCCTTGGCGACCTCGCCGACGCGACCGTCGAATTCCTTGATGTTGCCCGGGTTCACGCGCACCGCGGCGCAGCCCGCGTCGATGGCGGCGAAGATGTAGCGCGGCTGGAAGTGGATGTCGGCGATCACCGGGATCTGCGACTTCTTCGCGATCGTGGCGAGCGCGTCGGCGTCTTCCTGACGCGGACAGGCAACTCGCACGATGTCGCAGCCCGAGGCGGTGAGCTCGGCGATCTGCTGCAGGGTGGCGTTGATGTCGTGAGTCTTGGTGGTGGTCATCGACTGCACCGAGATCGGCGAATCGCTACCGACGCCGACATTGCCGACCATCAGCTGGCGGGTCTTGCGCCGGGGTGCGAGAACAGCAGCGGGGGCGGCTGGCATCCCCAATCCGATTGTGGTGGTCACGTTCGGCTGCCTTCTTTCGTACGGTTCTCGGATTGACCGGGTGTATGTTGCCGAGCTTAGTCGCGCGGAGTGACCCGCCGCCCTGTGAGGGCCACGACAGTGAATGCATCGCGGTTTTCGGCCGCCCCGGATCCGAGGGGCGAGACGGAACGCCGCAGGCGCGGTATCGCCCCTCGGATTCGGGGTGACGAGGCCGAAGACCCGCGGCGACAGCCGCGAATGTTACCGCAGGCTGATCGGGTTGACGATGTCGGCGGCCAGCGTGAGCAGCATGAACGCACCACCGATCACTACTGCCACATATGTCAGCGGCAACAGCTTGAGGTAGTCGACCGGGCCCGCGGGGGCCTTGCCGAACCAGCCTCGGATCGTGTTGCGGACCTTCTCGTAGAGCACCACCGCGATGTGACCGCCGTCGAGCGGCAGCAACGGCAGCAGATTGAACGCGCCGAGGAAGAAGTTCAGGCTGGCCAGGATCATGATGAACATGCCCCACAGGCCACGCTCGGCGGTCTCGCCACCGAGGCGGCTGGCGCCGTAGACGCTCACCGGGGTCTCCGGGTCGCGCTCGCCGCCGGTGACGGCTTCCCACAGTGCCGAGACCTTCTGCGGCATCTTCGCCAAGGACTTCACCGTCTCGACGAAGAAGTCGCCGGTGAACGAGATGGTGGCCGGGATCGCCGCGATCGGGCCGTACTGCTTCGGCTCGGCGTAGTCGGGACCGACCCCCACCGCGCTCACCTCACGACTCGGGCCTTCCTTGGGCGAGCGCACGACCCGCTCCGGGGTGACCGGAACCGTCAGCGTGGTGCCGTCGCGTTCGATCGTGTAGGTGAAAGTGCCGGTCTGCTTCTGGGTTTCGGCCTGGAACTGTGCCCAGGTGCTCACCTCGACGCCGTTGACGGCCTTCACCACGTCACCACGCTGCAACCCGGCGCGCTGGGCGGGGCCGTCGCCGGTGCAGGGGGCGAGGGTCTTCTCCGGGGTCTCCTGCGCGACGCAGCTCATGGTGCCGAGCGCGGTGGCAGGCGGCTGCTCGAGCTGCGGCAGCCCCCAGCCGATCGCCAGGACCACCAGCAGGATGAACCCGAGCAGGAAGTTCATGCCGATGCCGC
Source organism: Nocardia sp. FBN12 (assembly GCF_054031145.1). Taxonomy (NCBI): domain Bacteria; kingdom Bacillati; phylum Actinomycetota; class Actinomycetes; order Mycobacteriales; family Nocardiaceae; genus Nocardia; species Nocardia sp. FBN12. The sequence continues at coordinate 4,075,040 of NZ_CM132926.1, forward strand.
CGAACATCACGACCAGGCGCTTCCAGGTCGACTGGCGGTACATCGCCCGGTCGACTTCCTCCGGCTCGAGCTCGTCGAGCGCCGTCATGCCCGCGATATCGCAGAAACCGCCGAGCGGCAGCGCCTTCAGGCCGTACTCGGTCTCACCGCGACGGAACGAGAACACCTTCGGCCCGAAGCCGATGAAGTAGCGACGCACCTTCATGCCGGTGGCCTGCGCGGTCCACATGTGCCCGCACTCGTGCAGCGCGATCGAGATCGTGATACCAAGGGCGAACAGAGCGAACCCCAGCGCGAAAACCATGTTCTCCCTGCCGTGTTTGTTGGCGGCCGAACGAGCGAGTCAGGACGCGATGATCTTCGCGGCGTACTCCCGTGCCCAGCGGTCGGCCGCGAGGACGTCGTCCAGGGTATCCGGTTCGGCGTGCCAGCGGTCGGCGGCCTCTACCGCGCGGGTGACGGTGCGCACAATCATGGGGAAGGTGATCTCGCCGTCGAGGAAGGCTTGGACGGCGACCTCGTTGGCGGCGTTGTAGACCGCGGTGACGCTGCCGCCCGCTTCACCTGCCTGCCGGGCCAGGCGGACGGCGGGGAAGACCTCGTCGTCGACCGGCTCGAAGGTCCAGGTGGACGCGGTGCCGAAATCGCAGGCGGCGGCCGCACCGGGGATGCGGTCGGGCCAGCCGAGCGCCAGGGCGATCGGGAGTTTCATGTCAGGGGGGCTGGCCTGGGCGAGGGTCGAGCCGTCGGTGAAGGTGACCATCGAGTGGACGATCGACTGGGGGTGGACGGTGACGTCGATGCGGTCGTAGGGCACACCGAACAGCAGATGGGTCTCGATCAGTTCCAGTCCCTTGTTGACCAGCGAGGCCGAGTTCAGGGTGTTCATCGGGCCCATCGACCAGGTCGGGTGGGTTTTGGCTTCGGCGGGGTTCACGGATTCGAGCATCTCGGTGGTCCAGCCGCGGAACGGCCCGCCCGACGCGGTGAGGACGAGGCGATCCACCTCCTCGGCGCGACCGCCACGCAGGCACTGGGCCAGTGCGGAATGCTCGGAATCGACGGGCACGATCTGACCGGGTGCGGCCGCGCGCGTCACCAGGGAACCACCCGCCACCAGGGATTCCTTGTTCGCGAGCGCGAGGCGCGTGCCCGCGTGCAGAGTGGCCAGCGTTGGTTCCAGACCCAGCGAACCGACCAGCGCGTTGAGCACCACATCGGCCTCCGTGCGGCGGACCAGCTCGGTGGCCGCGTCGGGTCCGCCGAGTTCGAGATCGAGCGCCTCGGCGGCGGCGGGGTCGGCGACGGCGACATTGCGGGTGCCGGTCGCCGCCATCTGCTCGGCGAGCAGGGCGGGATTGCCGCCCCGCGCCGCCAGGCCGACCACCTCGAAGCGGTCGGGGTTGGCGGCGATCACCTCGAGCGCCTGGGTACCGATCGAACCGGTACTGCCGAGAAGCAGCACCTTCACCCGATCGGTGGACGGGGAACTGTCGTGCGTGGCACGCGTTGCGGGGTGGGACACGGGCCCATTGTGGCAGGGCTGCTGGCTACGACGGACGGTCGTATGCCACGATATGCTCACTCGCCCAACCAGAACTCGAGCCCTTAGGAGCGATCGTGGCAGCCACGGACCTCGATAAAGCCAGCACCGAGCGTGCCGTCGCCACCAGCGTCGACCCCGCCGAGGTGCCCTCGGCAGCATGGGGCTGGAGCGGTGAGTCGCGCAAGACCTTCCGCATCGCGGGTTGGGTCGTCGTCGTGGCTCTGCTCGGGATGACCATCGGCAACCACCAGGGTCACGTCGAGGACATCTTCCTCATCAGCCTGGCCGGTCTGATGGCGCTCATCATGATCGTCGATTCGCTCACCCAGCGGATGCCGAAGTAGCGCTTCGACTACCACAACGTCCACGCCTGCGGCAATCACTGTGCGCCGCAGGCGTTTTCGTGTATCAGCGGCCGCGCCGGGCCGGTTTGCGACCGCGCGCGACCGGCTTCTTCGGCGCCGGTTTCCTGGCCGCGGGTTTCTTCGCCGCGGGCTTGCGAGCGGGCGCCGCGGTGCGCTGTTCCGGTTCCGCCACGCCGCCGCGCGAGCTGTTGGCCGAGCGGCCGCGCACGATGCCGACGAACTCCTCGAGCAGTTCGGTGTCGGTCCCGGTCGGCCAGGCCAGCGCGATCTCGGTGAACTCGGTGTCGCTGATCGGGCGGTAGACCAGGTCGCGGCGGTGGTGCAGGCGAGCGATCGACTGCGGCATGATCGCCGCGCCGCCGACCGCGGCGACCAGTGCGAGGGTATCGACGGCCTGATCGAGATCGGCTGCCTCCTGGACCGTTTCGGCGGCCAGATCCGCGGGGCTGATCGAGTCGAGCAGCGACAGCGCGTCGTCCTTCTGCACGACCACGACCGGTGTCTCCTGCCACAGCGGGATCGCGTTCGTCGCGGTCCGATCGATGGGCAGCCGCACGAAGCACACGTCGACGCGGCCCTCGCGCAACGCCGACTCCTGCTCACCCTGCGCGACGCCGACGACCTCGAGTGGATGGTCCGGCAGTCGATCGCCCCAGATCCGCGCCCACTTCGACACCGTCACCCCCGGCACGAAACCCACCCGCAGGCTCGCGGGGGCGTCGGGCTTCTGCTCCCGCTCGGCTTGCTCCTGCGCCCTGATCAGGTCTCTGGCGCGCACGAGCAGGGCGTTGCCGTCGTCGGTGAGCTGGGTGGGCGAGGCGCCCGGTACGAAGACACGGGTGCCGAGCTCGGCCTCCAACTCGATCACCGTGGCGCTCAGTGCCTGCCGTGGAATCCGCAAGGCCTTGGCGGCGCGCGCGAAGTGCAGCTCCTCGGCGACAGCGACGAAACGGCGCAACCGGTCGAGGTCGATGGTGTCGGCGGCGGTGACGTCGAAGTCGCTCATTCTGACCAGAATATGGCACCCGCCGATCAGCCCGGTGCTCCGATCACAGGTTTGCCAGCAGCGCGATCACTCCGGCGATCACGATGACCACGACCACCAGGACCACGTAGGTGCCGAGTGCCGATCCCCAGCCGCCGCTCTGCGGTGGCGGATTCGGGATCCGGGCCGGCTGCTGCCAGTACTGCGGCTGTGGCGCGTACTGCGGCTGTGGCTGCGGCATCCGCGGTGGCATCGGCGGCGCCGGGTTGTACGGCGGGATCGGCGTGCCCGTCGAGCTCACCGGGCGCATGGGCGACATGCCGACGAACGGCTGAGCGTGCGCACCCGAGGTCGGCCGGGCGAGCGGGCTGGCACCGGTGGTTCCGGTGCGGACCGCTCGCTGCGCGGCTTCCACGAACTCCTCGCACGAGGTGAACCGGTCGGCGGGTCGCTTGGCCAGCGCGCGGGCCATGACGGCGTCGAGCACCGGCGGCAGGCCGGCGCGACGCGGACTCACCGGCGGCGGGGGCGACTGCAGGTGTCCGGTGATGACGGCGGCGGGGCTGGTCGATTCGTAGGGCGCGCTGCCGGTCAGCAGTGTGTACAGCGTGCACGCGAGCGAGTACTGGTCCGCGCGGTGGTCCAGTGCCGCGCCGGTGAGCTGCTCGGGCGCGGCGTAGGCGAGCGTGGCGGTGAACGAACCGGTCTCGGTCAGGTGGCCCGAGTCGTCGCGTAGCCGCGCGATCCCGAAGTCGGTGAGGTACACCCGCTTCTGGCTGCTGGAACGCGCCAGCAGGATGTTGGCGGGCTTCACATCACGGTGCAGCACACCCGCGCGATGCGCGTAGTCGAGCGCGGCGGCGGTCTCACCGATGATCTGCAGCGCCCGGTCCGGCGGCAAGCTGTGCGGATCCAGCGAGGAGGCATCGATCCCGTCGATGTACTGCATGCTGATCCACAGCTGATCGCCCTCGACCCCGCGGTCGAACACGGTCACGATATTGGGATGATCGAGCTGGGCGACCAGATCGGCTTCCCGTTCGAACCTGGCCCGGATCTCCTTGTCGGAGAACAGTTCCCGATTCAGCAGTTTCAGCGCGGTCCACCGGGGCAGCCGCGGATGCCTGGCCAGATACACCGACCCCATACCGCCCTGCCCGAGCTGCCGGTCGATCGTGTATCCGGCGAACACCGTCCCGTCAGAAATCACTCTGACCCCCGAATCTCGCTCAACGTCCGACGGCCTGGACCCTACCAAAACGCCGCTCGCGGCGTTGCGGGCATCGGTGTGTGGGTGAACTCAGCCCAGCGGAAAGCTCGCGACGTCGGCGATCAGGATCGGCATATTCGCCTCCACCGTGAAGCCCGGGTGTGGACTGCTGCCGGAACCGCGGTAGAACACCAGCACCCAGCGGGCGCGGGCCGGTTCGGAAAACGTGGAAACTATGGCGGAGCCGGAATACCGGCCATCGGTCGATTGCTCCCTGCGATCGTCGGTGCGGGTACCGGTCGATGCCTGGCCCCAGTCCTTCGTTTCCTGGCGGAAGCGGGCGACGACAGCAGTGGCGGCCTCGGCCGTGGGGTAGGTGTAGAACACGTAGTGGGTATCGACGACCAGCTCATCCGAGCAACTCCGTCTCGCCTGAAAACCGTCGAATGTCTTCATCCACGGATCGTCGTACCCCTGCGGCTTCAACGATGCCGAGCACTGTCGGTGGTATCCGCGCCCGTCCGCATAGCCCGCGGGAACCATCTGCGGGAAGGCTTCATGCAAGGCATCCAGGTCCTTGTGCCCTCGTGATCGCTGCAAGATGTCGGCGACCGGGGACGTCTCGTCCTGCCACACCCAATACCCCCCGCCGAGCACCGATGCCAGCACGACAAGCAGGACGATCGGTGTCCGGCTGTCCCGCCGCACCGGCATCGGGCGACCTGGGTACGACGGCGCGGGGGCGGCGTATGAGGGCTGCGCGTACCCCGAATACGGTTGGGGCACAGCACTCGGACCGCCAGGGTGGTGATTCGGGTCCGGGAACTGCGGCATCGACCGCGCGGCGAACACCGTTGGCTGCGCGCCGGTTTCGCTCAGCGCCCTTCGCGCCGCGGCAGCGAATTCCGCGCAGGAGTCGAAGCGGTCGACGGCACGTTTGGCCATCGCCCGGGCCAGCACAGCGTCGAGAGCTGCGGGAAGATCTGATCGGCGGGCGCGCAGCGACGGTGGCGGCGAGTGCAGGTGCCCCTGAATGACCAGCACCGGATTGGTCGCGTCGAACGGGGCGACGCCGGTCAGCAACGAATACAGGGTGCACGCCAGGGCGTACTGGTCGACGCGGTGGTCGAGGTGGGCGCCGGTGAGTTGTTCCGGGGCGGCGTAGGCGAGGGTGGCGGTGAACGAGCCGGTCTGGGTGAGGTGGTGGACGTCGTCGCGGGGGCGGGCGATGCCGAAGTCGGTGAGCAGGACGCGTTCTTTGCCGTCGATGTCGGCGAGCAGGATGTTGGCGGGCTTCACGTCGCGATGCAGGACGCCGTTGCGGTGTGCGTGGTCGAGCGCGGCCGCCGTGGCCTCGACGATGCGCAGGGCACGGTCGGCGGGGACGGGGTGTTCGATGGTCGCCGCGTCGACGCCGTCGACGAACTGCATGCTGATCCAGAGGCGGCCGTCATCGGCGCCGCGGTCGTATACCGTGACGATGTTGGGATGCTCGAGTTGCGCCGCGAGGTCGGCCTCGCGTTCGAATCTGGCACGAATCTCGGTGTCGGCGAACAACTCCGGGTTCAGTAGTTTGAGCGCGGTGTGCCGCGGCAAGCGCGGATGCCTGGCCAGATACACCGACCCCATCCCGCCACGCCCCAGCTGACGCTCGATCGCGTACCCGGCGAAGACATCACCTCTCGACAGCATGGTCTCCCCCGTTGTCCGATCGAATCGGTCCCCAGCCGACTCCGGATGCCGGCCGCGACCAACCTAACGCCTACAGACGACGACGGCGCAGACGGCCCGCATCGGCGGACACGGCGGAGCGGACACACCAAGGCCGGGCGTGCGGCGCAGAGCCAGGATGAACCGCCGCGTTCGCAACACCGCGGTCAGTCCTCGACGCGCACGCCCATCGACCGCGCGGTGCCTGCCACGATGCGCATCGCCGCCGCCACATCGGTGGTGTTCAGGTCGGGAAGCTTTCGAATAGCGATGCGGCGCAATTGTTCCCGGCTGAGCGCGCCGACCGATTTGTGGCCGGGCTGTGGGGAGCCCTGCTGGCCGAGGGCTGTGCGGATCAGGGATGGCGTGGGTGGGGTCTTGAGACGCATGGTCCAGCGTTTGCGGGCGTCGATCGTGATGACCGCGGGGATGATCTCGCCGCGTTTGTCTGCCGTGGCGGCGTCGTATCGCCGTTTGACCTCGAAGGGCGCGACGCCGGTGGGGCCGAGCATCTTGCCGAGAACCATCAGCGAGGCGTTGCCGGCTTCGAGCTCGAGAGTGACTGTGACAGAGGCTGTTTCGCGCGCCATAGTCAACGCTCTCGGACGCGCGCGTCGATCCGGTCCCGCGACGATAACGCCTGGGCCGCAACCCGCTCGAGCGGTTCGGTTCGCCTGATCCCGGTTCGCCTGTCAGTCTGTGGGCGTGAAACGTGACGTTTCCGCTCGCCTGGAGGTCGCGGTCCATGCCGATTCGATGCTGCAGTGTCAGATCGCTGTCGCCCGCGGGCCCGGCCTCGACCTGATCGAGTCCATGACGTGCTCGCTCGACGGCGAGTTCCTCACGCCGCGCGAAGTGATCGGCTCGCACGGTTCCCGAATCCACGTGCTCGACGTGCGCGCGGGCACCCTCCGGATCGATTACCAGGCGACCGTCCTCGGCACCGCTTTTCTCGAACCACCGTCGGACTACGACCTCGCGCTGTACCGGCGACCGAGCCGCTACGCGGAGTCGGACAAGCTACTCGGCTTCGCGGCGGCCGAATTCGGCTACGGCATAGCCGATCCCGAGGTAGCCAACCGCGTCTCGTCGTGGATCGGCCGACGGATCACCTACGTCTCCGGCAGCAGCACGCCCATCGACGGCGCGGTGGAGACGCTGCTGTCGGGCACCGGTGTCTGCCGCGACTTCTCGCACCTGATGGTCGCGTTGCTGCGCGCGGTCGGCGTCCCCGCCCGGGTCGCCGCGGTCTACGCACCGGGCTGCGTGCCGATGGACTTCCACGCCGTCTGCGAGGCCTACATCGACGGCCGATGGCGCACCTACGACCCGACCGGCCTCGCGCCACGCTCGAGCCTGGTACGCATCGCCACCGGCCGCGACGCCTCCGATATCGCCTTCCTGGACAACCTCGGCGGCGACATCACCCTGAACTTCATGTCGGTCAACGCTTTCGTGGCGGGTCCACTCCCCTACGACGACTTCATCGCACCGGTCAGCATCGTCTGAGGCCACACAGCATTCATCAGGTGCACACCTGGCGGAGGTACACCTGAAGGGCGCCAACGCGCAGCGTTCATGAGGTGCGCACGGCCGCAGCGAAGGCGGAGGTACGCCTATCGCGAAATTGGGATCGACCGGGACCCGAATACGTTCCGCCGAGGTTAACCCCACGGCGGTCCCGGGAGCCGGGTTCAGCAGGACCGATTAATACGCGGACCAGCGGATGGCCCACGAGGTCTGCCACCGCACCACGAACCTGTTCGTAGCTCTCGACGTAGCCAGCGGATCTGTGATGAGCGAACACGGTCCACACCGTCATCGCCAACATCGCCCAGCCCGATCGAGCACAGCCAGCATTACTACTGAATCACTAACCTTCTAGGTTAGACTTCCAATAATGATTGAGCCGGAGATGGAAGACCCAGGGTATAGGCAGCCCGGTATCCGCCCGGAGCTGGCGCGCCTACCGCTGCGCACGCTCACCGCCCAGCACGTAACCGATATCTACCAGCATCCCCATCAACAGCTGGCGAAACTCGCGGCTCGCGGGCTTCTGCATCGTGCCGTCTACGGCTACTACATCGTCGTACCCCAAGACCGCGTCGACCAGCCCTGGCAGCCCGAACTCGAGGCCGTCGCCGCCGGCATCGCCACGGCGGTGTTCGGTCCCGAACGCGCAATCCTCATGGGTGTCAGCGCCGCCCGGGTCCTCGGCGCAATCCCCCGCGCCCTCGCGGTCGCCGTCGTGGCAGTCCCCAAACAGCGCGCCGCCCTGCAACTCATGGACCGGGACGCCACCGTCCGCTTCGTCACCCGTGACACCGACCGCCTCGATGCCGAACTCATCCGCACAGAACTAGGCCCAACCCTCGCCACCACACCCGAACAGACCGTCCTCGACCTCGCCCACCGACCAGGTCTCGGCGACGCCGACACCGAAATACCAACAGCAATCCGCACTCTCTACCGCCTCTGCGACCCCGACCGACTAACCGAGCTCGCCACCGAACAACGCCTGCGTGCCGCACTTGACCGCGCCGAGGCCATCGTGGAGAACCGGTGACACTCGACCCCGACGAACGCGCAGCGACCGCCACCGAATTCGGAGTTGCGGACGCCCAAGTCGAACGCGACTACCTGATCTCACTCATACTCGGCCATCTGAGCAGCACACATGCCGAATCCCCCATCTTCTTCGGCGGTACCGCACTAGCTCGCACCCACCTGCCGAACGGCCGCCTCAGCGAAGACATCGACCTCATCGCCATTACTCCTCGTTCCCGCCTGGCCGCCGAACTCACGCGCACTTTGCCGCGCTCTGTACAGCGCCAATTCGGCCGACTGGAGTGGGAAACCAGCCTCAGCGCCGTCATCGATACCGAACCGGCCCGGTTGATCACCCGGGACGGCAGAATCGGCCTCAAGATCCAACTACTCTCCAGGACCGGCACAACCCGATGGCCCACGGAACCGCGCCGGCTAACCCAGCGCTACCGCAACGCCCCACCCGCGACCCTGTGCGTCCCCACCCGCCCCGCCTTCGCCACCGCGAAAGCCGTCGCCTGGTACGACCGCGCCGCCCCAAGAGACCTCTGGGATCTCTGGGCCCTCGCCACCATCAACGCTATCGACCATGAGGCCGCCACCCTCTTTCAACGACTCGGCCCCACCAACAAACCCCCACAACCCCGGCAATTCGCCACCGCCCCCAGCGAAGCTCAATGGCATGCACAACTCGCAGGCCAAACCCGACTCGAAGTGACTGCCGCTCACGCACTCTGCCTCGTTCGCGACGCCTGGACGAGCGCCGCACCACCACCGGACCGACAGCGCCCGATGCCGAACTGACCGACCGGCCACGATTTGTGATGAGATCTCGCGATGGAGCCTGACGAACTGGGAGTTCAGCTGGGAACTGTGGATGCGAACGTATTGCGCAAGTGGGGTTCTGCCTGGTTCGACCTTATCCTGCTGGGCAGGCTCTGAAAACTTCGATCGGTATCGAGCCCGATCTGCCGACCGGCGGCGTCCTAGGGAGAGGTTTCACCTTTGGCTGGCACATGGCCTCCGACAACTTGATTCAGAGCTTCATACCCAGCCGCTGTCGCCGCCCATCAGCCCTCGGCGGCCAATTGCCCACAGGCGGCAGCGATCTCCTGGCCGCGGGTATCACGCACCGTGCACGACACACCTTGGGCGATGACGCGCCGAACGAACTCGCGCTCAACGGGTTTCGGGCTCGCATCCCACTCGCTGCCCGGGGTCGGGTTGAGCGGGATCAGGTTCACGTGGACGAGCGGGCCCAGGGCCTTGTGTAGTTTCTTGCCGAGCATGTCCGCACGCCACGGCTGGTCATTGATGTCACGGATGAGCGCGTACTCGATCGACACCCGGCGACCGGACTTGTCAGCGTAATAGCGTGCGGCGTCGAGCACTTCAGCGATTGACCAGCGGTTGTTCACCGGTACCAAGGTGTCGCGCAACTCGTCGTCGGGCGTGTGCAACGACACCGCCAGACGCACCGACATGTCCTCGTCGGCCAGCTTGCGGATCGCGGGCGCGAGGCCGACGGTCGACACCGTCACCGAGCGCTGCGAGATACCGAGCCCGTCGGGCGCGGGCGAGGTGATCCGGCGAACCGCGTTCACCACCCGCTTGTAGTTCGCGAGGGGCTCGCCCATGCCCCCTGATTTACAAATGCTCTGACCAGCCGCATCCCTGCTCAACAGCCTTCGCGCACGGTAGGCTTGTGCGAACGGCCGACTGACAAGACGAGGAGCGGGCAATGCCAGACAGGAAGTACAGCAAGCCTGTCGTGGTCCCGGAGAATCTGGTGTTCCTCAAGGGCCCTACCAGCGGGATCGTGAACCTTCCCAGTCACCTCGATTGGTCGGGTAACGCCCACTACGACCTAGACCGGCCAGGTCGAATCGTCGATCTCTACCGCGCGGTTATCAACGAGGCCATGAGTCCGAGCGATCTTCATACCTACCTCAATCAAGCGGTGCTCAAACAACTTTGGTCATACATCTGGCTGCCCGCGGCAACCAGGCGCGTCTGGGAAGTCAGCTTCCCTGAACTTGCTGAACTCAGCCGCCTGGCGTCGGCGTAGAACGCGTGGAACCGCGCCACCGTCGACTCACGGAAATTGCTCTGTCCGTCGCGGGTGATCACGGATTCGCGTTGGCCGGCGGCTACGCGATCCGAGCCCATGGCATGGGCAACCGGCCGAGCGGCGACGTCGACCTCTTCACCGATTGGCATCGCAGAGCCGACTTCCCTGGTGCCGTCAAAGCCGTAGTCGCCGCTCTCGAAGAACATGGATATGTCGTCACTACCGCGATGACCGGCGAAACCTTCGCCCGCCTGCTGGTTCATTCCGCGAAAGAACCCAACCTAGAACCCGACAAACTCGAGATGTCGGCCGACTGGCGAGCCCACCCTCCGGTTCTGCTCGACGTCGGGCCAGTCCTTCACCCCGATGACGCCGTCGCCAACAAAATGTGTGCACTGTTCGGGCGGGCGCTACCCCGCGACTTCCTCGACATCGACGCCGCGATCACCAGCGGCCGATACGACCACAACCGGCTGCTCGACTTAGCCAAGAACGCCGACAGCGGTTTCGACGACCACCTCTTCGCAGACGCACTCGGCGCACTCACCCAGATTACCGACGACGCCTTCGCCGAGTACGACGTGCCATCAGAATTCACCACTGCCATGCGCCGCCGATTCACAATCTGGCGACAGGAGCTTCAAAATCCATGATTTCATCAGGTAACGCACTTCGATCAACCTTGGAGTCCCGTGACAGGAAACGAATCCAAGCTGGCCACCCAACGCACGATGATGTTCATGCGTACCTCCGCAGCGCGGTCCTGGCACTGTATCGGGACGAGCGAGAACTCATCGAATCCACTGTTCACGAGCAAACTCTTGCATTCCGGATTGGTCTACGCCTCGCCAATTCAGTGGAACGTCCGGATAACAGGCTGCGCGTAGATACGGAGTACAACCGCCAGGGCACACGATCAAAAACGATCCGCAATAGCGGCCCGATCGGAGAAAGACCCGATCTAGTGATCCATGTCCGCGGTAATGACGAGTCAAATCTGCTCGCAGTGGAAATCAAGAAATCCGCTAAAAATATAAAGGACGATCTCCAGAAATTGCGCCAGCTACACTCCGACCAATTTAACTACCACGACACCGTGCTACTGATTCTCGACGACGCACCTCGGTGGCAATGGATTAGAAGTGATCCGGGGCTGACTGATATCCCGTTCGAGTAGAAGCGATTACAATGAGCGTGAGCCCAGGGCCCCAAACTGGAGACAGCAATGCATCGGCGGCGAGCTTGACGCAGGCGACCGGTCGTTGACCTGGGACCAAGGAACGGAAATGGCACGCCACCAACACATTACGGCGATGACGGGAATGTCGATCTACTTCGCGCACCCGCATCGTCCCTGGGAACGCGGGTCGAACGAGAACCGTAACCGTGGCATTCGTCGGTATCTGTCCAAGGGAACCGAGATCACCACTCACCAGCCCTACCTCGACGCGATCGCTGACGAGATCAACGAAATCCCGATGAGGCTGTTGGACTGGCGGACGCCCCGCGAAGCGTATGAGGCGTTACTCGTTGCTTCCATGGATTGACACCGCCTTGTCTCCCCCGTCGCTACGTCATCACTGATCCTGTTCCAAAAGGACCCGACTCAGCAACACCTCATCGCGGTTCGTTCACCCATTCGACAAGTGTGTCGATGAGCACCGATTCTTGTGCGACTCGGCCGCAGGCGGCTCGGATAGGGGCTAGCAGCGCCCAGGACTCGGAGCCCAGAAGGTGGCCGCCTTGGACGCCAGACCAGTCCACAGCGTCACGGTCTTGAATGGGACGCCCGGCCATGGCCGACCAGAGGCCGCGCGCTGGCTGCACGGGCACAGTGCTCGACGCTAACGCGGCGGCTTCGGCAATCGCGATCCCCGCTGGATCAAAGTCACCCCAGTACCAGGCGATTCCGCTCACTGGGCCGCGACCGGCGACGTCAACGCCTAACGCGTCGACCTGGGCGGGAAAGGTCCGCCCGCTGCCCCAAGCGATGGCCCCAATGGGGTGGCCCGTGATGTCGCGCAGAAGTTCGTGGAATACCCAGTAGGTGTCGCTGTTCTCGACGATGAGGACATCCGGACCATTGCCGACAATCGCGGCGGGCAGGGGCGGCGGATAGCGAACGCACGCCAATAGGTCAAGGGTGAGCCTGCCTGAATCAAACAGTGTCGTGCGGGCGAGATCGTCGAGTCTTTTCTCCTTGCCGAAGATTTCGGCGGAACGGTAACGCAAGGGAACGAGCGGGACGGTCTGCGTAGCGTGTCGGCCCAACCAGGTGTTGATCGCGACAAGTTCAGCGAAGAGTTCCTGCGACAGGGTTCGCAATGACGCCGCCCAGCCCAATTCGGCGCGCCACGGATAGCTCACCCACGGTTTGGATTTCACGGCGGGACGAGACGCGGGAACGGTGACATAACTGGGCCACAAGCGCTTCGACGACCGCGACGGCAAGCAGATCGTGTTCTCCTCGGCAAGCGCGCGGAGGCACTCATGCAGATCGTCGGTCTGCTGCGGGCTGCCGACGAGCCGAGGAGCGGCGACACACCATAATCGCCACAGGTCTTCATGGGAGATGCGCACCGACCCTTTGGCCACAAGTGCCGCACGCAACGCGGCGATCTCGGATTCGCGCACGCTCATCGTCGGATCTCGTAGCCGATGCCATCCACCCAGTTCTGAGCAGATCCTTTATCACGGCCTCGCACTATCGATTCGACAATATCGACGCCCTCGACGACCGTTGCCCGAAGCCGCAAGAATGACAGATTGCGCCGCAGGTCCCCGTCATTGCGCAACTTGACAATCACCGATCCGGTCCCGGCGAACGCCGCTTCGACCGCCGGATCGTGTAGCCCCGTCGCGCACACGAGCTGAACTCCAGTATGGGCGGCGAGCCGGTGCTGCATCTCGATCAGCGGCTCCGCTGAAGCCGCGCCAAAAGGATTGTCCAGCAGCAGCGTTCCGGCAGGCCGGGCACCTCCCTGCCGGTGCGATGACCGTACGCGCGAGAGCGCGCAGTAGACCAAGACCGCGAGAGTGAGGACTTGGCCACCGGAGAACTCGTGGGGTATCCGATCAGGCGGGCAGTACGCGACATGTCCGTCGATGCGAGGCTTGAGGATCTCGATCGCCCATGCGCCCGCACGAGCGCGGTTCACCACCGTGTCACGGACGGCGTCGGCGAGCCAGCGTGCCCGCACGTCAGCCGATTTGGCCTTTTTCGGGTTTTCGGACAGCTCGGTTGACCAACTGTCGACTCGGTTCGCTAGGCGCGCGGCCGCTTCGACCGCGGGCGCCTCTTCGAATCGGATCTTGATCGCTGGATTGTCCGACAGGTCGCCGAGTCCGGCGGGCAGCCTCGATGACTGCGAGACCTCGCGCAGCATGCGTCGCTGCGTGCGGCACAGCGCGAGCAGGTCGTCGCACAAGATACTTCTGTGTACGTCAAGCTGTTCGAGGTCTGCGCGCGCGGACTCAGTCACCGCCCTGATTCGACGGGTCAGTATGTCCGCTTCAGCGACGAGGTCCGGTTCGTGAAGTGATCTGATCCGAATGACATCGGGGGTGTCCAGGCTGGCAAATCGCGGACCTGCAGCGACCTCGCGCACCTTGGCGACTGCGGCGTGGATCGCCTCGCGCGCGGCCTGAGCGGCGCGGTCCACGCGTTGATGGTTCTTCACATGCCCGCGCAGCTGTTCTCGGGCGCTGTCGGCGGAACCCGGGAAGACCACGACGGTGGGAACGTGCTCTGCCGCCCACATCTCGGTGGTGAGGGTGAAGGCGGCGACATCGTCTTGCACCGCGTCATGCAGTTGGTTGGCCTCTTTGTGTTCTGATTCTGCTGCGTCGCGCCGATCACGCATCTCGCCGTTGTGGGCTTCGAGTCGTTCGAGCAGGTCGGGAATATCGTCAGGGTGCGCGGGTGACCACTCCGTTGGCGCGAGGTCGAAGTAGTTCTGATGGTCCGGTGATGCCGGCTCAGCGGCAGTAAGATCGGTGCGCGCCCTGTTGTGGGCTGCCTGCGCGTCAAGATGGGCGAGGTGGGCGGCGTCGAACTCTGATTGCGATCGGCGCTGCGCGTCAGCCCGGGTGGTATCAGTGCTGGCTTCTATTGTGTCGCACAGACTTTCAGCTCGACTATGGATATCAGGGTCGAGCCGGTTGACCTCAGTCAACGCACGGCTCACCGCCTTGTTCGCATCCTCGAATCGGGTTGCCTCGACCATGCCGTGCTCCGCTTTGGCCAATTCCTCGCGCAGAGTCGTCCATTGTGTGCGCAGGATCGCCGGATTGCCGCCAGGGTCGGTGCCCGAAATGTCGACGCCGAGGTCTGCTCGTTCCCGCCGGTGCGACTCGCAGTCGCTGCGGTAGTTGGCTGCTTGTCGCGTCGCTGCCTTGAAGGCGTCCTCGGCGTCTTCGATACTGGCAATGGCTTGATCGCGGGCGGTCTTCGCCTGGTTGAGCTTTGCATCGATCCCCAATATCGACGTCTCTGCCTGATCGGCTAGCGTCGACTGGTCTGCCAACTCAACGGCGAGTCTCGCGCGTTCCTTTGCGATCGTGGCGAGATCAGTCTGCCTGCGTTCTTCGATTCGGGCGTCTCCCGCGAGGGTGCGCTGGCCCGTTCGCTCTTGTGACAGACCATCGAGCTTGGCTTCGGCCGTCTCCAGCGCCTCAGCGGCACCTCGCGCGGCCGCTTCCAGGTTGCCGAGCGTGGTAGCGCCCCACCGTCGGGCGAAGTCACGACACCGCGCTTCGCTCGCGCGGTACTGCTGGGCGGCTTCGGTCGCCTGTCGCGCCTGTTCGTCGTGGTGTTGGGCCGCTACTTCCAGTTCCTGCCGCAGTTCAGCAGCCCAGACTCGGTCCCAGGTCGCGCGATGGGGAATGACGACGTGACGGAAGGACATCGGCGGCGTCAGCGGTGTCGGTGTCGTCGGCGGGGTGGTCACGGTGACCGGCGTCCTCGTACGCAACTCGCTGTCCTGGAGGACCCGCACGCCGTCGTCGAATCTGTTCCGGTCGGAGACAACGACTCCGCCCGCGAGTTCAGGATTGGCGGCGATGAAGGGTTGGCGCGCGTCCGCGTCGACGATGTTGTTCTCGATCCACTGCAGCCCAGTGACAGAGCCGATCCCAGCGGCGGAAAGCGTATCGAGTACATCAAGCACGTCCTGCGCGGCTGGCGCGGTGCCAGTCAGATCGAGCAGGCCGAGTTGACGATACGCAGCCTTTGCCGCCGAGCCATGTTCGCTCGATCGGGCATCGGCACCACGCGCGGCCTCAGCTGCGAGATCGGCTGTGCGGAGCAGTGTTTCGGTGTCGGTCACCTCGCCGCCAGCCAACTCAAGGACAACGCAATCCCCGGTCACCACGGCGAAATCGGCGACAAAACGCTCGCCATCGGTCGCCGTCGACTGTCGCTGTTCGCGGAGTCCGTTCATGCTTGCGTTCAGCTGCTCAATGGCCCTACCGAGTTCGTCGAATCGTTGTTCGGCGGATTCCCCACGGGTGCGGGCGGTTTCAGCCGACTGTTCTGCGCTCGTTTGGGTTTCTCGCCAGCGTCGTAAGCAATCGTCCAGGCTTTCGAGCTCATGCAGCCAACCTGCGGCCACCGCCTCCTTTCGCGCTAGACGCGCGGCCTCAACTTCCGCGCGCACGCGTGATCGCTCACCGGAGAGATTCGCGATTGTGACGAGGGCGGCTGTCTTCTTCTCGTCCGCCTGCTTCTTGAGCTCGACCGCAGCGTCGGCGCGGTCATCGGCGTTTTCCGCCGCAGCGCCGGATTCCGTGATCAACCCGTCGAGCCTGCCCGCCAACGCGGCGGCGGCGTGGGCGACATCAGTACGCAACGGGCCTAGATCCGCGTCAGCTTTCTCGTAGGCTTGGCGCGCGGTGTCCGCCGCCGCTCGCGCGACGCGTAGCGCGAGGACATCGTTCACCGCCCGCCACGCTCTCGCGGCGAGCTGGGCTTGGTTCGCGCGCTCCGCACTGTCTTTGAGGCGTTGGGTTGCCGACCCGACAGCCGCGCGTGACTGCTCGAGGACCAGCTGCAGCCGGATATCGCTAACTTGACCGTAGTCGCGCCGTGCCGCCGTAAAGGCGAGACCTGTGGCGGTGACTGCGGCGGCGAGATCGGTCAGATTCCGGCGGTCCTGCTCGATGCGGTTGATGAGCGACGAAACATGCTCCCCGCCAAGGGTGACGGCCCGCAGCAGTTCGCCTTCGGCGGTCGCGCGTTCCTCGGCCAACCCCGCTACCCGCTCGACCAACGGAACGACCACATCACCGAAGCTTGCCCGCTCCGCCAACGACGATCGCTGGCCGGCCAAAACAGCGTAAGTGCCCAACTTCTCAGCGAAGATCTCCAGATCACGTTGATCGTTCAAGGCGGTAACGAAGAAACGCACAACGTTGTCCGGCGAATCGAACGAGTGCAACAACTGCTCTGCGCCGGTCTCGGAATCGTTCATGCGCATCTGGTAGCCAAACAGGACTGGGTCGATGCTGGTGTGTTTCTCCAACGCGGAGGTCCAGTCGGTTTGCTTGTCGACGGAAATCCCGTGCGCCGCCGGGGTCGCGTCGATCAGATTGTCGATGGCCGCTCGAAAGTGTCGGTAGGTCACGCGCCGACCATCGGCGATGAACGGCAGATCGTCGATCCCTGGCAAGTCGGCGCCGGTTCGGAACATGTACCAGGCGCGATGCATGTTCGAGGTCGAGCGCATCTTGTGGGCTGGCTGTCGGCGACCGTCTTTCCACTCCATCACCGTCCCGGTGACCGTGCGGTGGCCCGTCGCGGCGTCCTCCCATTCGCAGACGATGTGCGATGTGTCGCCGGTCAACACGTAGTCGCCGAGGATCTTGCCGCCAACCTGCGCCCGTGCGGCGGGCACGATGAGACTGCAGATCAGGGTGATCAGCGTCGATTTCCCACCAGTGTTAGTCAGGGACAACAGCACTCGTGCGGCCGCGCCGGCACTGGTGCTGAAATCCAGATTGAGCGGATCGAACCGGGCGCCATCGGGTCCCACACCGTGCAGGCGGACTCGCCGCAGACGCAGCGGCGGCGTTGGCAGTTCCTGCGGCGGTTGCTGATTCACTTCGAAGAGCGAGTCGGTCACGCTGTGTCCTCCTCGCTGGCGTTGCCGGAACCGCCAGCCAGGCCATTTACCAGCCGGAACAGTTCGGAGTCATCGCACAGCGCGCCGACCGCATAGCGAAATCGAGGTCTAGCCGCCCAGACGCCTCCGTCAGCGTCACCTTTGGCGGTGAGAAACCCTGCCTCGACGAGTATCTTGCAGACTCGAACAACGATCCCCGGGCGATCTCCCGTTGACCTGCGTCGAGCATTCGGACGAGCGGGCGATAGGTCACTCCATCGCCGCCACGCTTCGATCAGGTCGTCATCGATATCGCTATCGTCGGCACTGTTCTCAGCGAGCGACTGGGCTACCCGATCCAAGGTGTCGACCACCGATTGTGTGGTGAAAACAGCGATTCGGTCGGGATCATCAATCATCGCCGGGTCCGGGTATACGGTTCGTGCGACTGCCAGAATCACCGCGCCAAGCAGCGCGCGATGTGCCTGTGGTGCCCGTTTTGACACGTCCGCCACTGTCAAACGTAACGGAGAGTGTGTACGCGCGGTCGCGATGATGCCATCTCGCTCGTCAACGCTGACATCGAGCCCTGCACCCGCGAATACTCCGTCGACGGCGGCGGCGAAGTCAGAATCCTCATAGTATCTCCGCACGAGCCGATGCAACTCCTCATTGCGTGCGGGGGTTTCCTTCGGGCGAGCGGCCCAGGCGAGGAAACGGCCGACATCCTCATACTCGCTCGGGGCTCTCATTCGAGCGCCTCCTGCCCGTAATCGCTCCAGGTCCGAGTCCTCGGGGCGGAAGCGGCGATATCGGCACTCACCTCGGCGGGAATCAACAGCAGGTCATCGGCGCGAGTGACCGCCGAATCCAAGGACTCTCCAGTCGTGACAGCGACCACGACCTGGTCACCTGCCGATCTGCCAGCCAAATGCGGAGCCCATGCGTGATGAGCAGCATGGACCACGGTCGCAGCCAGAACACCAGCATCCAAGAAATGACTATCGCCGCCCGGTTCAGCGGCGACAGTCCGCACAGCATCGTCTACGCGAGCTAGCAGTTGCGACAACCTAGTTGGCTCGGTGAGGCCGTCGAGCAACGATTCCGCGACAGCCTCGTAGGCGTCCCACCACTCGGGCGCCTCGTCCGAATCGACTTCGGGCGGTTCATATTCCACGCCTAGTTCAGGGATTCGAGGCGGCGTGCACAGTTCATCAGTCATGGTCGTCAGCGACGGCCACCATCGAATGGGCAGCCCACCGGCCACTGCCAACAACCGGTCGGCGGCTTGAGCGCCACCTGCGGTCGGGCCGGCAAGCAGTGGCACGAGCAAGTCCGCGCCAAGGTCGATTCGGTGAGTGCGGCGCGGCGGACGCGCGAAACGATCATCGAGTGCCTGCCGCAACGCTGCCCGCGCCCCAATGAGATGGCGATGCAACTCGCTATGCCGAAAGCGGCACTCACGAAGGATCTCAAGCAACCGATTGAGCGCTTCCAGACGCGCCCTATCCGAAATGTCGGTGCGCCGATCAGCGACTGTTTCCAGCAACGCCGTCTCGGCGTCGAGCCTGCCCCGGACGTGATCGAGAGCGGCATCCAGATACGCCGGGACATCACCGAGCCAATCATGGGTGTCTGGATCGATGAGGGTGTCGGCGACAACGCGCCTGATCCGCTCCTGATACTCGATCGACCGATAGCGCGCGACGCGGGCGATCTGCACCGCCGACGCGACCGCGCCGCGCGCGATCAGCGCCGCCATCTGGGCTTCATTGGCGATCTGCGCGGCTTCGATGTCGAGATCGAGGGCCTCGACGAAGATGTTGATGGCCTGTTCGGACGCACGAAGGTGTTCAAGCCCATCGGTGCTGTCCGGGTGCAAGTACAACAGCCGAAACCGCTGCTGTCGCCAAGCAGGCCCCTCCGCCGTGTGAACAAGATGCTGAACGACCTCTACATCGACGGTGACAAGCGAAACAACCACCCGCTCAGCCACCTTCGCCCATTGCGCCGGGTCAGCATCCGGCGATTGCCTGGCCGCCTGTTCGGCGGCGTAGGCCACCGTCTCATCCCAGGTCCGCCCCGACGACAATCCCATCGCCAGCGCTACCTGGTCGATCACAGCGAGCGCGATTCGGAAAAGGTCGTAGTCCGCCCAGAAATCGCCGTCCAGGCTGGATTTGGTTCGCTCGAGATCGGTAAGGATCTGGATGGGGGCAAGCGCGCGTCGCCGTCGCGTGATGGAGTCGTCATCGGTTGGAATCGCGATATTCCAGCTATCGATCTGCTCCGCATCATCGTGTTCGGTCATCAACGCCGCCCCACTCTCCCCACGAGTACGCAGACCGACCCATCGACCTGCCCGTAGCCCCACTGCGGTTCCTAGAGGATAGCGGGCGATCTTGATCTCGGCAGCGGCGTTCATTATGACGATGAACCGATAACCCCGACGAACCGCCAGCTGTTGATAGCGCAATCAGTCCGGCTACCACACACCCGTGGCGGTCTCCGGACGGACATCGCTGACACCGCGCGTCCTAGATCCGCACTTCGCTATGAAGCGACCGTGTCGCCGTAGAAGCTGTCCGGTACTCGCGACTGACCAAGCTCGGACCGAACGGCGTTAAGGAACTGCTCAAACGCACGACGAACAGGACCCGACCACGTCGCCAATCGTCGCCGCTGAACACCTCAGTGGAAACGGGCAGCAGCCCAGCAGCAACCTCGGCAAAAGGCCGCTTCTCGGTGTCCGCGCACCGTCGGCGACCTCTGCCGAACCAGTAGGCGTTCTGGGCTGCGTCCGGATCGGTGGACATACCAGACCCCACATGCGTCGCCAGCAGCACGAACATGCGCTGCCCACCGATCCACGCCAACGCCTCAAGGCAATTGCCAACCCAGTCCTTGTCAAGCTGATGCCGCCGCCAATACGCCGGGCGAGCGAACCGGCGGTAAACTCGACATCGCGTCGCCCGGATCGAACATGAAACACACTATGCCGCTTTCGATATCACGACAGCTTTGCGAAATCCCTACCCGCAGATGAAGCCACAGCGCCCTACCAAACATCAGCCTTCTGCTGCGAGTTGCCCACACGCCGCGGCGATCTCCTGACCCCGGGTATCGCGCACCGTGCACGACACACCCTGAGCGATCACGCGGCGCACGAACTCCTTCTCGACCGGCTTGGGGCTGGCGTCCCATTCACTGCCCGGTGTCGGGTTCAACGGGATCAGGTTCACGTGCACGAGCGGGCCCAGGGCCTTGTGCAGCTTCTTGCCGAGCATGTCCGCACGCCACGGCTGATCGTTGATATCGCGGATCAACGCGTACTCGATCGACACGCGTCGCCCGGACTTGTCCGCGTAATAGCGTGCGGCGTCGAGCACTTCGGCGATGGACCAGCGATTGTTCACCGGCACCAGAGTGTCGCGCAGTTCGTCGTCGGGAGTGTGCAGCGAGACCGCCAGGCGCACCGACATGTCCTCGTCGGCCAGCTTGCGGATCGCGGGCGCCAGACCGACGGTCGACACCGTCACCGAGCGCTGCGAGATACCGAGCCCGTCGGGCGCGGGCGAGGTGATCCGGCGAACCGCGTTCACCACCCGCTTGTAGTTCGCGAGGGGCTCGCCCATCCCCATGAACACGATGTTGGACAGCCGGCCGGGACCGCCGTGCACCTCGCCGTCGCGCAGGTCGGCCGCGGCCGCGCGCACCTGGTCGACGATCTCCGCGGTCGACAGGTTGCGGGTGAGCCCCGCCTGCCCGGTCGCGCAGAACGGACAGGCCATCCCGCACCCGGCCTGGCTGGAAATGCACAGCGTGTTGCGGTCGGGATAGCGCATGAGCACGCTCTCCAGCAGCGTCCCGTCGTGTGCCTTCCACAGCGTTTTGCGGGTATCGCCCTCGTCGCAGGCGATATTGCGCACCACCGACAGCAGCGGCGGGAACAGCGTCTGGCCGACCTTTTCGCGCACGTCGGCGGGCAGATCGGTCATCAGCGCCGGATCGGACTGCAGGCGGCCGTAGTACTGACGGGCCAGCTGGTCGGCCCGGAACTTCGGCAATCCCAGCTCCTGCACCGCGGCCTTGCGTTCGTCCGAGTCGAGATCGGCGAGGTGGCGCGGCGGCATGCCGCGGCGCGGGGCATCGAACACGAGGGGCAGGGAGATGGCCATAGTTTCACCATTGTCCCAAACGCCACGTCGGACCCGCCACGCCGGGCGACGTTATCGAGAAGTTGCGTGCGTGAGCCATAGCAGTCGGCAATGATCGAACTATGAGTACACATGCAGAATCCGGTGCGTCACCGGCCGAGCACGACCCGCCGTCGACCGATCTCACCGGCAAGCACAGCAAGCCCGCCGAACCGGCGAAGCCTGCCACCAAGCCGGTACCGACCCCGCGCGACGCCGTGCACGGATCACGCACCGGCTACACCTGGATAGCGTTGCTGGCCGCGGCCCTGCTCGGCATCGTGCTGCTGATCTTCATCATCCAGAATCTCGACAAGGTCCGCACCGACCTGCTGTTCTGGGATTTCGAACTGCCGCTCGGCATCACCGTGTTGCTGTCGGTGATCGCGGGCGCGCTGGTGATGGGGCTGGTCGGCGGGGTACGCATCCTGCAGCTGCGGCACGCCGCCAAGAAATCTTCCTGATACTCAGAGCAGCGCGCTGAGGACGAGCCAGGAAACGAACGCCGAGGGCAGCATCGAGTCGAGACGGTCCATGATTCCGCCGTGCCCCGGCAGTAGCGTTCCCATGTCCTTGATGCCGAGTTCGCGCTTGATCTGCGACTCGATCAGATCACCGATGGTCGCCACGGCCACCAGGCCGACACCGAGCACCACACCGATCATCGAATTGGCCTCGAGCAGCAGCGTGACGGTCAGCAGACCGCCGATCACGCTGAACACCAGCGACCCGCAGAACCCCTCCCACGACTTCTTCGGGCTGATCGCGGGCACCATCGGATGCCTGCCGAACAGCACACCGGCGACATAGCCGCCGACATCGGAGCACACCACCAGGATCATGAAGGTGAGCACCCGCAGATTTCCATCGGGTTCGAGCAGCAGCAGCGTCGAGAACGCGGCCAGCAACGGGATCCAGGTGAGGGTGAACACCGCGATCGCGGTGTCACGCAGGAAGTTCTTCGGTGCGGTACTGAGGCCGTGATCGAACAGGCGCCACACCATGCACACCAGCGCGGTGGCGGCGAACGCGCCGAGTACCCCACTGGCCCCCCACGGCCAGCCCAGCCAGAACACCGCCTGACCGCCCACCAGCAGCGGAATCCGCGGCACCAGCACGTCGGCTTCGCGCAGCCGCTTGGTGACCTCCCAGGTCGCGACGCCGACGCCGAGCCCCGCGACCGCGATGAACACCTTCGGGACGAACAACAGGATCGCGATCAGCGACAGCCCGAGCGTCAGCCCGACAGCCAGGGCCGCGGGCAGATTGCGCCCTGCCCTGGATGCCGGGGCAGACGGCTGCTCCTCCTGCGGCGTGGCCGCGGGCGCGGTCTCCTCGACCTTGTCCGGCATGGGATCCGGTGCCGCCCCGGTGGCGGCGGCGTCTTCGGCCACGATTGTCCCGTCGCTCAACTCGTCGTTCCGTTCATCCCCCGCACGAGCGGGACTGGCGAGATCTGGCGCTCAGACCTCGAGCAGTTCGGCTTCCTTGTGCTTGACCAGTTCGTCGACCTGGGCCACATACTTGGCGGTGGTCTTGTCGAGCTCCTTCTCGGCGCGCCCGACCTCATCCTCACCCGCTTCGCCATCCTTCTGGATGCGACCCAGTTCGTCCATCGCCTTGCGGCGGACGTTGCGAATCGAGACCTTGGCGTCCTCGCCCTTGCTCTTGGCCATCTTGACCATCTCGCGGCGACGTTCCTCGGTGAGCTGCGGCACCGAGATGCGCAGGATGTCACCGTTGTTGGTCGGGTTCACGCCCAGGTCGGAGTTGCGGATGGCGTTCTCGATCAGGCCGAGCGAGCTCTGCTCGTAGGGCTTGATCACGACCATGCGCGGCTCGGGCACGGTGATGCTCGAAACCTGGGTGATCGGGGTGAGCGAGCCGTAGTACTCGATCAGCACACGGGTGAACATGCCCGGGTTGGCGCGACCGGTACGGATGCTGCCCAGGTCGTCCTTCGCCACCGTGACGGCCTTGTCCATCTTCTCTTCGGCATCGAAGAGCGCTTCATCAATCACGACCGAATCCTCCACAGCGTCGTCATCGTCGTCGTCCGCGGGTGCGGGGTCACGACCGAACCAGGGTGCCGATGGGTTCACCGGCGACCGCGCGGGCAATATTGCCCTCGATCAACAAATTGAACACCAGCATCGGCATCTGGTTGTCCATGCAGAGGCTGAACGCGGTGGCATCGGCCACCTTCAGCCCCTTCTCGATCACTTCCTTGTGCGTGATCTCGGTGAACATGCTCGCGTTCGGGTCGACACGCGGATCGGCGTCGAACACGCCGTCGACCGCCTTGGCCATCAACACCACGTCGGCGCCGATCTCCAGCGCGCGCTGGGCGGCGGTGGTATCGGTGGAGAAATAGGGCATGCCCATGCCCGCGCCGAAGATCACGACGCGGCCCTTCTCCAGGTGCCGCTTGGCGCGCAGCGGCAGGTAGGGCTCGGCGACCTGGCCCATCGTGATGGCGGTCTGCACGCGAGTGTCGATGCCCTGCTGCTGCAGGAAGTCTTGGAGGGCAAGGCTGTTCATCACGGTGCCGAGCATGCCCATGTAGTCGGAGCGGGCCCGCTCCATGCCGCGCTCCTCGAGCTCGGCGCCGCGGAAGAAGTTGCCGCCGCCGATCACCACGGCCACCTGCACACCGGTCGCGACGATCTCGGCGATCTGCTCGGCTACCGTCTGCACGACATCGGGGTCGAGGCCGACACCGCCGCCACCGAACATCTCCCCACCCAGCTTGAGCAGCACCCGGCGGTATCCAGGGCGGTCGTTACCCGGGTCGGTCATGGGTGTCGGTCTCCTTCGGCGAGGTCGAGAGCGGGGCGAGCAGGCGGCATCCATCCTGCCCTATCAGGTTGCGGTCACCCAGAAGTGGGGTCACCTCGATTGACGAGGAAAGCCCCTTCAACGCGGCTCACACCGCGCCGAAGAGGCTTTTCGTGAAGTTCAGGCGGATCAGGCCTGGCCGACCTCGAAACGAGCGAAACGCTTCACGTTCACGCCCGCCTCTTCCAGAAGCGCCTTGACGGTCTTCTTGGAGTCGGTGACGGCGGACTGCTCGAGCAGCACGACGTCCTTGAAGAAGCCGTTGACGCGGCCTTCGGTGATCTTGACCAGCGCGGCCTCGGGCTTGCCCTCTTCGCGGGCGGTCTCCTCGGCGATGCGGCGCTCGGCGTCGACAACGTCGGACGGCACGTCCTCACGGGTCAGGTACTTGGCCTTGAGCGCGGCGACCTGCATGCCGGCGGCACGCGCGGCATCGGCAGCGGCGTCGCCGGTGCCCTCGTACTCGACCAGCACGCCGACGGCGGGCGGCAGATCCGAGGCACGCTTGTGCAGGTAGGTGGCGACCGGGCCGTCGAAGGACACGACGCGACGCAGTTCCAGCTTCTCGCCGATCTTCGCCGACAGCGCCTGCACGGCGTCGTCAACGGTGCCGTCGGACAGCTTGAGCGCCTTGAGGGCGTCCAGGTCGGCCGGCTTGGCCGCGGCGGCCGCGGTGACGATGGCGTCGGCCAGTTCCTGGAACTCGGCGTTCTTGGCGACGAAGTCGGTCTCGCAGTTGATCTCGACCATGACGCCGTCCTTGGCGATGACCAGACCCTCGGCGGTCGCACGCTCGGCGCGCTTGCCGACGTCCTTGGCACCCTTGATGCGCAGCACCTCGACGGCCTTGTCGAAATCGCCGTCGGAGTCGGCCAGCGCGTTCTTGCAGTCCATCATGCCGGAACCGGTGAGCTCCCGGAGCCGCTTCACATCAGCAGCGGTGTAGTTCGCCATCGGGGGCGAGCCTCCTGTATTTTTTGGCGGCTGGCGCCGCGGGTTTCTCGGCCCTGTGGGCCTCGATCTTCCCTCCCGGCGGGCACTCCTTCGTCGCACCCTCTGGTCAGTCCAGATCGAGGCGGCCGAGAAACCAGGGAAAAGACATCTCGGCCGAGGCCATGCACGTACTTGTTCGGGTATTACGCCACCTTGCCGACCGCATCTGAATTCAGACGGGTCGGCAAGGTGAACAGTGCGCTACCGGTCAGCTCAGAAGTCGGCCGGGGTGTGCTGCGCCGGGTCGGCCTTGACCTCGGCCGCAGCCTCAGCCGGGGTCTCGACGGCCGGTGCCTCGGTCGCGGCGGCGACATCGGCTTCGGCAGCCGGGGTCGCCGACGACAGGAGCTCCTGCTCCCACTCGGCCAGCGGCTCGCCTGCGCCGGCCTCGGGCTTCGCGTCGCCGGAAGCCTGGCCCGCGCGGGCCTGCACGCCCTCGGCCACCGCGGAAGCGACGACCTTGGTGAGCAGTGCGGCGGAACGGATCGCGTCGTCGTTACCCGGGATCGGGTAGTCGACCAGGTCGGGGTCGCAGTTGGTATCCAGGATCGCGATGACCGGGATGTTCAGCTTGCGCGCCTCGCCGACGGCGATGTGCTCCTTGTTGGTATCGACGATCCAGATGGCCGAGGGAACCTTGGCCATGTCACGGATACCGCCGAGGGTGCGGTCCAGCTTGGTCATCTCACGCGTGAGCATGAGGATTTCCTTCTTGGTGCGCCCCTCGAAGCCACCGGTCTGCTCCATCGCCTCGAGTTCTTTGAGGCGCTGCAGGCGCTTGTGCACGGTGGAGAAGTTGGTGAGCATGCCACCGAGCCAACGCTGGTTGACGTAGGGCATTCCGACGCGCAGCGCCTCGGAAGCGATCGACTCCTGGGCCTGCTTCTTGGTACCGACGAAGAGGACGGTGCCACCGTGGGCGACAGTCTCCTTGACGAACTCGTAGGCCTTGTCGATGAAGGTCAGCGTCTGCTGCAGGTCGATGATGTAGATGCCGTTGCGGTCGGTGAAGATGAACCGCTTCATCTTCGGGTTCCACCGACGAGTCTGGTGGCCGAAGTGCGCGCCGCTGTCGAGCAGCTGCTTCATAGTTACGACAGGCATAGCCTTCGTATCTCTCTTTCGTTGCCGGTTGTCGCGGTCGATCGGCGATCGACTGCCCTGGCGCCACCGAAACCGCCGGACCCGATTCGAAGAATCCGGGACCAGCCGACGATTTCCCTGTTCATCCGCTGAAGAACTCGCGCTGACATGCCCTCGCGGACCGTCTGCTTTGCGAGCGACGACCGGATGGACGAGCACGGGTGGCGCGCGAAGTCGGTCCGTGCTGTGCACACGCAATGGCTGCTGAGCACAAACCGCTTGTTCAGTCTACGCGGCAGTGGGCCAGGTCTGAAATCGCCCCTGCGCATCGGCCGCCCATTTCGTGGATGAAGTAGGAGGTATCCACATGTCGGGAAGTTGTCCACAATCCTGAAATCGTTGTCCCGCTGGGGTTGCGCGGCACCCAGAGTGGGGGCATGAACACGTTGACACGCACCCTGATCACTACGTTTCCGCTGCTCTGCGTGGCGGGGATCGCTGGCGCACCGGCAGCCGCGCACCCCGTTCCCGCCGACTCGGGAGCACCGCCGACGGTGACGCGACCCGCTGAATCGGCTCCGAAATGCGCAGGCGGCGGGGTCGTACTCGCCCACCCACCAGCGCGACGAACCACCGACCCGCTTGTCACACCACAGCGTGCGGCCGCCCCGGGCGCCGTCCCGAAAGCGCCGCCGCCGCCACTCTCCCAGGACGGACCCGATTCGACGGGCGATCGGCCCTCCGGATTCACCTCTGCGGGCCAACGAGTGGCGATTTCTGTGCAGCTGTCGCTCGGGTCGACATCGGAAGGTGCGCGGATCGGCGGTCTGCCTGCCCCGTCGCCGGTTCACTCATCCGGTGCCGGGACCGCGGGTTCCTGCGGCGCGACGCCGACCGTAGTGCCCGTAGTGGTCGTGCCACGACGTGAGCTTGTTCCCGCCCCCGTCCCGGTACAGGTGACAACCCATGACCTCGGCGCGGCTCCGGCCCGACCTCAGGGATTGGATCAGAGCGCGGGGGCGCGATCGGAGATCGAGATCGTGGTGCGGGCAGGCGGCGGTAGCGGGTCGGCGGCCGAGCTCCCCGCGGTGCTGCGCGACATGCTGCGGTCCCTGGCTGCTCAGCAGCGGGTGCCAACGCCACGACCCCACCGCTGAGGCCGCGATGTTCACCAGGACCGCCGCCGGCCAGAAGGAGACGTGTCGTCCTCCGCGCCCTGCTCGCTCCCAGCCCGGCACAGCGCCCTGGCCAACGCGCGCTCACCGTCCCGACCAGCACCAGCCCGACACCAGGCCCTGGCCGACACGCGTCGGTCCGTCCGATCAGCACCAACCCGACACCAAGCCCTGGCCGACACGCATCGGCCCGTCCGATCAGCACCAACCCGACACCACGCCCTGGCCGACACGCATCGACCGGTCCGATCTGCGCCGATCCAGCACCGCGCTGTGCCCGACGTGCGGGAATCGGCCAGGGCCTCCCCAGCGCAGCATCGTGGCATGGCCGGGCATGCTCGATCGCGAACAGCGTTCGGGCAGGCCTTCGACATCGCGGCGCACGGGGCTCAGCGCACGGGCGATTATCGGGCGAGTGCTCGGTGTGGTCTGTCTGGTGGCGATTGTGCTCAGTGGTGCGGTGCCGGCCGATGCGGCGGAATCGGGGGCGTTCGGATGGCCGCTGCGACCGCGGCCCGCGGTGGAGCGAAAATTCGACAAGCCGGAGCGGAATTGGTTGCCGGGGCATCGAGGCGTGGATCTGGCGGGTACCGCCGGGCAGGCCGTGTTGGCGGCGGGCGACGGCATCGTGGTGTTCGCCGGGGAAGTAGCGGGCAAAGCGGTGGTGTCCATCGATCATCCGGGCGGCTTGCGCACCACCTACGAACCGGTGGAGGCGAAGGTCGCGGTGGGAAGCCGGGTGAGCAGGGGCACGCCGATCGGCACGTTGGTGGCCGGACACGAGGGGTGTCCGGCCGCCGCCTGCCTGCACTGGGGCGCCCGCCGCGAGACCGGCGCCCACAACCGCCGCGAATACGTCGACCCGCTCGGACTCCTGCACGAAGTGCCCGTTCGACTCAAACCTCTGGAGCCATAACGTGACGAACGACTCGACCACCCGATTCCCACACCGCTCATCGGCGGACGAGAATCGGGCCATGTCCGAGGAATCAAGACCCTTCACCTACGCCGAGGTCGGTGCCACCCGCACCACAATGCCCGACGGGTACCACCGGTTCCAGCATCGGCGGGCGATCGGCTACGGCCGGGAGCTGTTCGATCGGGCGGCCATCCACATACTCGACTTCGGCATACAGAAGGGCGTGGGCACTTTCCGAGCAGCCGACACCGAAACTGCGCAGCCCGGAACCGAATTGACGGTCGTTCTCCAGCTCGGACCACTGAGCATCAACGCGCCCTGCCGCGTCGTCTACGTCCTCGACGAACCCGACCGCCGAGGCTTCGCCTACGGCACCCTGCCCGGCCACCCCGAGGTCGGCGAGGAACTCTTCGCCGTCGAATACGACCCCGCCGACGACACCGTCTACGGCCTGGTCAGCGCATTCTCCAAACCGGGTACCTGGTACGTCCGCCTCGGCGGGCCCGTCGTCCGCCTGATCCAGCGCTGGTTCGCCCACCGATACCTGAATACGTTGCCCACCAGCAACTGACATCGCGGCCGACGGCTGACATCGCGACGACGGCGGGCGAAACTTCGACGTTGTGTCGAAGGCGGAACGGCAGTGGTCAGAGCAGCGCTGCCAATGTTTCGGCTTCCGCGGTCAACCGATCGCGCCGGTCGGTCGCGCCGAGGCGGCCGTATTCGGTTGCCGCGACACGTCTTTCGTCGATCTCACGGCGAACAATCGCTTCGATCTCGACCTCGGTGAGTTCGCGGCGAAGCGCCTCCGCCGCACCGAGACCGACCGCACTGTCTTCCACCGCGCCGGCTTTCACCTCACCGGCATCGATCGCCTCCGCGTTGTCGATCGCCGCCAGCGCCGAACGCAGCGCCGACACCGCACCGAGGTCGCGGGCCTTCATCGCAGGCTGCAACGCGGCGCGCAGCCGCTCACGCAGGGAAGTCACCCGACCACACTATTTTGCACCTCCGCCGGCGTCGACCGATTTCCGCCGGCAATCGGCGCGGCCGCGCGGGCCGTCGGTCTGGCCAGCGGGCGACGGGTCACGGCACGAACATTCGCCGGCTGCGTATCCAGTCCCGCCCCGAGTCCTCGATCCTGCCCGCCACCTGATGACGATAGGTGGCCCGGCACTGGGTGATCGCACCACCTGAACCGCAAAGCGCTACCCGTTGAGTAGCAGGGTGACCACGGCAACGAGAGCGAGGGTGGCGACGGCGAGGGTGGTTGTCACGACGAATCGGTGAGCGGTGCCCATGTGTCCGCGATCGAGTGCACGGCCGCGGGACCAACCGACCCCTGCCAGGAGCAGTGCGACCACGGCGGCAGCGAGGGGAAAGACCCACATCGGCCGGCCGTCGACAGCCGCCTCGTGCGCGAAGAGCAGCGCACAGGCTGCCGCGCCGAGGGACGTGCGCCGCCAGGCCAGCGCGGTGCGTTCCATCGCCAATGTCGGTGCGGTCACGACAGCACCACCGCCACGCAGGCGAGGGCGGCCACCACCGCGATGCCGGCCGACAGCACGGGAACCAGGACCGTTCCCGGCAGCGGTCCCCCTGCCCGCATCGCGAGGTTGATCCGTCGCCAGTGCCGGAAGGCGGCGAGCGCGACGACCAGCGCCATGATCAGGCAGATCATCGAGATGGCACCGGCGAATCCGGCCAGACGAGTCGGCTGGACGAGCGTATGCACCGCGACGCCACCGGCGAGCAGACCGATAGCGGTCCTGATCCACGCCAGAAACGTCCGTTCGTTGGCAAGGGTGAACCGATAGTCGACCTCCTCCTCGCCATCCCCGGATTCAGCCCCGACCTCGGGCAACGTCACAACCACCACCTCCTGTCCCCATCATGCGCTACCCGCCGCCCGCCCCGACCCTGACGAGCACGGCGCCCACCATGTCGTCGGTGTCCGGTGGCATATCGTCAAGCACCCCTGGTTGTTCTCGCTTCAGGTGGTCAGGCGCGGGGGTGGGCTCGGTCGTGGACTCGTTTGAGGCGTTCGACGGAGACGTGGGTGTAGAGCTGGGTCGTCGCCATGCTGGCGTGGCCGAGGAGTTCCTGAACTACGCGCAGGTCGGCGCCGCCTTCGAGCAGGTGGGTGGCGGCGGTGTGGCGTAGGCCGTGGGGTCCCATGTCGGGTGCGCCGGGGATGGCGGCGATGACCTCGTGGACGACGGTGCGGGCTTGGCGCTGGTCGAGGCGGCGCCCGCGTTGGCCGAGGAACAGGGCGCGGCCGGAGTGGTCGTTGACCAGGGACGGACGGCCGCCGCGGAGCCAGGCGTCGAGGGCGGCGTCGGCGGGACCACCGAACGGCACCGAGCGTTCCTTGTTGCCCTTGCCGAGCACACGCACCAGGCGACGTTCCCGATCGATGTCATCGATGTCGAGCCCGCACAATTCGCTGACACGAATCCCGGTGGCGTACAACAACTCCACCACGAGCCGGTCCCGCAGTGCCATCGGGTCCTGCTGCGCGGCACCGGATTCCGCCGCATCCATGGCCTGTTCGGCTTGATGACGACCGAGCACCGCAGGCAGCACGCGATGCGCTTTCGGGGCCTGCAGCCGCAACCCCGGATCGACACCGAGTCGCCCGGTCTCGGTCAACCAAGCGGTGAACGTCCGTGCGGCCGAGGCCCGCCGAGCCAACGACGTCCGTGCCACTCCCGCCGCCGCCAGCTCCGCCAACCACGACCGCAACAACGGCAGATCCAGCTCCCGCACCGCCGAATCGGCCGACCGCGCGTACAGATGCTCCAGCAGCGACCGCACATCCCCCAGATACGCCCGCACCGTATGCGCCGACCGATTCCGCCCCAACCGCAGATGCCGCCCGAACTCGGTGAGCAACGCGGTCAGATCATCAGGCAGCACATCCATCCCCCAACCGTCGCCCTTCCCCATCCCCCACGCAACCCACCACGCCGCCGCTGACGACGAGCCACCCACACAGATCGCTCCGACCCCCTCTTGCAACATGCCGAGCACCCCGCACCGTCCTCGGCGCCCGAAACGCAGATCCACGCCTGTCGCCCGCTCGCGCTGTCAGCTCGCCCGCCGACTGGATATCCGAAACCATCCACCCGAGTCGCAACCGACCAGTTCGGCGAGTTCCAGGCTCGGCAGTACCGCTCGGACAGTGGCCAGATCCAGTCCGGATTGTTGGGACAGCTCGCGGGGCAGACGGGAACCGATGGTGGGCAGGGCGGCATAGATTTCGGCTTCGGCGCCGCGGAGGTGGGCGGCGGGGTCCAGCGGATTGCCTTCGGTGACCGGGAGGCGGAGAGGGCCTGCTTCGTCGATGATGTCCTCGGCGCGGGTTACCAAGAGCGCTTCGCCGTCTCTGATCATTCGATGGCAGCCTGCCGAGGAGGCCGACCCTACGGGGCCCGGCACAGCCATGGCGGGTCGTCCCAGCCTTCGTGCCCACTTCACCGTATTGCGGGCGCCGCTGCGTAGGCCCGCCTCGACCACAAGAACACCGTCCCCGAGCGTCGCGATCAACCGGTTCCTTGCCAGGAACTGGTGTTTCTGCGCCGAGATGCCCGGCGGGTATTCGCTGACTACGAGACCACTTTCGGCGATAGCGGCGAGAAGACGATCATGCTGCGCAGGATAGGGGCGATCGACACCGCAAGCGAGAACCGCCACGGTGTTCCCGCCGACAGCCAATGCCGCCCGATGCGCTGCGGCGTCGATGCCGAAAGCCGCTCCGGAAACGATGGTCCAGCCACGGCCTGCCAGGTCGCACGCGATCTCACTCGCCACCTGCAACCCGTAGCCGCTACTACAACGCGAACCGACCACCGCGACAGCACGTTCGGACGCGACATGGAGCGAGAGCGGGCCGCGCGCCCACAACACCAGCGGGACAGCCGCCTCACGATCACGTTCGGTGTCGAGTTGGCCGAGCCCGAGCATCCGCCAGCCTGGCCATTCCTCGTCATCGGGAGTGATGACCCGCCCGCCCAAGCGGACAATGGTATCCAAATCTTTTGCCGCCGAATCGATCTCACGCCGAACCACTGTCGGACCGCGTAGTGCTGCGGGCAGCTCGTGCTCACGAACAGCACGGGCGGCCTCACACACCCCGACCGAGGCGATCAGTGCCGACAGCGGCGCACACGGCCCCTGCACCACCCGCGACAGATACACCCAGGCGAGCCTGCGATCGTCTCGATCACCGTCCAGATCCACCACATCACCGACCACACGCAGCTCGCTCATTGCGCACCTCGCTGCCGGAAGTTCAACGACGACATCACATCCTGCACGGTGGGCAACTCCCCTTCGCGCAGATCGCAGACCGTCCAGGCCACCCGGATCGCCCGGTCGGCACCACGCGCCGACATGCGCCCGAGCCGTAAGGCCGCCTCGATCGGCGCGATGGATTCCCTGGGCAAGGTGAAGCGCTTGCGCAGGATATGGCCCGGCACTTCGGCATTGGTCGTCCAGCCGTCCGCGCTCCACCGCTGCGCCGCGCGGGCCCGTGCGCACGCAACGCGTTCGGCCACCGTGGCACTGCTCTCGACCTGTTCGTCGCTGAAGGTCGCCCCGGCCTGGCCGTGCATCTGGACCCAGATGTCGATGCGATCGAGCAACGGACCCGACAGCTTGCCCAGGTAGCGGCGTCGTGCCAGCGGCGCGCAGATGCAGTCCACATCGCGCGCGGGTGCACACGGACAGGGGTTGGCCGCCAATACGAGTTGGAAGCGGGCCGGGTACCGGGCGACACCATCACGCCGGGCGATCCGCACCTCCCCCTCTTCGAGCGGCGTCCGCAGTGCCTCCAGGACCTTGGTGCCGATCTCGGCGCACTCGTCGAGGAACAGCACCCCGCGGTGCGCCCGGCTCACCGCGCCGGGACGAGCCATGCCGGAACCGCCGCCGATCATGGCGGTCACCGATGTCGAATGATGCGGTGCGACAAAGGGAGCCAGCGTGAGCAACGGCTGCTCGGCCGAGAGCGATCCCGCCATCGAATGGATCGCGGTCACCTCGAGGGACTCCACCTCCGACAGCGGCGGCAACAGACCCGGAAGACGTTGCGCCAACATCGTTTTGCCG
This sequence comes from Nocardia sp. FBN12, assembly GCF_054031145.1. Taxonomy (NCBI): domain Bacteria; kingdom Bacillati; phylum Actinomycetota; class Actinomycetes; order Mycobacteriales; family Nocardiaceae; genus Nocardia; species Nocardia sp. FBN12. The sequence continues at coordinate 4,108,890 of NZ_CM132926.1, forward strand.
ATTCCGGGCGGCCCGGTGAGCAGCAAGTGGTGCCCACCCGCCGCCGCGACCTCCAGCGCCCAGCGCGCCTCGTCCTGACCGACCACGTCGCTGAGGTCGCCGCACGGTGTCTGTATCCCCGGCACGACCCCGTCGGGTTCGACCAGTTTGCCCTCACCACGCAGCCACGCCACGACCGCTCGCAGACTCGTCGCGCCGAGTACCTCGATCCCCTCGACCAGTCCCGCTTCGGCAACCGCCGCGGCGGGCACGACCACGGTGGGCAACCCGGCCGCACGCGCAGCGATCACCGCGGGCAACACCCCGCGGACCCGCCGCACCCGGCCGTCCAGCGCCAACTCGCCCAGCAGCACCGTTTTCACCAGCCGCTCGCCGGGTACCGCCCCGGCGGCATCGAGCACCGACACCGCCAGTGCCAGGTCGTACACGCTGCCCACTTTCGGCAACGTCGCGGGCGAGAGGGCCAGGATCACCCGGCCGTCCGGCCACTTCTCCCCCGTGTTCGCCACCGCGGACCGGACCCGATTGCGTGATTCCTGCAGTGCGGTATCCGGCAGGCCGACGAGATTCACCGAGGGCAGACCCTGACCGATATCGGCCTCGATCTCAACCAGTTGCCCGTCGACGCCGGTCACCGCCACCGACAACGCCCGTCCGAGTGCCATCAGAAGGCCGCGGTCAGATGATTGATGACCGGCCCGCTCCCCCGCGGGACCAGCACCGACACCACGTCGAAGCGAATCCGCCGCCACGGCGCGTTCTGCTCGGCCAGCCACAGCAGCGCCAGCCGCCGGATGCGCTGCTGCTTGCTGAAGGTGACCGCCTCGGCCGGAATACCGAATCCCAGCCCCGACCGCGTCTTCACCTCGACGAACACGGTGACCGACGGGTCCTGGACGATCAAGTCCAGCTCACCGTATCGACACCGCCAATTACGGGCGACGATCTCCATCCCCGCCTCGCACAGATACTGCGCGGCCAGCTTCTCCCCGTATGCGCCGAGCGCCTGTTTGTGTGCCATGAGCGAAAGCATGGCCACCCACGCTCACCCAGCTGACTCACGCGACCTGGGCAAACAGAAAACCTGTGGATAACTGCCGCCCTGTGGATAACTACTCGGGCAAGCGCAGGTCCGGCTTCTCCAGCTCCTCGATGTTCACGTCCTTGAACGTGATCACCCGCACGTGCTTGACGAAACGTGCCGGGCGGTACATGTCCCACACCCAGGCATCGCTCATCCGCACTTCGAAATACACCTCGCCGTCGGCGTTCTGCGGGCGCAGTTCGACAGAATTGGCCAGGTAGAAGCGCCGTTCGGTCTCCACCACGTACGAGAACTGGCCGACGATGTCCTTGTACTCGCGGTACAACGACAGTTCCATCTCGGTTTCGTACTTCTCGAGGTCCTCAGCACTCATCGGGTGGGACGTCCTCCTGCTAGCAGCGCCGCGTTCATTGGTGACATCATCGCGCATGTGCCGCGCGAGTAGCCACTCGGCTACCTCCGGGCACCTCTAGCTCGCGCACATTCCGCCAGGAACGGCGGTGTTCGGTGCTCGGTCCGAGCTGTCGTAGCGCGGCGGTGTGCTCGGGCGTGTTGTAGCCCTTGTGCGCGGCGAAACCGTAGCCGGGCAGCTGTGCGTCGAGCTCGACCATCATCCGGTCCCTGGTCACCTTCGCCAGGATGCTCGCGGCCGCGATGCAGGCCGCGGTGCCGTCGCCGCCGATCACGGGCAGCGACGGCGCGGGCAGTCCGGGGACCTTGAATCCGTCGGTCAGGATGTAGCCGGGGGTGCGTCCGAGGCCGGCGACGGCTCGGCGCATGCCCTCGATATTGGCCACGTGGATCCCGATCGAGTCGATCTCCCACGCGGGCACCACGACGACGCTCCAGGCCAGCGACAACCGCTGAACCACCGGGAACAGCTCCTCACGCGCCGCCTCCGTGAGTTTCTTGGAGTCGTCGAGCCCGGCGAGCTTGTCGTAGGCCTTGGGCGCCAGCAGGCACGCCGCGACCACCAGCGGGCCCGCACAGGGTCCGCGGCCCGCCTCGTCGACTCCGGCCACCGGCGCGAGGCCACCGCGCACGAGCGCGGCCTCGAGCGTGCGTAGGCCGCCCGCCCGGCGCATCACCATCCGCGGCGGCCAGCTGGTCCGATCCTGCCCCACAGTTCGATTGTCCCGTCGCGTCAGTTCTGCCGGGGTGTTCCTGGTGCGCATTCGCTCCGGAACACCCCTGCTCAACGTGTCAGTTCTCTTGGGCGTTCTGGCTCTTCACCGGGCCCATGCGGTTCGGCGGCCAGATCTTGAACACCGTCTTGCCGCGGACATTGTCCACCGGCACCGTGCCCTGCAGATCGTCGCTGACGTGGGCGCGCGAATCAGCCGACTCGTTGCGGTTGTCGCCCATCACCCACAGATTGCCCTCCGGCACCTTCACCGGACCGAACACCCGGCCCGCCGGGTAGACGGCGTTGGGACGGTCGGTGTACCACGGGTAATCCTTCTTGATGTACGGCTCGTCGAGCGGTTTGCCGTCGACCATCACGCGGCCCTGCGGATCGCAACACTGCACGGTCTGCCCGCCGACCGCGATGACGCGCTTGACCAGATCGTTCTCGTCCGGCGGGACCAGCCCGAAATAGGACAGGAAGTTCTGGATACCGCGCACGACGGAGTTGTCGGAACGCACGGACTTGTAGTGCCCGTTCCACGACGGCGGCCCGACGAAGACCACCACGTCGCCAGGCCCGGGTTCGGAGCCGTAGTAGCTGATCTTCTCGACGTAGATTCGATCACCGATCAGCAGCGTGTTCTCCATCGACTGCGAGGGGATCACATACGGACGCCCGACGAAAGTCACCATCAGCGCGGCGATCACCGCCGCGATCACGACCAGTATCGGCAGCTCCTGCCAGAACGGGCGCTGTTTCTTGTCGGCGCGCTTTTTTCTGCGCCGCCCACCGTCGTCACCCGAATCGGACACCGACACCGAACCACTTTCGTCTGCCACGCCGAACAGAGTAGCCCGGCACCCCGACGTGAGTCGGGTACCGGGCTACCTGAAGAATTCTGGTACTGCGAAGTGCTACTGCGAGATCAGCGCTTTTCCTTGATCTTGGCAGCCTTGCCGCGCAGATCGCGCAGGTAGTACAGCTTGGCGCGACGCACGTCACCACGGGTCACGACATCGATGTGGTCGATGTTGGGGCTGTGCACGGGGAAGGTGCGCTCGACACCGACGCCGAAGGACACCTTGCGGACCGTGAAGGTCTCGCCGATGCCGCCGCCCTGACGCCGGATCACGACGCCCTTGAAGACCTGGACGCGCTCCTTCGAGCCTTCGATGACCTTCACGTGCACGTTCAGGGTGTCGCCCGGACGGAAGTCGGGGACATCGCTACGCAGCGACTTCTGGTCGACGAAATCAAGGGTGTTCATTTTCCACCTTTTCGGATTCTTTGCGTGAACAGAGGAACCTGGCGGCACTCGCGCGCTCGACCGGTTCATGCTCAGAACAGGAGTGCTCTCGGACATGACTCGTCCAAGGCAACCGGTTCATTGTGCCAGACCGGGTAGCCGCGATCGAAATCGGGCCTCACTCATCGCCGTGCTGGTCGGACGCCGGGTTCCTGGACGCTGGGTTCTTGGACGGTGGGCTTTTGGACGCTGAGATGTCGAATGCAGGGTCGGTCCGACGTCGCGGCAGCAGATGCGGGTGCGGCAGCGGGGCGGGCGGCGCCGCGACGACGGTGCGCGCCAAGACCGCCTCGGCGGCGGTGCGCGCGTGCTCGACGTCGGGTTTGCCCGCGATCAGGTCCTGGACGAAGATCTTCGCGCGGATGACCGGTCGACGGTACCGCCGCTCGCGCGCGATCGCCCGGTTCATGGTCTTGGGCCGGTTCCCATAGCGCCAGCGCGCCCACGGCGCGCCTGGCCGGCTCAACCGCACCGCCCCCACCAGGAGAAACGGCGTGAAGAACATACCGAACAGCCCGGTCCAGATCTTGCCCTTGGCGATCACCACCGCGGCGAGCGCCAGATTCACCACGACCGTGATCGCCACGCCGACCCGCACCCCGACCCCGGCCGACTTGCGGAATTCGTCGTAGTCCAGAAACGTCGCGGGCTGCACGCCGAGCAGCAGCAGCCCGGTCACCGCGAGCGCGACGAACACCGCGTCCACCGAGGTGCGTCCCTGTTCGGACCAGTAGACGTCACGCAGATAGAAGATCAGCGCGAACTCGTCGAGTACCAGCGCGGCGCCGATCCCGAAGATGGCCGACAGCACGCTCGAGGTGACCTGGGTGGCGTCCTCGGCGGTGGCGATCAACCCGATGCCCGAGAGCAGCACGGTGATCACGCCGAACACCATGTGGTGGATGTGGGTGTCGCCGGCTTTCACGTTGCCGGGCCACCAACGCACGTTGGCCCGGATCATCCGCACGCTGACCCGGATCACCACGAAGCCGAGGATGAACCCAAGCAGGAAGCAGAGCAGGGGCAGGCGGCCGTGCGAAATCACCTCGTCTTCGAGCCACCGTCGCATGCCGCCCGCCCTGTCGTCGAGTTCCTACTTGTTGCCGAAACCAGCCGCACGCAGTGCGTCCGCCATCGAACCGGTCGGTGCGGCGGCCTGCTTGCGCTGGTTGCCGCCGTTACCCTGTCGGCCCTGGTTGCGAGCCGGGGCCGGACCGCGACCGCCTTGCTGGCCACGACCCTGACCGCGCGGCGCGCCGCCACCACGATTGTCCCCCTGCGCGGGCTTGCCCGGCTCGTCATCGAGTCGCAGAGTGAGCCCGATCCGCTGCCGGGCGACATCGACCTCGAGGACCTTCACCTTCACCACGTCACCGGACTTCACCACTTCGCGCGGATCCTTGACGAAGTTGTGCGACAGCGCCGACACGTGCACGAGGCCGTCCTGGTGCACGCCGACGTCGACGAAGGCGCCGAACGCGGCCACATTCGTGACGACGCCTTCGAGCACCATCCCCGGCTTCAGGTCGGCGACCTTCTCGATACCCGCGGCGAACTCGGCGGTCTTGAATTCCGGACGCGGGTCGAGGCCCGGCTTCTCCAGCTCGGCGATGATGTCGCTGACGGTGGGCACACCGAATTTCTCGTCGGTGAAGTCACCGGGCTTGAGCGCACGCAGGGTGCTGGTGTTGCCGATGACCTCGGCCATCTCCCGGCCGGTGTGTTCGAGAATGCGGCGCACCACCGGGTAGGCCTCGGGGTGCACGGCGGAGGTGTCGAGCGGGTCGGCACCGCCGCGGATACGCAGGAAGCCCGCGCACTGTTCGAAAGCCTTGGGGCCCAGGCGCGGAACCTCGAGCAGGGCCTTGCGGCTGTTGAACGGCCCGTTCTGATCACGGTGGGCCACAATGCTTTCCGCCACCGGCGAGGAGACACCCGACACGCGCGAGAGCAGCGGCACCGAGGCGGTGTTCACGTCGACGCCTACCGCGTTCACCGCGTCTTCGACGACCGCGCCCAGCGAGCGCGCGAGCAGTGTCTCGGAGACGTCGTGCTGGTACTGGCCGACGCCGATCGACTTGGGATCGATCTTCACCAGTTCGGCGAGTGGATCCTGCAGGCGCCGGGCGATGGAGACCGCACCGCGCAGCGACACGTCCATGTCGGGCAGTTCGGCCGAGGCATACGCCGAGGCGGAGTACACCGAGGCGCCCGCCTCCGACACCACGATTTTGGTCGGCTTGTTCTCCGGGATCCGCGAGATCAGTTCCACCGCAAGGGCATCGGTCTCACGGGAGGCGGTGCCGTTGCCGATCGCGATGAGCTCCACGTTGAAGCGGGCGACGAGCGCGGCCAGCACGGCGAGGGACTTCTCGGTCTGCCCCTGCGGCTTGTGCGGGTAGATGACCTCGGTCGCGACGGCCTTACCGGTGGCGTCGACGACGGCGACCTTCACACCGGTGCGATAACCGGGGTCAAGGCCCATCGTGGTGCGGGTGCCCGCGGGCGCGGCGAGCAGCAGGTCGCGCAGGTTCGCGGCGAACACGTCGACCGCGTCCTTCTCCGCCGCCTGCCGCAACCGCATCCTGGTGTCGATACCCAGGCTCACCTGAAGTTTCGTTCGCCAGGCCCAGCGAACAGTGTCGAGCAGCCAGGAATCGGCCGGGCGGCCCTTGTCGGCGATGCCGAAGGCGACCGCGATGCGGCCCTCGTAGATCGTGCGCTCGCCGGGCGCCGGTTCCTCGGTGTCGGCTTCGAGGTGCAGCGTGAGCATCTCCTCCTTCTCCCCGCGCAGCAGCGCCAGGATCCGGTGCGAGGGGAGTTTGTGGAAGGGCTCGCTGAACTCGAAGTAGTCGGAGAACTTTGCCCCCGCCTCCTCTTTGCCCGCGCGCACCGTCGAGGTGACCTGGCCCCGGTTCCACATCAGTTCACGCAGCTCACCGACCAGGTCAGCGTCTTCGGCGAAGCGTTCGACGAGGATCGAGCGGGCGCCGTCGAGCTGTTCGGCGGTGTAGCCGGCCGGATCGGTGTTCGGGTCGCCGATCAGCGCGTCGGCCACCGGCTCGTGGCCGGCTTCGCGCGCGATCTGCGCCTTGGTGCGGCGCTTGGGCTTGTACGGCAGGTAGATGTCTTCCAGGCGCGCCTTGGTCTCGGCGAGCATGAGCTGCGAGTGCAGGGTGGGATCGAGTTTGCCCTGGCCGCGGATGGATTCGATGATCGCGCCGCGACGCTCGTCGAGTTCACGCAGATACCCGAGCCGTTCCTCGAGCTGGCGCAACTGGGCATCGTCGAGGCCGTCGGTGACCTCCTTGCGGTACCGCGCGATGAACGGAACCGTCGAACCGCCGTCGAGCAGTTCGACGGCGGCGCGGACCTGGGTCTCGCGCACCCCCAGCTCATCGGCGATCCGCCTGCCTACGCTGGCGATGGTGGTCGTGCTGTCGGCGATCTCGGGCGCTGTCGTCACAGCCGCAGAGACTACAGCTCATCACCGACACCTCGCTGGCACCCAGGTCAGCGGATTGCTCGCACCTCGGGTTCGGTGATCGGCCGATCCAGCGCGGTGTCGGTGCGTTCGCGCAGGAATTTGTCGAACATCGCCGCGACGTAGCCCCGCACCAGCGACGCCACCCGATCCGGATCGATCGCCCCGATGTAAGTCGACGCGGCGGGCCGGGCGAGCGCGGGGACCAGCGATGGCATATCGGTGAAGTCGTAGTGCGCCGAATCCGCCACGGCCAGATGACGTTTCCAGCCGGTAGCTCGCTTCCAGAACGCGTCGAGGGACGGATTCGCATCACCGACTTCCTCGATCTGACCGCTGGTCAAGACCAGGGTCGGCCGGTCAACGCCCTCGGTGGCCGCGCGGCCGAAGGCCTCGTCCACCCCGATCTGCCCGTCCATGTCGACGGCGGCATCGATCCGGCGATCCTCGTGCATGGCTTCGACGGCTGTGTACCCGCCGGAGGAGTGCCCGACGGCGCCAACCCGGTCCAGGTCGAGTACCCGGCCCAGATCGACTGGCAGAGAGTCGGATACGGCATCGGGGTTCGCCCCTGCGGCCAGCGCGGCCAGCGAGTCGAGGACGAACCGGAAGTCGAGCAGTCGTGCCGCGATGTACTTCTCGCGGATGGCGGTGTCGAAGCCGTTCGGCGCAGCGGCGGGCCGCACGATCCGGCCGCCGGGGAACTCGACGGCCGGACCGGTTTCATAGGTGTGATCGATGGTCACCACCACGTAGCCGCGCGACGCCAGGTCCTCGGCGAGCCCGGTGCCGAGAACCCGCGAGACACCGGCGCCGGGGGTGTACAGCACGACCGGATAGGTGCTCGCCGCCTGTGCGGGCGCCTCCCGGTGGGCGTGGGCCAGGGCGCCGGGCAGCTCGATGCCGAGTTCGGCCTCCAGTCCCGGGATCAGTTCGGTCGACGCGTAATGCGCACGCGGGTAGCGATCTACCTCGGTCGCTGGGTAGAACACCGACACCATCAGTTCCCTCGACCGGTCGGGCTGGAACGGGTCCGGCCGTGCGTCGTCGACCAGGTGCAGCGTCGTGGCGCCGACCGGCAGAGTTCCGGTGGGACCCGGGAGAACGCCGACGCCACCCGGTCCGGCATCGGCACCGCCCACACTCGACGCGACCAACCCGCAGACCGACATCGACACCACCATCGCGCGACGGAACACCGTCTCCCCCATCATTATTCGGCACGGGGCCGAAACGCCCGACCGTCGCGAACACGCTAGCAAGAAGCTCCGGTGCCCGCGACGGATCGAGCCCACACGCTCAGCCGAGGATCTCCCTGGCGAGTTCGCGCATCTCGGCCTTGCGGACCTTCCCGGTGACCGTCATCGGGAACTCGTCGACCACGTGCACATAGCGCGGGATCTTGTAGTGGGCGAGGCGGCCGGTGCAGAAGGTACGGACGGCGTCGGCGTCGAGGGGTGTCGCACCCTCGCGCAGGCGAATCCAGACCATGAGTTCCTCACCGTATTTCTCGTCCGGTACCCCGATGACCTGGGCGTCGACGATATCGGGGTGGGTGTAGAGGAATTCCTCGATCTCGCGGGGGTAGATGTTCTCGCCGCCGCGGATGACCATGTCCTTGATCCGGCCGGTGACCGCGAGGTAGCCGTCTGCGTCCATGACGCCGATGTCGCCGGTGTGCATCCAGCGGGCGGCGTCGATCGCCTCGGCGGTCTTGTCGGGTTGTTCCCAGTAGCCGAGCATCACCGAGTAGCCGCGGGTGCACAGTTCGCCCGGTTCGCCGCGCGCCACGGTGCGCCCGGTCTCCGGGTCGACCACCTTCACCTCGAGGTGCGGGCCGACGCGTCCGACGGTCGCGGTGCGGCGGTCGATGCTGTCGTCGCGACGGGTCTGGGTGGACACCGGCGAGGTCTCGGTCATGCCGTAGCAGATGGCGACCTCGCCCATCCCCAGCCGATCGATCACCCGTTTCATCACCTCGACCGGACACGGCGAGCCCGCCATGATGCCGGTGCGCAGGCTCGACAGGTCGTAGTCGGCGCCGGCGTCGAGTTCGGCCAGCATCGCGATGAACATCGTCGGCACGCCGTAGAGCGAGGTGCAGCGTTCCGCGGCGACGGCGGCCAGCGCCGCGGCCGGATCGAACGACGGCGCCGGAATCACCGCTGCCGCACCGTGGGAGGTGACCGCGAGGTTGCCCATCACCATGCCGAAGCAGTGGTAGTACGGAACCGGGATGCAGACCCGGTCGGCCTCGGTGTACCCGCACAGCTCGCCGACGAAGAACCCGTTGTTGAGGATGTTGTGGTGGCTCAGCGTCGCACCCTTCGGGAAACCCGTTGTGCCCGAGGTGTACTGGATGTTGATCGGATCGTCGGCCGACAGCGTCGCGGCGATCGCGCCGAGGCGTTCGTTGTCCGGCACGGCCTCGGCCACCTGCCGCCACTGCGCGGTGCCGAGGATCAGCACCTGTTCCAGGGCGGGACAATTCGGCCGGACCTGCTCGATCATCGCGACGTAGTCCGAGCTCTTGAACTCCGGCGCGGCGATCAGAGTGCGTACCCCGGCCTGCACGAGCACGTATTCGAGTTCGCTGGTGCGGTAGGCGGGGTTGATATTGACCAGGATGGCGCCGATCTTCGCGGTGGCGTACTGCACGAGAAACCATTCCGCGCAGTTGGGCGCCCAGATACCCACCCGGTCACCGGCTTCGATGCCGTGTGCGGCGAGGCCGGTCGCGACGGCGTCGACCGCGGCACCCACCTCGCGGTAGGTCCAGCGCCGGTCCGTCGGGTAGTCGATGAGTGCGTCACGTGCCGGGTAGGCCGCTACGGCGCGGTCCAGGTTCGCGCCGATGGTGTCACCGAGCAACGGGATGTCGGCGGGACCGCAGCTGTAGCTGAGTTCGGACATCACCGGATCTCCTTGCCGCGCAGCAGGAATCGCTGCACCTTGCCGCTCGGCGTCTTGGGCAGGCTGTCCACGAAATGGACCCTTCTCGGATAGGCGTGGGCGGCGAACTTGTCCTTGACCAGCTGCTGCAGTTCGGCCGCCAGCTCGGCGCTGCCCTCGGTGCCGGTCTGTGTCACCACGAAGGCCTCCAGCACCTCGCCGCGCAGGTCGTCGGGCATCCCGACCACGGCGGCCTCGGCGACCTGATCGTGCATGACCAGCACACTCTCGACCTCGAACGGGCCGATCCGGTAGCCCGCCATGATGATCACGTCGTCGTCGCGGGAGCTGAACCGGAAACAGCCGTCGGTGTCGCGGGAACCGACGTCACCGGTCAGATACCAGCGACCGTCGGCGGTGAACCGGGTCGCGGTGCGCTCCGGATCGTCGAGGTAGCCGAGGAACCACAGCAGCGGGCTGTGCTGGGTGTCGATGGCGACCCGGCCGATCTCGCCGGGCGCTGCCTCGCTGTCGGCGTCCTCGGACAGGACCACACAGGACCACCCGGGGAGCTGCCTGCCCATCGAACCGAGTGGGACGGCCACGTCGAGGGCGGGGTGCCACGCGTGGCAGATCACCATGCCGTGCTCGGTCTGGCCGTAGTGATCGCGCACCGGCACCCCCAGCGTCCGCTGCGACCACGCCACCACATCCGGGGTCAACGGCTCGCCCGCCGACGACGCCCGGCGCAGCGTGAATCCCGCCGGGACCGGACCGCTGTCGGCGCGCAACGCCCGGTAGACGGTCGGCGCGGCGGCGAAGTTGGTGACGCCGAAGCGCTGCAACACTTCCCAGGTGAGTGGCGCCGAGAAGCCCGCGTGCAGCAGCAGGCTGCGCACGCCCGTGGCCAGCGGCCCCAGGATCGCGTAGTAGAGGCCGTACGCCCAGCCCGGATCGGCCGCGTTCCAATAGACGTCCTCGGGGCGTACGTCCAGGGCGAACTCCTGGTAGGCGTGGAACGACGCCAGCGCGCGTACCGGGATCGGCACGCCCTTGGGGGTGCCGGTGGTGCCACTGGTGAACAACTGGACCAGCAGACCGTCACCACCGACCACCACCGGCTTCGCGCGTGGATCGTCGGGCCGGTGCCCGTCGAGCAGATCGTCGAAGCGCAGCGCGCCGGGGACCTCAGCGTCGCCGACAACGATCGTTCGGCAGTCGGTCGCCGCGAGTTTCGGCGCCTGGCCGGCATCGACGACGACGACTTTCGTGTGGCTCGCCGTCAGCCGGAACTCGACCGCCGGCGGCGCGAACGCGGTGAACAACGGCACGTGCACCGCGCCGCGGCGCCAGATACCCAGCAGGGCCACCACGAGCTCGACGGACTTCGCCATCAACGTCGCCACCCGGTCGCCCGGTTCGACGCCGAGTTCGGCCAGCGCGGCGGCGAATCGGGCCGAGCGCTCCCGCAACTCACCGTAGGTCAGGTCGTACGCGCGCAGATCGGACTCGATCACCGTGAACGCGATCTGCTCGGCCGGGTGCCGATCGCAGAGCAGATCAGCCGCACAGGCCTCGGGGCGGTCGTAGTGGTCGAGCAGGTCGCGCACCCGCACGTCCAGATCGGTAGTCATCGCAGCTTCTCCTCAACACCCCGGATGTCGGCCACCGGGTGTGTCCTAGAATGTGGCATAGCTCACGTACACCACTACCCCCGAAAAGGGGTGATCCATGACTTCCCTGTTGCGCCCGCGCGACGGTGACGCGCTGCGCGCCGAGATCCGCTGGGTGGCGGGCCGGGCGGGTGTCCCGGTGGTGTTCGGCGGCGCGGTCGACGAGGACACCCTGCTGCTCAGCGAGTTCGCCGGCACCGTCACCACGGGTCTGCGCGGACTGTCGGTGCTGCGCACCTCTGGGCTGGGCGGGCAGGCCATGGAGTACCGCAGGCCCGCGTCGGTGGCCGACTATCGGGGTTCGTCCGCCATCACCCACCACTACGACGCCGCGGTGGTCGGCGAAGGGCTGCGGTCGGTGATGGCCGTGCCGGTCCTGGTCGCCGATCGACCTCGCGCGGTGCTCTATGCGGCCACCCGCGGCACTGGTCCCCTCGGTGACCGCACCGCCGAGGTGATCCTGCAGGCGGGTAGGCGGCTGGCCACCGAGATCGCCGTCCGCGACGAAGTGGACCGCCGAGTCCGGCTGCTCGAGCTCGCGACGCCACCGTCGACGACCGCGCCCGCCGCGACCGAGGAGTTGCGCGAGATCCACGCCGAACTCCGCGCCATCGCGACCGCCACCGGCGATCCCGCACTGCGCGACCGGCTTTCCGGGGTCTGTGAACGACTGACCGGGGTGTTGACCGGCGAGTCGGTTGGCGATGCGCCGCGGCTGTCGCGGCGGGAACTCGACGTGCTCGCTCAGATCGCGCTCGGCTGCACGAATCAGGAAGCGGCGCTGCGACTCTCGCTCGGTGCCGAGACGGTGAAGAGTTATCTGCGGCAGGCGATGAGCAAGCTCGATGCCAGCACTCGGCACGAGGCGGTGGCGCGGGCACGTCGGCACGGCTTGCTGCCCTGAAGTGCCGACGTCCAGGGCTCGCTCAGCTGTGCGTGAATTGTGGGATATATCACTACTATTCGAGTGTCGGTGGTGTCACGGCAACGGTGCAAACGGCCAGTGGGTATCCAAGGCCTGACACCGTGGCACCAGACGCCGACGCCGAAGGTCGCATCACGCGCACTCCGGCAGTACCTAATCACCAAGGGATGCAATGCCTGTACTGGGAACATCGGCACACAGCCCGTTGCGCCCCATCATCTCCGGCACGACCGCACCGACAGGCGCCGGGGCCGAACCCGTTCCGGATGGAATCAGCAACCCTCACTCTGGACGATCGCACAAAGAATGACCTCGATGGATACCCAAATGTCTTTAGCACAAAACAATCTCGGCGCGCATCCGGCCCGGTACCGTCGGTCCGATGACGGAGCCTTTTCAACTGGCCGGCCTCTCACTGGACTGTGACGACCCCGAGTCCCTCGCCCGCTTCTACCTCGGGCTGCTCGGTGGCCGTGTCCTGTGGAACGATGCGCACAGCGTCGGGATCCGTATCCCATCGGGACTGACCGTCGCCGCGCAACGCGTCGAGGATTATTTTCCGCCGCAGTGGCCGGGCACCGCCGCGGTGCATCTCGACCTCGCCGCCGACGCCGACCTGAATCTGTGCGAACAGCACGCACTCGCGATCGGCGCGAAACCCGCACCGGTACAACCGGACCCGCGCTGGCGCGTGTTGCTCGACCCCGCTGGGCATCCGTTCTGTATCACCACCCGCGTGGTATCGGGATAGATCAGGGCAGCAGATCCGGACGGCGTCGCGCCGTCCGGTCCAGCGACTGTTCGTGGCGCCATGCGGCGACTTTGGCGTGATCGCCGGAGAGCAGGATCGGGGGCACGTCGAGGCCACGCCAGGACACCGGCCGGGTGTAGCTGGGGCCTTCCAGAAGTCCGTCGGAGAACGAATCCTCCTGGTGGGACTGCTGATTGCCGAGCACGCCGGGGATCAGCCGTACCACCGCCTCGGTCATCACGAGCACCGCGGCTTCACCGCCGATGAGGACGTAGTCGCCGATACTCACCTCTTCGACCCGGACGCGGCGAGCGGCATCGTCGAACACGCGCTGGTCGATGCCCTCGTAGCGCCCGCAGGCGAAGACGAGGTGTTTCTCGGTGGCCCAGCGCTGCGCGGTGGCCTGGGTGAACGGCACACCCGCCGGGGTGGGGACGACGAGCAGCGCGTCGTCGGGGCACACCTCGTCCAGGGCATCGCCCCAGACGGTGGGCTTCATGACCATGCCGGGACCACCACCGTAGGGCGAGTCGTCGACCGATTTGTGCACGTCGTGCGTCCAGTTGCGCAGGTCGTGCACGCCGATCGAGATCAGGCCCTTGTCGACGGCCTTGCCGAGCAGCGCGGTGCGCAGCGGCTCGAGGTATTCCGGGAAGATCGTGACGACGTCGAGTTGCACGAATTACTCCGGATCGAGCAGGCCCTCGGGCGGTGTGATGACCACCAGTCCATCGGCGAGCGAAACCGTCGGCACGATGGCGGTGACAAAGGGAATGAGAATTTCGCGACCGTCGTCGGCGGCACGCACCGACAGCAGTTCGCCCGCGGCCGAATGCAGCACCTCGGTGACCGTGCCGACGGCGGTGCCGTCGGCGAACTCGACCCGAAGGCCTTCGAGTTCGTGGTCGTAGAAGGCGTCGTCGTCCTCCGACGGCGGCAGCGAATCGCTGTCGACGACGAACAGGGTGCCACGCAGAGCGTCGGCGGCGGTGCGATCGTCGATGCCGTCGACGAATACCAGAAGCCGGCCCGAGTGCTCTCGGGCCGACTTCACGGTGTAGTCACGGGTCGCCGAGGACTTCGGCATCCTGCCGCGCAAGGTGACACCCGGCGCGAACCGGAGGTCCGGCTCGTCGGTGCGCACATCGACGACGAGTTCGCCGCGCACGCCGTGCGACTTGGCGACCCGACCTACGACGAGTTCCATCTAGGCGTCGGTATCGACCACGTCGACCCGGATCCCACGGCCACCGATGCCGGCGACCAGGGTGCGCAGCGCGGTCGCGGTACGACCACCGCGCCCGATCACCTTGCCCAGGTCTTCAGGATGGACGTGTACCTCGACGGTGCGTCCACGACGGCCGGTGAGCAGCTCGACACGGACGTCGTCAGGGTTGGCGACGATGCCGCGAACCAGATGTTCGACGGCATCGGCAACAACAGCAGTCATTACTCGGCAGCCTCGGTGGCGGCTTCCTCAGCGGCAGCCTCGTCCTTCTTGGCGGCCTTCTTCTTCGGGGTGACGGCCTCGGTGGTGGGCGCGTTGTCGGCGGCGGCGAGCGCGGCGTTGAACAGGTCCAGCTTGGAGGTCTTCGGGGCCTTGACCTTCAGGGTGCCCTCGGTGCCCGGCAGGCCCTTGAACTTCTGCCAGTCGCCGGTGATCTCCAGCAGACGCTGCACGGACTCGGTGGGCTGCGCGCCGACGGACAGCCAGTACGCGACGCGCTCGGCGTCGATCTGGATCAGCGAAGGCTCTTCCTTCGGGTGGTACAGGCCGATGGACTCGATGGCCCGGCCGTCGCGACGCGTACGGGCGTCGGCGACGACGACGCGGTACTGCGGGTTGCGGATCTTGCCGAGACGAGTGAGCTTGATCTTGACAGCCATGCTGGTCAGTCTTCTTTCAGTAGTTTGGTCACCACGCGATTCAGCGACCCGCATGGTCTGCGGGTCCGGTTTCGCGCATGTGTGCGTGACCGCCGCGCGGTACGTAACCGGAGACGGGCTGACACTGTCCAGGAAGGACGAGGGTTCATTCTGCCAGACGACCCACTGCCCCCGGAAATCGCCTCCGCCGTTCGCGCGCTATCTCACCGCAACTGAGCGGTGTCCACCACGACCGGCACCGGACCCGGCGCCTTGATCGACTCACCGTCAGTCGCGAACACTTCCTGGCGATAGCCGGACTCACCCAGCGTGTAGGCCCAGAATCGAGCGGGCTTCCCGTCGGGGAGTTCGACGATCCACAGGTACGGCACCCGAGCCGAGGCGTAAGAGGCAATTTTGGTATCGCGTTCCTCACGACTGTTTCCGGGCGACCAGACCTCGGCAGCGAGCAGCACATCCTCGGCGGCGAAGGTGGTGTGCTCAGCAGAGGCGTGCACCACGACAACATCCGGGATGATGCTGGTCCGGAACGGGGTACTGATCCGCACCCCAACGGCAGGCAGTGCCGTCAGATCCGGACGATCCGCGGCTCGAACGGCGGCGCGCAGAGCGACGAACAGCTCACCGGCGGCGTACTGATGCGGACCACCGGGCGGCGGCGTCATGTGCAGGTACCCCCAGATGAGTTCGAGTCGCGATCCATCGACCGGCTGCTCTTCGGCGAGCCAGTCCTCCACAGTCTTCGGGCCCAACGGGTGGATCATCGAAACCTCGGCGCTCATGGTCATCTCCGCCGATCTCCCCTGGTCGTACCGACAAACTGACAACTCGGACCGGACTAGTTACTGGGGCCGCGCGACGATCGATTCAACCTCGATCACATGTTTGCACAAGTTTGCAGCCTGTAGATAACACTACAGAGTCATGACCATTGGCCAGGGGGAATGTTGTGCCACAGGCAGCGACATCGCGAACCGCGGCCTCAGCGGTGGCCGGTGACAGGATCAGGGGTTTTCACCACCAGGCCGCGCAGGACGACCCATTGCGGGTCTGTGAGTGATCGGGGGTTTACCCGAGGATCGTCGGCGTAGACGACGAAGTCGGCCGGGGCGCCGTCTTCGATGCTGGGGCGGCCGAGCCAGGTGCGGGCGTTCCACGAGGCAGCGCCGAGGGCCTCGTGCGGGGACAGGCCCGCGCCGGACAACGCGGTGATCTCGTCGGCGATGCGGCCGTGGCGGATGGAGCCGCCCGCGTCGGTGCCCGCGTAGATCGGCACCCCCGCCTCGTGGGCCTTGCCGACGGTGTCGCGGACGCGGCGGTGCAGGTCGCGCATGTGGGCGGCGTAGACCGGGAACTTCGTGGCGCTGTCGGCGATGCCGGGGAAGGTATCGATGTTGATCAGGGTGGGGACAAGGGCGGTGCCGTTGGCGACCATCAGCTCGATGGTGTCGTCGGTGATGCCGGTGCCGTGTTCGAGGCAGTCGATGCCCGCGTTGATCAGACCGGGCAGCGCGTCCTCCCCGAACACGTGCGCGGTGACCCGAGCGCCGTTCGCGTGGGCCGCGTCGATGGCCTGCTTCAGGATGTCGTCACTCCACAGCGGCCGCAGGTCACCCACGGAACGGTCGATCCAGTCCCCCACGATCTTCACCCAGCCGTCGCCGAAGCGGGCCTGCTCGGCGACGATCTCGGGCAGGTCGCGTTCGTCGTCGAGTTCGATGCCGAGTTCGCGGATGTAGCGCTTGGGGCGGGCGATGTGGCGGCCCGCGCGGATGATCCGCGGCAGCTCGGCGTGCTCGTCGATGAAGTGGGTGTCGATCGGCGAGCCCGCGTCACGCAGCAGCAGCGCGCCCACGTCGCGTTCGGTCTCAGCTTGCTCGATCGCGCCCTCGTGGGTCTCGTCACCGCCGCCGTAGCGGATGCCGACATGGCAGTGCGCATCGACGAGGCCGGGCACGATCCAGCCGGTCCGGCACAGCGTGTCGGCGCCGGCGACCGGTTCGAAGGTCACCATGCCGTCGACCACCCACAGGTCGCGTTCCTCGTCACCGGGCAGCACCACCCCGCGCACGTGCATGAAGAGCCTCCTCGATGTCGACGCTGCCTGCCAACCTACCGCCGACGGCACCGCGCCGCAGACGGCGACGCCCTCATCGACGCGGCCAAAGCCGCTGCCGCCCTAGACGATCAGCTCCCCTGCATCTTTCGAGGTCGCGGCGCGAACACGCGGAGCTGGGGGCTCGAGGCATCGGGAGCCCGGCCGCAGTGCCCACGAGACCAGCACGCAGACCGCGAAGAGTCCGGTCCACAGCAGGTGTTCGACGCCGGAATCGGACGCGAGGTGGGACGCGAACGCTCCGGTGAAGTTGTAGAAGGCTCCGGCATAGGCCCATTCCTTCACGCGGCGCAGACCCGGCGCCACGATCACCACCGTTCCCAGGATCTTCCAGACGCCCAGCATGGTGACGAAATAGGTGGGGTATCCCAGATCGACCATGCCCGCGACCGTCGAATCCCGGCCAAGCAGATCGGCGATGCCCCCGCTCCCGAGGACCGTCACGACGATGCCGGTCGATACCCAGAACGCAACAGCCACCGCGCGCCCCGTACCGATCCGCGCGCGCAACCGCCCGGGTGTCCACGCACCGACGGCAATGGATCTGCGCTGCTCAGGACGGGTCGCCCAGGACAGGCACGTCATCGTCGCGAAACCGAGCGGGCCGACCGCGGCGGGGTCACCGTCGACGGCCAGCGAGACCACCGCACCGAGATAGACGAACAGCACCCCGGCGTACACCCACTCCTTGCACCGAGGCAGGCCGGGCGCCAGCAGCACGAGCGCCCCCGGAATCTTGGCGATGCCGAGGATGACCAGCACGTAGGCGGGGTAGCCGAGCTGGTCGACGGCCACGTCGCGCACGATGTCGATGCGCAGGATGTCCCAGACGCCGCCCATCGCCGATTCGAAGGCGATGATGGCGGTGGTTATCCAATAGACGATGCTCCGGCTGTTGTTCGCGATGCGCGACAATACGGTCATGGCTGATCCTCAGGTCGGTGGCCGCCGAGCACGGCGAATTCGGGTTGACACCGATCTGACCGAGCAGCGGATCCCGATGTGACAGCGTGCGGAATCAGTGCTCGTCGAGGACCATCGTCGCGAGCCGACCGGGGTCGCCGATCATCTCGATACCCACGATCCTGTCGCCAAGGATCGTGAACGCGAACACGATCCTGGCGCGACCACCGACCGACCAGACCGCACCGGGTTCGCGGTCGATCGTGGCGAGCCTGGCCCCCTTGGCACGACCCGAGAACGTCCGGGCGACGGCGTCCGCCCCCAGGACCTCCCCGCCGGCGCCTGCCGCGACGACGGTCTCGTCTGCGCGCAGCACCACGTCGGGGTCGAGCAGTTCGAGCAGTGCCTCGAAGCGTCCAGTGCGCGCCGCCCGCAAGAAGGCGTCGACGATCTCGCGCCGTCGGCCCACATCGACGGTGGCGGGCTCGTCGATGCCATGGACGCGGCGTCGCGCGCGGCTGGCGAGCTGCCTGGTCGCCACACTGGAACGGCCGAGGATGGCGGCGATCTCGTCGAAGGGGACAGCGAACAGATCGTGCAATACGAAGGCGAGCCGTTCGGCCGGGCCGAGCGTGTCGAGGACGACCATCAGGGCCGAGCCGACCGAGTCGGCCATCAGCAATTCTTGTTCGGGCGCCATCGCGCCCGCGCGTTCTGCCCCGTCGTCGACGAGTTCGGTGCCGTAGAGATGTTCGCGCAGGCTCTTGCGACGTTGCAGGACATTGAGCGCGACGCGCGACACGACCGTGGTCAGCCAGCCCGCCAGGTTGTCGACCTCGGAGACGTCGGTTCGGTTCAACCGGATCCAGGCCTCCTGCACCGCGTCCTCGGCGTCGGTGGTCGAGCCGAGCATCCGGTACGCCACCGCCCGCAGGTGCGCCCTGTTGTCCTCGAATTCGCGGGTCAGCCAATCGGTGTGGTCCATGTGTCACATACCTCCTCGGGGATCGGTCAGTAGTGATGACCGGCCGACCCGCGCCGGTGTGACAACGCCCCACCGAGGAGACCCGACCATGACCGCACCAGCGAAGACCCTGATCTACCCGGTCACGAACCTGGGGCAGGCAAAAGCGCTCTACCGCAGGCTACTTGGCATCGAGCCCGTGATGGACGAGCCCTATTACGTCCAGTTCGATCTCGACGGGCACCTCGTCGGGCTCGACCCCAACGGCCACGCCAAAGGCCTGACC
The DNA here is from genome assembly GCF_054031145.1 of Nocardia sp. FBN12. NCBI lineage: Bacteria > Bacillati > Actinomycetota > Actinomycetes > Mycobacteriales > Nocardiaceae > Nocardia > Nocardia sp. FBN12. The sequence goes on from NZ_CM132926.1 coordinate 4,128,251, forward strand.
GGACCTGCCCCGTTCTGGCTCGTCGCCGATATCCACCAGCATCTGGCCGAGCTGATCGCCGCGGGCGCCGTCGAAGTACAGGCGGTGACCGACGTCGGCGGCGGAAAACTCATCGCGTCGGTCACGGACGCCGACGGCAACATCATCGGTCTGATGGAGCGGTGACGATGGTTGCTCACCGTGTACCCGCCTGGTTGCGTACCGGCTTCTACTGGTTTTTGGCCTTCGAGTTCTTCGTCGGGTTCGTCACTAAGTTCTGGCCGGGCGAGACCTTTTTCGGACCGGCCTATGCCGAGAAATTCGCCGACTGGGGTTTCGACCCGAACATGCGTTATGTGGTCGGCGCGATCGAACTGGTCTGTGCGATCCTGCTGGTCGTTCCCCGCAGACAGACACGATTTCTCGGCGCCGCCACGCTGGTGCTGCTGCTGACCGGGGCGGTGACCACGCATGTCATCGATGACGCGCCGGTCTACGAGGAGGTCTCGGCGCCGCTGCACCTGGTGATCATGCTGTGCGTCGCTGTCGCGAACTGGCCCACCGATGTACGGCAACTGCTGTGGTGGCGCCCGGCGAGCGGCGGACCGCCCGCGCGGATATCGACGCGCGACGCGGCGTTCCTGGAATGAGGTGATAGCCGGGGGTGTCGCCCAGCCCGGCTACACCCCCGCTGCCACTAGCTCCCCGACGGATCCCCGTCGAGGAAGACTGTCACCCTGGCGATACGCGCTGAGTCGGGCGCGAAATCGACGAACGCCACACCCGGCGCCGCGCCGACCCACACGCTCACGCTGACCGTGTGTCCGGCAGCGATCATCTTGTCCCACCGCATGTTCCGCGCGCTGTCGACGAAATCTGCCACCGAGATCGGGCGCCCGGCGGGTAGCTCCACCACCGTGCGATCGTCGAGGAGTGCCCGCACCCCACCCGAGTCACCGGATGCGGCCGCGGTGAAAAGCCGCCGGACGACGCGCTTGCCCGACCCACCCACACCGCGCAGCGCTCGCATCATCCCCATCGCCCCGCCGACACCGAGCTCGGCGACGAGTTGCGGCCCGAGCTTGGCCCCCGCGAGCAGTCCGGACGGCCCCGTGCGCAGCAGTCGCGCGATCATCACCCCCAGCTCCCAGTGCGCGGCGAGCCGGGCGATCCGCCAGCCGCCGTCGGTGGCGACCAGGTCGTAGCGCAGATGCATCGGCACGGTGACGGTGGCGCCGGTCGACATCGTGGTCTCGATGTGCAGGTCACGGACCACCGTGTATCCGGCGACGATGTCGCGGTCGACGCGGAAGGCGATGGAGTTCGGCGCGATGAAGACGTTGTAGAAACGCGAGATCGCGGCCGGACCGATGTGCTCGCGCGAGCCGTACGGGTCGTGCACCGCGGCCTGCTCGGCGAACAGCCCGACCCAGGCGGCCTTGTCGTGCGCGGCCACGGCACGCGGCGATGCCTGCACCGCCGCCAGCAGATCCTGGGCGGTCCGATCCAACGGCATGTAGGTCCTCCATAGTCACGCTTCCCCTGTGCGATCCATGATAGAACGTGTTCTAGTTTTGCGTCGGCGATCGTGTGCGGCGCCTGTTGGACAAGAGGATCTCGATGGACTGGTACACCGGGAACACCACCTACGACACGGTGCTGGCCATCGCCTTCGCCTTCGCCGCGTTCGTGATCGTCGGCGGATTGTTCGCGCAGAGCCCCTACGGCCGCTTCGCGTCGAACAAGGTCGGCTTCAATCTCAACCCCAAGCTGGGCTGGTGGCTGATGGAGCTGCCCGCGACCGTCGTGTTCGCGGTGTTCTATCTCAGCGGCCCCGATCGCTTCGAGCCGGTGCCGCTGGTACTGGCCGCCATCTGGCTACTGCACTACGGCAACCGCGGCTGGTTCTTCCCGCTCTCCATCCGGCAGGTGCCGGGCAAGAAAAGCAGCTTCAACGTGTCGGTGGTCGCGGCGGGCGTGTTCGTGACGGCCCTGCACGGCTACCTCAACGGCGCGTTCTTCAGCAACGACTACAACAACCAGTACGGCACCGCATGGCTCACCGATCCGCGCTTCCTGATCGGCGTGGTCGTCTACCTGTGCGGGTTCGGACTGCTGGTGCGGTCCGAGGCGATCGTGCGCAATCTGCGCGACAAGAACGACCCCGGCGCCGCCGAGTACCGGATCCCGCACGGCGCGGGCTTCCGCTTCGTCAGCAGCCCGGCCTACCTGGGCGAGCTGATCGCCTGGGCCGGATTCGCCCTGCTCACCTGGTCGCTGGCCGGTGTCGTGATCTTCCTGATCACCGCGGGGAACCTGGTGCCACGCGCCTTCGCGACCCACCGCTGGTACCGGGAGAAGTTCGCCGACTACCCGGCGAACCGGAAAGCGCTGATCCCGGGCGTGATCTAACACCCGGCCAGCATCCGCGACCCTTGGGGAGCGGCGGCCACGAAGTGGCCGGTCCGCGGCCGGGTCGCCGGTTAGATGCCGTTGCGTAGGCGACGAAGGAGCAAGCAACGGCATCTAACCGGCGGCCCCTTGGGGCCGCGGACACGCGCGCGCCAGCGCGCCAAAAGTTCAGTTTTTGGGGAACTTCAGCTGGGAGAGGTCGATCCCGTCCAGGCCGGGCGGCAGCTGATCGAGACCGGGCGGCATGTTCGACAGATCCATGCCCGGCGGCAGGCCCGGCATTCCGGCGGGCATCCCGGGGAACCCGCCGCGCACCTTCGGCGGTGTGGGCCCACGCCCGCCCTTCTTGCCCTTCTTGCCACCCTTTTTGTTGTTGCCGCGACGCGCGCCCGGCATCCCCATCTGCCTGCCCATCGCGGCCATCATCTTCTTGGCTTCGAAGAACCGGTCGACGAGCTGGTTGACCTCGGACACCTGCACGCCGGAACCGTTGGCGATGCGCAGGCGGCGCGAGGCGTTGATGATCTTCGGGTTGTCCCGCTCGGCGCGCGTCATGCCGCGGATGATCGCCTGCACCCGGTCCAGCTGCTTGTCGTCGACCGCGGCCAGCGCGTCCTTCATCTGGCCCGCGCCGGGCAGCATCCCGAGCAGGTTGCCGATCGGGCCCATCTTGCGGATGGCCAGCATCTGGTCGAGGAAGTCCTCGAGGGTGAGCTCGCCGCTGCCGATCTTGCGCGCGGTCTCCTCGGCCTGCTCGGCGTCGTAGACCTGTTCGGCCTGCTCGATGAGGGTGAGCACATCGCCCATGCCGAGGATGCGCGAAGCCATCCGGTCGGGATGGAAGACATCGAAGTCCTCGAGCTTCTCACCGGTGGAGGCGAACATGATCGGCGCACCGGTGACATTGCGCACCGACAGCGCCGCACCACCGCGGGCGTCACCGTCGAGCTTGGTGAGCACGACACCGGTGAACCCGACACCGTCGCGGAAGGCTTCGGCGGTGCTGACCGCGTCCTGACCGATCATCGCGTCGAGCACGAACAGCGTCTCGTCCGGCTGCACGGCATCGCGGATGCCCGCGGCCTGGCGCATCAGCTCGGCATCGATACCGAGGCGACCGGCGGTATCGACGATGACCACGTCGTACTGCTTGGCCTTGGCTTCTTCGATACCGGCCGCGGCGACGGCGACCGGGTCGGCCGCGGTGATCCCGAGCGGGTTCTCGCCGCCACCGATGGAGGTGCCGCCATGCGGGGCGAACACGGGCACACCCGCGCGCTCACCGACGACCTGCAGCTGGGTGACCGCGCCGGGACGCTGGAGGTCACAGGCCACCAGCAACGGCTGGTGCCCCTGACCCTTGAGCCATTTGGCCAGCTTGCCCGCGAGGGTGGTCTTACCCGCACCCTGCAGACCGGCCAGCATGATGACGGTCGGCGGGTTCTTGGCGAGGTTGAGGCGACGGGTCTCGCCACCGAGGATCGCGACGAGTTCCTCGTTGACGATCTTGACGACCTGCTGCGCGGGATTGAGCGCGCCGGAGACCTCCGCGCCCTTGGCGCGCTCTTTGACGTTGGCGATGAAACCGCGCACCACGGGCAGCGCGACGTCGGCCTCGAGAAGTGCGAGGCGGATCTCACGCGCGGTGGCGTCGATGTCGGCCGGTGACAGACGCCCCTTACCGCGCAGATCCTGCAGTGCACCGGTAAGCCGGTCGGACAGGGATTCGAACACCGATCGCGCTCCTGATCTGAAAGGGTCTCAGGTCGTCAGACCGAAGTCGGACGTCTATTGCCCTCCCAGGGTAATGGAGGTTATTCGGTATGTTGCACGTGCGGTGGCGCCGTGCGGCGCAACTCGTGCGATTCGATGTTCACCAGGTACACCGCTTCTCTGCCGGTGAGACCGAGTTCCCGGGAGAGCGCCTCGATCCGGAGCCATTCGGAATCGGCGCTGTCGGCGTGACGGGCGGCGGTCGAGGCGATGGTCATCGCGGCCAGCGCCTGCGCACCACTGAGGGTGCGACCCGGCAACCACGAAACCACCCACAGGTCACCACCGACGCAGCGCGCGATGTGCGCGGTCGCGTCGCTGGTCATCATTGACGCGGAAACGACTTCGATAGCCACGGATCAGCTCCCCTCGTACGAGTGACAGCCGGACCAGAGAAATGCTATAGGTCACATCTCGACTTATCAGGCCGCGAGATCGCTGTGTAGCAACCTGATAGCAATCAGTGAGTAAACCGTGTCCTTACGATGTCAAGCGGTGCCGTCGGTTTCGGTGGGCGGCGGTGCGGGAGCAGGCCGCGGAATCACGTCGAGGACGGCCTTCTCGATGCGATCGCGCACAGCCGGACTGTCGGTGTCGCCCAGATCGAGGCAGAAGGCGTCGACCACGGCCGAGCCCATCGTGACCACCTTCGCCCACCGGACATTGGCGCCCGTCGCGGCGAAGGCGCCGGCCAGCCTGCTCAGCAAACCGATGCGATCGTCGGCACGGAGCTCGAGAATCACCTGGCCGGATGTGCTGGTAGGTGACCAGATGAGTCGAGGCTGAGCGCGCGCGTACCGACCGGGCCCGGTTCCGGCCGCTTCGGCTTCGCGTTTGGCCAGCACAGCGGGCAGGTCGAGCGCGCCGGACGTTGCCCGGATGAGTTCCTGCCGCAACAGGCCAGCGTCCGGCGGATCGCCGAATTTCGGCATCACCACGAAAGTGTTGATCGCCGAGTCACCCGCGCCGCCCAGCGAGGCCGACAGCACCCGCAGCGAGTGCAGCGCGAGCACGCCTGCCGCGTCGGAGAGCAGGCCGGGCTCGTCGGGAGCGATCACCGTCACCACGAACGTGTGTTTGCCGTCGCCGGGCGCGAGCGTGACGTGTACGCCGCCCGCCGTGGCCTTGTCCACGAGTTCCGGGTCGATCGGTTCCGGTTGCGGCAGCGGCTCGCCCGCCATGACGAGGCGGCAGCGGCGCACCAGTTCACCGATCAGCGAGGCCTTCCAGTCGCCCCACACACCGGGGCCGGTGGCCATCGAATCAGCCTCGGCCAGCGCGTGCAGCAGTTCGAGCAGGCCGACGTCACCGCCGAGCGCGTCGGCGACCCGCTGCACCGTCGCCGGGTCGTCGAGGTCACGCCGGGTCGCGGTGTCGGGCAGCAGCAGGTGGTGGCGCACGATCGCGCTGAGGGTGCGCACGTCCGAGGGCCACAGGCCGAGCCTGCGGCCGATGTGGGTGGCCAGTTCGGCGCCCACGATGCTGTGGTCACCGATTCGGCCCTTGCCGATGTCGTGCAGCAGCGCGCCGAGCGCGAGCAGATCGGGTCGGGCGACCCTGGTGCTCAGGCCGCTGGCGTAGGCGACGGTCTCCATCAGATGGCGATCGACGGTCCAGGTGTGCAGCGCGTCGCGCGGCGGCAGGTCGCGGACCGCGCCCCATTCAGGAAAGAGCCTGCCCCACAAGCCCGTTCGATCGAGTGCCTCGACCGCGTCGATACTGCCGCGGCCCGCGCCGAGCAGCACGAGCAGATCGTTGAGCGCGTCCTTGGGCCACGGTTCGCGCAACTCGGGCGCGTCCTCGGACAGCCGGTTGAGCGTGGTCGCCGACATCGGCAGACCGGTCTGGGCCGATGCCGCGGCCACCCGCAAGATCAGCCCCGGATCGCGTTGCGGGCGCGCGTCTCTGGCCAGCACGACTTCGCCGGAGTGCTCGACCACCCCCTCATCGAGTGGTCGGCGCACCGGCATGCGGCGCAGTCTCGCCAGACCGCGTCGCGGGAGCGCGTTGGCGGCCGTGCGCAGACCGACGTCGCACGAATAGCTCACCGTACGCGCCGAATCGGTCAGTGTCCGGGCGAGATCGAAGCGATCGCCGATGCGCAGGGCGGCGCCGATCTCGTCGGCGTCCTGGGCGCGCAGTTGATCGCGGGCGCGACCGGCGACGCGATGCAATTCGGTGCGTACGTCGAGGAGCCTGCGGTGTGCCTGTTCGAGTCCGCCACCGGGGACCTCGGGGCCCAAACCCGGCATGGCATCGGTCAATTGGGCGATCGAGAGCGCGTCGAGCAGCTGGATGTCGCGCAGGCCCCCGCGACCGTTCTTGAGGTCGGGTTCGGCGCGGTGGGCGATCTCGCCGCTGCGCTGCCAGCGGGCGGTGGTCTGGGCGATGAGGTCGTCGAAGCGGCCCCGGATTCCGGTGCGCCATTCGCGGCGCACGCCGCCGATGAGCAGATTGCTGAGGTCTTGGTCGCCGACGATGTGGCGGGCTTCGAGCAGACCGAGCGCCGCGATCATGTCGCTGGAGGCCACGCGCAACGCTTGCGGCACGGTGCGCACGCTGTGGTCGAGCTTGATGTGGGCGTCCCAGAGGGGATACCAGAGCTGGTCGGCGATCTCCGAGACCACCTTGGGGTCGACGTCGTCGTGCAGCAGCACGAGGTCGAGATCGGAGTAGGGCAGCATCTCGCGGCGTCCGAGTCCGCCGACCGCGACGACCGAGAGGCCGCTGTCGGCGGTGATGCCGAGTTCGTTGCCCTTGCTGGTGAGCCACAGTTCGAACAGATCGACCAGGGCCCCGCGCAGCGATTCCGGATCGAGTCGCGGGTTTCGGGTGCCCGCACCGTCGAGCAGTTGCGCCCTGGCCTTGACCAGATCCGCCGCTCCGTTGTTCTGAATACCGCCGTTCCGCTGTGCCACAGCCCACACCACCCATTCATGCGGGCGGCCCCGCCCCGACCGGATTCTCACCGGTGGGAGCGGGGCCGCCACTCGATAGTTTGTCGTGCGTTCCCTACCGAATTACAGTGCGTCGCTTCCGCGTTCGCCGGTACGGACGCGGATGATGGTGTCCACCGGGGTCACCCACACCTTGCCGTCACCGATCTTGCCGGTACGCGAGGCTTCGACGATCACCTCGACGACCTTCTCGACCGACGCATCGTCCACGACGACCTCGACCCGGACCTTGGGCACGAAATCCACCGAGTACTCGGCACCGCGGTATACCTCGGTGTGGCCCTTCTGCCGGCCGTATCCCTGGACTTCGCTGACGGTCATGCCGAGCACGCCTGCCTGTTCCAGCCCGGTTTTCACATCTTCGAGCGTGAACGGTTTGACGATTGCCGTAACCAGTTTCATGTTCGTCATGCCTCCTTGACGAGTGAGCGTGCCGTGTTACCCACAGCAGCGAAATCGTATGCGGTTTCCGCGTGCTCGGACTCGTCCAGGCCCGCGGCCTCGGACTCTTCACTGGCGCGCAGGCCGATCGTGAACTTGATCGCGTACGCGATGATGGCCGTGGCGACCAGCGAGTAGGCGAGAACGGCGAAAGCACCGACGGCCTGCAGCTTCAACTGCTCGACCCCACCACCGTAGAACAGTCCATCGACAGCTGCGGGAGCTTCGGCCGTAGCGACAAGGCCGACCATCAGGGTGCCGACCAGACCACCGACGAGGTGGACACCGACGACGTCGAGCGAATCGTCGAAGCCGAAGCGGAACTTCAGGCCGACGGCCAGCGCGCACAGCGCACCGGAGACGACACCGATGGCGAGCGCGCCGATGACGTTGACCGAGGAACAGGCCGGCGTGATGGCGACCAGACCGGCGACGATGCCCGAGGCAGCGCCGAGCGAGGTCGGGTGACCGTCACGGATCTTCTCCACGAGCAGCCAGGCCATCATCGCGGCCGCGGTGGCGAGCGTGGTGGTGAGGAAGGTGGCACCGGCGATGCCGTTGGCACCCAGCGCCGAACCCGCGTTGAAGCCGTACCAGCCGAACCACAGCAGACCGGCGCCGAGCATCACGAACGGCAGGTTGTGCGGGCGGAACGGGGTCTTCGGCCAGCCCTTGCGCTTGCCGAGGATGAGGCAGAGCACCAGACCGGCGGCACCGGCGTTGATGTGGACCGCGGTACCACCGGCGAAGTCGATCGCCTTGAGGTTGGTGGCGATCCAGCCGCCGTTCTCCGCGGTGATGCCGTCGAAGGCGAACACCCAGTGCGCGACGGGGAAGTAGACGACCGTGGCCCAGATTCCGGCAAATACGAGCCACGACCCGAACTTCAAGCGGTCGGCGACCGCGCCCGAGATGAGTGCGACCGTGATGATCGCGAACATGAGCTGGAAGGCGACGAACACCGAGAGCGGGATCGTGCCTGCGAGCGGGACTGCAGCGGGGGCCGCGGGGTCGGTGGTGGCGAGATAGTCGCCGCCGAAGACACCCTTCAGGCCGAAGTACTGCGTGGGATCACCGAGTAGGTTGCCCTTGTCCTCGCCGAACGCCACCGAGAAGCCGTACAGACACCACAGAATGGTGATCAGGCCCATCGCGGAGACGCTCATCATGATCATGTTCAGGACGTTCTTGCCACGGACCATGCCGCCGTAGAAGAACGCCAGACCCGGCGTCATCAACAGCACGAGTGCGGCCGCGGCCAACATCCATGCTGTGTCACCGGCACTTGGATCGCCGATTACGGGAAATGCCACCTTGTGTTCCTCCTCATCTCGGGCCCTGCCGATGACGGCAAAAGGACCTGTACAGAAGGGTCGCGACTCGGTGTTTCATCCGTTGAGCTGTGGTGTTTCACCTGAGTGAACGGATAGCGCTGTTGTGTTGCGTCCACGTTTCGTGTGGTTGGCATGAGCTTGTCAGCTCACGGTGAGGTCGGTACGCAAGTGCGATTCGCCGCGAGTTCGCCCGGCGATTCGCCGCGGGCATCGTCGCTGGCAGACAGCGCTGCCCGCCCGATCGCCGGATCGGACGGGCAGCGCGCGAACAGCTACGCGGTACCCCCGAGCAGCGCGTCGACGAACGCTCCCGGCTCGAACGGGGCCAGATCGTCGGCGCCCTCGCCCAGGCCGACCAATTTCACCGGAACGCCGAGTTCGTGCTGCACCTGGAACACGATTCCGCCCTTGGCGGTGCCGTCGAGTTTGGTGAGGACCACGCCGGTGATGTCGACGACGTCGGCGAAGACGCGCGCCTGCATCAGGCCGTTCTGGCCGACGGTCGCGTCGAGGACCAGCAGCACCTCGTCGACCTCACCCTTCTTCTCCACGACCCGCTTGACCTTGCCCAGCTCGTCCATCAGGCCGGTCTTGGTGTGCAGGCGGCCCGCGGTGTCGATGAGAACGGCGTCGACACCGCCGTCGATGCCCGCGGTGACCGCGTCGAACGCGACGGCTGCCGGGTCGGCGGCCTCCTTACCGCGCACGGTCTCGGCGCCCACCCGTTCACCCCATGTCTGCAGCTGATCAGCGGCGGCGGCGCGGAAGGTGTCGGCGGCGCCGAGCAGCACGCGGCGACCGTCCGCGACGAGCACGCGGGCCAGTTTGCCGGTGGTGGTGGTCTTGCCGGTGCCGTTCACGCCGACGACAAGCAGGATCGCCGGCTTGTCGCCATGCGGGAGGGCGTGGATGGAACGGTCGAGCTCGGGGCGCAGCGCTTCGATCAGCACGTCGCGCAGGGCGCCGCGGGCCTGTTCGGGGGTGCGCACGCTGCGCGAGGCCATCTCCTCGCGGAGGCGCTCGACGATCTTCGCGGTGCTCGCGGTGCCGATGTCGGCCAGCACCAGGGTGTCTTCGATCTCTTCCCAGGAGTCCTCGTCGAGGTCGCCGCCGCCGAGCAGGCCGAGCAGGCTCTTGCCGACGGCGTTCTGGGAGCGGGCCAGGCGGCCGCGCAGGCGGACGAGGCGGCCGGTGGTGGGGTCGATCTCTTCGATCGCGGTGGTGGTCGCGTCGACTTCGGCCGGGGCGGTCTCGGCCGCAACCTCGGTCGACGCCGTGTCCGCGGGCTCAGCCTCGGTGGGTGCGGTCTCCGGCGGCGTGGCAACGGTGTCCGAAGGTGCGGCCTCCGCAGGGGCCGCGGTAGGCGCGGTAGCCGGGGTGTCGGTCGGCAGCGTGTCCGCGGGCTCGGCCGGTGCGAGGGTCGACGCGTCGTCGGGGACCACCACCGGCTCGTCGACGGCGACATCGCCCTCGGGCAGCGGCACGTCGGTGATGCCGCGCCGCGGGGCGTCACGCGGGACCGCGGCGTCGTCGCCGATGTGCGGTTGGCCGTCGGTGTCGGTGCGCTCACCGACGGGCTCGGGTCTCGGCACGGTCGCCGTCGAGCCGCCCTGGCTGAAGCTGAATCCACCGGACGCGGTGTAACCACCGGAGCGGTCCGTCAACTCCTTGTCCGGCTCGGGCGGGGCCAGCGAAATCTGGCGTCGCTTGTACAGGACGAAACCCGCGACGAGCGCCACCAACAGGACGGCGGCGATCGCGGCGATCAGGATCCACGCTTGCGAACTCACCCGGCGAGTCTATTCGGGCGGCAAGTTACCGCACGTCGGCGGCGTCTGCGCGGCGGGTCGGCGAGGCGATTGCGGGCCTGTCGCCACATGGCGGAAACACTACAGATTCGTTGTCCTGCGGAACTTCTGGCGGTTGCCCCATAGGATCAGCGGAGTGACCGATCGAAACGTGCTTGGGGGGCCGCTGGAAGAGTGCGGCGCCGATCCTCTCACGGGCTTCTACCGGGACGGCTGCTGCAGCACCGGTCCGGAGGATCTCGGCAGCCACACCGTGTGCACCGTCGTGACGGCGGAATTCCTGGAGCATCAGGCATCCATCGGCAACGACCTCAGTACCCCCCGTCCAGAGAACAATTTCCCCGGCCTGCAACCGGGCGACCGCTGGTGCGTGGTGGCGGTCCGCTGGTTGCATGCCCACGAGGACGGCGTCGCCGCCCCCGTGGTGCTGGCCGCCACCCACGAGAACGCGCTGGAAGTCATTTCCATGGACATCCTGCGCAAATACGCCGTCGATGTCCCCGACGACGTCAGCGACCTGCTGTAAGGGGTCGTCTCCCGTTCCGTCGGCGGTGAGCCTTCTGGCGGCAGGCCGCCGAGCAGTAGCGGGCGGGCCTGCCGGTGGTGGAGCGATCGAGTCGACCGCCGCAGACGGGGCACACCGGCGGAGTTTCGTCACCGTCCCTCGTTTCGTTACGGTCGATTTTCGCGAGTTCCGTGACAAGCGGCGGGCGGGTTCGCAGGGCGTCGAGAACGAGGACGACAGCGGGGGCGAGGGGGTCTTCCGCACGTCGATGCCGTTGGATGGCAACGCATCCCGTGAAGATGTCGAGGACGTCGGTGACGACCACATCGGAACGCACCGCCCCTTGACGTTGGGCTGAGACGAGCAGGGCACCCAGCGCGCGGTGGAAGCGGTCGCCCGTGCCGCGGAGCAGGGCGCGTGGCCAGCCGTCGTCGGATTGCACCAGGTCACACAGGTCCTTGTTGCCGGGCGTCGTGACGATGACATGCGCGCACAGGGCGAAGAAGGCCTCGCCCGGGTCCGGATCGGTGAGGTGTTCGGCGGCCAGCGCGGCCAGTCGGTCGACGCGCTGTTGCATAACCGCTTCCAGCAGATCGGTTTTCGTGGGGAAATGCCGGTGCACGGTGCCCGCGCCGACGCCCGCGCGGCGGGCAACTTCGGCCAGCGAGACGGTGGTACCGCGTTCGGCGAGTGCCCGCTGAGCGGCGGCCAGGATCAGCGCGCGGTTGCGTCGCGCGTCGGACCGGATCGCCGGTTCCGCGCGGTTGTCGACCGTCATTTCGTTACGCCTTCCCTGCACCGGACCTGGCCAACCGGGTGTGAGCGCCCGTAACGTCCGGAATACGGGTCGACCGACCCGATTGTAGGCCTACGATCGTTCACGAACGGAACTCCTCCGCGATGACCTCAGCACTCCCCGTCCTGATCACCGGCGCCACCGGCAAGCAGGGTGGTGCGACCGCCCACCGATTGCTCGCCGAAGGACACCGGGTCCGCGCGCTGGTGCGCGACCTCGACTCCCCCGCCGCTCGCGCACTGGCCGACGCCGGTGCGCAATTGACCGCCGGCGACTTCGACGACCCCATCTCCCTGCGCGCCGCGGCAACCGGCACCCGAGCCGTATTCCTCGTTCCCCCAGCTGATTACCGCGCGAAAGGCTGGGGTGAAGACACCGAAGCCCGACGCGGTCTCGCCATGATCGCCGCGGCCGAAGCCACGGGTGTAGAGCAGATCGTGTTCACCGGCGTCGCCACGATGGGCGCCGCGAAATCATGGGGCCAACAGGGCAAACGCCAGATCGAAGACGCCCTAGCCGCCTCCGGCCTGCGCTACACCGTGTTGCGCCCGGTGCGCTTCATGGAGAACTACCTCCTGCAGGGCTCCCCCGTCGACGGCATCCGCGAAGGCGGCGAACACCGCCACCTGTTCCCCGCCGATCGCCCCCTCCAGATGATCGCCGTCGACGACATCGCCGCCTTCGCCACCCTGGCCTTCGCCGCCCCCGAAACCTGGCACACCCGCACCCTCGAACTCGCAGGCGAAGCCATCACCCCCGTCGACGCGGCCACCATCATCAGCGCCGCGACTGGCCACCCCATCCACTACCGCGAAGTCACCGAGGCAGAAGCCGACGCCATCGGCCCCCAACTCGGCAACACCTGGCGCCTGATCCGCGAAACCGGCGGCTGGCAAGCCGACCTCCCCACCTTGCGCACCCTGTACCCGCACCTGACCTCCCTGCACGACTGGCTAGAACGCAGCGGCACCCAACGAATCCACGCCCAAATCAACACCAAAACCCCGAAAACCCACCGCCCGCACTGACACACAACCCAAACCACACCGCCCACCCCAAACCCGCCATAACCGCACTCCCGACCACACCGCGCACCTCGGCCCGTCCCCGTCTTCCACACCCACCCCACAACCACGCGCACCCAGCTCGTCCCCGTCTTCCACAACCCACCCACCCCAGCCACCGCACTCCCGACCCCTAGGTGTGTTGACCTGAGAGGTTAGGGACGCGGCTAGCTGGCGGACGTCCTCCGAGTGCGGTGTGGGCTCGGTGGTGATTGTAGGTATGGAGCCACTCGGTGAACGCGGCTCGGCGTTCGGTCTCTGACCGGTAAGCGCGGGCATAGGCCCATTCATCGACAAGGGTGCGGTTGAACCGTTCGACCTTGCCGTTGGTTTGTGGCCGGTAAGGGCGGGTCCGTTTATGGGTGATCGAGGCCGCGGTCATCGTCTGGGCCCAGAGCCGGGACCGGTAGCAGGGACCGTTGTCGGTCAGGACTCGTTTGACGGTGATCCCGTTGGTGGAGAAGAACTTCTGGGCTCGTTGCCAGAACCCGGCAGCGGTTTCCTTGCGTTCGTTGGGCAGGATCTCGGTGTAGGCGAGGCGGGAATGGTCATCGATGGCGTTGTGGAGATAGCTGTAGCCCAGATGGCTGCGACCACGGCTGTCGAGAGTCTTGCCCGCGGTCCGGGTGCGGTTGGTGCGCCCGAGTTTTTGCCCGACCGCGCGGGCCCCGCCGCCGTCGGGGATGTTGCCCAGCTTTTTGATATCGACATGGACCAGGTCGCCGGGGTGATCGTGTTCGTAGCGGCGGATCGGGGTGCCGGTGGTGCGGTCGAGCCAGGCCAGGCGGGCCAGTTTGTAGCGTGTCAACACCCGGTGCACGGTGGAGGGATGCAAACCGAGTAGGTAGGCGATCCGTGCTGGTCCCCACCGGCGTAGGACACGGATTTTGATGATGCGGCGTTCGGTGCGGGTCGGGGTCCGGTTCGGGCAGTGGTGCGGGCGTGAGGATCGGTCGGACATGGCCGCGATGCCGTGGTGGCGGTAGCGGTTGGCCCAGCGGGCGGCGGTGGTGGGTGAGACTTGGAATCGTTCGGCTGCCCGTCGTAGTGGCCAGCCGTCGTCGATGACACAGCGGGCTAGTCGTAGACGGCCGAGTTCGGTCAGGGGTGCATTACGGTGTGTCATTGAAGACCTCCGTTGAGAGACGCGTTCCTTAGACAGCTCGCATCTCACTCGGAGGTCTTCGCCATGTCAGCTCGCCACGCCGTTACCAACCTGCATGGTCAACACACCTAGGGAGGGACGGCCACGAAGTGGCCGGTCGCGGCCGGGTCGCCGGTTAGGCGCCGTTGCGTAGGCGACGAAGGAGCAAGCAACGGCGCCTAACCGGCGGCCCCTCGGGGCCGCGACTCGAGCGCGCCAGCGCTCCAACAAACACAGCCAGCGCCTCCAGGACTACTCAAACCCCCGGAGTTCTGCCACAACCCCTCTCACACCGTGGCCGACACCGACTCAGCAACCTCAGCCCGGTTCAACCGCTGCGAGATCACCTGAGTGATGCCATCGCCGCGCATACTCACACCGTAAAGCGCGTCGGCGATCTCCATAGTCGGCTTCTGGTGCGTGATCACGATCAACTGACTCTTCTCACGCAACTGCTCGAACAACCCGATCAGCCGACGCAGGTTCGTGTCGTCCAAAGCCGCCTCGACCTCGTCCATCACGTAAAACGGGGACGGCCGAGCGCGGAAGATGGCAACCAGCAAAGCCACTGCCGTGAGCGACTTCTCACCACCGGAGAGCAGGGAGAGACGCTTGACCTTCTTGCCGGGCGGCCGGGCCTCGACCTCGATACCGGTGGTGAGCATGTCCGACGGGTCGGTGAGCACCAGCCTGCCCTCACCGCCCGGGAACAGTTTCCCGAACACCCCGACGAATTCGCGTTCCACATCGGCGTAGGCCTCGGTGAACACCTGAAGGATCCGAGCGTCGACTTCGGCGACCACATCGAGGAGGTCCTTGCGCGCGTTCTTGACGTCCTCGAGCTGGGTGGCGAGGAAGGTGTAGCGCTCCTCGAGTGCCGCGAACTCTTCCAGCGCAAGAGGATTCACCTTGCCGAGGGTGGTGAGGTCCTTCTCGGCGCGTTTGGCGCGACGCTCCTGAGTGGGCCGGTCGTAGGGCATCGGCTGCGGTGCGCTCACCTGCTCGCCGCGCTCCTTGGCCTCCTCGTACTCGTGCATCTCCAGCGCCGACGGCGGCAACGGCACGTCGGGTCCGTATTCGGAGACGAGGTCGGCCAGCGCGATGCCGAACTGTTCGGAGATGGTCGTCTCCAGCTGTTCGATGCGCAGTGCCGCTTGGGCTTTGGCGACTTCGTCGCGGTGCACGGCATCGGTGAGCTGGGCCAGCTGGGTGTTCAGCGCACGCGCGCGTTCCTTCACCTGTTCGAGCGCGGCCGCGCATTCCCCACGGCGACGGACCAATTCGTCACGCCGTGCCGCGGCGGTGGTCACCACCTGCTCGAGTTCCTGCTTGATCTTGGTACCGGACTCGGCGACCGCCGCGGCCACCGCGGCCGCCTGGCGCCGAGCGGCCTGCGCACGCTCCGCGCGAGCCCTGGCCTCCCGCTCACCACGAGCAGCCCGGCGCAGCGAATCCGCTTTGCCACGAACAGATTCCGCGCGTTCCTCCGAGGTGCGCACCGACAGCCGCGCCTCGACCTCCATGGTCCGGGCTTCGGCGAGCGCGGCGGCGGCTTCCTCACGCGCGTAGCCCGCGGTCTCGGTGCTCGCGGCACCGAAACTGTCATCGCTGCCGTCGTGTTCGAACTCGGCGTGGCGCAGCCGGTCTTCGAGTTCGGCGAGGGAAGCGAGTGACTTCTCCCGTGCCGCTTCGGCTTCCGTACGCTGAGTGGCCAGCCGCTCGCCTTCGGTCTGCGCCGCACGCGCACTCTGCCCGACACGCGCGAGCCGGTCGTAGATCGCCAGCAGTGCCTGATCGGATTCGTGCAGCGCCATCAACGCGTGATCGGCGGCGTCCCTGCGGTCGGTCTGTTCGGCCAGCGCGCCTGCCAGCGCCGCTTCCAGCTCCTCGGCTCGACGTTGCGCGGCGGCCAACTCGGCGGTGGCAGCGTCGATGTCGGCCTGGACCTCGAGCTGGCTCGGCATCCGTTCCGAGCCGCCGACGACCCAGCCGGCACCGGCCAGATCACCGTCACGGGTGACCACCCGCAGTTCCGGGCGCCGGGTGACGAGTTCGCCCGCGCTCGCCAGATCATCGACAACCACGACGCCTGCCGTGAGGGCAGCCAGCGCGGGCCGCACCTGAGCGTCGCCGTCGAGCACGTCCGCGAGCCACTGCGCACCGGCGGGCAACGACCCGCGCTCGCTCGCTACCGTGCCCTCGGTCGCGAAGACGAACGCCACCCGTCCCCCGTCGCCACTACGCAGTTCGCGCACCGCGGCACCAGCGGTGGTCGCCGTGTCGGCGGTAATGGCGTCGGCGAGCGGACCGAGCAGCGCGGCCACGGCGGCCTCGAATCCCGGCTGCACGCGCAACAACCCGGACAACCGCCCACCGACCCCGCTCACCCCGTGCTCGAGCAGCCAGGCCGCGCCGTCCTTACGGGCCAGGTTCATGCCGAGCGCTTCGATGCGGGCGCCGAGTCCGGCGACCAGTTTGCTCGCCTCACGGTCCAGCTCGCGCAGTTCCCGCACGCGCTCGTCGGCGAGTTCCTTGGCGGCGACGGCGTGTTCGTGCTGGGCGTCGAGACCCTTCTCCCCCGCGTCGAGTTCGCCGAGTTCGTCCTGCACGGCGTCGTATTCGACCTGCGCGGCCTCGCCACGGTGCCGGGCGTCGGCGATGGCCACGGACAGCCGCGCGATCTCGGCGTCCACCGACTGCGCGCGGGTGCGCAGATTGTCGACCTGGCCGGACAGCCGGGCCAATCCCTCACGGCGGTCCGCGATCGCGCGTACGGCCGCCAGGTGTGCCTGCTCGGCGGCCTTGGCGGCATGTTCACGGTCGGCGAGGGCTTCGCGGGCCGCTTCGAGCGTTTCGGTGGCCATCTCGACCGCGTACCGCAGTTCGGCCTCTTCGGCCTCGATCCGGTCGGCCTCGGCCTCTAGCTGCTCCGGGTCGCGGCCGGTGCCGACCGGCGCCTCGGTGTGCAGGTGCCTGGCCCGGTCACTGGCGATGCGGATGGTGGCGTTCACCCGTTCGGTCAGCGCCGAGAGCTGGAACCAGGTCTGGGCGGCGGCCTCGGCGCTGGGGCTCAGCCGCGACAGCTGGAACTCCTGCTGCGCGAGCGCGGCATTAGCGGCGTCGAGTTCGGTCTGCACGTTGATCTGCTGCTCGCGGGCGTAGGCCTCTTTGCTGAGCTGGGATTCCAGCTCGCCACGGCGGGTGACCAGGTCGTCGGCGGCCAGCCGCAGCCGGGCATCGCGCAGGTCGGCCTGCACGGTCTGCGCGCGGCGGGCGACCTCGGCCTGGCGGCTGAGCGGCTTGAGCTGGCGGCGCAGTTCGGTGGTGAGGTCGGTGAGCCGGGCGAGGTTGGCCTGCATCGCGTCGAGCTTGCGGACCGCCTTCTCCTTGCGCCTGCGGTGCTTGAGCACGCCCGCGGCCTCTTCGACGAACGCGCGCCGATCCTCCGGCCGCGATTCCAGGATCGCCGACAACCTGCCCTGACCCACGATCACGTGCATCTCGCGCCCGATACCGGAGTCCGACAGCAGTTCCTGCACATCCATCAGCCGGCACGTACTGCCGTTGATCTCGTACTCGCCCGCGCCGTCGCGGAACATCCGCCGGGTGATCGACACCTCGGCGTAGTCGATGGGCAGCGCGCCGTCGGAGTTGTCGATGGTCAGCGTGACTTCGGCGCGCCCGAGTGGAGCCCGCCCGATCGTGCCCGCGAAGATGACGTCCTGCATCTTCCCGCCCCGCAACGCCTTGGCACCCTGCTCGCCCATCACCCACGACAGTGCGTCGACGACATTGGATTTGCCGGACCCGTTCGGCCCGACGACGCAGGTGATGCCCGGTTCGAAGCGCAAAGTGGTCGCGGACGCGAAGGACTTGAACCCCTTCAACGTCAGACTCTTCAAATGCACTACCGAGGACCCTTCCTACGCGCGAGCAACCATGCTAGCTCCCCCGCCTCCCCGTGACTCGGGCCAGACCTGGGCGCGTGGGCTTACCGCAGGCGAGCGGCGGTCATCTCGATAGCCGAGTCTGCCCGCACCCGGCGAGTTACCGATGTTCTTACTTCGGCATGTCGGCCAAAGTACCGGCAATTCATGGTTGGTGCGGATCGATGGGCTTCGCGTGTGGGTCGAGGTGCTTCATCTGCTTCTGCAGCTGACGGAGATGGGTCTGGGTGCCGGGGGTCGCTTCCCAGCCGGTGATCACGCGGAAGACCAGGACCGCGCCCCACGGGCCGATCACCCACATCGGCCAGAAGTAGGTGAGTTCGCCGGCCGTCAGCGAGATCAGACCCCAGATGACCAGCACGATCACGCTGACACCCAGCCAGGAGCCCGCCTCGATGCGCTGCCAGACCGGGAAGCGCGTCCCGGGCTTGCGTTCGACCGGCGCGGCCTGCTGCTGTTTCGTCAGCGCGGGCAGGTCGGACAGGACGACGGCGAGTTCGTCGCGTGTGGTTGTCGCGTAGACCTTGGCCACACGCAGGTCGTATTCGCCCAGGTCGAGTCTGCCGTCGGCCAGATGCGTGCCCAGCTGGGCGACGATCGCGTTGCGTTCGGCGTCGGACGCGCGCGTACCCGGGGTGATATCCATGCCGACGTCCTCTCGGTCACATCCACGATGGAGTGCTGAATTCCAGCGTCCACCCTCCACAGTGCGATGTCAACCGTTCACGCTCGCTCAGAGGATGGCGAAGGCCACCACGAGACCCAGCGCGAAGTGCGCGGCAGCGACGACGAGGACCTCGGGGGTGTAGGTCTTGGCGTGCAGTGTGCGGCCGATGTCGATGCCGGTGACCTTCTCGATCACCCGTACCGAGATCACCTGGGCGATGATGCCGACCAGGCCGTACACGATGGCCGCGATCAGCCCTTCGGACAGCTTGCCGCTGCCGCCGGTGGCCAGCACCGCGAACACGACGATGAGCGCCATGCTGATCATCCCGGCCGCCGAGACGATGATCGCGTTCGGCATGCCGGCGACCACCAGGTCGCGCAGCTTGCCGGGCGTGGTCAGGTCGATGGCGTAGAAGCCGATCAACATGAGGACGAGGCCGATCAGGCAGTACAGGATGATGGCGCCGACGCCTTCACCGAGCGCACTCCAATAACCCGATTCCAGGGCGAGGGCGGTCATCGTGGTCCTTTCGAACAATGTTGTGAGGTCAGAGTTGTCAGTCGACGATGCGGTGCGGCACGAACGCGGCGCCGTCATCGGTGATCAGGCCGGCGGTCTCGCGAATGCCGAGCCCCGCCGCGGTGTCACCCACGACCCAGGCGCCGAGCACCGGGCGCATCCCGTCGAATTCCGGTAGCGGGTCGAGCAATTGGTAGACGAAACCCTCGGCGCCGTAGACGCCGCCGGTCGCGGTCTCCATGCCGGGGCCGACGATGGTCATGTTGGCACCTTCGCGGCCGAGCTTGGGCTTGCGAATGTATTCGGTGAGCTCGTGCGGGTTGTCGAGATAGGCGGGCAACAGGTTCGGATGGCCGGGATACATCTCCCACAGGACCGCCAGGATCGCCTTGTTGCTCAGCAGCGTGGTCCACAGCGGTTCGACCCACGCGGTGGCGGGCAGGCTGCCGACGACGCGCTTGCCGAAGTCGTCGTCGAGGATCCACTCCCACGGATACAGCTTGAAGATCGCCTCGATCGGCGCCTCGGCCAGATCCACGAACCGGTTCAGCTCGGTGTCGAAACCGACTTCCTCGATCGGCAGCGCGACCGTGTCGAAACCGGCTTCGGCCGCCGTCTCCTGCATGTACGCGGTGGTGACGTTGTCCTCGCCGGTCGCATCGGCACCCGACCAGGTGAAGTGCAGTTCGGTGCCGGGCAGCACGCCGCGCAGTTCGGTCCAGCGCTCCACCAGTTTCTCGTGCAGCGAATTCCATTGGTCGCCACCGGGATACATCTGCTGCAGCCAGTGCCACTGGATGATCGCGGCCTCCAGCAGGGAGGTGGGAGTGTCGGCGTTGTACTCCAGCAGCTTGGCCGGGCGGCGCGCGTCGTAGCGCAGGTCGAAGCGGCCGTACACGTAAGGGTCACTGCGACGCCATGATTCGGCGATCGGGCCCCACGTCCATTCCGGCAGACCGAAATCGGCGAAGCGCTCGGTGAGTACCACGTGTTCGGCGGCGTGCAGGCACATCGACTGCAGCAGTTCCACATCGGCTTCCAGCGCGAGGATCTCGTCCATCGAGAACTCGTAGTGCACCGACTCGTCCCAGTACGGCCGCGGCTGTCCGCTGGCGTCGCGCCCCGGCGCGCCGTAGACCAGCCCCTGCTTCTCGACGATCTGCTGCCAGTCCGCGCGTGGCGTGCTCTTGTTACGCCGCATCTACGATCCGCTCCCGCCGGTCGACTTGCTGCCGAGGCCGCCGCGCTGCACCGTGGTGCCGCTCTTGGTCTTGATCTCGGCGTTGCGCGGTTTCACCGAGGTGCCGCCGGTGGGTGGCTTGCCGATCGTCGGTGTGCCGCCGTAGTGGTAGCGGTACTGCGGCCAGCCCAGAATCAGCAGTCCGCCGCCGTGGCCACCGCTGGAACCGTCGCTGCGGAAATTGGTCTTGCCGTCGCCGCAGTTCTCGTCGGGGACAACGACTTCCTGTCCGTTCTCGTCGATCTGCACGCACGAGGCCGTCACCTGGTCGGGTGCGGTGATCGCGCGGTAGGCGAGATAGCCGCCACCGACGAGCGCGGCGACACCGACAATGGCGACGCCGCCGATCATCACGCGTTTGCGGTTGCGCCGCTTCTCTTCCGCCGCGGCCGCCGCCGCACGCTCGGCTTCCTCGGCTTGCCTGCGCGCCTTGTCCCTGGCGCGGGCCTCACCGACGGTCGGGGGACGCGGCTGCGTGACACCGGGTTCCTGCCGCGACATCCGGCCGGACTGTGGCCTGCCCGGTTGCGGCTGGCCGGGTTGCGGCTGGCCGGGTTGCGGCTGGCCGGGTTGCGGCTGGCCGGGTTGCGGCTGGCCCGGTTGCGGCTGGCCCGGTTGCGGCTGGCCACCCGCACCGAAAACCGGCTCGGACGGTGTCGAACCCGTGCCCGGGTCCGGCGTCACACCGGCATTCGGGTCGAACGGCTCCGAACCCGCGTTCGGCGGCGTCCAGCCCGCGCCGGCGTCGGGCGGGGTCCACGGCGATCTCTCGGGTTCGCCGTTCGAGGGTTGTTCCGGTCGATCGGGCGGACCAGGGTTCTGTGTGCTCACCGCTGCCGCCCCCTAGCCCCCGCAGTCACCACTAGCGCTCCTCGAATCCCGTCATGTCGCCCCGCGCGGGCTCCCAGCTTTCCACAACCAGGTCTACCCGCCCGGGCGCACGCCCAGACAAACTGTGTGTCGCGTGCCCGATGGCTTGCGAACTATCGAGCGCTTCGCCGGACCGTAGCAGTTCCAGCAATTTCTCGCCCGCCGTTCGTGGCCCTTCGGCGACGACGTGGACGCGACCGTCGCTGTGGTTGCGCGCGTAGCCGACCAGGCCGAGTTCCAGTGCGCGCGACCGCGTCCACCACCGAAACCCCACGCCCTGGACATACCCGTGCACCCACGCGCTCAGCCGAACCGGCTCGTCGCTCATGGCTCCATCTCGCTGACGCTCGGCTCCGTCATCACCGCCGGGTCGGCGGTGCCCACCGATCGCTCGCTCATGCGTCGATGTCGAAGGTCAACGTCACCTTGGTGCCCGCTTTGAGCGTGCGGCCCACGGTGCAGACCTTGTCGACGGCGCGCTGCACGGTGACCAGTAGTCGCTCGCGGGCGGCCTCGTCGAGTTCGGACAGGTCGAGTTCGAGGACCTCGTCGAGCTGCGGGTAGAGCTCGTTCTCGCGGTCGGCGTCGCCGGAGACGCGGATGGTGGCGTCGAACTCGTCGCCGAGGCGGCGCGACAAGGGCAGATCCGAGCTCAGCCCGGTGCACCCCGCGAGCGCGATCTTCAGCAGTTCACCCGGGGTGAAGGCGCCCGGCACGCCCTGGGAGGCGATCAACACCTCGGCGCCGCGGTTGCTGCGCCCGGTGTATGCCCGGGTTCCGGTGCGCTCGACCCACAGTTCGGTGGGGGCGTTGGTCACGGGTGCGGTCTGCTCAGCCATGCCTTGATCCTGCCATTCGCTCGAGGACGATCCACGCCTGGGAACGTCCACGCCACACCCGGCATTCCGGTCGGGTGACCGGGCGCACGCTCATTCCTGGAAGCGGTAACCCATCCCCGCCTCGGTGAGCAGATGACGCGGATTGGCCGGGTCGTCCTCGAGCTTGCGGCGCAACTGCGCGAGGTAGACGCGCAGATAGTGGGTCTCGGTCGCGTACGCGGGCCCCCACACCTCGCGCAGTAATTCCTTGCGCCCCACCAGCTTTCCGCGATTGCGCACCAGCATCTCGAGCATCCCCCACTCGGTCGGGGTGAGGTGGACAGGCGCACCCTTCTTGGTGACCTTCTTGGCGACGAGGTCCACGGTGAACGAGTCGGTGACCACCACCGGTTCGACGGCGTCGGTCGCGCTGGCCCCGCGCCGAACCGCCGCCCGCAGCCGCGCGAGCAACTCGTCCATCCCGAACGGCTTGGTGACATAGTCGTCGGCACCGGCGTCGAGTGCCTCGACCTTGTCGGCCGAATCGGTCCGCGCCGACAGCACGATCACCGGCGCCGAGGTCCACCCACGCAGTCCGGCCAGCACGTCGATGCCGTCCAGATCCGGCAAGCCCAGATCGAGAATGACGACGTCGGGATGCCGTTCGGCGGCAGCACGCAAAGCCGCGGCACCATTGCCCGCGGTGATCACCTCGTATCCGCGCACGGACAAGTTGATCCGCAGCGCACGCACGATCTGCGGCTCGTCATCGACCACCAACACCTTGATCAGTGGATGCGTTTCCCCGCCTCCGCGCGTATTCGAGCCGGACTCGTGCGCGTCGTCACGCGACGTCGGCGACCGACGGTCGAGCGCGTCGCCCGTCCCCGATGAGTTACCCATGTGCTCACTTTCCTCGGGGGTCGACGTGTGCCGCTGCCGCGGGTGTGCCGGACGGTAGGTCGACCAGCATGGTCAGGCCGCCGCCCGGGGTCGGCTCGGCGTGGACGGTGCCGCCCATCGCTTCGACGAAGCCGCGGACCACCGAAAGGCCGAGGCCGACGCCGGTGGTGTTGTCGCGGTCGCCGAGGCGTTGGAAGGGTTCGAAGAGTTGCTCTTCGGTGCCGGAGGGGACGCCGGTTCCGACATCGACGACGGCGATCGACACCCGGTCGCCGTCGTGTTCGGCGGTCACCCGCACGGGCGACTCGCGACCGGAGTGGCGCAGAGCGTTGTCGATCAGGTTGGCCAGTACGCGTTCGAGCAGGCCACTGTCGGCGAGCACGGAAACCTCACCGACCTCGACCTTCACCCGGTCCATCGCGGCTCGGCGCAGGCCGCGGGTGCCCATACCGACGCTCACCAGCGCGCGGTGCACCGCCTCGTCCATGTACACCTGCCGCAGCTGCGGGGTGACGACCCCGACTGCCAGCCGCGAGGAGTCGAGCAGATTGCCCACCAGCGCGGTCAGCTGGTCGACGGATTCCTCGATCGCTTCGAGCAGTTCGCCGGTGTCCTCCGCCGAGAATTCGATGTCGTCGCTGCGCAGGCTCGACACCGCCGCTTTCGCGCCTGCCAGCGGTGTGCGCAGATCGTGGCTGACCGCCGACAGCAGCGCGCGGCGCAGCCGATCGGCTTCGAGCAGTGCCGCCGCCGCACTGGCTTCCTCGGCCAACCGGGCTTGGCGCACCAACCCGACCGCCTGATTGGCGACCGCATTGAGTACCGGCCGGTCGGTGGAGTCGATCGACCGCCCGGCCAGCAGCAGATGGCTCTGCGCGTCACCCGCTTCGATGACGGTCTCGGCGTCCGACGGCCGGCTCGGTGGCTCACTGCCGACCGCGGCCACGATCTGGTCCCCGCACTGCACGCTCACCGCGCGCTGCCCGTAGGTTTCGCGGACCTGCTCGAGCAGATTGGGCAGGTCGGCGCCGTGCAGCACGGATCCGGCGAACATCGTCAGCAGCTCCGCTTCACGAGATGCCTTGCGCGCCTGCAGTGTTCGCTTGGCCGCGACATCCACCAGTGCCGCCACGGCCACCGCCACGATGAGCAGCACGACCACAGTGACGAAGTTGTCCGGTTCGGCGATGGTGAAGCTGTAGCGCGGATCGGTGAAGTACCAGTTCAGCAGCAGCCCGGACAGCAACGCCGACAAACCGGCGGGGACGACACCACCGAACAGCGCGACCGCGACGACACCGACGAAGAACATGGCGCTGAGCCCGCCGAGCTGCAACCACCGGTCGAGGAACACCCCGCAGATCACGCTGACCAGCACCGGGACGATGATCGCCGCCGGCCACGCGCTCACCGGTCGCCGCGGACGCAGCCAATGCCTGCGCACCCCACGATTGGCTTCCTCGTGGGTCACCATGTGCACGTCGATCTTGCCCGAGCGCTGCACGACGGTGGAGCCGATGCCCTCGTCGAGCATTCGCGCCCAGCGCGAGCGCCGCGAGGTGCCTAGCACCAATTGGGTCGCGTTGACCTCACGCGCGAAATCGAGCAGTGCGGTGGGCACATCGTCGCCGGTCACGGTGTGCAGTGAGGCGTCGAGACCGGCGGCCAGATCACGCAGCTTGGCCATCCGCTCGGTCGATACCCCGACCAGCCCGTCACCGCGCACCACATGCAACACGACCAGATCGGCACTGGACTTCGACGCGATCCGCCCGGCCCGGCGCACCACCGTCTCCGACTCGGGACCGCCGGTGACCGCGACGACGACCCGTTCGCGCGCCTCCCACAACTCGGTGATCTTGTGGTCGGCCCGGTACCTGGCCAGCGCCGCGTCGACCTGATCGGCCAGCCACAGCAGCGCGAGTTCACGCAGCGCGGTGAGGTTGCCGGGGCGAAAGTAGTTGCGCAGTGCCGCGTCGACCTTGTCGGCGGCGTAGACGTTGCCGTGGGAGAGCCTGCGCCGCAACGCTTCCGGTGTCAGGTCGACCAGTTCCACCTGATCGGCGCCGCGCACCACCGCGTCGGGCACGGTCTCGCGCTGTTCGACGCCGGTGATCTGCTGGACCACATCGTTGAGGCTTTCGAGGTGTTGCACGTTCACCGTGGAGATCACGTCGATGCCCGCGGTCAAAAGTTGCTCCACGTCCTGCCAGCGCTTCTCGTGCACGCTGCCCGGTGCGTTGGTATGCGCGAGTTCGTCGACCAGCACCACCGCGGGCTTGCGCGCGAGCACCGCGTCGACATCGAGTTCGGGCAGCTCGGTCCCTCGATAGGAGACCATCGTCGGCGGAATCCGCTCGATGCCGTCCAGGAGTTCGGCGGTCTTCTTACGCCCGTGCGTCTCCACGACAGCCGCGACCACATCGCGGCCGCGTTCGGACCGCCGATGCGCTTCGCCGAGCATGGCGTAGGTCTTGCCCACGCCGGGCGCCGCACCGAGGTAGATGCGCAGTTGTCCGCGTTTCACCGTTCCATCATCGCGTGTCGGCGCGCCGGAGCCGGCGGGCGCACCGGCAACACCGCGACGGTCACCATCGGTGCGTGCGAGGAGTTCAGCCGACCGAGCACCCGGATCAAGAGCAGTGCTCCGACAAAACCGAAGATCACCGCAAGGGTCACTACCGACACCGCGATCTCACTTTCCGTGCGCGAGGGAATCCGACGGCGCCCTTCGCCGACCGGTGCCCACTTTCTACCGCCCGAACGGGAGCGTGATCTCGATCTTTACGGTGTGTTGACAGCTATCGCGCCTGCTTTGACGGCATCAACACACCCGTCGCGTCAACATTCCGCAAAGGCCGGGCCCCGAGGCGCTAAGGAGTCGTAAGGAAGCCACGCCGAGCCGCGATCCGGCGTTTCACTCACCTAGGCGCTCCACCTCGGAGCCCAAGGAGGTTGGAAATGTCTGTCGTGGTGTTCACGGTGCTCACCGTGGCGATCTTCGCGCTGCTGGGCTTGATCCAGCGAGGGGTGGAGAAGCTGTGATCGCGAACCTTGCCGGTCTCGTCCTGGCCGCATCCGTCGCCGTCTTCATGGTCGCGGCGCTGCTCTTCCCCGAGAGGTTCTAGGTGAACACGACAACCGCGGGGATCGCCTTCGTGGCGGCCCTGGTCATCACGCTGGCCCTGGTGCACGTGCCGCTCGGCGACTACATGTTCCGGGTGTACAACGGCGACAAGCACTCTCGGGTCGAACGACTGATCTACCGCGCCATCGGCGCCAAGCCCGAGGTCGAGCAGACCTGGCCGATCTACGCCCGCAGTGTGCTGGCGTTCTCCGCGGTAGGCCTGCTTTTCCTGTTCTTCTTCCAGCTGGTCCAAGGCGCGCTGCCGCTGCACCTGAACGATCCGGGCACCGAGATGACCCCGGCGCTGGCGTGGAATACCGCGGTCAGCTTCGTCACCAACACCAACTGGCAGAACTACTCCGGCGAATCCACCCAGGGACACCTGGTGCAGATGGCCGGGCTGGCGGTGCAGAACTTCGTCTCCGCGGCCGTCGGCATGGCGGTGGCGGTGGCGCTGGTGCGCGGTTTCGCCCGCCGCCACACCGGTGAGCTGGGCAACTTCTGGGTCGACCTGGTGCGCGGCACGCTGCGCATCCTGCTGCCGATCGCGTTCGTCTTCGCGATCGTCCTGGTGGCGGGTGGCGTGATCCAGAACTTCCACCTGCACGACCAGGTCGCGCAGACCGTCGGCGGCGCGCAGCAGACCCTGACCGGTGGACCGGTCGCGAGCCAGGAGGTGATCAAGGAGCTGGGCACCAACGGTGGCGGCTTCTACAACGCCAACTCCTCGCACCCGTTCGAAAACGCGTCGACCTGGACGAACTTCCTGGAGATCTTCCTGCTCCTGGTGATCTCGTTCTCGCTGCCGCGCACCTTCGGCCGGATGGTCGGCAGCACCAAGCAGGGGTACGCGATCGTCGCGGTGATGGGCACCATCGCCCTGACCAGCATCGCGCTGACCAACTTCTTCCAGCTACAGCACCACGGCACGGTGCCGACCGCGATCGGCGCGTCGATGGAAGGCGTGGAAACCCGGTTCGGCGTGGCGGATTCGGCCACCTTCGCCGGTGCCACAACCCTCACCTCGACCGGTGCGGTGAACTCGTTCCACGATTCCTACACCAGCCTCGGCGGCATGATGACGATGTTCAACATGCAGCTGGGCGAGGTGGCACCCGGCGGTGTCGGCTCCGGTCTCTACGGCATGCTGATCCTGGCCGTGATCACGGTGTTCGTGGCCGGTCTGATGGTCGGCCGCACCCCCGAGTACCTCGGCAAGAAGATCACCCCGCGCGAGATCAAGCTGGCCGCTTCGTATTTCCTGGTGAGCCCGCTGATCGTGCTGGTCGGCACGTCCGTCGCGATGGCGCTGCCCGGCCAACGGGCGAGCATGCTCAACTCCGGCCCGCACGGACTCTCGGAAGTGCTGTACGCCTTCACATCCGCGGCCAACAACAACGGTTCCGCCTTCGCCGGTCTCACCGGCAACACCGAGTGGTTCAACACCGCGCTCGGCCTGGCGATGGTGTTCGGGCGATTCCTGCCGATCATCTTCGTGCTGGCCCTGGCCGGCTCGCTGGCCGCGCAGGGCACCACTCCCGCGTCGATCGGCACGCTGCCGACGCACCGGCCGCAGTTCGTCGGCATGGTCGTCGGCGTGACGGTGATCCTGGTCGCGCTCACCTTCCTGCCCGCTCTCGCGCTCGGGCCGCTCGCCGAAGGAATTCACTGACATGACAAGTTCCACACTCGAATCCGCACCGCGGACCAAGGGCGTGCGCAAGGGCGTTCTCGACCCGAAGCTGCTGCTCACCGCACTTCCCGACGCGGTCCGCAAGCTCGACCCCCGCACCCTGTGGCGCAACCCCGTCATGCTGATCGTGGAGATCGGCGCGGCGTGGTCGACGATCCTGGCGATCGGCGACCCGAGCTTCTTCGCCTGGGCGATCGTCGTCTGGCTGTGGCTCACGGTTATCTTCGCGAACCTGGCCGAGGCCGTCGCCGAAGGCCGTGGCAAGGCGCAGGCGGAGAGTCTGCGAAAAGCCAAGACCGACACCGTCGCTCGCCGGCTGGCCGACTGGACGCCCGGTGGCCGCGTCGTCGAAGAGCGCGTCGCCGCACCGGAACTGCGTCGCGGTGATGTCGTCGTCGTGGAGGCCGGTCAGATCATCCCCGGCGACGGCGATGTCGTCGAAGGCATCGCCTCCGTGGATGAATCGGCCATCACCGGTGAATCCGCGCCGGTGATCCGCGAATCCGGCGGCGACCGTTCGGCGGTGACCGGCGGCACCACCGTGCTCTCGGACCGGATCGTCGTCAAGATCACCCAGGAGCCGGGCGCCAGCTTCATCGACAAGATGATCGCCCTGGTCGAGGGCGCGAGCAGGCAGAAGACGCCCAACGAGATCGCGCTCAACATCCTCCTCGCCGCACTCACGATCATCTTCGTGTTCGCGGTGACGACCCTGCAGCCACTGGCGATCTTCGCCAAGTCGAACAACCCCGGCGTGCCGGACACTTCGGCGCTGGACGCGCACGGCATCACCGGCATCGTGATGGTCTCGCTACTGGTCTGCCTCATCCCGACCACCATCGGCGCACTGCTCTCGGCCATCGGGATCGCCGGCATGGACCGTCTCGTGCAGCGCAATGTCTTGGCCATGTCCGGTCGCGCGGTGGAGGCCGCGGGCGATGTGAACACGCTGCTGCTCGACAAGACCGGCACCATCACCCTCGGCAACCGGCAGGCCGCCGAATTCATCCCTGTTCCGGGGGTCCTCGACGACGAACTGGCCGACGCGGCGCAACTGTCCAGCCTCGCCGACGAGACCCCGGAGGGCCGCTCGATCGTCGTGTTCGCCAAGGAGGTGTTCAACAAGCGCGAACGCAGCGCGGGGGAACTGCCTGGCGCGACGTGGGTGGAGTTCACCGCACAGACCCGCATGTCGGGTGTCGACCTCGCCGACGGGCACCAGCTGCGCAAGGGGGCAGCCGGTGCCGTCACCGAATGGGTTCGCGCCCAGGGCGGTTCGGTGCCGAGCGAAGCGGCGGCGATCGTCGACGGCATCTCCGCCTCCGGCGGCACGCCGCTGATGGTCGGTGAACTCCGTGACGGAACACCACGCCTGCTCGGTGTCATCCATCTCAAAGATGTGGTGAAGCAGGGCATGCGGGAGCGTTTCGACGAAATGCGGCGCATGGGCATCCGCACGGTGATGATCACCGGCGACAACCCGTTGACCGCCAAGGCGATCGCCGACGAGGCGGGCGTGGACGACTTCCTCGCCGAAGCCACTCCCGAGGACAAGCTCGCGCTGATCAAGTCCGAACAGGACGGCGGCCGCCTGGTCGCGATGACCGGCGACGGCACCAACGATGCCCCGGCTCTGGCCCAGGCCGATGTCGGTGTCGCGATGAACACCGGCACCTCGGCCGCCAAAGAGGCGGGCAACATGGTCGATCTGGACTCCGATCCGACCAAGTTGATCGAGATCGTGGAGATCGGCAAGCAATTGCTGATCACCCGTGGCGCGCTCACCACGTTCTCCATCGCCAACGACATCGCCAAGTACTTCGCGATCATTCCCGCGCTGTTCGTGGCGCTGTTCCCCGGGTTGGACGCACTGAACATCATGCGGCTGGCCAGTCCGCAGTCGGCGATCCTGTCCGCGGTCATCTTCAACGCGATCATCATCGTGGCGCTCATTCCACTCGCCTTGCGCGGTGTGAACTATCGAGCGACCAACGCGTCGAAACTGTTGAGCCGCAACCTGACCATCTACGGCCTCGGCGGCATCATCGCGCCGTTCGCCGGCATCAAACTCATCGACCTGCTCGTCCAACTTCTCCCCGGGATGGCCTGAAATGCGCTTGTCGACCTGGATCCGGCAGCACCTGGCCGCGCTACGCGCCCTGCTCGTGCTGACCGCTATCACCGGAATCGTCTATCCCCTGACCGTTTTCGCGATCGCCCAACTGCCGGGACTCAA
Source organism: Nocardia sp. FBN12 (assembly GCF_054031145.1). NCBI lineage: Bacteria > Bacillati > Actinomycetota > Actinomycetes > Mycobacteriales > Nocardiaceae > Nocardia > Nocardia sp. FBN12. The sequence continues at coordinate 4,158,487 of NZ_CM132926.1, forward strand.
CGAGAACGCGGAAGGCTCGCTCATCGAGCGGGACGGAAAGCTGGTGGGCTCCAGCCTGATCGGGCAGTCGTTCACCGACGCCGACGGCACCGCCATGGCGCAGTACTTCCAGAGCAGGCCATCGGCCGCGGGCGACGGCTACGACCCGCTGTCCACCGCGGCGAGCAATCTCGGCCCGGAGGACATCGTCGACACCGCCGACCGCACCAGCCTGCTCACCACCGTCTGCGCACGCTCGAAGGAGGTCGGCGACCGTGAGGGGGTCGACGGCGCCCGGCAGTTCTGCACGAAAGACGGTGTGGGCGCAGTGCTCTCGGTGATCGGACCGCGTGCTGCCGATGGTGATGTGGCGCAGCCGGTGCAGGTGGTCAGCGTCAACGAGCTCTGCCCCGCGCGGCCGTTCCTGACCACGTTCCGCGGCGTCGCGGTGGAGTGCGCGCAGGAGGGCGCGGACTACTCCGTCGGCCGGATCATCCCGATCCTCGGTGACGCATCGGCCGAGGCCGCCGTCCCCGCCGACGCGGTCACCGCGAGCGGCAGCGGACTCGACCCGCACATCTCCCCCGAATACGCGACCATCCAGGTCGAACGGGTGGCGAAGGCGCGCGGCGTCACCGCCGCGCAGGTACGGGAGCTGGTTGCCGCGCACACCGACGGACGCACACTCGGATTCCTGGGTGAGCCTCGGGTGAATGTCGTCGAACTCAACCTCGACCTCGACGCCCGCTACCCGTTCAAGGGCTGAGACAACCACAAGCGGGGCCGGAACCACACTGGTTCCGGCCCCGCTCGGGTGCATTCAGTCCCCGACCCGCTGCGCTAATCCTCGTCTGTGATCAGAGCCCAACCCTCCGGCAAGCCCGTCACGGTCACAGCGGAGCCGCAAACCTCGAGATCCACCGTCACCCCTTCGCCGAGCCGGAACTCCGACATCCGCACACACCCCCAGGCCGGGGGCACCTGCGGCCGCAGCGTCAGCGTCTTGGCGGGCACATCGGGATCGAGCCCGAGGAACGACCGAACCAGTAGCAACGGCGCCGCACTCGCCCACGCCTGCGGCGAACACGACGTCGGATACGGCACGGGCGCGGCGAATCTCGCCCGCGGGAACCCACAGAACAACTCGGGCAGCCTGCCGTCGAACGCGGCCGCCGCGTCGAGCAAACCACCCGACAGTTTCGTAGCGAGTTCCACCGCACCCGGCACATGCTGGTACCGCATCAATCCGGCGACCGCGATCGCCGTGTCATGCGGCCAGATCGACCCACTGTGGTAACTCATCGGGTTGTAGGCACCCATATCCGAAGCGAGTGTCCGTAGCCCGAAGCCCGAATCCATCTCCGCGCGAGACAGGTTCCGGATCAGCACCTCGGCATGCTCGTCGGTCGCGATCCCCGACCACAGGCAGTGCGCCGCATTGCTGGTCAGCGCGTCGACCTGGCGCTTGCGGCCGTCCAACGCCACCGCGTACCACCCGTAATGGGGTAGCCAGAACTGTTCGGCGAACTTGGTGCGCAATTCGTCGGCTCGCTCCCGCATCCGCACGGCCAGCTCGGGATCGTCGAATTCGTCGGCCAGTTCCGCGCGGGCCAGGAACGCCGCGTACACGTACCCCTGCACCTCGGCCAGTGCGATCGGGGCTTCGGCGATATGTCCCGCGGCGTCGTTGATTCCGTCGAAACTGTCCTTCCAGCCCTGGTTGATCAGGCCGCGATCGGTGGCGCGCACGTACTCGACGAAACCGTCGTCGTCGCGGTCACCGAAATCGGTGATCCAGCTGATCGCGGCGTCGGCCGCGGGGAGCAGGGTGGCGATCGACGCCGGATCCGCGCCCCACCGTAGACATTCCGCGAGCAGCATCACGAAAAGTGGTGTGGCGTCCACGGTTCCGTAGTAGATCTGGCCGCCGAGCACCTGCCCGACCGACGGGCCGCGCCGCATCTCGTGCATGATCCGGCCCGGCTCCTCCTCGACGAGCGGGTCGATGGTCTGGCCCTGCAACTCGGCGAGCTGCTGCAGAGTGCCCAGTGCCAGATCGGTTTCCAGCGGCAGCGACATCCACGCCGTGAGCAGCGAGTCGCGGCCGAACAGCGTCATGAACCACGGTGCGCCCGCCGCCACGAAGGGCCGGTTGGTGCCCGAGTCGGTGTGGATCTGCAACGCACCGAGATCACTTTCGCTGCGCCGCAGGATCTGGTTGAGCAGCCCCGAGTCGGCGGAGATGTCGGTGGCGGTGGCCCGCCACGCCGCGATCTTGCGCACGGGCTCGCTCGCCCGGTAGCGCTCACCGGGCGTGCCCGCGGTCTGCGGGCGTTGCGCGGCGCCCGCGGGTTGCGCGGTGATCTCGGTCTGCCAGCGCCCGCCCGCCGGGACGACGACCCGCCAGATCATGGTGCCGGGCAGCACCATCGGCTCGACCGTCGAGGTGAGCGCGAGCCCACGGGACAGATCGGCGCGGTCGTGCAGCAGCAGTTCACCGTCGGTGGTCGTCATCTCCGCGCGGCGCCCGTGCGTGCGACCTTCCTTCACCGCGAACAGGTCGACGAAATCGGCGTCGACGTGCAGTTCCAGCACCACCGCCGTCGCCTCGCGACTCATGTTCTCGAGCGTGATCAGCTCGTGCATGCCTTCGGCGACGAGCCGATCACGCACCACGAGCAGGGTGCTGTCCGCCCGGCCCTGCTGCGGCGGTCTGCGCAGCACGAACCGTGCCGCGAAGGCCTCCGGGCTCAGTACCGACAGCGCCTCGGGCCGTTTGCCGTCGATCATCAGCTCCCAGCGCGAAATCACCCTGGCGTCACGGAAGAACAGGCCCTGCGGCTTGCCCGGCTCGATATCGCCGAGCCGGTCGGACAGGCAGAACGTGCCGCCTTCGACAAGAGTGATGTTGCCACCGCCACCGAGCCCCGCGGGTTCCCCCGCGTTGAGGGGGCTCGGCGCCGAGGCGCTGTCGCTACTCATGCGCGCCCGTTGGCGACCGCCCCGACGGGCATCGACATCGCGTAGGCGGAGTCGTACCCGATCGTGGTGCGCGCGAGCAGTTCCCGGTACACCTGTTCGTAACCGCGGCCGAGGGTGTCGGCGCCGAAGTTGTCGACCACGTGTTTGCGGCAGACTGCCGGATCGTAGGTCTGCACTTCGGCGATGGCGGCGGGCAGTTCGGCCGGATCCTCACAGATCCGTCCCGTGACCCCGTCGACCACCACTTCGCTCACCGCACCGCCGCGCAACGCGACCACCGGCGTTCCGCAGATCATCGCCTCGATCATCACCATGCCGAACGGCTCCTCCCATCGAATGGGGAACAGCAGACACTTTGCTTCGGAGAGCAGTTTACGCTTGGCGGTGGCGTCGGCGAGACCGAACATCTGATCCTGGTCGGTCATCCGTGGCCGCACGAACTCTTCGAAGTAGGCCTTCTCCGGCGGCTCACTGCACTTGCCCGCCAGGATCAGCGGCATGCCGGCGGCGTGGGCGGCATCGAGCGCCAGATGTGGGCCCTTGTCGTGGCTGAAACGGCCGAGAAACAGCGCGTAGTCCTGCTTCTCGGTCTGGTACGGCCACTGATCGGGACGCAGCGCGTTGTGCACCCGGCCCGCCCACTGCAGGTCGGGCGCCAGCGCACGCTGACGGTCGCTGATCGCGACGAGCGAGCATTCCTCGCCCAGTTCCTTGTAATAGCGGTAGCAATCGTCCTGCACCGGACCGTGCACGGTGACCACCGTCGGCAATCCGAGATTGGCGTAGGCGGGCGCGTTCAGCGGGCCCGCGAAGGTGTGGTCGTGGACCAGATCGATGCCTTCGGTGTCGGCCAGCCGCTCGATGGCGCGGCGCACCCGCAGCGCGTGCACGATCTCCGGGAACGGGTCACCCAGCCGTTCGGGCTGGATCCGGTCCCACAGCGGGACGAAATTCGCCTCGGTGCCGTCGATCCCCGCACCGAACAGGGTGACGTGATGGCCACGCTCACACAGTGAGTCGACCAGATCGGCGACTACGGCCTCGACGCCGCCGTAGGCCTTGGGTGGAACATCGAAATACGGTGGAACGACCATGGCGATCCGCAGTGGACCACCGTGGTGATTGATCGGATAGAGATCGGACGCGGACAAACCGACCGGCGACATTGCCGACGTGTCTGTACTCATGACCTTCCTTCCAGGGACGCAACCTCGCAACACTTGCGCGAACAAGAGGTGGCCGCCTCGGCGGAGGTGGAGACGAGAGCTTCACCGCCGTCCATGGGGCATGGTTGGCCTGGCCAGACGCAGAGCGCACCGTTTCGGGTGCCCGCCTGAACAGAGGGGCCGTCAAAGAACGTACCCCGCTACCGCAGAGTAAACCAGCGTGTTGCTGGAAAAGTTCGATATCGATTCCCTACCGGGGCAGGAGATTACGCCGTCAGAGGCGCTCTACACCGTATAGATTTCAAGATCTATCAAGGTCAGCACCGGATTTATCCCGCACCCGAAGATGGCGAGCCTGGCCTTACCGAACGTTTGCCGTTCATGAAAAGGAGAATCCAGCGAATCACCGGCGATCGGCTACGGCGTGCAGTCTCTCGGCGTCGCCAGTTCCACACACGCGGCGGCGCCGAACTCCTCGATGACAAGTTTGCCGCGCCCGTGAATGAGGTACTCGATGAAGTTCGCGGCCAGCGATTCCGCCGGAATCCTGCCATCGGGGTGGTCGGTCAGTGCGTATTCGACCGACCAGAACGGATAGGTGTGCGCGAGCATGTTCTCCTTGGTGGCGGCCACGCCACTCAACATGATCGCCTTGACATCCCCGGTAACCGCCGCGGTCTCCACATAACCGATGGCGCCGGGGATCTCGGCGACGGCGCCGAGCATCGCCGTGGTCGAATCGGCGCGGCAATGCCTGCGCTCGGGCGGCCTGCCGAGGCACGAAGTGGTGGCGTCGGACTCGCGGGTCGCGATGCCGAGCCGCCAGTTGATCGCGTTCATGGTTCCCGACCCGGGTTGACGATCGACCAGCGTCACCGGAAGGTCGGGACCGCCGACCTGCTGCCAGTTCTTCACCCGCCCCGCGTACAAGTCCTGAACCTGCCGCACTGTCAGGCTTTCCAGGTTCAGATCGCGATGCAGGATCACCGAATAGACAGCCGCGGCGATCGCACGTTCGGTCAGCGTTCGATAGCTGTCGAGCTTGGGGCCTTCACCGATCGAGACCATATTCGGCGCGGGCGCGGACTCGACCATCTTGTCGTGGCCTTGCGTGGTTCCGTGGAAGTCGAAGGAGAACTTCGCCTCGGTACACCTCGCCCCGTATGTTTGCGCGGCACGCTGGATCATCGGCGCCATAGCGGTGGAGCCGACCAGCGTGAGTTCGCCTGCGGCACAGTCACTCGGCGGCGGGTCCGGCTGCAGGGCGAGGACACCCTGTACCGCGATCAGCGCGACCAGGAACCCCGACAGCGCCATCAGCTTCTTCGACGGGCCACCATGGCTGGTGGTCAGCACAACTTTGCCCCGCTTGACACCCCCGACCAGCACCGGCTGCTTGGGCTCGCCGTCGCCGTGCACCCGTTTCAGCACCGCGAGAATCTTGTAATGCTGGCGCCGTTCGAGCTGCACCTTCGGTAGATCGATCACACCCGCGAAGCGCTCACCCTCCCCTTTGGTACGTTTGCCGATGCCCGACCCGGGGCCGAGGTTGTCAGCGGGTGGGCCGTCCAGCTCGGTCACCGCCAGGCCGATGACCTCACGGCCGGGAAACTCGACATGCAATCCGACGAGGGGATCGGCTCCCCGCATCGTGTAGTCGTCGGGGTCGATAGCGAGCGTTCCGCTGTTCTCGACGCGCATCAGCACCACCGACAGCTTCGACAGATCCAGCGCTTCCCCGCCGGCTTCCGGGGTGCTCAGGTTGTTCAGAGCGCCGACCAGCGAAGCGGTGTCGGTCTCGCCCGTCACCGGGGTATCCATCTGGAAGCGGTACCCGAGCCGGCGCCGCCCGACCAGGACGAATTCACGCACGAACGCCGCCGACGCGACCACGAGGCCGGTCGCCGACAGAATCAGCTCCAAAGGAATATCCATCGCTCCCCCACTCGAACCACATGATCAATTGACAAGCGAGTTGATATGTACCAGGCGGAATTCCGCCTATCGCAAATCGAAATCAATTGTTGGGCAAGGCTTCACCTACCGTGCAGAATGTGGGTTCGACCGGTTCGCTGCACGGAATGTTGCCGAACTCGATCATGGTGAGCCTGGCCTTGCCGCGCATCAGATAGTCCAGGAATTGGGCAACCAGTGAATCGCCGGCGATCGGACCGTGCGTATAGGCGTACTCGACCCCGGTGAACGGGTAGCGACCCGCCCGCATCGCGTCCGGCGACGCGCTGACCCCGTCGATCGACACCGCGGTGACCTCGGCCGTGACCGACGAGGTCTCCAGATAGCCCACCGCACCAGGGGTTTTGGCAACGAAGGTAGCCATCTCGTCGGTCACATCGACCTCGCAATGGTCACCGGTGCGTGCCATGCCGATGCAGCTGCTGTAGCGCAACACCTTGCGGTTGTCCTCGAGCATGCGCGATTCGAGTGCACGACGGGTGCCGGAGCCCGCCGTGCGGTCGATCAGGACAACCGGTAGATCGGCGCCGCCGAGCTGACTCCAGTTCCGTATATTTCCGCGGTAGAGGTCTCGGATCTGATGAGTGGAGAGGTCTTTGATGCCGATGCCGGGATGCAGGACCATCGAGAACGAGCTGAGCGCCAATCGGTGCCCGGCCAGGGTTTCGAAGGAATTGCCCTTCGAGCCGTCGCCGATCGCGAGCATGTTCTGCGTCGCGCCCGCACGGGTCAGCGTGCGCAGACCCGGCTCGGTGCCGGTGAAGTCGAAGGCGAATTTCGCGTCGGTGCAGGTCTTCTCGTAGCTCTGCGCGGCGCGCCGGATCATCGGGGCCATGGCCGTGGACCCGACAATGGTGAGTTGACCAGCGGCGCAGTCCTTCGGCGGCGGATCCGGTTGCACGACAGCATAAATCAACTGGATCACGAACACCACGGCCATGAACAGGCCGAAGCCGAGCAGCAGCGGCTCGCGCCGGGACCGGGTGGTGGTCATGTAGATGCTGCCGCCCCGGAGGCTGCCTCCGTGCACCACGATCTCGCGATCGTCGGTGATCGGGTCGGCGTCTTGGGCTTGCAACAATGCGAGCACCTTGTAGTGCTCGCCGCGCTGCAAGATCTCCTTCGGCAGCACGATCCTGCCCTGCCCCTGCGCGGTGGTGCTGGTTTCGATGGCGCGCAGTTCGGCACTGAAGTGATCGCGCGCTCGACGTTCACCGGACCGGGTGACCCGCTCGGTCACCTCGGTCGCCAGCACGCTGTGCCCCGGGAACACCAGGCGCGGGCGATCGGCGGACCGATAGTCGTCGTCATCTATGACGGTGCCGCCGTCGTTCTCGATTCGGATCAACACCATCGTCATGTCCGAGGCATTGGGCACCATGAGCGGAATCCGACTCACCGGCGTATTCATCTGCACGCGATAGCCCAGGTATTTTCGTCCGACGAAGACGAATTCGCGCAGGAAGGCGGCTACCGCTACCGCGATGCCGACCACCGACAGCGCGATGTCGATCGGAAATTCGCTCACCAGTCCCCCACAATGCTCGCCGCCGCGTACAGCGAGTTGAGTTATATCAGAACGTCACCCGTTCGAGTCCCCGCACCAGGCGAGCAACTCCTCGACCGGCCAGGTGTCGATCACCTTATCGGCGGACACGCCGTGTGCGAGTGCGCGTTCGCATCCGTAACCCTGCCAAGCCAATTGGCCAGGTGCGTGGGCGTCGGTGTCGATGCTGAACAAGCAATCCATCTCGACCGCCAGCTCGATCAGACGACCAGGCGGGTCGCGACGTTCGGGGCGGCTGTTGATTTCGACGGCGGTGCCGTAGCGGCGGCAGGCCTCGAAGACGAGTTCGGCGTCGAACGACGATTCAGGGCGGGTGCCACGAGACCCTTCGACGAGGCGGCCGGTGCAGTGGCCGAGGATATCGACATTCGGGTTCGCCACGGCGTAGACCATGCGTTTGGTCATGGTGTCGCGGTCGTCGCGCAGGTGCCAGTGCACGCTGGCGACAACGACATCCAGACGTTCGAGGAGTTCGGCCTGCTGGTCGAGGGTGCCGTCGTCGAGGATGTCGACCTCGATGCCGGTGAGGATGCGAAAGGGCGCCATCTGCTCGTTGAGCTCGGCGATCACGTCGAGTTGACGTAGCAGCCGCTCGGCGGACAGGCCGTTGGCGACTTTGAGGCGCGGGGAATGGTCTGTCAGAGCGCAGTATTCGTGCCCCAGCGCCGCCGCTACGCCCATCATCTCAGCGATCGGACTACCACCATCGGACCAATCCGAATGGGTGTGCAGATCGCCACGCAGCGCCGCGCGCAACTCCTCGCCCGCCGGCGCGATCGGCTTCGCCTCCTTGCGGAGCTCAGCCAGATAGTCGGGCACCGCACCGGCACAGGCCTGTTCGATGATGGCCGCGGTCTTCGGCCCGATTCCGGCCAGCTCACGCCAACTGTGTTCGCTTGCGCGAGTATCGAATTCGCCCGAGGAGAGACCGGCCACGACATCGGCGGCGCGGCGGTAGGCCTTCACCCGGTGCGTTTCCGCGCGACTGCGTTCGAGCCAGAACCCGACCTCGCGCAGCGCCGCCACCGGACCCGGACTCGCCGCCGATGTCATCGCGGCTACTTGATCCGGCCGTACTTGAGGAACGCGACGCCGTCGGCGTACACCCGGCTGGTGATCACCCGGAACCGCTCCGGCGCGGGAAGTTTCGCTCCGCCGCCGAAGAGTGGCCTGCCGGTGCCGAGCACCACCGGATGCAGCTTCAGGAACACCTGGTCGATTTCGGGCAGCAGCGTCTGCGCCAGTTCACCACCACCGCAGAGCCAGATCCCCAGTCCGTCTTCGCGTTTGAGCTCGCGCACCGCGGCGGTCGGGTCCTCGGCGATCAGCTCCACACCCGGCGCGGGCGATTCGGGCAGCGTCGTGGACACCACGAATTGGCGTAGATGTTCGTACGGGCTGGCGGTACCGGTGCGCACCCCGAAGTCGTGGGTCTTGCGGCCCATGATCACGGTATCGAAGTAGATGTTGCCCGCCCCGATGCCGCGCGCCTCGCGCACCTTGGTGGGCAGGGTCTCCGGGTACTGCGAGATGATCGCGGGCCCATGGTCCCCGCCTACCGGAAAGAAATCCAGCGTCCCGTCCTCGGCGGCGATGAAGCCGTCGATCGTCGATGCCACGAAATAGGTCAGCTTGCGCATAACGTCCTCCCTGCACGGACCCGGCCTGTCACGACCTGTCACTGGAAACGTTAGCGTGCCCGGATCAGCGGTGGCGCGGCTTCCGTTGACACTTCGGACAGGAAAACGACGATCGATTCATGAATTGCTCACGAACCAGCAACGTGGCGCACCGATCGCAGGGTTCGTTCGCGCGCCCGTAAGCGGCCAGTGACCGGGCGAAATAGCCGGATTCGCCGTTAACATTCACGTACAGGGCGTCGAACGAGGTGCCACCGACGGCCAGCGCTTCGGTCATCACCGCGGTGACCCCGTCGAGCAGGGTGCGCACGACCGGGCGGGTGAGATCGGCGGCGAGGCGGGTGCCATGCAGACCGGCCCGCCACAGCGCTTCGTCGGCGTAGATGTTGCCGATGCCCGAGATCACCGTCTGATCGAGCAGCACGCGTTTGATCTCGGTGTTCTTGGCGCGGATGGCCGCGACCACGGCCTCGCGGTCGAAGAGTGGGTCGAGCGGATCGCGCGCGATATGGGCCACGGAATCGGGCACCACGGTCCCGTTCACCTCGACGAGGTCAGCGAGCGCCCAGCCGCCGAAGGTGCGCTGGTCGACGAATCGCAGTTCGGCACCGTCACCGAGCACCGCGCGGATGTGCGCGTGTTTCTCGACGGGCGCGCCCGCGGGCTGCACGAGCATCTGACCGCTCATGCCCAGATGCACGACCAGCGCGGTATCGGGCTCGTCGAAGGTGAGCCAGAGATATTTCCCGCGCCGCTGCGCGGAGTCGATCCGCAATCCGGTGAGTCTGGCCGCCAGATCAGCACCACCCGCGACGTGCCTGCGCACAGCTCGCGGGTGGGTGACAGTGACGGTATCGATGGCCCGGCCGACCGCATGATCGGCAAGACCGCGCCGAACAACCTCTACCTCGGGCAGTTCGGGCACGGATCAGGCTTTGTCTGCGGATTCGGCGGTGAGAGCCTTGTAGGCGGTACCGGCGGCCTTCTGCTCGGCTTCCTTCTTGGAGCGGCCGACACCCGAACCGTAAGGATGACCGGCGATCACCGTGGTAGCGGTGAACTCCTTGTTGTGGTCCGGTCCGGTGGAGGTGATCTCGTAGGCGGGCACACCGAGACCGCGCTCGGCGGTGAGTTCCTGCAGGCTGGTCTTCCAGTCGAGGCCCGCGCCCATGCGAGGGCCGCGCTCGAGCAGATCGGCGAACAGGCGAAGCACCACCACGCGCGCGGTTTCGATGCCGTGCTCGAGGTGCACCGCACCGAGCAGCGACTCCATGCCGTCGGCGAGGATGCTCGGCTTGTCGCGGCCGCCGGTGAGCTCTTCGCCCTTACCGAGCAGCAGATACTGGCCGAGTCCGCCGTCGCCGAGGCCACGCGCCACCTCGGCGAGCGCGTGCATGTTCACCACGCTGGCGCGCAGTTTCGCGAGTTCACCCTCGGACTTCTCCGGGTGCTCGGTATACAGGCGCTCGGTGATGCTGAGGCCGAGTACCGAGTCGCCGAGGAACTCCAGGCGCTCGTTGGTCGGCAAACCGCCGTTCTCGTACGCGTACGACCGGTGCGTCAGCGCTAGGCGCAGAAGCTCCGGTCGTACGTCGACACCGAGGGCGGTGAGCAGGCTGGCGTGATCCGCCGCGCCCACATTGTCTTTACTGGCTGTCACGTTGCTAGGAATGATCTACAACGATCAGACTGCAGAGGTGACCTGGCGGCCCTTGTAGGTGCCGCAGGACGGGCACGCGATGTGCGGGAGGGTCTTCTCACCACACGCGCGGTTCGGGCAGGTGACCAGGGTCGGCGCGGTGGCCTTCCACTGGCTGCGCCGCGACCGGGTGTTGGAACGGGACATCCGGCGCTTGGGAACAGCCACGGTACTTCTCCTCTTGGTATTCGCTGACCGCGCGGCATCGCCTGCCGCGGGAGCGGATCGGTATTAGGTGGTGGAACCCTCAGGCGGGGTCGCCGGTACCGGGCTCTTCAGTGGCAAACTTCGCCAACTTCGCCCAGCGAGGGTCCAGTATCTCATGCCCATGATCAGGACCCGCAATCGCCATCCGCACACCGCACTCCGGGCACAGGCCCGCGCAGTCCGGCGAGCACAGCGGCTGCAGCGGAAGCTCCAGCCCGATGGCGTCGAGGATCACCGGCTCGAGGTCGACGAGATCGTCTTCCATGCGGTAGACCTCGGCATCCTCGGTCGTCTGTTCGGTGGTGCTGTCCGGATACGCGAACAACTCCGTCAGACGAATCTCCACCTGGTCGTCGAATGGTTCGAGGCAGCGCGAGCACTCCCCGGCCGTCGGTCCGGACGCCGTGCCGGTGACCAGCACACCCTCCGAGACCGCCTGCAGTTGCAGGTCGAGTTCCACCTCGGCGTCGGCCGGGATGGCGATCAGGTCGAGACCCAGCCGCTCGTGGTCGGTGACAGTGCGACGCAGCTCCCGCATGGTTCCCGGCCGGCGGCCGAGATTGCGGACGTCCAGCACGAAACCCGCCTCCGACACAGGACCATTGGTCTTGCGTGGACGCGTGGGCGAACCGGAACCGGCGGACATCACTGACTCACTAACCTTTGAGGGGATGATGGGCAACCACTCAACAGTACGGCAGGACCCCGTCGGAACTCAAAACGCGCGGTGCGATCAGCGGCGGTGGTCGGCAGCGTATTCGGGGTATTCGGCACCGGGCCCGCTGCGCATCTGCTGGCGACCGCGGGTGATCGAGCGCCGGGTGGTGTTGAGCGTCTCTTCCATCGACGCGAGCCGGTTGCCGAAATCGGCCATCTGCTCGTCGACGTAGTCGTCGCATTCGGTGCGCACCCGGTCGGACTCGGCCTGCGCCTCGTCGATCAGGCGGGCGGATTCGGCGTGCGCGACCCGCACCACCTCGGTCTGCGCGACCAGGCGGGCCTGTTCGGCCTTGCCGTCGGCGACCGAGCGCTCATAGGAGGCCTTGCCCGCTTCGATGGCGCGGTCGGCGTCGATCTGGGCGCGGCCGGTGAGCTCGTCGTATTCGGCGTTGCCGTCGGCGACGACCTGGTCGGCCTCGGCCTGGGCCGAGGTGACGAGGCGGTCGGCGTGGGCGGTGGCCTCGGCGACCATCCGATCGGCGTGATCCTTGGCGTCGGCGAGGATGCGATCGGCCTCGGCGCGCGCGGAGTCGATGGTGGTGCGCGCCTGCTCGTTGGCCGTGGTGACCGTCGTCTCGGCGCCGCTGCGGGCATCGCCGACGATCTTGTCGCGGTGATCGAGGACGTCCTGGGCGTCGTCGAGTTCGCCGGGTAGCGCGTCGCGGACATCGTCGAGGAGTTCGAGGACATCGCCGCGCGGCACGATGCAACTGCGCGTCGGCGGGATGCCGCGCGCCTCTTCGACGATGGCGACCAGTTCGTCGAGTGCTTCGAATACGCGATACATGCTCACTACCCTCCTGCTTCGATCCCGGCGAAACCACTACCGCCGACGCCCAGTGTGCCCTTCTGGGGCGCGTGAGCCGAATGTCGTCGCGGTGTGTCGCGACAGTGTCCAAGATCGCACAGATATCAAGTGGAGTGCGGCCCTCCACTTCGGCTACCATCGGTAAGCACGACAACGCCGTCCGCCGGGAAGCACCGCAGCTCATCCGCTGTTGTACTCACTCGACAGCGACGGTCGTCCACGGAGCGGAGCAGCGTTTGTTCGAGGCTGTTCCACTCGAGCGTCTGTTCATTGGGATCGGAGTCGAACATGACCCTCCTGGAAACCCCTAGGAGTCCGGTGTCGCACGTCGCGGGCATGTTCACTCCCTGGACCGGCCCGTTTCCCGCGGTGGCACCGAGCGAAGTCGCACCCACGCTGCGCCCGCAGTTCGAGGGCGCGCTCACCTACCTGCGCGGCGATCGGGCCCTTCCCCAGCTCTTCCGGTTCGCCCTTGTCGGCGGATCCAGCAATATCGCCTATGTGCTGCTGTTCTTCGCGATGCACAGCGTCGGCCCGCTGATCGCCAACGTGGCCGGGTCGGTGGTCAGTACGGTCATCGCCAACGAATTCCACCGTCAGCTCACCTTCCACGCCACCGACCGGGTCACCTGGTTCACGGCGCAGTGGGAAGGCGGCGGAATCGCGTTGATCGGTCTCGCGATCACCACCGCGGGTTTGGCCGGACTGGATTTCTGGGCGCCCGGTCTGGGCGACATCACCCAAGCCCTGACGGTCCTCGCCATCACCGCCGCGGTCGGCGGCATGCGCTTCCTTGCGCTGAGAGGCTTGTTCCGCCTCCCGGTCCCCGCGACATCCAGCCAGGGCTAGCCGGCCGGGACTCGCGTCGGCGGCCGGCGGTTGGGCGTTCGGCCCAGTCGGCTCCGGTCCGGTGCGCTAACCCTGTTCTGACGAGATCAGCTCTTGCGTTCCGCGATCCGGTCGAGGAGGCGCTTGTGGACGGCCGGCGGGAGCATGTCGCTCACGTCGCCACCCAGGGCCGCTACTTCCTTGACCAGGGAGCTGGACAGGAAGCTCAGGGACGGGTTGGTGGCGATGAAGAAGGTGTCCACGCCGGCCAGTTTGTGGTTCATCTGGGCCATTTGGAGTTCGTAGCCGAAATCGCCCGCGTCGCGCAGGCCCTTGACGATCGCGGTGACGCCTTCCTGCTTGGCGAAGTCCACCGTGAGCCCCTGCCAGGAGGCGACGCGCACGTTCGGCAAGTGCGAGACCGATTCGCGCAGCAGGTCCATGCGCTCCTCGACGGTGAACATGCCCTGCTTCTTGGGGTTCACATTGACGGTGATGATCACCTCGTCGAACTGCGCGGCCGCGCGAGCGAACACGTCGAGGTGACCGTTGGTGACCGGGTCGAAGGAGCCGGGGCACAGTGCTGCAGCCATAGGTCAGACGCTAGCACCGTACTCGGCCAGCTCGACTCTGGTCTCCCCGTATTTACGGGTCTTCAAGGCCACATAGCCTGTGGGCCAGGCGATTTCGGGTGAACGACTCGATCGTTCGACTACCACCAGCGCCTCGGGGGCGAGCCAGCCGTTGCTCGCCAACGCGGTGAGGTCGGCGATCACGTCTTCGGTGCTCACGTCGTAGGGCGGGTCCGAGAACACCACGTCGTATGCCCTCGGCGCGGTCTGTTTCAGCACCGAGGAAACGCTGCCGAGCCGCAATTCGGCACCGGGCAACCCGAGCTCGGCGATATTGGCGCGTACGACCTCGCCCGCCTTGCGGTCGGACTCGATGAGCAGCGCCTGCTCGGCGCCGCGTGAGAGCGCTTCCAAGCCCAGCGCACCCGAGCCCGCGTACAGGTCGAGGACCAGCGTCCCGTCCAGATCGAGGCGGGCATCGATCGCGCTGAACAGGGCTTCGCGCACCCGATCGGAGGTGGGCCTGGTGCCTGCGGGCGGCACCTTCAAGCGCCGCCCGCCTGCCACACCCGCGACGATGCGCGTCATTCCGACTCGCGTGCGACCAGTTCCACCAGCAGGTCGCCGCCCTCGACCTGGGCCACCTTGGTGGTCGCGATCCGGCCGACCACGCCACCGCGCGGCGCGGTGATGGCCGCTTCCATCTTCATCGCCTCGATCGTGCCGACAGTGTCACCGGCGTGGATCTCGTCGCCCTCCGACACCGCAAGGGTCACCACACCGGCGAACGGCGCCGCGATATGCCCTGCGTTGTTCTTGTCGGCCTTCTCCGCCGCGGGCACCTCGGAGGCGACGGAGCGGTCACGCACCGCGACCGGGCGCAACTGCCCGTTCATGATGCACATCACCGTGCGCATGCCCTTCTCGTCGGGCTCGGAGATCGCCTCGAGGCCGATGAGCAGCGTGACGCCCTTCTCCAGCTGCACGCGGTGTTCTTCGCCGCGACGCAGGCCGTAGAAGAACTGGTTCTCCGACAGCCCGGTGGTGTCGCCGTACTTCTCGCGGTGGGTGTTGAATTCGGCGGTCGGGCCGGGGAACAGCAGCCGGTTCAGCGTGGCGCGACGCTCGTCGGACGAGCCGTCGAGCAACTTCTGATCCGCCGGGCTCAACGGGGTCTCGGGCTTGGGCTCGTTGCGCCCGGCCAGCGCCTTGCTACGGAACGGCTCGGGCCAGCCGCCCGCAGGGGTGCCGAGTTCACCGCGCAGGAAGCCGATCACCGAATCCGGGATGTCGTAGCGGCCCGGATCGGCGGCGAAGTCCTCGATGTCGACACCGGTGCCGACCAGCGCGAGCGCGAGGTCACCGACGACCTTCGACGACGGAGTCACCTTGATCAGGCGACCGAGCAGCCGGTCGGCGGCCGCGTACTTGGCCTCGACCTCTTCGAACCGGTCGCCCAGGCCGAGCGCGATCGCCTGCTGACGCAGGTTCGACAGCTGACCACCCGGGATCTCGTGGGTGTACACACGACCGGTCGGCGCGGGCAGGCCCGACTCGAACGGCGCGTAGACCTTGCGCAGCGCCTCCCAGTACGGCTCGAGGTCGCACACGTTGCGCAGGTTCAGGCCGGTGTCGTGTTCGGTGTGCGCGGTAGCGGCCACGATCGCCGACAGCGCGGGCTGTGAGGTGGTACCCGCCATGGCCGCGGACGCGCCGTCGACCGCGTCGGCCCCGGCCTGCCAGGCCGCCAGGTAGGTGGCCAGCTGACCACCGGGGGTGTCGTGGGTGTGCACGTGCACCGGCAGATCGAAGTTACTGCGCAGTGCGGTCACGAGTTTCGCGGCCGCGGGGGCGCGCAGCAGGCCGGCCATGTCCTTGATCGCGAGCACGTGCGCGCCCGCGTCGACGATCTGTTCGGCCAGCTTCAGGTAGTAGTCGAGGGTGTAGAGCTGTTCGTTCGGGTCGAGCAGGTCACCGGTGTAGCTGAGCGCGACTTCGGCTACGGCGGTACCGGTTTCGCGGACCGCGTCGATCGCCGGGCGCATCTGGTCGACGTTGTTGAGCGCGTCGAAGATGCGGAAGATATCGATACCGGTGGTGGCGGCCTCGGAAACGAACGCGCGCGTGACCTGTTCGGGGTAGGGCGTGTAGCCGACGGTGTTGCGACCGCGCAGCAGCATCTGCAGGCAGATGTTCGGCACGGCTTCGCGCAAGGCGGCCAAGCGTTCCCACGGGTCCTCGTGCAGGAACCGCAGTGCCACATCGTAAGTCGCGCCGCCCCAAGCTTCGATCGAGAGCAGTTCGGGGGTCAGCCGCGCGACGTGCCCGGCCACACCGAGCAGACCGTTGGTGCGCACACGGGTCGCCAGCAGCGACTGGTGCGCGTCACGGAAGGTGGTGTCGGTGACGCCGAGCGCCTTCTGCTCGCGCAGCGCCTTCGCGAAACCCTCCGGCCCGAGAGCGAGCAGACGCTGACGCGAACCGTCCGGCGGCGGCAGCGTCAGGTCGACGGCGGGCAGCTTGTCGTAGGGGTACACCGTGGTCGGACGGTCACCGTTGGGCTTGTTGACGGTGACGTCGGCCAGATAGGTCAGGATCTTGGTGCCACGGTCGGCCGACCCACGCGAGGTGAGCAACTCGGGACGCTCGTCGATGAACGAGGTGGTCACCCGGCCCGCCTGGAAATCGGGGTCGTCGAGCACCGACAGCAGGAACGGGATGTTCGTCGTCACGCCACGGATCCGGAATTCGGCCAGCGCGCGGCGGGCGCGCGCGGCGGCGGCGGGCAGGTCGCGTCCACGGCAGGTGAGCTTGACCAGCATCGAGTCGAAGTAGGCGCCGATCTCCGCGCCCAGGTTCGCCCCACCGTCGAGACGGATACCCGCGCCGCCCGGGGTGCGGTAGGCGGTGATGCGGCCGGTGTCGGGGCGGAACCCGTTGGCCGGGTCCTCGGTGGTGATGCGGCACTGCAGCGCGGCACCGCGAATCTGCACCGTCTCCTGACTCAGGCCGAGGTCAGCGAGGGATTCACCCGCCGCGATGCGCAGCTGCGACTGCACCAGGTCGACATCGGTGATCTCCTCGGTGACCGTGTGCTCCACCTGGATACGCGGGTTCATCTCGATGAACACGTGGTTGCCGCGCTCGTCGAGCAGGAACTCCACGGTGCCCGCGTTGATGTAGCCGATCTGGCGAGCGAACGCCACCGCGTCGGCGCAGATCCGTTCGCGCAGTTCCGGTGACAGGTTCGGGGCGGGCGCGAGCTCGATCACCTTCTGGTGGCGACGCTGCAGCGAACAGTCCCGCTCGAACAGGTGCATGACATTGCCGTGCTGGTCGGCCAGGATCTGCACCTCGATGTGGCGCGGGTTCACCACCGCCTGCTCGAGGAACACCGTCGGATCACCGAACGCCGACTCCGCTTCGCGCGAGGCCGCTTCGATCGACTCACGCAACTGCTCGGGCGCGGCGACCCGGCGCATGCCACGACCACCACCACCGGCGACGGCCTTGACGAAGATCGGGTATTCGAGTTCGGCCGAGGCGGTGAGCAATTCGTCGATATCGGCCGACGGCTCGCTGGACTTCAGCGTCGGCAGCCCGGCCGCCTTGGCCGCGGCGATGGCCGTGGCCTTGTTGCCGGCCATCTCGAGGATCTGGGCGGTGGGTCCGATGAAGGTGATGCCCGCGGCGGCACAGGCCGCGGCGAGGTCGGGGTTCTCCGACAGGAAACCGTACCCGGGGTAGATCGCGTCCGCGCCCGCGCTCTTGGCGGCCTCGATGATCGCCTCGATCGACAGATACGCGCGAACCGGGTGACCCTCTTCGCCGATCTGATAGGACTCGGCCGCCTTCAGGCGATGCACGGAATTGCGATCCTCGTACGGGAACACCGCGACCGTTCCGATGCCGAGTTCGTAGGCCGCGCGGAAGGCACGGATAGCGATCTCACCACGATTTGCGACCAAGACTTTCGAGAACATTGGCCTACGGTACCCGGACCCGACCGGCGGCCGGACACGCAAGGTGGCTTCGCAGCAATCTTCACACCGCACACCCGCCCACCTGCGAAGTTGCGTTCATCAGGCCGTCACATCTCACCGCGGAAAGCGGCGTGCGGTGCGCCGCGCACGGTCGGTGCGCAACCGCAGGTCACAGCACTGATCGTGGCGCCTCGGCGCACCGCGTGCCCGCCGAGGGCCTATGCTGGGTGACGCAGCTGGTTCGCCTGCGCGGTGGAAGAGTCGGAGCCCCGACCTCCCGCACAGGCGTCGAATCCGAGTGCGATTCAATTCGCGCCGGGTGAGAGGGAACCCGGTGAGAATCCGGGACTGTCCCGCAGCGGTGAGCGGGAACGACCGCCGTCATCAGCACTGGGCCGCACGCCTGGGAAGCGACGGCCAGTAGGTCGGTCGATCACACGACCGGTGCCCGCGAGTCCGAAGACCTGCCGACTGTGCCGGATACGCCGTATCCGGCGGCCACCGCCTCGTGGATCGGGCGCGCGGACCACCGAAATGCCGGCCTGTCGTGTTCACGACCGGTTCCGGCGGTGTGGCGCGTACCCGCGAAAAGGCGACGGCTCCCCCTGCACGACACTGGAGAATCTCCGTGACTGTTACGCACACCCCGTTCACCGCAACGGTTCTCGGCCTACCGCGCGTCGGCCCGAACCGGGAACTCAAGCGCGCCACCGAGTCCTACTGGGCGGGCCGCGCCGACGCCGCGCACCTGCATTCGGTGGGTCGTCGGCTCCGTCGCGACCAACTCACCGAACTAGCTGCGGCCGGACTGGATTCGGTGCCGGTGGGCACCTTCTCCTACTACGACCAGATGCTCGATGCGGCCGAACTGCTCGGTGCCCTGCCTGCGCGCGTCGCCGGGATCGCCGACCCGCTCGACCGGTATTTCGCGGCCGCGCGCGGCACCGGCACGGTCGCTCCGCTGGAGATGACCAAGTGGTTCGACACCAATTACCACTACCTGGTACCCGAAATCGACGCGACGACCACCTTTTCCCTGCACCCGGGCAAGCTGCTGACCGAACTCGACGAGGCGATCGAGCTGGGCCTGCCCGCGCGGCCGGTAGTGATCGGTCCGATCACCTTCCTGAAGCTGGCCAAGGCCGCCGCCGGGACCGCGCTGGAGCGGCTACCCGAACTGCTGCCGCTGTATCTGGACCTGCTGGCCCAGCTGGCGGACGCGGGCGCGCGGTGGGTGCAGCTCGATGAGCCGGTGCTGGTCACCGACCTCAGCGACGCAGAGCTCGCCCTGGTCGGCCAGACCTACAGCGCGCTGTCGGCCGCGCCGCACCGGCCCGCGATCCTGGTCGCCACCTACTTCGGGCACCCCGATGCCGCCCTGGCGGTGCTGGCCGAGACCGAGATCGAAGGTGTCGCTCTCGATTTCACCGCGGGCACCGAGGTCTCGGCGGTCGCCGCGCTGCCCGCCCTGGCTCGCAAACTGGTGGTGGCGGGTGTGGTCGACGGGCGCAACATCTGGCGCGCCGACCCCGACGCGGCCCTGGGCACCCTGGGCACCCTGCTCGGCAGCGCCGGCTCGGTGGCCGTGTCGAGTTCGTGCTCGCTGCTGCATGTGCCGTATTCGCTGGCCTCGGAGACCGGGCTCGACGAGCGGCTGCGCTCGTGGCTGGCCTTCGGCACCGAGAAGGTCGGCGAGGTGCGCGTCCTGGCGACCGCCCTCACCGCGGGCGTCGACGCCGTCGCCGACGAGCTGGCCGCGGCCCGCGCCGCCGCCGACTCACGCCGCACCGACCCGCGCCTGCACAACGCCCAGGTCCGCGACCGATCGGCCGCGCTCGACGAGAACGATCTGGCTCGTTCCCCGGCCGACGAGCGGCGCGCACTGCAGCGCGATCACCTCGACCTGCCGGTGCTGCCGACCACCACCATCGGCTCCTACCCGCAGACCTCGACCATCCGGCTGGCCCGCGCGGCACTGCGCAAGGGCGAGATCGACCAGGCCGAGTACGTGCGGCGGATGCGGGCCGAGATCGCCGACGTGATCGCCCTGCAGGAGACGCTCGGCCTCGACGTGCTGGTGCACGGCGAACCGGAACGCAACGACATGGTGCAGTACTTCGCCGAACTGCTCGACGGTTTCGCCGTCACCGAGGCGGGCTGGGTGCAGTCCTACGGCACCCGCTGCGTGCGCCCGCCGATCCTGTTCGGCGACGTCACCCGGCCCGAACCGATGACGCTGTCGTGGATCGGCTACGCCCAGTCGCTGACCACCAAGCCGGTCAAGGGCATGCTCACCGGCCCCGTGACCATCCTGGCGTGGTCGTTCGTCCGTGACGACCAGCCGCTGGGCGACTCGGCCCGCCAGGTCGCGCTCGCCATCCGGGACGAGACCGTCGACCTGGAAGCCCAGGGCGCGCGGATCATCCAGGTCGACGAGCCCGCCCTGCGCGAGCTGCTGCCGCTGCGGGCGGCCGAACAGCCCGCTTACCTGCGGTGGTCGGTGGACGCGTTCCGCCTCGCCACCGCGGGCGTCGCCGACACCACCCAGGTGCACACGCACCTGTGCTACTCGGAGTTCGGCGAGGTCATCTCGGCGATCGCGGGCCTTGACGCCGATGTCACCTCGATCGAGGCGGCCCGCTCGCACATGGAGGTCCTCGACGATCTGAACGCGGCCGGTTTCGCGCTCGGCGTCGGGCCGGGTGTCTACGACATCCACTCGCCGCGGGTGCCGTCGGTCGAGGAGATCACCCGCTCGCTGTCGGCCGCGTTGAAAGCGGTTCCCGCCGAGCGCCTCTGGGTGAACCCCGACTGCGGCCTCAAAACCCGCGGCCCGGTGGAGGTCGAAGCGGCACTGCGCAACCTGGTGGCAGCCGCGGCGACCCTGCGCTGACCTGACCACTGCCCCGGCGGTCTTCGCGTCCGTTCGGGGCAGTGTGTGCCGGGAGGGGGTCGGGCGAACTCCCGACTGCGATTTGCCCGATAGGAGTTCGCTATCTCTACCGAAACAGCTGGAACAGGCGTATTTTCGGGAGCGGCGTCCAGCGGAAGGTGACGGCAGCGAATTTCCCCGATGTGCCCGGCACACCGGGGAGCCGGTGTGCCCGACCAGCGCACTCTTCGCACGTTACGCACGAGTAGTGTCGCGTAAAATCCCTTGCAGCACTGGACATCTCCGCGAGTATTCACGTCTTTCAGCGAATATTGCGAACAAGTCGCGTTAGGATCTTCGTCGTGCGGAAGATGTACGCGGGGGCCAGGCTACGAAGGCTGCGCGAAGAACGGCGGATGACCCAGGCAGCGCTAGCGAAGTCGCTTGACCTCTCACCCAGCTATCTCAATCAGCTAGAGCGGGATCAGCGGCCGCTCACCATTCCTGTTCTGCTGAAACTCAACTCGACCTTCGACCTCGACGTGCAGTTCTTCGCCGCCGACTCCGACGCGCGGCTGGTCTCGGACCTGCACGAGGTGCTGGTGGAGGCCGCGGGCGGCGGCGACACCGCACCGATCACCGAGGTCGAGGAACTGGCCACCAGGCTGCCCGAGGTGGCGCGCATCGTGATCGCGATGCACCGACGGCTGCGCGCGGCGACCGACCAGCTGGACCTGTTGTCCTCGCGCGTCGACACGCCAACCGGCGCGCCGGGCGCACCGATGCCCTACGAGGACGTGCGCGACTTCTTCTACGACCACCGCAACCACATCGCGACCCTCGACCACGCCGCCGAGCAGCTGTTCGAGGAATCCGGTCTGAGCATCGGCTCGCTGGATCGTCAGCTGGCCAGGATCGCCGAGGAACGCGCGGGCGTCACGGTGCTGGTGCGCGGCGACGGCGCCGACCCGGCCATCCCGAAACGCCACTACGACCCCGACACCCGCACCCTCACCCTGGCCAGGCGGCTGCGTCCAGGGCAGCGGGCCTTCCAGATCGCGACCACGTTGGGCCTGCTGCTCTACGGCCGCGAGATCGACAACGTGCTCGCCGAATCCCGGGCGCTCACCGGCGAATCCCGCACGCTGGCCCGGGTCGGGCTGGCCAACTACTTCGCCGGCGCGCTGATCCTGCCCTACGGGCGATTCCTGCGTTCGGCCGAGGAACTGCGCTACGACGTCGACCTGCTCGCCCTGCGTTTCGAGGTCGGTTTCGAGACGGTCTGCCATCGGCTGGCCACCCTGCAACGTCAGGGACAGCGCGGTGTGCCGTTCTTCCTCGTCCGCACCGACCGGGCAGGCAACATCTCGAAACGCCAGTCCGCCACCGCTTTCCACTTCTCGCGGGTCGGTGGCAGCTGCCCGCTGTGGGTGACCCACGAGGCCTTCGCCCATCCCGGTCGCATCCTCACCCAGATCTCGGAGATGCCCGACGGGCGTCGCTACCTCTGGATCGCGCGCACTACCCCCGCCGCGGCGCAGGGCTTCGGGACGGCGTCGAAGAACTTCGTCGTCGCGCTGGGCTGCGATATCGAATACGCCGATCGGCTCGTGTACTCGCAGGGAATGCAAGTGGACGATCCGCAGGTGGCTGTGCCGATCGGCGCGGGGTGCAAGGTGTGCGAGCGGCCGTCGTGCCCGCAGCGCGCGTTCCCGCAGATCGGGCGCCCGCTCGCCGTGGTCGAGCACACCAGCACCGATCTGCCGTATCCGCGGTTGCCACACACCACCGCGAACGCCGTCACGCGATCGGCGCCGGCCTAGCCGCTGTGGCGCCGAGCTCGTTCGGCGGTCAGGATTTGGCGAGGTATTCGATGCGTTCGCCGTCGACGGCGGCGTGCATCATGCCCGCCAAGCCCGGGTGCTTCACCAGACCCGGGTCCTCGGCGACGACCTGGCGGGCGAGTTCCTGTGCGGCGGTGATCACTTCGAGGTCGTCGAGGAGCGAGAGCAAGCGCAGCGACCGGGCGGTGCCGGACTGGGCCGAGCCGAGGACGTCACCTTCGCGGCGCTGACGCAGGTCGAGCACCGAGAGTTCGAAGCCGTCGGTGGTCGCGGCGACGGCCTCGAGGCGCGCCATCGCCGTGCCGCCGGGCGCGGCATCGGTGACCAGCAGGCACAGACCGGGGTGCTTGCCGCGGCCGATGCGACCGCGCAGCTGATGCAGCTGGCTCACGCCGAACCGGTCGGCGTCGACGATCACCATGACGGTCGCGTTCGGTACATCGACACCGACCTCGACCACGGTGGTGCAGACCAGCACGTCGATGGTGCCGTCATTGAATTGGCGCATCACGTGGTCTTTTTCATCGGACGGCAGCCTGCCGTGCAACAGGCCGACCCGCACCCCCGCCAGCGGACCGGCGCCCAGCGTCTCGTACATCTCGACAGCGGCCGCGGTGGTCGGCCCTTCCTTCTCGGCCTTCTTGCCCTTGGCCGGTGGCGCGTCGGGATCCTCCCCGATGCGCGAGCACACCACGTACGCCTGCCTGCCCTGGCCGACCTCTTCGACGATGCGTTCCCACGCCCGATCCACCCAGCCCGGATGCAGTTTGCGTGGCACGACTTTCGACACGATCGGCGATCGACCCTTGGGAAGCTGGGTGAGCGTGGAGGTTTCGAGGTCGCCGAGGGTGGTCATCGCGATGGTGCGCGGGATCGGGGTGGCGGTCATCACCAGCAGATGCGGGCTGATGCCGCCTTTCGCCTTGGCGCGCAACGCGTCTCGCTGCTCGACCCCGAAGCGGTGTTGCTCGTCGACCACGACGAGGCCGAGGTCGTAGAACTCGACGGCATCCTGGATGAGGGCGTGGGTGCCGATGACGATGCCCGCCTCGCCGGTCATCGCGTCCAGCAGCGCCGCCTTCTTCGCGGCCGTCGACATCGATCCGGTGAGCAGTACGACCTTGGTCGAGTTCTCGGCGGCACCGAGTTCGCCCGCGTTACCGAGGTCACCGAGCATCGCGCGCAACGACCGATAGTGTTGCGACGCGAGGACTTCGGTCGGCGCGAGCAGTGCGCACTGGCGGCCCGAGTCCACCACTTGCAGCATCGCGTTCAGCGCGACGATCGTCTTGCCGGAGCCCACCTCGCCCTGGAGCAGGCGGTGCATCGGGCGGGTGCGGGAGAGGTCCTCCGAGATCTCCGCGAGCACCTGCTGCTGGCCCTCGGTGAGTTCGAACGGCAAGCGCTCGTCGAAGTCGGCGGCGATGCCGTCCGCCGAGGGTGGGCAGGCCGGGGCGGTGCGGCCCTCTACCTCGTGGCGACGCTCGGCCAGCACGAGCTGTAGCGCGAGCGCCTCGTCGAAACGGAGCCTGTCCCTTGCCTTCTCGATGTCGAGCTGGTGCTCGGGCAGGTGGATCAGGCGCAGCGCTTGCGCGAGCGGAAGCAGTTGACGTTCCTCGCGCAGGTCGGCGGGCAGCGGGTCCTCGATGGGGTCGAGCTGGTCGAGCACCTGCCGGATGCAGGCCAGCAGGTCCCAGCTCTGCACCTTCGCGGTCGCCGGATACACGGGCACGAATTCGCGCTCGAAGAACGCGGCATCGACGCCCCCAGCGCCTTTCGCGCTCTGCGCCAGGCCGCGCAGGGCACCGCTGCCGCGCACGGAGGTGAGTTCCTCCACGCCGGCTTCCGCCTTGTCGGGCAGGATCAGGTAGTCGGGGTGCGAGAGGTTCCAGCGGTCGGGGCGCCACCAGTGGACGGTGCCCGACATCATCGCTCGCACACCTTCTTTCACCAGATAGCGCACTTTGTCACCGTTGAAGAAGGTCGCCTCCAGCGGGCGCTGCGCACCGGTGTCGAGCTGCACCTTCAACAGGGAGCCGCGGCGGTTCTTCATCGGGCGCAGTTCGGTTTTCGTGATCCGTCCGATCACGGTGATGTGCGCGCCCTCCTCGGGTTCCTCCTCGGTGAGCGGCTGCCCCTGGGTGGCGTAGCGCACCGGATAGTGACGCAACAGATCCTCGACGGTGGTCATGTCGAACGCCTCGGTCAGCCGGTCGGCCGCCTTGACGCCGAGCACGTGGTCGAGCCGGTCACTCAACGTCGCCATCTACTCGACCCCTATCTGCACCAGATCCGCTTGCTGTCCACCGGAATACACGACCACCTCGACGCCGGGGAAACCGGCCGTCACGTGATCGGCGAGCACCTGCGCCAGCTCGGGCCCCGCGTCGGCGCCCATCAGCAATGTCACCAATTCCCCACCGAGACCGAGCATCCGGTCGAGCAGGATGCGTCCCGCGCCGACCACATCGGGGTCGATCACCACCACATCGTGCCCGACCAGGCCCAATCCGTCACCAGGGGAACACATTCCGACCATGGTCAGGGCCCGCACCCGTGCCGCCCGCAACGCACCCCACCGGGTGGTCGCCGCCGCCTCCGACATCGCGAACGCGTCATCCACCGCGATCCGCCCCCGATCGTGCACGGCCAGCGCCGCGAGTCCCTGCACCATCGACGCGCTCGGCAGCAACAACACATCGCGCGACCCGTCACGCGCGGCCACACCGACCGCGACGAGTTCCTGCGCGGGCAGTGCCCCGTTGGGCAAGACCAGCACTTCCCGATTCGGCATCGCGCGGATCGCCCGCAGCAGGGTGCTCGTATCGACCTGCCGATCCTCCCGCAACACCACCGCCCCGGCATCTTCGAACAGGCGCGCGGCAGCAGCGCCGGCAGCCACCGCGAGGACACCACGGTCCGCGCGGGCATCGTGATCGGCCGGGCCTGCACGCCCGTCGCCGGTCGCCGGCACGGCATCTCGTTCCACGGGGCGCACGGGTCGACCACCGGCACCGCGCGCGTGCGGCTCGCACGGCGCGGAGTTGTCGGGCGCGCCGTCCCGGCCCTGCGTGTGATGTGTGGCGAGGCCGTCGACGCGGAGCTCGTGGTGGCCGCCGAGTGTCGCGGTCACCGCGAAACTCTCGATTCGGATCGCGGTCACGGGCCCTACCGCGAGCCCGGCCTCGATCGCGGCCCCCGCGTCACGGCAGTGCACATGGGCGGACCAGGTGCTGTCACCGTCACCGACCACCACCACCGAGTCGCCGAGCACGGCCAGCCGATCCCGCAGCCCACCGGCGGCGGCGTCATCGGTGCCGGAGATCACGTACATGACCTCGAAATGCGGATCGGCCGCCTGATCCCGGCGATCGTGGTCGTCACCGAAGTCGGGATGCCTGCGGTCCTGGTCACCCCGCGACGGGCGCGATTGTTCGTCAGCTGTACTGCCCGCGGTGCCGGCGGCAGGCTCGCCAGCTCGGCTGTTCTGGTCGTCGGGGTGCCGGTGTGGGCCGTGGTCGGCTCGTTCACCCCTGGTGTACCTGACGCGATGGGGTGCGACACCGCAGACTTCGGCCACGAGGCAGTCGAGCAGCACCAGCAGCCCGCGCGCCCCCGCGTCGACGACTCCGGCCGCGCGCAGCACGCCCAGCTGTGCCGGTGTCTCGCTCAGGGCGCGTGCGGCACCGGCGGCGGCGGATCGGGCGACAGTCACGAGGGACTGATCGGTGGACTCGGCGGCCGCCACCGCGGCACGATCGAGAACTGTCAGGATCGTGCCCTCGACCGGGGCACTGAGCCCGGTTCGCACGAGCACCGCCGACCGCCGCAGGGCCACCTGCAGCCGCTCCCCGGTCAACGGACCGGCGACGACGGCCTCGGCGATCCCGCGCAGCACCTGCGACAGGATGATCCCCGAGTTCCCGCGCGCGCCCACCGTCGCGCCGCGCGCCAGGGCCTGGGCGATGAGGTGCGGCGAAGGCCTGCCGACACCCCCGCTGTGATCGTCGGCACAGGGTTCGTCGCGGGCGGCGAGGCTCGACAACTCCCCCTCGACAGTGCCGAGGGCTTCCTGCCTTTCGGGGACGCCGACAGCGGCGGATCGGACATCCAGCACCGCCCGGTCCGCGGCCGCGACGGCCGCTCGCATGGTGGCGAGGAGGTTGGTGCCGGTGTCGGAGTCGGCGATGGGGAAGACGTTGAGTGCGTCGATCTCGGCACGGCGCAGTTCTAGGTCGGCGCGGCAATTGCGTGCCCAGACCAGCAGGTCGGGGCCGTCGAGAGACTCCCGCACGTGCGCCACCGCCACCTCGCTCCCCGTTCTACGTGCCCGCGCGCCGAGCACGCACGCCAGGTTAGCGGCAGCGACCGACCGCGCCTCACTGAGCGCCGCCGCCGAGCGTCCACAGCCCCGCGCACGGCCGGGCGCGGGCAGCGGTACGCTGACCTCGGACGGGCCCTCATCCGGGCTGTGCTCGGCGATTCGACCGGGATACCCGGTTTGGAACTTCGAGGCCCGGCCCGCTAGTCTTGCAGGGTTGCCTCGTGCGGCCCACGTGGGTCTGCGCTGGCCGACGTCAGTCGGCAAGGCATTTGACGACATCAGTTTCCGGTTCAGCGGGCATTCGTGCGCCGCTGGCCGCTTATGACATGAAGGAGCTCGCGACATGGCTGCCGTTTGCGACGTCTGCGCCAAGGGCCCCGGTTTCGGGAAGTCGGTCTCGCACTCGCACCGGCGCACCAACCGTCGCTGGAACCCGAACATCCAGACCGTGCGTGCGCAGGTTGCCCCTGGCAACACCCGCCGGATGAACGTGTGCACCTCCTGCCTGAAGGCGGGCAAGGTCGTCCGCGGCTGATTTTCAGCCCGTACATTCTGCCGACAGTGCCCCGGCACCCTTCGTGGGTGATCCGGGGCTTTGTCGTACCACGGCCCGGCCTCCTCGTCCGGACTCGTCGTGGCTGACTGGCGGATCGCACCGCTGACCGCGACCCGGGTCACCGAACTCGCCGCCTGTCACATCGCCAGCTGGCGCGAGGCCTACGGGACTCTCGTTCCCGCGCACATCCTCGACGGCTTCGACCTCGAACGCTCCGCGATCACCTGGGAACGTCGCCGGGCAGGCGGCCGCCACCAGCTGCCGGTCGCGCTGGCCGGCGACCGGCTGATCGGCTTCGCCGCTGGGACGAACTCGGCTCGCCACCCCGAGGCCGGCCTGCCCGCGTCCACCGAAGCCGAACTCGAAGCGCTCTACGTTCGCAGCGCCTGGCACGGTACCGGCGTCGCCGACGCGCTGATCGACGCGGCCGTGCCAGGCTCGCCGTGCACCCTCTGGGTCTTCGCCGACTATCCGCGCGCCCACGCCTTCTACCGCAGACACGGCTTCACCGACACGGGCATCCGCCGCACCGACCCCTTCACCCTGCTCCCCGAACAGTTGTGGCGCCGCGCTCGCCGCTGAAGCCAAGGCACGGTCCGTTCGCGGCTCTGCGCCGAACACCGGGCCCACGAGGTAGTACTTCTCGCCGTGTGGATCTCCGCAGCGAACCCGATGACGGCGAAGGGGTTCGCCCGAGCGTGACGACCGGGAACGGCGCCGATTAGGGTGACGCCCATGAGTACCACCGAACCGGTCCCCGCCGCCGAGATCATCGACGGCGTGCTCCAACTGACCATCGCCACCTCCGCCGCGGGCACCTCGATGGATTTCGATCTGATCAACGCGGGCACCGCGGCCCTGCGCGCACTCGACCCATCGGTCGGCGCCGTGCTGCTCACCGGCGCGGGCGCGAACTTCTGCGCGGGCGGCAACGTCCGCAATTTCGCCGCGTCCGATGACCGCGGTGCCTACCTGCACCAGCTGGCCGACGAGCTCCACGATTTCGTCCGCGCACTGGCGGATGCCCCCGTCCCCGTGGTCGCCGCCGTACAGGGCTGGGCGGCGGGCGCGGGCATGAGCCTGGTCTGCGGCGCCGACATCGCGATCGGCGGCCCGTCGACGAAACTGCGCCCCGCCTACCCCGGCATCGGCTTGTCGCCCGACGGCGGCATGTCCTGGCTGCTCCCCCGCATCGTCGGCCTGAGCCGCGCCACCGAGATCCTGCTCACCGACGCCGTCATCGACGCCGAAGAAGCCGTCCGCCTCGGCATCCTGAGCCGCACAGTCGCCGACGACGACATCCGCGCCGAAGCCCTGCGCGTAGCGCAAACCTTCGTCAACGGCCCCCGCGCCACCTACGCGGCCATGAAAAAACTGCTGGCCCAGTCGCCCACGGCGATCCTGGACCAGCAGCTCGACGCCGAACGCGACAGCATCTCAGCCGCCGCCGACAGCAAAACGGGCCAAGAAGGCGTAGATGCCTTCGTAGCCAAGAGAAAACCGAACTACGTGGGCCTCACTTAAGAGTCACCCACTCCCGCGAGTGAACTGACCCACCTGACGCGACCGCGCCACGCAGGAAAGCCAGCCACCACGGGTTTTCGGCCGCCTCGCATCCGAAGGGCGAGACGGAACGCCGAAGGCGCAGTATCGCTCTCGGATGCGAGGTAATCAGGGCCGAAAACCCAGCGGTGCCAGCCGCTTTAACACGCTGCGCCGAGGGCGCTGAAGGTGTTCTGCAGGAGGCAGGTCACCTTCGCGTTCACGCCCGAGGAAATCGTGGAGGTGCCGGTGGAGGTCCATTCCTCGCCGACCTGGGTGGTGGCCACCGGGGCGGCCTGCTCGTTGTAGGGCTCGAGCTGCAGGCCAGCGGCGGAAGCCGAGCCCGCGCCCGCGGTAATGGCGGCGGCGACGGCGGCGGTCGCGAGGGCAGCGCGAACGGTGGAGATGTGCATCGGGTTGTGCTCCTTCATCATTCTCTTCTGGTGCGGGCGACGCCCCGGGTCAGGGCAGCCGCCAGTCGACGGGGTCGGCGCCGAGTTCGTCGAGCAGTTCGTTGACCCGGGAGAACGGTCGTGAACCGAAGAACCCGCGCGAGGCGGAAAGTGGTGAGGGGTGCGCCGATTCGACATAGGGCACCTCGGCGTCGACGAGGGTGGGCTTGAGCGAACGCGCGTCGTTGCCCCACAGCACGGCCACGAGCGGCTCGTCGCGCGCGACCAGCGCCCGGATCGCCTGCTCGGTGACCGCTTCCCAGCCTTTGCCGCGATGCGAGGCGGGCGCGCCGGGGGTGACGGTGAGGACCCGGTTCAGCAGCAGCACACCCTGATCCGACCAGGGGCTCAGGTCGCCACAGGTCGGCGTATCGAAGCCGAGGTCCTTGCAGTATTCGGCGAAGATGTTGGACAGGCTGCGCGGGACGGGCGAAACCTGCGGTGTCACAGAGAAACTCAGCCCCATCGCGTGGCCGGGCGTCGGGTAGGGATCCTGGCCGACGATGAGCACGCGCACCTTGTCGAACGGGCGCCCGAACGCACGCAGCACGTTCTCCCCTTCGGGAAGATAGCCGCGGCCTGCCGCGTTCTCCTCGCGTAGGAACTCGCCCATTTCGCTGATGCGGTCAGTGACCGGCTCCAGTGCCCGGGCCCAGCCCGGATCGATGATCTCCGACAGTGGTTTGGCACCCATGACCGCACAACCTATCGTTCGTCGCCGGTGAGCGTGGCGTCCGCCCCACGGAACGATTCCCAGCCGGTGCCGCCGGTGGGTGCGATGCCGTCGACCGTGACGCCACTGCCTGCGGTGACGACGCCGATCGGCCGCCAGCCCGCCGGTAGCGCGATGTCGGCAGACCAGGTTCCGGCGAAGGCGTGGTCCTCGCCCCCGGCCAGAATCCATTGCGCGGCATCGGCATCGAGCAGCTTCGCGACTGCGGAGAGTCCGGGATCGGACAGCGCCGAGCTGTGGACATCGATCGCGACCTTCGAGGCGGTGGCGAGATGTCCGAGGTCGGCGAGCAATCCGTCGGAGATGTCGGTGAGCGCGGTCGGGGTGTGCGTGCCGAACGCGTCGATCACCGCCGCGTAGGGCGGCTGCGGAACACGATGTGTCGCAAGGGCATAGGTGAACTCGGGATCGGCGAGGTCCGCGTCCCCGGTCAATACGGCCAGCCCGGCACCGGACCAGCCGAGTTCGCCTGCCACCGCGACGATGTCGCCGACCATCGCACCGGATCGAGTGATCGCGGACTGCCCGCCCAGATCGCCGAACGCGGTCACCGAGACGACCAGCTGTTCGCTGTGCACCAGATCGCCGCCCGCGATCGACCCCCCGGCGCGGCTCGCCTCGATCCACATCCCGTCGGCGATCCCCTCGACCACCGGCACGGGGGTGTCGGCCGGGCAGCCGAGCGCGACCACGAACGCCGTCGGCCGCGCCCCCATCGCCACCACGTCGGCGGCGTTCTGCGCGATGGCCTTGCGGCCGATGTCGACGGGCGAGGACCAGTCGAGCCGGAAGTGCCTGCCTTCGACGAGCATGTCGGTGCTCACCACGAACCGCCCGTCGGGCGCGGCGATCAGCGCGGCGTCGTCACCGGGTCCGAGCAGCACGTGCGCGGCCTGCTCCCGACCGGCGTTGATACGGTCGATCAAGGCGAATTCGCCCAGCTCACGCACCGTCTGCGGACGGCTGTCCTCGCTGATGGCCGACCCCTTCCCACTGTGCTGCTGACCGACGAAATCGCCCCGACGGTACCCTTTCGGAGGCGATCGGGCACCACCGACGGTGCAGGCGAACCCGCGAACGGAAGGACCACACAGCTATGGCGGACTCGACACCGGAGGATCGCGACGAGGCGACCACCCCCGAGGACACCGCCACCACCGACGCGAAACCGTCGATCGGCGAGCAGACACCGGCCGACACCGACGCGTCAGGCGACGAGGCGGCGTCCACCGGGAACACCCCGACTTCAGCGGATCCCACCGTCGACATCGCGAAGGCGAGCCCCGCTGCCGAAGCAGACCCCGATGCCGAAGCAGACGACGCCGACCTCGAGACACACCACTCCCCCGCGCTCATCGCCACCGCGGTCGCCCTGCCCGTCGTCCTGATCGTCGCCGTCTTGGTCGCCGCCTTCATCGCCCTGCGCGCCCCTGTCGAACGCGAACCCCTCGCCCTCGGCCCCGTCCCGGCCCCCGCCGCCGACGGCCCCGCCTGCCAAGCCCTGCTCCCCGCCCTGCCCGCCGAGCTCGGCGACTACACCAAGGCCACCCTCGTCGAGCCGGCCCCGCCGGCCACCCGCGCCTGGCAGCTCCCCGAGGGCGGCGACCCGATCACGCTGCGCTGCGGCCTCGACCGCCCCCTCGAATTCAACCGCGCATCCCCGCTCACCGTGATCGACGGCGTGAAGTGGTTCCAGGTCCGCGACGAGGTCGGCAAGACCGGCACTTGGTTCGCCGTCGACCGCGAGACCTATATCGCCCTGACCGTCCCCGACGGCTCCGGCACCAGCGCGGTCCAGACCGTCTCCGACACCATCAACGCGAATCTGCCTGCCCGCGAACCGACTCCGGGCGAACTCTGAGTTAACAGCCTGGGGCCGTAAGGCTTTCGAGCACAACCCCGCCGAAAGCCTTACCGCAGAACAGAACTAGCGCAGCCCGGTCCCGCGTGCGACGGCGGTCTCGATCAGCGTCGACACCAGCGTCGGGTAGTCGATCCCGGTGGCTTCCCACATCCGCGGGTACTGCGAGATCGGCGTGAAGCCGGGCATCGTGTTGATCTCGTTGATCACCGGACCGTTCTCGGTGACGAAGAAGTCGACCCGTGCCAGCCCCTGGCAGTCCAGCGCGCGGAACGCCCGCACCGAAAGCTCCCGGATCTCGTCGGCGACATCGTCGTCGAGCTTGGCGGGCACATCGAATTCGCACACGTCGTCGAGGTATTTGGTGGCGAAGTCGTAGAACTCGGGCGCTGCCGTGTCGGCATCGGGCATCCGGATCTCGGAGACGACGCTGCCGCGCACCGCGCCGTCGGCGAATTCCAGTACGCCACACTCGACTTCGCGTCCCACGATGCCCGCTTCGACGATCACCTTCGGGTCGTGCGCACGGGCGGCGGCGATAGCCGCGGGGAGATCGGCCCAGTCGGTGATCTTGGTGATGCCGATCGAGGAACCACCGCGCGCGGGCTTCACGAAGGCGGGCAGCCCGATCCGAGTGCGGTCGGCCGCCGGCAGGGTTTCGACACCCGGCCGCAGCACAACCTGCACGCCGACGGGCAGGTTCTCGGCCGCCAGCAATTTCTTGGTGAACTCCTTGTCCATCCCCGCCGCACTGGCGAGAACGCCCGCACCGACATACGGGATCCCGGCGAGTTCGAGCATGCCCTGGAGCGTGCCGTCCTCGCCGAAGGGCCCGTGCAGGATCGGGAACACCACGTCAACATTGCCCAGCACCGCGTGCGAGTCGAGCGCGACCAGCGCACCGGAGCGGCTGGGGTCAGCGGCCAGCGTGAGGGCCGTCCCCGACGCGTCGACCTGCGGCTGCACACCGTGACTCAGCGCCAGCTCGCCGATCCCGTCGGCCAGCACCCAGCCACCGGCGGGGGTGATGCCGATCGGCACCACCTCGTAGCGCGCCGGATCGAGGTTGCGCAGCACACTGCTCGCCGACACACACGAGACGGCGTGCTCGCTGCTGCGCCCGCCGAACACCACAGCTACCCTGATCCGTTCCGTCATGAACGTCACCGTAGTAGGTTCGCGCCGCTGTGGCGCTATCGCCCTTATTCGGGCTTGATCCGCCTGCCGAGCAGGCTGCCGACCGCCTCGCTCACCGATAGCCCCTCATGACACACCTTGTGCACCGCGTCGGTGAGCGGCATCTCCACCCCGTGCTCGGCGGCAAGGGCCCGCACCGATGTGCACGACTTCACACCTTCGGCCACCTGCCCATTGGTCGCCTCCTGAGCGGCGGCCATCGAGCCGCCCGCGCCGAGCACATACCCGAAGGACCGGTTGCGCGACAACGGCGAGGTACAGGTAGCCACCAGATCGCCGACGCCCGCGAGCCCGGCCAAGGTCACCGGTTGCGCCCCGAGCGCGACGCCGAGCCGCATCACCTCGGCGAGCCCGCGCGTGATCAGGCTCGCGACCGAGTTGTCGCCCAGACCCATTCCCGAGGCGATACCGCACGCGAGCGCGATGACGTTCTTGC
This sequence comes from Nocardia sp. FBN12, assembly GCF_054031145.1. Lineage (NCBI taxonomy): Bacteria > Bacillati > Actinomycetota > Actinomycetes > Mycobacteriales > Nocardiaceae > Nocardia > Nocardia sp. FBN12. The sequence continues at coordinate 4,192,429 of NZ_CM132926.1, forward strand.
ACGCGCCACCGATCTCACAGCCGATCACATCGGTGTTGGTGTACGGCCGGAAATATCCGGTGGCACACGCTCGCTGCGCTGCCCCGGCCCGCTCGGTGTCGGTGCACGCGATCACCGTCGCCGCGGGCTGGCGTTCGACGATCTCGTGCGCCAGATTCGGACCCGACAGCACCGCGATCCGGCTCGGCTCGGCCCCGGTGACCTCCGCGATCACCTGACTCATCCGCAGCAGCGACCCGGTCTCGATCCCCTTGGCCAGACTCAGCAAGGTGGCATCGGCGCCGATATCGCCCTTCCACAGATCCAGATTCGCCCGCAACGACTGCGACGGCACCGCGAGCACCACCAGATCCGCCCCGTCCAGCGCGACCCGGTGATCGTCGGTCCCCCGCACCGGCGGCAACTGCACGCCGGGCAGGTAGAACGGATTGCGATGCTCGGTGTCGAGCGCCTGCGCCACCTCGGCCCGTCTGGCCCAGATCGTGACGTCGGTCCCCGCCTCGGCCAACACCTTCGCGAACGCAGTACCCCACGACCCCGCACCCATTACCGCCGCCCTCGTCATCAGCCCAATATGCCATGCAAGGATCGAAGCCATGCACACCGTGCACGCCGTGATGGCGGTCAAACACATCGACCGGGCCAAGAGCAGGCTCGCGAGCGAGCTGAGCACCGAGCAACGCGCCCAGCTCGTGCTGGCCATGTTCACCGATACCGTCGTGGCCGCCACCGCCGTGCCCGAGGTGTCGTCGCTGACCGTGGTCACCCCCGACCCGCTGGTCGCCGCCCGAGCCCGCGAGCTCGGCGCGCACGTGATCGATGAACCGCCCGCAGGCGACGATCCACTCAACACGGCACTGGCCGCGGGTGCTCGCGATGTGCGCGATCGCCACGGACCCACCCACCTGCTCGCCCTCCAGGCCGATCTGCCCGCCCTGCGCACGGCCGAATTGGCCGACGTGCTCGCCGTCGCCGTCGGTACTCGCTCGGTGGTGATCGATCACACGGGCACCGGCACCGCCGCATTGCTGGTCCGCGACACCATCGCACCGCTGTCGCCTCGCTTCGGCGCCGATTCCGCGCGCGCACACCGGGCGGCCGGTGCCGTGCCACTGTCCGGGCACTGGCCTGGCCTGCGCTGCGACGTCGACACCCCCGAGGATCTCGATGCCGTCCGCACGCTGGGAGTCGGCGAATTCACCACATCGACCCTGCGTGAATTCGGATTCTCATCGCACAGAAGTGATCCCGTTCGCACCGTGTGCTAGCCGATCGCCACCCTCGCCGGGAAAGGGACGAATCGTGCGATGTCGTGATGCGCAAGGCCCCTTCCTCGAGGGATGATTGATCTCGTGAGCGATACGGAAACCATCAAGCAGCTGCCCCCGATTTCCCCGCCACCCGCGGCCGCCATCACCTCGGGCGGTGACGCGAGCACGCAGCGATTGCCCCGAGATCGCTACCTCAACCGCGAACTGAGCTGGCTCGACTTCAACGCCCGCGTTCTCGCCCTCGCCGAGGACGCCTCGCTGCCGTTGCTGGAGCGGGCCAAGTTCCTCGCGATCTTCGCGTCCAATCTCGACGAGTTCTATATGGTGCGCGTCGCCGGTTTGAAACGCCGTGCCGAAACCGGTCTCTCGGTGCGCTCGGCCGACGGTCGCTCACCGTCGGAGCAGCTGGAGATGATCACCGCCCGCGCCCAGGAGCTGGCCGATCGCCACGCCCGCGTCTTCATCGACGACGTGAACCCCGCCCTGGCCGCCGAGGGCATCGACATCATCGGCTGGAGCAACCTCGACGACGATGAGCGCCAACGCCTTTCGAGCTACTTCACCGATCAGGTCTTTCCGGTCCTCACTCCGCTCGCCGTCGACCCGGCGCACCCGTTCCCCTACATCTCCGGTCTGAGCCTCAACCTCGCCGTGACCGTGCGCGACATCGGCACCGGCGGCGAGCACTTCGCCCGCGTGAAGGTGCCCGACAACGTCGACCGCTTCGTGCGCGTGCGCCGCACCGGCGCGCCGTCGGCGATCGCGGCGTTCCTGCCGATGGAAGACCTCATCGCCGCCCACCTCGACCTGCTGTTCCCCGGCCTGAGTGTGGTGGAGACACATTCGTTCCGGATCACCCGCAACGCCGATTTCGAGGTCGACGAGGACCGTGACGAAGACCTGCTGCAGGCGATGGAGCGCGAACTCGCGCGCCGCCGTTTCGGCAAGCCGGTGCGCCTCGAGGTCTCCGACGACATGACCGAGCACATGCTGGAGCTCCTATTACGTGAGCTCGAGGTCGACCCCGCCGACGTGATCCAGGTGCCCGGCCTGCTCGACCTGTCCTGCCTGTGGCAGGTCTACGGCGTCGACCGGCCCGAACTCAAGGACGCGCCCTACGTTCCGGCCACCCCGGCGGCCTTCGGTGAGCGCGAGACCCCGCGCAATGTCTTCACCGCGCTGCGCGAGGGCGACGTGCTGGTGCACCACCCCTACGACTCCTTCTCCACGAGCGTGCAGCGCTTCATCGAACAGGCCGCGGCCGACCCGCAGGTGCTCGCGATCAAGCAGACCCTCTACCGCACCTCCGGCGACTCCCCCATCATCAACTCGCTGATCGACGCCGCCGAGGCGGGCAAGCAGGTCGTCGCGCTGGTGGAGATCAAGGCCCGCTTCGACGAGCAGGCCAACATCAAGTGGGCGCGCGAGCTGGAACAGGCGGGCGTGCACGTGGTCTACGGGCTGGTCGGCTTGAAGACCCACTGCAAGACCTGCCTGGTGGTGCGCCGCGAAGGTTCCACGATCCGGCGCTACTGCCACATCGGCACCGGCAACTACAACCCGAAGACCGCGCGCCTGTACGAGGACGTCGGGTTGTTCACCGCGGCACCGGAAATCGGCGCCGACCTCACCGACCTGTTCAATTCGCTGACCGGATACTCCCGCAAGGAGGACTACCGCAACCTGATGGTCGCGCCCCTCGGTGTGCGCGCGGGCATCATCGAGCGGATCGATCGCGAAATCGAGCTGGCCGCACAGGGTTCGGCCGCGCGGATCCGAATCAAGGCCAACGCGATCGTCGACGAACAGATCATCGACGGCCTCTATCGCGCGTCCCAGGCGGGCGTGCCGGTGCAGATCGTGGTGCGCGGCATCTGCGGCCTGCGCGCGGGCGTGCCCGGCCTGAGCGAGAACATCGAGGTGCGCTCGATCCTCGGCCGGTTCCTCGAGCACTCCCGGGTGATGGAATTCGGTGCGCAGCAACAGACCTGGATCGGCAGCGCCGACATGATGCACCGCAATCTCGACCGTCGCGTCGAAGTGATGGTGCAGGTGAAAGATCCCAAACTCGTCGCACAGCTCGCGCAGGTGTTCGATTCCGCGCTCGATCCGGCGACTCGCTGCTGGATTCTGCTCCCGGACGGGACCTGGCAGGCGAGTCCGGCCGATGGCGAGGCAGCCCAGGTGCGTGATCACCAGGCGTTCCTCATGCGTCGGCGTCGCCCCGACCAGCCGTGAGCGGTAAGGACGCGGCGATGCGCGATCCACGGGTACGGCCCAATATCCATGCGGCAGGCGCGGTTCTGTGGCGAGACGGAGCCGAGGGCGTGGAGATCGCCGTGATCCACCGGCCGAAATACGGTGACTGGTCGCTGCCGAAAGGCAAGCTCGACCCCGGCGAGACGCCCGTGGTCGCGGCAGTGCGCGAGGTAGGCGAGGAAACCGGCCTGCCTTGCACGCTGGGGCGCTATCTCGGCCACGTCACCTATCCGATCCCGGGCCACCGCCAGCTCAAGCGGGTCGACTACTGGGCCGCCGAGGCCGCCGACGGTGACTTCGCCGTCAACGACGAAGTCGACCAGTTGCGCTGGTTCCCGCTGGCACAGGTGATGGACCAGCTGTCGTATCCGATGGACCGCCAGATCGTCCGGATCTTCGCCCGGCTGCCCGCCCGCACCGACACCGTGCTGCTGGTACGCCATGCCAAGGCAGGCAAGCGTCACCGCTTCGACGGACCCGACGACTTGCGACCGCTCGAGGCCGCCGGGGAACAGCAGGCGAAGGGATTGACGCCGAATCTGTTGGCGTTCGGCGCATCCGAGATCTATTCCGCCGATCCACTGCGCTGCGTCCAAACCGTGACCCCGTTGGCAGAACAGCTCGGCGCCGAAATCAATTGCGAGCCAATGTTTTCCGAGAAAGGTTACGATTCAGCGAAAGGCACGGCGCGGCAACGATTTCTGTCGTTGGTTACCGGTCGGGGGGTGCCGGTGGTGTGTAGTCAGGGTGGGGTGATTCCCGATCTCACACAGTGGCTCGCCGAGCGTGGTGGCCTCACGCTGCCCTCGGCGCGCAATCGCAAGGGCAGCGTCTGGGCATTGTCGTTCGTTGGGGACCGATTAGTCGCCGCGGACCATATGGACCGCTCGCTGTCGACGGCAATCGTCACCACCTAGGTCACGCGCACAAGCGCGAAACAGCCGAAACGGCCCCGGGTTCCCGGGGCCGTTCTCGGTCCAGTGGTGGGTGATGCGGCCTACGTGCACATTCCCCGACCTGATCCCGCTGCGGCAGGATCAACGAGCACGACGGGCGGCAGTCTTCTTAGCAGCAGTCTTCTTTGCGGGAGCCTTCTTCGCAGCAGTGGTCTTCTTGGCCGCCGTGGTCTTGGCGGCCGTGACCTTCTTGGCCGGCGCCTTCTTGGCCGCCGTCACTTTCTTTGCCGCCGTGGTCTTCTTGGCCGCTGTCTTCGCCGCCGTGGTCTTCTTGGCGGCAGGAGCCTTGGTGGCGGCCTTACGGGCGGTGGTCTTCGCCGGGCCCTTCGACGGCGTGGCCTTCTTGGCGGCCGTCTTCTTGGCCGCGGTCTTCTTGGCCGCCGCCTTCTTGGCCGCCACCGGGGCATTCGCGCCGCGCTTGACGGCAGGCCCGGAGGCGGTCAGCTTCTGCTTACCCGCGATGACCGCCTTGAACTGCGCGCCCGGCCGGAAGGCAGGCACCGAAGTGGCCTTCACCTTCACGGTTTCACCGGTACGCGGGTTACGGGCAACCCGGGGAGCACGCTTGCGCTGTTCGAACACACCGAATCCGGTGATGGTGACGCTTTGACCCTTGTGCACGGCACGGACGATGGTGTCGACAACATTCTCGACAGCCGCGGTAGCCGTCCGCCTGTCCGTACCCAACTTTTCGGTCAGAACGTCGATCAGTTCCGCCTTGTTCATTGAATCCTCCGCAGACTAATGGCCCGTCGTCGGACCGACTAGGTACCACGGTAAACCCAGTTTGAGCAAGAGTCTATGTGCCACGCCAAAATTCATGTGGTTTAGCACACGTCCAGCTACCGCCGCCCGGGATGCGCCCCTAAGCGCCCCAGCTGATTACGCCCGCGAAATAGGCTCCGGCAGCGTCACGGGTTTCCATGACGGCCTTCCCTTTTCGAACTCGCTGATCTCGTCGGCGCGGCGCAGCGTGAGGCCGACATCGTCCAAACCCTCCAGCAGACGCCAGCGGGTGTAGTCGTCAATATCGAACGGCAACACGACGGTTCCCGCTGTGACGGTGCGCGCGGACAGGTCGACAACCAATTCGATGCCGGGCTGTTCCTCGATCAGCTTCCAGAGCATTTCGACATCGTTCTGTGACATCTGCGCGGCCAACAGCCCGCCCTTACCCGCATTTCCACGGAAGATGTCGGCGAAACGCGACGAGATGACCACCCGAAAGCCGTAGTCCGACAGCGCCCACACGGCGTGCTCACGCGAAGAACCGGTGCCGAAATCCGGGCCTGCCACCAGCACACTGCCCCGGTTGTAGGGCTCGGTGTTGAGAATGAACTCCGGATCGGCCCGCCAACCGGCGAACAAGCCGTCCTCGAAACCCGTTCGGGTCACCCGCTTCAGGTAAACGGCGGGGATGATCTGATCGGTGTCGACATTGGACCGGCGCAGCGGCACACCGATGCCTTTGTGAACGGTGAAGGCTTCCATAACGATTCCCTTTCGATCTGTAGATGATCGGTGTGACTCAGGCCAGATCGGCCGGCGAGGACAGCGTTCCCCGGACCGCCGTCGCGGCCGCGACCAGCGGCGAGACCAGGTGCGTGCGACCGCCCTTGCCCTGTCGCCCCTCGAAATTGCGGTTCGAGGTGGACGCGCAACGCTGACCCGGTTCGAGCTGATCGGGATTCATCCCCAGGCACATCGAGCAGCCCGCCTGCCGCCATTCCGCGCCCGCGGCGGTGAAAATCTCGCCGAGTCCTTCTTTTTCCGCCTGCGCGCGCACCCGCATAGAGCCTGGCACCACCAGCATTCGCACGCCCTCGGCGACCTGGCGGCCCTTCAAAACATCGGCGACGGCACGCAGATCCTCGATCCGGCCGTTGGTGCAGGAGCCGACGAATACGGTGTCGACGCTCACCTCGCGCAGCGGCATTCCCGGCGTCAGGTCCATGTAGCGCAAGGCCTTCTCGGCGGATTCGCGCTCGTTCTCGTCGCTGATCTGGGCCGGGTCGGGCACGTTCGCGCCCAGCGGCAGGCCCTGGCCGGGGTTGGTGCCCCAGGTGACGAACGGGGTGAGCGTGTTCGCGTCGATGTGGACCTCGGCGTCGAATTCCGCGCCCTCGTCGGTGACCAGCGCGTCCCAGGAGGCCACTGCGGCATCCCAGTCGGCCCCCTGCGGTGCGTGCGGGCGGCCCTTCAGGAATTCGTAGGTGGTCTCGTCGGGGCCGATCATGCCCGCGCGTGCGCCCGCTTCGATGGACATGTTGCAGATGGTCATCCGCGCTTCCATCGACAGCTTGCGAATCGCCTCGCCGCGGTACTCCAGCACATAGCCCTGACCGCCGCCGGTGCCGATCTCGGCGATCACGGCCAGGATCAGGTCCTTACTCGTGACGCCGGGCGCCAATTCACCGTCGACGGTGATGGCCATCGTCTTGAACGGGCGCAGCGACAGCGTCTGGGTGGCCAGCACGTGCTCGACCTCGCTGGTGCCGATGCCCATCGCCAGCGCGCCGAACGCGCCGTGGGTGGAGGTGTGGCTGTCACCGCAGACGACGGTCATGCCGGGCTGGGTGAGACCCAGCTGCGGACCGACCACGTGCACGATGCCCTGTTCCGCGTCACCCATCGAGTGCAGGCGCACGCCGAATTCGGCGCAGTTGCGGCGCAGCGTCTCCACCTGGGTGCGCGAGATCGGGTCGGCGATCGGCTTGTCGATATCGGTGGTGGGGACGTTGTGGTCCTCGGTGGCGATGGTGAGATCGGTCCTGCGCACCGGACGGCCCGCCGCGCGTAGCCCGTCGAAGGCCTGCGGACTGGTCACCTCGTGCACGAGGTGCAGATCGATGTAGATCAGGTCGGGTTCACGGGAGGAACCATCGCCTTCGCCTTTCGCGACGACGTGCTGTTCCCACACCTTCTCGGCCAGTGTGCGAGCGCGCTCGGCCATTGCTTGATCACCTTTCGACGGGCATACTTGGTATCTCAGCATTTGAGACGTTAGTATCGTTCTATGAGACAGCATAGCGGTATCGGTGTTCTCGACAAAGCCGTGGCGGTGCTCTACGCCGTCGCCGACGAGCCCTGCGGTCTCAACGACCTGTGCACCCGCACCGGCCTGCCACGCGCCACCGCGCATCGGCTGGCGGTCGGGCTGGAGACGCACCGGCTGCTGGCACGCGACGGCAACGGTTTGTGGCGGCCGGGTCCGGCGCTCACCGAGTTGTCGGCGGGGGCGGCCGATCCACTGGTGGAGGCCGCCGGTGCCATTCTGCCCCGCCTGCGTGAGATCACCGGCGAGAGCGTCCAGCTGTACTGCCGCGACGGGCACGCCCGCGTCTGCATCGCCGCGCTGGAGCCGCCGGTGGGTCTGCGTGACACCGTGCCGGTGGGTTCGCGACTACCGCTCACCGCAGGTTCGGCGGCGAAGGTGTTGCTGGCGTGGGCCGATCCCGAGCTGCAGCGCACGGTCCTGGCCGACGCGGTGTTCGGCGATCGCGCGCTGGCCGAGGTGCGCAAGCGTGGCTGGGCGCAGAGTGCCGCCGAGCGCGCGCAGGGCGTGGCGAGCGTCTCGGCGCCGGTGCGCGATGCGGGCGGTGTGATCGTGGCCGCTGTCTCGGTTTCGGGGCCGATCGATCGAATGGGTCGCAGGCCGGGCGCGCGCTGGGCGGCGGATCTGGTCGCGGCTGCCGAGGCATTGCACAAGCGGCTGTAGACGCAAGCGAGGCCCCCGGTCGGATTCGACCGGGGGCCTCAACTTTGCTTTGTAGCCCCGACGGGATTCGAACCCGCGCTACCGCCTTGAGAGGGCGGCGTCCTAGGCCGCTAGACGACGGGGCCAGGACGATCTCACAATGTGAAACCTTGCTGGGGTACCAGGACTCGAACCTAGAATGGCTGTACCAGAAACAGCTGTGTTGCCAATTACACCATACCCCAAAGACCGAAACGCCCGACCTTGCAATCTCCACCGAGTGGTTGTCGGTGTTGCGAGGCCGTGTTCCGCGGCGATGAGAAGATTACCAAACACTAGGGGGTAAACTACAAATCGCCTGGTCAGAAGCCGCTTTTCGGCCGTTTTCGACCCGATCGGAGCGGATGCGGCGCATGGCCGCACCCGCTCCCCACGGCTACTGCGCGGCAGGCACCCAACCACGGGCGGCCCGCAGCCGATCCAGCGAAACCTCGCGGCCGAGCAATTCCATCGACTCGTACAGCGGCGGGCTGATGTGCGAGCCCGTCACCGCGACCCGCACCGGCGCGAACGCCTTACGCGGCTTGAGCCCCAGATCGTCGATCAGCGCCTTTTTCAGCGCCTCCTCCAGTGCGGGGGTGGTCCACTCGTTCAGCGGCTCCACAGCGGCGATCGCGGCGTCGAGGACCGGGTCGGCCTCTGCACCGAGATTCTTGGTGCCCGCGGCCTGGTCGATCGCGAAGTCCGCTGGGGCGACGAACAGGAACTTCAGCAGGTCCCACGCGTCACCGAGCACCACGATGCGGGTCTGCACGAGTTCGGCGGCGACCAGGAAGGTCTTCTCGTCGATTTCGGCCCCGATGTGACCCTTCGCGGTCAGGAACTCGCGCAAACGATGGCCGAAATCGCCGGGCTCAAGAAGGCGAATCTGCTCGGCATTGATGGCGTCGGCCTTCTTCTGATCGAAGCGGGCCGGATTCGAATTCACCGTCGAAATGTCGAAAGCCGCGACCATTTCCAGCATGGAGAACACATCGCGGTCCTCGCCGATACTCCAGCCGAGCAGGGCGAGGTAATTCAGCAGACCTTCGGGGATGAATCCGCGGTCGCGATGCAGAAACAGATTCGATTCCGGGTCACGCTTGGACAGTTTCTTGTTGCCCTGGCCCATGACGAACGGCAGATGACCGAACTCGGGCGTGAACTCGGCAACCCCGATACGCTGCAGCGCGGCATACAGCGCGAGCTGGCGTGGGGTCGAGGAGAGCAGATCCTCGCCGCGCAACACATGGGTGATCCGCATCATCGCGTCGTCGACCGGATTCACCAAGGTGTAGAGCGGGTCGCCATTGCCACGGGTGAGGGCGAAATCGGGGATCGTGCCGGCTTTGAAGGTGGTTTCTCCGCGCACGAGATCATTCCACCCGAGATCTTCGTCGGGCATCCGCAAACGGACCACAGCGGGGCGACCCTCGGCTTTGTACGCCGCGATCTGCTCGGCGCTGAGATCGCGATCGAAATTGTCGTAACCGAGTTTCGGATCGCGGCCGACGGCGCGATGCCGGGCCTCGACTTCCTCCGGTGTCGAGAATGCCTCATAGGCCTCGCCTGCCTCGAGCAACCTTCGCACCACGTCCAGATGCTGGTCGCGGCGCAGCGACTGACGGTAGGGCTCGTAGGGTCCGCCGACCTCGGGACCCTCGTCCCAGATCAGCCCCAGCCAGCGCAACGCGTCGAGCAGCGCGCGGTAGGAATCCTCGGAATCGCGTGCGGCGTCGGTATCTTCGATGCGGAACACGAATTTGCCGCCGTGGTGGCGCGCGTACGCCCAGTTGAACAGCGCCGTGCGCACCAGGCCGACGTGCGGCGTACCGGTCGGCGACGGGCAGAAACGGACCCGTACTTCAGTCATGACTCTCTTCTCCGCTTGTTCAGCGCTTGGTGGCAACAGGATTGGTGAGGGTGCCGATGCCCTCGACGGTGACCGACACGTTCTGCCCGGCCTGCAGCGGACCCACGCCTTCCGGTGTGCCGGTGAGGATCACGTCACCGGGCAGCAGGGTCATCACCGAGCTGATCCATTCGATGATCTTCGGAATGTCGTGCAGGAACAGCGAAGTGCGGCTGCGCTGACGGATCTCGCCGTCGACCTCGGTGGTGATCTCCAGATCGCTTGGGTCCAGCGCGGTTTCGATCCACGGGCCGAGCGGGCAGAACGTGTCGTAGCCCTTTGCCCGCGTCCACTGACCGTCGTGACGCTGCTGGTCACGCGCGGTGACATCGTTGGCGACGGTGTAGCCCAGGATCACCTCGGCGGCCTTTGCCGCGGACACGTCCTTGCACGGCCGGCCGATCACCACCGCCAGCTCGCCCTCGTAGTCGACCTGAGAAGAGCTGGGCGGCATGATGATCGACGCGTTCGGGCCGACGATCGAGGTGTTCGGCTTGATGAAGATCACCGGGTCCACCGGTGCCTCGCCGCCCATTTCGGCCGCGTGGGCGGCGTAGTTCTTGCCGATGCAGATCACTTTGCTCGCCAGGATCGGCGCCAGCAGGCGGATATCGGCCAGCGGCCAGCTCCGCCCGGTGAACGTCGGCGTGCCGAACGGATGTTCGGCGATCTCCTTGGCGACGGCATCGCCGCCCTCGCCTTCGATGCTGACGAAAGCGACTCCATCGGGACTGGCAACTCGACCTAAGCGCATGCTCCGGAGTCTATCGAGGCGTGGCTACCTGCCCGAACGCGCCCGGGATGCGGCCGGGGTCGCTCGATAGCTACCCCGGCGAGGTGCGACCGAACTCACACCGATGTCATTCGAAGCCACTGCCCGCGTGCGGGATTCACGAGTGCGCCGATGTGACCTGTCAGACACCTCACCGGTGGGCAACATTCACGGGTCATCGGTGTAGCGTGATCTTTGATGTTCAAGCAATGAGACATCAATCTCAGATATTGGGATGCAATCGTGCAATCCGGCGAGGTGAGAATCGTGACAGATGCGCGGCCGACGGCCGAAGTGACGCAGATCCGGGACGGCAGACGCTGGCTGATGCTCGCCCTCGGCGTCTTCGCGCAGACCTCGAGTTCGATCTTCATCCACGGCACCCCGTTTTTGCTGCCCGCGCTCACCGCTCGTGGCGATTCGCTCGCGTCCGCCGGTGCCCTGGTGGCATTACCGACCGTAGGTCTGGTCTGCACCCTGATCGCCTGGGGGTATGTGGTCGACCGGATCGGCGAACGCATCGTGCTCGTGGCGGGCGCGCTACTGATGTTCGTGGCCGGTGTCGGCGCCGCGGTGGTGGACAACCCGGTCGCGTTCGGCGCGCTGCTGTTCGCCGGCGGAATCGGCGCCGCCAGCTCCAACGGAGCCAGTGGCCGGTTGATCGTCGGCTGGTTCCCACCGGATCGGCGCGGCGTGGCCATGGGCATCCGGCAGGCCGCGCAACCGCTCGGTGTCGGCATCGGCGCGATGACCATTCCGTGGGTCGCCCAGCACCACAGCATCCCCGCTGCACTGCTCGTCCCCGCGCTGATGGCGGGCGTTGCCGCGATCGGCTGCCTGATCGGCATCGTCGACCCGCCGCGTCCACCCGCCAAGGCCGCCGATCGAGCCAACCCCTACCGTGGCGATTCCACGCTGTGGCGCATCCACGGCGTCTCGATCCTGCTCGTCATCCCCCAGGGCACCCTGTGGACCTTCGGCCTGCTGTGGCTGCACCGCGACCTCGGCTGGTCACTGGCCGCGGCGGGCGCGCTGATGACCGTCACCCAATTCCTCGGCGCTGCGGGCCGGATCGGTGCCGGAGCCTGGTCCGACCGGGTCGGCACCCGGCTCGGCCCGCTGCGCCAGGTGGCGATCGCCGCCGCTATAACCATGGCCGCGCTGGCCGTCACCTCCTGGACCGACTGGTGGTGGGCGGCCATCCCCCTGATGATCGCCGCCTCGGTGATCTCGGTGTCCGACAACGGTTTGGCCTTCACCGCCGTAGCCGAGATCGCGGGCCCCTTCTGGAGCGGCCGTGGCCTCGGCATCCAGAACACCGGCCAGAACCTCGCGATAGCCGCCGTCCCACCGCTTTTCGGCGCGGTCATCGCCGTCACGGGCTTCCCCGCGGTCTATGCCTTGGCCGCGATAGCCGCCGCGGCGGCAGTACCCCTGGTTCCCAGGCCCCCGAAACCAGCTGCACAGCTGGTCGATTCATCGACAAACCGCGAATAATCTTTCAGCACAGTCGGATACCTCAATCCCTTGCTCACCGAACGTCATTCGATCCACAGCCACGAATGACAAAGGCTCGCTCCGGCATTCAGCCGGAGCGAGCCTTTCGCGTGCGGTGGGATCAGACGATGGCCGCGATGCGGTCGCCGACCTCCACGGTGGAGGCGGTGCCGGTGCGCGCGGCCAGGTCCTTGGCGACGGCGGATTCGATGCGGGCCGCGCCTTCGGTGTTGCCGAGGTGATTGAGCAGCAACGAGACCGACAGGATGGCGGCGGTCGGGTCGGCCTTGGACTGGCCCGCGATATCGGGGGCACTGCCGTGGACCGGCTCGAACATCGACGGGTTCACGCCCGAGGCGTCGATATTGCCCGAGGCGGCCAGGCCGATGCCACCGCTGACAGCGGCGGCGAGGTCGGTGATGATGTCGCCGAACAGGTTGTCGGTGACGATCACGTCGAAGCGGCCCGGGTCTGTCACCATGTGGATGGTGGCAGCGTCGATGTGCTGGTAAGCCGTTGTCACATCGGGGAATTCGACGGCGACCTCGTCGACGGTGCGCTGCCATAGCGAGCCGGCGAAGGCGAGCACATTGTTCTTGTGCACCAGGGTGAGGTGCTTGCGGCGGGCCTGCGCGGTGGCGAAGGCGTAGCGCACGACGCGCTCGATGCCGAAGCGGGTGTTGTTGGACACCTCGGTCGCCACCTCGTGCGGCGTGCCGACGCGGATCGCGCCGCCGGTGCCGGTGTATGGCCCCTCGGTGCCCTCACGCACGACTACGAAGTCGATATCCGGGTTGCCCGCCAGCGGGCTGGTGACGCCGGCATGCAGCTTCGACGGACGCAGGTTCACGTGGTGATCCAGCGCGAAACGCGTCTTGAGCAGCAGCCCACGCTCGAGCACACCACTGGGCACCGACGGATCGCCGATCGCGCCGAGCAGAATCGCGTCGTGCAGCTTGAGCTCGGGCAGCACCGACTCCGGCAAGATCTCCCCGGTGCGGTGGTAGCGCGCGGCCCCCAGGTCGTACTCGGTCTTCTCGACACCGGGCACCACCACGTCGAGCACCTTGAGCGCCTCGGCAATGACCTCGGGCCCGATGCCGTCACCGGCGATTACTGCAAGCTTCATCAACTAACTCCGTTCAAAGGAAAAGCGTGCCGCCCACCGCCACGCAACGAGTCCGCCATGACCAACTCCCCAGCCACACCGTCAAACCCCAAATCCGCCATGACCGCACTCCCAACCCCGCACCCGCGACCCCTGGGGAGCGGCGGCCACGAAGTGGCCGGTCGCGGCCGGGTCGCCGGTTAGGCGCCGGTGCGTAGGCGACGAAGGAGCAAGCACCGGTGCCTAACCGGCGGCCCCTCGGGGCCGCGACTCGAGCGCGCCAGCGCTCCAATAAACACAGCCAGTGCCTAATGGACCGCCAACACCCCGAGTCTCAGGCCAAATCGACCAGCACAACCTTCGAAGCACCAACAGCCTCAGCGATCGCGGTCTGCACCTCAGCCGGAACCTCAGCGTTGACGCGCAGCACCACGGTGGCGCCTTCGGCATCCACGTCCTGGCTCAGCTGCGCGGCCAGGATGTCGATCTCGGCCTCGCCCAGCTTGGTGCCGATCTTGCCCAGCGCACCCGGCTTGTCGCTGTAGTTCAGCACGGCCAGGTTCAGGCCCTCGGCGCGCATGTCGTAGTTGCGGCCGTTGATGTTGACAATCTTCTCGACCAGGTTCGGCTCGGTCAGCGTGCCTGCCACGTTCAGGGTCGATCCGTCGCCGAACACGGCGCGCAGGTCGACGACGCTGCGGTGGGTCGGGCTCTCGGTGGCGGTGGTGACGGTGGCGGTGATGCCGCGATCCTTGGCCAGCGCGGGCGCGTTGACGAAGGTGACCTGGTCCTCGACCAGCGCCGAGAACACACCGCGCAGCGCCGACAGCTCCAGCACCGCCACATCCTGCGCGGACAGCTCGCCACGAACCTGCACCTCGACGCTGACGGGCAGCTCGTTGGCGATGGCACCCAGCAGCGCGCCCTGCTTGCGGACGACGTCCAGCCAGGGGGCGACCTCGTCGTTCACAGCGCCACCGGTGACGTTCACCGCGCCCGGCACGAACTCACCGGCCAGTGCCAGCAGCACCGACTTGGCGACATCGGTGCCCGCGCGGTCCTGCGCCTCCGAGGTGGAAGCACCGAGGTGCGGGGTCACGACGACCTGCGGGAGGTCGAACAGCGGCGAATCGGTGCACGGCTCGGTCTCGAACACGTCCAGGCCCGCGGCGCGCACGTGGCCGGACTTGATGGCGTCGGCGAGCGCCTGCTCGTCGATCAGCCCACCACGCGCGGCGTTGACGATGATGACACCCGGCTTGGTCTTGGCCAGGGTCTCCGCGTTCAGCATGCCCTTGGTCTCAGGGGTCTTCGGCAGGTGGATGGAGATGAAGTCGGCGCGCTCGAGCACCTCCTCCAGGGTCAGCAGCTCGATGCCCAGCTGGGCGGCGCGCGCGGGCGAGGTGTAGGGGTCGTAGGCCACGATCTTGGTCTCGAAAGCCGCCAGACGCTGTGCGAACAGCTGGCCGATGCGGCCGAGGCCGATCACGCCGACGGTCTTGCCGAGGATCTCGACACCGTTGAACTTGCTGCGCTGCCAGGTCTTCTCACGCAGGGTGGCATCGGCGGCCGGGATCTGGCGCGCGGCCGAGAGCAGCAGCGTGACGGCGTGCTCGGCGGCGGTGTGGATGTTGGAGGTCGGCGCGTTGACGACCATCACGCCACGCTCGGTGGCGGCGGGCACGTCGACATTGTCGAGGCCGACACCGGCGCGGGCCACGATCTGCAGCTTCTTGCCCGCGTCGAGCACCTCGGCGTCGACGGTGGTGGCGGAGCGCACGAGAATCGCGTCGGCCTCGGGGACCGCGGCGAGCAGCGCCGGGCGGTCGGGTCCGTCGACCCAGCGAACCTCGACACCGTCACCGAGTGCGTCGACGGTCGACTGGGCGAGCTTGTCGGCGATCAGAACTACAGGACGGCCTGCTTGGCTCACAGTGGGGTACTCCTGGGGAAGAATGGGTCGGCATTACCGCCGCCCAGAATAGTCGCCCGGACTTCGGCTGCCCTTACCCCCCTGCCCGAAAACCGGGTGAAGCCTGGGCGCCGCGCCCCTCTACCATCACCGCATGTCATTGCGCACCGTCCCCGATTCGATGGACCCGGCCGTGGTGGCCGCCGTCGACGCCGAGCTCGATCGGGTGGCGGCCGAGCACACCGTGTCCATCCGGCTGGCCATCGAAAGTGGCAGCCGTGCTTGGGGTTTCCCCTCGCCGGACTCCGACTACGACTGTCGTTTCGTCTACGTGGCGGGGCTGGCGACCTATCTGTCCCCGTGGCGCACTCGCGATGTGATCGAAACCCCGCTGATCGGCCTGCTCGACGTGAACGGCTGGGATCTCGCGAAGGCGTTGCGCCTGCTGGTGGCAGGCAACGCGGTGCTCGTCGAATGGTTGATGTCGCCGATCGTCTACCGCGGTGACGAGGCGTTTCGCACCAGGTTGCGCGAGGTGGCGACGGAGGTGGCCGATCGCGACCGGATCGCCCGGCACTACCTGCACCTTGGCGCGCGCCAGTGGGCGCTGTTCGAGCGCAACGGCGGCTTGAAGAAGGTGTTCTATTCGCTGCGTCCGGCGATGGCGCTGCGGTGGCTGCGTGAGCACCCCGGCGCCGCGGTGGCGCCGATGCACCTGCCGACACTGCTCGCCGAGTGCGACCTACCCACCGACCTGGTCGCGGCCATCGCCGAACTGACCGAGCTCAAGTCGCGCACGAGAGAAATGGGTTCGGCGGCCCCGCCTGCGCTGATCGCGGCGTTCATCATCGACGAATTCGCCCGCGCGACAACGGAGTTCGATTCGCGCGGTCCGCGTGACCTGACCTCGGCCCGGGCGATCACCGACGAGTTCTTCCGGGCCGAAGCCCTGCGATGACTACGTCCTGCGACAACTACCCCTGAATAGCAGAAACTCCGCACCAGCTGGTGCGGAGCTTCACATTCGTACGCTAGTTCAGCGCAGAATCAGATGGCGCGAACGTCCTGAGCCTGGGGGCCCTTCTGACCCTGCCCGACCTCGAACTCCACGCGCTGGCCCTCTTCGAGGGACTTGAAGCCGGAGCCGCCGATCGCGGAGTAATGCACGAAGACGTCCGGGCCGCCTCCGTCTTGGGCGATGAAGCCGAAGCCCTTTTCGCCGTTGAACCACTTAACAACACCCTGTGCCATTTCAAAACCTTCTGTAGATGAGCTAGGTCCTAATAGTCCGGTCCTGGTCTCGATGTCCACCATGCCATGATCCGACGAATTCGGCCACATCCCACGGTGCAAAGTGTGCGAACTGTGAGGAAGGCAACCCCCGGAGGCCGCCAGCTGGTGCTGCCGCAGGGGTGACGTGGCCCGCTTTCGGGTGGATGCTCGGCGTATGCCGAGGTAGTTGCTCCGTGGATGCCGGATTAGCTGGGAGAACGCACCAAACCGACTGGCATGCTTCACCATCGAGAGCTCTACGTATTTGTGACGCGTCATCGTCAGCAACCCTAGATATTTTCGAGAAACCCAGTGCGGCAAATTCCCTACCAGCGTATTTTCCGAGTTCGGGAGGGCTCGCACGCCTCGCCGGGAAATCACGCTAGGAGTAGACGGTGCTGGATATCAACCATTTCACTTACGGCTGGGTAACGCCCCTGCTGGCCTATGCCATGTCGGTCATCGGGTCGATGCTGGCGCTGCGTTGCATGGTTCGCTCGCGCGCTTCGGGCATGCACGGTGGCTGGCTCACCGCGGCCGCGATCGCACTCGGTGGCACCGGTATCTGGGTCATGCATTTCATCGCGATGCTCGGTTTTTCGGTACGCGGCGTGACCATCCGCTACAACGTTCCCGTCACCTTGTTCAGCGCCGCCGTCGCCATGGGTGTGG
Organism: Nocardia sp. FBN12; assembly: GCF_054031145.1. Lineage (NCBI taxonomy): Bacteria > Bacillati > Actinomycetota > Actinomycetes > Mycobacteriales > Nocardiaceae > Nocardia > Nocardia sp. FBN12. The sequence goes on from NZ_CM132926.1 coordinate 4,209,796, forward strand.
TGTGGCTCGGATTGTCCATCGTGGTGCGCCGCAGCTGGGACAGTGCCGCGTTACCGGTCGGCGGCACCATCACCGGACTCGGTGTGGGGGCGATGCACTACGCGGGCATGTACGCGATGAAAACCGACGCCGAGATCATCTACGACCCGGTCGTGGTCGCCGCGTCGCTGGCCATCGCGGTGGTCGCCTCTATCGCGGCCCTGTGGTTCGCCCTGCACATCCACGGTTTCCTCGCCACCATCGGCGCCGCCCTGCTGATGGGCGTGGCCGTCACCGGCATGCACTACACCGGCATGTTCTCGATGAGCGCCCACACCAGCGCCCACGTCGCCCACGCGACCGGCGCCACCGCCGCCCAGCTGCTCACGCCGCTGATCATCGGCATCAGCATGGTGACCATGATCCTGCTGATGCAGGTCGGCATCACCGAAGCCGAGGACCCCAACCTCACCCGCCCCGTCCACAACCAGAACGCGAGCCGCTTCTGGCCGAGCGGGCAGAACTAACCGGCCTGCACGTGGTGGGCTTCCGGCCCGCGCCGAGTCTCGGTGACGGTGTATTCCACGCGCTGACCGTCGCGCAGCGTGCGGAACCCCTCGCCGACCAGCGCGGTGTACTCCACGAACACGTCGGGTCCGCCGGCGTCGGGGGTGATGAATCCGAACCCCTTGCCGCTGTCGAACCAGGCCACGACCCCGCTTGGCATCAACCGACCTTCCGACTCCTGTGCCTGCCAACCTGATTCGCTCATCGTCGCATGCCGGTGCCCGCGACACGAATGGCGTTCGATTCCAGGAGCCGATCGCCTGGTCGTGACATGGATATGCTCGGCGACACGGTCCGACCGGACCGGGTCAGCCGCGAGAACGGGGATTCGGTGCCGCCTTCCACCGTTCGCTGCGCGGCCGAAGCCGTCACGGTCTTCGTGGCCACGTCGGTGGCGGCGCTCGCGATCATGTTGCCGCTCAGTTTCGCGTCGTTGGCGGCGTCGCTGCACGTCGATCTGCTGGTGTTCAACGTGCCGAGGGCGATGACCGGCGCCGCGTTCGTCGCGGTGATCACCGCCGCGGTCACCATGGCCATCGGTAGCGCGCGAACGGCCCGCTGGACCGCACTGCTCGCCCTGGTCGGCATCCTGGTCAACCATCTGGCCTTCATCCCGGACAGCACCGACGGACATCTCGACGCACTGTCACTGCCCACCCTGAACTTCATCGACGCGCTGCTCGCGGGTGTGGTCGTCGGCGCGCTCGCGGTCGCGGTCTGGAACGAACCGTTGCTGCGCACCGTCTACTTGTTCGGCACGCTCGGCGGCACCATTCTCGGCGACCTGACCCAATCCCCCACCGACCCTGACTCCGACGGTTTCAGCCGCGCGCTCGGCGGCACGCTGCCCCTGTGGTTCATCGCGGCGAGCGTGCTCGCGCTCGCCTATTTCGCACTCACCACCGTGGTCCCGCCCCGCTCCACCATCGAAACCGCCATCCCGCTGGCGCCGGTGTTCGCCGCCGTCGTCGCCTTCACGACGACCATCATCACCGCACTCGCCGTGGCCTCACACAAGACCAGCGCCCCCTATCTGATCGTCGCCTCGATCGTCGCCGTCGCGACCGCGGTCGCGGCCGCGATGATCCTGCCCGGCCGTGACGGGATCCTGGTCCTGCAGATGAGCAGTTTCTCGGTGGCGGGCAGCCTCGTCATCACGCTGCCGCGCTCCGGGTGGGTCGATCTCGCGACCCTCGCCGTCACCGCCGCCTGCCTACTGATCGGCATGCGCGTCCCACGCCCGCTGGCGGCCGCGGCGAGCGTGCTCGCGCTGGCCTGCTTCGTCCTCGCCGCGGACGTCTTCTCCCCGCCGACAACCCTCACCGCCGCCCTCGGCTGCCTCGCCCTCGGCGCTGTCGCCGGGTACTGCCTCGGCACTTCGGTCCCGGTGAGCCCCGCGTCCGGAACCGTCGGTCTGGCAATTCTGTTCGTGCCGTCGATCGGTGTCGCCTTGAGCGACAGCGATATCGGCCACCTCGCCTATTCGTCCTCCTGGTACCGCACCACCGATGTCGACCGGGGTGTCGGCCCTGGCGCGGTCGCGGTCGTCGTCGCCCTCGGCTGCACGGTCGCCGTCCTTGCCCTGCTCCGCCACCGCCCGGCGCCGCCCGAGATCGTCAATCCCTAGCCGATCCCCACCCGTATTCCGAGAACGCCTGTCCTGCCATCACCTCGCCGATGCCGACCCGGCAGTAGTCGACGATCTCGTGCGGCAACCTCGCGGGATCGAACCATTCCAGTTCCGAACACTTTTCGGGCTCACGGTTGGCGACCAGGCCGGTCCAGCGGCGCACAGTGAAGAACATCTGCACCCTGCCCGCACTGTGCAGCACATGCGCGAATTCGATGTCGCACGCCTCTATTTCGACCCCCACCTCCTCGCGCGTCTCCCTGATCAACGCCGCCACCGCGGACTCCCCCATCTCCAGATGCCCAGCGGGGACATGAAACAACCCGTCCCCGAACCCCGTGTTCACCCTGCGCCCCAACAGCACCCGACCCTGGGCATCGAACAACACCAGATGAACCCCCACCAGCACCCGATACTTCGCCACTGTCACCCCTCCTGATCGAATTCCCTCCCCTAGAACTTCGAGACAGCGCCTGCCACAGATGTTTTCGGGGTATACCCACGGTATGAGTTTCCCGGTGTCCTTCGGGTTCGCCCAGGTCGGTCTCCTGGCCCTGATCGCCCTCGCCATCGCCCTCCTGGTCATGGCCGCGCTAGCCGTCACCCGCCGCCGCGGCCCGAAAGCCGTTCTCGGCCGTGCGATCCCCGGCGCCACCCTGCTCCTGGTAGCGGTCGTCCTCCTCTGGATCGCCACCCTCCTACAGACCTACCTCGGACTCACCGGCGAGATCAAAGCCGCCCACGTTGTCGCGAAACCCGTTGCAGGCCAAGAACACCAACTCGACCTGGTCCTCACCCAGTTCGACGAAGACGGCACGGCAGGCCAACCGACGACCCACCGCATCGAGGGCGACCTGTGGGCCTTGCAGTCCAACATCGTCGAACTCGAACCGTGGGTCAACGCCCTCGGCTTCCACTCCGGCTACAAGATCACCCGCCTGTTCGGCCAACGCCTAGACGGCAAATCCCCCGCCCAAGACCACACCTTCCTCAACGGCGGCGACCGCGACTTCTTCGAGGACATGAACGAAAACCGCTGGTACACCTCCCCGTTCATCCGCTCCGCCTACGGCAACGCCGTCATCGCCACCCCCGGCGAATACGACGTCTTCATCTCCCGAGACGCCATCAAAGTCCGCCAGACCGAGGGTTAGTTCACCCCGAATCCCCCGATCCCGGGTGTAGAAAGGCCTCGCGACCGACTTCGCCCCCGCCACCTGCTGGACCGACTCCGCCCTGCTCCTCAGTGCCATCGCCCTGGGCGACACAAAGCTGCTCACCCAGGCCATGGATCCTCACTACACCGCCGCTGGGCCGCCCTCTACATGGTTCGCTCTCGCATGCCGGGGCGGCGGCGTCGTGAATCGCTCAGTCGAAGAGTTCGCCAGCTCGGGTGGCGGTCACTGCCTGCATGAGCCATGCGTTGAGCTGATCGAGGTCGACGGTTTCGGCGAGGAGTTCGCGCTGGGCAGCCGAGAGCTCGATTCCACGACCGGTGAGCACGGTCAGCACCGAACGCGCGACACCCTGAGCGACCCCCTGCTCAAGGCCCTGCTCGAGGCCCTGCTCGAGGCCCTGCGCACGCAATCTCTGAGCAGATTCCGAACGGAAGAACGACAGATCCGTGTCCATTTTGTCCCTCCAGAGCTGGGCGGCGTCGGTGTGCGAGATTCCCTGTTCGATCAGTTCGGCGTAGAACTCGGTCTCATCGTCGCACCCCCGCCTGCGGAAAGCCACGATGATCGAGTCCAGTATCTCACTGATCTCCGGCTCACGCGCGTGCGTGATCGCCGACAGCGCGGCCAGGGGCAAATCAGCGAGCACCTCCGCTGGATCGGTGATCGCCGGCACGTTGTGTGGGCCGAGGACCAGCGGTTGCAGCGTGAAGCTCGTCCAGCCCCGATACGTGAGTGTCAACGGGCTGCTCGCCCACGTGGCGGTCTCCTTGTCATGGCAGACGACCACCAACACGACCGGCAACTCGTACTTGTTGTGCAGGAATGTCACGTAGTACGACCACGCAGCGATCCTGGTGCTGTCTCTGTTCGACTGCGCCTCGACGATCAGCAGGAACTCGTCGTCCGCGGTTGTCACCCGCAGGATCGTGTCGGCACGCCGTTCGACCGGCGCAGTCGCGGTGAGATCGACCGAAATCTGTTCCACTGCAATGGGTTCAGGAAAGGGGAGATCAAGAACGCGGAAGGCATGACCGACTGCGGCGGCATCATGGGTGAAGATCCCGTGCATCGCCTCATGCGATGAGCTGACCATGCGCGAAGGCTATCAATACTCGAACAAGAGTTCGAATCGGACAATTGGCGCACAGGCTGCCGACCTCACACGGGCGCTCCAACAACCATGGCCGCTAGACAACACTCGGCTCGACTCCGGAGACGCTCGCGTATGGACTCGGGTGAATGAACGATGTTCCGTCCCCTCTCGCGCGGATGTAATTGATCCACGACGCGGATCACCCCGCACGACGAAAGGTCAGGCAGATGTCCGAACGCGATATGGCCATGATGTACGCAGCACACGACGCCTTCCGGCGCGACCTCCGAGCGCTCGCCACCGCCCCCGATCCTGAACGCTGGACACAATTCCGCACCCAACTCTCCGTCCACCACACCGCAGAGGACGTCGTACTCTGGCCGAGCCTGCGCCGCCGCGGCGTGAGCGCACAGTTGGTCGAGGCGATGGCCGCCGAACACGACCGGATCGATCCGCTTCTCGCCCAGGTGAACCGAGCCTTCGACACCGCGGGCCCGGAAGCCGCGCGACCAACGCTCGTGGCACTGTCCGAGCTGTTGCACAACCACCTTCACCACGAAGAGCAGGAAACCCTGCCATTGATCAACGATCGAGAATGGTCACTACTCGACCGAGAGATGCGCCGCCGCATAGGCATTCGCGGCCTTCGCTCCTACTACTCGTGGTTGCTGCGTGACGTAGAGGGTGAACGCCGCCGCAGGGCGCTGTCCACAATCCCCGGCCCACTACGCCTGGTCATCTCGTAGACGAATAGTTGCACTTCTACAGTTCGGAGCCACTGAGGTCCCGATACTGCGCGACACGATCCCTCGATTCCCTGACGGCTGGGATCGTCACAGCCAGACGGGACCCGACCGACTAGACGCGCTGCATGTCGATGACGTATTTGCCGACCAGGCCCGTATCAGCCCTCACCACACGCGAATTCCATAGACAGCAGCAGCTTTTCGCCGCGTGCTACGCTATCGCGCTGAGCATCGGATAGCTCGACGACCGTGCGGAGTGCATTGCCGCCGATTACACGGTCGACGCTGATACGACAATCGTCAGGATAGTCTCCGTGAACTAGCCATTCCGCACCAGGCCGACCAGGTCGGCCTATCTCCCGGAACGCGGCACCAGGCGCCACAATGTGATCTTGTGGTCTATCGACCGCCGGGCCTATGAATATCTTCGATACGACCAAGCGGTCGAGATTTGCTGTGCTGGTCGCGACAGTTTCGAAGCCGGTCACCTCGGTTGCGGCGGCGTGCTGCATGGCAAGCGGCGGATCCAACTCCGCACGGATCTTGGCCCAGATGACGATGCAGACAAGGACAACCGGCACGACGACGACAACGACAAGAACACCGAGACCTGCGAACCGGCCGAGTTTAGGAATGCGGCGGACTATCGACATGTGTAGGCTCCGTCGATCAATTCGGATGCTTTCGCGTACGAACCCTCGTTCATCTTGAGGTAGTTCTTGACCTGCGGGCCGAGATCCGCCTGCGCCAGATAGTCTCTCATGGCGCCTTCCGCGTTGTATCCCGCAGCCATGAACTCATCACTCCTGGGACCGCGCAGGTCGGGCCGACTCCGTCAACCGATCGTAAGTTGCCGTGGGTACGCGACGACATCCTTGCCCCTTATCGGTCTGTGCCCCGGGTGAGCTCGGCGATGCGGTCGACCGACGGGTTGTTGCTGAACATTTTGACGCGCCGGGGCGCGGTAGCTGCCCGCAGCCCGGTACTGAGCATGGAGGAAACAACACGGTCCGGGTCGAAGGCGAATGCGATCAGCCGCCCTCTGCGGGCCAGCCGCGCCTGGTAGGCACCCAAGCCGGTGCCGACGACATCAACGATCACATCGAATCGATCGAGATCATCGGGTCGGGTCGTGCGGTAGTCCAGTGCATCGTCTGCGCCGAACTGGGTGATCCAGTCGAGGTTGCGCGCGCCGGCGAGGGCGGTGACATGCGCGCCGAGTGCCTTGCCCAGTTGCACGGCAACGCTGCCGACGCCACCGGTGGCACCACGGACCAGGAGCCGCTCCCCGGCCTGGAGCTGCGCTTTGTCGGTCAACGCGGTGGTCCCCGACACCGGGAGGGCGGCGGCTTCGAGCAGGCTCAGATTCCGCGGGGCGCGGGCGAGCCGCTGCTCGGGCACGGCGACGAAGTCTGCGATGGCCCCGAAGGTGAAGTGCGGCATGAGCCCCCACACCTCATCGCCAACGGACCAGGTACGCACGTCGGCGCCGACGGCCACCACTGTGCCGGCGAAGTCACTACCGATGCCGCGAGGGAAACGGGTTCGGGTTACCCGGCGCATCTTGCCCGCCCTGAAGGCGGTCTCGCCTGCGTCGACGCTCGCGGCACGCACCTCGACGAGGACTTCCCCCGGTCCCGGCCGGGCGTGGGTATATCTACGATGCGTAGCACCTCGGGAGGGCCGAAGCGGTCGAACTGTACGGCACGCAGGAACCGGCACAACCACGTCGGCTCCGCGAGACTCGAGCTGCGAGCAACTGCTGATGGCGGCCGGCACCGACCTCCTGGCCCGTGCTCAGGACGAGGGAACCATCCGCGACGACGTGACAATCCTCGATCTACTCACCCTCGCCAATGGGTATCCCTGGCGGTCGAACATGCTCCCAGCGCTGCCGAACACGCCACGCGACTGATGGGGATCGCCGTCGAAGGCCTCAGCGCGCCTGGACACCACACACACGAGTGACCCGATCCGTGCCCTACACCCGAGAACTCGCCCGCACGGTACTGACCACGATGCCCGGCCCACTCCGCCGGATGATCTCGTAGCTGGATGACCACTTCACCGAGCGCTGATCTCGTCCGACCGGAGCCTCCTTTGAGCTCGCTCCATCCACCCGGCGAATCCGACCGGTAAGTCATCCTCAACAGCTGGTCGGACAGCGATCCTGTCTTGCGTGCGTCGTTGCAGGTAGCGTCCGTCGTCGGTGAGATCGACCCACTGCGTGGTGTACCACGGATCAGGGCGGTCCAGAATATGACCGACCAGCAGTCGCGCCTGACCACTACCGTCGATCGGGCGCCGGGTCAGGGCTTCGTACTCTTCTCGCGGACTGCGACGCGCGTACGACTGGTGCACCGCAGAGGACTCGAGGTCGACGACATCGACGGAAATCGGCGCCTGCCGCCCAGGTTTGCACGTTGGCACCCGCCCGGCGAGACGCTTCGGCAAGTGCTCAGACGGACACAGTCGACTATGGATCGGACCATCGACCCCGTCGACGATCGCCTGCGCCAGCACCACACCGTGCGGACCGTTCTGCGCACCGACGATCCGATATTCGCGCATCATCCCCGGGTTGGTAGCCGTTGAGCCACCGCGTATTTCGATTCTGAACTGCCCGAATGTCAACGTGTGCAACGCCAACCGGATCAGTTCGCTCTCGTCCTGGTCGAGTGCCGCGAGGACACGGGCACGATGAGCCTCGTAATCGTCGACAAAGCGAAACCGACTCTGATAATGCAGCGGACGCGGGAACCGATCGATACCGTCGCCGTACCAGAGCGCAGCGAAATCATCTGGCTCCCAAACCCATTCAGCCATCGAGGGTTTGTTCTCCTGTTCAGTTCTGCGGTCGTGGTGCATCCGGCGGTGTGTTCGCCGATGGCGCGTCACCGCCGATGACCCCACCGGCGATCATTTTCGGCATCTCGCCCAACAGTTCCTCGGTGTTCTCCGCGGTGATCAAGTAGTCCGGAATCTCATGGGTGTCGTCATCGTCGCCGCCCTTGCCCCGTCCGGCGCCCGGCGCGCCCATCATCCCCGGCATTCCCGAACGGCCAGCACTCGACGACGCCGACCCGGCACCCGCAAGACCAGCCGGTGCGCCAGCTACCGGCGAACCAGCGGCCGCGCGACCCGGAATAGGCGCTGCCACAGCTGAACCCGGCGAACCACCGCCGCCGGCCCCGCCGCTGCCGGGCGAACCGGTCGACGGTGTGGCCGCGGCAGGAGAGGCAGCTGCCGGCGCGGTAGTGCCCTCCGGCGTCGCGCTACTCGGAGCGGTCTCGTCGTCTCCGCCGTCCTCGTCGTCGTCGTCGGAGGAGTCATCGTCCGCGGAATCGTCGCCACCTTCGACGGTATCCTCGGGTTCTTCCTCGACCGCCGGATCCTCAGTGGTCGCAGGCTCGGTCGTGCCGGAACCGTCACCGTCGTTCGTGCCACCGCCGTCGGTTCCGCCGCCTTCGGTTCCACCACCGCCGGTGCCGTCGTCGATCGACCCATGCAACGGGTTCGTCGGACTCACCGGGGTCGGCAAGACCGGAATACCTTCGTCCGCGGTGGTGAACGGCTTCACATAATGTTCCGCCATCACCAGGCGAGCTTCTTCTTCTTGTTCGTCCGGATCCACGTTGTTCCAGATATCCCAGGTACTGGGAGGCGTCAATTCGAAATTCTGCCCGGGCGCGGGCAGCCGATCCTTCGTCGTGGTGATCGCCTGCGCTGTCTCCCCCACCCGAGTCGCCAGCGCTTCCAGCTCCGGTGTCAGCTCGGTCGCGCGCTGGGTGTAGTTCTTGATCGCCTCACGGGACCGCTCGGCCGCCTGACCTTCCCACGCCGCAGCACTCGCACGATTCATCCGCGCGGCGAAATCGGTGACACCCTCCCGCCACTTCTGGGCGATCTGGCTGTACTGACCCGCCGCGGCCAACGCATTACCGGTGGGCTCCAACGGCTTGAACGCGCCATTGATCTGCGGGTGCTTGAAGTCAGGGGTGTACTCCTGCTTCTGGATCTGCTTGCCTTCGAAAACCATTCGTCGCTCTGCCGTCGCTCGTGGATCAGGTAGCGGGCGCTAGACGCGCTCGGCCGGGGTGTCGCCGCCGCCAGGGGTGCCGGGCGCGGGTGCTGCGGCGAGGAGTTCTTTGTAATAGGAGGCGAATTCGGCGTCGGTCTCCTGATAGCGCTGGGCGATCAGACGGTGCAGTTCCTGCAGGTCATCGACGATCTTGTAGTGCTGATCGAGGATCGCGTGGACGCTGTTGTCCGAGCCTTGGCCCTTCTCGCGGAAGCGGCGGACCATGGTCTGCGCAGAGACCAACTCCGCGACCGCCTCACCCAAACCCCACACTTCGCGTTGGGAAATATCTGTCGCGGTGCGCTGCAGTTCACGAATCAGCGTCTTGAACGTTTCGCACTCGCGCTCGATGTAGACGAATTCCTCGGCATCGACGCGCACGGACCCACCGAACCGCATGGTCAACCGCCCCTCCTGCGCTTCGGTGAGCAAGTCCTGCAGCGGACGATCACCACTCATAGTCAAATTCCCCCTGATCGAGTCTGAGTAGCCGTGTGGCAGTCACGCGCCAGCGGGAATCAAGGGAACAACCTTCTCCGCAAGACCGCGTGCAAGCTGGCAGGTATCCAAATGACCTGTCAGCTCGTTGGATTCGGGATTGTCCAGCGAGAACTCCAAGCCCCCGCCCTGCATCGCGACAGTGAGCGTGCACACCGAGCGAGGATCCTTGTTGTCTGCACGGCTAGCAGCAACGGCAGCCCGCCCGCCGATCATGTACTCGTCCCGGATCGTCAACTTCGTGTTGGCACGGACTCGGTCCACCGTCAGGTTTGTCGTGGTGATGCCCACGGCGTAACTGTCCGGCGCCGCCCAACTACAGCCACGCCACTTGACCCCACCCGCGCCGTCGTAATCAGCATTGTTGTTGGAACTGGCCACCCGCAGTCTCTCCGAATCCAACACCGACTTCGGTATGTCCCGGCACGGATCAAACCCCGCCGGCACGTCCGCCGCGAGCCCCTGCCCACTTGTCGTGGTCTCAACTCCTTCGGCCTGACCGTCGGTCGAGCCCCCGCATCCGGCGACCAGCAAAACCGCACCAACAGCCATGAACCCAGCCCGACTACGCCGCACCCCACCCCTCCTCGACATCACATGAGCCCGTCCGGGGAGTCCCCACCCCTTGAACATGCCACGCTACCCACTGATGCGACATCGGGCAATCGCGCTTCACAGACCTACAGCCCCACTCACCCCGTACCAGATCGGCGTCGAATCTCGCCCGATCGATTGGGGCCGCAACCTTCGGTGATGCGTCCGTCGAAGGCGACAACGAGTCCAAGTGGAGGTTGAACTATCGGCATCGCGCTCGGTGTTGCCGGACTGTGCGCGGTGACGTGTTCCGTGCGGCCACCCGTCGGCCGAGCTCGACTGGCAATCAAGGCGGCGTTCTTCGGCCTGGCGTATCCGACCGTCGCGATTGCTGGAGCAGCCGCGACGGTCGAGGTCATCAACGGACGGGCACCCGGTTTGGGTCTTTGGCTGCTTCCGCTGTATCCAGGATTGATCTTCAGCCTGCACGCGCTGTACGAGCGCTGTGTAGAGAGCCCTGCCACTGGCGGACATTGACCCCGTACATCTGGACTCGCAGCCCGATGGCGGCGCCACACATCGGGCGTTTCCGGGGAGCGAAGATACCGCCGCTCCTGGAGTCTCAGCCCTACCGAAATAGGCTGGGAACATGGCAAGCTGGACCGGGTGGATCTCGATGTCGAACTCGCTCTCCGAGCCGAAATCTTCACTGCTCTAGACCGATTGGTCGCGAAGAGGGGTGGCTCGCTCACTCGGAAAGAGCTTTTCAACTTCGAACTCCAAGGAGAGCGCCTTCCGCTCGTCGACGGCCAACGCGGCATCCGCAACCCCGCGTCGTTCTCATCGACACTGTCGATCATGACCACGCCGAACGGCCAGTACGTAGACGAGGTCGTCGGCGAGTCCTTGCACTCCTACGCGTACACGGTCGGCCCGATCAACAAGGGAGACAACGTCAAGCTGCGGCACGCGGTGACCACCAGACTGCCGATGATCTTCCTTCAATGGATCAACGTCGACGAGATCCGGTACGTACCTATCTACCCGGTCTACGCCATCTACGACGATCCCGAGAACAGGCAGATCATCTTGGCGCTCGACGAGAAGTTGCTGGACGTAGGGGACCCGCTGCATTTGTCGCCGGTGGAAAAGCGCTACGCCCAGCGGGTAACCGACCAACGGCTCCATCAGCCGAAATTCCGAAGCCAAGTGCTGATCGCGTACAAGAAGCGGTGCGCCGTCTGCCGCCTGGGCCGACCCGAATTACTCGAAGCTGCGCACATCATCCCTGACAACGCGGCACACGGGGTAGCGGAGATACCAAATGGGTTGAGTCTCTGTCGCATTCACCACTCTGCTTTCGATTCCAATCTTGTCGGATTCTCCCCTGACCTGGAAGTCCATGTCGGTCCGGCTTTGATGGCCGCTGAGAACGAGGGTCCGATCCTGAAGTTCGCACTGAAAGGGATGCACAAAGCCAAGCTCTCAGTCCCGGAAGAGGACCACTATCGCCCCTCGGTAGACGGACTCGCCGAGCGATTCGACGAGTTCTTGTCCGGCAAGCGACCTGCGAGACTCAGGAACCTTGATGTCGCCCGAACGGAACCCGTTCTTTGGGGCGGCGGCAAGTAATCGAACGGTCAGCAGTCCGATCGAATCTGACGGCGTTCAGCGATCACCGACCGAGCGACCGACAGGTTGCCGAGCCGCCTAGCGAGTGTGTCCATCGCGAGAGACTCAGGAAGCGCGGTCGAAAACTTCAGGCCTGCAAGGGCTTGCCGATTCACACGCGGCAGAACCAACGCCCGGCCTGTTCGTAGAGTACCCAGGTCCTCGATGCCGAGCCCGCTACGAATGCGAATCGACTTGTCATCGATCCGTTGGGCGGGCTCGAAGAGATCCGCGAACGAGGCATGGAGGGTGCGGTTGGCCGTAGTGCCTGCCCACGTCCACCATCGGGCGCCTTCATCGTCCGACATCGTGACGATCAAACGGTCAGGCGACACAGCCTGCGAATACGCCCCACGTTCGGCGGCGAGCACTCTCGCCGCGCGATCCGTAACCTGCACTCCGGGCACTTCCTCTCCCAGAAGTACTGCTCGCATTCCCCGCGCCAATTCATACGACCAGTCCGACGCGGTTCCCGACCACTTCGCCCTGCCGCCGTCGCCGACCTCCACGACCCAACACCGTCGACGCCGCCAATCGATGTTCTGCACCTGCCACGACCGTCCGGCCAGCAACAACACCGTGGCCCCGTCGCGACGTTCGGCGAGCAATTCTGTTCCGACGGTACCTATTTCGTCGTTGCCCGCGAAGACTACGAACTCGGGTGGTGCGCTGAAAACCGCCGTCAGGTCCGAGAAGTAACGGTGACCGAAGCGTCGTTCTGCTTCGGGACCGATGATCAGATAGTTCCCGTCGCGAACCAAGAAGCCCGCTCGAAGGAGATGTTCGAGGATGCGCTCGGTGTCATCATCGAATACCGAGAGCGATCCCCACCATCGACTCGCGCTGTCGAATGTCAGCTTGCTCTCTTGGAGGCAGAGAGCCAGAAACTGTTGGGCGACAATGTGTCTCGGAACGGGTGGCGGCGCGACCGGCTCGACCCAGCCGCGGGCCCAGCAATGCAGCATGCCGAACGTCGGCAGGACTTCCTCGCTGTCTATCGCGAGGAACAGGCAGTTGCGAACCGAGCCGGCCCGACGACCGGTGCGACCCAGTCGCTGCAGAAACGATGCGACCGTTCGAGGCGGTCCGACCTGAATCACCCTGTCCAGATCGCCGATATCGATACCGAGCTCGAGGGTCGACGTCGCGACGATGACGGTGTCACGAGAGTCCGCGAACGCCGCTTCGGACCGCCGACGTTCGGCTGCAGACAACGAGGAATGACACAGGTAGGTTTCAACACCCACGTCGAGGAGCGCGGCACCCAACTCCTCGGCTCGTCGCCGACTGTCGACGAACACCAGTCGCTTCTCGCCACGATGCAATGCGGCAATGACCCTGGCGGCGTTCGGGATCGAACCGACATAGTCCGCTTCTACCTCTGGCTGTGCCAGCGGACGCTCAGGTACTGGTTCGACGACGGCCCGCGGTCGGTCCGTGCTACTACCTTGGAGCCACTCGACCATCTCCGCCGGATTCCCGACTGTTGCCGACAAACCGATCCGCTGTGGAGGACGTTTCGCGAGGCGCGACAATCGCTCCATCACTGCGAGCAGATGCCAACCGCGGTCGTCGCCAGCGAAGGAATGCACTTCATCGACAACGACAACCCGCAGATCGGCGAAGAAGGCAGTGGCGTCGGTTCTGGTCGAGACGAGAACCGCTTCGAGCGACTCAGGTGTGGTCAAAAGGATGTCTGGACGGCTCCCCACGATTCGCTGTCGCTCCGGCTGGCTGACATCGCCGTGCCACACCGCGGCCGTACGGCCCAACCAAGCCGCGTACTCCAGAACTCGGGGGCCGAGATTGTTCAGCAACGCGCGAAGCGGACACACGTAGAGGATCGAAACCCCGTGCCAATCCTCGTGTGCCATACGCGAAAGTAGCGGAAAGACAACAGCCTCCGTCTTTCCTCCCGCTGTCGGTGCCACGACCACCAGATCCTGACCGGACAGCACGGGCGCGATCGCCGCTGTCTGCGACTCGCGCAACCCATCCCACCGGAGCGTGTTCACGATGTGGTGTCGCACACCCGGATGAAGCAGAGAGAACGCCTCGTCAGCGCTATCGGCGGTCATAGGTCCAGCTGCACGTCATTCGCGCTCACCGCGGCCTTCTCCGCCTCATCCATCTCGGACTCCGAGATCTGGACCTCATAGTCGTGCATCGGATCGAACGCTTCGAACTGGTCGATCTTGTCGAGCACGTCGACCAGTTTGCGCAGGAAGAGCCGTGGCGCGATCCCCACCTGCTTTCCCAAACGCCCTGCCACGGCGGACGCCAGCTGCTTGATGAAGGCATCCGTGGCAACTGAGCGAACCCGCTCGGTATTGTCCGCACCTGTCGCGTACAACTCCCGCACCCGGGTGCCGAGTTCGACCAGCTTCGCCAAATCGAAGGCAGTCAATCGCAGCTGAGGCGCGCGCACATTATCGAAGCGCGGATCCGACGAGAAGTCGGTGTGCAGTCGTTCCGCGAGTGGTGGCAGCAGTCGAATGCCCTGTTGTCCATCGAACAACGGCGGTGTCCCCGTCACCAGAAGGTAGAGGCCTGGGTACTCGCCCTTGTGGACTTCGTCGATGAATTGTCGGAGGGTGTTGAGCGCCTTCAGCCGGATGTCGGAACGCATCCGCTGAACCGTCTCGACCTCGTCGAGCACCAGAACAAGCCCTGGGTGCCCAGCGTCCTTCAAAACGGCAAGGAGCCCACGAAAGAAGCTCGGTGCGAGTTCGTTGGTCAGGTCGCCGCGAATGTTGGCTTGCCGCTTGATCGTTGCCGCCACGTTCGGTTGGCCGCCGATCCATGCCACCATCGCATCGGCGCCCGTGCGGTCTTCGGCGTCGCTCATCCTTCGGTATGCCCGGATGGCCAAGGGAAAGATCGGCGCCTTGTCGCTCACCGCGGCAAGGCGGCGATCGATCAGTACGTCGACCTCTACCCCCTGCTCGTCGGCTTCTTCGTGGACGGTGTGCAGCCATGCGTCCAGGAGCTTTCGAAGGGCACTCGGCTGCACGCTCGCCATGCGCAACGATTCGATCGCGCGTCGGTAGACCGAATCCAGCTTGTAGAGCGGGGTGTCCGACTCGTTGATCTGGACTTCGGCGACTGCGTAGCCCATCTTCAGCGCACGGTCGCCGATCCATCGCGAGAAGAACGTCTTTCCCGACCCGTACTCACCGCGAACGGCCTTGAACACCGAACCGCCCTGGGCGAGATTGCCGAGGTCCTGGGCGACTCCCATATCGAATTTCTCGAGCCCGACCGCCAATTGGTCGAGCCCGTTCGCCGGGACGGTTCCGACCCGGAGCGCGTCGAGGATCTCGCGGCGCCTCCTGTTCGACACCTGGCTCATCGGCTCAACCCGAACTGCTCGACCATCGCACCCTTATCCAGGCGCACCACATCGTTGCTCCCGAGGATCAACACCTCGTACCCCTCCACATCGAGAATCTTCTGCACTTGAGTCAGAGCGCCGGTTGCCCGACCCAGCGGGACATCCAGCAGAGCCGCGGCCTGGATGCGAGTCACCTCGAGGAACCGCGTATTCAGGAGCGCTCCGACCAGTTGACCGATCTTCGCATCAGGCACCGACACACGGCCGGCAAGTCGCCGTTGAAGGGTGAATATCTCGCTGTTCAACAGCTCGGCGACCAGCGGGTGTTCCGGTGACGGAACCTCGACCGGAGCATTGTCCGGCACGTCGGTCGAAACCTCGGGTACAACCGCGTCGCGATCTCCCAGATCCCGCGAGGTCGGCTCCCGTCCATCACGCACGTCAGGCAACGGCAATGCCTCGAGCGACCGGTCCGGAGCTCCGAACGCTTCGACGAGAATCGCGATCAGTTCGTGTCCCACACCTGCGCCGAGCTGAATAGACTGGCTACTCTTCCGCTTTGACGCACGGTTGGTCGATCCGAAGGTACTGAGGTGCAACAACGGCGAACCGTCGGTGTCGACGATGATCTTCCACTCACATTCGACCTGGTCCTCGGCTTTGTGCGGCCTGATCTGTTGCAGGCTCGGAAGTACCTTCGAAATACGCGCCATCGCGGCCTACACCCCCATCACGTGACTCGGTCGTCAGGTGCGAGCAACGTTACCGTCGCCAGGTCGCCTGATCTCGGACGACGTCACCGTACCGGTTGGCGCTCAACGATCGACAGAACTCTGCATGGCGGACTCGGACGGCTCCACCGTGGTTGGTGGCATGGAACCAGGGACCCTGAGTGTTCCTGACTGTCTTCGGATCGAAAGACTCTGCAGGAGTAAATATTTCGGCGCAATCTGACTGCCGAACGATGTGCCGCACAAGTTCAGCGGAATAGAGCGCTAGTCGCCCTGTCTGACGATCTTGTCGTATTCGAAGTCGGCCGGGAGTTCCGGGATGCCGCCCACCAACGGAATTGGATTTTCCGGCCATACTCGCACGGACATGCTCTGCACCACTTCACGCATGTAGGGAGCGATATCTCGAAGCGCCTGGTTGACGATGCGCTTGATCCCGGACCGATCGAGCGTGCCGATGAACTCGGCAGTGTCCGTCACATTGCCGCGTCTGGGAGCGCGCTCTCCGGGGGGAACGATGGCAACTTCGTAGATTGCCGCGATGTCAGCCTCGACCGCGCGCGGATGGTCGTCTCTCGCGAGCAGCTTGACCGCGACCACGACGCGGCTCTCAGGTTCAGCACCCACGTTGATGGTGACTGAGCCCTCTTCGGCTACCCAGTCCGGCAACACACCCGCTTCCCAACGCTCGACATGGATGGACCGGGTTTCGACGCGATCCAGCCGGATGGCGAAACGAAGATCCGACAGCTCGACGCGCCGACCTCGGCCCTCAACGGATATGGTGCGGTCATCGCTCACAGCGCGGCAGCTTCTTGATCGACCATCCAATCATCGGAGGAAGTCTCAGCGAGAGCGCTGTCCGGAATGAAGCCGCCGACGCCGAGAGCCCCTGCCCGCATACGGGTGTGCCACACGAATTCCTCGCCCACCTCGGGCAACCTGGACAGTTCCCGCGCCTCCATCGGTTCAGCACGCAATGTGAGCGCGGCGCCAACCGCGTGGGCGTACCGCAATACGACATCGAACGTGGGGTTGCTGGTCTCGATGTCCACCTCGAACCGGCTGATCCCGGAGCGATTGATCCCGATCGCGTCGGCCACCTTCGCCTGCGAAATGCCCCGATGCACTCGGATACCGATGAGGTCGTTGAACAGGCGGCGCCGTGCCTGCGTCAACTCCATCGCATTTCTGATGTTGTCGTCGCCGGTCAGATCCAGCGGCTCGGACTGCTTCCGCCATGGCCTCATGTGTTGCACTGTAGCGCAACAGGTAGGTGAGGAAGCTCACTTGTGACTTATTTGGGACCACGCGGAAACGGGGCCCAACAGTAGCCCTGGCTGCGGAAATAGGTCTTCAGGAAGCGCATCGCCTGCGTGATGTGCTGACGCTGTCGGCTGCGATTCTGGACGACACTCAGCTTGGCCCGCTTGCTGTCACGCAGTGCCACGCCGACGACGAGTGCGCGGTGGTTGATCGGCTCACCGAAGTAGAGGCGCCACTGAGTGCCCCTCTTGCCACCCGCTTTCAGCTCGCCGGGTTGCGTCCAATAGCGTGGTGTACGGCCCGACCATCGGACCAGGTCCGAGCGTGTCGTAGCCGGAAATAGGGAGGTCACCGCGTGACCCTTGAAGAGACCGCCAAAGTCACTTGAAGGAGAAACCACGCGATGACCTCTGTCCAGCGTATCGACCCGAACAAGCCCTTCGACGCTCAACTCGCCGCGGCCAGCCCTGATCTGCTGCGAGAAATGCTGTCCAGCTTCGTCCACACGATCATGAACGCCGAAGCCGACACCCTCTGCGGGGCCGACTACGGCCAACGCAGCGACGACCGCGTCACCTCCCGAAACGGATACCGCCACCGCGACTTCGACACCCGAGTCGGGACCATGGACGTCGCGATCCCCAAACTCCGGTCGGGCACCTACTTCCCCGACTGGCTGCTCGAGCGCCGCAAACGCGCCGAACGAGTATTGACCAGCGTCGTCGCGACCTGCTATCTGCTCGGTGTCTCGACCCGACGGATGGAGAAACTCGTCGAATCCCTCGGTGTCACACAGCTTTCCAAGTCCCAGGTCTCGATCATGGCCGCTGATCTGGATGCCCAAGTCGAAGCGTTCCGCACCCGACCGCTCGATCAAGGGCCTTACACGTTCGTCGCCGCGGACGCGTTGGTGCTGAAAGTCCGCGAGAACGGGCGCGTGGTCAACGTCCACGCTCTGGTCGCGACCGGAGTCAATGCCGATGGCTTCCGCGAGATCTTGGGCTTGCAAGTAACTTCGGGTGAAGACGGCGCCGGCTGGTTGGCGTTCTTCCGCGACCTCGTCGCGCGAGGTTTGTCCGGGGTCGAGCTGGTGACCTCGGACGCTCACGCGGGCCTGGTGGCCGCGATCGGGGCGACGTTGCCGGGGGCGTCGTGGCAGCGGTGCCGCACCCACTACACCGTGAACTTGATGTCGATCACTCCGAAGACGTCGTGGCCCTGGGTTCGGACTTTGTTGCATTCGGTGTTCGATCAAGCTGACCCTGAATCGGTTGCCGCGCAATATGATCGGATGCTCGATGCATTGACCGAGAAGCTGCCCAGAGTGGCCGCTCATCTTGATGCGGCGCGCGCGGATCTGCTCGCGTTCACCGCGTTCCCGAAACAGATCTGGCGTCAGATCTGGTCGAACAACCCTCAAGAGCGGTTGAACAAGGAGATCCGTCGCCGCACCGATGTCGTCGGGATCTTCCCGGATCGGACCGCGATCATCCGTTTGGTCGGGGCGGTGTTGGCCGAGCAACACGACGAGTGGATCGAAGGCCGCCGCTACCTCGGCTTGGATGTTCTTGCCCGGTCGCGCGGGGTCGGCGAGCTGGCTGACGCGCAGGAGGGAGACGGTGTTGAAGCGTTGACTGCCTGACCAACTGCGGTCACGCGGGGATCATCCCGTTACACCACGCATTTGGACTTGACCGCTCGCCGAGCCACGGCGCGTCAGGCTCCCCACTCGGTGCAAACTCGAGCGGACACCGATAGTCCACAGGCGAACGGTATCCACTCGCTCCGAGACCGCCCTGCTCCGACTCTTCGATCTGACCCTGGAGGTTGCCGTAGGCAAACGGGTCAGAGGCCCGGAGCTGCGCTAGCCCGGCATCCGCGTCTGGTGTGTGCTGCCACGTGCACCGACCGCGAACGACCCTGTCGCCGTGGGGATATGTGCTGTCCTCAGATTTCACTCTGCCCCTTCGAGCACGTGGCGAATACAGGTTGCCCGCCACCGAATACTACCGGTTCTGCTGTACGCCAAGGCCGTTCGCCGCCCTCACGAACAGCACGACAAGTCATCGCCGATATTCCCCAGTCGGAACAACTCTGGATCAATTGACCAGGTCGGATCAGAATGGAGCAGGCGGTCGAGCGGCAACGAGGCGCGCGTGACTGTTCCCACTCTGGGCACCGACGGCACTCGATGCCAGAAAGTTGCCGAGCTATCGCGACACCGCCGAATGGATTGAGACAGGCCGGTCCGCCTCGACGGCGACCGGGTACCTCGTCCTGGTACGGAATCAACAACCGATGTCGTTCTGACGCACGTTCGCTTGTTGAGATTTACTTGCAGACCCGATCCTCCTGCGCGTTACCGAAAGTGGTACGTCTGTTCACATGTACCTGCGGTGCACTTTTGGTTGTCGTGCACAGTGATTCGGCGAAGTTCTGGCGCGTAGCGGCGGAAGAGGGGACCCTCGGAGGGAGAGATCGCGTTACCCAGGAGCCGCATGACTGTCAGAAGTGACCGTGAAGGTGGCTTGCCCGAGACACTGCCGGCGTTGGAGCAACTGCCGGCTGATGAGGCTCGGGATCTGTTCGAGTTGATGAGGGCCGCAAGTGCGTTCGAGGCGGCCGCGTTGGACAAGTCCATCGATTCGATGGTCTCTGCGTTGCCTCGGCCCTTGCGTCGGGTGACCAAGAAGATCATGTTCGGCGGCAGATGACGGACCTCACTACGCGGGCGCAGTTGATTCTGCTGGCTCGGACGTTGCATGTTCATCCGCAGCGGTTGGATCACCTGCGGTATCTGGGGGCCGATCGGTTGCATGCGTTGCAGCAGCAGATTTCGGGGGTGTTGTTCGATCAGCACACGGAGACGTTTCGGCGGATCAGTGCGCTGGTGCCCTACATTCCGTTGACGATCTCGATTCCGTTGGTGCAGAAGCTGGTTCCGCCGATGATGACGGGGCGGGCGGCGGGGTCGGTGGGGTTGGATCATCCGGGCAAGGCGGCGGAGACGTTGACGATGTTGCAGGCGGGGTACGCGGCCGATTGCGCGCCCTATCTCGATCCGCGGGCCGTCGAGCAGCTGGCCGATCAGATGGCGCCGGAGCCGATCGTCGAGATCGTCAACGAGTTGTTGCGGCGGCGCGATTATGTGACGGCAGGACCGTTCTTGGCTTGTGCCACCACGGAAGTGATCGCCGCTGTCGAGGCGGGCGTGCGTGATGACGCGGGACTGATCTTCTCAGCCGCGTACTCCTATGACGTCGAGGTGCTCAGCGCGGTGGTTCGCCAGCTGCTCGATGGGCCGCACCGGCGGGTTCCGCGGATGACGCAGACGGTGTTGACAGGTTCTCCTGAACTGCAACATGCTGCGCTGTCGGTGTTTTCACGGTGTGCGCCCGATGTGATCCGTCGGGTCGGTGACATCCTGTTCGGGAGTGCGCAGCCCGGTGATGTCGCGCGGCTGGTGCGCACTGCGCTCGCGCTCGGGGCGGTGCCCGAATTCCTCACGCTGATCGGTCATCTCACGCCGTTGGGGCTGTGGACGTTGGTGGGCAATCCGGTGTTCAGTGATCCGGATGTGGGGGTCGACCTGGTCGCGCCGATGGACGGGCGGGGCGATTCGGAGAGTTGGCGTGGGCTTTTCACGTTGATGGCGCGGATGGATGACGATGTCAGGGGCGCTGTGGGGTACGCGCTGGCGTTGCTGTCGGAGACGACGGTGTCGGAGTTGCCCGCTCGGGCGACCGAAACCGGTTGCTGGCCCGCGTTACTCGATCTGGTCGCGGTGTCCGGAGAGCGGGGACAGTCGAGGTTCGGGGCGATCTGGGCGCAGTTGGGGCCGGAGCGGCGGGCATATCTGCATCGGTGCATCACCGAGCTGCGCTACGACACGAGGTTGGCCGAGATCACGGCGCTGGTGGAGCCGGTGGAGGTCGATCTGCTGTTCTATCAGCGTCGGCAGAAGGGGCGGTATCGCAACGGGTGACGCGTGCGGGTGCGACAAATTGGGTACTTCGGACATCGACTGTCGATTTCCAGGAGGACACCCCATGTATCCCGCTCCCGCCCAGCGCCCAGCCACCGGAGGAACGGCGGTGACCGCGGCGATTCTGGCGTTGCTCGGTGGGCTCGCGGCGTTCGGCGGGGTGGTCATGTACGCGGCGAACACGCTGCGCTTCGACTCACCCTGGTTCGGATGGGGGATCGTGCCGGGGTGGACGTCGATCGTGACGGTGCTGTTGCTGGTGATCGACGTGGTCGCCGCGGTCATGCTGCTCGCCGGTGCCGCGCTGATCTTGCGCAGGCGCAAGGCGGGGCCGACACTCGTGATCCTGGGCTGCCTCGGCGAGATCGGCACCTTCGTACTCGGCGGGTTGTCCACCGTGATCCAGCTCCTGGACTACGGACTTCCGTTGAGTCGGCAGCTGGAAGCGATCCTGGGGAATTCGAGCATCAATTTGCTGCTCGGGGCCGACGTCGACATCCACTGGGCGGTTTCGCTGTTCATGATGGTGTTCCCGGTGCTCACCTTCGTGCTGGCGGTGCTGCCGACGACGCGACGCTGGTGCCGAGGTGACGATCGCCGCCCGGCGGGGTTCGGCGCACCCGGGATGCAGCCTTTCCCGATGCCGCAACCCGGCATGCCCCAGGGCCGCGCTTACGGTGCGCCGCAAGGACAGTGGCCGCGACCGCAGGAGGGGTATCGGCCCCGATAGCGGGGGGTTTCGGCTCCGGCGGGGTCAGGACGGTGTACCTGCGCGCGTGAACCGGGTCCCCCACTCCCGCAACTGCGTGACCAGTTCCGGTGGGCCGAGGACCCGGAAGTCGGCTTCCACCTTGCCCAGCAACAGGACCGGCCAGCTGAGGTCGTCGACGGTCAGTTCTATGTGGGTGCGGTTGTCGGGGAGGGCGGTGATCGTGCACCAGCGGCCTACTCGGGCGTGGACGTCGGTGGCGGGGGCCTCGATCTCGGCGGTGACGGTGTAGCCGGAGCGGCGGGCACCGATGGCGTCGCGGACGAAGGTGGCGGCGTCGGGGGCGGGCAGAGTGCGGGGGCGGAAGCGGGTGCCGGTGGTCGCGGAGGCGGTGAGGCGGTCTACGCGGAAGGTACGCCAGTCGTGGCGGGTGAGGTCGTAGGCGACGAGGTACCAGCGCCGGCCCAGGGAGACGAGGCGGTGGGGTTCTACTTCTCGGGTGCTGGTTCGGCCGTCCGCGGCGGTGTAGGTGAAGGTGAGGCGTTCTTCGCGGCGGCAGGTGAGGGCCAGGTCGGTGAGGACGGCGGGGTCCACGTCGGAGAGGGGGACGGCGGTCCAGGCGGTGGATTCGGTCATGGCGCGCAGGGCGTCGACGCGGCGGCGCAGGCGGGTGGGTAGGACGGTGACCAATTTGCCGAGTGCTCGGATCGACGGTTCGGCCAGGCCGTCGCCCGCGCCCTGGGAGCCGGCTTGCAGGCAGACGGTGATGGCGACGGCTTCGTCGTCGTCGAGGACCAGGGGCGGCATGGCGGCGCCCGCGGCCAGTTGGTAGCCGCCGTCGACGCCGGGGCGCGCGTCGACCGGGTAGCCGAGTTCGCGCAGGCGGTCGATGTCGCGGCGCAGGGTGCGGGCCGAAACACGAAGGCGTTCAGCGAGTTCCGTGCCCGGCCAGTAGCGATGAGTCTGCAGCAGTGAGAGCAGTCGGAGGGTGCGTGCGCTCGTATCGGCCATATTTCGATTGTCCCGCAATTGCGGTCAGAAACTGGCCGCAATGGGTTCTACCTTGGATTTCACAACACCGACAAGCAAAGGATCAGCCCATGACCGAGACCTTGATCGACACCGAGCGCACCGACATTCTCGAGATGCTCGCCAAGCACCGGCACTTCCTGCGCTTCACCGTCCGCGACCTGACCGACGAGCAGGCTGGTCTGCGCACGACCGCGAGCGAGCTGTGCCTGGGCGGACTGATCAAGCATGTGGCTGCGGTGGAAGCGAATTGGGCGAGTTTCATCGTCGACGGGCCCGCGGAAGGCCCCGACTTCGAGTCGATGACCGAGGAACAGATCGCACGCTGGGGCGACATCTTCAAGATGCTGCCCGGTGACACGCTCGCCGGTGTACTGGCCGAATACGAGCAGGTTGCCGCGCGAACCGACGAACTCGTGCGCACTCTGCCCGACCTGAACGTGAGTCAGCCGCTGCCCGCGGCGCCGTGGTTCGAGCCCGGCGGGCGCTGGACCGCGCGCCGCACGTTGATGCACATCATGACCGAGACCGCGCAGCACTCCGGCCACGCCGACATCATCCGGGAATCGCTGGATGGTGCGAAGTCGATGGGCTGATTTCCGCGAAGAGGGACTCGGCTGCCGCGCGGTGTTCGGTGGCGGTGGCCGGGTCCGTCAGGTCCAGGATGTCGGCGATGCCCTGGTGGGCTGTTGCTTCCTCGAAGCGGTGGCCGAGTTGTGGTGCCAGGGTGAGGGTTTGGAGGTAGAGGGTGAGGGCTTCTTCTGGGAGGCCGGCCAGACGGCAGGTTTTGGCGTAGCTGTTGAGGAAGTGAATCTTCCAGTGGTCTTCGAAGAGCGCATCGAGCAGCGCGAAGGCCTCGCGGTGACTGGCCAGAGCCTCTTCGTGGCGGCCCATGTCGCGCAGGGCCACGCCGCGGCAGTTCAGGCACCAGGCTTCGTTGTGTTTGTGGCCGTCTTCGCGGGCGAGGGTGAGGGCGCGGTTCAGGTGGGCGAGGGCCTCTTCGGGCTTGTCGGGGGCGATCGCTACGCCAAGGGTGATCTGGGCCTGTTGCGACGGGTGGATGGCGATAGCCTCACGGGCCAGTTCGGCGGCTCGGTCGCGGTGGCCCAACTGGAGGTTGGCCCAGGCTTCGCCGGCGATGGCGTCGGCGGCGCTCGTGGGACAGCCGCTGGTGGTGTAGAGATCGCGGGCTTGGCGGAACAGTTCGAGTGGTTCTTCGATATCGCCTTCGTCCCAACGTAATTGGGCGCAGCGCATCGTCAGTTCCGCGCGCGGCAACGGGTCGCCTGCCTCGGCGACCAACGGTGCGGCGGCGGCGTAGGCGGCAGCCGCCTCGGTCATGCGGCCCGCGTTGTAGCGGGCGAACCCGAGGTCGCTGTGGGCTTCGGCGAGTTGACGTGGGTCGCCGAGATTCTGTGCGGCGGTGAGGGATTGCTCGAACAGCGAGTTGAGATGTGTGGTGCCGCACCGGCGGGCGAAGAACGCGCGCATGAAGCGCGGCAGCTCGCAGACATGGGTGTCGGCGCCCGCCTCGACGGCGGCGTAGAACACGGCCATCAGGTTGGTGTATTCGGAGACGAACCAGAAGAACGCGGGGTCACGGCCGGGGAAGTGCGGCAACTCCGCCGGGGGTGCACCGGCGGAGACGGGTCTGGTCGGCGACAGGAACGGCATGGCGGAATCGGCGGCGGCCGCGGTATGCACGTAGAAGTCGAGGATGCGGTGCAGGGCGCGATCGCGGTCGGCGGGGGTGTCCTTTTCGAAGGTGGCGTGGCGGGCGTGCTGGCGGACCAGGTCGTGCAGGCGGTAGCGGCCGTCGGCGGGTTGCTGGACGAGGTGCGCGTCGAGCAGGTCCTCGAGCATGGTGCGGGCGCTGCGCAGCGAGACGTCGGCCACGGCGGCGGCGACGTAGTCGGTGAACGTGGAGCCGGGGATCAGGCCGAGTAGGCGGAACAGGCGGCGATGATCGCGGTTGAGCTGACGGACCGACATGCCGAAGGCGGTGTCGAATTCGCTTGCGCCCTCGGCCATTCGCTCCACGAGGATGCCGACCGACCAGCCTGGTCGATGCCGAAGCCGGGCGGCGGCCAGGCGCAGCGCCAGGGGTAGGTTGCCGCACAGGCGCAGCACTTCGGCGGCTTGCTCGGGCTCTTTGGCGAGCCTGCCGACGCGCGCGTCGCCACTGGCCCGCACCAGCAGTTCGGCGCTCTCCTCGGGGGTGAGCACGTCGAGGGTCACCGGCGGGACCTCGTCGAGTTCGAGCAGCCGGTTGCGGCTGGTGATGATCGCGACCGACTCCCCCGCACCGGGCAACAGCTGGCTGACCTGGGCGGCATCGGCGACATTGTCGAGCACGACGACAGCGCGCAACCGCGCCAGCTCCGAACGCCAACAGGCCGCGCGCAACTCGACTCCCCCGTCCTGCGGCACCTTCTCCGAGGGAACCTGCAGGGCAGCCAGCAACGCGCGAAGGGCGGCGTCGGGGTCGAGCGGTTGGCGGCCGTCGGTGAAGCCGTGCAGATCCAGATACAGCTGGGCGTCCGGGTACTCGGCGGTGAGCTGGTGCGCGGCGTGCACGGCGAGGGAGGTCTTCCCGACTCCGGCCATGCCGTCGATGGCCACCACCCGGTCGGATCGCACGGCCGCGATCACGTCGGCCAGTGCTTGCTCGCGGCCGGTGAAGTCGGGCACGTCGCGGGGCAGGTCGTTGCGCGGCGGCGGTGGCGCGTCGGCCGGTGGGCTCGGCGGGGCGGGCTGGCGGCTGGTCTTCGGCGGGGCGGGCAGCGGGTTGTTGGCGCGCTCCCACAGGGGACGCAGCGGGCGCGGGTCGCGTTTGACCAGGCGGCACAGCTCCAGCACCGCGGGCCACGGCGGGACCGTCTGGCCGCTGAGGTAGCGCGAGAGCGACGACGAGCTCAAGCCGGTGTCGCGGGCCAGGGCGCGCACACCGCGGCCGGACAGTTCCTGGATCAGGCGCAGCCGCGAGGCGAGCTCGTCCTGCGGGTAGGCCCGTGCCGTCCGCTGTTGCACAACCACCGTGTTCCACTCCGTTTGTCCCGGCCCGAACCAGAAATCTTCCGACTGAGGATCAGGTGGTCAGAGCCGTTTTTCACTGTCCCACAGTGTCCCACAACCATTCTGTCGCGGCGTCCGACGGGGTGCTATCGAGTCACACCGCAAGCAGCGGAGACACCACGAACAAGGAGAACGACATGCAGTCTCGGATGAAGAACCCCGCCATGATCCTCACCGACGCGATGGGCCCGATCCAGCAGGTACTGAAGGCTGTGGAGACCGGCGGCGTCGATGCCGAGATCCTGGAGCTGGTCCACCTGCGAGTGAGCCAGATCAACGGCTGCGCTGCCTGTGTCTACGGCGGCACCACCACCGCACGCAAAGCCGGGGTGAGCGAGCAGCGCCTCGACACCCTCGTCGCCTGGCGGGAGACCCCGTTCTTCAGCGACGAAGAGCGCGCCGCCCTCGAATTGGCCGAGGCCGCCACCCGGATGGCCGACCGTCCCGACGCGGTCACCGACGAGGTCTGGGACACCGCCGCCAGCTACTTCGACGAGAAGCAGCTCGCCTCGATCGTGCTGATGATCGGCGTGACCAACATGTTCAACCGCCTGAATGCCACCACCCGTCAGATCGCCGGCGCCTGGGGCTGACGCTCCCCCTTCGAAAGGACCTTGGACGATGTCCACGAATCAGCAACCGAGCAAGAGCAATGCGCACAGCGGGTTCTCCCGGTGGATGCAGCACAGGATGAACGCGCGGATGAACCGCAAGATCCGTCGCGGCAAAGGCACCTTCATGGGGATGGATGTGCTGATCCTGCACACTGTCGGCCGCCGCAGTGGCGAGCCGCGCGACACCCCGATCAGCTGGTTCCCCGGCGAGGACGGATCCTGGCTGCTGGTCGCCTCCGGCGGCAAGAACGGACATCCCGACTGGCTCCTCAACCTGCTGGCGCATCCCGATCAGGCCACCGTCCAGCTGCCGGGCGAGGCCGGCGTCGCCGTGACGCCGCACGTCCTCGCGGGGATCGAGCGGGCCGCGGCCTGGGAACACATCGCCGCGGCACAGCCGCGGTACGACAAGTACCAGACCAAGGCCGGTCGCGAGTACGCCGTCGTGCGGCTCACCGCCTGAGGCGCGTATGCCGGTGGCGGTCAGCACTGCACGTGGCTGGGCAGGCAGCACGCGCTGAATCAGGCGGGAAGGAGCCTGCCGATCACCTCGGCGAGCTGGGCGACATTGCGGCATTCGTGCATGGTGACGATGTCGGTGTAGGCCTCGGCGGCCGAGTCGCCGGTCGACCACGAGCGGGCCGGTTCCGGATTGAGCCAGTAGACCGCTTTCGCGTGCTCCGTGATCGCTTGCAGGGCAGCGAGATTCGGGTCGGTGCGGTTGGTTCGGGCATCGCCGAGGATCAGCACGCAGGTGCGCGGGCCGACGGCGTCGAGGTAGTGGTCGACGAAACCCTGCAGGACCTCGCCATAATTGCTGGATCCGAACCGGGCGACGCCGCCTTCGCGGACGATGTTCTGCGCGAAGCCGGGCGGCGGGGGCTCACCGGGGGTGAAGTACTGGGTGATCTCGGCGCAGGTGTCGACGAAACCGAAGCTGCGGACCTTGCTGAACTGGTCCTGCAGGGCCTGCACCAACTGCAGCGTGAACTCCGCGAAACCGCTCACCGAGCCCGAGACATCAGCCAGCACAACGAGATCGGGGCGACCACGCTTGCGGGCGCGCAGCACCGGATCGACGGGGACTCCGCCGGTGGCCATCGAACGTCGCAGGGTGCGACGAAGGTCGATCTGGCCACGGACCGCCTTCTTGCGGCGTACCGCCAGACGGGTGGCGAGTTTGCGCGCCAGGGGGTGCACGAGGCGGCGCATCTCGGCGAGGTCCTGTTCGCGGGCACCGAGGAAATCCGTTCGGTCCGCGGAGTTCTCGACGCCGCGGCGGGCGATGTAGTCGGTGCCGCGCAGTTCGGCCGAACGCAGGCGGGCCTCGGTCTGGACGTCGGCCCGGAACCGATCGACGCGACGGCGGGCCTCGATGGTGCGCACAGCGGTGTCGAATTGACCTGTACCGCCCATGGTTTGGGCCACCTGCTCGGAGATCTCGTCCGGGCGTAGCGATTTCATGGTCAGATACGACGACCAGCCCGCGCCGGACGCCTGGGTGACTCGGCCCGCGCTCTCCCCCGCGCCACCGTAGGCGCCGAAGGTGTTGAGGGCTTCGCGCGCCAGCTCGGCGGTGTCCTCGCCCTGCACCAGGGTCGCGATCAGGCGCTCACGCAGGGAGTCGGCGTCCTCGCTCGGCCGGGCGGGCGGGAGTGCGACGCCGAGGAAGTACAGATCGAAGAGCTGGTCGAAGACTCCGCGCTGACCGTTGCGGCGGAGCAGGCAGGAAGCCAGGCCGGAGCGCAGGATACGGGGATCGGTGGTGCCGAGTGCCACCACCGCGGCCGCGGCGTCGATGGTTTCGCTGGGGCCCGCGTGAATGTTGTGCTCGCGCAGCAGGGTGACGAAATCGACGAGCCGAGCGCTTGTCGGGGCGAATCGGTCGGGGGGCGGGCTCACGGCCGCACACTGCTGTCCGGCTGGTCGTCGAGACCGAGCCGGTCGATGGCCACGCGATGGTCGGACTGGTATTTCAGCAGAACGCCGAGCGTCGAGCGGACCACACCGCCGGTCAGCGTCCGGGTCCCCAACGCCACCAGAGTTCTTGCCCAATCGACGGTTTCAGCGATCGATGGCGCCTTACGCAACGACAACTGACGTAGCGCGCTCACCGTCGTCACCACCGGCTCGGCCAGCGCCGCATCGAGCTCGGGGACTTTGAGCGCGACGATCGCCTTCTCCAATTCCGCTGTCGGATAGTCGATATGCAGATACAGGCAACGACGCTTCAGCGCTTCGGACAGGTCGCGGTGCGCGTTGGAGGTGAGGATGACGAAGGGCTTGCGGACAGCGGTGACGGTACCGAGTTCGGGGATGCTCACCTGGAAGTCCCCGAGGACTTCCAGCAGCAGGCCCTCGAGTTCCACGTCGGCCTTGTCGAGTTCGTCGATGAGCAGGACCGTGGGGTCGGGGTTGCGAATCGCCGCCAGGAGCGGGCGGGCGAGCAGGAATTCCTCGGTGAAGACGTGGTCGCGCGTACTGTCCCAGTCTTCGCCGGAGGTGGCGGTGATGCGAAGCAGCTGCTTGGCGTGGTTCCACTCGTACAGGGCGCGGGCCTCGTCGACGCCCTCGTAGCACTGCAGGCGGATGAGCTCGGCCCGCACCGCGGCGGCGACCGCCTTGGCGAGCTCGGTCTTGCCGACACCGGCCGGACCCTCGATCAGCAGCGGTTTGCCGAGGCGGTCGGCGAGGAAGACCGCGGTCGCGATATCGAGGGACGGCAGGTAGCCGGCGGCTGTCAGCCGGTCGGTCACCTGGTCCACCGAGGAAAAGAAGTTACTCATCGGTAACCAGTATATCGAGTGTTACCCGCGCCCGGCGATCGCGGCGGCGACTCCGTCGAGGATGAGGTCGAGGCCGAAGGTGAAATCGCCGTCCGACGATTCCTCGTCCGGCGGGACGTCGGCGAATACCTGGTCGACGAAGAGCGCGGCGACCTCGGGGAAAGGAGACAGGTCGAGGGTCGACACGTCGCGCTGGTACGCGTCGAGAGATTGAGCCTCGCTGCGCTGTTCGGTGCCGCGCTGCTCGGCCATGTGCCGGTCGGTGACGAAGGACTGCCGGACATAGCCACCGACCACGGTGATCGCACCGATCTTGGCGCCCCAGTCCAGGCCGGTATCGCGCAGGGCAGCGAGACCGGCGTTCATCCAGGCGAGGGCGTTCAGGCCGCGCGGCGGGCCCGTAATGGGGATCTGGGTCAGCCAGGGATGGCGGGCGAACACGGCTCGCTGACCGGTCGCCCAATCGCGCAGGGCGGGCCGCCAGGCGGGACCGATGACCGGCGGCAGGCCGAAGGCAGTGTCGGCCATCAGGTCGGTGAGACCTTCTTTCGAACCGATGTGGCGGTAGAGCGACATCGGTGTGACATCCAGCGCGGCAGCCACTTTCGTCAGTGACGCGGCGCGGAGACCTTCGCGATCGGCCAGCGTGATCGCCGTCGCGACGATGCGTTCCGCGTCCAGTTCGGCCGGGCGGCCGACGCGCGGTCGTGGCGAACCGGACTGCTTGCTGGTCACCGTCTCCTCATTCGTTCGGGGGTTCCCTCAACTTAACATAGGGTTTATAGTTTAAGACCTATACTAATTCCGATCGAGCCGGAGCGCTCGGAGGCAAGGGTCGAATAGCTATGGGTATCAACAAGATTCAGCGCACCACCGGGGCTGCCGCCTTCGCCGGTGCCGGGTGCACGCTGATCGAACTGCCGCTGTATTTCGTCTACGCGGGGGCACCGCCGGACGCGAACGTGCTCACTCGATGCCTGCTCGGGCTGGTCGGGCTCACCCTGTTCATCGTGTTCATGAGCGGACTCACCTACGTGGTGAGACAGCGTGACCCGGAACGCGACTGGTTCGGGTCGCTGGCTGCCAGGGCCGGAACAGCGTGGCTCACGGTGATTTTGGTGTCGACCGGCCTAGAGGTCGGTGCCGTGATCGCCGCACCGGAGCCGATCGATCCCACCATCACCGTCACCGGTACCTACATCCTGTACGGGACCATCTCGCGATTGCTGGAGGGACTGTTCCTCGTGGCATTCGCCATCGCGGCCGCACGGCTACTGCCCCGCTGGTGCATCGTGACCAGCTGGGCACTCGCGGCGGTGAACTTCGCGTTCGTGCCGTCGCTGTTCTTCGGGAACACGCCGGCGAACTTCTACGCGGCCAACGGATGGGGCAGCACGGCCACCGTCGGCGGGCTCACCATGCTGTGGTTGTTCGCGATCGGGATCACGCTGTACCGGTCGGCACCGACCGAGGCCGATCAGTACGCGTTGTCGGCCACTTCCACCTGACCGTCCTTGATCGCGGCCAGCAGCAGCCGGTAGTCAGCCATGGTCTGATCCGAATACGACATCGCGAAATCGCGCAATCCCTTGTCGAATTTGTCGCTGCCGCCGAGATAGGTGCCGATGGCGGCCGGGTCACCGGAGCGGCAGTGGGCGCGGGCCAGTACGCCACCGCACAGGCCGCCGTAATTGGCGAGCTGGCGGTGGGTCATATTCTCGAAATCGGCCGAGCCCTTCATGTCGCGGAACTGGCGCCAGTAGTAGTCCACACCCTTCGGCCCGGTGGCCCAGCCGAGGAAGATGTCACTGGCCGCCTGCATCAGCCGCTGACCCGCGACGACGCGATGTCCCTGCTGCTGGTATCGGCTCGGCTTCTGATACGGCGCCAGCACCGAGGTGCCGGCCTCCTTCATCTGCAGGAACAGCGGAGCGCCGGACTCCTTGTCCATCATCAGCGCGATGAAGCACCGCGTGCCGACGCTGCCGACCCCGACGACCTTCACCGCGGTATCGACCAGGGTGTAGCGGTTGAGCAGTACGCGCGTCTGGTCGGGCAGGCTGCGCCGGTACTCGGCGAGCACGGACTTCACGGTCTTCTCGTCGGGCAAGGTGACGGGCACCAGCAGGGGTGGCTGATTCTTGATCCGCGGGATGCCCTCGGCATCGGGTTCGGTGAGCTTTTCCAGTGCCTGCAGGCTGGTGCGCTTCATGGCCGAGGCAACCGTCTTCTCGGCCTTCTTGCGGAACTTCTTCTTCGGGATCTGCGCGATGACCTGGTCGGCATCGACGCGGTCATACCAGATTTCGAGACTGTCCTGCTGTGTCATCTGCTCGATGCCCTCGCGATAGCCACGGGCGGTCGCCTCCGCCGCCGACGCCGCCTCCGCATCGGAACAGCCATTGCCGAGCGCCGCGACCGCGACACTGGCGACCAGACGTTTGACGTCCCACTCGAACGGGCCGGGCAGTGTCTCGTCGAAGTCGTTGACGTCGAAGACGAGGTGGCGTTCCGGCGTACCGAAAAGCCCGAAATTCGCCAGGTGCGCGTCGCCGCACAGTTGCGCGATGAGCCCGGTGTCAGGACCGCAACCCAGGTCATAGGCCATCACCGCCGCGGCACCACGCAGGAAAGCGAACGGCGACTCCGCCATCCGCGCCATCCGGATCGGCACCAGATCCTGCACCCGCGTCGCGTTCTGCTGCTGCAGAATCGCCACCGGGTCCTCCCGCCCCGACACCGCCTTCCACTCCCCCAGCTCAGAACGCGAAACCCGCCTTCGCGCCGCTTTCCCCACCTCAGCGGCCTGCCGATCGAAATCCTCAACCGTCGTCATCGAGCAAGTCTTGCGCTACCGGACCGCCACGACAAGGGCCGGCGGATAACCACTCGGACACAGCAGCCCGCCCGCACCGGCAAATGCGAACGGCTCATCGAGCAAGTCTCCCGCTATCGGCCGTCGACAGCAGGGGTGGCGCTACGGACCGAGCCGCCTGCGCCACTCGTCGACTCGGCGGACGAGCTCCTGCCACCAGGTCCGGTCCGGTGGCGGAGACGGCCGAGGCTGGGGCTCTGGGGTCGGCGTGGGAGTCGGTTCGGGGTCGGGTACGGGGACCAGCACCTTGCGGCGAATCCCGGTGCAGGTGAATTGGGTCGCCCGATAGGGATTCCCGTTCTCCGCCCACTCGGAGACGATGAGCGTGAACTTGCCGTCCTCGAGCTTGCTGTAGGGATGTATGTAGCCGCCGTACAGGCGCGGGACTGTGTCGACACCGCGCGGCATCCCGGTCACCGGCCGGTGTGTGTGGGTCGTGATCCAGTTCGTGTTGTCGATGCGGTCGCCGACCTTGACGAAGATCGAGTAGTCCCCCGCGTCGAATCCGGATATCACGGCCCTGTTCTCGACATAGCGCAGGCAGATCTCGCCGAATCGCCAACCGGGCAAGATCGGCGTCGGCTCACGGTTCCAGGCCCAGTCGTCACCGTCCCAGCCCCAGCCCTGCCAGGCGTGTGGATCGGACAGGCCGTCGACCGTCGCGCGCCACAGCAGCATGTCCTTGTTCCTGGCCAGGCCGCCGGTGGAGATGATGTGCACCCAGTCGCTGTGCGGGTCCTTGGCCCAGGAGATCATGACGCGCTTACCGGCGAAGGCGTCGCACCAGAACTTCGAGCCGCTGCGCGCCCAGGTGATGCCGCTGTCGTCGGATGTCCATACCTCGCACCACTTCTCGTTGCCCAGACCCTGGGTGTACATGACCCACAGGTAGATCCGGCCGTCGATGGTCATCGCGTCGCACGGCAGGACGGTGGAGTATTCGGCGTTGTCGTGCTGGTAGTCCCACAGCTGGCGGCCGTCGGTGCTCGGCGAGGTGGCCATGACGATCGGCTCGGCGGGGTCGCGCGCAGATGTGCGAGTGATGATGGGGGAACGCCAGTTCCCGATGCCGCCCATCGGTGGGCCGTACGGGCCGTCCCCGGAGAACGAGTCGCCCCAGATGAAGCCGACGTCGCCGTTGGGCAGCTCGAACGGAATCGCGAGATCGCCGCCACCGAGGTCGGCCGAGGGCACCGGGTTCAGATCCGTGACGCGGATGACACACCTGCCCCGGTCGGCGCGAGCCGAAATCGTTGGGCTGCTTTCACTTCCGTCACGCCACCACGGTACGTCAAAATGCCGAAAGGCCCGCTCGCACGTGGCGAGCGGGCCCTTCGAGACGCGATGAAACCTTACGCGGTTTCGGTGATCGGGCTTCAGAATGCAAGCAGGACATCGAGACTCGACACCAGGTCGCGGTCTCGGTTGAAGCCACGTTCGGCTATCAGGCACACAGCCGAACGAGCTATCGAGATGTCGTCCTCGGTGGCGACGCTCAACAACTCACGCAGATCCGCGAGATCCTGCGGACGCGTCACATCGTCGCGAGAGAGCAATTTGAGAGCGATCAAGTGCCCGGTTGTCGCCACCGGCAGACTCAGGTCGGGGACGATCTCGATCTCGTCGGCAGCGGCGGCGATCTCGTGCTCTATTCCTGAACTTGCGAAGAGCAGATCGACCAGGACAGGGACGCCGTCGAAGTTTCTGCGCAGACGGATCGTGGCGAGTCGTCCGTTGTCGTGTTCGACGGACGCGTGCATGCTGTAACCGGCGTCGAACATGCTGCGCACCAGCGCTTCCGCGTCGCCGTCATCGGCTACTGCGACCGCGAGGTCGATGTCATGGGTGAATCGGGGAATCGAGCGGGCCGAGACTGCGAAGCCTCCGACGAGGGCCCAGCGGTAGCCCAAGTTGTCGATGTCGGCTCGCGCACGCCGCAGCGCTGATTCGAGGGCGTTCACGCAAACCTGGCGGATGGCCGACCAGCTGTGTCTTCAACGCCTGACCGGGACAGGAGCCAGGATGCGACTCTGTCCGCAATCTCGGTCGAGGACGCATTCGGGTACATCCTGCGCATCCGCGTGCGATACATCTGCACACCGAATTCGGACATCTCCAGGGCTAGCCGAAGCCGCTGAGCTGGTGTTCCTTCCGTCACCCCCCCAGGTTACGTCAGAACGACGAAAGGCCCGCTCGCACGTGGCGAGCGGGCCCTTCGGGGATCAGCGAATTACGCGGTTTCGGTGATCGGGCGGTCGACCCAGCTCATCAGGCCGCGCAGCTTGGCGCCGGTGACCTCGATGGGGTGCTCGGCGTTGGCCTTGCGCAGACCCTCGAGCTCGGTGTTGCCGTTCTCGACGTTGGCGACGAGACGCTTGACGAAGGTGCCGTCCTGGATGTCGGCCAGGATTGCCTTCATGCGCTCCTTGGTGCCTGCGTCGATGACGCGCGGGCCCGACAGGTAGCCACCGAACTCGGCGGTGTCGGAGACCGAGTAGTTCATGCGGGCGATGCCACCCTCGTACATGAGGTCGACGATCAGCTTGAGCTCGTGCAGCACCTCGAAGTACGCCATTTCGGGGGCGTAGCCGGCCTCGACCATGACCTCGAAGCCGGTCTTGACGAGCTCTTCGGTGCCACCACAGAGCACGGCCTGCTCACCGAACAGGTCGGTCTCGGTCTCTTCCTTGAAGGTGGTCTTGATGACGCCGGCACGGGCACCACCGATGGCCTTGGCGTAGGACAGCGCCAGAGCCTGGCCGTCGCCCTTCGGGTCCTGATCCACGGCGATGAGCGCGGGCACACCCTTGCCGTCGACGTACTGACGACGCACCAGGTGGCCGGGTCCCTTCGGGGCGACCATCGCGACGGTGACGTTGGCCGGAGCCTTGATCAGGCCGAAGTGGATGTTGAGGCCGTGGCCGAAGAACAGCGCGTCGCCGTCCTTCAGGTTGGGCTCGATGTCGTTGGTGAAGATCGACGCCTGGGCGGTGTCGGGGGCCAGCACCATGATCACGTCGGCCCACGCGGAGACCTCGGCGGGGGTGCCGACGGTCAGACCGGCCTCTTCGGCCTTCGGACGCGACTTCGAGCCCTCGGTCAGGCCGACGCGGACGTCGACGCCGGAGTCGCGCAGGCTCAGCGAGTGCGCGTGGCCCTGGCTGCCGTAACCGATCACGGCGACCTTGCGGCCCTGGATGATCGACAGGTCAGCGTCGTCGTCGTAGAACATCTCGACTGCCACTTGATTGGTCCCTTCTGAAAATGATGGTTAGGAAAAGTTATCGCGGAGGTTGCTGAGGTCGACTCAGCGGGTCGCGGTGATCGACTTCGGGCCGCGGCCCACAGCCACCACACCCGATTGCACGATCTCGCGGATGCCGTACGGCTCGACCATGCGCAGCAGCGCGTCGAGCTTGGAGCGAGTACCGGTCGCTTCGATGGTCAGCGCGTCGGGCGAGACGTCGATCACCTTGGCGCGGAACAACTGCACGGCCTCGATCACCTGCGTGCGCACCGACGCGTCGGCGCGCACCTTCACCAGGATCAGCTCGCGGGCCACCGAGGCGTCGGCGTCCTGCTCCACGATCTTGATGACGTTGATCAGCTTGTTGAGCTGCTTGGTGACCTGCTCGAGGGGCAGATCGTCGACGGTCACGACGATCGTCATGCGCGAGATCTCGGGGATCTCGGTGCCACCGACGGCCAGGGATTCGATGTTGAAGCCACGGCGCGAGAACAGGCTCGCGACTCGCGCCAGCACGCCCGGCTTGTCCTCGACAAGGACGCTCAGGGTGTGGGTCGTGCTCATTCGTCGTCGCCCTTCTCGAATGCGGCCTGCTCGCGTTCCATCGCCTCGTGGATGACGGCCGGTTCGGAGACCGACTCGTCCTCGTCGAAGAGCGGACGGATGCCGCGGGCGAACATGATCTCGTCGTTGCTGGTGCCGGAGGCGACCATCGGCCACACCTGGGCGTCCTTGCCGACGATGAAGTCGATGACGACCGGGCGGTCGGTGATGGCCTGGGCCTGCCGGATCGCGTCCTCGACCTCGGACTCCTTCTCCACCCGGATGCCCACGCAACCCAGCGCCTCGGCCAGCTTCACGAAATCGGGGATGCGCAGCGAGTGCGTGCCGAGATCGGTGTTGGAGTAGCGCTTTTCATAGAACAGGGTCTGCCACTGGCGGACCATGCCCAGGTTGCCGTTGTTGATCAGGGCGACCTTGATCGGCACGCCTTCGATCGCGCAGGTGGCCAGTTCCTGGTTGGTCATCTGGAAGCAGCCGTCACCGTCGACCGCCCAGACTTCCTTGTCCGGCGCGCCCATCTTGGCGCCCATGGCGGCGGGAACCGAGTAGCCCATGGTGCCGAGACCGCCCGAGTTGAGCCAGGTGCGCGGGTTCTCGTACTTGATGAACTGCGCGGCCCACATCTGGTGCTGGCCGACGCCGGCGCAGTAGATGGCCTCGGGACCGGCCAGGCGGCCCAGCGTCTCGATGACGTACTCCGGCGAGACGGAACCGTCGCTGGGCGTCTTCCAGCCCAGCGGGTAGTTGTCGCGGATGCCGCTGAGGTAGGTCCACCACGGACCGAGCTCGAGCAGCGGTGCGGCGCCCGACTGCGGATCGGCCTTGAGGGTCTCGATCAGTTCGACGATCACCTCACGCGCGTCGCCCACGATCGGGACGTCGGCGTGGCGGTTCTTGCCGATCTCGGCTGGGTCGATGTCGGCGTGGATGACCTTCGCGTCGGGCGCGAAGGAGTCCAGCTGACCGGTGACGCGGTCGTCGAAACGGGCGCCGAGGGTGATCAGCAGGTCCGACTTCTGCAGCGCGGCGACAGCGCCGACGGTGCCGTGCATGCCGGGCATGCCCATGTTCAGGGTGTGGCTGTCGGGGAACGCGCCCCGCGCCATCAGGGTGGTGACCACCGGGATGCCGGTGAGTTCGGCCAGCTCGAGCAGTTCGGCCGAGGCATCGGACTTGATGACACCGCCACCGACGTAGAGCACCGGCTGCTTGGACTCCAGGATCATCCTGGCGGCCTCGCGCACCTGCTTGCCGTGCGGCTTGGTG
Organism: Nocardia sp. FBN12; assembly: GCF_054031145.1. Classification (NCBI taxonomy): domain Bacteria; kingdom Bacillati; phylum Actinomycetota; class Actinomycetes; order Mycobacteriales; family Nocardiaceae; genus Nocardia; species Nocardia sp. FBN12. The sequence continues at coordinate 4,247,254 of NZ_CM132926.1, forward strand.
ACCGGACGATAGCCGGGCAGCCGCATCTCCGGCGGCCACGAGAACGTGGTCTGGGCCTGCAGGGCGTCCTTGGTGATGTCGACCAGGACCGCGCCGGGGCGACCCGAGGCAGCGAGGTAGAACGCCTCGGCCAGGGTGCGCGGGATCTCGGCGGCGTCCTTCACCAGGAAGTTGTGCTTGGTGATCGGCATCGTGATGCCCGAGATGTCGGCTTCCTGGAACGCGTCGGTGCCGACCAGGCTCGACGGCACCTGACCGGTGATCGCCACGATCGGAACCGAGTCCATCTGCGCGTCGGCCAGCGGGGTCACCAGGTTGGTGGCGCCGGGACCGGATGTGGCCATACACACACCGACCTTGCCCGAGGCCTGCGCGTAACCGGTCGCCGCGTGACCGGCGCCCTGCTCGTGCCGGACCAGGACGTGGCGGACCTTCTTGGAATCGAACAGCGGGTCGTAGACAGGAAGGACCGCGCCGCCGGGAATGCCGAATACCGTGTCGACGTCGAGCTCTTCGAGGGACCGGACCACCGACTGGGCGCCGGTCACGCGCTCGGGCGCGACCTGGCGGCGGGTGGGGTTGGTCGCCGGGCTACCGGGGGTAGCTGAAGGCGCTGACCTGCGGGCCGATGGCCCGGGTCGTGCGGTTGGTGCACTCACCGTCTTCGTTCCTCACTGTCTCGTTCTGACTCGGACTGGCCCGGGGGCCACTGGCATTCGCCCGAACACAAAAAAGCCCCCGCCCAGCACATGGCTGTTCGAGGGTGGCGCGTCGCAAACGCGAGCTGACGTATTGACTACCTAGTCAGGCTCGACGCTGGACGCGCCGGCCGATTACGAGCTCGTTTCGAATCACACGTACGACGTTAGGCGCGCGTACTGCGTCGAGTCAAACAGGCTTTCCGCTCCGGTCCCATTCTGTGGGACTCGAGTGGTTGCGTGGGTCCGTGTACCAAGATGCGAGGATAGGAGGGTGTCATCACCGCATCAGTCCGTGCCACCGGCTAAATCGTCCCACACCACCGACGAGGGAACCGATACGGGTCGCCCGTCGCGACCCGGCGGCCTGCGCTCGGCCAGTCCGGGGCGGCTCGCGGCGATCGGGGCGGTGGTCCTGGCGTACCTGATCTTCGTCATCGCGGGAACGGTGCAGGACTGGTCGCTGGTGGTGCGGATCGGGGCGATCGTGCCCGCCGCGGTGATCGTCTGGTTGCTGATGCCGCGCAGGGCGAACACCGCGACGCCGGGTGTGCATGTGATCGCGGTTCCCCGGTTGGCCTATATCGGCGTGCTGGTGCTGGCGTTCTGCGTGTTCTTCCCGTTCGTCGGGTGGCCGGTCGCGCTGTGGCCGTTGCTGCTGGCGCCGGTGATCGCGGTGTGGTGGGTGGTGCGTACGCACACGACCGTGTCCGCGTCCGGACTGGATCTGAGTTCGATGACCGGGAAGAAGCACCTCGACTGGGCGCAGGTCAAGGGGATCAGCATTCCCAAGCGCGGCTATGTGCGCGCCCGGCTCGACGACGATTCCGAGGTGAAGCTGCCTGCCGTCAGCTACGACCGGTTGCGTGAGCTGATCGAAGCGTCCGGCGGGCTGCTGCCCGATGTTTTCGCCGCCGCGGAAGCCGCCGAGGCCGAGCGCCTCGCCGCTGAGCGCGCTGCGGCGAAGGTCGAGTCCGACGCGAAGGTTGAGCCCGACGCGAAGGCCGAGTCCGACGCGACAGCGGCGACCGATGCGAAGCCGGAGTCCGGCACCGAGCAGTAACCACGCGGGGACCCCGCAGCGATCGTCGGCTCCATCACTGTGGGAATCAGGACGTCGGTGTGCGCCGTTGTAGCGGTAAGCTGACGGCGACCGGGCACCCCGCGCCGACGGCACCACCGCGGCGACATCCCACGGAGCGACACTCCCGCCTCGAGCCCGGTTCCATCACTGGCGCACGTACCACCGGCGCGACGCGACCATCGCCCGCCGGAGTAACGTTGCGGCTTGCCGGACGCACCGCGTACTCGCACGTGGCGCGCAGGTCAGCCCCCTGCTCGCACGCTTGCCACGCACCCAGCGACTCTACGAGGATTTCAATGCCACCGCTTCGTTCACGCACCACCACCATCGGCCGCAATGCCGCGGGCGCGCGCTCGCTCTGGCGCGCGACCGGCATGACCGACTCCGACTTCGGTAAGCCGATCATCGCGATCGCGAACTCGTACACGCAGTTCGTGCCCGGTCACGTGCACCTCAAGAACATGGGCGAGATCGTCGCCGAGGCGGTGGCCGCCGCCGGTGGCATCGCGCGCGAGTTCCACACCATCGCCGTCGACGACGGCATCGCCATGGGTCACGGCGGCATGCTCTACTCGCTGCCCTCGCGCGAGATCATCGCCGACTCCGTGGAGTACATGGCCAACGCCCACACCGCCGACGCGCTGGTGTGTATCTCCAACTGCGACAAGATCACTCCTGGCATGCTCAACGCCGCGATGCGTCTCAACATCCCCGCCGTGTTCGTCTCCGGCGGGCCGATGGAGGCCGGTAAGGCCGTGATCGTCGACGGTGTCGCGCAGGCGCCGCTCGACCTGGTCAGCGCGATCTCCGCGAGTGCGAGCCCGGACGTGTCCGACGAGGGCCTCGACGAGGTCGAGCGCTCCGCGTGCCCGACCTGTGGTTCGTGTTCAGGCATGTTCACCGCGAACTCGATGAACTGCCTGACCGAGGCGCTCGGCCTCGCGCTGCCCGGCAACGGCTCCACCCTGGCCACCCACTCCGCTCGGCGTGCACTGTTCGAGCGGGCAGGCACCGTCATCGTCGATATCGCCAAGCGCTGGTACTCCGACGACGACGCGTCAGTGCTGCCGCGAAACGTGGCCAACGCCAAGGCTTTCCGCAACGCGATGGCCCTCGACGTCGCCATGGGCGGCTCGACCAACACCGTGCTGCACATCGTCGCCGCCGCGCAGGAGGGCGAGATCGACTTCGACCTGCAGACCATCGACGACATCAGCCGCAAGGTGCCGTGCCTGTCCAAGGTGGCGCCGAACTCGGATTACCACATGGAAGACGTGCACCGCGCCGGTGGCATCCCCGCCATCCTCGGTGAACTGCGTCGCGGCGGCCTGCTCGAGACCGACGTGACCACCGTGCACACCGCCGACTACGAGGAATTCCTCGACACCTGGGATATCCGCTCGGGCAAGGCATCCGACGAGGCGCTGGAACTGTTCCACGCCGCGCCGGGTGGCGTGCGCACGGTCGAACCGTTCTCCACCAGCAACCGCTGGTCCTCGCTCGACACCGATGCCGCCGGTGGCTGCATCCGTGACATCGAGCACGCCTACACCGTCGAGGGCGGGCTGTGCGTGCTGCGCGGCAACATCGCCCCCGACGGCGCGATCCTCAAGACCGCGGGCATCGACGAAGACCTGTTCACCTTCGAAGGCCCGGCCGTGGTGGTCGAGTCGCAGGAGGACGCGGTGTCGATGATCCTCGGCAAGAAGATCCAGCCCGGTGACGTGGTCGTCATCCGGTACGAAGGACCGGCCGGCGGTCCCGGCATGCAGGAGATGCTGCACCCGACCTCGTTCCTCAAGGGCCTCGGTCTCGGCAAGGTGTGCGCGCTGATCACCGACGGCCGCTTCTCCGGTGGTACCTCGGGGCTGTCGATCGGCCACATCTCCCCCGAGGCCGCCTCGGGCGGTGCCATCGGCCTGATCGAGAACGGCGACCGCATCCGCATCGATGTGCACACCCGCGCGCTGGAAGTGCTTGTCTCCGACGAGGTCATGGCCGAACGCCGCGCGAAGATGGAAGCCTCGGAGCGCCCGTGGCAGCCCGTCAACCGCGACCGCACGGTGACCACCGCCCTGCGTGCCTACGCGGCGCTCGCCACCTCGGCGGACAAGGGCGCTGTTCGTAAGGTGCTGTAGCCGCCTCTCCGCGTATTCAGGCTCGCCGCCGGTCGTTGACGCGACCGGCGGCGAGCCTGTTATCGGGGTAGCCCGATCCCGGCGGGTTACCTATGTTCTTGCGAAATCACGGGTTGCGTTTCGCGGGTGGGGCAGACTGTCCTGCTGTCAGACGAGCGCGGGTTGTGTTGTCTGCGTTGACGACTCGTCGTCGCGTCCGGTCCGGGAGGGAATCAGAGCGGTGGCCACGAGGCCGAGCAGGACGAACCCTGCGGCCAGGTAGGCGCCGAGGTTGACGCCCGTGGTCATCGCGGATCGGCCCGCGGTGGCCACTTCTTGCGTATCCGGTTGGGCCGCAAAGCCTTCGATCGCCGCGCCCGCGCTGCCGGTGATGGCGTGGGCGAACTGCTGGGACTGGGCGGGCGGCATTCCCGCCGCGGTCAGGTCTTTGTCGACGTTCGAGCTCAGGGTGGTGAAGAAGATCGTGGTGAGCAGCGCGATGCCGAGGGCGGAGCCCAGTTGACGGAAGGCACTCTGGATACCGGAGGCCTGGCCGTTGTCGGCTTCGGGGATGTCGGCGAGAACGACGTTGGTCACCTGAGCCGTGGCGAAGCCGACGCCGATGCCGTACACGCACAGGACCAGCGAGATCGACCACCACGAGCTGTCGGTGGCGGCGAAGAAGCCGAGCGCGGCCAGACCGACGACTTCGAGGCCGAGGCCGAGCCGGACCATGTTCAGCGGCGACGCCTTGCCCGCCATCCCGAAGCTGGCACCACTGGCGATGAAGCTGCCGATGGCGATCGGCACCAGGGCCAGGCCGGATTGCAGCGCGCTGTAGCCGAGGGTGAACTGCAACCACAGCGGCAGCACGGCGACGATGCCGAACTCGCCGAGACCGATGATCAGGGTCGCGATATTGCCGTTGCGGAACGAGGAGAGCGAGAACAGGCTGAGGTCCATCAGCGCTTTGTCCGCATTGCCGCCGCGCCGCAACAGCACCTGCCGGACAATGAAGCCGCCCAGTGCCAGCACACTCAGCACCAGCGCGACCAGCACCGGCGAAGGTCCACTGGACCAGGTGAATCCGGCGATGCCCATCGGATGAGTGGTGGTGATCCAGCCGTAGGTGCGACCTTCGACGAGCCCGAAGGCCAGCAGCCCGAGGCCGAGCACCGACAGGATCGAACCGATCACATCGAGGCGGCCGGCGACCTTCGGTGAGGGCGCGATGCATGCCATGACACCGACCACGATCAGCACCGCCAGCGGCACATTGATGCCGAACGCCCAGCGCCACGACACATGTTCGGCCAGCCAGCCACCGAGCAGTGGACCGAGCGCGGCGGCCGCACCGATCGTCGAACCCCACACCGCGAACGCCTGACCACGGGCTTTGCCGGTGAATGTCGCGTTCAGCAGGGCGAGTGAGGTCGGCAGGATCATCGCCGCGCCCGCACCCTGCAGGAATCGCGCGATGACGAGCAGTCCGCCATCGGGGGCGAGCCCGGCCAGGATGCTGGTCGCGCCGAACACCACGACACCGGCGACGAACACCCGGCGCGCCCCGACCATGTCGGCGACGCGGCCGACCACCAGCAGCAGGGCCGCGAACACGATCGCGTAGGACTCCTGAATCCATTGCGCCTCGGTCGAACCCGTGTCCAGGTCACTGATGATCGACGGGATGATCACGTTCACGATCGTGGTGTCGACCACGATCAGCGCGACGCCGAGGGCAATGGCGATCAAGCCGAGCCATCGGCGAAGGGACGACTCTTGACTCATCGCACACTCCTATTTCCATGGTGGAATAATTCCACGGTCAAAGTATATTCAGGGCAATAGGATGTCAAACGATGCGAAAGGAACCTATGAGCCAGGCGGACGCTCGCGCCCAGTACGAACGAATCCACGAAGGCATGCGGGCCTACGGCGCGAGTTACCGGGAGCTCGCCCGCCGGTTCGCGACCTGGCTCGGGTTGCACTCCACCGATGCCGAGGCGCTGATCGAGATCCTCACCGCCGAGGAACGCGGGGGCACGCTGTCACCGGCGCGGCTCAGTGAACGGATCTCGTTGTCCAACAGCGCGACAACCGCGCTGCTGAACCGGCTCGAACAGGCCGGTCATATCGTGCGCAGCAGGGAGCACGACGACCGCCGCGTCATCACGCTGCGCAGCACACCGCGAATCCACACCCTCGCCAATGACTTCTTCGGCCCGCTCGGCGTGCAGGTGGAGCGCACGGTGATGGAGAAATACTCCCCCGAGGAGCTGCGTCGGTTCGAGTCGTTCCTGGCCGACGTGCACACCACGATGACCGCCCACCTGGCTGAGCCCGCGCCGTCGCGACCACTGATGCAGTAAGTACATAGGCACCGGGTACCGGCTGACCCAGCCACCACACGCGACCGCCTGCCGCGTCATCGACGTACCGCGCCCTCAGGTCTGGCCGAAAGGTGCGGAGCGGCGGATCAGAAGGGGCCGATGCCCTTCAGCGGATTGCCGCCGTGCAGGAACCAGAAGGTGAGGATCGCGGCGGCGATGGCCAGCAGGACCACCACGAAGGATCCGTAAGCGGGGCGGGTGGCCCAGCCTCGGGTGCGGTCGAAGGACCAGCGGCCGGGACCGGTGAGGATGATCGCCAGGGCGGAACCGGCCAGGATGCTGTCGAGTTCGACCCCGGTGGGGGTGCCCGCGTTGTATTGGAAGCCGGGAACCATGCCCTGCTTCCACATCCACGCGTTCAGGATGGTGGCCAGCACGGCGCCCGCGGCGAGGGGTGTGGCCAGGCCGATCACCAGGAGGATGCCGCCGCCGAGCTCGCCGGCGATCACCAGGGCGGTCGACAGTGACGGGTAGTCCCAGCCGCCGCTTTCCATCATGGTCTTGGTGCCGTCGAGGCCGGGGCCGTGGAACCAGCCGGTCAGCTTCTGCAGACCGTGGTAGATGAAGGTGTAGCCGACCACCAGGCGCAGGACGAACAGGCCAAGATCCAGCGTGCCGCGACGGGCCTCGCGGTTGCGGCGTTGCAGGCGGACCGTGCCCGCCGAGGCCGCGGAGGCGGGGGGAATCGTCGCGTACCCGTAATCTTCGTCGGTGTCGTCGCGACTGGTTTTGGCGGTGCTCGCGCCGGGTACCTCATCACCGGGGTCGAGACCGAGATCCTCGTCGGTGCGCGGAATATCGCGCGGATCCGGCTTGCGCATCTGCGTCGTCGGCGAATCGAACGGGCTGGTCACCGGGCGACCTGCCGCCGACGCGCCCTGCCCGGCCTGCGCCGAACCATCGGCCTTCGGAATGTCATTCGACTTGTCGGTCACCGACCCACCTTATGACGTGGTGCGGCAGCGCGGCGTCCTTCCCCGCAACGGGCGTGTCAGCCCCGCTCGACCGTCGATGGCCGCCGGCAAGCGTGCCCGGCCCGCACCGGTGCCGGTAACGTCTGGAATATGAGTTCGGGAATCGCGCGACGCGTGGCAGTCGGGGTGGCCCTCGGCACCGTTTTGCTGGCCGGGTGCGCCCGTTTCGACGAGTCGGCGTCGAGTCCGTTCACCACCGAACCGCAGCTCGGCGGGTCCGGCGCGGAACCGAAGAAGCCACAGGAGGACCCGTCGCAACCACCGCGGCCGACCGGGCCGTGCATCGACCCCGATCCCAACGTGATCGCCACCTGCATGGAATCGGGCGCCGGGCTGATCTCGGTGGGCGAGGGCGCGCTGGTCGCGGAGCGGAAGACCGGGCGGATCCTGCAGGTGACGGCGGTCGACGCGAGCACACCGCAGCCGGAGCCGGTGGAGGTCGCCAGCGTGCCGGTCGACGGGTCGGCCGATGGCGGCCTCTCCGATATCGTGCTCTCCCCCACCTTCGGTGAGGACGGGCTGATGTACGCCTACATCACCACCGGCAGTGACAATCGGGTCGTGCGCTTGTCCAAGGACGGGGCTCCCAAGCCGATCCTGACCGGAATTCCCAAGGGCGCCAACGGCAATCGCGGCGCCCTCGAATGGTCGACGCCGACGCAGCTGATGGTCCTCACCGGCGATGCCGGAAACCCCGGTGCCGCAGCCGATCCCGGCTCGCTCGGCGGAAAACTCCTTCGCCTGGAATCACCGTCGTCGGGTACGAACACCCCGCAGGTGGTCGCGTCGGGCCTCGGTTCGGCCGGTGACATCTGCCGCGACGGCAAAGACGGCATGTGGGTCACCGACCGCACCGCCGCCGAGGACCGCCTCCAGCACCTGAGCCCCGACGGCACCCTCAGCGTCGCCTGGACCTGGCCCGACCGTCCCGGCGTCGGCGGCTGCACGGCCACCGGCGACGGCGTCGGCATCGCCCTGAGCGAAGGCAAGGCGCTGGCCGCCGTCGCCGCCGACCCCACCAGCTTCGCCGTCACCACCGCCCCCACCCTGATCGCCCAGGACAAGTACGGCAAGCTCCTCGGCGCCACCGCCAGCGCCGACGGCAGCATCTGGGTCACCACCACCAACAAAACCGACGGCGAGCCAGGCGAATTCGACGACCGCGTCGTCCGCATCCCGCCGCCGCAGGGTGGGGCAGGCGGCCCGGACTAGGTTCCGGGTCGGGCGCGAAGGCCCACGGCACCGCACGGCCTTCGCGTACCGTTGATCGAGTTGTCAGCATGCTGGCCGACTACTCGGGGGTTCGTCATGGGTGGGAACGATCGCGCGACTCGACTGGTGCAGTTCTGGCGCACCGTGGAAATGTTCAGTCCACAAACAGTTCCCGACCCGACACCACCCCGCAGGCGCGATGCCGACAGTCGAGTGGTCGATCTCGCACCCGACCAGCCCGCACCATGGGAAGACGATTCCCCGATCCGGCTGCCCGCGGCTGCCCGCGGCAAGGTCTGGCAATACAGCCTGTACGGCGGACTGTTCGACCTGGACCGGACCAGAGACGTCCTCGTGCGTTCCTTCGGTGCGGACCCGGTTGACGAGGACGGCCGCCGATCCGGCACCACGGCGGTATTCGCCTTCACCGTCACCCACGACGGCGCGATCGTCGAGAACTCGCCGACGCTGTCGGCCCTGGCCTGGGCAGTCAGCCGCCTACGCAACCCCGGCCCGCGTAATCCGCAATGGCTGGACGGTTTCGACCGCGAGGAACGGGAGTTCGTCACGGCACTCAACACTCTCGCTCCGCCGAGGCTGGGCGAGAGTGACGCACGGACACCGCAGCGCGGACCACGGTCCACCCGGATTCGTCACGCCGCCGCCGATGCGGCGAGCAAGGGCGCAGGCGCAGCAGCGACTGTGGCGGTCACCGCGGCGGCCACCGCCCTGGCCGGACCGGTCGCAGGTGGCATAGCGGGCACTGTCGCAGGCACATTCGCAGAAAAGCTATTGGCACGCGACACAGCGCCCGGTACGTCGGCGACCGAGTCCGGACCGCGGCGCGCTCGCTCGCTCACTACGAAGGATCTGTGCGCTTTCACTGCCGAACTGGCTGCCGCACTGGGTATTTCGGCAGATCTCGCGCCCACCGGGTTGCGCATCAAATGCGTACAGGTCCGGGCATGCAGTAGCGACGAAGCCGGCAGTCAGGAATTCCTGAACAGCTTCATCGCCACCGACCTGGGTGAGATCGAGACCGCGGTACGCAAGGGCGACCTCGGGCCGGCACTGCGCGACTACCTCACCGACACCGCCGACATCGCGGTCGGTCGGCGGATCGATGTGCGCCACGACACCCGCGCGGTCCTCGCCGGCGTCGAACCGAAACGGTTCCCGCCCGGGCGCTGGCCGGGCAGCACCGAGCGGCCGCTGGTGACGAGCCAACAGTTCGCGGTCAACGAAATGATGGACCGATTGGGCAGCAGCGCAGGAATTTTCGCGGTGAACGGGCCGCCGGGTACCGGCAAGACGACGATGTTGCGCGATGTCCTGGCAGCCATCGTCGTCGCGCGTGCCACCCGGTTGGCCGGCCTGACCGAGCCGAGCGCGGCATTCGGCGCGGCCGCGGGAGCGGTCCAGGTCACCAAGAACTACACGGCGACCGTCCATCGCCTGATACCGGCGCTGACCGGCTTCGAGATCGTCCTGGCCACCGCGAGCAACGACGCGGCCACCAATGTCACCGCCGAGATTCCCGGAGTCGCGGCGATCGCGGGAGCCGAAACCGATGCGCTCGGCACCGACTACTTCGCCGATCTCGCGACAGCGGTCCTCGACCAACCGGCCTGGGGTCTGGTGGCGGCGGCCCTGGGCAATATGGGCAAACGACGGCAGTTCGGGGAGCGATTCTGGTTCGGCGGTGGCGATCGCTCGCCGGACACCCCGGGGATGCTGAGCATGCTCAAACTCGCCGAGTCCGATCCGAGCACGGTGCCCGATTGGATGACAGCGGTCACCGAGTACACCGAACAGCTGAGCGAGGTCGGCTCGCTCGCCGACCAGCGCCAGGCGATCGCCGATGCCATCGCCGAGATCCCCGCCCTGCGAACCGATATCGACGTGGCGATGAGTGCGGTGCACGTCGCCGCGCAGGCGCACGCCGAGGCACGCGAGCAGAACCGACTTGCGGCCGACGACATAGCACGCGCGCAGGAGCGATCAGCGGACATCAGCGCGCGGATCGCCGAGCACGCCGGACTCCGGCCCGGCTTCTGGGTCTCGCTGTCGACTTGGTTCCGCGCGGGACGTGAATGGCATGCCGACGCCGCCGAGCTGGTGCGGGAGCGGCAGACCGTGACAGAGACGATCCGGCGACTGCAAGCTGAACTCACCCGCACCGCGCAGGTGTGGGCCGACGCGACCAGACGCGGCAACTCGATGGTTGCCCAGCACCGCGCCCTGTCCGAGCAGCTGGCCGACCGCCTCCAGCAGATACACGAGTCGATCGACAGCAGGCCGGGCACGGTGCCATACGGCGAGGTCCTCGACAGTGACGTCACGTTGCAGCTGTGCACAGTCTGGGCCGACGAACAGTTCAGCCGAGCGCGGCATCGGTTGTTCCTCTCGGCGCTCGCGCTACACCGTGCGTTCCTGCTGAACTCCGCGAAGAAGGCGCGCGCGAATCTGGCGGTGGCCGTCGCCGTCATTCGCAATGACATCGACGGTCGGCCTGCTGCGGAGACCATCGAAGCAGCGTGGCAGACACTGTTTCTCGTGGTTCCGATGGTGTCGACGACGTTCGCGTCGTTGCCTCGCCTGTTCAGCGGTCTCCAGCGGGAATCGCTGGGTTGGCTGTTCATCGACGAGGCCGGTCAGGCCACCCCGCAGTCGGCGGTCGGCGGGCTGTGGCGGGCACAGCGTGCCGTTATCGTCGGTGACCCACGCCAGCTCGAACCCGTTGTCACGCTGCCACGAACCGCCCAGACAGCGATCCTGGACCACTACGGCCTCGACCGGGAGTGGCTGCCGGACAACACATCGGCTCAGCAGGTAGCCGACCGGCTGGCACGGTTCGGCACGGCACTCGACGCCACCGGTGACGGCGACCCGGTCTGGGTCGGTGCACCCCTGCGCGTGCATCGACGGTGTGACCGGCCGATGTTCGAAATCGCCAACCGCATCGCCTACGGCGGCGACCTCATGGTGTACGGAACCCCCGAGCGCCCGGAGTTCCCCGGCGCGAGTGTGTGGCTCGATGCCAAGGCCGAACACAGCGAGGGCAAGTGGATTCCGCGCGAAGGTGAGGTACTCGCGCGCTTGCTTCGACAGCTCGTCGATGCCGGTGTGCCGCAGGCCCAGATCCGGGTGGTCAGCCCGTTCCGTGAGGTGGTCAGCGGCGCGAAGCGTGAGGCCAGAGGCTGTCTCGGAGCCGAGTTCTCCGCACGAAACGTCGGCACGGTCCACACGGTTCAGGGGCAGGAAGCCGACGTGGTGATCCTGGTGCTCGGCACCGCACCGTCGGCAGCGGGGGCACGCGCCTGGGCCGGGGCGACGCCCAATCTGCTGAACGTGGCGGTCTCCCGCGCGAAGCGCCGGTTCTATGTCATCGGTGACCATCGACTATGGCGGACACAGCGACATTTCGACGTGCTCGCCGCCGGATGGCAAGTGCGGCACTGAGCGCCGAACGGCCGCCTGGACTACGAAAAGTAGTGCAGGCGGCCGGATTTTCGGAATCAGCTGCAGGCGGCGATGACCAGGTCGCGGACGCGGGCGGCGTCGGCCTGGCCGCGGGTGGCCTTCATGACGTCGCCGACGATCTTGCCCGCGGCCTGGACCTTGCCGGAACGGATCTTCTCGGCGATGTCGGGGTTCGCGGCGAGGGCCTTTTCGACCTCGGTCTGCAGGGCCGAGTCGTCGCTGACCATGCCGAGGCCCTTGGCTTCGACGATGGCGGCGGGTTCGCCCTCACCGGCGAGGACGAAGTCGACGACCTGCTTGGCGACCTTGTTGTTGACGGTCTTGGCTTCCACCAGTGCGATCACCGCGGCGACCTGGGCGGGGGTGATGGGCAGGTCGGCGAGGGCGATGTCGCGTTCCTTGGCCTTCTCGGTGAGGTAGGCGACCCACCAGGAACGGGCCTCGTTGGCGGGGGCGCCCGCGTCGACGGTGGCGATGATGAGGTCGAGGGCACCTGCGTTGACGAGATCGCGCATGACCTCGTCGGACAGACCCCAGTCGGCCTGGATGCGGGCGCGCACCAGCCACGGGTACTCGGGGATGGTGGCGCGCAGTTGTTCGACCCACTCGGCCGCGGGGGCGACGGGCTCGAGGTCGGGCTCGGGGAAGTAGCGGTAGTCCTCGGCGGTTTCCTTGCGGCGACCGGACGCGGTTGACCCGTCGGCTTCCTGGAAGTGGCGGGTCTCCTGGATGATCTCGCCACCGGCGGTGAGCACGGCGGCCTGGCGGCGCATCTCGTAGCGCACCGCGACCTCGACGCTCTTGAGCGAGTTCACGTTCTTGGTCTCGGTGCGGGTGCCGAGTTCTTTCGCGCCGATCGGCATCAGGGAGACATTGGCATCGCAGCGCAGCGAACCCTGCTCCATCTTCACGTCGGAGACATTGAGCGACCGCAGGACCTCGCGCAGCGCCGTGACATAGGCGCGGGCCACCTCGGGGGCGCGCTCACCGGCACCGCTGATGGTCTTGGTGACGATCTCGATCAGCGGCACGCCCGCGCGGTTGAAGTCGAGCAGCGAGTGGCTGGCGCCGTGGATGCGTCCGGTCGCGCCGCCGACGTGCAGGGACTTGCCGGTGTCTTCCTCCATGTGCGCGCGCTCGATCTCGACGCGGAAGATGGACCCGTCGTCGAGGGTCACATCGAGGAAGCCCTCGGTGGCGATCGGCTCGTCGTACTGGCTGATCTGGTAGTTCTTCGGCTGATCCGGGTAGAAGTAGTTCTTGCGCGCGAACCGGCCCCACGGGGTGATCGAACAGTTCAGCGCGAGACCGATCCGGATGGCCGACTCGATGGCCTTCTCGTTCACCACGGGCAGCGAGCCGGGCAGGCCGAGGCACACCGGGCACACCTGGGTATTGGGTTCGGCGCCGAACTCGGTGGGGCAACCGCAGAACATCTTGGTCGCCGTGGACAACTCGACGTGGACCTCCATGCCGAGCACCGGCTCGTACCGGGAGATGACATCGGCGTAATCCATCAACTCGACCGTGGGTGCGCTCATGGCAAGCAGTCTATGTAAGCCCCATGACGCCCGTGGCCGGTGGTCCTAGCGCGGCGGAATGTGCTGGGTGAGCCAGTCCGTGACGTAGGTCAGCACCGCTGGGTCGATGGTGGTCTCGATGGTCGAGTATTCGCTGGGTTTGCCGGTGGCCGACGGCTGCATCAGGTGGTTGAGACCGGGGAACGTGTGCACGGTCGCGTCGGGGTCGGCGGCCAGGGCGGCGCGCATCGGCGGCTCGTTCTGGGTGGCGATCACCTGCTGGTCGGTGCCGCCGAAGAAGGCGAGGACCGGAATACGCATGGCTTCCAGCGCGGGCTTGGGGTCGTAGGTGATCAACGCGCTCATGTACGGGGTGTTCAACGAATCGACGGCACCTTGCGGCGCGCGCTCATCTTCGGGCAGGGAGTCGTTGCGCTGCTGGGAGTAGGCCTTGGCGCCTGCGGTGTCGCCCGCGCGCAGCAGCGCCGACCATTCGGTGAGATAACGCACCTGCGCGTCGATCTTGTCCTGTGGTGCGCCCGCCGCGGCCATGACCACCTTGTTCTGCTCGATCAGGACCTCGGCGCCGAGCACCGCGGGGCCCGCCATCAGCACGGCGAACGCGATATTGCTGTCGGGCTTCGCGGCGACCATCGGTGCGAGGTAGCCGCCTTCACTGTGTCCGAACAGTCCGACGCGCGCCGGATCGATCTCCGGACGCCCCCGCAGGAAGGCCACGCCTGCGGCCACATCGGCGGCGAGATCCGGATAGGTAGCCTCGTCGAGCACACCGGTCGAACCACCGACGCCGCGATCGTCGGTGCGCAACACCGCATATCCCGCGCGCGTGAAGGTGTCGGCCAGCACATGGAAGGGCCGGTGCCCACTGAGATCTTCGTTGCGATCCTGTGGGCCGCTGCCGGTGATCATCAGCATCGCCGGAAACGGCCCGCTGCCTTCGGGTTCGGTGAGGGTGCCCGCGATGGTGATGTCGCCGCTGCGATAGGTGACGTCCTCCGACCGATAGGGGTACGGCGGTGTCGGGTCCTGTGGGCGGGCGATCCTCTCGATTACCCCGCGTTCCAGCGTGAGCGGGACCTTCTCGCCGAATTGCACCCAGTCGCCGACGATGCGTTCACCGTCCAGCTTGCCCTGGAATCCCGGTTCGCCGGGCGCGTCGGGAATCTTGAACTCGATGCGATCCGGTTCGGTCCGAACATCTTTCAACGCCGCGGCGCGCACGCTCTGGATAGGAATGTCGATGGTGGCGGACCCGTTTTCGGCGAACGTCACCCCGATCCCGATCGGCTGCCCCGGCCCTTGGATGTCCCCGTGCCACGACCCCTGGACCACGGGACCGGCAGGTTCGTCAGCGGACGAGCATCCCGCCACCAGCGCGGCGACGACGAACAGAACCGAAACGACCACTCGACCGGTGCGCATGAATCCACGGTACCGACGCGCACCGACAAAATTCGGGAACCGCCCGATCTCAGCCGAAGAAGGCCGACGCCTCGCTGAGCCGTTCCGGCGGAACACGTTTGAGCTGCTTGGTCGCCTCCGACAGCGGGACCAGCCCGATCTTGGTGCCGTGCAAAGCCACCATCTGACCGAAATGCCCGGCATGCACCGCCTCGGCCGCGTGCACCCCGAACCTCGTCGCGAGAATCCGGTCGTAGGGCGTTGGACTGCCACCGCGCTGGATATGGCCGAGCACCGTGGTGCGAACCTCCTTGCCGATGCGGCGTTCGATCTCCGACCCCAGCTGCTGGGCGACACCGGTGAACCGCTCGTGGCCGAACTCGTCGATCCCACCCTCGCGCAACGCGAATCCGGAATCCGGCGCGGGATGCGCGCCCTCGGCGACCACGCAGATGAAGCTCTTGTCACCGCGCTGGAAGCGGGCCTTGATCATCGCGCACACCTGCGACACGTCGAACGGTTCCTCGGGCACCAGGGTCAAGTGGGCACCCGCGGCGATCCCGGAGTTCAGCGCGATCCAGCCGGCGTGGCGGCCCATCACCTCGACCAGCATCACCCGCTGATGGGACTCGGCGGTGGTGTGCAAGCGGTCGATGGCCTCGGTGGCGATCGACAGCGCGGTGTCGTGACCGAAGGTGACGTCGGTGCAGTCGATGTCGTTGTCGATGGTCTTCGGCACACCGACCACCGGCACGCCCTCGTCGGCGAGCCAGCTCGCGGCGGTGAGGGTGCCTTCGCCGCCGATCGGGATCAGTGCCTCGATGCCGTTGTCGTCGAGGGTCTGCTGAATCCGGCCGAGGCCCGCGCGCAGTACCTCGGGGTTGGTGCGCGCGGTGCCGAGCATGGTGCCGCCCTTGGTGAGCAGGCGGTCGGTGCGATCATCGTTGTGAATGCGGATCTTTCGATCCTCCAGCAGGCCACGCCAGCCGTCCTCGAACCCCACGATGGCATCGCCGTAGCGTCCGTTCGCGGTGCGGACCACAGCCCGGATCACCGCGTTCAAACCTGGACAATCCCCGCCTCCGGTCAAGACTCCGATGCGCATGCCGTTCATCTTGCCGCACCGGTGCGGATCAGGGGCAGTGACCTCCGGCCAGTTCGGTCAGGTGCCCCGAGATCAGCGTCGCCATCTTGTCGAGCATGGTCATGCCGTCGTTGAAACTGCCCGAATCCGGTTGCGCGGCGAAGGCGATCGCGATCCGGCCCGTGGGCGAGTCGATCAGACCGAACTGGCGAACCAGGTACTTACCGCCCTGGTCGGGACCCCAGCCGCCCTTGAACTCGGCGCTGCCGAACACGCCGAGGCCCCAGTGGTGGCTCGCGATGATCTGCTGCATGAGCCCCACCACGCGCTCGCTCTGCGGGATGCACGGCAACTGCGAGGCGAAGCGCACCTGATCGGCGAGGGTCCATTCGGCCTGGCCGTAGACCGACGCGTCGGCACGGGTGCGCGTCGTCGGCACGGTGGTGCGGGTGTCGCCGCCTTCGCGCAGCACGCCCTCGACCGCCTTGGCCGCGTCGGCGCCGCTGCCGAGCGAGGCCCACAGGGTGTCGGCGGCGCCGTTGTCGGACGCGGTGATCGCGGCGGAGGCGTAGGACGAGTAGGAGGCGCTGTTGCGCAGCGCCGCGATGGCGAGCGGCACCTTGATCGTCGACCAGGCCGGACCGGAGGACCAGCTGCCGAAGGTGACCATCTTCTTGCCACCCACCGGCATGATCGCCAAACCGGCGCTGCCGCGGAAGCCTTGCTGGAGCTCGGTGAAGTCGGCGGCCAGGCTGCCCGGCATCGCGACGGAGAAGGTCCCGTTGTCGGCGCCGGGATCGGCGGCGGGAACCGTCGTCGTCACGCGCGGTTCGGCGGCCTTCTGCTCGGTACCGCAGCCGGCCGTGGCGAGCACGATCATGCCGACCACTACCGACAACGCCACCCGGATGCGGTGGCGTCCTTCTTTATTCACTATCTGAAGCATTTTTGTTTGCAAACTCCCCCGGGGCGTTCGGTGCTGGCGACCCGTACCGTTACCGTACTGCGACATATGCCGATCGCCCACTTCGAGCGCATAACCTCAGGTCAGTCGGTGTTCGCCCGCGTAGATATTCATCGTCTCGCCACGGAGGAAGCCCACCAGTGTGAGGTCGCTCTCCGCGGCCAGGTCGACGGCGAGCGAGCTCGGCGCCGACACCGCGGCCAGGACCGGAATCCCCGCCATCACCGCCTTCTGCGCCAATTCGAACGACGCGCGACTGCTCACGACCAGCACCAGATCGTGGGCAGGCACCCGGTTCTCGCGCACCGCCCAGCCGATCACCTTGTCGACGGCGTTGTGCCTGCCGATGTCCTCGCGCAGCGCGAGCAGGGTGCCGTCGGCGGTGAACAGGCCCGCCGCGTGCAGGCCGCCGGTGGCCTCGAACACCTTCTGTTCGGCGCGCAACCCTTTCGGCAGGTCGGCGAGGATGTCGGTGCTGATCGACACGGCCTCGTGCGGGATCGGGAAGCGGGTGCGGGTGCGTACTTCGTCCAGGGCGGATTTGCCGCAGAGCCCGCAGGCACCGGTGGTGAGAAAGTTGCGGGTGTGGATCGGGACCGGGTTACGCAGGC
This sequence comes from Nocardia sp. FBN12, assembly GCF_054031145.1. Lineage (NCBI taxonomy): Bacteria > Bacillati > Actinomycetota > Actinomycetes > Mycobacteriales > Nocardiaceae > Nocardia > Nocardia sp. FBN12. The sequence goes on from NZ_CM132926.1 coordinate 4,264,813, forward strand.
GCAGGTCAAGAACGTTGTAGGTGTTGCGGCCTTCGCTGTCGGTGCCCGCGCAGTAGCGGGCGGTGACGATGTCGTCGGCCGAGCCGATGATGTCCTCACCGAACAGGAAGCCGTGGACGAGGTCGATATCGTTGCCGGGAGTGCGCATGGTGACGGTGAGCGACTGACCGTCGACCCGGATCTCGAGTGGCTCCTCCACGGCCAGAGTGTCGGGTCGCTCAATCCGCCCGGCCGGGGAAAGGCGGGTCGTCTTGCGCCGTGCGGTCACTCTGCTCATCCCATGACTCTGCTCACTGAGTGGGTTCTGATCAACACCGGTTGCCGATCAGCTGATCGGCGCGACGAATCGTCGCTCACGTCGAGGCCACAGCAACCGGGTTGTCATGGTCGTGCACAGTACCCAACGGTCGCCCGGTTACCGTCGAATCGGATCAGCTGGCGACCGGGCGCGGCGTGACGGCGAAGTCGGTGGTCCGCGCGGTGTCGATGAGGGCGGTGGTGAGCACCGATCCCGGCTCGGCCGACGCGGTCACGAGCACGATCTGCGCGGTGACCACCGGGTCGGCGAGTTCGAAGACCCGGATATCGGCGGTGGGTCCCAGCGCGGCGACCCACGGTTGCGGCACGATGCACGCCCAGCGCCCGGTCCTGGCGTGTTCGAGCAGAGTTGCCACCGAGTCGCTTTCCAGCTGCGGGGTCGCGGTGAGGCCTAGGGTCGTCAGCGCGTCGTCGATGAGCTGACGACCACGCATTCCCTTCGGCAGCAGGCACATCGGCAGTTCCAGCGCGTCGGCCCAGGAGATCGACGTGCGACCAGCGACCAGCGTGGTCCCCGCGACGAGGACGTGACGTTCGGTGTAGAGCGGGGTGAGAGTGAGCCCGGAGGTGTCGACACCCTGCACGTAGACCAGGCCCGCGTCGAGTTCGAATCGGCGAATCCGTTCGACGATGTCCAGTGACCGCAGACTCGTCTCGATCCGCACCCGCATCAGCGGATGTTCGGTGCAGAACGGGTCGGTGAGCAGCGCGACCGTGCTCGACGCCGCGGGCACAACGCCGATCCGCAGTTCGCCGCTGAGACCGGTCTGCAGCGCACGGACCTCGTGTTCGAGTGCCTCGCGGTCGGCGATGATCCGCCTGGCCCACAGCACCAGCCGCTCGCCCTCGGGGGTGAGTCCCTCGAACGTGCGGGCGCGGCGCACCAGCGGCACGCCGAGCTCGTGTTCGAGTTTGCGGATCGCCTCCGACAACGCGGGCTGGGAGACGTAACAGGCTTTCGCCGCCCGGGCGAAATGTCGTTCCCGGGCGAGTGCGACGAAGTATTCGAGCTGACGGAACAGCATCCAGGTATCGGGTCAGTCGTCCTGGTCGTCGGCCGCTTTGTTGCGTGCCTTCGCGATCGCGAGTGCCTGCTCGGCGGTGGCCTGGTCCGGGTAGGGGCCCATCCGGTCGCCGTACCAGCAGCTCTTGCCCTGTTCGGCCTTGTGGTGCTTGATGCAGTAGTACCACTCGTTGTCATCAGCCATCTCGCCAGTATGCAACGTTTCGCATACCGGCGTCTCGTCTGCCGGTAACGCGGCGATAGCGGGTTCGCGAATGAGCAGGGCGACAGCGATTCCCACCGCGACACCGATCACCGTGTCGATCCCGCGTTCGGTGAGCATGGTGAGCGGATCGGCCGGATCGGCGAGTTCGGTCATCGACATGATCAGCGGGGTGAAGAAGCCGAGCGCGACCGCGTAGTGCCGCGCCATGAACAACTCGGTCGGGTAGAGCAGCGCGATGATCGCCAGACCCAGCATCGCCGGGCTCAGGTGCGGGATCAGCAGCGGCGCGGTGACGGCGAGTCCGATGAACGTGCCGACCACCCGGTGCATCCCGCGGGTGATCCGGTCGCGCGAGCTCGCCGCGGCCAGCGGCACCGCCGCGCCCGCCATCGCCCAATTGGCATGGCCGACACCGAGCAGCAGCCCGATTCCGCCGGAGGTCGAGATCGCGAGCGCATACCGGCCCGCCTGGACACAGGAGACCCGTCCGGTCCGATGCGGCTCGATCCGGACCAGGTCCGCACAGGCCCCGGTGCGGCGGACCCGTTGCGCGGACTCGACATAGCCGACCACCACGCACAGCACCGCCGTACCCGCGCAGAGCACCAGCGCCAGGATCGGATCGCGCTGCGCCCCGGCCACCATAGCGATCGCGCCGAACGCGAAGATCCCGAAGAACGGTCCCTCCGGACGCAGGCCGAGCCGGTCGGTGCTCGGTGAGGCTACCGCGGCGAAGACCGCGACCGCGGACACCAGCACCGCGGGATGGGCGTTCACGCGGGCGAGCAGGATGCCCGCGCCGACAGCGCCGACCAGCATCACGGCCGCTTCGCTCTGGTGGATCAATCGTTGCCGCGGCGCTTCGGCGAAGCCGTACATTCCGGTGAAGGAACCGAAGACCGCGTAGATGAGCAGATCGGTACGTCCCATCGCGATCAGCGCGAGGCCGGGTATCGCGAGCCCGACGAAAACGCGGGCGGCGGGCAGATGATCGATCTCGGTGACGAACCGTCGGCAAAGCTGGCGCGCCCCTGTTCTCGTGGTGCGCAAGGGTTCCTCCGAAGTCGGTCGCGGGCATGCCCGTAGGGCCGATGATCAAGGGTGCATGATCGGCGCGCAGGCCGTCAACCTGCGGTGATCCCGGTCGCATCGAGGAAAAGCGCGCTGTACCGGCGGTGATAAGCGCGACCGATCGGCCGTTCGGAAACCGGTCTCGGACGCGACCGAACGACACGACGGCAGTGACCTTCGCCCGTTCGTGATCTCGGCGGTAGAGAATCCAACCGAGGCACTGGACAGAGCACATCTTTCTCGATCCGCATTCATCGCGAAGGGAAGATTTGACATGGCTGAGGGTCCGCACACCATCTGGGATCCCGATCGGGGCCCGAGCGAAGCAGCCGACCGGGCGGCCGTGCCGAAATCCAAGCATTACCATCACCCCGCGGCGGGCTGGGGCGCGGCGATCGCGGTCGGGAAATTCATGATCGGCAAGGAGCACGAGCCGCTCATCGGCACCAAGGCCATCCTGAAGATGAACCATCAGGAGCGTGGTTTCGACTGCCCCGGCTGCGCGTGGCCCGACGCGACCGACGGCTTGGTCCTCGATGTGTGCGAGAACGGCATCAAGCACGTCACCTGGGAGATGACGCACAAACGGTGCACCCCGGAATTCTTCGCCGAGCACACCGTGACCGAGCTGGCCACCTGGAGTTCCTTCGATCTCGAAGATCAGGGCAGGCTCACCGAGCCGATGGTCTACGACCCCGAGACCGACCACTATGTGCCGATCAGCTGGGCCGACGCGTTCGAGATGGTAGGCAAGGCGCTGCGCGAGCTGTCCGACCCGAACGAGGCCGCGTTCTACACCTCGGGCCGGCTCGCCAACGAGGCCACCTTCCTCTACCAGTTGATGGTGCGCGAGTACGGCACCAACAATCTGCCCGACTGTTCGAACATGTGCCACGAAGCCAGCGGCCGCGCGCTGCAGGCCTCGCTCGGCACGGGCAAGGGCACCTGCGACCTCGAGGACTGGGACAAGGCCGACGCCCTGTTCGTGATGGGCCTCAATGTCGCGTCGAACGCGCCACGCATGCTGACCTCGCTCGCCGAGGCCTATAAACGCGGCGCCCAGGTGGTGCACGTCAATCCGCTGATCGAAGCGGGCTCGCGCAACGCGATCATCCCGCACGACTTCCTCGCGATGGCCACCTTCCACCCGACCAAGACCGGCACGCTCAATCTGCAGGTGCGCATCGGCGGCGATTTCGCGCTGATCCGTGGCATGGCCAAGGCCGTCCTCGAAGAGTCGGCGACCGACGAGAAGGCCCTCGACCACGAGTTCATCGAGCGCTACACCGTCGGCTTCGACGACTACGTGCGCGAGGTGGAGGCGACCACCTGGGCCGATATCCAGACCGAGTCGGGACTGAGTGAGGCCGAGGTCCGCAAGGCGGCGCGCATCTACTGCGACTCCGACCGCAGCATCGTCAGCTGGTGTCTCGGCGTCACCCAGCACGAGCACGGCGTGGAGACGATCCGCGAGATCGTCAACCTGCTGCTCATGCGGGGCAATCTCGGTCGCGAAGGCGCGGGCCCCTCGCCGGTGCGTGGGCACAGCAATGTGCAGGGCAACCGGACGTGCGGCATCGACAACAATCCGCCCGCCGAATTCCTCGACCGGCTGGCCGAGGTGTGTGGGATCGATGTGCCGCGCGCCAACGGTTACGACGTGGTCGCGGCCATCGAGGCGATGCAGAAGGGCAAGCTGAAGTTCTTCATGAGCATGGGCGGCAACCTGGTCCAGGCCGCGCCCGACAGCGAATACACCTTCGAGGCGTTCCAGAAGGCCGACTTCACCGTCATGGTCTCCACCAAGCTCAACCGCAGCCACGTCGTGCACGGCAAGCGCGCGCTGATTCTGCCGTGCCTGGCGCGCACCGAACACGACGAGCAGCGCAGCGGCCCGCAGGTGGTCTCGATGGAGAACGGCATGGCGGTGGTGCACCTGTCCAAGGGCATGAAGAAGCCCGCGTCACCGCATCTGCTGTCGGAGCCCGCGATTGTGGCCGGCATCGCCAAAGCCGCACTGCCCCATACCAAGACACCGTGGGAGTACTACGTCGAGGACTACGACCGCATCCGCGACACCATGTCGAAGGTCCTCGACGGTTTCGAGGACTACAACCGGCGGGTGCGGCTGGGGCTCGGGTTCCGGATCCGGCAGCCCGCCCGTGAGCTGATTTTTCTCACCCCGTCGAGCAAGGCGGAGTTCTCCGTGGCGACGCTGCCCGACACGACCAACCCGGCCGGTGTGCTCACCCTGGCGACGCAGCGTTCGCACGACCAGTGGAACACCACCATCTACACCAGCAACGACCGCTATCGCGGGGTGAAGAACCTGCGCACGCTGATCTTCATGAACTCTCGCGATATGCACGACCGCGGCTTGACGGAGTTCGACGAAGTCGACATCACCAGCACGGCCAGGGACGGATCGACGAGGTCGCTCCACAAGTACACAGTCGTCACCTATGACATTCCCGCGGGCTGCGCGGCCGGGTATATGCCGGAGATGAATGTGCTGTGCGCGATCGGCGACTACAGCACCGAGAGCGATCAGCCGATCATGAAGAGCGTGAAAGTGACTGTCACACCGTCGAGTTGAACCACTGACTTCCATCGTCGGGCATCCGGCAAGGTGCAACGTCGGGAGTGTTCGCGGCCGCGGCCCGAGTCAGGGCCGCGGCCGTGCTGGGTCAGTAGACGTAGACCACGGCGTTGTCACCGCCGGTGCAGGTGACGAGCTTGCCCTCCGGTGCGCAATTCATCGTGTAGGTGGTGCCCGTGACCGGGCTCGTGGCCACTACCGGGCGTGCGCCGGTTCCGCCCGCGGCGTAGGCCTGCCTGACCGCTTCGGCGAAACCGCAGCTGGTGACGGTGGTGCCGACGGCTACCTTGCTGTAAGCGCCTGTGGTGGAACCGGATTCGCAGGGCTGTGCGCCCGCGGGCAGGGTGACCGGCCCCGCCGAAGTGGTGGGGGCCGCGGTGGTCGCGCGCGGGGCGGTGGTCGCGGGTTGGCCGGCTCCGGCCGGTGCTTGCGAAGTCGGTGCGGCCGTGGCGGTTTCGGCGGTTTCGGTTGCCGACATCACGCGCCAGCCGATCGCGCCGCCGACCGCGAGTACCACGACGGCGAGAACGCCGACGAGAACCGGTAGCAGGACCGACCGCTGTCGACCCGAATCCTGGTGTGACCAAGCCGGATCGGGGCCGTATGCCGGATCCGGACCGTAGGCGGGTTCGGGCCCGTAACCGGGATCGTAGGCCTGATCGCGGTAGGCGTGATCACCGTAGGCGCTGGGCGGTTCGTCGTAGTTGGAGTACGCGTTCTCCTGACCCGAGTACTGCCTGGTCGCGGCCGCCCGCGCTGGATCGTCGAACTCCCGCGGGGCCTGATGCGCGCCGAAAGGTGCTGCACCGCCCCGATATTGATGCGTCGGCTGCGAGCGCTGCGGGTCCGGTTCGCCGGCACCGTAATGCTGGGTCGGCGCCGACCGTTGCCGCTCGACGGGGTCGTACTGCTCGGTCGCCGGACCGAACTGCCCGTCGGGCGCACCACCGTAATGCTGGGTGGCGGCGAAACGCTGGGGATCGATCCGAGCCTCCGGATCGTCGGCCTGCTCGCCGAACCGCTGCGCCGGTGCCCCGAACCGATCGACCGGGTTCGCGCGGTCGTCACCGAACTGACCGGGCGGACCGCCGAATCGGTCGTCAGGGTCGCTCTGGTCATCAGTGAACCGCTGCGTCGGAGCCGCGAAAGGCGGGTTCGAGGTCGGCGGGCCTGACCCTGGTGCGGGAGCGGGGAAACGGGGGTTCGACGCCGGGGGGTGGTATTGCTCCGTCGGCGGGGTGTACGCGTCCGGGATGGGGTGTTCGCCGGAGTAGCGCTGGGTGGGGGCTGCTCGGTGTGGGTCCTGGCCGTATTGCTGGGGCGGGAGAAGTGGCGGGCCGGTGGGGGCCGGGTAAGGGGTGGCCGAGGTGGGGCGCTGGGGTTGCAGGAGGGGGGCGGAGGTTTCGCCAGGGGCGGTGCCGTCGTAGAGGTGCGCGTCCGGGAAGGGGCGCATCCGTGGGAGGCCCTGGTCGGGGGTATAGGCCGGCGGGGGCTCGGGGGCAGCCGGTTCCTCGGCTGACGGTAGGGGGGCGAAGTAGGCGTCGTCGGGCCGGATCTCGGCGGGGCCGGTCGGCTGGATCACCGCGGGGATCGAGATCTCGCCGGTGCCCTCGGCGGGGACGCGGCGGAATCCGGTGGTGTCCGCGGCGCCGGTGCGCGCCTCGGGTGGGCGGATGATCAAGGTCGGCTGAGCGCCGGTCGCGGCCGACTGGCTGCGCGAGGTCTCCACGCCCCCGGTCGCGGTCACCGCGCCGATCACCCGGAACTCCCCGGTCGGCGTCGGCACCTGCTCGACGTTCTCGGGCTCGTTCGCGTCGGGTTCGACCTTGCGGGCGCCACTGGCGGCACCGATGGGCACAGCACGCGCGACGCCGCCGGGCGCGGATCCCGCTGGGACACCACGCTCGGCACCACCGGTCGGCGCACCACCGCGTCCGGCACCCGCGGCGAAACCGGCCGCTGCGGCGAACCCACGCCCGGCACCGGGACCACCAGGTGGGGCACCGGCCTGTGCTCGACCCGGCGCACCAGCGGGCCCACGAAGGGTGGGACCCGACGGAGAATCAGGAGTCACATCATGACCGCCGGGGACTCGGCGAGCCCCGGAGTACGAGGCGAAAGCACCCGATGGCGGCGCGGCGACCTCCCGCACGGCCGAGGCCAGCGCTCGGCGAGCGGCGACAGCCAGCTCACCGGCCGTCGCGTATCGATCGGCCGGGTCCTTGGCCATGCCGGTCGCGATGACGTCATCGAGCGCCGCCGGTATCCCGTGCAATAACTCACTCGGACGTGGCGGGGCCTCGGACAGATGCGCGCGGACCAGCACGCTCATGCTCGCCGCAGGGAAAGGCGAAGCGCCGGTGAGGCATTCGTGCAGCACACAGGCCAGTGAGTAGACGTCGGCGCGGTGCGAGATCGGCCCGACATCGAAGCGTTCCGGCGCCATGTAGATATAGGAGCCGACCGCCATCCCGGCCTGGGTCACCGCGCTGTCACCCTCGGTGTGCGCGATGCCGAAGTCGGCGAGGTAGGCGAAATCGGCGGGTGTGACCAGGATGTTGGCGGGCTTCACATCGCGATGCACCAGCCCACCCGCGTGCGCGGCGTCCAGCGCGGCGGCGATCTGCTCGACGACGGCGACCGCGCGTTCCGGGCTCATCGGCCCGCCCCCGCGCAGCACGGTCCGCAGATCGGAGCCGGGCACCAGGCGCATATCGATGAAGAGAACCCCGTCGATCACACCCCAGTCGTGGATCGGGATGACGTGCGGTTCGGCCAGCTTGGCCGCGGCCTGGGATTCCCGGCGGAACCGGACCTGATAGGCCGGGTCCTGCGCGAGCTCCTCGGCCAGCAACTTCAGAGCGACCACTCGATCTTTGCCGGTGTCGTAGGCCTCGTAGACCTCGCCCATCCCGCCCTTGCCCAGCATCGACCGCAACTCGTACGGGCCGAATCTGCTCCCCGTCCGTGACCCAGGTGCCTGCACCAGCGTCCGCCTCCCACTTCTGGCAGGTCCGTGGACCTGCTTCTCAGTAGGCAGATTCTCCCGGTGTCACTACGCCGTGGTCAAACGCGAACACGATCGCGGCGGCCCGATCGCGCAGGTCGAGCTTGCCGAATATGTGTCCGACGTGGCTTTTCACGGTTACTTCCGAGATACCGAGTTCGGCGGCGATCTCGCTGTTGACCCGGCCCGAACCGATCAATTCGAGCACTTCGTACTCGCGGGCGGTGAGTTCGCCGAGCCGGCGATCGGTACGGGTACCGACCGGTTTCACTGTTCGGTACGCCGTGAGCACCCGTCCGGTCACCGAGGGATCGAGCCACGCGCCACCGCCCGCCACCGTGCGGACGGCGCGGATCAGATCCTCCGCCGGCGAATCCTTGAGCAGGAAGCCCGCGGCGCCTGCCCGCAACGCGCCGGAGAGCAGTTGATCATCGTCGAAGGTGGTGAGCACGAGGACCGGCGGAGCGTCGGGGCGCGCGCGCAGCAACCGGGTCGCATCGATGCCACCGACCCGCTTCATCCGCAGATCCATCAGCACCACATCGGGTCGTTGCGCGGCGACGGCGCCCGCGACCTCGTCACCGTCCGCGCATTCGGTGATGGCGAAGCCGTCGCGGCGGCGCAGGATCCGGCGCAGACCGCCGCGCACCAGTTCCTGATCGTCGACCACGAGCACTGTCAGCACCTGCTCGATCGGCGAAGCGGTTGTCACGTGTCCTCCTGCGGTTTGTTCCAGAGCTTGCCCGGCAGCAGCATGGCCGACACGCACGAACCCGCCTTCAGCGGGAACCCGACGCGCACGGTCCAGCCGTCGTCACCGTTGCCCACGGTGATCTTCCCACCCAGCAGTTCGGTGCGTTTACGCATGCCGCGCACTCCCATCCCGGTGTCGCGGCGGGGCGCGGGACCGAGCGGCAGCGGATTCGACACCACCAGCGTCGCCACCTCGGCGGTGACATCGAGGCGGACCGAGGCGGCAGTGCCCGGCGCGTGTTTGATGACGTTGGCCAGCGATTCCTGGCCGATCCGGTAGAGCGCGTGGCCGATCGCGCCGGAGACGGTGGCCAGATCGCCGGTGCGCGCGTAGTCGACGGTGAGTCCGGCGCGGCGGAAGTCACCGACGAGCTCGTCGATATCGGCGGCGCCCGGCTCGGGGGCCACCTGCGCTGGGCCCGCGTCGAGCATGCCGACGGTGCGGCGGATGTCGGCCATTGCCTGGCGGCCGAGCCGTTCGGCCTCGACGAGCGCTTCCACCGCTTCGGCGGGGTCGTCGTCGGTCTGCAGTGCGCGCCGGGCCGCGGTCAGATGCAGCAGGGTGATCGAGAGCGAATGAGCGATCACATCGTGGACCTCGCGGGCGATCCGGCGCCGTTCCTCGTCGGCCGCCTGCCCCGAGCGAATCGCCTGGTTCTCGCGTTCCTGATACAGAAAGCGCCGCTGGTACTGCAGCATCACCCCGACGAACATGCCGAGCAGGATGCCGATGATGTACATCGGCAATCCCTGCAGCGACTGATCGCCCCACTGCACGTTCCCGGCCAGGTCGAACGCGACCAGTTCGAGGATCGCGAGCAGGGTGAATCCGATCGTCCACCCGCGAGTTGCGACCGCGGCGACCTCACCGGCGACGATCACCAGCACGAACGGCGCGAAGTCGGCGGTGACCGGCTGCAAGAGGAACAGGGCACACGACAGCAGTGCGCTGCCCTTCAACAGCACGGGGTGTGGTTTCACGCGGAAGATCGCGAACAGCGGAACCGGCAGGAACGCGGTGGCCATCGCCAGCAGTGGCAGCACGCTCGGGAAGTAGGAATGCCGTTGGATCACCGCCGCACCGGTGACCACCAGCAGGGCGAAGTCGGCGGCGAGGATCACCGCGGGCGGGTAGTCGTAGGGCAGCGATTCGATGCGCTCACGCACGGTCACCATGAACTGCCGGCAGCCGTTCATCACCCGGGCGGAGAGCCGCTGCCGACGGCTCGCCCGGCCCGGCGCCTTCGCGGGGATGGCGTGACTCACATCCATGAGGTAAGGCTAGTCGCCACCTACCGGGCGAGCATCGTCCCGCGAACGGTACCGGTCTCCTACCGGGGTAGGAGAAGAAGTCGGGCCTCCGGCACGACGATCAGGCCGGTCACCGCCCGTAGCGTTTGGTTTACCCGCTCACGGAAGGTGAAGCCCATGACCTGGACCGATCTACACCACCGCACCGAGATCGTGCACACCGTGCTCGCCAGGGCCGCGATCAACCCGCACGATCCCGCACTGTTCGACGGCATCGCCGAACTCGACCGGCTCTTCGGCGGCGTCGAGGGCCTGCTCCTCGCGCTGAGCAACCGCTGGGACAATCATCTGCACGTCAAACTGGAGCTGGCCGAGATCGACGGCAGCACTCCGATGGAGGCCTATCTCGAACTGGCCGCCGAACAACCGGCGCTGCGTGCACTTCTCGACGCGCGTCCGGCGATCAGGCAGACTACCCGCGACCGCGCACTCGCACGCTGAGGCCCGACATACATTGGGGGACAAGACATGTCCGACATCGAGACACCGCAGCAACCGATGCTGGAGCTGACCCGGGTGGTCAAGCGGTACCGCGTCGGCGATCAGGAGGTGCGCGCGCTCGATGAGGTGAGCATGCGCATCGAAGCGGGCCAGTTCACCTCGATCATCGGGCCCTCTGGTTCCGGTAAGAGCACCCTGCTGCACCTGCTCGGCGCGCTCGATCGTCCCGACGAGGGCTCGATTCGCTTCCGCGGCACCGAGATCGGTGATCTGGACGAAGACAAACAGGCCGCGTTCCGGCTCGAACAGGTCGGCTTCGTCTTCCAGTTCTTCAATCTGCTGCCCACCTTGTCGGCGTGGGAGAACATCGCTGTCCCGAAACTGCTGGACGGCACCGGATTACGCAAGGCGAAGCCGCGCGCACTCGAGCTGCTCGACCTGGTCGGTCTCGGCGATCGGGCGAATCACCGACCCGCGGAACTGTCCGGTGGGCAGATGCAGCGCGTAGCGGTGGCGCGGGCGTTGATCATGGATCCGCCGCTGATCCTGGCCGACGAGCCGACCGGCAACCTCGACTCCAAGACCGGTGCGGCGATCCTCGACCTCCTCGGTACCATTACGGCGCAGGGTAATTCGGTGGTGATGGTCACCCACGACATGAACTCGATCGACTACTGCGACCGGGTGATCACGCTGCGCGACGGGCAGATCGGCGCCGACGAGCTAGCCGCCACACGGGTGGACGCATGATCGCCGCGGCATGGGATCGACTGCGGCTGTTCAACTTCGGTGAACTGCTCCGCCATCCCGGCCGAACGATGATGTCGGGGGCGGTGATGGGGGTGTCGGCGGCGTTGATCGTCGCGGTGCTGAGTATCTCCGGCTCGGTCACCGGATCGGTCGACAAGCTCACCAAAGGCCTGGCGGGCACTGCCGAGCTCGAGGTCACCGGCATCACCGATGCCGGTTTCGAACAATCACTGCTACCCCAGATCACCGCGACCCCCGGGGTGGCAGCGGCGGTGCCGATGCTGCGCGGGACGCTGGGCGCCGGGCCGGATCGGGCGCTGCTGATCGGGGCCGATCAGACCATCGGCGCGCTCGGCAGCGATCTGGCCGGGCCGATGTCGCAGTACACCACCAAGCTGATCAGCACCGAACGCGGCGTGCTGGTCGGCGCGGCCATGGGCCTGCGCGAGGGTGACCCGGTGCCGATCGGGTCGGGCACCGCGACGGTGGCCGCCGTCCTCGACTCCGAGGCCACCAACCGGCTCAACAGCGGCCACCTGGTGGCCGGGCCGCTTCCGCTGATCCAGCTTCTCACCGACCGGGTCGGCAAGCTCGATTCGGTACAGATCGTGGTGGAACCCGGCACCGATGTGGCCGCGCTGCGCACCACGCTCACCGAAGCGGTGGACGGGCGGGCCGTGGTGGCCGAGCCGAGTCTGCGGACCGCGCAGGCAGGTGGCGCGATCCAGATCATGCGGTACTCGACCCTGATGTCGTCGGCAGCCGCGCTGATCGTGTCGGCCTTCCTGATCTACAACGCGATGAGTATGGCGGTGGCACAACGCAGGCCGACGCTGTCGCTGCTGCGGGCGATCGGTGGCAAGCGTGCGCCGATGGTGCGGGATCTGCTCGTCGAGGCGGCGCTGCTCGGGCTGATCGGTGGGGCGATCGGCGCGGGGATCGGTGCGCTGATGGGGCGGTTCGCGATCGATCGATTGCCCGCCGCGATCGTGCAGTCGGTCGAGGCGAGAACCGAGTTCCAGGTGCCGAATTACGCGGTGCCCGTGGCGATTGTCGCGTGTGTCGTGGCGACGGTGCTGGCGGCGTCGATCGCCGCGCGGCAGGTGTACAAGGTGGCCCCGGTCGAGGCGCTGGCGCCCGTGGAGGCCAGCGACGCGGCGGCCACCGGTTCAGTGCTGAGGTGGGTCGCGCTCGCCGCGGGGCTGGTCCTCGGCGCGGCGGCGGTGGTCATGGCCTTCCTCGATCTCGGTCGCCTGTCGCTCGGCGCGATCACGACCTCGTTCACCGCGACGGTGTTCCTGTGTTTCGCCGCCACCGGGCCGATCGTGCGCGGGTCGGCGGCGATCGCGCGCTGGTTCGGGGCGCCGGGCGCGCTCGGAGCTACCTCGCTCGAGCGTGCTCCACGTCGCGTGTGGGCCACCGCGATGACGGTGATGATCGGGGTCGCGGCGGTGGTCGCGCTCGGCGGTGCGTCGGGGAACATGGTGAAGTCGGCGACCGATTCCTTCGAAAGTCTCGGCGACACCGACCTTTACGTGAGCCCGAGCCCGGTCGAGCAATTCCCGACCGGTCCCGTGCTACCCAGCGGTTTGGCCGAGCGGGTCGCGACGGTGCCCGGCGTCGAGCGGGTGAGCCCCGCCCAGATGGCCTTCGCGACGATCGGCAGCGGTCGGGTGATGCTGCAGGGTTATCCGCCGAGCACGTCCGAAACGCGACTCGGCGCGGTGGACCAGGCGGTGATCGATCAGATGGAGCGCCGCGAAGGCGTGGTGATCACCCGCGATGTCGCACGCTCGCTGTCGCTGGGCGCCGGCGACGAGATCACCATGCCCACGCCGTCCGGCGAGCGTAAAACAACTGTGCTGCAGGTGATTCCGTACTTCACGGCGGTCTCCGGGGTGGTGATGATGAACCTCGACCAGATGCGGGAGTGGTATCAGCGGCCCGGTGAGACGATCCTGTCGATCCAGTACGCGCCCGGCGCGGATCCCGACGCGGTGCAATCCGCGGTCCGCGCGATGGTTCCCAAGGAGATCCATGTCGACACCGGCGCCACCATGGTCGCCGCGATCTCCTCGGGCGTCGAGCAGGGTGCGGCGATGAGCAACATGATCCTGTGGATCGTCGTGCTGGTGGCGACAGTGGCGTTGCTGAACACCCTGATGCTGTCGGTCCTGGAGCGGCGCAGGGAGCTGGGGGTGCTGCGCGCCATGGGCACCAACCGCAAGTTCCTCCTGCGCTCGGTGCTGGCCGAGGCCGCGGGCATCGGATTCATCGGCGCGGCAATCGGACTCGTCGTCGGCATCGCGGTGCAATACCTGGCCACCATCGCGATCGGGCACGCGATGACCATCGACATCGTCTACCGGCCGAGCCCCCTGATCGCGGTCTACGGCGCGGTCGCCCTCGGCCTGGCGCTGCTGGGTTCGATCCCGCCCGCCCTGCGCGCATCGAGGATGCCGATCGTGGCGGCGCTGGCGGTGGACTGAAATTGCCGCCGCGGCGCCGGGCCTGCTGGTCCGGCGCCGCGGGCCGGTACTGGTCAGAGCGGGACTTCTTCCCACCAAGCGATGACCTCGTCCTGCGCGGAAGGGCGTAGGGCTCCGGCGGTGCCACTGCTTCCCCGGCGACTCACCGCGACAAGGTAATTCGCGCGATCATCATCGTCAGGGAAGCTCACGACCTGGTACGCGGTCTGCGTTCGCGCGCTGCCCGGGTCGGCAACGGCCCACCGCTGCAACGAGAACGGCACCCCGTCCTTGTCCCCCGCATCGCGAACCGCCGCCGGTAGCGCCTGCACCACCGACCGCGCCTGCCCCGCGTTCGCGTACTCCAGCACCAGGTAGCTCACGGCACCGGCCTGGCTGTCCACCCGATCGCACTGCCACGCGGTAGTGATCGGAGTCCATTGCAGCGCAGGCTCTTTCCACGCCAACTCGCTGACACTGCGCACCCCCACACACTGGACCCCGCGATACCCCAGCCCGTTACTGTTCTCCCCCTGCGGAACCAACGTCGGAAACACCCGCCGGCTCTCCGCGAACGAATCCGCCACCACCGCCACCGAACTCGACGTCACACCGGCGCCACCGTCGGCAGCGAAATCGTCGTCGTCGCCCGATGACACCACCACAACCAACGCGAGCACCAACGCCACCAGCACCAGAACCAGCGCCACCAGCAGCACCCAGCCGAACCGCTGCATCCCCGAAACCCGCCGCGGCACCGGCCAATGCACCCGATTCGAGGCTACCGACGCCCCTCTGTGCTGCGGGGGTACGGAACCGCCCGGCTGACCGGGTCCGGGCGGCTGTCCGGCATTGCCCGGCTGAATCACGGTGCCCGGGGGACCCACCCGGCCCAGCTGCCCCGCATTGTCCTGGCCGGCGCTGCCCGGCTGTATCGCATGACCTGATGGCCGTGCGACTTCCTCGGGCGCCACAGGTCCAGCCGGGGGTGCGTTCGACGCCCCCGCGATCGACGTCACCTTGGTCATGGCCGACGCGTTCACCGCGTCCAACTCGCCCGCATCGCCGGTCGACATGACATCGGTGGCAGCGGTGGGCGATACCTCGTCGACGGCAGCCTCCGCCCCGAGCGACCCTGCCACGGCGGATTTGTCCAGAGATACCGGACCGGACGGCGTTCCGGCTTCACCACCGGCCTGCAACGGTGCGCCTTCGACCGGGCCCGCCGAATCCACGGGTGCGACCTCCGCTCCGGACGCGGATTGCCGGGGATTCGACTGTGCAGCAACGGGTCCCGCTGCATTCTGCTGGTCCGGAGGCACTTCTCCATGCGGCGCCGCGGCACTGGGCGCAGCTGGCCGCTGGGCTGGAGGCAGCTCACCAGGCGGGGCCGCAGCGCTGGGCGGAGCCGGCCGCTGAGCCGGAGGCACTTCACCATGCGGGGCCGCAGCACTCGGAGCAGCCGATCTCTGGGCCGGAGGCACCTCACCATGCGAGGCCGCAGCACCCGGCGCAGCCGATCTCTGGGCCGGAGGCACCTCACCAGGCGAGGCCGCAGCACCCGGCGCAGCCGATCGCCGGGCCGCCGGAGGCACTTGTCCGCGCGGCACCGCATCCGGCCGCTGGTCCATCGGCGGAACAGCTCCGAACGGGCGGGAGGGTGGTTGCCAATTGGGTTGTGGCGCAGGCTGCATGGGCGGGGGCCGGTAACCGGGCTGCGCGAAGGGCGCGGCGGGTCCTTGCGGTGGAGCAGGCGGGTAGTAGACGGGCGCCGGGTTGACGGGTGGACGTGGCAACACCGGTGGGGTCTTCGAGGTCAGTGCCTGGCGGGCCGCCTTCGCGAAAGCGGTACACGAATCGAACCGCGCCGCAGGATGTTTCGCCATCGCGGCCGCGAGCACAGCATCCATGATCGGTGGCAGACCCGCGCGGCGCAGCGCCAGCGGTGGCGGCGGGTTGTACAGGGTCCCGCGGATGATCTCGTTCGGGTCGGCGGAGTCGAAGGGCGCCAGCCCGGTGAACAACCAGTACAGCGAACACGCCAGCGAGTACTGGTCGGAGCGGTGATCGAGTTCAGCGCCGGTCATCTGCTCCGGCGACGCGTAAGCCAGTGTCGCGGTGAACATTCCCTGCTGAGTCAGGTGGGTGGAGTCGGCACGCAGGCGGGCGATGCCGAAGTCGGTGAGGAAGACACGCTCGCCCGCACCACCGGTGGATCGGGCCAGCAAGATGTTGGCGGGCTTGACATCCCGGTGCAGCACTCCCCTGCCGTGCGCGTAATCCAGTGCGTCGGCGACCCCCTCGATGATCTGCACGGCCCGCTCCGGCGGCAACGCCATCGGGTCGACTGTCGCGGCGTCGATCCCGTCGACGTACTGCATGCTGATCCAGAGTTGCTCGCCCTCGGTCCCCCGATCGAAGACGGTGACGATACCGGGATGGTCGAGCCCGGCCGCGAGATCGGCCTCCCGTTCGAACCGCGCGCGAACTCGCTCGTCGGCGAACAGATCCCGGTTGAGCAGCTTGAGCGCGGTCAGCCGGTCAAGGCGCGGATGCCGGGCCAGATAGACCGTGCCCATGCCGCCCTGGCCCAGCATCGCCTCGATGGTGAACCCGGCGAACACCTCACCGATGTCGTGCACAACGACCCCCTTCCGACCGTGTGACCACGCTCATTCGAATTCTCGCCGAAAATCGGTGAAACTTGCTAACAGTCGTCCGGGAGTTTCCGGGCGCGCTCGACGAGAAGTTTGCACCGCCGGAGCACGCGCAATGGGTGGTGGGGAGGATTCGGTGGTGAAGTCGACCGTCATGGCGGCTGCCTGTCGCAGGCTGCTGCTCTGTGGGGTGCTGGCGGCTGCCGCACTGTCCACCTCGTGTGCCACCCCGGGCAAGCCGACGGCGGTGAGCGCACCCACGGTCAACGTCAGCAGCGAAGATGCCTGGCATCCGGGGCTGTCCATCGGCCTGCCCGATTCGCTCGCCGCGGAGTTCACCCTGCTGCAGTCGAAGCTGCCGGGGCAGGTGGGGATGGCGCTGATGCCGGTCGGCGGCGGCCGGATGACCGTCTACGGCGACTGGAGCACCGGCATCGCCTGGTCCACGATCAAGATCCCGCTGGCCGTCGCCGCGCTGCGCCACGATCCCGACCAGTCGATCTTCGAGATGGTGCAGGCCGCGATCACGGTGTCGGACAACGACGCCGCCGAAGGCCTGTGGGAATCCCTCGGTGACGCACCGGAAGCCGCCGACGCCGTGCAGCAGATCCTCGACGAGGCAGGCGACGCGGCCACCGGAAAGTCGGGCACCCGCACCGAACTCGACGACACCTCTTTCGGTGGCACCGAATGGTCGCTGGCCAACCAGGTGCGGTTCGCGTCGCGACTGCCGTGCCTGCCCAACAGCGAGATCGTCACCTCGCTGATGGGTGAGATCACCGAAGATCAGGGTTGGGGTCTCGGTCTGCTCGACGACACCGAGTTCAAGGGCGGCTGGGGCCCGGACGACGTCACCGGGATCTACACGGTGCGTCAGTTCGGACTGGTGCCCGTCGGTAGCGGCCAGCTCGCGGTAGCCCTTGCGGCACAAGCCGATTCGGGCTCGTTCGACGACACCACCGCGCTGCTCGACCGGATGGCGCTGCTGCTGGCCCGGCACCTGCCGAACCTGCGCGGCGGCGTCTGCCCGCGCTGAGCTCACCGGCTCAGCCGGGAACGACCAGGCCGGATTCATACGCCAGGACCACCGCCTGGGCGCGGTCGCGCAGCCCGAGCTTCGAGAACACCTTGGAGACATGGGTTTTCACGGTCTGCTCGGCCACGAACAGCGCCGAGGCGATCTCGGTGTTCGACAGCCCCTTCGCCACCAGTTCGAGCACCTCGCGCTCGCGCGGGGTGAGCGTGCCGAGCGCGGGGGCCGGGGCCGCGCGCACCGTATTGCGCCTGCGGGTGACGTCGGCGATGAGCCTGCGGGTGATGGTCGGGGCGAGCAGCGCCTGCCCGTCGGCGACCACCCGCACCGCGCGCACCAGTTCCTCGGCGGGCGCGTCCTTGAGCAGGAATCCGCTCGCGCCGATGCTCAGCGCCTCGTAGACGTAGTCGTCGATGTCGAAAGTGGTGAGCATCAGCACCCGCACCGGCGGATCGAAATTCGCGCCGAGAATCGCGCGGGCGGCGTCGAGACCGTTCATCTCCGGCATCCGCACATCCATCAGCACCACATCGGGACGCAACCGCTTGGCCTCGGCCACCGCCACTTTCCCGTCGGGTGCGTCACCGATGACGCTGATATCGGTCTGCGCGCCCAACAGGGCCCCGAACCCCTGGCGCACCATCGCCTGGTCGTCGGCGATCAACACGGTAATAGCCACGCCACCACCCTAATGTGCACAGACACGCAGCGTTTCACAGCAGCGCACGGTCTGAGTCTTTTCGGGCGATTGCGCCCAATAGCGAACCGCTACAGCGTCGGCAACTTCGCCGAGACCTCGAACCCGCCGCTGAGGGTGGGCGCCGCGGTGAGTTCACCGCCGACCGCGCCGACGCGGGTGCGCATGCCGTCGATGCCGTGCCCACCGCCCGCGCTCGGCAGTGCCACCGTGGCAGTCGCCGCATTGTGCACGCTCACGCTCACCACACCCGGGTCGACCGCCACCGCCACGTGCACCGCCGCTCCCGGCGCGTGCCGCGCGCAGTTGGCCATCGATTCCTGCACGACCCGATACATCACCAGCCCCGTCGTCTCCGGCACCGATGCCAGATCGCCGGTCACACTCCACTCGACCGGCATCCCCGCGCGCGCGGCCGACTCGCACAGCGCGGGCACATCCGCGGCACGCGGCTGGGGCGCGTGTTCGGGCAGCTGACCGTCACTGCGCAGTACCCCGAGCATGCCCCGGATCTCGTTGAGCGCGGTGCGAGCGGTGGCGCCGATCGATTCGAATTCAGCGCTCGCGGCCGGGTCGAGATCGGCGATCCGGTACGGCGCGGTCTGCGCCTGCACCACCACCATGGACATGTGGTGTGCGACCACATCGTGCAGGTCACGGGCGATACGTGCCTTCTCCTCGAGAATCGCCCGGCGCGCGCGCTCGAGTTCGGTCACCTCCTCCTGCCGCTCGAGCTTGCGCCGCGAAGCCAGCAGGATCCGCACGAGGTAGCCGAACAGGGCCAGCGCGCCGAACCCCATCGCCCAGCCCCACAGCGGACCGGTGTCCGAGCCGGGCATCGTCGTGGCGAACAGCATCGAGGTGGCCGCCCAGGCGACGACCACGATCGGCACCGCAGCCCGCAACGCCACCGCGAACAGCAGCACGAACAGCACGATGATGTGCACGACCTGGAAGGGCAGATCGTTGTTCGCGGCCGGCTGCAAGCCGATCGAGAACAGCAGCGCGGCGCCCGCGGAGATCGCCCACCCCAGCGCCGGGTTGACCCGGACGAACAGAATCGGGAAGACCGCGAGTGCCGACAGCATCGGCGCCACCACCGGCGAGACCTCGTGTGTCACGAACAGCGTCGGCCACGCGATGCTGTACAAAATGAGCGCGACCAGCACCGTTGCGAAGTCGAACCAGGTCTGCGCGGATATCGGTCGCGCCGCGGGGCGCAGTGGTGCGGTCATGACAATGAGACTACGAACCGTCCGGTCAGCGGACCTCATACCCACGAACCGAATGCGACCCCCTACCCTGGTGTGACCCTGGCGCCGGGTCTGCCACCCGCGCGCCCCGATAAACAAGTCCGCAGCGGGATGCCCGCGGTGAGACCCGCTCCTTACCGTCGGAGGCCATGAACACCCCGCTTCGCCCGGTACCCGCCGCTGATGCGGCCCGTACCGCAGATTCCGCCGCCTCCGCGCCATCCCCCGCTCCCGCGCAGCACCGCCGTCGTAGCGGTGTCGCGCTGTGCACCGCCGGATTGGCTATGGCCGCTGCCGTCGTGATGTCGGCTCCCGGTGCCATGGGCACCACTCCGAGCGGCGCCGAGAACGTCGCGGCCGCCGCGGCGGTGCGCGCGCTCACCGACGACAGCCCGGACGCCACCTCGCTGATCCCCCGCGACTTCGGCTACAAGTTCGGCTACGACCCGGCCGAGCAGGACGACCTGCTGGTGAATCCGAACGGTGGCTGTTCCTCGCCGGTGACGCTGCCCGCCGAGTTCGAGTCGGCCTGCAAGGCGCACGACCTCGGCTACGACGTGCTGCGCTACGCCGAGCGGGTGGACGAGCCGCTCGGCGCGTGGGCGCGTCGCTCGGTGGACGCGGCACTGAACCGGCGCATCCACGCCTCCTGCGAACTGCGCGACGACGAGTTCTCCCGCGCCCGCTGTGGTGTGATGGCCGATATCGCGTTCACCGCCGTGGACGTGAACTCGCGCCGCCAGGAGTACGGCGCCCCGGTGGTCGAGAACGTCTTCGCCCAGACCGACCCGGCCGACCGCCCCAACCTCTGGCCCCTGGCACGCACGGTCCTCGGCCTGTTCGCGGTGACGGCGGCCTCGGCCGTGATCATCGACGCGCTGCGCAAGGTGCGTCGCCGGTTCGCGTGATGCAGTTGCCGAAAACTAGGACTTGTTCTAGTTTTCACGCATGTCTCTAGTCATCGACGAAACGATCGAGATCGACGCCCCCGCCACCAAGGTGTGGGAGGTGCTCACCGATTTCGACCGCTACGGCGAGTGGAACACCTTCTGCTACGAGGCGTCGAGCACGCTGGAACCGGGCTCGCCCATCGACATGCGGGTCCAGCTGGGCAGCAACCGCCGTCCGCAGCGGGAGTGGATCCGCACCCACACCCCCGGCGTCGAGTTCAGCTACACGATGAAGCCCGTGCCGCTCGGCGCGCTGCACAGTCTGCGCTCGCACACCGTCGTCCCGCTCGGCCCCGACCGCTGCCGCTACGAGTCCCGGTTCACCCTCGCGGGCTGGTTCAGCCCCGTGGTGACGTTGGCGCTCGGCAAGCACCTGCGCGCGGGCTTCGGCGCGATGACGCGCGGCGTCGCCGACCGGGCTGTCGCCTGAGTCCGGGCCGTCCGCCCAGGAACGAAAGACGGGGCGCGCCAGGCTGTTCCGCCCGGCACGCCCCGCTTCGGAGCAGTTGTTCTCAGACCGCGCCCGGCGTCGGCAGCGCGCCGCGCGCCACCTCGTAGGCCGCGCCGACCCGGTACAGTCGGTCGTCGGCCAGTGCGGGCGCCATGATCTGCAGACCCACCGGCAGGTTGTCGTCGGCCGACAGCCCTGACGGCACCGACATGCCGGGGTGGCCCGCCAGGTTGGTCGGCAGGGTGCACAGATCCGACAGGTACATGGCCAGCGGGTCGTCGACCTTCTCGCCCAGCTTCCACGGCGTGAACGGGCTGGTCGGCGAGACGAGCACGTCGACCGTTTCGTAGGCGGCGTCGAAGTCGCGCGCGATCATCGTGCGGACCTTGAGCGCCTGGCCGTAGTAGGCGTCGTAGTAGCCCGCCGACAGCGCGTAGGTGCCGATCATGATGCGGCGCTTGACCTCTGGGCCGAAACCGGCCTCCCGGGTCAGCGACATCACCTGGTCGGCGCTGTGGCTGCCGTCGTCACCGACGCGCAGGCCGTAGCGCATGGCATCGAAGCGCGCCAGGTTCGACGACACCTCCGACGGCATCACCAGGTAGTACGAGGACAGCGCGTACTCGAAGCTCGGGCACGACACCTCGATCACCTCGGCGCCCAGTTCCTTCAGGACCGCGACGGCGGCGTCGAAGGAGGCGAGCACGCCGGATTGGTAACTGTCGGAGTGCAATTCGCGCACCACGCCGACGCGCACGCCGGTCAGGTCACCGTTGGCGCCCTGTCGCGCGGCCTCGACGACCGGTGCCACCGCCACATTGCGTGAGGTGGAATCACGCGGGTCGTGCCCGGCGATCACCTCGTGCAGCAGCGCGGTGTCGAGCACGGTGCGACCGCACGGGCCACCCTGATCCAGCGACGACGCGCACGCGATCAAGCCGTAGCGGGAGACGGTGCCGTAGGTGGGCTTCACGCCGACCGTCGCGGTGACCGCGGCGGGCTGCCGAATCGAGCCACCGGTATCAGTGCCGATGGCGAGCGGCGCCTGGTACGAGGCCAAGGCAGCCGCCGAACCGCCGCCGGAACCACCGGGGATGCGGGTGGTGTCCCACGGGTTGCGGGTCGGGCCGTAGGCGGAGTTCTCGGTGGAGGAACCCATCGCGAACTCGTCCATGTTGGTCTTGCCGAGAATCGGGATGCCCGCGGCGCGCAGCCGGGAGGTGACCGTCGCGTCGTATGGCGACATCCAGCCCTCCAGCACCTTCGAGGCGCAGGTGGTCGGCATGTCGGTGGTGGTGAAAACGTCCTTGAGCGCCAACGGAACTCCCGCCAGCGATGAGGCCGGGGTCTCGCCCGCGGCGAGCGCGGCGTCGACCACGGCGGCCGCGGCGAGAGCTTCGTCACCCGCGACGTGCAGGAAGGCGTTGAGCTCGCCGTCGACCTTGCCGATGCGATCCAGGTGCGCCTGGGTGACCTCGGTGGAGGACACCTCGCCGCCGTGGATCTTGGCTGCCAGCTCGGAAGCCGACAGCAGAGTCAACTCGGTCATTCGCCCTCTCCCAGAATCTGCGGAACCAGGAAACGCTGTTCTTCCACGGCAGGCGCCTGGTCCAGCGCCTGCTCGGGAGTGAGACCGGGCACGACCACATCGGGCCTGGTCACATTGGTCGTCGGATTCGGCGACGCGGTGGCGGGGACGTCGGCGGCGACCTCGGTGATGGTCTGCACGTGGCTGAGGATCGAATCCAGCTGACCGGCGAACTGGTCGAGTTCGGCGTCGGTCAACGCCAGCCGGGACAGCCGGGCGAGGTGAGCGACCTCGTCGCGGGAGATTGCGGGCACCGCGGGACCCCTTTCGGCTTCGGTGGGCAGTATCGGTACAGCCTAATTGGCGGGTCCTAGGGGTTTTGACGCGCCCGCCCCGCACGTCGGGCGCACCCTCCTCACACGAAAGTTCGCGCATGTCGCGGGGATGGGGTCATACTTCGGGTCGAGAACCCGCGCACGGGGGTGTAAGTATTGCTTCACCGGGTATTCGTCTCGAACAACCCCGGCCGGCAAGGAAAGGACCGCACGTGTCATACCTGCTCCGCGTGCAACTTCCGGATCGACCGGGAAGCCTCGGCTCCCTCGCACTCGCCCTCGGCGGGGTCGGCGCGGACATACTCTCGCTCGATGTCGTGGAACGCGGCGCCGGCTTCGCGATCGACGATCTCGTCGTCGAAGTCCCCACCGGCGCACTGCCCGACACTCTGATCACCGCCGCGGAATCGGTGCGCGATGTGAGCGTCGACTCCATCCGCCCGTACTCCGGCGTGCTCGACACCCACCGCGAGCTCGAACTGATCGACCAGGTCGCCAGCGCCCGCGACGACCGCCTCCAGGTCCTCGTCGACGGCTGCCCCCGCGTGCTGCGGGTCGGCTGGTCCACGATCATCGGCATGGGACCCGCGGGCGCGTACCGCATCGTCGGCAGCCCGAGTGCCCCTGAGACACAAGCGGGTTCGGCTCCGTGGATGCCCATCGAGAAGCCGATGTGGCTCGACGGCGAGGCCGAATGGGTGCCGGAGATCTGGCGCGACATGGACACCAAACTGGCCGCCGCCCCGCTGGGCAACACCGGCAGGGCGCTGCTGCTCGGCCGCCCCGGCGGGCCCGACTTCCGCCCGTCGGAAGTGGCACGGCTCGGCTACCTCGCCGGCATCGTCGCGACCGTCCTGAACTGACCGTCGGCCGCCCGGACCCCGCATCGGCGAAGGCTCTCGCGCGGCGACCACCGGGCCGAACGGCCGGGACCATTCGAAGCCGACCGCGACCGGGCGGCCCACACGGGTTGGCCGCCGATCAGCTCAGCGCGAGGCGCATGACGAACAGTTGCAGCCCGTCGTGGGTGGCCCAATCCCGTTCCGGGACACCGACGAAGCCGAGCCGTTCATAGATGCGGTGGGCGTCGACCATCGAGAACATGGTGGTGAGCGCGACCGCTTCGTAGCCGCCTGATTTCGCCTCGTCGATGACGGCGCGCACCAGCCGGGTACCGACACCGAGTCCACGCGCCTGCTTCGAGACCGCGAGCATCCGGAACTCGAGTTCCCCGGGCCGGGCGATCTCCGCATACGGTGTGCCGGGCTTCGCGACAGTCAGCGAGCCGACAACCCGTCCCTCGTGCACCGCGACGAGCACCTCGGCCTCGGCCGCCCGATGCGCGACGTCACCGAGTTCGCGCACGTAGTCGTCCCCGTCGGTGACGTATCCGTCGCCCACATAGACCTCGACGGTCAGCGCGGCGATCGCGTCGTACTCGTCGGGGTGAGCGGGGCGGATCTGCAGTCCGGTGGCCTGGTCTTCGATGCCGTACATCCCGAAATGATCCCACCTGGACATTTGTGAGCGTCGACTCACCCAGCCCTCGCGAGACCGGTGCGGGTGCTCAGGAACCCGAGTAGGGGCGCTGGCCGGGGTGGTCGGGGTACCAGTCGTCGGGGTTGCGTGGTGGGTAGACAACGGCGAGGTGGTCGCCGACGGCGGGCCAGCGGGCCGCGTCCCAGGCGAAGCGGCGGTAGACGACCTGGCCCGCGACCGTGGGGCCGGTGAGGGTGCCGGTGATCGTTACGTAGTGCTCGCCGGTCATCGCGGGCAGTGGGCTGACGCCGGTCACCGACAGCGCCCCCTGCTCGAGGTTCGATCCACGTCCGCGGCTGCGCCCCGCGGCAACGGCGCCGATCGTCACCACCAGCATCGTCACCAGCGCTGCCGCCATCACCACTTCGAGCATGCGCCCATGCTAGGCCCCCGGCATTCTCGTGCGGTTGCCCGCCGTTCGGCGACTCGCTACAGCGGCGCGAGTTCGCTGACTCCCCGCTCGCGACGCAGCTGCCAGACCGCGGTGCGGGTGCGCTGGGAGCGACCGTTGCCACGGTCGATCAGGGCACGGTTGGCGGTGGTGTAGATCAGTTGTGCGCCACGGGCATTGGTTTCCGGGTTCTGGAACAGCTGGACGAGGCGGTCGGTCTCCTCGACCGGCAGGCCGGCGCCGAGATCGTCGACGGCGAGCACCTGTCCGGTGTCGAGGGCTTCCAGCATCGCGGGCAGCACACGCAGCAGCGAACGGGTGGCGGTGGATTCGTCGGCGAGTTCGAACGGGACGTCGATGCCCTCGTGCACCAGGCTCAGGCCTGCCCCGCGCCGATCCACCATGCGCCGGTACAGCGCGTCACGCGCCGCGCGCAGGGTGCTCAGTTCGCGTTCGACGAGGAGCTGCTCCGGGTGGTCGAGATGGCCTGCCAGCGCGCCGATTTCGGCATCGAGATCACGCAGGTAGTCGGCGTACATCGGATCGTGTTCGGCGACGAGCAGATCCTCGATTCCGAGATCCGCGGTGCGCAGCAGCATCAACAGACGCGCGGCGTTGTCGGGTGAGCGGGAGATGTGGCTGCCGAGATCGTGCGCGAGGGCGTCGGTGTCGACCTCGCCCTGCTGCACAGTCAGATTCGCGGCGAACCAGCGATAGGCGGGCACCAGCGCCTCGGCGTACATCTGGCCCGCCAGACTCAACAGCAGCGCGTTGGGCCGGAGCAACGGCACCAGGGCCGACACCCCGTACCGGGCCGCCTCGAACATGGGGCCGATCTTGACCTCGTCACCATCGCGCTCGAACACGATCCGCTTGCGCGAGCGCGGATGCGTGTACAACCACTCCGCGACCACATCGGCATTGTCGAGCCGGAACCCATAGGTATACGGCACCCCCTCGGCAACGAACCCGGCGACGAATTCCGTTGGGCGATCGCCGAACCCGAGATGCGGCCGCCGCACCGGGCCCGCGTAGGGATCCCACCCGCTCACCGAATTCAGCACGGCATCGCGCATCTGCCCGAGCGCGTCGATCAAGCTGGTCTTGCCTGCCGCCGCCACCCCGTGCACCGCCGTCACGGGCACCGCCAACGGCCCGGCCCCCTTGGTCAGGCGCAATTGCTGAGCCTGTGCCAGCGATCCGTGGTTCGTCACCTGAAAACTACGCAGCAAGGGCTGACCCGCCTCTCCGAGATTCATGGCCAGACTAAGGGACTTCGATTCTTCTCGATGCGGCAGGCGGTCCAGCGGCAGCGCCCCGGCCACTACTTCGAGGTTTGCCGCGCCACCGGGCCCGCCGGTCCCGTAGTCTGGCCAAAATTCGCGAAGAGACAGGACAGTGTGATGGCGGTTCGGGTGATGGTTCGCGCAGTGGTCGTCGCGGCGGTGACGGCCGGAGCGTTGGTGCCGGCGGCGCTGGTCGGTGCGCCCAGTGCGATGGCTGATCCGTGCCCGAACGGGACCGCGCGAGTGTTCCTGGGGAACTCGACCAACTCTTGTCAGGGCGCGGGGTCGGTGTCCTACACCGACGGGCCGGTGTCGAAGGTGTGCTCGATGGCCGGTACCGATGTGACGGTCGAGATTCGGACCAACATCAAGAAGCGGCCGCTGCGCACCCAGGAGCTCAGCAACGGGCAGTGCGCGTCGTTCGATATCAAGACCCAGATCGGCAACACGGTCACCGTCACCCCGAACTGACGCGAACCGGGCTGTTCGCGTCGGCGACCGGCTAGGTTTCCACGACCGGCTCGGTCCTGACCGCGTCCGGACCGCCATCGAGCAGCAGCCGGAAGCCGTCTTCGTCGAGGATCTGGACGCCGAGTTCTTCCGCCTTGGCGGCCTTCGAACCGGGTGCCTCGCCGATCACGACGAACGCGGTTTTCTTCGATACCGAGCCCGCCGCCTTGCCGCCGCGGACGAGGATCGCTTCCTTCGCGCCGTCGCGGGTGAAGGTTTGCAGCGAGCCGGTGACGACGATCGACAACCCTTCGAGGTTGCGTTCGATCGAGGTATCGCGCTCGTCTGCCATCCGAACCCCGGCCGCTCGCCACTTGTCGACGATCGCGCGATGCCAGTCGACGGTGAACCATTCGACGACCGCCGCGGCGATGGTGGGGCCGACACCGTCGGTGGCCGAGAGTTCTTCGCCGGTAGCGGCTTCGATGCGGTCGAGACCGGCGAATTCGGCGGCCAACGCACGCGCCGCGGTCGGGCCGACGTGGCGAATGGACAGTGCCACGAGCACACGCCACAGCGGAGTGTCCTTGGCGGCGTCGAGGTTGTCGAGCAGCCGGGCGCCGTTGGCCGAGAGGGCGCCGTCCTGTTTGGTGAACAGCGGCACGCCGAGCAGATCTTGCGCGTCGAGGGCGAAGAGGTCACCTTCGTCGGTGATCGCGCCCGAGGTGAGCAGGGCGTTGGCCGCCTCGTAGCCGAGGGCCTCGATGTCGAAGGCGCCACGACCCGCCAGATGGAATACGCGTTCGCGCAGCTGGGCCGGGCAGTACTGCTGGTTGGGGCAGCGGATATCGGCGTCGCCCGCTTTGGCGGGGGCGAGTTCGGTGGCGCATTCGGGGCAGTGCGTCGGCATGACGAAGGCGCGTTCGTCGCCGGTGCGGGCATCGACGACGGGGCCGAGGACCTCGGGGATCACGTCACCGGCCTTGCGGATGGTGACGGTGTCGCCGATCAGCACGCCTTTGCGCTGCACCTCGGAGGCGTTGTGCAAGGTGGCCATCGAGACGGTCGAGCCGGCGATCGAGACCGGCGCCATCACCGCGAACGGGGTGACCCGACCGGTGCGGCCGACGTTCACCGCGATGTCGAGCAGCGTGGTGGTGGCTTCTTCGGGCGGGTACTTGTAGGCGATGGCCCAGCGCGGGGCGCGCGAGGTGGAGCCGAGGCGGCGTTGCAAGGCCATCTCGTCGACCTTGATCACCTGGCCGTCGATCTCGTGCTCGATGTCGTGGCGGTGCTCGCCCCAGTAGGCGACCCGCTCGATGACCGCGTCGATGCCCTTGACCAGGCGAGTGTGCTCGGAGACCGGCAGGCCCCACGCGGCGAGGGCCCGGTAGGCCTCGTGCTGGGAGGCCGGGCGGTATCCCTCCATGCGGCCGAAGCCGTGGCAGATCATCCGCAGCCGACGCTGGGCGGTGATCGCGGGATTCTTCTGGCGCAGCGATCCGGCGGCGGTATTGCGCGGATTCGCGTACGGCGGTTTGCCTTCGGCGACGATCTGGGCGTTCAGTGTCGCGAAGTCCTCGAGCCGGAAGTACACCTCGCCACGCACTTCGAGAAGCTCGGGGATCGGGAACTCTCCGGTCGCGGTGAGTTCGGTGGGGATGTCGTCGATGGTCCGCGCGTTGAGGGTGACGTCCTCGCCCGTTCGCCCGTCGCCACGCGTAGCCCCACGCACCAGTCTGCCGTTCTCATACACCAGGTTCAGCGCGACACCGTCGATCTTGACCTCACACAGATAATGCAGGTCGGAGCCGGTTTCGGCTTCCACCCGGCTCGCCCAGGCACGCAGCTCGCCGAAGTCGAACACATTGTCCAGCGACAACATTCGCTCGAGATGGTCGACCGCGGTGAACTCGGTCGCGAATCCCCCGCCGACCAGCTGGGTGGGCGAATCCGGAGTCCGCAGATCCGGCTGCGCGTCCTCGAGCGCTTGCAGCTCGCGCAGCAACGTGTCGAACTCGCCGTCGGTGATGATCGGCGCGTCCCGCACGTAGTAGCGGAACTGATGCTCGCGCACCTCGTCAGCCAGCTCCTGCCACCGCACCCGCTGCTCGGGCGTGGCCGCTTCGGCACTCACGGACACCGCGCTGTCGTTCTCGCTCACCCACTCGAGATTAGTCGAGCCCACCGACACTTCCGGCGACCATCACCGCACGTCGCAGGGCGCGTTCCGGTCGTTGCGGGGCGTTCGCCCGGTCAGCTACTCCGGCGACCACTCCGGGTCCTCGACGAAGGCGCGGGCGACGTCGGTGGTGAGCGCCAGAGCCTTGCGAGCCCAGGGCAACGGTGCCGCCGCGAGACCGCAGGCGGGAGTGACCAGGATTTGGGTGGCCAGGGTGGAGCGAGGGAAGCCGAGGCGGTCGATCAGGCGGACGGCGGGCTCGGCGACGTCGCGCCAGGTGATGGGCGCGACCGGGGGCTCCGACGGGGTGAGACCGAGCGCGACCTTCTTGCCGGAGTCGATGATCTCGCCGAGGGCGTCGAGGCCGGCGGTGGTGATCGTCGAGGCGTCGAAGGAGATCGCGGCGGCGGCCGTTCGGCCCAGAGTGGCGAGCGGCGGGCGAGAAGCACAGGTGTGCAACAGGATCGGGGCCGACTGGGCAGCGATGACGGTGTCGAGGATGTGCAGGGCTTCCGGTTCCGGCAGCGCACGGATGGTGTTCAGGATGCTCGGGCCCCGCAGGGAGCCGTCGAGGACCGTGTTCAGCTGGGGTTCGTCGAGTTGGATGATCACCTCGGCGCCCAGCCGTTTGCGGATCTCGGCGGCGTGCCGGGCCAGTCCTTCGGCGAGAGATTCCGAAAGATCGCGCACCGCACCGGAATCGGTGAGAATACGGTGTCCGCCGGGCAGTTCGACCTCGGCCGCGAGGGTGAGCGGACCAGCGGACTGGATCTTCACCACCTGCCCGGAACCCACCAGACCCGCTGTCTCCCAAGCCTCTTCGATGGCGTCGAGGTCGGCATGCATGAGGTCGCGCGCGCGTCGCGAGACGCCGGTCGGGCGGGGGGCCAGGCGGTAACCGCGGGTGGTGGAATCGAAGAGCAGGTCGACCAGCAGCGCCGACACACGGCCGATCATGTCGGCGCCGATGCCACGCTCCGGCAGTTCGACCAGGTGCGGCAGGACGGGCAGTTCCCCGATGATCGTGGCCGCGGCCTCGCGCGGATCCGTGCCTGGCCATGAGCCGATGCCGGTGGCCGTGCCGCCGACGAGCAGGTCGACAGGCTCCGGCGCGACGTCCTGCCGGTCGTTCTCGCTTCGCCAGAGTGTCACGCGCTCAACACCTTTCGATTCATCGAACATCGGCCAGCACCCGGTCGGTGCGAACGCAACGCCCGCCAGGCCATTTTGCCCGCACCACTTCGGCCGACCCACACCAGTCCGGCGCGACTCCGACGAATCAGGCCGAAGCGTCGACGGCGTCCGCGGAAATCCCGGTGCGGTCGGTGCCGTTGATGGTGCCGCTGCCGATCACGGTGTCGCCACCGTCGGAATCGGGCAGATACAGCACGATGGCCTGACCCTTCGCGACGCCGGTGAGCGGCTCACCGAGGCGGGCGATGAAGCCGTCACCCTGGGGCTCGACCACCGCGGGGGCGGTGCCACCGTGCGCGCGAACCTGCACGACGCATTCGACAGACGCGGTCGGGCGGACGCCGGAGGTCCAGATCGCGCGGTCGGCGGTGATGACGTCGACCTGCAGGTCCTCGACCGAACCGACCTTGACCGTGCCCGAATCGGGATCGATCCCGGTCACATAACGCGGCTTGCCGTCCGCGGCCGTGTGGCTCAGGCCGAGGCCCTTGCGCTGGCCGACGGTGAATCCGTGCACACCCTCGTGATTGCCGAGCACCGTGCCGTCGGAATCGACCAGCGCACCGGGCCGGATACCGATCTTGGCGCCGAGGAACGCGCGCGTGTCGCCGGAGGGGATGAAGCAGATGTCGTGGCTGTCGGGCTTGTTCGCCACCGCCAGCCCACGCTCGGCGGCTTCCTCGCGGATGCGGGGCTTGGGGGTGTCGCCGACCGGGAACATCGCCCGGGCGAGCTGCTCGGCGGTGAGCACCGCCAAGACATAGGACTGGTCCTTGTCCGCGTCGACGGCACGGCGCAGCACGCCCTCGTCGAGGCGGGCGTAGTGCCCGGTGACGACGGCGTCGAAGCCGAGCGCGGCGGCGCGGTCGGCCAGCGCGGAGAACTTGATCTTCTCGTTGCAGCGCAGGCACGGGTTCGGGGTCTCCCCCGCGGCATACGCGGCGACGAAGTCGTCGATCACGTCTTCCTTGAAGCGATCGGCGAAATCCCAGACGTAGAACGGGATTCCGAGCACATCGGCGGCGCGACGCGCGTCACCGGCGTCCTCCTTGGAGCAGCAACCACGCGAACCGGTACGCAGGGTGCCCGGGCTCGCCGACAGCGCCAGATGCACCCCGACCACCTCGTGCCCCGCGTCCACGGCCCGCGCCGCGGCCACCGCGGAATCGACACCACCACTCATCGCGGCGAGAACTCGCATCAGGCACCTCCTCTAGCGCCGGCCAGGCCTGCGGCCCTGGCCCGATCGATGACCTGCGGGAGCACGGTCAACAGTGTTTCGACATCGGTTTCGGTCGACGTGTGACCGAGCGTGAAGCGCAGCGAACTGCGCGCCTGCCACGGTTGCACACCCATCGCGATCAGCACATGGCTGGGCGATGCGACGCCCGCGTTGCAGGCCGAACCGGTGGAGCATTCGACACCGGCGGCGTCGAGCAGCATGAGCAGCGAGTCGCCCTCGCAACCGGGGAACGTGAAGTGGGCACTGCCGGGCAACCGGTCCGCGGGACCGTTGAGGACCGCGTCGGGCACCGCCAGCTGGACTCCGGTGATCAGCTTGTCGCGCAGCACACGCAAGTGCTGAGCGCGTGCGGGCAGGTCTGCCACGCCGTCGCGCAGGGCGGCGGCCAGCCCGATCGCCGCGGCCACATCAGAGGTACCGGACCGCAGGTCACGTTCGTGTCCACCGCCGTGCACCAGCGGCACACACGGCACGTTCCGGCCCAGCAGCAGCACGCCGATCCCGTGCGGACCGCCCACCTTGTGTCCGGCCACACTGAGCGCGGCCAGCCCACTCGCGGCGAAATCGATCGGAACCTGCGTCACCGCCTGAATGGCGTCACTGTGCATCGGAATATCGAATTCCTGTGCGACAGCGGCTAATTCGACGATCGGCTCGATGGTCCCGACCTCGTTGTTGGCCCACATCACACTGACCAGCGCCACCTCGTCGGCATGCGCGGCGAGCACCTCACGCAACACCTGCGGCGAGACAACACCCTCGGCGTCGACCGGCAACCAGCTGACCTGCGCGCCCTCGTGCTTCTCGAGCCACTCCACCGCGTCGAGCACCGCGTGATGCTCGACCGCGCTGGTCACGATCCTGGTACGCCGCGGATCAGCCGCCCGCCGCCCCCAGAAGATCCCCTTGACGGCCAGATTGTCGCTCTCGGTCCCCCCGGAAGTGAAGATCACCTCGGACGGTCGAGCCCCCAGATCAGCCGCGATCGACTCGCGCGCCTCTTCGAGAGACCGCCGCGCCGCCCGCCCCGACCCGTGCAGCGACGACGCGTTCCCGACCGCCCCAAGGGCAGCCGTCATCGCCTCGACGGCGGCAGGCAACATCGGAGTGGTCGCCGCGTGATCGAGGTAGACCGTCTTGGGCACACCGTTGACCGGACCCGAATAAGCCGACTTCATGACCGACAAAGCCTATACCACCGCTGACCTGGTCATCTTCGGGGTCCACCCCTGCTTTCTACGATTTTTCTACGATTCACCCAGGACTTCCAACACGGGTATCACCTATCTGTATTCCTGGATCCACGACAAGGGCCTGATGAGACGGTCGAGTCGGTCGGGTCGGAAGGATGCAGAGCGGGTGTCGCACGACGATCCTCATCGGCACCGCAGACAAGGAAATGAGAGGTTCCGCACGCTGCTCGAACGGCACGGCGGTGGCGGCCCCGCACGGCGGGCCGTCGCGGAGGCCGTCTGGAGGACTTCAGTTGGCCAAGAATCGCCTACGCGCCTGCCCGCTTTGGTGCCCAGTTATCCGTCAAGTAGTCCGCTCTGAGGAGCAGGCAGAGTCTCGCATTTGCCTCTACATTTCGGAGGGTTATGGATGTCACCGCTTTCGAGGTGGGATCTGTGAGCTGCCTGTCTGGTTCGAGGTGCTGCCTGGCCGCGTGGACTGTCCGATGTAGTGCTGCATCGACGGGGAACTCGGCGGCCAGGTCGTCGAAGTGCTGATCGATCCAGCGGCGACCGGCGTCGGTGATGCGGGCGTAGCGCTGCCGCCGCCCCGTCGACGGCAGATGGAGCGATCCTTGATAGCGTCGCCGGGTTGTTCCGGACCGGAAAGTTTCAGCGGGCGCACTACTCATTGTCGATCAACAGCGGGCCGAAGGGGGGAGATGTCATGGCAGACGCACAGACACCGCCGACCGCGTTCGCGGTCGTCCCGGCAGAGGTTTCTGATGCAGGCAAGTTCGTCCAGCAGACCGCAACGGCGCTGGTGAACGGAATCAGGTCGGCGGACAGCGAGATACAAGGTTTGATGTCGACCTGGAAGGGACGCGCGGCCAGTGCCTACCTCGCGGGTTGGGATGAAGCGCGAGACGGAGCTGTCGATGTGCTCGAGGCATTGGAGACGATGGCCGAACTGTTGGGCGTCACCGCAGTCTCCGCCGCCGGGGTGGACGACCGCAATGCGGCCGACACCGCCGCCATCGCCAGTTCGCTCGACCTTCCCTGAACGTCTGAGATAGGAACACGACATCATGGCAGATGACGGCAGCTTCAAGGTCGACCTCGAGCACCTGGACACGGTCACTGCACGCATCGCGGGACTGGTTGGCTTCGTCGAGGACTCGCTAGCCGGGCTCGATGCCCGCATCGCGGCGACACACCAGAACTGGACCGGCAAGGCAGCGACTGCCCATGCCGCTGCGCACACCGAATGGATGACCGCGGCCACCGAGGTCCGTGAAGGCGTCGAGGAAATGCGTGCGGCCGCAGTCGCCGCGCACAGCCACTACAACGACGCCGTGGCGGCGAACCTGCACATGTTGAAGCGGTGACGGCACTCGCCATCGCGCCGCAGGTCTACTACGACGCCGCTACCACGCTCAACAACGCTGCCGCCGCCTTCTACACCGAGATCGACGGCAAATGGGCAGACCTCAGCAGCAACGGCGCTGCGATGGCCGGAACCTACGAAGAGGCCCGCAAGTGGGCCACCTCCTACGATGACCGCGCGTTCGAAGTGCTCAACACCGCGCGCGGCGTCGCCGAGGCCGTTGATGCCTACGCGACGGTACTGCGGCAGATGGGACACAACCACGCCATCGCCGAGTACAACGCCACCATGCGCGACTCGGCAACGGCTCCCGCGCCCCCTGGCGAGCCGGCAGGGGCGGGATTCTACGTGTGCAAGGTGCCGTTGCCATCGGCCGGTGGCTCCACCAACGGCCTGGTCGATGACGGAGTGGTGAAGATCGCCGAAGCGGTCGGAATCACCATCCCCAACGGCGATACCACGAAACTCGAGACAACCGCGGGTATCTGGACCCAGATCCAATCCCTGCCCGCGGTCGCCAACCTTGTCCCCGAGTTGGACCGGGCGGCACAGATGTTCGCCGAGATCACCAGCCCCGAGACCGACGTTATCGACGCCGACTTCACGCAGCTGAAGAACGCTGCGACCACACTGATCGCCGCCTTCGGTGAACTATCGACCTCACTCCGTGAGCACAAGAGCGACCTGGACACCCTTCGCGAAGAACTCGTCAGAGAGCTAGCGAAGATGGGTCAGGACATCGTCGAAGAGTTGGCGAAAGAGATCGTCATCTCCGTCGCTATCGGGGTTCTCGCCTCAACGGTCACGTTCGGCATCGGCGCCCTGGTCGCCAGTGGGCGAATCGCCCACATCGTGGCGAAGTTCGCAGTCCCGATCGGCAGGCTCGCGAATGCGTTCAAGGCGGGCAGGATCGCCCGCGGCGTCAGCAAAGGACAAGACCTCGCACCGCACAATCTGAACCTACGAGAAATCGCGAAACTTCGCGACAAGACAAAAACCCCCGGCACGAACGGCAAGAAGCCATCGGGTTCCGGTGCACCGACGCAATTGAGTCAACGCGAAATTGACGAGATCGCAGACTACACCGGATCAACCCATCAGAAGCTCAACGGGGAATTGCGGTCGGGCGAGGTGACCCCTGCAACACAACAGCGGGTCGATACGCTGAATAGCGCATTGGACAAAATGCCGGACTACCGAGGCGGGGTCACTCGCGTGACCGATCTCCCCCCGGAAGTCCTGGCGAAATATAAGGAAGGCGGATCTGTGACAGAAGATGCCTTCACCAGTACGTCACCACTTGCCAACGGCGGCGGCGTTCGGTCAGGGCAGGTGGAGATGCAGATCTTCTCCAAGACCGGCAAGGACATCACTGAGCATAGCGCGCCCGGAAATCCCGAAGTTCTGTTCCGCTCCGGGACCGAATTCAATGTCACCAAGCGTTACTATGATTGGAATACTGGTCGTACCGTAATTCAGATGATTGAGAAATAGAAATCGCCCAAAAAGGAAAGGGTCGGATGATGACAGAAGAAAGAATTGCTGGAAAAACATTCAAGGATACGCAGGATAATCCGCCTAGCCCGGAGCTTCTGACAGAGGCAGAAGCCGCATTCGCCAAACTCAACGCAGATCGTGCCCTCACGCCGGTGTCCGGAGAGGAGGAGCCCGAACGGTTCCATGACGATATGGTCGGCACTGAATACGAAGACTGGTATCGGCAGAAGCGCGCCCAAAGGGCGAACCGAGATCAGTAGGGCGGGGCTTGTCACGAGCTGGGCTGGGCACGTAGCCGCCCGAGACCGCCTTCGCAGACCCACGACGGGCCGCGTCGTGGTCGGGATGGCCGAGAGGTAGCCGGTAGTCAGTCGCCCCCCACGACGAAGAGTTCGACCCGATCGGCAACCCGATCAACTCCTGAACGACACACGGCTCATCCCAACCGCCGGTCTGCGCATCTGAAAGGTTCTCGACATCGTGACGAGGTGGAAGTGGCGTTCGACCCCAGCTATTGATCGGGTCGGACTGATGCTCGATTCACTCGACGGACTGTCCGTCGGCGATGCGCTGGGTGCGCAGTTCTTCATCATGGGACGATCGCTGTCGAGCCTTCGATCGGGCAATCCCCCGCTGGGACCGTGGGACTGGACCGATGACACCGAGATGGCCTGCAGCGTGGTCGCCCAACTCCACCGGTACCAGGAGATCGACCAGGATCGACTCGCGGCGGGTTTCGCGCGCCGGTTCTCACCAGAGCGCGACTACGGACATGCAACTGTCACCACGCTTCGGCGAATCCGCGACGGCAAACCCTGGAAAGAGACAGCAGGCGCGGCATTCGAGGGTCAAGGTTCCTGCGGCAACGGTGCTGCCATGCGGGTCGCCCCGCTCGGGGCGTACTTCTACGATGACCCGCAACGGGTCGTTACCGAAGCCATCCGGTCGGCACAAGTCACCCACATGAACCACGAAGGAGTGAGCGGCGCCGTCGCGGTAGCAGTCGCCGCGGGACAGGCCGCGCACCTCCGCGGCACCCGAAATTCGTGCACGCCAACGGAATTCCTCACCACCGTGCTGGGCCATCTCGAACCGGGTGAGACAACGCACGGCATCGGCCGCGCTCGCGCCCTGGTCGGCACAACCGTCGCCGAGGCCGCACACGAATTGGGCAACGGCTCCAGAGTGAAAGCCCAAGACACCGTGCCCTTCGCGTTATGGGCCGCCGCAACATATCTCGACGACTACCCGGCAGCGGTCGCCGCGTGCATCGAAGCAGACGGTGACATCGACACCACCTGCGCGATTACCGGGGGCATCGTCGCGGCCTACACCGGCACCGCTACCGAGACCGGCGTACCCCAGAATTGGCTCGCGGCCCGCGAACCGCTACCGGCCTGGGTCGCCACGATCGATCGCTCACGCCGTCGACCTTGATTCCAACGGATCAGCCTCGCCGACTCGACGAGGCACCTACCGCCAGGTTCGGTCGAGGGACACGTGTCATCGAGTCCGAGCGGCCATGCTGCCCTGCGGGTCGCAACCCAACCGTTCGGCGACCTCGGAAATGTTCCCGGCCAAGGCCACGCGCAGCAGCCGACGCCCCGCCCCGATCACTGATCGCCTACGACCACTGACCAGGCTTCGGACTCACTCGTTCAGCGCACGAGTTCGATCACGGCGGCGAGTTTGTCCATGTTGTGTTCGAGCACGGTGATGTAGTTGATCCCATAGGTTTTGCGACGTTCGCGCAGTCGCTCGGCCATCTGCTCCGGTGTGCCGACGAGCACAGCGATCAAATCGTCCAGCTCCGTCGAGTCGGTTGCGGGCAAGTAGGGCACGAGTCGCAGTAACGCCTCGTCGCGCTCGTGCGGTTCGATCAGCGCCTGGATCAGCAAATTCACCTCGGTGCTGGCGGCCCGCACGCCGAGCAACTCCCGCAGATAGGCGACCCGGTCGGCGGCCTCCGCGGTACCGGCCAACGTCAGCGTTCCGCTGTCAGCGGTTCCGGCTCCGGTGAGGGCGATGATGTCGGCGTGCTCGGCGGCGACGCGCAGCATGCGATCACCCCACCCCGCGATCAGCAAGGGCGGGCCGCCCGCCTGTGCGGGCTGCGGCTGGTAGCCGGGGTCGGAGTAGAGCCGCCGCAGGGTGGTCGCGGTCTCGCCCACCAACTCGACGCGTCGCCCTGCGCTGGGAAACGGGATACCAGCGGCCTCGAACTCGTCTTTGACGTAGCCCGCGCCGAGACCCAATTCCACTCGCCCGCCGCTCAACCCGTCGACCGTCGCGACATCGCGCGCCAACAGCACCGGATTGTAGAACGGCACGTTGAGCACGAAGGTGTTCAATCGCACCCGCTCGGTGACTTCGGCGGCGAGCATCATGGCGGGGAACGGTGCGGGCATACCCAGGTGGTCCGGAACGCCGATGACGTCATACCCGAGCGTCTCGGCCCTCCTGCATTTTTCGATCCACACGTCCCGCGAACCCGTGGACATCATGTTCACACCGAATCGAAACCCGTTGTCTACACCCATCTTTCCTTTCTACCCCGCCATGTTGTCGTAATACCCGAAATACCTTGTGGCCGGTTTGTTTTCGCTGGTCGATGCGGGGGTCCGGTAGCTTCGAAGTATGGCAGCTTCGACACCTCCGGACAGCTCTGGCCATGCCGCGGCGTACGATCCGATCGCGGAAGCTTACGCCGCGGAAAATGCGACCGGTCTTCTCAACGAGTACTACAACAGGCCTGCGATCCGTGATCTGCTCGGTGACGTCTCCGGCAAGCACGTGCTGGACGTGGGGTGTGGCTCCGGTCCAACGCTCGTCGACTTGATCAAGGGCGGAGCTACTGCCGTCGGAATCGACGGCAGCGAGGCTCTCATCGACATCGCCCGTGACCGCGTCGGAAGCGCCACACAGCTGTACGTCGCAGATCTAGCTGAGCCGTTGCCATTCGACGACTCCACCTTCGACGATGTCGTGTGCTCGCTGACGCTCCACTATCTCGAGGACTGGCATTCCCCGTTGACGGAGATCCGACGGGTGATCAAGCCCGGAGGCCGCCTGATCCTGTCTGTGGAGCATCCGCTTGTCATGTGGTTCACCGACCTCCAGGCAGGCAACACGACGAACTACTTCGCCACGCGGCCACGGCATGTGACGGACATGGCGGGGCAGGACGCCGACCTGACGTTTTGGGACCGGTCGCTGTCGACGATGTTCAAGACATTCTTCGACACCGGATTTCGAGTGACCCACCTCGATGAGCCTGGTCCCGCACCGGAGGCGCTGGAGCGGTTTCCAGAATTCTTCGACGACAAGGATGACCCCCGATTTCTGGCCTTCCTGTTCCTGGTCCTGGTCCCGGTGGACGAAGCAGAGTCCGGTGGTGCGCGCTTGTAGGCTCCACGCATCAACGATTCGATGTGGGGGTAGGCATTGGCAGGCAACGGATTACGCCGAATCGCAGTGGCCCTGGCCATGGCGGTGGTCGCAGCGGCTAGTGGTACTGGGCTAGCCGCCCCGCAGGTGCCGACAGTGGTGAGCGTGGACCTGCCCGCACCGACCGGCCCGTCCTCGGTCGGGGTCACCGAATGGCATCTGGTCGACAGCACCCGCACCGATCCGTGGATCGGCGGGCCGCGGGAAGTGCTGGCCCAGATCTGGTATCCCGCCGAGAACACCGCGGCCGAGACCGCACCGTGGATGCCGCCTGGCGCGTCGGCCGAACAGGAGGAATTCCTCAGCGAGCTCGGCATTCCCGCCGGGTCCTGGACCCTCGCACCGAGCCATAGCCGCCGCGACGCACCAGCGCGCACGCGCGATGGCGGGTTCCCGGTCCTGCTGAACTCTCCCGGAATGGGCGACGCCACCGGCTGGAGCATTGCCCAGGCCGAGGACCTCGCCAGCCACGGCTACGTGGTCGTCGCCCTCAACCACACCCACGAAGCGTTCGCCGTCCAGTTCCCCGACGGCCGCACTGCCCCGACACAGGTACCGCTGGACTCCCCCCAGGAGGTTCTGCGCGACCTGCTGCTCCCCACCCGGGTGGCCGACACCCGCTTCGTCCTCGACGAACTGACCGCCGCCCACACCGGCGAGCGGCTCACGACGGCGCTGCCGACCGGACTCATCCAGAATCTGGACCCGAGCCGGGTGGCGATGTTCGGGCACTCACTCGGCGGATCGACCACCATGCAAGCCCTGCACGAGGACCCCCGGATCCGGGCGGGTGTGAACTTCGACGGCCCGGTACTCGGATCCGTCGCCGAGGGCGGTATCGACCAGCCGCTGCTGATGCTGGCCAGCGAGTTCTCACCGTGGTTCGACGCGCCGGGCTGGGAGCCGTACTGGCATCACAACATCGGGCTGAAAGTCCCGCTGCGGGTACGGGGAACTCAGCACATGTCGTTCTGCGACCAGCAACTGATCCTTGTCCGTCTCGCCGATACTGGGCTGCTGTCCGGTGAGGTGCGACAGAAGGCGGTCGGTGCCATCGACCCGTCCCGCTCGATCGACCTGCAGCGCACCTATCTACGTACTTGGTTCGACACCGTCTTCGGCCGCGGCGACCTGACCACAACGATCGCCGGCCTGGCGCAACCGGAAGTGGTGCCGTACCCATAGATCGACGGGAGTCACAGTGTTCGAGAACGACCGTCTGTCCGACTCTGAACACGCCGAGCGTCCCGACGGCTTTCCCTGAACTGCCATAGATCTCAGCGATCGACCGCCCGGAGAACGCGAGGGGTCGGTGTGGTGGATG
Source organism: Nocardia sp. FBN12 (assembly GCF_054031145.1). Taxonomy (NCBI): domain Bacteria; kingdom Bacillati; phylum Actinomycetota; class Actinomycetes; order Mycobacteriales; family Nocardiaceae; genus Nocardia; species Nocardia sp. FBN12. The sequence continues at coordinate 4,304,776 of NZ_CM132926.1, forward strand.
CGGGTGTCAGGCTGGCGAGTCACGCGTCGTCGAGCTGACGGCGGAACCAGTCGGCCACGAAATCCGTGCGTTCGGCCGAGTGGTTGTAGATGGTGTGCTCGCCGTCCGCCCAGACCCGCAGCGACGAGTCGGCAGACAGGTCGAGGAACGCGCGCTGCTGGTCCAGTGTGATCAGCGGGTCGGCCTCGCCGTGTAGTACGAGCACGGCCGCTGCGGTGCGGTCGACAGCCGGGTCGATCCAGAGCGTGCGGAAGACGGCGGCGGCCGCATCGTCGGTGCCGACACCTAGCAGGGCTTGCGACTGCTCGCGGGCGGTACGGAACGGTGCGGGTTCCGGTCGCGAGGGTGCGCCGTTGACACAAAGCGCTCCGAAGCGACTGTCGTGGAGGGCGGCACGCGCGGCGATCAATCCGCCGAAGCTGTTGCCCCACACCCCGGCTGGGCCGTCGAAACCTGTGCGTTCGTGCACAGCGTCGAGCGTCGCGCTGAACGCCTCGTCCGCGTGTTCGTCGAGGTGCAGACCGTGGAAGATCCGTGTCTCGCCCTGGCCGGGAGCCTCGAGCAGGACCGCGGACAGCCCCCGCCGGGCGAGGGCTGCGGCCTGCCGATGGTAGGCCGGTCCCCATCCACTCTGTCCGCCCACGATGATGACCGTCGGGGTCGGGTGATCCGTGCGAGGACGGACGAACCACGCGTTGCAGTGGCGCGACCTGTGCGGGATCGCCAGCCGTTCGATGCGCAGTTCGGTGTCGAGATGGGCCGCGTCCTGGTATGCCCGCGACAGCCGGCCGTACAGCGAGCGCTTGGCGGCGTTGTCGTAGTTATAAGCCATCTGGGCGGCGACCAGTGCTGCCGCCGCCCACCGGTAGCAGTCGACCGCCGTTTCGACATTGCCGTGTTCGGCAGCGGCCGCGGCGCGGGCGAGCTGAGCTTCGGCGAGTGCGGCCGCCGTGTCGTCCCAGGGTTGGGTGGCCGGTGCACCGGCGAGTTGGGTCGCATCCCAATGATCCATGCCGTAATCGAGCATCCGGGTCAGAGTCATCGAGCGCAGGAGCGCTGCCCGTGTCTTGACGGCGTCCGCTGGTTCCTGGGATTCTTCGGTGAGTTCGGTCATGAGGCTCCGATAGTCGAGGGCCGAACCGGCATCAGCGGCGGTCGAGCGGGTGGACGGGATCGGCGGCGACGATCGTATTGCGAAGACTCCCGAGCCCTTCGATGGTGGCGACGACCTCGTCGCCCTCCTGCAGCCACGGGTAGGCCTCTTCGCTGTGTGTGCGGGACAGCTCGAGAATGCAGCCCGTTCCGCACGTGCCCGATCCGATGACATCTCCCGGCCGGACCTGGGTTCCGCGCGAGGCATACGCGATCATCTGCGGGAACGACCAGTGGACATCGGCCCAATTCGCCTCGGTGTAGAGCCGGCCGTTGACCGTCAGCGTCATGGCCCGGTCGAAGCCGTAGCCCGCGGCGAACGGAGCGAGTTCGTCGGCGGTCACCAGGTAGGGCCCGAGACCGGTAGCAGTGTCCTTACCCTTGACCGGGCCCATGGACAGTGTCATCTCACGCTGCTGCACGTCGCGACCGCTCCAATCGTTGAGGACGCAGTAGCCGATGATGTGATCGGCTGCCTCCTCGACGGTGAGGTTGGCGCCCGCCTTGCCGACAACCGCCGCCACCTCGAGCTCGAAGTCGAACTTTGTGGCTCCCGGGGTCATGGGGATCTCGCCGTCGCCGCGGAACGCGTACGGATTGGAGAAGTAGAAGACGGGGATCTCGTACCAGGTGGGGTCCATCTCGAGCCCACGCCAGGCGCGCCCGGCCCGGACGTGTTGTTCGAAGGCGTAGAAGTCCCGGAAGGTGGGAGGTGTCTGCAGCGGCGAAAGGATCCGCACGTCCACGGGATCCACTTCCTCGCCGGAAGCCGCTGCCTCGCGTCCGGCTGCCAGCAGTGCCGCCTCGCCGGACTCGATCAGCGGCAGGAGGTCGGCGTAGCCGGGCAGGACACGGAAGCCGGTTGCGGCGACGACCGCTACCTGGACCGCACCGTCGGTGCGGGCGAATCGAACGAATTTCATTGTGCGACCTTTCCGTTCGTGACGGTGCCCTGCGGCGCCGCGTGCTCGTGGGTCCACCGCTCGTAGCTTTCCTCGGTGAACCCGACGGTTCCGTACTTGTCCACCGAAGCGCGGATGGCGGCCATGAGTTCCTTTGCCGGGGTTTCGATATCGATGGTCTCGACGAACGGCTGGCGCGCCACCAGGCCGGTCCGCCAATACACCTCGGCCCGATTGCCTTCGGGGTCGAAGAAGTACACACCGACGGCGTTGCCGTGGGACACGATCATGTCGAACTCGGTCCGGTGCTCCCGCAGCTGGCGATACAGCCCGAGCAGATCATCGAACGTCTCGCAACGGAACGAGATCTGCTGGATCAAGCGGCCGTCGCGGGGCACGTCGCGCCCCTTCGCGAGCAGGAGTTCGTGGTGCTCGTCGTCGGGACGAGCGGAGAGGAAGTAGTTACCGAGGACGGGGTCGTGATCGGTGACGACCAGCCCGAGCACCTCGGTGTAGAACGCGAGTTGCCTGTCCACGTCGAGGCAGCGGATGCCGACGTGACCGAGCTCTGCGACCTTCCGTCTGGGGTTGTCGATGTGCGCGCACATGGAGCGTGTCCTTTTCAGCGATGAGCGGTCGATGACCCTCGACCTCCAGCTATTCTGTTCAGCAGACACTGTTCTTGTCAATAGAACATTTGCGATCACCCTCCGCATACACGGTTCTGCACAACAGAATGATTTCGCCGGGTCCGTGATACGGTGCGACCGCCACCGGGCGTGGTCTTCATTCGTCTCATCACCGTGGAGGGCTCCGATGGCGGCGCTGGCAAGCTATCCGATCGAGTCGGTGGAGAATGCCGCCCGCGTCCTGCTGATGCTGCGCGGCCAGCGCGTTCTCCGCGTGGCCGAGGTCGCCGCGGAGCTGGGCATCGCCCGGTCCAGCGCCCATCGCATGCTCACCACGCTGCAGTCCCAAGGGCTGCTGCGCCAGGATTCCGCGACGCGCGGCTATGCCGCAGGCCCTCAGCTCGTGCAGCTCGGTATCGCGGTCATCGGCGCGAACGACCTGCGGGCGGAGGCGCGGCCGACACTGGAGCGGCTCTGCCACGATATCGGCGAGACGGCGCACCTGATCGTGCTCGATGGCGCGACGATCGTGTTCCTGGACGGCGTCGAGGGGCGATTCGCGATCCGCGCCGCGGAACGGACCGGAGACCGGGCGCCCGCGCACGCGGCGGCGGCGGGCAAGGTGCTGCTGGCCTCGTTGACCGGCGAAGAGCTGCGGGAACGATATCCGGGGAGCCGCATTCAGGGCGGCACGGCCGAAGCGGTGAGCAGCCGGCGCAAGCTCGAAGAAGCACTCGAGACCGTCCGCGGGCAGGGTTACGCGGTGAACCTCGGCGAGAGCGAGTTGGGTCTGCATGCCATCGCAGCCCCGGTTCGCGATGCGGCAGGCAATGTCCGCGCCGCCATCAGCATCTCCGGGCCGTCGTTCCGGCTGACCGAGGACAAGCTGGTCGGTCACGCTCGCGCGTTACTCGAGGCGACCGACCGGCTCAGCGCGACGCTGAGCTAGCGACCGTTTCAGGTCAGCGAGAGCGCCGGTCCCAGCGAGGCGAGCAGTGCCGGCACCTCGGCGAGCTCGGACGCCGAACCGAGGACATAGAAGTCCGGGCGAACCAGTACCGCGATTACGCCGGCCTCCTTCATCCACCGGCTGAACGTCTCACCGTCCTCATAGAGCCCGTGCGGGGAGTTCACGACCACCGAGCGCAGGCCGATCGAGCTCTCGAGCTCGGCGACCGCCGCGCAGGCGGCCGCGTCGAGTTCGACAAGGCTGAAGAGGGTGAACCCGTTGCCGAGGATGTCGTCGCAGCGGCTGGTCCGGCCCTCCGCCGTGCGCAGCAGCGGCTGGACACCGAGGTAGCCGGCCAGCGGCTCGCCGGCCCGAAATCCCGCCCCGACCGGCGGCTGGAACGGCGGTGGCAGTTCGGTCCCGGTACGCAGGGCCTCGCGGCGTTGCGCCGCGCGTACCGGATCGGTCTCGCAGACGACGGTCCCGATCCGGATCGACTCCTCGATGTACGCCAAGACCTGCGGCCTGCGCGAGGCGGTGTACAGATCCAGTAGCCGCGGGTCCGCGGCTCCGCTCAGGATCAGGTCGAGAATCCAGGCGAGCGTCGCGGCGTCGCGAATACCGGAGCTCATACCTTGTCCCAGGAAGGGCGGCATGACGTGCGCGGCGTCGCCCGCCAACAGGACAGGTCCGGCGCGGAACGTCTGCGCCACAATGGATCTGAACTGGTAGACGGTCTGCCGGATGAGCTCGCCCTGGTCCGGCCCGATCCACGGCCGCAGCAGCTTCCACACATTTTCCGGAGTCGCCATCGCCGCGGGATCATCGCCGTCAACGAGCATGAACTCCCAGCGAAAGTATCGCTGGGCCACCCGGCCCATGTGACTCGGCCGCGCAGGGTTCAAGACCTGTCCTGTGTGCGGAATGTCGAGGGCGGGTGCGCCGGGCTTCGGGCGGATATCGGCGACCAGCCAGTCCCCGCGAAAGCCCAAGTCCTCGGTGCCGATCTCGCACAGGTCCCGTACCACGCTGTTCGCGCCGTCCGCGCCGACGGCGTACCGAGCGGTGACGACGGCACCGTTCGCCATGGTCACCGCGACGTGGTCATCGTGGCGGCGGAGGTCGACGACGGCGTTGCCGAAGCGGAGGTCCACCGTGGGAATCTCTCGGACCGCCGCGTCGATGACTTCCTCGAGTTCGGGTTGGTAGAAGTGATACGACGCGTCCCACCCGGACGGTGCATCCCATGCCCGTGGTAGCCGGGCGAGCACCTCCCCGCCGGGATCGAGAAATTCGTACAGTCGCGCGGGATCGGCGATACGACCGACCGCGTCGGCGGTGCCCATCGCCTGGAAGATTCGCATGATCTCGTGGTCGAAGTGACCGGCACGCGGCGTCTCGTAGCGGCCGGAACGCCGTTCGCAGACGATGACGCGGTGTCCCGCCCTGCCGAGCAGGGCTGCCAGGCTCTGGCCGACGGGGCCGTACCCCACGATCAGGACGTCCGCGTCCAGAGGATCAGCTGCGGTGGTGTGGGGAGTCATGTGCTGCGGCCTTTCGCCTTGCCGTCGTCGACCCATCGCGCGGCCGGCGGGCCGCACGGGACTCGCACCGCGACAGCGGTCGAGTGCGAGCATCCGCCATTCTGTTTAGCAGAACATGTTCTGTCAAGCAGAGCGGCGCCTCCGCGATTCTCCCGGAGTTGTCCCTGGCGGACACCCCTTGCATGGGTTGCGAATGTGTTCTATCTTACAGATCACGTTCTGGTGAACAGACAATCGATAGCCGCTTCTTCGCGCCTTTCGGCTTGTCCGTCCCGCTCCACAATCCACTGGCTGACACATGAACGGGATGGTTTCGACAATGGGAAGCGCAGTAGCGAACGCGATCGACCAGGCGCTCTCGCGCGGCGAAGTCGGCCTGCAGGTCGCGGCGTACCACCGAGGTGAGCTGGTCGTCGATATCAGCGCCGGGAAAGCGTCGCCGGACGGTCGTGACGTCGACGCGGGCACGATCTTCTGGGTGGCCTCCGCGGGGAAGGTGTCCACGGCGACCGCCCTGCACGTGCAGGTGGAACGGGGGCTGCTCGACTACGACCAGCCGGTGTCGTCCATCTGGCCGGAGTTCGGCACTCATGGCAAAGAGTCGTCGACGGTGCGCGATGCCCTCACCCACCGCGTCGGTCTCCCCGACTTGCCCAGCGACGCGACGCCGGAACTGCTCGGCGACTGGGAATGGATGGTCGAACGACTCGCCCGTTCGGCCCCGAGTGACTATCCGGCCCATCGGAACGCCTATCACGCACGTACCTGGGGATACGTCGTCGGCGAGATCGCTCGGCGGGTCGACCCAGCGGGCCGATCGTTCGAGGACCTCGTGCGCGAGGAGGTCCACACACCCTTGGGAATCACCGAGATATGGCACCGGCTGCCGGAATCGGCGCAGACAGATGTCGCGGTAGTACAGGGGGAGATCCTCAGCGGGGATCCGGCGAAGTTCACCGTCACCGCCGACCACGAGATCAACACTCCCGGGTACCGGGATCGGATCGATCCGAGCGGCGCGTGGGCGACCGCACGAGGGGCCGCACGCCTCTGGGCGCTGTACGCCCAGGGCGGCCGGCTCGACGGAAAGCGCCTGCTGCCCGCCGAGCGCATCGAGACCTTCCTGGCACCTCGGGCGTGCACCCACCCGGCCGGTTCGATCGCAGGACCACGAGCCGTCATCGGAACGGGCGGACTGATGGTGGGCTCAGCGCTACCCGCGTGCGACGAGCTCCTGGGCTTTCGAGGCAATCGTGTCCTCTGGCACCCCGGCGCGGGCGGAGCCCTCGGGTTCGCCGATGTGGACGCGGAGCTCGCCGTCATGATCTGTCACAACGAGTTCTTCGACGAGCGGCCGCACCCGCGGCACCCGTTCGCGGATCTCGTCCGCGCCGTGTACGCCGATGTCGCCGGGTGAGCTCCTGAATCAGGCCGCGACAACAGCCGCGTGGGTCGCGGGGGTAGGACCCGCACGGCGATAGCCTCGGGTGATGACCGACAACGAACAGCCCGCTGAGCGGCACCGGCGACCCGCCGGTGCCGACGCGGCGACCGTGGCCGCGGTGGGCAAGCTGTCCGAGGCGTTGGAGACCACCGAGCGGGCCCGCGGGCACCTCTACAGCTTCCATCAGCTCACCGGCGGCGCCGATCTCACGCTCGGTGACGCGGTGGACATGCTGCGCGCGGCCGGCCACCACCGGCTCGCCGGGAAACTCGCGGCCGAGCTGGTCGGCCGCAATGTGCTGCCCGGCCGGTGGACTTTCCAGATCGTGGAGGAATACGACGAGGACTACTACGCGCGGTTCCGGCAGCTCGAGCGCGAGATCCGGGACGAGCTCGTCGACGGCCGCACCCATCTGTACGAGGCCGAGATGAAGCAAGCCCGCCGTTCCCACGGTCGTGCCGGCCACGAGGCCACACCGGACAGCTAGTCCGTCATCGTGGCGCCGAGCAGATCGCGCAGCGCCCGCTTCGGGTCGGGCAGAATGACATTCATGACAGACCTCAACGGCCAGTTGACGATTCGGAGCGCGGGCGGCACCGACGAGTTGTTCCGATTGCTGGAGTGGTTCCGCAACGACGACGCGCTGCGTGGCCGGGTCGGCCTGCCCGCCCCGCGGATCCGTGAGGGTCAGCTGGGCGATATCTACGATGTGCTCGTCGTCGCGGTCGGCGCCGGTGGTCTGGCACCCGCTCTGGTCAGGTCGCTGAATTCCTGGTTCACCACTCGCCGTTCCGATATCAAGCTCACGCTCGAGCGCGACGGCGTCACAGTCGAGGTCGATGCCAAACGCGCCAAAGCCCCCGAACTCGTCCGCGAGATCCAGAACCTGCTCGGCGACACCGACACCACGGAATAACCGTGCCGTCACCTCGTCCCGGTGCACGTGCGATCCTCATCGGCACCGCCTCCTACACCCACCCGGACCTGACCGCGATCCCCGCCGCACTCAACAACCTCACCGACCTTCGACAGATACTGACCTCCGCCGGCGGGGCTTTCGCCCCGGAGCACTGCGTCGTCGTGCCCGACCCACGCAGTGGCACCGAGGTCGGCGAAGCTCTGGCAGAGGCCGCGGGTGAAGCCACGGATGTCCTGCTCGTGTACTACACCGGCCACGGAGTCCTCGATTCCCGCGGCCGCCTCCATCTCACGGTGACCGGGACCAACCCGGCACGTCCGTCCTGGTCCTCGGTGCCGTTCCAGATGCTGCGCGAAGAAATCCTCGAATCCCGCGCCACCGCCCGCGTCTTGATCCTGGACTGCTGCTATTCCGGTCGCGCGTTCGAAGCGATGAGCGATACCACCACGGTGATCGCCGGCGAAACCAGCATCCACGGCACATATACCATCACCTCCTCGGCCGCGAACGAAGCGTCCTTCGCGCCTCGCGGCGACCGCAACACAGCCTTCACCGCCGCGCTGTTGGCCGCGGCGAAGGCCGCGGACCTCACCCTCGACGATCTCTATCGCCGTACCGAACAACACCTGATCGATCACGGCCATCCCCGTCCCCGACGACGATCCATCGATGCCGCCGGTGGCCTCAAGCTGCTCGGCGCGACCGATGAACTCCGATTCCGGCGCGCCGCCGATGCCGGAGACGTTGCGACGATGAACAGCCTCGGGGTCCTGCTCCACAAGCGCGGCGATCTCGACGAAGCAGAGACCTGGTACCGCAAAGCCGCTGACACCGGCCACACCAGCGCCATCTACAACCTCGGCCTGCTCTTCGAGGATCGCGGCGGATTCGACGAAGCCGAAATCTGGTACCGCAAAGCCGCCGGCACCGGCCACACCAGAGCGATGAACAGCCTCGGGGTGCGTCTCGACAAGCGCGGTGAACTCGACGAAGCAGAGACCTGGTACCGCAAAGCCGCCGACACCGGCCACACCAGCGCCATCTACAACCTCGGCCTGCTCCTCGAGAATCGCGGCGAATTCGACCAAGCCGAAACCTGGTACCGCAAAGCCGCCGACACCGGCCACACCAGAGCGATGAACAACCTCGGGGTGCGTCTCGACAAGCGCGGCGAGCCCGACGAAGCAGAGACCTGGTACCGCAAAGCCGCCGACACCGGCCACACCAGCGCCATCTACAACCTCGGTCTCCTCCTCGAGAAGAACGGTCAACTCGACGAAGCCGAAACCTGGTACCGCAAAGCCGCCGACACCGGCCACACCAAAGCCTTGAACAATCTCAGGCTCCTCGTCGAGAAGCGCGGTAGCTCCTGACGACGCCACCGCGACCTCTGCGCGGTGGCGCCGGGGGATCAGCGGAGCAGGTCGGCCGCCTTCTCGCCGATGACCACCGCGGGGGCGTGAGTGTGGCCGCGGATGATGCTCGGCATCACCGAGGCATCGGCCACGCGTAGGCCGTCGAGGCCGCGGACCGTCAGGTCGGGGGTGACGACGCTGGCGGCGTCGGTGCCCATCCGGCAGGTGCTGGTCGGGTGGTAGAGGGTGTGGGAGTGCCAGGTGAGGGCGTCCTCGAGGGTTTCCTCGACCGTGGGCTGTTCGCGTTTCGGCTGGAGGAATCGGCCGATCCGGGAGCCGAGCGGCTCGGCGGACACGATGCTGTGCGAGATGCGCAGCCCGGCCAGGAGCGCGGCGCGGTCGGCGCCGTCGGGGTCGGACAGGTAGCGGGGGTCGACGAGCGCCTTGGCCATCGGGTCGGCGGAGGCGAGGCTGACTGTGCCGCGGCTGCGTGGCTGGAGCAGGATCGGGCCGATCGCGATGCCGTGGCCGGGCGCGACGCCGATCCCCTCGTCGTAGAACGGGGCGGGCCCGAAGATGATCTCGAGGTCGGGGAGTTCGAGTTCGGGCCTGCTGCGCACGAAGCCGTACGCCTCACCGACATTCGAGGTGAGCATGCCCTGGCGTCGCGCGAGGTAATTGAGCAGTTCCAACGGCTTCTCGGCGGCGAACAGCGTGTCGGAGTCGACGGCGAAACCGATCAGCGAGATCAGGTGATCGGTGAGGTTACGGCCGACCTCGGGCAGGTGGTGCACAACCGGAATGCCCTGGCGCCGAAGCTCTTCCCGATCACCCACACCGGACAGCTGCAGCAGCTGCGGGCTGTTGATCGCACCGCCGCACAGCACCACCTCCTTGTGGGCGCGCACCAGCCGGGTCTCGCCGTTCCTGCGGTATTCGACACCGACGGCACGGGTGCCCTCGAACACGATCCGGGTCGCCTGCGCACCGGTGAGCACGGTCAGATTCGGCCGCTTGCGCGCGGGCTTGAGATAGGCGTCGGCGGTGCTCCAGCGGGCGCCGCGCTTCTGGCACACCATGGTTTTCGTGAAGCCTTCGGGCTGCGGCAGATTCGCGCGCTCCCGCTTGAAGCCGGTGTGCTCGGCCGCGGCGAGGAAGTCGTCGGTCCAGCCGCGCGCGCTGCGCTGATGCGCGATGCGCAGCGGTCCGGAGCGGCCCTCGTCGGGTTCGGCGGCGTCCTCGACCGATTCGATGCGCCGGAAGTACTCGGCTACCTGTGCGAACGACCAGCCGGGCCCGGCGGCGCGGGCCCACGCGTCGTAGTCGGCCGCGAAGCCGCGGACCCACATCATCGCGTTCATCGATGACGACCCGCCGAGCATCTTGCCGCGCGGCCAGAAGATCTGGCGGTCACCGAGTTCGGACTGCGGGGTGGTGAGGTAGTTCCAGTCGAGGTCGGTCTGGAACAGCTTCGAGAACGCCGCCGGAATGTGGACGGCCTGGTTCTTGTCCTCTGGTCCGGCTTCCAGGGCGATGACGCTGGTGCCCGAGCGCTCGCTGAGCCGTGCGGCGAGCACAGCGCCCGAGGAACCGGTGCCGACGACGACGTAATCGGCGATGCTGGTGTTCATCTGATTCTCCATGGAGGTCGGGCTCAGCCACGCAGGGCGGAAGCGAAGATCTGGGGCAGGCGCAGCCAGCCGGGCTCGGCGCCGAATCCGGCGAGCAGCCTGCCCGTGCTCGCGGCGGTCTTGTTGCCGACGAACCACGGCGGCTTCGGCGAGATCGCGAGTTCGCCGTGCAGCACCGACCGCGGCGCCGGGCGGAACGGGCCGCGCACGACGGTGCGTTCCACCAGGTCGATCAGCCACGCGTTGTGGACGACGCCGATACCGCTCTGCACGTCGTCGATGGTGTGGCCGGGGAAGGCGCCCCAGGACGCGGTCGGTGTCAGGTAGCCGACGCCGGTCCACGCGTTGATCGCCACCGTGCCGTAGCGCAGGTCCTCGATCAGCTCGTCGAAGGACGCGCCGAGCTCGTCGATGGTGTCGGGCTTGGCGATGATGTTGACGCCGAGCGTGCCGACGAACGCGTCGTTCGCGGTTCGGGCCGCGGCCCTGGCGAATTCCGTTCCGGTTCCCGGCAATTCGACCACGCCGAGCACCGGCGCGAAGTACTCCTCGGCCAGCAGCGGCTCAGCCGGAGATGCCGTGATCCCGGTGACCAGCACCCGTTCCCCGCCACGTCCGAGGCGCTCGGCCCGCGGATAGGACTCGCAGGCCCGCGCGAGGCGATCATCGCTGCCCGGGTAGTACGCCGGGCGGGCGGGGGCGTTCGCGAGCGCGGTGCGCACCGCGGCGAGGAATTGATCCTTCTGCGCCCAGTCGGCCGAGATGATCATGGCCTGCGCGGCGACGCAGTTGTAGCCGCCGTTGTGCAGACGCTGGGTCGCGACATGTTCGGCTTGGAAGGCGATATCGGCCGCGCTCCAGTCGCCCGGCAGCACGATCGTCGGCGACACACCACCCAGCTCGCTGGTGACCGGCTTGGTCAGCTTCGGTGTGCCCGCCCGTTTCCGCTCGGCCGCCTCGGCGCCGGTACCCCAGACGATCGCGTCGTGGGTGCGCGCGCTGCCGGTCATGTGCACGTGATCGACGAGGTCGTTGTCGATGAGGTACCCGCCCACCTCGGCGCCACCGGTCAGCAGGCGCACCGCGCCGAGCTCGATCAGCGGCGCCAGGATCTTGCCGAGTATCGGCAACATCGGATCGGTGATCGGGTTGAGCTTGAGCGCGACGACCCGGTTGTGCGCGATCAGCTCGTAGAGCACGTCCAGCGGCGCGATCGAGGTGATGTTGCCCGCGCCGAGTACGGCGCCGATCCCCTGTGTCCGTCTCGGATCCAATTGGGCCAGACCGGCATTCGCCTTCGCGGCGGCAGTGCTGACGCCCCGCCGCAACCACACCTTCGCGCTGAAACCGTTGAGCAGCAGCGCGTCGAACGGGCTCGCGGGCAGCACGTCGACGGTGACCCGGTCGCCCGCGATCCCGAAAGTGGCCTTGTCGAGCGGACTCTCGCCGCGCGCGAGGACATCGAGCGTCTTCGACAGCGCGCCGAGCCCGGCGGCCATCACATACGGTCCCGAGATCCACTCCTCGCCGACCAGCGGCGAGGAAGCCGCGAGGCCCTTGATGCCGACGGCCGCGTCGACCCACTCCTGAGCGTGCCGCCCGGTGAGCTCGCGCACCCGGTCGAGCAGCGCACGCCGGCCGGTCAACGAGGTGGCCGCCCACCTCTTCTCGCCTTCGACGAGCTCGGACAACGCGGTATCCACCGCGGCGAGGGCGGGCTCTGCCTTCTTGGTGACCACTGGCGATCCTCCACAACTGTTGGGCCGGTCCACGACACGCGGCGGCCGAGATAGTTCGATTCTGTCGCCGCGGACCGGATGAGCGCCATGTGCGCCCGTTGCGGATCTACCCCCGCTACGTTTGTGCCCGGGCACAAACACACCGTTACCTGCCTCATGCCGATCTTCGGACGATTCGCTAACAAATGCGGCATACCAGTGATAACTACAATGCCGGGCGATAGTCACGATGTGCTCGTGCACAAACCCGTAGTGGCGTGACTCACGTCGGAGACCTAGTCTGTAGGGATGACCGCACCACCGCCGACCACCACCGCGCCGCCACTCGGGTTGGCCGCACCCCTGCTCGATTCGGTCGAGGCGATGGCCGTGGAGCTGGTCAGCCGCATCGCCGGTGCGGACCGGTCCTATGCCGATCCCGGACTGCTGACGGCCGAGGAACTCCAGCAGGCGTGCCTGGACAACCTCACCGCGATCATCAGCGCCCTAGCCGGAACCGAGCCGACGCGACTGCATGCCGCACGCGCGGTCGGACGGCTCAAGGCCGAGCGTGGCGTCCCGCTCGCCGCACTGCTGCACGCCTACCGCCTCGGTGGCCGACTGACCTGGGAGGAACTCACGGCCAGGTCCGCCGGTCCGGGCGATCCGCGGCTACACGACCTCGCCACCGACCTGTGGGAGCTGATCGACAGCTTCTCCGACGCGGCGGTCGAGTCCTACCGCGAGACCGAGATCATGCTCGCCCATGTCGACGCACAAGCCCAGAGCCGTTTGATCCGTACGCTTTTCGACGATCACTCCGACAATCCCGCGCACACCATGACCGCGCTGCGCACCTTGGGCCTTTCCGAGAACGGCACCTTCGCCGTCGTGTCGATCGAGACCGCCGACCCCGGTGCCACCCTCCCCGGCCGCCTGGTCGGCGCGCTGCGCGATCTCGGCGCCAAGTCCGTGTGGGATTCACAGATCGACTCGCACACCGGGCTGCTGTCCGCGGCGACACCGGCGGCGGTCGAGCGGGCCTGCGACGCACTGGCCGAGCTCGTCGACGGACGGATCGGCCTCAGCGCCGCCTTCACCAGCCCGACCGCCATACCCGGCGCGCTGACCGAAGCCCACCTCGCCGCCCGCAGCGTGCGACCCGGCGCGCACGCTGTCGTCCGGTTCGGGACTGAGCCGCTCGCGCACCTGCTCGTCACCGTGCCCGAGGCCAGCCGCCGCGCCGCCGCCCAGATCCTGGGACCGGTGCTGCGACTACCCGCGCCCGACCGTGACGATCTGATCGCCGCGCTCGACGCGTGGTATCGCCACCGCGGATCGACCGCCGCGGCCGCCGACGAGCTGCACTGTCACCGCAACACAGTGCGCTATCGCCTGCGCAAAGTTCGCGACCTCACCGGGCGCGACACCGCCGACCCGGTGCATTCGGCGGAACTGCATCTCGCGTTGCGAGCAGTCACACTCCTGGGGCCGTAGCTGCCGGACCCGTCGGGAACCTGCGATGAGTTTTGCCGGGTGGGCTCGTCTGCATCGATAGACCTCGCAGACGACAAAGGAGAATCCGATGGCGACCACGTACACCTTCGACGTCTTTTCCAGCCTCGACGGATACGGCGGCTACAACGGCGACGGCGACTGGGGTGGGTACTGGGGCAAGCAAGGGCCCGAACTGCTCGACCATCGCCTTGCCCTGTTCGCGACCGAGCAGCGAATGGTCTTCGGGCCCAAGACCTATCAGGCATTCGCCGAGATGCTGGCTTCGGGCGAGGTGGCCGAGGTGCGCGACCCCTGGGTCACCCGGATGCGCGATCTCCCGGCGACGGTGGTGTCGACAACGCTGGAAGGACCGCTCGACTGGCCCGACGCGACCATCGCCCGCGGTGACGCCGTCGACGTCGTGGCCCGGCTCAAGGAGGAGTCCGAGGTGCCGTTGCGCTCACACGGCAGCCTGTCGATGAACCGGGCGCTGATGGCGGCGGGACTCGTCGACCGCGTCCAGGTGACGGTGTTCCCGGTGATCACCGGACGGACCGGTGACGACCCGATCTTCCGTGGCGCTGCCGACTTCGACCTCGAACTGCTGGAGAGCCGCACGCTCGACGGCAATATCCAGGAACTGATCTACCGCCCGACCCTGCACGGCTGAGTCCCGCCGAGCTCACCCCTGACCGGGGCACCACCGCCGGCCGCGCCACGCGTCAGGTCGTCGCGGAGTGCGCCGACGGGACGACACCGAGTTGCTGCATCATCCCGAGCGTGTCCCAGCACGCCCAACTCTCGATGATCTTGCCGTCCCCGAAGCGATTGATGGTGATTCCTTGGACGACCGCTGATTTGCCGGTGGCGGGCATCCCCATCATCGGTTCCGGTTCCGGTCCATCGGGTGGTGACGAAGTCGCCTTCGGCGATCTGCTCGTTGACCAGGAACCGTTGATCCGAGAAGGCGGCGAGATACATCTGCGCGAGCCGCTCGAGGCCGTCGGAGCCGTGGACCTCGGCGAACGGGTGGTCGTGCACGGCGGGTCAGCGGGCGGCCGAGCTCACCCCTCCCTGACCGGGGCCGGTCGTGGCGCGAGCTCGGTCGACGGGAGCGGTCCGGGGTGCAGATCGCGGCCCGTCGTCTCGGCCGTGAGCGCGAGCGCGCCGAGGGCGAGGGCGGCGGTCGCGACGATGATCACGCTCAGCGGCACACTCGAACCGTCGAACGTGGCCAGCAGGCTCGCGGCGATCATCGGGGTGAAGCCCGCGCCGATCAGTGCCGCGCTCTGGTAGGCGATGGACACTCCGCTGTAGCGGATCCGGGTGGGGAACATTTCCGACAGCAGCGGCGTCAACGGCGCGTACATCGCGTTCTGCAGCAGCTGGGCGAACATCAAACCGGCCGTCATGATCCACAGCGAATGGGTGTTGACCAGTGCGTAGAGCGGGAAGGCGAACAGGATCGCGCCGACCGCGCCCGCCATCATCACCCGGCGCCTGCCCAGCCGGTCCGAGAGCGCCGCGCACAGCGGGATGGCGACGACCGAGACCACCACCACGAACAGCAGACTACGCATGACATCGCCTACCGCGTAACCGATTCCGGTGGCGTAGGCGATGATGTGCGAACTCGTCAGCGCGGTCAGCGCGAAGGGCGCGATTCCGGCGATCACGGCGAGGGCGACCGGTCGTGGTTGCCGCAGCACCTCCAGCGCGGGGGTCGACGGACGATCCTGCGCGGCCTCGAACACCGGGCTCTCCGCCACCCGCCGCCGCACATACAGGCCGAGCACCAGCAGAGCCGCACTCAACAGGAACGGCACCCGCCAGCCCCACGTCGTGAACTCGGACTCGGGCAGCTGGGTCACCACGGCGACGGCGGCCGTCGACAGCAGGAACCCGAAAGGCGTGCCCAACTGCATGATTCCCGCCCAGCGACCGCGACTGCCCGCGTCCGCGTGCTCGACCACCATCAGCGCCGCACCGCCCCACTCCCCACCGACAGCGATGCCCTGCACCACCCGCAACAGCACCAGCAGCACCGGCGCGGCCGCACCGATCGTGTGATAGGTGGGCAACAGACCGATCAGCGCGCTCGAGACGCCCATCATGACCATCGTGATCATCAACATCGATTTGCGGCCGAGCCGATCGCCGAAGTGCCCGAAGATCACCCCGCCGAGCGGACGGGCGACGTAGCCGGCGGCCAGGGTGCCGAACGCCGCGATCGTGCTCAGCGCCGGATTCGACCCGGGGAAGAACAGCGGCCCGAACACCACCGCGGCCATCGTCCCGTAGAGGATGAAATCGTAGTATTCGATCGTCGTCCCCAGCAGACTCGAGAAGGCCGCGCGCCGCCGTAGGCTTGCCTCGACTCCCTGCGGGACAACGGGATTCGTACTCTCGGGTGGCGGCGTACTCATGGAGTCGCTCCTTCATCGTCGCATCGCAGAACCCGGCGAGAGTCCCAGTGCGACAGCACCGTCGGCAACGCCCGCGACCACTGAGCGGGATCGCGCGACGAATTCGCGGCGTCAGCCGGTCGCGCCGAGGACTTCGCGCAGCCTGGCCGCGAAGGCTTCGGGCTGACCGGCGTAGCCGTACTCGTCGTCGACGAATCCGCCGTGATGGCTGGGGAACACGGTGGCCTCCTGACCGAGCAGGGCGGCGATGGCGTCCGCGGTGCGAGCTGTTTCCAGGCCGAGGGATTCCTCGCCGACCGCGATGACGATGCGGGTGGGAGCGGCGGTGAGGGCCGAGATGTCGGGGCGGTAGTCGCTGACCGCCCAGGAGGCGTCCGAGAGCAGCGGGTCGGTGCGGACGCCGTCGTCCTCGGTGGGCAGGCCGAACGCGGCCGGGTCCGCCGGGGGCTGGGCGAAGTATTCGTCGGTGAATTCGCCTGCCCAGGACGTCATCGCGATGAAGGCCGCCATGCCCGCACCGAATCCTTTCGCCTCGTAGGCGTCGCGGACCGCCGCGCGGGCGCGTTGCGCGGCGGGCGCGTCGTCGAGCAGGGCGATGAGCGGCGGCTCGTGCGCCACGAGGGTGGTGACATCGCGGGGATGAGTGGCCACCAGCGCGAGCGCGGTGATCGCGCCGCCGCTGCTGGCGAACATCTCGACCGGGCCTACCCCGAGCGCGGTGATGATGGCGTGCACGTCGGCGACCTGCGCGTCGGGAAGGTGTTCGGTCCGGCTGTCCTTACGGACGCTGCGCCCGAGCCCACGTGGGTCGTAGGTGACGACCGTGCAGTCGGGGAAGTTCGACACCAGCGCGCGAAACCCGCTGGCGTCCATCGGCTGGCCGATCATCATCAACGGTGGACGGCCGTCGGCTGTGGGCAGCGGACCGTGCAGGTCGTAGGTGAGGTCGGCTTCGGCGGTCTCGAGTACATGTGTGGTCATGCCGATAGAGACGCCGCGGGACCGTGAATTTCATCGGCGACCGGTACAGTCCGCTCGGTTGCGCGGTCCGTTTCACCGACTGCCCGGCGTGTCAGAATGCGGCCATGACCATCAAGTTCGACGCACTCGATGCCGCCTTGCTCGCCGAACTGGCCAAGGACCCGCGGGCGCCGATTCTCGAGTTGGCGCAGCGGCTCGGGGTGGCGCGCAATACCGTGCAGGCGCGGATGAAGCGGCTCGAGTCGTCGGGGGCGGTGCGCGGGTATCCACCCGATATCGACGTGCAGGCGATCGGGTTCGCGGTGCACGCGTTCCTCGGGATCGAACTCGATCAGAACAAGATGGATCCGATCATCGAGACGCTGCGCGGGTTCCCGCACGTGCTCGAGGTGCACGCCACCACCGGTCGCGCCGATCTGCTGGTGCGCATCGCCGCGCGATCGCAGCAGGATCTGCTGGAAATCATCCAGCGGGTGCATGCCATCGACGGCGTGAACCACACCGAGACCATGCTCGCCCTTGCCACGCCGATCGGGTTCCGGAGCCTGCCACTGGTCGAACATCTGACGAACCGGGCGAACCAGTCGTGATGTGACCCAGGTCTCCGAACTCGAGCAGATTGGCACATCCACGCCAGTGGCCCAGATCACTTTTGAGCAGACTGATCAACTTTTCCACTGACTGTTGACACCGATTGCCCCTCCACGGCACATTTCGCAGCACCGATAGCAAGTTCCTTCGTTGCGCAGCTCACGATCTGGGTTGTGGAAAGTGTGGTGAGGCGTCAATGACCACCGTCGTCTGTGCGACTACCCGACAGCTGCCCGAGCCGGCCGCGCCCTACGACCTCGCCGACCGCTATCGCTCCGGCGCGGGCCCGGTGCTGCTGACCGGGGTCCAGGCCATCGCCCGGCTGCTGGTGGAACAGCATGTGCGCGATATCCGCGCCGGTCGCCGCGTCGCGACGTTCGTCTCCGGCTACCAGGGCAGCCCGCTGGGCGGGGTGGACAAGATGCTGCTCGGCATGCCAGAAGTACTCACCGAGCACGACATCACCTTCGTCCCCGGGTTCAACGAGGAACTGGCGGCCACCTCGGTCTGGGGCAGCCAGGCCGACTTGCCCGCCGGGCAGCCGACCCACGACGGCGTGGTCGGCGTCTGGTACGGCAAGGGCCCCGGCGTCGACCGCGCGACCGACGCCATCCGGCACGCCAACATGTACGGCGTGAACCCGCGCGGCGGCGTGCTGCTGCTGGTGGGCGACGACCCGGCCTCGAAGTCCTCGACCGTGCCCGCGGTGAGCGAACGGTCACTGGCCGCCATGGGTGTGCCCGTCCTGTTCCCGCGCAACGCCGAGGAGATCATCACCCTCGGTATGCAGGGGATCGCGATGTCACGGGCCTCGGGATGTGTGGTGGCGTTGAAGATCGTCGCCGATGTCGCCGACGGGGCATGGACGATCGACGCGGACGTGGCCGACCTCGCCGTGACGGTGCCCGAAGTGCAGTGGGAGGGAGCACCTTTCGTCTACCGGCAGCGGCCGATGGCGGCGCCGACCGACAGCGTGCTCGCCGAGGCGGACCTGTACGGGCCGCGCTGGGCGACGGTGCACGCCTACGGCGCGGCCAACGCCCTCGACGTGATCGAGGTGGACCCCGCCGACGCGAAGGTCGGAATCGCCGCCACCGGAACCACATTCGACGCGGTCCGGCAGGCACTGCTCGACCTCGGTGTCGACGAGGCGACCATGCACCGGGCCGGCATCCGCCTGCTGCGCATCGGCATGCCGTATCCGCTCGGCACAGCGGCGCTCACCGAGTTCGCCCGCGGACTCGAGCAGCTGATCGTCGTCGAGGACAAGACCGCGTTCATCGAAACCCAGGTCCGCGAGATCCTCTACGGCACCCCGGACGCGCCGCGCGTGCTCGGCAAGCAGGACGAACGCGGCGCGCGGCTGATGCCGGTCGACGGCGAACTCACCACAGGGCGACTGCTGGCGCCGCTGCGCCGGGTGCTGCGCGGGCGGGTGGAGCTCAAACGAGCTGCGCCACCGGCACTTCCACTGGAAGTCCTCTCGGCCAAGCGCACGCCCTACTTCTGCAGCGGCTGCCCGCACAACCGCTCCACCGCCCTGCCCGAGGGCTCGATCGGCGGCGGCGGCATCGGCTGCCACACGCTGGTCACCATGTCCGGGCGCACGGACAGCGCCGTCACCGGGCTGACCCAGATGGGCGGCGAGGGCAGCCAGTGGATCGGGCAGGCGCCGTTCACCGATGTGGGGCACCTGTTCCAGAACATCGGTGACGGCACCTTCTTCCATTCCGGGCAGCTGGCGATCCAGGCCTGTGTCGCGGCCGGGGTGAACATCACCTACAAGCTGCTCTGGAACGAAGTCGTCGCGATGACCGGCGCCCAGGACGTGGAGGGCGGGCTCACCGTCGCGCAGCTGACCCACAAGCTCAGCACCGAGGGTGTCCGCAAGATCGTCATCTGCGCCGATGAGCCGAAGCGGCACAACAAGCGGGCGCTGGCGAAGGGCACGCTGCTCCTGCATCGCGACCGGCTCGACGAGGCGCAGAAACTGCTGCGTGAGGTCGAGGGCGTCACGGTACTGATCTATGACCAGCACTGCGCCGCCGACGCCCGCAGGCAGCGCAAGCGTGGCACCCTGCCGGTCCGCAACACCCGCGTGGTGATCAACGAGGCCGTGTGCGAGGGCTGCGGTGACTGCGGCGCCAAGTCGAACTGCCTGTCGGTACAGCCGGTCGAGACCGAGTTCGGGCGCAAGACCCGCATCGATCAGACCTCGTGCAATACCGACTACAGCTGCCTGGACGGCGATTGCCCCTCGTTCGTGACGGTGGAAGTGGTCCCCGACAAGGCAAAAGCCAAGCCGCGCAAGACCGTTGAGCCGCCCGCCGTGGCCGACCCTGGCGTGGACGCACCGCAGCGAACCCAGAACGTGCTGATCGCCGGCATCGGCGGCACCGGCATCGTGACGGTGAACCAGGTACTGGCCACCGCCGCGCTGCGCGCCGGGTACGAGGTGGAAAGCCTGGACCAGATCGGCCTGAGTCAGAAGGCCGGTCCGGTGCTGTCCCACCTGCGTTTCGCCGCAACGGAATTGGAGCCTGCCAACCGGCTCACCCCGGGCAGCGCGGACTGCCTGCTCGCCGTCGACCTGCTCACCGCCACCGATCCCCGCTACCTCCAGTACGGCGATGCGGCGAGCACCGTGGCCGTGGCGTCGACGAGTCAGACCCCGACCGGCGACATGGTCTTCGACAAGTCGGTGGCCTACCCCGCGACGGAAACCCTGCTGGATCGGCTTGCCGCGGCGACGAATTCGATCAGCCACTTCGACGCGCTCGCCGCGGCGCTGACCCTGTTCGGGAACACGGCGGCGGCCAACTTCCTGATCGTCGGCGCGGCCGTGCAGACCGGCGGGTTGCGACTGCCCGTCGCCGCGATCGAGGAGGCCATCGGGATCAACGGTGTCGCCGTCGATGCCACCATCGCGGCGTTCCGGTGGGGACGGGTCGCCGTCGCCGATCCGGCCGCGTTCGCCGCGGCGGTCGATACGGGCAGGCCGCAGCGGACCCAGCCGGTGGTGCCCGCGGAGTTGCTGGCGCACACCAGCTTCGAGGGCGAGGTGCGGCGGCTCGTGGAACTGCGAGCGGCGCAGCTGATCGGCTACCAGAACGAGAAGGTGGCACACCGCTACGTCGAGACAGTCGAAACCATCTGGGCGGCAGAACGTTCCGTCACCGAGCGCACCGATTTCAGTGAGGCGGTCGCGCGCGGGCTGTTCAAGTTCACGGCCTACAAGGACGAGTACGAGGTGGCCCGACTGCTCGTCGACCCGGATTTCCTCGCCGACGTGCGAGCCCAGGTGCCAGGCGGTGAGCAGCTCACCTACAAGCTGCACCCGCCGATGCTGCGCGCGATGGGCCGCGACAAGAAGATCGGGCTCAGGCCGAAGTCGCATGTGGCGCTGAAGGTGCTGGCCAAGGGCAAGTTCCTGCGCGGTACCAAGCTCGACCCCTTCGGCTACGCCCACGTCCGCAAGGTCGAGCGCGAACTGCTGGCCCACTACACCGACCTGGTGCACCGACTGGCAAACGATCTGACCACCGAGAACTACGAAACCGCCACCGCGGCAGCCGCACTGACCGACGTCGTGCGCGGCTACGAGGACATCAAACTCGGCAATGTCGAGTTGTACCGCGCCGGACTACGCGAGCTGGGCATCGAGTACTGACCCGGGGGCACCAGCCCCTCCGCCGCGACTGCGGCTGAGCACATCGCCGCGCCCGCGGCACCACCACGTCGCCGCACCAGCGGCACAACTGAACCGCCGCGGACCCGCGGCACCACTACCCCGCCGCCCAGGGCACAACCCCGGCACGCGGAAACCGGAAAGGAATCGACAGTGACCGTTGCGCACACCGAAGCAGGAGTCTTCGGCCGATCGCACGAGCTCAGCGCCCGCGCCCACGAGCAGGTCGTGTTCTGCGAGGACGACAGGTCGGGACTCAAGGCGATCATCGCCATCCACTCGACCGCGCTCGGCCCCGCCCTCGGCGGTACCCGCTTCTACCCGTACGCCGACGAATCCGCGGCCCTGCAGGACGTGCTGCGCCTGTCGTGGGGCATGACCTACAAGGCCGCCGCGGCGGGCGTCGACCTCGGTGGCGGCAAGGCGGTGATCATCGGCGATCCGGCCACGCTCAAGAGCGAGGAACTGCTCGCCGCGTACGCGCGTTTCGTCGAAACCCTCGGTGGGCGCTACATCACCGCCGGTGACGTGGGCACCGACACCGACGATCTGGACGTCATCGGCAGGCACACCCGCCATGTCACCGGCCGCAGCGTCGGCGCGGGTGGCAGCGGCGACAGCGCCAGGCTGACCGCGCTCGGCGTCTTCCACTCGATGCGGGCAGGCGCCGAATTCGTTTGGGGCGCACCGACACTCGCCGGTCGCACGGTCGGCGTCGAAGGTGTCGGCAAGGTGGGTAGCGAACTCACCGCCCTGCTGCTCGCCGACGGTGCCGACGTCTGTGTCACCGATGTGAACGAGGCGGCGCTGGCGCGCATCGCCGCGGAACAACCCGCCGTTCGGCTGCTGTCGGCCGTGTCCACCGCGCCGGTCGACGTGTACGCCCCGTGCGCCATGGGCGCCACCCTCACCGCGGCGAGCGCCGCGACGATCGAGGCGAAGCTGATCTGCGGCGCGGCCAACAACCAGCTCGCGACACCCGAGGTCGAGCAGGCGCTCACCGACCGCGGCATCACCTGGGTGCCCGATTTCGTCGCCAACGCCGGTGGCCTCATCCAGGTGGCCGGTGAGCTGCGCGCCGCCGCGCTCGCCGAGGTCGAAGCCGAGGTCGCCGACATCTACGCGCGCTGCCGCGAGATCATCGCCGCCGCCGTCACCGAGGGAATCGGGACCGGTGCCGCCGCCAATCGTTTCGCCGAGCGCCGTCTCGATGCCATTCCGCGGTCGCTCTCATGATGAACAAGAGCGGCCTGTTCCGCACCAAGTCCGTCGAGCAGTCGATCCGGGACACCGACGATCCCGATGCCAAGCTGAAGAAGGATCTGACCGCCAAGGATCTGACGATCTTCGGTGTCGCGGTGGTGATCGGCGCGGGCATCTTCACCCTCACCGCGCGCACCGCGGGCACGGTGGCTGGACCGGCGGTCTCGCTGGCCTTCGTCTTCGCCGCGATCGCGTGCGGGCTCACGGCCCTGTGCTACGCGGAGTTCGCCTCGACCGTGCCGGTGGCGGGCAGCGCGTACACCTTCGCCTACGCCACTTTCGGTGAGGTGATCGCCTGGATCATCGGCTGGGATCTGATCCTCGAGTTCGCGCTCGCGGTGTCGGTGGTCGCCAAGGGCTGGTCGCAATACCTCGGCGACGTACTCGGGTCCTCGGCGCCGGTGGTGCACTTCGGATCGGTGACCTTCGACTGGGGCGCGGTGCTGATCATCGCGGTGGTCGGCGTGCTCCTGGCCACCGGAACCAAGCTGTCCTCGCGGGTCTCGGCCATCGCCGTCGCGATCAAGCTGGGCGTGATCGCGCTGGTCCTGGTGGTCGGCGCGACCTACTTCAAGCCGTCGAACCTGACGCCCTACATCCCACCCGCGCAACCGTCGGCGAAGGCAGAGGGGATGCACCAGTCGCTGTTCGCCTTCCTCACCGGCTCCGGCGGCACCAGCTACGGCTGGTACGGCCTGCTCGCCGCGGCCAGCCTGGTGTTCTTCGCCTTCATCGGCTTCGACGTGGTCGCCACCACCGCCGAGGAAACACGTAACCCGCAGCGCGACGTCCCGCGCGGCATCCTCGGTTCGCTGGCGATCGTGACGGTGCTCTACATCGCGGTCTCGGTGATCCTCACCGGCATGGTGTCCTACACCGAACTCGCCGACGGCAATGCCACGCTCGCCACGGCTTTCGCCATCCACGGCGATACGTGGGTGAAGAACATCATCGCCATCGGCGCCCTCGCCGGCCTGTCGACGGTGGTCATGGTGATGTTCCTCGGCCAGACCAGGGTGCTGTTCGCCATGGCCCGTGACGGCCTGCTCCCCCGGAGTCTGGCCCAGACCGGCAAGAAGGGCACGCCGGTCCGGCTGACCGTGCTCGTCGGCGTGGTCTGCGCGCTGCTCGCCGGATTCGTCGACTTCGGCACGCTCGAGGAAATGGTCAACATCGGCACGCTGGTCGCCTTCGTCCTGGTGTCGATCGGCGTTCTGGTACTGCGCCGCACCCGCCCTGACCTGCAGCGCGGATTCCGCGTGCCCTTCGTCCCGGTGGTCCCCATCCTCGGCGCCCTGGCCTGTCTGTGGCTGATGCTCAATCTCTCGATCGAGACCTGGCTGCGCTTCGTGATCTGGATGGCACTCGGTGTCGTCGTCTACTTCGCGTACGGCCGAAGGCACTCGATCCTCGGTCGCACACACCAACAACCCGAGGAACCGGAGTTGACACCGGTTCGATAATCCCGCCGCACGATCGAGGCCCGGCGATCCCACCGGATCGCCGGGCCTCGATCGTGCGGTCAGAGTGTCAGCTGATCGGCCGCCGATGTGAGCAGGTCGATGAGATCGCGATCGTGCACAGGCAGCCGGCCGGTCTTGCCGATCGCGGCCAATGCGCCGGTGACGGTGCCGTCGGCGGCTCGGACCGGGACGGCGACGGCACTGCGGCCGAGGCGGCATTCGTTCACCTCGACCGCGACGGCGTTCGCGGCGACTCCGCGTAGTTCCACGGCGAGGTCGGCGGCTGCGGTGATGGTGAAAGTGGTGACCTTGCGCAGGGTTGCCTCGTACGCGAACTCGGGGTGCTGCGCCATCAGGATCTTGCCGATCGCGGAGGCGTGCGGATAGCTCACCAGCACCTTCTCCCCGCTCAGCTCGTGGTCGGGGTCCTTGTCGATCATCCTGATCCGGCCGCCGGCGAAGGCGGCGAGATGGATGCCGAAGCGCAGCTGGGCGCGCAGTTCGCCGAGGATCCGGGGATTGCCCGACACGGGCTCGGCCGCCCCGGCCAGTTCGCGGGTGCGGCGGCCGAGCGCGAACCCGGACAGGTCCTCGATGCGGACCAGGTAGCCGTCGGCGACAAGGAGATTCAGGAGGCGGTACGCGGTCGCGGGGGCGATGCCGGTCTGCGCGGCGATGTCCTTCGCGGTGGCACCCGAGCCCAGTCGCGCCACCGCTTCGAGCAGGGCGAGGGCCTTCTGGACAGCCCTCGGCTCGTGACCGGTGGGGCCGTCGCGGCGGGTCGTCGTTGTCACTGTTCGCCGCGGTCCGCCCCTACCAGGGCCATCGCGCCGCGGGCGTTGACGGCGAACACCCCGGCGCCGGGCAGCACGTCAGCGGATTCGGGACTGTCGAAAACACCCATGGCAGTGAGGCTTTCGAGGTGGCTGTCGCGGAGATACCGGTACCAGGCGGCGCCGACCAGCAGCACCGCGAGCACCGTCGCGGGCGCGACCACCACGCCGTCGCTCGCCTCCGACACCGTCAGGCAGACAACAACCGCGCCGAGCACACCACTGCCGATCCACCCGGCGAAACGGTCGACCCGGCTCAGCTCACGGATACGGCCGAGGAACAGCACAGCGCCCACCGCGACCAGGATGTAGGACAGCGCGAGCGCCGTGCGCATCACGGTCTTGGCCGCGGCGGGCACACCGTCGAGAGCGACGAAACCCCAACCGGCCGTCGCCACGATGCCGGTGATCACCACCAACGCCACATGCGGCGTCCGTAATCGCGTACCGACCCGGCGGAAGATCCGCGGCAGCACCCCCTCCACGCTCATCGAATACACCAGCCGCGACGCCGCATTCGACGACGCCATCGCCGATCCGAGCCACGAACACGTCAACGCCGCGTCGAGCAGGATCACCACGAGCAGACTCGACCCGCTAGCCGTCCCGTGCAGATACGCGTTGACCACCGCCCCCGCGTGCCCGGACCAGGCCGCCCACGACGCGAAGATGAACAGCGCCCCGCACAGCACCGGCGTGAGCAGCACGGTGCGCGTGACCGTGACCAGCGGACGCCGCGTTTCCGGCGCGAAGAAGGCGGCGCTCTCGAAGCCGGCGAGCGCGAACAGCGCCGACATCGTGATCGCCAGCACCGCAGGCACATTCGGCGCGGCCGGGGTGATCGCGACCGCGGGCCCCGAGACCAGCATCAGGCCGATGATGAAGGCCAGCGAACACACCTCGACCGCCAGAATCGCGATCGCGGCGAACCGCACACCACGCACGAGCACCGCCCCGATCAGCACCGCGATGCCGAGATAGACGGCCCCGACCTGCCAGCCGCGCAGCGTGATTCCCAGCTGCGCGGCCAACGCGAGAGCGGTCTGCGACCCGTGATACATCGTCAAAGACGCACTGCCCAGGTACTTCACGAGCATCCCGACGCCACAGGTCAGCGCCGCGCGCGGGCCTGCGCCATGGCTGACGAAGGTATAGAGCCCACCCGCCGCGGACAGGCGCCGGGTGAACTGTGCGACGCAGTACGCGATCAGCGTGATGACCAAGGTCGCGACGATGATCGTCACCAGGCCGGGCAGCAGCGCGTTGTGGGTGAGCATCGTGACCGGCAACAACACCATCGACGCGGCGGGCGCGGTGGTCGCGATCGACTGGCCGAGCAACGCCACACCCGGCAGTTGTCGGCGCCCCAGCGCGCGCAACGGCGACACCGCGGGTCGCTCGGGTTCCCCCGCCGCGAACGACCGCGCGACCGCGTCGGCCAGTGCCGTCACCACACACCTCCCAGCGTTGTCGGGTGCGGGGAGGATATCCAGGCCTGGTTTCGGCGGTATTGCGGGCGCGAGTCGGCCGATGGACACCGAGCGAGAAAGTACAGGCGGCGGTCTCACTCGCCGAACGGCGAACGTTTTCCACGGCGTAGCGGCGCCGACCCACCGCCGACGGACGCTGTCGCAGAACGGAAATCGCGGCGGACGGAGCTACCCATGACAGTCACCAGAAGATCTTTCATGCAGAGTCTCGGCATCACCGGCGGTGCGGGCCTCGCCTACGGCGCGATGTCGACCCTCGGCCTCGCGCCCGCCACGGCGCAGGTCTCGTTCCGCTCGCCCGCCATGGGCGACCTCATCGGCAAGGGCGGCGGCGCGAAGGTGGCGATCCTCGGCGGCGGCCCCGCCGGGCTGTGCGCGGCCTACGAACTGGGCAAGGCCGGATACGACGTGACCGTGCTCGAAGCCAGGAAGCGCGCGGGCGGACGCGTGTGGTCGGTGCGCAACGGCACCACCGAGACCGATCTCAACGGCGAAACCCAGAGCTGCACCTTCGCCGACGGGCACTACTTCAACCTGGGTGCTACCCGAATTCCGCAGGGCCACATCACCCTCGACTACTGTCGCGAACTCGGTGTCGAGATCCAGCCGTTCGGCAACCAGAACGCGTCCACTTTGGTCAACTACCAGAGCAGCACTTCGATCTCCGGCCAGTCGGTGCAGTACCGCGCGGCCAAGGCCGATATGTACGGCTACATGTCCGAGCTGCTGCAAAAGGCCGCGTCGCGGGGCGCACTCGACGACGTGCTCTCCGGCGCCGACAAGGAAGCGCTGTCGTCGTTCCTGCGCGATTTCGGCGACCTCTCCAGCGACGGCCGCTATCTCGGCTCGACCCGGCGCGGCTACACCTCCGAACCCGGCGCAGGCCTGAACTTCGGCGAACAGCCCAAGCCGTTCCCGATGTCCGACACGATCCGCAGCGGTCTGGGCCGCAATTTCAGCTTCGAATTCGGCTACGACCAGGCCATGATGATGATGACCCCGGTCGGCGGCATGGACCGCATCTACGCCGCCTTCCAGCGCGAGATCGGCAAGGAGCGAATCCATTTCGGCGCCGAGGTGTCGGCGATGAAGAACACCCCGAACGGTGTGCGGATCGAATACACCCAGGACGGCGCGCAGAAGTCTCTCGATGCCGACTACTGCATCTGCACGCTGCCGCCCAATCTCGTCGGTCGCCTGGCCAACAACCTGCCCGCCGACGTGCTCACCGCGCTGAAGGCGGCGGTCCCGGTGTCCTCCGGCAAGCTCGGCATCGAATACTCGCGCCGATGGTGGGAGCTCGACGACCGGATCTACGGCGGCGCGAGCAATACCGACAAAGACATCGCGCAGATCATGTTCCCGTACGACCACTACAACGGCGACCGCGGCGTGGTGGTCGGCTACTACAACACCGGCAAACGCCACCAGGCCTTCGAATCACTCACGCACCGCCAACGTTTGGCGAAAGCCGTGGACGAGGGCGCGGCGATCCACGGCGACAGGTACCGCGGCGACATCGCCTCGTCGTTCTCCGGCAGCTGGCGACGCACCAAGTACTCCGAGGGCGCGTGGGTCGGCTGGGCGGGCAGCAATTCCCACGGCGGCGAGGCCACCCCCGAGTACACGAAACTCCTTGCCCCCGTAGAGCGCATCTACTTCGCCGGCGACCACCTGTCCAACGCGATCGCCTGGCAGCACGGCGCCTTCACCTCCGCCCGCGATGTGGTGACCGCCCTGCACACTCGCGTCGCCGCCTGAAACCCTCACCTCGACAAGGAGTATCGACCATGAAGACGACGATCACCCTGGCCGTGACGACCCTCGCGGCGCTGGCCCTCACCTCCTGTTCGGCCGACCCGGTCGAGTCGGCGCCGTCCGGGGCGCCGAGTACGTCGGTTCTCGAAGCGGGACAGGCGAATCCGATGATCGCGCAGGGCGTGACGATCGCCGCCGGCGCCGCCGTCTACAAGACCAGCGGCCTCGGCCCCACCGCCACCAACAAAGCGGCCCCCACGGGCAGCCCCGAATCCTTCATCGACACCCAGCAATTCGCGGACGCGAAGCTGCCCGCCGGTGTCACCGTCACCGAAGCACAGGGCATGTCGGTGCTGGCCAGAATCCGGGAGAACCTCGAGGCGCAGGGCCTGACCCTGGACAACGTGATCACCATGCGCGTGTTCCTCGACAACGCCCCCGGCACCGACCGCGCCGACTACGCCGGCTGGAACCGCGCCTACCGGCAGTTCTTCGCCAATACGAACCTCACCACCGGCGACACCGAGCTGGTCCCCCTCGGCACCGCGGCACCGGCCGCTCCCCTGGTCCGCAATGCCGCACGACCGAGCCGCTTCGCCCTGGAAGTAGCGAGTCTGCCGGTGGCGGGGTGGTTGGTCGAAGTCGAAGTCGACGCTGTCTACCCCCGCCCATAAGTGAGTCGGCTCGCATGCGGAATTCCCTGGTCAGGGTCGCGGTCGGCCGGTGCGATAACTCACGTTCCGCCGAGCCTGTGGCACTGAGTGCCAGTCCGGGTGAAATAATCCCCGGGACAGCCAGGGCAATGCGATGTTGGGAGTTCTCCAGTGGAGTTGATCGGTGTAATCGGTGGCGGCACGATGGGCGCGGGGATCGCGGAGGTGTGCGCCAAGGCGGGCAGCTCGGTGCTCGTGCTCGAGACGAAGCCGGAGTTCGCCGAGGCGGCGCAGAACCGGATCGCCACGTCGATCGCCCGTGGCGTGACCAAGGGCAAGATCACCCAGGACGAGGCCGACGCGGTGCTCGCGCGGGTGCGCGTCACCCTGGACATGGACGAGTTCGCCGATCGTGACCTGGTGATCGAGGCCGCGCCCGAGATCGAGGCGCTGAAGTACGAGATCTTCGGCAAGCTGGACAAGATCGTCAAGCCCGAGGGCATCCTCGCCACCAACACCTCCTCGATCCCGGTGATCAAGGTGGCCGGGGCCACCGAGCGGCCCGAGCGGGTCGTCGGCGTGCACTTCTTCAACCCCGTGCCGGTGATGCCGCTGGTCGAGATCATCTCGACCCTGGTGACCGCGCCGGAAACGGCCGCGGCCGTCACCGACTACCTGAAGAACACCCTCGGCAAGATGGCCGTGCAGGCCGGTGACCGCTCCGGGTTCATCGTCAACGCGCTGCTCATCCCCTACCTCTGTTCGGCGATCCGGATGCTCGAGTCGGGCTACGCCACCGCCGAGGACATCGACGCGGCGATGAAGGGCGGCTGCGGCTACCCGATGGGCCCGCTGACCTTGCTCGACACCGTGGGCCTCGACATCGCCCTTGCCGCGTCGGAATCGCTCTACGCGGAGTTCGCCGAGCCGCACCTGGCCCCGCCCGCGCTGCTGCGCCGGATGGTCGACGCGGGCCGGCTCGGCCGCAAGACCGGCCGCGGGTTCTACGACTACGCGAAGTGAGGTGCTGTCCCGCAGGAGCACGTGCTCCTGCGGGACGCTCAGGCTCGCGTCAACGACTCCGCGCCGGGCGCGGGGAAGAAGCCGATGTCGATGTAGTGGTCGAAGTAGCGGGTGATGACCGTGGCGTCGACCGCGGGGAACTCGATCGGCAGCCCGCGGAACGGTTCGACGGGGGCCGATTCCACCGCACTCAGCACCGTTGCCGGATTCGCCGCGGCGATAGCGGCCACGTAGTTGCCGCTCAGCGCGGATGCCCGAGCCAGAATGGGATCAGCGTCCGGACGTTCGGCGGCTGTGGAGAGCTGAAGTCCGAATTCCATCGGGTCGATGAAGTCGAAGCGATAACCGCGACTGCGGATTTCCTCGTAGACGACCTGCAGCGGTACCTGCGCACCCGCCGCCCGGAAGATATTGCCGATGGCCCCGGCATCGTGGGACCGGCTGACGATCCCGGCCGCGACATGGTCGACCGGCGCCATTTCGATGCTGATCGCCCGCACATCGACTGCCACACCGAGCACGAGCATGGAGCGCAGCATCGTCCACCAGGCATCCTCGGCCGGTGCCACGCCCGTGCGGGAATCACCGGTGATCAGGCCGGGACGGTAGACCGCGATGGGTACGCCACGCTCGATCGCGGTGTGCACCAACTGTTCCGCGACCCACTTGGTCATCGCATAACCGGGCAGACCGGCGGGCACACCGTTGTCCTGCGCGATCCCCGCCAGCACCGACAGCGTCGACACATAGTGGATCGGCTTGACCCGGGTGGTGGTGGCCAGGCGCAGCACCTCGGTGGTGCCGCAGACATTGGCCGCCCGCATCCGCGCGTACGGTTCGAGGTGGTTCACCAGTGCACCGTTGTGATAGATCGCGTCCGTCCTGGCGGCGAGTTCGGCGAAGCGCAAGGGGTCCATGCCCAGGTTGGGCTGCGCGAGATCGCCTGGGACGCCGATGATTCGGTCCAGGTAGGGCGTCAGGTCGATACGGTACTTCGCCGCCGTCGAGACGACTCGATCCACGGCGCCCTGGTCGTCGGTGGCGCGGACCAAGCAGTAGATCGACGCGGTGGTCTGTTCCAGGAGTTCGCGCAGGAGGAAGCTGCCGAGGAACCCGGTGGCACCGGTGAGCAGCAACGTGGCCGGTACGCCGGTGCGCTGGGGCGCGCAGCCGGTGAGGTCGATCGACGGGTCGAGGATCGCGTCGACGGCAGGATCCGGGCCGGCGGCCGACACCGAGGACTCGTCGCGCACGGCCCGTGCCAGATCGCTGACCTGCGGATAGCTGAACAGCAGGCGCAACGGCACCTCGATGCCCAACTGCTCGGCGAGTGCGGCGCGCACCCGGATCGCCGCGAGTGAGGTGCCGCCGAGGACGAAGAAGTCGTCGTCGCGGCCGACCCGCTCTAGGTCGAGCACGCCGGCGACCGCCGTGGCGACGATCTGCTCGTCGGCGGTGACGGGAGCCTGGTATTCGCGGATCTCCACCGCGGGCGCGGGCAGCGCCTTGCGGTCGAGCTTGCCGGTCGCACCGAGCGGGAACTCGTCGAGTGCGAGCAGCCGGTGCGGAATCATGTACGGCGGCAACAGGGTTCGGATCGTAGCCAGTACCTCGGCGGTGTCGGCGTCCGCGGGCGTCACGTAGCCGACGAGCTGTTCGTGGTGCACCGCGACCGCCGCACCGGCAACCGCCGGATGCGTGCGCAGCGCCGCCTCGATCTCACCGGGCTCGATGCGCAGGCCGTGCAGCTTGAGCTGAACATCGGTGCGGCCGAGGTAGGTGAGGTCACCGGACGCGAGCCTGCGCACCAGATCGCCGGTGCGGTACATTCGTTCGCCGACCGGTCCGTATGGGTCGGCGACGAATCGCTCCATCGTCTTGTCAGGGCTGCCGAGGTAGCCGCGGGCCAGTTGCGCACCGGCCAGATACAGCTCGCCCGGCGTGCCGGCGGGCACCGGCTGCAGGCGCGCATCCAGGACGTAGGCACGAGAGTTCCAGTGCGGCAAGCCGATCGGGACGATGCCGTCGCCGATATCGGTCACATCGGCGCCGGTGATGGACACCGTGGCCTCGGTGGGGCCGTACAGGTTGTGCAAGCGGCCCGCGGTGAGGGTGGTGAAGCGTTCGATGGTGGCGTTCGGCAAGGCTTCACCACCGACCCAGACCGCCCGCAGCGAACGCAGGGTGCCGGTCGGTGCGGCGTCGAGCAGCATCTGGAGTACCGAGGGCACGATGGTGGTCCCGGTAACCCGGTGGCGCGCAATGATTTCGGCGAGGTAGGCGGGGTCGGTGAGACCCCGCGAGGCGGCCACGATCATGTGCGCACCCGCGCGCAGGGGCGTGGCGAAACCGATCATCGAGGCGTCGAAGGTGAACGGGATCGACTGCAGGACAGTGTCGGACTCCCCCACCCCGTATTCACCGACCATGAACGCCGCCTGGTTGACGATCGCCGAATGCGGCACACCGACGCCCTTCGGCTTGCCCGTCGAGCCGGACGTGAAGATCACATACGCCAGGTCGAGGGTGCGCAGCGGACGGAGCCGATCGGCATCGGTCAGCCAGGCCTCCGAGAAGCCCGCACCGACGAGCTCGTCCACCGAGATGACCGGCAGTCCGGGCGCCGCGATCGCGTCAGTGGCGGTGGTCAACAGGCAGACCGGCCGTGCGACGGCGAGGATGTCGGCGCGGCGTTCGGCGGGCGAATCGGGATCGAGTGGCACATACGCGCCACCGGCCGCGAAGACCGCGTACATGGCGACGACGAGCTCGATCGACGGCCGAATCGCCACGCCCACGGTGCTTCCGGGACCGACACCGTCGGACACGAGCAGCCGGGCCAGCCGGTTCACGCGCCGTGCCAGCTCGCCGTAGCTCAGCGTGACCTCGCCGAAGGTGACCGCGGGCGCGTCCGGACGATGCTGGGCACGGGCCTGGAATTCGCCGAGCAGGGTCGCGTCGGGGACGAGTCGCAGCTCGCCCTGTGGCTCGGTCCGCTCGGCCGCGGTCAGCAGCGGCAAGTCGCCGACCGGCCGGTGCGGTGCGGCGACGGCCGCGGACAGGAGCCCGGCCAGGCGCGCGCCGAGCGTCTGCATCGTCGACGCGTCGAACAGGTCGGTGGCGTAGCGCCAGGAACAGCGCAGACCCGCGGGCCCGTCGGTGTCCTCGAGCGGAACCACGGTGAGCTGCAGGTCGACCGGCGCTGCCTCCTCACCCAGATCTACCGCAGACACGGTCAACTCGGGCAGTTCGAGTCGGGTGGCACCGAAGTTCTGGAACGACAGCGCCACCTGGTACAGCGGGTGGTGTGCTTGGGTACGCGGCGGATCCAGTTCGGCGACAAGGCGTTCGAACGGAACATCGGCGTGAGCGAAGGCGGCCAGATCGATGTCACGGACCCGATCCAGCAGGGCGGCGAAGGATTCGGCGGCATCGATGCGGGTGCGCAACACGACCGTGTTGACGAACATGCCGACCAGATCGTCGAGCTCGGGTTCACCACGGCCCGCCACGGGCGCACCGACGGTGACATCGTCGGTACCGGCGACCCGTGCCAGCAGCACCGACAACGCGGCCCGCACCACCATGAACAGTGAGGCATTGTGTTCGCGCGCCAGTGTTTCCAGCGCCTGGTGCACCTCGGCGGTGACGGCGAAGTCCTGCGCGGCGCCGCGGGTGCCCGCGACCGGCGGACGCGGCCGGTCGGTGGGTAGCTCGAGCAGCGCGGGAGCACCGGCGAGCGCGGTACGCCAGAACCCGAGCTGGGTGGCCAGCAGCGAGCTGGAATCGTCTGCGGCGCCGAGCATTTCCTGCTGCCAGAGCGTGTAGTCCGCGTACTGCACTGGCAACGGTGCCCAGGCAGGCGCCGCACCGGTGGCGCGGGCGGCATAGGCGGTCATCAGATCGCGAGTCAGCGGGCCGAGCGAGAACCCGTCGGTGGCGATGTGGTGCACGACCACCGCCAGTACGTGCTCGGTCGGCGAGAGCTGGAACACTGCCGCGCGCACGGGAACTCGCCGACACACATCGAACCCACCGAAGGTCAACCGGGCCAGCTCGCCGCGCAGATCGGCTTCCGCGATCGGATCGATCGCCACGTCGAGACCGGCTTGTGCCACCGGCAGCACCTGCTGGAAGCCCGCGCCCTCGTGCTCGGGATACACCGTGCGCAGCACCTCGTGCCGTTCGAGCACGTCATCGAGGGCGGCGGTGAGCGCCGCGGTATCGAGCGGGCCGGACAGCCGCAAAGCGACCGGGATGTTGTAGGCACTGGATTCGGGATCCAGTCGCGCCATGAACCACATGCGCTGCTGAGCGAGCGAAAGCGGTACGTGCGCACCACGTTCGCGGCGTGTCAGCGGCACTCGCACCGACGCGTCACCGACCAGCGCGTCGAGGGCGATCGCCAGCTCGGCCACCGTGCCGTGTTCGAAAACGGTGCGAGCGGGCACCCGCACACCGACCGCGGCACCGAGGCGACCCGCCAACTGCGTGGCGAGCAGCGAATTGCCGCCGAGCGCGAAGAAGTCGTCACCGCGCCCGATCCGGTCCGCGCTGAGCAACTCCGAAAAGACCATGGCGACAACATGTTCGGTGCCGGAATGTGGCGCCTCGAACTCGCGCACCGCCAGCTCCGGCGCGGGCAACGCCCGGTGATCGAGCTTGCCGACCGGCGTCAACGGCACCTCGTCGAGCACCACGATCGCGGCGGGCACCGCGTGCTGGGGCAGGTGCCGCTCGGCCAGCAGGGTCAGCTCCGCCGTGTCGATGTCCGCGCCCGCGGCCGCGACGACATAGGAGACGAGCGCGCTCTCCCCGCTCGGCATCGTCCGGATCAGCGTCGCGGAGAAGCGCACCGTGTCATCGGCGGCGAACAGCGCATCGATCTCGCCCAGTTCGATCCGGAAGCCACGCAGTTTCACCTGCGCATCGGTGCGGCCGAGGAATTTCAGGCCGACCCCGCCGGGTACCGGAACCCATTGCACCAGGTCGCCGGTGCGATAGAGCCTGCCGCGGCCGAGCGGGTCGGCGACGAACCGGCTCGCGGTGAGCCCGGCACGATCGTGATAGCCGCGGGCCAGACCCTCGCCCATGAGATAGAGCTCGCCGGGGACCCGATCGGGAACCGGGCGTAGCCGGGCATCGAGGACGAGCGCGGTCATTCCGGGGATGGTGTCGCCCATGGTGATCACGTCGTCGGCGGTCAGCCGCTCGCTCATCGCGCAGACGATCGTTGTCTCGGTCGGCCCGTAGACGTTGAAGAACGCCCGTCCCGGCGCCCACCGCGCGATCAGCTCGGGCGGATAGGCCTCGCCGCCGACAGCGAGGGCGGCCAGTTCCGGCAGCGCCGCCGCGTCGAGTCCGGCCAGCGCCGCGGGGGTGATGAAGGCATGGGTCACGCGTTCGGCACGCAACAATTCGGTCAGTTCGTCGCCGCCGTATACATCGGGCGGCGCGATCACCATCGTCGCGCTCGCCCCGATGGCCAGCAGCATCTCCAGCATGCTGGCGTCGAAGCTGGGCGAGGCGAAGTGCAGCGTGCGCGAATCGGTGGTGATGCCGAAGCGCCGGACCTGCTCGGCGCACAGCCCGGCAAGGCCGGTGTGCGTGACCGCGACGCCCTTGGGGACACCGGTCGAGCCGGAGGTGTAGATGATGTAGGCGAGGTCGTCCGGGGAGAGCCTGCGCAGCCGTTCGGCCGCGCTCACCGGCGCCTCCGACATGGCGGCCAGCTCGTCGCGGTACTCGGCGGAATCGATGCGCAGCCACTGGATTCCGGCGTCCAGTCGCGCCGCGTCCGCCGCCGTCGCCAGCCCGAACCCGGCACCGGAGTCCGCGAGCATGTGGGCGACCCGTTCGGCCGGGTAGCGCGGATCGACAGGCACGAAGGTGGCGCCGGTCTTGGCCGCCGCCCAGACCGCGACCACGGACTCGATCGAGCGGGTCAGCGCGAGCACGAAGCGATCACCGGGGCCGAGACCGCGCGCGATCAGTACCCTGGCCAGGCGCGAGGACCACTGGTCCAGTTCGGTGTAGGTGAGGGTCTGCCCGTCGAAGCGCAGCGCGGGTACCTCGGGAGCACGCTCGACGGCGGCCAGCAGCAGCCGCGGCAGTGTGGACGACACGGGCGCGCGGCGCATACGGCGCGCGGCGCGTCGACGAACGCCAGAAGCTTGCTCAGTCACCGGAAAGGCTTCCCTTCACCATGGATCACCCTTGCGATCGCACATCTCGAACGTCGCCTGGACTCTCGGCTACACGGGGTATCGGAAAAATCCTGCGTGACGGTACCGCAAATATCTCATCAATTTTGACACTCTGGCAATTTGGCCGTTTCAACTCACAGATCGGTGGGTATGGGCGACTGGCCAGTATGTTACGCAGCTCACATCCAGGTCATACGCAGGGCGAACGACCTGTGCGCGGACGTGAGATTTTCAGATTTGCCCGATGGGTCACCCTCGAATGCCGAACCGCACATCCGTGACGATTCACCCGGCGCGCACGACAAAACCGGAGACCGCGAACGCGACCTCCGGTTGTCGATGAATTCCGTCGAAGCGGGGTTACCGGACCGTAGCCCCAGCCGGTCGGCGAACCTGCTCCTGCTCCGCCATCGAGGGATCCTGCACACGGGTATTGCCCGCTTCGATCCACTGGGTATCGGCCACGCCATGGCGGGAACGGTCGGTCCCCCGCACCGCCGACGCACAGCGCCGAGCCAGATCCCGGCGATCCAGTCCGGGATGTTCGAGCGGCTCCAGCACGATCTCGGCGATCATGCCCTTACTGCGCAGCACCCGCTTCGCGGAATCTGCGAAACTATCGTTGCCGACGAAACCCGGTACGGTGCACGGCATTCCGTCGCTGTCCAGGTAGCGCAGCCGCACCGGCTGCACCGGGGTCGTGGTGTCGACGGCGGCCTGGAACATGGCGGGCCGCATCGAGCCGTAGGCCCGGCCGCACCACGTGGTGCCCTCGGGGAAGACCACGATCCGGTTACCGGCGGACAGCCGATCGGCCACCTGCCCGACCACACCCGGCAGCTCACGCAGTCGCGCCCGCTCGATCGGGATGACGCGGGTGAGCTTGGCGAGTTTGCCGAGCAGCGGCCATTCGACCATGTCGGCACGGGCGACGAAGCTGACCGGCTGCACCGCGGCCAGCGCCACCACATCCGCCCAGCCGATGTGCCCGGCCACGATCATCACCGCGGTTCCGGTGTCGGCGAAGCCCTCGGGCGAGGCCTGCTCGGGCGCGCGGTTGTCGATGATGCGCAACCGCATCCCGAGGCAAGTCAGTGCCGCCCTGGCGTAGCGGCGCTGCACCTGCTCGCGCCGCGACTTCGGGGTGGCCACGGTCAAGACCGGGAAGCTGAGCACCAGTCCGGCGATACCGGCCAATCGAGCGAACATCCTGGCGGTGCCGACCTCGTCGATCGGCTCGATGCAGCCGGACCCACAGGGGCTCGACGGCATCCACGAATGAGAGTGCGTTGCGAGCGGCGCGTCGAACACCATGGGTTTACTTCCCGTCGAAATTGGCGGCCGCGCTCTGCAGCCGCTCCAGGTACCGGGTGTTGATGGTTTCCATGCCGAGCAGCGCGACGAAGTCGGCGACGGCGAAATCGGGGTCGTGGGCCGGTTCGCCGCAGATCTCGGCGCCCAGGCGCAGGTAGCCGCGCAGCAGCGGCGGCATCTTGGGACGGCTCGGCGGGGTCATCTGGTCGAGGGAGAGTCCGTCGACGACGACCGCGTTGTACGGGTGCACGCGGCGCTCGGGGTCGCAGGCGTGGCGGCCCAGGAGCTGATCGCGCACGCCGCGCACGTTCACCCCGGCCGGATCGGTGGGCGAATCCTGCATCGGCACCGACACGCAGCCCATCACCCAGTCGTAGCCGGTGAGCTGGATGTAGTGCAGGATGCCCGCCCACATCAGGGTGAGCACCGAGCCGTTGCGGTGATCGGGCACCACGCAGGCGCGGCCCATCTCGACGATCCGGTTGCCCGTGGGATCGAGCTGGGTCAGATCGAACTCGGTGGCGGTGTAGTAGCCGCCCGCCGCGTCGACCTTGTCCGGCGGCAGCATGCGGTAGCAGCCGACGAACTGTTCGGAGAATTCGTCCCGAACCAGCAGGTGGTCGCAGTGCACGTCGAACTTGTCGGCATCGAGGCCGGTGGCGTTCTCCGGCATCTGGAAACCGGGCTCGGAGGCGAACACCTGGTAGCGCAGACGCTGCGCGGCTTCCCGGTGCTCGGCATCAGACGCGACGACCAAGGAGTACCGAGATTTCCCCACCCCGGAGTCCGGCGCCGGGGCGGTCAACACGGACGAAATTGTCATACTGCTGATGAAGCCAGCCCGAGCTGGCATCGGGGCGACACCTCAGTGTCGTGTCGATGCCCGTTCGGTGAACGAGATGGGAGTCACACCGGGCGTTTACCGACCCGCTGCCCATCGTTCGCCCACCTGCGGGTTTCTAGCCGAACACGACCGATTTCGGCGCTGGACCCGGTTCGCGATCGTGTATTTCGAGCGTTGCGAAACGTCGACGGCCCGCCGATTTCTCGACGGGCCGTTTCGGGGTGGATCAGGCGTGCACCCGCTCCTTGGTGGTCGCCGCGGTGGTGTCCGCCGACTCGACCTTCGCCGGTTCAGCCTTCACCGGCTCGACCTTCGCCGGCTCGACCATCGCACGCTCGGCCTCGTCGAAGCCGGGACGCGCGGTGCCGATGAACGCGACCAGCCAGCCGGCCACCGCGGCGAAGCGGTTGCGGAAGCCGACCAGGTACATCAGGTGCACGGCCAGCCACATCGCCCAGGCGATGGTGCCCTTGAACGTGATGCGCTCGTTGAG
Source organism: Nocardia sp. FBN12 (assembly GCF_054031145.1). NCBI lineage: Bacteria > Bacillati > Actinomycetota > Actinomycetes > Mycobacteriales > Nocardiaceae > Nocardia > Nocardia sp. FBN12. Next base: position 4,343,542 of record NZ_CM132926.1, read on the forward strand.
CTTCACCACCGCGCTGAAGCGGCTGATCACGGCCATGCTGCCCTTGTCCCAGTAGACGAACGGCGTGCCCGCGTCCTTCTTGCGACGGATGATGTCGGCGGCGTGGCGACCCTCCTGCATGGCGACCGGCGACTGGCCGGGGTAGCCGTTGAGCGAGGTCATGTCGCCGATGGCGTAGATGTCGGCGTGGCCGCCGACGGTCAGGTCCGGGTTGATCAGGATGCGGCCCGCGCGGTCGGTCTCGGCGCCGGTGGCCTCGGCCAGCAGCGTCGCGAAGCCGCCGACCTGCACGCCCGCCGACCACACCACCGTCTCGGCGGCGATCCGGCGCTCCATGCCCTCCTTGTCCTTGACCGTCACCTTGCCCTCGTCGATGTCGGTGACGAAGGTGCCGAGCAGCACCTCGACGCCGCTGTCGGTGAGCGAGCGCTTCGCGTATTCCGAGAGCCCACCGCCGAACGGCGGCAGCACCTCACCGGCACCCTCGACGAGGGTCACCGAAACCTGCTGGTGGAAGTGCCTTTTCGCGAGTTCCTTGATCTGGCCCGCCACTTCGACGCCGGTCGCGCCCGCGCCGACCACCACGAAGCTGAGCAGCCGGTGCCTGGTCACCTCGTCGGCGTTCTCGGCCAGGGCGAACACGTGGGCGATCTGATCGCGTAGGCGCTGGGCGTCGTCGATGGTCTTGAGCGAATAGGTCTTCTCGGCGAAGTCGTCGCGGCCGAAGTAGCTCTGGCTGGCCCCGGTGGCGGCGATCAGCGAGGCGTAGGCGATCTCGCGCGGGCCGTCGGCGGTCTCGTAGGTGAGGACCGCGTTGGCGGCGTCGATGCCGGTGACCTTGCCGAGGCGGACGTCGATCTCGGGGTGGCGGCGCAGTACGTTCTTGATCGGCGGCGCGATCTCCTCGGGCGCGAGCACGCCGGTCGCCACCTGATAGAGCAGCGGCTGGAACAGGTGCTCGGGCGTGCTCGAGATCAGCACGACACCGACTCGTGACTTGGCCAGTTGCTTGGCGGCGGCCAGGCCTCCAAAGCCCGAGCCGACGATGACGACATCTGTGTGTTCCATGACCACTCGCTCCAAGATCGCGTTCAAGACCGGTAATAAATCCTTTCCTATGAGTAAACGCGATGCGGAACGTAGATGTTTCCACTGCCTGGGCGCATAATAGAGATGACTCTTATCTGCATAACTCATCAATGGGAGGTACCTGGTGGAACTTCGACAGTTGGCCTACTTCGTGGCCGTCTGCGAGGAGCTCAGTTTCAGCCGCGCGGCCAACCGCTGCTTCATCTCCCAATCCGCGATCAGTCATCAGATCGCGAGACTGGAACGTGACCTCGGCGCGCAACTTTTCGAGCGCACCACCCGCGCCGTCGTCCCAACCGACGCGACCTCGCGCCTTCTGCCGCTGGCCAAGCAGATGCTGAGCCTGGAATCGGCGATCCGCGCCGCCGTGCGCACCACCGGACCGCGAATTCGCTTGGCCGCCAACATGTCTTTCGCCGCACCGTCGCTCTCGGCGATCGCCACCGCGCGGGCCGCCCACCCCGACGCCGAGATCGAGTACGTGATCAAACCGTTCCGCCAGCGGATCACCGCGGTGGCCGACGGTGACTGCGACCTGGCACTGATCCGCGGCAGCGTGGACCAGCCTGGCCTGGCGGTGGAGCAGCTATGGGTCGAAGACCTCGTGATCGCGATCTCCAGCAACCACCCCCTGGCCGAACGCGGCGCGGTCACTCTCGCCGATCTGAGCCCCTATCCGCTTCTGCTCCCCCCCGAGCAGGAGCAGGTGTTGTTGCACACACTGATCCGCTCAGCCTTCGCCGACCTCCCCACCGGCCCCACCTTCGGCCCCCCGATCCCGCCCGACCACACCGCCACCATGGAACTCCTCAACCGCCCCGAATCCTGGACGATCCTCTACGAGGGCCCCACCAAGGGCCTGCTCACCCTCGACCTCACCGACCACCGCCTTCGCATCCCGGTCTCAGCCGTCCTCCGCGAAGACGCCCGCGAAAACCCCATCGTCCAAACCCTCCTGGACGCCCTCCACCAGCACTGATGGGTGGCACCCTATGTGGTGTGATCAAAACGACCGTGTACCTCCCTGAGGAAATCGAGGTCCGGCTCGACGCCGAAGCAGCCGCGACCGGGGTGAGCAAGGCCGAACTCATTCGACGGGGGATCACCATGCTGCTCGACGCGTCCGAGAGGCCGAAACTCGATGAGCCGCTGCCGGTCTTCGACAGTGGGCAGTCACGCACTGCCGAGGAAATGAATGACGCCGTCTACGACCACATCAAGTCCCGGTCGTCCCGGCGATGATCGTCGTCGCTGATACGTCCGCCTTGTTCGCGGCCTTCGACAAAGGCCAGGCCGAGCACGCGCAGTCACTCCAGGTGATGGAGTCCGAAACGCTGCTGATTTCGCCACTCGTACTCACCGAACTCGATCGTCTGGTGCATCGCGACCTCGGCTTCGACGCCGCGATGCAGGTCACGGACGCCTTGATGAGGCGACTCATCGATGGCCGGTACAAGCTGGCCGAACTCGAGCACGTGGATCTCGATGCGGCACAGTCGGTTCGCGCGAAGTACGCAGCTCTGCGGCTCGATTTGGCCGATGCGGTCGGCGTCGCGCTCGCGGACAAGTACCGCACCAACAGCATTTTCACCCTCGACCAGCGAGACTTTCGGGCGATCGAGCCGTTGACGCCCGGCATGCGATCGTTCCGCATTCTGCCCGCGGATCTCTGACCCGCCGGATATCACCAGCGATTCGCGCGCAAAGCCTTGCGATAGCGGATCCAGCGACCGGTCGACGGGGCGGCCGCGCAACCGATCAGACCAGCCGCGATCAAGAACCCCACCGCCGCACCGACGGTCCCGAGGTAAACCTCCTCGACAGTGGCGGCGATGACGCAGCCGAGCGCATACAGCAGGACCGGAGCCGTCACGATCATCGCCATCACTCTGCCTGCCGTCCTGCCCTGCAGTAGCAGCACCCCGGCGGCGGATCCGAAAATTCCGGCGATGCCGAAGAGCACGATGGCGATCGCGTTGCCGTCCGTGTTGAGCCCGTTGCTCTTTGCCTGACTTGTCAAGAAGGCCACGAAGACGGTGAGGCACAGCAGAGCTACACCGATCAGGAGTGCTCCGATTCCGGCGGTCATGGCGGTCCCGCGCGACGGCACGCGTCTGGTCGGCGCGGCCTGCTGCCACGGCTGCGCGTAGGCGGCGGGCGCGCGTCGCGGATCGGCCACCATGGCACCGGGTGCCGGCTGCTGCCATGCCCCCTGGTCGAACTGCTCGGGCCATTGCCCCTGGCCTAACTGCTGCCCGTGACCGCTGGAGCCGTGCCGCTGATGCGCGGGATCGGCCCACGGTCGCTGTCCGTGTTCGCCGGAGCTGTGCCCCTGGCGCGCAGGGTCGGTCCACGGTTGGCGCACGGTCGGTGCGGCGACATGTCTGCCTTCCAGCGCATCCCGGAACGCGTCGGTGAATTCCGTTGCACTGCTGAATCTCTCGTCGCGCCGCTTGGCCATTGCTCGCGCGATCACGCTGTCTACCGCAGGTGGCAGATCGGATCTGACCAGGGTGAGGCGCGGTACCGGCTGCGACAGGTGGCCCGCGACCACCTGGCCGGGGTTGGTGGCGGTGTAGGGCGGGTGGCCGGCGTACATAGCGAACAGGGTGCAGGCCAGGGAATACTGGTCGCTGCGGTGGTCGACGATCTCGCCGGAGAGTTGTTCGGGTGAGGCGTAGGCGAGGGTGGCGGTGAACGTGCCGGTCGCCGTGAGCTGGGTGTTGGCGGTGGTGACGCGGGCGATGCCGAAATCGGTGAGTACCGCGCGGAGTTCGCGGCCGTGTTCGGCGTCGGCGATCAGGATGTTGCCGGGCTTGACGTCGCGGTGCAGCACGGCGTGCCGGTTCGCGTAGTCGAGCGCCGCGGCCGTCTCACCGACCAGCCGCGCGGTGACCCCGGGCTGGTGCGCGTGCGAATCCCAAGCGGCGGCATCGGTTCCGCGGATGTACTGCATCGCGATCCACAGATACCCGTCGTCGCTACCCCGGTCGTATACCCCGACGATGCTCGAATGGTCCAGCTGGGCAACGACATCGGCCTCGCGCTCGAACCGGCGCTGCAGCTCCTGATCGGCTGAGAACTCCCGATTCAGCAGTTTCAGCGCGACGCTGCGCGGCAGCCGTGGATGCCTGGCGAGGTAGACCGTGCCCATCCCGCCCTGTCCCAGTACACCTTCCACCTGGTACCCAGCGAAATCAGCCCCCGCCTGCAGCACAACCACTCCTCACTGTCCCCACTCGCAGTCTCGCACGCTACCCGCGCGCACAGCTTTCGGCCATCTACCCAGCGCCGTCCGGACACAGCCGTCAGGCGATCCACCTCGTCGACGTCCGCCGGTCAGTCGCGACCGGTGGGGTTCAGCGGTGCGCCGACCAGCGCATACGCCACCGAGGTATGCAGCGTGAGCATGTCGTGATCCTCGTCCTCGATCGCCCACGCCATCTCTTCCACGGCTCGGACCAGCGCCCAGCCACGGGCCCGTTCGGGGTCGACATCCAGAGCTGCGGCGGTGGCGGCGACGACGGTATCCGCGTGTTCTCGCGTCGGATTCGACTGGATCTGGATCATGAGCAGGAAGCCCGCGTCGAAGGCTGCCTCACCGAGGCACGGTTTGGGGTCGATCAGCAGCCACGGTTCACGTTCGGCGGCAACGATATTGCCGAGATGGGTGTCGCGGTTGACGATCAGCAGCGGGCCGTCGGACGCGGCCAGTTCACCGCACCAGTAGTCGACACGCTCGCGCAGTTGGGACGAAAGAAGTTCGGCCAGTGCCGGATTCGGTGTGGTCAGCCGATCACGCAGGCCTGCGACAAGTTCGGTGGCCAGCGGGAAGGGCGGGAATCCCGCGGGGACCGTGCTGGCCGGCCGCCGCAATCGGCGATACAGCCCGCACGCGAACGCGACCTTCTCCGCGTTCTCCGGTCGCCCCTCGAGACTCGGAAACCCTGGCTGGTGCAGTAATTCCGTTCCGGGACGCGCCCATTCGAGCAACAGCGCACCGCTGCCGGGGTCGAAGTCGAGCAACCGGACAGCACCGTCACCCGCGTAGACGTGCAGCGCCGACGCCTCGGCAACGTTCTCCTCGTCCACCATCGGCACCTTCAACACCGCCCACGACCGATCCGCACGCTGCGCGGCCGCCACATAGGCATGCGTCCCGCCCCGAAACGGCGCGGACAACCCCGTCAGCCCCCAGCGCTCCGCCAAACCCGCAACCACACCGGGCAATTCATCGATCCACCGCGCCCCGACCCGCCCGAACACCTCCCGGACCGTCTCCTCGACCTCCGTAGGCAACACCACACGTCCCAACGACATCAACCCAGCCTGCCCACACCGACCGCGCAGGTCAAACTCCTGGTCGGACCCCTTCTAACCGAGCTCGACCTGCTAACCCGTACACCGCGGCGCGCCGCTCAGCGAGGGCAGCAGCGTGCACCGGAGGATGGCCGAGAGGTCGGCATCGATCGTGTCGAAGCTCGTGCTCCCGATGACGGCGGATCCAGTTCCGAGCGGGACGCAGATCGGCGGGCGGGAGCCACTGTCAGAAAGCCAGCGCGGCCCAGGGGATTTCGATCGAGAAGGGGTAAGGGAAGGAGATGCCCGCGCCGGATTCGGGGACCCACTCGCCCGCCAGTAGGTAGTTGGCGTTGCGGAGTGGCCGGACTCCTGGCGGCAGCTCGGCATGGCCGATTTCGAGGATGTACACGCGAAGGGCACCGATACCGGTGAGGTCTGGTGTCAGGTCGACTTCCCAGTACGAGGCGATGCAGGCGCTCGCGTAGCGGGCCTTCTTCGCTTCTATTTCGGACGGGGTATTCGATGGTGACAGCACCTCGCCGACCAGCACGGTGTCGGTGGCGCGGACATCGGAGCCCGGCGGAAGGCAGCGATGCACGAGGAAGTCCGGGGTGACGAAGTCTGATTTCCCGGTGCTACCGAAGAAGACGTTGGTTTCGAAATTTGCCCGCCAACGCCCTTCAGGAGGCGCGGACATTTCGTCTCGAGCACAACGTTCGAGTTCGTTGGTCAGACGGCGCATTGCGGTCTGGTGCTCACCCGGTCGGGCGTCGGCGGGCCGGTTACCGAACCCCCGGCGCACCCAGACGACTCGCCCGTCCCACAGCTCGATCTGATCAGCGATCTCCTCGGGAAGTTGCTCCAGCTCTTCCCACGTCATGAATTCAGGCAGGTCAGGACGCTCGACACCGGGTAGGGACATACGCGTCACAATAGTCAGCCACACACGGCAACGGCCCGCGAAACCGGTCCGCGCGTGCGCGGGAACAGGTTTCGCGGGCCGAGGTCAACTCAACCGGGTGGCGATCAGCCCTTGTGGGACTTCACGGCCTCGGTCAGCTGCGGGGAGACGTTGAACAGGTCGCCCACGATGCCGTAGTCGGCGATCTCGAAGATGGGTGCTTCCTCGTCCTTGTTGACAGCGACGATGGTCTTCGAGGTCTGCATGCCGGCGCGGTGCTGAATGGCGCCGGAGATGCCGAGTGCGATGTAGAGCTGGGGGGAGACGGTCTTGCCGGTCTGACCCACCTGGAACTGGCCCGGGTAGTAGCCCGAGTCGACCGCGGCACGCGAGGCGCCGACAGCGGCACCCAGCGAGTCGGCCAGCGCCTCGACGACCGCGAAGTTCTCGGCGGAACCGACACCGCGGCCACCGGAGACCACGATGCTCGCCTCGGCGAGATCGGGGCGGTCGCCACCGACGATCGGGTCACGCGAGATGACCTTCACGACGCCGTCTTCCTGCGCCGGAACCTCGACGACGACCTGCTCGCCCGCGCCGGCCTGCGGAGCGGACTCGATCGCACCCGGACGGATCGAGATCACCGGCACGTCGCCGGTGGCCTTGGCGTCGACGGTGAACGCGCCACCGAAGATGGAGTGCACAGCGGAGCCGTCGGCGTTGACGCCGATGACGTCGACGAGCAGACCGGAGCCGATGCGCGCGGCAAGGCGGCCCGACACCTCCTTGCCCTCGGCGGTGGCGGCGACCAGCACGGCGGCGGGCGCGGCGGAATCGACCAGGCCGGCCAGGACGTCGACCTTCGGGGTGACCAGGAAGCCCTCGATGTCGTCGGACTCGGCGACATAGATCTTCTCGGCGCCACCGGCGGCCAGCGCGGCGGCCAGCTTGTCGGCGGTACCGGCGGGGCCGGTCACGACGGCGGCGGGCTCGCCCAGCGCACGGGCGGCGGTGAGCAGTTCGGTGCTGACCTTCTTCACGGCACCGTCGGCGTGCTCGATGAGCACAAGTACTTCAGCCATTAGTTCTTTCTCCTTAGAAGTCTCGGACGGCGCCGGATCAGATGATCTTCTGACCGATGAGGTAGGACGCGATCTGGTTGCCGCCCTCGCCCTCGTCCGCGATCTTCTCGCCCGCGGTGCGAGCCGGCTTCGGGGTGGCACCGGTGACCTGGGTGCCCGCGTTGGCGACACCGACGGTCTCCGGGTCGACGCCCAGGTCGGCCAGGGTGAAGACCAGAACTTCCTTCTTCTTCGCGGCCATGATGCCCTTGAAGGAGGGGAAGCGAGGCTCGTTGATCTTCTCGGTGACCGAGACGATCGCGGGCAGCGACGCCTCGAGCTTGAAGACGCCCTCGTCGGTCTCGCGCTCGCCGGTGATCTTGTCGCCGTCGACGGTGAGCTTGCGCAGGTGCGTCAGCTGCGGGATGCCGATGTACTCCGCGATGATCGCGGGCACGGCACCGGCGCGGCCGTCGGTGGCCTCGTTGCCGGCGATGACCAGCTCGACACCCTCGACCTGGCCGAGCGCGGCGGCAAGCACGTAGGCGGTCTGCACGGCGTCGGAGCCGTGGATCGCCGGGTCGTTGATGTGGATGGCTTTGTCGGCGCCCATGGACAGCGCCTTGCGGATGGCCTCGTTGGCGCGGTCGGGACCGGCGGCCAGCACGGTGACCTCACCGCCCTGTGCCTCCTTGATCAGCAGCGCTTCCTCGACGGCGCGCTCGTTGATCTCGTCGAGCACCGCGTCGGCGGCTTCGCGATCGAGGGTGTAGTCACCATCGGTCAGCTTGCGCTCGGACCAGGTATCGGGGACCTGCTTGATGAGTACGACGATGTTCGGCATCGGTCTTCGTCGACCTCCTTCTGGGGACACGTGTGTGGTGGGGCCGCACGAGCTCAGCCGTACGTCCGTGTGAGATATCTAGCTCAGTTCGGAACACTACCCTACGCTAAGTTACCCGTGGGTAACCTACCTGCGCAAGAGGTCCCTGACTCCTGCGTGAACCGGCGGTACCAGTAACCTCGGAGCAATGAGCGAGGCTGTGATCCCTGCCGCACCTGTGGCCGCCACACATGAACCACTGCCGTTGACCGGCGAGCGGACGGTGCCCGGCATCGCCGAGGAGAACTACTGGTTCCGTCGGCACGAGATCGCCTATGCCCGCCTGCTCGATCGCTGCACCGGCAAGATCGTGCTCGAGGCAGGCTCGGGCGAGGGCTACGGCGCCGACATGATCGCGGGCGTCGCACAGCGCGTCACCGGTCTGGACTACGACGAGGGCGCTGTCGCCCACGTGCGCGCGCGCTACCCGCGCGTGGAGATGATCCAGGGCAACCTCGCCGCACTGCCCCTCGACGACGAATCCGTCGACGTCGTGGTGAATTTCCAGGTCATCGAACACCTTTGGGACCAGGGACAGTTCCTGCGCGAGTGCCTGCGCGTGCTCCGCCCCGGCGGCGTGCTGCTGATCAGCACCCCGAACCGGATCACCTTCTCCCCCGGTCGCGACACCCCGCTCAACCCGTTCCACACCCGCGAACTCAACGCGACCGAGCTCACCGAACTGCTCGTCGACGCCGGGTTCGCCGTCGCCGAGATGCTGGGCGTGCACCACGGCGCGAGCCTGAAAGCCCTCGACGCCAAGCACGGTGGGTCGTTCATCGACGCCCAGATCGAGCGCGCGCTGGCCGGTGAGCCGTGGCCCGCCGATCTCACCGCCGACGTCGCCGCCGTGACCATCGACGATTTCGACCTGCGCCCGGGCGATATCGACGCGAGCCTGGATCTGGTCGCGATCGCCGAAAAGGCAACACGTTGACCGATTCTCGCTCCGCCGTGCCGGGTCAGTTCACGCTGGTTCTGCACTCCCACCTGCCCTGGCTCGCCCATCACGGGCGCTGGCCGGTCGGCGAGGAATGGCTCTACCAGTCCTGGGCCGCGTCGTATCTGCCGCTGGTTCGGGTGCTGAAAAATCTTGCCGCCGAAGGGCGTTCGCATCTGCTGAGCCTCGGCATCACGCCCGTGCTCGCCGCGCAGCTCGACGATCCGCACTGCCTCGCGGGCATGCACCACTGGCTGGGCAACTGGCAGTTGCGCGCCGACGAAGCGTCGATGTCGGGGAACGTGGCGCTGGGCCGTCACGAACATCGCCTCGCCGCAACGGCTTTGGCCGACTTCGACCAGAACTGGCGTCACGGCGGTTCACCGGTGTGGCGTTCGCTGATCGACGCCGACGCGATCGAACTGCTCGGCGGACCCCTCGCGCACCCGTTCCAGCCGCTGCTCGACGCGCGCCTGCGCCAGTTCCAGCTCACCGAGGGCCTGGCCGACGCGCGACTGCGCTGGGGCACCACGCCCACCGGTATCTGGGCACCCGAATGCGGCTACACCCCCGGCATGGAGCAGGGGTACGACGCCGCGGGCATCACCCACTTCATGGTCGACGGTCCGTCGCTGCGCGGCGACACCTCGCTCGGCAGGCCGGTGCGCGAATCCGACGTGGTCGCCTTCGGGCGCGACCTCGCCGTGAGCTACCGGGTCTGGTCGCCCAAACAGGGCTATCCCGGCCAGAGCGCCTACCGAGATTTCCATCACTACGACCACGCGACCGGACTCAAGCCCTCGCGCGTCACCGGCAAGACGGTCGACGGTCCTGACAAGGCCCCTTACGATCCCGAATTGGCGGCCGAAGCGGTCACCCGCGACGTCGCCGACTTCGTCGAGACCGTCCGCGCCCGGCTGATCGAGGAGTCCGCGCGGATCGGCAGGCCCGCCCTCGTGGTGGCCGCCTTCGACACCGAACTGTTCGGGCACTGGTGGCACGAAGGGCCGCAGTGGCTGGAGCAGGTGCTGCGCGCGCTGCCCGAAGCGGGTGTGAATGTCGGCACCCTCGCCGATGCCCGCGAGAACGGCTTCGTGGGCGAACCTGTGCAGCTCAACGACTCCTCGTGGGGTTCCGGCAAGGACTGGCGGGTCTGGGCGGGCGACCAGGTTGCCGACCTCGTCGAGCTCAATGCCGACATCGTTCGACTCGCCATGGACACCCTCGACAAGGTGCGCCGCGACGGCTCCCTGCGCGACCCGGTCGCCGATCAGTTGCTGCGCGAGGCGATTCTCACGGTGTCCAGCGACTGGGCGTTCATGGTCAGCAAGGACTCGGCCGCCGGGTACGCACGCGATCGCGCGCACGAACACGCGCACGCGGTCCGTGAGCTAGCCGAGGCGATCGGGGCCGGACAGTTCGCCAAAGCGACCCGTCTCGCGGCAGGATGGGCGATGGCCGACGGATTCTTCCCTGGTCTGGACGCGCGGCGGTTGCCGACCGCTGTCCCGCCGGCCGCCGCTGAAGGATTTCAATGAAGATTTTGATGGTGTCGTGGGAGTACCCGCCGGTCGTGGTCGGTGGGCTCGGGCGGCATGTGCATCACCTGGCCGTCGAGCTGGCCGCGGCTGGTCACGAGGTCGTGGTGCTGGCGCGCCGACCGACGGGGACCGACTCGGTCACCCACCCCACGCACTCCTACATCGCCGACGGGGTGCTCGTCGTCGCGGTGGCCGAGGACCCGCCGTGCTTCGACTTCGGCGAGGACATGCTCGCCTGGACGTTGGCCATGGGCCACGCGATGGTGCGGGCCGGGGTCGCGCTCGGCAAGCCCGGCGTCGGCGAGGGCTGGACGCCCGATGTGGTGCACGCGCACGACTGGCTCGTCGCGCATCCCTCGATCGCGCTGGCCGAGTACTACGACGTGCCGCTCGTCTCGACGATCCACGCCACCGAGGCCGGGCGCCACAGCGGCTGGGTATCGGGCCGGGTCAACAAGCAGGTCCACTCGGTGGAGTGGTGGCTGACCAACGAGTCCGATCAGCTCATCACCTGCTCGACCTCCATGCAGGACGAAGTCGAACGCCTCTACGGACCCGAGTTGGCTCCGATCACGGTGATCCGCAACGGCATCGACGTCGGCTCGTGGACCTTCCGCCCCCGCGCGCCACGCTCCGGCCCGCCGCGCCTGCTCTACGTCGGCCGCCTCGAATACGAGAAGGGCGTGCAGGACGCGATCGCCGCCCTCCCCCGCATCCGCCGCGCCCACCCCGGCACCACGCTCACTGTCGCCGGCGTCGGCACCCAGTTCGAGTGGCTGCGTGAACGCGCCCGCGTGCACCGCGTCGCCCGCGCCGTCCACTTCGTCGGCAGCCTCGGCCACGACGAACTCCTCGGCTGGCTGCACGGCGCCGACGCGATCGTCCTGCCGAGCCGCTACGAACCCTTCGGCATCGTCGCCCTCGAAGCCGCCGCCGCGGGCGTCCCCCTGATCGCCTCCACCGCAGGCGGTTTGGGCGAAGCGGTCATCGACGGCGTCACCGGCGCGTCCTTCGCCCCCGCCGACATCGACGGCCTGGTAGACGCCACCCGCGCCACCCTCGACGACCCGTCCACCGCCCAGGCCCGCGCCCACACCGCCCGGGCCCGCCTCACCGCCGACTTCGCCTGGGACGTAGTAGCCGCCGAAACCGCCCAGGTCTACACCGCCGCCAAACGCCGGGTCCGCACCTCCCTCGGCCGCCCCGACATCGTGGAAAGGCCACTCCCGGAACGAGATCCGAAATAGGAGCGTGAGCAATTCAGGTGCACCGCCAGGTGCTGTCTGTGCCACGACATGGCGGTTTACGAGAACTACGAACGATGCACACGCCGAATATTCGAGCTACTGCAAACGACCCAAGCTCGATGTCCGGGAAAACCACGCTTCCTGCGGAGCGCGGGGAATTGGAGTTCCTGTCTGCAGTCCAGTTCGAACTCGAGCATCTCTATCGTTGGACAGAAGACGACTTCACCAGTGTCTCGTGGAACTTGCAGCACGAATATCACAGGGTCTTGGATGCGGCAACAAGCATTCATTTTGGGTCCCCGCGGCGCCGAGCAGGTCGGCCTCGACCAGACGGAAACAGCCGAATAGTTCGACTGCCGCGCAGAGGAGTTCTGGGCGGTTCATCCGCGATGGGTGAGGTGAGAGTAGTGGTTCGGATCTAGGGTCGCGGGGTCTGGACAATTGCCTTCGATTCGAGGAGAGCCGATGCCTCTGCAGCCGATGTCTGATCTGCCCGCCGCGACCATCGGGTTCCGGGCCAGCGGGACGGTGACTGCCGACGACTATGTGAGCGTGCTCGATCCGGCGATCAGGAAGGCCGTCGAGCACGAGGAGCCGATCAACCTGGTCTATGTGCTCGGCGAGGAATTCGACGGGTATTCGTTGGGGGCCATGGCGAAGGATCTGGAGTTGGTGAAGGTCCCGCGGGACATGTGGGGGCGGATCGCGTTGGTCACCGATCACCGGGTGTTGGGCGAGGCTGTACATCTGCTTGGGTTTCTGATTCCGGCGCAGGTGCGGGTGTTTCCGGTGGCCGACGAGGGGGATGCGCTCGCCTGGGTTCAGTGAACCGCGCGGGGTCGCGCTGAGGGCTTGCTCCGGCTCATACCGGGTGGAGTCCGCCGCCGTGGTAGCGGGTGGCGGCGTTCCAGAGGAAGAAGCTGTCGATCCCCGCGTCTCGGGTGGCGTCGACCTGCGCACGGAGTTCGGCGTCGCCGTAGGTGACTCCGAGGCTGAAGTCCTGGAGCCAGGGGACTACTTTCGCGACGGTGCCCGCCGTGGCGGCCTGGAAGTCCTTCAGTGAGCGGAAAACGATGTCGTAGGGCTGGGCGTTGGGGTTGGTGACGCCGTATTCGCCAGGGCCCCAGTGGGAGGGGTAGATCATCGGGGCCACGTAGTCGACACTGCGGGACATGAGGGGGATGTCCTGGGCGATCTCGTCAGGACGGGTGGACGCGATTCCGTACACGGCGGCGCTCAGGTGGGCGCCTGCGAGGTGCACGGGGTAGCGGCTCTGGGCGAGGAAGTCGGCGACCGCGGCGGTGGGGGTGTCGGTGAGGCCGGCGAAGTGCATGCTGGTCAGGCTGCCGTCGGGGCGGCGGACGTAGTCGTACATGATGCCGTCGAAGCCGAGCTGGGCGGCTTCGATCGCGAGGTCGATGTTGTAGCGGCGGACGTCGGGGTGCGCGACATTGGTGAAGGCGATCGGGCCGTAGTGGCTGGAATAGGGCTGACCGGTGGGGTTTTGGACGACCCAGTCGGGTCGGCCGCTGTGCCAGGCCCAGGCGGCCACGGTCGGGTCGCGGAACGCGACGATGCGGCCGACCACCTGCAAGCCCATGTCGTGCAACTGCCGCAGGGCCGACGGTGCGTCGTAAATCGCGGCGACAGCACCGGATTCGCGAGCGAGCGGCACCTGGGAGTCGTAGCCGACGACGCCGTCCTCGTCCTTGATATCGAGCTGGACGGTGTCGATACGCCCTTCGCGAGCGAGATCGAGTACGGCCTCGCGCAGACCCTCGTGCGACCACGCGTGCGCGGTGACGTGCACGGCGCGCATCCGCGGCAGCGCGAACGATGTGACGGCAATACTGCTGCTCTGATTGCCCGCGGCGTCCACCGCGATGACCTCCACGGCAGGTGCCCACGGCACTTCGAGCTCGAAGGCCCCGTCCGGCGCGGGAGTCACCACCGCCGAGCCGATGGACACCCGCACCGCGTCGATCGCGGTGCCGCGCACTGTGATCGGCGCGCGATACGAACGCGCGGCCTCGAGCGGTGTCACCTGGAGTATCGGCGACGCGGTGTCTGTAGCGGGTAGTTCGTCGGACCTACCCAGTGCGAATCCGGCCAGCAGGGCCGCTATCACCACGGTGACTACGGCAACCGTGGCGATGGTCGCCCATCGCCGTCGATCGACCGACTCGAGCCGCAATCCCACCGCCTACCCCGCCTTCCACTGCCGTTGTCAGGCCACTATCCCGCAGTTGCCGCGCGGGTTGCCGGTTATCGACAAGATCAACTGAAAACCTTTGCGGGCGCGTTATATTGACTCGATGTCAGGCAGTTCGAACACGGTGATCCGACTCCTGCCTGCGCTCTTGCTGGCTGCGGCACTCACCGCGTGCGCCGCGGCACCACCGTCGGCTCCGCCCGAACCACCAGCCGTGCCCCCGACGACAGCGAAACCCGCACCACCGAACCCGGCCGATATCGCCGCCAACGAACTGGGTTTCGTCCCGATCCTGATGTATCACCAGATCACCCCTAACCCGGCAGGCGAGTACGACCAGTCCCCGGCGGAGTTCCGGGACGAACTCGAACGGCTGTACCGCGAGAGCTACCGTCCGGTGACCGCCGCGCAGTACATTTCGGGCGACCTCGACCTGCCCGCAGGCACCCACCCGGTGGTACTCACCTTCGACGACTCCACCAGCAGCCAGCTCAGCTTCACCGACACCGGCACAGTGTCCCCGGACAGCGCCGCCGGCATCCTCGCCGAATTCGGCGCCCGCTACCCAGATTTCCGGCCCGTTGCCACCTTCTACGTCAACAACGAGCCCTTCGGCGGCGACCCGCGCGCATTGCCATGGCTGGCGGCGAACGGCCACGAAATCGGCGCGCATACAGCCGATCACGCGAATCTCGCGAGCCTGGATGCCGCCGGCGTGCAACGCGAACTCGTGCAGAACGTGCGCGCGGTGACCGCGGCCACGCCCGCGATCACCGTGCGCACCATGGCATTACCGCTCGGCGTGTATCCCCGCGATCACGCGCTGGCCACCGCGGGCAGCTGGGACGGCACCGCTTACCGCTTCGACGCCGTGCTGCTGGTGGGCTCCAACCCCGCCCCCGCCCCGTACGGCGCGGTCGACCCCGGCGGCGTGCCGCGCATCCGATCCGGTCGGGGCGCGGTCCCGTTCGACTCGGCCCATTGGCTGGACTGGCTCGCCGCCAACCCGGACCAGCGCTACACCGCCGACGGCGACCCGGCTCGCATCTCCTTCACCAGCCAGCGCGCGACGGAACTCGACGCGCGCTGGCTGGACCGAGCCAACCCGTACTGACGTCGGCGCGCACGCCACTGAACGCGGTCAGGCGTACCTCCGGCCGTGCGCAGCGGAGGAGTGCTGATCAGGCGTCCGGGGTGAAGGTGAAGATTTCGCCCAGCCGGGTGGCCACGACCACTTCACCCTCGGGGCCGATGGAGGTGCCCGTGGTGGTGCCCGTTGCGCCCGGAAGCGGGTCGGAGTCGATGGTGTTGCCCGTGGCAGTGTCGAAGGTGATGAGGTTCAGACCCGCGCCGATGGCGGCGACGGTGTAGCCGATGTCGCCCGCGGTTTGAGCGGGAGTACCGCGAAGCGCGAGATCCTTACGCTCCCAGACGATTTCGGCGCTGTCGTCATTGTCGCGCAAGGCTGCCAGGTAGCCGTCGTCGCCTGCGGGGATGATCAGATCGCCCGCGACCGAGATGCCGCCGCGCGGCGCCCACGGCAGGGGCTGGACCCAGCGGGTGGCGCCGTCGGCGGTATCGAGTGCGATGAGCCGCTTGCTGTTGTCGCCGATGTAGACGGTGTCGCCATCGGCGGACAGCGCGGGGCTGGTGGCGCTGCCATCGGTGAGGATCTCCGCGCTCCACTCCTGGGACACGCTGCCGTCGGCGTAGCGCATCGCACGCAGCGCGGCCGCCTGCTTGCCCGGCTCCCAGACTGTGACGAAGAAGCGGCCGGTCGACGGGTCGACGGCGGTCGTGTTGGCGACGGCACAGCGCGGGCCGCCGGTCCCGCAGTCATCGAGACCGTCGCCGGAAGCGGGACGGGTGAGACCGGGGTACTTCAGGAAGTCGGGTTCGCCGAGCAGCTGCACCGTCGGCACCTCACGGCCACCGGTCTGACGACTCAGCACGTCGACCTGACCGGACTGCGTCACCGTCAGCACGTTGCCGTCGCCGGTGAACTGGATAGCCACCGGCACCCCCGCGACCGGGGTGCGCCAGCGCGGCTGACCGAGGTAGTTGAACGAATTCACCGCGCCGTCGTCGCCGACGTAGACATTGCTGACCCCGTCGAGCACGGTCGGCGCTTCGATCGTGGAGGGCCCGAGCGGGTTGCAGAAGCGTTTGCGGCCGGTGAGCATCTGGAAGGAGAAGATCGCGCAGTTGCCGGTGCTCGTGGTGACGAACATCTGTCCTTCGGCACCGATCGTCAACGGCTGGGCGATCGGGCCGCCCACCGGACGTGACCAGCTCAGCGACACCGCGTCCGCACCCGGCACCGGGCTACTGCTCGCATTACCGGCATCGTGATGCGTTGCGGGCCAACCCTTTCCGGCGCCGACCGTGATGTCGTCCACATCGGTGCCGCACCCAGCCAGCGCCACCACACCGGCGGCAGCGAGCGAGGCAACGACGCGAGTCCGAGTTCGCACCTGCTGATCTCCCTGTGTAATCGGGGTATGGCACGGTAAGTGTGCCCTGCGAAAGTACTCTGTGTACCCGACGACCGAATCCCCGGGGCTGGCCCGGCGGGATCATGACGGGAGAGTAGTTCGTGACGAGCATGTGGGGCGCGCCGCTGAGCGCGCGCTGGCGTGGATCACGCCGCCGCGATCCGCAGCAGGCCCGGTTCCTGACCAGGGATTCGCTGCGGTGGGTGCTCGCCAACCGCGCCTACACCCCCTGGTACCTGGTGCGTTACTACCGCCTGGCCAAGTTCCGCCTGGCCAACCCGCATATCGTGCTGCGCGGAATGGTGTTCCTCGGCCGCAATGTGGAAATCCACGCGACCCCGGAATTCGCGCGGATGGAAATCGGGCGCTGGGTGCACATCGGCGACGGCAACGCCCTGCGCTGCCACGAGGGCTCGCTGCGCATCGGCGACAAGGTGGTGTTCGGCAAGGACAACGTCGTCAACACCTACCTCGACATCGAGATCGGCGAATCGACGCTGGTCGCGGACTGGTGCTACATCTGCGACTTCGACCATCGCATGGACGACATCAACATGCCCATCAAGGACCAGGGCATCGTGAAGAGTCCCGTGCGGATCGGTCCCGACACCTGGATCGCGGCGAAGGTGACCGTCTTGCGCGACACCCGGGTCGGCCGCGGTTGCGTGCTCGGCGCGCACGCGGTGGTGCGTGGGGATGTCCCCGACTACAGCATCGCGGTCGGCGCTCCCGCCAAGGTCGTGAAGAACCGCAAGGTGGCGTGGGATGCCAGTGCCGAGGAGCGCGAGGCGTACATGGCCGCGCTGGCCGACATCGAGCGCAAGAAGAACGCCGCCGCTCAGGCCTGACCGCCGTGCGATTCGGCCGGTTCACTCGAATCGGCCGAATCAAACCGGGGCGCGGTGAGTCGGGCTGACACGGCCGCCGAATTCAGTGTTTCTGTCGGTGGGTATCGGTACGGTCAGCGGCGTGGAGAGCTATGCGGCGCTGCTGCGGGGAATCATGCCGACCAACCCGAACATGCGCAACGAGAAGTTGCGCGGGGTGTTCGAGGGGCTCGGCTTCGAGAAGGTCGTCTCGGTGCTCTCGAGCGGCAATGTCGTCTTCCGCACCGCTGACGACCCCGCCGACCTGGAAGAGCGCATCCAGCAGGCGCTCAACGCCGAACTCGGTATCCCCGGCGGCACCATCATCCGCAGCCACCCCGAACTCCGCGCCCTGCTCGACCGCGACCCCTTCGCGGGCCTCCCCCACGAACGCGGCTCCTACCTCACCGTCACCTTCTTCAAAGCGAAGATGCGCGAAGCCGATACCGAAGCCTTCGCCGACGACTCGCTCACCCGCGTCATCGGCTACGACCGCGAGGCCCGCGCCTTCCTCACCGTCAACGACAACAGCGTCGGCAAAACCCCCGACTTCATGGCCCGCCTGGAGAAGACCTACGGCAAGGACATCACCACCCGCACCTGGCTCACGGTGCAGCGCGTGGTGAAGAAGATGGAAGGCTGAACGGCACTTCAGACGAAGGCAGGCCTGTGGAACCACACCGAGCACCTGTCAGTGGGTGGCGGCGACCGCTCGGCAAAGGAAGACGACACCTGCGCGGCCGATGCGGGTGATCACCAGCGTGTAGGGGGTCGAGCCCCGTTGTTTGAGCTTTTTGCGGAGCGCGTCGGGGTCGACGTCGACTCCACGGATCAGGATCTCGAGCGAGCCGCAGTCACGGCGCGCGAGCTCCTGACGCAGCGTCTTCTCGCGAAGTTCGAAGCGGTCCTCGATGCGAAACCCGCGCATGCCAGCGGGGACCGTGTCGCCGGTGAGGTAGGCGATCTGTGGGTCCAGTTGCCAGAGACCGTGTTTCGCGGCGTAGTGGCGGACCAGGCCCGCGCGGACGACCGCTCCGTCGGGGTCGACGATGAAGTCACCGGGGGCGCGGTCGGGAATGTCGTCGGGGGCGGCGTCGGTGAGAGTTGTTGTCGTGCCCCGGGAATCGAGGACGGTCGCGCGGCGGGTGATGCCGGGCTCGGTCAGCCCGGGCGACCAGAGGCAGGCTTCGCGGACCGCGCCGTCAAGGGAGACGATTTCCACTTCGCCTGCCCAGCCGAGGCGGTCGAAATCGAGGCCGGGCGCGGATTTCACGGCGATGTCGCGGCCCGCGTAGGCGGCGAGCAGATCCGGGAGTGGGGGTTGGAGTTTCGCGGGATCGTAGGTGCGGCGACCATCGGATCGACGCGCGGGATCGGCGATGATCACGGTGTCGCGGGTGCTCGGCACCAGGGCGTCAGCCTTGGCCAACACAACGTTTCGGCCGTCAGCCGCTGAGGAAACGGCATCCGAAATCGCCGCCGACACCGGACCGACCCCGAGATTGTGTGCGGCCATGGCCAAGCGGACATCCTCGAGATCGCTGCCGATCACCGCCGGACAGGCCGCGGCCAGCTCGGACAGTTCCGCACCGATCGAACAGGTGACGTCGTGTACCGCGCGACCGGCCAATCGGGCCGCCCGATGCCGGGCGACGAGCGCGGGCGTGGCCTGTTGCAACGCGTCGTCGGTGAACAACCACTCGCCCGCCGCCGGCAGCTTCACCACGGCCTTGCGGCGCAGCCGCACCGTCTCGATCAGCGCCGCGGCGCGATCACCGTGCGAACGACGCACCTGCTCGATATCGCGCAGGTGCGTCGCGGGGGTCAGCTCCAGCCGGTCGACCTCGGCGAGCGCGGCACGGCCTGCCGCGCTGCCGAGATAGGCGACATCGTCGCGGCCGAAGCGATAGCCCACTTACTTCTGCGCCGCGCCCGGCTTCACGCCGGTGATCATCGCGTTGTAGAAGAACTCGCGCGGCACGACCTTGCGCAGCACGTTCTCGTCCAGCCAGCTCAGGCCCAGCCATGCGCGGTACTGCGCCAGGCGGTACGGCATGGTCAGCTTCTCGTCGGGGACGGCGGCCTCGAAGGTGCGCACCGGCCAGCCCCACAGGGCCGCGGCGAGTTCTTCGGTGGTGGCTTTCACATCGACCGCACCCGCGGACTTCGCCATCTTCTCGAGATCGCTCGGGTCGAAGGTGTGCAGGTCGACGACGGCCTCGAGGGCGGCGGCGCGGGAGGATTCGTCCAGCTCGGTCTGCGGACGACGCCAGCCGGCCAGGAACGGCAGCTTGGTGATCTCGGTGGTCACCTTCCAGGTGGCCTGGCCGAGGCGGCGGGCGTAGATGTTGCCGATGGTGGTCGGCTCACCGGCGAAGACGAAGCGTCCGCCCGGCTTGAGCACGCGCAGGCACTCCTTGAGCGCCAGCTCCACATCGGGGATGTGGTGCAGCACGGCGTGGCCGCAGACCAGATCGAAGGTGTCGTCGTCGTACGGGATGGTCTCGGCGTCGGCGACGCGACCGTCGACATCGAGGCCGAGGTGCTCGGCGTTGCGCAGCGCGACCTTCACCATGCCGGGCGAGAGGTCGGTGACCGAACCGGACTTGGCCACGCCCCCCTGCATCAGGTTGAGCAGGAAGAACCCCGTGCCACAGCCCAGCTCGAGCGCGCGCTCGTACGGCAGCGGAGCCGGGCCGACGGCGAGGTCGAACCGGCCGCGCGCATACGCGATACAGCGCTCGTCATAGGAGATCGACCACTTGTCGTCGTAGGTCTCCGCTTCCCAGTCGTGGTACAGGACCTGGGCGAGTTTGGTGTCTTTGCGCGCTGCTTCGACCTGGGCCTCGGTGGCGTGGGGGTTCGGCGCCGGGTCGTCGGGATGGACCGTCATGCAGGCCAGCCTAATATGTGCGCCCGGGCACGCTGCTGCTGGGACGAGCGACGGGCCTTTCCACCACACGGGACCGACCGCCCGCCGCCCGCGAGCGCGCGCCGACGCCGGGCCGAACAGGCGCTTCGCACGCCACCGCGACGAAGTCGCTGGGAGTTACCCAGGTTGCCGCACGATCAGCATGCGCGAAGTTAACGAGGGTTCCGAGCTGGTTGCTAGCGGCCGGTGAAGGTGGCGGCATTGGGCCCCTCCGCCGCGAAGGTGCGGGTGCCGGTGCGGGCGTCGTCGGTGTCGAACAGGGCCGACCATTCGGTGACAGCGGTGGCGTGGCCGTGCGGGCCGGATTCGAAGACCGCCTTCGCGGCGGCGAGGGCGCGCGGCGCGGCGGTGACGAACTGGGCCGCCCACGCGCGCGCCGCGGTGAGGACATCGTCGGGGGCGACGACCTCATCGACCAAGCCGAGCTTCGCGGCCTCCTCGGCGCCGACGAAACGGCCGGTGTAGACGAGGTCCTTGGCGCGGCTCGCGCCGATGAGCAGCGAGAGGCGGCGGATGCCCGAGAGCGGGATCAGGCCCGCTTTGATCTGCGGCAGACCGAGTTTCACGTTGTCGCCGACGATCCGGTGGTCGGCGCCGAGCGCGAGTTCGAGGCCCGCGCCGAGGCAGTAGCCGGTGATCGCGGCGACCGTCGGCTGCGGCACCCGCGTGAGACAGCCGAGCGCGGCCTGGTGATCGGCGGCCATGGCGGCGGCCTGCCCGGCGTCGAGCTCGGCCAGCTCCGACATCTCGTCACCCGCACTGAACACCCGCTCGTCGCCATAGACGATCAGCGCCGAAACCCCGGGATGGTCGGCCACCGTGGCCGCCGCGGCCGCCACCTCACGGGCCAGCTGGGCATCGACAAGGTTCAGCGGCGGACGATCGATGCGCAGCAGCGCGACGCCACGGGTGGTCGGCTCGGCGGGCAGCTCGAGGGTCACGAATTCGGCCATGCGGTCAACTTACCGGCCGCCGAAGGCACCCAACTGCGGCAGCTGGTCGAAATACCGTTCGTTGTCGGGGAAATTCGACAGCGGGCGACCGCCCTCGCCCGGCGCGTACTTCGGCATGATCGGCTCGACCACGCGGTCGGCGGCCAGCACGGCAGCGGTGTCGGCGAACCCGCACAGCGCGTCGAGCTGCGACCACGTCGGCGGCATCAGCACGTGTTCGCCCGCGCGCCAGCTCGCCAGGGCGTCCTGCGGAGTCCGCCAGCTCACCTGGGCGGCCTCGGAGGTGGCACCGTCGGCGATCTGGCCCTGCGGGAGCACCGCGACGAAGAAGCGGGTGTCGTAGCGACGGGGCTCGGCCTCGGGGGTGATCCAGTTCGACCACGGACGCAGGAGATCGGCGCGCAACACCAAGCCCTCGGCCGCGAGGAAATCGGCGAGGGACAGTTCGCGGCGCTCGAGCTTGCCGCGCGCCGCGCGATAGCGCGCCGAATCGTCGACGACGGAATCCGCGGTCGGTCCGGCCAGCAGCACGCCGCATTCCTCGAAGGTCTCCCGCACGGCCGCGGCGACGAGCGCTTGCGCGGTCTGTTCGTCCGTCGCGAAACGGTCTGCCCACCAGGCAGGTTCGGGGCCCGTCCAGGAGATGTCGGCCGTTCCGTCGGCCGCGTCGACGCCACCGCCGGGGAACACCGTCACCCCGGCCGCGAACGCCATCCCCTTCACCCGTTGCTGCAGGAACACCTCGATACCCGCCGCGCCGTCACGCACCAGCATCACGGTCGACGCGTCCCGCGCGGAGACCCCGGACTCACTCATAATCGTTCCTCTCCACCACCGAACCGCGTGCCCGGCGACCACCGGTCTACCGACCGGACCGGGCTACCTCCTTCGAGCGCAGCCCTTTCAGCACCCTAACGCCCGCTTGGTCGACCGTGCGCCGGGCTTCCCGGCGATCGGACGCCTGCGAGGTCAGCGCGGCTATCGGTGCGCCCGCGTGGCAGTTGGACGAGGCCGCTCAGTTCCGGCGGCGATGCCCGCCCGACCGACGAGCCCGCCGCGCGAACCATCGCCCATCGACCCGGTCGAGCGCGATCGACTGGCTGAACGCGCTGCTCAGATTCTCGGCGGTGAGCACATCGCCCAGGAGTCCCTGGCCGACCACCTCGCCCTCCTTGAGCAGCAACGCGTGGGTGAAGCCGGGCGGGATCTCCTCGACGTGGTGGGTCACCAGTACCATCGCGGGCGCGTCGGGGTCGGCGGCGAGATCGCCGAGACGCTCGACGAGTTCCTCACGCCCACCCAGATCCAGGCCCGCGGCCGGTTCGTCGAGCAGCAGCAGTTCCGGGTCGGTCATCAGGGCACGCGCGATGAGTACGCGCTTGCGTTCGCCCTCGGACAGGGTGCCGTAGGTGCGGTCGGAAAGGTGTTCGGCGCCCAGGGTTTCCAGCATATCGACGGCGCGTTCGGTATCGATGTCCTCGTAGCGTTCGCGCCAGCGGCCGAGCACCGCGTAGCCGGCCGAGACCACCAGGTCGCTGACCTTCTCGTCCACCGGGATCCGGCTGGCCACCGCCGCCGAGGACAACCCGATGCGCGGTTTCAGTTCGCTGACGTCGACGCGACCGAGCGTCTCCCCCAACAGGTTCGCGTTACCGGAGGTCGGATGGAGTTCGGCGGCGGCCATTCTCAACAGCGAGGTCTTGCCCGCGCCGTTCGGGCCGAGCACCACCCAGCGTTCGTCGAGCTCTACTTGCCACGAGACAGGGCCGACCAGGGTTCGGCCCGAGCGACGGATGGTCACATCGGAGAAGTCGATGAGCAGATCGGGATCGGGTTGCGACACGCGCTCCATCTTGGCCCACGCGGGCTCTCAGCGCAGCGACCGGCCCGTACGAGATTCGTCGGCGCTGGTCGTGGACGGGTCATTCGCGTTGCGAATTTCACTACGCAATATTCGCGCGGCGATGAAGGAGACAGGCACCGAGAGCACGACCCAGACGATCAGGATCACCACAATTGTCGTCATCATCGCGGAACCTCCCTGTGCCTCGATGTGCCTGGCCGTCGGTTACGTATACCCGCGAGTTACCGGCCCCACACCGCTTTGTCGCGGCGAGTCGCGAAAGCCGTGATCCAACTGCCGGATTCACCTCGCGCGTGTCGTGCGCTCACTCCCGTGGCGGCACCGCGATCACCGTCATCGAGCCGGGCGCCACCTCGGTGAAACCGGCATCACGCACGGCCACCGCACGACCCGCCGTCACCTCGGCCACCAGTCCCGCCCACTGCTGTTCGCCAGCGTCGCGCACCGCACACCGGAACTCGCGTGCTGCCCATGCGGCCGCCGCGTCCACTGGCAGCGCGCCTGCGAGCAGCATGCTGGCATGACCGACCTGCGCCGCCGCCTTCCCCACCGACATCTCCAATGCCGCGTTCACCCACAGCACCGGCACTGTGGGATCCACCGGACCTGGCTCGTCGTGCTCGAGGTCGGTCCCGCCGATCTGGAGTTTGCGGATGCGCTGATCGATCTCCCCGACCGGTCCGGGGACGAACGCACGCGCCTGCGCGCCGTCGACATCGACAGTCACCCCGTCCACGTCCCCCGCGGCCACCCACTGCGCGCCACGCGCCCGCCTGGCCACCTTCCTGATCCGCGACCGCTTCCACGCGAGGTAGCGCGGTTCCCACTCCCCGCCCGGCCCCGAACGTGGGTCGAGGCACACAGCGACGGCCGCCGCGGCCGCCGCTTCCAGCAGAGCGCTGCGGGCGGGCGGGTCGGCCTTGGGAATGTGCAGCACCATCTGCATCGCCTGCACCATCGCCGGGTCGTCGGGGTCGCCGTTGCCGCCGTAACCCTGCGCCAATTCCGCATGGCGAGCGGCGAATCCGGCGGACTCGTCACGGAACTCCGCCTCGGTCTGCTCCTCGGTTTCCAACCCACTACCCATGCCACAACACCCGTTCGATCGACACCAGTCCGTCCGCCAGCCTAATGGCGCGGCCGCGGGCGCTCCCGAGTCGTTACGTCCGGCCGGCGAGTGCGAACCGCGCTCAGTTCACCCGGACATTCACCATGAAGGTCGGCTCGGGGTCGATCGGCGGTTCGCTGGACGGGCCGTAGGTGAACTCGAGCGAGGTGTCGCCGGTCTCGGCGGCCCGGAACTGCCACACCGTGCTGTTGCCCTCGCTGAGAGGTCCACCGTCGGCGATCAGGACGCCCTCCTCGGCGTTGACCATGCTCCACTGGTCGGTCGAAGCAGGATCCTGCGCCAGCCGCACCAGCACGCGCTGACCGACCGTCCCCACGACCGTGCTGCCGTTGGCGGATTGCTCGACCGTCAGCGGGGCGGCCGTGGATTGCGGAACGGAGGTGGGTTGCAAGGTGACGTCATAAGGTTCGGTCTCGTCGTCACCGCATCCGGCTACCAACCCGCTGAGACCTGCCACAGCGACCAGAACGAGCAAAGACCTGCGCACAACGACCTCCCGATGACGAGCGGTGAAGACGTGCCGATTCCTGCGCGGCTGGTGCCGCGGTTCTCGTCACTCTACGTCGTGGAGGTCGCGATTCGACGCTACCGACCGAGCAGGGGAACCCGTCGCACGCCACCATCGCGAGCGTCGGCCGCTTCCACCTCGTCGCGGGTGACGCCGAGGATGAAGAGCACCGCGTCCAGGTAGGGATGCGACAGCGCCGTGTCGGCCACCTCGCGCAGCGCGGGCTTGGCATTGAACGCCACGCCGAGTCCGGCCGCGTTGAGCATGTCGATGTCGTTGGCGCCGTCACCGACCGCCACGGTCTGCTCCATCGGCACCCCCGCCTCGGCCGCGAACTTGCGCAGCGCGGTCGCCTTGAACGCCCGGTCGACGATCTCGCCGACGACCCGCCCGGTGAGCTTGCCGTCGATGATCTCCAGGGTGTTGGCCTGCACGAAATCGAGTTCCAGCTCGTGCGCGAGCGGCTCGATCACCTGCCGGAACCCACCGGAGACCACCCCGCAGCGGAAGCCGAGTCTGCGCAGGGTGCGAATCGTGGTGCGCGCGCCCGGGGTGAGCTCGATCCGGTCGGCGACCTCCTCGATCACCGACTCGTCGAGGCCTTCGAGGGTGGCCACGCGCTGGCGCAGCGATTCGGCGAAGTCGAGCTCGCCACGCATCGCGGCCTCGGTGACCTCACGGACCTGGTCCTCGACGCCGGCGTGCGCGGCCAGCATCTCGATCACTTCGCCCGTGATCAGCGTGGAGTCGACGTCGAACACGATGAGGCGCTTGGCCCGGCGGGCCAGCCCGGCCCGTTCGACGGCGGTGTCGACCTGTTCGGCGACCGCCACCTCGGCCAGCGCGGTACGCAGCGACGCGTCACCCTCTGGGCTCGTGTCGGTCGCGGTGACCATCAGTTCCATGCCGACAACCGGGTAATCGGCGATGCCACGAATCGAGTCGATGTTGGCGCCGCGGGCGGCGAGTTCGCGCGAGATCGCGCTGAACGCCTTCGCGGTGACCGGGGCGCCGAGCACCACGACAGCGTGCGTGGACATCGGCGGCTTGCCGATCTGCGCGTCCACGGACACGTCGACCTGCATGCCGACGGTGTTCATCGCCTCTTCGAGCTCGTCCTGCAGCGCCTCGGGGTCGTTGGGGCACGACACCAGCACGCCGAGGGTGAGGCGGCCCCTGATGACCACCTGCTCCACGTCGAGCAGGCTCACCTGATGCCGGGACAACGTCGCCAGCAGCACCGATGTGACGCCCGGTCGGTCGGGGCCGGTGACGGTCACGAGAACTGTGGTGTCAGCCAAGTCGATCTGCTCCATATCGGTTCCTTTACTGCGATGTGCCGTGACCGTTCACTTCGCAAGGAAAAAGCGCATGCACCTGCTGGTTCGTCAGCAGGTGCACACCCTGTCGTTCGGTGGTGTCTTACTTCTTCGCGAGCGCGCCTTCGGACACGTGCGTGCTGTGCTTACCCGAGCCCCAGCCGACGTGCGCTTCGGCCTTCATGCGCTCGACCATGTGCGGGTAGTGCAGCTCGAATGCCGGGCGCTCCGAGCGGATGCGCGGCAGCTCGTAGAAGTTGTGGCGCGGCGGCGGGCAGGTGGTGGCCCACTCGAGGGAGTTGCCGTAACCCCACGGGTCGTCGACCGTGACGACCTCGCCGTAGCGGTAGCTCTTGAAGACGTTCCAGATGAACGGCAGCATCGACGAGCCGAGGATGAACGCACCGATCGTGGAGATCGTGTTCAGCGTGGTGAAACCGTCGCTGGGCAGGTAGTCGGCGTAGCGACGCGGCATGCCCTCGGCACCCAGCCAGTGCTGCACCAGGAAGGTGGTGTGGAAGCCGACGAAGGTGGTCCAGAAGTGCCACTTGCCCAGACGCTCGTCCATCATGCGGCCGGTGATCTTCGGGAACCAGAAGTAGATACCGGCGAAGGTCGCGAACACGATGGTGCCGAAGAGCACGTAGTGGAAGTGCGCAACGACGAAGTACGAGTCGGTGACGTGGAAGTCCAGCGGCGGCGAGGCCAGGATGACGCCCGACAGACCACCGAAGAGGAAGGTCACCAGGAAGCCGATCGACCACAGCATCGGTGTCTCGAACGTCAGCTGACCGCGCCACATGGTGCCGATCCAGTTGAAGAACTTCACACCGGTCGGGACCGCGATGAGGAAGGTCATGAAGGAGAAGTACGGCAGCAACACGGCGCCGGTGGCGTACATGTGGTGCGCCCACACCGCGATCGACAGCGCCGCGATACCCAGCGTCGCGTAGACCAGCGTGGTGTAACCGAAGATCGGCTTACGGCTGAACACCGGGAAGATCTCCGACACGATGCCGAAGAACGGCAGCGCGATGATGTAGACCTCGGGGTGGCCGAAGAACCAGAACAGGTGCTGGTAGAGCAGGATGCCGCCGGTGGCCGGGTCGTAGATGTGGCCACCCAGGTGGCGGTCGTAGGCCAGACCGAACAGCGCCGCGGTGAGCAGCGGGAACGCGAGCAGCACCAGGACCGAGGTGACCGCGATGTTCCAGGTGAAGATCGGCATGCGGAACATGGTCATACCGGGTGCGCGCAGGCAGACCACGGTGGTGAGCATGTTGACGCCACCGAGGATGGTGCCGAGGCCGGAAACGGCCAGACCCAGAATCCACAGGTCGGTGCCGACACCGGGCGAGTGCAGGATGTCGGTGAGCGGCACGTACGCCGTCCAGCCGAAGTCCGCCGCGCCGCCGGGGGTCACGAAGCCCGCGGTCGCCATGGTGCCGCCGAACAGGTACAGCCAGTAGCTGAACGCGTTCAGTCGCGGGAAGGCGACGTCTGGGGCGCCGATCTGCAGCGGCAGGATGATGTTGGCGAAGCCGAACACGATCGCCGTCGCGTAGAACAGCAGCATGATCGTGCCGTGCATGGTGAACAGCTGGTTGAACTGTTCGGGCGAAAGGAACTGCAGACCCGGTCGGGCCAACTCGGCGCGCATCAGCAGCGCCATGAGTCCACCGACCAGGAAGAAGCTGATCGCCGTCACCAAGTACATGGTGCCGAGCACCTTGGGGTCGGTGGTGGTGACCGCCTTGTAGAGGAACGAGCCCTTCGGACCGGTCCGGGCCGGATACGGTCGAGTCGCTTCCAACTGAGGGACTGGCCTGGGCTCTACCGCAGTCACTGATCCTCCTGAAGATGCCTGTACGTCACTCGCAGAGTCGGCCGCGTTTCGGGAACGAACAGCAGCAGACATGCGTTGGAGTGAATCGTAAACCGTGCTGCCGCAGCATTCCGCGCGGGTCCTACTCTGTGTCGTATTCGGCGCGCCGTAGTTCGCGATCCTGATCTTCCTCCGCAGGTCGCGTGGGTGCAACGGTTGTCGGCGATGACTTTTCGACGCTCGGCGCGTCATGATCGATGGCGGGATACCCCGTGTCACCGTCTCTGTCGCGCCACCCCAACAGCGGAGGAGAGTCATGTCATTCACCCCGAAGCCCGGTGACCCCACCTGGGTCGACCTCTACACCACCGATCTCGACCGCGCGATCGCCTTCTACGGCGAACTGTTCGGCTGGACCGCCGAACGCGGCGGCGAGGAATTCGGTGGCTACACCACCCTGCGCAAGGACGGTCGCGCGGTAGCGGGCGCGATGAGCCGCCTCGACGATCCCGGCGACCCGTATCCGGATCGCTGGACCGTCTACCTGGACACCCCGAACGCGCTCGAGACGACAGCGAAGACGCGCGACGCGGGCGGCAGTGTCTTCGTCGAACCCATGGCGGTCGCCGATCTCGGCACGATGGCGATGCTGGCCGATGTCGGCGGCATCGGAGTCGGCGCCTGGCAAGCCGACACCTTCGCCGGTTTCGAAACGGTGGGCACCGTCGCCGAAGGCACCTGGACCGACCACGTCGGCGTCCCGTCCTGGTTCGAGCTGATGACCCGCGCCTACGACGAATCGCTGACCTTCTACCGCGATGCCTTCGGCTGGCGCGACACCCTCACCATCGCCGACACCCCGGACTTCCGCTACACCACCATCCACGCCACCTCCCCCATGCTCGGCGGCGTCCTCGACGCGGGCGCGCACCTGGCCGACGGTGTCCCCGGCGCCTGGACGATCTACTTCGGCGCCGACGATGTCGACAAGTCCGCCGAACAAGCCGTAGCTCTCGGTGGCAGCGTCGCCATGCAACCCATGGACACCCCCTACGGTCGCCTCGCCGGCTTGATCGACCCCACCGGCGCGCATTTCAGCATCGGCGGCAACGCCCGCTGAGGCGAACCCTCGGCGGCGCGCGCACGGTGCCGCCGGGGTTCGCCCACCTAGGGGTGGTAATCGATCCCCCTTGGAGGCGACGCGGCAACGCTGGGGTTGCTGTCGGATCGCCCTCCCGAAGACGAGATTGGAGGTGTACCCAAAGACACCCGACAAGCCTTCGAGGGGAACCCGATGAGCATCACGGTCACCGCACCCGCCGACAACGTCATCCCGATGCGCAGCCGCTCCGGCGCGCCGCTCGCCGCCGGTCAGCTCGCCGACGCCGACCTGGACCGTTGGGCGAACCGCCTGGCCCGCGTGCTGCTCACCCGTGGCGCCGACGCGGGCGACCGGATCGCCCTCGCCGTCGACCCCCGGATCGAGTCGGTCGTCGCCGAGGCCGCGGTGCGCAAGATCGGCGCGATCCCGGTGCCGGTGCGCGTCGGTGCGTCCACCGCCCCCGGCGCCGGATTCGGGATCACCACCAAGGCCCGCCGGGCCCATCTCACCGACGGCGCCGACTGGCTGGTGCTCGACGAGCGCTCGACCCTGCAGCGCTATCTGGTCAGCTCCGACGCGCCGCTGGCGGCCACGGAACTGCGCGCAGTCTCCTGAACCCATTCCGATGCGCTCGATACAGGTTCAGAATGAACATAGAGCGCAGTACGCAACGGCGAGCACTACCCACGAGGTACATACCCGACGGTCGGGGACCAGAGGTGAACGCCCAGCTCCAGACATGAGAACGCAGGTTCGCTCATGATCCAGCCCTCTTCGCACGCGTCCGACGTCGTCGCACCCGAAGGCCCCTTTCCGTTGTCCGCCGCGCAGCGCGGCATCTGGTTCGCCCAGCACATCGCCGGCGACACCCCGATCTCCATCGCCCAGTACGTCGAACTGTCCGGTGCGCTCGACCTCCCGATGCTGACCGACGCGGTCCGGCGGACCGGTCGTGAGTTCGGTACCGGCTATCTCCGGCTGGTCGACATCGACGGCGATCCCCAGCAGATCGTCGACCTGACACTCGACGACAGCATCGCCGAATTGGATCTGCGCGACCGGCCCGACCCGGAAGCGGCCGCGCACGCGTGGATGCGCGCCGAGTACACCGCACCGCTGGACGTGATGCGCGACCGATTGGTCCGCATCGCCCTGCTGCGTGTCGCCGCGGATCGCTGGTTCTGGTACGCGCGCATGCACCACATCGTGCTGGACGGGATGGGCGCGCTGGCGCTGGTGCAGCGCGTCGGCGAGCTCTACAACGCCGCCTTCGAGAGTCGTGCGCTGCCGCCGACCAAGGCGGAGCCGCTGCGGAAGATCGTCGACGCGGATCTGGCCTATCGCAGCTCCGATCGTTTCGCGACCGACCGCGAATACTGGCGCGAGCACCTGGCCGCGCTGGCCGACCCGGTGACGCTCGCCGGCCGCGAGGCCGAGGTCGACGCCCACCCCAACCGGGTCTCGGGCGCGCTGCCGACGGAGACCGGCGCCCTGCTGGATTCCGTTGCCGCATCGGTGAATTCGGGTGTCGCCCCGACGGTGGTCGCGGCGTTCGGCGCCTATCTCGCCGCGATGACCGGCGCGCCGGAGGTGGTCCTGAGCCTGCCGGTCTCCGCGCGGACCTCGGCGACTCTGCGTCGTTCGGGCGGCATGCTCGCCAATGTCGTTCCGCTGCGCGTTCGCCTCGATCCCACCACCACCGTCGGCGCGGCGATTCTCGCGGTGCAGAGCGAGCTGACCGGTGCGTTGCGACGCCAGCGGTACCGCCAGGAGGACATCGTCCGCGATCTCGGCTGGGCGATGGACGAGGCGACCTCGTTCGGTCCCGCCGTGAATCTGATGATGGTGGACACCAAGATCGCGCTCGGCCCGGTTGTCGGGCGGCTGCACGTGCTCACGTCCGGCCTGATCGACGACCTGTTCGTCAACCTGTACCCGGGCGTCGGCGGCGAGAGCACCCACATCGACCTGCAGGGCAACGCGAACCTGTACAGCGACGCCGACCTGGCGAGCCATCACGAGCGCTTCCTGCTGTTCCTGCACCGTTTCCTCCTCGCCGGACCGGACGCCCCGCTGTCGACGGTGCCCGTACTCTCGGCTGCCGAGCAGGCGGCGTCGGTGCCCGCGCGTGGCCCGGCCGGAGTCGCGACTCGCACGCTGCCCGAGATCCTCGCCGCGGGCGCGGCGATCGACCCGGACGCGGTGGCGCTGCGCTGGGGCGTCGACGACACACTGAGTTATCGCGAGGTCGACGACTACACGAATCGTCTGGCCCGGCTGCTGATCGCCGCCGGCGCTGGTCCTGAACACGCTGTCGCGCTGTCGATTCCACGATCGGCGGAGTCCGTGCTCGCCACCATCGCGGTGGCCAAGACCGGTGCGCCGTTCGTGCCGATCGATCCGACCTATCCCGATGATCGCATCGAGCACATGATCGACGACAGCGGTGTCGTCACCGGTGTGACTGTCGACGAGGTGCGAAAGTCCTTGCCCGACAAGGTCGACTGGCTGTCGCTCGACGACGGAACGACCGTCGCGGAACTCGCCGCCCAGAATGGCGTGCCGATCACCGATGCCGACCGCACCGCCGCGGTCGTGCCGGATCAGGTCGCCTACATCATCTATACCTCCGGGTCGACCGGCCTGCCCAAAGGTGTGCTGGTCTCGCACCGCGGTCTGGCGAACCTCGCCGCGAGTTCCGGCGCCGGGTTCGGGGTCGGGCCGGACTCCGTTGTCGCCCACGCGGTGTCGCCGAGCTTCGATATATCCGTCGAGGAGATCGTGGTGACCTCGGCCGCCGGCGCCACCCTCGCGGTGGTCCCGCCGTCGGCGTACGCGGGTGAGGACATGGCGAATGTGCTGCGTACGCACCGTGTCACCCATCTCAATGTCACCCCGGCCGTGGTGGGTTCGCTCGATCCGGCGACGCTGCCCGACCTGCGCACGATCGTGGTCGGCGGTGACGCGTGCCCGCCGGAACTGGTGGCGAAGTGGGCCGGACGCGCGCTGATCAACGGATACGGGCCGACCGAAACCACCATCACCACCACCCTGAGCGAACCGCTGGTTCCCGGCGCCCCGGTGACGATCGGCAGCCTGACCGGTGGTGTGTCCGGCCTGGTACTCGACCCGTGGCTGCGCCCCGTACCCGAGGGCACCGTGGGTGAGCTGTACCTCGCGGGCCCCGGTGTCGCGCGCGGCTATCACCGGCGCAGCGGCCTGACCGCGAGCCGGTTCGTCGCGAATCCACACGGACCCGGCGAACGGATGTATCGCACCGGCGATCTGGTGCGCTGGACCGGCACCGAGGGGCGCGTCACCCTGGACTACCAGGGCCGCAGCGACTTCCAGGTGAAGGTGCGCGGCTACCGGATCGAACTCGGTGAGATCGATGCCGCGCTGCAGCGGCTGCCCGAGATCGACTTCGCGATCACCCTCGGTGTCGAGTCGCCGACCGGCGCCACCGCGCTCGTCGCCTATGTCACCGGCGAGCCGGGGGCCGATGTCCGTCCCGAAGCAGTGAAAGCCGCTGTCGGCGAGTCTCTTCCGGCGTATATGGTGCCCGCCGTCGTGATGGTGCTCGACCGGATACCGCTGACCCCGCTCGGCAAGGTCGACCGAAAGGCGTTGCCCGCACCGGATTTCGGCGCTCGCGCGGTCGTGAGCCGCGCTCCCTCCACTCCGCGAGAGGAAGCCCTGGCGGCCCTGTTCGCCGAGGTGCTCGGACTCGACACGGTCGGCGTCGACGACAGCTTCTTCGCTCTCGGTGGCGACAGCATCGTCTCGATCCAGCTGGTCTCGCGAGCGAAGGCCGCCGGCATCTCGTTCAGCGCCCGCGATGTCTTCGAACGCAAAACGGTGGCCGCGCTGGCCGCTGTCGCCGACGACACCGCGGTGCACGTGGTGGACGAGCTGCCCGGCGGCGGGGTCGGTGCGGTGGAGCTCACGCCGATCGTGCACGCGATGGTCGAGCACCCGGGCACCTGGGGGCGCTACGGGCAGGCAGTCCTGATCGGACTGCCCGCCGGTGTCGACCGCCCGAGGCTGGCGGCGGCGGTGCAGGTCCTGCTCGAGCACCACGATCTCCTGCGCTCCTCGCTGCGGCCGACCGCTGGCGGCTGGGAATGGCTTGTGGCCGAGGGGGGTTCGGTCGATGCCGAGAATCTGATCGACGTGGCCCGCGCCGACACCGACGACGCGGTCGAGCGCGCCTTGCAGAACGCCGCGGACCTGCTCGACCCCACTACCGGCGCCGTCGCGCGGTTCGTGTTGATCGAACGCGCCGACGCCGCCCCACTGTGCTGGCTGGTCCTGCACCACCTGGTCACCGACGGTATCTCCTGGCGAATCCTGCTGCCCGACTTGGCCACCGCCGCCTTCGGTGGCGCGCTCGATCCGGTCGGCACCTCCTTTCGCCGCTGGGCGCACAGCCAGCCCGAGAACGCCACGACCCGTCTCGGCGAACTGCCGATCTGGCAACGAATCCTGGCGACGCCCGACCCGTCGTTCGCCCGCGCGAACGATCAGACCGCCACCGGCACGAAGTCACTCTCTTCGGCGGGAACCTCCTCTACGACCACGTCGACGATCGACTCGCCCGCGGCTAGCTCCGATCACGCCACGGCGGAGATCGACTCGGCGCCGGCCACCTCCGATCGCGTGGCGGAGACAGCGACCTTCGACCCGACCCTCGATGTGGTCGCCACGATGGCGCAATGGGAGACGACGGTGCCCTCGGACATCGCACAGCCCGTCCTGCACGTGCTGCCCGAGCAATTCCATTGCGGCGCAGACGATGTGCTGCTCGCAGCTCTCGCTCTCGCGGTGTGCCGGTGGCGTGACCGCACCGGCGCCCTGCTGACGCTGGAAGGCCACGGCCGCGACGAATCGCTGTTGCCCGGCGCCGATGTCGCACGCACGGTCGGCTGGTTCACCAGCGTGTACCCCGTCGCGCTCGACCTGACCGGTATCGATCTCGGCGAGGCCTTCGCCGGTGGACCTGCGGCGGGTTCGGCGATCAAGGCGACCAAGGAACAGTTGCGGTCGATCCCCGATCGCGGTGTCGGCTTCGGCCTGCTCCGCTATCTGAACGACGAGACCGCGGCGGCGCTGGCCGGCGCACCGACACCTCAGCTGAGCTTCAACTATCTCGGCAGGGCGGTGACCGGCGACGATCCCTGGGTACCGCGACGCTTCGCCGCGACCAACGACGACCGGGCCCCACTGGCCGCCGTCGTCGACATCAACGCGGTCCTGACCGACGCCGGACTGGAAGTCACCTGGGCCTACGCGAGCAGGCTGCTCGGCGAAGCCGACGTGCGCGCGTTGGCGGACCTGTGGTCGCAGGCCCTGCGGGCACTGGTCACCCATGCCGGAACCGGCGACGCGGGCGGCCGCACCCCCTCGGATTTCGCGCTCGTCAGCGTCGATCAACCGCAGATCGAGCGCTGGGAGCACGCCTACCCGACGCTCACCGACGTCTGGCCGCTCTCGCCGCTGCAGTACGGCCTGCTCTTCCACGCCCTCTACGACTCCGACACCGCCGACGGCTACACCGTCCAATCCCTGCTCACCCTTGCGGGCACTGTCGACGCCGCCCGGCTGCGCGGCGCGGCGCAGGCGCTCATCGATCGGCACGAGAACCTGCGCGTGGCCTTCGTCGAAACCGACGACGGCCCACGGCAATTGGTCCTTTCCGCCGCCGAGATCCGCTGGCACGAGGTCGATCTCACCGAATTCGACGACGAGCAGCGAGCAGCCGAGCTGGATCGGGTGATCGAGCTCGACGCACTCACCCGCTTCGACCTGACCCGGCCCCCGCTGCTGCGATTCACCCTGATCAGGACCGCCGAGGAGAACT
Source organism: Nocardia sp. FBN12 (assembly GCF_054031145.1). NCBI lineage: Bacteria > Bacillati > Actinomycetota > Actinomycetes > Mycobacteriales > Nocardiaceae > Nocardia > Nocardia sp. FBN12. The sequence goes on from NZ_CM132926.1 coordinate 4,378,571, forward strand.
TCCGGCTCGTCATGACCAATCACCATCTCGTGCTCGACGGTTGGTCGACACCGCTGCTGGTTCGCGAACTGCTCACCCTGTACGTCACCGCGGGTGACGCGTCGGTCTTGCCGCCCGCCCGGTCCTACCGCGAGTTCCTGTCCTGGCTCGGCGACCAGGACGCGGAAGCCTCCCTGGCCGCGTGGAAGCAGGCCATGGCCGGGATCGACACGCCCACCCGCGCCGTCCCCACGCTCGCCGGGATCGAGTCGCCCGAGACCGCGATGCTCTCGCAGGACTTGTCCGCCGCCACCGTCGCGACGCTCGAGTCCGCCGCCAGGGCTGCGGGCGCGACCGTGAGCACCCTGGTCCAGGCGGGTTGGTCGCTGCTGCTCGCCATGCTCACCGGCCGCACCGATGTGGTGTTCGGCGCTACGGTGTCCGGCCGTCCGCCGGAGCTGCCCGGTGTCGAGGAGATGGTCGGGCTGTTCATCAACACCGTCCCGGTGCGGGTCACGCTGGATCCGTCGGAGAAGGTGTCCGACCTACTCGCCCGCGTGCAGGCCGAGCAGGCGCGGCTCATGGACCACCAGCACGTCGGCCTCGCCGCCATCCACCGTGCGGTCGGTCTGGCCGAATTGTTCGACACTCTCACCGTTTTCGAGTCCTACCCCATCGATCGCGAGGCGCTGTCGCAGGCACTGGACATCGCGGGCATGCGGGTGCTCGATGTCGAGGGCACCGACGCGACGCCTTACCCGTTGAACCTCATGGTGATTCCGCTGCGCGGCGAGGCCGGCGCCGGCGACGCCCTGCGCGTCACCGTGAAGTTCATGGCAGACCAGCTGGAATCCACCGCGGCACAGTCACTCCTTGACCGCTTCGCCCGGCTGCTCGCCCAGCTGGCCGAGAACCCGCACGCCCTCGTATCACAACTGCACAACTGCAGCGACGCCGAATTGGCCACGCTCGCACCGGTTCACGGCGCGCCCGCCTTGCCGATGCGCACGCTGCCCGAAATCCTCACGGCGGGCGCACGCATCGATCCCGACGCGATCGCGGTCAGCGCGGGCGATCTGCGGATGAGTTACGGCGACCTCGACGCCTGGTCCAATCGATTCGCCCGGGTCCTGCTCCGTCGTGGGATCGGCCCCGAGATCTTCGTCGTGCTCGCGCTCACCCGGTCGCTGGAATCGGTGGTCGCTGTGTGGGCGCTGGCCAAGACCGGGGCGGCCTTCGTCCCGCTCGATCCGAGCTACCCGGTGGAGCGGATCGAGCACATGCTCACCGATTCGAAAGCCCCGATCGGCGTCACCGTGACGGCCACCGGCGAAGACCTGCCCGGGTCCATCGACTGGCTGCTGCTCGACGACCTGAACACCATGCGCCGCGCCATGCTGGTCTCGGACGCGCCGATCACCGACGCCGAACGCGGCGGACCGCTCGACATCGACCACACGGCCTACCTGATCTACACCTCCGGTTCCACCGGCAAACCGAAGGCGGTGCTCCTCAGCCATCGCGGCATCGCGAATCTTGTCGCTGCCCAGCGTGAAACCCTGGCTCTCGATCCGTCCGCGAGCGCGCTGCAGGTCGCCTCGCCCAGCTTCGACGCCTCCGTCTTCGAGATGCTGACCGCGCACGCCGCGGGCGGACGGCTGGTCGTCTCGCCGCCGGAGGTCTACGGCGGCGGTGAACTCGAGACGCTGCTGCGCACCGAGCGGGTCACCCACGCGGTGATCACCCCGTCGGCGCTGGCGACCATGGAGCCCACCGATCTCACCGAGCTGCGGGTGCTGTCGGTGGCCGGCGAGGCGGCCACTCCCGAGCTCATCGAGAAGTGGGCCGCGGGCAGGCGGATGGTGAACCTGTACGGCCCCACCGAGTTCAGCATCTGGGCGACCGGTCCCGCCGAGCTGGTCGCGGGCGAGCCGGTCACCATCGGCGGGCCGATTCGCGGTGCGGCGCTGGTGGTGCTGGACAGCTGGTTGCGTCCGGTGCCGATCGGTATCGCGGGCGAGCTGTATCTGGCCGGGCCCGCGCTGGCGCGTGGCTACTTCAACCGGTTCGAGATGACCGCGAGCCGGTTCGTCGCCAACCCGTTCGGTGGCGCCGGGCAGCGGATGTACCGGACCGGGGACATGGTGCGCTGGGTTGCCGGCGACGAGCTCACGCTGGAATACTTGGGCCGCAGCGACTTCCAGGTCAAGATCCGCGGTCTGCGGATCGAGCTCGGTGAGATCGACGCGGTGCTATCGCGCGCCGAAGGGGTCGACTACGCGGTGACGATCGGACGCGAAGGACCGGCGGGTGCCACCGTGCTCGTGTCCTACGTGCTCCCCGTTCCCGAGGTCGAACTCGACACCGAGCGACTGCGCGCGCAGGTCGCGGCGGAACTGCCGGGGTACATGGTGCCCGCGTATGTCGTTGTCCTGGACGACATCCCACTCACCCCCGTTGGCAAACTGGACCGCAAAGCCCTTCCGATACCAGACTTCTCGGCCGCCCAGCGGTCCTATCTCGCACCGCGCACGCCGATCGAACAGTCCGTGGCCGAAGTGTTCGCCGAGGTGCTCGGCACCGAGCGGGTGAGCGTCGACCAGTCCTTCTTCGAACTCGGCGGCAACTCTCTGAGCGCGACAAAGGTTGTCGCCCGCGTCAATTCGTCGCTCGGGTCCACGATCGCCCTGCGTGACCTGTTCGACGCGCCGAGCGTCGCCCAACTGTCCTCGCGGGTCGTGCCCGCCGCCGAAGGCAGCCCCGGCCGACCCGCGCTGGCCCCACGCCTACGCCCCGACCGCATTCCACTGTCCCCCGCCCAGCAGCGCATGTGGGTACTCAACCAACTCGACCCCGACTCCTCGGCCTACAACATCGCGATCGCCCTGCGCCTCACCGGAATCCTGGATGTGGAGGCCATGCGCCTCGCGCTCGCCGACGTGGTCGAACGCCAGGAAAGCCTGCGCACCCGCTACCCCGCCGACGCCGAGGGCCCACGCCAGGTCATGGTCGGCATCGACAACGCGGTTCCGTCGATGCCGCTGATCGACACCGAAGACGGTGCGCCACTGCGTGATCGGATCAACGAACTGGCAGGCACCGGTTTCGACCTCACCCGCCAGGCCCCACTGCGAGTCGGCCTCTTCCGCCTCAGCGGCAGCCCGTCAGCTGAGCCGGTGCATATTGTCGTCCTCGTTGTGCACCACATCAGCGCCGACGGCGCGTCGATGGCACCGTTGGCGGCCGATCTCGTAGCCGCGTACTCGGCCCGAGTGTCGGGTGGCGCACCCACGCGGCCCCCGCTCGCGGTGCAGTACGCGGACTTCGCGCTGTGGCATCGCGAACTGCTCGGTAGCGCGACGGATTCGGAGTCTGTCGCAGCGCAGCAGATCCAGTATTGGCGCGAAACACTCACGGGTGCACCGGATGCGCTGGAGCTCCCCGCCGACCGTCCCCGGCCCGCGGTGCAGACGATGCGTAGCGACGACGTCGGCTTCGCCGTCGACGAACCGACCCACCGTGCGCTGATCGACTTCGCCGCCGCGAACAACGTCAGCGTCTTCATGGTGGTCCACGCTGCCCTCGCGGTTCTCCTGGCTCGACTCGGCGGTACGGGCGATGTCGTCATCGGAACGCCGATCTCGGGCCGGGGCGAGGCCGCGCTGGACGACCTCGTCGGCATGTTCGTCAACACCCTGGCCCTGCGCACGCCCGTCGACCCCGGCACCGGCTTCCGGCAACTGCTCGCCACCGTCCGCACCACCGACCTCGACGCCTTCGGTCACGCCGACGTGCCGTTCGAACAGCTCGTCACCGCACTCGACCCCACCCGATCGACTGCCCATCACCCGCTGTTCCAGGTGTCGCTGTCGCTCCAGAACTTCATCGAACCGGTCCTCGAACTGCCCGGCTTGCGCTTCGAAGTCGAGGACTTCGACCGCCGATCCTCGGCCTTCGACCTCACCCTCGACCTGCGCGAACGTTTCGACGACACCGGCCCGGCCGGCATCGAAGGCGTCCTGACCTACGCGACGGATCTGTTCGACGCCACCACGGTGACCTCCTTCGCGACCCGATGGCGTCAGGTGCTCACCACTGTCATCGACGATATCGACATCCGCCTCGCCGACATCGACATCCTCGCCGAATCCGAACGCGCACAACTGATCCCGGTCCGCGGGCCCGCCACCACGGGCACCACCACGTTGGCCGAGCTGCTCACCACCTCCGCGACAACCTTCCCCGACCGACCAGCACTGGTCAGCAACGCCGACGCGCGCCTTCGGGGACAACCAGCACCGGCCATCGACGCCACCGCAGCGTCCCCGACCCAGCACGCACCGACGGGCGCACCCCGCCTGGAACAACGCGCGCAGGCATCCGGTACGACCACCTACCGCGCCCTGAACGCCCGGTCCAACCAGCTGGCCAGGCTGTTGATCGAGGCCGGAGCGCAGACGGAATCTGTTGTCGCCCTCGGCCTCCCCCGCTGCGCCGAGCTGCACACCGGCATCTGGGCCGCGGCGAAAGTGGGCGCGGCGTTCCTGCCGGTAGACCCCAAGCATCCGGCGGACCGCATCGGCCACATGCTCTCCGATTCCGGCGCCCGGGTCGGGATCACCCTGGCCGAATACCGGCCGGAACTGTCCGACAGCACCCGCTGGTTGATCCTCGACGACCCCGACTTCGCCACCCGCCTGGCCGCCACCGACGACGCCGACCTCACCGCCGAGGAACTCCCCGACCCGATCAGGCTCGAGAACCCGGCCTGGATGATCTACACCTCCGGCTCCACCGGCACCCCGAAGGGCGTCACCGTCACCCACCGCGGCCTCGCCGACCTGGTCGCCGCCCAGCGCGCCGACCTCGCCCTCGACGAACACGCCCGGGTCATGCAGGTCGCCTCCCCGAGTTTCGACGCGTCGATCTTCGAGGCACTCATGGCGTTCGGCTGCGGCGGCGCCTCGGTGATCGCACCGCCGGACGTCTTCGGCGGCGCGCCGCTCGCGGAACTGATCGCCGCCGAACAGGTCACCCACATGGTGATCACCCCGTCGGCACTGGCCACCATCGATCCCGCTGATGTGTCGAGCCTGCGCGTTCTCGCGGTCGCGGGCGAGGCGGTTGGCCCCGATCTGGTCGCGCGGTGGTGCGGCGGTGCCGGCGCACGCACGATGGTCAACCTGTACGGGCCGACCGAATACACCATCTGGGCAACGGGTTCCGAGCCGTTGTCGGCCACGGAACCGGTGACCATCGGCGCACCTGTCCGTGGCGCGTCCGCACTCGTCCTCGACGACCGCTTGCGCCCGGTGCCAGTCGGTGTCGCGGGCGAGCTGTACCTCGCTGGCACCGCCCTCGCGCGGGGATACCACGCCCGGGCAGGCCTCACGGCGGCCAGATTCGTCGCCAACCCGTTCGAAGGTCCCGGTGAATGCCTGTATCGGACAGGCGATCTGGTGCGGTGGACCCGCACCAGCAGCCCCGCGCCCAATCGGGCCGACCCAGCTCCGTCCGACAACCCTCCCGATTCACACACCGGATTGACACTCGAATACCTCGGCCGCACCGACTTCCAGGTAAAGGTGCGCGGCCAGCGCATCGAGCTCGGTGAGATCGACGCCGTGCTCGGCGCCATCGACGGCATCGATCTCGCTGTGACACTGGGTGTTCCCGGCCCCACCGGTTCCACTGCCCTCGCCGCCTACCTGGTGCGCGTACCCGGCGCCGACCTCGACACAGCGCACATCCGCGCCCTCGCCGCCGACACGCTGCCCGCCTACATGGTGCCCGCCGCGTTCGTCGTGCTCGACGAGATCCCCATCAACGCAGTAGGCAAGCTCGATCGAAACGCACTACCGGAACCGGTGTTCGTCACCGACGACACCCCGTACCGCGCACCGGAAACACCGACCGAACAGGTACTCGCCGAGGTCTACGCCGAACTGCTGGGCCGCGCGCGGGTCGGGATCGACGATTCGTTCTTCGCTCTCGGCGGCGACAGCATCCTCGCCATCCAGCTCGTCACCCAGGCGAAGCTGCGTGGCGTGCACTGCACCCCGCTGCAGGTCTTCGAACACCGCACGGTCGCGGCGCTCGGCGCGGCCGTCGATGCCGCCGAGACGGTCGAGGCACTCGCGGAACTGCCCGGCGGCGGCACCGGCGACCTTCCGCTCACCCCGATCGTCCGGTACATGATCGAACGCGGCGGTGATTTCGACCGGTTCGCCCAAACCGCGGTAGTGGAACTGCCGGTCGGCATCGACCGCGCACAACTGGTCACCACGCTCACCGCCGCGATCGACCGCCACGACATGCTGCGGGCGCGCCTGTGGGCAGCCGATGACGGCTGGCGATTGCGGGTGGCAGACCCCGGTTCGATCGACGTCGACGCCCTCGTGCACCGCACGGCCTTCGATCCCACCGACTCGATCGACCTGCGCGAATACGCGCAGACCGCACTGGACTCCGCGATGAACCGCCTGCACCCCGCCGACGGTGTCGTACTCCAGTTCGTGTGGCTCGATCCGGTCGGCGACGCCGGTGCGCACACCCGGCCCGGCCGCCTGATCATCGTCGCGCACCATCTCGCGATCGACAGCGTGTCGTGGCGAATCCTGGTGCAGGACTTGATCGCCGCCTGGGCCCAGGTCTCGGCGGGCGCCACCCCGACGCTCCCCGACATCGGCACCTCGATGCGGCGCTGGTCGCATGCCATGACCGAGCAGGCCCATTCCGGGCAGCGCCTGGCCGAACTCCCGTACTGGCGACAGGTGGTGAACGGCCCCGACCCACTGCTCGGTCCCCGCCACCTCGACCCCGCCACAGATCAGGCGCGGACGGTCCGCCGCCTCGAGATCGAGGTCGACGAGAACACCACCACCGCCCTGCTCACCACCCTGCCCCGGCTGTTCCACGGCAGCGTCACCGACGCGCTGTTCGCCACCCTGGCACTGGCCTTGGTGCGCTGGCGGGCGCGCCGAGGCGTGGACGAGCGCTCGGCGCTGCTCCGGCTGGAAGGCCATGGCAGACAGGAGGAAGTCGTGCCGGGCGCGGATCTGTCGCGCACCATCGGCTGGTTCACGAACCTGTACCCGGTGCGGCTGGATCTCGCCGACATCGACATCGAGGATGCGCTGGCGGGCGGCCCGGCCATGGGCGCGGCCATCCGCCGGGTCAAGCACGACCTGCTCGAGGTCCCGGACAAGGGCATCGGATTCGGTCTGCTGCGCTACCTGAATACCGAAGCAGCCGAACAACTCCCGTCCCGGCTTCCCGGCCAGATCTGCGTGAACTACCTCGGCCGACACACCTCGGTCGACACTCCCCCCGGCCTCGAAGGCCTCGGCTGGCTCCCCACCGACGCGCTCGGCGATCTCGCGGCTGCCGAGCATCCCGAGGTGCCGATCATGTCGGCGATCGACATCAACGCCATGGTCGCCGACAACCGCCTCCAGGCCGATTTCGGTTACGCGGCACAACTTCTGGACCGTGCGGCGGTCGCCGAACTCGCGGATCTCTGGGCCGGGGCACTCGACGCGGCCGCGCGCTTCGCCGAAACCCCTGCGGCCCAGACCGCTTCGGCCGACGAAGCCGCCGCCATGACAGCGCGCACCGCAGCGGTCGTGGAGCCGGGGCCGACCGGCCTCGGTCTCGACGTGCTGCTACCGATCCGCCCCGACGGTGACCGCCCCGCACTGTTCTGCGTCCACTCCTCCTCCGGAATGTCCTGGAGCTACCTGGGATTCGCCGAACAGCTACGGCCCGGACGCCCGATCTACGGACTTCAGGCGCCTGACCTCAGCGGCCGCGAACCCTCCGCGCGCTCCATCGAGGAGTTCGCGCGACGCTACGTGCGCGAGATCCGCGCGGTGCAGCCCAACGGCCCCTATCACCTGCTCGGCTGGTCCTTCGGCGGACTCATCGCCCAGGCCATGGCGGTCGAGCTGAAGGCCGCGGGCGAGCAGGTCGGCGTCGTAGCACTGCTGGACACCGACACCGCCGACATCGACGGCGACACCATCGAGCGCCTCTCGCCGGGCGCCTTCATCAACACCTTCGGCGCCATCTTCGGCATCGACGACGTCCCCGCCGAATCAACCGCCGAACAAGCGGCCGAGCTCATCACCACCCGACTCGGCGGTGTGGAACTCATCGACGCGGCCACCATCGAGCGCATGGCGGGCTCCTACAACGCCTCCGCCGGCACCAGGACCGGATACCAGCGGCCGGTCTACGACGGCGACGTCGTCTATTTCAGCGCCACGGTCGACCCCGCCGAATGGATGGGACCCGGCGGTTGGCGGCCCTACGTCACCGGCGCCATCACCAACCACGACGTCGACGTCACCCACGACGAGATGACCAATCCCTACGCACTGTCGGTCATCTCGCCACTGCTCGATGACCACTTGGAAGCAGGAGACCGGATATGAGCCTCGAACACACTCTCGTGCAGAGCAATTCGCGCACCGGTGGCGTCATGGTCGAAGGGATCGAGAAGTCCTTCGGCGACGTGCACGCCCTGCGCGGTGTCGATTTCGAGGCCGCCCCCGGTGAGGTGCTCGGCATCCTCGGCCCCAACGGCGCGGGCAAGACGACCATGGTGAACATCCTGTCCACCCTCATCACGCCCGATCGAGGGCGGGCGACGGTCGCCGGTCACGATGTCGTCGCCGACCCCGCCGCGGTGCGCCAGCGCATCATGCTGACCGGACAGTACGCCGCGCTCGACGACATGCTCAGCGGCTACGAGAACCTGGTCATGTTCGGCAGGCTGATGGGCCTGCGCAAACCGGCGGCCCAGGTCAGGGCCAGAGAACTGCTCGGCGAATTCGATCTGGAGAAGGCCGCGAATCGGCGCGTCGGCACCTACTCGGGCGGCATGCGGCGCCGCATCGACATCGCGTGCGGGCTGGTGGTGCGCCCCGATGTCGTCTTCCTCGACGAGCCGACCACCGGCCTCGACCCCCGCAGCAGGCAGGGCGTCTGGGACCTGGTGCGCAGCTTCAAGAGCGCGGGAATCACCACCCTGCTCACCACCCAGTACCTGGAGGAAGCCGACGCGCTCAGCGACCAGATCATCGTGATCGACCACGGCGTGGTGATCGCCTCCGGCACCGCCGACGAGCTGAAACATCGCACCGGTGGCAGCTACTGCGAGATCGTGCCTTTGGATCTGGAAGGGCTGCCTGCCATCGTCAGCGCGCTCGGCTCGCTGCTTCCCGCGGAGAACCTGGCCGCGCTCACTCCCGAATCGGACCGCATCACCATCCCGGCCCCCGACGGCGCCAAGACACTCGCCGAGGCCCTGCGCCGACTCGACAACGCCTCTGTCGAACTCGTCGACATCGCCCTGCGCAGGCCCTCGCTCGACGACGTGTTCCTGCAACTCACCGGTCACCTGGCCTCGACCGAGGCCGAATCGAAGGCCACGGCATGACCGCCATCACCTGGAACACCGCTGCGCGCGCGACACCGGAGACGGTGCAGCAGTGGTGGGTCCTGACCACGCGGCTGATCGTGCCCTCGATCAAATCCGGCGAGTTCCTCGCCTCGGTCTTCGCGCCCGCGGCCTTCACGGCCAGCTTCTACATTCCGCTGAAAACCGTGATGACGTTCTCCGGCAACGGTTTCAGCAGCTACGCCCAGTACATGATGCCGCTGGTGATCTTGCAGGCCGCCGCGTTCACCGCCATCTCGGCGGCGTTCCGCTCGGCCACCGATTCCGTCGCGGGCCTCAACCGCCGCTTCGGTGCGATGCCGCTGCGCCCGCTGGTTCCGGTCGCGGCGCGGATGTCGGCCAACCTGTTCCGTCTGCTGATCTCGCTGGCCGCGGCGATCACCGCGGGCTATGTGATCGGCTTCCGATTCCGGCTCGACGCCGCGCACACCCTCGGCTACCTGGCGTTCTCGCTGCTCATCGGACTCGCGTTCACCCTCGGCGCGGATGTGATCGGCACGCTGTCCAAGAGCCCGGAAGCCACGTCACAGGCACTGGTGTTGCCGCCGTTGATCTTCGGCATGCTCTCGACCGGTCTCGCACCGGCGAGCCAATTCCCGGAGTGGATCCAATGGTTCGTCCGCAATCAACCGGTCTCCCAGTTCGCGATCGTGTTGCGCGCGCTGGCCGGTGACACCACAGGCAACGCCGGGACCGTGACCTGGTCACTGATGGGCCCGTCGCTGCTCTGGCTCGCCGCCATCGTGGCGATCTGCTTGCCGGTGGCCATCCGGCTGAGTTCCAGGAGGGCCTGATGGCAGAGCGACTGGAGACCTCGGCGGTGTCGCTGGTCCGGCACACGCTGATCCAGACCGAGCGGCTGCTGGTGCGCTGGGCCCGCAACCCGATCACGCTGCTGGAGACCCTGCTCATCCCGTGTCTGCTGCTGATCATGCTCGATATCGTGGTGGGCGGTCAGATCGAGAAGTTCACCGGCGACGACGCCCTCTACGGCTCGGTCCCGATGGTCGCCCTCGTCGGCGCGCTGTCCGGCGCCGTCGCGAGCGGTGTGCTGCTCGGCCGTGAACGCGACGCCGGTCTGCTGGCCCGATTCTGGGTGCTGCCCGTGCATCGCGCGTCCGGGATCGTCTCGCGCATCCTCGCCGAGGGCTGCCGCATTCTGCTCGGCACCGTGACGGTGGTGATCGTCGGCTTCCTGCTCGGCTTCCGGTTCCACCACGGCCCCTTGGCCGCGCTCGTATTCCTGCTGGTCCCCGTGGTGTTCGGGCTCGCCTTCGCCACCATCGTCACCGCCGTCGCCGTCTACACCGCGAAGGCCTCCCTGGTCGAGGGCATCACGATCCTCACTTCGCTGATGATGTTCTTCAGCACCGGGTTCGTGCCCCTGGTCGCCTTCCCGACCTGGATTCAGCCGGTGGTGCGCAACCAGCCGATGTCGGTCGCCGTCGACGCCATGCGCGGCCTGTCCGATCAGGGTCCCATCGCGCGGCCGCTGCTGCTCACCCTCGCCTGGTCCGGCGCCGCCGTCCTGCTGTTCGCCGTTCCCGCCGCCATCGGCTTCCGGCGTGCGAGCCGCCGGTAGATCGGCCCGCGGCACTCACACCGGCGGCCACGCAGTACCCTCGTGCGCATGCTGGCGAGCGCCCGAAACCGCACCCGATTCCGTCGCACCGCCGAGCCGGGCGGGCACGTCCGCTCGCGCGGCTTCGTCGTGGCGGCCGCGTTGCTGTGCGCCGCCGTGCTCACCGCGGGGTGCGCGGAGAAGCACGATGACGCGAGCACGATCATCCGCACCACCACGAATATCGCGGGTGCGGGCGTGGTCGGGACCGATCGCGACACCGCGACCGCGTGCCCGCTGCCGAGCGCGCCGGACTCCGGCGCGGCGCGCACCGTCACCCACACCGGCGGTGTCTCACAGGTTCCCGCCGACCCGCAGCGCATCGTCGTACTCACCACCGCGGCGCTCGACGCGGCCTGCGCGGTGGGCCTGTGGGAGCGGGTCGCGGGCGCGGTCACCCTCGACGGCGACCGTCCGCAACCGATGTACCTGGGTTACGGCGTCGTGAAGGTGCCAAGCGTCGGCGCCATCGGTCAGCCCGATCCCGCACGGATCGCCGAGCTGAAGCCCGACCTGATCCTCGGCGACGTCGCCACGACCGCCGGTGGTTTCGACGCGCTGAGCAAGATCGCCCCCACCGTCCTGATCGGCGCGGGCGGCAGCTGGCAGTCCGATTTCGCCGCCTATGCCGCGGGCATGAACCGCAGCGACGCCGCCGGCACCGCCCTGCAGAACTACCTCACCGAAGCGCACGACCTCGGCCCCGCCCTGAACGCGCGCCAATCCCAGGCCTCGGTCCTGCGCTTCACCGCCGACACCATTCAGGTCCAAGGCACCGAAACCTTCGCGGCCCAGGTCCTTTCCGACGTCGGCGTCCAGCGCCCCACCGCCCAGCGCGGCCGATCCTTCGACATCACCGAAGCCGACCTCGCCACCAAAGCCGAAGGCGATGTCATCTACGTGATGTTCGACGGCCCCGACGGCGAGGAACACGGCAGGCAGGTCCTGCGCTCCGATCAGTTCGAAGAGCTGGGCGCCGCGTCCGACAAGCGTGTCTTCGCGGTCGACGACAAGATCTGGCACACCACCGGCCTCACCGCGGCCCGCGCGGTCCTCACCGACCTGCGCAACAGCCTCAACGGCTACGTCACCGACTGACTCCCAGCTACCTCTCAGCGCGTTCGCGGCTCCGGCGCAGCCCCCGTGCTTACCGTGGTCGTCAACACGGCAGCGAAGGAGCGGAAATGGGCGAGCACGATCTGGGACTCGGGCACGATCTTCGAGTGCTGTCGCGGCGGCGAGCGCTGAGGTTTCTCGGCGTCGCCGGGGTTGCGGCGGCGGCGGCGGGCTGCGCGACCACCGACGACAGGACCGACGCGAGCACCAGCTCGGCCACCACCTCCGCGTCGGCGGAAACCCCCGCCGCGGCACCGCAGGAGACGGCGGGTCCCTACCCGGGTGACGGCTCCAACGGACCCAATGTCCTGATCGAATCGGGCGTGGTGCGATCCGACATCACCACCAGTTTCGGCACGTATTCCGGTACCGCCCAGGGTGTTCCGATGACACTCACGCTGAACCTGCGTGATCTCGTCGAGAACGCGGCGGGCACCGGCATGGCCGTCTACGTCTGGCATTGCGACCGCGAAGGCCGCTACTCCCTCTACACCGACGGCGCCACCGAACAGAACTACCTACGCGGCGTCCAAGTAGCCGACGACAACGGCACCGTCCGCTTCACCTCGATCTTCCCGGCCTGCTACGCCGGCCGCTGGCCACACATCCACTTCGAGGTCTACGACTCCCTGTCCACCGCCGTCGCAGGCGACAACGCCCGCCTCACCTCCCAGATCGCCCTGCCCCAAGACGCCTGCACCTCGGTCTTCGACGCCGACCCCGGCTACACGAACAGCACCCGCAACATGTCCGGCGTAACCCTGTCCTCCGACAACGTCTTCGGCGACGGCTGGGACGCCGAACTGGCCACGGTCACCGGCACACCCACCACCGGCATGTCCGTCGCCCTCACGGTCGGCGTCGCCGCGAAATCCCAGAACACCCAGTCCGGCAACGGTGCCCCGCCCTCGGGCAACGGAGCGCCAGGCGGCCCGCCGCCCGGCGGCCCCGCTCCCCGCTGACGAATGCGGGCGGACTCAACCCGCGGACCGCCCCAATCCTGAGTGCACGATCTCGATGAACGCCATGAGATCTCGGATGAGCACATCGATGTCGCCCGTCGCGCCGGCGTCGGTGTGGAGCCAGTCGGCGACGGTCTCGAACAGACCGCCGATCGTGGAGACCGCGAGGGCGTGCAGATCGATGCCGACTCCTAAGGGGGGCACGAATCCGTATTCACGCCACAGGGTTTCGAGGAACTGAGCGGCCCAGCGGCGGTTGATCCGCCGTTGCTGTTCGACTTTCGCCGAAATGCCGCTGGCCTCACCGAAAGTCACCTTCGCCACGCGCGGGTCGTCGACCATCGAATGGGCGAAGGCGCCGATGACGGCGGCGACCACGTCGTCGCGGGCGCCCGAGGATTCGGACAGCGCGGTGGCGACCTTGTCCTGTGCGTGTTCGCTCTGCTGCTGTAGCAGCGCCAGGTAGCAGTCTTCTTTGCTGTCGAAGAGTTCGTAGAAGGCTTTGTTGCCGACGAAGGCGGTCTGGCAGATCTGCTCGATCGCGGTGTTGACGTAGCCGTCGGCGGCGATCAAGTCGAAAGCGGCGGCCAATATCTGTTCCCGCCTGCGGGCACGGCGCTGTTCGGCGTCCAAGCCCTGGATGCGCCGGGAGCGGACTTGGCTCTTGTCGGTCGACGTCACGCAGCTCAGCCTACAGATCGCCCAATAAGAACAAGAACTCTTGTTCTCAACAAGGCAACGTGCTGTAATCGGAATCACCTATCGAAGGAGATGCCATGCAGCGCAGCACGGCCACTTGCCGGTCGCCCCGGCTCCGACGGCTCGGCGCCCGAGCCCTGCCTCTGCTCGCGATGACAGTGCTGGTGGCAGCGGGTCCGGCGGGCGCCCAGGATTTCGAACTGCCACCGCTGCCGAACGAGGCGCAGGTATATCCGGCGGTCGTGCCGATCCCCACCCCTCAGCACGACCCCTGGTACGCCGATCCGGCCGATCTCGCCGCCTACGCCAACGGCGACGTGATCCGCAGCCGGATCGTGCAGACCCACGTGCTCGGCATCCCGGCCCCGGTGCACACCACACAGCTGCTGCTGCGCAGCTCCGATGTGCACGACAACCCGCTCGCCACGGCGACCACCGTGCTGATGCCGGGCATCCCGTGGCTGGGACCCGGTGCGCGCCCGCTGATTTCCTATCAGGAGGCGATCGACAGCCTCGGCCAGCAGTGCAATCCGTCCTACACCCTGCGCGCGGGAATCCAGAAGGAAGTGGCCATCATGAGTCAGTTCCTCGCGGCGGGCGCGGCGGTGGTCGTCACCGATTTCGACGGCAAAGAGAACACGATCATGTCGCCCAGCGAGGGGCGGATGGTGCTCGACGGGATCCGCGCCGCCAAGCGCGGTGGGCTCGGGCTCGAGACCGCACCGGTGGGGTTGTGGGGTTATTCCGGTGGCGGCAACGCCTCCGCCTCGGCCGCCGAGCAGCGCCGCCATTACGCTCCCGAACTCGATATCGAGGGCAGTGCGCAGGGCGGTATCCCGGGCGACAAGGTCGCGATCGCACCTTTCGCGATCTCGGGGCAGCAGCCGCAAGCGAACTTCACCGGCTGGCTGGCGGTGCTGGGACTGGCCCGCGAATACCCCGAGTTCGACCGGGAATTGCAGCGATACCTGACACCGGAAGGCCAGCGTGTTGCCTATGACCTGCGGGAACGCTGCCTCTACACCGCCGTGGCCACCACGCTGCTTCGCCCGATGGCCGAGTACCTGACCGACCCCGCTGCCGCGCTGGCTGCCGCGCAACCGGCGCTGGCCGCGGCGAGCTTCGGCAAGCCGGAGAACACACCCGATATGCCGCTGTTGATGTGGCACTCGACCACCGACCAACTGCTGCCCGCCGAACTGGTGATCGACAAGATCGCCGCCGATTACTGCGCGCGCGGGGCGAACATGCGGATGTTGCGGGTGCCGTTCTCCGAGCACATCAGCGCCGAGATCGTCCCCGAACTGGGCACTGTCGCCTGGTTGCTCGCGGTCACCGCCGGAGCCGACCCCGGGCCGCGAGTATGTTGAGCGCGGTGCGCCGGGCAGCGCTCACGGCGCGGACCACAGTGCGCCAGATCCGGGTCATGCAGCGGGCCGGGATCATCGATCTGCGCCATCCGCCCCAGATCGCCCGGACCGCCGCCACGATGCGCGCCTACGGTCCGATCGCGGGCGGAATCATCACCTCGGCGCGACGAACCCCCGACCGGATCGCACTGATCGATGGTGACCGCCGGATCAGGTACGGCGAACTCGACGCACGCACCGATGCGATCGCCACCCGCTGGCACGCCGCGGGCTTCGATGCGAGCGACACCATCGGGGTGCTCTGTCCCGACGGCCTGCTCCTGGTCGAAACCATGGCTGCCGCGGCGAAACTCGGCGCCCGACTGGTGCTGCTCAACACTGGGTTCGGCGCCGCGCAGTTGCACGATGTGCTCGTCCGGGAGCAGGTGCGCGCTGGTGCTCGACCCGAGCCGGTCCGCACTCGCCGATGACCTGCCCGGCGATATCACCGTGCTCGACGTGGATGCCACACCCGGCGGCGCGCGCTTGCCCGCACCGGCCGAGCAGGCGGGCTTCGTCCTGCTCACCGGCGGCACCACCGGGACACCGAAGGGCGCACCGCGACGTGTCGAATCTCCTTTGGCAGCGGCACAATTCGTCGACCGGGTGCCGTTGCGGCGTGGCCAGACCGTGCTGCTGTGCGCGCCACTTTTCCACGGCACCGCCCTGTCGCAGTTCATCGTGTCGCTGAACCTGGGTTCGACGATCGTGTTACACGGCCGATTCGACGCCGCCCGCGCGCTCGGCCAGATCGCCGGGCATCGAGCCGACATGGTGGTACTGGTGCCGACCATGCTGCGCCGCATCCTCGATCTCGGCCCAGAGACGTTGTCCGCCAACGACACCAGCTCGTTGCGGATCGTCTTCACCGCGGGCGCAGCGCTCCCCTCCTCGCTGGGCACCAGAGCCATCGAGGCATTCGGCCCCGTGATCTACAACTTCTACGGCTGCACCGAAACCGGCACCGCCACCATCGCCACCCCGCAGGACTGGATCGCCGCACCCGGCACCGTAGGCAAGGCACCGGTCGGCATCACGGTCGCCCTCTACGACGAAGACACCCTCGTCACCGAACCCGGCCGTGTCGGCACCGTCCATGTCGGCAATTTCATCGCGATCGCGGGCTACTCGGGTGGCGGCGCCAAGCAGATCCGCGGCGGCCTGATGAGCACCGGCGACCTCGGCCACTTCGACTCCGGCGGAAGGCTTTTCATCGACGGTCGCGACGACGACATGATCGTCTCCGGCGGTGAGAACGTCTTCCCCGGCGAGATCGAAGACCTGCTCTACCAGCACCCTTCGATCACCGAAGCGGCCGTAATCGGTGTCCCCGACGAGGAATTCGGGCAACGGCTCGCCGCGTTCATCGTCCCCGCGGCCGATCTGGACGCGGACACCGTCCGCGCCTACGTGAAATCCCACCTCGCGCGTTTCAAAGCACCCCGCGACGTGCTGTTCGTCGACGAGCTCCCGCGCACCCCGACCGGCAAAATCGACCGCCGCGGCCTGGCCGCGCTCGGCTGAACGGACCCCGCGGCGCCGACCAACTGTCGGCGCCGCGGGGAAATCGCCGGTAGCCGCCCGATTGCTATCATGGCGAACAGCGCTCCCCGCGTCGCGATCGCCCCGCGCCGAAGCTCCGACAACCCCCGTTCGAGGAGGAGAACATGGCCGAGCATTCCGATGAGCGAATCCCGCCCGCATCCGACAACGCCGCCGATCTCGACCTTCCGTGGGCTCCCCGAGACCACGAGTGGAGCGGCACCAAGGCCGAGCACGACGCCTTGCGGTGGGCAAACGGCGACCCGCTCAAACTGGCGAGCATCTATCTGTACCGCGAACGTGGCGGCAATCCCGCCACCGAGGCCGACTACAAATTCCCGGTCGCCGACATCATCGACGGCAAGCCGACGTTGGTCTTCCACGCCGTGGCCAACGCGGCCGCGCGCTTGGACCAGGCCGACATCTCGGAACAAGACCGCAAGAAGGTCGAGCACCGTATCGGCGAGCTCTATCAGCAGGCGGCCGAGGCCTTCGACGATCCGTCACTGCAAGCACCGTGGGAGCGCTGACCGATCCGATCCCAGCACAACGGCGGCGGATCACTCCGCCGCCGTCGTGGGTCGAGTTCGCTCAGAACTCCCAGTCCTCGTCTTCGGTGTTGATGGCCTTGCCGATGACGTAGCTGGAACCCGAACCCGAGAAGAAGTCGTGGTTCTCGTCGGCGTTGGGCGACAGGGCCGAGAGGATCGCAGGGTTCACCTCGCACTCGTCCTTCGGGAACAGACCCTCGTAGCCGAGGTTCATCAGCGCCTTGTTCGCGTTGTAGCGCAGGAACTTCTTGACGTCCTCGGTGAGGCCGACCTCGTCGTAGAGGTCCTGGGTGTAGTCGACCTCGTTGTCGTAGAGCTCGAAGAGCAGCTCGAAGGTGTAGTTCTTGAGCTCGTCGCGCTCGGCCTGGGAGACCAGCTCGAGGCCCTTCTGATACTTGTAGCCGATGTAGTACCCGTGCACGGCCTCGTCGCGAATGATCAGCCGGATCATGTCGGCGGTGTTGGTGAGCTTGGCCCGCGAGGACCAGTGCATCGGCAGGTAGAAGCCGGAGTAGAACAGGAAGCTCTCCAGCAGCGTGGAGGCCACCTTGCGCTTGAGCGGATCGTCGCCGTTGTAGTAGCCCAGGACGATCTCCGCCTTGCGCTGCAGGTTGCGGTTCTCCTCCGACCAGCGGAAGGCTTCGTCGATCTCCTTGGTCGAGCACAGGGTCGAGAAGATGGAGCTGTAGCTCTTGGCGTGCACTGACTCCATGAACGCGATGTTGGTGTACACCGCCTGCTCGTGCGGGGTGATCGCGTCGGGGATCAGCGAGACCGCGCCGACGGTGCCCTGGATGGTGTCGAGCAGCGTCAGGCCGGTGAAGACCCGCATGGTGAGCTGCTTCTCGTCGGGGGTGAGGGTGTTCCAGGACGGGATGTCGTTGGACACCGGGACCTTCTCGGGCAACCAGAAGTTGCCGGTCAGCCGATCCCAGACCTCGGCATCCTTCTCATCGGGCACCCGATTCCAATTGATGGCCGACGCCCGATCGATGAGCTTCATTCCGCCTCCACACCTTTCCGCCAGACCTGATGACCCGCACTCGCCGACATGCGCGAGGCCCTTCACCCAGAACACTACTCGTAGTGGGTGACAACCTCGGGGAGCACTACAGCTTGTGTTGCGGCGCGCGGAACCCGACCTGACCGGCCGAACACCCGCACCACACACGCGGCCCCCATTGTGCGGCACGATCGCCGCCACACCACCATCGCATCGCCAGTGATTCGCCACATGCGTGTGAGCGCCCGGTCCGCCGGTGAGCGGCGCCACTGACCGGCGCACCTGGCCCGGTGCGGGTCAGAGGTGGCAAATCCGGCACACTGGCATTCGAAGTGGGTCAAAGGAGCGGGCGTCGTCCGCGCGAGGGGGATTTGCATATGCGATTGCGTCGACTGGTGGTTGGCGCCGCCGCCGTCATTCTCGGACTGACAGCTTGTCAAGCAGATCCGCCGGAGACCACGCGAGCTGTCGAGCCTGTGCCGACCCCGGTCGACGCATCGTTTTGGTCGACCGTCCCGCAGACCGACGAGCAGCGAGCCCAGGTGTCGGCGCATGCGCGACTCATCGACGTGTGCGCGCTCGTTCCCCGCACGGAACTCAGCACTTTCGGCGAGGTACGCAAAGTCGACAACGACGAAACTGATTCCTGCCGAGTCGAATTGGGACCGAAGGGCAGTGTCGAGAAGCTGAGCTGGGCGTCGATGGTGGTCTTCGGCGATGTCCCACAACCGGGAGCAACCGTGAGGCAACTCGGCGACGTTGCCTTGTCGGTGCTGCCCGATGACCCGGGAACCAGTGCGCCCGAGAAGACCTGCAATGCCACCGCGAAGTTCCGTTCAGGTGCGGCCATCTATTTCAAGGCGACCACCTCTCCGACGACCGACGCGTGTGCCCGACTGGAGGCCCTGGTCCCCGGCGCGGTGCAACGCTGGCTGGCAGCGCCACCGCAGGGCACCTCACCCGATACGAGGCGCTCGGTCCTGAACGGCGCGGATCCGTGCGCCGTGCGCTCCCTCCTGGACGGAACCGGCCCGTTCGGCGTGCCGACGCTGAACTCGTGCGGCTTCACCTACCGAGGCGTTGATGTCGTCGTCAGCTTCGAGAACCGCGAGAAACTGATACTCAGCAAGAACACCGAGCAGATGCCCGACGGCCGTACCGCCAACGTCCTCGACGGCACGAGCTACACCGTGGTGGTGGGCCCCGAATTCGCCGGGGAGACAGGCTATCTCGGCCCTAGCGCACCCGCGGTCAACGTGTTCGCCGACACTCCCGACGTCGCCAAAGATGTGATGCGGCAGGTCCTCACGCTCTTCCCCGCCACCTGATCCGGACAAGGAGAACCCCTGTGCGACAGTTCATCCTGCTGATCGCCGCAGCGCTGACGATGGTCGCGTGCGGGAGCGAACCCGCACCGGACTCCATGCCCAAAGGCGGATTCTGGTCCACCGCAGCGGTTTCCGATCAGGACAAGGTCGCGGTTCTGCGCAAGGTCAGGGCGATCGATGTGTGCGCGTTGTTACCCCGCGCAGCGCTGGGGACGCTCGGCACCGTGCGCGATGTCGAGAACGTGCATCCGAATCAGTGCCGGCTCAACATCGCTGTCGAGGGTCATCTCACCGGGATCGATGCGACCTGGAGTACCGGGGTGATGTTCGAGGGTGAGCCGGGCATGGACCGACCGGTAGACGTCGAGTCGATGGGGGATGTGCGGGTGCTGTTCAACGACGAACCCGCGGCGTCGGGCGATCCGCAGGTGCGTGGGGCCTGTCAGGCGTGGGCGCGATTCGTGGCGGGGGCCGATCTGTCGTTCAGTGTGCGGGCGCCGCAGGATGCCTGCGCGTCGGCGAAGGCGCTGTTGCGGATCGCGTTGATCGAATGGCGTAAGGAACCTGCCCAGGGGACCTCGCCGGACTCGGATCGGGCGGTGATCACCGGGGCCGATCCGTGTGCGGTCGCACCGTCGCTCGGTGTCCAGGTGCCCGCGGCCGATCAGGGTGTCACCACGTGCACATTGCACGTGGAAGGGCGCGATGCGATCGTCACCTACGA
The DNA here is from genome assembly GCF_054031145.1 of Nocardia sp. FBN12. NCBI lineage: Bacteria > Bacillati > Actinomycetota > Actinomycetes > Mycobacteriales > Nocardiaceae > Nocardia > Nocardia sp. FBN12. The sequence continues at coordinate 4,398,968 of NZ_CM132926.1, forward strand.
CTACAACGAGGAACGTTCCATCATCGACGACGCGCCGGCCTTCACCGTCGGCTCCCGCCAGGTGTACCGGTTCGATACGGCCCAGTCCGACCTGGCGTCGCTGTCGGCGGTCGTCGGCCCCGGTCTCGCACCAGGGCCGACCGACGCCCTGCTCGGTCGGCGCGTGCCGACCGTCTCGGTCACAGCCGACTCCACGATCGCGGAGAAGGTCATGCGCGAAACCTTGCCGCTGGTGCGGTGACGACAACGTTCTGAGAACGACCTGGCGCGATGTTTGCGCGAGGGTTGCCGTCGCGGGCAGACTCGGTGGTCGGGCGCGCGTCCGGGCCCGGATCTGCCGAGGACAGGGGTGCGGATGTATCGCAGGATGGCGCTGGCCGCTGCCGCGTTGCTCGTATGCGCCGGGTGCGGGAGTGACGAGGCGGGCGACCCACCCGATTACGCGACATTGCCACCGCCACCGGCGCCGGTGATACCCGCCCAGCCCCCCGAGTTCTGGTCGAAGGTCCCCCAGGATCAGAACCAGCGCGCGGAGGTGGCCCAGGCGACCCGCCAGGTCGACGTCTGCGCGTTGCTGCCACGCGAAACCCTGGCACAGTTCGGCGAGGTCAAGAGCGTGACCGTCGGCCTCGACTCGTGCCGGGCGATCATCGGCAGCGACAAAGCAGGCGAAGGCTCGACCCTGACCTGGCACGCCACCCTGCTCGATGCCCTGTCCACCGGCGGCCGCGGCGTCACGCGGCAGATCGGCGACACGAACGTCCGCACGGTCCCCGACCGGGATGCGGGCGAACCACGCGCCTGCGGTGCGACCGCCCAGTTCCCGTCGAGCGCGGCGTTCTACCTCGGCCTGTCCACCCCGGGTAAGAACCCGTGCACGGTCGCCGACGAACTGATGCCCGGCATGATCGAGCGCTGGCGTCAGTCGCCGCCGCAGGGCACCTCCCCCGACACCGCACCAACCGTGTTGCTCGGCGCCGACCCGTGCACGGTTCGCGGCAAACTGGCCGGCGCCGTGCCCGGCGACGAACAGCGACTCACCCAGTGCCTCTTCAGTTATCGCGGCGAGAAGATCACCGTGAGCTACGAGTACCGCGTGCCCGACTACCTGGCCGCCAACAGCACCGAGGACCACATCGACGGCCGCACGGTGCACCGCTCGGTCTCGGTCTACGACAGCTCGATCCCGATCTACACCGCGGCCGTCGGCCCGGAACTGCCCGCCGAATCCACCGCGTTCGGCAGGCGCATTCCGGTTGTCGAGGTGGTCGCCGCCACTGACGACGTCGCCAAAGACGTCATGGCACAGACGCTCACGCTCTTCCCGGAGCGTTAGATCCCCAGCACCAGCTTCAGATCCCCAGCACCAGCTTCAGATCCCCAGCACCAGCTTCGCGGTGGTGAAGTAGATGATCAGCCCGGTCGCGTCGACCAGGGTGGTCACCATCGGCGCCGACACGACCGCGGGGTCGATCCGGAACTTCTTGGCCAGCAACGGCATCGTGCCGCCGATTGTCGCCGCCCAGCCGCAGATGACCACCAGGGTGATGGCCACGACGATGGCGATCTTCGGCCCGACGAACACGGTGCCGATCAGCAGCCCGGCCGCGGCCAGCATGCTGCCGAGCACCAGCCCGACCCGGCATTCGCGCCAGATCACCTTGAACAGATCCGAGACCCGCACCTCGCCGACCGCCAGCGCGCGTACGCACGCCGTCGCCGCCTGCGCGCCCGCGTTGCCGCCCGCGCCGATCAGCAGCGGAATGAACAGCGCCAGACTCGCGGCCTGTTCGAGGGTCGAGGCGAACATGTCGGTGACACTCACGGTCAGCGTGGCCGCGAACAGCAGCAGCGTCAGCCACAGCGCCCGGTAGCGCGCCAGCTGGAACACCTTGGCGGCCATGTAGTGGCCCTCCCACGGCGCCGAACCGGCCTGCTTGGCGACGTCCTCACTGTCGGCGGCCTCCAGTACCTCCATCGCGTCGTCGATGGTGAGCAGCCCGACCACCCGGTCCTCGCTGTCGACGACCACCAGGTTGATGAGGTTGGTGGAACTCATCAGCCGGGCGGCCTTCTCCGCGGAATCGGTGGCCCGCACGAATGGCGGCTCGGTGACGACGAGTTCGGACACCATCGCGTCCGGGGAGTGCAGCACCAGCTCGCGCAATTCGACGATGCCGGTGAGGCGGCGGCCGCGATCGACCACGGGCAGCGTGTAGACCGTTTCGGCGTTGCCGCCCTTGGCGCGCACACAGCCCAGTGCCTGCGCGACGGTCAGATTGTCCGGCAGCGCAACAACTTCCGGCGTCATGAACAGCCCGACCGAGCCCTCGGGGTAGCCGAGCAGCGCGGCCGTCATCCGGCGCTCGCGCGGGCTCAGCCCGGCCAGCACCTTCTTGGCGACCTTGGCGGGTGCTTCGTGCAGCATCCGAGCACGGTCGTCGGGGTCCATCGCCTCGACGAGATCGCGAAAGCTCTTCTCGCGCAGGCCCTGCAGGATCTGCTGCTGGTCCACCGGCTCGAGCTCCTCGAACACGCTGAGCGCGCGCTCCTTGTCGAGCAGCCGGAACACGACTCCGGCCTGCACGGCGTCCATCCGGGCGAGCGCGTCGGCGATCACGTGCGGCGGACGGTTCTCCAGCCAGTCGAGGCCACCGCAGGTGACGCGGTGGGTCGCGACGATATCGCGCACCGATTCGGACAGAATTTCCAGCGCCTCGGTCACCGCGTGATCTTCGACGGGGGTGCGGCGCGGCGAAACTACTTCCGGCGCAACGGATTCGGTGGGTACGTGACGGGTTTCGACGAGATCGATGTTCGACATGGAGGAGTCCTCTGGCGTAACAGCGCGCACGCCTGCGACATTGCGACAGGATGCGAATGAGTGGAACGGTGGCTGACGTTCACACCGCGGGGCGTCCACCGCCGGGGCCAGCACGCACGAGCCGGACCTACCAGGTCAGGAATTCAGTGCGAGGACGAAGGGGTGACGCCGCGCGGCCTTCGACTGGGGGGTTCGTTGCGCATTGCAACCCCACCTCCTCACAGTCGCCGCGGCTCATCGCTCCGCAGATCACGTGGAGTACCCACTCGGGCACACCCTTCCACCAAGAGACTACATGCGAGGCCCGTTCGTTTCACCCCTGGCTCGCGTACCACTGGTCACAGTGAGCCCACTCACACCACCCGTGGGAGCCCGGCGATGACGGTGTCGACGGCCTGTTCCGCGAGCGGCCACAACTCGGCGCGGTCCAGGTGCCGCAACGGCCCGCGCAATGCCAGTTCCGCGAAGCCGTGCACGGTGGACCAGCAGCTCCAGGTCGCGCCCTGGCGCGCCGCGGGGGCGAGTTCGCCGATGTGCACCATCATGTCGAGCGCGTCGGCGAGGGCGAGATAGGCGGGCGAGTCGACGACCGATTCGGGCGAGGTGTCACCGGCGCCGAAGAACGCGACCGCGAACCAGCCCGGTTCCCCCAGCGCGAAGCCGATATACCCGAGGCCGACCGCGCGCAAGCTCGCGCGCGGTGCCACCGGGACGCGCTCCATGCCCTCGGCCATCCGCGCCTCGATCGCCGTCGCGACCGCGCGCAACAGGGCTTGCCGGTCGGGAAAGTGCCGGTAGGCGGCGTTCGGCGTGACACCGACCCGGCGGGTGACTGCGCGGATCGTCAGCGCGTCGGGCCCGCCGGATCTGGTGAGTTCCAGTCCGGCCTCGACCAATGCCGCCGCGAGGTCACCGTGGTGATAGGCCAACCCTTGAACTTCCTTTCGAAGAAGTATACGGTGTGAACATATCAAATGTGCACACCGTACACATCGAAGGGTGGCCCATCATGACCGCATTGCCCACCATCGTCGATCAGGACGCCTGGCAGGCCGAACTCGATCAGCTCAGAATCCGGGAGAAGGCCGCGACCCGCGAACTCGATGCCGTCGCCGCCCAGCGCCGGCGTCTGCCCGCCGTCCGCCTGCCCGACTACACGCTGAAAGCCGAAGACGGCAGCGACGTTTCACTCGCCGAGATCTTCGACGGGCACTCGCAGCTGATCACCTATCACCACATGTGGACGCCGGGAAACACCTGGCAGTGCGGGGGCTGCACCGGCCTCACCGCGCAGTACGCACGGCTGGATTTTCTCGACGGCTACGACGCGCGATTCGTCATCGTGACGCAGGGGCCGATGGACGAGGTGCTCGCCTACAAGAAGCGCGTCGGCAACACGATGACCTGGTACTCGACCGCCGACAGCCCGTTCGGCGCCGACATGGGCGCAGGCCCCGGCGCGGGCTTCGCCGTGAACACCTTCCTGCGCGACGGCGACACCGTCTACCGCAGCTGGCACACCGACGGCCGTGGCACCGAACAACTCGCCTACACCTTCGGCCTCATCGACGCGCTCCCCTACGGCCGCCAGGAGGTATGGCAGGACAGTCCGGAGGGCTGGCCGCAGTCACCGACCTACAGCGGCTGGCCGAGCAGTAAGGACATCGCCGCGTCCTACGGCGACCCAAGCGCCTGATCTGCGAGATCGCGGCCGCACGCCCGATCGCGGCCGATCGGGCGTGTCCGGGGCGCCCGGCGTGCGCGCGGCCCCTGGATCACCCGGCCGAAATCGACGCCGAGGCGGGGTGGGGAAATATTGTTCATACGAGGGCGAGCCTGCCCAGGTTCGCCCCGCGTGCCCAGTGAATTTCCGTGCATAACAGCCGGTCCAGAGTTCAGCGCGGTGCGCGCACAATAGTTGCCTGAGCGCACGGAAGTGGAACAGTGGAGCGCGACAGCCGCGGCGTGTGGCGCGCCGCTCGAGTTCCATTCACTCCAGGAGAAAACCTGTGCGATTCGGCATCTTCGTTCCCCAGGGCTGGCGGCTGGATCTGGTCGGTATCGAACCGGCCGACCAGTGGTCGGTGATGCGTGAGCTGGCCCAGCGGTTCGACGCGATCACCGAGTGGGAGTCGATCTGGGTCTACGACCACTTCCACACCACGCCCGTCCCCACCGACGAGGCCACCCACGAGGCATGGTCGTTGATGGCGGCGTTCGGGGCCACCACCTCGCGCGTGCGGCTTGGCCAGATGTGTACCGCGGTGAGCTACCGCAACCCCGCCTACCTCGCCAAGGTGGCCGCCACCGTCGACCTGATCTCGGGCGGCCGGGTGGAGCTGGGCATCGGCGGTGGCTGGTACGAACACGAATGGCGCGCATACGGTTACGGCTTCCCGCCCGCCGGCGAACGCCTCGGCCGCCTCGACGAAGGCGTGCAGATCTTCCGTCAGGCCTGGCAGACCGGCCGGGCAACACTGGACGGCAAGTACTACCAGGTCGACGACGCCATCGTGCACCCACGCCCGTTGCAGGAGAACGGAATTCCGATCTGGATCGCGGGCGGCGGCGAGAAGAAGACCTTGCGGATCGCGGCGAAGTACGCCGCCTACACCAATTTCAGCGGCAACCCCGAAGAGTTCGCCCGCAAGTCCGACATCCTGCGCCGGCACTGCACCGAGGTCGGCACCGATTTCGCGGCGATCACCCGCAGCTCCAACTTCAACGCCATCGTCGGCACGACCGAAACCGAAGTGCAAGAACGTCTCTCGACAGTCATCGACCGCTTCACCCCCTTCCTCGGCGCCGACGAGGCGAAAGCCTTTGTGCACGAACAATTCGCCACCAGCGCGGCCGTCGGCACCCCCGAACAGATCATCGAACGCCTCACCGAGGTAAAGAATCTCGGCCTCGCCTACGCCATCCTCAACTTCCCCGAAGCCGCCTACGACACCTCCGGCATCGAACTCTTCGAACGCGAGGTGATCCCGGCATTGGCGTAATCCACGGCCGGCCTTAAGCCCCACTTTCTACTTTGGCGTCATGAGGCAACCGGAGGCCGTGCGGCGCGAATCATCGGCGCTGACCACCACAGACCAGCAGCGACCCGACGGCACACGCCACCTCGGCCCCACCCTCGACAACGACGGCGATCCCGCACCGAGCAAACACAGCCTGTCGACCACCCCGCCCGACAGCGACAACCCCCTACCCGCCATCCTCGCCGCCCTGATCAACTGGACCCTCCACATCAGCATCGGCGTCGCCGTCTGGTTCGCCCTTCGACCGAACGACCCCACCACAGCGTTCTGGTATGCCTGCCTGGCCTGGATCACCGCCTCCTTCCTGCACCGCGTCGCGATTCAGCGACTCACCCGAGCAACCCTCGGCAACGCCCTGCTCGGCCTACGCCTGGCCCACCCCGACGGCACCCACCCCACCCTGGGCCGCCTGACAAAACACTGGCTCACCACCGTGCTCAAATCCGTGATCCAAGTCCTCTCCTTACCCTGAACACCGACGTCAGCGGCTCGCGCTCGGGTGATGAGCGGCTGCTCAGGCAGGGAAGGTCGGGACGATCGATTCGCCCATGTGGCGCAGGGTGACACATGGGTCGGTGGCCGGTTCGGTGGGGTTCTTCACTACGACCATGCGGATCACTCCTTGGTCGGCGGAGAAGAGGACGTCACAGGAGTTGGGGGCCGCGGCGGCGGCCAGGCGGCGGCCGGCGCGGCGCGCGACGGTTTCGTCGGTGAACGCTGTCGTGCCCGACTCCTTTTCGAACTCCTCGAGGGTTCTCGAGATCGAGAACACCTTCAGGTGGACGGTGGCACCGGTCCATTCGCAGGTCTGCCAGCCCGCGGCAGGTGCACCCGCGGCAACCTTCGTCGCGGGGTCGACACCGGCCTTCTGCAGTGCACCCGCGGTAACCCCGGTGCACGGCTCGAACAACACCTTCGCTTCCGCGGGCTCGTCGCTCGAACATCCGACGAGCGCCGCCAGCGCCAATCCTCCGGCCGCTACCATCACGAGCGCGCGCTTCATCTGGTCCCTCTCACCGTGCATCTCAAAACGCGGCCACGTTAACAAGGTTCGCAACTGTCCGGTGCCGTCGCTGGAACAGACTTGTGCCGATCACCACGAACACCTCCCTCGGCTGTGAAGAACACGCGACCACATGCCTGCTCGACTGACTAGGTGCATGCCTGCTCACTTGTGCCGCCACTTCAGATCAGCGAGCACGCAACGTCGTGAACAGGTCGACAAGACCGACAGCGGGTGGATGTTAAGCGCTACGCACCACGCTGAGGCCCATGAGCAACGCAGCACCGCCCCGGCACGCGGCAAGGACCAGCAGAGTCGAGCGACCAGCGTTCACCGAAACGCGAGCCTCGCAGCGCCGGGCGGACGAATTCCCGCTCACCGCACGCACTTCCAACGGCGACGAGACCGGCGTGATTCCCGCGTTCCTCATCGACATGACGCTGCACGCGGCGATCGGCGCCACCGCCTGGTACCTCGCCCCCGGTGCAACAGCCGTCCTGTACGGCATCCTCGCCTGGCTCGGCGCGTCCTTCCTGCACCGCACGGTGATCCAACGCCACACCCGAACGACAATCGGCAAGTGCCGATACGGCCTGCGCCTGTGCTACGCCGACGGAACCTACCCGTCGACCTGGCAACTGGTCGTCCAGTGGTTCCGCGGCGGCTGGTCCTGCTTCGACCTCTTCGATTCCGTCGACTGACACGCATAGGGCCGACCGACTCACGTGCGCAGCAGTTCGGACGGCTCATCCGTGGGGCCGACGATGGGGTTCAGCTATCGACTTCAGGTTTCCGATCGTCCCGATTCGCCAGGTCCTCGACGCAATACGCACAAGATTCTTTGAACACAGCCTTATTCGTGTGATGGCGAGTGTGTGCGTTACGCCTGCTCGTGGGCTTCGGTCGCCCTTTCTGAGCAGCAGACATCTTCGCCCGAGTCTCGGCGCTGGCCGTCCGCCCGTAGTTCGGGTTTCCCGCGCCGGTTCTCATCTCCGATAGCCGCAGACGCGATTCCTCCGACATCACACGGCCGAATCCGGGGTGTTCTGGACCGAACTTCCCATAGTTCGGATTGGCTTCGCCTTCGTATGTGCCTTTACGTTCGATCGACCATTTCGCACGCTGTGAAGCCGAGTGCGTGCGCCCGTGAAACGGATTCTCGTCGCCGAACCGGCTCACACCCGGACGGCCGGTCGACCGGATTCGCGCGGCCTCCCGCATTTCCGCAGTCCATACCACACCAACAGGTCCGAGTCCGCCATCAGCGAGGTTGAGTAATGGCTGACCTTCCCTCCGAAGGTATGCGATCCAATCGATCTCAGCCTTTCCGAGCTTCTTCAGGCCTTATACCCAATCCATGACATCCGCTATCACCTCGTCGCGATCCTGTCTGCGCAGCCAGTCATAGAACGGAGTCTTTCGACCCGTGCTGGCGACCTTGAAGTGCTGACGGAGCCGCACATGCTCCGACTTTGTCGTCAGCCCTATATACCGATAGTCAAATTCGGCGCGGAGGCGAACTCCGTAGATCACACCAGCAGTTGCCTTGCCCATCTGACCTCCGCGCCGAGTTTGCTAACGAGGAATTACAGCATGCAGCTGACGCAATTTTCTATTTCCGTCCCTTGCAAGGCCATTTGGCGCAAGCGGATGTAGTAGAGGGTCTTGATGCCCTTGCGCCAAGCGTAGATCTGAGCCTTGTTGATATCGCGGGTTGTTGCGGTGTCTTTGAAGAACAGGGTCAACGACAAGCCCTGGTCGACGTGTTGTGTGGCTGCGGCGTAAGTGTCGATGATTTTTTCGTAGCCGATTTCGTAGGCATCGGCGAAGTACTCGAGATTGTCGTTGTCCAGGTATGGGGCCGGGTAGTAGACGCGGCCGATCTTGCCTTCCTTGCGGATCTCGATCTTCGACGCCACCGGGTGGATCGAGCTGGTGGAGTGGTTGATGTAGGAGATCGAACCGGTCGGCGGGACGGCCTGCAGGTTCTGGTTGTAGATGCCGTATTCCTGCACCGAGGCCTTGAGCAGACGCCAGTCGTCCTGGGTGGGGATGCGCACGCCGGCGTCGGCGAACATCTGAGCCACCTTGTCGGTCTTCGGTTCCCACGCCTGCTCGGTGTACTTGTCGAAGTACTCGCCGCTGGCGTACTTGGAGTCGGCGAACCCACCGAACGCGGAGCCGCGCTCCTTGGCGATCAGGTTCGAGGCCCGAATCGCGTGGTACACAACGGTATAGAAGTAGATGTTGGTGAAGTCCACGCCTTCTTCGGAGCCGTAGTGGACCCGTTCGCGCGCCAGGTACCCGTGCAGGTTCATCTGGCCGAGGCCGATGGCGTGAGATTCGTTGTTGCCCTGCTCGATCGAGGGCACCGAGAAGATGTGGGTCTGGTCCGACACCGCGGTGAGGGCGCGGATCGAGGTCTCGATCGTCTGGCCGAAGTCCGGTGAGTCCATCGCCTTCGCGATGTTGAGCGAACCCAGGTTGCACGAAATGTCTTTGCCCACCTTGGAATACGACAGATCGTCGTTGAATTCCGAGGGGGTGGAGACCTGCAGGATCTCCGAGCACAGGTTCGAGTGGGTGATCTTGCCCTTGATCGGGTTGGCCCGGTTCACCGTGTCCTCGAACATGATGTAGGGGTAGCCCGACTCGAACTGCAGCTCGGCGATGGTCTGGAAGAACTCGCGCGCCTTGATCTTCGACTTGCGGATGCGCTTGTCGTCGACCATCTCGTAGTACTTCTCGGTGACGTTCACATCGGCGAACGGCACACCGTAGATGCGCTCGACGTCGTAGGGCGAGAACAGGTACATGTCCTCGTTCTTCTTCGCCAGCTCGAAGGTGATGTCGGGGATCACCACGCCCAGCGAGAGCGTCTTGATGCGGATCTTCTCGTCCGCGTTCTCGCGCTTGGTGTCGAGGAAGCGGTAGATGTCGGGGTGGTGGGCGTGCAGGTACACCGCGCCCGCGCCCTGACGCGCACCCAGCTGGTTCGCGTAGGAGAAGGAGTCCTCGAGGAGCTTCATGATCGGGATGACACCCGAGCTCTGGTTCTCGATCTTCTTGATCGGGGCGCCGTGCTCACGAATGTTGCTGAGCAGCAACGCGACACCGCCGCCGCGTTTGGACAGCTGCAGCGCGGAGTTGATGGAGCGCCCGATGGACTCCATGTTGTCCTCGATGCGCAGCAGGAAGCAGGACACGGGCTCGCCGCGCTGCTTCTTGCCGGAGTTGAGGAAGGTGGGGGTGGCGGGCTGGAAGCGGCCGTCGATGATCTCGTCGACCAGGTTGCCGGCCAGCACCTCGTCGCCTGCGGCCAGCGTCAGCGCGACCATGCAGACGCGATCCTCGAAGCGCTCCAGGTAGCGCTTACCGTCGAAGGTCTTGAGCGTGTACGAGGTGTAGTACTTGAACGCGCCGAGGAAGGTCGGGAACCGGAACTTCTTGGCGTAGGCCTGCTGGAACAGCTGCTTGACGAAGGGGCGACCGTACTGGTCGAGCACCTCGGTCTCGTAGTAGTTCTCCTTGACCAGGTAGTCCAGCTTCTCGTCCAGGTTGTGGAAGAAGACGGTGTTCTGGTTCACGTGCTGCAGGAAGTACTGGTGCGCGGCCTCGCGATCCTTGTCGAACTGGATCTCGCCGTTGGGGCCGTACAGGTTCAGCATCGCGTTGAGGGCGTGGTAGTCCATGACCTCGCCCGTATCGGGCCGCACCGCCGACTGCTCTAGGCGTGCTGACTTGCCTGCCGGTGCTGTGGTTGCTGTTGCCAAAACAATCCCAATCCCTCTCGGACGCGCGCGACGTCCTCAGCGGTTCCCATGAGTTCGAAGCGATACAGATACGGCACCCCGCATTTTTGCGAGATGATGTCTCCTGCAACGCAATAGGTATCGCCGAAGTTCGTGTTGCCGGCCGCGATCACCCCGCGCAGCAGCGCGCGGTTGTGTGGGTCGTTGAGGAACTTGGCGACTTGCCGTGGAACGAGGTCCTTGTCGGGACGTTCTCCGCCCATGACGTGCCGACCACCGCCATAGGTGGGGGTGATCAGCACGTAGGGTTCGTCGATCCGCGGCGATTCAGCGGTGGTGTGTAGTGGAAGCCGAGTTGCCGGGAGACCGAGCTTCTCGACGAAACGATGAGTGTTCTCCGAAGCGCTGGAGAAGTAGACCAGCCCGCCCGGAGTCATCTGCTCGGGCATGGCGCCTCCTTACCGGCGAACCGGCGCGAACTAGGCAGCCGCGACGGCGAGCGACTTGATGCGGTCGGGACGGAAGCCCGACCAGTGATCCTCACCCGCGACGACGACCGGTGCCTGCAGGTAGCCCAGCGCCATGACGAAGTCACGCGCCTCGTCGTTCTCCGAGATGTCGATGACGTCGTAGTCCACGCCGACCTTGTCGAGAGCCTTGTAGGTGGCGTTGCACTGCACGCAAGCGGGCTTGGTGTACACGGTGACGGTCATTCGGAGTCCCTCTCTCTATGCCTGATCCACAGCCTGTGATCCGTATGCAATGCACGAACGGGTGATGCTGCGCAAACTCCTGGATCTGACGAAGAAAGCCCTGCTCGTAACCCCTTCCCTTGGGCCCGATCAGTGGTGGCTCCACACCGTCTTCCAGTACGACAGACACTACACCTAGTGTCCGACAGATGGGAACAACACAAGGTGTTGCGAGTCGCACGGATGTAATTCCCACGCGGTAAGTCCCAGGACGGGCGCTGCGCAAGCAGGGAAAACAGTGGTTCAGATCACGATTTCGTCTACCGGCGAGTCTTCAGCAAACTTCGCGGACAGCGAAGGGGCGTCGCATCCGCGATGGATGCGACGCCCCTGCCGAACGCCCAGCTTACGCCGAGATCAACGTGCCGTTCACCGCGGCGACCAACTGGTGGACGGTCGCGCCGAGCTGGGTCAGCGCCTCGGCGTCCTCGGCCGGATGTGCCTGCGCGAAACGCTCGCCGATGGTCGCGAACTGCGCGTGCGCCGACTCGACGACAACGCCGCCCGCCACGCCGACGGACTTCACGGTGTCGCCGTGCGCCCACGCCGCGGCGTTCGGGCTGATCGACGCGCTCACCACGGCGACCGGCTTACCCTTGATCGCGCCGGCACCGTACGGGCGCGAGGCCCAGTCGATGGCGTTCTTCAGCACGGCGGGCAGGGTGCCGTTGTATTCGGGAGTGACCAGCAGAACGGCGTCGGCCGCGGCGACGGCGGCACGCAGTGCCTCGGCCTGGGCGGGCACCGCACCGGGCACATCCAGGTCTTCGTTGTAGAACGGGATCTCACCGAGACCCTCGTAGATGGTGATATCGACACCGGCGGGCGCGGTCTGCGCCGCAGCCTCGGCCAGGCGGCGATTGATGGAGCCCGCGCGCAGGCTTCCGACGAGAGTAAGGATGCGGGTCTCGCTCATTGCGACTCCTGGTGTACTCAGTGGAATGATCCAAGTTTCATCCGACATCAACCGGACCTCAGTCCGATTACTTCCCGCGGAGGACGTGTGAGTGGCGTGAGCTATGGCACACCCAGGTCAGACGAGCCGCCACTGCTGGGGATCGGACGACCGCTGCCCGGCAGTGCGGAGCCGGTCGAACGCGCGGACGCGGCCCGCAATCGCGCGCTGCTGCTCGACGCGGCCCAGCAATTGGTACGCGAGCACGGCGTCGACGGCCTCACGATGGACGCGCTCGCCAAGCGCGCGGGTGTCGGCAAGGGCACGGTCTTTCGCCGGTTCGGCAACCGCACCGGGCTGATGTTGGCCCTGCTGGATCACTCCGAGCAGAAATTCCAAGCCGCGTTCATGTTCGGGCCCGCACCCCTCGGCCCCGAGGCGAGTCCGGTCGAACGGCTGATCGCGTTCGGGCGGACCCGGCTGCTCGATATCGAGGTCGAGGGAGATCTGCACCAGGCCGCGGAGAAGAACGGGCGTTTCGGCGACGGGCCGTACGCCCTGCACAAGGCGCACGTCATGCTGCTGCTGCGTGCGGTCGGCGTCGACGGTGAGGTGCCGCTGATCGCCGACACGCTGCTGTCCACGCTGTCGGCGGCGCTGGTCATCCACCAGGTCGAGGTGCTCGGCTACACCCGCGCTCAGATCGGCGACAACTGGGAATGGCTCGTTCGCCGGGTCGTTTCGCCTGTCCCCCAAGTAGAGTGAGACCGCATGGGGACACTGCGTGAACAGATCATTGCCGAATTGGGCGTGCTGCCCGAGATCGAGCCGAAGCAGGAGGTCCGGCGGCGCGTCGACTTCCTGAAGGACTACCTGGCCACCACCCCGGCCGAGGGGTTCGCCCTCGGAATCAGTGGTGGACAGGACAGCGCGCTGGCCGGCCGGCTGTGCCAGCTGGCCGTCGAGGAGCTGCGCGCCGACGGCGTTGCGGCGAAGTTCCTGGCGGTGCGGCTGCCCTACGGCGTACAGGCCGACGAACACGACGCGCAGATCGCGCTGAACTTCATCGACCCCGATCGCACGGTCGTGGTGAACATCCGCCCCAGCGCCGACGCGATCGGCATCGAGGTCGCGGGCGCGCTCGATCACGAGCGCTTGCGCGACTTCGTGCGCGGCAACATCAAGGCGCGCGAGCGAATGGTCGCCCAGTACGCCCTCGCGGGCCAGGAAAGCCTCCTGGTGGTCGGCACCGATCACGCGGCAGAGGCAGTCACCGGCTTCTTCACCAAGTTCGGCGACGGCGGCGTCGACCTGACCCCCCTCACCGGCCTCACCAAACGCCAGGGCGCCGCGCTGCTGCAGGAACTTGGCGCCCCCTCGAGCATCTGGTCCAAGGTCCCCACCGCCGACCTCGAGGACGACCGCCCCGCCCTGGCCGACGAGGACGCGCTCGGCCTGCGCTACTCCGAGATCGACGACTACCTCGAGGGCAAGGACGTCACCCCGGAGGTGGCGACCCGTCTCGAAACGATCTTCACCAACACCCGCCACAAGCGCACGGTCCCGGTCACGCCCCTCGACACCTGGTGGCGGTGACGGCCTAGGCCGACAAGATATCGACGATCTCGACGACGAACACCGCAGTGGCCAACGTCAGCGCCACCGCGGTCAAACCCGCGCCGAAGAGGTTGCCCCGACGCCTTCGCGCATCCCTCGTCTCGGCATCGAGCCCGGCTTCCCTCGCCGAGGGCAAGAACATCAACACCAGCACGCCTAAGCATCCGCCTGCGAGAATCCAGGCAAACGGGTTGAACCCGCGCTGATACGCCAGCACCCCCATCACCACCATGACTACGACCATCACCAGCGACACTGCACACCCATTTCGACACGCACGCCGGTTTCCGGCACGCCGGGAAGCGTAGCGAGGTCTACGCCGCGGCGCGAATCCTGTTGCGGCTCAACAGATCACCGCGCCATCACCGGATACGGTGGCACGCAATAAGTCTCGCACGAGGTCGTAGTCCGGTTCCCTGCGGAAGCGCAGGCAGCCCTTGCCCATGTCGTGGGCGGCGAGGCGGTCGGCGAAGGCCGCGCGGATATCGGAGCGCAACAGATAGAAGGAGATGTAGTGCTTCTGGCTGGCGAAGGCGATCTCGGCGGTGTTGTCGCGTTCGTACGTGGGCATGCCGTAGGACATGACCTCGGCGAAGCCGGGGAGTTCCGCGCGGCACAGGTCGCGGAGCCTGGTGAGGGGCTCGCGGCGGTCTTCCGGGAGTTCGGCGAGGTAGGTGGCTACGTCGGGGGCCTTGCTCTGGACCACGGTCAGCCGCCGGCGAAAGGCGGGAGGACGTCGACTCGGTCGCGGAGCATGGCCGAGGGGTCGCGGGTGAGTTCGTCGCCGATGAGGAAGGCGCAGACGCCGACGAGGCTGTCGATGTCGGAGCCGTAGGTGGCCGCGAGGGTGGCGCGGAGGTCGGCGACGGTGGCGCCTGCTGGCAGGTCGAGGGATTCGGTGTTCTTGCCGACCGCGTCGGCGATGGCGGCGAAATAGCGGACCTCAACCACCGATGGCTCCCATCGTGCGTTCCGGAGGGACGAAACCGGCGGCATCGATACCGTGACCGGCCCACTTCTGCCACATCGCGCCGCGCCACAGCTCGGCGACCTCATCGTCGTCGGCACCTGCCCGCAGCGCGGTTCGGACGTCGAACTCCTGGTCGCTGAACAGGCACGAGCGCAGCATGCCGTCGGCGGTGAGCCGGGTGCGATCGCAACTGTCGCAGAACTTGCGGGTGACCGTGGCGATGATGCCGACAGTCGCCGGTCCACCGTCTACCAGCCATTTCTCGGCCGGGGCCGACGGGTCGGCGCGGGCGGTGGGGGTCAGGGTGAAGCGCGCGCCGAGGACGTCGAGCAGGTCGGCGGCAGTCACCATGTGATCGCGGGCCCACTCGTGGTCGGCGTCGAGGGGCATTTCCTCGATGAACCGCAGTTCGCACTGCTCTGCCAGGCACCAGGCGAGCAGGTCCGCCGCGCCCGCCAGGTTCTGCCGCATCAGCACGGCGTTCACCTTCACCGGCGCCATGCCCGCGTCGCGCGCGGCACGGATACCGTTGAGGACCGATTCCAGGCGGTCACGGCGGGTGAGGCGGGTGAAATCCTCCCGATCGACGGTGTCGAGGGAGACATTGACCCTGGTCAGACCGGCCGCGGCGAGCTTGTGGATGCGATGTTCCAGGCCGACACCGTTGGTGGTCATGGCCAGTGGAGTGCCGGGCACCGCCGCGTGACAGCCCGCGATGATCTGTTCCAGCTCACGGCGCATCAACGGTTCGCCGCCGGTGAACCGCACCTCCCGCACGCCCAGCTCGCGCACGGCCAGCGATACCAGCCGCACGATCTCGTCGGCGGTGAGCAGTTCCTGGCGCGGAATCGGCGGCAGACCCTCTTCGGGCATGCAATAGGTGCAGCGCAGCGAGCATTTCTCGGTGATGGAGACACGCAGGTCGCGAGCGATCCGGCCGAAGCGGTCGACGAGGAACGGCGTCTCGGGCCTGCCGTCGAGAGACGGCCGCTCCGATCGCACGGCGGGTATCCCCATTTCGACCAGCGTCATCTATACAGTATGACCTGTCGGGCCCGTCACATTCCGTGCGCCGGGCCGATTCTTCGCGAACTCGTCAGCTCACGACGAGCAGTCCCGCTCGGTGAGCCACGCGACCATGACCGGCCCCAGCGGCGGCGATTAAGCTGGCACCATGACTCCCCGGCCCGCTACCGCGTCGGCGCGCAGCGTCGACGAGTACCGCGACACGGTCGCCGCGCTGCTGGCCCACCTCGCCGACCGCCCCGATGAGCAGGTGCCGGTGCCCGAGGCGCTCGGCCGCACGCTGTCGGCCGACGTGGTGTCGCCGATCGATCTGCCGGTGTTCCGCAACTCCGCGATGGACGGGTACGCGGTGCGCGCCGCCGACGTGGCAGTCACACCGGTCACCTTGCCGGTCACCGGCGTGGTGGCGGCGGGAAAACCCGGTACCGACGCGTTGCCCGCCGGTTCGGCGTTGAAAGTGATGACCGGCGCGCCGATGCCGCCCGGAGCCGACTGTGTGGTGCCGGTCGAGGACGTGCAGGCGGGTGACGGCCGGATCGTGGTCGAACGTGGCCGTGGGCGTGGCGAATTCGTGCGCGAGGCCGGGACGGATGTGCGAACCGGTGAGCTCGTCGCGCGGACGGGCACGGTGCTCGCGCCGCGCCACATCGCGGCGCTGGCCGCCGTCGGCCTGTCGACCGTGCCGGTACTGAGCCGATTACGCGCTGTCTGCATCACGACCGGTGACGAGCTCCAGCCCGCGGGCAGCGTGCTGGCCCCGGGGCAGATATACAACTCGAACGGCATCGCCTTGGCCGCGGCCTTGCGGGCCGACGGTGTCGAGGTGGTCGAGATCGCGCACAGCTCCGACGACCCCGCCGTGTTCACTTCGGTGCTGCGCGCCGCGACCGCTGCCGCCGACCTGGTTTTCACCTCCGGTGGCGTCTCGAAGGGCGACTTCGAGGTGGTCAAGGATGTGCTGGGTCCGCTCGGCGGGACGTTCGGCTCGGTCGCGGTGCAACCTGGCGGCCCGCAGGGATACACGGTGGTCGACGAGGTCCCCGTGCTCAGCTTCCCTGGCAATCCGGTGAGCACCATGGTGTCGTACGCCGTGTTCGCGCGACCTGCCGTGCGCGCGCTGGCCGGTCTGCCTGCGGTGGAGAGCCGTGAGGTGACCCTGCTGACGCCGGTGCGCTCCCCTGCCGGTCGTCGCCAATACCTGCGCGGCCTGTCGACCGAGGACGGGGTGGAAGTGATCTCGGGGCCCGGCTCGCATCTCATCGCGGGGATGGCCTGGGCCGATGTGCTCGTCGACGTGCCCGCCGAGGTCACCTCGCTGGCCGCAGGCGTCGCTGTGCGAATCTTGTCGCTATGAGCGAGTTGTCCCATGTCGACCGCGAGGGTCGGGCACGCATGGTCGATGTCAGCGCCAAAGCTGACACCACCCGGATCGCTGTTGCCGCAGGCGAATTGCAGACGACCGCTGAGGTGGTGGCGTTGGTGCGGGCCGAGGGCATGCCGAAGGCCGATGTGTTGTCCACGGCGCGGCTGGCCGGAATCGCCGGTGCCAAAAAGACTTCCGAGCTGATTCCGCTGTGCCATCAGCTGGCGTTGTCGTCGGTGAAGGTGGAGTTCGGGTTCACCGAGACCTCGATCACCGTCGAGGCGACAGCTAAGACGAAGGGCCCGACCGGCGTCGAGATGGAAGCGCTGACGGCTGTCGCTGTCGCGGGGCTCACCTTGCACGACATGGTGAAGGCGGTGGATCCCGCCGCGGTGATGAACGGGGTCCGGCTGGTCACCAAAGAGGGTGGAAAACACGGGCATTGGGTGCGACCGGAGGGTCGGTCCGACACCGTCGCACCGTCGCCCGACCGGTTGGCGCAGGTGAACGCGGACGCCGGTGCCGAGTCCACGCTGTCGACGACCACCGAAGCGGATTCCACGGCAGCAGGCAGCATCGCGTCGGGATCCGCTGAAGCCCAGATCTTTTCGCGAAAGGCCGTCGTGGTCGTCGCGTCCACCGGAACCGCGGCGGGAACCCGCATCGACACCACCGGCCCCGTCATCGCCGATTGGCTGACCGCACAAGGCTTTACAGTGCGGGGCCCGCTGGTCTACGCCGACGCCGAAATAGCCACCGGACTGACCGATGCGCTGATCGGGGGGCCCGCGCTTGTCATCACCACAGGTGGCACCGGCGCTTCCCCGACCGATGCGACACCCGAGGCCACCCGTGGCATCCTCGATCGGGAGCTGCCCGGCGTCGCCGATGCCATTCGCCAGCGTGGGACCGCGAAGTTCCCACTGGCCGCACTGAGTCGCGGCGTCGCGGGGCTGGCCGGACGCACGGTTGTCGTCAATCTGCCGGGTTCGCCGGGTGGGGTGAAGGACGGCATGGCCGTGCTGGAACCGTTGTTGGATCATCTGCTAGCGCAAGTAGCCGGAGGCGGCAACCATGAGTGACTTCGGTGCGGTACGCCTGGCGGCGATCAGCGATCAGGACCTCGATCCCCTCGCTGTCGAAAAGGCCGTCGACGGGCCGGAATTCGGTGCGGTCGTGGTGTTCACCGGCAAGGTGCGCAACCATGACGGCGGGCAGGCGGTGACCTCGCTGGAGTACTCCGCGCACCCGCAGGCCGAGCGGTTCCTGCACGCGATCTGCGCGGAAGTCGCGCAGGCCAGCGGCCTTCCGGTCGCGGCGACGCATCGGATCGGGTCGCTCACGATCGGCGGATTGGCGATCGTGGTGGCTGTCGCGGCACCGCATCGGGCCGAGGCGTTCACGGTATGTGCCGAGCTCGTCGACCGGATCAAGCACGAGGTGCCGATCTGGAAGCGGCAGTTGTTCGCGGACGGGCTTTCCGAGTGGGTCAACGCCTGCGGCTGACCCTCGCCGCCGCGATGCGGCGGACAGCCGTCACCGGTCGAGCCCCACAACGATTCGCTGTCACTGCTGGGTGTAGCGCCAAACCCCGAGCATCGCCTGGTCGTCCAAGAGCGTCTCGCCCTCGAAGATGGTGTCGTGCAAGCATTTCAGTGCCGCATCAGCGTCGAGTCCGGCACCGATCAGCACCAGGCTCGAGACGCGTCGCTCGCCGCGCGCCCAGGTACCGGGCGTGAAGACGACATGTCTTCCTACCAGGTGGACTTCGAACTTGCGCCGCTCCCCCGCCACCGCGAACGCCACACACCCCTTGGCTCGGAACAGGCCTGACGGCGGGTCTTCCAGAAAACTCACCAGCGCACGGGGATTCAGGGCGCGCTCGCTCGTGAACGACACCGACACGTAGTCATCGTGGAGATGCCGATGGTCGGGGTCATCGTGATCATGGTCGTCGAGCAGCACATCGAAGCTCAACTGCTGCGCCACTTTCGGCTGTTCCGGCTCGCGATCGTCGAACAACAGGCCCGGATCGATCCGGCCGTGGGTTGTCGCGTAGACCGGGACCTGCCCGACCCACGCGGCGAGCTGTGCACGTAAACCGGCCAACGCCTCGGGCGCGACCCGGTCGGCCTTGTTCACCAGCACCAGATCCGCCATCCGCAGATGCGTCACCAATTCCGGATGTTGCGCGCTGGTCGACCCGAACTGCTCGGCATCGACCACCTCGACCAATCCGCCGTAGCCGATCCGGGGATTGGGGTTGGCGATCACCATCCGGATCAGGTTGCGCGGCTCGGCCAATCCGCTGGCCTCCACGACGATCACATCCACCGCACTGCGCGGTTGCGCCAGCTGGGCGAACAGATCATCGAGCTCGGACACGTCCACCGCACAGCACACGCATCCGTTGCCGAGCGACACCATCGCGTCGACCTGTCCCGCCACCAGCATCGCGTCGATGTTCACCGCCCCGAAATCGTTGACCACCACCCCGATCCGGGTCCCCCGATTGTTGCGCAACAGGTAGTTGAGCAGGGTCGTCTTCCCCGAGCCCAGAAACCCAGCAACGATCACGACAGGTATCACCGGACCATGGTGCCATCTCCCCCACGCGCCGAAGCCGACCAGGCCGCTGTGGGCGAGGCGAGCTCACCGCACAGCAAACCGCCCACCCCTGTGTCAGGAGTGGGCGGCGCTGTGATGCGACCTGTCAGCTGGGGCCGAAAACCATGCCGACCAGCGTGTACACCAGGTTGATCAGCTGGCCGGGGATGGTTGATTCGTCCATGCCGAGCGTCTGCGCCAGCGGCATGAGCAGTGTCATGACGGTGGTGATCGGACCGCCGAGGGTGCTCAGATCGAGCTCGGATTCGTCGGGCGTCGCCTCCGCTTTCGGCGCGGTACCGCGCTTCTTCGGGGTGGTGGTCGAGGGTTCGGCGGGAGCCTCGGGCGAGGCCGTGCGGGCCGGAGCGCCGGGGGAAGCCGTGCGGACAGGGGCTACCGGAACCGGATCCGCGATCGGGGCACGTGCGGGGATCGGTGCGGGAGCGGGCGCCGCCGGACCGTTGAAGTCGGCCGGGTCCGGATCCACGATCGTCCGATCGCTCGAGCCGCTGGGCAGCGCGGGCGAATCAGCAGGCGCCTGGCCGGGTACGGGTGCGGCGGTCGTGGTGGTCGGCGCCTTGGCGGGCTGCTGAGCCGGTGAGGTCGTCTCGGACTCCGGAGTCGACGCGGTGGCCGCTCCGGGCTTCTGTGACGGTTCGGTGGTTGGCACCGCAGCCCCGTTCGCGCCCTCGTCGGGCGTACCGGCACCCGACGAGTCCTCGGCAGGCGCCGTGGCTCCGTTCTCGCTCCCGGACTGTCCCGGCGCGCTCGTCGTCGGCGTCTCGCTGGTCGTCGTCGGCGCGGAACTGGTCGGTGTCTGCGCGGGGTCGGCAGCGGGTGCCCGCTTCGGTGTCTGAGTCGTGGTCGCGACCGGCACCCGACCGGGCAGCGGCGACGCGGCGAGGGTGGGGATCGGCTTGTTCAGCAGGAATCCGACAACGCCCGTCGCGATGGCAACCGCGTGCTCGAGCTGACCTTCGCGCGATTCCAGGCGGGCGGCGTCGTCGACATTGGCGCCGTTGCCCATCTCCACGAACACCATCGGCACCTGCGTCAACGCCGGGCCCGCCACATCCTCACGGGTCTGCAGACCGGCCTTGACGCCCGCGTAGTTCGCGGGCGAGAAGCCGGCCGCCAGGTAGGCGTCGCGGACCGCGCTCGACACGAGCCGCCCACCACCGGACTGCGCCTTGTCGGCGATCGCGTCGGGAATCGGGAGCTGCGGCACGATCAGGTGGAATCCGTGCTGGTCGGGACCGGCGCTGTCGGCGTGGATGCTGACCGCCACGTCGGCGCCGGACTGGTTGGCGGCGCGGGCGCGATCGTCGACGCAGCCGCCCCACCCGGTGTCGTCGGCGCGGCTGAGCACCACGTCGGCACCCAGTGCCTCCAGCGAGGCGCGCACGAGCTGGGCGACGTCCCAGTTGATGGTGTGTTCGGGGATGCCGTTGAGTGAGGTCATACCGGTGGTCTGGCAGTCCTTGGTGCCGCCACGGCCGTTGTCGACCTGGCGGCTCAGGTCTTCGGTATGCGCCGTCCCCTGGTGACCGGGGTCGAGGAAGATCGTCTTACCGGCGAGCTGCTCGCTGGTCGCTGGTTCAGGGGCGGCGTGGGCGGTCACGGGGACCAACCCCGACAGCGACACCACCACCGCGGCGGAGACGGTAGAGCAGATTCCGGCCTTGATGATGTTTGGTTGCATGTTCGGTCGGCGCTCCGGGGACGGAGCACCCCTCCCTTCCCATTGGTAACACCTGGTAACACCAAACCCAGTGGTTCACTCTTGCAACGTTGGCAACCACAGGGCAAGCACAGTTACCGAAATGTAACTGGATGGAAGTATCAAAAGACGCTGGTCGGATGCCCAGCTGAGCCATCAGCGGTCTATGTCAGGCAACTTCTGGCAATTGGCGCAGTGAGCGCAGCGCATAATGCACCCGGGTCTTCACGGTGCCGACCGGAACACCGAAATCCGCGGCGACTTCCCGGTAGCCACGGTCGTGAAGGATCACCTCGGTGACTGCCGCGCGTTGTGGCTCCGGGAGTCGAGCCAGCAGTTGATCGACCAGTAGGCCGTCGACCAACCCGTCGGCGAAATCCGGCCTGCCACAGACAGACACCTCGGTGATGTCGTCCCAGCCCACGTCACCGGGCCGAACGGCTCTGGCCCGCATGATGTCGATGATGACATTGCGCTCGATCGCCAGCAGCCACGTCCGAACGCTGCCCTTGCGGCCGTCGAAGTCGTGACACGAACGCCAGCCGCGCAGCAGGGTCTCCTGCACCGCGTGCTCGGCCAGGCCCGCGTCGCCGAGGCCGCGCAGCGCCCGCCAGTGCAGCAGGCCGCGATCGGTGGCCAGCACGTCGGCCAGCCCGTCCCTGGTACACAGGCGCGCGCAGTGCGCACCGCAGGAGTTGTCCGTCATATGGGGGTATCGCGCTGGACCGCGCCGATGACAACGCCCGCCTTAAGCGACTCTTCAGGATCCTGCTGGCCCCGCGCGCGACACTTTTCTCGCGAGCCCGGCCGGGCCTGCTCCAGGAGGGGGGAGCAGGGACGCCGGGCTCGCTCATTTCGGCGAAGTCGAGCAGTATCGCCTCGGGGCGACGACAATCGCCCGCGAGGAGCGGACAACGTGGACATCCATGCATATCCGACCGACGCGCAGACGCCGGTCGACCTGGCCGAGGCCACGAGAGTGGCGGCCGAACACCTACCTGCCGATCTGCCCGGGCACGAACGGCAGATCGTCGAATTCGCCGACGGCTTCACCGTTTGCGCGGTCCAGCCGTTACACGCGCCGGCGACTCGGCCGATCCCGGTCGGCGGCTCGGTGTATGTGATCGACAAGGCGACGGGGGCAGTGTCGTTCTGGCCGACCTATCCGACCGGCGTGATCGCCGCGCGGTACGCGCTGCTCCTGGCGGCGGGCCGGTTGGTCGTCGCCGATGCCTGGCCTGATCAGGACTGATCGGGCAGTTCACGAGGTCTCCTCGGTAGCGCGTCCGGGCGACGTAGAGCAGCGAGTCCGCAGGCCACGGTCAGTGCGATCGATAGTGCGCCGAACCAGTCACCCCAGCGGGCGTAAGGGGTGCGATCGCCCGCGGTGCGGATGTCGGCCATCGCCGAGCGGGTTTCGCTGATGTCGGTCCGGACCGAGACTCGAACGCTGCCTCGGGCGTCGATGGCGGTCAACTCGCCGAGTTGGGCGGAGCGGGCGATAGCGATGCCTGATTCGGCGGCCCGCAGTGCTGCCATCCGGCTGTGTAACCAGTGGTCGACACCGAAATCCAGGGCGGGAGCGAGGATGAGCGTCGCGCCGTCGGTGCGGTTCTGGCGAACGAGAGCCGGCCGGTCGAGGTCGAAGCAGATCGCCAGCGCCCATGGCCGGCCGGGGATCCGGACCGGGACCGTGCCCGGCTGCAGTTCGGATTCGAGCCCGGGTACGAGATATCGCTTGGCATAGATGGTTTCGCCCGGGTAGGCGATGGCCGCGTTGACGGTGCCGCCGGCTTGCTCGAGTTCCAGCCCGACGACAACGTGAACGCCACGGCGAGCGGCGACGGCCGTGAGCGGGTCGCGTAAGAGGAAGAGGTCGGCTCGGCTTGCGTGCCATGCCTTCTCGGAGAACACGATGACTTCGGCGCCCTGGTCGGCGAGCTCGTCGACGGCAGCGACCGCGTCGTTGATCATCCGCGCTCCGTCGGGCGACGCGACAGGGACATACATCGGCGGCTGGGCGAGAGCGACCAGCCCGACCCGCGTGATCGGGCCGCTGCTCGCCGCGACGGCGGACCACAGACCCATACCGATGACGACAGCCGAGACGACGGCTGTTACGCCCACTAGCGTCAGCCGCCGCGACGTTGGGATGCCGGGTGCGGTCGTCGTGCCGATCACGCTGGACGCCGCGAGCACCAGGAAACTGATCCCCCACACCCCGGTCAGTGCCGCGACGCGCACGATCGGGTCCACCCCCGCATGGGAATACCCGATGCTCCACCAGGCGCCGAACACACCGACCGAGCCGAAGAGGAACTCCGCGGCCGTCCACGCGGCGGGCAGCGCGAGCACCGCCCACCCGAACCTGTGCTGCAGCAGTAGTTTTCGGAAGAGCACCACGCACGCCCCGAAAACGAGCGCACTGCCGACCAGCAGACCGACAGTGGTCGATCGGGGCTGTTCCAGCGTTCCGGTGAAGTAGGACCAGTACCTGGCGTTGCCGCCGAGCCAGGACAGCACCGCCGCCGCGAACACCGCCGCAGCAGTGCGTCGTGGGGCCAACCACAGCACCGGGAGCGGGGCGAGTAGTGCGATTCCGGGTATCGGGTGCAAACCGGTGCCGATACCCCACAGCACCGCCGAACTCACGGTGGCGGCCAGCCACATGATCGACGGCCGACCGGGCAGTCGCCGACCGGATCGCCCGGAGATATCCTCGCGCACAGCTTCTTCGGTAGATGTCACCCGATCATCGTCACGGTGGAGAGGGCCCGCGCGCATCGCCCGTGCGAGCGGACTCGCCTCCCTCACGCGAGTGAGATCACCTCGCACCACCGGGCAGGCGATTGTCCCCCGGTGCCACCATCCCGGATTCGTAGGCGAAAACCACCGCCTGCGCCCGATCGCGCAGCCCCAGCTTCGAAAGAACGGAACTGACATGGGTTTTCACCGTGTGTTCGGTGACGACCAACCTCGCCGCGAGCTCGGTGTTCGAACGGCCCGCGGCGAGTTCTCGCAGAATGTCGCGCTCCCGCGGAGTCAGCGTCGCCAGCTGCGCCGCTGCTTCCGGATGCGCACGCGCACGTCCGGCGACCTCGGCGATCAGCCGTCGCGTCACCGAGGGGGCGAGCAGCGCGTCGCCGGCCGCGACAACCCGCACCCCGCCGATCAACTCGGCCCGCCGCGCGTCTTTGAGCAGGAACCCGCTCGCACCCGCCCGCAATGCGGCATAGACGTACTCATCGATGTCGAACATGGTGAGGACCAGCACCTTCGCCGCCGTCTCCGCGCAGATCCGAGCGGTGGCGGCCACCCCGTCCAGCCGTGGCATCCGCACATCCATCACCACCACATCGGGCGCGAGCCGCCGGGCCGCCGTCACCGCTTCCACACCATCGGACGCCTCCCCCACCACCTCGATGTCGGGTTCGGATTCCAGGATGAGGCGAAACCCGGTGCGGAACAATTCCTGGTCGTCGACGACGAGCACTCGCATCATCGATTCCCTTGCGCCAGCGGCAGATCAGCCGATACCACGAACCCCGAACGCGTAGGTTCCGCCCGCAGCAGGCCACCGCACGCGTGCACCCGTTCCCGCATCCCGACCAGTCCGAAGCCCGCCGTGCCGGTGCCAGCCACCCGGGCGCCTTCCACCGCGGTGCCGTCGTCGGCGATTCGAACCCCGAGCCGATCCGATGACCAGCTCAGCGCCACATCGACGCGGGTCGCCTTCGCGTGCTTGCCCGTATTGGTCAATGCCTCCTGCACTATCCGGTACGCGGCGGCGTCCGCCTGCGGTGAAATCGCTGCGCGGGGCCCGTATTCGGTGAAATGCGCGATCAGCCCACCGTGTTCGGCGAGCGCGACGAGATCGGCGATGGCGGCCACCCCCGGCTGATGCGGCGGATCGTCCTCGCGGAGCGCGCCGATACTGTGGCGCAGTTCCCGCAAGGCATCACGGCCGCCGTCGGCGATCGCCGCGAAGGCCGCGTCGGCATCTGCCCGCTCGAGCAGCGGACCGGTCTCGGCGCGCACGATCATCGCACCGACCGTGTGGGCGAGCCCGTCGTGCATATCCCGGGCGATCCGCAGCCGCTCGCGAACCACGGCGGCATCGCGTTCGTCATCGAGACGTCGCGTCCGTTCGGCGAGCGCGTCGATCTGCGCCTGCTTCGCGCGGACTCCCGACCCGAGCGCCCACGCCGTCATGAACGACATCGCGGCATAGGCGTACGAATCAGCGGTCTCCCGTGGCACCAGCAGCGACACCAGAATTCCGATCGCGACCAGCGCAAAGGTCATTCGCCGCTGCCGCGCGGAACAGTACGCCGCGATCGTGTACACACAGACGACCGTCCCGAACGGGAGCACCGGCAACGCGTTCACACAGCCGAGCACGGTGATCGCCGGGCCGACCACGCACAGCACACCCACCGGCGCCCGACGCCGCCACAGCACCGGCGCCGACGCGAGGACCGACAACCCGACAACCCACCACGCGGCCCCGATCACGAGCGCGGGCACGACGGTCGAGGCCGTCACCACCGCGGCGATCAGCACGTCCAGTGGCGACGGATGTTCCAGAGGTACTCCCACGACGACCCAGTGTGTCCGTAATCGGTCCACCGCACCTCACTCTCGCGAGTGATTCGGTGCGCAGCACAGCGCCCGTACGCTCAGGCATAGGCTGGAATCCGGCGTGGCAACATCCGGTGACCAGCGACGATCTCGCTCGACCAAGAACGAATTGCATACATAGCGATGTGTGCATATGATTGCGATCGATCGTAACGCCAGGAGAGGGGCACGCAATGGGCGCAGGACACGGGCATGACCACGGGGTATCGGCCGACAGCGATCGACGCTGGCTGGCCGGCGCGCTGGCGGTGATCGTCACGTTCCTGATCGGCGAGGTGGTGGTCGGCATCATCGCCGATTCACTGGCACTGCTCTCCGATGCCGCGCACATGACCACCGACGCGGCGTCGATCGCGTTGGCGCTGTGGGCGATCCGGCTCGCGGCGCGACCGGCGACCGGGCGGATGACGTTCGGCTGGAAACGGGCCGAGATCCTGTCGGCCCAGGCCAACGGGCTGACGCTGCTGCTGCTGGCGCTCTGGCTCGGCTACGAGGCGATCCGCAGGCTGTTCGAGCCGCCGGAGGTACACGGCTGGCTGGTGCTGATCACCGCGCTGGTCGGCGTCGCCGTGAACGTACTGGCCACCTGGATGATCAGCCGCGCCGATCGCACCAGTCTCAATGTCGAGGGTGCCTACCAGCACATCCTCAACGACCTGTTCGCGTTCATCGCCACCGCCGTCGCCGGTCTGACCATCATCCTCACCGGCTGGGTCCAGGCCGACGTGGTCGCCACCCTGATCGTGGTGGCGCTGATGATCAAGGCCGGGATCGGGCTGATCAAGGCATCGAGCCGGATCTTCCTCGAGGCCGCGCCCGAGCACCTCGACCCCGCGCTGATCGGCCGCGACATGGCCGCGCGCGACGGCGTCACCGAGGTACACGACCTGCACATCTGGGAAATCACCTCGGGCTCCCCTGCCCTCTCCGCCCACGTTCTCGTGCAGCCCGGCCACGACTGCCATGCGGTCCGCGAGGACATCGCGCACATGCTCGACCACGATCACCACATCGAGCACGTCACCCTGCAGGTCGACCACGCCAGCCCGAAGCTTCTCGACATCGGCAACCGCGACGCCAACCACTGCGCCGATTCGCACGGCCCGAAGCACGTCTCCACACAGGCTCCGCACACCCACTGACCCACCGACGAGGGAAGGCCTCACACCCATCGGGTGCGAGGCCTTCTCGTCGGTCACGCGCTAGCGAGGACCAGGTCGTTTCATCGACCTAAGTGGGGCTGATTCAGCCGCCGAAGGAACCGGTCCACAGGGTGTCGACCAGGCCGTGCAGGGCGGCACCAAGGGTGTCGAAGAGGCCGCCGAGGGCAGCGCTACCGGTGTCGATGATAACGGGGATCATAGTAATTCCTCTGTTTCTCGCATAGGCCCAGCCGAAGCTGGCTTACGAATGGCATATCGAGCCTCAAACGCCACGAGTTACGGTTTTCCGGATTTAGTGACGCTGGTAACAACCCGGCCACAACACCGCCCCTACCTGGCATTTTCGCGCGATACCCAATGTTTCTTAATTAACTCTGAGAACTCGATGAGATTCATATTTCGACATCCGATAAGGCCAGGTTTCCATTGCCCCAAGAAATAGGGGCATCGCTACACACCGTCACACACAAAGGCGAAATCCGCCGGTCAGGCGGCACGAATCAGTTCGCCGGGCACGCGTTCACATAGGCGTGGCCGGGCAGGGCGTCGGCCCATTCCTCGCGGGTGATCGGCGTGGTGCCGCTGGCACAGATGCGGTCGGCCTCGACGTCGGCGTCGGTGCGCCATTGCCGCAGGGTGCCGTCGACGGCGGACTCGGTAAGGATGGCGCCGTCCGCCGCGAAGGCCAGCATCGTGGGTTGACGGTGGCGCTGGCCGCGGGCGATCGTGGCGTAGGCAGTGGGGTGCGCGGGGTCGGTGTAGTCCCAGAGCAGGATGGTGCCGCTCACGACGTCGTCGATGGCGAGCCGGGTCCCGCTGGGGTCGAAGGCGACCGAGCCGGCGGAGCCGTTGGCACCGGCGGGGACGGCGAGGGCAGCGGGTGCAGTACCCGGCTCGCCGAGCGCGTAGACGAAGGCGCCGGTCAGGGTGCCGACCGCGAGGGTGCCCCGCGAGCTCAGGGCCAGCGAGATGGTCTGTCCCGGGGTCCGCAGATCGGACAGTTCGGCGATCGGCACCGCGCCGGGCGTGGTCGGGAAGACACTGACATTGCCGGTGCGGTGGCTGCCGACCGCGAGCAGGCCGCCGTCCGGGCTGAAGGCGAGCGAGGTCGGGTAGCCGCGGCCGAATCGGATACTCGACCGCAACCTGGGTTCGCCGGTGACATCGAAGATCTCGACGGTCTGGGTCATGCTGTGACCGATGGCCAGGGTGCCGTCGGGACTGAACGTGATCGCGCGAATGTCGACGCCGGCCGCGCTGAGCGGGGCGCCGACCCGACGCGGAGTCGCCGGCTCGGTGATGTCCCACACCTGGATCGTGGATTCGGTTCTGGTCACCGCCCTTGTCCCGTCCGAGGCGATCGCGACGACGTCGATCAGGCCCGCGGGGTCGCCGTCGAGCCGGGCCCGGTCGGTGGCGAAGGGCGTTCTGGCCAGCATCCGCAAGTGTGGGAACAGTCCCTGCGGGAGGACGGGCTGGTCGAGCGGAAACCGGAACAGTGTCAGCGGGCTGGTCGGCACGACCGGGCCCGGCAGCTCGAACACGTGCACGGCGTGGTCGAAACTGGTTGTCACCAGCGATCTTCCACCGCGCAGGAAGCGCGCGCTCGCGACCATGTCGATCGGGAACGTGACCACCTGCTCGCCGGTGTCCAGATCGTGGATGCGGGCCCTGGTGTCGCCGCCGACGATCACGGCGGATCGACCGTCCTCGGTCACTGACACGTCGATGTATTCGTTGGCGCCCCTCGTCACGGCAGGCATCGGATCGAAGCTGGCGGCGCCGACGCGCCAGCGCGCGACCTCACCCGGATTGAGGCCGACGGCCAGCACGGTGCCGTCGCCGTTGAACTCGACCGATCGCGCCTCCGCACCGCCGGGACGTTCGACGCGGTGATCGAACGCGGGCGCCTGATCGCGGTCGAGCGTCGCGGTGTTCCAGCCGCGCACTGTGGTCGTCCAGATTCCGCCGAACAACGACGGCGCCGCCACGACCAGCGTCCGATCGCTCAGCGCGACCTCCGCACGCTGTCCCGAGGCAGACAGCGTCGGCAAGGCGACCGGGCGCGCGGGATCGTCACCGAGCCGCCAGACCGACACAGTCGCACTGTGGGTACCGATGGCGACGAACCCGAGGTCGGGGCTCAGCGCGACCGACGCGGGCAACCGCCCGGCGAGGGGGAGCTGAGCCACCTGGCGCGGCGCGCCGGGATCGGCGATGTTCCACACGGCCGACCCCAGATCGCCCGCGACGACCAACCATTGGCGATTCGCGCTGATCGCGATGCCGCGGATATGGCCGCTGTCGGTCGCGAATCGTGGCCATCGGTCGATGCCCGCGTCGGTTACCCGGACCAATTCCACGGTGCCGTCGCCCTCGCCGATCGCGATCAGGTCGCCCTGCGGTGTCGTCGCGAGGCGCGGTGCGTCCGGATCGAAGACCACACCGCGGCCGAGGACGACACCGGGGCTGATCCGGATCGGCGCGTTCGTCGCGGTGTTCTCCAACAGGGCCGAGCGCGCCTCCTCGGTCGGGGCGGTGCGGTAGGCGGCGAGGGCGATCTGCTGGGACAGTGCGGGATTGAGGTTGCCGCCGCCGCGCGCGACACCGGCGAACAGTCGCGAATTCGATTCCGCCCGCGCGGCCGCGTTCTCGATCCGCAGCCCGACGAGTTCGGTCACCGACACCACCGCGAGCAGCACGGCCAGCGCCGCGGCGACCGAAACCAGCCACAGCGCGAGGTTCGCCCGCGTGCGGGTTCTCGCGATCGCCTCGGTGACCGTGCGGGCGGCCGAGATCCGGTCGGCATAGTTCTGCGGTGCCTCATCGGCGGCTTCGCGATACGCCGCCGACGCCACCACCACACGCAGCGAAGAGCGTTGGGCCGCGGACAGTTTGCCCGCATACCCGCCGACCGCCGTCAGGTCGGTCCCCGACAGCCCGGCGGTCACCGCGCATGCCGGGTCGAGCCGCCGGGGTCGCAGCGTGCGCAGCACGGCATGCCGGGGGGCGAGGTCGTCGAGGGCGACGGCGATCGCCGCACCCATCGAGGCACCGTTGATATCGTTGGCCGGTGCGCTGCCGTGTATCGAGACCGACCACAACACACACGCATCGGTCGTCGCCGATCTGCTGATCTGCCAGGCTTTTTCGAGACTGTCGGTGAATTCGCGGTCCGCCTGCAGAAAGCCCATCCGCGCCGGGTCGGGATGCAGCCCGCTCGGCCCGCCACGCACCTGGTCGAGGCGAAGCACGCCCACCTCGCCGCCGCCACGGAAGTTCAGGAACAGCACGCTGATCCGGCTGCTGCGCACCACGGGAAGTCGATGCCCGGCCAATTCCAACGCGGACATGATGGCGTATCCGCGCGCCGCCCGACCGCCCTGGCCGAGCAGATGGCGCACGATATCGCCGAGCGGCGCGTCCTCGCTGGTGATCGGAATGCCGGCCGGTAGCAGCTGGGTGCCGACCGAGATTAGACCGGCGCGTTCGGCGTGATCGAGGAACGCTTCGCACGCCTCATCGGTGCCGGTCGAGCCGGTCAGTGCCTGGGCCAGCACGGCCATGGCCCGCGCGGCCGACAGATCCGCGGTGATCCGCCGGCCCTGCGCATCAGGATCTTCGGCTTCTTCTTCGAGCAGATCGTCGGCGGCGAGGTCCTTCCACCGCGCCAGGGACTGCCGGGCCAGCACACCCGTCTCCCGTCGGTGCTCGAGCAGTTGTCGCGCGGCCTCTGGCCCGGCGGCCACGGCATCGCGGCACAGGGCGAGCCACCGTTGCGGCGCACCGGTCAGCTCGATCAGTACCGCGTCGTCGGTCGACAGCACGTCAGCCGGTCGGTCGGTCGATTCGACCGTCATCTGTCCCCCGTCTCCCGCCGGGCATCACCCGACCCTCCCGAGAATGCCCCGATACGATTGCATCCCAGCACATCATCGATCGACCCAGGGGACCACGTTGTCGAGACGACACCTCGCCCGGCGCAGCTTGATCGCGACGGCCCTGCTCGCCGTGATCCCGATATCGGCGAGCTGTGCCGGCGCCGAGGACACCGCCCCGACGCCGACAACGGCAGCAGCGCACGAGGTTTCCGCGCCTCCGCTGCCGAGCGCCGAGGACATCGGGCGCCTGATGCAGCGCCTGCTCGACACGACCGTGTCCAATGCCGAGAAGCTGGAGCTCATCCAGGGCATCGGGAGCGACCCCGAACTGCCCAACCGTGTCGCCGACGCACCCCGCCAGGGCGGCGCCACCATCGCGATCACCATCACGGGTACCCGAATCGCACCCCCCGGCATGCTGGCCGACGGCACGGCCTCGATCAACAACAGCCCGCCGCAACCGGTCATCGTGAACTTCGTCGCCGAAGGCGGGAAGTGGAAGGTCGAGAAGGCCTGGTACTGCCAGATCGCGTTCTCGTTCATGGTCACCTCCCCTGCCTGTCCCACGTGACCGCGAACCGGTCGGGGCGACAAGCGCATCTGTGTAGGAGCCCATCGACCTGAGAAGGAGGCGCCGCGATGCGACTGATGTCGGCCCGGCCTGCGGCGCAGGTACGATCGACGGCGTCGATTGTGCGAGCTATGGCTTGCCCGACGCCGGTCGAGCGGGGGTATCTGGTGGGTTCCGAGCCGTTGGACCACTGGCTCGGCGCCGCGTGGAGCGAGGTTCCCGAACAGGTGCGCCCGGCGGTCGTCGACCACATCTTCGGCGTCGATCTGGTCACCATGTCGAGCTATGCGGCGGCCAAGGCGCGGTATGTGCTGGAACGGATCGACCCGGACATGCGCAGCGACTTCGAAGACGTCGCCCAGGACACGATGGTCGAGCTCACCGCGACCTTGCCCACTGAGCGAATTCGGCACTGGAAAGCGTTGGTGCTCAAGAAGCTGCAGTGGCAGGTGCTGCAGGACCGGCGCAGTCGCACCGCCGAGAAGCGCCACCCCGGCCAGCGGGTCGACTACGAGTCGGCCGTTCTGGTACTCGAGGACCACCGGTGCGGCGACGCCGAGAACCGGCTCGCCGACCGCGCCGTCCTGCACGACGCACTGGCCTCGATCACGCACGAGGAGACCGCGGCTGTGCTCCGGGCGACCTTCGTGATCGCCCCGGACGGCAGTTATACCGATGTGCAGACCACCGGCGAGGTGGCTCGGGACCTGCGGTTCAGTCAGGAGAAGGTCAAGCGATTACGCGCGGCGGGCGCCAAGTTGCTGCGCGATGCGGTGCGTGCGCAGCTCGACGCTCGCGACCGGGACAACGAGGAGACATCGTGATGGGACCGGATCATGACGCGGACCGCCTGTGTCTGCCTGTCGATATCGATGTGCTGATCGCCTTCGCCGAGGCGGGCGACGACACCGCTGTCGATGCGGAATCGGCCGCCGCCGGAGCCCGGATCGCGGAACGAGTGTTGGGCACAGCGCGCGGCGGCTCGACTTCCCTCGATGCGCGCCGGGCCGTGATGGTGGTGCGCGGCTGGACCGTGCAACCGCTCGCCGCGTCGTCCGAGGGTGAGACGACGGCGACCCACGCGGTGCAGAAACAGCTGGACCGGGAGCTGGGGATCGAGTTCACGCGATCGCCCGCCGGTGCGGAGCAGACGCGAATCTCGGTGCACTCGTTCGGCGCTCGGGCCGCGGCGGGCGACATCGTGCGAGTGGCGGTGCGCCTCGGTGCCGAGCGCACCGAACTGCTGGTCGTCCTCTATGCCGAGGACGACGGCACGCTCACCGGTCAGGTGGTCACCAGGGCGCTCACGATGTCGGAGGATCTCGAGATCGCGCTGCTGCCGAGTGCCGCGCTCGGCACCGAGCACACCGCCGCGGTCACCGACGCGGTGCGCTGCTCGCTCACGGCCGGACGCAATGCGTGGCGGCGGGTGGCCAAGGGTCTCACGCCCGGTGATCCGGTGCGGGCCGCGATCGTCGCGGGTCTGGGCTGAACTTCGGATCGAGGAACCCGGCTGCCGAAGTGCGCGTCCGGCAACCGGGTTCAGGAAAGCCCTGGGAGGGCGCGCCCCCGACCCGGGTGGAACCCCCCTGCGGCTCCACTCGGCGAGCTTTCGGCGCGGCCGTCACTCCCAGGGGCGGTAGTACTCCACCGACGCCGGTGCGCTGGTGGCGCAAACGTCGGTGAAACCCCTCGCCAACACTGATGCCATCCGGGGTGCGATCGGTTCGCGGCGAACCGCTGCCCGAACGCGGCGCATCTATGTTCTCGACGGCCGTTGTTCGGCCCAGTAGCGAGGAAGGCGGGATGACACCTTCGAGGGACGACGCGGCGCGGCAACTCGGCGTTGCCGCGGCGATGGTGTTTCGGGTCAGCGCGTATGCCAGGGCCGGATTGCGGGGGACGGCTGCGGCTTTCGAGGCGCAGGCGCGGTTGCTGCTCGCCGATGGCGAGGCCACGCATCAGGAGAGCGTGCGGGACGCGTATGCGCGCGAAGCGGAGTTCGCCGCTGCAGGCGATGTGGAGGCGGCCCGGCGGCGATGCGCCGATGAGGTCGATGTGGCCGATCGGCGGCGGCACTCGTTGATCGCCGCCATCGCTCGTCATCGCCTCGACGAGGACACCCGGAATCGGCATCGTGGGGCGGCGATCGACAAACAGGAGCGGGCCGCGGAGCGAATGCTGATCGAGGCGGACCGCGGCGATCTCTGCGCCTACCGGCCGACCGTCAGCTCGGCAGGCGGCGTGACGATAGACGAGTTGGTGGCGGCGCAGGAATTAGCCGTGCACGAGTTGCGGCGCCGGTTGGACGTCTACCTGGCGGCGGTCGAAGCCGATCCCGACGACGACAGATACGTGGCGGACCTGTGAGCCGGTCAGACGAATCCGTCGCCGTCAGCCGGACCGAACCGAACGCCGCTACCGCTGACGCACCGCGCCCCTTCCGCCGTGTCGGCCCGACCTCAACATTCGACCGCGATCGCGGCATCGCCGACCAGGTGCGAATGCTCGGAATCGCGCTGGCGCAAGCCGATTCGTTCAGGTGATTCCCGCCCACCGATCGGCAGTCCGGCGAGCATGCGGACAGCCAAACCCACGAACGCGAGATGGGTGCGCAGGGCCCGCGGCGACCGGGCGACGGAGGCGACGGTGCAGGTACCGGTCGGCGCGGGCAGCCCGGCGAATCTGTCGGCGAGCCAGTCGAGAATCGCGGGCACGATGAGGAATTCGAGTGGAAGGTGCGAGCCTCGGCGCACCCGCAGGTAGCGCACGGTCGCTCCGGCCTGCTCGTACCGCCGCACGTGGGCGTCGACGTCGGCGACGGCGATCACCTCGTCGTTGACCCCCTGGACGATGAGCAACGGGGCCGCGGGCGCGCGTGCGCCGGGTTCGATGTCGGCGAGGATGCGGCGCAGGACGGGTTCGGCGAGCAATGCCCCGATGCCGTCGCGCAGATGCCGGGTGACATCGCGACGGGCGAACCGAAGCAACAGCGCGAAGGTGCTGCGTACTTCGGCTTCGCCCAGCAGCCCGCGGTATCGCGCGTCGAGGTGAGCGTGCAGCACCGGATCGAGCTCGGGATAGGCCTGGCGCAATCCGGCGACGAACGCTGCTGGGAACCCGGCGAACCATCCGCCGTTGAGGCGAACGAAGGCGGCGGCCGGGTCGCCCACTGGTGAGCCCGCCGCCGCACCGACGACCGTCAGCTCCGGCGCGTACTCGGCCGCCAGCTCCGCCGCCCATACCGTCGCCAATCCACCACCCGAATAGCCCCACAGCGCTACCGGCGTGGCGGACCCCAACGCCATCGGGGCGAAGCCGAGCGCGGCCCGAATCCCGTCCAGCGCACGGTATCCGGGCTCACGCGCCGCACCGAACCGGCCACCGAAGCCCTCGTGGTCCGGCACCGACACCGCCCAGCCCTGCTCCAGCGCCATCGCGATGATCGGCAGCTCGAGCGGCGCGATCGAACCGATCGTCCACGCGCCACGTCGCAGTGCGTACGACGGAAAACATTGTGGGGCAACGGCATCGATGGCGCATTGGAACGACACCAGCGGGCGGGACCGCGCGCGAGCACCCCACGGCAGCAGCACGGTCGTCACCGAGACTTCCGGCGCACCGTCGAGATCACAAGTGCGATAGAGCAATTGCCACGCCGCGACCCGCTGACGCACCAGGCCGAACAGCGCGACCTCCACCGGCCGCGACCGCACCACCGTCCCCGGCGCGAGCGCGTCGATGCCGGGTGGGGTGGTGTAGAACGGGTCGTCGGGCGGCAGCAGGGGCGCGTCGAGGGTCATAGGCTGCCCCCGCCACCGAAGAACCAGGGGTTGAACGTGCAAGCCAAGGTGGGACTGCCTTCCGGATCGAGGGCACGCAGCGCGATCGAGGTGGCACGCGGCGAATACATCATGGTCAGGTGGTCGGAGACGTCCTGCTCGCAGCCGTCCTGCAGGGCGATGTTGTCGACGGTCGCGTCCGGACCGGCCCGCAGGAAGCCGAGGTCGAGGGGATTCATCACCTCGTCGTAGCGCGAACCCACCACGGTGTAGGCGACGCCGGGCACGGTGTCACCGGTGGCGTTGAGGGTGGTGTAGAACGGCGAGCCGATGGCCTGTTCGACATTGGACGCGCCGATGACCGGCCGGTAGAAGCCCATGATGTCGATGCCTGCGTTGTTGATCAGCCGGCCGAGGGTGGCGATGCCGAGCAGCGAGGTGCCGTGATGGGTGGCGCCGAAACTCACCAGCTTGCCGACCTTGCCCTGACCACCTTCGAACTTCAGGTAGTGATTGGCGACGGTGCCGCCCTGGGAATGGCCGACGATGTCGACCTGGTCCGACCCGGTCGCGGCGCGTACCCGCTCGATGAACGCGGCGACCTGGCGCGAGGAGTCGGCCATCGGACCGACCCCGAAGCGGCCCGGCAGCACGGCGCCGAGTCCACCGGCCTCCAGCAGCCCGGACTTGCCGAAGTTCAGGGTGAACACGCAGTACCCGGCCTTCGCCAGCCGCGGCGAGAGGTAGGAGAAGGTGTCGTAGGCATTGAGCCAGGTGCCGTGCAGCAGTACCACCGGGCGCGGGTGCTGCGCCGAGGGCTTGCAGTCCCAGCGGTTGGCGCCGGGCGGCGCGGCGTCGGGGTGCAACAGGCCGTAGGCGAAGGCGGGCAGGTAGGCCGACATCTCGGGGCCCTCGCCCACCGCGTCGGACGCGCGGCTGCCCGACGAACCCGAGCTGCTGCCCGAGGCGCTGCCGGTGTCGGCGATGGCGGTGGGGGTGCGGCCGTCGGCGGCGGCGACGGTGCCCGCGTTCAGGTATTCGGCCAATGAGGCGATGGTCGGCTCCAACGTGGGAGCCGCGGTGGCCGGGCCCGCGGCCGCGGTCAGCGCCACGGCGATGCCGATTCCGCACAGGGCACGGCGAAGGGGATGCATCGTTGCATTCATGGGGAGTCACTTCTCCTAGATCCGCGTCGGCGAACCAGCTCGGACGCGCTCTGCGAATCTATGACCCGGGCCACAGTGCTGTCACTGCACCGGGCAACGAGAAACTCTGGACGAGATTGGCATGAGAGCCAAGGTCTGGTCGGTTTCGATCGGACTGTCCTACTCCCGGCTGTTGTCGGACACAATCGAGTCATGCTCGCCGAACACCCCGTTTCCGCACTCCCCGCCCTGCCCGCGCTCACCGCCCGGCTGTTGACGCGGTGGCCACAGATCTCCGAGCGCATGCTCGCCGACGGCCTCGGCGCCAACGCACCTGCCGAACTACCCGACGGCCACTTCACGGCGGAAGTGCTGCCGACCATCTACGCGTGCGGTCGGGCCGTCCTCGAGGCGATCGGCGCCGACCGGGAATTCACCTACGCCGAGGTCGCGGCGTTCGTCGCCCCGGTCGCCGAGCGGCACGCCGAGGACCGGCTGCCGTTGCCGATGTTGATCGGCGCGATCCACGGGTCGGCGCAGTCGGTGTTCGCGGAGGCGCTGTCGCTGGCCCTACCCACCGAAACCGCGGAGATGGCCCGTGTCGGCAGCCGCCTGCTCGACCTGCTGCGCCACATCAATATGACGGTCGTGGAGACCTACACCGAGGTCGAACAGTCGATCTATCACGCCGAACGCGAGGCGCGCCGGGAGCTGTGCTCGGCACTGGTCCGTGGCCTGCCCGCCGAGGAGCTCGCCGCCCGCGCCGACACCATCCTCGCCGACCAGTACACGGTGCTGGCGGTCCACCTGAGCGAACCGCCCCGCGTCGGCACCGCGGCCAACCTGGTGACGAGGCGCCGGATCCGGGTGTTGCAGCGCGCGCTGGACGAACTCACCGGCACCACTACCCCGGCCACCTTCGACGGCACCCACGGCATCGCGTTGCTGAGTCACAGTTCCGAAACCGACATCGCGGACGCGGCGAAGTTCGACGAACTCGCCGACCGTCTGCGCGCCCAGTTCGGGGTGCCGGTGTATCTGGCCGAATTCTCCGGGATCAGCCGCGAGGCGATCCCTGCCGCGGCCAAGGACGCGACCGAACTGACCGAACTGGCGCGGCTACGCGGCAGGCCCGGCGGCTGCTATCGGCTCGACGATCTGCTGCTCGAATATCAACTCACCCGCCCCGGCCCGGCCCGAGAACGTCTGGCGCAGCGGGTGATTCCGCTCTTGAGCAGTCCGCACCTGATCGACGCGCTGGAGGCGCATCTCGTGCACGGCGGCGACCGCAAAACGGCGTCACGACTTATTCACGTGCACCCGAACACATTTACCTACCGGCTGCGCAGAATTGCCGAACTCACCGGCCTCGACCCGGCAGATCCGACGGATTCGCGCATGCTCGCCGCGTCGCTGACTGTTTATCGCCTGGATTCACTTGACAACGAAAAAACCCGCTATTCGACGTGTGCATCGAATAGCGGGTAATTCGTTTCCCGACAAGGAAAGTCTGATCGCAGCGCGCTCTTTAC
The DNA here is from genome assembly GCF_054031145.1 of Nocardia sp. FBN12. NCBI lineage: Bacteria > Bacillati > Actinomycetota > Actinomycetes > Mycobacteriales > Nocardiaceae > Nocardia > Nocardia sp. FBN12. Next base: position 4,437,253 of record NZ_CM132926.1, read on the forward strand.
AGGTAGGCGCTGCAGGTCGGCCAGGCGCCGGGACCCTGCGCGGCCAGCACGTTCTCGGCCACGCGGATCTGCTCTTCACGGCTGGCGTTGTCGGCGGTGCCTGCGCCACCGTAGGCTTCCCAGGTGCTCTGCGAGAACTGCAGGCCGCCGTAGTAGCCGTTACCGGTGTTGATGTTCCAGTTGCCTGTGCTCTCGCACTGCGCCACGGCGTCCCAGTTGTTCGCCGAAGCGGTTGCGGTGGTCAGACCGGCCGGAACGGCGATCATCGCGCCGGCAACAGCGGCAAGACCAAGGGCACGGGTGGTGAACTTGCGATTGAAAGACATATAAACAATTCCTGTCTGCGCCCACCGACTCGGTGTTGGAAACTACCGCGTCCCTGCCCCTCAGTCGTGTCGGGGATCCTCGAATCGTGGAGCAGGCTTTCTGGCGATCAGCGATTCGATTCGGCCCGGTTGGTGTTCAAGCCGTGATCGAATGTAGCTGGAATGTTCGCTGAGATCACGTCGCGATCACGGAGGTGTTTGTAGCGGATATTGTCCAAAGGAACACTGTTCCACGCAGGTCGGCCGTAACAAATCCGTAATCACATTGCTGTTGTTATAGGCTCGTGATGTGACGGGCCTCACGCACTTTCGGTGGTCCCGGTCACGTTTCCTTTCCGGCAATTCGGGCAGCACGGGCGAGCCGCGCGGGGGGATGATGGGTCGAAAGGAGGCGCTATGAGCATTCGCCGGACCCTGTTCACCGTCATCGCGATCAGTCTGGTCGCGACCGCGACCGTCGGTCTCTACCTGTTCCAGCCGTGGCGGTTGTTCACCACGGTGACCGTCGACGAGGCACCGATCGTCGCCGTGGACGGTGCGCCGCCACCGGTGATCGCCACGGGTACCTTCCTCTCCCATGAGCACGACACCTCGGGCACCGTGCAGCTTCAACGCACGTCAGAGGGCACAATTGTGCTCCGGATCGTCGACCTGAACACCTCCGACGGGCCCGCGCTGCACGTCTGGCTCACCGATCAGCCGGTGATCGCCGATGACTGGCACAACTTCGACGACGGCAACCACGTCGACCTCGGCGCCTTGAAGGGAAACGAGGGGAACCAGAACTATGAGCTGCCCGCGGGCAGCGATCTGTCGACCGTGAAGTCGGTCAGCATCTGGTGCGAGCGCTTCCGGGTGTCCTTCGGCGCCGCCACCCTGACCCCCGTGTAGCCCGACCCGTCAGGCGAGCAAACGCCGCTCGGTGGCCACCGCGACCGCCGCCGCGCGCGTATCGACGCCCAGCTTGTCGTAGATGCGGCCGAGATGGGTTTTCACCGTGGCCTCGCTGATGTGTAGTGCGCGGGCGATCTCACGGTTGCCGAGGCCGTGCGCGAGCTGGCCGAGGATGTCACGCTCGCGCGCGGTGAGCGTGGGGCCCGGGTTGCGCATTTTGGCCATCACCTTGGCGGCGACCGGGGCGGACAAGGCGGTCTGCCCGCTCGCGGCGGAGTGGATGGCGGCGAACAGTTCCTCGGGCCGTTCGGCCTTGAGGAGATAGCCGGTGGCGCCCGCCTCGATCGCGCGGGTGATGTCGGCGTCGGTGTCATAGGTGGTCAGCACCAGGACGTGCGGGGTGGGCGCGAGCTGGGCGGTGATGCGGCGGGTCGCTTCGACACCGTCCATGTCGTTGCCGAGTTGCAGATCCATCAGCACGACGTCGGGGTGCAGGCTCGCGGCCAGTGTGACCGCGGTCGGGCCGTCGGCGGCCTCCCCGATGACCTCGATATCGGGCGCGCTCGACAGCAACGCGTGCAGTCCGGCGCGGACGACGGCGTGATCGTCACAGATCAACAGGCGCACGGTGGTGGTCACAGCTGCCGATGCTAGTGGGCCGAGGGCCGCGCGACCGAGGACAACGGGCGAGCGGCTGCCGCGGGCCGGTCGGCGGCCGGGAGCTCATCGGTCGGCAATCGGCTGGTCGGCGGCCCGATTCGGGTCGGTGGCCAGCGGGATGGCGGCCGAGAGCACGGTGCCGTCGCCGGGTGCCGATTCCACCGTGCAGGTGCCGCCGAGCTGGCGAACGCGCGCGCGAATCGCGGGCAGGCCGTGGCCGCGGTGGTCGGTGGACTCGGTCGGTGCGTCGGGGTCGAAGCCGCGACCGTCGTCGGCGATGTCGAGCACGATCTGGTCGTCGAGGTTGGTCAGCGTGATGGTCGAGGTGGTGGCGGCCGCGTGTTCACGGACGTTGGCGAGCGCACCCTGCGCGATGCGCAGCAAGGTGGCCTCTACCCGCTGGGGCAGCGGGCCCGGCGCTCCTTCTATATGGCAGCGCACCGTCAGCGTGTCGGTCGTCTCCCGTTCGGCGAGCGCGGCCAGCGCGGCGGCGAGCGATCCGCCCGCGGCGAGGTCGGCGGGGGCGAGGTCGTGCACGAAACGGCGCGCCTCGGTGAGATCACGTTCGGCGATCTCGGCGGCCGACCGCAGGTGACTGTGCGCGAGCGCCGGGTCGCTGTCCCACACCAGGTCGGCGGCTTGCAGCAGCATTCGCTGACTCGACAGGCCCTGGGCGAGGGTGTCGTGGATCTCCATGGACAGGCGTTGCCGTTCGGCCAGTGTCCCCGCCGTGCGTTCGGTGGCCGCCAGTTCCTGTCTGGTCCGCACCAGGTCGTCGATGAGCGCGGCCTGACGCTCGGCCTGACGGCGCATCCCGACGAACAGCGCCGTGGTCACCGCCGCCACCGCGGGCGGGGCGAGCACCAGATTCGGATCGAGCCACCCGGCGATGCGCACCTGACTCACCACCACCAGCGCGGTGAGCGCGACGACCAGGATCACCGCGACCCGCTCCGACAGAATCCGCAGTCCCGTGTAGACCAGCGGCACCGCGCACCAGGCGAAACTCGGCGCGAGCACCACCAGCACCGACCAGGTGAGCACCAGCATCGCGAACCACACCAGCCGACCCGACTGCCGCAGCTCGCTCAGCGCGTACAGCACGGCGAGCACCACGGAGAGGACGACGATCAACGGTGTCGACCGGGTCTCGCTGTGCCGGATCAGCCATCGCATCAGCGAAGCAGCGAGCAGCACGTAGAACGCGCTGTGGACGATGACGGCAAGCAGTCGCGTGTCGTCCCGCTGGGCGCCGAGCAACTGAGTCATGTCATCCACCTGTGTTTCCGGCGGCCGGCGCCGCGGTTCGTCTCCTCGTGACCTCGATCTTCCCTTCCCACGGGGCCTCCCTCGTCGCGCCTCGGCGGTCGGTCCGGATCGACACGGCCGAGAAAAGGGCTCGGCCTGGGCAAACTCCGATTCTCCCCTGGCGATCGCCCCCAGCGGGTCATCCGATCGGTTGACCCGGGTGTCGACCGATTCGGCCGCGGAGTACAGCCACTACGCCGATTCGGTGGGGGCGCGCGGCGAACAGGATGGATATCAACAGGCCACGGCAGACCGCCGGCCGGCCGAGATCCGCACAGGAGCAGCCATGACCGCCAAGTCCACCACCCGCAACCGCCTCATCATCGCCGGTGCCACCGCCGGTGTCGTCGCCGCCGGTGTGGTCGGCGTCGTGACCGTCCAGGCCCAGGATCAGGACCCGGCCACCCGCACGCCGGTTGTCGTCAACGCCGCCGACGCCAACCTGGCCCAGTCCACCCACCTGTCGATCGCCGCCGCCACCAAGGCCGCGCAGACCGCCCTCGACGCCGCCACCAAGGAGAACCAGCGCGTGAGCGTCGCGGTCGTCGATCGCAACGGCAACGTCATCGTCACCCTGCGCGGCGACGGCGCGGGCCCGCAGTCCTACGACGCCGCCCAGCAGAAGGCCTTCACCGCCGTCTCCTGGAACGCCCCCACCACCGAACTGGCCAAGCGCCTCGAGTCGGCCCCCCACCTGGCCGACATCGACGGCACCCTCTTCCTCGGCGGCGGTGCCCCGGTGAAGGCCGGCAACGCCCCGATCGCGGGCATCGGCGTGGCAGGCGCCCCGAGCGGCGACCTCGACGAGAAGTTCGCCCAGGCGGGCGTCGCGTCGCTGGGTAGCTGAGCTACAGCACCGAGCAAGGGCTCTCGTACCGTCGAATTCGACAGTGCGAGAGCCTTTTTCGGTTATGTCGACCAGGGCATGCCCACCCCCACCTCATTCCGTGCGGCGGGCGCGGGCGCGGCGTTTGCCTTCGTGCATCGCCTGGACTCGGGCGATCGGGATGGTGTGCCCCTCGGCGATCAGGTCGGCCGGAAGCGCTTGTGGCGCGGGCATTTCCGTTGCCCACGGGTCGGCGTCACCGAGCAGGTTCGGTGCGGAGCGCAGGGTGAAGTCGGCGGGGTTCACCGAGTCGATATCGTTCCAGTGCAACGGGAATGACACCGGGACCCCCGGCCGAATCCGCGGGCTGTAGGCCGCGATCACCGTCGCGCCGCCTGCTCGAGTCGAGTCGAGGAAGACCTTGCCCTCTCGGTCTTCGCGAATGAACGCGGTGGTTCCGATCGCGGGATCGATGCGTTCGGCGCGCGCGGCGATCGCGCGCGTCGCGGCGGCCGCGTCGTCGATGGCGACACCCGGTTCGATCGGCACGAAAACGTGTAATCCCTTGGCACCGCTGGTTTTCACCGCACCGGCGAGACCATCCGCTGCCAGCGCCGCCCTGATCAGATGCGCCCCCGCGGCGGCGTCCCGGAATGTCTGCCCCGGCGACGGATCCAGATCGAGAACCAGGTGCGTCGGCCCCGCGCTGTGATCGACCGGCAGCAACAGCGGGTGGTACTCCACCGCCCGCTGGTTCCCGAACCACATCAGCGTGCGCACATCATCACCGAGCGCGTAGGTGACCTCGCGATGCGAACTCTCCGCCCACACCGTCGCCCGCGGCACCCAGTCCGGGGTGTATTTCGGCAGATTCTTCTGCATGAACGGCTCCTGCCCCGGCCGCACCCGCACCACCGAGAGCGCGCGACCGCGCAAGACCCGCACGAGCCGCTCCCCCACGAACTCGAGATAGTCGACCAGATCGCGCTTGGTCGCCTCGGCCCCGTCGAACAGCGGCTGATCGAGATTGCTCATCTCCACCCCACCGCGCAGCTCTTTGCTGGTCATGGCCCCACCTTGCCCCGCAGGCGCGGGGGTGGTCAACCAGTCGAGGCACCCGACCGCCGTTCTGTCCACGGACGGCTGTGTTCTCCGGGCGGTATGGAAGCGAAGCCGCGGTGTACTCGCTCGCCTACCGCGACAACATCAGTCTGGCCGCCGGCGACGAGGATGCCGCGCGATTCTGGATCATCTGAGCCAGGGCCGCGACCACGCGTTTTGGTCGAACACCTGGTCGTCGGCTATCGTATGTCCGCGCGGCTCACGCAGGTGAGCTGTGGTTCTGGCCCCGTCGTCTAGCGGCCTAGGACGCCGCCCTCTCAAGGCGGTAGCGCGGGTTCGAATCCCGTCGGGGCTACAACGAGAACTCCTCGGTCTTGGTGACCGGGGAGTTTTTTGTGCCCGTTCTTGTCTCCCGAGTGCAACATATTGACAGACGTTGCATGATTCATACACTGTAGGAAACGGTGCATGGAGGTGACGTGATCGAGCAGACAGCCCTGGAGAAGCGACTTCAGGAGGCGGCCGCCCGTCCCGATGCCGTGAGCGCGTTTCGCGCCGCCAGGGCCGTGTTCCTGGCCGGGCACCGACTGGAGATGAAGGAACTCGCCGTCGCGCTCGGCGTGAACCGGGCGACACTGTTCCGCTGGGTCGGTGGGCGCGACGAGTTGCTGGCCGAGGTGATCTGGTCGATCACCGAGCCGACCCTGCGACGCGCGGCCGCCGCGGCCCCCGGCCATGGCGCGCACCGCATCGCGACGATCCTCGGCGATTTCGCCCACGCCACCAACACCTCCGACGCCTTCCGCGAGTTCCTGGTCCGAGAGCCGGAGCGGGCGCTGCGATTGCTCACCACCCGTGCGGGATCGGTGCAGCACCGCGTTGTCGCGATCGTGGAAGACCTACTCGCCGAAGAGATTTCGGCACAACAGCTCGACCCGCTCCTGCCGGTGCCGGAATTGGCACTGCTGCTGGTGCGGATCACCGAGACCTTCATCTACACCGACGTGATCAGCGGTGCGGACCCCGACGCGGCCAGAGTTGTCCAGGCGTCGTTGGTTCTGCTGGGCGAACGGCCCGAACAGTAAGTCAGCGAAAGGACACCATGAAGCGCTCCATCTACACCGAGGACCACGACGCCTTCCGCGCGTCGGTCGCCGAGTTCGTCAAGCGCTCGATCGAGCCGAACGCCGAACGCTTCGTCGAAGAGCGCGCGATCGATCGCGAAACCTGGCTCGCTGCAGGTGAAATGGGCTACCTCGGCCTCGGTGTGCCCGAGGAGTTCGGTGGCAGCGACGCGGGTGACTACCGGTTCAACGCGGTCCTCGGCGAGGAGTTGGCCAAGGCGGGCGCGGCGTTGTCGTCCTCGTTCGGCATCCACTACGACGTGTGCGCGCCGTATCTCGTCGAACTCACCACCGACGAGCAGAAGCAGCGCTGGCTACCGAAATTCTGCACCGGAGAGCTCCTCACGGCCATCGGCATGACCGAGCCGTCGGGCGGTTCCGACCTGGCCGCGCTGAAGACCACCGCCGTGCGCGACGGCGACGACTGGATCATCAGCGGCTCGAAGACGTTCATCACCAACGGTTTCAACGCCGACCTGGTTATCGTCGCCGCCCGCACCAGCCCGGAGAAGAAGGCCAAGGGCATCACGCTGTTCGCCATCGAGAACGGGATGGACGGCTTCACCCGCGGGCGCAAACTCGACAAGGTGGGTCAGCCCGAATCCGATACCGCCGAGCTGTTCTTCGACAATGTGCGCGTTCCCGACGCCAACCGGATCGGCGAAGTCGACCGCGGTTTCATCGCGATGATGGAGCGACTACCGCAGGAACGCATCGGCGCCGCGGTCTCCAATCTCGCTCATGCCGCCGCGATCCTGGACGAGACACTGCAATATGCCAAGGAGCGCAAGGCTTTCGGGCAGCAGATCGGCAGCTTCCAGTACAACAAGTTCCTTTTCGCCGAACTGGTCACCAAAATCGAAGTGACCCAGGCATTCGTCGATCAGGGCGTCGCGGCTCACGCGGCCGGCGAGCTCTCCGCGGTGGATGCCGCGAAGGCGAAGTGGTGGTCGGCGCAGGTGCAGAACGAGGTCCTCGATGCCTGTGTGCAGCTGCACGGCGGCTACGGCTACATGCGCGAATACCGGGTCGCCCGGGCGTGGATGGACGCTCGGGTCACCAAGATCTGGGCGGGTTCCAACGAGATCATGAAGGAACTGATCGGCCGCGATCTGGGCCTGTAGAGGAAAAGCGTCGCGCCCGGCGTAGGACCACCGGGCGCGACGCGACGCCGGTCAGCTCAGGATGATCGGCAACGCGGCCAGATCGTTCTGCGTGAGCACCGGCAGGTTGCCAAGCTCACTGTCGGGCACGGCAAGCCGCAGCTTCGGGAAGCGGGCGAACAGCGCGGGCAGCGCGATCGCGGCTTCCAGCCGCGACAGCGCGGCGCCGGGGCAGATGTGCGGGCCGTAGCCGAAAGCCAAGTGGCGGTTGGCGCTCGCGCGGGTGACGTCGAATTCGTCGACGGTCTCGCCGTGCACGGCGGTGTCGCGGCCGATGGCGCGGTAGGACATCACCACGCCCTCACCCTTGGCGATCACGGTGTCGCCGACGGTGATGTCCTCGGTGGCGAAACGCATCAGCAGGTGCGAGACCGGCCCGTCCCAGCGCAGCGACTCCTCGATCACCTGCTTCCATTCCACCTCGCCGGCAAGGACTTTCGCCAGCTGCTCGGGTTCGCCGAGCAGCGCGCGCACGGTGTTGATGATCAGGCTCACGGTGGTCTCGTGGCCCGCGGCGACGAGGGCCTTGATATTGCCGATCGCCTCTTCCTCGGTGAGCGGCTCGCCACCCTCGTCGGCGGTGACGAACGCCGAGGTCAGATCGTCGGCCGGGTTCGCGATCTTCTCCCGGACCAGGTCAGTGAAGTACACATCGAGGCCACCCATCACCTGGAGGCGCTCGTCCTGCGGAGTCATCACCGAGAAGAACTTCTTGTACCAGTCCAGCAGCTGCGCGTGGTCTTCGCGCGCGACTCCCATCAGGTCGCCGACCACGCGCATCGGCAGCGGGTAGGCGAAGACCTCCTTGAGGTCCACCGGTGCGCCATCGGTACCGGCGGCCTCGAGGTCGTCGAGCAGGTCGGCGGTGAGCTGCTCGATGACCGGGCGTAGCTCTTCGAGCCGCCGCGGGGCCAGCGCCTGCGCCGTTTTGAGCCGCAACCGGCGGTGCTCGGCGCCGTCGACGCTGAACATCGAACGGTCGACGAGGACCATCCCGATCAGCGGCCACTGGTCGGTCACCACGCCGTCGGCGTACAGCGACCACGCGTTGATGTCCTTGACCAGGCGGGTGTCGGTGGTCAGCTGGCGCGCGATGGCGTGATCGGTGACGGTCCAGGCGGGCACGCCGAGCAAGTCGATCTTGGTGATCGGGCCGAGCTCGCGAAGTCGGGCGGTCTCCCCGTTGAGGTCACCGACCATAGGATCGATGGCAAAGGGGCATGGGGAACTCACGAAAAACCTCCGACGGGTCGAACTGGTGTGAAACGAACGGGCAGTGCGGACATGCCCCGAAGGAAAGCCGAAGGTCGTCGGGTGAGCTGGTCGGCGGGCACACCGAGGTCGACATCGGGGAGCCGGTCGAGCAGCACCTCGATCCCGGTCCTGGCGATGATCTCCGCGATCTGCTGTGCCGGGAAAGGACAGCGGTATTCGCCGTAGCTGAACGCGAAGTGGGCGTTGTTACCGGTGGGCACGGAGCCGCCCTCGGTAAACGATTGGCGCACATGCGGATCGAGATTGGCGGCCGCGAGACCGAGCAGCAGCATGTCGCCCGCCCTGATCGTCTTGTCGGCGAGCCGGGTGTCGCGCGCGGCCCACCGGCCCGCCAGGATCGAGGTCGGTCCCTCTTCCCAGAGCACCTCGTTCATGGCCTCGCCGACACTGCGCCTGCCACCGCCGAGCGCGTTCGCGAACCGGTCGTCGGTGAGCATCAACCGCATCGAGCTGCCGAGCCAGTCTGCGGTGGTGAGGTGACCCGCGGCGGCGATCGCCATCAGGTCGTTCATGTACTCCTCGTCGGTGAACGGCTCGGGGTCGGCCAGCATCAGCGATGCCAGATCGCCCGCGGGACGGGCTCGTTTGGCCGCGACCAGGCGCGCCATGTGTTCGCCGAAACGGACGTGGCCGGCCTGGGCGTCGGCGCCGCCGTCGGCGAGCTGCTTCATCGCCAGGGCGAGGTCGGCGGCGTCGTTGTCGGGCAGGCCGAGAATGCGCGCCAGGGCGAGCGCGGGCAGCGGCACCGCGAACTCGGCGACCAGGTCGGCGCTGCCGCGACCGCAGAATCCGTCGACCAAGCGGTCGGCGAGTTCCTCACAGGCCCTGCGCAATTCGAAGTGGTCGACCGCGTCCAGCGCCGGTTCCACCATCGCCAGATGCCTGCGATGTTCGGCGCCGGCGGTGAAGTAGATCGAGGGCATGGGGTGCCCCACCATCGGCAGCAGCGGCCAGTCCTCCGGCACCCGGCCCCACTGATTCCACAGCGACACATCGCGCGGGAACAGCAGCGGATCACTGGTCACCTGGTGCAGTTCGCGATAACCGATGATCAGCCACGCCGGGAACCCGCCGGGCAGCTCGACCTCGACGACCGGGCCGTGATCGCGGCGCATCCGCCGATAGACCTCGTGCGGTTCGAGGTGGAACTCCGGACCGCTCAACGGCACCGCGCCGGTGATCGGGCAGGCGCCGGTCGGTGTGCTCATCAGACGGGTTCTCCCTGTGGGACAGCGGAATACAGGTGCTCGACCAATGCGATCAACACCTGCTTGCTCGATTCGCGCGAGCGCGCGTCACACATCAGCAGCGGCACCGCCGGATCGAGATCCAGCGCGTCGCGCACGGCATCGGGCGCATGGGAATCGCCGAAGTCGTTGCAGGCCACCACGAACGGGGTGCCCTGATGCTCGAGCCGGTCGATCGCGTACCAGGAGTCGCTGATCCGGCGCTGGTCCACCAGCACGATCGCGCCGAGCGCACCCGCGAACAGCCGGTCCCAGAGGAACCAGAACCGTTGCTGCCCAGGGGCTCCGAACAGATAGAGCACGTGTTCTTCGTCGAGGGTGATGCGGCCGAAATCGAAGGCGACGGTGGTGGTCGACTTGCCCGGTACCCCGCTCGTATCGTCGACGTCGGTGCCGACGTCGGTCATGGTGGCCTCGGTGTCGAGTGGCCTGATCTCGCTCACCGAACGCACCAATGTCGTTTTGCCGACACCGAATCCACCGATGACCACGATCTTCAACCCGTGCTTTGCCGTGCTGTGCAGCGGCGCTCTCGCCCGCTCGGGCACGTTCTCAGAGCTTGCGAAGTCCAACGAGCACCTTCTCGAGGGTGGAAGCATCCAGCGACATCGCCGCCGACAGCGGTGGGCGCACGGTGATCTTGCCCGCGGCCAGCAGATCCGACAGCACAACCGTGGCGACCCCGACGGGCAGGCGCAGCTCGGCCGCGATCTCCACCACCGCGGTCGGCGCCCGGCACATGTCGAGCACCGCGACCTGTTCCGAGGACATCCCCGCGCTGGGCGCCGACTCGCTCACCACCAGGGTGACCAGGTCGAAGTCCTCGGTCGCGGGCGCTCGGCCGCCGGTCAGGGTATAGAAACGGTCGGGATCGTCGTCGCGACCTGCCCTGGTCACTCGATCGCTCCGCGCCGGGGCTGGGCCGCCAGGTGCTCGCCGAGCTGTTCGACCAGCTCGTGCATCGTGTGCCCGACCAGGCCGGCGTCGGCGTCCTCGGCGGCGACCACCGCTAAGTGCGCGCCGCGCCCCGCCTCGACCACGAACAGGATGCCGCCGTAGAACTCGGTCATCGACTGGCGAACTCCGCCACGCCCGTCACCGAACTCCACGGATGCCCCGTGCGACAGGCTCTGGAAACCGGCGGCGATCGCGGCCAGCTGATCGGCGCGGTCCACATCGAGTTCCGGTGTGTGGCAGATCTTCAGGCCGTCACCCGAGAGCAGCAGGGCGTGCCTGGCGCGTGGGGTGCGGGCGAGCAGTTTCTCGAGCAGCCAGCCGAGATTCGACGGTGCGGTGGTGGTCATCGGTCCTCCAGTGGGTCGACAGGCGCGGCGGCGCTGCCCGGTTCGTGGCTGGTGAGGTTGCGGCCCGGCGCGGAACGCTGGAAGGCGCCGAGCGCGGTGGGCTTGGCCGGGGGCGCCTTGGCGGTGGGCGCGGACGTGAGCCCTTCGGGGTGGACCTGGGCCAGGGTGTCGCCGCGGCGCCGTTTCGGCAGCGTGGGGGTGGTGCCGTTCGGCTCCGGTCGCGCGTGTTGTCCGAGGGGTTCGACCGCGTCCAATGCGCCGGTGTCGGCGGAGTTGCCGGAATCCATGGTGCCGGTGGCAGTCCTGCGGGGGATGGGGGTGTCGAACTGGCTCAGCGTGGCGGGCTCGGCGACGCGCGGTGAGGTGAGCGCTGCGCGACTGCGGCGTTCGGCCCGCGCTGTGAGCTCGCGCGGGATGACGACGACCACCGCGGTGCCGCCGATCGCCGACGGCCGATACGACACGGTGAGTTCGTGTTTGCGCGCCAGGTGCCCGACCACGGCGAGCCCGAGCCTGGTGCCCGACAGCGAGGCGAGGTCGGCGCCCTTGCCCTGGCGATCGCGGCCGGAGACGGCGGCCTCGGCACGGCGCAGCGCGGAATCACTCATGATCAGGCCGCTGTCCTCGATCGTGATCACCACACCCGCGGGCACTTCCGCGGCGTAGACGTGCACCTCGGTGGTCGGCGGGGAGAAGTTGCAGGCATTGTCGAGCAGCTCGGCCAGGGTGTGCATCACGCCCTCTGCGGCATGCCCGGCGATGCCGATCTCGGCGATCGCCCGCAGCCGCACGCGCTGATACCCGGCGACGCGCCCCATCGCGCCGCGCAGAATCGATTCCATCGCAATCGGTTTCGCCCAGCGGCGGCCGGTGCGCGCACCCGAGAGCACCGCGATGCTGTCGGCGAGGCGGCCCGCCTGGGCGGTGCGGTGGTCGATGTGGAGCAGGTCGGTGAGCACCCGCGGGTCGGCGTGCCGGTGTTCCATCTCGCGCAGTTCGGCCAGCATCGAGGTGGTCATCGCCTGGATGCGACCCGCGGCACCGGCGAAGGCGGCCAGTGCCGCCGCGCCACGCCGCGCGTTCTCCTGGGCTTCCCAGGCGTAGGACGCGGTGTGCTCGTCGGCCTGGGTCAGGCGCGCGCTCGCCTCGGCGACGGTGGCGGCCAATTGCTGTTCGGCCCGCTGGGCGGCGGCAAGACCGGCGCGCGCCTGTGCGCGTTGACGGAAGGCGAACCAGATCGCGGGGCAGCCGATCAGTGCCGCGGCGACAGCGGCGGCGACCACCGGGATACCGATGGAGGACGGCACGAACACCGCGGTCACGGCGGCGATGGCCACCACGGCCACCCCCGCGCCGAGCACCACGGCTCCGGCACTGTCACCGGACTTCGCCGGTGCGGCTACTGTCTGCGCCATCGGCAGTGCTTCCGCGGTACTCACAGGCCCCCAGCCATCAGTGGTCGATCAAACACGCAGCCAGGCAGCCTGTTTCGAAATTCGAGGTCGAGCATAACGAGCCCCCGCCCCACCTGCCACTCGACCGATGAGGGTTCACCGGCCGTTGGGCTACGGGTCAGCATTCGGCCTGGTCGCGACCGGCGGGACGAGACCGTGGTCACCTCGCGAGCGCCGCGGCTACTACCTCGGCCATGGCTCGGTAGCCGGAATCGTTGGGGTGCAGGTAATCACCGCTGTCGAATCGGTCGGCCAGGCGGGTGCGATCATCGGGTGCGGCCATCGTTTGCGCGAGATCGACCACCTTGTCGAAGGCGCCCGAGTCGCGAATCCAGGTGTTCACCTCGGCGCGCAGGAGCTCCTTCGCCGGCGAGAAGAACGCGGACCCGGCGAACGGCAGGATCGTCGCACCGATGATGCGCACCCCCGCCGCCCGCGCCTGGGCGATCAAGTCCCGATACCCGGCGATGAGCTGTTCCTTCGACACCGGCGGGAAGACGATGCCGTCCGGACCCGGGCTGCCCGAGAGGCCGATGTCGTTGATGCCGATCAGGACGACGGCGGTGCCGACGCCCGGTTGTTCGAGAACGTCGCGGCGGAAACGCGCGATCGCGCTGTCGCCGAGCACGGTCGAGTCGGTGATCAGCCGGTTGCCGCTGATTCCGGCGTTGACGACCGGGCCGTGGTGGCCGGCCGCGGCGAGTTGGTCGGGGTAACGCTGGTCGGCGTCGGGGGTGGAGCGGAAGCCGTCGGTGAGCGAATCACCGAAGGCCACGGTGACGTCGCCTTCGCTCGGCCCGAGGGTGTCGACGCCTGCCAGGTAGTACCAGGACTGCGATCTTTCGGTGAAGGGTGTCGCCGACGGGTCGGCGGTGTGATCGCCGTTCGCTCGGTAGGTGGTGGCCAGCGCCTGCCCGTGCTGGGTCGCCGGGCCGGTGGGGCTGGCGAAGTAGAGCGTTATCGTCATCACCGTCCCGACCGATTCCACTGCGTCGCTGACGATTTCGTTGCCAGGGGCGACAACGAAAGCGGCATGCCCGGCAACGGTCAACACCCGCACCGACTCCGCGACAACGGATGCTCCGCCCGCGCTGCGCGCCACCGTCGCCGCGGCGATCGGCAAGGGGTACTCGCCGAAGCGATTCGACAGCCGAATTCTGACTTGTGGACCGTCCTGTGACAGTCGGATCACTTGTCGCACAGTCTGATCAGTGAAACCCAGCGCGGACCAATTCTGGTAGATCGGATACTGCACAGCGGTCGCCCACGCACTCGACCACGACGTGTCGGTGTCTCGAATACCGAACGCCACCAGCACCAGCGCGGCCACGGCGACAATGGGCGCGGCGATCCAGCGTAAACGCGCCGTCAACTTCATCACTGCCATCCTGGAAGACGTTGCGCAGACCGCTCCGCGAGCCCCCGCCACCGGGCGTGGCAACGTGACTCAGAGGCTAGTCGAGCACGGCCGTCGCCTCCACCTCGACGAGCAGATCCGGTTCGCCGAGCGCGGCCACCCCGATCAAGGTGATCGGCTTGACCGGATCGACGCCGAGCTTCGCCGCGGCCCTGGCGACACCCGCACCGAGCAGCGGGTACTTGTCCGCGCTCCAGTCGACGACATAGATCGTCAGCTTCGCGACATCGTCGAACGAACCGCCGACCGCGGCCAACGCGGTGCCGACATTGAGGTATGCCTGCTCGACCTGGGTGGCGAAATCGTCTGTGCCGACCGGGTTTCCGTCGGCGTCGCGGCCGACCTGCCCGGCCAGGAAGACCAGGCGAGAGCCCGTCGCGATCGAGAGTTGCCGGTATACCTCCGGCTTGGGCAGCCCGTCCGGATTCAGCAGTTCCACAGTCATACCGAATACCATAACGCTGCTATGTAATATTGCGCTATGGGTAGGACGAAGAATCTCGCGGTGCGATCGATGCTGATCGACCGCGCGGCACTGCTGCTGCGCGAGCGGCAACCGGTCACACTGCGTGGCCTCGTGGCGGGTACCGAGGTGTCGACCATGGCCGTCTACACCTACTTCGACGGCATCGACGGCCTGTGGCGCGCGGTTCGCCAGGAAGGGTTCACCCGCCTCGCCACCCGCCTGACCGAGGTGCCGACCACCGACGACCCGGTCCACGACCTGGCCGCACTCGGCAGCGCCTACCTGTCCAACGCACTGACCAACCCCGACCTCTACCGGGTGATGTTCGACGCCGGCTTCGCGCTCGAGGACGCAGCGGCCGCGGATGCGACGCTCGAACGCCTGGTCACCGCCGTGCAGTCGGCCAAGTCCGCTGGACGGTTCCGCGCCGATGTCGAACCACTCGACCTGGCGACGCAGAGCTGGGCCATCGGCCACGGACTGGCCGGCCTCGTCGCCACCGGCCCCTTGCCCGCCGCGGCACTCGACTTCGGAATTCCGATGCTCACAGCCCTGTTCATCGGGGTCGGTGACGATCAGCGGCGCTGTACGCGGTCGGTGACCGCAGGGTGGCGCATCGGTTGAGGATTACCGGAGTTCGCCGACCGCTGTGCTCGTCGCCTCGGCGACGAGGTCGTTGGATGGTTCCGCGTTCTGGTCCGGCTTGGTGGTCAGGACAGCGAGGACAAGGGGCTGGCGGCCAGGAGGCCAGGCGATGGCCACGTCGAGGGCGGAGCCGTAGGCCGGGCTGCCTGTTTTGTCGCCGACGATCCAGTCCGTCGGCAGGCCTGCCTTGATGCGCTTGGCACCGGTTTTGCTCGCCTTCAGCCAGGAGGCGAGCTGGGTGCGTTCGGGTTCGGGGAGGGCGGTGCCGACGACGAGTGCGCGGTAGTTCGCGACGAGGGCGGCGGCGGTTGTGGTGTCGCGTTCGTCGCCGGGGATGGCGGTGTTGAGTTCGGGTTCCCAGCGGTCGAGGCGGGAGACGGTGTCGCCGAGGGTGCGCAGGAAGGCGGTGAATCCTGCGGGGCCGCCGAGCAATCGGAGCAGCATGTTGCCCGCGGTGTTGTCGGACATGGTGATCGCCGCGTCGCAGAGGGCGGTGACCGTCATGCCGGTCTCGATGTGTTTCTCCGTCACCGGTGAGTTCACGACGATGTCGCCCGCGGTGTAGCGGATGACCTGGTCGAAATAGCCGGTGGACAGCGGATGTGCCTGCAGGAGAGCGCCGCACGCCAAGCCCTTGAAGGTCGACGCCATCGGGAAGCGTTCCCCTTCCCGGTAGGCCACTGTCGCACCACTGCCGGTGTCGACGACCGAGAGACCTAGTCGGGCACCGTATTTCGTCTCCATATCGGCGAAGGACGGTGCGACAGATGCGGCAGTAGCAGTACTCGGTGTCTGTTCGACGTCGTTGCTCGAGCAGGCGGTGAAGGTCACGGCCGAGATGGCCAGCGCGACGGCGGCGATCCGGGTCCGGACGCGGGGCGTCAGTGTCGAGGAAGTCACCGGTGCACCACATCATCGCGGACGGCTACGCGGCCAATATCGGACAGCGGCCTGGACGAGTCGCACTCGATATCGCCGCAGTTCAGCTGCGGTAGGGCACTGCGGATGGCCGATTCCGAGCAGCTCGTCGCGGC
The DNA here is from genome assembly GCF_054031145.1 of Nocardia sp. FBN12. Taxonomy (NCBI): domain Bacteria; kingdom Bacillati; phylum Actinomycetota; class Actinomycetes; order Mycobacteriales; family Nocardiaceae; genus Nocardia; species Nocardia sp. FBN12. The sequence continues at coordinate 4,453,458 of NZ_CM132926.1, forward strand.
AGATCGGCCGAGTCGCGGCAAGTGCGCTGGTTCAATGGCGGATATGGATCTGATCCGCCACCTCCGGTTCTTCGTCTCCGTCGCGGACGAGGGCCATTTCGGGCGGGCGGCAGCGGCGCTCGACATGACCCAACCACCGCTGTCGCAGGGGTTGCGCCGCCTCGAGCAGCATCTCGACGTCGAACTGATCCATCGCACCAACCAGGGCGCGCTGCTCACCACCGCGGGCAGGCACCTGCTGCCGCGCGCGCGGCTGCTCGTCGACGACGCCGACCGGTTGCTCGCCGAATCACAGCGGATCGCCCAGCTCAGCGGGACCGTGCGGTTCGCGGCGACGAGCGCGCTGCCCGATCGGCTGGTCACCGCGTGCGTCACGGGCCTGCGCGCCGCGGGTGGCAGCGTGGCGACAACGCTGGGCACGACGGTCGATCTCGTCGCCGAAGTACGGGCGGGTGTGTGCGATGTGGCGGTGATCGAACATCCGGCGCTGGTCGACGGGGTGGAGGCCGGACCGGTGGTGAAGTTGCCGCGCTGGTTGGTGGTGCCCGCCGATCACCGCACCACCACCGCCGAGCGGCCGACCTTCCCGATGCTCGCCGGCCTGAACTTCGCCCAGCCACCGCGTGCCGCGAACCCGCCTGCCTTCGACGCCATCACCGATCTGTTACGCGAGCGCGGCCTCGATGCGCCACCGCTCGCGGCTCCCGACGATCGCGCCGTGCTGGCCGCCGTCGCCGCGGGTACGAGTTTCGGCGTGACCGCCACCCCGCCGACTTCGACGCCGGGGGTCGCCTGGCTGACCTTGGCGCCGCAATCGATTGCCGTGCGGGTCAGGGTGATTCGCCGCGCCGACGCGGGTACGCATGCCGATGCGCTGGATCGGGTGCTGTATCGGGAGAGGCTGCGATGAGCGCGTTCGACGCGGCGACAGCGGGCAGTGCCCCCGATCCGGGATGGCTCGGCTCGACCGACGCGCGGCCCGGATCGAACAGCGCCGACACCGTGCCCGGCATCGCGGAATCGGCGATCGCCCGGATCCGTGCCGTGTTCGCCGACGCAGGCTGCGTCGGCTGGTTGCATGCCCGGCGCTGCGACGGCTCCCCCGGCGAGGTTTCCGTCGGTGGGCGCGACCGGGTGGTGATCGCGTCGGTGTACAAACTGCTGCTGTTGGCAGCGTTCCTCCGACAGGTCGATCGCGGCCTGATCGACCCCGTCGGCTCACTCACCATCGACCCCACCGACTGCACCCCGGGTCCCACCGGCATTGCGGCACTGCGTGATCCGGTCACCGTGAGCCGTCGCGATCTGGCCACGTCGATGATGACGGTGTCCGACAACGCCGCCGCCGACGTGCTACTCGGTGAGGTGGGCCTCGCCGCGGTGAGCGAGCTCGTGCACGAACTCGATCTGACGGATACCCGCATCGTCGGCGGCACCGCCGACCAGCATCGCAGCCTGGTCCGCGACACCGATACCCACAGCACCGCAGAGGCTTTCGCGGCCCTGGCCGACAACGACGAGGCCTGGACCGTCTCCGCCTACGACCCCTCTTACGCCAGCGCCACCACCCCTGAGGAGATGACCAGATTCCTGTGGAAGCTCTGGTCGGGCGACATATTGTCCACGGCGAGCGGCGAATTCGCGCGCGCGGTGATGAGCAAGCAGATCTGGCCGCACCGCATCGCCGCCGGATTCCCGCATCGCGGCGTGCTCGTCGCGGGCAAGACCGGCACCATCGGGGTGATCCGCAACGAAGTCGCCGTGATCGAATTCCCCGGCGAAACACCCGTGGCGGTGGCGGTTTTCACCCGTGCGGCCCGAGCCGATCCGGTGCTGCCGGTGGTCGATGCCGCGATCGGCGAGGCGGCCCGGATCGCTGTCACCGAACTGCGCCGCCCGCGCTGATCGACAACTCCCCTACGGCCATGGCTAGCATCGTCGTTTGTGGGTGGAGATTCTTCCGGCTTCGGCCGAGTGCAGAAAATCGGGATCGCGGCGGGGGCGCTGGGTGTAGTGCTTGCGGTGGCGACCCCGCTGTTGCCGGTGCACCAGCAGCGCGCGAGCCTGGATTGGCCGCAGCCTCAGTCGATGCAGCTCAGCGCGCCACTGGTGGACTACGTGCCGTTATCGCTCGATCTGAGCATTCCGTGCACGGCTTTGCGGGATATGACGGGCGCAACCGTGCTGTCCACGGTGCCCGCCCAGGCGCCGCGAGCCGGTTCGAAGGGATTGGTCGCGCGGATCGAGGACCGGCCGGGAGCTGGGCGGACGCTGTCGGTGGTGTTGCGTGACAAACTGCTGCTGAGCACGTCGATCGCGGATATCGCGGGAAACGTTCCCGCGAAGGAGGGCTCGGCCGCCGAGGGCCGAGACACCCCGCCGCCTCCTACCGGAGCGAACCAGCCCGCGCGGCCTACCGCAGGCAGCGCCGCACCTGACAGCGCGTCGCCCACCCCGCCGAACGGCGCCCAGCCGCCAGGGGCCACACCTCCCGGCGGCCCGCCCCCGTCCGGCAGCGCTCCCCCGTCCGGCAGCGCTCCCCCGTCCGGCGCCGCTCCCCCATCCGGCGCCGTTCCCCCGAACGGGCCGAGCGGTGCACCACCTTCGGCCACCCCACCGCCGCCCGGCGGCGCTGCGCCGGAGAACGCGCCGGCCGCGCGATGCGGGGCGTTGACGGTGGTCTCCACCGCGACCAGCACGACCGCTGAGCTCACGGGCATGACTCGCGCCGACGGGTCGCCGATGAAGACGACCGTGGACGCCGATGTGCGGCCGCAGGTGGTCGGGGTCTTCACCGAGCTGGATCGCGGTCGGATGGGCGATGCCCGGCTGCACGCCGAGATCGATGCGCGGTTCTCGTCGAGCCCGAGCGGCTGGAAACTGGCGGCGATCATCGGGGCCGTGTCGAGTGCGCTGCTGGCGTTGATCTGCTTGCACCGCGGCGATACTCGCGACGGACGCCGGGCGCGACGCGTTCTGCCCGCGCGCTGGTGGCGGTTCACCGGTCTCGATGCGGTGGTCGCGGGCACATTGGTGACCTGGCATGTGATCGGCGCCAACAGTTCTGACGACGGCTACATCCTCACGATGGCGCGCGCGTCGAAGGAAGCGGGCTACACCGCCAATTATTACCGGTGGTTCCAGGTCGCCGAGGCCCCGTTCGGGTGGCCCTACGAGGTGCTGGCGCAGATGACCAGAGTCAGCGAGACCGGGTTGTGGATGCGGCTGCCCGCGTTGCTCGCCGGGTTCGTGTGCTGGCTGGTGCTCAGCCGGGAAGTGTTGCCGCGCCTCGGTTCCGGTGTCACCTCGAGCCGGGTGGCGCGCTGGACGGCCGCGCTGATCTTCCTGTCGATCTGGCTGCCCTACAACAACGGCCTTCGCCCCGAACCGTTGATCGCGCTCGGCGCGCTGCTGACCTGGTGTTCGATGGAACGCGCGATCGCCACCCGCCGGCTGCTGCCCGCCGCCGTCGCGGTACTGATCGCCGCGTTCTCCCTCGCGGCCGGTCCCACCGGATTGATCTGCGTGGCAGCGCTGTTGGCCGGTTCGCGACCGGTGCTCCGCACGATCATCAGCCGCGCCACACCGGAGCCGCGCGGAGCCGCGCGCGGAGCCACTCTCCTCCGGTACACCGCTCTCGTTGCGCCGATCGTCGCGGCGGGCACCGTGGTGCTGGTCGTCGTCTTCGCCGACCAGACCTTCGCGACCGTTCTCGAAGCCACCCGCGTCCGCCAGCTCGTCGGCCCCGACATGTCCTGGTTCGAGGAACGCACCCGCTGGGATTCGCTGTTGTCGGTGAACCCCGACGGCTCCCTGGCCCGCCGCTTCGGCATCCTCGCCATGCTGCTGTGCCTCGCCGTCGGCATCGTCGCGACCCTGCGCCGCGGCCGCGTTCCCGCGACCGCCCGTGGCCCGGTGACCCGAGTCCTCGCCGTTGTCTGCATGGCTCTGCTGCTGATGATGTTCACCCCCACCAAGTGGACCCACCACTTCGGCGTCTACGCGGGCCTGGCCGCCGCACTCGCCGCGATCACCGCGGTGGCCCTGCTCCGCGTCGGCCAGAACTATCTCCGCACCCTGTTCGCCGCCGCGGTGCTGTTCCTGCTCGCCGTGAGCTTCACCGGCTCCAACGGCTGGTGGTACGTCTCCGGCTACGGCGTCCCCTGGCCGGACCGCGCGCCCACCCTCGGCGGCATCGAGCTGTCGACCCTCTTCCTGTCCGCTACGGCCGCGACCCTCCTCACAGCGCTGTTCCAGTACTACCGTGCGCCCATCGCCGCTGCCGTGCGGGACAATGCCGATGACCACCTCGGCGGCACCCCTGGCGCCGCGGACGGTGACGGAACCGACAGCGATTCCGCAGGTCAGTGCCGCAGCAGTCCATACCTCAGGTTCCCGGCTGTCGCGCCGCTGACCGTAACCGCAGCTGCCATGGTGCTGTTCGAAGTGGGATCGCTTGCCTCGGCGACTATTTCGCAATACCCCGCCTACTCGGTCGGGCTGTCGAATCTCCGCGCGTTGACGGGTGACCAGTGTGCGATGGCCGATGACGTCCTCGTCGAAACGAATACCGCGGACTCACTCCTCACCCCGTACCGCGGCACCGTCGCCGACGGGCTGGCCGCCGAGAACACCGGCTTCACCCCGAACGGCGTCGACAGCCTCGCCCCCGATCCCGGACCCGGCCAATCCTCCGCCCCGCCTTCGGGTTCGGGCCCTGGACCGAGTGGTGGCGGACCGGGTGGGGGCGCACCCGGCGGCCCTGGTCCCAGCGGAAGCGGACCGAGCGGCGGCGCGGCACCTGGTGGTGGCGCCGCTCCCGGTGGCGCGAACGGAGCGCCGGGCAGCGGGGCGAACGGCGCACCGGCGAATGGTCCCACTGCGGGACCGCCAGGAGCTCCGGGCGCATCCGGGCCCGCGGTGACGGGCGTCAACGGGAGCACGGTGGCATTGCCGTTCGGACTCGCCCCGGAACGAACGCCGGTGCTCGGCAGCTACTCGAGTGGCGAGCCGCAGCGAACACAGCTGACAACACAGTGGTATCGCCTGGATCTCGCTGCCGTGCAGCAGAACCCGGCATATCGGGTGCTGATCCTGACCGTGGCCGGGCGCATCGAGTCCACCGCACCCGATGGCTCGCGCATGCCGGGGCAACGGTTGCGCTTGGAGTTCGGGCACGGCGACGGCGAAACCATCGCGGCCCTGGGTGAGGTGATCCCACCGACAGTCGGCGGCGCTCCGGGCTGGCGGAATCTCCCGATCGCGCTGGATCGAATCCCCGCGGGCACCACCGCGGTTCGACTCGTCGCCGACGCCTCGGAACCCGACCCCATGCAGTGGTTGGCGATCACCCCACCGCGCCTACCGAAGCTGTCGAGCCTCAACACCGTCGTCGGCGCCGCCGACCCGATTCTGGCAGATTGGCATGTGGGACTGACCTTCCCGTGCCAGCGCCCGTTCGATCACCGCAACGGCGTCGCCGAGATGCCGATCTGGCGCATTCAGCCCGACAAACTCAACGCCCAGGTGTCGGAAACCTGGCAGGGCGACACCGGCGGCGGGCCCCTCGGCTGGACCAGCATGCTCATGCAATCGCGCACCATCCCCGCCTACCTGGCCGACGACTGGACCCGCGACTGGGGCGAGCTCCAACGCCTCACCCGCACCGTCGCCGCGCCACCGGCGGACATCACCGTCCACACCGAAACCCGCTGGGGCAGCACCACCGACTCCCCGATCAAGACCAACTGACGTCCCGAAAACACGAACCGCCGCTACCTGTCCAGGTAGCGGCGGTTTCGGTTGCGGCGGAGACTACTTCGGCGGCTCACCACCGGCGGGCGCACCTTCGGCAGGAGGTCCACCGGCGGGCGGTCCACCACCGGCGGGCGGCGTCGCACCCGCGGGCAGCGGCTTGCCGATATTGCGCGCCATGTCCGGCATCAAGCGGATGGCGACCTGCTCCCACGTGCCCCAGTTGTGGATGCCGATGTCGGGGAAGTCGTAGCTGACGTTCTCGTAACCCAGTGCCGTGACCCGCTTTTCGAACGAGCGAGTATTGGCCAGGGCGATCGCTTCCAGCGGCATGCCCTGGGTGATCGCGTCGATCGAGGACAGATCCTGGTCGGCGGGCTTGGCGCTGCCCGCCGAGACATAGAGCCGGGTGTTGTTCGCGATCAGCAACTCGGCGAACCCGTAAGGATCCATCCGCTTCCACTTCTCGCTGCCCGCGGGCGCCATCGCCTCGATGTTGTACCCACCGCTGGCGATCATCGCCCCGCCGAGCGCCTCACGCATGCCTGGCATCGACATGTGCAGGTAGCCCGACAGCGACCCGGCGTAGGTGAACTGCTCCGGGTAGTAGGCCGCCATCAACATCGCCGCGCTACCACCGCTGGACAGGCCGACCACACCGTTGCGGGTGGAACTGAAGCCGAGCCGGGACTTCATGGCGTCCGGCAGGGTCTTGGTGATGAAGGTTTCCCACATGTACTTGGTGGTCTTGCCCTGGGTGTCCTCCCAGCCGCCGATCGCGGAACCGGAGTCGGCGCTGGGCAGCATCGACCCGTCGAGGTTGATGCCGTTGAAGCTGCTCGGCTGCTCCCAGTCGGCGTAGAAACTGGACTGCCCGCCGACCGGCATCACCACGTTGATATTGAATTTCGCCATCTTCGCCGGGATATCGGTGTGCTTCTCCCAGCCGTTGAGGTCGTCCTCGGCGCGTTCGCCGTCGAGCAGGTAGACCACCCGATCGGTATTGCCGTCGGCCGCGCGGATGATTCTCGTGTTGATCTCGCCCATCGACGTGTCAACCCGGAAGTCGATCGCGGACGGGTCGGCATCGGCGGCCGCGGGCGCGACCGACGCGCCGAACGGCAGCACCGCCACCACCGCGCCCGCCACGACCCGCCGAAAGAGCACATTTACGCCACGCATGATCGGTGTTCTGACCTTCCCTTTTGTGCGGCTACGCCGCCTCCCCACTCGACCCGCGGCGGTCTGAACCTGCGCGCGGGGCCCTGCCGGGCAGCATAGCGCGCCCTCGAGCCCGGGGATAGATCGAATGATGAAGTGGGGCAGCACGCTTCGCGCGCCTACCCGGAACTGCGGATTCTCGGCGGCGGCCGACCCGACACGGACGCTAGGCTGGGAGGTCGATTCGTGGCCACGCCCGGCCGCCCTGCCCAGAACGGGACTGCCGTGAAGATCGCCGTACGCCTGATGATGTTGTCGCTGGTCCTCGCCCTGCTCTTCGGAGTGCCGTGGTGGACGTTGGTCTGGGCGCCGACCGGCGGAGACGGACCGCTGTTCTGGATCGGAACAGCGATCTGCGCGGCCGCCCTCGTGTGCCTGCCGGTGACGATGTTCCGTGGGCACGGGCCCGCGCAGTCCGACCCGGCGGTGATCGTCGGCGACACCCTGCTCGGCGTCGCGTGGGTGGTGTTCTCCTGGTCGGTGATCGGGCTGTTCGCACGGGGTGCGCTGGCGGTCGCCGGGGTCGACAGTGCACGGCTCGTGGCGGCCGGGGTGCTGGTCACGTCGGCGATCCTGGTCGGGTGGGGTGTGTACGAAGCGCGTCGGGTGCCGCGGGTGCGCACCGTCGATGTCGCGATCCGCGGGCTGGCCGAGGGTCTGGACGGGTTGCGTGTCGTGGTCGTCACCGATACCCACTACGCGGCGCTGAACCGTCGCCGATGGTCGGAGCGGGTGGTCGAGGTGGTGAACGCGCAGCGGCCCGATATCGCTTGTCACGCTGGTGATCTCGCCGACGGTTCGGTCGCGAAACGTCAGACGCAGGTCGATCCGCTCGGCAAGATCGACGCGCCACTCGGCCGCTTCTACATCACCGGCAACCACGAGTACTTCGGTGACGCCCAGGGCTGGATCGACTACATGGCCTCGCTCGGCTGGCAGCCGCTGCACAACCAGCACAGCGTCCTCACCCGCGACGGCGACCGGCTCGTCATCGCCGGCATCGACGACCCGACCGGCGTCGGACTGCCCGGTCACGGCCCCGATCTGCCCGCCGCGCTCGCGGGCGCCGACCCCGCGCTGCCGGTGGTCCTGCTGGCCCATCAGCCGAAGCAGATCGCCGACAGCGCCGCGGCGGGCGTCGCGTTGCAGATCTCCGGTCACACCCACGGCGGGCAGATCTGGCCGTTCCACTACCTCGTCCGGCTCGACCAGCCGGTCGTCGCGGGCCTGAGCCGCCACGCGAACAACACCCAGCTCTACACCAGCCGCGGCACCGGTTTCTGGGGTCCGCAGCTACGGGTGTTCGCACCCAGTGAGATCACGGTGCTGGTGCTGCACCCCGAGCGCTGACCCGCGCCTCTGCGAGCGACGGGCTGCCCACAACGACCCTGCCGCCCAATCATATTGGGCGGCGCGGCAGTTCTCGGCGCCGAGATCAGCGCTGAGGCTGGGTGACTTGCGACGGGAGCGGGCCGCTCATCACGACAGTGGATCCGGTCCACGAGTAGGTGATCGTCGCGGGTCCGCCCTGGGGTGCGGCGAAGGGTTCGTCGCCGGCCAGCCATCGGTATTCGACGGTGACGGCGGTGCTGCTGGAGCCGACGACGGTGGTGAAGGCGTAGGGCTCGGAAGTACCTGTGCCCAAGTATTTTCCGTTATGGAAGAACAGCACGTGAATCGGTGCGCCCGCCGAGTTGCCGCCGATGGCGCGCACCCACAGCAGCTCACCGCAGTTGCCCGGCTGATCGGCGGATGCCTGCCCCGCGACCCAGCTTCCGGTGAGGCTCGCGAGGGCGTTCTGCACGCCGGTGGAGGAGGTGTCGACGCAGCGATCCGGCCCACTGATGTCGTTGCCGGGAGCGGTCGTGTCCGGAACCGGGACAACCGTGGGAGCCTGTGTGACCGGCGGTGTTTCGGGCTCCGGCGCGATGGTGGCACCGGGCTGAGGTGGCGCCGTCTCCTGCGGCGCGCTCGCTCCCGGAGCCTGGGTGCCCGGCGCGGGTGCGCGGGTCGTCGACGAGGCGGCCGTCGCCTGCGAGGTCGACGTGGTTGTCCCCGAACCATTCTCACCGGTGCAGCCTGCGACCAGCCCCGCGGCGACGGCGATCAGCGCGCTCATTCGAACTGCGTTCTTCATGGTTCCTCGATTCCGTGTCCCCTACGCGCGGTAGCGCGTATGTGCTGACTTCATCGGGGCCCCGAGGACGGCCGTTAGGCGGTTGAACGAATTCCTAACCCTAGGTGGCGACATCCACACCCTGATACCTAGATCTGCTAGGTTATACCCTAGATGTTCTAGGTATAGGAGTGCGATGCGCATAGACAAAGACCTGGTGGCGGCCTCGGCGACACCGCTGGTGCTGGGGATTCTGGCCGAAGGTGAGTCGTACGGCTATGCCATCCTCGAGCAGGTCGGCAAGCTCTCGCACGGACGGATGCAGTGGACCGACGGGATGCTGTATCCCCTGCTGCACCGCTTGGAGCGACTGGGGCACGTGTCCTCGACCTGGCGGGTGTCCGAGGGCGGGCGCCGCCGCAAGCACTACCTCATCACCGATTCGGGCCGGGCCGCCCTCGCCGAACGACAAGCCCAGTGGAGCGTGGTCGCCGAGGCACTGGACCAGGTCTGGCGCAGCACCACCCAGCCGGTGGCGAAGGGATGGGCGTGATGGAGTTGCAGGTTCTCATCGACCAGTGGCGCGGCTACGTCCAGCGTCATCGTGCGATCTCGGTTGCCGATGTGGACGAGATGGAAGACCATCTGCGCGAGCGGATCTCGACACTGGAGGCAGCGGGACTGTCCGGCGACGAGGCGTTTCTCGTCGCGGTCAAACGCATGGGCAGCATGGACGCGATCTCACGCGAATTCGCGCGCGAGCACTCCGAAAGACTCTGGAAGCAACTGGTTCTGGTACCGGAGGAGTCCGAGACCGGCCCGGGCAATCGTGAGCTGATGGTGGTGCTCGCACTCGCCGTCATGGCCGGGCTCGCGGTGAAAGCGGGCTTCACCTGGCTGGACGGTTCCGCCCCCGGCCGCAATATCAGCCTGCTCGTATTCCCCTTCCTCGCAGGCTATTTCGCGTGGAAACGGCAGGTTTCCGGGCGGGTGGCCGCGATTCTGGCCGTACCGTTCGCGCTCACCGCGCTGGTTCTGAATCTGTATCCGTTCGAGCTCGAAGGCGCCACCGAGATCATCGCCGCGATCCACGCGCCGATTCTGCTGTGGCTGGTGGTCGGCCTCGCCTACACCGGCGGCGACTGGCGATCCGGACGGCGGCGGATGGACTTCATCCGGTTCACCGGGGAATGGTTCGTCTATCTGACGTTGCTGGCCCTCGGCGGCGGCGTGCTGATCGGACTGACAGTCGGGGCGTTCGAGATGCTGGATCTCGACATCGAGCCGGTGATCGAGTACTGGGTGCTGCCCTTCGGCGCCGCGGGGGCCGTCATCGTCGCCGCCTGGCTGGTCGAGGCGAAGCAGAACGTCGTGGAGAACATCGCGCCGGTGCTGACCCGGGTCTTCACTCCGCTCACGATCGTGATGCTGCTCGCGCTGCTCGCCGGACTCGCGTCCACCCGCAGCCTGACGACGATCGACCGCGAAATGCTGATTCTGATGGACCTGGTCCTCGTCCTGGTTCTCGGCCTGATCCTGTACACCATCTCGGCCCGCGACCCGCTGACCCCACCCGGCTTCTTCGACCGCCTGCAAGTGCTCCTGGTGGTCACCGCGCTGGCCGTCGACGTGATCATGCTGGCCGCCATGCTCAACCGCATCGCCGAATTCGGCTCCACACCGAACAAGGTGGTCGCGCTCGGCCTGAATGTGGTCCTGCTGGTGAACCTGGTGTGGTCGGGCTACCTCGGTGTCGGATTCGTGCGCGGCACCAAGACCTTCGCCGCGCTCGAACGCTGGCAGACCGACTACCTCCCCGTCTACGGCGTCTGGGCAGCGGCCGTGATCGTCGCCATCCCACCGTTGTTCGACTTCATCTGAATCGGCACAAGGCGAAAATCGCTGGCGGGGCGTGACAGGATCAGCAAGTGCTCTTGACGATCTCCACGACTCACACGCCGGCGACAGACCTCGGATACCTCCTGGTCAAACATCCCGACCGCGTGCAGTCGTTCACGACCACCGGCGGCACGGCACACGTCTTCTACCCCCAGGCCGACGCCGACCGCTGCACCGTCGCGTTGCTGCTGGAAGTCGACCCGGTGGAGCTGGCACGGCCGAGCAAGGGGCACAACGGATCCGCGCTCGGCCGCTACGTGAACGACCGGCCGTATGTGGCGTCGAGCCTGCTGTCGGTGGCGATGGGCAAGGTCTTCCGGTCGGCGCTGAACGGGACGAGCCGGGATCGAGCGGAGTTGGCGCAGACGCCGATTCCATTGGAGATCGACGTGCCCGCCGTGCCGTGCCGAGGTGGGACGCAGATCGTCGAAAGGCTGTTCGCGCCGCTGGGCTGGACGGTATCGACGACGTCGGAACCGCTCGATCCCGAATTTCCGGACTGGGGTTCCTCCCCCTACACCCACCTGCGGCTGACCGGGACACTGCGGCTGGCCGAGGCGCTCAACCACCTCTACGTGCTGCTGCCGGTGCTCGATGACGCCAAGCACTATTGGGTGGACGCCGACGAGGTCGACAAGCTGTTGCGGGCGGGCGAGGGCTGGCTCGGCACACATCCTGACCGTGAGCTGATCGCGCGACGATATCTGGCCGGGCGACGGACACTCACGCTGTCCGCGCTGGAACGGCTGCGGTCGGTGGACGAGGTGGTCGAGGATGCCGAAATCCCCGGAGACGCAGTCGAACGCGTCGAAGCCGCCGAGCGCCGCACGCCGCTGGTGAAGCTCCGCAAGGAAGCGGTGCTCGCCGCACTCATCGAGACCGGCGCATCGCGGGTGCTCGATCTCGGCTGTGGCCCAGGCGCTTTGCTTCTCATGCTGCAAGGCGAGGCCCGGTTCACCGAGATCGTCGGCGCCGATGTCTCGAGCGCCGCACTCTCGATGGCGGAGCGCCGCTTGAAGTTCGATCGGATGTCGGACCGGCAGCGAGCCAGGATCACGCTGATCCAATCCGCGCTGACCTACCACGACAACCGGCTGCGAGGCTTCGACGCGGCGGTGCTCATGGAGGTGATCGAACACGTCGACGAGTCCCGGTTGCCCGCACTCGAACGCGCGGTCTTCGGCCATGCCGCACCCGGCGCGGTGATCGTGACGACGCCGAACGTGGAATACAACGTGCACTACGAAACCCTCGACGGACACCGCCACGACGATCACCGATTCGAGTGGACCCGTGCGGAATTCGCCGCCTGGTCCACCCGTGTGGCCGAGACGTTCGGCTACACCGTCACCATCCGCCCGGTCGGCGACCACGACCCGCAGACCGGATCCCCCACCCAGCTCGCGCTTTTCCGGAAGGCCGCGTAAATGAACATCGACCTCCCCGAACTGTCGCTCATCGCCCTGATCGGTATCTCCGGCTCCGGCAAATCCACCTTCGCCCGCGAGCACTTCAAGCCCACCGAAGTACTGTCCTCGGACTTCTTCCGCGGCTTGGTGGCCGACGACGAGAACGACCAGTCCGCCACGAAGGACGCCTTCGACGCACTCGGTCACGTCGCCGGGATCCGGCTGCGCGCCGGACGACGGGTCGTCATCGACGCCACCAATGTGCAGAAGCACGCGCGCGCCGAATTAGTCGCACTGGCAAGGTCTTTCGACGTGCTGCCGGTCGCGATCGTGATCGATACACCCGAAGCTGTTGCGTGGGAACGCACTCAGGGCCGCGCCGATCGCTCGTTCGGACGCAATGTCCTTCGGCGGCAGAGCCAGGACCTGCGGCGATCACTGCGGGAACTGGGTCGAGAGGGTTTCCGCAAGGTGCACGTCGTCAGCGATCCCTCCGAGGTGACCATCACCTACGAGAAGGCCTGGAACGACCGGCGCGAACTCACCGGGCCGTTCGACATCATCGGCGATGTGCACGGCTGCCGAGCCGAATTGGAAACGCTGCTGGGCGAACTCGGCTGGTCGCTGGTTCGCGACGAGGCAGGCCGTCCGGTGGATGCCACCCATCCGGAGGGGCGTCAGGCGGTGTTCGTCGGCGACCTCGTCGACCGTGGGCCGGATTCGCCGGGTGTGCTGCGGTTGGTGATGGGGATGACCGCGAGCGGTAACGCGCTGTGCGTGCCGGGTAATCACGAGCAGAAACTGCTCAAGAAATTGCGGGGCAAGAACGTCACGGTGTCGCACGGGCTGGCCGAGACGCTCGAGCAATTGGAAGGCGAGACACCGGAATTCGTCGCCGCGGCGGCGCAGTGGATCCATGATCTGGTGAGCCACCTGCGATTGGACGGTGGGCGGCTGGTGGTCGCGCACGCCGGACTGAAGGAGGCGTACCACGGTCGCGCATCCGGGCGCGTTCGCGACTTCTGCCTCTACGGCGAATCCACTGGAGAGACAGACGAATACGGCTTGCCGGTGCGCTATCCCTGGGCACGAGACTACCGCGGTGCGGCCACGGTCGTCTACGGGCACGTGCCGACGCCGAAGGTGGAGTGGATCAACAACACCGTCTGCCTCGACACCGGCGCGGTGTTCGGTGGCGAATTGACGGCGATGCGGTATCCGGAGAAGACCTTCGTCGCGGTCGCGGCCGCCGAGGTGTACTACGAGCCGATCAAACCGCTCGCCGATGCCGAATCCGCCCGCGACAACGAGACTCTCGACCTCGCCGATGTCACCGGGCGCAGGCACCTGCGCACCGACTACGGCACGGTGATCGTCGATGCCGAGAACTCAGCTGCCGCGCTGGAAGTGATGAGCCGGTTCGCGATCGATCCTCGGCTGCTGCTGTGGTTGCCGCCGACCATGTCGCCGCCGTCGACGTCAACGGTCGAGGGCTATCTCGAATACCCCACGGAGGCGTTCGCCGACTATCGCGCGGCGGGTGTGGACAAGGTGGTGTGCGAGGAGAAGCACATGGGGTCGCGGGCCGTGGTGCTCGTGTGCCGTGATCAGGCCGAGGCTCGGTTCGGCGTGGGCTGTTCCGGTGCCATCTACACCCGCACCGGCCGTTCGTTCTTCAACGATGCGACCCTGACCGAGACCCTCCTGGATCGCGTACGTGCCGCAGCCGCACCACTTTTCGACGAACTCGATTCGGACTGGCTGCTCCTGGACTGCGAGCTGCTCCCCTGGTCGGCCAAGGCCGTCGGCCTGATCCGCACCCAATACGCGGCCGCCGGCGCCGCCGCGCGGTCCGCCCTTCCGTCCGCTGTCGCAGCACTCGACGCCGGACTGGCCCGTGGACTCGACCTCGGCGAACTGCGCGACCGCACCGCCACCCGCTCCGGGAACGCGGCCGACTTCACCACTGCCTACCGTCAATACTGCTGGCCGACAACAGGTCTCGACGGCGTCCAGATCGCCCCCTTCGCCCTCCTGGCCTCCGAAGGCGCCACCTACACCGACCGCGACCACAGCTGGCACCTCGACATCAGCGACCGCCTGGTAGCCGCCGACCCGGTAACCTTCCGCCCCACCGGCCGCCGCATCGTCGACCTCGCCGACCCCGCCACCGAAGCCGAAGCCACCACCTGGTGGCTCGAGCTGACCGCGGCAGGCGGCGAAGGCATGGTCATCAAGCCCTACGCCGGCCTCACCCACCGTGCCAAGGGCAAACTCGCCCAACCAGGCATCAAATGCCGAGGCCGCGAATACCTGCGCATCATCTACGGCCCCGACTACACCACCCCGGAACACCTCACCCGCCTCCGCGACCGCACCCTCAGCCGCAAACGCACCCTGGCCCTGCGCGAACACACCCTCGGCCTGGCCGCCCTGGACGCCGTCGCGGCCGGCGAGCCGCTGTGGCGGATCCACGAGCTGGTTTTCGCCATCCTGGCGATGGAATCCGTCCCGACCGACCCTCGCCTCTGACTACCCAAGCCACAGAGCCGCCGTTCCCACACGACTCCGTGTTCTCGGGCGGAGCAGAGGTCGCGCTTCGCTGAATTAAGGCAGGCGCGCCGTGGACCGAGCAGGCCTACCCGATCAGCTCGGTCCTGTGCGGTCTGCGGATCTTCCCGCTGGGCCGCAGGCATCTCGTCGCTGTGCGTACCGGGGTTGAGCGACACTGGATTTCGATGCGAATTCACCAGTCGTAGTAGGAGACAACCGAGGGTTGGCCGGTGTAGCCAGGGCCCGCGGTGGTGTCTGCACCGAGGTAGATGGCCGCGAAGTCGGGTCGGCCGTGGCCGTGGACCTGGCGCCGGCGGACGTCGTAGGTCAAGCCGGCCGCTCGGAGTGTATCGACGATGGTGCTGGTTGCCGGGAAGCCGTTGGAGCGACGGATTTCGGCGGGGTCGAAGTCGGCGGCGAATCGGGCCTTCGGCGCGAGCCAGCTCGTCATCGCCTCGATGAGAGCGAGTTTGTCGCCGATGTAGTGCAGTCCGTGCACGCAGGTGACGAGGTCAGCTTTGCGGGGTGGAGACCATGCTGTCGCCGAGGTGGCGAGTAGGCGCAGGCGGGGGGTGCGTGGACTGCCGAGGAAGAAGTCGACGAGGTCTATGCCGATGATGGTGAGGTCGGCGTCCGGGAATTCCTGCTCGAATCGTGCTTCGGCCTCGAGCAGCGCCCGGCCCGAACCGCAGCAGACATCGATCCAGGTGATGTCGGCCGTCGGATCGGTGCGAAGGCGTTGCGCGAGTAACTCGTACGGATCGAATCCGAGTTCTCGGGTGTAACTGTTCACACCGGACAGTCCTCGGCCACGGTTCATCGCGTTGTTCGCGACTACCGAGGACTGTTCCAGCGTCGGGTTGTCGAGCAGCACGCGATCTGTTGGCACCACACTATTATCGCCGCTGCGCAGGTCACGCGATTGCTTATCGACGCCAGAAGAAGTGGTGTACCACTCCGCTGGGGCTGGGGATCTGCTCGAGGTGGAAGCGGTCGGTGTATTCGTCGGGGCTATCCCAGAATCGTTCGCCCGCACCGATTTCCACCGGCGCGACGGCGATGTGCATCGCGTCGATGAGGTCGGCGGCGAGGAACTCGCGGACCGTCGCGACGCCGCCACCGATTCGGACATCCTTGCCGTCGGCAGCCTCGAAGGCTTGGGCGAGTGCGTCCTTCGGGGTGGCGTCGATGAAGTGGAAAGTGGTGTCGGCCAAGGTGAACGACGGGCGCTCATGGTGGGTGAGGACGAAGACCGGGGTGTGGAACGGCGGGTTGTCGCCCCACCATCCCTGCCAGTCGTAGTTCTCCCACGGGCCGCGCTGTGGGCCGAACTTGTTGCGGCCCATGATTTCCGCGCCGATGTTGACGGCCCAGTCGCGGGTGATGTAGTCATCGAGGCCGTAACTGCCCCCGGGATCGGTGCGGTTGGGCCAGTGCGCGGTGGCACCCGCCCAGGAAACGAGGTCACCCGGATTGGCGTGACCGAACGGGCGGTCGAGACTCTGCCCCTCCCCCGCACCGTAACCGTCGCTGGAAATGCTGAAGTTCTGAACGCGGACCATCTGAGCCATCGAGGTGCCCTTTCTGATTGCAATGTGCAAGCAGTGACGAACGTATCCTAAACTGATCCTATGTCGCAACCAGTTGCTCTGGAAAAGTTGCCCGTGCCGCCGGGCAAGTCGGGTTGCCCGATCAATCTGACGGTGGAGCTGCTCGGTGACCGCTGGAGCCTGATCATCCTGCGCGACATCATGTTCGGCGGTCACACGCACTTCCGGGAGCTGCTCACCGGATCCATCGAGGGCATCGCGTCCAACATCCTGGCCGCGAGACTCACCAAACTCGTCGCCGCCGGCCTGCTCACCCGCGACGACGACCCGAGCCATCGTCAGAAAGTCGAATATCACCTCACCGAGGCCGCGATTCAGCTCGTTCCGGTGCTGGCCGCGCTGGGTGCGTGGGGCGCGCGATGGTTGCACACGTCGCCGGAGCTGACCGTGCGCGCTGAGTTACTGGCCGCGGGCGGGCCGCCGATGTGGGATCGATTCATGGATGAACTGCGAGCCACCCATCTGCGCGGCGCGCCACTTCCCGCCGATGGGGTGCTCGCGGAACTCACCGCCGCCTATCTCGAGGCGGTCGGCGAGTAGGCCCTACGAGGTGGTCTGCACCTGGCGGCCGACTTCGTTCAAACTGGCCATCGCCTGACGGTAGGACTCGAACAAACCGGTCTCGCAATAGGGAACATCGATCTCGGCGCAGAACTGGGCGACCATCGGCTGCGCGTGACGCAGGTTGGCGCGCGGCATGGACGGGAACAGGTGGTGCTCGATCTGGTAGTTCAGCCCGCCCATCGCGGTGTCGACGAGAAAACTGCCGCGCACATTGCGGGAGGTGAGCACCTGGCGGCGCAGGAAGTCGGTGTTGTCGCCGTCGGGCAGAACTTCCATGCCCTTGTGGTTCGGAGCGAAGGTGGAGCCCATGTACAGACCGAACAGGCCCTGCTGAATCGCGATGAACACCAACGCTTTACCCGGCGACAGCACCAGGAACGCCGCGGACAGGATGCCGATGAAGTGGGCGGCGAGCAGCGCGCCCTCCCAGATGCGGTTCGGAATCGGCCAGCGGAACACCGCGACGATGCTCTTCCAGTGCAGGCTACCGCCCTCCAGCAGCAGCAGCGGGAAGAACAGCCACGCCTGGTAGCGGAAAATGAATCGGCGCCAGCCCTTTCCGGCCTTCGCGCGCTCGCCGGAGAACGCGAGCACCCCCATCGCGTCCGGGTCCATGCCCTCGGTATTGGGATGGGCGTGGTGGCGGTTGTGGTTGCTGGTCCACCAGCCGATGCTCAGCCCGATCATGAGGTTGCCCGCGATCAAGCCGTACAGATAGTTGGCCTTGCGACCGGCGAAGATCTGCTTGTGCCCCGCATCGTGTCCGAGGAACGCGATCTGTGAGAACACCGCGGCCAGGAACACCGCGACCAGCAGCGTCCACCACGAGTCACCGAGGGCGAAAAACGCCGCCCAACCAGCAACGAAGGCCCCCGCGGTCAGCGCGCTCTTCCACCCGTAATACCCCACCTGCCGGTCGAGCAGGTCCGCCGCCCGGATACGACGCAACAGGACCGAGTACTCACTGCCACGCACGGGAACGACATCAGACGCGATAACCACGGCACAAGCATGGCGTACGCACACTACGGCCGGGTGAACGGGTTGCAGATCACCCCACTCCGACACCCGACATCCCGGTCCTCGACTATCCCTGTTGCGAGTCGGAGGCCAGAACCTTGGTGGCGAAGTTCGCCAGCTGCGTGCGCATCCTTTCGCGCGGAATGCCCTCTGGTCCGGCCAATTGCTCGACGAGGCGTTGCAAGGGTGCCCATGTGTCTCCTCGATCTGGTTGCATGGGCGAGGGCGTGGTTGACTCGATACGACGCTGCGGCAACGTAATCCGATATTGTCACCGGCCCGGCGTGGCACGCTGGGCTGAAGGGATCGGAACATGGCGATGGGGTGGGACCAGGCAATCGTGCGTGACGATAAGCAGATACGTCCGATCGGGATGCTGGGGGTATGGGCGATCGCCCTGGCCGCCGCGGTTGTGATCATGATGTTCGTCAGTGCGATCGCCGACTGGATACTGCTGGCGGACTTCGAACGAAGCTGGAGACAGCCGACAGGGACACGCACGGAGTGGCAGTCATACACCTGGGCCGGAATCATCTCGGCCATCCTGCAACTCGGTGCAGGAGTGACCGTCATCACGTGGTTGTGGCGGGCGCGCCGCAATGCCGAAGCACTGTGCGCCGCACGCCATCGGCGTTCCATGGCATGGGTGATCGGCGGCTGGTTCTGCCCGGTGGTCAATGTGTGGTTCCCGCACACGATCATGTCCGACGTGTGGCGCGCGAGTGACCCGCACACACCGCCGGACGCGCTGGACCTGCGCGGCCGTCGCGCCAGCGGATGGGTAACCGCGTGGTGGTTGTTTCTGCTGCTCGGGTGGGTGCTCGGGTTCGTCGCGTTGATTTTGGGCCTCCCGGCGGTGCGGACGGAACGAGCCGGTGATTACGTCATCTATGGGCACGCCCCGGTGGGCGGATTCGGGCTGATAGCAGTGGAATTGATCCGGGCAGGTGTGGTCGCGGTCGCGGCGTTCTGCCTGGGCGCAGTGATCATCCAGGTGCAACGCCGGCAGCAAGCTCGGGCGGCTCAGCAACCGGATACGGAAAGACCACAGCCGCCGACTTCGCTGCCGACCGGTGCCGCGGTTGACGCATCCCTGGTCGGACCGGCCAGGCAGTCCGGCCCGCGAACGCTGCCGTTGCGGGCTTCCGCTCCGTCGACGATCGGTCCGTACGTGCTGATCGGCCTGCTCGGTTCGGACGCACGCGGCGATACCTATTTGGGTTGTGCCCCTGGCGCAGACAATGTTGTCGTCCAGACCGTGCACTCGGACCGCGGAACCGATATCAGCGACCGAAGCGAGCTTGCACAGGTTTTCGCGGCCGCGCGAGCCGTGCACAGCGACTTCACACCGACGGTCCTGGACGCGGACCCGCAAGCTCCGCAGCCGTGGATAGCAACCGAATACGTCACCGGCCCTTCGCTGCGCGAGCTGGTGACCGAACACGGGCCGCTGCCACTACCGGCCGTCGAGAAAATCGGTATCGGTATCGCGCACGCCTTGACCGCCATCCACGGCGCGGGTCTGGCGCACGGCGCCATCACCCCGCAGTCGGTGATCATCACCGAAACCGGCTCTCGGGTAATCGATTTCGGTCTTCCCAGGCCCCATTTCGCACCGTCGGCGTTCACGTCGCCGGAACAGCTCACCGGGGAACCGGGCGGACCCGCCGCCGATGTGTTCGCCATGGGCGCTGTGCTTTCCTACGCACTGATGGGGCGTCCTCCCTTCGGCGACGCCAACGCCGCGACGCTCCTGCATCGCGTGGCCACCCAGCCACTGGACCTCACCGGCATACCCGACACCAGACTCCGCTTCGTCATCGCGGGCTGCCTCGCGGCACATCCCGGTGCCCGGCTCACGACTACACAGATACTCCGACAGCTCGAAGCCACATCGCTGGGCGGGCGGGCACCGGCCCCGTCGTTCGAACCGCCCGCAGTACCGACCACCGAGGTTGTGGGTAACCTACCGAACTCGCCCAGCCCGAGTTCGGGGCCCACGTCGCTGGGCCGCAGAACCATGCTCACCAAGGGGCTGATCGGGCTCGGCGCGGGCTTGCTCGGCACCGGCGCCCTCGTCGGCGGTGGCTGTGCCGCGGTAGCGCTGGTGACGCGCGACGAGGAAACGCCGAAGGCCGAGCCCGAACCACTCCCCGGCCAAATCCTTTGGCAAGCCAAGATCCGTCCCAACACCGACAGCGACGGATCGCCACCTGTCGTCGCCAACGGACGCGTCTTCCTCTGCGGTCAGGACGACCGGCTGCACGCGCTTGACGCGGCAACCGGCGCAGTGCGGTGGAGTGTCGAGATCGGCAGCAAGCTCGCCGACCATTCGCGGGTCCTGGTCATCTCGAACGACACCGTGGTCGTCAACGGCGAGCGCTCGTTGATCGGGTTCGACGCGACCACCGGAGCGCGGCGATGGGCGACCGGAGCCCTCAGTGGCAACGACCTGTCCGCAACAAACGACCCGCCCTACGTCTATGCCGGAACGGGTCCGAGTTCTGGCTTCAACATTGTGGCACTCGATGCCGAGAGCGGTACCCCACGCTGGACGACCCCGGCTGACACCGGAGGCCCCGGCCGGATGTACTTCACCGCGGGCAACGGTGTTGTCGCAGCCGTCCAGGGCGATTCGCTTTTCGTCCTGGATTCCGTCAGTGGCGCGATCCGGTGGCGGGCCACCGTGGGTGAGGTGAGTGCCTACGACCCTGTCGACCGGCCCGCCATCGCCGCCGACACCGTGGTGGTCTCCAAGTTGCGGCAGCCCCAGATCCAGGTCTTCGATCTTGCCTCCGGCGAACCGCTGTGGGCTCTGGGCACACGCGGCGAATTCCGCGCCGACCGCGGTCGATACGCCGTCCCAGACGGGGATGCGGTCGTCCTCGGCGGCACACCGGAAGAATATGGTGGCGGCACGGCGCCGAGCACACCGCTGGAATCGCTCGACCGCAGGACCGGCAGGAAGCGATGGTCGAAAGTCAGTGGCGCGGGGCATATGGGGGCGCCTTTCGCGGCCGACGGAACCGTATTCGCAGTGTGGGAATCTCGAGTCCACGCATTCGACGCGGCCACCGGCACACTCCGATGGGAATGCAAGATCGGTACTGCTGTAGACGAAGGCCAATGGCAACGCGACCCCGCCGCGGCATGCAGTTCGATCGCGATCGCCGACAAGAGGGCATATGTGTACGGCGGGTTCGGCGTGTACGCGATCCGGGTATGACACGACATCACCCCACTTCAGCCAGTTCGGCATGACGCACCACGGTGCACCGCTCGGCAGCGCTTGTTCGACCTGTTCAGGCGATATTCTTCGATCTCCTCGATGCGCTTCACGGCGGACGATCAGGTGTCGGGGTGTTGGCTGAACCGCGGCAAAGGGGCTGAGTTGAGCGACGATTCGTTGAACGAACAGGCTGAGCACGGCGACGGGGCAACGTTGCGCAGGCGGGTGCACGAGTTGTCGACTCCGCTTCGCAGTGCGATCGGGATCGCGGCCGTCGCTGTGGGTGCACTGCTGGTTCTCGCTCCGATGCGGGTGCAGATGGTCGCGCTCGTTACCGGTGCCGGCTTCGTTCTCGTGGGGGTGGCGGCGGCGTTGATTCCGCACGCGGCGCCCGGACGCGTTCCACTGCACGCGCGGGTACTCGGCGGCGTGCTCGTCGTGCTGGGTGTGGCGATGGCCGTGTGGCCGAGTGCAGGGGCGCCGGGGCTCGCGTTTCTCATCGGGGCGGCGCTCATCGTTCATGGAGTCCTCGCGGTGTGGCAGGCGGTGCGCGACGATGGGGCTCGTCGGGGCGGTGTCGACCGGCGTATCACCGCGGCGCTCACCGCGATCGCGAGCATCACTGTCGGCGTGGTCGCCTTCTCCTGGCCGGTCCTCACCCTCGTGTTATTCCGGTTCGGGGTCGCCGCGTGGTTCGTCTTCTTCGGATTGCAGTTGCTGTTCACCACACTGCTCGGGCTCCGAGGACGGGCGAACCGGCACGACGACGTCAACCCTCACTGGGTCCGAACGGTCGCTGCCGCTTCGGCACTCGCGATCGCGGTCCTGCTCGCCTACGGCAGTGTTCGGATTCTGTCGGGCGTGCCGCTGCCCGAGCCCGGCCCGTTCTACACAGCGCCCGCGAACGTGCCGGACGAACCAGGTCGGCTGCTGCGCTCAGAACCGCTCGACGAAGGCGTTCCCGATGGTGCGCGGGGGTGGCGAATCCTCTATACGACAACGCATCCCGACGGCACCGCCGCCGTGTCGAGCGGCACGATCCTCGCTCCCGCGAACCCGTCGGCCGATCCGTATCCTCTGCTGACCGTCGCCCACGGCACCACCGGGATCGCGCCGAAGTGCGCGCCGTCGCTGGCTGCCGCGCCGTTCGACGACGGCGCCGGTACCGCGCTCCGGCAGTTGGTGACCGAACACGGCTGGGTCGCGGTGACCTCGGACTACATCGGGCTAGGAACCCAGGGCACCCACCCGTACCTCGTCGGGGAGGCCGAGGCACGCAACGTGCTTGATGCTTCTCGCGCGGCACAGCAGTTCGACGAGATCTCGACGACCACCGACACCGTCGTCTGGGGACATTCGCAGGGCGGCCAAGCGGCGCTGTGGACGGGTCAGGTCGCTAAGAGCTACGCCCCCGAGTTCACCATCAAGGGCGTCGCCGCTTTCGCCCCCGCCGCTGATCTCTACGGTCTCGCGGAGGCAGACAAATCCGAGGTCGGCGGCAAGACCATCTCCGCCTACATCGCGAACACATGGAATCTCCTCTACCCCGAACTCCAGCTCACCGAGCACCTGACACCAGGTTCGAAACACGGCGTCGAGAAGATCAGAAACCTGTGCTTCAACGGCAAAGACGCCCTCCCCGCGATCCTGCGCGGCTCGCAGATCCCGAACCAGGTCTTCCCGGACAGCCTTCTCGACGGCGAGTTCGGCACCCTGCTGAAGCGCCAGACTCCCACCGGCCCATTTCCAGCCCCGGTACTTGTCGCGCAAGGTCTCGCCGACCCGCTGGTCAAGCCCGCGCTGCAACAGAATTGGATCGACGCCCGCTGCGCAGCGGGCGAACCGATCGACTACCGCACCTTCCCCGGCCTCAGTCATATGAGCCTCGTCGCGCCCGATTCACCCCTCACACCCCAGCTCGTGCAATGGACCCTCGACCGCTGGACCGGCGTCGCCCCAACGCCAACCTGCAACGCAGGGTGATCACGGGACATCCGGCCCCAGAGTCTCTCGCGCCAGCGTGGCGCTGAGGACTCGGCGGTGGACGGTGTGGGCTCGGTAGCGGCGACCGGACCAGTCGAGGCGCACGATCAGATAGCGCAGAAACAACAAAGGTCCGGCTCGAAAGCCGGACCTTTGTTGTTTGGGTGGAGCTAAGGGGACTCGAACCCCTGACCCCCACACTGCCAGTGTGGTGCGCTACCAGCTGCGCCATAGCCCCGTGTTCAGTTGTTGCAGTGGCTCTCGCTGCTGCCTGAATGAAGTTACACCATGGTTCTCGGGGAGAACAAATCGGCTGGTAGATGGGGGAAACGTGAGGTTTCGGGTGGGGGTTCGGGTGGGACGGATCGGGTGGTCAGGGGTAGAATGTGCCGAACCTCACGCGGGGGCTCAGGGGGCCAGGTTCACTACCCAGTTCTCGTCGAGCCAGTCGATCTTGGTGGTGCCGTCGTAGATGGCGGGGGTGGCGGCCTTGTCGCCGGTTCGGGCGTCGAGGTCGGCGAGATTCTTCGCGGCGGCCGTCTTCGCGGCCTCGTTCTCGGCGCTGTTGTTGATGCACGCGGCGACCGGCTCGGGGGCGCCGGATTCGGTGGCGAGGGTGGCGAGGGCGGGGTTGCTCAGATCCGGGCCGCCTTCCTCTGGCTGCTTCTTCGTGAACAGGGCCTCGTGGAACTTGCTGTAGGTCGCACCGGAACCGGCTTGGGCGACACAGAGATTCGCGGCGACCGCGCGGGTGGAGTAGTCGTTGCTCTTGGACTGGGCGTCGAGGAACGCCACGAGGTGGTAGTTCACCGCGAGCTTGCCCTCGTCGATTTTCTGGGCGAGCTCCTGACCGAAGGTCGTTTCCATCACGCCGCACGCGGGGCAGATCGGGTCTTCGAAGATCTCGATGGTCTTCGCGGCATCGGGGCGACCGAGCCGGATGACACCCTCGGGCGTGGTCGTGACCTGTACGGCGGCCTCGCGCACGGCGCCGTAGCCGTCGTTGCGGACCTCGGTTGGTGCTTGCTTGTTCCACTTGAACGCCGCGAAGACCAGAAACCCGATCACGACGACCGCCACCGCGGCCAGCGCGTAGGTGGTGTTGCTGGAAACGGGGCGCGGATTGTGCGAAGAACCGGCTGTGCTCACCCGTCCACTCTGCCTCGAGTCACCGGCGGCGTGCCGCTCGGGCACGCCGAAAGTGCACTGACCAGCTAGTGCGGCTTCTGGTAGTCGCTGGATCGACCGGCGGGAACCATCCCGTCGCGCACCACCGGCACGCCATCGGGACTGCCGTCGCAGGTGCACTGCGGGTCGATGCCGTCACCCGCGTGATCGGGGTGCTCGGGGTCTTCGGGATGAATGATCCGCGAGGGCTCGGGAGTCACCAGCCAGACCGCGGCCGACACCGCGAGGATCGAACCGGTGACCGCCATGCCCACCCCGAACGAGGTGCGCTCCGCCAGCCAGCCGATGACGATCGGGCCGAGCACGGTGCCCAGATCGGCCGACATCTGGAACGCGGCAAGCACCGGACCACCGCGAGCCCGCGAACCGATCACATCGGCCAGCGCCGCCTGCTGCACGGGGCTGAACATCCCCGACCCCAGCCCCGCGATGAACGACGCGACCAGGAACCACGCGATATTCGGTGCGAAGCCGAGTGCACCGGTGCCGAGCGCGCAGATCACCGACCCGGCGATCAGGAACGGTTTTCGGCCGAACTTGTCCGAGAGCCTGCCCGACAGGAACAGCACCGCCGCGTTGCCAGCGGCGAACACCGTCAGCGCGACGCCCGCCATGCCGACTTCCTGATGCAGCGTCTCCACGACCAGCAACGGCACGAACGCCATTCGCACACCGAACACCGCGATGCCACCGGCGAAACTCGACAGCAGCACCGCCCGATACGCGGGTTCGGCCCAGCCTTGCCGGAAGCTGAATTCGATGGACTTCGCACCGTTCTCCGGAGCGAGCACCGGCGATTCACGCAGCCCGGCGAACACGATCACACACACGATGAGCAGCGCGGCCATGTAGATGAGGAACGGCGCACGCAGCCCGAAACTGGCCAAACTACTGCCGACCAGCGGCCCGACCAATGAGCCGATCAGGAAGCTGGTCGAGTAGACACCCGAAACCCGCCCGCGCGCCGCAGGCGGCGACACCCGGATGATCAGCGCCATCGACGACACCGTGAACATCGTCGACCCGATGCCGCCGAGCGAACGCAGCACCAGCAGTTGCCAATACGTCTGCGCCAGCGCGCACGCCCCGGTCGACACCGCGACGATCACGATGCCGGCCAGATACACCCGCCGCTCGCCCAGCTTCTGGACGAGCCGCCCACTGGCGGGCGCGAACAGCAACCGCATCAACGCGAACGCGCTCACGATCGCCGAGGCCGCCGCGATGCCGACCCCGAACTCCCGCGCGTACTGCGGGAGTACCGGTGCGACGAGGCCGAAGCCCAGCGCGATCACGAAGGCCGCCGCGATCAGTACCCAGATCTCGGCGGGTAGCCGAACTTTGGCCGGCGCGCTCACTCGCCCAGCGCCTGGTTCACCATCTCCTCGGCCGCAGCCTGCACCTGGGTGAGATGTTCGGGGCCGAGGAACGATTCGGCGTAGATCTTGTATTTGTCCTCGGTGCCCGAGGGACGCGCGGCGAACCAGGCGTTCTCGGTGGTCACCTTCAGCCCGCCCAGCGGCGCGCCGTTACCGCGCGCGGTGGTGAGGATGCCGGTGATCTCCTCGCCCGCGATCTCGGTGCCGGTGACGGCGTCGGGAGTCAGGCGCGCGAGCTCGGCTTTCTGCTCGCTGGTGGCGGCGGCGTCGATGCGCGCGTAGGCGGGGCTGCCGTACTGACGTTCGAGTTCGCCATAGCGAGCCGACGGGGTCTGGCCGGTGACGGCGGCGATCTCGGCGGCGAGCAGGGCGAGCAGGATGCCGTCCTTGTCGGTGGTCCACACGGTGCCGTCCATCCGCAGGAAGGACGCGCCCGCGCTCTCCTCGCCACCGAAAGCCAAACTGCCACTGAACAATCCGGGCACGAACCACTTGAACCCGACCGGCACCTCGTACACATCCCGCCCGAGCACGCCGACCACCCGGTCGACCATGGACGAGGTGACCACGGTCTTGCCGATCTTGGTGAGCGCGTCCCACCACATCCGATTCGCGACCAGGTATTCGATCGCGACAGCCAGGAAGTGATTCGGATTCATCAGGCCACCGTCGGGGGTGACGATGCCGTGCCGGTCGGCGTCGGCGTCGTTGCCGGTGGAGATGTCGTAGTCGTCCTTGATGCCGACCAGCGCGGCCATGGCGTGCCGCGAGGACGGGTCCATCCGGATCTGGCCGTCGCTGTCGAGGGTCATGAAACGCCAGGTGGGGTCGACGAACGGGTTGACCACCTCGAGCTCGAGATCGAAGCGCTGCCCGATCTCTTCCCAGTAGTCCACGCTCGCGCCACCCATCGGGTCGGCGCCCATCCGGATGCCCGCGCCGCGAATCGCGTCCAGGTTCAACGCGTTCGGCAGGTCGGAGACGTACTGGTCGAGGTAGTCGTAGCGTTCGACATGGGATTTCATCGCCTGATCGAGCGAGACCCGTTTGACCCCGGCGAGCCCGCCGCGCAGCAACTCGTTGGCGCGCGCGGCGATGGCGTCGGTGGCCTTGGTGTCGGCGGGACCACCGTGCGGCGGGTTGTATTTGAAGCCGCCGTCGCGCGGCGGGTTGTGCGAGGGGGTGACCACGATGCCGTCGGCCTGGTGCTTGGTGCCGCCGCGATTGTGGTTCAGCACCGCATGACTCAGCGCGGGCGTCGGGGTGTAGCGGCCGCGGGCGTCGATCACCGCGGTCACGTCGTTGCCTGCCAGGACCTCCAAGGCGGTGGTCCACGCGGGTTCGGACAGGGCGTGGGTGTCGCGCGCGAGGTAGACCGGGCCGGTGATGTCACGGGTGGCGCGGTATTCGACGATCGCCTGCGTCATCGCCATGATGTGGGCTTCGTTGAACGCGCTGTCCTCGCTGGACCCACGGTGACCCGAGGTGCCGAACACCACCTGCTGGCTCGGCTCGTCCGGATCGGGCACGAGGCTGTAGTACGCGGTGACCAGGTGGGCGATGTCCACCAGGTCGGTCGGGCGGGCAGGCCGTCCGGCGCGATCGTGGGCCATGGTGGGTGTTCCCTTCCGTGTCGGCTGCGCGCGGCTGGTCATGAGGATCATGCGCACAACCACTGGGTCAGGGACGCGGCGGCGTACACCGCGGCCAGGCTCGCCGCGACGCTGATCGCGACATTGCCCACGGCGTACACGTAGGCGCCCTCGGTTACCAGACGGATCGTCTCGTACCCGAACGTGCTGAACGTGGTCAGCGCACCACAGAAGCCGGTGGCCGCGAATGCCAGCAGCGCACTGCCCGCACTCGCGCCGATCAAACCCCCGAGCAACGCCGAACCGACAATGTTAACGGCTAGCGTCCCCCATGGCAGCCCAGTCGGAAACCACGCGGACATCCGCCGGTCGATCAGGTACCGGGCCGGCGCTCCGAGCATGCCACCGGCCATCACCAGCGCCACCGTCATGCCGCGCCTCCCCGTGCGAGAGCCCACATCTCGACCATCGGCTCGCCCCCTTCCGTCGTCGAATTCATGCGGTCCCCCTCCGCGCTACCCACCTGGTCGCGATCATGGCGATGGCCACGGCACCGAGCGCCGCGAGCACCGACAGACCGAGATAGGACACCGCCGTGCCCGTCGCGCCGGTGTTGACGAGTCTACGAATCTCGAGGCTATAGGTGGAGAAAGTCGTGAAGCCGCCCAGCACACCGATTCCCAGGAACGGGCGCAGCAGTTTCGGCGCGTTCCACAGTTCGGTGACCACGACCATCAAGACGCCGATCGCGAAGCAGCCGAGCACATTCACCGTGAATGTCGACCACGGGAACCCGCCGTCGGGCACCGGCCACCAGTGACCGATACCGAAACGTGCGGTAGCACCGAGACCGCCGCCCACCGAGATCGCCGCGAGAACGGCCGGATCGAGCGCCGCGGGCGGCGATGCCATGCGTTCCCCTCCCGTTGGCAGATCCGTGTGGTGGTCGTTGCTCATGGTATCGAGACCTACCGACACCGATGCGCGCGGTGCGGCCGCGGCAAACTTTCAGCAGACCACGCGAACGAACGACGATGGCCCGAACCGATTGTCGGTTCGGGCCATCGTCTGGCGATGTTTTCAGATCAGTGCGCGAGCACCGGCTCGCCTTCGGCCGGGGCGGGCACCGTGTTCGGCATGAGCACGCCGATCACGATCGCACCGAGCACGAAAGTGGCCGTCGCCCACCAGAAGCTGGTGGTGTAGCTCTCGATCGCGGCCTGCGCCATGGTGAGCGGGCCCGGCTGATGCGACGACACGTAGTCGGTCATCGCCGAGGCCGCGATGGTGCTGAGCAGCGCGGTGCCGATGGAACCACCGACCTGCTGGCTGGTGTTGACCATCGCCGAGGCGACGCCGGCGTCCTCGTGCTGCACGCCCGCCGTCGAACCCTGGAAGGCGACGGACATCGCACCACCGAGGCCGAGGCCGAGCAGCACCAGCGCGGGCAGGATGTGGGTGACATAACCCGAGTCGAGGCCGATCTGCGTGAGCCACAGCATGCCCACCGCGGCGACCAGGAAACCGCCGCTGATGACGACCTTGGGGCCGACCTTCGGCAGCAGCAGCGACGGCGCGGTGGTCGAGGAGACCACCATGCCCGCCACCATCGGCAGGAACGCCAGGCCGGTCACGATCGGCGTGTACGCCAGGGTCAGCTGCATGTAGTAGGTGAGGAACAGGAAGATCGCGAACATGCCGATGCCCATGATGAACACGGTCAGGTACGCCGCGCCACGGGTGCGGTCGGCGACGATGCGCAGCGGCAGCAGTGGGTGAGCGACCTTGGTCTCGATCCACACGAAGGCCGCGAGCAGCACGGCGCCACCGATCAGGAAGGCCAGCGTGGCCGGGTCGCTCCAGCCGTTGGACTCGGCGTGGGAGAAGCCGTAGACGATGGCGAACAGCGCGACGGTGACGGCGACGGTGCCGGTCCAATCGAGCTTGGGCCGCGAGGTCGCGACGTGCTTGGCGAGCAGCAGCACGGCGCCGACGAGCGCGACGGCGGCGAAGATCAGGTTCACATACATCGCCCAGCGCCACGACGCCCACTCGGTGAGCACGCCACCGAGGAGCAGACCGATCGCGCCACCGGTACCGGCAACGGCGCCGAAGATGCCGAAGGCCTTCGCCCGTTCCTTGGGTTCGGTGAAGGTGACCGTGAGCAGCGAGAGCGCGGCGGGCGCGAGCAGCGCACCGAACACACCCTGGCCGACGCGGGCCGCGACGAGCATCTCGAAGCTGGTGGCCGCGCCGCCGACGGCCGAGGCCACCGCGAAGCCGATCAGACCGACGATGAAGGTGTTGCGGCGACCGAACAGGTCGCTGAGCCTGCCGCCGAGCAGCAGGAGGCTGCCGAAGGCCAGCGCGTAGCCGGTGATGACCCACTGGCGGTCACCGTCGCCGAAGCCGAGGTCGGCTTGGGCGGCGGGCAGGGCGATGTTCACGATCGTCGCATCGAGCACGACCATCAGCTGGGCGATGCCGAGGACGGCAAGCACCCACCAGCGCAGGGCGTGCGAGCCGCGACGCCCGGTATCCGCGGAGCTCTTGGGCTCCGTGTCGAGTGTGGTGGTCATAACTCCCCTTGGAAGGCTGCGGGCGGTTGCTGGGTGGCATAATCGGAGATAACGCCTCCGCTTCATTCGAAGCTACCAGAGTAACGGAGAAACGACCTCCACTTAATCCCCGGATTGATAGGATGTACTTGTGAATCACGCCACGACGACTGCCACACCACCTCGCAGATTGCGCGCCGACGCCGCGCGCAACCAGCAACGCATCGTCGCGGCCGCCCGTGAGCTATTCGCCGATCACGGTCTCGAGATCACCCTCGACGATGTCGCCGAGCGCGCGGGCGTCGGCGTCGGCACGGTGTACCGGCGCTTCGCGAACAAGAAGGAACTCATTGCCGAGGTCTTCGATCAGCACGTCAAAGACTTCGCCGACGCGGCCGACGAAGCCCTCGGCAACCCGGACGCCTGGCTCGGGCTCGTCGAATTCTTCGAGAGCGCGTGCAAACACCTGGCGACCAACCGCGGTTTCGGCGAGGTGATGTTCGAGCTCGAGGAAGATCCGGCCCGATTCGCCGAGCTACGCGACCGAATCCACCCGTCGGTGACCGCGATCATCGATCGCGCGCGCGAGGCGGGCGCGATCGACTCCGACGTTGCCACCACGGACTTCTTCGCGCTGATCCACATGGTCAACTCGCTCGCCGAGTTCGCCGGGCCGGTGAATTCCGAAGTGTGGCAACGGTATATGGCCATCGCCCTCAACGGCGTTCGCACCGACTCGGTGCCACGCAGGCCACTGCTTGTCCCCCCGATGACCGACGAGGAGGTCGAGCAGGCCAAGGCCGCCGGCTGCCTCGGCCGCCGTCGCTGAGCCCCGACCCCACCCAGAAGTAGCGCGCGTCACAGTCCATCCTCTACAGTTGGACACATGACCAAGAGCACCTGGGTGAACTGGGCAGGCGAGCAGCGCTGCACACCCGCCGTCGTCGCCGCGCCGCGTGACGTCGAGGAACTGGCCGCGATCGTGGCCGATTCGGTCGCCGCGGGGCGGACCGTGCGCGTGGCCGGGTCGGGGCACTCGTTCACCGACGCGGTGCTCACCGACGGCACACTCGTCGACCTCAGCGGCCTGAACAAGGTGCTCGATGTCGACGCCGACACCGGCCGGGTGCGCGTGGAGGCCGGGATCTCGCTGCACGCGGCGAGCCCGATATTGCACGACCACGGGCTGGCCTTCCCCAATCTCGGCGACATCGATACACAGAGCCTGGCCGGCGCGACCGCCACCGCCACCCACGGCACCGGATCCCGGCTGCGCAATATCTCCGCCGCGCTGCACTCGGTGGAGTTGCTGCGTGCCGACGGCACCCGGGTGGAGCTCGACGAGCAGACCGATCCCGACGGCTGGAAGGCGGCGCGAGTCAGTGTCGGCGCGCTCGGCATCGTCACCGCGGCCACCTTGCAGCTCGCGCCGTCGTTCGTGCTGGAGTGCGTCGAAACACCGGTGGCGCTGGACGAGATCCTCGCCGATATCGACGAATTCGCCGATGGCAGTGACCATTTCGAGTTCTTCGCCTTCCCGCACAGTGGCACGGCGATGACCAAGGCCATCAATCGCACCGAGGCGCCGGAACAACCGCGCGGCAAGGTGAACGAATGGATCAACGACATCCTGATCGCCAACCATGTCTACGGCGGCATGTGCAAGCTCGGCCGGCGAATTCCCGCCGCCATTCCCGTGATTCATCGCGCGGCCACCCTGGCGGGCAGCAACAACCGGCAGGTCGACCGCTCCTACCGCGTGTTCTCCACGCCGCGGCTGGTGAAGTTCAACGAGATGGAATACGCGATCCCGCGCGCACACGCAGCGCAGGCGATCCGCGAGATACTGGCGCTGGGAAGGCGATTCGGCACGCCGATGCCGATCGAGGTGCGCTGGGTCGCGCCCGACGACGCCTTCCTCTCCCCCGCCGGCGGCCGCGAGACCTGCTACATCGCGGTGCACCAGTACGAGGGCATGGTGTGGGAGCCGTATTTCCGTGCGTGCGAGGCGGTGTTCAACACCTATGACGGCAGGCCGCACTGGGGCAAACGCCACTTCCAGACCGCCGAGACGCTGCGCCCGCGCTACCCCGAATGGGACCGCTTCGCCGCGGTACGACGCCGCTTCGACCCCACCGGGGTATTCGCCAACGACTACGTGAACCGGGTGCTCGGCACCCTCGACTGAGGCGGACACACCTCGGACAACAGTGTCGCCGGTTCGTCCGCACGCGCCCCCGACGGTGCGCCCGGATGGAATGATGGGCGGTGATAGCCGAAGCGCCACAAGCACTTCGCCCCTGCGCCGAAAGGGCGACCATGGCCCACACTCCCACAGTGTTGTTCGTCTGCGTCCACAACGCGGGCCGATCACAGATGGCGGCGGGCTTGCTGCGCGCCATGGCCGGTGACCGGATCGAGGTGCGCACCGCGGGCAGCGACCCGGCGCCCGCGCTGAACCCCGCCGCGGTGGCGGCCATGGCCGAGATCGGGATTGATATCTCCGGCGAACGACCAAAGCCGCTCACCGATGACGTGGTCGGGCTCTCGGACGTGGTGGTCACGATGGGGTGTGGCGAGGTGTGCCCGTACTTTCCCGGGATCAGCTATCGCGACTGGGTGCTGTCGGATCCGGCCGGGCAGCCGATCGAGGTGGTGCGCAGCATTCGCGATCACCTGCAGATCCTGATCGGCAATCTGATCGCGGAACTGGTGCCGGTGCCTGCGCGCTGAACGTCCGATTCGTTCAAGACTTCGTCGGGTTCACGTGTCTACGCTGCGAATATGACTCCACAGCTCGATGTCGTGTCCGTTGTTGTTTCCGATATGGCCGCTTCGGTGGCCTTCTACCGCAAGCTGGGGCTGGTTTTCCCCGACGGCTCCGAAACCGAGGGGCATGCCGAGGCCGTGCTCGGCGGCGGGCTGCGGCTGGCGCTGGACACCGAGGCCACGATCGCCTCGTTCACGCCCGGCTGGCAGCCACCGACCGGCCCCGGCCGCAGCAGTCTCGCGTTCCGCTGCGCCGATCCGGCCGAGGTCGACAAGCTCTACGCCGAGCTCGTCGACGCCGGCCATCACGGGGAACTCCCGCCATGGGATGCCTTCTGGGGTCAGCGTTACGCCTCGCTCGTCGACCCCGACGGGCACGGAATCGACCTCTACGCGCCGTTGCCAGCCGAATAGGTCGACCAGTCGTGCGGGGCGCGCTGACGCCGCTGATACACGCCGAGCATGTCGCGGACCTCGTCGCTGACCGGGGGTTCTCCGGTGAGCCTGGTCCACAGGTGCGCGTCGTGCTCGGTGAGCGTCACCGGTCCCGTGGCGGCCACGTCGACCACGAAGGTGAACTGCCGCGTGCGGGCACCCGCGCCGGTCAGGTAGTCGAAATCGCCGAGATAGTCGCTGACCCCGGTGACCTCGAGCCCGGTCTCCTCCGCGACTTCGCGGGCCAGCGCTTCGTCGAGTGCCTCACCCGGCTCGACGACGCCGCTGGGCAGCTCCCACCGGCCACTCAGGAAATCCGATCGTCGGCGGCGCAGGATGAGTACTCGTTGATGGCGGACGATGACCGCGCCGACGACAAGCCGGCGGATTTCGTCTCGTTCAGCCTCGATACGGAGTGCGGAGTACACGGATTCGTCGATCATCAGGTCACATCCTCTCGTCGGTGTTCGGACTGTGCTGAGCACTTGCGACGGGGCGTGCTCTGTGAGCGTAACCCTCCGTCACGATGAATCCGAATGAGACTTTCCGGGCATCGAGGTGCTGGTCAGCCCATTTGTAGTGCGCGCACCGAGCATCCCGCCAGGTCACGGAATTCCCGCGACAGGTGCGCTTGGTCGGCGAAACCGGTCGTCGCCGCGATTCGCGCGGCTGGGACGCCGGTGCGAACCGCCCCCAGCGCACGTTGAAATCGCAGCACACGGGCCAGCATCTTGGGTCCGTAGCCGAACGCGGACAACGATCGCCGATGCAGCATCCGGGCCGACATACCCGTCTCGGCGGCGGTTTCGGCAACCGTCGCACCCGCCGACAACGAGTCGACGACGGCGGTGAGCGCCGGATCCGCCGGACCGTTCTCGGCGGCGAATCGTAATGCGATCGCTTCCAGCGCGGCCACGCGGTCGGGCGCGTTGTCGACCTGGTCGACGAGTGCGCGGGTGGTCCGCGACGGTGCGATCTCGGCCAGGTCGACCCGCTGGTTCAGCAGCTCCACCGCCGGAATCCCGAGCAACGTCGGCGCGGTGCCCGGCGCGAACCTGATGCCGGCGAATTCGCTCGCCCGCGCGGTCGGCGCGCGGAACGCCCGATCGTCCGGACCCGCCACCATCAACGTGCCCTCGGTCCAGATCAGATCCATGCACCCGTCCGGAAACACGGTGACCGGCCCCGTGTGGGCAGGCACCGTCCGCGACCAGACCACCGCTCGGTCCAGCCGCGATGCGCGTTCCCGGTATCCCGTCACCCTTCCGACGGTAGTCCTGCCCACCGACAGGTAGCTGCCGCGCTGTCATCGCGCAGTACGTAAGATCTGGCGGCACGACGTTCGCTCGGCAGAGGGGTGCCACATGCAACCGACAGCAGCAGTGCAGGGCGGACGGCCGCGCGTGGCCGGTTTCCCGGGGGCGGACATCGATATCGAGCCCGACGTATGGTCCGGGGCGGCCGTTGACGACGACCGGATCCGGGCCTTGGCCGTCGGCGCGTATTACGGCCGGAGCTGGGGTGCGCAGTGCGATGGGGTCGCGTTCCTCCCGGAGGAGCCGGACAGCTCGTCGACGCGGCGCGAGACCGCGATCGAGGGACTCCATGAATCGTGGGGCGTCGACAACGCCGAGGACGCCCATGACACCGCGCGGCGGTTGCTGGCCGGGATGCACGCGCCGCTGTTCGAACTCGTCCATCCGCTCGCCGTCATGGCGGCGACCGATACCGGACGGGTCGACCGGTCCGGGTTGGCCGACGAGCACCGCGAATTCCTGCACACGCTCTCGGGTTTCCGCGGGTATCGCGGACCCGCGGGGATCGATCGCGACTACGACGCCTGGTTGCAGGCCATCAAACTCGGCATCACCGACAGTCTGCCGACGCCGCTGCAGATCGACGCCACCGCATGGGATCTGGCACGGCTGGTGTTCATCGCCCGCGCCGCGTGCACGGCGGGTTACCTCACCGAGGACGAGGCGTGGGAGCACATGCTGACCGGCCTGGATCGGGCGCGTCAGCACTATCGCAATTGGCGCCAGTTCGGCGACGGGTTCCTCACCGGGGCGATCTTCTGGGCGGCCACACAGGATCTATCGGCGGCGAAAAGTCAAGTGGCCGAACGCAGGCGGATGATCGCGGGGCTTCACCTGCGGCCGTCGAGTCCATGGCGGCGGGTCGCCCTGCACGCGGGTGCGCCGGTGTTCAGCCCGGCATCGTCAGCATGATGCCGACGGCTTGACGGCGGAACGGATCGTCGTCGACCATGCCGAGTTTGCGGCGTTCCACCAGCAGTTGCCATTCGCCGAAGAGGTCGGCCGAGGAGGGCATCGTCGCGGCGATGGATCCGTCGACGTGCTCGATTTCGCAGGCCAGCTGGACGGCCTCGGTGATGCGGGTGAAGTCGGCGGGTTCCCAGTCGACGAAGTCCAGGTCGGCGCCCGCGCCCGAAATACGCAGGGTCGCAACCTGACCGGAGATCACTTCGGCGCCGGACAGGACCGAGACCGGGAATTCGTAGACCGCCCACGCGGAGACGAACAGCAGGCGCAGGGTGGTGATCGCGACCAGGCCGGGTGCGCCCTCGTGGCCGGCTTGGGCCAGTTCGAGCACGTACTCATCGGGACGGGCACAGCGGTGCAGGATGTCGATCTCACGTAAGGAGTTGCCCGCGTGGCGCATTCGGTACGCGGCGGCCGTGACATCGGGACGTTGCCTGCCGTTCGCACCGTGCACCGATTGTGGTGGAACGAGATTCGGTCGAGGAGGGAAGACCCTCCGTAAGCTGACCAGGTCACGTTCGACCGCTCTGATCAGCGTCTGCGCCTGCTCGCGTAAACCGGTTTCGAGGAACACCGGCACCGGATGACGTTCGGTCGGCGCCCCGTCGACCACGAACTGCGCCGACCGGAAGAACAGCAGCAGTGCCATCTGCCCGTCCTCGGTGGTCGCGAGCGCGACCCTGCCCAGTTCGGCGACGCCGACATCCAGCCCGATCTCGTTGTCCGCGCGCAGCGGCGTCGTCACCAGCCGCCCGTCCGCGTACCGAACCGCGACCCGCGCACCCCATACTTCGATCACAGCCACGTCCCTCCTGGCCTGCCCCGCATCGGTGGATCGTACCGAGGGGCACTGACGGGCCGGGCGATGGTCCCGCCGATGGTGCCGGAAGGTGCGTCGAGGTGGCAGGCTGTACGCATGCCCGATGATCAGGAAATCTCCGCCGACCAGTCCGGTGATGCGAACGAAACTCCGGAAGAGGCGACCAAGCGGAAGTTCCGCGAGGCGCTCGAGCGGAAGAACGGCCACTCCTCCGCCGGAGGGGCCGCGCAGAATGCCGCCAAGGTGCGTGGGACGCACGCGCAGGCAGGCGGGAAGCGCACCTTCCGCCGTCGCGCCGGAGGATAGTTCGCGCTGCGGCCCCGCTTCCGTGAGCAGCCCTGCCCCGCCGGTAATCACCGTGCGGCGCAGGGCTTTTCGGTGACGCGGAGCTACTGCAAGCGGGAGGTGTCGGCGTCCGCTTCGGATCGAACCGCGTTCTCGAACGTGGTACCGCTGTCTGCTTCGCTGAAGACCAGCCAACATCCCCGGATGGCGCCGAGCAGGTCTTCGAGCAGGTCGATCGCGGGGCGAGTGGGGTCGAGGCGGCAGATGCGATATCCGTCGGACCAGGCGTCGGGATCGTCGTCCTCGTCGCGCTCCTCGATTTCCTGCGCGGCGTCGATGATTCCGTCCAGGTCGCGAACCTTGCCTTCGGACACGGCGATGGCATCGGCGATCAGGTCGACCACCACCTGGGTGGGCGTCTCCCCCTCGCCGAGCCGTTCCAGGACCACGGTCGGCGTTTCGACCTGCAGTGCTTCGATGTCGTCCGCCTCGGCGACCACGTCCACCGGCTCGAGGCCCGTGACCTCGCCCGCCACCGTCGCCGCGGCCCGTAGCCAGTGTGCGGCGGCGACCGATGCGGCGGCCGGATCCAGTTCGGTGAACAGGTCGATCGTGCCCAACGGGTTGGCGCGGAGCAGGCTGTCCGCCGCGTGCACCTGCACCGGGGAGATCTCCGGCCGGGTGAGTTCGACGGCCTGCCTGGCTCGGCCTGCCAGATCACCCAGTTCCGCGGCCGTGATCGCCGCCTGCTCGGTCAGCACCTCGTTCACCACCCGGTCCACCAGGCCCGCGTCACCGATCGCGTGGAGCACGCGGCCCACGTGGTGCGCGGATTCCTCGATGGGGCTGTAGAAGACCAGCATGCATCCGTCGTCGTCGGGCAGATTGGGGGTGCGCAGCGCTGCTTCGACCTTCGCGAAGCGATTGCGCTCCTCCGCCCGCCGCCACGCTTCCCCGTTCTCGATATCGGGATCCCCGGCCGCGGTCGCCGGATGGGTGTAGGTCCGCCACTGAAACCGCGCCAAACTCGCCAGCGCCGCCGCCAGCTCCACCCCGTGCTCGGCCCCCGGCACCTCGGCGATCGTCTCGGCGACGTCACCCCGACCGGTCCCCCAGGTGGCGACCAGCGTTCCCGCCCCCGAGTCGTATGCATACCGCGTCATTCGCTCAGTTCTACGTGGCCTCGCCGCACGGGCCTGCACCAGGGTCTCGCCGGTCAGATCAGGCGCGGCCGATGCCAGGGACGAAGCGGCCCGTGGCGGCGAGGTAGGCGCGATAGTTCGCGCCGTGTACCCGCGTCAGATACGGCTCCTCGACGACGCGCACCTGGAGTTCGATCGTCACCAGCAGCAATGCGAACGCGACGATCGCGACAGCGTCCGGGATGATCAGCGTGATGCCACCGGCGAACAGCAGCATCGCGGTGAAGATGGGGTTCCGGACCAGACCGAACACGCCGGTGTCGACCAGAGTGACCGAGTGCGCAGCTCGCCATCATGTGTTTCCCCTGGTGAAGTCGTCACAGCAGCCGTCGGGATCCCCGTGACCGCATCCGGTGGACGTTGTCGTGCAGCAGGTTTCGCCCTGCCAGGCGTTGATCCCTTCTCTGATCGCGATCACCGCGATCACCAGCGCCGCGAGCGGGTCGGCCAACGACCAGCCGAAAAGGCTGTTGAGCACCAGGCCGACAAGCAGCACAGCCGAGAGATAGGTGCACAACAGGGTTTGCTTGGAATCTGCGACGGCGGAGGCGGACCCGAGTTCGCGTCCGGCCCTGCGCTGCGCTGCGGACAGCACCGGCATGATCACCAGACTCGCTGCCGCCAGCCCGATTCCGACCGTCGAATGCCGCGCCTCGCCGACCCCGAGCAGTGAACGGACAGCGTCGACGGCGACATAGGCGGCCAACGCGAAGAACGAGAATGCGATGACCCGCAGCGCCACCTTCTCCCGCGCTTCCGGATCGCGCCCGGCGAACTGCCACGCCACCGCGGCCGCCGAGGACACCTCGATCACCGAGTCCAGTCCGAACCCGATCAGCGCGGTCGAGGAGACCCGCGCTCCTTCGGCCAGCGCGATGACCGCCTCGACCACGTTGTAGCTGATGGTCACCGCGACCAACCATCGAATCCGCTTCGCCAGCACCACCTTCCGCGCCGAACTCGGCGCCGTCAGCGCAGGCATCCCGATCGACTCCATCAGCAGCAGCCATCCGACTCCGCCGCCGGGCAGCAGGCCGGATCGACAGCCAGCACCAGCCCGACCAGATCGTCCAAGGCCCGCCCGATCCGCGGATCGGACAGCTCATACCGACTGCGCCGCCCCTCAGGAACCGCGACGACCAGCCCGCATCCACGCAGGCAGGCCAGATGATTCGACAGAATCTGCCGCGAGACCCCGATCGCCTCGGCGAGCTCCGACGGATACCCAGACCCCTTCCGCAGACTCAGCAGAATCCGGGTTCGCGTCGCATCCGAGAGGGCGTAGCCGAAACGGGCGAGAGCGTCGATCTGCACTGCGGTAGTCACGGGAAAGATAGTACAGAGACTTCTGAATTCAGAGAAGTATGTATCGAATATTGATGCCGGGGAGGGCCGCGAGCCCTCCCCCACGGCAGGTTCGGGTCACACGGTCTTGATCACACCACCGTCAGCCAGATAGTCGGCGCCGGTGAGGTTACCCGCGCGAGGCGAGGCCAGAAACGTGATCAGCGCGGCGGTCTCGGCCGGTTCGGTGAGCCGCCCGGTGGTGATTCCCATCCGTTCGGGGACCCTGGCCAGGAAGTCGGCTAGGTCCTCACCCGCCACGTCGGCGAGCCGGCCCGCGTAGCCGGACGGGTCGCCCCAGTTCTCGGTGCGGGTAGGTCCCGGACTGACCGTCATGGCACGCAGACCTTGTGGGCCGAACTCCTCGGCGAGGGCTTTGGTCAGGTTGGTGATGGCGGCTTTGGCCGTCCCGTAGTCGACCGGCGGGAAGGCGGCGCGAGCGCCGATCGAGGACACGTTGACGATCACGCCGGACCGCCGCAGGAGGCCGGGCAGCAGCGCTCGGGTGACGCGGACCGTGGCGAACAGGTTGAGGTCATAGGTCTGCTGCCACGCGGCATCGTCGACGGCCAGGAAGCCAGCGGCCGCCATGCTGGCCGGTGCCACGCCACCGAGATTGTTGACCAGGATGTCCACGTCGCCGAATTCGGTGAGCTGGGCGGCACTCAGCGGATCGGTGAGGTCGAGCGACACCGCGGTCACGCCGAGTTCGGCCAGGTCACTGTTCGTGCCCGCGGACCGTGCGGCCGCGATGACGTGCACGCCCTCGGCCGCGAGCGACCGGGCGACTTCGAGCCCGATCCCCCTGCTGGCACCGGTGACGACGGCGGTCTTTCCCGAAAGTTGTAGATCCATGATGTTCCTTTCTTGAACTACAGATACAAAATATGAGCATGACGAAGCGCGGGAAGTTCACACCAGAGACGTCAGAGGGCGCGCAACGCCGTAGCGGCCATAATGTCGAGGCGCGGCGAACTCTGATCGGCCTTGGCCAGCACCCGAATGCCGTTGATCGTCGCGAGGAACAGCCCGGCCACGGCCACGGCATCGACGTCGGCGGCGATCTCGCCGGAACGCTGTCCTTCCTCGATGGTGCTCCGGAAGGCCGCCTCCTGCCGGTCGAAGATTCGCCGCACGAGATGTTCGACCACCTGATCCCGACCGCCGAACTCGATCGCGGCATTGGCGGCCATGCATCCGCGCCCGTCATCCGACCGCGCCGCGTCGACCACCAGATCGACCGCGGCACGCAGACGCTCGCGCGGCGCGCCCGGCCCATCCAGCACCTGAATCAGGCGCACCGACTCCCGCTCGTAGTAACGCCGCAACGTCCGCTCGAACAGCGCGCGCTTGCTCTCGAACGCGTTGTAGAGGCTGCCGCTACCGATCCCGAGCTCAGCAGTGAGCCGCTTCGGCGTGGTGCCCGCATAGCCGTTGGCCCAGAAGACTTCCATCGCCTGGTCCACGGCTCGATCCATGTCGAACCCCTTGCTCCGCGCCACATCCTGAACCCTACACATAGTGGATTCGAAGTTACAAAACTGCGTCGTCCGCGCACGAAAAAGCCCCTCACCTGCGTGTCAGGTGAGGGGCTCTGAGTGGAGCTGCCGGGAATCGAACCCGGGTCCTCCGCCGGATCGCAGATCCGGCAACTTTCTGACCTGCGGTTGCATTCCAATCGGTCCGGCCTCCGGTGCCCTGTTTTCGCTCCCTGTGTGGGCAAAATGTGGGCACCGGAGCACCGGAGCGCCTGGGCGCAAACGCGCGTCATGGAGCGAACTCGGCGGCCATCCCCTGGAGTCTGACGAGTCCGGCGGCGCTCACCTGCTTCTGGGCCGCCAGATATCCCACGATGAAGCCAGGGTCGTAGTCGTCGCGTTCAGACATAGCGGTCAGGATCTCGTTCGCGCTGAGCTTGGTCGGATTGTCTGTGAACCCCTTGTATCCCGCGTGGGCGAGACGACGGAGTTGCGTCGCGAGGTCCTCTGGGGGCGGATCGGTAACCTGGCCGGTCGCGAGGTTGAGCGCACCAACAGCGGCGGCCCATCCGTGAACCGGGAAGATGACGTTTTCCAACACACACAGCGCCGTGTCTTTCGTCAGCGTGACTGCGGTAACAAGCTCTTTGACGTCCGGCGTATACGAGAGCACCGGCCCGGACCCGGGCAGAATGGCATGCGACAGGGCGGTGATGTGCACATTCGCTGCCGCGAATTCGGCAAGCGGCTCCGAAGACTCGACGGCAGGGCGGGTCGGCGACATCAGCACGGGGTACAGACCCAGCCGGTGCGCTTCGCTGTTAATCCATCCGATGCACAGCTCGACGGCAGGGTCCAACGGATGTTCGGGTAGCGCCATTGGTACCCACGCGGCCCGATAGCTTGCGTGCTTCTGGTCCGTCATCGCGCGATCGTATTCGAGCGCACACCCTGTGACGTGCAGACTTAATCAGCTTCCGGGTGGTTCAGCGTGTCGGCGGGATTCAATCGCCCGGCGGATCAACGTTCGTGCGCGCTCTCCGGTGACTGACTGCCGGGCGAGCACGTCGAACGCTCGTGCGTAGAGCCGGATCTCTCGTGGCTGGGTGACGTTCAGCTCTGCGGAGACGGTTTCGACCTGGACCAGTCGGTCATCGAACATGACGAACCCGTTGATCGTCGGTGCCCGGTAGACGGCGGCTGTGGGGACGATCGCCAACGACACCCGCGCAAGCTCCATGACGGTCTGTAGTCGGTCGAGTTGACCCAACATGATCTGGTCGTCACCGGCGGTTGTGTGGAGCACCTGCTCAGCGATGACGAACCAGAACCGATGACGGCCGTGGTAGAGCACACGTTGCCGTTCGATTCGGGCGGCTACGCCCTGCTCGAGGTCGTTCGGGGTTTCGTAGAAGTCGGTGACGCGCGCGAGTATCCATCGCGCGTAGTCGGCGGTCTGGAGGAGGCCGGGCACTACCTGCGGCTCGTACCAGCGTGTGACCTCGGTGTCGGCTTCGAGCTTGACGGCCTGTTTCTGCCGTCGCTTCGTGCCGGTCGCCAGGACGCGCCTGTACTCGAGGTAGGCCGCTTCGATGTTGCGGAGCGCTGCGATGAGATCGGGCAGGTGTTCGGTGCTGTTGGTGTGCTCGCACCATGTCCGAACGTCGTCCTCGGACGGCGTCTGTTTGCCGTATTCGACCTTGCTGATCTTGGACTCGTGCCAGCCCGCGAGACCCGCAAGAGCGCGGCCGGTGAGTCGGGCATCGTGGCGAAGGCCCCGGAGCTGGAGCCCCAGGGCCTCGCGTGCCGCGTGGACGGCGCTTGTCACCGCTGGGGTTCTCCGGCGGCGTACTCATCACGGGGAACCGACTTCAGCCAGACCGTGTCTCGTACTTCCCGCAGCATCGCGAGAATCCTGGGGTCGGTGGTCACCGCACCGCCCGCGAAACGGCCGGACGGCTCGAACACGTTGAACGAGGCGACCCTGTCATCGAAGAGCCACCAATCGTCAGTGGTCAGCAGCTCAGGGTCGATGTCGGCGCGGTCGATGTACTGGACCTGTTCACCCGCACGGATGTTCTCCTGCGCGACGTGCAGACACCACCGCGTGTAGTCGGTATGAGGACGGCTGACCACCCGAACCCTGCGCACAGTCGCACCGGACGCGGTCAGGTCGGCTACCTGGTCGAGCCACGGAGTCATCCATCCGTAGTCGTCGGGTTCACCGGCCAACCACCGCGCGTAAGGCCCGTTTTCGAGGTCTACGGCGTAGGTGTCTTGGACCTCGAGGTGGAACGCGTCGCGCGTGGTTCTGCCGAACAGTTCGGCGAACCCGTCGTCACTGAGTTGCTGCATGACCGTAAAACTCTCGCTTTCGTAGCGGTACCTCGATGGCTGTCTCGTCGGCAGCCAGGTCGATCTGTGCGAGCGTGTCTGTCTCGGTGATCGGGCGACCGGTCACGGTGAACGTGCCTCGGCCGGTGTCGGTGAGCGTTGCGCCCAGGTATGTGCGTGGCTGTGCGAAACCGGTTAGCAGGTGCGGGATTTCGACTGTGTCGGCGGTGTCGGTAGTCCAGCCCTGCACCAGGAATGTGCCCTGGTCTGTCTCGTACAGCGATGGGCAACCGTTCGTGTTCGATCCACCTGATCCCAGAAAATGAAGCTTCACTTTGGACCCTCCCGTCCAGCGGTGTGCGTGAGTTTGCGTCACGCACGTTCATGGTCGCGTGAAACCCGGTGTGCTGACCAGCATTTGCGCAACTTCGAGCAAACTGAAGCAAAGTCGTAGTGCTGCCGACCTGGTGGTTCGTACGTTGAACACGGCTCCGGTAGCGAGTGACAGATCCGAACGGCCACCCCCTTACGTTCTCCCTCTGTGTTGTGCCTCGCTACCGGATGCCTACCAACTTCGGCCCTGGAAGGTGCGCCATGAGCAAGGCGATACAAGAGACATTGGACGCCCTGCGCGAACGTGCCGCGCTTCGGTCGATGGCGATCCGCAAGGCTCCCGAACCGCCCTATGGGTGGGAGTTGTACAACCCCT
This sequence comes from Nocardia sp. FBN12, assembly GCF_054031145.1. Classification (NCBI taxonomy): domain Bacteria; kingdom Bacillati; phylum Actinomycetota; class Actinomycetes; order Mycobacteriales; family Nocardiaceae; genus Nocardia; species Nocardia sp. FBN12. Next base: position 4,497,191 of record NZ_CM132926.1, read on the forward strand.
ACAGGGTGGTCGTCACCGGGTCGCTGGAGAACGTGGCCGACTGGCTGACCGCAGCCGAACAGCGCGACGTCGCACCCCGACCGCTGAACACAGCAGGGGCGAGGGCAGACGGATGATGACGCTGGGATGGACGGTCGCAGTCGGACTCCCGGGGGCGGTATTCATTGCCGCAGTGTGGCCCAGGCGCGATACTCACGCACGCCCAGGTCGCCGCGCTGGCTGCTGAGTCGAAGCACCCGGCGATCGTGATGCTCTTGGCCTACTCCGGTCTCCGGTGGGGCGAGATGGCTGCTCTGCGACCGCGTGACATCGACGTGGCTCGTCGGCGCATCCACATCGTCCGGTCAGCATCCAAGGTGAACTCCCGCACGGTGATCGGCACCCCGAAGACGTGGGAGCGGCGCACGGTCGCGGTACCGGCCGAAGTGATGGACCTCAGCGTCCCGGTCCTGAAGGGCAAGCACTCGACAGAGTTGGTGTGGTCGCGGCCGGATGGTCAGCCGTTGCGCCCGCCGACGACAACGCATTGGTTCGGTGGCGCTGTGCGTCGCTGCATCGCAGCGTCCACACCGCGAGACGAGGACGGCAACGCGACGGACTCCCCCACCTTCCCTCGCGTCACGGCGCACGAACTGCGGCACACTGCCGCGTCCCTGATGATCCGGTCCGGTGCTCACGTGAAGACTGTCCAACGCCAGCTCGGCCACAAGTCAGCGACGATGACCCTCGACAACTACGGGCACCTGTTCGAGGACGACTTGGACGATGTGGCGGCCCGTATGGGCTCCGGTTTGAGGCTTGCTGCCGCAGGATGTGGGCAAAGTGTGGGCAGCAGGCCGAATCTGACCGTGCTCAGCGCATAAAAAAAGTCTCTGACCTGCATTAACAGGCCAGAGACTTCGAGTGGAGCTGCCGGGAATCGAACCCGGGTCCTCCGCCGCGTCTTCAGGGCTTCTCCGTGTGCAGTTCGCTATGTCTCTGCTTGGATCTCCAGGTCTCGCGAACAAGCTTGGATGACGATCCCAGTCGCTGTTAGATGTCCCATTCGACTCCGCGACCGAGCCGAACGGTAATTCCCTCTAGCTGATGCCAGTACCCGGGTCGAGGGACGAACCCGGACTGACAGAGACGTCCTGGCTACTTAGGCAGCGAGGGCGTACTCGCGCTGATTGGAATCGGCGCTTAATTGGTTGCAGCGACGCTTACGGTGGTCTCTTGCCTGCACCGACACGCTTCCCCTGAATCAACGTACGCAGTCGAAACCGTTCAGCCCCGTACGTGCCCGCACCTTGCGGGCTAGTCATATTAACACCGGCGCGGCGCGGGATCATCCCATTATCCGCTGCCAGCTCGCGGTGGCGCCGAGGTGATCTTGTGGCGAACCACTGGCCGACCGCATCGGCGAAACCGGGTAGGAGTGCCGGGAGCGGCGGGTACTGTTCTCGATCGGCCGCCCCGGAACTGTGAAATGTCCTGGGCGACTGGAGCAAGGAGTTATCCCATGGCATACACCAGTCACCGTGGACTACGCCGATTCGCGGCTGTCCCGGCTGTCGCGAGTCTCGTGCTGGCCGCGGCGTGCTCGTCCGGCGAGCCCACCGCCGCGCCGGGCGTCACCAGCGCACCGTGTCCTGGTTCGGCGAACACAGACCGCGGCTGCATCTATCTCGGGGTGCTCTCGGATCTGCAGAACGGGCCGTTCTCCGCGCTCGGAGCGTCGATGAACGACGGTCAGGTGGCGTTCTGGCGGCAGGTCAACGCGGCGGGCGGTATCGGCGGCTACGACATCGACATCAGCACCTACACCCGCAACACCTCCCTCGATCCCCGCACTCATCGCGGCGCGTATCACGAGATCGAGCCGAACGTGCTCGCGTTGTCGATGAGTTTCGGGACCGCGCAGACCATCGGGATGCTGAATCAGATGGACGCCGACGACATGGTGAGCACGGCGGCCACCCAGTGGTCGGGCTGGAACTATCGCAGCGCCGACCGCAACCTGGTGCTCAGCGCCGGCTACTCCTACTGCACCGAAGCGGTGACGGGACTCGACTGGTTCGCCGAAACCCATTACATGCCACGCGATATCGCCGTGGTCGCCTATCGCGGCAACTACGGCGGCGACTACGCCAGCGGCGCACTGAAGTGGGCGCTGGCCAACGACGCGACCATCGCCGATCGCATCGACACCGGACCCAATGCCGAGGTCGGCAACCAGGACGGGCCGGTCGAGGAGATCCTGGCGGCGACACCGGATCTGGTGATGCTGGCCACCGGGCCGGCCGAGACCGCGGAGATCGTGGGCAAGCTGGTGAAGGCCGGCTTCACCGGCCGGTTCCTCGGCTCGCTGCCCACCTGGAACCAGGCGCTGCTGCAATCGGCGGCCGCGCCCGCGCTGACCGCGCTCTACAACTACACGACCCCGGTCGACAGCTGGTCTGGTGACAGTGTGGGCGCCAAAAATGCCCGCGAGGCGGTCAGCGGTGAACCCGCCAACTTCGGTTACTCACTCGGCTGGGCGATCACCTACCCGCTCAAAGCCCTGCTCACGACGGCGGCGGCGAACGGCGAACTCACCAGGGCGGGCCTGCGGCGCAGCGTCGGGGCGATGAAACCCGACGGTGAGGGCATGGTCGTGATCCACCCGGCGGGCGCGGCCGAACCGGATCTGGACGCGGAATGGTCGGTGGTGTTCGAACCGGACCGGACGGCGCCGATGGGCGCCAAGGCGGTGAGAGTCGGCTATCAGGGCAAGACGCTGGGGCGGCTGAGCCTGCACGAGCCCTGCACCCGGCTGTAGGGATCAGCTCGCGGCGATCATGGCGACCGCCGCGAGCGCCAGCACCATACCGACCTTCTGGGTGGCACTGATGCGTTCGCCGAGCAGCACCATCGCCAGCAGCACAGTCGCCGCCGGATACAGCGAACCGATCACGCTGACCACCGAAAGCATCGCGCCGTGGAAGGCGTAGAGCAGCGCGGCGTTGGCGATCACATCGAGCACGCCGATCGCCAACGCCAGGCGCAGCGGCTCGCCGTGTAATCCGCGGAATTCGCCTGCCGCCAGCGCCGATGTCCACACGACCGCGGTTGCCGCGGCGCGCTGGGCCAGCAACGGCCACAGGCCCGCGCTCGCGCTGGTCTCGTGCAGGAAATAGAACGCGAAACCGAAGGCGGCGCCCGACCCGATCGTGAGGAGCGCAACCCGGCGGGTGAAACGCAGTTGCCTGCCGCCGGTGATCTCCTCGGTGGTTTCGTCGGGCGCCTCTCTGCTGACGAGCACCACCGCGACCAGGGCCAAGGCGATGCCCGCGATCGCGACCGAGCCCGGCCGTTCGCCGAGAAAGAAACCGGCGATGACCGGGATCCCAGCGACCAGCACCGCGGTCACCGGCGACACCACGGCCATGGGCCCGTCGGCCAGCGCGGCGTAGAACCACCACACCGCCAATCCACTGGCCACCCCGGCGGCCAGACCCCACACCATCGACGCGGTGTCGGCATGCCCGCCGACCAGCGGCGCGATCAGCAAGACCAACAGCACCGAGAACGGGTACGACACCACGACCACCCGCAATGCGGTGACCCTGCGTGCCGCGATCCCGCCGAAGAAGTCGCTGACTCCGTAGCCCGCCGCCGCGATGAGGGCGAGCGCGACGGAGAGCACTAACGCATGCCCTTGACCCGCCGACCCACCTCACGGGTGACCTCGCGCTCGGCCTGCTTGCGAGCCAGATCCTGACGCTTGTCGTAGTCCTGCTTGCCCTTGGCGAGCGCGAGCTCCACCTTCACCTTGCCGTCGGAGAAGTACATCGACAGCGGCACCAGCGTCTGGTTGCCCTCGCGCGACTTGCCGACCAGGTGCTCGATCTCCCGCTTGTGCAGCAGCAGCTTGCGGGTGCGGCGCGGCGAATGATTGGTCCAGGTGCCGTGACTGAACTCCGGGATGTGCAGGCCACGCAGCCAGACCTCACCGTGATCGACGGTCGCGAAGGCGTCGACGAGCGAGGCCTTGCCCTCACGCAAGCTCTTCACCTCGGTGCCGACCAGCGCGATCCCCGCCTCGTAGGTATCGAGGATCGTGTAGTTGTGCCGGGCCTTGCGGTTGGTCGCGATGACCTTCCGGCCTTTCTCCTTCATAACGGTCAACTGTAAGTGACGGCGCCAGCGGTTTATTCCATGGCTGACTCAGACCCTGGCGGCGGCCCTGGCCAGGGAACGGTCGCGCTGCTCTTCGAAACGGGCCGCCTTGACCTCGAGGTCGAGCAGGTAGGTGTGCAGCTCGTCGCGGGCGATTTCACCTTCGGCGCCGAAATCGGTGCGCTCGAAGATGCGCCAGGTGCGCAGGGTGGGGCGCAGCACGACATCGAGGTGCTGGCGCAGGTCGTAGACGCCGTGCTTGGCGAGCAGGACCGCGTTGCGCCGGAAGTTGGGCTGGTTGAGGCCGGGCATCTGGAAACGCAGGATCACATCGGTGATGGCGCGCATGGTCTCGTCGGGAGTGAGATCGAGCGCCGCGGCGCAGAGCTTGCGGTAGAAGATCATGTGCAGGTTCTCGTCGGTGGCGATGCGAGCCAGCATGCGATCGGCGACCGCGTCGTTGCACAGGGCACCGGTGTTGCGGTGGCTGATCCTGGTCGCGAGTTCCTGCAGGGTGACGTAGGCGACGCCCTTGAGGAACTGCGAACCCTTCTCGGGCTTGGCGATGCCCGCGGTCATGTGCGACATCCTGGCCTCTTCGAGCGCGACCGGGTCGACGGCGCGGGTCACGACGAGGTAGTCACGCAGGACGATGCCGTGGCGGTTCTCCTCGGCGGTCCACCGGCCGACCCAGGTACCCCAGGCGTTGTCGAAGCCGAAGGTGTCGGCGAGTTCACGGTGGTAGGAGGGCAGGTTGTCCTCGGTGAGCAGATTGGTGATCATCGCCGCCTTGGCGACCTCGCTCAGCCGCGACTGTTCGGGGTCCCAGTCGTCGCCACCCATGGCCGCGAAGTTGCGGCCCTCGTCCCACGGCACGTAATCGTGGGGGTGCCACATCTTGGCCTTGGCCAGGTGGTCGTTGAGGTTGGCTTCGGCCGTCGGCTCGAGCTCGGCGAGGATGTCGCTGTCGGACAGGTGGAGCGTCATGGGTCGACGTTACGAGGCGAGGGGCGGGTTCTCGGGGTTATTGCCCAGAATTCCGCGACTACTCATCACAACTGCCGACCTGCGGCGATGATCGGTCACAGCGACGCCGGAAGGGTGCCTGCGCACCGCGTTTCGGCACCGCCGGGGCACAGGCTGGGTACACATCATCCGGCCGAGGGCGCTGGGCCGAAGCGGCCGATGTGCAGTGGCACCGCATCCCACTGGGCGCGGTCGGGCGTGAGGTCGCCGACAACGAGCACACCCGCGTCGGCGAAAGCGCCTCTGGCTCGGGCGATGTGGTCCTCGGAGGTGACGAGCACGACCGAGCGCAGGCCCTTGTCGGCGAGCATCGCCGCGGTATTGCGAGCATTGGCGACTGTCGAATCGGCCTCGGATTCGCGGATGATCCGGCTCTGGTCGATGCCCGCGGCCACCAGCCAATCGGCCATCGCGTCGGCTTCGGACAGGCCGGCCTGCGGGTTGCCGCCGGTAACGATGATCGGTGACCACGGCGCGAAGACTGCTTGGGCCAGGCCCGCACGCAGTCGTCGGACCAGTTCCTCGCGCATCGTGCCCTCCGGTGTGAGGCCGTAGCCGAGGACCACCACCGCGGTGTCGGGGCCGTAGATTCCGGGCAGGGTCGGCGTGCCGAGGGCTCGCGCGAAGTCGAGACCGGGTGGGGCCGACAGGTCGGCACCGGCGGGTACCGGCACGCAGGCCAATCCGGATACCGCGATCGCCGCGCACACCACCCGCGTACTCCAAGTCCACCGCACCATTGCCGTCGCCTCCTCGAGCTCGGGCCGATCTCGGTGATCGATCCCGCTCGGCAACGGTGCGCCGGGGTGACGACGGCAGGTATCCCTTTGACCTGCGGTTACGACAACTCACATGCGCATGTCGGCCCGCGCTGGTGCGTGGCATCGCAAAATTTCCGGAATCGTCGAAACGCTGACGATCGGTCGGTGCGGCGCTGGCGTCAGCCCGGGCTCAGGACAAGGTAGAGAACAAGGGCCGCGGCGAAGACGGCGATCAGGGCGAGGGTGGACCAGCGCGGTCGGCCGCGGTGGATCGCGGTGTGGTGCGTGCCGAGGAGGGTCGGTGCGACGACCGGATCGATGTGACGGTGCGGCATCGGAGGTGTCGGAGAATCGCCTCCCGCGCTCGGGCTGCTGCCCGACGATTCGCTGTCGGAGCCTTCACCATTCGCCATGACTCGACAGTAACTCGGGGTCGTCCGATTCGGTGCGGGTTCCTTTCCGCCGCGCGTGTACACCCTTGTGGGCGGCGCATGAGCGCCGACGGGCGCCGGTCTTCGCGAATCGCCGGGGCATCCGGGCGTCCGGCCTATTCCTCGCCGAGGGTCGTCAGCACCCCCTCGCCGTAGCGGGCCAGCTTGTTTTCGCCGACGCCTGCGACGGTGCCGAGGGCGGCGAGGTCGGCGGGCTTGCGCGCGGCGATCTCGCGCAAGGTGGCATCGTGGAACACCACGTAGGCGGGCACGCCCTGTTCCTTGGCGGTGGCGGCGCGCCAGGCCCGCAGACGCTCGAACAGCGGGACGTCGGCGGCGGGCAGGTCGACGGCGGCTTTGGCCGACTTGCCCGTGCGCGCGGGGCGGGCGGCACGTTCGGCGCGTTCGGGCTCGCGCCGCAGCGGCACCTTTCTGCCCTCGAACAACACCGCGTTGCTCTCGTCGGTGAGCGCGAGGACACCGTATTCGCCCTGCACGGCGAGCAGACCGCCCGCGAGCAGTTGCCGGACCACCCCGCGCCATTCGGTATCGCGCAGATCGGTACCGATGCCGAAGACCGAGAGCTCGTTGTGCCGGTGCTGGGTGATCTTCTGGTTGGTCTTGCCGAGCAGGATGTCGACGAGGTGGCCCGCGCCGAACGATTGTCCGCGTTCACGTTTGAGCCGCAGCACCGTGGACAGCAGCTTCTGCGCGGGCACCGTGCCGTCCCAGGTTTCGGGCGGGTTCAGGCACACATCGCAGTTGCCGCAGGCGCCGCCGGACTGGCCGAAGTAGTTCAGCAGCCGGGCGCGCCGGCAGCCGACGGTCTCGCACAGGGCGAGCATGGCGTCGAGGTGCAGTTGCAACTGCCTGCGATGGGCGGCGTCGCCCTCGCTGGCATCGATCATCTTGCGTTGCTGCACAACATCATTGAGGCCGTAGACCATCCAGGCCGTCGACGGCAGTCCGTCGCGGCCGGCGCGGCCGGTCTCCTGGTAGTAGCCCTCCACCGATTTGGGCAGGTCGAGGTGGGCGACGAAACGCACGTCGGGCTTGTCGATGCCCATGCCGAAGGCGATGGTGGCGACCACGATCAGGCCGTCTTCGCGCAGGAATCTGGACTGGTTCTCGGCACGGGTCCGAAAGTCGAGGCCCGCGTGATAGGGCACCGCGCGAATGCCGTTCTCGTTGAGCATGGCCGCGGTCTTCTCCACCGAATTGCGCGAGAGGCAGTAGACGATGCCCGCGTCGCCGGGGTGCTCGGCGCGGATGAAGTCGAGCAGCTGGCGGTCGGCGCGGTTCTTCGATTCGATCCGGTACTGGATATTGGGCCGGTCGAAGCTGGAGATGAACTGCTTCGCGGCGCCGAGATCCAGGCGTTCGACGATCTCGGCGGCCGTTTTCTCGGTGGCGGTCGCGGTGAGCGCGATGCGCGGGACATCGGGCCAGCGTTCGTGCACCAGCGACAGCGCGAGGTAGTCGGGCCGGAAGTCGTGGCCCCACTGCGACACGCAGTGCGCCTCGTCGATGGCGAACAGGGCGATCTTGCCCCGGTCGAGTAGCCGCAGCGTGGCTTCCAGTCGGAGGCGTTCCGGCGCCAGATAGAGCAGGTCCAGATCGCCTGAAACGAACTGCGCTTCCACGGTCCGCCGCTGATCCGGCGACTGGGTGGAGTTGAGGAATCCGGCCCGCACGCCGAGGGCACTCAGTGCATCGACCTGGTCCTGCATGAGGGCGATCAGCGGTGAGACGACGACGCCGACACCATCACGGACCAGCGACGGGACCTGGTAGCAGAGGGATTTTCCGCCACCGGTCGGCATCAGCACCAGCGCGTCGCCACCGCCGACGACCTGTTCGACGATGGCCGCCTGGTCGCCGCGGAAACTGTCGTAGCCGAAGACGCGGCGTAGTACCTCGTCGGCGGTCTCGGCGTGGTCTGGTGCCGCGACCCGGCCGGGAGTGGCCGGGGCCAGATCGTCGAAATGGAAGTGGCCGGTGTCGGCGAAGTCGTGCTCGGAGACATACCCGCCGTCGGACGGGTACGCGTCGTCGGGTGGGAAGTCTTCGGGCGGGAAGTCTTCGACATCGGGGGCTGTGGCGCCGGAATTGCTCACCGGGCCATCCTACGAGCGAGCGCCGGTCGCGCAGCCCGTCGACCGAAGGAGACGGCGGCGGATACGGAAGTTGCTCACATGTGGATAACTCGATTCACCCGCGCAAACGGGCCAGGACCTCGTCTTGCAGCGGGCCGTTGGACGCCACGGCGTCGCCGCCGTGCGGGCCGGGCCGCCCGTCCAGGGCGGTGAACGCGCCACCCGCCTCACGGACCAGGACATCGAGGGCCGCCAGGTCCCACAGCGAGACCTCCGGCTCGGCGGCGATATCCACCGCACCCTCCGCGACCAGGCAATAGTTGAAGAAATCACCGTAGCCACGAACCCGCCAGACCGCGTCGGTGAGGTCGATGAACTTCTCGCGCAGGCCGCGCTCGTGCCAGCCGGACAGGCTGGAGAAGGCCAGGCTCGCGTTGTCGATCTCGGTGACCGCGGACACCGAGATCGGCTTGGGCGCACCGGGGTGGACCCGCGCCCACGCACCCGAACCGGCGGCGGCCCACCAGCGCCTGCCCAGCGCGGGCGCGCTCACCACGCCCACCACCGGGACACCGTCTTCCAGCAGGGCGATCAGGCTGGCCCACACCGGTACGCCGCGGACGAAGTTCTTGGTGCCGTCGATCGGGTCGACTACCCACTGCCTGCCGGTGAACTCGGCGTCGCCGCCGAATTCCTCGCCCAGCACGGCGTCGGCGGGGCGCTCCTCGGCGAGTACGCGGCGGATCATCTGTTCTACCGCGAGGTCGGCATCCGAGACGGGGGTCAGGTCGGGCTTCGAGTCGACCTTCAGATCGACGGCGCCGAAGCGTTCCTGTGAGATCGCGTCGGCCTCGTCGGCCAGTCGCAGGGCAAGGTCCAGGTCAGCGGAGTAGGCAGCCACGCGGAGAGTGTATTCGCCGAACCGGCGCGCTCGAGTTCGCGGCGGCGCCGACAGCGATTCCGATGCCCGCCCGAACTCAGCTGCTCCGGCCGGGCGGGTGAGAACGCGACGAAGGATCTGGTCAGGCCGCGACCTGGGCGGCTTTCGCCGCGACCAGAGCGGTTGTCCACCAATGCAACTGGTCGAGCAGGGCGGTGGCGTCCGCGGTGGGCTGTTCGGGGTCGCGCAGTTGGCCGTTCTCGTCGAAGAGCAGGTAGTAGCGCGGGAAGGAGACGTAGTTGCGGACGGTGTGGGCGTTGAGTTCGTTGAAGACCTGGCGCAGGTGCTCGATGGCCATCAGGCCGCCGGAGCCGCCGCTGTAGCCGACGAAGCCGATCGCCTTGGCGTCCCACTCGGTGAAGTGCCAGTCGATGGCGGCTTTGAGGGCGGCGGGGTAGCTGCGGTTGTAGTCGGGGGTGACGATGACGTACGCGTCGGCGGCGGCCAGGCGGTCGGTGAGGTCGCGCATGCCTGCGGGGCGCACCGGGTCGGGGTCCATCATGGGCGGCACCGCGGGCAGCGCGGCGGGCACTTCGGCCTCGGCGAGGTCGATGATGTCGACCTCGAAGCGGTCGTCGACCTGCTGGGCGAACCAGTTCGCGACCACGGGGCCGAATCTGCCTTCGCGGACGCTGCCGATGATGATCGCGAGCTTCAGTGCGGACACGATGTTCTCCTCTTCGTCGAACCGGCCCGATCAGCCGGTGCAACCAAATCTCGCGGACCGCGACCGTCGCAGGGAGACCACGCTGAGAGTGGTAGTGGCACGGCTACTCTCCGGTGCGCCGGGCTGGGTACCGTCGATGAGGTGAGCGACAACGAACTGGGGCTGTTCCTGCGGACCCGCCGCGAAGCGGTCTCCCCCGCCGAGGTCGGGCTGCCCACGGGACAACGCAGGCGCACGCCGGGCCTGCGCCGCGCGGAGGTCGCGATGTTGGCAGGCGTCAGCGTCGAATACCTGATCCGGCTCGAGCAGGGCCGCGACAGCCATCCGTCCGCCCAGGTGCTGTCCGCGCTCGCCGAGACGTTGCGGTTGAGTCCTCGCGAGCGCGTCCACCTGCACCAACTCAGCAAAGGCGTGTCCGGTTTCAGTTGCGGCGCCGCCGAGAACGGTCCCAACCGCACCGTGCGCCCCACGATCCTGGCCGTCCTCGCCCAGCTCGAGCCCGCGCCCGCCGCGATCACCAACCGCTGCACCGAGATCCTGGCCTGCACCGAGGGCTATCGAAAGCTGATGGCGCCGAGCGGGCTGTTCGAACAGGGCGAACCCGCCAACCTGGCCCGGTTCGTCTTCACTCACCCCGGCGCCCGCGAGCTGTACCCGGACTGGGATAGCGCCGCCGACAAGCTGGTCGCCTCGCTCAAACAGGGCCCGTTCCGCGCCGATCCGATGGTCGCCGCCCTGGTCGACGAGCTCACTGTCACCGCGGGCGGTCCGTTCACCGGCCGCCTCGCGACCCTGCCCGGACTGCCACCATCGGGTGGGATCAACCGCCTCGGTCACCCCGAGGCGGGCACGCTGCGCCTGGCATACGAATCACTGGATCTGTCGATCGACGACGACCAATCGCTCTACGTCCTGCTCCCGGCCGACGAGGCCAGCGCGAAAGCCTTGGACCAGCTGGTCGGACGTCGCCCCGGCGGCTTGCGCGCCATCGCGAGCTGAGACCGAATACGCAGGGAAATCGCGCCCGATACCCCACGGTCGCGGCCCGACAAACCCCGGTGTCGGAGGGGACCGGTAGCCTAGGACATCGTGCATCCTGACGTTATCGCCGACCTCGCAGAACTCGACACCACGCTCAAGACGGTCGAGTCGGTCCTCGATGTCGAGGAGCTACGCCGCCGCATCGACGAACTCGAGCACCAGGCCGCCGATCCCGAGCTGTGGAACAACCAGGAGCACGCCCAGCAGGTGACCAGCGAGCTCTCGCACGCGCAGAGCGAACTGCGCCGCGTCGAGGATCTGCGCCAGCGCCTCGAGGACCTGCCGGTGCTCTACGAGCTGGCCGAAGCCGAAGAAGACGCGGCCGCCGCCGAAGCCACCGCCGATGCCGATGCCGAACGCGCGACCCTGCGCGAGGACATCGAGGCGATGGAAGTGCGCACCCTGCTCTCGGGCGAGTACGACAAGCGCGACGCGCTGGTCAACATCCGTTCCGGCGCCGGCGGCGTCGACGCGGCCGACTGGGCGATGATGCTGATGCGCATGTACATCCGCTGGGCCGAGCGGCACAAGTTTCCCGTCGAGGTCTACGACACCTCCTACGCCGAAGAGGCGGGCCTCAAGAGCGCCACCTTCGCGGTGAAGGCGCCCTACGCCTACGGCACGCTGTCGGTGGAGATGGGCACACACCGCCTGGTCCGGATCAGTCCGTTCGACAACCAAGGCCGCCGCCAGACCTCTTTCGCCGAGGTCGAGGTCCTGCCCGTCGTGGAGACCACCGACCACATCGAGATCCCGGACGGCGACATCCGCGTCGATGTGTACCGCTCGTCGGGTCCCGGCGGCCAGTCGGTCAACACCACCGACTCCGCGGTGCGCCTGACCCACATCCCGACCGGCATCGTCGTGACCTGTCAGAACGAGAAGTCGCAGCTGCAGAACAAGATCTCGGCGATGCGCGTGCTGCAGGCCAAGCTCCTGGAACGCAAGCGCCAGGAGGAGCGTGCCCAGATGGACGCGCTCAAGACCAACGAGGGCGCCTCGTGGGGCAACCAGATGCGTTCCTACGTGCTGCACCCGTACCAGATGGTCAAGGACCTGCGCACCAACCACGAGGTCAACAACCCGACCGCGGTACTCGACGGTGACATCGACGGCTTCATCGAATCCGGAATCCGTTGGCGGATGCGCGATCAGGACGACGCGTAGCCAGCTGTTCGCTCAGAAACCGTGCGCTTCACCACGTTTGACCGCACGCCGTGACCGACCTGTAACCTTTCTGGTGTGCGTTCGACCGAACCGAAACTGTGCCTGTGCAGGTCCATGAAGGAGACGCGATGACCCAGGTCCTCGCGGCCAACAGCGGACCCGAGATCACCGACTGGATGCGTTCCAGTGGGCTCGAAATCGTGCTGCTGATCGTCGGCGCGATGCTGTTCGGCCGGTTCGCCGCGTTCTTACGCGACAGGGTGACCACCAAGATCGACTCGGGTTTCCAGACGAGCGACGCCCTGGTCCGCACCGAAGCGGCCAAACACCGCCACGCGCTGGCCCAGGTGGTCACGTGGGTGGTGCTGACCATTGTGTATGTGCTGGTCGGCATGGAAGTACTGCGCCGGCTCGGCTTCTCGGTGACAGGTCTGGTCGCGCCCGCCGCGGTGCTCGGCGCCGCGCTCGGTTTCGGCGCCCAGCGCATCGTCCAGGACATCCTGGCCGGGTTCTTCCTGATCACCGAACGCCAGTACGGCTTCGGTGACGTGGTGCAGATCGCGGTCACCGGCTCGGCCGATCCGGCCGAGGGCACCGTCGAGGACGTGACCCTGCGCATCACCACGCTGCGCAACTCCGACGGTGAGGTGATCATCGTCCCCAACGGACAGATCGTGAAGGTCACCAACCTGTCCAAGGACTGGGCGCGCGCCGCGATCGACGTGCCGGTCTCCGCGCAGGCCGACATCACCAAGATCAACGAGATCCTGCACGAGGTCTGCACCAAGGCCTACGAGGATCGTCGCCTCAAACCGCTGCTGCTCGACGAGCCGTCGGTGATGGGTGTCGAAGATCTCTCGCTCGACGTGATGAACATCCGGATGGTTGCCCGCACATTGCCAGGCAAACAATTCGAAGTGGGCCGCGAACTGCGCGTGCGCGTCGCCGCGGCCCTGCGTAAGGAGGGAATCAGTGAAACCACGTAAGTCCACAGCGATCCTGATGGCGGCGTGGCTGTCGACGTTTGTCGTCTACGTTTTCGTCAAACCGACCGAGACGACGCCGGATGGCTCGACATCGTTCCTCAATGCCGTCCCGACCTGGGTGAATGCCGAACCCGGACGCTGATCGGCGCGTCGCGACCAGCTGAGCCACCCCCGGTGCTGGTTACACTGGCTCCCCGTGATCACCATGCGCAACGTGAGCAAGTCGTACCCGACCTCGACACGACCGGCGCTGGACAACGTTTCCGTCGATGTGGAAAAAGGCGAGTTCGTCTTCATCATCGGCCCGTCCGGCTCGGGCAAGTCGACTTTCATGCGACTGCTGCTCAAGGAAGAGGCGCCGACCTCGGGCGAGATCCGGGTCGCGGACTTCCGCGTCGACCGGCTGCCGGGACGGAAGGTGCCCAAGTTGCGGCAGCGGATCGGCTGCGTGTTCCAGGACTTCCGGCTGTTGCAGCAGAAGACCGTGGAACAGAACGTGGCGTTCGCGCTGGAGGTGATCGGCAAGCGGCGTCAGTTCATCGAGCGGACGGTGCCCGAGGTGCTCGACATGGTCGGGCTCGGCGGTAAGGGGCAGCGGTTGCCCTCGGAGTTGTCCGGCGGTGAGCAGCAGCGGGTCGCGATCGCGCGCGCGTTCGTCAACCGGCCGCTGGTCCTGCTCGCCGACGAGCCGACCGGCAACCTCGATCCCGATACCAGCGCCGACATCATGGCGCTGCTGGAACGGATCAATCGGGTCGGCACCACGGTGCTGATGGCCACCCACGACAACCACATCGTCGACGCCATGCGAAGGCGGGTGGTGGAACTCGACCACGGCAGACTCGTGCGCGACGAAGCGACCGGCGTCTACGGGGTGGGTCGATAATGCGACTGAGTTTCCTGTTCACCGAGGTCATCGACGGCCTGCGCCGCAATCTCACGATGACCATCGCGATGATCCTGACCACGGCGGTGTCGCTGATGATGCTCGGCGGCGGCCTGCTGTCGGTGCGGATGGCCGACAAGACCGAGAACTTCTTCATCGGCCGCCTCGAGGTGCGTTTCTACCTCGACGACGCGGTCTCCGACACCGACCCCGACTGCGCCGCCGATCCGTGCAAGGTGCTGCTCGCCGACCTCAAGCAGACCTCCGGCGTGGAGAGCGTGCAGTTCCTCAACCGCGCCGACGCACTGGAAGAGGCGAAGAAGTTGTTCGCGGATCAGCCGGAGATGGTGCAGTACATTTCCGACTCACCGCTGCCCGCTTCGTTGCGGGTGAAGATGACCGACGCCGATCAGTATCAGCACATCTACGACAGCTTCGCGACGCGGCCGGGCGTGCGGATCGTCGCCAATGACAAGGAATTCGTCGACCGGCTGACCAGCCTGTTCGATGGATTGCGCAATGCCGCGTTCGGCCTGGCGCTGGTGATGGCGCTGGCCGCGATGCTGCTGGTGCTGAACATGGTGCAGATCGCCGCGTTCACCCGGCGCACGGAAGTCGGCATCATGCGCCTGGTGGGCGCGACCCGGTGGTATACGCAGCTACCGTTCCTGCTCGAAGCGGTCGCGGCCGCCTTCGTCGGTTCGGTACTCGCGATCCTCGGGCTGGTCATCGCCCGCCCGCTGGTGATCGATCGCGCGCTTGGCCCGCTGTTCGACAGCAATGTCTTCCCGCGCATCACCGGCGACGACATCGCGGTGGTCGCCCTGACGATCGCGCCCGTCGGCATCGTTTTCGCCGCCGTCACGGCCTATCTCACCCTGCGCTACTACGTGCGCGAATAGACATAGACCGTGTGAGCGGGTCCGGCCGCGTGGATGCTCGCCGGTGCCGG
Organism: Nocardia sp. FBN12; assembly: GCF_054031145.1. Taxonomy (NCBI): domain Bacteria; kingdom Bacillati; phylum Actinomycetota; class Actinomycetes; order Mycobacteriales; family Nocardiaceae; genus Nocardia; species Nocardia sp. FBN12. Next base: position 4,512,284 of record NZ_CM132926.1, read on the forward strand.
GGCTGATCGGCTAGTTGCCGCCACGTGCCACGGTGGCTCCCGCGGCGATGGCGAGGCTCGCGTCGAGCTGCGCGGCGAGGTGGGACCGCTGGCGATCGAGATCGGCGATGCGGCGGTCCAATTCGACGGATCGGTCGGCCATGATCCGTACCGACATCTCACAGGCCTGGACTGGTCCGTCGTCTTCCGCGCACGGCATGAGCTGGGCGATGTCATCGCTGTTCAATCCCGCGGCCAGCAGTTCTCTGATCCGGGCGACCGTCGCGAGCGCGGATTCGGGATAGCTGCGATAGCCGTTGCCGTCACGGTGCGGATGCAGCAGACCCTGCTCCTCGTAGTAGCGCAGCAGCCGGGTGGCGACCCCGGTGCGCTGCGCCAGTTCGCCGATCAGCATCTGATCACCGGCACCTTCGGCTTGACCTTCACACCCATGTGAATCCCTAACGTCGCCCGTATGACAACAATTCCGCTCCAGACCAGCATCCACGGCACCGGCCCCGGCATCCTCCTCGCACACGGCGGGGGTGGCTCGATCGAGAGCAACTTCGGCACCGTGATCCCCGCGCTCGCCGCCGGGCACACCGTCGTCGCCCCGGACTATCCGGGCGACGACACCCCGTTGACCCTCGATGGCCTCGCCGATGCCCTGGTAGCGGCCGCCGTCGACGCCGGCGTCGAGACCTTCACCATCGTCGGTTTCTCGCTCGGCACCGCGGTGGCCGTGCGCGCTGCCGCACGTCATCCCGAACGCGTCACCGGCCTGCTGCTCACCGCCGGTCTGGCCGCACCCGACAATCGAGCGCGGTTGGCCGTACAGGCCTGGCAGGACCTGCTCGACCGGGGCGAGCACGAATCCTTCGCCCGCTTGGTCCTGCTCACCGGCTTCTCCACCGATTTCGTCAACAGTCTCCCGGCCGCGGCCGTCGACGAGATGGTCCGGCAGACCGCCGACTCGATTCCCGGCGGCACCAGCCAACAGGCCGCCCTGATCGAAACCGTCGACACCACCGCCGATCTCGCCACCCTCACGGTCCCGACCCTCGTCGTCGCCACCACCGCCGACCTCCTCGTCGACCCGGCCAATTCGCGTGCGCTCGCCGCCGGGATTCCCGGCGCCGAGTACGCGGAAATCGAAGCAGGCCATGTTGTCATGGCCGAACGCCTCGACGAATGGGAGAAGCTGCTGACCGGCTTCCTCGACCGTCACCGCCTCTAGATCCCCGCGGAGATCCGTCCGGCTCGGGCCCAGTGTCCGAGCATCGACGCCACGTCCTCAGATCCGCTGCGGCGCGCGCCGGTCGGGTCCCCTCAGCCGAGCGTGCGCAGCTGTGGCCAGAGCTGCGACCACGGACGGATCGGGTTGCGGCAGAGGAACATCGGCTCGCCCTGTTCGTCGTTGTCGATGCCGAGGCCGTTGTCGAGCACGCCCGCGGGCTCGATGGTCGAACACAGTGCGGTAAGACGTTCACGGTCGATGCCGACGGTGAGGACCTCTGTCGCGGAGTCCGGCGGAGGCCCCCACCACCAGTAGGCATTGTGGCCGGAATGCGGTGTGGGCAGCGCATATTCGGAGCCGTAGCGCTCGATCGCGCCTGCCTCGCCGTAGTTGGCGGTGAGGATGGGGGCGCCGGGTGGGCGTGCGGCGGCGATCTGTTCGACATACCGGGGCCAGGCGATGGTTTCGCCCGCGTCGTAGTTGATCGCGAGGATGGGCGAGTCGCGCAGCAACGCGACCGGCAGTACGGGCAGGAACAACAGCGCCGACAGCAGCGCGTTGACAGTGATCACGGAGGTGACTGCCGCCCACCGTCTTCGGTCATCTCCCAGCCATCGACCCAGCCCGACAGCACCCGCCGCGAGCAGCACCGGATACATCCCGCCGAGGTAGTAGGCCTTGCCCCCAGTCGCGAGAAACACAACGAACAACACCGCGTAGGTCAGCGCGAACGCGCGCCACGGCGAGTTCCACAACCGCCACAGCCCGTACCCCCACAGCGGCACCAGCAACACCCCGATCAGCCCGAACTGCAAGAGCACGAACATGATCGGCGTATCCGAGGTTCCCGAAGAACCGCCGGCGATCGCCCTGCTCAGCTCCCACTGCGGAAACCCGTTGGCCGCCTGCCACCACAGATACGGCAGCTGCAGCACCAGTGCGACAGCGACGCCGAACCCGAAGTATTTGGTGGTGAACAGCTTTCGCTCGCCCGTCACCATGAGCATCGCGGCCAGCACGAGAACCGGCACGATCAACAGCACCTTGTTCTGCAAGCCGATCCCCACGACCAGCCCGATCACCAGCCACCATCGCCGATCCCGCCCGAGTTTCAACACCAGCAGACAGATCAGCGACCAGGCGGCCAGATCGAACACCGTCGTCCCCAGCAGATGCCCCACGGCAAGCACCAGCGCCGAACTCGCCACCGCACCGGCGGCCAGCGCCCGTGCCCCGCGCCCACCACCCAACTCCCCCGCCATCAACCCGGCGCACACCACCACGAACGTGGCCGCCGCGATGGCGGGCAATCTCATGACACATAACGAATCGGGATCGACCGCAGCCATGAGTCTGGCCAGAAACGGCGACAACGGCGGCTGATCAGGGTAAGACCAGTCCAACCGCCGACCCGCGGCCAGGAAGTACAGCTCGTCGCGGTGGTAGCCGTAACGTCCCGAGGTCACCAGCAGGACGAGCGCGAAAACCGACGCGATGACGGGCACTCGACCAGGGTGACAGAAACCGGCGATTCCCCGACGGGTCAGCGCACTTCTTACTCCGGAGTAAGATAGTCTTACCGAGGAGTAAGATAGGTGGGGTCGAAGGCACCCCGACAGCCGAGGAAATCAGGTGATGATGAGCACTCGAGACAGCGCGACGAAGCGACGTCCGAACGACACGTCCGCGGTCGGTCTCAGCCAGCCCAAGCGGGACTGGATGGGCGCCGCGATGCGCGCTTTGACGACCATTACCGGGTCGGAGCTCGCGGGCAAGTACAACCTGCGCAAGCCGATCGAGCGAGTCACCTACGAGGGCACCAAGACCGGGTTCCGTACCCTGGGCGCGGCCACTCGTACGTTCGCCAAGGTCGCGGGCGGCGGTGAGCCCAAGCGTCTGGTCGACAACGAGTCCAAGACCAAGGACTACTTCGATCTGACCCCGTCCGACGAGCAGCAGATGATCGTCGAGACGGTACGTGATTTCGCGGGCGAGATCCTGCGCCCCGCGGCCTACGACGCCGACAATGCCGCCAAGGCCCCACGCGATCTGCTCGAGCGCGCGGCCGAACTCGGCATCACCCTGATCAACGTGCCCGAGGAGCTCGAAGGCGCGGCTTCCGAGCGCGGCGCCGTCACCAACTCCCTGGTGGCCGAGGCGCTCGCGCACGGCGACATGGGTCTGGCGCTGCCGATTCTGGCGCCGAGCGGTGTCACCGTCGCCCTGTCGCAGTGGGGCACCGACGCCCAGCAGCAGACCTACCTCCCGGCCTTCACCGGCGAGAGCGTGCCGCAGGCGTCCGTGGTGATCAACGAGCCGCGCGCCCTGTTCGACCCGTTCGCGCTGCAGACCAAGGCCGTTCGCTCCCCCAGCGGCTACAAGCTCAACGGCGTGAAGAGCCTGGTTCCGGCCGCGGCCGACGCGGAACTGTTCATCGTGGCCGCCGAGCTCGACGGGCGCCCCGCGCTGTTCATCGTCGAGTCCGATACCGCCGGGCTGTCCGTGGAAGCCGACCCGAGCATGGGTCTGCGCGCCGCGGGCCTCGGCCGGCTGATCCTGGACAACGTGGCCGTCGGCGCCGACGCCGTCCTCGGCGACAGTGACGCCAAGATCCGCGCCGCCGAATACGGCGACGCCGTGCAGCTCGCCCGGCTGGGCTGGGCCTCCCTGGCCATCGGCACCGGCCAGGCAGTGCTCGACTACGTGATCCCGTACGTGAACGAGCGTGAGGCGTTCGGCGAGCCCATCTCGCACCGTCAGGCGGTGGCCTTCATGGTCGCCAACATGGCGATCGAGCTCGACGGCCTCCGTCTCGTGACCCTGCGGGGTGCGTCGCGCGCGGAGCAGGGTCTGTCGTTCGCCCGTGAGGCGGCGCTGGCCCGCAAGCTGGCCACCGACAAGGGCATGCAGATCGGTCTGGACGGCGTGCAGCTGCTCGGCGGCCACGGCTTCACCAAGGAACACCCGGTCGAGCGGTGGTACCGCGACCTTCGTTCCGTCGGTGTCGCCGAAGGCATCGTGCTGGTCTAGGCCCGTTTCTCACTTCCAGGAGCCCCCTCATGATCAATCTCGAACTCCCCAAGAAGCTGAAGGCGAGCGCCAACCAGGCCCACCAGGTCGCCTCGCAGATCTTCCGTCCCATTTCCCGCAAGTACGACCTCGCCGAGCACGAGTACCCGGTCGAGCTCGACACGATGGCCGCCATGATCGAAGGGCTCGCCGATTCCGGCACCCAGAAGATCGGTGGCGCCGCGGGCGGCCGTAACGACGAGGCCGCCACCGACATCACCGCGAATGCCAACGGCGGCAACATGTCCGCGCTGCTCAATGCCTTGGAAACGTGCTGGGGCGATGCGGGCCTGATGCTCACCATTCCCTACCAGGGCCTGGGCAACGCCGCGATCGCCGCGGTCGCGACCGACGAGCAGTTGGAGCGGTTCGGCAAGGTGTGGGCCGCGATGGCCATCACCGAGCCGTCCTTCGGTTCCGACTCGGCCGCCGTCACCACCACCGCCACCCTCGACGGCGACGAGTGGGTCCTCAACGGCGAGAAGATCTTCGTCACCGCGGGTGCGCGCGCCACCCACATCGTGGTGTGGGCCTCGGTCGACAAGAGCCTCGGTCGCGCCGCGATCAAGTCCTTCGTCGTCCCCCGCGACGCTCCGGGCCTGTCGGTGGCGCGGCTCGAGCACAAGCTCGGCATCAAGGCCTCCGACACCGCGGTGCTGCTGCTGCAGGACTGCCGCATCCCCGCCGACAACATCCTCGGCTCGCCGGAAGTCAACGTGGAGAAGGGTTTCGCGGGGGTCATGCAGACCTTCGACAACACCCGTCCTCTCGTTGCGGCCATGGCCGTCGGCGTCACCCGCGCCGCGCTCGAGGAACTGCGCACCGTCCTCACCGAGGCGGGTGTCGAGATCTCCTACGACACCCCCGCGATGAACCAGTCCGCCGCGGCCGCCGAATTCCTGCGCATGGAAGCCGACTACGAATCGGCCTACCTGCTCTCCCTGCGCGCCGCCTGGATGGCCGACAACAAGAAGCCGAACTCCCTCGAGGCCTCGATGTCGAAGGCCAAGGCGGGTCGCACCGGCACCGACGTCACCCTCAAGGCAGTGGAACTCGCCGGCACCATCGGCTACTCCCAGCGCACCCTGCTCGAAAAGTGGGCCCGCGACTCGAAGATCCTCGACATCTTCGAAGGCACCCAGCAGATCCAGCAGCTGATCGTGGCTCGCCGCGTGCTCGGAAAGACCAGCGCCGAACTGAAGTGAGCTGATAGTCGACGAACCGGTGCGAGTCATTGCGACTCGCACCGGTTTTTCGTTTCCGGGCGGAGATCGGCGTTTGCCAGATCGGCCCGGGGTCGGCTCCGCGCGCGATACGGTGAGGGCCGAATCGTTTCGCGCTGTCACGAACACTGACGGCCGGACGGCAGACGACGGTGATGGGATTCGTGGCGTTGAAGATCGATACAACGTTGACCGGCTGGCTCGCCACGATGGGCAAGGATGCCGCGGCCGCCGAGAGCGCGGGGTACGCGGGCATCTGGACGTTCGAGGGGGCGCACGACCCGTTTCTGCCGCTGTTGCTTGCCGCCGAGCACACCGAGCGGGTGGAGCTCGGTACCTCGATCGCGGTGGCGTTCGCCCGGAACCCGCTGTTGCTCGCCACCATCGCCTGGGATCTGCAGGCCTACTCGCGCGGACGGTTCGTTCTCGGCCTTGGTAGCCAGATCCGCGCGCACATCACCCGGCGCTACTCGATGCCGTGGAGCCGACCTGCCGATCGGATGCGCGACATGGTGCTGGCGGTGCGTGCCATCTGGACGAGCTGGGAGCAGGGTGGGCGGCTCGACTACCAGGGTGAGTTCTATCAGCACACCCTGATGCCGCCCCTGTTCCGTCCCGCGGCCGCCGAGGTGGCCGGGTTCGGGCCGCCGCCGATCTATCTCGCGGGCGTGGGGCCCGCGATGACGGCGGTCGCGGGGGAAGTCGCCGACGGATTCATGTCGCACCCGTTCTGCACTCCGAGATTTCTGCGCGAGGTGACCCTGCCCGCCCTGACGCAAGGCGCGACGCGCGCGGGGAAACCGGTGGGCGACATCGTGATCCACCATTCGGCAATGGTCGCGACCGGCAGATCGGCGAGCGAACTCGCCGCGGCCAGGCAGGCCATCCGCAAGCAGTTGGCGTTCTACGGATCGACACCGGCCTACTGGCCGATCCTCGAGCTGCACGATCGGGCCGACCTCGGACCCCGGCTGAAAACGATGTCCAAGACCGGGGAATGGGATCGGATGGCCGACCTCATCGACGACGATTTCCTCGATGCCGTCGCGATCACCGCCACCGACCCCGTCCGCGCGGCCGCGCAACTACACGAGCGCTATGACGGCATCGTCGAGCGGCTCGGATTCAACACGCCCTATCGGGTCGACCCCGTGCTGCTGACCGAACTGTTGCGGGAGTTGTGATTTCGCACCAGGCGAAGGCGGTCAGAGCGCGGTGGTGTCGTCGAGGTGCAGGCGGCGGTCGAGGCGGTGCGGGTTGACGTCGAGCAGCGCGCGGTCCCACCCCGCCAGCTCGGCCGCGGAGGCGTACGTGGTGTCGAGGAAGTGCAGCAGGGTGGCGTCGGGGTCGGGCGACTGTCGAACCACCTCGTAGGGCAGGACGAATTCGCCCAGGGTGGAATCCCATGCGGCGCCGTCGGGCCCCGCGGGACGGGCGGAGTAGCCGTCGGGGGCTGGGTAGGAGTAGGCGTAGAAGGTGCCCTCCGCGCCGCCGGGCCAGAAGCCGGCGCTCGCGCATTCGCGGGAGTAGGCCTCCTCCATCACCCAGTCGGCGCAGTGGGGCGCGCCGCCGGGGTGCAGGGGCGCTGTGCGGCCGGAGAAGCGGGTACAGGCCAGGTCGAAGGAACCCCAGAAGAATTGCACCGGACTGGATTTCCCGGCGAAACCGGCACGCCAGAGCTGGAACACCCGCTCGATCTGAACGAGCTGCTGCCAGAAGAGGTGGACGGCGTCCGCGTCGTAGGAGTGGTGGGTGGTGTCCTCGGCGAACGGGATGGCCGGGTCGACTTCGTTGGGTGAGGCCTCGATGTCGACCACGATGTCGAGTCGGCCGAGCACGTGGCCGAGTTCGGCGTAGAAATCGGCGACCGTGCGCGGGCGCAGGGCGATCGTCGCGTGGCGGCCGTCGCTGCTGCGCAGGACGAGTTCGTGGTCGGCGAAGTCGAATTCGATGTCGAGCAGGCGGCCGTCGACGGGAATCGCCCCGGTCGCCATTCCGCGGGCGCTGACCGCGAACGTGACATTCCACCAGTGATTGACCAGCGGTGTCCCGGCCATTTTCAGCTTGCCGACGATCTGCGACCACATATGCAGGGTGTCGCGGGTGTCGGACCAGGAATCGACGCGCAGGGTCGGCCAGACGGCCTCGGCGGGAGTGGAACGTGCCATCGGAATCCTCGCTCTCTCGGTGCGAGACCCCGAGGGTCCCGCCCGTTCACAGCCAGGTGCGCTGGCTGACTGGTCAACCGTTCGGGCGTGTCCTGCGACGTTTCATCGTACGTCGGCGCTGGTAGATCGCGCCGCAAGGGCGGACACCACCGCCAGCGGGGTTGTGTGAGACTCCGAGTCTCATATAACGTAGGGCTGCGCCACACCAAAGGAGACACCGCTGATGCTGTCGACAGTCAAGAACACCGCCACCGATCCCGAGTACCACGAGATCCTGCGCAACCTGTCCGAAGGCTCGGTCAACCGGCACTTCGACCCCTACGTCGACATCGACTGGGAATCCCCGGAGTTCGCCGTACACCGCGACGATCCGCGCTGGATCATGCCCGAGGAGGACCCGCTCGGTCGCCACCCCTGGTACAAGGCCCAGCCGATCGAGAAGCAGATCGCCATCGGCATGTGGCGCCAGGCCGGCATCGCCAAGGTGGGCCTGGATTTCGAGCAGCTGCTGATCCGCGGGCTGATGCAGTATCTGGTGTCGGTTCCCAACGGCGACCCGGAATTCCGGTACATCACGCACGAGGCTGCCGAAGAGTGCAACCACACGATGATGTTCCAGGAGATGATCAATCGCATCGGCTATCGCGATGTGGTCGGCATGGGCACCATCGATCGCAAGCTGACGATGGCCATCTGGCCCGCGGTGAAGTATTTCCCCGAGCTGTTCTTCACGATGATCCTCGGCGGCGAGGAGCCGATCGATCACCTGCAGAAGTCGCTGCTGCGCGCCGGCGTCGACCTGCACCCGATGGTGCAGCGAGTCATGCAGATCCACGTGGCCGAGGAAGCCCGCCACATCTCCTTCGCCCACGAATACCTGCGGCGCAATGTGCCCGGCATGAACCCGATCACGAAATCGGTGCTCTCCGTGGCCTTCCCGATCGCCATGCGGGTGATGCTCGACATGATCATGACGCCGCCGAAGGAATTCGTCGAGAAGTTCGACATTCCGGCGGAGGTCATGCGCGACGCGTACTGGAACAGCGAGGAATCGCAGACCACGATGCGCAATATCTTCGGCGACGTGCGGGCACTGGCTACCAACAGCGGCCTGATGAACCCGGTCGCCAAGCTGACCTGGCGCCTGCTCGGCATCGACGGCCCGGTCACCCGCTACCGCAGCGAACCTGCCCGCAAGGTTGCCTGAGCGACGTCCCGCCGGAGTACCGTTCCGGCGGGACGTTGGGCAGCGGGACTGTACACCACGATGTACAGTTGACTATGGCCGATTACGACAGTGTGCCGCTGACCGAGTTACGCGGTCAGCTCGGTAGTGTTTTCGACGGGGTGTCCGCGAGCGGACGGCCGGTGATCGTGACGCGGGAGGGGAAAGAATTGGTCGCGGTGGTACCTGCTGAGGTGTTGCGGCACGCGGCGTTGCCGCCCGCGTACTTCAACGATGATCTGCGCGAACAGATCCTGGGCAAACTCGACGCCAGGATCACCCAGCATTCCGCGGAAGACATCGCCGAGGCGGAAGCCAAACTGACCAAGCTGATGGGCGCGCTGGACAGTCGCCAGTGAGCGTCGCCGACCACACCGCGCTCACCTCGCTGGCGTTGTCGCCGCTGTTCGGGCAGGTGATCATGCGCCAGTTCACCCAGCAGCGCCGAATCCTGGTGGTGCCCACCGTGAGTCTGATGGCCGCGATGCGCGCCGTCGACAACATCGACGAACTCGGGCGCCTGCTCGACAATCGCGTCGCCGTGCGCTGGGCCGAACTCGACGCCCCCACCGCGATCCGCATCGGCACCACCGTGCCGATCGCCGACGACCACCTCGACTGGCCACTGATCGCGCCCGTGGTGTTCACCGCGCAGAATCTGGATATGCCGGTCCTCACCGCCAAACCCGAGCTGTATCGCGGCTACAAGGTCGAGATCGCGAACATGCCGTAATCAACCCTCGAGGCCCTGAACTCGACTTTCCCGGGGTAGTGACAGATCCCACATCCGGTATCGGTACCGTGCACAGGTGGTCGGCGGCTGATAGCCCGACCGACTCACACAGCGGACGAATTACCAGGGAAAAGCTAGACCAGGAACACTCGAGGAGAGCTGGTTATGCATCATCTGAGTTTCATGCGTCGCTTCACCACCGCGGTAGCCGTCACTTCGGCCGCCGTCGCCATCGTTTTCGCGGGCCCCGCGGTCGCGGACCCGACGCCACAGACCGTCGATGTGGCCGCGGCCGTCGCGCAGCTGCGTACGTCGGTGGCGAACAATCCAGGCGCACTCGCCGCCCTCGACAAGCTTGCCGCCGACGGCACGGTCGATGTCGCGCTGCCCGCGCAACCGTTCCAGATCCCGGCGACCTCCGATATCGGCCAGAACGGCGGCGGGCCAGGGGTGTACGGCTCCGGTATCGCCCTCGATATCGACGGCTTCCGCCTCGGCTTCTTCGGCGGACCCGGCACCATCTCGCCCAATCAGGGCGGCGCCAAGCTCGAGGTCATGTGGCTGAACCTGTCCAACGGGCAGAGCGGCACCGCGGTCCTGAGCGAGCACATGGACGTGCCGGTCGACACCACCATCCGCACCGCACCGCTGAACAGCGGTGGCGGGATGGTCGTGGCGGCGGTCTACGGCAACCTGTGGCACCGCTGGTCCGTGCCGGTCGACGAGGCACACCCGGACGGGTTCGCCTACAAGCTCGGCACGATCCAGCAGCCGTCGTTCGGCGCCGTCACGCGTTAACTCTCGTCCACGACGCACCCCGGTACCAGACGGACCCGGGGTGCGTCGCTGTTTCGATGATGCAGCGCAACAGCTTCGGTGTGGCGTAGGTTGACCGGCGTGGAGGATCTGGTCGACCGACTCGAAGAATTGGAACGGCGGGTTGCCGCCCTGGAGAGCGCGCACCCCGACGACGCGCAGCTTCCGTGGGCGGTGGCACGGCTGCGGCAGGAGTTCGCCGATGCCGGGAAACGCACCGGCGGTGTGCTGCTGGCGGGCGCGCTGCAGCTGCCGACCGGCGAGCGTTTCGATTGGCAGGAGCAATACGCCACCGATGCCATCGTCGGCGATGTGTGGACCATCGAGGCCGCCAATTGCCTTGCCGCACTGGCCAACCCGGTGCGCCTGCGGCTGTTGCAGGAGATCGTCTACGGACGAAGGACCGCCGCCGATCTCGCCGCCATCGAAGAACTCGGCACCTCGGCCGATATCTACCAGCACCTGCGGCAGCTCGCGGCTGTCGGCTGGTTGCAGACCGCGGGCCTCGGTCGTTTCGAGGTGCCGGAAGGCCGACTCGTCCCGCTGCTCGCGGCACTGGCGGCCGCGCAGCGCTGATCTGGGCGATCTTTCGGGAGATGTCCCAAATGTCCGGATAGACTACTGTGATACACGGCACATCGACTGCTACGGTGAGCGTCGAATGATCAATGCTGCGGAGGTAGTCGCGTGAACCTGTCACATCTGCTCGAAAGCGTGAAGGCGATCGGAGTGCTGCGCTCACGTGGCGTCTCCGATCCCAAGACACCGCTCGAGACCCTGCGGACGATGAAGGAATCGAAGATCTACGGCCCGCAGGCCACCCTCGTGCGCCATTCGGCTCGTGTCGCCCCCGATCAGGTGGCCCTCGTCGACGAACGCGGTGAGCTCACGTACCGCGAACTCGACCAGCAATCCACCGCCATCGCCCGCGGCCTGCGTGAAACGGGCATCGGCGAGGGCACGGTCATCGCCGTGCTGGCGCGCGATCATCGCGGCCTGATCATGTCGATGATCGCGGCGGGCAAGCTGGGCGCGCGGATCGCGCTGATGAACACCGGCTTCGCCAAACCCCAGTTCGCGGAGGTGTGCGCACGCGAGAACGTGCGCGCGGTGCTGCACGACAGCGAGTTCCTCGGCCTGCTCGACGCACTGCCCGCCGACCTGCCGCGCTACCTCACCTGGGTCGACGAAGGCACCGCACTCCCCGCTGGTGCCACCACATTCGACGATCTCATCGCGAACAACTCCACCGAGGACCTGCCCGCACCGAGCAAGCCGGGCGGCTTCATCATCCTCACCAGCGGCACCACCGGCCTGCCCAAGGGCGCACCGCGCACCAAGGTGACGCCGATGGCCACCGCCCAGTTCGTCGACCGCGTGCCCTTTCCCAAGCGGGGCACCGCGATGATCGTGTCGCCGATTTTCCACAGCACGGGTCTCGGCACCTGGCTGGTCAACACGATCCTGTCGAACAAGATCGTCATGCGCCGTCGTTTCGACGCCGAGGCCACCCTCGCCGCGATCGCCGAGCACAAGGTCGAGATGCTCGTGTGCGTGCCGACGATGCTGCACCGGATGACCGAACTGCCCGCCAACGTCCGCGCGAAGTACGACCTGTCCTCGCTGAAGGTCATCCTGTTCGCCGGTTCCGCGCTCACCCCGGAGCTGTGCATCAAGGCCACCGAGGCCTTCGGTCCGGTGCTCTACAACCTCTACGGGTCGACCGAGGTGGCCATCGCGACCATCGCGAACCCGGCCGAGCTGGCCGAAGCGCCGGGCACGGTCGGCCGTTCGCCGATCACCTGCGAGGTTCGCCTGTACGACGACCAGGACCAGCTGGTCAAGACTCCGGGCGCCCGTGGCCGGATCTTCGTGCGCAGTGGCGCGCCGTTCGAGGGCTACACCGACGGCAGGCACAAGCAGATCATCGACGGGTTCATGTCCAGCGGCGACATGGGCCACTTCACCGACTCGGGCCTGCTCATGGTCGACGGCCGCGATGACGACATGATCGTCTCCGGTGGCGAGAACGTGTACCCGCAGGAAGTCGAGAACCTGCTGGTCGAGCGGCCCGAGGTCTTCGACGTGGCGGTGATCGGCGTCGACGATCCGGAATTCGGCAAACGTCTGCGCGCCTTCGTGGTCCTCGAAGAGGGCCACACTGTCGAGGCCGCTGAACTCCAGGCGCACGTCAAGGCGAACCTGGCCAGGTTCAAGGTGCCGCGCGAGGTGATCTTCCTCGAGGAACTGCCCCGCAACGCCACCGGCAAGATCGTGCGCCGCACCCTCATCGACTATGAGATCTCCTAGGAATCAGCCCTCCTTACTACGGAGTAGACAGCGCGGCCGGATTGCTTGCTAGTGTTAGCAGCAGCACTGGATCTCGAAGACGCGGTCCGGCCTGCGGTTCTGCGTGGGCTCGGTCTGCCGGAAGGCTGTTCGATGTCTCTGTCTCTCCCCGCGCTCGGTGGTACTGCCCGGCGTGCCGGTGACTTCGCCCTCGGCGTCAAAGTCATGGTGGATCGCAAGCTGTTCAACCCGCTGCGCCTCGACCACGCTGCCCGATCGTTTCGCAATGTCTCCAAGTTCGGCCCGTTCGCCGGTGTGGTCATGCACGCCGCCCAGAGCAGGCCGGACGCGGGCGCGATCGTCGACGAACTGGGTGAGATCACCTTCGGCGAACTCGACGCGCAATCCAACGCCTTCGCCCGCGGCCTGCGTGCGAACGGGATCAACGAGGGCGACGTGATCGCCGTGCTGGCCCGCGACCATCGCGGCATGGTGTTGAGCCTGCTCGCGGCGGGCAAGCTCGGCGTGCGCGCGGTGCTGATGAACACCGGCTTCGCCAAGCCGCAGTTCGCCGACGTGGCCGCCCGCGAGAAGGTCAAGGCGGTGCTGCACGACAGCGAGTTCATGGATCTCATGAGCGCCATCCCCACCGAGATCCCGCGCGTGCTCACCTGGGTCGACGAGGCGCACGGGGTGGATCCGTCGATTCCGACCGTGGCGACGCTGTCGGCGGATCGGTCGACCACGCCGGTCGCCGCGCCGAGCAAGCCCGGCGGCATGGTGATCCTGACCAGTGGCACCACCGGCACCCCCAAGGGCGCACCGCGCGACAAGGTGAGCCCGTTCGCCTCGGCGCAGTTCGTGGATCGGGTGCCGCTGCCCAACAACGGCACCATGATCATGGCGGCGCCGATCTTCCACGGCACCGGCCTGTCGCAGTTCACCCTCGGTCTGGCCCTCGGCAATCGGGTCATCTTCCAGCAGCGCAAGTTCGACCCGGAGCAGACACTCGCCAATGTGGTGAAGTACCAGGCGGATTCGCTGGTCGTGGTGCCGACGATGCTGCAGCGCATCCTCGATCTGGACGAGCAGATCCTGGCGAAGTACGACCCGTCGACGATGAAGGTCATCTTCGCCGCGGGCTCGGCGATCGCGCCCGACGTGGTGACCCGCACCCTCGACTACTTCGGTGATTCGCTCTACAACCTCTACGGCTCCACCGAATGCGCGGTGATGACGGTGGCCACCCCGGCGGATCTGCGCAAGGCGCCGACCACCGCGGGCAAGGCGCCGGTCGGCATCCGGATCGTGCTGCTCGACGAGAACCGCAAGCCGATCACCGCGCCGAATGTCACCGGAACGATCTTCGTGGACAACGGGTTCGCGTTCACCGGGTACACCGACGGGCGGACCAAGGAGATGGTCGACGGGATGATGTCCAGCGGCGACGTCGGCCATTTCGACGCCGACGGCCTGCTCTTCATCGACGGCCGCGATGACGACATGATCGTTTCCGGCGGCGAGAACGTCTTCCCGCTGGAAGTGGAGAACCTGATCGCGGGCCGCGCCGACGTGTTCGAGGCCGCGGTGGTCGGCGTCGACGATCACGACTACGGCAAACGCCTGCGCGCGATCGTGGTGCCCGGCCCGGAATCCAAGCGCGACGCCAAGGAGATCAAGGACTTCGTCCGCGAGAACCTGGCCCGCTACAAGGTGCCGCGCGAGGTGATCTTCGTCGACGAACTGCCCCGCAACGCGACGGGAAAGCTGCTGCGCAAGCCGCTCGTCGAGATGGCCGTCGAGGCGGACTGAGGCTCGTTCGGCCGTCTGACCTGGGCGGTCGACGGGCGTCGACTATCATCAGCGCGTGATCATCGGGTTCGAGCAGGCGCCCGCGCCGTCGCGTGCCGTCGGTGCGCGGCTGCGTGGTGCCTGCGCGGGCTCGATGTCAGCAGCGCTGTCGCTGGCGGCGCACGGGATGGCCGCCGGTGGGTCGTTGCCTGGTAGCACCGCGATCGTGTTGCTGGCGGCGGCCTCGGCGGTGGTCGGGGCGCTCGTCGCCGGCGTGGGTCCGTTGCGCAATGGCGCGGTCGGGTTGGCGACGGTGCTGCTGGGCGGTCAGCTGATCGGGCACACCACGATGAGCTGGTCCGGGCACTCGCACTCGGCTGACGACTCCCTCGGACTCGGCATGCTCACAGCCCACACCATCGCCGCGATCGTCGCGGCCGCGGTGATCGTTGGCGCCGAAGCCGCGTACCGGGTCGGCAGCACCGTCCTGGCGCGGATCCTTCCGCTGCGCTACCGCACTCCCCGCATCCCCGACCCGGCGCCGTCGCGCCTGGTCCACCGCGACCGTGTCATCCTGCGAATCTTCGCCACGCGGTCGCTGCGCACCCGCGCTCCCCCGCTCGCGATTCCTTTCTGAACTCTCCCTCATCCCAGTGCACAGACGTGTCGTCCTGCGCTGTCCGCATACCTGCCCTCGTTGTCGACCGTTCGGCACGCTGACGCCACCTCTGAGCCATGTCTCCAGAGGTGAACGCCGTGTGCCGCCGAGCGGGCAGGTGATCCCTGTCGATACCGACGGACGGCCGGACATCTTCGCGCGCACTGGGGCTTTCCGGTACTCGAGAAATGAATCACTATGAGCATCACGGACATTCGTCCGGCCGAGGAGAACTCCCCCTCGGCACCACCGGCCTCCGGTGACCGTCCGCGTTCCGGCGCACGCCGGGGGTTACGCCTCTATCCGCTGGCCATGCGCCTGCACTTCTACGCGGGGATCTTCGTCGCCCCGTTCATCCTGATCGCCGCGCTCACCGGCGCGCTGTACGCGATCGCGCCGACGATCGAAGGATTCGTCTCGCGTGAGCTGTTGCAGGTCGAGACCAGCGGGCCCGACCAGGCCTTGTCCGCGCAGGTCGGCGCGGCCGTCGCAGCTCGGCCGGACCTGACGCTGGTGGCCGTCGCCCCTGCCCCGAACGACGGCGACACCACTCGTGTCCTGTTCAACGACCCGGCACTCGGCGACTCCGAGCGGCTCTCGGTGTTCGTCGACCCGCACACCGCACAGCCGGTCGGCGAGTCCGTGGTGTACGGCAGCGGCGGCGCGCTGCCGCTGCGCACCTGGCTCAGCGAGTTCCATCGCAGCCTGCGGCTGGGCGAGCCCGGCAGGCTCTACAGCGAATTGGCCGCGTCATGGTTGTGGGTGATCGCGCTGTTCGGGCTGGTGCTGTGGGTGCACCGGGTGCGTCAGCGCCGGGATCGCCGGTCCGCGCGGTGGTTGCTCCGGCCGGATCTGTCCCAGACCAGGCGTCGAAAGATGAACTGGCACGGCGCAATCGGTGCGTGGATTCTGCCTGTGGTGCTGTTGCTCTCGGCTACCGGCATGACGTGGTCGACCTATGCGGGCGAGAACGTCACCACACTGCGCGAGGAACTGAGCTGGACCACCCCTGCGGTGAGCGTCGCCCTGCCGGGCACCGGTGCGGCACCCGCCCCGAGCGAGCACCACAGCGCGGGCCACACCGCGCCCGCGCCCGTCGACCCGGCGGCCAGGATCGCCCAACTCGATCGCGTGTACGCCCTAGCTCGTGCCAACGGCATCACGCAGGGCGCCGAGATCGCCGTCCCCGCAACACCGGAGCGGGCGTTCGGGATCAAGGAACTGCGCCTGCCCGGCACCTACTCCATCGATTCCCTCGCTGTCGACGGCGAGTCCGGCGCGATCACCGACCGGCTGGCCTACGCCGACTGGCCGCTGATGGCCAAGCTCACCAACTGGGGCATCGCATTCCACATGGGACTGCTGTTCGGCCTGGTCAATCAGCTGCTGCTGCTCGCGATCATGGTCGGCCTCGTCACGGTGATCGTGCTGGGCTACCGCATGTGGTGGCAGCGTCGCCCGGCGCGCCGGCCGGCGCTACCCGTCCCGCCTCGCCGCGGGGTGCTGCGCCGTACCTCACTGTGGATCACCGTTCCGGTGGTGGCCGCGGCGGTCGCGATCGGCTGGTTCATGCCGTTGATCGGGGTGAGCCTGCTCGCTTTCCTGCTCATCGATGTCGCCTTGGGACTCGCCGCGCGCGTCGAGAAGGTGTAACGCACGGCGGAGTATCGAGGAAACATCCCATGTAACCCACGTCCCTCGATGATCGGAGCTCTAGATGAGAACCTCAGTTCGCGCAGTAGCGATGTGTCTGGCCGCTCCGGTCGTCGCGGTCGCCCTGGCCGGGATCAGCGCGGGGACAGCCACTGCTGATTCCGGCTGCCAGGGGTCGATGAACGGCCCGTGGGCGTTCAACGGTGGGTGCTACGGCGGCGAGGGTAGCTACCGGCTCGAGGTCGACTGCATCGGATACAACATCGCGCCCTTCGCCGTCGGCCCGTACACGATCCGCCAGGACCTGCCCGTCGGCCAGGCAGGCACGGTGGCGTGCTTCGGGCCGAACTGGTCCAGCGCGGGCTGGGCTGTGGGTTCGCGGATCTTCCGGCTCTGACGGCCGCACCGTGGGAACCCGCCGGTGAGTAGGTTCCCCCGTGGCGGTGAGAGGATCCGAGGATGACGCTCTCTCGCCGACAACTCCTGCACGGCGGTATGGCCGGTTCGATCGCCGCGGTGGTGGGGGTGTCGGCGGTGAGCAGCGCGAGGTTCGCCGCGCCGCGACGGCTCGGCGAACCGTTCTCGCTCGGCGTCGCTTCCGGCGAACCGACCCCGGACGGGGTGGTGCTGTGGACCCGACTCGCCCCCGACCCACTCGCCCCTGACGGGTACGGCGGGATGACGGTCGCCCCGGTGACCGTCGACTACGAGGTCGCCGAGGACGAACGCTTCACGAAAGTCGTGGTCAGGGGCTCGGCGGTGGCGACACGCGAGTTCGGGCACAGCGTGCACCCCGAAGTCGCCGGGCTGGCGCCGAATCGCTGGTACTACTACCGATTCCGGGCAGGCTCGGCGATCTCACCGGTCGGGCGCACCCGCACCGCGCCCGCGCCCGACAGCCGGACCGAGCGGCTCCGTTTCGCCTTCGCGTCGTGCCAGTCGTGGAGTTCGGGCTACTACACCGCCTATGAGCATCTCAGCGCCGAAGATCTCGACCTCGTCGTACACCTCGGCGACTACATCTACGAATCCTCGTGGGTGCTGGCCCGTCGCGGCGCGCACCTGCCGCCCCAACTCGCCGGTGAGGCAGTCGATCTCACCGGATATCGATTGCGCTACGCCCAGGCCAAAGGCGAAGCACCGCTGCAGGCCGCACACGCCGCGTTCCCCTGGCTGGTCACCTTCGACGACCACGAACTCGACAACAACTGGGCCGGTGAGAGTCCCGGCCTCGGATTCGACGTGTACCGCCTAGCGCCGCTGTTCCGGCGCCGCAAAGCCGCTGCCTTCCAAGCCATGTACGAACATCAGCCGATGCGCCTCGCGCAACTCCCCGCGGGCCCGTCGATACACCTGCACCGCCGCTACGGGTTCGGCGATCTCGCCGAGTTCACCATGATCGACACGAGGCAGTACCGCACCCCGCAGGCCTGCGGCGACGGCTCGGCGGTCATCGGCTGCGCCGACCGCTTCGACACCGATCGCACTATTCTCGGTGCGGCCCAACGTGACTGGCTCATCGACGGCTTCGCGGCGTCGTCCGCCCGCTGGCAGATACTCGGTAACCAGGTCGCCATGGCCCAGTCCGATTACGACCCCGGCCCCGACCTGCTCCTGGGCACGGACGCGTGGGACGGCTATGTCGCCGACCGCAACACGGTGCTCGGCGCGGCTACCGACTACGAGGTCGACAACCTGGTGGTGATCACCGGCGACCGGCACGAGAACTACGTCGCCGACCTCCGCCGCGACTTCGCCGATCCCGAATCTCCTGTCGTGGCCACCGAATTCACCGGAACCTCGATCAGCACCGGCAGCGACGGCGCCGACATGACGGACGCGGGCCGAGCCCTGCTGGCCGCCAACCCCGACATCAAGTTCTACAACCGCCAGCGCGGCTATGCCCGAGTAGAACTCGATCATCGACAGTGGCGCACCGACTTTCGCGTTGTGCCCTATGTGAGCCGACCGGGCGCACCGATCAGCACACGCGCGAGTTTCGTTGTCGAGGACGGCATTCCCGGCGCGACCTCCGCCTGAGAATTGTCGCGAAGGACGCCGTCGTACAAGCAACTCTTCATGAATCCGGGGTGAACTCCGCCATCGTCATCGTCGGTGCCTCGGGGACCTGCACCGGACGCAGCAGCGCCCAGCCGACGAAGACGACCGCGACCCCGAACATGCCGAGGCCCGCCCACAGGTTCACGTCGATCCCGCCGGTCTTGGCTTCCTGGGCGGCACTGTCCTGCAGCAACGAGGTGATCACCAGGATGACGCCGTAGCTGCCGAGCAGCGCGCCGATGATGGTGCGGATGTCGAAAAGCATGGTGGAGACTCCTTATCCGATGATGATGTTGAGGGCGATCACCAGCACGAGCGCGATCCCGGCGAGCAGGGCGGGACGCTGGTACCAGGGCAGCGAGTCGGCGTCGGCGTCGGTGCGCATCGCCTTCGGGGTCTCGGAATACACCAGGCCGACCAGTTCGGCGGCCGGTTTCGGCTGGGTCACCATGGTGACCGCGACGCTGACCGCGATGTCGACCACGAAGGCGGCACCGGCGGCGACGAAGCTGGCGCCCTGTCCGGACAGATTCGTCACGCCGGTCTCGTTGAGCACGAACACGAACACGGCGGCGAGAGTGCCGCTGACAAGGCCGACCCAGCCCGCCGTCGGCGTCATCCGCTTCCACAGCATGCCGAGGATGAACGTCGCGAACAGCGGCGCGTTGAAGAAGCTGAACAGGGTCTGCAGGTAGTCCATCATGTTGCTGAACCCGCCCGCGATGAACGCGGTGAAGATCGCGGCCACCGTCGCACCGACCGTGGCGAGCCTGCCGACCTTCAGGTAGTACCCGTCGGGACGATCCTTGCGCACGTACTGCTGCCACAGATCGAAACTGAACACGGTGTTGAAAGCGGAGACATTGGCGGCCATACCGGCCATGAACGCCGCGAGCAGACCTGCCAGCCCGACACCCAGAAGTCCGTTGGGCAGAACCTCTTTCATCAAGAACAACAGCGCCTGGTTGTAGGTGACATCGCCCTCGAAGTCGGGATTCGCGGCGACCTGCTGCTTGTATTCGATCATCTGCGGCACCAGGACCGCGCTGATCATGCCGGGAATCACCACGATCAGCGGGATGAACATCTTCGGGTAGGCGCCGATGATGGGGGGTGCGCTGCGCGGCCGAAATCGAGTGTGTGGCAAGGGCTCTCTGAACTTCGACGAAATTCGTTGTCCAATAGCCGAAGGAGAGAACGAATCCCAGTCCGAACACGATGCCCATGATCGAGGCGAAATTGTCGGTGAACCCACTCATCGCATTACCCGGCCAGGTCTGCAACTGATCGGCGCCGCCCGGCGAGCCGGTTACCTTGTCCTGCAGACCGTCCCAGCCGCCGACGCGGTGCAGACCCACCAGGGTCAGCGGCAACAGGGCGGCGACGATCACGAAGAACTGCAGCACCTCGTTGTAGATGGCGGCGGAGAGCCCGCCGAGGGTGACATAGGACAGCACGATTGCGGCGGCCGCGACCACCGAGATCCACAGCGGCCAGCCGAGCAGCACATTCACGATGGTGCCGAGCAGGTAGAGGTTCACGCCCGCGATCAGCACCTGAGCGATCGCGAAACTCAACGCGTTCACCAGATGCGCGCCGGTGCCGAAGCGCCTGCGCATGAATTCCGGCACCGAACGCACTTTGGAGCCGTAGTAGAACGGCATCATCACCACGCCGAGGAACAGCATCGCCGGCACGGCACCGATCCAGAAATAGTTGAAGGTGGGGAAACCGTATTGGGCGCCGTTGGCGGACATACCCATGATCTCCACGGCGCCCAGATTGGCGGAGATGAACGCGAGGCCCGTCACCCACGCGGGCAGCGAGCGCCCGGACAGGAAGAAGTCGACGCTCGACGACACCCGGCGCCGAGCGATCAGGCCGATGCCGAGGACGAAGACGAAATACAGGGCGACCAGCGCGTAGTCGACCGGAGCGGCGTCCAGTCGCAGTGTCGATGAGGCTTCTAGCACAGCGGATTCCTCCTGGCCTGGAGCCGGGCGGCACACGAGCGTCGTTCATACGGCGCGGGCGGCGGCGCCCGTCGAACTGTTCGGATGCCTCTACTGTGCGCGCTCGTGTCCTGCGTCACCACGAAATCGGGCAGAACAAAATGGACACCTGCTCAATCCAGTTTGTGCGCGCCCGCGGCGGGTTCGACGGTGAAGGCGCGGGGCGGGGCGAAACCCGCGGTGGCGAAGCGCTTCATGATCTGCTCGGCGACGGAGTCGGCATGGTCGACCAGGGCGATGATGCTGCCACCGAAGCCGCCACCGACCATCCGCGCGCCGTGCGCACCCGCGTCGAGTGCGGCGTCGACCGCGAGATCCAGTGGGGGCGCGGAGATTTCGAAGTCGTCGCGCAGTGACCGGTGCGAGGCGGTGAGCAGCTCGCCGATCCTGCGCGGGTCCGCACCGGCGCGCAGCTTGTCGACGACAGCGAGTACCCGTGCGTTCTCGGTGACCACGTGGGTCGCGCGGCGGCGCAGGAGCGGATCCCGCAGGCGCGGAATGTCTTCGGTGGTGGCGTCGCGCAGGGCGGACAGGTTCAGCGCGTCGGCGGCGGCGTCACACTGCGCTCGGCGCTCGGCGTATCCACCGTCGGACAGGTCGTGCGGTTGACCGGTGTCGGCGACGAGCAGGGTGAGCCCGGCGGCACCGAGGTCGAACGGAATCTGTTCGGAGGCACCGGGTTCCGCCATGGTAAACGCACGGACATCGAGGAACAGGGCGTGGCCTTCGGTGCACAGGATCGAGGCGGACTGGTCGAGCAGGCCGGTCGGCACACCGGCGAAACCGTTCTCCGCGGCCCTGGCGATCTCGACCATGCTCCGCTCGGTGAGTTCGGGCGCGAACAGATCGCGCAGCGCGATCGTCACCGCGCAGCACAGGGCCGCTGACGAGGACAAACCCGCCCCGATCGGTACCGCGCCGTCGAGTTCGAGGTTCACCCCGGTGACTCGATATCCGCCGCGGACGAACTCGTCGACGACACCGAGCGGATAGCGCGCCCAGCTCGGCAACCGGTCCCGGTGCGCCGCAAGATCATCGACCCGCACCTCGACGACTTCGCCGGGACGCTGGACGGAGGCGAGCCGCACCAGACCGTCACCGCGCGGCCCGGCCCCGCAGACGACACCGAGCGACAGCGCGATGGGCAGCACGAACCCGTCGTTGTAGTCGGTGTGCTCGCCGATGATGTTGACCCGACCGGGCGCGATCCACTGCTCCACCTGTCCGTCCCCTTCCGTTTCCTGCGACGATGCCACCACCGGCCATCGGCGCGGGCAAATGTGCGGCACCGCGTGCCGAATCGGTATCCGGCAATGCTCCCAACACGTCGACAGCACGGCCGTCGACGTGTCATGATCGACTCAGTTGTCAAGGTTTTGAGCGTCGGCGCTGCCGGCTGGGGATTGTGCTCGGACAACAACACTCGGTGCTCTCGGCCGATACTTCGAGTGATTCACCGGCCTCACCTTCGATCGGCGCTCGTCGCGTGCGCAGCAAGATCGAGGGGGGCTGATGACCATCAGCGAGAGACGCTACGGGAGCCTGCGATGGTGCGTGGTGCTACTCGGTGCGGCGGGGGCCGTGCTGATCGCGCCGTTGGCGGGTGGGCGCGCGCTACCGTTTTTACTACTCGTCGTGATCGTCGCGGGCTCGCTGGCGATGATCGGCTACGGCATGTATCGCCATCGACCCACGCACCGACTGCCCTGGTACCTGCTGGCAGCCTCGGTCCCGATGTTCGCCGCCGGTACCGCGATACGCGCGCCCGGGCTGCACCCGGGCTGGCATCCGGTCGACGATCTGTGCACCCTGGCCGCCTCGCTGTGTCTCGGGCTCGCCGCCGTCGGCTGGTTGCAGCCGCGCAGGCTCCGCCATGCCCGTGACCTGTGGCTGGACTCGGCGCTCATCGGGCTCAGCGCTCTGCTGGCCTCGTGGACCTTCCTGATCTCGCCGATTCTGCGACACAGCACCGGGTTCGTCGATACCGCACTGGCCGCGAGCTACCCCGTGATCCACGCGCTGCTGGCTACCGTGCTCGCGCACTCGCTCGCGACGGTGGTTCGCTCGGAGACCTCGCTGCGGTTGCTGCAGGCGGCGCTGATCGCCGTGCTCGTCGGCGGGTTGACCGAAAGCCTCACTGCCGCAGGAACAATCACCGTCGACCCCGAGATCGCGTTGGTGCCACAGCAGTGGGCGTATCTGCTGGCCGGGCTGGCCGCGGTGCAGCCGACGATGGGTGCGCTCCGCGACGCCGAGGACGTGCATCCCCATCGGTCACGGCAGCGGGCCGGGATGATCGCCGTGGCGCTGGTGGCGGCCTCGCTGATCAGCGTGGTCGGCGCCGATCTCGGGGTCGCCGACCGCGTGGTGATCTGTTCGCTGCTCACCTTGCTGCTGGTCGGTGTGCTGGTGCGCAGCGAACGCGCGATCGCCCGCAGCATGCGCAGCGAGCGCCGAGCCCAATACCAAGCCGACCACGACCTTCTGACCGGCCTGTTCAACCGCTCAGCCCTGCTGCGCGCACCCCTGCGCTACCGCGACCAGTGGGCCGGAAAACCGTTGTGCCTGTTGTTCATCGACCTGGACGGCTTCAAAATGGTCAACGACAGCTACGGCCACGCCGTCGGCGACGAACTCATCGCCAACGCCGCCTCCCGCATCCGCCGCACCACCGCCAGCACCGACCTGACCGCGCGCTACGGCGGCGACGAATTCGTAGTCCTGGCCCCCCGCACCCGAGCCGAAGCCGCCGTCCTCGCCGAACACCTCCTCGGAGCGTTCATCCGCCCCTTCGAACTGAGCTGCGGCGAAATCCCCATCACCGCCAGCATCGGCGTCGCCTGCGTCACCACCCGCCCCACCGAAAAAACCATCTACGACCTGATCCGCACCGCCGACGCCGCGATGTACCACGCCAAGGAATACCGCCTCGGCCTCAGCTTCCACGACAGCCCCGCCACCCCGCATATTCTGCGAGTCGCCCGGTAGCTCGACTGTTCGCTCTCGGTTGCGTCATGTGCCTTACGGCGGGGAGGCGGCTGGGGAGTTACCCATGTCCGTGCTCGATCAGTGGGTCACGACTCCCCGAACACTTAATCTCCCAATTCCTCCAACAACTTCCGCGCGGCCTCCAACTCGGCCTGCAACTGCGCGACCTTCGCCTGCTGGGCCCCCCGCGCGGCCTCCAGAATCCCCTCCACCACTTCCTCCACCTCGGGGTGCAAGATCTTGGCAGCCTGGGCAACGGCCGCACTACTCACCGCCATCCCCTTCACACTGCGCTTCTTCCCGTTCACCACATCGACAGTCCACTCACCGTCGGCGGTACCGGTGAGCGTGACAGTCACCTCGGCCACCTTGGTCTTGCGCACCGCGGGAGCTTTCGCGGGCCGCGGCGCCGCCGGAGCGGGCTTGGCGGCGTCGTCGGGTACCGGGGCGAGCGACCTCGGCGCGGGCGTAGCGGTGCTCGGCAGGGTCGACGGCTGGGTCACAGTGTTGTCCTTTCGGTTGCTCGGCGCGGGGACACTTTCCTGGCGGGTCCGTGCGGGCCCGCCGGGCGCTACCGTAGTCCCGCGGGCCGGCTTGGTCAGCGTCACCTCGCTCGGGCCGAACGAGAGCACATCTTTGGAACCGGTCGGCCGCACCTGCAGGAAGTCGCCGTCGGACGGATCGCCGAGCGCGACGACCTTGCCCGACTTCCCTTCGGCGACACCGACTGCGGCGGCCGTGAACCACACCATCGGCGGTTTCCCCTCCGCGAGCTCGCCTGCGATACGCGCGAGCTCGGCGTCGGACAGGACCGGCGGTGCTGATCGGCGGGATGCGGACTTCGTGCTCGGCGAGGACATCGTGGACTCCGGGGGTTGGTGCTACAGCGTGGTCTGTCGCACCGATGATGCCGCACGGCACCGACAAGTTCTCGCCCGAGCCGCCATCCCGGCCCCAAAACCCCTCTCGCGACGGGTTTCCTGACACGTTCCGATCAGCCGAGAGTGGCGTTCCCGCGCGTTGCCGGCCGGATGTTCGCACGCACCCCAGCCACATCGCGATAGCCGTTGACCGCCATCAACAGGTCCGCCTCGGCGGCGTAACTGCGCAGCAGATGCACCAGCCCACGCACACCACCCAGCGCGAGCGCGTACACATACGGCCTGCCGAGCCCGACCATGTTCGCGCCGAGTCCGAGCGCTTTCACCACGTCAGCACCCGAGCGCACCCCGGAGTCGAACAGCACCGGCACGCGGTCATCACAGGCGGCCACGACCGCGGGCAAGGTCTCCAGCGCGCTCAGACCGCCGTTGGCCTGGCGCCCACCGTGATTGGAGCAGTAGATACCGTCGGCCCCGAAGTCGATCGCCTTGCGCGCGTCCTCGGGGTGGGAGATGCCCTTGAGGATCAGCGGCAGATCGGTGATCGACCGCAACCAGCCGAGGTCATCCCAGGTCAGCGAGTTACCGAAGGTCGCGATCCAGTGCAGGACAATCATTTTGGGGTCGTCGGAACCGACCATCTGCTGGAAGACCGGGTCGCTGGTGTAGTTCTTCAGCACATGGCCACGCAGCTGCGGGAAGTTGCCGCTCGCGAGGTCGCGCGGACGCCACCCGGGCACCCAGGTGTCGAGGGTGACGGTGATTCCCGCATAACCCGCGGCTTCGGCGCGGTGTACCAAACTCTCGGCGAGCTCACGGTTCTTCGGCGTGTACAGCTGGAAGAACGAAGGCGTGTCGCCTGCGTGCGGGCGCACGTCCTCGAGCGGATCCTCCATCAGCGTCGAATACATCGCGGGCACACCCGTCTGCGCCGACGCCTGTGCCACCGCGATATCACCGTGGCCCTGCTCGCCGACCAGACCGATCACGCCGACCGGCGCGAGAAACAGCGGGCTCGCGAAGGTGTGGCCGAACGCGGTGACGGAGAGATCGCGCTCGGTGGCGCCGACCAGCATCCGCGGCACCAGACCCCAGTCCGCGAAAGCCTCGGCATTGCGCCGCTGCGTGAGCTCGTCGCCCGCGCCGCCCGCGATGTAGTTCAGCAGCGAATCCGGCAGCGCCGCAGTGGCTTTGCGTTCGAGCGTCGCGTAATCCATGGGAAATTCGGGCTGGATCCCACCGAGCGCGGCCAGGTAGATCTCGTTCTGATAGTCGGCGAACTGACTCATTGCTGCACTTTCGCACGCCGACCGGGGTTCATGGACCGCAGGGTAGATGTAAGGTGCGTCATACTCGAAAATACGAGATTGTGAGTGCCCCTGCCGTGACCGTCGTCGATCACTCGGCTGCGCCCGCCGATCCGGACGCCTTACTCGCCGATCGCTTCCATTGCGATGCCACCCGTCACCTGACCCGCCTCGCGCTCGGGCTCTCTCAGGATTCGATGGACCTGCTGACCTCGGTCACCGATCGACTGCGGGCCGCCGAGGGCGCCCTACGCGATCCCCTCACCGCCGACCTCGGCTTCGACTGAAGCTCATCGCCGCCGCACGGTGAGGGCCGCCAGATCGGCGAGCCGATGCGCGCGGGCGATCTCGGCGGGCGTGAAAGGTTCGTCCGGGCGGACGAAACCCCAGCGACGATCGTCGCGGTCCAATTCCAGCAGGGTGCCCTCGCCCGGTTCGGTCACCTCCGGCGTGCCGGGCGCGAGGTAGCGCGCGCCGAGTAGTTCGGCCACGGCCAAGGGCAATTCGTCCGGATCGCTGACGATACGGGCGGCGATGGCCAGCGCCTTCGTCTGACCGTCGATCAGCGACAGCACGGTCGCCGGCCAGACCCGCACCTGCGAACCTCCCGCGTGCTCCACGGCGGAGGTGATCGTGTGCGAGGTGACCTCGGCCGGTGCGGCGACGACGAGTTCGTCGAGGACGGCATCCTCGAGTTGGTGCACGTGCACGGTGAGAATGTTGGCGTCACAGTGGGCGAGATGCTTGGCCAGGGTCTCGAGCGCGCCGGGTCGGTCGGCCAGGCGCACGCGGATCCGCCACAGCGCGGGTGCCGCGTCTATTCGCTCGCGGTGGCGCAGCTCCGGGCTGTGCAGCCAGCCGCCGAGCATCCGCATCGCCGACGGTTCCACCACCCAGATCACCAGGATCGTGGTGGTGATCGTCAGCAGCGCGACGGTCACCAGGTACGGCGGGTGCAGGTGGACGACCAGCGCGTGCAGTGCGAGTTCCACCGGGAACACCGCCGCGAGTTTGGCGAGAGTGAGCCTGGCCCGTCCCGGATGCGGCAGTCTGCCGCACACCTCGCAGGCCAGGGCCGTGACACGGGGTCGCACTGCGAAACGCCACATGCGAGTCAGCGTCACGAGCATTCGTGTCGATCTTGGACGAGACACGTAACAGCAACGTGAAAGCCGCCGCGAAAGCCGTCTACCTGCACTGATGGCCTCGGTGATACCGAGCACCCGCGCGGCGCCGATGTGATCACGGGCACCACTTTCCCGATAGTCGACAGCAACGATTGTGACTCGGCTCACCAATAATCATTGACAAAACAACACAAGCGGGCATAAAACAACATGAGTACAGATTCACGGAGACCGGAGGAACCCATGTACGCCGAGGAACGGCAGCAGGCGATCGCGACGCTGATCGGGCATCGCGGGCGCGTCTCCGTCGCCGAACTCGCCGACCGGTACGGGGTCACCACCGAAACCGTGCGCCGCGACCTCGCGGTGCTCGACCGGCTGGGCGTGATCCGGCGGGTGCACGGCGGCGCGGTGGGTTCCGGTGCGCTCACCACGTTCGAACCCGGCACCGCCGAACGCGACAGCACCCGCGCCGCGGAGAAGGACCGGATCGCCGAACTCGCGCAGCGATACCTCCCGGACGGCGGCGGCAGCGTGCTGTTCGACGCGGGCACGACGACCGTGCGGGTGGCCGCGGCCATGCCGGTCGACGTCGATCTGGTCGCCGTCACCCATTCGCTGCCGGTCGCCGCGCGGCTCACCGGGTTCGCCGGCGTGCGGTTGCACCTGGTCGGCGGGCGGGTTCGCGGGGTCACCCAGGCCGCCGTCGGCGCCGAGACCTTGCGGCTGCTCGGCGAATTGCGGGTCGACGTCGCGTTTCTCGGTACCAACGCGCTGACCGTGCGACACGGGCTGTCCACCCCCGATCCGGAGGAGGCGGCCGTGAAACGCGCGATGATCGCCGCCGCCGATCGGGTCGTCGTGGTCGCCGACGCGAGCAAGATCGGGCGCGAGGACTTCGTGCGCTTCGGCAGTGCCGCCGATATCGACGTCCTGGTCACCGATACCGACCTCCCGGCCACCGCACGGACTGAGCTGGCCGCCGAAGGAATCGAGATGGTGCTCGCATGATCGTCACCCTGACCGCGAACCCGAGCGTCGACCGCACGGTCACCCTCACCGAGCCGTTGCGGCGCGGGCAGGTGCATCGCGCGGCGAGCGTCACGTCGCACCCCGGCGGCAAGGGGGTCAATGTCGCGCGGGTGGTGTCCGAGAGCGGGGCGCCGGTACTGGCCGTGCTGCCGGGCGCCGACGACGACCCGGTGGTGCACGGATTGCGCACGGCGGGAATCGAATTCCGCACGGTACCGGTAGCGGGCGGACCGCGGGTGAATCTCACCATCGCCGAAACCGACGGCACCACAACCAAGATCAATGAACCCGGCTTTCCGTTGCAGGCGCGAGATCTGGCCGAACTCACCGCACTGCTCGTCGAGCTGGCCGCAGGCGCCGAGTGGATCGTGCTGTCCGGGTCGTTGCCGCCGGGCGTGCCGATCGATTGGTACGCGCAGCTCGTCGCGACGTTGTCCACGCTGCGCGTGTCGCCGAACGGAAATCGCCGCACGCGCGTGGCCGTCGACACCTCCGACGCTCCACTGCTCGCCCTGTTCGACGAATCAGTCGGTGCCCCACCGGATCTCATCAAACCGAACTCCGAGGAGCTGGCCCAGCTCACCGGCCTCGACGCCATCGAACTCGAAAACCCCACGGCCGCGGCCGCAGCCGCCGCTACCCTGATCGACCGCGGCGTCGGCGCGGTGCTGGCCACCCTCGGCGCGGCGGGCGCGGTCCTGGTCACCGCCGGCGACGCGTGGTTCGCCGCGGCCCCACCCATCGTCGCGCGCAGCACCGTCGGCGCGGGCGACTCGGCCCTGGCCGGCTACCTTCTGGCCGACCTCGCGGGCGCCTCCCCCGCAGATTGCCTCCGCGCCGCCGTCGCCTACGGCAGCGCCGCCACCGCGTTGCCCGGCACCGAATTGCCCGGCCGCGCGGACGTTGCGCTCGATGCCGTCACCGCCGACCGCCTCCGCGCCGCCGACCGACCACCGGCCCCCGCATGAGCACCGGCAGATCGCCGGCACCACCCGACCCCGAAACGCCCCTGCCCCACCCCCTCTCCGGAAAGACACGACGATGGCCGATTCGATCATCACTCCCGAACTGATCGCTTTGGGCGCCGACCTCGGCACCGACAAGAGTGCGGTGATCACCGCACTCGCGGGCAATCTCGCCGGTGTGGGCCGCGCAGTCGACGCCGCCGCGGTGGCCGAGGCCGCCTTGACCAGGGAGTCGCAATCGGCAACCGGCCTGCCCGGCGGCATCGCGATCCCCCACTGCCGATCGGCCGCCGTCACCGCGGCGTCGCTGGCCTTCGCCCGCCTCGCCCCCGCCGTCGACTTCGGTGCCCCGGACGGGCCCGCCGACCTGGTCTTCCTGATCGCCGCTCCGGAAGGTGCGGGCGCGGAGCACATGAAGCTGTTGTCGTCGTTGGCTCGTGCGCTGGTCCGGCCTGCCTTCGTCGCCGACCTGCGCGCCGCCGCGACTCCGGACGATGTGGTCGCTCTGGTCGACGGCGTCATCAATCCCCCGCCGGCCACGAGCGGATCCACCACCGCGACAACGTCTTCCACCGCTGCTGCGGCGGGTGGCACAGCAGTGACCGGATCGGCTGGTGCAGCCGAGGCGCCCGCCGTCAGCGCAACGAAATCGCCCTCCGCTGCCGACGGAACCGGTCCGCCCACCGCTAGCGGCGATCCCGGCACGACTCCCGCCTCCGACTCGTCGGCCGCCCGCGGCGGCGCGGCGGCCGCGTCTGGCGTGGCAGCGTCCGGCGGCGCTACGGCAGCCCCCACCGGGGCGGGAGCGGCTGAGGTTGCCACCACGGGCGAGACATCGACCGTCAGCACAGCGAAATCCGGCGCACCGAAGAAGATCGTCGCCGTGACCGCCTGCCCCACCGGCATCGCTCATACCTATATGGCCGCTGATTCCCTGGTCGCCGCGGGCGAACGGGCAGCAGTCGACGTGGCAGTCGAAACCCAGGGCTCGAGCGGCGGCGACAAACTCGATCCGGCCACGATCGCCGCCGCCGACGCCGTCATCTTCGCCACCGATGTCGGCGTGCAGGATCGTGGCCGGTTCGCGGGCAAGCCGGTGATCGAGTCGGGCGTCAAACGCGCCATCAACGAACCCGACACGATGATCGCGGAAGCCGTTGCGGCGAGCGGTGATCCGGGCGCCGCCACCGTCGGCGGTACCACACCCGCGCCCTCGCGGGCAGCGGCCAAGGGCATCGGCTGGGGCACTCGCCTGCGACAGATCCTGCTCACCGGCGTCAGTTACATGATCCCGTTCGTCGCCGCGGGCGGCCTACTGATCGCGCTGAGCTTCCTGCTCGGCGGATACGAGATCTCCGAGAGCGCGAAAACGATCGTGCTCGACAATTCGATCACCGACCTACCCGACGGTGGCCTGGCCACCTATTTCGGTGCCGTGCTCTTCCAGATCGGCTCGCTCGCCTTCAGCTTCCTCGTCCCGGCGCTGGCCGGCTACATCGCCTTCGCGATCGCCGACCGCCCCGGTCTGGCTCCGGGCTTCACGGCGGGCGCGATCGCGGTCTTCGTCGGTGCGGGATTCCTCGGCGGCCTGGTCGGCGGCCTGGTCGCCGGATTCGCCGCCCTCTGGGTGAGCAAACTGCCGGTGCCCGGGTGGGCCCGCGGACTGATGCCGGTGGTGGTCATCCCGCTGCTGGCCTCGGCGATCGTCGGCATCTTGATGTTCGTCCTGCTCGGCAAGCCCCTCGCCGCGGTGACCAACGGACTCACCGACTGGCTCAACGGCCTGTCCGGCACCTCCGCCATCGCGCTCGGTGTGATCCTGGGCGTGATGATGTGCTTCGACCTCGGTGGCCCGGTCAACAAGGCGGCCTATTCGTTCGCCGCCGCGGGGCTGTCGGTCACCGACACCGCGACGCTGCGGATCATGGCCGCCGTGATGGCCGCGGGCATGGTGCCGCCGCTGGCGATGGCCCTGTCGACCGTCCTGCGTCCGCGCCTCTACACCGAGGCCGAACGCGAGAACGGCAAGGCCGCCTGGCTGCTCGGCGCCTCGTTCATCTCCGAGGGCGCTATCCCGTTCGCCGCGGCCGACCCGCTGCGGGTGCTGCCGTCGATGATGGTCGGCGGCGCGGTGACCGGCGGCCTGATCATGGCCACCGACGTCACCCTGAGCGCACCACACGGCGGCATCTTCGTGTTCTTCGCGATCGGGCACCTGGCCTGGTTCCTCGCGTCGCTGGTCGCGGGCACGCTCGTCGCCGCCGCCTGCGTCACCCTCGCCAAGGAATTCACCCGCAAGCAGTCCGTCGCCCCTGTTCTCACCACCGCGTAATCCATTCGCACACAAGGAGATATCCCATGGCCAGCACCACCGTCACCGTCGGCTCCTCGGTCGGCCTGCACGCGCGCCCCGCGGCCCTGATCGCCGAAGCGGTCGGCGCGGCAGGCGTTCCCGTCACCATCGCCGTATCCGGCGGCGACCCGGTGGACGCGGGTTCCGCGCTGATGATCATGACCCTGGGCGCGGGCCAGGGCGCCCAAGTGGTCATTACCAGCGACGATCAGCCCACCCTCGACAAGATCGCCGAACTCGTCGCCAGCGACCTGGACGCCTAGCACGGCTACGACGTTGTCGGCCCGCACTGCCCCACCCACCAGAGTTGGTGGGTGGGGCAGTGCGGGATCGCTCTCCTAGCTCATCTCCCGCTCGACGAAGGCGGCGAAAGCGCGGGCAGGACGGCCGGTGACCTGCTCGACGGTATCGGTCACCCGGTCCTCCGCCCCGCCGCGAATGTCGTCGTCGAGGGCAGCGAGCATGCCGGCGAACTCTTCGGGAATGCCGAATTCGACTATCCGCGTCCGCAACTCCCCTGTCGACAGGTGGCGATGAACGACCGATCGCCCGATTCGCGCGCTGACGATCGCGGCTGCCTCGGCGTAGCTCAGCGCCGCCGGTCCAGTCAGAATATGTTCGCAGTTGTGCGGAACCGGATCCAGAAGTGCGTGTCCGGCGACCGCCGCGATATCGCCCGCGTCGACGAACGGAACACGGCCGTCGCCGGTAGCGGTGGCGATCTCGCCCGCGCGCACACCACGCGCGACCAGATGATCACCAGTGAAGTTCTGCATGAACCACGACGGCCGCAGCACCGCCCACTCGGGAACGCTCTCGCGCACGAGGTCGTAGAGGGCGCCCATTCCCTCCGCCGCCGCAGGCACCGCCGACGAACCGAGCAGTACTACTCGTCGAACACCGTGCGCGACAGCCTCGTCCAGGAACGGCCGCACGACGGCGGCCGGTTCCGCCACACCTACCGGGGCGATCAGGTAGACAGCCGACACCGCCCCGCCCAGAGCCGGTCCGTACGTGCCGGTCTCGCCCCATTCGAAGCGAACGTGAGCGGCCCTGTTCGGTGTGCGAGTCGCCATTCGCACGGTGGCGCCGCGATCGCTCAGCAAGGCCGCGACGCGGCTACCGGTCGTCCCGGTCGCGCCGGTGACCAGAACCTCAGACATCGGATCCGCCGAAGGCCGCGGTGAGCGCTGCGGAGCCACCCATCGCCTCGGCAGCGGCGAGCGGGCTCCAGTAATCCCGATAGCAATGAATCTCGTTGTCGTGCACGGTGATCACGGCGATGTAGCGCATCCGATAGGGAGAATCGGTCGCGACCACGACACCCGTGGCGTCGAACTCGGCGATCACCACCGCCGGGTCGACGGTCTGATGCACACGCCGCTCAGGAATTTCGCGAACATCCAGGATCGAGGGGTAGTCGCGCAGGTACTGCGCGATGGCAGTACGACCGCTCACTCGGTCCGGGTAGCCCGGCGCCGCGAACGGGAATTCCAGCACACCGTCCGCCGACCACAGACCCGCGAATCCTGCCATGTCTTTGGCGAGCAATAGGTCGAGAGCCCGGTCGACGAGTTCGAGTGGGGTCATCGAAACCTCCTGAAATACGGACGATACGGTACCGTCCCGACGCCAACGTACACGGGACGATACCGTCCCGTCCACCCGCTAAACTCTCCACATGACTCGTCGCACCCCGACCGGCGCCGCCGTGCTTCAGCCCGCGATCACCAAATCCATCACCGACGCCGTCCTCGTGGAGCTGGCCGAGCACGGGTACGCCCGGCTGTCCATGGAGGCAGTCGCCAAACGCGCAGGTGTGGGCAAGAGCGCGCTCTACCGACGATGGCCTTCCAAGCAGGACATGGCGATCGCGGTGGTCTCGGAACTGAGCGTAGGGCTGGCTCCAGCGCCCGACACCGGCTCGCTGCGCGGCGACGTGCGGGGAATCCTCGCCTCGATGCTGGAATGGTTGAGCCATCCGCTCTTCTTCCGCATATTGCCCGACCTGGTAGCTGAGATGGCACGCAACCCGGAGCTCGCCGCGGCGATCGAGGCCATGATCGGCATCCCGCGACGCGCCCGCGGCGCGGAGATCCTCCAGCGCGCCGTCGCCCGCGGCGAGCTGTCGCCCGGTCTCGATCTCGAAATCGCACTCGACGTCCTCGCCGGACCGCTCTACTGGCGACTGTCCGTCCGCCGAGGCCGACTCGAGCCCGGCTATCTCGACTCCCTCACAGAGGTGCTGTTGCGCGCCCTCGGCGCCGCAACGGACAACGGAGCACATCCGCAGCCCTAGACGAGATGGGCCCGGAGGCCTGACAGCGCGCGGAGGTCGCTTTCCTTCGCGCGTGACCAGCGCATAAAAAAAGCCCCAGGTCAGAGGGATTTCAATTCCTCTGACCTGGGGCCACTTGTAGCGGGGACAGGATTTGAACCTGCGACCTCTGGGTTATGAGCCCAGCGAGCTACCGAGCTGCTCCACCCCGCGTCGGTGTGAACACAACATTACACACAGGTGAGCGTGGGTGCCAAATCGCGAGGTCAGTGCGGGTTTTCTCGCCTGCGGGCACAATCTCCGACGGGCAACACCGCATCGCGAAGCCTTCGAATGTGGCAGTCATCACACATTTCAGCAATCGGACGAGTCGGTGCCGATTTTCGGTGAGCGGTGTCACTATTACCGCGTGATCCCGAACACATAACGAACCAATAACAGACCGACCGGAATCTAGGTATTCCCACCGGCTATGCAGCGTAAACCTTGAAAAGGCATCTGTTCCAACCATAGAATTCACCCGTTATCAAGATGTGATCGGTATCGATTCATTGGTTAGCGTCTTCTCCATGACTGAGACCCGGAAATTCAGCACCCGCGCCCTTGGCGTCGCCGCCATCGCCGGCGCCCTTGTTGCCGTTCCGTTCGGCCTCGCCACCGGCACCGCCTCCGCCGCCGCCTACAACTGGGACGGAGTCGCTGCGTGCGAGAGCGGCGGCAACTGGGGTATCAACACCGGCAATGGCTACTACGGCGGCCTGCAGTTCTCGCAGAGCACCTGGGCGGCCAACGGCGGCCAGGGCTCGGCGCACAACGCCAGCAAGGAAGAGCAGATCCGCGTCGCGGAGAACGTGCTCGCCAGCCAGGGCGTCGGCGCGTGGCCGCACTGCGGCCAGTACCTGCAGTCGGGCGCGTCCGAGCCCGAGGTCGTCGAGGAGCCCGCCGTCGAACTGCCGGTCCAGCTGCCCGCCCAGGCCAAGACCGATGTCCAGGTCGCCGTCGACCAGGCCAAGGCCGCCGGTCAGGCGCTGGCCGACCAGTACGGTGTCGCGGGCCAGTACCAGGACCTGCTCACCGCCAATGCTCCGCTGATCGCCTCGATCGGCGGCTGATCCACCGTTCCCCCTGCACAAGAAAGGCCCCGTCATCACGACGGGGCCTTTCTTGCCGTTCGGGTGGTTACCGGCCTGCGGCGTCCTGGTACGCCTTCATCGCGACGTCCAGTTCGTCGAGGGCCTTACCGTAATCGGTGAAGTTGCCGCTGCGCATCGCGGTGCGCACCGCCTCGATCTTGCGGCTGACCTCGGCGGCCGCGGCCTCCTGGGTCGGCGAAGTCGCGGACGGTGTGGTGCCCGGCTGCGGCGTCGTCCCGCCGGTAGGCGGCGTGACGGTGCCCTGGTCGACCGGTGGGGTCACTCCCGGCTTAGGCTTCACCGCCGGATCGCCACCGAACGGTGTCGCCAGCGAACCCGCACCCGGCATCACCTGATTCAGTGCCCCGGCCAATGTCGAGTCGTACCCGACCTTCACGCTGCCCGCCGCGTCGCGATAACTCACCAGTACGCGCAGCAGCTGCGGGAACGTCGACGAACCGGTGTTGCGTTCGTTGTAGAACGGTTCGACGTAGAGGATGCCGCCGTCGGCCACCGGCAGCGTGAGCAGGTTGCCGTAGCGGATCTTGTTCGAGTTCGACAGCAGGGTTTTCTCGCGCGACACCGCGTCGGCGGTGGTCATCGAGTTCTGTGTCTGCTGCGGGCCCTGGGTCTGGGAGTCGGTCGGCAACTGCAACACGGTGAACTTGCCGTAGTTCTCGGGATCGGAGCGCACCGAGATGTAGGCCGAGAGGAACTGCCGGTTGTAGCCGACCATCGCCGAGGTCAGGTTGAAGACCGGCTTGGTGGTCTTCGGATCGCCCAGCAGCACGTAGTACGGCGGCTGGTTGAACGTGCCGCCCTCGATCGTCGGATCACTTGGCACCGACCAGAACGCGTTGTTGGTGAAGAACTCACGCGGGTTGTCCACGTGGTACTTCGTCAACATGTCGCGCTGGACCTTGAACAGGTCCTCCGGGTAGCGGAAGTGCGCGCGCAGCTCGGGCGAGATCTCGCTCTGCGGCTTGACCGCGTCCGGGAAGACGCCTCGCCAGGCCTTGAGCACCGGGTCGGTGGTGTCGGTCTCGTACAGGGTGACGGTGCCGTCGTAGGCGTCGACGGTGGCCTTCACCGAGTTGCGGATGTAGCTGACCTCCTTGCGCGGGATCACGCGCCCGGTCTTCTTGTCGATGCTGTCCTCGACCGCGCCGTCGAGCGAGGTCGGCTGAGCGTAGGGGTACTTGTCGAGGGTGGTGTAGGCGTCGACGATCCACTTGATGCGGCCGTCGATCACCGCCGGGTAGGCGTTGCCGTCGGTGGTGAGCCACGGCGCGACCTTCTGCACCCGGTCGCGCGGACCACGGTTGAACAGGATCTTGGAGTCCTCGCTGATCGCGGAGGAGAACAAGATATTGCGCTCGGCGTACTTGGCCGCGAAGGCGAGCCGGTTGAACCAGTTCCCGATCGGCACGCCACCACTGCCGTCATAGGTGAACTGCGCCTCGTCGGAGTCGTATTCGCGCGGCGCCTGGCCCTCGGCGGTGCCGACGATGGCGTAGTCGGGATCGGTCTGGGCGATCAGCTCGCCGTAGTAGATGCGCGGCTGGTCGACCTTGATCTGCTGGTCCTCGACCTTGGTGAACAGGTCGCTCACCATGAACAGCGGATAACCCGAATCGCTGCCGCCCGCGGCACTCTGCGCCTCGGACTGCGGCTTGTTCACCCGGTTGGCGGGCGCGGCGACGAAGCCGTTGCCGTGGGTGTAGACGGTGTGCTGGTTGATCCAGTCCTTCTGGTTGCCCGACAGCGCGGCCGGATGCAGCTCGCGCGCGGCGACGATGTAGTCCTGCAGGTCACCGTTGAGGTTGTAGCGGTCGATGTCCAACGACTCGGGGAAGCCGTAGAAGTTCTTGCGCTGCTGCAGCTGAGTGAAGGTGGGCGAGAGGATATTCGGGTCGAGCAGCCGGGCGTTGCCGATGGTCGCGGCGTCGGCTGGAACCTCGAGCGGGCTCTTCGTGGAGCTGCCCTTGTAGTCCTGATATTCGACTTTGTCGTCGGTGATCCCGTACGCCTCGCGCGTGGCCTGGATATTGCGCTCGATGTACGGACTCTCCTTCTCGGCGGCGTTGGGGCGCACCGAGAACTGTTCGACCACCATCGGCCACACCGCACCGACCAGAATCGACGACAGCACCAACAGCGCCGCCGCCATCGCGGGGACCCGCAGATCGCGCAACACGATCCCGGCGAAGAACGCCATCGCGCAGATCACCGCGATCGACAGCAGGATCAGCTTGGCGGGCAGCACCGCGTTGATATCGGTGAACGAGGGACCACCGAACGTCGGCTCCTTGCGCGTGCTCGACAACAGGTCGTACCGGTCGAACCAATACGCCACCGCCTTGAGCAGCACGAAGATTCCGGCGATCACCGCGAGCTGCACGCGCGCAGCCCTGGTGAGGGTGCCTTCGCG
Source organism: Nocardia sp. FBN12 (assembly GCF_054031145.1). Taxonomy (NCBI): domain Bacteria; kingdom Bacillati; phylum Actinomycetota; class Actinomycetes; order Mycobacteriales; family Nocardiaceae; genus Nocardia; species Nocardia sp. FBN12. The sequence goes on from NZ_CM132926.1 coordinate 4,549,693, forward strand.
CCCGGCCAGCCGCAGGCCGCCGAACACGTAGTGGGTCACCAGATTCGCGAAGAACGCGATCACCACGGCGACGAACAGCCAGTTCAGCACCATCCGGTAGAACGGCAGATCGAAGGTGTAGAAACCGATGTCGAGTCCGAACTGCGGGTCCTGCTGGCCGAACTCACCGCCGTGCAGGAACAGCTGCACCGTCGCCCAATTCGACTGCGCGACCAGCCCCGACAGCACGCCGAGCAGCACCGGGATGCCGACGCCGAACAGCCGCAGCTTGCTCATCACGGTCGTGCGGTAGCGCGCGATCGGGTCGTTGGGCCCGGCGACGGGCACGAACACCGGGCGCGATCGGTAGGCCAGCAGCAGCGCCGCCCAGACCACAAGGCCGACGAACAAGGCGACGATGACGAACAGGATCACCCGCGTCCACAACACGCCGAGATACACACTGCGATAACCGACCTCACCGAACCACAACCAATTGGTATAGGCGTCGGTGAAGCGGGGCCCGAGCAGCAACAGCGCCGCGAGGACGACTGCCGTCACCAGCAGCACACGGCTGCGTCGGGACAACGAAGGTAAGCCGGTGGGGGGCCGCATGCCCACGGTGCCACTCTCCATGCTCCGGCGGTTCCGCGCCGTGATCGGCGCAGTCACCGCAGTCCGAATGTTGCGGGGTGATCCGTTGCCGGACCGTTGGCGCCCACTCTACGGAAATCGGACACCGTGCAAGCGGCTGGGCCGAAAATGATTGGATGTGCGGGTGACCGAAGACGAGCACGCCGAAGTTCTCCTCGCCCGCTGTGTGCGCGAGGTCGTCGAGTTCGCCGACGCCGAGGGCTGGGGAAACCCGCCGCAGATGTTCGCGTTGGTGCCGACCGCCGACCTGGCCGCTGCCGAACCCGACCTGCAGGATCAGCTCGACGACGGCAGCGAGCTGACCCCTGTTGCCCAGGAAGCCTTTCCCGACGACATCACCGGCGGGTCGATGGCGTTGGACGAGTTCCTGGCCACCACCACCTGGCCGCCCGCGGTCGAGGGCTGCGTGCTGGTGCAGGAGATCGTGGTGCTGCCGCCCGATGCCGAGAGCGATCTCGACGAGGCGCTGGTACCGCTGCTCGCCGACGACGAAGCCGCGGACGCGGCCGGGCGCGCCGCCGCGCACGCGCATCCGGGCCGCCGCGACGCCCGGCTCATCGCGGGCGTATTGCGCCAGGGTGCCACCCTGGTTCTGCTCCAGATCCGCCCCGAGGACGACGACGGCTTCGGCGATCTCGACCTGCGCACCTACCCCAACCTGGCACCGGGCCTGGTCGAGGCCCTGCACCACACCTTGGAATGATCAACCCCGGTGTTCTCGGCGCGCCTGCGCCGATGGACTGACCGGAGGGTGCGACGAAGGAGCGCCCGTAGGGAGGGAAGAGGTGGAGTCAAGCGCCGAGAACCGCGGCACCAGCCGCAGAATATTCAGCAGCTGACGGGTTCGCGGCCCGCGTTGATCTCGGCCAGCGAGGTGATCGCGGTGTCGAGGGTGTCGACCTTCACCAGACGCAGGCCCTCGGGAGCGCGCTGACCGGCCTCGTTGCAGTTGTCGGCGGGGACGAGGAACGTTTCCGCGCCTGCTTCACGCGCCGCGATCATCTTGTACTGGATGCCACCGATCGGGCCGACCTTGCCGTCTTGGTCGATGGTGCCGGTGCCCGCGACGAACTTGCCGCCGTTGAGTTCGCCCGGCGAGAGCTTGTCGATCAGCGAGAGGCTGAACATCAGTCCCGCCGACGGTCCGCCGATATCGGCGAGGTTGAACTCGACCTGCAGCGGCGGACGGCCACCTTCGCCCGGCGTGATGCCGAGGTAGCCCTTGGCCTCGTCGCCGGGGCGAGGGGCGAGGGTGATCGGGGTGGTCTGCTCGGTGTCGCCGCGACGGTAGACGACGCTGATGGTCGTGCCGGGGCCCTTGGTGCCGACGATGTCGATCACATCCTTGGGCGTGGCGATCGGGGTGCCGTCGATGCTGATCAGCTCGTCGCCGACTTCCAGCACGCCCTTGGCCGGGCCCTCCTCACCGAGTCCGCGGACCAGCACGACGGTCGGCATCTTCAGATAGTGCAGCGCGGCGACCTCGGCATCGCTCTCGGAATCCTTGAAGTCCTGCTGATTGGACTTGTCGACCTCCTCGCGTGACACGCCGGGCGGATACACCTCGGCGCGCGGCACCAGACCGTGCTCGCCGCTGACCCAGAACCCGAACGCCTCGAACAGGTTCAGCCCGTCGCGCACCGAAACGGTCGTCATATTGAGCTGCCCGCTCGTGGGATCCAATGGCGCGCCGGTGACGTCGACCACCGGCTTACCCTCCACCTGGCCGAGGGTGTCGAAGGTGGGGCCGGGGCCAAGCGCGACGAACGGCACGGTGACCACGCTGCCGGCCACGCCGAGCACGAGTACGGGGACTAGGGCGACGATCAGGGTGAGGATCCGACGATTCACTCGGACCACAGTAGTGATCAACGACCGTGACCGACGGCAGTGGCACGCATTTGCGCGGGGGCGAAGCCGCGCGATTTCGCGATGCGCGAACACCGAAGCCCCAGGGGTCCCGCGTAACGTAAGAGGTATGAGCGATCTCCCCTTCGGCTTCTCGACCGGCGACGACGACGATTCCGGCAAGCGTCGCGACGAGGGCAACGGACCTGGCGGAAACGATCCGTTCGGGTTCGGCGCGGGCGGCGCCGGTGGTGCGGGCGGGTTCGATCCGTCGCAGCTGGGCCAGATGCTGAGCCAGCTCGGGCAGATGATCAGCGGCATGGGCCAGGGCATGGGCCCCGGCGGCTCGCAGTCCGGGCCGGTCAACTACGACGTCGCCAAGCGCCTCGCGCGCCAGCAGCTCGGCTCCACCATCGCCCCGATCGCCGCGAGCACCACCACCGCGGTGACCGATGCGGCGCACCTGGCCGAACTGTGGCTCGACGGCGCCACCGTGCTGCCCGCCGGCGCCACCAAGACGGTCGCGTGGACACCGAACGACTGGATCGAAGAGACGCTGCCCACCTGGAAGCGCCTGTGCGATCCGGTGGCCGAGCAGATCTCCGGCATGTGGACAGCGCAGTTGCCCGAGGAGGCCAAGCAGTTCGCCGGGCCGATGGTCGGCATGCTCGGCCAGATGGGCGGGCTGGCATTCGGTTCCCAGCTCGGTCAGGCGCTCGGCCAGCTGGCCAAGGAGGTACTGACCTCCACCGATGTCGGTCTGCCGCTCGGCCCGGCCGGTACCGCGGCGCTGCTGCCGACAGCGATCTCGGCGTTCAGCGAGGGGCTCGAGCAGCCCGAGAGCGAGATCATGGTGTTCCTGGCCGCCCGTGAGGCCGCCCACCAGCGGCTTTTCGCGCATGTGCCGTGGCTGCGTCAGCAGGTGCTCGGCGCCGTCGAGGACTACGCGCGCGGCATCAAGATGGACTTCTCCGCGATCGAGGAGGCCGCGCAGGGCATCGACCCGATGTCGCTGAGCGACCCGTCCAAGCTGGAGGAGCTGCTCTCCCAGGGCACGTTCGAACCGCAGACCACACCCGAGCAGAAGCAGGCACTCGAGCGCCTGGAGACCCTGCTGGCGCTGATCGAGGGCTGGGTCGACGTCGTGGTCGCCGACGCGGTGGGTGAGCGCCTGCCCGGCGCGAACGCGCTGTCGGAGACGCTGCGCCGCCGCCGGGCGACCGGTGGACCCGCCGAGCAGACCTTCGCCACGCTCGTCGGGCTGGAGTTGCGACCACGCAAGGTTCGGGAGGCGTCGGCGCTGTGGCGGCGGCTGACCACCGATGCGGGGATGGAGCGGCGCGACAAGGTGTGGGAGCACCCCGACCTGCTGCCCGACTCCACCGACCTCGACTCTCCTGCCGGGTTCATCGACTCGGTGATCGGCGGCGGCACAGGCGCTTTCGACGACCCGATGGCCCAGCTGGCCGAGACCGAGGCGCGTGAGCGTGACGCCGCCAAGCTCGACAAGGCCGATTCCGACGAAACCCCGCGTGACGAGGGCGATTCCGACCCGGATTCCGGCGCGGGCAAGTCCTGATCGGCGCCGCCACCGAGGTCGGTGAGAAAACTTCCGATCTCGGTGGCGCAACACGGTCGCGCGGCTAACGATCGTCCGGAATCAGTGCGCTGACCCGCCGTACACAGGCTGTTCACAGTTCGAAGACGGCGGTCCGACACGCCGAAAGCCTGTGGATAACTACGCTTTCGGCGCAGGTCGCGGTGGGTCCGGGTGCCGATACTTCTGGCATGACGACCACCTCTCCACTGCGCGGGCCGATGCTCCACCCGCGAGTGACCACCCTGGTTCGCCCGTCCGGCACGGTCCAGCTCGGCTGGGACCCCGAACGCGCGCTGCTCCTGGAAACCACCGACCACGACACCGGGACCGTGCTCGCCTTTCTGCGGCTGCTCGACGGCTTGCAGTCGCGGCCCCAGATCATCTGGCGCGCGGGCGAATTCGGGATCAGCCCCGACCGCACCATGGGCATGCTCACCGCGATCGAACGCGCGGGCCTGCTGCTCGAACCCGAACCCAAACTGGGCAAGATCCGCGGCATCACGGTGCACGGCCTCGGCCCGCTCTCCGATGCCGTGGCGATCGGATTGCGGCGCATGGGTTTTCGCCCTACCCGCTCGCGCGAGTATCGGCCAGACACTCCGGTCGGTGCCGCCACCGGCGATCTGGTGGTGCTCACCGACGCATTGATGATCGACCCCGGACTTTCGGTGGATCTGGTGCTGCGCCGGGTGCCGCACCTGCAGGTGCGGGTCCGCGACGGGGTCGGCGTCGTCGGACCGCTGGTATTGCCCGGCGAGACGAGCTGCCTGCGCTGTGCCGATCTGACCCGGGCCGGATTCGATACCGACTGGCCGCATCTGGCCGCCCAGCTACTCGGCCGCACCGGGCACGCCTCGCCCGCAGGCATCGCGGCCACGACCGCGCTGGCGCTCGGCGAACTCGAGGCGATCATCGCCTGCTCACCACGGCGGGCACCGCGCACCCTCGACGCCACCGTGGAACTGGATCTCGACACCCACGAGATCCAGCGTCGACCGTGGCTACCGCATCAGGACTGCGGCTGCCGGAACATGACCGCCCGCGCACCGGGGACCGCACGGTGACATGCGTCGCATCGACGGGTGTGAGCATTCTTATGGCACACACCCCGCGGGTTCGGCCATGATGGGTAGCGTGTCCGAGATCGTGCGCCGCAGTACCAGCCGCAACGCCAAGATGGCCAAGATTCCGCTCGGCATCGCCGGACGAGCCGCAGTCGGGTTCGGTAAGAAGCTCGTCGGTGGTGACAAGAAGCAGATCAACGCGAATCTGAACCAGAAGGCCGCCGAGCAGCTGTTCACCGTGCTCGGCGAGCTCAAGGGCGGCGCGATGAAGTTCGGGCAGGCGCTGAGCGTGATGGAGGCCGCCGTCCCGGAGGAATTCGGTGAGCACTACCGCGAGGCGCTCACCAAGCTGCAGGCCGCGGCACCGCCGATGCCCGCCGAGACGGTGCATCGCGTGCTCGACCAGCAACTAGGCACCAAGTGGCGGGAGCGTTTCACCTCCTTCGACGACACCCCGGCCGCCTCGGCCAGCATCGGTCAGGTCCACCGCGCCGTGTGGTCCGACGGACGCGCGGTGGCGGTGAAGGTGCAGTACCCCGGCGCCGACGACGCGCTGCGCGCTGATCTGAAAACGCTCTCCCGGATGACCGGACTGCTCTCCTCGGTGATCCCCGGCGCCGATGTGAAGCCGCTGCTCGCCGAGATCACCGAGCGCACGGAGGAAGAACTCGACTACCGCATCGAGGCCGCCAATCAGCGCCGGTTCGCCGCCGCGTTCGACGGGCACCCCACCATCGCGGTCCCGAAGGTGGTGGCGGGTTCCCCGAAGGTGATCGTCACCGAATGGCTGGACGGCACGCCGGTGTCCGCGCTGATCAAGGCAGGTGCCGAGGATCCAGCGGGCACGCTGGCGCAGCGCAACCGGATCGCCGAGCTGATGGGGATCTTCCATTTCAGCTCGCCCGAACTGGTCGGCCTGCTGCACGGCGACCCGCACCCCGGCAATTTCCTGGTGCGGGCCGACGGCACCCTGGCGGTGCTCGACTTCGGGGCCTGCGCGCCGATGCCCGACGGCTTCCCGGAGATTCTGGGCCGAATGCTGGCCCTGGCCGTCGCTGACGAGCACGCCGCGCTCACCGAACTGCTCTACGAGCACGGCTGGGTCATTCCGGGGCGGAAGGTGACCCACGAGGAGATCGAGGCGTACCTGCGCCCGTTCAGCGACCCGATTCGCACCGACACGTTCCACTTCACCCGCACGTGGATGCAGCGGGTGGCGGGCAAGGCCTCCGAGTTCTCCAGCCCGGAGATGAAAACCGCTCGCGCCCTGCAACTCCCGGCCGAGTACCTGACCGTCTTCCGGGTGCTCGGCGGCTCGGTCGGCATCCTGGCGCAGCTCGACGCGGAACTCGGCTTCATGAACCTGGTTCGCACCTGGGTGCCGGGCTTCCGCGCCGAACAAGCTTCGTAGGCGTCCACCTCGATCGAGGCGATCGCCGAGTCGGGCGGGGACCGATCCCGGGTCCGCGCAAGGTCTTCGGCGAACGCCCGATCCTAGGCCGGTGGCGTCTGCTGGGCGGGTGACTCCGCACTGTCCGTTCCCTTGTCCACGGCGATCGCGACCTGCGCGCCCTGGAATTCACCGGCGGTACCGACCGTGGTGACCGCGATTTCGTCCACCGATCCGACGAGATCATCCACGTGACCCGCGGCCGGATCTCGCTGATCGCCGACGACACCGCACACGAGCTCAGCGCCGGCGACACCTACTACTGCCGCGCGGGCGAGAAGCACAGGTGGTGGGCGCACTCCCCGCACACCACCACGCTGGTCCTCGCCGTCGCCGACGGGCGCACCGTGAAGCGCACCTCCCGCCTATGACAAAACGAACCGCTCACCATGACGAGGTGAGCGGTTCGCTTGCGGTACAACCCTTTTCCCGGGTTCATGCCATGATCGCGACCTTGCGCGGGCGACCACGGGGACGCTTGCGGGCGATCACGACACCCTGGTCGAAGATCTCACCGCCCCACACGCCCCACGGCTCGCCGCGGTCGATGGCCGCCGTCAGGCAGGTCTTGCGGATCGGGCAGGCAGCGCACAGTTCCTTGGCCTGCTCGAGATCGGTGGGGCTCTCGGCGAACCACAGATCGGGGTTTCCGCCCCTACAGGGCAGAGTCTTGGTGACCTCACGGACGCGAGGGGTCTGCGCCACGGTTCGGCATGTCACGTCAGTAGTGGCCGTCGGCCAGTCCTGGGCGGTGAACACGTCGTTCTCCTTCAGCTCGTTTGCAGCGGTCGAATGTTCGGTGTGCGAACCCGGTGCCTACGGCTGAGGAGCCGAAATAAATATGGCCACGGATTTCGCTTCTCGCGATCCGTGGCCAGGAGGTGTGGGAGGTTTCCCTACCTACTTCGACATTTCTGTCGATTCCTGATCACGGTCGCTGGGTGGACGCGGAGGCGGATTGCACCGACGAACGCCGGTGCGTAACCGGCTTCGTCGGCGGGTGCTGCCGGTGCCGGAACGGCGGTCGGCTGCCAACCCACGCTGGGCTTGTCCTGGAGGAGATGAATCGAAGTTTTGGCATCGCCGCCGGACAGGCCGGTCCCCTGCAGAGCGAGGACCCCCCGGGAGGCGGACATGACAAAGTCGTTCACCAGGACGCGATTGGTCATCGCCTCGAACGTGGTGTTCGTATTCGTGTTCATGTGTCTGCCTCCCTCCTGAACTCGTGTGTGAACAATTACCGCGCACCGGGATCACTCTCGGTGCGTGTTCTCCACCATAGGCAATGATCGAGAACCTAACAACTTATTTTCTACCTGGGGTTTTGTGCCGTTGCTCGCAAACGTGAGGCAACGATGGCGAGCACGTCGGCACCGTAGTCCTTGATCTTCTGCGGGCCGATCCCGGCGATGGCCGCGAGCGCGGCGTCGTCGGCGGGCAGCTGTTCGGCGATCGCGGTGAGGGTGGTGTCGGTGAACACCACGAAGTCGCGCCTGCGCAGGGCTTCGGCCTTCTCGGCTCGCCATTCCCTCAGTGCCTCGAGCAATTGCGGGTCGGCTTCGCCCGGACAACGCTTGCAGCGGCCGAGCATGGTGGCGTAGGTGCCGAGCAGTGGCTTGAGGCACACGCGGCAGAGCGGGCGCTGGGACTCGGCCGATCTCGGGACCTCGGCGGCGACGCGGGTGGCCGGGGAACTGTCCGGAATCAGCCCGGTGAGGAACCGCGAGCGGGTGACCGGGCGCGAGTCGCCACCGGCTTGGAGCCGTCGCTGGGTCCACGACAGACTCAGATGTTCGCGTGCCCGCGTGACCCCGACGTAGAGCAGCCGCCGCTCCTCTTCCAGGCCCGCCTCGTCGACGGATCCGCTCTTCTTGCCGAGCACGTGGAAGATCGGCAGCGTGCCGTCGGTGAGCCCGGCCAGGAACACCGCGTCCCATTCCAGACCCTTCGCCGCGTGCAGCGAGGCCAGGGTGACACCGTCGACGGTGGGCGGATGTTTGGCCTCGGCGCGGGTCGCGAGCTCGCGCAGCAGCGAGGTGAGGTCCAGCTCGTCGTCGTGGCTGACCAGCTCCTCGGTGAGCTGCACCAGCGCCAGCAGCGAGGACCAGCGTTCCTTCGCCTGCGCACCGGCCGGCTCCTCCGCGGTGAGCCCGACCGGCGCCAGCGCGGCCCGCACCAGCGAGATCAGCGACGAACCACTGCGCGCCTCGTCGGGCAGGTCGTCGCGCGCGTCGGCCTGACGCAACGCCGAGATCGCCTGCCGCACCTCCTGCCGGTGGAAGAACCCCTCGCCACCGCGCACCTGGAACGGGATGGCCCGCTCGCCGAGCACCTGTTCGAACGGTTCCGAGAGCGCGTTGGTCCGGTACAGCACCGCGATTTCCGACGCGGGCGTCCCGTCGGCGATCAGCTTCTGGATCCGCCCCGCGACAGCGACGGCCTCGGCCCTCGCATCGGCGTACTCGGCGAATTCCGGTTCGGGACCGTCCGGCCGCTGGCCGATCAGGGCCAGCCGGGTGCCCGCGATGCGTCCGCGCGCGGCACCGATGACCTGGTTGGCCAGCGACACCACCTGCGGTGTCGACCGGTAGTCGCGTTCGAGCCGCACCACGGTGGCGTCGGGGAAGCGCCGGGAGAAATCGAGCAGGTAGGACGGGGTGGCGCCGGTGAACGAGTAGATGGTTTGGTTCGCGTCACCGACGACGGTGAGGTCGTCGCGCTCGCCCAGCCACGCGTCGAGTACCCGCTGCTGCAGCGGCGTGACGTCCTGGTATTCGTCGACGACGAAACTGCGGTAGCGACCCCGGAATTCGTCGGCGACGGACGGGTAGTCCTCGAGCGCGGCCGCGGTGTGCAGGAGCAGGTCGTCGAAGTCGAGCAGCAGCCCGTCGGCGGAGGCCTTCGCGGATTCGTAGCCCTGATACACCTCTGCCACCTTGGCCACGTCTACCGGCGCGTCGCGATGGTGCCGGGCGGCCGCGGCCGGATAGTCCTCCGGCGCGATCAGTGAGGCCTTGGCCCATTCGATCTCGCTGAGCAGGTCACGCACCATTTCGGTCGAGGCGCGCAGGCCCGCCCGTTGCGCGGCCTGCGAGACCACCGGGAACTTGCTGTCGAGCAATCGCCACGGCACGTCACCCACCACCTGCGGCCAGAAATACCGCAGTTGCCGCAGCGCCGCGGCGTGGAAGGTGCGCGCCTGCACCTGGCCCGCGTCGCCCCCGAGGCCCATCGTGCGCAACCGGTTGCGCATCTCCCCCGCCGCCCGTGCCGTGAAGGTGACGGCGAGCACCTGGTCGGCCTTCACATGCCCGCCCGCGATCAGGTGCGCGATCCGATGCGTGATCGTCCTGGTCTTGCCGGTCCCCGCACCTGCGAGAACGCACACCGGCCCCCGTGGTGCCCGCACCGCGGCGGCCTGTTCCGGGTCGAGGGCGGTGAGATCGAGTACTGGCACGCGCACCATCATGACAGCGCCCCCCGACAACTTACGGCGACGCCCGCCGAATCCGTCGCGACGATCCGGCGGAGCCGTGCCGGAGTGGCCAAGGAACACAACGTCACCCTGCGACGTTGCACATCGCGTGACTGAAGCAACCACAGATCTGACGATGTACTCGACCACGTGGTGCGGCTACTGCCGGCGCCTGCGGACCCAGCTCGACGAGGCCGGTATCACCTACACGGTGATCGACATCGAGGACGATCCCGCTTCGGCCGAGTTCGTCGGCAGCGTCAACAACGGCAACCATGTCGTGCCGACGATCAAGTATCGCGACGGCTCCACCGCGACCAACCCGTCGCTGGCCGCGGTCAAGCAGGCATTGGCCGCCCAGCAGGCCTGATTCGCCGAGTCAGTCCGCCCAGGACTCGATGATCGATCGCGCGATCGAGATGGATCCGGGCACGAGTAGTCGTGCGCCGGGTTCCCTCGCCGACCAGTCGCCGACCCGCAGCGCGGCGCGGACCTCGGCGCGGGTGAACCAGTGCGCTTCGGCGATCTCGCCATCGGAGAACACGAGTTCCTGAGCGGGGTCGCCCACCGCGGCGAAGCCGACCATCAGCGAGCGCGGGAACGGCCACGGCTGACTGCCGAGATAGTGGATCTCGCGCAGATCGACGCCGACCTCCTCGCGGACCTCGCGTTCCACACAGTGTTCCAGCGACTCACCCACCTCGACGAAACCGGCCAGCAGCGAGAACATCGTCTCCGGCCAGCTCTGCTGACGGGCGAGCAGCACGCGATCGGCACCGTCGTGGACCAGGCAGATCACGGCCGGGTCGATCCGCGGGAACTCTTCCTCGCCCGCGGCCGTGAGTCGCGACCAACCGCCGCGCGCCGAGGTGGTCGCCGTGCCGTCGCCACCGTGGAAGCCGGCCCGGTCGTGCCAGTTGAGCAGCGCGTACGCGGTGGACAGCAGTTCGGCGGTGAAGTCGTCGACAGCGCCGAGCGTGCGCAGGTCCTTCAGCGTGCCGTCGAGTTCGGGCGCACGCACCGCCCACAGGTGACTGCCGTCGACAACGCCGAGGAACACTGCCCCCTCGCCGGGCTCGGCGGCCACCGAAACAGCGGTCTCGAGGACGATCTTGTCGCCCTCCACCCGCACTTTCCCGCGCGCGTCGACCCGCAGGATCTTCGCTTTCCCCCACCCTTCGCGCAGGGCGCCAGGATCGAGCCGGGCGTGCTCGGCCCGGTCGATGGTGGAACGTGACAGCAGCGGAACGTCTTTCAGCCGGAACGACACGATGCCGAGCATAGTGGGGCGGGCTGACTACTTTCCGCTGCGGCGGATATAGAGCAGTTTGTCCGCGGCCTCGAGTGCGTCGGACTCGGGTTCGCCGACGCGGATCAACGCGCCGTTGCGCACCACACCGAGCACGATGTCGCTGAGGTGACGCGGCGATCCACCCACTTCGCTCTCCTCCACCTCACGTTCGGCGACAGCGAAGCCCTCCTCGGGCGTGAGCAGGTCCTCCATCATCTCCACGACCGTCGGTGTGGTGGTGGAGATGCCGAGCAGCCTGCCCGCGGTCTCCGAGGACACCACGACCGAGTCGGCGCCGGACTGGCGGACCAGGTGGGTGTTCTCCGCTTCCCGGATGGCCACGGAGATCTTGGCTGTCTTGTTCAGCTCACGCGCGGTGAGCGTGACCAGCACGGCGGTGTCGTCGCGATTGGTGGCGACGATGACCGCGGCGGCGCGCTGCACGCCGGTCAGCCGCAGCACATCGGATTTGGTCGCCGAACCGTGCACGGTCACCAAACCCGCGGCGGCCGCGGCCTCGAGCGCCACGGGATCGGTATCGACCACGACGATGTCGGAAACCGCCACCCCGTCACCGACCATCGCATCGATCGCGGTCCGGCCCTTGGTGCCGTAGCCGACGACGACGGTGTGATTACGCACGGTGTGCCTCCATCGCTGAATCTTGAATGCCTGCCGCGACCGTTCGGTCAGCACGCCGAGCGTGGTACCGACCAACACGATGAGGAACAGGACGCGCAGTGGGGTGATGACGATGATGTTCACCAGTCGCGCCGACGGGGTCACGGGGGCGATGTCGCCGTAGCCGGTGGTCGACAGTGACACCGTCGCGTAGTACATCGCGTCCAGGAACGACAGCTCGTCGCCGGTGTTGTCGCTGTAGCCGTGGCGGCCGACATAGACCACGGTCGCCGCGGTGAACAGCAGCGCGATCGCGAAGAGCACGCGGCGGGTGAGCGAGACCCACGGACTGGACTGCGCCGCCGGGATCCGCAGCAGACCGACCAGGGCATAGTCGGGACTGCTACTCAACCCGATCGGGTTGCGCGTGTCACCGAACATGCTGCTCCTGTAATTTTGGCGGCTGGCGCCGCGGGTTTTCGGCCTCGGCGGCTGCGCCGCCTGGTGACCGGCCTTGTTCACCTCGAGCGATCGTCAGACTATCGGCTCACTCGGGCTCGTGGGGAACGGTGTCGGTGTTTTCCGGTGCGGCGTCGCGGATGAGGCGTTCGAGTTCGGCGGGGCCTGCCAGTCGGTCCGGGGCGATGGTGCGGCCGGAGCGGATGTAATGGAATGCGGCGCCGACTCGTTGGAGCATTCGGGCCTCGGTGTCGTTGGTGCGGGCGGCCATCAGGCGGGCCCAGGCCAGGCGGTAGACGGCGAGCTGCATGGCGACGGCGGGTTCGTCGGCGGGGCCGGGTTCGGCGCCGGTCTTCCAGTCGACCACGATCCAGCGGCCACCGGGTTCGGCGAACACGGCGTCCATGCGGCCACGAATCACGGTGCCCGCGATGCTGGTTTCGAACGGCACTTCCACGTCGACGGGGTTGCGGTGTGCCCACGGTGAACGACGGAAGGCAGCCTGCATGGCGGCGAGTTCCTGGTCGGCGCGACCCATTTCGCCGGTGCTGTCGGCGGCGCCGGGTAGTTCGTCGAGGCCGAGCAGTTGTTCGGTGCCGAACCAGGATTGCACCCAGGCGTGAAAGGCGGTGCCGCGCCGGGCCATCGGGTTCGGGGGGTACGGGAGCGGGCGGCGAAGGCGGGCGGCAAGGCGAGTCGGGTCGGCGCGAAGTTCGACGAGGGCGGTGGCGGGGAGTTGGCCGGGGAGTTCCACCTGCTGCTCGGCGAGTTCGGCGGCGGTGAACTCGGCGAGCAGGGCGTCGACGTCGGTGGCCCAGCCCTCCGGGTCGTCGTCATCGACCCCACCTTCGGGCTCGACGTCGTCCGGTCCGACGCCGGTGATTCGCTCGTCGTCGGGATCCATCGGCCCGCCACGTAACCGGTCGAGTGCCACGCGCACCAGTGCGGCGCCCTGTTCGATGGGGTCGCGGCGGTTGCCGAGTGGGTCGCGTGGCCAGTGGGCGGTCGGCGGGTTGTCGGCGAAGGGGTTCACCGCGTCCGGTGGCGGCTTGTCGTCCCAGCGGGCGATGGTGGCGACACCGTAGGCCGCGTTGTCCGGGTTCTCGTTCGCCTCTTTGAGTTCGAGCAGGAAGTCCGATGGGCCCTTCTGCGACGTGCCCGTCTCCGGCCAGTAGTAGGCCGAAACCAGCAGTACCCGTTCGGTTCTGGTGAGGGCGACATAGAACAGGCGCCGTTCCTCGTCGAGGCGGCGGCTCTTGAGCGCTGCCTTGTGGTCGGCGATCGCGTGCTCGAGTTCGGAGCGGTCGCCCGCGGTGCTCAGATCGAGCACCGGCACGCCCTCGGCCGCGTCCGGTTGAGCGCGGTCGCCGCGCAGGGTGGTGGGGAGTTCGGTGAGCGCACCGAGCCAGGTGCTCAGCGCGGTCGTCGACGGGAACACCGTGGCGCTCACGTGCGGGACCGCGACGACTTCCCACTCGAGGCCCTTGGCGGCGTGCACGGTGAGCACCTGCACGCGGTCGCGCGCTACTTCGACTTCGCCTGGCTCCAAACCGTTTTCGACCGATTCGGCCGCGGTGAAGAAGGCGAGCAGGCCGCTCAGCGAGGCCCGGGAGTCGGCCGCGTACCCGGCGACCACCTCGGCGAACGCATCGAGGTGCTCGCGGCCCGCGCCACCGCCGGCGATCGCGCGTCTGGCCTGTGTCTCGACGCCGACGCCGATGGTGCGTTCGACATCGGCGACGAGCTCCACCAGCGGCTGCCCACTGCGCTCGCGCAGCGCCGCGAGCTCCTCGCTCAACGCGGCGATCCGCGCGAACCCCGCCTCCGAATATCGGTCGGCCGCACCGGGATCGGCGATGGCATCGGCGAGACCCGCCTTCTCGGTCGGTTCGGGTGCCACCTCACGCAGCGCCGTCGCGAGTCCGGCGGCGTCGGTGATGGCGTCGGTGGCGCCCGATACGCTGCCGATGGACAACATCCGCGCACGCTCGGCCAGCGCGGCCAGATCCGTCACCCCGATCCGCCACCGGGCGCCGGTGAGAATCCGCACCGCCGCGCTCCCGGTTCCCGGTTCGGCGATCAACCGCAGCGTGGCGACGATATCGGCGACCTCCGGCGTCGCCAGCAGCCCACCGAGCCCGACGATTTCCACCGGCAACCCCTGCTCACGCAGCGCCTCCGCCAGCGGTGCCGCATCGGCGTTGCGCCGAATGAGTACCGCCGAGGTAGGCGGTGGCGCCTCGTTCTCCCGCGCCGTCGCCCACTCGCGCGCGATCCGTTCGGCGATCCAATCACGTTCCTGCGCAATGGTTTCCGTGAGCGCGAACTCGACGACCCCCGCATCCGACTGCGGCTTGGCCCGCAACGCGTCCACCGTCGCTCCACCGGCCGCTCGCGCCACCATCCGCAACGGGTCGGCCACCAGGTTCGCCAACGCCAGCGCCTCGGGCGGATTCCGCCAGCTGGTCAGTAGCGGCAGCACCGGCGCGGGCACCCCTGGCGCAGCGGGGAAGTCGGCGGCGAACCGCGGCAGGTTGGCCGCGGACGCACCGCGCCACCCGTAGATGGACTGCATCGGATCACCCACTGCGGTCACCGCGAGCGCCGATGCCGACTTCACGGATTCGCCTGCCGCACTGCGTTCTACGGAGGCAACATCCCGCTCGGTGGGTCCGACCCCTGTTCCTTTCGTGTCGCCCGCTGCTCGGTCACGGTGACCGTCTGCCACAGCGCTGACAGAACCGCCGGCCGACTCATCGTCGCGGCTGCCCATGTCGGCATCCGGCACCGCGCCCGCGGCACCGGCGCCATGCCCTCGGGAGGGCGAATCGTGATCTTCCACCGCGAACAGACCATCGGCCTCGTGCGCCCGAGCAGCCGGCGCCTCGCTTCGAAGCCGCACCGGATGCCTGGTCCGATCCTGTCGCACCGCTGCGGCATTGCCGAACAATGCGGACAGCAACACCCGTTGCGCGTGCCCGGTGTCCTGGTATTCGTCGAGCAGCACCAGTTTGAATCGAGCGCGCTCGGCGGCGGCGACTTCGGGGTGGTCGACGGCCAGTTGTGCTGCCAGCGACATCTGGGAGCCGAAATCCAGTGCGCCGCGGCGGTTCAGGGCTTCGGCGAGCTGACGGACCAGCGGCAACAGCGCCACCCGCTCACGTTGGGCCTCCACCACGTTGGTCAGCGCCTGGCTCGGGCCGCCGCGTTGCCGGGGACCCGCGGGCAGCGTGTAGACGAGCTTCTCCAGCTCCGCGTGCGCCTCGGCCAGTTGCTCCGGTTCCACCAGGTGTTCGGCGAGCTGCCCCGAAAGGGCCAGCACGGCTTCGGTCACCGAGACCGGCGTGCGGTCGGTGTCGAGGTCGCCGTCCCAGGACCGCACCACCTCGTGCGCGAGCTGCCACAGCTGGGTCTGGGTGAGCAGCGCCGCCGAGGGCTCCACCGGCAGCAGCAGCCCGTGCGCGGTGAGCAGTCTGCCCGCGTACGAGTGATAGGTGCTGATCTCCGGCTCGGCTCCGGCGACGATCGTGCGCAACGCACCGCTGGGGTCGATCTCGCGCAGCAGGGGCGCGCCCGCCAACCGTGCCAGTCGGGTCCGGATCCGAGAAGTCAACTGCTGAGCGGCTTTTCGGGTGAAGGTCAGCCCGAGCACCTCGTCCGGGGCGACCAACTGGTTGGCCACCATCCACACCACTCGCGCCGCCATCGTCTCGGTCTTGCCCGCACCCGCGCCCGCGACGACCAATGTGGGCCCTGGCGGCGCGGCGATCACCGCCGACTGCTCAGCGGTCGGGGGTGGCAGGCCGAGCGCGTCGGCCAACCGCTGCGGGGTGACGCGCACGCCGCTCACTCGTCGGTCACCTGCCGTCCGGTGTCCTGCACCGGGCAACTGCCGGCGACCGGGCAATGCCTGCACCCGTCGTTGCGCACCGCCAGGTAGCCCGGCCCGCGCGTGGCATCGGCTGCATCGTGAATGGTGGTGCGCCACTGGTCGAGTCCGTCATTGTCCAGCGGGCTTTGCGTTCGTTCCGCGGCACCGGTTTTCGTACTCGACTTGGCGACGTACACCAGTCGCGCACCGCCGGGTTCGACCGCGGGCGCAGGCTCGTCCGATTCCTCCTCGAGCGCGCCGTGCGCGGCCGCCACCTGGTAGGTGGCCAGCTGAGCGTGCTCGGCGACGGCCTTCGCGCTGACCGGCGTCTTGCCCGTCTTCACATCGACGATGACGAAGCGCCCCTGCGCATCTCGCTCCAGCCGGTCGATCCGGCCCCGAATACGCACGGCCCGTGCGCCTTCCGTCCGCGCGGGCAACACGCAGTCCACCGGGACCTCCACCCCGGCCTGGGTGAGCTCACCGCGCGTGGTGCGCACCCAGGCGAGGAAGGTCTCCAGCATCGTCTCGGTGCGGCGCAGTTCCTGGCGCGAATGCCAGCCGTCGGCCGGGTCGATCGCTTTCCATGCCTGGTCCAGCGCCGCCCGCACCTGCGTCTGCGGCACATCGCCCGCCAGCGCCTGCACGAGTGTGTGCACGAGATTGCCCTTCACGGCGTGCGGGTTGTCGCCGTCGGTGCCGCCGTGCCGTTCCAGCGCCCACCGCAGCGGACAGGTGCGCAGCAGTTCGACCGTGGAGGGTGAGAGCCCGATCGGCGAATCGTCGTCGTCCCAGAGCTCGCGCTGCGAGCTGAGTTCGGCGGTGCCGTACCAGTCGCCGGGGTCGGTGCCCGGCACGCCCGCGTCGGCCAGCCGCGCCAATTGCCGTGCGGCCCGGTCGCGACGGCCGGGTTCGGCCCCCGGATCGCATACCACCCCGCGCAGTTCGGCGACCAGCGCGTGCATCACCAGCGCGCGCCCTGGATCGGCGACCGGCAGCGCGCCCGGTTCGCCGTTGTCGTCGTCGCCGACGAGTTCGGCGAGAAACCGCGACGGCACCAGATCCTGGTCTCCCGCGGCGGATTCGACCGCGGTGACCAACAGCGACTGTCGCGCCCGGCTGCACGCCACCAGCAGCAACCTGCGTTCCTCGGCCAGGATCGGTGCCGCCCGGCTCACGGTCGCGCCCGGATCGACCCCGGCGACCAGGTCGACGAGATCCTCGGTGTGCAACAGCGTGCCCCGGGAGCGCGGATTCGGCCAGATGCCTTCCTGCACAGCAGCTACCGCGACCACGTCCCATTCCCGGCCCGCGGCGGCGTGCGCGCTGAGCAAGGTCACCGCGTCACCTTCGGCGGTCAGTGGTCTGCCCTGTTGCGGAAGTTGCTGGTGCAGCAGGTATTCGACGAACCCGTCGATGCTCGCTTTCGGCAGCCGGTCGACGTAGGCCGCCGCGGCATCGAACAATTCGACGGCCGCGTCGAGGTCGCGGTCGGCCTGCATACCCGAGGCGCCGCCGCGCCGCGACTGCCGGAACCAGCGCCGCTCCAGTCGCGAACTCGTCCACAGTGTCCACAGCACATCTTCGAGACCCAGCCCTGCGGCCTGGGTCTGCTTGGCCTTCGCCACCGCACGCAGCACCCGGCGCAACGGTGCGGCTTCGACTTCGGTGAGCCCGTCGAGAAGTCGCTGTTCGCCGATACCGACGATCAGGTCGCGCAGCACCTCGGCGGAGGACTGGTCGATGAGCGGCACGACGACGACCGGGGGTTCGGGCCGCCTCGGCTCGGCGATTGTTGGTGCGGCAGGCGGATGCTCGGCATCGAGTAAGTCGATATCGTCGGGCAGGCGCTCGGCGATGTCCCAGTCCGGTTCGAGCTCGGGTCGCAGCGGATCGTCCGGGTCCGGCGGCGGCAGCCATTCGTCGTCGACCGGATCCGGTTCGGGCTCCGGCATTTCCGGCGGTGGCGCGGCTTCGTCCCAGAGCAGGAACTGATCGGCACCGTCGGTGAACGGTTCGGCCAGCGCACCTGTTCGCTCCAGGTCGAGCACGCTGCGCCGCACCCCACGACGCAGCCGGCGCAACGCGATCTGATCGGCCCCACCGAGCGGCCCGGACAGCAGATCCATCGCATCGTCCGGCGAGAACATCGCGTCGATCGCCCGCCGCGAACCCGGCCGCGAGGAATCCCCCGCCAGCAACACCCGCAGTGCCAGCACCATCCACGCCGCCCCACGCCGCCGCGCCAACGGCTCGGCCACCGCGGGCCTGCGCACCGGTACCCCCGAGGCCAGCAAAGCCCGCCGCAACGGCGCCAGCGACAACGGCACCGACCGCACGATCACCGCCATCGACGACCACGCGACCCCATCGGTGAGGTGCGCGCGGCGCAGATGATCGGCGATCAGCGCCGCCTCCTTGGCGGGGGTCGACAACACCCGCACCCGCACACTCGACTCGTCGACGGGCGGCAGGTCCTCGGGCGGCACCCAGTCGTCATCGGGCGGCGGTTCGTCATCGGGCGGCAACGGTTCCGGCACCGCCCATGCGGCGGAATCGCTGAGCGACGAACCATCGAGTCCTGTCGCACGGTGGGCCGATTCGCCGCGCTGCGGAACGCTCGAGTCGTGCCGGTCCGAGTCCTCGGCGGCGAACCGCTCCCCGCCGGGCCGAGTCGGGTCGAGGTGCGCGACCAGATCCGCGGCGCGTTCGCCCGTCGAATCGCCGCCCGGTATTCCCCTCGACTCCGGCTGGTCGTTCTCCTGCCCCGGCAATACCCGGTGCCGCGCGCTGCCCGGCAATCTCGCCGCGATCCGCGCATTCGCCAAGCGGATCGGCGCACCGCTTCGATAGTTGTGGCGCAAGGTGATTCGCCGCTGCGCGATGGTGTCGATGTCGGTGAGGAAGTGCGAATCCGCGCCGCGGAAGGTGAACACCGCCTGGTCCGGGTCGCCGGTGACGACGGTGCTCGCGCTGCCGCTGCCGATCGCGCGCACGAGCATCGCGGCCTGCGGGTCGAGGTGCTGTGCGTCGTCGACGAGCAGGTAGCGGATCCGATCCCGTTCGGCGGCAAGCAGATTCCGGTCACCGGCGAGGGCATCGAGCGCCGCGCCGACGAGTTCCGCGGCATCGAGAGCGGGTGCGGTGGCCTCCGGCGCGGCGACACCGACCGACCAGCGCAGCATCGACGCCTGTTCATAGCGCTGGAAGAACCGCCCGGCCGCCACCCACGCATCGTTGTCGTGTGCGCGACCGAGCGCCATCAAGTCCTCGGGTCCGAGGCCGCGCTCGGTGGCGCGCAGCATCAGATCACGCAGCTGCTCGGCGAATCCGCCAAGCGCCAGCGCCGGCTGCAACCGCGGCGGCCACAATCCACCCGCCCCGTCTTCGATATCGGCGAGATCGCCGCGCAGCATCTCGCGCAGGACCGCGTCCTGTTCCGCGCCGGTGAGCAACCGCGGCGGCGGGTTCCCGTGCAGATCGGCATGCCGACGCAGCACCGAGAAGGCATAGGAGTGCAGCGTGCGCACCATCGGTTCGCGGCTCGCCCCCGGGATACCACCCGCGGCCGGGCCGAGCTGATGCGTGATCGCGTCGCGCAAGGCGGCGGCCGCGTGTTTGGTGTGGGTGAGGACCAGCACCGATTCCGGGTCGGCGCCCGCGACGATCCGGGCGGTCACCAGGTCGACGAGCAGCGCGGTCTTACCCGTCCCCGGCCCGCCGAGAACCTGCCACGGCCGCCATCCCGGCCGTGGTGGCGCGGGCTGGGCCTGCTCGGCGAACAGCGCGCGAACCGACGCACCCCAGGCCCGCGGCCGGGGCGCCCGCGTTGTCCGGCGCACGAGTCGCACCGAGCTATCCGATCGCACCACATCGGCTATTGCAACAGACCAGTCCGACACACCGGCGCACCCCTACCGGCAGGACACGCTGCGAGACAGCGCCCGACCGGCCAGAATGGCAGTCGTGTCGTCGCTTCATGTGCACCGTTTCGGCCCCGCCGACGGTCCCCTCGTCCTCGCCCTGCACGGTCTCACCGGCCACGGCAACCGGTGGGAAACCCTCGCCACCGAGCACCTGCCCCAGGCCCGGATCATCGCCCCCGACCTGCGCGGACACGGCCGTTCCACCTCGCTGCCGCCGTGGGATTTCGAAACGATCGTCGACGACCTCGCCGAGCTGCTGCGCGCCGAGACCGGCGGTGGAGCCGTCGTGGTCGGCCATTCCTTCGGCGGCGCCATCGGCATCCATCTGGCCCGGCGACACCCCGCCCTCGTGCGCGCGCTGGTCCTGCTCGATCCCGCCATCGGCATCGACGCGAAGCTGATCGAACAGGTCGCCCTCGCCAACCTCGCCTCCCCCGATTACACCGACGTCTCCGAAGCGCGCTCCGACAAGCAGGTCAGTGCGTGGGGACCCGACGAGGTGGATCCCGAGGTGCTGGAACGGGAGCTGGCCGAACACCTCGTGCCCACCGAGGGCGGCCGGGTCGGCTGGCGCGTCTTCCAGCCCGCGATCACCTCGTACTGGGGTCAGCTGGCGCGCGAGTTCGTGCTGCCGCCCGCCGACCTGCCGACCGTGCTGGTGCGGGCCGCGAAGGTGCAGCCGCCGTATGTCACCGCGGAGTTCCTGGCCGCCCTCGCCGCCCACCTCGACAACTTCACCGCCGAGGTCTGGGACTGCGATCACATGGTCGCCCAGGCCCGCCCCGCCGAGACGGCCGCGCTGATCGCCGAGGTCCTGTAGCCCGATGGCAGTCACGACGGAGGAACAGGTGGAGAAGGTCCGCGAACTCGTCGCCGCGATCCCGCCGGGCCGCGTCTGCACCTACGGCGATATCGCCGCCGCGGCCGGGCTGTCCTCGCCCCGCACGGTCGGCTGGATCATGCGCACCGACTCCGCCGACCTCCCGTGGCACCGCGTTATCGGCGCGTCCGGCCGCCCGGCCTCGCACCTGGCCGCTCGTCAACTGCGGCTCCTGGGCGAGGAAGGTGTCGCGATCGTGGACGGCCGAGTCGACCTGCGGTCGGCAAGACTCTGACCCCCGCGCCGGACACCGTCGCCGCATCGGGAGCCGGCAACGCTCGGGACGCGGCGGTCGGCGGGCCCACGCTGACGCTCCAGCATCCGCGGACAGGCCTACTAGCATGGCATTCGTGCCGATTACCCGATCCAGGATCAGCCGATGACCGCCGCCGACGCCATCGTGCTCGCGGGCGGGCGAGCCAGCCGGATGGGCGGGGTGGACAAACCGGCGATCATGATCGGCGGGCGGTCGATGCTCGACGCCGCGCTGGATTCGGTGCGCGAATGCGGTGAGGTGGCCGTGGTCGGACCGCATCGTCCAGAACTCGACTCGCGGTTCCGGCAGGTTCGTGAGGTGCCGCCCGGTTCCGGGCCCGTCGCGGCGGTCGGTACCGGCCTCACCGCGCTCGACTCCACGGCCGCCTTCGTCGTCGTGCTCGCGGCCGATCTGCCCTTCGTTACCGGCGACACGGTGGGTCGATTGCTCTCCCGCGCAACCGAATCCACCGCCGACGCCGTCTTCGCGATCGACGATTCGGGCCGGCCGCAATATCTCGTCGGAGTGTGGCGGCGCAGTGCGCTGACCGCGGCGCTGGCCGGACTCGACTCACTGGTGAACCAGCCGATGAAGGCCATCGTGCCCGCCGAGACCATCCTGATCGAGCTACCGGATATCGCCGACTGCGATACCGAGGACGAGGTCCGCCGCGCGCGCGAATCCTTGGCCACCGACCGTGCGTCGACCCGCCTCGACCTCACCGAAGCACGGGAACGCATCAGCACCGGCCTGACGCTCCTGGTCGCCTACGAGGCCGCGCTGAGCGAAGTCCCCGGTGCCGCACTGGCCGCACCGATCACCGCCGCGGGCCCGCTCCCCCGCTTCGACGTGTCCGCCATGGACGGTTACGCCGTCCGTGGCGACGGCCCATGGCGATTGCGCCGCGACGTCGGGTTCGCCGGTGGCGCAAGGCCGGAGGGACTGCGCCACGGCGAAGCGGTGCGCATCGCCACCGGCGCCCACGTCCCGGACGGCACCACGTCGGTCCTGCGCGACGAGTTCACCGCCATCACCGCCGACGAACTGACCCGCCGCCACGGCACTCCGATCCGTGACGATGTCCGCAAGAGCGGTGAGGACAGGAAGGCCGGTGATCTCGTCGCCCCCGCCGGTACCCGGGTCACCGCCGCCTTGCGCTCGGCCGCAGCCTCCGTCGAGGTCACCACCGGTTCGGTCCGCGGACCGGTTCGCGCTCGAATTGTCATGACCGGCGATGAGATTCGCAGCGCGGGCCCCCTGCAGACCGGCCAGACCCGCGATTCGATCGGTCCCGTCCTGCCAGACCTGCTCGCGGGCTGCGGCGTTCGCGTCATCGACCGCGTCCACCTGCGTGACACCGCCCACGGCTTCGACGACATGCTCACCGACACCAGCGATTTCGACCTGCTGGTCGTAGTCGGTGCCACCGGCGGCGGTGCGGCGGACCAACTGCGCACCGCCATCGCCCGAGCCGAGGCGCGCATCCTCGTCCCCCGACTCGCCCTGCGCCCAGGCGGTTCCACCGTTGTCGCCGAACTCGCCACCGGCCCAACCGTTCTCGGCCTTCCCGGCAACCCCTTCGCCGCCATCGCCGTGCTGCTCGCTCTCACCCCCGCCATCGTCGCCGCCCGCACCGGCGCCGAACTCCCCCGAAAAATCCTCGGCCCACTCCACAACGCCGCCGCGATCACCGCCCCCGTCCACCGCATCACCCCCGCCCGCTACGCCCCCACCGGCGGCTGGCTCGGCGACCCCACTGTCCGCACCGCCCACCTGGCCGGCCTGATAGACCGCGACGGCCTGGTAATCGTCCCCCCGAACGCTCCCGACGGATCAACCGTCGAATTCCTCCCGCTCCCGTCCTGAAAACGCTGTCCAGCATTCCCGCATCTGCACTAATGGCGACTTCCCGATTTCGCGGGTCGATTGGTCCGATGCCTGCGTCCGATACGGAAAAGTTCGCTTGACACGCCGAATTCACACAGGTCAGGAACCTATTTTCGGCGCAGGTCTATCGTCGAGCCGTAATGGTGCTTATTGTGAGATGGTCAGGCGTGGGACGCCCCGCACGCGAGGTGGATTGCGTCGGACAGTGCGTTTGAAAGGCTTTATCCTTTATCCCTCGGAAAGGACCGTGTGGAGATGGCTGACAAGTCTCGAAAAGCACCGAAGAAAATGCCCAAGCAGATGCCGCGCCAGCAGCAGGAGCAGCGGCAGGAGCAGGGGCAGGACTCGCAAGGGATGCCGCGAGCAGGTCAGGACGATCGGCGTGATCAGCAGCGCCGCCCCGGCCATCACTGATATACGTGTGTCGACGAGCCGCCGGTATCGCTACCGGCGGCTCGTCCACGTCAGGCCCCGATACTCGCTGGCGCGCCTGCCGCGGATTCGTCCCGCCCGCGCCGCGCCGTCGACGGATCGGGAACGGGAACCGCGTCGAGCAGGCGGCGGGTGTACTCCTGAGCCGGTGCGGCGAATACCGCGCGCACCTCGCCGGTTTCGACGATCCGGCCCTGCCGCAGCACCACTACCCGGTCGGCGACCTGGTGCACCACGGCCAGATCGTGACTGATGAACAAGCTGGCGAAACCGTATTCGGCGCGCAGGTCGGCGAACAGGTCGAGCACCTGCGCCTGCACCGACACATCGAGCGCGCTGGTGGGCTCATCAGCTACCAACAGTCGCGGTGCCAAGGCCAGCGCGCGCGCCAACGCCACCCGCTGACGCTGCCCACCGGACAACTCCCCCGGCCTGCGCTGCGCGTAATCCCTTGGCAGCCGCACCGATTCGAGCAGGTTCTCGACCTTGGTCCGCAACAGCGCGCCCGACGCTGCCCGATGTACCTGCAACGGTTCGGCGATGGCGGCGGCGATACTGCGTCGGGGATCGAGCGAGGCACTCGCGTCCTGATGCACCAGCGCGACGTGCTTGCGCAGCCCACGCAGCTCACGCCGTGACAACCCCGCCAGCGAAACACCCTGCAGCTCGACTCGTCCCGAAGTTGCCGGTACGAGTCCGAGCGCGGTGCGCCCGAGAGTGCTCTTACCCGACCCGGATTCACCGACGAGACCGAGCACTTCCCGCGGTCCGAGGGTCAGCGAAATATCCTGCAGTGCGGGGAACGACGCGGCGCCGTGCCGTCCTGGATACACCACCGACAGATCGTCGATCCGCAGCACCTCGCGGTACTCGGATTCACCTCGCCCGCCACCCTTTTCGGCGACAACGGCAGGCTCCCGCGCGACCACCCGCCGCAGTATCCGGCGCACATTCCCTTCCGGGGGTGCCACCGCGACATCGTCCTCCGGCTCGACCACGAGTGGTGTCTGCTCGTCGGCGTCATCGGGCGGGCCGACCACGCCGGCGTCGGTGATCTGAGGCCGCACCGCGGGTAACCGTGGCACCGCGGCCAGCAGCGTCCGGGTGTATTCCTCGCCCGGATCGGCGAACAACCCGAACACCGTCTGCTCCTCGACCACCCGCCCCGCGCGCAGCACCACGACCCGGTCGGCGATCTCCGCGACCACGCCGAGGTTGTGGGTGATGAACAGGATCGCGGTGCCGCGCCGACGTTGCAGGGAGCGCAGCAGGTCGAGGATCTCGGCCTGCACAGTGACATCGAGAGCGGTGGTCGGCTCGTCGGCGATCAGCAATTCGGGCTCACCGGACAGCGCGAGTGCGATGACCACGCGCTGCTTCTGCCCGCCGGAGAGCTGATGCGGGAACCAGTCGATCCGCTTCGCCGGTTCCGGAATATCCACGGCGGCAAGCAGTTCGACTGCTCGGGCCCGCGCGGCGGCTTTGTCGGTGACACCGTGCGCACGCAGTGCCTGCGCGAGCTGGGTGCCGATCTTCTGCACCGGGTTCAGCGCGGTCTGCGGTTCCTGAAAGACCATGGCGGCCTTGGTTCCGCGCAGCTCCCGCAACGCCGATTCGGCGGCACCGACGACCTGCGCGCCCGCGAGCCGGACCGATCCGCCCGCCCGCGCGGTGCCCGGCAACAGCCCGAGCACCGATCGCGCGGTGAGCGATTTCCCCGAACCGGATTCACCGACCAGCGCGACCACCTCGCCCCGGCGCACCCGCAGACTCACCCGGTCGACGACCGTCTTGTCCCCGAATCCCACTGTCAGCTCATCGATCTCGAGCACCGGATCGAGCTCGGATGGTGCGCTCATGCCAATCTCCTTGCCCGGCCCAATGCTTGGGCGATCAGCAGAAATCCCAGGGTCAACGCGGCCACCACGACCAACGGCCCGATCGCTATCCACGGATTCGCGTCGAGGTTGGCGATCGAGGCGGCGATCAGACCACCCAGCGACGGCTGCGGTGGGAGCACGCCGATGCCGATGAAGCTCATCGCGCCTTCGATGAACACCGCCACCGACAGCGACAGCGCGAACTGCACACCCAGCGGCTCGATCACATTGGGCAGCACATGTTTTCGCAGCGTCCACCAGGTGTCGGCCCCGATCACCTCTGACGCTTCGACGAACGGCTGTTCGCGCACGGCCAGCACCGCCGTGCGGATCTGACGTCCGAAGATCGGGATCTCGGCGGCGATGATCACGATGACCACCGCGTGCCAGCCCGGCCCGGTGATCGCGGCGAGCGTGATCCCGAGGATCAGGGTGGGGAAGGCCAGAATCAGGTCGAACACCCGCTGGACGGTCACGTCCGCGACCGGGTGGGCGGTGGCAGCGAGTCCGATCAGCGCCCCGATCACCGCGCCGGCCGGCACCGCGAGCAGCGCGATCAGCAGGTCGATCCGGATTCCCGCCAGCACGCGGGCGGCCACGTCGCGATTGAGGTGGTCGGTGCCGAGCCAGTGTTGCGCGCTCGGCCCGAGCAGGTTGGCGCCGGGGATCTGGGTGAGTGGATCGTAGGAGCTGAGCACTCCGGCGAACACGCCGGCGAGCGCGACCACAACGACCAGCAGTACCCCAGCCAGGCCCTGCCCATGACGCAGCGCGCGCAAGGGACCGTCGGTGGGCGGTGCGACATCGGCTGTCTTCTCGATCGTCATGCCCGTCCGCCGATCCGGATACGCGGGTCGAGCCACGCGTGGGCGATATCGGTGATCAGCTGGATCACCACGAACACCGCCACCGACAACAGCAACAGCACCTGCACGAGCGGGTAGTCACGACGACTGATCCCCTGCTCGATGAGCTGTCCGATCCCCGGCCACACGAAGGCGGCCTCCACCAGCACCGCACCGCCGAGCAACTGCCCGGTCTGGATACCGAGCACGGTGAGCATGGTCGGCAGCGCGTTGCGCAGCGCGCCGCGGGTGACGATCTCGCGATGTCCGACGCCGAGCGAACGTGCCGTCAGCACATACTGTTTCGCGAGTTCGGTGCGTAGCGCCTCGGTGAGGAAGCGGGTCAGCGCCGCCGACACCGGCAGGGCGAGGCAGATCGCGGGCAACAGCAGATACTGCACCGCGATATCGGGTCGCGCGGTGAATCCGTCCGGCGGCACCCCACCGGCGGGCAGCACCGGAACGACGACGGCGAACACGAGCACGAGCAGCGGGCCGACGACGAAGGTGGGCAGCGCGACCGCGATCGTATTAGCCGCGGCTACCACGGTATTCAACCAGCGGCTCGGCCACAGCACCGAGGCCACCGACACGACCAGGCTCACCAGCACGGCCAGCAGCAGGGCGGTCACCGTGAGCACCAGGGTGTTGGTGAGCCCACGGCCGACCAGGTCGGTGATCTCCCCGCCGATGATGTAGGAGCGGCCGAGGTCGAGGGTGAACAGGTCGCCGAGCCACCGCAGGTACTGCACGGGGATGGATCGGTCGAGGCCGAGCTGGTGGCGGATCACCTCGATGGTCTGCGGTGTCGCGTCGTTGCCCGCCAGGATGGTGGCCGGGTCGCCGGGGACCAGCCGCAGCAGCAGGAAGATCAGCACCGAGGCGGCGAAGAGCACCAGCAGTGCCGACGGGAGGCGGTGCAGCAGATAGCGCGTCATGACAGGAAGGTGTCGGTGAGGACGGGCTCGCGGCGCTTGGTCCAGGCGAAACCGTGCACCTTGTTCACAGTGGAGTACTGCTGGAAACGGACGCCGATCTCGATCAGGAACAGTCCATCGAGCAGCTGGTCGGTGACGGCCTGATAGGCGCGCACCGCGTCGGGCCCGGTGCCCTGCGGCAGCTGCCAGGCTGTGTCGGCAGCGGCGGTGTAGACCGGCGATTCGTAGCGGGAGGCATTGCGGCGGGCGTTGAACGGGTAGGCGCTCACGGTGAGCGTCGACGGGACGAACTGCGCCCACGAATGGTCGGTGACCCACAGGCCACGGAACTGCTGGCCGGTGAGTTGCTTGACGAAGGTAGCGGCGTCGACCGGGTCGAGTTCGACCTCGATACCCGCGTCGGCGAGATTGGCCTGCACGATCTGGGCGACCTCGCCATAACCGGGGGCGAAGGTCAGCGGCAGCTTCGGTGGTTTGGCCACCTGGCCGAGTAGCTGCTTCGCCTTGTCGATGTCGCGGGTGTATTTCGTATTGCGGGTCTCGTCGAAGGCGGGCGAGTTCTTCGGCCACGGCACGTTCAGCGGATATCCCGCGCCCCGGAACACCTCGTCGATGATGCGATCACGGTCGAGGGCGTAGGCGATGGCCTGGCGGACCCGGACATCGGCCAGCGCGGGTTCGGTCACATTGACGCCCACATAGGCTTGTAGCTCGGCGCCATCGAGATTGTGCACCGTGAATCCGCCGCTCCTGCCGAGGTTTTCGGCATCGCGGTAGCCGAGTTCGCGCGCCGCGGCGATCTGACCGGACTTCAAGGCGTTGAGCAGCGCGTTCGGGTCGGGGATGATCGAGATCTCGACCCGGTCGAGATAGGGGCGCTCCGGCACCCAATAGTTCGGGTTCTTCTGGAAGATCAACTGCGCATTCGGGATGCGCTCGACATATTCGAACGGACCGGTGCCGATGTAGGTGTCGCCGGTGCCGAGTTTGTCCGCGGTTTCGCTGTCCAGAATGGGGACGGTGTCGAGCAGGTCGAAGATGTTGCTCAGCGGGTGGGCGAGCCGCAGCACGATTCGCGTGGGCGAGACGATGTCGAAGCCGGTGATGGCCGCCGCCGAACTACGCAGTTGCGCGGACCATTTGACGTCGGCATAGGTGCGTAGCGAGAACTCCACATCTTTGGCGGTGAAAGGACGGCCGGAATGGAATTTCACGTCGTCGCGCAGGTCCAGGCTCAGCGATCGGCCGTCGGCGGCCAGCTGCCACGATTTCGCCAGTAATGGTTGCGGTTCCAGACTGTCGTTCGGGTAGCGGATCAGCGATTCGTAGACCAGCCCGATCACAATCGGAACCGCCGCGGTATTGGTGAGCAGGTTCGCCGGGACCAGGTCCTCCCGGATGCCGACCTTCAGGGTGCCGCCGCGCACCGGTGTCGCGTCGTCGCCGCTCGCCTTCTGTTCCGAGACCGCCGAGGTGCAGGCCGCCAGTGCGGCACCACCGAAGATGGCCGCGGCGGCGATGCCGCTGGTGCGCAGGAAGTTTCGGCGGCCGAAGCCACTTGGCGTTGAACTCATCGTGAAGATCCTCGAAGACGCATCGACCCGCGCGGCGGGCCGAGGAGGGTGCGCAGCGCACCACGGGGGAAGGGCCGGCAGTGACGCTAACAAGTTGCGCCGCACCGGTCACCGATTCGACGCACCGTGTACTTAACCCTGGTGACCAGCGGGTATGTCGCCTTTACTGCAGGAATGCCTGTTCCACCCCATGCCCGCGGTTACGAATCCTTTCCCGGCTCGGCCGGTCGCACGTCGGCGCAATCCACGCCCGCTTGGACCTATCCGCCCGCCGCGCCCGCCGGCGCGCCGAACATCGTCGTCGTGCTCGTCGACGACATGGGCTACAGCGATATCGGTCCGTTCGGATCGGAGATCGAGACGCCGACGCTGGATCGTCTCGCGGCACAGGGTGTTCGACTGTCGAACTACCACACCACGCCGCTGTGCTCGCCCTCGCGGGCGGCGCTGCTGACCGGAATCAATTCCCACCGTGCGGGTTTCGGATTCGTCGCCAATGCCGATCCCGGCTATCCCGGCCTTCGTCTCGAACTGGCCGACGATGTGCTCACGCTCCCGGAGATATTGCGGAGCAATGGATACGCCACCTACGCGGTGGGCAAATGGCATCTGGTGCGCGATGCCACGATGAACCCGTCAGCCCCTCGCGATTCGTGGCCGACCCAGCGTGGATTCGACCGCTACTACGGGTCTTTGGAGGGCTTGAACTCCTTCTACTACCCCAACCAGCTGGTGTCGGACAGTTCGGTGGTCGACGTGGAGGAGTACCCGCGGGGCTACTACCTCACCGACGATCTCACCGACAAGGCGCTGTCCTACATCAAGGATCTGCGCGCCCATGACGCGGAGAAACCGTTCTTCCTGTACTTCGCGCACGTGGCGATGCACGGGCCACTGCAGGCCAAGGCCGAGGACCAGGCCAAGTATCGCGGCCGCTACGCGCAGGGCTGGGATGAGCTGCGCAGGCGTCGCTTCGCCGAGCAGCTGGCTCAGGGCTTGTTCCCGCCGGGGACCGAGCAGAAGCCGCGCAATACCGAGCCGGGTTATGAAGCGGCGGAATGGGATTCGCTGTCTGCCGAGGAGCAGCGGCGGTATGCCAAGTACATGGAGGTGTATGCGGGCATGGTCGACAGCATCGACCAGAGCCTGGGGCGCATCGTGGACCTGCTCGAAGACCTCGGCGAACTCGACAACACCATCATCGTGTTCACCTCCGACAACGGCGGAACAGCCGAGGGCGGACCGGAGGGCACCCGCTCCTATTTCGCCGAGTTCGCCCACGTCGACGACCCCGACTGGGTAGGCGATGTCGCCCATGACGAGGATCTGATCGGCACCGCGAAGCTGGGCGTGCACTACCCGCGTGGGTGGGGTCAGGCGTCCAACACGCCGTTCCGGTTCTACAAGGGGCAGACCTTCGCGGGCGGCGTGCGGGTGCCTTTGGTGGTGTCGTGGCCGAAGGGGCTGCCACGCGCGGATACCGATTCCGGCATCCGCCACGAGTACGCCTACGTCACCGACCTGGCGCCTACCCTGCTCGAACTGGCGGGCCTCGACCGTCCGTCTGTGCGTAGTGGGTTGCCCGCCAAGGACTTCGACGGCATCTCGGCGGCCGAACTCCTACGCGATCCGGCGGCACCGACCCGGCACACCGAGCAGTATTCGGAGATGACCGGCCATCGCGGCTTCTACCGCGACGGCTGGAAGCTGCTGTCGTTGCACGACTCCGACGCCGACATCGATGCGCCGAACTGGCAGCTGTTCGATGTGCGCGCCGATCCGACAGAGCTGCACGACCTTTCGGCGACCTTCCCCGAGAAGGCCGTCGAGCTCGCGGCTGCCTGGGACGAATCAGCTTGGTCCAATACGGTCTTCCCACTGCTCACGCGAGCCGATCTGTTCCGCCGTCGCCCGGAGGAAGCCCGTTTCGCCGCGCCGGTCCGACTCCTGCCTGGCACCCCCACCCTCGAGCGCTATCGCTCCCAACGCCTCATCGCCTATCGCGATTTCACCATCACCGCCGACCTGGCCGCCGTCAACCCGTCCGGCGCGCCGGGGCGAGCAGTGCTGCCGCTCGCGGGGACTCCGTCCGCCGCCGCGGTGCCGAGTGCCGATGAAGCACGTGTCGACGTGGTCGGACGCGACGCAGGGAGGCCGGTCGCCCCGCCGGAGATCGGCTATCGACTCGGCGACGAGGGGGTGTTGGTCGCCCACGGTGATCCGCTCGGCGGATACCTGCTCTACGTCGAGAACGGCGAGGTGGTGCTCGGTGTGAACAGTTACGGCCGCTACGCGTCGGTGGGTGTGGCACTGCCGATCGGGACGCGCGAGATCACCGTGCGCGCAACGATCCGGCCGCAGCTGCGCTGGGACTTCACCATCGAGGTCGACGGCACGCCGCTCGCCGAGTTGACCGATCAGGTGCAGCTCGTCGGCATGGCGCCGTGGACCGGGATCTCCGTGGGCGTCGACGCGCGCGGGCCGGTCTCGTGGGAGCTGCGCGAGCGCCGGGGACCGTTCCGCTACACCGGCGCGTTACGGGCGATCACATATACGCCGGGACCGGTCCAGGTGCCGCAGCGCACGATCGACGCCGTGGAACGCGAGGCCGAGTACGCCGCGGAGTGAGGGGCGCGTGGTCAGCGCAGGCCCCGGAGAACGGCTCTCGACCAGGTCGGATACCGTTTACCAGCCAGAATCACCACGCAGTGAGGACACCCGATGGACGACAGTTCCCTGATCTGGGACGACGGTGCGCTCGTCACCATCGACCAGCGCGGACTGCCGCACGAGGTCCGTGAACTGCGCCTACGCACCGTCGACGAGATCATCGACGCGATCACCACCCTCGCCATCCGCGGCGCCCCGGCGATCGGCATCGCCGGTGCTTTCGGCGTGGTGATCGCGACCCTGGCGCACACTCGCCACGACTCGGCAGGCGCGCGGACCGTCGATGTGGGCGCGGTGCGGGCGGAGGCCGATCGGATCGCCGCGGCGCGACCGACGGCGGTGAACCTGGCATGGGCGGTCGACAGGGTGCGGGGACGGATCGCCGAGGGCGCCGACGCGGTGCTGGCCGAGACCCTCGACATGCTGGCCGAGGACGGGCGAGTCAACCTCGCGGCCGCCACCCATGCCGCTGACCTGGTCCAACGTCTGTGCGGCGAGGGGCCGCTGCGCCTGCTCACCCACTGCAACACCGGCCGCCTCGCCACCAGTGCGGTGGGCACCGCGATCGGCGCGTTGCGAGTGCTGCACGAGCGTGGCGCCGTCGAGGACGTGATCGTCGACGAGACCCGCCCATTGCTCCAGGGCGCCCGGCTCACGGCCTGGGAACTGGCCGAGGCGGGCATCCCGCACCGGCTGACCATCGACTCCGCGGCGGCCTGGGCCATGGCGACCGGGCAGGTCGACGCCGTGCTCGTCGGTGCGGACCGGATCACCGCCAACGGCGACGTCGCCAACAAGATCGGCACCTTCGCCCTGGCCCTGGCCGCCCGCCACCACCGCATCCCGTTCATCGTGGTCGCCCCGGAATCCACCCGCGACACCGCGATGGCGACCGGCGCACAGATCGTGGTCGAGCAGCGGGCTCCCGCCGAGGTCACCGGGTTCGGCGGGCACGCGACAGCGCCGGCGGACACCGCGGTGTTCAACCCGGCATTCGACGTGACACCCACCGACCTGGTCACCGCCGTCGTGACGGAAAACGGTGCGGTCTACCGCAATTCGGACACGTTCGACGGGCGAGGCCGGGGGATTCACCACGCCGCGGCCACGCCGCTCGCCGAGCACGGTCGGGCAATCGCCGCTGTCGCCCGTCAGCTGTACGGCCGGGGCTGGATGCCTGGGACCGCGGGCAATATCTCGGTGCGGATCGCGTCGAGCTCGTCCGAGTCCGGGCGGAGCGAGGCGACAGCGGGCGAGGACACGCTCATCACCGCGAGCGGGCTGTCCAAGGGTGAACTGAGCGAACACGATACGGTCCTCGTCGCGATCGCCGACACCATCCCACACCCCGGCCAGAGCCGAAAGCCGTCCGCCGAGACCAGCATTCACACTGCCGTCTATCGCACTCGTCCCGCCGGTGCGGTCGTGCACGTGCACTCGCCTTTCGCCACCGCACTGGCCACCACCGCCGCACGACCCGGCGACGCGGTGACCCCCTTGCGGATCAGCGGTTTCGAACTGCTCAAGGGATTCGGTCTGACCGACCCGTCGACGGTCGTGATCCCGGTGTTCCCGAACTGGCCCGAGGTGGCGCGGATCGGCGCCGACATCGAAACCTATCTCCGCGAAAACCCCACCGCCCCACCGATCCTGTTCATCACCGGGCACGGGATCACCACCTGGGGTGACACTCTTGCCCAGGCGCGTGATCGCGCCGAATGCCTGGAAGCCCTGTGCGAGTTGATCGCCCGCACCGGACGTACCGACGCCACACCCCTCGAGATCGGACCGACATGACCCTGCTGCAAGTGATGGCCGCCGACAACGCCGCCGACGTCCGGGTGCGCACCACCGACCCCACCGAGATCGGCACCGAGCTGGCACAGCACGGAATCGCCTACTCGCACTGGGAAATCCGCCCCGATGCCGCGGCCACCGACTCCGACACCCTGCTGGCGCACTACGGCCCGCAGATCGCCGAGCTCAATGCCTCGGGCCGCTATCAGCACATCGACGTCGCCCGGATCCACCCCGACGCCGACAACCCGGAGTGGCCTGCCATCGCCGCCGGTGCGCGCGCGAAGTTCCTCGACGAGCACCGCCACGCCGAGGACGAGGTGCGCTTCTTCGCCGCCGGCCGCGGCTGCTTCTACCTGCATGTGGGCGACACCGTGCTCGCGACGGTCTGTGAAGCGGGCGACCTGCTCTCGGTCCCGGCGGGCACCCTGCACTGGTTCGACATGGGCACCACCCCCGACTTCATCGCCCTTCGCTTCTTCGAGGAGGCCGACGGCTGGGTCGGCGACTTCACCGGCGACAAGATCAGCGCGGGCTTCCCCACCCTCGACGAACTACTCGCATGACCCGCGCGATCGTCCTCGACATCGAGGGCACCACCAGCCCCACCGACGCGGTCCGCACCGACCTCTACAGCTACACCGCCGCCCACCTACCCGCCTGGCTGACCGAGAACCCCGACGGCACAGCCGATTCGGTGATCTCCGCGACCCGCGAACTCGCCGGCGAACCCACCGCGGGCACGGACCGCATCGCCGAAATCCTGCGCGGCTGGCTGAAATCCGATGTCAAAGCCGAACCACTCAAGACGGCCCAGGGCGCGATCTGCGCCAAGGGGTTCCGCACCGGCGCCCTGCACGGCCGCTTCTTCGACGACGTGGCACCCACGCTGAAAGCGTGGCACGCCAACGGCTTCCAGCTGTTCGTCTATTCCTCCGGTTCCGAACGCAACCAACGCGATTGGTTCACCTTCGCCGACGCGGGTGATCTGTCCGGCCTGATCACCGACCACTTCGACCTGATGACCGCAGGCCCCAAACGCGAGCCCACCTCCTACGCGTCCATCGCCGACCGCATCGGCGTCCCCGCACCGGAAATCCTGTTCCTGTCCGACCACCCGGACGAACTCGACGCCGCCGTCACCGCGGGCTGGCAGACCATCGGCATCCACCGCCCCGGCGAACCCAACCCCCCACGCCCGCCCCACCTCTGGGTGAGTTCCTTCGCCGACATCGAGGTCGGCCGGCACCACCGATGACCCCTCCTGCGCGAACTCGGCGTCACCGTCGTCGAGCGCTAGGACTCGCCGAGGTCCGGGATGACCGGACCTCGGCGAGGGCGTGTCACGACCCGACCGAGACCTTGTCGCGGTCCGGCTCGGGCTCGTAGGTCTCCCAGAAGGTGGCGTTGCGGATGTCGAGTTCCTTCGGGTCGAAGACCGGGTCCTTGCCCGCCTTCTGCTGGCGCTCGAAATCGCGCAGCGCGATGAACGCGGGCCGCTGGATGACGATGATTCCGATGATGTTGAGCCAGGCCATGAGGCCGACGCCGATATCGCCGAGTGCCCACGCGTCGCTGGCGGTCGACACCGCGCCCGCCGCGACCGACACCAGGATCAGCGCCTGCAGGACCAGCGTGGTGTTGCTGCCGATGGTGCCGCGAAGCAACGGAACCGGTGTAGCGGCCTTCTTGCCGAGCAGGAACCGGACGTTGGTGTCCGCCATGTAGTAGTAGGCGATGATCGTGGTCAGGCAGAAGAAGGCCAGCGAGATCGCGACGAAGGTCGAGCCGAAGCCGCCCCAGAGGGTGTCGACCGCGGTCTGCGCGTAGGCCGGTCCCACCGCGATGTCGGAGGGCAGTGCGCCACCGTCGGCCAGGACAGCGCCGGCGGCCGACTCGCCTTCGAAGACCCGGTAGGCACCGGTCGACAGGATCAGCAGACCGGTCGCGGTGCAGACGAACAGGGTGTCGATGTACACGGCGAACGCCTGGACGAGGCCCTGCTTCGCGGGGTGGGACACCTCAGCGGCGGCAGCCGAGTGCGGGCCGGTGCCCTGCCCCGCCTCGTTGGAGTACACGCCACGCTTGACGCCCCACATGACCGCGGACCCGACGATCGCGCCGAACGCCGAGTCGATGCCGAGCGCACTGCGGAAGATCAGCGAGAAGATCTCGGGAATCTGGCCTGCGTTCGCGAAGACGATGATCATGGCGATCAAGATGTAGGCCACGGCCATGAACGGCACGACCACCGAGGCGAACGCGGCGATCCGTTTGACGCCGCCGATGATCACGAAGGCGAGCACGATCACCGTGCCGACCGCGATGGCCCATTCCGAGATGCCCCATGCCTGGTGCATCGCCGCGGCCATCGAGTTGGACTGCACGCTTGGCATCAGCAGACCGCAGGCGAGCACAGTGACCGCCGCGAAGATCACGCCGTACACCTTGAACAACGGCGCGGCCTTGGTGTGCGCCATCGCGGTGCTGAAGTAGTACGCGGGCCCGCCGCGATATTCACCGGTGATCCGGTCGCGGGTCTTGTAGATCTGGCCGAGGGTGCATTCGACGAAGGAGGTCGACGCGCCGAGGAACGCGACCATCCACATCCAGAACAGCGCGCCCGGCCCACCGAACGCGATCGCCGTCGCGACACCGGCGATATTGCCGGTACCGATACGTCCGGACAGCGACATCGCCAGTGCCTGGAACGAGGAGACGCCCGACGCGGATTTCTCGCCGTTCACCAGCAACCGGATCATCTCCGGGATCTGCCGGATCTGGACGAATCTGGTCCTGATCGAGAAATACACGCCCGCGGCCAAGCACAGGTAGATCAGCGAGTCACTCCAGATATACCCGTTGATCGTGGTCAAGAACTCGGACACTTGATTTTGCTCCCTAACGATGTCGAGGTCGGGAGCCATGATCGCATGTCCGGTAACCGCCGAGTAACTGAACCCGTTACATTCTTGTGAGCAAAAGTAACAATATCGGCCGATTCACCTTCCCACGGCCCGCAGCTCCGTTGAGCCTCCCGCCTGCCCCGCACTCTCGCGAAACACCCGCCGCGCGTGCACCGCGACCGGACCGGTCGACCACGGCGCCAAGGTGGTCGTGAACATCAGCTCGCACCACGACAGCGCCGGTATCTCGCCCGCGCACAACGTGGCGATCAGCGAGAGCTCGGTGTCGTGCCCCAGCCACGACGCCACCAACCACGAGGCGTCGAATCGGCCGAGGAATTCTTCCGCGTCCGCCGGCGGTCCGTGCGGTGTGTCGACGGTCAGGTGGACGACCGCGGCGACGGCGTGGCGCATCGTGGCGTCCATGCCGACGGCGTCGTGCAGCAGCAGACTTTCCAGTGCCGAGCGCAGTTCCATCGAGGGATCGAGTGCCAGTTCGTGCATGACGAGCCTTTCCTGTGGTTCGGACTGCTGGTCGAGGCCGCCGGTGATCGCGCGCAGCGCCGGTATCGGCGGTGGCGCTTCCGGATCGACGAGTTCGGTCAACGGGCCCGATGTCCAGTCGAGCCTGCCGAAGGCCTGGCACCAGTCCAGGGCCGGATTGTCGTCGGTGACAACCAGTTCCAGCGCCAGTCCGGCCATCGAGGCGGTGCAGGCCAGGGTGATGGCGTCGAGTCCCGGTTCGCTGACCGACAGGTGCAAGGTCACTTTCTCGACTCCGGTGTCCTCGCGCGCTCGGCCCGCGAGCCAGATCGCGCGGCCCGCCGCTCCCATCGCGGCGGTGCGCTGGTCACCGCGCGGATGGTCGGCGTCGGCGTCGATGAACGGGCCGTACCAGATCGCCCTGCCCTCCGCGTCGCAGACCGCGAATGTCGCCGAGACGCCGTCGCCCGCGGCCGCCAGACTTATGTGTGCGTCGAGCCCTTGCTCCGTCACCCTCATCAAAATCCCCATTTTCCGATTCGAGCCGAATATCGCCTGCGCCCTCTATCCAATCGGCCATGAACAGACATGTCCACAGGGCGCGCACAAAAATGTCGCCCCGGTGAGGGACATACACTCGTCAGTGAATTCACAGGACGGGCGCTACACCGAACAGGCGACACCGCATTCGGTCCGCAACCGGGCGAAATCGACTGATTCGCTTGTATGTTCCGAACATGCCCTTCGTGCACTCCGATTCTGTGAACATTCATTTCCGCACCGACGCCGTCCACGGTCCGACGCTGTTGCTCGCCCACGGATTCCTCATGGACGAATCCATGTTCGACCCGCTCCGGAAAGTCCTGGCACACACCGATATCAATGTCGTCGCCTGGGACGCGCGCGGTCACGGCCGCACCGGCTACGGCGACAACCCACGCTTCGACTACTGGGATCTGGCCACCGACGGCCTGCGGGTGCTCGACGCACTCGGCATCGAGCACGCCGTTGTCGGCGGCGTGAGCCAGGGCGGTTACGCGGCATTGCGCATGGCGTTGCTCGCTCCCGACCGCGTCACCGGGCTGGCATTGCTCGATACCGAAGCCGATGCGTGCACCAGGGCCGACGAGACCTATTACGAGAACTTCTTCGACGAATGGTGTGGCACCGGCGCATTGCGGCCACTGGCGCAAGATCTCGCCCCGCGCTTGATCGGCGGCAACGATCCGCGAATCTGGCAGACCTGGATCACCCGCTGGCTCGCCGCCGATCGCACCGCGATCCGTCCCGCGGCCGACTGCCTGATCGGGCGCGAGTCGGTGCACGGGCGGCTCGGCGAGATCACCGTGCCCGCCCTCGTCCTGCGCGGCGAAAACGACCTCAGCAGCACCGCGGACAAGTGCGCGCGGTTGGCGGCCGGGCTGCCCGGCGCGAGCGGTGTGCGCACGGTGGCGGGTGCGGGCCACGGCTGTGCGCTGACCCATCCCGAGCCGGTTGCCGCGGCGCTGTCGAGTCTGGTCACGGCCTGCACCAAGTACGCCGTCGAGCCGGTGGCAGCCGCGGGCATCTAGTCGTCGGGACCACGAACGCCCAGGTAGTACTGGATGCGGCCGGGGTAGGCGACGGAGTCGAGCCGGAACAGCTGCACGTCGACGGTGTAGTACTCGCCGGTGTGCAGATCGCACAGGCGCATGGCGGCGTGATCGCGACCGTAAACGGTGTCGCCGTCGTCCCAGATGCGGCGGAAGTCGCGGTATTGCGCCAATTCGTCGAGCAGTTCGGTGGCCCACTCACCGCCGCCCTGCTGACCGATCAGCCCGCGCAGCCAGTGCACGGTGAGCGTGGATTCCTTCTCCCACTCCACCATTACTTTGCGCGAGATCGGGTTGCCGAAGAACCAGCGCAGAATATTGACGTCTTCGACCAGACCGGGGAACGCGCGATCATAGGATTCGTTGCCCGCGAGCACGTTCCAGCGCGTGTCGACATAGGCCGCCAGGTCCGGTTCCTGTAGTGCCAGGGTCCGGCGCATCTCGGCGCTGATCTCGGCGCGCAGATCCTCGACCGTCGGATTGTCCACCGGCGCGAGCCCGGCCAGATCGAACAGATGTCTGCGTTCGATATCGGTCACCGGCGCGATCCGATCGAGGTAGCGCACGAGCGCCTCGATCACCGCACGCGTCGGCCGGTCGCGGTCCCCGCTCTCCAAATGCGTGATGTAACTCGAGCTGACTCCCGCCGCGAACGCGAGCTTTTCCCGGGAAATCCGCCGATCGTCGCGAAGCCGCCGCAGCAACCCGCCGAGCGTCGGCGGTTTCGGCGGCCCATCAGGTCCGTCGAACGATGACTTCGGTATCACCCCAACCCTCCCTGTCTGCACCGCCCCATACTGGATGACCGCTCAACCTCGAACCAACCGCCGACCGGAAAAGATGCCGTTTCTTTATATTGGCGCTGTGCCATTTGGGTAGTTACCCTCGGGCAACTGTGCGTTCGGTCACGAAATGCGGTGTCCTGAACCGAATTAAAAGGATTCGAATTCGCGCCGTTCAAGAGTGCTATAGGATTCCGCGCGGCTCACCCGCGGCCGCTGCGGGCCGCCCGTCCGAGACCTTCGCCTGCCCACCCGTCGCACCGAGGGAGTCCGCCCGGCTCGGTGACGCCACCGCCGGCGACCCGATCACGGTGCCCGACGCCGACAGGGTCGGCCATAGTTGTGCGTGGCGTCACATCAGCGCTGTTCAGCAGGCACGCCAGGT
This sequence comes from Nocardia sp. FBN12, assembly GCF_054031145.1. Lineage (NCBI taxonomy): Bacteria > Bacillati > Actinomycetota > Actinomycetes > Mycobacteriales > Nocardiaceae > Nocardia > Nocardia sp. FBN12. The sequence continues at coordinate 4,589,238 of NZ_CM132926.1, forward strand.
GTGTAAACAAATGTAAACCGCGGGAGAACCAGTCGTTTCCGAAGCATCACCGCCGACCTCCCGCCGCACCCTCCGATCACCCCGTTCGGCCAGCTCGCGGCTCGTTCACCCTGGTGAGCCCCCGATCGCGAACGACGCCACGCGTCTCCCCCGTGACCACGACATTGCGCCGACCTCACAGCTCACCGTGGCCCGAATCCGGATGTGAAAAGTTCGTTTTGCCGAAGGAGTCGGCCTCTTTACAGTTCCCCTCAACAGCCCGATTTCACAGTTCGAAGGGGGCGTCGTGGTTAATTCGCGTACGCAAGGTCCGTCGCCCGCCGATTTCGGCGACACATTGCTGAACCTCGGTAAGTATTTCCAGCGGGGCGAGGCCTCGCCCGACAACCGGTCCATCTACAAGGTCGGTGGCCGCGATGCCGACGAGTTCTACCGCGACCGCTGGTCGCACGACAAGGTGGTGCGCTCCACCCACGGCGTGAACTGCACCGGCTCGTGCTCCTGGAAGATCTACGTCAAGGACGGCGTGATCACCTGGGAGTCCCAGCAGACCGACTACCCGTCGGTGGGCTCGGACAAGCCCGAGTACGAACCGCGCGGCTGCCCACGTGGCGCCTCCTTCTCCTGGTACACCTACTCCCCGGCCCGCGTGCGCTACCCGTATGTGCGTGGCACACTGCTCGACCTGTACCGCAAGGCCAAGGCCGAGCTCAAGGACCCGGTGCTGGCGTGGGAGTCGATCGTCGAGGACCCGGCCAAGGCCAAGGCCTACAAGATGGCGCGCGGCAAGGGCGGATTCGTCCGCGCCGAATGGTGGGAAGCCGCCGAAATCGCCGCCGCCGCACATGTTTACACGATCAAGCAGTACGGGCCCGACCGGGTGGCCGGCTTCTCGCCGATCCCCGCGATGTCGATGGTCAGCCATGCCACCGGCGCGCGCTTCGTGTCGCTGATCGGCGGCTACATGCTCTCGTTCTACGACTGGTACGCCGACCTGCCGGTGGCCTCGCCGCAGGTGTTCGGCGATCAGACCGACGTGCCGGAGTCGGCCGACTGGTTCGACGCGGGCTACCTCATCATGTGGGGCTCCAACGTCCCGGTGACCCGTACACCTGACGCGCACTACATGACCGAGGCGCGCTACCGCGGCCAGAAGGTCGTGGTGGTCTCCCCCGACTACGCCGACAACACCAAGTTCGCCGACGAGTGGGTGGCCGCGCGGCCGGGAACCGATGCGGCGCTGGCGATGTCGATGGGGCACGTGGTGCTCAAGGAGTTCTTCATCGAGAAGCAGACTCCGATGTTCACCGACTACATCAAGTCCTACACCGATCTGCCGTACCTGATCTGCCTCGACGAGGCGGCAGATCAGGACGGCGCCCTACCCGGCAAGTTCCTCACCGCCGCGGATCTCGGCCACACCGGCGAGGGCGTCGAGCACAAGCCGGTGCTGCTGGACCAGGCCGGAAACCCGGTGGTGCCCAACGGTTCACTGGGTCACCGCTTCGGCGAGGGCGACGCGGGCAAGTGGAACCTCGACCTCGACGGCGTCGACCCGCTGCTCACCCTGCTCGGCCACTCCGACGACGCACCCGCCACCATCGCGCTGCCGCGCTTCGACACCGATGTCGCCGGTTCGATCATCCGCGGCGTGCCGACGAAAATCGTTGCGGGCAAGCGGGTTACCACCGTATTCGACCTGCTGCTGGCCCAGTACGGCGTCGGCCGCGACGGTCTGCCGGGCGAGTGGGCCAAGGGCTATGACGATGCCGAGTCGCCGTACACCCCAGCGTGGCAGGAGGCAATCACCGGAGTGCCCGCCGTTCAGGCGGCGCGCATCGGACGCGAATTCGCCGACAACGCCGAACGTTCCGGCGGTCGCTCGATGATCCTGATGGGCGCGGGCACCAACCACTGGTTCCACTCCGACCAGATCTACCGCGCCTTCTTCACCTTGACGCTACTCACCGGCTGCCAGGGCAAGAACGGTGGCGGCTGGGCCCACTACGTCGGCCAGGAGAAGTGCCGTCCCGTAACCGGCTGGGCCACTTTGGCTTCGGCGAGCGACTGGCAGCGGCCGCCGCGCCAGATGCAGGGCACCGTGTTCTGGTACCTGACCAATGATCAGTGGCGCTACGACCCGTTCACCTCGGACTCGTTCGCGTCGCCCCTTGGCAAGGGCAAGTTCGCCGGGCGTACGGCCGCCGACAACATCGCCCTGGCGAGTCGTCTGGGCTGGATGCCCAGCTATCCGACCTTCAACCGCAATCCCCTCGACCTGGCCGATGAGGCCGCCGAAGCAGGCAAGACCCCGGCCGAGCATGTGGTAGCCGGGTTGAAGTCCGGCGACCTGCGCTTCGCCTGCGAAGACCCCGACGCCCCCGAGAACTTCCCGCGCGTACTCACCGTGTGGCGCGCGAACCTGCTCGGCTCCTCGGGCAAGGGCAACGAGTACTTCCAGAAGCACCTGCTCGGCTGCGGCTCCAACCTGCAGACCACCGACGCGACCGGGGTGCGCCCACAGGAACTGGAATGGCGGGAGGAAGGCGCCGAGGGCAAGCTGGATCTGCTGCTCGCACTGGACTTCCGGATGACCAGCACCACCCTGTTCGCCGATATCGTGCTCCCCGCCGCCACCTGGTATGAGAAGCACGACCTGTCCTCGACCGACATGCACCCGTTCGTGCACGCCTTCTCCCCGGCCATCTCCCCGCCGTGGGAGGCCAAGACCGACTTCGAGGCGTTCCACCGGATCGCGCGTGGCTTCTCCTGGCTCGCCGAAAAGCACCTGGGCACACGCAAAGACATCGTCGCGGTGCCGCTGCAGCACGACTCCCCCGACGCGCTGGCGCAGGCCGGCGGCAAGGTTCTGGACTGGAAAGCCGGTGAGTGCGAACCGATTCCGGGCAAGACCATGCCCAAGATCGTGGAGATCGAACGCGACTACACCAAGATCGCGGAGAAGCTGGCCGCGCTCGGGCCGCTGGTGGAGAAGCTCGGCCTGACGACCAAGGGCGTCACCACCTTCCCCGAGGAAGAAGTGGCCTACCTCGCCGGACAGAACGGCACCATCGTCTCCGGCATCGCCGCGGGACGACCGTCGCTGGCCAAGGACACCCACGCCGCCGAAGCCATTCTGTCGCTGTCGGGCACCACCAACGGCCGCCTGGCGGTCGAAGGGTTCGAGGCGCTGGAGCGGCGGACCGGCACCGAACTGGTCGACCTCGCGAAAGAGGCCGAGGGCAAACGGATCACGTTCGCCGATACCCAGGCTCGTCCGGTTCCGGTGATCACCTCGGCTGAATGGTCGGGCTCGGAATCCGGTGGCCGCCGGTACTCGCCGTTCACCATCAATGTCGAGCGGCTCAAGCCGTGGCACACGCTCACCGGTCGCCAGCACTTCTACCTCGACCACGACTGGATGATCGAACTCGGCGAGCAACTGCCGATCTTCCGTCCGCCCCTTGATATGTCGGCGCTGTTCGCGGAGCCGAGCATCGGCAATGTGAGCGGCAACGGTCTCACCGTGCGCTACCTGACCCCGCACTCCAAGTGGTCGATCCACTCGGCCTACCAGGACAACCTGCATATGTTGACGCTCTCGCGCGGCGGTCAGACGATCTGGATGTCGGACGTCGACGCCAAGAAGATCGGCGTGGCGGACAACGACTGGATCGAGGCGATCAACCGCAACGGTGTCGTCGTCGCCCGGGCGATCGTGTCGCACCGCATGCCCGAAGGCACGGTCTTCATGTACCACGCCCAGGACCGCGCGGTCGACGTGCCACGCATCGAAGGCGCCGAGGATACGACCAAGGAAGCCAAGGGCAAGCGCGGCGGTATCCACAACGCGCTCACTCGCGTGCTGATCAAGCCCTCGCACCTGATCGGCGGCTACGCCCAGCAGTCCTTCGCCCTGAACTACCACGGCCCCACCGGAAATCAGCGTGACGAGGTCACGACTATCCGCCGCCGATCGCAAGAAGTGGAGTACTAACCATGCGCGTAATGGCTCAACTTGCGATGGTCATGAACCTGGACAAGTGCATCGGCTGCCACACCTGCTCGGTCACCTGCAAGCAGGCGTGGACCAATCGCGGCGGCACCGAGTACGTCTGGTTCAACAATGTGGAAACCCGTCCGGGACAGGGTTATCCGCGTCAGTACGAGGACCAGGAGAAGTGGAAGGGTGGCTGGACGCTCAACAAGCGCGGCAAGCTGACCCTCAAGTCCGGCTCGCGGTTCAAGCGCCTGATGAACATCTTCGCCAACCCCGACCTGCCCACGGTCGACGACTACTACGAGCCGTGGAGCTACGACTACGACAACCTGCTGTCGTCGCCGCCCATGGACACCACCCCGGTGGCGCGGCCCAAGTCGCTGATCACCGGTGAGGACACCAAGGTCACCTGGGGTGCGAACTGGGACGACGACCTGGGTTCGGGTCCCGAGCAGGTCGGCAAGGACCCCATCCTCGGCAAGCTCGAGACCAAGGTGAAACTGGAGTTCGAAGAGACCTTCATGTTCTACCTGCCGCGCATCTGCGAGCACTGCCTGAACCCCTCGTGCGCCGCGTCGTGCCCCTCCGGCGCGATCTACAAGCGCGAGGAAGACGGCATCGTGCTCGTCGACCAGGACAAGTGCCGTGGTTGGCGCCAGTGCATCACCGGCTGCCCGTACAAGAAGATCTACTTCAACCACAAGACGGGCAAGGCGGAGAAGTGCACCTTCTGCTACCCGCGCGTGGAAGTCGGCATCCCGACGGTGTGCTCGGAGACCTGCGTCGGGCGGCTGCGCTACATCGGCGTGATGCTCTACGACGCCGACGCGGTGCTCGAAGCGGCCCAGGTCACCGACCCGCAGGACCTCTATACCTCGCAGCTCGGCGTGTTCCTCAACCCGCATGACGAGCGCGTGATCGCCGAGGCCGAGAAGGCCGGGATCTCACCGGAATGGATTCAGGCCGCCCAGGATTCGCCGGTCTACAAGCTGATCGTCGACTACCAGCTGGCGCTGCCGCTGCACCCGGAATACCGCACGATGCCGATGGTTTGGTACGTGCCGCCGCTGTCGCCGGTGGTGGATGTGCTCACCGAGACCGGGCACGACGGCGAGGACGTGCGCAACCTGTTCGGCGCCATCGACGCGCTGCGCATCCCGCTCGACTACCTCGCCGAGCTGTTCACCGCAGGCGAGATCGGACCGGTGCGCTCCTCGTTGCAGCGGTTGGCCGGAATGCGGGCGTTCATGCGTTCGGTGAACCTCGGCGAAGAACCCGAACCCCATATCGCGCCGTCGATCGGTCTCGAGCCCGAGGAGATCGAGGCGATGTACCGGTTGCTCGCCATCGCCAAGTACGAGCACCGGTACGTGATCCCGATGGGCGCGACTTCCAAAGCGCACGAACTGGATTCGCTGGCCACCGGGTGCAGTCTCGATACCGACGGCGGACCTGGCATGACCGCGTTCGACCAGGTCGTCGAGAAGTTCTCGCTCTCGGACGTCAATCAGGCTGCGCCGGAGGAGAAGTCGGGCCGGATCAACCTGCTCAACTGGGACGGGCGCAGCACCAGTGGACTCGTGCCGACCACGAACGGCAACGGGGGTACCGGCAACGGCGCCGGTAACGGCAACGGCAGCAACGGCGCTGCCATTACCGACTCACCCGTGAGCGGTGTCGCGCCATGAGTCTGTTGTCGATTCGTAAACGGCCCCAACCGGTTACCGCGATGCCCGAGCACGACCGCTTGGTCGTGTGGCGGCTGGCCGCGTTCCTGCTCGACTACCCCGGCGAGCAGACCCTGGCCATGCTCGACCAGTTGTCCGAGGCCGCAGCGCACTTGCCCGACGAGGTGCAGGCGCAGTTCGCCGAGATATTCGCCTATCTGCGTGACACCCCGGCGATCGAAGTGGCGCAGAGCTACGTCGAGACTTTCGACATGCGCCGCCGCGCCAGCCTGCACCTGACCTTCTACGCCTTCGGCGACACCCGCAAACGCGGCATGGCACTGCTGCGTTTCAAGCACGCCTACCGCCAGGCGGGAGTAGAACTCGGCGACGAGGAACTCCCGGACCACCTGCCGGTGCTGCTGGAATTCGCCGCCACCATCGACCCGATCGGCGGCGAACGCCTGCTCGGCGAGCACGTGCCGGTGCTGGAGCTGTTGCGACTGTCGCTGGGCGACAACAACTCTCCCTACAGCGGTGTCCTCGGCGCGGTCCTCACCACCCTGCCCCCGGTGACCACCGCCGACCGCAGGCGCATCGCCGAACTCGCCGCCCAGGGTCCGCCCGAGGAAGAGGTCGGCCTCGAGCCCTACGCCATGGACCCCGCCCTCTTCGAAGCAACAGAAGGCCGCAGATGAACGCAACCATCCCCCTGCCCGAAGGCCTGTGGCTGATCCTGCCCTACATCGCGGCGACTTCCTTTGTGCTCGGCCATGTCTGGCGCTACCGCTTCGACCAGTTCGGCTGGACCACCCGGTCCTCACAGATCTACGAGTCCAAGCTGCTGCAACTGGGCAGCCCGCTGTTCCACTTCGGCATGCTCGGGGTGTTCGGCGGACATGTCATGGGTCTGTTGATCCCCGAATCCTGGACCGCGGCGATCGGCATCTCCGAGCACGCCTACCACCTCGTCGCGGTCGGCGCGGGCTCGATCGCCGGACTGATGGTCGTCGCGGGGGTGGCGATCCTGTGCTACCGCCGCATCGCCATCCCCGCCGTACGCAAGAACACCAGCCGCAACGACGTCATGATGTACACGCTGCTGACCTTGGCCCTGGTCACCGGCCTGCTCAACACGTGGGGCTCCAACCTGCTGTGGGGCACCTACAACTACCGCACCACGGTCTCCCCCTGGTTCCGCAGCCTGTTCTCGATCAACCCCGAACCGGGCCTGATGGTCGGCGTTCCCTGGACTTTCCAACTCCACGGCCTCGTCGTCCTCGCCCTGGTCTTCGCGTGGCCCTACACTCGCCTGGTCCACATGTTCAGCGCCCCCATCGGCTACCTCACCCGCCCCTACATCGTCTACCGCCGCAAGGAAGTAGACACCAAGGACAAGACCCGCTTCGCCAAGGCATGGGACGCACCGGTCACTCCCGACCGCTGGTAGTTCGTTCGTTTCGGCGCCCGCCCGCGCGCCACGCAGGCGGGGCGTGGTCATGACGCACCGATGAGTTCACGCGGGCCGAACCGTCTTCATTACGGAGCGTCGAGGTGGCACCGTCGCGCTCCGGTGGCCTGCGGGTGCCCGAATCGAGGTTTCTCATGTCCGGTGGGCCCGTGGGTCCAGACCGTGCGGCGCTGTGGGCGATGGCGCACGCCGAGCGCGCCGCCCTCGCCGACGATCTCGCTGACCTCGACGACGACCAGTGGGGCCGACCTTCGCTGTGCGGATCCTGGACCGTCGAGGATGTGCTCGCTCATCTCACGGCCGCGGCCAGCGTCGGCCGGGTGCGCTGGGTGACCAGCGTCCTCGGCGCCCGCTTCGACTTCGACAAACACAACGAACGACGCAAGGCCGAGCATCTCGGGAAGACGCCGGCCGAGACCCTCGCACTGTTCCGGGCGATCATCCCCAGTACGACCTCGGCCCCAGGCCCCACGGCGGCCTGGCTCGGCGAGGTCATCGTCCACGCCCAGGACATCCGCCGCCCGCTCGGCCTGGGTTACACACCGTCGATCGAAGCGACCACCGCCGTCGCCGAGTTCTACGCGAGCCGCGATTTCACCGTCCCCGGCCGCACACTCACCGAAGGTCTGCGGCTGGAAGCGACCGACGGCCCGTTCACGACCGGAACCGGACCACTGATCAGCGGAACTACGATCGCGCTGACCATGGCGATGGCCGGGCGGGCCGCCTACTGCGACGACCTCACCGGGCCCGGCGCACCCGCCCTCACCGACCGCGTGACCGCGGGGACGGTCGACGGCTGACGGAACCTTCGCGGAATCCGGCGCAGCGGACCGTTAACGCCCGCGATGGTCGAGCGCCACGGACTCCCGCAGCGCCCACCGACAACAGGCTGAGATCCCAGAACTACCCGTCGGTCTCACGTCGACGTGTCGCCCAGTGCCTTGCGAACAGTGTCGAACCACGCCTGGGTGCCGACAAGTCCGGCCTCGATGTCCTTGCGTCCCTTGATGAATCCGAACAGATCGGCGGCATAGCGGCTCAGCACCGTGCCCTCGTTCTCGTCGAATTCGGCCAGCACCTCGGCATCACCGAGTACATAGGCGACAACGGCGACCTGACCTGCCGACCACTCGGTGCGGTGGTTCGCCCAGCCGCCGGAACGGACCGCGCGGGCCCTGGTGAGAAGGTCCTCGCGCAAGGCGTCGCGGCCGGCGTCGGTGGGGTGGCGTGGTTTTCCCCAGGTGATCCGTTTCGCGTCCGACATGTCGCGTCCTCTCGCTGATGTGCGGTGTTTCGCGCGGGGCCGACCGGATTCAGGTCGGACGCCACACGGTCGTCACGTGAGGGTCGCAGATCGGGGCGGGTGCGTCGCGCACCGGGTGCGCGACGTGTCGGTGCCGAGGACCCGGCCGCGGGCGGGTTCGACTGCCTCGCGACCTGGTCGGCGGGTCCTACCCGGCGCGCAGGAATTCCCCCACTCGTTCGGTGCCGAGCACGGGATCGGCTTCGCCCTCGCCGAAGACATAGCGCCCGTTGACGAAGACCGCGGTGACCGTCTCGTCGTTGCGGTTGACCATGCGCGGGAGGTTGCCGAACACAGCGACGGGGCTCTCCGCGTAGGCGTCGAGGGTTTCGTCGAGATGGGCGGGGTCGATGACGACGGCGTCGGCACGGTCGCCCACGCGCAGGTGGCCGGTGTCGAGGCCGTACCAGTCCGCCAGTTCGCCGGTGAGGCGGTGGACCGCGTGCTCGACCGTCATGAACGGCTTCTCGCTGGTCGCGGCATCGTTGACCCGGCGGAGCAGGCGCAGGCCGAAGTTGTAGAAGGCCATGTTGCGCAGGTGGGCGCCCGCGTCGGAGAAGCCGAGCTGCACCGACGGGTCGGCGGCCAGGATGTCGGCCACCTCGGGGCGGTGGTTGGAAATGGTGGTGCGCCAGCGCAGTTTGTCGCCGTGTTCGACGACGAGGTCGAGGAACGCGTCGACCGGGTGCAGGCCGCCGCGATCGACGCCGACCTCACCGAAGGTCTTGCCGATGACGGTCTCGTCGGGGCACTCGACGATATCGGCGTCGAAGAAGTCACGGTGCCAGGCGCGGGGGCCGTACTTGTTGTCGTAGTCCTTGCGGAACGAGCGGCGGTACTCCTCGTCCTGCATGAGGTGACGCTGCTCGTCGATGTGATCGGCCAGGTGCAAAGCGGCCGCGCCGGAACCGAACTCCTCGAACACCGGCAGCGAGATGCCGTCGGAGTACACCTCGAACGGAACGGGCAGATGCTGCCAGCGGAAGTTGCCGTCGAGCCCGTTGATGATCTTGCCGACGGCGGGGAACATCTTGGACGCGCCCGGCACCGCCTTCACATCGGCCGCCGAGAGCAGGCTCACCTTGAGCGATTTGCGCCATAGGCCGATGCTCGAGACCGCCATCGACACCAAGCTCTTGGGGTTGGTGATGTCGGGGCCACCCTGCAACGCGCGACCGCGCTTGCGCAGGATCGTGTTGAGCCGGTGCCGTTCCTTGCTCTTGGCATACGTGGACGGCAGCGTCCGCGAACGGCAGGTCTCCCCGTCGAGCTTGTCGAAAAGCAGCTGCTGCGAGGACATTCCGACGAAACCGGCGTCGAGTGCGTCGGTGAGCATGCGCTCGATCTCGGCCAGCTCATCCTTGGACGGTTTCACTTCCTTGCGGGTGGAGCGGTCGAGCCCCATCACCGCCGCCCGAATATCGGAGTGGCCGATGAAGCCCGCCAGATTCGGTCCGAGCGGCGACTGCTCGAGCGCGGCGACGTATTCGCTTGCGGTACTCCAGGTCTGGACGTCGTTCATCGCGCCGACGACGTACGGGCGCGGGATGGCCTCGACCCTGCCGAACAGGTCGCCCGCGGTCTCACCGTCGACGTGCACGGTCGAGAGCGAGCACGAACCCAGCAGCACGGTGGTGATGCCGTGGCGCACCGACTCCGACAGCGACGGGTCGAGCAGGACCTCCACGTCGTAGTGGGTGTGGATGTCGATCATGCCGGGGACAACCCATTTGCCCGTCGCGTCGACGACGCGGGAGCAGCCGGTTTCGTCGAGCGGGGTCTCCGAGATCTCGGCCACCTTGCCGTCGATGATGCCGAGGTGACGGACCGCGGATGGGGCGCCGGTGCCGTCGAACCAACGGCCACCCTTGATGATGCTGTCGAACATGTTCAGACCCCTTTTAGATCGCGAGCTCGCGCCTGGTGACTTTACCGGTCGCGTTGCGCGGCAGCGCATCCGTTGTGAGACGCCAGTGGGCTGGCACCTTGAAATAGGCGAGGCGGTCGCCGACGAACGCCTGCAGTTCCTCGACCTCCACCGCGCCGGGCTCGGTGACGATCACCGCCGCCACCACCTGGCCGAGGTCGGCATCGGCGACCCCGAACACCGCGCATTCGCTGACCGCGGGATGTTCACACAGCACGTTCTCGATCTCGGTGGGGTAGACGTTCTCCCCGCCGCGCAGGATCAGGTCGGTCCGCCTGCCCGACACGGTGAGCCTGCCATCGCGCATCGTGCCGAAATCGCCGGAGCGCAACCATCTTTGGTCGTCGATCGCCGATCCGGTGGCCGCGTCGTCGTTCCAGTAGCCGAGCATCACATAGGGACTGCGGATGCAGATCTCGCCCTCTTCGCCGTCGCCGACCGCGTTGCCCTCGGCGTCGCGGATCTGCACCGCCACCCCGATGATCGGCCTGCCGACCGAGGCGTCGTCGGCGGCCAGGTCGAGCGGGGTGGCCACCGTCGCCGCGGTACCGCTCTCGGTGAGGCCGTAACTGGTGGTCAGCGAGAACTGCAGGGCCGAGGTCTTCTCGCGCAGACTGGCGATCAACGCGGGCGAGGACGGCGCCGAGTTCAGCGAGAGCGCGCTCAGCGAGGACAGATCGTGTTGGGCCACATCATGTTCCAGCAGGCGCGAGGCCATGGTCGGCACCGCGGCCCAGTTGGTGACCCGCTCGCGCTCGATCAGGCTCAGAATCCGGCCGACTTCGAAGCCACCGTGTGGGAACACCGCGGCCGCGCCGGTCAGCAACCGTGGGATGACGAGGTTGTGCAGACTGGCGATGTGAAACAGCGGCGCGGTGACCAGGTAACGGCGATCGCTCGGTGCGTCGCTGGGCTCCTGGCCCATGAACGCGCCCATCATGGCGTCGGTGAAACGGTGATAGTCGCTGATCGCCACCATGTTTCGCTGCGAATGGACCACCCCCTTCGGCCTGCCGCTGGTGCCGCTGGTGTAGAGGATGACGGCCGGATCGTCCTCGGCCACTGGCGTGCTCGGGATCTCGCCACCACCGAATTCGGCGATGAGGGCGGGCAGATCTTCCTCCATGGTGAGGACCGGAACATCTGTTTCGGTGAGCAGCGCAGCCCTTTTCGCGTCTGCGATGACCACTGCCGGGGTGGTGTGGCCCAATCCGTAGGCGATCTCCCGTGGCGCCCACCAGGCGTTGTAGCCGACCGGGATCGCGCCGAGACATTGCGCGGCCCAGAACGCGATCACCCAGTCCGGGCCGTTGGCGGCCAGGATGCCGACCCGATCGCCCTTGCCGACTCCGTACTTGCCTGCCAGCGCGGTGGCCAGAGCGCCTGCGGCAGCGGCGTGCTCGGTGAAGGAGATCCGGCGGTCCTCGGTGACGAGATAGTCGCGCTCCCCCCAGTTCAGCGAGTGTTCGAGCAGTTCGCGCAGGTTCGCGCGGCGCCGCGCGAATACCGGAATCGGCACGCCGAGCACGGGTTCGACGGTCATCTCGAACGGCGCTCCGGGTGCGGTCAGGCCCGCGGCGACCTTGGCTACGAATTCCTGTGGGTCTACAGCGTTGGTCATGTTCTTCTCCATCAAGGAATGAGGACGGCGCGTCCGCGGATCGCGCCGGAGTCGAGTCGGTCGAAGGCGGTGCGGGCGTCGGCCAGGTCGAAGCGCTCGACCTCGGCGCGCACCTTGCCCGCGGCGGCCAGTGCCACCGCATCGATGAGGTCGGATCTGGTGCCGCCGTAGGACTTTCGCACCGTGGCGCCCCACGGCAGGCCGGGCCCACCCGCGGGACCCGAGTCGATGCCGGTGGCACCGCCGCCGAGACCGACCAGCCGGACCGCACCGTTGGGGGCGACGGATTCGACGGCGACCTTGACGGTGGGATCGGTACCGACGAAGTCGAACACCGCTTCCGCGCCACGTCCGCCGGTGAGCTCCAAGATCGTGGCCGCTGTGTACTCGTCGGCCTTCAGCACGATGTCGGCGCCGCATTCGGTAGCCAGGGCGAGCTTGCCTGCGTCCACGTCGACCGCGATCACGGTGGTCTCGGTGAGCGCCTTCAACAACTGCACCGCGACGTGACCGAGTCCGCCGATGCCGATGGCGACCGCGGTCGCGCCCGGCCACAGCTGGTCCATGGCGCCGTGGATGGCGTGCATCGGGGTCAGCGCGGCGTCGGCCAGCGGCGCGGCCAGTGCGAAGTCCAGGTCATCGGCGATGGGCACGAACGAACGCCGCGGGATGCGGACGAACTCGGCCATCCCACCGTCGGGCCCGAGCCCCGGGCACTGCGGCATCGCGGTGCGACCGGCCGCCAGACAGACGTTCTCGTTGCCGCGCGAGCACTCCCGGCATTCGCCACACGACCAGCACAGGTACACGATCCCGCGTTCGCCGACGCGGCGCCCCTCGACCGCGGAGCCGACCGCCTCGATCGTGCCCGCGATCTCGTGGCCCAAGGTCAGAGGCTGCTCGCTCATCGGGAACGGCAGGCTCAGCACGAACGAATCCGAATGGCAGATCCCGGCCGCGCCGACCCGCAGGAGCAGATCGTCCGGTCCGAGCTCGGGGACGGGCACCGTGCGCAACTCGAGGGTGCCCGGGGCCGTCAGCTGCATCGCGCGCATGCTCATCGGGCGCCGCCTACCGCGTCGAAGGTGGCCTTCAGGTAGCTGTCGCACCGATCGGATCCGATCAACCCGGTAGCCATCCGATTCATGGTGTAGGCGAAGGTGATTCGGCGATCCAGATCGTTGACGACCATCGAGCCGCCGTATCCTGCCCACCAGCAGACCCGTCCGTCGGGAATGTGCGGGAAGGTCTCCGGTCGGGGCAAGCCGTAGCCGATGCCGAAGCGCAGCGGTGCCAGCAGCGCCAGGTCGATGCCGTCGGCCTGCTCGCGGAAGATCACATCGATCGTCGCGGGCCTGAGGAACCGCCTGCCGCTCAGCTCGCCGCCATTGGCGATCAGCGACTGGATGCGGGCCACCGAGCGCGCGTTGCCGTGCCCGTTGGTGCCGCCGATCTCGGCCGCACGCCACCCCGGGGTCGCGGTTTCGGAGACCTCCAGCCAGGGGCTGGTGAGCGTCTTGATCAGCACGCTGTCCTGGTCCAGGGTCGACAGGTCGAAGTCCGGCATCTCCGGCGGGATCAGGGTGGCGATCCGGTCGGCGTGCTCGGGACCGGTGCCGATATGGAAGTCGGCACCGAGCGGGCCCGCCAGCTCGTCGGCGAAGAACCGGCCCAGCGAACGCCCGGTGATGCGGCGCACCAATTCACCGATGAGATGGCCGTAGTTGATGGCGTGGTAGCCCGAGGCGGTACCCGGCTCCCACCACGGTGCCTGCGTCGCGAGGCGGGCGGCGGCGGCATCGGTGTCGTAGATGTCGGTCAGCTCGATCGGCTTCTCCCAGCCAGACACACCCGAGGTGTGCGAGAGCAGGTGGCGAACTTCGATGTCGGCCTTGCCATTCGCCGCGAATTCGGGCCAATAGTGGGCCACCCGCTGGTCGACGTCGAGTTCACCGCGGTCGACCAGCAGCAGGGCGCACAGTGCCGTCATCGTCTTGGTGACCGAGAAGACGTTGACCAGGGTGTCGACACCCCACGGCGTGGTCTTCGCCGCGTCGGCGTAACCGCCCCAGAGGTCGAGGACCGGATCACCGTCGACGGTGACGCACAGGGCCGCGCCGAGTTCGGCACCCGACCGGAGATGTTCATCGAATGCCGCACGTACGCCGGCGAATTCGTCACGGCAGAAACCGGAGGAAGCACTCATCGCGCCACCTCGGCCCGCACCCGAGCGGGCACCGGCAGGCGGTAGCCCGCGGCGGCGGCACGTTTCGCGCCGCGCGCCATCTCCTTGGTCATCGAACGCACATACGGCTCGAACTCGGTCTGGATGGTGTGGCGAGGCGAATCGTAATAGCGCCCAGCGCGTTTGGCTTCCTGCGCGCCGAGCACCTCGTCGATCTGCTCGCGCGAGGGCAGGTGGTAGCGCCCGGCCAGGTAGGCGGCGACCAGCTTGCTCTGCTGCTCGGCGAAGTTCACCAGCGTCGGCATCGGCTGGGCGAGACCGAGATAGAACAGATTGTCCACACCCGGCTTCATCATCATCTGGAACAGCGGGAACCGATTGGCCGCGTCGGGCACCAGCGCCGGATCGGTGAAGAACGGGAAGCTGATGTGATAGCCGGTGGCGCAGACGATCACGTCCGCCTGCGCACTGGTGCCGTCGGCGAAGTGCACGGTGTCACCGTCGAGGCGGGCAATCGCGGGTTTGGCCTCGATATCGCCGCAACCCGCGCGGTGCAGGAATTCCTCGCTGGCCGAGGGATGCGCCTCGAACGGCTCGTGATCGGGGGTCGGCAGGCCGTAGGTCGACATCTCGCCACGGTTCTTGCGGACGAAGCGCTGCTTGAGCTTGAGCGCGATCTTGCCGGGAATCCACGCCGGCATCGAAGCACGGTCGCCCACTTGACCATTGACATACTTGGGTAGCACCCAGACGCCGCGACGGGCGGAGACGAACAGTTTCGAGGCGATGAAGCGCTGGGACAGTTCCGAGGCGATGTCGAGCCCGGAGTTGCCCATGCCGACCACCACGATCCGCTTGCCGCGCATGTCGATCGGGTCGAACGGGTCGTTGTAGGCGTGGCTGTGCATGAGCACACCGTCGAATTCGCCGGGGTAGTCCGGGAATCGAGGGTTCCAGTGGTGGCCGTTGCAGACGATGAGCGCGTCGTAGACCTCGGTGTCGCCTGCCGCCGTCGTCACCCGCCACAAGCCCGCGTCGTCGCGTTCGGCCGAAACGACCAGGCTGTTGAACCGAATCCGATCCCGCAGGCCGAAGTGGTCGACATAGTCCTTGAAGTACTGCAACAGCTGCGAATGGTGCGGGAAATGTGGCCAATCATCCGGAGCCGGGAAGTCCTCGAACTGCAAGCGGTACTTGGACGTGTCGATGTGCAGGCTCTGATAGCACGCCGACATGCCATTGGGGTTCTTGAAGTACCAGTTGCCGCCCACCTCGTCGGAGGCTTCGTAACAGTCGAACGGGATTCCGTTCTCGGCGAGCCGCTTCGCGGCGGTGATACCCGAAGGTCCGGCGCCGATGACGCACACCTTGGGCAATTCCGGTGTATCCATGCACAACTCCTGAACGGCTTCGATCATCGATGACCATGCCGGTGACGTGGACCACAGAATAGCC
Organism: Nocardia sp. FBN12; assembly: GCF_054031145.1. NCBI lineage: Bacteria > Bacillati > Actinomycetota > Actinomycetes > Mycobacteriales > Nocardiaceae > Nocardia > Nocardia sp. FBN12. Next base: position 4,604,870 of record NZ_CM132926.1, read on the forward strand.
TCTCGCTGGACATCATGTCTAGTGAATGATCGGATCGTCTACGATGAGCCCATGACGACCGAACCTGCCCGCCGGGGCTCGCTACGTGAGGAACAGAAGCGCCTGACGAAGGCCAGGATCGTCGAGACCGCACGCACCCTGTTCGAGACGCAGGGCTATTCCGCGGTCCGCGTCGACGACATCGCCGCCGCCGTCGGCTGCAGCCGGGCTACCTTCTACCTCCACTTCACGAGCAAGGGCGAGGTGTTGAGGGCCATCGCCCAGCAAGGCACCCTCGCCAGCGTGCGGGACTTCTACGCCGACCTCGACCGCGTGCTCACCATCGGTTCCCGGGAAGCGTTCGCGGACTGGATGACTCGCGCGATCGATTGGTTCTTCGCGAACAAGGACATGCTTCCGGCCTGGGACGAGGCCACCGCGCTGGAACCGGAATTCCGCGCGGTGGCACGCGAGGGCATCATGACCCTGGCCGACACCATGCCCGCCTACCTCGCCCGCTGGCCCGAACACCGCCGCGACGAGGGCAGGCTGCGGATCGAACTCCTCGTCGCCCAGCTCGAGCGCTTCTTCACCCGCTGGGCCATGCAGGGCACCATCGACGTCACAGCCACGCAGGCCGCGGCGGTGCTCACCGATGTCTGGTTCCCTGCCCTACAGGCGCCGAACTGAGGTCAGAAGAGTCCGAGCGAGCGGGCCTGGGCGATGGCGTCGGCGCGGGCGTTCACGGCGAGTTTCTGGTAGATGCCGCGCAGGTGCGTCTTGACGGTGTTCACCGAGACGCCGAGATCGGCGGCGATACTGCCCGCCGTCATCCCGGACGGAAGTTGGCGCAGCACAACGAGTTCGGTGTCGGTCAGCTGCGGCGCGCCCGCGCCGGTGCCGCGGTGGGCGCGGATCCGGTCGACGAGAGCGGCGTACTGACCGAAGCGCGCACCCACCCGCGCCAGCAGTTCGGCAGCCGCTGGCACGTCGAGGAACGGGCGGGTCAGCTGTTCGGTCGCCGCGTGCGCGAGTGCCTGTTCGCAGGCCTCGTCGACCTTGCGCGGGCGATCGAGTCGGTCGGCGGCGACCGCGACCAGCAGCCAGGCCGCGACCCGCGAACGCGCCGCCAGGTCCGCGGTCGCCAGCACCGGCTCCAGCACGGTCAGCACGACGGCGGGGCGATGCGCGTAGAGGGCGAGTCCCGCTTCGACGACGGCCATCTCCGGGGTCCGGCCGAGCACCCGCGTCGCGTGGTCGACCAGCTGCTGCGCCTCGCCCTTTGCTTGCACGCGCAGCAACAGCCACAGCACGTCGGTGACCAGTTCGCCGGTGCCGTGCAGCGTCGGGGCTTCGTCGAGCAGGCGCTGGAGCTGTTTGGCGAGCGCGACCGCGGCGGCCGAGCGATCCGCGGCGCCGGCGAACATCAGCACGCCGGTCATGATCACCCCCTGACGCACCGGCGCGGGCACCATGGTCTCGTCGGCCGCGGCCAAGGGCAGGCTCGGCAGCGGCTGCTCGAAATCCACGCCCTGCTGGTAGGCGCCGAAGGCGGCGATCACCCTGGCGGGGGCGGCATCGGCCGATCCGGCGAGTTCGTAGCGTCGCGCGCAGTCGATCGCCTCGGCCGCCAGCGCGCGTAGCTCGTTGATCCGGCCTGCCATCCCGGCCGCCACCGCCGCCGCGGTTCTGGCGCGGACCGCGAAGCTACCGAGCCCGGCCTGCTCGGCGTGCACGATCGCGTGGCGCACAGATGTCGCGCCGCTGTCGATTTCGCCGCTGTAGATCTCGGCGAGGCCGCAGTGCAGCGCGGCGTAGCAGTCGAGGTCGGGTTGCCCGGTCGCCGGCGGCAGCGGCCAGCGCATCGAAGACGAATCACCCACCAGCACAGCGACTCCCGCACTCACCGCGTGGTCGAGCGCGGCCACCCACTCGACGGGAACCACCGGCGGCGCCGAGTCAGGGCCGACGTGGGCGGCTTCGAGATAGACCTCGGCGGCGGCGATATCGCCGGACTCCACCGCGACGGCCGCGCGCAACAGCCGAACGAAAGTGTCGTGTTCGGCAAGGTTTTCGGCGGCGTCGAGCAGGGCATGGCCGTTTCCTTCCAGCACCATGCGCAAAGCCCAGTCCCGCAGGAAGGGCACCAGCCCGGGTGCGCCGGGTTCGGCCAGGACGTGCTCGAGCGCGGCCGCGGGCATCGCGGCCGAGGTGAACCAGGCCGCCACCCGGCGATGACAGGCGGGCAGGCGATCCGGCCTGGTGTAGGCGGCCTCGGCGAGCAGGTAGGCACGCAGGAGCGGGTGGTAGGTGTGCCAGAGCTCGCCCCCGTGGGCGACGGTGTGCAAGGGGAAGTTGGCGCGCAGCAGTTCGTCGAGGATGCGGGCGGCGTCCGCACCGACCAGATCTTGCGCCATCGGGAGACAGAATTGCGTGGGAACCGCGGTGGCGAGCAGGAATTCGAGCGTGGGTGCCGGCAGCGAGGCGAGCAGTTCGGCGACCAGGAAGTCGGCGACCGCGTGCGAGGGGCGCGCCAGCGCGGCGAGGGCGGTATCGCGATCGGTCGCGCTGGCCGACAAGCAGATCGCGGCGATGCGGACCAGCGCGGCCCAGCCACAGGTGAGGTCGTGCACCACGGCGAGGTCGGCGTCGTCGAGCCGGCAGCCGTGCTGGGCGAACAGCTGGGCGACCCGGTCGGCGGAGAGCGCGAGTTCGGGCGCGCCGATCCGGGTGAGCCTGCCCGCGAGGTCGAGGGCGTGCCAGCGCAGCGGCGGGTCGAAGCGACTCGCGATCAGCGCGGTGACCTGGGCGGGCAGGTGGGTGAGCAGGTATTCGAGGCCGGCGAGTTGCAACGGGTCGGTGAGCAGGTGGGCGTTGTCGATCACCAGCACGGTCGGCTCGATGTCGACGATCGCGGCGACGAGGTTCGCGGCGCGGTCCATCGGTGTGTGCAGCCGCCCGAGCGGTACGGAATCCGCGGTGGGATCGAGGGTCCGCGCGATCTCGGCCACCAGGTCGGTGCCGGACTGTTCGGTGACGGTCGACCACACGACGCGGGCCGAGCACCGGCGCCGCACCCAGTCGACCAGCACCACGGTCTTCCCGCTGCCCACCGGCCCGCACAGCAGCACGGTGTGTCCGGCGGCGGCGCTGGCCCGATCCAATCGGGTGAACGCCGCGTTGCAGCGCACCGGCGCGAACGACAGCTCCGGCAGACCGGCGCACAGGCCGGTCGCAGCTATCACCGAGCCGCCACCGTGGAAGTCCAGAGAACCCGACGACGAAGCCATCTCAACCCTCCTGAACACGCTTTTCACCGCTGGGCGGCCGACCTCCGCCGAGATCGACGGTAGGCGAAACGGCCGCTGTTCGGTTGCTGGCGAGGAGAACTGAGGGCGCTCGTTATCAGATCGACGTCGACTCGTCGGCGAACGCTCAGTCGGGCAACTGGGACATGCTCAGCAGGGTGAGCCCGAGGGTGTCGATGCGGGCCATCACGCCACGCATGGCCGTGCTGTCGTCGACGAGGCCGAACAGGGTGGTGGTTCCGGTGGGCGAATGCGAGCTGGGGCGCAGTTCGGGAAAAGCCGCAAGAACACGCTCGGACAGCTCGCCCTCGATGACGAATTGGTAGCGCAGCGGTCCGGACGTCGACATGGTTCCAGTGTCTCGGCCGGTCGCTGCCACTGCCTCATCCGCTCCGGGTGAATTCGCTCGCCACCTGCGGCGTCACCAGCCGTCAAATTTTAAACATTGTTATTTCAGTTTTCGGGACGCGGTGCGGATCCGGTGGCTAATGTCGCGATCGTCAACAGCGCGAACAGGAGAACATCATGAAGAACTACCAGGCGCGACGTGCCGGTTTCGGACTCACCGCATTCACCGCGGTGGCCGCGGCCGCCGTGCTGACGGCACCCCAGGCATCCGCGCTCGTGCAGGGAATCGCGGTGAACGGCAGCACGCACTATGTGGATACCGCCTACACCGTCACCGCCGATGTCACGGCCACCTCGTTCCTGTTCAAGGTGACCTTCACCGACAACGGCACCCAGATCGGCGAGCCGGTCTCGGTAGCCGATGGCAAGGCCACCATCACCTGGACGCCGAAGACCACCGGCGCGCACGAGATCAAGGCGGTGCAGGAGCTCATCAGCTCGAAGACCGTCACGATCACTGTCGTCCCGAAGCCGACCAACCCCGGCCCCGGCGCGGGCGCCGGTTCCGCAGATCTGGGTGGGCTGCTGTCGGGCTCGGCCGGCTAGCCCCACCCGCGTTACGGCCGCCGCGATCCTCTCCCCGCGGCGGCCGTTCGCGCGTTCAGGCCTGGTCGTAGGCCTGTTGCAGCGCGGCGATATCGAGCTTGGACATCGACCGCAGCGCAGTGGCGACGGCGATGACCCGGTCGGGCTCACCGCTCATGAGCTTGGGCAGCACGGCCGGGGCGACCTGCCAGGACACCCCGAAGCGGTCGGTGAGCCAGCCGCACGGGCCGGGGGTTCCGCCCTCCGACAGCGCGTCCCAGAGGGAATCGATCTCGTCTTGGGTATCCACGATCACCTGCAGCGACGCGGCGTCACTGTGCGGGTGGCCGGGGCCGCCGTTCATCAGGGTGACGGCCTGGCCGTCGAGGCCGAGGGTGATGATGAAAGCCGAGCCGTCGCCCTGGCGGGTGACCTCGGCGATGCGCGAATTCGGGACGGTCGCGGCATACAGTTCGGCCGCTGCTTCGGCGTCGGCATCGAACCACAGGAAGGTGTTGACGGACATGATGTGCTCCTCGGTGTGAGTGGCTTGCTTCACCCACTGGTCGGAGCCGATCGCCGCCCTTCGACACAGTCGCCGAACTTTTATTTTCGCGGCAGCGTCTCGGCGAATCGCACGCCGCGTTCGACCCATTCCCGCAGTGTGGGGTCGTCGTCGACCGTTTCGGGGGCCACGCGCAGCCAGCCGTTCAGCTCGCGCCCACCCATCACCATCGGGGTGATCGACGATCCGTCGAGCAGGGCATCGCCTTCGGCCGGGGCGACCCGCACCAGCAACCCACCCTTGCCGCTGACGGCCACGGCCATATTGCCGCCGATCAGGAAGGCGAGCCCGCCGAACATCTTCTTCTCGGCGAGGTCGGGTCGGGGGTAGACGATCTCCCGGATCCGCTCGGCGAGTTCCTCGTCATATGCCATCGGCTCAGTGTGCGCCGAGGCAAAGACAAGGTCTCAGACGCCGAGGGCGGCGGCGAACATGGGCCAGGAATCGTGCACGTCGTCCTGCCAGTAGGGCCAGGCGTGGGTGCCCGCGGCGCGGAAGCGGACGTCGGCGGGAATGCCGAGCTGGCCGAGGCGGCCTGCGAGCGGGCTCGAGCAACTGCCGACCACGGCTTCCATGGTGCCGCCGACCAGCATTCGGTCGAGCAGGACGCCGACGTTGCCCGCGATGCTCGGATCGTTGAAGGCCTCGTGCGGGCCGGGAGCGCCGTTGCCCGAGGACAGGTAGATGGCGGTACCGCGCAGCCGATCGGCGTGCAGGGTCGGGTCGTTGGCCGCCCACGCCGGGTCGCCGGGGGCACCCCACATATTGGTGGCGTCGGCGCCGAAGGTGGCGAGCTGGGCGCGGACCAGGGTTTCGGCGAGCGGGTTACCGGTCTGGGTGCATCCGCTGAAGGCGCCGACCGCACGGTACAGGCCCGGTGCGGCGATGGCCAGATTCAAGGCCGACGTGGCCGACATCGACAGGCCCGCAATGCCATTGGCGCCCGTCATCCCGAAGCGATCGTCGAGCAGCGGGGGCAGTTCGTTCGTCAGGAAGGTGGTCCACTTGTTGCGGCCGAGTGCGCCGTCATCGCGCTGCCAGTCGGTGTACATGCTGGCGCGGCCGCCGATCGGGACGATCACATTGACCGGCTTGTCGGCGAAGAAGTCGACGACGTCGGTGCGGCGCATCCACGGCCCACCGCCCTCGCCACCGTCGACCGCGTTCAGCAGATACAGCGCGGGCGCGCCCGCGCCGGGATGCGACATCCACAGGGTGATCGGGCGGTTCATGGCCGCGGAATACACGACCACCTCGAACTGCCTGCCACCCAGCGGGCGGACGTCGATGATCCCCGATTGCGCCGACGCCGCGGGCGAGACGACGAATCCACAGCCGAGCAAGACGAGCAGACAGCACACAAGCCGACGCATGCGACGTAGTGTGCCGCATGATCCCGCTATTGTCCGGCATTGGCCGGTCCGTGTCCCTATTGTGCGTGTTCATCCGGAAAATGCGCGCGCAGGTCGGTGACCGAGGCGGGTCCCGCGTCGGGGACGTGCATCCGCTCCGCAATCGTGGCGCGCAGTTTGCGCGGGAGTCCGGGGGCGTGCCGGGCGAGGTAGGCCGCGAGCCATTCCGGGGTGCCGACGAGGAACGGGAAATCGGTGTTCATCATCGGGCGGATCACCAGCATCGGCAGTGGGGCGTGCAGCGGGCGGTAGTCGCGGTTCCACAGGCCCGCGACCGGGCAGCCGGGGTAGAACTGGCCGAGCATGGCGCCCGCGCGGACGATGTCGCTCTTGCGCGCGGCGTGGGCGGCATCGATGCGGGTGGTGTCCTCGAGGTCGGGGAAGACGGTGAGCACCGCCGAGACGCGGTCGAGGGTGCGGTAGAGATCGAAGGCGTCGTCGACGGCCTGGGTGATCGCCACGGTGGCGGCCGGTTCGGCGATCCACAACGTGTGTTGTGCGGCAGCGGGATTGACGAAGGGACAGACCGGGCCCGGCCGTCCTTGCGCGGGGTCGTGGCGCATCAGGGTGTCGGCGAACCAGTCGAGCAGTGGCGCGGTTCGGGGGTGTTCGGCGGCCCAGCGGGCGGGGTCGTCGTAGACGCACCACCAGGTCGCGTCGGTGCGTCGGCCGCTCGACGAGCGCAGGGTAATCATGTTGTGGCCGTGACGGTTTCGGCCTTGCGCAGGTGACGGTCGAGGATCGGTCCGATGTGGGCGACGACGTCGGCGTTGGTGAGTTGGGCGTGGGTGGTGTGAACGGGGTGTTCGATGAGGCGTCCGGTCACGACGGGGCGCCACATCTGGGCGTCGAGGAAGGCGGTCATCCCCCGGGTGGCGCAGAAGTAGAGGAGGTCGCCGTCGAAGAGGTCGGGGCGGTAGCCGTGCGAAAGGCGGACTCCGTCGGCGTAGGCCTGGTGCAGATTCGTCAGTTGCTCGGCGGTGAGTCCGGTGCCGAGAGACGCGCCGGCGGCGGCCAATTCGGCGGCGGCCTGGTGGGCCGAGAGGTCGGGGAGGCTGTCGGCGCCGTCGGGTTCGTCGCCGAGAAGGTGGGTGAGGAGGTCGCGCATGCGGGGACGCGGCGGTGGGTCGGCGTGGTCGGGGATGACGACGCTGTCGAGCATGGCGAGGGTAGCGACATCGCGGCCGTGCGCTCGCAGGCGGACGGCGGTGGCGTGGGCGAGTTGGCCGCCGAGGGACCAGCCGAGGAGGTGGATGGGGCCGTCGGGTTGCAGGCGGGTGATCTCGGTGGCATAGGTGTCGGCGAGGTAGTCGACGGTCAGTGCGGGCGCTGGATCGGTGGATGTGTTGTCGGACAGTGCTTTACCGGACCCGGCGAACGTGTCCCCGGCATCGCGGGGTTGCGCGGCCGGGGCCGCCGACAGGGTCGGTGCTTGCAGTCCGTAGACGGGGCGATCGGTGATATGACGGGCAAGACCGGTGTAGCACCAGGCGAGCGGGACTGCGGAATGGACGCAGAACAGGGGCGGCCGGGTCCCACCGGTGCGCAGCGGCAGCACGGTGGCGAGGGCGGCGGCGCCCGGGTCGGCATCGGTGCGGTACGTCTCGATCCGGTGGGCGAGCGCGGCGACTGTCGGCGCGGTGTAGAGCCAGCGGACCGTGATCGGGGTGTTCGTCGAGTGGGCCAGTTCCGCCGAAACACTCACGCCAGTGAGGGAATTGCCGCCGATGGCGAAGAAGTCGTCATCCGCGCCGACCGTGTCGAGGTGACAGGCGGCGGCGAAGGTGGTGGCGATCTGATGCTCGAGGGTGGTCACCGGGGCGCGATAGGCGGCGACGGGTGGAGCGGGAAGTGCGGCACGATCCAGTTTTCCGTTGACCGTCAGCGGGAGGTGCTCGAGGGTGATCAAGACGGCCGGGACCAAGGCCGCGGGGAGGATCGCGCGCAGGCGGGCGAGGGTGGCGGCGCTGTCGAACGGGGTGGTGGGTGCGGCGGTCGGCGTGGGAACGCGGTCCGGTGCGGGGCGGTCTCTGTCGCGAGTGGGGACGACGTAGCCGATGAGGCGGGCCGCGGGGGTGCCCGCGTCGGCGATATCGACGGCCGCGTGCGCGATGGCGGGGTCGGCGAGTAAGGCCTTTTCCACCTCGGCCGGTTCGATGCGGCGGCCGCGGACGGTGAGTTGGGTGTCGATGCGGCCGAGGAACTCGTAGCCGTTGTCGGCGCGGGGACCGACGAGATCGCCGGTGCGGTAGACACGTTCGCCATCACCTCGCGGGTCGGCCACGAACCGTGCCGCGGTGCTCGCGGGATCATTGATGTAGCCCTGCGCCACCCCGGGGCCGCCGAGGAACAGCTCGGCGCGGGCACCGGGCGGGGCAGGTCGCAGGCGTGAATCCAACAGCAGCGCGGCAACTTCCGGTAGCGCGGCGCCGATGGTCACAGGCTCCCCCGCCACCAGCGGCGCCGACTGGGTGGCCATCACCGTGGCTTCGGTCGGGCCGTAGCCGTTGTGCAGACGGACGCGGGGTGCCCAGGTGGCGACCAGTTCCGGTGGGCAGGCCTCGCCACCGACGACCACCACCGCCAGACTCGGCACCTCGTCGGGGCGCAGGGTCGCCAACACCGCGGGCGTGGTGAGGAGGTGGGTGACTCGATGCTCGGTGATCAGCGCGGACAGATCCGCGCCCGCGACGACCGCCGGCGGCGCGACCACCAGGCGCGCACCCGCCGCGAACGCGGCGAGGAGCTCGAGCAGATGCGCGTCGAACGCTGGTGAATGTGCGTGCAGCACTGTCGAATCCGGTGCGGTGCGGTACCGGTCGAGTAGGTGACCGGTCAGCGGGGCGAGGCCGCGGTGCGTGACCGCGACACCTTTGGGTACACCGGTGGTGCCCGAAGTGTGGATCAAGTACGCGGGGTGGGTCGCGATCAGCCGGCCGCCGCGTTCGGCGTCGGTGATCGGGGCCGACGACTGATCGGCGACGCGCGCCAGGGTTTCCGCGTCGTCCAGCATCAGCCACATGACCCCGGTGAATGCGCCGACCGGCTTCGCGGCCCGCGTCGTCAACCCGAGCCTCGCGCCGGATCCCTCGATGATCCGGGCGACCCGCTCGATGGGATCGGCCACGTCGATCGGCGTCAGGCACGCACCGGCCGCCGCGATGGCCCGCACGGCCAGCACGGATTCGAGCGACCTCGGAAGCGCGGTCAGCACCGGGCTTCCGGGCGCGGCTCCCCCCGCGATGAGCAACCTCGCCCACCGCGCCGCCGATTCGGCGAGTTCCCGATAACTCATCGATCTGCCACCATCGATCACCGCGACGCTGTCCGCCTCGTCGAACCGGCTGAACAGCTCACCCAACGTCGAAGTTGTTGTTGTCCAGGCGGTATCAGCGATGGCGACCTCAGCGGCCTCCGCAGGTCGCACAGATTCCGGGGTCAGAGCGCGAATGGGGTGGGTGGGGTCGGCGGCGAGGAAGGTGGCGAACCAGTTCAGGAACAGGCGGTGGTACCAGGCGAGGGTGGCGGGGGCGTAGCGGGCGGGGTTGGCTTGGAAGTCGATGGTGGCGGTGGTGTTGTCGGGGCCGAGTTGGTAGCCGTTCACTAGAAGGTCTTCGACGGGGCCGAGGCTCAGGAGGTGGGCGTGGCCGGTGACCGGGCCGAGGGTCAACGGCGCGGTGAAACCGAGGAGATTGATCACCGGGCCGAATCCGCCTCGCGCCACGTGGGTTTCACCCCGGTCGCGTTGGATGTCCTCGTAGCGGTAGGACTGGTGGCGCAGGGCACCGATCACCCGCATTCGCACCTGGTCGATCAGGCCTTCGACCGTTGTCGTGTCGAGGCCGCGCAGACGCAAGGGCACGACATTGGACACCGATCCCGCCGAGCGACGCAGGGCCGCGGTGGGCCGGGCGGCCACCGGCAAGGAGAGGACGACCTCGTCCGAGCTCGACATTCTCGCCAGGAAAGCGGCGAAGGCAGCGGCGGTCAGTTCCGGGAAGCTGGCCGAATAGCGCTGTCGCGCGGAGGCCAGCAGGTCCGCGGCGCGCTCGTCGAGGCAGGCCGATACCCGATGCGGGCTTGCCGACGCGGGGGCGGCGATACCGGCGAGGCCCACCGGATCAGGCAGTCCCGCCACCTCTTTCGCCCAGAATTCCCGATCCGCCACTGCGCGGGGGGAATTGCGATAGGCCCGATCCACATCGACCAGCTGCCCGATCGACAACACGTCGCCCGGATCGACATCAGCGCCCTGCGAGTAGTTTCCGGCCGCGAGCCGCAGCAGCGCCACCGCGCCGACGCCATCGAGCACCAGGTGATGACTGCGCAGGTAGAGAAGACACCGCTCGTGGCTTACCCGATACAACACCGCGACAGTGATCGCGTCCGCGCACAGGTCAAGCCGAGCCCGGCGATCTGTCTCCATTCGCGACAGCGCTTCGTCCACCGCATCACTCGCGCTGGTCAGGTCGATTTCGGTGAGTTCGCCGAAGACGGTCGGGTCGAGGTATTGGTGTGGCGTGCCGTCGACGAGGCGGATGCGCACCTGTGGTGACTGCAGTCGCGCTGCCGCCGAACACATTGCGGTGCGCAGACGCACGATATCCAGTGGCCCACGCAGATCCAGATACAGCGCGATGGTGGCAGGCACCTCGGGCGCGAGCTGGTGAGCTACCCACCAGCGTAATTGCCCGGCGGACAAGGGAATCGGCGCAACATCGGCCGCCATCACGGCAGCTACCGCGCCGATACCACCCTCACCTTGCCGCACCGGGCCTCCCGGGATTCGGAGCAACCGTTGACTGGTTCTCCGGCAAACCTACGGCATCTACCCGGCGTCGGGCACGGATACCCGCGCGGCCGCGTCAACGGCGAGCACCTCGTCCAGCTTCGACGCGGTGAGCCCGAAGGTGGTCCGCAGTGCCGAATCGTCGACGACGAACTCGCGGTGGGACATGTGTTTCGTCTCGAACAATTCGCCCAGAACGGGTCCTGCTCGGCGAGTTCGGTGATCTGCTCATCGGTGAGCACCACGAGTTCGGGGCAGGCGGCCAGGCTCAATTCGTCGACACCCCACTCCCCGCCGACGACGGCCTCTCGCTCTCGGCCCCCGAGCGTCTACCGCGCGAACTTCAGTACGGCGCGATTGGCGGATAACCCGGGTAGGGCTGGTAGCCCCGCGGCGCCGGAGGTGCGAAGAAGGGCGAGGACATGCTGTTCCACAGCAGGATCACCGCGGCGAGTCCGATGGCCACGGTGACGGTGCTGAACACCAACGCGATCCCCACCGTCGAGGTGACGAACGCCATCACCGTGCCGATGACATAGAACAGCGCGTTGATCCCGAAGAACACCGTCCCCGTGATCCGCCCCCAGTTCTTCCCCGCCCGGCAGACGAACGCCATCCACACCCACAACCCGGCCGTCACCACCGCACTCACCATGGCCCCACCCACGCTCGCGTACACGAGAAGATCGAGGCTTTCCCCCCGCAACACCCCACCCGAAGCGTCGAGCGCGTCACTGCGCGTCTTGTCGAGCAGCGTGAGCGAGTACGCCATGCTGAGCACCGTGACCACCGCCCCCGCCAGCATCACATAGAACGCGATCTGCACACTCTGCGGAACAACCCGCGGCGCGACATCCACCGGCGGATACACACCACCCGGCACGGGATACGGAGCGCCCGGTCCATAGGACGGCGGCGATCCCGCCGCACCCGGCACCGGACCGAACGGCGGCTGCGGGATGGGCTGGCCCGGCGCGTCCGGATACGCCGTCAGCCCGTCATCCTGGGATGGATAGCCCTGGCCTGCGGCCGAATCTGACATCGAGCTGTGCCCCCCTTGTTGTGAAGTCGGGCCAACTCTAGCGGCAGCCGCCGACACCGGCCGACTGTGGACGATCGGCGTCAGCGAACGCCGACCAGCTCCCGAGCCGCACTGCGATACCGATCGACGATCAACCGGACAACCCCCGGATGGACACCGATCGGCTCGGCCACACCATCGGCTCCAGCGTCATGCAACCGCTGGTGAAAGAGACCGTGCGCCAACAGATAAGACGCGATGTACACCCGTTCCGCGCCCGACTCACGCAGCGACGCAACAACTTCAGGCACCCGAGGCGTCCCCGTAGCCACATACGCGATCCGGACCGGCGCCCCCAGCTGCTCGGCCAGCATCCCCGCAGCCCGCCGAACATCCTGCCGCGCACGCGAATCCGAAGACCCGGCAGCAGCGAAGACAACCGCGTCCCCAGGCATCCACCCGGCAGCCCGCAACCGCATCGCCATCACCCGCGTCAACGCCGGATCCGGCCCCATCGCCTCGGTCACGGCAACAGCGCAGTGCCCACTCTCGGCAATCTCACGCGGAACATCCTGATACACGTGATAACCCGAAGCGAGAAACGCCGGAACAACAACAGCGGGCCCATCGAGATCCCGCAGCACCTCAGAAGGCGAAGGCCCGAGCACATCGACAAACGCAGTCCGCAGCGAAGCGTTCGGCGCCGTGGACACCGAAACCCCGAGTTCGGCAGCCACCGCATCGGCGAGCGCCGCGATCATCTCCACCCCACGCGCACTGCGGGTCCCGTGCGCGACGAGCACCAGCGCCGGATCACCCGGCACCCCGGCGCTCACCACACCCCGATCGCTTGGGCAGGCCGAGGCGACCGCGCGGGCGTCCCGATCCCCGCGGGGTGCGGCGGCTGCACAGCCGGACGCACCGCGGGCGTATCGGAGCAGTCAGCCGCATCCAGGGCCAACCGGTACCCACGCTTCACCACAGTCTGAATAGCCTTGGGAGTCCCGAGCCCGGCCCGCAGTCGCGCGATCGCGGTCTCCACCGCATGGGTGTCGTCACCACCACCGGGCAGTGCCGCGAGCAGATCCTCCCGCGAGACGACCCGTCCCGGCTGGCGAGCCAGCGACCGCATCAACGCCATCGGCGCGGGCGCCAGCTGACGCACCTCACCGTCGACGACCACACAGCCACCACGCACGCTGACCAGATGCCCGGCCGCGTAGATCCGGCTGGCGCGACGCGGAAGTTCTTCTGCCACATGGCGAGCCAGCGCACCCAGGCGGGCACGGCCCGGCATCGTCGTCGGCACGCCGAGCTCTTCCAGCGGTGCCGCGGTGATCGGCCCGACACAGGCAGCGAGCACCCGGCCGCGGAACGCGTGCAGCACCGACTCCAGCAGCCCGGTTTCCTTGGCGCGCATCAACAGTGACGCCACGGCGGGCGCGCTGGTGAAGGTGACGCAGTCCAGACTGCCGGAGATGATCGACTCGATCATCGTGTCCATCGGCCCACGGTCGGCCGGCGGTTCCCACCGGTACACCGGCACCGGAACCACGTCGGCGCCCGCGCAGCGCAGCACCTCGCAGAAGTCGGGAACCGGCTCCCATTCGGTGGTCGCGCCGTGCAGCTGCACCGCGATGCGGACGCCTTCGACGCCCTCGGCGAGCAGGTGATCGAGCACTTCGGCCGAGGACTCCGAGGCAGGCGACCATTCCTCGCGCAGTTCGGCGGCGCGGATCGCGCCCTTGGCCTTGGGGCCACGGGCCAGCATCCGGGTCGAGGCGAGGGTGTCGCGCAGGACCTCGGCCAGACCCCAGCCTTCGGCCGCTTCCATCCAGCCGCGGAAACCGATGCCGGTGGTGGCGACGGTGATCTGTGGCGGATCGGCGATCAGCAGTTCGGTGACCCGCTCGAGCTCGGTGTCATCGGCCAGCGGGATGATGCGGATCGCAGGGGCGGACGCGACGGTCGCGCCCTTGCGGGTGAGCAACGTACTGAATTCCTCAGCGCGGCGAGCCGCGGTGACGCCGATGGTGAAGCCGGCAAGGCAGGGGCCACTGTCGGTGGGAGAGGTCATGGGGTCGGCACCGGTTCGTTCGAGACCGCGACGACGCCGCCGTCGAGTTGGACCGCGTAGACCGGCAGGGACTTGGACTCGTCGTCGAGACAACGACCGTCGATCAGCGAGAAAGCCTGCTTGAGCAGCGGCGAAGCGACGACGGGAATGCCGCCACGGTCACCGATGATGCCGCGCGACATCACCGCGGCCCGCCCGAACGGATCGATATTGCCGACGGCGGCCAGCGTGCCGTCGGTGAGTAGGAACAGAGCCGCCTGACGGCCGCCCTTCAGCAGGACAGCTACGCCGCGCCCCGGGATCAGGAAATCGAGTCGGCAGGCCTGGGTCCAGGTCGCAGTCTCAGTGGTGATGGTGGGTGTGTCGATAACGGTCATCGGTTCCTCCTCCGAACGCCTTACCTATTGGTACAGGCGCCCTGTTTCCGCAGCGTTAAGTGCTTATTTCCCGACTGGTGCTGTGTCCGAACCAACACTGACGGGCATGCCCGGAAGGCCGAGGAGCACTGGTACCTTGCGTTCGCCGCTGTCGTCGAACGAAATCGTCGGATCGGCTTCGTCAGGGGCATTGACGAAGGAGACGAAGCGCGAGAGCTTGTTCTCGTCCTCGAGGACCGCCGCCCACTCGTCCTTGTAGCCCTCGACGTGCTTGGCCATGGCGGCCTCGAGGTCACCGGCGATGCCGAGGCTGTCGTCACAGACAACCGCCTTGAGGTAGTCGAAGCCACCCTCGAGGGCCTCCTGCCACGGCGCGGTGCGCTGCAGACGGTCGGCGGTGCGGATGTAGAACATCAGGTAGCGGTCGATGTAGCTGATCAGGGTCTCGTCGTCGAGCTCACCGGCCAGCAGCACCGCGTGCTTGGGGGTCAGGCCGCCGTTGCCGCCGACGTAGAGGTTCCAGCCGTGCTCGGTGGCGATCACGCCGACGTCCTTGCCGCGGGCCTCGGCGCACTCGCGCGCGCAACCCGACACGGCCAGCTTGATCTTGTGCGGCGAACGAAGACCACGGTAGCGCTTTTCCAGCAACACGGCCATGCCGACCGAGTCCTGCTGGCCGTAGCGGCACCAGGTGGAACCGACGCAGCTCTTCACGGTGCGCAGCGACTTGCCGTAGGCGTGGCCGGACTCCATGCCGACGTCGACCAGGCGCTTCCAGATCAGCGGCAGCTGCTCCACGCGGGCGCCGAACAGGTCGATGCGCTGACCACCGGTGACCTTGACGTAGAGGCCGAACTCCTTGGCGACCTCGCCGATCACGATCAGCTGGTCGGCGGTCACCTCACCACCGGGCATCCGCGGGACGACCGAGTAGGTGCCGTTCTTCTGCAGGTTGGCCAGGAAGTGGTCGTTGGTGTCCTGCAGCGCTGCCTGCTCGCCCTCGAGGATGTGCTCGCTCGAGGTCGACGCCAGGATCGAGGCGACGGTCGGCTTGCAGATATCGCAGCCCGAGCCCTTGCCGTGCTTGGCGATCAGTTCGGAGAAGGTGCGGATGCCGGTGACGGCGACCACGTCGTACAGCTCGGCGCGCGACTGCGAGAAGTGCTCACACAGCGACTTCGACACCGCCACGCCGGACTGCTCGAGCAGCTTCTTGATCATCGGCACACAGCCACCGCAGGAGGTACCCGCGTTGGTGCAGCTCTTGACGGCCGGGATATCGCAGGCGCCCTCGGCGATCGCGCCGCAGATGTCGCCCTTGCTGACGTTGTTGCAGGAGCAGATCTGGGCGTCGTCGGGCAGCGCGTCGGCACCCAGTTCGGCGCCTGCCGGGGAGATCAGCGCGGCGGCGTCGGCGGGCAGCGGGCGCCCGACCAGCGGGCGAAGGGCCGCGTACTGGCTGGCGTCGCCGACCAGGATGCCGCCGAGCAGGGTCTGGGCGTCGTCGGAGACGACCAGCTTGGCGTAGGTGCCCTTGGCCGCGTCGTGGAGCACGACCTCGAGGGCGCCTTCGGTGGTGCCGTGCGCGTCACCGAAGGACGCCACGTCGACGCCCATCAGCTTCAGCTTGGTGGACATATCGGCACCGGGGAACTCGCCCGCACCGCCGAGCAGGCGGTCGGCGACGATCTCGGCGGTGGTGTAACCGGGTGCGACCAGGCCGTAGCAGACGCCCTCGATCGCGGCGCACTCACCGATCGCGTAGACGCTCGGGTCGGAGGTCTGCAGGGTGAGGTCGGTGAGGATGCCGCCGCGGGCGCCGATCTCGAGGCCCGAGGCCTTGGCGAGGGCGTCCTGCGGGCGGACACCGGCGGAGAACACCACCAGCGAGGCCTTGATCTCGGCCTCGTCGGACAGGTGCACGGTGACCTTGTCGGCGCCCTCCTCCTCGATCGAGACAATCTTGGCGGTGCCGACCCCGGTGTGCACATTCAGACCGATATCGGTGACGAGCTTCTCCAGGATCGCGCCACCACCGGCGTCGACCTGGGCGGGCATCAGGCGGCCGTTGTACTCGATGACGTGCGGGGTCATGCCGAGCAAGCGCAGCGCGTTGGCCGCTTCGAGCCCGAGCAGACCGCCGCCGACGACCACACCGTGCGCGCCGGGACCGGCCGCTTCGGCGGCGGCGCGGATGCCGTCGAGATCCTCGATGGTGCGGTAGACGAAGCACTCGGGCAGGTCGTGGCCGGGCACCGGCGGCACGAACGGGTAGGAACCGGTGGCCATGACCAGCGCGTCGTAGGCGATGACGTCACCGTTGGTGCTGGTGACTGTCTTGGCTTCGAGGTCGATGGACTCGCCACGCTGGCCCAGCCGCAGGTCGACCAGGTCGTCGCCGTCGTACATGTTGCCGGGCAGGGCCAGGTCGTCGGCGTTCCAGTTGCCGACGTAGTAGGACAGGCCGACGCGGTCGTAGGCGGGCAGCTTCTCCTCCGACAGGATGATGACCTGCCACTGGCCTGCCTCGTCGCGCGAGCGAAGGGCTTCGACGAAACGGTGTCCGACCATGCCGTGGCCGACCACGACCGCTGTTTTACGAGTGCTGTTCATGAGAGTGACCTCCTTGTAGTGGTCGGTTGTCAGCGAGCCGACGAATTGGCCGACGAAGCGTTGGTTTCGGCCTCGAGGACCATGTGCTCGGCCTCGACCACCACAGCGGAGTCGGAGGTGAGACGGGGACGGCGCAGGAAGACCGTCCAGGTAACGGCGGCGCAGACCACGTAGAAGGCGAGGAACACCCAGAACGCGGAGGTGGCCGAAGCGGTGCTGGCGTAGGAACTGCGCAACACCATGTTGATGCCGACGCCGCCGAGGGCGCCGATGGCGCCGACGAAGCCGATCAGCGCACCGGAGGTGTTCTGCGACCAGGCCGCCTGCTCGACCCGCGAGACCGGCAGGCTCTTGGACTTGGCCTCGAACACCGACGGGATGATCTTGGTGACGGCACCGTTGCCGAAACCGGACAGGACGAACAGGGCGATGAAGCCCGCGACCAGCATGGTCATGGTGGCGCCGGTCGCAACGCCGGAGTTTCCGTCGGCCATCGTCGAGGCGGTGACGACGAGCAGGGCCGCGAGCATCATGGCGCCGAAGGTGGCGATGGTGACCCTGCTGCCACCGATCCGGTCGGCCATCTTGCCGCCGTAGGGGCGGGCCAGCGAACCGAGCAGTGGGCCGATGAAGGCGATCGACGCGGCGTGGATGGCGGCCTGCGCGGCGGTGTCGCCACCGGCCTTGAAGCTGATCTGCAAGATCTGGGCGAAGGCGAAGCTGTAACCGATGAATGAACCGAAGGTGCCGATGTAGAGGAAGGCGATCGCCCAGGACTGCGGCACCCGCAGGGCCTTGACCATGTAGGACAGGTCGGCCTGCTGGTTGGTCAGGTTGTCCATGTAGAACGCGGCGCCGACGGCGGTGACACCGACCAGGACCAGGTAGACCGCGCAGATCACCGAGGCGTAGTCGCCGCCGAGGGTGACCAGCACCAGCAGGCCCAGCAGCTGGATCACCGGGACACCGATGTTGCCGCCACCGGCGTTCATGCCAAGCGCCCAGCCCTTGAGGCGCTGCGGGTAGAAGGCGTTGATGTTGGTCATCGAGGACGCGAAGTTGCCGCCACCGAAGCCGGCGAACGCGGCCACGATCAGGAACGTGGTGTAGGAAGTGCCGGGCTGGTTGACGAAGTACAGCGTCAGCATCAGCGGGACGAGCAGCAGGAACGCGGAGAAGATCGTCCAGTTGCGACCGCCGAAGCGGGCGGTGGCGACGGTGTAGGGAATGCGAAGGAACGCGCCGACCAGGGTGGGCATGGCGACGAGGAAGAACTTGCCCGCCGCGTCGATGCCGTACTTGTCGGTGGGCATGAACAGCACCATCACCGACCAGATCGACCACACCGAGAATCCGATGTGCTCGGCGATCACCGACCAGATCAGATTGCGCTTGGCGACGTCCTTGCCACCGGCTTCCCAGGCCGCGACGTCCTCGGCATCCCAGTTGTCGATGTCGTGGTTCCGCTTCAGCGTGCTCAAGATTGGGCCTCCCAAAAGTGCGATGGCCCAACGGTAGGAAATGGGTATTGCCGAAATGCTGCGGGAAATGTCGCTTGAATCAACGGTTTCTCACCTCCCTCCGGTCAGCGAGGTGAGATCAGCCCTTTTGTTTCCAGCATGTGTCGCAACGATTTCCGCGCGTAAGGAAGCAGCAAGAAATCGGGATATTCACCCGTGAGGGTGTGAGCTGCGCCTCCTCTCAGCGACTTTAGGCCAGAGTCACGCGCGCCGCACTTCGGCAGGCGTCCGACGGTGAGAATTTCGTCGCGTCAGCCCGTTCCCGGTGAGTTACCGATGTACTGGCGAAATCAGTCGTCAGTTACCAAGAATCCTCGAGCATGCGCGGCTTGCACGCTTGCCAGGCACCCGCGAGCAGGACACCGAGGGCGACGAAGAGCATGGCGAACGGGACGAGCCAGCCGCCGGTCCACGTGTGCAGCATGCCGAACAGCAGCGGGCCCGTGCAGGCGATCGCGTAGCCGACGCCCTGCGTGAAGCCGGACAGTGCCGCCGAACCCTGGGGGGTGCGGGTGCGCAGGTTGATCAGCGTCAGCGCCATCGGGAAGGTCGACGGGCCGAGACCAAGCAGCACGACCCACAGCAGCGGGGCCTGCATCGGCGCCACCAGCAAGCCGATGAAAGCGGTCGCGAACAGCACCATGCAGCCGACGACGACGGGGAACGGGTTGCGCATCCGCGAGACGACGGTGGGCGCGCCCAGCGCCGGGATCAGGCCGATCAGCGCGAACAGGCCGACCATGCTGCCGCCGAAACCGGCGCTCGCGCCCGCGTCGGACAGGATCTTGGGCAGCCAGGCGAACATCGCGTAGGTGGTCAGCGAGGTCATGCCGAACATGCCCGCCATCCCCCAGGCCACCGGTGAACGCCAGACTTTGCCGGTCTCCGGCGCCTCGGCGGGCAGTCCGGTGGTGTCGACCGTGTCGCGGCCACGCCGATCGCGCAGCACCACGAACCACGGGATCGCGGCGGCGAAACCGACCAAGGCCCACACGCCCATCGAGATCCGCCAGCCGTGCGCCTCGGCCACCGGCACCGCGATGAACGCCGGAATAACGGTACTGAGCTGCACCATCACGATATAGAGCGAGCTGATCGCGGCCAGATGATCACCGAAATACCGCTTCACCAGCGGGGGAATCACCACATTGCCGATGCCCATGCCGAGCAGCGCGACCCCGGAGAACGCCAGCAACGCACCGGTCCCGGTGGCGAACACGCGCACCAGCGACCCGGCGCCGGCCAGCAACATCGCCACGAACACGGTCCGCTCGAGCCCGAACCGGCGCACGAACAGCGGCGCGATGAGTCCGGCGAGACCGAACATCGCGGTCGGCAACATGCCGAACACCCCGACGATCCCCGTCCCGTACCCGACCTCGGCGCCGATCTTCTCGGCAAGCGGACTGAATGCGGTGACAGCGGCGCGCAAGGTCAGCGCCGACATGATGATGGCCGTCAACACGAGAAGGCGGCCTTCGATCAAAGACCGCCGAGTGATCTCCGGAGCGTCGACCTCGGCCGCGCTGATCTCGGGAGCACCTGGGTAACTCACCGGGGACGGGCTGACTGGACCAGCATCGTCGCGCCGGTCGCCCACGAGGGTCGACGCGACGCCTGAGTCTGGCCAAGATTCGCGGAGAGGCGGAATGAGCGGCGGCACTCGGGAATCATAGGATGACCCGATGACTGCTGCCAAGCGACTGTGAGCGATCTCCCGCGCGAACATGGGTAACTCACCGGGAACGGGCTACCGCACAGCCGACATCCCGCCGGTCGCCCGCCCAGGCCAATCCGCGCACCAGTCCGGCCTGAAGTCCCGGAGCGGCGGAACAGCCCAGTACCCTTGCTGACGTGCAACCCGTCCGGCGTACCAGCCTCATCGCCCAGGTGACCGAACAGCTTCGGGCCGAGATTCGTTCCGGCCGTTGGCCTGTGGGCCAGCGAATCCCCACCGAACCGGAGCTCACCGAGCTCACCGGCACCGGCCGAAACACCGTGCGCGAAGCTGTCCAGGCGCTCGTGCACGCAGGCATGCTCGAACGCCGTCAGGGCTCGGGCACCTATGTGATCGCTACCTCGGAGGTCGGCGGCACCCTGGGCAAGTATTTCGCCGACGCGCAGGAACGCGACATCCTCGAACTGCGCCAGGCCCTCGACACCACCGCGGCGGGCCTGGCCGCGCGCCGCCGCGACGACGCCGATATCGCCACACTGCAGCGCCTGCTCGCCGAACGCAGCAACCGGAACTGGTCCGAAGCCGACCCGGTGGCCATCGCCGCCGACGTCGAATTGCACCGCGCGATCGTCGTCGCCAGCCACAACGCGGTATATCTGGAGTTCTACGATTCGCTGCTGCCGATCATCGAACAGGTGATCCACGCGCGGACCGCGAAATCCGACGACGCCTACGACACCGAGCACGCCGAACTCGTGCAGGCCGTCATCGACGGCGACGCCGAGCGAGCCGTGCAGGCCGCCAACTGCTTCCTCGGGTCACTCATCGCGGAATACCCGGACCGCTGAGCTGCGAATTCTCGCAGTTCCTAATTCCAGGTAACCGGGCTGTCACCACCAGCGAATTCGCGCGGTGAGCCGTAGTTGCCTGGAACGTCACCTGAGGCCATTGTCACGCAACAACCGGCTCCTACCTTTATCTCGACACCGCACACGCGCTCGATCGAGAGGAAGCCGATGACCGCAATCGCCGCCACCGGCCAGGCGACGGAATCTCCGTCGTTCGAATATGAGAAGAAGGGTCGCTGGCTCACCCAGTGGGAACCCGACAATCAGAAATTCTGGGAATCGGGCGGCGAGAAGACCGCCAAGAAGAACCTGTGGTTCTCCGTGCTCGCCGAGAACCTGGGCTTCAGCGTCTGGGTGCTGTTCGGCTCCATCGTCACCGCCATGGGCGCGGCGGGCTTCACCTTCCTGGAAGGCCTCGGCAAAGGTAACCCCACCGCCGTCGCCAACGCGCTGCTGCTGACCTCGGTCCCCACCCTCGTCGGCGCGACCCTGCGCATCCCGTACACCTTCGCGGTCCCCAAGTTCGGCGGTCGAGCCTTCACCGTCTTCAGTGCGGGGATGCTGCTGATCCCGACCCTCGGTCTGGCGTTCTTCATCAACCAGCCCGGTACCCCGATGTGGGTCTTCCTGCTGCTGGCCGCGCTCGCCGGTGTCGGTGGTGGCAACTTCTCGTCCTCGATGGCCAATATCTCGTTCTTCTTCCCCGAAGGCAAGAAGGGCGCCGCGCTCGGTATCAACGCCGCAGGCGGCAATCTCGGTGTGGCGCAAACACAGCTGGTCGCCCCGCTGCTGATCACCTTCGGCACGCACCTGCTCGCCAAGGACGCCGCGGGCTACCGGTTCGGCATCACCCTCGCCATCCTGGTCTGGGTACCGTTCGTCCTGGTGGCCGCGTTCGGCGCGCTGCGCTACATGGACTCGATCGTCTCCGCCAAGGCCGACGGCAAGTCCTACAAGCTCGCGCTCACCAACCCGCACACCTGGATCATGTCGTTTCTCTACATCGGCACGTTCGGTTCGTTCATCGGCTTCTCGTTCGCCTTCCCGACCCTGATCAAGGCCAACTTCCCGCACCTGGCCTCGATCGGCTGGATCAGCATGGTCGGCAACCTGGCCTTCCTCGGTGCGTTCGTCGGATCGTTCAGCCGACCGGTGGGCGGGTGGATTTCCGACAAGGTCGGTGGCGCGCGCATCACGGTGTTCGTCTTCAGCGGCATGGCTGTCGCGGTCGCGTTGATCATGACCGCGCTGTCGATGAAGAGCTTCCCGCTCTACCTCGCCGCGTTCCTGCTGCTGTTCGTGCTCACCGGCGTCGGTAACGGCTCCACCTACCGGATGATCCCCTCGATCTTCGGCGCCACCGCCAAGAAGTACGCCGCCGAACACGGCATGGAGATCACCGAGGCGCAGGCTTCCGCACGCCGTCAGGCCGGTGCCGCGATCGGCGTGATCGGCGCCGTCGGCGCGTTCGGTGGATTCGTCCTGCAGCAGGCACTTCGCCTGTCCAACATCAACTTCGGCAGTATGGCGCCCGCCTTCTGGGGTTACGCCGCCGCGTTCCTGGTGATGGCTGGTGTCACCTGGTGGTGCTACCTGCGCACCTCCGTCGCCACCGACAAGGTGCCGTCGCTGGCCTACGCCAACGTGTAACCACGCCCACCCTCCCGAAAGCCACGTTCGGTCCCCTACCGGACGTGGCTTTCGGCCGTCGTCCAGCAGGAGGCATCGAAACCTTCTACGGCGCAACCGATGACAAGGGTGCAGTCCAGCGGCCACACTTGCAGGAGCAGTCCGGAGGGGAATCGATGAGAATGCGGCCGCGGCAACAACTTCTGGATCTCTGGCGCGCGCACCTGCGCACCTCGTTCCGGGATGGCCGGTGGGTCTGGGGCGGACGCGACGGGCGCAATTCGATCAGCGAGGCCGAACATCTACTCGGCCAGGAGTTTCTCCAAGTCAGCGATGCCATGTATTCACCACGCTTCAAGGAACTGGAGGCGATCAGACAGTCGCTGGACCGGGCCACCGAGATCAGGACCAGGCGGCCGCACACCGCCGACGCGCTGGCCGCCGACGCATTGCTGCGCCTCGACGCGCTCGCCCACGCGCGCGAGGACGCCGGCCGATGAGCACCGACGCGACGCTGGTCTTCGCGACCTCTGACAAAGGTGGCACGGGACGCTCGGTCACCAGCTGCAACGTTGCCTACCGGCTATGTCTGCGCGGCCTCGATGTTGCCTATGTCGACTTCGATTTCGGGTCTCCGACAGCGGGCGCCTTATTCGAGATCGGCGGGGCCGAACGCGGCGTCACCGAGGGGCAAGGGTTGCACTCGTATCTGCTCGGGGAGACCGGCGAGCCGCAGCGACTGATCATCAGCCGCGAAACCGACCGCGCCCAACTGCGTCGCGCCACGCCGGGAGCAGGCCGCCTGGTACTGCTGCCCGGTGACGTGGGCGGCGCCGAATTCGGCTGTGACGAAGCGATTGTCGCGCGCGCCGTCGCGTTGCTCGCCAATCTGCTGAGCGAATTCGCGGTGGTAATAGTCGACCTCAGCGCCGGACGCTCAGCCGCCCTGGAGATCGCCTTGTGGGCCACTGCCTCGACCATGCCGGCGCGCCGCGCGCAGCACTGGCTGGTCTTCCACCGATGGACCCGCGAGCACGTGCTGGCCGCCGGTGGCCTGGTGCACGGACCGCACGGGCTGATCCAGACCGGTGCACTCTTCGGTCACGACCGCGAGGAACTGCTGGCATCCACGCGTTGCGTGCGCACGGCAGTCGCCGGGTCCGATCGGACCCGCACAATGGACCCGGCTCAGGCGGCCTGGCTGAACGAGCAGTCCAAGGCGCTGCGCGAACTGGCCACGGCCGAAGGCATCGGCGCGGCCATGGTGCTGGGGCAGACACCGATCGAGCCGATGCTGCAGTGGCGCGAACAGCTCATCCTCGACGCCGACGTGAACGCCCGGCTCGCCGATCTGGCGACTGTCGAGGCATACACGGATCTGGCTCGGCGACTTACCGATTCGGCGACTTGGGATATCGAGTAGATGAATTCACCAACCTATCGCGAGGCGTCGGAGGAATCGGTCACCGCACCGCTACCCATGGCGCACCTGTCGATCGAGATCGGCCACTTCCGACACGAAGAAATCCTTTACGACACCGACCTGGTCCGCGCCCGATTGCGTCGTGTCGTTCCGCTGGTCGCCGCGTTCATCGAATCGGCGCGGATCGAATTCGGGCCCGACACCCGGGTGAGCACCTGCTACCTCACCGACGACTACTTCCAACCCCGCTTCGAACCGACCACCGTGCTCGACCGACTGCTCGGCGCGGCCGCCGACGCCGGCTTGACGATCGACTACCTGGCCAGGGAATCGGCCTGCAACCAAGCGCCGGTGTTCGCGGGCGGGGAGGCCGTCGGCGCAGCCATCCCGATCGCGGAGATGGTGGCGGCTCGGCTTATCGCCGAGCCCGAGGATGAGGAAGTCACCAACGGCCGCCGGCCACCGACCGCCGAATCCGGGTGGCTGTGTAATGGGCGTCGGGAGCAGAACAGTTCATTGCGCCCGGCCATGCATCCGCAGCCGTATCGGCCGCCGCACGAGTACGGCCGCGGCGAGCATTCGATCTTCCAGGATGTGGAGCTCTGGCACGATCGGGACGGCGCGCGACGCTGGTCGTGCCCATTCCTGACCGCGGTGTGGCAGCTCCTGAGGCTGGGCATGCTGCGCTATCACGGTGCGCCCGTAGTGGATCCGCAGCCGTGGCCCGCGGGCCGGGGTTGGCCGGACCACTGGGCAGACCTGCCGCCGGTGGTTCAGCTCAACCCTGACGCGGCGCCATTCACGGCCTACCGGACGCTGTCGATGCTGCCCAAGCGCTATCTGCTGATCGAGTCGGCGGTGCGGGTCATCCTCGATCACCTCGCACCGGATGACGCTGTCACCGCCCAGGTGTCAGCCCAGGGCGCTGCCGAGCGAGTGCTGGTGTCGCCCGAAGTTGTTGAGCGTGTGGGACATCTGCTGATCGACGGAGCCTGCCAATGACGAGCCAACGCGAATGACATCGCCGCTACGCCGTCCCGCGCCACGACCGCGGATACCGCTCGTAGTACTCGGCGAGATCCACACCTGCCTGCTGCCGCATTCGGTGACCCTGGATGGCCAGGCCACCGAGGAACTGCTGTCCACGGTTGCCGGCGCGACTGTCCTACGCCGAGAACGTCCTGGGCCGCTTCCCTTTTCGCCGCGTCGCGCGACCGGCGTCGACTGCCATCTCGGCTGGGGTACGGTGACGACCGCACGCGCGGTTGGGACAGTGGAGTCGACCGCGGTTGTCGTCGGTGGCCGGTTGTCGCAGCTGTCCGCACACACCACCGTCGTGCGGGCTCGGCAGAAAAAGCGCATGCCGTGGTCGCATTACCTCGGTCAGGTCGGGGTGACAGAGGTGATCGGTGACCTGCCCGACCACGAGTTCGCCGACAAGGCATTGGCCGCAGCCTATTTCGCGCCGCCCGGCCCGAACACGCTGGATCTCGCCTCGATCTGTGCCCGACACCTCGACGAGTTGCGTTCCTCGCCGGTACTGGATCAACGACCCCCGCTGCGAGCACCGGCCACGCGGCTGCGCTGGACCGCCATCATCGGTGGCACCGCCGGGCCAACGGTGTCGATGCGTATCGAGGACAAGCTGTCCAGGACCTTACGAGTGACGGTGCGGCAGGCGACGGATCTCCCCGATGCTCTGCGGTTCTGTCAGGATGTCGCCGTCCACGACTGGCTACTTACGGTCATCGACGCGAAAGTATCTGCGGCCGAACGATTCAGCGACGGCCGGCAGGTCGCCGTGCTCGCCCCGGTGTTCGAACATCTTGCGCACCTGTGGATGCCGGGCGCGCAGGTCTCGGCCGCGATGCGGGCACCGTGGCGGGACCTGCAGGCGGCGGCCAACTTCTCCAAACACTGGACCGCCCGCGTCGAACAGATGCGGCGCCGGATCGAGGTGGCGACGTATTACGCCGCGAGCGGCGAAGACTCGCCCGGTGACAGGTGAATTACTGCCGGACAAGCGGAGCTTCGATGCAATCGCCGAAACTCCGTTTGCCGTGCTCGCGCAGCACGAAATAGCTTGCAGGGCAAGCAGGTCCGCCGGCCTCGCCCACCGCATGCCGCCCCCGTGAGACCATCGCCGCACGAGATCGATGACATCCCGAGTCCTATTGTGCAACATGCTAATTCAAAGAATCTGCCGGGCAACGGCGAGAGCCCGGACCGCCGTATTCCTTCCGCCACAACCTGGTTGCTTTACTCTGGGAGGAGGGCGCATCGAAGCTACGGGGGTCGCGAGTTGGACAGTTCGAGCGAGAGCGGTGCCACCGAGCCCTATTTCCGCCCTGTCGACGTTGACGATCTTACGGCGATCGCAGCGCTGGAATCACAGGAGTTCTCCTCGCAGCCGTACCCGTATTTCGTGTTGCGGCAACTATTCGAGGTCCACGGCTCGCACTGGATGGTAGCCGAAATCGAGCGCAAGGTCTGCGGATACGCACTGATCGCGGTCGGTCAAGAGGGGTCCGCCTGGGTAATCGGCCTCGCGGTAGCGGGTAGCCATCGGGGCCTCGGACTGGGCAAAGAGTTGCTGGTGCGCGCGGTTGATCGCTGCCGTGGTGCCCGGATCGACACGTTGTTCATTACGGTGCGTCCCTCGAACACCCCTGCGGTCAACCTGTACAAAAAGTCTGGATTCGTCTGGGTCGACCACGACGAGCACTACTTCGGGCCCGAAGAACCCCGCGACCTCCTCGCTCATCGCCTGGATGACCCCGGGGGGTATTGGTGGGATGCCGGGCCACAGGACCGTCGTTGGTCCAAGGGCGACGGGCCGCAGGGATAGCTCGTGTTCGGGGAAGATGACCATACCGACCAGCTGTCACCGTTCGTCGCATCGAAGATCACCCTCATCGAACGCCATGCCGATGCCTACCTGGAGGTCCTGGCAGCACCCGGGAGCAGCAGCGAGCAGGACAATCTGGATCAGCTCGATCGCCGGGTCGAACGGGTCCTCGCCGAATACGATCCCCCCTCGACACGGCGCGCGGGCGACAGTCTGGTTTTCGCTCATGTATACGCCCTGATCGACGATATTCCCGAGCACCCGCCCGCAGCGGACCACCCGCTGCGGGTGCTGGCGATGGCGATGTTGGCCGCGGAAATCGAAGCAAGAGGACCTCTTCGCCTGAGCAGAAGACAGAACCGCATGCTGGCGTTGATCTACGAGGATCTCGGAGCGCGGCTACTCGACGTCGGGTTACCCGCGCACGCCTGCGTCGCCTTTCGGCAGGCACGGGATCTTCATGCGATCAACGCCGACCTCGACGATCAGGACCGATGTGGGCTCGCATTGGCCCGGGCCCGCACCCGAGCGCAACGCCGGGGAATCCGCCGCGCGCCGGGCTTCATAGCAAATATCTTGTGCGGCTACGGATATCGACCGTTCAGACTGCTGGGATGGATCGCCTGCGAACTGGCCCTGTTCGCCGGCGCACTGATGCTGGTGACCGACGTCGCGGCCACCACAGCGACACATCTGTCCCTGATCGAATTCCTCAACCCACTCGGACTCGGCGACCTCGACGCCATGGGCCTCGAACCGACGGCCCGGGTGCTGCTGATCGTCGAGTCCTACCTCGGTAGCGTGACGACCTCGGTCTTCTTCGCTCTGCTCGTGCGACGATGGTTCCGGCTCTAGCAGCTACCACTGACGCATTTGCGCCGGAGTTCGGTGCAGCGCGGCCAAAGTCGCTACGGCGACGCGGTCGCGCAATTGCCCGATCCTGGCATGCCACTGACGGGAGAAACCCGGATCCTTCTCCAGTTGCTCCCACAGGCAGCGCAGCGGCGCTGGTGTGTGCGCACTGGGCATCCACAGATGGGCGAGGTGCTGCAATGCCGGTGCCAGCACCGATTCCGGTGTGCTGCCTGATGTTTGGGCGAACTCGGCATCCTCGATGACATCGATGACAGCGGTGAGCAGCCAATCGTGCACGGCCAGATCCTGGCAGTATCGACGAACCTCGGGCAGGTCGTCGACGGAGCCGATCGTCACCAGCGCGGTGCGGATTCGATCTTGGTGCAAACCGAAAAGCACCGAAGCCTGCGCACCGGGCACGACGCGGGCGGCCCACCGCAGCTGTGTGGGTTCGACCAGTAGTGGAGGCTGCTGGTCTAGCCGAACATCACTGTGCACCTTCGTCAGCAGTCGGGTGCTGACAGCAGTGAGATCCAGGACCGGGCCTGCGGCCCGGACAGTGCTGAGAAAGCCGACCACCAGACGATCGGAGATCGTGTCCGACGCCCCGGTCAACAGTTCGACGGTGCCCACTCGCCCCAGATAGTGCGACCACGTCCGTCGCTGCCCCGACGACGCCGCCGGCGCGGCGACAATGGCGTGCGCCGAGCTCTGCAACACCCGACCACCGATAATCAGCGCGTTCGTGGCGATGGTACCGACACCGCGGGATCGGACATGTGGCACCAACTGACAGTCGATGCCGACCGCCAGACGCGGCGATTCGGCCCAATCCAAAGGGCGTTCCCGAGAGAGGCCCGGCCGACCGAGCACCACGTCGAGAAGGTCCACCGCCGCACCGCGGCTGAGCGCCGCGGAATCCGGCAGCAGGCAGGTGCGCACTTCACCCAACGCCACCAAGGGGCGCCCGTCTGTAGGCATGACAAAAGTGTAGGCAACCGGAGCACATTATACGCCGCTGACACCTAAATGTCTCGTGCCAGTTACCGATCAGGACCCGTCGAGCAGTCCGTGCCCGATCCGTGCGCTCACCCGTCCGGGCAGGACGAGTCCTTCGCGACTCGCCCGATCGACAACCGAATTCACCACTCGCTCATCGAGATCGAGATGATCGAGAATCACCCGAACCGCGTGTTCGATGCCGATGTATCGCTCCGGCATCAGCGACAGGGAGCGATACGCGGTGAATGGCTTCGCGTTCGGGTTCAGTTGCATCACCGCGGGCAGATCCCGCCAGTCGCTCGGCCACTCGAATCCCTCGACGTCAGGATCTACCGCCACCGGGGTCACCGCTACCTCGTCCTGATACCGAATCATTCCGAGGCGAAGCAAATGCCACACAGAGGCGAGGAACGGACAGGACCAGAGCCGCCCGTCCGCCGAATTCGAATCCGCACGCCACATCTCGATATCGATGAAAATGGACAGACTTCGTTGACGCCCGTATTCCCGCGGCGGCGTGTACGGGCGGATGTCCATCGCAGGGCCCGATTCGCTCTCACTGGAACGGCGACCGTTGGCCAGCCATCCGAGATCTTGTGCGGGGGGACGCTGACCGGTGGTGTGCTCGATCGGCTCCTCCACCAGCATGTCGGCAACAGCCTTCGCCAGCGGGATCACTTCACCCACCCGTGGTGCCTCGTGGCAGCCGGCCTCGCGCGCGAGATAGTCGATCGGCACGCCACATGCGGCGGCCGCGCTCCGCAGCTTGGGGATGATCTCCCGCGGATCGGTATCGGCGCGAAAGTAGTCGTCGAGCAGGAAACATGTGCTCACCCGAAACGGACCATCTCCACCCGTGTGTGACCACGCCGCGGATTCGCTGGCCACGCGCTCATCGAGCATCGCCCTGACCCGTTCGAATTGCGCTTCGATCCGCTCGACTCCGTTGAGTAGATCCTCCATATAGAAGTGCCCGACTTCGATCGACAGGTGAGACATGTCGGTTGCGGGTACCGTAGCCGTCTCCCCGGCCTCGACATAGCCTGCGAATTCCGCGCTCGTCTGCATCAGACCTCCTGCCATTCGTCGCGACTCACCAGTTTGCGCGCCAGTTCCTGGAACGCGGCCACCGTGGCCGCATTGGCGATCCCGGCGCTGACGTCGACGTCGAGAATCAGTTGCTCGCGCCACTGCAGCACCGGTTCGACCGGGGTGGCACCGATCAGCACTGTCTCCCCGATCCGCTCCGCCGACGCCAGTGCCCGCAACGCGGATTCCTGCTTGTTCTGCCACGCCGCCTGCGGTGCCGTAGCGGCCGAGGTCGGAGTGTTCAATTGCGGTACCGCCGTGCGAACAAAGCGCATGTTGCGGCGCAATTCCTCCGCGTCGTGACCGGCGGCCGTCCCGCCGCGCAGCAACCCGTTCGGTCCGAGCATCAAGCCGCCCGCCGCGAGTATGTGCTGGCGTGTCCACCGATGAAAGACCAACCACCGCACCGTTGTCGCCCGCATCTGCGGTGTAGCGGCGGCACGCAGTGCGAGCTCGAGCGCCACCGACCTGCCTGCGCTCAGATCCACGATTACCACCTTGTTGGCGGCGGCGAGCCCGAGCAACAACTCGACGCACCGGGTGACGATCCCGGGATAGTCCGCCAACTTGGTCAGCTCGCCGCCACCCTCGTCACCGGGCAGCAACGTCAGCTTCGCCAACCTGGTTCGATGCTTGCGGAGGTCCTGGCGATCAGTCTGCTTGTGCACGTCGACGCTGTGCACAAGGCTGTTGCGCCCGGTCAGAAAGGAATGCGTCCCGGAACCAGGCGTTGTTCCCCGCTCGAGCGTGCCGATCTCGAATACCGCGCCCGCAGTCGGCGACCCGAAGTCGAAATCGACATAGACAGTGCTCAGCCCGCTCGCACACAGGCGATGGGCGATATTGCAGCTGGTGACAGACCTACCTGTTCCGCCCTTGTCCGAAGTCGCGAACACAATCATCGTCTCAGCTGCTCCTGGTCGCGTCTTGGGTGGCGAACGCCAACCGGTTCAGCGCTACCAGCGCCGCGGATGCCAGCGTGAACGCAGTACCGGGCTGCACATTGACCAGCTTCCTGGCGCGCTCCAACTTGTCCTCGACGTCATCTAGTTCGATCCTGTTGGGTGATTTGTCCTCGATGCTGACGTTGAGCATCCCCTGGTTGAGCAGATGCTCAGCCTCGTTGAGCAACTCGACGGCGCGCGTGACCATCGCGGGTGAGCGCAGCGGCGCTTCCCTATAGGTCCGGTCGGCCGCAACCAGACATTCCACGATGCGCTCGGTCATGTACCAGGAGGGCGCGGTCACCGGTTCTGTTGCGTCCGTGCCGAATACGGCACCTGGATCGTCCCACAGCCCGGTCGCCGGACCTTCCTGAATCATTCTCCGGTCGAGGTGGTCCATGATCGCCTTGGCCAACTCCATCAGCTGATCACGTGCGGTGATGTTGCCGGACAGTCGGGCCGCCTGCAGACTTCGCTTCAGCAACACCGCGGCGAAATCCGAGACCGCCCACGCCAATCTCGGACCGTTGTCGACCTCTTCACTGCCGCGCAGCACCATTCGAACGCCGGGGTCGTGCAGTTCGACAGCGGGATCAGCACTGGTCGCGCGCCGAAGAATCCGTCCGCGCCTGGCCAGCTCGTCGAAGATGTCGACAGCACGGGTGAGGTCGTCGTCGGATGCCGTGCGGGAGACGAGTTCCTGGATCAGCACCGCCGACACGATGAGACTGAAGTAGTCCGACTCCTCACCGTCGGATGTCCGCCAAGGAATGTCTTCCAATGGCCAACGGCCGGAACCGAACCGGGCGACCGTTGCCCAATAGCGCTGGGTCAGATCCCAGCGGATTCGCAACGCTTCGGCCAGTCGATACTGGTCGTCGTTGAAGAGGTCGAGTTCACGAGTGCGCTGCGAGAGGACGTCGTTGATGCCGTCCAACGCAATCACGGTGAAGTACAGATACGGCCGGGCTTCGGCGACACCATCACCCGTGGCGTTCGCCGCGGCGATGAATTCGACATTGTCCGCACCGGAGACGATTCCCCAGCTCCAGCCGCACTCGAACAACATTCCTTCGTCGTCTAGCGCGGCACCAGGTGCCTTGCCGAGCTTGACATCTGTGCGCAGCCTGGTCCGAACCCGCTCCAGACTCGTCGCGAACTCCTCGACCACGGCCCGCTCCGGCAGGTCCTGCTGATTGAACATCCTCAGCATGGCCTTGCCCTCATCCGAGGTCGGTGCCACGGCATTGACAACGAAGCTGCGCACCAGTCCGGTCATCGCCGCCGTCAAACGGGCGCTCAATTTCTCGGTAGCCGCTGTGACGCGGCCGATCTCGCCACGCCGTTCCGCGCGGATCCAATTCTCGAAGACCCGAAGAAAGCCGAGCCCCGCGATACAGAGCGTCACCGACATGGAGTATCCGTCCACCACTTCGATCTTCTGCTGATCGTCAGTCGGCGGTCGATCTGGTTCGGTGGACTGCAGATAGCTGCCTGCGTCGAAGAGCGGTTCACCGGTCGCCACGTCTGTGTTGCGATCCAGGTAATCCTCCATCACCTCGAGGACTTTCAGCCCGATCGCCTTCGGTCCGCCCAGCGGTGATAACACTCCCTTGACATCGTCGGACATGTCGTCGGGGCGGTCGAGCGTGAATCCAACGATCTCGGTGGCCGGATACAGCAAGCAGAGCAACTGTTCGGAGTCGCTGATCGAATTTGCACCACGAATACCGCCCCACTGCCAGGCACCGTCGTCGTAGCACGACCCGACCAGCGCACGCCAGATTTCCAGAATCTGTTTCCTGGGCTGAATCCTCATCTGCGGCCGACCTCATTCAGTCATCGAAGCCTGTGAGCCCATGGGAGGCCCCGCGGGCAATGCCCTGAATTTACCCCGATGAGATGCAAGTCGCCACCGAATCCGATTGCCCAGCACCACATCTCGATCTAGACGACCATCCGGATAGATCAGACATCACAGTGCAGATCGCACCGTATCCGCCGTTCTCGCCAACCCCGGGAATGCTTCAGGGGCACAACACAGGTGCATCGCATGTGCTGAGTTCGCCGTGAACTATCTAGCGGTCTTGTAGACCAGCACGTCGCGCGGTTCGTCATGGCCGAAGTACCGTTCGTCGTGCTCGCGCAGCACGAAACCGAAGTCCTTGAACAGCCTGTAGGCCGCGACGTTCTGTGGGTCGACCGTCAACCAGACCTCATCCACGTCACCCTTTTCCTGGCAGACCTCGACGCTGCGCCGCAGCAGGCCGTGGCCGTAACCGCACCCGCGCCGATCGGGCAAGACAGCCAGGCTGATCAGCCATGCCCTCGCGTATTCGCCCATGATGGTCATCGCGTAGCCGACGACCTTGTCCTCGTCGCCGCCGGATTCGACCGCGACGACGCAGCGGGAACTGTTCAAGTCCATGAACGCCCGCAGCTGATCTCTGACATCGAAATCAGAGGACGTGTACTCAGGATGTGTTCGACAGCGACCGGTGAGGCTGGGCCGGGGTGGTTTCCTCGTCAGAGCGCCAAACGGACCATGTCGGCGGTGCGGGCGAGGCCAGGGAAGGCTTCGGGGGTCGAGCGGGGATGCAGGGCGTGGACTGCCAATCGGAACATCAACGCGCGCAACAACATTTGGGGCCATTCGGGCAGGGTGGCCCAGCGGTCGAGGAGACCGTCGTCGCCACCGCCCCAGGCCAATGCGTCGACGACCACGACCCCCGCGGCCCACGTAGCGGGGCGCCAGTAGGGGGTGATGTCGGTGAGGCCGGGGGTGTGCGCGCCGGTGAACAGGACCGTGCCGAAGAGGTCGCCGTGGACGAGCTGGTCGGGGCCGCGGACCGGCTTGCGCAAGGTGGAGAGCTGGCCGATCAGTTCGAGGGAACGCTGGCCGTCGGGGGTGGCGGCGATGGGGACGCCGCCCGCGCGCAGGGTGCGCAGCGGGACCGATTCCCAGGCGGCGCGGTCGGCGGCGACGAAGACGTCCACGTCGACCCAGGGGGCGACGGGCGGCTGGACCAGGAAGCGGGGGCGTTCCAATTCCGCTGTCGCCTTGTGCAGGCGCAGCGAGACCGAGACGACCTCGTCGTGGCGGGGTTCGGGGGCGCCGTCGACGTAGGTGTCGGCGCGCCAACCGGAGACGACATAGCGACCGTCGGTGGCGCGGACGGGACGGGCCACGCGCAGACCGTCGACGGCGAGATGTTCCCGAACTTTCGCCGACCACGCGGCCCGCGCGTGATCGGCGACGGGGCTGAGTACCACGTCACCCATGCGCCAGCCACCGTCCCAGTCCCCTAGGGAAACCGGCGTCACTTCGCGAAGCCCGAATGTGGCTCGCACATGCTCGGGAGGTTCGACTGAGGTCACGGCCGTACCGTAACCCCGCGATCACCGGAGGTGCCCCAAGGCACGCTGTGATACTCCACTTTGCGACCTCACCGCAATCAGCGGCGAGGTCGCAAACCGGTGGCTATCGGGTCAGTAGACCGGAAGTGACGGATCGACCTGCTTGGCCCAGGCCACCACACCGCCCTGCAGATGCGTCGCGTCGGCGAAACCGGCGCGCTTCAACGCAGCCAGCGTCTCCGCCGAACGGATACCGGTCTTGCAGTACAGGACGACCGGCTTGTCCTGCGGCAGTTCGGCCAGCGCCTCGCCGGACAGGATGCGGTCCTTGGGAACCAGGGTCGCGCCCGCGATGCGGACGATGTCCCACTCCACCGGCTCGCGCACGTCGATCAACTCGACCTTGTCGGCGTCGAGCAGGTCCTTGAGTTCGGCGGCGGTGATGGTCGACCCGGCCGCGGCCGCGGTGCCCTCCTCCGACACCACACCGCAGAACGCGTCGTAGTCGATCAGTTCGGTGATCGGCTCGCGTTGCGGATCGCGGCGCAGCTTGATGGTGCGGTAGTTCATGTCGAGTGCGTCGTAGACCATCAGGCGGCCGAGCAGCGTCTCACCGATGCCGGTGATCAGCTTGATCGCCTCGGTCACCATCACCGAACCGATCGACGCGCACAGCACGCCGAGCACGCCACCCTCGGCGCAGGACGGGACCATGCCCGGCGGCGGGGCTTCCGGGTACAGGTCGCGGTAGTTGATGCCGCGGCCGTCGGGGGCGTCTTCCCAGAACACCGAGACCTGGCCCTCGAAGCGGTAGATCGAGCCCCACACGTAGGGCTTGCCCGCGAGGACAGCGGCGTCGTTGACGAGGTAGCGGGTGGCGAAGTTGTCGGTGCCGTCGACGATCAGGTCGTATTCGGCGAACAGTTCGACCGCGTTCTCGGGTTCCAGGCGGATCTTGTGCAGCCGCACGTCGATCCCGGAATTGATCTCCAGGATGGAATCGCGGGCGCTGTCGGCCTTGGGGCGGCCGATATCGGATTCGCCGTGGATGATCTGGCGCTGCAGGTTGGAGGCGTCGACCTCGTCGAACTCGACGATGCCGAGGGTGCCGACACCGGCGGCGGCCAGGTAGAGCAGGGCGGGCGAGCCGAGGCCGCCCGCGCCGATCACGAGGACCTTGGCGTTCTTCAGCCGCTTCTGACCGTCGACGCCGAGATCGGGGATGATCAGATGCCTGCTGTAGCGAGCGATCTCGTCCTTGGACAGTTCCGCCGCCGGCTCGACTAGCGGCGGCAAGGTCCCGTTGGAAGACACGTAAGAACTCCTGTGTTTTTGGCGGCTGCGAACCATTGGCCGTTCTGCTGACTACAACAAGACCCGCCGCGCTGTTCTTCCCGTCCATGTTCCCGCATGGGCGAGCCGACTAGCCGCGCGGGTACGGCCATGGGTTGAAGCGGCAGGTCTTGCCGTCGGCGGGGACGACACCGTGCGGGTCGAGTTGGGCGATGTCGTTGTTCCTGGTGCCGAAGGTCTGCTGCATCATGATCGGGGCGAGGCCGCCGTCGGTCTCGCACGGCTGATGGCCGTGGTACCCGATGGCGTGGCCGACCTCGTGGTTGATCTGGTACTGCCGGTAGGAGCCGATGTCGCCGTCGAAGGCCAGGGCGCCGCGCACCCAGCGGACCTCCGACAGCACCACGCGGTCGAGGTCGGCGTTGTAGCACGACGAGTCGATCGGGATCTCGAATCCGCAAGCGGCGCGGGTGCTTTCGCGCGAGGTGAGCGAGAGCCGGAAATCGGCCGGGCCCGCGTCGATGCGCTGGAAGCCGAACTTGGGATCGTTGGTCCAGCTCTTCGGGTTGGCCAGGGTGGTCTCCACCATCTTCGCCACCGCGGCGTCGCCACCGAACGGCGCGGTATCGATGCCGTCCTCGACCTCGACGGTGTAGCGGAACACGCGCTCGGTGCCCGCGCCGACCTGGGCGCTGGTGCCGGGCACCACATGCCAGGTGCCTGCCGCGCGCTCGACGTACTCGCCGCCCTCCGGCAGCGCTCCGAGGGGTAGATCGGCGGGGAACTTCCCGTCGCCGGGCGGTGCGCCGATGATGCCGGACTGCGCCACTTTGGGACTCAGCGCGCCGAAACCGGGATCGGTGGGCGCCGCGATCGGGCCGGTACGCAGGGCGTCGGCGACGACCAGCACGGTGATGGCGAGCAGCACCGGCAACGCGTACGCACGCCACCCGTAGGCGGAGACGAAGCGGCCGAGCGCGCTCTGCTTCTTCGCGTCCCGCGCCGGGCTGCGGGGGCGGCCGTTGTCGTGGTCGGTGGGGTCCCAGCGGGCGCGCAGCGGCTGACGGGATCGGTCGGCGGGCTGATAGAGCCCGAGCGGGTCGTAGACCTGCAGTTCGCGCCCTTCTGGCGCCGACGTCACAGAACCGGACTCGGTGGGTTGCGTGGAGCGAGCGACATCGGGCCCGCCGCCGGGTTGGTCGTCCGGTCGGTCGTTCACCTCATCAGATTCTCACAGTGCGCAAATCGGCCATGCGGGCGGCCGCAGGAGTTCGCACGGTTACGGCCCGGCGAACTCCACGGACTGGTACTACATTTCCAGGGCGAGACGCAGGGTGAACACCGTGCGAGTATCGTTCGTGGGATACCCGGACCGCACACCCTGGCGGCCGGGGAAGTCGACCAAGAGAGCCGAGATGACTGACCTCGTGGACCGCATGCCCTCGCGCCGATCGGTGCCGGAGACGGTCCCGGCCAAGCGCGGCACCCGACTACCCCGCGACGAGCGCCGCCAGCAGCTGCTGCTCGCCGCCAGCGAAGTATTCGTCCAGCGCGGTTACCACGCGGCGGGCATGGACGAGATCTCCCAGGTAGCCGGGGTCAGCAAGCCGGTGCTGTACCAGCACTTCGCCAGCAAGCTGGAGCTGTACCTGGCGGTACTGCAGAACTATGTCGACATCCTGGTGTCGAGCGTGCGCCAGGCGCTGCGCTCCACCACCGACAACAAGCAGCGCGTGCGGGCCGCGGTCGCGGCGTACTTCGATTTCGTCGACAACGAGATGCAGGGCTTCCGTCTGGTCTTCGAATCCGACCTCACCAGCGAACCGCAGGTGCAGCGCCGGGTCGAGCAGGCCACCGAGGCCTGTGTCGACGCGGTGTTCGATCTGGTCGCCCACGACTCCGGCCTCGATCCGTATCGCGCGCGGATACTTGCCGTCGGCCTCGTCGGTGCGAGCCAGTTCTCGGCCCGCTACTGGCTCGAAGCCGATCGCCCGGTCCCCAAGGACGAGGCCGTCGACACCACGGTGTCACTGGCATGGGGTGGCCTCAAGCACGTCCCGCTGACCGCCGCGCAGCGTGGGTACGCGCAGGATTTCTGAGCTACGAAAAATGCCCCGTCATCTCGACGATGACGGGGCATTTTCCGCGTTCGCGGCTCAGATGGTGGCGAAACCCACGCGACCGGTGGCCGGGGAACCGATTTCCACGTAGGCGACCTTCGCGGCCTGGATCAGGAACTTGCGGCCCTTCTCGTCGGTGAGCGACACGACGCCGGCGGAGCCGCTCAGCGCATCGGACACCAGCGCCTCGATCTCATCAGGGCTCTGCGCACTGTTGATGACGAGCTCTCGCGGGCTATCCGAAATACCGATCTTGACCTCCACGGCCAACCTCCGAACGTAAGAGTCCTGTGTTGTCAGGTCCCAGGCTAGTGCAGGCCGCCGACACCGGGGTCACTCCCCGCCTGCGCTCTGAGCGAACGGCTCAGGCCGGCTCGACCAGTTCGATCTCGAGTTCGATCTTCACGGTGTCCGACAGCATGCCCGGCATGGCTACGCCGACACCGAAATCGGTGCGCTTGATGGCGCCGGTGGCGGAGAAGCCGGCATGGCGGGTGCCGTCGGGGAAATCGGCGATGCCGCCCCATTCCACGTCGAGGGTCAGTGGCTGGGTGATGGCGCCGAGGGTCGCCTCACCGGTGACGGTGAAGGTCTCGCCGACCTGAACCGGTTGCGTCGCACGGAAACTCAGGGTCGGGCGGTTGGCGACGTCGAGGAAGTCGGCCTGGCGGATGTGGGCGTCGCGGTCGGCGTTGCCGGTGTCGAAGGAGTCGAGCTCGATGGTGGCGCCGAGGGTGACCGCGCCGGTCTCGTCGACGACGAATTCGGTCTCGAAGCGGGTGAAGCCGCCGCGGACCTTGGCGATGCCCAGGTGTCGAACGGTGAACGCGACCGAGGAGTGGGCGGCGTCGAGGGCCCAGGATCCGGTCTTCAGTGGCTGGGTCTGTGTCGAGGAGGTCATGACTCCACCCTGACCGGACTACGGTCCGTTAACCAGACCGCGGTTATCCTGGTCCCCGCAGGGCGTGGCTGAAATTCCCACGACCAGGGAGGATCGAGACATGGTAGGCACAGGTACGACGGACCATCCGGGTGCCCGTTCGGCGTTCGCGGAACTTCTCATCGCCCGTCGTGCCGAGTTGCGCCCGGAGGACGTGGGCCTGCCCGGCGGCGGCAGGCGCCGCACCCCCGGGCTGCGCCGGGAAGAAGTCGCGGTGCTGGCCGGTGTCAGCGCCGACTATCTGGCCCGCATCGAGCAGGGCCGCGACACCAACCCGTCCATGGCAGTGGTCGACGCGCTCGCCACCGCGTTGCGGTTCAACGACACCGAGCGCGCGCATTTCGGCTGGCTTGCCCTGACCACCGGCAGCGAATCACGCTGCCCGAGTACCGCTTTCGACCCGGTCCTCGATCAGGTACCCGCGGCGCTTCGCAGCGTGCTCGACGCACTCGCCCCCACCCCGGCCTTCGCCCTCGGTCCCCGCGCCAACGTGCTCGCCTGGAACAGTGCGTGGGCAGAGCTCGCCACCCCACTCGGCCTGCTCGACAACCCCGACATGGTCAACCTCGCCGTCTGGACCTTCCGCCACCCCCTGGCCCGGACCACGGTCACCGACTGGCCCCAATTCGCCGATCACCTGGCCGACCGGCTCGCCAGAACCCGCCTGCGCCGCCCCGACGACGAACGCATCGCCGGCGTCATCACCACCCTGTGCGAAGAACCCGAATTCGCCCGCCGCTGGCAACCCCACCGCCTGGCCGAAGACATCCCCACCCTCCTCGGCTTCGAACACCCGACCCGAGGCACCCTCACCTACACGGTGCAAACCCTCTCCGCGGACAAGGACCAGGAGGTAGTCATCTGGCTACCCCGCGAAACCGCCGCCCGCACACCGGAATTGCGCTTGGTGCCGGGGCGTGCGGTCGGGCTGTGACTACAGGCCGAGTTCGGCCATGCGGGCGGAGTGGCGTTCCTGCATGCGGTCGAACAGGGTGGCGATACCGTTGAGGTCGCCGGTGGCGGCGAGGACCAGTTCGGCCAGTTCGTCGCGCTGGGCCATCACGAACTGTGCCTGCGTGATCGCCTCGCCGAGCAGCCTGCGGCCCCACAGGGTAAGGCGGTCGCGTTGGGAGCGGCTGGCCGCCACCGCGCTGCGGACCTCGTCGACGACGAACTGCGAGTGGCCGGTTTCGGCGAGCACGTCGCGCACCACATCGGAAACCTCGGCAGGCAGCGCGCCCGCGATTTCGGTGTAGAAGTCGGCGGCAAGGCCGTCGGCGACGTAGAACTTCACCATCGACTCGAGCCAGGTCGAGGGGTCGGTGGAGGCGTGGTAGGAGTCCAGCGCGCCCTGGTACTGCGCCATCGCGGCCTCGGCGTCGGCACCGCGTGCGGTGAGCGCCGCTTCGAGGGTTTCGAAGTGCGCGAGTTCGGCGGCGGCCATCTTGGCGACCCCGATCCGGCCGCGCAGCGACGGCGCCTGCTTCGCCTCTTCGGCGAGCCGATAGAACGCGGACAGCTCGCCGTAGGCGAGGACCGCGAACAGCTCCGTCACCCCCGCGTGGTCCGCGGCGAGCGGTGAGGTCGAGAAGAATTCCGGCGCGGCAGAGGTCTGGGCTCCCATGACTGCCAAGAATAGTCCCGATCGATGATCAGTCGCGTTCGGCCAGGAATTTGTCCAGGTGGGCCCAGGTGGTTTCGCGGGCTTCGGGTCCGGTGAGAATGCCGAGGTGGCTGCCGGGCACGACCTCGTAGGTGACCGACGGCGAACCCGAGAGCGTGCGCAAACCGGCCTCGACGGCGGCCTTGGGGGTGATCACGTCGGACTTGCCGCCGATCAGCAGCACCGGCACGCGCACGTCGGCGAGGTGCACGGTGCGGTCGGCCAGTTCGAGCTTGCCCTTGCCGATGTCGTTGGCCAGCATTATCCGGCCCCACAGCTGGTTGTAGAAGCGGCCGGGGTAGCCGGGCATCGCCGCCTGGAAACGGTCGATCGATTCCATCTTGGCGAGAGTCTCGGTATTGGCGATATTCCGCGCGATGAACCCCGGACGCGCCAGTTCACGGTCGTAGGCGGCGAGCCGGTAGCCGAGTTTGGTGAGCGGTGCGGGAATGCCACCCGCAGCCCGGACGAGGGTGGTGGCGCCCCAACCGCCGGTGAGACTCGCCACGGCGCGCAGCTGCGGAATACCGAGCATCTTGTCGTAGTCCAGCGGCGGACCGACCCCGGTGACCGAGCGAATCGGCAGCTCCGGATTCGCGGCGGCGGTGAGCAGCGAGAACATGCCGCCGACGGACCAGCCGATCAGGTCGACGGGCGCACCGCCGCGATCGGCGCTCACCCGCAGGATCGCCTCGGGCAGGATGTCGGTGACCCAGTCCTCGAAGCCCATCCGGCGGTCAGCGAAGGAGATGTCGCCGTAGTCGACGAGGTAGGGAGCGCGACCGGTCTCCACCAGATAGCGGGCCAGGCTCTGATCACGGCGCAGGTCGAAGCAGGTGGCAGGCGCGGCCAGTGGCGGCACCAACAGCACCGCGGAATCGCTTGCGGCAGATTGGAATTCGGTGTCGTAGCGACGCAGCAGACGGTGCGGCTCGTCCCACAGCACGGTCGAGGGTGCCGGGTCGACGGGCTCGATGCCCGCGCCGAAGCTCAGCGCCCACGCGTTGCGCGCGGCAGTGGTGACGGTGTCGGTGATGCTCACGACAAGAAATGTCTCACACGCGGTACCGCCGGTACCAGTGAGCTCGATTACACCGGTGGACACGCGCGAAATCTGGCGCTCGTGAATTGCGCTGCGACACACCACTCGTGCCGAGGTAATCCCGTGGCGAGCCGGTATTCGCACGGCATTCACCTACGTCGAAATTCGGATTGCGCAGAATATCACGCTACAATCACCGTGGACAACGCTAGTTTCGACGCCCGGAGATACTCCGCGGCGCGGCACTCCACCGGCACACAGCGCGGGCGGACAGCGGCGATGTCCACAGACAGCAATGTCGAGAAAATGTGCGCGCAACGAATCCGCATCACCGCAGCGCCGCGCCGATGACACCGTCTCGACGGCCAGCATAATGCCTGGTCGGCGATGGTTATCCGGCGCCGGCCCGGTGAATATCACAGGCGGATATGTGGTCGTCGCGGGCCGACCGGCCCGCCCCACCTCGTGCGTGCGAGATGCAATGACGAGGAAGGCACGAACACTGAGCAAGATCACTGTCGAACAGGAACCCGGTTTGGCCGACACACTCCTGACGGCCGAACTGGACAACACCCACATCCCGCCGAGTTTCGCCGAATTGGGCGTGCGCGAAGAAATCGTGCGCGCGCTCGGCGAGATCGGGATCGAACGCACCTTCGCGATTCAGGAACTCACCCTGCCGCTGGCACTGGCCGGCGATGACCTCATCGGCCAGGCCCGCACCGGCATGGGCAAGACCTTCGGTTTCGGCGTGCCGCTGCTGCACCGCATCGCCACCGCCGACACCGGCACCACCCCGCTCGACGGCACCCCGCGCGCGCTGATCATCGTGCCGACGCGCGAACTGTGCATCCAGGTCACCAAGGACCTGGAGAACGCGAGCAAGTACCTGACCAACCACCAGGGTTCGCTGAAGGTCGCCGCCATCTACGGTGGCCGCCCCTACGACACCCAGATCGCCGCCCTGCGTGACGGGGTCGACGTGGTCGTCGGCACCCCCGGCCGCCTGCTGGATCTGGCGAACCAGAACCACCTGATCCTCGGCAAGATCGGCGTGCTCGTCCTCGACGAGGCCGACGAGATGCTCGACCTGGGCTTCCTGCCCGATATCGAGCGCATCCTGTCGATGGTGCCCGACAAGCGTCAGACGATGCTCTTCTCGGCCACCATGCCGGGCCCGATCATCACCCTGGCCCGCACCTTCCTGACCAAGCCGACGCACATCCGCGCCGAGCTGGCCAACGATTCCGCGGTGCACGATCGCACGGCGCAGTTCGTCTACCGCGCCCACGCGATGGACAAGGCCGAGCTGGTCGCGCGGGTGCTGCAGGCGGAGACCCGCGGCGCGACGATGATCTTCACCCGCACCAAGCGCACCGCGCAGAAGGTGGCCGACGATCTCGCCGAGCGTGGCTTCAATGTCGGCGCCGTGCATGGCGACCTGGGCCAGATCGCCCGGGAGAAGGCGCTGACCAAGTTCCGCAAGGGCACCATCGACGTGCTCGTCGCCACCGATGTCGCCGCGCGCGGTATCGACATCGACGACGTCACTCACGTCATCAACTACCAGTGCCCCGAGGACGAGAAGACCTACGTGCACCGGATCGGCCGCACCGGCCGCGCCGGCCGCACCGGTGTCGCGATCACCCTCATCGACTGGGACGAGCTGCACCGCTGGGAGTCGATCAACAAGGCACTCGGCCTGAACATGGCCGATCCCGCCGAGACCTACTCCCGCTCCCCCCACCTCTACAGCGACCTCGGCATCCCCGAGGGCATCACCGGCGTGATCCGCAAGCCCGCGGCCCCCACCCGTGACGACGACGCCGTAGTCGAGGAGCGCACCGAACGCCCCAAGTCCTCGCGCAGCCGTCGCCGCACCCGCGGTGGCACCCCCATCACCGAGGGCGCCGAGCCGGCCACCGAGTCAGCGGACAACGCCGGCGACGCGGCCGAAGGCGACAAGCCGGCCCGCCGCAGGCGCCGCCGCCGCAAGCCCGCCGAGGCAGGCGAAGCGGGGACCGATGCGGGAACCACGGAGTCGAGCGAAGCGTCCGATCCGGCTCCGGCCGACAACGATGGCGACGACACGGCCAAGCCCGCCCGCCGCAGGCGCCGCCGCAAGCCCGCGGAAGCCACCGCCGCCGACGCAGCGGCCACCGTGGACGCCTGACCTGGACACCGTGGGAGGGCAGCCCGCGCCGCCCTCCCACCACCCCATGGCGTACCCCTAACCGCACTCCCGACCACACCGCGCACCCCAAGTCCCATACACTCGCGGTCGTGCTCGCACCCGAACGGCGGACGCGCGCCGACATCTTCGTAGCAATCGCGATCGCCGTCACTCTCGTAGTGGCGGCGTTCGTCGTCTGGGCGCGCGCCGACGTCACCGGCACGGATTCGGTCACCGCGGCCTCCCCCGCCCCGACGATCACCGCGGCGACACAATTGCCCACCACCCTGCGCGAGCAGTGGCATGCCGCCGACGAGTCGAGCAGGCGGGCGCTCACCTCCGGCAATGTGGTGGTGACCGGGGACCACGGCACCGTGAGTGGGCGCGATCCGCTCACCGGTAATCAGCTGTGGTGGTATCGCCGGGACATGCCGTTGTGCGGGGTCGAGTCGCAGTTCGGCACCGTGATCGCCACCTATCGCGATCAGCGCGGGTGCAGTCAGTCGGTGATGCTCGAGTCCGATACCGGTGCGCGCCGGGTCGCGCGCAGCAGCTACATGGACGACGAAATCCGGGTCAGCGGTGACGGCACCTATCTGCTCGCGCTCGGCGAAGACCGGCTGGAGATGTGGCGCTCGGACCTGGTGCGCACCCTCGAGTACGGCTACGTCGATGCCCCGGTGAACCCGAATACCCAGCCGCGCACCGGATGTGAGCTGCGGTCGGCCGCGTCGAGTTCCTCGCGGCTCGCGGTACTCGAACGCTGCCCCGGCGACATGACCGACCGGCTGACCGTGCTCAATCCGGCGCCGAAGGAATCGACCGCCCCCGAGGAACACGGCTCACGGGTACTCACCGCACCGGGCGCCGACTCCCCTGACATGCGCGTAATCGCGGTGTCGGACAACAAGATCGCCGTCTACTATCCCCCGACCGAACCCACCGCCACCGGCCTCGGACTGCCCGCGCGGATCGCCGTGCACGACGGCACCGGCAACGAGATCGCGACCCACCAGCTCGCCGCCCCGTGGACCGAACGCACCACGGTGACCCGCCTCGGCTCGGCCATCTACGTCT
This sequence comes from Nocardia sp. FBN12, assembly GCF_054031145.1. Taxonomy (NCBI): domain Bacteria; kingdom Bacillati; phylum Actinomycetota; class Actinomycetes; order Mycobacteriales; family Nocardiaceae; genus Nocardia; species Nocardia sp. FBN12. Next base: position 4,649,445 of record NZ_CM132926.1, read on the forward strand.
TCACCGGCGACAGCCTGATTGCCTTGAGCTCCAGCACATTGCAGCCGGTCTGGACGGTTCGCGACGCACTCGGCACGCCCGCGCTGATGGCAGGCAGGCTGCTCGTCCCGGTCGCAGGTGGGCTACTCGCGGTGGACAGCGGCAACGGCGCCACCGTCGCCCGGATCCCGGTCGAACGCACGGACTACCGCGGCGACACCATCTCCACCGCCGTCCTGGGTAACACGGTCTTCGAACGCCGCGGCGGACAGCTCTACGCACTCGGCTGATCCCGCACTGCCATGATGGAGCCATGTCCACCCCCGATGCCCGCCTGGTCCTGCTCCGCCACGGCGAAACCGAGTGGTCGAGTCAGCGCAAGCACACCAGCTTCACCGACCTGCCGCTGACCGAGCAGGGCGAAGCCCAGGCCCTCGCGGCCGGGCTGGTGCTGAAATCTCTCGACCTGCGCGATCCGCTGGTGTTCACCAGTCCACGCCTGCGCGCCAGGCACACCGCCGAGTTGGCGGGGCTGTCCCCGATCCAGGTCGACGACGACCTGGTCGAGTGGAACTACGGCGAGTACGAGGGCATCACGACCACCCAGATCCGCGAAACCGTGCCCGGCTGGACCGTGTGGACCGCGCCCGTCCCCGGCGGCGAGACGGCCGAGCAGGTGGGTGCCAGGGCCGACCGGATCCTCGCCAGGGTCGAGCCGGAGCTGCCACAGCGCGACGTGATCCTCGTCGGTCACGGGCACTTCTCGCGAGTGTTGATCGCGCGCTGGGCGGAGTTCGAGGTGCGCGAGGGTCGCCGCTTCGCGATGTCCACCGGCGCGGTGAGCGTGCTCGGCTTCGACCACGACGCCCACTCCATCTGGGGTCACAACCTCACCACCCGCACCGAACCGATCGAAGGAGTCCAGCGATGAGCGCACTCGTCCGCCGTGCCACCCCCGCCGATGTGAGCGCGATGGTCGGGCTCGTCCACGATCTGGCCGCGTACGAGAAGGCACCCGACGAGTGCACGCTCACCCCGGAGCAGTTGCAGGCCTCGCTGTTCGGGCCGACACCCGCGCTCTTCGCCCATGTCGCCGAGAACGACGGTCAGGTGGTCGGTTGCGCGATCTGGTTCTTGAACTACTCGACCTGGGACGGCGTGCACGGCATCTACCTCGAGGACCTGTACGTACAGCCCGAGACCCGCGGCACCGGACTGGGACGCAAGCTCGTCGCGGCACTGGCCGCCGAGGCGGTCGAACACGGCTACAGCCGGGTGTCGTGGTCGGTGCTCACCTGGAACACACCGTCGATCGAGTTCTACCGATCCCTCGGTGCCGCATCGCAAGACGAGTGGATCGGTTATCGCCTCGCCGGCGCCGAACTGACAGCGCTGGCCGCGACCGCGAGCTGAGTCGAATGCGTATCGCGTTACCCCACGATTGGCCGCGGACTCCCGATGAGGCGATTGCGCTCCAGGACGAACTCCGCCCGTTGGTGTCCACGAAAAACCCTGTGCCGCCGCAATTTTCGACAGCAGCTGGAATCGATTCGGCGTACGCCGAAGACGGCACTGTCGCGACCGCCGCGGTAATTGTCGACATCGCCACCATGCGAACAGTGGAATCTGCTGTCGCACACGGAATTTCGGAATTCCCTTATGTGCCGGGACTGCTCGCGTTCCGGGAGTTGCCCGCAACTGTCAGCGCATTGGAAAAGCTCACTGTCACACCGGATCTGCTCGTGTGCGATGCACAGGGATTGGCGCATCCCCGGCGTTTCGGATTGGCGTGTCACGTCGGGTTGCTCATCGGAATCCCGACCATCGGTGTCGCCAAATCGGTGTGGGGCGAATACTCCGAACCCGGCCCGCGTCGCGGTGATACCAGCGACGTCACCATCGACGGCGAGGTCGTCGGCCGAGCGCTACGCACGCGCGACGAGGTGAAGCCGCTGTTCGTCTCGGTCGGCCACCTCATCGACCTCGACACCGCCTGCGCCCAGGTCCTTGCCCTCACTCAGGGTTTCCGGCAGCCGGAGACCACCCGCAGGGCCGACCACCTGTGCCGCGCGGCCCTGCGCGCGGCAACGGCCTGACTACGCATCGTCGGCGGGGATTTCGTAGTCCTGAGCCATGAAGCGGCTGGTGGCCGGGGCGAACAACGCGGCCAGTCCGGCGACCGCGACGAGCCCGAGCAAACTCCCCCACAGCGGCTGATGCGAGTCCGTGAGCAACGACCAAGCGACCGGCAGCAACAGCAGGTTCGCGATCACCGCGATGGCCCGGCCCCAGCGTTTGCCGCGCAGCAACCCGATGCCAGCGGCGAGCACCCCGCCGAACAGCACCCCGAACCAGATCGCGGTGCCCACCCCGCTGGCCTCGGACTGATCGTGCCCGGTCAGCGCCCGCACGATCAGCACGATCGCGGTCACCACCCCGGCCAGCCCCTCGAGCGAAACCAGCCAACCGGCGGCCCGCACCGTCATCGGGATACCGGTCGGCACCTTCGCGTTCTCGAAGGACCGGTCGTCGTCTGTCACGTCCTGCTCTGCCACGTGCCCCAGCCTACGACGACGTGTCGTGGTCGGCGGCGCGCGCCGGTTGTTCGCCCACGCGCATTACCCTGAGGCATTGTGCGGACGCTGCTCATTGTCAATCCCAATGCCACCTCGACGACCCCGGCCACCCGGGATCTGCTCGCGCACGCCTTGGAGAGCCGAACGCAGCTGACCGTTGCGCACACCCAGCATCGCGGCCACGCGGCCGAACTGGCCCAGTGGGCATCGACCCAGGAAATGGACCTGATCGTCGTGCACGGTGGCGATGGGACGGTCAACGAGACCATCAACGGCTTCCTGCCGGTGCCACAGGTCGGCGACGACCAGGTCTGGCGCCCGCGCCTCGGGATCATCCCCGGCGGCTCGGCGAACGTGTTCGCCCGCGCGCTCGGCATCTCCCCCGATCCGGTGACAGCAACCAACCAGCTCATCGATCTGCTGGCCCGCGACGCCGACCGCCGGATCGGGCTCGGCCTCGCCGACGACCGGTGGTTCACCTTCAGCGCCGGCGTCGGTCTCGACGCCGATGTGTGCGAGGCGATCGACGCCGCCCGCGCGAAGGGTCGCAAGGCAACGCCCGCGCGCTATCTGCGCACCACGGTGCGGCAGTTCTTCCGGGCCAAGCGCCAGGATCCGACCGTCGCTGTCGAGGTCCCAGGACGAGATCCGGTCGAGTCGGTCTATTACGCCTTCGTCACGAATTCGAGTCCGTGGACCTATCTGGAGGACCGCCCGATTCGCACGAATCCCACCACCACCTTCGAATCGGGCCTCGGGGTGTTCGCGGTGCGGTCGATGAGTGTGACGCGCACCCTGTTGCTTGCCCGGCAGTTGCTGGCCGAGAATGGAAACCCGAAGTCGCCCATGCTTTTCCGCGCCGACGACGTTCCTTCGGCGCGAATCGAGACGGCCGAGGAGATCGGCCTGCAAATCGATGGCGACTTCATCGGAAAACGCAAGATGGTGCATTTCACATCCGTACCCAGCGTGCTCGACGTGGTGGCCCCCAAGCCGTCCTGAGCACCGAACTCGGAGAAAAATCTCCTGGTTGCGCTGCGAAAACCTGGCGACGCGAGTACAAAGGACCGGGCAGGTTCCCCTTGTGGGGGCCCAGAGCGTGATCTCCCCCACGGTGCGCCGGAGACCTATTGACATCTACGGTGATCGTGAAAGCATTCACAAGCAACCGTGCGGAAACATTCGAGTCGCACAAGTGAACGATCCACTAACTACCGGCGCCCTTTGTGGCGCCCTCGCAAAGGAGCAGAGGAATGGACTGGCGCCACAAGGCCATCTGTCGCGATGAGGACCCCGAACTGTTCTTCCCGGTGGGTAACAGTGGTCCTGCGCTCGCGCAGATTGCCGATGCCAAGCTGGTCTGCGCCCGCTGCCCCGTCACGGCCGATTGCCTGTCATGGGCCCTGAAGTCCGGACAGGATGCCGGCGTGTGGGGTGGAATGAGCGAAGACGAGCGTCGCGCGCTCAAGCGGCGCAACGCGCGCACCCGTACGCGTACCACCGTCTAAGTCGACGGACTGGCGTTGCCGGGCCATCAGCCCCGGCCCGGTAACGCATGTGTGAGAACCCGGCACCTTCGCGGTGCCGGGTTTATTGTTGCCCACCTGGGCTTTTCAGCTGATTCAGCGCCCGGAACGACGTCCGAGCGGAACCCGTAGCACCGCGTCCGTGCCCACATCGGCACCAGGATGCAAACCGATCGAACCGCCGAGTTCCGACGTCACCAGGGTGCGCACGATCTGCAATCCCAACCGGTCGGAACCTTCCAGACTGAACCCTGACGGCAGGCCACGGCCGTCGTCGGAGATGATCACGTCGAGCCAGCGTGCCGAACGTTCCGAGCGAATCGTCACGGTACCGTTCTCGCCCGCGTCGAAGGCGTGCTCGATCGCGTTCTGCACCAGTTCGGTCAAGACCATCACCAGCGGCGTCGCCCGTTCCGCGGAGAACACACCGAGCGACCCGGCGCGGCGCACCTTGATCCGCGCGGTGTGCACGGTGGCCACATCCGCCATGATCGGCAGCAGCCGGTCGATGACCTCGTCGAGGTCGACTTCCTCGTCCACCGACATCGACAACATCTCGTGCACCGAGGCGATCGAGGTGACCCGGCGCACCGATTCCGTCAGTGCCACTTGGGCTTCCGGATTCTCGGTGCGGCGAGCCTGCAACCGCAGCAGGGCCGCCACGGTCTGCAGATTGTTCTTCACCCGGTGGTGGATCTCACGGATCGTGGCGTCCTTGCTCAGCAACGCGCGATCGCGCCGCTTCACCTCGGTGACATCGCGCACCAGCACCGCGGGCCCGGCCAGTTCGCCGCCCGGACGCAGCACGAGCGTGCGCAACAGCACTGTCGCTCCGCGTGCCTCTACTTCCATCCGGCGCCCGGTGCGCCCGGCCAGCGCGGCCTGGATATCGGCCACCACTTCCTGCGCGTCGAACGGATCGGTGATCAGCGAACGGGTGGTCACCGCGAGATCCTGGCCGACGAGATCGGCCTGCATCCCCATCCGGTGATAGGCCGAGAGCGCGTTCGGGCTCGCGTAGACGACGATGCCCTCGGTGTCGAGACGAATGAAACCGTCGCCCGCGCGTGGGCTGGAGTGCGTGGCCGCCCGATCTTCGGGGGTCGGGAAGCTGCCGTCGGCGATCATCTGGCACAGATCGTCGGCGCACGACACATAGGCCGTCTCGAGCGTGCTGCGCACCCGCGAGCGCGCGAGGTCGGAATCGCGGCTCAGCACGGCGATCACGTCATCGCCGCAGCGCACCGGAATCGCTTCGCGCACGGCGTGCACCGGACTCGGGTGATAGACCCCGCTCACCTCCACCTCGGCATCGGTGCGCGCGGTGTCACCGCTGAGCAGGGCATCGAAGACCTGCGGGAAATCGGTGCGCGAGGCGGTGGTGCCCACCTTGTCCTCGAGATGCACGGTGGGTGCGGTCGTCGGCCTGATCTGGGCCACGCACACCACATCGGATCCGTCGACGACCGGGCCCGCGCCCACCCACAGCAGCAGATCCGAGAACGAGAGATCGGCGAGCAACTGCCAATCGCCCACCACCCGTTGCAGATGGTCCACGGCGATGCCGGGGAGGTCGGTGTGTTCGGCCAGGAGCTCGCTCAGTGTTGCCACGCTGGATCTACCGCTTCGTTGCTCGGGTTACGCGATGGTGGCGATGAGGTCGCCCGCCTGCAGGACCTGGCCCGGCGCGACGTCGACAGAGGTGACGTCGCCCTCGACCTCGGTGAGCACCGGGATCTCCATCTTCATCGATTCGAGCAGCACCAGTGTCTGGTCTACCTGGACGTGTTCGCCCACGGTGACCTCGACAGCGAGCACGGTCGAGACCATCTCCGCGCGCACTTCTTCAGGCATGGCACCCCTTCGCTAGTATCCGCCGGAGCTACAGCCAACCACACGTGAAACAATGGCTCTCGACCAGACATAGAAGGGAGCTCCCATGGGTAAGCGTGGACGTAAGAAGCGCAGCCGCAAGGGCAACGCCGCGAACCACGGCAAGCGTCCTAACGCTTGAGTCGTGCCGCTGCGCACAGACGACAACAGCACGCTCTCGATAGCTACTGAGAGCGTGCTGTTTCCGTATCCGGGGGGCTGATCAGCCTTCGGTGGTCTCGATCCTGGTCACCGTGATCGACCGATGGATCTCCAGTTTCAGCCGGTCGCGCAGCCCTTCGGGCGCGTGCTCACCGCCGCATTTGCGGCTGAGCAGACCTTTGATCTTCTCCTCGATGCCGTAAGCCTCGATGCAGGGGCTGCAGTGATCCATGTGCTGTTGCAGCCGCTCGCGGGTGGCGTTGTCGCACTCGTTGTCGAGCATGAGCCACACATCCGCGAGGACCGCGGTGCAGTCCATGTCGAGATCGGGATCGTCACTCACTTGACTACCTCCTGGCGTTCCCCACGGTCGAATCCACGTTCGCGCGCCACGTCGGCGAGCAGGCCCTTGAGCTGCTTGCGTCCGCGGTGCAGCCGAGACATCACGGTACCGATGGGGGTGCCCATGATGTCGGCGATTTCCTTGTACGGGAAGCCCTCGACGTCGGCGTAGTACACCGCCATCCGGAATTCCTCCGGCAGCTGCTGCAGCGCGGACTTGATCTGGTCGTCGGGCAGCGCGTCCAGCGCCTCCACCTCGGCCGAACGCAGGCCGACCGAGGAGTGCTCGGCGGTGGCCGCCAGCTGCCAGTCGGTGATCTCGTCGGTCGGGTACTGCGCCGGCTGACGTTGCTTCTTGCGGTAGGAGTTGATGTAGGTGTTGGTCAGGATCCGGTACAGCCAGGCACGCAGATTGGTGCCTTCCCGGAAGGACTTGAACCCCTGGAACGCCTTCACGAACGTCTCCTGCACCAGGTCCTCGGCGTCGGCCGGGTTCCTGGTCATGCGCAGGGCGGCGCCGTAGAGCTGGTCGATCATCGGGAGCGCATCGCGCTCGAACCGGGCCGCCAGCTCGGCTTCGTCGACTTCCGTGCCGGACGCACTGTCGGACACCACGTCGTCGTCGCTCGTCACACCAATCCCTTCGATCGCCGTAGTAACCGAATCTACCGGCACGACGGAATCGATCGGCAATCGCGCACCCAGTGGCAGGACAGGACGCTCCTCGAGCAGCAGTGTCACTATCTCTCCTTCACGTCGTCACGGGCCGCGTTGGCTTGTCACTTGGGTGCAACATGCACCCCCGCATTCGTGTTCCCACCCGGCAGAAAATGTGGTTGCCAGGTGGGGCGTGGTCGCGATTAAGGTGACCGCTTATGTCGACTCCCGCGATCAAGGCCCTCAGCGGTATCGCGCATCGAGTGCATTCCTACTCCCACGATCCGCGGGCGGAGTCCTATGGCGACGAGGCTGTCGACGCGCTCGGCGCCGAGCTGGGCGTGCGGGCCGCGCAGATCTTCAAGACGCTGGTGATCGAACTCTCATCCGGTGCGCTGGCGGTGGCCGTATTGCCGGTGCCCGCGCGGCTGTCGTTGAAGGCGGCGGCCGCGGCGCTCGGCGCGTCGAAGGCGAGCATGGCCGACAAGACCAAGGCCGAGCGCACCACCGGCTATGTGCTCGGCGGGGTTTCGCCGCTGGGTCAGCGCAAGAAGTTGCCCACTGTTGTCGACGCGTCGGCGCTCGATTGGGATCGGGTGCTGTGCAGCGCGGGTAAACGCGGTCTCGAAATCGAGCTGGCGCCCGCCGATCTGGTGCGCGCCTGCGCGGGGGTCACCGCACCGATCACCAGCTGAGGCAATCCGGTCAGCGGCTCGTTCCGAATTCATCTCGACGCACTCTGCGCCCGGTACGACCGATTCGACCCGAGGATGTGATGCGAGAAATGTCCGCACGTTCGACGATCGCCGCCCTGTCCGGTGCCCTGGTAATCACTTTCGGCGCCGCCGCTTTAGCCCCGGCCACCGCGGTGCCGCAGGTGGTTCCGCCGTCACAGGCCGAACCCGGCGACTACCCGCTCAACGGCCAGGGCACCGCACCGAAGAATTCGCCGAAGTCCGCACCGGAGACCGACGAGCGGGCCGAGAAGTCGGAGAAGCTCGGCGGTGGAGTCGCTACCGAGGTGATCGATCTGGTCACCGGAATCATCAAGTGCGGGTTGAACATCGCCACCGATTCGGTTCCCTGCTCACTCTGATCACTCGCGCGCGGCCGGGCGATGGTGCCCGGCCGCGCCGTCGTTCGCGACCAGCGCGGCTTCGCCACCGGCAGCTAATCTGAGGCTAAACTAACTCCGAGCGGTGGCAGCAACGTTCCCGGCCACCAAACGGAAACGTCGCGAAGCGAGGAATAACCGCTGTGTCCCGAGCAGGCGTGACCGCACAGCGGACACCACTGTCGCGCACCGTCGTGCTGCCGGCACTGGTCGCGGTCCTGGTCGCGCTGTTGGCCGGTGGGCTGTTCGTCGGCAGCGGCGACTTCACGATCGACGACGCATGGCGCGCCCTGTTCAACGAAGGCGGGCCGACCACTCTCGGCGTGATCCGCGAGCAGCGCATCCCCCGCACTCTGCTGGCCGCCCTGGTCGGCGCGGCCCTCGGGGTCGCGGGCGCGGTGATGCAGGGACTCACCCGTAACCCGTTGGCCGATCCGGGCATCCTCGGTGTGAACTCCGGCGCGTACTTCGCGATGGTGCTCGGTTCGGTCCTGGTCGGCGCCGCGGGCACCGACTACGTCTGGTGGGCGCTCGGCGGCGCGTTCGTCGCGTCGGTGCTGGTCTATTTCGTCGGGTCGCGTGGCATCGGCGGGGCGAGCCCGGCCAAGCTCGTCCTCACCGGCGTCGCGATCGCGTCGATGCTCAGCGGACTCGCTTTCGGCCTCACCATGATCCATCCCCGCACCTTCGATGCCATCCGCGGACTGCTGATCGGCACGCTCGACGGGCGCGGATGGCCGCAACTGTCGGCTACCTGGGTGCTGGTGCTGCTCGGTTCGGCCTGCGCGCTCGCGCTCTCGGGTTATCTCAACGCGCTCGCCCTCGGCGACGACCGGGCCAACGCGCTCGGCGTGCCGGTCACCGCGGTGCGCGCGGTCGGATTCGTGGTGGTGACGGTGTTGTGTGGCGCGGCGACCGCGGCGGTCGGGCCGATCACGTTCGTCGGTTTGATGGTGCCGCACGCGGTGCGTATGGTCGTCGGACCGGATCATCGCTGGATGATTCCGCTGTGTCTGGTGGTCGGACCGATCGTGCTGGTCGGGTCCGATCTCATCGCCAGGGTCGCCACCAGCAGCGAATTGCCCGTCGGGATGGTGACCGCGTTTCTCGGTGCGCCGGTGCTGATCTGGCTGGCGAGCCGGGAGCAGGGGGCGCGATGGTGACCGCCGATCCCGCCCGCTGGCCCCGCCGGGTGCGATTCCTGCGAGTGCCCGCGATCGGGCTGAGTCTGCGCGTCGACATCGTCTCGGTGACGATCACCGTCGCGCTGCTGATGGTGACCGCGGCGGTCGGGATCTGGTCGCTCGGCGCGAGCACGACCAGGGCACCGGGGCTCGGGTTCGTGCGGGTCGTGGAGGTACTCACCGGCCAGGTCGGCGGTACGCCCGCCAATCATGTCGCGACCTGGTTGCCGGTGGTCGTCACCGCGATTCTCGGCGGGGCCTCACTCGCGTTGTCGGGGGCGATCTTTCAGACCATCACCCGTAATCCGCTGGGCAGCCCGGACATCATCGGGTTCACCACCGGCGCCAATACCGGAGCGCTGGTGGCGATGCTGGTGCTCGGGCTCGGCTCGGGCGGCGCCACGATCGGCGCGCTGCTCGGCTGTCTGCTCACCGCGCTCGTCGTGTATTTCCTCGGGATGCGCGGCGGGACCGCGGATTTCCGGTTCATCATCGTCGGTATCGGCGTCTCGGCGATGTTGTTGTCGTTCAACGGCTATCTGATCGCCACCTCCGATGTGCAGAACGCGGGCGTGGCGGCCGCGTGGGGCATGGGCAATCTGCGCGATCTCACGATGGCCGACACCGTTCCGGTGTTCGCGACGCTGGCCGTGCTCGTTCCCGCGTTGATCGTGGTGGCGCCGCGGATGCGGATGTTCGAGCTCGGTACCGACTCTGCCCGCAGCAAGGGCGTCGACACCGCGCGCACCCAGCTGATCCTGTTGGTGATCGGCGTCGGGTTCGCCGCGGCGACCACCGCGATCGTCGGGCCGATCGCCTTCGTCGCGCTGGTCGCGCCGCAGGTCGCGGCGCGGATCACGCCGAGCGCGGGGATCCCGCTTGTCACCTCGGCGGCGGTCGGCGCCACCCTGCTGGTCTCCAGCGAGGCGGTGGCGCGCACGATTCTCGCGCCGCAGACCATGCTCCCGGTCGGGGTGGTCACCACCTCGCTCGGCGGTGTCTATCTGCTGTTCCTGCTGCTCGCCCAGTCCCGAAAGGCAAGGCCGTGACACGCGATATCGAGGCCAGGCTCACCGGCGCCGGACTGCGCGTCGGGTACGGCGAGCGCACTGTTATCGCCGACCTCGACGTCGTCGTGCCGGACGGTTCGTTCACCGTCATCGTCGGGCCCAACGCGTGCGGAAAGTCGACGCTGCTGCGGGCGTTGTCGCGACTGCTGCGACCGCGCAGCGGCGCGGTGCTGCTCGACGGGCGCGAGGTGGCCGGGTACGGCGGTAAGGAGTTCGCCCGCGAGGTGGGGCTGCTGCCGCAGCAGTCGATCGCGCCGGAGGGGATCACGATCATCGATCTGGTCTCGCGTGGCCGTTTCCCCTATCAGAAGATGTTTCGGCAGTGGACCGAGGAGGACCAGCACGCGGTCGATGTCGCCTTGCAGGTCACCCGGCTGACCGAGCTGTCGACGCGCCCGGTCGAGGCGCTGTCGGGCGGTCAGCGGCAGCGGGTGTGGATCGCGATGGCACTCGCCCAGGAGACGCCGATCCTGCTGCTCGACGAGCCGACCACCTATCTCGACCTCGGTCATCAGATCGAAGTGCTCGAGCTGTGTGTCGACCTCAATCGGCGCGGCACCACCCTCGTCGCGGTGCTGCACGATCTCAATCAGGCCGCCCGCTACGCCTCGCACATCATCGCGATGCGCGGCGGCGAGATCGTCGCCGTCGGTCCACCTGCCGAGATCATCACCGCGGAACTGGTCGAGCAGGTCTTCGGCGTGTACGCGCAGGTCATCGATGATCCACAGACCGGAACACCGCTGGTGGTTCCGCTGGCCGCGGGCGCGGTGCGCCTCGACAGCGTGTGACCACCCAACCGAGAAGGAGAACCATGTCGACACGGCGTCTCAGCGTGGCCGTCGCGGTAGTGGCGAGCGCGATCCTGGCATCGACGGCCTGCGTGAAGTCCGACAATGCCACCCACGAGGTGTTCAACGATCCCGCGGGCTCGCCCGGCTATTCGCTGCCCGATCAGCCGCGGGTGGTGGCGCTGGGCTGGTCCGACGGTGCCGTCGCGGCGGAGCTGGGTGTGCCGCCGGTGGCCATCTACGACTGGATGGGATTCGGCGCGGCCACCAAGGGCGTCGGCGAGTGGGATGTGGCGGCGTTCGGGGGCGCGAGCCCCGAGTTGATCTCCGCGCAGAGCGCGGGCGAGTTCAACATGCAGGAGATCGAGGAACTCGACCCCGACCTGATTCTCGATGTGCGCGCCAAGGCCGACAGCGCCGTTATCGACAATCTGCGCAAGATCGCGCCGGTCGTCACCGCACCGGAGGGCACCGGCGACTACGCGGTGAACTGGCAGACCCAGGCGCAGATCATCGGCGCGGCCCTCGGCAAGCGCGACGAGGCGGGCAAGATCATCGCCGAGACCACGACCGCGCAGCAGACCGTCAAGCGCGAGCACCCGGAATTCGCGAACAAGACCTTCGTCTACGGCGCGAAGTTCGGCACCGCCTATGGCGCCTACCTGGCAGGCGATGCGCGCTTCGACTTCTTCGCCGAGCTCGGGTTCGTCCCGAATCCCCCGGTCACCCGGCTGCAGAGTTCCGGCTTCTTCGCGCAGGTCCCGGTGGAGCGTGTGGGTGATCTCGACGCGCGGACAGCTCTCTTCACGACCATCGGGTTGCCGTTCGCCGACCTGGAGAACGACACCCTGATCAACTCGCTGGCCGTGGTCCGTGACGGTCGCGCGGTGCGGCTGCCGGAGAGCGATCCGACCGTGCAGGCGCTGTCGGCGGGCACCCCGAAATCACTGCGCTTCGCACTGGAAAGAATCACGCCGCAGCTCGCGACGGTCGCCGCGGCGGGATAGCGGTCACGACGACGGGATGACGTTGCTGTCCAGCCTGCGCAGGGTGGCGAGCAGGCACCAGCCGAGGACGGCCAGCGCGCAGCCGCCCGCGCCGTAGACCAGGAACACCGCGCGGGTGGGCACGGCGCTCGACACCAGACCGGCCACCGCCGCACCCAACGACAGCGCGATGGTGAGCTGCGCGGTCCACAGGCCCGATACCCGGCCACGGAACTCATCGGGCGTATTCGACTGCACCACTGCGAATCTCGCGATATCGCTGACCACCCGGCCCGCACCGTGCGCGGCCAGACCCGCGAAGACCACCGCGGTGACGCCGACGAGTCCGGCACCGAGGATGCCGGCCGCGCACACCAGCGTGGACACGAAGATCACCTGCCCACCGCGCCGGATCGACCCGGTCCACCCCGAGGTGAGCGAGCCGAGCACCGCCCCGACCGCGGGCGCGGCGAACAGCAGGCCCGCGGTCACTTCCCCGCCGTGCAGTACCTTGCTCACGTATTCCGGGACCAGGACGGTCCATCCGGACATCAGCATGGTCACACACCCGATCAGCAGCGTCGCGCCCACGATCCGGTGCCCGACCACGAAACGGAAGCCAGACAGCACGGCACGCACCGGTGACTCGGTGTGCCCGCGCTCGGCGATCATCGGGCCGAGCCGGGCAATGAGCACGGTTGTCACCAGGCTCGCCCCGGCGGCCAGCCAGAAGTTCGCGGCAACCCCGAGCCAGGCGATGAGCAGACCGGCCAGCGCGGGTGCGGCCATCGAGCCGAGGTCTGCCGTCAGTGCCATCAGCGCGGCGCCCGCGGCCAGTTTGTCGGGTGGGATCAGGTTGGGCATCGCGGCGACCAGCGCGGTCTCGGAGATTCCACCGGTCAGGCCGTCGATGACGGCGCAGACGAAGATCAGCCAGACGCGCGGTTCGGGCAGCATGGCGTTGATCGCGAGCAGGGCGAAGCCGATCGTCGCGGCGGCGCGCGAGGCCACGATGACCGTCCGGCGGTCGTAGTGGTCGGCCGCGGTGCCGCCGATCAGGGTGCCGGCGAAGGCCGAGATCCCGATGACGGTCGCGACGGTGGCGACCTGTGCGGTGGACCCGGTCAGTTGATAGACCTGGATCGGCAAGGCCACCACCAGGAACCCGATGCCGAACACCGAGATCGTGCGGGCGAGGAACAGTGTGCGGAACGCGGGGCTGGTCCGCAGGGGCGCCAGATCGATCGCGAAGGTGCGCGGGCTCACCGGTCGATGTCGCTGGTCCCGTCGGGCACCAGGAGTTCCGGCCCGTTGTTGCGCACGTTGTTGACCAGGGTGGAGACCGGGCGCGCCACGATCGCCGCCAGCTCCGCCCGCGAGGGCGGTCGCAGCAGGTCGGCGGGTGCCGGGTGGTCGGGGTCGAGCCAGGCGTCCCAGTGTTCACGCGACATCGGCAACGGCATCCGGTCGTGGATGTCGGCCAGTTCGCCGCTCGCGTCGGTGGTGAGAATCGTGCACGACATCAGCGGCTCGGCATCGGGCACGCTGCGATCACGCCATACCGACCACAGCCCGGCCATGTAGAGCAGGGAACCGTCGCTGTGCGACATATAGAAGGGCCGCTTCACGGCCTTGCCCTTACCGGTCGGCGCGGGCTCGACCAGCCACTCGTACCAGCCGTCCATCGGCACCAGGCAGCGCTTGTGCTTGGCCGAATCGCGGAACGAGGGCGCGGTGGTCGCCTTGTCGGCGCGCGCGTTGAACAGTGGCTTGCCCTTGGCGGGCACGCCGGGTTCGGCCGCCTTGGTCCAGTGCGGGATCAGCCCCCAGCGCATCCGCCGGATGCGCAGGCGCGGGTCGTCGTCGGGTTCGCCGTGCGCGTGCCGCTCCACGACGGTGAGTACCTGGGTGGTCGGCGCGACGTTGTAGCTGACGGCGGCATCCGGCTCGTCGAGCCCCGTCTCGTCGACAGCGTCCAGTTCAGCCGCCAACCGGCCCGGATTCGTGGTCGTCGCATATCGTCCACACATAGTGGTCAAGATACGCGCGGGGACCGACATCAGGCGCTGCCGACAACGCCTCCCCACGCCGAAACGCGCACCACCGGTGTGTTCGAACCGCACATAAGCGAAGATGGGGGCGTGAGTTTCTGGCCTGCGCCCCATATCGAGGTCCCCGTCCACGCGACCGTGACCCTGCCCGGATCGAAGTCCATCACCAACCGCGCGCTCATCCTGGCCGCACTGGCCGATGGGCCGTCTACGCTCACCGGTGCGCTGCGCAGCCGCGACACCGACCTGATGATCCACGCTCTGCGCGCCCTCGGCACCGAGATCACCGGCGACGCCGAGATCCTCGAGGTCACCCCCGCCCCCCTGCACAGCGCCGCCGTCGACTGCGGCCTCGCGGGCACCATCATGCGCTTCCTGCCGCCCGCCGCCGCGCTGGCCGCGGGCGATGTCGCGTTCTTCGGCGACGAGCAGGCGAAGCTGCGCCCGCTCACCACCATCCTCGACGCCCTGCGCAAGCTCGGCCTCGATGTCGACGGTGACGCGCTGCCGTTCGTCGTGCACGGCACCGGCGCCCTGCGCGGCGGCACCGTCACCATCGACGCCTCCGGTTCCTCGCAGTTCGTGTCCGGGCTGCTGCTCTCGGCCGCCCGCTTCGACGAGGGCATCACCGTCCACCACGACGGCAAGGCGCTGCCGTCGATGCCGCACATCGAGATGACGGTCGAGATGCTGCGCCGTGCCGACGTGGCCGTGCAGACCCCCGCCGATTCCGGCAACGCGCAGACCTGGACGGTGGCGCCCGGCCCGATCCGCGCGGTCGACTGGGACATCGAGCCCGACCTGTCCAACGCCACCCCGTTCCTGGCGGCGGCCGCGGTCACCGGTGGCGAGGTGAGCATCCCGATGTGGCCGCGCGGCACCACCCAGCCCGGTGACGTGATCCGCGAGATCCTCGTCCGGATGGGCGCCGAAGCCCGCATCACCGACGGCATCCTCACCGTGACCGGCCCGGATCGCTTGGCGGGCATCGACATCGACCTGCACGCCGTCGGCGAACTCACCCCCACCGTCGCCGCACTCGCCGCCCTCGCGGATTCGCCCTCGCGGCTGCGCGGCATCGCCCACCTGCGCGGTCACGAAACCGACCGTCTCGCAGCACTTTGCGCCGAGATCAACCGTCTCGGCGGCGATGTCACCGAAACCGAGGACGGTCTGGAGATCGTGCCCGCCCCGTTGCACGGCGGTCAGTGGCATTCCTACGCCGATCACCGAATGGCCACCGCCGGTGCGATTCTCGGCCTGCGCGTGCCCGGCATCGAGATCGAGGACATCGGCACCACCGCCAAGACCCTGCCGACCTTCGTCGCGCTGTGGGAACAGATGCTGGCGCCCGCGTTATCCGGCGAGGGAGTGGCGCGCTGAGCCGCCAGGGGCGATCATCGGCCAGCTACGACGAATCCGATGTCCGGGTGCGCCCGGGCAAGGCGTCGTCGCGGCCACGCACCAAAACCCGTCCGCAGCACGCCGATGCCGAGGCCGCCATGGTGGTTGCCGTCGACCGCGGCCGCTGGGGGTGTGTGCTCGACGGTGACGCCGACCGGCGCATCGTCGCCATGCGCGCCCGCGAGCTGGGTCGCACGCCGATCGTCGTGGGCGATCAGGTCGACGTGGTCGGCGACCTCACCGGCAAACCCGACAGCCTGGCCAGGATCGTGCGGGTGAGCGCGCGCAGCACCGTGTTGCGCCGCACCGCCGACGACACCGACCCGTTCGAACGCATCGTCGTGGCCAATGCCCAGCAGCTGTTCATCGTTGTCGCACTCGCTGATCCACCGCCGCGCACGGGTTTCGTCGAGCGGGCGATGGTAGCCGCGTATGCCGGTGGGCTGGAACCGATTCTGGTGCTCACCAAGCGCGATCTCGTCTCTGAATCCGAATTCGCCTCCGCTTTCGAAGGTCTCGATCTCAAGATCCTCTACGCCGGCATCGACGACCCGATGGAGCCGGTGCTCGAGATCCTCGACGACCGGCTCACCGCGCTGATCGGGCACTCCGGCGTCGGCAAGTCGACAATGGTGAATCGTCTTGTGCCCGATGCCTATCGGGCCGTCGGCGAGGTGTCCGGTGTCGGCAAGGGCAAGCACACCTCCACCCAGTCGGTGGCCTTGCCGCTGCCCGAGGGCGGCTGGGTGATCGACACTCCCGGTGTGCGTTCGTTCGGCCTGGCCCATATCACCCCCGACGATGTGATCGCCTCGTTCACCGACCTCGCCGGTGCCATCGAGGACTGTCCGCGCGGCTGCACCCACCTCGGTCCGCCCGCCGATCCGGAATGTGCGCTCGATCAGCTGCCCGGCACGGAACGGCGGGTCGCCGCGATTCGGACGCTGCTGACCGCCCTCATCTCCAATGATGCTTGGTAGCAACCGATTCCGTGCCGGACAGGCTCGCTAGAAGCTGAACGACCCGGTATCGAGGCCGCCGCCGCCATCGCCACCGTCGGTCGGCACCTCGGCCACGCTCACCGTTTTGGTGGTCGACGAACTCGCCACCCCGCTGCGCCCGGAGAAGGCCGCGCCGATGTTGTAGGAACCAGCGGCGCCCGGCGTCCAGACGATGCTCGCCTTACCGTTCGCGCCGACGGGGATGTCACCGAGGACGTTGTCGCCCGCCTTGAACTGCACCGTGCCGCCCGCCGCGGCCGGGCTCACGCTCGCCTCCAGCGTGATGGCCTTGCCGACCTGCGCACCCGATACGTCGGTGAGGGTGGTGCTCGACACGGCGTCGCTCGATACCGTGATGGCAGGCCCCTTGGCCTGATAGATGCCGTCGCCGAGCGACCCGCCGTAGTGCATCGATGTGGGCAGCGGGGTATCGCGGGCGCAGTTCACGCCGACCTTGTACTGGATCTCGAAGGTCTGCGATTTCGGCGAGATGTTCGGGTACACCGGGTATTTGGTGACGCCGAACTCGGCCCGGATCCAGTCCGAGGACGACGTGTCGATCTGCACGACGTCACCCGACATCTTCGCCGAGCCCGGGACCGGGGACAGGCACGCCGGGTGCAGGTCCTTGATCGAGTAGAGGTATTCCACCGGGATCCCGGTGCGCTCGAACTTCGTCGTCACGGTGATCGTGTCGCCGACGACCGGGTTGGCATTCGACACCGTCCGGGTGAAGCGGCTGTTGCCGTCGTCCCAGGTGATCGTTCCCGGGGCGGCCGCGGCCGATCCGGGAAAGGCCGCCATCGCCAGCCCTGCCGCGGCGGCAAACGCGGCCACCCGCTGCACTCTTCTGTCCACCATCATCTGTCTCCAAGTACGCCGAACGCCCTCGCGCTGATTCGCCCGAGTGGCGAGCAGTAGATCACGCCCTCGGTGCCGCCGGATCCAAATCAGAAATAGATCTCATTCAGATTTCGAATTCGACTCGCGTTCGCTCGCGTTCACAACCTCGACACGGTCCGCCGGTACCGTCATGCCCATGAAGCCACCGGCGATCGGGTACCTGCGCCGCGACATCTCAGGTGTCGCTCAGTCCTGGGACGAAACGCAGATCCGTTCCCTAGCCGAGCGTCTGGGTTACCGCTTCACCAAGACCGTCGTCTTCAGCGACCGCACCGCCGATCCGATCGGCCGCCTGCTCGACGTGGTCACCACCACCGAGGCCGCCGCGATCGTCACCCCGAGCCTCACCCACCTCGGCACCGACCTGCCCCATCGCATCGTCGCCGCCTGCGACATCATCACCGTCTCCCCCGAGGTCACCCACGAGCGCACCCTGCCCGCGCTGCCCGCTTAGGTCAGTGCGCGGTAGCGGCCGCCGGAGTCGCGGGCGAGGCGTCCACGCCGCACCGCCGCGGTCAGGCAGGCTTCGATGCGGTCCTCCGCGGCACCGGTGCGTTCGTGGCCGAATTGCGTGAGCGTCGCCCAGACGATCTCGTCGAAAGTGGCGCGATTACGGTGCGCCGCCTGGGTGATCGCGTTGACGATTTCCTCGGCGGAGATCGTGTCGATGGCGCGCGACACGGTCGGTGGGGTGAACCGGAAGCCGCGCCAGGTTGCCGGGTCCAGGTCCGACGGCCAGACGAAAACGCCCAATGAGGTTGCGCGCATCAGCGATTCCGGCACCTCGCCGAGGACACAGATCTGCTGCTTCTCCGACGGTTTGCGCACACCGAATCGCTGGGCCACCCGCGCTACCAGCTGATTTCGCTCGATCGGGCCCTCGATGGCGATCGTTTCGCGGACGGCGTCGCGGACGCGGAGCGGGATGGTGGCGGAGCTGTCGCGGTCGAGGTCGGCGGGGGAACCGAGGACGCTGGTGGGTGCGCTCGCGTAGGGGATGCCGGTGGGGAGCCAGTGGTGGGCGGTGCGGGTGCGAGTCTGCCAGTCGGGGGTTTGGGCGACGGTGGGCGCAATCGGGGCCGACGGTGGGGTGTACGCCGCCGGGTACGGGGGTGCCGGTGGCGGATTCGGCACCTGTGGATACGGGTTCGCGGGGGTTTCCGGGCGGGGCTGCGCGGGGGCCGGTGGGCCGTATCCGTGGTGGGACATACCATGACCCGCCGCACCCGGCTGCCCGTAACCCTGCTGGGGCGCACCGGGATCGGTCGGCTTTCCGTACCTGTGCTGATGCACCCCACGATCGGGATCCCAGCGCGGGCTGTCGTGGGTGAACGTTCGGCGTTTGTGCCGGTCGCTCACCACGAGCTGCCAGATCGACACGCTCGCGAGTGCGGTGCCCGCGACCAGGAATCCGACCGCGAGGACGATCTCGGGCGTACTCGCGTTACCGATGCCGCTGAAGTAGCCGGTCGCCCCGAGCAGCACGCCGAAGACGCCGGCTATCAGCCCGACGACCCATCCGACCCTGCCGAACCACCGCACCTGGCACTCCACTTCCGTGCGAACTGCCCGATCGCGGCCGCACCCGACACCCGACGCGCTCCCCCGTCGGCGAATGCGAGGAGCATACTCGGCTGGTCGGACAGGGTCTGCGTGTCACCGGTAGTGCCCGCCAGATCCAGGGTCGGTGCGGTAGGTGCACCCGAACCGGTCAGCGGCGGAGTTCGGCGACCAGCTGCTCGACTCGCCGACGGACTGGATCTTCCGCAGGCCGGAGCACTTCGAGGTCGGTGCGCAGCTGGGCGAGGAACCGTTCCGCTCGGGACCGATCACCCACTGCGGGCAGGATTTCCGCGATGGCCAGCCGAACGTGCACGGCATCGTCGCTGAATTCGTCTTCGACGGAACGTATTTCACCGAACAGCCGGTACAGCTCGTCCACTGCCGCGGGCGCGCTGAGGTCGCCGAGGGTGGCGCGACACTCGATCGCGGCGACCCGCGCCCGCCAGATCCGGCTGCCGGACGTGGCACCTGCCCGCAGTTCGATCGCCTCGACGCGTTCCCATTCCGCCAGGGCTCGGCGGTGTTCGCCGCTGTGGGCGAAGGCGGTGGCGATGTCGCGGTGCAGTTCGCCGAGTTGGCGGCTGTGGGCGCCGTAGCGGTGCTCGGCCTCGTCGACGACGGTGACCAATGCCTCGGCGGCCTGGGCGAATCGGCCGAGTTCGCACAGTTCGCGGTAGCGGGCGGCGACGTCGGCGAGGCCGCCCGTCGCGGCGGCGGGCTTGCCGGGCGCGGGGCGTGGCGCCGCGGGTGCCATGTCGGCGGGCGGGTTGGGGCGGCGGAAGATTCTGGTCGGATCCGGATATCCAGCCGGAGTGGAACATTCGGTCGTTCCCGGTCCAGGGAAGAACGGCAGTAGGCGGTCGTAGACAGCCCGCGCGGTGGCGGGCCGGTCGGCCGGATCCTTCGCGAGCAGCTCCAAGACCAGCTGTTCGATCTGCCCGGGGATCTCGCGGCGCAACACACGCAAGGGTGTCGGCGCATCGGCGAGATGCCGATTGTAGGTATCGAACTCCGACCGAGCCTCGAATACGCGCCGCCCACTGAACATCTCGTGCATGATGCAGCCGAGCGCGTACAGATCGGCCCGCGGCCCCACGTCCTGCCCGTTCACCAATTCCGGCGACATATACGCGGCCGTCCCGAGCACCGACCCGGTCCTGGTGATCCGGCTGGTACTCCCATCGAGCAACGCCGCGATCCCGAAGTCGATCACCTTCACGGTCCCGTCCCCCGCCACCAGCACATTCGCCGGCTTCAAATCCCGATGCACCACCGGCAACACGTGCGCATGCGACAGAACCGTCGCGATCTGCGCCGCAACAGCAACCCCCCACTCGATCGGCAACTCCCCCACCCCCGACAAACAATCCCGCAGCGTCACCCCCTCGATATGCTCCATCACCAAATACACACTCTCAGCACCCTGGTCGAGCACCGCATCGAAAACCTGCGGCACCCCCTGATGCCGAATCCGCGCGGTCACCCTGGCCTCCCGCCGAAACCGCGCCACGAACTCCTCAGCCAAATCCCCCCGAGAAGCAAACTGCCCCACCGCAATCCGCTTGACCGCCACCGCCCGATCCAGCACTACGTCATACCCCAGCAGAACCTCCCCCATCCCCCCAGCCCCCAACGCCCCGGTGATCTCATACCGCCCGTCGATAACCTCCCGCACCCGGAAACCTCCAGCCCACCGCCCGACAAGACCCCCGCACAATACTGCGCCCCGGCGGGGGGTCGTCGAGGCAGCCGATGCATCAGCACCTGTCTCGCAGGTGGCCGTCGCCAGAGGTCGCGTGCGACGTCGATCAGCCTTCGGGGTGGGGTTCCAGAGCTCCCGCGGTGAGGCCGGTGGCTATGAGGTCGGCGGCTCGGTGGGCGGCGGTGGCGGTGGTGTGGGCGGTCACTCGGAGGTGGTGGAGGCGGCGGAAGGCTTCGCCGTAGGCCTTTTGATCGGGGAGCGGGAGCATGGGGATGCGCAGGCGGGCGGGGTCGAGGCGGATGGTGGTGGTGCCGTACATGGCGGCGGCGTTGTCGGGGCTGCCGATGAAGCCGGCGAAGAACCAGGGGTCGATGCGGGTGGGGTCGGTGCGGAAGACGAGGACACCGGGGGCGGGGACGGCGCCGATATCGGTGCCTTCGGCGACGCGGGAGCCCTGGGCGGCGCCGTGGTCGTCGCGTAGGCGCGAGACCAGGATGTCGCCTTCCTCGATCGGGTCGCCGACGGCGACGCCGGGAGCGGTGAGGCCGGACGGGGCGCGGCTGTCGAGGAGGTCGTGGCCGGTGAGGACGGGACGCTGGGGGGCGTCGCCGGCAGCGGTGTCGGCGCTGCTCGTGACGATGCGCACGGCCTTGCCCGCGATCAGGTTGCCGACGGCGACGTAGCGCCACACGGTGCCCGGTGCCGAATCCCATTCGCGCACAGCGTCGGCGACGGAGTGCAGCTCGGTGAGGTTCTCGCCGAGCTGGCCGATGGCGGCGCGCGCCGAAGCCGAGGCGCTGTCGGGGTCGACGGCGGCGCGTACCTGGCGGGCGGGCGTGAGGTCGACGTCGTCGTCGAGGACGTCCATCACCCGGACCACGGCGGTGACGTCGGGCACGGTGGCGTCCGCACCCCTGTCGAAGGCATGCCACGCGTTGACGACGGTTTCGGCGAGCACGTGCCAATCCGGTTGATCTCCACCATGATCGGGCAAGCGGGTGGTGTCGGCGAACAGCAGCGTGTCGTTCGGATTCCCTTTGCCCGGGCGACGGAGGATCCACAGTTGCAGCCCCACCTGACGCGGTGTCGACGCGCCGGGTGGCAGGGCGATCACGGCACGTAACGCGCCCGCCCGCAACAGTTCCATGCGTATCCGGCGACCCGACGACCTGGCCGCGACGGCAGGCGGGAGCAGCAGTACAGCGGTGCCACCGGGGTGCAGATGGGCGATGGCGTGCTGCACCCAGGCGAGTTCGGATTCGCTGCGCGGGGGTACCGAATACACCCAGCGCGGATCGAGCGCCAGTTCGTCGGCGCTCCAATCTCGTTGTGAATAGGGCGGATTCGACAGCACCGCGTCGAACTCGACATCGGTGAACGCATCCGCGAGCAAGGCATCGCCCACGCGGATATCCGCGGCGGCCCCGGGTGCCAGCGTGCTGAGCAGCGCGGCCGTACGACTCACCTGGACCGGCAGAATGTCCTGACCGTCGAGCTGCTCGGCGCCGATCCGGGACGCCTCGAGCAACAGGGTGCCCCCACCGCAGGCCGGATCGAGCACCGAGCGCGGGGCGGGCGACGCGGACGCGGCGAGCACGTCGGCCATCAACGCGGCCACGGGTTGATCGGTCGGGTAGACGCCGGTGCTGGGACCGTCGAGTCCACGCTCGGCCAGCACCGCGAGGGTCTGCTGCACGCCGACCTCCCCGATCGCCGCACGGACTGCCTTGTGCGCCGCGCCCTTCGCCTTGCTCGCCGGGTCCGCCACGAACGCCATCAAACCCGCGACATCCTCGGGCGCGACCTCCGAGCGCAGCACAGTACGCAGCCGCTGCACCGGCGAGTCCGCCGCGGTCACACCGTGTCCGCGCAACCACTGTTGCACCTCGGCGAGGTCGAACAGTGGCCGCGATTCGGAGCCCCCCGGCACCGGCGCGGGGAAATCGGCATGTCGGCGGCGCCAGTTGCTCACGGTGGCGCGGGTGACACCGGCCAGCCGGGAGATCTCGGCGGCGGCGACGGTGGGGGTCGAGTCTGACATAGGTCTCCTCTGGTCAAGGTCAAACCTTACACACCTTCATTGACATAACCCGACGTCAGTACACATGTTTTCAACGTCCACAGTGAAAACATTGTTTCCTTGTTGCTATTGGCGTTACGGACGTGTAGCGTCCTTCTCAACGGAGCGGCAACAACTCGAACGCCAGTCTCCGACGCAGGAATACGGTTGCGAGACAACAACTCTCGCAGCACCATTCGTCGATCCACAGTCCCGCACCGGACGGCCCATTCGGGCCGCGATCAGTCATGCCATCAGCAGCCCAGCACAACCGGAGCCATGGCGACCGAGGGCGTTTCCCAGAGAAGGAAGATCATCATGACCAACCCCCAGTACCCCGCCGGTCCCGGCGTCCCGCAGCAGCCTTACTACCCGCAGCCACCGCGCAAGAAGAAGGTGTGGCCGTGGGTGCTCGGTGGGTTCGTCCTTGCCGTGCTCGTCCTGTTCGGCGGATGCGTGGCTGTGATCGGCACGGCAGCCAACGAGGTCGCCAAGGTCGAGGAGAGCAAGTCGGTCGCGGCGCCGGCGGGCACCGAGGTGCGCGACGGCAAGTTCGGATTCACGGTGACGAAGGTGGACCCGCCGGTCACGACCGTCGGCGACAATCAGTTCCTGCAGAAGACCGCGCAGGGTGAATTCGTCCTGGTCTATGTCGACGTCGCGAATACCTCGAATGTCGCCCAGAGCTACTTCGGCTCGAACCAGAAGCTGATCGACGATCAGGGCCGCGAGTTCGCCAACGACACCACCGCCGAGATCAACGTCAACGACCAGCTCTCCGCCGAAATCAACCCCGGCAACAAGACCTCGATGGTCCTCGTCTTCGACGTCCCGGTAGGTACCGTCCCCACCGCGATCGAATTCCACGACTCCGCCTTCTCCGACGGAACCCGCGTCGCCCTGAAGTGATCCCGCACCGGATTCGGGCTCAGCGAACCCGCTGGGCCCGAATCCGTTTCGCGCCGTCTACCGCCCGGAACACGACGATCGCGGTCTCGTACGGGAAAATGGGTTGGTGACCACCGAGAACGAGCGCCCTGGACCACCGGCTATGAGCCCGAGCATTTTGGTGATCACGATGTCGCGGCGGGTGGAGGCGGCACTGGGGATGGAGTTGGCGGCGCTGGATCTGACGGTGGCCCGGTTGGGGTTGCTCGGGCATATCAATGGCGTGCCGGGGGCCTCGTTCAGCGAGTTGGCGCGGATGTCGGGGACGAGTGTGCAGAGTGTGCATGCTGCAGTGAAGGGCCTGGTGGGTGCCGGACTGGTGCAGGATCGGACCGCGCGGGCGGGTTCGGCGTCGGCGATCGAGTTGACGGCGGCGGGGTCGGAGTTGCTCGCGGAGGCACGGAAAGCGGTGGCGCGGGTCGATATTCAGGTGTTCGGGGCGGAATCGGATCCGATTCTGCGGCGGGTCGGCGCGGCGATCGTCGACGCGTTCGCCGGGGAAATCCCGCCCCGCCCCCAGGCGTGACGAATCCGACCTTCAATTTGACTGAAGCTCGAGCTAGGCTTCAAGCACATTGAAGGTCGGAGGGAGTCGGTAGTTGGAACACGTCCTGTTGTCCGTGCATGTGCTCGCGGGCATCGTCTTCGTCGGCGGCTCAGCAGTCGCCGCCAGTCTTTTTCCTCGATACGCGCCGGTCACGGGACCGGACCCGGACGCGATCCGCAGTGTGCCGGTGGCGGTCGCCATGCACCGGATCACCAGGAGCTACGCGAAACTGGCGATCATCGTGCCGGTGATCGGCATCGTGCTGGCCACGATCCAGGGCCGGATGAACGAAATCTGGATCACCACCGCGATGATCACCACCGCGGTGGCGGGCGGACTACTCGCCGTGCAGATCGTTCCGATGCAGCGCGATGCCCTCGACAAGCCCGACGACGGCAAGCGCCTGCGCATGCTGGCCATGCTCGCGGGTATCTACAACCTGCTGTGGACGGCCGTGGTCGTTCTCATGATCGTCCGTCCCGGGTCGGCCAACTGAACTCCAGCACACCGCGGAGTGGATTTCGACGTCAGTGCTTGGCGCCGATGGTGTGCAGGATTTCGTGGATGATCGGGTCGGTGAGCCGGTTGGTGACCGAACGACCTTCACGGCTCGAGGTGACGCAACCCTCGTGCCGCAGCACGCGCAAGGCCTGGGAGATCGCGTTCTCGTTGCGGCCGATCGCCGCGGCCAGTTCACCGACGCTGATGCCGGGCGAGCGGTGCAGGCACAGCAGGATTTCCAGGCGGCCGGGGTCGGACAGTAGGTCGAAGCGTTGCGCCCAGTCCCGGATCTCGACATCGCCGATCGCGCGACGGCCGAGTTCGACCGGCGACCCGTGCAGTGTGCGTGGCTCTCCCATAGCGGTGCCCAGCTTAATCGCCGAGTGGACACGGTGGCACTGCCCGCGACTATCATCTGTCCATCTGTTCAGATAAACACAAGTTGGGATGATGGATGCGCGTTCGGCCGCTGATCGCTGTGGGGGTCGCGTGCGCGATCGCGTTGACATCGTGCGGTGCGCCCGAGCGCGGGTCCACCGATGCGCTGGTGCTCGCCGATGCGGCTGAGCTGGGCGGATACAACCCGGTCGCCGGGTACGGAGCCGCCGGTGAGGCGAAGATCTACGACGGGTTGCTGCGGCTGACCGGCGGCACCGGCGTGCCCGGCTTCGCCCCCGCGTTGGCCACCGCGCTGCCGACGCCGGACGCCGATGCGACCGTGTGGACGGCGCCGCTGCGCCCCGGAGTGCGGTTCAGCGACGGGTCGGCGTTCGATGCCGAGGATGTCGTGGCGACCTATCGGGCGATTCTGGATCCGGCGTCCGCCTCGGAGGTGCGGTCGTCGTTTTCGATGATCGAGCGGGTCGAGGCTGTCGATCCGCTGTCGGTGCGGTTCACCCTGCGTCATCCGTATGCCGCGTTCCCGGCCAAGCTGCTGATCGGGATCGTTCCGTCGGAAGCCGTCGCAACGCCAGGGCCCGCGACCGAATCGCCGCTCAATACCGCCCCGATCGGCACCGGCCCCTATCGGCTCACCTCGTTGGAGCCGACGCGGGCGGTGTTCGAGGCGAACGAGACCTATTGGGGTGGTGCGCCTTCGGTCAAGCGGCTGACGGTTCTCTACGTGCCCGACGACAACACCCGTGCGCAGCGGATGGCCAGCGGTGAACTCGACGGGACATCGCTGCCGCCCCTGCTGGCCGCGACGTTCGGGAATCGAATGACTGTGCGGGCCAACACCTCCGCGGACTGGCGTGGGGTGTCAATGCCCGAGGACGATCCCGTTGCCGGGGACTCCGCTGTCCGGTTGGCACTGAACTACGCGGTGGACCGTCAGGGAATGATCGACAACATTCTCGGTGGTTACGGCCGCCCGGCCTACACACCCATTGCCGATGTCTACGGCGAATCCCACAACCCGGCAGTCTCTTTCGCATTCGATCGCGCCCGAGCCGAGCAGATCCTGGACAGTGCGGAATGGCGGACAGGCGCCGACGGTGTGCGCGCGAAAGATGGTGTGCGCGCGCGATTCACCGTGATGTACAACTCCACCGACACGTTGCGCCGCGATCTGGCCATGGCTTTCGCCTCCGATGCGCGGCGCGTGGGTATCGAGGTGGATCTCGAAGCGCTGTCCTGGGACCGGATCGAGCCGCGGATCGCGCAGGCCGCGATTCTGCTCGGCGGCGGAAGCGAGCCCTACGATCCCGACACCCAGGCCTACAACACCCTGCACTCGCCGCTCCTCGATCCGAGCGCGGGCAGCCCGTACGACAATGCGAGCCGGCACGCGGATCCCGCGATCGACGCACAACTCGACACCGCGCGGCGCAGTACGGATCCCGTCGTGCGGGCCGCCGCGTACCGCGAGGTTCAGAGCCGGTACGCCCAGGACCCGAGCCACGTGTTCCTGGTGCATCTCGATCACACGTATGTGGTGAAGGATTCGTCCTGGCAGATGTCGGGACCGATCCTCGAGCCGCACGCGCACGGCGTCACCTGGGGACCGTGGTGGTCACTACAGACGTGGACGCGCTGATGGGGCGCAGCCGCTTTCGCGGGCGCGGCCTCCGGGCGATGGTCGGGTGGCGCCTGGTGACATTGATTCCGGTACTCGCCGCCGTATCGGCCGCCCTGTTCGCCGCCGCCGCGCTGTCACCGTTCGATCCGCTGGTCGGATATCTCGGTGCTCGCTACGAGACGACGAGTGCGACGGATCGGGTGCTGCTCACTGGTCAACTCGGACTGGACGCGTCGTGGTACCAGCTGTACGGGCGGTGGATCGGCGACCTGTTCAGTGGCGATCTCGGCGTTTCGCGCGGGTTCGCGCAACCGGTGAGCACCTTGCTCGCCCAACGGCTTCCGTGGACAGCGCTGTTGGTCGTGGTCGCGATGAGCGTGGCTGTCGCGGTCGCGCTCGGTGCGGGTGTCTGGGCGGGTATGCACCGTGGTGGGCTGGTCGACCGGCTGGTCACCGCGGCGTGCGTGATGATGCAAGGGCTGCCGCCGTTCGTGGTGTCGCTGGCCGCGATCGCGGTGTTCGCGGTGGGTCTCGGCTGGTTGCCGCCCGCGGGGCTCACCGATGCCGGGGCCGAGGTCGGGTTCGGTCAGGTGGTGCGACACCTCGTTTTGCCCGCCGCCGCGTTGGCCGTCTCGCAGGTGCCGTGGTTGTTGCTGGCGGTACGGGAGTCGGTGTCGGGCAATCGCGGTGAGGATTTCGTGGTCGGGGCGGCCACGCGCGGCATCGATACCGCGACGATCACCCGCAGGCACATCCTGCCGTCGTCGCTGGCCCCGTTCGTGACGATCCTCGGCGCGCGGCTGCCGGAGGTCGTGGTGGGGGCGGTGCTGGTGGAGGAGATCTTCTCCTGGCCGGGGATCGCGGGGGCGTTCGTCCAGTCGGCGAAGGATCTCGATATGGCGCTGCTGGCCGTGCTCACGGTCGGCACGACGTGCGCGGTGATGCTCGGGTCGCTGCTCGCCGACGTCGCGGTGGTGCTGCTCGATCCTCGGGTGCGCGCCGATGGGTGAGCGGTGGCGCGACCTCGAGCGCGGACCTGGTGCGCGACGGCTGTTTCTCGCGCTGTCGGTCCTGGTCGCGGTGGTGCTGTATGCCGTGATCGTGCCGTGGGCCGGTGGGGTCGACGATCGGCTGACCGATTTCGCGAGCGCGCGGCAGGCGCCGTCGGAGCAGTGGTGGTTCGGGACCGACTCGGCGGGGCGGTCGCTGTTCGTGCGGATCGCGGCGGCGTTGCGGACCTCGCTGATCGTGGCGGCGTGCGCGGCGGCGGTGTCGACGGTGATCGGGGTGCTGGTCGGCGCGGTGTCGGCGCTGGCCGGTGGCTGGGTGGATCGGGTGGTGATGCGGTTCGCCGATACCGCGAACGCGCTGCCGCATCTGCTGCTCGGGATTGTGATCGTGGCGCTGTTCCGTGGCAACGCGGTGGCGGTGGTGTTGTCGATCGGGCTCACCCACTGGGTGCAGGTGGCGCGGATCGTGCGGGCGGAGAGTTTGAGTCTGCGAGAGCGCGAGTATGTGTCCGCGGCGGTGCTCGCAGGCGCGAGTCGCACGCACCTGCTGCTCAGGCATCTGCTGCCCGCCGTCGCCCCGCAGGCTTTGATCGCGGTGGTTCTGCTTCTGCCGCATGCTATTTGGCATGAGTCGACGCTGTCGTTCCTCGGGTTCGGTTTGCCTCCGCACGAACCAAGCCTCGGCACCCTGCTGGAGGAAGCGCGCACGTCGCTGTTACTTGGCGGGTGGTGGACATTGATGTTTCCCGCGGGGTTCCTGGTGCTGACGACAGTGGCGGTGGCTGTCGCGGGGTCGTCACTGCGCGGACTGCTCGCCCCGCCGAAACCTTCGAGGATGCCGCGATGAGCCAGTTGTCCATCGACGCGCTGACCGTGCGCATTCCGGTGAGTCGCACAGCTGTGGTGCACGCGGTGACCGACCTGTCCCTCGACATCGCGGCCGGCTCGATCACCGCGCTCGTCGGCGAATCCGGTTGCGGGAAGTCGATTGTCGCGAGTGCGGTGATGGGGGTGCTGCCCCACGAGGCCAGCACGACCGGGACCGTTCGCCTGATCGGTCGGGGCACGCGCGCGGCGGACACCGCACTGCCCCGGCCCGGCCCCGGCGCGGGCACCGGCCGTTCCCACGATGCCGCCGAAATCACCGGCTCGGGCCGGAGCGACGGGCCGATCGATATTCTCACCGGCGACGATCCCTATCGCGGCCGTCATATCGCCCTCGTACCCCAGTCGCCGAGCACCTATTTCACCCCGGTACGCACCGTCGGCTCGCAGCTCGCGGAGGCGATCGCCGCACTCGGCACCACGCATACCCCCGCTGACCTCGTCGAACGGGCAGGTCTGTCCCCCACCGCGCTCGACCTGTACCCCCACGAACTCTCCGGCGGCATGGCCCAGCGGGCAGCCGTAGCGGCCGCATTGGCAGGCGACCCCGACGTGATCATCGCCGACGAACCCACCTCCGGGCTCGATCGCTCCCACACCGACCAGATCGGAAAGCTGTTGCGCGAGTGCGCTGATGGTGGTGCCGCGGTCCTGCTGATCACCCACGATCTCGGGCATCTGATCCGCGCCGACATCGCCGACACTGTCGCGGTGATGTACGCCTCACGCCTGATGGAGGTCGGTCCCGGCGCGCAAGTACTCGACGATCCATGGCACGACTACACCCGCGACCTGCTCGCCGCCCTGCCCGAACGTGGCCTGCACCCACTCCCCCATCCCCCGCGAGCGCTGACGAATCTGACCGAGATCTGCCCCTACGCGGGTGGCCCGACGCAGCTGATTCCACAGCGGGAGCGCATGATTCGCGAGTTGAGGTCCTGATGCTGATCGCCGACGCCATCACCGCGGGCTACGACGCGGAACCCGTCCTTCGCGGGGTCGACCTGCGGATCGCCCCGGGCGAGATCGTCGGAATCACCGGCGACTCGGGATCGGGGAAAACCACGCTCGCTCGAACGATGGCGGGACTTCTGACGCCTACCTCGGGCACGGTCACCGTCGACGGGCACCCACCCCGACAAGCCCGCGGCGCCATCGCCATGGTCTTCCAATCCCCCCGTGCCGCAACGAATCCGCACTTCACCCTCGCCCAGATCATCACCGAACCCGCGCGCATCCGCCGCACCCCGCCGCCCGATCTCGCAGCCCTGATCAGCACCGTCGGCCTCACCCCCGACCTCCTCGACCGCCGCCCACACGCCCTCAGCGACGGCCAGCTCCAACGCGCCTGCCTGGCCCGCGCCCTGGCCCAGCACCCCCGCTACCTCATCCTCGACGAAGCCACCGCCATGCTCGACGCGGCCACCACCGCCACCATTGTCCGCCTGGTCATGAACCACGCCAGCGACGACCTCGGCGTCCTGCTGATCAGCCACGACGAAGCCCTCCTCGCGGCCGCCTGCACCCGGATCGCCACGATGCGCGAGGGCACACTCGCCGCACGGCCGGTATCTCCGCAATAACCGCACGATTACCTCAGGCTGCGCTCAGGAATCCGTTTTAGCGTGAGCCCCTGTGACATTCACGCAGGGTAATCCAGTCGTCGCCTGCCGCAGCCTCAGTGGTTGGGCGCGCACCGCACCGACCGTCGCCGAAGTGCTGCGCACGCCGGACATCGCGGTGATCGCCGAGCGGGTGCGGACCGCGGGGCCGCGCGGAGTGATCGCGCGCGGGCTCGGACGTAGCTACGGGGACCCGGCGCAGAACGCGGGTGGACTGGTCGTCGACATGACCGCGCTTGACCGCATCCACAGCATCGATCCGGACAGCGGGATCGTCGAGGTCGACGCGGGCGTCAGTCTGGACACTCTCATGAAGGCCGCGCTGCCGTTCGGGCTGTGGGTGCCGGTCTTGCCGGGGACCAGGCAGGTGACGGTCGGTGGCGCGATCGGTGCGGACATCCATGGGAAGAACCATCATTCGCAGGGCAGCTTCGGCAATCACGTCGTGTCGATGGACCTGCTGACCGCCGATGGGTCGGTGCGAACGCTGGCGCCGGAAGGGGCGCAGGCGCAGCTGTTCTGGGCGACGGTCGGTGGCATGGGGCTCACCGGGATCGTCGTCAGGACACGAATTCGGCTGAAGCACACCGAGACCGCGTATTTCCTCGTCGACAACGACCGGACGCGCGACCTCGACGAGACGATGGAATTGCTGACCGGTGGGTCCGATGACGGATACGACTACTCGATGTCGGTGCCGGACACCATTTCCACCGGGGCGAAGCTCGGGCGGGCCGGGTTCAGCCGAGGGTCCCTCGCAACGGTCGATCAGTTGCCGGTGAAATTGCGCAGCAAACCCTTGAACTTCGATGCGCCACAATTGTTCACAGTGCCCGATATCTTTCCGAACGGGATGGTCAACGCGGTGACCACCCGCATTGCCGCCGAGGCCGCACATCGCCTTTTTCCCCGGCGGGCGCGCGGCCGCATCCAGAATCTGACGCAGTTCTATCACCCGCTGGATCTGCTCGGCGAATGGAATCGGGCCTACGGCAAGCGTGGGTTCCTGCAGTATCAGTTCTCCATGCCGTACGGGGCCGAGCAGCAGCTGGCCG
The DNA here is from genome assembly GCF_054031145.1 of Nocardia sp. FBN12. Taxonomy (NCBI): domain Bacteria; kingdom Bacillati; phylum Actinomycetota; class Actinomycetes; order Mycobacteriales; family Nocardiaceae; genus Nocardia; species Nocardia sp. FBN12. The sequence goes on from NZ_CM132926.1 coordinate 4,680,975, forward strand.
ACACGGTGCGCGCCATCGCCGAGTCCGGGCACCACTCGTTCCTCAACGTCTTCAAACGAATGGGCCCGAGCAACCCGGCGCCACTGTCATGGCCGCATCCCGGATACATGCTGAGCTTGGACTTCGCACTGACCAGCGGGCTCGACCGGTTCTGCGTAGACCTTGACGAACGGGTACGTGCGGCCGGTGGCCGACTGTACTTCGCGAAGGAATCACGGACCACGCCGGAGATGATCGCGACAATGTATCCGCGGCTCGGTGAATGGCGGCAGATCCGGGATCGGGTCGACCCGGAGCGGGTCTTCGCGTCCGATCTTTCCCGGCGGTTACAGCTGGTCACAGGAGCGCGACAATGATGTGCTTCAGATCACCTCCGCACTCGTCATCGCCGCGGCCACTCAGTTCGGCATCATCACCGCGATCGGCGGCCTCGCGGGCTGCGCCATCGCTGACGTCGGCGGGCTGGTCCTCGGCATCGGCTTCCACAACCGGATCAACGCGCCGGAAAACCAGTAGTAGGCGTGGGAGTTCAGGGTGCGAGACGGATGCGCAGCTTCTCGTAGGTCGGGATGAAAACCTTTCGGCGGTACCGGCGTTCGACGATCTCCCACGGGCGACCGGCAGCGGTCAGTGCTTCGAGTAGCGCGGTGAGTTCGGAGTGGACGAGTTGTGCCCCGAGGCACAGGTGCCTGCCGCCACCGAACCAGAGCTGGCGGGTTTCGGGGTTGTAGTCGCGGTCCACCCGGAACTCACCCGCGGCATTGTTGATGGTCCAGGTCAGAATCTTGACGTGCTCGCCCGCGCGCAGATCGCGGTCGGCCACCCGGACGTCCGCGGTCACCGAGCGGCCGACGAGATAGGCCGGGCTGGTGACCCGCAGAGTTTCGCGGACCGCGTCGGGGAGGCGGTCGGGGGCCGCGAGCAGGGCGCGATGCTGCGCGGTGTCGTGCATGATCGCGACCATTCTGGTCATCGCGCTGGCGAGAGTGTCGGTGCCCGCGACCGCCATGAGGATCGCCAGACCGCCGGCGTGCTCGACGTCGAGGCCGAGTTCACGGCAGCGGCCAAGGGTGGTGTCGGGGTCGGCGCGGGCGTAGGCGTCGGGGACGTTGACAGCGAGCTGGGTGGCCAGCTCACGAGCGCGAGCCAGCGCAACGGGATCGAGGGTGGTCGAGGCCATGGTGCCGAAACCCAGGTTGACCAGCTCTTCGACGTGATGGAACAGCCGCAGGAACAGGGCGTCCTGGTCGTCGGTGTAGTCACCACCGATCGCCGCGGCGATGTCTTCGGGACGCATCCCGACCAGGTCGGAGACGCTGCGGCCGACGAGGATCTGCGCGCGGGCGGCGATGTCGACAGTCTCCCCCGCGGCGAGCCGTTCGCGCAGGTCACGCAGATCGGGACCGATCACCCGCTCGACCAGGGCGTCGGTGTGCGCGAGGGTGAACAGGTCGCGCACCTTGGTCCGCAGGTCGGTGTGGCCGGGGCCTTCGAACAGGTCCTCGACCCAGTCGCCGATCACCTGCGCCCACCAGTGCCCGGCGGCACCTTCGGAGACGATGCTGAAATGCGTGCTGTCGTTGTAGATCTGGCGGGCCACCAGCGGATCAGCGACGAACCAACCGAGTTCGGGAACCTTGCGAATCGGCCGCGCGAACCGTCCGAGCAGCAATAATCCAGGCAACCAGGGTTGACCTGCGGCGAGTAGGGTGAGTTCATGGCGTCGGGCAGAGCTCCACACCCCGGCACAATCTAATCGAGCGAGCCCGATTAGTGAAGATCTGTGGCTAGGATCGGCGAGATGCGCTGGTGGTGATCTGTGCATCACGCGATATCTGGAAGTGAACAAGCATGGTGAGATCGACAATCGAAGCCGTCGGCGCGTATCTGCCGGCCAGGGAAGTGACCACGGCGGAATTGCTGGCGCAGCTGGCTGTCGACGCGCCGCTGGATCTGGAGAAGGTCAGCGGGGTCAGGGCGCGACGGGTGCGCGACGAATCCGAGGATTCCTTCACCATCGCCCTCGCCGCCGCCCGCGGCGCACTGGACAACTCGCGCTACGACGCCGCCGATCTGGACGTGATCATCTCCTGCTCGATCACCCGGACCCGCGGCGAGGACTTCTGCCTGGAACCGTCCTTCGCCCTGATGCTGCGAACCGAGCTCGGGGCAACGCGGGCGATCCACTTCGACGTGTCCAATGCGTGCGCCGGGATGATGACCGGAGTTCTGGTGCTGGACAGGATGATTCGGTCCGGCGCGGTGCGTCGCGGCATGGTGGTGTCGGGGGAATGCATCACGCCGATCGCCGATACCGCCGTGCGGGAGATCTCGCAGAAGTACGACCCGCAGTTCGCCTCGCTCACCGTCGGCGACGCGGGCGCGGCCGTGGTGCTCGACGGCACCGACGGGCCGGGGCTCGACTACGTGGAGCTCAATACCAGCGCCGCCTTCGCCGAGCTGTGTCTCGGGATGCCGAGCGATCAGGGGCCCGGGGTCGCGCTCTACACCGACAATCGCGCGATGCACAACGAGTCCCGGTATCTGCTGTGGACCGCACGGCAACAGGAGTTCCTCGCCGCGCGCGGATCGAGCTTCACCGCGGAGGGTTACGACTATCTGATCCATCATCAATTCAGCGGCCCAGCAGTGGAATTGATCAACAAGATCGCTGAGCGCGAATTCGACGCGGCGATGCCGCCGGGGCTCGCGGTACTGGACCGGTACGGCAACACCGCGTCGACCTCGCATTTCGTGGTGTTGCACGACGCTTTACGGCAGGGACTGATCGCGCCGGGGTCGAAGGTACTGCTGGTACCGGCCGCTTCCGGGGTGGTCGCGGGATTCTTGTCGGTGACAATCGGCGATCTGCGGGTATAGGACAGTATGGGAATCATCATTTCTTCGGCAGTGACGCGCAGCGGCGGAGTCAGCTCAATAGGTCAGGCGGCAGATGCCGCGCGCGACGCGCTAGCGGGTGCCGGGTGTCCGCCCGAACAGGTCGACGCGCTGATCAATGTGGGGGTCTATCGCGATGCGAACCTCGTGGAACCGGCGGTCGCGGCGCTGATCCAGCAGGCGGCGGGGATCGGGTTGGACTATCGGCGCGGTGATGTGCCGTGTTTGTCGTTCGATCTGATGAACGGCGCCTGCGGAGTGGTGAACGCGGTGGGCGTAGCCGCTTCGCTGCTGGCCGATCTGCCTTCCGGGCATGTGGTGGTGGTGTCGGGGGACGCGCACCCGTCGGGGCAGGCCGGCGCGGAGTTCGCGTTCGAACCGGTGGGGGCGGCGTTCGTACTCGAGAACTACGCGGAGGCCGCGGGATTCGGCGGAGTCCACGTGAGTGCCGGTGACGCGCCGCCCGAACCGCAGGGTTATGTGAAGTTGTCCGCGATGGGCGCCGAGGGGCGCTCTTCATTGACGGTCGAATTACTCGCCGGGACAGCGGAACTCGTCGAACATGCCGCCATCGCGGCGCGCGATGCGTTGACGGCGGACGGGCTCGACGCCGCGCAGGTGGTACTGCTGTGCGGCAAGCCGACGCCGGACTTCGCGGACGAACTGGCCGCCCAGCTCGGCGTGGGCGCGGTGGTGACCGACGACTTCACCGGCGACGCACACACTTCCGCGTTGACCGCCGCGTTCGTGGCGGCACGCGATGCGGGACTGGCTGATCGGCCGTTGCTGTTCGTTGCCGCTGATGGTGGACCCACCGCGGCGGCGGTGACCTATCGAGGGGTTGGTGTGCGGTGACGCGGGCTCTACACGTTGTTCCGGATCCGGTGAGCGCGCCGCGGCACGGTCGCCATCGTGCGGTGTCCGATGCCCCGGTGGGGGTGCCGAGTCGGCGCACGGTGCTGGCCTTGCGCTCGATTCCGGTGGTCGGATGGGTGTTCCTGCTCGTCGGGGTGGTGCGGCCGTTCCAGGCTCGGTGGCTGCGGGTGGCCTTCTGGATCGATGTGGTGCTGAGCATCGGGGTGCACGCCGCCCAGATTCCGGCGGCCCGGGCGGTGGCCGCTGAGCGGGGGATCTCGGGTCGGCGGGCGGCCGTGATGACCATGTTGTTCGGCGCTACCTGGTGGAAGACGCTGGGCGAGGCCGAACAGTGACCGATGCGCCGGGCTCGGGTGCTGTGACCACCGGCTTCGCGCCGCGGGCCATCGGCGGGAGGACCTCGCCCGGCTACGGCCCACGAGATCGCCGACGCGATAGCGCGCCGCGATGACTGTGCTGGTGACCGGCGCAACGGGATTCGTCGGCGCGGCGATCGTGCGTGGACTGGTGGACCGTGGCGTGCCGGTTCGGGCGATGGTTCGGGATCCGGCATCCGCGCCCGCGGGTGCCGAGGTGGCGGTGGCCGACCTCGCGGACGCGGGTGCGCTGGCGGCCGCGGTGGCCGGGGTGCGCGCCGTTGTGCACGCGGCGGCGCTGCTCGGCGAATTCGGAAGGCCTGCTGAGTTTTTCGCGGTGAATGTGGCCGGGACCGACCGGCTGGTGCAGGAAGCGTCGGCGGCCGGGGTGCGACGGTTCGTGTTCATCGGCAGTCCGAGTGCGTTGATGGCGCCTGATGGTGGGGATCAGGTGGGGATCGATGAGACCGTGCCCTACCCCGCCCGGTTTCTGAACAGCTATTGCGAAACCAAGGCCGTGGCTGAGCAATTGGTGCTGCGCGCTGATGCGCCGGGGTTCACGACTTGTTCGCTGCGACCGCGGGCAGTGTGGGGACCCGGGGATCGGCACGGGCCGATCGTGCAGATTCTGGCGAAGCTGCGAGCGGGACGGTTGCCGGATCTGTCCGGTGGGCGCGATGTTCAGGCTTCACTGTGCTACATCGACCATCTCGTCGATGCTGTAGTTCTCGCTCTCGACGCCGAGAAAGTCGGTGGGCGTGCGTATTTCGTCGCCGATGCGGCACCTGTTTCGGTGTGGGCGACATTGGACGCGGTGGCAGACCGGTTCTCCTTGGCTCGACCGAGCGTCACCGTGCCCGCGCCAGTGCTCGGTGGGGCGTTGGCGGCGATCGAAACGCTGTGGCGGATCCCGGCGGTCGCGCAGCGGTGGGCTCCGCCGCTGTCGCGGTACGCGGTCGCGCTCGTCACCCGGTCGGCGACCTACGACATCTCGCGCGCTACCCGCGAACTCGGCTTTCGTCCTACGGTGCCGTTCGAGACGGGCTTGGACAACTTCCACCGCTGGGTCGACCAGGTCGGCGGGCTCGACCGGCTGCTGGAGGATGCGTGAGTGAGCTGTGGGTGGTGATTCCCGCCTTCGACGAGGAACTCGGCATCGGCAAAACCCTGGCTGCCATCGCGGCGCAACAGGACACAGATTTCACGGTGGTCGTGGTCGACAACAATTCCGCCGACCGCACCGTCGAGGTGGTCCGGGCCTTCGCCGCGGCGCATCCGGTGCCGCGCATCGTCGTGATCGGCGAACAGCAGAAGGGCACCGGCGCTGCCGCCGATACCGGTATGCGGCACGCGATTGCACAAGGTGCGACCTACCTGGCCCGCACCGACGCCGATTGCCTGCCTGCCCCCGACTGGACCCGGCGGGTCAAAGCCGGGTTCGGCTCCGGGCTGCGACTGGTCAGCGGTCAACTGATTCCACGCACCGACGAAGGTGTTTCGTGGATCGACCGCACGATCATCCGGGTGGCCCTGGAAGTGGCGTCGACCTTCGGCAAGGTGCGTTCGGGAAATCGGGATCCGAAGTATCTCGGGCCATATGTGATGACGCCGGGGTGCAACATGGCGATCACCGCTGAATTATATGACGCCGCAGGCGGATTCCCACGAACCGCGATCGAGGATCTGCACGAGGACCGCGCGCTGGTCAATGCGGTGCGCACGATCACCACCGACTATGGTTTGCGCCGGGACGTGCGGGTGTACGGCTCGAATCGCCGGGTGCGGGCCTGGGGCATTCGCAAGACTCTCGCCTGGTATGCCGATCATCGGTATCGGCCCGACGTGGTCGATATTCGGTGAACGAAGTGGAGGGGAGCACCGGTGACCGACTTTCTCGAAAGGCTTGCCACGCAGGCTGAACGGATTCCGGACGCCTCGGCGCTCGGAACGGTCGGCAAGCGTGCGCTCACCTATCGGGAACTTGTGGAGACGGTCGGCGGGGTCGCGCACAATCTCGGCGAGGCGGGGTTCGCGCCGGGTGATCGGATGCTGTTCTCGATTCGGCCGAGTGTGTCGTCGGTGCTGTTGATCTTCGGTGTGATCGCGGCGGGCGGGACGATCGTGTTCGTCGACCCCGGCGTGGGCCCGGAGCTTTTCGCCAAACGCGTCGACGTGGTCGAACCGTCTTGGGCCGCAACGGAATCCCTGCTGTACACCGTGAGTGGACCGCTGGCCGGGTTCGGTCGAAGGAAGGGGCTGGAGCTGCCCCGGTTCGGCGCGCTCGATGTTCGGCATATCCACAGTGGGGTGTGGTTGCCCGGCACACCGCTCGGGTCGATTCCGTTGCGGCGGTTCACCGGTGACGCGCGCGAGAGGGCGCTGCCCGCCGCGGATCCGGATGCGGCGGCGTTGATCGTCTTCACCTCAGGAACCACCGATGAGCCGAAAGCCGTGGTGCACACCCGTGCTTCGCTGAGCGCAGGCCTCGCCGCGATGGGCGGAAGGACGAGCCTCGCACCTGGCGCCTTCCTGCACACCGAGCAGCTCATGATGGGGCTGCCCGCGCTGATGGCGGGGGCCCGGTGGGCGATGCCGCGGTATCCGCGCTTCGGCACACACATCGATCCGGTGCGGTTCACGCGGAATCTGCGCAGCGCTACGCACGCCTTCTACACCCCGGCCGATCTGGCTGTCGCCCTCGCCGCGATCGAGGCCGACGCCCTTGCGGCGCCGCCGAATCTGCGCCAGGTAGCGCTGGGCGGGGCGCCGGTCACCTCAGCCCTGCTGCGTCGAGCACAGAAGTCGTTGCCCGACACCGAGTTTCTCGCCGTCTACGGGATGACCGAGATCCTGCCGGTGGCGGTCGCGACCGGCGCCGCGAAGCTCGCACACGACGGGGATCTCCTCGGCACACCTGTGCGTGGTGTGCGGGCAAGGATTGCCGACGATGGCGAACTCGTGCTGTCGGGCCCGAATCTGTGCCGCGGATATCTCGGCGCGGAGCCCATGACCGAGATCGCGACCGGCGACCTCGCCCGCTGGGACGGCAAGGAACTCGTCCTCACCGGACGCAAGAAGGACATGATGATCAGGGGAAAGACCAACATCTACCCCGGGCTGTACGAGCCGGTGATCACCGCGATCGACGGGGTGCGCGAAGCGATCATGGTCGGCCTGCCGGACGAGATCGGCGACGAGCGGATCGTGCTCGCCATTGTCGCCGAACCTGAGTCCGCGGACATCGTGGCACTACTTCGCGAACGACTGCCGCAGATCATCGACACCACCGCCGTCCCCGATGACATCGTGGTGGTGGATCGAATTCCGGTCAGCGGGCGGACGAACAAACCGGACCGGGCGGCGCTACGGGAGCTTGTGGTCACGCTGCTCGCGTGAGCACGCGGCCGAGCGCCCCAGTGCTGAACTCAGCGGCGCGATGACGGTTGCCGGTCGGCTCAGCGGGTGACCGAGCGGATGGTGCTGTCGGCGAGGGATTCGATGGTCGCTCGCGGGAGCATGGTGTCGACGTAGCAGAAGGTGATCGACATCGTGGTGCTGAGAGTGGCTACCGCGACGGTCAGCGCACTGGCGCAGGAATTCGTTCCGGCGACCGTCAGCGCGGTGATGTCCAGCGGCTCAGGGGTTTCGGGTGGCGACAGTCTGCCCAGGTTGCTGAGGGTGACGTTCCAGGGGGCGCGGCGGTCGATGAGTTCGATGGTGCGCCTGCCGGATTCGAGCGAGCGGGGGCAGCCGTGGCGGATGGCGGCCAGGGCGGTGAGATCGTTGTTCTTCGACAAGTGTTGGGTCAGTTGAGTTTTCGCCGCACGGGCCGCATCCCAGCGGGAGCCGGCCGGTCCGTAGGGGACGAAGGTGGGGACTACGGCGGTGAACATGCCGGGCTCGTCGGCGGCCGGGGGTGGGTTCAGGCGGGCGCGGACGTCGACCGGGATGCCGATGCCGGCGACCCCGGATGTCCGGGGAGCGAGTTCTCCGAGGGCCTCGGCCAAGGCGGCGGCCAGCGCTGCGTTGATCGTGACGTCGTGCTGGTGGCAGCGAATACGCAACTCGGTGAGGGCTTCACCCTCGATGGTGCGGATCACGGTGCGGGTGCGGCGGATCGGTAGCGGTGGCGGAGTGCCGGGCAGACCGGCCGGGCGGCGGGCCATCGCGGTGAGTTGGCCGCCGATGTTGGTGCGCAGGCAATGCAGGAGGCCGGTGTTCGCGGGTGGGATGAGGTCGTCGGGGGGCGGACTCGGCGGGCGCGATGTGGCGGGGACGGGAGATCCGAAGGTGTAGGCGAGGATTCGCCAGGCCAGCGACACCATCGAACGCCCGTCGAGCAGGACGTGGGACAACACGAGGATCAGGTCGTGGTGTTCGGCGGAAGTGCCTGGGCGCCAGGCTAAATCGATGAGCCGTCCGGGCGCTGTCGCCAGATCGATGGAGTCGGCCAGTTGTTCGTCGAAGATCGAGCGCCACTCGTCGGGGTCTTCGACTAGGCGGTGCAAGACCGGCAGGTGCGGGTCGGCGGACGGAGCGAAACAGGGGCCGTCGACAACCGTTGTTCGCAGCAGCGGGAATTCCGCGAGCACTGCGTCCGCGGCTTCCTCGAGGCGGTAGGCGCCGATCGAACCCCGCACCCGCAATCGGACGACGCAATTCGCCGGCGACAGCTGATCGACAAGCCAGAACCAGCGCTCCGCTGCCGACAGCGGCCGCGTCACCTCGCCCATCGCGGCCTCCCCTGTCTCGGCAACTGCGTCACCGCGAGCGTATCGAACCGATGCCCGCCCGAAACTCAGCGCTTTCACATGGAGTTACTACATGCGTATTATGGACTTATGGGTTTCGAGTGGCCTGATTGGGCGATCGCTCACCTGATCGGCATCGAACCCAGCGAGGTTCGGCAGGTCCTCGCAGCGTCACGACGGTGGCCACGCCCGGCCTTCGACGGCCAGGTGACCGTCCTGACGGTGTGGGGGCGCACCACAGCAGGCCGCCCGCTGATCGTGGTGATGCGACAGCGGGAGGACTGGACGTGGGTGATCATCGGCGCACGGACGATGCGCGCCGAGGAACTGGCGCAATTCGAGCAGTGGGAAAGTGGGAACCGATCATGAGCGAGCAGGGACTTCCGTCCAGCAAAGAAGAACTCGCCGACTTCATGGATCGGCTGAGTTTCACCGACGAGCCCACCGACGCCCCACCACGCCTTCCGGTCAACGAAGACATCATGGTGACCACGTCGATGCGCCTGCCCCTCGGCCTGCACACCCGCCTGAAATCCCTCGCCGACGAACGCCGGGTAGGCGTCTCCACCCTCCTGCGCGAATGGGCCGAGGCAGCCGTCGCCGACATCGACGACGAAGACCAGATGATCTCCCTCGCCGAAGCCAAACGCGCCCTCTCCCGAGTCCACCCCATCCACCGCGCGAGCTGACGAGCGAACCCGCCGTTGCGACCGGCTATCGCGGCGAAGCGCCCGCCGGGGCCGTCAGAACACGCACCGTGCAGTTGACCCCCGGCGCATTGGCCAATCGCGAATCAGTGGTGAGCAGGTCGCACCCGTAGGCCTCCGCCGCGGCGACGTAGGCGGCATCGTAGGCAGTCAGGTTGTCGTGTAGCTCCCAGATCCTGGGTACGAGAACGCGGGTGACGGGGACTTCTGGGTCGAGTTTTTCCAGGGCGGTGACCGCTCCGGCCGCTTGCTCGATGCTGATCGTGCCCGCACGGGTGAAACGGCGGATCACCGAAAGGACCTCGACGGTCCAGTGCTGAGGCGCGATCCATCGGTTGTCGGCTTCGAGGGCCGCGCGACAGCTGTCACCGAGGGGGTCGGGATTCAAGAGAGCATGGACGAACACCGAAGCATCGACCACGATCACTCGCCGATCTCCGGTCCGCCGAGCACCGAATCGCGCTCAGCGCGTTCAGAATCCAGCGCTACCACCACATCCTGCGCGGTGAAGGCAACATCCCACGTCGCGGGACTGAACTGTTTGAGTACCGCGATGTTGTCCTGACGGCGGGCTTCGTCACGGACCAGGTCGAAGAGAAAGGCCTGCAGCGACTGCCCCCGCCGCTGCGCCAGCGCGACCAACTGATCGCGCAGCGGCTCGGGAACGTCGCGGATCTGCAAGGCAACCATGCATGCAATAGTACATGCACACTTGATCAGCGACCAGGTGGCAGGTGCGGGGCAGTGGAATACCACGAAGGCCCCCACTCAGGAGTGAGGGCCTTCGTCGGCGGTTCAGCGGTGCCTCAGCGGCGGCGCTTGCCCTTCGAATCGGTGCGGGCGGCTTCGCGGCGTTCGCGGCGGGTGCCGGGTTGCTGTTGGCCGCCGTATTCCTGGGCGTCGGAATGGGATTCGGCGTGGCCGTCTTCGGCGGGGCCCGAGTAGTTCATGGCTCGGGGAGCCTGGTCGGTGATGCCCTTGGCGCGCAAGGCAGGCGGGGCCTGGGTTTCGGTGGGGGTGTCCTGGGGGCGGTTGCCGACCGGGGAGCGCAGGCCCTTGTCGATGGAGACGCCTTCGGGCTGGGGCTGCTGGACTTCTACCTGGAGGTTGAAGAGGAAGCCGACGGACTCCTCCTTCAGGCCTTCCAGCATGGCGGCGAACATGTCGAAGCCTTCGCGCTGGTATTCGACCAGCGGGTCGCGCTGGGCCATGGCGCGCAGGCCGATGCCCTCCTTGAGGTAGTCCATCTCGTAGAGGTGTTCACGCCACTTGCGGTCGAGGACCGAGAGCAGGACCTGGCGTTCCAGATTGCGCATGGCGCCTTCGCCCGCGAGGCCGTCGATTTCCTGTTCGCGCTTCTCGTAGGCGTTGTGGGCGTCTTCGAGGAGGACCTCGCGTAGTTCGTCGCGGGTGAGCTCGCCCGCGTCGCCGGTGGCCGTCTCGCCGGTGAGTTCCTTGTGGTCCAAGGTGACCGGGTAGAGGGTCTTGAGGGCGGTCCAGAGCTTGTCCAGGTCCCAGTCCTCGACGTAGCCCTCGGCGGTGGCGCCGTCGACGTAGGCGGTGGTCACGTCGGTGATCATGTTCTGAACCTGACCCTCCATGTCCTCGCCACGCAGGATCTGGTTGCGCTCGCCGTAGATGACGGTGCGCTGCTGGTTCATGACCTCGTCGTACTTCAGCACGTTCTTACGGATCTCGAAGTTCTGCTGCTCGACCTGGGTCTGGGCGCTCTTGATGGCCTTGGAGACCATCTTCGCCTCGATCGGCACATCGTCGGGCAGGTTCAGCCGCGTCATGATCGCCTCGAGGGCGGCGCCGTTGAAGCGGCGCATCAGCTCGTCGCCCAGCGAGAGGTAGAAGCGGGACTCGCCCGGATCGCCCTGGCGGCCGGAACGACCACGCAGCTGGTTGTCGATTCGACGCGACTCGTGGCGCTCGGTGCCGAGCACGTAGAGACCGCCGGCCTCACGGACCGTCTCGGCATCGTCCTCGGTCTGCTTCTTCACCTGCTCGAGCGCGGAGTGCCAGGCGGCCTCGTACTCGTCGGGGGTGTTCACCGGGTCGAGGCCCTGCTTGCGCAGCAGGATGTCGGCGATGATGTCGGCGTTGCCGCCGAGCACGATGTCGGTACCACGACCGGCCATGTTGGTGGCCACCGTGACCGCGCCGGGGCGGCCGGCCTCGGCGATGATCTGGGCTTCCTGCTCGTGGAACTTCGCGTTCAGCACCGAGTGCGCCACACCACGCTTGGTGAACTGCTTGGACAGGTACTCCGAGCGCTCGACGCTGGTGGTACCGATCAGCACCGGCTGGCCCTTCTCGTGCCGCTCGGTGACATCGTCGACGACGGCGGCGAACTTGGCCTCTTCCGACTTGTAGATCAGGTCGGCCTGGTCCTTACGGACCATCGGCTTGTTCGTCGGGATCGGGACCACGCCGAGGTTGTAGATCGAGTGCAGCTCGGCGGCCTCGGTCTCGGCGGTACCGGTCATGCCGGACAGGCGGTTGTAGAGGCGGAAGTAGTTCTGCAGGGTGATCGTGGCCAGGGTCTGGTTCTCCGGCTGGATCTCGACCTTCTCCTTGGCCTCGATAGCCTGGTGCATGCCCTCGTTGTAGCGGCGCCCGACCAGGATGCGGCCGGTGAACTCGTCGACGATGATCACCTCGCCGTCGCGGACGATGTAGTCCTTGTCGCGGGTGTAGAGCTCCTTGGCCTTGATGGCGTTGTTCAGGTAGCTCACCAGCGGCGAGTTCGCGGCCTCGTAGAGGTTGTCGATGCCGAGCTGGTCCTCGACGAACTCCACGCCGGCCTCGTGCACGCCGATGGTGCGCTTCTTGATGTCGGTCTCGTAGTGAACGTCCTTCTTGAGCAGCGGCGCGATGCGCGCGAACTCGGCGTACCACTTCGAGGAGGCGTCGGCCGGACCCGAGATGATCAGCGGGGTGCGGGCCTCGTCGATGAGGATCGAGTCGACCTCGTCGACCACGGCGAAGTTGTGACCGCGCTGGACGAGATCGTCCAGGGAGTGAGTCATGTTGTCGCGCAGGTAATCGAAGCCGAACTCGTTGTTCGTGCCGTAGGTGATGTCGGCGTTGTAGGCCACGCGGCGCTCGGCCGGGGTCATCCCGCCCAGGATCACGCCGACCTCGAAGCCGAGGAAGCGGTGCACGCGGCCCATCCACTCGGCGTCGCGCTTGGCCAGGTAGTCGTTTACCGTGACCACGTGCACGCCGTCGCCGGAGATCGCGTTCAGGTACGCGGGGAGCACACAGGTGAGCGTCTTGCCCTCACCGGTCTTCATCTCCGAGATATTGCCCAGGTGCAGCGAGGCGCCACCCATGATCTGGACCTTGTAGTGCTTCTGGTTCAGCACCCGCCACGACGCCTCACGCGCCACGGCGAAAGCCTCGAGCAGCAGGTCGTCGAGGGTTTCCCCGGCGGCGTAGCGCTCGCGGAACTCGTCGGTCTTGGCGCGCAGCTCGTCGTCGGTCAACGGCTCGATCTCGTCGCCGTACGCGATGACCTCATCGGCGAGGTTCGAGAGCCGCTTGACCATGCGACCTTCACCAATCCGTAGCAACCTCGTCAGTGTCAGCGCAGGCACGGGTCTCGTCAGTCCTCTGGTCGGAGTTGTGTTCAACGGCGATGGTAGTCCGCAGACCACCGTACCCGGCGGCGTGGACCCGTGCCTGACGTACCGGCGCAGTCATTGCCCCAGGTCACGATGCCCGGCGAGCCTCGTTGCCCGGCACTGCGATTCACCTGCCGTGACGTAGGATGTAGCGCGTGCCCGATCAGCGCCACGCGGCACCGGAAGGAGCATCGGAGCGCGTGATCACGAGATTGACGCCGCAGGACGCGTCGTTCTATCGGCTCGAGTCGAGCAGCAACCCGATCCACATCGGCTCTCTCGCGATTCTGAACAACTCCTCCCCCGACGCCGCGGGCCAGGTACTCGACTACGAAGGCCTCGTCGACCTGGTCGAATCCCGGCTGCCGATGGTGCCGCGCTACCGCCGCAAGGTGCGCGAGATCCCGCTCGCCATGGGTCGGCCGGTCTGGGTCGAGGACAGTCGTTTCGACATCAGCTATCACATCCGCCGCTCCGCGCTGCCCGGTCCGGGCAGCGACTCCCAGCTCTACGATCTCGTCGCCCGGCTCGCCTCACGCCCGCTGGATCAGGGGCGGCCACTGTGGGAGATGTATTTGATCGAAGGCCTCGCCGACGGTCGCGCCGCGGTGTTCACCAAGTCACATTCGGCGCTCGTCGACGGTGATACCGCCCTGGAAATCGGGCACGTGATCCTCGACAACTCCCCGCTGCCGCGCGAACTGGCCGACGACGCGTGGCGGGCACCGCGCGAACCATCCGATGTGGAATTGCTGGCGGGGGCGCTGTCGCGACTGGCCGCGCAGCCGCGAGAGGCCTACAGCGTGATGCGCGACGCGGGATCGAACGCGTTCGGAGTGGTGCGCGGCACCCGGATGGCGGTGCAGGCCGCGGCCAATGTGGTGCGCGCGGCGACCTCGAGCGCGGCGCCGGACAGCCCGCTCAACGCCCGCACCTCGCGCAGCCGCCGCTTCGACGTGGTGCGCACGGATCTGGAGGACTACCGCACGATCCGCGGGCATTTCGACTGCTCGATCAACGACACGGTGCTCGCGGTGGTCACCGGAGCGCTGCGCAACTGGTTGCTCTCGCGCAACGAGGCGCTGGTCGAGTCCACCAATCTGCGTGCGGTGGTACCGATGTCGGTCTACGTCGACGGCGACAACCAGCTGACCCCGGCCAGCGAGGTGTCCTCGTTCCTCATCGATCTGCCGGTGGGCGAACCGAATCCGACGATGCGGCTGTCGCACATCTCGCACGCCACCGACGCCGCGGGCAGGCAACGTCGCGGTGTCAGGGCGCGCACACTCGTGCACCTGGCCGGGTTCGCGCCCGCGAGCCTGCACGCGATGAGTGTGCGGGCGGCGAGTACCTTCGCCGACAACAGTTTCAATCTGGTGATCACCAACGCGCCGGGACCACAGACCGCGATGTACATCGGCGGGGCGCGCATGCTCGAGATGTATCCGGTATCGCCGCTGCTGCGCAATCAGACGTTGAGTTTCGGGCTCACCTCGTACGACGGTCAGGTCTTCTACGGACTCAACGCCGACCGCGACGCCATGGCCGATATCGATGTCCTCGCGGCATCGGTGCACGAATCGATGGAGGAGTTGCTCGGTGCCTGTCTCTGAGAACGACACGATGCGCGTCTACATCCCGGCGACGATTCCGATCCTGCGCCAACTCGTCGACGAGCAGCAGCTGTTCCCGCTCGGCGGGACCGCGTTCGCCGTGACACCCGCCCTGCGCGAGGCGTACGCGGCGGGCGACGACGACGAGCTCGCGGAAGTGGCGATGCAGGAAGCCGCACGGGCCTCCATGCGCCTGATCGGCGCCGAACGCGACGGCCTCGACGATCTCGGCGACAGCGAAGGCGCGGCGGCCGACCCGGTCAGCCCGGTGTACCGGCGCGCGGTGATCGCGGCGGATGTGCCGGGAGCGACACTGCGGCCCGATCTCGACGACGCTGTGGTGAAACTGTCGGGGCCGCTCACCTTCAAGCAGGTCGCGGCGGTGCATGTGGACTTGGCCGACGCCGAGCCGCAGGTCGCGAAGGCGGTGGACGTCATCGACGCCGCCGACCTCGGTGACACCGATGCCGAATTCGTGCTCGGTGACGCGGAGGACCATCAGCTTGCCTGGTACGCGCCACAAGAAGTGCCGTTCCTGCTCGAGCTGTTGTAACTGTCGGCGCAGGGCCGACGGGGTTGCCCACTGTTCACAACTGGCGCTGAACCTACGATGCCGTAACCTGGCTGCGAGCGAGTCACCCCACGGTGGCCCGAATGCACGACAGGGAGAAATCGCAGCGCATGGTCCTCAATAAGTTCCGGGAATGGCTCGAAGCACCGGCGGCGCAGGTCGCCGACCGCGGCGGCAAGCTGAACGTGTTGCGCGGCGCGGTCGCCCGGGTGACCACTCCCCTGCTGCCCGACGACTACCTACACCTGGCCAACCCCCTGTGGTCGGCGCGCGAGCTGCGCGGGCGCATCGTCGAGGTGCACAAGGAGACCGCCGACTCGGCGACCCTGGTGATCAAGCCGGGCTGGGGCTTCGATTTCAAATACCGGCCAGGGCAGTACATCGGTATCGGCATCCTGATCGACGGCCGCTGGAACTGGCGTTCGTACTCGCTCACCTGTCCGCCCGACTGGACCGGCGAGGGCGGCAAACGACTCATCTCCATCGCGGTGAAGGCGATGCCGGAAGGCAAGCTGTCAAGCCACCTTGTCAACGGGGTGGCCGCGGGCACGATCGTGCGGCTGGCCGCGCCGCAGGGCGGGTTCGTGCTGCCGGAGCCGCCGCCGGCGAAGGTGCTGTTCCTCACCGCGGGCAGCGGCATCACCCCGGTCATGTCGATGCTGCGCACGATGGACCGCCGCGACGGCGTCCACGATGTGGTGCACGTCCATTCCGCGCCCACCGACGCCGACGTGATGTTCGGCGCCGAGCTGCGCGCCCTGCATGACAAGCACCCCAGCTTCGTCTCGCACCTGCAGCTCACCGACGCGCAGGGCCTGTTCTCCCTGGCCAGCCTCGACGAGCTCTACCCCGACTGGCGCGAGCGCGAGACCTGGGCCTGCGGCCCCGCCCCGATGCTCGACGCGATCGAGAACCACTGGAAGAACGCGGGTGTGGCCGACAAGCTGCACATCGAACGCTTCGAGGTGGAACGCTCCGCGATCGGCGAGGGCGGCACCGTGACGTTCGGCACCACCGGGCGCAGCCTCACTGTCGACGGCGCGACCAGTCTGCTCGAAGCCGGTGAATCCGTCGGCGTGCAGCTGCCCTTCGGCTGCCGGATGGGCATCTGCCAGACCTGCGTGGTCACGCTGTCGGCCGGACACGCCCGCGACCTGCGCAACGGCGACGAGCGCCAACCGGGCGACAAGGTGCAAACCTGCATCTCCGCCGCCGCCGGCGACTGCACCCTCGACATCTAGGTCGGCCCGCCGGAGCAACCACCGGGTACCCTCGGAGTTATGCGTCGGTCACACACCGTGACCAACGGCAATCGTTGAGGCCACTGATTTCGATCAATTCCGGCCGGGCACGACTCAGGACCACTCACAGGAGGACCCCCGGTGGCTATCACCGATATCCAGGCCTTCGCCCATCTGACGGCGGCCGACATCGAGACCCTGGGGAAAGAACTCGATTCGATCCGCCGTGAGGTGGAGACCTCGCGCGGCGAGCGCGACGCGAAGTACATCCGTCGCACGATCGCGGCCCAGCGCGCACTCGAGGTGGCGGGGCGCGCGGTGCTGTTCGGCAGCCGCAACCGGTGGGCGTGGCTCGGCGGTACCGCCATGCTCTCGGTCGCCAAGATCATCGAGAACATGGAGCTGGGCCACAATGTGAGCCACGGCCAATGGGATTGGATGAACGATCCCGAGATCCACTCCACCACCTGGGAGTGGGACATGACCGGCACGTCGTCGCAGTGGCGGCGCGCGCACAACTACTCGCACCACACCTACACCAACGTCCTCGGCAAAGACGAGGATCTCGGGTTCGGCATTCTGCGGATGACGCGCGACGAGCAGTGGCGCCCACTGCATCTGGCCCAGCCCGCCGCCAACCTGCTGCTCGCCGCGACCTTCGAGTGGGGTATCGCGCTGCACGATCTCGGCATCGAGAAGGAACTGGCCGGCGTCAAGGCAGGCACCCTCACCTCGCCGCCCGATCTCGATTTCTACCGCAAGGCGGGGCGTCAGGTCGTCAAGGACTTCGTGCTGTATCCGGCGCTCACCGGCCCCGCCTGGAAGTCGACACTCAAGGCCAACGCCACCGCCAACCTGGTGCGCAACCTGTGGTCCTACGCGGTGATCTTCTGCGGCCACTTCCCCGACGGCGCGCAGAAGTTCACCGCCGAACAGCTCGACGGGGAGACCCAGGGCGAGTGGTACCTGCGTCAGATGCTGGGCAGTGCCAACTTCAAGGCCGGTCCCGTGATGGCGTTCATGAGCGGCAATCTGTGCTACCAGATCGAGCACCACCTGTTCCCCGACCTGCCGAGCAATCGGTACTCGGAGGTGGCGGTGCGGGTGCGCGAGCTGTGCGACAAGTACGACCTGCCTTACACCACCGGGTCGCTGGGCAAGCAGTACCTGCTGGCCTTCCGCACCATCCACAAGCTGGCACTGCCGGATCGTTTCCTCAAGCGCACCGCCGACGATGCGCCCGAGACGTCATCGGAGCGCAAGTTCGCCGGTATCTCGCTGCCCGAGAGCCTGCGGGTCGATCCGGAGACCGGTAAGCGGTTCGGGCTGCGCTCGGCGCTGCACGATGCGAAGGTCGCGCTCGAGATCAAGGCACGGCACGAGAAAGAAGTGCTGCGCGAGGCGAAAACAGCGCTCAAGGCGCGGGCACGGCAGGAGAAGCTGGCGCTGCGCGAGGCAAAGCGGGCGCTGGGCGAACGCGCGGTGCGCGAGCGTGGCGTGCTGCGCGACAAAGCCGCCCGTCGCATGGCCCGACACGCCTGATAACATTTACGTCTCGGTTTCGCAATAGGACTTATCACACATTTCGTCGCGAAAATCGCCAACCTACGCTCTCGTAACTTACGGTACTGTAGCCGCCATGGCGATCTCGGATGTCAAGGAATACGCACACCTCACCGCTGCGGATGTCGAAGCTCTCGGTGCGGAGTTCGATGCGATCCGCCGGGAGATCGAATCCTCGCGCGGCGCGGCCGACGCGCGCTATATCCGCAACGTCATCCGGTTACAGCGAGCGCTCGAGATCAGCGGCCGCACGGTACTGTTCGCCAGCTTCCTGCCCCCGGCCTGGCTGGCCGGTGTCGCCCTGCTCGGCTCGGCCAAGATCATCGAGAACATGGAGATCGGCCACAACGTCATGCACGGGCAGTGGGACTGGATGAACGATCCGGAAGTCCACTCCACCTCGTGGGAATGGGACAACGCCGGACCGTCGGCGCACTGGAAGATCACCCACAACTTCCTGCACCACAAGTACACCAATGTGCTCGGCATGGACGACGACATCGGTTACGGCCTGCTCCGCGTCACCCGTGACCAGCGCTGGATGCCGTTCTACCTGGGCAATCCCGTCTACAACCTGCTGCTGCAGGCGCTGTTCGAGTACGGCGTCGCGATCCAGCATCTCGAGCTGGGCAAGGTCGCCAAGAAGAAGTGGGCCAAGGACTCGCCCGAGTGGAAGCAGTTCGAGGCCGACCGCACACTGGTGCTGAAGAAGATCGGCAAGCAGGCCGCCAAGGACTATGTGGTCTTCCCGCTGCTCACCGGCCCGGCGTTTCTCACCACGCTCACCGCCAACATCGCCGCCAACGTGGTGCGCAATGTGTGGACCAACGCGATCATCTTCTGCGGGCACTTCCCCGACGGCGCCGAGAAGTTCACCAAGGCCGACATCGAGGGCGAGACCAAGGGCGAGTGGTACCTGCGCCAGATGCTGGGCAGCGCCAACATCAGCGGCGGGCCGCTGCTGCACTTCATGAGCGGCAACCTCAGCCACCAGATCGAGCACCACCTGTTCCCCGACCTGCCGAGCAACCGCTACGCCGCCATCGCGGTGCGGGTGCGCGAGCTGGCCGAGAAGTACGACCTGCCCTACACCACCGGTTCGCTGCCGGTGCAGTACTTCAAGTCGTGGCGCACCATCCTCAAGCTCTCGCTGCCGAACAAGTACCTGCGCCACACCACCGACGACGCGCCGGAGACCAAGTCCGAGCGCCTGTTCGCCGGCAACACCACCCCCTCGATCGACCCGGCGACCGGACGTCGTCAGGGCCTGCGTACCGCGCTGGCCGCCGGGCGCAAGCTGGCCCGCCGGTCTCCTGCCTGACCCGGCTGCGGTTGGATGGTCGGTGTGAGTGCCGATCAGCTGAGCGTCTACGACGCGATCCGTCTGCGTCGTGACGTGCGCGCCGAATTCACCGGCGAGCCGATCGACGACGACACCCTCCTGCGGATTCTCGACGCGGCGCATCGCGCGCCCAGCGTCGGGAACTCACAGCCGTGGGACTTCGTGGTGGTGCGTCAGGCCGAGACGCTGCGCCGTTTCGCCGAACATGTGGCGGACAAGCGAGTCGAGTTCGGTGCGTCGCTGCCCGCCGAGCGGGCGGCGACCTTCGCGCCGATCAAGATCGACGGAATCATCGAGAGCGGCACGGGTGTTGTTGTCACCCACGATGATTCGCGTGGGGGGCCGCAGGTGCTCGGCCGGGCGAGCGTGCCGGAGACCGGCGTGTATTCGACGGTGCTGGCGATCCAGAACCTGTGGCTCGCGGCGACCGCCGAGCAGGTGGGGGTGGGCTGGGTGTCGTTCTACGACCCGGAATTCCTGCGCGAACTCGTCGGCCTGCCTGTCGGGATCAAGCCGGTGGCCTGGCTGTGTGTCGGGCCGGTGAGCCGATTCCAGCAGGTACCGGATCTGGAACGGTTCGGGTGGCGTGCGGGACGCTCGTTGACCGACGCCGTGCATCGCGAGACCTTCGGCGGCTGAACAAGGATCCGGACACCCGCACAGCGGATGCCCGGATCGGTCAGCGTTCTAGGCCAGCTTGATCAGGCCGTAGTCGAAGGCGTGTCTGCGATAGACCACCGACGGGCGGTCTGTCTCTTTGTCATGGAAGAGGAAGAAGTCGTGGCCGACCAATTCCATCTGGTAGAGGGCGTCGTCAACCGACATCGGTGTCGCGGTGTGCACCTTGGTGCGCACGATGTGTCCTGGGCCCGATTCGTCGACCGGCTCGTCGTGATCGTGGGCTGCGGAACCGTTCGGCTGGGTGAACAGCGACTCGTCGACCAATGTGGCAGTGGCCTGCGCGACCGAGACCGGCGTCTTGTCGCCGTAGTGCACGACGCGCCGCTTGTCCTTGGACCGGCGCAGTCTGCTCTCGATCTTCTGGGTGGCCGATTCGAGCGCGGCGTAGAAGCTGTCGGCGCACGCCTCGGCGCGCACGATCGGTCCACGGCCGCGCGCGGTGATCTCCACGCGCTGACAGGCCTTGCGTTGACGACGGTTGCGTTCGTGGAACAGTTCCACATCGAAGAGGAAGATCGACGGGTCGAAGCGCTCCAACCGAGACAGCTTCTCCGTCACGTAGATTCGATAGTGGTCTGGTATTTCGACGTTACGACCGGATACCACCACTTCGGCGTGTGGTGTCTCGGATTCGATCGTCTCGGTGGCACCGTTGAAATGTGCCGTGGGTTCAGCATCTTGCACTGATGCCCGTGAAGAAGTCGTCACGCGTACCTCCCGGATATGGCCGCACAACTACGAACGTAGGGCGGCGGGATTGAGCTGTGCCGATCGGGAATCGCCCGGCACCTGTATCCGCGGCACCACCTCCCAAACTTGTGGTTCGGTGTGTGCTCGCGACGCTAGTCCGCCATGAGCAAGTCCGCCACTGTTCACGCGAACTTTCCTCAGTCAAGCCGCGCAGGTCACCAAAACCGCTCGCGGAACTATGCCGATTCGGCCAAGAACACGTACCGATTCGCACGCGGTGGCACCGGTAGTGAGTACGTCGTCGACCAGCACTACCTGGTCTTTTCCAGTGATAACACCCCGGTCGCCCTGACCCGCGACGGTCGTGATCTTGCCGCGCAGATTGTGGGTGCGTTCATGCGGCGTCAAGCCCACCGAATCGCGCACACCGCGACCCATCCGCAGCAGCGGTGCGGTTCGGCAATCGATCAGCCATCGCGCCGCCACCGCGGCCGAGCGGGCCACCGGATCACCGCCACGCCGTCGCGCTGCCGCGGTTCTGGTCGGTGCGGGTACGAGCACCAGCGGGCGGTCGGGGGCGCGCAGACGGACCAGTGCGTGGGCCAGTGCCAGGCCGAGTGGGTCGGCGAGATCGCGCCTGCTGTGTTCCTTGGCTGCCAGCACCGCCCGCCGGCCAACGCCTCGGTAGGGCCCGAGCGCCCAGCACGGAACACCGGGGTCCGCACGCGGCCGAACCCGGACCAGCCCGCGGCCGAGCTCGGCGGCGCACCCGGCACACCATTGCTCGCCGACCGCACCGCAGCCCCCACACCGGTCGGGCAGGATCAGATCCAGCAGCGCCTTCATAGCGAGCGAGTATGGCAGTGGCCACCGACACATTCAGTCGCTCGACCAGCGTTCTCGGCCCGTCGCTCGACGGTGTTGTCCTCGGCGTGCCACCGCCGATGTGTCAGCTCGGTAGGACCGGTACAACCTGTTCTCCGGTCAGTCCGGGTACCTCGCGCCAGAAACGGTCGTTGCGGGTCGGATCGGCGGTCTGTAGCTGCAGGACGGCCCGGGAATCGGCCACGTACTGCGTGGCCGGGGCCGCTGTCACCACCCGGACCGGCGGGGTGAGGTTCTGCGAGGTCACCGCGCTGAATTGGGAGCCGTCGATGGAGACGGTGAAGACCGGGTCGACGTTGCCTTCGCGGGCGACCATGACGGTGTCGCCGGTGACCCAGCTCAGCGAGACCGCGCGCGAACTCAGGCCGAGCGCCAGCGGCACCGGGGAGGTGAGCGCGTACTTGCCGTCGGGACGACGCTCGACCACCGCAACGTAGACCTCGCCATCGGCGATCAGCGCCGCCCGCACGCCGGTGCGCGAGATCATCACCTCGCTGATCGGCGGCCGTGGTGCGCCCGCGCCACCGACCAGGGCCGAGATGTCGACGTCTTCGGTGGAGACATTGCCGGTGGCGCGATCGGTGACCGCCCGGATCACCCGTTCGCCGTCGATCACCGTCCAGGCGGCGCCGCCGTCGCTGGTCCAGGACGGGCGGGCGATGCTGGCGCCCTCGGCGACCGCGAACGCCTTGGCGCCGTAGTTGCCGATGAGCAGGGTGCGCGCCGGTTCGGGTGCCGGTTTGCCGGAGTCGGCGACCGCGGCGACGAACTGGCCGTCGGCCGAGATGCCGACCGATTGCAGGTTGGTCGCCTCGCCGAAGGAACCGCTCGGCGTGACGATGCCGTCAGGGGTGACCTGCACCAGGGTGCCGTTGCGCAGGGCGTGCAGGCCGATCCGGTTCTGGCCGGGCGCCGAGGCACTGTACTGGTCGACATCGGCCACCGACCAGCCGTTGGCCGCGTACCGGTCGTCGAGCGGTTTGCCGTCGGCGAGCAGCACGTACGGGCCGAGGATCTCGGCGCCGGACAGGGTGAGCACCACCTGCGCAGCGAGCAGTTCACGCTCGCGCTGGCCGAGCCCACCGATGCCGGCGAAGTCGATCCGCACCCCGCCGATGCCGACGCCGACATCGCCCGGTTCGTTGTTGGCCTTGGTGATCGGACCGCGCAGCGAGACCGGGTCGGCCAGCTGATTGCGGACCACCGGGGCGATCGTGGACTGTGGTCCCTCCGCGAGCATGCCGATCAGTCGCTCGGTGAGCTGGGCGCGCGGCACCGAGACCCAGCGCGGATCAGGGACGAGCAGCGAACTACCCGGGTCGATGTAGTGCAGGACATAGCGGTGATAGGACTTCACGAAGGCGTCGTTGTCCATCACCACGCCCGACGGCAGCTCGGTGATCCGCCACTCGCCGTCGATCTTGCTCATCTCGATCTTGTTCTCGAGGGTGCCGTCGGTGGCGCGGTAGCCGCCGTCGCGAGCGAGCTCGCCGACCTTGCGAGCCCGCAGCACGTAGCTGGCCTTGTCGCCCGACCGCGACTCGCGCAGGGTGTCGGGGCGGTCGTCGACGATCGTGGTGCTCGCCTCGTCGTTCCAGCTGCCCGCGGTCTCCGGCGCCATGTACTGGCGGGCCGCGGCGTGCCGGTTGGTGGGATCGGCGCTGGCTGTGAGGAAATCGCCGAGCAGCAGGTCGGGGTCGCGGCCGGAGATCGGCGGGGTCGGGCCCTCCGAGGTGGGAGCGCGGTTGATCGTGCCGAGCGCCTGGGGCGCGGAGGACTCAGGGAGACTGGCGCACCCGGTGAGCACCATCAGGGCTACCAGTACCGCTGCGAGCAATGCGGCGCCGTGCCGATCCCGACGATCACCACGCGCGCTGGTCATGACTCTCCTTCTCCGGTCTCGACGGGTCTCGACTTGTCAGCGGGGACCGTGCCACGTCCATTGGTCTGGGCGCCCGCGGCAGGCGGTTCGATGGTGGACTCCCCCACCGCGGGTTCGGGGTCGAGTGGTTCGACCATCTCATGTCCGTCGGGCTCGGCGCCCGTCGGCTCGATCACTGCCGCATCGGCTCCCGTCTGCTCAGCTTCGGTCGACCGGGCCTCCGGCACTACGGCCCCCATCGACTCACCGCCGGTCGATTCGGCGGCAGGCGCATCCGTGGCAGGCACATCGGTGGACGCGTCGTCGACCGTCGGCTCGGCCGGTTCGACTTCCGGCAGCGCGGGGACCTTGCGCAGCATCGGTTCCAGGGCGAGCGGGCTCTGCCCGAGCTTGCGCCCGCGCACCATCGGCAGCAGCAGACGGAAGCTCGCGCCGACGCCCGGATCGCCCCATGCTTCGAGCCTGCCCTCGTGCAGATTCGCGTCCTCGACGCTGATCGACAGGCCGAGCCCAGTACCGCCCGAGCGACGTACCCGCGACGGGTCCGAGCGCCAGAACCGGTTGAACACCAGCTTTTCCTCGCCGGGCCGCAACCCGACGCCCTGATCGCGCACCACCGTCGCGACGGCATTGGCCTCGGCGTCGCCGCGCATGCGGATCAGCACCGGTTTGCCCTCGGAGTGGTCGATCGCGTTGGCGAGCAGATTGCGCAGCACGCGCTCGACGCGGCGCGGGTCGACCTCGGCGACCACCGGCTCCTCCGGCAGGTCGATCACCACCTCGATCTCGGCGTCGCGGGCCAGGTGGCGGACCGTGGAGATCGCGGCCCGCGCGCACATCCGCACGTCCAGCGATTCGATCTGCAGTTCGGCCACGCCCGCGTCGTGACGGGAGATCTCGAGCAGGTCGTTGAGCAGGCCCTCGAACCGGTCGAGCTCGTTGACGAGCAGCTCTGAGCTGCGCGCGAGCGCGGGATCGAGTTCGTCGCTCGAGCCGTGGATGAGGTCGGCGGCCATGCGCACCGTGGTGAGCGGGGTGCGCAGTTCGTGGCTGACATCGGAGGTGAAGCGGCGCTGCAGATTGCCGAATTCCTCGAGCTGGGTGATCTGGTTCGACAGGCTCTCGGCCATCTCGTTGAACGCCTGCGCCAGCCGGGCCATGTCGTCCTCGCCGCGCACCAGCATGCGTTCTTTGAGCCTGCCGTCGGCGAATCGGCCCGCGATCCGCGCCGCCGACCGAATCGGCAGCACCACCTGCCTGGTGACCAATGCGGTGATCGCGGCGAGCAACACCAGCAGCACCACACCACCGATGAGCATCGTGCCGCGCATCAGCGACAGGCTCGATTCCTCGCTGGCCAGCGGGAAGATCAGATAGATCTCCAGGGTCGCGACCTCGGCGCTCGGGCTGCCGATCACCAGTGCGCGCCCGCGGTAACCGTCCGGGTCGGCGACGGTGGTGAACTGGTAGGAGACCTGGTTGCGCTGGACGAAACGGCGCAACTCCTGCGGCACCTCGCCGAGCGGTCCGGCCTGGATCTCGTGCGGCGGAGTGCCGCCGACCATCGCCAGCGCCGAGTCGAAACTGCCCGCGGCGCCGGTGGACTGACCGGTGCCGCCGCGGCTCGACAGGGCCGCCCGCGCGTCGGCGAGCTGCTGGTCCTGGCTGATGCCGGACTGCACGCCCGACATCTTGTTCTCGATCGTGCTGCGGGCACGATCCATCTCCTCGACAGCCGCGTTGATCTTGGCTTCGAGGAGCCGGTCGGTGATCTGACCGGTCAGCACGACCCCGAGGATCGTGATCACGATGAGCGACAGGGTCAACGTCGAAACGATGACTCGCAGCTGCAGCGAACGGCGCCACAGATGGCCGAGTGCGGTCCCGACGGCCTGAAACCAGGCCATGATCGGGGTCGCCCACCGCCGCAGCTGCGCCACTGGACCAGTGGTCACAGCGGCGCCCCGCAGTGACCGATCACGGCGGTCCGGCCTTGTATCCGACCCCGCGCACGGTCAGCACGATCTCCGGGTTCTCGGGATCCTTCTCGACCTTGGCGCGCAGTCGCTGCACGTGCACGTTCACCAGACGGGTGTCGGCGGCGTGCCGGTAACCCCAGACCTGTTCGAGCAGTACCTCGCGGGTGAACACCTGACGCGGCTTGCGCGCGAGCGCGACCAGCAGGTCGAACTCCAGTGGGGTGAGCGAGATCTGCGCGGGGCCGCGGGTCACCTTGTGCGCGGGCACGTCGATGACGATGTCGGCGATCGAAAGCAGCTCGGCGGGCTCGTCCTCGGTGCGGCGCAGGCGCGCTCGCACGCGGGCGACGAGTTCCTTGGGCTTGAAGGGTTTGACGATGTAGTCGTCGGCACCGGACTCCAGGCCGAGAACTACATCGACCGTATCGGTCTTGGCGGTGAGCATGACGATCGGAACGCCGGAATCGGCCCGCAGCACGCGGCATACGTCGATGCCGTTCATGCCGGGCAGCATCAGGTCCAGCAGAACCAGGTCGGGGCGGATCTCCCGCACCGCTGACAGGGCCTGTGTGCCGTCGCCCACCACATGCGGGTCGAACCCTTCCCCGCGCAAGACGATGGTCAGCATCTCAGCGAGTGCCATATCGTCGTCGACGACCAGAATCTTGGGCTTCATAGTCCTATGTTGTCATCTCCATGGCCAGGATCGGGCTGCCACGCCATTAATGGTGTGAACCCGTCGCGTATCCAACCTTATCCGGCAAAGATTTCCGAGCAGAGGGTGAGTAACGCAGGCCTATCGTCATCGGATCGGTATGTCCACCACCGGCCGAACCAGTCGCGGTCGGCGAGTTCACGATAGACCTCGCCGGTGCGCTGCTGCAGACCGCCGTCCCGTTCGTAGGCATCGAGGGCGCGCGTGTCATCGAGTTCGCCACGGCGACGGGCACGTTCGGCCGCCACCTCGGTGGACACGTCGAGCAGTACCGTCAGATCCGGCGCCGGCAGTTCGAGCCTGCCGAACTCCAGATCGCCCACCCACGAAACGATTTCGCCATCGGCGTTCTGCTGCGCCCGCGCGGCCGAGTAGGCGGCGTTGGAGGCCACCCACCGGTCCAGAATCACGATGTCGTTGCCGCCCAACAGGTCCGACAGCTCCGCGCGCGCCGCGGCCCGGTCGAGCGCGAACATGATCGCCATCGCGTTGATCGACCCCGCGAGATCACCGTTGCCCCCGCGCAACGCCTCCGCGGCGAGATCGGCGTGGATCGAATGCCCGTACTGCGGAAAGGCCATACTGTCCGCCCGCAGCCCTTTGCCGGACAATTCGGCGATCAACCCATCGATCAGCGTCCGTTTTCCTGCCCCGTCGAGTCCCTCGACCGCAATCAGCACGCCCATGCGCAGCAGATTACCCGCAGATCACGGCACCGACCCGACCCCGGCCGTCCCACCCCGGAAACATGGTCTGGTCGGCGCCATCGCGGTCGACGAGGATTCTCGCCATGAGGTTGATTCTCCGCACCACGGCGGCCACGTTCGCCATCACCGCCGCCCTCGCCTGCGGTACCGCGACCGCGCAGGCCGCCGATCCTGTCCTTCCCCCCGACGCGGGGTCCTCCACGGCCTTCAATTCGGTGATGTGCGCGCTGCTCGGTATCAGCAGTGAACACAACATCTTCTGCACCGGCCCGATCCTCGGCTAGCGGGCGCGACCTCCCGATTTCCCGTCGCCGGTCGACCACCACGACGGGCAGCAACGCGATCACCAGCGGCACCGCCGGTGCGCTCGGCGCACCCGGCGTGCTGTGTTCGCTGGCGACGATGTCGGGCGTGTCACCGCAGAACACCTTCTGCCTGGGCTAATACCCCGGCTGAGGCCGAGACGACAGTGGCCCGCCGACCGGATGGTCGACGGGCCACTCTCATGTCTGAATCAGTAGCGGTAGTGGTCGGGCTTGTACGGGCCTTCCACGTCCACGTTGATGTACTCGGCCTGATCCTTGGTGAGCTTGGTCAGCGTGCCACCGAGGGCCTCGACGTGGATCTTGGCGACCTTCTCGTCGAGGTGCTTGGGCAGGCGGTAGACCTCGTTGTCGTACTCCTGCGGCTTGGTCCACAGCTCGACCTGCGCGATCACCTGGTTGGAGAAACTGTTCGACATCACGAACGACGGGTGGCCGGTCGCGTTGCCGAGGTTGAGCAGACGACCCTCCGACAGCAGGATGATCGCCTTGCCCGAATCGAAGGTCCACTCGTCGACCTGCGGCTTGATGTTGATCCGGGTCGCGCCCGAACGCTCCAGCGCCGCGATATCGATCTCGTTGTCGAAGTGGCCGATATTGCCCAGGATCGAGTGATCCTTCATCGCCTTCATGTGCTCGAGGGTGATGATGTCCTTGTTGCCGGTCGAGGTGATGACGATGTCGGCATCGCCGATCGCCTGCTCGACGGTGACCACGTCGTAGCCGTCCATCAGCGCCTGCAGCGCGTTGATCGGGTCGATCTCGGTGACCTGCACGCGCGCGCCCTGGCCCGCGAGCGACTCCGCGCAACCCTTACCGACGTCACCGTAACCGCAGATCAGCACCTTCTTGCCACCGATGAGCACATCGGTGCCACGGTTGATGCCGTCGATCAGCGAGTGGCGGGTGCCGTACTTGTTGTCGAACTTGGACTTGGTGACCGAGTCGTTGACGTTGATCGCCGGGAACACCAGCTCACCCGCGGCGGCGAACTGGTACAGGCGCAGCACGCCGGTGGTGGTCTCCTCGGTGACACCCTTGACCGACTCGGCGATGGTGCTCCACTTGGTCTTGTCGGCCTCGATGCTCTCGCGCAGCAGGTCGAGGAACACCGTGTACTCGGCGGAGTGGTCGGCGTCGGCGGGCGGAACCACACCGGCCTTCTCGAACTGCGCACCGCGCAGCACGAGCATGGTCGCGTCGCCGCCGTCGTCGAGGATCATGTTGGCCGGGGCGCCGGGCCAGGTCAGCATCTGCTCGGCGGCCCACCAGTACTCTTCGAGCGTCTCGCCCTTCCAGGCGAAGACCGGGATGCCTTTGGGCTCGTCGACGGTGCCGTTCGGGCCGACCACGATGGCGGCGGCGGCGTGGTCCTGGGTGGAGAAGATGTTGCAGGAGGCCCAGCGCACGTCGGCGCCCAGCGCTACGAGGGTTTCGATCAGGACGGCGGTCTGGACCGTCATGTGCAGCGATCCGGAGATTCGCGCGCCCTTCAGCGGCTGAACGTCGTGGTATTCACGACGCAGTGCCATCAGGCCCGGCATCTCGTGCTCGGCGAGGCGGATCTCCTTACGGCCGAATTCGGCCAGCGAGAGGTCTGCCACCTTGAAGTCGATGCCGTTGCGGACGTCGGGGGTGAGCTCGGTGCGCGCGGGGAGTTCTGAGGTCGTCACGGTGGCTAGGTTACCGGTTGGGGCCGCGCGAGTTCCCCGCTGTCGTCAAGGTCGAGCCTCAGGCCGCGGCGCGGTATCGGGCCAGCAACCGTCGCGGCTTGTCTGGCGCGACATTGGCCAGGCTCAGGTCGCCGCCGTAATGGGCCGCGACCCTGGGGTCCATCACCGCACGCCACAGCGGTGGGACGGCGGCCAGCAGGATCATGGTGGCGTACCCGGCGGGCAGCTGCGGCGCTTCCTCGGTGCTGCGCAGGGTCTGATAGCGCCGGCCCGGGTTGGCGTGGTGGTCGCTGTGGCGCTGCAGATGGAACAGGAAGATGTTGGTGACCAGGCGATCGGAGTTCCAGCTGTCACGCGGGGAGCACCGTTCGTAGCGGCCGTTGGGCTTGCGCGCGCGCAGCAGTCCGTAGTGCTCGACGTAGTTGACGGTCTCGAGCAGGCCGAAGCCGATCACGGCCTGGATGACCAGCCACGGCAGAATCGCCGGGCCGAAGACCAGGGTCAGCGAACCGAACAGCACCGCCGTCATCGCCCAGGCCTGCAGGATGTTGTTCTCGATACTCCACCAGCTGCGCCCCTGCCGGTACAGGCGCGCGCGCTCGAGTTGCATGGCCGACCGGAACCCGCCGAGCACGCTGCGCGGCAAGAATTCCCAGAGCGATTCACCCATCCGGGCACTGGCCGGATCCTCGGGCGTTGCCACCCGGGCGTGGTGTCCGCGATTGTGCTCGACGAAGAAGTGCCCGTACCCCGATTGGGCGAGCGCGATCTTCGACAGCAATTTTTCAGCACTCTCCACCCGATGGCCCAATTCGTGGGCGGCGTTGATGCCGATGCCGCTGACGAAGCCGACCGTGGCGGCCAAACCGAGCTTGTCGACGAGCGCCAGCTCGGGGCTCGTCCACATGAAGCAGGCCACGCCGAGGCTGATCATCTGGATCGGCAGGAACAGGTAGGTGCACCACCGGTAGTACCGGTCGGCGGAGAGCGCCGCGTAGTCCTCGTCGCGGGGATTGTTGCCGTCTTCGCCGACGATCCAGTCCAGCACCGGGATGGCGATCAGGACGATGACAGGCCCGATCCACCAGAACACTTCAGCCTTGGTATGGAACACCAGCTGGGAGGGCAACAGCGCGCACGCCGGGGCGATCAGCCCTAAAGCCCAGAGATACCGTTTGGGATCACGAAAACCCCCCGGTTTGCCAACCGTTTGCACACCCGCTCCGCTACAAAAAGACCGATCGTCGACCGATGTGAATACTGACAGACCATAGGCGCGTTACACAGCGGCAGATCCTCAAACGTGGTGACGGTTACACAGGAGCGAATCAGGGCTCGTGACTTCTCTCAGTGATCCAGCTCACCTGATGGGACGCGCATGCCCCGTACCTGCACAATCGCCTCCACGTACGGAGTGAGCAGGGCGCTCATCTCGGCGGGGGCGTCGCGCTCGGGGACCGGCGGGTTCGGGATATAGCTCAGCGCGATGCGCACGAGCGCGTGCGCGAGCACATCGGCCTCGGCCCGCGTCGCGTTCACCCAGCTGTGCATGAAGACCTCGGTCAACCGCGCGGTGGCGTGCTCGAGCAGCGGGGCCGCGTCGAGAGTGATCAACCGCAGCAGATCCGGCTTCATCTCCCCGCTCAGCAGCGAGCGGACCAAAGGGTCGCCCGCGGCGGAGAGAAAGAAGCCGGTCATTCCGACCTGGATCGCGGCCCGCGCGTCACCGGCATTGGCGTCGAGCGCCTCGCGCACGTGGTCGACGAGATCGTCGGCCAGGCGCAACGCGTAGGCCTGCGAAAGCCCCGCGCGCGAACCGAATTCGTTGTAGAGGGTCTGCCTGCTCACTCCCGCGCTGGCCGCGACGTCACCGAGGGTGACCTTGGACCAGTCACGCTCGGTGAGCAGTTCGCGCATCCCGTCCAGGACCGAGTTGCGCAGCAGTTCGCGCGCGGCCTCCTGGTACGGGACGCGCGAACCGGTGCGCGGGGTGCCCGCGACGCTCACGAACGTTCGATCTCGACCATGAAGAAGTCGGACTTGCGGGCACCGCAGTCCGGGCAGGTCCAGTCGTCGGCGATATCGTCCCAGCGGGTACCGGGGGCGATGCCGTCATCGGGCCAGCCCTGGGCCTCGTCGTATTCGAAACCGCACTGTGCGCACTGATACAGCTTGTAGTCGGTCACAGCGATTCTCCTACCGCCTCGAAGTCGATCTTCTCCCGCACCCCGCAGTCCGGACAGCACCAGTCGTCGGGGACGGCCGTCCACAGTGTGCCAGGCGGAAATCCTTCGCGTGGGGCACCTTTGGCTTCGTCGAAGACGAAATCGCATACCGGACATCTGTAGGCGCTCACGACCCGACCTCGGTTCCGTACTTTTCCAGCACCTGCTCCCGGCGCTTGGGTTCGATATTGGCGAGGGTGACGTCCCCGCCGTAGTGCGCGAGCACGCGCTTGTCCATCACCTTGCGCCAGATCGGCGGGAAGTAACCGAGCAGGATCATGCTGGCGTAGCCGCTGGGCAGGTTCGGCGCGCCGTCCCAGCTGCGCAGCGTCTGGTAGCGCCGGGTCGGGTACGCGTGATGGTCACTGTGGCGCTGCAGGTGATAGAGGAAGATGTTGGTGACGATGTGGTCGCTGTTCCAGCTGTGCGCGGGTGCGGGGCGTTCGTAACGTCCGCTCGCGGTCTTCTGCCGGACCAGGCCGTAGTGCTCGAGATAGTTCACCGACTCGAGCAGACTGAAGCCGACGACTGCCTGCAGGATCAGGTACGGCAGCACCTCGATGCCGAACACGGCGATCAAGCCGAGCCACAACACCACCGACATCGCCCAGGCGTTGAGCACGTCGTTGCGCAGCGTCCACGGACTCTTCTCCAGCCGGCCCAGTCGTTCCTTCTCCAGATGCCAGGCCGAGCGCAGGCTGCCCCAGACCGTGCGCGGCCAGAAGGCCCAGAACGATTCGCCGATCCGCGAACTCGCGGGATCCTCCGGGGTGGCGACCCGGACGTGGTGACCGCGGTTGTGCTCGATGTAGAAGTGCCCGTAGAACGACTGCGCCAGCGCGATGCGCGCGAGCCAGCGTTCCAGTTCGACCTTCTTGTGGCCGAGTTCGTGCGCGGTGTTGATGCCGATGCCGCCGATCATGCCAACGCTGATCGCGATGCCGATCTTGTCGACCACATTGGCGCCACCGGGGAAGCCGAGCCAGTGCAGATTCGGCGCGGTGATGATGTAGCAGGCGAAGATCAGCGAGGCGTACTGGAACGGCAGGTACAGGTAGGTGAGGTAGCGGTAGTACTTGTCGTTCTCCAGGTACTCCATCACCTCGTCGGGCGGATTGTTGCCGTCCGGACCGAAGAACAGGTCCGCGAGCGGGATCACGAGGTAGACCAGCACGGGGCCGAGCCAGAACGGGATCTCGGCGATGCGGTGCCAGCCGAGTTGGTTGAGGCCCCAGATCAGGGGGATCGCGATCGTGAACAGGCCGGTCGGGGCGAACAGGCCCCACAGCCACAAATATCGCTTGGAATCTCGCCATTGCGGCGGCGCGACCCGCTGCTCGGACGCGTTGGCATCAGTCGACATCATCGTCTCCAGTTCCGAGGCACATCTCACACCTGTGATGTGCGTAACTCTCTGTCACAGACGATATGTCCGGATGCGTCCGCTGTCTAGACAAATTTGCCGATTTGTAAAGCAGTGTCGGTCCGATAACGCCGACGGCGACCGTGCCCGAACTGGACACGGTCGCCGTCGTTACAGGTCAGTGACCTATTCAGGGGCCTTTACATTCGGCCTCTGACCGGAAGCAGCACGTCCGCGCCCGGTGGTAGCCCGTCGACCGGCCACCACCGCAGATCGGTCGATTCGGCGCTGCGCACCGGGACCGCGTTCGGCGGTGCCACGATCTCGAAGAGCAGGTCGAGATGCCGCGTCGGGACGCCGAGCGAGCAGGTGATCGGGTGCGCCTGCGCGCCGTAGAGACCGGGCGTGAGAACCAGGTCGGGGATGCCCGATTCCTCCACGGCCTCGCGCAGCGCCGCGTCCGGCACGGTCTTGTCATCGGGTTCGCAGTGACCGCCGAGCTGGATCCAGCGGCCGACGCGCGGGTGCAGGGTGAGCAGGATGTCGCGGCGATCGTGCGACAGCACGATGGCCGACGCGGTGATGTGGCCGGGGGCGTGTTCACGCAGGCAGCCGCGAGGCGCCGAGCCGAGGAAGGCCAGAATCGCTTCGCGCAGTGAGCGATCCGGGTTCGTGTCCGGCTCCCACTCGGTGAGCAATTCGGTCGCCGAGGCATGCAGCGATTCCGCGCTCATCGGACCAGCTCCGTCACCGCGGCGCGCGTCACCACGCCGGGCGTCGGCTGTGCGGCATGTGCCGACTCCGCGGTCGCCGCACGCAGCTCCGACGCGGCGGCGAGCGCCTTCGCGCTCACAGCTCTACCAGCCCAGCGCCGGCCGGTCCGACGGTGCGCGGGACAGGCTCTTCGAGTGGATGACCGATCGCGATGGCGCCCAACGGCATCCAGTCCTCGTCGAGCCCGAGGACCTCGCGCACGATCTCGGGCGCGAAGATGGTCGAGCCGATCCAGCAGCTGCCGAGTCCGTCGGCGGCCAGCGCGACCAGCAGACCCTGCACCGCCGCGCCGACGGCCACCGTGAACATCGTCTGCTCGGCGGCCTGACGGCGAGCGTCGGGATAGTCGTGGGCGCCGTCGGGCACGCAGAACGGGATGATCACCTCCGGCGCGTCGAAAAGGATACGACCGCGCGCGATTCGACGTCGCACGCGTTCGGCATCGAGCCCGTCGGCGGTGAGGTCGGCGCTCCACTTCTCGGCCATGGCCTCGAGCAGCTGTGCCCGCAGCGTCGCCTTGCGCAGCCAGACGAAACGCACCGGGCGGGTGTGGTGCGGGGCAGGCGCGGTGAGGCCGACCGCGACGGCGGCGCGGATCCGTGCCGGGTCCACGGCGTCGCCGGCGAAGGCACGCACCGAACGGCGCAGCGGCACAGCCTCTTTGCGCCC
The DNA here is from genome assembly GCF_054031145.1 of Nocardia sp. FBN12. Lineage (NCBI taxonomy): Bacteria > Bacillati > Actinomycetota > Actinomycetes > Mycobacteriales > Nocardiaceae > Nocardia > Nocardia sp. FBN12. Next base: position 4,715,091 of record NZ_CM132926.1, read on the forward strand.
CTGCTCGAGCGCTTCGGCGGTGCCGAGCCAGAACAGGTCGTCGACGCCACCGCGCAGCAGCGCGGCCGCGGTCGAACCGTCGTCGTCGGTCCGCAGCCCGCGCACCACCGCCACCGGGACGCCGCCGAGCTTGCCCTTGACCAGGTCGGCGGCCGCGGCGAGTTCGTCGGCGATGGCCACCTGGGTGACGTGTAGTTCGTTGCCCTGCCCGTCGACGGCGCCGTCGTAGTCGTGCAGCACACGCAGCCCGGCCGAACCGATGGCGGCGTCGATCTGGCCGTTGCGCCAGGCCCGGCCCATGGTGTCGGTGATGACCACGGCCACGTCGACGCCCAACCGCTGGGCGAGCGCGGTACGCAAAGCCTTCGCGCTGCCGTCGGGATCGACCGGCAGCAGCACCAATTCGCCCTCGGCCACGTTCGAGCCGTCGACCCCGGAGGCCGCCTGCACGATGCCGAGCCGGTTCTCGGTGATGAGGGTGCGGCCCTTGCGCGCGAGCACCCGAACGGCTTCGTCCTCGACGAGCTGGCGACGCACGGTGTCGCGTTCGTCGGGGTCGATCGGCGCGGCCACGATGCGACCCTCCACCTTCGACACGATCTTGCTGGTGACCACCACGACGTCGCCATCGGCGAGCCAGGGCGCTTGCGCCGCAAGATGTTCGGCGAGATCATCGCCCGGCCGGAACTCCGGCAGCCCCGGCACCGGCAGAATCCGGAGTTCGTCGGCGGCATGGTCGGGCAACGCGCCACGACTGTCACCAGCCAGTGGCTGCGACGCTTCCTGGCGAATCTCGCTCATGCCTTCACTCCCGCCAATTCCAGTGCGGCGCGCGCCATTTCAGCGGTCGCCTCGGGGTCGCTCATCAGCAGCGGCACACTGCGCACCTCGACGCCGGGAACCTCCGCGGAGTCGGTGGAGTGCACCAGCCAGCCGTCGAGGATGCCGGTGGCCGAGCGCGCACCGTAGTGACGCCCGATGGCCTCGGCCGTCGACTCGACCCCGATCGCCGATAGGCACTCATCGGCCATGCCGCGCAACGGCTTTCCGTCGATCACCGGCGAGAGCCCGATGACCTTGGCCTCGGTGGTGCGCAGCGCGCCCCTGATTCCGGGCACGGCGAGGATCGCGCCGATGCTCACCACGGGGTTCGACGGGGCCAATAACACGGCGTCAGCGGCGCCTATGATTTCGGTCACATTCGGCGCCGGGGAGGCTTGCTCGGCACCGATCGAGGCAAATCCGTGCGTCGGGAGGGCCGCGCGGTACCGCACCCACCACTCCTGAAAATGGATCGCGCGACGTTCGCCAGCATTGTCGGGATCGCTGACCACCACGTGGGTTTCGCAGCGATCGTCGGTAGCCGGGATCAGCCGCACCCCCGGTTGCCACCGATTGCACAGCGCTTCGGTGACCGCGGACAGCGGATATCCGGCGCGCAGCATTTCGGTGCGAATGAGGTGGGTGGCGATATCGCGATCGCCGAGGCCGAACCAATCGGGCTGGGCGTTGTATTTCGCCAGCTCCTCTTTCGCGTGCCAGGTTTCGTCGGCGTGGCCCCAGCCGCGCTCGGTATCGATGCCACCGCCGAGGGTGTACATGCAGGTGTCGAGGTCGGGACAGATGCGAAGGCCGTGCATCCAGACGTCGTCGCCGACGTTGACGACAGCGGAGATGTCGGCCTCGGGCAGCAGCTGCCGGACGCCTTGGAGGAACCGGGCACCGCCGACGCCGCCGACGAGTACGGCGATCTTGGGCTCGCGCACCGAGTGTTGTGCAGTCACAAGGTCACAGCCTAGTGACCGAGGGTTGCCGACTGATTTCGCGCCGAATTCCAGCGAAGTTGCTGATCATTTGCCACAGCACATAACAAGATCAACACGAAAGGCGGGTGCGGAGTGTAACGGAAGGGTGACGGCGGGTTGACCACCGGCAAGTGCGGCGTGTCTAATCACAGACATGTCATTCCGGTCACCGCGAGAGGGCATAGCGCGGGGGCGTTTGCGAGAGGGTTCCAACTCGCCTGAAAAGGCCACCGCGCGAGGACTTGGCGCACGGGTGGGGTTGCGAGCGGGTTCCAACTCGCCGGAAGGCAGGCTCGGGGAAGCCCGCGAGACTACGTCGCGGTGTTGGGCCGTCGGGGTTGTATCTGGTCCGACGGAAAGAATCATTCTGCGCTAACACATAGTGAGGAGGCGGAACGATGACCGAAGATCTGGTCTCGCCGACCGATTCCACAGCAGGCGCAGCTCACGCTGTCTGCGCTGACATGAGCTGGCAGGAACCGGACGTGGTAAGCGAAGTCGCGGCTCCCCGGCTGAGTCTGGTCGTGCCGGGCTTCGACGAAATGTTCGAGTCGATCGAAGAGCAGTGGCAGGAACGTGCCCTCTGCGCTCAGACCGACCCCGAGGCGTTCTTCCCCGAGAAGGGCGGCTCCACGCGTGAGGCCAAGCGAATCTGCTTGGGCTGTGAAGTACGTGACCAGTGCCTGGAATACGCACTGGCACATGATGAACGCTTCGGCATCTGGGGCGGTCTCTCGGAACGAGAGCGTCGCAGGCTGAAGCGCGGAATCGGTTAAGTGACTGTTCGAAAGTAGACTCTCTCCAGGCCTGGCCCGGAGCCACGCAGGCGCAGTACGTCGGTGTCTCCGGGCGAACGCCCTTGTTGATCTTCACGGTGCAGGCGAGAGAGGTGAAAGACCCATGGCACGTTCCCGGCGTCATTCCCCGGCACCCACCGCCCGTTCGGTGACCCGCCGCGGCCGCGGTGTTCGTGGCCCCATGCTCCCGCCGACGGTGCCCGCGTGGCGCACCAGAGGGCAGAAATTCGATCGGCTCGTGCTCGAGGCCTTCGCTCCGCTGGACACCCGCTGGCACGATCGCCTCACCAAGCTCGATATCGCCGTCGACGATGTGCCGAAAATCCGTCCGCTGCATCCTGATTCGGTCACCTGGCCGGACGAGGTCGTGGCCGACGGCCCGGTGCCACTGTCGCGGCTCATCCCCGCCGGCGTCGACCGGCACGGTGCGGCCACTCGCGCCAGGGTGGTGTTGTTCCGCAAGCCGCTGGAATTGCGGGCGGCCGATCCGGACGATCTGGTCGAGTTGCTGCGCGAGGTACTCGTGCAGCAGATCGCGACCTACCTCGGCGTCGACCCCGATCTGATCGATCCCGAGCCCGAATAGGCCTCGCCCGCCGGTGCGCGCCAGACCGGCGAACGGTGCGCGACTGGGCCCTTTCCGGGCCCTTTTAGGGCGTGTCCGTCTCCACTTTCCGCGCGTGGAGGGCTAATCTCGACGTCGTGATCCCTATGCGTCGTTGCTGCCGACCCGGCTGCAAGAACCCGGCTGTAGCGACGCTGACTTATGTGTACTCCGACTCGACCGCCGTCGTCGGACCCCTGGCCACTGTCGCCGAACCGCATTCCTGGGATCTCTGCGAGACGCACGCCTGCCGCATCACCGCGCCCAAGGGCTGGGAACTGGTCCGCCACGAAGGCGGCTTCTCCTCGAGCACACCCGACGACGACGATCTGACGGCACTGGCCGAAGCGGTCCGCGAAGCGGGCCTACGCCGCCGCCCCGCCGAACCCGACCAGCCGGGCTACCGCGACAACGCCCCCGCCGCCCCACGCACCGCGCGCACGGGCCGCCGCGGCCACCTCCGCGTTCTCCCGGACCCCTGACCCAGCCGAGCGCTCCCCACGCAGGACCTGCCGAACACGGTCGAGCTAGGCGGACCTGTACGGCCGAAGTCGCGGAGAGGCGGATAGGCTTGTGCGCATGACGACCCTCGCGCGCTCTGGCGAACTCGTGAATGCCGTGATCAAGGCTTATGACGTCCGCGGGGTGGTGGGCGAGCAGATCGACGAGGCGTTCGTCAGCGACGTAGGCGCTTCCTTCGCCCGCCTGATGCGCGCCGAGGGTGCCGAGCGCGTCGTGATCGGCCATGACATGCGCGAATCCTCCCCCGCCCTCGCTGCGGCTTTCGCGCAGGGCGTGCAGGTCCAGGGCCTCGATGTGGTGCACATCGGCCTCGCTTCCACCGACCAGCTCTACTTCGCCTCCGGCAAGCTCGGCTGTCCCGGCGCCATGTTCACCGCCAGCCACAATCCGGCGAAGTACAACGGCATCAAGCTGTGCCGCGCGAACGCCCTGCCGGTCGGCCAGGACACCGGGCTGGCGACCATCGCCGCCGAGGTCATCGAGGGCGTGCCCGCCTACGACGGCGCGCCCGGCGCGGCGACCACCACCGATCTGCTCGCGGACTACGCGACCTACCTGCGCGAACTGGTGAACCTCGACGAGATCCGCCCGCTCACCATCGCGGTCGACGCGGGCAACGGCATGGGTGGCCACACCGTGCCCGCCGTGCTCGGCACGCTCGGCCCGATCACGATCGTGCCGCTGTACTTCGAACTCGACGGCTCGTTCCCCAACCACGAGGCCAACCCCCTCGACCCGAAGAACCTCGTCGACCTGCAGGCACTTGTCCGTTCCAGCGGCGCCGACATCGGCCTTGCCTTCGACGGCGACGCCGACCGCTGCTTCGTCGTCGACGAGCGCGGCGAGCCGGTGTCCCCCTCGGCCATCACGGCCATCGTGGCGCAGCGTGAGCTGGCCAAGGAGCCGGGCGCGACGGTTATCCACAACCTGATCACCTCACGGGCGGTGCCCGAGCTGGTCGAGGAGCTGGGTGGCAAGCCGGTGCGTACCAGGGTCGGGCACTCGTTCATCAAGCAGGAGATGGCCTCGACCGGCGCGGTGTTCGGCGGCGAGCATTCGGCGCACTACTACTTCCGCGATTTCTGGGGTGCCGACTCGGGCATGCTGGCCGCGCTACACGTGCTGGCCGCGCTCGGCGAGGGCGAGCGGACCGTCTCGGATCTGATGGCCGCCTACGACGTGTACGCCGCCTCTGGCGAGATCAATTCGACCGTGTCCGATGCGGCCGATCGCACCGCCGCGGTGCTCGCCGCGTTCGCCGACCGCACCGAATCGGTCGACCGGATGGACGGCGTCACCGTCGATCTGGGCGAGCACGCCTGGTTCAACCTGCGCGCCTCGAACACCGAGCCGCTACTTCGACTCAATGTCGAGGCCGGATCGCAGGCCGAAGTAAACGCACTCGTGACCGAGATCCTGAGCATCGTCCGCGCCTGACTGGGAAGATGAAACCAGTACCCGTGGAATCACATGCCCGGTATTCGGCGACGGCGGATTACGAGCATTGCCGGTGCCCGGCTGGAATAGTGGAGTCACAGACGACACAGCGCGATGAGGGGAGGTGGATTCGGCGATGATCGCTGGAACACCGGTATTCGACCTCGACGACGCCGAGTCGCTGGCGGCGGCCGACACCGGCGGCGCCCTGCGCTCGGCTGCCTCGGGCGGCGCCCAGGTGCGGGCCACCGCCGCGGCGGTCGCCGAAACCTCGCTCATCGAACGGCTCGCCGACCTGCGCCCGCGCAGCCTGGTACTGGTCGCGGGCTCGGGTCGCGCCGCGCGCGCGGCCGGGCTGCTCGTCGCCACGCTCGGCGACCGCGCCGGGCTGCCGATCGTGGCCGTCACCGCGCTGCCGCCGTGGGTCGGCCCGCTGGATGTGGTGCTGGTAGCCGGCGACGACGCGGGTGATCCGCGCCTGATCGACGCCGTCGACCGTGCCCTGCGCCGCAGCGCCGAGGTGGTGATCGCCGCGCCCAACGAGGGTCCGTTGCGCGCGGTGGCCGCCGGTCGCGCGATCGTGCTCGAACCGCGGGTGCCCGTGCTCGACCACAATCGGCTGTTGCGTTTCCTCGCGGTCGGCATCGCGGTGTTGCGCGGTGTCGACGCCCAGCGCAGCGGCCCGGCCACGCCCGATCTCACCGCGCTGGCCGACATGCTCGACGCCGAAGCGTTACGCGACGGCCCGACCAACGAGGTCTTCCATAACCCGGCCAAGACCCTCGCCGCGCGCATGCACGGTGTCGGAGTCGTCCTCGCGGGCGACTCCCCCGCCGCGGTCGAACTGGCCGGGCACGGCGCCGAGGTGCTGCTGCAGTCCGCGGGCAGGCTGGCTTCGGCGGCCGATCTCGCCGACGCCGTCGCCGCGGTCGGTCGCCTGGCCGCGACCACCGGTGGCACCGCGCCCGGCTTCGATCCGCTGTTCCACGACGAGGAGCTCGACGGACCCGCCCCGGTCGACCGGGTACGGGTGCTGGCCTTGAGCGTGCACCCCGATCAGGCCGCCGCCCGGCGCAAGCTCGCGGTCTTCGAGGGCGCGGGCGCGGGCTTGGTCGACGCCGATCTGGTCCATGCCGACGTCGACGTGCTGCAATCCCAGCTCGCCGACCCCGGCGCCATGATCGAGCGAACGGCTGCCGAATCCGCCGCGGGGGGCGGACACGGCAGCGAACTCGAGCAGCTGGCCGTGCTCGCGCTGCGGCTGGACATGGCCGCTGCCTATCTTCGGCTGATCGGTGCGCGCGGTACCGCCGCGCCCGAACCGGATCGATATGACGGGGGACGCTACTAGTGCAGGAACTCGTTGGTGCGCTGCGTTCTTACGCATGGGGGTCGCGCACCGCGCTCGCTCAGCTGTGCGGAAGGCCGGTGCCCTCGGCCCATCCCGAGGCCGAACTCTGGTTCGGCGCGCACCCGGCCGATCCCGCGCAGGTGAAGCTGGACTCGGGCAACCGCTCGCTGCTCGAGGTACTCACCGCCGACCCGGCGGGTGAATTGGGCGCGGTGGCCGATACTTTCGGCACCCGGCTGCCGTTCCTGCTGAAAATCCTCGCGGCCGAGGAACCGCTGTCGCTGCAGGCGCACCCGAGCTCGGCGCAGGCCCAAGCCGGTTTCGAACGGGAGAACCGCACCGGGGTGGCGCTGGATTCACCGCTACGCAACTACCGCGACGACAGCCACAAGCCCGAACTCGTTGTCGCGCTGGAACGTTTCGAGGCGCTGGCCGGGTTCCGCGACCCGCACCGCACCGTCGACCTGTTGCGCGCACTCGACGTCCCCGGTCTCAATGTCTACGCCGAACTGCTTGCCGCCCAGCCTGATTCGGCCGGGCTGCGCACGCTGTTCACCACCTGGATCACGCTGCCGCCCGCCGCCTTGTCGAAGCTGCTGCCCACGGTGCTCGAGGGCTGTGTGCAGTACCTGTCCGGTAAGGGCGCGCGGGAGTTCACCGCCGAGGTGCGCACCGCGCTCGAACTGGCCGAGGTCTACCCCGGCGACGCGGGTGTCCTGGCCGCGCTACTGCTCAACCGGCTGACCCTCGAACCTGGTCAGGCGCTGTTCCTCGCGGCCGGCAATCTGCACGCCTATCTGCGTGGGGTCGGCGTGGAGATCATGGCCAACTCCGACAATGTGTTGCGCGGCGGGCTCACCCCCAAGCACGTCGATGTGCCGGAGTTGCTGCGCGTCCTGGATTTCGAGCCGATCGACCTGCCGGTGATCGAACCCGAACCCGGCGACGACGGCGGTATCCGATACCACACGCCCGCACCGGAATTCGCACTGTGCCGCTTCGACCTCGGCGCCGAGGCCGAGCCGGTCGTGCTCGCCGACGCCGGGCCGGGCATCGTGCTGTGCACCGCGGGCACGGTCGAGCTGTCCGAGAACGGACGCACTCTCATCGTCGAACGTGGCAGCGCTGCCTGGATCTCCGCCGCCGACACCGACATCAAGGCGCGCGCGCTGCGCGGCCCCGCTCAGCTGTTCAGCGCCTGCGTCGGGGACAACTGATACCGACACCCACTTTCGCGCCTGCATCCGATTAGGCTGTGGCGAGTCGTGTTCAGTGAGCAGAAGGGCGGGCCGGCATGTCGGCTGGTGGTGGCAAGAAGGCGATCCTCGCGGCGTTGACGGCCAATGCGGGGATCGCGGTGGCGAAGTTCATCGGCGCGTTCATCACAGGGTCGGCGTCGATGATGGCGGAGGGCGTGCACTCGGTCGCCGACACTTCGAACCAGGGCCTGCTGCTGTTCGGGCAGCGCGCCGCCGCCAAGGACGCCGACGAGCTGCACCAGTTCGGTTACGGCCGCAACCGCTACTTCTACTCGTTCGTCGTGGCGCTGGTGCTGTTCACCCTCGGCTCGGTGTTCGCGATCTACGAGGGCATCCACAAGATCCAGCATCCCGAGGAGCTGAGTCAGCCGATCGTCGCGGTGGTGATCCTGGTGATCGCGATCGGCCTGGAGACCTACAGCTTCCTCACCGCGGTGCGCGAATCCAGGCCGCTCAAGGGCAATGCGAGCTGGTGGCAGTTCATCCGCAACTCGCGCAGCCCCGAGCTGCCGGTAGTGCTGCTCGAGGACACCGGCGCGCTGGTCGGTCTCGTGCTCGCCCTCGGTGGCGTCGGACTCACCATGGTCACCGACGACCCGATCTTCGACGGCATCGGCACCCTGTCCATCGGCATCCTGCTCGGCATCATCGCGATCGTGCTGATCATCGAGATGAAGAGCCTGCTCATCGGCGAAGGCGCCACCCCCGAACAGGGTCGGGCCATCCGCGAGAACCTGGTCGACGGCACCAAGATCACCTCACTGATCCACCTCAAGACCCAGTACATCGGCCCGGACGAAATGCTGGTCGCCGCCAAGGTCGCCCTCGCCCCGAACCTGGGCATCGCCGATGTCGCCGAGGCCATCGACGCCGCCGAGATGCGCGTGCGCGCCGCGGTCCCCACCGCCCGCCTGATCTACCTCGAACCCGACCTCTACCGGGTCAAATAGCGGCTGGCGCCGCGGTTCGGTGCCGACGACACGGTGAACGAGGTCAGGCGTCTGGGCGGGCACCGGCGGTACGGTGCCCGGTATGGCCGAGCAGGGTGGAGACAGCAAGGTCGCGATCCTCGCCGCGCTCGGGGCGAACGCGGGGATCATGATCGCGAAGTTCATCGGCGCGTTCATCACCGGTTCGTCGTCGATGCTGGCCGAGGCGGTGCACTCGGTGGCCGACACCGGCAACGAGGCGCTGCTGCTGGTCGGACGTAATCGGGCCGAGCAGCCGGCGGACACGCTGCACCCGTTCGGATATTCGCGCAATCGGTACTTCTACTCGTTCGTCGTCGCGCTGGTGCTGTTCGTGATGGGCAGCCTGTTCGCGATCAACGAGGCGATCCACAAGATCCGGTTCCCGGAAGAGATCGAGTCGGCCTGGGTCGCGATCGCGATCCTCGGTGTGTCGCTGATTCTCGAAAGTGCCAGTTTCGTCACCGCGCGCAAGCAGTCGGCGCTGCTCAAAGGCAAGAGTTCGTGGTGGCACTTCATCCGCAACACTCGTAATCCCGAACTGCCGGTGGTGCTGCTCGAAGACGCGGGCGCGATCACCGGGCTGATGTTCGCGCTGGCCGGGGTGAGTCTGTCGATGATCACCGGCGACGCGGTGTGGGACGGCGTCGGGACCCTGTTCATCGGCCTGCTGCTCGGCGTGAACGCCGTGATCCTGATCGTGGAGACCAAGAGCCTGCTGATCGGTGAGGGCGCGACGGCCAAGGACGACACCGCGATTCGGTCGGCGCTGCTGGCCGATCCGCGGGTCGAGCGCGTCATCCGGATGCAGACCCAGTACCTCGGGCCACAGGATCTGCTGATCAACGCCAAGATCGCGCTGCACGCCGGCCTCGACATCACGCAGGTGGCCGAGGTGATCGACTCCGCGGACGACCGCATCCACGCCGCCGTGCCGAACACGAGCACGGTCTACCTGGAACCCGATGTTTTCAAGCCGGACAAGGTCCACGACGCGCCGATGAAGCCCTACCGGTAGGCCGGTGCCTCGCCGCGCAACAGGTCGAGCGGGTCGGTGACGATGCCGAAACGGTTGCGCAGCAAGTGTTTCGCCGCGTGCAAGCCAGGCATCCCGTGGACGCCGGGACCCGGCGGGGTCGACGACGAACACAGGTACGTGCCCGGAATCGGTGTGGCGTAAGGATTCCAGCGAGCGATCGGCCGGAACACGGTCTGGCGCGTAGTCATCGCGCCCGCCGAGATGTCACCGCCGATGTAGTTGGCGTTGTGATCGGGCATGAAAGCCGCCGGTCGCACATGTTCAGCGAGGATCAGGTCGCGGAAGCCGGGGGCGAAGCGCTCGACCTGGTCGATCACCTGGTCGCTGATATCGCGGTCGGTTCCGTTGGGGACGTGCGCGTAGGTGTACAGCGTGTGCTGGCCAGCGGGTGCGCGAGTGGGGTCGACCACGCCGGGCTGAATCGCCAGGACGAACGGCCGATCGGCGAATCTGCCGGTGGCGACCTGGTGTTCGGCGTGCATGGCTTCGGCTCTGGTGCCGACCAGGTGCAGAGTGCCTGCCAGGTCGGCGCCCGGCGCGGCCCACGGCACCGGCCCCGACAGCGCGAAGTCGACCTTGCAGGCGGCGTTGCCGTACTGGAAATGCCCGAGGCCGTTGCGGTATCGCGACGGCAGCCGGTCGCCGGCGATGCGAAGGAGTTCGGCGGGCGAGGTGTCGAACAGCACGGCGCGCGCGGTCGCGAGCTCGGCGAAATCGTCGACCCGATGCCCGGTGATCACCTCGCCACCGAGCCGTTCGATCTCGGCGATCATCGCGTTCGGGATGGCCTGGCTGCCACCGCGCGGAACCACCCAGCCTCCCGCGTGCGCGAGGGTGCCCAGCAGCAGTGCCGCGCCGACCGCGGGGAAGGCCCGCGGTGAGGTGATGGCGTGGGCGGCCACCCCGCTGAACATCGCGGGCGCGACGTCACCGTGGAAGCGGTTGTCGGACAACGGGGATGCCTGCTCGAGCAGCCGGGTCGCGAACTTGATGCCGGTGCCGACGTGCAGCGGTGGGTGCCGCAGATCCGACATGGCCAGGTCGACCACCTCGGGCCAGTGCTCGACCAGCGGCGCGAACAGGTCACGCCAGGCCCGGCCGTCGCGGCCGAGGTCGGCGACCGTGGATTCCAGGTTGCGCCAGGCCAGTCCGGCGATCCCCCCGTCGAGCGGGTGTGCGTAGGAGACGGTCGGAGCGAGCAGTTCGACACCGTGCGCCTCGAGATCGAACGCGCGAAAGAACGGTGATGCCAAGGCCATCGGATGCGCACCGGCACAGATGTCGTGATGGAAGCCGGGCAGCGTCAACTCGGCCGTACGCGATCCCCCGCCCGGCTGCTCCTGCGCTTCGAGAACCCGCACCGACAACCCGGCGCGAGCGGCGATCACCGCTGCGGCGAGTCCGTTCGGTCCCGACCCCACTACTACGACTTCCGCCATTGCCGTCCCTCCGCACGTGTGCCTACCTGCTCCAACTTACGCGGGGCCGGTCCGCGCGCCGATGAGGTTTCACTCACCGTGCCGAGTACCCGCTCAGCGCCGAGCGCTATCGGTGACGGGCCCGGCAAGGTCTCCGCTGCCTGTCTGCGCTGGGGCGGGGCCCGCGCCAGCGCGCCGGCGCTCGATCTACACAGCCCCGTCGACGAGCAGGGCGATACGCCGTTCTCTCAGATCAGGGCGCAGCCGGCCGTTGCGCTCCAGCGTCGCGAGGCCGTGCAGGGAGGCCCAGGCGACTTCGGTGCGGGCCCCGAGTTCGTCGCCTTCGGCGTACGGGGTGAACATCGCTTCGAGTCCCGCGAAGGCGTCGCGCAGTGGCTGCGGAGCGTTGAGGCCGAATTCGAGGTCGGTCTTCTGCTCGAAGATGGCGTCGTAGCGGGCCGGGTTGTCGGTGGCGAAGTCGAGGTAGGCGCGGGCGACATTGGCGACGACCTCGGAGTGGGTGGTCGCGGCCGCCCTGGCCAGCTTCAGTTTCTCGGCGAACTCGGTGCAGCCCTGCAGGGCCACGGCGCCGACGATCGCCGCCTTGTTCGCGAAGTGGCTGTAGAGCACGGGCTGGCTGTATTCGATGCGGTCGGCCAGTTTTCGGATGGTGACCGCGTCCCAGCCGTCCGCTTCGGCCATCTCGCGTGCGGCGTCGATGATCCGCTGATGGCGTTCGGCGCGGTCGCGTTCCTTGCGTTGCTGCGTACTCATGCTTGAAATTCTAGCAGCGCTAGACAAGGTAGCGAGGCTGAGTTATGGTTCTTCTAACACCTAGCGCCGCTAGTTTTCAGAGCACAGTGAAAGATTCAGGAGCACACCATGACCACCTCGCGCATCGCCACCGCCCTCTCCCTGCTCGGCGGGCTCTTCATCATCTACGTCGGCATCAACTACCTGATCGCCCCGGAGGCGACGGCCGCGGGCTTCGGCCTCCCCGCGGTACCCCAGGGCGACGCGGTGGCGTTCCTGAACCTCAAGGGCGTCCGCGACATCGTCAGCGGCCTGGTGATCCTCGGCCTGCTGGCCACCAAGCAACGCTTCGCCCTCGGCGTCGCCATGCTGGCCACCTCGCTCACCCCGTTCGGGGACATGGCCACCGTCCTGAGCTGGCACGGCTCCACCGCCACCGCCTTCGGTGTCCACGGCTTCACCGCGGTACTGGTCGCACTGGCCGGCGTGCTGCTCATCCGTGAACGCCGTGTGAGCTCGACCGAACGCCAGCTCGTCACAGCCTGACGATGAATTCTGTCCCGCCGCACCGTCTTCACCGATAACGAACACCCGTCGAGGAGGAACCACCATGGCGAACGCGCCGCACGGACCCGCGTCCTACTTCCCCACCATCGAGACCAAGTACGGGCGCTCCGTCGACGAGTGGTTCACCCTCCTCGACGCGGCCGAGCCAACCGGGCACACGGCACTGGTCACCTGGCTGAAGTCAGAACACGGCCTCGGCCACGGCCACGCCACCGCCCTCGTGCAGTTCCACCTCAACCCGGGCAAGTGGTCCAGGATTTGACTCCCCCAGTCGGCATACGATTCGGATCACGGAGCCCCTGCTCGAGAATCTGACCCGATGAATCACCGAAAAGGCCCCGCGAGTTCTCATCGCGGGGCCTTTCGGCTGTCTCACTGCGCGTCGACAGCCTGTACTGGAACAGGTTTCGTGATGTCGACCGGGTGGTCGACATCGTGGTCGTCAACCATCGTCTCCTCGTCGAACGGCAGTTCACGGTCGAGCACCCGCCGGGTCCGGTCCGCGTCGACCGTCTTGGTCCAGGTTCCGATGAGCAGCGTCGCCACCGCGTTACCCGAGAAGTTGGTCAGGGCACGGGCTTCGGACATGAAGCGGTCGATGCCGACGATGAGGCCGACGCCGTCCAGCAGGTCGGGGCGGTGGCTCTGCAGGCCGCCGGCGAGGGTGGCCAGGCCGGCGCCGGTGACGCCCGCGGCGCCCTTGGACGCGATGATCATGAACAGCAGCAGGCCGATCTGTTCGCCGAGGTTCAGCGGTTTGCCCATGGCGTCGGCGATGAAGATCGAGGCCATCGTGAGGTAGATGGCGGTGCCGTCGAGGTTGAACGAATAGCCGGTCGGCACAACAACACCCACTGTCGTCTTCTCCACGCCCGCGTGTTCCATCTTGGCGATCAGTCGCGGCAGCGCGGACTCCGACGACGAGGTCGCCACGATCAGCAGGTACTCGCGCGACAGGTACCGGCACAGCTTCAGGATCGAGACGCCCGAGACCATGCGCAGGATCACGCCGAGCACACCGAACACGAACACCAGACACGTCAGGTAGAACGCGATCATCAGCGTCGCCAGCTGCACCACCGCAGACCAGCCGGTGCGGCCGACCACGTTGGCGATCGCGCCGAACGCGCCGATCGGGGCCAGCCACAGGATCATCGACAGGATCCGGAAGACAAGTTTCTGCATCAGCGAGACCGCTCGCAGGATCGGTGCGCCTGTCTCGCCCATCGCCTGCACGGCGAACCCGACCAGCAACGCGACGAACAGTGCTTGCAGCACGCTGCCCGCGGTCAGCGAGGACACCAGCGTGGTCGGCACGATGTTCTGGATGAAGTCCCACGTGCCGCCCGCGCTGTGCGCCTGATCGGCGTACTTCGCACCCGCGCCCGAGGCCGTGACGTTGAGCCCCTCGCCCGGATCGATCAGGTTGCCGACCACGAGCCCGATGCCGAGCGCGACCGTCGACATCGCCAGGAAATAGCCGATGGCCAGGCCACCGACTTTGCCGACGGTGGCGGCCGCGCGGACCGACCCGATGCCCAGGACTATCGTGCAGAAGATCACCGGCGCGATCATCATCTTGATCAGGTTCACGAACAGGGTGCCGAGCGGCGCCAGTGACTGACCGAATTCCGGTGCTACCCGGCCGACAATGACGCCGGCCACGACGGCGACGATCACCGCGATATACAGCCAATGGGTATGGTCGCGTTTCCGTGGTGCGGTGGTATCGCTCATGCCGACGAGCATGAGGAACTATTGTGACGGCCGTCACTTTGTTCCATAAGGTTCATATCGGTGCATAACGTTCAGAAATCCAGGTCGGAGGCAAGAGGTGCGACGAGGACGACTGTCGCTCGCGGGACAGGCCTTCGTATGGCAGCTGGTGGTGCTCGCGCTGCTCATCGCCGTCGGCACGATCCTGGCCGTGCTCGATGCCAGACGCGACCATGATCTGGCCGCGGAAATGCAGGTCAGGGATGTCGCGGTGACGGTGGCGCGGTCGCCGTCGACTCTGGCCGCGGTGAACTCGCCCTACCCGAGCGGGCTGCTGCAGCCGACCACCGAGCGGATCAGAGCGGCCACCGGCATGGACTTCATCGTCGTGATGGCGCCCGACCGCACGCGCTACACCCACACCAACCCCGACCTGATCGGCAAGCCGTTCGTCGGCAGCATCGACGGTGCGCTGGCAGGCCAGACGCTGACCGAGACCTTCACCGGCACCCTCGGCCCCTCGATCCGCGCGGTCACTCCGGTCTACGACAACGGCCGGGTGGTCGCGCTGGTCTCGGCGGGGGTCACCCGCGCCAAGATCAGCACCCAGGTCGCCACCCAGCTGCCCCTGATCCTCGGGGTGGCCGCGATGGGTCTCGCGTTGGCCGCGCTGTCGTCGTTCCTGATCAGCCGCAGGCTGCGCCGCCAGACCCACGGGCTGGCCCCCGACGAGCTGCGCGCGCTCTACGAGCACCACGACGCGGTCCTGCACTCCGTGCACGAAGGGTTGGTGGTGTTCGGTGCCCAAGCCGAGGCGGCGGAGGTGGTCAACGATCAGGCGCGCACCCTGCTGGACCTGCCCGACGGGCCGGTCCTCCGCAGCGACCTGCCGGTTTCGCTGCAGCAGATGAGCGGTGGCGTGGTGCGCGACGAGACGCACGTGACCACCGACCGCATCCTGCTGGTCAACCAGGACCTGGTGAGCTGGGAGGGCCGCGAGATCGGCACCGTGCTCACCATCCGCGATCAGACCGAACTGCGCGCGGTGCTGGGTGAGCTCGACTCGGTGCGCGGCTTCGCCGAATCGCTGCGCGCCCAGGCCCACGAGGCGGCCAACCGGCTGCACACCGTGGTCACCATGGTCGAGCTGGGCCGCCCCGATGAGGCGGTGGCCTTCGCGACCGAGGAACTCCAGCTCTCACAGGTCCTGATCGACCGGTTGCTGGCCGCTGTCGGTGACGCGGCGCTGGCCGCGCTGCTGCTCGGCAAGGTCGACCAGGCCGCCGAGCGCGGCGTGAGCCTGGCCATCAGCGAGGACACCGCGCTGGACTCCACCGATCCGCTCTCGGCGCACGAGACCGTGACCCTGGTCGGCAACCTGATCGACAATGCGATCGATGCGGCCGCGGGCACTGTCGACAAGCGCGTCGAGGTGTCGGTGTGTCACCGCGACGGCGCGCTGTGGGTGCAGGTGTCCGACAGCGGGCCCGGTATGTCGGCCCAGATGTTCTCGCGGGCCGCCGAACGCGGCTACACCACGAAATCCGACCACGCGGGCCTCGGCCTCGCTCTGGTGCACCGCCTCGTCGATCGACATCGCGGCACCATCACCACCACGGCCGCACCACACAGCGCGGTCATCGTTCGCATTCCGCTGAGGGAGAAACCATGATCCGGGTCCTGATCGTCGAGGACGAGCCGTTGATCGCCCAGGCCCATCGGGCCTATCTCGAACGGCTCGACGGTTTCGTCACCGGTGGGCTCGTGCACACCGGGCGCGACGCGCTGCGGGTGGCGGCCGAGGCGATCGCCGACGGCAATCCGTTCCACCTGGTGTTGATGGATATCGGGCTGCCCGATATCAGCGGGCTCGATGTGGCCGCCGCGCTCAACGGGCTCACGCCCCGTCCCGATGTCATCGCGATCACCTCGGCGCGCGAGCTGAACATGGTGCGCAGCGCGGTGGCGCACGGTGTGGTGCTGTACCTGCTCAAGCCCTTCACCTTCGCCGCCTTCCGCGAAAAGCTGGAACGTTACCGCGATTTCAACACCGCGCTGCCCGCGGGCGAGGCGGCACTGTCGCAGTACGACATCGACCGCGCGCTCGGCGCGCTGCGCACCGCCGACCAGAAGGCCGGCGCGCCGAAAGGCGTTGTGCAGCACACCCTCGAGGAGGTCTCACGGGCGGTGCGCGCGACCGAGACCGGCATCACGGCCACCGATGCCGCTGCCGTCGTTGGTGTTTCGCGCATCACCGCGTGGCGATACCTCGAGAAGCTCGCCGACGACGGACTCGCCGAACGCCGTGCCGATTACGGGCGCGCAGGTCGCCCGAAGACCCGCTACCGCTGGCGCGCGAGCACGTAGGCGACCGAGCGGGGCTTCGTTACGAACGAAACCCATTCGACCGGACCGGGACTCACCAGCGCCCCCGAGCCCGACGATCGCCACCGACTCAGGCGGGACGCGAGGCACCTGCCAAGTCGTCGGGCGCCGGCGTTCGCGCGACAGGTCCGAGGTCGACCGGCATATGTTCGAAACCGTGCAGCGTGAACAGGTTTCGACGCGTCGGCTCGCCACGTAACCGCAGGTTCGGGTAACGGGTGTAGAGCGCGCGCAGGGCATGGACCGCTTCCATCCGGGCCAGGCTCGCACCGAGGCAGGCGTGGATGCCGCTGCTGAACGCCACGTGCTCCCTGAGATTGGGGCGGTCGATGTCGAAGCGGTGCGGGTCGGGGAAGACGGCCGGGTCACGGTTTGCCCCGGCCAGCGACAGGATCACCGTCGTCTGCGCCCGCACCAGGCCGCCCTCGATCTCGACATCCTCCAGCGCCTGGCGCGCGGTGGTCTGCACCGGCGGATCGAAGCGCAGCGTCTCCTCCACCACATCGGGCCAGCGTTGCGGATCGTCCTGCGCGAGCGCGAGCTGATCGGGGTACGCCGACAGCGCGGCCACCGCGTTGCCGATCAGATTGACCGTCGTCTCGAAACCCGCGCCCATCAGCAGACTCGCGCCCGCCTGCAGTTCCGCCAGGTTCAGCTCGCCCGAACTGACCAGGGTGGACAGGATGTCCTCGCCCGGCGCCCGGCGCAGGGTGGCGATGTGGTCGGCGAGGAAGTCGTCCATCTCCTCGATCGCGCGCATCGCGCCACGGTAGGACCGCCACGACGTGCCGATGTCGAGCAGGGGTGTCACCTTGTCGCCCCAATCGAGGAACCTGTCCCGGTCCGCGGGCGCGAAGCCGAGCATTTCGGCGATGATCGCGATCGGCACCTTGGCGGCGAAATCGGTGATCAGGTCGACCGATCCGTCGGCGGGCATCGCGTCGAGGAGTTCGGCGGTGACCACCTCCACCCGGTCCCGCAGCCTGGAGATGGCGCGCGGGGTGAACGCCGAGGCCACCGGCTTGCGCATGCGCGTGTGGTCGGGCGGGTTGATGACCAGCATCGACGGGGGCTCGACCGGGTTGGGTGGCACCGTGACCCGCTCGGCGAGCTTGCGCCACGGGGTGGGCAGATCGTTGCCGAGGGCGGGCCGCACGCCGAATCTGGGGTCGCGCAGAATCGCCCGAACCGGCGCGTGATCGAACGCGGCGTAGGACAGTGGCGTTTTGCGCAATCCGCCCGACCCGCGCAGTTCATCGATCAGCGGATAGGGATCGTGCAATCCCCGCCGACCGCTCAGCAACGTCGCGAACGGATCACCGCGACGCACCTGCCAGCGCAGGATCGCGCGCGGTGCCCCGTGTTCGGCCGACCATCGAACCCAGTACTGCGCGAACATCGCCACCCCTACCGTCGAAGCCGAGAACTTGCTTCCACAGTACGGAGCGGGTGTGACACGCGACACGTTCCCGAGGCGGAGCCGAACCAATACCCAGGTAGGAGCTAGCGGCGGACGGTCACCTTCTCGGTGACGACCCGATGCTCGATCGCACCCGGATCCGGATTGACGACCTGCACCAGCGAAGCCCCCGCGAACAGCACCGCGACGAACCCGTCGATCACTTCCTCGACCGTCTCCCACGGCGTACTCGAAAGCACCCGATCGCCTGCGGAAAACCCTTGCAGTGCGGCTGATTTCCGGGCCGTGGCCAGCACTTCGCTCACCGAGAGACCGTCGAGCGCCGCCCGGAAACCGCCGGGCAGGAACTGATCACCGTGCACCCGCACCGCGGTCGCGAAATCGGTGACGCCGACCGGAACGTCGCGGACCGGCGTTCCCATCGCGTCCAGCGACAGCACCGCCACCTCGTCGACACCATCGGCATCGTCGAGCCGGTCGGGTGTGACCAGCGCGAGGTCGGCATCGGGATCGGGTGTGAGCACCACTTCGGTTCCCGCCCACCAGCATCCGAGCAGCACCGCGGCGGTCTGCCAGTGCGCGGGCAACAGCACCGCCACCCTGGCGCCGGGGGTGAGCGCGAATTCGTCGCGGATCAGGTTCGCGGTCTTGGCGGCCCAGTTGGCCAACGTCAGCCCCGACAGTTCGATCCGGGCGCCGGTGGCGTCGTCGTACCAGGTGACGCGCGGTCCGGCGGGATCGCGTTCCAGAATCGGGTCGAGGAGGGCGTCGGTCAGGGTCGAGTTCGGCTCACGCATGGGTCAATTCACACATTTCGGTCCGTTCTGGCCTGCGTCGATCGGCGGGGCGGGCGGTATCGGTGTCGCGGTCGCAGTCGCGCCTGCATCGAACATGCCTGCCGCGGCTGAGCCCGGACCAGAGTAGTCGCTCGCCAGCACCACGCTCACCGTATCCGCCGACAGCGACGGATCCGCGACCACGGTGAGACCACCGAGCGCCTCGGCGACCGCCGCCGCCTTCGGATTGTCGGCGTCCGCGGCCAGCACCCGGCTCGAGCTCACGCTGCCGCCGGTGTAGTTGCCGACCGTGCCTTCCTTGAATCCCTTGCCCGTCAGCGCCGTCGACACCTTGCCCGCGAGCCCGGTGGCACCGCCCGCGTTGAGCACGCTCACCGTCACCGTCGACGGGTCGAGTTTCGGTCCGTCGTCGGCCTTCTCCTCGCCGACGAGCCCGGCGACGAAGCTCTGCACCGTCTTCGGATCGACCTTGACCACCGATTCCCCGTCCGAGGTCATGCTGTTGAGGTCGGAGACGGGAACGGTCTCGAATGCCACCTTGCCGCCGGACAGATCCTTGAGCTGCTGCAGGAAAGCCAGCACGTCCCAGTCCTCGTCGAGCACGACGGTGCGCCCGACCGCCTCGCTGATCTCGCTGAGCTTGCCCGGATTGGCGAGGGTCTTGGCATTGAGCATCTGGCCGACGAGTTGCGCCATGAACACCTGCTGACGCACGATCCGGTCGATGTCACCGCGTTCGAGGTCATGGCGCTGACGCACGAAGCTCAACGCCTCCTGACCGTCGAGACGCTGGCGCCCGGCGGGGAAGTCCGCGCCCGACATCGGTTCGTCCACCGCCTGATTCAGGCACACCTCGACACCGCCGACCGAGTCGGTGAGCAGCACGAAGCCGAGCAGGCTCACCTCGGCGTAGTGGTCGACGCTGATGCCGGTCAGGTTGGCCACCGATTTGATCAGCGCCTGCCGTCCCGCCTTGGTCGACTCGCGTTCCGCCTCGGCCTCGGACTTGCCGTCGGCGAGCAGTTCGGCGCGTTCGGTCTCCTTGGTCGAGCCGTACGCGGAGTTGATCTTGGCCTTGCCCTGGCCGCCGCCGATATCGACGTAGGAGTCGCGCGGGATGGAAATCGCGGTGGCCGAACGGCCGTCGTTGGGGACGCGGATCAACACGATGGTGTCGGTGTTGGTGCCCACCTCGTCGCCCGCGTGCAGCATGGCGCGTTCGGCTGTGGTGAGCGGATTGCCGTGCGCGTCGGTACGGCTGTCCACGCCGACCAGCAGGATGTCGACGGCGCCGTCGCGGCCACCCCCGAGACCGAGGCCACCGATCCGGTCGATATTGGCGATCAGGTTGTCGACACTGCGCCAGGCGAATCCGGTGAGGCACAGGACCAAGACCGCCGAGATCGCCACCATCAATTTGGCCGGGCCGAAGGTGCCCGCAGGCGCGCTGACCGGCCTAGTCGACTCTCGCACTCGTGCATCCTCTCGACGAACTCCGCGCCCGGTCCGCTCTTCCCCCCGGCAAACACCGCCGTGTCGTTGGCCCGGGCTCGTCCTCGGATACCGGCCATCACAGGCTAACCATTAGTTACCACACCGAGGCCCAACCGCAGGTGCCCCGGCGTGCCAGACTTGCGGCGTGAACGCCGATTTCCCCGCCCCCGCTCACCTGATCGTAACCGGCGCACGCGGTCTGCTGGGGCGACAGATCTCGCGGCTGGCACCGGCGGCGCGCGGCTTCGGGCGGGCCGAACTCGATATCACCGACCGCGGTGCCGTCGACGCCGTCCTCGTGCCGGGTGCCGTGGTGCTCAACTGCGCGGCCTATACCGCGGTCGACGCGGCCGAAACCGATGTCGAGGCCGCGTTCGCCGCCAATGCGACCGGACCGGCCGTGCTCGCGGCCGCCTGCGCGGACGCGGGTGCGCGGCTGATCCACGTGTCCACCGATTACGTCTTTCCCGGCACCGCGCGCACGCCGTACGAGCCGAGCGACCCCACCGGACCGCACACGGTCTACGGCCGGTCCAAACTGGCCGGTGAGCAGGCCGTGCTCGAGCTGGGCGCCCAGGTCGTGCGTACCGCCTGGGTGTACGCCGGTGTCGAGGGGGATTTCGTCGCGACCATGCGCAGGCTGGAAGCCGAACGCGACACCATCAGCGTGGTGAACGACCAGCTCGGCTCCCCCACCAGCGCCGCCGACCTGGCCGCGGCGCTCCTGGAATTGAGCACCCGTCCCGACACCCCCCGTGTGCTGCACGCCACCAATTCCGGCACCGCCACCTGGTTCGATCTCGCCGCGGCGGTTTTCGCCGACCTGGGAGCCGACCCGAACCGGGTATTGCCGTGCGCGTCCAGCGAATTCCCCAGACCCGCTCCGCGCCCGGCGTATTCGGTGCTGTCCCCGGCGGCCTGGGACGCGGCCGGCCTCACCCCCCTTCGCCCTTGGCGTATCGCACTCACCGACACACTGAGCCGGTTGTCCGACTAGGCTCCGCTCTCGTGAACGACGCAGCCGATTCTCCAGCCCCCGCCGGCCTTGCCGTGGTCACGGTGACCTATTCACCGGGTGAGCACCTCGAGCACTTCATCACCACCCTGGCCGACGCCACCAGCGAGAAGCCGCAGGTGATCCTGGCCGACAATGGCTCGACCGACGGCGTCCCCGAGCTGGTCGCCGAGGCCAACTCGCACGTCACGCTGCTGCACACCGGCGGCAATATCGGCTACGGCGGCGCCATCAACCGGGCCGTCGCCGAGATCGACCCGTCGATCGAATTCGTGATCCTGGCCAACCCGGACATCCGCTGGGGCGTCGACTCCATCGACAAGATGCTCGAGGCCGCAGCGCGCTGGCCGCGAGCGGGCGCGATCGGGCCGATGGTGCGTGAGCCCGACGGCAGCATCTATCCCTCCGCCCGTCGGGTCCCCGGCCTCGCCGACGGCGCCGGACACGCGATTCTGGGCTCGGTCTGGCCGAAGAACCCCTGGTCGGTGCGCTATCGCCAGGAGAACGAGCAGATCTCCGAGCGGGTGGTCGGCTGGCTGTCCGGCTCCTGCCTGCTGGTGCGCCGCGCCGCCTTCGACACCATCGACGGATTCGACTCGCGCTACTTCATGTACATGGAGGACGTGGACTTCGGTGACCGCATGGGCAAGGCGGGCTGGCACAATGTGTTCGTCCCGGACGCCGAGGTGACCCATGCCAAGGGCCACGCCGCGGGCAAGCATCCCGAACTGATGCTGCCCGCCCACCACGCCAGCGCCTACCGCTTCCAGGCGGACCGGCATCCGCACTGGTGGCAGGCACCGTTGCGGGGCGCGTTGCGGGCCGGACTTGCGGTTCGCTCCAAGATTGCGGTTCGATCGGCGCTGCGTGAGCAAGCGCGAACCGGTGCCTGAGTAGGCGCCGGTCCACTGTGAACAGGGGAAACTCGATGGCAGGCAATGCAGGCACCGACGCGGTCATTCTCGTCGGCGGACAGGGCACGCGGCTGCGTCCGCTCACCCTCTCGGCGCCCAAGCCCATGCTGCCGACGGCCGGGCTGCCGTTCCTGACCCACCTGCTGGCCAGGATCGCCGAGGCCGGGATCACCCACGTGGTGCTCGGCACCTCCTTCAAGGCCGAGGTCTTCGAAGAGCACTTCGGTGACGGCTCCGACCTGGGCCTCGACCTGGAGTACGTGACCGAGACCGAGCCGCTCGGCACCGGTGGCGGTATCCGCAACGTGCTGCCCAAGCTGCGCGCGGACAACGTGATGGTGTTCAACGGCGATGTGCTCGGCGGCACCGACCTCGGTGCGATCCTCGACACCCACGAGTCGACCAATGCCGACGTGACCCTGCATCTGGTCCGGGTCAGCGACCCGCGCGCCTTCGGTTGCGTGCCGACCGACGCCGACGGCCGCGTCACCGCGTTCCTGGAGAAGACCCAGGATCCGCCGACCGACCAGATCAACGCGGGTTGCTACGTGTTCCGCCGCGAATACATCGAGAAGATCCCCACGGGTCGTCCGGTCTCGGTGGAACGCGAGGTCTTCCCCGCGCTCCTGGCCGAGGGCGCCCGCGTGCAGGGCCATGTCGACGCCTCCTACTGGCGTGACATGGGCACCCCGGAAGACTTCGTGCGCGGCTCCGCGGACCTGGTCCGCGGTATCGCTCCCTCCCCGGCCCTGCCCGGCCAGCGTGGCGAGTCCCTCGTCCACCCCGGTGCCGGTGTGGCGCCGGGCGCGCTGCTCATCGGCGGGACCGTGGTCGGGCGTGGCGCCGAGATCGGCGCGGGTGCGCGGCTGGACGGCGCGGTGATCTTCGACGGCGCGGTGGTCGAAGCGGGCGCGACGGTCGAACGCTCCATCATCGGCTTCGGTGCCCGCATCGGTCCCCGCGCGCTGGTTCGCGACGGCGTGATCGGCGACGGTGCCAATGTCGGCGCCCGCTGTGAACTCCTGCGCGGCGCCCGCGTGTGGCCCGGAGTGGTCATCCCCGACGGCGGCATCCGCTTCTCCACCGACGTCTGATCCACCCGACGCCGGGTCATCGCCGATTTCCTCGGCCGGTGGCCCGGCGTCGTGCTGTTCAGCTGAAGCCGACGGCTTGGTCGCCCCAAGCGGTGTGCAGGTCGGCGTCGGGGTTGTCCACGACGCGGTCGATGGTGTCGATGAGCAGGGTGGTGCGGGCGGTGGGGCGGTAGTGCGGCCAGTGCTTGGAACCGTCGATCGCGGCGGGGACGCCGTGTTCGGCGAAGGCCAGCCAGCGACGCTGCATGCGACCCGAGACCGCGACCGAGGCTTTGCGCCCACCGAGCCAGAAGGTGGGGTCGTGGTTGAAGGTGCCGAAATTGCCGAAGACATAAGGCAATTCGGTGGCGTGACCCGCTCCGACCCTGGCCGCCTTCAACATCGGGGTCGCGTAGTCGAACCGGTACATCCAGGTCGGTGAATGCTGCGCATGACCCTCGGCCACCCAGGCCGCGGGCATCCGGAACGCCGCGTCGGTCGACATCGCCAGTGCCCCACGGGTTTTGGTGAGATCGGGGTAGGCCGAGGTGATCTCCGCGATCCGCTCGGGCGACATCTCCGGATGCGACGCGGCGACATCGCGCAGCATCGCGTTCACCGCGTCGGGCGTCACCGGCATGATCGGCGAGCGCAGCACCCGGAACAGCGACGCCTCATCGCGATTGGTCCCGATCAGCAGTGGCACCCGATGCGAATGCCCCTGCTGGAATCGGTCGATTGGATAGCCCGGCAACAGATCTCCGTCGACGACCGGTGCGGCGGCGAGCCTGCCCGGTTCCTTGATCGGTACCTCGTCCAGCAGCACCGCACCGACCTCGACGAGCTGCTCGATCGGCAACTCCAGCAACCGATTCGCCTCGCCCGGCCCGAGTTCCAGCAGTTCCAGGTACCGCTGGCCGACGACTGCGGCCCGCTCCTGCCCGAAAACCGTAGTGGCGGGCGGACTCTGCACGATCGCCTTGTGGAACAAACCGGCCCCGGCAGGCGAAGTGAGCAGCGCGGTCACGCACCCCGCGCCCGAGGACTCGCCGAACAGCGTCACATTGCTCGGATCGCCGCCGAACGCGGCGATATTGTCGCGCACCCACGCGAGCGCGGCGAGCTGATCGTGCAGGCCCAGATTCGCGGTGAACTGATCACCGAACGAGGACAGATCGAGGAAACCGAGCACCCCGAGCCGATAGTTCACCGAGACGACGACCACATCGCCGGCCTCGGCCAGCTTGCGCCCGTCGTAGATGGTCTGGGCGGCGGTACCGAGGCAGTAGGCGCCGCCGTGCAGCCACACCATCACCGGGCGCGGTTCACCGTCGCTCGGTTCGGGTCGCGGCGACCAGACATTGACCCACAGACAGTCCTCGCCCATCTGCAGATCGGAACCCACCGGCACCATCGCGCCCATGGCCTGCGGTGCGATGTCACCGAACACCACGCAGTCACGAACGCCGTCCCAGGGCTTCGGGGGCTCGGGCCTGGCGAATCGGGCAGGTCCGGCGGGTGCGGCGGCGTAGGGGACGCTGCGCCATACGGCGATCGGACCGTCCCAGGTTCCGCCTGCCAGTCCGTATTCGGTGTCCGCCAGTGGGTCGGCCTCGTGCGTCCGCGTGTCGGAGTCGAGATCGGGCTGAATGCTCATCGCACACCTCCTAGCCGGCGCGACCGCACGGGTGCCTGTGCATTTGCTCCCGCGGGCCGCAGCACCTGGTGACTTCCTACGAGAGTACGTGCGCACCGGGCGTGCGCGCGCCCTACGCGCCGTTTCCGCAGGTAACAGTTACTTCGCGGTACAGAAGGAAGCGGCTTCTCGTGCCGGTGCCGCTTACACTGGGCCGATGCCGAACTACAGCTTCCGGTGTCGCTCCTGCGGCGACACCTTCGACGTCAACCGGCCGATGGCGCAGTCCTCGGATCCGGCATCGTGCCCCCTCGGCCACGACGACACCGTCAAACTGCTCACCACCTTCGCGGCCGTGGGACGTGGCTCAGCTCCCACTCCCGCACCCGCACCTCGTCCGGCCGGTGGCGGTTGCTGCGGTGGTGGCGGTTGCTGCTGACCTGATTCACTCGCGCCGGTCGACGTGGCCGAGGTCGCGGTCGGGCGCGATCCGGTCGCGAACCCGCTGCTTGAGGATCGCGATATCGGGAAACCCCCCGTCCGCCTTGCGTTCCCAGAGTTGTTCACCGTCCAGGGTGATCCGGAAGATGCCGCCCTGCCCGGGAACCAGCGCCACCTCCCCGAGTTCGGCGGCGAACGTGGTCAGCAGTTCCTGCGCCATCCAGCTCGCCCGGAGCAGCCAGCGGCATTGGGTGCAGTACTCGATCGTGATACGGGGCACCACAGCAGTATCCCCGGATCAGGCCTGGAACGTCCCGTCGAGGTAAACCCAGGCCCCGTCGACCCGCACGAAGGTACTCAGCTCGTGCATCGCGTCGCGCACACCGTCGACCTTGTAGTGGGCGATGAACTCCACAGTCCCGTTGTCGTCGAACGGCCCCCCACGCTGCGTTCCCACGATCTCGAGAAACAGCCACCGCTGACCCCGATCGAGCTCGAGCTCGGCAGGACGAGTGCTGGGATGCCAGGACCGCAGCAGATAGTCCACATCGCCGACGACATAGGCGGTATAGCGCGAGCGCATAAGCGTTTCCGCGGTCGGCGCGGCCTTCTCGCCGGCCAGAAAGGGCCCGCAGCAGGCATCGAACGGCTCACCGCGACGACACGGACACGCTGTCACTACTCGTTCGCCTCTCCGGGAATTCGGCGGGCCGCCCGGGAGCCCGACTTTCGGCTCCCGGCTTTACGTCGAGTGCGCAGCGGCCGGGAGGGCCTAAACTACCAGTCGGCCGATCATCCGAACGGCTGGTGTGCGAGGGGGGCGAGGTCCAACACCCGAGCCAGCTCCGCGGTCTGATCCCGCCAGCGCCGTAGGTCGGTGACGCTGGGCGCCATCTCGTAGTCGAGGTGATGCGCGGCCCGCGACAACGCGGCCCACAGCGCCCCGACCTGACCCGCGGTTTCCGGCCCGGCGTACACCCGAAGAGCGAGCAGCTGCGCCCGCATCGGACATCGCATCAACTCCGGCGCCACCTGCGCCCACAATTGATCTACCGCCTGCTCGAGCGCCAACCGCAGGATCCACGCCACCGCCCGTGACCACACCCCGCCCGCGTCCGACACCGACCCGTCCAGCAAATTCTCGGCCGCTTCGAGCCGCTCCGCCACCGAGGGTCGCGTGAACTTCGCGCGAGGCCTGCCGCGGCGATTCACGACGCCGCTACTTCCCCAGCGATGCCACTCACGCGCGCACCACGGCAGGCTCGTGCGCGCGCAGCCAGGTGATGAATCGCTCGGTGTCGCTGATCAATTCCCGCATCGGACGGTCGATCGGAACGTGCGCGCCCGCGGTGGCGTCACGGAGGACGCCGACGAGCCAGCGTCCGCCGACCGCGCTCAAGTGCTTGTTCAGATCGTCCACCCGCGCACCGACACCCATGATCGCGAGCGTGATCATGGCCCTGGTGGTGTGCGCGTTGCGAACGCGCCGTTCCACTTCACTGTGTTCGAGCCCGGCGGCCAGTAGTTCGTGCCGCGCCTTCGCCAGACCCGCCGCCTCGATCGCCGAACGGCAACAGGTGGCAACGAGTTCGTCGGCGATGGCGGCTGGGAGTTGCGGTGTGCGCAGCAGCGATCGCGCGTCGTCGAGATACCGGCGAACCGGATCGCCGGTCACCCGCACCTCGACGATCGAACGCTCGCGACGCTGCACCTCGAGCACCGTCGCATCGAGCTGCATCCGGCGCACCGCCTCGGCAAGTCGCTCGTCGTGGGTGAACACCACCACCTGCCGCGACGCCGCCACCTCGGCGAGCACCCTCGCCAGCCCGTCGACCTTCGCCGGATCCATCGCCTGGACCGGGTCGTCGATCATCACGAACCGGAACGGACTGTGCGCCACCGTGGCTCGCGGCAGGAACAGCGACAGCCCGAGCGCGTGCAGCTCCCCCTGGCTCATCACCCCGAGCGCCGCACCGTCGACCTCGTCGACGGTCACATCGAGCAGCACCCGCCGCGCCGTCCCCGCACTGCCCTGCAGGCGGATCGCGCCCAGCTCCACATTGCTCTGCTGCCGCAGCGTGCTCCACACCCACCGCGCCGTGGTCTCCAACGGCCGCATCCGCTCCTCGCGAATCGTCGCCGTCGCCGCTTTGAGCCAGTCGGCTGCCTTCTTCACCACCCGCAGTTCGCTCGCGTGGTCGGCGACGGCACGAGCGGGGTCGAGCCAGGCGCGAATGCGCGGGACCAGCGGCGACCACACCGTATCCAGCCGGTCCAGCTCGATCCGCGTATCCCGTTGCAGTGCCTCGAGTTCCGCGGCGAGATCGGCGTGGACCGTCCGTAGCCGATCCGGTATCCGATCGTCGTGGTCGGCGGTGGCCAGCGCGGCCCACTCAGACCAGAGCTGCCCGACGATTTCGCGCTGCTTGCGCAACGAGTCCGGGGTTTCGTGCGAACCAGCGCCGCCGACACCGCGCGCGGTCGCCGAGCCGAGCTCCGCCGGCACCGCGCAGGGGAGGCCACGAGCCGCCACCAGTGCCGCATCGAATTCCGCCGTGGCCGCTTGGAGCGCCGCCAGTTCCGCAGTGCGGTAAGCGATTTCGGAATCAGCGGCGGTGCGCCATTCGGTGTCGAGATCGTCGCGTCCGCAGACCGGGCACGGACACGAACCCGAGGCAGCCACGTGGTCGCGTGCCCGCGTGAGCAATTCGAGCACACGCAGGTCGGCTGCGGTGTCGGCGGTCGCGTGCCGCGCCACATTCCGGGACGCTTCGGCGAGCCGATCCGCCGTGGCCGCGACCTGCTCGGTGCCGGGCACGGCCAGCCGCAGGATCGCGCGCAGACCCTCCGGCCCATCGATCCCGAGGACCGAGTCGGCCACCGCACCTGCCACCGCGTCGATGTCGGGGTCCGGGGTGCGCAGCAGATCGGCAACGCCGCGGGCGCGCTCGTCATCGGCTTCGGCGAGTTCGACCAGCAGGTCGGCGCGCGATTGGCGCGAATCCTTCACGGCGCGTTCGAGTTCGAGCTTGCGCAGTCTGATCTGTTCGGCCGCGGCCGCCAACTCGTCGAGACCGAGCAGGCGATGCAGCGCGTCGAACAGATCGCTCGGCTTCCCGTCGACGAGCGCGCCGAGTTCGCTGTAGGACAGGAACGGCCGGTACAGATCGAGCCGTTGCCTGCGGCCACCCGGGTCGACCGATGCCGCCGGTTCGGATCCACGCCGCTCGGTCCACTGCGCGTCGGCCAGTTCCGCGCTCGCGTCCCAGCGGGTGGCGACCGAGAGCGCGGGCTCGTCACCCGCGGTGAGCAGTTCGATATCGATCCGGGCGGTATCGGGTTCGTGCAGGTTGCGCCACCCCTCCCGCCATGCGGTCGAGCGGCCGTCCCAGCGCCGGTTCCCACCGGTCAACGCGAATTCCGCGGCCTCGGCGAAACTCGACTTCCCGCTGCCGTTGCGCCCGACCACCAGCGTCAGACCTGGCCCCGGATTCAGCCGCAGCGTCGCCGCGGGTCCGATCCCTCGAAACCCCTGCACGGTGATCGACCGCAGAAAGACCCCGGTATCACCGGAATCCGTTGCGGCCGAGTCACCGTCGACAGCGCTCAGCGCGGCGAGCACGCATTCGGCGACCCGTTCCTCCACTGCCGGGTCGGCGGCGAGCTCGCGCGCGACCACCTCGGCGATCCGATCCGAGCACACTCGAGACATCCCCCTTCGCGCCCGCGCGCAACGCGACGATTCTGGTGGAAACGCTACCCGATCGCCGGACGTTCGCCCAGGGGATGCGCAGGGCCCCAGCGAATCTGCCCGCGGGAGTGGAATGGCCATCGTGATGCCACGGCGGGCCCTCGATGTCCACCCCTCGCCCACCCCGGCGGGCAGCTCGATGAGGTGTTCACACCCGCGTTACGCTGCGTCGAGCAGCGCGGGCGGTCCGGGCGGTGCCGAACAGATCAGAATGCCAGACATCACCGTTCACAGCAAGAGCTGGAACACGAATTTCCCACAGCACCAGCATTTTCCAGGCATTTGTCCGCCACGTCCGTCAGTTGTCGGTGGGTTGCGGTAGATATTTCGGCGAACAGAGAACGGGGGAACCGATGACCGAGCACCGCACGCCGTGGACCGAGGACCAGGTCCGCGCACTCGCGCCCGACGCGAGCTCGCTGGCTGCCGCACGCAAGCTGGCAGGTCGCTGGCGCGACACCGGCACGGCGGGCAACGCGGTCTGGGGGCTGTGCCAGGGCAGTGGCGCGAAGCCGTATCAAGCGATCGTCGACCTGGACGGGCCCGCGTACAAGTGCTCGTGCCCGAGCCGCAAGTTCCCCTGTAAGCACACGCTGTCACTGCTGCTCACGTGGTCGAGCGGCCAGACGCCGGTCCGGGACGCCCCCGCCGATTTCGCGGCCGAATGGCTGGCGGGACGCGCCGCGAAGGCCGCCGCGCCGCCGAAGGCCAAGGCGGCGAGCACCCCGTCGCAGGCCACCGTCGAGCAGCGACGAACCCGCGTCGCGGCCGGGCTCACCGAACTCGAGGTCTGGCTGACCGACCAGATCCGGACCGGCCTCGCCCAGACCGACCGGTCGTTCGCCGCCTACGAGGCGATCGCGGCACGGATGGTCGACGCGCAGGCGCCCCGTGTCGCCGAGGCCCTGCGCCGGTTGCCCACGGCGGTCGTCACCAACGAGCACTGGCCCGAACTGCTGTTGCGCGAGTACGCCCGCCTGCACCTGCTGGTCCTCGCCCATCGCCGGCTCGATGCACTCCCCGAGTCGCTGCAAGCGGGTATTCGAACTCATGTCGGCTATCCGACGGCGGCCGAGTCGGTCCTGACCCAGCCCGCCGTGCGTGATCGCTGGCTGGTGCTCGGCATGCGGGTGAGCGAGGAGGAGCGCCTGCACACCCGGCGAACCTGGTTGCGCGGTCGTAGCAGCGGACGATGGGCCCTGCTCATCGAACATTCCTTCGCCACACCGAATTTTACCGGTGAGGTGCCCGCGCCCGGTAGCGAGGTGGACGCGGAACTGCACTACTACCCCGGCGCGGCATCGCTGCGCGTGCAGTGGGGTACCCGCCACGGCGCCCCCGAGCCGTTCACCACCATCCCCGCTGTCGGCGGCACCACGATCGACGACGCGTTGGACGCCTACGCCGCCGCCCTGAGCAATGACCCGTGGTTGCGGGCCTGGCCCGCGCTGCTCACCGATGTCGTGCCGATGCTCGACGAGAACGGGTGGCAGCTCGTCGCGGCCGATGGCACCGCGCTACCGCTGCCCGCGGGCGTGCGCCCGTGGCGGCTGATCTCCGTCGCTGGTGGTCACCCGGTGACCGTGTGCGGCGAGTGGCGAGCCGACGGCTTCGACCCGATCACGGTCTTCTCCGCGGGCGAGGTGAGCGACCTGGAAACCGACTTCCCCACCGAGACCACCCCCACTCCAGCACTGGCCGAACTGGTTTCGGTGGCGCTGCTCGGTACCGCCCGCCGCAGCGCCGACGGCGTCCAGCTCGATGCCGCGGTCGCCACCGCCGTCCCGCAACACGCGGGCGAACCGGCCACCCGGTTGCTCCACACCGCCGCACTCCAAGACCTGTACCTGCGCGGCGGGCAACTCCCCCGCACCGCGTCGATACCCGAACCCGCCGCGGACGATCCACGCCCGCTGCTGCCGCGTCCCGCCGCCGACCGCCTGAGCCGCCTGCTCGCGGACAAGTCGCCGTTCCTGCCCGAATGGTTCGCCGCGGCAACACCCTTCGACTTCCGGCTGCCCGATGTGCTGTGCGTCCAGGCGTTGTCCGCGGCCTCCGACACCGCACTGCGAGCACCGCTGCTCCGCCTGGCGGGTCGCCGTGGACGATGGCTGGCCGCCCGCAACCCCGCCTGGGCGAAACTCGTCGACGAATTCCCCAGCGACGCAGCCACATCGCACACGGAAGCGCCCGGCATCGCTCGGCCACTCGCCCACACAACGGACGCCGATACCGCGAGTGCCGACCTCGGGGCGGGTCGTGAGCCGAGCACCGATACCGGCTCTGGGTCGAGCGACGACGCGGGCGCAGGTGTCGCGCACGATGTGTGGCTGTTCGGAACGCCGGGAGAGCGCAAGGACTGGTTCGCGCGTACCCGCCGGGCGGATCCGGCCGCGGCCCGCGCCGTGTTGACCGCGGCGTGGCCGAAGGAGTCAGGGCCGGTCAAGGCGGAGTTGCTGGCGTTGCTGGCCGATGGGCTGAGTTCGGCGGACGAAGCGCTGCTCGAGCGGGCACTCGACGATCGACGCGGCGATGTCAGGCGGACGGCGACCACGCTGCTGAACACTCTCCCGGACGCCGCGTTCGGGCAGCGGATGGCGACGCTGGTGGCGTCCTGGATGCGGGTGGCCGACGACGGCACTGTCGAGGTGACGGTCCCGGCGGAGCTGGACGCGCAGGCCCGCCGCGACGGCATCACCGATGCGACCGATCAAGCGAAATTGCGCTGGGACACCCCGGATTCGACGATCACGACCCTGCACCAGGCGATCGGTGCGACGCCGCTCTCGGCATGGGCTCCGATCGTGCGCGCCACCGAGGAAACGGTCGCGTCCACCGCGCTGACGCTGTCCCTGCCACCCCGCTATGCCAAGGCGATCGTGGACGGCTGGGTCGATGCCACGCTCGCCCAGCGCGACACCGGGTGGGCCCGTGCGCTGTTCGCCCACGCGACCCCCACCGAGCAGGCCGTGCTGCGGCGTCGCGAACTGTTCACCCTGCTCGATGCCGCCGACCGGATCGAGCACGTCCTCGACCTCGACGCGCATCAACTCAACGAACTGCACGCGATCCTGCCCGGCCTCGATCACCCGTGGCCGGACCGAGTGGCCACCCATGTGCTGCGCCTGCTCGGCGAGCGCGCCCGCACCACCGCGCGTCAGCCGCACGCCAGTGCCGGCGTGTACACCGACAGGGCGCTGCTCACCGCGGCGAGCGTCCACCTGCCTGTCGAACTGGCCGCGCGCATCACCGCGCTCGCCGACAGCACCGAAGACCCCGCCTGGCAACAGGCTTTCCACCGACTCGCCCACGATCTCACCGACCGCGCCACCATGCTCGAGGAGCTGCGATGACCACCACCGAACCGTCTACCACTCTGCTTCGCCCACACGCCGAACAGGCCTTCGCCGACGAATTGGCCGCCCTCGGCCGCGTCGACGATCGGGTGCGCCCGCCGTCCTGGAAGCTGTCGCCGTGGGCGGTGGTCACCTACATCCTGGGTGGCACCCTCGACGACGGCACCGTGATCACACCCAAATACGTCGGCCCGCGCAGACTGATGGAGGTCGCGGTCGCGACCCTCGCCACCGACCGGGCACTGCTCCTGCTCGGCGTCCCTGGTACCGCGAAAACGTGGGTATCCGAACATCTTTCGGCCGCGATCAGTGGCGAGTCGACGCTGCTGGTACAGGGCACCTCCGGCACCGCGGAAGAAGCGATCCGCTACGGCTGGAACTACGCCAGGCTGCTCGCCGAAGGCCCGAGTGACGAGGCCCTGGTCGCGTCGCCGGTGATGACCGCCATGCGCACCGGCGCCATCGCCCGGATCGAGGAGCTCACCCGCATCCCCTCCGATGTGCAGGACGCGCTCATCACCATCCTGTCGGAGAAGACCCTGCCCGTCCCCGAACTCGGCGGAGAAGTGCAGGCGGCCAAGGGTTTCAATGTCATCGCCACCGCCAACGATCGCGACCGCGGCGTGAACGATCTTTCCTCGGCCCTGCGCCGCCGCTTCAACACCGTGGTGTTGCCGCTGCCCGCCGACGAGGATTCCGAGGTCGCCATCGTGAGCCGTCGCGTCGAACAGCTCGGCGCCGCACTGGAATTGCCGACGGTTCCCGCCGCCGCCGAGGAAGTCCGCCGCGTGGTGCGGGTCTTCCGCGAACTGCGCTCCGGCATCACCGCCGACGGTCGCACCAAACTCAAATCCCCCTCGGGCACCCTGTCCACCGCGGAGGCGATCTCGGTGATCACCAACGGCCTTGCCCTGTCCGCCCACTTCGGCGACGGCGTCCTGCGCGCCTCCGACATCGCGGGCGCCGTCCTCGGCTCGGTGATCAAAGACCCCGTCGCCGATACCGTCGTCTGGACCGAATACCTCGAGGCCGTGGTCCGCGAACGCCCCGACTGGGCCGACTTCTACCGAGCCTGCCGCGAAATCGCCGGCTGACATCCACCGCCGGGGAGGACGGAACACACAGCGCACATGGTGTTTTCGATGAGTCAACGCAAGAACGCGGCCCACTCGGCCGCCGGTGCGACCACACCGGACGATGCCGACGTCCACAGGCGCCCTGGGTCGGAGGCTGTCGTGGGCGGGGCCGCCCACGACAAGTCGGTCGATGCGGTCGCGGTGACGCGGGTATTCGGCATCCGGCACCACGGACCCGGATCGGCGCGATCCCTACGGCACGCGCTCGAGGAGTTCCGGCCTGACGCCATTCTCATCGAGGGCCCTGCCGATGCCGATCCGCTCGTCGGGTTCGTCGCCGCCGACACGATGGCCCCACCGGTCGCACTGCTGGCCTATGTCCCGGATTCGCCTGCCCGCGCCGCATTCTGGCCGTTCGCGGTGTTCTCGCCGGAATGGCAGGCCATGCGCTACGGGGTCGACCACGCCGTCCCGGTTCGCTTCTGCGACCTTCCGGCCACGAACGTCCTCGCCGCCGAGGACAACGCCCGTGGTGGCGGCTCCGATCCCCTCGCCGCCCTCGCCGCGGCCGCGGGCTACGACGACGCCGAGCGCTGGTGGGACGCCGTCGTCGAATCCGTCCCCGACAGTGCGGCTTTCGATGCTATCGCCGAGGCGATGGCCGCGCTCCGAGAGGACGCCCCACACTCCGCGACCGGGACCGCGCCACCCGCGGCGGAACACTATGACCCGTCGATCGCGCCCCTCATCGTCGACCGGCACACCCTGGTCCGTGAAGCGCATATGCGGCAGGTGATGCGGCAGGTACTCAAGGGTGGCGCGAGGCGGTTGGCGGTGGTGTGTGGGGCTTGGCATGCACCCGCGCTGGTCGAGCCGCTCGGTCCTGCGGCTCCGGATATGCGCCTACTCAAGGGGTTACCGAAGACGAAGGCGGCGTTGACCTGGGTGCCGTGGACGCATTCGCGGCTGGCGGCCGACTCGGGCTACGGGGCGGGTGTCACCTCGCCCGGCTGGTATCACCATCTGTTCACCGAGACCGAGCGGCCGGTCGCGCGGTGGCTGACCAAGGTCGCCGGGGTGCTGCGCGCGCACGATCTGCCGGTGTCGAGTGCGCACATCATCGAGGCCGTGCGGCTGGCGGACACCCTCGCGGCGTTGCGCGGCAGGCCCTTGCCCGGATTGTCCGAGGTCACCGAAGCCGTGCGGTCGGTCATGTGTGGTGGCGACGAAACCATGCTGCGCCTTGTCGTCGACGAGCTCGTGGTCGGCGAAACGCTCGGCGGCGTCCCGGAGGACACCCCGACGGTCCCCCTTGCCGCCGATCTGCGTGCGCGCAGCAAGACCTTGCGGCTCAAGCAGGAAGCGCTCGCCCGAAACGTCGACCTCGACCTGCGCAAGGAACGCGACGTCGAACGCTCGCACCTGCTGCATCGCCTGCGCCTGCTCGGGATCGCCTGGGGCACTCCGACAACCGGCGAGGTCCGCAGCACCGGTACCTTCCGGGAGACGTGGACCCTGCGCTGGGAACCCGAATTCGAAGTCCGCATCGTCGAAGCCGCGATCTGGGGCACCACCCTGCGCACCGCCGCGGAGACCAAGATCCTCGACACCGCGAGCCGCGACGACGTCACCGTCACCGCGCTCGCCGACGCACTGGAAATGGCCCTGCTCGCCGATCTGGGCGGCGCCACCGAGGGTCTGATCATCAGGCTGGAGGCGGCGGCCGCGCTCGACCACGACGTCACCCACCTGCTCGGCGCCCTGCCCGGTCTGACCCGCACCCTGCGCTACGGCGATGTCCGCGGCACCGACACCAAGGCCCTCGCCCACGTCGCCGACGGCCTGCTGGTGCGGATCTGCGCGGGCCTGCCGGGCGCCGTCACCGGCCTCGACGCCGATGCCGCCCAAGCCCTGCGCACCCAGATCGATGCCGCGCACACCGCCATCAGCACCCGCGACGACGAGCACGCCACCACCGAATGGCTGGCGACCCTGCAGCGCATCGCCGACCGCGACGATGTGCACGGCGCGATCGGCGGGCGCGCGGTGCGCCTGCTCTGTGACGCCGAACGGATCGACGACGCCGGCTCCGCCCGCCGCCTCGCCGCCGCGCTGTCCATCGGCAACACCCCCGCCGCCAAGGCCGCCTGGATCGACGGCTTCCTCGGCGGTCGCGGCCTGCTCCTTGTTCACGACCGAGAGCTGTTGCGCCGCATCGACGAATGGCTCCGCGACCTCAACGAAGACCAGTTCGTCGCCACCCTCCCGCTGCTGCGCCGCACCTTCGGCTCCTTCGAATCCGGCGAACGCCGAGCCATCAGCCAGGCACTGCGCGACACCGGTTCAGCCCCGACCGCCGCCCACACCCCCACCGCGATCGATCCGATCCGCGGGCAATTGGCACTGCGCGCGGCGACCGCGATCCTCGGGGCCGCAGGATGACCCGCCCGCACAGGCAGCTGACGCCGAACCAGCGGCCGGGCCGTGCGCGACATCAGATCCGCGGCTCGCGCTCCTTGCCCGCAGTCCCACACGAGAATCGCGCACCGCGAATCGCCCGCGGCGCGGTCGCCACGGCGGCCGTGCGCGGCACCCTCGCGATACCGCAGCCAGATCGCACGCTCGACCACCAGGAGCACCGATGACCGAACCCGACGAAACCCAGTCGCGCCGTTGGCGTCTCGTGCTCGGCACCGCGGCCGAGGAGCAACTCGGCGGCTTGAGCTCGGGTGCCGATCAGGCGATGGACCAGGCACTGTCGGCCCTCTACAACACCGGCGAAGCCGGGGGTTCGACGAAAAGGTCAGGGGGACTCGGCGGTTCGGCGCCCCGAGTAGCGCGCTGGCTCGGGGATATCCGCACCTATTTTCCCGCGACCGTGGTCGAGGTGATGCAGCGCGACGCCGTCGACCGGCTCAACCTCACCCAGCTGCTGCTCGAACCCGAACTCCTGGAGTCGGTCGAGCCCGACGTACATCTGGTGGGCACGCTGCTCGGTCTCAACCGGGTGATGCCAGAAACCACCAAGGCCACCGCGCGCATGGTGGTCGAGAAGGTGGTGCGCGAGATCGAGCAGCGCATCGCCGCCAAGACCGTGGCCGCCGTCTCCGGCGCGATCAATCGGGCCGCCCGCACCCATCGCCCGAAACTGCGCGACATCGATTTCAACCGGACCATCCGCAAGAATCTGGCCAACTACCTGCCCGAACACCGCACTGTCGTGCCCGAACGGCTCGTCGGTTACGGCCGCAAATCGCAGTCGATCCAGCGCGACGTTGTCCTGGCCATCGACCAATCCGGCTCGATGGCGGCCAGCGTCGTCTACGCCTCGGTCTTCGGTGCCGTCCTCGCGTCGATGCGGTCGTTGAAGACCTCACTGGTCGTGTTCGACACCGAGATCGTCGACCTCACCGATCAGCTCGCCGACCCGGTCGACGTCCTGTTCGGTACCCAGCTCGGCGGCGGCACCGACATCAACCGCGCCATCGCCTACGCGCAAACCCTGATCACCCGCCCCACCGACAGCCTGTTCGTGCTCATCTCCGACCTATACGAAGGCGGCGTGCGCAACGAGATGCTGCGCCGCTGCAACGCGATGAAGGAAGCGGGCGTCCAGGTGGTCGTGCTGCTCGCCCTCTCCGACGAGGGCGCACCCGCCTACGACCACGACAATGCCGCAGCACTGGCCGCCCTCGGCATCCCCGCCTTCGCCTGCACCCCCGACAAATTCCCGGACCTACTCGCTACCGCTCTCGACCGTGGCGACATCACCCGCTGGGCCGACACCAACGCCCCGGCGGTCTGATTCGCCGTGCCGCCCGCGACGAGAAGCGCCTCGCTTGCCTTGCCTGACGGGTGCGCAGAGCGCGGCAGCCAGGCAGTTCGGTCTCGCTCGGGCCCGGTGCAGCAGCTGAACTCGAAGGCAGGCACATAGACCGGCACGAGGGACTCGGAGCGCATCGCGCCCGGGCCAACTAGGCTGCGAACGATCGGGTTCGTTGGACGGGGTGAGGCGATGTTGCGGCGCGGGGCGGTGTTCGCCGGTTTCGTCATCGAGCGTGAGCTGGGGCGGGGCGGGATGGGCGCGGTGTACGCGGCCAGGGATCGCAGGCTGCCGCGGCTCACCGCGTTGAAGTTGATGCACCGTGATCTGTTCGCCGACTTCGAGATCCGGGCCAGATTCGAACGCGAAGCCGACCTCGTGGCCCAGCTCGATCACCCGAACATCATCACCGTCTACGACCGCGGCATCGACGAGGAACGACTGTGGATCGCCATGCAGTTCGTCGACGGTACGGATGCGTCGGCGGTTCCGGTGCAGCAGTTCGGGATCGAGCGGATCGCCCAGATCGTCACTCAGACCGCGAGCGCCCTCGACTACGCCCACCGCCAGGGTGTCCTGCACCGCGACGTGAAGCCCGCCAACATCCTGCTGTCGCGCACCGCGGGCGTCGGCGCCGGCTTCGACGAACGAGTCGTACTCACCGACTTCGGCATCGCGAAGCTCCTCGACGACACCGGTGGCCTCACCCGCACCGGCCAGTTCACCGCCACCATCGCCTACGCCTCCCCCGAACAACTCAGCAGCGCCCCCCTCGACGGGCGCGGCGACCAGTACTCCCTGGCCTGCACGGTATTCCGCCTCCTCACCGGCACCGGCCCCTTCGACGCCCCCAACCCCGCCACCGTCATGCTCGGCCACCTCAACACCCCACCCCCGTCGGCAAGTACCCGCCGCGCCACGCTCCCCACCGCGGTCGACACGGTTCTGTCCAAGGCCATGGCCAAAGATCCGGCCCACCGCTTCCCCAGCTGCACCGCCTTCGCCACCGCCCTCACCGAAGCCCTCCGCCGCCGCCCCGCCGCCGGGGCAACCTCGGCGCTGCGGCCGGGCACCGGCCCCGTGCCACACGGATCTCCGAACGCCGCCGGGCGACACGACCCGACCGCTGTCCGCCACACCGCGACCGAGCCGGAGCGTCTCGTCTCCGTCCACGGCCGCGGCATCGACGTCCGGTCGGCCCAGGGATCGACCGCACACAGCACGCACACATCGAGCCCCGAGCGGACCAGGGACGCCGTCGCGACGGCCGCCCCGCTCTGGCTGAACGCCGTGCACGGCTGCCTACTCGGCGGCGCGATCGGCGATGCGCTCGGCGCTCCCGTGGAAACCCGTTCACTGCAACAGATTCGCGCCGAGTACGGCGCGGCTGGCGTCATCGACATCGACCCGCTGCGCATCTCCGAAGAGACCCAGCTGACCGCGTTCACCGTCGAAGCGCTGATCCGGGGCTCGGTGCGGGCCAGGGCGAAGGGCATCGGCGGAGCGACGATGGGTCTGCTCCAGCAGGGCCTGCTCGTGTGGTTGCGCGGACAGGTCTCGGAGCTGCCCGATCAACCGTTCGCGCTGCACAGCTCCCTCAGCGGGTGCCCCGAGCTCACCGAGCAACGCGGCGTGGCCAACTCGGTCTACACCGCGCTGCGCCGGGCGGCCGAGCGGCGCGCACCGACCAGCCCACTCGGCACCCGCGACCAGCCGATCAACAACTCCAAGGGCAGCGGCGCCGTAATGCGTGCCGCCCCGTGCGGATTCGGTTACGCCGCAGACCGTTCCGGTGCCGCCACCGACGCCATCTTCGAATTGGGTTGCGATGCTGCCGCACTCACCCATGGCCATCCCAGCGGCTGGCTCCCGGCGGGCACCCTGTCCGCGCTGATCTATCAGCTCGCCCGCGGTGCCGACACCGCCACCGCGCTCTCGCGCGCACGAACAGAACTGACGAGCTACGCCGACCACGAGGAAACGTCGGCCGCGCTCAACGCGGCGAACCGGCTCGCGGCCCGGATCGAACGCGAAAGGCGTTACCCCACACCGGAAGACGTCGAGACCCTCGGCCAGGGCTGGATCGGTCCCGAAGCCCTCGCGATCGCCGTCTTCGCCGTCCTCGCGGCCGAGGGTCTCGGCGGCGCACCCCACGACATCGTCCGCACCGGACTCCTACTGTCGATCAACCACTCCGGCGACAGCGACGCCACCGGCTCCCTCGCGGGCAGTCTCCTCGGCGCCCGCTACGGCCGCAGCGCCCTACCCCGCCGCTGGTTCGAGACCATCGACGCGCGCCGCGTCCTCGAACGCCTGGCCGCCGACTACTCCACCGAATTCGGCCTCACCCCACCGGCCGACAACACAGGCCAGCCGACCGGCGACTGGTACAACCGCTACCCGGCGTGATCGCCGTCCACCCGGCACAAGTCGGCCCCCGGCGGAGTCGTCCACCGGGGGCCGAAGTGCCTGTGCCGTCTACAGATCCGCGATAGCCGCCAACGGCGGCGTTCGCGCGGCCCGCACACCCGGCCACACCGCCGCCAGCACACCGACCACACCGGACGCGACCAGCACGATCACCAGCTGCGACCACGGAATAGTGATCTGGTCGATGCCCATGTCCCGCAGCGTGCGCAGGAATCCGACACCGAGCGCGATACCGAGCACCAGCCCGACGATCGCGCCGAAGATCGCGATCAACATCGACTCCAGGTAGATCGTGCGCCGCACCTGCGCACGCTGAGTACCGACCGCGCGCAGCATGCCGATCTCGCGCCGCCGCTCCACCACCGACAGCGCCAGGGTGTTGATGATGCCGAGCACCGCGATCACCACGGCCAGCGCGAGCAACCCGTAGAGAATGGCGAGCAGGGTGTTGATCTGCTTCCCCTGCGCGCCCTTGAACTGTTCGTGGTCCTGCACCTGCACCACCACGAACGGCTCGGTGGCCTTCTCCAGATTCGCCCGCATCGCCGTGAGATCGGCGCCCGGTTCGGCCTTGACCAGCACGAAGACATTGGTGCGCAGACTCTGCGGCATCAACTGCTCGTAGATGCCGGGATCGACCACCATCGGACCGAGCAGCGGTGAGTTGGCGTAGACGCCGGCGATTGTGAGCTCGAGCTGCTTCTTGTCGAGGCTGGTGATGGCGACCTTGTCACCGACCTTCCACCCGCGCGCGGCCGCCTCGGTCTCATCGACGAGCGCGCCACCGGCGGGGATCGTGTTGGTGCCGCTCTTCATCTCGATGTCCATCACCGGATCGATCGGGCCGTCCGGTGAGGTGGCGCCGATCTGATCGTCGCCGACCTTGAACGCCACCACCCGGATCCCGGTGACATCGCTGACCCCCGGCACCTCGGTGCGCACGGCGTCGACCGCCCCGATCGGCGCGCCGATCATCTGCGGACCGGCGAGCACGTACTCGGCCTTCACACCCTTGTCGATGAGCACGCCGACACTGGTTTTCGCCGAAGCGCCGAGAATGCCGATCGCCGAGACCAGCATCAGGCCGAGGGTGAGCGCGAACGCGGTGGCCGCGGTTCGACGCGGATTACGCGTGGCGTTGTTGCGCGCCATCTGCCCGATCGGACCGAACGGTTTGGTCAGCACCCCGAGCACGGCCACCATCGGCCGCGACAACGCGGGCGCGGCCAGCAGCACCGCCAGGATCAACCCGAGCGCACCGACCCCGACGGTCACCGCCGAGCCCTTACCGGTCCCCTGCGCACCCACGTACACGAGCACCCCACCGGCTACGGCCAGCACCGCACCGACGATCGTCCGCAGATGCAAAGAGTCACCGGCACTGGCGAATTCGGAACGCATCGCCTCCACCGGCGGCACCTTCGCGGCCCGTCGAGCAGGCGCGTAGGCACTGGTCAC
The DNA here is from genome assembly GCF_054031145.1 of Nocardia sp. FBN12. NCBI lineage: Bacteria > Bacillati > Actinomycetota > Actinomycetes > Mycobacteriales > Nocardiaceae > Nocardia > Nocardia sp. FBN12. The sequence continues at coordinate 4,756,396 of NZ_CM132926.1, forward strand.
AGTGACGATCAGGCCGACGAGCAGCGCGATGATCGCGGTCCGCGGCAGCACCGTCAGCGACCCCGTCGGCAGTCCGAGATCGAAGGCGTTGAGCAACGCCGACAACCCGTACGCCAACCCGATACCCGCGGCCAGCCCGAGCACACTGCCGATCAGCCCTATCACGATCGCCTCGGCGACGACCGAGCGCCCGACCTGCTGACGACTCGCCCCGATCGCGCGCAGCAACGCGAGTTCGCGCAGACGCTGCGCCACGATCATCGAGAAGGTGTTGTAGATGATGAACGTCCCGACGATCAGCGCGATCGCGCCGAAGGCGAGCAGGAAGTAGTTGATGAAGGTGAGCGCCTCGGAGATCTCCTTCTTCATGTCCTCGCGGACCTCGTCGGAGTTCTGCACCTTGTAGTTGGGCAGGCCCGCGGCGAGCTGATCGCGCAGGTCATCGGCCGAAACACCGGGCGCCGCGGCGATATCGGCGTAGGCCACGTGCGAACCGTCGGTGAACAGCTTGCGGCCCTGGGGCTCGGTGAACATCACCGCGACCACTCCGCTGCTCCCCGCACCCGGCATCTCGTAGATGCCGGACAGGGTCACCTCGAACGGATCACCCTTGGAGGGAATCAGCACCTTGGTCTTGTCGCCGACCTTCAGCCCGGCCTTCTCGGCGCCACTGGTGTTGAGCGCGATCTCGTTCAGCTGGGTGGGCGCGGCGCCCGCCACGAATTTCTCGGGCTCCTCGACAGACTTCTCCGGCGGCAGGTAGGACAGGCCGAAACTCGGTGCGCCACCGGTCTGGACGGCCTTCTTGCCGTCGGGCTCGAGCAGCACGACCGGGCCGTTCACGGCGGGGGCGACCCGTGCGACACCTTCGTGCTTGGCCAGTGCGTCGACGATATTCGTCGGTAGGCCCAGTGATTGGCGATCCGACGGGCTGACGCGCACGTCGACACCTTGAGCCTGGCCTTCGAAAATACCGTCGAAGGTGCGCTGCAAGGTATCGGTGAAGACGAATGATCCGGAGATGAAGGCGGTACCGAGCACCACTGACAACAGGGTCAGCGCCAATCGCACTTTGTGCGCGGCGAGGTTACGCAAGGCGACCTTGCGCATGGGCCCGCCCGCCACCCGGCCACCGCCCTTCATCGAATCGCTGCGCGGTGCTGTGTTCGTCATCGAGTTTCCAGCGCCTTCATCCGGTCGAGGATCGAATCCTGGGTCGGGTCACGCAGCTCGTCGACGATCCGGCCGTCGGCGAGGAACACGACGCGGTCGGCGTAGGCGGCCGCGCGCGGATCGTGGGTGACGATCACGACGGTCTGGTTGAACTCGTCGACCGAGGCACGCAGGATCGACAGCACCTCGCCCGAGGAATGTGAGTCCAGGTTGCCGGTCGGCTCGTCACCGAAGATGATCTCCGGCTTGCCCACCAGCGCACGCGCACACGCCACGCGCTGCTGCTGGCCACCGGACAGCTCGGACGGCCGGTGCTCGAGGCGGTCGCCGATGCCGAGGCGCTTGACCACGGTGTCGAGCCATTCCTGGTCGGGCTTGCGGCCCGCGATATCGAGCGGGAGGGTGATGTTCTCCAGCGCGGTGAGCGTGGGGACCAGGTTGAACGCCTGGAAGACGAACCCGATCCGATCCCGCCGCAGCGCCGTCATCTGTTTGTCGGACAGGCCGGTGAGCGCGGTGTCACCGATGCGCACCTGGCCCGCGCTGGCGCTGTCGAGCCCGGCCAGGCAGTGCATCAAGGTCGACTTGCCCGAACCCGATGGACCCATGATCGCGGTGAATTCGCCCTTCGCGAAGTCAGCCGACACCCCGTCCAGTGCCTTGACCTGTGTATCTCCCGATCCGTACAGCTTGACCAGATCGGTCGCGGCGGCCGCGATATCGGTGGCGGCCGCCGCGTCGACGGCCTCGGTCCCCATGGCGTGCGAAGTCATGCTGTCCAGTCTGGCTGTCCAGGGTGAACCGCGCCATCCGGGATCCCCCCGATACCGCAGGTCTCAGGGGACTCTCAACCAGCGAGCCGGCCTCGATTCGGTCGGCCCCGTGTCAGGGGGTCGGCTAGCGCACGACCCATTCGAAAGCCGCGGCTTCGGAGCGGGCACCTTGCGCGGCACGGGAACGGTTGGGCTCACCGAGGTCCGCGAGCAGTCCTTCGGTGAGAACGACCAGGTCAGCCAGGGTTGCGGGGGTGAACCAGTCGGGGCGGGTGGCGAACAGGATGTCCTCGGAGGCGGTGTTGCCGCTGGCGCCAGGAGCGAAGGGGCAGCCGCCGAGACCGCCCAGTGCGCCGTCGACCATGGTGGCGCCCGCGGCGACGGCGGCGAGGGTGTTGGCCACGCCCATGCCCCAGGTGTCGTGACCGTGGAAGACGATGCGGCGCGGCGGGGTGGAGTCGCGCACCGCGGTGACCAACGCGCTCACCTGGTCGGGGCAGGCCTGGCCGAGGGTGTCGGCGAGGACGATGTCGGCGGCGCCTTCGGTGCGCGGGTCGTTCGCGATGGCGAGGACGCGTTCCGGATCGACGGGACCGTCGAACGGGCAGGTGAACGTCGTGGCCAGGCACAGCTGGATCTCGCCACCGGCATCGCGGGCGAGGCGGATGGCGTCGGGCATCGCGGCCACCGAGGTCTCGGTATCGCGGCCGATGTTGGCCGTGTTGTGGGCGTCCGACACCGAGAAGCAGTACTGGAAATTGCGCGCACCGGCCGCGGCGGCCTTCTCGACATGGCGCGGCGTGGCCACCCACACCCAGCATTTCGCCAGCTCATCCGGGGTGAGCGCCGCGATCAAGTCGAGCGAATTGGCCATCGGCGCAACAAGATCGGGTCGCGCCATCGAGCCGATCTCGAGCGCGGGCACACCGGCGGCGAGCAGCCTGCGCACCACGTCGACCTTCCGCTCGACCGGCAGCACCTTGCCGGTGAGCTGCAAACCGTCGCGCAGCGTCACATCACGCAACAGCGGCGCGGTCACCGCCGCTGCTCCGGTTCCCGCGCGGGCACACACATCACGCCACCGCACGGTTTGTCACCCACGCTGGCCGGGGTCGGATGGACCGTCGGGCGCACGTGTCCCGGACCGCGCGGCTCCCACTTGTTGCGCACCGGCGGGCGGCGCCTGCCGTGTACTCGCCTCGTCACAGTGCCTCCAGCGCGTCGATCTGATCTTCACTCATCCCGAGCAGCCCGCCGAGCACTTCCCTGGTGTGCTCGCCGAGGTCGGGGCCGACATTGCGGATCGGCAGCGATGCGCCCCCGATCACCGGGACGATGCCACCGAAACCCACCTGTTTGGGTTCGGCCTCGCCCACGTCGACCGGGAACGTCTGGATCATATTGCGCGCGCGGTACTGCTCGTCGGCCACGATATCGGCCGCGGTGTAGATCGGACCACAGGGGATGGCGGCGGCGTCGAGAAGTTTCAGTGCCTCCGCCCTGGTGTGCTGAATCGACCATTCCGCGATCGAGGCGTCCAGGCGTTCGCGGTGGCGCCAGCGGCCGTTGTTGTCGGCCAGTTCCGGGTCGACGGCGAGGTCGGGGCGGCCGATCACCTCCATGTACCGCTGGAAGATGGCGTCGCCGTTGCCACCGATGATGATCGAGTAACCGTCGCTGGTCGGGTACGCGTTCGACGGGGCGATGCCCTCCATCCGCCCACCGACGCGTTCGCGGTTGATGCCGTAGGCGAGGTGGTCGGGGATCAGCGATTCCATCACCGACAGGATCGACTCGTTGAGCGCCACGTCGATGATCCGTTCCACCTGCGGCACCGGCCCCGCGACCCGTTCGCGCTGGAACAGCGCCATCACGGTCCCGAACGCCGCGTAGATACCCGCGATCGAATCACCGATCGACACCCCGGTGCGCACCGGCGGCCGATCCGGGTCCCCCACCAGCTCCCGCAGCCCACCGACCGCCTCCGCGACCGCCGCGAACCCCGGCCGCGCCGCCATCGGCCCGGTCTGCCCATACGCCGAGATCCGCGTGATCACCAGCGTCGGATTCACCTCCTCGAGCACCTCCGGCCCGAGCCCCCACTTCTCCAGCATTCCCGGCCGGAAGTTCTCCAACAGCACATCGCACTGCTTCACCAGGTCGAGCACAACCGCCCGCCCCGCGTCGGTCCGCAAATCCAGCACGATCGACTTCTTGTTCCGATTGACGGTCCGATACAACATCGAGGTGTCACCCCCGTACAACCGCCAGTTCCGCAACTCATCGCCCGTACCAGGGCGTTCCACCTTGATCACCTCGGCGCCGAAGTCGCCGAGAATCCGTCCGGCAGTGGGAGCGGCAACATAGTTACCGAGTTCCAGGACGCGAACACCGTCCAACGGCCGAATACTCATGCGCCCAGTATGGCGGGCCCCCTCCCAACCCTCTCAGCCACACCGTGAACCCAGCCTGTCACCCCGCGAACCCAGCCTGTCCCCGTCTTCCACACCCCACCCTCCCAACCACCGCACTCCCGACCTGGGACAACCAAACCCCAGGTCAGCACCACCTCAACTAGCGAGCAACTCAACTTCCTCGACGATCGAGTAGTCCTCAGCGTTCCCCTTCAGCACAGTGCTCGACTGCCCGTCGATGCCGACCGGAATGTCACCGGCGAGGGTGATCCGGGTCAGTCGACGCGGCTGGTCGTCATAGTCGTCGATGGCGTAATGCTGAGTGGCACGGTTGTCCCAGATCGCCACATCACCGTCGGCCCAGTTCCAGCGGGTGGTGTTCTCCAGGCGAATCACCCGATCCTGCAACAACCGAAACAGCTGCTCGGACTCCTTGGACGGAATCCCCACGAACTGCTTCACGAAGTGCCCGAGCAACAGCGACCGCTCCCCGGTTTCAGGATGCACCCGCACCACCGGATGTTCGGTCTCGTACACATCGGACTGGAACTCCGCCGAGTACTCGACCTGGGCCGGACGAACCTTGTCGACCGCACCGGCATAGTCATAGAGATTGGTGTGCACCGCACGCAGGTTCTCGGCCAGCGCCTTGAGCGGCGCGGGCAGCGAGTTGTAGGCCGCGACCGTGGACGCCCAGGTCGTCGAACCGCCGTAGCTCGGCAGATACTCCGCGCGCAGGATCGACGCCTTCGGCACCCGGTCGACAAACGTCACATCGGTGTGCCAGGAATTGGCGCGACCCCGCTCGGAGTCGATGGCCAGACTCTTCACCCCGGCCGACTTCACCGTCGGATGCGGCGTGGTCGGCGTGCCGAGCAGCTCCGCGAATTCGTACTGACCGTCCTCGGTGAGGTGGTTCTGACCACGGAAGAAGATCACCTTGTGCTCGTTGAGCGCACGTCGGATCGTCGCCACGGTCGCCGCGTCCAGATCACCACCCAGCCGGACACCATCGATCTGCGCGCCGATGTGGGCGCCGAGCTTGGTCACCGTCACGGTGGCGGGGATAGCGTGGTCGACCGTCATGGGGATCACCTTCACTGTCGTTCTCGATCGGTTGGTTCGCATCAAGCACACCGCGAATCGCGTTCGACAGACAGGTTTTGCCTCGGGGTGATCCCAACACCCCTCAGCCGAGGTTCTCCCGCAGGTAGGCCAGGTCCTCGGCGACCCCGTCGGCCGGGGTTTCCAGGATCACCGGCGCACCGGCGGTGCGGCAGACCTCGGCCAGCAGTTGCGGGTCGATGGTGCCGTCGGCGAAATTGGCGTGCCGGTCGGCGCCGGAATCGAATTCGTCGCGCGAGGAGTTCAGGTGCACGAGATCGATGCGCCCGGTGATCGCCTTGATCCGCTCGACCACCCCGACCAGTTCCTCACCGCCGGCCCACGCGTGACAGGTATCGAGGCAGAAGCCCGCGCCGTACTCGCCGACCGCGTCCCACAACCGCGCGATCGAGTCGAAATGCCTGGCCATCGCGTGATTGCCACCGGCGGTGTTCTCGATCAGGATCGGCACGGCGAATCCGCCCTTGTCCTGTTGACGCTCGAACAGCTTGCGCCAGTTGTCGATTCCGGTGTCGAGCTCGGCGTCGGAGCGCACGTGCCCGCCGTGCACGACGAGCCCGAACGCACCGAGTTCGGCCGCGGCCTTCGCCTGCTGGGCCACCGCGTTGCGCGAGGGCATCCGCAACCGGTTGTTCAGGCTCGCGACATTGATCTGATAGGACGAGTGCACGACAACATCGATCGGACTGGCGAGAATCTCGGCAGCCTTGGGGTGGGGCTGGGGTTTGTCCCAGCTCTGCGGATCGACCACGAACATCTGGACGACCTCGGCACCGAGCTTCTCGCCGAAGCCGATCGGATCGCTCTCGTCGCGAACGTGTGCTCCAATGCGCATAGTTGCCACCTTAATATCGGGCACCGACAACTTTGCCCGCGATGTTGCACCGCGACGGCTCAGAGAGATACATCGGTAGAATTTCAAACGGGTGCTCTGCCCTGGAGGGGGTGACTTCGCGTGTTGCGCAAAGGCGACGTGTTCGCCGGATACACGATCCGGCGCGTGCTCGGACAGGGCGGGATGGGTGTGGTCTACCTGGCCAGGCACCCGCGTCTGCCCCGGCTGACCGCACTCAAACTGCTCAGCGGCGAACTGTCGGCCGACGACGAGACCCGCCGCCGATTCGAACGCGAAGCCGACCTGGTCGCCCAGCTCGAGCACCCCAACATCGTCAATGTCTACGACCGGGGCAACGACGACGGCCAGCTGTGGATCTCCATGCAGTTCGTGGCTGGCACCGACGTGGCGACCGCCGACGTGAACGTGCTGACACCGGGCCGGGCGGTACAGATCGCCGCCGAGACCGCCACCGCGCTGGACTTCGCGCACGCGGGCGGCGTGCTGCACCGCGATGTGAAACCGGCGAACATCCTGCTCGCCAAACCGCCGATCGGGCGCCCGGAACGCGTGGTACTCACCGACTTCGGCATCGCGGCGGTCCGCGACAGCGAGACCACCCTGTCCTCGGGCGACTCGATCACCGCCACCCTGGCCTATGCCGCGCCCGAGCACCTGGCAGGCGCACCGCTGGATCATCGCGCCGATCAGTACTCGCTGGCCTGCACGCTGTTCTGGATGCTCACCGGCTCGGTGCCGTTCCCGGGCCCGAGCCCGGGCGCGGTGATCCAAGCGCACCTGAGCAAGCCACTGCCGCCGCTGCGCAGCCTGCGCCCCGATCTACCCGCGACCCTCGACGCGGTGCTGGCCAGGGCCACCGCCAAGCGCGTCGACGCACGATTCGCCAGCTGCGCGGAGTTCGCGCAGGCGGCCAAGGCCGCGCTGTTCGCGGTGCCGGGGCCATGGCATCACCAGCAGCAGTACAGCCCGACCGGCGTCGTCCTGCGCGCCCGCGAGCCCTACCCGCAGGCACCGGGCTATCCCCGACCGCAAACGCCGGCGCAGCCGTACCGCAACGCACCCCCACCGACACCCCCGCAGCCGCACCCACACGTGCAGCCGCACACCCCGCCGACAACTCCCGCGCAGCCGCACACGCATGCGCCGCGGCCGTCGACGGGCGGTTCGGCCATCCCGCCGCGCCGCGGAACGCCGCGCCCCGGCACCATCGATTTCCCCGGCGGCCGTAACCATCCCGGCTACATCGTGCCGCCCCAGCAGCGCCGCCCACCGTGATCGTGCACCCCTCGGCGTCATAGCCGGCTGTTAAGGTTTCGTTGATTTTCCCGTGGCGGGCCACCCCGGCCGCGGCTTTTCATGCTGTACGCGCGTGCGCTGGTGGGTCCCGGCGCGCGGCGGGAAGTGGAGCAGACATGCTGGCCAACGGAGATGTCTTCGCCGGCTACGTCATCGAACGGCAGCTCGGTCGTGGTGGCATGGGTTCGGTCTATCTAGCCAAACATCCTCGGCTGCCGCGGATGACGGCGCTGAAGTTGCTCAACCGCGAGATGTTCTTCGACGACGAGGTGCGGGCGCGGTTCGAGCGCGAGGCGGATCTTGTTTCGCGCCTTGATCATCCGAACATCGTCACCGTCTACGACCGCGGGCACGACGACGAGCAGCTGTGGATCTCCATGCAGTTCATCGACGGGATCGACGCGGCATCGGTGGATCCGCAGACGCTGCCGCCCGCCCGCGCGCTGCAGATCGTGAAGGAAACCGCCGACGCGCTCGACTACGCGCACGGCATGGGTGTGCTGCACCGCGACGTGAAACCGGCCAATATCCTGCTCGCCCGCTCGGGCGCGGGCCGTGGCGAACGGGTGTACCTCACCGACTTCGGCATCGCCCGATTGCGGGACGACACCGGTCATCTCACCCAGACGGGCACCTTCACCGCGACGCTCGCCTACGCCTCGCCCGAACAGCTCACCGGCGCCGCGCTGGACCACCGTTCCGACCAGTATTCCCTTGCCTGCGCGCTGTTCTGGCTGTTCACCGGTTCGGGACCGTTCACGGCGACCAACCCGGCCGCGGTCATCCAGGGCCACTTGCAGCAACCGCCGCCCGCGCTGAGCAGTGTTCGCCCCGGACTGTCCTACGCGCTGGACGGCGTGCTCGCCAAGGCGATGGCCAAGCGATCCGACGACCGGTTCGATTCGTGTTCGGATTTCGCCGCGGCGGCGATCGAGGCGTTGAACAGTCCGAGTGCGCCCGCGATGCCGATTGTCGGTCCGCGACCGGGCACCGGCGGGGCACACCCGATCGCGGGACGGCCCACCACGGGTGGCGCGATTCCACAGACCGGCCTGCCGTATCCCGTTGCGACACAAGGCCCGATGACCGGCGGCCCGATGGGCACCACCCAGGGCCCCATGACCGGCGGCCCGATGGGCACCGCGCAAGGCCCGATGACCGGCGGTCCGATGGGCACCGCCCAGGGCCCGATGACCGGCGGCGCCCAGCGGCCGCAGACCGGCGCCACGCAGAATCCCTACACCCCGCAGTCGCGCCCGCAGTACCAGTCCGCGCCGCGGCCACAAGCCGCCGGTTTCACCCAATACCCGCAGCGACCGCCGTCGAAGTCGAACACCGGCCTGATCATCGGCATCGTCGTCGCGGTGATTCTGGTGATCGCGCTGCTGATCGGCATCGGCATCGCGGCCAGCGGCGATGACACCGGCGGCGACCGCACGACCACCACCACCACTACCGCAGCGGCCAACCTCATCACCCCGAGCGCCGACGCGATCAGCGCCGAATTCGGCCGGATCGTGCCCGCCACGACCGACGATTCCACCGGGTACAACGGCGCGACCTGCTGGGAGACCGACAGCAGCGATCCGCCCTCGCCCGCGGAAGGCGAACCCGATTTCGGTGCCTGGGCGCACCTGTGGAGCTGCTTCGGTGGCGGCGACAGCGACGATCCGTTCTACCGGATCTACGCCTTCAACTCCGCTGCCGACGTCAAGTCGGTGCTCGACGGCCTGCCCACCAACACCAAATCCACCGACAGCAACGGCGGCAAGCAGTACACCAACTACAAGTACACCGACAACGGGAACAAGATCATCACGCAGTTCACCGGTGACCCCGACCGCGCCCAGTTCCTGATGTACACCGACGGCTACGGCACGGCCGACGAGGTGCTGCGCTGGTGGCGTTCGGCGCCGCTGAACTGATGTCGATGCTCGACGGCGGCAGCATTTTCGCCGGATACACGATCGAACGACTGCTGGGCCGTGGCGGCATGGGCTCGGTGTATCTGGCGCGCCATCCGCGGCTGCCCCGGCGCACCGCGATGAAGCTGCTGAATCGAGAGCTGTTCTTCGACAACGAGATCAGGGCCAGGTTCGAGCGCGAGGCCGACCTCGTGGCGCAACTCGATCACCCCAATATCGTCACCGTGTACGACCGGGGTGTCGAGAACGACCAGCTGTGGATCTCGATGCGCTACATCGACGGCGCCGACGCGTCGTCGCTGCAGTCGCCCGTCGACCCGGCGCGCGCGGTCAGGATCGTCGCCGAAACCGCGGCGGCACTGGACTTCGCGCACAGCAGAGGCGTGCTGCACCGCGACGTGAAGCCGGCCAACATCCTGCTCGAACCCGTCGACACCACCGAACGCGTCTACCTCACCGATTTCGGCATCGCCCGCCTGCACAACGACAATGCCGCCAAGCTGACCCAAACCGGAACTTTCACGGCCACACTGGCTTTCGCCTCACCGGAGCAACTGTCCGGGATCGCCCTCGACGGCCGCGCCGACCAGTATTCCCTGGCCTGCACGCTCTTTCGCCTGCTCACCGGAACCACTCCCTTCGACGCCACCAACCCCGTCGCGGTGATCCAGGGCCACCTCCAGCAACCCCCACCCCGGGCGAGCACCCTGCGGTCGGGCATCACCCCGGCGCTGGACTCGGTAATCGCTCGTGGCATGGCCAAGCGCCCCGAAGAGCGCTTCGCCACCTGCGCCGAGTTCGCCGCCGCCGCCGTGCAGGCCCTGGCCGGTCATGCTGTGCCGCAACAGTTCCCTGGCTCGGCGGCGACGAGGACCTACCCGCCGAACTCGCCGTACACTCCCGGCGCCGGGTACCCGGTAGCCGGCGGCCCGAATTCGCCTGTCGGACAAACACCATGGACAGGCGACCAGCCTTGGGCCGCAGGCGGCCGACCACTGCCCCAGAATTACCACCCGCAGTGGGCACCGAGCCCCGGTCAGCCGTCGCCTGCCGGGGTCGGCGCGTATTCGCGGCCCGCCGATGCCGGAGCCGGCCAACCGTGGCAGCCGTACGGTCCCTCGGCGCCCAACGGGTCGTCGCCGTACCCACCGAGCACCCTCGCTCAGCGCGCCCGCGAAGCGGGGAATGCCCGGACGACAGGCGAGCGTACCTCGGTCCGCGAGGAGTATCTCGGCAAGAAGCGGGACTCACGCTGGGAGGGGTCGCCGATGGGCTGGCTGGCGATCATCGCCGCCGTCGCGTTCCTCGGCTGGGTGTTCTGGGTGGCGTTCGGCGATGACGGAAAGGCGGGCGCGTCGGGTCAGCCCGCTCTCGAAACATCGCTATCCGCAACGCCTTCCGCGTCGACCCGCCCGACCTCGACGGCGCCGCCGAGCAGCGACCCGCAGATCATCGGCGCCAACGCTGCACAGCCCAGCGACGAGCTGGATTGGTGGCGTTCGGCTCCGCTGACCTAGGCGTACCCGCGCATTCGCCTCCGGCCGTGCGCGTTCGACGACCGCCGCGCCCATCAAGCGGTCAAGGTGTAGTGCACGAAGTCGCGCACCGGCTCGAATCCGATCCGCTGGTAGATCTTGTTCGACGTCGGGTTGGCCAGATCGGTGAACAGACAGGCATCGGCGCCTTCCGCCCGAATCCGGCCCGCGACCGTCGCCGTGAGCGCACTCGCGAATCCATTGCCCCGGAACCGCGGTGGCGTGTAGACCGGCCCGATTCTGGCCCAGCCGAACACCGCCGTCTGCCGGGCGACCAGCGTGACGGGCGTCCCGTCGTGCTCCCACAACCACGACGTTCCAGCCTCGAGGCGCCTGCGCACCGCCGTCTCATCGAGTCTTTGTGGCACGTCGGCCTCCACACCGAACTCCTCGATCATCGTGATGACGAGGGCGACGTCGTCGGCGGTGGCCTGGCGCGCAGCGCCGACGGCGCCGGGCACGGACAGCTCACCGAGACCGAACAGGCGGGTCGAGTACTTCTCGCGGTAGCTACCGCCGCCGACCGCCGACCAGCGCGCCGCGAAGGCAGCGGCGGCGGCGCTGTCGCCTTCGACGCTGCGTAGCACGATGTCGCGGGCGAGGAAGGCATCGGCGACTGCCGCACTACTGTGCACGGGCAGCTCACCGAGGTAGACAGCGCCGTTCGTGCACTGCGCGATGCCGACGACCACGCCCGCACTGTCGCGCACGCTCAGGAATTGCGTCACCATCGCCCCGGACCTGCCGTTGATCCGGTTGACCAGCACGGTCGCGATCACCGTGTGGCGTAGCGGATCACGGCGGAGGAACGGCTCCGCTTCGGTCAGGAACCGGGCAGCGTCGGTGGTGATATCGATGCGCACCACACCGACGGTAGGTCTTCACACCCGCGGTCGCATTCGAATTATGAGGTGTCTCAGGTTGTTTCGCGCGCGTCCCGATCGGTGCGCAGCTTCAGTAGGATGAGTCCAGCCGTGCAGGCCAGAATCAGCCCGGCGACGGTGATCTCCACGTGCAGCCCCGCGATGCCGAGGCCGGCGCCGACGAGTCCGCCGATGAAGAACAACCAGCCCATGACCCGCGCGACGACCACGAAGGTCCCGGGCGGTGTCGACGACAGATGCCCGGCGGCGGTCGAATCAGTGTTCGCCGCCGCGGTTTCCAGCCGGGGTGTCGAGAGTGCTCCCATGAGATTCTCCTCGATGACGCCGATCAGATACTTGCACAGCGCAAACTTCGCGCGACAGGTGTTTCGGTCCGGGCGTCTCATGCGTAACTTTGCTCACACACGCTACGACTCGGTGACGCCGAACGCGCGCGACACGTCCCCACGACACGCTGAATTGATCAATCCGATATCTGGACCACTAGCGTTTAAAATGCGCTCTTTCGCTCGACCTGCACTACTGTGAGGCGATCTCGATGCCGACGAGGAGTAACAGGCGATGGATAACAGCAGGGCCAAGTTCGTAGGTCCGGCAGTCGCTGTTGGCGCGGTATCGCTCGGACTGATCATCATCGGTGCGTGCGGTGTCGGACAGCAGGATGTCTACGTGCCGGCGCCGCCGTTGAGCGCGGATCTGGCCGCCGCACCCGCGCGGGTGGCCGATGAGCCCACGTCGACGACGGTGCACATCCCGATCCCGCCGTCGCCCACCTGGCGGATCGCGCCGTACATGTCGCCGCGAAAGCCGTTCAGCCTCAGCTCGACCGAGACCTCGCCGTCGGAGACGCCATCCGAGGGCGAACCGGCACCCGAGTCCCGTCCGGCCGAGGCGACCACGGAATCCCGGCCGCCCGAGGCCGCGACTCGCCCGCCGGAGACCACCGAGGACGAGCCGACGACCACCCGGCCGCAGCTCACCTCTCGGCCGAACCCGACCCGCACCGTGACCCCGCCCCGCGTCGGCGATGACGAAGCGGCCGAGGACTACCCGCCCACCCACGCCTTCGACCGCGCAACCCCGGTCGACACCGCCGCTACGCCGACCCCGGCCGCGACCACTCCGGCGACGCCCGAAACATCGGCTTCGACCACGACCGATGCCCCGGTGCCGACCGAGTCCGCGGGCTGACATCGCGCTGGGCGGACATCGTCGGGCCCGAGGGTCGACAATCCGACCGTCGCGACCGACAGTGTCCGCCCAGTGCGGTCTGTCTGCGAACTACAGCTCGACCAGGTCGTACTCGCCGACCCGATCGGCCAGCTCCCGCCGATGTTCCAGTGCGCCACCGAGCGTCTGGCCGATCGCCGTCAACCGGGCCACGTAGTGGCTCACCGGATACTCCGCGGTGACGCCGATGCCGCCGTGCATCTGGATCGCCTCCTGCCCGATGTGCTCGGCGGACTTGCCCACCTGCAGCCGCGCCCGCGACGCGACCGCCGGATCGTTGCCGCCGTCGGCCAGTGCCGCCGTCGCGTACAGGCTCATGCTGCGGGCCAGTTCCAGCGAGACGTAGCAGTCCGCCGCTCGCTGGGTGAGCACCTGGAACTTCGACAGCGTGACCCCGAACTGCTTGCGGGTCTTGAGGTATTCGGTGGTGAGCGTGAGGGCCACCTCCATCGCCCCGACCGATTCCGCGCACAGCGCCGCCTGCGCGTAGCCCTGGGTCAGGGCGATGGTCTCGCCGGCGTCGACGGCGTCACCGAGCAGTGCGCCCGTCGCGCCTGCCAGATCGAACTGCGCGGCCCGGCGACCGTCGAAGGTGCGATACGCACGTCGTTGCACGCCATCCTGATTCGGGTCGACCAGGAACAGCCCGGTCCCGCCGTCGGGCAGCACCGCACTGACGATCAACTCGTCGGCGACGTCGCCGCGCAGCACCGGATTCTTCACGCCGGTCAGCGCGTACCCGTCGCCCTGCGCGACCGCCGTGGTGGCGAGCTCCGTCGACGGCCATCGCGTGCCGGGCTCGGTGTGGGCGAAGGCGAGCAGAGTGGTTCCCTCGGCCAGCGCGGGCAACAGCCGCTGACGCTGCTCGGCGCTGCCTGCCAGCCGTAGCAGTTCAGCCGGGATCACCACCGAGTCGAGCACGGGTTCCGGCGCGAGCGCGCGACCCAGCTCCTCCTGCACCAGCATCGCCTCGACCGGGCCCGCGCCGACGCCGCCGTCCTCCTCGGGAATGGTCAACCCGAGTACGCCCAGGTCGGCGAGTTGCTTCCAGACCGTGCGGTTCCAGCCGGGGTCGGTGTCGCCGCTCTTGGTGAGGGCTTCACCGTCGTAGAACCGGTGCAGCAGTTCACGCACGGTGTCACGCAGCATCGTCTGTTCTTCGGTCAGTGCGAGTTCCATGTCAGCGCCTCACAATCCGAGGATCGTGGAGGAAATGATCGAGCGCTGGACCTCGCTCGAGCCTCCGTAGATGGTCACCTTGCGGTAGTTCAGGTAGCCGGGACCGGTGTGCTGGGCCCAGGCGGGTGAGGCGATGTCGTCGGCGTCGACCGGCAGCGCGTCGGTGCCCGCGATGTCGAGGAGCAGTTCGGTGGCGGCCTGCTGCAAGTCGGTGCCCTTCAGCTTCAGCACCGAGGAGGCCGGATTCGGCTTGCCCGCAACAGAGTTGGAGACCACGCGCAGCTGGGTCAGCTCCAGGGCGAGCAGTTCGTTCTCGAGGTCGGCCAATCGCGCCGCGAACACCGGGTCCTCCAGGAGGGTGCCGCGTCCGGTTCTGGTCGCGCGGGCGTACTCCTTCGCGAGGCCGAGCTTGACCTTGGTCTTGCCGACGCCGGTGATGGAGGTGCGTTCGTTGCCGAGTAGGTACTTGGCGTAGGTCCAGCCCTGGTTCTCCTCGCCGACGAGCTGATCGGCGGGCACCCGGACGTTCTCGAAGAACACCTCGTTCACCTCGTAGCTGCCGTCGATCAGCTTGATCGGGCGCATGGTGACACCGGGTGACTTCACATCGAAGAGCAGGAAGGAGATGCCCGCCTGCTTCTTCGGCGCGTTCGGGTCGGTGCGCACCAGGCAGAAGATCCAGTCGGCGTACTGGCCGAGCGTGGTCCAGATCTTCTGGCCGTTGACGATGTAGGAGTCGCCGTCGCGGACCGCGGTGGTGCGCAACGAGGCGAGGTCCGAACCCGCGTCAGGCTCGGAAAAGCCTTGGCACCACCAGATGTCGAGCGCCGCGGTGGGTGGCAGGAAGCGCTGCTTGAGTTCCTCGGAACCGAACTGCGCGATCACCGGACCCACCATCGAGGCGTTGAACGTGAGCGGCTCCGGCACCGAGGCCAGTTGCATCTCGTCGAGCCACAGATGGCGCTGCATCGGCGTCCAGTCCTTGCCGCCCCAGGCCACCGGCCAGTTCGGCACACACAAGCCGTTGTCGTTGAGGATCTTGTTCGCCGTGACGATGTCCTCGCGGGACAGGTCCGCGCCGTGCTTCACCCGGTCACGAATGTCGGCCGGGATCTCGGTGGCGTAGAAATGCCGGAGCTCGTCGCGGAAAGCGACCTCGTCAGGGGACAGGGCTAACTTCATACGGGTCTCCCAGTCACTCGTAGCCGTCGAAGAGAAACTTACCCTTCGGTAATCCTCGGTGTCGACTACATCACACTCGATGCCTGTCCCACCGGCGCCCGCCACGCCGCCGGTGGCTCGGCGACCCACGTGCCGACCTGGTACGTTGCCAGACGAACCGGACTATCCGGCGACGAGCATCCACCGAGGAGTTACGGGTGAACGGCAGATCCATCGCAGGTAGAGCAGCGGCGATCACCGCGGCGAGCATCGGCGCGCTGGCACTGCTGGCCCCGAGCGCGACCGCGACGCCGGTGGACGACGCGATCAATCACCTGAACCACCTCGCGGGCGAGGACGCCCCGACGAAGGCCGGCGTCGGCGCGATCGCCGGCTTCACCAACATGGTCGGCGCCGACACCCTGCGTGATATCTCGACGCAGTTCACCCCCTTCACCTACGCGGCGCCCACTTTCGGCTGCGGCAGCAACGGCCCGATCACGACGATCATCGCCGCGGCGTCGTTCGAAGGGCCGGGCCCGCGCACCGAGGCCAGCCTGACGCCGGGCGATATCCGCTTCAGTGCGAGCCCGCGCCACACCGGCGTTCCGCTCGCATCGGGACTCAGTGTCGCCTGGGTCAATGTCAACAACGGGCAGAGCGGCATCGTCGGCCTCGACGACCAGACCGAATTCAACCTGCCGTCGCTGTCGAAGACCGTGCACAGCGGCGCGGGCACCGTGGTCGCCTCCATGTGGGGAACCATCGACTACGCGGGTGCCCGCTGTGTGATGCCCCCGACCGTCGGCACGTTCGTCGTGCCCGATCTGCCGGTCGTGGTCCCCGAAGCTCCGGCGGCTCCGCCCGCCCCCGAACCCAAGGCCGTCAACCCGGGCTCGGGCGAATCCGCCTCGGGCGCACCGGCTTCGACGACCCCCGCGGCCCCCGCGCCCGCGGAAACGCCGCAGCCCGCACCGGCTCCCGCTCCCCCGGCCCCGCCCGCGGCAGCCAACGTCGGCGGCTGAGCCGCTTCACCAGCAGTCCCCGCCGCGCGATCGGGCGGGTGCGCATGCGCCGGTCGCTTCGAGGCGATTGACTGGCGTAGCTCTCAGCCGATCGGGCGGATACGCAGGACCGTGCCCTCTTCGGAACCCGCGAGCAGGGCCGACGGGTCGGCGGGGTCGGCGACGACCGCGGTCAGCGGCTGGGTGGAGACGACGGTGCAGGCGGTACCGGTGGCCGGGTTGACGCGGACGAGGTTCCCGGCCAGCGTGGTGACGTAGAGCGAGCCACCGCGGACCACGAGATCGTCGACGAAATCGGGGAGAGCGCCGAACGAGGTCAGGTCAGCGACCGTGGTCGCTGTGCTCGGGTCGGTGCGGGAGAGTCGCAGTACGCGACCGACCGGGCCGGCAGCGGCGGCGAAGTTCGCGGTGACGTAGACCGAATCACCCGACACCACAACGCCGTTGGGGCCATCGATACTGACGGCCGACCACCAGTCCATGTCCTCGCTGCCGTCGCGGCGCAAGCGGTGCAGGCCGTTGCCGGTGGTCACATACAGATTGCCGTCGGCGTCGAAGGCGGCGCCGTTCGGCTGCGGGAACCCGGTCGCGAAGGCGACGGGGGTCGGGCGCGCGGCCGCGGGATCGAAGCGGACGATGCCGCCGGAACCGGCCAGCGGCGAGTTGCCGGTGACCACGTAGAGCAGTCCGTCGGGACCGAGCCGGACCGCACCGGGCGAGGGCACGGCGACGGTGGCGGTGAGTCGCCCGTCGCGGTCGTAGCGTTGCACCTCCCCGCGCATGACCCGCGAAACCCAGAGGTCACCGTTGGCGTCGATGCCGAAGTTCTCCGACCAGTCCAGCAGCGGCACACTCGACCTGATCGCGACATCCTGGCGCGCCTGTCCACACAGCGACAGCGGCGCGGCCCCCGCGACAGTGCCGGAACCGAGCGAAGCGCTGCCGACGACAGCGGCACCGACCACGACACGGACGACGCAACGGCGGAACGACAACATCTGCAACCCTCGACTCTGTTCGACCTGGTTCGACGCGCGAAGTCTAACGGCTGCCGGCCCACCGTGGGCAGCGCACGTCACCTGCGGTTCCGATCACGGCGTATCACGTACCGGCGCTGTCCCGCATGACAATTCATCGGCGACTCGCAGCGGGCCGGCCACGGACGGCGGATTCGCCGATCGTGAGCGGCGATAATCGACCGGTGCCCTTCTTCGACACCGAACGCGGACGCCTGCACTGCAGGCAGTGGTCCGTCGAGCAACCCGCGGCGCGGCTGGCGCTGCTGCCGGGAACCGGTCAGCACAGCGGGCACTACCACCGTTTCGCCGCGGCGTTGCGTGCCGCGGGGATCGAGCTGTGGGCACTGGACACCGCGGGGCAGGGGCTGAGCGAAGGCGATCCCGACGCGCCGGGCACCCTCGACGAGCTGACCGCCGACGCGTGGGGATTTCTCGCCCTCGTCCGAGCCGGTCATGCGGCCGC
This sequence comes from Nocardia sp. FBN12, assembly GCF_054031145.1. Lineage (NCBI taxonomy): Bacteria > Bacillati > Actinomycetota > Actinomycetes > Mycobacteriales > Nocardiaceae > Nocardia > Nocardia sp. FBN12. The sequence continues at coordinate 4,774,454 of NZ_CM132926.1, forward strand.
GCCGGTGTTGATGGGCCACTCCCTCGGTGCGGTGACCGCCTTGAACTGTGCCCGCGAAAACTGCTCTGACCTGGCCGGACTCGTCGTATGCGGCACCCCGCGCCGCGCCGCCGACCTCGCACCGGACCCCGGTCTGCCGCTCCTCGCGGTGCACGGGGTGGACGACCGGCGAGCACCCATCGATGTAATCCGGCTATGGACAGCACGGCACCGATCGGTAGATTTGCGCGAGTACGCCGACGCCGGACACGACCTGTTGCACGAACCGGTGCAGCACCGCGTGGCGGCCGATATCGCGGAGTGGGTACTCACCGCGGTGCGATGAACGACGAAGGGGGAACCGGTGCAACCGAACCGAACGGGGCTGCCGAATACGGCGGCTCTCGGCCAAGCCGTCGACGAGGGTGGGCTGTGGATCGACGGGGTGCTCGTCGCCGACGGTGCGCCCGAACGCTGCGCGCTGCGCTACGAACGGCTGGCCGACGAGGTCGAAGCCCAGGTGCTGGCGCTCAGCCGGACCGCGGTCATTCCCGGCTTCGGCGGACTCGCCTCGGGCGCCGCCCTGCGCACCGGCTTCGAGACCAAGGCCACCGAGGCACTCGACGAACTGCGTGCCTACGCGCGCACCGCGCGCGATCTGGCCGCCGTTTTCCGCGCCGCGGGCGCGACCTACCGCGAGGCCGACCAGGCGCTGGCGGGCGCGGTCGCCGCGATCGAGGTTCCCGGTGGTGGTGGCGATGCGTAGTCTCTCCGGCCGGACCGATGTCGACTATGTGTCCGTCGTCGAAGTCTTCGACAACCTCTCCCACGCCGAGATCCACAATGCGGTAAGACAACTCGACCCGGCGGCGCTGGTGGGGGCGGGTGAGGTGTTCCTGACCACTGCCACCGGCCTCGGCGACGGGGTGGAGATCGCGCACGGTGAGATCCGTGCCGCGATCGCCGACGGCTGGCGCGGTGCGGCGGCCGGGCAGGCCTCCGATGCCGTGCGCGACTTCGAACAAGCGGGTCGCCGGATCGCCGATGTGTTGACCGCGGTCGGTGTGCGTCTCAGCCAGGCAGGCGACGCGGCGGAGTCCATTCGCGCGGCTGTCGCGGAACCCGATGGGGCACAGCCTGATCCGGCCGCGGCGCTGCTCGACTCCGAGCAGGCCGCGAACAACGCCACGATCGCGCGTGACGCCGAGAACGCCAGGCTCGACGCGGTGCAGGCGATGGAGACGATCTACGCCGGAGCGTTCCTGCCGACCGGGTCGGGTGTGCCCGCGTTCACCGGAATCGCCACGGAGACAGGCACGGCCGCTGCCGGTGCGGCCGGGTCGGGCACCGTGCCGTCGGCTGGAATCCCGCAGACGACCGCGTCCGCCGCGATCGCATCGGCGACCTCACCCGCGACCACCTCCGCTGCCACTGCGTCCGCCGGATATTCGCCGGTTGCCGGCACAGGCACGACCCCGACGAGCAACGGCGCGTACCCGGCCGCCGGAACCGCCACCGGCGTGTTGAGCGCAACCGCTCCCGCGACGACTGCTCCCGCCGCGAGGACAGCGCCGGGCCAGCCGCTGACCAGCGCCAACGGTGCGAGCGCCACCACCCCGCCATCGACTACCACGGCCGCACCCGGCGCAGTGCAGGTAGGCAACCGACCCCGCCCTGCCAAGTCCGAACGGACCGGTTCCGCGACAACCGATGTGGCGGGGGCCGACCCGAAAGCGGCCGGCGGCGGCCCGACCGATGCCACTGTGACCAGTAGCGCTGCGGCCGGCGGAGTGGGCGCAGGCCAGGTGACCGGCGCCTCGACCGGAAGTACGACCGAAGCCGCGAGCGATGGGCGGCAGGAGCGCGATCCCGCGGTCGCCGGCGGTGAGGCCGCGGCCGGAATGGGTGCGGGTGCGATCGGCGGGATGATGGGTGGGGCGATGGCCGCCGCTGATCAGACCCGGCCCGCCGGTGGGCCGCGGCCCGCCCCGCCGGTGGAGGAGCCCGAGGACGAGGACGACGAGTTCCTGCGGTACCTCGAGGACGAACCGACCTACCTCGAGCCCGCGGACGAGGTGAATGCGCTGATCGGGAAGATGGAGCCGACCAGTCCCGCCGTGCTCGGCGAGTGGACCGAGCGGGAGTGAACTGGCATTTCACCCCGGACCAGTTCGCGCTGACCTGGGCGCGCACCGACGGCGACCGGATCCCCTATCCGCTCGCCGTCCGCGCGTCGGCTCGCGACACCGTCGAGCGCGCCGCCCAGCAGCCCGCGCTCGACGCCTGGTGCGCCCGCACCCTCGACGCCGACCTCGCGGCCGCCCTGCGGGTGCTGGCGAAACCGGAGATCCGCGTCGAGGTCTGCGGCCACGCACCCGCACCGGTACGAATGCTAGGCGCGGTCACCGCGGACGTCGCGGTACTCGCGGTGCAGGATCCCGGCAGCGCACCCGACCGCGGCGGCCCGGTCCACGTCCAGGTAGGCAGCACGAAACGTCTTGCCGCCCAGGTCTTCTCCCGCCTACCCGGCCACCCCCCGGGCAGCACACCGCGCATCACCGCCCCCGCCACCCGCGTCGACGAAGACAGCCGCGACCTAGTCACCGCCCCCGTCGCGGGCCCCTCCGACGCCGCCCGCATCCGCCGCCTCCTCCAGCGCCCCCGCACCGGCATCGGCCAAATCCTCGTAGCCACAGGCACCGACCCCAAACCCGCCGGCGTCCTGTCCTGGATCGACCTCCCCAACGACGGCCGCTACCTAGTCCACGCAAGCCGCCACATAGACATCATCCCCGCCACCCCCGACTCCACCGTCGAATGGCTACGCCGCCTACTCCGCAGCGCCTGAACCCGCACCCGAACCCCGCGCTCGACCAAACCCCGAACGTATCCACTACCCGAGCTGAAGAAACCCCACAAGATCAGCCAACTCTTCCTCCGTATCCGGAAGATACTCGGTAAGCAGCGGAGACCGAATAACAATGGCCTTCCACATAGCCCGACACAACGTCGCATGAATAACACTGCGCGACAACAAGGGCCGCATCCCGAACGGCGCATCAGCAGGCGTAGAAGTAGTCATAGACAGCAGAACCACAGCGGCCTCCCGCCCACGGAACCGATCAGGCGTCCCCACCAGCACGTCCTCGATCTTGGCGCGCGCCAGCAGCGTCCGAATCCGAGCCACCTGCGCCGCATAGGGAGCGACAACCACAATGTCATGCGGGTGCAGCTTGCGCGTCCCTCCATCGGAGGTCCACGTCTCACCGAGCAGAACCCGCACCCGCCGCACCACTTCCCGCGCCTCGGCATCGGATTCGGTAGCACTACCCCGATGCTCCACGAGCACCGTACTCACCCCGGGCGCGATACCCGCCAAATCCCTTGTCAACGTGACCGCCTCGTCCGCACGCAGCCGACCGTCATAACAACTCGCCGAAACCGGCTCACAGATCGCGGGGTGCATCCGCCAGGTGCGATCGAGGAAGTAACCACGTTCGGTTGGCAGCGTCGCCGCACCTTCACACAGCCACTCCAGCACCGAAACCTGCACCGGCTCTGGATGTTTCGCTTGTGACCTGGCCGGAACCGGATCGCCGATCAACAACAGGTTGCGCGCGCTCACCGCGACCGCGACCGTATCGGCCAGCGAGCATTCGCCAGCATCGGCAATCACCAACAGGTCGAGTGCCCCGGGCGCGATCAGCCGATCATCGACGAAATCCGCTGTGGTGCCGCCGATCACGCACCCGTTGACCGCGTTGTCGAGAAAGCGCGGATACCGCGTGGCATCGATCGCCGACCACTCGGGGCCGACCGACGCGACATCCTTCTTCGCCACGAGTTCGGGCAGCAGGCCCGCTTCGACCACCGCGTCGAAGATCCGCTCGATCACCGCGTGCGACTGCGCCACCACCCCGATCCGCCACTTGTGCCGGGTGACGAGTCGCTCGAGCGCACGCCCGGTGATTCCCGTCTTGCCGGTGCCGGGCGGCCCGTGCACAGCCAGATACGAGGCGTCCAGCGCACCGACCGCGTGGGCGAGGACGGCCCCGAGATCGTCGTGGGGCTGGGGCAGCGCCATCCCGTCGCGCAGTCGCGGCGCGCGGCGCAGCAGCAGATCGTAGACGGCGTTCTCGGGCACCCACGGCAGACTCATCAGCAGATCCTGGGCGGTGTGCTCCAGTGCGGCCTCGATCTCGGCCTCCCCGTCGGGCGGGCCGGGGGCGATGGCGGCGGGGAGGTCGTCGTAGGGCGGACAGCCTGCCGGGAGCAGTTCTTCCAGGCGCACGGTGTCGTCGAAATTCGGGTCGACAGCGCAGCCGAGCACGGTGGCGGTCGCGGTCGCGCGGCGGCCGAGCGTCTGGGTCATGCCCGCCGCGGCGGCACCGTCGTAGATCGTGACCATCTGCGTGCCGGGAGTGAGGGTGGCGCCCGTGCCGAGCCTGCCGGTGAGCGTGAGGTAGCGCCGCATCGTCGGAAGTTGCGGCGTGCGATGCCATTTGGTGTCGACGGTGCCCCATTCGACGACGAGCACGCCCGGCGCGTCGGCCCATTCGCCGACCGGATGGCCGAGCCGATCGATATGAGCCCACCAGCGCGGCTGCCGTTCCCGTCGGTGATAGCCGAGGACCGCGGCCGTCAAGGAGGCGGCGCGAGCCGAATCACCTTGCGCGTCAGCGGCGAACTCGCTCAGCGCCGCCTCCAGCGAGCCGGGATGCAGCGAGGGCGGCACATCGGAATCCGCGACGGCGAACCGAGCGCCGGGAACAGCGATTCCCGCATCGGCCGCGCGATCGAGCAACCAGTCGCGGATACCGAGGACCGTCGCCGCGCGACCGGGTGTATCGGGCAGCAATGCGGCCAGTCCCGTTGCGTCATACGACTGTTCACCGATCAACAGCGCGGTGCGCACGATCGGCGCGAGATCCACCAGCGCACGATCGGCCAACAGCTCATCCAGCAGATCGGCTCCGGTCCCCAGCTGACCCGCCCCATCGAGCAGCGCCGTCCGAACATCCGAACCATAGTGGTACACGCGCACATCCGGATCCGCCGCCCGGTGCTCGGCGATGATCTCCAGCAGCTCCTCGAGCACTCCCCCGCCCTGAGCCGATGGGGCGTCATCGACGAGGTTCACCGAGTCGAACTCGTCGAAACCGGCCGCGCGAGCTTCGCTTCCCCCCGGCCGAAAACCGGTCCCGGCCACGGCATGATCGAAGCGATCGGGGCCTCGGGTGCTGTCGGGCGAGTCGCTGACAACGCGCGCGAAAGCGATGGTGTCGGCCTCCGCGGATACGGCGCCGCCCAACCGGGCGAGGGGGTCGCGCGGATCGAGGACGCCATCGTCACCGGCGACTCTCCGTCCCGCAGCGCCCGCGTCCGACGCGTCGGCGCACGGATAACCGCCCGGATTCGCCTGTTCCACACCACCCGGCCCGAAGACCACGGCGTTGGTATCCCGCGGACCGAATGTCGGGCGGTTGCCGATGATGCTCGGCTGCGCGACCCCGGCCACGACCGGCCGGAAGACGACGGTGGCAGCGTCGGCGAGTTCGAGGCCGGTGATGGCGCCGTGCCGGTCCAGGTCGATGACCAGGGCGAGGTCGCCGGGGCGCGGGGCGGGCAGGGCGCCGAGCGCGGTGGCGTCGCGGAGCAGGAAGGCGGGGCGGCCGGTGCGTTCGCGGACCAGTTGGATGTCAGCCTGTGTGCGCAGTGCCGTCACCGTGCGCGGGGCAAGACCGGGAACGGGAGTACTGGTGGCGGCCAAGCGGTCGATCGTGAGGACGCCCGCCTCGCGCAGCCTGGCCCGCTGAGCGGCGCGGATCCCCGCGACCAGCAGGAGATCTCGCGCGTTCGCCGCCGCCGCACGGCAACTCGGGCACCGGCCGCACGCCAGATAGCGCGGATCGCCCCACTGCACCGGCAGCAATTCCGCCAGCTTGTCCTCGATGATCCGCTCCACCCGAGCCCGCCGCGCCGAATACACCGGCGCCAGCTCCTCGGTCACCACCCGCCGCACGCCGTCGGCTGTCCAGAGGTAGGCCGACGGGTCGGCAGCGAAACCCGCGTCGGCGAGAGCCTGTGCGCACGCCGCGAACTCGAGGCGAGCGCACAGCAATTCGCGAGCCGAGTCGACCTCGACGGCGTGCACGAAAGCGGCGATCCGCTCAAAAGGCGTTCGTCCAGCGGCTAATTCGCGTCGCAGCAGCCGACTGTCGGCGGGCGATACCGCGGCCGATCCGGCGATACCGCTGATCTCGTCGTCGGCCGACGACACCGAATCCTCGTGCCGAGCCGACATCGCCACTGCCGGACCCGACGACGACGTCAGACCTGTTGAGGCAGCGCCGTCCTCGATGCGCGACCACCCCGACTCGCCCGACCGCTCGAACCCCCGCCGTCCGTCGGATCCCACAGCCGGCACAGATTCGGCGTCGCCCGCCGGATTCCGCGCGCCACGACCGGGCGCCGCAGGCGCGCCGACCGCAGCCGGACCGAGTGCACTGTGCAGCGTGTAGCGCGGTACGCCAGCGGCGCAGGGGGATTCGTCAGCTACCTTGCCCGACTCGTCCACCGCACTGACCAGGTCTACGCCGGCGTGGACTACACCGCGCGCGGGGCGCATCGGACCGGGAACCGACGCATCGGAAGTCCGGACCAAAAGATCAGCACCACAGGCGAACCGACCATCGAAGAACACGGCACCGTAGATCGCCTCGGCACCGGAACGCAGGGCGTGCGCGGTCTGCTCCGCGGCAGCGGTGAGCGCCGCGATCCGGGCAGCCGCGTCACCGCCGACCATCTCGGGCGACGGAATGCGAACCAGCCCCGCACCGAAGTGCGTGACCAGTTCGGCTGACGGTTCGGCCGTGCGCACGAGCGGGGCGGTGGTGTCGGGAACCCCGGGTAGGTTGCCGAGGGCGGCGTCGATGCCACGCAGCACCGCGAACTCACAGTTCGCCGCGCGCGCGAGATCGCCGACGGCACCGACTACCCGATCACCGGACACGAACAAGCGCGGCCCTCCTGTGTTCACGCACACCCGACGCCCAACACCTTAACCAGCGCTGCGAGAGACCAGGGCACTACCCGCGAACAGCGCGAATGCGCCGACCACGACCCTGGTGCACGCGAGCGGGACTCAGGTGCGCGGCTTGCGCCGTTCGGTGCGCGGACGCGCCTCGCGGTCGCGGCGCGGGCCACGAGCGTTCAGTCGCTGCGCCGGTGCGCCCTGGTCGGGCGTCAGCTGGATCAGCACGCCGCTGATCCTGGTGCGCCGCAGGGCTTCCAGCGTTTCGTTGGGCAGGTTGGCAGGCAGCTCGACGAGGCTGTAGTCGGGCCGGATGCTGATGTGACCGAAGTCGCTGCGCCGCAGGCCGCCCTCGTTGGCAATGGCGCCGACGATCGCGCCCGGCACCACGCGGTGCCGCTTGCCGACGCTGATCCGGTAGGTGGCGAGTTCTTCGCCGTTCTCCCGGTTGAACGACGGCGGACGCGGACGGTCCTCGTCGTCGTAGCGGCGCGGTGCGCGCTCACGGTCGCGGTCGAAGTCACGCTCGCGACGCGGGGCGGGCTCCGGCTCGGGCGACATGAAGAAGTTGTCGCCGTCGTAGCCGGCCACGGCCAGTGCCGCGGCGATATCGGCGAGCGGAGTGTTGTGCTCGGCCTCGTAGTCCTCGATCAGCTTGCGGAACAGCGCGATGTTGTCCGAGGACAGATTCTCGGTGATCGAGTCACCAAACTTGGAGGCGCGCGTCGCGTTCACATCATCGACACTCGGCAGCTGCATCTCGGTGAGCGCGCTCTTGGTTGCCCGCTCGATCGACTTGAGCAGGTGACGCTCACGCGGGGCCACGAACAGCAGCGCCTCGCCCGAACGGCCGGCGCGGCCGGTGCGGCCGATGCGGTGCACGTAGGACTCGGTGTCGTGCGGGATGTCGTAGTTGACGACGTGCGAGATGCGATCCACATCGAGGCCACGCGCGGCCACATCCGTGGCGACCAAGATGTCGATGCCGCCCGACTTCAGCTGCCCGATCGTGCGTTCACGCTGGTTCTGCGCGATATCACCGTTGATCGCGGCGGCGGAGAAACCACGCGAGCGCAGCTTCTCGGCCAGCTCTTCGGTGGCCTGCTTGGTGCGCACGAAGATGATCATCGCCTCGAAGGCTTCGACCTCGAGCACGCGGGTGAGGGCATCGAGCTTGCGCTGATGCGACACCTGCACATAGCGCTGGGTGATGTTCGAGCTGGTCTGCGTCGTGGACTTGACCGTGATCTCGACCGGATCGTTGAGGTACTGCTTGGAGATCTTGCGGATCACGCCCGGCATGGTGGCCGAGAACAGCGCGACCTGCTTGTCCTTGGGGGTGTCACGCAGGATGCGCTCGACGTCTTCCTGGAAGCCCATCTTGAGCATCTCGTCGGCCTCGTCGAGCACCAGGTAGCGCAGCTGCGAAAGATCCAGCGTGCCCTTCTCCAAGTGATCGATCACACGGCCGGGGGTGCCGACGACGACGTGCGCGCCGCGCCGCAGACCCGACAGCTGCACGCCGTAGCTCTGCCCACCGTAGATCGGCAGCACGTGCAGACCCGGGATGTGCGAGGAGTATTTGCCGAACGCCTCGGCGACCTGGATCGCGAGTTCACGCGTCGGCGCGAGCACCAGCGCGCTCGGCTTCTTCTGCGCGGTGTCCAGGTTCATCAGGATGGGGATCGCGAATGCCGCGGTTTTGCCGGTGCCCGTCTGCGCCAGGCCAACCACGTCGGCGCCGGAGAGCAGCGGGGGAATCGTCGCCGCCTGAATCGGGGACGGCGACTCGTAGCCCACATCGGCGATGGCCCGCAGTACGCGGTCATCGATCCCGAGATCGGCGAAAGTCGGGCCGGTGTCGTTCCTGTCGTTGTCGGCAGGAACGCTGTCGACCTCATTTGTACTCATTGACCACGAGTTTACTGCCTGGCGGTAGCTGCCCCAACCACCAGGTGAATACGGTGAGACCTATGCAACTGCGCGACGGGTCAGCACATCAGGAACATCAGCCGGTGACAGTGGGGATCGCGGTGGTCCAATTCGCCCCCGAAACCGACCCCGAATCGAACCTGTCGACCCTGCGTGAACACGTGCGCGCCGCAGCCGATGCGGGTGCGCGCGTGGTGGTCGCGCCCGAATACTCGATGTTCGCTGTGACCCGCCTCGACGAGCGGGTGGTGGCGATCGCGCAACCGCTCGACGGCCCTTTCACCACCGGACTCGCCGCGCTGGCAGCCGAATTCGGAGTGTTTCTGGTGGCCGGGGTGGTGGAGTTGCCGACACCGGGGGCGACGCGAATCAGTAATACCCTCGTCGCGCACGGGCCCGACGGCGCGCGCGTCGCGGTGTATCGCAAGGTGCATTTGTACGACGCGTTCGGGCATCTGGAATCGGATGTGGTGGAGCCGGGCCCGCTCGTCGCGCCTGTGACATTCGCCGTCGACGGTGTGGTATTCGGCATGCAGACCTGTTTCGATCTCCGTTTTCCGGAGGGGTGTCGGCGTGTCGCGGCAGCGGGCGCGCACGTATTGCTGCTGCCCGCGCAGTGGATTCCGGGGCCCGCCAAAGTCGACCAGTGGACCACGCTGTTGCGGGCCCGCGCCATCGAGAACACCGTGTACGTGGCGGCGGCCGATCAGTGCGCGCCGCGCGGTGCGGGCGCCTCGATGATCGTGGATCCGGCGGGAACGGTGCTGGCCGAACTCGGCGACGAGCCGGGCGTGCTCACCGCGACGGTGGATCCGGCGCACCTGGCCAGGGTACGCACCGCCAATCCCAGCCTCTCGCTGCGACGTTTCACCATTTCCGAGGCGCCCGCGGCGGAGTAGCGTTCGAGGCGATGGTGTACCCGGATCGCGCGGCGGCGGGCCGCGCCCTCGGCACGGCCCTCGAACACCTGCGGTCCACCCGCCCGCTGGTGCTCGGGCTGCCACGCGGGGGTGTGCCGGTGGCGGCGGCGGTGAGCGCGGCGATCGGCGGGGAACTCGATGTGCTGCTGGTACGCAAACTGGGGCTGCCGTGGCAGCCGGAGTTGGCGATGGGGGCGCTCGGGGAGAGCGGACTGCTGGTCCTCAATCGTGACGTCGTCGACCGCAGTGGGGTGAGCGCCGAGGCGTTCGACGAGGTGGAACAGGCCGAGCGCGCCGAGCTGCGCCGTCGACAGGCGATGTTGCGGGTCGCCGATCCGATTCCGCTGGCGCGGCGCACGGTGGTGATCGTCGACGACGGGATGGCGACCGGGGCGACGGTGGTGGCCGCGTGCCGGGTGGCGAATGCGCAGCACCCCGCCCGTGTGGTGGTGGCGATGCCGGTGTCCTCGCCCGAGGCGGCGCGACGGGTCGAGCGGGAGTGCGATGAACTCGTCTGCCTGTGGACGCCACCGGACCTGGGCGGAGTCGGCATGGCGTACAGCGACTTTCATCAGCTCGAGGACGACGAGGTCATCGAGCTGCTGCGCTGAAGCACACCCGCGGCGCGAGCAACCCACGCCGGTCGACCAGACAGGTCGCACTCAGCCGAAGCACTGCCCCTCACCACGGTAGGTCGGCACGGTCGTGCGAGTGCCCGCCTCGTCGACGAGGTGGATCTCGGCGAAGCGTTCGCACAGTTCGCCCGCCTTGGCGTGACGGAACCAGACGCGGTCGCCGATCTCGAGTTCCGCGCCGCCCGCCAGGGGCGTCTGGACCTCGCCCGCGCCTTCGGAGCCGAGCAGCTTCAGGCCCGCGGGCCACACCGGGACGGGGACGCGGCTAGGGCCCGCGGGGCCGGAGGCGATGTAGCCACCCGCGAAGACGGTCGCGATGGCCGGGGCGGGTTTGCGCAGCACCGGGGTGGCGAAGAACAGGGCGGGGCGGGGGGTGAACGAGCGGTAGTGATCGAACAGGGTCGGCACGTAGAGGCCGGAACCGGCGGTGACCTCGGTGACGTCGGGGTCGGTGATCGAGACCTCGATGGAGCCGGTGCCACCACTGTTGACGATTTCCAGCGGGCCGGTCACCGCGCGGACCGCGTCGAGTACCCGGGTGCGCCTGCGGCCGATTTCGATGGCGGACAAGCGTTTCACCACGCGGACCGCCGGATTGCTGTCGGGCAGACCGGCGATCTGTGACTCGTAGGTCATCACGCCGACCACCGTGAACCCGCGGCGCAGCGCCTCGCCTGCCAGCTCGGCGGCTTCTTCGGGACTGCGCACGGGCGAGCGACGGGCACCCAGGTGCAGCGGGCCGATGCGCAACGCGGCATCGACATCGAGGCAGACGCGGGGGTGGACCAGGTCGGTGCCGAGCGCGGCGCGGGTGAGTTCGAGTTGGGCGACATCGTCGATCATCAGCGTGATCGCTTCGAGCAGGGCGGGGGCGGCGGCGAGTTCGGCCAGGGCGGCGCGGTCGAGCACCGGGTAGCCGAGCAGGACGTCGCGGGCGCCGAGGCGGACCAGCCAGATGGCCTCGCGCAACGAGTACGCCATGATCCCGGCGAACCCGTCGCGGGCGGTGAGACCGTCGCCGAGCACACGCTCGAGCACGGCGCGGCACCGCACGGATTTGCTGGCCACCCGCACCGCGACGCCGTTCGCGCGCCGAACCAGGTCGGCGGCGTTGCGATCGAGGGCGGTCAGGTCGAGGGCGGCCAGCGGCGGGTCGAGCTCCGCGGTCGCCGCGTGCAGATGGTGCAGCGATGTCGTCTGGGTCACTCGACTACTGAACCACCTATTTGGTCAGTCGTCCAGCATTGCGGGTCAGCTTTCGACAGCCTTCAGGGTCAGACAGCCGACCAGGTCGTCGATCACCACCAGGATGGTCTCGTCGTTGCCGTCGGCGAGCCAGCGCAGCACCGAGCCGTGGAACACCGAGACGAGGTAACCCGCGACCGAATCGACCGGCTCGAGCCACTGTGTGCCGGACAACCGCGCGCACATCCCCAGGAAGTCGGCGGCTTCGTCGTCCATCTCGCGGAACATCGCGACGGCGGACGGATCGCCGACCGTGTCACCCGAGGGCGTCCACCGCAGACGCAAGGTCTCCAACGCGGCTTCGTAGGCGGCTATTCGCCGGGTGGGCGCGGCCTTCACCAGCGGCCAATAGGTGCTGAGCCCAGCATGCAAGTACACCCGCAGCGCCCGAACACCGGTGGCATCCGAACTGGCGGCGGCTTGTTCGACGGCATCACATACCGCAGGCCGTAGCGAAATTTCTGTTAGTTCACGACTGGCGCTCAACGACGACTCCTCGGCAACAAAATTCGCTGCCCGCGGCGATGCGAGCTTGGTGGTCACCGAGCTCGATCTTAGAAGATTTTCAGGATTCACGAACTGGTTCAGCCATCCTTTTCAGACTGAAAGATTGTTTTGTTACCCGAATGCGACCTTTTGTAAAACCGACCATACGGCTTCAATTCTTCGCATTCCTGGATATCCAGCCCCCGCGCTGGAATCCGCGCATCTGATCAATACTACAAGTGGACCCCGGTCCGCCCCGCTCGGTGTGGGCGACGGCACAGTGGCACCCATCGGAACGGACGCGACACATCCGGTGACCGATCCGCGAACTCCGGCGCGGCGGCGCCGGAGTCGCCGATAACCTGGTCAGGTGACTCTCTCGCCTCCTGCCGATCAGTTCGCTCTCAGCGGCACCTTCAATTTCCGCGATGTGGGCGGCCTTCGCACCGCCGACGGCACCACGATCCGCCCCGGTGTGCTGCTGCGATCCGCTCAGCTGAGCGGTCTGGACGATCAGGGCCACGACACCCTGCGAGAATGGCGCGTCACCGACGTGCACGATCTGCGCGGCCTCGTCGAGATCGACCACATCGGCCACGACACCCTCCCCGACAACGTGCGCCTGCACGTGACGCCGTTCGATTCACGCATGGAGGAGGCGCCGCCGCACGAGGCGAAGACCGTCTCGGCGTTCGCGCACATGATCGAGGTGTACCGGGCCTTCCCGACCCTGCCCGAGGCACACACCGCGATCGCCGAACTGGCCGGCTCGATCGTGCGCGGCGACGGCGCGGTCCTGGTGCACTGCGCGGCAGGCAAGGACCGCACCGGCTGGGCGGTGGCCACCGTGCTGCGCGCGGTCGGCGTCACCGAGGAGGACGTCTACACCGACTTCCTGGCGAGCAACGCCGCGGTCGAACCGCTGCGCAGGCTGCTGGAACCGAAGATCGGCAACGGCGACGCCCTGTCGGACGACCTTCTCGGCGTCCGCGAGGAATACCTCCGCACCGCCGACGCCAGCGTCCGCGCGGTCCACGGCGACATCGAGAACTACCTCACCGTTGTCGGCCTGACCGGCGAACTACGCGAGGCCCTGCGCGCTCGCCTGGTGTGATCACAGCCCGCTGACTCGCCTGTCCGGGTCGACCCGAACCAGCCCGTCCGCACCGATACTGACGAAATCCCCGGTGTGGAACCAGCTTCCGCTGAAGCGGGCGGCCGATGCGCCGGGGTTGTTCCAGTAGCGCCTGCTGACATTCGGCCCACGACACAGCAATTCGCCGTGACCCGTGCTCGCCCTGGGGCCAGCGAGCGCCAATTCCGTTCCACCGAAAGCGAATCCGAGCGTCGCGTCGGAGTCCGGGAGCTCGGTGTCGTCGACCATCAGGCCGATGCCGCTGGTCTCGGTAGCACCCCAGACCGACCACTGCCTAGCCGAGGGGAACAGTCCGCGCAGCGCGGCGGTGAGGGCGGCGGGGGCCGCGGCGGCGGCACGCTCGGAGCGATGGCAGGCCTTACTGACCCGCCGCACGCCGTCACCGGCACGGCGAGCGACGAGTTCGGGGACCAGGCCGGCGAAGATCCGCGGCGTGGCCGAGACGGTGTCGATCCGCTCGCTCACCAGCACGTCAGCGAGGCTGCGGGCGCCCGGGGCAAGGACGACGGTGCCGCCGACGGCGAAGGTGGGCAGCAATTGGTCGACGCAGCCGCTGGCGTGCGCCAGTGGCAGCAGCACCAGATTGCGCAACCCGTCGGCGGGCAGACCGAGCGCGCCGACTACCGACGACACCGCCGACAGCAGGTTCTCGTTGGACAGCTCGACTCCCGCGGGCATCGACCGACGGGTGCCCGTGTAGCAGAGCAGGGCCGGATCATCCAGTGCCGCACCATCATCGATGTAGGCCGTACTGTCGGGCAGCGGCCCATCGGGACCGAGCACGAAATCGGCTCTGCTGTCGGCGATCACCTGGTCGGCGATCGCGGCGGGCAGCGCATCCGGCACCAGCACCGGCACCGCGCCCGAGAGCAGCGCGCCGAGAAACGCCTGCACCCAGCGCGCGCTGGTCGGCATGTGCACCGCGACCCGATCGCCGTACCCGATGCCGTGGCCCTGTAGACCGCCCGCGATCCGCGAGGCGCTGTGCCAGAGTTCGCGGTAGGTCAGACGCGGACCGCCGACCTCGACCACGGCCTCGCGATTGGTGAACGAGTGCACGCGCAGGTCGAGTAATTCGGTGAGGGCCGGATTGAGGTCGCCGTAGCGCAGCACACCGTCGGAGCCCCGCCGCAGCTGCGTTGCCGCACTGGTGGCGGGGAACTCGAAGACGGCCGCGCCCGGTTCGTGCTCGCCATGACCCATCCGGACCTCCGTACGTCGATACAGCCGCACTGTGACTATATGACGTGGATCACACAGCTGTCAGGCACTCGGCGCGCTCATTCGCCGCGATAGGTGGCCTTTCCCGGTCCGACATCGAGGAAACTGCGGACCGCGCCGCGCAGGTCGGCGGTGTCGAACAGCTCGCCCGAGACCTTCGGCGTCACCGAATCGGCATGTGCCACACCACCGGAACGCCACGCCTCGATGATCTGCTTGGTCGCGGCGTGCGCGCGCGTCGGCCCTTCCGCGAGCCGGGTGACCAGTGCGCGCGCCGCGGTTTCCAGGTCCTCGTGGATCGCGTTCACCACGCCCCACTCCGCCATCGTCGCGGCGGTGTAGAGGTCGCCGGTCATCACGAACTCGCGGGCGCGCCCGGAGCCGGCGCGTTCGGCCAGCCGCTGCGGCCCGCCCATCGACGGTGTCAGCCCCACGACCGTCTCCACCAGCCCGAACTTCGCCTTCGGCGCGGCCAGGATGATGTCGCACGCGAGCGACATCTCGAAGGCGGCGGTCAGGGTGAGCCCGTGCGCGGCGAACACCACCGGACACGGCAGCGCTTCCAAGGGGTGGATGACCTGCTCGAACAGCTCTCGCCACAGCTGCGCGCCCTCTTCGACCGTGCGGCCGTCGAAGATGTTCACATCGACACCGCCGGAGACGACCTTGCCTTCGGCCCTGATCAGCAACGCACGCGGCGGCAGCGCGCGTACCGCGGCGATATCGGCGATCAGTGAGGCGATGAGGGCGCGATCGAACAGGTTCAGCGGCGGGTGGTCGATCGTGATCGTCGCGTACTCGGCACCGCCTTCGGTGAACTCACGCGACAGTCGGGTTGGCAGCGTTTTACTCATCGGGTCAGCGTAGAACTTCGAGCCCCGCGGTCGACAGAGCCAGTCGAGAGAAACGGTCGCGCGCATCACGGAACCGCGGGCTGTCGGTGGTCGTTGGCATGATGAGCTCTCGGTTGCGCAAGTGCCCTACAGTTCGACTCGTTGGGGCGAAGAGGAGGACGACGCCGTGTTCAAGAACGCGATCGAAAAAGCCGTGGTCGATGTGCTCGACACCGGGTCAAAGCTGCAGGCGCCGGCCGTACGCCGCTATGTCGAATTCCTGCGTGAGCGTCATCCCGGGGAGAGTCCGGCCCAGATCGTGACACGGTTGGAGAAGCAGTATCTGCTCGCCGTCACCGGCAGCGGTGCGGCCGTCGGCGCCACCGCGGCGGTGCCGGGTGTCGGCACGATCGCCGCACTCGGGGCGGTGAGCGCCGAGACCGTGTTCTTCATGGAGGCGTCGGCCCTGTTCACCCTGGCCCAGGCCGCGGTGCACGGCATCGAGCCCGAAAACAAGGAAGCCCGGCGCGCGCTGGTGCTCGCGGTCGTACTCGGCGATGCCGGGATCGCGATCGTGCAGAAGGGACTCAGCACCCAGTCGAAGAATTGGGCGGGCGCGCTGGCGGGCAAGGTTCCCGGCCTCGGCGGGATCAACAGCAAACTGCTGCAGCAGTTCATGAAGCGGTTCATCACCAAGCGGGTCGCGCTGATGGCGGGCAAGGTGCTGCCCGCAGGCATCGGCGCCGCCATCGGTGGCGCGGGCAACCGGGCGCTTGGCAAGGTGACAATCGAGAACGCGCACAAGGCTTTCGGGCCCGCGCCCGCGCTGTGGCCGACCCCGCTGCACAACGTGATCGATGCCGATCCGCTGCCCGCGATCGGTACCCGCAAGGCGACCGAGAAGTGAGCAAGGGTGGTGACGCCGTGCTGCTGCGTGGTGTCGGCAAGCAGTTCGGGCCGGTGAGCGCGGTCCACGAGATCGACTTCGCCGTGCCGGCGGGTTCGGTGACCGCCCTCGTCGGGCCCGCCGGAGCGGGCAAGTCGACGGTCCTGCAGATGGTGCTGGGCCTGCAGCAGCCGACCACGGGCAGTATCGCGGGCGTCGACCGTGGTCCCGCCGCGGTCGGGGCGGTGCTGAGTCCGCGTGGCCTGCATCCGGCACGCACGGTGCGCGATCAACTGCGGTGCTACGCGCCGGTCGCGGGGGCGTCGCGGCGCCGGGTCGCCGCGGTGCTCGACGAAGCCGGCCTCACCGCTGTCGCCGAAACTGTTGTCGCCCAGCTACATCCGGGTCAGCAGACACGCCTGGCCCTGGCCATGGCGTTGCTGGCCGATCCCCGGCTGCTGGTGCTCGACGATCTGTTCGCGGGCGCGAACAGCATCGAACGCGGCTGGCTGCTCGAGCTGCTGCGTCGCCACGCGAACCGCGGCGGCACCGTGCTGGTGAGTTCCGACGCACTGGCCGATGTGGTGTCGAGCGCCGATCAGCTCGTGGTGCTCAGCGAAGGCACTGTCGTCTGGCAGGGCACACCGGCCAAGTTGCGCCGCGGCCATCCCGACCGGCTCGTTGTCGCCGCGTCGCCGTCCATCGCACTGGCGACCGCGCTGGCCGGGCAGGGCTTCACCGACGCGGTCATGCGACCCGACGGGCGTCTTGCCGTCGCCGAGGCGAACGAAGCGACCATCCGCTCGATCGCCGACACCGCGCAGGTGCGGATCGGCAGCATCGTCGCCGATCCCATCCACCCCGATCGGGTGCTGGCCTCGCTGACCAAACCGCGCCGCCACCGGCACACCGTCCCGACGCCGACTCCCGCCGCGTACGTCCCGGCCCCGACCTCGTATGGGATGCCTCGATGACCACCTCCGTGATCCCCGCCGATCTCGTTCCCGGTATCGACGCCGAGGCGCGCAAGATCGTCGCGCTGCGCCAGACCCGGCTGCTGCTTGCCGCGCCGGTGGCGCTGGCGCTGGTCGCGACGCTGATCACCGCGATCATGTCGGGGCCCGCCGATCCGAAGGGTCAGCCCGCGACCGGGGCCGCCACGATCGGCCTCTACCTCGGAATGGTCGCGGTCTTCGTGGTCGCCGCGTTGCTCGGCATCGCCTCGACCGGCGGTGAGTACCGGCACAAGACCATGGCGTTGACCGTGCTGTTCGCGCCCGATCGCGACCGGCTGGTCACCGCGAAGTACGCCGCGACCGCCGCTTTCGCCTTCGCGCTCGCGCTGGCCGCCGAACTGGTGAGCTTCGTGGTGCTGCTCGTCGCGGCGCGCGGGAAATTCGAACTCGGCTGGCAGCTGATCGAAGTGCTCGCGGCCGGTCTGCTGGTAGCCATGTGCTGGGCGGTGATCGGCGCCGGAATCGGGCTGCTGCTGCGCACCTTCAGCGGCGCGGCGTGGCTGGTGCTCGGCTGGGCGTTCGCGCTCGAACCGCTGATCTGGGTGGTGGCCAAGGGTTTCGGCGCGGGCGGATTCGCCGCGCTGCTGCCCGTCTCGGCCACCGTGGCCGGGGTCAGCGCCGGCTCGTTCGACGAGGCCGAGGTCTTCGCGCCGACACCGGCGGCACTGGTGGTCCTGCTGCTGTGGACAGCGGCGGTCGGCGCCGCGGGGTGGTGGGACCTGCGCAACCGAGACCTGTAGTGCCCGCGACCGCGGGTTCGTCCGGGTGGATCCGCAGGCTGTGGCGCCTGTGCCTGGAACACCCCCGGCTGCTGGCGGGCATCGCCGTCTCCGTGCTGGCCGGTGCGGCGGTCGCGATCGCCGCACCGCTGGCGACCAAACGCGCGGTCGACGCCGCCCAGGTGGGCGACACCGCGGTGATCGGCAGCGCCGCCGTCCTGCTCGCCGTACTGGCTGTGACCCGGTTCGTCGTCACCTTCGCGCGCAGGCTCTGGGCGGGCAAGCTGTCGCTGGAAGTGCAACACGGCCTTCGCATCTCGCTGCTCGCCGCCTTGCAGCGGCTCGACGGCGCGGGCCAGGACGCGATCCGCACCGGGCAGGTGGTGTCGCGGTCGATCACCGATCTGCAGCTCGTGCAGGGACTGCTCGCCATGGTGCCGTGGTCGGGACTGGCGGTGTTGCAGTTCGTGCTGTCGGCGGTGGTGATGGTGTGGTTGAGTCCACCGCTGGCGCTGGCAGCCCTGCTGGTCGCGCCCGCGATGGCGGTGATCGTGTTCCGGATGCGGCCCCGGCTCTACGCGGCGACCTGGTCGGCGCAGCAGCGCGCGGCCGACCTCGCCGAACACGTCGAGCAGACGGTGACCGGGGTGCGGGTGGTGAAGGGATTCGGGCAGGAATCCCGGATGGTCGACATCCTCGAAGACCACGGCCGGCTGCTGTTCGCCGAACGGATGCGCGCCGCGCGAATCAACGCCAGGTTCGCGCCGTTGGTGTCGGCGCTGCCGCAGGCCGGGCTGGTCGCGGTGATCATCGTCGGCGGTGTGCTCGCCTCGCACGGCGCGATCGGCATCGGCACCTTCCTCGCGTTCACCGCCTACCTCGCCACGATGACGTCCTCGGCTCGCACGATCACCTCGGTGGTGATCATGGGTCAGCTCACCAAGGCCGCCGTCGACCGGGTCTTCGGGGTGATCGACGCGGCACCGGTGCTGGTCGATCCGGACGACCCCGCCGAGCTACCGCCGGGACCGCTCGGGATCGAATTCGATGCTGTCAGTTTCGGTTTCGAGGCCGATCAGCCGGTGTTGCAGAAACTCGACCTCACCGTGCGGCCCGGCGAGACCGTCGCGGTGATCGGTCCGGCGGGGTCGGGCAAGTCCACGCTCTCGCTGCTGCTCCCCCGCTTCTACGCACCCGACGCGGGCCGGATCAATCTCGTCGGCGCCGACGGCACCCGCGTCGACCTGGCCGAGCTGCGTGCCGACGAGCTGCGCGGCGCGGTCGGTGTCGTCTTTGACGATCCGTTCCTGTTCTCCGACACCATCGCCGCCAATATCGCGCTCGGCAGGCCCGACGCCACCGACGCCGAGATCCGGGCCGCCGCGACGGCCGCCGCCGCGGACGAGTTCATCGCCGCGCTGCCGGAGGGCTACGACACCGTCATCGGCGAACGCGGGCTGACCCTCTCGGGTGGCCAACGCCAGCGCGTCGCCCTGGCCAGGGCGCTGCTCACCCACCCGCGCGTGCTGGTGCTCGACGACGCCACCTCCGCGGTCGACGCCGTCACCGAGGCCGAGATCTTCCGCCGGCTCCCCGACCCGGGCGGGCGGACCACGCTGATCCTGGCGCACCGGGAATCGACGCTGGCCCAGGCCGACCGCGTCATCCGGCTGCCCGCACCCATCGCGTCGGTGGTGCCGGCGACCGGCGCCATGACCACACCACTGGGCGACGCGGGCAAACCACGCTCGATGTCGTCGGCCTCGAACGACCTCAGCGAAACACCGGAACTGCGCGCCGCGGTCGACGCCCTGCCACCGGCAACCGAGGAACCCGCCCTGCCCGGCGACCTCCGCGCACCCCAACCCAGCTTCGGCCTGCGCGCACTGCTGCGCCCGGTTCGCGGCCTGGTGTGCGTGGTCGTCGGGCTGCTCATCGTCGACGCGCTGGTCGGTGTCGCGTTCCCGCCGCTGGTCCGCTATGCCATCGACATCGGCGTCACCGCGGGCGACGACTCCGCGCTCGTCCTCGCGGGGGTGATCGGGATCGGGCTGGTGCTGGCCGGCTTGGTGGTCGGCGCCGCGGTCACCGTGCTCACCGCGCGCACGGGCGAGCGCGTGCTGTTCGGGCTGCGGGTGCGCAGCTATGCCCAGTTGCAGCGGCTCGGCCTCGACTTCTACGAACGCGAACTGTCCGGTCGCATCATGACCAGGATGACCACCGACGTCGACGCGCTCTCGACGTTCCTGCAGACCGGAGTCGCCACCGGGCTGGTCGCGCTGATCACCCTGATCGGCGTCGCCATCGGACTGTTCTTCATCGATGCCGGGCTGGCCGTGGTGGTGCTGGTCACCGTCTTGCCGATGCTGGTGGCCACGCTGCTTTTCCGCCGGGTGTCCTCGGTGGCCTACACGGTCTCGCGCGAACGGGTCTCGACGGTCAACGCGGGTTTCCAGGAGAACATCGCCGGCCTGCGCGCGGTGCAGGCCGCCCGCAACGAGCCGACCGCCGCGCGCCGCTTCGCCGAGTACTCCCACCGCTACCGCGATGCGCGGATCCGCGCGCAGCGAGCGATCGCGGCCTATTTCTCCTTCGGTCTGGCCTGGGCCGATCTGGCGCTCGCTGTGGTGGTCTACCTCGGCGCCAATGCCGTCGCGGACGGACGCACGACCACCGGCACGCTCGTCGCCTTCGTCCTCTACCTGGGTCTGCTGTTCAGTCCCATCCAGGAACTGTCACAGGTCTTCGACGGCTATCAGCAGGCCAGAGTCGGGCTGCGGCGGATCGGCGATCTGCTGCGCACCACGTCATCGATCGCCGCCGACCCACCCGACGCGATCTCGGTCGACCGCCTGCGCGGCGAGATCGTCTTCGACGACGTCGGATTCCGCTACCCCGGCGCGAGCACCCCCGCCCTCGACGGCGTGACCTTCGCGGTTCCCCCTGGCGCGACCCTGGCACTGGTCGGGCCGACCGGCGCGGGCAAATCGACGATCGTGAAGCTGCTTGCCCGCCTCTACGACCTCCCACCCGAGCCTGCGGCCGGTGCGATCCTGGTCGACGGTATCGATCTCCGGAAATATGTCCTCACCGAGTACCGCACGCGGCTGGGAATCGTGCCGCAGGAAGTTCACTTGTTCACCGGCGACGTGGCGAGCAACATTGCATTCGGGCAAACATTCGCCACCTCGGTGGACATCGCGATGGCGGCCGACGCCGTCGGCGCGTCGGAAATGATCAACGGTCTCCCCCGAAAAATGCACCATCCGGTCGGTGAACGCGGACGCGGACTCTCCGCCGGACAACGCCAGATGATCGCGCTGGCCAGGGCCGAACTGGTCGACCCCGACCTGCTGCTGCTCGACGAGGCCACCTCCACCCTCGACCCGGACACCGAGGCATCGGTGCTGGTTGCGAGCCGATCGCTGGCGCGAGGGCGGACCACGGTGGTGGTCGCGCACCGTCTCGCGACCGCCGCGCGCGCCGATCTGGTTGCCGTGGTCGAACACGGCCGTATCGTGGAATTCGGCGCGCCGTCAGACCTACTCGCCAGTAACGGTCACTACTCCCGACTCTGGGCGGCGGGGCAGGAGGCAGAGGGCATAGTGTCGACCCAAGACCGGTAGCGACGCCTGTCAGCCGCTGGGCATATGCTCGGTGAGGGCGCATCGGCAGACATGGCTGATACCCCTGCCGGGCACGTCACAAACGTCGCAGCGCGAAGAACGAAATGAGGCGAACACCAGCTGTGAGCAGCTCAACTTCCCAGTTCGGACAGAACCAGTGGCTAGTCGACGAGATGTATCAGAAGTTCAAACAGGACCCATCCTCGGTCGACGCAAGTTGGCACGAGTTCCTCGCGGATTACACGCCGGAAGCCACCGAATCCGGTAACAGCCAGGTTCCGGCCGCCTCCACCGCTCCCGCGGCAGCCGCTGCGCCCAAGGCGGCAGCAGCGCAGGCCCCGGCCCCCAAGGCCGTGGTAGCGACCCCACCGCCGAAGCCCGCCGCGGCTCCCGCGCCGGCTCCGGCCGCCAAGACCGTGCGCGCACCGCAGACCACACCTGCACCGGTGTCCAACGCACCGGCCACCACCGCGCCCAAGGCAGCGGCTGCCGCCGGCCCGGAGAACAAGGTGCTGCGCGGCCCCGCCGCCGCCATCGCCAAGAACATGTCGGCCTCGCTGACGATCCCCACCGCGACGTCGGTGCGCGCGATCCCCGCCAAGCTAATGATCGACAACCGCCTGGTGATCAACAACCACCTGGCCCGCACTCGCGGCGGCAAGATCTCGTTCACCCACCTGCTGGGTTACGCGATCGTGCAGGCGATCAAGGCGTTCCCGAACCTGAACCGCCACTTCGCCGAGATCGACGGCAAGCCGAACTCGGTCACCCCGGCCCACACCAACCTGGGCCTGGCGATCGACCTCCAGGGCAAGGACGGCAACCGATCGCTGGCCGTGGCCGCCATCAAGGAAACCGAAGACATGAGCTTCGGTCAGTTCCACGCGGCCTACGAGGACGTCGTGCGCCGGGCCCGCGAGGGCAAGCTCGGTAACGACGACTTCGCCGGCGTCACCATCTCGCTGACCAACCCCGGCACCATCGGCACCGTCCACTCGGTGCCGCGCCTCATGCCGGGCCAGGGCGCGATCATCGGTGCCGGTGCGATGGAATACCCCGCCGAGTTCCAGGGCATGAGCGATGAGCGGATCGCCGATATCGGCGTCGGCAAGCTGATGACGCTGACCTCGACCTACGACCACCGCATCATCCAGGGTGCCGAGTCGGGCGATTTCCTGCGCACCATCCACAACCTGCTGATCTCCGACGAGTTCTACGACGAGATCTTCCACGGCCTCGGCGTGCCGTACGAGCCGATCCGCTGGCGCAAGGACATCAGCGCGCGCGGTGTCGACAAGAGCGCCCGCGTGCTCGAGATGATCGCGGCCTACCGCAACCGCGGTCACCTGATGGCCGACACCGATCCGCTGCGCCTGGTCAAGGACAAGTTCCGCAGCCACCCCGACCTCGACGTCACCGAGCACGGCCTCACCCTGTGGGACCTGGACCGCACCTTCGACGTGGGCGGTTTCCACGGCCAGGAGCGGATGAAGCTGCGCGATGTGCTCTCGATCCTGCGCGATGCGTACTGCCGCCACGTGGGTGTCGAGTACACCCACATCCTCGAGACCGACCAGCTGCAGTGGATGCAGGAGCGGGTCGAGCAGAAGCACGTCAAACCGACTGTCGCACAGCAGAAGTACATCCTGAACCGGCTCAACGCCGCCGAGGCGTTCGAGACCTTCCTGCAGACCAAGTACGTCGGCCAGAAGCGTTTCTCGCTCGAAGGCGCCGAAGCCGTCATCCCGATGATGGACGCCACCATCGACCAGTGCGCCGAGTACGGCATGGACGAGGTCATCATCGGCATGCCGCACCGCGGTCGCCTCAACGTGCTCGCCAATATCGTCGGCAAGCCGTACTCGAAGATCTTCACCGAGTTCGAGGGCAACATGAACCCGGCGGCCACCCACGGCTCCGGCGACGTGAAGTACCACCTCGGTGCGCACGGCCAGTACCTGCAGATGTTCGGCGACAACGAGATCGAGGTCTCGCTCACCGCCAACCCCTCGCACCTCGAGGCGGTCGACCCGGTGCTCGAGGGTCTGGTGCGCGCCAAGCAGGACCTGCTCGACAAGGGCGACGGCCCCGACGGCTTCTCGGTGATGCCGCTGATGCTGCACGGTGACGCCGCGTTCGCCGGTCAGGGCGTGGTCGCCGAGACGCTGAACCTGTCGGGTCTGCGTGGTTACCGCGTCGGCGGCACCATCCACATCGTGGTGAACAACCAGATCGGCTTCACCACCGCGCCGGAGAACAGCCGCTCCACCGAGTACTCCACCGACATCGCGAAGTTCATCGGCGCGCCGATCTTCCACGTCAACGGTGACGACCCGGAGGCCTGCGACTGGGTCGCGCGCCTGGCGGTCGACTTCCGCCAGAAGTTCCGCAAGGACGTCGTCATCGACCTCGTCTGCTACCGCCGCCGCGGGCACAACGAGGGTGACGATCCCTCGATGACCCAGCCGGAGATGTACGACATCATCGACACCAAGCGTTCGGTGCGTAAGGCGTACACCGAATCGCTGATCGGCCGCGGTGACATCTCCATGAAGGAGGCCGAGGACGCGCTGCGCGACTACCAAGGCCAGCTGGAGCGCGTGTTCAACGAGGTCCGCGAGCTGGAGAAGTACATTCCGGAGCCGTCGGAGTCGGTCGAGGACGACCAGAAGGTGCCCGCCACCGTGGTCACCGCGGTCGACAAGTCGGTGCTGCAGCGGATTGGCGACGCGTTCCTGAACACTCCCGACGGTTTCAACGTGCACCCGCGCGTGAAGCCGGTGCTGGAGAAGCGTCGCGAGATGGCCTACGAGGGCAAGGTCGACTGGGCCTTCGCCGAGCTGCTCGCCTTCGGTTCGCTGATCGACCAGGGCCACGATGTGCGCCTGACCGGTCAGGACTCGCGTCGCGGCACGTTCACCCAGCGTCACTCGGTGATCATCGACCGGATCAACGCGCAGGAGTACACCCCGCTGCACAACATCGGCTCGGAGAAGCCGGGCTGGTTCGCGGTGCACGACTCCGCGCTGAGCGAGTACGCCGCGGTCGGCTTCGAATACGGCTACTCCCTCGGCAACCCCAACGCACTCGTGCTGTGGGAAGCGCAGTTCGGTGACTTCGTCAACGGCGCGCAGTCGATCATCGACGAGTTCATCTCCTCCGGTGAGGCCAAGTGGGGCCAGCTCTCCGACGTGGTGCTGCTGCTGCCGCACGGCCACGAGGGTCAGGGTCCCGACCACACCTCCGGTCGCATCGAGCGGTTCCTGCAGCTGTGCGCCGAGGGTTCGATGACCGTGGCGGTGCCGTCCACCCCGGCGAACTACTTCCACCTGCTGCGTCGCCACGCGCTCGACGGGATCCGTCGTCCGCTGATCGTCTTCACCCCGAAGTCGATGCTGCGCAACAAGGCCGTGGTGTCCGACGTCAAGGACTTCACCGAGTCGAAGTTCCGTTCGGTGTTCGACGAGCCCACCTACGAACAGGGCATCGGCGACACCACCAAGGTCAAGCGCATCCTGCTGACCTCGGGCAAGCTCTACTACGAGCTCGCCGCGGAGAAGGCCAAGCACAAGCGTGAAGACGTGGCCATCGTCCGGATCGAACAGCTCTACCCGATCCCGACGTACCGCCTCAACGAGGCACTGGCCAAGTACCCCAACGCGACCGACATCGCCTGGGTCCAGGAAGAACCCGCCAACCAGGGCGCCTGGCCCTTCTTCGGCCTCAACCTCCCCGAGGTCCTGCCCGAGCGCCTCGGCCGCCTGCGTCGCATCTCGCGTCGCGCCATGTCGGCCCCGTCCTCGGGTTCGTCGAAGGTGCACGCCGTGGAACAGGCCGAGATCATCGGCGAGGCCTTCGAG